>NZ_CP009241.1:0-4800000 GCF_000758525.1 Paenibacillus sp. FSL H7-0357 | reverse complement strand
TTCTTTGACCACTCCTCGATTTATCTGTTTATTGCCGGTACCTATACACCATTTTTGCTGGTAGCCATTCGTGGCACGCTTGGATGGAGCCTGTTCGGCATTATCTGGGGAGTGGCATTCTTCGGAGTATTGTTCAAGGCCTACTTCGTCAAAAGGTTTCTGTTCATGTCCACTGTCTTCTACATTGCGATGGGCTGGCTGATTGTGATCGCCTGGAATCCTTTATCGGCTGTAGTGGCCGGAGGGGGCATGACACTGCTGATGGCAGGTGGAATATTGTACACGCTGGGGACCATCTTTTATGTATGGAGAGGTTTCCCGTACCACCACGCCATCTGGCATGTGTTTGTACTGGCGGGAAGTGTGACCCACTTTTTCGCGGTGCTGATTTACCTGCTTCCCATCCGTTAATTCAGAGCATTTCGGGACAGAAATTAGGGTTTGGGCACAAAGAATAAGATGACAAGCAAAAAGGCTTGACATCTTTCTTTGTTTTCGGTATCATAAGGGACGTTGTGAAGCTGTAAAGTGTTTTTCCTTGACGAAGGGAGTGCCCTTAATGAGTCAGGAGAATAGGCTCGAGAAAACTAACCGGATTAACTTGTTATTTGCTTTCTATGAACGCCTGCTTACTGACAAGCAGCAAACGTTTCTTAAATATTATTTCCACGATGATTTCTCACTCGGAGAGATCGCCGCGGAATTTGAAATCAGCCGCCAAGCCGTTTATGAACATATTAAACGTGCGGAGCAAGTGCTGGAGAATTATGAAGAGAAGCTTGGGCTTCTTGCCAAGCATGAAGACCGCAACCGATATTTAGAAGAACTGCGCAGACTGCCGGACAATGGGATGCTGCCTGAGCAATATAAACAGCGGTTCACGGATATCCTGGATCGTTTGCAGAGGTTAGAGTAGCATGAAGGGAGACAGCCGCATATGGCGTTTGAAGGTTTAACCGGAAGATTGCAGAATGTGTTCAGCAAGCTGCGCGGCAAAGGAAAAGTAACTGAAGATGACGTCAACGAAGCGATGCGTGAAGTGCGGCTGGCGCTTCTGGAAGCCGATGTTAACTTCAAAGTAGTCAAGGACTTCGTGTCCAAGGTGAAGGAGAAGTCGATCGGCAAGGAAGTGATGGACAGCTTTACTCCCGGCATGGTCATCATTGATATCGTTAACAAGGAATTAACCGACCTGATGGGTGGAAGCCAAGCGAAGCTGGCCAAGTCCAATAAGCCGCCGACAGTCATTATGATGGCGGGTCTGCAAGGGGCCGGTAAGACGACCACTTCAGGCAAGCTGGCCAAGCTGCTGCAGAAGGGCAATCACCGTCCTTTGCTTGTAGCGGGCGATATTTACCGGCCGGCTGCAATCAAGCAGCTGCAGGTGCTGGGCGAACAAATTAAGGTTCCAGTATTCTCTCTGGGAGATCAGACGAGCCCGGTGGAGATTGCCAGACAAGCGGTCCAGCACGCGAAGGACAACGGACTGGATTATGTGATCATCGATACTGCAGGCCGCCTGCATATTGATGAAGAGCTGATGGAAGAGCTGAAGCAGATCCATAACGTCGTGAATCCTGACGAGGTGCTGCTTGTAGTGGATGCCATGACAGGTCAGGATGCTGTAAATGTAGCCGACAGCTTCAACAAGCAGCTTGAGCTTACCGGCGTAGTGCTGACGAAGCTCGACGGCGACAGCCGCGGTGGTGCGGCATTGTCCGTCAAAGCCGTAACCGGCACTCCGATCAAATTCGCCGCACTGGGCGAGAAGATCGATGCGCTGGAGCCGTTCCACCCGGAACGGATGGCTTCACGGATTCTCGGCATGGGCGATATGCTCTCCTTGATCGAGAAGGCTCAGGCCAACATTGATACCGAAAAAGCGAAGGAAATGGAACGTAAGATGCGTAATGCGGAATTTACGTTCGACGATTTCCTGGAGCAGATGGATCAGGTCAAGAAGCTTGGCCCGATCGACCAGATTCTCGACATGCTGCCTGGCATGAATAAAGCCAAAGGCATGAAGGACCTGAAGGTCGACGACAAGCAGATGGGCCGCGTCGAAGCAATTGTTCATTCGATGACCAAAGCTGAGAAAGCCCAGCCAGAGATCATCAATCATAACCGCCGCAAGCGCATCGCCGCAGGCAGCGGAACCAACGTAGCCGAGGTTAACCGTCTCATCAAGCAGTTCGATGAAATGCGCAAAATGATGAAGCAGTTCTCCGGTATGATGGGCGGCGGCGGCGGTAAGGGCGGTAAGAAAAACGCCATGAAGCAGCTTAAGAGCCTTGGCGGCGGCAAGGGTATGAAGTTCCCTTTCCGTTAATGTTAATAGTCTTTAAGGTTTAAGGTTTAAGCTTTAAGCTTTAAGGTTTACCCTTAGATCAGACATTGTACAACATCAGATGATCGAGAGGGTTTAATCTTTTGATCTTAATCTCTTGATCTTAATCTTTTGATCTAAAGAGTTTGTAAAACCAGTTCCCTAGTACCGCCCGTTGTTAAGCGGGTCCCGCCAGGGACGAAAAGCGGTCCTGCTCTAACTATCCCAGGTCCCGCCAGTCTGAATGCCCACGCCAATTGCACTTAGCCGGGTGTCCAGAGGGCAGAGCCCTTGGGGCCCTCCCTTGGCTAAGGGAGGGTTTGGGAGGGATCGAAAAAAGGTTTCCGGCAAACTCTTCCCAATCTTTCGATATTCTTTTAAGGAGGTGAATTTCGTGGCAGTACGTATTCGTTTGAAAAGAATGGGTGCACATAAAGCGCCTTTCTATCGTGTAGTGGTTTCCGATTCCCGGTCCCCTCGTGACGGTCGTTTCATCGAGGAAATCGGTTATTATAATCCGATTGAACAACCGGCAGTAGTTAAGATCGATGAGGAAAAAGCTCTTAAATGGCTTCAAACAGGTGCACAAGCATCTGATACCGTCCGCAACTTGCTTTCCAAAGCAGGCGTGATGAAGAAGTTCCATGAGCTGAAGCAACAGAAATAATGACTGATTGCGAGGGTCCTCTATGGAAGAATTAGTTGGTGTTATTGCTAAGGCTTTAGTGGATCATCCAGAAGATGTGATCGTGCGGACTGTAGAGAAGGATCACCTGATTGTATATGAGCTCTCCGTACATCCTGATGATGTCGGTAAGGTCATTGGCAAGCAGGGGCGGATCGCCAAAGCGCTTCGCACAGTAGTCACATCTGCAGCAGTCAAGAGCGATAAACGCGTTACCGTGGATATTTTATCTTAATGGATGCGTTCAATGAGGGGCTAGGGATAGTATATCCCGGCTCCTTTTTGTTCAAATATAGCAGTATAGATTAATGTACAAAGAACCAAAATAGGCGTTGCCGTGCCATTTATGTACGAGTCCTATTGCAGCAGTAACGCTGATAATATTTGAAGGAGAGGATTATATGACGGAAGAGTTAACCGTAGGCAGGCTGGTCAATACCCACGGCATTCGCGGGGAGGTCAAGATTTTATCGCATACCGATTTTCCGGATGTCCGCTTTGCGCCGGGCAAAAAGCTGCTGCTTATCCCCGCTGATGGAAGTCCGAAATTCGAGGTGATCGTGGAATCCGCCAAAGAGCATAAAGGGATGTTCATTGCCAAACTGAAGGGCTATACCAACATCAATCAGATCGAGAAATATAAAGGCAGCCTGCTTAAGGTTCCTAGTGATGATCTGGTCGAGCTTCCGGAAAATGAATATTACTTCCACCACATCGTTGGCTGCGAAGTATACACTGATGAGGATGGAAGCCAGCCGCTGGGCACGATTACAGACATCCTGCAGCCTGGAGCCAACGACGTCTGGGTTGTGAAGCCGGCCAAAGGACAGGATATTCTTATTCCGGTCATCAATGATGTAGTGCTTGACGTGGATATTGCAGCCCAGAAAATCACCGTTCACCTGATGGAAGGACTATTGCCATGATGAGAATTGATGTGCTGACGCTCTTCCCGGAAATGTGTGAGGGTGTATTTGGCACAAGTATTCTTGGCAAAGCACGTGAAAAAGGTATCGTCTCCCTAAACGCAGTCAATTTCCGTGATTTCTCAGGCAACAAGCATAACAGTGTGGATGACACGCCCTATGGCGGAGGTGGGGGCATGGTGCTGAAGCCTGACCCAATCTTTGCTGCCGTGGAACATGTGCTGGGCATCTCGCAGGACGGAGTACAAGCTGAGGAGACCACCGCGGGGAGTTTTCCCGAAAGCGACGATGTAAACGGAGATGAGCGCCAGCATGGTACTGGAGCAATAGTGGAACGTACGTCTGCTTCTCCTGTGAAACCGCGTATTATCCTTATGTGCCCGCAGGGAAAACAATATAACCAGCACATCGCCGAGGAATTGGCCCAGGAGCAGCATCTGATCTTTATCTGTGGCCATTATGAAGGTTATGATGAACGGATCAGAGAGCATCTCGTAACGGATGAGCTGTCCATTGGGGATTACGTGCTGACTGGTGGTGAGCTGCCCGCCCTGACGGTCATCGATTCGGTGGTGCGGCTGCAGCCCGGGGCCCTCGGAAATGAAACCTCAGCGATAACAGATTCGTTCAGCACCGGCCTGCTGGAGTATCCGCATTATACGCGTCCGGCTGAGTTTCGGGGATGGAAGGTGCCGGATATGCTGTTGAGCGGTCACCATGCCAATATCGAAATATGGCGGCGTGAGCAGGCTCTGGAACGAACCCTGGAGCGGAGACCGGATCTTCTGGATACCGCCGAATTAACGGTGAAGGATAAGAAAACACTGGAGCGTTTGCGCCAGCAGCAGAACAAGCCTGAACAAAATAATTAATGGCACAAGGCATATCACACGTCTTTTTAACGTATATTACGTTGAGGAGGCGTTTTTTGTTATGTAGTGATTAATTTAACAGACACATAAGCTTCACAAAAAAATAAGAGCAAATGTGCGTAGTTATCCTTTTTTTAGGGTAATAAATAGAGGTGCCGCAATAAGATATGCAGCTTAGATGCAGCTAGCTTAACAATTGAAAGGAATGAACTGAAAGTGACTACGAATACGCGTGAAGAATTTAAACCGGACGTGGACACTGTCCACAAGGAAGCGGAGCCGCTCCGCACAGTAAGCGATATTATCGATTTTTATACGAATCGTAAATCGTAACCCCCTTTTTTGAGTAGAGAACAGACCCTGGCAACAGGTCCAATAGGAGAAGTGCTATAGTAATAGCAGCAGTAACCCAAAAAAAACCATTAGAACAGACGGATCAATGACCCGCTGCTTTAATGGTTTTTTACATGAAAAAGACCGTCCGAAGACGGTCTCTCTACCCGAGGCGCTGTTTTATTACTTTGATCCGTATCCCGCGCCACCAAAGCCAGTTGTTCAGCCGTTGGTCCGGGTAAGGGATACGTTCAGCATGTCATGCTTGATGTGAACGCACCTCCTTTCCTTGTGCCAAGAGTATAGCATAACGTAATTTAAAAATCTATAAAATTTTAAGAATATATTAAAAACTATTTTCACAGAAGAAAGCATTGCTTTGATGAGAACCCGGAGATCTGCGCTTATTTTCGTTTTAGAACGTCAATAGCCGCCGCATAAGGTCCGCAGCTTCCTCTGCAACCTCGGCATCCGGGATTGCTAAGTCACCGATGCCAGCCTGGCATTGATAACGAATCCGCAACGTGCCATCTATGTGCTGTTTTTCTATAATGCTAATTCCGCTCTGATGTGCCTGCGCCTTTATCATGAGCTCTTCTTGCGTTAATCTTTCCCGGGCCTGTGTCAGCCACGCGACGTACGGGTCAAGTGTGTGCATCGAGAGGAATATCTGGGAGTCCCGTTCGAAGGCGGCTTTCACCATCGGAAGGATCGTGTAAGGACGGATGAAGTTGCGGACTTCTGCGGTGATAGATGCGGGTGAGTTGCGTGTTGCGGACATTACAGTGCCTCCGTTCGATTGCGAATGTATGTTCGCATTATATCGCATGTGAACAAGTTTGTACAGGTGCGCGTTATTTTATTGCATAGGTGCACGGCCATACGCTATAATAAACGCGAGATTGGTAAAAGCTGTGACGACCGTATGGGCAATCGTTGACAGAACGTGATAATGGCGCGGAAGTTACGGAGTAGCCGTCGGGGTATAGCGCAGCCTGGTAGCGCGCACCCTTGGGGTGGGTGAGGTCGCAGGTTCAAATCCTGTTACTCCGATAAGACACTAAAAAACCGCTTCATACGGATTCAAGATTCCGTATGAAGCGGTTTTTTGTCCAAATATAAGAATTTATATGCTTCACGCTATAAACTATCCTTCTATTTCTCGCTGAAACGGATACCGTCCTTTTGAGGACGGCAAAGCCGTTTCCACTTGGTTATCGTCGCTCTAGTACTTCACTGTCACTGCGGGTAAGCTTAATGATCCCAGTAACCAATGCATATAATGCAACAACCGTGAGTACGATAATGGCCCAGACGTAGTTTCTTACTGTGTAAGTAAGTGATGCAAAGATTAGGAACAAGGCGATGCGCAGTATTCCCTCGTTAATAAAATTTCTCCCTGCTGTACTCATGATTCATGCCTCCTTAAGTTCGGATTAGTACATATACAAGCCCGTAAGCGCTTTACTGTTTGTAATCTTATTATAAACCTTTTCCAACGAAAAAGACACACATTGTTCACAAGTTATTTATTTCACATATATTTCACAATGGTAACTTAGCCGTTACCGGCTAATCCCTCCAGTCATAATATAAATCATTACAGTAAAGGAGGAGTTACGGGTGGAAGCATATTATAATTGTCTGCAATGCAAAAACAAAAGGGTACGGATTATGACAACCGATGGAAAACAGCATGAAGGTATCATCGTGGATGTGGATCGGAACAATGTCTATCTGAAAACGAAGGGCAACGGAAAAATGAAAACCTCGGCATTTTACCCAGGCAATTATTACGGTGGTTTTTATGGGTACGGCAGTGAAATTTTAACTTTAAGCTTGTTTACACTGCTGGCAATCGCGCTGATCTAAAAGGCGAAAAAGTGGGCCTCCCTAATCTGGGAAGCCCATTTTTTGCGTATATACGTAAATTTTGATATTCGGTTCGGTGTCTTTCATTTTAGTTCTGTATGGAGATGGAGCCGATTTCCGTGGATAGGGACAATAGCGGTCCACCCCCGTTTAAATCATGTTTGCCCGAACCTGTACCGGAAATATGTCCAAGCTCACTGGAGGCCTCCACGGTGCATTTGAGACTGCTGTCCAAAGAGGCGGATATTTTACCTATGTCACTTTTAGCTTTGAGACTGCTGCCGTTTTTCATCTCATTGATATTTAGCTCGATGCTTCCGGTATCTGTCTCTACCTTGGACTTGCCGGTGACTTCAACATCCCGGAGTGTGATGGCTCCAACATCGCTCGAAATGTCAAAGGTTCCCTGCAACTGGCTCAGCTCAATAGAACCTACATCATTATTGATTTCAAATCTGTCGACACTAGCTGGAAGCTCAATCAGGTAGTTGATGCTGAAATCTGAATAGCCGTATTTTTTGTGTGCCCAGGACCATAAATCCTTTTTGGGACTGTCCTTGGCATAGGTGGATACTTTAAGCTCGTCACCGCTAATTTTTACAGATACTTCAGCATTATCAAACAACTCTGGAGCATATTTGCTGGAGGCATGATGGGCTACAATAGTAGCGGTTACGTTGACAGTATTTCCTGTAGAGGAGATGACCTCAACCTCACCCACTGCATTGTCCAGGGTAAGTGTAGAGGAAGACCCCACTTTCGAGGTGGCAACAAGTTCTTTGCTGACACTGTCGGCTGTGATCTGTTCTGCCACGACGGACGCAGTATTCTGAACGGCTTGATGCACATTTTCCATGGCTTCTCCGATATCCTGCCCTAAATCTGCTGCTGCTTCACTGATTTCCTGCCCGAGTTCACTAGAGAATTCTTCAAACTCCCCATTGCTGTCAGCAACTTCCTGTTGGGAGTTGCCGGATAAGCGCTGTTCAAGTTGATTATCGGCAGCTTCCTTGCCAGGTAGTTCTCTGCAGCCGGCTAATAGTACAATGGAGAAAACAGCCAGTGCTGCAATCTTTGCTGGTTTATAATTTTTTTTCAAATGGAGCCCCTCCTAAAAGTCTGTATATTGCTTATGTATAATCGTTATTATATATTATGGTAAATAATTGAATAACAGGCTGGAGACCGGTTGCTGTGCTGGACTAAAGTCCAGTACCCATGGGCGCGACTACAAATCAATAAACGATTGTGTTAAAATTAGCTGTAGATGAAAGGTTCAGTAAAGCTGAAACGGCGGGTTGGAAATCAGAGCAATGGAAGTGTAGAAGTGTAACGGAGCCTGGCAGCAGAAAACAGACCGACTCTCAGGCACCACGAAGGGCGGTCTATTACTATTTTGACTGTAAAAAGTCAAGGGAGCGGATGAAGCCTGATGCGATATGCAGCAATCCTGATCGTATTGTTATTTGTTGTGGTTGTTTACTGGCTGTTTAACAGACGGCATAAGAGGGCCGGAAGTCCAAAGACTGCAACGGCCAGCAATGTGATCTCGATGGACAGACACCGCAAAGCTAAGCAGAGTTCCACGGATCAGCTCTGTTCCTCATGCAAGAAGAGAAACGGCAAACTTATCTTTTATGCCCAGGATAATGGAAGCGTAGTCGGACTATGCAAGGATTGCAAAACCAAAGCCCAAAAGAAGGATATGCTGCCGCTCTAAAAATATAGTTGTATTAGCCTACTCTTTATGTTATTATTATTTCTGTTGTGTGGAATACGGTGGTCCTCTGCGGATAATGAGGGAGAGCGATGGTCTCTCCGGAAGAGGCATGAACACCTGTACGGAAGGAGGAAGTCCTAAATGAATATCCTACAAGCAATTACGCAAGAACAAATCCGCAAAGATATCCCGAGTTTTCGCCCGGGTGACACTTTGAAGGTACACGTAAAAGTTATCGAAGGAACTCGTGAACGGATCCAGTTGTTCGAAGGCGTTGTAATCAAACGTCGCGGCGGTGGAATTGGTGAGACTTTTACGGTTCGTAAAATTTCTTACGGTGTTGGTGTGGAAAGAACTTTCCCAATCAACTCGCCTAAACTCGAGAAAATCGAAGTGGCTCGCCGTGGTAAAGTTCGTCGTGCGAAGCTCTACTATCTTCGTGAACTGCGCGGTAAAGCTGCAAGAATTAAAGAAATCCGTCGCTAGAATAGTGACAAAGGAAAGGGGCTTGAGTTCAAGCCCCTTTCGTTTATTCTTGTTGCTATATCCGGTTCTTCTCGACCCCAATAATGGACATTGAAATAGTTGCCTTAGGATCAGCTTCTCCGAAAAGGCCTCCTGAAGGAGTAATCGTGGAGGGGTTTTTGGCAGGAGTTTTTTTGTGTTGTATAGTGAGTATAGGATGAAGAGAGGACGGTGAATTATGCAGCAGGATTTGCAGCAGGGACAAGGGGAGATCGTGGAGTCCGGCGGACAGAACCCCAAGAAACAGAAGAATGAAGTATTGGAATGGATTAAAGCGATAGCAATTGCATTGGTTCTGGTAATTCTGATACGATGGCTTTTATTTAAGCCGTTTATTGTGGATGGACCTTCCATGAAGCCTAATTTCCATACCGGTGAACGGGTAATTGTAAATGAAATCTTGTATGACATCCGCTCTCCGCAGCGTGGCGAGGTGATTGTGTTTCATGTGCCTTCAGAGGGCAAGGACTTCATCAAGCGCGTAATTGGAGTGGCTGGAGATACGGTGAAAGTCGAAGGGGATGTCGTTACAGTTAACGGTGAACCTGTGAACGAAACTTACATTCAAGGCGCGATTGATGAAGCGCATAATAATAATGCTTTGTACAATAATAAAAATTTCCCTAACGAAGATTTTACTGACGGCACAGTGCCCGAAGGACATGTATTCGTAATGGGGGATAACCGCTCAGACAGTACAGACAGCCGGATGATCGGTTATGTGCCGCTTGGTGATATTGTAGGCCGTGCAGATCTGATTTTTTGGCCGGTCAAAGACATTTCAGTAATTAACCATTAAGCTGACAGAAGTCAAAGGAGGTGACGGCAATGGCCATTCAATGGTTTCCGGGTCATATGACGAAGGCTAGACGGCAAATTGAGGATAAGCTGAAGCTGATAGATGTTGCAATAGAACTGCTCGATTCCCGTCTGCCGCTTTCCAGCCGCAATCCGATGATTGACGATATTTTACGGGACAAGCCGAGATTGATTATTCTGAATAAAGCAGATTTGGCTGATCCAGAAGCGACGCGTAAATGGTTGTCGTACTTCAAAGCCCAGGGGCATGTCGCCCATCCTGTAGATGCGTCTACCGGAACAGGTGTGAAGGAAATTCCTGAACAGGTTAAACTGCTGCTGAAGGAGAAAATTGATCGGCAAATTGCTAAGGGGATGAATCCGCGGGCGATGCGCGCACTAATTGTGGGGATTCCCAATGTGGGCAAATCGACGCTCATTAACCGGATGGCAGGCAAGAGCATCGCTGCGACCGGTGACCGCCCAGGGGTCACAAAGGGCCAGCAATGGATCAAAACGGGCGGAAATCTGGAACTTCTGGATACCCCGGGTATTCTGTGGCCAAAGTTCGAGGATCAGGATGTAGGCTACCGCCTTGCGGTAACCGGAGCTATTAAAGAGGAGATTCTGAACGTCGAGGATATCGCCTTTTATGCTGTCAAATATCTGGTCTCGGATTATGGTTCCCGGTTTAAGGAACGCTTCGGGATTGATAAGCTTCCTGAGGATCTGGAGAACCCCGATGAGATCGTTGCCGTTCTGGAAGCGATAGGGCGTAAACGTGGCTGCCTCATCAGTGGCGGGCGAGTGGATCTGGAGAAGGCATCACGTACGTTACTCCATGAACTGCGGGCAGGAAAGCTTGGAACCTTTACCCTGGAGATGCCTTAAGCACGGTAAAATAATGATTGGATTATAAGCCATCCACTTTTTGGGGTGGCTCTTTTTGTTGTCTTTGTTTTTGAAGCATGATTGAAATGGGTCCTATGCAGATTTATTTTATTAACTTAAAGAGGGATGCCCCCTGAAGGCTTCATATGATAAGCTAAACAGCAGTAGGATTGAATATAAGTGAAACTGGCGGTGGATGAACAGTGAGTACTACAGATATGTTGTTATACGAAAAAGAAGGCTGGGAGCAGTCGTTTTGCCGGATTGCCGGTGTAGATGAGGTGGGCAGAGGCTGTCTGTTCGGGGATGTTGTCGCCGCAGCGGTGATATTGCCAGAAGGCCTTATTATAGAGGGTGTTGACGATTCAAAGAAGCTGAGCGCCAAGAAGAGAGATGTTTTGTTTGAGCTCATTATGGAGCAAGCGCTGGCGGTTGGTGTTGGCCACGTTGACTCTGCGGTGATTGATGAAATTAACATTAAACAGGCTTCGCGGCTGGCGATGAAGAAGGCGGTGGAGGGCTTGAGCCATACGCCGGATTACATGCTAATAGATGCAGAAAAAGTGGATCTGCCGTTTCCTCAGCGTTCAATTATTAAAGGAGATGCCAATAGTCAATCTATAGCTGCGGCATCCATTGTGGCGAAGGTGACCCGTGACCGGCTCTGTGAAGGCTTGTGGGAGGAATTATACCCGGACTATGGGATTAAAATACATAAAGGCTACGCGACCAAGCTTCACCGCGAGCAAATTGTGGCCCTGGGGCCAACGCCTATGCACCGGCGGAGCTTCATCAGCCGGATATTGGCGGAGCAGCAGACGTTATTTTAAAAAAAGAACTCAAATGTCGATATACTAAGAAGACATTAAACGAAGGGAGGAGAAAACGGCATGAATATCGGATCTTTGATTCGAGGATTGCTCGGAGACAGTAAACCGGGAGAAGCCAAGTCTTTGGAACTGAAGGAAGGCCAGGTCGTTCGTGGTGTAGTCCTCAGTGTGTCGGAATCCGGCAAAGAAGCGGTCGTACAGATCCAAGGCACGCCTGTCCGTGCGGAGCTGGAAACTCCGCTGCAGCCTGGACAAACCTTAAATCTGCAGGTTGCGCCTCCGGGTGAGGGCGGGCTGCCCGTATTGAAGCCGGTCTCCCTTGGCGAATCAGCTCTTGCATCATCTCAGAGCATGGGGGAGGCACTGGAATCACTTGGGCTGTCAGATTCCAAGGCAGGACGGGAGATTATTCAGGCCATGCAATCGGGAGGCCTGCCCCTGACCAAAGAGACGGCGGCGAAGCTCGATGCGGTGATGAACGCCAAGCCGCAGGGCGTGCCTACTTCGGAGTGGCTGGAAGCGGCAGTGATCTCGGTGAAACGGGGACTGCCTGTGACAGCGGAGAGCGTGAAGGGGCTGCAGCAGGCTGTGTTTGGTCCGAAACTGCATGAATTGCTGACCAAGCTTGAAACGGAGCTTACGCTCTGGGCACAGCAGGAAAGTGAAGGGGAGGGTGGAAAGGCCATAGTTGGTTCGGAGAAGCTTACGGCTCCTTCCGGATCTGCTGCCCCTTCTTCTACCGGCAATACTGGTACTGGTCTTGCTGTGGCAGGCGGAGAGCTTGATGTTGATCCGGCAGCGGCTAAAGCTGCCCTAGCGGCTTCTGCTATGCCGGACGAAGCTGCTGACGGGGCCAAACCAGCTGTGCAGTCTACGGCAGCGCAGGCTGGCGCAGGGAAGGGTGAACAGGCTGCGGCAGCGATGGCCGCGAACACACCCGAAGCCGAAGGTACTAATCCTGAAGCCGCAGCCAAGAACGTGGCAGGTACTGCTGCGGCTGTGCCGGCAGACAACGAATCTGCCGACGCGGGTGTTCTCCCTAAGGCAGCAAATGCGGCTTCAGGGAGTTCGGCTGAAGGAGCTGACACGCAGAATCCTGCGGCGCGGCTGAAAGAGAGTGGAGCAGATCCTGCAGCGGTACGAATCGGTGCAGGATCTGCCGGATCAGAGGCGGAGCCTGCGGCGAATGCGGCCAAGCCGGGGACCGCAGCTCAGCCGGAGCGTGCGCAAGCTGCCGCAAGCAATGCCGGTGGACCGGCAGCGCAGCAGTCCGGCACGGCGCTGCTAACGAAGCTGCAGGGCGTGCTCAGCGAGCTGCGCGGCACACTGCCGCAGCTCGCCGCTTCGCCGCCCGCTAACGTTGCGGGCGGAAGCCCTGCGCCAACGGCAGCTTCTATGCCGGCGGCAGCATCGGCGCAAGCGGCGGCACCAACACCGGCGGCAGTGCCACCACCGGCGGCATTGGCTGCGCCACCGGCGGCAGTGTCAACGCCAGCGGCTGCGCCACCGGCGGCAGTGCCAGCGCCTGCGGCTGCGCCGCCGCAGGGCAATGCAGCCCCGCTGACGCAGGCGGGGCAAACCCAGGCCCCCGCGGCGTCAGCGCCACGCGGGGAGAGCCCGGCTGCTGCGTCAGCGCCGCGCGGGGAGAGCCCGGCTGCTGCGTCAGCGCCGCAGCCGGGGCCCGCTGCCACCCAGGACACGGAGTCCTGGGTGGGGCGGGTGCTGAAGCTGCTCGGCGCGGAGCACGAGCAGCAGGCGGTGCGCGGCGGCTTCGCAGCCGGCGCAGATGCGCGGCCTGTGACAGCGGCCGCGGGAACGCGTGAGGCAGCGCTGCCGCTGGCGGCGCTGCAGGGCGGTGCGGCGGCGGGTGAAGATGCCGCCGACACGCTGAAGGGCGTGCTGCTGCAGGTGATGAGCAGCGATGCGCCGCCTGCGGTGAAGGAAGCCGCAGGCCAGCTTGTGCAGCAGCTGACGGGACAGCAGCTGCTGCTCAACACGGACCGTACGGCACCGTTCGCACAGGTGACGCTGTTTCTGCCGCTGCGGGGCGAGGATGGACAGGAAACGGCTTCTGTCCATATTCAGTCGCGGCGTGGCCGCAAGGGTGAACTGGATGCGGCGAACTGCCGGCTTTGGTTCGATTTGGATATGAAGCAGCTGGGACAGACGCTGGTTGACGTCCAAGTGGTCGACCGGATCGTAAGCCTCAAGGTGCATAATAATGATCCTTGGGTACTTGAACTGCTGGAGGATCGGCGGGAGGATGTCCAATCCGCAGTGGAGTCAATAGGCTACCAGCTTTTAAGCTTGCGCACAGAGCCCTTGCCGGAGCCCGGCTCGCTTGCGGCATCCGGTATGAAGACTGTGTCCAAGCTGGCAGACTATGTTCCTGACTCCTACAAAGGAGTCGATTACCGGATATGAGTGAGCCAAATGAAGTTTCACAGAACCTTAAGAAGGCTGTTGCACTGAAATATACTCCAGGCCAAAGCGAAGCCCCGGTAGTTGTGGCCAAAGGGCAAGGCGCTGTGGCAGATATGATTTTGCAGCGGGCCAAGGAGAACGGGGTTGCCGTTCAGGAGGATGCAGCATTGGTGGAGGTCCTGTCGAAGTTGGACCTCGATCAGCAGATTCCTCCTGAGCTGTACCATTTGGTGGCGGAGATTCTAAGCTATATCTACCAGAGTGACCGTTCTGCAGGAGAGCGGAGGCTCAAGTGAGGGAGAACGGCACAGGCGGGCGGTATAGCCGCAAACAAAAAGGCACAGCAGCTGAACAAGCTGCTGTGATGTATTTGACTTCCCAAGGTTACGATATTATAAAATGCAATTGGCGCTGCCGCAGCGGCGAGATTGACATCATTGCTGAGCTTGAAGGCAGGCTGATCTTCGTGGAAGTACGGAGCCGCAGCGGAAACCCTCAGCAGGGGACACCCGAGGAATCTGTGAACACCCGCAAAATACGGCAGGTGCGCAATACGGCAGAGGTCTATTTGCATGCCACAGGTCAGGAAGAACGGCAGGTCTCCTTTGATGTGATTTCAGTATTACTGAATGACGATACGAGTATCGCTGCTCTAAGGCATATTCGCGAGGCATTTTAAGTAGCTTTTTGTCGATTTAATGTCCGTATTAGAGCTTATGTCTTGACATTACTTCCGTGTCATGGGTCATTTCTTAAGGGAAATGGGTAAACATTATTGTAACTTTTAATGCTGCCATGAGGAGGGTTGTCCGCATGAGGAATCAACCATTTGATATACAAGTAAGTTTTACATGCCAAGAATGTGAACAGAAGATCGCTGTAGATTTAGGCGGAGAGCCTTTATCCGTTGTCTGCTGCAGCCAATGCAACAAAACCTTCACCGTTATGCGGCCAGCCATTGCCGAGGAGATATTGATTGATTGGGAGAATGAGGCACTTATCCAAAAGATTCGGGCCGAAAAGAGCCAAAGCGACAGCAGCAGCCTGTTGTCACTGGTTATTAAAGTGATAGAGCTGCTAACCTGGCGGGATAAGGGCAATGGACAGGTGGAGGCAATTAGGGAAATGCGTAAATGGCTTATTGATCATGAAGAAGTTCCGCCACTCGCCGAATTGATTCAGCTGGATGCAAACCAGCGTTCCAACAAACGGGAATGGCGTAAATAAAAATAAGTTCAGCATAATTGAGAAATCAGAATGTACAGAGTTTCCGTGAAAGTTGGGTGTGCACAAATGTCTAAAGTATTTTTTACCTCAGACCACCATTTTGGGCATAAGCTGATTATTGATTTTGAATCACGTCCCTTCAGTGGTGTGGAGGAGATGAACCGGACGATGATCGAGAACTGGAATTCCGTGGTGGGCGAAGGGGATACGGTATTTCACCTTGGGGATTTTTCATTTATGAACCTGGAAGCGACGACGGGGATAGTGTCTTCACTGAACGGCTACAAGATTCTGATTCTCGGCAATCATGACCGCGGACGAAGCCGCAAATGGTGGCTGGAGGCGGGCTTCAACGAGGTTAGTGAATACCCGATGATCTACAAGGATTTCTTCTTTCTTTCACATGAACCGATGTATATGAACAAACATATGCCTTACGTGAATGTGCATGGTCATATTCATGGACAGAAATATGAAGGAAACAATCATTTTAATATTTGTGTGGAGCATTGGGGCTACAAACCGCTCTCTTTTGAGCAAATTAGGGATGCTGTGGTGGTAAGTGAAGAGGGTTAATTTATCACCTTTTTAAATGCCCTTTCACATTTGTGCAAATAAGCTGAAGTGGTGATCTCCCGTTCAGCTATTGCGCATGTCTGCAGATCATTTGTATACTGGTTATAATAAAATCTCGGAAAATGAGGAAGCACCCTTTTTCTTGAAACGACAACGCTTATTTTCGGCGTACTTCAGGAGAAGAGGTGTTTTTTTATGTATGGAAAAATGCACAGCGCCTGCCTGTATGGGATTGAGGGTGTGATGATCGGTGTTGAAATTGATCTGGCCAACGGTTTACCACAGACGAATATCATTGGATTGCCTGATTCTGCTATTCGTGAAGCTGTGGAAAGAGTGCGTGCGGCGGTCAAAAATTGCGGTTATCGTTACCCTCAGCAGCGTGTTACGGTCAATTTAGCCCCGGCTGATCTGCGTAAGGAAGGTTCGGCATTCGATCTGGCTATTGCCCTGGGCATTCTGACGACAAGCGGCCAACTGGTGATGCCTGAGGCAGAAAAGCTGCTGCTGATCGGCGAACTGGCGCTCGACGGCAGCCTGCGCCCTGTGACAGGTGTGCTGCCGATGGTAGAAGCAGCGCGGCGCGGCGGATTTCGTGCTGTATTGGTGCCATTGGGCAATGCTGCTGAGGCCGCTTTAATCAGCGGGATCACAGTGTATGCGATAGAGCATTTGCGGCAGCTGCCGCAGCCTGAACAGGAATCGGTAATGAACCTGGCGGACACCGCAAAGAGAAGCGGGGTAGAGCAGCAAATAGTAAGTGTGAATACAATGGGTGTTGATGAATCGAGCGGCTCAGTCGAAACTAAATCTTGTCTGCCAATAGGATTGGCTGCTGCTGAAGCTGTAGCTGTGACAAAGGAGACTGTCCTGCAAAATCCGCTGCCGTTTCCGGTTTCCGTCAGCAGCGGTCTTGCCAACAGCGAGCGTCCACCGGTCATGGCGCTTACGCTGGATCATTTGAAATATATACCGGCAGTGATGTATGAAGGATCTGTCTTAACTGCAGACAACGGTATGCTGGAGGATTACAGTGATGTTCTAGGGCAAAATCATGTGAAGCGGGCTTTAACCATTGCGGCGGCGGGGATGCACAATATTATCCTGATGGGGCCACCGGGAACGGGGAAAACGATGCTCATCAAACGTCTTCCTAGTATTCTACCGCCGCTGAATGACAGTGAATCCCTGGAGGTGACCAAAATTTTCAGCGCGGCGGGCAAGCTTAAGGATGCCCACAGCGGGTTGCTGCGGGGGCGCCCGTTCCGTTCGCCCCATCATACCATCTCTGCGGCAGGGCTTATTGGCGGTGGAGGGATTCCCAAGCCGGGTGAGGTCAGCTTAGCCCATCGAGGTATTCTCTTTCTGGATGAGCTGCCGGAATTCTCGCGCAATGTACTAGAGGTTCTGAGGCAGCCCCTGGAGGACAGGGTAGTGACGATCAGCCGTGCCCGCGCTGCATTTACCTTTCCCGCCCAATTTTTGCTGGCCTGCTCTATGAATCCTTGCCATTGCGGGTATTTGGGAAGCGGAGGGTTGCAGCAGAGATGCACCTGCAGTCCTGCGAGGATTGCACAATACCGCTCTAAGATTTCCGGACCGCTGCTGGACCGGATTGATATGCAGGTGGATGTTCCCCGTCCGAAGGATTGGGGTGGTGAGGGGCCTTCATTATCTTCGGCAGAGATACGCGCAGAGGTTCTGAAAGCCCAGGCTATTCAGACAGAGCGATATAAGGCTCTGCCGATATCCTGGAACAGTGAACTATCCGGTGCGGCACTGCGCCGTTATGCCGGTTTGGGCAGGGAAGGCACATTGATGCTGCATACCATTCTGGAAAGTCTCGGCTTAAGCATGCGGGCCCATGACCGGATTATTAAGCTGGCCCGGACGATTGCCGATCTGGAAGGATCCGTAGACATTGTCTCTGCACATCTGGCGGAGGCGGTGCAGTACCGTAATCTGGACAGGCAGCTCATGACAGAGGACTAGCGATTTATAGTATATAGTCTATTACGAATGATGATATATATTAACGGCAAACAAGCCGCCCATAGCCAATGGACGGCTTGTTCTGTTCTCATTCCGAGAATGATTGGAAAGACGCAGATTCTTTACAGTACGTTTATTTCCACTTCAATGTTGCCGCGGGTAGCGCGGGAGTATGGGCAGGCGCCGTGGGCGGCTTCTACAAGCTGGGTTGCAGTTTCATGGTCAACGCCTTTAACCAGAACATCAAGCTTCACAGCGATGCCGAAACCCCCGTCTTCAACTTTGCCGAAGCTTACAGTAGCGGTAACTTCGCTGCCTTCAATCTTCACTTTGCCCATCCGGGCCACCATGTTCAACGCGCTGTCAAAACAAGCGGAATATCCGGCAGCGAACAGCTGCTCAGGATTTGTGCCTTCGCCACCGGCGCCGCCCATTTCGCGGGGAGTGCTGATCGTAAGAGCCAGCTTAGGGTTCTCCGACTCAATAGTTCCGTTTCTTCCGCCTACTGCTTTAACTGTAGTTTCATACATTTTTTGTTGAATAGTCATCATTATTATCCGCTCCCGTTCATTTGATAAAGTATTGTACACAACTTAATTTAACACAATTAAAATAATAGTCAATCTATTTTTCGCTATTAACATGATATTACGGATGAATTGTGATAAAATAATGTGATAAAGGCAGGTGAAGAAGAAATGCAAAAGACAACGACAACTCCTGAGCTAATGCTTGATAATCAACTTTGTTTTACCATCTATGCTTGCTCGCGCGAATTTACGAAGCTGTACCAGCCTCACCTGGACAAGATCGGTTTAACGTACTCCCAGTATCTAGTAATGATCGTGCTTTGGGAAAGACAGCAGTGTACGGTTAAAGAGCTGGGCGAAGCCCTCTTTTTGGACTCCGGTACCTTAACGCCGCTATTGAAACGGCTGCAGGCAGCAGGTTTGATTCTGCGTGAACGTTCCTTGCAGGATGAGCGGAAGGTTCTGATTTCCCTGACAGAAAAGGGCTGGGCACTGCAGGGTGAAGCGGCATGCATTCCGGGGAAAATGGCGGAAGGAACGATGCTGTCGGCAGATGAATTTGTTGCTCTGCTGGGCCAGTTTAAAGACCTTCTGGCTCGTGTACACGAAGCTAACATTAATGCCTCTAAATAGCTCTTGAAAGCTGTGTCAATATAATCGTTCGCATTCCGGCATGAAATCAAGCGAAAATGTGTGTGCAAATAGTGAAAGTTTTTGAGGAAAGCGCTTTTAAAACATGTTACAATATTCTGGGTTTCCTTTTCTGACATATAGCTAAATATAGATGAAAATCTGTATTTCAAAGCTTGTGTCACTGGCAGAAGCCACGCCGTTTCTATTAGATGCGGTTAGGTTTTCTGCTTGTGCCGGAATATGTAGCAATAAACCGGTCTGGACCCGGCTTTGGACAATCAAAACGGAAAGCGGAATGGCTGCAGGCTGCCTGTTTAAGCCACCGCAACACTTTAGGAGGCTTCCGGTATGAATATCCACGAGTATCAGGGAAAAGAAGTACTTAAGAAGTACGGCGTAGCCGTACCGAACGGAAAAGTAGCTTATACAGTGGAGGAAGCAGTAGAAGCTGCAGTATCGCTGGGTACACCGGTAGTGGTGGTAAAAGCGCAGATTCATGCAGGCGGACGCGGAAAAGCCGGCGGTGTGAAGGTAGCGAAGTCGCTTGACGAAGTCCGGTCTTATGCCGGAGAGATTCTTGGCAAGACACTGGTGACCCATCAAACCGGTCCTGAAGGCAAGGTTGTAAAGCGGCTGCTGATTGAAGAAGGCTGCCAGATTGTGAAAGAATATTACATTGGAATCGTTGTGGACCGTGGCTCCGGCCGGGTGGTCATGATGGCTTCTGAAGAAGGCGGAACGGAAATTGAGGAGGTAGCGGCCACTCATCCGGAAAAGATTTTTAAGGAAATCATTGATCCTGCAGTAGGCTTGCAGACTTTCCAGGCCCGTAAACTGGCGTACAGCATTGCTATTCCGACAGAACTGGTGAATAAGGCTGTCAAGTTCATGCAAGCGCTATATTTGGCTTTTGTGGATAAGGATTGCTCCATTGCGGAGATTAATCCGCTGGTCGTTACAGCTGACGGGAATGTAATGGCTCTGGATGCCAAGCTTAATTTTGACTCTAACGCATTGTTTCGGCATAAGGATATTCTGGAGCTGCGGGACTTAGATGAAGAGGACGAGAAGGAAATTGAAGCCTCGAAATACGATCTCAGCTATATTGCCCTTGACGGCAACATCGGCTGTATGGTCAACGGCGCGGGACTTGCGATGGCTACAATGGATATCATTAAATATTACGGCGGCGAACCGGCCAATTTCCTGGATGTAGGGGGCGGTGCGACGACCGAGAAGGTTACCGAAGCTTTTAAAATCATTTTGTCCGATGATAAAGTCAACGGCATTTTCGTCAATATATTTGGTGGAATTATGCGCTGCGATGTTATCGCCACGGGTGTCGTGGAAGCGGCCCGGCAGCTTGGTCTGACCAAACCGCTCGTCGTGCGTCTTGAAGGAACCAATGTGGCACTGGGCAAGCAGATTCTTGCCGGTTCCGGACTGAATATCGTTGCTGCCGACTCCATGGCGGACGGTGCCCGGAAAATTGTTGCTCTTGTGTAATCGCGGCTGGGCCTTTGAGCGCCAGTGCTCGTATTCGACAAACTAAGTAGGGATGTGACCTAAAACATGAGCATTCTTGTAGATAAAAATACGAAAGTCATCACGCAGGGCATAACAGGTTCGACGGGCTTGTTCCATACCAAGGGAGCGCTGGATTACGGTACGCAAATGGTAGGCGGGGTTACCCCGGGCAAAGGCGGCACGACGGTGAACATCACGCTGGAGAACGGTAGTGAGGTCAGCCTTCCTGTATTTGATACGGTGATAGCGGCCAAAGCAGCGACCGGGGCAACTGCGAGTGTAATCTATGTGCCACCGGCGTTTGCTGCCGATTCCATTATGGAAGCAGTGGATGCAGGGCTGGAACTGGTTATTTGCATTACAGAAGGCATACCGGTGCTGGATATGGTGAAAGTATCGCGTTACATGGAAGGTCGTTCTACGGTTTTGATTGGTCCGAACTGTCCGGGTGTGATTACACCGGGAGAGTGTAAAATCGGCATTATGCCGGGTTACATCCATACTCCGGGGTACGTAGGGGTTGTCTCACGCAGCGGAACTTTGACCTATGAGGCGGTGCATCAGCTAACTGAGCGCGGCATCGGCCAGTCTTCGGCAGTAGGGATAGGCGGAGATCCGGTTAAGGGATCGGAGTTTATTGATATTCTCAAGCTTTTTAATGAGGATCCGGGAACCAAGGCGGTCATTATGATCGGAGAAATCGGCGGTACGGCGGAGGAAGAAGCTGCTGTATGGATCAAGGAAAATATGACCAAACCGGTAGTTGGTTTCATCGGCGGGGTTACCGCACCTCCCGGCAAACGGATGGGCCATGCAGGTGCGATTATTTCCGGAGGAAAAGGGACGGCAAGCGAAAAAATTGCCGTGCTGGAATCCTGCGGTATTAAGGTGGCTCCAACTCCGGCAGAAATGGGCTCTACGCTTGTAAGCGTGCTGGAAGAGCGCGGCATTCTGAGCGCCTTTACCGGAAGCTAAGTTTCTACTATTATATTTATCAGCATACGTATGTTCTTTAGCAGGGCATCGTGTATAATATGTTCAAAGGTAAGCAACCTTTTGTTCCTGTTCATGGGGATAAAAGGTTGCTTTTTTTGCGTTCAAATCTGCTGCCGTATAGACGTTTAAGGAACTGTAACTTGCATTTCTGACACAGGTATCACAAAATAGGGAAGGCTGACCTTCCTCACGAGGGAGAATGTGCATATGGATTCGCGATATTTGTTGTTTGGATTAAATGAAGTGGAAGGCATCGGCTGGAAGAGTATCGACAAAATTCGTCGAGCGGGTATGTTGACGGATTTGGCTTTTACCTGTGGTGCCGGTGATTGGGAACGTGTCGGAATCAGCGGGAAAATGTCGCAGCGTCTCGAAGCTGTATATACTTCCGAGTGGATTCACCGTCGTCACATTCTAATGAAAGAAAGCGGAGTAGAAATGGTAACTCTGCTCGACGATGAGTATCCCGGGCTTCTGAAAGAGACACCGCAGCCGCCGTGGGTGCTCTACTATCGAGGCAGCCTCGCCCTGGCCTCCCGCCCGGCGATTGCCATGGTTGGTACCCGTGTGCCTACGGCATATGGCCGTAAGATAGGGGAGACGCTCTCAGAGCAGCTGAGCGGGGCAGGCCTTACTGTGGTCAGCGGACTGGCCCGGGGGATCGACAGTGTATGCCATGAAGCGGCCCTTCGTGGATGCGGGAGTACGATTGCGGTGGTCGCGACAGGACTGGATAAGGTCTATCCCTCAGAGAACCGGGAACTGGAACATCAAATCGCACAGGATGGACTTGTAATCAGCGAATATCCAATAGGCACTAAAAGCCACCCAGGCTTGTTTCCACAGCGCAACCGGATTATTGCCGGCCTTGCCCTTGGGACGGTGGTCGTAGAGGCGGACAGCCGCAGTGGCTCGCTAATTACTGCCGATGCCGCCCTGGAGGCCGGTAGAGATGTTTTTGCCGTGCCGGGTCCAGTGACTTCACCCAAAAGCAGGGGGGCGAACGACCTGATCAAACAAGGGGCAAAATTAGTGACCGGCGCTCACGACATCGTGGAAGAATACATATCCTATCTGCCTGTAAAGTCGGTGGAACAGAGAGAGAAAGAGCTCTTTAACCTGGAAAACGGAGACAAGTCGGCAGAAAAGAAATTGACAAGTGAGGAGTCTCACCTATACCATATACTGCATCAAGGCCCATTTACGTTGGATGAGCTGTTGGGTAGAACGAGATGGGATTTTGGACATTTGCATTCAGTTCTGTTATCTTTAATCATAAAAAAAGCGGTAACACAATTACCGGGTGCAATTTATAAGGTAATTTAATATAGAAGAGATTGTGTTAAGCGTATGCTTTCGGATTCAGATATGCCCGAAGCAGTTCCAGGAAGCTTATGCTTACAAAACTTTTAGGAGGAACAACCTATGGCGGATGCATTAGTTATCGTCGAATCGCCTGCAAAAGCGAAGACCATCGGCAAATATTTAGGCAGTAAATATATCGTAAAGGCCTCAATGGGACATATCAGAGATTTGCCAAAGAGCCAGATTGGCGTGGAAGTAGAGAATGATTTCAGTCCCAAATATATCACGATCCGCGGTAAGGGGTCCATATTGAAGGAACTCAAGGACGCCAGCAAAAAAGTGAAAAAAGTCTATCTGGCGGCTGACCCGGACCGTGAAGGTGAAGCCATTGCCTGGCATCTGGCGCATGCGCTGGATTTGGATAATACCGAGGAGTGCCGTGTTGTTTTTAATGAAATCACCAAACAAGCAGTTAAGGATGCTTTTAAGACACCCCGCAAAATCAACATGGATCTTGTGAACGCACAGCAGGCCCGGCGGATTCTTGACCGCCTTGTCGGTTACAAGATTAGCCCACTATTATGGAAGAAAGTCAAAAAAGGCTTGTCGGCCGGACGGGTTCAATCGGTTGCAGTCAAGATCATTATGGACCGGGAGAATGAAATTTCCGCTTTCGTCCCAACTGAATATTGGAGCATCACCGCAAAGCTCGGCATTCGTGACTCCAGTTTTGAAGCGAAGTTTCATAAGCTGAACGGAGTGAAAAAAGAGCTGGGCCAGGAAAGCGATGTTCTGGAAGTTCTGGAAGCTATCAAGAACGCCGCTTTCAAAGTAAATGAAGTGAAAGAGAAGGAGAGGCAGCGCCATCCTTCTGCACCGTTTACGACAAGTTCATTGCAGCAGGAAGCTGCACGTAAACTGGGCTTTCGTGCGGCCAAGACGATGTCCGTGGCACAGCAGCTCTATGAAGGTGTGGAGCTGGGCAAAGAAGGCACCGTCGGTTTAATTACCTACATGCGTACTGACTCCACCCGGCTGTCCACAACGGCACAGGATGAAGCCAAGGAACTGATTGGGGCAAAATACGGCGAGAAGTTTGTGCCGGAGTCGCCTCGCCAGTATTCCAAAAAAGCCGCAGGTTCGCAGGACGCGCATGAAGCGATCCGCCCTACTTCAGCATTCCGCGAGCCGGAGACCGTTAAAGAATATATGAGCCGCGATCAATTCCGCTTGTATAAGCTGATCTGGGAGCGTTTTGTATCCAGTCAAATGGCTTCTGCGCTCTTAGATACGCTCTCCGTGGATATCGCCGCAGGCGATGCTGTCTTCAGAGCCGTAGGCTCAAAGGTTTCTTTCCCGGGCTTTATGAAGGTTTATGTAGAAGGTAATGATGATGGAACAACAGATGAAGAGAAGTTTCTGCCTCCGCTCAAAGCCGGAGATGATCTGACTAAACAGGACATTGAACCCAAACAGCATTTCACTCAGCCTCCACCGCGTTATACAGAAGCACGTCTTGTTAAGACGCTGGAAGAGTTGGGTATTGGGCGTCCAAGTACCTATGCACCAACGCTGGAAACGATCCAGAAGCGTGGTTATGTGGCTATTGAAGAGAAGAAATTTATGCCTACTGAACTTGGTGAGCTGATTATAGAGCAGATGGAGGAGTTTTTCCCCGAAATTCTCGATGTGGAATTTACAGCACATATGGAGGGGGATCTTGACCATGTAGAAGAAGGCGCGGAGGATTGGGTGAAGGTACTTGCCGAATTTTACGAGTCTTTCGAGAAGCGGCTAATCTTCGCGGAAGAAGAAATGAAAGAGATCGAGATTGAAGATGAGGTCTCCGACGAGCTCTGCGAGAAATGCGGCAAGCCGATGGTTTACAAGCTGGGACGTTTCGGGAAATTTCTGGCATGCTCAGGATTTCCGGATTGCCGCAATACCAAGCCGATTGTGAAGGATATCGGAGTAAACTGTCCGAAATGTCATGAAGGCAAGGTTGTTGAGCGGCGCAGCAAAAAGGGACGCGTCTTCTACGGCTGCGATCAGTATCCAGGCTGTGATTTTGTTTCCTGGGATAGACCTTCCATTAAACCATGCCCTGTATGCAACTCCTGGATGGTTGAGAAGCGCAACAAACAAGGGACCAAGCTGCAATGCACCTCGTGCGATCATACAGAGGCTGTATTGGACAACGAAGAATTAGCAGAATAATAGTCGCTACAGGAGGAAAGGAAATTGACAGAAACAGCTAAAGTAACAGTAATAGGCGCCGGTCTTGCCGGCAGTGAGGCCGCATGGCAGATCGCTTCGAGCGGAGTGCCGGTCAGACTATATGAAATGAGACCTGTTGTAAAGACGCCTGCGCATCACACGGATCAGTTCGCTGAACTGGTATGCAGCAACTCCCTGCGTGCAAATGGTCTTGGTAATGCCGTTGGTGTATTAAAGGAAGAAATGCGGCGGTTGAATTCGCTGGTCCTGGGTGCTGCAGACCGTCATGCGGTTCCTGCCGGCGGCGCGCTTGCCGTAGACCGGGACGGATTTTCGGGTGAAATTACTTCGACGCTGCACAATCATCCTTTGGTGGAAGTCATAAATGAAGAACTTACGCATATACCGGAGGAAGGGATTGTCGTTATCGC
Organism: Paenibacillus sp. FSL H7-0357; assembly: GCF_000758525.1. NCBI lineage: Bacteria > Bacillati > Bacillota > Bacilli > Caryophanales > Paenibacillaceae > Paenibacillus > Paenibacillus sp. FSL H7-0357. The sequence continues at coordinate 4,774,364 of NZ_CP009241.1, read as the reverse complement.
GACCGGTCCGCTGACTTCTCCGGCTTTGTCTGCTGAGATTAAAGCGCTGCTCGGTGAAGAGTATTTCTACTTCTATGACGCTGCAGCGCCGATTGTGGAGAAAGACACCATCGACATGAGCAAGGTGTATTTGGCCTCCCGTTATGACAAAGGGGAAGCGGCCTATCTTAACTGTCCGATGACGGAAGAGGAATTTGATGTTTTTTATGATGCGCTGATCTCGGCCGAGACCGCAGCACTTAAAGATTTTGAGAAAGAGATTTATTTTGAAGGCTGTATGCCGATTGAAATAATGATGAAGCGCGGCAAGCAAACGGCGTTGTTCGGTCCAATGAAGCCGGTAGGACTCATGAATCCCCACACTGGAAAATTGCCTCATGCAGTAGTGCAGCTGCGTCAGGATAATGCTGCAGGTACACTGTACAACCTGGTTGGATTCCAGACCCATCTTAAATGGGGGGAGCAGAAACGCGTTTTCTCGCTGATCCCGGGTCTTGAGAATGCGGAATATGTCCGTTATGGCGTAATGCACCGCAATACTTTTATTAATTCTCCCAAACTGCTGCATCCGACTTATCAGATGAAAGGCAAAGAAAGATTGTTTTTTGCCGGACAGATGACGGGTGTCGAAGGTTACGTGGAATCAGCTGCTTCCGGAATGATCGCCGGAATTAACGCGGCCAGAGCTGCGCTTGGCGAGGAGGGCTTGATCTTCCCGGAGGACAGTGTGCTGGGCAGCATGCCTGCTTACATCACTTCCGCGGATCCAGAACATTTCCAGCCAATGAATGCCAACTTCGGCCTGCTTCCTAAGCTTGAGAAGAAAATCCGCAGCAAGAAGGAAAAAAATGAATTTCTGGCTCACCGTGCACTGGACAGTATTGCCGATTTCGCTGCCCGCACAGGACTTCCCTACACAGAACCGGAGATCACAGAACCAAACCCGTCATAAACTAGGGTGTGTTAAGCCGTTCTTTTGCAATGGCATCCCACAAAACTTAAGGTATATGCTTTCGAAGCCAGTTTTGTTCGAAGAGATTCAAGGTGCGAAGCTCACAAAACTTTTAGGAGGTTGCAAAATCATGTTACCCAGCTTTCATGCGACTACAATTTGTGCGGTTAGACATAATGGCCATGCGGCAATAGCCGGCGATGGTCAGGTTACTTTTGGAGAAAGTGTCATCATGAAGACGACGGCTAAAAAAGTCCGCCGCCTGTACAGAGGACAAGTAATCGCTGGCTTTGCGGGTTCCGTGGCCGATGCGATTACTTTATTCGAGAAGTTTGAAGGCAAGCTGGAGGAGCATCACGGCAATCTGCAGCGGGCAGCTGTGGAGCTGGCCAAGGATTGGCGCCAGGACCGCATCCTGCGCAAGCTGGAAGCCTTAATGATTGTGATGGATAAAGAGGGAATGCTGCTGATCTCCGGCAATGGTGAAATCATTGAACCGGATGATGATGTCTTGGCCATTGGCTCCGGAGGCAACTTTGCACTGGCGTCAGGACGTGCGCTGAAACGCCATGCTCCGAATTTAGAAGCTGCCGAAATCGCCAGGGAAGCACTGCAAATCGCTTCCGAGATTTGTGTATATACCAATTCCAATATTATTGTTGAACAATTATAGGCACGGCGCCGCAGAAAGAGGGAGGAAGTCATAATGGGTAATCAATCGCTTACACCGCGTCAAATCGTAGCAGAGCTCGATAAATATATCGTTGGCCAGAAGCAGGCAAAAAAATCGGTGGCAGTTGCACTGCGTAACCGTTACCGCCGCAGTTTGCTTGCTGAAGAGCTGCGGGATGAAGTTGTTCCAAAAAACATTCTGATGATCGGTCCAACTGGGGTAGGGAAGACTGAGATCGCCCGCCGGCTTGCCAAGCTTGTAAATGCCCCGTTCATCAAAGTAGAGGCTACGAAGTTTACCGAGGTTGGTTATGTGGGGCGCGATGTGGAATCCATGGTCCGTGATTTGGTGGAGACCTCCATCCGTATGGTTAAACTTGAACGGACAGAGAAGGTGAAAGACCGGGCTGAGGAATTGGCAAATGAACGGATCGTCTCGATCCTTGTTCCGTCTACTTCCAAGAACAAGTCACAGCGGAATCCCTTCGAAATGATTTTCGGCGGCAATAACACAAGCTCCGAAGATACAAAGGAAGAGCCCGAGGATGGTTCGCTCAGCGAACGCCGGCGAGGTGTCAAATTCAAACTGCTGGCAGGGCAGCTGGAAGACGACATCATTGAAATCGACGTGGAGGATACCGCCCCTACGATGCTGGACATGTTTGCCGGACAAGGCAATGACCAGATGGGAATGAACATGCAGGAAATGTTCGGCAGTCTACTGCCCAAGCGGACCAAAAAACGCAAGCTGCCGATCAAAGAAGCACGCAAAGTGCTGATTCAGGATGAAGCGGCCAAGCTGATTGACATGGACGACGTCATTCAGGAATCCGTGTCCCGTGCCGAGCAGTCCGGTATTATTTTTATCGATGAAATCGATAAAGTTGCCAGCCAGGGCAAAGGCTCTGGACCGGATGTTTCCCGTGAAGGGGTGCAGCGTGATATATTGCCTATCGTCGAAGGATCTACGGTGATGACTAAATACGGACCTGTGAAGACGGATTATGTTCTGTTTATGGCAGCGGGAGCCTTTCATATTGCGAAGCCTTCCGACCTTATCCCTGAGCTTCAGGGGCGATTCCCGATCCGTGTGGAGCTGAGCAGTCTAACACTGGAGGATTTCGTCTCCATATTGACTGAACCGGAGAATGCGCTGACGAAACAATATGTTAATTTGCTCAAGACAGAAAATATTGAAATTCAGTTCCAGCCGGAAGCGATCCAGGAAATTGCCAAAATTGCAGCCTCTGTGAACCAGAACATGGAAAATATAGGTGCGCGTCGTTTGCATACCATTCTCGAGAAACTGCTGGAAGACCTATCTTTTGAAGCTCCTGAATTGACTCTCGAAACAATGGTAATCACTCCGGAATATGTTCGTGAAAAACTGTCAGAAATCGCACAAGACCGCGATTTAAGTCAGTATATCCTCTAATCCGACAGCCTCCAAAATTACTTCAAATTAGGTATATGGAAGTAGTGACATGACAAAAGTCGCTGGAAATCAACCTTTTTATGTCACTATATGCTAAATAAAGTTAGATATTGGAACGAAAAAGGTAAATAATTGAAAAACCATGCTTTAAGCCCTCTCTTTTCAGAAAAGATAGGGCTTATTTCTTATTGTAATAATATACAATTTCTAAGAGAATCAATGTATATGAGATTGACATTTTAAATCTTCATCGACAGCTTTCGACCTGCATCACATAAAAAAGTTAAAAATTTAGCTTTATTTGTCGAAAGTAGCAGGATTTCGGAAGAAGTTGTGGAATTCTTTTCATTATGATAGCTTTGGAAGGGGGGGATTTGCATGGGTTTGCTAAACAATGTCAGTTTTCAAAGACTACAGGCAGGCATTGATGCCGCCAATAAACGACAAAGTGTTTTGGCCAACAATGTGGCAAATAACGACACACCGAATTTCAAACGCTCCGACGTTTCTTTTGAAAGTTTGCTTAGGCAACAGGAAAGTGGACTGAAGTCAACGCTTAACGCGAAGATATCGGATTCCCGCCATTTCCAATTCGGATCGGCTACAGCCATTCCGTCTGCAGTAGTCACTACAGACCACACCACCTCGATGAACAACAATGATAATAATGTGGATATGGATCGCGAGATGGCGTTAAGCGCCGAGAATCAGCTTCGGTACAACTCTTATGTACATCTGATAAACAGTGACATCACTAAAATGCGCACAGCAGTTGAGGGGAGGTAGCAAATAGTGAATTTTGGTAGCAGTTTTGGAATAAGCGCTTCAGCTTTAACCGCTCAGCGGCTGCGGATGGATGTAATATCCTCCAACATTGCCAATGCTGAAACAACCAGAGCCTCTGTAGTGGACGGCAAAGCCGTACCTTACCGGAGAAAGCTGGTGGTGCTGGAGACAGCCGAGAACAAAAGCTTTTCCAACATATTGAATGCTAAGATGAATGGTGAAAGCGAAGGGGTTAAGGTACAGTCGATTATTGATGATGCCTCACCTATGAAGCCGGTATACAACCCCAGCCATCCTGATGCGGATGCCGAAGGTTATGTGTATATGCCTAACGTAGATGTCACGAAGGAAATGGTGGATATGCTTTCTTCCTACCGTTCCTATGAAGCTAATGTTACGATGCTGAACGCATCCAAGGCTATGGTAAGCAAAGCGCTTGAAATTGGACGGTAATTTTGAAATGACATCTTAGGAGGAAAACAGTTGATACAGAATTTAACTATCGGAGCCCAAGCTGTTCAACCGCTTGCTATGAAGCCAGTAGCTGCTGAGTCAGAAGTGGTTAGCGGTTCCAAACAAAGCTTTGGTTCTTATCTGCAGGATGCACTTAATCAAGTGGCAGAGCAAGAGCAATATTCCAAGGATATGAATAATAAATTCGTATTGGGAGAAGTCAACATTGATGAGGCTTTGATTTCTTCCCAGCAGGCATTGCTGAGTTTGCAGCTGACGACACAAGTCCGGAACAAAGTGATCGAAGCCTATCAGGAAATTATGAGAACTCAAATCTAAATAATCCTTAGCTTAGTTTCGGATGGGGTGACACTGTGAATGAACGATTGGCCCAGTACCGGGAGAAAATCACCCAGTATTGGAACAGATTTAGCGCTAAACAGAAGATTTTATTTTTTTCTACATTGTTTATCATTATTTTAATAATCGTAGTTTTGACCATGAGGCTTTCGAAAACGGAATATGAAGTGGCATTTCGAGATCTGGACAGCACAGACTCCGCTGGAGTCATGACTTACCTGGATACAAAAGGAATTTCATACCGTTTAAGTCCGGATGGACACAGCATATCCGTACCAAGCACAGAAGCCGCTCGCATTAAAGTGGATATTGGCTCGCAGGGAATCGTGCAGGGAGGTTCCATCGGGTATAAAGTGTTTGACGAATCTTCGTCGATGATCGGTACGACGGACAGTGAGTTTGATGTTAAATACAACAATGCTTTAAATGGTGAAGTGGAACAGCTGATGAGACGGATGCAGGGAATCAAGGATGCTAAGGTACTGATTAATTTGCCCAAAGAGACGGTCTTTGCCGCTCAAGAGGGTCAGGAGCAGGCTTCGGCTTCCGTTGTACTTTCCTTTGATCCAGGATTTAGACCATCACAGGACAATATTGACGGTTATTTCAACCTTGTAAAGACTGCTGTGCCGAATTTGCCGATTGACAACATCACGATTGCAAATAACGAGATCGAGTTGATGCCGACAGCTAAAGGCGGACAGGCAGGGGTTACCAACCAAGTTGAAGAAAACTTTGCTCTTCAAAAGAAATTTGAAGAAGAAGTTAAGAAAAATGTGAAACAGTTCCTAACTACGCTCACAGGACCGGATAAAGTTGATGTCCTTGTCTTCTCTAAGTTGAATTTTGACAAAGAGAACCGGAAAGAAGATCTTGTTACTCCGGTAGATACAGAGAATATGAAAGGGATTGAAATCAGTTCGCAGATTATCAGCAATTCCTATTCGGGGCAAGGAAATACTACCGGAGGCGTTGCGGGTACGGGCTCAGAAGATGTCTCAGGTTATCCATCTGGAACTAATACAGGCACTTCTACATCTGAAGAATCATCAGAGACCCGAAACTACGAAGTGAACCGGATCACCAAGGATATTATCGCTAGCCCGTATACTGTAAAAGATTTAACCATAAATGTTGCGGTTGAACCACCTACAGGACAAAATATTTTAGATGATAATACTTCAGCAGCAATTAAGAATATTCTGACCAATATTGTAAGAGCTACTCTAGCAGATTCAGGAGTCACTTATACAGACGCAGATTTGACCAAAAAAGTTTCGGTATACTCGCAACAATTTGGAGATACAGCTGCTGATACAGGGTCGGGCGGACTTGCTACGTGGATGATTTGGGCCATTGCTGCGGCAGCATTGCTGGTCGGCGCAGGCGGGGGATACTTAATTTACCGCAGCCGCAAGAAGACAGAAGAAGAAGAAGTGGAAGAAGACATTCCGCTGCAGGTTCCTACCGAGTTTCCTTCTATTAACTTGGAGAGCGTGACGAATGAAAGTCAGGTTCGCAAGCAGTTGGAAAGTCTGGCAAAGAAAAAGCCGGATGAATTCGTAAACTTGTTGCGTACATGGCTTGCAGACGAACAGAGGTGAACTAATGGCAAAAGCTAGCCAGCAGGGTCTCAGCGGCCGTCAAAAAGCGGCGATCCTGCTTATCACACTAGGCCCTGAGGTATCGGCACAAATATTCAAACATCTAAGAGACGAGGAAATTGAGCAACTGACTCTGGAGATAGCCAATGTCCGTAAGGTGGATAGCGGCGAGAAAGAGTCGATCATGTCCGAGTTTCACCAAATATGCCTCGCTCAGGAATATATCTCTCAAGGCGGTATTAACTACGCCAAGGAGATTCTGGAGAAAGCGCTTGGTTCAACCAAGGCTATGGAGGTCATTAACCGCCTGACGGCAACGCTGCAAGTCAGACCTTTTGATTTTGCACGCAAAGCTGATCCGCATCAAATATTAAACTTTATCCAGAATGAAAATGTACAAACTATTGCCCTTGTATTATCTTATCTGCAGTTTGAGCAGGCAGCTTCCATTCTTTCTTCGTTGCCACAAGAGAAGCAGGCTGAAGTTGCGAGAAGAATCGCGATTATGGATAGTACTTCACCAGAGGTCGTTACGCAAATCGAACGCGTGCTAGAGCAGAAGCTTTCTGCAACAGTAACGCAGGATTATACGAATGCAGGCGGTATCGAATCTATCGTACAGATCCTGAACGGTGTTGACCGGGGGACGGAACGAACGATTCTGGATTCCCTGGAAATACAGGATCCGGAGCTGGCCGAAGAGATCAAAAAACGGATGTTCGTATTCGAGGATATTGTCAATGTCGACAACCGTTCCATCCAGCGCATTATCAAAGATATCGAGAATGCGGATTTACAGCTTGCACTCAAAGTGGCCAGCGAAGAAGTACGCGATGTTATTTTCCGCAACATGTCCAAACGGATGGCCGAAAGCTTCCGCGAGGAAATGGAATATATGGGTCCAGTGCGGTTGCGTGATGTTGAGGAAGCACAGACCCGCATTGTAGGCACGATCCGCAGACTCGAAGAGTCAGGTGAAATTATCATCGCCCGTGGTGGAGGAGATGACATCATTGTCTAAGCTGATTAAACATTCTCAATATGTTCCCGTAGATGTGCTTAAGCGGCTGGAACAAGCCAGGCAGCATGCAGGGCTTGTAGAAGAACCGGCTCATGAAGAAACAGCAGCAGCAGGAGAGGTTCAATATCAGGACCCGGCCCGTGAAGAGGCAGAGCAAGCACGCAAGCAAATGCTGAAGGACGCCCAGGAGTTCGCTGAAGGACAGGTCCGGAACGCATCGCAGGAAGCTGAGAATATTGTGGAATCGGCACGGAATGAAGCTGAGGAATGGTGGCGGCAGCGCAGGGAGCAGGATGAGCATCTTATAGAAGCTATCAAGGCGGATGCGTTTCAGCAAGGGTATCAGGAAGGCGTCACACAGGCTGAACAGGATATGGTGCAAAAGCTTGCGGAGATGATGGAGGAAGCACGTAATGTTCTTCAAGAAGCATATCGCGGGAGAGACGTCATTATTCAGGAAGCTGAACCTTTCCTGGTGGAGCTTAGCTGCAGTATCGCCGAGAAAATTGTGGACAAGCAGCTGACGGTTGAACCGCAGTTCGCACTGGATCTGATCCGCAAGAATCTGGCCCGCAAACGTGAGCAGGGACTTATCTCCCTCTGCGTTTCACCTGCGCAGTTCGCTTTCGTCAATGCGGCCAGGGAAGAATTGGCGCTGGCGGTGGATTCGCAGGCCGAACTGCAAATCCTGCCTGATTCCACAGTTAAGGATCTTGGGTGTGTGATCCGCTCTTCCTTCGGCAGCATTGATGCACGAATCGACACTCAGCTTGCAGAAATCAAGAAAGAGCTGGTTCGAATCGCATTGGACACCGAGGAGCACAGAAATGGGGAAGGCGATGCTTGACAGTGGGCGATATAAAGAACAGCTGCGTAATTTCGATCCTGTAAGAATTAACGGGAAGGTTACCCAGGTGATCGGGCTGATGGTTGAGTCAGAAGGGCCGGATGCCAGCATCGGTGATGTCTGCTACATCTATCCTTCAAAAGGCAATAAGCCGCTGCAGGCTGAGGTTGTTGGCTTCCGCGATAATAAAGTGCTGCTGATGCCTCTTGGAGAATTGCAGGCGATAGGCCCCGGCTGTGATGTTGTAGGTACAGGCAAACCGCTGAGCGTTCAGGTTGGTTCCGAACTGCTTGGCAAGGTGCTGGATGGATTGGGCCAGCCGCTTGACGGCTCACTGATTCCGGCCCGGATGCCGCATAGCTCAACCTTCAATATTCCATCCAATCCGCTGAACCGTCCCCGGGTGCATGAGCCCATCAGTATTGGCGTCCGGGCGATCGACGGTCTGCTTACGATCGGTAAAGGTCAGCGGGTAGGGATTTTTGCAGGGTCCGGCGTCGGTAAGAGTACTCTAATGGGCATGATCGCCCGCAATACTTCGGCGGACGTGAATGTGATTGCCCTTATCGGTGAGCGGGGCAGGGAAGTGCTGGATTTCATTGAACGTGATTTAGGGCCTGAAGGTCTGCAGCGCTCAGTAGTTATTGTTGCCACATCCGACCAGCCGGCACTCATACGGATCAAAGGTGCGCTGATCGCCACAACGATTGCTGAATATTTCCGCGACCGGGGACTGAATGTGATGCTGATGATGGATTCGGTAACACGTTACGCCATGGCACAGCGCGAAGTAGGGCTGGCGGTAGGCGAACCTCCTGCAATGAGAGGTTACACCCCTTCCGTATTTGCCAGTCTGCCCAAGCTGCTGGAACGGGCGGGAACAGGGCCAACGGGTTCCATTACCGCTTTTTACACAGTGCTGGTTGACGGTGACGATATGAATGAACCCATTGCCGATGCTGTGCGGGGTATACTCGACGGACATATTGTGCTAAACCGGAATATCGCCAATAAAGGTCACTTTCCTGCAATTGATGTACTGGCCAGCATCAGTCGTGTAATGAAGGATATTGCTCCCGAGGAGCAAATTGACGCGGCCGAGAATGTAAAACGACTTATGGCGGTATATAAGGATTCAGAAGACTTGATCAATATCGGTGCCTATCAGAGAGGCTCCAATGCCCAGATTGATGAGTCGATGCATTATATCGACAGCATCTGGGATTTCACGAAACAGAAAGTTAACGAAAAAGTGACGCTGGCCGAGGTTCAACAATCATTAATTTCACAGTTCTCGAGGAGTTGATCAGCAGTGAGGTTCCATTATACTTTTCAAAAAGTTGTGGACTTGAAAGGCAACGAAAAAACACAGGCAGAGTGGATGCTTTCAAGTGCGCTCGGAGAATTGCAAGCCCAGGAAAAAAGTCTTGATGAATTAATCTCTCAGCGCAGCACACTGATGCTGTCCCTGCAAAGTGCAGCCGAACAAAAGACACCGATGGCCAAGATTCGAGAGATGCAGGATTACATGGATTATCTGGATACCTGTATCGCCCGCAAGCATTTGGATATCCGCCGGGCTCATGTAGAGGTGCAGCATAAGCAGGATCATCTTAGCACTAAGGTCCTTGACGAGAAGGTCTGGCTGAAAGCCAAAGACAAGGCTCAAACTATATTTCAGCAGAATATGATTTTACGGGAACAAAACGAACTGGATGAGATGGCTACCGTCCGCTTCGCGATGAAATCCCTCTAACCCGGGAGGTTTCCGCTAGTGGCTAACAATGATATGGAATTTGAAAATGAAGAGTCAGCAGGTAAATTCGAGCGGTTTTTGTTCTTAATGATTCCGATCATATTCACTCTCGTACTGCTTGGTGTGTTGTTGACTCTATTTAATATGGATATCCGCAACAACGTGCTGGCAATCGGAAACAAGATCCCTTTTATCGAAAAGGTGATTCCTGATCCTCCTGCCGAACCGGGGAGCGAGACTGCTACTGATCCTGAAGCGCAAAGCGAAGAGCAGGAGGCAAGTTCGGAAACAACGATCAAAAAACTTAAGGCTCAGGTTGCTGAGCAGGCCAAACAGCTGCAGCAGGTGACCGAAGAAAAAACGACTCAGGAAACACAGGTTCAGGCGCTCCAAAAGCAGATTGACGGTATGAAGGAAGAAGCTGCAGCTGCGGAGGTTGCTCCTGAGGAGACGGAAGATCCGTATGAAGTGAAGGTCGCTGAATTAGCCAAGCTGTATGCGGGAATGAAAGCCTCCAAGGCAGCTCCGATTATGGAGAATTTAACTACTGAAGAAATGGTTCAAGTTTTCAGCGCCATGAGTAAAGCCAGCAAAACAGCGATTCTGGAAAAAATGGATCCTAAAAAGGCTGCAGATGTCTCGATTAAGCTAAAAGAAACGACGGATTCTACCGATATGGCTATTGCAGCCCTTCAATCGAGGTTGAAGCAGAATGAGGCTAGTGTGGCTAAAACAACTTCAAGCGCTAATCTCAATAAGGACAAGCTCAGCCAGACATTCACGTCCATGCCTGCGACAGAAGCGGCAACCTTGCTTGGTTCCATGTACAGTATTAGCCCTGATAAGGTGATTACGATATTGAATACGGTGAGCGACAGTGTAAGATCCTCGATCTTAGGCGAGATGACGAAGAAAAATAGCGCTCAAACTGCCAAAATTGTAAATCGGCTGATGGGTGGTAAATAACACTTGAAAGGAGGTGAAAAATAATGAGTTTAGTCGTTCCATCACTTTCTGGCGGTAACCTGACAACATCGGCAGGAACTTCTTCTGCTGCAACCGGAGCAGTTTCAGCTCTTGGTGGAGCAGCTGCTGCAAACGGAACAACAACGGCAATGCCTTTTGCCCAGACTCTAGTTCAGAGTATGACTGGAGGAACTGCAAAGGAAACAGAGACGCCTTTACTGGGCAATCTGGCTTCATTGCTTCAGGGTTTGCTGAATAGCGCAAGCTCAACGGGGGAAGAAGCTGGTCAATCGCTGGGCGGTAAGGATGCAGAAAGTTCCGAGAGTTCTAAGCAGCTGGAAGGGCTTTTGCAGGATATTGAGAAGCTGGATGACAACATCAGCGCTGACCCTGCTTTGCTCGCTGCCCTGCAAGGCTGGCTGATTCAGGTATCGGCACTGCTGTCCGGCAGTAACAACCCTGCTGAGACTGGTGCAGCAAACATGGACATCGACCCTGCATCGGGCTTATCTCCGCTTGCCCAGAATTCAGAGACTGTGCGTTTTGTTGTTCAGGATGACCTTACTAGTCTAGTGAATCTGATTCAGCAGTCGTCCGTTACCGGGAATGAAAAAAATGCGGCCGAGGGTATTGAGCTGTTGAACGAGTTCACGGTCATTATGTCCCAAGCTGCCGTTTCTGAGAGTAAACTTAAGTCAAAACCAGTTATCCATGCGGAGGCATCAGCCGTAGAAAATAACGTTATTGCTAAAGAGTTAACTCGGGCAGAAACTTCTATACCGGACAATAAAGCCAAAACGGTAGAGGCAACAATCCTTAGCAATACTCCTGCTGTGACTTTGAAACAACAGGCAATGGCTGAGAATAACAGGCCTGTAAATCATTTTGAAGCTAAGGCACCTGTACAAACTGCCGGCATTGCTGCCGCCACAACTGCCGCTAACGTTGAGAGCGCAGATCCGCTTACGCCTGTAACAAATACAGGTGCTGCTGAGGCAGAGGTGATCATAACACCGGCCTCCAAGACTGGAGCGGAGGTTAAACCAGCCGGAATCTTAGAAGAAGCTTTGCCCGAGATCAATGGGACTGCAGATGAGAACAATGTCGTGACTGCAGGACAATTGTCGCTTAGAGGCGGTATTACAGCGCCGTTGAAGGCAACGACAGTCCAAGTGCCCGTTCATCAATTTGCTCAAGAAATGGACAAAATGATCACGGGGAAACTTGAAATTCTAAAAAAAGGTGGGGTAGCTGAAGCTACAATTACGCTTTTTCCGGAAAATTTGGGACAAGTAGATGTTAAGATTACGATGCAAAACGGCAATTTGATTGCCCAGTTCTTGACTGAGCATTCCGGAGCCAAAGATATGCTTGAGCAGCAGATGAGTCAATTGCGCAGCGCATTGCAATCTCAAGGACTTCAGGTCGAGAAATTGGAAGTTTCGCAGAATTCAGCGCTTCTTTCCCAGTTCAACGGGCAGCAGGGACGTCAATCGGCTTCCGGAGGGCAACAGCAGGATGGTCGCTCCAAGGAACGTCGTGAGGAAATTGCTGATGCGGTGCTTGCCGCAGAGCTTAATGGGGAATGGAAGGATTGGGTAGCAAACGGCCAGGAGGATATCCGTAACGAAGGCGGAGGCTTCTCAGCCAAAGCTTAATATTTTGAAAAAAGTGAGGTGAAATGAAATGGAATCAACGACTCCGATAACTACCAAAGATCAATGGAATTATGTAGTTCCTGACAGCAGCAAGAAAACAACAGGCAGCTCCGTCCTGGGCAAGGATCAGTTCTTGAAAATCCTCATGACTCAATTGCAGAATCAGGATCCCACGCAGCCTATGGAGGATAAAGAATTTATCGCCCAGATGGCTCAATTCTCATCGGTAGAGCAACTTATGAATATTTCGACCCAAATGACGGCTATGAGTCAGTCGCTTGGTTCGGTCTCCGGATTGATCGGCAAGGATATAACCTGGACTGATACGGAAACCAAACTTCCAAAGACAGGCAATGTGGAATCCATCGTTGTCAATAAGGGTGTGCAATATGCAGTTGTAGGGACTGAGCGAATTGCTTTAACCGACATTACACAAATCCAGAATGCAGCATCTAAAGTAGAAACTGTGAGCGACAAGACTCAAGACGACGCCGGGGAGAGCGGGGGGACAATATGAGCGAAAGGTTGACAATAGGACAACTGTATCCCTCAAGTGTACATCCGCAGGCTCTACAGCGACAGCAGGCAGCAAAGAATACGGTCAAAACAGAAGCTTCATTTGAAAGTGTGCTTCAGCGGAATTTACTGAAATTCAGCAATCATGCCGCGAAACGACTGGAGCAACGGGGGATTGAACTTGGAACCCGTCAATTGGATGAGATCTCTTCGGCAGTGGATAAAGCTGCAGCCAAGGGCAGCAAAGAATCCTTGATATTAATGAAGGATATGGCTCTAATCGTCAGTGTGCCTAATCGTACTGTAGTCACGGCTATGGATGGAAGCTCTATGAAGGACAATGTGTTCACACAAATTGATAGTGCAGTTATTATCTCGTAAACCGGCCGGTCCTATCGGGAGAGCCGGAGTAGACGCCGACCGACTGACGTGTCTACAGCTCAATTATGAATTACATTATAAATTATGGGTCAGTTGACTCTATAATCCGGGAGGATATTAATCATGTTAAGATCTATGTATTCAGGTGTTTCAGGTATGCGCGGATTTCAAACCAAGCTGGATGTCATCGGCAATAACATCGCCAATGTGAACACAGTCGGTTTCAAATCGGGCCGCGTAATGTTCAAGGACATCATGAGCCAAACCGTATCAGGCGTTACTGCTCCGGTTGAAGGCGGTCAGGGCGGGGTCAATGCGCAGCAGATTGGCCTTGGAGTAAGCATCGGTTCCGTAGACACCATGCATCTGGCGGGCAGTGCCATGACTACCAACAACCCTACCGACCTGCGGATTGACGGAGACGGCTTCTTCGTGGTTAGACTTTCGGATGATCAGGAGACCCCTTTTCTGACCCGTGCCGGTGATTTCCATATGGATGCAGCCCGCAACCTGATCACTTCCGATGGATTGCATGTTCTGAATTCCGATGGCGAGGCTATTCAACTTGCAGCGGAAGTAACGGCGTTCTCAATCTCCAGCGACGGCACCATCGTACAGACGATGGCTGACGGAACAACTGAGCCGGGCGTTAGAATCGGTATGGCTAAAGTAAGCAATCCGCAAGGTTTGGAGAAAATCGGCGGCAATCTGTACCGCATGACACTGAATGCGAATGCCGACGGTGAGCTTGTGATAACGACTCCGAATGATGCGGAAGCAGGTACAGGGAAAATCGTCTCCGGTCAGCTGGAAATGTCCAATGTTGATCTGACGGGTGAGTTTACTGAAATGATCGTAACCCAGCGCGGCTTTCAGGCGAACTCACGGATTATTACAACTTCTGATGAAGTCCTTCAGGAAGTTGTTAACCTCAAGCGTTAATTTTTAAACCATAATCATAAACTTGCTGTATTGTGAAGTCTTGGGGGAGGAACTCCTCCCCCTATTTTTGTTAGGAGGCCTGTTATGATTTCGGTAACAAGATTGAATGGAACGCCAATGTTTTTAAATGCTTTGCTGGTAGAAATGGTAGAGGAAGGCCCGGATACTTACATTACACTGGTAACCGGAAAAAGACTGATCGTGCTTGAAAAAGCCGACGAGGTCATACGTAAGATCCGAGATTATAACAGGGACATAGGCACATATGCTGCCACCATTAAAGTCCAGTCTATGGAGGAGCTCTCATGAAAAAGATGATGCCGTGGCTCATTACAATTTTACTTGCGGTAACACTCATCGTAGTAGCTGCATTTTTACTAATGGATAAGATCTTCCCAAGCGATGCGAATGATGTGAAAGCAGCAGTTCAAAATGTGGAAACCAACAGAATGAGTGCTGATCAAATCGTCGAACTGACGGCGCAAATCACCGATATCAAAACTAATCTTGCCGATCCCGATTACATCCTTTCAGTAGACATCGCGTTCCAATTGGATACAGCGAAGTCCAAGGAAGAATTCGAAAAGATAAAAGCTATTAAGATCACGCCGCTAATTATTAAGGCGATTGCCGATACCAAACCAGAGGATCTGAATGGTGCTAGCGGCAAAGATCAAATCAGCAGCAAGCTGGTGAATATAATCAACAAGAATTTGACTGAAGGGTCTATAACCCAAATCGAATTCACTAAATTCATTATGGCTTCTATTTAGCTGCTGGCGGGTTTAATTGTTTGATGGGGGGTGATTGAATTGGTTGATGTACTATCACAAAATGAAATTGATGCTCTGCTTGCCGCACTTTCATCCGGTGAAATGGATGCCGACGAACTTAAAAAAGAAGAAACCCAGAAAAAAATCCGCTCTTACGATTTCAAACGGGCCGTACGCTTCTCGAAAGATCATATCCGCAGTCTTACGCGGATTCATGATAACTTTGCCCGCTATCTTACGACGTACTTTTCGGCCCAATTGCGTACCTTTGTGCAGATCAGTGTCGTACAAGTAGAGCAGCTCCCTTATGATGAGTTCATCCGTTCCATTCCAAAAATGACGATTCTGAATATTTTCGAAGCGGAACCGCTGGAGGGACGAATGGTCATGGAGGTGCATCCGAATATTGCCTTTGCCATGCTCGATAGGCTGCTGGGCGGTTTTGGAACAGCACCAAGCAAGATTAATGCACTGACCGAAATTGAAACAACCATCATGGAGAGGATTTTCAGCAGATGCTTTGAAAGTCTACAGGAAGC
Source organism: Paenibacillus sp. FSL H7-0357 (assembly GCF_000758525.1). Lineage (NCBI taxonomy): Bacteria > Bacillati > Bacillota > Bacilli > Caryophanales > Paenibacillaceae > Paenibacillus > Paenibacillus sp. FSL H7-0357. Next base: position 4,758,703 of record NZ_CP009241.1, on the reverse strand, counting down.
CTGGAAGACGGTTCTGGATATTAATCCACGGATGGAAGCTCTGGAGACGAACCCGCAATTCATGCAGATTGTATCACCGAATGAAACGATTGCGCTGATCTCGTTAAGCACCAAAATAGGCGACACTACCGGGATGATCAATCTATGTATCCCTCATGTCGTACTGGAGCCGATTATGACAAGGCTGTCCGTACACCAATGGTTTGTTTCTGAGAAGAAGGTGCGGGACGAGGTTGAACTTGAATCTATCCGTTCGAGAGTTCACAGGGCGCAGCTGCCTATAGTTGCAGAGCTGGGCGAATCCAGGTTATCCATAGCTGAATTTCTCGGGCTTAGCGTCGGCGACGTAATCTCTCTCAATAAGACCGTGGATTCCGGGCTGTCGATCAAAGTAGGGGACAAGCTGAAATTCATTGGAAGTCCAGGGATGATTAAAGAGCGTGTAGCTGTGCAAATAGACGAGATTGTCAGTGAAGGAGCTGAAGAGTTTGACGAGTAAAGACTATTTATCCCAAGAAGAGATCGATGCTCTTCTCAGACAGTCCGCGGAAGGCTCAATGGAACCACAGGAAAAGACAGTTGATGATTACCTGACACCATTTGAGCAGGATGCGCTGGGGGAAATCGGCAATATTACTTTTGGCAGTGCAGCGACTGCACTTTCCACTTTGCTGGGTAAGAAGGTTGATATTACGACTCCGCAAGTGTCCATCATTACCCGCGGACAGTTTGAGGAAGCTTTTCCTAAACCTCATGTTGCCGTACATGTACAGTACGTGGATGGTTTTCAAGGCATTAACTCATTGGTAATCAAAATCAGGGATGCGCAAGTCATTGCCGACTTAATGCTTGGCGGTGAAGGAGAACCGAAGGATGAAGAGCTGAATGAAATTCATATCAGCGCCGTGCAGGAAGCAATGAACCAGATGATGGGCTCATCTGCTACCTCCATGTCAACGATCTTCAACCGGTTCGTCAACATCTCGCCTCCGGGAATCGACATCCTGAATATGTCGAGTGGAGAAGGGGTAGGCAGTCTTCCGGATGACGAAACCTTGATTCAAATTTCCTTCCGTCTGAAGATCGGGGATCTTATCGACTCCACGATTATGCAGCTTTTGCCGGTTCAGTTCGCCAAGGATATGGTCAGCATGCTGCTCGGAGATGTCAGCCAGGCGGATCAGGAGGCGGCTGTGTCGACAGCGGATAAGTCTGCTGCACCAGCGCCTGCATCTGCACCTGCCCAGGCTCCTGCAGCCCCTCCAGTGCAGCAGACACCGCCTGGACCTGGTGAAGTGCCGCCGCAATATCCGCCGCAGGGAATGCCGCCTTATCCGGGGATGCCTGAAGGAGGCTATTATTATCCACCGGCAGGAATGCCCGCTTATGGAATGCCGGGCGTGCCGCCATATGGAGTACCGCCGCAGGGAGTGCCTTACGGACAGGTTCCACCGCAGGCGCCGCCTCCTGGACGCAATGTAAATGTACAGCCTGTTCAATTCGCTAATCTTAGCGCAGGAGCCTTTGGCAATATTGATGAAAATAATTTAAATTTATTGATGGACATACCACTGAGAGTGACCGTAGAATTAGGAAGGACCCAGAAGCAGATCAAAGATATTCTGGAAATGTCGCAAGGTTCGATTATCGAGCTGGACAAGCTGGCTGGTGAGCCTGTTGACATTCTGGTGAACAACAAGCTCATTGCCAAGGGTGAAGTCGTAGTTATCGACGAAAACTTCGGTGTTCGCGTTACGGATATCGTCAGCCAGTGGGACCGAATTCAAAAATTACAATAAGCATACTTAGGGAGGATTTTTTAAAAATGGCTAACCGAATTCTAATCGTGGACGATGCAGCATTTATGAGAATGATGATCCGGGATATTTTGTCAAAGAACGGATTTGAGGTAGTGGGTGAAGCCCAGGACGGTTCGCAGGCTATTGAGAAGTTTAAAGAACTGCGTCCGGATCTGATCACGATGGATATTACCATGCCTGAAATGGACGGAATTGCCGCCCTTAAAGAAATCAAAAAAGTAGATGCCAATGCCAAGGTCATCATGTGTTCAGCCATGGGTCAGCAGGCTATGGTCATTGACGCGATTCAAGCGGGTGCCAAGGACTTTATCGTTAAACCGTTCCAGGCAGACCGTGTTATTGAAGCGATCAATAAAACGCTGGGCGTGTAGGAATCAGACATGCCGGCTAACAGCGAACCGCTGGGAAACAGTAATCCCCTGCTGAATTTGCTCAACGTTATTTTTGTCCTTGCGGCAATCGTCATTCTTATAGTGCTGCTGATCCGTTTTCTTGGCCGCCGCAATCAGACGTTAATGAGCGGGCGCTCCATCCGAACGCTGGGTGCGCTCGGACTGGGCCCCAATAAGTCTGTGCAGATTATTGAAATCGGCGGCAGCCTTTACATGATCGGGGTCGGTGAGAATATATCCATGCTGGATAAAATCACGGACCCGGCGGAAGTGGCACTTATCATTTCTACGTTTGAAGAAGAGTCGTCAGGACAGAACAACTTTCTGGTGCCGCTCATTTCCAAAATCAAAGCCAAGGTGCGCGGTGAGGTTCCATCTCAGGAAATCGAACTTAGTGAAACATCCTCTTTTTATGAGACCCTGCAATCCAAGCTTGCACTTGCACCTGAGCGCAACGAAAAGATGGAAGAGCTTCTCCGGGATGATGCACTTAAAGATGAGTCGAGGGATTTATGAAAAAAAAGCTGATTCTTTCATTTCTGCTGCTCGGTATGTTCAGTGTTTTGCTTTTGCATCCGATACACGCTGATCCTATACCGAACATTAATATTCAAGTAGGCGACAGTAACGGCTCAAGCAGCGGGGGTACCAGTTCCATCTCTATTCTGCTACTTGTGACAGTTCTGAGTGTAGCCCCGGCTTTTCTAGTTCTAATGACCAGCTTCACACGGATCGTCATCGTATTGGGTTTTGTCAGAACCTCACTCGGTACACAGCAGATGCCTCCGAACCAAGTGCTTGTAGGATTGGCGCTTTTTCTTACTCTCTTCATAATGTCGCCTACACTTGCACAGGTGAATGAAACGGCGCTGCAGCCGTACATGAAAGGTACCTTAACTCAGTCCGAAGCGCTTAATAAAGCAGCCGAACCGATGAAGGAATTCATGTTCAAACAGACGGACACCAAAGATCTGCTTTTGTTTATGAATTACACGGGCAACAATGCCACGGTCAAACCCGCCACGTACAATGATATTCCGTTGACAGTGATGGTGCCGGCTTTTGCCATTGGTGAAATGAAAAAGGCGTTTACAATGGGCTTCATGATTTTTATACCTTTTCTGATCATTGATATTGTAGTTTCGAGTACACTGATGGCCATGGGGATGATGATGCTGCCTCCGGTCATGATTTCATTACCGTTCAAAATAATGCTCTTCGTACTGGTAGACGGCTGGTACTTAGTTGTAAAATCACTGCTGATGAGTTTTAACACCTGACGTATAAGAGGAGGCATAAGGGATGAATACGGAGTTTATTATCGGTCTAGCCGGCCAAGCCGTATATTTGGTGCTGGAAACAAGCGCTCCCATGCTGATTCTTGGTCTGGTGGTAGGACTGATAGTCAGTATTTTCCAAGCTACAACCCAGATTCAGGAGCAGACGCTTGCGTTCGTTCCCAAAATCGTCGCCGTACTGCTTGCATTACTGCTGTTCGGCCCTTGGATCATTACGAAGCTGGTAGACTTCACCAGTCAAATATTGGGCAGTCTCTACATGTATATCGGTTAAGACTATGGATATGGAGACCCTTCTGCAAAGTTTTCCCGTCTTTCTGTTGATTTTTTGTCGAATTTCCGCCTTTTTTGTTGTAATACCAGTGTTTTCTTCTCAGAGTCTGCCGGCAACTTTCAAAATTGGATTGTCCTTTTTTGTCGCCTTAGTTGTCTTCAGCTCAAGGGGGACCGGCATTGTTGTTCCGCAGGACCTCACCTACATTCTGCTAGTGGCCAGGGAAGCGTTGATAGGTTTGCTGCTCGGGTTCATCGGCTATCTGATGTTTATGACGATTCAGACGGCCGGATCCTTCATTGATATTCAAATCGGATTTGGGATTGCCAACGTCATTGACCCAATGACTGGAGCATCAGCCCCAATCATAGGTAACTTTAAGTACATGATTGCCCTGCTGCTGTTTCTGAGCATGAATGGACATCATTACTTGCTGAATGCGATCGTATACAGCTATAACTGGGTACCTCTAGACAACGATTTGTTTGTCAAAATGATCAATGGCAGCCTTTCAGAATTTCTGGTCCGCTCTTTTGCCCAATCTTTTATGCTGGCCTTTCAAATGTCGGCACCTTTGGTTACCGCGCTGTTTCTTACGGATATCGGTTTAGCCTTTCTGGCAAGAACCGCTCCGCAATATAATGTATTCGTCATCGGGGTACCGCTCAAAATTATTATAGGTCTCGCGCTGCTTCTTATTCTGATGCCGAGTCTGGCTGCGTTGTTCCAGAATCTCTTCGACATTATGTTTGAGTCCATGCAAAATTTGCTGGGGCTTATGGGGAAGAGTCCTTAGGTGACTGTAAGGAGAGAGTGTAATGCCGAAGCCGAAACGATATAAATTGGATCTTCAGCATTTTGGGGGGGACAAGACAGAGAAAGCCACCCCGAAAAAACGTCAGGATGCCCGTAAAAAGGGTCAGGTAGCCAAAAGTGCCGAACTTTCCGGTGCGGTTGTATTGTTTTCGGCGCTGCTTAGTCTGACGATGTTCGGAAGTTTCATGAAAGAACGTTTTATGAGTTTGTATTTGGATGTTTTTCAGAATCGCATGATGATGGAAGTAACAGCGGAAAATGTGTCCAAGATGTTCAACGAGTATGGTCTGCAGATACTGATTCTGCTGGCCCCGCTGCTCGGGATTACCTTCTTACTCGCACTAGTCGTGAATTTTGCACAGGTTGGCTTTATGGCCTCAGGTGAGGGGATTACGCCTAAGTTCAGCAAGATTAATCCAATCAAAGGGTTCAAAAATATATTTTCCATGCGTTCGTTTGTGGAATTCCTGAAATCGGTCTTTAAACTGGTGCTGATTGCCTATCTGGTTTACAGCACGCTTTGGGGAGAGAAAGAGAGTTTTGCCGCTCTTTCACATGTGAATGCGGAGGGTGTATACCGTTTCACTGCAAAGATGACCATGAATCTTGGCATCAAAATAGCAGCTGTATTGTTTATTATGGCAGTTCTCGATTATATGTACCAGAAGTACGAACATGAAAAAAGTCTGAAAATGTCCAAGCAGGACATTAAAGATGAATACAAAAAGATGGAGGGCGATCCCTTAATTAAAGGAAAGATCAGGGAGCGCCAACGCCGAATGGCAATGCAGCGGATGATGCAGGAAGTGCCAAAGGCGGATGTGATCATTACGAATCCTACGCACTTTGCCGTTGCCCTTAAATATGACGGTTCCAAAATGGAGGCTCCGCAGATTATAGCCAAAGGCCAGGATTATGTGGCGCTCCGCATTCGAGAGCTGGCTAAGGAGCATGGTGTTGTGACTATGGAGAACAAGCCGCTGGCACGGGCATTATTCCAAAGAGCAGAAATTGGCGATGTCGTTCCTGCCGATCTGTTCCAGGCGGTTGCCGAAGTGCTGGCCTATGTATACAAGCTTAAAGGTAAGAGGAGATAAGCCGGGGGAGGTAAAGGACATTGAAAGCTAAAGATCTAACAGTTCTACTGGGCGTTATCGGTATTGTGCTTATGATGATTCTGCCCATCCCGGTCTGGCTTCTGGATGTACTGCTGATTGTCAATATTTCGATAGCACTAACCATTATTTTGGTCGCAATGAATACAAAGGATCCGCTGCAATTTTCGATTTTCCCTTCTTTGCTGTTGATCACAACGTTATTCCGTCTCGCACTCAACATTTCCACTACTAAGCTGATCCTTAAGGATGGTCATGCGGGTGAAGTTGTTGCCACGTTCGGCAGCTGGATTGCCGGGGGACAAATCGCTATCGGATTCATCGTCTTTCTAATTCTGGTTGTTGTGCAGTTCATTGTTATTACCAAAGGTTCGGAACGTGTTGCTGAAGTAGGCGCCCGGTTTACATTGGACGCGATGCCCGGTAAACAAATGAGTATTGATGCTGATTTGAATGCAGGGATGATTAATGAACAGCAGGCACGGGAACGCCGCCGGAATGTTGAACGCGAAGCTGACTTCTTCGGATCAATGGATGGTGCGAGTAAATTCGTGAAAGGTGACGCAATTGCCAGTATCATCATCTTGCTGATCAACCTGATCGGCGGTTTCGTCATCGGGATGACTATTCATGGACTGTCGTTTCAGGATGCACTTTCGACATATTCCGTACTGACAATTGGTGATGGACTGGTCAGCCAAATTCCTGCTTTGCTCATTTCAACCGCTTCCGGTTTGATCGTTACACGGGCGGCGTCAGAAGGGAACCTGGCAGAGGATTTGACAGGCCAATTATTGTCCTATCCGAAGCTCTTGTATATCGTTGCGGCGACAATTGCCTTCCTTGGATTCTTCACTCCGATTACAGTAATGTCTACCTTGCCCCTGGCAGCACTCATGGGATATGCGGCTTACAGCATGGGCCAGAAGGCAAACCAAAAACAGATTGCCGAGGAACAACTGGTTGAGGAGAAGCAGATTGAAGAAGTGCGGAGTCCGGAGAGCGTCATAAACTTGCTTACAGTGGATCCCATTGAATTTGAGTTCGGTTACGGACTTATTCCTCTGGCCGATACAGGTCAGGGCGGAGATTTACTCGACAGAATTATCATGATTAGACGGCAATGTGCCCTAGAAATGGGACTTGTGGTGCCTGTTATTCGTATTCGCGACAATATTCAGCTAAAACCGAATGAATATGTCATAAAAATTAAAGGGAATAATGTCGGCGGTGGTGAATTATTACTTAATCACTATCTTGCCATGAGTCCCGGTTATGATGATGAATCTATAAACGGTATTGAGACTGTTGAACCATCTTTTGGACTTCCGGCACTTTGGATTGACGAATCGGTGAAAGAACGGGCGGAATTATCCGGCTACACCGTAGTTGATCCGCCTTCCGTGGTTGCTACGCATTTGACGGAGCTGATCAAACGTCATGGGCATGAGCTGCTAGGACGTCAGGAAACCAAACAGCTGGTCGACAATCTCCGGGAGAATTACCCCGTGCTGGTTGATGAACTTATTCCTTCGGTACTGGCAATTGGTGATGTTCAGAAGGTGCTCGGCAAGCTGCTGCGTGAAAAGATTTCGATCCGCGATCTGGTGACGATCTTCGAAACGCTGGCAGACTATGGTACTTACACCAAAGATCCTGATATCCTGACCGAGTATGTCCGCCAGTCGTTGTCGAGACAGATTACACAGCAATTTTCCCAAGTGGGAGAGACGCTGCGTGTAATTACTGTCGGACCTAACTTGGAGAAGAAAATTTCCGAAAGTGTGCAGCAAACGGAACAGGGCAGCTATCTGGCACTGGATCCGGTTTCGACACAAACCGTGTACCAGCGGCTTACGGAACAGATCAACCGTTTGCTTCAGTCCGGGCAGCAGCCTATCGTACTGACTTCACCGACCATACGTATGTATTTGCGGCAGGTTATTGAGCGGACGATGCAGGATATTCCGGTGTTGTCCTACAGCGAACTGGAACCTAATATCGAAATTCAAAGCGTTGGAGTGGTGAACTTATGAGAGTGAAGCGTTATGTGGTCGATACGATGCCTGACGCCATGCATTCCATCCGCAGCGAGCTAGGAAGCGATGCCGTCATCCTAAGCACCAAGGAAGTTAAAGTCGGCGGATTTATGGGCATGTTTAAAAAGAAAAAAATTGAAGTTGTAGCCGCAGTGGAAGAGGTGCGGAAGCCGGCTGTACCTGAAAAGGCTCCTGTACAATCGCTGAATGTTCCGCGTAGCGCAGTGCCACAGGCCTATCAGAAAGCCGCCACAGCATCATCGCCGTCAGCATCGCTCACGAAGGAGCCTGCGGCTGGCCGGAGCTTTGCTGAAATTGCCGCTGCCATATCGGAAGCCTCCGGGATTGCTGAGGCAGGAGAGAATGTAGCCGTTCTGCCTTCAACTGCAACCGCAACCGTAACTGCTGTTGAGGAACAGAAAGAGGAATTGGATAGAGAGCTTGCATATGCAATGCAGGCCTCTGCTCCGAAGGAACAGCCTGGTTCGGTCACGGCACTTTACGAGAACTTTGGTGCTGAACCCAATCCGCCCGCAGTCTCGGTAGCGGAAAGTGATGTCCTTCGCGAAATCAGGGACATGAAGCACTGGATGGAACGTATCGCCCGCTACTCTTCAAGCGGAGTGGAATTGCCCGAGCAGCTGGAACAGCTTAAGATCCGTTTACTGGACCAGGAGACTGACCCGGTGCTGGTGGAGGAATGGATCAGCAATGTGTTTACCCGCTGGAATGATGAGGGGCGTATCGGAGCACCTGATCAATTCGGTGAAATGCTGAAAGCTCAGGTGGATGAATTTTTGTCAGGCCGTATTGCAAACGGAATTGCGGCGGATACGCGGATTGTTTACATTGCCGGGCCAACCGGAGTGGGCAAAACAACAACAATCGCTAAGCTGGCGGCAGAGCAGCTGTTTAAACAAGGCAGGAAGGTTGGCCTCATTACCTCCGACACTTACCGGATTTCCGCGGTGGAGCAGCTGCGTACGTATGCATCGATACTGAATATTCCGCTGGAGGTTGTTCAATCCCCGGGAGATTTGCAAAGAGCGTTGTTCCGCCTGGAGAGCTGTGACCTCGTTTTGATGGATACGGCAGGCCGGAATTACCGTAATGAGATGCTCGTCGCTGAACTTCAGAGCCTGCTGGCCAAGGAACTTAAGAGTGAAACTTTCCTTGTACTCAGCCTAACCTCTAAAAGCCGCGATATGAAGACGATCGCCGAGCATTTCGGCCGTTATCAGCTTGACAAGGTTATCTTCACAAAGCTGGACGAGACAGGAAGCTATGGTCCGTTATTTAATGTTCTGAATGACTTCCCTCTTATGCTGTCTTATATAACGAATGGCCAGAATGTGCCAGATGACCTGCTAATGGCTACCAATGAGCAGCTATCAGGGATGTTGCTGGGAACAGGAGGGGCGTAATGGATCAGGCGCAGTCCTTGAGACAGCTAGTGTCCAACAAGGACACCAAACTCGTGCCCAAAGACGGGGTTTCCGCCAGAATCATCACTGTATGCAGTGGAAAAGGCGGTGTCGGAAAGTCGAATTTCACGCTGAACTTTGCATTAGCGCTGAAGGCAATGGGCCGTAAGGTACTATTGTTCGACGCCGATATCGGAATGGCCAATATAGACGTGCTAATGGGTGTCTCTTCTAAATATAATTTGTACCATCTGCTGAAAAGAGAGGCGGATATCGGACAAATTATTCAGACGGGCCCAGGCGGTCTACAATTCATTGCAGGCGGATCGGGTATGGATGAGCTGTTTTCTCTCTCGGAATCAGATTTGAATTACTTTACAACACAGATTGCGCAAATTGCTGATACTATGGATTTTATCCTGTTCGATACGGGGGCAGGACTTTCCAAAGAAACGCTCAAATTTATTAGCTCGGCGGATGATTGCCTTGTGGTAACAACCCCTGAGCCTACAGCTATAACTGATGCATATGCATTGATGAAGGTAGTGCACAATTCCTTTCCCGAAACTTCCTTTAGACTGATTGTGAACCAAGCAGGAGACGAGAGGGAAGCGAAAGCAACCAGCGACAAAATCCGCATGGCGGCAAGCCGCTTTTTACAATTAGATATTCCGTTTCTAGGATATATGAGTAGTGATGCACATGTTGTTCAGGCAGTTAAGAAACAAGTTCCATTCTCAGTGGCTTTTCCGAACAGTGCAGCAGCCAAAGATGTACAGCGGCTTGCCCAAAACTATTTGGCCGCGGATTCAGCGGAACCAAGCAAGGTAGAGGGCATAAAGGGATTTATCAACAGGTGGTTGAAGCGTAAATAATAATTGTTCTGAATTAGAGGAGCAGAGGTGGAAATGATATGAAGCCATATAAAGTTTTGGTTGTTGATGATTCTGCATTTATGCGCAAGATCATTTCCGATTTAATTGAAAATGACGCGAACTTCCAGGTCACCGCTACGGCTTCAAACGGCCGTGAAGCTATTGAGAAAGTGAATCAGCTTTCTCCGGATCTGGTAACGATGGATGTGGAGATGCCGGAAATGAACGGCCTGGAGGCGCTGAAAATAATAATGGCCCAGCGTCCGCTGCCGGTGATCATGCTCTCAGGAATCAACGAGCAGGGCATGAAGGAAACGATTATGGCGCTGGAGTCAGGAGCATTTGATTTCATACGCAAGCCATCCATTTCCAACTCCCAGGATATTATTGCTGTAGGAGAATCTCTCCGGGAGCAAATGAAAGAAGCGATGATGGCCCGTGAGCAGCGTGAAGCTCGAGCATCCGCCTCCAAGAGTGAGGACAAGCCGCCAGCTGCGGTTACTCCAAAACCTCTTGCGGATCCTCCTGTACGCAAGCAGGAACTTCCCAAGAAAGCAAAAGCTGCGGAAGTTCCCGGCACATCAGCACGAGACAAGCTGAAGCCGGAGGCAAAGACCGCGTCCCCTAAGGAAACGGGCAAGAATTTGCTTGATAAGCAGCCAGGGAATAGCGGATTCCCGCGAAATCCTGTCAAGCCTACTGCAGCTCCGGTAACCCCGGCATCATCTGAAAAAGCAAAAAACCGCTCCAAAGCGAACTCTACTCCAGTTACACCTGATGTACGTCCGCAACTGGCTGGGGTCCCCGGTACGTTCGCCGAACCTCCTGCAGCTTCGGCTGACCGGAAGTCCGCCAGTACTAAAGGGCTGCGCAAGCTTGTTGCTGTAGGCTGCTCTACAGGCGGGCCGCGTGCGCTCAAGGCGTTTTTGGAGAACATCCCGGCTGAATTTCCGGCACCGATAGTCATTGTCCAGCATATGCCGCCCAATTTCACCAAATCCTTGGCCCAGCGGCTTAATACCTTCAGCCCGCTTGAGGTTGCAGAAGCGGAGCATGGCATGATCCTTCGCCAAGGAGCGGCTTATATCGCTCCCGGAGGTTATCATCTGAAGGTTGTTCCAGCAGCAGGCGGACAATATGCGATTGAGCTTACGAGTGAGGATGCCCGTAATGGGCATCGTCCATCCGTGGACATGATGTTCGAATCACTATTGCCGCTTACCACGCTGGAAAGGCATGCGGTGATTATGACGGGTATGGGCAGCGATGGTGCCAGAATGATGAAGTCCCTATATGATTCGGGTGTAACCTCAACCTTCGCTGAAAGTGAAGAAACCTGCGTTGTATATGGAATGCCGCGATCTGCGGTGGAATTGAATTGCGTTAAACATATCCTGCCTTTGCATGAAATTGCTCCAAGGCTGGTGCAAGCCGTTAAATAATGGAAAAGCGAACTTGAAGGGGAGGTGCTCGTTAGTGGACATGAACCAATATTTATCCATGTTTATTGATGAGTCAAATGATCATCTGCAATCATTGAACGAAAGTATGATGGGGTTGGAAGCAAATCCTGATGATCTGAGTATTGTACAGGTAATATTCCGCTCTGCGCACACCTTAAAAGGTATGGCGGCTACGATGGGTTTTGAGGATTTGGCTTCTCTTACCCACCAGATGGAAAATGTTCTGGATTTAGTGCGCAATAACAAGCTGCGGATGCAGGATTTCATTTTTGACACACTGTTCAAAAGTCTGGATGCCCTGGAATCAATGGTTGAGGATATTACGGCTGGGGGCGAAGGTAAGGCAGATGTCTCGGCAATTGTGACTTCTCTTCAGGCCATTGTTCGAGGTGAAGTTCCTACTGCAGCCGGTGCCGCTGCCGAGGTTACAGCTGCAGCTCAAAAGACTGGAGACGCTCCGGTGTTTTTAGATGAATTCCAATACTCGGTTCTGCAGCAGTCGCTGCAGGAAGGCCATCAGGTGCTTTATGTGGACGTAGCGATCCGTCAGGATTGTCAGCTTAAAGCGGTGCGGGCATATATGGTTTTCGATCTTCTGGAACGTTCAGGAGAGGTGGTCAAATCCTTCCCTTCGGTTCAGGATATAGAGCAGGAAAAATTCGATTACGGCTTTTCCCTCTATTACATAACCCAAAAGGACGCAAGTGAAATTCAATCCATGATCCTAAACTTATCGGAAATTGATAAGGTTACGGCTTTAGCCCTTGATCAAGAGACACTGGAACAGATGGTGCAGGATATGGCTGCCGCTACTGTGGAAGCACCGGTTCAAGAGGCGGCTGCTCCCGAAGCGGCACCGGCTGCAGCACCGGTCAGAGAAGAAGCAATCAAAGCGGCAGCTGCCAAAACAGTTGCAGCGCCTTCCCGGACGATCCGCGTAGATATCGAACGCCTGGATGTGCTGATGAACTTGTTTAGTGAACTGCTGATCGACCGTGTCCGTCTGGAACAGCTGGCTACAGAAGTGCAGAATAGTGACCTTACTGAGACTGTTGAACATATGGGACGGGTCAGCGGCGATTTGCAGAACATTGTCATGAAGCTGCGCATGGTACCGGTCGACACTGTATTTAACCGTTTCCCCCGTATGGTTCGTGACCTTGCCAAATCTCTGGACAAAAAAATCGATCTGATCGTTACTGGTGCTGAAACAGAGCTTGACCGTACTGTTATTGATGAGATCGGTGATCCGCTGGTGCATTTGCTCCGTAATGCCGTTGACCATGGGGTTGAAGGCGTACAGGAGCGTATTGCTGCCGGCAAACCGGAGACGGGTACGATAAATCTGCGAGCTTTCCATAGCGGCAATCACGTCTTTATCGAAATTGAGGAGGACGGAGCCGGAATAAATCCCCAGAAAATCCTGAAATCCGCTGTTAAGAAGGGAATTCTTACTCAGGATCAGGCTGCTGGCTATTCGGATGATGAAGCCATTCAACTTTTGTTCTCACCGGGCTTCAGTACCGCAGAGGTTATCTCTGACGTATCGGGGCGCGGAGTCGGACTCGATGTCGTGAAATCCAAGATTACTTCTCTTGGCGGCAACGTGGTTGTTTATTCCACCTTCGGCAAAGGAACTAACTTTTCAGTACAGCTTCCACTAACCTTATCGATTATCGCGGCCATGCTGGTGCGGCTTGGTTCCGAGAAATATGCCATTCCGCTTTCTTCCATCGTGGAGACTGGGATTGTGAAGAAAACTCAGATCCGCACGATTCATAGCAACAAAATGATTGAATTCCGTAACGGTCATATCCCTCTGCTTTCACTGAGCAAATTCTTCTCGGTGCCTGATTTTGATGAAAGTACTGAAGAGGAAACGGAAATAGTAGTAGTCCGCAAAGGGGAACGCCTCGTAGCCCTGGCCGTTCAGGATTTTATTGGGCAGAACGAAATCGTCATCAAGAATCTTGGCAAGTATCTGCCTGAGGTTCAAGGCATCTCCGGGGCGACCATACTTGGTGACGGTCAGGTCGCACTTATTATTGATCCGAATGCTTTTATTAAATAATCAGGTTAGAACAGGGAGGTTCATTCCATGGCTGAAGATATCAAAGTAATCGTGTTTAAACTAGGCTCTGAAGAGTACGGCATTGAAGTGGAGAAAGTCCAAACTATTGAACGCATGATGCCAATTACCCGTGTGCCGAAGACCTACTCCTTTATTAAGGGAGTTATCAATTTGCGCGGAGTGGTTATTCCGGTAATTGATTTGCGGGGCCGTTTCGGAATTGAGGAAGCTGATCATACTGACCAGACCCGTATCATTATCGTCAATGTAAATGCAATGGAAGTTGGTTTTATTGTGGACTCGGCCAATGATGTTATTGACTTGAACCGCGATTCCATCGATACACCACCGGAGGTTGTGGGGGGCATCAGAGCGAAGTATCTGGACGGGGTGGCCAAAATTGGAGAAGAACGTTTGCTGATCATGCTCAATTTGAACGAGGTGCTGAACAAGGGCGAAATCGTGCAATTGGAAAGCCTAGAGGGCTAACATATGGAGCTTTTCAAAAACTTCAAGGATTTTAAAATGGATGTCCTTAAGGAAGTGGGTAACATTGGAGCTGGTAACGCCGCCACCGCGTTATCTCAGCTTCTTGGCAAGCCGATCGACATGGCTGTTCCGAAAGTGCAGCTGCTGAGCTTTGAAGAAATCACTGAAAAGGTCGGAGGAGCAGAAGAACTGGTATATGCGGTTTTCCTGCGGGTCGAGGGTGAAGCACCGGGCAATCTCTTTTTCATTCTTACTCCGGAAGCGGCTATAAGCCTGCTTAACCGGGTTGCCGGTATTGAGATTTCTCCCGAGCAGGAGCTGGGTGAAATGGAGCTTTCGGCTTTGAATGAAATTGGTAACATTCTTGCCGGGTCTTACCTTTCTTCCCTTGCCGACTTCACCTCGCTTTCCATGTACCCTACAGTGCCTGCACTGGCCATGGACATGGCCGGGGCCATTCTGGGCTACGGTCTGCTGCAGTTTGGTCAGATGGGCGATGATGCTTTGCTGATCGACACGACTTTCCTGGAAGGCAAGGACGAAATTGAAGGACAGTTCTTTCTTATTCCTGATCCAGAATCATTCCCGAAGATTTTTAAATCATTAGGAGTACCGTTTGATAATGATTGAAGAACAAAGCATTATTAAAGTAGGTATGGCAGATCTTAATGTAGGAAGCCAAGACAGCCTTGTGCGTACAACAGGTCTTGGTTCCTGCGTGGGGCTTACATTGTTTGATCCTGGGAAGAAGCTGGCGGGGATGGCGCATGTGATGCTGCCTTCGTCGGATATCGCACGTGAGGGACAAATGAACATTGCCAAATTTGCAGATACCGCAGTGCCGGAGCTTCTGAACCGCTTGCTTGCACTTGGAGCAATGCGCAGCCGGATCGTGGCCAAGATGGCCGGAGGCTCTCAAATGTTTGCCTTTGCCGGGGGGAATGACACCATGAGGATCGGGCCTCGTAATGTGGAATCCTGTAAGCTTGCTTTGGAGGCGCTAAAGATCCCTTTGATTGCCGAGGACACGGGAGGCAATTTTGGCCGCACCATTGAAATTTCCTGCAGTACCGGTATACTCTATATCCGCAGCGTGCAAAAAGGCACTAGGGAAATATAACCATGAGCAGAAAAATAGTAGTGAACATCATCGTCGGAGCGATAGGATTTTTGTTTACCTTTTTTGTGAACTATGGGCATAATTTACTTGGAACAAGTTTAATTCGGGCCAGTTTTGGATTTATTATTTGGTTTGTGCTTGCATTCCTCTTAAGTTGGGTATTGGGTTTTATTGCTGGACAGTCTGTAGAACCAGAAGATGCTGAGACAAACTTAGAGGGCAATGAGGCGCTGGGTGGCAATTTCGATGTCATTACTCCGGATGAGGATGAAGAATTAATAAACCTGCTGAAACCGAAGCCGGCCGAAGAAAGCGGAAGCAGTGAAGGTTTTACACCGCTGCAGCCGCCTAAACTGGTCTCTATGAAAGATCCTGAAGAATTGGCCAAGGCCGTTCGTCACCTGAAAGAAGAATAAGCGTGTGCTATTGCGGAAGTGGCTCACCTGTTCCGTGTTATGCCCGCTGACTAAACTTTGGGAAGGGTGAAAGCCGTTGAACGAGCATAAAGCTTCTCAATCGGAAACTGACGGGCTCTGGGAACAGTGGAAAGAGCAAGGTAATCCCGAAGCCAAAAAAAAGCTGATTGAGAATTACCTCCATATTGTAGATTACGTGTCCAGCCGCTTGGCAGTCGGATTACCCAAAAATGTATCTAAAGATGATTTGGCCAGCAACGGTGTCATGGGTTTGATTGATGCCATCGAGAAATTCGACTATAAGCGGGGACTCCAGTTTCAGACTTATGCTTCCTGGCGTGTGCGTGGAGCGATTCTTGATTCATTGCGCCAGAGCGACTGGGTTCCCAGGTCCGTGAGGGAGAAAGCCAAAAAAATCGAAGATGCTTACCAGCAGCTGGAGCAGAAATACCTAAGATCAGTCAGTGACGAGGAAATGAGCGAATATCTGAATGTTACGGAGACGGAGTTTCAGAATATGCTGCAGGACGTAGCAGTAATGTCGCTCTGTTCACTAGAGGATCCTATTCGCGAGGAAGAATCAGAGACACGCTTGTCCATCCTGGTGGATGATAAAGCCAAAAATCCGGATCGCAAAGTAAATGAGTTTTATTTGCGCGATACGCTCACTAAAGGCATCGAGAAACTAACGGTGAAAGAAAGGACCGTTGTGTCCCTTTTATATTATGAAGATTTATCATTAAGCGAGATCGCCGAGGTGATGTCACTGTCGCCTTCACGGATTTCGCAGCTTCATTCAAAAGCTATTTTGCGGCTGAGAGGAACACTTGAGAAAAATCGCGATCTTCTCATGCAAAACGATTAACCGGGCGACGGTGACAAGGGGGAGCAAAATTGATCGGTAATTATGCTTTGAACCAGTACGTGAGTATCACGTTTTCGGAGGATAAAGGGATTGCGTACCTCCAATTTTCCAAGAAGGATGAAAACTTCTCCTGTTCGAGTGAAGATCTCGAAAGCTTCCTAAACAGTCACAATATTCGTTACGGTATTCAGCGGGATATTGTACAGCGAATCAGCAGTAATCCAGAAGAGTATTTCTTCAACAGAGTGCCAATTGCGATTGGTGATCCCGCGGAGAATGGTACGGATGGGCGGGTGGTCCTTACTATTGATATGGAGGAGGACCGCAAACCGCTCGAAAAAGCTGATGGCAAGGTCGATTATAAGGACCTGGTCCGTCTTCACAATGTTAAGAAAGGCCAGTTGATTGCCAGAAAAATTCCGCCGATGCCCGGCAAAAGCGGCAATACGGTTACCGGTGAGGAAATTCCGTATCGAGCGGGAAAAGATGCCCACTTTAAAGTCGGCAAAAATGTTCTGATCGATCAAGATGAAACTTCGATGTATGCCGCGATGGACGGACTCGTTACTCTGACGGAGAAGGGCAAGGTCAATGTTTTCCCGGTTTATGAAGTCAACGGTGATGTTGATTACAGTACGGGAAATATTGATTTTGTAGGGACAGTTGTTATTCGCGGCAATGTCTTGACCGGGTTTACGGTTAAATCTGCCGGAGATATCCGTGTGGTTGGCGGAGTGGAAGGTGCTGAACTGATCTCCGGGGGATCGATCGAGATTGCCGGCGGAATTATCGGGTATAACAAGGGACTCGTCAGTGCAGGCAAAAATGTAAAAGTATCGTTCATCCAGGATGGAAATGTCGTCGCCGGGGAGGATGTTATCGTTTCCCAAAGTATTATGCACTCTAATATCCGGGCAGGCCGGGATGTGCTTTGCAATGGTTCAAAGGGACTTATAGTAGGTGGAGTTGTACAAGCCGGTGAAAGAGTTGTAGCAAGAACCATCGGAAATACGATGTCTACGGCGACTGCCATTGAGGTTGGCGTTGTACCAGAACTCCGAAATGAGATTAACGATCTGCGCCTGGAGCTGCGGCAGCTGCTTGAAAATGAGGATAAAACCAACAAAGCGCTGTACCTGCTGAATCAATTGGCGAACAATGGTCAGCTTGCTCCTGATAAGGTTGCTTTGCGAGTCAAACTGAACGCCACCAAACAATCGCATATGCGTGAAGAGAAGCGCATTAAAGAGCGTGTACTGGAAATTGAAAGAATGCTCGAGGATACAGTTAGAGCCAGGGTGGAAGTAGTTAAGACCATCTACGGAGGTTCTAAAATCGTAATTGGCAGATATACACGATTTGTCAAGGATCCTACGGAACGGGTTGTCTTTATTTATAGTGAAGGCGATATCACTTTGGCGCCGTACGTTTAATCAGGCGGGCAGCGACAGGCGGCCGGCCATCCTTGATGTCTAAATACAGCAGGCTCTGGAAGGATTTGCGAATCTTGGGACGGCCCGTCCGTTTCTACTTATGAGAAGAGGGTTGCTATGAGTCTGAAACCGGTGGAATTGCAGATTGCCCTGCCCCGGACAACTGACGCGGGCAAAGTCCAGCATGGGCTGCAGCATCGTCCTGCTGTAGATCAGCAGCAGCTCGCAGGACAGAATGTCAAGCAGAGCTCGGAGCTGGCCCATCGCAGCACTGAGGTTGACGAATCTGCGGAATCTGCGCTGCGCAATGATGATAGCCAGGGAAATCATGCGGGAAGTCAGTCCTCTTCCCATCAACAAGAGAAACAGCAGACGTCTCACGACGCTGAACATCCCTATAAGGGCCGACGGATCGATCTCAGTCTCTGAGAGGATATAATTTGATATGTAAAAGGAGATAGGGCACTTGCAACCATGGGTATATATCGTGCTGGTAGGCGCTGTCGCTATCGTTTATGCCCTGAGACTGCCGGCGCGTGCAAAAGAAGACTCAGCCGATAAGCAGAGTCTAAAGGAAACAGAAGCGGCGCTTGAACTATATATGGCGGACATCGAGCGGGAAAATGATAAAATGCTGCAGCTTGTCAGCAGCATCAAACAGCAATCCCAGAACAACAGAACAGCAATGCAGGAGGAGATCGATTCACTTCGGGAGCAAGTTGCCGATCTGCAAAAGAAGTCAATGCTGCTTGAAACGCGTCTGACGGCTGAAGAAAAGGGCCTGCTGCAGCTAACAGCTTCATTTGCCAAGGAATCTTCAGCCAGCCGCGCTTCAGAAGCTGTGAGACCGCCTTCAACAGAGCACGCTGCAGAACAGCCTGAGCCGAAACCAAAGCCGGTCAACTCGATCAAATTGCGTTATCCGCGATTGTTCGAGCTGCATGAGCAAGGAAAGTCTATTGACGCTATCGCTAAGACAGCAGGACTTCAGCGTGGAGAGGTTCAACTGATTCTGCAGCTGGCCAAGCAGGAGGAAACGGTATGATCAAGAATCGTTCCTTCATGTTCGGACTAGGTACAGGCCTGATTGCAGGAGCATTGCTGCTGCAAGTGATGATCACCGGGGGAGCCGCTCCCTTGTCCAAGGAGAAGCTAATTAAGGAAGCTGCGAAGCTGAACCTTACCGTAACCGATCCGAGTGCAACACCTACTGCCACTAGTAATACAGGCGAGACAGGAGAGGGAACAGAAGGATCAGGGAAAGAGGGGACAGCTGCGGTTGTTCCGTCAGCAACTGACCCCGCCGCTCCAGCTTCGCCTGCTTCTACGCCGCAAGCAGCGGTGGAGCCAAGCGCTGCCGCTGCTCCTTCTGAACCAGCTACCCCGTCAAAGCCTGCAAGCGAGAAGAAACCATCCAGTGCCCCAGTTGCGCCAGCTACTCCGGAGGTTGCCGTAAACGGCTCGATATCTGTTACAATTCCTACCGGCAGCACACTTACGGAAACTGCCGATTTGCTGGTCAAAGCAGGTGTAATTACGGATAAGAATAAGTTTCTTCAGACGGCAGTAAGCCGTAAAGCCAATACGAAAATTCAATATGGACGGTACAGCTTTACTAAAGGCGAGAGCAATAATGTTATCATTGACAAGCTGATTACAGTGAAATAATTTATCTTAGAACTTTGAAATTCACAAAACTTTTCATGAATCGTTGCATACATTATTTTATTATGGTATAGTAATTGACGGTGTTAAAACACACGCCGGTTGATTTCGACAAGGGGTGCTTTCTTCTGAAGGAAGTCTTGTAGAAAAATGACACGCGGCGGAGGAGACACACAATAAACCAAAACTAGGAGGTGTGTGAAGATGGCAGTAATTTCCATGAAGCAGCTTCTCGAAGCTGGGGTACACTTCGGTCATCAGACTCGTCGTTGGAATCCAAAGATGGATCGTTATATCTTCACTGAAAGAAACGGAATTTACATTATTGACCTGCAAAAAACGGTTAAAAAGGTAGAGGAAGCTTACAACTTTGTAAAAAGCGTCGCTGGCGACAACGGCACAATCCTATTCGTAGGAACAAAGAAACAAGCTCAAGATTCCGTAAAAGAAGAAGCTGAACGTTCGGGTATGTTCTTCATTAACCAACGTTGGCTGGGTGGTACCCTGACTAACTTCCAAACTATTCAGAAGCGTATTGATCGCCTGAAGAAACTGGAAGCTTGGGAAGAAGACGGTACCTTCGCAGTTCTGCCTAAGAAAGAAGTAATCCTTCTCCGCAAAGAGAAAGATCGTCTTGAAAAATTCCTGGGCGGTATCAAGAACATGAAAGGTCTGCCAAGCGCGCTGTTCATCATTGACCCGCGTAAAGAGCGCATCGCTGTTGCGGAAGCTCGTAAATTGGGTATTCCTATCGTGGCTATCGTTGATACTAACTGTGATCCGGACGAAATCGACTATGTTATCCCGGGCAACGACGACGCAATCCGCGCCGTGAAATTGCTTACTGGTAAAATGGCTGATGCCGTTGTCGAAGCTCACCAGGGTGAAGACACAACTACTGCTTAAATAGTAGCCGGAATCAAACAAGAACTTAAATGAAAAGGGTGGTTGGCAGGTGGATAACCTCTCACTGCCCTTTTTTTAGGATAATGGACCAAAATGGTATAAAACGACAATTATCTGGAGGGAATAACAATGGCAGTAGATGCAAAAGCAGTAAAGGAACTTCGTGAAAGAACAGGCGCAGGGATGCTGGATTGCAAAAAGGCGCTTGAAGAAGCTAACAATGATATCACCAAAGCCGCTGAATTGCTTCGCGAAAAAGGTCTTTCCGCAGCAGCTAACAAAGCTGGACGTATTGCTACTGAAGGTACTGTAGAATCTTACATCCACGCTGGCGGACGTATTGGCGTACTTGTAGAAATCAACTGCGAAACTGACTTCGTAGGTAAAACGGATTCCTTCAAAGAATTTGCACGCGATATCGCAATGCAAATTGCTGCAGCTAACCCGCTGTATGTTCGTCGTGAAGAAGTTCCGGCAGAAGCTGTAGAGAAAGAAAAAGAAATTCTGAAGGCACAAGCGCTTAATGAAGGCAAGCCTGAGAAAATCGTTGAAAAAATGGTTGAAGGCCGTATCAGCAAGTTCTACGAAGAATATTGTTTGCTTGAGCAACCCTTCGTTAAAGATCCGGACAAAACCATTTCCCAGCTGCTGAACGAAAAAATCAGCACCATTGGCGAAAATATCTCCATCCGTCGTTTTGTTCGTTTTGAACTGGGCGAAGGTCTGGAAAAGAAAGTCGACAACTTTGTTGAAGAAGTAATGGCGCAAGTTAATCAATAAGAAGCAAGACTGATTACAACTTCATTGAACTGAATAATGCAAGCATCAAATGAACGGAACACAGGCACAATCGTGTTCCGTCTTTTGTAAGAAAGTGAGGGTATACATTTGGAACAGCCGGTATTTAAAAGAGTAGTCCTTAAGGTAAGCGGTGAGTCACTATCAGGACAAAACGGATATGGCATTGATGCCGAGACGATTATTTCCATCGCAGAGCAGGTCAAGGAAGTTGTTGAGCTTGGAGTTCAAGTCGCTATTGTTTGCGGCGGAGGCAATATCTGGCGCGGAATCGCAGGAAGCGCAAGCGGTATAGACCGTGCAACAGCCGACTACATGGGGATGCTGGCAACAGTGATGAACTCACTTGCACTGCAGGATGCATTGGAGCAAATCGATGTTCCTACCCGGGTACAGACCTCCATTTCGATGCAGCAGATTGCTGAACCGTACATCCGCCGCCGTGCCATTCGTCATTTGGAGAAAGGCCGCGTGGTAATCTTTGCCGCAGGAACGGGCAACCCCTTCTTCTCGACGGATACGACGGCAGCTCTCAGAGCAGCTGAGATTGAAGCAGAAGTTATCCTGATGGCGAAGAATAAAGTGGACGGTGTCTACTCAGCAGATCCTTTCAAAGACAGTACTGCCGAGAAATACGAGCAGCTGACCTACATGGACGTGCTGAACAAAAATCTTGGCGTCATGGATTCCACTGCATCCTCTCTGTGCATGGATAATAATATACCGCTCATTGTGTTTGCTATTACAGAGCAAGGCAATATCAAACGTGTCGTTCTCGGTGAGAAGATCGGGACGATTGTTAAAGGGAGTGTAGATTAATGCCACAAGCGGTCAAGAAAAATGCCGAAGAGCGTATGGAAAAAGCGATTTTGTCGCTGAAACGCGATTTGGCCTCATTGCGGGCGGGACGCGCTTCGACAGCGCTGCTGGATCGCATTCAAGTTGAATATTATGGTGCACCTACCCCTGTCAACCAGCTGGCCAACATCAGCACACCGGATTCACGGACGCTGCTGATTCAGCCTTGGGACAGATCATCGCTTTCCGACATTGAACGGGCAATTATGAAGTCCGATCTGGGACTTACACCGGCTAATGACGGTACAATCATCCGTTTGTCTATTCCTGCGTTAACCGAGGAACGCCGCACTGAGCTTGTGAAGTTCACCAAAAAGTTTGGTGAAGAAGCAAAGGTAGCCATTCGCAACATCCGCCGCGATGCCAACGATGATATCAAGAAAATGGAGAAGAACGGCATCTCCGAAGATGAATCACACGGACACCAAGAAGATATTCAGAAATCAACGGATAAGTTCATAGCTGAAGTTGATAAGGTGCTCTTGTCCAAAGAAAAAGAGATTATGGAAGTATAATGACAATCAAGAGACTTCAGGGCCCCTCCGTTTATGGTGGGGTTTGTCTCTTTCTGATAAGAGCTTGGAGGAAACGGAAATGATCAAACGGATTCAAGCATGGCTGAGCCGTAAAGACAGGCAGGAGCCACAGCCAGTCGAGATTTCACCGGACAACATTCCCCGGCATGTGGCTGTAATTATGGACGGCAATGGACGCTGGGCTAAACGGCGTGGTTTGCCACGCATTGTCGGCCATCAGAATGGAATGAAAGCTGTAAAACGTGCAACAATTGCCGCCAACGACCTGGGCGTTGAGTTTTTGACCATGTACGCTTTTTCTACAGAGAACTGGAAACGTCCTAAGGATGAAGTTGACTTCCTGATGCGTTTGCCTGTGGAGTTCCTGGCCCTTGAACTGGACGAGCTGATTGAGAAGAACGTACAAGTGCGCGTGATGGGTGATACCGACGCTTTGCCTACACATACCCGGAAGGCGATGGAAGAAGCCGTTGCCCGGACACAAGGGAATACTGGACTTATATTAAATTTTGCCCTGAATTACGGAGGTCGTAAAGAAATCGAGGATTGCATGCGCGGATTGGGTCAGGATATCCAAGCAGGCCTGCTGTCCCCGGAGGAGATTACATCGGAGCTGATCGACAGCCGACTGTTATCAGGCGGACTGCCGGATCCGGATCTGCTGATCCGGACCAGTGGAGAGATGCGGCTCAGCAACTTTATGCTCTGGCAGGTCGCTTACAGTGAGCTCTGGTTTACAGATGTATTCTGGCCGGAGTTTGATAAAACGCATTTGCTGCAGGCTGTGGCGGAGTACCAGAGACGCACACGCCGTTATGGTGGACTGAAGTAGCCTGATGGGAGATGGGAATCTTTGAAGCAGCGATTGATCACCGGAATTGTTGCCGGAGCAGTGTTTTTGGGATTGTGTTTTTTGGGCGGCTGGGCTTATCAGCTTTTGCTTGCCGGTATGGCGCTCATCGGGTTTTATGAATTTGTTAAAATGACAGGTGTCCGGGTGTTTGGCGGTACTGCGATACTTGGTTATGCTGCTGTAGCCTGCTACATGATTCCTTGGAGCCTGCTCGGAGTGAATCCATGGCTGTCCTGGGAACAAGGCATATGGCTTCTTCTGCTGCTGTTCCTGCTGGTGACGGTGTTCAGTAAGAATAAGCAGGATATTAAGATTACTTCACTCCTGTTCACAGGGATTGTATACATAGGAATGGGCTTTTCCTATATGGCTGTGGCCCGAGCTGCAGGCGACGGTCATGGGCTCTTCTGGACCTTCCTTTTGTTGTGCTGCATTTGGGGCAGTGATGCAGGTGCTTATTTTGTAGGGAGAAGCTTTGGGAGAAATAAGCTCTGGCCGGCAATCAGCCCCAATAAAACGGTAGAGGGAGCCCTTGGCGGGGTACTGATCTCTATCGTAATTTCCATTGTTTTCGCAATATTTGTTCCTGATCTGCTGACTTACGGACGCGCGCTGCTTATCGGTTTGTCCTGCGCTGTGCTCGGTCAGCTTGGAGATCTTGTACAATCTGCCTATAAACGGGTGTACGGTATTAAGGATTCAGGCTCGCTGCTGCCAGGTCATGGAGGAATTCTTGACCGCTGCGACAGCTGGATTATCGTATTTCCTTTCGTACATATCGTAATGCTTATGCCTTACTATTAAACGACGGGAAAGAAGGTTCACATATGAAGAAAATAAGTGTTCTCGGATCTACCGGCTCGATCGGCACTCAAACACTGGATGTAGTTGCAATGCATCCGGACTCTTTTGATGTTGATGGTTTGGCTGCAGGGAGCAATACCGCCCTGCTTTTGGAGCAGGTCCGCCGCTTTCAGCCTCGCCGAGTATCAGTGTCCACGAAAGAACTCGCTGAGCAGATCAGGTCGGAGCTGCCCTCCGGTATTGAGCTTTTTTACGGAAGTGAAGGATTGATAGAAATTGCTGCGGGTGGGGACGCTGATACGGTTGTCACGGCAGTGGTGGGCAGCGTAGGCTTGCAGTCAACGCTTGCCGCGATCGAAGCCGGACGGCATATTGGGCTAGCCAATAAGGAAACGCTTGTCACGGCAGGGCATTTGGTTACCGAGCTTGCCAACCGTAAAGGTGTTAAGCTGCTGCCCATCGACAGTGAACACTCTGCAATTTTTCAATGTCTGAACGGTGAGAACCGCGAGGATGTTTCCAGCATTACCATCACCGCCTCCGGCGGGTCCTTCCGTGATTACACCCGTGAGCAGCTGAAGAAGGTTTCCGTAGAGGATGCGCTTCGCCACCCCAACTGGAGTATGGGAGCCAAAATAACAATTGATTCGGCAACCATGGTTAACAAAGGACTTGAGGTCATTGAAGCGCATTGGCTGTTCGGTCTTCCCTATGAGCAGATAAATGTCCTGCTGCATCCGGAGAGTATCATTCACTCCTATGTAGAATTCCGGGACAGCAGTATTGTCGCCCAGCTCGGAAATCCGGATATGCGGGTCCCGATCCAATATGCGCTGACCTATCCGGAACGTTGGGAATCGCCTGCCGCGCGGCTGTCTCTTGCCGCAATAGGACGCCTGACTTTCCGGGAAATGGATTTTGTACGGTTTCCAGCCTTGAAGCTGGCGATTGAATGCGGGAAAGCGGGGGGGACGGCAACCACAGCCTTCAACGCGGCTAATGAAATTGCAGTTGCCCGTTTTCTCCGGCATGAGATTCCCTTCCTGCGTATTGAAGAGATTATTGAAGAAGTGCTCCAGCGCCTGGTGAATGTCAATCAGCCGGATTTACAGCAGATTCAGCATTGTGATGAGATGACCCGGGAGCTTGCAGCTAAACTTTAAATAAATCACTTTATGTACTAGGAAAATGGAAATATTTGCTTTGCCCTGAAAAATTGGGTGGGACAGTTGATTCTCTTGTGCAAGGCCTTGGAATAATGATAAATTAAGAGGACATACTTCGGTCTTACACCTTAAGGGGGAATGTAACGCATGGAAATGGTAAGAGTCGTCTTTTTAACGGTGTTCATGTTCTTTGTTTTGGTGACCGTGCATGAATGGGGGCATTATTACTTTGCCAAACGCGCGGGTATCCTTGTAAGAGAATTTGCTATCGGTTTCGGTCCGAAACTGTTTTCTTATAAACGCAATGAAACCCAGTTCACGCTTCGCCTGCTGCCTTTTGGCGGTTATGCACGGATGGCCGGTGAAGATCCCGAAATTATTGAGATCGGTCCAGGGCAGACGATTGCCGTAAGACTGGGACAGGATAACAAAGTTAAAAGCATCTTTCTAGACGCGCTCGATACCCGCAGAAATGTAATCCGTGGGGAAGCGCAATATACCGACCTTGAGAACGAGCTGAAGATCCGCCTTGATGTCGATGGAGATGTAACCACTTATGATGTTCATCCACAGGCAATGATGATCAAACGGGGACAGCAGACACAGATTGCGCCCAAAGACCGTCAATTCGGCAGTAAAACTGTAGGTCAGCGTGCTTTGGCCATTGTTGCCGGGCCGGTGATGAACTTTCTGCTTGCTTTTGTGCTGTTTGCAGTACATCTGCAGATGGCCGGTATCGTCATTGAGAATCCAACCTTTGTGAAGATTGGAGATCTCAGCGAAGGTATGCCGGCTCAGGAAGCCGGAGTGCAAAAAGGTGACATTGTCGTCTCTATTAATGGAGAACAGATTGGCGGAGACTACCAGAAGATGATTTCATTAACTTCCGCTTCCAAAGGTAAAGAGATGCAGTGGACGCTTCAGCGCGGCGATGAAACCTTTAATGTGGCCATGATTCCCCGCAGTATGGAGGGCGAAGAAGGCGGCAAAGTGGGGATCACTCCTGAGTTGCCTACACGGCAGCCCGGTTTTGGCGAGACCATTACTAAATCAGGAACTGCCATGGTGGATTGGACCAAAACGATTTTTGTAAGTTTTAAAACACTGATTAATAATTTTAATATGGATGATATTTCAGGTCCGGTCGGAACAGCGAAGATGACGGGGCAAATCGCTCAGCAAGGCATTCAATACCTGACCTATTGGGCGGCTATTCTGAGTCTGTATCTCGGAATTTTTAACCTGCTGCCGATCCCTGCACTTGACGGAAGCCGTCTCGTCTTCCTGGGTGTAGAAGCACTTCGCGGCAAACCGGTAGATCCAAGCCGTGAAGGGATGGTCCATTTTGTCGGATTTGCCCTGCTGTTTCTGGTCATGATCGCCGTTACCTATAATGATATCCTGCGGCTAATCACCGGTTGATTTTTACTTGAATGAATTAGAGCTTTGGCAGTCCCCGCAAAGGACTTGAACGATGTTGTGAAACCAAAGCCACACTTTGCAGGGCATTAGGAGGAGTTCCATCATATGGCAAAAGATAAGCAGTTTGTTACGGAAATCACCCCACAGAGCGAGGATTTCTCGCGCTGGTATATCGATGTAATCAAGAAAGCGGACCTGATGGATTACTCTCCGGTTCGAGGCTGTATTGTTTTCAAACCGGAGGGATACGAGATTTGGGAGCATATTCAGGAGGAAATGAACCGCCGCCTTAAGGCAACGGGCCACCGTAATGCTTATTTCCCGGTCTTTATTCCGGAAAGCTTCTTCCAGAAGGAGAAGGATCATATCGAGGGCTTTAACCCTGAGCTGCCTTGGGTTACGGAAGCTGGCGGTGATGTGCTGGAGGAACGTCTGGCGGTTCGCCCGACCTCCGAAACCATGTTCGGGCATATGTATTCCAAATGGATTCAATCCTACCGCGATCTTCCGGTATTGATCAACCAATGGGCCAACGTAGTCCGCTGGGAGAAGCGTACGCTGCCGTTTATCCGTACCACAGAGTTCCTGTGGCAGGAAGGCCATACGGCGCATGAGAATGAAACTGAGGCCCGTGAGGAAACGATGCGGATGCTTGAGAATTACCGTGATTTTGTCGAGACCTATTTGGCAATTCCGGTCATCACTGGACAGAAGACACCTTCCGAGCGTTTTGCCGGGGCGGTTGACACGTATTCTATAGAAGCCATGATGAAGGATGGACGAGCTGTACAGGCGGCAACCTCCCATTATCTGGGAACCAAGTTTGCTACAGCATTTGATATTCAATATTTAAGCCGTGACAATGTGCTGGAATATGTTCATACAACCTCATGGGGATCCACAACACGCTTAATCGGCTCGCTCATTATGGTGCACGGGGATGACCGTGGTTTGGCTTTGCCGCCTAAGGTCGCTCCAACACAGGTAATCATGATTCCAATCGGACCTCCTAAGACCCGTGAAGCTGTCATTGGCCGGACGGACGAGCTGTTCAAGGATCTGAAAGACGCAGGCATCCGTGTGCGTGTGGACGATCGTGCTGACGTTACTCCAGGCTGGAAATTCAATGAATACGAAATGCGTGGAGTGCCAGTCCGTCTTGAATTAGGTCCTCGTGATATGGAAAACGGGGTTTGTGTTCTGGTATCTCGTATTACAGGCGAGAAGAAAATCATTCAGCAGGAGAACCTTGTCGCAGAGGTTAATGCCATGCTGGAGCAAGTACACAATGAAATGTTTGAACGTGCATTGAAATTCCGTGAGGACCACTTCTATTCGGTGGATACGTTAGCAGAAATGAAGGATTCGATGGAAGAACAGCGTGGTTTTGCTTTGGCAGGCTGGTGCGGTTCTGAAGAATGCGAGTCTAAAGTCAAGGAAGAAACGGGTGCAGGCAGCCGTAATATTCCGTTTGAGCCTGCGGTGAAGAAGGATACCTGTATTTGCTGCGGCAAGCCCGCTGCGCATACGGTTGTTTTTGCCAAGGCGTATTAATTCTTTGCTCAATACTATATAATTCTTCAGTATCTGAATGTAGCTTCTGGGAGAGGAGTCGGCGGGCCGAAAGAACCCAATGCTTTCACCTCCCGGGAGCTTTTTAAAATAGTGGACTCAAGGCTTCCTAATGTTTTCTTTGGTTTTGGAAATTAGGTTTTTTCAAATTGCGGGGAGATTTTATTATCTGTGTAAAAGTTAGGTGGGGGAAGCATGGAACAGAACGTGGAAAGAAGAAAAAGATTCGAGCTGTTGATGAAGCAGGGAGAGATTCCGCCTGCACTCATTGATCCCTACTTTTTGGACGGGCATATCGAACGTGTGGAAATCAGCCGCGGTAACCGGGACTGGCACATCGTTATTGCCAAAGATACTCTTGTTCCGGCACAGACCTACCGGACATTTTGTTTGAGAATGCGTGAGAAGCTGCAGCATATTGCCAAAGTCAGCTTCTTGTTTCTATATGATGAAAAAGTAAGCAGAGCAGAGCTTGTACAGGAATACTGGGGCTTGTTTCTGGAATGGGCGCAGCGCGAGATCCCATCGGTCAACGGTTGGCTGACCCGCTCCACTCAAGAGCTTCAAGACAGTACGCTTCTGCTCAGCCTAAATGATTCAATGTCTTTAGAGCTGGCCCGTAAAAAGGGAATCGAAGGCGCCATTATTAAATTTTACGATAAATATTTTGGCCTGTCCCTAAAAGTTAAGCTGCAGATTGCCGAGAATGAAAACAGCAAAGCGGATGCTTATGAAGAGTTCCAGCAGAAGCTTCAGCAGGAGCAGCGCGAGCTCGTTGAAATGATGATGATGGCCAGCGAGCCGGATGAACCCGTTGATGAGGGAGATCCGAATGAAGTCATTAAGCTTCAGGTCGGTTATGAAATCAAGGAGCAGGCTGTACCTATTCTGGAAATTCAGGATGAAGAGAAGAAAATCACGATTCAGGGTACGATCTTCGGACTGGACAGCAAGGAGCTGCGCAACGGCAATACCTTGTTCACCTTCTGCATCACAGACTTTACTGATTCTCTGCAAATGAAGATGTTTGCGAAGACCAAAGAAGATCTGAAGGTTATGGGCCAACTGGCCAACGGCAAATGGGTTAGAGCGCGCGGCAAGGTTGAATATGACCGCTTTATGCAGATTCCGGAGCTGGTAATGATTCCATCGGATCTGAACGAAGTATCGGCACCGCCGGCACGTAAGGATAATGCGAAGCAGAAGCGGGTAGAATTCCATTTGCACACGACTATGAGCACGATGGACGCAGTGGCGCCTATTGACGCGTATGTCAAGACCGCAGCAAAGTGGGGGCACCCGGCAATTGCCGTCTCTGACCACGGGGTTGTGCAGAGCTTTCCGGACGCCAATCATGCTGCACATAAGCATAAGATCAAAATGATCTACGGCGTCGAGGCCAATGTGGTGAATGACTCGGTAAATATTGTGGAGAACGCGCAGCCGCTGGACCTGAAGACCGCCACCTATGTCGTATTCGATATAGAAACCACCGGTTTGTCGATCACCCGGAATAATATTACCGAACTTGCTGCGATTAAAATGACCGGCGGCCAGGAGATCGACCGCTACTCAACGTTCGTGAATCCGCATGAGAAAATTCCATACCATATTCAGCAGCTGACTAATATTACTGATGAGATGGTTAAGGACGCTCCTGATTTGGAGCCGGTGCTGAAGAAATTCGTCGAGTTCATAGGCGACAGTATCCTGGTTGCCCATAATGCCAGATTTGATATGGGGTTCATTCAGGCTTCCCTGGTGAAATTGGGTCTGCCTGTGCTGCCCAATCCTTCCCTGGATACGTTGGAACTTGCACGTCTGTTGTATCCGAGCATGAAGAACCACCGGCTGAATACACTCGCCGACAAATATAAGGTTCTGCTGGAAAGCCATCACCGTGCGGTGGATGATACCATTGCCCTGGGAGGTATTCTGAATGGTCTGCTGGCTGATGCCGAGAAGATGAAGGGGATGACCCGGCTTGACCGTCTGAATGATTATGTAGGCAATGATTTGTCGAACACCCGGCCGTTTCACTGCGGCATCTATGCACTCAACCCGACTGGCAAGAAGAACCTTTACAAGCTGATATCCATGTCGCATACGGAGTATTACAAGCGCGTTCCCTGCATTCCTAAGTCCAAGCTCGAAGAGCACAGGGACGGTCTGCTGGTCATTTCCGGCTGCGAACGGGGAGAGTTCTTTGAGGCTGTGCTCAATAAGTCTACTGAAGAAGCGATGGAGGTTGCCCAGTTCTACGATATTCTGGAGATTCAGCCGCTGACGATGTACATGCATTTGGTGGACAAGGGATTCGTGGCCAGCGCAGAGGATTTGCGGGGCGTAGTGCGCAAGGTTTGTGAAATCGGCGAACAGCTGAACAAGCCGGTCATTGCAACAGGCAATGTGCATTATCTGGAGCCGCGGGACAAGCTGTTCCGCGATATTACGATCCACGGGATTACAGGATTTAGCCCGCTCAAAGACCAGCGCAAGCCGGATGCCCATTTCCGCACCACGGAAGAAATGCTGGCCGAATTCGAATTCCTGGGCGCGGAAAAAGCGATGGAAGTTGTCGTCACCAATACGGTGGAGCTGGCTGACCGCTTTGAGGAATATGACCTGTTCCCGGACCAGCTGTTTACGCCGATTATCGATGGCGCTGATGACGAAATCCGCAACACCTGCTATGAGACGGCAAAATCAATCTATGGTGAGGAATTGCCTGAGGTTGTCGTTGCCCGGCTGGAAAAAGAGCTGGCGCCGATTATTAAATTTGGTTTCTCTGCCAACTATCTGATTTCTGAGCGTCTTGTGAAAAAGTCGAATAAGGATGGCTACCTCGTAGGTTCCCGTGGTTCGGTAGGATCGTCTGTAGTTGCCACCTTCCTCGGAATCTCCGAGGTAAATCCGCTGCCAGCTCATTATATATGTGTAAATCCGGAATGCCGGCATAGTGAATGGTTCCTCGACGGCAGCGTGCCAAGCGGCTTTGACCTGCCGGACAAGGTCTGCCCGGACTGTGGCGGCAAGCTCAAGGGTGAAGGCCAGGATATCCCCTTTGAAACGTTTCTGGGCTTTAAGGGCGATAAGGTTCCCGATATCGACCTTAACTTTTCGGGTGAATATCAGCCGAACGCCCATAACTTTACCAAAACAATGTTTGGTCCGGACAACGTATTCCGTGCCGGCACCATCGGTACGGTAGCAGAGAAAACTGCCTTTGGATTCACGAAGAAATATGAGGAACATCATCAGAAGCGCTGGCGGGGAGCAGAAGTGGGACGTCTGGCCGCGGGCTGCACCGGGGTCAAGCGAAGCACTGGCCAGCATCCCGGTGGTATTGTCGTTTTGCCGGATTATATGGAGATAGAGGATATTACACCGGTGCAATTCCCGGCAGATGATGTCAATGCGGAATGGAAGACCACCCACTTTGACTATCACGCCTTTGATGCCAACCTGCTAAAGCTCGATATTCTGGGCCACGATGATCCGACAATGATGCGGATGCTGCAGGATTTAACAGGAGTGGACCCTACAACCATCCCGATGAACGATCCGAAGGTCATGAGCATGTTCAACTCTACTGATGCGCTTGGAGTAAGGCCTGACCAGATCCGGACCCCTGTGGCTACCTACGGAGTTCCGGAAATGGGTACGAAATTTGTCCGCCAGATGCTGGTGGAGTCGAAGCCTTCCAGCTTTGCCGACTTGCTGCAAATCTCCGGGCTGTCGCATGGTACGGGAGTTTGGCTCGGCAATGCCCAGGAACTGATCAAGAACAACACCTGCAACATCAAGACAGTTATCGGCTGCCGCGATGATATTATGCTGTTCCTGATTTACAAGGCTGGAATGGATGCGGGACTGGCCTTCAAAATTACTGAGAGCGTACGTAAGGGGAAAGGGCTGTCTGCTGAATGGATCGAGGAAATGAAAAAGTGCAAGGTTCCTCAGTGGTACATTGATTCCTGCCTGAAGATCCAGTACATGTTCCCGAAGGCGCATGCCGCCGCCTATGTTATTTCCGCGGTCCGTACCGCCTACTTCAAGCTGTATCATCCTATTGAATATTATGCGACATACTTCACGGTGCGGGCGGCTGATTTTGATATTGAACTTTGCTGCCAGGGTTACGAAGCCATCGCCCGCCAGATTGTAGATATTGAACAGAAGGGCTTCCAGGCGCTTCCAAAGGAAAAAGCGATGCTGCCGATTCTTGAAATGGCGCTTGAGATGACAGCCCGAGGTTTTACTTTCAAAAATATTGATTTGTACCGTTCCGATGCTAACAAATTTACCGTTGACGGCAAAAGCCTCATTCCACCGTTCTCTGCACTCGCGGGAATTGGTGAGAATGCCGCCTATAACATTGCCGCCGCCAAGGATGCCGGAGAGTTCCTCTCCATCGAGGATTTTCAGCAGAAGTCCAAGGCGAGTAAGACGGTAATTGAGCTGCTGACCGGGATGGGCTGCTTCCGCGGCCTGCCGGAAAGCAACCAGCTATCCCTGTTTTAAACTACAAATTGGATGCCTGAAAAGAGGCAGTCAAGGGCTAGCACTTGTCAGTGCTGATGCACTATGGTATAATTTTTTTGGTAATAATGAGATAAGTCCGTTGTGTAAAGAGTGGGGAAACCCACTCTTTATCTTTGGTATATAGCAAAAGACAAGTTCGTGGAGGTTAATTTCTTTTGAGCACACCCAAATCCAAAATTAAACAAACGGTAGAGCAGATGCTCGGGTCCTATCTCGAGGACAATGGTTTCGAACTGGTGGACGTTGAATACGTGAAGGAAGGCTCCAACTGGTTTTTGCGCATATTCGTAGATAAAGAAGGCGGCATAGATATTGACGACTGCGGTGCCATCAGCGAATATTTCAGCTCGAAGCTGGACGAGAATGATCCTATACCCGAGGCTTATTTCCTTGAGGTTTCCTCGCCGGGTGCTGAGCGCCCGCTTAAGAAAGCGGCGGATGTTGCCAAAGCGGTAGGCAAAGACGTGTATGTGACAGTTTATGAGCCGATTCAGGGACTCAAAGAATTCGAAGGTCGTTTGCTCTCATTCGAGAACGAGGAACTGCTCATCTCCGCGGGCAAAAAAGAACATGTAGTACCGTATGCCAAAGTCGCCAGCGCGAGATTGGCCATTATTTTTTAACGTCTTGAAAGGGGGACCGGATTTTCATGAGTATGGATTTTATCGAAGCTATGAATGAACTGGAGAGGGAGAAAGGCATCAGCAAGGATGTGTTGTTTGAAGCCATCGAAGCTGCGCTGATCTCCAGCTATAAACGCAATTTTAATGCGGCGCAAAACGTGCGTGTGGACATGAACCGCAACACTGGCGTAATCAAGGTATTTGCCCGCAAGCTGATTGTTGAAGAGGTTCTGGATACCCGGACCGAAATCTCACTGCCGGCTGCACGGGAAATCAACCCGCACTTCCAGCTTGAGGATATCGCTGAGCTTGAAGTAACACCGCGCGATTTCGGCCGTATTGCTGCCCAGACTGCCAAGCAGGTAGTCACCCAGCGTATTCGTGAAGCGGAGCGCGGACTTATCTATAACGCTTTTATCGACAAGGAAGATGATATCGTTACCGGGCTTGTACAGCGCCAGGATATGCGCAACATCTATGTTGACCTTGGCAAAATCGAAGCGGTTCTGCCGCTCAGCGAGCTGATGCCTGGAGAAAAGTTCAAGCAAAGCGAGCGCATCAAGGCTTATATCACCAAGGTGGAGAATACGACCAAAGGGCCGCAGATTATGTTGTCCCGCAGTCATCCCGGATTGTTGAAGCGTCTATTCGAGCTGGAGGTTCCGGAAATTTTTGACGGCGTGGTTGAAATTCGTTCTGTGGCCCGCGAAGCAGGCTTCCGTTCGAAAATTGCCGTCTTCTCGCGCAATCCCGAAGTGGATCCGGTTGGCTCCTGCGTAGGCCCAAGAGGCACACGCGTGCAGACCATCGTCACAGAGCTGCGCGGCGAGAAAATTGACATTGTCCGTTATTCTGAGGCTGTACAGGAATATGTGGCCAACGCGCTCAGCCCGTCCAAAGTGCTTGAAGTTCAGGTCTTTGAAGCGGAAAAAATGGCCCGTGTCATCGTGCCTGATTATCAATTGTCGCTGGCGATCGGCATCAAGGGGCAGAATGCCCGTCTTGCTGCCAAACTGACCGGCTGGAAAATTGATATCAAGAGCGAGACCCAGGCAGAGCAGGAATACGGCAGACCTAGAACGGTAAGCGATGAAATGCATCAGGATTCCGTCTCCATTGATTAATTAACCTGCTCACTAGAGGGGAGGCGTTTATGATGAAGCAAAGAAAGGTGCCGCTGCGCAAGTGCGTTGCCAGCCAGGAGATGATGCCCAAAAAAGAGCTGATTCGCGTGGTTAGAACGCCCGAGGGCGAAGTGCTGATCGACCTGACAGGCAAAAAGTCAGGCCGGGGCGCTTATATCTGCGGCAAGCTTGAATGCTTTAAACTGGCACAAAAGAATAAAGCACTTGACCGTGCGTTAAAATGTCAAGTGAGTCCTGAAATCTATGCCCAGCTTGCCCGGGATTTTGCATCCGTGGAGGAGCAATTTTTGGCAGCAAAGGATAGTGAGGACGATGAGTAAGGCACTTTCTTATTTAGGGCTTGCGATGAGAGCAGGCAAGATTGTCACCGGCGATGAGGCCGTGCTTAAAGCGGTACGGTCTTCAGAGGCGAAGCTGGTCGTTCTGGCGGGTGACGCTTCAGATAATACCCAAAAAAAGTTCCGTGATAAATGCGGAACCTACGATATTCCACTAGTAATCGCATTTCACCGGGATGAACTCGGTGCAAGTATTGGTAAAGACCAGCGCGTTGTGCTGGCCGTTACGGATAAAGGATTCGCGGAAATGATCTCCAAGCAACTCGGAGATACTGTCGGAGGTGGAGTTATTGACTAAAGAAGACAATAAAGATAAACTGCGCGTGTATGAATACGCGAAGTCTCTGAACATGAGCAGTAAAGAAATTATTACAATTCTGAAGCGTTTGGATGTCCCTGTGAATAATCATATGAGTGTCATGGAGAATGGCTCTGTGACCAAAGTAGAACAGTTCTTCAAGGATATTAAGTCAAACGCTGCAGCCAAGCGGGATCCCGGCACCAGCAGCCGTCCGGTAACTACCGGCTCGGTAACAGCCGAACCTCAAAGTGCTCAGAATGCCAACAAAAATCAACCGGAAAAGCAGGTAGGTATGAACAGTAACCAAAACAACAACCAATCGACGACGTCCCCAAGGCCCCAAAGCGGACAAGATTCCCGCAGAACAACAACAGGCTCCACTCAAAATTCCCGCCCTCAGGGCAGCTCCACTGGCAGCCGCCCGCAAGGCAGCTCCACTGGCAGCCGCCCGCAAGGCAGCTCCACTAGCAGCAGCCGCCCGCAAGGCAGCTCTACTAGCGGCAGCCGTCCGCAGGGCAGCTCGACTGGCGGCAGCCGTCCGCAGGGCAGCTCGACCGGCGGCAACCGTCCGCAAGGCAGCTCGACCGGCGGTAACCGTCCGCAAGGCAGCTCGACTGGCGGCAACCGTCCGCAAGGCGGCTCCACTGGCAGCCGTCCGCAAGCTCAAGGCGGTGCACCACGCACTGGCGAGAACCGTCCGCAAGCTCAAGGCGGCGGCACCGGCGGAGACTTCTCCCGCGGCGGTGGCGGTGACAGAGGCGCTAAGAGAAACACTACAGGCGGCAGACCGAACAACAACAGCGGCCAAAAGCGTTTTGAAGACGGCAAAGGCGGCAACTACCGCGGCCGTGGCGGCAAGAACAACCGTGGCAGAAACCAGTCAATGGAACGCCGCGAGAAGATTGACAACACACCGAAGAAAATTATCGTACGCGGCAGCATGACCGTTGGTGAAACTGCCAAGCTGCTTCATAAGGATGCTTCTGAAGTGATCAAGAAGCTGATTTCGATGGGTGTTATGGCAACCATCAACCAGGAACTTGATATTGACACCATTCTGCTGCTGGCCGGTGAGTTCGGTGTAGAAGTTGAAGTGAAGATTCCAGTGGATGAAGACAGCTTCGAGACCGTTGAAGAGAACGACTCCGAAGAGGATCTTCAGGCTCGTCCTCCAGTAGTAACGATCATGGGTCACGTTGACCATGGTAAAACAACACTGCTAGATGCCATTCGTTCCACGAACGTAACTGGCGGCGAAGCTGGCGGAATTACTCAGCATATCGGTGCTTATCAAGTTGAAATCAACCACAAGAAAATCACATTCCTGGATACACCGGGTCACGAAGCGTTCACTGCGATGCGTGCTCGTGGTGCCCAAGTAACAGATATGACGATTATTGTAGTTGCTGCCGATGACGGTGTAATGCCTCAGACGGTTGAAGCCATCAACCATGCAAAAGCTGCAGGTCTTCCGATTATCGTTGCAGTCAACAAAATCGACAAGCCGGGTGCAGACCCTGATAAGGTAAAGCAGGAGCTAACAAGCTATGAGCTGGTTCCGGAAGAGTGGGGCGGAGATACCATCTTCGTTAACCTGTCCGCCAAACAGCGCATCAACCTGGAAGAACTGCTGGAAATGATCCTGCTCGTTGCTGAAGTGAATGAGTACAAGGCTAACCCGGACAAACGGGCACGCGGTACTGTAATCGAAGCTGAGCTTGACAAGAACCGTGGACCGGTTGCCCGTATTCTCGTGCAGAACGGTACGCTGAAAGTCGGGGACGCCTTTGTAGCAGGTAACTGCTTCGGACGCGTACGCGCCATGGTTAATGACAAAGGACGCAAGATCAAGGAAGCAGGTCCTTCCACACCAGTGGAAATTACCGGTTTGACTGAGGTGCCTCAGGCAGGCGATCCGTTTATGGCCTTTGAAGATGAGCGTAAAGCCCGTGCTATCGCGGACAGACGTTCTACAACCCAGCGCCAATCCGAGCTGAACACGAATACCCGTGTAACCTTGGATGACCTGTTCAAGCACATCAAGGATGGCGAGATCAAAGACCTGAACGTAATCATTAAAGCGGACGTGCAGGGATCGGTTGAAGCGCTGAAGGGCTCTTTGGCCAAGATCGAAGTCGAAGGTGTACGCGTGAAGATCATTCACAGCGGTGCAGGTGCCATTACGGAATCTGATATCACACTTGCTGCTGCATCCAATGCTATTGTTATCGGCTTCAATGTTCGTCCGGATGCCCAGACGAAAGCGGCTGCCGAGCAAGAAAAAGTGGATGTTCGTCTGCACAACATCATCTACAACGTAATTGAGGAAATTGAAAGTGCGATGAAAGGGATGCTTGATCCCATCTATAAAGAGAATGTTATCGGTCATGCAGAAGTGCGTAACGTCTTCAAAATCAGCAAAGTGGGTACCATTGCAGGTTGTATGGTTACTTCAGGCAAAATTGCCCGCAATGCCGAAATGCGCTTGATCCGCAGCGGTATCGTTGTCTTCCAAGGCAAGATCGACACCTTAAAACGTTTCAAAGATGATGCCAAAGAAGTGGCGCAGGGTTATGAATGCGGCATAACTTTGGAACGCTATAATGACGTCCAAGAGGGCGACATTATCGAAGCGTTCATTATGGAAACGGTAGAGCGCTAAGCGAAGAGGTGAATATAGATGTCTAAAATCAGAGCGGGACGGGTTGGCGAACAGATCAAGAAAGAGCTGAGCCAGCTTATCCAAAGCGGACTGAAGGACCCGCGCATCGGGTTCGTAACAGTAACCGGGGTAGATGTAACGAACGATCTCTCGCAGGCCAAGGTATACCTGAGCGTGTTCGGAGACGAAGAGCAGAAGAGCGATTCGCTAAAAGCGATTGAGAAAGCCAATGGCTTTCTCCGCTCCGAGCTTGGCAAGGCGATCCGCCTGCGCCACACGCCTGAGCTGATCTTCAAGATAGACGAATCCGTTGCTTACGGAAGTCATATTGAGAAGCTGCTCGGCGAGATCGGCAAGAACGAAGAAAGTTAGGAAACATAAAGGAGACGGCGAATGCAGAGCTATGAACAAAGTCTCCAGCAGACCCGTAAGTTTCTGCTGGAACACGACGATTATCTTGTAGTGTCGCATGTTCAGCCGGACGGAGATGCAGTCAGCTCCACCCTCGCGGTGGGCTGGCTTCTCTCATGTCTGGGCAAAAAATATACTATGCTGAATGAAGGCCCGATTCCCAAACGGATGGAATATTTATGGCATGCCGATGAGATTGTCAATCTGGCGGACGGTGAATTGCCCCGGACGTACAGTAATGTCATTTGCGTCGATTGTGCAGATTTTCAGCGTGTGGGGCTGACCCAGCGCTTTTTTGCTCAGGATGCCCTTATCGCAAACATTGACCATCATCCCACCAATAACGGTTACGGATTCGTTACGCTGATTAAGCCGGACGCTGCTGCGACTGCAGAAATTTTGTTCGACCTGCTGAAGACGTTTGAGGTGGAATGGGATATAGATATTGCTACAGCAATCTATACAGGATTGCTGACCGATACAGGCGGCTTCCGCTACACGAATACCTCACCTAAAGTGATGGCGGCTGTCTCTGAGCTGCTGGCACTGGGAGTTAACGGTCCCGAGCTGGCGGAGACGTTGCTGGAGGAAATGACATTAGCTCAGGTGAAGGTGCTGAACCGGGCACTGAACACTTTGCAATTAACTCCGCAGGGCGATGTTGCCTGGGTTTATGTAACACCACAGGATATGCTCGAATGTAATGCCGCCAATGAGGATCTTGAAGGCATTGTTAATTATCCGCGTAATATCCGCGGTGTGGAGGTCGGCATGCTGTTCAAGGTCATCGATGAGACTGCTGTGAAGGTCAGCCTGCGTTCGGCCGGCAAGGTCGATGTCGCGGCGCTGGCTCAAGTCTTTGGAGGCGGCGGACATACCCGCGCAGCAGGTGCCCGGGTTGAGGGGACGCTGGAGCAGGCAATACCACGGGTGCTGGAGGAGGTCAGACGTCTTTTATGAGTGAGCTTACAGGTGTTTTGGCTGTTTTTAAGCCAGCAGGGTACACTTCACATGATGTTGTAGCCAAAGCCCGGCGGATTCTTGGCATGAAGCGTATCGGACACACCGGAACTCTGGATCCTCAAGTGACAGGCGTATTGCCGCTTTGTCTTGGAAGGGCAACCCGGGTTGTGGAGTATATCCAGGAGCTGCCTAAGGAATATGTGGCCACATTGAGACTAGGTATGGCAAGCGATACCGAAGACTTAACCGGAACCATTACGGAAACTGTAGATGAAGTGAAAGTTACCGGGGAAGAAGTTCTGGCGGTACTGAACTCCTTTAAAGGAGTAATCTCTCAGGTTCCCCCGATGTACTCGGCGGTGAAAGTGGAAGGCAAACGCCTCTATGAGCTGGCTAGAGAAGGCAAGACTGTAGAGCGCAAGAGCCGTGAAGTGGAGATTTACGAAATTGAGATGACGGATATGGTGTATAGCGGCAATTATCCCGATATTACCTTCCGTGTGCTGTGTTCCAAGGGTACATACATCCGTACGCTTTGCGTAGATATCGGCCGGGCGCTTGGAGTGCCCGGTGTGATGGTCAAGCTGGAACGGACGATGTCCGCAGGGATATCTGCCAGTCACTGTCTAACTCTTGAGCAAATTGCCGAGCATAAAGAAGCAGGCACACTCGATGAACATCTGATCGCGGCGGATGATGCGATTTCTCATCTGTCCCGGCATTCGGTAATGGATGAGAAGAGGAAGGCCGCCCTGCAGGGGCAGCGCCTTTCAACACGTTACGTAGCACCTGAAGTAAAGCAGGCCGGACATTTTCGGCTGTATGATCTACAGGGAGTGTTCCTGGGCATTTATGAATTGGATGACACAGGAGCAATAGCCCCTGTAAAGGTATTCGCACAAGCATAATATTAATTTTATTAGTGAATTGTAGGTGAGAAACAGCGTGAGAACCGTAACCTTAAGTTATCCAATGCCAGCGGAGACCGCAGCGCAGTGGGCGCAGCCGCAAGTGACTGCCCTGGGCCAGTTTGACGGACTGCACCGCGGACATGCCAGCGTCATTACTTCCGCTGTAGCTCTGGCCCGTAAACAAGGCGTACCGGCAGCAGTCATGACCTTTCATCCTCATCCCAAGGATGTAATGGGCAAAGGTGACTATGATGGATATTTGACCCCGGCGAAGGACAAGCAGGAACTGCTTGCCGGCATGGGGGTCGATATTTTGTATATAATTGAATTTAATGAGCAGCTGTCCCGGGTTAGCCCGCAGGATTTTGTCTCTGTAATGCTGCTGCCGCTGCATATTGTAACTGCAGTTATCGGCTTCGATTTCCGCTTTGGCTACATGGGCGAAGGGGATGCCGATATGCTCCGTGAGCTGGGGAACGGTGTGATGAATGTGGAGACAGTGCCTCCTTTTCTGCTTGAAGGAGAGAAGGTAAGCAGCTCCGGCATTCGAAAGAGCCTCCAGAACGGAGATCTAACCCTGGCCAACGCATGGTTTGGGCGCTGCTATCATCTGCGCGGAGTTGTAGGGCACGGGGAGAAGAGAGGCCGCACGATTGGTTTTCCGACTGCAAATCTTCAGCTGGAAGACCGTTATGTCATCCCGGCTAAAGGGGTGTATGCAGTGCGGGTCTTTTATAAGGAAGACGTCCTGTACGGCGTAATGAATGTCGGCGTGAAGCCTACGTTCCATGAGGGGATGATTGCCCCGAGCTTTGAGGTGCATCTGTTTGATTTTGCAGGAGACATCTATGAAGAGGAACTTAAGGTAGAACTGGTCTCCTTTATCCGGCCTGAGCGTAAGTTTGAGTCGATTGATGCCCTGATTTCACAGATTGCTGCAGATGCCGAAACGGCCAAAGAGCTGCTGGGCTATCATTCTTAATCTGCACGGGACAAGCCGTTTACTTTTCTTTCCGATAATGCTATACTGATTAACGTTGCTGGAAAAACAGCATCATAACCATAGCTTGGTTGCTCGTTCTCACCGACGGTGACGAGGCTACTGGCGATTATAATGAAGGAGGTGAACAGGATGGCATTGACTCAAGAACGTAAACACCAATTGATCGACGAGCACAAAACTCATGAATCCGATACTGGATCCCCTGAGGTGCAAGTTGCTATCCTTACGGAGAACATCGTTAATTTGACTGACCACTTGCGTACGCACAAGAAGGATCATCATTCCCGTCGCGGATTGCTGAAGATGGTTGGACAACGTCGTAAACTGCTGGCGTATTTGAAGAACAAAGACATCAGACGTTACAGCGCCCTGATCGAAAAACTGGGATTGCGTCGTTAATTTTCCATAAGATTACCCTTAAAGCAGCCTGGTTGTATACCGTATGTCCTTCTCGGAGCGACAGCGGGACAGCCGGGTTGCTTTTTGAAAATTTAGGGAAAACTTTTACAATTAGGCAAGCTTAACTTATTCGCAAAAACGGCTATTTTACCTCTTATGGAGGACAAGCCGTTTTTGCTTGTATAAAACATAGAGAACCGGCCCTTGACC
The DNA here is from genome assembly GCF_000758525.1 of Paenibacillus sp. FSL H7-0357. Taxonomy (NCBI): domain Bacteria; kingdom Bacillati; phylum Bacillota; class Bacilli; order Caryophanales; family Paenibacillaceae; genus Paenibacillus; species Paenibacillus sp. FSL H7-0357. The sequence continues at coordinate 4,716,702 of NZ_CP009241.1, read as the reverse complement.
CCAAAGTGATCAAGACATCCGTTTCACCAATGACAATCATTGAACCTGCGATAATGTACAGCGGGTCTACTACCATTCAAGGAGGGATTTTATGGAACAACGTGTAGAAATGCAGCTTGGCGGAAGACGCCTTGTGCTGGAAACAGGCCGTCTGGCCAAACAAGCGAACGCAGCCGTAATGGTTCGTTACGGAGATACTGCTGTATTGTGTACGGTTACAGCGTCAAGCGAACCTAAAGATCTGGATTTTTTCCCGCTTACGGTTAACTATGAAGAAAGATTATACGCAGTGGGTAAAATCCCGGGCGGATTTATTAAACGCGAAGGCAGACCAAGTGAGAAGGCTATTTTGTCCAGCCGTCTGACTGACCGTCCGATTCGTCCGCTGTTTCCGGAAGGATTCCGCAATGACGTGCAAGTATTGAATATGGTTATGAGCGTGGATCAGGATTGTGCGCCGGATATTGCTGCTATGATCGGTACTTCCGCAGCACTCAGTATTTCCGATGTTCCTTTCAATGGTCCTATCGGCGGTGTGGCTGTCGGCCGCATTGACGGTCAATTCATCATTAATCCTGACGTTGCACAGCAGGCGGCAAGTGACATCTACGTGGTGGTAGCGGGAACTAAAGACGCCATCATGATGGTGGAAGCGGAAGCCAATGAAGTGCCGGAAGATGTAATGCTGGAAGCCATCATGTTCGGTCATGATGAAGTCCGCAAGATCGTAGCAACAATTGAGCAGCTGGTAGCAGTTGCCGGCAAAGAGAAGATGGCTGTGAAGCTGCATGCGGTTAACGCTGATGTCAACACAGAGGTTCGCGCTTATGCGGAAAGCCGTCTCGTAGATGCCGTGAAAATTGCCGAGAAGCATGCCCGTCAGGATGCCATCGACTTGGTCAACAATGAAACGGTGGAGTATTTCGTAGAGAAATACATAGAGACACCTGAACTTCTTAAAGATGTGAAGGAAGTCCTGCATGATATCGTGAAGGATGAAGTCAGACGTTTGATTACACATGATAAGGTTCGCCCGGATGGCCGCAAGCTGGATGAAATCCGTCCGATTGAATGCGATACTTCTCTGCTTCCGCGTACGCACGGATCCGGACTATTCACCCGTGGACAAACACAAATCCTTAGCGTATGTACACTGGGTGCACTGGGTGATGTACAGATTCTTGACGGTATTGATCCGGCAGAAACCAAACGGTTTATGCATCACTACAATTTCCCTCCGTTCAGCGTAGGGGAGGCACGTCCGCTTAGAGCACCGGGACGTCGCGAGATTGGCCACGGAGCCCTTGGAGAACGCGCGTTGTCCAAAGTCATTCCTAGTGAAACTGAATTCCCGTACACCATCCGTTTGGTATCTGAAGCGATTGAATCCAACGGATCTACTTCCCAGGCAAGTATCTGCGCGAGCATTTTGGCAATGATGGATGCGGGTGTGCCGATCAAAGCCCCTGTAGCGGGAGTAGCGATGGGTCTGATTAAAGATGGAGAGCATGTCTCGATCTTAACGGACATTCAAGGAATGGAAGATCATCTTGGCGATATGGACTTCAAGGTAGCAGGTACGGCTGAAGGTGTAACGGCGATCCAGATGGATATCAAAATCGACGGCATCGACCGTAAAATCCTGCAGGATGCTTTGCAGCAGGCTAAAGAAGGACGTATGTTCATCTTGGGCAAAATGATGGAGGCTATCTCCGAGCCTAGACCAAGCTTGTCCAAATACGCTCCTAAGATCATTATCATCAATATCAATCCGGACAAGATCCGTGATGTTATCGGTGCAGGTGGTAAGATTATCAATAAAATCATTGAAGAAACCGGCGTGAAGATCGACATCGAACAGGATGGCCGTGTCTTTATCGGATCTTCGGACGAAGAAATGATTCAGAAAGCCCGCGGCATTATCGAAGGCATTGTGCGTGAAGTGCAGGTCGGCGAAATTTATGTGGGTACCGTTAGACGCATCGAGAAGTTCGGCGCATTTGTTGAACTGATTCCGGGTAAAGACGGATTGGTGCATATTTCCCAGCTCTCCACTGAGCGCGTAGCCAAGGTGGAAGATGTAGTTGCCATCGGCGACACCATCACTGTAAAAGTAACCGAAATTGACCAGCAGGGCCGTGTGAATCTATCGCGCAAAGCGGTATTGACTTCGGAAAGCGGAGCAAAGGCGTAAGCCGGACTCACCCTTTTGGCAAAAGCGTCAATTGTATAATTGAGAAGAGACAGAAGCGTATGCATTCTGGCTCTTTTTTAAAAATATAGGAATTTATATGCTTCACGCTATAAATTATCCTTATATATCTCGCTGAAACGGATACCTTCCTTTTAAGGACGGCGAAGTTGTTTCCACTTGATATAACGATGTATCTGGATTATCTTTACAGCCCGGGCCCCACTTTGTGGGGTTATTTTAATTTGCTTCAAGTGCAAGCTGTATGCATATTCTTCTCCAAACCTACATAGGCTGGGACAAAGCGTCCTAGCACCCTGTGCGGGACGAGCGTGAGACGTTTCTGCCGGGGAGGAAATGCGTCATGAAGACGGAAAAAGCAGCGCTTGTGCTTGCCTGTATTGCTGTGGTAATCGGTCTTGGCAGTACATACGGACCGGTGAAGGAAATGCTGGCTGAGCTTAAGCCGCAGGATGGACTGGCTGTGTGGAGTAACATTCCGAAAGAGCGTGACCAGGAGCTGCGTTCTTTGATTGAGAGCAAAGCGGCTAAGCTGAATGCCGCACCGGTGGATGCTGCCGTGGACCGGGTGTGGAAGGCAATTCCGGGTTATAATGGCCTTGAGGTTGATGTAGAGGCCACGTACCGTAATACACTGCTGCAGGGGCCGGGAGAGGGCCTCAAATGGGTGTACCGGCAAATCCCGCCGAAGGTGTCACTGAATGATCTGGGTGCTCACCCGATTTACCGGGGCAATCCCGCCAAGCCTATGGTCTCGCTGATGATCAATGTAGCATGGGGCAATCAATTCATTATACCGATGCTTAACATTTTGGATGAGGAAAAGGTAAAGGTGACCTTTTTTCTGGATGGAAGCTGGCTTAGCCATAACCGGGAGCTTGCGGCCGAAATGCTGAAACGCGGGCATGAGATGGAGAATCATGCGTATACCCATCCCGATATGAGCACTTTAAGCCGGGCCCGGGCGACCGCCGAGATTGAGAAAACAAAGAGTCTGCTGAAAGAGAGTCTTGGAGTAACCAATACCTGGTTTGCGCCTCCGTCCGGTGATTTTGATCAGGAAACAGTGGATATCGCCGCCTCATTGGGGCTGAAAACGGTGCTGTGGACACTGGATACCGTCGATTGGCGCAACCCTTCTCCAGAATCCGTTGTCGCCAAAATCAGCAGCCAGTCCGAGCCGGGTACATTGATATTGATGCATCCGACGGCTTCCTCTTCCAAAGCGCTGAGAGGCATGATCCGGGGGATTAAAGCTAAAGGTCTTCAGCTGGGTACGGTCAGTGAAACACTGTCAGCGGAGCGGCTGGCCCCTTCAGAAGTTGAGTGAGCGGTTAATTTCTGGTAGGATAAGAGTCGCGCGTAACAAATACAAAGATAGATACAGGGCTATGCCAGGAGGACGTAGAAGTGGAAAAAATAGTATTATCGAACGGCCTGCGGGTGGTTACGGAGAAAATTCCTACCGGACGCTCCGTTTCCTTTGGAATCTGGGTCAAGAATGGCTCCCGCAATGAGAACCCGCTGAATAACGGGATTTCCCATTTTATCGAACACATGCTTTTTAAAGGCACCGACCGGTTCAGTGCCAAAGATATTGCCGAGCAGTTTGATGCGATTGGCGGCAACGTCAACGCATTTACCTCGAAGGAATATACATGTTATTATGCAAAAGTATTGGATGAGCATCTGCCGATAGCCGTGGATGTGCTGTCCGATATGTTTTTCCGCTCGCGGATTGATGCCGAAGAGCTGGCCAAGGAGAAAAATGTCATCCTGGAGGAAATCGCCATGTGCGAGGATACGCCGGATGATCTGGTGCATGATCTGATGTGCGCTGCGGCGTACGGCGAGCATCCGCTGGCTTATTCCATTCTGGGCTTGAAGGAACGGCTGGCGGACATGACGGCCGATGATCTCCACGCGTATATGAAACAGCAGTATACCATTGAGAATACGGTAATCAGCGTAGCAGGCAATATCAATGACGGACTGGTTGACCTGTTGGAGGCCCATTTCGGATCATTCGATAACCATGGTGAATCGGCGCCTTTGACAGCTCCTGATTTCCATGGCGAACTGCTGTTTCACCGCAAGAAGACGGAGCAAAACCATATTTGCCTCTCCCTCCCGGGCGTAGAAAGCGGCGGACCGCTGCAATATGCCATGGTGCTGCTGAATAATGCTATCGGCGGCGGGATGAGCTCCCGAATGTTCCAAGAGATTCGCGAAAAACGCGGGTTAGCCTATTCCGTCTACTCCTATCACAGCTCCCAGGCAGACAGCGGCCTGTTTACCGTCTATGCCGGCACTGCGCCGAAGCAGACCAAAGAGGTGACGGAGCTGATCAAGGAAATGATGCATGATCTTGCCGTTAACGGTCTGAGCGAAGATGAGCTGAGAAAAGGCAAGGAGCAGCTCAAGGGAAGCCTGATCCTCAGCCTGGAGAGCACCAGCAGCCGGATGAACCGGATTGGCAAAAATGAGCTGATGCTTGGAAGACATGATACACTTGACGAAATGATCACCAAAATCGGACTCGTCACCATGGATGATATCAATCGATTACTGGACCACATGTTTGCTGAGCCCCTCGCATTAGCGATGGTCGGCTCCTCTGATAAAGCTATTGCTAATGTTAGGAGAGATGATCTTGTCTTATTACGTTCAAATTAACAAACTGCCCGGCAACGAGGATGTGCTGCTGCCCCGCAAAATGTCGGAACAGGCTTCCGGCTATGACCTGTATGCGTCTGTGGACGGTGAGGTTGTGCTTGCTCCGGGCGAGCGCGCCCTGATCCCTACGGGAATCTCACTGGCGATGCCTGACGGGCTGGAGGCGCAGATCCGTCCGCGCAGCGGCCTTGCTCTAAAGCACGGCATTACCTGCCTGAATACCCCGGGGACGATTGATGCCGACTACCGTGGTGAAATTAAAGTTTTACTGATTAACCTGGGTCAGGAGCCGTTTGCCATCGCACGCAATGAGCGGATTGCCCAAATGGTGTTCCAGGCCGTGCCGTCCGTGAACATGGTGGAAGTGGACGAGCTGTCCGAGACACAACGCGGCGCCGGAGGCTTTGGCCATACGGGCAAATAGCAGGCGGAATTTATTGTTTTACTCATACCTGGAGCTTGCGGATGTAGCCTGTAAAGGCCTCCTCCGCAGGCTTTTTTTGTTGAATTGACCTTAAATTGAGTCAATCCATTTATCAGTTTCCCCTGTATTTCTTCTCTGCTCTTCACCCATGGGCGGCCCCCGGCATAAGATGATTTATAGTCGATAGTGTATGTGGAAAGGAGCGTCATCCCTATGCTTACTGGCATCAGGATCGTGTTCCTGGGCGGGGACGCGAGACAGATTGAAGTGATTCGGAAATGTGTGGAAATGGATGCGACGGTAAGTGCTGCCGGATTCGATAAGTGGGAATCCCCTAGCCCGGGGGTGAACCTCGAAGAGCTGTCGGCAGAGCTCTTAGGCAATGCGGATGTGCTGGTACTGCCAACAGTTGGTTGTGATGATGAAGGGAATATCAATGCGCTGTTCTCCTCCCACCGTCTGCAGCTGCTGGATGAGCACATCGCTGCGATGCCGTCCCGATCCACGGTGTATACCGGTATGGCCAAAAGCTACTTGCGCAGTCTGTGCGCCAGACATTCGCTAAAGCTGGTGGAACTGCTGAACCGGGACGATGTGGCGATATACAACTCCATCCCTACAGCAGAAGGCGCGCTGGTTATGGCCATTCAGAATACCGATTTTACTATTCATGGTTCTACATCGATGGTACTCGGAATGGGAAGAACCGGGTTTACGATGGCGCGGGCGCTTCAAGGGCTCGGCTCCAGCGTAAAGGTGGGGGTAAGAAGACAGGAGCATTATGCGCGGGCGGAAGAGATGGGCTGGAAGCCTTTTATGACAGGTGAGCTGCTGCTTCATGTGCCGGATGTTGATCTAATCTTCAATACCATCCCAAGCATGATTATTACCGCGCAGGTACTATCCCGGCTTCAGAGGCACTGCGTAATTATTGATTTGGCCTCCGCACCGGGCGGATGTGATTTCCGCTATGCGGAGAAGCGCGGGATTAAAGCGATGCTGGCTCCGGGATTGCCCGGGATCGTTGCCCCCAAGAGCGCCGGAATTATTATGGGTAGTGCGCTGGTACAGTCGATATCTGACGAGACTTCAATCAGGGGGGACGAATAAATGGATTGGCATGGTAAAACAGTAGGTTATGCAATTACCGGTTCACATTGCACGTTTGCCGAAGTGATGCCGCAGATTCAGCGCTTTATGGACGACGGTGCAAATGTGGTACCGATTGTTTCCGCATCGGTGCTGAACACGGATACCCGCTTCGGCACATCGGAAAATTGGTTAAAACAGTTGAAAGATATAACAGGGAATGATATCATTTCTACAATTGTTGAAGCGGAACCGTTGGGTCCTTCCAAGCTGCTGGACGTTCTGACGATCGCCCCTTGCACGGGGAATACGACGAGCAAATTGGCCAACGCCATGACAGACAGCCCCGTACTGATGGCAGCAAAGTCCCAGATGCGTAACGGTCGGCCGCTAGTGCTGGCCATCTCCACGAATGACGGCCTTGGCCTGAATGCGGCGAATATTGCAAAGCTTTTGGTAGCCAAACATATTTATTTTGTGCCGTTCGGCCAGGATAATCCTGTAGGCAAGCCCAACTCGCTTGTAGCGCGTATGGATCTCATACCCGAGGCCTGCTACGCAGCTTTGCAGGGCAATCAGCTGCAGCCGATGATTATCGAACGGTTTCATTCAGCATAATTAGCATGTTTCGATATAGTAATCATGCTCGAACATAGGCTTCACTTTTGCCGCCCTCATTCTGAGGGCGGTTCAGCTCTTTTTTAGCATTCCAAAGGTTGGACCTGGCCGCATCTATTGTCATTACTTGATTTGGGCAGGTCCCGTGCAATTAGAAAGGAGCGTCATCCTTATGTTTACTGGCATCAGGATCGTGTTCCTGGGCGGGGACGCAAGACAGCTGGAGGTCATTAGTAAATGCGTAGAGATGGATGCGACGGTAAGCGCCGCCGGGTTTGATAAGTGGGAAACTCCAAGTCCGGAAGTGAACATGATTCAGCTTTCGGCCGGACTGCTCAGCAGCGCGGATGTGCTGGTGCTGCCTACGGTGGGATGTGACGAGGAAGGAAATATTAATGCCGTATTTTCCTCGGATCGCCTACAGCTGCTTGACGAACATATCGCGGCGTTGCCGCCGAACTGCACAGTGTATGCCGGTGTAGCCAAAAGTTATTTACGCAACCTGTGCGCCAGACATTCGATTAAGCTCGTGGAACTGCTGAACCGGGACGATGTGGCGATTTACAACTCCATCCCAACAGCAGAGGGTGCACTGGTTATGGCTATCCAGAATACCGATTTTACAATTCACGGCTCCTCTTCGATGGTGCTCGGCATGGGCAGAACCGGATTTACAATGGCAAAGGTATTGCAGGGACTCGGTGCCAGAGTAAAGATAGGCGTCAGGAGGCAAGAGCATTACGCACGTGCGGAAGAGATGGGCTGGAAGCCATTTATGACCGGAGAACTGCTGCTGCATGTGCCGGAGGCTGATCTCATCTTTAATACCGTACCGGGCATGATTATAACCGCGCAGGTACTTTCACGTCTTCAGAAGCACTGTGTAATTATCGATCTGGCCTCCGACCCGGGCGGATGCGATTTCCGCTATGCGGAGAAGAATGGAATCAAGGCGATGCTGGCTCCAGGTCTGCCTGGAATAGTTGCCCCAAAAAGCGCAGGGATGATTATGGCTAATGCGTTGGTGCAGTCGATATCGGACGAGACATTGCGCACAGCGGACAATAAATGAATTGGCTTATAAATGAGTAGGTTATATTATTACTTTCAATCCGCTTCAATCTGCTAAGAGGAAGGTTTGACCAATATTCAGCATTTCAAAGTAAAGATCTTGCGCACATGAGCCGTTCCTTGGATAGAAACAGTTCTTCAGTGCATATAACGCATGCTTGCTTAGAGAAGTAATGGAGGAATTATAAATGGGTATTTTGGTGCAAAAGTTCGGCGGAACCTCATTGTCCACACCGGCAGCGAGGGAGCATGTCATCCGCCACGTCAAACGGGAGATGGCCAGCGGCTTTGATCTGGTTATTGTCGTCTCCGCTATGGGACGCAAAGGGGAGCCTTACGCAACCGACACGCTGCTTGACTGGGCAGTGCAGAACGGGAATTCCCTGCCGGACCGGGAGAAAGATCTCTTGATGTGCTGCGGAGAAATAATCTCCGCCACTACACTGTGTGGTCTGCTGGAGCAGGAGGGCATCCGCTCTACGGTGCTTACAGGCGCACAGGCTGGCTTCCTTACCGACAACAACTACGGCAACGCAAGAATTCTTGATGTGCAGACCGAACGCATTCTACGGGAATTGCGAGAGCATAAAGTAGTTATAGTAACCGGGTTTCAGGGTCAGACCGAAGCCGGTGATTTTACGACCCTTGGACGCGGGGGAAGCGATACCTCGGCAACTGCGCTTGGTGCAGCGCTCCGTGCGGATATGGTCGATATTTACACAGATGTGGACGGGATTCTTACAGCCGATCCGCGGATTGTCGAGGATGCGAAGCAACTGACCTATGTCAGCTATACAGAAATCTGCAACATGGCCTACCAAGGGGCTAAAGTTATACATCCCCGTGCGGTGGAAATTGCCATGCAGGCCCAGATTCCTGTACGTGTGCGCTCAACGTTCTCGGAAGCCGAAGGTACGCTTGTCACCCATCCTGAAGGATTCAGCGATGTTTCACACGGGGTAGTGGACCGTTATGTTACGGGGATTGCTTATGTCAGCAATATTACACAGATCTCTGTGGAGTGTCCGGACGGCAACGGTACCGGAGTGCAGCTGCAAATCTTCAAAAGCATGGCCGACAATGAAATCAGTGTGGACTTTATCAATGTAACGCCTTCGGAGGCGCTGTATACTGTGAACGATGACAAATCGGAGCAGGCAATCGCTGCGCTGCAAGAGTTGGGGCTTCGTCCCAAGAGCTTGTCCGGCTGCGCCAAGGTCTCGGTAATCGGCGGAGGCATTAACGGCGTGCCGGGGATTATGGCGCGCATTGTTGAGGCGTTAACCTCGCAGAACATTCAGATTTTACAGTCTGCCGATTCCAATACAACAATCTGGGTACTGGTGAAGAAGGAAGATATGGTGCAGTCGCTGCGCGCACTGCATGCCAAGTTTGAATTGCACCGCTGACAAGGAGGAATTCAAAGTGGATTTCGGAAGATTAATAACCGCGATGGTAACCCCTTTTGACGGGGATGGAGAAATCAACTGGGAAGCAACTTCACGCCTTGTTGACTATTTGATTGAGGAACAGAAATCCGAAGCGCTGGTAGTCTGTGGTACCACCGGAGAATCGCCCACACTTAGCGAGGAGGAGAAGCTACGGCTTTTTTCCTACGTTCTGGAGAAAGCGGACGGACGCTGTAAAATCATTGCCGGAACGGGCAGCAACAGCACGAAGAATTCCATACATCTTACGAAGGAAGCGGAGAAAATCGGAGTAGATGGTGTTCTTCTCGTCGTTCCTTATTACAATAAGCCAAACCAGGAGGGGCTGTACCGGCACTTCTCGGCGATCGCTGCGGAAACAACCTTGCCCTGTATTCTTTACAATGTTCCAAGCCGTACCAGTGTAAGCATGAGTGTGGCGACGACATTAAGACTTGCTGAAATCCCCAATATTGTGGCGACCAAGGAATGTGCCTCAGTCGATCAGATTACTCTGATCGCTTCGGCTTGTGCGGATGATTTCCACGTATACTCGGGGGATGATTCTGCGGGACTGGCAACACTTGCCGTCGGCGGTCACGGCATTATTAGCGTAGCCAGCCATGTGGTGGGAGTTGAGATGTCGGAAATGATCGAAGCCTTTATCTCCGGCAATGTGTACCGGGCCGGCGAGCTTCACCGCCAATTGTTCCCTGTATTCAAAGGGTTGTTTGAATGCCCGCAGCCGCTGCCGAACCCTTCGGCTGTTAAGTATGCACTGGAACTGCGGGGGATTCCTGTCGGATCCGTGCGTCTACCACTGGTGGGACCGAGCGAAGATGAGGCCGAGTTCATTAAAGCGCTGCTGAATTAGAAGGTCAAATCTCTTGAATAAGCATTGCAGCAAGAAGCCGGCTTCCCGCGTGGGGAAACGGCTTCTTGTTTTTTGTATTAAAACTGTAAGCTGGCGGTTAAATCTCATACAGGGAAATGCTGTGAAATAAGCGGAAATGTTAAGGATTGCAACATAGCTTCTGCTTGTCTTTTCCTCAAATAATGCAGGTTCTTTAAGGAAAGAATAGGCTTACGAAGCCGATGACTTGTCTTTTGCCAAAAAAATCATGTATAATGTTCTTAAGTGACTGGGTGCGGCAAAAATTAAATATGCGGTAATCTTCCGTCAATGTAATTTTACATTGTGTGACAGGATAGGTCCTTGTATAAGTCTGTGCAATTGCTGCCAGATTTACGCGCGAGGGGCGCGGCGGTGAAGTTTGACGGTGTTTGTCCGCTTCAAGAAGGTGCTCACTGCCCGAATTCGGGGGTTTTTCGCTTTGCGTAATTATGCAGACTTACGGAATTTCTTGTTCATCGTGGAAACTATCGGCAATTTGAAGAATGTGTTCAGCGCCGCTGAAATAATGAAGCTCATTGTTTACAAATAAAAAGTATGACGTCCAACATCATAGGAGGGTTAGATTCATTTGTCCAAAAAAAACAACAACGATAAATTGCTGATATTCGCATTGGGCGGAGTCGGAGAAATCGGGAAAAACATGTATGTCGTTCAATACGGAAACGACATTGTAGTCGTGGATGCCGGTCTAAAGTTCCCGGAGGAAGATATGCTCGGTATTGATATTGTAATACCTGACATTTCGTACCTGACAGAAAACCGTGACAAGGTAAGAGGTATTGTGCTTACCCACGGACACGAGGATCACATCGGCGGATTGTCTTATGTGCTTAAGAACCTGAATGTTCCGGTTTATGGAACAAGACTTACCCTTGGACTTGTGGAGAACAAGCTTAAGGAAGCTAATCTGCTCGGAGAAACGAAACGGATTCTAATTAACGAAGATTCGGAAATCGAACTGGGAACGTCATTGAAAGCAACCTTCTTCAGAACCAATCACAGTATTCCTGACTCCGTCGGAGTATGTATCGAAACACCGGAAGGCAATGTTGTCCATACAGGTGACTTCAAATTTGACCACACCCCAGTCAATGGTCAATTTGCCAATCTCCACCGTATGGCTGAAATCGGCCAGAAAGGCGTACTTGCGCTTATGTCTGACAGCACGAACGCAGAGAAGCCAGGCTTCACGCCTTCGGAGAAGAATGTCGGCATCGTACTGGAAGATATCTTCCGCAAGGCTGAACAGCGTGTTGTTGTGGCAACCTTTGCCTCCAACGTGCACCGTATTCAGCAGGTGGTTAACGCCGCTGAATCCACTGGCCGCAAGATTACGGTTATTGGCCGCAGTATGGTGAATGTGGTATCCATCGCTTCTGAGCTGGGTTATCTGCATGTGCCGGACGGCATGCTGATTGAACCAGAGGAAATGAATAGAATGGCCGGCAACCGTGTAGTTGTGTTGTGCACAGGCAGCCAGGGCGAACCGATGTCAGCTCTTACACGCATGGCGCGCTCCAGCCACCGCAAAGTGGATATTCTGCCGGGCGACACCGTTATCATTGCGGCAACGCCGGTACCGGGTAACGAGAAATATGTAGGCCGTACGATTGATGAATTGTTCCGTCTTGGTGCTAACGTGATTTACAGCGGTTCCAATTCCGGCGTTCACGTCTCCGGTCACGGCAGCCAGGAAGAGCTGAAGCTGATGCTCAACCTGATGAAGCCTAAATACTTTATTCCTATCCATGGTGAATTCCGGATGCAGCGCAAACATGCGCTTCTGGCAGAATCTGTCGGAGTGGAACCAAGCAACATTTTCATTACCGAAATCGGCGAAATTGTTGAAATTCAGGGCGGATCAGCCCGCAAAGCCGGCAAGGTTACTGCAGGCAACGTGCTGATTGACGGTCTTGGCGTTGGCGATGTTGGCAATATTGTACTGCGCGACCGCAAGCTGCTGTCCCAGGATGGTATCCTTGTTGTCGTTGTGACACTGAGCAAGCAGAACGGAGCAATCGTATCCGGACCGGATATTATCTCCCGCGGCTTTGTCTACGTGCGCGAGTCCGAAGGACTTCTGGATGAAGCGAACCGGATTGTCTCCAGTACGCTGCAGCGCCTGATGAGCGAGAAGGTCAATGAATGGGCTTCGCTCAAAACAAGCGTCAAAGATTCACTCGGCCGTTTCCTCTATGAGCAAACACGCCGCAGACCGATGATCCTCCCGATCATTATGGAAGTGTAAGAAGCAACTAGCTTCTTATAATATAAATATGCAGGGCCAAAGGCCCCTTCTCCCCGGAAATATTGGACGGTTTCTTGGGGAGGAGGGGTCTTTGTGTTGTGCAGTATTATCCCCAGTGTCTATGCAAAATTTGAATGGCAGGTCCGGCTCCGATGCCAATGTGCCGAAATAATTTTATGGCAGGGACAACATTTAGGCCCTTCAATCGTTATATAGCCAAGGAGGTGCAAGATGGGCCCGAAACTGAAGGAGCAGCAGCTTCAATCCAAAATGGCAGAAATCCGCAAGTATTTAATCCGCTTGGGCGCTGGCACCGCCGATGCGGAGGATATCGTGCAGGACACTGTGTACAAGGCACTGCTGTATCTTGACGGGATTGACGAACATAAGATCAGCGCGTGGCTCTACAAGGTGGCAATTAACAGCTACTATGATTTATGCCGAAGGCAAACGCGGTTCCAGTATTCCGAGGAAATCGATCTTGAGGCACCTGCAAATGAGCTGCCCGAATCAATGTTGCTTCAGCAGGAGCAAAAAGTGCTTATCGAAAAGGTTCTTGGAAAGCTGAATCCGGCGAACCGCCAGCTGATATTGCTGAAATATGAGATGGAATTCTCCTATAAACAAATCGCGGCGCTTCTAGGCATAACGGAAGGGACGGTAAAGGCTTCACTATACCGCGCCAGACAGCAGTTTCAACAAATTTACGGAGGTGAGGCTGAATGACTGCTCCATGGGAAGAACAAGAGGATCAGAATCTGGTACATACACTGAAAAAAGCCAAACGCAAAAGCCTGTTCCGCAGCATTGTCATTTCGCTGATTGTTAGTATTCTTACGCTGACCGCTATTTTCTTCGGTGCTGCGCAGCTGGTGGAGCGGAGATCGACTGAGGCCCGCTACAGCGAATGGATGTATATGATGATCAGCAGCCCCAATGAATTTCCGTCTGGTTTTAGAGACAACCGTGGATTTCTGTCGGGTGTCATGGAAGTGAATACGTACAAAATCATTGAAGGTGTACCTGTTCCGTGGAATGAAAAATGGTTCAATTACAACGAGTGGTGGTTTCCGTTCGCTACCGGAGCATATGGGGGTACAACCCATCTTAGTGGGACTGACCCGCAGATGAAAGTGGAGCGTTATGAATACAACAGGCAGTACAATCCCTACAACGGACAGAGAGAGCTGGCTTATTATATTCCGCAAGTAAAGTATGGTAAAATCCTGAACGACCTTCCTTTGCTTACGAAGAAGGAGCCTGATGAACTGATGGAGATGGCTTTATCTTTCGATAAGCCTTATTCCTTTGATGAAGTGAAGAAGATGCTGCCTGAAGGAACGAGACCTGTATGGTATTGGGTCGATACGTATGATGAAACCTCATGGTTCAATTTGGAACCCCATGAAGACGGGAATGGCGGGATGATAGACCCAGAGCCCATGGCATCTTCCTCTGGTGTATATGGTTTTGGGATCGGGCCTAACCGGGATGAGGCGTCACCGGATGATTTTCTCGAGCACATTAAGAACGGGCTTAAACTAAAGGACAATTACCACAGTGAATACAAGCGGATCCAACAATACTTAAAAAAAGACAAAAATGAACCTGAAGCCGGAGATGTCCGTATTCTGGGTGTCGTGGTCACTGGCTCCGCAGCCGGTCTGAAGAACCTGAAAGGGCAGCCCTATATCCGCGGTGCTGTGCTGGGAGCCGTTGCGGATAACTATTAAGATAGGAGGAGCAGGCTGATTTTTTATAGAAGTTCATTGCATAAGGGAGTCCCCTAGAATGTCATACTATTGAAAGATAGTACGGCTGCAGCAGATTAGGGCTGTAAGCGGAAAGGGTGAACTGCGCACAATGGACTTTACAGCAGGTACAGATACTGGCAAGAATGAAGAGATCCTTCCGGGAGAAATAAAGCCCGTAACGAGTGAACCCATCCCACCGGGTACTGTGGGGGTTCTGAAGGAGCTGGGGCAGACGGTAGTTCCAACAGGGGAACCCGATATTTTCTGTATAACGATTATCGGGCAGATTGAGGGGCATTTCGTACTGCCTCCGCACAACAAAACGACTAAATATGAACATATTATTCCGCAGCTGGTGGCTGCCGAACAGAACAAAAATATAAAAGGGCTGCTGATTATTCTGAATACGGTCGGCGGTGATGTGGAGGCAGGGCTGGCGATTGCAGAAATGATCGCGTCCTTGTCGAAACCTACAGTGACCGTAGTCATTGGCGGGGGCCACAGCATCGGAGTTCCGATTGCCGTGTCTTCCAGCTATTCCATTATTGCGGAGAGCGCGACTATGACGATTCATCCAATCCGCATGAACGGGCTTGTTATCGGTGTGCCCCAGACCTTTGAATACATGGAGCGCATGCAGGAGAGGATGGTCAGATTCGTCACTTCCCATTCACGTATTTCAGAACAGCAATTTAAAGATTTAATGTTTAAGACAGGGGAGCTTAACCGTGATATCGGCACAGCTGTAGGCGGCTATGATGCCGTCAAATATGGTCTGATGGATGAGGTTGGAGGCATCGGCGCGGCGCTGGCGCACCTGAATGGTCTGATTGCCAAGGATAATCCCCAAAGCACGGATGTATTGCTGCCGGGGGGGCTGACACAATGACCTTCTATACGGTACTTCCGATGGAACAAGTTTTTGAAGGGGCGATCCACTTTTCACAGCCCTTGCGGGAGGTCAGCATTCAGGGAATGCTGATGCAGGTTGAACCGCTGGAGGGAGGACAAGCACGGATTGTAAGGCTGCTTCATTGCCCGCTGGACAAATATTTGGACCCGGCATTCGCTCCGGGAGCCGTCGTGTTTTACGATAGATGACAACTACCCCCGGAATCCTTAAGGGAAATGCGAACAGAGAACATAAAGATGCATTTTCTGACAAAACAGAACATAGGTACGCCACGCCATTATATGGTATAATGTTGTTCCGGGGGTGGCTGTTGTGGCTAAACGAAAAAAGAAGAAGAAAAAAGCGCTGCTCGGCAGTGTTCTAAAATATGAAATTTACGGCATTATGCTGATAACGATTTCCGTCATTGCATTGTCCGGCGAGGCTGCGGTTGGACGTTCTCTTTCAAGTATGGCAGGTTATTTATTAGGCCGTTTTTATTTTGTGCTGCCGTTGGCCGGTATTTTTTACGGGCTGATGGTGATGATTCACAGAAGATGGCCTTCAAGTTGGAACAGCCGCCATTCCGGCGTGCTGCTGCTTGTGCTGTCCTTGTGTCTGATGAGTTCGATCTCAGCGATGGAGCAGAAGCTCGGTCCATTGTCGATGCTGCATCCTGGCAATGTTATGGCGCAAATACATAATGATCTTTCCGGTGCGCTTTCGCCCGGTTCCAGCAACAGCAGCGTATATATGCTTGGCAAAGATATTAGCGGAGGCTATATTGGTGCGCTGGAGTTCGCAGCCCTGCTGTGGCTTTTCGGCACGCTTGGTGCCAAGCTGCTAATGATTGTAATGATGGCCATCAGCTTCATGCTGGTCACGAACCTGTCTTATGTAGAACTTTTCTCGCTGCTGCGGGTACGTGCTGGGAAACTGCTGGAAGGGATTCGCCTGAAAGCGGCCAACCGTCCAGCTGCAGTTCCCGTTGCGGCCCGTTCTACCAGAACAGGCAGAACACCAGCACCGCAGCCTGTACAAGAGCTGGATGAGGACGAAGAGGATGAGGACGAGCAGGCTTTGCCAAGACGAAGTCAGCCGCTGTTCTTCCGGCGGATTGGGGGTTGGCTGAGCGGGACTACACGGACAGAAGGGCAAGGCGAAGAAGAACGGGAGGAAGATCTCTCGACAGATCTGCTTAACGGCTCACCCAATAGCCCGATTATTAGCGGACTGGATGCCGGGAGGGGGCGTGCTTCCCTGGATAATCTGGAGGATGATTTCGCTGGAGAAGATTTGGAGCCCGTTACACCGATTATCCGCGATTTCTTCGAGCATATCCGTTCAGAAGGACTGAATGAAGAAGACCGTGAAGACTGGAGCGAATTCTCTCCTGCAGCGCGGAGCGGGAACAGCTTGAGAGGCTCTGTGTTAGAAGGAGTTCCGGCAGATACTCCAGCTATTGATGGAGATGCGCCGGAAGATCCTGTGGTTGTGGAGCTGGACGGGCTGCTGGGTGCTGGCGAAGACGGAGTCCCTGTGCCTGCCGCTCCGCTTCCTCCGCCGCCCAAACCGTATAAGCTCCCTTCCTTCCGGCTTCTGGCCAAGCCTAACAATGGAGGTAAGGCGGGAGACCAGAACGATTACATGCAGACTGCCCGCAAGCTGGAAGCTACACTGGAGAGCTTTGGTGTCCGGGCGAAGGTACTTGAGGTGGTAAGAGGACCGGCCGTAACCCGTTACGAAATTCAGCCGGATATCGGGGTGAAGGTAAGCCGGATCGTCAATCTTACGGATGATATCGCGCTTGCGCTTGCAGCGAAGGATATCCGTATGGAGGCGCCAATACCGGGCAAATCAGCAATTGGGATCGAGGTGCCTAACTCTGAGGTATCCGTCGTAACCATGCGGGAGGTTATGGAAACACAGGTGTTCCAAGATGCCGAGTCCCGGTTGTCGATCGCTTTCGGCCGTGATATTTCCGGCCAGACGATTGTCGGTAATTTAGCCAAGATGCCCCATCTGCTCGTAGCCGGTGCTACCGGATCGGGTAAATCCGTGTGTATCAACGGTATCATTACAAGTATCCTTTATAAAGCGAAACCAAATGAGGTCAAATTTCTGATGGTTGACCCGAAGATGGTTGAATTGAATGTATATAACGGGATTCCCCATCTGCTTGCCCCGGTAGTTACAGATCCTAAGCGGGCTAGCCTGGCGCTGAAGAAGATTGTCGTGGAAATGGAAAAGAGATATGAGCTCTTCTCCAAATCGGGCACACGCAATGTGGAAGGCTACAATACACTGATGAAGGATAATCCTGCTGCAGTTCTGCCTTATATTGTTGTTATTGTGGACGAGCTTGCCGACCTCATGATGGTTGCGGCAAATGATGTTGAGGATGCGATTTGCCGGCTGGCGCAGATGGCACGGGCGGCGGGCATTCATTTGATTATTGCCACCCAGCGTCCATCGGTGGATGTTATTACTGGACTTATTAAGGCAAATATTCCTTCCCGTATCGCATTCGGCGTGTCGTCAAATGTGGATTCCCGGACGATCCTGGACATGCCGGGGGCCGAGAAGCTGCTTGGACGAGGGGATATGCTCTTCCTGCCTATGGGCGCATCTAAGCCAATCCGTGTGCAGGGGGCATTCATGAGCGATCAGGAAGTGGAGACCATCGTGCAGTATGTCAGCAGCCAAGGGGAGGCCAATTATGACGAGACCCTGGTGCCTGAAGTAGATGACATGGTGACAGAGGACCAGGAGCCGCAGGACGAGCTCTATGAGCAGGCGGTACAGATTGTACTGGAAGCGAAGCAGGCCTCTGTATCGCTGCTCCAGCGGCGGATGCGCGTAGGTTACACCCGTGCTGCGCGGCTGATAGATGCCATGGAAGCCAGAGCGGTTATCGGGCCGTACGAAGGCAGCAAGCCGCGGGAAGTGCTTATGTCACTGGAGCAATATCAACATAACAAAATAAGCTCATAATATAGCCAAAAGAGCTGATCCCGGGTAAAGGGATCAGCTCTTTTTTGTATGTGATATTTAGTTTGCTTTTGGCGCTTCAAGGAGACGTTCAACGATGTAATCGAGCTGTGCATTAAGCGAAAAGATTGGCAGAAGGAACTCTGCCGGATATCTATAATTTCTATCAGAGCTTTATTCCACAGCAAAATATGATCTTGCAAATTCATGGCCGTATCTCAACTCCTGTCGGTTCATCTTTTGATTATAGGTGATAATTATTCTCATTTGCAATGGAATACAGTCCTTCTCCGGGTTGCAATGCATAGGATCACCTGTCAGTCGTCATAATAACTTTAGCCATCAATGTTGAACTTACAAGAGAAAGGTAGAGCGAACCCAATGAAAAAACATAAGCAATGGATTTTTGCCGGCTTAACCCTTGCACTGGCCACCTTGCCGCTTGCAGGTCTATTCTTTGAGGATCAGAATGCGATCTACGCCAGTCCGTATCATGCTTCATCTGATCTGTCGGAAACTGCTGCTCCCGATGTTGAGGCATTGCCTGCTTTTGGAACAACACCGCTTAAGGTCGGCTCTTCCGGACAAGATGTTTACGAGCTGCAGGGAAGATTGAAGCATCTTGGGTATTACGCGGGCAAAATTGACAGCCAATTCGGGTCTAAAACGAAAAATGCAGTAACCTGGTTCCAGTGGAAATTCGGCATAAAATCTGACGGTATCGTCGGTGCCAAAACAAAGTTGAAACTGTACAATGCCACCAAGGCCTGGAAGCCGACAGAGCCTTCAACCAGCACAGCAAATAAAAATACCGGAAACAAAAGTAAAACTGCCGATTCCGGTAAGTCGAATACAGCGGAACTGTCCTCAGGGAATACAATGGGCCTGTCCGAAAATGATTTGAAAATCATGGCCAATGCCGTTTACGGGGAATCGCGGGGTGAGCCGTTTGAAGGACAGGTTGCCGTTGCTGCGGTTATTCTGAACCGCGTGAAATCCCCAAGCTTTCCGAATACACCTTCCGGCGTTATTTTTCAGCCAGGGGCATTTACGGCCGTAGCTGACGGGCAGATCTACCTAGAACCCAATGAGCAGGCACGCAAAGCTGTTCAACAGGCGCTTAATGGCTGGGACCCTTCCGGCGGCTGCCTTTATTATTTTAATCCGAAGACGGCTACTTCCAAATGGATCTGGACCCGTCCGCAGGTGAAGACAATCGGGGAGCATATTTTCTGCATGTAGCAGCGGACTTGCACTTGCCGCAATGTAACCCCCTGTATAAAACCGACCCAGAGCAACCGGTAAGCTTTCTTCCGGTTGCTTCCTTACTTTGGAATGGTTTAGAATGGATAATACTTCATAAACTTGTTGTAGAGCATCTATCCACGCCGTAAAGGAGTTTTGGACTTGACAAATAATGGATTTCAACATGGCAACGCCGCAGGCATGCGTATTCATGTATTGCCGACCAAGGCGTTCAAGACCTTCGCCATTTCACTTTATGCAGGGGTTCCGCTGGACGAAAGTACGGTCACTTCAACAGCGCTGGTTCCTTTTGTGCTTCGCAGAGGTACAGCCAACTATCCGGAAACAACCCAGTTCCGTGAACGTCTGGAGGAACTTTATGGTGCCGGATTTGGTTTTGATATCTACAAAAGAGGCGATTATCAGATTGTCCAGTTCCGGATGGATACGATCAACGACTCCTTTGTGCAGAGCAAAGAGAGCCTTCTCGGGGAGTCTTTTGCTTTCCTTGGCGAAGTACTGACCCGGCCTTTGCTGGAAGACGGAAGCTTCCGTGCTTCGTATGTCGCAACAGAACGTGAGACGGTACGCAAAAAGCTGGAAGCGATTGTTAACGATAAGATCCGCTATGCGGCCGAACGCTGTATCGAAGAAATGTGCCGTCAGGAGCCTTACCGTCTGCATCCGCTTGGCCAAAGAGCCGACCTTGACAGCATTACTCCAGAAAACCTGTACGAATCCTACAATTCCTGGTTGAACGGAGCGATCCTCGATCTTTACGTTGTTGGTGACACTACACCTGAAGAAGTTGAAAAGCTGGTCGTTCGCCATTTTGGCCGTGGCCACAAGGAGAACGTAGCGTATTCCTCCAATTTTACACCGGTAGCCGTTACAGAGGTCCGGACTGTGGAAGAGAAGCTGGATGTCAATCAGGGTAAGCTTAACATGGGGCTGCGCACTTCCATTACTTACAAGGATGACAAATACGCCTCCGCGCTGATGTATAACGGGATATTGGGCGGCTATCCTCACTCAAAGCTGTTCGTCAACGTTCGTGAGAAGGAGAGCCTTGCCTATTATGCTTCCTCCCGCTATGACGGGCATAAAGGCATTGGAACCATTCAATCGGGGATCGAAACCCAAAATTACGGCAAAGCCGTCGATATTATCCGCAAACAGCTGGAAGAATTGAAGGCCGGCAATATCAGTGACCTGGAGCTGAATCAGACCAAGGCAATGATCCGCAATCTGCTTTCCGAAATTCAAGATTCGGCGTTTGAACTGATCTCGTTTGATTTCAACCGTCAGTTGTCCGGAAAAGACCGTTCTGCACTGGAGCTGCTGGCTCAAGTCGATGGCACCGGAGTGGAAGATGTGAAGGCGGCTGCCGACACGTTCCAGCTGGATACGATTTATTTCCTGACAGGGAAGGAGGAATAGCGGTGAAACAGATCCATTACGAAAGACTTCAAGAAACACTGTATCACGAGGTTATGGATAACGGTCTGCAGGTATATGTGCTGCCTAAGCCCGCTTTCCAGAAAACCTATGCCACCTTTGCCACTAAATATGGCTCTGTGGACAATCACTTCAAAGTTGCCGGCGGTGAGGAAACCACTGTCCCTGACGGTATTGCCCACTTCCTGGAGCATAAAATGTTCGAAGAGCCGGAAGGCGACATTTTTGCCACCTTTGCTTCTAACGGTGCGTCGGCGAATGCTTTCACGAGCTTTGACCAGACAGTGTATCTTTTTTCGGCCACAGAAAATATTGAGACCAATCTCAGTACCCTCGTTGATTTTGTACAGCGGCCTTATTTCACCGACGAGAATGTCGAAAAGGAAAAAGGAATTATCGGCCAGGAAATCAATATGTACGCGGATAATCCGGATTGGCGCGTCTATTTCGGTTTGATTGAGGCCATGTATGCCAAACATCCGGTACATATCGATATCGCCGGAACGATCGAATCAATTGCCACTATTACCAAAGAAACACTGTACACCTGCTACAATTCCTTTTATCATCCCAGTAATATGCTGCTGTTTGTAGTCGGCGGCGTAGAACCGGAGAAGGTATTCGAGCTGATCCGCAGCAACCAGGCCGGCAAATCATACGAGAAGCAGGGTGAAATCACGCGTATTTTTGAAGAGGAGCCCGTTCACGTTGCAGAGAAACACAAGGAAAGCCGTCTCGCCGTATCTATGCCGAAATGTCTCTTTGGCTTTAAAGAGAAGGTAGAAGGCCTCACCGGTGAAGCGGCAGTCCGCCGTGATCTCACCACTAAGCTAATGTTGGATCTGCTGCTGGGCAGCAGTACGACGCTGTACCAGAAGCTCTATGACGAGGAACTGATCTCCGACAGCTTCGGACATGAATTCAACAGCTCACCGCAGTACGCGTTCTCGGCGATTGGCGGAGATACGAAGGACCCGGATCTGCTCATCAGCAGGCTGAAGGAAGAAATCAGTGTTATTCTGAAGACCGGCTTTGCCGAGAAGGATTTCGAGCGGGCGCGCAAAAAGAAAATCGGCGGCTATCTGCGCATGCTGAACTCGCCGGAGAGCATTGCTCACGAATTCACACGCTACCAGTTCAGAGGTGGCGATTTGTTTGAAGTGCTGCCGCTTTATGAATCCATTACGCTGGATGAAGTCAATGCCCGCCTGCGTGATCATGTGGACTGGGAACAACTCGCTGTGTCGCTTGTGGTGAGTCCTTAATGGCGTTATCGGGAGAGGGCAGCAAGCCAATAGGAGAAATGACCGTGCTTGTCACTGGAGGCAGCGGGGGAATTGGCGGGGCTATCGCCGAACGTTTTGCTTCCGTGGGGATGAACATTGTTATTCATTACATGAACTCGCACGAAGCGGCCAATGATGTGGCCCGGCGCTGTATGGCGCTGGGGTCCAAGGTGTTGACGGTGACCGCTGATATGAAGGACCGCAGCCAGCTTGTCCGCATGGCAGAAAAGCTGGAAAGCAGCGGGATGCAGCCGGATATTCTGGTCAATAACGCCGGAAAAGCGCATTATGGCATGCTGGCCGATGTGACGGAGGAAGAGTGGGACGATATTATGGCGGTGAATCTGAAAGGCACTTTTTTGTGCAGCCAGATTTTTATGCCTTATATGGTCAGCCAGCGGTATGGGCGGATTATTAATGTCTCCTCCGTTTGGGGCATCTCAGGCGCTTCCTGCGAGGTTGCCTACTCCGCCAGCAAGGGTGGGGTGAATGCCTTTACTAAGGCATTATCCAAAGAGCTGGCACCCTCAGGAGTCACGGTGAATGCCGTGGCTCCCGGTGCTGTCCATACGGCCATGCTGGCCAATCTGCAGGAGGATGAGATGCGGATGCTTGAGGAAGAGATTCCTGCGGGACGACTGGCTTCCCCTCATGAAATCGCCTCGCTTGTTTATTTTCTCGCCTTGCCTGAATCCGGGTACATTACCGGCCAGGTGATCAGTCCGAACGGCGGATGGATCACCTGATGGTTCCTGTTACTGGCGTGGAGGCTTGGAGAAATGCTCCAGCATAAGAACGTACCGTCCGAGACATATTATAACTGTTGCTTTTAAATCTCACGTAAGGCGGCTGTCACCTGAACAAGGCGGGCGGACCGTAAACATGAAGGAGGATTTAAGATGTCAACAGAAACCGTAGTGAAAAACTTTGATAGCTGGAAAAGCTTTTTGGGTGAACGGGTCATTCAGGCTGAAAAAATGGGGATGAGCGAAGAAACCATTTCCAAGCTGGCTTTCGAAATCGGGGAATTCCTTGATAAGAAAGTCGATCCGGGAAACTATTCCAACCGGGCAATCAAAGAGCTGTGGGATGTCGGTACGGACGATGAGAAGCATACCATTGCTTCCCTCATGGTCAAGCTGGCGAAGAAAAACGCATAGGCATGCGGAACAAGCTCCCCTCGCGGGAGCTTTTCTGCAATTATTACAGTAGTGTCCTTGCCTTTCAATTTCATTTTATATATCATTAACATGACCCGTGTTTCAGAACGCTTGCCGAAGCAGGTTTTTTTAATGTATGGCAAAGTGCAGGGAAAAGGAATCTATGAGGTGTAACAAGTGGAATATAAACAATGGTATATGGAGTACAAGATACATAAGAACAGACCTGGTCTGCTTGGAGATATCGCTTCTATGCTCGGAATGCTTGAAGTCAACATCCTGACCATCAACGGTGTGGAAGGCAAGACGCGCGGAATGCTCCTGGAAACAAACGATGATGAGAAGATTATGCTGATGGGTGAAATGCTCAAAAAAGTAGATAATATTACGGTTACGGCGCTGCGTTCTCCACGGCTTGTGGATAAGCTGGCTGTCCGGCATGGACGATATATTGACCGCGATTCGGATGACCGCAAGACGTTCCGTTTTACGCGGGATGAGCTGGGACTGCTCGTGGATTTCCTCGGTGAACTGTTTAAAAGGGAAGGGAATCAGGTTATAGGACTACGGGGAATGCCCCGCGTCGGCAAGACGGAGTCTATTATCGCCGGTAGTGTCTGCGCCATGAAGCGCTGGACATTTGTTTCTTCGACGCTTTTGCGGCAAACGGTCCGCAGCCAGCTGGCTGAGGATGAGATGAACCCTCATAATGTCTTTATTATTGACGGGATTGTAAGCACGATCCGCTCCAATGAGAAGCATTACAATCTGCTTCAGAATGTGATGAGTATGCCCAGCACAAAAGTAATTGAGCATCCGGATATTTTTGTGCGGGAATCCGAGTATACCTTTGATGATTTTGATATCATTATTGAGCTGCGCAATATGCCGAACGAAGAGATATTGTACGAGTCGTTTACGACAAGCTACAGTGATGATCTTTAGAATATAAAACAAAGCGGATGCTTTCGAAGCGGGTTTTGTACGATGCTCTTCAAGAAAGCAAATGCTGACAAAACTTTTAGGAGGTGATGGCATGTCGGAACTGGGCCGGCATTTGAAGGAGGCTCGTCTGCAAAAAGGGATGAGTCTTGACGATGTCCAGGAAGTAACAAAGATTCGAAAAAAATATTTAGAAGCCATCGAGGCGGGTGACTATAAAGTGCTTCCCGGGAGCTTCTATGTTCGGGCGTTTATCAAAACCTATGCTGAGGCAGTGGGTGTGAACCCGGACGAGCTCATGGAGGAGCATGGCAATGTCCCGGCTGCCCCGGTAGAAACAACAACGATGGAGACCGTGATTCAGAAGCGCAGCCGCAGACCTGAAACGGAACGGAATGCGAAGTGGCTTCCGACAGTCCTGATGTGGACCTTCCCAATATTGATTATTGTAGTAATTTATTTGTACGCATCTTCGAATATGAACAAAGCTGATCCTGAAAATGCTGCTCCCGAGAATTTGACCAACGAACAAAAGGATCCTTCTAAAAATCAGCCTTCCCCGACAGCGGTCGGGGGCGGAGTGGTGTCTCCTTCGGAATCAGCAGGCAGCCCTGAAGCGACTGCAACGGCTACTGTGGCTCCGACGGCTACACCGGTTCCTTCACCAAGCTCTCAGGCGGTTACGGTCACACAGGACCGTAAATCGGGCAAAACGACGATTTACAAAGTTTCTGCTCCTTCCGGAAGCGCTGTGCAGGTTGAGATTGCGGCAACCGGTGTAAGCTGGCTTGAAGTTTACAAGGGTGAAAATTCCAAAGGTGAGAAGCTCAGCTTTGGCAACACTGCGGCCGGCGAGAATAAGAGCTTTACACTCGGCAGTGAAGGGATCTATATTAAATCCGGTTACTCGCCAGCTACAAATATTACTGTTAACGGACAAGTGATCACTGACGGCAAAACCTCCTCCCGCATTCTGCTTGAACTGGATGAGGGCACTTCAGCCGACAGTGAATCCGGAAACACAGATGAGTCGCAGGACAGCGCTACTAGCCAGAATAGCACTTCAGGTCAATAAAGGTATCCACGTATAGACTTTGGCATTTTGGAGAATCTAAGAGTGATTTACAGTTCTTACGCCAAAGTGAGGTGTACTCTCATGACCGTTAGCTGGATTGTAACAGGGCTGGGCATTATCGTCAGTCTCCTCGGTTATTACTTGACACCGAGCGCCTGGGGCTATGGAATTCTTGGCTTTGGACTGGCACATATTGTGCTGGGGATTCTGGATATGTTTCGGGCTCCCGCTCGTAGCAGATAAAGCCGCTGTATGAACGTCTCCCGGTTGCGGTTATTGCCGGGGGCGTGTTTTTAGCCTTTGATTATCAAAGGCTTGCACTTGGCTCCACATCTGTGGGGCTGTTTTGCATGCGGGGGGTGCGGGTGCCTTATTCTTGCCATAATTAGACTTAAGAAGCCCTTTCTCATATAATAGGAGCAGAATAATTGTTAGCAAAGGACGTGGATTCATGAGTTCGGAAAGTTCATTTGACATTGTATCCAAAATGGATATGCAGGAATTGACCAATGCTGTTCACCAGACCGAGAAGGAGATTGATAACCGGTTTGACTTCAAGAACAGCAAAAGCAGCCTGAAGCTGGAAAAGGATGCGCTTATGATCGCCTCAGAGGACGAGTATAAGCTGGGGGCAGTCATTGATATTTTGCAATCCAAGATGGTCAAACGTGGGATTACCCTCAAGAATCTGGATTTCGGAAAAGTCGAACCGGCTTCCCTTGGGACAGTGCGCCAGCGTCTTGGCCTCAAGCAGGGAATCGATCAGGAAAACGCTAAGAAAATCAATATTCTGATCCGGGATTCCAAGCTGAAGGTGAAGAGTCAGATTCAGGGAGATCAAATCCGCGTTACCGGCAAAAGCCGCGATGATTTGCAGCAAATTATTCAGATTTTGCGCAAAGCCGATTTGCCGCTGGATTTGCAGTTTAACAATTTAAAGTAAGCTTTTGTGCCCCGCAGTGCTTACGCACCATTTTTGCGGGGTGCTTTCTGTTTTTTTGACACGTACATATGGCTATAATATACTTGCTTAAGCAGTTTTGAAGAAAATAGTGGAATTTTGGATTCGTAACGATCAGGGGAGGAACTTCAGTGAATTTGCCCAACCGCATCACGCTAGCCCGCATTTGCCTTATCCCGATTATGATGTTTTTTTTGCTGGTGGATTTCAGATTTTATCCGGAGCCTTTACATTGGGGCTCGTTCCAGCTTTCAATTAATCATCTGATCGCGGCTGTAATCTTTCTGCTCGCGGCCAGCACGGACGGTATAGACGGCTATATAGCCCGGAAATATAACATGGTCACTAACCTCGGCAAGCTGCTTGACCCGCTGGCGGACAAGCTGCTGGTTTCTGCGGTGCTGATTTCTCTGGTTGAGCTGGGAAGATGCGATTCATGGATCGCCATTGTGATTATCAGCCGTGAGTTTGCCGTAACCGGGCTGCGCCAGGTAGCGCTGCTCGAAGGCAAAGTGGTTGCCGCCAGCAAATGGGGCAAGATAAAGACAGTCGTGCAGATTGTCGCCATTTCACTTCTGCTGCTCAACAACTTTCCCTTCCAGTTCGTCAGTATTCCTCTTGATGATATTGCCATTTGGGCTGCTGCGCTCATCACTATTTACTCGGGGATTGATTATTTCGTGAAGAACAAGGATTTGCTGCAGCTTCATGATGCTTAGAACTTAACAACGCATCCACTCTACAACCAGGAGGAGAAAGCCAGCTATGAAAGCGGAAATTATTGCCGTCGGAACGGAGCTTTTACTTGGACAAATCGTGAACAGCAATGCCCAGTTCTTATCTGTAGAGCTGGCCGCGATGGGAATTGATGTTTATTTTCAAACTGTGGTCGGAGATAACAGCGGCCGTATTCAGGAAGCAATAGAGATTGCAAAGAGCCGTGCGGATGTCATTTTGTTCACTGGTGGAATCGGTCCGACCGAAGATGACCTGACCAAAGACGCACTGGCGTTAACGCTGGGCCGTTCGCTTCATATCGACCAGCTTGCGATGGATCATGTACAGCGTTTTTTTGATGACCGAAAGATTGTGATGACAGAGAACAACCGTAAGCAGGCACTTATTATTGAAGGAACTACGCCGCTTTCCAATGAAATCGGCCTTGCTGTCGGCATCGCATTCGCCCATGAAGAGAAGTATTATATCGTGCTTCCAGGCCCGCCGCGCGAGATGAAGCCGATGTTTACGGACAAGGCTAAGCCATGGCTGCTGCAGCACGCGCTGACAGACGAAATGCCGATTTACTCCAAAATGCTCAAATTTGCCGGCATCGGCGAGTCGCTGCTGGAGGACAAATTGATCGATCTGATCCGGAGTCAGACTGATCCAACTATCGCTCCTTATGCCAAGGAAGGGGAAGTGACGGTCCGCATCTCTACCAAAGCGACTTCTGAACACAGTGCCATGGAGAAGCTGGACGTGCTGGAGAAAACAATCAAGGATATTCTGCCGGAGCATATGTATGCCAATATAGATGTGCCGCTGGAACAGCTTATTGTCGATTGGATGGCAGATGCCGGACTGACCTTAAGCGCCGCAGAGAGCTGTACAGGCGGTTTGCTGATGGAGAGCATCACGAATATTCCAGGCAGCGCATCCATGTTCAATGGAGGTATAGTTTGCTATTCCAATGAGCTGAAGAAGAAGCTGCTGAATGTGCCTGCTGCTCTTCTCGAGGGTCCTGATGCTGCCGGAGCGGTCAGCCGCGAAGTTGCTGAGGTGCTGGCGGAACAGGTAAGAATGATAGGGGACAGTGATTTCGGGTTATCGGTTACAGGCGTTGCCGGCCCCGGCTATTCCGAACGCAAGCCGGTAGGGCTTGTCTATGTCGGCTTAGCGGAACGGGGGCAAAAGACTGAGGTGTATGAGCTCAATCTCAAAGGGACGCGTGAGAACATACGGCTGCGTTCAGTCAAAGCGCTATTATACCGTCTCTGGCGCAGGCTGGAGGAGCGCAAGGTGGCTACTCCGCTGGATGGATCAGCCTTGCAATAACCTGCTAAGACGGTATATAATTGTATATACGGAAGAACCGTAGCACTGAGAACTCTCTGCTGCGGTTTTTTGTTTTATGCGGCGCCGCGGACTACAGCGGAGCTCCTGCGAGCATAGGCCGTTGATTTCCGGTGACTGAAGGATTTGTATTGAATTCAACATCCGGAAGGAGGCTTACAATAAAAGGGAGTATTCTCCCGGAAGACAAAAAAAACGAATGTATGTTCGAAAAAAAGCTTGGCAAGACCTCCAAAACACGTTATTATATTACTATAAACAGTGAAGGAAGTGGTCTGATTGTCAGATCGTCGTGCAGCGCTTGATATGGCGCTTCGTCAAATAGAAAAACAATTCGGTAAAGGTTCGATCATGAAACTGGGAGAATCCTCGCATATGAAAGTCGAAGTCGTACCTAGCGGCTCCTTGGCACTTGATATTGCATTAGGTATTGGCGGACTTCCTAAAGGACGCATTATTGAAGTATACGGACCGGAATCTTCCGGTAAGACGACTGTTGCTCTACATGCGATTGCAGAAGTGCAGAAGCTTGGTGGACAAGCTGCTTTCATCGATGCAGAGCATGCGCTTGACCCTAAGTATGCTAATGCTCTCGGCGTAAACATTGATGAGCTGCTGCTCTCCCAGCCGGATACAGGCGAACAGGCACTGGAAATCGCCGAAGCGCTCGTCCGCAGTGGCGCAGTAGACATTATTGTCGTGGACTCCGTAGCGGCATTGGTACCGAAAGCGGAAATTGAAGGCGATATGGGAGATTCGCACGTTGGTTTGCAGGCACGTCTGATGTCCCAAGCTTTACGTAAGCTGTCCGGAGCGATCAACAAGTCTAATACGATTGCCATCTTCATTAATCAGCTGCGTGAGAAAATCGGCGTTATGTTCGGTAACCCGGAAACAACTCCAGGCGGCCGGGCATTGAAATTCTACTCTTCCGTTCGGCTTGATGTGCGCCGCGTAGAGAGCATCAAGATGGGAAATGATGTTGTCGGTAACCGTACGAAGATCAAAGTCGTGAAGAACAAGGTTGCACCTCCGTTCAAGCAGGCAGACGTTGATATCATGTACGGTGAGGGTATCTCCAGAGAGGGAAGCCTTGTTGATATCGGTACGGAAATGGATATCGTTAACAAGAGCGGTGCCTGGTATTCCTACGAGGGTGAACGTTTGGGCCAAGGTCGTGAGAATTCCAAGCAGTTTCTGAAAGAGCATCAGGACATTGCTCTGGTGATTGAGAATAAGATTCGTGAAGCCAGCAATTTGTCGACGATTGTAGCGGCTCCGAGTGAAACCGAGATTGCTGCAGAGCAAGAGGAAGAAGAAAACTTGCTGCTCGAAATCGAATAAATTGAAGTGAATATTATATAAGGTAATAGGCGCCCTGTGAATGATCTTAACAGGGCGCTTTTTCATAAGATCAGAAGAGTATAAGAATCAATAGCTATGAGGTGACAGACAGCCATGGTAATACAATTGAACCCTGAACCGGAAGAACAGGAAGAACAACCGCTGGACAATTTCCCTGAAGGCGAGCTGCTTGTCATCACACGGGTAGAGCGGCAAAAGAAGTCCGATCACCGTTACATTATTCATTTCGGCGCATATAACATGACTGTTCATGAAGATGTCATGATTAAATATCGGATGATTACCGGCAGTTCGTTCATGAAGGAAGATCTGGTGGAAATTGTTGTTGCGGATGAACGGCAGCGTGCTTATGTAGAGGGGCTGCGGTATTTGGAACGCAAGCCTCGGACGTCTCAGGAAATGGCCCGTCGTTTACGCGAGAAAGAAATAGGAGAGACTATTATTGCCGAGGTGCTGCTGCGGTTACAGCAGGAGCGTTTCCTTGATGATCCCTTGTATGCCAAGCAGTGGGCGGAACAACGCATTGCAAATCAGCGTAAGGGCAAGCTATGGATCCGTCAGGAGCTGCGGGAGAAAGGAATCGACAAGTCGCTGATCTCGGAAGCGCTGGAGAATATCTCTCCGGAACAGGAACTGGAGAGTGCTCTGCAGACAGGGCGCAAGAAATGGAATCTGATTCGCGGAGACGTTAATGACAAGCGCAGAAAGACCGGAGCCTTCCTCATGCGGCGCGGATATTCCGGTGAAATGGTACGGCAGGTACTGAATGTTTTACGCCAGGAAGAGGATTTTGAGGGTGAAGAAGAGGAGATTTACTTCCCTGACTGATTCTCTTGACTTAAATGCGGTTATCGACTCTCTTGACAAGGTCTTTTTATAAATAATAAAATATAACATGAATCGGCATAAACTAAGAATCCTTTTTCCTTCCCAAAAAGTAGACTCTTATGAACCGGTTCGCGTACAACTCATATGAAATGTAATCGCCGGATAAGGCGGGCAGTGTGCATGTGCAGCATGTGCAGTATGGCAATCGGTGTATTACCGGTTTTTTGTATGGTGATGAACGGATAGTTTAACAACTGCACAATTCCCAAGGCATTTCCCTTGGAGGAACCAACGAGGAGGTGAACAGATGGTAACTGCAATCTGGGTCATAATCGTTCTCGTTGTAGCTGCATTATTCTTTGGATTCGGTTATTTTATTCGTAAATCCCTTGCAGAAGCTAAGATTTCAAGCGCTGAGAAAGAAGCCGTAGTCATCGTGGAGAACGCGAAGAAAGAGGCGGAGGCGCTGAAGAAGGAAACGGTACTCGAAGCTAAGGACGAAGTCCACAGAATCCGTACTGAAGCTGAGAAAGAAACTCGTGAACGTCGGAATGAAATCCAACGGCAAGAGAGACGTTTGCTGCAAAAGGAAGAATCACTGGATAAAAAAATGGAATCGCTTGAACGAAAAGAAGAACAAGTAGCTAACAAAGAGAAACGAATTGACGAAACACAACAGCAAATTGATGTAATTTACAAGAACCAGGTCACTGAACTGGAACGTATTTCCAATTTGAGCATCGATGATGCCAGAAGTATCATTCTTAGCAATGTAGAACAGGAAGTTCGCCACGAGACCGCACAGATGATTAAGGAAATTGAACAGCAGGCCAAAGAGGAAGCGGACAAGAAAGCCCGCGAAATCATTACACTGGCTATTCAGCGCTGCGCAGCTGATCATGTGGCGGAAACAACCGTGTCAGTAGTTACATTGCCGAATGAAGAAATGAAGGGCCGGATTATCGGCCGTGAAGGCCGCAACATCCGTGCACTGGAAACTCTTACTGGTATTGATCTCATTATTGATGATACGCCGGAAGCCGTTATTTTGTCGGGCTTTGATCCGATTCGCCGCGAAGTGGCCCGTACGGCACTTGAGAAGCTGGTTGCTGATGGACGTATCCATCCGGCACGGATTGAAGAGATGGTGGAGAAATCCCGCAAAGAAGTGGATGAGCGGATTCGCGAATACGGTGAACAGGCTACCTTCGAGGTTGGCGTTCACGGATTGCATCCGGATCTGATCAAAATTCTGGGCCGTCTGAAATTCCGTACGAGCTACGGTCAAAATGTACTCAAGCACTCCATGGAGGTTGCTTATTTGACTGGACTTATGGCCGGTGAGCTTGGGGAAGACATCGTGCTTGCTAAACGTGCCGGTCTGCTGCATGATATCGGCAAAGCGCTGGATCATGAAGTGGAAGGTTCGCACGTCGAGATTGGCGTCGAACTGGCGAAGAAATACAAGGAGCATCCGGTTGTTATCAATAGTATCGCGTCCCATCACGGTGACTGCGAAGCTACTTCGGTTATTGCCATGCTGGTTGGAGCTGCTGACGCCTTGTCGGCTGCACGCCCTGGCGCACGCCGTGAGACACTGGAAACGTATATCAAACGTCTGGAAAAGCTGGAGGAAATCTCCGAAAGCTTCGACGGTGTCGAGAAGTCCTACGCCATTCAAGCGGGCCGCGAGGTTCGGGTGATGGTGCAGCCTGAGAAGATCGACGATGCGGAAGCATTCCGTCTGGCCCGCGACATTACGAAGATGATCGAGAGTGAACTGGATTATCCGGGTCATATCAAGGTTACCGTAATCCGCGAGACACGGGCTGTTGAATACGCTAAATAAGCAAGGAAATCGGCCCCCCTGCGGGGCCTTTTTTCTTTCATACAGAATATATGCTTTCGAAGCCGGATGTGTACGAAGAACATTCAGCACGGGTTAACCCACTAAACTTTTAGGAGGAGAACAACATTAAAGTTTTATTTATAGGTGATATTGTAGGCAATACTGGCAGAAAAGCGCTGCGTGAAATGCTGCCTTCGCTGAAGAACAAATACCAACCGCATATAATCATTGCGAACGGAGAAAATGCCGCAGCGGGAAGAGGTATTACTTCCGCTATTGCCAATGAATTTTTCAACTGGGGCGTTCATGGCATTACAATGGGCAATCATACATGGGATAACAAGGACATCTTCGAATTTATCGACGACGAGCCCCGGATCATCCGCCCGGCTAATTTCCCTGCAGGAACACCTGGCAGAGGATATACGATTATTAAAGGCAATGGCAAAGAGCTGGCGATTGTCAATCTGCAAGGACGGACCTTTTTGCCGGCAATTGATGATCCGTTTCGGGTGGGCGAAGAGATTGTGGACGAGCTGCGCCGGAATCACAAGTGTATTCTGGTGGATTTCCACGCCGAGGCTACTTCCGAGAAGATCGCTATGGGCTATTTTATGGACGGGCATGCTTCCATTGTTGTAGGAACCCATACACATGTGCAGAGCAATGACGATGTTATCCTGCCGGGAGGCACTGCTTATCTGACGGATGCCGGCATGGTTGGTTCAAGAGAAGGAATTTTGGGTATGGAAAAGGATGCGGTCCTCTATAAGTTCACTACCCAGCTTCCGGCCAGATTTGTGGTTGACGAAGGTAAATGGCAGTTGCACGGTTTATTCGCAGAGATTGACGAGGCTACGGGCAAGGCAACACGTCTGGAGAAGATTCGGCTGCGTGAAGATGAATGGGTAATGAGTTAATGAGGGCACCAAGGAATTAGGCTTTTCGGGAATAATCGCTGATTTGGGGTAAAGTGTGATATTTTTTATATCGAAAAAGAGTAACTTTTGTACCATTTTCTCCGGAGTAGTCCGCAAAAAGAAGGAATTATTTCTTCTCTCGCGAATAACATCTACAGTAGTGGAAGAACACCATCATTTTCCCAGGGGAGGTACTTACTATGGATGTATTAAAAGTATCAGCTAAATCCAATCCGAATTCCGTTGCCGGCGCACTAGCGGGTGTTCTTCGTGAACGTGGATCGGCCGAGCTACAAGCTATTGGAGCAGGAGCACTGAACCAAGCAGTCAAAGCAGTTGCCATCGCCCGGGGATTTGTCGCGCCAAGCGGTGTCGACTTGATCTGCATTCCAGCCTTTACTGACATAGTGATTGATGGAGAGGATCGGACGGCGATTAAACTCATTGTAGAGCCTAGATAATTAATGGATGTTAGAACTTACGGGATGAACCTGTTTACCTATGTAAACAGGTTTTTTGCTGTTCAGGTGAAGAGCGGGTCATCCTCTGCATAAACTATAAGCAGGAGCGCTGGATGCGATGTGCGCGGAAACTGGATGACAAGTAAGAAAGTGAGGGCGATCTCATGGGAAGAGCGGAGCAACTACGGGTGGCGGATTTCCATTGTGATGTTCTGAGCAAACTGCAGGCTTCCCCCCATCTAAATTTCGACAAGGACAGCCGGCTTGATGTAACTGCAGAACGGCTTGCAGCGGGTGGCGTCGGCCTGCAAGTTTTTGCGATTTATCTGTCTACGGTTAGGGGAAGACCTAGTTTTGAAAGTGTGCTGGGACAAATTGAACTATTCCAGGGCAAAGTACTAGGCTCAGGAGGCCTTCAGTGGCTGCGCTGGAAGGAGGAAGCAGTGGAACTGGTTAGAGTGCCCCCCAGATGGGGGCTGCTGTCTCTGGAAGGCGTAGACGGTCTGGAGGGGAATCTATTCTATGCTCAGTTGTGTTTCGATCTCGGGGTGCGCTTCCTTGGAGTCACCTGGAACTATGCGAACTGGGCTGCAGATGGTGTACTCGAACAGCGGAATGGAGGATTTACCGAAAAAGGCCGGGAGCTGATCGAGTGGTGTAACAGTAGCGGTATGCTGCTGGATGTGTCTCATTTGGCCCCAGCAGGCTTCTGGGAGTTGGCTGAGCGGAGCAAGCGTCCGTTTATTGCCTCCCACTCCAACGTCGCAGCTGTGTGCGGCCATCCGCGTAATCTGAGCGATGAACAGATCAAAGCGTTGATTGCCATGGACGGCCGGATGGGACTTACCTTTGTTCCTTGGTTTGTTAAAAATGGAGGCGACGCCAAAGCGGATGATCTTCTAAGGCATATCGATCATGTCTGCAGCCTGGGGGGCACAAGGCAGCTGATGTTTGGTTCCGATTTTGACGGGATTGATGCCTGGGTAGATGGACTGGAGCATCCTGGAAAATACGCCGAGTTTGCTGAGCTGCTGCTCCGCTACTATCCGGAGGATCAAGTGAAGGGGTGGCTGTACGAAAATGCTTGGAGTTTTTTAAGCCTGCATTTGCCGTCAAAATTAAATGACCATAAAATACCATAAAGTAACAGATCATGACAAAATCGTGACAATCCAGCTTCGAAAGCTCAAAATGTCGAAAAAAGGACTCTCATTGTGCAGAGGGTCTTTTTATTTTTGGGTAATAAGAGGTATAATGTTCAGTGGCTTGTACAGATACTAGAGAAAATACAAGGAGTGACTTTACAATGAGCAAGACTGTACCCGTAGGTGTGTCGGCTAGACATATTCACCTTACGCAAGAGCATGTGGAAGCGTTGTTTGGCGCAGGTTATCAACTGACTGAGTTCAAACCGCTCTCCCAAACCGGACAATTCGCAGCTAACGAGCAAGTAGCAGTAATCGGCACCAAAGGTAAATTCGACAAAGTAAGAATTCTAGGACCTGTCCGTCCGGCATCACAGCTGGAGATTTCCCGCACAGATTCTTTCAGCCTCGGCGTGAAAGCACCTGTCCGTGAATCCGGACATATCGAAGGCACACCGGGCATTACCCTTAAGGGACCAGCCGGTGAAGTAGAACTGGAGACTGGCGTAATTATTGCTGCACGTCACATTCACTTCCACACTTCTGAAGCAGAAGCTTGGGGCATCGCCGACAAGCAGCTTCTAAAAGTACGTCTGGGCGGCGAACGCGGCTTGGTACTGGAAAATGTTCTTGCCCGCGTATCGGACAATTTTGCGCTTGATATGCATATCGACACCGACGAAGCCAATGCTGCAG
This sequence comes from Paenibacillus sp. FSL H7-0357, assembly GCF_000758525.1. Lineage (NCBI taxonomy): Bacteria > Bacillati > Bacillota > Bacilli > Caryophanales > Paenibacillaceae > Paenibacillus > Paenibacillus sp. FSL H7-0357. Next base: position 4,680,920 of record NZ_CP009241.1, on the reverse strand, counting down.
GTGCCAACAACGGCGACACAGCTGAAATTGTAGATTAGTATTTATTTATAAGCAGGTCAAGACGCGGAGGAGCGATCCTCCGCTTTTTTATGTTCTGTTATTTTATGCGTTTAGGATGATACTTGGAGTTGAGGGTAGTGGGTAAGTGAGATGAGAAAGTGGTTATTTTGTTATAACTACAGTGTTTACGATGGTTCCTACGGAGTGCGTTCTTCGAGCAAAGTCTGGCTGAGTTTGGCGGCGGCGCGGTTTTTATACCATTCATTGCTATAGTGCTTCTTGCAATAGCCCTTTGCATAATGTCTCGCTGAACAGTTGGGGAATGTGCATAATGATGGATTTGCTGTTCTTTTTTTACCCATAATTCAAAGCGCTCCTTTGCGTCATTTGTGATTTGCATGATTACTGTACACCAGCAATCTAAACCAAATCTGAACAACCCTGCTTTGCTGATGGAATAAAAGGCGTGAAAGGAATGGATGGTGGTACACTAGGACTAACAAAAAATTTCTGCTGATGTTTCTCTTATTGTTCAATTTGTGTTATCATTATGTGTTATGACTTTGATGAGCGCTATGTGGAGACGCTGCAAACAAGGTACAGCAGTTACCTGATTGATAATATATGTATTTAAAATTAAGGAGACAACATGACTTTTAATGATTTGAATTTGATCCCAGCGATCCTCAAGGCGTTAAGCCAAGAAAATTATACATCACCCACCCCCATTCAGGAGGAGTCCATTCCCGCGGCTTTGGCCGGCAGAGACGTTCTCGGCTGCGCACAGACCGGAACAGGCAAAACAGCCGCTTTTTCCTTGCCGATTATTCAGCTGCTAAGCCAGCAGCCTTCTGCAACCGGCGGCAGACGCCGGATTCGTTCGCTGATTCTCACACCGACAAGAGAGCTTGCACTGCAAATCTCGGAAAATATCCAGGCTTACAGCAAATTCACCAGTATCCGTTCAACAGCTATTGTTGGCGGTGTATCGCAAAAAGCTCAGGAGCGGGCATTAAGCCAGGGTGCGGATATCCTGATTGCCACGCCAGGCCGGCTCATCGACCTGATTACCCAGAAGCATGTTGACCTGCAGTATGTGCAGATTCTTGTACTGGATGAAGCGGACCGCATGCTGGACATGGGCTTCATTCATGACGTGAAGCGGATTATCGCCAAAATGCCAAGCAAAAAACAAACATTATTCTTCTCGGCTACGATGCCGACAGAAATTTCGAATTTGATTAAAACACTACTGGTGAACCCGGTGAAAATCGAGATTACACCAGTTTCCTCCACCGTGGACAGAATCGAGCAGTCGATCTATCTGCTGGAGAACGGCAACAAGCAGAATCAATTAAACCGCCTTCTTCAGGACAAATCGATTGTCTCGGCACTAGTCTTTACCCGCACCAAACGTGGTGCTGACCGGGTTACCCGTGATTTGACGCGGATTAATATTACTGCTCAAGCGATTCACGGCAACAAATCCCAGAATGACCGGCAAAATGCGCTGCGTAACTTCAAAAGCGGAGCTACCCGCGTGCTTGTTGCTACAGACATTGCCGCCCGGGGAATTGATATTGACGAGCTGTCGCATGTCATCAACTTCAACCTGCCGAATATTCCGGAAACTTATGTCCACCGTATCGGCCGTACAGGCCGTGCCGGTATGAGCGGAATCGCCATTTCTCTTTGTGAGGCCGAAGAGATCCCGTACCTCAAGGATATTCAGAAGCTGATCGGCAAGACGATACCTGAAGTTAAGGACCATGCGTATCCGATGTCTAAGAGCGCACAGGCTCTGCTGAATGAACGCCCGGCAAAAGCTCCGGCGAAGCCGGCAGCCAAGGCGAAGACCAATCCGGCGCGCAAGCCAAAGTCGGAATGGTTCACACAGGGCAACCGTTCAGGCAGCACTTCCGGCGGAAGCAAGAACAGCGGCCAGGGCAGCAGACTGAACGGGGAATCGGCTCATCAAGCAGGAGCGGGTGCAAGACCCGGGAGCGCTTCGGCCGGTGGAGCTGGTTCTAGCGGCAGAGCAAGCGGAGGAAACGGCAGCGGAGCAAGTGCTAGCAGCCGCCCAGGCGGCTATAGCGGCAGACCTGGCGAACGGGCTGGTACCGGACAGAACAGCAGACCTGCCGGCAGCCAAGGCGGCAGACCCGGTAACAACCACAGCAGCCGCCCAGGCGGCAGACCTGCAGCCAAAGCGGGCAGATCGCAATAAACGGATGCTTATAGATTAGACTGCAGCCTTCCCTGAGCGGGAGGCTGTTTTTTGTGCGTTATGAGTTCTGTTTTCCGAAGCTGTAGGCTAAACTGCAGTAAGAGAGGTGAGGTATGTGATAGATGAATTTGTCTGGGGAATTTTCGTCGTTGATAATTATCAATTACTTCGAATGCCGATAAATTATAGCTTCGCATACTATCATAAAAAGAGTGGTAAATTGGTTGGTATGGACGGGATCCACCATGAACATTTTCATTTTAAAGATGGTTCTAAGTGAAGCTGAGTAAATTTGTTGTTAAGCTTGCGAGTCTCGTCAGTTACACAAAAAAGCGGTAGTCTAGGGCTTTATTTCGCCATGACTTCCGCTTTTTTATTGGTATCGACGAGTAAAGGCAGCTTGCTATCCGATTCAGAAGCTTCACGAGACAGCAAATAAAGGTAAAACTATCCATCCTGAAGAATATGGATAGAGTACAATCTAAGAGAGGAGTATGACTATGATTAGTGGAGAAAACCAAGCAATCATTGATAATTATGTTGAGGCCTACAATGCGTTTGATGTCGAGGGCATGGTTAGACTTTTAGATTCTGATATATTGTTTAAAGATTTTTCCAATGGTGGAATCACGACAGAGACCAGGGGAATTCAAGAGTTTAAAGAATTGGCAGAAAAGTCTTTACAGGTTTTCTCTAATCGTCGTCAGACCATTACCCATTACAGCGCTGTAGATGACAGAGTAGAAATACAAATTGATTATGAAGCAATACTGGCTGTTGATTTACCTAATGGATTAAAGACTGGAGATACACTTCAACTAAAAGGGAAGTCGGTATTTGAAATTAAAAATGGAAAAATAGCATTGATTGAAGATTATGGTTAAAAGCATTATAAAACAGTTGCATATCTCAGAAGAGGTGGAATTGGGAGTATGAGATTGAAATTAGAAGGAATTACAGTTTTGGCGCATGATGTTCCTAGATTGACTAGCTTTTATCGTGATGTACTCGGATTTAAGACCGTTGTTGAAGAAAACCATTATGCTGAATTTGTGAATGGCGGCATTCGCCTTGCGATTTGTTCAACACCATTGATGGCGGATAACACAAACGGTCATTATTCCTTTATAGAAGAGCGTAAAGGGCAAGCCTTCGAGCTTAACTTCGAATGTGATTCACCGGAGGCTGTCCGCACGATGTATGAGGAGCTTATTTCAAAAGGAGCTGCAGGGATCACTGCACCGAAGTCGATGTCTTGGGGGCATACCACGGGTTTCTTCGCAGATCCGGAAGGCAACATTCATTCTATTTTTGCGGTTAATCCGGTGGCAGCGGACAATCAATAATACCTAGACTACGCTGAAAATGGTAGTCATAACAACAACCGCCTTGGACAGTCTGTGACTGTACCGTAGCGGTTGTTGTTATGTGTAAATAACCGGTTATGGATTCAGGTGTTATCCGGCCAGATAAGCCCCAAGTTCTTCACGCAGCTCAGAGCTGATCGAGGTCATCGGTAAGCGGAGCGTATCAGAGGAAATCTCTCCGTAGGCGCTAAGCAGCCATTTGATCGGAGCCGGGTTGGACTCCTTGAAGAGCAGCTTCATCAGCGGCAGCAACTGGTCGAACGCTGCTGTAGCTTCAGCGGTCTGCCCGGCTTTGAACTGCTCGTAGATACCGAGGAACTTCGCGGTATGCACGTTGGCCGAGGCCAGCATGCCCCCGGCGGCTCCGCAGCCCAGCATATGCAGGAACTGCAGGTCGTCGCCGCACAGCACCGGCTTCGATCCCAGCCGGGACAGCTCGGAGACAAGCAGCGGAGAGCCGGAGCAGTCTTTTAAACCTACTACGTTATTCATCTCAAGGATGGTGCGTGCGGTATCGACCGACATGCCGACTCCGGCGCGGCCCGGGATATCATAGGCGATGACCGGAATGCCCACTTCGGCGGCTTTGCGGAAATGCTCAATAATGCCTTGCTGGGAAGGGCGGCTGTAATAAGGGACGACCACGAGCACAGCATCAGCACCTGAATTGGCAGCCAACTCAGTGCGGGCTATAGTGGAGGCCGTATCGTTAGTGCCTGTACCGACCACCAGCGGGACCGGGCTCGATTTCAATAATTCCCGTGATGCATCCACGAGAGTCTGTAATTCCTGTATGTTGACTGTCGGCGATTCTCCAGTGGTTCCATTGACGACCAGACCATGAATATTGTTCTTGATGATGTTGTTCACATAACGCTGATATGATTCCAGATCAATCTCGCCAGCTGCATTGAACGGGGTTACCACGGGAACATAGATTCCATAAATCTGTTCTTCTGTTAACATGAATATCGTCCTCCAAAATGTTGAAATCCTTTTATCTTACTGTAGCATGGAATATTCCATCGGCGTTAGCTATAATAAATGATGTGGGTTATCAATAATATTGATGTTAGGGTGAGGTTATGGATTTAACATATATGCGGACCTTCCGCGAAGTCGCGAAACGGCAGAGCTTTACCCGCGCGGCTGAAGAGCTGGGCTATGCGCAGTCCAGTGTGACGATGCAAATTCAGAAGATAGAGAAGGAATACGGGGTTCCACTGATAGAGCGGCATGGACGTGCGCTGCGCCTGACTCCACCTGGAGAAGAGCTGTTGAAGCTGTTCGTGGAGATTCTGGATTTGTATGACCGCTCCAAGGAGACGATCGCTCAACAAATCGGCGGGACGCTGACGATCGGGACCATTGATTCCTTGGCTGCGTTTTATTTGCCGCCGTTCCTGCAGCAGCTGCGCACGACTTTTCCGGGACTGAACATTCATCTGCAGACCGAGCAGGAAGCCAATCTGGTGGCGAAGATCCGGGACGGTGAAGTGGATATCGGCTTAATGCTGGACCGGAATGCCACCGACTCCGTGCTTGAGCGGACGATCATCAGAGATGAACCGCTGGTGTTGGTTGCACCTGCCACCCATCCGCTGGCCCAACTTGCGGACGTGACACTGCAGGATCTGAACAATTGTGAGCTGATCGTTTCCGAGGAGAGCTGTATTTACCGCAGCCTGTTCGAGAATCTGCTGCGGGAGCATGGGATTGTTTTCCGCATCGGCTTTGAGCTGTCGAATCTGGAGGCGATCAAGCGTTGCGTGCGCAACGGGCTGGGCATTGCCTTGCTGCCAAGAATCGTCGCCGAGGAGGAGATCGAGCGGGGGAACCTGGCGGAGCTGTCTTTTGCCCATCCGGAAATTCATTTCGATCTGCAGCTGCTGCTGCATCCCAAGAAGTGGAAATCACTGCCGCTGCAATCGCTGATTCAGATGCTGCTGGCAGATGCAAAGACGAAGACGGTGGCGCTGTGAAATGCTCGGAGGAACGATAGAAAAGTGACTTTTTAACAGGCTAGTATGCAGCAAGATATTGACATCAAAAACGAGAATATGGTATATAAAAGGAAGTGTTAGCACTCATTCGAGTGGAGTGCTAATTTCCAGAGAGCAAACAGAAGAGTTATTTTTGAAAGGAGATTATTTTATTCATGGCCAAAAAAGAGTTTAAAGCCGAATCGAAGAGACTACTAGAGATGATGATTAACTCCATTTATACACAGCGGGAAATTTTCCTGCGGGAGCTGATCTCCAACGCAAGCGATGCCATTGATAAAATCTATTACAAAGCGCTGGCAGATGATGCGCTGGTGTTCAATAAAGAGGATTATTTCATTAAAGTGACTGCCGACAAGGTCAGCCGCACGTTGACCATCTCTGATACAGGGATCGGGATGACGCAGGAAGAATTGGAGAACAATCTGGGGATTATCGCGAACAGCGGCTCTTTTGCATTCAAAAAGGACAATGAGTCGAAGGACGGCCACAATATTATCGGCCAGTTCGGTGTCGGGTTCTACTCTGCATTTATGGTAGCGGACGATGTTACTGTAATCAGCAAGGCGCTGGGCAGCGACCAGGCGTACAAATGGGAGTCCCAGGGCGCGGATGGATATACGATCGAACCGTTCGAGAAGGATGCTGTCGGCACCGAGATTATTTTGAAGATTAAAGAGAACAGTGAAGAAGACAACTACGATGAGTTCCTGGAAGATTACCGCCTGAAATCCATCATCAAGAAATATTCTGACTTTATCCGTTTCCCGATCAAGATGGATATTACCGGCAGTCAGCCTAAGGAAGGCAGCGAAGGCGAGTTCGAGGAAACCAAAGAAGAGCAGACTGTGAACAGCATGGTGCCGATCTGGCGCAAGAACAAAAACGAGCTGACCACAGAGGACTATGACAACTTCTATGCCGAAAAACGCTACGGCTTCGATAAACCGCTGAAGCATATCCATATCAGTGCCGATGGTGCTGTAGTCTATAATGCGATCCTGTTCATTCCGGAAAATACACCGTTTGATTATTACACCAAGGAGTATGAAAAAGGTCTTGAACTGTACTCCAACGGCGTGCTGATTATGAACAAATGCGGGGATCTGCTGCCGGATTACTTCAGCTTTGTCAAAGGGATGGTCGATTCCGAGGATCTGTCGCTCAATATCTCCAGAGAGCTGCTGCAGCATGACCGCCAGCTGACCCTGATTGCCAAGAACATCAAGAGCAAGATTAAGAGCCAGCTCCTGAGCCTGCTGAAGGATGAAAGAGAGAAATACGAGACATTCTACAAGTCTTTTGGCAGACAGCTTAAATTCGGAGTCTACAATGACTATGGCATGGAAAAAGAAACCCTCCAGGACCTGCTGATGTTCCACTCCTCCAAGGAGAAGAAGCTGGTTACGCTGGCTGAATACGTGGAAAGAATGCCGGAAGACCAGAAGTATATCTATTATGCTTCCGGGGAATCGGTAGAGCGGATCGAGAAGCTGCCGCAGACTGAAATGGTATTGGACAAGGGTTATGAAATGCTCTATTTCACCGATGATATCGATGAGTTCGCGATCAAGATGATCATGAACTATAAGGAAAAAGAATTCAAAAATGTATCCAGCGGTGATCTGGGGATTGAAGCAGATGCAGCTGACAAGCCTTCGGAAGAAGAGGAAAACGAGAACAAAGGGCTGTTCGACGCGATGCAGGGTATTCTGTCGGGCAAAGTGAAGGCAGTCAAAGCCTCTAAACGACTTAAGAGTCATCCGGTCTGCCTGTCCACGGAAGGCGAGCTGACCATCGAGATGGAAAAAATCCTCAAAGCGATGCCGAACGGACAAGAGGTACAGGCGGATAAGGTACTGGAAATCAATATTAACCACGACGTCTTCAAGTCCTTGAAGGCTGCTGCCGAAGGGGATCAGGAGAAGCTGGGCCTTTACACGAACCTGCTCTACAATCAGGCGCTGCTGATCGAGGGCTTGCAGGTTAATGATCCTGTACAGTTCACGAACGATATTTGCAAAATCATGGTATAGAATGGCGGCATTTGCCGAACTGGAGCATCACTGAAGGCTTCGCCCAACGGCTACCCAGAGAGAGAGGACGTCTCATCGTAAAGATGAGGCTTCCTTTTTTTGTTGAGGCCTGCTTCAAGAGAGCTACAATTTAAGGCGAAATCGGGTACAATAAGCTTATGTAATTTCTAGGACAAATGGAGGAACAGACTTTGACATTGACTGTTGGTGTGATCCGTGAAATCAACCGGTATCCGGTCAAATCGTTCGCGGGAGAGCAGCTGGAGGCTTGCGACATTGAATCCTACGGCGTCGTAGGCGATCGGGTTTGCTCTTTTTATGATGAAAGGAAACAGGGCTGGAAGCGATTCGTTACGGCCCGCAATATACCGAATATGCTTACCTATCAGGCGCGTTACCGGGATGGGGAGGTCGCTGTCACTGCAGCGGACGGGCGGACCTTTCGCTGGGACGAGCAGCTGCTTGAAGAGATTCAAAGCCAGACAAAAATCCCGGTGAGCATGTCCGGCCTGAAGCAACCGCACCCGGAGAATCCGCATTTGCTGTCGGTGGATGAGGCCAGTATTCTGCTTGTTACCGATGGCAGTCTGAGAAAACTGGAGGCGCTCTGGGGACGCGAGGTCGATCAGCGCCGGTTCCGTGGGAATTTCGTGATAGCATTAAGTGATGAGTCGCTGTTTGAGGGAGACTGGACCGGGCGGAGGCTGCGGATTGGCGGGGTGGAGCTGCAGGTGAATGAGCTGTGCGAGCGATGCGTCATGACGACGATGGACCCGGATACTGCGGAGAAAGCCCCCTCGCTTCTGAAAATCGTCAACAAAGAGCTGGGGCTTCATTTCGGCGTGTATGCTTCCGTTATCCAAACCGGGCGCGTCTGCGTTGGAGATGAGGTTCATCTGGCTGATAGGCCGGCAAGCCAATAAGCTTAAGCGAAATGCCAGCGCTGTTCCGGATAATGCCGGTTCAGCGCTTTTTTCATTTTGTGTATCCATACCCATGCCTACTCCGCTCTGAAGCATTCAATGAATTTCTCGGCCAGTGACGACAAATATTTGTCCTTCATCCATACGGCGGCGACCCGGGTGCGGAGCGATTCACCGCGGATTTCCTTATAACGCAGTTTGTCGTTTCTCATGAGGCCGAAGGCTGATTTCGGAAGAATGCCGATGCCGAGACCGGCATTGGCCCAGAGCAGCGTGGTGCGGGCATCGTCGTTCATGCAGAACACATCCGGATTGAATCCGTGCTCCAGGCAGGTTTCACGGATCAGCTGCTCGAAGCGGCGGTAAATAATCAGCGGCCTGTCCTTGAGTTCCCCGATATCAATAGAGGACTCTCCGTCCGTCCAGTCATAATCAGGAGTCATCACGGCAATCATAGGTTCAGCCCCGGCATATACACATTCGAGACTTGTGCTGTTAAAAGGCGTGCGTACAATGCCGACCTCGATGATTCCTTTGCTGAGCAGATCAATCACCTTATAGGTGTTGCCTTCGTGAATTTCGAATTTGACGCCGGAATAGATTTTGTGAAAATCAAAGAGCCGATCCTGCAGCAGAGTTGCCGCGGAGGAGGATACCGTCCCAATGGAGAGCGTTCCCCGCAGCCCGCTTGCAAAATCACTAATCTCACGCGTGGTGGCATCGGCCAGCTCCAGAATCTGCTGTGCCCGGCCCCGCAGAATTACTCCGGCATCGGTCAGCTGTATGCTGCGCGGTCCGCGCTCCACCAACTTTACGCCAAGCTCCTCCTCCAGCAGCTTCAGCTGCTGACTGAGCGGTGGCTGGGCCATTTGCAGCTTCCGTGCAGCGGAAGTAATCTGTCCTTCCTCGGCAATCGCCAAGAAGTATTTGAGCTGTCGGATATCCATTTGTTAAACCTCCGGATTTGGCATATGAATTAAGTATGGCATTGATACGAAACCAATATTATTAATATGTAAGCAGGTATGACATAATCATAACGGGTCTTAACGCTATTTCATAGTGATTACATACTACATAAGTTAGGTGAGGGTTACTGTGTTCAAAATTGCTGTTTTTCTTAAACCGTACAGAAAAGAAGTTATACTCGGGCCGATCTTTAAGCTGCTGGAGGCGATCCTGGAGCTGCTGCTGCCGACCATCGTTGCGCTGATCGTGAACAACGGAATCGGCGGGCAGGATAGTGCCTATGTGTACCGGATGGGCGGGCTTATGCTGCTGATGTCGCTCCTCGGTTTCGGCTGCTCGATGGTTTGCCAATATTATGCCGCCCGGGCATCACAGGGCTTTGGCACTTCGCTGCGCAACAAAATGTTCAAGCATATTTCTTTGTTGTCCTATGCCGAGCTGGATACCTTCGGTACACCGTCGCTAATCAACCGGATCACGAGTGATGTGAATCAGCTGCAGCTGGCTGTGGCCATGCTGATCCGTCTCGTAGTCCGTGCGCCGTTTATCTGCATCGGGGCCATTATTATGTCGATGATTCTCGATTTCCGGCTGTCGCTGATTCTGCTCGCGGCGACACCTGTTTTTGGCGTTATCCTGTACTTTATCATTACCCGCAGCTCGCCGCTCTACCGCAAATATCAGCAGAAGCTGGATCATTTGGCGCTGGTACTGAGCGAGAATCTATCCGGTATCCGCGTCATCCGCGCCTTTGCCGAAGCACGGCGGGAGAAGCAGCGCTTCAATGAAGCTTCGGATGATTTGACGGCAACGGCGATCCGTGTTGGACGCATCTCTGCCTGGCTTGGCCCGATGACTACTCTGGTGGTGAACGCAGCGATTATTGCCATTCTGTGGGCTGGCGGCATACACATTGATGCGGGCCGATTATCACAGGGTGAAATCATTGCGTTTATCAACTATGTAACCCAGATTCTGCTGGCGCTGATTGTTGTATCGAATCTGGTAATCCTCTTTACCAAGGCTGCGTCCTCTGCGAATCGTGTGAATGAAGTGCTGGCGGCTGAAACCTCAATCTCGGATGAAGGGAACAGCGCCCTGCCAGTGATGGAAGCGGCAGCTCCTGCTATTTCATTCGAGCATGTCTCCTTCGGTTACAACAAGACTGGAGAGCTTGCACTGCAGGATATCTCAGTGGTGATCAACCGCGGAGAAACCGTGGGGCTTATCGGCAGCACCGGCTCCGGCAAGTCCACCTTCGTGAATCTCATTCCGCGTTTCTATGATGCGGTGGAGGGGGAAGTCAGAGTAGGCGGCGTCAACGTCAAAGAATACCGGCTGGATCAGCTGCGGAGCCTGATTGGCATTGTGCCGCAGAAGGCGCTCCTGTTCACCGGGACGATTGCCGATAACCTCCGCTGGGGCAAGCAGAATGCAACGAAGGAGGAACTGATGCAGGCAGCCGTTGTAGCCCAGGCCGATGAATTTATCCGCAAGCTGCCGGAAGGGCTGGATACACCGGTCGCGCGTGGAGGGTTGAACTTATCCGGCGGACAAAAGCAACGTCTTACCATTGCCCGCGCCGTCGTGGGTACCCCTCCGATCCTTATCCTTGATGATTCTTCCAGTGCGCTCGACTTTGCGACCGATGCGGCACTGCGCAGGGCACTGAAGGAGAGCAGCAGGGATATGACCGTGCTGCTGGTATCCCAGCGGGTCAGCACGGTGCGGCAGGCGGATCAGATTATCGTATTTGACGAAGGACGGATTGTTGGGAAAGGCAGTCATCAGGAACTGCTGGAGTGCTGCGGGGTTTATCAGGAAATCTGCCAGTCCCAGCTTTCCAGCGAGGAGGCGGGACAATGAAGGGCAACAATACCTGGAAAAGAATGTTTGGCTATACAAGTCATTTTAGAGGCATGACCATAACCGCGGTAATCTGCGCTATCATCAGCGTGATTGCCAGTCTGATCGGGCCGCTGCTGATCGGCCGGGCTGTCGATCATATGGTGGGTCCGGGCGAGGTTGATTTCGCCGGAATCCTCAGGCTGCTGCTGATCCTGGCTGCGGTATATATTGTGGGCAGCTTTTTTGGCTGGCTGCTGACGTATTACACTAATCGGATAGCTTACAAGACGGTCTACGACATGCGCCGTGAGTTGTTTGACAAGCTGAACGTACTGCCGCTGAAATTCCATGACAATCATCCGCAGGGCGACAGCATCAGCCGTTTTGTCAATGATATGGACGCCGTTTCGGACGGGCTGCTGCAGGGTTTCTCTACGCTGCTGACCGGTATTGTGACCATTGCCGGTGCGATCGGGCTGATGCTGTACATTAGTCCGGTGATGACGATAGTCGTGCTGCTGTCGGCTCCGGCAACCTTTTTTGTCGCCCGGTTCATCACTACGCGTTCCCAGAAGCTGTTCCGTGAGCAGGCGAAGATTCTCGGCGGATTAAACGGATATGTGGAAGAAATTATCGGCGGACAAAAGGTGGTGCAGGCATACCACTACGAGGACCGTTCATTCGCCCGTTTCTCGGACCGTAATAATGAGCTGTACCAGGCAGGTGTCAAATCCCAGTTTTACGGTTCATTGGCTAATCCGACAACACGGCTGGTCAATAATATTACCTTCTCGGTCATTGCGATGATCGGCAGCGCGCTTGTAATTGGTGGGCATTTTTCGGTCGGGGATTTGTCCAGTTTCCTGATTTATTCGAACCTGTTCGCAAAGCCGTTCAATGAGATTACCGGTGTCATCACCCAGCTGCAGATGGCGACGGCTTCGGCACAGCGGATTTTTGCCATTCTCGACCTCCCGGCGGAAACGCCAGATGCTGCAGGGGCTCACGTCATGGACACCAGCCAGGGCACAATCACCTTCGATAAAGTAAGTTTTGCATATGATCCAGGGCGTCCGCTAATCAAGAATTTCAGCCTGGAAGTGAAGCCGGGTACCCGTGTAGCGATTGTAGGACAGACTGGGGCAGGGAAGACGACGCTGGTCAACCTGCTTATGCGTTTCTATGACGTAGACAGCGGGACAATCCAAATTGACGGAATAGACATTAATAAGATCACCAGGGACAGTCTGCGGCGTAATTTCGGAATGGTGCTGCAGGATACATGGCTGTTCGGAGGCTCCATCCGCGATAATATTGCTTATGGCAAACCGGATGCGACAGAGGAAGAGGTCATAGCAGCAGCCAAAGCAGCGAATGCGCACAGCTTCATCAAACGGCTGCCGGAAGGGTACGCTACGAAGATCAGCGGTTCTGGAGACAATCTGTCCCAGGGCCAGAAGCAGCTGCTCACCATCGCCCGCGTTATGCTCGTGGATCCGCCGATGCTCATCTTGGACGAAGCAACCAGCAGCATTGATACATTGACGGAGATTCGGATTCAGAAGGCTTTTCTCGCCATGATCTCAGGGCGCACCAGCTTCGTTATTGCCCACCGGCTGTCCACGATCCGCGAGTCCGATCTCATTCTCTATATGAAGGACGGAGACATCGTCGAGAGCGGCACACATGAGGGACTCCTGGAAAGCGGGGGATACTATGCCCGGTTGTACAACAGCCAGTTTGCGACGGTATAGCGGGCTTAACGTGGCAGGTTATGGAGGAGGAGTTGTGCTACTTTGGCAGAGCTTCACGCTCTTTCATTGACCCCATATATACAAACAGCGGCAGTTCATGGACGGTAAAGAAGCGTCCTGGACTGCCGCTGTTTTATTGAGAGAGAGTTCTTTGTTAGTTCAAGCTGCTTCAATCATATAATATCAGCCCTTCGAAATAATCAGTGAAATCATACATATCCCCTGCCTGAAACCAACCGGTTAATCCTGTGGAGAGCTCAAACTTAATATAACCCCGGTTGTCTTCTCCTAAGAAACTCACCTGATCACCAGGGTTGATTTGAAGAAATTCTTCATCTGAGTTTCTTAGTTTTTGCAATTTTAGTTCTTTTTTGGCGGTTAACACAGTAGGGGGAGACATAGAGTAGAAATCTTGTTCTTCTTCACGGAGCTGATGCTCTGCATCTAACCGGAATACGAGTTCACGATACCATGTCTGCAGCTCCTTCGCTCGATCAATCCCTTTAACAGTGCCAAGCCCGTCAATCATAGAAGAATGTGCGGCAAAATCGGGAACGGTACCAACGGATCTGATTTTTTGACCGTCATAGTAATAAAAATAAGTCTCTCTAAAAAAATCATACTGACTATCAAATTGAAAAGCGATTTCAAAGTAAGGATCATTAATATTAAGATCGACAATTTCAAAATAAGGAAACATGTCTTCACCGTCAAACTGAAGAGATGTTCCATTTACTTTAAGCGTCCATGTTGTATCGCCTTTCGTTGTAGGGATCTTTAGCTCAACATTATCACTAATTCCATCTCCATTAAGGTCAATAACCATATGTTGCTGTTTAAAGGTATTGGAGCCCTCGTAATTTTTGACACGATAATCATCCGTATGTGTTGCGATTAACTGATAGGCTGCGTACTTTGCTTCATAGGTATGTAATAATTCGATATTTTTCTTTTCTATGTCCGTGAAAGCATCTTTATAGTTTTGGTTCTTTTTGTACCATTTCTTTGAAGAAAAGTAGCCGGCCAAATCCTTGCGTTTGAATATATAACCATGCCGGGCATAAATCTCATTACGCGCCAGTTCCAAGATATGACCATCCATGTTACTAACGTTGTCAGCATTCAGCAATACCTTGTTACTGTCATTTATGATGTATTCCCTGACCGGATTTGCCGGGCTTACAGCCTTATTGCTATTTTCTTCCTTTGTTAAGTTCACTGGTTCCTTTGTGGAACAGCTCGACAAGAGAATCAGGACTCCAAAAATGAGACCCATTCTTCTGAGATTGTGGTAAAACAAATTGCATCCCCCTTAGTTGACTTCTACATCCTAAAATTTGGATCTAGCAAATATAACATAAAAAGGGGGCAGCTCCAACGAGCTATTTTATATTATCTTACCTGTTATTTTAAAAATAGAGCCCAGTTCCTGAGGCAAAAGCACTTATTGCTTCTGCCGGTTCGCTGCTTGACTCTGGCTTCGCTGCAGTGACTCCCTCATTACACCCGGCGTGCAGCCGTAAGTCTTGCGGAATACCCGGATGAAATAGTTTGTTTCCATCCCAAGATTCAAAGCGATATCCTGCACAGGGATGCCGGGACTTTCAGTCATCAATTGAAGACCCCGCTCCAGCCTCAGGTTCTGGAGGTATTTATGCGGGGTTACGCCATACTCATGCAAGAACAGTCGCTGGAAATGCTGCACGGAATAGCCGACGGCGGCAGCCAGATTAGCAACCAGCAACGGTTCGGTGAAATGCTCATTGATTAGTCTCACCGCTTTTTGCAGTGCTTCGTTGCGGACATGCTCATTTTCCAGGCGGCTGGCTGTACCGGCAGAAGGCTCGCCCCGGCGCATCATAAGGATGAGCCGGTAGAGGCTGACGGACAGTTCCTGCGTGGCCTGTTCCTCCTGGCGGCTGGCATTCCCTCCATTTACGGTCTGCCAGATTCCGCCGATGGCTTCCCAGCATTCCTCGAAGCGCACAGGATGATAGGCGGAGGGCGGCAACAAGCCGAGACTGTGAAGCATTGGCCCTGTCTGGCTGCCGTAAATGCCGGTAAAAGCTACATGCCACGGCTCATGAGACAGCGGGTAATATTCATGTCCGCGGTCAGGCGGGAAAACGAAAGCCATTCCGGGTGCCAGCACCGTTTCTGTTCCGTCCGTGAGATCGCGGAATATCCCCTTTCCGCTGCGGATCAGGAAGAGCTGATGGACAGGGAATCCAGACGGGCGGACATGATGGTACTGAATGTGTCTGCCGACAGAATAAGGGTACAGGGGAAAGTCCTCTAGGTTACGCGGCATTTCAACCAAAGAAAAAGGTAGCAAAACTGTTCACCTCATATTCATTTTGTGCTATGTAATCGCGAGTATAATCCTACTGTGAATCTGCGGTTATCCTATATTATAAATAGTATAAATGTTTGTCCGTGAAAAAGACAGAGACACAGAATGACTTGAATCAGAGAAAAGTCTCATTCTGACACGGATCTAAAATGAGAGGATGAATATACGATGATGAGCAAAAAACTCCCTGCGGTCAGCAGCAAGGCTCCCGTGATGTTGCATGGGGCCGACTATAATCCCGAGCAATGGCTGAGATATCCTGAAATTCTCCGTGAGGATATCCGGCTGATGAAGCTGGCGGGCTGCAATGTGATGTCTGTCGGTATTTTTTCATGGGTGTCACTGGAGCCTGAAGAGGGCGTATTTACATTCGATTGGCTGGATCATGTGCTGGACTCTTTTGCGGAGAACGGAATATATGCTTTCCTGGCTACTCCAAGCGGAGCACGGCCAGCCTGGATGTCAGAGAAGTACCCTGAGGTGCTGCGGGTGGAACGAAACCGTGTGCGCAATCTGCATGGATTCAGGCACAACCATTGCTACACCTCCCCGGTCTACCGGGACAAAACAGCAACGCTGAATGCCAAGCTGGCTGAACGGTATGCTCATCATCCGGCGGTCATCGGCTGGCATATTTCGAATGAGTTCGGCGGCGAGTGCCATTGCGATTTGTGCCAGAACGCCTTTCGGGAATGGCTGAAGGCCAAATATAAGGGCAGCCTCGACGAACTGAATCATGCCTGGTGGGCCGCTTTTTGGAGCCATACCTACACTTCGTGGGAGCAGATTGATTCACCGGCACCGCATGGGGAGACACAGGTCCATGGCCTGAACCTGGACTGGCGGCGGTTTGTCAGTGAGCGGACGATTGATTTCTGCCGGCATGAAATTGCAGCCGTACGGGATTTCAACCCGGATCTGCCCGTGACCACCAACATGCATATGATCGACGGTATTGATTACCGTGAGCTGGCCAAAATTCTGGATGTCGTCTCCTGGGATGCATACCCGGAATGGCATTACACCGAGGACGATGATGATGTCCGGCTGGCGGCCTGGACAGCTCTGAACCATGATATGTTCCGCAGCTTCAAGCATAAGCCGTTTCTGCTGATGGAGAGTACGCCTTCGCTCACGAACTGGCAGTCAGTCAGCAAGTTGAAACGGCCGGGCATGCATAAGCTGTCATCCCTGCAGGCGGTCGCTCATGGCTCTGATTCTGTGCAGTACTTCCAGTGGCGCAAGAGCCGCGGCTCCAGCGAGAAGTTCCACGGTGCTGTGCTCGATCACAGCGGCCATGCAGAAACCCGTGTGTTCAGGGATGTCGCCGAGGTTGGTAAAACACTGGCGGGATTAACCGAAGTAGTGGGCACCGTCACACCGGCGGAGACGGCGATCCTGTTCGATTGGGATAACCGCTGGGCAATCAAGGATGCCCAAGGGATCCGCAATTCCGGACTGAAATACGAAGAGACCGTGCTGCAGCATTACCGTGCCCTCTGGGAGCTGGGCATCCCAGTTGACGTGATTGGTTCAGGAGATGACCTCACACGCTACAAGCTGGTCATCGCTCCGATGCTGTACCTGATCAGTGAAGAGAATGGTCAAAGAATCGAGAAATATGTGGAGCAGGGAGGAACCTTCCTGGCAACCTACTGGTCTGGAGTGGTAGGCGAAACAGATTTGTGTCACCTCGGCGGGTTCCCGGGACCGCTGCGCAGAACGCTCGGTATTTGGGCTGAAGAAACGGAAGGCTTGCACAGCCGGGATGTGAACGGTCTTGTATTGCAGGCAGGCAACGCCTTGAAGCTCTCGGGCGATTACGATGCCCATGAAATTGCCGAGCTGATCCATCTGGAGGGGGCGGAGGCGCTAGGCCATTACCGCAGCGATTTCTACGCCGGGCAGCCGGCATTGACACTCAACAAGCTCGGAGCAGGCAGAGCGTACCATTTGGCTACCCGCGTCAAAGACGCAGCGTTTTACGTAGAGCTGTATGCTGCAATTACCGCCAAGGCGGGAATTGGCCGCGTGCTGGAAAGTGAACTGCCAGCAGGTGTAACGGCGCAGCTTCGTACAGACGGTGAACAAGACTATATTTTCCTGCAGAACTTTAGCGGTACTGAAGCTTCAGTGACACTGGATGGTCTGGTTTATACAGATCTGGAATCAGGCGAGCCAGCTCCGGAAGTTGTTGCACTTCCTGTGAACGGGCTAGTAATGCTGAAACGGAAAGTAGCACAGAAATAGATAGAATTACAAAAGGCAGGACCCGGTCATCAGGGTCCTGCCTTTTCATTGTGGAAACGGAAGCAGCCTGCGGGTGCAGGGTAGAATCTTGCTATGCGCATAAGAAAATGGTTAAAATAGGTAATGATTGAAGAATGCTAATCAGCCAAAGGCTGCCTCAATGCCCTCAATGATGCGCCGATAATAGTTGATCTCATGCGGCACAAAGTGGCTCCTGTCCACAGTCTGGCTGATTGGAATCCGCTTACCGCTGCTTTCCACCCTAAATCCTTGGATTTGCAGTGTAGCGCTGTCTCCCAGCCACAAACTTCGAAAGCCGGCGAAATCGGCTGTTACAATTCCCGCAACCTCTTCCTGTTGCAGCTTAAAGTCGCTTAAAGGGGAGGCGTTCGTGTATAAAAAGACATGCGCCCGCTCTCTGTCGAGAAAGCCCTCTTTGTCCATGCTGTAAGGGATGATCCCAAGGGGGATCAGCTGCTCAAAAGCAACGCGGATTCCAAGCTCCTCCTGCACCTCACGGACGCCATCCTCCGGAACCTCATCAGATAATAAATGCCCGGCGGCCGTGATATCCAGCAGACCGGCATAATCTTTCTTGTGTTCGCTGCGCAGCTGAAGATAAATATGGAGCATATCCTGTTCCTTGCTGACGAACCAGCAGTGGAAGGTTTCGTGCCAGAGTCCCAACCGGTGAACTTCATCACGGGGCGCGGTCCCGGTAATATTGCCATTGTCATCAAAAGTGGTCAGTAGTTCGTCATTCATGCGAAGGCTCCTTTATTAATGTTAACATCTGGTGATGCCGATCCTACTTCGTCGGCTAAATATATCATAGCATTTGCCGCACAGGCAACGGCTTGTCCACATAGAATACGATATGAATGAGCTAGAATATCCCATCATCCCAAGGAGGAATGTTTATGAATAGCCTGTTACATTCAAGGATAGGCAAATTGTTTCTGGTAACTTCAATAGTTTTTTTTGGTTATTTTTTTGGTAATAAGCAGGAGACCGTGCATGCAGACTCGCCCATAACCTCGACGGCTATTTATGAGGCTTATCTTGATGTAGATATGGTTACTGAGGCCTTGAAGAACGGATTAGGCGTGAAAGTTAACGATTTTTTATCATCAGCAACCACACCGCTGGATCAAAAAGCGGCAGTAATAAATGCGCTGTATTCAGTTCAAGGATGGGAGGATAGAGATCTGACAGAGGAGTATTCACAATCTGTTTATGGAAAGAAATCAGATTCGCTGGATAAAGCGAAGTTGACACCGCAGGAGATTTTTGTCTTTGGCTATATGAAGGTACTCGATCATTATTTTGATCCTGATTTGTATTGGATCACTGAGGCCAAGAAGGCGTCACCGGACAGTATGACGGTATCCCTGATCCATGCGCTTGCCGTGTCCCAAGAGAACTTAATGTGCAGCTGGAAGAATACGGAGGCGGTCCTTGCCGATAAAAGTCTGAAACAGGACATTCGACCAGAAGCCATCGACATTATTATTGAGTATATGGAGCTGTACAAGGATGACCTTTGTCAAGGCGGTGGCCAGCAGCAGGCAGCAATCAATTCCTTGGTAGATGATATTAAGAGAGACGCCATCGTTCTGTCTATCGGCCAGAGCAACGTGCTTGCCAAAGGAAAGCAGACAATGATAGATGAAACGAATTCAAAGATCACCCCATATCTGCGCAAAGAGACAACAATGGTTCCACTGCGTTTTATATCAGATCAGTTCGGTGCCGCAGTACATTTTGATTCCAAGAAGCATGAGGTCTCGATTCAATATAGAGATCAGAAGATCTTAATTAATGAAGCGGATTCCACCATTTCAGTCAATGGCCGTTCCTCAGCAAAAAATACAACGATCGTGACAAAAAACGGACGGACGTTTGTCCCCCTGAGAGTGATAATGGATGTATTTAGCAAGAAAACGTATTATCATAGAGGTTTGGTAATAATCTCGGATAAACTTGTGCTTAATCCGCTTAATGCACAGGATAATCAAGCGGCAGAGAAAATCAAAGTTGAACTGGCAGCTATCGGCAGTAAAATAAAATAATGAAAAGCCGGACTTGTGGAGTGTATGATAGTTATTCGCTGGTGGATTTATTAAATGAGAAAAGAGGAATGTAATGAGTTTAGTGACTATGAAGCGGGAATCCTTTTATAGCTTAGGTGATGAAAAACTTGGGAGTGCGTGTATGGAGCCGACTTTTATGCAGATACGCGGTAAATCGCCGGCGGTTAAGGCGGAGGTGATCTCGCAGCTGACAGGGGGACAACAGGCGCTCTGCATGTTCCGGGTTATGTATGGTCACAGTTATAAATCGGCGGCTGAGTATTATGCCTGGATCTCCTACATGCTGAGTATTCCGGGGTATTGGGACCGGATGATGGAGGGGGTGCGGTTTTTTGACGAGTCGGGAATAGTAGCGCTGCTGGAGGAAACTAGGGGGCAGCTTGAAGCGAGAAACAGCAGGTTAAAGGTCAACTGGGGAGATGCAACGCTTATGGATCTGGAGCGGGATGACGAACTGATGCAAATGATAAAATCCCTGTTTGACCGATTTGAGCAGGTTGCCCCGATGACCCACTCCATTATTGCGAAATATATTCGTTCCCATCCCGAGGAGTTTGTGTTATTGGCGGATTAATCCGCTCAGCTAGGATGTTGTCCAGTCACCCGGTTATGCTTAGTTGCAACTGACGACACAACATGCATTTAACAGACGGTTCCTTTAGTTGAACGTTTATTTTGGGTTGATTCATAGTATAATGCTAGGATCTACAACAGGAAAAGAGGGAACGAATGCCTACTATACTGGTTGCTGACGACGATGCGAACATTCGCGAACTTGTTTGCTTGTTTCTGCGCAACGACGGATTTGAGACAGTTGAAGCCGTGGACGGCAAAGAAGCACTGAACGTCTACGCCTCAACGCATGTTGATCTTGTCGTGCTCGATATAATGATGCCAATTATGGATGGATGGACGTTATGCAAGGAGCTCAGAAGAGCCAATCCTGACCTTCCATTACTTATGTTGACTGCGAGAGGTGAAACCTGGGAGAAAGTGAAAGGGTTCGAACTTGGGACGGACGATTATTTGACGAAACCATTCGATCCGTTAGAGTTGACAGCTCGTGTCAGGGCATTGCTGAAACGATACCGGATTGGCTCTACGCAACCGATCCAGTTCGGCAACGTCATCCTTGACCGGCAAACCTATAAGGTGATGAGAGGGACGGAGTCGCTCACGTTGCCGCTCAAGGAATTCGAGCTGTTGTATAAGCTTGCTGGAACACCGGGGCAAGTGTATACACGTGAGCAGCTGATTGATCAAATTTGGGGGATCGATTACGCTGGAGATGACCGAACGGTCGACGTACATATTAAACGGCTGCGCGAACGGTTCGCGACTACACCACATTTTCGTATCGAGACGGTGCGCGGACTTGGCTACCGGCTTGAGGTTAACGAATGATCAGATCCTTATATACACGTATCGTCCTGACATTTCTAGTCTCCGTCATCGGGGGCACAGTCCTTGCCCTGTATGTGGCTGTTTGGGTATATAAAGATAAATTGAACGAAAACATGCTAATGCCTTTACTTCACTTTGGCCAGGATGTCACCCGGCTTTACGAAACCCTTCCATTGACTGAAGCGGACGAGTTCGTAAGTGGAATGTATCAGCTCAAATCTTTTTATATTCGAATTTACGAAGAAACGGGTAAGTTCAAGTCTTATGGATCGCTTAACGGAGACAAACCTGTCACTGTGAGTATGGAACAACTGAAAAAAGTAATAGATGGAGAGATAGTTCATGTAAATCCCAGTGGTTATGCTACTGTTCTCTTAGGGCTGCCTTTGACAACTGAAACGGGTACGAAAGCGATATTTTTAGAATCAATCGGCCCGCCTTCTGCCGCTTTCAACCGAAAGTGGATTTTGACTTTTATAACTTATTCGTTGATCGCAGGAAGCCTATTGATTCTGGTTGCTGCCAGGTTCCTAGTCAGTCCGATCAAAAAGCTGACCATAGCGACTAAGCGTATCGCAGATGGAGATTTCAGTGTGAAGCTGAATATTAAGCAAAAGGATGAGCTAGGTACTCTGGCTCGCAGCTTTGAAGAAATGACGCACGACCTGCAGCAGCTGGAGCAGCTGCGCAGGGAATTCGTATCAAACGTGTCACACGAAATCCAGTCACCGCTCACCTCGATATCCGGTTATGCAATGGCGCTCAAACAAGAAAATATCGAGGTTCATAATCGGATACGTTATCTCGACATTATCATCAATGAAGCGAATCGGATGTCCAAGATGAGCGCTAGCCTGCTAAAGCTGAGTTTGCTTGAATCGCAGTCACAGCAATTGACTCTGTCAACGCTCAGTCTTGATGAACAGATTAGGCGGGTCATTGTCGCGATTCAGCCGCAATGGTCGGCTCGCAACATCACTTTCGAGCTCGAACTGAAGGCAGTTATGCTAACGGGAGATCATGACCAGCTAAATCAGGTATGGACCAACATTCTCGGCAATAGCATTAAATTTTCCCAGGATGGCGGCGTTATTACCGTCAGCATTACACAGGATAACAAAAACGTGACAGTCACAATATCCGACACTGGCATTGGTATTTCCCCCGAAGACCAGAAGCGTATATTTGAGCGATTTTTTAAGGCTGATCGTTCCCACAGCCGTAAGTATGAGGGCAGCGGTATGGGGCTTGCCATCGTTAAACAGATCGTATCGCTTCATCATGGTGACATCCGGTTAGAAAGCGAACCTGGCAGGGGAACAACATTCATTGTCACCTTGCCAATCGTAACGCCGGCAGTGTAATAAGATTCATACTGCATCAATCCCCACGCTCCGGTAACCTGTGCAAGCTCACTTGCCTGTGATGCCGGGGTGTTTTTTCGTACGTGCTTAGATTGATGATTCAGCTTGAAATTAACGCACAATTATTTATAAAGAAACTTTACCTGCCATATAGGGAGTCTGCTTGTTATAATCTTGTTGAATGTTGAAGCTGCATTTAGAAAGTTGAGGTAAACAACGCTATGGAAGAAAGAATATTGCAATTTCTAAATAATACATATCCTATTAATTTTTATGATGTTAAAGCCGTAACAAATGAAATGTACCGCTGCCAATCTCAAAAAGGTGTTTTTTTTGTTCGAATAACGAATTATAAGTCCTATCAAGAACAATTAGATGAAGTGAATTGGATGAATTATCTTTTTAACCAAGGTATAGGGGTTCCCCGGGTTATAGCCACTATTAATAATTCATTCATTGGGAAAATAAAGTTAGAGGAAGAGAAACGGGTCGTTGTATTTCAGGCTGCATCAGGAATTCATCTGCCACGTTCAAAATGGAACAAAACGGTATTTAAAGATCTTGGACAACAAATAGGCAGAATGCATCGGGTCAGTAAAGGATATATGAATTCTGAGACTACTGCACATATCAATCATTGGTATGAGTCTAAAGAATACGATTTTCTTAAATACATTCCTGCAGAAGAGAAAACCATACGGGAATTTGCACACGATGTAGTAAACAAAATTAAGGAACTGCCGCAGGAGTCTTCAAACTATGGCTTAATACACGGAGACCTGTGGCTGGAAAATATCCTTGTAGACAGTGACTCCAAGCTAACGATGATTGATTTTCAAGATTGTGAAAAACATTATTATGTATACGATTTAGCCGTTCCTATCTATTCTGCACTGGAGTTCTCCTTCTCAGGGGGAGAGAACCTCAGAGATTATGAAAGATCCATTACCAGGGCGTTAGTAGATGGATATAAAGAGGAGAATGAGCTCTCTTCCGAGATGCTTACGAAACTACCGCTATTCATGAAATTAAAAGAATTGTTTGAATATAATTTAATGCATATGTATTGGAATGCTAAAGAGCTAAGCGAGGAGCAGGTCCGAATCTTGAACTTATATAGAAGCCGGATGGAGTACAGCTATTCTTGAACAAGCAATGTACAACAGGAAATATAAACAAGAAGTGGACCTTTCCGATTAGTAGAAGAGGTGACAAAAATGAATAAGCTAATCATTTCTATACTCTCGTTCCTGCTGCTGATATCCTGCTCGAATGAACCCAAAGAGAATAAAGCAGCTAAGGAAAAAAATAATACCTCTTCAACTGGGATTGGTTCTTTTGCTTTCCCTTATATTAAATGGAATAATAGTATATACACTATTACGGATACACCTGCTGAAGAGGTTGACAAGCCGCTCGGAGAGATTACGAATTATTCAACAACGGAGACGGGAGAAACTCTGGATAATTCCTCTAATTTTTATCAAGTGGGGACTAAACTTTGGTCTATCAATAATATCGATTCTTCACAAGAAATAGCCGTCGAAACAGGCCAAAATCAATATATTAAAGCGATAGTAACCAAAGATGAATAAGCAGATTTTTGCTCACACAAAAAAGGGTGCAACCTCGGTTACACCCTTTACAAATTATCCACCGGACAGCTTTCTTTAGAAAGCTGTTTATTTAGCTATTAAGCACATCATTTGTCTATTACTATCTGATCAGATGTGTAGTTAACAATGTGTCTTATCTGGCCAGCCATCCGCCGTCTACATTCAGGATATGACCGTTCAGGTAGTCAGAAGCAGCGGAAGCCAGGAATACGGCAGGTCCCTTAACATCTTCTGCAGTTCCCCAGCGTCCGGCAGGAATGCGGTCCAGAATCGAGTCGGAACGGCTTTGATCCGCACGGATCGGAGCTGTGTTTTCTGTAGCCATGTAGCCTGGTGCGATCGCGTTGATGTTCAGACCGGAACCGGCCCATTCGTTGGCGAATGCTTTGGTCAGACCGGCAACCGCATGTTTGCTTGCAGTATAACCCGGAACATTGATCCCGCCCTGGTAGGAAAGCATGGAGCAGATGTTGATAATTTTACCGGACCCTCTTTCCAGGAAGTGGCGGCCGGCAATTTGCGACAGCAGGAATACAGTATTCTGGTTCAGGTTGATGACATCGAACCAGTCTTTTTCGCTATGGTCTTTGGCCGGAGTACGGCGGATCATGCCAGCGCAGTTGACCAGGATGTCAACGTGGCCGGTCAATTCTAGTGCTTTGTCGAACATGCCCTGCAGAGTAGTGTGGTCACTCAGGTCAGCTTCGATGCCGAGAGCTTTCACACCGAAAGCTTTGGCGGCTTCAACGGTTTCTGCACTTGTGTTCAGGGAGGCAGAAACAACGTCTGCGCCAGCTTCCGCAAAAGCAAGGGCAATACCTTGTCCAAGACCTTGGGCAGCGCCCGTTACGATGGCTGTTTTACCAGCCAGACTGAATAATGATGACATATTAATATTCTCTCCTTTGAGTGGGGATTGTGGATTTTGTACTTAAGATTCTTAAAAAAGTGCAATTTATTATCCGCATTCAATATTGACGCCCGCACTGCGGAACTGTTCCACCGTTTCGGGTGCAAGGCCGCTGTCCGTAAGCAGCACATCCACTTCCTGCAGTGAAGCGAAGGTGCGCAAAGCGGTATGCCCGAATTTATGATGATCGCAGGCGGCGAATACTTTGCGGGCCGTGGAGACCAAGGCCTGTTTGAAATCTATTAAATCACCGGTGTAAATAGACAGCCCATGCTCGATATGCACGGCTGTAGCCGAGAGAAATGCTTTTTGTATATTTAGCTTTTGCACGTATGAGACAGCTTCGGGACCTGCGAGCATGTTGCGGACGCGGTAGCCTCCGGGAACAACCAGACGTATGTTGTCTTTGGGAACCAGTTCGCTGATGATGTACACATCGTTGGTGACGACCGTCAGAGGCATATTGTCCAGCCTCCGGGCAATTTCAAGCGTGGTGCTCCCGCCGTCCAGCGCAATGATGTCATCCTCTTCGATATGGGCAAGCGCACGCAGCGCAATCTCCGTTTTCTCGTCGGAATATTTATCCAGCGGGTTCTTGGAAGGCAGAATGCCGAACTGATCGCTTTGGGCCAATACAGCACCGCCGTGCACACGCACGATCAATCCCTGTTCCTCCAGCTTGCTCAAGTCCTCGCGGATTGTTTTTCCCGTCACCTGGAGCTTGTCGCTCAATTCGTTTACCGTTACGTCCTTCTGGTTCAGCATAACTTCCATAATCATCTCGTGTCGCCGTATCGGGTTCATCCGCCTGCCTCATCTTTCCGTAGTTGATTTCTTTCTATTGTAATTCTTTCATACCTACGGGGTCCATATCATCATAACGTTTGTTGTCACCGGCCATGCTCCAGATGAAGGTATAGTTATGCGTGCCTACACCGCTGTGGATTGACCAGCTTGGGGAAATGACGGCCTGTTCATTGTGCATCACGATATGGCGGGTTTCGGTAGGTTCGCCCATCAGGTGGAACACGATAGAGTCATCCGGAAGATCGAAATAGAAGTAGGCTTCCATCCGGCGCGGATGAGTATGCGAAGGCATTGTATTCCACATGCTGCCAGGTTTGAGCTGTGTCATACCCATGACCAGTTGTGCGCTTTGTACGCCATTGGTATGAATGAAGCGGTGAATCGTACGCTCGTTGGAGTTCTCCAGACCACCCATTGCTCCGGATTCGGATTCGGCGAGTGTAGTTTTGGTTGTAGGATAGGACTGGTGAGCCGGAGCGGAGTTCAGGTAGAATTTAGCCGGTTTGGCGCTGTCTGCGCTTTTGAACACCACATCTTTGGAACCTTGGCCGACATACAGGCATTCTTTGAAATCTATTTCATATTCTGTTCCGTCTACAACAACTGAACCTTTGCCGCCGACATTGATGATACCCAGTTCACGGCGTTCCAGGAAGTAAGTGACTCCCAGTTCCTTCAGATCCGTGGTTAGCACAACATCTTCGGTTACGGGATTGGCACCGCCGACGATCATGCGGTCTTCATGGGTAAGCACAAGCTTCAGTTCATTCGGAGCAAAAATAACGGGAATGTGGAACTCTTTGCGCAGGCGCTCAGTATCAAACTGCTTAACTTCGTTGGGATGTGAGGCGAAACGTCTTTCCATTGGATATTCAATCTCCTTCAAAAACGCATTTTCGTTCGTATAGGTACAATTTAATCCATTTACGTTCATTTGGCAAGTGATAATCTTTTTTAGTACGTTTATTTTAGTTTATTTATCGCTTTTAAAGATTGCCATATGAACCGAAAGCGTGCACAATAGACTAAAATACAAGGTCCAGGGAGAGTGAAGGGGATGTTGTTGAAGTCGTGATTCCTGAGAGTGGGCAGAGATCGATAAAAAGAAACTTAAAATATGGAGGGTGAAACCGGTAATGGTGGATGTCAATCAGAGTCCTTATAAAATTCGTCAGGATGAAATTATATATAATGTAGCGCGGGAAGCGGAGAGCCGTCCGCTGCTGGAGAGCGGTCTTTGGTTCCACGATGATGTGCGTAATAATTTTTATTATGCCTCTTACCTGTTCGCAGCTGCCGTAGACCCGTCTCGCGAGCTGCCCTTTGACCGTGTAGCAGCAAAGCAGAAGGCGGAAGCCGTGCTGCTGGAAACCGTTCTGCTGCAGAACAGACAGCCCGGGACTGCGCTATACGGACACTGGCCGCTTGGCCTGAACCCGCTGCCGCGGGAGGCCTCGCCGCATGAGCTTCCGGTGGAAATAATGGGCAGCCTGATGGCTTGGTTCTGCAAGCATTATTCCAGCGAGTTCAGTGCAGGACTCCGAATTGCTTTTCATACGGCCATCGGCCATATCTACCGCAGCGGATTTTACCGCAAACCGGTGGTGACCTTCGGGCATCATGAAGCTAAATATACCGCAGCGAAGCTGATCTTCGGCAAGCTGTTTGATGATGAGGAATTACGCGAGGACGGACTGCTCAGCCTGCAGAATACACTGGTCTATATCCGCGGGAATGGCATGCCGGAGTATGGCAGCCTGCCGTGGTTCTGGCATTGGGTGCAGGCATTTACCTGTGCCTGGGAGCTGGAAGAGGACCCTAAGATCAAAGACATGCTGGCAGAAATGCTGGATTATCTGTGGAAGGAACGGGGGCACTTCTACCTTCAGGGCGCCTGGGTAGGCGCACATTCCCGGGGCTGGCCGCATGATGTTCCGGCAGACGGCAATGTGCTGCATGATTATGTGCAGTTTGGAGACTTCAAATTGCCTGCGGAGATGCCGCGAACTGAATATGCCGGGTTACTATTCTATGAAGCACCGGAGCAGGTACGGTCCGCTGCTTTGGACCGTAGCGTGCCTGTTGAAGTCAAGAAGCTGACCCGGAAGGTTGTGCCAAGTGACCCGGATCCTCAGCCGCTGCTGCATTCATACGCTTATATCACGGAGGATTATGCGGCTGGAGGTATGTGGGAGCGGGTAGAGGAATTTGACAACGAACAGCTGCGCTGGGCCTTCTCACTGCCAATTGGCGTACAGGAAGGGAGCAACCGGCTGTATTTCTTCCATCCCGGTCAAGGCTATCGGGAAGGCGATCCCCGCCATCAGAGTCCGCATATGGAGGTGCTGTTTCACAAGAGTACGGTCCTTTCCTTGTATCCCGTTCCGGAAGGAGAGAATGACTCTGTCGTAGGGGTTCTGCCCAAAGGGGAGTGGATCAAGTCGCAGGAGGCGCTGTTCGGGAGGGCTGGTAAAGTGTACTTTGCTGTTTACTTGTCCCAGCGCTACGAGTTGAAAGAACGGCAGGACTACCTGGAGGTTACGGTTACAGGAATGCCGGGAGGAGTTGTCGTGGAGGCTGTTCCGGTGAAAGAGGCAGCAGAGCTGGGGTTTGGCGACTTGCCTGCCTTTGCAACGGAAATGACGAATAAAGCGCCGGAGTTCAGCACCGGAGATGACCTGTCGGTCCAATATCAGACTTTAAGCGGCGATCAGCTACAGCTCACCCTTGGGGTGGGTGCGGGCCCTCAAGCCAGTCTGGGCGGCAGCCGGATTTCACTGGAAGACTATGTTGTTTAATAAGTTTCTATCCTAAATACGGGTTAAATGAACGGGCAACCTTGCGGTTGTCCGTTTGCGTGTACGCTGCATTTTACTTCTTTTTGCGGATCAGAAAATAGCTCATTTCCGGATTGTCGGCTGTGCATCCGCTGATCGAATAGAAAATCTCCCCGCTGCCGCTGTCTTCCTTTGTAATCTCTGTGCAAACATCCGTTTTAATACCTTTGCCGGCTCCCCCATATTCATCGTTGGAGTTGTCCACACTATACCTGATCACTTGCCCATCGTAATTCAAATCTTTAAAGATCGGATCGCCTTTATCAATCGCTTTTTGAATTGAATATCCGGTATCGCGTTCACAACCGGCAATGCTTAATGACAGCAGGACTAATAATAGGCAGATAAAAGGCAGTTTTCTCATAAGTATCACTCCATTTGCGATTTGGTTGTAAATACTTTACAGTTTAAAGGATAAGCATACTAATAATCACAGAAAAGGGGAACTATTAATGATTGCTGAGATTGTAGCGGTCCCGGAAGGCTTCACAGCCACCTTTGAATTCCATTACAAGCATTCAGTGGATACCGTTTGGGCGATGTTGACTCAAAATGAACTGCTGAAGGAATGGTTCTCCGAGCTAAGGGTAAAGGATTTGCGAACCGGCGGGATCATCGAATTTGATATGCGGGACGGTACCTTTTTGGAATTGGAAATTACTGATTTTGAGCGGAACTCCGTATTGGAATTTATTTGGGGAGAGGACAAGGTTCGTTTTGAGCTGCTTCCGGAGCGGGAAGGCTGCCGCCTGCAATTAATCGAAACCATAGGCAAAATTACGGGCCATACAGCCAAAGACCTCTCCGGGTGGCATGTCTGTCTGGAAGTGATCGCAGCGTTGCTGGACGGTAAGCCATTTGATAACCGGAAACAGGTATGGGAGAACAGATATGAGGTGTATAGCGCGCTTGTGGACAAGTTCCGGAATTGAGTCCAACACGTTTTCCCATTCGCCATTGGATCCGTTCTTCATACTTTCCAGGTATAGCAACTCTTTTGCAGTTCCGCAAATATATTTTAATGTTTTGAGAGGAGGTCGCTGATTAATTTAACGGCTTTTTTCTTTGGAGGAATCAGCATGCAGAATCAGAGCGAATTAAAGATCCGTAAATGATTTTGATTTCATCGAGCAGTTTCCGGATTACATGCTAAAAGAAAAGTTGCTTCAGTGAGTTAATCGGTTTATTATCTGAATATGGAAAAATAAGGGGTGAATCAATGAAATTACTAGACGGACTCTAGCTTCCCTGAAGGAGGTTAGAGCTGATTTGAGTAGAAGCATTAAGAAAACACCCGTAAGTAAAGACCAGGCAAGTCGTTGGATAAAACGACAGGCAAGTAAGGCCGTACGAAGATACTCTCAAGACATTCCATTCGGAAAATTTTATCGAAAAATTTATTGTTCTTGGGATATTAGTGATTGGCGATTTTACACACCTTATAAGCAAGCTGTTAACGAATGGGAAACCACTCATAGAACTTGGCGCAGACAGGTGAGTTTTCAAGAAATGACATTAAATTGGGCTAAGAGCTATAAAAGAAAATAACAAAAGGAGTTGTTGGCAGGGAAGCGCCAGCGACTCCTTTTCTTAGAGCGCGAACTGGAGCTGATGAGTTGCGCCGATCAGCTTCCCAGGTCGATTCTGAGATTCGTGACGCAAATCACGATAACCTTGTTCAGACCTGCTGGAAATGTTAAGCTACGTAGAGTAGTTGTTAGAATAGCTCCTTATGCAAAACAGCTGAAGTTCAGTTGGAGGAACATAATCACTACGCTCTTTTCACCGCTTAAGAGTAATTGCTATAATTAACTCGATAACATCCATGAGCGAGTAAACATGACATTTATTTTATATGGAATAACACATGGAAACAGTCTTAATTTAACGGAGGAATAGTGTGGCAAAAGCGAAGGTGGCCAAACGGCCGACAAGAGATGAATTTGTGCTGGAGGAAATCGGCAATCAACTGACGGAAGCGATGCAAGAGGCCTCTGAAGTGCTATTGACGGTTTGGGGCAAGGAAGATCAGGTCCGGGGGCAGATTGTCGGCATGGACTCGCGTACGGGCAAGGTGCATCTCAGCTGTAAGGAAGAGCTGGTCAAGGTGCCTTTTATGGATATAATGGCAATGGATTATCCAAGAGATTAAAGCATGCGAAGATAGATTTCCAGAACTGGCACTCCGGCTACAGCCGGAAGAGCAGGAAAGCCGTGCTTAAGCCGTCTTGGCAACAGAGAAAAGAGCATTCGGGGAGAGCCCCGGTGCTCTTTTTTTTCGGATATATAGGATCTGCCTCACAGGATACCTGTTACTGCACTAGCTTCAGCATAATCCGGTTACAGCACACTGCGCAAAAGCCGAATGGCGATGGCATTTAAACGCAATGCTTCTCTGATAGCAACCCTCGCTGCCAAAAGTTCCCGTCTGGCCCGGCTGGGATTAGGCACTCTGCGTAAATTCTCATTAATTTCTTCCAGCTGTTCGCGCAGAATGGCTCTTTGCGTACGCAGTGCAGCAATGGCCCTGCGAATTCTTGCACGTTCTGTCATAGTTAACACCTCTTTCCGGTTGGATAGTATAAGAGATGCAATGACTATCATTTCTGTTTGTGTGAATGGGTAGTTTTATAACTTTTTGATAAAAGTATCTTCCTTGCCCAGCGGTACAATTCGTTGTTCGCAGGGATGCCCGTAACTGAAGCCCGGGTGTAAGCTTGAAGAGACGTAGAGGAGGTATTAAGCATTATGAATAATATCGAAAATACTGCGCATGTCTGGACACCGGCTTCACTGTGTGGAGGCGGGTATATCACGGGGCTTATTCAGCACCCGGCTATAAGCGGGATTGTGTATGCCCGCTGCGATGTCGCGGGTGTCTTCCGCAGCTCTGATGGCGGGGAGACTTGGGAAACGCTGAATGGTGGGCTGACGAAGGCGTATCACCATCAGGTGCAGAGCTTTGCGATCAGTCCGCATCACCCGGAGGTGCTGTTTCGCTGCTCCGGGGAGGTCAGGAGCCGGAAGTTTTATGGTTCAGTCCACAAATCTGCTGATGGCGGGCACAGCTGGCGGGAAGTCTGCACGGGTATGGGATTCTATGGAAATGGTCCCACCAGGATGTACGGTGAGGTGATCGCGGCAGACCCTCACCACCCTGACATAATCGCCGCAGGAGGGTATACCGGCGGCTTCTGGATCAGCCGGGATGAAGGCGAGACCTGGAGACGCACGGGGCTTCCAGAGGAACGGTTTGGCTGCGTTGCGTTTCACCCGTCTGTTCCCGGTGTCTTGTATGCCGGAACAATAAGCGATGACGATTTAAACATGGATTATGTTGAAGTTGGCGAAGGCGGCGTATTGGGGCTGCTTCAGGATCAGCCCCGGGGCAGGTCAGGCAAGCTGTATGTCAGCTCTGATCTGGGAGAATCCTGGGAGCTGCTGCAGGAAGGGCCCAGCTTTGCCGAGCTGTCATTCGACAGCCTTGATAACCAGCATCTGCTGGCGGCTACGATCTGGGGCGGAATCCGGAGCAGCACTGATGGCGGCAGGACTTGGGCTTCCACGGAAGAAGGTCTGCTGCCCGGCAGACAGAGATACGGGACCGTTGTGCAGGACTGCCTTCGTACGGAAAGATGGTACACGGCCTCGGATCTGCGGCCGCATATGAAGGAGTGTCCACCGATTCCACTGTATGTTTCCTCTGACGGGGGTGGACATTGGCAACTGCTCCATCCTCATTCCGATGAAGACCTCAGCGGCTTTCCGGCGTATATGGATCATTTCAGCGGAGCATCCCGGGCGGCGGCAACAGGCTGGGCGATCTCCAAAATCATCGTAGACCGCTTCAGCAAGGACCGCCTCTATCTATGCAACTGGTATGGAGTTGCAATCAGCGAGGATGGGGGGAAGAGCTGGCGGGCGAATCATTTCCGGGGGCTGGAAACGACCTGCATGGAAGCGGTGATCGCTGACACGGTGCAGCCGGGGAAGTTCTGCGTCACGATGGCAGACCATCCGCCCAAGATCACGGAGGATGGCGGGCAGACCTTCCGCAATTTACCGGGTCTGGATGGCTACTCAGGCAGTACTGCTGCCGTCATGTCCGGAACAGACTCCAAGCATTATCTGTACGGTCTTGTCGGGCATGGGCGAACGGCCTGCATTGCACGGAGCCGTGACGGAGGCGACAGCGCGGTAGCCGTACTTTCCCTTGGTCGGGGGCTGTTCGTCCAGGCATTGCGGGAAGATAGGGGCAACCCAGGAACTTTCTATGCTTATGTGGACGGTGAGATGGCCTTAGGAGCTGGAATCTACCGCTCCAGAGATGGGGGAGATTCCTGGGAACGGACGTCATTCCGTCCTCCGGCGCATCTAGCAACTTTGCCGCATCAGAAGAAGTGGATTGAAGCCGAACTGCTGCCGGTAGTTGTCTATCAGGTCAAAAATGCCTGTGGAGCCAATCAACTGCTGGACACGGATTACCATCAGGCAGGACATCTTATGCTTGGGGAATGGACGGAGGGAATCTGGAGCTCGAAGGATAGCGGGGACACTTGGCAATCCATCGGTGCGGGACTTCCTTTCCAGTACAGCAGCCCGTCCTCTGTATTAAATGCAGTGGCGTTTTCGCCCACCCATGCAGGCACCCTGTATGCGGGATTTATCTCGGAAGGGTTATGGCGCAGCGAAGATAACGGGCAAAGCTGGAGCAAGCTGTACCCGGCCGGGGAGGGAGAAAGGTTCAATGTGTCGGCGCTTGCTGTGGGTAAGGGGAACTCAGGCAAAGACCTGCTGATTCTGGCGTGTGAGCCGATGGTTCGTACCGGAACGGAGGCCCGGGTCGTTTGCAGCCGGGATGGAGGTTTGTCCTGGGAGGAGTGGGAGAATCAATCTCTTGGCGCCCCCCGCTGGAAGGGAATTGCTGTCGATTGCGCAGGTGGACAGGTACTCGCTGTCTCCTGCGGCAACGGTGCTTTTCGTACATCGGCAGTTACGGACAGGGATAAACAGCAGCGTAGGTGAACTTTTCAAATTAGTCGTTGCTAAAACAAACTTTTCGTTGCAAATGATTCTTGTTCAGTTAAATGGTAACGCTTACATTGAAGGGGCCGGACGATGCCAACATCGAATATAAACCGGCTTTTTCAAATGGAGGCCTGAACAAAGTGGTTGCACAAACAGGCAAAAAATGGTTCCATGGTTGGCTGGCCGTCGCTCTGTTTATTGCATCGATCGCTGTGTTTCCTGCTCCATCGCGTGCGGCAGGAGAGAATCTGCTCGGTAATCCGGGTTTTGAGTCAGGTGATGTCGGGTGGGAGAAGTGGGGTAGCCCTGTAGTGACTGCCAGTGAAAAGCATGGAGGGGATAAAAGTCTTCAGGTGAAACGGAATACCGGGGGAGCCTCGGCGTCTGTGGCGGTGCAGCAAGGCAAAACCTATCGTGTCGGTTTATGGGTCAAATTCGCCGGAGCAGGAGTGACCCATGCTGTAATTGATATGGATTCATTCGGCACGCAGCAGGGCAAACAAAGTCTTCAGTTCTCGGGTTCGACGAGCTGGGAATACCGTCAGCTGCTGTATACCCCCGCTCCCGGGGATCAGCATGTCCGTCTATCGTTCTGGAACAGCACCAGCAAGGATTACTATATTGACGATGCAGTCATTCGTGAAAATGTGGATATCGAACGGCCGACAACGCCCGGTGTCTGGCAGGCCGAGCATGAGCCGGAAGCGTTAAAGCTGACTTGGGCGGGATCGACGGATGATATGGGCGTAGCATCCTACCAGCTGTCGTACAAAAAAACAGACGCCCCGGACTGGAGCACAGTGACCGTACCCCATCAGGAGACAGTCACAATGCACACTTATACGCTAAGTCAGCTGGATCCATTTTCAGTGTACGCTATTATGCTGCGCTCCAAGGATGCGGCAGGCAACATTTCAGATGCGGTGATGGGACTCGAAGCAACTCCGGGGACGAACCTTGTCTCTAATAGCGGTTTCGAGAGCGGAAGTACAGAACCTTGGGAAACCACGGGGACCGTGCAGACGGTAACTTATGACACGTACTCGGGAGGGTACGCACTAAAGCTCCTGAACCAATCAGGAATTAAGACCGCTGAGATGGCCGCCGAAGGCGATACCTCTTATCTGGTTTCGTACTGGAGCAGATCTTCAGCGGAGGCGGCAGTCCCGCCTGCTACGGTAAGTCTTGCCGTCTATCAGGACAATGACACAATTACGCACCCGCTTCCAGCGGAGGCGTCTTTAGGCTGGAAACGGCTGGAGCAGCAGGTAATCACCGGCGCAGCAGCCCAGTCCATGCGGTTTGCGGTGAGTAACACTACTGGTGCGGAGCTCTTTCTTGATCAGGTTGTTGTCAGCAAACTTCCGCAGCTTCCGCTGGAGCTTGCACCCGGGGCACCCGCGGGATTCTCAGTGACCGGTAAGGATGGTGTATCCGCCAATCTGGAATGGGAAGCTTCTTCAGGTCCTTTTGGCGTAAAGTCTTACAAGATTTCGTATAAAAAAGCAGCCGATACCGAGTGGAAAAATGTAACGGTGCCGTATGTTCCCGGTCAAGCATTGTATGCATACAAACTGGAGGGCTTGTCGCCGGAAGGTTTGTATGACATCGAGGTGAAGGCGGTCAGCGAAGGCACTGCGGTGTCAGCTGCGAGTGTGCTCCAGGTGACCACGGAGAAGATGTATCCGGTGAATCCGAATGCTTCGGAAGAGGCGGTGGAGCTGCTGGACCGACTGTATGCCACGGTGGGCAATGCCGTTTATACAGGGCAGCATAATTATTACGAACAACCCAGCCTGTGGTATGACACGGCAGCAGAGCTGACCGGATATTACCCGGCATTGTGGGGCTCGGATTTCGCCTATTACACCGGCGGGGACTTCAGCGCATTGCGCCAGGCAATGATCGATGAGGCCATTGTGAAAAGCGAATCGGGAGCCATGGTGACGCTGACCTATCATGAGCCTAGGCCGATGGATGCGCCGACGGCTGGCTGGGAAAGTGTCACGGGCGATGTTACGGTTGCCCAGATGACGGATATCGTAACTCCCGGTACAGCCTTGTATGACCAGTGGGCGGCACAAATGGACGAAGTAGCCTGTTATCTGCAGCAGCTAAGGGATGAAGGGATCCCGGTGCTGTGGCGGCCTTATCACGAGATGAACGCTGAATTCTTCTGGTGGGGGGCGCGTCCCGAGCTGTTCCGGCAGCTGTGGCACAATATGTACGACCGTTTCACTAATCTGCATGGGCTGGACAATTTAATCTGGGTGTGGAGCCCGAATGCGGAAAGCTCCTGGGCCTATGATTCCGCCCCTTATTATCCCGGACATGATGAGGTGGATGTGCTGGCGATGGATATTTACAACAACGATTACCGTGATACGTATTACAACAAGCTGGTGCAGCTGAGCGGCGGCAGACCCATTGCGATCGGGGAGAACGGGGAGCTGCCGGATATGGAGATGCTGCAAGAGAAACAGCCGCGGTACGTATATTTCATGACCTGGTCCGGATATTTGACCGATAAAAATTCTCTCAGCGGCATTCAATCACTTTACAGCCATCCCCGCGCATTAAACAACGGTGAAACCGGCAACGGTCCGTTTGTTCCTCCGCCGGTGGACAGCTATGTGATTGATGATTTCGAGGAGTACGGCGGTTCAAACAGCAGTCTGCGTGCGAAATGGCAGCGCAACGTCTCAGGCAACGCAGCGACGGTAACACTCGACACCTACCATACGAACAGCGGCACCTACGGCCTGAAGCTGGATTATACGATCGGGAATCCCGGTTACGCGGGGGTCTACCGCAGCATGGGCAAGGAATGGCCGGGGATGGAAGCGATATCCTTCTGGCTGCAGCCGGATGGCTCGAACCGTCAGCTGGCTGTCCAGTTCCATGAGACGAACGGTGAAGTGTGGGAAACCAGCTTCAAGATCCAGGGTACTGCACCGGTGCTGGTCACTCTTCCATTTACCGGTTTTGCCAAACCGGGGTGGGCCACCAGCGGCAACGGCGTGATTGATCTGGGCTCTATCAAGGAATTTGCTTTCTATGTGGCCCAAGGTAGCGGAACCCAAGGCAGTGGTACGTTGTACATTGACAACGTGAAGGCCATCAAGCTGCCGGAGGAAGAGGAATAGATGATTGGTCCGCATACAAGCTGCTGATTGTCATCATTGCCAGACCACATTTTTCGTTGACCACGGTACTGGTACGTCCTTCCTGTGCGACATAAGATTAAGGTGTAAAGCAAAGACACAGGAAGGATGACAAATGTGGAAATCGAACCAAGGGCCTTATCTTACAAGAAAGGGAATTCTGTTTCTTCCTGGTCCAGATGGGTCAGGCAGTGGGATCTTCAGCTGATGGTTGTACCGGCAATGATCTTTATCTTCGTATTCAGCTATCTGCCGATGTATGGGGTGCTGATGGCCTTTCAGGATTATCAGCTGTTCGGCGGTTTTTTTCAAAGTCCTTGGGTCGGGCTGAAGCACTTAGAAGCATTCTTCAATTCGCCCGACTTCTGGACGGTGATGCGCAACACGATTGTCATCAGCCTGCTGAAGCTATGCTTCGGATTCCCGGCACCTATCCTGCTGGCACTGATGCTGAATGAGGTGCGGAGGATGGCGTTCAAGCGGATCATTCAGACTGTCAGCTATTTGCCGCATTTTCTCTCCTGGGTCATAGTCGGCGGGTTCGTAGGGTCGATGCTTTCGACGGATAATGGAAGCGTAAACATGCTGCTGATGAGCCTGGATCTTACCTCAGAGCCGATCAGCTTTCTGTCAGTGCCGGAATACTTCTGGGGCATACTCGTTGGAACGGGGGTGTGGAAAGAAATCGGTTTTGCGGCGATTGTCTATCTGGCAGCCATTGCCGGCATTGACCCGCATTTGTATGAAGCCGCTTCCATTGACGGGGCAGGCCGCTTCAAGCAGATTCAACTGATCACGCTGCCCTGTATCCGGCCGGTTATTATCATCTTTATGATTCTGGCAGTGGGCAACATTCTGAATGCCGGTTTTGAGGACATTCTGATTCTGGCTACCAATCCGATCCTGCGGGACGTCTCGGATGTCATCGACACCTATGTCTACCGCATGGGGATTCTGAACAGCCGTTTCTCTTATGCGGCGGCAGCAGGATTGTTCAAAGCGGTTGTCAGCGTCAGCTTGCTGGCTATTGCCAACAAAGCGGCCAGGAAAATGGGCTCAAGCCTATGGTAAGCAAAGGGACGGCGAATGGTTTTTTGGAAACTTGGTCTAGTGTCGGTACAGTCTATCGGAAAGCGGGGAACAGGTTATGATGAAGCTGTCGCGGGGAGATAAAGTGCTGCAAGTGATCATCTATTTCCTGCTGATCCTGCTGGGTTTCGTCACCCTGTATCCCTTCTGGAATTCACTGGTGATCTCCTTCAATACGGGCGCGGATACGGCGTTTGGCGGCATTACGTTCTGGCCCCGCAGCCCGACGCTCGACAATTATGAAGTGGTGTTCCATGACAGCCGGATCAGTCAGGCGTTCCTGGTCTCCGTTCTGCGGACAATAGTCGGGACGATTCTGTCGGTGCTGTTCACAGCCATTCTGGCTTACGGGTTATCCAGGCAGGAGCTGATGGGCCGGAAATTTTTCATGGTGTTCTGCGTCATTACAATGTATTTCAGCGGCGGACTGATTCCAACTTACTTGCTGCTGCGCGAGTTTGGCATGATGGACACCTTCTGGGTGCTGGTGATTCCCGGATTAATCAGCGTATATAACATGATTATTTTCCGGACGTTTTTTCTGGGGCTGCCCGCAGGTCTGGCCGAGTCGGCACGGATTGACGGCTGCAATCACATGGGAGTGCTGATCCGGATTATTTTACCGATTTCCGGACCTGTTGTGGCGACTCTGTCACTGTTTACGGCGGTATGGCATTGGAATGACTGGTTCTCCGCCAGTATTTATATCAATAATCCGAATCTCATTCCGATCCAGACCCTGCTTAAGCAAATTTTGAATTCCAATATCGTGACGGATCAGCTGCAGTCCATCGGTGCCAATGCGGCGGCTCAGGACCGGCTGGCGCTGATGAAATCGGTCACATCCAAATCACTGATCATGGCCACAACCATGGTGGCAACCTTGCCGATTATTATGGTCTATCCGTTCCTGCAGAAATATTTTGTCAAAGGTGTGCTGATCGGTTCATTAAAGGAATAGGCGGCTTCATATGAAGTGAATGGTTTGCTTATGATTCAGAGTTTGCGTGCGTATAGTAAGCATTAGAGAGGGGTTACTCATTTGAAGCGTAACAAGAGCTTGCCGGTAATGACGGCTGTGTTGTGTTCGGTGCTGCTGATGTCGGGTTGTGGGGGAGGGAACAATGCAACCGTTCAAAGCACCGTTGAACCGACAAAAGAACCTGTTGCTGCGGAAACTGCCAAAGCTACTGAGACAACGCCTGCCGTAGCGGTAGGAAGCACCGTAAAGCCGGTCACTTTCAGTTACTACAGCAATTACGATTGGGACACTACAGAGCCGTGGGGCAAGGATTCCACAACCGCCTGGATTAGAGATACCCTTAAGGTAAATATGACACCCATCCAGTCCAGCGGTGCCGCAGAAACCAAGTTCAGCACGATGATTGCCTCGGGCAGTCTGCCGGATGTTATTATGATGGATCGTGGTGCCAATGTGGAGCGTTTGCGGCAGGCAGGAATGCTTGTGGCGCTGGATGAATACCTTGATCAATATCCGAATCTGAAAAATAATGCCGGTGAAGCCACGCTGGGCATGCTCCGCTCCGACGACGGCAAGCTTTACCAGTTCCCGAACTGGTATACCTCAAGTCCCAATGGCAATGGCGGGTGGATTATTAACCGGAAGATTTATAAAGAGCTGGGTTCCCCGAAGCTGGAAACCTATGATGACCTGTATGCCTACCTGAAGCAGGTCAAGGAGAAATACAGTGATGTGATCCCGCTGGAGATTGGGGCTAAGGGCCGGGGCATTGATACGATGTATGGCGGCTTTGCCGAGAATAAGCCTTATCTGCCTAAAGCGAATCCGGTGGGAAATGCGCTGGAGTCAATTTTTGAGGATCCGATATTCACCGAGAACATGCTGTACGCCAGCAAGCTGTTCCGCGAGAAGCTGATCACCCAGGATGCGTTCACACAAACGGGCAATCAAGTGACAGAGAAGCTTGCGACGGGCCGGGTTGCTGTATTCGTGGAGGGTGATGTGGTCAATCCGGGCCGGGATGCGAACAACGCGCTGCGGACCCTTGATCCGGAGTCCGGGTACGACATCATCTGGCCGATTCATAAGGCAGGGCTTGACGCGAAGAAGATCACTCCGAACAATTACAGCTCGCTCGGCTGGAATGTGCTTGTGATTACGAAGAAAGCGAAGGACCCGGAAGCGATCTTCTCCTATTTGGACTGGGCAACGGGTGAAGAGGGACAGCGTATCCTGAATTTTGGACGCCAGGGCCTGTACTGGGATGAATCGGATGCTGATGGGGTGCCGATTCAGAATGAGGCCGGGCTGAACACTCCACAGGCTGATAAAGACAAGGAAAGAATCGGCCGTTTCAATTGGGTGGGCAACACCACCTTCATCGATCAGACCAAGGCTTTGATGGATGCGCAGCTGCCGGAAGAGAAACAAAATTGGACGACATTGTCCCAGAAAAAAGTCACATGGAATACTTCGAAGAACTTTACGGAGTTTGCGAATCTGGACCCGCTGCCGGATTCCGAAGAGGGAACGATTGCGACGGCTGTCAACGATATCTATCAGGAGGTTTTTGCTAAAGCGCTGTATGCCAAAAGCGATGACGAGGTGCGCTCCCTCTTAAGCAAAGCCAATGAGGATGCTAAACGTGCCGGCTACGGCAAGCTGCTTAAATTCCAGACGGAAAGATGGCAAAACAACCTCAGCAAGATGAAATAAATAACGCTAGAGTCTGCTGTACCTGTGGGGTATACTGTAACCAAGTATACCCTTTTTGCTAAAAAATGTAAGGCTGGATAAGGAACTGCGGGCAGAAGTATGGGTTAAGCTCATCTATACAGATTTGAAGGATGGGATGATATGTACAAGGTGCTGCTGGTTGACGATGAACTGCTGGATTTGGAAGGACTGCAGCGCTTCATGAACTGGGAGAGCCTGGGCATGGACGTTTGCGCAGCCGCAAGCAGCGGATTTGAAGCACTGGAGGTGTTGAGGTCACAAACCGTGGATATTATCGTCACTGATATCAGAATGCCGATCATGTCGGGGATGGAGCTGGCCCGCAGAGCACTTGCCCTGGAGCTTAACCCAAAGCCGAAGATCATTTTTGTCAGCGGCCATGAGGATTTTCAGTATGCCAAGCAAGCGATTTCGATGAGTGCCTCCGGCTATGTCCTGAAGCCTGTAGATGATGCAGATATGCGCAGGACGCTTGAAGAGGTGCGGGGCATTCTGGACCGGGAACAGGCGCAATCCCATTTGCAGCGCTGCTTCTCAGATTCGGAGCCCCTGTTGAAGCGGGAGCTGTTCATGCAGCTGCTGGATGACGGCATGGCGGCTGCAGACAAGATGCTGCCCTTGCTGCAGCAGGTTGGGATTACCTGGCATCGGACCGTGCTGTACACCGCGCTGCTTGAACCGGATGATTTATCCTGGAAACTGAACGGCTTTGGGGAAGAAGCCAAGGCGGAGATGGAGAGAAGGCTGGAGACAGCGGTCGAGCAATTTTGTGCTCAGGAACGGATTCAGTTCTGCCGGCTGGACCGGTTCCGGTTTGCCCTCATCGTGGAAGAACGGGTGGACAGCAGCCGGCTGCAGGGACTGATTGCTATGGCGGTCAGCGGGACACCGCTTACAGTGACTATTGGGGTTGGTCCGCCTGTGACAAGTCTTACCAAGCTGCATCTCTCCTTCCGGCGGGCCAAAGAGGCGCTGGGACTGAAGCTGTTTCTGGGCAAGGGCAAGCTGATTCTCCATACCGATGCCAAAGGTCCGATCTCGGCCACGGCGAAGGATCTGGATGATATTCTGCAGTCTTTATTTCTGGCGGTATCTTCTTACCGTCTGGTCGCTGTCGACGATTGCAATGAGGAACTGTTCGTATGGGTCGGCAAAATGGAAACCAAGCTGGAAATCTACCAGCTGTTTCTGCACATTGTCTCCAAACTGGATGCTTTTTTGCATACGATTAACGAGGACTTTTATATTCTGCTGGGGCTGGACAGAAAACATCTCAGCATTTTATATCAATTTGAGACAACCCAGGATATGAAATCCTGGCTCCGCCGCCGGATGTTCGAGCTCTCTGAACGGCTTCAGCGGAAACGGCAGGGCAAGAAATACAAGCTTATCGAAGAAATTAAAGCCTACATTGAGGTGGAGCTGGAAAATAACGTCATGCTGCGGGATGCGGCGATCCACTTCTCGTTCTCCCCCAATCACCTGGGTCAAATCTTCTACGATGAGACAGGCATTTATTTCTCCGATTATGTCTCCATTAGGCGGCTGGAACGCGTCAAGCTGCTGCTCGGTGATCCGAAGCTGAAGGTCTATGAAGCTGCACACCAGGTCGGCTATAAGAATCTGTCCCATTTCAGCAAGCAGTTCAAGGATTATTATGGCGTCAGTCCGGGCGATTACCGGAGGCATCTATAACATGCGCCGTATGCTGAATGTGCCTTTTGGATATAAGCTGATTGTACCTTATGTACTCTGTCTGCTGGTTGCCGTCCTTACCGTCGGGATGTTCGCCTATGCGCATTCCGTGAACTCACTTAGAGAGAAGACACGGGAAAATATACAAGGCACGCTGCAGCAGATACGGGACAATATTCGTTACCGTACGGATGATGTTGAACGGATTTCCAAAATGCTGTATTACAATTACAGTCTGCAGAGCGCTCTGCGCCGTTACGAGCAGGGATGGTACAGCTATGAGACGATGACGAAGACACTGATGCCGGCGCTTGAAAATCTTCTGAATTACACAGCCAGCAATATCGGCTTGTCCCTTTACCTCCAGAACGATACCCTTCCGGAATTATACTACACAGATATTGATCAGAATCCGCTGCTTTCGATTAAACGT
The DNA here is from genome assembly GCF_000758525.1 of Paenibacillus sp. FSL H7-0357. Classification (NCBI taxonomy): domain Bacteria; kingdom Bacillati; phylum Bacillota; class Bacilli; order Caryophanales; family Paenibacillaceae; genus Paenibacillus; species Paenibacillus sp. FSL H7-0357. Next base: position 4,638,031 of record NZ_CP009241.1, on the reverse strand, counting down.
TATGAGATTTATCATCTGAAACGGATACAGGAGACAGACTGGTACCGTGGATTGGAGTTCTCCGGTAGCATGGCGGACCAAAGGCTCTGGCGCCAGATTCTGCGCGATGAGAGCTATGGCAATATTTCGCTGCTGCAGCGGCTGGACGATGTCCATCGGAGGCAGAACATCGGGCTGGTTCGCGTGACCGTCCAAATAAGCGACCTGCTGGACTCCGTGGATTACCACAAGATTGGAGAGCACACGACTCTTGAGGTGCTGGACGGCAGCGGAAACGTGGTGCTGGAATCAGCCCCGGAAGCGGAGGGATTGAAGGGTTCCCGGACCGGAAACCGGCTGCTGCTGAGTGAACCGCTGGACGGCCTGGGCTGGGAGCTGCGGGCCTACATTCCGAACAGCCTGTTCGACGAAAGTGCAAATAACGTGCGGAGGATGACATTGATCGTTTGCCTGATTAGCGCTTTTGTGCTGGCTTTCCTGGGTATTGGTGTTTCCAGTTATTTTTCGCGGCGAATCCAAAAAATTGTAGGTTCACTGAATGCTTTTCGCGATGGCGACTTCCAGAAAAGAATCCATTATAAAGGCAACGATGAACTGGCACAGATTGCTGCAGCGTTTAACCGGATGGGCAGCAATATCGAAGAGCTGATCCACAAAAATTATGTTGCCGGTCTCCAGAAAAAAGAAGCGGAGCTGGAATCGCTCCAGGCGCAGATCAATCCCCATTTTCTATATAATACCCTGTCCTCGATCAACCGTCTGGCACAATTCGGAGATATTCAGAAACTGCATATTCTCGTTCAGGAATTGGCGAAATTCTACCGGCTCTCCTTGAACCGCGGGGAAATTCTCACTACGGTCGGCAAGGAAATTGAACATGCCAAAGCCTATATTGCCATTCAGTGCATCAAATACGGAAACCGGCTGTCCGTCTATTACGATATTGATCCTGCGGCGCTGGATTATATGACCGTCAAGCTGATTTTGCAGCCGATGCTTGAGAATGCGCTAGAGCATGCCTGGTTCGGAAGTACGATCGGAATCCGGCTTGTCGTGGAGAAGCGGGAAACGGACATTGTATTCAAAATTATTGATAATGGTGTGGGCATGAACGCTGACACCATAGAGCAGATTCTGGCAACGGAAGGACCCCGGATCGGCTACGGCATCCGCAATGTCGATTCCCGGATCAAGCTGCATGGAGGGAACGGGTATGGCGTAGCCATCGCCAGCCGATCTGGAATCGGCACCTGTATACAGATCACCATTCCCTGCCGGATGTAGCCTCCTGATGGCTTCATCCGCTATGAAGGAGTTCGGATTTCATTGAAGATCATAACCACGGATTGTTATGAAATTACACTGGATGGCTATGCTGACGGTTTCCATACTTCGCTTGCTCTTGAGAGCGGGGAAGACGGCCTGCAATATGTCCGACTAACGCTGCAATCTCCCGTTCCGGCAGTTCCCGCTGCTCTTTCACTGCGCTGGAGCTGTCCCGCGCTGGATGTTCAAGGCTTATGGCATCCGGCAGCCGGACGCAGCAGAGAACTGATTCCCGACTGGCTCGAAGGTTTCGCTTCGAGGTCCACCTCTTCTGCACCAGTTGCATGTCTGTACGGCAACAGGAGTAACAATGTCCTGAGCTTCGCCTGCTCAGATGTCCTGCATCCGCTGCGGCTGCATGCGGGTCTACATGAGGAGACGGCCAGCTTCCATTGCGCTGTGACGCTGTTCACGGAGCCATGCTCTCCGTTTACAGATTATGAGGCTGTCCTGCGTCTGGATTCCCGCAGCATCCCTTATTATGAAGCGCTGGCAGGGGTGGCAGAGTGGTGGGCTAGCCTTCAAGGAAACAAGCCGTCATCGGTGCCGGATGTTGCCAAAGAGCCGATGTACTCTACCTGGTACAGCTTTCATCAGCAGCTGACGGCAGCAGAGATAGAAGCCGAGTGTAGAATTGCGGCAGAACTGGGCTGCAAGGCGGTTATCGTAGACGACGGATGGCAGACCGCAGATGAGGCAAGAGGTTATGCCTACTGCGGAGACTGGCGAATTAGTTCCGGCAAAATACCGGATATGAAAGCCCATGTGGCCGTGGTCCATGAGCTGGGAATGAAATACATGCTGTGGTATGCCGTGCCATTCATCGGCAAGCATAGTGAGGCTTGGCAGACCTTCGGTGACAAGCTGCTGTATTACGACGATGGCTTTGGCGCTGGAGTTGTCGATCCGCGCTATCCGGAAGTGCGGGCTTACCTGACCTCCATCTATGAACAGGCTCTGCTGGACTGGGATCTTGATGGCTTTAAGCTCGACTTTGTAGATAGCTTTTATGCGGTACAGACCCTGGATGCTCAAGCGCAGAACGGGGGCGGACGGGACACCCATTCTGTGCCGGAAGCCGTTGATATGCTGCTCAGCGGCGTGATCTCCCGCCTGAGGCAGCTGAAACCGGAGATTATGATTGAATTCCGCCAAAATTATATCGGACCGCTGATGCGCAAATACGGCAATATGTTCCGTGCCGGCGATTGCCCGAATGATGCTCTGCAGAACCGGATCAAAACACTGGATATCCGCCTGATCTGCGGCGGCACTGCGGCTCATGCCGATATGCTGATGTGGCATCCGCAGGAGTCTGCGGCAAATGCCGCGCTGCAGTTTATCAATGTGCTGTTTTCCGTTCCGCAGATTTCTGTCCGGCTGGACCGGCTCCCGCAGCCGCATTTGGAGATGCTGGCCTTTTGGCTGTCCTTCTGGCGCGAGCATCGGGATGTGCTGTTAGACGGATCTATTGAACCGTATCATCCCGAACTGCTGTATCCGCTGGTCATTGCCCGCACGCCTCAGAAGTGGGCAATGGCTGCCTATCAGGATACGGTTATTCCCTTGAGCGGGGACCTGCCAGATCTGGTCTTGATTATAAACGGTACCTTGCTCTCCCGTATCGTAGTGGAACTGGACCGGGAATCCGGTCAGCGTGAGGTCATTGTCCGGGATTGTCAGGGAAACGTGGTTTCGATACAATCAATGGCTTGGAACAGCGGGGTTTACGCCATGGAGGTTCCGGCGGCAGGAGTTATCACGATTCGTGCTGTTCTGGCGGAATGACGAGCAAGTACACCGGTACAGTCCATAGGGACAAAATCGTATTATAACCGCTGATCGAATCAATGCGGTGGAATGAGCATAGATGCTGCCGATCCAGTCGATGTGGTGGAATGAGCGCGGATGCTGTGATCCAGCTGGAGTGGTGGAATGAGCGTGGATGCTGTGATCCAGCTGGAGTGGTGGAATGAGCGTGGTTGCTGTGATCCAGCTGGAGTGGTGGAATGAGCGCGGATGCTGTGATCCAGCTGGAGTGGTGGAATGAGCGTGGATGCTGTGATCCAGCTGGAGTGGTGGAATGAGTGTGGTTGCCTTGATCCAACCGATGTAGTGGAAAGAGTGTAGAAGCCGCTGGCACAGCCCTTTGTAGCTGGGCAGCGGTTTTTTGTTATACGGAGGCGGTTGGGAGGCAGGCATGCGATGTGCGGTTGTATAACATCAAACTACTGTCTCATAACACATTTAAGCATTGAGTTATGATGTCTATGGTTTGTATATCTGTACAATAGATAGCTTTCGAAGAGCCCGTATTGGCCTTCAGGCACAGACTTTATCGCTTCATACATACTGCTCGGGTATCGCTACCGATCTTTTTAACGGGAAAAGTTAACGCTAGGTAAAACCGAACAAGCTGAATTGAGTGACTAGCGGGAATTTTGCCTGCTAATAATTCTTATAACAATGGAATTCGAATATTCATCAATATTAGCGGTACGGATTCCCGCTACATTGTTCAGAAGAAGGATATATACATAATTAGCGGAAGGTATTCCCGCTACAAATGTTTAAGCAGTTTTGATTGGGTGGTGGATGATTTTTACAGGTTGGACCTTATCTGTTTTGGTGTTTTTGACAATTGTTGTTGTTAATGTTCGAAGTCATTGATGAAGTTGATGAAGTTAATAGGTTGATGAAGTTGATGAAGTAAATGTCCGTGATATAATAAATAGAAGCAATTACGCTGCAAAAACTCGGTAGCTAAGAGGGGCTGCCAGAAAGGCTGATGAAGGATGCAAATAACCAAAACGAATGCCATGCGGATGCTGGATGCCAAGGGAATTGGCTATGAAATACATACCTATGATAATGAGGACGGGGCTATCCACGGAACTGCGGTAGCGGAGAAGATTGGCAGACCGCCGGAAACCGTCTTTAAGACACTGGTCTCGCATAGCGGAGCAAACCTGTATGTGTTTGTCATTCCGGTTGCCGAAGAGCTCGATCTGAAGAAAGCCGCAAGAGCTGCGGGTGAGAAGAAGATTGAAATGCTTCCGCTGAAGGATCTGCTGAAATGGACCGGTTATGTCCGGGGCGGCTGTTCGCCGGTCGGGATGAAAAAGCTGTATCCGACCTATATCGAGCAAAGTGCGGAGGAACTGGAGAGCATAGCGGTTAGTGGCGGCAAGATCGGCATGCAGATTGAGCTTGCACCGGATGAACTCGCCGGAATGGTCAATGCGAAGTATGGCGATTTGATTAAATAGAATGAAGCAGAAAAAGCAGCGGCCCGGGGGAGTTTGGGCCGCTGCTTTTTTGTGTCTGCTCTTAAAAATGCGCTGCCAGTATCCCCAAGTATTCCTTCAGCGCAATTCCGGTGTTCTCCGCTGAACCGGGGGAAGGGGAGAACTTGCCGAGATAGAAGGAAGATTCCCGGCTGGCAATGTAATCAGTGGGAAAGGCCAGCGGAGACAGCCCGGCATGTTCAAACTCCAGCATGGCACGTGGCATATGAAAGTCTGAGGTTACAAGCACGGGACGGCTAAAGCCGTGAGCCTTCATCAGCGCAGCCGTATTTACAGCATTTTGCTCTGTGTTCAGCGACTGGTTCTCCGCCAGTACATCAGCCTCGGGGATTCCTAACCCGATTAACTGGCGTTTGGCGATGTCAGCTTCATTTCCGCTATCGGTATAGACCTGTCCGCCGGAGAATAGAATCGGCAGCCCGGTCTCGCGGTACAGCCGCGCGGCGGTCAGCAGCCGGTTCGCCGCCGGTCCCAGCAGGTTGCCTTCACCGTCAAGATCCCGGTTGCCGGAGGAAGCGCCGCCGCCCAGCACCACAATAACATCGCCGTCAACGGTGTTTGGCTGGTCATATTTCCGCTCCAGACTGCCGATTAACGGATCGGCAACCAGGCTGGTCATGGACAGATAGAGCAGCAGCGTGATGCCCAGCAGCACCAGGGCGGGGCGGCGGTTTTTTCGCCATAACCACACGGCTACCGCGGCGAACAACAGTACAAACAGACCCGGCGGCAGAATGAAGCTGTAGACGAATTTAATAATATAGATCAGCAGGATCAACCTCCGTTCCCTTTATATGTATACTCTATAGCCGTATTGTACCACGTAAGCTCTCCATATAGATGCTTAAGGCAGAAGGATGATGCCTCGCCGAGCCCCTTTTTGAATATGTGACTAAGATGATAAAGGTTCCCCTATAATCCCATGTTCGAACAGGCATTTGCAATAGGCAGATTTTGAAGTGCACATACACATATTTCTTAAAAAACTGCGCTTATCTGTTAAAAAAGCGGCACCCGGCATTCCTTCCTTCCGTGGTAAAGTATAGGTGGATCAATCTGGTTATAATGACACTGTATAATAGGGGAAGCTAGTCTGCTAAGATGGGAACTAACGAACGAACATACAAGCGGAGGGACAGCGATGAACAGAAATATTCGGGTGCTGCTGGCGGATGATGAACCGGTAATCCTGCGCGGGCTCAAGAAGCTTATTTCCTGGGATGCGCTTGGTCTGGATATTGTCGGAGAAGCGCGTGACGGCATTGAGCTGAAATCAATGATAGCTGCCTGCAACCCCGATCTTGTAATTAGCGACATCAGCATGCCGGGATTTACCGGAATTGATATTATACGCGATATTCATGAGTCCGGGCTTCCGATCAAGGTGGTGTTTATCAGCGCCTATCAGGAGTTTTCGTATGCGCGGCAAGCCCTGCAGTACGGGGCTCTTGATTATCTGGTGAAGCCGGTGAACACCGGCCAGCTGGAGCAGGTCGTGAGCAGAGCCGTCGCTGTAATCCGCCAGGAAACGGAAGAAGAGCGGAACAAGGAAATGCTCAAATCCTATGAACGGAAGAATCATTCCGTGACCATTGAAGAATTACTCGAACAGATTACCGACGGCAGCAAAGGAGCGGCGGCGGCACTGGCCCGCATGGGTAATATAGCCATCAGCCGTTATGCCACCGTATGTGTCGTGGAGATTGACGAATACAGCGGGATGCCCACCCGCTGGGAGGAACGCGAACGCAAGCTGGTAGAATTCGCGTTGTCCAACATTATTAAGGAAACCGTAGAAGAGGCGGGCAGTGATTATGTGTTCCGCAAAGGAGAACGCTTCGGGATTCTGCTTCAACACGAGCATGAAGGGGAGCCGCAGCGGTTGATGGAAGATCTTCACCACAAGATCAACAGCTTTCTGAAGCTGCAGGTGTCTATCGGTGTCGGCAAGTCCGTGAGTGGCATCGAAGAGGCGGTGGAATCTTACCGCAGTGCGCTCAAAGGCCTCAAGGCCCGATATTTTGCCGGATTAAACCGGGTTATCCCGGATATTGCGGAGCGCCAGGAAACCTCGTTCCCATTATCCGCATTGACCTCCCTTCAAGCTTCAGTTTCGGAAGCGCTTAAATCGCTGGATAAGGAGCAGCTCGCTGCGAGCTCCGGGAAACTGCAGGAAGCGGTACAGCTTCTGTCGGGAGACAGCCGGAATCAGGCGGTTTCCCATATCTACAATGCCATTATTCAGCTGGAGCAGGAGCTTGCCGACTATGGTGTGGACGCCGGGCTGCTGGTTCAGGACGACAAGCCGCTGCTGGAGAAATTGACCGATGTGCCAACCTATGCTGAGCTGCAGCAGGCATTTGAGGATGTCGTCAATAAAATGTATGACCAGCTGGCCTGTAAGGCTGGCGGGAAAGAGATGCCCCAGCTGATGCAGGTGAAGGCTTATGTGGAAGAGCATTATGCGGAGAACATCACTCTGGAGTCAACAGCGTCACTGGTTTATATGAATCCGTATTATTTCAGCAGTTTCTTCAAAAAGCATACCGGGCAAAATTTCAAATCCTATCTCACAGAAGTCAGAATGGGCCATGCGCTGCGTCTGCTGCTGCAGAGTGACCTGATGGTGTATGAAATTTCCGAGCTGGTGGGCTATAATAATGCCCGGCATTTCAGTGATATGTTCAAGAAGAAATACGGCAAGCTGCCGCAGGAATATAAACATTCGCTCAGAAATTAACAGACATTTTTCTTAGAGAAAAGAGGGGTGTTCGTGCTGATCTGGGGACGCAGATCCAAGAGCATTTTCGTGAAATTTTCCGCTTCCTTTTTATTGGTCGGGCTGATACCGCTGCTTGCACTCAGCTTCTTCTCCGTGAAGACCTTCTCCGGCTATGTGGAGCGCTATACTACCAGTAATTTGCAGCAGATGGTTCTGTATATGAGCTACAATCTGAATACCGCATTTAATCAATATAATGAAACCTCCAAGCTGATGTATACCGGCCGTTATGAAGGTTTTATTGAGAGCTATACACAGAACCAGGCAACCAATGTCAATGAGCGGGAGCAGATCAACACCATTCCGATCGACTCCTTTCTGAAGACGCTGTTATTCAGCGATCCTTATATTACAGGAGTACAATTTGTCCGCCAGTCTGACGGCAAGATTTATTCCCAGGAGAAAGAGAACCGCTCGTTGTCCGGTGAACCGGTCCCAATCCCGGCTTGGCTGGCGAAGATGGAAGAGAACCCCTCGAAGGTGGAAATCTTCCCCACACATATAGATAATTATTTCTTCCAGTCGCAAAGACAGGTGTTCACCGTCGGGCGCAGTCTGATTGATACCTCAGGGCGTGTGACCAAAGAACCGAAGGTTGTAGGAACGCTTTTTCTCGATATCGATACCACTTTGTTCCAGCAGTTCTTCAGAGAGCTGAATCTTGGGGAGAAGGATGAACTGTATTTGCTGGACGGTGAAGGCAGAATCTATTTCAGCAATCAAAAAGAGACTTCAGGCATCATCGCACAGCCAGACAAGCAGAACAATGAAATGATTATCCTCAGCGAGGATATCCCTTTTTTGCAGGGGAAGCTTATCGCCAAGATCCACCGGGGCAGCTTGTTCGAACAGCTTCTGTCTGCCAGAACCACCGTATACATCGCCATTCTGATCTGTGCCTTTGTAATGATTATTATGGGGGTCTGGTTTTCCCGCAGGCTTGCCGCTCCGATCCGTGAGCTCATAAAACAGATGACGGTGGTGGAATCGGGCAAGCTGGACATTCAGGTCAGCGTGAATACCAATGATGAAATGGGCCGGCTGGCGCATGGATTCAACCGGATGGTGGAGCGGCTTCAGGTCTATATTGATGAGGCGTACGTGGCTCAGATCAAGCAGAAGCAAACAGAGCTGAATGCGCTGAAAAGCCAAATCCGCCCTCATTATTTATATAACACGCTTGAAGTTATCCGTATGAATGCGGTGGACAAGGAAGCCGGAGAAGTGGCCGATATGATTCTTGCCCTCTCCAACCAGCTGAAATATGTCATTGATTACGGGGAAGACCGTGTAAGTCTTGGCAGTGAGCTGGAGCATTTGCAGAATTACTTTTATATTATTTCCGTACGTTTTGAGAACCGGTATGAGCTTCATCTGGACATCGCTGCTGACATTCAGATGGATTGGCCGATACTGAAACTTTCGCTGCAGCCCATTGTAGAGAATGCGGTCCAGCATGGCCTGCGGCTTAAAGGGAAAGGTACGGTAGGCATCACGGTGGAACGTCGGGAGAATGTCCTTGCGGTCACCGTGTACGATGATGGCATCGGCATGAACAGGGAAGAACTGGCGCGTATTACCCAATCATTGAATGACGCTGAGGCTCCCAGCAAAAATGTTGGCTTGAAAAATGTGCATGAGCGGATCCGTTCCAGCTTCGGTGAGGCGTACGGGTTGTCCGTCAGCAGCCGCGAGCATATCGGAACCTCCATTACACTGCTGTTTCCGATTAGCGAATAATCCCACATTATACCCGGGAGGTCACTGCTTATGTTCTGCAAAAAAGTGTTTACCCTGCTGTCTCTTCTGCTGCTAATGACCACCGGCATACTAACAGCTTGTGAAAGTAATCGTGGCTATAACGGTAATTCTGCAAATCATGGTGCTGACGTTACAGGAGCTGACGATGTTGAAGCAGACAGCGGGAAAAAGGTTCAATTCAGTATCGCTTATGCAGCCGGCGACCCGGCAACCAGACAGGCCATTGCGGCGGCGATCAAAAGCTACATGCAGCTCCATCCCGATGTGATGATCAATGATGTGGCTGAGATGTCCTCAAACGCTTACCTGGATTGGCTGAAAATCAAGGATGCGGTGGGCGAGTTTCCGGATTTGGTTGAAATGCGCGATACCGAAGCCTTTGCTGCTGCCGATAAAATTGTCCCGCTGCCGTCCGATTTAGTGGAACTGTTCGATCACCCGCCGCTGATAGACGGCAAGGTCTGGAACGCACCGCTTTTCATAAACGTGCCAGAAGGGATTATCTATAGTAAAAAAGCCTATGCCGCTGCCAGGATTACCGAGCTGCCGACAACTTACGATGAATTTCTGGACATCCAGGAAAAGCTGAAATCGAGCGGCATTACTCCACTGGTTGTCGGCGGTAAGGATATATTCCACATGGGCTTCTGGGTGAATAAATTTCTGATTGATGAGGTGTACGCCAAGGACCCGGACTGGAACTCCAAGCGTACTGCGGGAATCGTCAGCTTCACGGATGATAATGTGATTCAGGCAATGAGTGATTTTAAGGGTCTGTTCACTAATTATGTGAATAAAGACTGGCTCAGCACCGGAGATAACCAGACGGCTTCCATTCTCGTATCCGGCAAGGCAGCGCAGCTTTTCTCGGGAACCTGGATGTTCTCGCAGATAGAGGAAGCCGATCCAAGCTTCGAATACGGATTTTATGCTGTGCCTGACCGTGAAGGCAACATAAATGTTGTGGGACTGCCGTCTCCCTCAGGCTGGTCCTTGTCGGCGGAAGCCGCGGGTGACCCTGACAAAAGAGAAGCAATTAAAGACTTTATCAGGTTTTTCTTTGCCCCGGAACAATATTCCAGCTTCCTGGCCCGGCTGAACGTGATTCCCTCTACCACAGACAAGATTACCTATAATACGAGTGAACAAATGAAGGCAGCTCTGGACCTGATCAAGGATCCGAAGGTGACCAAGTCACTGAAGATCAACAACTGGTGGGGCAGCAATCTTATTCCTCAGCAGTTCCGCAACTGGTACTACAAGCTGCTGCAGGAGATGGTAGTGAAGCGTGGTAGCGTAAGAGATTACATGAAGCTAGTGGATGCAGAATACGACAGGCAGGTAAAGGAAAACTAGCCTTAGTAAGGGTAAGTCTCTTGAAGAAACTTGATGATAAAGTAGCCTTTTTATACAGACGGAGGTCCCCGGACCTCCGTTTTTTTGTACTTTTTGGGAATGCCCAACCACTTCTGCTTGGGTTTCCTCTTAAATTTACCGCACATGAGCCTTAAGAAACTTCATTCTAACCCGAATCGGCGGGTGCTATGCTAGTAGCAAGGAAACGCTTTCGAAAAGATGATGCGCACATCAAACCCCAGTTTCCAGTCTGCCACCAACCTACGGTTCCACAGCAGTGTTCCAAAATTCATACTCCGTTTTGTACTAAGGTACGAAGTGTTTTCCCGTAGTGATACTAACAAAATTTTAGGGGGTTGTTCTACAGATGATTACAAAAACGATGACAAAGCTGTCTGTGACGCTGCTTGCTGCTACGGCTATCCTGTCGGCTTGCGGCAACAACAATAATAACGGAAATGCCAATACCGGTGATAAGACAGCGGCATCCAATGCTCCGAGCGCGGCAGCGGCGGATACGAAGAAAGAGGTTAGTTTCACCATCGGTTACGCCGCCGGTGATCCTGCAACGAAACAGGCGATTGCCAATACGGTCAAAGCCTTTATGGCAGCTAATCCGAATGTGAAGATTAAAGATCTCAGCGAAACGACATCCGCCGCTTATCTCGATTGGCTGAAAACCAAAGATGCGGTAGGCGAATTCCCGGATTTGGTGGAAATGCGTGATACCGAGGTTTTTGCCGATGCCGGTAAAATTGTTGAGCTGCCAACCGACCTGCTGGATTTATTCGATAATCCTCCGCAGGTAGAAGGCAAGGTCTGGAACGCTCCGCTGTCCGTCAACGTGCCTCAAGGCATTATTTACAGCAAAAAAGCTTATACCGATGCCGGAATTACTGAACTCCCCAAAACCTATGATGAGTTCCTGGCGATCCAGGAGAAGCTGAAATCTGGCGGAATCACCCCGCTGGTGGTTGGCGGTAAGGATATTTTCCACATGGGCTTCTGGGTGAATAAATTCCTGATTGACGATGTGTATTCAAAGGACCCGGATTGGAACTCCAAACGTACGGCCAAAACAGTCAGCTTTACGGATGCCAATGTGGTTCAGGCCATGACGGATTTTAAAGACCTGTTCAAGAATTACGTCGACAAGGGCTGGCTAAGCACCGGTGACAACCAGACGGCATCTATTCTGGTCTCCGGCAAAGCCGCTCAGCTCTACTCCGGCACATGGATGTTCTCGCAAATTAAAGAGGCCGATCCAAACTTCGATTTCGGGTTCTATGCGATTCCTGACCGCGAAGGTAAAGTGAACGTAATTGGCCTTCCGTCACCTGCCGGCTGGTCTCTGTCCGCTGAAGCCGCCAAAGACGCCGACAAAACACAAGCCATTAAAGACTTTATCCGGTACTTCTTTGCACCTGAACAATATTCACCGTATCTGGCCAGCGTTAATGCCATTCCATCCACAAAAGAGAAGGTAACCTACGAGACGGGCGAGCAAATGAAGATAGCCCTGGATTTGATTGCTGATCCTAACGTTACCAAATCCCTGGCGATCAACAACTGGTGGGGGGATAACCAGATTCCGCCGCAGTTCCGCAACTGGTACTATAAATTGCTGCAGGATTTGGTTGTGAATGATGAAGATGTAGCTAGTTATATGAAACAAGCCGATACCGAATACGATGCGCAAGTGAAGGCTAACCAACAGTAAAGAAAGAGCGTCCGGAAGAGGAGTGCCTCCGTTCAAGGTGAACCCTCCTCTTCACCGGCGATCTCCGGGAGGGAGAGTAACTATGGCTACAGCAATAGAGAGAGCAGACAAGCCGCTGGCGGCAGCCGTTCCGAAGAAAAAGAAGAAGTGGCAGTCCTACGCGTTCATGTTTATTTTGCCATCATTTTTGATTTATACGTTGTTCGTTATTGTTCCTACTGTAGGAAGTATATATTTAAGCTTCACCTCATGGGATGGCATCAGCGAAGATGTGAGGTACATCGGGTTCGCTAACTTTGTGGAAATCTGGCATAGCCCCCGCGTTCACAACGCGCTGAAGAATACTTTGCTTATGACGGTCAGCCTGGTAGTGCTGGAGAATATCGCCGCTATTGCCTTGGCCATTCTTGTAGATAAAGTACGCTGGTTCCGCAATCTGTTCAGAAGTATTTTTTATTTCCCAACTCTGCTCAGCGGGATTGTAATGGGGTTTGTCTGGGCCATGATTTTGAACTATAACTTTGGTGTGTTTAATCAGATTCTGGATAGTGTCGGGCTGGGAAGCTGGATGGTAGACTGGCTCGGGAATCCGAAGTATGCGATGATTTCGATCATTTTGTCCACGGTGTGGAAAGGCGCGGGGTATTACATGATCATCTATCTGGCGGGGCTGCAGGGCATTCCTGCTGAGCTGAATGAAGCGGCGAGCATTGACGGTGCGAACGGCTGGCAGCAATTCCGCCACATTACCTTCCCGCTGTTAGCTGGATCGATGACCGTATGTATGGTGCTTTCCATGATCAGTGCGCTGAAGATTTTTGATCAGATTGCAGTAATGACCGATGGAGGCCCCGGTTTTGATACCGAGACATTGACCTATATTATTTATAAAGTCGGCTTTGGCGAACTAAGGCAGGGCTTTGGTACGGCGCTGGCAATGGTGCTGTTCCTGATCATTATGATCATTACGGTCATCCAGGTTAAATTCCTCCGGAAACGTGAGGTGCAGATGTAATATGACGATTCATACGAAAAAAAGACTCTGGGAGATTTCCCTGTTTATTGTAACGCTGCTGCTGGCGATCATTTTCTTTTTCCCGATCTTCTTTAACCTGATGTCCGCCTTTAAAAGCAACGCCGAAATTATGAGGGACGCCATCGCGTTCCCTAAGGGATTATATCTGGACAGCTTTAAATACCTGCTCACAGAAACCGAATTTCCCCGGGCGATCCTGAACAGTCTGATTCTAACACTGGTTTCGATTGTAGCTCAGGTCTTGATCATTCCTATGGCGGGTTACGCCATTGAACGCAGAAATGTACGCTGGACCAAATTTATGTTCCTGTATTTCCTGGCCGGGATGATGATTCCGTTTCAGGCATACATGATCCCTTTGTTCAAAGAGCTGAGAATGTTCGGACTGTATGGAAGTCTTGCCGGTCCGATTCTGGTCTATGTTGCCGGGGCTGTCGGCTTTGGCTGCCTGCTCTACACCAGCTTTGTCAAAGGCATTCCGCAGGAAATTGAGGAAGCGGCAGAGATTGACGGCTGCTCCCGTTACGGAATCTTCTGGAAAATTGTCTTCCCGCTTATGGGTCCGGTTACGGCAAGCATGGTTGTGCTTAACGGTCTGGGGATCTGGAATGACTTCCTGCTGCCGATGCTCGTGCTTCCTTCAGGCGAAGCCAAGACGATGGTCGTGGAAATCTACCGCTATATCGGTGAATTTTCCTCCCGCTGGGATATGATTTTTGCCGGAACAGCGATGTCCGTTGTGCCTGTGCTGATTGTCTTTGTATCGCTGCAAAAGTATTTTGTAAAAGGCATCGCCGCAGGTGCTACCAAAGGTTAAGCATAAATATATTGCTGAGGCTGCCCCTAGATCACAGGGGGCGGCCTTGCTGCATTTTCATAAATGCTTCCGGATTTAACGTCTCACTTTCAATAACAATCGCGGTTAATCCGGAATCTGTTCTGGTTTCATGCCATTCGTCTTTCTCCCAGAATACTGCATCCCAGGCCTGCACCGGGACATATTCTGCTGCTTCTCCCCGGACATATCCTTCTCCTTCTATGATCAGCAGCAGCTGCGGCACAACGGCTTGGTGATAACCGATTACGCCATTCTCTGGTAGATGCATACATCCGATATGGGCAGCCTGTTCGGTTTGTACAATACGCGACATTATAAAATTTGAATTGAAAGCCGTAATGGACTTACCGCTCTCTTTGGCAAAGCTGTATATCTTCATATGATCCTCCCGGTTCCCCTGATGTTTAGCTTAATTTATCGTCTGACAGCTCTGGATCAGCTGTAAGCCTGCGGTAGCCCATTGGAGGCAGTCCGGTCCAGCGCTTAAATTGTTTGCTGAAATGGGAGACGTCGCGGTAACCGAGCCGATGGGCAATCGCTTCGACGGACAGGCTGTTGTCAAGCAGCAGCAGCTTGGCATGGCGGATAATCAGATCGGAGAGATATTGTCTCGGAGACATCCCGTAGATCTGACGGAAGGCCCGGTTGCAGTGATTCGGGCTATAACCCAGCTGCGCTGCAATGCCTTCAATACCGTCGCCACGGCTGCCTGTAGCTTCTGCCGTGAAGACGGATTCCTGCAGCAGGCCTTCGATGGCATTCGCCAGGGCAACGGTATTCTCCGTGACTCCCGGGAGTGCGCTTCCAGAAACAACAGGCATTTCGGCCAAGACCCAGCCGCTGAGTGCGGTGAATAGCTGCAATGAGGCGTTCAGTATCATTAACCGGTTCAACTGTGAATCGCTGGCTTCGGAGAGAATCACCCTGCTGATGATAATGTCCAGCGCGGAACGGATAGACCGCAGCTCCGGGCTGCTCCCGCTGAGACTTACCGTATCCATCGTCATTAGGGAACGCCGCAGAATCAGATCATCAATATCAAAATGCAGGCAGAAATAAGTCATTTCATTGCCGGAATCCGCGCCGAGGCTGGAATGCTGCACGCCGGGGCGGATGAATAGAATATCTCCGCTTTCCTGAACGTAAGCGCGGCCGCCGACCGTCATTTGCTGCCTGCCCTGCAGAACTACATTGATTTCAAACATTGGGTGGGTATGTACTGGATACTGCCACTGCGTATTTACTTTGCGCCAGTGGGCGGCAAAAATATGAAAAGCTGCCTGGATGTCCGGTGACATCCGGCCGTCCAGGGAATGCTGAATGCCGGGATCATTTGACTTCATTGCCATCCTCATTTTCGAATAGAATATGGGTTTATTATAGCATAGCTTGCTCCAGGCGATTGATTTGCCCAAATAATAGGCGGCTTTGGCCCTGTCGCACCCAGGGCGGCATAGATAACATAGAGATAGAGCCCGGCCGCCGCCGGGAATCAGCCTGGAGGGAGTGTTTTTACGATATGCCGCAGAATCAGTTTTTTAACGCCCATCATTCACCGATCGGCTCTTTTGCCAGCTTTACATTAGGATTTAAGGGGGCTGGAGGCGGCTTTGATCTGGAAGCCGGGAAGCCGCCCAGACAGAATATATTTATCGGACTGCAGCGGAAGGACGGCAGCGGCTTTGATACGCTGCCGTTTCACGAGCATGACGGAGAGGATGAGAGCAAGCGCTACGATATCGAGAATCCGGATCCTAAACCGTCTAAGCCGCGGATCCTCTTTCCGTTTGCAGACGGGGAAATTGTCCGGGATTTCAAGCTGACTACAGACAGCTGGCAGGCCGGTGATTTGACCTTCCGCATTTATTCGCCGGTGCGGTCCATGCCGGACCCGGAGACGGCTTCGGAAGAAGAGTTGAAGGGGATTTTGCTGCCGGCACTGCTGGTGGAATTTGAAGTAGATAACACTGCCGGTGAAGTTGAGCGGCGTGCATTCTTTGGCTTCCAGGGCAACGATCCCTATAGTGCGATGAGAAGACTGGATGATTGCTCTGCAGAGCTTGCCGGTGTCGGGCAAGGAAGATTTGTGGCGATTGCCGCAGAGCAGGGAACGGCAAGGTCGGCCATGCATTTTAAATTGGAGGATATTCTGCTGTCGGAGCTGGAGGAGAATTGGACCTTTGGCCTTGGCCGGGTAGGAGCGCTTGTTATGGATGTTCCCCCTGGCGTCCGGAAGACCTACCGTTTCGCTGTCAGCTTCCACCGGTCAGGTTACGTTACCTCCGGTATGGATGCTTCCTATTACTACAACCGCTATTTCAGCAATGTGGAGTCCGTGGCGGAATATGCGTTGTCGCATTTTGATGAATTGAAGCAGCAGGCGCTGCAGGCGAACAGCCTGCTGGAAAATACAGGCCTTAGCAGGGATCAGACCTTTATGCTGGCTCACGCTATCCGCAGCTATTACGGCTCGACGCAGCTGCTGGACTACAAGGGCAAGCCGTTCTGGATCGTAAATGAAGGCGAATACCGGATGATGAACACCTTCGACCTTACCGTCGATCAGCTGTTCTATGAACTGAAGATGAATCCATGGACGGTGCGCAACGAGCTGGATATGTTCGTAGACAGATTCAGCTACGTCGATACGGTCCGCTTCCCTGGCGACCAAACGGAGTACCCTGGAGGCCTCAGCTTTACCCATGATATGGGGGTGGCAAATGCTGTATCACGTCCCGGTTATTCCGCCTATGAGATGTACGGCATTGACGGCTGCTTCTCGCATATGACTCATGAACAGCTGGTCAACTGGGTTCTTACGTCGGCCGTTTACCTGGAGCATACAGGCGATCTTTCCTGGATGGAGCGGAATCTGACCGTGCTGGAGAGCTGCCTGCAAAGTATGCTGAACCGCGATCATCCGGACCCGGAGCAGAGAAACGGAGTTATGGGCCTCGACAGCTCGCGCACAATGGGCGGTGCCGAAATTACCACCTATGACAGCCTGGATGTTTCGCTTGGCCAGGCCCGAAACAACATCTATCTTGCCGGGAAGTGCTGGGCGGCTTATCTGGCCATGGAGAAGATTTTCCGGGAGAATGGAAACACAGTACTGTCAGAAACAGCCGGAGCTCAAGCGGAACGCTGCGCAGCAACGATTGTTGCCAGCGTGACAGAAGATGGTTATATCCCGGCAGTGATTGGGGAAGGGAATGATTCGAAGATCATCCCGGCTATTGAAGGTCTGGTCTTCCCGTATTTCACAGGCTGCAAGGAAGCACTGGAACGCGGAGGCCGGTTCGGCGCTTATATCGCGGCATTGGAGCGGCATCTGGAGGCGGTTCTTGTGCAGGGTGTCTGCCTGTTCGAGAACGGCGGCTGGAAAATCTCCTCTACCAGCAACAACAGCTGGCTGAGCAAAGTGTATCTCTGCCAATTTATCGCCAGACAAATTCTCGGGCTGGAATGGAATGAAGCCGGCCGGGAAGCGGACCGGGCGCATGTGGAATGGCTCACGCATCCGCAGCTTTCCATCTGGAGCTGGAGCGACCAGATTATCTCCGGGGAAATTACCGGCAGCAAATATTATCCTCGCGGGGTAACAGCTATCCTGTGGCTGGATGAACACTAAGCAGAGTGCTCCAGCACAAGCGCAAGGCGAGTACTTGATATAGGGAATACCAGAATAAGCGGTTCCTCCGGTTAGCTCATGACCGGGGACCGCTTTTTAGTCATTTTGAGATACGGAAATCCTGTAAGAGAAAAAAATTTTTAGAAACTACTGTAATAGTCTTGATTTGTGTAGACGATCGTAGTAGTATGGTGTTACAAACTATTGCAATAGTCTGAAAGGAGATGATCCACATTCAAATTAAACTTTTTGACTCTGAGCTCAAGGTCATGGATGTCTTATGGAAGGAAGGGACTATAACCGCCAAGCAGCTTGCTGAAGTCCTGAGTGAGCAGGTGGGCTGGAACAAGAACACCACCTACACTGTGATCAAGAAATGTATCGACAAGGGTGCCATAGAACGGCTTGAACCTAATTTTCTCTGCCGGGCTATTCTCTCTAAAGAGCAGGTACAGGAACAAGAAACGGCTGAATTGATAAACAAGGTCTTTGACGGCTCCACCGAGATGCTGTTTGCTTCTCTTTTGAACACGAAGAATCTATCCGCTAAGGAGATCGCAAGACTCAAGCAGCTCGTGGAGCAATTGAAATGAGCTGGCTGATGGATATTTTTCAAATGAGCCTGACCGCGGCTGTACTCATTATTGCGATCGTGGTTGTTCGTGCGCTAACCTTGCATAAGCTCCCGAAGAAAACGTTTCTCGTACTTTGGGGCGTGGTGCTCTGCCGCTTGCTTATTCCGTTCTCGATCCCGTCTCCCTTCAGCTTCTACACAGGTTTAGAGAAGCTGGAGCGGGTATTTAGGACAACATCCTCAACTCCGCCTCCTGCGGAAGCATCAAGAATCTTACATACCGTGAATTTTTCAGGGACAGCGGAGTCAATAGGAAATGTCGCGTCATCGGGATCGACATCAGCAACAGCATCCATCTCACCTCTTGCGATCATTGGGCTGCTAGGGATGTGTGTCTTTGCCCTGTTTTTTATCGTGACTTATATTAAATGCCGCAGGGAGTTTCAAACCTCTCTGCCAGTCGGGAATGATTTCACCGCCCGTTGGCTGCAGGAACATCCCCTGCGCCGGCAGGTACAAATCAGGCAATCGGATCAAATCAAAGCGCCGTTGACGTATGGCATTCTCCACCCTGTAATACTCATGCCCAAAGATATGGATTGGACTGATGAAACGAGGCTGCGGTATATTTTCACCCATGAATTTGTGCATATCCGGCGGTTTGATGCCTTGACCAAGCTGGTGTTGACATTTGGCCTGTGCCTGCACTGGTTCAATCCAATGGTCTGGGTGATGTATATCCTGGTCAATCGTGATATTGAACTCTCCTGTGATGAAACCGTCGTGCGGATATTTGGGGAACCTGTAAAAGCGGCTTATGCTATGACGCTGATTGGGATGGAGGAGAAGAAAAGCAAGGTGACTCCGTTATTCAACAGCTTCAGTAAAAATTCAATTGAAGAGAGGATCATTGCGATTATGAAAATGAAAAAAACGACAGTTTTTGGATCTGCAGCGGCATTGCTGCTGATTGCGGGTACAGTCACTGCTTTTGCAACCAGTGCTGCTAAGCCGGTTTCTGGCAGTGGTTTTGAAGAGAATTCGCTGGCGGTTTATGAACCCTACGGTCTGGTCTACGATGCAAAAAGCCACGAATTAATGTATCAAAATGAAGAAGTCCGTGATTTCTTTGATGAACAGGCCGGAGTCGGCCAGTCCATGATGGATGGAACTGTGGATGTATATGCAGTCTATAAGAATGGCAAACTGGCTGGAATCGAAAAGCGGAGCCCGGAAGAGTTCAGCAAGACAACAGCCGAGAAGAAAGCTTTGCAGAAGGAGTTCGCTGAGAAAAGAAAGGAACTCGGTATTGCGGACAATGAAGACTTCGCTTATTCGGATAATTCCGAGGGCCAGTCTGGCACAATGGGTCAGTCGTCTGATACTGTGTATTCCTATAGCGATGAAACTGGCGCAGTTCAAATCAGCAACGATGACGGGAAAACGTGGATGAGTGAAGAAGCATATGAACAAGCGAATCCGAAGCCAAAAGTTGTATGGTGGACCTATGAAGAATATAAAACATGGCTTGCGGAAGAAAAGAAATCGCTGCAAACGATCATCGGCGGAAAAGGCTGGAACCCGACCGACGGCTGGTATGAATGGACACCCGAGAAGGTTAATGAGACCATCGCCATGTATGAAGGGATATTGGAAGAGATTAAAAAGGGTGTGAAGGTCTCAAAATCGGTGGATGGAAAAGATGACGTAATGTTGTCGTATAACCCTGGAGAAGTAGAGGTATCTTCAGCCCACGGAATGACAATTTCCGATGACAACGGAAATATATCAGACATCGGGCCCTATGACACCAAAGAAGAATTGCTGGCTGCAATAAAGCTTTATTGCGAAAGACAGGTGAAAGCTGGAAAGTTAACTCCAATAGAAGCTGAAAAACTGATCAATGAAGCGAATACTCAGCATAAATAAACTGTACGTATCAATATAAAACGCCTTGTCCTCTTAGGGAGCGCAAGGCGTTTTCTATGGTCACATGCTTCATTCTCAAGCTTAGAAAATGCGATGTTTCCATCCGTTTAATTTCGAGACAGCTTCCACATAGTAGTAGTCTCCGTAAATCAGTGACACGTCGATGAAGGAGGTTCCGCTGCCCGTCCCGTGCAGCAGAATGGCTTCATGCTCCGGCTGGTCCCAGGTGGCGTAGTTCTCTGTCAGCGAGCGCAAGATCCGTTCTGCAGCATTTGCGTAAAGGCTCTTCTCGCCGGGCGGAACAACTTCAGCGAGTTCCAGCAATCCGGAGGCAGCGATGGATGCAGCCGAGCTGTCTCTGAACATCCGCTTGTCATCCTCCAGACGGAAATCCCAATATGGCACCTGATCCTCAGGCAATGCCGCGATGAAATAATGGGCAATCCGCTTGGCCGTATCCAGAAAACGCTCATCCCCGGTGTGGCGGTAAGTGTTGATGAAGCCATAAAGTCCCCAGGCTGCCCCGCGGCTCCAGCAGGATTCGGCGGAATAACCCTGTCCGCCAAAGTTCTCGATGTATTCTCCGGTCTCTGCGTCGAAGGAGAGAATATGTTTGGTCGATCCGTCTTCATTGACGCCATATTTCATCGCCGTTTCGGCATGGCTCACAGCAATATGCTTGTACCGCGGATCGCCGCTGACCTTGCTCGCCCAGAACAGCAGAGAGATATTCAGCATGCAGTCGATAATCACCCAGCCGTATTTATCCTCATTCCACGCACGGATGAATTTGCCCACCGGATTGTAGCGTGCAGCGAGGAAATTGGCGGCTTCAAGTCCTCTGCGCAGCCCATCCTCATCTCCGGTCAAAGTATTCTTAATTACGGCTGTCGGCAGAAATTGAAAACCTACATCATGATGAAATTCAACGGTCGGTTTAACAAACCATTCCTCGAGTGTGCCATCCCAATGCCAGGCGGCCTCCTTGTACAGGTCCTTTCCGGTCATATCATGCATAATCCACAGGAGGCCCGGCCAAAAGCCCGTCGTCCACCAGTCTGAGCCGATATCGTCAAATTTGCCGTCTGCTCCGGCGAAATGCGGACATTTGCCGCCGATTTGCTCCACCATGCGCGTTACCTTTGTATCGAGTCTGTCCATGATTTCCTGCCAATACGTTTTACTCATCGCGAATCCTCCAATGCTTTAGATGTGTCCCCAGTATATCGCTATCCGTATTGTCAAAGTTGCGATTTGATATTCAAAAATATCGAAATATTGTCATGATAATAACTGAATAAAGATCATTCGCGAATTCCACAACTACTGCTAACGCGACAAAATATAAACATTTCCTTATAACGTTGCCAAACTTTTGTGCGGCCCCTGAACTTTATAATATGAATAGGAAAATTACAGGGGGGACTCAGGTCAATGAACCAAGTGCAAATTTATAACGCTCCCAATAACATACCGCTCAGGGAGGATTTCAGGGTTAAGGTTCGTCCGGTTGGAGGGGAATGGCAGCCGCTTTTGATTTACGAGGTCAAAGTGGACATGCATCAGGTCCGCCCGGCATCGCTCGCTTTTTTTGATCTGCAGGGTGTGGCTGAAGTGGAAATTACATGCCTCTATACAGAAATTACTCATGTGAACATTGCTCCGGCAGCAAGAAATATCAAATTTGAGCAGGATGGCCGCAAACTCTCTTTCCTGTTGAACGGCCCGCAAAAGCTTTCGGTGGAAATAAACGGCGACCGTTTCCGTAATCTGCATCTGTTCGCGAATGAGCTGGAGAAAAATGTGCCTCAGCCTGAGTATGCCAGCGTGCACCTGATTCAGCCGGGCATTCACCGGACTCCCGATCTGTTAAACCTGCTCGAAACGACCAGAGAGGCCGAAGGCGGAGTACCGCAAACACTCTATTTTGCACCAGGCACTCATTACATCGAAGAAACGGCATTTCCGGTGCCCTCAGGAACGACCGTATATCTTGCCGGAGGGTCAGTCCTAGTAGGTTCACTGGTGTGTGAAGGAGTAGAGGATGTAACCATCCACGGGCGGGGTGTCATTTATTTGGCGGATTTCCACCGGTTTTCGGCTTTTCGCGGTGTACGAATTGTCTTCTCGCAACGGGTGAATGTGGAAGGAATTACTGTCATTGACCCGCCACATTACAGTGTATTTATCGGGCAGTCTGCTAAGATTTCGATCAACAACCTGAAATCATTCAGCACACGGGGCTGGAGCGATGGAATCGACATTATGGCGAGCAGCGTTATTGACATCCGTGATGTCTTCATGCGGAATTCCGACGACTGCATCGCCATTTACGGCTCCAGATGGGATTTCTATGGAGACAGCCGGGACATTACCGTACGGGACTCCATACTATGGGCCGATGTGGCTCATCCGCTGATGATTGGCACTCATGGAGATCACCAACGGAGCGGGGATTTGATCGAGAACATTGTGTTCGAGAATATCGATATTCTGGAGCATCATGAACCTCAGGAGAATTATTGGGGAGCACTGGCGATTAATGCCGGGGACCGCAATATGGTGCGGAATATCTTGTATAGCGATATCAGGGTGGAACGGATAGAGCAGGGTCAGCTGCTGGATCTGCGTGTGGTGATGAACAAGGATTATAATCCGGAACCGGGCTCGGGCATCGAAAATATTACGTTCCGCAATGTCCGTTATGACGGAGCTGACATCCAACCTTCCCGTATTTATGGATACGATGGAAAACGGGGCGTAGACGGTGTATCTTTTATCAATTTGCAGATCAATGGTGAAGTGATAGGAGAGGCGCGCACAGACAGAATGCTGATCAATGAATATGCGCGCAATATTGTTTTTGTAAGTGAAGATTCCCGTTAATTACTCTTCCGGTATTTTAGGGGAGTGGTGCCGAGGACTCTTTTGAACAGCTGGTTGAAATAGGAGGCGTTCGGGAAACCAACCGTGATACCGATCTGCTCCACAGGCATATCCGTTGTGCTGAGCAGGCGGCAGGCTTGCTTGATCCGCCGGGCGGTCAGGTAGTCGACCAGGCGGCTTCCCGTTTCCTGGTGGAAGATCCGCGAGACATAAGACTTCGATAAATGGGTCTCCACTGCGAGCTGCTCGAGGTTCACCTCTTCCTGGTAATGCTCCTCGATCCAGTTCATGATCTGCTCGGAATAGCGGAGATTCCGCCGTTCCTCCGGTTGGATCAACATGTTGCCGCCGGTTCCCAGGCAGCTCAGTAATTGCGTAAGCAGCATTGTAATATCCTCGGAATCTTCCACCGGGGAATGGGTCCGGCACTGATCATACTGGTTATAAATCCATTGTATGGCCTCATTCTGACTGCCGAGATCAAACCCGCAATAGGTGTTCTTACCCTGCCATAAGGCAGAGAAGAGCGCTTTGCGCTTGGGGAAGTTCTTCAGCAGATTCTCGGCGGTATGCGGATCCACATAGAAAATGCTGCGCACGAACGGGCATTCCGCAGAGACCTCCGAATAAATCCGGTGCAGCTGATAAGGCTGGAAAAAAAACAGCATGCCGGAGCGGATATCATACATTTGCTGATTGACGACAACATTGCCCTGACCGCTGTGGATATACATGATCTCGCAGCACTGGTGCCAGTGGTAGTAGCCCTTGTAATAGTCATCAGTGTATAGCTGATAGTCCCAGATGAGCGACTTGTGGTCCGTGAAAATAACAGGTTCGAACAGTTGCTTCATAGTTCCTCCATCATGACAAAATACAAACATTTTATAATAACTCATTATAACTTTCAACCGCTGTAAGCGCTAGAATATTAACTGTAAATCCAAAATTTAAATAGACAATCCAATCATCCCTGGAGGTTTAGAATTTATGGCGCAACCGATTGTGAATCCGGTATTGACCGGTTTTCATCCCGATCCGTCTTTTTTACGGGTTGGGGATGATTATTATATTGCTACATCTACTTTTGAATGGTTCCCGGGTGTCGAGATCCACCATTCACGCGACCTGATTCACTGGCACTCGCTTACCCGTGTACTGACGGAGTCTTCGCAGGTTGATCTGCGCGGCAACGTAAGTTCCGGCTCCATTTGGGCACCGGCGCTTTCATTTGATAACGGGTTGTATTATTTACTGTTTACGGATGTGAAATCCCGCAAGAGTGTGTATAAGGATCTGCATAACTACCTCATTACTGCGCCCGATATTAGGGGGCCATGGAGTGAGCCGGTCCGGCTGAACGGCAGCGGATTTGATCCCTTTCTGTTCCATGATACAGACGGCCGGAAATGGCTGCTAAATATGCGCTGGGATTTCCGCAAGAGCCACAGCAATTTCTCCGGTATTATTATGCAGGAATATGATCTCTCAACCGGCAAGCTGACCGGTCCGGTGCACGAAATCTATAAAGGGACGCCGACCGGAGTTACGGAAGGTCCGCAATTGTACAAACGCAATGGTTATTACTATCTGCTTGTTGCTGAAGGCGGTACAGGTGTGAACCATATGGTCACCATGGCGAGAAGCCGCAGCTTGACCGGACCTTATGAAACAGATCCCGATTATCCGATAATGACGACCGCCCATGACTTGAACTATCCCTTCCAGCAGGCTGGTCATGGGTCACTGGTGGAAACACAGAATGGCGAATGGTATATGGCCCATTTGTGCACACGCCCGATTCCCGGGACAGGGACGATGAATCCGCTCGGCAGAGAGACGGCGATCCAGCGCTGTGTATGGACCGAAGACGGTTGGCTGCGGCTGGCGCATGGCGGGAAGCTGCCTGCTCTTGTGACAGAGGCGCCGGATCTGCCGCCGCATCCCTTTGAAGCGTTGCCGGAACACGATGAGTTCGACAGCGAAGAGCTGGGATATCCCTATCAGGGACTTCGTATTCCTTTTGATCCTTCATGGGTCAGCTTGACGGAGCGTCCGGGTTTTCTGCGTCTGACTGGCAGAGAATCGCTGGCTTCCCTGCATAATCAGAGTATGATCGCCCGCCCGATCCAGCATTTTGCCTGCAGGGTGTCCACTTGTATGGAGTTCAAGCCTGTTAGCATGATGGAAATGGCGGGACTGGTACTTTATTACGATGACAGTGACTATTATTATTTGCGGGTAACTGCCGATGAGATCCGTGGCGTAAGCCTTGGCGTTGTGCTGTGCAGAGCCGGTAAATACGATGAAATCTCCTCCATGCAAATCTCGGTGAAGGATTGGGAGCGCTATTTTCTCAAGGCAGAGATCAACGGGCGGGATATCGTGTTTTACGCTTCCCCGGATGGAGAGGTCTGGACAGCGATGTGCACACCGCTTGATTTCGGCACACTGTCCGATGAATTCGGCGGCAAACTTGGGTTTACCGGCTCCTATGCAGGAGTCTGCGCCCAGGACCTGGACCAGCAGAGTAAAAAGGCGTATTTTGACTTTTTTGAATATAAAGCTCTGGAAGGATAATGGCGTAGGCAATAAGAGGAAATGGGCACGGCAATCAGCGGCCGGCTTTTAAGAAGCTGATTTTGCCACCCGATCATGATTACCGGATTGAAATTATCGATACGTGGAATATGACCATCACTGCTGTGCAGGAGTTAGTAAGAGGAGATTACCGCATCGAGCTGCCCGATAAGCAGTATATGGCCTTGCGGATCACCGCAGTGAATTAGCTCAAGGACTTCCATTGCTTGCGGTAAGCAAGGTGAGTGCAATCATCGCGTTTTTTTGATTCTGTACTGGATAGTTATCAAAGAAGCCTGCATGCGCATTTGTGCCTGCAGGCTTCTTTGATATAGCAACGAAATAAATGTTTCCGTTATCATTTAATGCCGACTCGATCTATAATAGTCATCGGTTTTTGCTTATTTCTTCGATGAATCCTTTAACTGCCGGATCTCTTCCTGCCGCTGTTCGTACCGCTTGAGAATATTCGGTATTGCCTCCTCACATGCCTTTTGAAGTCGTTCCTCTTCCAGAAGATCAAGCTGTTCTTTCTGCTCCGGGCTTACCTTGTACACATTCGCCGTGATGACCCCGGTTGTTTCAAACTTTGACACGATCTTTCACCTCCACATTTTGGCTTTCGTTAGTGTCCTTATTGTATCATAGGCACTCCCTCGTCAACGACTCCTGTAGCAGTGATATACATACATTTGCTAGCCTGAAGCGGATCACAGCGTTTCATTTCAATTTTTTATTTTGCTGAAGTTTATAATCAACATAAATATAAAACGATTTATTTTAATATAAAATTCTAATTGACTAATTGCCGATTGTGCCGTTAAAATAAAACCGTTCAAGCCGATTTATGATGGTTTAGTTTTTATTTATATGAAATAAACAAAACCTTACGGCAGAACATTTTTTTAATGACTACATGAAAGCGTTTTATTTATGGGCGATAAAAGGGGAGGTGCTGCATACCAGAAAGAAGTCCGCTAATTTCCTGATATTGTAATCGCAAGACCAGGCATGACTATTTTTTAGAATCGGAGGATCTCACATTTGAACAAGATGACTGGCAAGCTAACGTCTTCGTTTCTTGCGCTGCTGCTGCTTGTGCTTTCGCCGATCATGGCGGCTTCCGGGACTGTGAAAGATAATGACAAGGCGGGGCAGCTTACCACCAAAATCTCAGTGCCTGACTATACAGGCCACTGGGCACAGGATGATTTTCAGACATGGGTAGATAATGGTCTGCTCACGGGTTATGGGAACGGTGTTTATAAACCGGAGCAGAATATCACCCGCGCAGAGTGGGTTTCACTTGTAGGCAGAGTATTTAATCTGCAGACTCTGAGCGAGAGCAGGTTTAGTGATGTTGCGGAAGGAAGCGTTTATTATAACGAGGTTATGAAAGCGGTATCAGCCGGTTTTGTGTCGGGTTACGGCGACGGTACCTTCCGTCCCGCCCAAACGGTCAGCCGCCAGGAAGCGGCCGTGATGCTGTATCGGTTGTTCCAGCTTGATGCTTCAGCCGCCGCTGCCGCGCCGAAGGATGCCGTGGAGCTGCCGGAGTGGAGCAGGGAAGCTGTACTTACTTTGCTGGGAGACGGTTTCCTCAGCGGGTACGAGGATGGCAGCATTAAGGGGAAACGAGCGGTAACGAGAGCTGAGGCACTGCGGTTAATTAGCAAGCTGTCCGGGCAAATCATCCTCAAGAGCGGAACCTACAGCGATTTGACTGCCCGGAACGTTATTGTCAGCACCGCCGGAGTGGAGCTCAAGAACGCCAGCATCGCGGGCAACTTGTATCTCACGGAAGGAATTGCTGAAGGGGACATTACCCTCGACAACGTAAAGGTTGCAGGCAAAATAGTTGTCACTGGCGGTGGTGAAAACAGCGTTGTCATGAGCAATTCGACGGCTTCCAGGCTGGTGGTGAACAAAAAGAACGGGAAGCTGCGCGTCATAGCCAAAGGCAGCAGTGCTGTAACGGACGTCATTGTTCAGTCTGGCGTCAAGCTTGAGGAGGATGCAGCTGCAACCGGGACGGGCTTCAGTAAAATTACACTGGAACAGACATTGTCCAAAAATTCGGTGGTACAGCTTAGCGGCAGCTTCGACTCGGTAGTCGTGAATGCACTGGGTGAGCCGACATTGGTATTAAACAGAGGCAGCATCACTGACATGACGCTTAACCGTAAGACGGGACTGCGTGTGGAAGCGGGCACGGAGATCAAAAATCTGAAGGTCGGCGTGAAGGAGCAGATTACTGTCCAAGGCAGCGGCAAGGTGATTTTTGACCCGGCCTACAGCTCCCTGATCAAGCTGGAAACACCAGCGGCAACGGCTACTGCTACAGCGACTGCGGGCATCGGGGGAGGGACCCCGATATCACCGACAGCTACACCAAGTACGATGCCAAGTGCGACACCAAGTGCGAAACCAACGCCGTCACCAACGGCGACACCGGTGGTTTCGCCGGAAGCGACCGCGCCGGTGTTCAGCAATGTATCTGTGCATGATCCCTCAGTTGTGAAGGACGGCGATACGTATTATGTCTTCGGTTCGCATATCGAGGCGGCTGAGTCGCAAGATTTGATGAATTGGAGCACTTTCACCAACGGCTATAAAACGCCGGATAATACACTCTACGGTGATCTTTCCGCGAATCTGGCGGAATCCTTCGCCTGGGCCGGGGAGAACGATTCCGACAGCAAAGGCGGTTTCTCCGTTTGGGCACCGGATGTTTTCTGGAATGAGGACTATGTTAACGAGGATGGAACCAAGGGCACTTATATGATGTATTATTCCACTTCCTCCACCTATATTCGTTCAGCCATTGGCTACGCCGTTTCGCAAAATATTAAAGGACCTTACACCTACGGGGGAACCGTGCTGTATTCCGGCTTCACGGCAGGCGAAGCTTATGATGCGAACAGTGATGTCAACAAAAAATGGACGAATACCAACATTCAGGCGTTGATTGATGATGGAACACTGGAGGCAATGAATCCGGCCTGGTTTAATACCGATGGTACGTATAACAATAAAATGTATACAAACGCAATTGACCCTACTCTGTTCTATGACAAGGACGGCAAGCTGTGGATGACCTACGGATCATGGTCGGGCGGGATTTTCGTGCTGGAGGTTGATCCTGCAACCGGCGGGCCCAAGTATCCCGGAGAAGACGGGACGACAGCGGACGGCAGAATCATCGACCGCTATTTTGGAACCAAAATCTCGGGAGGCAATTATAAATCCGGTGAAGGCCCGTATGTAATGTACGACAAAAATACGGACTACTACTATTTATATGTAACCTATGGCGGTCTTGCGGCAGATGGCGGCTACAGTATGCGGCAGTTCCGTTCGAGCAGCCCAAGCGGTCCTTACAAGGATGCAGCAGGGCAGGATGCGGTGCTCACCACGGATGGTGACCACTCGGCATACGGCAACAAGCTGCTGGGCAACTTCCTGTTCACGAACGTGAACGGCGATCCGGAGTTCCCGGTCTATGGCTATGTCTCATCCGGCCATAATTCGGTATATTACGATGAAGACAGCGGGAAGACGTTCAACTTCTTCCATACCCGGTTCCCTTACCGGGGCGAAGCTCATGAGCTTCGCGTACACCAGATGTTCATGAACGAGGACGGCTGGCCGGTGGTCGCGCCGCACCGTTACTCCGGCGAAACTATCGGCAAAGTAGCGGCGGAAGACATCGCCGGTGCCTATCAGTTCATCAACCATGGCAAGGATATCAGCGCCAAAATCAAATCAAGCGCCGATATTGAACTCCTGGCAGACGGAACCATTGCAGGATCGGTGACCGGGACCTGGAAACTGAAAGACGATTATTATGCTGACCTGCTCATCAACGAGACACAAAATGGCACTGCCGTTGAACGGCTGTACAAAGGTGTCTTCGTCAAGCTGTGGGATTCCACGCGCCAAGATCATGTCATGACCTTCACTGCCATGTCGGATCAAGGGATTGCCGTCTGGGGCAGCGCGCTGGAAACGCTGAGCGATGAGCAGCTGGTGGCCAATGCTACAAGCGGCCTGACACTTGGCAACACAAGTAAAGTGTATAAGGATCTAACCCTGCCGAGCGAAGGCGTACGCGGTATTGCGATAACTTGGTCTTCATCCAATGAAGCGATTGTTGGAAATGACGGGAAGGTAACACGGCCGGAGGTTGGCAGCGGTGACACGTCTGTGGAACTGACGGCTACGATTCGGCTTGGCCAGGCGAGCGCTACCAAAACCTTCACAGTAGGTGTTGTAGCACTTAGCGGCAGTCAACTGGAGGACGGTTTAGTTGGCGCCTATGACTTTGAGGGCAATCTCGAGGAAAGCGGCGGACGGCTTGAAGCGGGGACGGAAACGGGGAACCGGGTGAACAACACCGGCGGTACGATCACTTATGTAAGCGGTGAAGACGGACAGGCAGCGCAATTGGATGGCAGATCCGGCATCCGTTTGCCAAACGGCCTGATTTCCGGAAGCTCCTATTCCGTGGGCATGTGGCTGAATCCGGATGAACTGACCGCCTTTACGACTGCGTTCTTCGGAGCAAAGTCCGATACGAACTGGATCAGCCTGCTTCCTTACGGCAACGGTGTCGCAACCACCCGCTTGTGGTTTGGCAGTGAGGCCTGGATGGATGCGGATACGGGCCTGCAGATTAAGGCAGGTGAATGGTCTCACGTGGCTTTTACCTACGATGCCGGCACAGTCAAAATGTATGTGAATGGTGTGCTGAAATCAACGAAAAGCGGATTTACCAACGTATTTACAGATGATTCCGGCGTGTTTGCCCTCGGCGTCAACTATTGGGATATTCCGTACAAAGGCCTGGTTGACAAGTTCCGGGTCTATGAAAAAGCATTGTCTCCGGAAGCCGTGGGCTGGCTGGTGAATGGTGAGCCGGAAACGGATACGAAGGTGACTTCGATATCATTCGGTACAGCAGTCCAACAAGTAGCTGCAGGCAACAGTTATACCCCGGTGGTCAGCATACTGCCTGCCAATGCCGGCAACCAGCAGCTGGAGTGGAGCTCAAGCACTCCCGAGGTCGCAGTTGTCGATGCTGTGACAGGTGTAGTAACGGCTCTGAAGGTCGGGGATGCAAGTATTACTGCAAAGGCGACAGATGGCAGCGCGGTTACTTCCAGCTATCAAGTGAAGGTTACAGATGGGAAAATAGCTTATTATGCGTTTGACGGCAATTTACTGGATTCGCTGCAGCTGTCTGCGGCGGGCAAGGCAACCGGTGACAAAGTGGACAGTGCGACGGTCGGCAGTATTACCTATGGGACAGGTGTTGCCGGACAGGCGGCCGTGTTCGATGGTACATCCGGTATCCGGCTGCCTGACGGGCTTTTGAACAGCAGCACCTACTCTGTCTCCATGTGGTTAAATCCAGCGCAGCTGACGGATTTCACGACCACCTTTTTCGGTGCAAGCACCATGGACAGCTGGATCAGCCTGGTTCTGCAAAATGCCGGCGGCCAGACGCTGCTATGGTCAGGAACGGCCTGGTATGATGCTTTAACCGGTCTGCTAATCCCGCTGAATGAGTGGACACATGTTGCTTTTACAGTACGTGAAGGTGAAGTCAAAGTGTACATCAACGGATCGGAGAAATTCTCCGGCACGGGCTTCCCGGATGTGTTTATCAATAAGAATGCCGTATTCACTCTGGGCATTAATTACTGGAATCCACCGTTCAAAGGGTTGATCGACGAACTGAAGGTCTATAGCAATACGCTTTCGGCGGAAGACGTGCTGGCAGAGTACAATCTGAACATTAATTAAAAAGAAACAGACATTTGCAAACAATAGTAACCCGAAAAGAGGGAGAACCGGAAGCCGTTAAGGCTTGGGTACTCCCTCTTTTTTACGGTAAGGGGCTGGAGCTATAACCATTTCATCGCCCATACCTCCACATGGCAGAGTGCTGCTCCAAGCTCCTGCCCTTTTTCCGTTAACGAATATTCCGTTTTTACGGGGCGGTCCGGGATGACCACACGATTTAGCAACCCGCACTCTTCAAGCTCCTTCAAGCGTTCATTCAGCATTCGTTTGCTTAAATCCGGGATGATGGCATGCAGCTCGCTGAAGCGCTTGGGTCCTTCCATTAAAACGTGGATGATAAGATTAACCCATTTCTTCCCGATGATATGATAGGCATGTTCCACCTTGGCGAGCAACGGTTTGAAATCCTGCTTCATTGCCTTTCCCACCCCTCACAGTTATTATTAATATCCTCCTTACTATAGCATAGTGAAGAGTTCGTGAAAATAAGTACTTTTCGTAAATGTCAGAATGAGGTTGACGAATACTTTTTGCAGTCGTATGATGGGTGTTATAAAAGTTTGCGAGTAATAATAAGTAACCTCATAAACATTTGACAACAACGGGAGGAATGAAAGTGGAATCATCAACCTTTGTACTTTTTGGCGCCACAGGAGATTTGGCAAAACGTAAAATATACCCTGCATTATATAACTTGTTCGCAGATGGCAAGCTTTCCGGTCCTCTCTCGGTCATTGGTCTCGGCAGAAGAGAGCTCAGTAACGAAACCTTCCAGGCGCAAGTGCTGGATTCGCTGCGCACCTTTTCCCGGCGGAAGGTAGAAGAATCGGCGGAGCTGCAGGATTTCCTGCTGGCTTTTGAATATAGCGTGCTGGACGTTGGACGTCCGGAGGATTATAAGAAATTGCTGGCGCATGTGCAGCGCCGTGAGGAACTGCTGAACATTCCGGAGAACCGGATGTTTTATTTGTCTGTAGGTCCTGAATTTTTCGGGCCAATTGCCGGCAACATTAACACAAGCGGACTAGGTGACACCAAAGGCTGGAAACGCCTGATCATCGAGAAACCGTTCGGCAGAGATTTGAAATCGGCGCGGGAGCTGAATGACAGCCTGAATGCAGCTTTTACAGAAGAGGAAATCTTCCGGATCGACCACTTCCTGGGTAAACCGATGGTCCAGAATCTTGAAGTGCTGAAATATTCGAATCCGGTGCTGAGAGCGTTGTGGCAGAACCGCTATATCGCCAATGTTCAGATTACAGCCGCTGAGACGGTTGGGGTAGAGGAAAGGGCAGGTTATTATGACAAAGCCGGTGCTCTGCGCGATATGTTCCAGAACCATATGCTGCAGCTGCTGATGATGATGGCGATGCAGCTTCCCAAGGGCAGTACGCCGGAAGATGTCCGCAGCAAGAAGCGGCATGTGATCCGCTCGGTGCGCCCCTTGCTGAAAGAAGACGTGGCCCGGCATGTGGTCCGTGGACAATATGCCGCCGGTGAAATCCGGGGCAGCAAGGTAGCCGGCTATACTTCCGAGCCGGGAATTGAAGCTTCTTCGCAGAATGAGACTTATATCGCGGCCCGCCTTTGGATTGATGATCCATTATGGAGTGAGGTGCCGTTTTATATCCGTACCGGTAAACGGATGAAAGAGAAATCAACAAGAATCGTTATAGAGTTCAAAGAACCGTTTAATGATTTGCATAACAAAAACAGAGGGAAGCTGGATCTTGATCCTAACCTGCTGGTGATCGAAATCGGTCCCGGCGAAGGTATCTCACTGCAGCTGAACACCAAAAATCCGCGCCAGCACGGGCAGCTGGAGCCGGTCAGCATTAAGCATGAATCCGGTAATCCGGATCTGCCGGAAGCTTACGAGAACCTGATTTACGATGCTTTGCTTGGAGATGCTACTTTCTTTGCCCATTGGGAGGAAGTCGAGCTGTCCTGGCAGTGGGTTCAGCCGATTATTGAAGCCACTGAGGAAGGCACTCTGCCGCTTCATTCGTATGCTGCGGGTTCCTACGGACCGGATGCGGCCGATGAGCTGCTTGGAGAGGATCATTGGTGGTTGGATGAAGAGCTCCCTGCGGAGCAGCATGAGCCGAATGATGTTCATGAGACCGATCCTGTGGCCATCCGGCCGGGTGCTTGATTAAGCCCTTTGTAACTACTAGCGCACTTGGTTTTATAAGATCCAATTAATAATTTTCGGAGGGATATCTAATGAAAGTAGGATTAGTCGGTTTAGGAAAAATGGGCTTCAATCTGGGCCAGAACCTGCTGGAGCATGATCATGAAGTTGTAGCGTTTGATGTGAATGCCGCTGCTGTGGAGGAGATGGGTTCTAAAGGTGCGGCTATGGCGAAAAGTCTCGCCGAGCTTGTTAATAAGCTGGAAACCCCGCGGGTTGCCTGGATTATGGTTCCGCATCAGTTTGTCGATTCTGTTATTGCTGAGCTTACACCGCTGCTGTCCAAAGGCGATATCATTATCGAGGCCGGAAATTCACATTACAAGGAATCGATCCGCCGCCATGAGGCGTTGAGCAAGGAGGGGATCTATTTCCTGGATGCAGGAACCTCCGGAGGAATGGAAGGCGCCCGCAATGGCGCTTGTTATATGATTGGCGGAGACGAGGAAGCCTGGGCAGTGGTCGAACCGCTGTTCCGTGATACCTCTGTGGAGAACGGGTATTTGTACGCCGGAAAGTCTGGCAGCGGCCACTTCCTGAAGATGGTGCACAACGGGATTGAATATGGCATGATGGCTGCGATCGGCGAAGGTTTTGAGGTGCTGGAGAAAAGCGGTTATGACTTCAACTTTGAAGAAGTAGCCCGCGTGTGGAACAACGGTTCCGTCATCCGCTCATGGCTGATGGAGCTGATAGAACGCGCCTTCTCCAAAGACGCCAAGCTGGATGAGATCAAAGGGATTATGCACTCCTCGGGTGAGGGCAAATGGACGCTGGAAACGGCATTTGACCTGCAGGCTGCGACACCGGTCATCGCCATGGCGCTGCTGATGCGCTACCGGTCGCTTGAAACCGATACGTTCACCGGCAAGGTGGTCGCCGCATTGCGCAACGAATTCGGCGGCCATGCAGTGGAGAGCAAATAAGAAGTTCTGGAAACACATAGGATAACAATAGGCAGCATGACTTAATACCATCGTGGTATTGGGGCTTGCTGCTTTTTTGTAATGCCAAACAGGTTAAACCCGCCAGAGAAATGGCATGAACGGACAATTTCCAGAGAAGAAGGGTCGATCTCTCGGCAATATTCCTGTACTATATAAGAAATGCTCCGACAACAAGAGGAAATGGTGATATCGAACATGGTTAATTTATTGGATGTTTTGAAAAAGGAAGTAGTTCCGGCGGAGGGATGTACGGAGCCGATCGCCGTCGCTTATGCAGTCTCCTTAGCAGCGGAGCTGGTTCAGGAAGAAATCACGTCGATTCAGCTGTTTCTTAGCGGGAATATTATTAAAAATGCTATGGGTGTAGGCATTCCGGGTACCGGACAAAACGGTCTGCCCATTGCAGCTGCCTTGGGGGCGGTGATTCACCGTTCCCATAAGAAGCTCGAGATATTGTCAGGGCTGTCCCAGGCAGAGCTTAGTAAAGCCAACGAGATCATTGACCGGAAGCTGCTTGAAGTGGAGCTGAAAAACACGCCCGAGAAACTGTATATTGAGGCGCGGGTACACAGTGAGAGCCACACAGCTACAGCGATTATTGCCAAAGAGCATACGCATGTGATCTTTCTGTCCAAGGATGGGATCGCACTTGATCTGCCAAAAGACAAGGCGGATTGTGAGGGATCCGAGGAAATGGACCCTGAGGTTTATGCGGTTTCCCTGGACGGGATTTTTGAGTTCGTCCGGACTGTCGATTTCTCCAGCCTTCAGTTTCTTTTGGAAGGTGCGGTAATGAACAAGGCCATCTCCGATGAGGGATTGCGGGGAGATTACGGGCTGCAGGTTGGTAAAAAAATGTTGCAGCAATCGGCGGTCAATCTGTTTGGCAATGATGTGGCCAACAAGGTTATCGCTGCTACAGCTGCAGCCTCCGATGCGCGGATGGACGGCAGTGCAATGCCGGTGATGACAACGGCAGGCAGCGGGAATCAGGGCATAGCCTGTACACTGCCGGTGATTGAGCTCGCCCGGCTCATGAACAAAGACGAGGAGACGCTGGCGCGGGCACTGGCCCTCAGCAACCTGATCACCGTCCATGTCAAACATTATATCGGGCGTCTGTCCCCGCTATGCGGATCGGGCATCGCAGGCGGAGTAGGGGCCAACAGCGGGATCATCTATCTGATGGGCGGGAGCCTGGAGCAGATTAAGCACGGGATACAGAATACGATAGCCTCATTGTCAGGCATGATCTGCGACGGTGCGAAATCCACCTGCGCGCTGAAAATCTCCACGGCTACTAATGCAGCAATTCAGGCAGCTACACTGGCCATGAACAATATTTCGCCCACCGATAGGGATGGGGTGATTTTTGAAGAGGTGGAAGATACGATCCGCAACATGGAGAGGCTAGTCCAGGAAGGCCTTGCCGCAACGGATACGACAATTCTTAACATCATGCTGTCTAAGGGAGAGGTAATGTAATCAGGCAGATTAGATAGTGAAGCGAGGCTGCTGTCTGATGTTATGGATGCTGCGAATATGTGACTGATGTGAAAGGCGTCCGTGACTGACGTGGATTGATGCGACTGATGCGATTGACGTGACTGGCGTGGATGATGCGACCAACGTGACTGATGAGACTGATGTGAAAGCGTGATTGACGTGAATTGATGCGACTGACGTGGATGATGCGACCAACGTGACTGATGAGACTGATGTGACCGACGTGACTGACGTGAATTGATGCGACTGACGCGACACATGCAACACATGCGACTGTTGTCTAAGCTCAAACGATTTAGCATTCTGCGTTACCAGACCGGCTAACGGACCGTAAAGCCGCTATTCTATAATAATAGGCTGTAATGTCTTTCTTACGGACCGTATAGCCGTTATTCACGGAAAAAACGGCGAAATGGCGCTGGGAATGAAAAATAACATCTCTGGAGTCCGCTTTGTGACCGGAAACAGGGTATTTTCCGAAATAACGTCACTGGAGTCCGATGCATATTGTATAGAACCGCCGCCATGCACATATTGCGCTGCAATTAGAATAAATAGTGGACACCCGTTAACGGACGGACCGATAATGATAGCAACGGAGGTGTGTTCACATGGGAGAACAAAGACAACGGTATAACGAAGATTTCAAAAAGCAAACCGTGAAGTTCATTCAAGAACAGACGAAGACCTTAGGTGACTTAGCGGAAGAGCTTAACATCCCGAAAAGTACGCTGCATCAGTGGATGGGTCAATATCGGGAGCTAAAGAATGAACCGGCGGCGAGTATGGACCGGGTACGGGAACTCGAAGCACAGTTGAAAGAGGCGACCCGTCAGCTCCAGGAGAAAGAACTCAAACTTGCCGATACAGAAGAAGAACTGGCGATTGTAAAAAAAGCTGTGCACATCTTCAGCAAACCAAGGAACTAAGATTCCAGTTTATGGAGGACCATCGCTCCGAGTTTCGCTTGGAGAAGATGTGCGACACCCTACACGTTTCAAGGAGCGGTTACTACAAGTGGCGGACGGGAGAAACCAGCACACAGAAACTCCGCAAAGCAGCGATCATGGAGCGAATCCAGTATCATTTTGCCGATCATAAAAAGCGTTATGGAAGTCCGAAGATCACTCGTCTGCTGCACAAAGAGGGCTATACCGTTACTGAACGCACCGTGAGTGTGTACATGCGGCAAATGAAGCTCCGCTCTGTCGTGTCTAAACCCTACCGTGTACAGACTACCGACTCTAAGCATGAACTATCCCAATAAGAGCAGCCTTTCTCATCCTTAAAGGAGGGAAGTGCCGCAATTATTTTTTATAACACTCCTATTGCAGCTCTGTAATTGCACCAGTATTATCCTCGTATCGCCTCTTTTTGCCCTTCCATTGCTTTTATACGTTTCCTGTTGCCACAACTATCTTTTTCAGTGACCAGGCCCTTCCGCAGAGGTCAGTACAGCACCTCAACATTCTCCTTCGCGAGCCGCTTGAGCCAGGCTTCTGACGGTTTGCGGTCCGTGATCAGCACGTCGATTCGGTTAAGCTGGACCAGCTGTGTAAAGGCAGTTTTGTCGAATTTGGTATGGTCGGCGAGCAGCACAACCTTTTCGGCCTGGCGCAGCATGTATTTCTTAAGCTCGCACTCCGGTTCGTTGGAATCGGTGATACCGCGTTCCATATCAATTCCCTTGCAGCTGATCACGGCAGTATCTACGTTGTACCGCTGGATCGTGTCATGGGCGACAGGACCCACAAGAGAGAGTGAACGGTGGCGCAAGGATCCGCCGGAGGAAAGGATATTCATACCGGAGCTGGCGAACTCATGCAAAATATTGATGGAATTCGTAATGACCGTCAGATTGTTTTTGTTGCCCAGCAGCTTGAGAAATTCAAAGGAAGTTGAGCTGGGATCGACCATCAACGTGTCACCGTCATTAATCAGCTCAAGCGCCTTAAGCGCGATGTTGCGTTTGATATCAGTATTGATGGCACCCCGGGTGACAAACGGCAGATCCTCATTGGTATGCCTATTCAGCATAGCCCCCCCGTATGTGCGGCTTAAAATGCCGTCCTTTTCCAGCTTCTCCAGATCCCTGCGGATCGTTTCTTCCGTTACTTCAAACATGCGGCTTAAATCAGAGACCAGAACTCTTTTATCCTGATGCACTAAATCTATTATTTTTTTGCGTCTTTCAGCTGCGAGCATCATAATCACCTTTCCGGAGTTATATAGATTGAACTTGTGATTTTCTATTTTGGGGTTGGCAGTGACTCCAGAGAATGATTGGACTTCCAGCCGCTGTTAGGTTTGGATTTCTTGAAATAGACCGCGCGGTAGAAATCCAAACCTTGCCTATGCTTTCGAAGCGAGCTTTCCTGCGGAAAGCTTTCAGGCGGACGCTATCGCTCCTACAGTTCCAAAATTCTCCTCCGCCACTTTTCCCTAAGTGTATTTTCTCAAGTTCAATCTATATAGAACTATTTTATAAATATAGACCTAACGATCTGTGTTTTGCAATAAACTAAGGAGAAACAACATTAATTCTATTATAACCTTCGCGAAACAAACAATAAACAAATAAAAACAACATAATTATTATTTTAAATGTTGACAACAAAGATTCAAGGCGATACGATGAGGATATCATTATTCCTTTGAAAGCGCATGCCTCTTAGAGGAGCGCCAGAGCCGGTCCGCTGCGAATCTTCAGAGACCAGCCTGAAGTGCCACAGCCGAATGAAACCAAGCTTGCAGAGGAAAGAGTGTTAACTTGTAAACGCTGTATATAAATTGCCTGGGAGGCTGGTCAATCAATGAGTACTCATGTTTATTATGTTCCTTCTATCAACATTATGGGAAAAGGCTGTCTGAAGGAAATCGGGCCGTACATTCAAGAGCTGAATTTGCAGAAAGCGCTTGTGGTCACCGATAAGTTTCTGGTCAAGAGCGGAATCGCCGGTAAGCTGCTGGCTGTTTTGGATGAAGCGGGAATTAATTATGTCGTATATGATGAAGTCAAACCTAACCCGACCTGTAAAAATGTCCACGACGGCGTTGATTTTCTGAAGCAGCATGAATGCGACTATCTGGTGTCCATCGGCGGTGGTTCGCCGCAGGATACAGCCAAAGCCATCGGCATCGTTGCTACCAATGGCGGACATATCGCAGAGTACGAAGGTGTACACAAGTCACAGCATAAATCGCTGCCTATTATTGCGGTGAACACTACCGCCGGAACTTCAAGCGAAGTGACGATCAACTATGTCATTACGGATGAGAAACGCAAGGTGAAGATGGTTATGGTGGATAAGAACAGCATTGCCACCATCTCGGTGAATGACCCTGAGCTGATGGTCGACAAGCCGGCCGC
This sequence comes from Paenibacillus sp. FSL H7-0357, assembly GCF_000758525.1. NCBI lineage: Bacteria > Bacillati > Bacillota > Bacilli > Caryophanales > Paenibacillaceae > Paenibacillus > Paenibacillus sp. FSL H7-0357. Next base: position 4,598,479 of record NZ_CP009241.1, on the reverse strand, counting down.
GCTTACTGCGGCAACAGGAATGGATGCCCTGACTCATGCCGTTGAAGCATTAGTGACGCCCGGAGCTTATCCGGTCACCGATGCAACGGCATTAGCTGCGGTGGAGCTTATATTTGCCAATCTGGCCCGCACGGTGAAAGATGGCCATGATATTGAAGCGCGTGAGCAGATGGTTTACGCAATTTTCCTTGGAGGCTTGGCTTTCAACAATGCCGGACTCGGATATGTGCATGCCATGGCGCATCAGCTTGGCGGAGTATATGATTTGCCGCATGGGGTGTGCAATGCGATGCTGCTGCCATATGTAGAAGAAGAAAACGCCAAATATGTACCGGAGAAATTCAGAAGTATCGCCAAGGCGATCGGCCTGCAGGTGAACGGCAAAAGCGACAAGGAATGTGCCGATTTCGTAATCAAATCAATTAAGGCGCTGTCCAAGGAAGTCGGCATACCGGCCAAATTATCCGAGCTGGGTGTAGATGAGGTCGATCTTGACCTGCTCGCTGAAAATGCGATGAAGGATGCCTGTGCACCAGGAAATCCATTCATTCCTACCAAAGAAGAAGTCATTGCCCTGTTCCGCAAAATCCTCTAGAACATCTTTTAATAAGGAGATTCCCTATGAACAATCATATCGCCGTCGATATCGGCGCCTCCAGCGGGCGGCTAGTGCTCGGAACCATCGTGGACGGGAGTCTCACCCTGGAGGAGATTCACCGCTTCAGCAATGGATTCACCGAGCGCGACGATTCCTGCTTCTGGGATGTGGATTATTTACTGGAGCAAATCATTACCGGGCTGCAAAAAGCAAAAGCAGGGGGTGTGACGAAATGCACCCTCGGGATTGACACTTGGGCGGTAGATTACGTCCTGCTGGATGCTGAGGGAAACCGAATCCAGGAGGTATATGCTTACCGGGACCGCAGAACGGATGGGGTCATGGAAGAGGTGGCGAAGCTCATTTCTCCGGAAGCTGTTTATGCCAAGACGGGGATTCAGCAGTTAACATTTAATACGTTATATCAGCTGTATGTCCATGACCGTGAGGAGCTGGCTAAGGCGGATCAGATTTTGCTGGTGCCCGATTATCTCTACTATAGATTGTGCGGCCGGAAGATCAACGAGGTCACCAATGCTTCGACCACTCAGCTGCTCAATCTCGCAAGCCGTGATTTCGATCCTGAGCTGCTTGCGTTGCTTCAGCTTGAAAGAGCGCAGTTCGCCGGGCTGACCGAGCCCGGTGAAGATCTAGGCAGCATCAGTGATTCACTGATGCTGCAGTATGATCTGCCGGAATGCCGGCTCATTTGCGTGGCAACCCATGATACGGCTTCCGCCGTCCTTGGCATCCCGGCGCAAAGCGGGCGATCGTCAGCATATATCAGCAGCGGCACCTGGTCGCTGCTTGGCGCTCAACTGGATCAGCCGATTAATAACCGGAGTGCAAGGGAAGCTAACTATACCAATGAATGGGGTGCTTATGGCACCTACCGGTTCCTCAAAAACATTATGGGACTGTGGCTGATCCAGGAGGTGCGCAGGCTGGACGGCAGCCGCTACAGCTTTGCTGAGCTGGCTGAACAGGCCGCTGCCGCTGAAGGCTTCCGCAGCCTGATTGGCTGCAATGATCCGCGTTTTTTGAATCCGGATAATATGATAGAAGAAATCCGCCTATTCTGTGCCGAGAGCGGCCAGCCTGTTCCGCAGTCGCCGGGTGAACTGGCACGCTGCATCTTTGACAGTCTGGCGTTGTCCTATCGCAGCTATCTGGAAGAACTCGAAGCGCTTACTGGCACAGCCATCGAAGTGCTGCAAATCGTCGGCGGTGGAGCAAACAACGAGCTGCTGTGCCAGCTGACCGCAGACGTAATCGGCAAGGAGGTCCTTGCAGGACCCACTGAAGCCACCGCACTGGGGAATATTGCGGTGCAGCTGATTCAGTCGGGCAAGGTCGCGGACATTCACGAGGCCAGAACACTGATCGGGCAATCGTTTGAGATCAAATCCTATCTACCCCGGCCTATGCCGCAGCTTGGCGAGCTGCTGGTCCGCTGGGAGGAGCTGAATGCAGCGGAAACGGCTACAAGTGAAGGCGCATAAGCTCCGCTTTCGAAGCGGGTTTTGCCCGAAGTAAACCGATGGAGCAGATGCTCACAAAACTAAGCGTATGCTTCCGGAGCAAGTTTTGCTCGAAGAATATTCCCGGAAGTATCGCTCACAAAACTAAGCCTATGCTTTCGAAGCGAGTTTTGCCCGAAGTAAACCGATGGAGCAGATGCTCACAAAACTTTTAGGAGGATGCGCCATGGATCAGAGCATCATGAACAGCTATAACGAAGCCAAGAAACTGTACGCCGCTCATGGCATTAATGTGGATGAAGTACTGGAGAAGCTGGCACAGATCAAGATTTCACTGCACTGCTGGCAGGGAGATGACGTTAGAGGTTTTCTGTTTAAGGATAAGGAGCTTAGCGGCGGGATTGCCGTAACCGGAAGTTATCCCGGCCGCGCCGGCACACCAGAGGAGCTGCGTCAGGATTTGGAGAAGGCCTTATCGCTGATTCCGGGCAAGCATAAGGTCAACCTGCATGCGATTTATGCCGACACAGATGAAAAGGTGGATCTGGACGAACTGGAACCGCGCCACTTTGCATCGTGGGTAGACTGGGCCAAGGAGCAGGGGCTTGGACTTGATTTTAATCCGACCTGCTTCTCCCATCCGAATGCGGCAGACGGGTTCACTTTGAGCCATGCAGACGAAGCCATCCGCAGCTTCTGGATTAAGCATTGCAAGGCTTCCCGGCGGATCGCCGAACATTTCGGGCGTGAGCTTGGACAACCCTGCGTCACCAACTTCTGGGTGCCTGACGGTTATAAGGATACCCCGGTGGACCGGCTGGCGCCGCGGATGCGGCTGAAAGAATCGCTGGATGAAGTGTTCAGCGAAGAGATTGATCCACAGTATAATATTGATGCCGTGGAGAGCAAGCTGTTCGGCATCGGTTCGGAGAGCTATGTAGTCGGATCGCATGAATTTTATATGGGCTACGGGCTGACCCGGGGGAAAGCGATTTGCCTCGATGCCGGTCACTTCCATCCGACTGAAGTGATTTCCAATAAGCTGTCCTCCATTCTGATGTTCAGCGAGCAGCTGCTGCTGCATGTCAGCAGACCGGTCCGCTGGGACAGTGACCATGTGGTGACCATGGATGATGAACTGCTGGAGATTGCCCGGGAGCTGGTCCGCGGAGATTTGCTGCCGCGCACGAATATCGGTCTGGATTTCTTCGACGGCAGTATCAATCATATTGCGGCATGGGTCATCGGCACACGCAACACGATCAAAGCCTTGCTGCGTGCGATGCTGGAACCAGTAGCGGAGCTGAAGGCTGTTGAACTGGCCGGTGATTACACTTCCCGGCTCGCACTTGTCGAAGAATTTAAGTCCTATCCATTTGGCGCGGTTTGGGATTATTACTGCGCTTCGCAGAATACACCGGTTCGTGAACAATGGCTGGCTGAGGTCAAGAGCTACGAGCAGGAAGTGCTGGCGGCAAGATAGGCAACGGCTAACCAAGACTTGACTATATTAAGCAGTGTATATAAAGGAGAGAAGACATATGAGTACATCTGTAATGAAGTCCAAAGGATACATTGCCGGCATCGAGGCGCCATTTATTCAGGAAATGTCGGAGATTACCCATCACATGTGGTCGCTCGGCTGGGATGAGCTGAACGGCGGTAACGTCAGCTATTTGCTGGAAGAGGATGAGGTTGCTAAATACATTAACGTACGGGAACCGTTGCGGACGATTAACCTGACCTTCCCGGTCACTGAGCTGGCCGGCAAATATTTCATCGTCACCGGCTCCGGCAAATATTTCCGGAATGTAATCAAAGACCCGGAAGCCAATCTCGGGGTGCTGCGTGTCACGGACAGCGGCGAGAGCGTAGAAGTGCTCTGGGGTCTGCGCAACAACGCCGTGCCGACGAGCGAGCTGGCTTCCCATTTCATGAGCCATATTGAGCGCCTGAAGGTGGACCCCAACCACCGGATCGTACTGCATACCCACGCTACCAATGTCATTGCCATGACCTTCACGCATGATCTGGATGAGCTGAAATTCACCAAAACCTTATGGGAAATGTGCACCGAATGTCTGGTGGTTTTCCCAGACGGCGTGGGGGTTATTCCTTGGATCGTTCCCGGCAGCAGTGAAATCGGCCGCGCCACAGCCGATAAAATGAAGGAGTACCGGGTAGTTATCTGGCCGCAGCATGGCATTTTTGTGACCGGCGGCACGATGGATGCTACCTTTGGTCTGGTGGAAACGATTGAGAAGGCGGCGATTGTCTATAACCTGATCGGTGGCAGAGAAATCAAACAGAAGATTACCGACCGCCAGCTGGCGGATCTGGCGGCGGCTTTCCATGTTACACCCAAAGCCGGCATCCTGGAGTTATAAAATACACATCATAGCGAAGGGCAACCGGACATGGGCAGATTATCTGCCTTTGTCCGGTTTTTTGCGCAGCAGCGGCTGTCCTGAAGATCTGCTGCCAGGATTTGCAATTGCCTTCAACTAGCGTCATAATATCCTTACTTAAAGTAATTATATTATTAAATGGAGGTAGTATATGAATACCGATAAATTGTTTACACCTTTTCAGGTTGGAACGCTTTCACTTCAAAACCGGATCGTAATGGCGCCAATGACCCGGGCATATTCACCGAACGGGGTAGCAACCGAAGCGGTTGCCGAGTATTACCGCAAACGGACAGAGGGTGGAGTAGGCCTGATTGTAACCGAAGGCACAGCGATCAACCATCCGTCAGCCGTCAGCCATCCGAATATTCCGAATATTCACGGGGAGGCTGCTTTGGCCGGCTGGGCTAAGGTTGTGGAAGAAGTTCACGCCGCCGGCGGCAAAATCATTCCGCAGCTCTGGCATGTCGGCATGGCCCGCAACATTGGCGAGCTGCCGAATGCCGAAGCGCTGCCGATTGGTCCATCCGGGCTGAATTTGGCCGGCCAGCAGATTACAGAGCCGATGACGCAGCAGGAGATCGACGGTATCATCGCTGCTTTTGCCCAGGCGGCCGTAGACGCCAAGCGGATCGGTTTTGACGGCATTGAGCTGCATGGGGCACATGGTTATCTGATCGACCAGTTCTTCTGGGAGAAGACCAATCAGCGCACCGATCAATATGGCGGTGATCTTGAAGCGCGGACTACCTTTGCGGTCGAGGTTATTGATGCCTGCCGCCGTGCGGTTGGACCGGATTTCCCGATTGTGCTGCGCTTCTCGCAATGGAAGAGCGGAGATTACTCTGCCAAGCTTGCCCAAACACCGGAAGAGCTGTCCCGTTTCCTGACACCGCTCAGCAATGCCGGAGTCGATATCTTCCACTGCTCCACACGCCGCTTCTGGCTGCCGGAGTTCGAAGGCTCCGAGCTGAATCTGGCCGGCTGGACGAAGAAAATCACCGGCAAACCAACCATCACGGTAGGTTCTGTAGGTCTCAACAGCGAGTTCACCAGTGCGGTGAAGGAGGAAAATGAGGAAGATAACATCGAACGCCTGCTGGAAAAGCTGGAACAAGCGGAATTTGATCTGGTAGCGGTCGGCAGAGCGCTGATCAGTGATCCGCAGTGGCCGGCCAAAGTGCAAAGCGGCAGAATGGATGAGATCATTCCGTTTACGTCCGAGTCCACAAAGACACTGAACTGAACGGCAGCCGGCTAACTTTAGGAGGAAGGCAATTATGAGCAGAGAGGGCTTCAACCGCATTGGAGAGTTTTGGACGGAGCATCCAAAACGCGCAGGTGGGAGAAGTCCTCTTTGTGTTTTCTTTTTATTAATTATCAGGAAAAGGGTGGGGAACGATGAATAAGCGAATAGCAATTACCGGTTTTGGCGTGAAGGTTCCTAACGGAGAGAACAATAACGATTTGTTGGATCATTTGATCAGCGGCGAGTATGATTTCACGGCCAGAAATGATATTACACCGAATCAGGAGCCTTTATGGGTTGGTGAAGTTCTTGGGGATTTGGGGACGCTGGAGGATAAGCAGTACCGGGTTCTGCCGAGAATCTCCAAGCTGGCCATTAGTACAAGCGCTGAAGCACTAGCGATGGCTGGACTAGATCTGACGGACCCTGGCAATAAGACGGGGGTGTTCTTTGGAACCACCATGGGCGGTACAACTCCGCTGGAGGAAATGGTCCATTACGCATCTGCCGGCAAGTTCAGAGAAATGCCCGTTTACTGCTGCGGGTTGGTGCATTATCACAGTCTGGCTTCCTCCATCTCCAGCTTTTTTCATCTGACAGGAATATCGAAGACGGTAACGACCGGCTGCACTGCCGGACTTGAAGCGCTGGAGGACGCCATGCTGTATCTGCAAAGTGGAAAGATAAACACGGCGATTATAGGTGCAGCGGATAGCAGCAACAATAAAGTGACGGTGTACGGGTTCGGAAAAATAAGAGCGCTGCCATTCAATCAAGACATCAGGAATTCCGGATCGCCGTTCAACAAAAAAAGCAAAGGCTTCATACTGTCGGAGGGGGCTGCCAGCCTGGTTCTGGAAACCGAGGAACATGCGCTTAGCCGCAATGCAACTATTTATGGCTATGTAGACACCGTGTCTACGAATAATGACGCTGAATCGGTGAATGGCCAGGACAAAACCGGAAGGAATATGAAGCGGGCGGTAAATGATGTGCTGGGCAACAGAAGACCTGACTATTTTAACAGCCAGGCCTTGGGTTACGACGCTAATGACAGAATCGAGGATATAGTCTCCAGGGATATCTTTCAGCATGAAGTACCGCTGACCTCGATCAAAGGGCTGATCGGCCATCCGTTCAGCGTCAGCGGCCTGGCGCAGATTATTGCCTCCTTGCTCGGCTTTCAGCATCATTTTATTCCCGGAACCATCCGGACAGATCAACTTGGCTATGAGCATCTTCCATTAATCACAAAGACTCTCCCGAAAGCCACATCCGAAGTACTGATTACAAGTCATGGATACGGAGGCAACAATGCCTGTGTCTATTTAACGAAGCAATGATGATTTAACAATTTACATACTTTTGGTGTGCTGCAATTGTTCCGCCTTGAGCCGCCATTTCTTCGCTTCATGCTTTTGATGGTTTTGTTCATACAGGTTAGCGATTTGCTCGTAGGCATCGAACTCTTCCGCATTAAATAAAAGTACATATTTTAAAAACGCTATAGCCGCAGTGAACTTGCCTTGAGACGCGAGATAATCTGATTGCTGATGGGCAAGTGTAACCAGTTGAATCTCCATTTTGACTCTCAGGTGCAGGTTCCATTCCTGGTTTAGATTTCTGAATAGGTCAGGCTGGATCTGCGCAAAAACAGAATGAATCAGTGGTTCCTTCAGTTCAGGATTAGTTTCCTCATTAGCCCGGTTAATCTCCGCCATCAGAGTCAGCACATCGGAGTCCACAGCAGTCTGCAGGGAAATTTGCTGTTTATCGCTGTAGATCAGTTTCGTGACCTCATTGTTCAGCAACTGCTTCAGATGGGTGAGGCATACCCGAAGCTGACCTCTGGCTTTGACAAGATCCATATCCCGCCATAATTCTTCACAGAGCCGGTCTCTGGTGACGACGGGATTCAGCAGCAAATAAATCAGCAAATCCTTGGCGCTTCTCCTTCCCCAGCCACTAATAATCGGAATATCATCTACGGCAACCGTAAATCTGTTGAGTAAATTGATCTTCAATTGTACGGATGGGGCGTTACCGGCCGGATTATTGTTAACCATGTCCAGAAATTCGGAATGCAAATTCAACAGCAAAGGGTCCAAAGGAGCCCTGTTTATCCACTTACTGTTCAGAAAGACTTCAATTTGTTTAAAGGTTTCCTCCGGCTGATCATAAAAAACCATGTTGGATGCATTGTATAAGGTCATAAACCGGCAATTCGGATTGGCGGATGCAATCAGGCTGGACAGATAGGGAGGATACATCGGGTCCTGTTCCCCAGTCAACATTAATGTCGGATGAGTATGCTGTTTGAACAGATCCATAATCTCGTTATGTGCATAAGCAAAGAAATCCAGCAGTTCCAGATAAACGTCAAAGGTGACTTTGGCAAAAGCGCTGTACAGCGCTTCCGTTTCTGCGCTATGGCGCGGATAAAGGGTTGCGTTAGGAATCACGTGGTCTGCAAGCGCCAGCATGGATTGATAAGTCATCAGCTTTTTGCGGTAGTCCTTATATTTATTGGCTGTCCCCGACGAATTGAACAAGGGAAGCGACAAAAGAACAGTGCTTCTTACTCGATCCGGATACGCTTTGGCAAAATACAGGGCAATAATGCTCCCTGCCCCATGGGCGATGATATGGAAGGTTTGAATCTGGAGATCTTCCAGCAGCATTCGCAAATTTTCGACAAATAATGCGGCCAGTTTATCAAGGGTAGTCTTGGAGCTTCCGCTTAATCCATGACCCCGGAGATCATATCTTACAATATGGTAGTTGTCAGTCATATATGGAACCATAAAGTCCCAGCTTCTCAGATCAAACCCCAGACCATGGATAAGTACCAAGGTTTCTGTGCGGTCACTGGTGTTTTTTGCCGTCTCGTATTCATAATGGATATCGATGTCATGTCTTGAAATATAAGCCATTACTGTACCCCTCTACGTTGCATTATATAATGATTATATCTGAAAAAAATATAATATTTTATCGTAATATGTGGTTTTTTGTAGAAATGTGTAACGTATGTGTAGCGGTGGTTTGCTAAACTTGGAACAAGCAATACTTTTCAGGGGAGATGATGTGCAGCTATGAAGATGTTTTACTGTATTTGCGTCAAGGATTCCAAGTTCGATTTGGTCTATTTACGGATGTATATCCGCAGATAATAAATGTACGAAATAATAACTTTAGACGAACCTTCTTACTTATTAAAGTAGGAGGGTTTATTAGTATGTAGAATTTTAATTGTATCAGGGGATATAGTTTATTCTACCAGATTGCCTTTTAAAATTGTAAAACTTGGATTGCATTTTATCCTTATGCTATAATTTTTTATTAGCAAGAATAAAATTCTAGAGTTTATTTTACAAAGCTTCAATATAAAGGACGTGGAATAATGACAATGGGGAATAACTCACCGGACTTAAAATTCGGCAAGGGTGGTTCGAAAGATTACTCGAAGTATTTTGATTTTTCTGATGCCAAAGTCATCAGTGAAGAAGAAGGCAAAACTACGTATAGAATCAAAGGACGTACCGTACAGATCAATTCCAACCCGGACTACAAAGAGGGCAAGCGCAGGGGCAAGCAGGAAATAGAAGTTATAAACTTTGAAGATACTGATACAAATCAGGCCATGGAGCAGTTCCGGGAGATAAACCGCCACAAACAGCATTATTATTTCATCGCCACCTACGGCTGCCAGATGAACGAGCATGATACGGAAACGATGAAAGGCATGCTGGAGCAAATGGGTTATCTCGCTGCCGAAGACCGCAATGAGGCTGATATTATTCTGCTGAATACTTGTGCGATCCGCGAGAATGCCGAAGATAAGGTGTTCGGGGAGCTGGGCCATCTCAAGACGCTGAAGCTCGAGAAGCCGGGTCTGCTGCTTGGGGTCTGTGGCTGCATGTCACAGGAGGAAGGCGTGGTTAACCGCATCATGTCCAAATACGGCTTCGTTGACATGATCTTTGGCACGCACAATATCCACCGGCTGCCGCAGCTTGTTAAGGAAGCGGTTTATAGCAAGGAGCTTGTAGTTGAAGTCTGGTCCAAGGAAGGCGACATCATCGAGAACCTGCCGAAGAAACGGGAGGGGATGCGTGCCTGGGTGAATATCATGTACGGCTGTGATAAGTTCTGTACCTACTGCATCGTACCGTTTACGCGGGGTAAGGAGCGCAGCCGCCGTCCGGAGGATGTCATCGCCGAGGTTCGGGAGCTGGCCCGTCAGGGCTTTAAGGAAGTGACTTTGCTGGGGCAGAATGTGAATGCATACGGCAAGGATTTTACGGATTTGGATTATACATTCGGGGACCTCATGGACGATATGCGCAAGATCGACATTCCACGCATCCGCTTCATGACTTCGCATCCCCGCGATTTTGACGATAGATTGATTGAAGTACTGGGAAAAGGCGGAAATCTCGCAGAGCATATTCACCTGCCGGTACAGTCCGGAAGTACTGCCGTTCTGAAGAAGATGAGCCGCAAATACACACGTGAGGCGTACATGGAGCTTGTCCGCAAGATTAAGGCCAGTGTGCCGGCTGCCGTGCTGACGACGGATATCATCGTGGGATTCCCCGGTGAAACCGAGGAACAGTTCGAAGAAACACTGTCGCTGGTGCGTGAAGTAGGATATGATATGGCTTATACCTTCATTTATTCACCGCGCGAGGGTACGCCTGCGGCTGCGATGGAGGATAATGTACCCGCTGAGGTGAAGAGCGAGCGCCTGCAGCGGCTGAATGACCTCATTAAAGAGCAGAGCCGGATCAGCAATGACCGGATGCTCGGTGAACTGGTCGAGGTGCTGGTGGAAGGGGAGAGCAAGAATAACGCTCAAGTGCTTTCAGGCCGTTCCAGCGCCAACAAACTGGTGCATTTTGAAGGTTCGAAGGATCTCATCGGCAGTTTGGTGCAAGTCAGAATTACCGATACGAAAACATGGTACATTAAAGGGGATTGCGTGGCGGAAGCCGCGGCTGTCCTCTAATTATAGAGGAATGGAGCGATGTCAGTGAGCCAGGAAGAACCGCGTTTGAACGAATACGGCATGCCGACCTACAATACCCGCGATCTGATCGTGCGCGAGGATATTATGGGCAAAGCCAAGGAGCTCGCTTCACTCATTTCGACCAGCGAAGAGGTGCAGCATTTCCAGCAGGCCGAGCAAAAGATTCTGAATCATGAACGGGTGCAGGGACTGATCGCCACGATCAAGAAGAAGCAGAAGGAGATTGTGGCCTTTGAGAGCTTCAAGAATAAAGAGATGGTGGCCAAGATTGAGCGTGAAATTGAAGTGCTGCAGGATGAAATTGACGGCATACCGGTCGTGAACGAATTTCAGCAGAGCCAGAGCGATATTAACTATCTGCTGCAGCTCGTTATTTCTGTAATCCGAGACACCGTGTCGGAAAAAATCAATGTGGAAGCCGGCACTGAAGCGCCTCCGTCCACATGCGGTGATTAAATAAATTTCGGGGGGCGGATGCAGATCCGTCCCTTTTTTCAGCTAGGACATCATAATTAATTGATTTTAGAAGTTCAGGTTTGGTACATTAAAAGATACGAACAGTTAAATTAAAGCTGCAGCAAAGGATGATCTAGAGTGAGCGAGAACGCGGAACAAAACTATAACGCCAAAAAGTACCGTACACCGGACGGAGTTCCGGCCGATATTGTCATGTTTACCCTGACCAAACGGGAACGGAAGACGGTCACGAAGACGCTTCCGCTGCGCGAACTGAAAGTCATGCTGATCCGTCGGAAGAAATGGCCTTGCGAGGGCATGTGGGCCTTGCCGGGTGGCTTCTGCCAGGAAGATGAATCTATATATGATGCAGCCACACGTGAACTGAAGGAAGAAACCGGTGTGGACGGCGGACATTTGGAATACCTTGGTGTCTACAGTACACCAGGCCGGGATCCGCGCGGCTGGATTATCAGCCACGCCTTTTTCGCACTGGTGGAGGAGTGGATGCTGGAGCAGAGACAAGCCTCCGATGACGCGGGTGAGGTAGGGCTGTTTACGCTGCAGGAAGCGCTCGAAGAGCTGGAGCTGGCTTTTGACCACCGTGATATTATTAACGACGCCTATCTGCGGATTCAGCAGCAAATGCTGCAGACGACGATAGCCAGACAGTTTTTACCGCGGCATTTTACGCTGAGCGAGTTGTATCAGGTCATTCAGACCGTAGTGCCGGAATTTAAAGAACCGAACTTTATCCGCAAAATTACGTCAACCCGCAGCCGGCAGGGTATATTAAAGGAAGTAAGCGATGAAGCAGGCAATCCGCTCAGCTCCAACCAATACTCCCAGCGCCCTGCCCAGCTCTATATGTTTACGGACCACGAGCCATTATTATCAATTTATACTTAAAGCAGATACTTACAAAACCAGGCGGATGTTTTCGAAGTGGTTTTGTATGAAGTTATTCAATGGAGTAGATGCTCACCAGACTTAGCGTATGCTTTCGAAGCAGTTTTGTACGAAGCTATTCAATGGAGTAGATGCTCACAAAACTTTTAGGAGGTCACTAAATGAAGGCATTGATCGTGATCGATTTCACCAATGATTTTATTGACGGCAGCCTGCCTGTTGGACAGCCCGGCATAGACATTGCGTCCAGAGTGAACCAGTTGACGGAGCAATTTGTGAAGAGTGGCGATTTCGTGGTGATGGCGGTAGATTTACATGAAGCCAATGATTCCTATCATCCGGAGAGCAAACTGTTTCCACCGCATAATCTGCGCGGCAGCCGGGGGCGTGAGCTGTATGGGGAACTGCATAACGTATATGAAGCGAACCAGAAAGACATCTATTGGATGGACAAAACCCGTTACAGCGCCTTTAGCGGCACGGATTTGGAGCTGAAACTGCGTGAACGCGGGATTGCCGAGCTTCATCTGATAGGGGTATGTACAGATATTTGTGTGCTGCATACTGCAGTGGATGCATATAACAAAGGTTTTGAAATCATCATACACGAAGACGCTGTGGCGAGCTTTAATGCCGATGGGCATGTCTGGGCGCTGGGCCATTTCCGGGGCAGCCTTGGAGCAAAAGTAGTTACTGCAAAATAGAGAAAACTATAGCACCTGCAGATGCAGCAGTGAAGATACTAGGAGATGAGGATTTGAGGAGAGAGCTTGCTCTACATACGGACAAATATCAGATTAATATGATGTACGCCCACTGGGTGAATGGAAGCCATAAACGCAAGGCTGTATTCGAAGCCTATTTCCGCAAGCTTCCCTTCGGGAACGGCTTTGCTGTGTTCGCGGGCCTGGAGCGGATCGCTCAGTACATCAGTGAATTGCGTTTCACTGAGGAAGACATCCGTTACTTGTCTGAGCAGGAGGAGAATTATGCACCTGCTTTTCTGGAGGAGCTGCTGCAGTTTCATTTCCAGGGCAGCATCCATTCCATGAAGGAAGGAGCGCTTGTCTTTCCCGATGAGCCGCTGATTCGTGTGGAAGGAACGATCATGGAGGCTCAGCTTGTGGAGACTGCCATCCTGAACTTCATGAACTATCAGACGCTGATCGCCACCAAAGCTTCCCGTATCAAGCAGGTGGCGCCGGATGATATTCTGCTTGAGTTTGGCACACGGCGTGCTCAGGAAGCCGACGCAGCGGTGTGGGGAGCACGTGCGGCTTATATCGGCGGCTTCCATGCCACCTCCAATATGTTGGCCGGCAAAATGTTCGGCATACCCACGAAGGGCACACATGCCCATTCATGGGTGCAGAGCTTCGCCAGCGAACAGGAGGCGTTTGATGCTTATGCCAAGGTGCTGCCGGATGGCGTTACGCTGCTGGTGGATACATTTGACACGCTGCGCAGCGGTGTGCCGCATGCGATTAACACCGCGAAGAAGCTGGAGGCAGAGGGTAAACGCATGAACGGCATCCGGCTCGACAGCGGAGACTTGGCCTATTTGTCACGCCAGGCACGCAAGATGCTCGATGAAGCCGGACTGCAGTATGTCAAGATCGTCGCTTCCAATGATCTCGATGAGAACACGATCATGAACTTGAAGGCGCAGGGAGCTGCCATAGATACCTGGGGTGTGGGAACACAGCTGATTACGGCATCCGATCAGCCTTCCCTCGGCGGAGTGTACAAGCTGGTGGAGATTGAGTCCCCTTCCGGTGAAATGGTACCGACGATCAAAATCTCCTCCAACCCCGAAAAAGTATCTACGCCGGGCAAGAAGGAAGTGTTCCGGATTGTCGGCACCAATGGCAAGGCGCTGGCCGATTATATCAGCTTCCCTGAAGAAACTGGCCCGCGCAGCGGTGCCCGATTGAAGCTGTTTAATCCGCTGCATCCGTATATGAAGAAGCATGTGGACCGTTACGAGGCGCTGCCGATGCTGGAGCCAATCTACGTCAATGGTTTCCAGGTTTATAAATTACCGGAGCTGAATGAGATCCGCCGCTACCATCAGGAGCAGCTCGACCTGTTCTGGCCTGAGTATCTGCGCATACTCAATCCTGAGGTGTACCGCGTGAATCTCAGCGAGCAGGTGTGGGACCGCAAGCAGCAGCTGATCGCTGAGCATATGCAACAGGATATCGAGTAGAAGAGGCTTTTTAAATAGAATGTGATGGACGAGCTGTCCCCTGCAGGCAATCTGCGGATGGGGGCAGCTTTTTGATTTCGGTATCCAAGACACAATACTGATTGACAGAAAATAACAGGGATAATATATTAAAGATGTTCTTACTTTCATGACGAATTCAGGAAACTGAATTATCTTTTTTGTTGTGAAAGTTAAAACGCTTTAACTTTCACTGCTGCTGCCGGAAAGTTTCATTGATCCATTTGAGAGGGGGGAGCTCTGGTTTCGCCGGTTAATTTTCGCAATTGATTCTTATTCTACTATTGAGGAGTGAATCATTTATGAAAAGACGAGGCAAGCATAAACTTGGCTGGAAAAGCTTCTTGTTACTCTGTCTGGCGCTACTTATCCTGCCGGCTGGTTCCGCATTTGCTGCTGTAAACAAACCTTTCCCTCAGCATACGACTTATACGAGCGGCACAATCAAGCCTAACCATGTCACACAGACAAGTATGGACAACTCGGTAAAAACCAAATGGAATGCCTGGAAAGCGGCTTATCTGAAACCGGCAGGCACAGGAAAATATTACGTAAAATATAATTCGGCTGGCGAAACTGTATCCGAAGCCCATGGCTACGGTATGCTGTTCACGGTACTTATGGGTGGTTATGACAGCAACGCACAGACTTATTTTGACGGACTGTATAATTATTACACCGAACATCCCAGCTCTCTTAATCCTTACCTGATGTCGTGGAAGCAGAACAGCAGCTTTGAGAATATCGAGGGGGAAGATTCTGCTACGGACGGTGATATGGATATCGCCTACTCGCTCCTGCTCGCAGACAAACAGTGGGGCAGCGGCGGCACAGTTAACTATCTGCAGGCAGCCAATCACATTATAAATGCAATTATGGACGATGAAATCAATCAGACGCAGTGGACCATCCGTCTCGGCGATTGGGCGAACAGCGGCTCGTACAATACCGCTACCCGGCCATCGGACTTTATGCTGGGTCATTTAAAGGCATTTCAAGCAGCAACCGGAGATACCCGCTGGCAAAACGTTGCAGATAAAACCTATACGATCATCAACAGCCTGTATACAGGCTATAGCACTACCACCGGTTTGCTGCCCGACTTCGTGGTCTACTCTGGAGGGGTATACAAACCGGCGCCAGCCAACTTCCTTGAAGATGCCAACGACGGGCACTATAACTATAATTCCTGTCGTACCCCATGGCGGATTACAACCGATTACCTGATCTCGGGAGACAACCGAGCCTTATCCCAGCTTAACCAGCTCAACAGCTGGATCAAGACTAAAGTCAGCAATACGCCGGGCAATATTAAGGATGGCTACAAGCTCAATGGGACCACTTTCGGAAGCTACAACAGCGGTGCTTTTTATGCTCCGTTCGGGGTAAGTGCCATGACCTCTTCGGCTAACCAGAGCTGGCTGAATTCACTTTGGAGCCATACGGCAGGCAGCGCAGCGGAAGATTACTATGAAGACAGCATCAAGCTGTTCTCGATGATTGTGATGTCGGGTAACTGGTGGACTTACTAAACCTTTGAGAATTACAGCAATCCTGGCCCATCTCCGGATGGGCTTTTGTAATTTTCAGACCTGGAGATTTATATTCTAACATTCTCTTACATAAGTTTGGCAAAGTTCATATTTGTTTGGACACCGATCTATCCTTACGCGTTGTTAATAGCAGTGCGGGCAAAAATGCGATAATAGCAAATCCAATCAACCACCAGAAGGCAGTATTATATGCCCCTGCAACTGTGTTGACATTGGGTGCGGGGTGAGCTGCAAGTTCATGCTGGATGACTGTTGCCAGAATAGCTGCTCCGAATGCTCCCCCGATGGTCTGGAAAATCCTCAACGAAATACTGGCATGAGGCACTTGTGCTTTGCTTAATCCTACATAGGCTGAAACCATGACCGGAATCAGGAGTCCGTTCAAAGCCGCACCCCGTATCATCAACGATGCTGCCAACAAGAACGGACTGGTTTCGAAGCCGGCTACGGCAAAAGGAAGCGTTGCAGCTATTGTAACCGCCAGACTTAGTATAACAATAAGCCGCGATCCCATGCGATCGGCCAATCCACCTATCCAACCTCGGGTCAACAACATACCGATTCCTTGAGGAATCAACAGGAGTCCGGTAAACAGTACACTTTCACCACGCACCTGCTGATAGTATAATGGCAGGAGGAGCAAGGCTCCGTTCATGATCATGCCTGCAAGAAAGACCGTAACATTCGAAGCGGAGAAAACGCGGGATGTAAACAGACGCAGGTCAAGCAGCGGTGCTTTTTTTGTACGCAAAGCGTAGACGATAAACACAGTCATGAGGGACAGGCCAACCAACAGCGGAACCGCAACTCTGCTACTGTTTAGACCCCCATAAGCACTGATCTGGGATATGCCGTAAATCAGTATGGCAAATGCGGGTGACATCAGCAGGAGACCGATTATGTCGAGGGACTGTTTGTCTGAGGAAGGTTCGTCAGCCGGGATTCCCCGCCACGCCAGCACCAGAGCAATAAGAGTGACCGGAATATTAACATAGAAGATAAAACGCCAGCTCCAGCTATTGATGATAATGCCGCCCAGTACTGGTCCGAGAATCGGACCCAGCACTGTTGGAATGCCGATAATCGACATTATACGACCAAGATTGCGGCCGCCAGCGCTTTGAACAAGCACTGTTTGCAAAGTCGGGATCAAGATTCCCGCACCCGCCCCCTGCAGAAGCCGGAAGCCGATTAGGCTGCCGGGATTCCACGACAGAGAGCATAGAATGGAACCGGCTAAAAATATAACGAGTGAGAACATGTATACCTTTTTGCCGCCAAAACGATTGACAGCCCAGCCTGAAACCGGCACCGTCATACCCATGGCCAGTACATATCCTGTTATAACCCATTGGATGAGCGAGACTGTGCTTTTTAAATCCACTGTAAGTGTATTTATGGCCACATTGACCATTGTCGAGTCAAATAGCGGTGCGAGCGCACCAAACACCAGAATGAGGGTTATCTTAAGTATGACCGGGTCCATTTTTTCTTTCTGAGGCTTATGAGACTTTTGGCTATTTGCAGTATTTCTTACCATATGAAGACTCCTCTCATGAGATAATTAGGTACGGTACGTACCGTACCTAATGTGTATAAGATATATTATACTCACAATAAAAGCAATAAAGAAATGATGAAAACGTGAAAGAAGGGAATCTACATGGATGAAATAAAGAATGACCCTGTGTCTCAACCTAGCCAAGTTACGGGTGATGATGATCAGCTCTCAGGCGCACGCCGCCGTGGTGATATTCTCGAAAATGCGATATTGCAGGCTGCCTGGGATGAACTGGGCGAGGTTGGTTATGCCCTGCTGACGATGGAAAAAATCGCAGCTCGGGCTAAGACCAACAAAACAGCCGTATATCGCCGCTGGCCAAATAAAGCGAAGATTGTTGTGGCAGCTATAATCAAACATGTGCCCAAACCTGAACTTGCCAGTTTCACTCCCGATACCGGCGATCTGCGCAAGGATGTGTTTATCCTGCTTCAAGGAATTGCGAAACCCCTGCAGACGATTGGCGCTGAAACCATGCATGGTCTGATGGTCGAATACCACGGCAAAGATTTAATTTCTTCTTTGCCGGAGTTGATGCGGCCGAGAAGTGAAGACAAGTTGACAGCAGCCATGAAGTCGATTTTGAAAAATGCTGAGAAACGGGGAGAGCTTAGTCTGGAGACAATCAATGCCCGGGTCATTGCGCTTCCCGCTGATTTACTGCGGTATGAAATACTTACAACCCATGAGCCTGTAACGGATGAGACCCTCATAGGGATTGTTGATGATGTTTTTTTGCCGCTTGTTATAGCAAAATAAACAGGGCATAATTTGACGCTTTGAGGTGGAGCAGCTATGAGGCTGCTCTTTTTGTCGTGGGGGGAAGAGTATGCTAACTGTGATATTTATCATGATTAATGTGATAAATTTAACATCTTAATTTTTAATTTTATTGCTAAATTAAGGGTGACCTTGTATCCACAAAAACCTTGGGAAACACGGATTTTTCACACAATTTTCATATATTGTTGCTTGTATGGCAGATTACCTTCTATTAAAGTAACGCCACTCTGTCGCGTATAAAGAAATCATCTAAAATCCATAAATAAATGTGATTCCCAAAGCGTGGAAAATGCAAGATATGTCACTTCGCGACTTGCAAAATCAAGTTACAATCGTTGAAAAAGTCAAAAGGATGTTATTCTACTTGACACTAAGGAAGGGGTTATGTCGGTGGTACAATTACCAAAATTGAACGATCTCGGTTTCTTTGAGATTCGTCTGGAGTCCATTGGAGGGCTGGGAGCGAATCTGGCCGGTAAGATGCTCGCGGAAGCGGGTGTAGTGGGCGCAGGTCTGAACGGCGTCAGTTTTTCGTCTTACGGCTCGGAGAAGAAGGGGTCAGCAGTAAAGGCCCATATCCGTTTCTGTGATTTGGACACACATATCCGCGATACTTCGCCGGTTGAGCGTCCACACGTCGTTGGGGTTTTTCATGAAGCACTAGCCAAAACCGTCAATGTGACAAGCGGCATTTATGAGCACAGTACCGTTCTTGTGAATTCGGCCAAGACGCCGGAGGAGCTGAAAGAGCTGCTCAAGATGAAGGCAGGCACGATCGCGGTGATCGATGCGACAAGCATTGCCCTGAAAGAAAAGAACCGGGTCAATATGGCGATGCTGGGTGCGTTGTTCCGGCTTTGTCCTTTCCTGGATACCGAAACCATGAAGGGCGTAATTGAGAAATCTCTTGGCAAAAAATATCCGCAAGCTGTACAATCGGCAATTACCACCTTTGAACGGGGCTTCAATGAAGTGAAGTTTATGGACTTCGAGCTGCCGGAGGGCGAAAGCATGCCGGAATATGTACGTTCCGACATTTCAGCGCTGGGCTATGAGACCCAGCCGATGGGGGGAACCATCATTAACCCGGGCAGCAGCTTCCTCAAGAATCTGAGTATTTCCCGTTCCGGAATGATTCCTGCATATGAGAATGAATCCTGCATCCACTGTGCACAGTGCGATACTGTTTGCCCCGATCAGTGTTTTGTCTGGGAAGAACGGCTCGACCGCAAAGGCCGCTCGCAAATGTTCCTGCTGGGCATTGACTATCAATATTGCAAGGGCTGCCTGAAATGTGTAGGCGCCTGTCCGACCTCTGCGCTGTCCATTCTGCGTGAGAAGGAAGGCTATGCGGACAGTCACACGGTGCACCATCAATTCGATCTTATATCGCAGTCTTAATCTTCTGAAGAAAGGTGGAATGAACAGTGGCTATTGATTATGAAAAAGAAGTAGGTTCCGCCAAGGTGGAACAGAAATTCCTGTATGAATCAGGAAATGAAATGGCGGCATATGCCGCACATCAGATTAATTACCATGTCATGGGTTATTTCCCGATCTCCCCGTCGACGGAGGTTGCCCAGTTCCTTGATACGATGAAAGCAAGCGGACAGCATGACATTATGCTGGTTCCTTCGGATGGCGAGCACAGCTCGGCAGGGATTTGTTATGGTGCTTCTACAGCAGGCGGACGCGTATTCAACGCGACCAGTGCTCAAGGCTATATGTTCATGCTGGAGCAATTGCCTGTACAAGCCGGTACGCGGATGCCTATGGTCATGAACCTGGTCTGCCGCTCCATTTCTGGTCCGCTGAATATTCATGGCGACCATTCGGATTTGTATTTTGCCCTGAACACCGGCTGGCCGATCCTGATGTGCCGTGATCCGCAGTCCGTCTACGACATGAACCTGATGGCGCTGAAGCTGGCAGAGCATGCCAAGGTCCGCCTTCCGGTTATGGTTGCTTCTGACGGTTATTTCACCTCCCACCAGAAACGCCGTGTGCAGGCTTTCGCCCACCGCGAGGATGTTCAGAAGTTCGTAGGCGAACAGCCGCCAACCGGTTTTACCGATACGTTGGACCGCAACAATCCGGTTACGGTAGGTCCTTATATGAATGAACCGGATTATATCAACAACCGTTACCAGCAATCGGTAGCGATGTACAATGCTGGTGAAGTGTTCGAGGAAATCGCCCAGGAATTTGCTGAGCTGACCGGACGCCATTACCCTATGATTGAGGAATACCGGATGGAGGATGCCGACGTAGCGGTATTCCTGATGAACTCCGCTTCCGAAATTATCAAGGACGTGGTAGATCAGCTTCGCCTGCAAGGCATCAAAGCCGGTGCGATCTCGCCGAATATGATTCGTCCTTTCCCGCAGAAGCAAATTGCCGTAGCGTTGAAGAACGTTAAAGCGATCACTGTCGGGGACCGTGCTGACTCTGTTGGCGGACACGGCGGCAATATGGTCAACGAAATTAAGGCGGCCCTGTTCACTTACGGCAACACCACTACCAAGGTAATCAGCCGCATTTATGGACTGGGTGGTAAGGATTTCTTCGCTGAAGATGGACATCATTTCTTCCAGCTCGCCATGGACGCTGTGGTCGCGGATCGCGTAGAAGTGCCGTTCGATTATTATGGACATAATCCTGGTGAAGCGGAAAAAGCTCCGAAACGTTTGCTGAAACCGATGAATTTCGAGTCGCTCAAGACCGGCCTGATTACAGTGAAGCAGGATGAAGTGACCGGCAAGCTGAGTGTGAAGGTGCCTCCGGTCCGTAGCCTGATGAAGAAGCCTAGACGGTTGTCACCGGGTCACGGTGCTTGTCCAGGCTGCGGTATTTTCTCGGGCCTCGAGCTATTCTTCAAAGGGATTGAAGGAGATATCGTAGCTCTCTACCACACGGGCTGCGCAATGGTAACCACAACAGGTTATCCGTACTCCTCCCACAAATCGACGTTTATTCATAACCTCTTCCAGAACGGTGCAGCTACGCTGTCCGGTGTCGTGGAAATGTTCTGGGAACGCAAACGCCGCGGCGAGCTGGATGGACTGGGCCTGCAAGAGGACTTTACCTTTGTCATGGTTACCGGCGATGGCGGGATGGATATCGGTATGGGACCGGCCATCGGTGCAGCGCTGCGCGGCCACAAGATGATCATCGTGGAGTACGATAACGAAGGTTATATGAATACAGGCGCACAGCAATCGTATTCTACACCGCTCGGACACCGTACTTCGACATCCAGCATCGGGAAAACCCAGCAGGGCAAAGTAACACAGCATAAAGACACCGCGCAAATTATGGCGGCTACGAACATTCCTTATGTGTTCACCGGCTGTGAGGCTTACCCGCAGGATCTGCTGAAGAAAGCGGCCAAAGCACAATGGTATGCTCAGAATGAAGGTCTGGTCTATGGCAAGATTCTGATTGCCTGCCCGCTGAACTGGATGTCCGAAGACAAGGATGGAACCGACATCGTATCCCTGGCTGTCGAGTCTTGTTTCTTCCCGCTCTACGAAGTAGAGCAAGGAGCGACGAATATTACGTACAATCCGGAAGACAAGAATAAACGGGTAGAGGTCTCGGTTTGGCTGAAGACGATGGGCAAAACCCGCCATCTGCTGAAGCCTGAGAACGAGCCTGCGCTGCGCAGCTTCGAGAACGAAGTACAACGCCGCTGGAACCGCCTGAAAGCGAAACATGAGCATCCAGACTTGTAAACAATGTTAAGCCAAGGAGTTTACGTCCAGTCAAAGTCAATATGAGGGTATAGACAGTCCTATAATCATCTCCCAAGATGGTTATGGGACTGTTCTTTTATTTTTTGTTAAATGTAATTGAAACAGACGACAGCAGTGCGTTAAGATGGCAGTATTCTCTCGGAATTCATTTTTGAGGAGGTTCAGTCGTTTGTTTTGTAACCGCTTTAAATTTAGCACCAAGCTGATAGCCGCGTTGTCGGTGGCGACACTTATCATCTCGGGTATAACCGGACTGATTACATACAAGGTGCATCTCTCACTGTTCAATCAGGAGATCAGCCGCCAATACAGACAGACCACAAAACAGGTGCTGGCCCGGCTTGATTCCCGGGTCAAGGACATGTACAGGATTACAGACTATATCACACTTAATCCTTCGGTGAAAACAGCGATTCTTAATCAGACGGCAGGGGCAACTTCTTTTGAAAGAATGCAGGTTGAGAGAGTATTGGATGAACAGTTATACCAGGTCCGGCTAGACGCTCCGGAAATGATAGGTATGCGAATCTATGATCTCAAGGGTAATATTATGAACCTGGGAACTTTATCCGGTTCTTTCCAGCGTCTGGACCCAACCTGCTTGGAAGACATGATAGACAGGCTGGAAGGAACCGCTGGGGAATATGTCTGGAGCCGGGTCAAACTTGATCCCGGGAGCCAGTTGGAACCTTCAAATTGGGTAATGGCGGGCAGATTGATGCGTTCCGTTGATCTGGAGACCTATGGAATGATGCTTATACTGTTTAATACCTCCTTATTTGAGTCTCATCTTAAAGATTTGCGCGTGCATGAGGATGCGAATGCTTATCTGTTCGATGGTGACGGTAAGCTGCTGTATTCATTGAACGGGGACGCGGAATCTGTTCCGGATTTGCCGGAACTGGGCACTGATGCGAATCTGATCCAGAACGAGGGCGGAATCTCCTATTTATATACGAATCAAGTAGCGGACAAGGTGAATTTCTCGCTGGTGAGCAAGGTTTCGCTTGAACAGATCCAAAGCCGGAGTAAAGTGATTTTACAAGTGGCCATTATTTCCGCCCTGGCTAGTCTCTTCTGTTCCTGGTTAATCATCACCGTAATCAGCAGAAGGCTGCTCCGCCCGCTGGGAAGCCTTGTGCAAGGAATGAGGCGGGTGCGTGAAGGGAAGTTCGACACCCGGGTCAGCATCAGGACACGTGATGAGCTGGCTTTTATTGGGGACAGCTTTAACCGGATGACTTCCCGGATAGAAACGTTGATACATGAAGTCTATGAACGGGAGATCAGTGAGAAGGAAGCGGAGCTGAAAGCTATTCAGGCACAGCTTAACCCCCATTTTCTGTACAATACATTAGGTATGTTTTTTTGGAAGTTCTATATGCACGGCGATGAGAATTCAGCGCAACTTGTCAATAATTTGTCGGAGATGCTGCAGTATACGTTGGAGCCGGTACAGCATTTGACGACCTTGCATGATGAAATCAAACAGATTAACAACTACCTTGAAATTCAGAAGGCGCGTTATCAGGAGGCGCTCTCAACAGAGATTGATCTTCCGGACGAGCTGTTGAACTGCCAGGTTATCCGTCTGCTGCTTCAACCCATTGTGGAAAATGTGTTTGTGCATGCTTTTCGTAACAAAAAAAACGACCGCCGCCTAACGATCAGCGGATATCGGATGCTGGCGGCCGAAGAAAATCCGGAGCAGCTGGTTCTGGAAATCGCCGACAACGGCAGCGGCATGGAACAAGCTCTGATCCGGAGCATTTTGGAGTTGCCAGGCATCGCGGACGATGGCGGCCGGCATATCGGCACCAGGAGCGTCATCCGCCGCATTGAATTGGTGTATGGCGCTCCTTACGGCGTGGATATTCACTCAGCAATAGGGAAGGGGACGCTGGTACGCCTGCGTCTTCCATATCATTCTGCGGGAGGGGAGAACGGATATGATCGGAAAGCTGCTCGTCGTGGATGACGAAGCTTGGTTCCGCGAAGGGCTGATGAAGTTGATCAGCACCAATGAGCTGGGATGGGAAGTAGTCGGCGAAGCGGCAGACGGGGAGGAAGCTCTGGCTGCAATGGAGCTGTGCACGCCCGATTTGGTCATTACGGATATTAATATGCCTGTTATGGATGGTCTTTCGTTGACAGAAAGGCTCTCGGACAGCAATCCAAACGTCATGGTGATTATTCTGACCGGTTACCGGGAATTTGAGTACGCACAGCGGGCGGTCCGGTACGGTGCAGTCGAGTTTCTTCTGAAACCGTTTTCTCTGGATGAAGTTTACCGCGTACTGCGCAAGGCCTATGAGAAGTTCCGCCTGAACATGCTGGAAAAAAAGGTCCGGCTAAAAGAACGGCAGATCAATCTGTTCCGGGCGGCTCTCTACGGATGCCCCCACGACCTTGAGGCGGGGGAGGCCTGCAGCAGGGAGTGGGCAGGCTTCTCCTTCTGTATTCTAAGAGTCCAAAGCTATTATCCGCATGAGAAAACTTATACGCTGCGGGATGTAGGACTTCTGCATTATGCGGTATCCAACATTATTGCGGAGTTGATGGTGAGGCATGGTGTGCGGGGAATTTGGTTTCCATTGAGGAGTGAAGAGTTTGCCTTCCTGCTGGAGCCGGGACCGGTTGCCGCCGCTTATCAATCGACAGTTCGGAGCACGGTAAGCCGCTATACTGGTATTCAGGTCTGCTGGCTGGATGGAGGGATTCTCCGGCAGCTTGACGGCTTGGCGGCAAAATACCAAAAAATCGGAATAACAGCCGGCGGGGAAACTCCCCCCGACGGGATGAATCCGCAGCGCTCCTACCCGTTCAAGGAAGAATTGTTGTCCTTGTTGATCACAAGCAACCTGCAGGGGGTAAGGGAAAGGATAACAGCTTATCTTCAAAAAGCATCAATCATGGACCTTCAGTCCGGAAAAACGGAGGTCTACACGATGATGACCGCTTTCTCGGATATTCTAATGGATGACTTCAGGCATCTGAAAGCTGCCGGATATGAAGCCCTGGATCCCGGAGCGATCCTGATGCTTCGCTCAGTGCCCGAGCTTATGGAATGGGCCGAGGGCAAGGGCAGGGATTTCATCGCCTTATTCGCACAGTGGCTGCAGGAGAAGCAGGATAATGTCGTCTTACGGGCCAAGCAATACATTGACTCTCATTACCGCGGGGTATGCACGCTGCAGACAGTGGCCGGGCATGTGCATGTGACACCGAATTACCTCAGTAACCTGTTTAAAAAGGAGACAGGCATAGGATTTACCAGCTATGTTAGCCAGCTGCGGATTGAGCGGGCAAAATCGCTTTTGGCTGGAACTAAACTAAGGATGCTGGAAATTGCCGAGGAGAGCGGATTTGATAATTCCAGTTATTTCACGACCGTTTTTAAACAGCTTACCGGGAAATCGCCCAGCGAATACCGCAAACAAACAGGTGAAGGTTTGATTGATTAAAGTATAAAGGACTCCAGACAATAACATCCAAAACTCAGCCATTGGCTGGGTTTTTTTGGGATGCAAGAGATTGAATATTTCTGTAATCAATCCGTTTTATATTTCTCAAATAATGAGGTACACCTCGTTCAGAGGACGGCAGATTGTTCTACTTGTGTAGAATTTCAATAAATCATCGGTAAATATCAAATGATTGCGTTTGCAGATGTCACTAGAATAGATTACAGATGGATACAGCCTTGAGAGGAGAGAAGAGATGAAGGCAGCACGCACAGTGAGAGGCCCGGTATTCCGGCCGGGAGATAAGGTCGCGAAGCACAGAACAAGACAGCAAGCGTTAAGACGGTTCAAATCAAATATTCCCCTGCTGATCATGTTTGTGCCCGTCATATTATTTTATGTGATTTTTCGGTACGCGCCAATCGGAGGGTTGGTTCTTGCGTTCAAAGATTACAATTTTTACGATGGAGTTTTGAACAGCCCGTGGGTGGGATTTCAGCATTTTCAAACTTTGTTTCAGGATTCTAGAACACTTGAGATTATTCGAAACACTGTGGGTTTGAGTTTGTTGAGCGTTGTATTCGGATTTCCCATTCCGATTATTTTGGCAATTATGCTTAACGAGGTAAGGAATATGGGATTCAAACGTACAATTCAGACGATTGTCTATATGCCGCATTTTCTCTCGTGGGTCATCATTGCCATGATGGTCACGACAGTCTTCTCTATGGAGCATGGGATAGTCAACAATCTGGTGGAAAAGATCTACGGTGAACCTTTTGCCTTCATGTACAGCAAAGGCTCTTGGATCGCGATATTTGTCGGCTCCGGCATATGGAAGGATATGGGGTTTAATGCCATCATTTTTCTGGCGGCCTTAACAACCATTGACCCGAGCCTCTACGAGGCCGCAGGGATGGACGGAGCAAGCAAGCTGCGCCAGATCTGGCATGTAACCATTCCGGGCATCCGGCCGACCATTATCCTGTTGCTGATCCTGTCGATGGGGCGTGTCATGGAAGTGGGCTTTGACCAGGTCTACATGCTCCAGAATTCAAACGTTAACCAGATCGCGGATGTAATCAGCACATACATTTACCGGACCGGTCTGCAGGGCGCCCAATTCAGTCTGACCACCGCCATGGGGCTGTTCGAATCGCTGGTTGCGTTCCTCCTGATTTTCAGTGCGAATTATATCGCCCGCAAATTTAACGAAGGATTATGGTGAGGAGGGGATAGCTGTGAAAGATACAAGAGGTGAACAAGTTTTTTATACGCTCAACTATATTGTCCTGTCCCTGATTGCCTTAAGCTGTATACTGCCGCTGCTGAATGTCACAGCATTATCTCTCAGTGGTGCTAATGCTGTGATGGCGGGACGTGTAGGACTGTGGCCAGTCGACTTCAGCTTATTCTCTTTCGAGAGCCTGTTCAAGGGAACGCCGATTGTGCGTTCATTCTGGAACAGTGTGGAGATTACATTGATCGGTACTGCGCTCAGTATGGCTGTAACAATCATGGCTGCATATCCGCTTTCCAGAAAACAATTCTACAGCAGAAGATTTTTCACCATGGCTATGGTATTTACAATGATTTTTAACGGCGGTCTGATTCCGACTTATCTGGTTGTCCAAAAGCTCGGCTTGGTCAACAGCTACGGAGCATTATGGCTGCCTGGACTGGTCAGTACGTACAACATGCTTATTATGCGTTCTTCATTTGAGAATTTACCGAAGGAAGTGGACGAAGCGGCACGAATTGATGGATGCAGTGAGCTGGGGCTGCTATTCCGGATTGTCCTCCCGCTGTCCAAACCGATGCTGGCTACGCTGGCCTTATTTTATGGAGTGGGCTATTGGAATTCATTTATGAGCGTGATGATTTATATCAACGACACTGTCAAATTCAATATGACGGTACTGGTCCAGAATATGATCAAGTCTACTTCGCTGGTCCAGGATTTCTCCGATCCTACGATGGTTTCCAACCTGACACCTGAGGGTGTAAGATCAGCGGCGGTCATTGTTATGATTGTTCCGATATTGGCCGTATATCCATTTCTGCAGAAATACTTTGTGAAAGGTGTAATGCTTGGCTCCATTAAAGGCTGAGTGTTGTTATAAATTCCATAAGAAAGAGGGGCTTATGTATGGCTGACGGATTCAAGAAATGGATGAAAGGTTTGATGGTTGGGGCATTGGGAGCTGGACTACTGGCCGGATGTTCCGGCGGTAATGGCGGAGAGGCAGACGGCAAGCAAGCGAAGGTGGAAAGTGGGGAAAAACGGGGCAATATTTCATCTACCATCTATGACCGGGGAGCAGTACCCAGCGGTATGGGGACGATCGAAGATAACATGTGGTCAAAGTGGATCAACGAAAACGGCCCAGCGAATGTGAAGTTTACCGCAGTCCCGCGCTGGGAATCACAGTCCAAGCTCAATGTGCTGCTTGCATCGGGAAGTGCACCGGATTTAATTTTTGAGTTCGGCACCAGTATCCGCAATACGCTGTTTGATCAGAAGCAGCTTCTGCCGCTCGACGATCTGATTGAAAATACCAGTGTCGAATATAAGGCGCTGCTTGTGAAATATCCGGAATTAAGAAAAGCCGGTACCAAGACGGATGGCAAATTGTATGAAGTAGGGCGCATAAATGAGGTATATCCATTAATGAGCTTCTTCATTCGTGAGGACTGGCTGAACAAGCTTGGACTCCAGCCTCCGGCAACCGAAGAAGAGATGATTGAGGTGGCCAAGGCATTTACCGATCAGGACCCGGACGGTAATGGCAAGAAGGATACGTATGGGATCGGCGGCCTGCAGTTTGGAGACACAGCGGGGCTGTTCCGCTATATGTTTAACGCTAACTGGGTGAATGTGGATAAAAATAATGATATCGTCGTGGGGCTTAACAATATGAAAGAATCTACTGCGTTTAAGCGCAGCCTCTATGAAGCGGGAGTGGTGGACAAGGATTTTCTGACGGATAAGGATGGCTCTAAAACCAAACAGGATTTCCTGAATGGGAAAATAGGCATGTATGCCTTTATGACCGGCGATTACACTGGCTTTGCAGCTAAGGAGCTGGATACGCTGACGCAGAATGTTCCAGGTGCAAAACTTAAAGTGATACCGCTACCTACTACGAGTGTAGGACAGTATACGATGGTATGGAACAATCCGGTTCAAATGACGGCTGTGGTGAATGCGAGAGCAAAAGACCCGGAGGCAGTCATGAAATATATAGATTTTATGACTAAAACCGAGACTGGACGAACGTTTAAAAACGGTTTCGAAGGCACTCATTATAAAGTAGAAGCCGATGGCCGGATGGTGATTACCGATCAGGAGAAATACAAAAATGAAGTGAGCTGGGCGAGTGACTATGCAATGCTTTACAGCCGTCTTGAGGAAGGCAAGGCCGGGTATACAGAGAGTCTGTTTAATGAGGATATTCCGGTACAACAAGAAGGGCTGCGCCTGTTCAGAGAGGCCCGCGATGTCTACATGAACCATTTGCAGGTAGGTGAAGGCCTCACCCATTCCGAGCATATGCCGCAGCTGCCCAAAGGGTTGCAGGTGAAATTCAACAATGTCACTACTGAGGTAAACGATATTTTCACCCGGTCCATTATCAGCGGCAGCAAATATACCGTCGAACAAGCAGCGGCGGATGCGCAAAAGAAGTGGGAAAACGGAGGCGGCAAGGAAATAGAAGACTGGTACAAGGAATGGTGGGGCAAGGAAAAAGATAATGTTCTGGTATGGAGCGATTTCTATAAGATTTACGAACAGCAACAGGCAGACTACAAGAAATAAGGGCTTGAACAGGCGGATAACATTGGGCAAGACCCAAAAGCCAGTAGTTAACCAACGTCGTTCCTGCATAAATTAGGTATTATTTTGCCACCACACCCGGCTTAATTTCAGCGCACAGCATTTATAAGCTTCATACCGCCGCAATGTTAGGTTATATTGTTGTTATGGTAATTTGTGCCTAGCAAGTTAATGGCTGATGTGAAAACGGAAAGTGGAGGTGCCTAAATGGTAAAGACGAACAACTGGCAGGATGGGATATGGACCAATGAACCGAAGAGCTGTACTGTACAGGGCGATCAATTGATTGTCGAAGCAGTAGAGGGCAGCGATTATTGGCAAAAAACGATGTATGAATTTCAGCATGACAACGGGCATGCACTGCTGGTTCCATGGAAAGATGGAGAAGCGGTTGAAATCAGCTTTTCATTGCAGGGCATCACAGAACTATACGATCAGGCGGGAATTATGCTGTGGCATAGCCCTACAGTCTGGATTAAAGCAGGCATAGAGATGAATGATGGCGTGCCTCATGCCGGTGCAGTTGTAACTGACGGATACTCCGACTGGTCGTTGTCTCCCGTGGCAGAATGGGCCGGAGAGACCGTAACTTTCCGCGCTTCGCGCATGAAGGATGCAGTTATCATCAGAGCCAGAACGCAGTCGCATCCCTGGCGGACCCTGCGGGTCGCCCGTTTTCCTTATGAGTCCGGTGTACAGGCAGGTCCTCACGTCTGCGCTCCTACAAGAGCGGGATTAAAGGTTGTCTTCACACGCTGGATTACCACGGATCCCGATAAGGATGTACATACGGATCCCCCGCTGCTCTAATCCTGCTGTATATTTTTTGAACCCCCAGCCATCCTATAGTTAACAGGATCTAAGAATACTTGGCTTAGGGGGTATCGGATATGAAGCGCTATATTACTGGATGGCTTGCTGCCGTTTGGACTGTAGGAACTGTGCTGACAGGCGCTAACCAGCCTTCACAACATGATGCAGATCAATCATTCACCATCCGGGCAGAGCTAAGAGGCAATATTCCGGACGTATATGGAGCGGTCGCACCAGGAGAAACGTCTGTGACAGAATCAGAAACGGGCAACAAAGCCGGAATTCCAATTGTGTACACCTCGATGGATAAAGAGAGGGGCAAATATTCTAAAAAGGTAAAAGCGTTCTTTAACGGACTTTGGGGACATATGGGTGCCCATTGAATCTGTGGTGAAATGCAATAAACCTCAAACTGAGGAAGATCCCGCAACGCATAGAAACAGGCCAGCCCGATTCCCGGCTGGCCTGTTTCTATCTGTATTTCTTGTGTATGAGGTGAGCTAAACACTATCACGTGTAATGCTTCGATAGTATCAAAATAAAGTCCAGTTGCCTTTCATTCTGGCATGTCTTTCTGCCCGGTACAGTGTGTAGCGGGTGCAGCCGATCAGCGCGAGGCTGCCGATAATCAGGATGACGAGCGACCACCACCAGCCTGTGCCGATGTCGTTATATAGTGCCCCGCGCACCAGAATCAAGCTGTAGGTGACCGGGAACAGTGCAGATAATCCTGTAGCCCAGGCCGGAAAGACCGCAGGCGGTATGCGCACGCCCCCGAACAGCTGCATCGGTGCCTGGAAGATATAGTACAGAAACGAAGATTCCCTGGAGAACAAGGATACCGCGCAGAGCAAGGCTCCCCAGACTATGGCCGCTGCCAGCGTTACCAGGAGGACCATCAGCAGCGCGAGCCAGTTTACAGAGGACATATCCGCTACAAAGATGAAGGTGAGCAGTGAAAAGGAGGCGAACATCCAGATGCCGTGAAGCAGAGAATACAGAGAACGCCCGTACAGAAAACCCATCTTCGAGGACGGGGTCAGGAAGACGGTCTCCACCGTTCCGCCTTTGCGCTCCAATTCGAACAGCCATGCTGATTCTACCGCTGTCCAGAACAGCTGAAAGACCAGATAACCGCTCAGCAAAAATAGGGGGATTCTGCCATCAGGGATAACCTGCGAGAGCATGGAACCCTCTCCGCTGCGATAAGGCTTCATCGAATAATAGGAAGTCAAAAAGGCGAGTGCCGGCCAAAACAGCAGGGAGAAAAACACAGTCCGGCCCTTCGTACGGTTCTGGTGCTGCTTGCGCAGCTCAGCTGCAACCGTCAGCCATAAACCACCGGGCCTCATGACACCCTTCCTTCCGAGAGCAAAATGATCGCATCCTCCAGATTGGGCTTGTCGCAGGAAAAACCGGTGATCACCAGACCGTTTGCTGCGGTCCAAGGCAGCAGCTCCGTAATCAGCCTGTCGGCGGAAGGGGTCTGCACGGAGATGCGGTAGAAGGCATCGCTCCCAAATGAGGATTCATCGCTTCGGCAGCTGCCCGCAAGCTCTGCCGGATGGCCCAGCTGGCCCAGATGCTCCAGCAGTTGCGGGCGCATGGCTTCATCCCAACCGGTGACATCGAGATGGGCGGTCTGCGATCCGGCAACCTGCCGGACAATCGCCTCCGGCCTGTCGCACAGCAGCAGCTCTCCGCGATTCAGTACATACACCCGGTCACAGAGCTCTTCAACCTCCTGCAAATAATGGCTGGTCAGGAGGATGCCTTTGCCTTGCTCTTTGGCAAGCTGCCGCACAGTGCCGCGCAGCTGCCTGGCAATAGGCGCATCCAGCCCGAGTGTCGGCTCATCGAGAAATAAATATTGCGGGTCATTGATTAGACCGCGGGCAATCTGCAGGCGCTGCTTCATTCCTTTGGAATATTGCTCCACAGGCTGGTCTGCGGCTTCAGTCAGGCCGACTTCAGCAAGCAGTCGATCACTTTCCACACGAATTTTGGAAGCACTGAGACCGTATAATTTGCCGAAATATTGCAGGTTTTCTCTTCCTGTGAGTCTCCAGTAGAGCATCCGTTCTCCACCGGCTATCATGTTGACCTTCTGCTGCACATCACGCCGGTTTCCGGCCAAAGAGACGCCGTCAATCTGAATATCCCCTGAGGTGGGATCAAGCAGGGTGGATAACATGCGGATGGTTGTCGTTTTGCCAGCACCATTCAGTCCCAGCAATCCGACAATTTCCCCTTTATCAATGTTCAGCGACAGGTTTTTAACGGCAGTCACTCTCTTTAGCTCGGAGCGGAATAAGCCGGTTCTGTTCCTTGTTTCGTACGTTTTGGTAACCTCATTCATTTGAATCATTTGCTATTCACTCCTTCACTGGCTAAAATCGCTCAAACATTCCACGCTCCACGCGCCGGTTGCACCATAAGCCTACTGCGATGTAAAGGAACGACAGCAGCAGGACCAGGGGAACATCACTCAGTCCAACTTCCTCCCCGGTAAGCAGACTGCTGCGCAGAAGCTCAAGTGCAGAGGTCAGCGGAAAAATCTCGGCTGCCTGCTGCAGATAACCGGGCAAATATTGCCGCGGGAACTGAAATCCGCAGAGAAGCGTAGTTACCGCAAAAAAAGTGTTTTGTACGATGTATGTATCTCTTGTGTACAGCATGATGCTTCCCAGCACCAGAGCCATCGCATAGCAGGACAGCAAGAAAAGCAGTCCGCTGGTCAATACCGACAGCAGATGGGGGGTGGGGAGCCGAAGGCCTGCCAGATATCCGAACAACAGGATCGTGACCAGTTCAAAACCGCTGCGGTACAGCTGCTGGGCGGCGTTGCCCAGAAAATATCCGTTCCGTCTGGAGGGGGAGAGCAGCAGCGCTTCCAGGGTTCCTTCCCGCCATTCTGTCATCAGCGCGCGGGAGACATTCATGATCATGCTGGTGGAGAAAATGCTTAGTGCCCCTCCGATGATTACATAGGCCAGGTAGTTGCTGCTGCCTGCAAAAACAGAGAACTGTGCATCCAGTTCGCCCCGGATCAAATAGTAATACGAGAAATAAGAAATTAGGACAAGATAGCCTCCTTCAATAATATGACCGAAGGTAAAGGTCCAGGGGTAAGCTCTCAGATTGGATCTCTGGTTCCTGACTGCGGTTGCGATTGCGGTTTGCCACACAAAGAAACAACTCCTTTTTCAGTAATCGGCGTTATTGTTCGAAAAACTGCCTTTGCAAGTTGATCAGACTGTCAAAGGCTTCCTTGTTGCAGAAGTAGAACAAGTAATTGCCTTTCCGCTCGGAACCCGCCAGTCCGGCCTCAACCAGTTGCTTCAACTGCTTCGATACAGCCGCTTCTGAGATGCCGAGAAGCGGGGCCAGTTGTTTCGTGCAATGCGGAGCCTGCCACAGCAGCTTTAGAATTCGCAGGCGGCTTCCATCACCGAGCGCCTTCAACTGGCGCAGCAGATCCTCCGGAGGTGCTTCGCTGTAAGGCAGGCCGGGAATATCCACGGCCAGCGGAAGGGTCAGTGTATCCTCGCTCCAGTCCATTAGCAGATGCGGGTGGATGAAGGTTGAAGGCAATACATACACCTGCTGCAGACGATCATAGGGGAAATAGTAGGTGACTGCCTTCTGGGCGGTAAAGGTTCCGCTCCCGGCGAGCAGGCGCGGGTGCAGCGAATTCAGTGCCTTTTCGGCCGAGCGGATTACATCTGCCTGAAACTGTGTGGCGGCTGTGCTGATCCACGGGGCGATGTAATCCCATTCCTTGCGGAAATACTCCCTCTCGTAGGTCTCCAGCACAGCAAGCAGCAGGTGGCGGACGTCTTTCAGATTCTTCAGCAGATACAGCCCGGCTTCATCCGGCTGTTCTCCGTGAGGGTTTGTTAACCTGCCCTGCTGCCATTCAAGAATCGTTCCAAGCGAGACCTTGCTGTTCAGCAAAAGGTGCATAAATTCTGCATCGGGCAGACTCTTGAGCAGTGCGATGCCTTCTGAGCATGTCAAGGAGGAGCCGGGACGAACTGGTGTCATCAGGGACAGCCATCCGTCCGATATCCTCCCGATAGTCTGAATCTCCTCGCACAACGAGTGCGGCATTTGCGCTGTAAGTTCCCTGGCCCAATGCAGCCGTTTCGGATGATGCTGAGGTTGATGCAGCACATGCAGACTGCACAGCAGTTCATGATACGGACTGATGACGGTTTTGATCTTGCGTTGCAAGGTTAAGAGTGAGCTCATCTCGTTCCTTTCCGATTAACCATTTGGTTAATCAAAAACCACTTTCGCGTAAAGTGTTCAATATTATAAATTTCACAGCCCCGGTTGTCAATGGATTTTTCCACAGCTGAAAAAGGCGAAAGAACACCGCGTGAATACCGTGCACGCATTGTTCTTTCACCTTTGAGGGCAGCATTATTATGATTTGGAAGAGCTGTTATCGCTTCTTGCCGCGCATGGAGCCGGAGATAGTGCACATCTCATCTCTGACAGAGTAAGTGTAAATATGGGATTGCTCATTTGTCCATGCTCCAGTAAATATGGGCATTCCATTACTCTGTCCTATATTCCAGTTACGGCTGTTTATATATTTCACGCATGACATGGCGCAGCTCGGGAATAATCAGCCGTTCCATGGCCAGCTTAATTGCACCGGTGGAACCGGGCATGGAGAAGATAGCCGTGTTGCCGATCGTCCCGGCTATAGCCCGACTGAGGATCGCAGCGGAGCCGATATCTTCCGTGAAGCTCAGCAGCCGGAAAATCTCACCGAAGCCCGGCAGCGACTTGTCAAGCAGGGAAGCGACGGCTTCGTAAGTGGTATCCCGCGGTGAAATCCCTGTTCCCCCGGTCAGCAGTACAGCTTCGATGCCGGAGTGCACGGAGCTTTTGTAGACCAGCTCGCGGATATCTTCGTAATCGTCCTTGACGATGTCGCGGCCTGTGACTACAAATCCAGCCTCTTTAAGCATAGATTCTATCAGGGCGCCTCCGGTGTCGGTCTCCAGGGTACGCGTGTCCGAGACCGTTATAATATGGCAGGCCACCGTTTGGGGCGCTTCACGCCGGTGTTCCTCTACAGATGACATGCAGACCAACTCCTTCATCATTCATTATGGCGGACAGCTGTCCAACGAGACGGCATGGGCTCAGCCTAATCCTTCTTTACCCCATATTAGGGGAAGGATTAGTCAAAGACAAGCTGCGGCCTTGACCGAAGTCGAAATCCCCCGCTCGACTCCGGCCTCCTTGCGTGCATATGGGCACTTGTAGTACACTCGCTACCATAACGGAATTTTGTTGGGAGAGATGAAACTTGGAACAGGCATTGCCAGTTTACATATTGTCAGGATTTCTGGGGAGCGGCAAGACGACTCTGCTGCAAAGGCTGCTGGATCACTGGAAGACACAGGGACTCAGACCGGCAGTTATCATGAACGAGCTTGGCGAGGTGAACCTCGACGGGCTGCTGGTCGAACAATCCGTACCGATGGCAGAAATGCTGGGTGGCTGCATCTGCTGCACAAGCCGCGGTGATCTCAGTACGGAACTGACTACGCTGGTAAAGAAAGAATCACCCGATGTTGTTATCATTGAAGCGACAGGTGCGGCGAACCCGCTGGAAATCGTAGATGCCGTTACCGAAACCTCGCTGTACCAGCTGGTGGAGCTTAAAGGGCTGATTACCGTTGTGGATACCGCACATTTGCTGGAGCTGTACCGTTCCCAGCAGGGCGCTACCTACAGGCTGATGCAGGAGCAGATCCGCTGCGCGTCCGTGCTGATACTGAACAAAACCGACCGCGTAACCACAGAGGAAGCGGAAGAGATATCCGCTGTGCTGCGCAAATGGAACGCCTACGCCCAGATCATGCCTGCGGTGCGCTGTGAATTGGATCCGGAAGTGCTGCTTGGCAGCGTCGGCGGAGTTCATTCGGAGGCCCGTCCAGAGGAGGATGCAGAGGATGAAGCAGCCGGTCCGGCGGTCGGCGGTTTGAATACGGAGAATGGGGGAGAATCCCATCATACCCATGACCATGTAATGGCATATACCCATTATTTTAAACGTGCAGTGAACAGTGAGGAGTTCGAGCAGTTCGTTAAGGAGCTTCCACGGGATGTTTACCGGGCTAAGGGGATCGTAACTTTTAATGACACTGCGAGCCGCTTTCTGTTCCAATATGCCTACAGGGAAGCCGATTTCATGAAAATAACTCCTCAGGGCGATGTCCCTGATGTTGCTGTATTTATCGGTGAACACTTCTCATCAAGCGAGCTGCGCAGCAGGCTGCTTCAGTTGGAGAAACGTACATTGATCCGGCCGGGTACAGTGAAGAGGAGCCTTTAATCAAGCTTCCTTTGACAGGGGAATTGGTTCGTTCCTTTTCTTGCAGGTTAATAGATAGGCATACCCTATAATAATTGCAGGAGGTTTTAGGCTATGACCCGAATTCAATATCAGGAGTGCATTGACGCTTGTATAAAATGTATGAACGCCTGTAACTACAGCTATGTCTCAAGCCTGAAAGAATATGATCTAGCATCACTGCGGGAGAGCATCCGGCTTGACCGGGAATGCGCGGACATTTGTTCCTTCGCCGTTCAGGCAATGACCCGCCAAAGTCCATTTGTAGCGGAAATCCTTCGCTTATGTGCTGAAATCTGCGAACGTTGTGCCGACGAGAGCAGCAGACATGAGCATACTCATTGCCAGGAATGCATCGATTCCTGCCGCAATGCCGCATTAGCTTGCCGTCTAATCAGCGATGTCGTTGAGGTATACGCGTAAATTTAAAATTGCTGTTTTGCAGCAGACTATACAAGACCAGACCAACGCAGTAATTATACTGAGGGTTCTGGTTTTTTTGTATAGAATGGCTCCTCAATCTGTTCTTTCTCAAAGGAATTTAGTGCAGTTCCGGCGAATTATAGAGTGGAAGAACCAGTTGTCCATTAGATGCGCTAAGCAAGCTTGGCTTCTGGCTAAGGGGGAAGACAGCCGAATGGCGTTTCGAAGTATTAGTGAACACCGATTGACGGACCGCAGCGGTCCTTTGATTGAACTTACCCGGGCTACCAAGGTTTATGGAGGACGCCCAGTTTTACGTGAAGTCTCACTCACGGTGGAAAGTGGAACGGCTCTGGCTTTGATCGGACGTAACGGTTCCGGCAAAAGTACGCTGCTCTCCATTTTAGCTGGACTTACCCAGCTTACTTCCGGGACAATCCAACGCAGCAAGGGGACGATTTCGATTGGTTATGCACCCGAGGCTTTCCCGGGTCTTAAATTTTCTGCTGAACAGTACTTACGCAGTATGGGCCGGATCGGCGGGATGCCGGAGGCGGGACTGCAAGAGCGCATAACAGCGCTGCTGGAGGCTTTTCATCTGGAGCAGTTCCGGACGTATCCTATGACCAGCTTCTCTAAAGGAATGCTGCAAAAGGTGAATCTGATTCAAAGTCTGCTTCCGAAGCCAGAATTGCTGCTGCTTGACGAGCCTATGTCCGGCCTGGATCTTCCGGCACAGCATACGCTGATTGAACTTCTTCAAGAGTTGAAGCAAGGCGGTACAGCGATGGTATTCTCCGTTCATGAGCCGCTTTGTGTGGAAACCCTTGCCGATGGCGTACATGTGCTTCAAGCAGGCCAAACGGTCATGAAGGTATCAGAAACAGCGAGTCTGCAGGATAAGCCTTCCACATACATAATGTGCACAGCTATTGCTCCTCAACAAAAATCGGCTTTGGCGGAGATGCCGTGGTTGATCTCTATAGAAGCGGTTCGGGATGAGTACGGGATGGAATGTTCCGGTTTAACTGTGGAAAGGGAATGGACAGATCAATGTCTCAGGGTTGTGCTTGATGCGGGCGGATCGGTGATTTCTGTAGAACGGCGCCGCGGCTTATCAGGGCTTATGCAATGGATGGACCCGAAGACTGTCCAGGAGGTACAACCTTTATGAGATCGCTGATCGCGTATTTTCTACGCAGTTATACCTTTTCTCAGCGGTATTTCGCTCCCGTTGCCGGAACTCTGATCGCTGTGCTGATTCTCTACTCCTATAAGCCTAACCCGGTGATGAACAGCTATGCGGCGTCGGCAGTGATGTTGTTCGTCGGTTGTGCCTGGCTGGGACTGAGCTTTCTGAATCATGAGCAGGCGGTGCAGCGGCAGGTAGCTGTGGTTCATCTGCGAAGTGCGGTTAAGCACAGCATTGGGGAAATGCTGACAATGGGGGTGCTTACTCTGCTGCTCAGCTTCGTGATTGTGATGTATCCTATAGTTACGGGGAATTTTAGCGATCCCGTGGGAGGGTACCGTTTATTTCTTGCTTTAGCCGGACATGCGCTGCTCGGGTTCCTGGGAATTGCAATCTCGCTCTATTTGCAGTCCTCCTGGGTTTCCAAAAATAGCTATGCTGCGGGATCAATGCTGATCATCATCACGCTGTCTATAGGGGGTACCCAACTGCAGGAGCTTGTCCCGGGTCCTGTCATGCCTATCCTGCTGCCGCCGGTGTCACCGGTTATGGATGCTTTGATGAACGCGGATGATTTGCCTGCTTCAGCACTGCTGGGTTCCTTCGCCCACACGCTGGCCTACATTTCTGTGCTGACCGGCTTTTATTTGTACCGCACCAGCCGAATGGATGTTAACAAAAACTTGTGAGAAACAGACTTGGCGTGAAGCCATTTAAATTCATTTTCTGAAAAACGAAGAGAGAGAGAAACGGGAGGAAAGATGAAGGATACACAAATACCGGAGAGTGAACAATCCAAAGAGCTATTTGCTTATTTCGGGCTGGCAGTCTATTATTGTCAGGCTCTGGAGCAGCAGTTGACCAATCTGCTGCTGCTTACGAAGCTGTCTCAGGGGAAGACACCTACTGAAGCGGATCTCGCAGATCTGTATCAGCGCAAACTCAGCAATTCACTCGGCCAGCTCATCAAAGAAATCCAGCATCATTTTCCATTCTCGGAAGAGGAGACGGTGCAGCTGCAAGCAGTCTGGAAGCAGCGCAACCATATTGTCCATGACTATTTCAAGGAGCGTATTCAGGAGACCTTCACTCCGGCCGGCAGGGCCCACATGATCCGTGAGCTGAAGCGTTTCAAGAACAAGGCCAGAAGATTGGAAATCAAGCTGCAGGGCTACTGTACGGAGATGTACACGAAATTGGGACTTGAGGAGGAGGATTTAATGTGAATGAAGTTTATAAGCAAATTCCACTGTACAGATACCTTAGTTTCTGTAATGAAAGTGACCTCGAACGGACTGTGCTGGATTGCGGAGCAGGTGGAGACAGCCCTCCACTTGGCTTATTCGCCCAGTATGGGTATGTGGCCAGCGGCATAGACTGTAATCCGGAGCAAATAGATGTAGCTCAGACCTGGGCTGCAGAAAAGGGCTATGAACTGGAAATACAGCAAGGTGATATGCGGCAGCTTGCCTTTGATGATGAGTCATTCAGCTTCGTCTACTCCTATAATTCTATCTTTCATATGAGGAAATTGGAGGTCGCACAATCCATAGAAGAAATGAAGAGAGTGCTGAAGCCTGGCGGGATCATGTTTGTTAACTTTTTGACGGTGAATGATTTCCGCTGCGGTGAAGGCGGCGATCTTGGACAGAATCAATACGAGCAGTTTGACGATGATCTGCCGGTGATCCACTCTTACTATACCGCTACAGAACCGGATGAATTGTTCAGCGGGATGAAGTTGCTGTATAAGGAAGACAGGGTGCTGCAGCGAATATATGACGGTCAACTGATCACCCAGGGTTTTGTAGATTATATCGTGCAGAAACCGCTTCGCTAACATGTATACATAGTAGAGCAAAGAGACTCTCCCGGATAACAGAAATGCTGTCCATAGGAGAGTTTCTTTTGTGTTTAATGAGGAGCTGTGCTACAGATTTGCTGTCTCCAGCGCTTCAAGTCCACATGCCTTGATCACCTCCGGGGCAAATTGGATAGCGGATGCTCCTGTGCAGCGCGCTAGGGAAGACAGAGCCTGCCGCAGTGCGGGTACCCTCTCTGCAGTAAGCACCTCTTCAGGCTCCCACCACCAGCGGGTGATGGTAAGGATGCCGCTTTTTCTGTTCATGACCGGCTCAAACCGGCCGATAAAACGGTCACCGTACAGGAGCGGAAGCACGTAGTAACCATATTCCCGTTCCACCACAGGTTTGTATACCTCCCAGCGGTAATGAAATCCGAACAGCTGCCGGATCAGTTCTCTGTCCCACAACAGATTGTCCAAGGGAGCCAGAGCAGCGGCGAAACTTCCCGGAGAAAATCTACTTCCGGGATCTTCTGCCTCTTCCCCCAGCTGCAGCACAGCTTCAAGCTCGGGCGCATCCATTGTCCGCATGTAAAGCGGCAGCTTAATACCCTCCACGTGCACCTCGCGCAGGCTGTCATTCTGCAGCAGGCGCTGCACTGCCGCGGTCCGCTCTTTGCTCTTCAGACCGGATATGCCAAGCCATCCATCACCTGATTTATTCCACTGGAGTCCGATGCTGCCAATGCGCCGCAGCACGTACCAGTCATGGTATTGTTCAGTCGTGGGATTGGGATCGGCTGCTGCAACGACCTGCTCCGGCAGCAGGCGTGACGTGAAATCGTAGTAGCGGCGGGTATGCACACGGTGATGAATGGACACTTCACCCCGGAAGTACATGGTTTCCAGAGCTGCCCGAGACAATCTGGCAGGGGCCCAGGCCCAGTTAATTTTCTCTTTGCCTTCCAGGTCCAGAGAAGAGAGGGGGCCGCGCTGACTCAGCGCATCACGGACTTGCAGCACCGTTGCTTCCAAAGGTTCATTTCCCTGGTGATGCCCGGAGGCTGCTTCCCTCAGCCGCTGGAAGCAGGGCCAGTCTTCCGTGCAATAGATCGACATGTTCTTGTCCCAGCCGTCGATCAGCAGCCTGTCCTGGTACAGAAGCTCATTGGCTTGAGCGGGAATAAAGCCGGGAACCCGTGCCTGAAGCACAAGCTCATGATTATGCCCGGCAATATTCAGCGGATCATATTGAATACAGCCTACATGGCGAACGAATTCATAAATACCTGTCTTGCCGCCAGGAAGACCACCGGCGATCAGCCCCTGATGCTGCAGCAAAAAAAGTCTAGCCTGCTTCTTGCTTATGTTGTAGGTAATCATTATCGATCACTCCAATCATATGTATTAGATTCCATTATATAGAACAAATGTTCTGTACACAAATACAATTTAGCAGGAGTAAGGGAAGTTTAGTGATAGACTGGAGAGTATCATTAAGTTAATATGGCAATTGGTGGTAAAGGGGATTTTTCGTGTGAAGACTGGTGGTGTTTAAAATGATTCATTTAATAATGATAATTCAAATCGTAAGCTTCTTTTTTATTTATCAATCCGTTTCCCGCTATCACTTTAGTGTCAAAGAAATAACAATCTGGCTAATGATATTCATAAGCATTGGAGTTGTTTCTACATATTTTATCGGAGTATGGGGGGCCGTTGCTCTATTTTTCTGTTTTGTGGGCATGTCTTATTTTAAAAATCAAAAAACGTTTACCTCTTTAGGTGTGTTTTACGGGGCGTATGCCTTGGTCATGAATTCATTTTTAGGTTATCTCGCAGCAGATCCGATTACAAACTTAATTGAGTTTGTTTTTAGACAATCATCGGTTAATATAGACTATCTTCCTTATCTTTTTACAGCTATGGCGCCACCCATAATGAATGAGATCGGCCTAAGAGTGGTACGCCACTATGTTCCACAGCTCAATAAAGAAATTCTGCGGGAATCCAGCAAAGTGATTCTTTTTCCGGTGATCATTCTTTTAATCATCATTATCCTTTCGGTCTATCCGATTTTATCCATTGGTAATAAGACTGGTGATTTCAACTCGTTTCATCGAACATTATTATTAGGGATGTGGCTGC
Organism: Paenibacillus sp. FSL H7-0357; assembly: GCF_000758525.1. NCBI lineage: Bacteria > Bacillati > Bacillota > Bacilli > Caryophanales > Paenibacillaceae > Paenibacillus > Paenibacillus sp. FSL H7-0357. The sequence goes on along the minus strand of NZ_CP009241.1, from coordinate 4,556,406 downwards.
TATTTATCATTGCTTTGCTGTATATGCAGTTTCAATACAATCATATCCGGAAAAGAGAAATTGAAAAATCTAAAAGTGAGCAATTGATACAACTAACGGATTATGCAACGCAGCTCGAAAAAATTTATGATGAATTCAGAAGCTTCCGTCATGACTATGCGAATATCCTATTGACTCTGGAGGAAGGGATTCATCGGGAAGATTGGGATCAAGTCAAGCAGGTATATGAACAAACAGTTAAGCCAACGGGGCAATTGATGCGTAAGAATGAGTATAGCTTTGTCAAGCTGCGCAACCTGCATGTATCAGAGATCAAAAGTATTCTCGCCGCCAAAATTTTAATCGCCCAGCAAATGAAAATTGATGTTGCTTTGGAAATTGAAGATCCCGTTCATGCCATTCAAATGGAATTGATTTCATTTACAAGGATTCTCTCCATACTACTGGATAATGCGATTGAAGCAGCAACAGATACGGAAGAATCAAAGATTGGCATTGTGTTATTGGAGGATACGGACATACAACTGATAAGAATTGAAAATAGTTGCGGTGAGGAAGTCAATTTGCGACGGTTGGGAGAACGCGGATATTCCTCAAAAGGCAAGGGACGCGGATTAGGTTTATATAATGTGCAGCAAATTATAAAAGAAAATAACTTTGCGTCATTAGAAACAGCGCTCCAATCTGGCCTATTCTCACAGACGCTTACATTAAGAAAGACTGGAGAACAGAAATGAATATATTTATTTTAGAAGATAATTTAATTCAGCAGCAGCGTTTAGAACGGCTCATCAAAACATTAGCGCTGAAGCATCAGATCCGTTACCGGAGTTTAATTTCGACCGCAAGACCTGATGATCTGTTATCGCAGATCGAGAAAGTGGCTGACCATCAATTATATTTTCTTGATTTGCAGATCAATCATGAGGATCAGAAGGGGTTGGAGGTTGCTAAGGAGATCCGGAAAAAAGATCCTTTTGGGACGATTGTTATTGTTACCACACATTCCGAGTTAGCGCCAATAACTTTTACATATCGAGTGGCTGCTTTAGATTTTATTGAAAAGGATTTACCGGAAACAGAATTTATTGAAAAGGTTACAGAGTGTCTTTTGATTGCTGATTCGCGCCGGACGATTCCGGTAAGTTCTGATAACTTTTCATTTGAGAATAAGTATACCAGCTTCCAAATTCCATTTTCCGATATCCTTTATTTTGAGACCATGGAAATTGCACATAAAATAAGATTAATAACAAAATCCAAAGTTCTTGATTTTTACGCTGAATTAAATGAAATTGCAGGTTATGATGAACGTCTGTTCCGTTGCCACCGGGCATTTGTAGTTAATTTAGCTAATATTAGATCCGTGGATAAAAAGAACAAGCTGGTCTTGTTTGATAATGATGAAAGTTGTTCAGTTTCAAGAAGACTGCAAAAGGAAACCCTTGAAAAGATGGAAGCGTTAAGGAAAAATGAGTTTTGAGTTACATACGAAGTGCTGCAGCTATATCTTATATGGCTGTTAGCGCTTTTTTTTGTATGAAAAAGTACCGTCTATGAAGGTTAAAGGACATTTGGTGCGATGAGGCTCTTGAATGGAGGGCAAAAGCCTTATGCTGTAAAAGTGCTACAACAATAAACTACACTCCATCGTTATCGTGGTTTGGAGTTGTGGAATTTTATCAATATAAGTTGAACAAAAGAACTACCTAGAGGCAAAAGCAGCGGAGGGGAAGTTTGGAACTGTAGGAGCGATAGCGACCGCCTTTGTCTACGGATTTCAACCGCAAATAGCGGTATAAATCAAGAAATCTGTAGACAACAGCGGCCGGAAGTCCAAACATTCACCGGAGTTGCGTTCTATGCCGGCTTGGTAAGTCTAAAGTTCAACTTATATAGAACGAGAGGCGGGGAACAATGGGGACCATGATCATGATTAACCAACTATCAAAGGCTTATAAGGGAAACGAAATAGTGTCAAATGTAACCATGCATATTGAATCTGGTGAAATCTACGGTTTCTTAGGACCAAACGGTGCGGGAAAAACAACAATTATGAAAATGATTCTTAATTTGGTGAAGCCAACATCCGGCGAAATTTTTGTACTCAATCAACCTGTGTTACAAACCTCTTTTCAATACTTAGGACATATCGGCAGTATCATTGAATATCCCGTTTTTTATGAACGGCTGACAGCTGCCGAAAACTTACAATATCATTGTGATTATACGCAGATTCATGCTGAGGACCGGATTCATGAGGTCTTAGAAACGGTTGGCTTAACCGGTGTGGAGGATAAAAAAGTACATGAGTTTTCTTTAGGAATGAAACAGCGATTGGGTATTGCCAGAGCCATCCTCACAAAGCCTGAGATCTTGATTCTGGACGAACCGATTAATGGTTTAGACCCTGTGGGAATTAAGGATATTCGCATGCTTTTGCTGAAGCTTAAGAAGGAGTGCGGTATGACAATTTTAGTCTCCAGCCATATTGTTTCAGAGATTGAATCGATTGCAGATACGATCGGAATCATTAATCATGGACAATTAATTAAGGAAGTTAAGATGAGTGAAATCATCAGCGAAAATGTTGAATACCTGGAGATAAAAGTGACTGACAGTAAGCAGGCTTCACTTGTGCTGGAGAGAAAATTAAACATCCATGACTATGAAGCGGTTGATCTGGAAACCATCCGGGTCTATCAACAAGATGTATCTCAATCGGTCATTAATAAAGAGCTGGTGCTCAATAATATCGTTGTAAATCGTATCGGAACACAGCAAAGCAACTTAGAAGAGTATTTCCTGGATCTTATTCATGGAGGCAGACAACATGCTTAGACTAATGAAGATTGAATGGAAGAGAAATAATCTGGCGGGATATAGTATTAGGGCCGTGATTAGTATGATGATTATATTTGGAATGGTTGCAGGAATGGCTGTCATGTCAAATGCTCAGGATGAACCAATGTTTTTAGATTTTACAGCCTTTATGTCACTGGCTAACATCTTTATTCGCGTTACCTTTGTTGTTTTTTCAGGCATCATTATTTCCAGACTTGTGATTGATGAATATAAGAATAAGACCATTCAATTGTTATTTACCTATCCCATCCAACGCAAAAAAGTGATGCAAGCAAAGTTGATGATCGTATTAGTCTTCTGTTTCACATGTCTAGTGATTTCCACCTTCATCATTGAAGTATTGACAGTGTTATTAAATCCGGCAGCTCATTTTTTTGAAACAGCTGCATCAAAAGAAGATGTGCTGGCTACCTTCCCAGCCATTCTTATGGCTTCGGCAATGACAGCTGGCTTAAGTCTTATTCCATTGTCTTTCGGGATGCGTAAAAAATCTACAGCCACAACAATTACTAGTTCAGTAATCTTAGGGATTCTGCTAAATTCTATGATTTCTGATGGCAGCAGTTCTGTATCCATGTTTCAATTTATCGGCGTACCTATAGTTTTCTGCTTGTTAGGGTTGGCCCTAGCTTATTTATCCTATCGAAAAATTGACAGAACGGATGTTGCATAAACCATGAAAACTAATAAGTGGATTTGGATATCGATGGCGGTTGTTCTGGTGGGAATCCTTGTTGTTGGCTTGCAAGGTGGAGCTCAAGATTTTGAGTTGACAGAAGACTTCCCGGCGAATGAAATTCAGAGTATTGAAATGAATAATGATTCATGGGATCTTGTAGTGAAGGAATCAACAGACAATCAAGTTCATGTAGATATTGTGGGTTATCAGACGGACAAGCAGAAGGCTCCTGTTGTAGTGACACGTAATTCTAATAACTTGGTGATACAACAAGATAAGCAAATTGGCGGGGCCTTTTCAGCTTTTTCTTTTCATAAAGAGGGAACTATCACAGTCTTAATTCCCAAAAATACAGTAGAAAGAGTCAGAATGGTCAACAATGATGGAGATATCAATATTCGAACGTTGGCAACCCATAATTTAATCGTTGAAAATAAAGCAGGCAGTGTGAAATTTAATCAAGTTGAAGCAGATTCAGGGGACCTAAATCTCATAGAAGGGGACCTGAATGTAAAGGATAGCTCATTTGATAGAATAGACGTAGCTGCCAGGGGGAATGACCTTTATTTTAAAAATGTAACCAGTTCTGTTATGAATCTTTATTCTAAAAGTGGCGAAATCGTTCTTGGCGGGGTTGTGGAAAAAGGTGAAATGAGAGTCGAAACATCAACTGGAGATATTCAAGTAGGGTATCAAACTGAGCCATCCAACTTGAAAGTAGCAGTGGATAATGCAAAAGGAGATACGACGGTTCACTTGAAGAAGCTCTTGCCCACGAAGAATACAGACAAGAATGTAGATGGAACTATTGGCAATGGGGAGAATTTACTGCAAGTCAAAAGTAAATCAGGAAGTATTACTATTAAGTAAATTAAAAAGAGACAGGCTCCTCAATATATGAGGAACTGTCTCTTTTTGGGGAGAAGCAGTTGAATCACTAGCCCTGCTTGAACGAAGGCTGCAGGGCTGCGGCAGAGGCGGAAGAAGATGCGGAAGCCGAGCCGGCCGCAGCTCCGTTTTCCGCACCGGCACCGAGTTGAAGCTGGTACATGCGGAAGTAGCGACCACCCAGCGCCATGAGCTCATCATGGCTGCCGCGCTCAACGATTTCACCGTGATGCAGGACAAGAATCTGATCCGCACTGCGGATTGTGGATAAGCGGTGAGCGATGATGAAGGTGGTGCGGCCTTTCTTCAGCACCTCCAGCGCTTCCTGAATGATGCTTTCTGTCTCCGTATCGATGTTGGAGGTCGCTTCATCCAGGATAAGAATGGCCGGATCAAAGGACAACGCCCGGGCAAATGAAATCAGCTGACGCTGGCCGGCCGAAAGCGTGCTACCTTTCTCCACCACCGGTTCGTCGAAGCCCTTGGGCAGATGAGACAGCAGCTTATCCGCACCGACTTCCCGCAGTGCCCGTTCCACCCGCTCCCGTGTGATCCGCTCGTCCCCGAGACTGACATTGGAAGCGATGGTCCCTGTGAACAAGTAAGGATCCTGAAGCACAATTCCCATATGGCTTCGCAGCCACTGCTTCGGCAGATCTTTAACTTCTTGACCATCAATGGTAATGCTTCCGCGCTGCGGATCATAGAAGCGGAACAGGAGATTGATGATCGAGCTTTTACCGGAGCCGGTATGTCCCACCAGAGCGACAGTTTCACCAGAGCGGGCCTCAAAGGAAATGTCGCGCAGGACGAAGTCTTTTTTGTAAGCAAAGGAAACGTCTTTAAACACCACATCTCCCTTGTAACGCGGCATGGAACCATCGGTCACCGGTTCGCCGGGTTCATCCATAAGTGTAAATACGCGGCCGGCAGAGACCATCGAGGAATCCAGATTGGCCAGTTGGTTGACCATCCCGGTAATTGGCTGGAACATCCGTCCGAGCACGTCGACGAAGGCGTACAGCACACCCAGCGACACAAAGGTAGAGCCATCCAGGCTGCCGAATCCAAAGTACCATAATACCAGTACAAAGGAGAGGCTGCGCAGCGAGTTCACCAGGTTGTGGGAAGTGAAGGCATTCAGGTTGAGCATTTTATTCTGATATTTCAGATAATCATCGTTCAGGCGCTCGAATTCTTCACTGCTCTGCTTCTGGCGGCGGAAAATGCGGATGATCGACATCCCTTGAATCGATTCATTGATGATGGCGTTGATCTCACTAAGCCGCGAACGGATGATGGTATTATATTTGGTGGCAACTTTGCGGTACAGCACGATCCAGAGGATCACAATCGGGACAATGAACAGACTGACCAGTCCGAGGTGAATATCCAGCAGGAACAGGGCGACATAAACGCCGATGATATTGATAATCCCTGTGCTGAAGTTGGATAATACGGCTATGAACAGATCCTTGACCGCTTCCGTATCGTTCGTAACCCGGGAGACGACCTTACCGGCAGGCAGATTGTCGAAGAAATAAACAGGCAGCCGCTGGATATGGGCGTACACATCGGTCCGCAGCTTGCGGATGACCTGATTGGCCGACGATTGCAGCCAGTAGGTTTTACCGAATTCCGCTATGATCGAGATGACCAGGAATATCGCGTACAGTCCTACCAGTTTATAAATGCCGGGGAATTCAGGTTTGTAAAAAGCGAATAATTCATTTGCCGAGAGCTTCTCGGCAGGATAGACACTCAGAGTGTCTCCGTATTGGATATGCATCTCTCCGTCACGGAAGGTCCGCTCGCCTGCAGGCTGCGCTACGGCTTCATTGATGAAGTAGAAGCTTTTTCCGACCTGTAGCAGGCGGATTTCCTGGCCTTTGGCTTCGCCTTCGGCAAACCGGTCACCGCGTTTGTAGAAGGAATTATTATATTCAGCGGCATCCTTGGAAGAGTCCGTCTGGAAGTAGGGCTTCTCTATGGCCAGCAGATGATTGTCGATCATGCTCTTGGCGATAAAAGGCCCTGCCAGCTCGGCTGCCACTCCGATAGTAAGCAGCAGTAGTGCTGCGATAAATGTTTTTTTGGCAGTTAATGCGTACTGCAGCAGGCGTTTGCCCGTACTTTGTGTCAACGGTGACACCTCCTAAACGTTTTTAGGGAGCTTCAAAAAGCCTATGCTCATCATTTATTCATTCGTTAAATTGTTCTCCACCTGCTGGCGGTCGAACTGCTCACGATACCAGCCGTTCATGTTCAGCAGCTCCTGATGCGTGCCCCGCTCTGTTATATGTCCGTTATCCAGTACAACGATCAGATCGGCATGCTCAATAGCAGAGAGACGGTGAGTGGAGATCAGCGTGGTTTTGCCGGCACGCTCCGAGCGGATGTTCTCGATAATTTTGGCTTCTGTACGTGCGTCAACGGCAGAAAGCGCATCATCCAGGATCAGAATATCGGGATTTGCGATAAAGGCTCTGGAGATCGAGACGCGCTGTTTCTGGCCTCCGGAAAGAGAGACACCGCGTTCACCCACTAAGGTATCCAGGCCGTCAGACAAGGTACCGAGGTCATTCTGGAAAGCCGCTGCCGTGATGGCTTCCATAATCCGTTCGTCGCTGGCATTATTGTACCCGAACTGGATGTTCTCACGAACCGATTTGGAGAACAGAATTTGCTCCTGCGGCACATAACCCATCCAGCCGTGCAGGCGGTCGAGGGCAATTTGCCCAATCGGCACACCGGAGATCAGGATGTCACCTTTACCGGACGGATATTCATGAAGCAGCTGTTTCAGCAAGGTTGATTTGCCGCTGCCTGTGCGTCCGACTACCCCGAGCGTCTGTCCCTGGGAGAGGGAGAAGCTGACGCCGCTTAGATTGTCGATGGTCGAAGTAGGGTAACGGAACGTTACATCCTTTAGCTCAATACGGGTCGGGTATTCAACCGGAACCGGATGAGCAATATCCTCAACATCAGGACGGGAATTCAGCGTCTCATCGATCCGTTCAAGGGATGCTCCGCCGCGCTGCATAATATTGATCAGCTCACCGATCGCGAACATCGGCCACACGATCATCCCCAGATACATATTGAAGGAAACCAAATCTCCAAGTGTAATTTGATTGCGGAATACAAGATAAATGCCGTAGGTAAGCGCGATAATATAGCTTAGTCCCACACAAAAGCGGATCGTTGGTTCAAAAAAGGCATCAACGCGGGCTACCGCCATATTTTTGCGGTATACATCCTCCGTAATGTCGGAGAATCGTTTCTCGTCCATACGTTCCTGTACGTAGGCCCGGATCACGCGAATACCGGATACGGATTCCAGTACCTGGTCGTTCATATCTCCGAAGGCATCCTGTGCCAGGCTGTACCGGTCATGAATGGCCTTGCCATAGTAAATCATGGCGATGGCGATCAGCGGAAGCGGCAGCACTGCCGCGAGTGTCAGCTTCCAGCTGACCAGAAAGCCCATGGCCAGCAGCACAACGGTAAGGTAAACCGTTGAATCCACCAGAGTCAGCATCCCGAAGCCGACGGTTGCCGATACGGCACGGATATCATTGGTTGCCCGGGCCATGAGGTCACCGGTACGGTTGCGCTCGAAGAAGGAAGGCGTCATCGTCATAAGATGATTCATAAAGCGGGAGCGGAGCAGACGCTCCACAAGGTTGGAACCCCCGAACAGCTTATGCATCCATATGTAGGTGATCCAATAAATAATTAGAAGCATGAGGACGATCAGGCCAATATACTTCATTAGGGAACCGGCGGTTATCGAGCCGCGTACGATCTCGTCAATGGCATTGCCGAGCAGACGAGGAGGCAGCAGTTCAAGCACACCAACTACAATTAATAAAATCAGGCCTACTGTGTAGCGCCTTTTCTCCCGGCGGAAGAACCAACCGAGATTTCGGAGAACGGAGAACAAGGGAAATCCCTTCCTTTCGTATTGAATTGATTGCCGGCTGTTGGAATGGTGCGAATAGTGGTTCAGCTCTTAACAGCATACAAAAAGGCATATCATCCGAAAACGGATGATATGCCTGTGATATACAGCAGTTATCATGTCCACGGTGCTAAGACAGCACAGAGACATGGAAGAGACTTGCATAACCTGAAATCAAGATGTACGCGTTACATACATGATTCTTCAGGTGCTTTCCACTACTTGGGCTGCTTTGGTATTCAGTTGTGTACAGTTGCCGACAATAGTATAAAAATCAACTTTAACAAGGTTAAACACCGCGCTCACCCTTTCCTTAGTTTTGGTAATAACTTGAAGACGCTTCGTTATGTTCAGAGTTTATCATCCGCCGTTAAGAATTGTCAAATATAATTTTGAACAAATTTCGAATTAGCAGTATGATAAAATACGTTGCGATAATTTGGAATGAGGACTTTTTTTCAGTATGATAAGAAGAAACGGGAGGAGCTAAAAGACATGAAGATGGTAATCAGCCCAGAAGCCGCCGCCTGGTTTAAGCGGGAATTAGATCTGCAGACAGGGGCGCATATCCGGTTATTTCCCCGTTACAGTTCAGGAGGAGGACTGCATCCAGGGTTTTCACTGGGAATCGCCACCGAACTGCCGGGACGTCCTGCTGTGCAGACTGAGCAGGGAGACCTGATTTTTTATATGGAAGAGCAGGACTTGTGGTATATGGAGGGATACAGCCTATCCATTGTCTATGTGGAGGCTGAGGATGATATCGACTACCAGTATGAGTTACTGCCGGTGGCCGGTGGAGTGCAGCAGTAATTCTACCCAGTGCAGACTGGTTATGCTACAGCACAGGTTACTATCTGAAAAAGCCCTTGCCAAAAGGCAGGGGCTTTTTCAGAAAGAGAATTTACGGATACAAGAATCTATAAGGTTGGGCCTATAAATCCTAAAACGTCATTAGGGCGAGCTGCGGAAGGTCTCTTCCTCCATAGCGAAATCAAAGTCATCAATGTCATACACCTGGACGGGGACTCCGCCTTCGATGATGCGCTGAATAAGCTCGAACTGGTCGGTCAGAATCGGTACTTTCTCACGCTGGGAAGAGAGCAGCAGCTCGGTTTCGATCGGATCAAACAGCTCTCCGTATGTAGCATTATCAATGCTGTTGATGATGGTGATCTGTGCCTGCCCTCCGAGCAGAATGCCGGAGCTCTTGGCCCATGGAACAGCCAGACAGCGGTTGATCTTCTTGGAATTGAGCGGTTCCTCGAAATAGGCGATCAGTTCACGGATCTTCAATTTGACGTGCTGATCATCATCCGCCCGGTTCATTAACGGCTCGTCACTGTCCCGCAGTTCATACAATTCCATGATGGTTGTATAGGGCACTATATATTCTACAGGGCTTTGCGGGATGAGAAGCTGGCCATAAATTGCCATCATGACCGCTTCTGTCACAAATTGTCTAGACATCGTTATCCTCCTGAAGTTCAGGTACTGCAATCGTACTTATGGACTTAAAAATATAAAAACACTGTGGAGCGCAAATGTCAACAGTACCCAGTCAACAAGGTGAAGAGAAAGGGCGTAACCATCTGTGAAACAATGGAAATCTTATTTTGTTTTTGTCCGGCCTTATATGAAATGGATTGTGCTGACGCTGATTATCGGCATGATCAAATTTAGCATTCCGCTAACACTGCCGCTGATTCTGAAATATGTGGTGGATGATCTTCTGAGCAACTCCGTACTGACTGTCGCGGAACGCGTCTCGAAACTGATGTATATCCTCGGAGGCGCATTATTCCTGTTTGTCATTGTCAGAGGTCCTGTTGAGTATTTCCGTCAGTATTTTGCACAGCTGATCACAAGCAAAGTGCTGTTCGACATGCGCAACAAGCTGTACAGCCACTTGCAGCGCCTGTCACTGCGTTACTATCAGAATACAAAGGTAGGCGAGGCCATATCCAGATTCATCAATGATGTGGAGCAGTCAAAGAATCTCGTGGAAGTCGGGATGATGAACGTCTGGCTGGATATGTTCACGCTCGTCTTTGCACTAGGTTTCATGTTCTACCTCAATCCGGTGCTGGCGCTCGTATCCATAGCCATCCTGCCGCTGTACGGCATTGCCGTGAACACACTTTATAAGCGGCTCAAGCTGCTGACCAAGGACCGTTCCCAGGCGCTGGCAGCGATTCAAGGCTATTTGCATGAGCGGATTCAGGGCATTGCGATTATCCGCAGCTTCACGATGGAGCGGGTGGACCAGAAGCAATTTGAGGCTATCAACGGCAAGTTTCTGGAAAAGGCGATGGCCCAAACGCGCTGGAACGCCGTTACTTTTGCTATTATCAATACCTTAACGGACATCGCCCCGCTGCTTGTGATCGGTTATGGGGGATATCAGGTGATACACGGCAATCTGACGCTGGGTACCTTTGTTGCCTTCTTCGGTTACCTGGACCGGATGTATGCCCCGCTGCGGCGGCTGATTAATTCCTCCACCGTGTTGACTCAGGCCTCCGCATCGCTGGAGCGGGTCATGGAGCTATTGGACGAACCTTACGATATCGTCGATCAGCCTGGAGCAAAGCCGCTGAACAATCCGACAGGAGATATAGAGTTCGATCAGGTATGGTTCAAATATGGCGATGAGAACGAATATGTGCTGAAGGATATTAATCTGCGGATAAACCCCGGACAGACGGTGGCCTTTGTAGGGATGAGCGGCGGGGGAAAGTCCTCTCTAATCAGTCTGATCCCGCGGTTCTATGATATCAGTGAAGGCAATCTGCGAATGGACGGGCATGATATCCGGGGGCTGACGCAGGAGAGTCTGCGGCGGACTGTCGGCATGGTACTGCAGGATAATTTCCTGTTCAGCGGTTCGGTGCGCGAGAATATTCTCTTCGGCAATCCGGCGGCTGGTGAGGCGGAAATTGTCTCCGCAGCACAGGCGGCTAACGCGCATGATTTCATCATGCAGCTTCCTGATGGCTATGATACTGAGGTAGGAGAGCGGGGGGTGAAGCTGTCGGGAGGCCAGAAACAGCGCGTGGCGATTGCGCGGGTATTTCTCAAGGACCCGAAGGTGCTTATTCTTGACGAGGCTACCTCGGCACTGGACCTGGAATCGGAGCATCTGATCCAGCAGGCGCTCCAGTCGCTTTCATCCGAGCGCACAACGCTGATTGTCGCCCACAGACTGTCCACGATTACCCATGCAGACCAGATTGTTGTGCTGGAGAATGGAGAGATCACCGAGCGGGGGACCCACGAAGGGCTTATGGCGCTTGACGGAAGTTACGCCCGGCTGTTCAATGTACAACGGCTGGATGCTTGAATAGTGTTTACTGCTATGCGGTTCCTTCGGGAACCGCTTTTTCTTTGCATTTGAATTTAAGTTACAGTATACTGTAACTATAACAGTGAAGTGTAACTGATGTCGGAAGTTTAAATCATTTTTGCGAACGGGAGGATGGTTGGATGAATACCTATACCGGCAAACAGCTTGCCGAACTTCTTCAGAGAGAAGAGCCGGATATGAATCTAAGAACGATACGGTACTATACGCAAATCGGGCTTCTGCCACCGCTGGAATTATCCGGCAACAAACGGGTCTATACCGACCGGCATCTGGAATATTTGCGGGCGATCCTCACCTTGTCCAAAAGCGGGGAGAGTCTGGCAGATATTCAAGAGAAGCTTGCGGGATTGCCTGAGGAGGAAGTGGCTAAGATTGGCGATCGTCTGCGTTTCTACCAAACGGAGCATATTTTCCGCAATGAGACCCTAGTCATTAATGAAGATGTGATGCTTATGGTTAGTCCGCGCATATCTGCAGAACTAAAGTCCGAGCTGGTTGAAACGGTGAACCGGCTGCTGAAGGGAGGCAACACCCCATGACTGGAGCGGCAATCACGATCGAGGTGCGTCTTGCAAAGTCTGTGCTGGAGAATGAAGAGGGAATGAATCACCTCTGGGTCCATTTGGAGCCACTTGGCGGAGGGAAGCAAGCGGTACTTGAACTGCAGCTTCCATCAGGGATCCATTGGGACGGGAAAGCAAAGGGCTATCCACAGGATACCAGTGGCAGAGTCATTATTGAGCAGCCCGAAATACCAAATGACCTTTTATTAGGGATCTATACAATCCAGCCTATGGATTGCGGCTTAGTCAGCTTGAGCATTCATGTGTCATTCATAGATCACTGTGGCATGGAGATCTGTAAAACAGTGCTCGTCCCGCTTAGCATTGTTGATGCAGAAAGTGTGGATGAGGAAACGGTAGAAATAGACGAGGAGGTCATTAGAAGAGTCAAAGAACAGGCCCTAACTGAGCCAACGAGCACTCATCCGGACGGCAGCGACAGCGGAATGGTCGATTGCTCACTTCCCAAGCTCATTCGCTATGACCCCCATTACCGCTCAGAACTCGAGGAAAAATACCGGGTTGAGGGAACAGGTTTATAAGCTTCATCCGCATCCCGACATACCAAACAGGCAGGCCACTCCGCTCATAGTGAGCAGAGTGGCCTGCCTGTCTCCATCTTTAAACCATTATCCACGTCCAATCAGCAGGGAGAGGATACCTGCCGCGATCAGCGGACCTACGGGTACGCCTTTGAAAAAAGCGACACCGATAACCGTGCCGATCAGCAGGCCGGCAACGATCGTAGGCTGGCTGCCCATAAGCACTGCTCCACGCCCACCCAAATAGGCAACAAGGATACCGATCCCAATGGCAAGCAGCGATTTCCAGTGGTAAAACGAATGCCAGATCATTTGCAGCGATATTTTACCGCTCGCCAGCGGAGTCATCACGCCGATGGTGAGGATGATGATCCCGACAGTCAGGCCATACTTTTCGAGCCACGGAAAAGCCTGCTGCAGTCCAAGCACCCTCAGCAGCAGCAGCACAACCATTGCGATCGTTACCGGCGTATTGCTGCTGATAATGCCGAGGGCTGCGAGGCCCAGCAGGAGGAGCGAGGTGATATCCATCGTAACGAAACACTCCTTATCCTAAGTAAGCCGTTTTGAAATGATGTGATCTGCAATCAGCTTCCCGTGGCCCCGGCCGGTTTCGATGAATACCTCATTGGCATTGCGTCCGGAGGCGATAACACCGGCTACATAAAGTCCCTGGATGTTAGTTTCCATCGTGGACGGGTTATAGGCAGGTTTATCCTGTTCGTCGTCCATTATTGCCCCTGCGGAAGACAAAAGTGTCCTGCTGGGGCGGAAGCCGGTTAAGGCGAGTACAAAATCATTGTCGAGTTCAAGCGTCTCACCGTTTGATTTAGTAACAATGACTGAACCAGGTGTAATTTCGGTTACCCGTGATTCCAGATGGAGCGTTATCTTTTCTTTAGCTACCATGCTTTCAAAGATAGGCCGTACCCACGGTTTGATGTTCTGCGAAATGCTGGCTCCCCGGTAGACCATATCTACGGAAGCGCCCACCCGCATTAACTCAAGTGCCGCATCCACAGCAGAATTGCTGCCGCCGATGACAGTAACCTTCATCCCCGTATAGGGATGGGCTTCACCGAAATAGTGCGTGACCTTAGGGAGCTCCTCCCCGGGGATGCCGATCATATTGGGCTGGTCGAAGTAACCAGTGGAGATCACCACGTTTGAGGCTGCATGGGTTAGCTGTTCCCCCCGTTTAGTGATCGTATGTACAGCGAAACTTCCGTCCTCCAGACGTTCGACTGAGAGCGCTTCTTCGTAAGCGGCAATATCGAGTCCATGCTGCTCGGCGGCGCGGCGGTAATAGACGAGTGCTTCATGGCGGTAAGGCTTGTCATTGGGTGAGGTAAAAGGCACATCGCCAATCTCCAATAAAGAGGTTGTACTGAAGAACTGCATGCTGGTCGGATACAGATAAATGGAGTGGACAATAAAGTTTTTTTCAATAATCAGGCTGGACAGCCCTTGGCGCTGGCATTCCATTGCGGCCGAAAGCCCGCACGGGCCTGCCCCGATAATAATGACGTCTTTCATATGGATGGCAACCTCCTGGTGTATACTTTCTTTTCTCTAAATCGTACCTTATATTTAATGTTTTTGCTATCTGTGCAGCATATTCAGCTAATCGTTATTGCTCTGGAGATTGGATTAGAGTATAATTAGATATATATCTAAACATAGTTTAATCGTAAAAATTGCTTGCAAATGTTATAGGAGAGTGACCCCGATGCAGCTGGAGAAAATTGTGAATTACCATAAAGCTTTATCCGACCCGACACGCCTGCGCATGCTGCTGCTGCTGTCCAAGGGGGAGGTGCACGGACAGGCGCTGGCGGAGAAACTTAATTTATCACAGCCTACCGTAACACATCATGCCGCCAAGCTCCGTGAGGCCGCAATGATCAAGGAGCGCAGAGACAAGAATACGGTTTACTTTTCGCTGAACCCCGAGTTTATCAAGGCCGGTTCAGAGGCATCGCTTAAATTTATTTTTGCCAAGGGGGCAGAAGATATGGACGAGTTATCTACAGAAAAGAGTCTGAAGGACTCAGTGCTGCGCAACTTTTTTGCCAAAGACGGCCGGCTGCGCCAGATTCCCGCACAATACAAGAAGAAGCTGATCGCACTGCAATATATGGTTGAGAAGCTTGAACCCGGTGTGGTGTATACGGAAAAAGAAATCAACGAGTTTATCAAACCATTCCATGAGGATTATGCCACGATCCGCCGGGAGTTCATCATGCACCAGTTTATGTACCGGGAAAATGACAAATACGAGCTTAACCCGCCGGAGATGTGGACTCACTGGGAAAATGTCAAATAATGATCTAATATATGGGGATTTTTTGTGACAATTGAAGGTTCGACTGATTAAATGTCCGAATAACGAATAAACTGGAATTGTAAGCGTTATCTGACATATACTTCGAAAGGAGACTTTCAGTATGATATTCAAACGCGCGAAAAAAAATACACCTCCCGTTCATCTCACTGTTACTTTGCCGCAGATCAAGCAAGCTGTTAGGCAATTTGAAGAAGATATGCCTGCTCCGATCAACCGTACCGCACTGATTCTGGAGGATAAGAGCATTGACCTTATCCGGCTCAAGAGATATTTGGGCGGAGTGCCTCATCAGAAGTTTTACATGTCGCGGGAAACGTTCGAAATTTTTGAGGAAGCTGACAAGATGGTGCCTTATTATATTGATATGGTTCAGTCGGCTGTGGATAATTATATCAACGACACAGGCAAGCTGCCGCTGCTTGAGGACACCTGGCTGCCGGAGGTTCATTACCGCCTGCTGCACACTGAACGTTATCTGAAAGAAACACCGCCATTTCCCCTGTACATCACGGAGGAAGAGATGATGCTGACCCATCGGCCGGAGCATTTTGAATGAATGAACGATTTACACTTAACACGAGGAAGACTGTTCAGTTGAGGGGCACTGAGGCGCCTGTCAGCAGAACGGTCTTTTCTTTGTTCATGCTGGCATAGTACAATGAATTTCTGGTAACACGTTCCGGAAGAATTCATAGATTAGGAGAATTATTGCATGAACAAAGTACAAGCACTTCTGTTTGATCTGGATAACACGCTCATGGACCGTGATTCAACCTTCCGCAGTTTCAGCGAACAATTTGTAAGTGATTTCCTCGGGCATTTGCAGCCGGAAGAAGCACGGCGGGTAGTTGAGGATATTATTGTGCGTGATGCCGACGGGTACCGGGACAAGGACGGTTTTTTTGCCGAGCTCAGCGAGGTGCTGCCATGGGAGAAGGCTGTGTCGGCTGCGGACATCCGGGCCTATTATGATGAGACCTACACCGGGCACGGAGCGCTTATGAAGTACGCCGAAGATATTTTGAACTACTGCCGGGAGCAGGGGTATATTCTTGGTCTGGTTACGAACGGCAAGAAACAGATCCAATATGGCAAAATCGATCTTCTTGGACTGCGCGGCTTCTTTAAGACGATAGTCATTTCCGGCGAAGCCGGAATCAGCAAGCCGGATCCGGCTATTTACCGTCTTGCACTGGAGCGTCTGGGCACAACAGCGGAACAGACGCTGTTCATCGGCGATCATCCGGTGAACGATATCTGGGGTGCAGGCAAGACAGGTATGGAAACAATCTGGCTGAAGCGTAATCATGAATGGGATGACAAGCTGGATGTGCATCCATGGAAAACCATCCATGAGCTTGATGAGTTGAAGGGGATTCTTTAGCTTTGCTGTTGACAATATGCTGCCGGCAAGTTTATTATTACAGCATATTAGTTCGGAAGGAGACGATGTTATATGACAGTTTATATTGCAATTGCGCGATTGGTAACAACTGTTGTGGATACGTGTCTTCCGGGAACAGCAGCTGCAGTGTAAGTAACACGCAGCTTTGCGGGTAAGCTCTACGATGCCTTTTAGAGCCGCCGGGAACCGTATGTGTTCCGGCGGCTTTTTTGCGTGGATCGGTAAGTACGGATACGGTTATTGTATTCGTGCATACCGGATTCACGCTCAGAAATGTGCTGGTTCTCCTCTTTGGGGGAGGAATAGCATGCTCTGATCTTGACTTCACAGAAATTGTCCCTTGCCATAGTGCAGGGGAGAGTTTCTGTGAAGTCCGCCGCCGGATTGAGGATTCCGGCGGCTTTTTGTGTTCCCGTAATACACGTTAGTCAGAAGAAACGAAGTGATTTATTTCCGCCGCCGGCTTCTTTCGAAGCCGGGCCGGGAGTGTACGAACTAAACAATCAGGAGGATTTAGATGACAATAGTACAATATGGCTGGAATGAAACCTGGATGAACAAGTGGAACGAACTGCATCAAAGTCTGGAAAACAAAACATTTGTACCCGGCAGAATTGTCGGCGATTTCGGCAGCAAGTACAGGGTTATGACGGAAACGGGAGAAACCTGGGGTGAGCTGGCAGGCAGGCTCAGACATACCTTAACCGATTCCGGGGATTATCCGGCAATCGGTGACTGGGTGTCGCTGGCGATGATGGATGGTGGAGAACATGCCGTTATTCATGGCGTGCTGCCCCGGCAAAGTGTGATCTCGCGGAAGGTGGCGGGAAATACAAATGAGGAACAGATTGTGGCCTCCAACGTAGACACTTTATTCCTTGTCAGTGCGTTAAATGACGATTTTAATGTCCGGCGGATGGAAAGATATTTGATCATGGCCTGGAACAGCGGGGCAAACCCGGTAATCCTGCTGACCAAAGCGGATTTGTGTGATGATGCAGAGAGCAAAATTGCAGAGATGGAGCGGGCAGCACCCGGAGTGGCCGTGTACGCAGTCAGCGCCTTGCTCGGAGACGGGCGGGATAAACTGCTGCCCTATATTGGCAGCGGTCAGACAGTGGCCCTGACCGGCTCCTCGGGCTGCGGGAAGTCAACGCTGGTTAACTGGCTTAGCGGAGCAACCCTGCAGCTCACCCAGGATGTCAGGGAAGGGGATAGCCGGGGGCGGCACACAACCACTCACCGGGAACTGTTCATCCTCCCGGACGGCGGTATCATTGTCGATACCCCGGGAATGCGCGAGCTGCAGCTGTGGGAGGATGAAGGCGGACTTGATCTCGCATTCGGGGATATCAGCAGTCTGGCAGCAGATTGCCGTTTTAGCGATTGCAGACATGAACGCGAAGAGGGCTGCGCAGTTCTTGCGGCAGTATCAAACGGTGCGCTGGAAGAGAAACGGCTGCTGAATTACCGCAAAACCCAGAAGGAGCTGCTATACCAGAGCAGCAAAGAGGTGAAGCAGAAGCGGAAAACAGCAGCCGCTGCGACCAAGGCAGCGCCTTCCCGTTCCAGAAATTCCGGCTGGCGCCGGGAGCTGGAGGAATATTGAGGAACAGTATAATTAAGCAACAGTAACCTGAACAAGAGGGTCCCTTGAAGCCTTAGAATGGCTGTAAGGAGACCCTCTTGTAACGCAAAGGCGCAGCTCCAGAGAAGCTGCGCCCTTGCTATATATAAATAAAAGTCCGGCTAATTGCAATGCATATACCTAATTAAAGTGCGGATGTCTATCTTTAGAACCGGACCTTTAATACTGGTGTGTTCTTAGAACGATGCAGCAGCAGTCTTGGCCAGTTGCAAACCGCTCGCGATGATTTCTGCGGATTGTGCAGGGTTCTGGTTGTGGCCTTCAATAATCACTTGAGTAGTATCTTTGAAGCCCCAGAAGTTCAGGTTGCCCATGATGAAGTTAACAGCCATTTCAGCGCTTGCTGCCGGTCCTTCGGAATAGATGCCGCCTCTGGCATTGAGTACAGCAGCTTTTTTGTCAGTCAGCAATCCAACTGGACCTTCAGCAGTGTATTTGAATGTGGTGCCTGCCTGGTTCAGGTAGTCGATGTAAGTATGAAGTACAGCCGGAACAGTCATGTTCCAGAGCGGGAAAGCAAATACTACCTTGTCAGCGGCAAGGAACTGATTCAGGTATTTCTTAACCAGTGCAGCGCCGGCAGCTTCTTCAGGAGTAGCTTCGTAGCCTTGAGCAGCTTTATAAACACCGGTAATCAGTGTGTTGTCATAATATGGAAGTTGCTCTGCGAACAAATCCAGTTCAGTGATTTCGTCTTGCGGGTGGGACTCCTTGTAGCTTGCCAGGAATTCGTTGTAAAGCTGAACGCTTACGGATTGATCTGCAGGGCGGTTATTGGCTTTGATGAAAAGTACATTAGACATTATGATTTCTCCTTAGATATATATTTAATACTTACTATCAATAATATAGCATTTAATATTTAGTTTGTAAATAACAGTCGAAACAAATTTTTATTTGCTCGACAGCAAAGGCCTTTTCTTTGCAGGGCTACTACATCTCTTAATGGACGAATTGTTTTTTTGGCAGAACATCAATATGTAGTGAAACCGCTTTGACTCAGCTTTTTTTTCATTTTTGGGCAAAGTTTAAGGAATACAGGACCCGGTTATATAGGTGTTACAAGGATTAAAGGAAATGATTTCCTCACCTCAGGTTGGCAATACAACTTATTGAAGAAGGAGCGATTGACATGTCCATCGACCGTTTTATCATTAAAAAACTGGACAACTGTCACGAAGAGCAGACTCGTCGCAACTTAGTGAAGTTGTTCAAACTGCGGATTCAGAAGGCAGAAAAGGAAGAGAACAGAAATCACCGGATTAGTTGAAGATATGCCGCTGAAGTACAGATACCCGGCCAACATATAGAGCGAGCAGAGCACATCCCATCTTAATGAAGGGGTGTGCTTTTTTTCTGCACAAAAAAACTACCCCTCTAATTAATAGAGGGATAGCGCCAATGAATCATTTTCACTATAACTGTGCAATATAGCTTCAGAGCCTTTAATTTCGATACTAATCAGAGAATTTAAGCATTTCTGCAGCGCACTTTTGCCCTTCTGGATTTTTAGCTCCAGTGTGCTGTTCAGCAACCGGATAACCTTCTGGGTGGGCTGTTTGTTTTCTGTAGTGAAGTACACAGGTACAAGCTTGTTCTGAAATGTGATGAGCATTCTCATTTTGAAATCACCTCGCTACAAGTATTTCATGATATAGATCATACCCCTCGTTTCTTAATTTTACCTTAAAATTAGCTTATGATAACATAAAGATTACAAGTTTTATAGTTTGGGACTTTTTTTATTGCAGTGTGATTCCAATGTTAGCGGGATCCGGGAAGGATATATCAATGTGAATAAAAAGGATAAGGTATATTTAGCTAATTTTCTGTTCCCAGATAAGCCAGCGGGGAAGGAAATTTCGGATCTGATGCAAATGGCAGCATCCGCGGACCGAATATGCCGGTTAAAATACTGTGAAGGTGATCAAGTGCAGGATATCTGCCTGCAGGTACATAAGGATATAACATTGATCGCAGGCATTGAGCCCTCAGATTCCTTCGTCTATAGACTGAGCGATCCACAGAAGGTGCAGCGCGCTTGTTATTATCTGTTTAATTGCTTTGAGCCTGAAGAGTTTAGCGTAGAGGATGTACCGTGTCTGCATCTGTCCAGACGGAGATATGAGGAGCTAAAGGAAAGCGCCGCAACCTACAGCTTGTGTTTTTTGGCAGAATGTCTGACAGCGGAAACAGGGGATTTGCTGCAATCCGCACAGCTTGCGAAGGTCATGAAGAACAAAACGGCTGAAGGAGAGCTTAAGCTGTGTTCACGCAGTAAAGAGGAGTGTAAGCTTCAGCATGCCTTTTTTATTGAAGATACTTCCAGCGGCTGGCTGCTGCGTATGAGCTGCGAAGCCGCGGAGGACTGGATGGTTGCCATTCCAGTTACGAAAGCGCAGATATGCTCTGCTCTCTATGAGTGGGTACAGCAAACATCTCCAGTGTTTACTCCAGAATGATTGTGGAATAAGCAGGCAGTGTAAGCATGCTGTCCGCCAGACCCGCTTCTCCCCGGAGCGTCTTGAGTATAGAAGAATAAGTAACGGTGTTCGTGCCGGGATGTAGCGGAATGTTCTGTGTCCCGTCAGTTAAATTGTGAACCACCAATACCTGCTTTCCGGCAGTGATCCGTTCGAAGGCCATAATGCCACTGTTTCCGGAAGAATATTCGCGAATTCCACCGTCTCTCAGTGCAGGTACTTCATTGCGCAAGGAAATAAGCTGACGGTAATGCTCCAGCAGAGAACCTCTGTTCTGCAGCTGACTCTCCACATCAGCACCGGAATTAGCGGCGTTATTCTTCGCCTGCTCCCAAGTGGTGGTCTGGCCATCTCCTTGACCATCGGCAGTCCATTTCATAGGCTCACGGAGGCCTTCATCGGGCTTCACTCCAAGCATTCCTATCTCTTCCCCATAATAAATAAACGGGTTGCCCGGTAAGGTCAGCAGAATAGCGGCGGCCATTCTGGCATGATCCGGATTGTTCGCAAGCTGGCTCATAACTCTGTTCTTATCATGATTATTCAGGAAAGTGGCATCTGTAAAGGCTCCCCCTGAAATCTGCGAATATAGCTTATAAGTTCGCTCCAGAGTAAAGGCAATCCCACTGTCTTTTTCTGAATTGGCAGAATTCAGCACTGCTTCGGCCAGGCCGAAATTAAACCCCGAATCAAATGCTTGATCCAGATAGGCCCCTACGGAAACAGCTGAATTCTCCCATACCTCCCCTACGATATACGCGCCGCGAGTGAAAGTTCTGGTGCCGTAGAAGCGGTAGGCTGGACGGCGCTTGTACTGTTGTTGTCAGAGCATCCGGCAAGCAGGGCAGCAGTTATGCCTGCGATGGCCAAAGTGCACATCATGCGGCGGTTAGTCAAGGTTAAAGGCTGGCGCTGCATCTGTTGCGGACCCCTCCAATAAATAGCTTCATTAGTATGTTGATGTGATAAGCGCTTTATTGATATCTTAGTCGAATGCATGATTTTGGTAAAACGTTTGCACAAACGAAAAATTAACGAATTAAGCGATTTATGAAGATTTATAGTGATATATCATTGATTATTGTTTGTATTCTTCTGATATCTCGTGTTTATGCGGAAAATCGTACTTTCATTAAAATAATTTCATACAAGGAACCGAAATATTCGCCAGTTCTTTCACTTTGAAGTTCTATAATGAAGCGCAAACGATACTACACATACTCTTTAACCTTTTCGTAGGCATTCGCATATGCTGCAAGCAAGGGCAAAAGACCCGGGAAGAAAGGAGAATGAAGAATGAAAAACAAGAAAAAGCTGTCGCTGTCGCTCATGATTCTCGCCTTGTGTTTTTCAGTGCTCGCCGGCTGCGGCGGAGACTCGGCTGCGGTAAAAGTGAAGATCGGCGAAGTCACCCGATCCGTCTTTTATGCGCCCGAATATGTGGCATTATCCCAGAACTTCTTCAAGGAAGAAGGGCTGGATGTTGAGCTTCAGACCATACCCGGCGGTGACAAAACAATGACTGCACTGCTCTCAGGAGCCATTGACGTGGCGCTTGTTGGTCCAGAAACTTCAATTTACGTCTATCAGCAGGGAGCGGATGATCCCGTTATCACTTTTGCCCAGCTGACCCAGCGGGACGGTACATTCCTGTTCGCCCGCAAACCGGATGCGGACTTTAACTGGGATAAAGTAAAGGGGTCGACCTTCCTCGGACAAAGAAAAGGGGGAATGCCGCAAATGGCGGGTGCCTTTACTTTGTTTAACAAAGGGATTGATGCCGAAAAGGATCTCACGCTGATTCAAAATATCGACTTCGCCAATATTGCCGGTGCCTTCGCCTCCGGGACAGGTGATTATGTACAGCTGTTTGAGCCGCAGGCTTCCATTTTTGAGAGTGAAGACCGGGGCCAGGTGGTGGCATCCTTTGGGGTGGAGAGCGGTTATCTTCCTTATACGGCTTTTATGTCCAAGGGGAGTTATATCAAAAAAAATACTGATACAATGCAAAAATTTACCAATGCAATCCAGCGTGCACAGCTATGGGTGAAAGAGCATAGTCCGGAAGAGATTGCCGATGCGGTACTTCCGTATTTTGATAAAACGGAGCGTGAGATTGTGATCTCCGCGATCAAGCGCTATAAAGAGCAGGACACCTATGCCGTGGATCCGGTCGTGGACAACGAAGAGTGGAACAATCTGCTGGATGTGATGGATAATGCCGGAGAGCTGAAAGAGCGGGTTCCGGCGGAGAAAATTGTGAACAACAGCTTTGCGGAAAAAGCGAAAGACAACGTCAAGTAGGCGTTGTCTTCGTCAAATTGATTAAGGGTTAGGAGGGGCTGATATGCTGCCAGTAGTGCAATTGGAGGAAGTGACGCATGCCTATCTGGGTGACCGCGAGGCTTCTCTGGCCATTGAGGACCTCAGCCTCAGTGTTGAACAAGGGGAGTTCGTCAGTCTCGTCGGGCCTAGCGGCTGCGGCAAGACGACACTGCTGTCGATCATTGCCGGGCTGCTCAGTCCATCCCGCGGCAAAGTGTTCGTTAACGGACATAGTCTCAAGGGACCCTCCCCGGAGGTAGGGTATATGCTCCAGCAAGATTACCTTTTTCCATGGCGGACGATCCTGGACAACGCGCTACTTGGACTGGAGCTCACCGGAAATCTGAACGAAAACACACGTCAAAAGACGCTGGAGCTGCTGAAGGATATGGGGCTGGAGGGCAAGGAGCAAGCCTATCCGTCACAGCTGTCCGGCGGCATGCGCCAGCGTGTGGCACTGGTACGGACACTGGCCACCGACCCGGGGCTGCTGTTGCTGGATGAGCCGTTCTCTGCGCTTGATTATCAGATCAAGCTGCAGCTCGAGGATCTGGTATCGGAGACACTGCGCCGCCGCGGAACCACGGCGGTTCTGGTTACCCATGATCTGTCAGAGGCAATCGCCGTCAGCAGCAGGGTGATTCTGCTGCAGCGGAACCCGGGAAGAATACGTAAAATATTTACCGTTCCGGAGGAAATCCGCAATACACCCCCGCTGTATGCGAGGGACTTGCCCGGTTTCGCGGAGCTTTTTCATGGAGTCTGGAAGGAAATGGAGTCGGCTGGGAGGGAAGACGTGTGAAATCAAGTCAGCAAAGCGAAATAACCGCTTCCCGTGCACAATGGCTGGAGCAGAAGCATAGCGATTACAGGAAGAAAAAACGGCGCTGGCAGAGCAGAGTCATGGCCGTGCGGGGCAGTCTGCTGCTGCTGTTTTTTCTGCTATGGGAAGCAGGAGCCCGGCTGGGTTGGATTGACGAACTGCTGTTCAGCTATCCGACGAAGGTCTTCCGTCAGATCTGGGAAGACATGATCAGCGGAAGCCTCTGGCCGCATTTGGGGATTACCGTAGGGGAGACCGTGGTTGGCTTTGTACTCGGAACGCTGCTTGGAACATTGCTGGCAGTGATCATCTGGTGGTCGCCTTTTTTATCAGCGGTGCTTGACCCGTACATGGTCGTGTTTAACAGTATGCCTAAGGTGGCGCTGGGGCCTATCTTTATCGTGATGTTCGGTGCCGGATTTACCGCAATCGTGATCACTACTTTATCCATCACTGTTCTCATTACGACACTTGTTGTGTATAACAGCTTTTGCAGCGTAGACCCGAATCTCGTGAAGGTGGTCAGGTCGTTTGGGGCGACCAGGGTACAGGAGTTCTTTAAGGTTATCCTGCCGGCATCCTTTCCTACCGTTGTTTCAACCTTGAAGGTAAACGTTGGCATGTCCTGGGTGGGTGTAATTGTCGGTGAATTTTTAGTCGCAAGGTCGGGGCTTGGATATCTGATCATATATGGTTTTCAGGTGTTCAATTTCACTCTTGTCATGTCCAGTCTGCTGATTATTGCAGCGGTGGCTACGGCGATGTACCAGATGGTCGTCTATGTGGAGAAGCTGTTGTTGTCGAGGCGGTGAGAAACATGTCATATTGTGTCTCCCCAGAAAATCTTGTACCATGTTTATATCTTTACCTGAACGATGAAACGCCAAGGAGAGGTATTTACATGGGATTTCGAATTATCAAAACAGCGGCGGCAACGCTGCTGTCCATTCTGCTGGCAGCAGCTATAGGTATACCCAACGCGCAAAGCGCGGGCCTGCTTGCGATCCTCGGAGTGGAAACTACGCGTAAAAGGAGTCTCCGAACGATAATGGCGCGTTTCTCAGCCTCGCTTGTGGGACTCTTTTTAGGCTGTATTCTGTTTTTCACCCTGGGCTTTCATTATTGGGTACTTGGCTTGTATGTGCTGTTCGGTTTTCCGCTGATCGTTAAATCGGGCTTTAAGGAGGGCATCGTTACCAGCTCGGTAATCGTGTTCCGCGTGTTCGGACAAGCTGAGCTGTCACTTCATGTTCTGCTGCAGCAGATTGAGCTGCTGGTAGTGGGTCTGGGATCGGCGGGGCTGGTCAATCTGATCTATATGCCGCAGACTGGCGGGGTAATTGCGGGTATCCGCAAGGAGGTCGACAAGTACTTTTCGATCATATTTGTACAAATGGCAAGGACGCTGCGGGACCCGGGTTATGTATGGGACGGTAAGGAGCTTATCGGCGCGAACGAGGCCGTGCAGCGGGGACTTACGGCTGCGTCCAGGGAAATGGAAAATCATGTGATTCATCCCGATGAGGCCTGGAATATTTATTTCTATATGCGAAAGGAGCAACTGGAGTCGATCCAGAATATGATGCAATTGCTCTCCCAGGTGTACCGTCAGCTGCCGCATGGAGATATGGTTGCCGAATTGTTCGATCAGCTTTCTAATGATGTACTGGCAGAGGAATACACCGGACGGACGGAGCGGCTGCTGGATGCGCTTGAGCAGGAGTTCGAGCGGATGGAGCTGCCGGAAACCCGTGAAGAGTTCGAGGTCCGTTCTGCGATTCTGCAGCTCTGCCGGGAGCTGGCACTTTATCTGAAAATTGCCAAACGCCATAAGGTTCCGGTTGAAGCCAAACCGTTGAAACGACCGGCCGCTTTCCGTGGCCCCTCGTAATCTATAAAATGTAAATGTCAGTGAGGTATTAACATTGCTGCGTAAAATAACGATAAGATATGTAAGAACTAAAAGTGAGCTGGTAATTGTCCCGTCGTTCAGTTTTTGTTCAGGCAACAGGATTAATGTGTTATTCATTAGAAGATGGGGCAGTGAAAGTTCCAATTACTGCAGACGGTTCGCATAGGTGAATTTCTGCGCAGGTAGGTGAGGACTATTGAACAACAGCAATGAACAATATATCGGTAAACAGCTTGTTGAGAATCTCTTCAACCATAATGGCGTGTTTGTTCTGCCCGCACTGACTTTGTTAAGCAGTGATCATATCCGTCTGATCAGTCAGCACAAGATCTTTCTCGAGCCGCATGATGTGGTTCAAGTGGACAGTGCAGCTTTCTATCAGATTGCGGTTGACGAGTGTACGTCTGCGATGGAGAGTATCTTTGAGCAACTACGTTTTAACAAGAGCAAACGGCTGCCCATGATTGAGCTGCGCAATGAAGTCATTCCCTTTATCCAGCGGGTTAGTGAGAAAAACGATTTTTACGGAATATTGGCTGCGTTGCAGTCCAAGGATGATTATACATACAGACATAATGTTGCAGTCGGAATTTTGTCTACACTTCTGGGGAAGTGGCTCAAGCTGAAACCGGAAGAACTAAGTATGCTGACCATTGCCGCAACGCTTCATGATATCGGGAAAATTATGATACCTGCTGAAATTCTGTCCAAGCCCGGACCCCTGAATGAAGAAGAGCTTGCGATGATGAAAAAGCATACCACTATCGGATACGAGATGATCAGGGATACGGTCGGAACCAATCATATGCAGGCACTCGTTGCGCTGCAGCATCATGAACGCATGGATGGCAGCGGATACCCTTTTGGTGTTCTGGGCCACCGAATTACTGATTTCAGTAAAATAGTTGCTGTGGTGGATATTTTCCATGCGATGACTTCTGACCGCTACTACCGGAAGGCCTCGCCTTTATATGAGGTTTTGAGGCAGATGGAGGATAATGTCTACGGCAAGCTTGATCCTTATATTTGCAGTGTCTTTATCAATAAGCTGATGCAGTCAATGATAGGCAATGAAGTAGTGCTCTCGGATGGGCGGATAGGCAAAATCATCATGATTCTCGCGCATGATCCGCTGCGGCCATTGGTTAATATTGATGAGGATTTCATTGATCTCAGCAGGCACCGAGATTTGGGGATTATGCGGGTAATACCGTTATAACACCTCGTATGAAGACACCCGCAGGCGGTTGCTGCGGGTGTCTTTGCCTTTCTGGTAAGAAGAATAACGGGCTCCAATAGCAGGAGTGGAGTTACGACTTGACGGAAGGTCTACGGTTGCCTGTGGGCTGTCCGTTTTTTGCTATGTACTCATAACCAGGGGATTATTGCAATAAAATGAACTATGAATCTTATAACGGGGCGCATGGAGGGCTTACCCAAATTTATTTCTACTCTAACAATCAACAAATGCCCAGAACGTGCATACACTTGATAGTGAATGATTGTATGGAGGAGGTTTAAAGATGTCATTAAGTCATAAACGTCAAACAAGGGAGATCATTACGAAGGCAATTTGCGGCAAAGGTCGTAAGTTCTCTACCGCAACTCATACCGTGACTCCGCCACATCATCCGACAAGTATTCTGGGGGCTTGGATTATTAACCACCAGTACGAAGCGGTTGCCGCCGGAAACGGAATCGAAGTAATCGGTACTTACGATGTGAACATCTGGTATTCGTACGACAAAAACAAGCAGACCGAGGTAGCCAAGGAAACGGTCTCCTACGTGGAGCTCATTCCGCTGTCGTATCTGGATCCGAGACACCGTGCTTCCACGGTAGAGGTCTCTGCGGAGGCAACGCAGGAACCAAATTGTGTGGAAGCCGGTGTCTCTCCGGGCGGCGGCAGTGTGACACTTCGCGTAGAGCGGGAATTCGAAGCGGAACTGGTGGCTGAGACCAAGGTTCGCGTGTTTGTCACTGATCAAACGGATGATCCGGAAGACAAGGATTACGATTTCGACGGTGAAAGCTTTGATTTCGATGATCTGGATCCTGACGCCCTGGATGATGAGCTGTAAGGAAGGAATGCGCCGCCGCCAACTGAATATCGGGTGGGTTATAATCCATTATATGTAGTGAGGGCGGCGGCGAGAGGGCGAATGCCCTCCTTTTTATTTTTTATTTATTTTTCAGCATCAAGAACTGGAAGATCTAAAGTTAGGGGAACGAACCACTAGGGAGGAGCCAGCGTGAATGAAGGGTTAAAGGAGTACCTGCAGCTAACTCCGGAGCAACAAGAGCTCCGGCTGCGGCGCTGTGGACTGGAGGCTGCTCTGTCTGCCGGCGGGAATCGCTTGGAGAGGGATGCAGGGCAAGCCGGAAGAATAGCTGTTGCAAATGGCCATACATATAAGAAGGGTCCTGATATGGACAGACACAAACAGCAATACTTGGTTAAGGTATTCAATCTGGCAGTGCTTGAGATCACACCACTGGGTACCGGCCGGGCCATGAGTGCTGCAGCGGGGAATTCCCGCCCAGCTACCTCAATCGGTGGAGATAGTGTGTCCGGGGGTACCGGTGTTAGCTTGCTAGATGAGGGTGAAATTGATAACCATGGAGATCATGGAGACCCTGGAAATCCCGGAGATTACGGAATACTCGGTGAACAGGCGCATTACAGTCCCGGCCCGGAGCGGCGCGGAACTGCCGGACTGGTGAGGGGAATTGCTGTTAGAGCTTTATACAGCCTGGGGCTGGACAGCGGTGAAGTCCGGCTAAAGGCTATGGGCGGAAGGAGATACCTTGTGGAACAAATCCTCCCGCTCGCAGAACCTGCCGGCAAGCCGCTGCCGGAGCCTTACTGTACAGCGTCGCTGGCGCTGGCCCGCGACCTGGCCCGGGAGCTGCCTGGCCGTCCAGGCATGCTGATGGGCATGGACCCGGAGTTTCTCCTGCTCCGGGAAACCTCCGGCCGCGTCGTGCCCGCGTCGCGGTTCCTGCCCGTAGACGGCGTCGCGGGCTGCGACGCCGGACCTCCGGGAACGCGCGGCATGTTCCCGGTCGCCGAGCTGCGCCCTGCGCCGCGCGGGGAACCGCGCGCACTGCTGGCGCAGCTGATGTCCGCCGCAGCCACGGCGGACCGGATGGTATCCGACCGCTCGCTCCGCTGGCGGGCGGGAGGCATGCCGCTGCGGGGCTGGGCCCTCGGCGGCCACCTGCACTTCAGCGGCGTCCGGCTGACGGCGCCGCTGCTGCGCGCGCTCGACAACTATCTGGCGTTGCCGCTGCTGCTGCTGGAGGACGCCCGGGCTGCGGCGCGGCGTCCGCGTTACGGGGTGCTCGGCGATTTCCGTATTCAGCCGCATGGCGGCTTTGAATACCGGACCTTGCCGAGCTTCCTGGTGTCCCCGGTCATCGCCAAAGGCGCGGTCTTCCTGGCTCACCTGATCGTGAGCCGCTATGAAGACCTGACGCAGCGCCCGCTGGACCGGGAAGAGCTGCATGCCGCCTATTACAGCGGCAGCAAAGATCCGCTGCGCGCCGCCTGGGCTCCATTGCAGGCCCAGCTTCGCGCACTGGACGGCTACGCGCGCGCCGCCCCTTACGTAGAACCGCTGTTCCGCTGCATCTCCGCGGAACAGACCTGGGATGAATCGCGGGATATCCGTCCGCTGTGGACCGGGAAAGAGTCCATGAGGAATCAGCGGTAGTCGGTTGGGAATTCTGTCGCCCTGAGGCTTATATACCTGCGCCTGTAAGTTGATTTTCTTTATGTAAATAAGTCATGGACCATTTGTCGATATCGCGGAAGCCGAGCTTTTTGTAGATTAAGCCTGCTTGAGGATTGTTATAGAAAAGGCATAGCGATTTTCCCTCGGCCAGAATATCGGCACAAAGCTGTGCGACTACCCGTGAAGCTAATTTTTGTCCTCTGTATTCCGGATGGGTGGCTACGGCGACTATCATCGCTGACCGCGAATTTTCCGCCGCGGTTGACGCGGTTGCAATTACTTCCCCGTTCTGTTCCACGAAGTAGGTGCGGCCGGTTCCGCTTTCCAGCGTTTTATGCAGGGTTTTACGCGCGTCCTCCGGACTGCTGGTGAACTCTGAAATAACATCCGTCAATGTACAAATGGCATCCACATCCTGTGTCGTGGCTTTTTGGATGGGCACAGGAGCGGATGCCGCTGTACGGATTTCCTCATTCATCTCTGTCAGCTCGGCGAAAAGCATCTCTTTTTCCTGCCGGATATTCAACCATTTACTGAGTGTCCGCACGACCTCTAAAGAGCCTGAGATCATTTCGGCGTTTTTGTTTCTGCGCAGCAGTTCCGCAAAACCCTCCGCATCAAAAGGCCCCTCTGAATATGGCAAATAACTTCCGTAGAAACGCAGTATCACCGCCTTTAACGGCCCGTCTACGGAGTCGCTTTCTCCCCAAAGCTCCATGAAATCCTGCTCGAACCCGAAATTTTCCACGTCTCCGATAATGTATAAATTGATAGCCGGATTTTTGCCTACCAGTTCCATCAAATCCTCCCGGTCGGCTTCATTCAGTTTGCGTATCAAGCTTGTACCTCCTTCAGTTTCAGTAATGTATAATAATTCCTTTATAATTTTACAGCAAATTATTGAAAAAGCACATCATATGGTCATGTTGATCTTCAATGGCTATAATTAACAATATCTGTAATGCATCCGATGCAGGCAGCGTTCCAGCTCTGGTGTTCTCTTAGTGTTCGCTTATTGTGACTTCCCGGGGTGACTTTGCCTTGCAGGTTTCTGTTATAATAGAGAACACAGAAGATAGGTATGGAGGTCAATGATGGCAAAATATACGCCGATGATAGAACAGTATTTAAAGGTAAAGGAAGGGGCAAAGGACGCTTTCCTTTTTTTCCGGCTGGGCGATTTTTATGAAATGTTCTTCGAGGATGCGGTTCTGGCTTCGAAAGAGCTTGAGATTACTTTAACCGGCCGTGAGGGTGGGGGCGAAGAGCGCATTCCGATGTGCGGAGTGCCATACCATGCCGCGGAAGGTTACATACAGCGTTTGATCGAAAAGGGCTACAAGGTTGCGATTTGCGAGCAGCTGGATGATCCCGCTGTAACAAAGGGCATGGTGCGCCGGGATATTGTCCGCGTAGTCACCCCGGGTACAGTAATGGACGGCAAAATTATTACGGACAAAAGTAACAACTACCTCGTTTGCGTGACCGAGCAGGACGGGATGATGGCTCTGGCTGCCTGCGATTTGACAACGGGTGAGCTGTATGTCACTTCCGTTCTCTCAGGTTCGGAATGGCTGCGTGACGAGATCGGCATTTATGAGCCAGCCGAGATTATCGGAGATGCTAACCTGCTCGAGAGTTTGCGCAGTGAGGCCTCACTGCTGGCGAAGCCGGTCGTGTACACTCCTTGGGAGAAACGCGAAGAGGAATTGGCCCGCCGCCAGTTCGGCGAAGCGGCCTGGGTGCGTCTGGAGAGTGAGCGGGGCAAATGTCTGGCGATGCTGATTTCCTATTTGAGTGAAACCCAGCGGCGTTCCCTGGGACAGCTAAGCCAGATTTCGCCGTATGAGCCTGGCAACTATATGATTCTGGATCCGTTCACACGCCGCAATCTGGAACTCACTGAAACGGTGCGCGAGCGCTCCAAAAAAGGTTCGCTGCTCTGGTTGCTGGACCGCACCGAAACCTCGATGGGCGGGCGTCTCCTGCGCCGCAGAATCGACAAGCCGCTCCTGCAGCGGGCCCCGATTGAGCGTCGTCTGGAGGCTGTGGATTATCTCTATAACCAGTTTATTGTCCGTGAGGATTTGCGCGGGGCGCTGAAAGAAATCTATGATCTGGAGCGGCTCGTCGGGCGCATCGCCTTCGGCAGTGCCAACGGACGCGACATGAATGCCCTGAAGCAGTCACTGGCGCAAATACCGGCCCTGAAAGATATGTGTCTGACATCGGGTTCAGAGACCCTGAGAGAGATCGGTTCCACCATGGATGAATGTGCAGAGCTGCGTGAGGATATCGAGCGGGCAATTACCGAGGATGCGCCGGTATCTGTGCGGGACGGGGGAATTATCCGGACAGGCTATCATGAGCGCCTGGACGAGCTGCGGGAAGCGAGCAGCAGCGGCAAACGCTGGATCGTCGAGCTGGAGGCGAAGGAGCGCCAGGCTACAGGCATCAAGTCGCTGAAGATCGGCTACAACAAAATTTTCGGCTATTATATAGAAATTACCCGCTCCAATCTTGCTTCCTTGCCGGAAGGAAGATATGAACGCAAGCAGACCTTGGCGAATGCAGAGCGTTATGTTACCCCTGAGCTGAAAGAGAAAGAAGCACTGATTCTCGAAGCCCAGGACAAAATGACCGATCTCGAATACAGCCTGTTTACCGAGCTGCGGGACCGTATCGGGTCACAAATCCCCCGGCTGCAGGCCTTGGCAGAGAAGGTTGCAGAAATAGATGTGTATCAATGTCTTGCTGCGGTCAGCGCCGAGCACCGGTTTGTAAAACCCAAGCTATCCGACGGTTATGACCTGCGTCTTACAGGTGGACGGCATCCGGTAGTAGAAGCGGTGCTGAAAGATTCTGCATTTATAGCAAACGGCAGTACACTGAGCAAGAATGAAGGCAATATATTGCTCATCACCGGCCCTAACATGGCTGGCAAAAGCACCTACATGCGCCAGGTGGCACTGATCTGCATTCTAGCCCAAATCGGCTGCTTCGTTCCGGCAGAAAGCGCGGAGGTTCCGCTGATAGACCGGATCTTTACACGGATTGGAGCGGCGGATGACCTGATTGGCGGACAGAGCACCTTTATGGTGGAGATGGCTGATATTCAGGTCATGACTGAGAAAGCAACATCGCGCAGCCTTATTATTATTGACGAGCTGGGCCGGGGCACCTCGACAAGCGAGGGCATGGCGATTGCCCAGGCGGTAATTGAATACGTGCATGATACCATTGCCTGCAAAGCACTGGTCTCGACGCATTTTCATGAGCTGGCCCATTTGGAGCAGAGCCTGCAAGGGCTGAAGAATTATTCTATGGCCGTGCAAGAGAGTGGAGACAAAGTGAACTTCCTGCGCAAGCTTGTGCCGGGAGCTGCCGACAGCAGCTATGGCATCTATTGCGCCCGGCTGGCCGGATTGCCGGAAGGTATTATTGACCGGGCATACGGTCTGCTCCAGAGCATTGAGCAGTCTGCGCCTCCGGGCTCGCCTGCGCTGCAATACGGGACTGCTTATGAGAGCCGTCACGGTGTGAAGGAACAGGCAAGCGGACTATCTGCAAGCCGAACGCAAGACACGGATGTATTGCCATCAGGAGATGATGCTGCCTACATGCATGCGGGCAATGCAGCCGTCGTGAGCACATCAGGCGGATCAGCTTACACCGAAGCTGCCGTCTCGCTGGCCTCCCTGCCGGATGCAGCAGACGCTGAAGTCGTACAACTGTCGATCTTTGGGGAAGAAGAGCCGCGCAGGAACCGTAAAGGTGGAGCGGCTTCCGCACCTGCACCTGTTAAAGAAAATCCGCTACTGAAAGAGCTGGTTGCCGCTGTTCAGGGTGCAGATCTGATGAATATGACCCCTCTGCAGGCAATGGGCCTGCTGAATGAGCTTAAGCAAAAAGCCAAGGAACTGTAATTTAGGGTATTTCCAAGAAAGCGTAATTCTAGCGAAGAACAAACATCACTATTGGCGAGGTGAATACAAAATGGCTAAAATTCATGTACTGGACGAGCATATTGCCAACCAGATTGCAGCGGGTGAGGTTGTGGAGCGGCCGGCTTCCGTTGTAAAGGAGCTGGTGGAGAACGCGATTGATGCCGGCAGCACCCGAATTGAGGTTTCTGTTGAAGAGGGCGGACTGCAGAGCATCCGCGTCAAAGACAACGGCTCAGGTATTGAGCCTGAGGACTGCGAGACAGCCTTCTACCGGCATGCGACCAGCAAGATTGCAAATGGACGTGATCTGTTCCTGATCACGAGCCTTGGCTTCCGCGGCGAGGCTCTGCCCAGTATCGCCGCTGTCTCGAAGGTATCCCTTCTGACTGCCAGCAGTGATGATGGTAAAGGCAGATTGATTGATATCGAAGGCGGGAAGCTAATCCGCAATGAGGATACACCTTCCGGTAAGGGAAGCGATCTTGCAGTAAGGGAATTATTTTTCAACACACCGGCAAGGCTGAAATATATGAAGAGCATCCAAACCGAGCTGGGGCATATTTCGGATGCGATGTACCGGATGGCTTTGGCTCATCCGTCCATCTCCTTTACGTTGCATCACAATGGCAATCAGCTGCTGCATACACTTGGCAACGGCGATCTGTTGCAGGTGATTGCTGCCGTTTACGGTACATCAGCGGCCAAGGCGATGCTGCCGATCTCAGCAGAAGATCCGGATTACCGGATTACCGGCTTTGTCAGCAGGCCGGAGTGGACCCGCTCCAACCGTAATGCGGTCACCACGATTGTAGGCGGAAGATACATCCGCAGCAACGGGCTGAATGCGGCTATTATGCGGGCTTATCACACGCTGCTGCCGATTAACCGCTATCCGCTGCTCGTATTGCAGCTGGACATGCATCCGTCACTCGTCGACGTCAATGTACACCCGGCGAAATTGGAGGTGCGGTTCAGTAAGGAGATCGAACTGTACGCATTTGTTGAGCAGGAGATCCGCAAGGTTCTGCTGGGCCAGAGTCTGATTCCGCGGCCGGGCAAAGAGATAATAGGCGCCAAGGGCAGCAGTTCCTTTATCCAGGAGCAGTTTGCCTTTCCGAAAGGAGCCATACCTCAGCCAGCCGATGGTTTGCCAGGCATGGCCCGCAATGATCAAGACGGTCCAGACCCGCGGACCGCTGGTCCGCAAAGTGATATGCCCTCCGGTGTTGCTCCGCAGAGTGATCTGCAGCAAGCGGGTACATCGGATGCTAACCGTCCTGTAGAGAGACCGGACGCCTGGAACAGTGGAATCAGCAGTGCTTCTCCCTTCGGCAACGGGGCTGCAGCAGGAGAACGCTACTCCGGCAACGCACAGCAGCGGACGGGAGAGCCTCAGAGCGCAATGCCGGTGGCCCGGGAGTCTGCTGCGGCATACAGCGGCAGTACTTCTTCATTGCCGCGTGAAGGGGCTGGCGGCAGCTACCGCCAGCCTGCCGGGGCAATGCCGCCCCGGGGAGGGATGCCTTCAGCAGAGGAGCTGTACGCTCCAACCGGCAGTGAAGATCCTGCGCTCCCTCAGTTCCCTGAGCTGAACTATATCGGCCAGCATCACGGGACATATCTTATTGCCCAGAATGACAGCGGGCTTTATCTGATTGACCAGCATGCGGCACATGAACGGATTAATTATGAATATTATTATGAGAAATTCGGTCGTCCCGAGGATGCTTCGCAGGAGCTTCTCCTGCCGATCACCTTGGAATTCACCCCTTCGGAGAGCCGCCAGCTTAGTGAAAGGCTGCATTGGTTCGAACAGGCAGGTGTATTTCTTGAGCATTTCGGAGGGCAGACTTTTCTGGTACGTTCCTTGCCTTACTGGTTCCCTGAGGGAGATGAGAAGGCGGTCATTGAGGAAATGGCGGAATGGGTGCTGAGCGAACGTTACATCGACCTGGCCAAACTGCGTGAGAAATCCTCCATTCTCTGCTCCTGCAAGGCGTCCATCAAGGCCAACCAGAAGCTTACAGAACAGGAGGTAGAGGCTCTGCTGTCCAGGCTGGCAGCTTGCCGCCAGCCATATACATGTCCGCATGGACGGCCGATCGTGGTTTCTTTCTCTTCCTATGACCTGGAGAAGCTGTTCAAACGTGTCATGTAAGTGCAGCTGCACTGCATATGAGGTAAGCCAGCTCACTTACAGCTCTTGATCTGCAATCTGTTCATTTCTATTTTTAGCGCTCTAATGCGTACCAGATCGGAGGCATCATGATTATAACAACGGGTTTTGACCCGATACCGGAAATTGTGCTGCGGGCTCAGCAGCTTGCCGAGCGCACAGGTGCACCTTATGTGCTTAGGGCTAGGTTCTCCATGCCAAAGCTGGCGGAACGTTACGGGGACGAGGAGATTCTGGTAGTTCTGCAGGAGGCGGTACGGCTGATCTCGCCGGGTCTGCCACCGATGGAGTTTCATCCCAGTATGGGCTTTGTCCGGGCGAAACGCATTCTGAAGGGCGAATCTGATCCCATGCTGGAAGCTGCCGGAATGCTGCCGGGAGACAGCGTGCTGGATTGCACGGCGGGTCTTGGCAGCGATTCTCTGCTGTTTGCCGTCCATGGCGGAGAAGATTCTGTGGTGACTGCGCTGGAAAGCTCCTTGCCGCTGTATGCGCTGCTGCTTGAAGGCATGAGCCAGTACATTTCCGGCCAGCAGAAAGTAAACGAAGCGTTGCGCCGCATCCAGGTTGTGCACAGCGAACATCTGGGGTACTTGCGGGAACAGCCGGACAATAGTGTCGATATCGTTTACTTCGACCCGATGTTCCGGGTTCCCTTGACGGATTCTGCGGCAATATCCCCCTTGCGCCGTTTCGCTAACACAGCAGCATTGACCGGGGAGAGTGTCGCTGAGGCAGTCAGAGTAGCACGCAAGGCTGTCCTGCTCAAAGAGAAGGCCTTAAGCGGCGAATTCTCACGGCTGGGCTTTACCGAACAGCTGCGCAGCAGCTCCAAAACATCGTACGGGGTGATACACATTGACAACTGAGACTAAACATAAGGTTCTGGTACTGCTGGGGCCGACCGCAGTCGGCAAAACAAGGCTTAGCCTGGAGCTCGCGGAGACGTACGGTGCAGAGATCATCTCCGGTGATTCCATGCAGGTCTACCGCGGAATGGATATCGGCACAGCCAAGATCACACCAGCGGAGATGAAGGGGATTCCGCATCATTTAATTGATATCCATGATCCGCAAGATGCCTATTCTGCCGCTGAATTTCAGGTGCAGGGCGTCCGGCTGATCGAGGAGATCAGCACCAGGGGGAAGCTTCCATTTATTGTGGGCGGAACGGGACTGTATATTGAATCCCTGTGTTACGGTTTCCGTTTCTCTGAGGCCGTGGCGGATGAGGCGTTCCGCAGCGAGCAGGACGCCTTTGCCGAGGAGCATGGAGCAGAAGCCCTGCACGCCAGACTGGCGGCTGTGGACCCTGCCAGCGCTTCCAGATTGCATCCGAATGACCGCCGCAGAATCATCCGTGCGCTGGAAATTCATCACCAGACAAAAGTTACGCTTTCGGCGTCCCATGAGGCTCAGAAGAAGGAGTCTCCATATGAGTTATGCCTCATAGGTTTGACAATGGACCGGAAAATACTATATAAACGTATTGAAGACCGAATTGATCAGATGCTGGCGGAAGGTCTCGTCGCCGAGGTGAAAGGACTGCTGGATCACGGCTACAGCAGAACTCTTGTGTCCATGCAGGGATTGGGCTACAAGGAAATTGCCGCTTATCTCGCGGGAGAAACGACGCTGGACGAGGCTGTGACACTGCTGAAACGCGATACCCGCCGATTCGCCAAACGACAATTGTCATGGTTTCGCCACATGAAGGAAATCCAGTGGATCGACGATTTCAACGAGCAAAACTTTTCAGAGAATTTTGCAAAAATACGTGCTATAATAGCAGGAAAGTTTCTCTCAGGTCTTGAATATACTTCTGAACAATCTAATTGAACCATTGGGGGTACGTCATATGAACAAGTCCATTAACATCCAAGATACGTTCTTGAACCAGCTGCGTAAAGAGAATATCCCTGCCACAGTATATTTGACCAACGGCTTTCAAATCCGGGGAATCATCAAAGCATTTGACAATTTCACAATTGTCATCGACAGTGACGGACGCCAGCAAATGGTGTACAAGCATGCCATTTCCACCTTTACGCCACAGCGCAGCGTATCGCTGATGCAGGACAGTGGAAGCGAAGAATAACATTTTTTACAACCTTGTAGTGAAACCTTTTTGTTTATAAAGCGTTTGAATAGAGAGTGCGAGAGAGCAACCTGTGAAGGTTGTTCTTTTCATTCGTGTATACAATTTCAAGATGTTTCCGAAAGGGAGTCAGGAGGCAGCATGTCTAGAGACGATTTTTCCAGGACGAACCGCAATAGAGACAGGGGCACCACCCCTGCGAGTCCCAAAGGGAAGCCTAAGAAAAAGAAGAAGTTTCTAACCAAGAAACGCGTACTGTGGAGTTTATTTTTTGCAACGGCGCTGGCGATTTTTTGTGCGCTTGGCGGCTACCTGTTTATTATGTTGAACGGCCAGAAACTGCTGAATGAGAACCAGGACAAATTAACAGTGAACCCGCCGACACAGATTTTTGACCGCAATGCGAATTTGATCGGCGAGCTGTCACTCGAAAAGAGTGATCCGGTAGAGTATGAAGATATTCCTAAACAACTGATCGAGGCTTTTGTTGCTACAGAAGATAAACGTTTTTTTGAACACAAAGGTGTGGATTTATGGTCGATCGGCCGCGCGGCCGTCAAAGATATCGCAGCACGCAGCATGGTTGAAGGCGGCAGTACGATCACCCAGCAGCTTGCGAAGAATATCTTCCTGACACGCGATAAAACGTTTTTCCGCAAAGCGACCGAGGTTTCCATTGCTGTAGCACTTGAGAATGAGAGAACCAAAAATGAGATTATTACGTTGTACCTGAACCGGATTAACTTTGGTGGCACAGTCTACGGCATCAAGGCAGCATCTATCCGTTATTTTGGCAAAAGTAATCTTGACGAACTCAAGCTGTGGCAAATCGCCACTTTGGCTGCCATGCCGAAAGGGCCGTCACGTTACAATCCGCTGCGTAATCCAGAGCTGTCCAAGGAACGCCGCGGCGTAGTGCTCCAGCTGATGTATGAACAGGGGAAAATTACTGAACAGGAGCGGGATGAAGCCGCTGCGGTCAACTACAACTATAAGCCGCCCGAAAGCAAACAGCGCTATCAGGCCTTTATTGATTATGCTATAGACGAGGCGGAAGACAAGTTTGGATTAACCGAAGATGATCTCAACATCGGCGGATACAAAATTTATACAACGATGGATAAAAACGCCCAGCAGACGGTAGAAGAGGCTTTTGCCGATAGCGACAATTTCGAAAAAAGTGTGGATGAGGAACTGGTGCAGGGTTCGATGACCATCATCAATCAGGAGAATGGCAGCATCGTTGCGCTGATGGGCGGACGGAATTATGAGAAGAAGGGCTACAGCCGTGTTAACGGCAGCCGGCGTTCTCCGGGCTCCTCCTTCAAACCATTGGTTTCTTACGCTCCTGCTCTGGAGTCGGGGAAATTCTCAAGCTCCTCAATGCTCAGCAATGAAAAGCAGTGCTTCGGCAAATACTGTCCGAGAAATCTACATGGCTACTCATCAACGATCAGCATGAGTCAGGCGATAACAAAGTCGGAAAACATCCCGGCGGTCTGGCTGCTGAATGAGATTGGTGTGGATACCGGCTTCCAGTTTGCGAAGAAGCTGGGGATCAGCCTCAGCGATGAAGACAAGAACCTGTCACTCGCCCTCGGCGGGATGAGCAAAGGAACCAATACGCTGGAAATGGCTCAGGCATACAGTGCTTTTGCCAGCGGCGGTGAACTGCGTGAGGCGTATTCGATTAAATCGATTGCCAACAGTGACGGGGACACGGTCTATAAGGCCAATACAAAGCCTGAGCGGGTGATGAATAAGGATACAGCTTACCAAATGACCCAAATGATGCAGGAAGTTGTACAGGACGGTACAGGTAAAAAAGCGAAAATCAACCGTCCGGTTGCCGGCAAGACCGGTACTACCCAGAGCGGGTACGACGGGATCAAATCCAACCGTGACGTGTGGTTTGTCGGTTATACACCGGAATGGACCGCAGCAGTGTGGATGGGATATGACAAGCCGAGCAAGACACATCTGCTCAAGAACAGCAGTCCGCTTGCAGCGGCGTTCTGGGGTAAAGTTATGGAGAAGGCTCTGGAGGGGATTCCGGAAAAATCTTTCCCTAAACCGGAAGGTGCGAGTGCGCCTGAACCAACGGCTACTCCGGAAACGGTACAGCCTGTCACGGGTCTATCCGCTGAATATGATCCTTCAACATTGACCGTGAACCTTGGCTGGGAAGCGGCTCAGGTTGCAGGAGTGGAATACCGGATTTACCGCCGGGAAACCTCGGAGACGGAGTTCACTTCACTTCTCAGCACAAAGTCACTCACAATGGGTGATATTAGCGCCATGCCTGGGCTGACTTACGAATATTATGTAACAGCTTATTATCCCGAACTGGATGTGGAGAGCGAGCCATCGGGCACCGTTACCGTAATGGTTCAGGATGAACTGCAGACACCAGAACCGGAAGCAACGCCTGATCCGAATCTTCCGACAGATGATCAAGGCAACGGACAGGGTAACGGAAACGGCGAAGGCAACGGCAATCCCGGTGGAAACAATGGGAACGGCAACGGGAATGGAAATGGTAATGGGAACGGCAATGGCAATGGCAATGGAGGTGGCAACGGTAATGGGGGTGGAGCTGTAACCCCGCCGGAAGCAACGGCTACTCCGCTTCCACCAACCCCGCTGCCAACTATTACACCTGTTGAAACCTCCGGTTCAGGAAATGCTGGTACGGATAACAGTACTGAGGCGGGAACAGTTCCGGAGAACGGATTTTCAAATGAGGGCCAATCTCCTCAATAACAATGGAGATTGTCTTTGATCCAAAGGACTATCCTTTACCCATCCAAGATGGGAAAGGATAGTCCTTTTTTTTGAATGGACCTTTAAATATTTGCTTTAATCCAGAAGCTGTAACCTTTGATTACGTTGCCGGCAGTTCTGTTTTTTTACGGGATGTTTTGAGTGTGTCTCTTAAATGTGTTAAGCTGAAGACACCATTTCTTGAGAGGGTAATTCATATGAAACGTAAATTCGGAGACCGGGCCAACTGGCGCCGGATTACGCGCCGACATTTCGCCTGCCGCTATGTGGAAACCCGGGAATTCAGCGGTTATATCACTCTTTATACGATTTACGGGCTGAAGGAACCACTGTGGAAGAGCTATGGAAGGCATACATACCGCATAGCGGACAAAGGATATTCTTGGCTGCAATATTTTCCCAAGGATAGCCACTATATTGTGACGGCTATGTTCGACGAACGACAGAATATCGTACAATGGTACATTGACACCTGCAAAGTTCAAGGCGTCACGGATCAAGGCGTTCCATGGTTTGATGATTTGTACCTGGACGTTGTGGTGCTTTGGAACGGAGAGGTGTTTTTGCTGGATGAGGATGAACTTGAGGAAGCGCTGGAAAGGGAAGACATTACGGACAGCGACTATAATCTGGCCTGGGCAACAGCCAAGAGCATTCTACGCAGTATTGACGCGCACGCCTTTCCTTATTTCTCTCTCTCACTGAAGCATCGTGCCGAATTGTTCCATCACGGAGAATTCAGGAGGAAATAAAAAATGGAATGGTACGTTTACCAAAGAGGTTCATCCCCAATACGCAAAGTGTCCAGAAAACGCCGTTCCCGGCGTAAGCGCAACTTGTTTATTGCAGGTATAACGATTGTGGCAGCAGGCCTCCTATGGTGTGCGGTTGTGTTTAATAACATTAACAGTGCGGCTACAACATCACCTATGGCGAAAGCGGATGCAGG
This sequence comes from Paenibacillus sp. FSL H7-0357, assembly GCF_000758525.1. NCBI lineage: Bacteria > Bacillati > Bacillota > Bacilli > Caryophanales > Paenibacillaceae > Paenibacillus > Paenibacillus sp. FSL H7-0357. The sequence goes on along the minus strand of NZ_CP009241.1, from coordinate 4,514,904 downwards.
GATTATTCTCGGCATGTCCATGTGGGGGGATAAGCCAAGCCCCGGCCTGAAGGAACGGCTGGATTACGGGCTAAAGCTCTACCGGGAGGGAATGTTCAGCACCTTTATTGTTTCGGGGGGGCTGGACGATCCGGACTACAAATTTACCGAAGGTCAAGGGATGCGGAATTATCTGGTGGAGCAAGGGGTGCCGGAAGAAGATATCCTTATGGAGAACAAATCTACCAGCACGTACGAGAATCTGCTGTTCAGCCAGGAAATTATGAAGCGTGAGGGGATGACGTCTTCCGTTATTATTACGCATACTTTCCATGGACGGCGGGCGCAGGAAATTGCCAGAGAATTGGGCTATGCTGCACCTGAGCTGGGGCTTACCGAGTCAAAGGTAATGTCGATGGCCAAGTATAAATCCCGTGAAATCCTGGCCTACACCAAATGGAAGCTGCAGCAGTTATTTCTGTAAATCATTTGCCAAGTATAAAAATCCTGAAACTGCTAATAAGACCTCATGTACCGGAATAGACTTACTTAGAGCAGTCAGCCCTGGATAATGAGGTGAATAAGGTGAACGGACGCGTAGCGGCAGCAAGCGGGCGGGAGGAAGGCAGACCGTCAAGGCAAATCAATATTGTGCTGCGGAATCAAGATCCCCCTCCGATGAGCAGTGCGGTGAGCGACAGCAGCAGTGGAGCCGCGCTCCCCAAAAATCACGGCCATAGCGGACTGTTCCAGGAGTTAAGCCGGGAACTTGATGGTCTTGTTGGCTTGGATAATATCAAGGAGCTTGTATTTGAGATATATGCGCTTCTGCAGATCGCCCAGATGCGTAGCGAGGCTGGGCTTGCCAGTGGCGGCCAGGCTTACCATATGGTCTTCAAGGGCAATCCCGGAACCGGTAAAACGACGGTAGCGAGGATTGTCGCCAAGCTGTTCCAGCGGATGGGTGTATTAAGCAAAGGGCATCTGATCGAGGTAGAGCGAGCGGATCTCGTCGGCGAATATATTGGACATACCGCCCAGAAGACGCGTGACCTGGTGAAAAAGGCGCTCGGGGGCATCCTATTTATTGATGAAGCCTACAGTCTTGCCCGCGGTGGCGATAAAGATTTTGGAAAGGAAGCCATCGATACGCTGGTAAAATCCATGGAGGATCACCGCAGCCAGTTTGTGCTGATCCTGGCCGGGTATTCCGGCGAGATCGATTATTTTCTGATGAGCAATCCGGGGCTGCCTTCAAGATTTCCCATTCAGGTTGAATTTCCCGACTATACGATTGATCAGCTGCTGCAGATTGCCGAACTTATGGCCAAAGAGCGCGATTATATTTTGATGCCGCAGGCGATACTCAAGTTAAAGCAGCATTTGCTGGTGGAGAAGACGGAGAGCCTTCATGCCTTTAGCAATGCGCGCTTTGTGCGCAATTCGATTGAGAAAGCCGTGCGTGCACAAGCAGTACGCTTGCTGAACCAGTACGAGAGCAACAGCCCCGGCAAGCAGGAGCTGATGACACTGCGGACTGAAGATTTTAAGCTGTAAAACAAAATATGATTAACGGATGATATACCTCAGTGGGGTATGGAGATAAGGAGCATTGAATGCATGACGACAACACATGATACACAAACAGATATCCAGGACCGGGCAATATTAGTCAGTTTGGTGACGGACAAAATTAAGCGCACCGGCATTGACCCGGAGCTTTCCCTGCAAGAATTGGTGCAGCTAGCGGAGACAGCCGGTGTCGAAGTGCTGGACGTGCTGCGCCAGAACAAGGAAACTCCTGATTCCAAATGGTTCATCGGCAAGGGGAAGGTAGAAGAGCTGCGGATGGCTGCAGATGGTTTCGGTGCAAATACGGCAATCTTTGACCAGGAGCTGTCCGGAGCGCAGGTGCGCAATCTGGAGGAAGCTCTGGATCTGAAAATTATCGACCGCACCCAGCTGATCCTGGATATCTTTGCCGGACGGGCGAAGACGCGGGAAGGTATTATTCAGGTAGAGCTGGCACAGCTCTCCTATCTGCTGCCGCGCCTCTCCGGGCAGGGCAAGAACCTATCCAGACTCGGCGGCGGTATCGGCACAAGAGGACCAGGGGAAAGCAAGCTGGAGACGGACCGCCGGCATATCCGCAACCGGATTGATGAGCTGAAGCGCCAGCTCGACGAAGTGGTGAAGACCCGTGAGCTGCATCGAGAACGCCGCCGCAAGAGCGGTGCCGTACAGGTGGCCCTTGTCGGATATACAAATGCAGGCAAATCGACGCTGTTGAAGCAGCTCACGGATGCAGATGTATATATTGAGAATCAGCTGTTTGCCACACTTGACCCGACTTCACGTGTACTGCAGCTTCCGTCAGGCAAAGAGGTTGTGTTAACAGATACGGTTGGATTCATTCAGAATCTGCCGCATGATCTGGTGGCGTCCTTCCGTGCCACTCTGGAGGAAGTGAATGAAGCGAATCTGGTGCTGCATGTAGTCGACGCTTCTTCTCCAATGCGTGAGGAACAAATGGAGGTTGTCCAAGCCATACTCACGGATCTGGGTGCTGCCGGGAAGCCGCAAATTACATTGTTCAACAAAAGCGATATCTGTCAGCCGGAACAGCTGGAGATGCTTCCTGCAGGTCCGGGATATTTAAAGATCAGTGCTTTTAACCCTGAAGATCTAACCCTGATCCGGGAGATCATTGAAGATTCGCTGGCAGGGGATACTCTAACCTTCCGGATTCCAGGTGACCGTGGCGACCTGTCTTCATTGCTCTACCGTGTAGGCGAGGTGTTGGAGCAGCAGTACGACGAGAATGATGTGCTCTACAATGTCCGCTTAAACAAAGAGGATTATGAGAAATGGGGCTACAAGTTAGCGGAGTTCGTAGTGCAGGAATAAACCATCATTTTGAGCAAGTCTCAAAATAAATTAAGGAATGCATTGAGTGTCCCCACAAAGCATGGATATCTCCTTCGGTCTTCGAAGCCGAATCCTACTGTGTGGGGTTAATTCTTGATGTTAAGTAAATGTAATGTAAGGGGAGAACAAGGGGAAATGGCTGTTTTTGCAGAGGATATTTTACATGCGGCGGAGGCTGCAGAACTTGAAATTGAAAGTGCGGTAAAAAAGCTGGACCGGATAGTGGATCACAATCAGTGGAAGGTTATTGAGGCGTTCCAGCGGCAGCAGGTGAGCGATTTTCACTTTGCCGGTTCTACCGGCTATGCCTATAATGACCGGGGCCGTGAAGTGCTGGATCTTGTGTATGCTGAGGTATTCGGTGCGGAGGCGGCGCTGGTTCGGCCTCATTTTGCTTCTGGTACGCATACCATCTCTACGGCGCTTTTTGGCGTACTGCGTCCAGGAGACGAATTGCTGTACATCACAGGACGCCCATACGATACGTTGCATAAAGTAGTTGGCAAGCCCGGTGACGGGACAGGCTCTTTGGCCGATTTTGGTATAGGCTACCGTGAGACCGCTTTAACTGCCGAAGGGAAAGTGGATTGGGACGAAGTAGCGCTCGCTATAAATGACCAAACAAAAGTTATCGGAATCCAAAGATCCCGGGGCTATGATTGGCGTTCTTCCTTTACGGTCGCTGAAATCGGCGATATGGTAACAAAAGTGAAAACGTTGAAACCGGATGTCATCGTATTCGTAGACAACTGTTATGGAGAATTTACGGAAGAGCTTGAGCCTCCCCAGGTGGGAGCCGACCTCGTCGCAGGTTCACTTATCAAGAATCCGGGTGGGGGTATCGCTGAGACAGGCGGATATATTTGCGGACGCAGCGATCTTGTTGAGCTGGCGGCCTACAGGCTCACAGCACCGGGGATAGGCGGAGAAGTAGGCGCGATGCTGGGAACAACACGCGGACTCTACCAAGGGCTCTTTATGGCTCCACACACAGTGGGGCAAGCGCTCAAAGGGAGTATCTTTGCAGCTGCTGTCTTTCAGCGCTGCGGGTTTACGACCAAACCAGCCTGGGATGAACCGCGTACGGACCTGATCCAGGCGGTTGCTTTTGACGGGCCGGAGCATCTGATTGCCTTTGTGCAGGGGATTCAACGTGCTGCAGCCGTTGACAGCCATGTCGTGCCTGAGCCTTGGGATATGCCCGGTTATGAACATCCTGTCATTATGGCGGCAGGAACGTTCATTCAGGGTGGCAGCTTGGAGTTATCTGCGGATGCGCCGATCCGGGCGCCCTATATTGGCTATATGCAAGGCGGATTAACCTATTCTCATGTGAAGTACGGTGTGTTGATGGCGCTGCAAAGTATGCGGGATAGAAATCTTCTGTAAGAAAAACTCACACACCATTGACACGCGAAACCAGGAAATGTACAATGAGATGAGAAAAAGATCATTGGAAGGTTGGATGAGTCATGGGTGATGAAATCCGCAGAAATATGGCACTATTTCCTATAGGTATTGTAATGAAGCTAACCGATTTATCTGCCAGACAAATTCGTTATTATGAGCAGCACAGTCTGATTGTGCCCGCTCGTACCTCCGGCAATCAGCGTTTGTTCTCATTCAATGATGTGGAACGCCTGTTGGAAATCAAAGCATTAATCGAGAAGGGTGTTAACATTGCCGGCATCAAGCAGGTGATGAACCCAGTCACGAAGGAATCCGAAGAAGCTACGGTTATTACCCCTGATACAGAGGTTAGACGTAGAGAGTTGTCCGATTCACAGCTTCATCGTTTGCTGAAGCAGGAACTGGTTTCCGGTAAAAGACCGGGACAAGTCTCTCTTATTCAAGGCGAACTTTCCCGGTTTTTTAATAAATAACATAAAGAGACATGAAAGGGAGAGGGTATAGTGAGCTTTTCTAAAGAGGATATTATGCGCATCGCCAAGGAAGAAAACGTCCGTTTTATTCGCCTGCAATTTACCGACCTGCTCGGAACGATCAAAAATGTAGAGATTCCTGTTAGCCAGCTCGAAAAGGCGCTCGACAATAAAATGATGTTCGATGGTTCCTCCATTGAAGGTTATGTACGGATTGAAGAATCCGACATGTATCTCTATCCTGACCTCAGCACATGGGTAATCTTCCCTTGGGTGACGGACAGCCGGGTTGCCCGTCTGATTTGTGATGTGTACATGCCTGACGGAACACCGTTTGCCGGAGACCCGCGTGGTATTCTGAAGCGTTGTCTGGAAGAAGCTGAAGAAATGGGTTATACCGCGATGAACGTTGGTCCTGAACCTGAGTTTTTCCTCTTCAAAACTGATGAGAGAGGGAACCCGACTACGGAATTGAATGACCAAGGCGGATATTTCGATTTGGCGCCGATGGATCTTGGAGAGAACTGCCGCCGCGAAATCGTTTTGACTCTTGAAGAGATGGGCTTTGAAATTGAAGCTTCCCACCATGAAGTTGCTTCCGGCCAGCATGAAATTGACTTCAAATATGCTGATGCCATCAAAGCTGCTGACCAAATTCAAACCTTTAAGCTTGTCGTGAAGACGGTAGCCCGCCAGCACGGCCTGCATGCTACTTTTATGCCTAAACCACTTTTTGGTATGAACGGATCCGGTATGCACGCTCACCAATCCCTGTTCAAAGGCAAAGAGAATGTGTTCTACGATGAGAGCGACACACTTGGCCTGAGCAAGACAGCCCGTTACTACATGGCAGGTATTCTGAAGCATGCCCGTGCGTTTGCTGCAATCACGAACCCGACAGTGAACTCTTACAAACGTCTGGTTCCCGGTTATGAAGCCCCTTGCTACGTAGCATGGTCCGCCAGCAACCGCAGCCCGATGATCCGTATCCCTGCTTCCAGAGGGCTGAGCACTCGCATCGAGGTCCGCAATCCGGATCCGGCAGCTAACCCTTACCTTGCACTTGCTGTAATGTTGAAGGCAGGTCTTGACGGCATCAAACGCCAACTGGATCTTCCGGCTCCAATCGACCGTAACATCTATGTGATGTCCGAAGAAGAGCGGATTGAAGAAGGCATCCCTAGCTTGCCATCCGATCTGAAGGAAGCGCTGAACGAAATGATCCGCAGCCATGTCATCACCGAAGCCCTCGGCGAACATGCACTGGCTCACTTCTATGAGCTGAAAGAAATCGAGTGGGATATCTATCGCACCCAGGTTCACGAGTGGGAAAGAGACCAGTACATGACTCTTTACTAGAATACAGCAGCCCTTGACGCGTAAGCGTTGAGGGCTTTTCTTTTTTTGTGGGAAGAAGGGCGATTTCTCTTGGAGAAGATGGGTTACCACAAAATTACCGCGAATATTTATTCTAGGATATTTTGAAGCTGTAAATCAAACCTTACCGTGTGATCGGATTCGATTTTTTTGAGATGTGGGCATAAATATCAGAAGTTATTTGCACATTCCCGTGGCCTAAACTCTCTTGAACAGTTTTCATTTCAGCCCCGGAATAGAATTGATTCTCCACGCATGCTTAGACACAGCGGAAAACTACCAGCTTTCATTCATATGGAAAATGTTCCTCGTATTCTAAGCAGAGGTAATATGGCTATAAAGTAGACATGAGAGCAAACCACAATCTTGGAGAAGCCGGCGGTTTGGGGCAAAATAGACTTCGTTATCAACTTTTGTCTCGACAGGAAGCTCAAATACCAAACTTTATATACAATTATGCGATGACAATTACACATCCAATTGCGGGCGTTGCCCACTCCGACCTGCATGTGTACAGAGTTTAGGGCCTGGGAGAGAGGCATATGACCGCTGGCAGGGAGAGGTCAAGGCTTTGGCTAAATCATTAAGCAGTCCTCGTAGTCAATTATAGCCAGGACCGCCTAATCCCGTACCACTGGGGTATCCAAAAATAAAAAAAGGTTACTCGTCACAAAAAGCGATTGCATTTAAATTCTCAGGACCTTTTCTAACGAAAGACGAAATTGTTGAATTTACAAATAATGTATAAACAAGTTGGTTGTTCGGTGGGGCAGAAGTAACGTAATCACAACAGGAAAAACTTAAATTTTTGTTAGTAAAGCTGTCTTCTATTTGTATAGCCCAGGAAGATAAGTAAACTCGAGGGTCATCATAATTGTATCCTCTAACCAATTTGACATAAATAAATGTTCTTCCTGTAAGCGTAGAAATAGGAGATACAACAAAAGATCCAACTAATTGTACTCGTATTATCCCGCCCGGATTCACTATGTTTAGACCTACTTGTCCAAAAATAGTTGGATCAGTGGGGAGGGCTTCGTAATAAACATTACCATTTCCATTTTGCGAAGATCGTGCGTCAAGTGTACGAACCATATAACATACCTCCAATTGTTTTTTGAGATATGCTATGCAGTTACTCAAACTAATTCGTCCGCATGATGACAAACATTTTGTAGGTTAATTGGGGCTATCATAGCTCAAGGGAGGGGTGAACTCACTTATCTTTAGGAGTCTTAGGTCTTCCCGATTGAGACAAGGCAACACCAAAAACAATTCCTAATCCGATACCTAATGCGATGTTGTGGAAAGCAAATCCAAAAGCAACAGCAAAGCAGATTCCTACTCCCAAGCCGTAAGACTTTTTATTTTTATCCATATGTCACACTCCAAATACAATTATTTACCAATTATACGCGACTTATCTAATTTAGTTTCGAAAGGGCATAGCCCCTATAAGGAGAGAACACGACATGCCAAAACAATCAAAGGTGAAGAAGACCGGACTGAATCGGGCGATCAGGTAATCATGCACAGCTGTTACGGGGCGCGCAAAGAAAAATGCTATTGAATTCTTTTCCTTATCCTTATTAATTTAACGGATAACAAAAAATCCCAGTACAGCGGATGTTATTGACAGCACAGTTCTTACCCATTCATTTCTTACATAAGCACGATGATAAGTTGTATGAGCAAAGTGAAAATGTCCACCAAGAAGAAGATTCAGGAGAAAGTCAAACAGTTAATCATACCGTCGGTTGTACCGGGCGACACTTATTACATGCTTGTATACCTGATGGAGTGTATGACAGGGAAGAAAGGGACACGGAAGAAGAGGCTTGTATGAAGCACCGGACTATTGTAATAACCCTGCCGCCCCAAAGGCTATAGAGGTAAATGCAGGCGGATATGTCCGGTGTCGGATTTGCTCACCGCCAGCCATAGAGAGAGGGTAGAGGCGGCATATATCACGCTTAGTACTTTAACAACAGGTATAGAGAAGGAATTCGACCTCTCAATAGAAGAAGTGAATGCCTCCCTAAAATGGTACGATACTAAAGATGCCGGTTCGGGTCCTGCCAAGTTCGCGATTGATAAACACTCTAACAAGGTCCATTTGCTAAGCGTACTGAATATGTGATCTTCGATAAGATATTAACCTTTGAAGTAAGCGAATATTCTACCAAGAAGTAGTACAGTCACGATAAAATAGATTTAACGGAAGCACCGTACCCTGCCAGCAATGGTGGGGTATTTCTTTGAGTTCAGGAAAATTTTCCTTACCAGTGATATAGAGTGCATATACATAATGTTCTATATATAATGTGTATAGTTTATAATGAATTCAAGTACTAACCCTGCCAATGAGCAGGTTTTACTTTTATGGAGGTGAGTGTTTTGCTAAAAGTACTAAGAGTGGTTGGTATTTTATTTAGTGCAGTAACAATAATTCTGGCAATAACATTTTTCGGTAACAGGGATCAAGTGACAATGTCATGGACAATAATGGGGATGTGCGGATCATTGATTTTTAATGGAGGGGCTTCTTATTTTAAAACTAAAGATAAAATGGCTGCCTTATCTTCGATTATTGGTATTATACTTTTAATAGTCTCATTTACTCAGTTTTCGTTTTGAAATAGAGGGTGACTTAATTGAACAACACATACAAAGTCATGGAGAACAATACAGACTTCCTGACTGCTGCCCTTGCGCAATCCAAGGCCTCAGTCTGGTACCGGGAAGATCCGGACCCAACAGGCCATTTGATGGATTATGGCGGCATCGTTGGGGGGTATTCCCCAGAGACGATTAAGATTGCCGGCAGTTGGTTTATGCGTGAACGATTTGAATTTAGAGCATACATAAAATAGGTTGAAGTTATCATTGTCTGTCCAATCAAAATTCCTCTCTTTGCATACTCTATGAGTATAAATAAAGAGGAGGTGGTTTAACATGGCACAAATCATAGATGTAGGAAGTAGTACTGCGACAACAGGAAGCCAAACGGTATCCATTCCCATTCTCGCGCCGGCTCAAAATTTAATCTTAGCTGAGTTTGGACTAGCTACCGTAGCAAGTGGAAGTGTTCAACTGGATGCAACTATTGGTTTTCAAACGACATTGGGTGTTCCAAGTGTGATTTTCACTTTGTACAGAGATGGACAACCTATTTTCAATGTGGGAGCTAGTGGACTTTCGATTTCAGCAATTCAACCTATTACTATTTCATATTTGGATAGAAGCGTTCCAGAAGGGTATCATGCATATTCTTTAGGCGTGGCCAATAACAGTCTCAATATTTTACTGAATACTGCCAGTGTTACTGGACCGGTTACCTATTCTGGTATATCGATTGGATGAGTTTCAAAAGCCCGTCAACCTTAACTGGTCGGCGAGCTTTTTTTCTGTTTATATAAAAATACTCTGTAAACACTGGACTCCGCAACAAGCCAGTTTTGTGTTCATTCCCCCATAATTTGATTCCTATTTACCCAAGCACAGATAAAAATCCCACATATTATAAGTTGTATCCAATTGCAGAGGAGGAATAACGAATGAGTGGAGTTGTTGGAGGATATGGCTGTGAACATGAAAAAGAAGTTAAATGTATAAGTCCTTTTACGTCGACAGGTGCAATCTTGGTACTCTTTATCTTGTTGGTCATCATTACAAAAGCCTGTATATTCTAAATTTTATTCAATTACAAAGGGGAGACTGTAATGGGTGAATTTGCTGGGGGATATGGTGGCTTTACTTCTACCACTGCAATTCTGGTTCTGTTTATCTTGTTGGTTATTATTCTTAGTACGTGCTTTATCTAAATGCATCTCTTTCGGAAAATTGAAAGCCCGTCAACCTTATCGGTCGGCGGACTTTTTTTGTTTATTCTGCTGCTGTGTACTCACTTACTTCATAGGTAAGTATTTTATCAAATACGACATAATCTTTACGCTTTTTGAAGGGGCCTTTGTTGTTGCTATGTTTATCAATTGCATACATCCCAGGGCCTCTACCTGCATCACGGGCATCAAACCAAGTTAAAAAGGAGTTAACTTCATTCATTGGAAGATCATACTCTTTTTCTGTCCCGGTAACTAAAGTTATTACAAGTATCGCTCTATCACCAGTTGGTTGTTCTGGAGTTGTGGGCGTTGTAGGTGTGGAACCACCGAAAACCTCAATTTCAAAAACTGAATTTGGTTCGGCGCTCGTATTTGTATAAACTAACTTTTTAACATCTGTAAACCTAGCGATGTCAGTTTTTACACCAGTAGCAATTACGTTTTCGGTACTCCAAAGTAAAATCCCTGATGAATCAAATAATTCTAAACGGTATCCAACATTTTTTTTAATGCTTACTTGGTATGCTAAGAATTGGTATGATGATATTTCTGCAGGTGTAGAAAACTCATACCATAGAGTATCTGTGCTTGAACCACTTGCACCTACGGAAGCGCCATAATCTTCTCTTCCATCCGTAAAGTTATCCAATGATAGTGAAATGCTAGACTTGTCTGCTCCAAGATTCATTAATTTACCCCGTAACAAACCATCAGAATTAGCAAAAGCCTCCCGCATAGGTAAAGCCGCAAACATTAATACTAACACTAACAATAGTTTTAATCTTCTCAATTATTACACCCCTAATATGTATTATAGATAGACACTTTACAAAACTTAACAAGGATTGTCTAAACATATATGTCTATATCTGCAATAAAGTGAGTGAACAAAGGCGTTTTCTTTTTTATCCCAACTATTGAATATCTTACTGTAGGATAAAGAACGTATGTTCGCATATACTAGAGCTAGGAGGCGATAGTTATGAGCGTAAACACTGACGGGAAAATGCTCACAAATGAAGAAAGGGAAATGGTCCGGGATCTTATACTGCTCCCTTACATAGACACGTTGGTTGCCAAAAGCCTGAAAGAGGTCGAACATTCTGGTAATTTACTCAGCAGGTCGTATATTTTAACCGGCAGGTATATTCAAAAGCGAATCATTCAGGAGGTCTACCAACTGCGGCAAGCGCTGAAGCAACGGAACATTAAAGTCGTGGAGGATACTCAGGACGATTTCATCACTTACAGTATAATCTATAATAGAGGCTATCAGGAACGTTTTGGCATAACTCGTGATGTTATGCGGACTGAGATTAGCCTGCGGCTGAACAAGTATACAACTGAGCTCGGAGAAGTGTTAAAGGATCATCTTAAATAATGTGATAAAAAAATAATCCCCGAAATTTCCGGGGACACTACTTTGAACGATCATTATCCATTACCTGCTACTGCAATTCCACTGAAACTTCTTGCTCCTAGAGTTGCAGTCCTAATGGCAGATGCTAAAATGGTATATTGAATTTGGCCTGTGAGCACATCACTAGCCGGCGGAAAGTCAACAGCGGTTATTCCTACCATTTCGTATTGTGTCACTGTATTATTGATGTTTCCCGGGTACGTTGTACTAAAGATTAATGTATTATTGCGGTAGACGCTAAAAGTAACATCATTCTGAACTATAACGCTAACATCAACACTAAGCCTTACATAAGCATTTAAAGTGACCCTTACCAAGCTTGCATTTGCAGGTGTAACATTTGAGGTTTGAAGTCCAATGTCACCGAAAATCGCACCCGAACGGACCAAATTAATACCTGGTGTATCCACTACACTATCCTGTGAGATGCGCATATCCAAAAACTGAATACTCATCTTATTCACCTAACCTCTCTTAGTAGATGCCATATTTTATGAGAGGAAGGATTAAATGCTTGTGCATATTTAAAAAGAGTTTGTCGGTCTGCATAATCAAAGCCCCGTCAGTATACTGGCGGGGTTATAGAATCTATAGTTCACTCTCCTTATAATGGGAAGTGACATCATAATATATGCACACAATAGTGCCCACAAAACGCCCACATATAATAGAAAGAATAAAATACATTTAATAAAACCTTTATTAGCAAGGTATTAAGTAGTGTTCAGAACATTATAAGTAACCTAAGTCATTAACCGTACCCAGGTTCACGAGTGGGAAAGAGACTGCTTAATCTGAGTAGGCAACGGCATTAAAGCTCTCGATACCTATCCGAGTCGCATCTGCTGTGCAAAAAAGAAATAGGGTATAAACTAATTCATTTGACGGTGGAAAGGGAACATCAAAATCTGCTGCGGTAATATTAATGACCTGTACAGCATTTGGGTTTGCTTCAGAGACACTTACGGAGTATAAGGCGTAAAAGACCGGCGAAACTTCTGCACTTCTTACAATGGAGAAGGCAATGACTGAGTCAAATGTGGAGTATCTGAAAATGCGAGCTCGGCAATTCCTGAAAATTGTACTCGTATAGTTCCACTTGCAGCAGTTACTTCGAGGCCAACCTGCCCGATGACTACAGGGGTATTGGCTGGTAAAGGGATAGAGATCGTATTATCAAAGCTTGCATTTTGTGAGATTCAGGCATCAAGAAACTTTGGCATGAAGCTATGTAAAAAGGTTCGTCCACAGGACGGTATTTATTTGAGTTTAATAGAGGGCTGTCATAGCCCTAGGGAGGGATATTAAGGCATTGCATTAAGAATCATGCTCAGCAACCGTCGGTCCATTTGAGGCCGGAGTATATGAGGTATATGACTAAACGGAAAGTATTAGGAGTGCTGCTCTGTATCGCCTTCAAGGAGTAGTGGGAAATCCGCAGGATAGACAAGTTCAAAAATGCTGAAGCATTTCTGAATACTGATGAAGGTCGTATCAACCCCAATTAAACCAGCCGAATTTATACCCGGCAATAAAAAATAAAATGATCCATCCCCACAATATCCACTGACGAAATGTACGAGGGATAATTAAATAACCATACTGCGAATGCTTATTATTGAACTAACCAGCAGGGGGATTTAATACATTTTAAGTAGAACGTCTTACATTCATTTGAGGAAAATGTTATGATTATTAGATCAGTGTGTAGAGATATCGGTTTTTTATTGACCGAAAATATATGTCTCATGATACGTCTGCCATCTGAAATATTATTCACGGAGATGACAAACCATGCATGGAGACACAAGACTGCCTAGAGACGCAAAAGAAGGTATACTATTTTTATTGATTATTTCAATTATTTCAGTAAATACTATTGCTCCTATTATTGTGGGATTGGAACTTGGTTTCAGTAAGGAAGTGTATATAGATACACTAAAGATTATTCCGTTCATGTGGATAATCGTAGTTTTATTGGTAAGATTAGTTGCAGGACCAGTGGTTGGGAAAGTAATGCCAAAATTCATGGGACAAACCGATGGATTTAATGCTAGGGTTCTATTGAATACTTTATTGAATGTCACAGTGTTATCTATTGTATTATCGATTATCGGCACATGGGTTGGGACCAAACAAATAAGCCTAGAACCGTTTAAAAACTTCCTTCACATCTGGCCAAGAAACTTTGGGATAGCATTTTGGATTGAACTGTTGGTTGCGCAGCCGATAGCAAGATTTGCAATGAAAACATTACATGCAAGTCAAGAGCGTAAAACAGAAAGTGTAATGCGTAATTAGCTGGAATGGTGTAGACGAATAAAGAAAATTAGAGAACGTCCATAGCGGACGTTCTTTTTTTGCACAATTGAACCATGCTGCGCAGAAGCTACTCATGTCAGACGATTATTCTAAAGGAGAAATATGCTGCCATTGTACCGGGGGATTGTGATGAGCTTTATGAGAGTAGACAAGGAGCGCCGCGGTATAAAGCTGCGGGTCTCAGAGGATGATTGGGATTGGATCAAGATAGATAAGATTATTGATGTGACTAAATAAAATATCCCCGTAGTCTCCGGGGATACAAACTAAAAGATCATTTTACCCATTACCTGCTACTGCGCTCCCACTGAAGCATCTTGCGCCTAAAGTGATGCCATAATTAGTGACTACATAAATGGTATATCTGATTTGACCTGAAAGTACATCTGCAGCAGGAGGGTAGTCAACGGCGGTCAGTCCGCTCATTTCATAGATAGTCTCAAATTGCGTAGCTGGCTTTTGGTAGACGGTAGAAAAGATCGGAGTACCGTTTCGCAGTATGGTAAAGGTAGCATTAGGGACGACAGTTGAACTTGAAGAAGCGGATAACGTTAGCCGGGCATACGCATTTAGTGTCACCCGGACCAAGCTAACATTTTCAGGGGAAACACTTGTTGTCTGTAATCCGATATCTCCAAAAGTGTAGGGAAAAGAAGATGAACTTAGCCCTAACGCTGGTGTATCAGACGTGCTATCTTGGGCAATACGCATATCTAAAAATTGAATACTCATATATTTCACCTATCCTCTCATTTGGCTAATACAGTTTATGAGAGTGAATGATAGATTGTTTGTATTAAGATAAAAAAATAATAAGAGAAATTAGCTAGTTATTCAGCTGTCCGAAGCCGTTCCACAATACTTTTCCTGCCGCTCAGAGAATAGCTGGTGAGTGGAATACAGATTCCAAGTAATAATAGAATAGGCAGTACAGCGAGCAAGGGCCAGATAATGAATTTATAACTCATAAACCACATTAAATGAGTGAAGGGTTTTGCAATCAAGAGTGAGGATAAACTTCCTAATAAGATTGTGCATACACTGGTACCAAGCACATAGTATAGTCCTTCATAGATAAGCATTGTTTTCAATTGTTTATTGGTCATACCAATGCTTTGCAAGATGGCAAATTCCTGGCGTCGGGTCAAAATACTAGTTAATATCGCATTAGCAAAATTCAGCACACCAATTAAACCAATAATTAAGCTAAGTGTTCCGCCAATCACTACTACTGTATTTTGCATACCTGTGAATTCATTCATTACAATAGATTTGGATCTGTAATGCATCGTCAGTTCAGTAGTTTCAGTGTACTTCTTCAAAAAGCTTTCCATCGTGTCCTCGTGACCGCTGGATACATTAAAGGCGTAACTCATCACAGCAGGCTGATGCACAAGTGATTTATAGATATCCGCAGGCAGGTAGAAGCTAGCGTAGGATGCGGCACTTGTACCAGAATTCGTGCTTTTCATGCTTACATGACCAAGTACGGTGAATTCATGACTGGTATATTCTTGAGCCTGGGGATTATTGACTGAACCCATATAGTTATGAAGGGTTACCTTATCACCCACTTGATATTCAGTGTATTCCATCTCAGGCTTGTTATTATCATCCGCCGGCACTCCTTCCAGAATGTACTTTCCTGAAGCGAGCTTGTTAAAATCCAGCTCGCCATCAACCAACTGCAGCCGGTGAAGAGGTAATTCTTCCAATCCATAAGCCACTGTAGGTAAGTTGCCGCGAGCATCTGCTTCATACCCCTCACTATTGTCCTTATGCTCGATAGTGAGTACATCACTGCCACTATACAAGCGGCCGCCTTCTTTAAAACCTGGTTGTGCCTGTACGGCTTGAATATAACTTTCCGTGGTCGCGTTATCAGAACCGGTGAAGTGTTCTTGAAAATATTCAGCATGCCCCATAAGAAAGTCAGTATCATTAAATTTTGATAAGTATTTGTCCATGTCCATACTCTGAGATAACGTGAATGTAGTATTCAGGAGGATCAGACTTAAAGAAAGGCTGATCACCACCAGAGCTGTCCGCTTCTTATTGCGCCCTAGGTTGGCACGAGCCATGAGAGGCATTTTAGCGCCATTGGTTGACTTCCTCAGGTGGGCGCCACTCGTTCTCTTAGCACTTCCATCTGTGTATCTTACAGCCTCGACAGGAGAAACATTCGCGGCAATTCTGCCTGGTTTTAACGTACTGATGATGACGGTAATAACTGCGAACAGAGCGGAACCGATAAAAATCCATGGGCTCGGGGATACAGATATCTCAGCATTTGCGTGCATTGATCTTTCCGTAAGTAAAGGTACAAGTGATTTCCCGACAACAAAACCTATGAGTAAGCCGATAGGGACCCCGAGCAAGGAGAGGAATAATGCCTGCCTGCGAATGATCCGGCGGATTTGCCTACTGCTTGTTCCGATAGTCTTTAGAAGTCCGTAGAAGCGGATATCGCGCATGACTGATATCTGGAATATGTTATAAATAATCAAGTAGCCGGTCAACATTATCAACAGGAGAGCGGCAGTTAGTGCAAGGATGGTTCCCGTGTCCATGGCGAAATTAGTGGAGAGATATGACCAGTTAACATTACCGTCGAGATAGTTCGATGCATTTTTATCAAGGGAAAAACCGCTTTCCGTTATCACTTTGTCAAGTTTTCCCCGGAGATCAAAGCTGTTATCGAATTTTAACAGAGCATTGATAACTCCGGTTTGATCAAAGTCCTGCTTATATGTACTGCGCAATTCTTCGGAATTGGCATCTACATAAGCTCTGGAAGCAAAGATTTGCCCCACGTTAAACACGGGGTCACTTTTCCACCAGCCTGAGAGCACAAAGTCACGCTGAACCTCTTTGCCATGTATCTCAAGCTTCAGGATTAATGGTGTCCCCACTTTCAGGGGAACGTCTAGTAACTCCGCAGTCTTGGAGTCCATGATGACTTCATTTTCTGCTACCGGATTATGCCCGCCTTCAAGCTCAATAAATCCGAATTTCAGACCAATATCGTCATAATACCAAAACTCCGCATGACGCTTTAACAATTCCCCGTTTGTTACTTTTTTGCTTAGTAAGCGGTCATAAGCCAGCTCCTTAATAAGAGGGTGGTCCTTGATCTGATTAAATTCCTCCTCGTTTAGATATTTGAGTGAGGCATGACCATCTCCGCCTGCCTGCCGCATCATTGCCCGCTGCAGGCTTTCCGCCGTGCCGAGTCCCATAGTGAACAGGGTGGTAAATAACAACGAGGTTAAGGCGATAGCGATAATCGCTATGATGTTGCGGGTTTTATTCGCCTTCAAAATATTAGTCGATAGATTACGGATTGCTTTATTACTATTGACTTTGATCATCTGTTGCCACCGCTAACCATTTTACCGTCCTCAATGCGGATAATACGGTCGGCCATTTGGGCAATTTCCTCGTTGTGTGTTATCATTACGATCGTTTGGCCGAACTGTTGGCTGGAAACCTTTATAAGTCCCATAACATCAAGGCTAGTTTTGCTGTCCAGGTTGCCGGTTGGTTCGTCGGCCAAAATAATAGCCGGTTTCGACGCCAGCGCTCTGGCAATGGCTACCCGTTGCTGCTGTCCCCCGGAGAGATTACTTGGCAGATTGTATAATTTGTTTTCAAGCCCCAATATATTCACAATTTTAGACAAATAGGCTTGGTCAGGCTGTTTTCCGTCCAGTTCAATAGGCAGCACAATATTCTCGGATACGTTCAGGACCGGCACCAAATTATAATTCTGGAATACAAAGCCCATCTTCCGTCTGCGGAAAATGGTCAATTCCTCATCTTTCAACAAGGTAATATTTTTGCCATCGACCGTGACTTCTCCGCTGGTTGGCCGGTCCAGTCCTCCAAGCATATGCAGCAGGGTAGACTTGCCGCTTCCGGATGTACCTATAATCGCGACAAACTCCCCGTTTTCCACCTTTAGGTTCACCCCGTCTAATGCATGAACCGCAGTATCTCCGCTACCATAAATTTTTTTTAGATCCTTGGTTTCTAATACTTGCAAGTTGTTCTCCTCCCACACCAAAAAATGTATGTACTTAGTTCTCTACAGTACATACAATAGCTTACTAATCTTTCTACATTCTTTCTGAAATCTAACAGTGTTGAAAGAATTATTGATCCATAGGAAGAAAAATGGAGAAAGTAGATCCTCTTTCCGGATGCGAAGATACCTTGATATAACCTCCTTCAGCCGCGATGATTTCCCTTGCCAAAAAGAGGCCAATGCCCACACCTTCTTGCGTGTTAACAGCAGGAGAGCGATAAAAACGCATGAATATTTTACCCTGCTCCTCTTCCGCAATGCCTATACCATTATCGGTAATATTAATTCGGCAAAACAATTCAAAAACATCTACACTAATGGAAATGCTTCCGTTGGTTTTTGTATACTTCACAGCATTATCCAAGATATTGTAGACAGCTTCGACCGTCCATTTTAGATCGAACCAAGCCAGCGCTGCTGTACATTTTCTAACAACCGTGATTTCTTTACCGTTCGCCTTTGGCATAATTTGCTCCAACGCAGCATCCATCAGCTCTTGGACGGAGCCTTGCTTTGGGATTAGCTTGATAATCCCCGTTTCCAGGCGTGATGTCTTCATCAAGGCGTGAATCAGGAAATGAAGCTTCTCAGCTTGTGTTGACAGGGCCTTTACACAAGTAGAACCATCTTGAGGTAATTCGTATTCACTGAGAATTTGAGAATATAGCAAGATATTCGAGATAGGTGTTTTCGTTTGATGCGCAATATCGGATATGAGTTCGCTTATTTTATTCTTTTCCGCAAGTAAATTTTTAGAAGATACAGAACAAAGCGCTAGAAAATGGGCGAGCTTTGCTTCTAACGCAGATATAACGGATTCGTCAAAAACCTTCTCTGAAAAATTGCCGTCAATCGCAGTATCAATCATGTTCTCAAATGTTTTTATTGTTTTGTCGATGTTTTTGCGGTATAGCATAATCGCAGCAGCTGCTGCTATAAGTGCAGTAACGGCAATTCCAATACATATATAGTTCAAGATTGTCATTTTATAGCCCATGTATAACCGATCCCATAGACGGTTTTGATATAACAAGGAGCGGAGGGGTTCTCTTCGAGTTTATCACGCAGCCTTTTTATCGTCACAGACAGGGCATTTTCACCTACATATTCAGCTCCATCTGTCCAGATGCTGTCCACCAGACGATCGCGGGAAACGGTAATTCCCCGATTGTCAATCAAGATACGAAGTAGCCTTTGCTCGGTTTTGCTAAGCTCGACCGGATTACCATTGTTCAAAAATTTCATCTTATCAAATGAAAAGTAGAAATCGTCAACTTGAATGGTGTCGGGGTGCGGGTGTCTGGCTTTTTTTAGTTGAACTCCTACTCTGGCCCTTAATACCATAAGACTAAAAGGCTTAGTGATATAATCATCGGCACCCAGCTCAAAGCCAGTGACAATATCCGTTTCCAGATCATGAACAGTTAGAACGATGACTGGCATCGTTGTTGATTTGCGTATGTAAGTTAAAAGATCCAGCCCGCTTCCATCCGGCAAATTAACATCTAGAATTACTAAATCAAAGGCAGTAGTTTTTAATTGTTCTTTTGCAGAGGTAATGTCATGCTTTTGCATGATGGTTATATGTGGCCCTTTGAGTGCAATGACAATACCATCGCTCAAGGCGATATCATCCTCAACTATTAATATGTTATTCATTATTTTTACTCCGATCCTGTCAGTTTACTTAGCGCGATAACTAAAAAAATGTTTAGCCGGGTGTTATTAATCTACGCATTAACATCTCCCAAGAAAAGTATAAAGCAGATCTGGTAGGAGATGATGAAATGGCAGAAACATAGGGTGGGATTGATGGCCTTAATTGGTGTCTGGTAACTAATGTTTTTGATAATAATATAACACTTGAAGAATTGTTTGTAGAAACAGCACCACTGGGTGTGCAAAACTATCAATTGATCATTGAGAAAATAGTTCACCATCCTTTGACGAACAATACCCCGTCAGTGATTATAATGACGGGGTATTGATGTCTATGGTTTAAGTTTTTCCCAGACAAGTGCCGCAAGTAAATATGGATTTTATGGAGCAAATGAAACATTTTGCACAATATATCGAATTACGAAGAACGCAATAATGAACAGGGAGGCGAATCCAAGTAAAAAGGAAACGATAGCTTTATCTGAACGCGTGAGTTTACTCATTGCGATCACTCCTAGTTAATATTTAGTAGATTATACAATTAATCGGTGTACATCACAAACTCCTTGTTAATTTACTTGGACGAACTGCTCAACGAATTGTTGCCGTTCTCTTTTGTTGAAGTGTGGCTTGCTAACTTTCTCTCTCCATATTTCATTGGAAGCCAGTGTACTGAAGTCCACGTTATAAAATCGCTCGATTTCTCCTTGCGTGAGAGCTACGGAATAGATTTTCCCATCGTATGGAATCACCATGTCAATCGAAGCAGCTCCGGGGAATTGCGCGAATAATCGGCTTGTTTCTTCCATAAGCAGTTTGTTTATTTGGTCGCCTGTAGAAAAGTAATCGATGTAATCTTCTTTTGTAATGCCGGAGGTTGGGTTCGCTTCTTTATATGCTTGGTAGGTCTCAAAAAAAGTAACCGTTATATTGTCTGTCCCGACGTTTACATCTTTTATAAAAGTTTTACCTGTAAGATTGGCAGTGTAAGCCAGCACCTCATCAGCAGATAAAGGTACTTGATCAGCAGACGTTGCTTGAGTGGGGTTGACAGTTCGTTCGGCTGAGGGTGAAGGGGGTGGGGCAGTTGTAGGTTCTGCTGTAGCCTTAGACGTTGGTTCTGTTGCTGGAGATGGACTTGATTCAGTGGTTGGCTTGGCAGTAACCATCGGTGTTGCTAGCGCCGTAATCGAAGCAGTAGGATCATCTGACTTGTCCTCGTTCCCGGTGGTTACCAACCCTATGATGCCGGCGGCTATTAAAACCACCCAGAACCACCAGATTTTATAGAATGGTTTGTTCTTTTTCATCTTTTTCCTCCCGCCTGTAAGGGTGAATTCCTGTATAACTTTAGGATAGCCCATTCATTCACCTTACATAAGTGATCTTCAAACTATATATGGTATTTATTACCCGTTTTGTGGGCATTGCAAGCGTATGGCGTATTCTCTTTATTTTATTTTCTGCTTGCGGAAAAGCCAGGTTATTTATACTTATATTGGTTTGACAAAAAACCGTCCAGACGGTACAGTTGAAATCGGGGTGATAAGGTGACTATACATAACAACAGCTCCAAGAAAAAAATGATTTTGCAAGCGGCCTCCTCCATTGTTCGTGATCAAGGGGTGGAACACTTAACTCTGGAAGCTGTGGCCAAAGCGGCTAACGTTAGCAAAGGCGGTTTACTGTATCACTTTCCTAACAAGGAGCAACTGGTTTCCGGTATGGTGGATGAGCTGACCCGAAACTTTACGGAAGATGTTCAGAGCCGTGTAGAGCATGACCAGCAACAAGCTGGTAAATGGAGCAGGGCATACATTGAATCTACTTTTTATGGTTTTGGAGAAGGCAGTGACATGAACTCGGTGCTGGCAGCAGCTTTATTTACGAATCCCGGCTTGTTGACAAACATACAGGAGAAATATGCTGAATGGCAACATAATTTTGAAAATGACGGTGTGGATCCACTGTGGGCAACCATTGCCCGACTGGCGACCGACGGACTCTGGTTTGCGGAAAAGTTTGGACTGGCACCGCCAGATCTGGAGTTAAAAGAACGCATTTACAAAGAATTGATGGACGGAGTAAAGGAGGAGAAGTAAGTGCCGTATCTGTTTTTGGCGATATCCATTGCCAGCGAACTTGTAGGAACTTCGATGCTCAAAGCATCGCAAGGATTCACCAAAATAATCCCTGTAATCGTAATGCTGATTAGTTTCATTTGCTCGTTCTTCTTTTTGTCGTTGTCATTGAAGGCTATTCCATTAAATACGGCCTATGCAATTTGGTCTGGAATCGGAGCGGTAGCTACAGTTCTGATCTCAGTACTGATCTGGAAAGAAAAAATAAATACAGGCAGCGTAATAGGAATAACCTTAATCGTCATTGGTGTGATTGTGCTGAATTTGCTGGGACCTGGACATGGTTCTTCTGATGAGGCTGCCGAAACACAACAAACCAGCCTTTCCGATAGAGCCTAAGCCGAAGCTGTTGAAATAAAGATCATATACAATTTGTTCCATACAACAGTATGATGACGAAATAACTGTACCCTGCCAGAACGGTGGGGTATTTTCATATTCAAGAATACAGGGGAGTGAGTGAAAGTTGTCTGTGCATCGAGGTAATTTTTTCATTAATGGAATTGGCGTATTTAGCGTATTGATGTGGCTCATATCGGTTGTAGCTTGTATTTACGCATTCGTACTGTTGGTTAAACTTGCCAGGAGAGGAATAATAGCTTTGGATTTGTACATATATGCTAAAAATCGTGAAATACGCGACCGGTATGAATCAGCAGACAGGAAGGACCAATATTAAGCACTATGAAAAACACCCTCGATCATTTTTTTGTGATCCTTTGGGTGTTTTTGCTTTTTGTCTGACCACCATACTGTTACTCCCTTATTGTAACCCGTGTTCCAATAGGTACGATTGCTGCAAGGGCCAGCACATCCTCATTGTACATGCGGATACAGCCATGGGAGACCATATGTCCGATGGAGGAAGGGTCATTCGTTCCATGAATGCCGTAATGTGGTTTGGATAGACCCATCCAGAATGCACCGAAGGGTCCGCCAGGCTTGGGCTGTTTGTTAATGATAGTGTATTCTCCCGCCGGTGAAACGGTAAGTATGGTGCCAATACCGACAGGGAACCCTCGGGTAACGATGTTATTGTCAAGCAAATATAGCATGCGCTGCGACAGATCAACAATAATCCGATAATTAGGCATAGGTTCAGCACTCCTTTGATATCAGAATATGTGCGGAGTGCTGTTGCTGTTCAAAGGAAATGTTATATGAGATAAATAGAACAAATGTTCGCAATGAGTAAAATGACCATTTGAAAAGGGGAAAGGGCTGCTTCACTTGAAAAAGCGAAGCAGCCCTTAAATATGAACAAAAATATTAATGGATATCGCGGAAGAGACCGATAACTCGTCCCAAAATCGTAACGCGGTTAAGACGGAGGGGTTCATAAGCCGGATTCTCCGGCTGTAGACGAATGTGGTCACGTTCTTTGTAGAATGTCTTGACTGTAGCTTCGTCTTCTTCGGTCATGGCAACGACGATATCGCCATTGTCAGCAGTCTGTTGCTGGCGGACAATTACGTAGTCACCATTCATAATACCTGCTTCCACCATGCTGTCACCGAGAACGGAGAGCATAAATACCTTGTTGTCCCCCACATAGTGGGAAGGTAGTGGGAAGTAATCTTCGATATTCTCCGTTGCGGTAATCGGCACCCCGGCGGTGACCTTACCTACGACAGGAATACGGGTAACCGTCTGTACGAATTGATGTACATTCTCGGAATCTTCCTGGCCGAGCAGCTCAATTGCACGCGGTTTCGTAGGGTCGCGGCGGATAAGGCCTTTCTTCTCAAGCCGGTCCAGATGGCCGTGCACTGTGGAGCTTGAGGCCAAGCCTACAGCTTCACCGATTTCCCGGACGGACGGAGGATAACCCTTGCTACGGACTTCGTTACGTATAAATTCCAGGATCGCCAGTTGACGACTCGAAATCTTTGACATCGGAATCAACCCCATATAGTATGTTTGGGAAAATTATAACATAGAACTTCCGTTCGTACAAACATAAGTTCTAACAATCTGAGATTAATAGTGGAAATAGTAGCTTTTTACCATATTAGTATCTAATAACGGCTTGGAAATGGCGGGAAAAGGCAAAGCCGGTGCTGGAAACTGGCACATTTATGGATACGGAAAAAAAGCGAACAATTGTTCTAAAAATTCTATTGATCAAAACACATGTTCGTGTTATATTATTTTCGAAAGTAAGAACAAGTGTTTGGAGGACGATAACAATGTTAAAATACAGTACATACCGCAGCATCTACGAAGAGGCCGGTGAAGTTGAATCTACTAGAGGACAATCTGCTTCTAATCATATGAATGAAATGAAACAATCCGCCGCCGCTTTATTTGCAGCGATCTTAGGATTATGCCGTAAAGAATATCTCGTGAAGCTTGTGCTGGTCTTTATGCTTGTTGTATCCGGATTTACAGTTGTTGGTAATGTTTTTGCAAGTTCAGCATCATTAGTGAAGCAGGAGAAACGGGTAGTAGTTGAACGCGGAGACACGCTCTGGAGTATCGCCCTTAAGAACAAACCAGCGGGTATGAAGACGGTCGTATATATAGAAGGAATTAAAAAAACAAGCGGTTTGAAGAACGGGAACATTCAGGCCGGAGATATACTGACATTGCCTGTGTATTAACTTCATCATAAGCAGTATAGACTGACGTAAAGAGCTTTCAGGGGGCAGACCTTGACAAGCTCTTTTTCTCATGGCAAAGTTAGAATGAATTTATAGGGGAGGGGAAAGCATTGAATATTGACGAATTGGTCGCACGCATCAATGAACTGGCACGCAAACAGAAGAATGGCGGCCTGAGTGAAGAGGAATTGGCTGAACGGGCCAAGCTCCGCGAGATTTATCTGGGCAACATCCGCAGCAACTTCCGGGCCCAGCTCGATACCATTGAAATCGTGGATAATGATGAGCATGAACAAGGCAACAAGGGACTCAAACATTAGTCCAGTGTGTCTTTTTCATAGATATTACAGGATGACTAGGGGGAACTGACATGGCCCGTTCTTGGGAAAGAATGGTTCAACGCAACACACAGCAGGTCAACAAGCAAAGAAAGAAGCAGGGCAAGGATTCCATTTATGCTTCTTCGTCAAAATCAGCTGCGAAAAACAGTGATATCTTTAAGGGCCGCAACATTGTATTTCCTGTTGTTCTAATGCTGCTTGGAATTATGTTCTGGGTGGTAGGCTCGATCGACGAGGCCAGAGGCAGCGGCATCCTTGCCAATTGGCTGGGCGTCGTTCTTTACTTTGCGCTGGCGGCACTTCTATTCTTCCGGCGTCCGTATCTGAAGGTTGAGCGCAACAGAGTGTCTACGATTAAGTATAACCGTGAACGCTGGCTGCAGGCGGGAGATATTGAGAAGATCACATTGTCCCGTGGAGTGGTTGTGCTTAAATATAAGGGCAAGCGCAAACAGTGGATTTTCTCCAAGCTGATTAACCGGTATAACACTGAGGCCATGGGTGTACGCCTGGAGGAGTTCGGCAAAGCCAATAATATCGAAGTAGTACACGAGTAGGAAGATATAACAGCATAGGGAGAGGGAGAAGTCTAATGCCAATTACCGCCGTACTATTTGATCTTGACGATACATTGCTCTGGGATGAACGGAGTGTTGAAGAAGCCTTCCGCAATGCATGTGAAGCTGCAGGTGACTCCATTGATCCTAAAGAGCTTGAAGTTGCCGTTCGCAGGGAAGCCAGGAATCTTTATGAGACTTATGAGACGTTCCCTTTCACAAAGATGATCGGGATTAATCCTTATGAAGCACTTTGGTCCAATTTCTCAGCTGGAGAACAACCGGAGTTCCGTAAGCTCCAGCAGTTGGCTCCTGTATACCGTAAAGAGTCGTGGCGGCGTGGTCTGGCCTCCCTCGGTGTCGAAGATGAGGTGCTTGCCGAAACGCTGGCAGACAGGTTTGCTGCCGAGCGCCGTAGCCTGCCTTACATGTATGAAGAGACGTTACAGGTGCTTGATGCGCTCCGTGGTAAAGTGAAGCTGCTGCTGCTCACGAATGGTTGCCCGTCACTGCAGCAGGAGAAGCTCGACGGAGTGCCGGAGCTTATCCACTATTTTGATCATGTAGTCATCTCAGGCAGCTTTGGCAAAGGAAAGCCGGACAAGGATATCTTCCTGCATGCTCTTTCGCTGCTGGATGTAACCCCTGAACAAGGGATGATGGTCGGCGACAAACTCACGACGGATATTAAGGGCGGCTTGGCCGCTGGCTTGACTACTGTCTGGATTAACCGTACTGGCAAATTACCAAATCCTGAGATTCAGCCGGATTATAGAATCGGCCATCTCTCTGAGCTCCTCCCCCTGGTACAATCGCTATAGTGTAACCTTTGTGAAGCCGGTATCCCCTAATGGGATGCTGGCTTTTTTGCGCTCAAAGCAAGAGGTTGGTCAATTATAGGGAGAGAATCCATCTGTAAATGACTAACTTCACGAAAAAGGCGTGAAAGTTTAAGCAATCTTCTAAAATTGCGAATATGTTGTGTATAATAGTAAAAGAATGCAACCGCAAGCTGGAAATATCATTATAAATTCTACCTTGGTCGGGAGGACTCCGGATGATGAAACCCAAGAAGCTGATTGCTCTTTTTACGATTGCGGCGATGTCAATGATTGTAAGCTGTTCAGGTAATAATGGAGAATCAAGCCATATGCATGACGGATCAGAGCACTCTATGGAACCGATTCACGTCGAGCTGAGCTGGAATCCGGGGGACGTGTCGGTAAATCAAAAGGTAGTTTTTGAGGCTGTGGTTACCCAGGGCAGTGAAGCTGTGGATGATGCGAAGGCGGTGCTTTTTGAGATTGTGAATAAAAATAATGAAGAAGACAAGCAGGAGCTTGAAGGCAAGCTCTCCGGCAACGGTACATATAAAGCTGAGTCGATCCTGATGAAGGAAGGCAACTATGATGTGACTTCGCATGTAACAGCTAGAACACAGCACTCTATGCCGACTAAAGAACTTACAGTGCAGCCATAATGAAATAGAGATAGAGGCTGGCTATAAAGAAAAACTATTATGCAGAGTGGAAAGGAAGGCTTTTCGATTCCGCTTTATTCTGCTAAACTTACTCTAATGTTTTACTGGGGGGATATGAAGTGGCTAAATACACACTTGCTGAAAGCTTGCAGCAGCGGATACTGATTTTAGACGGAGCAATGGGCACGATGATTCAACAGGTGCCACTTACCGGTGAAGATTTTGGCGGGGATGAGCTGGATGGCTGTAATGAGATGCTTGTGCTCACCCGTCCGGAGGTTATACAGACTATTCATGAACAATATCTTGAAGCAGGCGCAGATCTGATCGAGACGAATACCTTCGGCGCAACCTCGGTTGTGCTTGCCGAATACGATATCCCTCAGCGGGCCCGGGAGATTAACCTGGAAGCTGCGAGGCTGGCCAGAAATGCTGTTGAAAAGATTGAAACGCCCGATCACCCGCGTTACGTAATCGGGGCGATGGGTCCGACAACAAAAACGCTTTCGGTCACCGGAGGCGTAACATTCCAGGAGCTGGTGGATAGCTACGAGGAGCAGGCTATAGCGCTGATTGACGGCAAAGTGGATGCCCTGCTGCTGGAAACTTCCCAGGATACTTTGAATGTGAAAGCCGGAAGCA
This sequence comes from Paenibacillus sp. FSL H7-0357, assembly GCF_000758525.1. Classification (NCBI taxonomy): domain Bacteria; kingdom Bacillati; phylum Bacillota; class Bacilli; order Caryophanales; family Paenibacillaceae; genus Paenibacillus; species Paenibacillus sp. FSL H7-0357. Next base: position 4,487,640 of record NZ_CP009241.1, on the reverse strand, counting down.
TCGGCATCCGCAACGCCTTTGAGAAGGCAGGCATCACTTTGCCAGTCATGATCTCGGGTACTATCGAACCGATGGGCACGACGCTCGCTGGACAGAATATTGAGGCGTTCTATATCTCGCTGGAGCATCTGAAGCCGATCTCCATCGGGCTGAACTGTGCAACCGGACCCGAGTTTATGCGCGATCATATCCGGTCGCTCTCGGCAATTTCTTCGGCAGCAGTTAGCTGCTATCCCAATGCCGGGTTACCGGATGAGAACGGGAACTATCATGAGTCACCGGATTCGCTTGCCCGCAAGCTGGCAGGTTTTGCCGAGAAGGGCTGGCTGAATATTGCCGGCGGGTGCTGCGGAACGACACCGGATCATATCCGGGCGATGGCAGAGACACTAGCGGCTTATCCGCCGCGCCAGCTGGAGGGAAGTCATCCGCCGGCATTGTCAGGCATTGAGCCTGTTTACGTTGAGAGTGACAACCGTCCTTATATGGTAGGTGAGCGTACGAATGTACTCGGCTCGCGGAAATTCAAGCGGCTGATCGTGGAAGGGAAATACGAGGAAGCCTCGGAGATTGCCCGGGCACAGGTCAAGAGTGGAGCTCAGGTCATTGACGTCTGCGTACAGGATCCGGACCGCGATGAGATCGAGGACATCAAGCTGTTTCTGGAGCTGGTAGTCAAAAAGGTGAAGGTTCCATTGATGATCGATACAACCGATCCCAAGGTTATTGATCTGGCGCTGCAATATTGCCAGGGTAAAGCGATTATTAACTCCATTAACCTTGAAGATGGTGAAGAAAAATTCGAACTGGTTACACCGCTGATTCATAAATACGGGGCTGCGATTGTCGTAGGCACGATTGATGAATCCGGACAGGCCATTAAAGCGGAAGACAAGCTGGAGGTTGCCAAACGCTCCTATGATCTGCTGGTGAACAAATATGGGCTGGCGGCTGAGGACCTGATATTTGATACACTCGTGTTCCCTGTTGGTACAGGGGATGAGCAGTATATCGGCTCTGCTAAGGAGACCATCGACGGTATCCGCATGATTAAGGAAGCCCTGCCTTCCGTGCATACGATACTGGGGATCAGTAACGTTTCCTTTGGACTGCCGGAAGCGGGCCGCGAGGTGCTGAACTCGGTCTTCCTGTATGAATGCACGAAGGCCGGACTGGACTATGCCATCGTGAACACGGAGAAGGTAGAGCGTTATGCTTCCATCCCGGAAGAAGAGCGCCATCTGGCTGAGCAGCTGATTTACAATACGAATGATGAGACTCTGTCTGCCTTCGTTGCTGCGTTCCGTGAGAAAAAGGTTGAGAAGAAAGAGAAGATCTCCAATCTTTCGCTGGAAGAACGGCTCGCTTCCTATGTGGTTGAAGGAACGAAGGAAGGGCTGATACCTGATCTTAACGAAGCGCTGACCAAAAGTGGTCCGCTGGAAATCATCAACGGGCCGCTTATGGCTGGAATGTCCGAGGTGGGCCGGTTATTTAACAACAATGAGCTGATTGTCGCTGAAGTGCTGCAAAGCGCTGAAGTAATGAAGGCCTCTGTCGGCCATCTGGAGCAGTTTATGCAGAAGGACGAGACATCGGTGAAAGGCAAGATTATGCTAGCCACCGTCAAAGGGGATGTCCATGATATCGGTAAGAACCTTGTGGAGATCATTCTCTCCAACAATGGTTACCAGATCGTTAATCTGGGTATAAAAGTACCACCTGAAAATATCATTGAAGCTTTCCGCCGGGAGAAGGCCGATGCGATCGGCCTATCCGGCCTGCTCGTCAAGTCGGCGCAGCAGATGGTCCTGACTGCCCAGGATTTGCGCTCAGCAGGTATTGATGTGCCGATCATGGTAGGCGGTGCCGCGTTGACCCGTAAATTCACTAAAAATCGTATCCGGCCTGAATATGACGGCCTGGTACTGTACGCTAAAGATGCGATGGATGGTCTGGATATCGCTAACCGGCTGATGAATCCGCTGGAGCGGGCCAAGATTGAAGAAGAGGTCCGCCTTGAAGCGGAGGCGGCGGTTGCGGTGGCACCGCAGCAGGAGCTTCCGGTGCTGACCCGGGCCGTCCGGTCCAAGATTTCAGCAGATGCACCTGTATTCATTCCGCCGGACGTAGAGCGCCATGTGCTGCGCGGCTATCCGCTAGGTCATATCATTCCATATGTGAATATGCAGATGCTGCTGGGCCATCACCTGGGATTACGCGGTTCGGTGGAAGCACAGCTTGCCGCCGGGGATGCCCGCACCGTTGAATTGAAGGAGACAGTGGATGACATCCTGCATCACGCGATGCTGGAGGGCACCATTAAGCCTCATGCCATGTATCAATTTTTCCCGGCACAGTCCCAGGGTAACGATATACTGATCTATAACCCGCAGAACACTGCAGAGGTTCTGCATACCTTTACTTTCCCGCGGCAGAATGTCGAGCCGTTTCTCTGTCTTGCCGACTTCCTGAAGCCAGTGGAGAGCGGAATTATGGATTATGTCGGGTTCCTGGTCGTTACCGCCGGTCACGGTGTCCGTGAATTGTCGACTGAACTGAAAGAGAAGGGGGATTACCTCCGTTCCCATGCTTTGCAGGCAGTGGCGCTTGAGGTTGCTGAAGGGCTTGCTGAGCGTGTTCATCACATGATGCGGGATACCTGGGGCTTCCCGGATCCTGCAGATATGACGATGAAGCAGAGACATGGTGCGCGGTACCAGGGGATCCGCGTTTCCTTCGGATATCCGGCCTGCCCGGATCTGGAGGATCAAGGGCCGCTGTTCAAGCTGCTTATGCCTGAGGATATCGGTGTCCATCTTACCGAAGGCTTCATGATGGAGCCGGAGGCGTCAGTATCAGCGATGGTCTTCGCCCATCCAGAAGCGCAGTATTTCAACGTAGAGAAGCTGTAAGCTTCCCAATCCCCATGGACTGGTCTGAAGGTGGAAATCCTACTAAGCGGAACCTCCCGTAATCGGGAGGTTTTTTGCTGGGAACGAAGCTGGAGCGGAAGAAATGCAGAGAAAGATGATTTCATTTCGTAAAAGAGGTAGAATGCATTTCATAGGTGTAAGGAAGATGTTTTTGTCTTTACAGAAAAAAGAGAGGAGGATTATTATGGAGGTTTATTTTCTGGGCACTAATGCAGGTGTGCCGACCCTACAGCGCAATGTTACCTCAATTGCCCTAAGACTGCTTGAGGAACGGCGCAGTTTCTGGATGTTTGACTGTGGAGAAGCCACTCAGCACCAGGTCTTGCGTTCTCCACTGCGGCTGGGTAAGCTGGAGAAGCTGTTTATTACCCATCTGCACGGTGATCACCTGTTTGGCTTACCGGGTCTGCTGTCGAGCCGCGGATATCAGGGTGGAACTGCTCCGCTAACTGTATATGGTCCACCGGGCCTGAAGGCTTTTCTGGACATTTCATTATCCGTCAGCCAGTCCCGTATTCCATATAAGCTTGATATTGTAGAGCATACCGGAGGTCTCGTGTTTGAAGACGACAGCTTTAAGGTGGAGGCTGGCCTGCTGGAGCACCGGATTGACAGCTACGGTTACAGGGTAACAGAGAAAGACAGTCCGGGAAGTCTCAATACAGAACTGCTTCGAAGCTATGGGTTGAAGCCGGGGCCGCTTTACGGCAAGCTGAAGAAAGGTGAAGATGTCGTTACCGATGAAGGGACGCTCATTCGCGCTGCAGATGTGGTCAACGAGCCGAAAAAAGGACGCATCGTGACTATTCTGGGCGACACACGGCCTTGTAAGGGAAGTCTACCGCTGGCACAGGGTGCTGATCTTATCGTACATGAGGCAACCTTCGCCCATGAACTGGCGGATATGGCCTATCAATATCATCACAGCACTGCCCGGCAGGCGGCTATGCTTGCCCATGAAGCGGAAGGACGGGAACTGTTACTGACACACTTCAGCTCACGTTATATTTCGCAGGAAGAGCTTGCTCCACTGCTGGAAGAGGCGCAGGCGATCTTCCCGAATACACTGCTCGCAGAAGAGTTCTGCACCTTTCCGGTGTATCGGCGAAACTCCCTGAAGCCAGCGGGAAATGGCCCGGGGAATTAAATTATTTTCCGGGAAAGCGCAGGAAATGACACTGTACTGCCATAAAAAGACCAACAGGACAGCGGTTCGCTATCGTTCGACGATGTATGTTAAATTTTAAAGATTAGACTCGTTAAAACAGCACGAAGCAATAGAGAAAATGCCGAACAGTTGCGGGTTTGTCTGCTATTGCTGCGGTTCATTTAATGTTAATTAATTGAGTGATTTATTAATTGCATTAATTAATATTCTGGGGATGGAGGGAGCGGTATGAAAGATATCGGAGGTTTGCTGATTGATCTTGACGGGACATTATTTCACGGAGGCGTGATGATTCCCGGCGCTGACAGACTGATAGCAGGACTGCGCTCAGCGGGAATCCCCTTTCTGTTTGTAACAAACAATTCGTCACGGACAGCGGCGGCTGTCGCCGCACATCTGAACGGGATGGGCATTGAAGCCAAGGCGGAAGAGGTCTGCACTTCCTCAATGGCTGCAGCACGTTATGTTGCCGAGGAATCACCAAAGGCAAGGGTGGCGATACTTGGGGAAGAGGGATTGATTGAAGCTTGTACAGCTGCAGGATTGTTAATTGTGACGGAGAAACCGGAGTATGTGGTGCAAGGGATTTACCGCTCTTTTACATATGATTCACTGGCGCAGGCTTCCCGCTGGATTCAGGAAGGTGCGAAATTTGTGCTGACGAACCCGGATTTGATGCTGCCTTCCGATGATGGGGTCATGCCGGGAGCGGGATCACTGGGGGCGGCGATTGAAGCCGCAAGCGGTGTGTCCCCCGTAGTCATCGGCAAACCGGAATCGCACCTGGTCACCTATGCAACTGCACTGCTGGGAATTAAACCAGAGACGGCTGTAGTTGTCGGGGATAATATGCGGACTGACATTTCGGCCGGGGTAAAAGCCGGCTGCCGGACGATATTGGTGCTTACCGGCCTGACTACAGCGGACAATTTTGAACATTATCAACAAATAACAGGCGTAACACCAGATGAAATTTATGCTGATTTAGCTGAACTTATGGCAAGGCTCGGTGTATAATGTCAATGTTGTGATTGCTTTACCAACCTAGAAGGGACGATGTGAATATGCCGGAACTGCCGGAAATGGAGAATTACCGAAAGCTGCTAAGCCAGCATCTTATAAATGTTCCAATTACGGGTGTAACTGTGAATAGAGAAAAAACAATAAATATGGACACTGAAGCCTTTGTCAACGCACTGGTAGGTGCGCGCATTGTGTTTGTAGAACGCCGTGCCAAGCATATTCTGTTCCACCTTCACGATGGCCGCAGGCTGCTGCTGCATTTAATGCTCGGCGGATTGCTTTACTATGGAACAGAGGAAGAACGTCCGGATCGCAGTACACAGGTGGAATTGGCCTTCGGCGAGCACATCCTATACTTTATGGGTCTGCGGCTCGGATACCTTCATCTGTTGTCGGTTAAGGAAAGCGAAGCGGCAATGGGCAAGCTGGGTCCTGAGCTTCTGGACCGCAGAATGACTGCGGAGCGTTTCGCAGGACTGCTGAAGGGACGCCGCGGCGCACTTAAGAGCCTGCTCGTAAACCAGCAGGTTATGGCCGGCATCGGCAACTGCTACGCCGATGAAATTGCTTTTGAGGCAAGGCTGCTGCCCTCGGTATTGGTTCAGAATCTATCACCCGAGGCGATTACACGCTTGTATGACAGTATCCGCAAGGTACTGACGGAGGCAACGGAAATCGGCGGCTATATGGAGATGCCGTTTATGGCCGGCGATACAGTTACCGGCTCTTACAATGACCAGTGCAAGGTATATGACCGGGAAGGCGAACCATGCCTGCGCGGCGGGGGAACGATAATTAAGACGGAGCAATCCGGGCGTAAAGTGTTCTATTGCCCGGATTGCCAGCATGAAGAATAGCCCCAAAATCGGGGCTCATGTCAGCATTCGCGGCGGATACGGGCGTGCGGCCCGGTTCGCCTGGGAGAGCGGTGCGGCATGTTTTCAATATTTTCCGAAGAATCCGCGCAGTCTGAAGCTGAAGCCGGTGGACAGGCGGGATGCCGAGGACTGCGCTGCCTTCTGCAGGGAGAAGGGAATCGTGTCTATCGCGCATACTCCTTACCCGACGAATATGGCGGCCGGTACCAATGGTGCGGCTTCCCGAGAGATCATGGTGGCGTCGCTGCTGAATGATCTGGAAATCGCGGAGGCCTGCGGTTCGCTGGGGATAGTCGTGCATTTCGGACATTTTGCCGGAATAGAGCCGTTACAAGGCTATCAAAATATTATACAATGTATGAATGACACACTGGTCGCCTGGAATGGCCGGACCAAACTGCTGATTGAGAATCAGGCCGGGAATCATGGCAATGAAGGCATGACGCTGGAAGAGCTGGTTAAGGTACGCGAGCTTAGCCGCTTTCCGGAGAAGATCGGATTTTGTTTTGATACCTGTCATGCTTTTGCATCGGGGATCTGGAATCCGCAGCATACGGAGGAACTGCTGGAACGGGGGGCTGCGCTGAATTACTGGCCGCATCTCGTTGCCGTACATCTGAATGATTCCCTTTATCCCTATGGGCTGCGCCGGGACAGGCACGCGCCGATCGGACAAGGCCATATTGGTGCAGAGAATCTGCGGAAGCTGCTGACCTCAGAGCATTTCCGTCACATGGCAGTTGCCTTGGAAACCGGAAAGGGGCCGGACGGCACCCACCGCCAGGAGATTGCTGCCGTGCTGGCCTGGTATGAAGCGGAGGACAGACCGTGATAAATATTTATATGGATGATCTAAGAAAGCTGCCTTCCGGCTTCACACTGGCCCGGACAACGGAAGAATGTCTGCTGCTCTTGCGTGAATGCGAGGTCGGTATCCTGTCGCTGGATTATGATATGGGGCCGGAAGATTACAACGGGGCTGAAGTGGCCAGACGAATCGTGCTGGAAGGCTTGTATCCCCGGGAGATCTATCTGCATACCTCAAGTGCAGCTGGCCGCAAAGAAATGTATGAGCTGTTGTATGCTGCAAGACCTGAGGGAAGCGTACTGCATTATGGACCGATCACAGCTGAGAAGCTAATGGAAATTGCTGCAGGAGCGGGATGCATATGACTGAAATTACTGAAATGAATCAATCCGAGCTGCTGGGTTTGCTGGAGCAGAGGCGTGAACCGCTTGCTGTTTTTCTGTATACCCCGCTTTGCGGGACCTGTAAGGCTGCCCGGCGGATGCTGGAGGTAGCGGCTCATCTGCTGCCCCAAGATTTGATAATGGCTGGCGGGAATGTGAACATGCTTCCGGAGCTCGTGAACCTCTACCGTATTTCAAGTGTCCCTGCACTGCTGGTGGTCCCGGCGGACCGCTGCTCTGAACCGGAGATTCATTATGCAATGGGTTCTGTAGAACAAGTGCTGGAATACATAAGGAGAGTGACCTCATAAATGATATCTTTACAACATCTTACCCTTAGACGGGAGCAAAGCCAGATTCTTGACGATGTGTCGCTGGAAATGAAGCAAGGCGAAAACTGGGTTATTCTTGGACGGAACGGTTCCGGTAAAACAACCATTCTGGAGATGATGACTGGTTATTTGTTTCCAAGCAGCGGATCCGTTGAGGTACTGGGCTATAAATACGGCCAGTGCGATCTGCGTGAAGTGCGCAAGGAAATCGGCTATATCGGCCCGTCACTGATGGAAAAGCTGTCGCTCACCGACCCCGTGTGGGAAGTGGTAGCTACCGGTGCTTATGCTTATCTGCGATTTTATCAGGCGATTCCACAATCTGTTCAGGATCAGGCGAAAAGGCTGCTTGAAGAGATGAACCTCGGAGATATGGCCTATCATCCGTTTGGCACCTTGTCCCAAGGAGAACGCAAAAAGGCGATGCTGGCCCGCTGCCTGATGGCCGAGCCGAAGCTGCTGATTATGGATGAACCCTGCGCTGGCCTTGATCTTTACGAGCGGGAGAAAATGCTCGCCGAGATCGACAAGCTGAAGCAGCGTGATGTATCCGTAGTTTACGTTACACATCATGTGGAAGAGATTGTGCCGCTCTTTACCCATGTGGCGCTGATCCGTGACGGAAAGCTGGCAGGCTCCGGCCCCAAAGAAGAAGTATTAACCAAAGAAATGATCTTGGCTACTTTTGATATTCCCGTAGAAGTTGAATGGGATAGCGGTCGTCCCTGGATTAAAATCAGACCTGGAGGCAAATGATTTGAACGATAGTATACAAGAGAACGGTGAGCAGACAGCTGCTCCGGAAGAAAAGACCCTTTCACGTTATATCTGCACCGCCAATCACGGCTTTGCACCTTATGCCCAGGAAGAGCTCCGTCGCCTGTTCGGCGCGGTGAAGAGTACGCTGCTGCTGCCGGGTGAGATCTTCTTGGCGACACTGGAGGCGGAGCCGGATGAGGTATCCAGCCTGCTGGCGCAGAACCTGCCGATCTTTCTGCGGCATATTCAGCCCGTGCAGTTCCAGGATCAGGGCAACCCGTCTGCCCTGGAACGGCTGGTAGCCTATCTGAGCCGGCGCAAAGAATTGGAAGGCGAGAAGGTTTCGCTGCATGTGCGCAAAGGCGGAAGCTCCTTCTGGCAGGACAGTCCCGGCGAGCTTCGGGAATGGCTGCAGGAGCAGCTCGTGAGTCTGGGTGCGGAATTCACCGTACAGGAGCCTGCGTGGGTTATATCTGTATATGCAGACGGAGAGGCGCTGTATGCCGGAGTATCCCGGCCTGAGGACAACCTGTCCAGCTGGAACGGCGGAATGATCCGTTTCCGCAAGGAGGATGGGCAAATTTCACGGGCGAAGTTTAAGCTGATGGAAGCGGAGAAGGAATTTGCCATTCCGTTCTCCAGCTTTCGCAATGCGGTCGATATTGGCGCTTCTCCGGGCGGCTGGACATCATTCCTGCTGGAGCGCGGCCTCAAGGTGACGGCCGTTGACCCGGCACTGATGCATGAATCGCTGCGCAATCAGCCGGGACTGAAGATTCTGCGCAAAAATGCGGGTGAAGTGAAATTCCGCGAGAACGAGTTTGATCTGCTGGTCTGCGATATGAGCTGGAGCCCCAAGCTGATGGCGAAGCTGGTTACGGGGCTGCTGCACAGTCTCACGCCAGGTGGAACGGCGGTTGTTACAGTGAAGCTAATGCATAAGAAGCCACTGGCGATGATTAAGGAAATCATCAGTATGTTTGAAGGTGAACGGATGCAGATTCAGCGGGCGAAGCAGCTGTTTCATAACCGTGACGAGATTACACTGTATATGATCAAGTATTAAGTGAATCTTTGTTTAGGTAACAGCATTAGTTCATTCTATAAATAATTTAGTTATTAGAGGGAAAGCATCCCGTTATCTACGCTTCCGGCGAATCGCCGGGTTAAGCTTGTATAACGGTGGCTCTCCCTCTTTTTTGTTTGTATCAGGCTAGGGACAAGGAGGAAATGAGGATGAATTACGAATCGAAGCTTGCTGTGGGGCAGGTTCTTGGAGACAGGTACCAAATCACTGCTTTAATCGGTACGGGCGGAATGAGTTATGTATATCTGGCGGAGGATATACGGCTGGCGGGCAAACGCTGGGCCGTGAAGGAAAGCATGTGCTTTGAAGGCGAAGGGAATTACGGATCCGTTCTGGCGGAAGCAGATATGCTTATCTCGCTGAACCACAAGCTATTCCCGAGAGTTGCCGACTTCTACCCTCCGGATGAAGAAGGATATTGTTATCTGGTTATGGATTATATCGAAGGTGTGACCCTTAGCCAGTATATGGCCGGGCATCCTGTACCGATACAGACTGAACAGCTGATGAGCTATGTCAAACAGCTGCTGGAGGTATTATGTTATTTGCACGGGCATCAACCGCCGATTATTTACCGTGATTTGAAGCCCTCTAATATTATGCTGACCGGGACGAATTCGCTGATGCTGATTGATTTTGGCATTGCCCGCAGCTACAGAAGCGGTGCAGGTGAAGATACCGAGAAGCTGGGGACTGTCGGCTTCGCCGCACCGGAACAATACGGCAACGGACAGAGCGGGCCTTTCACGGACCTCTATGGTTTGGGAGCGCTAATATTGTATATGGCTTCTGCCGGTCAATACAGCCGCTGGCAACCGGGCATGGAGGCCAAGCTGCGCCGGGTAATTCCGGATAAACTGATTCCTGTCATCAGACGTTTGCTGCGCCATCATCCCGAAGAAAGATATCAAAGCGCTGAGGAGGTGCTACGTGCGCTGGAGCCGATTGAAGCAGCGGCTGAGAATTACACATTCCGGGAGATGCGGGTTTCCGGCCCGGAGACGAAACGGAAAACAACCATTGTGGCGCTGCTCGGGACAGCTTCGGGCCTCGGCACGACACATACCTCTCTGGCAGTGGCCAGCAGCCTTTCCAGGAGGGGGATGACGGCCTGGGTGGATTTCAGCCCGGATTCATCCGTTTATGATCGTATCCGCAGCCTGTTTGATTTTCCGGTGGCCGGGGGATTTCCCACCAGTAAAGTTCTTCCTCTGGAATGGAAAGAGCTGCATTTCTGGCAGCGTCCAGAACATGGGAATATGACAGAAATACTGGAGAGGGGATATCAGTTTATAGTACTTGACCTTGGAACAGGCGGATATGAGGGTGCATTTGAGGCGTTCACGGCCAGCGATGTTCCGATGCTGATTACATCGGGAGCCGAATGGAGACTGGAAGATACTCTTCACTGGCTGCGCCGCAGCGGGCTTGCACCACAGCCGCAGTGGCGGATTTGTCTGCCGTTTGCTGGAAAATCTGCAGCGCTGCTGCTAGAATCGGCGCTTTGTATTGGGAGGGTATACAGTTTGCCGCTCCAGCAGGATCCTTTTCAACGGAAAGGGAAGCTACTGGAGGTTCTGGATGAACTGCTAAGTGAAAGCGTGAAGAAGAATTCTGAAAAACGCTATGGTTTTTTTCAGAAAAGAACGTAAATGAATGGAATTATATTGCAATAGATCTTTCATTCAGTTAAATTCCTATTTCAGGCTGGCGCTTACTTGTGCTAAAATGGTCGTTGTATGTATTGACAGAATACTGCTTATTTTTAAATATAGATAGGAGCTTACGGAGAATTTATGAGTTTACTTACAGTAGAAGACGTTTCCCACAACTTCGGAGACCGGCAGCTCTTCAAGAATGTGAATTTCCGGCTGCTCGACGGAGAGCATGTTGGACTGGTGGGGGCGAATGGCGTCGGCAAATCGACGCTGATGAATATTTTGACCGGAACTTTGCTGAAGGATAGCGGGAGAGTGGAATGGACTCCCAAGGTGCGTTATGGCTATCTGGATCAACATACCAATCTTACGCCGGGTAAAACCGTGCGCGATGTGCTGAAGGATGCTTTCCTGCCGCTGCTTGAGCTGGAGAATGAGATGATGGCGATTACCGAGAAAATGGGCGATGCCTCTCCGGAAGAGCTGGAACTGCTGCTGGAACAGATGGGTGAAATCCAGGAACAGCTGGATATCGGAGATTTCTATTTGATTGATGTGAAGGTTGAGGAAATGGGCAACGGGCTGGGATTGACGGCGATTGGCCTGGACCGTGATGTCGCTTCGCTCAGCGGAGGACAGCGGACTAAGGTGCTGCTGGCCAAGCTGCTGCTGGAGAAACCGAATGTGCTGTTGCTCGATGAGCCTACTAACTATCTGGACGTGGAGCATATTGACTGGCTTACCAACTACCTGAAGCAGTATCCTTATGCCTTTTTGCTGATTTCCCATGATACTGAATTTATGAACAAGGTTGTTAATGTCGTGTACCATCTTGAATTTGCCAAGCTGACCCGCTATACGGCCAACTATGAGCAATTCCTTGATATGGCTGACATGAACAAGAACCAGCATATTGATGCTTATGAGAAGCAGCAGGAGTTCATTAAGAAGCAAGAGGATTTCATTCAGCGAAACAAGGCGCGCGCTTCCACATCGGGACGGGCGAAGAGCCGTGAGAAGCAGCTCGACCGTCTGGAACGGATTGAACGTCCAGAAGAAGCGGCCAAGCCGACGTTTTCGTTCAAGGAAAGCCGGGCCAGCGGCAAGACTGTATTTGAAGGCATCGACTTCGAGATTGGCTACGACCGTCCGCTGCTGCCAAAGCTGAATATGACGATTGAACGCGGGGAGAAGATTGCAATTGTCGGCTGCAACGGTGTAGGTAAATCCACGCTGCTGAAGACGATACTCGGCGTGCTTCCCGCTTACAGCGGAAAAACGTACTTGGGTGATTTCCTCAGTTCTGCCTACTTCCAGCAGGAGGTTAAGGCTGCTAACATTACACCGATTGATGATGTCTGGAATGAATTTTCCAGTCTCAATCAGCATGAAGTGCGCGCCCATCTGGCCCGTTGCGGATTGAAAAATGAGCATATTACCCGTCCGCTGAGCATGTTGAGCGGTGGGGAACAGGCTAAGGTGCGTATATGTAAGCTGATGATGCGCGAAAGCAATTGGATTTTATTCGACGAGCCTACAAATCACCTTGATATCGTCGCCAAAGCAGAGCTGAAGCGTGCCCTGCAGGAATACAAAGGTACCATTCTGCTCGTATCTCATGAACCTGATTTCTACGAAGATTGGGTGACAAAGACTTGGGATGTTGAGCAGTGGTCGGCGCAATCTGTATAGTTGAATTTCAAAGTCCGGGGAAGAGCAATGTTATTGGTGCTGTTCCCCGGCTTTTAAATATGGGGGGTTGTTTCCGGGATGAGCCATAATGAACATGAAAAAGAGTCTGCTGTCCATTCTTCAGGCCGGGATGGACGATATTCACGCCAGGTACGCTTTACACCTTTCGGGATAGAGGGGCAGCAGGGCCTAGCACGTTCCAGCGTACTTATTGTTGGAGCTGGAGCGCTTGGCACGGGGATTGCCGAGACACTGGCGCGCTGCGGAGTGGGACGCCTGATTCTTGCCGACCGTGATTATGTGGAGTGGAGCAATCTGCAGCGCCAGCAGCTGTACACCGAGGAGGACGCTATCGGGCGTATGCCCAAAGCGGAAGCGGCCAAAGCCAGACTGGAGAACATCAATTCCGAAATAAAGGTTGAAGCGCATGTGCTGGATGTGCGTGCCGAAGAACTGGAAAGCCTGCTTCACGGCGTGGACCTCATCATGGATGGTACTGATAACTTTGATACCCGGCTAATTATAAATGATATGGCGATGAAGTACGGCATTCCCTGGATCTATGGGGGCTGCGTAGGCAGCTATGGTATTACCTATACGATACTGCCTGGAGAAACACCATGTCTGAACTGCCTGCTGGGGACTATACCTCTGGGTGGGGATACCTGTGATACGGCGGGGATTCTGCCGCAGGCAGTGCAGCTCGTTACTGCTAACGCTACAGCGGAGGCGCTGAAGCTGCTCGGAGGACGGAAGGAACAGCTTCGCAACAAGCTGCTGACCTTTGATGTGTGGCGTAATGAACATCAGGAGATCGGTGTCAAAGCTGCCAAGAAGAGTGATTGTCCGTCCTGCGGCAGCCAGCCGGTTTATCCTTATCTGACAGCGGCGAATACGGAACGGAGCGATGTGCTCTGTGGCCGGGACACCGTGCAGATCCGTCCGGCGCGGCGGCAGAAGCTGAATCTGCAGGAAACGGCAGACCGGCTGTCCAGACTGGGGGCCGGCAAGGTAGAGAGCAATCCTTATCTTGTCTCCTATACGGATGGGCCTTACCGCATGGTCATTTTCACTGATGGACGAGCTTTGATTCATGGAACCAGTGATATTGCAGCAGCCCGCAGCTTTTATCACCGGTATTTCGGATAATGAAGGGGAGAGGATAGAATGAACAATGGAACGATCCGTCACATGGCAATCTTTACGTTAAAACATCCGGTAAATTCTGAGGAAACAGCGGCATTTCTGAGAGCCGGAGAGGATATTCTCAGCGCTATTCCGGTGGTGCGCAATTTTGAGGTGCTGCGCCAGGTGAGTGCCAAATGTGAATATGACTTTGGCTTCTCGATGGAGTTCGATAATCAGGAGGCTTACGAGGCCTATAATAATCACCCCAGTCATCAGGCTTTTGTGCGTGAACGCTGGGACACTGAGGTGGCGGGCTTTCAGGAGATTGATTTTGTGAAATAATTGTTAATAGAAGTCAGCAAAGAGACCATTTCTGAGGAATGGTCTCTTTGCTTTGCGGGAAATCTAATGAATATCTGCGGCCGTGCGGCCGCTATCGAACGATGAGTGAGGCGGGGATGTCCATGAATGAGGTAGTCGTATGGTTTGCGCCCGGGGCAGTCCTTGGCAGTAAAGAATCTGCGGAAGACAGAACCAGGAGAGAAGAGGAGCATCAATTCATTGAGCTCACTCTGCATGAGCTTGGACTGCAAACAGCATTAAGCGGAGATCTTGAAGATCTTCGCTTAATGCTGTCCAGAGAGGAGCCCGTACTGCTCTTAACAGAGCTGTACGATGCCCGAGGATGGGAGGGATGGGGAATTATTGCGGATCTTAGAGAACGGGGCGTGTTTCTGCCAGTAGTAGTCATATCCGGCGGCAATTCGGAAGGAGAGGTAGTTGCGGCTTTTGAGGCGGGCGGCAATGAATACTTGAAGAAGCCGCTTCATGCAGGCGAGTTCAAATGCAGGGTAATGAATCTGTTATGGCTCACCGGACACCGGAGGGGCCATGAGACACGGCTTAAGGTCGATGGACTGGTGCTGGACCCCAGCCGCAGGCTGGTTAGCCGGGACGGAAATTCCCTTACACTGACCCCCAAAGAATTTGATCTGCTGTATTACCTCGCCGTGCATTTGGGGGAAATCTGTCCCCGCGGCGAGATTCTAAAGCATGTCTGGGGATACCATTTTCAAGCGGATACGAATGTAGTAGATGTCTACATCCGGCATATCCGGTTGAAAGTGGACAAGGGCCATCGCAATAAGCTGATTCATACCGTACGTGGAACCGGATATGTAATGCGCGCACCGGAAGGGGTAGAGACGGACTGACTTCCGGTGCATGGAAAGCGCTGAAAACTATTTTAAAAGATAAGAATTTATATGTTTCACGCGTTAAGTTATCCTTCTATTTCTCGCTGAAACGGATACCGTCCTTTTGAGGACGGCGAAGCCGTTTCCACTTGTAGAAAACTACAGTACGCGACGGGCTTTAAGGTAGGTTCTTTTCCAGTTTCCGGAGTTCAAATCCGAAATCGTTACACCCGGTGAGCCATAAGTGTGAAGAATCTTGCCATTTCCTGCATATACAGCTACGTGAGTTACGTTTCTGCCGTTAGCTCTGCTGCCGCTGGAGAAAAACACCAGATCGCCTACACGAAGGTTAGCTTTGGAAACATAGGTTCCGACTTTCGATTGCGCTGCAGATGTGCGCGGCAGATTGACGCCATATTTGGCGAAAATGTATTTGGTAAAGGAAGAGCAGTCAAAATATCTGGTAGTAGAAGTGGATGCGCCGAACTGATAACGGGTACCCATATAGTTTTTGCCGAAATTAACAACCTTTTGTCCAGTAGAGGACGACGTCACGGATGCAGCAGCAACGGGTGCTGTGCCGGCTCCTGTAACCATTAGTGTACTCAGGCCAATTGTGGTGCACATTCCTACGACGATTGCTTGCTTAAACCATTGTTGCTTTTTCATGTTGTAATACCTCCCAGGTTTGTATCTATCATTCATTCGTCTTTCTCTGTTTCGTAGTATAGCAGGTTATACATGCCCTAAAATATGGAACAGAGGGTTCAAAAGCAAGCTGGATATGGGTTGTAAGCGTTTTATTAAAATCGCATTAAAAGTTACAAAATATTAATATTTGACGGTTATTTCGATACAAAAAAAGCCGGAAACCCCTTTTCTGACAAGGGTTATCCCGGCTTTTTCATTTTGAAACAAAGGTTACAACGATGTCTCCGAATTCATATGTAAATCAATCTTTACTCTGAATAATCAGCAGCAGACCGCTCTCAATAGTAACTGTTCCGCACTCCTCTATCAGACGGTTGCTTACGGCAAGAGACTGGCCAAGCTTAAGCGTGGCATCGGTAAGCGGGTATTGGAAACCTTGAAGTGTAATCCCTGTAACTTCAGGAGTCAGAGGGAGTAAAGAGACATAAGTATACCCCCGCTCATGCACCAGCGCCTGCGAACCGGTCAGGGTGATATAATTATGAGTATCCATCACAGAGCAGCTTACCTGCCGCTGCAGTGCTCTTGTCATCATCTGGATCCCGGCCAGAGTATGGTCCATCCGCGTGCCGGTCACACCGATCAGCAGAATCGACTCGGGCTGGGTGTTGAGTGCAAGCTCAAGCGCCATCTCGCTGTCGGTCAAGTCCTTGTCCACAGGGTCGCAGGTGATGGTTTTTTTGCTTCCTGCCTCAATCTGCTGCAGTGCTTCTGGGGAGACAGAGTCGAAATCGCCAACGGCAATGTCGGGTGTATACCCATGGGATATTAGAAACAAGGCGCCACGGTCAGCACCGATAATAAAATCTTCTTCATCTAATAGTAGTAAAAACTCCTCTGACAGCTCGCCGCCGGCAAAAATAACAACACGTTTGGATGGCAATACAATCCCCTCCTTTAAATCTGCTACATAGTTTGTCATCCTGACCAAGTATAATGCAGATTGAAAAGTTGTACAATTGATGCGGACAACGCTAAAATGAATAGAGTACGTTTCGTTTATGAAATGTGCAGATTAAATAACTGAGGAAACAATTGCAGGAGGTGAGAGAAATCGTAAGTGTATTATTCGTTTGTCTGGGCAATATTTGCCGCTCGCCTATGGCAGAAGCGGTGCTCCGCCATAAAATTGGTGAACGCAAGCTATCCGATAGAATCTCGGTGGATTCTGCCGGTACTGGTGACTGGCATATCGGCAAAGCACCGCATGAAGGAACCCGCCGTATTCTCGATCAGTGGGGAATCAGCTATGAGAATATGACAGCTCGCCTGGTTAGCAGCGGTGATTTTGAAAAGTTTCAATATATAGTGTGCATGGACAAATCAAATGGGGAGAATGTCCGCAAGCTTCCCGGGGGGAAGGACGCGGAGCTGCTGTTCTTCATGGATTTGCTGCCGGATGAAGAGCTGCGCGAGGTACCAGACCCTTATTTCACCGGTAACTTCGAGCAGGTCTATGATCTGATCAGTGCCGGCTGCGATGTACTGCTGGAGCGGATTATTGCGGAGAAGCTCTAGACAGGGCGCCACATTCCAGAATATCGGTTGCCGTCCTTGCAAAAAAAAGGACGGGCACCGTAATGCCCGTCATGATTTGAAAGCGTAATCAGTTAGGAAACATACATACGTTCGCAGTATGTTCATTATTTTGCCCATTTCACCTGTTTCATGAGTTAAAGAAATAGAGTAATGATTCTGGGAGCTCTTTTTGCCAAAATCCCCAGAGATGACGCCCGTCTTTTTCGCGGTAGGATACTGTAGCGCCCCGCGATTCCAGCAAAGCCTTGGTATCCCTGTTCATCTGCACGAAATCGTAAACTCCGGTATCCGTCTGGTATTCAGTTTCTTGCAGTCCTACTACCATATTAATAGTAAGCCAGGAGAGGTCCTCTTCCTGCGCAATGATTTCACGTGACTCCGGATAATATGCACCGGAAAGACTAAGGACACGGGTGAAAAGCCCGGGATATGCCAGTGCCAAATGCAGAGAAACACTGCCGCCCAAGGAGTCTCCGGCGATGATCCGCTCATCAGGGGTGCGGCGAACCGGATAATTATGTTCAATGAAGGGAATAATCTCTTCGGCAAAGCAAGACAGGTATTGCTTGAACCTGCTGCCAAAGGGGGCATACTCCTGTGTCCGCACGGGGACATTTACTTCCACGCCAACAATAATGAAAGGTTCCACATCTTCTTCCACAATCAGCTGCCCGGCAAGAGTAGCGATGCGGCCGAAGTTGAAGAACTCCTCACCATCCTGGCAGTACACTACCGGATAACTGAGGACTTCGTTATAACCGGGGGGGAGATAAATGCGCAGCCTGCGTTCTTCCTGGAGAAATTCACTCCATAATGTTTGCTTAACAATTGTACGTTTCAGAAAAACAGGTTCGCTCATAGCTGAATCGTCACCTTTCTTGTCGAATTTTGCATTAAACGTAGCAGTGCGTTAAAATTACCCAAGCGGTAAATGTGGCATTAATCATTTACTTGCTTAAAAAACTCTAATCTGTTATAGGATATTTATCAACCTGTTATACATACAAAATTTATGGAAACATAAATTTTATGCGTATTTCTTTGACGAAACAGATAAAACAGGTGTATAATAATTCTATAACAGAGGCCACTGATATTCAAATGGTATTCAAATTTTTTTATTGAGGTGAAAATGATGACTAGAGTTCCTTATGAAGTGTATACAGAGGACGTAGAGGCCCTTTCGGTACTTTCCCCGGATGGAGAAGTTATCAACAAGGATAAGATGCCTACACTTACCGATGATCAACTGAAAGAAATCATGTATCGTATGGTATTTACCCGTACTTGGGATGACCGTGCGGTCAACTTGGGTCGTCAAGGCCGCCTGGGATTCTACGCGCCGGTATCCGGACAAGAAGCAACCATGGTGGGCAGTGAATACGCCCTGCAGAAAGAAGATTTCGTATGCCCTGGCTACCGTGACATTCCGCAGTTGGTATGGCATGGACTTCCATTATACCAGGCTTTCTTATATTCCCGCGGCCATCAACATGGCGGTGAGATTCCTGAAGGTGTAAATGTTCTTATGCCTCAGATTATCATCGGTGCACAAATTCTGCACGCTACCGGAATTGCAATGGGCTTCAAATTGAAGAAACAACAAAACGTTGCTATTACTTACACTGGTGACGGCGGTTCTTCCGAAGGCGACTTCTATGAAGGTCTTAACTTTGCCGGACGCTTCAAATTGCCGGTAATCTTCTTTGTTCAAAATAACGGCTATGCGATTACGACTCCGTTCGCGAAGCAAACGGCTGCCAAATCCATTGCACATAAAGCAGTAGCAGCTGGTATTCCCGGTATTAAGATCGACGGCATGGACGTCTTTGCAGTAATCTCCGCGGTGCAGGAAGCTGCAGAACGCGCACGCAAAGGCGAAGGAGCTACGCTGATTGAAGCTGTGACTTACCGTTTCCGTCCGCATTCCCTTTCCGATGACGCCAGCAAATACCGTTCCAAAGAAGAAGAAGGACAATGGAACGAGAAGGATCCGATTGCCCGTCTTGCCAAGTATTTGGAGAAGAAAGGCCTCTGGACCGAAGAAGATACGCTGCGCGTAAGAGAAGAAGCGAAAGCGACTGTTAACGAGCAGATTAAAAAAGCAGAGCAAACCGAAAAAATGACCGTTCCTGGCTTGATCGACAGCATGTTCGAGGTAACTCCGAAACATCTGGAAGAACAAAAAGCCGATTTTGAATAAGGGGGATATCAGGCAATGGCACAAATGAATATGAAAGAAGCAATTCGTGACGCAATGCGCGTTGAACTGAACCGTGACCCTAACGTTCTTATCTTCGGTGAGGATGTAGGGAATGTAGGGGGCGTCTTCCGTGTAACGGAAGGGCTGCAAAAAGAATTTGGCGAAGATCGTGTTTTCGATACTCCGCTTGCTGAA
The DNA here is from genome assembly GCF_000758525.1 of Paenibacillus sp. FSL H7-0357. Classification (NCBI taxonomy): domain Bacteria; kingdom Bacillati; phylum Bacillota; class Bacilli; order Caryophanales; family Paenibacillaceae; genus Paenibacillus; species Paenibacillus sp. FSL H7-0357. The sequence goes on along the minus strand of NZ_CP009241.1, from coordinate 4,467,944 downwards.
TCCGCCATCGGCGGTCTGGCTTTTGGTCTGGGCGTGCAAGGATTCCGTCCGATCGCTGAAATCCAGTTTGTTGGTTTCATCTTTGAAGCACTCGATCAAATCGTCGTTCAGGCTGCACGCCTGCGCTGGCGTTCCGGGGGCAGATTCAATGCTCCTGTAGTATTCCGTACTCCATTTGGCGGCGGCGTAAAAGCGGCTGAACTGCATACCGATTCACTCGAAGGCCTGATCGCTCAAAGCCCGGGGATCAAAGTGGTTATTCCTTCCAATCCCTACGATGCAAAGGGACTTCTGATTGCCTCGATCCGTGACAATGACCCGGTATTCTTCATGGAGCACTTGAACCTGTACCATGCATTCCGTGCAGAAGTGCCTGAAGGTGAATATACCGTCGAGCTGGGCAAAGCAAATGTTGTCCGCGAAGGTTCGGATGTTACAATTATCTCTTACGGTCTAATGGTACATACTGCTACCAAAGCGGCCGATCAGCTGGAAAAGGAAGGCATCAAGGCTGAAATTATCGATCTGCGTACGGTTAGCCCGATTGATATTGATACCATCGTTGCTTCTGTGAAGAAGACAAACCGTGCGATCGTTGTGCAAGAAGCGCAAAAGAGCTCCGGTGTGGCTGCAGAGGTAATCGCACAAATCAATGAAAAAGCTATTCTTCATCTGGAAGCGCCAGTGCTTCGTGTTGCCGGTCCGGACACCATTTATCCGTTCGCGCAAATCGAGGATAGTTGGATTCCTACACCAGCACGCGTAGTTGCAGCTGTTAAGAAAGTTATGGAATTCTAAGAAGAAACGTCCTTGCCGCCCTTGTAAAAGGGCGGCACCCGTTTCTGATTTGCTTTTGAGGTATTCACAAACTAAGCGGATGCTTTCGAAGCGAGTTTCTGAGAAGTTAGTTGAAGAAGCATCGGCTATATAACTATTAGGAGGTTATCAAGGTGGCAAAATTTGAGTACCGGTTCCCTGAGCTGGGCGAAGGTCTGCATGAAGGCGAAATTATCAAAATGCATATCAAAGCCGGCGATAAAGTAACCGATGACGATATCGTAATGGAAGTACAGAATGACAAGGCGGTTGTAGAAGTTCCTTGTCCGGTCAACGGTACAGTGCTTGAAGTCTTCACCAAAGACGGTCAAGTCTGCCGCGTAGGCGAAGTAGTGGCAATTATTGATGCAGAAGGCGATGTTCCTGAGCAGGAGGGCGGCCATGCGGAAGCACAGGCTACTCAAGAAGCAGATGCAGCCAAAGGCGGAGCTGACACTAAGACTTCTCCGGCAACCAGCAGCCCTGCAGCTGGCGGCGCTGTAAACTTTGAATACCGGTTCCCTGAACTGGGCGAAGGTCTGCATGAAGGCGAAATTATCAAAATGCATATCAAAGTCGGCGACAAAGTAACCGATGACGATATCGTAATGGAAGTACAGAATGACAAAGCTGTAGTAGAAGTGCCTTGCCCGGTTAACGGCACAGTGCTTGAAGTACGTGTGAAGGACGGACAGGTATGCCGTGTGGGCGAAGTTGTAGCGATCATTGCTGCAGAAGGCGAAGTTCCACAGCAGGAAGGCGGCCACGCTGAAGCTCCGGCTGCTCAAGAAACTGCACCGGCAGCAGCTGCACCAGCAGCGGTTCCTGCTCCAAACCGCGATGTACTTGCTACGCCAAGTGTGCGCAAGTTTGCCCGTGAGCAGAGTGTTGACATCTCCAAGGTGAACGGCTCCGGCAAGAACGGCAAGATCACTCATGAAGATGTTGAAGCCTTCCTGAAAGGCGGCTCCGCTGCACCGGCAGCAGTTGCACCGGCTGCTGCACCAGCAGCATCGGAAGCACCAAAAGCCAAGGCCAAAGAAGCTGCACCAGCAGCATCCGGCAATGTAAGCCTTGAAGAAGAACGTGTACCATTCAAGGGTATCCGTAAAGCGATTTCCAATGCGATGGTTAAATCCGCATACACTGCGCCTCACGTTACCATCATGGACGAAGTGGATGTTACCGAGCTTGTAGCTTTCCGTGCCCGCATGAAACCAGTTGCTGAGAAGAAAGGCGTGAAGGTGACTTATCTTCCGTTTATCGTCAAAGCACTCGTGGCCGCTTCCCGTCAATTCCCGGCGCTTAACGCCATGATTGATGAAGAGTCCAATGAAATTGTCTACAAGAAATACTACAATATCGGTATCGCTACAGATACAGACAACGGTTTGATAGTTCCGGTTATCAAGGATGCTGACCGTAAGAGCATCTGGATGATTGCCAGCAGCATTACCGATCTGGCTGTGCGCGGACGCGACGGTAAGTTGGCAGCTAACGAAATGAGAGGCAGCACAATCTCCATCAGCAACATCGGTTCCGCTGGCGGTATGTTCTTTACACCGATCATCAACTTCCCTGAAGTGGCGATCCTCGGTACTGGACGTATCACGGAGAAACCAGTTGTGAAGAACGGCGAAATCGTAGCCGCTCCTGTTATGGCGCTGTCCCTGAGCTTTGACCACCGTATCATCGACGGTGCAACAGCACAGAACTTCATGAATTATATTAAGACCCTGCTCGCAAATCCTGATATGTTAGTTATGGAGGTGTAATTAATGGTAGTCGGAGACGCTTCAATCGAAATCGACACATTGGTAATTGGTGCAGGTCCCGGCGGGTATGTGGCGGCAATTCGTGCCGCCCAGCTCGGCCAGAAAGTTCTGATTGTGGATAAATCGGAACTCGGCGGTGTATGTTTGAACCGCGGATGTATTCCTTCCAAGGCTCTGATCTCTGCAGCCCATCAATTCGAAGCTGCACAGCACGGTGAAGTTTTCGGTGTCACTGCCGAGAACGTTAAAGTAGACTGGGCAAAAACACAGGAATTCAAAAACGGCGTTGTCAAAAGAATGACAACCGGTGTAACCGGTTTGATGAAGGGCAACAAAATTGAAGTATTCAGCGGTGAAGCTATGTTCATCAATACAAACGAAGCCCGTTTGTTCAATGAACATGAATCTCCCCGCTACAAATTCAACAACTGTATCATTGCTACAGGTTCCCGTCCGATCGAACTGAAGCCTTTCCCATTTGGCGGACGTATTCTGTCTTCGACCGAAGCGCTTGATCTTCCGGAAATTCCGAAGAGCATGATCGTTATCGGCGGCGGCTACATCGGAGCCGAGCTTGGCCAAATGTACTCCAAATTTGGCACTAAAGTAACCATCATTGAAGGTCTGGATACAGTTCTGCCTGGCTTTGACAAGGATATGACCCGTCTGGTTGCCAAGAACATGGCGAAGACTGGGATTGAGATTGTTACTAATGCCAAAGCGGAAAGTGCTGTACAGAACGACAAGGAAGTAACCGTGAAATACTCCGTGGGCGGCGAGTCCAAGGAAATTACTGCGGATTACCTGCTTGTAACTGTAGGACGTCGTCCAAATACGGATGGCGAGCTGGGATTGGATTTGATCGGTATGGAACTTGACGAGCGCGGCTTGATCAAAGTTGACCACCAGGGCCGTACCAACATTCCTAACATCTATGCAATCGGCGATATTGTTCCAGGCCTTGCTCTGGCACACAAAGCTTCTTACGAAGGCAAAATCGCTGCTGAAGCGATCTCCGGACACAAATCCGTTGTTGACTACAAAGTCATCCCGGCTGTTGTGTTCACCGATCCAGAATGCTCCAGTGTGGGTCTGACCGAGAAAGAAGCGAAGGACAAGGGCTACAAAGTAAAAGCCGGCAAATTCCCGTTCGCAGGTAATGGCCGTGCAGTTTCCTTGAACGCTCCGGATGGCTTCATCAAGATTGTGGCAAACAGCGAGAACAACCTCGTATTGGGCGCACAAATTGTGGGTATCGAAGCTTCCAACCTGATTGCTGAACTGGGTCTGGCGATTGAAATGGGCGCTACGCTCGAAGACATCGCATTGACAATCCACGCGCATCCAACCCTTGGCGAAATCGTCATGGAAGCGGCTGAGCTTGTGGAAGGCCACCCAATTCATGTAATTAAATAATAAATTATAGACTGCTTCGGCAGACAACAATAAGAGGATGTCCGCCGAGCCATGCAAATGGCTTGGTAGACATCCTCTTTTTTTAACACATTACATATAGTTATACAGATGGCAGCCGAAACTACTTGTGGTAAGATCAAGAGAGAAACGGGCCTATACAGCTGTCCTTTCATCGTAAGCGGGTATAAAAGGAGGAGAGGAACATTACACACAGAACTTGTGTTATCGCCATAGCAGCCGTCTCAGGCGGCGGCAAAACGACTGCCGTCAGAATCTTGCAGCAGCGGCTGGTGAACTCGGCTGCTTTGTTTTTTGATGACTATGATTTCCCTTGGCCTGATGAGTTTGATCGGTGGATGGAACGGGGTGCTGACTATAACGAGTGGAAGCTTGAACCCCTGGTGGCTGACCTGAAAGGGCTGCTTGCCGGAGCGGACCGGCCGGAGTATATTTTACTCGATTATCCTTTCGCCTATGTACATAACGAACTAAGCCGGTTGATTGATTATGCCATATTTATCGACACTCCGCTTGATGTGGCTATGGCCAGAAGATTCATCCGAGAGTATAAAGATTCCGCAAGCAGCGATGTAGCCCGGGAAATGGAAGGATATTTGCGTGGAGGCCGGGAGGCATACTTGGCAATGCTTCATACCGTTCTTCCCTCATCCGACTATGTGGCAGACGGTACGCTGCCTGTAAATGAACTTACTGACCTGCTGCTGGAGCAAATCAAGCACAAAGGGAGTGAAGACAATGAAGCCGGCAAAACTGCAAGCCGGTGATGAAATCCGGATTATTTCACCTTCCATGAGCTTAGGGGTTATAGCGGAAGAGCAAATCGTGGCAGCAACAAAGAAATTGGAGGCTTTTGGGTTTACCGTTTCTTTTTCCAAGCATGCTTATGAAAGAGATGGCTTCGATTCGTCTTCGGTGGACTCCAGACTTGAGGATCTCCACAGCGCCTTCAGCGATCCTAAGGTAAAAGGGATATTGACGACGCTTGGTGGTTTCAATTGCAACCAGATGCTGCGGGGACTGGATTTCGGGTTGATTGCAGCGAATCCCAAACGGTTATGCGGCTATTCCGACATTACGGTACTGCAGAATGCCATTTATGCCAAAACAGGACTGATCACCTACTCCGGTCCTCATTTCTCTACACTGTCCATGCGTCACGGGAATGAATATACTTCCGATTATTTTGTCAAAATGATGATGGAAGATGAAGAAGTGGATATACTTCCTTCGGAGCAGTGGAGCGATGATGCCTGGTTCTTGGATCAGGAAAATCGTGTATTTGAAGCAAACGCCGGGCCTTATGCCATTCACGAAGGTTACGCAGAAGGAACTATAATTGGTGGTAACCTATGCACACTGAATCTGCTGCAGGGGACAGAGTTTATGCCCAGCCTGAGGGACGCGATTCTTTTTGTGGAAGATGACTATGAATCCCGCCCGGGGAACTTTGACCGCGACCTGCAGTCGCTGCTTCATCAGCCCGGCTTCGCACAAGTAAAGGCTCTGGTCATCGGGAGATTTCAGCGTGCTTCACAGATGACCCCGGAAATATTACGCTCCATCATTAAGAGTAAAAAAGAGCTGCAGCACCTCCCGGTAATTGCCGATGTCAATTTTGGGCATGTCTCGCCGATCTTTACCTTCCCTGTTGGCGGACGTGCTGTGGTGAAGGCCTCTGAGCAAAAAGTTGAGCTGCGGATCTCAGAGTAGCCGGTGTATAGCCAGCACTGGCATTCGAACAAGATTCGCGAAAAAAATTTCCTGTTCTTTGCTAAGTTACAAGGGCGGTCAGGTCATGGTAAACTAGGATAAGAAAAAAAGAGGAGAGGAGCGCTGACTGTTGCGTAAATATTTGGATTTACTTCAGGATATATTGGATCATGGCACGGAAAAAAGCGACCGGACAGGTACTGGTACGATATCCGTATTTGGGCGCCAGCTCCGCTTTGATCTGCAAGAGGGTTTTCCGCTGGTGACAACTAAGCGCATTCACTTGAAATCGGTAGTTTATGAACTGCTGTGGTTTCTTAGAGGAGAGACGAACACTTCCTATCTGAAGGAGCACGGTGTTTCGATCTGGGACGAATGGGCAGATGAGAACGGGGAGCTGGGCCCCGTATACGGTTCCCAATGGCGGGCCTGGGAGAGCGCCGACGGCCGGATTATTGATCAGATTTCGAATGTGATCGAGTCGATCAAACATAATCCCGATTCCCGCCGTCATATCGTCAGTGCCTGGAATGTGGGCGAGATTGAGCAGATGAAGCTGCCGCCTTGCCATTTTGTGTTCCAATTCTATGTAGCGGACGGCAAGTTGTCCTGCATGCTGACGATGCGCTCAGTGGACACTTTCCTGGGATTGCCTTTTAACATTGCCAGCTACGCCCTGCTCACACATATGGTTGCCCAGCAGACCGGCCTTGAGGTTGGTGATTTCATCTGGTCCGGAGGCGATGTACACATTTATACAAACCATCTGGAGCAGGTCGCCAAGCAGTTGTCCAGAGAGCCTTATGCGCTGCCTACACTGAAGATTCTCACAAAGCCGGACAGTATTTTTGATTATACCTTTGAAGATTTTGAGTTTACTGATTATGTTCATCATCCGGGAATTAAAGCACCAGTGGCTATATAGTCTTTGTTGGAAACATTTCTGATGATTCCTTGAAAAGGGGGCTAAAATATGAGTATAAGCATGATATGGGCAATGGGTGCTAACGGTGTAATCGGCAAGGACAATGATATGCCCTGGCATTTGCCGCGTGATTTTGCCTTTTTCAAATCCGAAACTTTTGGTAAACGAATGCTAATGGGCCGTAAGACGTGGGAGTCGCTCGGGGGCAAGCCCCTCAAGGACAGAACGAGTATTATTATTACCCGGGACCGCAGCTATGCTCCGGAGGGGGCAAAGGTCGTGCACACAGTGGAGGAAGCGCTGGCTGAAGGCGGCAAGGGTGATGAACTGATGATTATTGGCGGTGCGGAGATCTACCGGATGTTCCTGCCGTATGCCGATAAGCTGATTGTGACCCGGATTGAACATGAGTTTGAAGGCGATACGAAATTTCCTGAGGTAGAGTGGAGTGAGTGGACAGAGATTTCCAACACCCCAGGAATTCGCGACGAGAAAAATCCGTATGATTACCGATTCTATGTTTATGAACGTACGGTTTGAAGAAAAAGCGTTTTCTCTGACACAACATGTGAAATAGTACAAATAATCAGCAGATTAATCCATTACAGTGCGAAAGTATAGAATGCTACTATAATTAAAATTAGAAATGCTAAACTTAAAAGTAGTATAGAATGTGCAGGTACTTCATTGCGCTGAAACGACATGAGTCTGCCGCAATATGTTACAATGTACTATACATCAACACGAAGAGAACGGATGGGGGAAACGTAAATATGTCTACACCTACTGGATTTATGGAGTATAAGCGCCAGCTCCCAGGAGACCGGGATCCTGAACAGCGCGTGAAAGACTGGGAAGAATTCCACCATCATTTAACCGAGGACGAGCTTCGGACACAAGGCGCCCGTTGTATGGATTGCGGAACCCCTTATTGTCATACAGGTATTGATATGGCCGGCGGAACTTCAGGATGCCCTGTCCACAATCTCATTCCTGAATGGAATAATCTGGTGTACCGGGGACTGTGGAAGGAAGCACTCGAACGTTTGCATAAGACGAACAATTTCCCTGAATTTACGGGCAGCATCTGTCCGGCACCTTGCGAAGGCTCCTGTACCGTCGGTCTGATCGGCCAGCCGGTTACGATCAAGACGATAGAGCTTGCCATCATCGATAAGGGCTTTGAGGAAGGCTGGGTTGTGCCTTGTCCGCCGGAGAAGCGTACCGGCAAGACTGTAGCCATCGTCGGCTCCGGACCCGCTGGTCTGGCTGCAGCGGCCCAGCTTAACAAGGCAGGACATACTGTAACTGTATTTGAACGCAGTGACCGCGTAGGCGGCCTGTTGACATATGGAATTCCGACCATGAAGCTGGACAAACGTGTCGTGCAGCGCCGTGTTGACTTGCTGGCTGCCGAAGGCGTGAACTTCGTAGTGAATACAGAGATCGGCAAAGATATTCCGACACAGCAGCTGGTCGATGAATTTGATGCGGTTGTCCTCTGCGGCGGTGCGACCAAGGCGCGCCGTTTCAACGTCCCGGGAGCTGAGCTTAAGGGCGTCATGTATGCGATGGATTATTTGAACGGCACGATTAAGAGCTACTTGAACTCCAATCTGCAGGATGGCAACTTTGTCTCTGCTGCAGGTAAGGATGTTATTGTGCTTGGCGGCGGTGACACCGGTTCTGACTGTGTGGCAACTTCGCTCCGCCATGGCTGCAATAGTATTACCCAATTTGGTACGCATGACAAAGCTCCGCTTGAGCGTGATCCGATTGCCAATCCTTGGCCGCAGTTTCCGAATGTGTATACGCTTGACTATGCACAGCAGGAAGCCAAGGCAATCTTCGGTGATGACCCGCGTGAATTCTCCATCATGACTACGAAATTCGTAGGTGATGAAGAAGGCAACCTCAAGGAACTTCATACCGTACAAATCCGCCGGATGGTGGATGAGACCGGACGTAAGATTTATCAGCCGGTCCCAGGTACGGAGGCAGTATATCCGGCTCAGCTTGCCCTGATTGCGATTGGATTCGACGGACCGGAGCAGGAGATGATCGAGGAGTTGAACCTTGAGACAGACCGCCGCAGCAATGTGAAGGCTCGTTACGGCAAGTTCAACACGAACGTGGATAAAGTATTTGCCGCCGGTGATATGCGCCGTGGGCAAAGTCTTGTGGTCTGGGCGATCAATGAAGGACGCGAAGCTGCACGTGAAGTCGATAAATATCTGATGGGATCGACAGTTCTCGTCTAATCTATAATGAATATCTGAACATGAAACCTTAAAAGCCGTCTTTCACAGTATAAGCTGTGGAAGACGGCTTCTTTAAATTAGAGCTGATTTAGCTGAGAGGTGAAGATTAGGCGGCTGCCTAATCTTCAAGCTTGAAGTGTTCAACTTTTTGCTGCAAATCTCCGGCCATTTTGGACAGCTCACCCGATGAAGAGGTGATCTCTTCCATCGAGGCAAGCTGCTGCTGGGTAGCAGCTGTTACATTCTGGAAGGCATCGGAAGCGGAACGCGAGATGTTCGAGATCTCCTGGACAGATGCGGCGACTTCTTCTGCACCTGCTGACATTTGTTCAGTGATCGCAGAGATGTCATGAATCTGTCCATTGATCTTGGCTGTGGAATGTTCAATGCTTGCGAAGGCTTCTTTGGCTTCTTCCGTTACTTGCATACCAAGCTCGACATCTGCCGACACTCTATTCTGGATGGTTTCATAGGTCTGATCGATCAGTTCAGTCATCTGAACAATAGTGTCTTGGATATTGCCGGCGGTCATTTTAGACTGATCAGCCAGCTTGCGCACCTCGGCGGCAACTACTGCAAACCCTTTGCCATGTTCCCCGGCGCGTGCGGCTTCGATTCCTGCATTCAATGAGAGCAGATTAGTCTGTACGGCGATAGTGGAAATGGCGCTGCTCATTTCCGATACCTCGCTGTTTAGGCCATTTAATTGTCCAATCAGCTCAGCCGACAGTTGCGTAGATTCCCGGATGGCGTTCATCTGCTTGCTGACCTGCTCGATCTTGCGGCTCCCGACGAGCACATCTGCTCCTGTATCGGTCGAGGAATCAACGATGGATGAGGCGGCTTCGGCTATTTTTTGAATGCCGGAGGACATTTCTTCCATCGCCCGCGACGTTTCAATCATCGCAGCGGTTTGAGTTTCGGCACCAATCGAAGACTCCTCTGCCAGCCCGGCTACATAGGCTGTTGCTTTGGAGTTCTCCTCTGTAGTCGCTGTCAGCTGCTGGCTCGAAGCAGCCAAGAGACCGGACGTATCCGAGATGTCAATCACGATATTCCGCAAGGAATCGACCATGAGATTGTAGTTCTCAGCTAATTGGCCAATCTCATCTGTACGGTCAATCACAATTCGTTCATTCAGATAGCCCTCGCTTACACGGCGTGCCGAGTTGTTGAGGTTGGCGATTGGACGGGAGATTGCCCGGACAATAAAGTACATCAATACCAATGCAACAATCAGGGCTGCTCCGAGAACCATTAAGCCGGTATAGAGTATAGGCAGGGAGGCATCTGAGAATTCTTGTGTGGTTAAGACACCGACAATCGTGAAGCCGGTAATTGGATCAGTGGTGTAATAGCCCCGCATTTCAAGACCCGAATCCGGATTGGTATAGGATAACGCTCCACCCTCATTTGTAAGTAGCTTCACCACATAGTCGTCGATCTCTTCTCCTGCTGTTTTGACGGGATGGGACACAAATTTATGATTGCGGTCAACGACATAGTAGTAGCCGTGTTCTCCCAGCTTAACCTGGTTGATTCGTTCGCTCATCGCTTTAAGGCTAAGGCTGGTGGTGACTGCTCCTTTGCCGTCTTTTAGCGTTTCAGAGATGAACAGGTTGTAGTTGCCTGTAGTGGCGGAAACGAAGGGATCCACGATGGTAACTTTGCCGGCATTTTGCATGGCCGCCTTGTACCATTCTCTGGTACGCGGATCGTAATCCTGTTGCTTGCCGGGATCCGGTGCCTTCATCCAGGAGCCTTTTTCATTACCCACCGTAAGGATCTCCAGCTCTGGATGTTCTTTCATGAACAATTCAATGAGTTCACGGGCTTCCGGTGTTTGAGCATCAATGTCGGCGGAAGTGAGCTGCTGGCTGAGCTGTTGAACATTTTTCATAGCTGCATTTACCGTTTCATTGATTGTAGTTTTTAGCAAATTCACACTGGCATGTGTCGATTCCTGCATCTTCAGCTCCAATTGTTTGCTTGCACTGGAGTAGGAGAAGTAACTCACGAGGAGGACTGGGATAACCAGCATAATCGTGAAGATCAACATCATCTTCCTCTGAAGTGAACGGGATGTGAGTTTGCGGATGATTTTTCTAATATTTGTGTACATTGTTATGACTCCCCCTTGGTTGCATAGAAGCAGATTTGGTTGTAAGCAGCTGCTCCTTGTGAAATGTTATAATGATATATTCGGTTTATTGACACAATAATTTCATATGTCTATATTTGAATATGAAAGAATTAACATACATCCTGATATAATTTTACATTGTAAAGGATTAATTGCACTGAAATTGGAGAGAGTGGAAACTGATGGATCTCTCAGCGGGCTTGACGAAATTTGCATTATCCTTTAAATTGAATACCATATTAATAGCGTAATAGCGTTGATCAAGGATCTACGTTTCTGGAATCGCTTGGATCAGAGAGAGGACTCACCGGCTGAAAGGTCCTTCATGAAGCGAGAGAAGTGTACCCTGCCTTGAAAGCTGCTGCACTTTGGAAAGACATTAAGGTGCTGCCGGCCCCGGCCGTTATCCGGACTTGAGGACTGCCAGGCACAGCTTGGCGGTTGAAATAGGGTGGTATCACGACGCATTCGTCCCTGACGGATGTGTCTTTTTGCGTTTTCTTAAGAAGACTTGAGAAATTGTGTTAACCAAACCAGAGAGGGCTGAACCTTATGCGTCAAAGTCAACTACTTGCCACAACCCTTCGCGAAGCTCCGGCTGAGGCCGAGACCGCAAACCACCAGCTGCTGCTGCGTGCAGGATACATCCGCCAGCTGGCGGCCGGAATCTATACCTATTTGCCTCTTGGCCGCCGTGTGCTGCGCAAGATTGAACAGATTGTCCACGAGGAAATGGATGCCGCGGGTGCACAGGAGATCCTGATGCCCGCGATGCAGCCTGCTGAGCTTTGGAAAGAGTCGGAGCGATATGAAGTCTACGGCAAGGAGCTGATCAAGCTTCAAGACCGTCATGACCGGGAGTTTGTACTGGGCCCAACCCATGAGGAAGTAATAACTTCACTGGTACGGGGGGAGATCAATTCCTACCGGAGGCTGCCGCTGACTGTGTTCCAGATTCAGACCAAGTTTCGTGATGAGCGCCGGCCGCGTTCCGGGTTGCTGCGGGGCAGGGAGTTCCTGATGAAGGATGCCTATTCGTTCGATACCAGCTGGGACGGGCTGGACGAATCTTATGTGCGAATGTATAACGCCTATCAAAGGATTTTTGAACGCTGCGGTCTGCTGTACCGGGCCGTGCATGCCGATTCCGGGGCCATAGGCGGTGAAGGCGGGAGCCACGAATTTATGGCGCTTTCCGAAATAGGGGAGGATACCATTGGCGTCTGCTCTGTCTGCGATTATGCTGCAAATCTGGAATTGGCTGAAGTTCGGTCTCCTGAGGGAGAGCAAGAAGTACGCACGATAAGAGGGGACCAACCTGCTGCCGAGAAGTTCCATACACCGGACATCCGGACGATTGAACAACTCGAGCAGGAATTGCACATCCAGCCTGAGGAAATCATCAAGACGCTGATATATGAAGCCAGCGGTCAATTTTATGCCGTACTGGTTCGCGGTGATCATGAGGTCAACGAACATAAGGTGGCCAAAATGATCGGGGCTAGCAACATCTCCCTGGCAGATTATCAAGCTGTGCAGCATGCCGCTGGAGTAGAGAGCGGTTCTGTTGGTCCAGTCGGTCTTTCGCTGACCGTGCTGGTTGATTCGGCAGTTGCGGCTATGGAGTCGGGGATAGCGGGTGCCGGAGAGAAAGATTACCATCTCCGCGGTGTCGTACCCGGACGGGATTTCAGCCTCAAGCATGTGGGTGATCTCCGAAATGTCTTGGAGGGTGAGTCTTGTCCGAATTGCGGCCAAGGGGTACTGCACTTTCATCAGGGAATTGAAATCGGCCATGTTTTCAAGCTGGGTACCAAGTACAGTGAGAAGCTGGGAGCCACGTATTTGAACGATTCAGGCAAAAGTGCTCCAATGATTATGGGCTGCTACGGGATTGGCATCTCGCGGTTGCTGGCTGCTGTAGCCGAGCAAAATCATGATGAACAGGGTCTTATCTGGCCCCAAGCTCTCGCGCCTTACAATGTTCATATTCTACTGATGTCAACCAAGGACAAAGAGCAGACAGCGGTGGCTGAACGACTGTATGCGCAGCTTACCTCTCTAGGGATTGACACGCTTTATGATGACAGGGATGAGCGTGCCGGGGTGAAATTTAAGGATTCCGGCCTGATCGGTATTCCGGTTGCGATTGTTGTAGGCAAGGATGCTGCAGCGCAGAAGGTTGAATATATGGACCGCAAAGCCAGCACTAAGGAAGTACTGGATATTACTGAAGCGGTTATGCGGATTGCCGGGACTTTGAATTGAAGTGAAGGTTTGATAGCGGCTTGCGGCATTTTTGATTATGTAATTGAATCCCCTGCCAATCTTAAGATTGGCAGGGGAAGATTGTTTAGCCGGAGAAATTGCCTGCAGCGGCAATTCCGCTGAAGTTTCTCGCCTGAACGTTATTAAATGGATCTGTGGCAGCTGCATTGGTGAAGATTTCAACCGTATACTGAATTTGCCCGGTTGCTACAATGGCAGCAGGGGGGACATCGACAGCAGAGAAACCAAAAGCTTCATTTTCCCTGCTGATCGCCACCCCGAATGTTGTGGTAAAAATAATGGTTCCATTTCTGCGAACTCTAAGGGTATTCGTATTGAACAAGGGATTGTTTTCCGTCTTTACATATCCAGCCAGCAGCACGCGGACGTTGCTCTGATTCTCAGGCAGTACCCCTGCGGTCTGAATCCCGATATCTCCGAATACCAAAGGGGTAGCCGCTAATGGAATCACAACTGGAGTTGCATCGGAAGCTGCCTGGTTCGATAACCGTAAATCTACAAATTGAATGGTCATAGGATATTCACCTCCTTAAAATTAATATATGAAAAAACCGTCGTGCTGCTTGGACTAAACTAGCGGATATATATGAAATTATTAAAAAAACGAAACCTACTCGACTTATGATAGTTTTTAAATCAATTGGAGATCCAGATTCCAGACTTGCCTCGATTAGCATTGGGATATGAGTATGGCGGAAAATATGTTTTATAAACGTGGCATTCGAAAGTCTCAAAATCAATGTCAGGCCACACTCCAAAGCGCAAAACTCTCCAGAACGGGATCCGCTAAACAACAAATAATCAAAGGGTTCTAAATCATCCTCGATGCCAAACTCCTCAAACCCATTTGAAAATTCATCAAGTTCATTTCGCTCAAGGTATTTGCGATCGGAGTCAGAAAGAGCGGAGGCTTCTGGATGGAACGAAAACCGGTAGAACCTGGGCGAGGAACAAGACGCCGAAGGAGCTGACACTATGGAAGAAGTGAGTAAAGAAAGAGATCGCGGAAGAGAATGATTACAGCCCTAAAGTATTGTCAGCTAAGTGGGAACGCCTATAAGAAGCGTGTTGAGAGAAAAATGAAAGGGGGCGGGGGAGCAGCGTAAGCTACTCTTCTTCCTTTAAGATGATAATCACATGGAAAAATCAAATTATAGCTGATGTTCAGAAGCTACTTCCGCAGATCAAACAGATTACTAAAACCATCGAGAGTGCCGAAGAATCGGACGAGTATGACAATACCGACCCGGAGGAAATGTGCCTGCTCAGATCGGTGACAAGTTGGATGACGTCCGGCGTATCATAAGACAGGTGACTGCGCCGGTTATAGAGGAGGGTACTCTTCGGAAAAACTCCGCTGGATAACCAGGAGGGCGGAAAGCGCGGGGGGGACTTCAAAGTTCCTGCAGGCTGGGAGAGGAAGGATCTCACGGCACCATTCACCGCAAAGGCCGGAGCAAGGGCAATTCCTTCGCCCGTGATGTAAAAGAATCTCCACCGCCCGGTCAGCCGCAGCAGTACCGCCCAGATCGGGAAGATATCGAGTACAGCGGAATGAGGAATAAACGTAGCGTTTGGACAGTGGCCACTCAGCCATTTCCAGATGGACACTTTGCCACATTCCCGGAAAACAATTGGGTATGTAACATTATCGAAATCGGCCTGCAGAATGTGGAAATCGCGTAGCGGCGGACAGCAATCAAATAGCAGCAGTTATTTTAAGGGATCAGCAAGCCCCTAACTAAAAATTATAGGCAAAAAGAATATGAGAAAAACAATAAGTACGATAACACTGCTTATTCTACTCATCATGAGATATGCGTCACTGGGTTCGGAGTCACCCTTTATCATCCATCCATAACGTATGTACCAGCCCATTGCCGGAAAGAAAATATTCAGTATCGCAAGCAACATGAAAAGAATAGCGAAGACCACCATTTTTACCAACTCCTTTATCAATTTTACGCAGACTGAGCGAATGAGGTTGCACATTTAGGGGCTGTCTAGTCCCAGGGAGGAAACAGACTTGAAGCACATCGTCTGCTATAGCGGTGGCGAGACATCAGGTATTGTGGCAGTCGAGGTTGCAGCCAGATACGGACCGGAGGACGTGATCCTGATTAACCATTCTGGAGGCTTAGGAAGGTGAGACACAGCCATGACACAGGTAAAGGAATGGACTTCTTCTTCGGAAAGCAGGCCATGCGTAATCTGCGAAAAAAAGACTGCGACATATATCGGAAGCGCCGAAGCGTGCAGTCCGAAAGCACCGGTAAAAGCCCTGTCGGCCGTAATGGTCGCAGGGCTTTTTTTCATTTTTTAATTCTTCGTATATTTAAATCCACGTTTTTTCTCCGTTTCAATTTGCAACCGCTAATTTTGATTTTGAGCATCAAAAGATTTCGCGTTTGTTATCTGACTAGACCCAAATCTAGTTCTATAACTTAAATTACGCCGTCTCCTCCAATAGCAGTTGCTGTGAATGCTATGGGTCCAAATAGATTTATAGGCAAGTTACTATCATTTTGAATTACCAATTCATAGTTGTGGATTCCAAGGTAAGGACCATCAACCCACAGAACATTTAATTGAATATCAGTAGTTGTAGTAAAACGGAAAAAGGATCTATAAATATCAACTCCAGCACGCCGAATTATAACAAAAAATTGACTATTAGCAAGTGCAGTAAGACTAAAACTACCATTTAACTCGACTCTACTGGAGAAAGAGGCAGGGTTAGCCGGACTAATATTTACTTGCGCTGTGGCTAGACCCGCTCCAGCTCCAGGAATCCCCGCAACTGTTGTAGCAATAGTGAGCGGGTTTAACGGGATTTTTGCCTGTGAACCATAACTTATAATTGTCGCCATTTATCATCACTCCATTTCAAGGTTATACGTTATTATATTGTGAATCCGCAATGATAGATTGGACTTAATTCCTGATGATAAAATACATTTAAGTTATACTTTTCTTGATCATACAAACCTAGATACTAGCGGGGCAATAAAAAAACACTTTTACCAAAAGATGCTGATATGACGAATCTGACGCGACTTATTGCGGCCATCTTGGAAAGATTTGAATTTAGAGCATACATAAAATAACCCGCTAGGCACTTGAAGTGTACCCCTTAGATAGACATTGGAATAAACCTCTTGAAAAAGGGACAGAAGTTAACAACGTATTCATATGAGACGAAGCTTGAAGCTATACGCCTACACGTTAAAGAAGGATGGACCTATCGCAGAATCATGGAGAAGTTTAACATTTGGATGCGGAAGTATCGGGAACTTGGCGAGTTTGGACTGATGCATGGACGGGGAACGCGTGAGGAATATGTGAATCAGGATAGGCAGATCCAAAGGCTGAAGCGGAAGAACGAGATGCTAAAAAAGTGCTTGGAAATCTGGATGCAGGAGATGAAGCAGATCGGTATGTAACGTGAAGAAGGTTTACGAGCATACCGACAGATCCAGTTGTTCTTGCTGCAGGATCATGGAGTTTGGATGAATCATAAGAAGGTCCTTTCTGCGGTGAAAGACTTGTTTAACAATAAAATTGTAGCCTACCACATGAGTCAGAGAAATGACAATCCACTGGTTCTACTGACCTTTGAGAAAGCCTTTCACAAGACAAAAGACGTGACCGGACTGATCTTTCACAGAGACGAGGGATTCCAATACACGTCTCATGCATACCACGACATGCTGCCAAAGGTTGGCGCCCAAATCAGCATGTCTCGCCGAGGAAATTGTTATGACAATGCCTCCATGGAGAGCTTCTTCTCGCATCTCAAAACGGAAGGGCTCTACCCTTATGACATCCGAAATTTGGACGAGGTACAAAGGCGAATTGAAGCCTATATTCAATTTTACAACCAACATCGACCGCAACGAAGACTAAATAAGCTGCCTCCGGTAGAGTACCGGAAGCAGCTTATAGCCTAGGGTCTTTTTTCAGTGTCTATAAAACAGGGGCTTGACCACTTTGCCTAACGGGCTTGTTTTGTTTATTCTGCTGCTGTGTACTCACTTACTTGAAAGGTCAAAATTTTATCAAATATCACGTAATCCTTTCGGCTGGTGAATGGGCCTTTGTTGTTGTCGTGTTTATTAATTGCATATTTGGCCGGTCCCGTTCCAGCATCCTTTGCATCATACCAGTTCAGGAAGGCCGTAACTTCTTCAAATGAAAGGTCATATTCTTTCTCAGAGCCATTTGTTAAAGTGACAGCAAGAATAGCTCGATCTCCTGAGGGTTCTGGATCAGGCTTAGTAATCTTTTGAGGGGTGGCTGATGCTTCATTCGAATTCGCGCTCTCACTGTCTGCTTTTAAGGCTGCTACTACATAATAATAGGTCGTTCCATTAACAACTGTATTATCAACATAAGTTATATCTGTAACATTAGTAGCTATTGAGATGTAGGGACCTCCAGAAACCAAGGAACGTTTTACAGTGTAAGAAGTAGCGCCTGATACTGAAGTCCATGCAAGATCAACTTTTGCATTACCAGCGGTAGCAGCGAGATTGGTCGGAGAATTAGGAACTTCAATTATTTTTTCCATCATTTGAAGTTCGTGAATTGTTAAATTTACTGAATTATTCGTAGAGCCATTATTTGCAGATATATTGATACGATAGAATTTATAAGCTGTATTATTTTCAAACCTATAAGATTTAGGTGTGTTTTTAACCCAGGTAGTGACATTGTTTTGACTGTCTAGTATTACCCAATTGACACCATCATTAGATCCCTCAAAGGTCCAATTTTTAGGTTGTGATCCAAATTCTGAAGTTCCAACGAATCCACCATATCCTATTACATATTTTGATATTGTTCTTGGATTTGGAAATTCATATGATAACCATCCAGTGGTTTTGGTAGTTCCCCAAGCGGTATAAACGCCTGCAGCTGTAGAGTAGTGCAAAATTCCATCAAAAGCTTTCCAATTAGAAGTTCCACCATCCCATTGTTCACTAGACTTTACGCTCCCTGATTGAGGAGTTGAAGATGTCATTACAGGAATAAGATTCTCTGAATAACGCTCTTCTGCTAGTGATGTATTAATTGAGAAATTAAAAGATGAAAATAAAATTACGAAAAACATAAATAATAGACCAAGCTTCTTTTTCAAAATTGTTTCCCCTCTCTTAATATGAATGAACCATATCATAGTAGATAAGAGATGCTTTAGTCTAAACAAAAATTCTTATATTTGGTATATAAAGATTATGTTCATCAATTATACATAAACATTCCAATTGTGGAATATACTCATGATTGTTTAAAGAACATATGTTTGGTTATAATACAAACGAATGTTCTTATTTTATCGGAGGCGATCAATCATGAAAATGAGTATCGGCCAAATCATCGAAATCATATACCTGGACAAACTGGGAGAGATCGCTAATTGTTTATCAGTCCGTGCGCCACGAGTCTTTCTGCTCTCTAATATCCTCGCGTGGCATTCAGTACGGGAGCAGCGATATGCCTAAGGACCGAATCATTTTACTTTCAGATTGCCAAGCGTTTTACGCAAGCGTCGAAAAGGCTGCTCACCCTGAATACAAAGATAAGCCTGTCGCAGTCGGAGATCCAACCAGGATGGCATTGTATTGGCAGCATGCCCCATCGCCAAAGCCTATGGTGTAACCACCGCGTCACGCGTGGGTGAAGCAATGACTAAATGCCGGGATCTCGTGGTCATCCGGCCACGGATGAGTACGTATATAAAGGTCTCTCTGCTGATTTCAGAAATATATCACGGTTATACCGACCTTGTTGAAGCCTTCAGTATCGACGAGCAATTTTTGGATGTGACAGGCTCATTGAGCTTTTTTGGAGGAGATTTGCAGGAGGTAATTCACTCCATTCAGCAGCATGTCATGTTATCAACTGGTGTTTGGACCAGAGTGGGGATCGGACCGACAAAAATACTTGCTAAGATGGCAAACAACTTTGCCAAGAAGAAGGACGGCGGAATTTTCAGGCTTGATTACGACAATTTAGATAAAGAGCTCTGGCCGTTGCCAGTGCATGAAATGTTTATGGTGGCTGGTCGAATGAGCAAAAATTTTTACCGCATGGGTATTACCACAATTGGAGATATTGCCCGTATGGAGTTAGGTGAGTTTAAGCGGAGAATGCGTACGACCATGGGCAAGCAAAGCGATATTCAGGCGGAGTATTACTGGCAGACTGCCCGTGGCATAGATCCCAGTCCAGTAGTTACCGGCATACGCCATCAAATCAAATCAGTAGGACACGGTAAGGCTCTACGCTGGAATTTGTATACCCGGCTACCTGAAATCGAGGTTGTTTTGCTTGAATTGGTGATTGAGGTGTGCCAACGAGCGCGGAGATACCGGTATATGGGGGCAACGGTGTCTATAGCGGTATCAGAAACCGATGGTGATAAATCAAACTCATACAGCCGACAAATGACACTGCCGGAGCCATCGTCTTTAACTCATGAGGTGGCAGCAGCGGCATATCGCTTATTCGTTGATAATTGGACCGGTATGCCTTTAAGCCGTTTAGCGATATCTATATCGCATTTGACCGATGACAGTGTCATGCAGCTTACCTTATTTGATGACCGTATCCGCACATACAACAGAGAATGGGCAATTGATCAAATCAAAACCCGGTACGGTAGCCGAGCGCTCATACGTGCTTCCTCGTTGCTCGAATCTGGAGTTGCCCTGGAACGGGCCGAACAGATTGGAGGACATTATAAATGAGTAAATTAAACGGGAATGAGAGATGGAAAACCAAAATGTTAATGACCGAACACGTGGAGCAGTATGAGCAGAAGCAAGATGATGAGGTAAGAAAAATGATAACAGTCGATGAACGGACAATGGTTCGTGACCTCATATTGCTCCCTTACATAGATACTATGGTTAGCAAAAGCCTGAAGGAGATCGAACATTCAGGCAACATTCTTAAACGCGCCTATTTAATGGCCGGGCAAGCCATTCAGCGCAGGATTATTCAGGATACCTATCAGTTACAAAAAGAGCTGAAGCAGCGGAATATCAGGATGATGGCGGATGAACAGGAGGAATTTTTGGTATATTATAAAATCTTTTGCCGGGGGTACCAGGAACGCTTTGGACTAACCCGTGATGTTATGCGTACAGAGATAAGCTTAAGGTTGACCAAGTATACCGCCGACCTTGGGGCAGTATTAAAAGACCTGCAAAAATAAAATGAAACCCCGTCAGTGATACTGGCGGGGGATTTCTCATTCACATCCGGTTCCATCACCGTCAACTGGAGTTGCAAAGGAAGCTGGAGCTGCTCTTTATATTTAATGATAAAAAAGCCTGGTAGAATCCATGAGCACCTGTATTTGGTGCTCAACTTATACTGATTAATAGCAGGTAATACGTTAAACATAATGGTATAATAGACTACTGGACGTATTTTGGAACAATGAAGGTTAAGGAGCGATACTTTTTGAAGACACTTATTATTGCGGAGAAACCGGATATGGGGCGGAATATCGCCGCCGCAATAGAACCAAAGGCCAAAAATTACCGTTCCTATCTGGAAGGGGAGCAGTACATCATCACATGGGCGATTGGACATCTTATCGGGTTGGCCGAGCCTGAAGCCTATGACGACAAATATAAAAAATGGAATATCAATGATTTGCCGATCATCCCCGAGCAGTTCAAGCTGGTACCCAATGCGCGTACCATTGACCAGCTGAAAGTTATTGGTGAACTGGCCAAACGCAGCGACCTATTGGTCAATTCCTGCGACGCCGGGCGGGAGGGACAGCATATTTTTTCGCTGATACAGCGGCATCTGAAGCTGAATCAGCCGGTGAAACGGCTGTGGATTTCCGATTTGACTCCGGAGACGATCCGTAAAGGGTTCCAGGAGCTGCGGGACGGTTCAGAGTACGAAAACCTGACCAAAGCCGCCAGAGCACGCAGTGAAGCGGATTGGCTGATTGGCATGAACGGCTCCCGGGCGTTTACGACCAAACATAATGTGCTGCTGTCTGTCGGGCGGGTGCAGACTCCAGTACTTGCGCTGATCTATGACCGCCAGAAGACGATAGAAGCTTTTTCATCGCTTAAGTTTTTTGAAGTGGAGGGACATTTCGCTCAGAACGAGATGACCTACAAAGGGATGTGGCAAGGGGAACGCCTGACGGATGGAGCCAAAGCTGAAGCCTTGGCCGCCAAGGTCAAGGGCAAGCCGGGCAGGATAGCTTCTTATGAGGTCAAAGAGACGAAAGAGTATCCGAATAAGTTATATGATTTGACGCTGCTGCAGCGCGAGGCGAACGGTAAGCATGCTTTTTCCGCCAAAAAAACGCTCGATATTGCTCAGGCATTATATGAAAAGCATAAGGTGATCTCCTATCCCCGGACCAACTCCAACTATGTGACCGAGCAGAACATCCCGGAGATGCACAAGACGCTTTCCGCCCTGCAAGGAACATCGTACGACGAATGGGTCAAAGGCGCCAACCGGAATCTGGTCCATAAAGGCAATAAGTTTATCTGCAATCCCTCGAAGGTTGAAGATCACCATGCCATTCTGCCGACTAACCGCAAAGCATCGGGACTTAGCACGGATGAGGCCAAGCTGTACGACTTGATTGTGCGCCGCTTCCTCTCGCAATTTTATCCGGCTGCTGAATATAAGGTTCATACCGTACTTACCGAGGTGGAGAACGAAAATTTCAAAACTACGGTCAAGGAGCTGCTGTCCCTCGGCTGGAAAGTGATTTACGGCGATCAGAAGAAGGACAAGGCCAAGCCGTCCAAGGGCAAAGGCAAGGAAGAGGAAGAGGAAGAAGAAATTGAAGTGAATGAACCGTTCTCAGTGGTTCCTGCCGATGAGGTGCTGTGCAGTAATGCGATCGTCAAAGAGAAGGACACCCAGCCGCCTAAGCACTACACGGAGGGCACGCTGCTGAAAGCGATGGAAAGTGCGGGCAAGCAGATCGAGGATGAGGAGCTGCGCGACGCGATGAAGGACTCCGGCCTTGGCACACCAGCTACCCGCGCGGCGACGATTGAACGGCTTAAGAACGTGGGTTATGTGGAAATGCAGGGCAAAAAAATCGCCATCACGCAAAAGGGCAGGACTGCCATTGAGCTTATTCGTGGTGCAGGCGTCGAACTGCTGACGTCACCGGAAATGACCGGCCAGTGGGAGCGGCGGTTGAATGAAATCGCCAGAGGCACGGCGGCGGACGGGCAGTTTATGGAGAACGTCAAACGCTTCGCCTCGATGATTGTGGACAAAGTCCGGGTACAGTCCCGGGCAGCCAAAACCTCCTTTGAAGGGGAGACGCCATCCTTGAAAGGCGGAGCCAAAGGACGAAGCGGCGCCGGTGCGGCACGCAAGCCGGCAGGTAAACCGGCTGAGGCGAAGCCCCGCAAAGCGCCTGGAGAGTCAGGAGCGGAAGCTGCCGGAAAAGCGGCTGCGGCCAAAGGGGATGACGGACCAAAAATCATCGGGAAGTGTCCGCGGCCCGGCTGCGGTGGAACGATTTTTATGGGCCGCAAAGGGTATGGCTGTTCCCATTACAAGGAAGGCTGTAAATTTGTCATCTGGAAGGAAAATCACGGCCGCACCCTTAGTGATGCCCAGGTCAAGGCGTTGATTGAGAAAGGCAAAACAGGCAAGCTGAAGCTTGCCGGTGAGGACGGCTCGCCGCAGGAGGGCAAGCTGGTACTCTCGGATGTGAGTACAGGTCAACTGACTGTAGAATAAAACGCAAAGTTTAAATCTTACGAGCAATCAAAGAGGATGCACCCTGGCCTAATGATTTCCGGCCGGAGCACATCCTCTTTTTAAATGCATTACTTTCTTATTTGACCAGTTCGGCTTCGATGGCAGCGGCCAGTGTTTCATATGAAGAGTTCGGCAGGAGAACGCCGTTCACCATGAATTTAGGTGTGCCATTCACTCCATAAGAGCCGGCAATCTTAAAGTCTTCCTTCACATCATACATGTAGGTGTGATTCTGGACATCCTGCTCAAATTGAGCATAGTCCAGGCCATCAATATTGTCCTTCACGAAGTCTAGGATGAACTTTTGGGTAATCCAGATCTTGCTTTCGTCACCCTGATTCTCATATAACTTATGAAGATACTCCCAGAATTTCTCGTTACTCTGCTTATAGATGGCTTCGCCGGCACTTGCGCCAAGATAAGAATCCCGGTCAATAAATGCAAAGTTCATGAAATAAAATTGCACTTTGCCACTGTCTACATAATCTTTAATGAACGTATCCAGATAAGTTGCCGTCCATTTCTTGCAGGCAGGGCATTTGAAATCGGCGAATTCAATGACCTTGACCTTGGCATCTTCACTTCCGAGATGCGGCTGCTTCTCATACTTCAGCCCGTCAACCACGATGGTGCCTTTTACATCCGTGTAGTTGGGCAGATTGTCGAATACTATGGCCTCATCGTCTTTGTTGCTCGTCGTGATATAGACAAGCACACCAAGGAGGATAACCACAACTACAGCCAGCAGCATGGGGAGTAAGCGTCTGCTGTCCGGAGTGTTCTTAGGGTTCGTCTTCTTGTTCATTCCTACCTCCTGCAATGAGATGAGAATCTTCTCAAACAGTATAATCACACTGCCAGGAGGTTGCCTATGTCATTTGTAACAAGGACTTGTCTTTTTGTCAGCCGTGATTTTGCCGCAGAGACGCTGTCCGGATAACCGGGGTTACTTCGTGAATGGAAGAAATGGTTACTACAGATTGCTGCATTTCACGTTGAAGCTCGATCAGGTTATAGAGCCATTCGTTCTGCTGCTTCAGGTAAATGCTGTTGATGCCTGCGGTAACGGCAGGGAGTACATCGGTGCGCAGAGAGTTGCCGATCATCCAGGTGCGCTGGCGCTCGAACGGGTAAGTGCTCAGAATATTTTCCAGTGATTCTACATTTTTGTGCTGGCGGATAAAGATCCGGTCGTTGAAATATACATCCAGCTTCATCTGCTCAATCTTGCGCTGTTGAATCGTATCGTCGCCGCCGGTGTACAGATATAAATCATGACCGTCCTGTTTCAATGAATCAAGCGTCTCGACCATGCCCGGATATGCTTCGATTTCCTGATCATAGACACTGAGTCCAAGCTTCATCAGCTGCTGCTCCTGATAGGGATCGGTTGACCGGTTGAATTTGGCGCAAAAATAGTGGTAGGTTGCGATGAGGGACTTGGGGAAGTTTTCACTGGCCAGTCCGCTGGTACTTACCGTCTCTACATCAATCTCGGCCTGTTTGGTGCGGACTTCACTCGTAGTAGGACCAATGCCGCTGAACCAGTCGGACATGAGTTCGAAATACTGCCCCAGAATGAGGTCGAAATATTTGTTGCAGTGCACCAGGGTGTCGTCCAAATCGAAAATTACTTGCTGTGTTGAATATTTCATAACGCTCACTCCTAAAAGTTTTGTTAGCAGATACTTATGGGCAGGGCTTCGTACAAAACTCGCTTCGTAAGCATTCACTTGTCTCTGTCTCTATTTGGTACTGTTATTATAAACGAATATAGGATTCCAGGAACATCTGAAGATCTGAGGCGCCGTCCGCGCGGATGCTGAAACGTTCATTGCCTTCTCCCTCACTGCCCAGATGGACGCGCAGGAGACCGGCGACCCGCAGGATAAGCAAATGATGCATAAGCATTTCACTGGACTGGTTCAAATCGGACTGCATGTCCCATATGGTCTTGGGCTCATTAGCCACATAGCGCAGCAGTCTTAGACGCGTCGGGTCCGATAGCGCCTTGGTCAGGCGCAGCAGTACGGTAGGCGGCTCGTCCTCGTCTTCAGAAGGCACATCTACAGGGTACTGAATGATCATTAAGGTATTATAGAAGCAATACGTATTAATCGGCCGGTTGTGCACTGTAGGCAGCAGCACAATAGTCTGCAAATCCGGGATGTCACCGACTACCACTCCGCCTGAGGCGTATTCAATCAGCGCTCCAGGGTCCATTTTGCTCTCCAGCAGCTTCTTTTCCGAGGCGTCCTCAATCAGCAGCGGCAGAATCTTCTGCTCCACATGGCGGAAGTACTGATCATACCAAAGGCGAAGAAGCGGAGCATAGCTGTCCCTGATCCGTTTACATTCTTCAATCGTAAAATCGGGGAACAGGGGAGACAAGCGCCCGAAGCGCTCCTCCAGTGAGGAGGACTCCAATTCGTCCAGGAACTGCAGCACTTTGGAGCCTGGCCCGCGGTTGTAAGCCCAGGCATACAGCACATCATAGTCAGTAAAGGGCCATTCGGCAGCCTGCTTCAGAGCGGATACCTGCTGCGGCGGTATGCGGCCGTCGAGATCACGGACCCAGTCGGGACCTATATCCAGATTAGAGATCCATTTACCGGTAACATATATCATGAAACTGTCCAGCAGTTCATATACAGGCGAGACATCAATTTTCAGTTCATAGCTCATGAAGCATACACCCCCAGGGAAATCCGTCACTTCTATATATTATCTCTTGTTTTGAAGAGGGTTGTCCACTATAATGTTCGGTGTTTGCCGTTTCACGTCCGTTTGCTTAACTATTGTATTACATAGCCCTAAGCTTCCGAAGCCAGTTTTGTTCAGTGCGACTCAGGAAGCAAATGCTCACAAAACTAAGCGTATGCTTTCGAAGCCAGTTTTGTTCGAAGCGACTCAGGAAGTAAATGCTCACAAAACTTTTAGGAGGATTCATCCGTGTCAGACCGGCTCACCGCAACAAGCAAACTGAACAACAAATGGAATTATATGATTCTGATTACCGTTATTATCGCTGCCGGGCTCAGCCAAGGGCTGCTGCTTCCGGTACTCTCCATTCTGCTGGAGCAAAAAGGGGTTTCTTCCTCACTAAACGGACTTAATGCCGCTGCTTTATATGTAGGCACTTTTGCGATGACGCTGGCAGCCGAGCGGGTTCTTGGCGCCATCGGCTTCAAGAAGCTGATCGCTGCCGGGCTCAGCCTTGTGCTGGTGGCGCTGCTCTTGTTCCCGCTGCTGCCGGGTATCAAGGTCTGGTTTGTCTTGCGCCTGTTTGTGGGCATTGGAGACTCAGCCATTAACTATGCCGCGCAGCTATGGGTGCTGCTCATGACACCTGCGGAGCACCGGGGGCGCAATCTCTCGCTGTATGGGATGTCCTACGGACTCGGATTTAGTCTCGGCCCGATTGGGATCAGCCTGCTGCGATATGGCCAGGCCGCACCGTTTTTGATTATTGCTGCGCTTTTTGTGCTGGTGCTGCTGCTAGTCCTCATCAAGCTGCCGGATTCTCACCCGGATAAAGTGGAGCATGGGGAGGGACAAGCGCGGCGTTTCGGGAGAAGCTACAGCCTCGCTTGGTATGCCCTGATTCCTGCACTTCTTTACGGCTATATGGAAGCTAGTCTGAACAGTAATTTCCCTGTGTACGGACTGCGCATCGGCTACAGCACGGATCAGATTGCTGCGCTGCTGCCATTCGCCGGTATTGGCGGTCTGCTGCTTCAACTGCCGCTGGGGATATGGAGCGACCGCTACGGCCGAAAGAAGATTCTGATCTTTTCCGGTGTGAGTGGCGGTCTGGCCTTTACCTTGCTGCCGCTGTCCGGTAATCATTTCCTGCTGACACTGGTTGTGCTGATGGTGGCAGGCGGTCTGGTAGGTTCTTTCTTCTCGCTGGGTCTAAGTTACGCTGCAGATATTCTTCCGCGCAATTTGCTGCCCGCAGCAAATGTGGTTTCCTCCTTTCATTTTAGTATCGGCAGCATTGTGGGACCTGGCATCGGCGGACTGCTGCTAGAATTTGGCTGGGGAGGCGGTGTTTTTGTCCTGCTGGGCGCTTTTTATATATTGTTCGGTTTGGCAGGGTTATTATTCTCGCCACGCCAGCTGAATTGAGGTAAGATAAGAACGGATGCTCGCATGGAAATCGATCACGCTTTCAGAGTACACTATATGAGTAGAGTCAAAGACAGGGAGAGGCTGAACTATGATCACAGTTGAACATTTAGCCAAAGCAGTCGGGGAAGAAAAATTGCCTGTTCTGCAGGACATTGGCTTTCAATTAGAACCAGGTGAGCTTGTTGTACTGCTGGGAGCCAGCGGGAGCGGCAAGTCAACGCTGCTGCGCTGCCTTGCACTGAAAGAGAAATGGGACAGAGGGAACTTCAGGGTGGATGGAGTCAATATTCTCGGAAATGTCTTTACCGGCAAACGGAAGATCCGCCGGGAGTGGGCTTATCTGGAACAAAATGCAGAGCTCAATCCGAACCGGACTGCGCTTAAGAACGTGCTGATAGGCCAGTCCTCACAAACACCGCTCTGGCGGATGGTGACAGGAATGGTCCGTTCAGACGACTACATGGGCGCGATGGACGAGCTGGATTTATTGGGTCTGCTGGATAAGGCCAAGATGAAGACAAGCCAGCTAAGCGGCGGAGAACGCCAGCGGGTGGCGATTGCCCGGGCACTGGTTCACGGAGCCAAGGTGATTCTGGCAGATGAACCGGTTACCGGTCTTGATCCGCGTACAGCAGAGGGAGTGCTGGAAACCCTGCGCAAGCTCTGCAAAGAGACAGGGCTGACGGTAGTGACGGTGTTGCCCCTAGAGCTGGCGGAACGTTATGCTACACGACTGTGGGTTCTTGAAGACGGCCGGATAAAACATGATGTAAAGGGCCGCCGTCTGACATCACAAGAACGCCTGCATCTGTAAACATTACACCACGAAACAAGGAAAGAGTGATGAAGTTGAATAATCGAGTTCTGAGACGTCTGGCGGCGGTATCTCTTTCTCTGTCCATACTGTCGGGCTGCACCTTCATCAGCGATCCTGTTTTGCGGATGAAGGCGCCGGAGCTGTCTGCCGATAAGGCTTCGCTGATGACGGCGATCACGTCCCACATGCCAGCCGGAGCTTCGCTGATCCGTCCGGTTAGTGACGATGACAGCTCTATTTTCACTGAGGATCTGGACAAGGACGGAACGATGGAGACACTCGTCTTCTATTCGACGAAGAACGAGGCCGTACTGATTCACGGCATGATCCTGGAGAAGCGGGACGATGTCTGGGAGAAGAAGCTGGTATTTGACGGTGGCGGAACGGAGTTGGATTCCGTTGATTTAAGGGATGTAACCGGTGAAGGCAAGCTGAATATCATTGCCGGTTATTCACGAGGTGTAGAGAAAGGGATGGTGGTCTACTCCTATTCCGGCGGAGAGCTGGAGGAAGTGCTCTCCCAGCCCTACACGAAATATATGGTCGATGACCTCAATGAGGATGGGATTGAAGACATCACGGTTGTATATTTTAAACGCAATGAGTTTGCCACAATTACTACCTATCAGTACAACGACGGCTTTAAGGTTTTGGATGAGCTTGACGATCTGGATCCTTATTTCAGTAATTATTACAATATTGTCTCAGGAAAAGTGGCAGAGAATAAAGAAGGTATAGTTCTGGATTCGGCAGTGGATTCACGCTCAGCATATACGACGGTGGTAGTGATGGAGAATAATAAGCTGCGTGTGGTGATCCCCGGAGATGCCCGGACCTTTAAGGACAGAAAGATTGTCAGTGAGGATATCGACGGCGACGGCGTTATCGAAATCGGATTGCTGGAGCCGCCGAAGGGCTGGGAATATTTTGATCCTGAGACGATTCCCTATTTCAATTCTTATTACAAATGGGACGGCAAAAACGGCTTAACCTTTTCCGCGCTGCAATACCGTGATCCGTCGGACCGCTTCAGGATTGATCTTTTACCGGAATGGCATGAGAATGTTACAGTGGATACCAAGTCGGTCCAGGACAAATCACTTAAGTTTATTTTGTCGAATACCGGTGAGACGGTAGCAGAAATCTCATTCTTTTCTCCGGCGGAATGGGAGCGCGTAAAGAGTAGCGGGTGGAAAATATTAGGATTTGATCTTGATAAGTTTATCGGCTACCGGGGAGAAGTTGAGCAGAACACAAGCGGGGGCGACAACAATAAAATCACCTCGCCTATAGAAAGGAAGGGAATCGATGAGTAAGGTATTAATCCTGGAGGATGAAGAATCCATCCGCAGTTTTATAGTTATTAATCTCAAGCGTAACGGATTTGAGGTGCTGGAAGCCGCTGACGGCAATGAAGCACTGCACAAGCTGACTACGGTTCCTGATATTGATATTGCACTCCTGGACGTAATGGTTCCCGGCATCGACGGATTTGAGGTGTGCAGACGCATCCGGGAAACGAATGAACGGCTCGGGATTATCTTTCTTACGGCAAAAGTCCAGGAGCAGGATAAGGTTTACGCCCTTTCAGTCGGTGCGGATGACCATGTCAGCAAACCATTCAGTCCTACGGAGCTGATCGCCCGTATACAATCGCTGCTGCGCCGTGTCAATGTTCACCGGGAGCAGTCTGCAAAGGTCTCATTTCATTCGGGGCCGTTTACGCTCGATCTGATTTCCAAACAGTTTAAGCGCAGCGGGGAAGGCATCGAATTGACGCCAACCGAGTTTTCATTGGTACAATTTTTCCTGGAAAAAGAAAACACGCCGCTCAGCCGCGACTCGCTCTTGGATCATGTCTGGGGCAAGGAGTACATGGGCGATCCGAAAATTGTTGATGTAAATATCCGCCGGCTGCGCCAAAAGATTGAGAATAATCCCTCAGAACCCGAATACCTACAGACCGTATGGGGACACGGCTATAAATGGAAGGGTCAAGGACAATGATCAAGAAGGGGATGCGCAGACAGATTGTACTGCACTATATTCTTGTAGTCTTCGTGGCGCTCCTCCTCGTTGAGGTTATTTTTCTGCTGGCCATCCGGACGTATTATTACGATAGTGTTTATAATAAAATTACGACCCAGATCGGAATATCGGAAAACTTCTATAAATTCACATTTTCCAACGAGGGTTCGCCCGTTCATTTTCAGAAGCTGCTTGAATACTTCGATATGGATAATACGGAATTGGAAATACTGACCCTTAACGGTGATATCCTTACCGGATCTACGCCATTTCAGCCTGACCGTACGATTACTACCAGTGATGTATCAGAAGCGGTTGGCGGAAGCATCGGACGCTGGGTAGGCAGACAAGCAGGGACGAATGAGAGCGTTATGGCGGTATCCAAAATGCTGCACATTAACGGCCGCGATTCTTTTATTGTAAGATACCTTACGTCCATGGAGAGAATCAACTCAGATTTGCTGAATCTTACCTTGGTATCCATCGGTATCGGTGGAGCAGTAATGGCTATTGTTATGCTCTTCAGCTTCGGTCTCGCCAATTCCATCGTAAAGCCGCTCAATAATATTACGGCAGTATCGGCGCAGATGGCCAAAGGCAGATTTACGACCCGGATCAAAGGTGACTACAAATATGAGATTGGTGATTTGGCAACCACACTCAACTATATGGCAGATGAAATTATCCGCAGCAATCAGATTAAGGATGATTTCATTTCCTCGATTTCCCATGAGTTGCGGACGCCGCTGACCAGCATCAAGGGCTGGAGTGAAACACTGATTTCAGGTGGCTACGATCCGGAGGAAACCAAGCTGGGCATGGGGATTATATCCAAGGAAAGCGACCGGCTGATCGGGCTGGTGGAGGAAATCCTCGACTTCTCCAAGCTGCAGCAGAATGAGATGAAGCTATCCATCGCTCTTATCGATATCAAAGTGGTGCTTCAGGAGACGATACTGAATGTATGGGCCAAAGCGGAGAAGAAACGTATACATCTACTGCTGGAATGTGAAGGGACGATCTATATCAAAGGAGACGCCAACCGGCTGAAACAGGTATTCCTGAATTTGGTGGACAACGCGGTGAAGTTCTCCCCTGAAGATTCTAGCATTGTCCTGTCCACCCACCGTCTCTCCAAGGAGGAGATGGCTGTCATTGTCAGGGACAGCGGAATTGGCATCAGTGAAGCCCACCTCTCCAGAGTCCGCGATCGTTTCTTCCAGGTCGACGCGCTGAACGGAGGAACCGGACTGGGGCTTGCCATTTCCCAGCAAATTGTGGAGCTTCATCACGGAAAGCTGGAATTGGATAGTGAGCTGGGCAAAGGAACGCAGGTTACTGTTATTTTGCCGCTGACCGAGGAACAGCCTCCAGTTGCAGCAGAGGGTGAAAACGGACCCGAATTACTGTAACAGGCTCTTTATGAGTGTAAAGCGACAGGAAGTAAATATTGCAAGAAAAAAGCAGCAGCTCCGGTTATCAGAGAATGCTGCTTTTTCTTGTATAGGTTGGAGACTGACGGGATGCTGATAACTTAGGAAGGAAGTCCTTCAGCCCGCAGACGTCCGGTTTTTTCGTACACTTCCTGCAGTAGACGGGAAGGCTGAGTACGAATGACAGGTTTGGCGGCCACAATCTCATTAGGACCGACAACGACAATGTTGTCCACACTGCCCTTAATTACAGCGCCGTCTTTGATAACAGCTCCTTCACCGATAATTGCATTTTCAATCACTACGCCCCGGCCAATACGTGCACCCGGCATAATAACGCTTTGTTTAATCATGGTCATTTTGCCGATCTCCACGCCGCCGAACACTACAGAGCGCTGCAGGCTGCCTTCCAGCAGGCAAGTTTCATTTACGAGGCAATCTGCTGTTTTGATCTGCAACTGCATACGTGGTTTAACTGCAGCGGGTTTGGTCCGGCGGGCCCGGCTATACATTGGCCACTTCGAGTTGTCGAGCTTGAAGCCGTTATCGGCTTGCAGAAGATCCATATGCGCTTCCCAGAGGCTGCCCACTGTACCTACATCTCTCCAGTAGCCTTCAAAACGGAAGGCAAACAATTCATCATTAGCCTCCAGCATCGTCGGGATCACATCTTTGCCGAAGTCATGGCTGGAAGCCTGATTTGCGGCATCACGGAGAAGATGTTCTTTCAGGTATTTCCACTCGAATAGATAAATCCCCATCGAAGCGAGGTTGCTTTTAGGGACTTTTGGTTTTTCGGCAAATTCAGAAATTTGGAGTTCCTCATTTACGTTCATCACACCAAAGCGGCTTGCTTCATCCCAAGGCACTTCCATTACCGAGATGGTGGCTTTGGCGGATTTGCCGATATGGTAATCCAGCATTTTTCGATAGTCCATATGGTAAATATGATCTGCCGAGAGGATCAGTACATGCTCAGGATTTTGATTGTCAATAAACTCAATGTTCTTATAAATGGCATCGGCTGTTCCAGAATAACTTTCACGGCCTTCAACTCCCGAAGGAAGCAGTCTGACACCCTGATTAGTTGTGCTGTGAAGCCCCCAGGGCTCCCCTTCACCAATATGTTGATGCAAGGAATTAGCTTCGTACTGCGTCAGTACGCCTACAGTGTCGATATTGGAATTCACACAATTGCTGAGGGGAAAGTCAATGATTCTATACTGTCCTCCGAAAGGGACTGCAGGCTTTGCCATCGTGCTGGTCAGGGGGGCCAATCTGCGGCCTTCACCACCCGCCAGGAGCATGGCGATACATTCTTTTTTACTCATTTGTTATCCCTCCCATTTTTTTGTCAATGCTTGTAATATAAACTCTCCACAAGCGCTTGAAACGACATAGGTGAAATATATAGCGTTACCGCAAGAAAAATTACATGAATATTTTCTTTATTCTGTGAAAGCTTATTTTGCTTGTAAAATCATTTTCAAACGCCCAACATTCGGGTAATGTTATAGGTGCATCCTATATAATAAGGTGGTGATGATTTGCCTGACATACAAGAAGCAGAAAACCTCCCGTCATTTGAAGATATTTACCTGTTCCATGAGGGCACGAATTATCGCAGCTATACGATGCTGGGCGCGCACATTGCCGCTGAAGAAGGAATGACCGGCGTACGCTTTACCGTGTGGGCTCCTCATGCGACATATGTAGGACTGGCTGGTAATCATAACGGCTGGGATGGAACGCAGGACGTGGACTCGTTATATAAGATACCCGATTCAGGATTTTGGAGTCGTTTTTTTCCGGGAATAGAGCCGGGAACTTTTTACAAATACAGGATCGTCGCAGCGAATGGCGACAGCTTCCTTAAAGCTGATCCTTATGCATTCAAGGCTGAAGTGCGTCCGGCGACGGCATCAGTGGTGGCGGATCTTAACGGCTACAGCTGGGGAGATGCTGCCTGGCGGCGGCGGACGAAGGCCCCGTACAACGGGCCAATGAACATTTACGAAATGCATTTCGGCACCTGGCGTCAGAAGGAAGACGGAGAATTTTATACGTACCGGGAAATGAGTGATCTGCTGATCCCTTATCTGCTGGAGATGAGTTATACCCATGTAGAGTTTATGCCGCTGGCTGAACATCCTTATGATTTATCCTGGGGTTATCAGGGAACCGGATATTTTGCCGCAACGAGCCGTTACGGAGAGCCGCATGAGCTAATGTATTTAATTGATCAGCTGCATCAGGCAGGCATTGGAGTCATTCTTGACTGGGTTCCGGCCCATTTTGCGAAGGATGCACATGGCCTGAGAATGTTTGACGGTTCAACGCTGTATGAGTATGCGGATCCTATGCTGGCCGAGAAGCCGGGCTGGGGAACGCTTTCCTTTGATTTCAGCAAGCCGGAAATTTCCTCCTTTCTGATTTCAAATGCCTTATTCTGGTTCGAGCAGTATCATATAGATGGCATGAGAGTTGATGCGGTTACAAGCATGCTGCGGCTCGATTTTGAGAAGCAGGGCCATCAGTTCAGACGCAATCAAAACGGTGGTCTTGAGAATCTTGAAGCCATCCGTTTCATACAGCAGTTGAATAAAGCAATCTTTCAGTATTATCCGAAAGCATTGATGATGGCGGAGGAATCCAGCGCCTGGCCTGGCGTTACTTCTCCAGCTCATCAAGGGGGACTCGGTTTCAACTACAAATGGAATATGGGCTGGATGAATGACACACTGGGCTACATAGAACATGATTTCGGGGCACGGCCCTATCATCATAATTTGTTGACCTTCCCAATTTGTTATGCCTATGCCGAGAATTACACGCTGCCGCTCTCTCATGATGAAGTGGTGCACGGCAAGAAATCACTGCTGGACAAGATGCCAGGCTCTTATGAACAGAAATTTGCCGGTCTCCGGTTGCTGCTGGGCTACCAGATTACCCATCCCGGCAAAAAGCTGCTGTTCATGGGTGGAGAATTCGGACAATTTATCGAGTGGAAGGATCAGGAGCAGCTCGATTGGCTGCTGCTGGATTATGAAAGCCACCGCGGAATGCTGGCCTATACCGCTGCGCTGAACAAGCTGTATTTGGCGGAAAAAGCATTGTGGGAGCTTGATCATGATATGGAAGGCTATCAGTGGATTGATGCCGATGATAATGGCCAAAGTATTGTGTCCTATATCCGCAGAGGTAAGAGACCCGTAGATACCTTGCTTGTAATTATCAATTTTCAGCCGGTGGAACGGCGTCAGTACCGGATTGGCGTACCCCGCCCGGGAACTTATGAAGAGATATTCAGCTCTGAGGGTATTCAGTTTGGCGGCTCGGGTGCCAGCAATGAGCCCATGAAGAGCAGCAAGAAAGAATGGCATAATCAGTTGAACAGCATAGAGCTGACCATTCCGGCACTTGGATTTCTGGTGCTCAAGAAATCCGGCCGCAAGGTGGTCAAACAAGCTTGAAATAGTGGAATTCGTACATTTAAGGGGGAATCTGAATGAAAGTTTTATTTGCTGCAGCCGAAGCCCATCCTTTTGTTAAGACAGGTGGTTTGGCTGATGTCATTGGAGCTCTGCCCAAGGCGCTAAAGGGCGCAGGAGTGGATGTACGGGTGATTTTGCCAAAATACCGGGGAATTCCGGAGAAGTTCACTTCGCAAATGGAGCATGTAGCCGTAGTGGATGTTCCTGTAGGCTGGCGCAATCAGTATTGCGGCATCGAACAGATTATTTACGATGGTATTCCGGTCTATTTTATCGACAATGAATATTATTTTGGCCGTGACGGCATTTATGGATATCTGGATGATGGTGAACGGTTTGCATTCTACAACCGGGCGGTTCTGGAATGCCTGCCGGCCATTAATTTTCAGCCGGATGTGCTGCATTGCCATGATTGGCACGCTGCAGTCATTCCGATGCTGCTTCAGGGCCATTACCGGCATGATCCGTTCTACAGCGAGATGCGCACTGTCTTTACCATTCACAATCTGCTATACCAAGGCGTGTTTCCTTATTCCGTGCTGGGTGAGCTGCTTGGCCTGGATGACAGCTACTTCAGCGGTGTAGAGTATTACGGCAACGTGAACTATATGAAGGGCGGGATCGTCCATAGTGATCATGTGACTACGGTCAGTCCGACTTATGCGGAAGAAATCCGTACGGCCTATTATGGATATGGTCTGGATGGCTTGCTCTCTTCCCGGGCGGACAGTCTCAGCGGGATTGTTAACGGCATTGATACTAAGAGCTACAATCCCAACAGCGATCCGCAAATCTTTACACGTTACCGTTCAAATCTGGCGAAGAAGGCTGAGAATAAGCTGGGCCTGCAGCAGGAGTTAGGGTTGCCCGTAGCCCCGTATATTCCGATGGTCGCAATGGTTACGCGGCTGGTTGATTCCAAGGGTCTTGATCTCCTGACACGCGTGCTGGATGAGCTGCTGTATTACGATGATATTCAATTTGTACTGCTTGGCACAGGGGACGAATCCTATGAACGCTGGTTCCGTGAAGCGGCATGGCGGTACCCGACCAAGCTGTCTTCGCAGATTCTGTTCAATGACGCTTTGTCGCGCAAAATATATGCGGCCAGCGATCTGTTCCTGATGCCATCAAAGTTCGAGCCTTGCGGAATCAGCCAACTGCTGGCGCTGCGTTATGGAAGTATTCCTGTAGTCCGTGAGACAGGCGGGCTTAATGATACCGTTCATGCCTATAACGAGGAAACAGGCGAGGGCAACGGCTTCACATTTAAGGATTACAACGCACATGACATGATGCATACACTGCGCCGGGCTGTATCGTTCTACCGCAAGCCGGAAGACTGGAAAAAAGTCACGAAAAACGCTTTTGCCGGTGACTACAGCTGGAACGTTTCCGCGCAGCAGTATATCGACATCTACAACAAAATTATACAATAATTAAAGCACAAAGAGGCATTCCTACAGGTCGTTAAGACTTTAGGAGTGTCTTTTTTGAGTTTTATAAGGATATTCGAGAGGATATAGCATAAAAAAACCAGTCAGACACTTTATCGTGTTTGACTGGTTTTAATAGGCACACAATCTTGTTGCCTTCAGCTTAAATTACGGCACAGAATCCGGTAACCATAAGGATCAAGCGAGATATGCATAATCCCCTCCTTCGGGGCAACCGGTTCGCCGGTAAGCGCATCCTGCCAGTCATCGGTTTCCATCGGATGTCTAAGCGTGCGAGGCTCCGCGGAATTGTTCATCCAGACCGTGAAATGAATGATCTCATCCGCACGTTCATACACGATGCAGGGGTCATTTTCACAGGCTACCAGAATGCGGAATCTGCCTTCTCGAAGGGCTTTGTGCCCTTTGCGCAGGAAGATCATCATCCGGTAAAAATCATACAGCTCGCGGTCCTGCTTCTTTTCATCCCACTCCATGCATTTACGGCAGTCGGGATCTTCGGAGCCGGTCAGGCCGATCTCATCCCCGTAATAAATACAAGGTGTCCCCATAAAGGTGAAGAGGAAAACAACCGCCAGCTTGAGGCGCCGTTTATCTTCTCCGACCACCGTCAGCAAACGGGGAGTGTCATGGCTGCCGAGCAAATTGAAGACCACCTCGTTTGTCTGCTGCGGATATCTCATTAACAGAGCGCCGATCCGTTGTCCGAAGGTGATGCCATCCATACCGCCATTAAAGAATTCCAGCACCGTACCTGAGAACGGGTAGTTCATCACCGAGTCGAACTGATCGCCCAGCAGCCATGTAAGGGAGTCACTCCACACCTCACCAACGATATAGGCCTCCGGGTTGGCGGATTTCACCACTTTGCGGAAGTCGCGCCAGAAATGATGATCCACCTCATTGGCAACGTCCAGCCGCCACCCGTCTACTTTGATCTCCTTAATCCAATATTCGGCGACTTCCAGCAGGTAGGCTCTGACCTCGTAGTTTGCTGTGTTGAACTTGGGCATATTGCCAAAAAAGCCGAAAGTGTCATACGTAGGAATACCGTCAGCCACCACAGCCGGGAAGGAGTTGATATGGAACCAATCTTTATAAACCGAATATTCACCCTTCTCCAGCACGTCCTGAAAAGGCGGGAACTTGTCGCTGCAATGATTGAAGACGGCGTCCAGCATCACCCGTATTCCTCTTCGGTGGCATTCCTCGACTACATGTTTCAGCAGCTCATTATCTCCGAAATGGGGGTCGACTTTTTTATAGTCCACGATGTCATATTTATGGTTGGAGGGGGAGAGGAACAGCGGAGTGAAATATACAGCATTGATACCCAGTTCATGCAGATCATCAAGATGATCCAGCACTCCCTGCAAGTCTCCGCCAAAAAAATTATCCAGCTTCGGAGTTCCGCCCCAGGCTTCGGTTCCTTCAGGATCATTGGTAGGGTCGCCATTGGCGAAACGTTCGGTCATAATTTGATAAAACACCGCATCCTTGGCCCAGTTGGGAACCTTGAACAGATCAATTTGATGTATATAGGGAAACTCGTAGAAGTGGTTAGGCGGCTGAGGGCATTCCGAACGGATGCCGTTATCAAGCAAATATACATTTTCCTGTCCTTTGCTGACGCGAAAAGTATAACTGAGCCGTTTATATTTAGGCCGGACCGCAGCCTCCCAATAATCGAATCTGTCGTCGGAAGCGGCTTTTTCCATCATGATTTCATAAAAGGTATGATCCCAATCATATTTATCACCTGTAAGGGCTGCTACACAGTCCACATCGTCACGTTTGGTGCGAACACGCAGATGTATAGTTTTTGTATCGTAGGCATAAGCCCACTTGTCACGGGGAACATGGTACATCGCTTCCAGCAGCATGGCCTGCACCTCCTAAATGTTTGTGAGCATTCACATCATTGCAACACTTCGAACAAACATCGAAAGCATAAGCTTATGTTTGTGAGCATTCTCATCATTGAAACCACTTGAACAAACTGACCTCGCGGGCATCCTTTTCACTCAGTTTGCATGTTATTACCACTCCAGAGGTCATTGTGAACCAATTCCGTTTATTCCAGGAAGTAGCTGGAGATAGTAAATAGTATATACTTCATATCAGGGCATGTGCAAAATGATGGAATGTAATGCAAGCTTACACCATATTCTTCTAACCTTGATTTAACGGGCTTTGTCACAAATTTGTCTTTGCATATTCATGCGGAGTGATTTATAATAAATCGGTCAAAGGCACAACTTAGAGTACCAAAACAGGATAGGGGAGATATACAGATGAAAAAATGGGGTAAACTTTCTTTAGGCATGCTGCTGGCGGTAGGACTTATGACCGGCTGTGGTACCAATAACAATGAAGATAATAAAAATGCGGCATCGAATGGCAACGCGGGCAGTGAAACTGCAGCCAAAACACTGACGCTGGGAACCAGCGCAGAATTTCCGCCCTACGAATTCCATAAAATGATAGATGGCAAGGATACGATCGTAGGCTTTGACATCGAGATTGCCAAGGACATCGCTGCTGATATGGGTGCTGAGCTGGTTATCAGGGATCTTCCATTTGATTCCCTGCTGAATGAGCTATCGAGCGGAAGAGTGGATATTGTTATCTCCGGACTGAGCTATACACCAAAACGTGCAGAAGCAGTCGGCCTCTCCGATGTTTACTTTAAAGCAGAGCAAGCGGTTGTCGTTCGTGAAGCTGATAAAGCTAAATTTGCTACTATGGATGCCCTGAAGAATACCAAGATCGGCATTCAGACAGGTTCGATTCAGGAAGATATCGCCAAAGAAATTGAAGGGGCGAAGCTGACCTCGCTGACCAAAATGACTGAGATTGTTATGCAGCTGCAATCTAACCGTGTAGATGCTTCTATTATGGAAGGGCCTGTTGCCGAATCGTTCGTGAAGAATGTGAAGGGCCTAGTCATTACTGACGCCAAACCAGTGGTAGAGGATGACGGATACGTTATCGGAGTGAAGAAAGGCAATACAGAATTGCTGGATCAAGTGAATACAACCTTGAAACGTTTGACGGCAGACGGCAAAATCGAAGAGTACGTATCGGCTGCAAGCGACCTTTCCATAAGCAAATAAAGGAAGCTCAGATTCCGGCACTTTCAGAAATAATGACAGTTATGCAGAGTACAGTTACACTATTCAGAAAATGGCGGTGATCCGCTGTTTTCTATTTTTTTGAAATCCAATAAGAAGACAGGAGGTTAGGCCTGCAATGAATCTATTCGATATGGCATATGAATACCGCAATCTTTTTTTCTCCGGCTTAAAATACACCTTGCTGCTGGCATTGATTGGGGTACTCTGCGGCTTTGTACTGGGAATTATAGTTTCTCTGCTGCGCATGTCCAAGTGGAGCGTACTGCGGTTTATCGCTACTGCGTGGGTTGAATTTCTGCGCGGTACGCCAATGCTGGTACAGCTCTTTCTCATCCATTACGGCTTAGTAGAATTAGGTCTGGAATTTTCGGCGATTCAGTCCGGTGCGATTACGCTCACGATTAACAGTTCGGCTTATCTGGCCGAGATCTTCCGTGCCGGTATTCAAGGCGTGGACCGCGGCCAAATGGAAGCAGCCCGTTCTCTCGGGATGAAACAAGGGATGACCATGCGCTACATTGTGCTTCCCCAGGCGCTGAAGAATGTGCTGCCGGCTATCGGCAATGAGTTCATTACGATCATTAAGGAGTCGTCCATTGTGTCGATGATCGGGGTGGCGGATCTTCTTTTCCAGGCCAGAAATATTACAGCCATTACTTATGAGGGGCTTACACCGCTGATCATCATCTCCATTATGTATTTCATCCTTACATTCACTTTATCTAAGCTGCTTGGCATTCTCGAAAGGAGGCTGAATACGGATGATCGCCGTTAACAACCTGCAAAAACATTTTGGCAAGCTGGAAATCCTGAAGGGCATTGACCTCGAAATCCAAAAAGGCGAAGTTGTGGTGGTCATCGGACCCAGCGGCTCCGGCAAAAGCACCTTTTTGCGCTGTCTGAATCTGCTGGAGCAGCCCACTGGGGGAGAAATCACCTTTGAAGGCGAGTCCATCACAGCGAAGAAACATGATATTAATGTGACCCGTGAAAAAATGGGCATGGTGTTCCAGCAGTTCAACCTGTTCCCGCACAAATCGGTGCTGCAGAATATCATGCTTGCTCCGCTCAAAGTAAAAAAGCAGCAGCCGGCGGAAGCTGAAAAAATTGCGATGGAGCTGCTACGGACGGTTGGGCTTGAAGATAAACGCGATGCTTACCCGGCTCAGCTCTCCGGCGGGCAGAAACAACGGATCGCCATCGCCCGTGCACTGGCCATGCAGCCGCATGTGATGCTCTTCGATGAGCCGACATCGGCGCTTGACCCTGAGATGGTCGGGGAGGTGCTGGAAGTGATGAAGAAGCTGGCCGAAGATGGGATGACGATGGTTATTGTCACTCATGAAATGGGCTTTGCCCGTGAAGTGGGCGACCGGATTCTTTTTATGGACGGCGGCTATATCGTAGAACAGGGGACACCTGCGGAAGTCTTCGGCCATCCGAAACATGACCGGACCCGGGATTTCCTCAGCAAAGTCTTATAGAAACGCACTAAACGGCCCTTGGAAACAACTCCGGCGGCCGTTTTGCTTTTGGTTAAGACCTAAATGGGTGATATAGTATATAGATATGCTCGATCAACTTGAAGGGGGTACATACAGATGAGCGATGATCTCTGCCGGATAGGCATCATTGATATTGGTTCCAACTCCATTCGTCTTGTGATTTATGATACAACGCGGCAAGGAGGTTACAAAATCATCAAGGAGTGCAAATACTCTGCCCGGTTAAGTGAGAAGATTACAAAAGAGGGCAGGCTCGAGCGGAAAGATATGGACACCATTATTCCTGTCTTGCGCCAGTTTAAGGAGATTTGCAGCGCTTTTGAGGTGGATAGGATCCGTGCAGGAGCGACAGCGGCCATTCGCAACGCCGCAAATTCTTCCGAGATCATTACATATCTTTCGGAGGCTTCCTTGATTCCAATTGAGGTGATCAGCGGCTATCAGGAAGCTTACTTTGGATTTCTTGGCGTCATTAATGCCTTTGATGTGCAGGACGGATTCGTGATTGATATTGGCGGCGGCAGTACGGAGGTTACCCTGTTCCGCGGACGACGTTATCAGCACAGCATCTCCTTTCCATTCGGTGCGGTCAACACCAACCTCATGTTCAGCCACCAAGGCAACTGGAACAGCGAACAAGTGAAGAAGCTCCAGGCTTATGTGACCGGCAGGCTGGTCGAGCATGAGTGGCTGGGCACCAGTGCTGGTCTGCCGTTATACGGCCTCGGGGGAACGCTCCGTTCATTAGGCAAGCTGGACCAGAAGATGAGGGAGTATTCCTTGCCGAATTCTCATGGTTATGTACTCTCCAGTGAAACGATAGACCGGTTTATGGAGATACTGCCTGATACGCCTTATGAGAAACGGAAAGATATGGAAGGGTTGTCCAAAAGCCGGGCGGACATCATTGTGTCGGGGCTGGTCATTTTCCATACGGTATACAACTATATCCGAGCCAGTCAGGCACTCATCAGCGGGGAAGGTTTGCGGGAAGGCATGCTGCACGACCTCTTAAATCCTGAGCAGCCGGTGTGTGACAGTGCGCTGGAGTTCAGTCTGGATACGATAATCCGCTTCGATATCCGCACTTCTAAAGGGCATCTGGAACATATCTGCAAGCTGGCGATGAGTCTGTTTGGCGCATTGGGACATGAAGGTGACCACGAAGAGCAGAAGATGCTGATCTATGTCTCCATCATGCTGCACCGGACAGGGTCGAATATTAACTACTACCAGTCGAAACGGCATACACGCTACTGGCTGATGAATTCACCGATTCGGGGTCTTACTCACCGGCAATTGATTCTCAGTGCGCTTATTGCTTCCTACAGCACAAAAAGCCGGAAGCAGAAATTGTCCCAGACACATAAGGACATTTTACTGGCTTCCGACGAGGAGTGGATTCATAAGCTGGGTACGCTCGTACAGCTTAGCATTGCTCTGGACAGCACCGAGATCGGTGTAATCCGCGGATTGAATGCTGAGCTGCACGGCAATACTCTTCATCTGGAGCTTGAGGGTGTAGGTGAGGTGCATATCGGACAGGAAGACATTGAGAATGCCCTAAAAGCATTTAAGAATGCTTGGTCGGTGAAGGTAAAGCTCGGCTCCCTTTCCAATGACTGACCTCCAAAGCGGCTAATTGGCTCCGGAAGGGAGCCTTTTTGTCGTCTGGCCGTTCGTAATATCCATTCGGCTGAAGGAAGCTGGCTTTCACGTTATCCTTCAGCGACAGATCAAGGATCTTGACGATCTGCTTGCGGATGCCGCTGTCCAACACCGGACACATCAGTTCTATCCGCCGGGTCAAATTGCGTGTCATCCAGTCGGCGCTGGATAAATACACTTCCGGCTTGCCGCCATTCTCGAAATAATAGATGCGTGAATGCTCAAGAAAACGGTCAACGATGCTGCGGACTGTGATCCGCTCACTGAGGCCTTCAATGCCCGGGCGCAGGCAGCAGACGCCGCGTACAATCAAATCGATGGAAACACCGGCCTGGGCTGCACTGTACAGGCTGTCGATGACCTCCTGATTGGATAAAGAGTTCATCTTGGCTATAATCCGTGCCGGTCTGCCGGCTGCCGCGTGCTCGGCTTCGCGGAGAATCAGCTTTTGCAGCGACAGGCTCATGTTGGTCGGAGCGACGATGAAGGCATTCCAGTCATAATTGGCGGAATAACCGGTCATTTGGTTGAACAGCTCTGAGGCATCCAGCCCAATTTCATTATTGGCAGTGAACAGGCTGAGGTCGGTGTAGGCTTTGGCTGTGCTGTCATTGTAGTTCCCGGTACCGACATGTACATAGCGGCGCAGCTCGTTCCCTTCCTGGCGGACGATCAGCGTCACTTTAGCATGCGTTTTGAGCCCGACCAGGCCATAGACGACATGGCAGCCGGATTGTTCCAGCTTGCGTGCCCAGGCAATGTTCCGCTCTTCGTCAAAGCGGGCTTTCAGCTCTACTACCACGGTAACCTGTTTGCCCGATTCTGCGGCATTGGCCAGGGCGGTAATCAGCGGCGAGTTGCCGCTGACCCGGTACAGGGTCATCTTGATGGCCATGACATGCTCATCCTCGGAGGCCTGAATAATAAAGTCGCTCATCGCATCAAAGGATTCGTATGGATGGTACACAAGCACATCGCGCTCGCTCAGCACTTCGAAGAAATCTTCATTCTCCTCAA
Source organism: Paenibacillus sp. FSL H7-0357 (assembly GCF_000758525.1). NCBI lineage: Bacteria > Bacillati > Bacillota > Bacilli > Caryophanales > Paenibacillaceae > Paenibacillus > Paenibacillus sp. FSL H7-0357. The sequence goes on along the minus strand of NZ_CP009241.1, from coordinate 4,424,121 downwards.
ATTCCGCCGGATATTGCGGCACTATCGGAGCATCAAACAGGTAACTGAAGCCCTTCAGGCTGCCTGCGAATCCCCGCAGGAACCCGAGGTCAAGGGGCCCATCAATTTCAAAGACAAAATCCTCAAGCTCGAATTCGGCCTGCAGCTGTTCAAGGGCATAAGGATGAATCCCTTTTTGCACCTCAAGCCGGGCGGGAACACCACGGCGGCGTTTGCGCAGCTCCTTTTCAATCTCCTCGAGCAAATCCTCTGCGCCTTCCTCATCAATCGTCAGATCAGAGTTGCGGGTTAGGCGGAACTCGCTGACTGCTACCGGCTCATAGCCGCTGAATAACGTTTGAATATGATGGCGGATAACATCCTCAATAAAGACGAACTGCCGTTTTTTGCTGTTGGAACGGTGAGGTAGCGGAATGCACCGCGGCAGGTTGGAAGGGATCTGCAGGATGGCGAAATAGGGATCCTCTTCCTGGCTGTTCTTACGGGTCAGTACCACGGCCAGATAGATGAACTGGCTGTGCACAAGCGGAAACGGACGGCTCTGGTCAACGGCCATCGGAGTCAGAACAGGGAAAATAATGTCGCGGTAATACTGCTCAATCGACAACTCCTGAGCATGAGTCAGATCCTCGTAGTTAACAAAGACAATGCCTTCTTTATGCAAATGCCGGGAGATATCGCGGAAGGTGCGGTATTGGTCGGCAATAATTTTGGTGACCCGCTTGATCAGACGTTTATACAATCCGGAGGGGGTATAGCCGGTAAAATCTTTTTTCGTATAGCCGGCTCTAATCTGATCCTGAATTCCGGCTACACGCACACTGATGAACTCATCCAGATTGCTGGATACGATCGCGAGGAATTTCGCGCGTTCCATCAGCGGATTGTCCAGATCCTGCGCTTCAAGCAGTACGCGGCGGTTAAATTCGATCCAGCTTAAGTCCCGGTTGAGGTAAGCAGTAGCTGGACTGCTATGGTTGTTTTTTTTCTCTTCTGCGTTCATAGACCCTCCAAGTGTGCTTCAATGTCTTAATAACTTTATCGTATTCTACCATTCTACTATTTGCCGAAGGGGGAATTGTTAAATCTGTGTAAAATTTTCGCGGATAATATCCGAATATCTTAAAAAATCTCTTAATATATTGAGAATATATGATTTCTATGTAATAGTATTCCTTTCGTTGCGTGGAGAAAAAGTAAATTCTATCAGAATGGTAACAATTTCTTAGGCATTGGTTACAAAATTGTGATATATTCAATACTGTTAGTTTACAAACAACTGCACTGGATATGCCGGCAAAGAAAAAGGTACATACGTCCAGAGTTATCTTGGTGCGAGATATTCCCTCACGGGAACCCTCTTGCACCCACTAATGAAGGAGGCAAATATGAAGATCAGATTCAGAGCCATTACAGCCCTTGCTGCTGCCGTTGGCATCAGTACACTGCTGCATGCAGTCCCCGCCAAGGCGGACAGCGTACATATTGCAGGAGAAACTACCACCTATTATACACTATCGAACTATTACGGTATCGGTGTCGATGAACTCATGAATGCCAACAAGTCGGTTGCGAGCGTGAATATTTATCCGGGGCTTAAGCTCACCATACCACGTGAGAATAAACTTATTGCCGCTGCAGACACCTCGTCCCCAGCTTCCGTCATTTCGACCAGCCTGAACGTGGAGAAGGAATCCAATACAGTCCAAGCCTGGGGTAAAGAATTCAACTATGCCAAAATTATTCAGGCCAAAGCTACAGCCTACTCCTCGGCAGCCAGTGAGAACGGCAAATGGGGGGCGGTCGATTATTTCGGCGATGCGCTTAAGCTGGGCACGATTGCTGTAGATCCGAATGTGATTCCGCTCGGCACGAAGGTGCTGGTGACCGGACATTCGCATCCCGGGCTGCCGAAGCAGGCATTTCTGGCCACGGCCACGGATATGGGAAGTGCGATCAAAGGCAACCGTATAGATATCTTTATTCCCGGAAGCCAAAGCTTCGTATCGGATTTTGGATTTCAGTACGTGAATTTGTACATTATTGAATAGTCAGCTTTAACGGCTCCATGCCGCTATTAAGCCACACTCAAAAGGAAACGATGAATGCCGCAGATCATGGCAGCTCGTTTCCTTTTTTAATTTCAAAAAAACGACAGCGGTTCTAGATGGAAGGCGAAGCTTTTGCTATATCAGTTGAAATAAAGAACAACCTAGAGGCTATAGCCACTAAAATAGTTATTTATTTTTATCAATCTGAAGCATTTGGGGGACGGTTACAAAAGTATAACCCCGCTTGCGCAAGATATTGATAACTTCCGGGAGCGCCTGGATCGTCCCCCGAAGATTACTTCCCTGGCCGCCGCCGCCGTGCTGCAGCACAATCGCCCCCTTGCCCGCATGGGACAGAATGTTGTTTCTTACCTGCGATTTGGACAACCCCCGCCAGTCCAAAGAATCAACATTCCAATTGATCAGCTTGTAGCCGTGACTTTTTGCCCATTTGAGCTGTTGCTCACTGACATCCCCATACGGCGGGCGAATTAATCGTGGCTTATACCCGGCAAGGGCAGCAATAATATTTTCGGTACGCACAATTTGTGTCCGGAATTCATTTACACTAAGCTTCCCGAATTCCGGATGATTATAAGAGTGGTTGCCGACAACATGGCCTTCCCTGATCATCCGCTGCACCAGTGCAGGATGTTTCTCAGCCCGGCTTCCGACGACAAAAAAGGTCGCTTTCACATGGTATTTGCGGAGAACATCCAGCAGCTGCGGTGTGAAACGCGGATCAGGAACATCATCAAACGTCAGGGCGATCATCCTGTTCCGGGGCCCCTGGGTCTTGATCGTCTCCGGATATTTGCGCATCAGCTGACTTAGAGTCAGAGTTTTGCTGCGTTTTTGCCGCCGGGCAGCCGCTGCGGAAGAAGAAGAACCGGGTGCAATAGCCTCTACTTCGTCTTCGGCAGCATTTTGTGGCTGAGGGGTTCCGTTCTCTTCCGGTTGCTGCAGCAGGGGAGGAGAGGCTGAAACAAGCTCTGCAGAGGTCACGGGGCTAAGCAGAACCATTGTAATTGCTAAGAGAATGAGCAGTTTCCGCCCTTTTAACAGCTTATCCATTCATCCACACCTCCTATGTAACTTCGCTCACTGCGGTTTCTCCCTTGTTATCCCCAAGCGAAGGCTAATTTATGCCGGACTCCATGCTCACAGGTTGAGATTTATTGCCGTGAATTTTACGTGTATACTAATGAAATGGGAGATTCGCTTCCACTATAAAACGGATCACCGGAAAGGTTGGAATCGGAAATGACTGATTTATTCAAGCCTTATGAATTGAAGGCCTTAGTTTTAAAGAATCGGATAGTTATGCCCCCGATGTGCCAGTATGCGGTGCACAAGCAGGACGGAATACCGGATGATTGGCATTTCGTGCATTATGTCAGCCGCGCCGTTGGCGGAACCGGCTTTATTATTGTAGAGATGAGCGGTGTGCATCCGGACGGGCGAATCACTAACCACGACACCGGGATCTGGAGCGATGACCAGATAGCGGCCTACCGCAAGATTACGGATGGGGTCCATGCGTACGGCGCCAAAATTGCTATTCAGTTAGGTCATGCAGGCCGCAAGGCGCTGGATGCGGAGCCGCCGGTTGCTCCGTCGGCAATTCCGTTCGATGAGAAGTCCAAAATACCTCAGGCCCTCTCCAAAGAAGAGATCGCAGAGCTTGTCTTGGCTTACCGTGAGGGCGCACGCAGAGCAGTGGAAGCCGGTTTTGACACGGTAGAGATCCACGGTGCCCATGGATACCTGATTCATCAGTTCCATTCCCCGCTCACCAACGTCAGAGAAGATGAGTACGGAGCTGATTTGGCACTGTTCGGCGAACAAGTGGTCCAAGCAGTTAGAGAAGTATTGCCCGCAGAGATGCCGCTGCTGATGAGAGTATCAGCCAGAGAATATGTCGAAGGCGGCTATGATGAAGCCTATGCTCTGGACATTTGCCGCCGGTATAAAGACGCTGGCGTAGATATCTTCCATGTATCTTCTGGCGGAGAAGGACCGGTCGGCTCTAATGGTGGACCTAACGCGGGTCCGGCTTATCAGGTGGATCTCGCTGAATATATCAGAAGCGGCCTGCAGGTTCCGGTTATAGCGGTAGGACGTCTTGAGAACTACGCAGAAGCCCAGTCCGTAGTTGCCGAAGAGAAGGCGGAACTCGTGGCTATTGGCCGGGCAATGCTCAGTGACCCTTACTGGGCGCTGCATGCTGAGGAAGCGCTTGGCGGGGTAGACAAAGCGAATGTGCCGAAACCCTATGAGCGCGGGGTATGGCACAGAAAATAGCACTCTACCAATGTGAAATATGTCACAGATTTTATACTCCTTCTAGGGCATGGTTAATAAGATTAAATTTGAAGGAGCTTGATAACGTGGCGACAGTTATAACTAACGAGCGGCTGGCTGATGGAGTGTACCACCTTCGGGTTGAAGGGAATTACGGCGGTGAAATGGGTCAATTCTACATGTTGCGGGCATGGGGAGCCTATCCGCTGTTGTCCAGACCGCTTAGCATACATCAAGTAAACGATGACGGTGTCGAATTTCTCTATCATGTGGTCGGGGAAGGAACTGAAATCTTTGCCGGTCTGACACCCGGAGATAACATTGATCTTGAAGGGCCGTTTGGCAATGGCTTTCCCGAAGTTGAGGGGAAGGTTGCTCTGGTAGGCGGGGGGATTGGCATTGCTCCGCTTTATTACTGTGCGCAGAAGCTTCCGGGCAGCGATATTTATTTGGGATTCAGCCGGGAAGCCTTCCGTACGGAAGCATTTCGTCCCTTGGCGGCGGAGCTGACGGTCAATGTCGGCGGCCTGATTCTCGACAGTGTTGATTTTACCAGCTATGATCATATTTTTGTCTGTGGACCGCATCCCATGCTGAAAGCAGCGCAATTAAAAGGCTTCGCAGCCGAGACAGCAGGCAAAAAACCGGGTGTGTATCTTTCACTGGAGAACCGGATGGCCTGCGGGATAGGTGCATGTCTCGTATGCAGTGTGTCCTGCCGAGACGGGCAGCGTAAGGCATGTGCGGACGGTCCGGTCTTTTTGGCGGAGGAGGTGCTCTTCCATGATTAATTTAACTGCAAATATAGCAGGCGTACATTTCAAGAATCCGATCGTCATGGCCTCCGGCACTTTCGGCTTCGGCCGTGAGTATGGCAAGCTTTACGATGTGTCCATGCTGGGAGGAATCTCCGGCAAAGGTCTTACACTTAACGCCAAGGCTGGAAACCCCGGTGTTCGCGTCTATGAGACGGCTTCCGGCATGCTGAACAGTGTCGGTCTGGAGAACCCTGGAGTGGAAGGGTTTCTGGCCAAGGAACTTCCATATTGGGAGACACTGGACACTGCACGGATCGTGAATCTTGGCGGCAATACATTGCATGATTATGTACTCGGCGCCGAGCTGATCCAGCGGGATGCCGAAGCCCGGAGTCTAGCCGGCACAACTGCGGTGGACATGATAGAGCTTAATATTTCCTGCCCCAATGTAAAAGAAGGAGGTATCGCTTTCGGTGTCAAGACTCCTGCTGCACAGGAGGTCGTGCGTGCGGTCAGAGCAGCAACGAAACTTCCGCTCGCCGTGAAGCTGTCACCGAACGCCGAGGATATCGCCGAAATGGCTGAGATGTGCCAGGAAGAGGGGGCAGATGCGGTTTCGCTGATTAACACGATCTCAGGGATGAAGATCGATGTCCGCCGCCGCCGCAGCGTGTTCAATAATCTGTATGCCGGACTGTCCGGTCCGGCGATCAAGCCGGTGGCGCTGCGTATGGTGCATCAGGTAGCGAAACGGGTGTCCATTCCGGTAATCGGTATGGGCGGAATTACCTCGGCAACGGATATTATAGAATTTATTATGGCCGGAGCAACGGTTATCCAGGTTGGAACCTATAATTTCATGAACCTGCGGGCAGGAAGCACGCTTGTGGAAGAACTGCAGCAGTTCATGCTAGCTGAGAACATTTCTTCCCTGGACGAGATCCGCGGTATTGTGTGAGCTATCCCAAGTTTTGCACGTACTGTTTTTCCGCTGACCTGAGATATCTTCGTGCTTCAAGGTTAATATAATGGGAAGGGGGAGATCGGGTTGGTTGCTTATGAGTTCCATCCAGAAGACATTGAACTGTCTGCAATAGCTGTAGGCCGTGATTTACTGCTGCTCATTACCGGAGGGGTCCGCCATATCGGTGCGGCAAGCACCGCATATGTTGACGGTGATAACATCAGCGTATCCACCTCTGCCGTCCCCCATCACAAAGAGCATACAATCAGTGAAGCCATCGCGCTCAAGGTATCGGCTGCACTGGGCAAGACGGTCACGGTGGTTATGGGCATTCATTATGATGATTTGAGCAAAGAGGACATCACTAAAGTTGTAGAAATCGTAAACAGCAAGGTAGATCAATATTTAACGCAATAAATTTGAAACGATTCTCGACACTCTGCGTAAAAGATACCAAATGAGCAATTAACTTTTATTTTGGAGGAATGAACCGATGTCTATATTTAAAAGATTGCGTGATTTGACCATGTCCAATGTGAATGCGATTATTGACAAGGCGGAAGACCCGGTCAAAATGACGGACCAATATATCCGTGATATGACCGAGGATTTGGAGGATGCTGAGAAAGCGGTAGCTGCCCAGATCGCCATCGAGAAGAAATTCAAACAGCTGTATGAAGAGCAGGAAGCACTTGTAGCCAAGCGCAACCAGCAGGCGCATACGGCAGCTCAAGCCGGCAATGCCGATCTGGCCCGCCGCGCGCTGGAAGAGAAGAAATCTGCTGAAGTCAAGCTGGTGGAGTACAAAACAAGCTTCGATCAGAATAAAGCTTCGGCCGACAACCTGCGTGCCAAACTGGAGGAAATGCGCAAACAGCTCACCGAGATGAAGAACAAACGTGAGACTTTGGTAGCCCGCTTCAATGCCGCCAAGGCGCAAACTGAAATCAATAAGGCAATGAGCGGTTTCAGCTCTGACTCGGCTTCCGCCGGACTGAAGCGCATGGAAGAAAAGATGCTGCAAGCTGAAGCTCAGGCAGAAGCCAGCAATGAGATGAGCTCGGGCAATAAATCACTTGACGATGAATTCGAGAAGCTGGGCAAGGACCAAGCTGTAGAAGATGAGCTGGCTGCGCTGATGAAGCAATACGACAAACAATAGGATATGGACTTACCGGTCCTAAAGCCGGTGTTCACAGGCGAAGGGGAGACGGAACTAGCGGTTTCTCCTTCGCCTTCTCTATGTGGTCGGATAGAGCAGCAATCTGAATAAGCGGGGGCTAAAGCAATGGATTTCCAAACACTGGTGTCCATGGTTGTATGGACGGTGAGCGGCGCAGTGCTTCTATGTGTACTGATGTTCGTGGATTCGCTGTTTACCCGTTATAATGATTTAGAGGAACTGAAGGCAGGCAATATGGCGGTCACAACGCGTTTCGTACTGAAACTGCTGGCACAAGCCTACATATTATCGGCTTCCATTTCCACTTCAAAGGGTCTGGGAGATGCGCTTATTGTCTCCATAGTTTCCTTTGTTCTTTTGTTTTTCCTTGAAAAGACAGTCCGCCTGCTGCTGAGCCGCTGGGGTAAGCTAAATCTTGATTATGGCACCCAGCTGGGCAAAATCGGTTATGGATTATTGGCTGGCTCGCTGCATGTAACGGGGGCATTAATTATTGCGGCTTATATACGAGGTTAAATATAACAGGAGGAATGATGGAGTTTGAGTATATGGAAACGTATTGGTAATCTTTTTTCCAAAACAGAAGCACCGGCTGCACCAAAAAGTATGCTGAATCTCTCCCCGGGAGATATTTGCGAAGTGTCACTGGTTACTTATGAAGTAACAGGACGGACGAAAACCAGCGGCCGCAATGCGGTTGTCTTGACACTCCGCGACGGAAGCAAGATCTCCTATCTGTATATTGAGGAGCGTGAACAGCTGCAGTACAGTCTGTATCAACCGATTGACGGGCGGCTGGATGATCCTGCCGAGGTACCTTCTACGCTGGAGCTGGATGGTTACACGTTCCACCTGGAGGAAGAATACGAAGGGTTCGCAGCGGTAACAGGACAGACGCCGTATGTCAATGGCGGAGAGCAGCATGTCTGGCAGTACCAGTCCGATGATTACCGGCTGCTGCGGGTGGAATGGCAGAACGGGCGGTTTATGCTCTATGAGGGCGAGAAAGTAATTCCGGGAGATGTCAAAGTGATCCGGGCTTCGTAATTCAACATCTGTATTTATATCCCAAATGGGGATTAGAGGATACCTTCGCTTCTATAGCGGGTATCCTTTTTGCTTCGTCTCGCAAAGCTAAGCGGGACGTACCGAGAGCAGACACTCATATCCAAATATCACTTTCCCGGGTCTCATGTTAAAATAGTTCTGTACCGGAGCAGCAAACAGTAGGCACATGGTGCCACATGAGACAGAGGACGGAGGGTTCTTATGAATAGCAGACAGGATACACCGGATCATAAATTTCATCGAAAAGCACTCCAGGTTAAAGAAGCGCAAGCCCGGGTGATTGAATATGCAAAATTGCTGGATGGTGAGGAAGTACCGCTGAATCAGAGCTGCGGGCGTTTTTTGGCCGAGCCGGTGATTGCGCCGCATCCTTTTCCGGCATTTAACCGCTCAGGGATGGACGGGTATGCGCTGATCGCCGGGGATACCAAGGATTGCGGGCAGGACCGCGTAGTCTGGCTGGAAGTCGTCGATGATATTCCATGCGGAGCTGTACCTGCTGTGAGTATAACGTCCGGAACAGCCGCGCGAATTATGACAGGGGCGCAGGTGCCCGAAGGTGCGGATACGGTTGTGATGCTGGAGATCACGGAAAGCCGGGAAGCCGATGGCAAAAGTTTTGTCGGACTCCGCAAGCCGCAGCAGGCCGGCCGCAATATTACTCCGCAGGGTTTTGAACTGAAGGAAGGAGCGCTTGTACTTCGATCAGGAGGGAAGATTGCTGCGGGTGAAATCGCTGCGCTGGCAGCGCTTGGAGTACATACCGTCAAAGTACTTAGACGGCCTAAGATCGGGATTTTCGCTACGGGTACTGAGCTTTTGGAGGTAGATGAGCCACTTCAACCCGGCAAAATCCGCAATAGCAACTCACCGATGCTGGAAGCGCTGGTGCGGGAGACCGGGGGTGAGCCTGTCATGCTGGGTGCGATCATAGATGACTTGGAGCTGGCCCGGAGCAAAGTGCAAATGGCTCTGGATAGCTATGACATGGTGATCACTACGGGCGGGGTATCTGTGGGGGATTACGATATTATGGGTGATCTGGTCCGGGAGAACAGCGGCGACATGCTATTTAATAAAGTTACGATGCGCCCGGGCAGCGTCACAACAGCCGCTGTTCGCGGAGGCAAACTGCTGCTGGCACTGTCCGGCAATCCCGGAGCCTGCTTCGTAGGTTTTCATCTGTTTGCGCGGCCGGTCATTTCCCTGATGCAGGGTGCTACGCTGCCCTTTTTGCCGGAATGGACGGCTGTGCTAGGTGCAGATTATTCGAAGGTGAACAATTATACACGTTATGTGCGCGCAAGGCTGGAATTCCGTGATGGCTGTTTGTATGCCTATCCGGCAGCAATCGACGAATCATCGGTCATGGTAACGATCAAGGACAGCGATTGTCTGATTGTCGTTCCGCCGGAAGAACGCGGTTTAAGCTCTGGCGCCAAAGTAAGGGTGCTGAAGCTGCCGGGAGAACTTCAGGGCTGAATGGACTCTGGCAGCCATGCGGGAGCGTGCGGAACTAGAGATCAGGGGTGAAGCAGGAACGTGATGAAGCGGAGCAAGAAAAGAAGTGAAACAGGCCGGGACTTTGCGCGGCTGAACATTGGCAACTCAAGGCTAGGACGAGGCAGGAATGGAAAGGGCAAGAACAGCAATACCTGCAGCAGAAATGCAGGCAGGACAAGCCGGGTTCCCGCGGGAAGTCCTCGAACGGGTGAGGAATCGAATGGCGGAGGCGACAAGAGTCCACCTGCCGTATGCCAGATCGTCGGCTATAAAAACAGCGGCAAAACTACGCTGATCTGTGACTTGATTCCCCTGCTGCAGCGGCACGGCTGCACGGTGGCGGTGATCAAACATGATGCCCATGACTATGATATGGATCATCCGGGGACAGATACCTGGCAGCAACGGCAGGCCGGAGCATCCGCAATTGCCATCACCAGCGGCAGAAAGACATCGGTGATCGAAGAACGCAGCAGTAGTTTGGCAGAGCTGATTTCAGCTTTTTCCAGCTATGATTATGTGCTCGTTGAGGGCTTCAAACATGAAGCTTATCCTAAAATAGTACTGGTTCATAACGAAGAAGACCTGAGCCTGCTGAACAATGCCCAGAATAAGGTCGCTGCCGCATTTTGGGAGGAAATGAAGGACAAAGTGCGGATAGAGCCGGGAATCCGGCATTTCAGCATCAACGACAGTGCGGCAATCGCTGAATTTTTGTGGCAACAACGGACTTATTTTCAAAATTTCAACATATGAAAAATTCACAAAAGAAAACCCGAAGAATTCTGTCCGCGCCTCATTGAACCGTCTATTCAAAATCGGGTCGCAAGGAGCAGCAGCCCCAGTCCTCCATGGTAACGGAAGACTGGGGCTGCTATTGTTGAAGATCCTACGTCCAGTGACCAGGACGGGCAAGCGCTGGAGGCAGCTTGGTTAAGGTATTGCCCTTGGCTGCATTAAGCTGTGCCTGTGTAAGAAACAGGCTGCCGGTCAGATCCGCTCCGCTTAGGTTAGTGTCCCGGAAATCTGCGCCAATGAGGTCAGCAGCCTGCAGATTTGCTCCACTGAGATCAGCAGCGATGAGATAGGCCCCCCGCAGGCTTACGCACCGCAGATCCGCACCCTTCAGTTTGGCTCCAATCAGATCCGCGCCGCGGCCATATTTTGCTTGTCGTTTGGGAACCGACTTCAGCTCCCGGCGGGCCGCATCACGCACAAGTTCACTGGTACGCAGGAGCAGTTCGTTGACTTCCCCCCGGTGAGCAGCAACATCCAGCTCCAGCAGCGCCTCGGCCTTCAGGTTCGTGAGTTGTTCGGTCTTCTCCAGAGCGGTTGACAGTGCACTATGAAGCGGGGCGGCTGACTGGAAATGAAGTGCTTCGGTGAGATACCACAGCAGTTCATGTAGCTGACGCATTACCGGGAATACTTCGAACATCTGTGATGATGTTTTGGGAGCTTGCCGCCAGTCCTTACCGCCGTAGGTGATTTGGGATATCTTTTGGCCTGCCCCAAAGCAGTCATACACTGTGCAGCCCCGAAAGCCCTTGTCTCTTAGCGCGGTATGAATACCGCAACGGAAGTCCGTCTGCAGATTGGGACAGGGCTGTCCGGCGTTCTTGTTCATCGCGAAGTCTACCGAAACCGCGAAGGGCAGTGCCGCACAGCATAAGCCAAAACAGTTCTCGCAGTCCGATTGCAAATAGAGAGAAGCTCCGGCTGGGCCGGATGGTGAATAATTGTAATACTCTGACATAGGTATGCTCCTTACAATAATAAAAATTAAATACTCTTCAGCATTAGAACAAAACTCCGCTCGAATGCAGCGTCACATGTTTCCTACAGAGCAGCAGCGATGCCATCAGCTTTCCACACGCCGCTCAATCGCTTCGGACATCGTTTTGTCCGTAAGATGGGCATAGACTTCGGTAGTTTCGGTCGAAGCGTGTCCGAGCTGCTCCTTAGTTTTGTAGATATCATTTTGCAGATAATAGTCTGTGGCGAAAGAGTGCCTCAGCTTGTGCACAGTCAAATAGGGCTTTCCGAAACGCTTGGCGTATTTGATAATCATCTCTTGAATCGCCCGTTTTGTCATCCGTTTCCCTTCCTGGCTGCCATTGGGCAATGCAATGAACAACGCCTTTTCCCTCTTTGGCGTCTTGTAGCGGGCCTGGCGGAGACTTAGATACAGCGAGAGATCATCCTTGGCCTGCTCGCGGAAATACACAGGTGTCTTGAAGGTCTCGTCATTATTGCCCTTGCGGTATACATAAAGCAGCTTGTTGTTCACATCCAGATCATCCACGTTGAGATTAACCACCTCGGATACACGCAAGCCGGAATTCAAGATCAGACTGGCGATGCAGGCATCCCGTTCCCGGTTCAACTGAAAGGAGTAATGTGCCTGCTTGTTAGCCTCAACATCTCTGCCATAACCTTCATAGATGTAGCCCACAAATTCCAGCAGTTCCTCGTCTTCGAGAATTTTCCCCTTTAGCTTGGCTGCGGTATCTTTCGGTTTATGAATGCGTTTGATTTCCACCTTGGCCATAATATTGCGCTTCAGCAGCGGGTAGAAATTCTCATCTTCGGCAATCTGGCTCAGGTAATGGAAGAGGGAGCGCAGAGCGGACAGCTTGCGGGATACCGTCACCCGGGTGTTCGTTCCTTCGGCGCGGGTAGTTAAATGCAGCCGGTAGCCGACAATACTGTCCATATGAAGTGTTTCCAGATCAAGCAGAGTGATTTCAGCATTGCTGCCGGCCGTTGACAGTCCTTCCACACGCAGCCACCCAAAAAAAGATTCATAATCGCGGATATACTCCAGTAGGGTTGAAGGCGACAGATCCGGCCGTTTATAGTCAATGAATTGCTGTACAAACCATGGCATAAGATGCAGCCTCTGGTCGAGATTTTTCCGGTCGCTGTTTTTTTGGATGCTGATAACAATCACCTTTTTCATAGTTTGCTTAGGTTTGAAGTGTTGCGGTCTAATCTATCTTATCATGTTTTGTGCTGCACCGGGAATGAGAGGCAGGCGGCTTGCTCCAGAAGTGACAAAGTTATATGATGTGAAGTAAACGCGAATGGCAGAGGTGAACCTAACCTGATGTACTATGATTAGACGTTTCGAATGAGCAAAATGTTTCCAAATTTTATTCAATAATTATGTTGACTTAATTCGGCAACTGAATGATAAATCTAAAGCTTGGGATGCCCGCCGGGGCTATCTCAGGCTTTATTTCTGTTAGGAAATTATACAGTTTGGAAATGAGATTCCTTAAGAATGTCAAAATAATCACATCCCGCAGCAGTATAGTTCCATATAATGTATATTGAACACTGTTTAAAAACATTGCAGTGTTAAATTTGCTGATCTAAACGCAAATGGAGGAATTTTGAAATCATGAGCAAAGAACAAAGGCAAGAGCAGGAACGCGAAGCGATGCGTCATTTGATTCTGACAACAGCCGGTGAGCTGGTGGCCGAGAAGGGGATCAAGCAGTTATCTATCCGCAAGATTGCTAAACGGATGGACTATTCCGCCGGAATCATTTATCACTATTTTCAGGGAAAGGAGGCTATTGTCGAGCAGCTTCTACAGCAGGGGTACAGGGAGTTGATTGATGGGCTAACAGCCCGATTACACACTTCGCAGAATGAAGAATCGGCTGAGGAGAAGCTAAGCCAGTCGCTGTCGCAGTTCATTCGGGTGACAACAGCGGAGGAATCCCAGTACCGGAATGTGATACTGAATGATTCACCAGCTGTGCTTAACCACACGGCAGTGCTGCATAAAGGGGCTGCACTGGAGCGCAATGCGATCAGCATGCTCTGCAGTATTCTTCGCCAATTCAAAGGGATGGATGCCCGTAAAGAGGAGGAAATGGAGCTTACCGCCCAGGTGATCTGGAGCGCGGCATTTGGACTGATCATGAGGCTGACCGTCGAGAAAGAGCTGCCTGAGGAGCAGAAGGAGACCCTGATCGCGCGGCATGTTGAGGCCATGCTTCTAATTGCGGGGGGGCTGGAACGGTGCCGTCCTTTAAAAGGACGGCAAAGCCGTTTCTGCTTGACTATTCGACCAGGGGGAGACGCCGATGGAATATAGACGGTCAGTTGGCATTTTAACGGGTTTAATTATTCTCCTAGCGATAATTGCGTCGGGGTACGGATTGCTGTCAGGTCACGGCCCGGAGGCGGCAAGAAGGTCTGAATCTTTTACCTCTATCTGGGGTGACAAGGTCGAATTATATGGTAGTGGGATATATAAACACGATTCAGTTTCCGCAGCTGCTCAGGCTATAGCCCAGGATGGAGTTACGCTGGTATTGGGGGTTCCTTTGCTGGTTGTGTCACTGGTTATGAGCTTCAAAGGGAGGGTCAGAGGACGTTTGCTGTTAGCTGGAGCTTTGGGATATTTTACATATACTTATGCGTCTTACAGCTTCCTGTCTATGTACAATCACCTGTTTCTAATCTATGTCATGTTGTTCTCAGCCAGCTTATTTGCTTTTATTCTGACACTGTTGTCCCTCGAGCGGGAGAAGGTAGAACGTTATTTTAAACACAGTTTACCGGCCACAAGCATCGGCGTTTTCCTGCTGTTTATCGCGTTTATGATTATGATGTTATGGCTGGGCAGGCTTGCTAGTTCTTTACGGCAAGGGACAGCCCCTGTAGGGTTGGAGCATTACAGCACATTAGTGATTCAGGCACTCGATTTAGCTATTGTTGTTCCGCTCACGGCAATTACCGGGTTACTGCTCATTCGCAGGCGGCCTTATGGTTATCTGCTTGCTTCTGTAGTCATAGTGAAAGCCGCTGCTCTCCTAACCTCCATCACAGCCATGATCATTGGGATGCTGAGGGCGGGAGTAAGTGTATCTACAGTAGAGTTGGTAGCGTTCCCTGCGTTTCATTTGGGTGTTATTGTTTGTTTGTACCTTGTATTGAGCAATGTACAGGAACCGGGATAGTCTTCAAACTCATTACCCATAGAATAGGGGCGGATATTATGAGGAATAGAACATTGATTATGTATGCCAGTAAATATGGATGTATAGAGAAGGCCGCAATGCTTTTGAAATCCAGGCTTGGAGAGGCTGAGGTTATGAATCTAAAATATGCCAAAGTGCCGGCTCTGGCTTCATATGACACGGTAATTCTGGGCAGCTCCATCTACTTTGGCAAAATCCGCAAGGAAATGGCGTTGTTTACGTCCAAATATCAGCAGGAGCTGTTAAACAAGCGGCTAGGATTTTTCGTCTGTGCAGGAATGACAGGGGAGAAGGCGGAGGAGGAACTGAAGCAAGCTTATTCTGAGGTTTTGTACAACAAGGCACTCGCCAAGGAGATCCTGGGTGATGAGATTGATCCGGAGAAAATATCAACATTGGACAGATGGATTCTGCGCATGGTCAAGGGGAAGGGGCACGAAGCTGAAGCTGGATTATCGGTGGATAAGCTAGAGAAATTCGTGCTTACAATGTCCCGGAGTTGAGGGGAAGCAAGCCAATGGCAAGGAGTATCATACGGATGCGATGAAAGAGCAAAAGAGCGGCAGCAAGAACAGATGATTCTGTTCAAATATAAGGGTGTGTAGGTTTCTGCTTAAAGTGCTGCCGCTGTATTGATTTTGGGAAGGTAACGAATTCCATTCCTCTAAATAGCCCTCATAAGTTAACATAATAATAATTATGGTAACAACCTTCCGATTCTGTCTAAAAGAGATAAATCACGACCGTCGGCATCAACGAATAACTCCCCTTTTTCCACTTAACTATAAAAATTCATTATATGAAAAATTCACAATAAAAAAATCAAAACCTAATGCTCCATCTAGCCCATTCGCCCACCTACAACACATATCTTTACCTAATCACAATCACCAGGAAAAAGGATGAAATCACATAACGGGCGGCAAAAGTCAACGGATTCAATCGCGATGTACTTCCATTTAAGTATGCATGAGAGCTGTAAGCTGATCCGTCAGCATGGACGCCTTCTCCAAGTATTTCAGCACATGTTGTAAGGAAAGAGTTGAATCTGTTCCATTCTGCAGACACTGGAGAGCATGACGCAAGCTTTTTTCATAGGGATTGTTCGGGATTAGCGGAATATCCACTTGGCCCTCGGAAGTGTTGCGGTCTAATCTATCTTATCATGTTTTGTGCTGCACCGGGAATGAGAGGCAGGCGGCTTGCTCCAGAAGTGACAAAGTTATATGATGTGAAGTAAACGCGAATGGCAGAGGTGAACCTAATGGAGCTTGGAATCGAACTGGTTCCCAAGGAGCAAAAGCAGACGATCAGCAGACTCATGCAATTCTATCTGTATGACTTTACCCGTTACCTGGATCTTGAGGTAGACCGTGATGGCGGATTTCCGGAGTATCCCGGGCTTGAAGCCTACTGGAACAGCGGCAACAATAAATTCGCTTATTTGTTTACGGTGGATGGGCATATTGCCGGATTCGCACTGGTGGACCGTCTGCTTCGCAACCTGGAAGGGCAGTACTACATGACTGAATTTTTTGTGATGCAGAAATACCGCCGCAGCGGTGTAGGCACATGGGCAGCCCACCGTTTGTTTGATATGTTTCCGGGTGACTGGAAGGTGTCGCAGATCCGCGCCAATACGCCTGCCCGCAACTTTTGGCACCGTGTGATCGGCAGCTATACGCATGGAGAATTTAAAGAGCGCTTTAATCCAAAGCAAGGTAACCCAAGTCAGTACTTCAGTACATTAAGTATTAATAGGATTAAAAAATAAATTGAAACAAAAATTATGGGTCGTCTGTATTGCGCTATCGTCTGCGTTATTTACGGGTTGTAACAATGATAATGACAAGCTTGCGAATGTGCCTTCTGATGCAGCGCAAGAAGCGGTTCAGACCGGAGTATCCTCAACTTCTGAACCCTCGCCAACGGCAGCTGTTAAGGACAGAAGGGCTATTGTACAAGCCACAGATCAGCCTGCTGACAGGTCCATCGCACTAATGCAGGCTGACGTTCCGGAATATAGTGGCGGTGGTAGGTCTTACATCATTGAAGGGGAAGAAGTCTCGGCTGATTTTTCCGCCCATCGGACCTTGCCGCTTGGAGTGTTGATGCCGGAAACGATGAAACGTTTTGAAGCCGGTGGGGTAACGGCCTGGGGGACTGCGGATGAGCAGAACTTTATTTCTCTCTTTGCCGAAGAAGCCAAGCTGAGTCTAACAAACAGTGACGCGGGGTTGCTGAGGTATAAGGAATATATGGGCAATTACAGGACTGGGAATGCGACAGTTGATGTATTTTCCGTTGAGGCGAAGGGAAAGCGCTACATCGCTGAGATCCATACTATGGCAGAACAGCGTGAGCATCTGCTTCCGGTATTTGTTAACATACTTAAAGATCTGCAATATATGGAGAAAAAAGCTCCAATTGTACCCGGTGTCTTTGTACAGATACCGGATGTAGGCAATAGTGGATTCCCTTTAAAAACGAGAAATGGGCTGGCTTTCAAGTGGATTATTACCTGATGGATGATGAAGGATATATTGCCGACCGGGGATTCACGATTGTTTTGCTGCCGGGCAAGCAGGGAGAATGGAAGATCGAAGACATCGACTAGCACAGGTAGCAAAAGGGGCATACCTAATTTACTCATGCCAGCACAAGATGACGGCTCCATGATAGAGTATATGTAGACGTGCCGTCAGAATCCGGCGCGTCTTTTTTCTCGGTATATAATGTGGATTGGATAGAATCCAGCTACGTGGAATGATCTGTTTCCGAACATCCTATACTTTAGGCTTCAACTGTTGGTTGACATATATAATATTATGTTAACTTAACATCCATTCAAGGAGGTTCCAAAATGGGGAACGTGAAATTTATTGATACCGACAAGGGGAAAACGATTAGTGATCTTCAAAATAAAGTTGAGCACAAAACACTTGTCTTATGGGCTGTTGATTGCGCTGAGCGGGTACTCCCGTTTTTTGAAGAGAGGCACCCGGATGACAAGCGTCTTCGGGAAGCTGTTGAGGCCGGGCGTTCCTGGTTGCGCGGTGAGTTAACGATGAGTGAAGCACGTACAGCCGCTTTTGCCGCTCATGCTGCGGCCCGTGAAACCGAAGGGGATGCTGCATGCGCCGCAGCCCGTTCTGCAGGCCAGGCCGCAGCCTCCGCTCATGTAGCCGGACACGCTGTTCACGCAGCAACCTACGCTGCCAAAGCTATAACCTACAGCTCTTACCCCGCAGATAGAATTAGCAACACGGCCAAAGAACGTGAATGGCAACTCCAGCATCTGCTTGATCTGAAGAATGGAGGGGAGAAATGAGAACACGCAGATATTTTGGCATATGGATCGGCTTTATGTTACTGATTCTAATGGGCTGCAGTAAAGAACTTGCAGGGGATGAACAAACTGCACATGACTATGTTAAGGCGCAAGGCTATAAGATCATCTCCACAGAAGACGAGGCTTTTGAATACACGTTGACCAAAAAGCTGTTGTATGGAAGTCCGGAATCGACCCCTTATCAGCAGATGTGGGGTGTTCAAGCCGTTTCTCCCGATGATTATGTAGGAAAAAAAATAACCATTTATAAGTTCACCGTATCTAATCATCCGCTCGAAAAAATATATCTGACGCATACCACCAATGTTAACATCCTGATGGCAGATGGAGAAGTGATTGGCGGGACTTCGTTCCCGCTTAAAGAAGGCGAGTTGCTGATGGGAAGCGCCTATTCGCTGGACGGAATGACGCTTGAAGAAGTCACAGGTCTAACCTTTAAGGAATGGTCTGACGATTGGAAAAAAAGGTACGATAATTAAACATCTATTTCATAAGGAGATTAGTCTGAAACATCATTATCCTCTATAGTTTGAGTAAGAGATGTGATTCATACTTTATAGATCATGCGAGTGCTTGTGTAATCGTAATCGGCGTAAATTTGCTGATAACGGGGGTGATGATGTAGTGTATTGGAGCGGATTATCTCATAGAGCAGTACATGGGCTAGCTTGGCATCGGTTGTTTTATAGCCGGTGTAAAGATAGCCTATTTCATTATATGCACCGCTGCTGATCCTTTCAAACGCTTCATGCATGTTGACAATACGAGTTGTACAGATGTATATTTGAGTTGCGTATTGAACATTGTTTAATAACATTACATTGTTTAAAAAACGGATTATTGTAGTAGTTTGAAGGGAGTCACCATGAGCAAAGAAGGCCGGCAAGAGCGTGAGCGGGAAGCCATGCGGACACTGATTCTGGAAACGGCAGGCCAATTAGTGGCCGAGAATGGAATACAGAAGCTGTCGATCCGCAAAATAGCTGAAAGTATGGAGTATTCACCGGGGATCATTTATCACTATTTTGAGGGGAAAGAGGATATCATCGGGCAATTGCTGGAGCAAGGGTACCGCAATCTGCTTCAGAACCTGAACGCTGCCACGGCACATAACAGTGAAGAATTATTACCGGAGGAGGCGTTGAGCCGCTCGTTGTCGCAATTTATTCGCATGGCTATAGAGGAAGGGACACAATACCGCAATGTAATGCTTAATGATTCTGCGGCAGTCCTCAGACATACTGCGGTGCTGCATATGGGGGCTTTACAGGAACGGAATGCAATCGGCATGCTGTGCGCAACACTCCGCAGGTTCAAGGGCTTGGCGTCACAAAGTGAGCGTGAACTGGAGCTGACAGCCCAAGTTATCTGGAGCGCAGCCTTCGGGTTGATTATCAGACTGACTGTAGAGAATCCCCCGGAGGAACAGAAGGAAGCCTTGATTTCACGTCATTTGCAGGCGATGCTAACGATAGCATCAGGATAATTCCCATTCTGAAAGCTGACAAGGAGCGGGTATAATGAGGACATTGATTTTGTATGCCACTAAATACGGGTGTACAGAGAAGGCAGCCTATCTCTTGAAATCCCAGCTGCGGGGCGAAGTGGAAGCGATCAATCTTAAGTACGTCAAAGTTCCACCGCTTACTGCGTATGACAATATTATTTTAGGCGGTTCCGTCTATTACGGGAAAATTCGCAAGGAAATGGCCCAATTTTCCCGAGATAATAAGGAGATGTTAAAGAGCAAACGTCTCGGGCTGTTCATTTGCGCAGGTTTGAAGGGAGAGCAGGCGGAGCAAGAGCTCAGACTTGCTTTTCCTGAGGAATTGTACAGCAAAGCCCTTGTGAAGGAAGTATTCGGAGATGAGATTTATACCGATAAAATGTCTGCAACGGACAAATTAATCCTCCGGATCGCCAAAGGAAAGGAAAAGGGCAATACAGGGTTAGCTTTGGACAGGATAACGAGCTTTGCTCATGCGATGAATTGACTCTTAAAAGAAGAGGTAGACGACTAGTTAACATAATCATTACTATGTTAACTAGTCGTCTTTGTTTAAAGATCACTTATTCAATAGAGAATATGAGCAATGTGACAATTATGTCATACTAAATTGAATATTGTTATATTAAGCGATGGGAATATAGACATGACCCCCCTTATACTGGAAATTGTTATATGAGCTTATTTTCGAAAGGGGGCTTTCCACTGATGAGTGATGTAATTAAAGCAATCATACTCGGCATAATTGAGGGCTTAACTGAATTTTTACCGGTATCGTCTACTGGACATCTTATTTTAGCAGGCAATTTGCTTAGCTTTGAGGGAGACGCGGCAATAACATTTAAAATTGTTATACAGTTGGGTGCAGTGATGGCAGTTCTAATTCTTTATTGGAGGAGGTATTTGAAGATTGGGGCTAATATGATTAGAATGGATTTTTCTAAAAGTAAAGGATTAAATGTCATTCATATGATTTTGGCTATGTTACCAGCATTAATCCTATATCTTCTCTTCAAGGATACAATAAAAAGCAAATTATTCGGCCCAACCCCTGTCTTGATCGGTCTAGTTGTGGGTGGTGTGTTGATGATCATTGCAGCAAGGAGTAGGAGAACTGAAACCGCTGATACGATTGATGGGATTAATTATAAACAGGCTTTCGGGATTGGCCTGTTCCAGTGTTTGGCTTTGTGGCCGGGATTTTCGAGATCAGGTTCGACGATTTCAGGTGGCCTTTTGCTTGGCACTAGCCAAAAAGCCGCTGCAGATTTCACGTTCCTTATTTCCGTGCCTGTAATGTTTGGTGCAAGCTTGCTGGATTTGTACGATAGTCGCGATTTGCTGAATTCTGACGATTTCTTTCTAATGTTAATTGGCTTTATGACATCCTTTATTGTGGCAATGATTGCAGTAGTGACGTTCATCAAACTGATTAAACGACTTCGATTGGAATGGTTTGCGCTATACCGTTTTGTCTTAGCAGCTCTTTTCTATTTTATCGTTATACTGTAAACAGTGTTGTATTGGATTAACGGTTGATGTGTTATTAAAATGTGTTGACACAAAAGTAATTAGGTGCCATACTACATGTATGAACAACAATAATAAAATAACAAATGACATTGACGCTATTCCATCGCTTGTACAATCCAAGCGTCAGATTGACCGCTATAACCTAGACATAGACGCACAGGCTATACTCGTCGCGTCTAGGCTAATGGCAGCGGGAGCCAAGCTTGGGCATGCCTCGGAGATTCATTTCTCTAGATTCGGTTTATCAACAGGGCGATATCGTTTATTGGCAGATCTTGAAGACAACGAAGGAGAAGAGTTGCCTTCGCAATTAGCGGAGCATCTAGGCGTTACACGTGCTACAGTGACTGGTCTTATCGACATTCTTGAACGAGATGGCCTAGTAGCTCGGCGATCAAGCTCAGACGATGGCCGTCAGAGATCGGTCATTTTGACGGAAGAAGGAGCGAAGAAGCTCCGTGAAATGGCTCCTGAGCATTTCGCTCGGCTGGAAGCAATGGTGGGCTTACTTAATATCGAGGAGCGCAGCGTATTTCTCGACTTGCTAGGCCGAGTTACACAAGGCATCTCAGCACTTACGGGCGAACTAGGCTCGAAACCAAAAGGAAATATCAGTAATGAGTAAAATGGGCTAGTGATGCTAGCCTATTTTTACTCTTATATAGTTAGGAACCTAATTATGTCTCACTGAAAGCAATCGTTGAACTATTTCAAAGAAGAAGGGAGCAACTAAATGAACCAGATGAAATACGGGAATCAGACAGATGATGTTTACGGCATCAAAGCTGTTGGTTCCAAGAAAAAGACTTTTGTACTATGGCGTGAAGTTGTAATGGCCTATGCTGCTCCTGCCATCATGGCAGGTATCGGGGGATTGGTTACTGCCAATAGGGGACTTCAAATTGGGGCATTGACCACAATCGGAGGTGCATCGGCCTTGATGGCCTTGATGATTGGCCTTTTGTTGAGCAGCCGGGTGGGCCAAATGCGATGGGTTATCGGTGCACCTCACTTGGTTGTGGTAGGAGTGTTCGCATTGGCCGGGTCCTCATTTGGCCTATACGCCGCATGGGTGACATCTGTTTCACTAGAAATTATGATTCCGAGCAATCACTTGGCCTGGGCCGATCGTGTCTGGATCGATTTCCCGTTGTCTGGATTCATAGCAAGCACGATAGTGACATGGCGGTGGCGTCTTGCGGTCACAACTAATTTTTCGTCCAAAAGGAGAAGAAAACAATGATAGTTATTATGGGAGCAACAGGTACGATAGGCAGTGCACTTTTGGAACGTTTGGTTGATCATGGCGTACCTGTCAGGGCGCTGAGCAGAGAGCCAGAGAAGTTGCGTGATCAGATCGGAGAAAAAGGCCGATCGACTATCGAGGTCGCATTGGCGGAGGCTTCTGACCCCGAATCGCTGCGCCGCGCGTTTACAGGTGCTAGCCAGCTCTTCCTTGCCATGTCCAATAGTCCAAGACAAATCGAATTGGAAACTTCAATCATTCAGATTGCCGCCGAATCTGGAATCAAACACATCGTAAAAATATCCAGCCCTGCCTTTGAGCAGAGCTCTCCAGTGGCAGTGGCGGGCTGGCATCAAGAAATCGAGAAAACGCTGAGGGAATCGGGTCTCACCCACACCGTGTTGCGCCCTTATGCGTTCATGCAAAACTTATTACGCCTTGCACCAACGATCACAACCCAAAATGTATTTTTCGGCTCCATGGGCGATTCACCGTGTAACTTCATTGACTGTCGCGATATCGCAGATGTTGCCGCAGAAGTTCTAACCAACCGCGAGGTATCAGGCCAAATATATACGCTTACTGGTTCGGAGATTTTCAGTTATCCCCAGATCGCGAGTCAACTATCCGCCCTGCTTAATCGGCCGATAAGTTACATCAACATGGAACCCCAAGTACTACTTCGTAATCTTATCGAGCACGGGCATATGCCTCCTTGGCTCGCGAACCACGTTGTGGAAATTCAAACCATGTCTACGGTGGTGCCAGAAAGTCCAAATGACACTGTGAAACGCTTGCTCGGCAGAGAGCCACGCACGTTAGATGCCTTTCTGCATGAGCGTGTAGAAAATTTCCGGTAGAGGCGGAGTCTATCTATTTTGATATTTGTGTCGTTGGCAGCATTTTATTCCGATCTCAGACAGGTCATTCAGCTAAAGGGATACGTTAGCTCAAAGAAACAGCGGCAGTCTAGGACTTTATTTCGTCCATGGCTGCCGCTGTTTCTTTTATTTAGCCCAGTCTGATACTTGAATTTATAGATAATATTTCAACATATGAAAAATTCACAATAGAAACCCCTTTACTACACCGTTCCCTTGATACTCCAGAGCATACCTTACACACACCGAACTTGCATACTAAACCCAGGAAAAAGAACGGGGCACAGCTCCAATCAATAACATTTTAATTCCCTGATTTCGTGCTTAGTCTGTAGAGCCGGTTAACCGCTGCTTCAGATCAAGCGCTATTTCCATGGACTGGAGTGCTTGATTCAGCGAAAGGACGGATTCCGATCCGTTTTGTAAACAGTGAATCGCATGCTGGAGACTTTGCTTGTATGGATCTTGTTTCTCCAGAACGATCTCTTGCTTGCCGGCCTTGCTGTATTCATACAATGCAGTATCGATGTTTCCCTGCATGTCATCACTTTCATGAAAGACCAGCTTCGCCTGCTCAAAGTAAGCCTCATATCCAACTGTAAAGGGGTAAGAATCAGGCATAAGCGAAGAAACGGTAACTTCCGCTGAGACCCCGGATTCCTCAAAGGATACATGGACCAGCGCTTGTTCCTCCTTGCCGCTATTTGTTCCCCATGCGGAGGAGGGAGCAGTTGAACCCAGCAGCCAGGTGATGAAATCCAGCTCATGGATCATCAGATTTGTAGGGAGGGTGCCAAGCCCCAGATTCCCCCAAAGTGGTGGGGTTTCTCTTTTGACAGACACATGCAGCAGCTTGCCATACTTCTCCAGTCGTGCGGATTCATACAGATATTGATAGGCCGGATCAAATTTGATGAACTGATTGACGAGAATTCTTTTCCCGTATTGAAGCTCAGCCTCTCTCATTGCCGTCGCATCTTCTAAGCTTAGCACAACCGGAGTTTCACAAAATACATGTTTGCCGGCTTTCAGTGCCTCTAGAGTGTATTTCTTATGTAGTGGAGAAGGTAGACAGATATCAATGATATCCAGTCCGGAATCTTGCATAATGTCCTCTATAGACGATGTGATCTCAACGCCAAGCTCTTCCTTCAGCTTATGCAGCTTGTCTTCGTTCCTCCCGAAGATGACAACCCGTTCAACACTATCCAGTTTCTTTAATATGGCGGCATGATATGCTCCGAAACCTGTTCCTAATATGCCAATATTCATTTGCAGCAGCTCCTTCTCTCTGATATATTTCATAGTACACTGCTATTGTTGACAACAGAGTGGCAAGAATTCGAGAAGCTTCAAAACCCTATTAATTTCGTGGGTAGGATAGGAGGGAATATATGCGCTTGCATCGCTTGATTGGGATATTGTTACTGGTAGAATCCAGGGGGAAAATGAAAGCAAGTGACTTGGCGGCCGCACTAGAAACCTCGGTACGATCCATTTATAGAGACATAGACGTTCTGGCGGAGGCTGGAATTCCCATGGTATCTGCACCTGGGCCGAGTGGCGGGATTTCGCTAATGGAGGGCTACACGGTCAACCTGCGGCAGTTGCACGGGGACGAGATGATTCAGCTCTATTTAACGGGAATGGGCTTTCAATCAGGAAGGAACAGCGAATCGGGCCTCAAGTTGAGGAACGCGTTATTAAAGCTGGAAAAGTCCTTGCCAGCCGCTTATCAGGAGGATATCCGCAAAGCCCAAAATGTCTTTTATTTCGATGATACCCCTTGGTGGACGGAACAGAATGCGGTGCCGTGTCTGGAGACTCTGCGTGCTGCACTGTGGAAATCACAAAAGATTAGCGTTCAATACCGAAAGGTCAATAACGACATTTCTTCCCGGTTACTGCTGCCCTACGGCCTCGTAGTCAAACAAGGGGCTTGGTATCTGGTCGCTTATTGCGAGGAGGCAGAGGGGATGCGCACCTTTAAATGCGAGCGGTTCGAAGCGGTACAATTACTGGAAGAAGAATATGGAATCCCGGCGGAGTTTTCTTTGGAGAAGTATTGGAGCAGCGGGGAGGAGCGCTTTAAACAAAGCCGGAGGGCTGAAGAACACTATCCGGTAGTCCTTCGCATAGAAAAGGGTAAGCAGGAACTTGTGAACAGGCTTGAGGTTATGCATAAGGGTGAAGAGGAGGGAATTCTTGTGTTGACCGTAAATATGTACAGCTATGAGAATGCCTGTCTGAAGGCGCTGGCGCTGCTCACCGATACCGAAATTCTTGAGCCGTTTCTACTTAGAGAGTACATTAAGGAGAAAGTAACTGCTTTGCAGCATAAGTACCTATGATCAAGCTCTGCAAATAGTTACTGGAATTTAAATGATTTGCAACTAAAATTACACAATATACTCAAAGGCTTATGCGATAATTTAAGCATTGACGTTTTATCAATCCTATTGGGGTCAATGCGAGGAGGAGTGATGTGAACAAGATTGCTAACGCTATAGCAGCAGGGGTTATTTTACTTAGCGGATGTACAACGGACAAGTCCCGGAATGCGGAGCAGAATAATAGTGCGGGTGATCATAAGGTTCTTTTGACGGAAGATAAAGCTCAGAAAATCGCTGTGTACGGGGTCAGTAAGCCGGAGAGCGGCTACTCCCCGTTGACAGTTCAGCTCGATAATGAGTCCAGAGATTATGAATGGAGCAATACCTCTAACCCCTCTTTTTATCCGAAGGTCATCCTCAGTGATTTGAACGGCGTAGAGGGAGATGAAATTGCTGTTGTACTTACGATATCCACTGGTACAGGTGTGCGTGAATCGGAGGTTCATGTATTGACTGCTGATTTCACAGAGATTCCGGTTTCCGATCCTAAAGACAGCGTAAGAAATAAAATTTCCTCTGTGCTGCAAAAGGGAAACGGCGAGCGGGAGTACACGATCTCAGTTTCAGGCAAGGATTATCCTTTTAAGTTCAATGAAAGTGATGCAGGTATATGGTTTGATCAACCGGTTGTCGGGAACATTGTCAGATACTTTATTCAGGATCATGTTCTTATGGCTGAACTGTCTATCCAGATTTCCCCCGGGATGTTCATTGGAAATGTGTTGATGAGGTATGCTTATGAGAACGGAACTCTTGAACCGGATGACATTGTATACCAGAAAGAAAGTTTATAAGAGTAAGGTTACATAAATTATATTATGTTAACTATAGTTGGAGGAGATTGGATTTTGTTCAGAGATATTCAACATGCGTGGAACCCGACTCAAGAGGAAATTAAGATATGGGCATATTGTGATGAGCAGATTCCAAGCCAAGACTGGGAGTTAGCGGTTAATAATGTTGAAAATATACCCATGATATGTAGTTTTATTGATGATGATAAATGCCAGAAAAAAACCTTTTTTCTAAGCAGTCTTTACGTTTTTACAGGTGACATTGTTGCATCAGAGATAGAAAGTGATATAGCTGATCTAACTTCATTATTGGACAAAGTTGAAAAAGGTGCAAAAACAGAGGAGCTTAAAACTTGGATTTATCGTTCAAAACATTTGATAAGCTATCCGCAAGAATATGATTACGATTACTGGGGGCTATTTTCAAAGTATGTCTTTAATGTGTGATTAAACGAACAAATTTCACTCTGCGTGTACAATGTTCACCATTAGTAAACCCGGACAAGCTTCTAAGCTTATCCGGGTTTTTGATTTCTATACGTTTACATCACCAGCGCCCGTTTCTCTGATCTTAAGTCGTTTGTGGGCGGTAATGAGGAAAGGCAGCCCCAAGGCGGTGGTTAAGGCCAGGGGTACAAAGACAGCCGGTCCATTCGCGGCGCCGAATTGATCCAGCAGCAGTCCCCCCAGAATAGGAGCCATTACATTGCCGAGATTATTAAAGCCTATGGTTCCGAAATACGTACCTTTCCATTCCGGTTTGGCAATCCGGTCAATGAGCATGTCCATCATCGTAAAGAGCAGTACCTCGCCTATGGTGAACAATACGACACTGAACATCAGCAGTGCCACTCCACCGGCAATTCCGAACAGCAGCAGGCTCAGCGCTACGCAAAGATTCCCGAGAATCAGAGGGACAATCGGCGAGAAACGGCTTGCCGTGCGGACAATCGGGTACTGGACCACCAGTACGGTTACGGCATTAAGGGACAGCATATAGGAGAATACCTGTCCTCCGTTCGTGAAATGGGTATTCATTGCTAAATACTGGGCCAGTGTGGAGCTGAAATGCCCATATCCCAGCACACAGAAGATTGTACCCAGCAGTACGGGCAGGAATACCCGGTCCCGGGTGGTCGTTGCCAGTGCTTCGCGCAGCTTCGGAGCACGGACTTCGGAACGCTGCGGAAGTGTGGAATGATGGATGCGGAACTGCATAAACAGCACAAGCCCATAAGCAATATACACAATTCCGGCAATCAGAAACGGGAAGGTCGATTTTGCAGAGCCCAGCTGCAGGCCAATAATCGGACCAAAAACAACACCCAGATTGACGGCGGCGTATCTTAAATTGAACACGAGCAGTTTATGGTCCGGTGGGGTAATATCCGACAGTAAGGCGCGAGAAGTAGGTTCAAATACGGCACGACATAGGCCGTTTAGCGTATTAACCAGGAAGAATACCCATAAATGCTGGGCGGCAGAGAAGCCGAAGAATACACAGGCCCAGCCGAAGACCGAGACCAGCATTACGATTTTACGCCCGATAACATCGGAGATATAACCTCCATAGAAACTGATCAGGACGCCAGCCAGTGAGCTGACAGCTACCGTGAAACCAGTCTGTGTCGCGGAAGCGCCAAGCACCTGGGTGAGATAGATGGATAAGAAGGGAATGCTCATGGAGGTAACCAGGCGTCCGAACATTGTCCCGATAATAATGGTCCAGGCTAAGGGATGGATGTGCTGCAAATGTTGTTTCATATAATGTGAATCTCCTACTCTGGTTGCTGAATTTTTAAACCTGCTAATCGAAGCTGCTTTATGTATAATTGTAATGATAAAAGGGGGAAGTAAAAGTGTAAGGTTTGCGTTCCCCGTTTCACCTTTAAAGGAGCATGGATCATGGACAATAACGTCACACATTATTTACGGGTTGCCTCGGAGATTAATAATCCCTTTAATATTCATATGCCTATTCCGGTGACAATTGAGCTGCTGGCATCTGTGCTGTGCTGCACGCCACGCAACGTGAAATTTATTCTGCGCAAGCTCGAGGAGAAGGGGTTCATTCAGTGGCAGGCAGGACGGGGGAGAGGCCACACCTCGGTGATGACTTTTTTACGCACTGTGGAAGAGATATTGGAGAATTACCTTTTGGAGCTGATTAGCAGCGGGAAAATAAAGCAGGCCATCGAGTTAATTGGGCTGCCTGAGGTCAAAGGTCCGTTAAAGGAAAGGTTATTAACCTTGTTAAATAAACAGATGGGCTATCAGAGTGAGACAGAATCGACCACAGGACTTGATATCCTGCGGATTACCCGCAACCGCAGCATGGAGAAGCTTGACCCCGCTTTTGTGTACACAGCATTTGAAGCCTATCTGATCGGACAAATCTGCAGTACTTTAGTTACATATGATGCCGTCAGCGATTCCTTTCATCCGGCTCTGGCCCATATGTGGGAAGCGAATGAGGACCATACCAGCTATATCTTCTATTTGCGCAAAGGTGTTCGTTTCCATCACGGCAGAGTGATGACCTCGCGGGATGTGAAAAGTACGCTGCAGCGGCTGGTGGAGCTGGACAGTTCGGCATTATGGCATTTTCGGGGGATTGAAGAAGTAGAGCTTGAGGGGGATCACCGGATCCGCTTCAATCTGTCATCGCCTAATCTCTTTTTTCTTCATCTCTTAAGCTCCATTCACATGTCGATTCTGCCCTTTGATGCTGATAATGACCAGGAACCCCTTGGAACAGGTCCCTACCGGCTGATGAATTTGAATGAAGATGTGCTTGTGCTTGCAGCCTTTGATGATTACTACAGCATTCGTCCGCTTTTGGACCGGGTCGAAATCTGGTATTTGCCGGATCAGAGCTCTGGTGCACGCCAATACCAGCTGCCGGATGCCGCAGTTTCAGGCTCCTATTCGGATGGTTGCTCTGGCAACAGTATTGATTATCCGGCGCTGGGTTGCAGATATATTATCGTGAATTTTCGCAAAGAGGGCATTCAGCACAATCCGTTTTTTCGCCAGGCGATGCGTCTTCTTTATGATCCATCTGCGCTGATCAAGGAACTGGGCGGTAACCGGATTACACCGGCAGACAGCTTCCTGCCTTGGTACAGCCGCCGCATTATCTGGAAAGAGCATTCGCTTGAAGAGGCGGCGAAGCTGCTGGAATCCAGCGGGTACAGCGGAGAAGAGATTACGCTTGCTTATGTTACCAGAAAGGATGAGCTTGAAGAAGCTGGGTGGCTGCAGCAGCGTGCGGAGCGAATCGGTCTGCATATTTGCCTGATGTCCTACAAGGAATACAACATGGAGGAAGTCAAGCAGCAAGCGGATTTCCTGTTTGCGGAAGAGGTGCTCGAAGATGATTGGCAGTGGGGAATGATTAATTACTTTGTGAACAAGTCTAACCATCTGCACGCGTTGCTTCAGGACAGTCAGCGGGACCAATTACAGCGGGAACTGGAGCATTTTGCAGAACAACCTGCAGAAGGCAGAGGCGAACTTCTGGAGCGGACGGAAGCGATTCTGCGCGAGAATTGTTGGGTCCTCTATGGCTGTCATATGAACAAAAGAGCCCAGCTGAATCAGAGTCTGTTCGGCTTGCATACGGGATCCTTTGGTTTTCTGGACATCTCCAGGCTGTGGATCAAACCGGGTTTCCCGGAGACCCGTATGTGAAGCATGACTAACCTGGCAATTAAACCTGCCGGATTCACAATAAAACAGGAAAGAAAAACCTGGTAATTTCTCTTTATTCCATGTGCTCCCGCTTATATCATTAGGCATATGTCTGATTGGAAAAGGGAGGGCCTTATGTTGTCCAAGCTGACTGCCCGCAAAAAAATATCATTTTTTTTACTTGGAATCTTACTTGCTTCCGATGTACTACTTGTCCTTCTTGGGCTGTTGGATTATTCGCCTGGACCGCGGTTTCACCCATCGGGGGATATATCGTCCTCTATCATGTAATCCTGCTAAGTGTGTCACTGGTTCTGCTCCAAAAACAGCTGCTCCTGATCCTGACGGTTTCCTTAATCCTGTTGCTGTTCGGGGGGAAATACTTTTGTTCGTCGTTTATGGTCTGGCAATATGAATATTTGCAATCCCCCCGGAATCAAGAGCTGCTGGTTGTGAAATACCGGATCGCTACACTTGGGGAAAGCCAATATTTCGCTGAATTTTACCGGAGCCGGTATTTTGGATTATTCATGCATAAGCTGGAAAATCAGGACTACTGGGTTATGATTCGCGGTGAGGATCGGGATCCGGATAAGGTGCTTGGGCTGAGCAGTCCTACCTGGAAGCATGAGCGGGAAGTGATTCTGGATACGGCAAGCGGGGAGCATACCATCAGATTGTATTGAAATGAGCATGTAGCAGAAGAGAGCAGGTTAATTCAATGCCTCCCCTGCCAGTGATAGAATTTGGCCGCATCTCGGATGTTACTCTGGGAACTCTTGAAGATAACGGTGTCCGTAATTGGTTGCCACAGCATGAATTGAATTAATTAGAAGAACAAAGGGGAGTGCCGAAGATGCGGCACTCCCCTTTGTTCTTCCTGTCTTGTGATTCAGAAAGAAGATTACGTTCCCCGGCTTAATCTTTTCAACCTGCTTGTTTGCCCTCGCATTTCTTGCAAACTTCAAGCTTCTCGCCGGCAACACCTTTGCCGATATAGAGCAGCTTGATTCGCGTGCTGCCACAGATCGGGCAGGTTCCTCTGCCGCGGGACGGCATCCGCCAGAGCGCTTTGCCGCGTTTATTCTTGGACATAAAATTCGCCCACCTTCGCCATTGATATCCTATCTTATGCCTAGAGTGAACTAACGGTTCTGCCTGAACAGGATTCATTTTTAATCCTGTTCAGCACAATCGTTTATTATATTTTAGTTTGATTCAGAAAATATTTACTAGAGTGTAACAAATATTACGTTATATATAGATATAAATAGATATAATCAGACATAATTAAATATAGCATAGCGGATTTTCATAGAGCTTCAAGAAGAGGCTGCGCAGCGGAATTTTCCGTCTGTACAAATATAATCTAGGAGGAGTGGAAGATGATTAGTTTATCACGCACCCACATATTCGGCAGAAGATTAGGTCTCATGATTCTTGGTCTCTTATTTACGGTGTCGGTCTCTGCGGCAAGTTTACTCGTGCCGGAAGAGGTCTTCGCAGCACCTACCAGCTCTATTGATCTGTATTTAGACAGCACTTTTGTAGGGACAATAACGTCTACAGATATTAATGCCAATGCAGATTATTTTGACTATACAGGCAATCGCAACAATCTCACGAATGCAGCGTATACTGCCTACGGCAGTCCGGTTCTCGAACTCTTCCAGAGTCTTATAGACAACGAAGCGTTAAGTGTCGATGTAGACTCCGATGTAATTAGTGTAACTTTCTCCTCGCTGGTTGGACCTAACTACACCAGAACCTTTAACAATCCGGGAACGCAGCTGTTCTCCAGCCGTTATACCTTCCCGAATCCGGACATTGCTACCTCCGGAACCTTGGTGCCGGCAAT
The DNA here is from genome assembly GCF_000758525.1 of Paenibacillus sp. FSL H7-0357. Classification (NCBI taxonomy): domain Bacteria; kingdom Bacillati; phylum Bacillota; class Bacilli; order Caryophanales; family Paenibacillaceae; genus Paenibacillus; species Paenibacillus sp. FSL H7-0357. Next base: position 4,392,033 of record NZ_CP009241.1, on the reverse strand, counting down.
TTTGGCTACTGATATCAACGGCAGTGGTGAGGATGTTATTCGATTGCTGTTTGGAACATTAGCAGCGCAAGAGACGAATATTCCTTATTTTCTCTCTAACATTAACCGCATTGACTTGTACACCTCTGGTACCTTTACCGGCGGATATGCTTACTGAGTTGTCATGATCTAGGAAATTGCCGCTGTTGCAGCCTGCATTAGTGTGCATTCCAATGAACGGCCTTCTTTGCTTAATACTGCAGGGAAGGCCGATTTTTTATAGGTGCAGGCAATTCAATGTAACGTATACAAAAGATAAGGGGAGATGGAAAAGTGAAAGTGAAGGGAAATAGATGGTGCAGGAGCCTGCTGATAGTTTTGCTCTCTGCGGCAATGCTGGTGCAGGGCTTCGGGAGGAGCCAGAGCAGCGCGGCAGGATTGGAAGCGGAGGGAACCTGGATATATGAAGGCAATAGGGAAATTGCTGCGAAAGCTGCCCTTCCGGAAATAGCCTATAACAGCAAGGGCGAACTGTACATTAAATATCTCGCTGCTTATAAAAGCGGAAACGGTATTCCTTCGATTCAAAAGTATGACGGAGTGAAATGGAAGATGCTTCCTACTCCGCCGGAGGCAATCCCAATGCCGGCGGCTTCGGTGACCAGCTCCTTCGTAATCGACAATGATATACCTTATTTGGCTTATAGGGGAGATAAGAATGAACTGCATGTGAGCAAGTTGGCGGAAGAGGGATGGGAGACTCTCGGAGGGCCTGTCTTTGTCAGTGAAAGCACCACGCTTGAGCACATAACCTTAACGATAGTGGATGGAACCCCATATGTAGCGTATTCGGGAGTCGTTAAGGGTGAAAAGGTGTGGCAGATCAAAAAATACATTGCAGGAGCATGGACGTTAATACCCAGTCCTGAGGGAAGCCATCCGAGCAGTGATGCCCCTTTTGCAATAGATGACGATGGTATTTTATATGTAGGCTATATTTCAAGCAACAGTGCACAGAGAGCAACTGTGAAGAAATACAATCCGGACCGCAAGGAATGGGAACGGATCGGCAACCAGAATTTCACTGGTGGAGCGCTTAGCATGCCTAAGTTAATCGTCGAAGACGGGATATTATATTTCGGATATGTAGACAGTTCCGCGAACGGCAACAGGCTGACAGTTATGGAGCATTCAGCGGGTGAATTATTGGGAGATTGGACGAAGGCTGGAAATACGGTTTCCGAGAATAGAGTAAGCTCATATACCTTATCTGCGGAAGCCGGAAAGGTATATGCCATGTATCGGGATTATACTGAACCCTACACCGTATCTGCCAAAAGCTTAATCAAGCTCCTAGATGGGAGCTACACCTGGGATAAGCTTGGAGAATCATTATCCGTAACAGTTCAGAGTCTATCTGATATGACAGTCAGGGGTGGAGTACCATATGTCAGCTACGTAGAAGACGGTAAGACCGGGTCCATATCTATCATCAAATACAGCGATGCCGATTTCAAACTCTGGGGTCAAGTGCGGGATTCGGCAGTTCAACTGGAATGGGACGCAGCAGAAAAGGCTACTGGATACATTATTTTTAAAGACGGGGTACAATTCAGCTCTGTCGGCAGAGAAGGACGAAGTGATGTGATTCCAAAGCTTGAAAATAATACATCCTACCGGTTTATGATCCGTACGGTGGATGGACGTTATTCCAATGAAATCAAGATAACGCCGTTGGCCTTGCCGCCAACTGCTCCGCTGCATGTGCAGACCACTTCGGTCAATAATGCACAAGTGAACATTAGCTGGGATCCGGTTACTGCCGCTACTGGAGCAGATGCAACGGGTTACTACATCTACCAGCGTGATGCGGAAGTCAGCAGTTATCCGGATACACCGGCTGCTGTAGTTACCGGGAACAGCTCAACCGCATATACATTGACCGAAGGATTGACCAGTGGGAAGACAGTTTACTTCAAGGTGAGGGCTTTTAATGAGAATGGGGTTAGTGATGAAGCTGAATCTGCAGAGGTCAACGCTACGCCGGGTTTGAACGTATGGGAATCTTTAGGAACTGTTTCCAGCTCTGCCACTATGGACAACTCTTTGATCGTAAATGACGGCACACCTTTTTTGGCCATCGTAGAGAATGGAAAAGTGTCCGTCAAAAAACACACGCCCACCGGTTGGGAGTATGTTGGAAGCCCAGGATTTCTGGAAGGCGGCGTTGGATATACTTCGCTGGCTTTCTTTAATAACGTGCCGTATGTCGCATCTACCGATATCCATAACAGTGTTACGGTCATGAAGTATACAGGAAAGGGTGCAACCAAATGGGAGCCCGTTGGAGGGAGAAGCATCGTCGACAAGCTGGTTGATAATGTAGTTCTGGCTATTGATAAGAACGGTATACCTTTTGTTGCTTTTAACGTCCAGCCTGCTCATGGCCAAGAGCCGGGTGCGATGGTAATGAGATATAGCGGTGAAGGCGACACTGGCTGGGAGCTTGTCGGGGACGGAATCATATCCGTAGGTGCGGCAGGAACCTATGTATCATTATTTGTAGACGGAATCACGCCTTATGTCGCTTTCCGTGATAATAACGCCAACCGGGGAACTGTCATGATGTATGATGGCGGCCAGTGGGTAGCTTTAGGCGGACGCGGGTTTACCAAGAACATGACAACTGCGAAGGCCGTCAAGTGGACATCGGTATTTGTGTACGAGGGAACGCCATATCTGGCTTTTCGGGATGTGGGGCCGAATCTGGTCAAATTTAACGGGCAGAACTGGGATTATGTCGGCAGCAAAAATTTTGAAGGGAATCCTGATAACGACCTGAATTATACCCGTCTTTTTATAGATCAGGGCATACCCTATATCTTGTTCAGGTCAGCGGAAAATGGCGGAAAAGCCATTGTAATGAAATATACCGGCAAAGGAGATAAGGGCTGGGAATTTGTCGGGAACAAAAGTTTTTCCAAAGGAGCGGTAGATCATACCTCGCTATACGTGGAAGACGGCATTGTCTATGCTGCATTCACGGATATGGCACAGTCAGGAGGAGATTACAGAACGGTTGTGATGCGGTTCGATGACAGTGGTTCGGCTCCGGCAGTACCGCTGAATGTTACAGCAAGCGCGCGGGATCGCGGGGTTGAACTGAACTGGTCTGCCTCTCCCAATGCGGATCATTATAATATTTATTTGCGTACCGCAGGGGAGGGCTACGGTGCACCGGCAGGCGTTGCAACAAGCACCTATTTATCAGTGAAGGAGCTTGCCAATGACACCACCTATTATGTAACAGTGACCTCGGCCAGCGAAACGGCTGGAGAGAGCGGGAAATCGATGGAGGTTGCGGTGACACCGTTTGACACTGCGGCTCCTCCGCTTGTGGCTCCGATTGAAGTTAGTCCGGGAGGTGCACCCGGCAGAGCTCTGGTCAAAACTGCAGTTTATGATGAAGTCTATCATGAGTTAAAGCGAATCGTTTCTGTGGAGCCTTTGGATACCCCGGACATTGTGCTTGACCGTGTACCTGCTGAAGCGGTTCCGGTTTCCGCCCTGCCTTTCGAGTTAGCCGATGTGGAAGCTGGAATGTATATCGCAATTTATGAGACGGACGAAAAGGGGACAATCTTCCGTTTCAGCTCAAAGCTGCTGCAGCGGGGAGAGGTAGCGTCATATCCCATCCCGATGCTCAAATTGGATATTGTACCCGGCAAAACGCAGGGCACGGCCACGGTACAAACGACGACCTATGATCCGCTCAACAGTATAGCTGTTCAAGTGTCAGCCGATGCTATAGCAGTTCCGGTTAAAGGAGATTTCCTGCCTGCCGGAGTACTCAGCTACAAGCCGGGGGAAGATATCGCTGTTGCAGCGGGTTCGTATATTGCAGTCTATGAAATCAATAAAAGCCGGCAAATTAACGGTTTTGCCCAGGCTAAGGTTTCGGCTGGGCAGATTTATACAGCTCCACCTGCTGGTAACAATCCCGAGTTCCAGAGTGCTGTTGTCCCTCCAGCCGCAAAGCCGGATCTGCTTAAAGTAGATGAGGCATGGGCACTCAAGGAATTGAACAATGCTGAAGCCGCTGTATTAAGTATAGATCTTAAAGATGTTGATAGTTCTGCAACTGGCGCTATATCTGTATGGTTTCCGCAATCTGTCATCCGTTTGGCGGTTCAGCTCGGTAAACCACTGCAAATTCTTGACCGGGGTTCGAAATGGACGATAGCCGCGCAGCAGTTATTGTCGGCCGAAGCGGAAGAGGTCACGCTGACATTTACCCAAAAGACAGCGGTAGATCAGCCTGCAAATACAGAAGGCCGTATTCTGTATACTATTACTTCGTCGGTTAAAAATCTTGATCCGTTGGATAAGAACTCCTTTGCTCTGAACGCACAAATATCGGTTTCTGGTGGAGAAAGTGATCCGGACAAGCTCGTGATTTACGTGCAGGATGAACAGGGGAACTGGCGGTATCTTGACAGCAAAATTACGGGTGGAAGCATAGAATTCCAGCCGGCTCAATGGGGAGCTTATCTGCTGACGAAATCCACCAAGACCTTTGGAGATCTGAACTCTCACTGGGCCCGGCATGCCATTGAAGTGATGGCTGCCCGAAATATCGCGACTGGAACCGACGAAGGTTTATTTGCTCCGAATCAGATATTGACCCGTGCAGAGTTCGCGGTGATGCTGGACCGACTGTTGAATCTTAAAATGGAAGCAGCCGTGTTCAAGGATGTCCCTGAAGACGCATGGTACGCGGTGGGAGTAAATGCCGCTGCCGCAGCTGGAATTATAGGAGGAGCCGGCGGGGTGTACCGGCCGCAGGATTCCCTTTCGCGGCAGGAAATGGCTGTGATGATTATGCGCGCATATCATTTGAGCAACGCAGGCGCGGCAGTAACTGGCGCGACCCCGGCATTTCATGACGCCGGGCGAATGGGAACCTGGGCACAGCAAGCCGTGAATGAAGCGGCAGCACTCGGCATCATTGAAGGCCAACCCGGGGGGATGTTTAAACCGGATGGGAAGACAACACGTGCCGAAGGGATGACGGTATTATACCGGTTATTGAAACTGCCAGCGAAGTAAAGCTGATCTTCAATAAACAGGAGAGCACAAGGTGAATACGTAATCACACGCAGCCGCCAATCATTCTGGCGGCTGTTTATCACTTAGTCAAGATTCTAAGCTATGGAGAAAGAGCTTATTGTCTGGATTGTGAAAACCACAGTAGAATGGCCCAAATTTGCCCTGAAAAAACAGCGTATAACATAAATTATACGCTGTTTCATCTGAGATCCATTTTAATAGGTTCATCTAACCAAGTGGTTGTGCCGATTTGAGGGCTTGTAGTGGAATAATAAGGTATTAAATTTATAATATGGTTTTAATTGTTTTCGGCCTGCTGATGTGAGCTTTGTGTAAAACCGGGTGAAAGAAATCATGCTATACTAATTGGAAAAACAGCTGGGGGTTTTGATTTTGACATACAGCAGTTCCAAACGGGGATGGCGATCGGATAAACTATCATATTTGGGTTCATCCATATTCTCGGAGGTATCCGAATGGAAAGCAGAAGCACGGAGGTCGGGCATCGAGGTCATCGACCTTGGGATCGGCAGTCCGGATCAGGCACCTGCTCTTGAGATTCGCCAAGCGTTAAGTGATGCAGTTCTCAGGGAGAACAGTTATTCTTATCCCGCTTCCAAGGGAAGCGACTTGTTCCGCAAGCAAGCGGCAGCCTGGATGAAATGGCGGTTTGATGTTGAAGTGGATGATGAGGAAGAGCTGGTGGCGCTGATGGGTTCACAGGACGGGCTGGCCCATCTTGCTTTGTCCATTTGCAATCCCGGAGATTTGGCGATTGTCCCTGATCCAGGTTATCCGATTTATTCCGGTTCACTGGCGATTGCAGGGGTCAAGGCCTGGCAACTCCCTTTGCTGGAGCAAAATGACTTTCTGCCTGATCTGGACAGCATTCCTGATGAGATATGGCAGCAGGCGGTTTTTATCCTGCTCAGCTTTCCCGGCAATCCGATTGCGGTTACGGCCGATCTGGCTTACATGGAGAAACTGATTGCATTAGCCCGGAAATGGGAGGTGCTGGTTATTCATGATTTGGCGTATTCGGAGATGGGGTTTGACGGCTACCGTCCGTTAAGTATCCTGCAAGTACCTGGAGCACTAGAGACGGCGGTTGAATTTCATTCGTTCTCCAAGAGCTTTAATATGGCCGGATGCCGCGTTGGTTTTATGAGCGGCAACCGCCAAGCTGTCGGCGCACTCCGTGAACTGAAGAGCAATGTAGACTATGGGGTATTTAATCCGGTACAGGAGGCTGCGGCATTTGCGCTGGAGCTGGCGATGGCTGGAGGGGATAAACTGGAGGTAGCCCCGCTTTATGAGCATCGGCGCGATGTGTTTATTGAAGCTTTGTCCTTGGAAGGCTGGTCTGTTGCTAAGCCCAAAGCGACAATGTTTGTTTGGGCACGGCTTCCGGAGGCTTGGGGAACTCCAGGTGAAGTTGGCCGATCACGTAAGTTCGCTCAAGAGCTGCTGCTGAAGACTGGTGTTGCTGTAATCCCGGGGGATGCTTTTGGATCACAGGGAGAAGGGTTCGTCAGAATCGCGCTGGTTGAAGAAGAAAAGCGGCTCCTGGAAGCTGCCCGGAGAATCGGGGAGTTTCTTCACAGGAACCGCTAAACGTAAAGATCTTTTACTGCAATTCTTTAGGCAGGGCTACGGCCAGCAATTTATGTTCTGTCGGGATCAGTGCGATTCCCTTTTCGATCGTAACATTGCCAAAATAGTGGTAGCCGGCTCCGGTTTTGATAATCCCGAGCAAGGCTCCGGTATCTGCATGATTAATGGAGAGGTACCCGTTCTCGTAAATAGTGAATACAGCCTTGCCAACCCGCTGCAGCAGTTCAACCTTGCTTGCCGGATTGTCGAACGTCACAACACGGTCATTCTCAAGATTGACTCCGGTGATTTGGGTTCCTTTTTGAAAGAAAGCCATTCCGTTTGTGGGACCGGCCAGCCATCTGCCATAGCTTTCGTAGCTTTTTGTTGCTGTATCTTTGCTCTGGCCGCGTGTAAATCGTGTTAGTGTATATTCATCCTTATCAAGATTCCCAGCCACCGTGTAGATATAAGAATTCTGAATGGAAGTGTAGTAATTGCTCATTCTGTCGATGTCATTCAGAGGCTTGTAGTCTTCTTGGCCTGATATTTTGCCTGTTGCCGGGTCCAATTGGACCAGTGTCAATAGATGACCCGGAACGGGAGTGGCTTCAGCATCGTATTGTTCTTTGACTTGTTTCCGCAGAACCAAATGTCCCTCCTGAACACCTACATAACTATATAAGCCCTCAGTTCTCCATAACTTCTTCCCAGTAGCAAGATCTAGTCCGTAAAATTGTGTGCGTGTATTATCGACGGTGCTGGAGACGACGAGAACGCCTTTATATTCTCCGTAAATGGTGCCTACATACATGGGGATATTCGTATTCTCCCATATTTTCTTGCCTGTCACCGGATGATAGGCAGCTACGCCGCCGCTTTCATTGGAGAAATATACTTTTCCGTTAATCAGGCGGGCCTGTGCTCCGACTTCTATCGGTCGCTTTGACACTTTAACCTTCCACAGCAGCTTCCCCGTGTCAGCGGATACTTTTACGAGCTGTTCGTTATTATCGATAAAGAAGATGGAACTGTTCGTAAGGATCTGCGGCTCCCCGCCGTTTTTGTAGGACCATTTCACTTGGCCGGTAGCTATATTTTTGGCGTACAGTGTATTATTGGCGGTATAAAAGAGGATTCCATTTAAGATGGGCAGCTTGTCATACATGCCAATGCCATCTGTTGCGACAGACCACTTCAAAGGGAGAGAGGTGTCCTTGGCGGCTTTCACAGAAGTGGCGCTGGATGCTGCATAGGCGGTGTCTGTAGCCATTCCTTGCAACATTAGGGTGGTACCGGATGATAATAGGGAAACAGCGAGAAGTGATGTGAGAATTGTTTTTACTTGTGGCAAAAGAGTCATCTCCTTGTGAATGTTCATATTAGTTAGACGTATAAATGCTTAATAAGTTTCTAAAATAAGGAAGTTGTTTATTAGTTAACATAATAATTAATATGTAAACTAATATTTCAACCGGTCCAGATTGGGGTAATAAGGGGCAACTAAAGATTTAATAGGAGGGCTCGTTATGGGATTCAATTTCGGAGGATTCGGTGAGAAAATACAAGGTCTGGTGGATACGGTTAAAGAAGGCGGAGTGGGCGAACTGCTGCAAAAGCTGCCACTAGATCAGCTGCCGCTGGATCAATTGATGGAGAAACTCCCTTTGGATCAGTTGTTATCGGGATCGTTTCTGCAACAGTTTACACCTTTTGAGTCACTGCAGGAGCTGCTGCAAAGCGGAGGTTTCTCTGCATCTTCGGCGGAGGATTTGAAATCCTTGCCCCAGGATCAGTTGAATGAGCATGTCAGTCATACGACTTCCTTCAGTTCGTTGAAGGACATGCTGGTCAAAGCGGCGGAATTTTACAGTCAGCGTAAATAACAATCGGAACTAACCCAGGCTACAGCTTCAGCGGATTTGTGCGGGAAGGCGGTTAAATATTTTAGGTGTAAAAATAACTGCTTAGCAGCTGCACACTTTACTGTAATTAAGCCGTTTTTAAGGCATCAGGCCAGCTTCGGAGTACACCCGAAGCTGGCCTGATTTCACGTTACATATATTTTGTTACTTTAAGCACTATTGCCGCAGCCACGCTGTTGCCAAGAGCAGTGCTCCTTTGTTGGCATTCGTATCCGCGAGCGCATTCAGCATGACAAAGTCATGGATGATGCCTTGAAACCGGGCCGCTGTTACCGGGACGCCCGCTTCACGCAGTTTGGCGGCATAGGCTTCGCCTTCGTCCCGCAGCACATCGGCTTCTCCTGTAATAATCAGGGCTTCCGGCAAACCGCTGAGCTGCTCCAGGCTGGCCCGCAGCGGGGAAGCGGTAATCTGAGCCCGTTCCTGCGGATCTGTTGTATATTGATCCCAGAACCATTTCATCCCTTCACACTGAAGGAAATAACCTTCGGCGAACTGGTGATACGATTCCGTATCGAATGAAGCATCGGTTACCGGATAGAACAGCAGCTGCTTGCTGATTGCCGGGCCTTTGCGTTCTTTGGCCATCAGCGTTATGGCCGCAGTCATATTACCTCCGACACTGTCCCCGGCTACAGTCAATCGGCCCCCGTCAAGACCATGTTCAGATCCATGCTTAGAGATCCATTCCAGCACCGTATAAATTTCCTCAATCGCTGTAGGATACTTGGCTTCCGGAGACAGGCTGTATTCCGGGAAAACAACGGCCGCATTCGCGCCGGCCGCCAGTTCACGAATGAGCCGGTCATGAGTATGGCTGTTGCCGAATACCCAGCCGGCCCCGTGAATGTATAAGATAACAGGAAGTGATGAAGCAGAAGAGTTAACCGGACGAACAATTCGGATCGGAACCTCACCTTTGGGTCCGCCGGGAACAGAGAGATCCTGGATATTGGCCTCCGGTTTTTTTATTTCACCGGACTGAACGGTATCCACCGTTTCTCGGCCCTTTTCAGGACCGAGGTCAGGAAGGAAAGGGGGCTTTGCATTGTCATCGGCAAATTTCTGCGCTGCCGGTTCGAGAACGATCTTTTTATTTTCGGGCATGTTTATCGTCTCCTTTAATGAAATATGGGTTCTATCTCTCTTCAATCCATAACCGTATGCGACCTTCCTGAAACGAAACGCGTTGCAGCCCCCGTTAACCTCCCTAAAAAATTTAGCCCAAAAGCGAACGGTTTGCTAGGGATAAAGCGTATATTCATTGACTAACCGGGGAGGAAGAACGATTGAAAGACTATCCGATTACTGAACAGCAGGCCAGGGAAATGTTCGAAGAGCATTCCGCATACGTCTATGGCATTGCGCTTATGATTACCAAACAGCGGGCACTGGCGGATGATATTACTCAGGAGACGTTTTTGCGTGCTTTTGCCAAGCGTCATCTGTACCACTCGTCAAAGCCGCTGCGGCCTTGGCTGTATCGCATAACAGTCAATATAGCACGTACGATGCTGCGTAAGAAAACCTGGTCGCAGCTATTCGCCGGAACGCCGTCGTTAGATGCAGCGGATGATTCTGCTGAAAGCATTGCCCTGCAGAGTGAAAGTGACCAGCTGCTGTGGGCGGCGGTAAGCCGCTTGTCCCAGAAACAGCGTGAAGTCGTTACCCTTCATTATTATGCCGCACTTCCACTGCCGGAAACCGCCTCAGTATTAGGCATACCACTGGGAACCTGCAAATCAAGGCTGCATGCCGCGCTGGAGAAACTGAGGCAATACTGCGAACTGGAGCCTGAGCTGCATACCTTAAAGGAGGGGCTGAAATGAGATTTTATAATTCCCGTGAGGATGAGGACCCTGGAAATGTGTCCGCTGGTTTACAGCAGGAGGCCACACAGCTGCTGCAGGCGAACAAGCCCTCCATCCAGTTCGAAGATATCTGGGATCGCCATAATGCCGGTATAGCAGGAGCTTCTGTGGGACAACGGGCTTTTTCACCTTTCCTCAAATGGAGTATAGGGATCGGGGCAGCCCTAATAGTAGCTTCTGGTTTAGTGATAGGAGCGGGATTTATATCCCCGAAAGTGGCTGAGGCGCTGCGCAGCATTCCATTTCTGGAGTGTCTTTATGATAAAGGTGTAGATACCACCGACCTGAGTCGGATTGACGCTCACAACCTGACAGAATCAATCAATGTATCGACAGAGGATCACGGGATTGTATTTAAGGTAGTTAATATTTATTATGACGGGATTCAGCTGGTGCTGAATTATGAAGTGGAATTTCCTGAATCCTCACCTAAGCTCACACAGGAACAAGCCGCCGTATATTACGAGCTCAGCTTTGCTGGAATAAATCCTTCATCCATTTATACCCAAGACTTTACAATTACCGGTGAGCATACGTTTGTCGGGACTACTCGGCTGAATTTTGGGAACGAGGACCTGCCGGAACAGCTGAAACTTAAGATGGCTGTTGATTGCATCGGCACTACAAGAGGAAATTGGGATATTACACTCCTATTAGACAAAAAGAAGAGTAAAGAGATGACACAAATAATATACCCTGAAGGTATAGGTTTCACTTATGGCAAAGAAGAATACACCGTCCAGAAATTGACCCTCGGACCGGTAATGTCACAGGTTGTGGTCAAAAAACAGAATCCCTATTACCAATTCAACGCTAAACTTGAGGATGATATAGGCACAATGTACGGTGATCAGGGCGGTGACGGGGCAACGCCAGATTATTTTTATTTTAACTTTTCCCCGTTTACAGAGCTGAATCCTAAACCGGAATATGTGACTTTAAAACTCACAGAGCCGGTCCATAATGAAGACATTGTACAGACGGAGGAGCGTAAGCAGCTTAATGGCGTATATCCCTTGGTTCTTCATGGCAATCACGGTGGAAAGGTAACGATCACTAATATTCAATATGAAGAGAAGCAGACGGTCGTCACGTATGAAGCGAGTCAACCGGACAGTCAGGATACCTGGCTTACCATTGAGAATGAAGAAGGGGAAATTAAATCTTCCAGAGGACAGCCAGTCCGGATCAGCAGAGATTCGCTTACGTTCCAGTTGACCTTCCCACCGCTTAAAAAGAGTGATAAACTCCAAATTGTTGCTCATCCTTTCCGTTATTTGGATAACGTGCAGCAGTTTGAATTACGGATTCCCCTCAAGTGGAACGAGTAGAACTATCCGGGTAGTACAAGACTAATAGATGTTCTTTCAAAAGAAAACATGCCGCATCCTCCTTGCCTAGCAGAGAGGGTGCGGCCTGCTCTATTTAAGGGGCCAGCTCGCCGACTAACGATGTTCCAGTGTCTGAGAGTAACCGCTGCCGGACCTGCGGTTATTGCCCAAAACGGTGACGACGATAAAGACGATCGTAATCAGCAGCGGATACAGTATTGCCCATCCGGTAAACGGAAACACCGCCAGTGTTGCAATAAAAGATATCCAGCTGATCGTTATTCCAAGCCTGTTGCCTTTGAGCAGCCGAATGCCGGCCGCACAGCCTCCAATGTATGTCAGGATAAAAGTAGCATTGGGAAACTGGATCAGTGTGGTGATGGAGAGCAGACCACTGCCGTAGAGGAGCAGTACTGCAGCAAAACAAAGCAACAAGAAACCAATAGCCCCAGTGGGCGTCTTGTACCGGCTGGACAGGCGTCCCATCCACTTAGGAGCATAGCCCTGACGGGACAAGGCAAAGGCCACCCGTGATGCAGCGCTGGAGTAGGCGATAATCGTCGCGGTGCAGATGAACAGGCCGGTAAGCCCGGCGATGAAGCCGCCCCATGCGCCAAGCGGCTGGCTGATGATCCAGACAAGCGAGGAATCAGCGCCTCCACGGAGGTAGCTTTGGGTTCCAACTGTAGCCAGCGCGGATAAGAAATAGAGCACCCCTACGATAATAGCGGCAATGGTGACCCCCTTAACAGCTGCACGCTGCGGGTCCTTGAACTCTTCTGAAAGATGGGAGACTGCCTCCCAGCCGATGAAACACCAAAAGAGAATAGCTGCCGCCTGCCCGATGCTTAACCAGCCATGGGGAACAAAAGGCGTGAAATGCGTGCTTTCCATGCGGGGGAGTGCGGTGGCAAACGAGAACACCAGCACAGTAATGATTGCGATAACGACGGCAATTTGTACTTTGCCTGCAACCTGCATACCCATCCAGTTCGTGATCAGGCCAATGGCCAGCATCACGGCGGCGATAGCGATTCGGGCTCCGTCCCCCCAGCCCATGGCGGCCGTCATATACCCGGCTCCCGTCAGCGCAGCCACAGGTCCGCCAATGGGCACTGACATCAGGAAGAACCAGCCCACCAATGCTCCGGCCTTGGGGCCGAAGGCCAAGGTGACGAAATGGGACACACCTCCGGCATTTGGGAATTTAGCGGAGAGGAGACCCATCGACAAAGCCAGAGGCAATATCATTAGGGTCATGAATCCCCAGGCCAACAGGGAGGCCGGACCGGCCATTTCCGCGGCTAGTCCGGGTACGATTAATACACCTGAACCTAGCACGGCTCCAATGTATAGAGCGATAGCTTGCGGCATACCGATGTTTCGTTGCAGTGTAGGAGTTTCCTTCATTAATAAGATCCCGCTTTCCTTTTACCTTGTATTTAGTTATAGAGTATCAGATAATGTATCCATAGGAAAAACGGAAAGTTTGAATGTTATCCATTTGAAAAACCGATGATACATTCTCCGGGGAAGGTTGATGATAGGCATATGGAATCGCGGCATTTATTTACGTTTCTAGTCGTTGTTGAGGTAGGCAGTTTTACCCGTGCTGCTCAAAAGCTGGACTATGCCCAGTCCAGTATTACTGCGCAGATTCAAGCGCTGGAGGCAGAGCTGGGCCAGCCTTTGTTTGACCGCATCAGCAAAAAAATCATCCTGACCGATGCCGGCCGCCGTCTGCTGCCTTATGCGCAGGAAATTCACCGGATGCATTCGCTGGCCCAGAATGCCCTGAGTGCAGAGAATGAGGTATCGGGAGTCCTGCGGATTGGTGCGCCGGAATCGCTGGCTGCTTTTCGACTGCCGGGCATCATTAAGGAATTCCGAGGACAATATCCGCAGGTTCAAATTACACTGAAGCCAGGCGTTTGCTGGGAGCTGGCTGAATCCGTCCGCTCCGGTGAGCTGGATTTGGCCTTTCTGCTGCAGCCGGAGGCGGAGTTTAAAGACTTGTGCAGTGAAACATTGATTCATGAAGAGATGACACTCATTGCACCGCCGGATCATCCTTTGCTACAGCAGGAGAGTGTCGAGCCGCAGCACCTTAAGAATGAAACTATCCTCTTTACAGAGACAGGTTGTACCTACCGGATCTTGTTTGAGCGTCATTTGAACAGCCAAGGAGTGTTTCCCGATCCCAAGCTGGAATTTTGGAGTATCGAGGCGATCAAGCAGTGTGTAATGTCCGGCCTCGGCATTTCTTTCCTTCCGCTGATTTCGGTGAGAAGCGAACTAGCAGACGGCAAGCTGGCCCGGCTCAACTGGAATGATGAATCGCAGCGGGTCGCAACGCAGACTGTCTACCATCAAAAAAAATGGAAATCGCCAGCCCTTCATGAATTTTTGCTGACGGTAGAGAAACATGCAGTTAAGTGGAGAAATACAAATAAAGGTGTATTAAATTCTGTGGTACAATAGGTTGTCGAAATCATGGGGAGGAGGACCTACATGAACGAACTGGGGACTGACTATGAAGAAGAGCTTGAGGCTTTTCTGATCTGGATGAAAGATGCCGGATTTACGGCGTACACGCAGAAATCCTATCTAGCCGATGTGCGGGAGTTTCTTGGGAGTCTGAATGGCAGAAGTCTGGAATCCGTTAAAAAGCTTCAGGTAGTGTCCTATCTGACCTCGGTCCGCGAACGCGGGGTAAGTGATGCGACGCGTAACCGCAAGCATGCCTCGGTAAATTGCTTGTTTAAGGCACTCATCGAGCTGGAAATGCTGACAACCAATCCGGCAGCCGGGATCAAAAAATCCAAAACCGAAAAAAACCGTGAGCCGGTCTATCTGGATGAAGTGGATCTGCAGCGGTTTTTGTCTGCAGTAGAAGGCAAATACCGTAGCCGAAATTTGGCCGTTTTCTTACTGATGTCTTATATGGGGCTACGGGTGGGGGAAGTCCATACGCTTAATTTGAGTGATTATAATGCGGAACGGCTTACACTGCGTGTATTTGGCAAAGGACGCAAATGGCGCAATGTACCGGTGCCGGAGGCTGTCGCCCCTTTTCTGCAGCAAGCCTTGAACGAACGTCTCACCCCTTGGCTTAGCAAAGAGGAAGCAATGTTTATTTCTCAAAAAGGACGCAGACTATCGATACGGGGAATACAGGGCATAGCCGCAGATACCTTTAGCCGTTTTCAGCGGGAAGTGCCGACAGTTCACCGCCGGCCGTACTCCAGCCATAAGCTGCGGCACTCTTTTGCCACGATGCTGCTGCGCAAAGGGGCGGATTTGCGTACCGTGCAGGAGCTGCTGGGACATTCGTCCATCCAGACTACGACGGTCTATACGCATATTACGAGCCGGGAGAAGGAAGAAGCCATGTCCAGACTGCAGGTTCAGCTTGAGCCGTTTATCTAATTCAAAGGGAGTGTATTAAATGATTCAATCCATTGTACATATCGCTTTAGTCGTCAAAGACTACGATGAAGCCATTACATTTTATACAGAAAAACTGAATTTTACAGTCATTGAGGATACCTATCAGCCTGAACAAGACAAACGATGGGTTGTTATTTCCCCGCCTGGTTCAACCGGGACAACGATATTGCTCGCGAGAGCATCCAAATCTGAACAAGAACCGTTTATCGGCAACCAGGCTGGAGGCAGGGTGTTTCTGTTTTTGAACACGGATGATTTTTGGAGAGATTATCAGGAAATGAATGCAAAGGGGATTGAATTTGTAAGGGAGCCGCAAGAACAATCGTACGGGACAGTTGCTGTCTTTAAGGATTTATACGGAAATCTTTGGGATCTGTTGGAGCTGAAGGAGGACCATCCGATTTCTAAAAGAATGATTGTAAGGTAGAGCGCATGCAAGTACGGTACATAGCTGGAATTTTAGTCGAATGCAATCGGCATCGCTTATCTGCTTGAAAAAATCAACACTGATCTTTAGATTGTGCCGAAACTATATACCTATAATTGGTGTAATATGGAATCATTACATAAAATGAGGTGTTTTTAACTTGAAGAAAATTGCAACTGTATTTTTGGCGACCTCTCTACTATGCTCTTCTGTGGTGTTTGCTGAGCCAACCTCTAGTTCTAAAAAAGACAGAGGTTACAACAACTCAAAGGTTGTCTAGCAAAACAATAAAAGGGAATATTTTCAACCTATCCGACCAACAGATGAAAAATGCAATAAAAATTGGATTAGGGGGTAAAGAGACATACTTTAAGTATTCTAAGAGTCAATCCTTCCCTATTCTATGATGATAAAATGAAATTCTTGCAACCAGTGACAACACTTGTCACTCCGTATTCTTTGATTGCGAGTGAGGCCTATTTTGCTGCTGATGAATACAAAGAATTTACTTTAGCAGATGCAAAAGATATTACAAAGATGTTTGCACAGATTGATGTGCTATCATTTAGAGTTATAGCATTTGGTGATGACATTGATTTTGCAAACTCCCTCAACATTGTTTTAAAACAGGGTTCGAAAATTTATCAGCCACTAGAAATTGTTGGATTAAACGAATCGGCAGATCATACCTCTTCTTGGCCTGATTCACCAGCTTATAAAAAATTATTAATTGCAGATTTTGATATCAACAAAATTGATTTCAGTAAGCCAGCAGAATTAATTTATCTTTATGCTGGGAAAGAGTTTTCAGTAACTTATAAAGTTGATTTTTCGAAAATCAAATAAATATACTAGTGCTCCATCCGGCGGAAAAATGTAGTGAGAGTTCTGCGTGTTGGTGGTATAATTATCCAAACATAAGCGGAGGTTATACCGATGCCGCGATATATCGTTACACTGACAGAGGAAGAGCGCGATGACTTGCAGAAACTCGTACAGAAAGGTGGAAAAGGCTACCGCATCAAGCATGCGCAAATTTTGCTGAAGCTGGACCAACGCCCGGAAAACACAGAGTGGACGTATAATCGCATTCAAAGTGCATACAGCGAGACACATACCACGTATAGCGAAACGCTTTGTATTTGAGGGACTGGAAGCTGAGTTAGGCAGAAAGAAACAAGAAAACCATCATCGTAAGGTAACGGGTGAGATCGAAGCGAGAATTTGTGCCATCGCCTGCTCCGCGCCACCGGATGGGCGTTCGCGCTGGACGATATAAAGCCATCGCGGATGAACTCATTCGGCTGGAGGTGGTCGAATATATAACCGACAGCACCGTTTGCGAATTTATGAAAAAAACGAGATTAAACCGTGGCTCGTCAAGGAATGGTGCATTCCAGAAGCCAGTGCAGAATTTGTAGCCAAAATGGAGGATGTACTGGATGTCTATCAGCGTCCCTATGATCCCAAGCGTCCGGTTGTTTGCATCGATGAAACCAATAAGCAACTGATCAAAGAAACCCGAATTTCCTGTGCGTCGGGTCAGCCTGAAAAAGTGGATTCGGAGTATGAGCGTAACGGCGTTGCCGATGTCTTTAAGATCTTTGAACCGCTTGCGGGCAAACGTGAAACCATCGTCACCACAACCCGGACAGCTGTAGATTTCGCCCAGGTGCTCAAGTATACATCGGATGTCCTATACCCGCATGCCAAGAAAGTGGTCCTGATCACCGACAATCTCAATACACATTCGACTGCCTCGCTCTATAAGGCATTTTCACCGGAGGAAGCTCACCGTATTGCGAATCGGTTTGAATGGCATCATACGCCAAAACATGAGAGCTGGCTGGACATGGCGGAAATTGAAATTGGCATTATGTCGCGGCAGGCCCTGGAAAAACCACTTCCTGATATGGAAAGTTTCAAAAAACAAGTAAGTACTTGGACACAGCAACGCAACGCAGCAGGCTCGAAAGTAAACTGGCAGTTCACCACTCAAGACGCGAGAATCAAGTTGAAACGCTTATATCCAACTATTCTTTAATTACTAGCCGGATAGAGCACTAGTCTGTTTATATTTGCGGCTTATTTCTTTTAAATAAAAGGTCGAGAAAGGAGAATTAAAAAGATCATGCAACTTAACAATCAGAAATCTATGGAGGGTAATGCCTCAACAGTCGGAGGTATCTATGAAAATTCAAAATATAAAAATTGGCAACATCCCATCCATTATTTGGGGTGATAGATCAGACAAGGTATATGTCCATGTTCATGGCAAAATGTCATGCAAAGAACATGCTAGAGATTTTGCTGAAATCGCTGTGAAAAAAGGATATCAAACGCTAAGTTTCGATTTGCCTGAACACGGGGAACGAAAGGACAGTAGTTATCGTTGTGACATTTGGAATGGCATTAATGACCTTACTCTAATTGGAGACTATGCCTTTTCAAATTGGGATCATGTTTCTTTGTTTGGGTGCAGTTTGGGAGCGTATTTCAGTTTGAATGCTTACACAAATAGTAATTTTGTCAATTGTCTGTTCCAATCACCTGTATTAAACATGGAATATCTAATTAAACAGATGTTTAATTGGTTTGATGTGACAGAAGAACAACTACGCATACAAAAAGAGATTGTAACCTCTGTTGATTTGCTGCGTTGGGATTATTATAAGTTTGTAAAGGAACATCCGGTTAAAAAATGGAATATTCCAACTTCAATCCTTTACGGCAGAAAAGACAGTATGCAATCTCTGGAAATTGTTAAGGACTTTGCGAAATCACATGATTGCAAGTTGGAAATCTCTCAAAATAGTGATCATCCTTTTATGCAAAAAGAGGATGTAAAGATAGTTCATGCATGGCTTGAAGAAAACATATGAGACTATGAGCATAATACGGATTTGAAATCCTAATTAAAACAGACCGAATCCTTGACTATAAGAATTCGATCTATTTTTTGCTACATCCCCAAAATCCCCCAAATGTACAGAGGCGCCGTCAGCATAAACACGAGGCAGGCGAACAGGATAGCGGGCGCCGCCCACTCAAACTGTCCGTGCTTCCGGTAATCAAAATAGTCCGTCCCCAGCTTGACGAAGAAAAACACCGCCAGGATCAGGTCGATGGCCGGAAACACCACTTTATTGACGACGGATTTGATCTGGGCCGAGGCATCGTTCCAGGTGCTTTCAATGGCTCCGGACACATCTCCGGACGGAGCAGCATACGCTGCCACGCAGAAGCACAGCAAACCCAGCAGCACCAGCGTTCCAGCAATACCAGCCATTTTCGTTTTGCTTTCATCGGGATTTCCTCCCTCCAAGTCACAGAACCACCCGTTCAACGGGTGGCTTGATCAAAATATCCTCTTGCCCACAGGTGTCTGCCGCTCCCTTGCTTCATTCCTGGAAAGCGATCAAACACCATCAGTGCGCTTTGCCTTTGAGATATCCCATAAATTCGGATACGCTCAATTTCGGTGGTATCTTCACGTACATATGCACATGATCCGCACTGATGCTCCCTTTTACCAGTTCTACGTTCTTGTACTCACATAACGTCCTTAGAATTTCCCCAACTTCTTTCCTGATCTCCTTGAAGAAGACTTTTCGACGAAATTTTGGGATGAATATGATAGGACAACTACAATCCCACCGGGTGTGGGCTAGACTGCTACCACCCATGGGTAGCGTCCCCCTTTGCTTGAGAATTTGGCTGGCGAAACCATTTCTCAGTATAGCAAACGGGGACTTTCTTTCATCATGCCTCACGGTACTTCCTGTTCAGTTCTCCCAGGCATAACCTGGGGCTTAATATTTGAGTTAGGCAGAAAGAAACAAGAAAACCATCATCGTAAGGTAACGGGTGAGATCGAAGCGAGAATTTGTGCCATCGCCTGCTCCGCGCCACCGGATGGGCGTTCGCGCTGGACGATACAAAGCCATCGCGGATGAACTCATTCGGCTGGAGGTGGTCGAATATATAACCGACAGCACCGTTTGCGAATTTATGAAAAAAACGAGATTAAACCGTGGCTCGTCAAGGAATGGTGCATTCCAGAAGCCAGTGCAGAATTTGTAGCCAAAATGGAGGATGTACTGGATGTCTATCAGCGTCCCTATGATCCCAAGCGTCCGGTTGTTTGCATCGATGAAACCAATAAGCAACTGATCAAAGAAACCCGAATTTCCTGTGCGTCGGGTCAGCCTGAAAAAGTGGATTCGGAGTATGAGCGTAACGGCGTTGCCGATGTCTTTAAGATCTTTGAACCGCTTGCGGGCAAACGTGAAACCATCGTCACCACAACCCGGACAGCTGTAGATTTCGCCCAGGTGCTCAAGTATACATCGGATGTCCTATACCCGCATGCCAAGAAAGTGGTCCTGATCACCGACAATCTCAATACACATTCGACTGCCTCGCTCTATAAGGCATTTTCACCGGAGGAAGCTCACCGTATTGCGAATCGGTTTGAATGGCATCATACGCCAAAACATGAGAGCTGGCTGGACATGGCGGAAATTGAAATTGGCATTATGTCGCGGCAGGCCCTGGAAAAACCACTTCCTGATATGGAAAGTTTCAAAAAACAAGTAAGTACTTGGACACAGCAACGCAACGCAGCAGGCTCGAAAGTAAACTGGCAGTTCACCACTCAAGACGCGAGAATCAAATTGAAACGCTTATATCCAACTATTCTTTAATTACTAGCCGGATAGAGCACTAGCTTATTTTAAAGCGCCTGAGTTTGGGTGCTTTTTCCATGTTACTTGCAAAGCCTGCACTCTTCTCTCCTCCTTTCTCCTGTTAAACCACATGAAAGTCATGTTGTATCAACATCTTAAACCCTTATAAATAAAGGGTTTCTATTATGCAATTTATTAGAAGGTGAGTAAAATAACAAACGTCGCAACAAGTGGATCAAAGATATCCGAATCAATAAAGTACAACCCAGGACTTTATCGTCCACGGCTGCCGCTGTTTTTAGTGGGGGCCTGTCTAATGCTTAATTTTCTTTCTACATCAGAAGCACTGGTAAAAGCATAAATCCAGAATAATAGTTAACATAACTAATGTTAAGTTAACTATGTCTCTTTTTGCACAATTGCTAACTTGAAAAGGGGGACAGCCCGTAAAGTTCAGTGTACAATTCTTTTCCTCTGCTGTTATCCAGATGCCGCTAAATAACTCATTTAGTTAGGGCTTCTCTTCAATAACAAAAATAACTTGTTATTGTTTTGTTTTTGATTTATTCTAACTGTTATTGAGGCTTTGATATAGCTGGTAATTATTTAAGGTTAATCGGTACACGAAATAACATGTTATTACTAACTAGTAGGAGGACTTGGGGATGAAGGAAGTTTTTTTTAAGGGAATGACTTATGGCTGGGAGACAAAAAGAGGAGAGTACCGGAAAGATTATGCGGCGGATTCGATGAAAAAGCTGGCTGATACCGGAAGTGAGTGGATCGCTTTGTCCTTCTGGACCTGGCAGGATACAGTTTTCTCAACAGATATTCATTTTGATTACGGTTACACGCCGACAGATCGGGATATTGAGCATGCGGTGCGGAATGCAAAGGAGCTGGGCCTGAAGGTCTGCCTGAAGCCTGTAGTCAACTCCAGAGACGGGATTTGGAGAGCGCGGATCGGCTTTCCTGAGGATGGAGACGCCTATTGGGCAGCCTGGTTCGAGTCCTACACGAATTTCTTGAAGCATTATGCGGAGCTGGCAGAGGAGCTGGGCTGCGAAATGTTCTGTATCGGCTGTGAAATGGTAGCTACAGAATATAGGGAAGCCGAATGGCGGGAAGTTATCCGTGAGGTGAAGAACCTGTATACCGGCCCCATCGTTTACAACGCCAATCATGGTAAAGAAGAAGGGATTCAGTGGCTGGATGCGGTCGATCTCATCGGAACCAGCGCATATTATCCTGTAGCCTCTGTGCCGGGGGATTCCTATGAGAATATGCTCACCGCCTGGGAGAAGCAGAAACCCCGGCTTAAGGCTTTAGCCGAAAGATTCAACAAGCCGCTTGTTTTTATCGAAATTGGCTGCCGCAGCGCACTCGGCTGTGCCACTATGCCGTGGGACTTTACGCATAAGGATCTGCCTCATTCGGAAAGCGAGCAGGCTAACTTTTATCGTTCGGCACTTGAAACCTTTTGGAATGAGCCTTGGTTCGCCGGTTTCTTCTGGTGGGACTGGAGCACAAAGCTCTACGCTCTGGAAGAGGCTTCGTCCAACAATGGTTTTGATATTTACGGTAAGGAAGCGGAGCAAGTGCTGAAAGAGTATTACAAATTGCCAGTCACAAAATAACTCTGTCTCAAGGGTCCAGAACGCTCTTGGAAATTTTAAGCATTAAATTAATGTCATTGTCAGGCAAAAAAGATTCATGTTATAGTACTTAAGGAAAATCCGTCCTTCTATTCGCGGGGTTAATATTCCATCCGCTTGAAGGGCGGTTTCTTTTGCGTGCCGGAAGCATAAAATAAGGCTGTCCCGGTCATCGAAATGACAAGGACAGCCCCGTGCTAACCAGTAAAATGGTTACAATTCAAGCTTGGAAATTTCCGCTTTGAGCTTCTCTGCAGATTTCTGGAACATTGCCTTTTCGTCTTCACTCAGCGGCAGATCCAGCACTTCGCGAACACCGGAGCGGTCAACGACACATGGAGCACCGAGGAACACATCCGAAACTCCGTTATAGTTGTTCAGCAGCGTGGAGACATTCAGCACAGCACCTTCATTGTGCAGAATCGAAACCACGATCCGGTCCAGGGCAAGCGCAATCGCATATGAGGTAGAACCTTTGGCGTCGATAATTTCATAGGCGGCGTTCTTGGTGTCTTCAAAGATCTCCTTGCGTTCCGCTTCATCAAAGCCCAAATCGATACCGGCCACATTGGCAAGGCTCCATACCGGAAGCTCGGAGTCACCGTGTTCACCGATAATTTGACCATGAATGCTGCGGGGATCTATTTCTTTATGAAGACCGATCAAATAGCGGAACCGCGCACTGTCGAGCACTGTACCGGAACCGATGACCCGTCTGCGGTCGAAGCCGCTGATCTTAAGAGTGGCATAAGCCAGGATATCTACCGGATTCGTAGCAATCAGCAGAATGGCATGCTGATTGTATTTCGTAATCTTTTGGATGATATCTTTAAAAATCGCGATGTTCTTTCGCAGAAGATCAATCCGGGTCTCACCCGGCTTCTGGGAGGCGCCGGCGGTTACGATAATAATATCCGCTTCCCGGCAATCTTCATAGGTTCCTGCCCACAGCTTTACACCGCCGACAAACGGCATGCCGTGGTTCATGTCCAGTGCTTCACCCAGCGCTTTCTGATGATTGACATCGATAAGTACCAATTCAGGCATCCGTCTGCGCAGAAGCAGCGTATATGCGGTTGTTGTACCGACTGCACCGGTACCGATAACTACGACACGATTGGGCTTAAATGGGGGGGCCATTGTTCCATCTCCTCCGAATTTCGATTTTTTTGTGTCCAATCTTATCCATCATAAGCTCTGGAGTTAGTGTTTTCAAGCAGCTTGTTTTTAATCCATTACCCGAAAACGGGCAAGCTAACAACGTGCTTTCGCAGAGAGGAGGTAGCTATGTTTAGTATGGCTACACTATTTATGTATCTTGGGGCTGCCATTCTACTGATCCTTATCCCGGGTCCGGATCTTATTTTCGCTGTTACCCAGGGGATTACGAATTGCCGGAAAGCAGGCGTCTACACCGCTGCCGGACTGGCACTGGGGAATACCGTACATACGTTGGCTGCAGCACTGGGACTGTCAATCATTGTGAAGACATCACCGCTGCTGTTCACCCTGTTTAAGATTGCCGGTGCACTGTATTTATTTTACCTGGCCTACAAATCATTGAAGCACCGTAAAGCAACACTCGTAGTGAACGAGGGCGAGAAGAAGGATGAAAGGGCATTGCTGCGTAGAGGATTTATTATGAATATTCTTAATCCTAAGGTGGCCATCTTCTTTCTGACCTTTCTGCCGCAATTCGTGAATTATGACTATGGTGTTGTACCTATGCAGATGCTTGTGCTTGGACTTATCTTTATTGTCCTGACCGCTCTGATCTTCGGAGCACTTGCTTATTTTGCCGGTGCCTTTAGCAGTAAGTTTCTGGAGAAGCCCCGTGTGCAGGAGGGCGCCAACATCGCAGCCGGAGTTATATTTGTCGGACTGGGCATGAAGCTGCTGACCACGGCACCCTAGGAGTTCCATACTCATTTCATTGACAGGAGAGAATTTAAGAATGGATTTATTCCGCAAAAAACCGCTGACTGCGCCTCAAAGCGCCGATGGCGCTAAACTGAGCAAGACACTGGGTGCGCTGGATCTTACAACACTTGGTGTAGGGGCTATTATCGGCACCGGGATATTTGTTATGACAGGAGTCGCAGCCGCGGAGCATGCCGGGCCAGGCCTTGTGCTTTCCTTCATTCTCGCCGGGTTTGCCTGCGTGCTGTCCGCACTGTGTTATTCAGAATTTGCTTCAACGCTCCCGGTGTCCGGCAGCGCTTATGCCTATAGCTATGTCGCTTTCGGCGAGTTGCTGGCCTGGATTCTGGGCTGGGATCTGGTGCTGGAATATGGGGTTGCGGCAGCAGCGGTAAGCAGTGGATGGTCCGGCTACTTCCAGGGCCTGCTGGATGGTTTCGGCCTGCATTTGCCCACAGCACTCTCCGGGGCTTATAATGCGGACAAAGGGACTTATGTAAATCTGCCCGCCATGATCATTATTTTGCTGATCTCCTATTTGTTGACCCGCGGAGTCAAGGAAACGGCCCGCTTTAATGCAATTATGGTTGTGATTAAGCTGTCTGTAGTGCTTCTCTTCATAGTTACGGGATTTTTCTATGTGAAACCGCAGAACTGGACGCCATTTTTACCTTTTGGCTTTCATGGGGTGGTGAATGGGGCGGCTACCGTCTTTTTCGCCTATATCGGCTTTGATGCCATATCTACTGCTGCGGAAGAGGTGAAGCGCCCGCAGCGTGATTTGCCTATCGGTATCATTTCATCCCTTGCAATCTGTACCGTGCTGTACATTACTGTCTCGCTGGTTCTGACAGGGATCGTACCTTATCATAGCCTGAATGTCAGTGATCCCGTTTCCTACGCCCTGCGATTCGTGGACCAGAATATGATTGCCGGTCTAATCTCTGTAGGCGCTATTGCCGGGATGACCACGGTTCTGCTTGTTATGCTTTTCGGCCAGACCCGTCTCTTGTTCGCGATCTCACGGGACGGGCTGCTGCCGAAAAGCTGGTCCAAGGTAAGCGCCAAGACGCATACCCCCGTGCGCAGCACCTGGATGGTCGGCGGATTGATCGCCGTGCTCACCGGGTTTGTTCCACTGGACCGGCTGGCTAACCTGACCAGCATTGGAACACTGTTCGCTTTTCTCGTGGTATCCTTGGGTGTAATTGTGCTGCGCCGTACCCATCCGAATCTGAAGAGAGGGTTCACGGTGCCCTGGGTGCCATACATCCCGCTGCTTAGTGCGGCAACCTGCGCTTATTTAATGTATAATCTGGGGAGAGAGACTTGGATCGGCTTTGTCATCTGGCTGGCTGTCGGACTACTGATCTATTTTCTATACGGATACAAGAACAGCAAACTGAATCAAAAATAAACGATAACCGAAGAGGAGAGAGAGCTTTGTCATCCCAAACAGCAGATTTCAAGGTTCTGAGAACGTTACTGGTGGTTCTCCTGAGCCTACTCATACTCTCGGCTTGCTCTTCTTCTCCTGCTCCTGAGCCCACTCAGCCTCCTCAGCCGACGGAAGCGCCGGAAGAAGGGCAGACGATTACCCTGATTACACCCGATGCTCAAAACTTAGTCAATAAAGATACACCCAAATATCAAATTCAGACCCGGCTTACGGATTTCAGATTGTTAACCGATTCTGCAGGACTGGCCTGGGGTGTTACCAAAAATGAGCTTCGGATCTATATGACCAAAGATAACGGGGAAACCTGGGCGAATATTTCACCTTCCGCGAATGTGCAGTTTCTGTCTAATCCGGTGTACAGCCAAGAGATTTTCTTTACGGATCTGGAGAACGGCTGGATTATAAGAAGTGCTTTTGGAACAACGGAAACCGTTGTGCTGCGTACAACCGATGGCGGACTAAGCTGGAAAATCTCTTCTTTCCCGGATGCGAATACGATCTCTTCCATCTACTTCAGCTCTCCGAGCCATGGATGGCTGATGACCTCCTGGGATATCAATGCCACTAAAGCTAGCAAAGCGCTGTATGCAACGGCAGACGGGGGGGCCACATGGAATATGGTTATGCAGAACGAGCAATATAATCCGAAGCTGCCAAATCATGCAATTCCGATGGCGGGCGTGACGACCGGGATGATCTTTAAGGATACAGACCGTGGATTCGTGACACTCCAGACCGGAGCACTGCCCAAGATATACATGACTCAAGACGGTGGAGCAACCTGGAGTCAGGGACCGGAGTTTCTAGTGAATGAACAGTGGAGAGGCTGCGACAAAGTGATCACCGGAGAACCTGAATTCTTCGGCAATAACAGCACATCCGGGTGGTTGCCGGTGGCCTGCCAGAAGGATAAGGAAGCTTCCATCACATATAATGGATATTTTACCGCCAATAGCGGAGAAAGCTGGACATTCACTTCGTTCGGTCTGGGCATACAGACAGGGATCAACCGCCACCTGGCTCCTGCCTTTTTAAATTCTCAACTCGGCTGGGCCTTGAAAGGAAATCTGATGTACAAGACGATTAATGCAGGTGCAACCTGGACAACACTTCCGGCCAGCAGCGTTCTGCAATCCAAGCTCTTGGAATATCCGGAAATTGTTAAGCTGCAGTTTATTTCAAAGGATGTCGGCTGGCTCTTAATTGAGAAAAAAGAAAATCGACGATCTATCCTGCTGCAGACAACCAATGGAGGCGTAAGCTGGCGGGTAATGTGAGTTGATTTATCAGTGAGGCTGCAGATTGCAGTCTCTTTTTTTTTTATATCAATTCTTCCCTGTGTTACAATAAGTAGCAGGTGAATCTATGAAATTCATACATATGGAGTGAAGAAGATGCATGATTTTAATACAATCAAGTCAGAAGAGGAATTGCGTGCTATGCTCGGTTATCCAAGCGAACTGGTGAAGAACAAAGCGATTGATGCCCTGGATGAGCATTGCCGCCAGTTTATCGCTAAGTCACCATTGTTGATCATGGCCACTTCCGATGCGGAGGGATTATGTGATGTCTCACCCAGAGGGGATGCGCCGGGTTTTGTGCTTGTTCTGGATGACAACCATCTTGTTATACCTGAACGGCCGGGTAACCGCCGAATGGATTCGCTAAGGAATATTCTGTCCAATCCAAACGCGGGCCTTATCTTCCTCATTCCGGGACTGGAAGAAACGCTCAGAGTGAATGGTCATGCTTATATTGTCCGTGATGAAGAGCTGCTTGTCCGAATGGAATCTCATGGGCGGATGCCGCTGGTAGGCATAGTCATTGAAGTGGAAGAATGTTACATGCATTGTGCAAAATCGTTAAAACGCTCCAGCTTGTGGAATCCTGACTCTTGGATTGCGAAGGCCGAATTGCCGAATGTTGCTCAAGTGATATCTGACCATGCCAAACTTCCTGGTATGAACGCAGAAAAAGTAAAAGCTTCACTGCAAGACAGCTATACCAACCGAATGTATTGATGTTCTGGGCGTTGAATGAAGCAAAAAAACGTATTTAAAATTTTCTTTAAAAATGTGAAAAAAATCACATGACAAAGCGCTGAGCGTGTGATATATTTAACACATAGAAAGCAAGTTCATTTTTTCACAAACTTTCATTCCGAATAGGAGAGATTACAATGACAACTTTTGAAACGGATTATATGACTAGAAACCTTCTGCAATTATGCTATAACTGTGATGATGCACACCTCTGTGAAACTGAAGAACAATGCAGAGCCTGCTGGGCGGACAACGGAATGCTTCCGGAAGAAGAGAACGAAACCAAGCAACTCTTAGATCTTGTACATGCTTAATATTGATAGGCAGAATGAACGTTTTTAAAGACCACTTGTGTTCTCAAATCTGAGAGCCGGGTGGTCTTTTTGGTAGGCAGCCTGTCGTCTGCTGACGGCGAATATGGTTTTCATCTTTTTGTGATGCTGTATGAACCGGAACAGGCATATACATGTACAGAAGCGACTGCAGTTATGCGGAAAGCTGAAAAATGGGGATTAAGGAGGAATAAGTCATGGGGATAGGCCCGGATTCTTCTTGGATGTTTGATCTTACCGGGACGGTAATACCGATTTTTCTCGCCCTGATGATTGGCATTGTCGCTGTATCTGCTGGCAGGGGGCTGCTTCAATGGAGCCGGAACAACAGCTCACCCCTGTTGACCGTTCCTGCCCGGATCGTCAGCAAGCGCAGTGAAGTCCGCCAGCAGCAGCTTCAGGATGAGAATCAGAGCAGCCGCACCAGTACAACCTACTATTTGACTTATGAGACGGACCAAGGCGTCAGGATGGAGTTTAAAGTGGACGGAAATGAGTTCGGCATGAGCGCAGAAGGAGACAGAGGTGTGTTGACTTACCAAGGTACAAGGTATCACGGGTTTCAGCGCAGTCTGCATTACTCCACAGCTGATTAATTTAACTGTCTGTGATACGAATTTGGCTCGGTTTACAATAGACCTGAGGTTACTGTACAATCCCCTTGTTTCCGGTCTGCGAAGCAAGGGGATATTTATATTGTCTGGATCTATACCTAATAATAACTAACAAGGAGCTATGAAATGATGAATTATTTGCATAAAACTGTAATTGTCACTGGAGCCGGCCATGGTATCGGCAGAGCGATCGCCGAAGCTTATGCCTCC
Organism: Paenibacillus sp. FSL H7-0357; assembly: GCF_000758525.1. Classification (NCBI taxonomy): domain Bacteria; kingdom Bacillati; phylum Bacillota; class Bacilli; order Caryophanales; family Paenibacillaceae; genus Paenibacillus; species Paenibacillus sp. FSL H7-0357. The sequence continues at coordinate 4,363,428 of NZ_CP009241.1, read as the reverse complement.
GAGGGAGCCAGCGTAATTATCGCAGAGCTCGATGAAAGCACAGGAGGCATGGCGGCAGCCGAAATCTGCAGTCAAGGCGGAACTGCTGAATTTGTCGCTTGCGACGTAAGCAAGGAGGAGGACATTATTGCACTGGTTGCCCACGCAGCAGCTAAGTACGGAACCGTTGATATTCTGATCAATAATGCAGGCATTGCGAATCCGCATACCTCTACGCTGTACGAGCTGTCTGTGGAGGAGTGGGACAAAGTACTCAATACGAATGCACGCAGTGTATTTCTGGCAACCCGGGAAGCAGCCAAAGTTATGCGCAATAATCCGCAAGGCGGAGCCGTCGTAAATCTGTCATCAACCCGTTCATTGATGTCAGAACCGAATACGGAAGCCTATGCGGCGTCCAAAGGAGCCATCGCTGCCCTGACCCATGCCATGGCGGTTACGCTGGGGGAAGATGGCATCACGGTAAACTGCATCAGTCCGGGCTGGATCGAGACGGGAGATTATGCGGAGCTGCGTGAGATTGACCATAGCCAGCATCCTTCGGGACGGGTAGGCAGACCGGAGGACATCGCCAGAGCCTGTCTCTATTTAACGGCACCGGATAATAATTTCGTTACAGGAGCACAGCTTATCATTGACGGTGGCATGACGCGCAAAATGATTTATGAGCCATAACTATGTAATCCAAGTAACGGGAAGAAAATAGGCGTGAACTGTCACCTCTTAGGCGAATGCACATACAATACAGCGAGCAGTCAAGAGATGTGGAAGCTTGCGAAGCAGGTTTTGCAAGAAGTCCGGCAAGAAGCGGATGCCTTCAGAACTGCTACGAAGCAAAAGGAGGAGAATGTGTGGCCGTCATCAAAGCGAACTCGGAAGATGTGAAGGTGCTTGCGCGGCTGATGCGGGCGGAGGCCGAAGAGGACGGAGAGGCCGGCATGCTTATGGTCGGGAATGTCGGGGTCAACCGGATTCTCGGCAATTGCCTGGACTTCAACAATATCCGCAATATTAACGATATGGTGTTTCAAAGTCCAGGTGGCTTTGAAGCACCCCAGAAGGGGTACTTCTATCAGCGTGCCCGGGAAGCCGACATTCGCCTGGCCCAAAGAGTCATCGCCGGAGAACGACGCTGGCCGGCCTCTAATGCCTTGTGGTTCTTCCGTCCTGTAGGCGATTGTCCTGCCACCTGGTATAACCAGCAGAACACCGGCCGCTACAAAGCTCATTGCTTCTTTACTCCAACCAGCACGGATTGCCCGGCTGTATATTAGTACAGCCGGCTCTGCGGGGAGAGACAGAGTGTTTCCGTAGTCTGTCTCCCCCGCTGAAACTGGCAAGCGAAAATTGTGATGTCGCAGCATGTTCTACATGAAGTGTATTCAAGGAAGCGAATACTGACAAAACTTTTAGGAGGTTTTACACAAATGATAGGTCAACCTTACCGTCCCGTTACTTATATGATTGGCAGTACTTCTTCTTCCACTGGCATGAACGGAGGCGGAATGCCCGCCAGCGGCTACATGGGCAGCATGCCGCCTCAAGTCACCAGCGGGAGCCCCATGACGCCTACAGGAAGCGTGATGCCGACCACAGCCCCGGCCTTTGAACAATCCTACATTGAGAACATTTTCCGCCTCAACCTGGGCAAGATCGGGACCTTTTATTTCACATATGAGAACAACAAGGATTGGAATGCCAAGGTTTACAAAGGCGTGCTGGAAGCTGCGGGGCGGGATCATATCATTATCAGTGATCCAGCTACCGGACAGAGAACTGTGCTGCTGATGATTTATTTCGATTATGCCACCTTCGATGAGCCGCTTACTTACCAGTACCCGGGAGTCATCGGAAATCCACCGGTCGCCCGCAACTTCCGTTAATCCACCTGAACAACTATCCATAGAAGACATTTTGTAAACGGCAGTCCGCCTGGAAATGGGGGCTGCTGTTTTTTTGTACTATAAGCAGTGCCCTGCCGGAATCTGGCGGGCATTGTCTTACCATGTAGCATTTAAGCCAAACATGGCTAGAAGGGCAAAGCTGAACGCGTCAAGTTTGACGGAGAGGGTGCGGAAGATTTAACATATATAAAAGCGCATCTACAACTTTTTTTGCATTCGTTAACCTTGTTTTATACCTTTTATACGGAGTATGTCCATAAGAAGGAAAACTAGATCATATTTTTACTCCGGTTTACACCTGTTTTTATGGAGTGAGTAATAATATAATAATGTATATATTTATAATCCGTGATTCTAGTCAGGAGTTGAAGGCATTGGGAAATTGATACTGAAAGGAACGTTTGGCGTTTCACAAGCTAACATTTTGAAAAATCGAAGGAGGTGGGCCTATCCACCCGATACGAAGAACGGTGGATAGGAGTATAAATTGAGCGACCCTTTACCCGGTATATTACATGTAGGTCTTATTCTTTTGCTTGTGCTGTTTAATGGCTTTTTTGTTTCGGTTGAATATGCGATGGTCAAGGTACGAAGCGGCCGCATTGAAGCACTGATTGAGGAGGGCAGTAAAAGAGCACCCGCAGCAAGAAATATTGTCCACAATCTAGATGCTTATCTGTCCGCCTGCCAGCTTGGCATCACGCTTGCCTCGCTCGCACTCGGCTGGCTGGGTGAACCGGCCATAGCTACGATTGTGGGGCCGCTTGTAACAAGCCTAGGCTTCGGTGAAACAACCGTATATGTGATCTCCCTCATTATTGCCTTTATGTTCATCACGGTGCTGCATATTGTACTAGGCGAGCTGGCACCCAAGACAATTGCCGTGAACAAAGCGGAGAAGGTGCTTCTGCTAACGGCAGGTGCGATGAACGTCTTCTACCGGATCATGTATCCATTTATCTGGATCGTCAATGGATTAGCAGGCGGACTGCTGCGTTTCTTCCGTCTGGCACCGGCCTCAGAGCTGGCCACGGCGCATACAGAGGAAGAAATCCGCATCCTCATGCAGGAGAGCAACAAGAGCGGGCTGATCGACAATACAGAAATGACTCTGGTGGACAATATCTTTGAATTTGCCGATACGATGGCCAGAGAGATTATGATCCCCCGAACCGAAATGATCTGTCTAAACAGTCATCTGACGGCAGAAGAGAACCTTGAGATTGCCTTTGACGGAATGAGAACACGTTATCCGGTTTGTGATGGCGATAAGGACCATATTCTTGGCTTTATCCACATTAAGGATCTCATCCGGGATCAGGCGCCGAAGTACAATGAATTGATTCGTCCGATTCTTACCGTTCCAGAGTCCATTCAGATCAGTGCGCTCCTGAAGGTGATGCAGCGGGCGAAGACTCAAATCGCCATTCTGATTGACGAATACGGCGGTACGTCAGGCATGGTTACGCTTGAGGATATTATGGAGGAGATTGTCGGAGAAATTCAGGATGAGTTCGATGAGGAGCGTCCCGGTGTTGAGCAACTGGGGGAGGATGAGTTTTCCATAGACGGCCTCATGCTGATCGAAGAGATCAACGACTCACTAGGGCTTCATATGGAGACGGAAGACTATGATACTATAGGCGGCTGGCTATACTCCAAGTTAGAAGTCAATCCGCCGCAAAAAGGGCAAACCGTTGAATTCGACGGCCATCTGTTCGTGGTAGAGGAAACCGAGAACAAGCGGATTTCCCGAATTAAGCTATTGAAGCTGCAGTTTTTGACGGAGGAAGCTGGAGCATAAACTTATTAAGCATTACACCAAAAAGGCACTAGCGAAGAATTAGCGCAGTGCCTTTTTGGTGTGTAATTCAATACCACAATTTAGCATTGGGAGACCGATTCGAGTCGTTTCTTGTCGGGTAAGAAAGTGTAATTAGCATCTTTGTACTTATCTAACCGAGAAAGGAGAGGTCCAAATGCTAAATCATCAGAATCATTATAATGATCTGCTGGTCCTCTTTTCCATTGCGATAGCATTTCTATCCTGCTTTGCGGCCCTAGATCTGGCGGAACGGCTGGTACGGGGCAGAAGAAGGTTGCCTTTTATAATATTGATGTCTTCTGTTCTGGGAATCGGGATGTGGAGTATGCATTTTATAGGTATGCGTGCCATGAGGCTGGAAACTGCGGTGTCCTATTATTTGCCCCTGATGATTGTCTCGCTGCTCATTCCAATCGCGGCTTCCTTTGTGCTGTTTCAACTGTTTAATAACCCGCGTACACGCAGCAGAGTCTATCTTGGCTTAGGCGGGCTGCTCTTTAGCGGGGGGATTCTCATCATGCACTACAGCGGAATTATGGCTATGCAGTATTCTGCAATCTATGAGCAAAGTCTGTTCTCCATCATAATGTCTGTCTTGTTCTCGCTTGTTGTTCCTGTCATTACAGCCTCTTATGATCCAAAGTGGCTGGAGAATGCCTATAACATCTTTTCAGCCAAAAAAATAATGCTTGTGCTTACCCTGACTGGAGCATTGACCGGTACACATTATGCAGCGATGGCGGGTGTTTCTTTCATTTCCTCAGATCGCGTTACCTATGCCGGGGATGCTCTGTTTCTGGAGGATTCACTGCTCGGGATGATTCTTGGAGGTTCATTTATAGCCATTGTAGCGGTTGTATTGGCACTTTTGTACAGGGACCGGAAGCGTGTAATCATCTCGGCAAAATTTAACGAGCAACGTTATGTAGCGTTGTTTGAGTTCAGTCCGGATATAGTGCTCTGTATCGACCCGGTACGCAAGAAGATTGTAAGCGCAAATCCGGCATTACGGCAGACGACTGGTTACGGTAAAGAAGAACTGAGAGATTACAAAAATATAATGTACAGCCTTGAAGATGAAATTGCACTTAAGGAGGCAGTGAAGCGGGCATCGTTAGGGCATTCGGCGAAGCTGGAGCTCATGGTGAGAATGAAAAATGGAGTCAGGCTAATTTGCAGTGCAACGGTTTTTCCGCTGGTAAATGAGAAGGAGCGGTTTGTCTATATCGTTGCCGAAGATGTGACTGCGCTTGCCCTGTTTCAGCAGGAGCTGATTATTGCCAAAGAAGCGGCTGAAAGTGCTGCCCGGATGAAAAGCGAATTTCTGGCTACTATGAGCCATGAAATCAGAACGCCGTTAAACGGGATCATCGGAATAAATCAGCTGCTCGCTGACGAGATTCATCATCAGGAGCACCAGGATCTGTTAAAGCTGCAAAATAGAAGCAGTCATGCCTTGCTCAATGTGATTAGTGATATTCTGGATATTTCCCGCTTGGAGGCTGACGGCCTGCAGCTGCATAGGGAGCCTTTTCAGCTGTCAGTGCTGCTCAGGGAATGTATGAATCTGTACGAGGTCGTATGTAAGGAGAAAGCATTAAATCTCACACTCCAGGTTGCACCGGCCATCCCTGACTATTTAGTTGGAGACAGCGCTCGAATCCGGCAAATTCTTGTGAATTTGATTGGAAATTCCGTTAAATTCACCCATACAGGTGAGATTAACGTAGTAGTGGAACTGTGCCGTACGGAGGGGAACTCAGAACAATTGCAGTTTAGAGTGAAAGATACAGGCATCGGCATTCCACCCGACAAGCTCCCGCTGCTGTTTCAGCCCTTCTCCCAGGCGGATGCCTCTCACAGCCGGAAATACCCCGGAACGGGGCTTGGGCTAGCTATCTGCAAGAAGCTGATTGATTTGATGAACGGTACGATATGGGTCGATTCCCCGCAGGATGGAAAGACGGAATTCATCTTTAGAATCCCCCTGCATCCGATGGACCAGGCTAAGGAACAGCTTTTCAGCAAGGAAGGAGAGACTCCGAACAGTAAGTTGAAAACAAAGGCGGTGTGAGCTGAAGTTTGTTATGGAAGTTTGCCAAAGAGAGAACTTTAATTATATAATTTTAAATTATATGACTTTCATTACCCGGGTCCTGAGTGGACGGAAAGGAACTCTCTTTGAGCAAAAACAAACGAAACAGTGCCGCGGCTCCCCAACAGAGCAAGCAGGAGAAGCGCAGGGCAGAACAGGAAAAGCAGAAGCAAAAAACGAGAATTCTGATCTTCAGCACAGTAGCAGCAGTTATCATTATCTTTGTCGCTCTAATCATGCTGATTCCAAAAGGGAACTCTGACTTTAATTACAGCGAGATGCACAGACTTGGAAAAGAGGATGCTCCAGTCAAAATTGTCGAATTCGGGGATTATAAATGTCCGGCGTGTTCAGACTTTACCGGTACCATCAAACCTCAGCTTGTTGAAAAATACGTAACTCCGGGCAAAGCGGCCTTTTACTTCGTAAATATGGCCTTTATCGGACCGGATTCCGAAACAGCTTCATTAGCAGCTTTGTCTGTCTATCATCAGAACAGTGAAGCTTTCTGGACCTATTATGACGCAATCTATGCTAATCAGGGCGAGGAGAGCGAAGAGTGGGCGACCGCTGATTACCTGGTAAGCCTGGCGCAGAAAGAGAACCTGCCGATAGATTTTGACCTCTTGCGTAAAGACATTGAGGAACGCACCTATGAAAGTGAACTGCAGAGAGATATGAAGCTGGCCGAAGACAGCAAAGTGACCTCTACTCCTACTGTATTTGTTAATGGAGTCAAGGTAGACAAGGCTTTTGATATCAAAGCCATCGACTCGCAGGTGCAAATCGCCCTTGATTCGGCGGATGCCAAATGATGAAATTCTCTACCTTCTGCAGACGCCACTGCCTGTATCTGGCCTGGTTTGTTTCCGTAATTGCAGTAGCAGGAAGCTTGTATCTTAGTGAAGTGCTGCATTATGAACCCTGCAGGCTATGCTGGTTCCAGCGTATCTTTATGTATCCTCAGCTGATTCTGCTCGGAATTGCCACGTACCGGGGAGATAAACGCATCATTCCTTATGTGCTGCCTTTATGTCTGATAGGCGGGAGCATCTCCCTGTACCATTACGCAGAGCAGAAAATTCCTGCACTCAGTAAAATTTTGCCATGCAAAATTGGTGTACCCTGCAATGAGGATTATTTGAACTTTTTAGGGTTCATTACGGTACCTCTGCTTGCGTTGATTGCTTTTGCTCTAATCGCAATTTTGCTCTGGACCGGGCGCCAAGAAGAGGCAGCAGAATAAGAAAAGGCTTTGCAGAATTTAGAGCATAAATATTTCCTTAATTTCTGTCACAATTAACATCCAAAACACTCAAAAATCACGGAACGCTGGGATAATGAAAGAGAATGAAAGATCCACTTATCCCCGATCTTGGATTTGAGCTTTTTGGATGTTTTTTCATTCTTTTTTCATTTTTTTCACCGCTTTACTGAAAAGCTATTGTAGACTATTATTAGTCCTTGTGAGAAGTTGAATATGCGCTGAATTTTCCGCAAGGAAAAACGGGGGAACCAAACTTGACGGCAACGTCAATGGGGTGAATCGGAGGCAGGTCAGTATGACCGGAACCGTAGGGCTACCACAGCCCGAATCCGCCAGCTAACCTCGTAAGCAAGGGTGGGATAATGAGCATGCGTAAGCATGCGGATCATTTCCGTATGCTTATTTTTGTGCCTGCATTTATGAAACCTGCCAATGAAAACGGCGCGCGGTATTACCGTTTCAACTCAACAAAGAGAGGAACTGTTACTACAATGGTAAGCAAGGTAAAACGACTATTGATCGGGCGTCCGATGAAGTCGAACGAACTCGATCATGAAAAGTTATCCAAGGTGAAAGCACTGGCTGTTCTGTCTTCCGATGCACTCTCGTCTGTGGCCTACGGAACGGAGCAAATTCTGATTGTACTGGTGGCCGCGGGCTTCACCGCCATCTGGTATTCATTGCCGATTGCATTAGCCGTATTGGGCCTGCTGGCCATCCTTATTTTTTCCTATCGCCAGACCATCTTTGCCTATCCGCAAGGCGGCGGAGCGTATATCGTGGCAAAAAGCAATCTGGGCGTTCCTACCGGCCTCTTGGCTGGCGGCTCTTTATTGGTAGATTACATTCTTACGGTTGCAGTTAGTGCTTCAGCGGGAACGGATGCGATCACATCGGCCTTTCCGAGTCTTCATAATCATACTGTACTTATTGCAGTCTCCGTCATTCTGATCTTGACGATTATCAATCTCCGCGGGGTGACGGAGTCCGCTTCATTTATTGCCATCCCGGTGTATCTGTTCGTGGTTTCTATCTTTGTACTCATCATTGCCGGGGTGTACAAATATATTACAGGCGGCGCTCATGCCGAAATCCCGGAAATCGGTTCCGCCGTTTCCAATGTCAGCCTGTTCCTATTACTCAAAGCCTTCAGTTCCGGTTGTTCGGCACTGACCGGGGTAGAAGCGGTATCGAATGCCATTCCGAACTTCAAAGCTCCAGCGGAAAAAAACGCCGCCAAAACCTTGATGCTGATGGGAGGCATCCTCGGATTGATGTTCACCGGCATTACGCTGCTGGCATACTGGTATGGGATTACTCCTAATGAGAAATCCACCGTCGTGTCGCAAATTGCCGAATCTACGTTTGGCCGGGGCGGTTTGTACTTTTTCATCCAAGGGATAACAGCCGTCATCTTGTTCCTGGCGGCGAATACAGCTTACTCGGCGTTTCCGCTGCTTGCGTTCATGTTCGCCAAAGATAAATATTTGCCTCATGCCTTCATGGTCCGGGGAGACCGCCTGGGCTTCTCTAATGGTATTATCTTTCTCGGAGTATTGTCGGCTGTGCTTGTAGCTGCTTTCCACGGAAATACAGAAGGGCTGATTCCGCTGTATGCAGTCGGAGTATTTATCCCTTTTACGCTGTCGCAGCTTGGCATGATGGTGCACTGGTTCAAAACAAAGCCGAAAGGCTGGCAGAATAAATTTGTAGTCAATACAATCGGTATGCTGACTACCCTGACGATTACGCTTATCTTTATCATTACCAAGTTTTCCAGCGTGTGGATGGCCTTCATCTTCCTGCCGGTTGTCATGTTCGTATTCCACCGCATTCACCGTCATTATATGAATATAGCTGATCAGCTTCGTATATGTCCTGCTACGGATAAACCGTTGATTAAAGGAAGTACCGTTGTTGTTCCGGTTGCGGGTGTGACACGCGCTGTGCTGCATTCGATCAGTTATGCGAAGTCGTTAACAGATAATGTGGTGGCAGTCTACGTTGGTTTTGATGAAGAGGAGATTCACAAGATGGAGCAAAAATGGGAGGAATGGAACCCGGGTGTACGCCTGATCGTGCTTCGTTCCCGTTACCGCAGCATTATCCGCCCACTGGTGAAATTTATCGATACCGTAGAGTGGAAGACCGCTACTACAGACCATATTACCGTATTAATTCCACAGTTCATTACCAAACATTGGTGGCAGGCGATCCTGCATAATCAGACCAGCCTGTTCATTCGTTCTTATCTAATGAATCAAAAAGATATAGTTGTAGCAACAGTGCCCTATCATTTGCACAAATAGGCAGATAAATATGGTTAGCAGAGGTTGTTTCCGTAGCTTGCGGAGGCAACCTTTTTTTATAGAACGAATAATTTTGTTGACAGAGATAATGAGAATCAATATCATTTAAAAAGTAAGGCGAAGGCCTCGGACACCTTTGACCATTAATGCTTGTAAATACAGGAGGGGTATTTAATGTTTTCGAACAATAAGAGATCAGGCAGCATGAAGCTGGCATTGATCGGATGTATGGCTATGACTTTGTTCTTGTCCGCTTGCGGCAATGGCAATAATGAGAATGCTGCAAATTCTGGAGCGGAAGCTACCGCTGCACCTACGGCTACTGCTGAAGCAACGGCAGCGCCAACGAAAACAACTGCACCGGCTACAGAGAAAACGGTGACAGACGCCATGGGACATGAAGTCACGGTACCGGCTAATCCGCAGCGCGTACTTGCTTCTTATATGGAAGACTACCTGGTAACACTGGGCGTTACCCCGGTAGCGCAGTGGTCCGTGACAAACGGAACCCAGGAATATCTGATTGCTGATCTTAAAGATGTGCCAACCATCAGCTATGATCTTCCGCTGGAGGCTGTGACCAGCTTTGCACCGGATTTCCACATTGTGCAGTCTGAGTCTAGTGTGCAGAACGGTCTGTACGACCAGTTGAACAAAATCGCACCTACTTATGTCCTTGGTGACAAGATTAGCAAAGACTGGCGCAAATCGCTGCTCAAAATCGGTGAACTCCTGAACAAGAGCACTGAAGCTGAACAAGCCATTGCAGACTACGATCAAAAAGCAGCAGATGCAAAAGCCAAAATCAGCAGCTCCATTGGTGATGATTCGGTCGCCATTCTGTGGCTGGTGTCGAAGAACTTCTTTATAGTAGATGAAACACGCAGCAGTGGTGCTGTATTGTACGGAGATCTGGGGTTGAAGCAACCCAACCTGGTTACAGAAATCCCTGCGGCATCCAGAGCGACCTGGAATCCGATCACACTGGAGAAATTGGCTGAACTGACCGCAGATCATATCTTCCTGGTGAACAGTGACAAGACCGAAGCCTCTGACATTCTTAACGGAGCAATCTGGAAGGGTATCCCTGCGGTTAAGGCTGGAAATGTTCATGAACTTAGCGAGGCAAGCAGCTGGCTGTACAGCGGAGCCATTGCCAACTCTAAAACCATTGATGATGTCTTGAGTTTTCTCGTGAAATAATCAGCCTTAACTGTGTGTAGAGAGAACTCTTCAGCTGTGGAGGGATGTGCAGGTTCTTGTATCTTGAGATACAATGACCTGCACCTTTTTTTAGGACATTGACTTAATCATTCACAGTGAAAGTGCGAGCTGTGAAAGCTTGTACATAATTCAGATATTTGCGATAATGAGAATGATAGTTGTTCTCATTAAAACATTGAACTCATCCTATTAAGGGGAAGACTTATGGTGTCATCCACACGTTCTATAGCTAACAATACAAATCCGTCAGGAGATCAACCGCTGAAGACAAGGCCGGTTGCTGCGGTAGTTATTTTGATTTTCGGCCTTGCCGCTGTCGTCTTTGGTCTGGCACTTTCCGTTTCGGTGGGTGCCGCGGATATTAGACTGGTGACGGTATGGGAGGCGGTCTTCCGGTTTAATCCGGATCTGCAGCAGCATCAGATTATTCGGGAACTGCGGATTCCCCGTGCTTTGGCGGGAGCGCTGGTTGGTGCTTGTTTCGCCGTCGCAGGAGCAATTATGCAGGGCATGACCCGCAATCCGCTGGCAGATTCCGGCTTGCTGGGTCTGAATGCCGGTGCCGGCGCAGGATTGGCGTTAGCTTTTGCTTTTGCGCCATCTGCTTCTTTTCTCTACATCATGCTGTACTGCTTCATCGGCGCTGCAGCGGCGGCCATTCTTGTGTTCGGGATTGGCTCGCTCTCCCATAGCGGCTTAACCCCGCTGCGTCTGACCCTTGCCGGCGCCGCTGTAAGTGCTATGCTGCTGGCGGTAAGCCAGGGAATCGCGATTCTGTTTCATCTGTCCCAGGATATTGCCTTCTGGATGGCAGGCGGGATCGGCGGGACGAATTGGACACAGCTTCGTATTTTGTTTCCCTGGATTGCGGCAGCTCTGATAGGATCTCTGCTGATCTCCCGATCCATTACACTCCTTAGTCTCGGACGCGATGTAGCGGCGGGGCTTGGACAGCGGACCAGGCTAGTGCAAACAGCCGGGATTATTATTGTAGTGATTCTCGCCGGCTCCGCGGTTTCAACGGTTGGACCGATTGCTTTTGTGGGGCTGATTATCCCCCATATTACCCGTTATCTGGTTGGTGTCGATTACCGCTGGATTATTCCCTGCTCTGCAGTACTCGGCAGTCTACTAATTGTATTTGCTGATATTGCGGCCAGAATGATTAACGCGCCTTATGAAACACCGCTAGGCGCTTTAATCGCAGTGATCGGCGTGCCGTTCTTTATTTACTTGGCGAGTAAACGGAAGGGGGAGCTGTCATGAGCAAAGCTCTGCGCTCACCCACCGGGAAACAACGCCGTACCCGGGAAGCAGCTATATTGACTTCACTTGCGGTTCTTATCGTGGTCATCTTTATTGTCAGTATGAACACCGGGTTAATGCGATTATCACCGCTGGATGTCCTACACACAGTCCTTGGAGAGGGAACGCAGCAGCAAAAGCTGATTCTCTTTGATTTCCGGCTACCGCGCATAGTGATCTCGCTGCTTGTCGGCGCAGGGTTTGCGGTTTCCGGCTGCATTCTGCAAAGCTTATCGCGCAATGCGCTGGCAGAGCCTTCTACACTGGGGATTAATGCCGGTGCCGGGTTTGCGGTGATTATCTTTATCTCATTTGTTCCGGCAACCTCGGCAGCTCCAATCTTTGTTCTTCCGCTGCTGGCGCTGGCCGGAGCAAGTCTTACAGCTGCACTTATTTATTTCCTGTCTTTCCGGCGTGAGGATGGCCTGTCGCCGACAAGAATGATACTTATCGGGATCGCTGTAGGTGCAGGCATCTATGCTTTCCAATTGATCCTGTCGTTAAGGCTGGATCCGCAGAATTATCAGTTTGTGGCGATCTGGATGGCAGGTAAAATCTGGGGCGGCGACTGGAGATTTGTGCTTGCGCTGACACCTTGGATAGCTATTTTGCTGCCATTTGCGTTCTACAAAGCCCGGGTGCTGAATGTACTTAACCTCGGGGACCAAACCTCGGCCGGGCTGGGCATGCCGGTGGAGAAGGAACGCATTCTGCTGCTGGCCGCCGCAGTCGCGCTGTCCGGCTCCTGTGTCGCCGTAAGCGGCGGCATAGGCTTTGTGGGGCTGATTGCGCCCCATCTCGCCCGCAGGCTCGTTGGACCGAAGCATCAGGTGCTGCTGCCTGCCTGTGCCTTAATCGGCGCGCTGCTGCTGCTTACTGCGGATACTATCGGCCGCTGGATTCTGCAGCCGGCTGAAATACCGACAGGTATTGTAGTTGCGCTGATCGGCGCTCCCTATTTCCTATATTTACTGGCCAAATCAAAGGCCTGATTAACTAAAGGAGCAAAATGCTCCATAAAACTAAGCGAATGCTTACGAAGTCAGTTTTATTGCGTCGTTAATCTTAAAGGAGCGCATGCTCCATAAAACTTTTAAGGAGTGAAGATCATGTCGGAACGTTTGAATACAGAACAGCTGAGTATTGGTTATGCGGAGGCTACGATTGTTAAAGGGTTGAACCTGTCTCTCCCAACAGGGAAGATCACAGCGCTGGTAGGAGCGAACGGCTCCGGGAAATCCACGATTCTCAAGACGATGGCGCGGATTATGAAACCTAAGAGCGGCAATGTCATGCTCGACGGCAAATCAATTCATACCCTATCTACTAAAGAAGTGGCTCGTCAACTGGCCATCCTGCCGCAAAACCCGACGGCACCGGACGGACTGACTGTATCCGAACTGGTTGGATACGGGCGTTACCCGCATCAGAAGGGCTTCGGCACCATGACTCCTGAAGACCGTGCGATTATCGCCAATGCGATTTCCGTTACCGGGATGGAAGAGTTCCATGATCGTCCAATCGACCGCCTCTCCGGTGGACAGCGCCAGCGTGCCTGGATTGCCATGGCTCTAGCACAACAGACAGATATCCTGTTCCTTGACGAGCCGACCACGTTCCTTGACATGGCTCACCAGCTGGAAGTACTGCAGCTGCTGCAGAAGCTGAACCAGGAAGAGGGCCGCACGATCATTATGGTGGTGCATGATTTGAACCATGCCTCCCGCTACGCGCAGCATATGGTAGCGATCAAGTCAGGCACCGTCATCAGCGAAGGGAACCCGATGGAGGTTATGACACCAGATGTTCTTCGCAAAGTATTCGGAATCGAATGTGATATCGTTCCCGATCCGCGTACAGGTGTACCTTTATGCCTTCCTTACGAGCTTGCTGCTTATAAAGCTGTCGGCATGTAATTGACAAGTGAAGGATTAGCTAGGGGAATTAAGGAGGAAACGGAATGAATGAGGCACAGATAAAAGACATAGGCAGCAAATTTGATCTTTATCCATCTCCCCCAGAGGAGGCGAGGTATTCATTTACAGCGCAGGATCTGATTAATGTAGAGGGTATAAGAGCATTTGTGGACTGCTACGGACCGCTGATGAAGGCACTGGACGATAAGGCTGTGGCTGCATACTTCGGCGGCTGGTTCTCCAGCTTGGCGCTAGCAGTACAATATTCGGTCTCGTTATATTCCAATGTGCCGGTGATCAACTTATCTAATTTGCGCATTCATCTCATTCCGGCGAGCGGGTATTGCCGCGTTGCCTTCTCTTTGAATTCCTGGGTGATGGAGCCAGCGCCTGCTGACGAACAGGGTCGGGTTACTTGGCGTAATAAAGTGTTCACTGAGTTCTACAGGAACACAGCAAGCCCGCTGCTGCGTACAATGTCTGCCGCCAGCGGATTGAGACTGGGGGAGATCTGGGGACAGCTCCCGTCTAAGTTCAACTACTACATTGAAATGCTTGCAGCAGGCGACAGCAATAAGGAATTTCTTATTCACGTGCAGGACGACTACAGTTATCTGAGGAAAGGCCTGGCTGCGGAAGTGTTCCAGCTTCCCAGAAATCCATTTGATGTAGAGGTACGTAAGATCGAATCGCTTGCTGATCCAGAGCAGAGGGTACACATGCGTAACCGCTGCTGTCTGTATTATCGGACTGAAGGCGGAAGTGTCTGCTATACCTGCCCCCGTCTGAAAGAAGAGGAACGGGCCACACGTAGAGCCGAATACCGCATTCAAGCTGCATCGTCGCAGGTTTAGGATATAACTGTAAAAATTGTTTCATACTAAAAATAGCAGACATACCGCAGCAGGCTCCCGTCATTGACAAGGGAGCCTGTTCGTTGTTAAAGTTGTGGTTGCCATAGTTCAAAGTAAAGCTGGATCAACATAAACATTATAGAAGGTAAGATTTATTATTTTCACAGCGTAAAAGGAGCATGAAGGATGAATATCAGCAAAATTCAAGAGGATCTGCAGCAACTGGCTCCAGCCGGTACGGTAAAAAGCCATGAAGTGCTTAAGGATTATGTATTCACCCAAATGGGCGGCCGTGCAGATATACTGGCTGAACCTGTCACTTATGAGGAAATTCAAAATATTGTTACATATGCCCGGAAAAATGATATTCCTCTCACAGTACTGGGAAATGGTTCAAATGTAATTATCCGTGACGGTGGGATCCGCGGGATCGTCCTGCAGACCTCAGGCCTTAACAGTATGGGGATTCAAGGAGATCTTCTGTACGCCCAGTGCGGTGCTAAGATCATTGATGTATCCAGGTATGCCCTGGAGCAGGAACTGGCAGGTCTTGAGTTTGCCTGCGGTATCCCCGGAACAGTTGGCGGTGCTCTCTACATGAATGCTGGCGCTTATGGAGGCGAAGTTAAGGATGTGCTGCAAAGTGCACTTGCGATCAATAAGGCGGGGCAGCTGGTCACCCTGCAAGGGGATGAGTTTCAATGGGGATATAGACAAAGTGTTTTTGCTAGCGGTGAATATATCGTGCTGGAAGCCAGATTCGCGCTAAATCCGGGAAATCCTGCTTTAATTAAAGCTTCCATGGATGAATTGACCTATCTGCGTGAATCCAAGCAACCGTTGGAATACCCGTCATGCGGCAGTGTCTTTAAGCGGCCGCCGGGCCGTTATGCCGGACAGCTGATCCAGGAAAGCGGGCTTCAAGGGACCCGGATTGGCGGTGCGGAAGTCTCGCGTAAACATGCCGGATTTATTGTCAACGCAGATAATGCCACTGCGAGTGATTATATCGGACTTATTCAGCATGTGCGGGCTGCAGTGAAGGATAAATTCGGAGTCGAGCTGGAGACTGAAGTGGAAATTATCGGAGAAGAATAACTTCATATCGTTGGCCGCGGGAGTAATTACCGCGGCCTTTCTTTGCATAGAGACATGTGTAGTGGGCTCTTAGTATTCCGATTAGCTTATGGAGAGAGCATACTTGGCTCTATCTGTCTGGAGTTCCGCGTTATCTTCACCAAGATTATCCAAACGTAGTCCGCTGACGGCAATTTCATAACTATGCTGTGGAAGCGGCACAAGTTCACCATCCGCATTCAGGGTATTGCCTGAACCTCTTAAGATAAGCGCATCATCCAGATAATCATCGATCGTATCCTCAGCGGTGCGGTACTCTACGGTTTCCAATTGAAAGTGGACTGTATCGAGATCTTCAAGCTCCTGCTTTTTGATTACAATGGTTGTGGTTGCGTGAGCATCGAGCCAATCTATAAGCTTCTGTACCGTTTGATCCATAAGTTGATCCCATCCTTATTTAAGAGATTATAAATTCTAAGTTACCCCTTTCGTTGAAATTGAATCCATATTTCTGAAACAGTTCCTTGGGATATTCTCAATTTCTACGAATAAGCTTGAAGGAAAGCAAACTTTAGGCAAAGGCGGGTAGGCCATTGATTCAGCTTACGGAGGTATCGAAATCGTTTCAGGAGAAGCGGGCGGTAGACCGGCTGTCTTTTTCAGTGGGGGAAGGGGAAGTATTTGGCTTTCTAGGCCCCAACGGGGCGGGGAAAACAACAACTATTCGCATGATGACCGGCCTGCTTCAGCCCAGTGAAGGACAAATAGTGATTAATGGCATGAATATTTCACAACATAAAAAGAAGGTTCACGCTCAGATCGGGGTTGTCTTTGAGCTGCCAAATCTATATGTACGCAGTTCGATCCGCGATAACCTTGAACTTTTTGCCGATTTGTACGGTGTGGCCAAGGGGCGGGTGGATGAAGTGATTGGCAGCCTGCAACTGGAGGAACGACAGAATTCCAAGGTTGGCAGCTTGTCCAAAGGCTGGAAGCAGCGTGTGTTAATCGCCAGAAGCCTGCTGCACAGGCCCAAAGTACTGTTTATGGATGAACCGACAAGCGGATTGGATCCCAACTCGGCGGCGCTTATCAGGAAATACATAATGAGGATTAAGGCTGAAGGAACTACGATTGTCATCACCACCCATGATATGCATGAGGCGGAGGAGTTAAGCGACCGTGTAGGCATTATGCATGCTGGACGATTGGTCGCACTGGATAACCCGCAGAGCTTGAAAAAGGCTTATGGAAAGGCAGAGATTGAAACCGAATACTGGCAAGAGGATAAAGTGATGAGCACATCCTGGCCATTGGCGGACGAGATGACGAAAGACCACATTTATCAGCTTATGGCGAGCGGGAAGCTTATCAGCCTGCATAGCAAAGAAGCTTCTTTGGCAGACGTATTCGCCGCCCTGACGGGAAGTGAGCTGAGTTGAGTCAAGTGACGAAGCTGATCCGTCATGAATGCAAGGATTTGCTCCGCAATCCTTCTATAATTATTCTCGTGATGCTGCCGATTTTTATGTCCAAAATCATCATCTCGGTCATGGACAAAAACGGGATTAACTTTATGCTGCTGTCAACGTGGATTTTGTTCGCCCAGGTTATGGTAGGGATTATGATGACCGGTCCGGGTCTCATTGAAGAACGGGAAAGTAAAACCTTTGATGCGCTGCTTATATCACCGCTTGGCAGAGGGCAGATTCTTGTGGCCAAAGGTTTAACAGTTCTGCTGTTTTCTGTCTTGTCACAAACGGTAGTATTTCTGCTCAATCAGGGGTTTGCCTCAGAATTGCTGTCGGTCTTTCCGTATATGCTGGCTGGAGGGATCCTTTTTGTGGAGGTTGGAATGATCATCGGATTGAAGCTCGACTCTTCTAAGAATGGTTCTGCTGTCAGCTCTGCGGTCATGGTTGTCTTTTTCCTGCTTGCTTCCGTATATCAGGCACTGCCGGACTGGACTTATCCGTTCTTCGCCGCTTTGCCAAGCATTGAAATCGTGGAAAATTTAAATCGTATTCTAAACGGCGACGGCCCGCTACTTTTCGAGAGTCTGCTGCTCCCGCTGTGGATGACCGTTCTGGCACTATGGATCTGGAGAACCGGCAAAGAGTAGTGATGGCAATAAGTCTGTTAGCAGGAAAATTCTTTATGGTTGTCAATCTTCTGCCAATCATGTTATAGTTCAAGACGTTAATAATAAGCTTAAGAAGAAGTCTGCGTGTACATCGCAGGAGAGGTTCGCAAACTCCCTCTATAAAAAACTAAGACATCTTGATGCATAGGTAAAGTCTCCGGTTGAAGGGGGCTTAAGGGAGTATAGGGAGATGCCTATACTTATTTCCTGCTATGCTGCGTAATTTCTTAGTAGGGCCATGTTTTCGAAATCTCGTTCTTCTTTCCAGTTCCGGCAGTAAGCCGCGGGAAAAGAGAGGGGTTTTTTGTCATGTCAGAAGGCAGATTGAAAGAGGAAATGCAAGAGGTCACCCTGCTGGGCAATCAAGGGACGCAGTACAAATTCGGCTATGATCCGGAAATTCTCGAGGTGTTTGACAACAAACATCCCGGCCGCGATTATTTTGTGAAGTTTAATTGCCCCGAGTTCACCAGCCTGTGCCCCGTAACCGGACAGCCGGATTTCGGCGTGATGTACATTTCGTACGTTCCGGAGCAAAAGATGGTCGAGTCCAAGTCCCTGAAGCTCTATCTGTTCAGCTTCCGCAATCACGGTGACTTTCATGAAGACTGTGTCAACATTATTATGAATGACTTGATCTCGCTCATGGAGCCGCGTTACATCGAAGTATGGGGCAAATTCACCCCGCGCGGCGGAATATCCATTGATCCTTACTGCAACTGGGGGCGTCCGGGAACCAAGTATGAGGCGATGGCCGAACACCGGCTGATTAATCATGACCTATATCCAGAAAAAGTGGATAACCGATGATCCCAGATCGTGGAGAGGAGAGAGTGTGAAATGAATAAAAAAGCGCTCGTCGTATTCAGCGGCGGACAAGACAGTACAACCTGCCTCGTGTGGGCTATTCAGCACTTCGAGGAAGTTCAGGTCGTTACTTTTAACTATAACCAGCGCCATGCCGCTGAAATTGAGGTTGCCAAGGAAATTGCCGCCAAGTTCAATGTGAAGCAGCATATTCTTGATTTGGGATTGCTGAATCAGCTGGCACCCAATGCTTTGACCCGTGATGATATAGAAATTGTATCCGGTGAAGGGGATGAATTGCCCAGCACCTTTGTAGATGGCCGGAACCTGCTGTTCCTGTCCTTTGCGGCAATTCTGGCGAAGCAGCTAGGATATGCCAATATCGTCACCGGCGTATGCCAGACCGATTTCAGCGGGTATCCAGACTGCCGCGATGTGTTTGTGAAATCATTGAATGTAACCCTCAATCTGTCCATGGATTATGAGTTTGTCATTCATACACCACTAATGTGGCTGGATAAAAAAGAAACCTGGAAGATGGCCGACGAGCTGGGCCAGTTTGATTACATCCGTCAGCACACTCTGACTTGCTACAACGGTATCATTGGCAGCGGCTGCGGCACCTGCCCAGCATGTTTGCTTCGCAAGCGTGGCCTTGAGCAATATGTGGCTGAGAGAAAGAAGGTCGGCTTATAATGCTAGGCGAAGTATCGGTTTGTAAAATATTCACTTTTGACGCTGCACATCAGCTGATTGGACATAAGGGAAAATGCAGTAATCTCCACGGCCACACCTACAAGCTTGAAGTGGTCCTGAAGGGCAAACCTTCCCTGGAGGAGGGGCATTCGGACGAAGGCTTCGTGATTGATTTCAGCGATATTAAAAGCACGGTACAGCAGAGTCTGGTCGACCGGCTGGATCACGCTTTTCTGGCGATGGGCAACGAGCCTGTGCTGGATACATTGACAAATACGGGATCGAAGGTAGCGCTGCTCTCCTTCCGCACGACGGTGGAGAACATGGCGTGTTATATAGCCTACAAGCTGAAGCAAGTGGCGTTGCCGCTATATTCCGTTAAGCTGTGGGAGACGCCCACTTCCTGGGCGGAGGTGCTGGCTGAGGATATTCCGGAGGATGGACCCTCCTACCGTATGCATGGGGGTTGTGACTGTGAGTAAGATTCCGGTCATAGAAATGTTCGGCCCAACCATTCAGGGGGAAGGCGCAGTTATCGGAGTGAAAACCATGTTCGTCCGTACTTATGGCTGTGACTATCGCTGCAGCTGGTGCGATTCCGCATTCACATGGGATGGTTCGGCCAAGGATAAGGTGCGGATGCTTACACCAGAGGAGATTATGGCCGAGCTGCTCTCACTAGCCGGAAATAATTTTGACTGTGTAACCATCTCCGGTGGCAACCCTGCACTAATTGGCGAGGCGATGGGTACCTTCATCATGGGGTTGCACGAGCGGGGCATTCAAGCGGCAATCGAAACGCAGGGCAGCCGCTGGCAGGAATGGTTCAACGATGTGGATGTGCTGACAATCAGCCCCAAGCCGCCAAGCTCAGGTATGACGACGGATTGGGAGACCCTTGATGGCATTATGGGGAAGCTGCATGATAAAGGCAAAGCTGCCCATAGCCTGAAGGTTGTTGTCTTTAACGAAGGCGATTATGAATATGCCAAAGCAGTGCATAAACGATACCCTGAGGTGCCACTGTTCCTGCAGCCGGGCAATGAGGATGTCACGGAGGAAGGTGACATTTCCGTACGTCTGCTGGGTAGACTGGAATGGCTGTTTAATCAGGTGATCTTCGATCCGGAGATGAACCGGGCACGGGTGCTCCCTCAGCTTCATGCACTCATCTGGCATAATAAACGAGGGAAATAATCAAGATTCGAACCGGACTTCTGCCATGCAGAGGCCCGGTTTTTTGTTGTACAAGAAATTATCTAAAGGGATGACAATTTTATAATGTTTGCAGATGAATTTGTAAAATACCAAGGGTATTCTTCACGTATTCTTCTGGTATAATTATTGAAAAATCAGGGAATAGCGAGGGATCATACATGACAACAGCCTTATTAATTATCGATGTCCAAGAAGCCATGTTCTCTTATGATGTGAAGCTGCATGATGAAGGAGGCGTGATGGACCGGATTATATCGCTATTGAATAAAGCCCGCTCCGCAGGGGCTCCGGTTGTTTATATCCAGCATACCGAGGATGAGGAATATACGAAGGGCTTGCCCACCTGGCAGATCAGCAGCCGAATTATGCCGAAGGAGGAAGACTCCATCGTCGAGAAGCCGACTTGGGATGCTTTTCACCGTACCCGGCTGCATGAGGAGCTGCAGCGTTTGGGTGTGACCGATCTTGTCATATGCGGGATGCAAAGCGAATTCTGTGTCGATACAACCACTAGACGGGCCTACAGCATGGGGTATTCCAGCGTACTGGTCCAGGATGCGCATAGCACTTTCGGCAACGCCGATTTTAGCGGTGAAGAGATTGTCAGGCATCATAATTCAGTGCTGGGCGGGAGATTCGCTGTGCTTCGGCCGGAGCGTGAGGTAGAATTCCAATGAATGCAGGGAAATCTGCGATGAAGCCAGTGCGCCGTTCCAGCTTGAGATTGTTCGCCGGCAAGCGATATTTCACCTGGAAAAGATACTGGACATGGTTTATTCAGCACGGGAACAAGGCAACAAAACATCGGTCTGAGGCACTGCCCTATAAGGCAGCCGGGCATTCAACCCCGCTCCTGCGCAGACTGCGAAATGTGGACATGCAGCTACAGTACAATAAGATTGCAAATCTGCGTCTGGCCGTCGCCAGGCTGGATGGTCTGGTGATCTCGCCGGGAGAGACCTTCTCGTATTGGCAAACGATCGGCAAGCCAACCCGGCGCAAAGGTTACTTGGACGGAATGGTTCTATATTACGGTGGTTTTCGTTCCGGCACAGGAGGCGGATTATGCCAGTTGTCCAATCTGATCTACTGGATGACGCTGCACACCCCGCTGAGCGTGACCGAGCGGCACCGCCACAGCTATGATGTATTTCCCGACGAACAGCGGACACAACCTTTCGGCAGCGGGGCTACTTGTGCATATAATTATTTGGATCTGCAGCTTCAGAACAATACAGACCGGACATATCAGTTGAAGCTGCACCTGGATGATACTCATCTGTACGGCGAATGGCGATGCGATGACAAGCAGCTTTATCGTTATGAGGTATACGAGGCTGATCATGTTATCCGTCTGGAACCATGGGGCGGTTATGTCCGCAGCAACAGCATCCGCCGCAGAGTATTTACGCGGAGCGGCGAGCTTGCAGGGGATGAAGCGGTAGCCGAAAATCATGCCCTGATGATGTACTCTCCGCTGCTGCATCCGCCCACTGAATTAGCGGAAGGGTGATGAACTGATGAATCTTGACGGTGATTGGTACTGGAAGTCAGATGATGAAGTGGGAATGGGACGCTCAAGCAGACTGAAACGCAATATTAGGGTATGGACTGTGTTACTTACTGTTGTATTAGCAGCTGCTGTGCTTGCAGGCTGGCTGGTACTACAAGGAATATTCGATTTCTTAGAATACTTAGGCATCTAGGAGAGAGACTTCGGGGAATAACGGATAAACACCGGGACTATGGGGTTATAACATAGTATGTTGCTAGCCGATCAGCAGAGCGGAGCATGGCTACCAGGTGTTCGGAGACAAGGAAGAGGATTGTATCAAGGTTGTGCTTAAGCCTTAATGTTACGGGAGTTCATCGGTTACCGGATCAACATACGAAGGCATGGGTTTCCGCCGCAGGCCGGGAGGCCATGCCTTTGATGTTTTTCAGGAAGCTGCAGCCTTTGTTGCGAATTTTCATGAAAAAAGCTGCATTTTTCCGGATTCTGCGGTAAATTTACATAAGTGACTTTTATCTGAGCCGAAAGGATGCCTGCTGTGACTTCAAAAAAACCGCCTGTTCCCATTCCGCTATTGATGCTGATTGGAATTGTGGCTATTTCTTTTTCTTCTATTTTTATAAAATGGTCATCCGCTCCGGTATCGGTTCAGGGGATGTACCGGCTGCTGTTCACCTCGCTATTGATGCTGCCCTTTGCCCGGCCTTACAGCGGAGCCGCTTTTGCCCTGCGCCGCAAAGACTGGCTGCTGCTGCTTGTGTCCGGGGCGATGCTGGCCCTGCATTTTTTACTGTGGATGGGTTCACTGAAATTCACCTCTGTAGCCAGCTCGACGATGATTATGGCACTGGAGCCGGTGTTTATTATGCTGGGAGCCTATTTGCTGTATAAAGAAAAAAGCAGCATGTCCGCCATAGCGGGGCTTGCCATTGCGATCTTTGGTGTTGTATTTATTGGCTGGGGAGATATCGGCCTGTCCTCCGACAATTTAAAAGGTGATTTGCTGTCCATTGGCGGAACAGCAGCAGTTGCCGCTCATTTGCTGATCGGACAGAAGCTGGTTGCCCGCATGCCATCGTATTTGTATAGCCTGATTGTATTTATCGCAGCGGCTATTGTTTTTGCGGTATATAATCTGCTGGCGGGCATTCCGTTCTTTGATTATCCGCCAAGGGAGTGGGGAATCTTCGTATTGCTGGCAATTGTCCCGACCGTATTTGGTCACATTTTGTTTAACTGGCTGCTGCAGTACGCTTCGGCGACTACCGTTTCGATGAATATTCTGGGAGAGCCGGTTGGTGCAAGTATTCTGGCCTTCCTGCTGCTTGGCGAACAGTTGACAATCCTCCAATGGGCCGGCGGTGTATTGGTAATGGGAGGGCTTGCAGTCTATTTGTATGCAGGACGCAGGAAAGCTGCAAAGAGAAGTGAGGCTCTGCCCAGCATCTCCTAAAGCACACATTCTAACAGACAACTTATCAACATAAAGGGGTATTTCACAGTATGAATGATCAAGACTTAGAACAAGAACCGCAAGACAATCCGGGAGCTGCGCCTTCCAGTGAAGAACTCTGGAATGAGGATACCTATGCCGCATGGACGAGCAGATTCGGCACTCCGTCAGAGGCAGCAGCAAAGTTGTCCAAAGATCCAGCATCCCGGCTGTTCCCGTTAAACGCTTATTTCGGAGAGGTCCGCGGGAAGAAGATGATGAATCTGATGGGCTCGAACGGCATGAAGGCGGTAGCCCTTGGGCTGCTGGGAGCTGAAATGACTGTTGCCGATTTCTCGGAAGCCAACGCCCGGTACGCAGCGGAATTGGCGCAGGAAGCCGGAGTCGGGCTGTCCTATATCGTCTCGGATGTGCTGAAGCTGCCGGACGAGGTGCTGGACAGCACGTATGATATCGTTTTCGCTGAAATGGGGATTGTCCATTATTTCACTGACCTGACCCCGTTTATGGATACTGTCTGCCGTCTGCTGGCTCAGGGGGGAACCTTCGTGCTGCGCGACTTTCATCCGGTAACGACCAAGCTGATTTCTTCCAAAGGATCTACTGCTAAAGTACGGAAGCACAAGGTAAGCGGCGATTATTTCGATACAGCGCTGGAAGAGAAAAAGGTGTCTTACTCGAAGTATTTGCCTGCTTCAGGCAGTCAGACGGGTGAGAAACATAGTGTTGTTTATTGGCGGCGCTGGACTTTGGGGGAGATCGTTACGGCAGCCGCCGCTAGTGGTCTAGTCATCCGAGAACTGGTGGAGGAGCCCAACCTGTCGTCTGAGGTTTACGACAAAGGAATTCCCAAGACGTTTACACTGGTAGCAGAGAAACGTTGACTTTACGATGAATAGCTTTGGTGTCCTTTTTAGGACGGTGGCCGTTTCTGCGGAGAATCGAAAGATAGTTAACGGCATGAATAAATAAAAAATGTATTTCAACATAGAACCGGTGGTCTGCTTTGAGCTGTATCAATCAGCCTGAGTGGAGCAGCGGTTTATTTAATTCACATCATTAATTAATACATATAGTTAATGACATTAAATAAATACAATTAACTGTTATCATACCAACACGCTCTCAGCAGCAGCCATTTCCACAAACGCCTGCTGCAAGGGAGTTAAGGTATAATCCTTTCGCCAAGCCAGTACATAAGTAGCAAGCCCAGGCGAAATCCCCGGGAGCGGAGCATAACTTAAACGGCCCAAGGCCGCCTCGTCTGCAACCCCTGCTTTGGAGAATAGTCCCACATTTCCGCCTTCACTAATCATCCTTTTAAAGGCCTCCGGCGAATTAACAACAGTATTATTCCATACACGGACATTGTTCAGCTGTGCCCATTGGTCGGCTGTTCCTCTCAGGCTGGAAGCGGGATCATGCTGAATCCATGGCTCCTGCGCCACCAGCTCCGGGGACAGCACTTTAATTTGAGCAAACGAATGACCGGGCGCAAATATAAGAACAACCTCATCCCGGGCAACTACCTGGGTATGAAAGGAGTCATCTCCGCCATCACTATCTTGCAGTATCCCCAGTTGGATCTCCCGCCCCCTCAGCCGTTCGCGCACAAGGTGATCCGATTGTATCGTAAGCGACACATCTATCCCCGGATGAAGATTGATAAATTGCGACATTATATTAGGAACAAAGTAAGTACCAGGCATGTACCCGGCCTCAAGCGTAAGGCTACCCGATGTGAGGGAGGAGAACTGTTTGACGCTCCGCTCCGCTTCTGCAGCGAGGGAAACAATACGAACTGCATATTGAAAAAGCGCCCGTCCGGCATCGGTTAACAGCACACGCCCGCTGCGGTATTGAAAGAGGGAAGCTCCGAGCTCATTCTCAAGGCTTTTCATATGAAAGGAAACGGTAGGCTGTTTTAGGCCCATTTCGGCAGCGACATCCGTTACTTTTTTATATTTTTCAATCAGGACTACAATTTGCAGCTTCACAATATTCATGGATTTCCTCCGGTCTGGATGGCAATAAGTTAATAAAATATCTTCTTAATATAGATTATATCTATACTGTTATACATTTTCTATTAGAATTTTTATCTTTCGTTTTACAAACATAAGCTTTTTCTCTAACGAACGAGCTCTAGAATAGGAAGAGTCATAAGAGATACACACAGAGGAATGCTTCCAAAGTGAGTTTTGTAAGAAGCAGATTCAATGGGTCAGACACACACAAAACCTTTAGGAGGAACAAACAACAATGCAATTCAGAAAATCGTGGATCATGGCTTTGGCTTTAACCAGTGTAGTAGCACTTTCGGCATGCGGTAACGGAGGAAATAATGCGGCAACTAATAATGGGGGAACTAATGCAGCTGCGACAAATACACCTACAGAAAGCAGCGGCGCAAAATTAAGCGGATCGATTCTGGCTTCGGGCTCCACAGCGCTTCAGCCACTTGTTGAAATGGCAGCTGAAGGCTTTATGGATGCAAACGCAGGCGTTGATATTCAAGTACAAGGCGGAGGAAGCGGCACGGGCTTGACTCAGGTTGCTGAGAAGCAAGTAGATATCGGTAACTCCGATGTGTTCGCAGAAGAGAAGCTGAAGGATGCAGATGCAGAAAAAGCAAAATCACTCGTTGACCATCAAGTTGCGGTTGTAGCGATTGCAGCAGTAAGCAACCCAAAAGCTGGTGTAGACAGCCTGACGAAACAGCAGCTGGTTGACATCTTCACGGGTAAAATTAAGAACTGGAGTGAAGTTGGCGGAGCGGATCAAGCGATTCAAATCATCAACCGTCCAGCAAGCTCGGGTACACGCGCAACCTTTGAAAGCTTCGCACTTGGAACTAAAACAGAAGACCAAGAAGGATCGATTCAAGAAGACTCTTCCGGTACTGTTAAGAAAATGATCGGCGAAACTCCAGGGGCTATCGGATATCTGGCATTGTCTTACCTTGATGAAACTGTAAAAACGCTGAACTATGAAGGTGTTGAGCCTTCTGTAGACAATGTTATCTCCGGTAAATATCCGGTATGGGCTTACGAGCACATGTACACAAATGGTGAGCCTGCTGAACATGTCAAAGCATTCCTTGACTACATCATGACAGATGAAGTGCAGAATGGCGATGTAGTAGAGCTTGGATATATCCCTGCTTCGAAAATGCAGGTTTCCCGTGATGTAGAAGGCAAAGTATCAACCAAGTAATTCCTGGCTGACAAGCTTTACAGACTTCATTCATTAGAACTTCATGTGATTAGAGGCGGAATCCTTCTGCCTCTCTTTTCACTTTAGAAAGAGGGAGCAGCTTGAGTGTAAAACCTAAGAAATCCAAAATTGAAAAACATCATATCGAAGATTTTATCGGGCGTTCTTATATGTCCTTCTGTGTACTCCTATTGATAGTAATCATTGTATCGATGGTGTATTTTGTGGCGTCCAAAGGGATTGCTAACTTTACCAGCGGTGAAATTAAGCTTTCTGATTTCTTGTTCGGCAAAAAATGGTCCCCGGAAGGAGACACTCCCTCCTACGGAGCATTGCCTTTTATTACCGGCTCATTTCTGGTTACGCTGCTTGCAGCGCTTATCGCAAGTCCGCTCAGTATCTGCGCTGCTCTGTTCATGACCGAGATTGTGCCAGGCTGGGGTAAAAGGCTGCTGCAGCCGGTTATCGAACTGCTGTCAGGTATCCCATCAGTCGTTTACGGCTTTGTGGGTTTAAGCGTCATTGTGCCGTTTCTGCGTAATACCTTGCCAGGTCAGGGCATCGGGGTTGCTGCAGGCGCGCTTGTCCTATCGGTAATGATTTTGCCGACGATTACAAGCGTGGCTGCAGACGCGCTGGCTTCTTTGCCGCAAAACTTAAAAGAATCCTCCTTTGCGCTCGGTGCTACACGGTGGCAGACGATCTCCCGGGTGATTCTTCCGACTACATTCCCTGCAATTATGACGGGGGTAGTGCTGGGGATGGCCCGTGCTTTCGGTGAAGCCCTTGCTGTACAGATGGTAATCGGTAATGCACCTTTCGTGCCGCGGTCGCTTTTCGAATCGGCTTCAACCTTGACCAGCGTAATTACGCTTGGCATGGGGAACACAACGATGGGTTCAACGCACAATAATGCGCTGTGGAGTATGGCGCTGGTTCTTATGCTGATGACTTTTGCTTTTGTCCTCATCGTAAGAATGCTTGAAAGGAGAAATAAAATTTGAAGCCGAGAACAGCAGACAAGGTTGCCACTACCGTTATCGTCTTTTTCGCATTACTTATTGTAGCCATTCTGGTTGGATTGCTTGGATATATTCTGATCCGTGGCTTAAACCATATCAGTTGGGATTTCCTGACTTCCGCACCGCAAAAAATCCGCGCAGGCGGAGGTGTGGGTCCACAGTTGTTCAACTCACTGTTCCTGCTGGTGCTGACGCTGATCATAACTGTACCGCTGGGTCTTGGAGCGGGGATCTTTATGGCAGAGTATGCACGTCCAGGTAAACTTACGAACTTTATCCGCCTGATCGTAGAAGTCCTGTCTTCCTTCCCTTCCATTGTCGTAGGTTTGTTCGGTCTGTTATTGATCGTAAACACCTTCAATCTGGGGTTCTCCTTAATATCCGGTGCTCTCGCACTTACCGTATTTAATCTGCCGCTGATGGTGCGTATTACGGAGCAGGCGTTCCGTACAGTGCCCAAGCAGCAGAAAGAGGCAGGATTTGCCCTTGGATTATCCAAGTGGAAGATTGTTACCTCTGTACTGTTACCCGTGGCGCTGCCGACGATTATCACCGGTACGATCCTCTCCGCTGGCCGTGTCTTCGGTGAAGCGGCTGCTCTGATGTTCACGGCGGGCATGAGCAGCCCGCGTCTGGATTTCACCAACTGGAATCCGCTTAGTCAAACTTCACCGCTTAATCCTTTCCGTCCGGCTGAAACCCTGGCCGTTCACATCTGGAAAGTCAACAGCGAAGGGCTGGCGCCTGATGCCGTACAAATCGCAGCCGGAGCTTCGGCCGTGCTCGTTATTACAGTATTGATCTTCAATCTGGCCGCAAGATATTTCGGCAGATATATTTACCGCAAGCTGACTGCTTCCAAAAGAATGAACTAAAACTTTGATTATAGAAACATTTTAGGAGGAGTAAGAGATGGGAATAGCGGAACCAGTGGTGCGTGAATCATTTCAAACAGAGGACCTGAGCATATTTTACGGCACATATGAAGCAGTAAAGGGAATCAGTCTTCCATTTGGCCAGAATACTGTTACTGCACTTATTGGCCCGTCGGGCTGTGGTAAATCAACTTTCCTTCGTTCACTTAACCGTATGAATGATGACATCTCCGGTTCGACAACGAAAGGGAGCATCTGGATTGACGGCGTGGACATCAACGCTCACGGTACGGATGTGATCAAGCTGCGGCAAAAGATCGGCATGGTCTGGCAGAAACCGAATCCGTTCTATAAGTCGATTTATGACAATATTGCTTTTGGTCCAAAATACCACGGCATTAAAGGTAAGCAGGCACTGGACGAAATTGTGGAAAGCAGTCTGCGGCGTGCTGCATTATGGGACGAGGTTAAGGACCGCCTGAAGGATTCAGCGTTGGCGTTGTCCGGCGGACAGCAGCAGCGGTTATGTATCGCCCGTGCATTGTCGGTTAATCCGCAGATCCTGCTGCTGGATGAACCGGCATCGGCACTCGACCCTGTATCGACCGGTAAAGTGGAAGAGCTGATCAAGGAACTCAAGGAAGAGCTTCGCATCGTTATTGTTACGCATAATATGCAGCAAGCGGCGCGGATTTCGGATTTTACCGCATACTTTTACCTCGGTTCACTTGTGGAATACGACAAGACAGAGAAAGTCTTCAGCAATCCGGAGAATCAAATGACCCAGGAATATATCATGGGCCGTTTCGGCTGATCGAAGAGTTCTACAGGCACTGCCCGTTCGGGCGGTGCTTTTTTGGCTCTAACAAGCGCATTCACCTCCAAGATACAGGATAGGCTTGGCGAGTATGATCAGGACATTCCCCAGTTTGAAAAAGCGATTGGAATCATGTACAATCACTGAGAATGGTTATCATAACTTACTGCTGGAGGGAATCCTTATGAATCAGAACCAGTCTGCAGCTTACGGCAGCATTGCCGAAGTGATCAAGGAGCGCCGCTCCATTAAACAGTTTAAGCCTGAACCCCTGCCTGAAGGCCTGCTAAAGGAACTGCTGGATATCGCGGTATGGGCGCCAAATCACGGACTGCGGCAGCCGTGGAGATTTATTGCTTTTCAGGGGGAAGGGGCGGAATTCCTCGGGGATGCTGCTTATACATTCTTAAAGCGCGGGGCAGCTGATCCGGAATTTGCCATCAAACGCAAAGAATATCTTTCATCGGTTCCTTTAACCGTAATCGTCGTAATCCCTGAGGACCCGCGTCAAAGAGAGTGGGATGAGGATTTTGCCGCTGCATCCGCACTTGTGCAGAACTTCCAGCTGGCGGCATGGGAACGGGGAGTAGGTACGATTTGGAAGACGGATCCTTATATTTACACTCCAGAATTCCGCAGCAAGATTGGCGTGAAGCCGGGAGAGAAGGTGATTGCGATGATCCATGCCGGTTATCCGGAGATCATTCCCGCCAGCCGTCCACGCAAGGAAGCCGCTCAGCTGCTTACAGTTGTAGACAGCTATCCGGAGAGTGGAGTTGTGGAATAACCACCTAAGCCGCTGTTAGGAACAAAAACTGGGCTAACTCTTATTGAAGCATCCTGCGGGATGCTTTTTTTCTATGGGATTAAATAAAAATGCAATATATAATGTACATAATGACGGTTATAGATTACAATGGAGCGGTAAGTGAATTTATTCTCCGGGAGGGCTCTGGTGAGTGAGAAGAACATCAAGCTGAAACTGGCGCGGATTCAGAAGGACCTGTCCCAGGAACAGCTGGCGGAAGCGGTGGGCGTGACGAGACAGACGATAGGACTGATTGAAGCGGGGAATTACAACCCGACGATCCGGTTATGTATTGCCATCTGCAAGGAACTGGAAACAACTTTGAACGATATATTTTGGGAGGAGTAGTTATGAAAGGTAAGGGGATCAAGGATGAGCGGATTCAAGGTGAAGTACATAAGTTGATGTCGCACGGCTTTACGATTGTGTTTGTGGGCATTACGGCCAGTGTTTTTGTTAAAGTATTTGTTCTGCACTTGGATCTGAAGTATTGGCTGGACAGCTTCCTCATCCTGATGGCAGCTTGTTTCTATGTTACGCTCCGGAGCATGCGTGGTGGGCTATTCCTCCTGCCGAGCAAGGCCGGGGAAGTAAAGCGGCTCAAGAAAACCAATCTGATCAGTGGAGCTGCAGGTGCTCTGATATGGGCAATATTGATGATCAGCTATGACCTGCTGGGTAAGGAGGAAGTTGATGTAGTTGCGAGTGTAATGAGCACATTGGTTGGCTCCGTGATCTTTTTCTTCGGGATTACCTGGATGCAATGGTTCATGATTAAACGCTCCAATCAAAATGCGGATAAGCACCTGGAATAGACGGATGTACTGCTTTGGAATGGGCCTCTTGCAAAACTAATGCCATTAGTTTATATTATAACTAATACCATTAGTTTTTAAGGGGTGTATTTATGAGA
This sequence comes from Paenibacillus sp. FSL H7-0357, assembly GCF_000758525.1. Classification (NCBI taxonomy): domain Bacteria; kingdom Bacillati; phylum Bacillota; class Bacilli; order Caryophanales; family Paenibacillaceae; genus Paenibacillus; species Paenibacillus sp. FSL H7-0357. The sequence goes on along the minus strand of NZ_CP009241.1, from coordinate 4,332,171 downwards.
ATTACTCAAGAAGGAAAATTGCTGCAGCTTACGTGGATGCCCGGATGGTTTCCGGTCAATTGCTATCTTGTTGTAGAAGATCAGGAATTAACATTGATTGATGCGGCAATGTCTTTTAGTGTCCAAGGGATCCTCCGTACAGCGGCTAAATTGAACCTGCCTATTACCCGAATCGTGCTGACCCATGCTCATGGAGATCATGTTGGAGCACTGGATGAACTGAAGAAACGGCTTCCTGAAGCTGTTGTATATATCTCTGAGCGTGATGCAGCTTTGCTGCGCGGAGACCGTTCGCTTAGACAAGGTGAACCGCAGACTCCGATTAAAGGGAGCGTACCTACCAAAATTTCCACCAAACCGGACATTCTGCTCCGTGACGGAGATACTGTCGGCTCTTTAAGCGCAATTAGTACTCCCGGCCATACCCCAGGCTCGATGTCTTTTCTGGATCAACGGAGCGGAGCTCTGATAGCAGGGGATGCTTTTCAGACATTTAAGAGAACTGCGGTGGCCGGGACGGTTGTGCCATGGTTTCCATTTCCGGCATTGGCTACCTGGAATAAGGAGCAGGCTGTGGCCAGTGCAATTAAGCTTGCAGGAACGTCTGCAGCGGTGCTTGCTGTTGGACACGGCAACCTGCTGAAGGCGCCTGGAGAAGCCATGAAACTGGCTGTGAGCAAAGCTCAATTGCAGCTAGGAAAGGAAGGAAGATAAGATGTCACCTAGGGTTGGACTGGATACACGTACGCTGGTATTGGCTGCGGCAGAATTAGCGGATGAGCAGGGGATGGGAGAAGTCACGCTGGCTTCACTCGCGGCCAAGCTGGGCGTACGCTCTCCGTCGTTGTATAATCATGTTAACGGACTAGCCGGGCTGCGGACTCTGCTGGCTGTACACGGCCTGGAACAGCTCCACACAGCGATGACAAAGGCTTCTGAGGGTTTAGCCGGAGATGCAGCTGTTCACGCTATGGGGCAGGCTTACATGAACTTTGCAAGGCAGCATCCGGGTCTATACGAAACAACACTGCAAGCACCTGATCAAGGGAACACAGCGCTGGAAGAGGCAGGTGAGCAGATTTTATCCTTTATCCTGCATGTGCTGTCTGGTTACGGGCTTGGAGAAGAGGGAGAACTGCATGCTGTTCGGGGACTGCGGAGTATACTGCACGGATTTGCTGCACTGGAGAACAAGGGAGGCTTTGGCCTGCCGCTCGATTTGGGAATCTCCTTATCCCGGCTGATTGATACATTTATTGCAGGAATCAGCTGCATGAAGACAGTGTAAGCAGTCCAGAACAACCATGATTAAGTGATTTAACCATTCCGTTAAGGGGGAAAGTGAGATGGGAAACGTGGAAGTGCAGGGCGGTGTAACAACTTATAAAGAGATGGCTGAGGTCATTGCCAAGCTGGGGATTGTCCCCCTTGCTTCACTGATTCCGGAGCATCCGTCATTAAATGGGCTGACCAAAGCCGAGAACTGGCATACCGGTTCAGAGCTGGATCCATGGGGATGGCGTGCACAGTTTCCCGGTGAGGGACTGGCCGGGTACGGCAAGTTTATTAAGAAAAAGGCAATTCTCGTCTCACGGGACTGGTTTCCGGCATTTGTAAAAGCAGTGGGCAGCTCTAAAGAACTGGAAGAACGGTACAATAACGGCCTTGCCAGCAGAGAAGCATTGACATTGCTGCAGGTTATCCGTGCCAACGAAGGCATTGATACCCGCCAGCTGCGTTCTTTGGGTGATATGAAAGCAAAGGAAAAGAAGACTGCCTTTGACAATGCCGTCACAGAGCTGCAAGGCACTCTTGATATTGTAATCTCCGGAGTTCAGGCACGCCAAAATGACTTGGGAGAAGTAAATGGTTGGAGCAGCACTTCGTTTGAGACCGTAGGGCATTGGATGGGAATTCATGGCCTTACACCTTATGAAGGTTCCCGGGAGGAAGCTATAGCTTGGCTGCGCTCCAGAATGGATGCTACCTGGTCGCCTGCTGCCATAGCCTGGATCAGCAAGGCATTGTCCTGGTAATCACTAAATAACGGTTTCAAAGTTCTGGCAAGTACGGTGAAGCTGTTATTTGCAGAAAAAAAGGTTCTGCCGTCCGTTGAGGAAGGCAAAACCTTTTTTTGCGTGCTCCCATTTGTGGATAACCCTAAGAAGGAACAATGCAAGAAAATAAAAACGGCTATTGGACTCCATCAGGAGCTCAAAAGCCGTAAGCGCTTTCTATTAAAGCTATATAATGAAGCAACCTCATAGCATAGGAGCCAGGTATGCAATCAGAAAGTATAAGAAACCGAATAGTAGCATGATGTAAGCTGTGTATTTGATTGCATTGGATGCGATAATGCTTGAGTCTGTAGGGGCTTGAACACTTGGACGTTCATGCTCCGGCCGTTCCAGCTCTTGGGATATCGACTCTTTCATCAGGATGACCTCCTAAAAGTTTTGTGAGTATCGTTCAGCACTGATTGGCTTCATCCAACACTTAAACCGGATTGGAAATACAATCCTTAATTGTATTGTGACATATTTGTGAATTAATTTCAACAATATTGTGAATATTATTTGAACATAATTTTAAATTTGGGTTAATTATGCCTTTAACTATCTTCTGGCAAACCAAAAACACCCCGTTACCCTCTATTCAGAGAGCAACGGGGTGTGGCTATAAGGGATTAATCGAACGGACACAATAGCTCAGAAACTTTGCTTAAGCCCAGTTCCCTGCGCGGAAGATGGGTTCAGCAGTTCCATCGTCTGTAATTCCGTCTATATTCATTTCCGGGGAACCCATCATGAAGTCCACATGGGTCAGACTTTGATTCATCCCTTTGTCAGCAAGCTGCTCCTTGGTCATAGAGATGCCCTCCTGCAAGGTAAATGCATAAGCGGCTCCAAGTGCCAGATGGCATGAAGCATTCTCATCATACAGTGTAGTGTAATAGAGAATGCCGCTTTCCGAGATTGGAGAGTGGTAAGGGACCAGCGCTACTTCACCGAAGTATGCGGCTCCTTCATCCATAGCCAGCAGGGAAGCCAATGCTTCCTGGCCGACTTCTGCCGTAAAGTCTGTGACCTTGCCATTCTCCAGGGTAAGCGTAAACCGGTCGATGATGTTGCCGCCATAGCTGAGCGGCTTCGTGCTGCTGACTTTGCCGTTAGCGCCAGTCTTCAGCGGGGCAGTGAATACTTCTTCTGTCGGAATATTGGCGAGGAAAGAGACTCCGCGTCCATTCACGGCTCCGGCCTGACACCAGATATGCCCTTCGGGCAATTCGATGGTCAAATCCGTTCCGGGAGCGGTATAATGCAGCTTGCGGTATTTTCTGGCGTTCAAAAGGTCACAGCGCTGCTTTAAGCCGCCCAGATGCAGGCTCCAAGCTTCAACGGGGTTCTCTTGGTCTGCACGTACCGCCTTGAAGATAGCATCCCACAGCAGGCCAACCTGTTCTTCCGGCGGTGCATCGGGAAATACCTTGGCGGCCCACGATGGCGACGGAAAAGCGATACCGCTCCAGCTGATGTAATTGTTCATCATCATTTCACGGTACGGGGCCATAGCCTGGCCTGCGGTACGCTGATGATCGGATATCCGGCTGGCTTCTACACCATTCAGGAGATCCGGATTGGCAGAGATTACTGTCAGGATGGCCGCACCGTTGCGTGCCAGATCCTCCAGCTCATCCGCCTGCCATTTCGGCGGTTCAAGGAAGCTTGACGCCGGGGCCAGATCGTAGCGGGTCCGTGTGACGAACTCGTCGGTATAATTGACCTTGACCAGCTTAGCACCGGCCTCATAAGCTTTCCGCACAATCAGGCGGACAAGCTCTGCGGCAACGATGTCTGCATTGAGTACGAGCGTTTGCCCGGGCTGTATATTGACTCCGATCTTTACAGCCAGCAGTGCGTAATTCTCCAGCTTTTGCTTGAAACTCAACATGATTTGCTCCTCCGCTATCTGTAGTCTGTGTTTAAAACGCCCAGTTTCCGCTTTTGAATACCGGTTCCCGTGTACCATCAGCTGTAATTCCGTAAATATCCATGTCAGGTGAGCCGATCATGAAATCGACATGGGTGACACTGGTATTCAGGCCATGGGCGATCAGCTCATCCTGGGTCATCTCTTTACCGCCCTCAAGGCAGAAGGCATAAGCTGTGCCGATGGCCAGGTGGTTGGAAGCATTCTCGTCAAACAAGGTATTGAAATACAAAATATTCGATTCGGAGATCGGGGACTGGTGAGGCACAAGAGCAACCTCGCCGAGATATTTGGCGCCTTCATCCAGACTGATCAGATACTCCAGTGAATCCTGGCCTTTACCGGCGCTTACACTGATGATACGTCCGTTCTCGAAGGTGATGGAGAAATCATCAATAATGTTGCCGCCGTAGCTGAGCGGCTTGGTGCTTCTGACCGTGCCGTTAACACCTGTTTTAAGCGGTGCTGTGAACACTTCTTCTGTTGGCATATTGGCAACAAAAGTGTGGCCTTTGGAATTGATGCTGTCTCCTTGCGCCCAAATGTGACCTTCTGGCAGTTCGATAGTCAGGTCTGTGCCGGGTGCTATGTAATGCAGGCTTTTATACTTCTTGGCATTAAGCACATCAGCCTTCTGTTCTAGTGTATCAAGATGCTCCTGCCAGGCGGCAACCGGATCTTCACGGTCAAGACGGACAGTGTGGAAGATAGCTTCCCATAGTTTATCCACACGTTCTTCGGCCGGAACATCAGGGAACACTTTATCAGCCCAAGCTTGTGTAGGGATGGCGACAATACTCCAGCTGATTTTATCGGACATTTGGTAATCACGGTATTTCGCAAGCGCAGCACCGCGTGTCTTTTGATAACTGGCGATACGTTCCGGATCAATGCCTTTCAGTGCGTCGGGATCTTCGGCGATTACAGTCAGAATAGCGGCTCCATTCTCGGCGAATTCGGTCATTTCTCCCGCGTACCACGTTGGAGCCTTCGTGAAGACTTCCGGTGCGGCATGTTCAAACTGCTGGCGGGTAATGCTCTCGTCACTCCAGTTTACTTTGACCAGACTTGCCCCTATGGCATAAGCTTTGGCTGTAATAAGCCGTACGAATTCTACTGCTGAAACGGGGGCGTTCACGACCAGTATTTGACCCGGTTGAACGTTGACGCCGATTTCGACTGCCAGATCTGCATATTTGCTAAGCTTCGCTTCTAAATTGAGCATTGGGTTTCCTCCATTTACTATATTTTAGTGCTGTATGAGCATTGTATTAAATTATTAACCGCCGGATGAAAAAAGTCAATTGCAGCGGAAAGAGAGGGATTTGCTTTCATTTCAATGCTATACTGGGAGAGTGTGGACGATCAGATGAAAGGAAGGAAAGCGCATGAACGTACAAATTATAAAGGCGGAATTGAAACGCGAAGAAGATAAGAGCTATGTCGGGAGGACGGTGTTCACGCTCGACAATCATAAGTCTCCGTATGAAATTACGTTCTTCAGCAAACGGGGAAGCGAATGGGATTACAGTTTCAGCTTTGCCGGCGAACCGGGGAGCGAAGAGCAGTTCCTGGAGATTGACACGCTGCTGGAGAATGATGACGATCTGTTTAATCAGCTGCTGGATGCCGCACTGGATACCCAGGACATTCAGGAAGAAGAATAGCATCGCAAAAATGCGACCGATGAAGGCATTCACTGCCGGCGAACGGTCGCATTTTATATAGGTATAGGTTCGAAAGCTCTACCCGATCGTAATATTGCCTTCAGGATAACGGTAGAGCTCTTTACTGTTCTTCGGTTTAAGCGCATATGCAAGTGTCAGCGGTCCGGTACGTCCGACAAACATCAGTATGATCACCATAACCTTCCCGATGGTCGTCAGCTCCGTAGTCAGCCCCATTGTAATGCCCGAGGTCCCAAAAGCGGACACCGCCTCAAACAATACGGTCAGGAAATCTGCACTCTCCGTCACGGACAACAGCATGGTCGCAATGACTACCAGCATCAGTGAGAGCAGTGTCATCGTGATGGCCCGGTACACGTTTTCTTTGGAGATCCGGTGGCGGAACATGACGATGTCTTCCTTCCCGCGCAGTTTGGCATATGCTGTACTTACCAGTATGGCAAAGGTAGTAATCTTAATCCCACCGCCGGTAGATCCAGGCGCCGCACCAATGAACATCAGCAGAATCATCAGAAATTGAGTGGATTCTCGCAAGAGCGGAATCTCAATGGTTGTCACCCCGCCTGAGCGGGGGGTAATCGCCTGCAGGAAAGAGGCCATTATTTTGCCGCCGGCATGCAGCGGTTTTAGCGTGGTGTTCAGTTCAAGCCAGAAAAAAATTGCCGCCCCGACCAGAATCAAGATAGCTGAAGTGGAGAGAACCACCTTGGAATGCAAGGTCAGACGTTTGCGTTTGGGGAAGTCGATTACGTCGGATAACACGATAAACCCAATTCCGCCAAGGAAAATGAGCAGCATGGAAGTGATGTTTATAATTGGATCCTCCACGTAGCGGGTAAGACCGCTGAATGGCCCGTGCACATCTCCGAAGAGATCAAATCCGGCATTGTTAAAGATAGAAATGCTATGAAACAAACCGTAATATATCGCTTTTCCAAAAGGCATATCCAGCATGAACCTTACGGCAAGCAGGGCTGCTCCGGTAAGCTGTATGACCAGGGAATAGATCAGTACCCGGCGGATCAGCTTGACGATGCCCTGCATGGAGTTCTGGTTCATGGATTCCTGCAGCAGCAGCCTTTCTTTGAGTGAGATCCGTTTGTTAAGTACAAGTGTAATCAGCGTGGCCATAGTCACAAATCCGAGACCGCCAAACTGGAACAGCACCAGGAGGACAATTTGTCCAAACACCGTCAGCTGTGTTCCGGTGTCGATGACAGCGAGCCCGGTGACACAGGTCGCTGAAGTCGCCATAAAGAGGGCGTCGATAAAGGAGATCCGGTCTCCGGTCGAAGCTGCCGGGAGGCATAAGAGTACTGTTCCTGCCGTAATCAGCAGCATGAATCCGAGCGATAGTATTTTGGGTGGCGTCAGCCTTAGGTGCCCGAGGGATAGATTAGCCAAATTCATTCTCCTGACGTCTTGATATCATCTGTCCAGATTATATCATAAGTTCCAATCGATCAACTTGCGGGGGAAGGAAATTGGCATATTTTATCGAATTACTAAAAAGTAATACCTATTCTGAGAAAGCATAGAGGAGGCTGTACTTGCTGTGACAAGTCCGATTCTGAATCAGATTGGCGCCGTATTCATTCCGGTCAGTGATATTGAAAGATCAAAGAACTGGTATTGCAGCTTACTGGGGCTTCCGCTTGATGGTGAGGTATTGTTCGGTCATCTGTATGTGGTGCCGATGCAAGGGCCGGGTATTGTACTGGACAGCAGAATATTCACAGCCGAGTCGGTTTTGAATGTGCCGTCCTTTCATTTAAATACGGAGGACATCGATGCTTCTTATGATTTTGTCAAAGCCAGCGGTGCGGAGATCCTGACTGACATTGAGAATGATCACTGGTTTAACTTCAAGGATCCTGACGGAAATGTATTGATGATTTGCCGTTGTTAAAGGAGATTAACATCTATATAAGATGGATGATAAGGAGAACTCCGACATGATTAGAGAAGCATTGCCCCAGGATGCTGCCGCGATAGAAACGCTATACCGCATTCTTTTGCCGGAGCATCCGGGTGTTAATGTATCCCCACGGAGGATAGAACAGATTGGCGGCAATCCGGACAGTTTTCTGTATGTGTATGAAGATAATGGGCAGGTTGTTGGTACAGTCCATCTGCATTTTTGCATGGATGCGCTGAGTGGGGACCTTCCATTCGCAGTCATCGAGCGGGTGATCATCGCCCCACAGTTGAGAGGTAAGGGTTACGGCGCCGCGCTTATGAGATTTGCCGAAGAAGCTGCGGCTGCCAGAGGTGCGCTTAAAGTGATACTCTCCAGCAATTCAAGCAGAGAAGCCGCCCACCGATTCTATGAGGCGCTCGGGTATGACGGGAGCGGGAGTATGCTGTTCAAGAAGTACATCGGCAATTAGTGTTATGCCGAGCAAGATCGGGCAGGAGGAAATGATGAATATAACGTTGAAAGAGCTGGTAACCGGGGATGCTGCTGAACTCCTGAGTCTGCAGCATCGTCTGGATGAGGAGTCTTCATTTATGCTGCTGGAGCCGGATGAGAGGCAGACCGGACTGCAGCAAGTAACAGAGATGATTGAGAGCTTCGCCAAGGCCGAAACTTCGATTCTGATCGGTGCCGTGGCAGATGGCAGACTGGCGGGTTACTTATCCGTCAGTGGAGGAAGCCTAAGACGTATTAAGCATAGTGCGTATATTGTGATAGGCATCTTGGCGGATTATCAGGGAATGGGTATCGGCAGCGGCTTATTCCGGGAGATGGAGAGCTGGGCAACCGGCGTCGGCATTGTGCGCCTGGAGCTGACCGTTATGACGCATAATGATCGAGCAGTGTCATTATACACCAAGCGCGGCTTTGAAATTGAAGGCATCAAGAAGAAATCACTGAAGGTCAGCGGGAATTGGGTGGACGAATATTATATGAGCAAGATTTTATCTAACTAAGTTCCGCTACAACAAAAGGCGCTCCTTGACGGAGCGCCTTTGCCTTTATTGATATATATTCAGCTATTATTCCGTTTGTTGCCCAGATTCCAGGGAGTCCTTTTCCCCGATAAGCACCTCAACCTTGCGGATGCGGTTTTTGTTCATCTCACGGACTGTAAGCGTAACATGTTCGTAATTCATGCTTTTGCCGATAGTGGGCTCGTTCAGGTGACTGTATAACCAGCCGCCAATGGTTGTTACTTCATCATCGTGGAAGTCAAGACCTGTCAGCTGCTTGATCTCCAGGAGAGAAACCTTGCCGTCGAACAAGTAATTGACGTCGCTGAGCTTCTCGATGTTTTTTCGTTCATCCCCGTCAAATTCGTCACGGATCTCCCCGACAATCTCCTCGAGAATATCTTCAATCGTGATCAGACCGGAAGTTCCGCCGTATTCATCAAGCAGAAGGGCGATATGCACACGTTCTACCTGCATACGGGTTAACAAGTTCTTCACCGGGGTTACCTCAGACACAGTCAGAAGCGGCAATATCAGGCTTTTAAAATCGAAATCCGGGTTGTTGTCATACTGCAGGTACAGCTGTTTCGTATTGATCATCCCGATAATATTATCTTTGCTGCCGTCAGCGACAGGGAATCGGGTGTACTGCTCTTTACGGATGATGTTGAAATTCTCCGCCAGCGAGTGGTCGGTGAATAAGCACACCATATCTGTCCGCGGCACCATGATTTCTTTGGCCAGCATCTCGTCAAAATTAAAGATCCGGTTCACGTAGCCATATTCGGCTTTGTTGATTTTGCCGCTTTCATAGCTTTCGGACAGAATCAGACGAATCTCATCTTCACTGTGCGCATCGCCGTGCTCGCTGGCTGGCTTCATTCCGAACAAGCTGACAAGCAGATTGGCGGAACCATTCATGAGCCAGATCAGAGGGTACAATATTTTGTAGAACCAAATAATCAGCGGGGCTGTAATTTGACCGATTTTCTCCGGAATGTTGATAGCGGCCGTCTTCGGTGCAAGTTCTCCGACTACGACATGCAGGAATGTGGCAATAATAAATGCCAATGCAAAAGCAATAGGTTCGCTCACACTGTGACTGATATCAGCCAAATCGAATAAAGGAATCAGCAGCTGCTCAAATGCAGGTTCTGCCAACGCCCCGATACCGAGGGCAGTGATTGTGATCCCAAGTTGACAAGCAGACAAGTAACCGTCAAGGTTCGCTGCAACTCTTTGTACAGCTAAAGCGTTTTTCTTTCCCTCGAGAACCATTTGACTTACTTGGCTGCCTCTCAATCTCACTACTGCAAATTCCGTGGCTACAAAAAAAGCGGTTAAAATAATCAAAATGGCCACCAACGTCAAACTAAGTCCTATACCCATAAAATCTTTACCATCCCTCTCGTTATTAAAATAGGTTATACTCATATTATGAGTTCACTTGAACCTATTGTACGAACTTTTCATTAAAATATCAAATGGCGAAGGGGTGCCATCTATGGAAGCTTTTACTTTAAGCCGAAAAGAAATGTCTGGATTGCTGCTCTCGCTGACCGGAAGTTCAGAGCAAAAACCGCTGCATATTCTTCAGGAGGTCTGGACGAAATTTCATCACGAAGAGGTGAGACAGGGGATGTCCCTGCCTGCGTTCCTCTCTACGGAAATCCCGCCGATCCTGCAAAAGATCATCAAAAGAGGGAACGTCAAAGGGTTCTCACTCTCGGACATTGCTGCTCTTGGACATCTCATAGAGTATTCCACACTGAGTGCCACCGCTATGCAAAATTGGGTGAAGCGCGACTTCAAGGAATATCTCGGCTCACCTAGGGAAGGAAAAAAGTATTCGGTTAATCAGGCAGCGCTGCTATTTATCATTGATGACCTTAAAGCAGCGCTTGATTTCGAAAGTATACGTCAGCTCTTCCGCCTGCTTTTCCTGAAACCGGAACGGGATGATGATGATTTGGTTGAACCGGCGCAGCTGTATCACGGGTATGCGGAACTGTTCGAAGAGATTAAGCGCAGCCCTGCGCTGCAGGCTCAAGGGATAGCTGAACGCAGCGCAAACAAAGATTATTCCTGGAAAACGGACAGCTCGCTAAGAAGTGCAATGGATAAATTGATGAACCGGCTGAATCATCTGACAAGACCGCAAAGGGATGCTGTGCAAAATATGCTGATGATCTCGGCAATTTCTGTACAAACCTGTTATTTTCAAGCACTGGCCCGGCAATACTTTAATGCTGCTTTATTCCTTGATTTTTAGAAGCGGCACTCTTAGAATGTGTAAGAGAAACTAGCAATATCAGGGTAGAATAGTCGGAGTAAGGGAAGAGGGTGCTTGAACTTGAATCAAATGACGCTGCTGCGAAATCCGAAGCAAAGGAAACTGCTGTTCAGTGCGGGATTAAGCTGGATGTTTGACGCGATGGATGTCGGAATGATTTCTTTTGTGGTTGCAGCGCTTGCCAAGGAGTGGTCGCTCGAACCGGAGCAGATTGGATTTTTGACCAGTATTAATTCGGTGGGCATGGCAGCAGGGGCGGCAGCGGCGGGGATTTTGGCTGACCGTTTCGGACGCAAGTCAGTATTGCTGTGGACCTTGTTGATTTTCTCAGCGGCCAGCGGCTTGTCGGCTTTTGCTACAGGCTTCGGGATATTATGTGTACTGCGTTTTGTAGCCGGGTTCGGGCTGGGCGGAGAGCTGCCTGTTGCTTCAACGCTGGTGTCGGAAAGCATGCCTGCAAAAGAGAGAGGCCGGGCGGTTGTGCTGCTGGAGAGCTTTTGGGCGGTAGGCTGGATCTTGTCCGCTTTGATTGCCTATTTTGTCATTCCGGATTACGGCTGGCGTATCGCCTTCGGCATAGGTGCCGTACCGGCACTTTATGCGCTGTATTTGCGGCGTGCCATCGATGATTCCCCGCGGTTTGCGGAAATTAAGAAGGCTCCGGTTTCGTTGAGTAAACGCATTGCTATCGTCTGGTCGCCGGAGTACCGCAAATCGACGATCATGCTGTGGATTCTATGGTTCACGGTGGTGTTCTCCTATTACGGCATGTTCCTGTGGCTGCCTACGGTAATGGTGATTAAGGGCTTCAGCCTTGTTAAGAGTTTTGAGTATGTACTGATTATGACGCTGGCCCAACTGCCCGGGTACTTCACCGCTGCTTATTTCATTGAAAAGTTCGGGCGCAAGTTTGTACTGGTAATCTACCTGCTGCTCACAGCAGTCAGCGCTGCCTGGTTCGGAAATGCGACAACGGAGGGCATGCTGATGGCTGCCGGAATCTGCCTCTCGTTCTTTAATCTTGGCGCATGGGGCGGCATGTACGCTTATACCCCTGAATTGTATCCGACTGCAATCCGCTCAACGGGATCAGGGCTGGCCACCTCCTTTGGCCGGATTGGCGGTGTGATCGCACCGCTGCTGGTAGGCTTTCTGGTAGGCGATAAGGTCGGCATCAGCTCAATCTTTATGCTGTTCTTCGTAACCATTATTGTCGGTGCGCTGGCAGTGTTGTTTCTGGGTAAGGAAACGAAAGGAACTGAGCTGCTCTAAGAGAGTATTCCTTGCCGGATCTACTTGATGTTAATCCTGCAACAATGCTAATATTAGATGTGAAATGTACAGCGGGTTCGGATAATTCGAGAAGAACAAAACGGTTCCTTCACACCATGTGAACAGGACCGTTTTTTCATAAGAGCAGGAGCAGGGTCTTCTCGGATTACGTTTCAGGATTGGAGCGATGGAAGAATGAATAATGAAGGGAAGCTGCCGCACTTTACAGAGCTGGTCTGGGAAAGCACGGAGAGTAATGTGCCGATTCCACCAAGGGAAGCTGCCGGAAATGTGCAGCCGCAGTCAGCCGCCGCCAAGGTGAAGAAGAAAGAGCCGCCGAAGGAGACGGTACAGCTTCAGCTCTGGGATATGGAAGAGAAACAGGAACCGGTAACTACTACGGAAAGCCAATTTGTGCACCGGGCACGTGAGCTGGTGGAACAAAGGGAAGCCGCAACACTGTTTGTTCCATTCAAGAGTTATTGGCCTACATACGGGCATATGACGGGAGCGCAATACAGATGGTATTTCTTCTGGCGGGATGAAGTCAGACATGGCAGATATCCGAAGACTGATCTCTCCTATATCTTTCTGCATGTCTATGAGCTGATTAACGGAGTAGGCTGGGAAGAGCCGCAGGAAGGGTACAGACAGCTGTCCTTGCTATGGGAAGCTTACCGGGATCAATACAAGCGGCTCGATCAATATCTTGGCGGCTGGATTGCCGATTTTGCCTTCGTGCATAAACTGGACGTACCGCTGTCAGGCATCGTTGCCCGTTCACGCGGACTTGCCGGAGATCTGGCGGAGCTGGAGCTGATGAGGTGCCTGTCTGCTGCACCGGAACAGCTGACCTTTGCCGTGCTGACGGTCATGTCGGATTATGACATTGGCAAATCCAAGTTCCACACCGGTGAAGGCAAAGCGGCGGCTGAGCGTTATATTCCTCAAGTGGTTGCATTAATAGACGCCTACGTAGCCCGCAAACATGGCTCCAAGCTGGTGGAAATGTTCCCGCCCGGCCCGCCGGTACTGCGGGAGCGTTACCTGTTCCGCAGCGCAGTTTATGATATATCGCTCTACGGCTACTCCGTACTGGTGCCTGTCGTAAGGATCAGTAAATCTCCGCCTCTGCGCAGCCTGATTACGCGGCTTTTCCGGCTCACCGAGAACAAGCTGCGCGAGCTGATGGGCTTCCGCGGACGGCTGAAAGACGTTAAGGTCGACGCGGATATGGACGATCTGGTGACCCGTTTTCTGAAACGGGAATTCCGTAAGGCAGAGCAAGCCGGGAAAGGTCCGGCGGTCGTTATTGACAAGAGGAAGCTTGAACGGCTGGAGAGCGATTCCGAGATTGTCCGTACGCTGCTCACCATAGAGGAATCTGAGGATTCAGCGGAGTTGGAGGATTCAGAGAATTCCGGGGATTCGGAGCTTGATTATGCTGTCCCTTCCTTTATAGAAGAGGATCCTATAGAAGAGGTTTATGCTGTTCCCGAGACTATAAGTGTTCCAGCATCGCCCGCTGCCGCGAGCAGCACAGACAATGAGTGGGAGGCATTTGCTTCCGTATTGACACCTCTGCAGCGGCAAGCAGTGTCCGCGCTCGCGGAGGAGGATGGAATGAAGGCTGTGCAGAAGCTGGCCGCTGCCGGGGGAACGATGCCGGAGCTGCTGTTTGACGAAATTAACGAACTTGCCATGGACATGCTCGGCGATCTGCTGATCGACGGTGAGGAATTGACTGAGGAATTTATGCCCGTGCTGCAATATTTGAAGAGGTGAATCCCTAGATGAATGAACTGAAAATACCGAAACGGATGACAACCGCACTCGTAAACTCGCTCACGGCGGGTGTAGTGCCGCGAATCGGACTGGAACATATTGCTGTCGGCCGGCGGCCGGAGGTGGAAGCCATCCTCAGGGATATGGACAATATTGCTGAGGGCGGAGCAGCTTTCAAGCTGATTACCGGTAAATTCGGCAGCGGCAAAAGCTTTCTGCTGCAAATTATCCGTAACTACGCCATGGACCGGGACTTTGTGGTCGCGGATGCCGATCTTTCGCCGGAACGGCGGCTGGTAGGAACGAAAGGACAAGGCCTGGCAACCTACCGGGAGCTGATGAGCCACCTGTCGACCCGGACCCGTCCAGACGGTGGAGCACTCGAAATCATGCTGCAGAAGTGGATTATGACACTTCAGCAGGCGGTGATGCAGGAGAAGGGGTATGGACCTGACTCTCTGCAGCTTGGCAAAGAGGTGGAGCAGCGAATTTATACAGTAGCCTCTGAGATGCGCGGTCTTGTGCATGGCTTTGACTTTGCCAAAGTGCTGGCGGCTTACTGGAACGGTCATAAGCTTGCCGATGATGAGCTGAAGCAAGATGCGCTGCGCTGGCTCCGCGGTGAATTCGCCACCCGCACCGAGGCGCGCAAAGCACTTGGCGTAGGCGTAATAATTGATGATGACAACTGGTACGATTATATGAAGCTATGGGCGGAATTCACAGGTGCCATCGGCTATAAAGGTCTGCTGCTCTTTATAGATGAGGGTGTTAACCTCTACAAGATTACCAACAGCATCTCCCGCCAGAGCAACTACGAAAAGCTGCTGACAATGTTCAACGATACGATGCAGGGCAAAGCGGAACGGCTGGGCATCTTTATTGGAGGTACCCCGCAGTTCGTTGAAGACGGGCGGCGCGGATTGTTCAGCTACGAGGCTTTGCGTTCACGGCTGGTGGCGGGCCGTTACGGCTCAGCCGAGCTGAATAATTTCACCGGACCGATTATTGCGCTGGACATGCTGTCCCATGAGGAAATTCTGGTGCTGCTTCAGAAGCTGCGGGATATCCACGCTCTGCATTACGGCTATGAAGCGAGACTTACCCAAGAGCAGCTGGTGCATTTCATGGAAGAAGCCGTGGGCAGACTGGGCGCTGACGAACTGCTGACCCCGCGCGAGGTCGTGCGTGATTTCATGGATCTGCTACACACCCTTCACCAGCATCCGGAGATTTCGTTCGAGAAGCTGGTGGGCGAGCGCACCGCAAAACCGGCGGAGACTGAGCAAAACGAACTGGACGGATTTCTTGCGGAGTTTGACCTATGAGCGACAATCCGTTCTACAGGCTGGCTCCTTTCATCAAGGAGTTTATTTACAAGAACCGGTGGGAGACGCTTCGCGAGGCTCAGGTAGATGCTTGCCGCGTGTTGTTTGATACCCCGCATCACCTGCTGATTGCCTCCGGTACGGCCTCAGGCAAGACGGAGGCGGCATTCTTTCCCGCATTAACTGAGCTCTATGAGCGCCCGTCCGATTCAGTGGGGATTCTCTATATTGCGCCGCTCAAAGCGCTGATCAATGATCAATTCACACGGTTAAATGATTTGCTGCGGGAAGGCAATATCCCGGTCTGGCATTGGCATGGCGATGTGCCGCAAGCAGATAAGACGAAGCTGATGCAGAATCCTTCAGGAGTGCTGCAGATTACCCCTGAATCGCTGGAGGGGCTGCTCATGAACCGCCCGAATGCGATCCCCGCCTTGTTCCATGATCTGCGCTTCATTATTGTTGATGAAGTGCATGCCTTTATGGGGGCGGACCGCGGCATCCAGGTGCTCAGCCAATTGGCCCGGATCTCGCGGATGGCCGGCTGCCATCCCCGGCGGATCGGCCTTTCGGCCACGCTGAGCGATTATGCATCCGTGACCGAGTGGCTGGCCGCCGGTACGCGGGAGAGCGTGGAGGTATCCGCTCCGCAAGGGGGGCGCAAGCTGCGGCTGAGTGTGGAGCATTTCTCCTTCCCGGATGCGCGGGATGAGGTGCAGGCTGAACACCTGGAGCGGGCCCGCCAGGCCTATTACGGGTTCATTTACGATCATACGCATCTGAAGAAGGCGTTGATCTTCACCAACAGCCGTACGGACGCCGAGGAGGCGATTCTGGAGATGCGGCGCATGGCAGCCAAACGCGGCGAGCGGGATGTGTTCCATGTGCATCATGGAAGCATCTCCGCGATGCTGCGCGAAGAGACGGAAGCCGCGCTCCGGCAAGGTCCCGGCCCGGCGGTAGCCGCAGCTACGCTTACCCTGGAGCTGGGGATAGATCTTGGCGAGCTGGAGCGGGTGCTGCAGCTCGGCGCACCTTACAGCTGCGCCAGCTTCGTCCAGCGGCTGGGACGCTCCGGCAGACGCGGTGACTCCGCTTCGGAGATGATCTTCGTCACCCCGGAGGAGGAGGATGAGGAGGCGCAGCTGCCCGCGCGGATGCCTTGGACGCTGCTGCGGGCGATTGCGGTCATTGAGCTGTATGTGCGGGAGAAATGGGTAGAGCCGCTAAATGTGCGCCAGCTGCCGGTTGGGCTCCTGTACCATCAGACGATGAGCATTCTTAAGAGCATGGGGGAAGCCGAGCCGGAGGATTTGAAGGCAGCTGTTCTGAGCCTGCCGTCCTTCCGGGGAATTGACCCGGCGGATTACGATACCTTCATGGAGTACATGGTAGGCATGGGCCATATTGAGACACTGGAGGAAGGCGGGCTGCTAATCGGGCTGGCCGGTGAGAAGATCGTCAACAATTTCCGTTTTCTTGCTGTATTCAAAGACGATGAGGAGCATGTCGTCTATAATGGCACCGAGGAAATCGGCTCCATTACCACCGTGCCCCCACCGGGTTACTGCTTCACGCTGGCGGGCAAGCTGTGGAAGGTGGAGGAGGTAGACAACCGCCATAAGGCCGTCTATGTCAAAGGCTCGCGCGGCAAGGTTGATACTCTCTGGCTTGGTGCTGGCGGTGATGTGCATACCCGGATCATGGCCAAAATCCGTGAGGTATTGGGAGCGACGTCGCTATATCCGTATCTGGCGCCAAGCGCGGCAGCCCGGTTGGAACGGGCCCGACGCCTGGCCAAGGAGAGCGGTCTGCTCACGCGCTCCGTCCTGCCGGCAGGCGGCGATTCCATGTTCATCCTGCCGTGGGCGGGAAGCAGGCAGTTCCGGACTTTGGAACGGCTGCTGAAGAATAACCTGAAGGGCCGGCTGGGGCTTCGTTCCATCACACCGATGGAGCCTTATTATATGGTAGTCGCCGGCAGTGTGGATGCAGATACGCTGGAGGAAGAGATCATGGCTGAAACAACCGCTGCGGCGGACCCGCTTTCCTTGCTCAGCAAGGATGAAGCGCCATATCTCGGCAAGTATGATGAATTCATCCCCCATGAGCTGCTGCGCAAAGCCTTTTCACTGGATGGGCTGGATGTGCCTGGGCTGCTGAATGTGATTAAGCAGTGGCGGGTGGAGAACTAGAGCGTCTACTACAATCTGTAACACGGAAGTACTATGAAATCTAAACTTCATAGCCTTAATGATGCGGCAGCAGCCACGGATGATCATATCCCGGGCTGCTGCTATTTTTCTGCAATGGCAAGCTAATATTGGAAAGAGATATCGCAATATGCATGCTTTATTTTATATATAGAAAAAACAAACCTTTATTCTGCAGTTCCCACCTTGTTGGAAGCGCTTAATCGAAAGATAATGAACATATCACGAAGACAGGGGGCAACAAACAAATGGTCAACAGAAAAATGCAAAAGACATTCTCCATTGGTCTAACTGCTGCTATGGCATTAACCTTGGCGGCATGCGGCAACTCCAACAACAACAATAACAATAACAGCGGGGGGAACAACGCAGCTCCGAAGAGCACCAACAGCGCTGCGGAAGCTACCAAAGACAGCGGCAAAAAAGTAACGATTACTTTCCAGAACATCTATCCTGACCCTGCAACACCCGCCTACAAAATGATCCGCGAATTGGTGGGGGAATATGAAAAAGAAAACCCGAACATTCATATTGAACTGGATACTTTGAACACAGACCAGCAAAAAGTAAAGCTCAAAACACAAGCGGCCTCCAAAGAAGTGCCAGACATCACCATTGTTAACCCTGCTGCACAAATGAAACCGTTTGTAGATGCCGGACTGTTCGCTCCACTGAACGATATGCTGGAGCAGAACGGACTGAAGGATACGTATCAAACCGGACTGCTCGATTACTACAGCTTCAATAATAATGTATACGCACTGCCTGACGGCAACAATATCGAGGTTGTGTATTACAACAAGGAGCTGTTTGAGCAAGCCGGAATTGCGAACCCGCCAACCACATTCGAAGAAATGCTTAAGGATGTAAAGATCCTCAAAGAGAAAGGCATCACACCCCTTGCGATCGGTGAAAAGGACTCCTGGACAGGCTCATTCCTGTTCATGAACATTCTGCTCCGTACCAACGGCGGCCCGGGTTTCCTGCAAGAGGTGCTTGACGGCAAGAAAACGTTCGAAGATCCAGCATTCGTAGAAGCAGTAGACGCCTTCCAGCAGCTGGTCCAAGCCGGCGCATTCCCTGATGGTGCAACATCCATTGATGCCAATGCAGGCGGCAATATCTTCAAAACCGGTAAAGCGGCAATGTGGTCAATCGGTTCATGGGAAACCGGAGCTATTGATGCTTCATCTGTAGCCGGCAAAGTAGGAGCTTTCCAATTCCCTACAGTTAACGGTAAAGGCGACCCTAATGAATTTATGCTTGCACCAGGCAGTGCATTTGCCATTTCCGCAAACAGCGAGCATTTGCAGGAAACCAAGGATTTCCTCAACTTCTTCGCATCCAACTATCCTAAGAAGCAATTTGAACTGAAAAATGCCGTAGGTCTGGGCCAAAAAGTAGATGGCGATTTGAAAGCTGCCGGTTACTCCGATCTTGCGATCAACATTGCAGGCCTGTTCAATGAAGTCAAAGGCGGCGACCTGGCGTTTGACAATACGATGAACCCGGCAACCGCGCAAGTTCACTTGAGCAGCATTCAAAACCTGTTTGTACAAAAAGTGGATTCCGCTGCAGTAGGCAAGGAACATCAAACCGCATTCGAAGCTAATAAATAAGAAGCAATAGAAACATTCCCATTATCTATCGATGCGAAGCGAGCTGACCAGAGCTTCTTCGCATCGATCTATGATGGACATAGAAAAAGAATCTGCTTGTTTAGGAGGCGGGAAAGATGAAAGTACTAAAGGTGCCAGGACGAACAATAGCCGTCTTCGTATTGCCAGGTCTGCTCTTGTATGTGTGCCTTGTGTTTGTTCCCATACTGGTTTCATTGTATACAGGCTTATTGAAGTGGGACGGTCTCACTTCTGCAGAGTTTATCGGTTTCGGCAATTTTAAAGATATGTTTTTTAATGATCCTGTCTTTTGGCCATCAGTAAGAAGAACACTGCTGTATGCGGTGGCTTCCATGCTGGAAATTCCACTGTGCCTGTTTATGGCTATTCTACTTAACCGTTATTTGAAAAGAGCTAATACACTGGTTTCGATCTATTTCACACCGGTTATTCTCTCCGTCGTCATTATCGGCCAATTGTGGAAAACAGTCTACAATCCGGCTTCCGCAGGAGGTATGCTGAACGGGGTTCTGATCTCTTTAGGACTGGACAGCTGGACACATAACTGGCTCACTGAACCCAAGATTGCCATGTTTGCACTCTATTTCGTATCGCTTTGGCAGTTCTTCGGCTACCATCTGCTGATTCAGTATACCGGGGTGTCCAATATTCCGGATGAGCTTTATGAAGCGGCTAAAATTGACGGAGCAGATGGATTTAAGGCGGACCGCTACATCACCCT
Organism: Paenibacillus sp. FSL H7-0357; assembly: GCF_000758525.1. NCBI lineage: Bacteria > Bacillati > Bacillota > Bacilli > Caryophanales > Paenibacillaceae > Paenibacillus > Paenibacillus sp. FSL H7-0357. Next base: position 4,312,307 of record NZ_CP009241.1, on the reverse strand, counting down.
GCCGCTGATCGTTCCGATCTTTAAAATATCAATTGTACTGGCGTTTATCGGTTCACTGCAGGCCTTCGATCTGGTCATGGTCATGACGGCGGGGGGCCCGGCACATGCTACCGATGTAATCTCTACCCATATGTATAACAGTTCCTTTATGTCCTTCAAGTATGGATACGGCAGTGCGATTGCCACCTTCCTGGTTGTGGTCTGTCTGGTCTTTACCGGATTCATTAATACCGTATTCAATAAAATCGAGCGGAAATTCAATTAGAAAAGGAGTGCGCGATCATGCGAAAATTCAAAAAAGGAATCGTGTATCTTCTTTTCGCCATTCCTGTAGTGACCCAGCTGTATCCCTTGTTATGGCTGTTGCTGTATTCCCTGAAGACCAATGAAGAAATTATGGATGGCAGCTTCTTTTCCTTCCCTAAATCGTTTCAATGGCATAACTACAGCGAAGCGTATACGTCAGGGAGTTATCTGAAATACTTATCTAACAGTGTATTTGTTACGGCTGTTACGATGATTTTCGTCATTGTGCTGGCCTCTATGGTTGCCTATGCGATTTCACGGTTCCGCTGGAAATATGGAAACATTGTAATGATGGTCTTTCTGATGGGAATGATGATCCCTATGCAGGCAACTCTGCTGCCGCTGATGATCATTTTCAAAAATGTGCATATCCTGAACACACATTTATCACTGATTCTGCCTTACATTGCATTCTCCACGCCAATTGCCGTGTTTATCCTCTCCGGGTTCATGAGAGACATTCCGCATGAAATTGAGGAATCTGCATTTATCGATGGAGCCAGTGTATACCGCATCTTCCGCAGCATTATTCTTCCGGTTTCGATTCCGCCGGTAATGACGGTGTGCATCCTGACCTTCATCAACATCTGGAACGAATATATTCTGGCGGCAACCTTCATTTCTTCCGAGAAACTGAAGACTTTGCCATTCGGGGTCTACACTTTTGTCAGCCAGTATTCAGTCAACTATGGAAATATCGGCGCATTCCTCGTCATGGGCGCGCTGCCGGTCATCCTGATCTACTTCTTCCTGTCCAACCGGATTACAAAAGGCATGGTGGCAGGAGCCGTTAAGGGTTAATGGGCGTTGCATTTAAATTTGTATTGGATTTATAATAGGGAACGGCAGACACAGGATGTTGAAAGGAGGAGAGTCCTATGCGAAATGGCTTTCATTCCATCCACCATCGGTTGTTTCTGCTGTTTCTTTTTTGCATGTCCAGTATTCTGCTGATTGTCAGCCTGCTGTACTATAACCGGACTACTGTTCAGCTGCATGAAAAGATCAGTGATCTGTCGCAGAAGAACGTCGCTCAAACGGCCGGGCTGTTTACCCTGCTCTACAAGGGGTATGATTCCCTGTCCAAATCACTCAGCAATAACTTTGAGATGGTTCGCCTGCTCAATGAAACAACCGATGAACCGGCAGTGGCTTTTATCAATGAACAGACCATCACGAATATCATTGGCTCGATTTTTTATTCGCGGGACGATCTGGTAGGCATCCATGTCATCATGGACAAAGGCAAAATTTATAATTACGGCAACTACATGAACGTGGTCGACCCGGAGTATCACACCGAGGACTGGTACCATGAGCTTAAGGCTTCTACGGGGAAAATGGTCTGGCTCGGAGTGTACGAACATTCGCTCATTGATGAGGTCGAGGACAGTCCTGTATTCGCTTTCGGGCGGCAAATTTATGATCTCAATGAACACAAGCCGATAGGCATCGTTCTGTACGAAACAAACCCGCAGCCTGTTCTTGATGCGCTGGATAATCTGAAGCTGGGAGCGCACAGCCAGGTTTATCTGATGTCTCAGGATGGGCGTTTTGTATCCTCGGCTACGGACCCGTCACCGGTCGTGGAGAATTTGCCGTCCCTGCAGGGGGATAAGGATGTCATTGTACAGCAGGAAAGCGACCGCTTAATAGTAGCCTCCAAGCTATCGTTCTCCGGGTGGTGGGTAATGAGCATCACTCCGGACGAAGATCTCAATGTGGAATTGAACGAAATGAAGCGATACCTGCTGATTGTAATTTCCATTCTGATTTTCGTATCCACCCTGATTGCTTCCATTGTGTCGCAGACCATATCCTCACCGCTCAAGAAAGTGATCCGGGAGATGAAGCAGGTGGAAATCGGAAACTTCCGGGGCGTGGTTAATGTGTCTTCCTATCAGGAAATCAATATTCTCGTCGCTTCTTTCAACCGGATGGTCCGGAGGATTGAGGAATTGATTGAACGGGTCAAGCTCTCTTCCGTCAGTGAGAAGAACGCTGAGCTGCATGCGCTGCAGTCCCAGGTGAACCCGCATTTTCTCTACAACACACTGGATATGATTTACTGGATGCTTGATGAGGAGGGAAATGAGCAGCTGGGCGAGCTTGTACTCTCATTGTCCTCCATGTTCCGTTACAGCAGCCAGTGGGAAGACGGCGCGGAAGTTACCCTTGAAGAAGAGATGGAGCAGATCGGCCATTATCTAAAGATCATTTCCATCCGTCTTGAAGGCAGGCTGCATATTGTCGCTGAAGTCGATGAGCGCTGGCTGAACATCCGCGTTCCGAAGATGACGGTGCAGCCGGTGATCGAGAATGCTGTCAAGCATGGATTGGAATCGCTTAACCGTCAGGGTATCCTGAAGGTATACACCCGTGAAGAAGGGAATGTTCTGAAGTTATTCGTTGAAGATAACGGTAATGGCATGAATGCGGAACAGCTGGAGCGGCTGCAGGATTCGCTGAACGGAGACAGTCCGAAAGAAGGCGGCAAAGGCGGCATCGGCTTGCAGAATCTCCACCGCAGGCTGCAGTATATGTTCGGGGATGGTTACGGTCTGCAGATTCAAAGTTTACCCGGAGAAGGGACACAGGTTGCCATCATGCTTCCGATTAGAGTGGAGGGAGACACATACAAGTGAATATTCTCATAGCCGATGATGAACGGGTTATCCGCGAAGGCATCAAACGCACGATTAATCATCTGTACCCGGAGTATCAGGTTTTTGTGGCTACAAGGGCCGAGGAAGCTGTCAAGGTGCTGGAAGAACAGCGTATCCACATCGTGTTGACTGATATCCTAATGCCGGGTATGAATGGCCTTGAGTTTATGAAAATTTCCAAACGCAGATATCCCTATGTGAAATGGATCGTGATCTCCGCTCATAGTGAGTTCTCCTACGCACAGGAGGCGATCCGTCTTGGAGCGAGGGATTATCTGCTCAAGCCGATTGGCAAAAACAAGCTGGAGGAGATCATCAATAATCTGACGCTGGAGATCCAGAAGGACAACGACATTTCACGGCAGGGGGAAAGGCTGAAGGCAAGCCTCAGATTTCTGCGGGAAGGTGTATTCCAGCGGCTGGCCTCTGGCCTTGATATCGGCAATTTGGATATTGGTCCGTTCATCGAAGATTATCACAACTTTTACTTGGTGATGGTACAGCTGGACCCGGGGGAAAAAAGCGCGCGCCTGGAGCATTTTATCGTGGAGAATGTACTTTCCGAGCTGATCGAGCTGCATGGGAACGGTTTTGTCGTCAATTTCGACCGGCAGAGTTTACTCGGCCTGGTTACCTTGAGGGAGAACGAGCGGATTGAACCGTTCCAGGAGGAGCTCCGTGACCATCTCAACCATTATCTGAAGATGCCTTTTCAAATCCTGCATTCCGGCTTGAGTTACGATTTCAATACCGTGCCGCAGGTCGTGAAACGGATGAGGGAAGCATCCGCTTCACAAGCGTTTGAGGCGGAACCGCTGAAGGGAAGCGGAGAGAAGGCCATTGACGTTGCGCTGCATTTTATCAGGGAGCATTACTACGAGGATCTATCGCTGGAGAAGATGGCCTCTGTCGTGTTCCTGAACCCGGCGTACTTCAGCCAGTTGTTCAAGCAAAAGACAGGGCAGGGGTACAAAGAATACGTCACCTCACTGCGGCTGGAGCAAGCAAAGCTGCTGCTGCTGAACCCCAAGCTGAAGCTGGCTGAAATCGCAGAACGTGTTGGGTATCAGGACATGCGCCATTTTACTCAGATGTTCCGCAAAAAGTTCCAACTGACTCCGACTGAATACCGCCAGCAGCAAAACATCAATATTCTTCTGACCAAAGGCTGCCCGCCGCAATAAAAAAGGAAGCTGACGCCGATTATCGAAACCGGTTCAGCTTCCTTTTTTGTCCATTTACTCGAAAATCCTGCATTTCTTACAGCCTATCAGATGTTGTTAGTGCTGAAGTGGATTATGTTACCGGAATCTATTTCATTAAAAGCAAACAGGGCGAATAAAAACAGTAATATAAGTAAGGTGTAAATAAGTGTACCGACAATTCCGCAGATGAGACCGGCGATGGCAAGACCTCTTCCCTCTTCATAGCGGGTACGAATCTCTTTCAGGGAAATCGCGGAAAGTATAATCGCAATAATCCCAAATAGAATCCCGATATATGGTGACACAATGGACAGAATCCCAAGCACCAATGAGGCAATGGATTTGCCAACGGGGGTGGCGGCGTATAATACTCCTGATGCCCAAACGGTTGATAGCTCATGAACGAACTCCTTCATCTAACAAATTGTTATTGCTGCTCCTTGCATTATATAACAATTTCCAGAATATTACGGTGATGAATTATTGATCATTTCAGCTGTTCTATATAATTTAGCCAATGCTCCAGCTTCACCGCTAGCGTAAGGCCGACGGATTCGGCCAGACGAATGGAGGCGATATTAGTATCCTCCACCTGGTATCTTGGAATATAACCTCTCTGCAGCGTATGAAATACCGCAGTGCGGACGACCCGCTGTGCAAGTCCGCTTCTTCTGCCGGCTTCAGCCGTACGCACGGCCCCGATTTCCCAGATTCGCTCCTCGTTGCGGAAGACGAGGCAGGTGCTGAGTGGCGTGTCTCCCTGGAATATGGATATGGAAAAAGCGCCGTCTGCAAAATAATGCTCAATTTCTTCCTTGCTGTAATCATTCGCCCGCCATAATGGAAGCAGCCGTTCATCCATCTGTTCGTTCAGTACAGCTTCGGCGTCCGGATCGAACCGTTGCTCTACTGTAGAACTATAGGAATAAAAGCATCGTACTTTGTGCAGCGGAAATTGACCGGCAATCGAAATTCGTGTCTGCTCCTGAATTTTGAAGACCAGATTCGTTTCTCCGGGCAATCGCTTTAGCAGCTCGGGCAGCACCTCAGGGCTGCTGTAATCCATGAGCACTATTCTCTCGGCATTCGGGTATATCCGCTGATCAAAGGAATAAGCGTCCGCAGGCAGAAGCAACAGAATGCCCCAGTGTTCCTGCTGGTGGACCAGATAGCTGTCTATAACTTGATGATAAGCGGTCATCATCTTTAACGGGGTTACATTTTTCAGCGGATTCTCACGCAAATACTTCATAATCAATTCAGTCTGGCCCAATGAACTTCACTCCAGTTCTTATTTATATTCACGAATTACTTTAAGTCCGACTGCAGCTCCGGTGCCAAACAGAAAAAGGATAAGACCGGCAGCCAGCATGGTTTCGGAGGCTCCAAAATGGTCGGCTGCCGCAGAAAAGACAGCAAGTCCCAAAGGGGGAGCCACACTCATTAAGGACCCCAGTACACCGAACATCCGCCCTTGCAAGTCTTCAGGTACCTCGAGTCTCAGGATGATATTAATCAGTAAAGTGCTGAACGAGAAGGTGAAGCCGATTAGCAGAATGAGCGGGATGGCCAGCATCATTGAGGTAGTAACCGACAGCAGGGCGTACAGCGGACCCAGCAGCAGGAGACTGGCAGCGACCAGCAGACCGCGGTGCCTGATCCTGTTCCCGGCAGTCAATATCAAGCCCGATCCAAGCATGTACCCAAGCGGGATGCAGCTCTCCATCAGACCGAACTGAAACGGACTTGCCTTCCATACCTGCACGGCCATGACTTGTGTCAGCATGAGGCAGGAGAGGAAAAATAGTGTGAGTACGGGAAGCAGTAAGGTAACAGCTCTAGCAAATGGATTACTCCAAATATAACGGAAACCGCTGAAAATATCTTGCTTGAACGTTTTTTTTGGTCCACGTGCGGCTATAACACCAGTGAATGAGCCTGAGGCTAGCACCAGCACGAAGGCCAATAGAAAGGTCATCCCATCTACAAAGATTGCCCAAGCACCACCGAAGGCAGCGACAAAGATTCCGCCGAGAGCGTAACCAACAGTACGGGAGATGTTCTCTGACAAGGTCATCCAGCCTGCTGCCTGCTGGATATGCTCTTTGCCGACGACAGTCAGCAGGGAAGCCTGAAAGGCAGGAGACTGAAATTGTCCGGCAGAGGTTACAATTCCGGTAAGACAAACAATCAGGACGAAGGAGAGATTAGGGCTGGTAAGGGCGTAAGCGATTCCCAGTACGGTGATGCTCTGCACCAGATAGGCACATACAATCAGCGTTCTGCGGTTGACGCGATCGGCGAGTGTACCGGCCACGCTGCCTAGCAATGAACAGATGACAAGGTTGCTGACAGTCATGATGCTCATCATTTTAGCACTGCCAGTCTCTTGCAGCACCCATAGACTAAGAGCGAGACTGTGAAAGGCATTTCCCAGTATCGTAAGCGTACTGGCTGTGAACAACAGCAGGAAAACTTTGTTTTTGCGTAAAACCGGATAGTTCACTTGGGGCACAGGTGGGGCATTCACCATCTCAGCGCTGGGAATATTCATCAATAAAACCTCCTCATAATTACTTAACTTAAACGTTTAAGTTATTATAGAGAATTTATTGGAGAACTTCAACCAAAAATTGATTGCTGCCTGTCAGGCTGGTATCGTACTGTTCGCGGAAAACAGATGTCATTAATTCATAGGCGGTCAGTGCTCTATCGTTCTGAAACTGTATGATTGTCGTGCTGTCCAGCAGGATTTCCGGTACCCCGCAGGTGCAAATCGCTGTAACAGAAGAGGCCAAGGCAGTTTTTTCAACAGCTTTTGCCAAAAATTCATTGATGACGATGACGTGCTTATCCCGGTTAAGGGCCAAAAAGCTCACGAGTTCACTTTGTGCCTCTTGCGAATTGTTCACGATATGAATATGCTCCTGCGGCAAGGCGGATTCAGCAATGACCCACTCCGATAACGCCTTGTTATAATAGCTCTCCATGACCAGACAGGAGGGAGCTGCGGAGGAGGATACAGCGGCCTGCAGCGCTTGCGGATAGTTATAATTAACCTGGTTAAATAGACGGTCATCAATGATGCTGTCGATCAGAATCAGCGGAACGCCTTCCACAAAATTGGCGGATATCCGGTAGAACATCTCATCCATAACATCTAGCACAAAGACAGCATCCAGCTTACGTTCACGGATTACGTCCATCGCAGGATTAAGGGGATTCAAACGGACAAGCAGTGTATGATAACCGGCTTCTGTTAGCATCGCTTCCAGACTTTCCACCAGCGACATGTAATTTTGGCGTTTCCAATAGGGCAATGCGGATGTCCGGTTAATCAGAATGCCGACCAGTCCGGTCCGTTGTTTGACCAGGGAACGTGCTGCGAGATTCGGGACATAGTTCAGCTCCCGGGCAATTTGCAGTATACTCTGCCGGGTCGGGTCAGGGATCGTCTGGTTCTTCACATTGTTCAGCACATAGCTGACCGTGGCTACTGAAACGTTCGCCTGGCGGGCAATATCCTTCATTGTCGCTTTTTTCATCGGGCATTCTCCTTAACAAGGCTTAGAAGAAAAGCCTATCATTCAGCCACGGGACAAGTCAACTGAATGGAAAACTAAAAATATTTACTTGGAGACAAGAAGAGGCTGCTCCCCGTCATTCAGCGACGGGGAGCAACCTGTTTGCTGTACAATTTTACAGCTTAAGTTTCATTTTTGGTGACACCATTCAAACTGGGAACATAATCTTCAGCCTTATTGGCGTTTAACATCTGGGGTTCTTCAGTAAGATGTGCATGGTTTTGCTGGTTGTTTTTCTTATCTGCTTTATTATTTGCACGGTCGTGTTTGGGATCGGCACTATTTTTGGGCATGATTTCACCTCCATCTGCTAACAGATAGTATGAGAAACTGGTTTGCATTTTATCCCAGCCATCTGAAATCGGGAGTGCGCAGCCACTCTAGAGTGTGCACCGGATCATTTACAAAGAGCGAAGGTTTACAGTAAGCTGACAGAACACTAACAAACCCAATAAAGAAGGTGACTGTCATCGCTGTAAGCCCTGTTCCTATTGAAGTTGTTCCTTATAATCCCGTTTGGAAGGCCGAATTCAGCAGAATCAAAGAGCGGATGCTTGAGATCCTCGGAGATCTTGTCATTGCTGTCGAGCATGTGGGCAGTACCTCTATTGAAGGTTTGGCGGCCAAACCGATTATAGACCTGGATCTTGTGATGGAGAGCTATGAGGCACTGCCTGATATTGTCGAGAGGTTCCGGGAATTTGGTTATGTGCATCTTGGAAATCTTGGGATCGAGGGCAGAGAGGTATTCGAGTGCGAGAAGGATGACGGTTTGATGCATTATCATCTTTATGTATGTCCTAAGGACGGTAAAGGTTATCTGGAGCATATTGCATTCCGGGACTATCTGCGGAGTCATCCCGCTGCGGTTCGGGCGTATGAGGAAGTAAAGCTGGCCCTGGCAGAACAATACCGCAATGACAGAGAAGCCTATACGGAGGGCAAGACAGCTTTTGTGCATTCAATTCTAAACAAAGCCATGCAGTGAGCGGAGAAAAAAGTATGAATAGAGCGGCAACCGGACCCTGAATAACAGGTCAGCCGGTTGCCGCTCTTTTTTTAACATGAAAGGTTCTTAAAGTATATTGCTCCAAAACTGTGCGTCGGACTGTTCGTTAGGCAAAGTGGCGGTATATTCGTTTATGCCGGGCGGATCACTGAACCCAAAGCTTCTCCAAGGGTTAATCATGGGTGAACCGAAGCATATATGCGTCTCCCGTAAGGCATTGTCACAAACGATCGACCATAACGTCCCGAAACCTTCATCGTAGTGATGGCAGCAGACGCCTTCTGGCAGGTGCTGACCTGCCAGTTGTTTCATTGCTTCCAGCGGATTATAGTCCGTTCCTCTGTTCCAGAGAGTCGAGTACATCGCCTCTTGCCTCGCTTGCGAGTTATGCATCAGCTGAAGGTTATGTTGCTTCATGGCTGGCAGCGTATAGTGATTGGTGGAAACGACAAGCTGGGAAAGGCTCGCTGTCCTGGCATCATAAACCTCAATTTCCTTATGTGCCCCAGCTGCTTCGATCAATGCCATTGAACCGTGCCTGTCGGTCACTAGAAAGTTCCTGTAATCGGAGATCGGCATGCTGCGCAGCAGGGTAACAGCTTCTCTGGTTGTAGTACAGCCATCGAGCAGGGCCCGAACCACTCCCGGGAACACAAAGCCCTCACCTGTCATTTCTGGCCGGATTCTGCCGGAAGTCGTGGTCACGCTGAGACCTTCGTCATTCATGCCGTCATACCGGCCGAAGAGCTGAAGTGAAAATCCGATGTGGGCGGGCTTGCCCGTCACACGGGTGGTGCTCAGCAAAAGCTGATTATAGGGAGCATCCTCCCAGCCAAAATCATACGTCCGCATATGATATGTACGGCTTTTGTCTATAGGACCGGTTCGTAAGGCTGCCTGGCTGCAATGGCCGGCTGACTGGAAATAAGAGAAGTAAAAGACGACCGCTTCTTCCCGGATGCCGGTTTCATCGGCGAAACCTTTGATTTCCTGATTGACCCCGGGACAATATTTCTCGAACATATTCATTGCCTTATCAGCGGCAGCCGGATGGAGCGGCGGACTGCCCATAAACGGCGAGGACATAAAGGACATAAAAGCAGTGTCGTGTTTATAAAATGCCCCTAGTGCGCGCCCGACTTCATAATGTGTTCCTTCCGTAACAATATGCTGGTAAATGGATGTTTTGAGGTCCATTGTAAAGCTCCTTCTACGTTTACTCTCTGCGCAGAGTAGCTCCATTATAAAACTGTTACCGCTACGGCGGCAAAGCCGTGACAATGCTGAATCGAACGCTGTGGTTCCAAGGTGAAGTTATTTCCCGGCCTTTATGTGCAAAATGCTTGGCTAAAGTTGAAATTTCTTGTATTCATGGCATTTGGATGGTAAATTATAGATATAAGTTTGGGATTCAAATTCAGCTAATAATTGCATGAAATGTGTACATTGATCAATCCGCCAGTCCGTATGTTGGCGGGTTGATTTTTTTGAAAAAAGCCAGGCTGGTTTGACTATGTTCTGATGTGAACAAAACGTTTTATGGTCCAAAAAGGTACCCTAAGGATACCTTTATTTGTTGAAATGCTTAAGGAATCCGAAGGATGATCAATTTCACAAAGGCCGGTAAAAGTTTCACCGCTCACAAGATGAACACGCTGCTTCATACTTTGCTCCAAGGCCGACTGTATTTCTATTTTTCTCATTCATTTCACTTCCTTTTAAAACTGTGGCATTATGATCTCTACTTATCATTAAACAGGATTAGAAGAATTTAACAGACTTAATGGTTACAATATTGTATTATTATTATATACATTGCCTAGAAACCGGGTTATTCTTAAAGTAACTGTTTACAGTGAATCTAGACCCAAGCACCCTCCAGGTTAGGACGGATAGGTTGATTTTCTCAGAAAAATGGAGTCGGAGAGGTGAATGGCTGTGGATACAAGGAATGTTATCAAGGGGATTTATCATGAAATCCTTGAACGGATCGAATTGCTGCTATTGAACTCAAGTCTTGAGTATGTGGAGCACTCTTCTGAAGTAATAGAGGGGGGCATGTATGCTTGGGGACAAGCTGACGTACTGAAAGATGCGTACCGGATGGCTTTGATTGAAGAATACTTAATACTAGTTACCCAAATGCGCTTGGAGTTGGAAGAGAAAGACAGCAAAGCTCTCGCCAGTTTTGATCATAGCTGCAATATTGTATTAACGTATTTAAAGCAGGAAACGTTTGTGTACGAGAGTACGAAAGAAGATGTATTGAAGACGATTGAAAAAGAATTGGCTATTCAGTACTTTGTAATGAATCTGCCGGTGGAGAACATGAAATAATTGTCCCCATAACCTGGTTGTCGCGGTGAATCGGGCATAGCTTTTTTGGTGTAATATTCAATCAAATAGCGTTTAGTTCTCAGTCCGCCAGTGTTCAGCTGGCGGATTTTTCCGTTGCTTTAATTTCTTTAAGATGGTTATAATACAAACAAGTGTTCCTATTTATAGGGGCTGAGGAGGTCTGACAACATGAAGAAATTTGACAGCATATTCGACTGCAGCCGGATGATGACTCCGGAGCACAAGCGCCGAATCATCCAGGATGAAGAAAAACAGTGCCTGCGAAGCAAACCCGTGCTTGATGCTCAGGAATGGGAGCTGATTGATCAAGTGATTGCTTATTCCAAGCGTTACAACGAACAGATCACGATCACGCTGTTCGATCCAGAGAAAGACCATAAGATCAGGGGCGTTGTTATGTCGGTGGACCTGCAACTGCGACAGGTCAAATTACAGATTGAGTATGAATATGATTGGATTAAGATTGACGATGTTATTCATGCGACTACATAAATAAGGGTCCCAATCCTGGGACCCTTTCTTTAAAATTTATATGTTCATGTCATAAAAGATTTTGCATTCTGCTTGTTACTACAATGCTGTTGCATATGGTTTGAATTCGTCCGGTATAGCTGTTACCCCTATTATAGCCTCGACAGCTTTCCAGGCTGCTTCAAAACTTGTTCCGCTGTAGCTTGTTCTATCCCGCGCAGGGCCAGACAATGACATGTCAAACACTATAAATTCTCCGGACTCTTCAATGAGTCTGAAGCTTACGGCGCGGTCTTTTGATTGCATTCGAATCTCCTTCAATTGGACAACCTCCTTAATCATTTCTGTACTAGTATAAAGTCTACACAGCAGTATACCGCATCACCCCAATTGCATCAATTAACTAATACGCTGCAAGGAGCAACATTGACGGGAAGGTATTGAAACACTACAATTAGCACGAGTAGCCGTTGGAATAATTTAGGATTTCATTTCTTCCATCGGATAAATAAGAAACCCGTTAGGCGGGCTAACAGGAGGTGAAGCAAACAATGAAAAGGTCGGTTAACCTGTTTAAAGTTTTGCTTGGGATGATCATTGTCTACTTGCTGGTTAGTCTTGTTGCAGGTGTAATCGGGATGAATTTCAACAATTTATAATGAGTCTGTTCTGCAGATAGGAGGAAGTCAATGAAAGGCGAACATTTAAAATATTTAGGTGGCGGTGTAATTGTTCTTGGACTGATTGCTTCGATTCCTGTAGCCATGAACATGGGCACATTATCTGCCGGTATCTATCTGTTCATCTGGTCCTGCCTGATTGGTGTGTTTTTTATCGGTTTCGGGGAGCTGCTGTATTCGGTGCAACGGATTGAGCTTAAGATCGCCGGGGAACGTCCGCACTATGATCCATTGACAGGTCAATATGTTGACAAGGCGGACAGAAAATAAAGCTGCGCTTAGACGGGCCTTTTAGATTAAAGGTACGCAAGAACTTATATAGTGACTAATAGGTTTTAAAACAACCCTGCCGGTGAACTCCGTCAGGGTTGTTCAGCATTTCGCCTTAACTCTCACGGAGAACGGCGCGATACTCGCTCGGCGGCATGCCAGTGTATTTGCGGAACTGCTTGGAGAAGTAGAGAGCATCGTTGAATCCGACGGATGAGGCCACCTGATCGATGGTGAGTGTTCCCCCCAATAGTTCCCTGGCTTTGTCCATCCGCATCTTCAGCAGATACTGCTTGGGAGACAAACCGGTCTTCTGTTTGAATGCCTTGGACAGATGCACCCGGTGATAACCCAACGTCGCCGCCATGTGGTCGATGCTGATCTGCTGGTGGAACTGCAGCGAGATCCAACGGATCGCCTGGTCAATCTGGCGGTCAATGACCTCGGGCATTTCTTTGGGTCGGGCTGGCAGGACACTGAGGTTGGCCAGCCCGAACTGGTGGAGCAGCAGCCGGGTCCAGCCGGAGGCCTCCAGGCTTTCCAGCCGGGGATAAGGGGATTGCTGGAAGGCCAAGCGAATATGTTCGTATAGGCTGTGCAGCTCGCGGGTGTTCCCGGAATGCAGCAACGGACGTTCCTTGGTAATCCCGGCATCGGAGAGCAGTGCCGTAACAGCTTCCCCCTGTAAGGCTACCCATACGTAGTGCCAGGGGCTGTCCTTGTCAGCCTGGTAACTGAATAGGGACCCCGGATAAATAACAAACGTGTCTCCGGTCCGGCAGTGCCGCGAGACATTCCCGCTTTGAAAGAAGCCCTCGCCATCTAGCACGGTATGGATCAAAAAATAATCATGCACGGAGGGGCCGATCTTGTGTCCGGGTACGGGTCTGCCTTCACCACTGAATAATACGGCCATGTCCTGCTCTTCTGGTACGAGATTAAAGCTGGCAGTGAAGTACGAATGTTCGAGATTCATTGAAGGGCCTCCCATACATGAATGACTGAGTCATATTGATATTGCATTTAATCTCAGGCTACTACATCACGATTCCAAATGCAACAAAGATCCATATCTCACTTGTATTTCTCCATACTCATTTCCGGCGTTCTATTTTATAGTGAATATAGCAAAAAAACAGCGGATAATGACTGTAATTACTGCAATCATCTGCCCTATTCATCCTTGCATAAACTCCTTATTTGCTTAAAGCAGGCATTCTTACCGCGACCAACGGGAGGCGTATTGTTCATGTCTAAAATTACATTTATCGGTGCAGGAAGCACTGTTTTTGCCAAAAACGTTCTGGGTGACTGCATAGCGACAGCGGCGCTGCAGGGTTTCGAGCTTGCCTTGTTCGACATTGATCATCAGCGGCTAAAGGACTCAGAGAACATGCTTAACTCCATTAAGAATAGCAGCGGCAGCACATGCAGGATTAACGCTTACTCCGACCGCAAAGAAGCGCTGCGCGGCGCCAAGTATGTCATTAACGCGATTCAAGTCGGAGGTTACGATCCCTGCACCATAACCGATTTTGAAATTCCGAAGAAATACGGTTTGCGGCAGACGATTGCGGATACGGTGGGCATCGGCGGCATTTTCCGCAATCTGCGCACCATCCCCGTGATGCTGGATTTTGCTGCGGATGTACGCGAGGTCTGCCCGGATGCACTGTTCCTGAACTATACCAATCCAATGGCTGTTCTGACGAATGTAATGAACACCTATGGCGGTGTGCAGACAGTAGGACTGTGTCATAGTGTGCAGCAGTGTATCCCCGGATTATTTGACCACCTTGGAATCGACCAGACGGGAGTGCAGGCGAAGATCGCCGGAATCAACCACATGGCTTGGCTGCTGGAGGTCACGAAGGACGGGAAGGATCTTTATCCGGAGATTAAGCGCCGTGCGGCAGAGAAACAGCTGGAGCCTCACACAGATATGGTACGTTATGAAATGATGCTGAAGTTCGGCTACTACATTACAGAATCGTCTGAGCATAACGCGGAGTACCATCCTTATTTTATAAAAAGGAACTACCCGGAGCTGATCGAACGCTTCCAGATTCCGCTCGACGAATATCCGCGCCGCTGTGTGGAGCAGATTGGCCGCTGGCAGCAACTGCGCGAGGAACTCGTCGGTAACCACGAGCTTCAGCATGAACGCTCGCATGAATATGCCTCTTATATTCTGGAAGCGATCGAGACGAATGTACCGTTCAAGATCGGTGGCAACGTGATGAATACAGGTCTGATCACCAACTTGCCACGGGAGGCCTGTGTCGAAGTTCCGTGTCTCGTGGACAGCAGCGGGGTTACACCTACCTTTGTGGGGGATCTGCCTCCGCAATGTGCCGCTCTGAACCGCACGAACATTGGCACACAGCTGCTGACCATAGAGGCGGCAATCACCGGCAAAAAAGAGCATATCTATCATGCGGCCCTGCTAGATCCGCATACGGCGGCAGAGCTGTCGATGGATGATATTGTGAACATGTGTGATGAATTGATAGCTGCCCACGGCGACTGGCTGCCGCAGTATCAATAGCATATAAGTATGACTAACAGAGCCCGGGAAACCGGGCTTTTTGTCTGTCTAAACAGGGAGCCTGCTGAGGCTAATGGACGATGTTTTTCCCGGAGTGTCCAAACCGTAAGCAGCAGTACGAATACTTATATATAGATATTCCTTTACGGAACCGCTCCGGAGGTGAGATTCGGTGTTCGTCGAGAAAAGTATGCTTGCGCCAGATACGTCTTATGCAACTCCCTATTATGTCGTTAGCGGCCTACGTCCCGGCCCGGTCTTTATGGTGGTGTCTGGAATACACGGGAATGAACCAGCCAGCATCCGTGCAGCGCAAAATCTGGCGGGAATGTTCACCCGCAGAGAGCTGATCCTCCTAAAAGGCAGACTTATTATAGTCCCTCTGGTGAATAAAAAGGCTTACCGTAAGAAGATCAGAGGCAAGCCGGATTTAAACCGGACCTTTCCTTACCGTGGTAAATCGAAGGCCAGCCATTCGCTGGCAGGAGCCTTATTTCAGCTGGCGCAGCACCATGGCCCTTCGTGGTATCTGGATCTGCATGAAGCGAATGGACTATCACAAAAAAATCCCAAACGGGTTGGCCAGACTTTGATTATTAGTCCAGGAAGCCGCACAGCTAGAGTGGCCAAACAAATCGTTAAACGAATGAACCGGTCCATAACTCAGTCTTCCTATCATTTCAATATCCGGCGGCGTGAGCGAAACGGAACCTCGCGGAAGGCGGTTCAGGAAATTCTCGGTACGAAGGCGGTCACCGTTGAGACCTGCTGGAGTCTGGACTTCTCTTTACGGGTACAGTACCAGTTGGACATCGTGCGCCATTTCTTAAGAACAACCGGATTTATTGGTTGAAGATGATGAGAAGAGACTGTTCACTTCAGGCTGAACCCGCAAGCAATTGAGGGTTCAGCCTTTTTTGTGTTCTATAAAAGGATATTATTGACATACCTATATATAATGTATATATTACATATATACACTAACTACATTGTTACAAAAGGATGATGGTGCAGCAACATGAACATTTTGATTTCGAGTACCTCGGGTGAGCCGATATACGCCCAGATTGTGGGGCAGATCCGCCAACTGATTCTACAGGGTGAATTGGTATCCGGGACACCGCTGCCGTCTATCCGCCTGCTGGCCAAAGAGCTGCAGATCAGTGTCATCACGACGAAGCGGGCATACGAGGAACTGGAGAGAGAAGGGCTGATCAATTCCATCGTCGGCAAGGGTTCCTTTGTGTCCGGGGCTGATCAGGAATTTATCAAGGAGCAGCGGCTGCGGATTATGGAGCTTAAGCTGAAGGAAGTCATTGATGAGAGCAGGGCGCTTGGACTCCAATACACCGAGATTGTGGACATGCTGAAACTGCTATATGAGGAGGAGAAGGGATGAGTAACTGTATAGAGCTGAGTCACGTGCACAAGCGTTATGACCGCTTTGCGCTGCAGGACATTTCACTGGCGATGAAGGAAGGGTATATTACCGGTCTGATCGGCCCGAATGGAGCAGGCAAAACAACGCTGATTAAAATGATCATGGGCATGGTTCATCCGGATCAGGGAGAGATCAGCCTATTCGGACTTGATAACCAGGAGCATCAACCGGCCATCAAGAGCAGAATCGGTTATGTGTCGGATGAGAATATTTACTACGAGCAGCTTACCGTCAAGCAGATGAAGAAGATTATTGCTCCTTTCTACAGCCGCTGGGATGAGAATACATACTTGAAATACCAGGAGCTGTTCAAGCTTCCGCCAGGCAAGAAGATTAAGGATTTGTCCAAGGGAATGAAGATTAAATTCTCGCTGGCGATTGCCTTGTCACATGGAGCCGATTTACTCATAATGGATGAACCTACATCGGGTCTAGATCCTGTGTTCCGCAGAGAAATGCTGGATCTGCTCACTGAACATATTCAGGATGAGAAGAAGTCGATTCTGTTCTCCACGCATAACACAACAGATCTTGACCGGATTGCCGATTATATTGTCTTTATCAATGACGGGAAGATGGTCTTTAATGAGATGAAGGAAGCGCTGACGGAGAAATATCTGCTGGTCAAAGGCGGCAAGGAGCTGCTTGACCGCGATGTCCGCCGCTTGTTCCTTGGGATTCGGGAAAGTGCGCTTGGCTTCGAGGGTCTGGTCGGGAACCGGGCAGAGGGGGAGCGCTTCTTCAAGGACAATGCAATTTGCGAGACGCCAACGCTGGAGGAAATCATGTATTTTACTGTAAAAGGATGTGATGTGCATGTATAACTCGTTGTATCTTATCCGTAAAGACTTCGTACTGGTGCAAAAGTTCGTGCTGCTGCTTGTTCCGTACTACATCATTATGGGCTACACCAACTTCGATGGCTACACCATGTTCGCCTTGTTTCCGGCCATGCTGCTCCTGATCAATTCCTGTACACTGGATGTGCAGCAGCACAATCAGAAATTCCTGATCAGTCTCCCTATGCCGAGGCAGCAGATTGTAATGGCCAAATATTTGGCGCTGATTCCTTCTTGCCTGCTCAGTTTGGTTTGTACCCTGCTGCTGTATGGAATTGCCTTCCTTACCGGGCGGGCCACAGAGCCCATTGCCTGGAGAGAGCTTGCCCTGTGCATTGCGAGCTTCCCATTGCTAGCCGCAGTGTACCTGCCGCTGCACTACTGGCTGGGCCAAAAAGGGACTCAGGTGGTCAATTTTATTTTTATCATGTTAATTATGCTTAATTTCGCCGCTTTGACCAAGCTCATGACATGGTTACCTGATCTGGCGAACTGGGTCAGCACAGGCAAGACCGAGAGCATTCTGATCCCGGTTATCAGTGGTTTGGCCTATATTATAATCCTATTTGGATCTTATCTGGTTTCGTTACGTATCTTCATGAGTAAGGATATATAGGATTATATAACTTGCAAAGAAACGGCTGCGCCATTCCTTTAAGGAGGGCGCAGCCGTTTCTGATTCAAGCGGGTACAGCTTTCCTTATTTCCCCTGCTCCATATCATCAATAAAATTTTTGGCATCCATCAGGGATAAGTCCCGCGCTTCACGCAGTACTTTTATGGCTTGGATTTTCTTGCCTTCGGCCAGCAGCATGCGCAGCCTGTTCTCCAAATCCGGCATTAAATCAATATTCTGCACAAATTGCGGCGTCGGGGCAGCAATCCCCGTCTTAATAAAACCTCCATCCATCGCTGACCGGCTGTCGATCCGTTCCAGCTGTGACTGCAATTCGTTGACTCGCTTATTGAGACTGATTACCCTGAGCATAAGCAGCAACGTGAGTATCAGTGCCGCGAGTGAGATCCAATCCGTATTTTCCAAAGATATAGCCTCCCTATTATAAATGGTGTGGTGTATTCTCTACATTTCAATACCCGTCATGCTCAGTCGTGAACAATCCGCCAGTGATTGTTGTTGCCCGAGAATGAAGAATATCATATCCCTCCGCTGAGGAACATGATATTTTTGGAAAAAGTTTTTAGTGTAGCATAAGGGGGCTTTGATATGATTACTCCACAAACGCTTGATGAATATTATGTAAGGATCGGCAGGCTGAAGCAACGTTATTTGTCGGAGCGGTTTGAACAGGATCTCCCTGTATTCAGCTCACATACGGAAGCGGTTGAGTGGTTCAAGGCACTTTTTCAAGGCAGCTTTATCTTCGTGGAAGAGATGGAAGGTGCTAATTCCGAGAGCTACTATTTATATGACATTATCCATGACAGAGAAATCTGGGAACGCAGAGAGAGAGACTTAAGAGAAAAAGGTCAAGCTAATGGACTGGGCATGCTGCTTTGCGCGCAAAGAGTAGATATTTACAAAGACGGTACAGTACATTTGGCGGTTTAGCGGTGTTCACTCCATGATTTTTGAATTTCTAAATTTCCGATACAGATTTCAAACGAGAAAAGACCCGGGAAGCGGAGGGAATCCGACAACCTGGGTCTTTGGTGTGCAAAGCAGCTTGCTGTAAATGCAGAAGCGCAGCCTAGAATTATTTATTTAGCGTAGTATCCGCCGTCAATTGGCAGCTCAATGCCTGTAATGTAGGAGGAATCATCCGAAGCCAGGAACAGGACGCCTTTGGCGATGTCCTCAGCTGTGCCCAGGCGCATAAGCGGGGTCTGGGCGAAGAACCATTGCTTCATTTTTTCATCCTTGAGCAGATCCTCGGTCATTGGAGTTTCGATATAGCCGGGATGTATGGAGTTGGAGCGGATATTATGCTTGGCATAATCTACAGCAGTGGCCTTCGTCAGCATACGTACGGCACCTTTACTGGCAGTGTATGGACCTGCGCCGCTTCCGCCGGTCAACCCGGCGATCGAAGAGATGTTGACAATCGAGCCGCCGCCGGCTGCGATCATGTGTGGAATGACTGCTTTTTGTCCGAGGAAAATACTGGTTACATTGATGCCCATCGTTCTCTCCCAGCGTTCCACGGTTTGTTCCATAAATGGAGTCGGGTCAGAAACACCGGCGTTGTTGACGAGAATGTCGATGTGGCCGTACGCCTTCAAGGTCTCATCAACGACCCGTGCCCAATCTTCTTCGGAGACAACGTTTTGCTTTATTCCAATGGCTTCGCCGCCGTTTTCCCGGATCTCTTGGACAACCTCCTGCAGCTTCTCTTCCTGTAAGTCAGTAATTACAACTTTGGCACCTTCTTTGGCGAACAATAGGGCGTCTGCTTTACCCATGCCGCCGGCTGCTCCAGTAATAACCGCTACTTTATGATCTAATCTTCCCATGTGTTATTCCTCCTGTGACTGTGTATTGTTCTTGTTCATATTCAGCTCTAAGTGATCGATCATTTTCTGATAAGAATGGATGAGAAGGTCCAGCTCTGTGCCGGAAAATTCACTCCATAATCCGTCTGTCAGCTGTTTGTACCGTTCCAGCATCCGTTGTTCGACTTCACGCCCTTGGTCTGTAATCTTCAAGTGCACCTGGCGCCTGTCAGTTTCAGATACCACACGTTCAATATATCCCTTCTGAACGAGCTTACTGCTTAAATTGGTGATGGCGGAGAGCGTTACACCCAGCACATTGGCAAAATAGGAGCTGGTCTGCATGTCATGCTTCGCCAGGGTCTGCAAAATAAAATATTGGGGCGCCGTTAAATTGTTGTCCAGTAATTTGGTGTAGCTCGCTACCAGTGTCAACATATGACGGCTGATTAAATAAGATAGCTGATCCTGCTTGTCCAGTAGTCATCACCTCAAAAATATACTTTAAATATTTTAATAGTTAATATGGTTTAACTATTTAAATGTAAACCTTTTTAGAACGTCAGTCAACTGAACTGGAGCATGGGAGGGAGTGGTAAAATTTAGCTTGAGTGATGCACTCATTGACTACTACAGATAACATGCCAAATAGACAGCATAATTTATGCGGTCCCTTTATTGTAAAGAGCTTATCTCCATTTGAGCTGAGGTATGAGCATGCAGAGCGGAGAGGAATTGAAGCTTACAGGTACATTTTCAAGAGAGCGGAGAGTGTTTTTATCTTGATACCGCTTACATGTATTGGCGATAAAATTGGTGAGAGGGAAACAGAAAAATTGCACCTCCTGGGGTTTCTTGATATACTTTTCCCATGTGAATTTGATTGGGGGTTTTACTGATGGCAAAGCAGAATTGCTCATTAGCTAGGAAGTCCTCATGCAAAGCCTAATCTGGGGCGATACTTTGCGTGGGGGCGGTAGGATGGATACGATCGCCCAACCTTGACTTTATCGTTTCTAATAATAGGCTTTGCACCTTATGTTTTTATATAAAAAATAAGGGGCTGAAGAGCTATGAATACACCATTTATTAGAAACCATCAATATAACGTCATTAAGAAACAAACGGATTTTTTGCAGAAAACGCTGCGAACCGTCGCGGATCGAAACGTCTTGAAGACTGTAAGATATCGTGCAGCTGCGAATATTATTGAAGCCATTCCTAATCTTACAAATGATCAGCAGCAAATGCTGGAACAAATATCGACCTTCGAAAGTGCATATGATTTCCAGAGATTTTTGAGCGCATTAGAACCCTATCTGGAGCCATTTCCACCAATTACGTTGAAGCAGATTCAGAAACTATTTCCTAAGAATAAGAAGCTGAAGGTGCCTGACTTAGGATCTATCGACTTCCGATATGTAACGTATCTGAGTTGGGTAGACATAGCTACGAACAAATTATTCATTGTCTATCCGTTCGAAGGACAGTTCATTGGTATCGAGGGAAGAATCACGCCCACTAACAAGAAAGGGTACTGCTTGTTCTGTAATCGTCATCAAGAGCTTGCATTCCTCACGGTTAAGACCAAGCCAGCGAACGCTTCACCGGATAATATTTCTTCTGTTGGCCAGTACGTATGTCTGGAGAGCGATGCTTGTAATCAGAGCATTACCGATATAGGATCATTGGAGAAGTTCATTTTTTCGGTTCGAAAATAACATTAACTACGACAGGCTGCCCTAGAGGCAGCCTGTTTTACTTTATTCTATGTATAAGAGTGCTTATTAGATCGCGTAAACTGAATGTTGAAAGGCGATACAGCCTGAGCGACGAACGCTGAAGTGATCAGGAAACTATTTGAAATACGTATCGGGTGGAACTAGCTTGGGGGTTCACAAATTTGCCAATAGCACTGCTGAGAATGAGAAGGTTTTGTTTGTTGAAATCAAGAATATAGTCACAATACTAAATTATGAGAATTGAGTTGATGAGCATGAGTGACAAGATGGTAGCTGTCTTAAGAAGACAGTTTGAACCGACGTTAGAAATGTTGAAGCAACTTATCGAAGTATGTCCTGATGATTTTTGGATGGATGCCAAGCAAAAATACTGGAAGCAGATATTTCATGCTACAACCAGTATGAAATTTTGGTTTAGGCAGCAGAAGGATGAAGAATTCAAAATACCTGACTTCGGCAAGGATATAACAGAAGCCCTAGATAAGGAGTGCTCTGACTACCCTACTAAAGAAGAAATGACGGAGTATGTTGAGGAGATATTGAGTGTGGCCCGTAGGTTTTTGGATGAACTTACTGATGACAGATTATTGGAACCATGTGTACTATACGAAGAAATAACCAAAACTGATGTAATCCTAATGCAAATCCGACATGTTCAACATCATATAGGTTATTGCAACAATATACTGAATTCGAACCACCTAGAAGCAGTAAAGTGGCTATGATAACGTGAGTGATAGAAAACAGCTTCTTTACAATGAGGAGTGTATTCAATATGGTTTATGAATTTGATAGTGAGATAAAGATGCTGGAAGGTAAAATGAAATGGAAAGTAGTTTATTTCCCATATTCAGTAAGGGAAGTATTCGATACTAATGGTAAAGTATCTGTTCAAATCACCGTGGACGGGCACGAGTTTGACCATACGTTGTTGCCCTCAAAAAATGGGCATTATTTTGTTTATAATGAATTTATTCGAAGAGCCGTACATAAAGAGCTCGGTGACAAAATCCATGTAACTCTTAAAAAGTGCGAGGAAATCCGTAATATTGTTTTGCCGGATTACATTTCAAAAAGCCTTGAAGATCACCACATACTGAATACATTCCTAACTCAGCCTGATTACATTAAGCGAGAGCAGATAAATTATATTGAAATTGCTAAAAAGGAAGAAACAAAGAATAACCGGGTATTAGCTTTAATTAATAAACTTCAAGATAAATAAATCCTGTATGAAAATCACATAAAAGTGCCGCAATCAATGAAAGAAAGTTGATTGCGGCACTTTTATGTCTGAAAAATCAAATGGGGGTTATAATTGCTTCAACATTACAAATGTTATAGAAGTCCAGATTTAGATGCATCGAAAAAATTGAAATACAGGTTTCGGAGCTAACTAAGTGAAGGACTTCATGATGAATTCAAAATATTCAGATGGACCATGTTTTAAAATGTTATTATATGGTAAATGTTTGATGATAAAAGAGGGAGGTGACATGAGTTAAAAAATAGGATCAACTAATCTGAGAAAATGTAAACCTCATAATGAGGCAGTTAACAGTGTAAATGAAATTTTATTGCCAAATTAATTAACAGGACTAATTGGATCCATAAGTAAAGGAATAAATGAATTAACGGCAAATCCTGCAGTTGGGACTGCAGGATCAGAATTAAGTAAGATCCGGAGAAATTCATTTGATAATTCAGACGATTCGAGTTACATCACCAAGTACAGTCTAATTACAGAATATCGTATTGAATGAACACATTAAATAAATGAAATGAAAAGTATCATGCAAAGAAATTAATATTCTAAAAAAATGATAAAGAGTAGTAAAATATCATTTATAATACCACAAGCATAATAAGCCAGATCAGAAGCAATAACGGCTAAATTAGGCTGGTCCGGTTTATTTACATGATACTTATTCACAAAACCCGTATTTTGTACATATGTATGTAGGTTGATATATACTCTCCCTTTTAGGACAACACAAATTGACACAATGTTGCCTACATAAATGACACAAAGTTACCTACATTGTTATCAGTTACATCAGAATAGCCAAAGCAAGCCTTTGTTTCAGCCCCTCCAGATAAAGAGTCGGTATCCTTCGCTTCAGTGCTTTCTCACCCACACTTTCAGTTGGGTGCTGTTCCGAATACCCAACATTTCTGTCACTACATTATAGCTGGCTGATCCCTTAAGATACTCCCTGACCGCCGCCATCTTGAAATCTTCCGTATACTGTTGAAATACTTGTCCTTTTCTGGCCATAAAAGGATCCCCTCCAAGTGTACTCGTTCCTAGTAATAACATTAGGTTTTTTACGAGTGTCTACTTGAAGGGAATATTTCTCGTCTCCCCAAAAGATGATAATTTTAGAATTATAAACAAACCAGGAGGGGGATAAATCAAATGAGGGCTCCTTGTTCTTTTGCCATATCTCCATTAATGTTATCAATCCCGCAAAATGCTCTTCATCCGGTAATAATCTTCCTCCGTGATTTCACCTCTTGCAAAGCGTTCATCCAAGATTCTCTCTGGAGTATTGTCAATAAATCGTGAATTCCCATTGCCCCTAACCCATTTTATCACCAAATAGATTACACCTACGATCAGTAAAAAATTGATGACTAATCCAAATGTTCCGAACCCAGAGCCATAACCCATCATCATTTCCTCTCATCCTTTCATCGAATTAATGGAAGACGAACACAAACAGTAGTTCCCTTTTTATTCCCACTTTCAACATGAATAGATCCGGCATGAGCATCCACTATGGCTTTAACAACCGCTAGTCCTATTCCGGCTCCGCCAGTCTTCCGATTCCTTGATTTCTCCCCGCGGTAAAAACGTTCAAAGATATAGGAAAGTTCATCTTCAGGTATTCCCATTCCGGTATCGGATACGATGACTACGCCCTCTGCTTTCTCTTTTAACACTTCAATATGAATACTTCCAGAACTCGTATATTTGAATGCATTGCTTATCAGATTTACTAATACCTGAACGAGCCGCGAACGGTCCCCTGTGATCCAAACGTCATTTGTACTTATCAGGTCAGCTGAAAGTCCTTTATGCCTAAACTGGCTGGCTACTGTATTTAACGACATCTCAACAATATCGTTAAGAGATACGATCTCCGTCTTCAGCTGAACCATTGGATTCT
This sequence comes from Paenibacillus sp. FSL H7-0357, assembly GCF_000758525.1. Classification (NCBI taxonomy): domain Bacteria; kingdom Bacillati; phylum Bacillota; class Bacilli; order Caryophanales; family Paenibacillaceae; genus Paenibacillus; species Paenibacillus sp. FSL H7-0357. The sequence continues at coordinate 4,287,564 of NZ_CP009241.1, read as the reverse complement.
CTACTGCAGCCAGATTTTCCAAATCACTGATGAGTCGAACCAGTCGCAGGACTTGATCATGACACACTTGAAGCTTATTCGGCGTCGGTTCCCATATGCCATCCTGAAAAGCTTCCAAATGGCTTTGTATAGTAGTTAAGGGCGTTCGCAGCTCATGCGCCACATCAGCAGTCAGTGATTTCCTTAACTGATCTTGCTTTTCCAACCCTTCAGCCAAATGATTGAGCGCACGCCCCACGTCATCAATCTCTGTATTTTGATTTACAACTTCAACCCTGGAAGTGAGATCTCCCTCCCTCATTCGCGAAGCGATATCTTTAATCTCTAAAAGAGGCTGGCTAATGCTTTTGGCCATATAGCTGCTAAACAGATACGTCCCGGCAATAACGAGAATCATTGCGGCCCATAACAATGTATTAAACATTCGCAGAAACTGCTGATTTTGGCTTTGCGATGTTTCGTTCAATGGTTGAAATTCCATTGTCCCGACCTGCTGATTGTCTTTTACGATTGCTTTTGTAATGGTGTCTTGCTTAGGCTGGGAATTCACTTTTCTTTGCATCCCCATTTGGCTAGTGTCCCAAATCAATTGGTGGTCTTTGTCATATACACGAACGATATATTCACTAACCATCGCCTGGTGCGAAATCATCATCCATACATTTGTATTCCATTGGCTGGTTGACTCATTATAAGCTTCTTTTAGATCTTCCAGTAACGTTTGTATTTCCGCCCGCTCCTGGTTTTTCTGATATTGGTTGAACGAAACATTCATTACTATGTTGACAAGCAGGACAATAGACAGAAGCGCAGCAAGAGCCACACCGGCATGGGATATAAGAAGCTTTCTGCTCAATCCGCCTCTATTTCTCATCCGGACTCACCAAGAATTTATATCCCACTCCAAATACTGTACCGATAAAAACAGGGTGTTTAGGGTCATCGCCAATTTTTTGTCTAATATTCTTGATATGAACATCGATGGTTCGCTCGAATCCTTCAAAGGTATCACCCTGGGTAAGGTTAACCAGTTCAAGGCGTGAGAACACTCTCTTCGGATGCTTCGCTAAAATTTCCAGCAGCTTAAACTCCATATGGGTAAGGGATACGGGCTCCTCGTGAATTCTCACCTCATAACGTTCCAAATCCATTGTTAAACAGCCTTGCGCATATGACAGCAGTGACATATTCCCTTGTTCCCGCTGATTGGTTCTTCTTAAAAGACTAATCACCCGGGCGAGCAGCTCTCTTGGGCTGAATGGTTTGGTAATATAATCATCGGCTCCAATCATGAGCCCATTCACCATATCGTCCTCACTGCTCTTTGCAGTCAGCATGAGTATCGGAACGTTCGATGATTTACGTACCATTCTGCATACTTCCTCTCCGGTCATATCCGGAAGCATCAAATCCAGCACGATCAGATCGGGCTGAAAGGTTTCAAAAAGATGAATCGCGCCTCTTCCTGTGTCGGCTTTGTACACAATATAATTATTCTTTTCCAAATAAGCCTTAATGACCTGCAGGATATTTTCTTCATCATCCACTACTAAAATTTTCACGAACTTCATCACCTGCTTTGTTGTTAAAATGAGACAGACCTCATTTCTATGAGGTCTTATCTTATCATGATCGGATTAGAAGTTCATCATACCCCTGCTATATTGAGAATTTTGCATCATTCCTGACATTCCCGTACCGTTTGAAGTGCTGCAATTGTCATGCATTTGCTTGATTTGGTCCTCTGACAGGTTTGGGTGCATTTGTTTGGCAAAGGGTAGCATTTTTCCTAAAAAACTGCTGCCGTTAGTATCATTGTTTGCTGTTGCAGCGTAAGCGCCAGCGGTTCCAATCCCCATAACAAGTACCAATGCTGATAATCCAATCCAAAGTTTCTTCATTTGTATCTCCTCCTTATAGTTACACTATATAAGAGAGTTATGAAGAACAAATTTGCAGCTTATGAAGAAGTTATGAAGATAGCAAAAGGATATGAACACGAGAAAGAAGCCTTTCACTCAACTTTATCCGGTGAAAGGCTCATTTAACTAAGGAGGGGACTAATGTTGGCGCATTGCGTACATGTTTGACATTATGTTTCTTCAAATCAGTTGTTCTATTCGATAATTTCGATAATTGTCTGCTGAATGAAACTGAAGTTATAAATACTAAATTTAAAGCGTCGTCTATCAATGTGATACCATTGCCTCCACCTTTGTAACATGTATGGTTCCGGTCGGATGTTCTGGTGGTGCGTAAATAACATAAACTAAGTCACCCATTTGAACGAGACCCTGGCCCTCTTCAATTCGGATAAATTGGTCTGTATGAGGGTGTACTTCTAAACCAATGTCATCTCCAACCGGAATGCTCATAACTGTAACTTGAAAATATTCTCCCGACCATAAAGCAGTTCGAAAGGTATTATTCAGTTTCGTTACTTGCTCAATGTTGATGACGAACGGTTTCTTTCCGTAATCCATAATCTCAGTTCCATTCCAGGAGCTAGAACGCTTAGAACCATGATAAGGGGAATACACTACAGTGTTACCCATTATTAGAACAGGATAGCTCTAGTATGACCTGGAGTATCGAAGCTGTAAGATCTATCTAGAGCTAAGGAAACATGTTGAGGACTACATCGCCTGCAACAACTCCAAACGATGACAATATGCATAAAAAAATGACTCCCGATGAATCAGTTGAGTTTATTTTTATTGACATAAAGAGATCATAAAAGTTATCATATCCCTTAATGAGAATGAGAATCATTATAATTTCAGGGGGATGTTTTGGTATGATGAATAGAAAGTTTTTAGTTCCATTGCTTACAGGAATCTTGACTGTCGGACTGTTGGCAGGCTGCGGTGCCAACAAGACCAATGAAACAAGCGCCGTTAACTCGGGGGAGAACCAGCCAACTGCACAGGCTGCTGAGCAAGTAGTAAATGTTTATTCCGCTCGCAGTTATGACGTAGACGCCCTGCTGTATGAAAAATTCACTGCGGAAACCGGAATCAAAGTAAATCTTATCGATGGCAAGGCAGAGGAATTGATTGAGCGTCTTAAGCGTGAAGGAGAAAGCACACAGGCTGATTTGTTCCTTACCGTTGACGGAGGCGTATTGAACAATGCCAAGCAGTCCGGGTTGCTTCAGCCGGTAACTTCGGAAACCATCGATCAAAACGTACCTCAAGAACTTCGTGATCCCGACAATGAGTGGATCGGACTTTCCACACGCGCCCGTGTGATTGTATACGCTAAGGATCGGGTTAAACCCGAACAACTGTCCACCTACGAGGATCTGACAAGCCCTGCTTGGAAAGGTAAAGTACTTGTCCGTCCTTCCTCAAGCTTGTATAACCAGTCCCTTCTGTCGTCATTCATTGAACTGAACGGAGAGGTGAACGCTGAAGAGTGGTCCAAAGGACTTGTTGCCAACTTGGCCCGTACTCCTGAAGGAAACGACCGTGACCAGGCGAAAGCTATCGTTGCCGGTGTGGGCGATGTTGCGATTATGAATACTTACTATGTAGGTCTGATGCTGAACTCGGATGATCCTGAAGAAGTGAAGGTCGGGCAAAACATCGGTGTATTCTTCCCGAACCAGGAAACAACAGGCGCTCATGTGAATATCAGCGGCGTAGGCGTAATCAAACACAGCAAGAATACGGAAAATGCCGTGAAGCTCATTGAATTCCTGACCGGCGCAGAAGCGCAGACCATGGTTACCAATGAAAACTATGAGTTCCCGGTAAATGCAAAAACAGAGCTGCCTGAACTGCTCAAATCCTGGGGAACTTTCAAAGCGCAGCAAATCGATTTCAACAAACTGGGCGTTCACAATGCCAAGGCGATTGAGATCATGAACAAAACAGGCTGGAAATAACATATGCATCTAAGCGCAGTTAAGGTAAAGTTAAAAAGGCGCCTTAGCGTTTGGCGGATCGTAAGCTTAGCGGGGGCAGCAGTCATTTTGCTGCCCATTTTTTTCGTATTCCTCTCGATCTTTGATCCGCCGAACGAAAACTGGGTGCAAATCAGGCAGTACCTGGTCAAGGATTATATTGCCCAGACGGTTCAGCTGACAATGACGGTTGCCGTACTTACAGGACTGCTCGGTGTCACGCTAGCCTGGCTAGTAGCGGTATTTGATTTTCCGGGGAAACGGTTCTTCAGGTGGGCGCTGGTCCTGCCTTTGGCGATTCCTCCTTATATTGCCGCATTTACGTACAGCACGATGTTCAGCTACACCGGTGTTGTCCAGACCACGCTTCGGAACCGGTTCGGGATCGTCCCCGATCAGGAACTTATTACGTTTTCTTCAATGCGGGGCGCGGTTATTGCATTCACCTTGTTTCTGTTCCCTTACGTATACCTGATCACCAAATCGTTCCTGGAAAAACAGAGCGCTTCTTATATTGAGAACGCCCGGCTGCTTGGAAGAAATGGCTGGTCCATTTATATCCGTATCGCCCTTCCATTATCCCGGCCGGCGATCGCAGGTAGCGTCAGTCTGGTCATGTTCGAGGTGCTGAGCGATTACGGGGTCACCAGCTATTTCGGAATACAGACCGTGTCTACGGCAATTTTTCAGACCTGGTTCGGGATGTACGATGCCGATTCGGCCATGCGCCTTGCCGCCTGGCTGATGATTATTGTGCTAGGCCTGTTCTTTGTCGAAATGCTGCTTCGCAAACGGCGGGCTTACAGCTCTACAACCAGCAAATCGAGACCGCTTGTGCCAAGACGACTTACCGGATTGCCGGGAATATCGGCAGCCGTGTTTTGTATGATTGTCTGGTGTGCCTCTTTCCTGTTTCCGCTTCTTCAATTGATCGAATGGGCCAGTTGGACCTTTGACACCATGTGGAATGGGGACTTTGTCCATCTTGTCTATCAGACCTTGTCCGTGGCTGCTGTTTCCACCCTGATTATTATGGTGTTTGCGCTGATTGTAGCCGCTGCGAATCGTTCGCGTTCTACAGCTTCATTTTTTCTCTCCAAAGCGGTAACCGCCGGCTACTCCATTCCTGGAGCGATTATTGCCATCGGTGTGCTGGTCGTGTTCCTGCAGTTGGATAAAGGTTGGGCCGCTGTTCATCATCAGTTTGCATTAAACGGAACACCTCTTGTGCTCAGTTTAACCCTGGCCATGCTGGTTATGGGCTATGTGATCCGGTTTATGGCTACAGGATTCAATGCTGTGGAAGTCGGATTTGAGAAAACGGGACAGAAATTTACGGAAGCATCCAGGATGCTGGGGCTTGGGATGACGAAAACATTTATTAAAGTGGATCTGCCTTTGATCAAGGGGGCGGTAATGAGCGGTTGTATCTTAACCTTTGTGGAAATCTGCAAGGAACTTCCGCTTGCTTTGATACTCAGACCTTTCAATTTCGAGACCCTGGCTACAAAAGCTTACCGGTACGCGAACGACGAACAAATTTTCGAAGCATCCATCCCGTCTCTGCTTATTATCTTCATCAGCTTCATCTCGGTTTATGTAATGCATCGCTTAGACAGGAAGTGGGAAAAATGAGTATTGTAGAAATCCATAATCTTTCGTTCTCTTACGGACGGGGGATTCCCCCGGTTATCGAACGGTTCTCCTGCTCCATTGAAAAAGGGGATATTGTCGGCATTGTCGGCGCAAGCGGCAACGGAAAAAGCACGCTGCTGCGGCTGATCGCGGGCCTGGAGATTCCGGCTGGAGGGGAAATCCGGATTAACGGCGCTCCTGTGGTCAATGAAAGTACCTTTGTACAGCCGGAGCAACGGGGTGTCGGGATGGTATTCCAGGATTACGCGCTTTTTCCTCATATGAATGTCCGGAAAAATATCGAGTTCGCCCTTCACCGGCTTCCGAGAAAAGAGCGGGCCAAGCGTCTGGAGGAAATGCTTGACCTTGTCCAGCTTGGCGAATTCAAGGAACGTTATCCCCATGAGCTCAGCGGCGGGCAGCAGCAACGGGTGGCGCTCGCTCGGGCGCTGGCGCAGAAGCCGACGATTCTGCTGATGGACGAACCTTTCAGCAACCTCGATGCGGGGCTAAAGGAATCGATCCGTTCCGAGCTGCGGACGATCTTAAAGAAAGCGGAGATGACCTGCCTGTTTGTTACCCATGACCGGCAGGACGTCGAAGCAATAAGTGACCGCTCGATACATCTAAGATCAGAGCCAGATTTAACTGAGCGGAAATTAGTTTTTTATTCATAAAACATTCGCAACATTCAATGGCCTGTATTTACCCTGCATACACTACCATCGTCGCCTATTTACGACTTTTTCAAAAAATGTTTACGGTACTACGTTGGCTTCATTTAGACCCACAGTGCTCGGTGAATACAATGTGGTATTTGCACATCCACTTTGTGTGAGCTAAACTATAGCTCTGTTTGCCATCTAAGACCATTCCCTTCGCCTCGCCTGAACATCTCAATTTTATCGGAATGGTCTTGTTGGTCAAACCCTCGATCCCTCCACCCGCATAGCGGGTGGTTTTTTGTTTCGCGCGTTTCACGCACTCAACTGGCTAAAGCCATAATAAAAAATCCGCGCCCTGCGCGGATTTCAAAAGGTATATATTCTTGTCCTCTTACAAAACACAACTCCAGTGAGTTGTGTTCAATAAACTACGCTCATCATTTTGTCCATTAAGCGTAAAACTTCTTTGGTTGGAATGATGTAGTCACCTGCTTCAATTGGATCTGCCCCTATCTTTACATGAGGTGTCATATCGTGTGCCGAGTGGGGGAAAGTTTTATTCTTTTACTTTTGTAAGTACACCATCTTTATTTTCGTATATTCTTTTTTCATTTTTTTCCATTTTACACACTATCTCTTCTTCCAAGTTAATTCCTAGAAGTTCCGAAAGCCCTATTAAGTAGAGTGCAACATCAGCCAATTCTTCACCCAAATCGTCTTTCTTTTTCAGATAAGCTTCGCAAGCTTCTGATAATTCGCCATATATAAAACAAAATTCTTGAAAAATATCAGTAACATTAAATCCTTTCGCAATTTTATTCTGATAAACTCTTTTTTGTAACTGTAATAAATCAATCATTTTATTCACCTATCCTATATATAATTTTTATCTCGGGATTATGATTAATATTTCCGGCAATACATATTCTCCTTTCATAAAATGAAATATATTCTTTTTTTATTGCGAATTAAATTCTTTGATGTAATTATATGGATTTTATGAAATACATTATAAACTATAAAATCTCTGTTATATATGGCTTGAATTTCGGATAGGGGTTCAATATTTCGGAGTTATCGTTTTATAATGCTGAGAGAACCTATGACTATTATCTCCAGCATTTTGGTAGCAACAGTCTGGACAACAACGGGCTACAGATCCGCTCCACGGTCCATTACTACACTTCATATAACATCGCCTTCTGGAATGGAGCTTTTAGATAATCATCAAATCGGCAATAGTACCATGTTCTTGTCCATTTGCCGAGTACCCCCTTTCTAATGCATCTAATGCAAAAAACAACCGATTATTTACGGTTGTTTACAGTCGTTTAATTATGTTTTTTACTGCAATTTGATTGGCGTTTAGTCATGTTTTTTACAAATGAATCCACGTAAACCTTATACCATGTTCTTTTTCCTCAACAGCTAAAGTGTTCTCCCGAAACGGCTTAACACTTGCTCGCGCAGTTTATTCACATCTTCTAGGCATGTAACATTTGCTGATATTATACAGGATTGGCCGTTTGATAGAGATATTAACGCCGAAATCCCCTCCAATTTTTCCTTCCGTCTACCTATCAGAACGATCATTGATCCCTCTTTTGCAAATAGTCGCTCCTAAATGACTCTGGCTGCAACCTTGCCGGTGATCTTGCCTTCTTTTAATTTTTTCAAATAGGATGGAATTTCTTCCATGGTTATCGTTGTGATTTGTGGAGGTACAATCTTTCCTTCTGCAAGCAATTTACCAAAATGATCTCCAATTCTTGCCAGATTGGATTGTGCATTAAAATCACCTTGTGTATGAGCAGCACCAAGTGCTATCTCGTGTAAAGACATCCCTTTATCATAAAAACGGATTCTGCTAAAATCAGGGAATCCAGCCGTTACAACCATTTCGCCGCCGAAGGCAAGAATCTCAAGGTCTTTAGTTGCACTATCGGGACTTATCGTATTTAAAACGTAATCAACACCCCGGCCATTAGTCAGATTCAAGATGTCTTCATATACACTTCCTTTAGTAAAATCAATTGCCTCATCTGCCCCAAGAACGCGTACATAGTCGATATCTTTTCCTAAGCAAGTAGTAATCACTTTCAATCCACATATTTTTGCTAATTGAATCGCATATCCCCCTACACCCCCTGCACCGCCATGAATCAATATGGTGCCACCGGATTGCGGCTTAAGCTTCTGCATTATCGCTTGATACGCCGTATATCCTGCTGCCGGAACTACCGCTGCCAGTTCGAAAGGCACTTCATCCGGCAGTTTGCTTGCAGTGTGAGCTGTAGTCACAGAGTATTCCGCAAATCCGCCATCGAGATTATTAATGCTGCGAAGATAGTACACGCGGTCTCCAATTTCAAAATTGTTCACGCTGCTGCCAACGGCATCTACAATTCCTGCAATTTCTAATCCCAGAACGCGTTTCTTCTCGGACTCCAGACCATCGTACTCAGCCACTTGGTAATCCGAAGGGTTCAATCCTGCTGTATAGACCTTCACTCTGATCTCATTATCTTTGGGTTCTGGCATCTCCCTATTTGTAACAACAGTAAGGCTGTCCAGTTCCCCTGGTTTTTCAAGAATTAGTGCTTTCATAAGATTTCCCCTCTTAAATTCAATTGACAAAATTCATTAAATAACATACATTCGAACTGACATTACAATTGTAACATCATATCAAACAGGGTCAATGCATGATAGAACGGGCTTAACAAAGAAGGGGAGATTGTAATGTCTGAGAAAGAAGATACAGAGTTACAACGTATGGAAGGCCTCAGGTTATCAAATGAGGAATCAAATCGAATCACTAGATCAAGTATTGAAGCTGCTTTGGTGCTGCTTATGAAGGATCAGGCTTTTGAGGATATAACGATTACAGGTATCGTTAAACGGGCCGGGGTGTCCCGCACTGCTTACTACCGGAATTACAACTCCAAAGAAGATATTCTACAGAGTACGATGAAGGAAATTGTAGATAAAATCGTTGCTGCGATGAATCTGCATCATCCAATTAGAAACTCTTATGATTATTGGCTTGCTTTATTTCACACTTTAGAACAACATATCGACTGCTTACAAATTATCCTGAAAGTTAACATGGCAGATACTATACTTAGCGAAATGCAAGACGCACAATTGATTAGATCAAAAGATGTATCCTTACTTACCAACTACGCTGCTTACTTTTGGAGCGGTGCCATCTACAGTGTAGCTGCAAGTTGGATTAGAAGCGGTGCGAAGCAATCCGCTGCAGAAATGGCAATGCTCTGCTATAAAATAATAGAAGCGGTAAATGGTGATTGTTGACAACGTAAATCTTATTACAGATTGTAATTTCAATCCAAGATCATATCAGAATAGTTTTTATGTGAACGCCCTATCGTATATACTTAGTAAAATGTTGGAATAAGGGGATATTTATGAGCGAACCTAATAAAGGAAAGTTCTACTACGAACGTGGAACGGATGAACTACGGGAGAAAGGCTTGCGTGTCCAGAAGCTTATTAAGGCTTTCAATGACTGCGACCCTGAGGATGGGAAAGAGAAAGAAAGATTGATTCGAGAGTTGTTTGGAAGCGCTGGTGAAGGAATAAGCATCGAGCATAATTTTCATTGTGACGTAGGTTATAACATTCATGTGGGACGCAACTTCTATGCTGGCTATAACTGCACCATATTGGATATGGCTGAAGTTCACATTGGCGACGATTGCATGTTTGCACCGAACGTCGGAATCTATACAGCGGGTCATTCAATTGAACCGAAGGACCGAAATAAAACTGGGTACGGCATACCGATTACGATTGGCAACAATGTCTGGATTGGTGGGCACTGCGCCATTTTGCCAGGTGTGAAGATTGGTGACAATTCTATTGTTGCGGCGGGCTCGGTAGTAACAAAAGATGTACCTGCAAATGCGATTGTCGCAGGTAATCCAGCCAAGTTGTTGAAGCATATTGCAGAGGACGAAAATTAGTTCACTTCCACGTGGCTTTGAACTAAAAGGAAACGTTATTTCAACAAACAGCGGCAGTCTATAACTTTATTTTCTAGTTCAAGGCTGTCGCCGTTGGAAATATTGGGGGCCAGATCCTTTCCGCAGATTCCTGTCATTTCGATTTTCACTTTGACATCCCGATTTTTCAGAAAAGATCAATTTTCGCCTCCTTTTGTTCGTAAAAGAGAGTAACTGCAACGCAAAATAAATCGCGCAGCGCGCGATTTATGATGGTACCAGACTGTTAATCTGTTGAGTTTATTCCTCCCGTAAATCCCCTTATTTTTTCAGAGATTTCTTTAGAATGGGAACGATACAGATAATGTCCCGCGTCCAATAAGACCATTTCTCCATGTACAGAGTTCTGTATCTGCTTCTCATGTTCCGGAATCCATCGGTCCGTCGCAGGGTGATTCGCCTGAAGAAAGAAAAGGACAGGTAAATTGGCAGGAAAAGTGAGTTTTTCTGCTGCTTTAAAGTTGGAATACATACTCACTGCCTCATTTAATTGAGTTGTATTATACATGTTTTTGCGTATCAAGATGTCCAATTGTTCTTTAGCCGCTTTATCATAGGGCAGTCCTTCATAAGGGTCAGCACTCAGTTTCAGTTGTAACCGGGCAAAGCCCAGGTTGCGGAACCATTTAACCGGTTCTGTATCAGACGAATCAATTTTCTGTTCGCTTAGTGACGGAACACTGCTGTCCAGCCCGATAAAGGCTTTCACTTCATTTGGATATTGGTTCACATAATCCAGACTATAGAGCCCGGAAATAGAGTGAGCTATAAGGGTGTAACGATCGATCTGGAGACTTTGTAACGCTTCATGAATTTCACTTACAATGTTGGCTGAACTGCGCTCCTTCCGGGATTGATCGCTCAATCCGTAACCAAAAGGTTCGATCACGACGACTTTATAATAAGGGCTTAACTCTGATAGGAGTGGCTTAAAATCAAGTGCGGGCGCCGCTGTTCCATAACCGGGAAGAAGCACTACGGTTTCTTCGCCTTCGCCTTGGATGAAAACATTCATATGCTTACCATCTACAGACACAAGCTGACCATACTGCTCCATTCTTTTTTGTTCTGAATGACTGCTGATTTTGTTTACAGTAAATACGATGGCGATAAAAAGTAGAATAGCTATAACCACTGCGGCGATTACTTTTAATGAAATATGCAGCACTCTTTTCACTATTGAACGCTTCCTTACTTCCTCTCCTGCTGGTTGTGCCAAACTCTCTCCCTCCTCTTATTATTTGAAAGGTTGTATTTGCTTCATGTACGCTTTGAATGCCCCGGCGATTTCTTTGAATTTCGTATGATGCAGGTAATGTGAGCCTTCCATCGGGATCATTTTTCCCTGTGCCGATTGTTTGACTTGTGCCTCATGCAGCGGAACCCACTGCTCATTGTTCTCGTTATTCGACTGGACGAAAAGAAGCACCGGCAAATCGTTAGGGTAGGTAAGCTGTTCTCCATTTTTAAAATTGGTACCGAGATGTCTGAGCTCATCCATCATTGTTGGATTGGTCGCGACTTGATTCGAAATGAGACGCATTTGTTCTTTAGTATACTCATCGATGGCAAGTGACTCATATGGATCTTCGCTCACCTTTTGGAACAATCTCATCAGACCTGATTTTTGCAGAAACTGCATGGATTTCAGAGGCAATTTGACATCCATGCCGGGTTGATTCGGAACACTGCTGTCGATGCCGACAAAAGCAAGAACCTCATCCGGGTAGCTGTTCACGTAAGACACTCCGTATAGTCCAGTGATGGAATGTCCCATAAGAACGTAACGGTCAATACCCAACTGCTGCACAGCTTCGTGAACTTCACTGACGATATTCTCTGTTGTTCTTTCCTTCTCAGTTTCGTCGCTCAACCCGTATCCGAACGGCTCAATCGCTACGACTTTGTATTCTGGAGACAATTCATCGATCAGCAATTTGAAATCAAGTACTGGCGACGGAGTTCCTTGTCCAGGAAGAAGGACGATTGTCTGTTCGCCGCTGCCTTGAATAAACACATTCATTTTTTTACCATCCACATTGACATACTGGCCGTACGGTTCGATTTTCTTTTTCTCGACCCCGTTACTGATCACATTAACGATAAACAAGATGCCCATGAATAGCACAAGCGCCCCGAGAAGACCTCCTATTATTTTCAACCATAGTTTCTGTTTTTTGCGGATTCTGTTCCCTGTCTTGATTTCCACCGTTCCTGCCACGTTCATCTTCTCCTGTCTTTATATCTGTAGAGCCGCGCTAGCGACATATTCAAAGTGTAATCAACCAAGATGTCCCCTTCGTGACGGCAATATGAACGGAGTATGAACAGGCACAGAAAGAGCGTTATCATGACAGCTAAACCTGTGAAACCCTTCTCATGTCCTGCATAGCAATAAACCGAAATATATAACTAATACTAGCTTTGGAATTACAAATTAAATACTTCTAGTACTACTTTACTTATCGAAATATAATAAATACTCTCTTCTATTTGCTATACAAGCAGATAAAAGAGAGTATTTTAGTTCCTAAGCTATTCCCACTCAATATTCTCAAGAACATCCCGTGGGATTCATCGATGGAATAAACTTACGCATCTCGTTTACGGTAAAATACAATAGCTGCTGTAAAAAAGATCAGTGTCCATAACATTGAAATACCTGTCCCTTGCATGGGTGTAAGGACATTTATCTCATCAGAGGAAGGCGGCATATACATATAATATCCTGCTGTATCCGGAAAATAATTTTTAATACTGTGTAGAAAATCTCTCGACAAAGGACTGACAATGAAATAATAACCAAGCAGTACCACTAAAGCAGGAGTAGTTCGTCTTAATAAAGCACCTATAGCTGCACTGAGAAGTGTGGTTAAGGTTAGATAGCCTGTTGCACCTGCTAATGATTCTATCATTGTGTCTATTTCAATCACTACTGCTGTGTCTCTCATCATAATAAAAGTATATAGTACACCTGATGCAGCAATAATAAATGCAGCAGGAATGGTTATAATTGCCAATGCCAAATGCTTCGTGGATAATTGAAACCCACGCCAAGGTATCGTAGTTAAAGTAGTTCGAATCTGTCCACCCGTATACTCCGAACAAGTAGCGAAGATACCAAGAATAATGAACCCTGCTTGAAGATATCCCATAGAAGCAAGTCCTATATTCAGTATACTTTGCGTTCCTGCTGCTCCTTGTAGACCAGCAGAAGTAAAAGCTGCGGCTAAACCTAAATTAAGAATGAAGGTACCCATAAGAGTGCGCCATATCAATGGTAATGTAACTAATTTATCCAGTTCAGCACCAAGGATTTGTGTTATCTTTCTACTAGATGAGACACTCATGATGCAACGTCCCTCCTATGGAATACAATAGCTGCAACAATGAAAATAACGGCTACCCAGGCAAACATGACTACACCGCCTGTGAACGGGGTGTGAAGTCTGTCGCTCGTAAACATAAACATTTCAGCGCCAGCCCTATCTGGTAAGTAAAACGCCAACTTTGTAACCTTAGAAAGCAGGACACTAAATGATACAACAGAAGAATTTATTATGAGCACAGCAAGCGGGATAATACCATTCTTTGTTAGAATAGTTATCCCAAAGGCTAAAAGAGCAGTGAATGTCCAGTAACAAACTGCACCGATAAGTTTAGACCATTCAAATGCAGGGGCATATTCACCAAGAATAAGATGCGTTGCTGACACAGTTGTCATAATAGCAACAATACATAACAGTATGCTGATCACTGTCACAGCGCCTGCTTTTGCCAGCAAAAAAAGAAATCGGGATGAAACAACAGTTAAACTTGTTGTAATCTGTTGTCCTCCACCAGATTCACTGCTCTCTGTCAAATACTCACTGCTGACAGCAAGCACCCCAAGAATAATAACGCCTTGCACACCAAGAGCTAACCCGATATAGCCAACTTCCGTTAACCGTGTGCTAACTCCAGCTATAATCTCTTCTTTTTGTGCTATGCTGTCCAAGGCAGCAATGACCGCTGGGGCAAATGCTCCAATAAGCAAGGCAAGCCAAATGCCCGGCAGGGAGAACAATTTAGATAGTTCCGCGTTGAATGCTCTCATACAACCTCACCTGCATTTTCAGATGTCAGGGCAAAAAAGGCTTCCTCCAGCGTGGAATGGTTACCTATTACTTCTTCCAATGTTCCATTTGCAACGATTTTTCCATGCTTAATAATCACCACATCATCAACAGTCTCTGCAAGCTCTCCCATTAGATGACTGGATAATAACACCGTGTTTCCAGAATCAGCACGTTCACGTAAAAATGTCCGAATCCAACGAATTCCTTCTGGGTCGAGCCCGTTTACGGGTTCATCTAAAATCAATATCTGGGGATCACCTAGTAATGCAGCAGCCATTCCAAGTCTTCTTCCCATACCAAGGGAATAACTTCCAACTCTTTTGCCAGCCGCATTAGTAAGACCCACTATTTCCAGAACTTCCTCGACACGTGAGCGGGACAATCCTGCCGCACGGGCAATCCAACGCAAATGTGCCCGTCCTGTTCGCATACGATGAGCTCCAAATCCATCAAGTGCGGCACCTACTGTTGCCAGAGGGTTATGTAATTCTGCGAATGGCTTTCCATTAATTAGCGCACTCCCTGAGGTGGCACGATCTAATCCAAGCAGGATGCGAAGTGTAGAACTTTTACCTGCCCCATTTGGACCTAAAAAACCAGTTACTCTACCTGGTCTAGCTTTAAAACTAATACCTGATAAGATTTCCCCAGTTCCGCGATGTTTGACTAAGTTATCAATTGTAAGCAACCATAACACTTCCTTTCTGTTATGGTTCTAATTATAAAGAAGCAAAGTTACATCCCGGTGATCATGCTGTTTAATTCTGGGTTACCTTTAGGTTAAGCTCTACCAATAACCACTCTTGTGCCGTTTTCATTTGATGTAAAGTCAGCTTTCAGCTTCATTTTTTTCAACATATAATTTAAAGCCGATAAACCAATCCCCGCCCCATGCTCATAGGAAGAGTTATCCATACCTGGACCTCTGTCTGCAACAAGGATCTGTTCTTTTTCTACATCTACCATAATGTGTACATATTTCCCCTCTGCTGCATGGCGAAGAATATTCTGAAATAAATTGTCCAGAACCCGTGTCATCCATTTAGGATCTGCTTTCCAATAAAAAGTCTCCTCTGCCGGTAAATCAACATCAACCTGAATTTCTTTTTCTTCAAATACAGGATACCACGCAGCAACAGATGCTCTTACTAAACGTCCAATATCTGTTGAAGTGGGCCCGAAAGGATGTTTCCCTGATGTAAGCAATGTATAGGAAAGTAAATCATCCATTAGATCTCCGACTCTTGTAATCGTATGGTTCATCTCTGTTAATGAGTTTTGTCCTTCTAAACTTATTGCTTCTTTATTTAATCTGGTGATATGTCCTCTCAAAATAGTAAGTGGCGTTCGTAAGTCGTGAGATAAATTCGCAATGAGCCGATGTCGTAATAATTCCTCTTCATATTCTCGCTTGCGGCTGTCTTCAAGCTGCTGAATCATCCAATTAAAAGAACTTCCTAACTGGTCTATTTCATCCATACGATCTCTTTGAACAGATATTGGTTTAGGAAAATTATTAGCTGAAAATGACATGACTTCCTGTAAGCGGGTGAGACGTTTACGAAGCCTCAAGAAGAAAATCCAAGATATTACAACAAATGCTACAATAATAAAACCAAAGAAAAGCAGTACAACGTAAAAATAATTTAACTTGTTCAGCTCTTCTTCATTAAAAGGAGACTCAATGAACGCAGATAAGAAAATAAGTACAATCGGAGGAAAAAAGATAAATAGAAAATGTCCTTTTAGAAAACGACGAAATAATGATTTAGTCTGTTTCATAGTTTCACCCGATAACCTATTCCCTTCAACGTTTCAATAATCTCTGGGGAATCCGGATGACGTTCCAACTTTTGGCGCAGTCGATGGATATGTACCATTAATGTTTTATCACCTGTTATAAAAGCTTCTTCCCAAACGGCTTCATAGATTTGTTCTTTTGGTAACACTTGATTAGGGTGGCGTAAGAAGTACATTAAAATTTGATGTTGTTTCCCTGTCAATATAATTTCTTCTCCTGTGATTTTGTCAAATACCATTTGGACTTCTGGATCTACTTCAATATCATTTCCTAATGAAATACGTTCGGAATGTGTTCCGCCACTTCGACGGATTAATACTTCTAATCTAGCAACTAATTCATCCGTATGGAATGGCTTCGTTAAATAGTCATCAGCAAATTGTAAACCTTCTACCTTATCATCTATCGATGTTCGGGCAGTTAACAGCAAAATAGGAACAGCAGGAGCTGCCTTTTTTAATCGTTTTCCCACAGTAAATCCGTCTAAACCGGGTAACATGATGTCCAAAATAACGATTTCATGCTGATTCACTTCTTTTTCGGCTCCATCACCAGAAAGCAGCCACTGAACTGAAAATCCTCGCCGCTCCAATTCTTCTTTTACCCAATTGCCTATTTTCTCATTATCTTCAATATATAATATGTTTCTTTTCAAGTAACATCCCGCTCTCTAAATTGAGTTCACTATTAGACAGAATAACACAATCTAAAGAATGGCTTCCAGTTAAGACAATTTTATCGTTCGTTAATAGAGTTTCATAAAAAAGAGGCCTACTTGAAAGACATGATATTTAACATAGTTTGAGCATGCTCACAGTCACATCGGGAAAGACTTAACTGTGTTAAGTTATAGCTAATTACTCCATAGGAGTTTTTATGATATCTACAATTTGTGAAAGAGGTGTGTAATTGAAACTTCCAACAATCCAATTCGGACATATTAAATCCAGAGTTCCTGTTATTCAAGGTGGAATGGGCGTAGGTATATCCTTAAGTGGACTAGCCGCTGCTGTAGCCAATGCAGGCGGGATCGGCACCATCTCTGGTACAGGGATCACTACTGAAGAGCTGAGAATGCATATTCGCAAAACAAGAGAACTCTCTAAAGGGAGTGGCTATATCGGTGTGAATGTACTATTCGCAGTAAAGGATTTTGCCGAAAAAATGAAGGTTGCTTTGGAAGAAAAGGTTGACTTTATTATTTCTGGAGCCGGAATTTCTAGAGATATTTATGCTTGGGGTAAAGAATATGGTACTCCTGTGGTAACTATTGTTTCATCCGCCAAATTAGCCAGAATTTCCGAAAGACTTGGTGCCTCCGCAGTCGTTGTGGAAGGGTTCGAAGCTGGAGGCCATTTAGGTACAGACAGATCCATGTTTGATATCCTTCCTGAAGTCTTAGAGGCCGTTTCCATTCCGGTTATTGCTGCGGGTGGGATTCTGACAGGGGATGATATCGCAAAAGCCCTTCGGATTGGCGCATCTGGTGTTCAAATGGGTACCCGTTTTGTGGCAAGCCATGAGTGTGATGCTCCCTTAGCCTTCAAGCAAAAGTATGTAGATGCTCAGCAAGGAGATACTGTCCTCATCAAGTCTACAGTGGGTCTAGAAGGTAGAGCGATTCGGAATGAATTTACGGACCGGATCAGTGATAATGCTAAATTAAAGATAGTCAAATGCTATGATTGTCTAAAGGTTTGTTCACATCGCTTCTGTACAATGGAGTCCCTGCTTACTTCCCTTAGAGGAGATGTTAAGAACGGTTTGGTTTTTGCTGGGTCCAGAGTCCATGAGATTAAAGAGATTTTGTCCGTACAGCAGATTATCGACAATTTAATGAATGAGTATCAAGGGGCATTGAACCCGACAACTTAAGGTCGTTATAAGATATAAAAGCACGATTAACCACTTGAGCTTGGGATTTCCGAGCCTAAGTGGTTTTTTATTTCGTGAGATATCCTCGCCTGGCTCGGGTTCTAATGGCACTATGTTCTTGTCTTCTTACATCGGAGAACAAGAACTTAGTTCCATTGGAGAATAACCTGGAATTTAAAGACAATATAACAAGAGAATCTTATTAATAATTATAGATTATTACGCTATTTATTTGTTGCAAAATGAACCGCGTGTCATTAAAATAATAATGACACGCGGTTCATTTTGGATAATTAGAAAGGCGGCGGGTAAATGTCTCCCCGATTGACGGATCACCGGAAAGAACAGCGAAGCCGGCAGATATTGGATGCTGCTAAAAGTGTATTTATTAGAAAAGGCTACGGCGCGGTCTCGCTGAAGGATATTATCGAGGAAGCAGGCATGAGCCGGGGCTGGATTTACCTCTATTATCAAACGAAGGAGGAAATTTTTGAAGCATTGCTGGATCGTCAGGATCTTGAGTATGAACAGTATCTTGAATACTTGAAGGCTGCTTCATCATCCATGTGGGAAGTCATTATCACACTCTATACCCAGCAGCTTCATGATTTGGAGCAAATGGAGGGCGGCGGTATGATGTCTGCTTTTTACGAGTATTTTCTAGTCGGCTGGCGTGATTCTCCACGCAGAGAGCTGCTTGAAAGACGGTACGAAAGAGGCATCGAACGTTTTGCAGATTTGCTTCGGACGGGGGTAAGCCGCGGCGAATTTACTCCAGTCATGGATCTTAGTGAGATATCCAGGGTGGTCTCCTCCTTTCAGGAAGGTATCGTTACACATTCCATCACGGTTGGCATCAAGCAAGCGGATACCAGTATGCAATTCAATGCACTACTTCACTATCTGTACAGTCTGCTTCAACCGTCAGCCGGCCAAGCAATGGATTTCTTGAGTTTAAGGGAGGAGATTCAATGAAGTCACTTTTTCGCAATCCTGTGTTCTGCAAGCTGTTTATTGCGGCTTTTGCTTCCCAACTGGGTACGGTGGTCGGCAACATGGCTTTTGCCTATTATCTGGTAGACCGGTTCAGCGAGCGCCCCTCACTGGCAACGACCGCGGAGTTGATGTATTCCTTGCCTACACTGGCAGTATTCTGGATCGTCGGTGTTGTGGCCGACCGGTTCGACCGAAAGCATATCGCCGCATACAGCGATTGGATCCGTGCCGGTTTGACCTTGCTGCTGCTGGTATTCGTGCATTACGATCTAATCGTGCTATGTTTTCTGGTCCTGTTTCTGCGCAGCTCGATCTCCAAATTTTTTGGTCCGGCTGAGATGGGGCTGCTGCAGGGAAGCATCGGTCATGACCAGTATGTTCAGGCATCGGGGTTGAACCAGATCGTTATGGGAATGTTCATGTTATTCGGGATGAGTCTGGGAGCGACCGCTTATCATTTTATTGGAATTGAAGGCGCTCTCATCATCGACGGTGCCAGTTTTTTAATCTCGGGTCTGCTACTGGCCTGGGGGGATTTTCCCGAGAATGCCCGAATGCCTAACGGCAAGAACCGTATTCGCGAGCTTCGCTTTTCGCACCTCATTACAGATTTCTGGCAGGGTCTTCGTTATATCGCTGGAAATCGGCTGCTGCTCGTACTTATCAGCGGATTTTTGTTCTTTGGGATCGTAAATGGTGTGTTTGCTGTGCTTCCGATTTTTGCAATGAAATATAAACTGAGTCCGGATAATTATGTCGTCTATTCCTCGATGATTACCGTTTTTCTTGGCATCGGCTTCCTGCTGGGCAGCATTCTCGGTCCTCGTCTCATTGCCCGCTTCACCCGGACTCCGGTGCTTATAACGGGGTTATTCGCAGCCAGCCTGCTTATTGGGGGCCTCGGTTTTGCCGGTCGGGTCGAGGTATACTTAGTCATTATTCTGCTCGCGGGTATTGCAATTGCGCCAATCAATATCGTTCTTGGCAGCTGGATGCCCGAATTGGTTCCCGCCCGTAATATGGGCCGGGTTAATGCTTTGATTGATCCGGTCATGATGCTGGGCCACTCCATGGCACTGGGCATTGTCGCCCTGGCCTTTCCCGCATGGATTTCGGTGACTTGGCTGCACTATATACTCGCGCTATGTACAGTAGCGGTCAGCTTCTTCTACCTTTTTTCACTTCCGTCCCTTGTCCGTAAGCTTGAGGTACAATCGGCCGCAGAACGCGAGGCATCGCAAAGTGAAACGGCTTGAGCCGATTACATATCAGAGCAGGCGGGCGGCTATACTGCTCTGCCCGGCATAAGCGTCCGCCAAATAAAAAAGCACATAGCCGCGGCCTTGTGCTTTTAATACTCATTTCTATCCGTAAACTATTGAAGATGAAAATAATATTTATCGTGATTTTGAAAATGTAAGGTGAGTAGTACATTTATGAATAGCCAGGAGGAATTTGAAATCCCTCTGTCAATGACTCGCATATTTCGGCAAAGTCAATGGTGATATGATCCTTGAAATGCCCACCGATGATCTGGATTCCACAAGGTAATTCATCGTTAGAGCGGTTCAGCGGCAAAATTGTGGCAGGCAGTCCAAAGACAGTCGCGAGGATATTCCAGATTAAATGCTCGTTATATCCAGTTGCTCTTCCATTCACTTCCAGAATCCTTCTAGTTACCGCCTGCTGCATGTGGGGAATTGCCAATACGGGACTGATGGGCAGCAGCAGAACATCATATTCCTGAAGTAAGGAAGTGATCACACGGTTATATTCCTGACGCAGGCGGTCCGTTTCCTCTTGTTCCCCTTCACTCTGATTCATTGCCCGGTAATAGTCCTCTAGCCCTTCAGGAAAAGCCTTCGTCACCAAACGGGATGCCCGCAGGCCAAGGGAGGCCAGACTTGCAGTCAGGCGCTGCCTTGAATTGAATGAGGTGCCGACAAGCCGTCCGGACAGCTTCAAAGCCAGGTCGAACAACTTGTCCATTTGGATCTCAGGAGGCATTCCGTGGTGAACCTCCACCCCCTCCATCCTTGATAAACCTGCGGTAAAATCAGCATATCTGCGTTTAATACGTTCGTCTATTTCATGCCCCGGAGCTTCAAACCAGGTCAGGACTTTTATCTTCGCTTGCTCCTTTAATGTGTTGGTGCGGAAATCAGGAGGGACAGGCACATCTACCCAGGGATCATACAGTACATCCATCATCAGCCGCAGATCCTTGGCGCTTCGGGCCAGCGGGCCAGCCGCCGACAAATCGGGTTCGCTTGGGTCACCGGGAGGATTGCCGGGAACATGTCCTCTAAGCGAAAGCATTCCAAGACTGCAGCGGTGGGCATATACACCGGTATAATGCGCAGGAATCCGCAGGCAGCCGATCAGATCGCTGCCGAATTCCACAGGCGTGCAATCAGACGCCAAAGCGGCCGCACTGCCGCCAGATGAACCCCCTGGTGTCAAGTTTGTGTTCCAAGGATTATTGGTCGTGCCGTATAGATCATTATAGGTCTGCCAGTCTGCAGTCATCACCGGCACGTTGGTTTTCCCCATAACGATCGCTCCGGCCTGAATCAATCGTTGCACCGTGGCCGCATGCTCTGTAGCAATGTTATGTTTTAAATGCGGGGCTCCAGAGGTTGTAAGCATCCCGCTGACATTAAATGACTCTTTAACCGTAAGCGGCAGACCATGCAGTGGCCCGTACCTCCGGCCTTCTTTTCTGTCCCGGTCGGCCTGATCCGCCTGGGCGTAGGCAGTTTCCCGCTGCTGCTGCACCACGGCATTGAGCCCTTCATTCACAAGGTCCATCCGGCCATAATAGTGATCCAGCAGTTGCCTGGAATTCACCTCACCCTGTTCAAGCAGCCGGATCACATCGGAAGCGGTAAGATAAGTTAAATTCAAGTTTCTTCCTCCCTGTATCCTTACTATTTGGCGCTGTCGAGCAGTTTCGCGAACTTGCCCGGACTCATAATCTCGTGAGTGATGAACGTACCATTAAGAAACAGACTGAAGGTTGTCCAGACCGAAGGGGCGGCCTGGGCCTCCTCCCGGGTAGTCAGGAGATGAGCCGTAAACGGGATACCCCTCTCCTTCGCCACTGACCGCAAATCCTCCAAAACGCCAACGGCAAAAGGACATTGTGCTGTGTAATAAATACAAATCCCGTCGCCCGTGGCTGGCGCAGGCTTCACGGAATGTGCAAAAGACGGGCGCTCCCCCTCATCGTTCCATTTGAGTACTGCCAGCTCGAAATAAGGATCTGCTTCATCGGTGATTTGAAATCCCATATGCTCAAAAAAACGTTTATCGCTCAAATAAGGCATTTTCTTCTTACTGACAATATGCACAATGCCATCCATGCCCAAGGCTTGGGCATCTGCCTTGCACTTATCCAGAAGCTGTTTGGAATGACCATTGTCCTTGTGTCTTCCAGATACCCACAGGCAGTTAATGTACATATAGTTAGGGGCATTAAGCGGGATCCAAGCCTTCTCGGCAGGCAAATATTCAATAAAAACCTTCGCCCGGTCATTCAGCCGGTACAAAACCAGCCCGTCCTCCATCCGTTCACTCAGCCATTGCTTTTTGTCCCGGACCGCCTGCTCATATTGCTTCGCGCCCAGGGCGCAGCAGATATGTTCTTGTTCGATGTTTTCTTTGGTAATTTGCAAGTAGGTCATTGTGTCACTACCTCACTATTCTGTTTGAGATATCCGGGATAGCCAAACTTGTTTAGGGCTATCCCGGAAGAATTTGTGCCTAGAACCCGTGCTGGATGGAAAAGAAAGCTCCCTGCGGGTCTTGCAAAGTGGCAAATGTCCCGCCACCCGGCACTGGCGCCAGGGGGATAATCACAGCAGCTCCCAAGGCTACCGCTTGCTGAGTGACCTTCTCGCTTCCGGGAACCTTGAAATATAATCCCCAGCCACTGCTCATGTTCGCCATGTCTTGGGGAATTTCCTTCATGCCGGCTACGTAGTCTGCTCCAACTTTGAACTGGAGATAACGGCCTGACGGAGTTGGCACTTCTTCCATTGCCCACCCCAGCAGTTCCGTATAAAAATGAGCGGCGGCGTTCAGATCTGTTGTATACAGCTCATGCCAGTCGATAGAGTACGGTTCGTGCTGAACGCCCGAGCCCAGATGCTCTGCCGCTTCCCATAAGGCCACCATCGCTCCGGTAGGATCACGGAATGCACACATAGCGCCTTTGTCTGCTATGCGTCTTGGGGCAATGAGCATTTCCGCTCCCAGTGACTGGGCCCGTTCAGCTGAGAACTCCACGTCCTGAACAGCAATGTAGCAGCCCCAGAAAGAGGCCAGCTTGGGATCACCTAAGGAATACATGGCAGCCACATCTTGTTCGTCCGATTGGAATACCGTGTAGCTTCGCCCATCTTCCATAGTTGTCGTTTGTGTGCTCCAAGGAAATAATGCGGTATAAAATGCAGCGGATGCTGCCGGATCACCGCTGCCCAGCTCGGCCCAGCAAAACTTACCTTCGTTATAAGGCTTCATAGGTCTTTGAACCGGAGCTGAATTTCGGTAACCTGTTTACGGTAATCCTTCAGATCCTCATGCACATATACTTCCCGTGACGGTGATGTAAGCTGGACTCCTGTATTTTTAGCATATAAGTCCATTTGCGCCCAGACGTCACCCAGCGTATCCGGCGTTCCCTGGTGAACCACCGACAGGAAATAAGCGCCTTCCAGCGTTTTGGTAACTATCGGAATCTTCTGGCCCTTGTACTCTATAGACTCGCCCTCCACAGCCTTACTGACCGGAATGCAAATCTCTGTGTCATGTCCTAATTCATAATTCTGCTCATAATACAAACTCATGCCTTGACCATTGATTACATCTTTCACTTTGCTGTCAAGCAGGGTAAAGACCTTGGTAATTTCCTCGTATTGGCCGCGGTAACGGATGCTTGCAACCTGAATTGGGAAAACGTACTTTTTAACAACGGTGAATTCCGGCTTCAGATCCACTGCGGTTTTCGCCGGATTCCAGGCTGTTACAAGCCCAATCGCCTCCAGCGCCTCCAGTGGAACGAGGATGGCGGACTGGTGCTGTCTAGGGGCTGCATGAAGAGTAATGGTCTGCTCATTGACCTTCATTTGCTTGCTGCCGATAACCAGTATTGCCGTCCGGGCAAATGTTGACAGGGTAAGCTTCTTTTCTTTGGCAGCCCATAGCAAATCTGCACCCAGTTCTTCGGAGACAGGCCGGATCGGTACGAGCCAGGTCTTGCCCTCCTGAACCGGTGTGGCCCCTGTAAAGGTAATCGGTGTTCCATTCCACGAGATCTTGACCGCTGGAGCGGCTGCCGATAAGGCAGTGCCACTCGGACAGGCCAGCAGCGCAATAAATAATAGCAGCATACATTTCTTCATGTTCTGTTCCCTCCTGAATTTAGGTTGTTTATCGGCCTTGCCGCTGTTTGCCGGCTAACTGGGCCAGGGAACTGCGCCGGGAATCAGCCCGTTCACGCTCCAGGGGCAAGCCATCCTGCGGCGGTGAATCTGCTGCATCTTCCAGCAGAAATTCACAGAGATCTTTAATCGTCGGATACCTGAATAGTTCGATCATGGTCAGCCTGCTTCCATAATCCTCTTGCAATTCGCGGAAGAGCGCAACCATACTGATCGAATCACCACCAAGATCGAAGAAATTATCGTGCAGGCCAATATCCTGACGGTTCAGAACTTTGCGCCAGGCATCCGCAATCTGCTGCAGCAACGGAGCTGATCCAGAGGGGAGTTCGCCAGTCGTCATAATGGCCGCTTCATCGGTTTCCGGGAGCTGCGGTGCCAGAAGCGCAAGCGCTTTGCGGTCTACTTTGCCATTGGCTGTCAGCGGGAAATTCTCCAGCTCCTGTATAGCCGACGGCACCATGTATGAAGGCAATTTCTCTTTTAAATAACCGGTTAGGGCTTTGCCGATGTCCGGTTTGCTCTCCTTGGTAGTGGTTTTATTGGAAGAATAGAGGTTCATCTCTTCCACCTGTCCAGACAGAGTCATCTGCTCAGGCGTAATCCCGCCTCCAAGCATGCAATGCAGATATACATCGTTACTACGCAGCCGGAACATTGGGCGGATGTGATCGAAGCCCAGGGTACCCATTTGAATTAAGCCAATTCCGTGCTCAGGGCCTTTATCTTCCAGGAGCTGCGAGATGATCCCGGCTTCCATCATCGAATAGCCCAGCCCATCCTTCTGTCCATACATAGGGACGATTGCATCCATGCAGCCGATCAGGAAAATCTGGAAGGCCGAAGCTTCAAAAACTTCACGGTTCCCCGGTGCATGAATGGCAGCATCCATCCGTGGATGTTCTTCGAGCAGTACAAGCTGATGCTCCTTGCGGTTGTAATAATACAGCCCGCCAGGCAGATCCTCTACCGCTCCAGGCTTCAGATGGAAGTAGACCTGGACTGGATACAGCCCGCCTGCAGAACCATATTGGAACTTGGGAAAAGGAAGACCATCGAAAGTCCTTTGTGACAAAGCGGACGTAAATGCCCCGAATTGCTGCCGGGAAATCGGCTCCTTCACAAAGCTGCGGTAACTGCGCCGCCGCAAGAATGGATCGTTGCCTTCCGCTGCATCACCCAGACTGTAGCTTTTACCGGATAGATTATTTCGCAATGCGGGTTCATTCAGCTTGAACAACATCCGGTCCACTGCCCCCGTAATCAATTCCTGCCCGGCCATCCCCGCGACACCGTAAGCTTGTTCACGGTCGACGGTCACATAGGCGGACAACCGTTTGCGTTCGCCTTCCCCTTGGCTGATTACGGTAGCCTCCTTGATATACGGATGGGATTTCAGGGCAGCTTCGATCTCGCCTAGCTCAATGCGATGCCCGCGTACCTTAATCTGCAGATCCTCCCGGCCCAAGAATTCTATATTTCCGTCCTCCGCATATCTCCCGAGATCGCCGGTGCGGTAGAGCCGCTGGCCGGTCAGAGGATGACGGATGAATCGTTCCAGGGTTCGCAGTTCATCCTGCCAGTAACCCATAGCGAGGCCTTCTCCCCCAATATACAATTCCCCGCATACGCCTATAGGGCACTCCTCCATCCGTTCGTTTAGCACGTATACCCGTTGATTGGCGAGTGAACGTCCGTAAGGAATGCTGGTCCAGCCAGGCAACACCTCCTGAACCGGGTAAGCAATCGACCAGATGGCTGCTTCGGTAGCACCGCCTAAAGAGACCACCTCAAGCCCTGGCTTCAACCGGCTGGTTGCTTGAGGCAAGCCCAGCGGTATCCAGTCACCGCTAAGCAGAGCCAGACGCAGCGAGCTGCAGACTGGCGAATTCGTATCTTTGACCAGTTCCGTAAGCATGCTGAGGAGTGCAGGAACTGTATTCCAGAGGGTTACGCCTGTCCGGTTCATCAGCTCCAGCCAATGTGCAGGGTCCCGGAGATGATCCTTGT
The DNA here is from genome assembly GCF_000758525.1 of Paenibacillus sp. FSL H7-0357. Lineage (NCBI taxonomy): Bacteria > Bacillati > Bacillota > Bacilli > Caryophanales > Paenibacillaceae > Paenibacillus > Paenibacillus sp. FSL H7-0357. The sequence goes on along the minus strand of NZ_CP009241.1, from coordinate 4,261,085 downwards.
CTGGCAGAACGAGTGTGCCTCCTGCAGAGAGCATGCCGAAGATATCAAACACGGACAGGTCAAAGTTCAGCGCAGACAAGCCGAACATGACATCATGCGGTCCAACTTTATAAGTGTGAAGAATATCTTCAATGGTATTGAGAACAGAGCGCTGATTGACCATGACACCTTTGGGAACGCCCGTGCTCCCTGAAGTGAACATAATATACGCCAGGCGGTCCGCTGCCTCCGGGTCCTCTGCTCCGTATTTGCCGTCCGGCTTGCACTGTCCGTTAAGAACAACGGGCATAAGCTGCGGCCAATCTGAGTGATCCAAATCGGGCTGAATGACGGCATTTGCGACTTGTCCAAGCCGCAGAAGCTCAGCTATCCGGGCTTGGGGAAGTGAGGCATCTACGGGCAGATACGCGCAGCCAGCCTTGAGAATCCCAAGCACGGCAGCAATCTGCTCCCAGCCCTTGTGCATCACAACGGCCACCGGTTCGCCCGGACGGGTTCCATTTAGGATAAGCTGACCGGCAACGTAATCGGCGTAGTCATTCAATTCGGAATAACTAAGCTGCCCTCCAGAGGCGATAAGTGCCACTGCGGACGGTCGTTGCCTTACATTGTTATGGTAACGCTCCAGCAGTGACCCAGGTGACGGATTAGGCAGTAGTGGCCGGGTATGGAATGTTGCAACCTCATGAAGACGTTCGCGGTGCGGCAATCTGCGCGAAAGCTCCATACTCAGGGGCAGTGGTTCATCCCAGACTTGTGCTTCCTTAGCCAGCATGTCCAGCAGCTCGCAATATGCAGCAAACATCTCGTCCAGCATGCCGGCCGGGAACAGTTCATCTACAGAATCCCAATTGAAATGCAGCTCTCCATCCCGTTCCAGCACCTGGTGATCCAGCCACACCTGAGGAGTCTGCGAGACACTATAGCGATCCTCCTGCAAGGCCTGGGCTGGCTGGCCTTCGGTCGCAGCTTGTTCCGTCTGATTCAGAATGCTCGTGAAGATTACGGGTACAATCGCCTTCGATGGCTCTTTGTATTTGGCCAGCAGCTCCCTTGTCACCCGCACACCGCTGAAATAGCGGTGATCCATATCCTCAAGCAGCCTGCGCTGGTGGTGCTGGGCCCGGCTGATGAAGGCACCCGGTTCGCGGTTGTCAATTTCCAGCAGAGTCAGGGAGGTGAAGTCCCCAATGACCTCGCCCACTTCGGGATGGATCGGCAGACGGTTGAATAAGGTCAGATTAAGGGCGAAATGCGCCTTGCGGCTCCATAACGTCAGCACCTCCGAAAAAGCAGACAGTAAAGCCACTGTAGAGGTAATGCCATAACCTTCCGCTCTCTTTTTGAGCTGCTTCCAGTGTGGGGCGGAGATGACATGCTGCCGCCGTCTGAATTCCGGCTTCAGCACTTGGGACGGTTCCTTCACCAGTTCAAACTGCGGTCCCATTGGCAGGGAGTCCAGCCGGCCCTTCCAGTACGTCTCGGAGCGGCGGAATAATTCGCTTTTTTCAATCTCTGCAGTAGCCAGCACATAATCGCGGAAGGACAAGGTCAGCGGCTCGAAGACATGTGCCGGATTCAGATAAAGTACTGAGAGCTCACGCAGCAGCAGCTCCAGGCTCCAGGCATCAGCGATTAGCAGATCAACGCTGATATGCAGCCGGACCCGGCCTTCAGGCAGCCGCGTCGCGCGGACATCAAACAACGGCCACTGGCAGCAATCCAGCACCTGGTGCGACATCTCTTCACGAATAGACCGCACATGGGCGCTTCGCTCCTCTTCCCCAAAAGCGGTGAGGTCATAGGAATGGATTATATAGCTGGGAACTTGAGGCAGAATCTGCTGCTGCCCATCCGGAAGAATCACCGAGCGAAGCATGTCATGCCGGTCAATCAGCGCTTGGAACGCCTGCTGGAACGTGCTTAGATTAAGGTCAGCGACATCATTTTCAAAATACATATGGGTCGATACATTTCCAAGCTCTAGGCCCTCCGAACGGCCGATCCAGTAGGCCTTTTGCACATCGGTCAGTGGAAAGGGATCATACCGCTCCGCCAAGGCAATCTGCACCTCGGGAAGATCAGAATACGCACTGATGCCTTGCCCGGCTTGCTCCGCTGCCAATGCAGCCAGATCGTCCACAGTAGGATGATCGAAAAATTGCTGGAGCGTAATTTCTGTACAGAAGGTCTTGTTCATCACAAACAAAATTTGGGTCGCCAGCAGGGAATGCCCGCCCAGCTCGAAGAAGGTCTCCTGTCCATCCGCGATCTCGAGCCCAAGGCTCTGCTCCCAGATTTCTTTGACTTTCTGCTGATAATAGTTATTGTCTGCCATTCTGTTTCCTTGGCGGCTTCCACTCTCAACATCTGCTGTGGCACGCCCGCTGGAAGGGCCGATCCAGAATACACCTCGTTCAAAAGGATAGGTTGGGAGCTCTAGCTTGCGTCTGCGTTCTCCTTCGTAATACAGCACCCAATCCAGTTCAGCGCCTGCCAGCCATAATCGGGCGATTTCGCTTTGCAGCCAATAGAGTCCGGGTACTTGACCTGCCGCTGCAATCTGCCCGTCGGATTGGCTGGGCTTGCCCAGGTTCAGGACATAGACCTGCTCCTCCTGCACAGGTGCATGACCGGAAGTATGATCCTTGTCTTCGCTGTAGGGCTGATGTAAAGCATCCTCCAGGGCGCATTCGCCCTTCAACACCTGTCTGACCCAGTCGCCTATTCCGGTACCAACGATGGAAGAGGCTTGGATACCCCAGCCAAGGAACAGGCGGCCAAGCGCCAATTGCAGCGCAAACGACAGCATTCTCGCGGTAGCAGAAGATGGTTCAGGTGCAAGGGCGGACCGAACATAATGTCGCAGGTCGAGTGGATATGAGCGGCGGATTTGGTCGGACAGCTCACTAATCAACTGCTGAAATGTCGGACTCGATTCGTATAAATCGCGAGCCTCCTCTGCAGAGAGCACACAGCTTTGGGAGAAGCTTAAACAAACAGTCTGCTTGCTCTCCGCTGCAGATCCCTGACGTGTAGTTCCGATTACACTCGCAGCCCTTAGCTGCTCCAGCAAATCGGTGCGCCCGCGAAAGACAATAGCTTTTGAAACGGCAAATACCGCCCGTCCTGTCTTAAGGGTATAAGCCACGTCGCTTAGATTAAGCTGCGGGTGTATTTCTATATGGGCCGCCATATTGGCGCACATCCGCTCCAGCGCACTTGCTGTCTTGGCCGACAGGACCAGAAGCTCGCAGCGGTTCTCCGCATCCCCTTCCGCCAGAACCGGTGCTTCCGTAAGCACCAAATGGGCATTGATTCCACCTAGTCCAAAGGAGCTGACTCCGGCATACCGCCCATGTGCCCCGGCATCCCAGTCAGCAAGCATATCATTAACGTAGAAGGGGCTACTATACTCTTCAAGCTTGGGATTCGGTGTCTCAAAATGAAGGCTTGCCGGAATTTTCCGGTGCTTGAGCGCCAAGGCTGTTTTGATCAGACCGGCTGCCCCAGAAGCCATCTCGACATGGCCGATGTTGGTTTTGGCCGAACCAATTGCACAAAAACGGTTGGAGTGCGCCGCTGCAAACGCTCTGCTTAGCGCCTCAAGCTCAATATCATCTCCAAGCGGCGTGCCGCTGCCGTGAGCTTCAACGTAGCTGATTGCATCCGGCTGGACTTGTGCGATGCTCATGGCTTCAGCAATGACCGCCGCCTGGCCATCTACACCGGGAGCAGCGTAGCCGATCCGGTTAGCGCCGTCGCTGTTAATTGCCGAACCTTTGATTACGGCCTGGATCATATCTCCGTCCCGCAGTGCATCTTCAAGCCTTTTCAAGACGACGATTCCCAGGCCATTACTGTATACAGTCCCAGTAGCCTCTGCGTCAAAAGCGCGAATCATCCCATCTGCTGCGGTCAGCCCTCCTTGGCGATGCAGATAGCCCGGAACTTGCGGAAATTTGAGCGTCACGCCCCCTGCCAGTGCAAGGTCGCATTGTCCGCTGAGCAGACTTTCACAGGCCAGGTGCGTTGCTACGAGAGAAGTCGAACAAGAAGTTTGTACGGCAACGACAGGTCCGCAAATATTTAGACGATAGGCAATTTGGGCGGTCATATGGTCCTTGTCATTGGCGATCATAAGCTGCAAATCACTGACGGATTCGTTCCGGTCCCTGTCCGCAAGCAAGTGGTTAATCAGGTAAGTACTGGTGCTGACTCCCGCGAACAAACCAATCAGTCCGGGATAATTCAGCGGGTTATACCCTGCCTTCTCCAGTACCTCCCAGGCGCTCTCCATAAAAAGCCGATGCTGCGGATCGGTGATTTCGGCTTCCCTGCTGGTCAGCTTGAAGAAGGCAGCATCAAATTTCTCAGTGTCCTTCAATGAAGTATTCACCGGGATCAGACCTTCGGTCCCCAAGCGGTTCAGGGGTTCTATGCCTGGTCCTGCCGGTGCGGGGCTTAGTTGAAGCGCATCCGTCCCACTAGCTAGAAGCTCCCAATACTGCTCCACGGTATCCACCCCGGGGAACCGGCACACCATGCTGACGATGGCGATATCATTGCTTATATCCTGCTCCGACTGTTCCTTGCTCACTGTGTTTCCTCCCTTATGTTCAAAATCATCTGCGGCGCGTCTGTCTTGCTTGAAACCGTCTGTCCGCACGGTCCGCCGCTTTTTGCTCCATACCTGTAGGGGACTTGTCCACTGAAGCACTTCCGAAAAATTCAACCAGCGCTGCGACGGAGGTATGCCTGAACAGTTCGATGATAGGAATCTCGCGGTTCAGCATCCCCTGCAGCTTCAATTGCATTTGAACCAGCTTGAGCGAATTCCCGCCAAGGTCGAAAAAATGCTCATCCCTGCCGATATGCGGACGGTTCAGCAGTTCCTTCCAAATGGAGATAATACCTTCTTCCAATACGGATTGCGCCGGTCCCGCTGCGGGTTCAAACGTCTCAGGCAGAATGGCCAGGAGTGCTTTGCGGTCAGTTTTGCCGTTGGGAGTCAAAGGGAATTCTTCGAGAATGCTTATGCTGTAAGGAACCATATAGCCTGGAAGCCGGGAGCGCAGATGGGAACGCAGTACAGCCGGGTCCGGCATGGGTTGCCGTTCCGAACCGAGAACCACAAAAGCGCGCAGACGTCTCGCGTCCTCCTCTCCTTCAGCAAGCACAGTAGCCTCTTGAACGCCGGGACAGGTCTTCAGGATGCTTTCGATTTCGCTTAACTCAATGCGGTAGCCGCTGATTTTGACCTGGAGGTCGTCGCGTCCAAGGAATTCAATGACCCCGTCTGATCCATAGCGGCCCCAATCCCCCGTCCGGTAGAGGCGTTCTCCGGTGATAGGCGACATGACAAAGCGTTCAGCAGAGCGGAGCTCATCCCGCCAGTAGCCGCTGGCAACACCCAGACCGCCAATATATAACTCTCCCGGCACCGATACTGGACATTCTTCCATCCGTGCATTCAGCACATATACACGCTGGCCGGACATGGATAGACCATAGGGAATGTTGGTCCAAGCCGGATCGACAGTGTGAACCGGGAACTGAATCGACCAGATCGCTGCTTCGGTTGCCCCGCCAAGCGCAATAACCTCGGCCTGAGTACTTAGGCGGCGAATAGCTCCCGGAAGAGTAGAAGGAATCCAGTCTCCGCTCAGCAGGCACAGTCTGAGGGAGTCCAGCCGTACCTCAGATGCGGCATAGATCAATAGCATGTTCATGAAGGCGGGAACGCTGTTCCAGACCGTAACCCGGTGCTTCTGCATTAGCTCCAGCCAGTGTGCTGGATCGCGCAGCCGCTGCGGCTCTGGCAGCACAAGTGTGCCTCCTGCCGCCAAGCAGCCGAAGATGTCGAATACGGACAAATCGAAGCTTAGCGAAGAAAGGCCAAGCACGAGATCCTGCGGGTTCAGCCCCTGGCTGCGGTGAATATCGGTCAACGTATTAACCGCGGCTATATGGCTGATCATCACCCCTTTAGGCGTTCCTGTACTGCCGGAAGTGAATAAAACGTAGGCCAGTTGCTCGCCTATTCCGTCTGCATTGCCTCCATATTCCGGCGTCTCTTCGTTTCCGGTATTTTCGCTGACCTCTAGGGTCTTAATACCGGTAGTGGTCCAATCACCTACAGGGACAGAGGACTGGACCAGTACCACTTGAACCTGTCCGAGCTCCAGCAGCTCTCCAATGCGGTAGGCAGGCAGACCTGCATCTACCGGCAGGTAGGCCGCTCCGGCCTTTAAGATCCCTAGAACCGCCGCTACCTGCTCCCAGCCTTTTTCCATCACTACGGCAACTAATGTCTCCGGCTGTATGCCATACGCCACCAACTGATGCGCTATAGCATTGGCTTTGCGGTTCAACTCTCCGTAAGAGAACGTATATCCGCCCACAATCAGGGCCGGAGCATTGGGCTGAGTGCGGGCCATCCGCTGAAAGCCATGATGCAGGGCAATGTCCTGCGTCTCCTGTTTGTGTCGGTGCCGTGTGTCAATTTCCGCCAGTCTCAGGCGGTGTGCGAATCCGGCTGAACCCGAATCGGCCAGCGGCAGGGCCTGCTCCCAGGCCTCTTCTTCTTCTGCCAATCGGCGCAGCAAGCTTCCATAGATGGCAAACATCTCATCCAGCACTCCCGGCGGGAACTTGCTCAGGGCCGCGTCCCAATTGTAGTGAAGCTCGCCGTCCCGTTCAGCTACCTGGTGATCCAGCCATACCTGAGGTGTCTCCGACAGACTGCGTGCTTCCGTCTCGGATTCATTCCTCCGCTGGAAGATCTGATCAAATCCGGCTGTCGTCCCCTCCCTGTCAGACAAGTCCAGCAGGCTTGTGAACACCACCGGAACCGGTTCACTCAGAATGCTGTGGGCCATAAGCTGTTCTGTCACACGGATGCCACTGTAAAGGCGGTGATCGAGATCAGTCCACAGACGTTTCTGGAGCTGCCCAGCCCTGCTGCCAAAAGGAAGAGGTTCACGGTAATCGACCTCCAGCAGACTGATGGTTGTGAAATCGCCAACCAAATGTTCCATTTGCGGATGCAGAGGGAGACGGTTAAACAGCGTTAGATTCAACAGGAAATGCGGCTGCTTTGCATACAGCGCAAGTACTTCCGCATAACAGGCGAGCAGCAATGCGGAGGAAGTTAACCCCCGTTTGCGTGCCGCCGCTGACAGCTTCGACCAGAGACTGGCCGGCAGAACGGCCTTCCAGCGCTTAAATTCCTGCCGCTTCAAGCCTTGAGAAACCGCAACAGGCAAATGCGGACCGGCCGGGAGGCGGGGTAGCCGCTCTTGCCAATAGGTCTGCGCCATTCTATAACGGTCTGCAGAGGTTACGGACAGCAAGGACAGCACATAATCACGGAAAGTTGCTTCCAGTGGTGGCAATTGGGCTGTTCCGGCATACAGCGCAGCCAGTTCCTCCAGAATAATCCGAAAACTCAGTGCATCGGCGATCATAAGGTCAAAGCTGATATGCAGCCGGGTCAGTCCTTCGGGCAGCCGGGTCGCTTCAATGGCGAACATCGGCCAACTGCCGGTATGAATGGTCTGCGACATCACTTGACGGATGTCGTCCAGCCGTGAGACGCGCTCCGCTTCGGAGCAGCCGCTTGCGTCTGCCATTCTCACCGGGTAAGGCGGGACCTCTTCCAGAATCTGCTGCATGCCGTCCGGCAAGACCATTGCCCGCAGCATAGGATGCCGCTTAATGAGCGTCTGGAAGCACTGTTCGAAACGTTCAAGATCAAGACCCGCAAACTCCATCTCCTGATAGACATGAGTGGCGGCGCTGCCTGTCCGTCTTCCGCTCCAATAGGCCATCTGTACTTCGGTCAAAGGAAAAGGTTCAAAGGCTTCTTGCGGCGACACTGTAAATTCGGGTAAGCCCACTCTGGCTGAGCTTCCCGTCTCTGACAAAGGTGCCACCGCAGCGTCATCCAGTTCAGTTGCCATGTTGGCAATGGTGGAGGCGATAAGCAGCTCCCGGAGCGTCAGCTCCACCTGCATCCTGGAGCGGATTTCAGTCAGCAGCTTGACAGCCAACAAAGAATTACCGCCCAAATCAAAAAAATGATCATGTATTCCGACGCTGGTCAGGTTCAGCACCTCTCCCCATACCTCGGCGAGCCGGATCTCAGTTGTGCTTCGCGGCGCTGTGTAACTGCGGGTTAATACCGCCTTGTCCAGCGGCAGCCGTGAAAGGAATTGCCGGTCTACCTTGCGGTTTGGTGTCAAAGGCAGCACAGCAAGCTTAACAAAACGTGCCGGGATCATATAACTGGGAAGTACCTCACGGAGTGTTTCCTTCCAGTCTGCCTCGTCAGGAATGGTCTCCTTGCCAGAGGCTAAAGGGGCCGGCACCCAATACGCAGCCAACAGTTGTTCTCCCTGTCCGTCGTCGCAAGCGACTACGGCGCTTGCCGCAATCTCTGGCTGAAGGTTCAACTGCTGTTCAATCTCAGAAGGCTCGATACGGAAGCCCCGCAGCTTGAGCTGCTGGTCTTTACGGCCGAGATAGACCATTTCTCCTCCAGGCAGCAGCCGGACCCGGTCCCCCGTATTGAATAGCCGCCCTCCCGCCTGGTCCAGCGGGTTCATGATGAACTTCTGCGCGGTCAGCTCCGGCTGACGGTGATAGCCGTCCGTTACGCCGTCACCTCCGATGTACAGTGTGCCTTCGGCTCCGAATGGCACAAGAGCCAGCGCTTCATCCAGGATCAAGCAGGTTGTACGTCCGATCGGTCTGCCAATCGGGACTTTGTGAAGGAGGTCATCCGGCGTAAGCTTGTGGGCCAGAGACCATACCGCCGTTTCGGTGGGACCGTACAGGTTCCATACCGCTTTACCCCGGTGCAACAATTGTGCAGCAAGCTCCGGCTTCAGTTCCTCACCACCGCAGAGTACAGTCATGTGTTCCGAACCCTTCCAGCCCTCTGCCAGCAGCAGCCGCCACAATACCGGTGTTGCCTGCATAAAGGTCGGCTTATAACGATTCATATTCTCCATAAGCAGTCCTGGATCGCTGCTGCTTCCCTCCTGTGGGAAGATCAGCGTTGCCCCTGCGGATAATGGCAAAAACAGTTCGAGCAAGAAAATATCAAACGAGCATGTCGTCACAGACAACAGCGAATCCTCGGATGTCATATGCAGCAGATCCTGCATGGCATATAGGAAATGGACCGCATTCCGGTGAGTCACGGCTACCCCTTTGGGCTGGCCTGTACTCCCGGAGGTATAAATCATATAAGCGTGATGAGGTCTTTCAGATGCCTTGGAGTCAGACAGAGCACGATTAGTCTGCCAACATGGGCTGCCTGGGCTGATGTCGCAGCAGCGATGGTCGCCGAACCGCTCGGCTTCCGCAGGATGATCTACCAGAATGCAGTCCAGTTCGGCGTGGCCCGCGATGTATTGCAGCCGCTGCTCTGGAAAGACCGGGTCGAGCGGAACATAAGCGCTGCCGCTGATCAGAATGCCCAGGATGCCTGCCGCCAGCTCGAACGAAGGACGGGCACAGATGCCAACGCGGTGGCCCGGCCCTGCGCCGACTGAGCACTGCAAATAGGCTGCTAACCGCTCTGCCGCCCCATACAATTCGGCATAAGTATAGGAACGAGGGCCGCATACAATTGCCACGGCTGACGGATTGGCTGCGGCTTGCCGCTCCACCAGTGAATACAGTGTCGATCGCTCCGGGTAAACAACACCCGGGCCGATGCCTGCCTTATGCAGCTCCGCTTCTTCAAACGGGGAAATCAATGGAAGCTGCGGGAGCGTCTGCTGCGTTTTCGCCGGCAAATTCCCAAGCATCCAGACATAGTTGGCGAGCAGACCTTCTGCTATTCTTTTGTCATAGAGATCGGTGTTGTATTCCAGCATTACATCCAAATGGTGGAGATGTTCGATAACTTCCAGTGTGATATCGAATTTAGCAGACGGCTGAGTCCACTTCTGCGGCGTGCAGACAGCACCGTCCAGTTGATCCAATGACATGCCGCCTTGCTGAAAGATAAAAAATAGCTGGAATAAAGGCGAATATGCCATGTCCCGGGGCGGATTCAATGCATCCAGTACATGCTCGAACGGGATTTCCTGAGCTTTCAGGGCTCCAAGCACTGTCTGCATGGTCAGTTGCAGGACCTCTGTGAAGCTGCCCGCTTCGCGGATATCCGTTCTTAACATCACATTGTTCACGAAGCAGCCCAGCATCTCTTCGGTTTCTTCCCGGCATCTTCCTGCCGTCGGAGTGCCGACCACAACATCTCCCCTGCCGGTATATCTGTACAGCAGCACGTTGAAGGCAGCCAGTACAGTCATAAAGAGCGAGGCGCCTGCAGACCTTGCGAGAACTCTGAGCGCTTCAAGCTCTTCCGCTTCGATCCGCAGCGTGCAGCTATCTCCGCCCGAGGTCAGCAAGCGCGGGCGCGGGCGGTGTGAAGGAATTGTATAGAAAGGATCTGCGCCCTGCAGTTGCTCCTTCCAGTAATGCAGACCTTCCGTCAGCATCTCTGCCTGCATCCATTCTCTCTGCCAGCAGGCATAATCGGCATAGTCGTATTCACGCTGATTATGCGGTAGGCTCTGACCTTTGCATAATACGTTATAGAGCTGCACCCATTCTTCTGTAAGCAATCTAAGCGACCAGCCATCGGCAACAATATGATGAATGACGAACACAAGCATGTGGTCATCCTCTGCCAGCTCGTACAATCCGGCGCGCAGCAATGGCGGCCTGCCGAGATCAAACGGCTGCGTAAGCAGCGGCTGAGCCGCTTGTTCGACCTGGCGCAGCCGCTCCGCTTCTGTTGCCCCTGTGACCTTGACCTGCAGCAGCGGAATGACGCTGTCGGCGGCGATGTGCTGCTGCGGCTTCCCCTCTGTGGCGGTGAATGAGGTCCGGAAGCTCTCGTGACCGGCCGCCAGCAGGCGCAGGCTGGCTTCCAAATGCCCCTTCTTAAGAGTACCGGTAATTCGGATTGCCTGATGCAGATGATAACTGGAGGCGGTGCCGCTTAGCTGCTCCATCAGCCATAAACGCTCCTGGCTGTAGGACAACGGTAATCCATTGCCATCGCGTGTTTGTTTTTCCAATGGAATTTGCAGCACGGGAATGCCCCGTTCACGCATTTGCAGCCGGAACCATTGTTTTTGCTCAGGCGACAATGAGGATAAGGCTACTTGTTCGGCCATTACCCCTTCCCTCCGCTCGGTTTGAGTTTGTCATCTGCAAGGCTGCTGACGATTTCGCCACTGCTCATAGCAGCTATTTCCTGGAACAAACTTACAATGGATTGCTCTTTGCGGGTCCCTCCGGAGGTGTTCTCCAGCACTTGAGCCATTCCGCTTACGGTCGGGTGCAGAAAGATGTTCTCGATGGACAGTTGTACGCCCAAAGCTTGCCGAATCCGGTCAAGTACCTGGGTGGCCAGCAGCGAATGACCTCCCAGCTCGAAAAAGTTATCATCCGCACCCACCGGTTGAATATGAAGCTCCCGTTCCAAAATCTCCACAAGCTGTTGCTCAATGCTCCCCTCCGGCGCACGGTACGCTGCCGTTACCTTGGGGCGGGCATGGCGTGATCCGGTTTGACGTTGCTCGGGAATGGAACTGAACGGCACGGATATCCCGGATGCTTGTGTCCCTGACGTAGCCGTAACCGAGGCATTTGTGCCGGACGGGGCAGCTTCGGGATATACCCAGTAGCTCTGCCGGGAGAACGCATACGTTGGCAACGGAACCCGCCGGCACGTCTCATTTCCGAAATAAAGCCCCCAGTCCAGATCTGCACCACATACCCATAGGTTGGCTATAGCCTGTGCCAACACCCGCGTGTCCTCGTCCTGTCCGTGGACAGAACGCAAGGCGGGCACCCACACACTGTCTTCAGCCGCTGCCGGGTTCTGCCGCCCCAGACCACATAATGTGGAGCCTGGTCCTAATTCCACAAACAACCGGTTTCCTTCGCGCAGCAGGGCCCCAAGTCCATCCATAAAGACAACCGGGTCGAGAATATGCCGTGTCCAGTACTCGGGATCGATAGCCTCCTCTGCCTTCAGCCAGGTACCGGTAAGACAGGACATTATTGGAACAGAGGGTTCCTTTAATTCCACCTGCATCAACAACTCACGGTAAGCGGCGGCCATCGGCTGCATCAGCGGCGAATGGAAGGCGTGAGAGGTGGATAGTTTTTTATTAAAAACCCCTTCTTCCGTCAGCCGCTGTTCCAGTCCGGCAATGGCGGCTTCTTCTCCCGACAACACGCATAGACTTGGGCTGTTGACCGCTGCCAGCGTAATTCTCTCTTGTAGATATCCGTTTACTGCCTCACGGCTGAGCCCAACTGCCAGCATCGCTCCTCTTTCGGTCCGGGACATCCACTCTGCCCTGCGGCAGACCAGCATAACGGCATCTTCGAGACGGAACACACCTGCGATTGCGGCTGCGGCGTACTCTCCCAGACTATGGCCGATCATGGCCTGTGGACGAAGTCCCCGGCTGATCAGGAGCTGGGTCATTGCGTACTCAACAGCAAATAACAGCGGCTGGGTAAGCGCGGTCTCGTTCACATCCAGTATTTGCGGGTGATTGTTAACGGATTGCATCAATAGCTTGATATCCATCCCCGTCAGGCTTTGGATCTGCACTGCGCAGCGGTCGTAATACTCGCGAAATACCGGCTCAGCAGCATATAGGCCTGCCGCCATCCCCATATATTGCGAGCCTTGCCCCGTGAACATAAACACCACAGGACGGTTCCTGGAAGGACTTTCTCCCTGGTATACCGCTTGCGGGTCGGCCGCTTCCATTGCCAGGACAGCTTCTTCCTGCGTGGAGCAGACCACAGCCGCCCTGATCCCAAAAGCCTGCCGGCCAACCGACAGTGTATATGCTACATCCGCTAATTTCGTCTGCGTCTCTTCGCGTAAATAGTGCTGCAGCCGGGACAGATTACCAGCCAGGGAGGTCTCGGATTTCGCCGATACTGGAAGAATATGCCACCCCGGCGCGGCTGGTGCACTGTACATACGTGGACCCTCTTCAAGGACCACGTGGGCATTGGTGCCGCCCATACCGAGCGAGTTTACTCCGGCGCGACGCGGGTAGGCTTGCTCGGGCCAATCCGTAAGCCCTGTATTTACGTAAAAAGGACTGCCGTCAAAGTCAATCGCCGGATTAGGGCGCTCATAATTGAGCGTCGGCGGAATTTGCTTGTGGTGCAGCATGAGCGTCGCTTTGATGAATCCGGCAATGCCGGCGGCAGAATCCAGATGCCCTATGTTCGTTTTGACCGAACCGATTGGGCAATACCCGCGCTGATTCGTGCCAAGGCGGAACGCTTGGGTCAACGCCTCTATTTCAATGGGATCTCCCATTCGGGTGCCGGTGCCATGCGCTTCAACGTAACCGATTGTCTGCGGGTGAACCTCTGCCAGCGCCTGGGCCGAAGCGATGACTTCGGATTGTGCGCCTACGCTTGGCGCGGTATAGCTGATTTTATCCGCTCCGTCATTGTTGACGGCAAACCCCTTGATGACAGACCAGATATGATCCTTGTCGCGGATCGCTTCATCCAGCCGTTTCAGCACGACAAGACCGTAACCGTTGCCCGGAACAAATCCGCTGCTGTTCTCGTCAAAAGCTCGGCAGTGCCCATCCGCCGACATAATTCCTCCAGGCTCAAACAGGTAGCCTGCACGTTCAGGCGGGCCAACCGTGATGCCACCAGCCAGCGCCATGTCACATTGATAGGTCAACAGGCTCTGTGCTGCCATGCAGACGGAGACCAGAGAGGTGGACGACGAGGACTGCACCGCCATAGACGGGCCTTTGAGGTTCAGGCGATAGGAGATCGTTGTAGCCATACTGTCCTTGTCATTGCCGATGGCTGCCTGCAAATTGCCGGTGGCCAGCATTTTTTGAATATGAGGATAGAGGTTCAGGAACAGATATGAGCTCATGCTTTTTCCGGCAAAAACGCCCACGGAGCCTCCGCATTCCGAGGATTGGTAGCCAGCATGCTCCAGCGCTTCCCAAGCACATTCGAGCATCATCCGATGTTGGGGGTCCATAAGCTCCGCATCCTTGGGATTGATCCCGAAAAAAGCGGCATCGAATGCATCGAGCTGGCCGATTTCCCCTTTGGCCCGGACATAATTCGGCTGACTCAGTATTCCGGGGTCAATGCCCGCCTCCTCCAGTTCCCGGCTGGAGTAATGGGAAATACACTCTTTTCCCTCGGTCAGATTCCTCCAGAAGGCCTCCAGGTTCTCGGACTGAGGGAACCTTCCCGCCATGCCGATGACCGCAATTTCATTTCCGTTATAAGGATACTCAGGATGACTCATAGCATCTATTCCTCCTTCTCTATGGTGCTGCGAACCGCTACGGAAGGAGCTTTTTTCCGGTAACGGAGAAATGCGTTTTTTTGCTTCGCGGCCGTCTCGTAAATGTCAGTCCCCAGAGAATCGCGCGAACCTTCGCTGAGATATCCGGCAAGTGAACGGACCGTCGGGTATTTGAACAAATCCACCAGCGTCAGCGGAACGGGAAATTCCCGGCTGAGCCGGTCATGCACTTTGGCGAGCAGCAGCGAATGTCCGCCCAGATCAAAAAAGTTGTCTTCCACGCCAAAGTGCCGGAGCTGAAGAATCTCCTCCCAGACTTTTGCGATGGTTTTCTCTGCTGCGGTCTGGGGCTGTTCATAGGCGGCCCCGTTACGGGCAAGGCTCTCGCCAGGCTGCGGAAGGGCAGAAACCTCCAGCTTGCCATTGGCATTGTAAGGAATGCGCTCCAATTGAATATAAGTAGCTGGCTTCATATATGAAGGAATCCGCGACTCCAGCCAATGTGCCAATTGCTGGCCGATAATGCTCGCTTGGCTGCGGACCGTATAATACGCGATCAGCCGCAGGTTGCCTTCAAAATCGGGCTGAGGATGCACAGCCGCCTCTTCGACTTCCGGGAACGTGCACAAATGCCGCTCTACTTCACTTAGTTCAATCCGGTACCCGCGGATTTGGACCTGCCGGTCGCTGCGGCCGATAAAGGCAAGCTCGCCGCCGGGGAGCAAATATCCGGTATCCCCTGTCAGAAGCAGCCGCTCGCCTTGGCGGAATGGATGGGGAACAAATGCCGCTTCGGTCAAGTCACGACGATTCAAATATCCACGGGCCAATCCGTGTCCAGAGATGCAGATTTGTCCCTTGACCCCAATCGGAACCGGCCGTAGATGAGAGTCCAGCACATAGACTTGCTGATTGGCTACCGGTCTGCCCAGTGAGGCGGAAACGGCTTGCTCCCCGTCCTGGCCGGGCTTCAGTAACTTATACGTACTGCACACGCCAGATTCCGATAGTCCATACCCGTTGGCAATGTCCATTCCGCGCAGCCTGTCCACATGTGTGGGCAGCAGAGTCTCTCCACCACTCAGAATGAGGCGAAGCAGGGAAGAAGTTCCGCCGTCGCTATTCAAGGACCGAATCATAGAGGGTACGGTGCTGAGGATCGTAATGTGATGCTGCTCCATGTAGGCCCGCAGCTTGCCCGGGTGTAGCACGGTTTCGGTATCCGGCAAGACGAGAGTCCCTCCGGCAGCCAGAATCGGCAGCGACTCTCCGATGAAACTGGCTGAAGCAACCGATGTAATGGGCAGCAGACGATCCAAGTCCGTCGCCTGGTACGATGAAAGAAAGGAGTGGACCAGATTGTCGATGCTGCGCCGCTCCAGAAGGACTCCTTTAGGAACCCCTGTCGAACCGGAAGTAAAGATGATAAAAGCGAGCGCCTGCGGCGATAATCCATTGTCCGGTCCCCGCTCGTCCTGCTCACCGAACACGGGGATCTGCTCCTCCAGCAAGATTACCCGTTCTGGCGGGAGTGACAGCAACTCGGAATGGACGGCATCACTAAGTGCATACACGTCGCCAAGCTCCTCCACCATCTGCTGGATACGTTCCCGGGGCATCGCAGGATCAACGGGCACCACGGCTCCCCCTGCTTTGGATACGGCTAGTGCAGCCGCCACAAAACGTCCCGAGGAGGGAAGGCAGACGATCACCGGCGTCTCCCCGTGCAGGCTCTTCTCCATAAGCTGTGCCGCAAGACGGTTCGCCCACTGGTTCAGGCCGCGGTAACTAAGTGTATGTTCTCCCTCAAGCACCGCGCATTTCTCTGGAGTTTGGGCAGCTCTGCGTTCGATCCACCTTATAAATCCATGTTCCGGTACTGGTTGCTCCGTTTCGTTCCATGACCGTAAAATCATCT
Organism: Paenibacillus sp. FSL H7-0357; assembly: GCF_000758525.1. NCBI lineage: Bacteria > Bacillati > Bacillota > Bacilli > Caryophanales > Paenibacillaceae > Paenibacillus > Paenibacillus sp. FSL H7-0357. The sequence continues at coordinate 4,244,811 of NZ_CP009241.1, read as the reverse complement.
TCTCTTCTGAGGCCTCCAGCAGATTGAGCCGTCCAAGCGTCTCCTGCGGATCGTCCAGAGCTGCCACCGCCAGCCGGATAAAATGCCCGATCATTCGTCTCATCGTTGCTCTTGTGAACAGATCGGAGCTGAATTCAAAAGTCCCCCGCAGTGCTCCGTCATCCTCCCAGCAGGATACGGACAGATCATTCTGGGCAATCCCGATGTCCAGCGGGACGGCTGATAAGCAGAGACCTTGCGCTTCCATAACAGGTATCTCCAGATTATCGAGCTGGAACATGGTCTGAAAGACGGGCTGTACGCTTCGCTCGCGGTCCGGGTTCAGTCTCTCGACAAGCAGATCGAACGGCAGGTCCTGATGGTCAAAAGCCAGCAAAGCCTCTTCCTGAACGCTCCTTGCATAGTCTATAAAAGACAGGTCGTCCCGCGGCTGCGTACGGACTACCACAGTATTCACGAACATCCCTATCAGCGGCTCCACCTCGGTTCTTGTCCGTCCGGCTACCGGCGTTCCGACAAGCAAATCTTCTTCTGCACAGTACCGGAAGAGCAGCGTCTTGAAGACGGTCAGCAGGAAATGAAACACCGATAAGCGTTCCTTCCGGCAAAAGCTGCCAATGCGCTCATACACGTCTGGCTCTATCCGAAACGACTCCATACCTCCCAAGCCCGACATGGAGCTTGGCCGTTTAAAATCGGCGGGTATGTCCAGCATAGGAGGCGCGCCTTCCAGCTTGTCCAGCCAGAATGCCATATCCCGTGCATACGCCGTCTCTTCCCTCCGGCTCTCAAGCCACCGTACATAGTCCCGGTACTGGATCGTAAGCGGCTGCAAGTCTGGTGCTGTCCGGTTCAACTCTGCTTCATACAGATGTGTGAAGTCACGAAGGAGAATCCCCTTGGACCAGCCGTCCGCTACAATATGGTGCATGCGGATGATCCAGATATGCTCCTGCTCACTCACCTGCAGCAGTGTAAAAGAAATTAGCGGATCATGCTCCAGGTCTATCTGACTGCCTGCAATACGTGTGATTTCGGCATGCAGCCATTCGGAAGAAGCGGCTTTGCCACCGCCCTCCGCTCCCACTACTTCAAAAGCTAAGTCTCCTGCGTGAGGACAAGCGAACGGTTCGCCCTGGTGCAGTCTGTAATTCACGTTCAGCAGTTCGTGGCGCTCCAGCAGGGAGCGCAGTGCTGCCCGCATGCAGTCTGTGTCGAGGTTCCCTTCGATCTTCAGCACCGCGCTGTTATTGAAGGCGGCGCTGCCCGGATGCAGCTGCTGGAGGAACCAGATCCCGCGCTGCGCGGGGGACAAGCTGAAGGAACCAGATTCTCCTGTACGGGGAATTGTGGTGTGCTTGTGCCCCGGAACTGAAATGCCTTTGTTGCGCAATAATCTGTCATACAGCTCATTGTTTATCATCTTCCGTTCCGCCCCCTTAGCTTTGTGCGGCCTTACCTCCGTGGATGGCAAGCAGGAGGCTCCGGTCTGCCTTGCCGTTTGGTTTCAGTGGAATTCCATCCATCCAGATGATCTCTGTCGGAATCGCATACGCAGGCAAATACATAGCAAGCTCGGCGCGCAGCGCCCGCAGCTTGTCCTGTTCCGGAATGGGCTCCGCGTCTACAGCTGCAACCACAAAGGCGGTTAGGAATTGTTCCCCGGCATCCCCTATGCGCACCCCGGCAACGGCGGTTTTTACATGGGCTGCACGGAGCAAACAACTCTCCACTTCACCCAGCTCAATGCGGAGTCCCCGCAGCTTGATCTGATCGTCCTCCCGTCCGGCGTACATGACCTCCCCCTCCATAGTCCATGAGGCGAGATCGCCTGTACGGTACATGCGCTGTCCGGGTTCATAGGGATTGGGCACGAATCTCTCCAGCGTTAGCTGTGGCTGGTTCAGATATCCGCGTGCCAGACCCACACCTGAGATATATAGCTGTCCCGTCTCTCCAATGGATGCAAGCGTCAAATCATCCCTCAGAATATACAAGCGGATGTTGTCAATGGGGCGTCCGATGGGAACTGGCTGGTCCAGAGCATCCCGTTCACAGACATGATAGGTGACATCAATCGCCGCTTCCGTAGGACCATAGAGATTGATCAACTTCACTTCTTGTCCGGGCGGGAAGGTATGATAGAACTGACTGACCAGCGGGACGGTCAACGCTTCTCCGCTGCAAAAGACATAACGCAGGCTGCGCAAGCGTTCCAGTGCAAAATCGCTGCCGATATATTCAAGGAACAAACGCAATACGGAGGGAACAAAATGAATGACAGTGATCCCTGTTTTCTCGATCAGTCTCACGAACATGCGCGGATCATTCTCTTTGCGAGGCTGCAGAAGACAGACCGCAGCGCCAGCGGTTGACCACCAGACCAGTTCCCAGACCGAGACATCAAACGTATACACTGTTTTTTGGAACAGGATATCTTTGTGGGTAATGGGGAAGGTTTTTTGCATCCATTCGATCCGGTTGGTCAAGGCATCATGTTCCACAAGCACACCCTTGGGGTTGCCGGTGGAACCGGAAGTATAAATTACATAAGCCAGGTCACCTGGCTCTGGTCCGTCCGGCAGATTCGTCTCGGGCAGATCACGGTCTGCCAGACTATCTAGCGGGACCCATTCTGCTGTTGCAGGCAGCACAGACGGACGGGAAAGGCCTCCCTCCGTAATGACCCAGCCCGGGGCGCTGTCAGACAGCATGGTCTGCAGCCTCATAGGCGGACTCTCCAGATCCAGCGGCAAATACGCGGCTCCGGCTTTGAGTACTCCGTATATGGCAACCAGCATGTCAAAAGAACGTTCAAGCATTAAGGCGACAATCGACCCGTTTCCGGCACCGCTTGACCGTAGCTCATGAGCCAGCCGGTTCGCCGCACGGTTCAATTCCCCGTAAGTGTAGATTGCCTCCTTCACGTATACAGCAGGTGCGAGCGGCTGCTCCGCCACACGTGCTTCAAACTGCTGGACAATGGTGGTGTCCTGTGAATAAGGCGCAGCGGTATCGTTAAAGCCGCACAGCTTATGCAGCAATTCGTTCTCTACAGTAGGCAGACTCATTCCGGTTCCCTCCTTGCAATGGCAGTAATCTCTGCTTGCCGCTCCACACCGGTCTTTTCCTTGATCTGCAGCCATCGAAGCTCCCGTTCACTGTCCGGGGTACGCTTATCTTCAAACACGGCCTGCAGCATGGATATTGCCAGGGCAAGATGCTCTTCTCCAAGTGCTATTTCCCCTTGATCAAGCTCATGCTTCATCTGTTTGACTTGCGTATACAGCTCCAAGGACGGCATAACCGGAACATCAGCCTGGTTGTTATTGCGGGTGGTCATGGCATGGGTGAGACACATGCTTATTGCTTTAAGCCGCAAATCTGCGGCAGGCGGGCTTGTCTCAGCCTTGTGCCTGGGCACAGGAGTGAATGAAGAAGCGGCTATGTGATCTCTAATGGTCATCCGGTCCACCTTTTCATCATGGGCATATACACGGGTCTGCTCAGAAATTTCGGGCATCAGTGTTTTGAGGATGTTTTGCGGACCCATTTCAATGAATGTCTGAACACCGTTCTCCAGCAGATACATGATGGAGTTCTGCCACAGCACCGGTTTGTATAGCTGCTGCGCCAGCAGCCCCCGCATCTCCTGGATAGATGTATAAGGCCGTCCGGTTACATTGGACAGAAGCTGACATGCCGGAAGGCTCCAGTTATACTTGAGCAGTTCCTCCGTCATTTCAGCGGCTCTCGGCTGCATTAGAGCACAATGATAAGGGGCGCTTCCGATCAAGTGGCTGATCTGTGCATTATCTGACGCTTCTGTTACCCGCTGCTCCAGCTCGACCAGTGCAGCGTCTTGACCGGAAACCGCGATCTGGCTGCGGGAGTTCTGACAGGCAATGCTGACCTCCCGCCCCTCGGCTTGCAGTTTCAGGCACAGCAATGCGACTTGTGCAGGATCAACCGATTTCATAATACTCATGGCGCCGTCCGTGGCTTCCATAACCGCTTCCGCCAGTCGGGCACGGAAGCGGACCAGCATCAGCCCGTCCCTGAAGGACAAGGCACCGCTGCAAATTAGTGCGGAATATTCGCCCAGACTGTGTCCCGCCATGTAGGCTGGAAGCGGTCCGCCTTGCTCCCGGTATAGGCGGTAATGGGCAACACTCGCCGCACAGATAGCCGGCAGCATATGCCCGATTCGGTTCAGCTTCACCGTACTGCCCTCCATCATCAGCCGGGATAATTCAAAACCGAGAATGTCATCTGCCTCATGCAAGGTGTCCTGCACCATGCGCGAGGATTCATAGAGGCTCCGCATCATTCCTTTATATTGGGACCCTGATCCAGGGAATAATAAAGCCAGGTCTGCTTGATTGTTCATCCGATCCTCACCCTTCTGCCAAAGATGCGGCATAGTGTCACAAACGGAAGGTGCGTGCGATTTGCAGCTCATGCATCTGTGAAGTCCCCTCAATAATCTCCATAATCTTGGCATCCCGGTAGAACCGTTCTACCGGATTACCGCTCATACAGCCTGAAGCGCCGTGTATTTGCAGGGCATGATCTGCTGCATGGACAGCCGTTTTGGAAGCATGGTACTTGGCGACCAAGGTCTCTGTGATGGCCGCCGGATCACCCTGCTCCCGCAGTCTCCCGGCGGCGGCACACAGCTCGCGGGCGGCTTTGGACTCGGTAATCATTTCGCTGAGCATCTTCTGCACAAGCTGATGCTTGCGTAGGGGTTCACCGAACTGGAACCGCTCACCGGCATACTGGATGCTTTGCTCCAGACAGGCCTGTGCCAACCCGACGCTGCCGCAGGCGGTGGTGTAACGGCCTTCGTCCAGCGCATAGTTCGCCACATGAGTGAAGCCGAAGCCGATTTTGCCAACCAAATTATCCACAGGCACACTGCAATGCTCGAAGGTCAGCTCGGCAACCATATTGGCTCTCAGCCCCATCAGCCCCCGCATTGGATCAATCTGCAAACCGGGAGTTCCCCGTTCCACCAGTACAGCGACCCCGCGCCCGTTCAAGCGGGCGAACACCAGGAACAAATCGGCGATTTGCCCGAGCGTGATATACTTTTTGCGGCCATTCAGGATGATTTGTCCATCTTCCTGAACCGCTTCCGTCTCCAGCTTGGCAATATCGCTGCCCACCATCGGTTCGGTGATTGCAATCGCCGGAATTACCCTGCCAGCCGCGATGGCGGGCAGCCATTTTTGCTTCTGGGCTTCCGACCCAAATCGCGCCAGCGGTTTGCAGACCATGCCGAACACAGTACAGGCATTCTGCACCGAGGCATATCCGCGGCCCAACTCCTCATGAATGGCGCCAAGTGTGGCGTAGTCGACGGCAGTTCCCCCATATTTTTCTGGAATCGCAAGGCCTGTAAGTCCTTCGGCTGCCATCTCAGTGAACAATGCGCGCGGAATCTCCTGCTCCTGATCCATCTGGGCGGCCTGCGGCAGGATGTGCGTGTCAACAAACTGGCGGATGGCAAGGGCGGTAGGGACGGAGGTCGCTTTTAGCGGCGTAGTCATTAGATTTCAGCTCCCGTAGGTTGATGGCGTTCAATCAGAACTACCAGATCGTGGACTGTCTTGATATTGTCCATATCCAAATCCTCTTCTTCCAGCTCCAGATGAAAGGTCTTCTCGATGAACATAATCAACTGGATCATGAACAGGGAATGCACAAGGCCCAGCTCCAGGATGTTATCGTCCTCCTTAAGTTCCTTGGTACGCAGCGAGCGGGTAAGAAATGTAGTCACCTGTGCTTTGATTTCCTCATGATTCATAGGGATCAGCCTCCTGTAATCAATTGTAAGAATAAAAACCCTGACCGGATTTCATACCGTGAAGCCCGGCATCGACCATTTTTTTGAGCAAGGGACAAGGGCGGTATTTACTGTCGTTATAACCTTCGTACAGCACATCAAGTGACTTGAGAATGGTGTCCAGACCAATGAGGTCGGCTGTCTGCAAGGGGCCCATCTTGTGCCCGAAACACTGTTTGAACAAAATATCAATGTCCTCCGAGGAAGCCACCTGCTCCTGCACCATGAAGATGGCCTCATTGACAAAAATCATCATCGCCCGGTTCGTCACAAACCCGACCGAGTCGTCAACGACTACACTTTGCTTGCCGAGGGTTCCCAGCATTTCCTGCGTCATCTGCAGCGTCTCCGGGGTGGTATGGTATCCTTTGATGACTTCTACCATAGGTTTGAGCGGCACCGGATTCATGAAATGAATCCCGACAACCCGCTCGGGGCGTTCCACCAATGCGGCAACTCGTGTGATTGAAATCGCCGACGTGTTGACCCCCAGAATACAATCCTTCGCGCAGACCTTGTTAAGCTGTTCGTATACCGTCTGCTTGATTTCCCAGCTCTCGGTCACATTCTCCACCACGAACGAACACGCAGCGAGGTCTTCGATCTCCTGGGTGAAGTGGATGCGGTCCAGCACCACCTCGGCACGTTCCCGCGGGGCCACGCCCGTCATCATTTTCTGAAAACGAAGGCTCTCCCGGATCTTCTCCCGGGTTCGGCGCATCTGCGCTTCGGATATATCTACAACTACCGTGTCGTACCCTCCTTGAGCGAAGACCTGGGCTACGCCGCTTCCCATCACACCTGAGCCTACAACGCCAATCCTCTGTTCCATCGTTCTTCCTCCGTCCTGAATTCTGCTCACTGTACACCTTCATAGGTCAGCCGTTGATATTCCCGGTAGGCATCTGCAATGTCCGCTACGGTTCCGGCATCACCCCACTCGCTCACCAGGCTGTGGATCATCCCTTCCACCGTTGGATTCTCCATCACGGTACGAAGCGGCAGTTCGGCGCGAAACACATCCTTGATTCGTGACAGGAGTCGTGTCAGAAGCAGCGAGTGTCCACCCAAATCGTAAAAATGGTCATCCACACCTACCGGATGTACTCCAAGCAGTTCGGCGATAATCTCACAGATGATAGCCTCCTGCTCCGTCACTGGAGGTTTGTATGCTCCGAGATAAGCCGGGCGCTCGCGACTGCCCACAGCATCGTAAGGATGGGCGGAGGGATGGGATTCCGCCGGAAGTGGCTGTCCCTCTGAGGCGATCTTCAACCGGAATATTGGTGGCTGAGCAGAGATGATAGCCCGGCTGATCTGTCCCCGTATCGGCCACAGTTGCTCATATAAGGCATATTCCTGTTCCCGGGTAATGCCCGGACCCGGGGCTGGAGTGTTGCGGATGAAATCCCGGCTCAGCGACAGCCAGGGGATATTCCCGCTGCCCGCATCTTCCGCAGCGGCATCAAGCACGCCTGCTGCCGCTGCCAGTTCGGTGAGGCCCAGTCCGCCAACTACGGAAGACAAGGAAGATAATAGCCAGCCAAAACCGATCTCAGCATCATAGCTCTGCAGCAGCTTGTTCAGTTCCTGGAAGGTGCGGGGCGACGGAACCTTGGGGTTCGCCGCCGCAGACAACGCCGCAAGTGTCTGCCATTCCAAGGCTTGCAGCTCCGGTTCGTATACCACCCCGTCAATCCGGCCGCAGATTCCAGCCGCTGCCGCAATGGCCTGACGAAGCTGATCTGATCCTAGACCTTCGGACGCTATGACCTCCACACCAGGCCGGGCTGCCAAAAAGCTGCGGATCAACTCCGCGCCACCAGCGGCAGAGACAACCAGATAAACCTCCCCGGGTGTTGCTGCCGCTGTTTCGGGGAAGATAGCAGGCTCTCCCAAATGGATTGGAGCTGTAAATGGTTCAAAAGCTTGCACCAGCCGCGTCCCGCCCCGGTAAGCGGCTACTATCGAAGTGCCGGGGGGCGACATTAGCTCCAGCCAAAGCTTGTCTGTCAGACGTCTTTCGGGCTCCTCAGGCTGGAAGTCAACCAGCCGGCCATTCCAGCCGGGCTGCTCCTGGCCCAAGGTCAGGATCGGCCCAAGGATGGCCCGTCGTTCCGCCTCACCTCCTCCTGCTCCGAAGATCGTAAAGATCCGGCTGGCCGCCACCGTTAGCTGGACTTGGACTCCGCAGAGATCCTTATCCAGGGCAGGGACTAGATGAATGAGCGACAGGTATCCGCGCTCGGCTGCTGCTGCTCCCGTCATCTCTGCAGCGGACGGAATTCCGGGCTGCGGCTGCTCTTCCAGCATCCAGGCATGGAGAATGCGGTTGATGACAATGCCGTCCCTTCGCAGGTCACCGGCGAGCTGCTGGTAATCCCCGGCATGGACCGGATTCAGCTCGATCAGATCCGGTGCTAGCCGTCGATACTGCGCGGCAGCCAGCACCTCGATACAGCGGTCTCCCTGTTCAACAAGCCGTTCTGTACATCGCTTGACTGCCCGGCCTTCTCCCCGCAGAATGAGCCAGGTTAGAGGATGCGAACGGGTATTATTTGGTGCGTCCGGGAGCGGCTCCTGCTTCCATGCAGGCAGGTAGAGCAAGGAAATGTCCTGCTCCGCCGTTGCAGCCCGGAGCGGCCCTGGAAGCGTTGGCCGAGGCAGATAGGTCTGCCGGTCAAAGCTGTACATAGGCAGGGGCAGCCGCCGGCGGGACTGCGGCGGATAGAGCTGCTCCCACTGGACGGGTACCCCGGCCAGCCATAGCTGGGACAAGGTCTGCACGAAAACGACTGCTTCACTTGTTGCTGCCGTGGCTCCCAGGCTGGACAGCACCAGGCGGTCACTTCCGGTCTGAGCTTTCGCCAGACGGCATAACGTCTGGCCTGGGCCTATTTCAAGTAAGACATTGTCCTCATTGGCTAGACAGCCGCTGATCATCGCCGAGAAGTTCACCGTCCCGCGAAGCTGCGCGGTCCAATACTCGGGATTCACTGCCATCTCGCTAGTGACAGGTTCCCCGGTCAGACAGGAATAGAACGGCAGCTCGGGTGTATTCAGGTGTTTGGAGCGGAGCACTTCGCCGAACGGCTCCAGAATGGCATCCATCCGTGCAGAGTGGAATGCGTGAGAGGTGTTCAGCCTTGTCGTGAAAATCCCCGCTCGGCTCCACTCCTCCTGACGCTGCCGCAGCTTTTCTTCGTCGCCTGAGAATACGCATAACCCCGGCTGGTTAATAGCTGCGAGCGATATGTCTGCACTGACATACCGGCCAGCTTCAGATGCAGGAATAGCTGCGGCTAACATCATTCCACCTGGAGCGGACTGCATCAGTCGTCCGCGAGCCACAACAATATCGAGAGCATCCTCAAGGGTGAAGACCCCGGCGAGTGTTGCCGCAACATATTCCCCTATGCTGTGTCCCACCATGTGTGAAGGGCGGACACCAAGCTTCATCCAGGCACGGGCAAGCGCATATTCCAAAACGAACAATGCGGGCTGAGCAAGCCAGGTCTGGTCCAGCTCCGAATCGGAGGAAGTGCCGGCAAGAGTCAGAGCTTCTGCCTCCGCCACGCCGATATAGCGGCGGATATCAAGGCCAAGCTTCGGCCGCAGCAGCTCCGACAGCCGGTCCACTTCCTGGCGATAGGACAGATGGCGCTGGTACAGCTCTGCGCCCATCCCCATGACTTGCGAGCCTTGGCCCGTGAACATGAACACCACCGGACGGTTGATACGCTCCTGAGAAGATCGAATCATTCCAACACCTTCAGAACCTCTTAGAAGGCGGACAGCCTCTTCCGTCTGCACTGCAGTACAGGCTAGCCGGTATTTGAATTGCCCCCGTCCCATTTGCAGCGTGAACGCAACATCGGCCAGCGGTACGCTACTTGACTTGTTCTCCAAATGGTCTGCCAATTCGCCTTGCATCCGCTCCAGGGCAGCAGGGCTTTTGGCCGAGAGAAGCAGAACAGCCGGAAGCTCCGCCGGCTCACTGAGCGCCCGGATTGGCGGCTCCTCGAGAACCAGATGGACATTGGTGCCGCCAACGCCAAACGAACTGATGCCTGCGCGGCGCGGCAGCTTCCCTCTAGGCCACGCCACGGGTTCCCGGCTGAGGTAAAAGGACGACTTCTCCATCTCCAGCAGCGGATTGGGTTCAGCATAATTGGCTGTCGGCGGAATCATCTGCCGTTCCAGAGACAAAGCGGTCTTGATCAAGCCGGCAATCCCGGCAGCAGCATGAAGATGTCCGATGTTGCCCTTGACCGAGCCGATGGGCCGGTGCTGGCTCTCCTGCCCGAACACTTGCTGTAAGGCGGTAAATTCAATCGGGTCACCGACTTTGGTGCCGGTACCGTGGGTTTCGATGTAACCGGCGGTATCCGGTTCAATATCTGCAAGGTTCCAGGCCGAGCGGATGACCTCCTTCTGGCCCTCCAGGCTGGGGGCGGCAAAGCCTACTTTTCGACGCCCGTCATTGTTGCTCGACGAGCCTTTAATCACGGCATAGATATGGTCGCCGTCATCTATAGCTTCCGAGAGGCGCTTAAGCACCACCGCGCCTGCGCCTTCTCCGAAGATGGTGCCATCGGCCCGGCTGTCAAAAGGGCGGCAAACGCCACTTTTAGAATAAATAGTGCCCTCCTGGTAGAGATAACCCGACTTGCCCGGCTGCTCCAGCGTTACCCCTCCGGCAATAGCCAGATTGCAGTCTCCAAGCAGGAGACCCTGGCAAGCCAGATGGACTGCTGCGAGTGAGGTTGAACAGGCGGTGTACAGGGTGTAGCTGGGTCCCGTCAGATTGAGCTTGTAGGAAATCAGTTGGCTTAAGAAATCCTTACTCGACACGATGCCCGACTCCAGCACATCTTCTCCGTCTCCGTGACGGGACAGATGATCACTCGTCCATTTCAGGTCGAGCGGGGCTCCGGCATACATGCCAATTTGGCCGTCATAGCGGTCGGGGTGATAGCCCGAATTCTCTAGCGCATGATAGACAATTTCGTGGAACAGACGGATCTGGGGGTCCATGTTCTCGGCTTCCCATGGAGCATATCCGAATAAAGAAGCATCAAAATCGTATACGTTGCCCAGGTAAGGCTTCGCTTTGACGTAATCAGGATGGCTCAAACGTTCTGGAGAAATCCCTTGTTCCCGAAGCTCTTCGAAGCTGAATTGGGTTACGGAGGATGCGCCCTGCATCAGCAGATTCCAATAATCCTCGATATTATCCGCGCCCGGGAATTTACCGCTCATGCCAATGATGGCAATCTCAAGTCCGGTCTCTGCGGTCTCTTCACTCATCACGTCACCTTCTTCCCTTGATGGACTCCAGTGTTTTCAAGCGGCTTGCTTTTCTTTTGCGGTCTTCGGAATCTTTGAGAACCTCGCTCTTGTCCGTCTGGTCTTCCCTGTCCGCGAACAAATAGGCATCCAGCAGATGAATCGTCGGGTAGGAGTACATTTTGACAATTGAGGTATCTTTGACGGACAAAGCATTGATTTGGGCATTAATCTGAATCAGGTCAAGTGAGCTTGCTCCCGCTTCGAAAAAATTGTCATGCAGCCCGATCGCCTCCAGCTCCAGATAGTCCATGAACAGTTCTGCCAGCTTCTTCTGCGTCTGTGTAAGCGGTGGTGCATATTCGGTGCTGTTAGCCGACCGTTTCCGCTTGCGTCCCGCAGGAAGAGGCTTATTAGCAGGTCTTATCCCCTCCGGCGTGTTAGCCTCAAGTAAGGAATACCGGGTGTTCAGGTCGGTCGTTGACAACAGCCACTGAACGTGGGACAACTCTGCACTCATGACTTTGGTTAAAATATGCTCAAGCACTTCCATTCCTTCAGCATTGGTCATTCCATCCTGGAGCTGCACCGTCTCCGGCTTTTGAGCTGCAGCATGTTCCTGGGTAATGACGATTTTGCCGATATGCTTGGCCGATGCCATATACCGGAAAGCCTCTTCCGTATCTGCGAACCGGTAGGGGATCACAGGCAGCGGTGTAAAAGTGCCTTCTTCCACATGCCGGGCAATCTCGCGGAAAAGCTTTGTGTAGCCGCGCAGGCCACTGTCCATGCTGATGGCTGACACAGAAATTCCTTTCTCGAAAATCCGCATCCCCAGCTTGCTGTTCTCCATAATGTCCTTTACGCCCATTTCCAGAAATCTGCCATGCGGGGCCAATAAGGAAAGGCCTTTTTCGACAGCCTCTCCCGTCAGGGAATTCAGAACCACGTCTACACTTCCGGCAGACTCACGGATTTGGTCGGCAAAAGCAAGATCCCGAGAGGAGTACACATGGGAGATACCCAGGGAACGCAGGTAGTCTCGTTTCTCTTCGGTGCCGGCCGTTGCATAAATCTCCGCTCCAGCCCACTGGGCGATTTGCACGGCTGCCAGACCCACGCCGCCTGTTGCCGTATGAATCAGCACTTTCTCGCCCAAGGAGAGCTGTCCGCGGATAATCAGCGCGTAGTATGCTGTCATAAAGGCAATCGGCAGGGTTGCCGCTTCAGCAAACGATATCCGGGTAGGCTTGCGCACCATCGAGCTTGCCGGCACACGCGCGTATTTGCCCAAGCTTGCTCCGGCTATCGCCATCACTTCATCTCCAGGCAGCCAACCGGTTACGCCTGCCCCCACCCTCGTTACCGTCCCGGCGCATTCCAGGCCGAAGCTGAAACCATAGGAATCCGGCAGCTTAAGCACACCGAGTGCATACAGCACTTCCTTAAAGTTCAGGCCGTTAGCCGCCACTCTTATCTCTACCTCATCCGGTCCCGGAGGCATCCGGTATTCAGACAGGATATGCAGGCTGTTCAGCTCACCTGGTACGGCTAATCCCAGACGATAATTGCCGACCGCAGGCAACATTCCTTCGCGTTCCAAAGGCAACTTGTCTGACAGCGACTGGTCACGGACTTTTCTCATGACATATTCTTCAATCTCCATGAGTACACTGCCTTCCAGATCAGTGATGAGGCAGGTATACGTCCGGGCTTCTTCACTTTGTTCCCCTTCTTGCACAATGGTGCAGAGATTAGCAGGAAACGGCCGGAGAATCTGGAGGTTCTTATACGCAAAAGGCAGATAAGCACGGCTGTCCTCCGTTTGTTCGTTGAGCAGGCTCGTTGCCCGGTCCATCAGAGCGGGATGAACTCCGTAATCAGCCGAGTCCCTTGCCAGATCCTCTGGCAATGACAATTCGGCAACAGCTTCATTCTCGTTTCGGAAGACCCGGCGCATGTTGTTCCAGTGAGGGCCATATTGCATGCGTACCTTCGTGCCTTCCTCGGATCGTTCTGCTTCTACAGGAACCGTTGCTGCCAGTAGGCAGTTATGGAGCTTATTGAGCTCTGTGTCGCTGAGTGTCCGATCAGTCTGCTCTTCCCGGCGCTCCGCGCAGCCTTTGGCATGTTGTACCCATTTTCCTGCCGCTCCTATGGAGGACATGGAGAATTCCCAGCCGCTGCTATTCTTGGACCATAGCGTTCTTAGCTCACACATCTCTTCGACCACAAGCGGCTGTACAAAAAACAGTTCTACAATGTTCAGGCCGGTATCTCCGGTTAACTCTTCAAACGATGCCCTGAGAATCTCTACATAACCTGTTCCCGGTAAAATGGAGGAACCGAGCATCCGGTGGCCGTCCAGTACCCAATGATGCTCTGCCGACAATCTGGACACATAAACCGTCTGCGTCTCCCCTGCCGCCTCACTTTTGGAGGTCAGCAGCGGGTGGGAGATGCGCAGCGGAAGGTCCGTAAGCCCTTCTTTGTAGGCTGGGGTATCCAAATCGTCTTTGTCGGACCCGTTAAATCGGTTCATAGCCTCAACAGCCATCCCCGTCTCCTTCCATGCATCCCAATCCATGCTGACTACGCGCATTCCAGACGACTCCCCGGCATGTGCACGGGCGAATCCGTCCATAAAGGCATTGGCCGCTGCGTACCCACTCTGCCCGAAAGCACCGAACGTGCCGCTGATCGAAGAGAACAGCAGGAGAAATGCCGGTGGCTGCTGCATATCTGCAAGCACCTCATATAAAGCTGTGGTACCTGCGATTTTGGGCCGCAGCACCGCTGCGATTTGTTCTCTTGTTGCGATGTGGATCATGCTTCCATCCGGCACTCCTGCGGCATGGAATACTCCGTCCAGCGGGCCGAAGCGCTCCGCCGCTGCGCAAATGACGCGTTCCATCGATGCTCGGTCAGCGACATCGGCATATTCCACATGCACCTGTGCTCCGCTCACACTTAGCTGCTCCAGCCGCTCCTGTACCGGATGCGGCTTGCGGCTAACCAGTACAAGCCTGGCCTGATATTGACTAGCAAGATAATCGGCGAGCGCAAGGCCGATTCCGCCAAGTCCGCCAGTGATCAGGTACACCGCTCCCTTGCGCAAAGCGCCAGACGGAAGGGTTCTCCGGGGAAGGGGCACCCGGATGAAGCCGTGTTCATATCGGTGTGAGGACCGCAGCGCTTGCCGTGTGGGAAGCGGGCAAGCCTTACCCTCCGACCCTTCGAAAGGCAGTGTCAGCAGAAGTCCGGAATTCGCGGCGGCGGAATCCTTATCGAGATCCAATGTATGCACCCGGATATGTGGATACTCCAGCGGGATAACGCTGGCTACTCCAAGCAGGGTAGCTTTTAGCGGATCTACAATGTCGTTCGAATGGACCCGTTCCATTTGATTTGTGACCAGTGTAAGATCCAGCGTCTTCCCTTGCGCGGCTACAGCGGCCGCACGAACCAGTTCCAGTACACTGTACAGGCAGCGGTTAAGCACCTCAATGCCGGCAAGATTCTCCCCGTTTCGACCGGACGCTACTTGGGCCTGAACCAAGGTTTCGGCTTGTTCCAACCCAAGACTCCACAGATGAATGATCCGTTCGGGCGGCTGTATCCCGGCTTCGGCAAGCACATCAAACAATTGAGCATAATGGGCCGGGTTGCCGGGATCAAGGGTGTACTCAGCAGCAGACTCCCTCTGAAAGCTCCCTTCGGGGTAGACCTTGATCCAGCGGTCTCCTTGCTCCTCCAGTAACTCTGCAAGCTGGTCAGCGAAAAGGCTCCGCTCAGTGAACAACAGCACCGTCTGTCCGTTGCAGGCAGTACGTTTGTCTTCCATACTGCCCTCTTGCACACTCCAGTCCGGGGCATAAGCCCATTCTGAAACCGGACGTTTGCGGGAAAGCGAGCTGTCCGGTTGGATATTCTCTGCTTTCCCCTGCTGATATTTCCAGTAATATTGCTTCTCGAACGGGTACACCGGCAGGGAAACCCGCCGCCCTTTGCGGTTCTCAAATACTTTCTCCCAGTTGATAGCCACTCCGCTCATCCATAGGTCGCCCAAGGCCTGAAGCAGATGAACACCTGCGGCCTGTGCCTCGGAGGCTTTGGGTACTATGCTAAGAATCTTACTGGTACTGCTGATACCCGGATTTCGGCGGATCAGTTGACCCAGCGTCCGGCCCGGGCCGACTTCCAGAAATACAGGCTCAAGCTGTTCCGCCAGCGTTGTCACGCCTTCCGAGAACCTGACGGTTTGCCGGAGATGATTCACATAGTATTCAGGGTCCACCGCTTGTTCGGCTGTGATGAACTCACCCGTAACATTGGAGATATACGGAATTGCCGGAGCCGCCAATTTGATTTCTTGGAGCACTTTGCTGTAGGGGCCGAGCATCGGCTCCATCATCGCGGAATGAAAGGCATGCGATACCTGCAGACGGAACGGCTCGTGGCCGTTTTGCCGCAGTTCGGCTGACAGGGCACGGATGGATGCGGGCGGTCCCGAGACCACTGTGAGTTCCGGGCTGTTGGTCGCAGCCACGCACAGATCGGGCCATTCGCCCAGCATTGGAAGCAAACACTCATGCCCCAGGCTAATACTAATCATCTCACCGTGTTCCATCTGCTGCATTAGCGAGGATCGGCGGATCACCAGCCGGATAGCCTCCTCCAGTGTCAACACGCCTGCGATGCAGGCCGCCGTGTATTCACCGAGGCTATGCCCGATCATAGCCGCCTGTGAGATGCCCCAATGCTGCAAAAGCCGGGCCAGCGCATACTCCACCATGAACAGCAGCGGCTGGGCAATTTCGGTCTGGTCGATAGCCTTCAAAGTCGTTGCCGGCAGTGTTGACCCTCCCGAGTCCGGCCCCTGCTGCGGCAGCCAGATGGACCGCAAATCGGTCGCCAAGATCGGTGAGGCCAGCTCCAGACAGCGATCCATTTCACTCCGGAATAGCGGCTGCGTATCATACAGGTAACGTGCCATTCCTGCATGCTGGGTTCCTTGGCCCGGGAATGCGAATACTACATGCACAGCCTCCCGGATACGGGCAATGTTGCGAGTTCCGCTCTGGAAAGCACGCAGGCCGGCAGCAAGCTCAGCTGCATCCGATGCAATCCATGCCACCCGGCAGTTCAATTCTTGACGGCCTGTATTCAGCGTATAGGCGATATCAGCAAGCTGTTGCTCTTGACCTTCTGCCGAACTGAGATAACAGAGCAAGTCTTCTGTTTTTTGCAGCAAGGCTTCTTCTGTCGCAGCGGATAATAGGAACAATTCGGTTGATCCCTCACTCCGGTTCTGTCTGTTCCCATGATCTGCCGCGACGGAAAGCGGAGCCTCCTCCAGAACGACATGCGCGTTGGTTCCACCGATTCCGAAGGAGCTTACGCCAGCACGGCGCGGCGAACCTTCCGGCGGCAGCCAATCCTGAAGCGTGGCATTGACATACAATGAACTTTTGTCGAAGCCGATGGCTGGATTAGCCTGCTTATAATGCAAGCTGGGAGGCAACTGCTTGTGATGCAGTGCCAGCACTGTTTTGATGAATCCGGCAATTCCCGCAGCAGCATCGAGATGTCCGATATTGGTTTTGACAGACCCGATGGCTGTTCCAGTTCCATTGGAGGCGGGGAACAACCCGGACAAGGCCTCGATCTCGATGGGATCACCCAGTGGGGTGCCCGTACCATGTGTCTCAATGTAACTGATGGATTCCGCAGGGGCGGCTGCGGCTTCCAATGCAGCCGTCACAACCTCTAGTTGTCCCTGAACGCTAGGTGCCGTGAATCCAGCCTTGCGCGTTCCATCGTTGTTAATCGCAGATCCTTTAATAACAGCGTAGATATGATCGCCATCCCGAACAGCCTGATCCAGCCTTTTTAACACCACAAGACCCGCACCGTCGCCGCTGACTGTCCCTTTGGCATCTGCATCGAAGGCTTTGCAGTGCCCGTCCGGCGATTTAATCATGCCATCCTGGTAGGTGTAGCCCGATTTCTTGGGTACTGAGATCGACACCCCTCCTGCCAGCGCCAGATCGGACTCTCCCCGCATCAGGGAATTACAGGCTAGATGTAGCGCTACTAGAGACGAAGAACAGGCGGTTTCTACGGTTAACGACGGACCTTTCAGATTGAGCTTATATGAGATGGGCATGCTCAAGGAATGTACATTAAGATTTGCCGCCCGCCAGCGTTCTGTATCGTCCTCCAGCGAATCGAACAGGCGGTTTACCCAGTTCAAATGGACCGTTGCGCCCACAAATAAGCCAATGGCATCCTGGTACCGCATGGGATCATATCCGGCATCCTCCAGGCTCGCCCAGGCGAGTTCATGCAGAATGCGAAGCTGCGGGTCCATAAGTTCGGCCTCTTGCGGACTGTAATGGAACAATTCCGCATCGAAGTATTCGATATCCTCAAGCATCCCCTTGGCCTTCACATACATGGAGTCACGCAGCAGCGTCTCGGCAATTCCCGCAGCGCGTAATTCTTCATCGGAAAAGAACGAAATGCTCTCCTTCCCATCCCGCAGATTGCGCCAAAAACTCGTCGGATCAGCAGCACCTGGGAACCTTCCGGCAAGTCCGATAACAGCAATATCACTAGTTGTTGCTGAAGCGCCTTCCATCGGCTGTTGCTCTACTTGGGAGGGAACAGGTACATGATCGTTGTCGTTCTTCGGGCTCCCTTCGGTTTGCTTCGCGGCCATGTACGCGGCGAGCTCTCTGACCGTTGGATATCGGAATAAATCGGTTACCGACAGCTCGATACCGGTGGAGGCATTCAGCTTATCGCTGATACGGATCGTCAGGAGCGAATTCCCGCCGATATCAAAAAAGGGGTCATCAAGTCCAATCTGTTCCACCCCTAGTGCTTCCTTCCAGGCTTCCAGCACCGTGATTTCCATAAAGGCCAATGATTTTGCAGGTTTACCTCCGATGACTGAGGAAGGGAACGGCAGGTTGCGCAGCGCCTTCTTGTCAATTTTCCCGTTGATCGTCAGCGGCAGCGCAGCAAGCTGCATATAACGCGTAGGCACCGCATAGGATGGCAGCCGTTCCAGCAACGCTTTTCTTAGCGAACCTGCTTGCAGTTTGTCGCCCGCTACAAAATATGCAGCCAGCTCCTTCTCCCGGTCAGATGACTGAATAATAATAACCGTACAGTCTTCTATTCCGGACAGCCGGCTTAATTCATGTTCGATTTCTTGCAGCTCAATCCGGTATCCCCGAACCTTCACCTGATTGTCGGCTCTCCCGAGAAAATCAATATTCCCATCAGGAAGCCATCGGGCCAAATCCCCTGTTCTGTACATCCTGTACTCTGGATAAAGCGGATCGGGAATAAATTTGGCTTCGGTCAGCTCAGGGTTGTTTAGATACCCTCTTGCCACGCCTTCCAGCCCGACGCATAGTTCACCAATTGCTCCCACAGGCAAAAACTGTTGATTCCGGTCCAGAATATATGCAGTGGAGTTCGAGACAGGTCTGCCGATCGGGATTCTGGTCTCATATTCCCGTTCAATCGCAAATGTGGTGGACAGCACCGAATTCTCGGAAGGACCATAGCCATTGACGAGTGCCAAAGCCGGGCAGGCCTGTCTCACTTTGTTAATCTGCGTTGGCGACAACGTATCACCACCAATAATCAGATAACGCAGGGAATGGAACAGCGAAGCATCCACACTGGCTAATTGATTGAACAGCGGTGTAGTCATCCACATCAAGCTTATTTTCTGCTGGAGCAGCGTTTCTTTTAATACCTGAGGCATCAGCAGCTTGTCCTGAGCCATCAGGTACAGTGACGCTCCATTCAGCAGTGCCCCCCAGATCTCGAAGTTGGAGACATCGAATTCAAACGGACATGTCGGCAAAATCACATCGCTGGCGCTGAAATTCACAAACTCTGTATGCTTGACCAGCCGCACGATGCCTCTATGCTCGATCATTACGCCTTTGGGCTTTCCGGTAGATCCGGAAGTATAAACAATGCAGGCTAGACGGTGTCCGCCATCATGCGGAGAAGGGCAGCTGTCTAGCGGTGCTGGATCTTCTTTCTCAAGGATATCTTGGTAACACAGCGTATCTACATTCATGGATTTCATAAAAGAAAGCCGGCTATCCGTGTCTGACAGCATAAGCCGCATTCCTGAATCTTCGATCATGAACCTGATCCGCTCTTCGGGATAATCCGGGTGCAGAGGCACATAAGCCGCCCCGGATTTCAGAATCGCGAGCAGTCCCATGATCGTCTCCGGGCTCCGCCGAGACTCGATTCCAATGTATTGCTCCGGCCCGGCTCCAAGACGAATCAGTGCAGCGGCTACCCGGTCAGACATCCGATCAAGCTCAGCATAGGTCCACTTGACTTGCTCATGAATTATGGCAATGTTCTGGGGATGGCTCCGTGCCATCGTGGTGAACCACTGCGGAATAGATTGTTCACGGAACTGCTTCAGGGGTTCGGCGGATGACAGCAGTCCGTTCATTTTTAGTGCGTCAGGCTCCGCGATCCTAATGTCTGACACCAGTACCTCTGGCTGCGCGACAAGATTATGCAGCAGTTGCACAAAGCACTGTGACATCTGATTTACCACAAAATACTCATAGCTTTCCTGATCATAGATGAAGTCCATTTCGAAACCGCTGCTCTCCCGAATGAGCAGAGTAAGCGGATAATGAGCGTGCTCCACCATTTCAAAGGAACTGATCGACAATGGAACTTGCCCGGTTAGATCTTCCGGTACTGAGTCTGCCATCGGCTGCTCCAGCAGCACCTTATCCAGCGGATAGTTCTCCATGACCAGTAAGGTATCAAATAACTCCTCCGTACCTTGAATCCCAGCGTATTCCCGGATCTCAGACAGACCAGCCATTTCATATGGACGCCTGGCCGCGATTGCTGAATGAACGCCCGCGAAATACTCCAGAACACTTTCCATCTTTCGGCTGGAAAGACGCAGCGGCACCGTATTGATCAACAGCCCGACTATACGCCCGATGCCGGCAAGACTAACGCCCCTGCCGGATAACGTCGAGCCAAATACAATATCATCGACATGTTTGAACCTCTGGAGCAATATGCCCCACGCACCATTCATCAAGGTGGCTACCGACATGCCATTGTTTTGGCAAAATAGCCGCATTCCCGCCGCTGCCGTTTCCGGTATGTTCAGGGATACCCGTTTGAATCCCGAGCGCCGGGGTTTGTAGAACGGCTGTATCGGTTGCTTTATTTCATAATCCCGCAGGCAATCGGCCCAATACACCGCTTCCCGTTCCGGTTCGCGTGAGCTTTTGACAGCAGCCAGGTAAGCCTTCATTCCCGGCTTTGCTGAAAGGGACACTTCCTGATCTTCAGCGAGTGCCCGGTAGGCATGAAGCCATTCTTCCAGCACAATGCCGAGACTCCAGCCATCCAGCACAATGTGATGGTACGTAAGGAACAATCTGCATTCCCCGTCGAACTTACATAATACGATTCTTAGGGTTTCCCGGGTCAGGTTGAAACGTATCGTACGGTTCCGTTTGCCAATGATTTCTGCAGTTAGCTGCATCCGTTCCTCTATGCTCTTCGTCTGCTTCAGAGCCGCTTGATCTTCACTGGAAATGACGGCTTTAAATTCATCAGGGATAATTCCGCCCGTGAAATCATAGATTTCCGGCAACGGTTCACGGCTCCGAAGCACCACCTGTACAGGTGACCGGAGACCCTCCCATTTGAAAACGGACCGCAATGCGTCATTCGCACGGTAGACAGCGAGCCAGGCCTCATTGAACAGCCGGTTATCGACTTGCCCCTGCAGGCTAAGGACAAGGTGCTCCATGTATTCACTTTTGGATTCCCCCTGCAAATAATGAAACAGCATCCCTTGCTGCAGCGGCCGCAGCGGCCAAATATCCTGGACGTTGTTTTTCTCAACCTTCATCTTGGGCCTCCTCACTTATGAACGGCAAGTGCATCCTGAATGGCGGCGATCACATCATCCTGCCGGTCATGAATGAAAAAGTGGCCGCCGGGCAGATTTTTGATCACCATGCTCCCGCTGATATACTGCTCCCACTCTATCCCGTTCTCCGCAGGCATCAAGGGATCATCGGTGCCGAGCATGACCGTGCAATCCACCGGAAGCTTCACGCACCGGCCGTTACCGGCATATAACTCGTAGATTCTATAGTCCGCTTTGATGATCGGCAGAAAAACTCTCATTAGCTCCGAGTGATTAACCAGTTCCTGAGCGGTACCGCCCAGCTTGATGATTTCTTGAAGGAATAGCTCGTCCGGCAGTTTATGCAGTTGCTCCTCTCCATAACGCAGGTGTGGGGGGTTACAGCCAGAGAGGAAGACATGTACCGGAAGCGCCTGTCCGCTCTCCAGGAGCCGCACACTCAGTTCATAAGCCGCCAGTCCTCCCAGGCTGTGTCCGTACAGCGCATATGGACTCCCCTGAAGCTGGCTGCCAATATGCTGTACAAGATCGTCAATCAATTCCTCCATACTGCCGCATAGCTTGGACCCGAACCGTTTGCCTCTGCCTGGAAATTCAAGGGGTACCACTTCGATATTTTCTGGCAGCAGAGTCCTCCATTTCAGGTAGATGGCTGCTGAGCTGCCGGAATACGGAATTGTAAAAAGCTTGATAGTCATAAGGAAGCCTCCTCTTGAGTCACTTGCGGCTGTGTCCGGCGGTCCGTTTGCACCTTTGGATGTAGCGGGAACCACATTTTTAACAGTCTTAAGGCCGGGAACATCGTTCCAGTGATTGCGATCAAAATCATAGCCGGTACAATCGTAAACGGTGCCCAGACGACAATAAATCTCCAAGGATAGCCCCAAAAAAGCATTTTGGGTATATACCAGGCCACGGCCACGATAAAAACGGCTAGGATAACAAAACCGGATATCTTGACGTATAGGGCGATAGAAGGTCCCCTACGCATCCGTCTGCCACTGCGGATCAAACGCAGATCCTTGACCCATACGTAGATCATCCAGAGACAAAGAGCCGCACAAATGAGGATAATGATCCGTCCTGCGAGATTCGCCGTGTCCATAGTATCCATTGGTGCAGCGGCAGGTTTCAGATCTTGCTGCAAGGCATACAATCCCTCGCAGATGGCGTAAGTCGCCGTCGTATTCCGATTCCCCAGGACAGCAACTCCGATTTGTTTTACTGGATCAAACAAGACGTAAGAAGAGAAATTTGGATTATTGCCCCCGTGTGAATAGAGGGTATGATCTCCTTTGTTAAATACAAGCCAGCCACCGCCATAATGAAAAGGTGTCGTGTACGGAGGAGTTTCTGTTGCCTTGACCGTTTCATCGGGAATCTGCGCACGGGCAATGGCCCCCCTAAGCTCTGAAGGCGCTGCTGCCGGGTTCATCTGCAGATTCAACCAGTTGGCCATATCCTTAGCGCTTGACAAAATGTAGCCTGCGGGTGTATTCCCGCGGTAGACGGGGGCTTGATACTCTCTGTTGCTGATAAGTCCAGGCTTGTATCCTTGGGAGATTTCCTTGCCACCTTGCAAGATCGCTCTTCCTGCGGATGTTTGCTCTAAACCCAAAGGCTGCAAAACTTCAGCGGACATATAAGATTCATAGGACATCCCGCTCACAGCTTCAATAATCGCGCCAAGTACATCATAATTTCCGGTGGAGTACAGAAATTGGGTCCCCGGTTTATACCAGAGCGGGTTTTCGCTTAGTCCGCGCACCGTATTCTGGAGTGCGTTGTCTTCGGTGGACGGATCAATCAGCGCAACGGAATCACTGCCCAGTCCACTGGTCTGGTGGAGGAAATGCCCGACCGTTGGTTCCGCAGACTCCCCCTTCGCTTGCAGTGCTAACCATGGCAGATAGCGGGTTACCGGCGCTTCCAGGTCTACAAGCCCTCTTTCGACAAGCAGCAGCAGACCGACGCCGGTGAAGGCTTTACTGTTGGAGCCAAGTTCGAACAAGGTGTCCGGGGTTACCGGTATATTCCGGCTGGCGTCAGCTTTGCCATACCCCTTAACATAAGTCTTGTCACCGCGAAGCACAGCTACAGAGACACCGGGAAGATCCATCTGATCCATCAGCCTAAGCACATATTCGTCGACGGACTCAGCCGAAATCCCGCTACCAGCAGTATTTGCCGAAGCTGGCGGCAGCGCAGTTATACCAAGCAGAATACAGGCACAGAGCATTTTGATTAGCAAGCGGTTCATGCCATCCCCCCTGTTATTTGAATAACGAATCCAACTCCTCTTGTGTCATATCCACCGCATCAAAATCGGCGGGTGTCCAGTTTGGCTCCCTCTGAACCGGCGGTTGAGTGAGAAGTTCCACAAAGAGGGCTTCATACCGCTCCATCCACTGCTCCATGACCTTGTCCGGCATACTGGAGGGATAACGTAACTCCAGATACAGTCTGCGCTTCAGAATATAAGCGTTGATCTCCAGTGCGAATGGTGTTGCATTGTCTTCGGCCATATCCGGTCCTGTTGGCTCATTCAGAACACGCAACAGCCCATTCCCGTAATCCTCCTGAAATTCCCCAAGATAATTGAACAAAATCCGGGGAACAGCCGGTGTAATCTGCCCTAATCCATAAGCCAAAATGCCATATCCCAGCCCTTTGCGGGGCACCGCCCTAAACTGTTGGAGAATGTTATCCCTCTTCTCGATTACACCTGTACCTGCCTCAACCGTAATTCTGACCGGATACAGACTGGTGAACCAGCCAGTGGTACGCGAGAGATCAATTTCAGGGAACAAGGGCTCCCGGCCATGTCCTTCCAGCCAAATGACCTGCGTCTGCCAGTCCCAGGTATCATGAAGTGCCAGGGCAAGCGCAGTCTGCAGCAGCTCATGGGGCTGCAGACCGTTAATCTGCTGGCACTGTTCAAGCAATAGCCCCGTTTCTGTAGGGCCGAACGTCAGCGTACGAAGTGTCGTGCGTCCACTACCCGGTTGCCCTAAACAAAGCCAATGATCATCTGGGAGGTTGTAATTTCCGCTCCAATATTCCCGCTCCCGCTGGACCAGCGGTTCAGTGCGTTCGCTCAGCGCCAGGGCCCAGCGCTTGAACGATGATGTTTTGGGCAGACACTGGCGTTCTCCCTGAAGCAATCGTCCCAAATCCTCCATAATAATCCGCCATGAGACACCGTCTATGCAGACATGGTGAGCCGCCAGCAGCAGACGATTAGCACGTCCCGGCTCCATAATCAGACAGGCGCGGAAGGGGAAATGTTCCTGCTCAGTAAGGCGTATGCCTGCCTTCAGTGCGGAGGTATATGACAGTAACTCTTGAGCGCGTTGTTTAGGATCGAATCCGGTCAAATCAAGTACATTTAGCTGGAACTCATACACAGAAAGGTTATTGTTATAGGCTAGCTGCTGCTGTACAGAGTCATAATGCAAGCGCAAGGAGTCATGCAGCCGGATCAATTTCCTTAAACTGTCTTCAAGGGTATGCGTGGCAACATCTTCACTGATCTCCAGCAGCATCGATTGCAGATAGTAGTCTTCATTCTTAAGCTCCCGGGAGAAAAACCACGACAGGATCGGTGTCAACGGGACGATTCCCTCCGGCGGACCCTGCGGCTGAACCACCTTATCTTCCGTGAGATGCAGCAGCATTTCGCTTATGAGGGGATGATCCAGAATGTCAGCCGCGCTGAGTTGAAGTCCTTGGTTTTTGAGCAGGCTTGAAATCTGAATCGCTTTGATGGAATCCCCGCCCAGATTGAAAAAACGGTCCTCCAGGCTGATTTCCCTACGGTCTAGAACGGTCCGTAGTGCGGATAAAAGGCGTTCAGTCTGCGTCCCTCCTTCGTACTCCTGGACCTCTGCAGCGGCGGCATTTAAATCTTGTGCAAGCTGCCTCCGATTGGCCTTCCCATTAGCAGTAAGCGGAATCTCTGCCCTGAAAATGATGCGTCCCGGAACCATGTATCCAGGCAGGATGCCTGCCAGACGGCTGCGGATATCCAACGCTGTAAGCGAGCCTCCGACAATACAGGCGACCAGTTCCATACCGGGGCCTTCACCCTCCGTCAAAACAACTGCATTACGGATGCCCTCCATCTCCAGCAGGTGATGTTCAATCTCTTCCGTCTCGATTCGGTAGCCTCTAACCTTAAGCTGGGTATCGCAGCGGCCGATATATTCCATCACTCCGCCTTCACCCCACCGGACCAGATCCCCCGTACGATACATCCGGTTGCCCTTGTTCACTGAATCCGGCAAGAATCGTTCCGCCGTCAGCTCGGGTTGATGGACGTAGCCAGCCGCAACACCGGGGCCGGAGATATAGAGTTCTCCCCTCGCACCTGGAGGCAGCGGCCGCAAATCCCTATCCAATATATATAGCTTCGCATTTGCAGCAGGTACTCCTATAGGAACCGCCGCTCCCTTGTCTTTTATGGAATCATAACGGTAAATCATACAGCCTACGGTTGCTTCCGTTGGCCCGTATTCGTTATAAATAGCCAGATTGGGCCCGTAGGCTTGCTGAACGGCTGCTGCAAGGCCGGTTTTGAGACTCTCCCCGCCTACAATCAGTGTCCGCAAGGCAGCATCCGGCCTCCGTTCTTCCCCCATAAGCGCAAGATGGGAAGGGGTAAGCTTGATTACTGTAGCTCTGTTCTCGCTCAGAATCCGGCTCAAGGTATAGTCCTCGCCGCTGGAGGGGTATATCCTCAACTGGGTGCCGCTGACCAGCGGTACGAACAAGGATGTCAGCGTCAGATCAAAGGCGATTGAGGAATAAAAGGCGAACACTTCGTGTTCCGAGGTCAAGTATTCTGCTGCTGCCCAAGTGATATAGTTGGCCAGGTTAGAATGAAGAACTTTAACCCCTTTGGGCGCTCCTGTAGATCCCGAGGTATATAGGATGTAAGCCGTTTTTTCAGGCCTTGGCCTCTGCTGTTCCCCCGCAGACAACGGTCTATGCCGGAGCAGATGCCGGGGATTGCGCGTTGGAATAGGCCAGACGAAAGCCGGTTCCTCTGGCAGATCGGTCAACAGGCAGATTGCTCCCGAGTCTCGGAGTGTATACTCCGCTCTGGCGGCCGGAACTCCGGGGTCAAGCGGTAGAAAAGCCGCACCGCACTGAAGAATCGCTAGAATTGCAATGATCAGTTCGGGAGAATGATGCATCCGTACGCCTATAACGCCTGACACTTGCGGAAATTCTGCGGTCAGGGCTGCCGCAAGGCAATTGACCTGCTGCGCCAATTCTGCAAAGGTCAGCTTCTCATCTGCACAGCTCACGGCAATCCGATTGGGATGGAGCCGAACCTGATCTGCGTATAGATCCATAACCGTCTTTTCAAGTGGATAGTTATGGATTGAATGCTGGTTGTAATGAATCAAAGTTTGTTCCAATTGTCTTTCGGTAGACAGCGTCAGTTCCTTCAATGGGAGGTCTGGAGTATGCACCATCTGGTTCAACACATGCAGGAGACATTCCACCAGCGACTCTGCCTCTTCCTTGCCAATGATCTGAGTCTGGTAGTCCAGAGTGAACAATAACGTGCCATCCTCGGACCAGTCCTTGATCATCAACTGTACGGGATAAGCCTGCTCGCCGGAGTAGAACTCCTCATTGCTAATCATCATGCTGTCCACGGTTGTCAGCAGGTGGGTATTATAATAATTCACAGCGGCCTGGTATAAGCTGCCATGCCCTTTTTTTCGCAACTGAAGATGTTTTGCAAGGAGATCGAACGGATACTTGTGATTAGCGAGATTACGTGAATATTCACGGCGTACCCGCTGTAAAAATGTACGTATGGACAGGCCTTCCTTAAGATGCAGTGACAGCGGCAGATTGCCAGTGAACATGCCAACCGTTGCCTTGGTGTGTGCAGAGCGGTTGGACACGGGTATGGACAGGATTAGAT
This sequence comes from Paenibacillus sp. FSL H7-0357, assembly GCF_000758525.1. Taxonomy (NCBI): domain Bacteria; kingdom Bacillati; phylum Bacillota; class Bacilli; order Caryophanales; family Paenibacillaceae; genus Paenibacillus; species Paenibacillus sp. FSL H7-0357. Next base: position 4,217,763 of record NZ_CP009241.1, on the reverse strand, counting down.
CTTCTCTCTGGTAATACCTGCCTAATACCAACCCGAATGCGGCAGATAAAAATAGGGGCAATGACACATTAAGCTCTGGCAGAACACGGGTAATCTGCTCGGTGGCCTGCTTGTCGAGCAGGCGGGTATAGCGGCTGCCGGCCGGAGCAGTGGCAGTTTTGTCAAACAGAGGTTCGGGAAGAATGTCAAATTTGTTCTCCCAGAATTGTTTGTTGCTCTGACAGCGCTGAGAGCTCAGGTATTGACTTTCGAGATCAAGATAAGTCAAATAGGAGGGTTCGGACACCGCACAGTCAGAGATGTCTTCCCTGCCCAGCGATTCATAATGTCCGAGAATTTGTCTGGTCAGCAGGTCCATTGACCAGCCGTCGCAGATGATATGATGGGCTTTCAGGAGAAAACCATTATCCTGCTCCCCCACCTTGAAGGTAGCGATGTGGTATAAAGGAGAATCGAAAAGTTCAAATCGTTTTGCCGCCTCTGCCTTCACCCACCTCTCATAAGCCGTCTGGGGATTGGCATATGAGCTGAAGTCGTAGCGGGGCAACGGCTGTAGCGAAGTAGTATCCGCTACATATTGTTGCGGTTCTCCGTCTTGTGCCCGCAAACGCAGGCGCAGGCCATCATGAGATTGAATCACATTCTGGATCGAAGTTTCCAAACGGGGGAAGTCGAGCGTTCCGTGAATACGCACACAGCCACCAATATGATGTACGGCTGTCTGGGGATGAAGGCATTCGGTATACCAAATTCTCTTTTGGGGATGGCTTAAACGATGCAATGCCTTATTCACAAGATCCATATCAGTGTCCGCCTTTCGCAGATATAGAATTCAGTCTCCAGGATTCAATGGATTCGGCTAATCGGGCTATCGTCTGCTGCTCCAAAAAAACTTCAAGTCTAAGCGTCACGCAAAACTGTTCACATATATGTGCATGCAAGGAAGCTGCCAGCAGCGAGTTGCCTCCCAGTTCATAATAATTGTCGTTGATTCCGATCGGGGCCACCCCCAGATACAGCTCCCAAGCTGCAACCAGGTCCCGTTCAACCTCTGTTCTTGGTGCGATGTATCCATCCAACTGCTCTGGCCGCAAGTTGACGGGTTCCGAAATGGGCTGAAGCGGTCCGGTAGTATCAAGTGCAGAATCATCACGCTCCACCCAGCAGCGTGTTCTTTCAAATGGATAGGCAGGCAATTCAATGCGGCGGCGGCGTTCCCCTTGATAATATGCCTTCCAATTGACGGGGCAGCCTTCCATCCAGACTTTGCCGAGAAGAAGGAAAATACTCTTCCATTCTGTCACTCCATGACTTTCCGAAGGTTCACCGAGATTCATATCAAGCACCAGCCGATCTATTTCATTCTTACTGCTGGTCTGTAATGAGGCTCCGTTTTCCAGGGCATCCGCCAGATATGCTGTCCAAAAATCGCTGCTGCTCCACTCCGTATGAGTCATCGGGTCCCTCCCCGGCGGTGCTGCAAGTGGAACCTTCATCAGCCCCGTTTTCAGACTGGAGACACGTTGCCGGTAGCTTCGGACAAAAGTACCCCGCGCCTCACCCGAAGTTGCGAGTGCGGCTGTAAAGGAGCTGCCCAGATACAAAGCATCCGCATGAGTCAGGAGGCCACAGGCATAAGCGGCGGCAAATAAGCCGCTGCCCGTACCTTGGCAGCCCGAGGGATGGATTCCCCAGCTCTCCCAGAGTTTGAACAAGGAGATCTGCACGATTAATGCGTATGTGGCTTGTTCCTGCAATGCCGAATCTCCCTTACCGAACCATTCCTCTGCCAGCTTCTTACCCTGCACGAAGTTGTTGTAGAATACCGTTTCCTCAGCGATCCAATCCCCAAGCTCAGGAGCCTCGAAATTGGATAGGTCCGGGAAGTGGAACAAGGGCATGCCCGCAAGATCGGGGTTATCCTTCCTGCTAGTCTCCCGTTCCATCCATTGCGTCTCACCTCCGCAGCCGTATAGCCAAATTGCCCGGTGCTCAAACAGCTTCCGTCCGGTTTGCAGTGTATAGGCTGCATCCGCTAACTGTTCTTCTGAAGCAGAGCTTAGAAATTGCTGCAAGGATTGCTTTTGCCTCTTGAGCGCTTCTGCACTTTTGGCGGAGAGGACGAACAATTTGCTGCGCCGTAAGGAAGGTTCCTTTGGCAACACGGGCGCTTCTTGCAGGATAACATGTGCATTGGTGCCTCCAAGCCCAAAGGAGCTGACCCCAGCCAGACGCCGCTGATTGGGGCTGCTCCACTCCAGCGGAACAGGATTCAGATAAAACGGGCTCTGGCCCGTCATTAATCTGTCGTGTGGTGTATCTGCATGAATAGCGGGTGGCAGTATCCTCTCTCGCAGGGCCATGACTGCTTTGATTAACCCAACAATACCTGCGGATGGCCCCGTATGACCGACGTTAGATTTGACCGAACCCAAAGCACAAAAAGCGTTTTTTTCAGTATGTCTGGCAAATACCTCATGCAGTGCCTCAAGCTCAATCGCATCTCCTAGAGGAGTGCCGGTACCATGAGCTTCTATGTAACAGATGTCCTCGGCGCTTACGTCTGCGTTCATCTGTGCGCGTTCAATAACCTGAATCTGACCTTTGACTGCGGGAGCTGTATATCCGGCTTTGAGGGCTCCGTCATTATTGACAGCAGAACCTTTAATAACAGCATGAATGGTGTCGCCATCCTCAAGGGCATCACTATATCTTTTCAGTACGACGCAACCTGCCCCATCGCTGTACAAGGTTCCAGTAGCCTGCTTATCGAACGCCCGGAGATGCCCATCAGCGGACAACAACCCGTTGTCTTGATAGTAATAGCCGTTGGCTTGGGGAATGCCGAGTGTTGCACCTCCACATACCATCATGTCACTGGAGTAAGTGAGCAGACTCTCGCAAGCCAGATGTACAGCAACCAGCGAGCTGGAACAGGCAGACTGAACATTCAGCACTGGTCCGGTAAGGCCTAGCTTGTAAGCGGCCATCGTCGCTGCATGGTCTTTCTCACTTGCAATCTGCATTTGGAGTTCGGAGGCTGCTCTGTTGCCATTGAGAAGCGGCATAAGGTTGAACATTTGATAATAGTTCGCGTACACGCCCGCATACATCCCGATAAGACCGTCATAAGTTCCCGGATCATATCCGGCTGCCTCCAGCGCTTCCCAAGCCATCTCCAGAAGCAGACGATGCTGCGGGTCCATCAAGGACGCCTCTCTTATGTTGAAATTAAAGAAAGCAGCATCAAAATTCTCAATGTTCCGAATGTTGGTGTTTGTGCGAATAAAGTTTTGCCTTCCCTCCGCAGAAGCAACTTCTGCTTTATCCTGCGGGGATGTGTTAGCAACCACCTCTTCTCCACCCAGGATTGCTTCCCAGAACTGTGAAACGGTATCAATGCCAGGCAGACGGATGGAGAGGCCAATAATGGCAATATCCGCCTTATTATCTTCACATTCATTCTCCAATGACATGATATCACTCCCGTAATATTGCTTTCATTCAATAATATTGTAGTATTAAAACTGATTTTGACGATGTCTTGATAATACCAACTATACTATGAAAATATTTAAATAAATACCATTCTTTAGGACTATATAACAATAAAGATTATTAATACAATTTTAAGTAAGTTAATAGAATGGTGTATATATCTGCAGCATTCGACGTCCTATTATGTCGTAATATGCCAGTAATTCAATAATGTGCAAATTTCGGAAAGAGCTATTAGAACCAATTTAGGTATGGAGTGAGTTCAGATAAATATGCTAGAATCGTATAGCTGTCCTGTTTAGAGAACGGACTTCATATTTCACAATATTCACAATAACGAAAACAAATTAAAATCTCCTAAGACAGGTGTTGTTTATGTCCAAAATTCTTGCTTTTAAGCTCCCGGAGCAGCTAAGTCTGGAGAGCTATGCCTATTTTACAGCACAGGTATCGGAAGCCCGGCGCGCACGTCTCGCCCGGTTTTTCCATAAGGAAGATGCATATCGTTCTTTATTTGGCGAGATACTGGTGCGGTACATCCTCTGCAGCCAGCTCGGTCAACGGAATGGCAATATTCAGTTCGAGGAGAATCCATTCGGCAAACCGGGGGTGTCTGGGCTGCCTGATTTTGAGTATAATGTGTCTCATTCAGGAGATTGGGTACTGATGATCTGGGGAATGAATGAGGGTTCACTCGGAGTAGATATTGAGCAGATACGGCCCATAGATATTCAAATAGCAGAGCGGTTTTTTTCTGTGGAGGAGCGAGAGGCGTTACAGGGCAAGTCTGCCGGGGAGCGGCAGGATTTTTTTTATGACTTGTGGACATTAAAGGAAAGCTATATCAAGGCGATTGGCACCGGGCTGTCCCGGCCGCTTGATTCATTTACGGTACAGCAGCGTGAAGATGGCAGCTTTAGTCTGATCGCACAAGCGGAATCAATGTACTTACAGACCTATACTATCGCCCCAGACTACAAATCCGCCGCTTGTTCAAGCTGCTGCACACTGCCGAAAGCTGCCGCTTTTATTAAGCTCAGTGAGCTCTATGTGTGGTGAATGGATTTCATATTTCCATCACCTGTTCGGTCATTCGGTACCTCAATTCACAATTGGTTGTACGCAGACAGGCCGGGTATCCCGTTTGTTAAGGCGACGAGTCTGCGCATCCCTGCCAAAGCACAACCTACCAGGTTGCCCCTTGCCTATTCCGATTGAATCCTAGCGATGCCACCAATGAATAATTAGACTGACCCCAGAAGCCGAAACAGCGACAGTAAAAGGACGAGAAAACCAGTCCTAGACTGCCGCTGTTTTATTTAACTAACGTTTCCCGTTATCTTAATGATCCTTCTTTTTAGTCTTAGCTTCGTTTCCGATTATTTTTCACAATGACAAGGACTAGCAAGAATAAGCCGGCGGTATACCATACAACTGTTCCCCAATCAAATCTGGAACCGGCATATTCACCCTCATAATTAGCTTTAATGAATGACCCATCATTTATCTTTATCGCAATAGCCTCATTTTTGTTCACGTCTTTGATTTTGTAATATTCAGTGCCCTTCGGATAGTGATTCGAAAAATTACCTGAGTATGTGCCTTCCTTGTCTGAAAATGATGTAACTTTGCCTATTATTGAACCGATTTGTTCCTTTTCCACTCGATTGTCAGAAATGATATACGATTTACCGTCGTTTACAACAAAATTATATGCCCAATCCGCCTGAATTGGCCAAATTGCAAAAAAAGTACTTGCCAGCCAAAGCGGAATTATCAAAAATAGAGTTTTTCTCAAACTATCCCCCCTTGTTTCTCCTCGGAGAGCTCAAGCTCAAAAGCTGTAAGTATTTCGGGTGATTTGATCACTGAGCGCTTTTAAATGTATTTACTGACGTGATCGTCGTTTACGAATAGTGCCAACCATCCACAGCAGGAATGGGATCCCAATCAGCTCAAACGGCATTACGTAACGAACGCCCAGATAAAGCTGGATTTGGGAATTGTACAGAACAGCTTGGGGACTCTTCCATGCTATAAGATACACTGCTGGTGCAATCAACCAGATTGAATTGGTCCAACGTTTTAATCCTAACCATTGGGACATTCCATAGCATGTTATAAATAAATATAAGCTCAATTTGATAAACACACTGAAGAACCATAAAACCGACGAAAAAATTTCGATATTCTGTATGAACTCCATAAGGGAGACGAATCGCATCAACTCAAATGTTGGAATCAGCATCTTTGCCGCTAACGCTGAACCGAAAATTGATAGAGCAGTCAAGGTCATTATAGAGGATATGATTGAAACGGCCGCGACGCCCCAAACAGCAAATTTCGTTCCCTGACGGGGGTTCTTCATGAATTTTGTCACCATCAACAGGAAAACGGTGTCTCCCAGCACCGAGGCGGGCGCTAGACTTCCTCGCATAATCGTTCCTACACCTGATTCCGAGAAAACAGGAAGAATTTGCGCGAATTCATAATTGTTAAAGCTCAAGAAAGTGACCACAATGACAATCACCAAAATTAAGGGCCCCATCATTTGGCTGCACCGCCCAATCGCCTCGATTCCTCCAGCCCAGACCAAGCTTACTACGATTACCATCATGAGTAACATCAGCACGCTTGAAGGGGTTCGGTCAAACAAGATCATTTGGAAGAAATCCGAAAATTGGCGAAGAAGCGTTCCCGAAGTGATTATCCACACTATAAAAAAGGGAGTAATTATTATTTTCCCAAGCCAGCGGCCTAAAATTCTTTCACTGAATTCGCCGAGTGTCTGTTCGGGGTACAGAAGGGACAAGGCCCTGCACAGGAGAGTGATCCCGCAGGCGATAACACCCCCGATTAGGAAAGAAATCCAAGCATCCTGCTTCGTCATCTGAATGACAAGCGATTGGGTCAAGAATAATATTATTGCACTCTCCATCGAAAACGTTATCCAAAACACTTGAATGTTAGAAATTTTAGTCGTGTTCACGGTATCGTTTCCTCCTCCTGTAAATGCAGGGCAGGTCCCGTCAGCCCTATTTGGGTTACCGTCAAATCAGCTTTCACATCGAATTCTGCCTCAGTAAAATAAAAATTCCAGTTATTTTTTAATTTCTTCCAATACGACGGACTTCTTTGGTGAAGTACCTCACCAAACCCGAAGATATCCTCATGGAAAGTCTTCTGAATTTTAAAGATGGTTTCTTTAACTCTCTTTGCTGCTTCAATTTCTAGAGCTTGCTTGACCAATTTGACATTGGCAGGATTACGAAGATCCAACCGGCCTTGGTTCTCCCTAATTAATCCTTTGCCGATCAACTGAACATGAATGACAAGCTTATCTCTTTTGTATTCTGACCAAATTTTTCGTCCCATCCGGGATAGGTGTAGGCTGACTCTCCCTTGATTTTTAGGCACGAGAGTTGTTACTGTTGTGCTGTTTAACACACCTGTAATCCAATTCACATTCAATGCTTCCATTTGGCTGATATAACCTTTTAAATTCAACTTTTCTTTATCAAAAATGGCTATGCCATTCATCCGAAAAATTTCTTGCTGTTTCACTTCCTGATTCTCGTCACCTTTCCGATCTAAAGAAATTACGGGTAAGGTCGGGCTAACACCATCGCTGCTAGCTGCTCTTAAAAATCTCATTAATGTCGCCTGTTTCAGGCCACTTGTATATTCCAGTTCTTTGTAAGCGCCAATCGCGGGTATCTTCTCTAAGGGATACGAAGATTTGAGCAGTTCAAGGGCGGTACCACCTTTCACGACAAAGATATCGGACCGCAACCTGACCTTCGGATTCCGGGAATGTTCATCCAGGATGTCGGCGATCCCGTCCTTCGCGAAGTGTTCTCCTACAAAAACTACCCTGCGGTGGCTGGGAAATACTTCTCGGGAAAGACTTGCTTGTAAATCGGCTGCTGCCTGACTGACACTCTCCCCCTTTCCCGAAACAACGAAATTACCTATACCCTTGCCAGAGGAACCTCCTTTCCCTCCGGTTTCACCCTGTTGACCCGGTATCAAAACTTGGCCACTCAAGACGATATCCCCTCTCTCGTTCCTGTCGAACCCAGAGGCGATCCAGAGGGACCGGTTGCTAAGCTCCTTCTGGTCCCAGCATGCCGTTGTGAGCGATAGAATCAGTACCAGGATAATCCCCAATTTTAGATACATGAGCTGTCACCTTCCTTTGAAATAAAGACAGGAGCTTATCATGAAATTCGGTTACCTTTACTCCCTGTCGTGTTTTTAGGACGATAACGTAAGCTCCATCTAGGAGCGCGAAAGATGAGGTCTTTAACATAGCCTGTCGTTTCGGATGATACGGGTGTGAGGTAAGGAACACCGAATGAACGCAAGCATGACAGATGGATAAGGATCGCCGTAATACCGATCAAGATACCGTAAATTCCTATAAATCCAGCTAGCAACAACATGGGAAAACGTAGAACACGCAAAGCAGTGCCGAGATTGTAGCGGGGTATTCCGAAGGAAGCGACCCCCGTCGTTGCCACGATGATGACCATGGGAGCTGAGATGATGCCAGCTTCTACAGCTGATTGTCCGATAACCAGTGCTCCCACAATACTAACGGCTGAACCGATTGTCTTCGGGAGTCGGACGCCCGCTTCGCGAAGTGCCTCGAACATAAATTCCATCAGGAAGGCTTCCATGACGGCAGGAAAGGGGACACCTTCTCTTGCTGCTGCGATGCTGATTAGAAGGACTGTCGGAAGAATCTGCGGATGAAAAGTAGTTAAAGCCACATAAACTGACGGAAGCAGCAGGGCGATCAGGAACATGAAGTACCTAACCCACCTTACAAGTGTTGTGAAAATGGATCTTTCGTAATAATCCTCTGATGCTTGAAGGCCGGACCAGAACGTCATGGGAACGATGAGCACAAAAGGAGTATTTGCCGTGACAATTGCCACTTTGCCTTCCAACAATGCAGCACAAACAACATCAGGTCGCTCTGTATTCTGAATTTGAGGAAAGGGTGAGTAAGGAGTATCTTCGATCATTTCCTCAATATATCCCGATTCTAATATTCCGTCTATTCGGATTTCACCGATGCGTCGAGTTACTTCTTCCACGATGGAAGCTTTAGCGACCCCTTCTAAGTAGAGAATTTCTACTTTTGTTCCGGTTTTTTCTCCGAGCTGGAACGATTTGTTGACCAATTCGTGGGTGCAGAGCCGCCTACGGATCAAACTCGTATTTACTCGAAGAGACTCAGTAAAGCCATCTCTAGGACCCCTAACAACGGGTTCAGTCGAGGGCTCTTCAACATTACGCTGCTGATAGTGCTGGAAGTCTGCTATCTGGGCCTCGGATTCTCCTTCGGCAAGGAGAGCCACGTATCCTGCCAAAACGCCCTTGACAACTTCTCCGGCTTTCGTTGCCGAGGATTTATTCAGCACCGGAAGCATCAGTTGTCTAAGCGTGTGTGTAAACGGAGGCCCTTCACAGTTATCACCCGAAAATCCTCGGTATAAAAATGGTTTAAGAATGATTTGTTCCACTAAATTAGTATCACATAATCCTTCCACGTAAATGAACAGAAGGGTTTGACCATCTGTATGCAGCTTCCGAAACATTACGTCAGATGAATTATGGAGAAGCTCCCGCAGAATTGCCTCACTATCCTCAAGATCCGTTGTAAGAACCTTCTCCATCAATGTCATGAGCACCCCTCCTAAGTTCATCTTTTATTTTGCCTTTGGAAGGTTTTTTTATTCAATACTTAGAGAGTAACAAGGTTCCTAAACTATAATGAAATCCTGATATTATCAAGGTTTATCGTACGGTGTATCTTGTTATTTAGATTTTGGTCAAATTCCATACTTACAAATATGGGAATGGCAACATGGTGTTCAGCACCATAACCGTTCAAAAGGAAAAATACTTGATCTCTTAAAACAGAAAATCCGCGTCAGCACTGAGTTGGTCCACACTCTATGAGTGACCCAGCATGGAAGCAGCCCTGTAAAGCTGCTTCCATGCATTGCAATGCGCAAAAAGCACACCGATTCCGGTGTGCTTCATTCTTTTAGGATTTATTACTGCTTGATTATTGTCCTGTAATGGGTGTGTCTGCCGTTACTTTTTCCCCTTGCGCCTGCTGGGTTGGACCATAATTGACGGCCCCGGTGAAATGAACATCTTCCGCGGACGGATAGTATTTCGGTATGTGTAAATTCCGCTGGTACAGTCTCAAGTGCTCTCCGCGCGGAAAAATATCGATGACATCACAGCCTCTCCATGATACCGAATATTCCTCGCCCCGCACCGTTTCTTTCACCACCGCCGTCTCCAAAGGATGCTCCAGCTCCACAAGGTCCCCTGCCGCTACGTTGCGGAATATCACCAGATTGCCCTCCCTTGAGGATGCGCAGGCTATTCCATTAATCCTCCCGCCCAGATCCTGACCCATCCAGTCGTAAACCCGTACCGCAACATCACACCGCCGCTTGGGCGTGATGGAAATATAGCCTGTTTCGGGATAATTCATGCACACCGTGGCTTCCTCAGTTTCCTTATCAACGGGGATATTGACGAGCACCCTCCCATCGCGGAATTCCACCGACCGGTTCCATACAATTTCCAGGGCCACCGGAGCCATGCCGACGCAGCAGCCTGCAATGGAGCGGAACTTGGACAACGAAATGGAATTGACGAGGGAGCCTCCGGTGAAGCCGCCAATCATTCTCTTGTCAATTTCCCTGTAGCTAATCCCCTCTGCGTCAGGCCGGGTATTGTCTGTAACTACATAGGAAGACACCTTCAACTGATTTTCCACCAGCTGGTTCCGCGCAAACAGGGTCATATCCTCCCAATATTCCTCGTACCCGGCCAGAATCAATTCATTAGTGCATTCAATCATATCCTTAATGCAGCAGGTTTCACAGTGCTCCTCATGCAGCGGATGCCATTGGGCATATTCGGGCACCCAGCCGAAGGAGGAGGACAGGGAACGGATATAGTCATATATCCCTTTGCCTGCGGCAATGTAGCGTTGGTTGCCGGTGATGCGGCCAAGCCGGACTAGTCCAGAGGCAACCCATCCTGCCGAATGGACATGGCCGAAAAACTCCATTTTGTAATTAAAATAGCGCGAGGGTCCTAAGAGGTGATTGGCAATGCCAGTAGCCAAATCAAGCGCAACCTCGTCACCGGCGATTTCATATCTGCGCACCAGTGAGTGAAGCACAATTGCATTGCGGATCCCCTGCTCCCCCCGCCCGGTGTGCCTTGACAGATCGAACCCGCCGTCTTTCAAATACACGTCATTGGGGAATTCATAAACCGGCTCCTTTTCCTCAAAATCTCCTGACCAGAAGGTTCTGACCTTTCTTTCGATTACAAGTGAGCGGAGCCCTCTTACAAGCTCAGAAGCCCTCTTCTCCGGCTCCTGATCCCCGGGGTTGTTCTCCAGCATCCTGTTCAGCGCCGGAAGGATATAGCCCATTTCATGAAAGGAGCTATGATTCGTATGGGTCCAGGGGTATGGCTCATGAAAGCGCAGCCCATGCTCTCCCCAAGACTTCATGAGATGGCGGTAAAAGGATAACTGAACCTGGGCGCCTTCTTCCGTCTTCAGCATTTTCCGGACGGCGTCAATGGCTTCATACCAGGAGCCAACCAGCTCCGCATCGTCTACCCGGCAGTGAGCTGCTTCAGCAGGATTTTTATGCGGCAGCACAAGCCAATACGGAAGGTTGTCCGCCTTCTCATCCACCATGGATGTCAGATACCCCAAAACAAGTTTCGCATTCCTTAAAGGCTCAAATTTTTCATATGTCGGATTCGACATATCCATCCCTCCATGATTCCCGCTGGTTTATAATACCGATCGTACCGTTGACAGTCCCTGTAATGAAACTAACCTTTTGGTGCCCAAGCCCCAAAGGCGCATTCTGTTCGGCTTTTTCCGCCACCGATGCAATCTTGACTTGGATATTATCGAAATCCACCTGCCCATTGGGGAAGCCGTCGATGCCGAAGACATGTCCCGTTAGTACAGTACTGCCCTCCGTACGGAATGCAAAGTTCTCCGCAATGACCTCATCCCCCATATAAACGCTGTAAGTCTGCGCATCCATATCAGCAATGATTTTGAAATGATACCAAGTATCGTAGCTGAAAGGTTTCACATTTTTCCAAACGGATGATTCAGCCACTCTAATCCATGGATCATTGCCGGCGTTCTCAAAGGCTACTGTCATTGCGTAGGCGCCTGTTTGGTTTTTCGGCTGGAAAGCATTCGCATACTGAAGACCCTTTTGAAAGCGTGCGGAATACTCTACAACGACTCTTTGGTCGCCGGTCGCAAATACCTGACCTATATATGGAAGGAACATATTTACATATCCTTTCGTGGGTCCAGTACTAAGCCGCAAAAACGTATTCTCGGATTCTTCCACGATCTGCGCTGCACCGCCACTCTGGATTCGGGTGGCTTCAATTCCGAAAGGCTGTTTACCCGTTGTGTCATTCTCGAAATCCCGGTAAACATTATAAGTCACGCCATCCTGTGTAAGGTTGAGTGATGCTGATAGAGCTGCTTCCGCTTCAGCAAGGGAATTCCGCGCCAGGTTAAACTGCTCTTCAGTCATATTTCCGCCTGTGGACAACTCATCCGCATGGTCCAGCGCAGCCAGGAGGGCATTATATGCAGATTGACTATAGTTGCCCAAACCTTCGCCTAAGGGGATTGAGAGATTGACTGTCCTGCTGCGAATTTCATTCACAATTTCATCAAGATCCCACCCAGAGACAACTTCGACGGCAGCGGTGGTATTAATGGCAAGACCCTTCAGTTTGCCAGACACCTGAACAGTGCCAGGCGAGTTGAACGCAAGTCCCTCCAGATTCCAGATGACCTCTGCAATACCGGTATTCCCATCCGCATAGACCACCGGAACATAGAGGGGCAGCTTGGGTGTCTGTCCGGAACGGCGACCTTGGTGTTCGAGGAACTGAAGAAAACTCCTGTGTTAAGAGCGGTATAGGTAGTGCCTGTTACCATATACAGGGGCAAACTGCGGGTTTCACCCAACCCCAGCGTGTACCCTGGAGATTCGAATAAAATTTCTGACGTATCAAGCTTGAATATATCCATACTGTCGATTTCGGCAAGGTTGTTACCCTTCGAGAAGCGGATGATGTTGTCGCCTTTCTTAAGATAGACTTTCGCCGTGGAGGCTCCCCAACGATTCGAACCGGAATAGACAATGTTCAAATTGGCGCCGGAACTGCCGTTGACCGACAAGAAATGAGAGGCATCCGCCGCATTAGGTGAGCCGTTGGCATTGCGCACGGACAGCGCATAAAATCCCGCCTTCGGCACGTTAACTGTAAACTGTGCATAATCATTGGCGTTCTTGATGTTTGCGATCTTCATCCCGCCAGAAGCGGTGCTTTCTCGCCAGACACCGGGAGAAGTTTCGCCACTCGGATCTTTCACCAGTAACGCGTTTTCCGCTTCATAGCGCTTCCGCACCGGCTCGCCCGAAGGCCTAACAATCGGTCTGTTCGGATCGACGGGTTCTCCCAGGTTCGGCGTATTGTCTTCGTTCCAGGTGAATTTCTGCGTGCGGACATTGCGGGTCCATCCTGATCCCGGCCAGCGGGCGGCATGGTAAATGATCCAGTCCTCCGCGCCGTCAGGAGACGTGACGATGCTGTGGTGGCCCGGTCCGTAAACGCCATTGGCGCTGGAGAAGATCGGATTGTCCTGTTTTACCCAGGAGCTGGTATTCATCAAATCGTTGCCAATCTTGGCAGTGATCAGCCCGAGGCAGTAACTGTCTGTCCAGCTTCCGTTTGCTGAATAGACCAGATTGATGGTGTCGCCCTTTATAGTTATTTGGGGGCCTTCATTGATTCTGCCCGGAGACGTTTCCCAATCATGGTCAGGCGTCGAAATTAATACCCGTTCCGAACTAATGGTCCGAGGACTGCTCATCTTTGCAATATATAAATTTTGGAAGCTTCCGTCCGTCTCCTCCCAGCCGGACCAGATGAAATAGTGTTTCTCATTTACAGTCAGCACAGTGCCGTCGATCGCCCAACGGTCGGTAGAATCGGTAATCTTCCCTTTGAACTCCCAGGTTCCGGTCATCGGATTATCACTGGCGTTCTCCAGCACGTACATGCGGTGGTTTGCGTTGGTTCCGTTGTCAGCCGCGAAGTAGATATACCATTTGTATTTGCCATCGGTATCTTTGAGATAGTGCATTTCTGGCGCCCAAACATTGGAACTGTACATGGTACCCTTAACCGGTGTCCAGGCTAGGCTCCTCTCGCCCGCATCAATGCCTGTGATGGTCTTCGCTCTGCGGATCATGATGCCGCTGGCGTTGACAAATACGTTGTAATAATAGCCGTCCGTGTGCTTGTAAACCCAAGGATCGGCTCCTGCCTGCATGATAACATTGTAGAAATCTGACACGTTCTTCCCCCCCTGCACCGACGCCGAATCTGGCGTATCTGGCGTCGACTCTGCCGCCGCAGCCGCTCCGCTCCATTGCGGCAGCATCAGCAGCACTGCGAGACATAGTAGCAGATATCTGAATCTTTTCCTGAGCATTTGCAGTCCTCCCTCGAATCATAGTAAGATACTGGACTATAGAAATGCGTCATTCCCCAGCCCTATGGGCCACATAAAACCGCTTTCATTTTTTCATCTCCCTGTTGTACTGATTTTTCTGGCTATTGCCCTCATTCTACCTTCCGAAGAAAATTATAAAAATGTACTATCTTAAATTGTTTTTGTAACCGTTTTAGAAAAGGAGCCCTGACCGCAAACAAAAAGGACACAATCCCCAATTAAAGGATGTGTCCTGAAGGCGAACCTTTACAAACTCATTCTATATTACCTCCCGGCAACGATTTGTCTTATTTTGTTCAACGGAACCTTGAGGGCCCGGTCATAGGTCAACAAGCCGTTGATCTCCTGTTCCACATCGGTCAGCTGGGTATAACAAATGCCTTGGACATGAGGCGATTGCAGCAGCGGCTCTATCACGTCGGCCAGCTTAGCCAGGAAATCCTCATCGTTGTCTGCACCGGAATAGCCCCAGCCCTCCCAATCGCTTTTCTTATAGGCAATACCCCCGAACTCCGTCACCAGAACCGGTTGGCCCGCATATGCGGTTCCCCCTACAAACAGCTCCCTGCGCGGCGGCTTTCCTTCCAACGTCCGCTCCAAGGTGCTGTAGCGCTCCGTCAAATCCTCCCGCCTCCATTCATAGTCATGGATGGTGACCAGATCCGTGGTCATCTGCTCCCAACCGTCATTGGAGATAACCAGCCTGCTGTCATCCAGGGATTTGGTCAGATAATACATTGCCATGGCATGGCGCTGCTGCCGTTTATCGATTAAGATGTTGGGCACCCCCCAGCTTTCGTTAAGGGGAACCCACACCACCAGAGACGGATGGTTGTAGTCCCGCTCCACCGCCTCCTGCCATTCCGCCGTTACCTTGCGCACATATTCCTCCGAATACGCATAGGCATTGGCCATCTCCCCCCATACCAGATAACCGAGCCGGTCGGCCCAATACAAGAAGCGTGGGTCCTCTATCTTCTGGTGCTTGCGTGCGCCGTTAAAGCCCATTTGTTTAGCCAACTCAATGTCCTGTTTCAATGCCTCATCACTGGGAGCCGTCAGAATCCCGTCCGGGAAGTACCCCTGATCCAGCACCAGCCGCATAAAATAGTTCCGGTTATTCAGCATCAGCTTGCCGGCTTCCACCGCTATTTTGCGCATGCCGAAGTAGCTTTCCGCTTGGTCGTCCTGAATGCCGTCCACGATGAGCGTAACGGTTACGTCATACAGATTCGGATGCTCCGGCGACCACCAGCGCCCTAATCCGTGATCGTTAAAATCATGGAGTCCGATGGTGCGGGCTTCTTCCGCATGATCCATCGAGAAGCTGGTAGTAGCCAGATATTCGTCCTTGAAGCGGATGTCGATGCGGACTTCCGCCTTGCAGCCAACCGGAGCTTGATTAAGAAACGTGCGGATTTGGATTTCATTACGGTCAATGTCCGGCTTGAACTTTAGCTTCTTGATATGAAGCTCCGCAACAGGCTCCAGCCATACGGTCTGCCAGATTCCCGTCGTCCGGGTATAGAAGATGGAAGCCGAATCCTCCTTCCAATATTGCTTCCCCCGTGGCAAGGTCACATCCCTGCTGAAATCCTCGGCCCGCACCACCACAGTATTCTCTCCATCCAGCAGAGCGAACGTGATATCCGACTGGAATGGCGTATGGCCGCCTTCATGATAGGCTGCTTGCCTGCCATTTACCCAGACTGTAGCCTGATAATCCACTGCGCCGAAGTGCAGGATAACCCGCTGCCCCGCCCATTCCGCCGGAATCGTGAAGCTGCGCTTGTACCACACCAGATCATGGAAGGCCGTTTCTCCAATGCCGCTCAATTTGCTTTGGTAAGTGAAGGGGACCTGAATCTGGCGGCTGAAGGCTTGCTGGCCGCTGCTCCATTGTGCGGTATCGCCAACACGTTCGTCATCAAATTCAAACCCCCATGTTCCATTCAAATGCTGCCAGTCTGGTCTTACGAATTGCGGACGCGGATATTCTGTCCGCAGGATGGATGAAGTCATAGCTCACATTCCCTTCTTTTATCTAATACAAAACAAATTTCCTGCTACTCTTCCAAAGGTTTGCGGTCGTTTATCAGCTTCGGAATCTTCACGGTTACTGTCGTCCCATGGCCGAACCGGCTTTCTATGGTGATTCCGTAACCCTCTCCGAACAGCAGCCGGAGCCTGTTATGGATATTGGTTAGCCCAATGCCTCTTGTCGGTTGGCCGTCTGGCGCGTGCTCCGGGTACTCCATACCCAGCTTGGCCTGGAGGGCGGCCAGCTCCTCCGGCTCCATCCCCCTCCCTGTATCTGTAATACAGAAGCACACATCCCCATGCGCATCCATGCTCCCGGTAATCAGGAGCCGCCCCCCTTGGTCCATCCGCTCCAGCCCGTGGTAAACGGAATTTTCCACAATGGGCTGAAGTATCATCTTGGGCGTTTTCATTTTGAGCAGCCTGTCCTCCACATCAAGCTCCATGGAGAACTTATTCTCGTACCGGATTAAGATAATCTTCATATAAGCCTGAATACAGTCAACTTCTTCACTGATCTGTACAAGATCATCCTTTTTGATGCTGTAACGGAAGATTTTAGACATGCAAAACGTAATTTGCGCAATCTCTCTGCTTCCGTATTCCAATCCGATGCTGCTGATACAATTCAGCGTATTATAGAGGAAATGGGGATTGATCTGGCTTTGCAGGGCAGCAAACTCCGCCTGTTTCTGGCTCAGCTCGGATTCATATAGTCTAGCCTGGGTATTGAACATATCCCGGGCCATTTCCTCCATTTCATCCATCATCCGGTTAATGTCGCAGGCTAGCAAGCCTACCTCATTGGTAAACCGGACTTTAATACGGAAGCCCATATCCCGCCTCCCTACCTTCTTCATATCCATGACAAGTCCCATCATCGGACGCATCAGATTGTTCATAAAAAAACTGCCTGTTATGATCATGCTTAGAATAATTCCAATCCCCACGATAATGCTGACCTTCCGCATGGGGTTCATGTCTGCAGTCAGTTCATGCACCGGAATCATACTAACAACCCGCCACCCGTCTGCCTGCTCCAAACCCTTGACCTGGACAAGAATTTCTTCCCCGTCGATGGTTGCTTTTACGCCGTTAAGCAAGATGTCCTTATCCATAGACAGAACATCTCTGAACAACGTGCCTCGGGCATTGGAATTCGTGGATGCAATCACCTCGTCCCGGCTATTCAGAATGTACAAGGTGGAGCTCTGCGTTAATTCCGTATTTTCCACAAGCCCCTGCATCTTTTCCATATTGACCATCACTGTGCAGTAACCCGTAATTTGAGAGAAATAGATTCCCCCGATAGCCTCCACAATCGGCGCGATATAAAAAAACTGTTCCGTTTCTGTTCTGTCATCTTTTAAAATCGTGGTGAACATCCCCTTATCCCGAAGCGAAGGATCATCCTTATACTTGCGAATAAAGGTTTCATAACGATTGATAAAAAAAATATCGCCGCTTGCGGACGCCAGACTGTAAAGCCGCCTTCCTCGAATATCATTAATTACAATTCCGTTCACATACGAATTAAAGGATCTCATATATTCCATGAGATCCAGCGCATATGGACCACTATCAAACGCCCTTTTGTAATCATCATCCACTACGGAAAATTCCTGAATCAGTTTGCTATTGACCGCAATGCTGGTGCTGACCCTGATATCATTAAACACAGAATCAATCTTGCGGCGTGTTTGCTCAATCATCTGGTTGCCGTAAGTGGCGGCTCTCTTCTGGGTTAAATTAGAGAAACTATAAAAAAAATAAAATTCCATGACTGTGAATATAACGATAGAGAAAAAAAGATAAGCCATATCTGATGTTTCAATTTCACTTTACTGGTCTTCATGGCCCGCCTCTCCGTTCATATTAACTTTTTCTGAATTTGGTAGGCGTCATCCCGCAATGCTTCTTGAAAACTTTATTGAAATAATAATAATCAACATACCCGGACTTAATGGCAATTTTCTCAATGGACAGGCCAGTTTGCTTCAGAAGCTCACGTGCTTTATTGATCCTGAGTTCCGACACATATTCGGAGAAGGTTTTGCCCAGATTTTTTTTGAATAATTGACAGCAATAGACCTGATTGATGAAGAATTGGGCGGACAAATCCTTCAAATACAATTTCTGCTCAAAGTGCCGGTCGATATAGGCTATCATCCGGTTGAAGCAGGACAAGATATCCCCTTCCTGCAAGGAGCGGCTGTTCCCTTGCCTGATGGAGGCGAGGACGTCATGCAAAAAGCTGCACATAGATTCAAAGTGTTCAAATCGTTCCTTGATCTCAGAATAATTCAGGAATTCCAGTTCCATATCCTTCAATTCCTCAGAATATGCGTTTACAAGTATCCCGACAGCTTGATTCCACAAGTAGACAACCTCACACATGCCCAGATGATGATTCCTAAAGTATTCCTGCAGCCCTTTGATGTACATATCCATGTTGTCAAATTGATTCTCCTGAATGATACTATAGAGCCCATCGATACATGGTTTCACCAGATGAAGCTTCGGCTCATAGTGAACGGCGCCTGCAGCTTCCTCCAGAAAAACCTGGGAGGCGGACAGGTCTGCTTCTTTAATCAGCTTGCTCATATGCTTAAGCTGGCTGGAGATACTGCTAATGCCCACAACACTGATGCCAGTCTTATTCAGAAGCGATTCATCCCAATTCACTTCCAAACAAGCCCTATGCTCCGTCATCAGAACAACCAACATTTTTCTGGTTCCGGCTTCAACTTCCACAGCATAAACAGGCCTTCCTTCCAAAGACAGCAGCTTTCTGAAATCCTTTTTTTCGCCCTCGAAATAGATAGCAAGCACCTGGTAATAGCATACAGCTGCGAATTCGGAAAGCGGTAGAAAACGCTTTATCTCGTCCTGATCCGCTGAGGTCAGCGCATCCAGAAGGAGGTGATTGCGTGCAGCGCTTCTACGGGAGAAGTGCATGGCGAGCTTCGTGATGAACTGATCAGCCATATCAACATCCAACGGCTTCAGGAAATAATCCAGCGCGCCGTAGCGCATCGCTTCCTGGGCATATTCAAATTCCGCATATCCGCTTACGATGACAAACTCAATGTTCAACCCTTGTGCTTTGGCCTTCTTCATCAGATCCAGTCCGGAAATGTCCGGCATACGGATATCAGTAAACACCAAATCCGGTTCTGCCGTTCTTATGGCATCCCACGCTTTGTAAGCGCTTGTATATTGTCCGATGATTTCAAAACCATACTTCTCCCAGTCAAAGGCGTTGCGGATTCCTCTAATCGCCCACGACTCATCATCTACAATCATGACCTTGTACATGGGTATCCTCTCCTGAACATATAGATTCCTCCGAATAATAGAAAAACTGTTCGAGAATAGCAAACGAAATTCGGATAAACCACATTAAAGAACAATAGATGGCTTATCCGAATACAATGAATTACTTTTTGTTGGCTATGACTTCTTTGTAGTTCTTCACATTCTCATCTTGAACAGCCTTGCCGCCGGCGTCCATATATTCTTTCACCAGCTTGTCATACAAGGCATCGAACTCTGCCGGCTTGGCAACGACCAGCCTGTCAATCATTTGCTTATTCATGTCACCGAGCGTTTTGCCGTATTTGATATTAGCTTCGTTCGGGACGCCATAGTAGAAGCCGGTATAGCCGTCTGTCGTATTGATCTTGTACGAATCGATAGCCAGCTTCTCATAGTTCTTATCTCCGGCTGCCAAAGCTGCTGCATACGTTCTGACATTCTTTTCGGTATCGCCCAGCTCAGCGCCGTTTACAACCAGAGTATAATCCAGATTCAGATTGCTCATTTGCATATTTTCTCCGGTCTGGGCAATCCCCTGGGGTATGCCGTCTATCAGCTTGTGGTTGATGCCTTCTTGGCCGAACTGCAGGAAGAACAATACTTCCGGGTTAGCCATCCAGTTCAGATACTTCATGGCCAGCTCCGCGTTCTTGCTGCTTTTCGGAATAAAGGAGAATAGCCCGTTCTCATTATATACCTCTTTCAGGTACTTCCCCTCATAGTTCTTGAAGGTATCTACAGGAACATAGTTGGCATCTGGCGCATTTTGCAGCAGCGGATCACGAATTTTCTGCAGCAGCGGATAATCCCAGTTGGCAGCGTAGAAGCCTACCTTGCCGTTGCTGACATCGGCATCCGCTTGCTTGGTTGTTTTGTCCAGAGCAAAATCGGGGCTGATCAGCTTTTCATTGTACAGCTTGTTCAGCCATTCGAATGCCTCCTTGTTGCCGGGCTTCAGCCAGTTGGTGGTGGTAACGAATTCCTCCTCCGACATGTCACCCCAGAAGGATTGTACCAGGTTGCCGAAAGTGTAGTTCATGCCCGCAGCCGCTGTGGCCCACGGAATGATACCGTTTACATTACCGGGATTCTTGTCG
Source organism: Paenibacillus sp. FSL H7-0357 (assembly GCF_000758525.1). NCBI lineage: Bacteria > Bacillati > Bacillota > Bacilli > Caryophanales > Paenibacillaceae > Paenibacillus > Paenibacillus sp. FSL H7-0357. The sequence continues at coordinate 4,197,186 of NZ_CP009241.1, read as the reverse complement.
CGGAAGGCAACCAGCACATCATACAATTCATCCCGGGTAGTCGGAACAGGCATGCCCAGACTGTCCAGCCAATCCTTGCGGATAAACATACCGTTCCAGGCAATCAGCGTCCGCTTACCCGGGATGGAGACTTGTTTCCCATCATATTTCCCGTAGGAGAGAACTTTCTCACCAAGGTAAGACTTCAATTGCTGGCCCTGGCTCTCAAGCAATTCATCCAGTGTATAGAGGCCATTGCTTTTTGCGTAGCGGGTTACTAAAGTCCCGTCATAGGTGAAGGAAATATCAGGAGCCTGGTTGGCAGCCATCAACACATTCAGCTTGTCTACTTCCTGGGAGCGGGGTACAGAAACATATTCTACAATGGCGTTATTGGGCTTGCCGAATTGTTCATTGACGTATTTGGTCCACGCGTTGTTGTTGAGGTCGGGTTGTCCTTGAACACCTCTGTCAAACACTTCCACAGTCAAGGTTACAGGAGGATCAGAAGGTGATGCGGATGCAGCGGTTGACGCCTCTGGTGAGGCCGTCTCTCCACTCTTCTTGTCATTCCCTCCACAGCCTGCCGCAACACTGGCCAGAAGCATTATACTAAACATAATTGAGGTTGTCTTCTTCATGCCCGTATTCACTTTAAACCACCCTTTCATGCCCCTATTTATTGAAATTGTCCATGCTGTAAATCCCTTGCATCTTTACATCCATTATCCACCAGCCCGGGAATCCCCCCCTTCAATCTGAACTGTTTATCCTCAGCCCTTGATCGCTCCGGTCATCACACCATCTACGAAATACTTCTGCAATTTGGGATAGATCAGTAGAATCGGGATGGTTGTAAACATAACACTGGCCGCTTTCAGAGACTCAGGCACAATGTAGGAGCCGATACTTCCTTCTCCTCCTTGTTGGCTGTCGAGCTGCTGATTGGCAGAAATGATCTGGTACAGCTTTAACTGCATAGGATACAGATTTTTTTTGGTAATGTAGAACAGTGCATCCTGGAATCCGTTCCATCTGTCCACCGAATAGAAAAGGCTTAATGTGGCAATCGAAGGCAACGAGAGGGGAAGTATAATCTTGATGAGAATCCCCAGATCCGAACATCCGTCAATAGCAGCCGATTCCTCCAGACTCTCCGGAAGAGAAGTGAAGAAGGTCTTCAGGATAATCAAGTTAAACACGCTCATGGCGCCCGGCAACACCAGACTCCATACCGTATTCATCATGCCAAGGTTCTTAACCAGAATATAGGAGGGGATCAAACCGCCGCTGAAATACATGGTGAAGACCAGGGCTGACAAAATAAAGTTTCTTCCCCACAGCCGTTTCTTCGTTAACGGATACGCTGCGCAAATGGTCAAGAACATACACACGACGGTGTAGAAAATCGTAAGCACAATACTGTATCCAAGTGTATAAAGCATATCCACATCGCTCAAGATGGTTTTGTACGTTTCTGTTGTGAAGCCTACCGGCCATAGTCCTACCTTTTGCGAAATAATCGCTTCGTTGGAGCTAAAGGAAAGCGCTATCATGTACAGGAATGGAACGATACATGTGAAGGACAATGCCACGATAAATACAATAATCGAAATATCCGCTACACTCATTTTTTTCTTTTTACGCATAGTGTCCGCCATCCTTACCATATCCCGTCCTCCCCTAATTTCTTCGCGATAAAGTTGGCAGAAACCAGCAGAGTCAGGCCGACCACGGACTGGAACAATCCTACCGCTGTTGCCTGGGAGAAATCTCCCGAACTAATACCTACTCTGTAGACGAAGGTACTGATCACATCAGAATATTCGCTAACCAGCGAATTCCCCATCACAAAGGGACGGTCGAATCCAATAGAAACCATCCTGCCAATTTGGAGGATCAGCAAAATATTGATGGTTGGCTTAATGCCGGGCAGTGTAATATGCCACATTTTGCGAAGTCTGCTGCAGCCGTCCATATCGGAGGCCTCATACAAGTCCTTATTGATTCCGGTAATGGCCGCCAGATAAATGATGGTCCCCCATCCGACATTCTGCCATACGCCAACGGAGATATAAGTGATCAGCCAAGGTGTTTTTTGCGACAGAAACTCGATCTTCTCCAAACCAAGACTAGCCATGAAATGGTTGACCATACCGCTATTGGAGAACATCAGGTATACGATCCCCCCAATAATAACCCAGGACATAAAGTGAGGCAGATAAAGCACGGTCTGGGTCATTTTCTTGAATTTTGCCTGTCTTACTTCATTCAGTAAAATCGCCAGCAAAATGGGCGCCGGAAATCCCGCGATCAAATCCAGAACATTCAGAACAAGCGTGTTCTTCAGTGCGCGATAGAAGCTGTCCTGCTGGAAAATAAACCTGAACACATCCAGCCCCACCCATTCGCTCCCTCCGATTCCTGCGAAAATGTTGTAATCCTGGAATGCCATAATCAAGCCATAGATGGGAGCATATTTAAAAATGGCAATGTACGACAGAGGCAGCAGTAAAAGGGCATACAGGATGGCATCTCTTTTTATTCTGAACCAAAAAGTATTTCTCTTTTTTATACCGACATGGTTTCGTTGACTGTCTAAAACCGCTTTCATTTCTCTCATCCCTCCGGCTGTATTAAGGAGCTCTCATGTCCTTCATTATAGCTTCCGGGGCAAATAAGAAAATGTACTCCCTTAAATGAATTTTGTAATAACTTAAAATGTGGGAAGGTGTTTTGATTTGCCTCAAGTGCGGGTTCATAAAAACTATATTCTTTATCAGGGAACTGTCGCATTCTCCTTTGCTGTCAATCATATAGCTTGGGGAGTTATCATAAATAAAGAGCCGACAACTGTGATTTCACTCACGGTTATCGGCTCTGCGTCTTAGCGTCTGGCTCTTTGATAGCTGACATATTCAGTTCCTTTACATTAATTATCGTTTCCTGTTTACACTTGGGACAATTGACCACTCTCATTTTAATGCCTGCAAACATTAAGCTGCTTTCCGTTTGTATGTGCGCATCGCAAATAGATATGCGACGATCAATATCCCTAAACACCACGCGAGTGCAACCCAAATATCATTTCCGACAGGTTGCCCCGACAAGAGCGCGCGGATGGCTTCTACTATTGAAGTTACTGGCTGGTTTTCGGCAAAAGCGCGGACAGCCGACGGCATCGACTCGGTAGGCACAAACGCTGAACTAATAAACGGAAGGAAGATAAGCGGGTAGGAAAAGGCGCCTGCGCCATCCACCGATTTTGCGGACAGTCCGGCAATCGCCGCGATCCATGTCAAGGCCAGCGTAAACAGCGCAAGTATACCGGCCACGGCAAGCCATGACAATACTCCTGCCGGCGAGCGGAAGCCCATAATGAGCGCTACGAGAATGATGACGGCAACCGAAATCGCATTGGACACCAATGAGGTCAGCACATGCCCCCACAGCGCGGCCGAACGCGCAATCGGCATGGAGTGGAACCTTTCGAAGATGCCGCTTTGCATATCTATAAACAGACGGTAAGCCGTATAGGCAATGCCGCTTGCAATCGCAATCAGCAGGATGCCGGGCAACAGGTAATTCACATAGTTATCTGTGCCGGTTTGAATCGCCCCGCCGAACACATAAACGAACAGCAGCAGCATCGCGATCGGAGTGATGGTGACCGTGATGATAGTATCCATACTGCGGAAAATATGGCGCATGGAACGCCCAAGCATAACGCCCATATCGCTGAAAAAGTGTTTCTTAATCGTTTCCATTTACTTTTCCTCCTTTTTACCGATGATTGCGAGGAATATTTCCTCCAATGTGGGTTGTTTTTCAACATACTCCACCTTTTCGGGCGGAAACAGCTTTTTCAGCTCCGCGAGTGTGCCGCTCGCGATAATCCTGCCCTCATGCAGAATGGCAATTTGATCTGCAAGCTGCTCGGCTTCTTCCAAATACTGCGTGGTCAGGAATACCGTCGTGCCATTATTCGCAAGCTCTTTGACTGTCTTCCAAACCTCGTTGCGTCCTTCGGGGTCAAGCCCGGTGGTCGGCTCGTCGAGAAAAATAAGCTGCGGTTTTCCCACAAGGCTCATGGCAATGTCGAGCCTGCGGCGCATACCGCCCGAATAAGTAGACACCTTGCGGTTGGCAGCTTCGGTCAGGCCGAAGCGGTTCAGTAAATCCTCCGCGATCTGAATCGAATTTGTCAGGTGTCGGAGCCTGGCAATCATGATCAGGTTTTCCCGTCCGGTCAATATCTCGTCCACGGCAGCAAACTGTCCTGTCAAGCTAATCGACTGACGTACATGGTCTGGCTTTGACGCGACGTCAAAGCCGTTTACGAAGGCGGTGCCTCCGTCCTGTTTAAGCAGCGTGGTGAGGGTTTTAACAATCGTCGTCTTGCCCGCGCCGTTGGAGCCGAGCAGGGCGAAAATTTCGCCGCGCCGCGCCTCGAAATTCACTCCCTTTAGGACTTCCGTGGTCTTGTAGGATTTTTTTAAATCCTTTACTTGAATTGCGATGTCTTTCATTTAGAATCGTCCCCCCTTCCGAGTTTGTTCATCATGTCGCGGTTTAATTTTTTGCGAAAGTTATCGGTCCACATTTTCGTACCGCGCAGAAGCTCGTCGCAAAACCCGACAACATCTTCGCCCGTCACGTCGAGAACGTGTTTGCCGTCCGCCGCGCTCGCTTCAAACAACTCGATCAATTCGTGCTGAATTTTCAACATGTCAGAGCCGTCTCCTACTGCGAAACTCCACATGTATCCATAGATTTTTTCAAATACGAACCGATATTCTTCAGGTAGCGCTTCTACCCTTGCCATTTGCTGCTTATACTCTTTTTTATCCCCGATCATTTTTTTGATAAGCTCCAGCATAGTTATTGCTCCTCCTTATTGAATTTTTCCATAATCTCTTTGTTTAGTTTTTCCCGCACTGTTTCGGTATTGGTAACCGACGCGCGCATAAACTCATCAGAAAACTTGCCGAAGTCACTGCCTATGACATCAAGAACCTGCCTGCCCTCTGCCGCACTTGCTTCAAATAAATCCACTAAGTCCTTAAACATCGTCAAGTCCGTAAATATCGTCATGTCACCGCCAAGGGGGCCAACACTAAACATATAATGTTGAATTTTGCGAAATGCAAACCGATAATCTTTCGGCAAGGCGTCAACCCTCTTCATCATTTGTTTATAGGCCCGTTTTTCTTCCATGTCACCTATTATCAATTTTATGATTGAATCAAGCATTGTTACTACTCCTCCTTTAATTGGTTGATTTTCGACGCAACAAATCCCCATTTTTCCCAGAACCTCCGCAGCTCCTCACGTCCCGCATCGTTGAGCGCAAAAAACTTTCGCGGAGGACCCATGTCGGAGGGCTTTTTGGTGGTATCCACCAGCTTGCTTTTTTCAAGCCGGATCAGGATGGTGTACACCGTTCCCTCCACAACATCTGTGAAGCCGAGGGCGTTTAGCCGCCGCGTGATTTCGTAGCCATAGGTTTCTTTGCGGCTTATTATTTCAAGGACACAGCCCTCAAGCACGCCTTTGAGCATTTCCGTCAGATTTTCCAGCACAATCACCCCTTGCTATTCTGTATGACTGGTATTCAGTGTTACTTACTACCACTATATAGTAACACAAAGTAGTGGTTTGTCAATAGCGGTTGTTCTGATAATACCGCTTTATATTTATAGTTGAATCTATACCCTTGGTCCCTTAAAACAAAAAAAACCGCGTGGGGCGCGGGTTCTCAAAGGATTATATTCTTGATTGAGATAATAAATTATTTGTCTGTCGACTCTTCATCAAGCTAAACGGGCAGTATAGTTGAAAAAGGAACTCTAATTTAAATATCGAATATCTAATGTAATCGGATAGCTAAAAATTTGATGACAGACAGGAGTTAGAGACGATGATAAAAGGTTTCGGAGGAATATTTTGGAGAACTAAGAATCTTGAAGTTGTAAAAAAATGGTACAGTGAAGTGCTGAAGATTGAAATAGAAAATTGGAATGGTACTGTGATAAAACCCCAAGTAGGAAATGAGACTATCTTTTCTTTCTTTACCGATAATGACAATTATTTTCCAATAGAACAACAAGTGATGTTAAATTTTCAAGTATATAATCTAAACGAGACTATTAAGCATCTTGAACATATTGGTGTACCTCTTGCAAAGAACAAAGAGATTAGTGATTTTGGAAAGTTTGTTTGGATTGAAGATCCTGAAGGCCGACTGATTGAGCTTTGGGAGAAGTAACGAGTCCCGGATGATAGTTCCGCCCTCCTTTCAGGGGTAGAACGTAATAATCATTTTTTAAGCCGATCCAGAAAAGGATCGGCTTATTTTTATAGCTTTCTTAGTATCAATCACGTCTGTTCTCAACAGATTTCATACGGTTCTGATCGTCAGGCACCCGGTCAGTACTGAATTCCTGCCCTGCTTCTAACTCACCATGGCCGCAAACACTTCGGGAAAAATTTGTGAACTGTCGTTTTTGCTCATCCATTTCGTGTTTTCGCTTAAGCAGCTCCTGCGGATCCTGATTTGTCATAATCTTAACCTCCTAGGAAATCAAAATAAGTCTCCAAACATGGAATCATGCTGTTTATTCGCACTACAGAAGTTTTCCATAATAGAGCGTTGCTTATGCAAGGAATTCAATATCCCAGCTTGTATAGAATTATTGCTCTTTATCCCGGCCGAGCAGCCCGCTGAGAGCCTCTGTCACGTTCATACCGGTAAGCGTCTGTGTCAATTCAGGAACCTGGGCCATGATTTTGGCGATATCGCCGGTGATTTTGTTTACGCCGGATGAAGCTCCATCCTGGGAAATCACTGTAATCTTATCGACCTTGGCCAGCGGGGAAGCGATTTTGTCAGCCAGCTCTGGCAGAACCTTCAAGAATTTCACTATAAGGGCGGCTTGCGTGAACTGTTTGTACGCTTCAGCTTTCTTCTCCAGTGCCCCCGCTTCCGCTGCTCCGGCCAGCTGAACAATTTCCGCGTTGGCTTTTCCCTTCGCCAGTTCTGCTTCCGCTGTTGCCAGCCCCCGTTTGGTCATTGTGGCCGCCTCTGCTTCCGCCTCAAGAATTTTCCGCTGCTTAGCTGCTTCCGCTCTCATGATCGTAGCCTGGTTCTCCGCCTCAGCAGGCTTGATCACCGTTGCCTCCAGCTCCCTCTGTCTCAGCTCAACTTCGATTTCCCGGACGGTCCGGTTGGCCTCCGCTTCCATCTGCGTGATCTTGACCTGTTCGGTAACCAGCGACTGCTTGATTTTGTTCTGCTGCAATTCGTACGCAAGATCCGCCTGTGCTTTCTTCACTTCAGTCTCCAGCTTAAAGTCCGCCTGCTTAATGTTCAAATCCTTCTCGAACAGAGATTCCTTGGCGCGGGCGGCGGTTCCCGCTTCAATGGTGGCCTGATGCGCATTGGCTTTGGCAATGGCGGATTCTTTCTCCGCCTCGGCTTGCTTGATCTGAATGTCGCGTTCTGCTTCCGCCTTGGCGATGCTGGCATCACGGCGGATGCGCTCAATTTCCGGAACCCCCATATTGTCGATATACCCTTTGTCGTCAGTAATTTTCTTAATGGTGAAGCTGACCACCTCAAGCCCCATCTTATCGAGGTCTTCCGAGCAGGTCTCCCGCATCTTGCTGTTGATTTCGTCAGGTGTCTTTAGAATGGATTCCACCGTTAATTGTCCGATCAAGCCGCGCAAATGGCCTTCCACCGAATGCAGGATAATCGTCTCGCGGTCTTCTTCCGGCCTGTCGATAAACTGCTCACTGGCAGTCAGAATAGCGGTAGGATCGCTTTTTATCTTAATCTGGGCTACCGCCTCCAGGTTGAGCTTGATGCCCTGCCGGGAGAACATCGCCTGCGCCGGGATGACATCGAAGCTCATCAGCATCATGGAGATGGTCTTATTGTTCTGGAAGCCGGGAATGACGAACGTCCCGCCGCCCTGAACCACTCTTTTTCCGCCGAGGCCGAATACAATCATCGCCTGATTGGGCGGAACCTTTTTATAAGCGTTCACGATACTGAACAAAGCCAGCAGGATAACAACAACAATTGCCGAGATTAAATAAAGAATAACCATTCGGTTCGACACTCCCCGTTATTTATAATTGTTCGTTTTCCCTCTCGAAGAGGGTGACTACCGCCATTCCTTTATCCACCTTCAAAATAATCACCCTGTCGCCCTTGGCGAGCTGCTGGCCGGTTTCTGCCCGCACTCCAATGGAACGCATCGTTCCATGCAGCACATATTCCATCTCTCCCACTGCTCCATCCACTGCAGAAATACTGATGTACCCAAGTTGTCCCGCCTGCTCATAATCCATTTTATTCATGCTACTGTCATACCGAGTCATCACCCGGGCCAGCACCGCATATATCAGACAGCCCAGCAGCAAGGCAAGCACGGTGCAGATCAGCACCACTGCTAGCATATTCATTCCGCTGAACCGGGTAAGCACATAACCACTGCCGCCCCAGACCGTGACAAACACCATCAGAGGGAGTATGGGCACAAAGCCCGGACCACCAGCATCGCCACCTCCCATATGCAGATGACCCGCCAGGCCATGCCCATGAAATCCGCCGCTGAGGAGAAGCAGCAATCCAACCCAGAAGCACACGATAAATACAGTAACGATAACAATCCCCCCTTTAAAGCATTTTAGATAGTTGCCTAATGACTCTGATTTACGTTGTTATAAGATTATTAAACTCTTATACAGATCAACTTTCCTTTCTGCATGCGCAGCAAAAAGACCACAGAAGCATCAGGGCTCTCCGTGGTCGGTTAATCGATCATGGCGCTCATCCTCTCTCTTCGAGGCTTACGGGGTTAGCTGACGGATTCGGGCAGCGAGATTGCCCTACCTTGTAAGAAGCGGCTGTTCAGCACGCAGCAAGGATTCACCCCAAGTGAGCGGCAGCTATCTGAGCAAAAGCCGCATTCACCATTGGTTCCCCCGTTCCCATTATCGGAATTCAGCCATTTGAGAACAGTTATATTTCATTCGGTTGTTGATTTGAATCTTACGCCTGTGACCATTTAATGTAAAACGCTGCGGATGGCAAAAGAAGCCCAAAATGCCATCACTTCACGAATGAATGCGCATTCTTTGGTTTTACTCTTACGCGATCGATGATTTGCTCATTTTTGCTCTACTTCATGTCCCTAGGAAAACAAAACAGAAACCTCTGCTGCTCAACATCATCCGCCGTACTCTTCTGTATCACACGTTAAAGCTCCCGTCAGGAATATTCTGCAAATCATCCGGGAACGTTAAAAGCAAAACTAATCGAAAGTTGAGCGCCTTATAATGACTAACCAAACTCAGACCTCATTTCCTTCTGTAGATCAAAACTCCGATTATATCGAAGCCGCACTATTCTATACAAGTGACCTCAAAAAAAGAAACTTATCCTTTCAGGGAAAGGAAGGAATGGTCTTTTATCTGGAGTCTCTCACTGATACGGAATTGATTGAACGGAACGTGATTGTTCCTTTTAGCCGTAATCAGGACAAAGACCTCTCTAAGCTTTTCACAACACTTAGTTTCAGTTTGGAAACAGAACTAAACCAAGGTATTCAGGGACTTCTTGAAGGAAGCTGTGTTTATTTTTTAGAAGAAATGTCTGAATTCTATGTCCTCAACACTCCTGCCAAATACGAACGAAGCATTAGCGAACCTGAGAATGAAGGGGTTATTCGGGGACCTCATAACGGTTTTATTGAACAGATGAAGGTTAACTTATACCTGATTCGCAAACAAATAGCCTCCCCAAACCTTATTGTCCGCTACTTCACACTTGGGAAATTCGCCCCCAAACAGGTAGGCTTAGTCTATATGGAGAATATCGCCAACCCTGAATTGATAAAGATTGTAGAATCAAGAATAAAGAAAATTTCGCTCGATTGGATAATCTCCACTGGCTTTATTCAGGAATTAACGGAGGATAACTCCTTCTCCATATTTCCGCAACTAATCAATACGGAGCGTCCGGATCATACCTCAGCTTATTTGCTGGACGGATATGTCGCCATACTGCTGGATGGGGACCCCACAGCTCTGATTTTGCCGGCGAGCTTCTTCAGCTTTTATCAGACACCGGATGACTATAACAATCGATGGATGATCGCTTCTCTTGTCCGGTTTATCCGTCTGATCGGCTTTGTAACAGCATTTCAGTTGCCAGCGCTCTACATTGCCACCGTTTCTTTCCACTCCAATGTCCTTCCCTTGCAATTGTTTTTTTCGATTCAAGGTTTATTGACCCGGGTCCCTTTTCCTCCGCTGATTGAAGCGATGCTGCTTGAACTTATATTCGAACTGCTGCGGGAAGCAGGACTTCGTCTGCCCAGCCGTGTAGGTCAAACTATTGGGATTGTTGGGGGGTTGGTCATCGGGGATGCAATTGTTAAGGCGGGATTGGTTTCTTATTCGATGATCATTGTTGTAGCGTTGACTGCCATTGCATCTTTTCTTATCCCTTCCAACGAAATGAGCTCTGCTATCCGGTTTATGCGGTTTCCATTGATGATTGCTGCCTCATTATTCGGATATATTGGGATATCATTTGGGTTAACACTCATTTTCATACATTTGTGCAAGCTAGAATCATTTGGGCAACCCTACCTGAGACCCTTAAGTCCGTTGAAATTTCAAGGCTTGAAAGATACCTTCGTACGCTTTCCAATTTGGTCTATCCGAAAGAGTTCAAGCAACCCAAAAACGGATAAATGATCATTAATTTACACAGTACTTACAGGAGTTGATACGGTGGCTCAAAAAGAAAAAATGATCACAAGGGGACAACTCTTCCTTTTTATTATTCAAGCCCAAATCGGTGTTGGTATTCTGTCTCTTCCTAACAAACTTAACGAAACTGCCAAAGGTGGAGGTGGGCTTTCTGTTTTAGTTGCAGGGGTTATTACCCAACTTGTCATCATTCTTCTTTGGGTCCTGCTGAAGAAATTCCCCGGACTTAACCTATTCGGTATTTGCATGAAACTTGCAGGCCCGATTATTGGCAGTCTATTGACTATTCTGTATATTGGTTACTTTATTCTGCTTGGCTCCAATATTATGCTTAGTACCGTTGAGGTGCTCCGGAGATGGATGCTGCAAACTACGCCAAGATGGGCTGTACTAGCTCTTTTTTCTATCATGACTCTCTACCTCGCAAGAGAAAAGCTGACAGTGTTGGCAAGATTTTATACGCTGGCTTCCGTGCTTTTTATTCCTCTATTTTTATTTATCATCTATGGGTTAACTCAAGCCCATCTGGAAAATATGTTACCGCTATTGGAAAAAGGCTTCTGGAATATCGTGAAAGGAGCAAAGGAAACAACCATATCTATGTATGGTTTCGAATTAATGCTGATCATCTACCCGCTGTCTGAAGGTACAGATAAACAAAAATTGATAACGGTCAGTCTCTCTAACTTGTTTGTGACCCTGTTCTATTTCTTTGTGGTCTCTACCTGTCTGATGTTCTTTAACTCCGAGCAAATCAAAATGATTCCCGAACCGGTCATTTACTTAATGAAATCTCTAAGCTTTTTCATTGTAGACCGTGCAGATATCTTGTTTTTGCCGATCTGGACCATAACCCTTGTATGTTCTATCGTAAGCTATTGCTATGCAGCGTCCATTGGGCTCAGTGCTTTATTTAGACGGAAAAGCCATCGGAAATTTACTCCGTTTGTGAAAATCATTACATTTATGATCGCGCTTGCGCCAGTAACTTCTGTTGGCATTCATCTACTGGATACAGCCTCTACAAATGCCGCCTATCTCTTTATTGCTGGATTCCCGCTGCTAATGTTAATCATTTCTCTATTTATAAAGAGAAAAGGAAGTGGCCTTGCATGAGATGGCGCGTGAAATTAGGAACGGTTGCACTGTCGGTGCTGATTATTCTTTTCCCCCTCAGCCTGACAGGATGCTGGGACCGGGAATATTTGAAAGACTTGCATCTGGCCTACAGTGTGGGGTTTGATCTAACTGAAAATGGAAAGATAAAAGAAACTGTGGAATTAATCATCCCACCTGATATTGAGCAAAAATCCACTACGAACGAAATTCATACGAGTTATGGACATAACCTACGTAGTGCCAGCAATGAGATGCGTAATCGAGTGAGGGGAAACATAAGATTTCTGAAAAATGGTTTTCAATTACTCGGAAAGTCAGTGGTAGAGCAAGGCCTTTACTCTAAATTGGATGTGAACTTCAGGGATCCAACCAACCCGACATCCAACGTTAGGGTAATTATTGCGGAAGGAAATGCCTCCGACATTCTTGAACAAAAAATGGTTGGGGAATTAAAAATTGGCGATTTCATTACCCAAAAGATTGAAAGTCTTGAGGAAATGAGTGTATTCCCAAAAGAAACGTTAGATACCGTGTTCCGGTTCCTGAAGGATCCTGGGCAGGACTTTGCACTTCCCTATATAGCTATAGAAGGCAATGAGATTATAACGAAAGGATTGGCCCTTTTTAATGATCAGTATTATAGTGGGATGCTGAACCCGGATCAGTCAATATTACTAGTCCTGCTGAAGGGGCAAAAGGGGAAAAATGCGCGATTCACAAAGAAAATTGTTCTGGGATATCCGGATAATATACAGGAGTACATTACCATTAATGTAGGTTTAAAAAAAGTGAAACGTAAATTCAAGGTATCGGTATCTGCTGACGAAAGTGTTGATGTCAACTTGGAGTTGAAACTTCAAGCCATCGTAGAAGAGTTTCCCGGAGAGCATTCGCTAAAAGAGAAAGATCTTCAAAAAATAAATCAAGCGCTTTCGGACATTCTCACAAAGGAAGCCGAATCGGTTGTGGAAGAAGTCCAAAAGGCTAACTGTGATATCTTTGGTGTGGGGAGAAAGCTTATTGCTTATCATCACAATGTCTGGAAGGAGAAAAATTGGTCTGAGGATTATCGTAAAGTGCAATTCCACCCTAAAGTGGAAGTTAAAATTGTAGATACCGGGATTCTTGAGTAGAGATGTTCCCAACCTTCTAAGGTGAATATCTGCTAAGCTCATGAGCTAATATTTGCCGGCTCCCGGCAGCTGCAGACGTAGGCCGGCAGTGAAGAACAGCCGGTAAATAAGTACGCTAAGCAGTATGCTTGTAATGGCAGCGGATGACGTGAACGAGAAGACGATGAGTATCTGATAACGCACGGCTATGACCGGATTGGCCCCAGCAATAATCATCCCGGTCATCATCCCGGGCAGTTGTACAAGCCCCACAGTCTTCATGCCGTCAATCGTAGGAATCATACTGAATTTCACAGCCCTGGCTCTGACGGTCTGCATAGCCTGCTGAGCGGTTGCACCCAGGGACAGCAGTGTTTCGATTTCCCCTTTATTCTGTTGAACCTCATGCTTAAACTGGTTAATGAATAGGCCGGAGACGACCATAGCACTTCCGATTGTCATTCCACTGATCGGAATAATATATTGCGGTGTAGCATCGATAATATGCAATCCGAGCAGTATTCCCATCATCATCAGCTCCGAGGCGGAAATTGCCACCGCAATCCTCCATACCAGCCCCGGCAGCCCTTTGCCTCGCTTGGCGGCATTAAATGAAGCAACACCAATCATAAAAAAAATGATTAAAATGACAAAGGCCATATGCTCCGCCTGAAAAATAAACTGCAGCACATAGCCTACCGCCAGCAGCTGAACGGCAGAACGGATCGTGCCTATGGCTATGTCCTTTTCCAACCCAAGCTTCTGCCAGATGGAGATCAGCATCGTTCCGATGACAAACAGCAGTGTAAAGCTAAGCGCGGTCAAGCTCATGAGTGCTCTCCCCCTTCAGTACTCTGGATATATTTCCGGGCCAGTTCCGCTACCGGTTCCTTAAATAAGCAATCACTGCTATGATCCTGCAGGCTACCTTGGCTCAAAATCCATGTTCTGCTGCTAATTCTGCGGGCCTGTTCCAGATCATGCGTTACCCATACGAAGGAGGTTCCTTCCTTCTGATGCCAATTTAGCAGCAGCGCTTCAACCTTCTGTGAACTGTTCATATCCAGTGAAGCTGTGATTTCATCCAGCAACAGTATCCGGGGACGGAGCAGCAATGAACGGATCAGCGATATCCGCTGCTTCTCTCCGCCTGAGCAGTCTGCCGCTTTCTTCCCGAGATCCAGATAATCGAGACCGAGCTGCTCTATGAGCTGTGCGGCAAGAATTGAATCATAAGGAGTACCGTGCAGCCGGCTGACCAGCCGTAAATTGTCCTCCACACTGCCTGGCAGCATTACCGCTTGCTGCGCTACATAAGTTACTGCCATGCGCCATTGCCGGGGATTTATATCCTTGAACGAGACACCTTCCACGATCAAATCGCCTTCATCGGGAGAGTCCAGCAGCGCCAGAATCCGCAGCAGCGTGCTTTTCCCTTGGCCTGAAGCACCTATGAGGGCAATCCGGTCCGGCTCCGGGAGTTGAGCAGAGATGTGTGAGAACAGATATCTAGATGCATGATTTCCAGTGTCCCAATGGTATTTGGACAGATTAGATATTTCGAATAATCCACTCAACGCGAATCCTCCCTTCCGCCAAAAAGCTTGGCGATAATCAATTCATCTATTCTATCATTTACATGTTCTCAATATTGAAATCTTTGAGTTTTATTAATTGTCGCTTCCCTCTATTTCCCCGCTCCGTCGTCATCTTCCCATCTTCATTTGTTTTCTTGATAATATAATCTCCAGTTAGTAAGTTATAATCTTGTTCATCTGCTTCTTCTTGAGTTGCATTTCCAGAAAAGTACTCTCCCATCGTCGCCCCGATCAAATACCATTCATTATCTTGAAATCTAAATCTATATTTGTTGTACCATCTCCAGTTACTGCCTCCATAATCACTAACGACAACAGATCCTCTATCAATTGAAAGAGATTCAAAAGGGTCTCCCCAAACGCCTCCTTCATCCGATTTTAAAATGACTTTGTCTGCAATTATTGATAACAAGTAGGAATCATTTGTTCCAAACGCTATTAGTAAGGACCGTTCAGGAGCCTCTTCTGTATTAGGTTGTAGTTGCTCAATTATCATTGCAACATCCGTAACTCCATCTTTATTTAAATCACCTTCTGTTGTAACAGGTTCATCATCTTGAATTAGTACTCTCCATCCAGATGGTATTAATGTAATAATATCCTTCGATGGTTTTTCTTCTACTTTCACTTCTTCTGAAAGTGGCTCATTGGTGTGGTTTGCTACCACATCGGATTTGGAAGAAGGATGGTCACTGGAATTAACATTGCTACTATTACAAGCAGATAAAAGGAATATATTAAAAAGTATTATTAGTACATAACCAATCGTTCTCATAAAGACTCCCCTTAGTCGGTTGAATTACTTGACTCGAATACAAACTTTACTCTCTCAGTTTTACCCCACTTTTCTTTGATATCTTCATAGTAAACATCCGTATTATTATAGATTATGTCTTTGTAAGTCTTAATTAAATGAGGGTAATGATTGCCGATGAAACGTTCCAACCTTAGTGCTGGTCTAGTGTTTCGTTTTAATCTAACCTTATCTAAAAATACAGGAATGTCTTGATCTATTGCGCTAATCATTGAATCTATATCTGTAATACCAGGTAAAATCGGAGTAATAAATACCCATACAGTAATTCCCATTCGGTGTAACTGATTTGCTGTCTGTATATTACTCATAAGAGTATAATCATCGATTTCACTCAACTGTTGCAGGTTAGATAATCCTAAAAGTAAAGTGAATTTGTTCCCCATAGGTTTTATTACATCAATATCTCTAAAGATAAGTTTTGATCCGGCTTTAGTTGTAACCATACATTTCAAGTTTAACTTACTTAATTCAAGTAAACATTTTCTTGTTAATTGGTATTTCCGTTCTATCTCCATATAAGGATCACACTTACTACCCAAGTACACAGTATCTTCTTTGTTCCATTGAATAAGTTCTTTTTGCAAAACATCTGAAATATTAACTTTAACATTCAAGTCAGTATTCCAAGTCTCATCTTCTAATTGGAAACAATAAGGACATCCAATTGTACATCCATCATACGGGTCTATAATCGGCACTGTCCCCCCATCCGGGGGATATTCATAAGTCATTGCACTCTTAACAAATATTTCTTTAAGCATTTTTACCATCTCCATTCATCATCTTATAACAAGATGGTAAAGTAATTCTCAAAAAAAATATAGACTTATAATTGCTGATTTGCTATGATGTTGAATAAGGTCTTGAAAAAAAATGACATACGAATCCATGGGTCATATATGATCTATGGTTTTTTTATGTTTTCGTTGATTTCAGCTATCGTACCTGCGTTTACGAACTCTCACAGGCTTAAAGGCGTTAGCCCCGGGAGTCAATCCGTATGTATTATTTATTAGACTTCAAGGAAAGCGCATTAATGCCTCTTTTAAAATCCTCATTCCCCGCTCCGTGTGAACCAGCTCATATGGCTGAATGTTATCCAGTGCCGGTACCTTTCTAAAAAGCCATTTCTCCGCATCGTGTTCACCCAAGTTATAATTAAGCACTACGGCCAAGTCCTCGGGAACCTCTATATGATTTAATTGACTCCTTACAGCGGGGTCCATTATTCTGCAAGCTTGAACATAATCATTCCATGCCTCTTCGTTGTAAGCGTTTAGCAAACTGTCCATGAGCTCTGTAGATTCTTCCTTCATCTTCTTTCCTTCTCCTTTATGTGGCTATACTTATCCGATGGGGATTCTTTAGGTATATTTCTTTATCATGGCACTTAGAAACTCTCGAAAATCTTCAACATATGTTTGAGGCTCTATGATTTCTAATTCAGATCCAAAACTAGCCAAAAACCGGAATCCGATATGGTTTTGCGGCACATCTATTGTGGCTATTAAAAATTCAGAATTATAGGCTTCAATTCTTTTCTGCCCGTATCTTTCAATAAAGTGATCTTTTATGCTATGCGAGATCAATGCTTTAATTGTAATTAATTCCGGTTGATAATGTTGTTCGGCTTTTTGCTCAGTCAAAAAATCTCTAGGAACAAATGTTTTGATATCGATATTAAGATTATCTGTTCTGGACAATTTAAAAGTCCGATACTCCATTCGATTTAAACAAAACCCCTTCAAATACCAACTCATTTCACTAAAATGAAGCTGGTATGGCTCGATCATTCTATTCGTCTTCCCTCCACTTCCATCTATATAGTCGAAGCTAAGTAATCTTCCTTGTACTATTGCTTCTTGACAAGTCTTTAGTATTTGAAGAATTTCAGAACGACCGTCCCAGTCATAAAATGACAGTTGAATTGAACCTTTCCAGGTTGCTGAGCCTATCATTGATTCGATTTTTTTAAGAGTTAGCTCAACTTCGTCACTAAATAGAATTTGTCCCAATCCGCCCAATGCGGTTAGGATATTTTCTAAGTCTTTACTGCTTAAAAGTCGTTTGTCTAATTTGTATTCATCCATAATCCCGTATCCGCCCTTAACTCCATTTATAGAATAAATAGGTATATTAGACAAACTGAGAGTTTCCATATCACGTAGAATCGTTCTTTTGGACACGTTAAATAATTGGGCAAATCCGGTTGCGGAAACAACATTCTTTTGCAGCAAGATCATTACAATAGATATTAGTCTTTCAATTTTATTCATATTGTCCCTCCCTGATAATCCTTTTAAGGTGAAAAAAATTATCCCAAAGCTATAATAGGTGACAAAATAGCTGTCACCTATTATAGCTTATACTTCATGTATTACAAGGAGGAGGTTTTTTCATGTCAGTTATTGCATATTTAAACTTTGATGGGAATACAGAGCAGGTCATTGAGTTTTATTCAGAAGCTCTGAATTCAAGTAAAGTAAAAAAAGTGAAATTCAAGGATTTTCCACAAGATCCAAACTACCCTATGCCAGAAAATGAATTGAACATGATTATGGAGTCATCGTTAGAATTCGCTGGTGGACAAATAATGATGTCGGATATTCTGCCTTCGATGAAGAAAGTAACAGGCGAGTTTGTTAAAGGCAACAATATACTGATTAGTATCGTTATTGATGATAAACAGGCACTGGAAAATTACTTTTCCAATTTGTCTGTGGGAGGTTATATTATTATGCCGTTATCAGAAATGCCTTGGTCTTCCTGCTTCGGAATGTTGGTTGATAAATTTGGTGTTGTTTGGAAGTTTAATAGCGACGCTTATAAGTTCCTTGATCGTTTAGTTTCAAACCAATAACTTCGAGGGCTTCCGAAAGTAAGCCTGGAGGCGGGGTAGCTTTCGCTTGCCCGCAATCTGCTGAAAAGCATATAGTGGATGAAAAAAATAACCGGACCGGATAGGGATAATCCCCTGCCCGGTCCGGTTTTCACTTTTTTTCGCAAAAGATTGTCTAATGGTCGAAGAAAATCTACTTTAAGGACATCCTGCTCCTTTTGAGTCTTGCAAAAGGCTATTAATTCAGTTTCATATTGTTGTTGCTTTTCCAATTGAACTTCGTTTTCTTCCCACCATGCCACTTATAATCACCAACGCTACTTGACGTTCGCTTCCCAGTAGTAGCCGACCAAGCCTTCTATAACACTTCCGCTGGCCCAAGGCATCAAACAGAACCAGGTACTTGCCGGAGAACCGTCGCTGTAGCTCTCCGTTACCAGCCCTTCAGAATGACAAAATCTCTCGGACATCCAGCCCGTTTTGCCATGGTCGAATTCCTTATCAAAGCGGTTGTAGGTCTGGCACCCCCAGCCAACCGTATCCAGCATCCGCTGCCGGACGTATGAATCATCTCGCTGCTGTACGAAGTAGTACAACTCATCCACAATATTACTGGACATCGGATGAATATGCGGATTGGCGACAGAGGTAACACTTCCCCCGCAGCTGGACCAGCCGATCTTGCTTAGCGGAGGTACCTTAACCGGTGAGTTGTAAGCAAATTTAAAGGTGAATTCGTAATCAATTGCATCCCTCATATGATCGAGATACAGTTCATCGCCAGTGAGGGCGTGCAGATATCTGACAGCCTTGATGTATGCCAGAATTCCTTCGGAATCTACTGCCTTATCCGCATCTAGCGGAGCCCCATAACATTCCATTCGTTTCACATAGGTTTCATAATAATGTTTTTCGCTGCGCTTCAGGCTGTCCAGATGCGTTCTGTCCCCGGTTAGCCAGCTGTAGTATGCCATAGCCGCCATGCACCATGTTCCGCTGAAGGAATCATATTCAAGTCCGGCACCGGTTCTCTCGGATAGAATGGTCGGGTATTCTTCATCCGAATTTTTGCTTTTCTCCAATACGAGGAGAACCTCCCTTACAAAGATCATCCAGTCCTCATGAAGGCAATCTTTAATCCTTTTTTCAAATTCATACGCCTTCATAATATAATACATAGCCTGCGCGCACAGATAGGCAGAATGCCCTGGAGTACGCATCCCGTCAAACCACCAGCCGCTTATACTCCATTTCCCATCCTGATATGCCTCATAAGGTAGCCCGGAAGCAGGATTTAAGGAATTCTCGATGATATTCTCGATACAGGAAAGCGCCTGCTCGCGCATGGACTCATCCCCAAGCCTCAGCGCGGCCATCAGAACCGGAGTGGCTACAGACAAACCGTCTGTCCAACTGATCGAGATTATTTTATTGTAGCGGTAACCGCCTGTTTCCTTGTCTTCATAAACAAATGTGGAATAACTCCGGTCCTCAGGTAACCACCCATATTGATAAATAGCCTTTGACAGGTCAGCAGCAGCCGTCCGGATATCACTGCCCTGTCTTGGATGCTGATGATAGCAGTAATAGATGTCTTCCAGCGCAGCATTGATGCCCAGCTCAGACTCGGTTTCGTACTCATACAAATCCATTGTGAACTCCACCGACTCAGCAGCAGCCAGTTCAAAGCAATTCTTATCAAGAGGAGCCCGTTCCTTGACCAGACGAGATTTAATGAATAAAAGCGGTGCATTCTCATAACCAAGCGTATACCCGACTGTTCCTTTGGCAAGCGAGCATGTATAGCCGCCATACTGGTAGAACTCACCCGGCAGGTCCGGTTTCCACTGGGTTTTGACCCCATTCTTGTTTATAAAATAAGGGCTGGCACAAAGTCCATATATTTTGCCCGTGTCATATACAAGAGCCGCTGGATGTGACAATCGGTCGCTTCGCACCATCCACCAAGGAGAAGACGGTCGTGAAGGATTTCCTTCTCTCAACCTGGGGAACTCATTCGGAACATTCTGCGGAGCTTCACCGCGGTTTCGGCCGTACATAAATGCCGGCAGGAAGAACCGCGGATTTACTTTTGCAAACGGCAGCTCCATATGAATGACTCCTGACCACGTTGAACTGCTTAGATTTCTTATCCGTACCACTGCCTGAAATGGCTGTTTGGCGCTACCGCTACCGCCTGTTATCTCTACAGATGAACTTAGTCCGTGCCTGTCTAATCCGGAATATTCGGTATCTTCTTGAAATTTGCTTCTTGCAGTTATAATAAGTTCCATGATAATACCCTCCAGTCTGTTGTATGCAAAAAAACGCTTGTCATATTCACCCTAACGTGCTAGGATAATGACATTTTAATGTAGTTCCAGAGAATAATCATTGCAAATTCCGCTATAATTATTGCGCGAATAGATCAGGAGGTAGCAGATGAACGAGCCCTTTGAGCTTCGTTATGATCCCATCCAGAAAGATTTCCTCTACCTGCACAGGATTACTACTTATAACCTGGGGACCTTCTATCACCGACACGAAGCCTACGAGCTGTACTTGTTTCTGCGCGGCAACATCAACTTTTACATTGAGAACAGCTGTTACCGTTTGGAACCTGGTGATTTGCTTGTAATAAATCCGGAGGAAATGCACCGTTCCTTTAGCCTCGATGAATCTGAATATGAACGGGTTACGATTAACCTCCAGAAATCTTATTTGCATCGCCTCTCTACTCCGGCAACCCATTTATCCGGGTGCTTCGACTACCGCCCTAAGGGGAAAGGAAATATTGTGCATTTAGAGGAAGCGCAGTTGAAGCGATTTTTGCAATTAACAGGCGATCTGGAGGAAGCACTAGCTTCTGATGCGTATGGAACAGATATTCAGGCCAATTGCTGTATCGCTCAATTATTAGTTCTGACCAATACTGTTTTTCACAATGCAAGCTTTATTCCTACCGATATCATGCCGGAGCTGGTTCGTAAAACTATGGATTATATTGAAGCACATCTTGCGCAGGACATTACACTTGAACAGCTTGCCGGCATTTTTCATTTGAATAGCACTTATATCAGCCGCCAGTTCAAAAAACATACGGGGTTAACGCTCCGTTCGTATATCGTAGACCGCCGCATCGCACTCGCCAAATCCTATCTCTATGAGGGGCTCAGCATTACCGAAGCATGCTATCAATCCGGTTTCAGCGACTACGCGAACTTTATCCGCAGTTTTACCAAGATCGTAGGAATATCACCCGGCAGGTTCGCCAAAAAAAACGCAAGCCTTCCAGAGTAGAAGGCTTGCGTTATAAAAGATGGGAATCACCCTGTCTCCATCGGCCCAGCACCGTTCCATTCCTCGTATAGAGGATGCTGTCCTTCGGGAGCGTTAGCTTTTTATAAGTTCTGTAGGGTTCATACCGGTTATTTTTTTGAACAAAGTGCTGAAGTAGGGAATGTTCTTATAGCCGACCCGTTCTGCCACCTCATACACCAGCATATTCCGCTCCATGAGCAACTCCCGCGCTTTCTCGATCCGAACCCGGGTCAGGTAGTTATTGAAGGTTTCTCCAGTAATATTCTTAAAAATAATAGACAAATGGTTCCGCGAAATGAATACCTTATCCGAAAGCTCGGCGAGTGTCAGCTCTTCCGCATAGTGCTCATGAATGTAACTGGTCATGAAATCGACAACCTGCCGATGCTTGCTGCTTCCTTTCCATTGCCTGTTGCTGCAGATCTTGGTGATTTTGTCTATAAGCCAGCTTGCCAGTTGGTCCGGTACGATCAGGCTGCTGATCTCCTTGGCAATCTGGTCATTAGTGAACAGTTCATCCAGTACAAAGCCGGATTCATACAACGAATAGGTTATAATTCCCCATAGCTCGCTTCCAAGCATTTGTACGTATCCCTGTGATATCCCCTCTTGCTTTTTCATTTCCGTTATATATTCCAGCACAAGCTGATGGGCTTCCGCTTCCTGAGATACCTTCATTGCTGTTGCCAGCTTATACGAGAACTTGACCGGAAAAAGGGCGACACTTCCCGGTTCGCTGCTGCTGTTCTCCCGGTACATATACACTTCATGTGCGGAAGCGACCCGTAATGCTCTTTGATCCATCGCGCGGAAAGCTTCCTCTGTCGAGTCGGAAAGCTTGGTCCATGTATCCTTCACTCCCCCGATTCCTATACGTGTAACCAGCTTGAGATAGCTGCCGATGCTGTCAATCAGCCTGATTCCCAGCTCTTCAAGCTTGTCTTCTAACTGTTCGAGCTGTCCTGCATCCGGATGAATAATCAGTAATGTTCTGGTACTGTGCAGCTCTGTGTACTCCAGATCCGGGAACAGCTTACGCGCTACTTCACAAGCAATATTGCTGACCGCAAACCGGAAAAGGTTCCAATCGGAGACGGATAGACATCTGGCTCGTTCATCACGGATCAGCTCGATGCCGACAGTGACATGCTTGCGTTCCTGCCAAAAAAGATATGACGGGGGAAGAGGTGTGTTGTCTCTGTATGCATGACCCAGGGTACCGACAGCTGCGGAGCGAACCCACTCCAGTTCAACAAAAGGCTCATACATCGTCATTTTAAACTCAATCTCCCACTGCCTGATTCGCTTCTCTTCCGCTTCCTCAAGTTCCTGTACGACATTGCTTAGAATTGATTTTAACGTCGGCAGACTGATTGGCTTAGAGACATAGTCGGTCACATGAAACCTTAGAGCCTGTCTCGCATGCTCAAAATCTGAATAACCGCTCAGAATAATGATTTTACCTTGGAATCCTTCCTTCCTAAGCTGCTCCATCATATCCAGACCGCTCATCACGGGCATATAAAGATCAGTGATCACAATGTCCGGTTGGGTACGGCGAATTACCTCCAGTCCGTCCTCTCCGTTCATAGCCTCTCCAACCCACTCAGCTCCCAGCTCATCCCAGGGAATCGCCTTTTTCATCCCCTTCAGGACTTGGCGCTCATCATCAATGATTGCGATTTTCCACATTACGCTTACCTCCTTAACTCTTAAGTACGAAAGCACGGCTGTTTCTCATGCCAACGGAAGCGCTTACCGAAATAATATGTGCGTTTGTATATTGACCATGGAGCTATCTATTAGGGATCAGTCCTTTTTGGTTAGAGGATCTGTCAGCAGCGGGAGCGTTATTTCCACTCTTGTTCCACCTTCTTCACGTTCTCCAAGTGCAATTCCATAACTCTCCCCGAAGTAACCGGAAATTCTCTCTCTCACATTGCGTATACCGTAGCCTCCTGTATGACGGTTATGGGATCTGTCTTCAGGCTGCTTGAGTCCGGCACCATTATCCTCGATTACAATATGCAGAGTATCTCCCATTTTATCCATTACGATAGACACATAGCCGCTTTTCTGTTTGTTGAATCCATGAACGATAGAATTCTCCACGAACGGCTGTAGTGTAAGCTTCGGAATGTATAACTCCTGTAGCTCAGACGCTGCCTCAATCCTGTATTCAAGCCCTTCTCCCCAGCGCAGCTGCTGGATTTCCAGATAACACTTTATATGCAGCAGTTCATCTGCTATTGTGATAAAGCTGTTGCCGTTGGACAGGCCGATCCGAAACATACGGCCCATTAGCTCCAAAATGCGGCTAAGTTCGTCTTGTCCGGCCTCAATCGCCATCCAGTTGAGTTGATCCAGCATATTATATAGGAAGTGTGGATTGATATTAGCCTGAAGCGCCTCAATTTCAGCTTTCCGTTGCTGATCATAACGGCGCTCCAGAGAGAGATACAGTTCTTCAATCCGTTCGTTCTGCTTCCGGTAACCGGAAAATAAATAACCGAATTCATTCTCATAATCCACCGGAAGTTCTACATTGTCGCCTCCTACGGAATACAGTCGCATCGCAGTTACGAGCTTTTTGATCGGCTTGGTAAATTGCTTGCTTAAAAAGTGGGTCAAGAGCAGTACCAACAGCACTGCAGCAATACCGATCAGACCGATCCACTCCGCCAGCTTCAGGCTGCTTGCCGTGATCTGTTTCCAAGAGGTGAATTCGATTAGGGTCCAGATGGAATTATCCATCCTTGAATAGACGAGCAGCGTATCGCGGGATCCATTGGTTGCCGGGATATGGACATAGCCCGATTTATTGCTTTTGAGATCAATCCACTGGGACCAGTCATTCTGGTCAATGGCATCGCCTATTTTCATAATTTGCTGTCCTTCGCTGCTTGCCATGATCCGGTTAGATCCGTCGGAATTGCCGGTTAGCAGTTTCCGGATCTCGTTGGCCTTGATGTGGACGACAAGGACACCTAAATAGTCATTCTCATTTATTATTTTTCTGGAAAAGCTGAGCACCGGAACCTCACCTTGCGCGCTGGTAAAATTATACTCTTTGGACCAGCAAAAGTCGCTCTTCGCCAGACATCCGGCCCCCTCCTGCTTGTTAAGATCCGTAAGGTTCCGGAATTGGATGTAGCTTTGCCGTTCACTTAGGATAGGGTTATTCATATACAGGTCAATCCCTTGAATCAGCGGGATCGCATAGGTCAAATTCGCGAGTGCACTTTCTACACCTGAACGTCTGCGGTATCTCTCAAATTCATCCTGCCTGTTCAGGAGAAAATTTATCAGCTCGCTGTCGCGCGAGCTGGACAGTGAAATCTGCTCGATCATGACTAGCCGGGTCGTAATTTCATTATTCAACTCATCCAGCAACTGCTGTTGGTAATAGGAGGTAGTCTTTACGAGCGCCTTGGATGAATTGCTGTAGCTTGTCCATGCTGTAACACCGATAACCGCAATAAGTACTATGGCAAAGCTATGAAAAAACAGGCGGTCAATTCTGTATTTTTTAAAAGGATTGCTCAAACGCTCTACCTTCCTTCAACTCCGGTTCAGACACAATAAACGGTAAAGCTGCGAAGGGTATTCGAAGCTTTACCGTTAACGGACTGATGTTTTTTAAAAAGATAAGAATTTATATGTTTCACGCTATATATTATCCTTCTATTTCTCGCTGAAACAGATACCGTCCTTTTGAGGACGGCAAAGCCGTTTCCACTTGCATCTTATCCTTTTATTCCCGTTGTTGCAATCCCTTCAACGAAATACTTCTGAAGGAACATGAAGACAATAGTTGCTGGAAGAATTGACACTAGTGACATGGCAAGCAGTTGACCCCACTCCGCCGCTGATTGCGAGTCATTGATCATACGCAGTGCGAGTCCAACAGTATACTTGTCCACGCTGTTGATGTACAGGAGATGACCCAGGAAATCGTCCCAATTCCACAGGAAGCAGAAAATTGTCACCGTAACAATTGCAGGAAAGGCGAGAGGCATAACAACCCTCCAAAAGATACCGAACCAGGAACACCCGTCAATTTTGGCCGATTCATCAAGTTCTCTTGGAACACCGCGTATAAATTGAATCAGAAGGAAGACGAAGAAACTTCCTCCTGCCCCACCGGCAAGCAAATGGGGGACGATAAACGGGAGATACGTATTCACCCAGCCAAGCTGGTAGAACAATGAGTATTGAGGGATGATTAGCACTTGTCCAGGCATCATTAAGGTCAGCATCAGGATGGAGAACCAGAAATTCTTCAACGGAAAATCCAATCTCGCAAAACCGAAGGCAACCAGGGTGCAGGATAGCAGCGTTGCGACGATTACGGCAAATTCAAGTCCGAAGGTATTAAGATAGAAATCCGTAAACGTGTGTCCGGGAACCGAACTCCAGCCTTTTGTGAAGTTGCTCCATTGCGGGACAGCTGGGAAAATCGACGGCGAGCCAAGCTCTGTACTGTGCTTCAGTGAAGCACCGATCCACCAGAGAACCGGGTAAACCATAATGAAGCTGAAGAGTATCATGAACAGATGGCGAAACGCAGGCTTCAATTTTAGTGTTGTCATTTACGTTTTTTCCCTCCAGTGTCTGTTTCATAGAATACCCAATACTTCGAGGTGTAAGAGATCAGTACAGTGGCTGCAATAATTCCGACCAGCATAATCCAGGCAAGTGCTGAAGCATATCCCAGCTCGTAACGGCTGAATGCCCTTTCATACAAGTACATCGCATACACATAAGTGGAGTTCATCGGCCCGCCGTTCGTAATCACAAATGCGGAAGTGAACATTTGGAAGGCTCCAATAACTGCCATAATCAGGTTGAAGTAAAGAATCGGTGAAAGCATCGGCAGTGTGATTTTGAAGAATTGAGTTACTTTATTGGCCCCATCCACAGAAGACGCCTCGTACAGATCATTAGGAATTTGCTTCAGGCCGGCCAGAAAAATAACCATGGTGGAGCCGAATTGCCAGACCGTCAGCAGAATCAGCGTGCCAAGTGCCGTATCGGGACTTGTAATCCAGCCCTTTCCTTCAAAACCGAAGACGCCAATCAGTTTGTTAAAGACCCCGTCTACACCAAAAATGTTGCGCCAGAGCAGCGATACCCCGATACTCCCTCCGATAAGTGACGGGAAATAGATCGCCGTGCGGTAGAAGCTTATTCCTTTTACCGCCTTGCTGAGTATCATAGCGACAAAGAGAGCCGCTATAAGCTTCAAAGGTACGGAAGCCAGCACATAAGTGAAGGTTACCTTAGCGGATTGAATGAATTTGGGATCCGCTGTAAAGATACGCTCATAATTGCGGGTACCGATCCACTTCATCGGCTGCATCAAAGTGTAGTCGGTGAACGAATAGTACAGTGATAAGAATAACGGATACGCCGTAAGCGTTAGAAACCCAATAAGCCATGGCGAAATAAACAAATAGCCTGCAAGCGGGGCGTTCCATCTGCTTCGAAAGTATGAGCTTTTTTTCGTCTTCGCAGCAGATTGGGCTATAGTGGCTGTGGAACGGTTCATCTGTGGTCACCTCTTGTGGTTAATTTTTATACTTTAAGTATATAATCCGCTTATCATCCGCTAAAGGAGGGGAATGCTCGAATTCTTTCAAAATATAACGATAAAAAAAGAAGCGGTATTCACCGCTCCCCATTTACATGAATCATTAATATATGGTTCTTCCCCATTGGTCAGCAATGCCGCTCTTCCGGAGGAAGTACGTATTGATTCTATCCCGCCACTCCTTAGCGTGCTCAGTCTGCTCCGCAAGACGGTCTGCTACATGCTGGTACGCCTCTTCATCCACTTGTCCCTTCACTAGCTTCCAGGCATCTAACAATCCAGCTGCCCGCTCCGCGCCTTCAAAATGTGTGTCATAAATATGCTGAATCACAGTTTTGCCAGAATGAAGCACATGGGTATATAGGACATGGTGGAAGAAAAGCAGCAGTTCATCCGGGCAGCTCTCGAGCGACTCGTACATTTCCATGTTAATACGGGCATATTGGGAGGTATACCCGGTTCCTGTTGCTGTAGTGCGGTCCACACCCACACCATAACAGTCTGCGAAGTGATAAGTACCCCACATTGAATATTCATATCCATCCACATTAGGGCCGTAGTGATGGTCAGGATTGACCATAAACCCAACGCCCAGCGGAGCTGTATACGATTCATAAATCTCCCAGGAGTTCATAAGGATGTCTAGTATAGTCTGAACCAGCAGCTCATTGGTGCCAAAGGTGAGCGTAATCCATTCCATAGCAATTTCCTCGGCAGACAGCTCTGGATTCCAGGCAAGACGGCCATAACCATACAAATTAGCCTGTGCCAGCAGATGTCCCGTCCAATTGGTGTCATTACCAATATTCGAGACGGCTGCAAAGCCGCTGTAAGGATTGCCGTGAACATCTCCTTCCACAATGCGCTGGATAGTAGTTCCTTCTCCTTGGAGCTGCGTATCAAAGTCTATTATCTTTTTCCACTGGGGTATCAGGTAGCACACATGACGCTGCTGGCCGGTATACTCCTGGGCAATCTGAAATTCGATTACCTGATTCGTCTTCGGCATAGCACCTAGCAGCGGCGAGACTGGCTCTCTCACCTGAAAGTCAATCGGTCCATTCTTCACCTGCAAAATGACATTGTCCATGAAGCGTCCATCCAGCGGCTGGAAATGATCATAGGCTGCCCGCGCCCGATCCGTGGTACGGTCGCGCCAATCCTGCTTGCAGTTATATACAAAACATCGCCAGATTACAATTCCGCCATGCGGCTTCAGCGCTTCAGCCAGCATATTGGCCCCGTCGGCGTGATCTCTTCCATAGGTGAACGGTCCCGGCCGGTTCTCCGAATCGGCCTTTACCAGAAATCCTCCGAAATCAGGTATTTCTGCATATATTTCCGACGCTGCGGTCATCCACCATTCTCGGACGTCTGAATCCAGCGGATCTGCCGATGAGAGACCGCCGATCTCAATAGTGCTGGCATAATTGACGCTCAGGAACAGCTTGATTGCATAGGCTCGGAAGATTGCTGCCAGCTTCGCCACATCCGGCAGGAATTCCGTTAACAAACGGCTCTCCACCCGGTGGACATTCACATTATTAATGGCGATCGCATTGATTCCGCTGGAGGCTAGCAGGCGGGCATAATCCTGGATACGCTGAAGATTGCTTGTTACCCGGTTAGCTTCATAAAAAATTGATTTCCCGGCATACCCCCGTTCCACACTCCCGTCCATATTATCCCACTGGTTGATCATGCGCAGCTGATTGACAGGGTTCTCTAGAATATTCAAATTATGAACAGAACCCCCTGTACCCATGATTCGCAGCAGATGGAACACTCCATATAATACACCTGCGGGAGTAGCTGCTCCGATGGCAATATTACCGGTAATGCTGTCCGTTTGAAGCGCATAACCCTCCGCTTTAACAGCATCGCTTACACCGGTGCTGAATGATTTATCTATCGCTAAGCCAGTTCCGAAGGTTCCTATAATGATACTGGGAGTTGTCTCTGTTTTCCCGGAGATGGAAACTTTTCTCCCTGTGATTCCCTCCATGCCTTGAGTCAGCTCGTTCACTGCAGAACGAATAACAACATCATCCTGCTCAGTCACAACAAGATGATTGTATGCCGCATATTGATCAACATTTGTCCCCGCTGTGATCCGGCGGTACTGCAGCCAGGCCAGATACCCGTCTCCGGGGTGATACAACACAGAATTACTCATGTATACTCCTCCCTATGACTCAAACTCCACTTGATCTTTTTGTATGTTCAACCACCAGTATAGTCGTAAATGTTCGGGGTAGCCGTCTGCAGCGAAATTAAAATCAAGGCCCGGAACAAGGCTTGTTCCGGGCTTCGTCCTTGAATTATTTCTCGTAAGATTGTGCTGCTTCTTTCAACTGTTCAAAGGCTTTCTCCGGTGTGACTTTTCCAAAACTAAGCTGATCCCGGACAAGCACCCAGTCTTTGTCAATAAAATTCGTCCAGCCTCCTGCTCCAGCCGACCAGGTCTGACCATCCTTTTCAGTAGCACGGAGGAGTTCTAATCCAACCTTATCCAGATCGCTCATGTTTGCTTCCAGGGAAGTGGAAATATCCTTGTTAGCGGGCAGACCGCGGAATGTTTGCAGAATCTTACCTGCCTCCTGATCATTCACAAACCAATTGATGAATTTTTTAGCTTCTTCAGCATGCTTGGAGTTTTTGGAGACGGACAGGTACATGGATGGTTTCAGCCATCCGCCTGCTTCTTCTGCACGCGGCATGGTTACAAGTGCGTAAGCACCTGGTTTGATGCTGTCCCAAGTCCCCAGGTTATTAGAAAAGCTATACCGGAATAAAACTTTGCCAGCTGCCATCAAGTCCATTTGCGGATCATTTTCCTTGTCGGATGCGTTTACATCCGCCGGAGGAACCAATCCTTCTTTGCGCAGCTCTTCAAATTTCTTGGTCCATTCCAAGTAGGCAGCTTGATCTACGTTGAAGCGACCATCATCAGTGATGACCTGGCCTTTACCTTTGGCGTATTGGTAGGCCGAATACATAAAGTAGTTGCCTGCATAGTCCAAGGTAAAATATTGCCCGCTTGGCAGCTTGGATTTGGATTCCTTGGCCAAGGCGAAGAAATCATCCCAAGTCCAGCCATTGGTCGGACTCGCAATCCCGAGCTTATCCATAGCAGCCTTGTCATACACCATGCCAAACGCTACCGAACCCAGAGGAACAGCATATTGCTTACCGTCAAGTTGGCCTCCGGCCAGCAATTTCTCATCAAATTTACTTACATCGACCTCAGGAGCCAGCTCAGCCAATTGGTTACGTGACATCCAGTCCGGCGTCCAGCCCGGATCAAGCTGAATGATATCTGGTGCGTTACTAGCCGCAGCTTGAGTCGATAATTTGTCCAAGTATCCATCCATACCGGAATACTCCGGCTCAAACGTAACATTGGGGTTGTTCTTTGTGTACAAGTCCAGCGCAGCCAAGGTCGCCTCATGTCGCGGCTGGGATCCCCACCACATAATTCGTAGCTTAACAGGTTCATTGCTTGGTGCACCCTTTTCGGCAGTATTTGTGCTAGCAGGCTCTGCAGAAGTTTCTGCATTGTTTTTTGCCCCGCCGCCGCATGCCGCCATCGTTCCCAGCAAGGCTGCCATGGCCAAGACTGTAAGAGAACGCTTCCATTTCAACATCTTTAACCCTCCTAATTTAATCTGTATTGTCTTGCTACATCGTTATAGTAACAATTATGAATGGAAGTTCATATGAGAGTGATGCACGATTTATTTTAAAATCTCACGGAAATGATTATGGGTACACTTATTCCGCCGAATGGTTTATAGCGGGATATACCACATTTGTTGATTTATTATGGCGACAAATTCCTCTATAATAACTGCAAAAATCGGGATGATGAAATTCCATCCCGATTTACATTAACTCCTTCCCATATCTCAAGTTTTTAAGTTCTATTTATATAGGGCTTTTTTTTAATGTTCGTGAAAATCCTTTTCAAAAGGCTTTAATATTATAGTCTGTAGAATAAGCTACCTCTTTTTGTTCCTCTAACTCAATTATGCGTAAAACCAAGTTTTTATGAACGAGTTCATAAGCATCACTTCCCAGTGTTAGCCGCAGCGGAGCTTTATCAGAATCTGCAGCTACAATTATGGTCTGAGCCATCTTTTCCGGATCACCAGGGAAGTTTTCCGTCGCGGCTTGCTGCGACATTTGCCGAATATAGCCTACAGGGGTATTCTCATATTCGCTCATAGGCTCGCCTGTAATCATGCTGCCATTGAATTTTGTTCGTGCACTTCCAGGCTCAACGAGCGTAGCCTGAATATTGAAGGGAGCCACTTCCTGAACGAGAGCTTCGATAAAGCCTTCCATAGCCCACTTCGTTGCATGATAAAGGCTCAGAGCTGGAAATGCTACTTGCCCGCCCATACTGGAAAGCTGTATGATGCGCCCGCCGCCTTGGGCACGCAGATAAGGAAGCGCAGCTCGAATGACTTGAATGGACCCGATGACGTTCGTATTGAATTGATGCGTAATTTGTTCATCACTCACTTCCTCAGCTGCTCCGAACAATCCATAGCCTGCATTGTTAACAACAACATCAATATTCCCTAAATCCTTAAATGCCTGATCAACAACGGTTCGAATCGCCTGATTATCAGTTACATCCAATGTAGCAACCCACAATTGTTCACCATATCGATCTTTTAGATCATTCAATGCATTATCTTTTCGAAACGTAGCTGCAACCCGATCACCACGTTCTAATAAAAGCTCAGTCAGACTCCGACCAAATCCACTTGAAGTTCCAGTTATAAACCAAGTTTTCATTAAAGACCAGCTCCCATATTATAGTTGTGTTAAACCTTGTTACGACTGTTTCTCTTGCCGGTTCTTAATGAGATAACTTCAGACTCCAGCACTTCAACTGTTGGACCTGATTCATGCGCCATCATAAGCATAGCTTGAGCCACATCCTTGCACTGGATTGCTTTCATTCTGGCTAGCGGCCCAATCAATAATGGACCAATCAAGCGAAAAATCATATCCGTTGCCCGATCCCCAAAGCTTTCATCCTCACGATCCCCTATCAAGAGAGAGGGACGCAGGATGACAAGACGTGGTAGCCCAAGAGACAATAAATCCCGCTCCAATTGCCCTTTAACACGTGTGTAGAACATCTTGGACTGTTCGGACGCCCACATCGCGGTAACAATGACGTAGCTGGCGGCACCATGCTGAAGAGCAGCTTTAGCCAGAGCCAACGGATACTCATGATCAACTTTGGAAAAGGCTTCTTTTGAGCCCGCTTGTTTCATTGTCGTGCCTAACGTGCAGAAGACATCAGCGTCTTTAAGTACAGAAGCATCCAATTCGCTTTCCAGTCTGTCAAAAGAGACTTGTTTTTCCACCAGTTTCGGGTGGGATATGCCCATACTCCGACGTACAAGTACGATGATTCTTTGATATGCCGGGTCCTCAAGCAAGAGCCGCACTAGCTGTTTCCCCATCATTCCTGTAGCGCCAGCTACAACAGCCGTGTCAGTCTGTTTTCTTTTTGTCATTCTGACCCTCCGTTTTTCCACATTAGAACTTTAACTACTGTCCGGTAGTACGAATGACTATATAATTCTTATAATATCCATCCAGATAACAAATCATCGTTTTCCGAATATCGCCCTGAAAATCACGTTGGAGTCCATCCAGGCCGTTATTTTTGATGATATCCACAACCTCCTCGGGCAAGGTGGCTGATAATTTGCAGCCGGTTATGATAGAGGCCTCAGCCTGGAGGATCTCCATCACATCTTCTTGGGTTAATGCGTGCGAAGCGCAAATAGTGGCAACTAGCTCTGACATCAATTTGTACAGATTGATTTTCTGGTTCAGCATGGTTTCCGGGTCCACATTCTTCTCGAAAACCGCTGTGCGCATGGATTCCAGCTTAACGTAAAGGGGATTCTGGTTGACCAGTTCCATGAGCTCATTCATAACGAGATTTTTGAAGTCATCGAAGCTCCGCACAGGTAACTCCTTCGCCATCTCCGTCAGACAAGTGAGTCGCTTCTCATACTCCCTGCACAGCAGGCTAAAAAACAATGCTTCTTTTGTTTTAAAGTACACAAACAGAATCCCGTTTGACATGCCCATCTGCTTGGCTATATCGGACATCTTGATTTTTTCGTACTGCGATGACAGAAACATTTCAGCCGCTTTATCCATAATAGCCTTTGCTTTTATGGCCTTTGCCTCGGGAGTCATTGCACGCTTTGACATTAGGTTCATCACTCCATACGATTTATTTAAAGGGCTCATCGATCTGGAGTCAAAGATAAAACCGCCTTTTTTGTCTTTATTCTTTCAAGAAGGTCCTAACCGATTCATCGAAATCGCTGCAAAACCCTTTGGACATTTGTTCCATTCCATTGCTCCGGGAAAGCCGGTTAATTTGCATGGCAGCGACAACATCGCTTGTTAACGTAGCGACCTTTTTTGGGATTTCATTGCTGACTTCCATCGATACCTCTATCCAGACTTTATTTACCTCCTGTGTCCATGCTCCTTTTGCCTCACGATTGTCAATGACGATGGCATTCGTTTCTATGTCGCGATGAGCTTCCTTAAGCAATTCTCCGATGGCGTAAGCTTCCTCCATGGTTACAAAAAAATTCGTATGCTTGATAAAGAAAATACCGTCCCTTTTCCAATACGTTGTTGTTTTCGGCAAAAGAGGATCAAACTTAGTCATGATATCCACCCTTTTCATATTAGTTGTATTTGTATGATTAACTGAACATTTTGATAATTCTGTCGTAGGCACGATCTCCAAAGACAGTTTTCATAAATACCATCGGTTTCGCCATATAACCGACCAGGTAGCGCGTTTTCGGTCTTTTCACGGTTACAGCCTTGCCGATGGTGCGTGCAATTAACTCTGGTTTCGATAATTGATTGCCTGTATAATTTTTAATCATTCCATCGGCCGATTTGCTGGCAGCCTGAGCATACGGTCCTTTTGCAGATACCTTTTTCAGATTTTCGGCGGCAATGATTCCCCAGTCCGTTTTAATTCCGCCTGGCTCCACAACAATGACATCAATGCCAAACGGTTCCAATTCCAGTCGAAGGCAATCCGAAAGACCTTCTACTGCAAATTTGGTTGCATGATACCAGCCGCCAAAATTGGTCCAAATCTTCCCTCCCATAGAGGAAACATTAACAATTTTGCCGAATTTATTTTTGCGCATGCTCGGCACCACAAGCTGTATCAGTCTCGCCAGTCCGAAGACATTCACCTCCATCTGTCGCCGAGCCTCTTCCATAGGAATATCCTCGACCGCTCCATATGAGCCATAGCCTGCGTTATTAACCAGGATGTCAATTCTTCCTTCCTTTTTAAGAATCTCATTGACAGCCTGAATCATGGATTCGTCATTGGTGACATCCAAGGAAATAGGACGAATGCCTTTTGCAGCAAGATCCTGCATTTTGTCGATGCGCCGCGCAGCCGCATAAACCGTAAAACCTTTATTTTTCAGCTCCATGGCCGCCTCTTTACCGATACCCGAAGATGCCCCTGTAATTAATACAACTTTTTGACTCATGAATAAAACCTCCGTATTTTTTGTATTTGACTCTGAGTCAATTATAAGTGACTGAGAGTCAATTGTCAACGTTTCAGAAACCAAGAACAAAACGGCTACACCGCCCATTACTGGACAGCGCAGCCGTTTTTGATTCCACGTATAGATAGCCTAGGGACCCTGTAGTCCGCCCCTCCGGGTGAACTGCTCCCCCACCCTTACCGGAGAATTTGTATAAATTAAGGGTACTCAAGAAAGCTAACAGGAACAAGCTTACCGACGGCTTCCTTGTATGGATATATGAACTCACAGTTCATTTCTTCAAGCTTGTTGTTGACGCTTGTTATCTCACAAGAGTAAGTAATGACTCTCCTGCAATTACCCGATTTAAATTCCTACTTTCAACTTCTGAATAATCGAAAGTATTAGTTATAATTACAGGCGTGACGACATCAAACCCGCGGTCCTTGATCAAATTGAGATCGACTTCCATTAATATATCCCCCACTTGAAGCCGATCGCCTTCTGTCACTTTAAGATCAAAACCCTCACCCTTTAGTTTAACGGTGTCCAAACCCACATGAATAAGGACTTCTTCTCCCAGATCACCTGTAATCGCAATGGCATGCTTCGATTTGGTAACAGTCGTAACAACTCCCGTTACCGGAGAGACCAGTTTCCCGTTACTCGGAATAATTGCGATACCTTTCCCCATAGCCCCGCTTGAAAAAGCTTCGTCGCTTACATCCTTCAATTCCACCGTTTCACCTGAAAGAGGGCTATATACCGTGATCTGCTCTGCTTTGTTCGTCGCAACCTGTGAATTTTGTACCGAACCATTCGCAGGACCACTGGTCACTAAAGCAGTTTCTGCGCCGGATTTATTGTTGCCGGATTTTTGATATCCCCAAAAGTAAGTGAGAACGAAAGCAACAATCAGACCTACTGCCATTTGTATAACATATCCGTAAAATCCCAAATCAATTCCTTCCGGGTTAATCGCACCTGGAATTGCAAACACTCCAGCAGGTACAAACGTATATACTTTTGAATGCATCAATCCGCCGAATAAGCCTCCGACGCTACCGCCGATAATTGCCATGATCAATGGCTTTTTGTTCGGCAGCAACACTCCGTACAGAGCAGGCTCGCTCACCCCAAGCAATGTCGTTCCGCCAGTGGAGATAGCCAGTGATTTTTGTTGCTTATCGATAGCACGCAATCCAAAAGCAAGCGCCGCGCCGGCTATAGCAAACTGGTTAGCTGCCAGTAATCCCATTAAGGAGTCGGAGCCTGCAGTAATCACATTGTTAACAAAGATCGGAACAAACGCCCAGTGAAGACCAAACATAACGATGAGAATCCATCCCCCCCCAAGAACCAGACCTGCAAGAGCTGGGCTGAAATTATAGGCAACTGTTGTAATGCTGGCCAGTCCATCACTCAAATACATAATAACTGGACCGATAGCAAACAAGGTCAATGGAACTGTAATCAATACAACGATCAAAGGGGACAAGAAATATTTCAAGCTCTGAGGAACTCTTTTATCAATAAGCTTGTACAGCAACGATGCGAACCATACAGCAACGATGACCGGAAATACAGAGGATGTGTAATTCATCATTTTGATCGGCATTGTTAAGAACGTTAGTTGTTCCTCAGCGCCGACAGACGCTACCAGAGTAGGATAAACCATGGAGGCACCAATTAACATCCCTAGATATTGGTTCAAGCCAAAATACTTGGCTGCCGAGCTGCCGAGAAAGATTGGGAAGAAATAAAAGAGTGCATCCCCCATCGCATTAAGCACGATATATGTCCCGTCAGTTGCCGATAACACGCCAAATGATGAAAGCACCGCAAGGATCCCTTTGATAATACCGCCTGCCGAGAACGCACCCATAGCAGGCATAAATACACCGGATATCATTGAGGTAAAGCGGTCAAACAGCTTCTTTTTCCCCTTTGTCTCAGTCTCTGAAGCTTCCGTACTTTCAGTATTACCGCCTAAGAGCGAGCTCAACTCGTTAAAAACTAAGGCAACCTTATTGCCGATAACAACTTGATATTGTCCACCTTGCTGAATAACTGAAATGACGCCTTCCAGCTTTTTTATCTCCTCAGTATCTGGTAAGTTGTTGTCTTTCAATTCAAATCTAAGACGTGTTACACAATGAGTTACGTTGTTAATATTCTCCTTGCCACCAACACTTCGTAGCACCTCTGCTGCCAACTGACGTTGATCCATGAATAGTCACTCCTCATGAGTTCTTATGAAATGAAGGGCATTCCATTTCTTAATCTAGTATTGTAAGAACACTCCGCCGACAATACCTGTTGGTTCCTGAATTAGAAACTGCGACAGATAATCCTGCTGTTCTTTCACTAGGGTATTCGTCACCTCAATGATTAACCGGTTGTCGCCTGCTTGAAGGCATCCGTTGACATCGTAAGTATAAGGTGGACAAATACGGGTTCCGAGATCCTGACCGTTCAACCAAACTTGCGCAACCTCATAAGGCTCATGGATGATTAGTCTTGCAGCATCAGGTATTTTTTGCATATCGAATGTCAATTCATAACGGACCGTACCTGAAAAAGAAGGCAGAACCCCCGGAAGAGCCAGTGACCGAAGATCGGTGGTCTCTCCATAGTCGGTGAAATTAGGATACTGCGCAGCAGTAGCAAGTGATATTTGCCACTCCCCTTTTATCGCTCTAATATTTGGCAACATGTCGTTCGCCTCCGCAAAAAGAACCGTTTCTGTTGCTATAGTTTCACTTTGGACAACGATCATAGATTGATATTTATCAAGTTTAAGATGAAATGAATGTTTTCCCTCCCGGGTATGAACCTTTAATGGAGATAGTTGATTCAAGAATGCATCATAGATGAACAACTGCTGAGTGTCTTCTATAGCAGGGATCTCAATTGTGGTGCTAATCGTTTGGGCGGGATCTTCATTGAAGAACATGTACGCTTCCCCATCTGGATGAATGTAATGATAGTATCTTAAATAGGGCTGATGTTCAGATACGGAGATATCATGCACGTCCTCCTGTTTCAGCCGAACAGAAAGCTGATTAAGGGCTACGATGTTCTCTCCATCAAGTCCCCCTAATTTCTGTAACTGATCCTTCCTTAACGCTTCACCTTCACTGGTGCGAACCGGAAGTCCGTCTACGAAATATATCTTTACGCCAGCTTCCGTAAATGTCTGCACTTGCATAAGCAACTGGGCCGGCAATGCTTCGGCGTAAGGAATAACTAATGCTTCAAACCGCTCGTCATGAATATAGAGCCTACTATCTTCAACGTGGGCATGGGCTACCAATTCAGCAGGGACGACATCGAAATCAATTTGATGTTGCATCAGTTCGCGCGCAGGCTTCTGGAAGAGCATGTAATCTCCGGACCATTCGGCTTCGCCATGATATAGAATGGCTACCGGGGCAATATGCCGGCCATCCGAGAGCAAGTGGCTGATCCGATTCATATAATGCGTCAATACACCCAGATAACGATACTGAGGGTCATTACCATTTGCATACATATGCGGTGGACAATCAGGATCCGGGTATTTCTTCAATGAAAAAGCATGTGGCACGAAATGGTTCACCCCGCGAACCAGCATGTGATCCGTAATCCATTTCATCAGCTTCAGTCCTTCCCCAAAGCCGTAAGCACCGTAAACTTCACACATGGTGCGTCCATGCTTTTTCGGGTCTAGATGACCGAGCGAAGCGCCCATTTTGGCCAAACCGTAATGAAAAAATTCTCCGTCCCAGCCAGTTGCTGTAATCGACTTGTAATAGCCGTCATCTAATCCGGGCAAAATCTGATGAAGCACTACATCGATACCGGACATATCCTGTCCCCACAAGCTACGGTAGAAGTGTCCAGCCCCGTATCCTAATCTGGCATGAGCGTTGTTATCTTCAATGACATGTCCAATATATTCCACATTATGACCCCGGCACCAATCTCCGAGACGTTTCGTAAAATGTTCAGCATACAAGGAGGTAATAAGGTCCATATAACGGTAACGCATACGATGTCCTTCTACCCCAGCATTTGCCCATAGTAAAGGGAGATGGCGAATGACTTCTTTCTCCCCAGTAAAATAAGAACTTAGCATTTCAGGCAGGTCATCTCGCCAAGGAAGGACCATATCAAACCGCCCGATCGAGGCAAGGGGCCCTTTTACATTGCCGAACCGCGGTTCATCCGAGAAAAATCCTGCCAGTGTGTCTCCAAAGTCGTCCTTATAGCGGGAGTAGTGAGCTTCATAAACTGTATCGATCAGTACCTGTGTTGCCTCCGGCACGATTGGATTAAGGTATCCTTCTGTCTCCTTCTCGCCACCAGACTTCGTTACAACTAGTGTATAAATGCGCCAACGTCCTTCCGGAATGTCCCAATACACCGTTCCTTCATGCAAATATTCTGTCAAGTCAATTAGCGATTCCGCATCTATTTCATCAGGTCCTGTCTTGCGCGCTGCAACAACGCCGATAATCCGATCTCTATCTACCATTTCCGGTTTTCCTGATGTAGAGTCTGTTGTCATATCCACTGCTAGTCCTCGATCACCGGGTCGAAGCAATGCATACTTCACCATGATCCCGCCTTGAATCTGGGGACCCACAAAATCCTGTTGATGTGCTTTGAGATACAACTTCTCATACTGTGGATAATCCGATTTGATCCGGCCTGCAGCATAGCCTGTAGGGAAATGCGCGTCGTCCAGAATCCATACTTTCATCCCCCTGCTGCGGGCTTCATCCATAATAATGTCAAGATCGTTCCACCAACGAGGACCAACAAAATCAGGGTGAGGCCGTGATTCTACGCATACCGCGCCGATACCGCTTTCATGAACTACCTGCATGTGCTCACGGAGTGTACCTTCTTCCTCGCCGTGTAGCCAAAAAAACGGAAGGATGTAGTTCCCTTCTCTGTTTTGTAATAGCTCAGAAATTTTCTTCATCCAAAACGCTTCCTTTCTATAAGTTGAATCTAAGGTGAACCTGCTCTTTAATATGACTAGGTTTGAGTATCATATCTTCTCATACAAGTTAATCGGATTTGATTCTAATCTAATTGTAATCAGACTCAAGAA
Organism: Paenibacillus sp. FSL H7-0357; assembly: GCF_000758525.1. Classification (NCBI taxonomy): domain Bacteria; kingdom Bacillati; phylum Bacillota; class Bacilli; order Caryophanales; family Paenibacillaceae; genus Paenibacillus; species Paenibacillus sp. FSL H7-0357. The sequence goes on along the minus strand of NZ_CP009241.1, from coordinate 4,157,336 downwards.
AGGTACCAAACCAACACAATCAAAGAAAAAACAACGATAATAAAATTGAATTTCTTTATTTCAATCTAAATATAGCGCTTTCAAATTAAGTTTGTAATATCAAAAGCATTGTTATTGACTATCATTTTTTCAGATGTTATAGTTACCTCCAACATATACAGATGGAGGAATTCAGTTTGAATCATGACCAACTTGACAACTATCTGCATAGTTTGACCGAAAGGGAAAAGTTTTATGAACTGAATCCCTGCTTCCGTTCATCCGTTTATGAATTTATGCCCAAAACCGTGTTGGAAAACGGACAAGAGGTATTTGTCTTTGTCGATGTTATAGGTGAGAAGGACAACATTATGATATACAAACACACCCGCTTCGCTGAAGTTCCTCTTCATATTCACAGTGACATAGAACTTAACTTCGTATATTCCGGACAATGTACGCAAATTATCAATGACAAGCAGGTTACCCTGAAACAGGGAGAGGTTTGCATTCTTGATACTCGCGTTCCTCATGCCATTCTGGCAACGACATCACAGGATGTTATCGTGAATATTCTTATCCGCAAATCTTACTTCAGTTCTTCCTTTCTAAGCAAAATAGCGAACGGTGGTATTCTCTCCCACTTTTTGGCCAATGCGATCTCCGAACATCAAAATCATAATCGTTATATCATTTTCCACTCAGAAAACAATGCTAGCGTGCTTATCTTGATTAAGCAGTTGCTCTGCGAATTTTACGATCGCGCCATCGGCTCCTTTGAAATGATAAATTCTTATATGCAACTCATTTTCTACGAACTATTGCGCGTGTTCGAATACGATACGAACCGTCCAGAGGCGTTAACAAGCCCAAGAGTTAGCACTATCGACATTTTAAAATACATCGAGCAGCATTTTATGGAATGTACACTGACCTCAACGGCGGAACATTTTAACTTCAACCCCAATTATTTGTCCTCCTTGATTAAAAAAACAACAGGGCAAACATTTAAAAATCTCATTCAAAGTGAAAAATTTAACTACGCTTCGTTTCTATTAGCAAACACAAATCGTCCAATCTACGATATTGCAGAAACTACTGGATTTAATAACCTCACCTTTTTTTATAAAAAATTTAATAATCGCTTCAAGCTTACCCCGCAGCAATATCGAGAGCGCCACTCATTCGAGCGGACGCACGACGAACTATAAGAGCAAGCTAAAGGAGCGATTCGGGCAAAGCGTTTGAAGTAGGCGGACATCGCCGATATTGATGAGCTGGAAGGTTTTGTTTACAGATTACCTTGAATTCATATTCCATCTCCAAGGATATACAGCAGAGGGGATGACAACTGCGCTTGATCCGTACTGAACGGATAAATAAAAGCTAAGGGGAAGATTGCCGTTTAAACTTTTATGAAGCCACTGGAGCTAGGGTGATCACAAACCATGGTTTTACTTTTCTCACCTCCTCACATATTTCTGTCTCCAATGTAATTTTTCCTCAACAACATTTTCCTAGGTTGACGCCCGCACCACCAACCGGTACTCCAACTTGTCTGGTTGCGCGCCGCTGCCAGTGAGCTGCGACGCAAGCACTGTATATGCGTTGCGGGCCTGCTCCGCAATCGGGTTGTCGACGGTTGTCAGACCAAAGACGCGCGCTAGATCGATGTTATCGAATCCGACGATGGCCAGGCGACCGGGAACGTCGATGCTCCGCTTGCGCGCCTCCGTCAGCAGACCGACTGCTACGTAATCGTTCGGGCATAGTACAGCAGTCGGCGCATTAGGTCCGGAGGCGGATAGCAAATGCTCCAGCTCCGTTTCTCCCTTTCGAAGGGTATATATCTTCTCCCGATACCACTCTCTCAGTACAGGCATTCCGTATGTCTGCATCGTCCGTTCGTAAGCCTCACGCCTGCTGTGCGTATTTAAACTGTTCGGCCTGGCAAAAAGATTGGCGATTGCCCGGTGCCCCTTACCAATCAAATGCTCTAGTGCCAGCGTATAACCCACTGACTGATCCATTGCAATGGAAGGGATGCCGCCTTCCTCCATCCGCTGCCATGATACAATAGGGCCGTATTTGCAGTAAGCCTTCAGCTTGTGCGGATCGTTAACGCAAGTGACAATGACAATTGCATCCACTCTTTTGCTGCGCAAATCTTCAAATGCCTGTAGCTCCGTAGCTGCATCGCCCCGCGTCGGATAAATAATCGTCTGGTATCCGTCCTCCATCGCCCTATCCACAAAGCCGTTCACAAAAGGCATTATCATTTCATTCAGCGAAGCGACAACAAGGCCGATTTGCTTCGTCCGTCCCGTGGATAGCGAAATGGCGTTGCTGTTAGGCACATAATCGAGCTCGCGCATGATCCGTAAAATTTTGTTGCGCGCTTCAGGACTAACTTTAGGCGACTGGTTGATTACCCGGGAGACTGTAGCCCGGGAGTAACCGGTCATTTCCATGATTTTTTTAAATTTTGACATTGATTCCTCTCCTTTTAAATTGCGGTGCTTGACATGTAACGGGTTACACCAACTAGGCTGATAGTAGAAGTTGCTTTCTAGTGTATCACATAAAAGAAACGGAGAGATTTCAGTATGAAAAATCTAAGTCAAACTGGCCTGTCATTCCCTGAAGGATTCTTATGGGGCGGCGCCGTCGCCGCCAACCAGCTTGAAGGTGCCTATAATGAAGGAGGCAAAGGGCTATCCACTCAGGACGTCTCGCCTCAAGGTGCTATGGGAGCGATTACCGAAGAGCCTACAGAAGATAACATGAAGCTGATCGGCATCGACTTTTACCACCGTTACAAAGAAGATATTAAGTTGTTTGCAGAGATGGGTTTCAAAGTGTTCCGGACCTCCATCGCATGGTCGCGTATTTTCCCATATGGAGACGAAACAGAGCCAAATGAAGAGGGCTTACGCTTCTACGACTCTCTGTTTGACGAATGTTTGAAATATGGCATTGAGCCTCTGGTTACCCTCTCGCATTACGAAACACCGCTACATCTGTCCAAGCAGTACGACGGTTGGGTGAACCGGAAATTAGTGGATTTCTACGCTCAATATGCAAGCACGGTATTCAAACGCTATAAAGGCAAAGTCAAGTACTGGCTGACCTTCAACGAAATTAACTCGATTCTGGAAGTACCGTTTATGAGCGGAGGTATTTACACACCAAAAGAAAAGCTCAGTAAGCAGGATTTGTACCAGGCCATTCACCATGAATTGGTTGCGAGCGCGACCGCAGTTAAGCTCTGCCATGAAATCGATCCAAAGGCACAAATCGGCTGTATGGTGCTGAGCGTTCCTACTTATCCGCTGACACCGCATCCGGATGACATAATTGCTGTTATGAAATATAACCACAGCAACTATTTCTTCGGCGATGTACACGTCCGCGGACGCTACCCAGGCTACATGAAGCGTTACTTCCGCGAGCAGGGCATCAATATTCATATGGAACCGGGAGATGAAGAGCAGTTACTTCATACAGTCGATTTTGTGTCCTTCAGTTATTACATGAGTGTCTGCCAAACTGCCGATCCTGAGAAAAATATACATGGCGAAGGAAACATCATGGGCGGCGTGGCGAACCCCTATCTCCCTGCAAGCGAATGGGGCTGGCAAATTGACCCGCAGGGCCTGCGCTTCACACTGAATACATTTTATGAACGTTACCAGAAACCACTATTCATCGTGGAAAACGGGTTAGGTGCGGCAGACGAGCTTATCGTAAACGAAGCCGGTGAAAAAACAGTCGAAGACGACTATCGTATCCAATACTTAAACGATCACTTGTTTCAAGTTGCAGAAGCTGTTGCCGATGGTGTGGAAGTGATGGGTTATACGTCGTGGGGCTGCATAGATCTCGTCAGCGCTTCGAGCGCACAGTTGAAGAAACGGTACGGCTATATCTATGTTGATCGCCACGATGACGGTAGTGGAACGCTGGAACGCTACCGCAAGAAGTCATTCCACTGGTACAAAGACATCATTGCCAGCAACGGCGCCAAGCTATCGGTGAAATAAAATGTACCTTTTTAGGCCCGCTCTATAGATCCTACAAACGGAAAATTATAGTAATGAAATCAAAACCACCCGTCAAACGGGTGGTTTTGATTAACCTTTACTTTACTCAAACCCTTGCAATCTTCCACTGCGTCCGCGCTTCTCCGCCTGCCTTCCATAAAATTTTGTAATGCTTCGCCACTTCTTGTGTATACCTTGAACATACTAATACTATTGCTTGTTAGTACGAACTTCTATGTGGTTCTTCTGGTAACCATCCAGATAACAATTCATTGTCTTGAGCACATCATTCTTAAAATTACGTTTGAAACCCTCCAGTCCGTTCTTTTCAATAATATCGATGACCTCTGCGGGTAAGGTGGCAGATAATTTACAGCCGGTTATAATTGAGGCTTCGGCCTGGAGGATATCCATGATATCCTCTTGTGTTAACGCGTTATGAGCGCAAATTATAGACACAAGATCTGCCATTAACTGGTACAGATTTAGCTTCTGATTCAGCATCGTTTCTGCGTCAACATTTTTTTCAAATACTGCCGTGCGCATAGATTCCAGCAAGATATACAAGGGATTATGATCGACCAGTTCAGTAAGCTCAATTAAGACGAGACTCTTGAAGTCATCGAAATTCCGGATTTGCATTTCTTTCACCATTTCTGTCAGACGAGCAAGCCTTTTCTCGTATTCTCGGCACAACAGGCTGAAAAACAACGCCTCTTTGGTTTTAAAGTAAACAAACAAAATACCGTTTGACATACCCATCTGTTTAGCGATATCGGACATTTTAATTTTTCCGTATTCAGTTGAAATAAACATTTCTGCTGCTTTATCTAAGATGGCCTGAGCTTTTATAGCTTTAGCCTCCGGGGACATCGCGCGTTTTGCCATAACCTCATCACTCCATTTCGATCAATTTTAATCCCTTATTGATCTGGAGTCAAAAATAAAATAACCATTAGCTTTTTATTCTTGTATAAAGGCCATAACCTCATCAATTAACTCACTGCAAAAATCCTTGGATATTTTTTCAGCTCCATTGTTTCTGGAAAGCCTGTTTATTTGCATCGCAAAGATGGCATCACTTGTCAGAGTTACAACCCAGAGTGGCAAATCCCAGCGTACTTAATCTTAATGAGGACATCATGCGGTTGAAGTTCTCTCCGCTCTATAGTAGTCAGTTTGAACGGACCTTCCGGACTAAATGTAGCGCGTGCATTAACAGTTAACATTATAGTACCTCCTGTAATAATAATTATTTTAATGGTATCTAAGCTGGATAATGTTCCTTATCTGTAAATTGTTTAGTAGGAGCAACCGCAAAATTTCTTAGTGAAATAGCTACCACACTCAGTAGCAATGGGGCAGGTCCGTCCTATTTTAGAACCCGGCTTCTTGTTCACTGTATAAAAGGATTTCAAAGTGAGATTGACGCCGCAGGAAATGGCCAAACAAGTGGGGGCTTTATTAGAAAGAAGTTTATGACTCCCAACAATAAAAGCGAGCTATTAAATGAGATGAGTAAGAGGATTAGGCAATGATATGGCATGAATGATATAACGATTCCTTGATCATCTGGAGCATAATAAGTATGTAATGGATAAGCGTTACCGATTGAGAAACAATACTTCTAAACTTCTGGAGGATATTTTATGCAAAAAGTAATTTTGAACAATGGGGTAGAAATGCCAGTGCTCGGTTTCGGTGTGTATCAGATTGCTGATCAAAGTCAGTGTGAACAAAGCGTTTATGACGCTATCACAAGTGGTTACCGGTTGATTGATACCGCTGCCTCCTATCTGAATGAAGAAGCCGTTGGCAGAGCGCTCAAACGGAGCGGCATTGCAAGAGATGAGTTATTTATCACAACGAAGCTTTGGGTCCAGGATACTGGTTATGAGCGCACGAAGAAAGCGTTTGAGAATTCACTGAATAGATTGCAACTGGATTATTTGGATTTGTATTTGATTCATCAGCCGTTTGGTGATGTGTATGGCTCCTGGCGCGCGATGGAGGAATTGTACCGTGAAGGAAAGGTCCGTGCAATTGGCGTAAGTAACTTTCATATGGACCGCCTAATCGATCTAATTATTCATAATGAAGTCGTTCCTGCCGTAAATCAGGTTGAAACGCATCCTTTCAATCAGCAAATCGAAAGTGAAGAATTTATGAAGGAGAACAAGGTACAAATCGAGTCATGGGCGCCCTTTGCTGAAGGAAAGAATAACCTTTTCCAGAATGAGCTATTGGTATCCATCGCTGAAAAGTATAATAAATCTGTTGCTCAGGTCGTTTTACGCTGGTTAACCCAAAGAGAGGTTGTAGTCATTCCGAAATCGGTTCGCAAAGAAAGAATGGTCGAAAATTTCAGTATCTTTGACTTCCAATTAAGCGAAGAAGATATGAATGCGATTATGGCGTTAGACACGAAAGAGAGCTTGTTCTTCTCCCACCGCGATCCTGAAATGGTCAAATGGATTGGTAACCGTAAATTAGATATCTGACAATCTTAAGATACTAAAAACAAGAGCAGATTGCATAAATGCATCTGCTCTTGTTTCGTTTGGTTTATAATCGAGAAAAGAAAATTGGAGGAATCATCATGTCGGAGGAAATCCTAAATCAACAAAAAAAACTGGCAAAGCTCATCGAGCAATTTTCACCGAAAGATGGAGTGTTTGAGACAGCTATACCCAATCTGTCTATAATCCGATACTCCGGAGTATCTGAACCTGCATACAGGGTGTATAAACCTTCTTATTGCATTATTGCTCAAGGGTTAAAAGAGGTGCTCTTGGCTCAAGAACGATTTGAATACGGATCAGCAGATTATTTGATTGCTTCCATGAATTTGCCTGTAGTCGGCCAGATCATTAGAGCTTCCTCCGAAACACCTTATCTGAGCATTAAATTAGAATTTACACATGACCAGATTTTAGAGGTTATCAACGAGGCTAACGTTCGCACAGTGCCGAATGACAATGCAAAGCGTGCCCTGTTTGTAGGTCAGATGGAGCATTCCTTAATGGATGCGACGCTAAGACTCATTGAATTGCTGAACCGGCCAGAGGACATCCCGTACCTAGCTCCACTATTTACAAAGGAAATTCTTTATACCCTTCTGAAGGGGCCTTACGGTGTTACACTAGGTCAAATAGCAATGGAAGGCAGCAATACCTATCGAATCAGAGAAGTAATTGATCACATCACTACAAATTTCAATCAATCTATGCGTGTTGAAGAGCTTGCCGAAACGGCGAGTATGAGCCTCTCTTCTTTCCATCGTAACTTTAAGGAAGTGACAGGTATGAGTCCCATTCAATTTCAGAAGCAATTAAGATTACAGGAGGCGCGGCGAGTATTGCTCTCTGAATCTGCAGAAGCTGCTGAAGTTGCTTTCCGGGTCGGTTATGAGAGTTCTTCCCAATTCAGCCGTGAATATTCCCGTATGTTTGGTTCACCTCCGAGATCCGACGTTAAACAATTAAAGGAATTATACGACCCCGCTAAAAGTATCGTTTTCTTAGGGGACTAATGTTTTACATATTTCACCACTTCATAAGTTCTTTGATTTGAGCAGTCAGTTTATTCGCCGCTTTACTGTGAGTAGCTTGAGACGGGTGGAAGTCGGCGGCGTAGCCGTCAGCTGCCAGCTGCTCGTCAAACTTCATTGTGGTAATATTGCTGTCGGCTGTTTCCCGGCTATACCCGCTAACAGCTTGTTCGACATAAGGATACAGTCTATCCCCCATAATCCCCAGCGTACACAGAATTGAGGCATGAGGATTGTTGCGTCTGACCATTTTTAGAAATTCAATATACTTCCGGGCATATTCTGCTTGCTTACTGGCTTCCTCTTTGGTATAGGAATCATCGTTCGTTCCGAGGTTAATGATAATCAGATCAGGCACAAACTTATTGAAATCCCAGTATACTTCTTGGGGCAACAGTGTACCCTCAAATCCCCCCTCAGACTTGCCCACTTTTTCATAGTAATCCGGGATAAGATGAGTGGTAAGCTTTTGATCGTTTTCCGTATAGCCTGTGATGATGCCGTATCCGCTGTATGAAACCATGCTATAGTCAGCCTTAAGCTGCTGAGCAGTCAGGTAGGCATAGGTTTTTGTGACATCTTCCGTAGCCGTGGAAAAAGAATGCAGCTCGTATTCATCATCAACTCCATAGCCGCAGGTAATGGAATCGCCGATGAATTCAATTGTATGTAATTTTGGCGGGGTTGGCTTAATGCCATCCGCAGCATCGACAGCGATCTCTTGAATCCCAACTGTTGACATCGCAGCCTCTGATAGTTTAATAACCGTTACCGTTATATCCTGCACAGTATCGCTTTCAAATACAGTATACGTTTTAATCGGTGTGTCCAGTTGATCGTCAATTACCCGTTTCCCGTTTACGCTGATGCCAATTCGAGCCAAGTTATTACCGGTTGAGGCGACAGCATCACCTTTTAAAGTAATCTCCGCTTTTCTGCCATGGAATGAAAATTCCACACCGCCGCCTGAGAGAGCCAGCCACAGCACTTCGTTATAGTAGTGGGTCCGCCCGATGATCTTCACATGAGGCTCTGTTGCTTTAAACACTTGAGTTGTTGATGACATAATGTACCTTCCTTCCCAGCTTGTATATCAGTAACAGTAACAAAGGTGCTTTCTATTTTCAATAAGTCGCTCTAATTTAGATGGGGAGTAACCGCAGGGGAAAGGATATTTGTTTCTTCCATTGACAAGCTAATGTTAGTTCAACGGATTAATACACAACTAAAATCCAAACTCTGTTACTCTTTCAAGCCATTCACGCATAAGCGACTCAAATAATAGAGCCTGTTCAATCTGAAGATTATGGCCTGCTCGGTCTAGGACGGCAAAGGTTGCTCTAGGATAATTGTCTAAAATACTAAAAGCATCTTTGTAACCAACGACTGCATCTTGTCGCCCAAGAGTAAATACTGTTGGTTTATCGAAAACTAATTCATTGATATTGGTGGAAAATCCATAGTTTCTTTGAATCTTGCTAAGAAAATCGTAGTCAGCGATCTTACAACCTGCCACTATCTCTTCCTAATACCTTTTCCAATTATATTCATTGAGAACGACTTGATTGGCGCTAAAATCACTTATTTGCTCTTCACTTAAGGTGTCCATAAACTCGCGATCAGAATGAACAACAAAATGCTCGGGAAGTATTCTTCTTTTGTGTTCAGGAATAATTAATGGACAAATCAGTGCAGCTCCACCAATACGATCTTTATGGCTATTAATTATTCCTCTTGTAATATATCCACCGTATGATTCGCCTGCTATGAGATAATCTTGGTTTGGGACAAGAGTTTCAATAAAATTTATAACTGCTTCCAGCATATCATCTGAATTACATATTTGATCGTAATCCTTTGTTTGTCCCATTCCAGGCAGGTCAAGATAGATACGACGCCAACCGGGGATGTCTTCAAATATCGGTTCCATACACCCACTCATTAACCGATGGTCTGGTGTAAAACCATGGATCATTATAATCGGTTTACCTGTACCAATTTCCTCGTAATATATATTGGCATTCTTGACTTTACAATATGGCATACAGACTCCTCCAATTGGGCTATTTATAAAGTGCTTGTCCTAAAGAAAAATCTACATTGCTTTATCGAGCAAACGACCGATAATATCCATCTCGCCGCCAATTTCGGATTGGAGGTGTTCAAGTTTTTCCTCTGCCGCTGAAAAAATCACCGCCGTCGACGGGCCTCCTGAGGCATTCAGCTTTTCTGTGATCCCTGGAACTGCCTGAAAAATGCAGCCGTTCAGCTCTGCCAGAAGTCCTGCTTCATACCCGGCCCCCTTAGAGCCGACCGGATGAATCTCATGCACCTCAGGCGAGGCTACAAGTGACTGCAGCTGCCGGATACTGCATACTCTTGCCTCTTGTTCCAATACTGCGCTCCCGATCAGCGGTTCTCCCAGCATAACCACACAGTCTCCGGCAACCGACCTCATCAGCTTCAGCCGTTCCTCATCGGTTTCCCCGATTACGGTAATCCCTACGCCGGTCTGGCACGATTTGAAATTTTCTTCTGTGCTACCGTTCAAATGAGCCTCCGTGAGTCCAGCTTCGTCCAGCAGCCTTTGTACCCCGCGGATAATTTCGCTCCCTGTCGGATACTTTTCCACAGCTAGGGTATCCACTACTGTAAGAATATCCGCGCCCACGGACAGAACTTCCATAACCGCAACTCTGGCTGTATAATAGCCGACTATATCCGGCGGAGTCTGCAGAGCATCCATTGGCTTGTTCCCGATACTTGCGCTGGAGTCACAGCCTATGACCAATAAGCGGCTTCCCGCTCTTCGCACTAAAGTTAAATCTCGAATTCTTTGTATTGATGGTTTCATTTATTGTAATCCCCCTGACAACTTTGTAAGCATTGAAGTTCGGATTTTTCAACCCTGCTGTATTTGTGATTATGAAAATGTTCGATACTATGGCCAAAGAAACCTTTAATGGCTTTTGAGTTGAAACAGTTCCTTCTTATCTATCCTGTATGTGATGCTGGACTTTAGTCGAGGTCCGCTACCTACCGCGGTCTGTTCCTAATTACGGAGATATTCGTTACAATATGGCTATGTCTTTTGGAGGAGCGATTGATCATGAATTACGAGCATAAAGTACAAAGGGAAGTTGCCAACTGGGAACAAAAAATGTTCAAACCCCCGGGATGGCTGGAAAAAACATCGAAAACAATCGGCAATCGAATAAATCATTTAATTCCCCCGAAGGTGCATAACATCATTACGACCACCATACGATCAATCGTGCGTACGGCATTGTTCGGTGCGGAATATACGCCTCGCCGTCCGGTGCAGAGCACTCTGGGTCTGGAGTCTGCCGATAAGGAAGCGAAAGAATTGTTTGCCTTATACCAAAAAATAGCAGTTGCAGAAGGCGCTGGAACGGGAGCTGGCGGCATTATGCTTAGTATGGTAGACTTTCCAGCTTTAATTGCGATCAAAATGAAATTTTTGTTCGAGCTAGCGCATGTTTATGGTTATGACACCAAGCACTTCTCCGAGCGGGTATTCATTCTCAAGGTATTTCAAATGACCTTTTCGGGGCCGGAAAACCGCGCCAGGTTGCTCTATTCCATCACGCATTGGCATATTGAAAAGGAACAGTGGGTCTCCGACGCCGAATACTCCCGGAATATGGACTGGGAGACATTTCAGATCGAGTATCGTGACGCCATTGACTTCCGGAAAATGCTGCAGATGGTGCCTGGAATCGGTGCTGTCGCAGGCGCATGGGCGAATTACACCATTCTTGAGGAGCTGCGCGAATTCGCCATGAACGCTTACCGCCTGCGCAGATTGCACGATGATTTCGATTTCGAGGTTCTGGGTTGATCCTCTCTCTGTCGCCATATACATCCAAGCCATTACAATATTTCGATATACCCTTCTGTTCCATGCACGCGAATTTGTTGCCCATCTTTTATCAGTTTGGTAGCCTTCTCCACTCCGACAACTGCCGGCAAGCCATATTCACGTGCAATAACTGCTCCATGGGTCATCAGTCCACCTACTTCAGTAACTAGACCTTTTATGGATACAAATAATGGTGTCCAGCTAGGGTCAGTAAATGAGGTGACTAATATATCTCCATCTTCCAGATCAGCTTCTTCCATGTTTAAGATGACACGTGCCCGCCCCTCTATAACTCCGGAAGAAACAGCTAGACCTACAATAGCTTCGGCTGGCAGATTTTCTCGTTTGTACTCACCCGAAATGATTTCCCCGTCCGACGTGATCACACGTGGTGGAGTTAGTTTTTCATAAAATTTGTATTCGTCTTTTCGTTTGCTGATGATCTGGTATTCCAGTTTGTTTGTGCGTACGACTTCGCGAAGTTCTTCAAAAGTGAGATAGAATATATCTTCCTTTTCATGAATGACGCCCGCTTGTACGAGTTGTCCCGCTTCTTTCAGTAAAGCCTGCTTATAACCAAAGTAGCGGTTAACCATTCCATATTTTGGATATTCCCGGTATCCGATGAAATTACGGATCAGGTCGATCATTCGTTTGGTTTCGTTGGCTTTTTGTTCACCATCCGGTAATTGCTTCAATCGCTCTAATAACTCTTGTTCTTTAGCCATAGCTTCCTGTCGCCCTTGCTCAAATTTTCGATGGCTGGCATTAGGCTCAAAGTTTTTGATATTACCAAGAATCATGGGGACAAGTGTAATTGGTTTTTCACTCCAACGAGTTCTTGAAATATCGATTTCACCGGCACATCGCATTCCGTATTTGCCCAGATAAGTATAGATAGCGTTTTGAGTTTCCTGTCCACCATCAAACTTAACCAGTTCATCCAAAAAATTATCATCTGTTATATCTTGTAAATAATCAATGACTTCCGGATAAGGACGAATCACATCTGCGACATCCAATAGCGCTAGACCCATTTCTGAAGTAATGTTGTTTGGTACAGATTGAGAAAGCGTATCTGCTGCGTTTTTTTCACCTAACCACTCGTACATTTTTTCATTGATCCATGCTGAAGCATCCATAGCAGTCATAAACACCGCCGTACTTTGTGGGTCAAATAAGATCTTCTTTAATTGCGGGATATCTTCCAGGATAAAATCAAACAAATCCGATCCTGATTTCGTTCGGATGTTTTGTTTCAACTCTTCTATCGATGTTTGATTACGCTTAATCAAATCTGAAACGATGGTCGGGTCGTTTTCGATTGGTGCTTGAAACCCCGCAGACGACATACCTTTATTGCTTTTACCAATACTCTGTTCTTTTTTATCATTTGGTAACGATTTTATAAAATCTCCTCGCTCTACTATGGTCATAACTGCGTCTTTTATGAGCGGATCGTGTTGTCCCATGGCATTTAATAAATTTTCTCTGCTATCAGGTGAAGCCAGATTAGGTGTGATATCAACAAACAGCCTTCCACCGGCTTTTCGCATAGGTGCAGGAGTAATTAACAGATGAAAAGACAGTCCCAATGGTTTCATGGGATCAGTCATCATTTGTTGATGGCCGACAGATACGTAAACGTGATTCTCTTGATCATTTGCTTCAGGAATCGGGAATAAAGTAGTGATTGGCCGGCTCTGGACGATATAAAAGGTATCATGGTCCAGACACCATTCGATGTCTTGTGGACAGCCAAAATAAGCTTCGATTTGTCTTCCGATCCGTGCCAGCTGTAAAATTTGTTGTTCAGTAAGTGTTTGAGCCTTTTGCTGATCGGGATCGAGCTGCCGGGTTTCAGTGCCGCCTTCTGGTAGTCCATAGATAGCCAATTGTTTGGTTGATATGATCTTATCGACGATTTCCTCTTCCTGTACTTTATAACAATCGGGAGAGACCAGACCAGAAACCAGTGCTTCTCCGAGTCCAAAACTGGCATCGATGGATAGCAGCTTCCTGTTATTGCTAATCGGATCAGCGGTGAACAATATCCCTGAAGCCTGCGGGAATACCATCTTTTGAACGATCACTGATAAATAAACTTGACTGTGATCAAATCCATTCTGCATACGGTAGATTACCGCGCGTTCAGTAAACAGCGAAGCCCAACATTTGCTGATATGCTGCAGGATGGCTTTTTTGCCGATGACATTTAAATAGGTGTCTTGTTGACCCGCAAAAGAGGCATGCGGCAAATCTTCGGCAGTCGCACTAGAACGCACTGCATAGCCATGCTCATCACCAAGCTGGGAGAGATATTGAGTTACTGCTTTCACAACATCGGAAGGAATTTCTGCTTCCATAATGAGTTGTCGAATCTTCCGGCTGATTTCACCAATTTGATCCCGATCTTCTACTTTTAGCATAGTTAACCGATTGAGCAAAGCAGAATACGTTTCGTTTTGTGCGATGGTTTTTTGATATCCCGCTGTTGTAACACAAAATCCTTCGGGTACTTTTATTCCTTCTATTTTTGATAATTCCCCTAAATGGAGCCCTTTTCCGCCAACGAGCAAAAGCTGCATATTGTCCACTTCCTGAAATCCGAGAACCAAAGAACTCATTTAACATCTCTCCTTACCATTAAATTGAGAAAAAAACATTTGACAAGAGTTCAGTGGCATGGTAAATTTAAATTGTAAGATGAAACATTTATGTCTATACATATTATAAAAGACGCAGACTGATTATATCATCGTGTCTGTTTATATGCAATATAGAAGAACCTGATAAATTACTCAGGTTCTTTTTTGATTTCCCTCTTCCCTTAGTATCATCATTAAGTGATCACTTTTTCACTTATAACAACACAAAAAACGGCTGCCGATCATTTAGCAGCCGTTTTTTGTGTGCATTTGTCGAGCCTGATCCAGTTACTTTTGGACCGTTACGATCATCTTTGCCGTTCTGGTCTCACCCGCCGGGTTGCGTAACACAGCCTCGTATTCATAGGTTCCCGGAACCTTTCCGGAGAGTGCTGTTACTGCCGATTGGGCGCCGGGCGTATGAGCCTGCAGAGGTTGCGTGTCTACCAGAACTCCATTCTCATAGAGCTCATATTCGGTAGCATTTGTCCCCCACCACAGATTCATACTGACGCTAAAACTACCGTCTCCATCCCAGTTGTCGTTCGATAATACCGCTTGGCCCGGGGAAGCATCGGTGACGGTCACAGTCAGCGGCGAACCTTTCGTCGTACCCAGTGAATTGATCAGTTCACCGGTATAGACATACGTACCGTTCTGCTTGCCGGTAATATCAATCTGCACGGACTGGGCGGATGGAGAATGGTCAGCCAGAGGCACTTCTTTGATGAGCTTGCCATCCTCGTACAGCTTGAAAAGAGTCCCGTTGTTGCCCCACCAGAGATTCATCGTAATAGTGTAATCTCCGTCTCTCAGACCCGTATCGTGTCCGTTATTATCGGACAACACTGGAGTGCCTGGAGCACTGCTCGCCAGCGGCGTCACCTGGCTGAGCCATGCGGCCCACTTACGCAGCGCGTCTGCCTGTTCAGCCGTAAATACCGTATCTCTGCTGGCATCAACCTCATTGGCGTATGCCGCGAGCAGCTGGCGCGCCATCGCACCATCACGCGCATTCGCCGATTGTTCAGCCTGCTGCAGCTTACCGGCAAGCTGTTCAGCAACCGCTCCTGCACCCGGGTCTTCCGATTCGGCTGCAAAGGTGCGTGTCAGCTCTGCCAGGCTTACGAAGGTAGCAGTAACTCCGAAGCTGAAGTCAACGCTGCTCTCCCGGCCCGCACGGTCATAGACCGCTGCAGTTACTGAATTCAAGCCTGGCTCCAGCGTATAAGCCGGGGCATTCAACATTACGCCATTCGGCTCGGCCACGCCGGAGGCCGTATCGGCGGCCGTGTAAGTGATGTCTATGTGTTGATCAATAGTGTATTCCGTTTGACCCTGAATCGCGATGGCCGGAGGTGCGAGATCAATCGGCACTGAAAGCGACTGTTTGGTCTCCTTGTTGCCGTCCAGATCAACGCTCCAGTAAGTCACAGTGTGATTGCCCTCATCGCTCAGAATTAGATGCGTGCCGCTCTCAATTTCGCCGCCATCGACTTGGTAATAGGTCGTGTCAACTCCCGGGTCTTCATCCGTCGCGGTAAAAGTTACTTTTACCGCTGAAGTATACCACCCGTTCTGCGACTCTCCTTCTACTACCGCGGTCGTATGCGGTGCTGTCGTATCCGATGGTTCCTCTTCCAGTGTGACAAGGTCGGACAGTGGAATATCCAGCTCTTGTACAAGCCGTGCCACCATCTCGGATACCTTGACCGCACCGTTCATCTGAAGATGGGTATTGTCCTCAGTTGTACCTACCCACATGAAAATAGATTTGGTGCCCTCAGGACCAAGCTCCTGGAAATATTTCCAGCTGGCCTGATTCAGATCGATCAGTAAAGCACCGGTTTCTTGCGCCGTCTCTTTCATTGCCTGCACATATTCCGGGAAGCTCTTGTTCAATACTTCTCCGGTAAAATCGCGTCGGTTGACCGGCGTAACCAGAACCGGAATTCCGCCTCTCTGTACAGTGCCGTTAATGTAATCTTTCAGATACACCTTGAACTGCTCAGGTGTAAGGTAACGCTCAGGGCGGGATGGTGTGGAATCATTATGGGACCACTGCATGAACAGATAATCCCCTTCGTGAATGCCCAGCAGAATGTTGTTGAGATATCCGCCTACGAGGAAGGTTTTACTGCTTAGGCCGCTTACAGCCCGGTTATCGATACTGATCTGATCCAGATCGAAGTACCCTTTAAGCGTTTCGCCCCATCCGGCCTGCGGACGATAGCTTTCCGCATAATTGGCCACCGTGGAATCACTTGCCAGATAAATAACCGGCTGATCGCCCGCACCGTTGCCCGGCAGACGTTCAATCTTCAGCGCGTTGATCTTTGGTGTGCTGCCTGAGAACTCAAAGTTAAAGACGCCGTCAATCAGGGCGATGTCATATGAAATTTCCTTGAATTCACCCTTCGGTACAGTTGTAACCGGCAATTTTGGCATTTGTTCTACAATAACCCCTGCGTTGGTGGATTCTTGCGAATCGCCAATAGTCATTGTTACCCGGTAATTGGCCGGTTCCATTTCTACCAGGAAAGAGGTGCCGTTCACGCGGGTGAAATCCTCCTTCAGGTCATCCCCGGTTTCCCGGTTCTCGTCCTGGACTAGCGCGGTATTGGCAAAGCCATAACCGTTTCCTTCCAGGTAAGCTCTTTTGGCGTCTACCTTTGTGTATCCTTCAGCAGCGTTTCCAGAGCCAAAATCAAACTTGTACTCGCTTATCTCGCCTACCGGTTCGCTTGTTAACGAATCCCTCGCGACCGTCAGCATGTTCAATACATGGTCGACCTGGGCCTGCGTCGCTTCCGTACCGATGATCGCTTCCACAGCCGCCAAAGCTTTATTCAGCACCGCTTTGGATGCTTCTGTATAGGCTGACAGATCCAATGCTTTCACCTTGTCATGAAGCGCAATCAATGCCTTCTGATCGCCGGCAACCGGCGGCAGCTTCGTCCCTTCAATCTTCACGTTATCGATCTGAGTGGTCCAGTTCAGTGTGCCTCCCCCGCCCTTTCTCGTTCCCAGGAAGCGGAGTGCCCTTGCGTTATTGGCGTAGACACCGGGATTCATCGGAATATCCTCGATCGTCTGCGTGACACTGGGGTCCGCCAGGCTAGTCAACGTCAAATCTATCATCTTCTTAGCAAAATTAATTTTGACATCCACATTGACCCACTGGTTTTTCAGGATGTTCGTGGCTGTGCCGCCTTCCGGAACAGCTGAGATGCCGGTACCATAGTCTGCTGTATATGGGCCTGCAAAATAATGGATTTTCGTGTCTGGACTTGTGGAGCCGGTCTTTGTTAACAGAGTAAAAATAATATTCTCGTTCGCATCCTGGAGCGACAAATGTCCTTCCGACGGGGATGCGCCCACATTGCCGGAATGCCAGTCAAAATTGACATTGACGATGTCGCCATTCACTGCATCGAACAGGCGGAACACTTTCGCCCGGTGTCCGGATCCTGAACCGCTAAGGGACAGCACCTTGTTCCCGTTCTGCTCTGCAACCGTTCCCGTCATCTGCCCGCCGATACCTGTGGCATTGACCAGCGCATATTCGGAGGCGGCGGGATCGCCCTCAAAGTTTTCCTCATAGACCTGGATCTCCGGTTCCGGCTCGGGTTCCAAAATGTCCGGGTCAATGACATACGGCGAAATGCTTAAATCCATGTCTTTCACTGCTCCCGCAACTAATGCGGCAATGACCTGCGCACCGTAGCTGCTGAAATGTGTATTATCGCCCACGCCGTTCGGATACTTCGGATATTCGCCCGGATTGGCGTACAGGAAGATTTTCTCCGTAGCACTCAGGCCGATCTTATCGTAATACGTAACGCTTAACTGGCTCAAATCAACCAGCGGCGCGCCCAGCTCTTCCGCTACTTCTTTGGCAGCGTTCACGTATTCCGGGAAGCTTACGTTAAATTCTTGAGTAACTGTATTAAAATCT
Source organism: Paenibacillus sp. FSL H7-0357 (assembly GCF_000758525.1). Lineage (NCBI taxonomy): Bacteria > Bacillati > Bacillota > Bacilli > Caryophanales > Paenibacillaceae > Paenibacillus > Paenibacillus sp. FSL H7-0357. Next base: position 4,139,275 of record NZ_CP009241.1, on the reverse strand, counting down.
CTGCGCCCTACCGGAGTAAGCAGCACCGGTGTTGCACCGCGCTGTCTGGCGCCGTTCACATAACGGGCCAAATATGTTTTGTAATCCGCCGGAGATGCATACCGGTCCGGAATGCCTGCGCTGGCGTCGTTATGGCCGAAGGAAATAAAGAAGAAATCTCCCGGCTTGATCCGCTCTAATATCGTATCCAGACGGCCGTCAACCATAAACGATTTGCTGCTTCTGCCGCCGATCGCATCATTCTGGACCACTACGCCATTTGCAAAATAGCGTCCGAATTGCTGACCCCAGCCTTCCTGCGGAGCCTGCATGCTACTATAAGATTGCATCGTTGAATCGCCGGCCAAATAGATCGTCGTCGCGGCTCCCGGTGATTGCTCCGGGTATTTCTCGATGATGATTTCCTGCACGTCAATGGCCGTGCCGGAGAAGATGAACTCCAGCTGGCCGTCTACCAGCGCAACGTCATAAGAATAGATCCGGGGTTCTCCCGCATTCACGCTGGTCACGGCCAGCTTCTGAACGAATTCGGATTTGACGCCTACGTTCGAATCGCGTGCATCATCGCCCAGTTTGAGCGTTACCTTGTAATTGGCATTGGGCAGGTCTACGGCGAATTTGGCGTTTTCCGGCAGAGAAACATGGTTTGCATCCACCGTAATTCCGCTTGTCTTCTCGAATCCGTAACCCGTTGCTTGTGCATAGAGTGTATCCTGCACGGCGGTTGTGCCAGCCGCAGGGTCTGTACCGAAATCAAAGTGATAGATCTGCTCCGGCACTTCTTTTCCGCCGGTAAGAGCCAAATTCGCTTTAGGGAATTCCATCGCTTCCGCCCCGAGATAAAATCCCGTGTGAGGCGGCTGGTTGTAACTTACATTCTGCCAGGCTACACCCAGCCGGTATACCGGATCTTGCATCAGCGCGGGAATCCGGTAGCCCGTCGGGATTGTCGTCGTATAAAGTCTGTATTCCGTGCTGTCTTCACTGCGCAGCAGAAGCTCCTCACGCCAATCGCCCAATATATCCGCCTGAAGCGCCGGATTTCCTTTGGTGTGGTTATTGGTCAAGCTCCCTGCTGCCCGGAAGATTTCCTTCAGCTGTTTATTCCCGTAATCCCACTTGTAAATGAGCGGAATACCTTTCGCTGTACTGTTGTTCCATTCGTGGTCGAACAGCTCCCGCTGGAGATCGCCATCCCACCAGATCGCAAAGTTTGCACTTCGCGGCACTTCATTCTGTTCATAAATGACTTCTCCGTTCGCCGCATATCCGCGGGATAAGGGATCCATCTGTCCGTTGACAATCGTGGATGCCCAGGATTCGTAACCAGGATAATTTGGATCAATATCCGCCGACATTCCGCGGCCGGTATCTTTCCCTGTATACTGGCCCCAGATAATTTCTCCTGTAGCGGCATCGCGCATCTCCAGCCCGTATTCGGCATTCGTATGTTCATGCACGCTGACGATCTGGTAGCCGTCCCGGTTCGGATCGAGCTTGCCGGCATGCATCGCGTCGCCATGGCCGAGTCCGGTGCTGTACAGCAAGCTTCCATCGTCGTCAATCGCAAGCGCGCCGTACATGATTTCATCTTTGCCGTCAGCGTCGGCATCCAGCACACTTAAATTGTGGTTGCCTTGTCCCTGATATTGAGCCCCGGCCTCGTTGGTGTCAAAGGTCCAACGCTGCACCAATTTGCCGCCATCATAGTCATAAGCCGCGAGCACGGTGCGCGTATAGTAGCCGCGGGCCATGACTACGCTTGGCTTCACGCCGTCCAAGTAGGCAATACCGGCCAGGAACCGGTCTACACGGTTGCCGTATCCGTCGCCCCATGCGCTTACATCGCCTCTTGGAGGCTGATATTCTACGGTGGACACGGCTGCTCCGGTCTGTCCGTCGAACAGCGTAAGATATTCCGGGCCCGTCAGGATATACCCGCCGTCGTTACGGTAATCCTTCGTTCCGTCTCCGATCACGGTGCCTTGACCGTCCTTCGTTCCGTCCGCTGTTTTGACGACGACCTCGGCTTTGCCGTTGCCGTCCAGATCATACACCATCAGTTGGGTATAATGAGCTCCGGCACGGATATTGACACCCAGGTCGATCCGCCAGAGCTTGGTGCCATCAAGTTTAACGGCATCAATATAGACATTGCCGGTATAGCCTGCCTGGGAATTGTCCTTCGAGTTGCTTGGACTCCACAGGAAAACGATTTCAAATTCGCCGTCGCCATCCAAATCCGCCACGGAAGCATCACCGGCATAATAGGAATACGTGCCCCCGTCTTTGGTTCGGCCGTCGGCCGGTTTATCCAGCGGAATGGGTAAATAATCATTATGCCACACCGATACCGTCTCCGGCTGCATTTCTTCCTTGCCGGCAATGACGGCGGAAATCTGATACTGTGAGCTGTCTGCGCCTGTTGTGTCCACATAATTCGTGGCATCGCTGATGGGCGCCGTATTGACTTTATATCCGTTTTTATACACATTGAAAGCGATTGCATTTGGATCCGTATTTAAATACCGCCAGCTCAAGAACACGCCGTTGTCGGCCAGAACCGCAACCAGACCGCGGTCAAGATACTCCGCCTGACGGGCGGTCTGGTTGCCCGCTGACTCTGCATATCCCGGAGATGGGGGGATCGCAAGCGAAATTACCATTAGAAATGACATAAAGAATGCAAGCACCGGTTTCTTGATGGAAATAGCTTTTATACTCATGTACTTAACTCCTCCTATTTATCTAAAATTCATTTTAGAAATCAGGGGAAAATCCGAACATGAAACCGCCATAACAGCGAATCTTCAATCTTCTTCATATCTTCAAAATGTTCTCTTTGCTCAGTCTTGTGATGATCCCCCCTTTCTTGACCGTATCTGATTTGTGCAACTTTGACTTCATTCTGACACTTCATCTCCGGTCATGCCTTTCATATTGAGCGGATCAAACCCCGCATCCAAATATGCACAAAGTGTATCAAATAATGGAATGATGTTCTTCGCAATAAAGCGCATTTTAGGCCTACATTCGACTTTTTTGCATTAATCTTGGTTCTGAACTATAGGTATTTGGGAAAAGAACTTATAACATAAAAACAAAAAAAGCCGTCAATATGGCGGCTTCTGATGCACAAAAAGACTAAATATCTCGCTCCTCATACTGAAAAGGTTCTTCACACGAATAAATCTCATGGAAAAATCCGAAATACGGGATATCGTCTTCCATGCATTTTATACGATACGACAGCTCCTCATCACACTCCGGCTCTTCGCCGTTGTTTCGCATTACCTCGAACGCATCTATAATATTCTCCAAGAAGTTTGCTTGAATAAACAAGGGCAATGTATCCAACATCGAATTTTCGATCTTGGTCTCAGATCTGTATCCTGCGAGGACTGTTTCAAAATAATCCTCCATAAACTTTTTACGTTTACCGGCGTCTGGTTCAAATTGTATCCAGCCCATTCCGTTTCCCCAGATACTGGCCAAGTCAAACATATACCAACAGTAACAAGAATTATCAAAATCATATACAGTTATTTGCCCGGTATCAAAATCTATCGAATAATTCCCATCGTTGTAATCAAAATGGTTCAACCCAAAAGACTCTTTGTTCCTGTCTACCCCTTCTAAGGTATTAAGGAGCTCTACCAACTTCTCCTTAAGCGGAGATAAGGAATCCGGTATCAGTTTATCGATATATTCGGCATTGTATTTGTCAAAAAAACTATACCGGCGATGGATAGGAGTATACTCTTTCGATATTTGATGCAGTTTCCCCAGGACTTTACCGCAATTATAATAATATTCGGTAATTGGAGCGCCTTCCCGGTACTGATAATTATTTTCTACAAGCATTTTCCCCTTGGCCTTTTTAAACAGGCTGATAAAAAAGATATGATGACTGTGGCTGATCTCTTCCAGCAGATTCCCCTTCCTGGAGCTGACTACATCCGAGACACTTCCTCCATGCTCGAATAAATACCTGATATACTCAAGTTCTCCCAGAAAATCTTCCCGGCTCCTGTCCGGTAAGAAAGCGATTCTGAGTATTTTTGCGTCGGCGCCCTCTTTCTCACAGGTGTATACGACATTCCGCCCTCCGTCATGTGCCTTAACCAGACCGGTTTCATAGCCTTCCAACCCGTATAACTCTGATATTAATGGTAGTAAATATGCATCAACGCTTTTAACAACCTCGTTATAAGTGATAATATCTCTCCTTTAGCTATAACGTATTTATAATAACTTTTGTCCAAACCCCTTCAATATATGTACAGTTTACCAGTTCCTGCCGATAAACAGGATGGTGAAAAACAATTATAATTGAAATATCCTTCTTCCGTAGTAGCCCGATAAAACAACTTTTTTTAAAATACAAAACCCGCGCGGGGCGCGGGTTATTAATTACTTTAATATTCTCCTTTAATTACAAAAAACGAACCCCGAATTGTTCCAGCTAGTTTAGACTTCTGCCTGGCAAACTTAAACTTTGCTTCTAACTCCTTTGGGACCTCCATCCCCTCAGAAAGCTTAAAACCAACTGCCCGTTTCTTAGGGTCATCCACCGTATACATGACATTGATCGCAAGACCATCCTCATAAAAGACATAGGCAAATTGGATATTTTCCACTTGAAAACGAGATGTTTCTAAAGGTTTGGCCGCAAACTCAATATCACGTTCTTCTTTCAATATCCGGTTCACATAAGCAAGGGTTTCCTGGCTTTCGCTGGCTGGGACAACCGTAAATTCATGCTTGTACTTATTCATAAAGTAACGGGCTTCATTCGCACGTAAACCGGCAAGCGTTTCTACTACAGGTGAAGATTCTAAACCAATCGTAGACACATTTTTAAAATCAACGATATAGGACATGCCTATGCCTCCTTCTATACTCTTTATTTCCTTATAACAGGAATCCACATTTCACCAAAAACTAATCCGTTTCGCTGCCCCATCTCAACCGTTGTATTTGGTCCGCCAACATAGGCTACATTCTTTGCTTCCGGCAAGGCTTGACCAAAGGCAAGGCCGGCAAGGTTATTATTCAGTTCATCAGCCGTCTTCGCTTCCCCTTTAACAACCAGGTACTCCCCCTTAGGAAATTGAATAACTCTGGCTTCTTCTGGTGCAGCGGCCTCGGTCATGACACCAGCATAATGCATCATCTTGCTATTCACCGCTTCGTTTACAGCAAAAATGTAGTCATTTATGGCAATGTCTTTTAAATAATCAAGCCTTCCATCTTGGCTGACGGCCTGCCAAAAATCAGACTTTTCCTTGTTTATGCCAGCATAGTCTGTGTAATCACTTGTAAGCTCCGTTCCTAAACCTATAACGGTAAAGCTGTCTTTTTCTTCTAAGGTATATTCTGCCATATTCAAAACCTGCCTTCTAGTTAAATTAATCAAATGATTTGTCTTCTTCACTTGATAAGTATATGATAGCCTTAAATCATGTCAAAAAATGATACTGTTTAGGAGTCCGATGAAAAAAGTTGAACGGATTAATATCATCATGCGGTATATCAACAATCGTGCCCACTTTACAATTTCAGAAATCATGCAGGAATTTAACATCTCCCGTTCGACAGCTATTAGAGACATCAGAGAAATTGAGGCCTTAGGGATGCCGCTTGTCGCTGAAGTTGGACGGGATGGGGGTTATTTTGTCATGCGAAACTCAGTACTTCCCGTCGTTCGCTTTACCAATAATGAGGTCAAAGCCCTTTTTATTGCCTTTATGGCCACTAGAAATCAACAACTTCCCTATCTAAAGAGTCGTCAGTCTTTATCTGAAAAATTACTGGGCCTCATCTCAGAAAACCAGCAAGAAGAGCTTTTTCTTCTAAATCAAAGCTTGCTTTTTGAAGGGACCAACCCCAACAATCCCGACCTGCTTGATCTTTCAGACCTCCCCCATCCCATGTTAGAAAAACTGATCCAAATCCTTCTTTCAGATAGTTATTTATTGATTACCATCAAAGAAGAGAAGGTAATAAAGTCTTATCCAATTTATCTCTTGCACCTTTATCGTGAAAAAAGCCTTTGGCTGATCGAAGGTTTTGACTTGAAAGAAGAAAAGAAGCAGATTTTTCCTGTCGACCATCTCACTAGTGTTATACCCTACCCGACGAAAAAAAGATTAAGTAAGAAAAAGATTTTAGAAAAGCTAAGTAAGCAGGAAGAAGTAATCAACCTGGTCCTTGAGCTTGGTCCAAATGCGATTGCCCAGTTCAAAAAATACCATCCTTTAAAGGTTTCAATCTCCTATACGAATCCTTACCAGACCACAGCCGTTCTAAAGACTTTTATCAATGTTAACAAGCCCGAAGAATTGACCGAAATAACAAATTGGCTACTTTTCCTCGGTGGGGATATAAAGGTTAGGGAAATGCCGGAAGAAGTCTTACAAGGTTTGCAAGAGAGATTATACTTATTCTGCCCATAATTAGTATCCAGTTATCCCCTTTTCTGTACACCCGCGCCTGGCGCGGGTTTTTAAAGGAATAATTATTTACCAGTTTCAGCAAATTGTTTGATGCGCTCGCCCACTTGGTCACGCACCCGCTGGAAGACAGCCCATTTTTCTTCATCTGTTCCTTGCGCTTTCGCTGGATCATCAAATCCCCAGTGCTCACGTTTCACTTTAGGAGGGGTAATTGGACATTTATCTGCGGCATCTCCACACAAAGTAATCACGAGATCGGAGTTGTTCAGCAGTTGCGGATCAATAATATCCGAGGTTTGACTTGAAATATCAATACCCACTTCGTTCATGGCTTGTACAGCCTTCGGATTTAAACCGTGAGCTTCAATACCAGCACTGTATACATTCCAGTCGTCACTCAGGTATTTTTTTGCCCAACCTTCGGCCATCTGGCTCCGGCAGGAATTTCCTGTACACAAAAAATAAATGGTTTTCTTATTCATGATTCATAATCTCCTTTAGTTTTAAAATAACGGAAGGCCCGCATTTAGCAGCCCATACACAACGACATACACCCCGATGGAAAAGAATACGATCGCCCAAAGTGCACCCTTTACCACTTCCATGGTCGGTACAGCATCAAGAACAAAGTTAAAGCCGAATCCCCCTGCAGCTAAGCGAGTATCGCTCCACCAGGCAGACCAACCAATGGACAAAATTAAATTAAGCAAATTAGATTGGATCTCGAACATCATTATATAATTATGAGCTTATATAATCAATAACCTAAATGTCACTCGCAGCAAACAGCAGTTGGCACCTTTTTCATATTAGATAGGACTGTTTGGAATTAGGAGTAAATAGTATACCCACGAATTCACACACTTGCATTTTACAAGTAATTACGATATAACTTAAGTCAAGAGGTGATAACAATGGAAACCCCACGAGAATTATTCCAAATCATGACCAGGCGTTTAGGATTACTGAATAAAGATTGCTGCAGCGTAGGCGGATGTAATCTCTCCGCAGCCCAAAGCCATTTGCTGTATGAAATTGATCGGAGCCATAGTCCTTCCATGCAACAGGTTGCTGAAACACTCGGGACCGATATTACAACCTTTAGCAGACAAGTCCAATCTTTGGTGAAAATGAAACTGGTTACAAAAATGGCTGACAAGGCAGATCGAAGAGTCTATACCCTGGTGCTTACTCCCGAAGGGAAAATGGTGGCAACAACGATTGATCATCAAATGAACGCCTACCTGGATGAAGCTTTTTCGAATATGAGTGAGTTTGAAGTAGAAACTTTACTGCGTTCGATTAAGCTGTTCAACGAAGCTATGGGGAAATCCAGCAATTGCTGTGCACCAGTAAAAGGGTGATTTCTCTTGACTTATACTTGCAATTTGCAAGTTAATTCAACATATAACGTGAAAACTAATCCATACCTTTAAAGGAGTGTTCAATCATGACCCAAATGACAAACGACCAGATCCGCCAGAATGTACGGGGCCGCTACCAAAAAATCGCCGTAAAAAAGGTCGAAGCTGCCTCTTCCTGCTGTACCCCAGCCGAAAGCTGTTGTGACTCCCCTTCTGATTTTGATGCCATATCCGCTAAAATGGGCTACTTCAGTGAAGAACTGGCTGCAGCTCCCGAAGGTGCCAATTTAGGCCTTGGATGCGGCAATCCTCAAGCTATTGCTGAACTGCAGGCTGGTGAACATGTTCTGGACCTCGGGAGCGGTGGCGGATTCGATTGTTTCCTGGCCTCCCGGCAGGTAGGTGACCAAGGCCATGTAATCGGTGTGGATATGACACCTGCGATGATCAGCCGCGCAAGGGAGAACTCTATTAAAGGAGAATTTATGAACACTGAGTTTCGTTTGGGTGAGATTGAGCATCTTCCCGTCTCCGACAATTCGGTAAATGTGATTATCTCCAATTGCGTTATTAATCTTTCACCAGATAAACAACAGGTGTTCCGTGAAGCCTACCGGGTCCTTCAGCCGGGTGGTCGTCTGGCCATCGCGGACATCGTAACTACGGCGGAGCTTCCACCTGAAATTAAAAATGATCTTGAAGAACTCTACTCCGGTTGCATCTCCGGTGCTTCTTCCATTTCAGATGTTGAAGCAATGCTTCGCGAAAGCGGCTTTGCTGATATCCGGATTGAGCCTAAAGACGAGTCCAGAACATTCATTAAAGACTGGGTTCCCGGTGCCAATGTTGATCAATACATTGTTTCAGCCGTTATTAAAGCAGTAAAATCTTAAACTGATTTGGAGGTTATGGGATATGAGGAGCATTACTGTTCGGAGAGCAACGTATGCAGATATAGTGGATATTCTTCACATTTTTAATCAAGGCATTGAAGATCGAATTGCTACTCTTGAAGAAGAAACGAAAGATCGTCCCTTCATAAACAACTGGTTTGATGAACATCAAGGAAGATTTGCGATTCTGGTCGCTGAAAATGGACAGGGCATCATTGGCTGGTCATCTTTAAATCGTTATTCCCTTCGCTGTGCGTATCGTGGCGTGGCCGATTTGTCCATCTATATTCATAGGGAATATCGAGGCCAAGGCATCGGATCCATACTTTTGGAAGCTTTAGAAGAAGAAGCCCGAAAAAATGAGTTTTACAAAATCGTCTTGTTTACCTTCCCTTTCAATAAAAATGGGCAAGGGTTGTATCGAAAAATGAAATATCGTGAAGTCGGTGTATTTGAGAACCAAGGGATTTTAGATGGAAAGCCGACTGATGTGATGATTATGGAGAAGCTGCTTGTTTGACTTGATACGAGAATGAGTCCAAATTCTGGATGAATTCAAATTCATGGTACTAGACATTGATCTATCCGCCAATGAGACCAAGTTCTTGTCCTGCGCAAAGGACAAGAACTTGTATCCTTTATGACTCCTTCCATTCCATTAGGTATTCCTCCTGATTGGTGTTTGCATCTAAAAGAGTTTCTTTAATAGTAAAGCCGTTCTTCTCATAGAAGCGTGTTGCTGAAGTATTTTCTTTATATACTTTTAATGTAATTTTTGATTTTTGAATTTTCATGAAATTAATTAGTTCTTTTCCATAACCATTTTTTTGATAAGACGTATCAATAAAAAGTGCCGCTAAATAGTCCTCAACCATAGAAACGAACCCAACAATTTCTGATTGATTGTAAATTACATAGGTGTCCGACATTGGAATGTATTTATCTCTCATCTCCGTTTTTTGAGAAAGCCAATATTCTTGATCGATAAAATCATGTGCTTGAATTGAGCCTCTATACCAAATATCAGTTAAAGTATCAATATCACTTTGCTTATGTAACTCTATTCTCATATTTATTTCCCCTTTTCTTTGCTTCTGGGCGTTGGATATAATTTGTTTTTAACTCAGTATACGCGAGCAACGTCGTTTAAGTTGCTTGTTGTTTAGAAGGTCACAATCACTTTGCCCTGGGAATGGCCCGTCGACACTTTAAGTAACGCCTTGTTAATGTCACCAAACGTATAAGTTGAATCTATAGAGGGCTTGATATTTTCTTTTTCAACAAGTTTGGTGATTTCTTGTAATTGGCTTCCGTTGTCTTGCACAAATAAAAAACGATATTCATTTTGTTTCTTACGCGCTAAAGAATCTAAACGAGCACCCACTAGACCAAACAATGCTTTTTTCCACATTGGAAAATGATTGTCAACTGCAAAGCGATAATTAGGTCCTGCTTTCAATGATACCAGTTTCCCTTGTGGTTTTAAAATGCCCAGTTCAGCTTTGATCTCTTTGGTACCTAAGGTGTCGATCACATAATCGATATCTGATAGTATGTTAGCATAATTCTCTGCCTTGTAATTTATAAATTGATCAGCCCCGATCGACAGTGTACGTGATTTGCCTCTTTCACTGCCACTTGTAATAACATATAATCCCATTGATTTGGCAATGGGGATTGCCATAGCTCCAAATCCTCCGGTTCCTCCAGGAATGAATAGCTTTTTATTCGGCTGGGCAAGGAGTACATCATGCAATGCTTGATAAGCAGTCAAGGCAGTAAGGGGTACCGCAGCAGCTTCAATAAAAGATAGATTTTCAGGCATGATGGATAAAGCATCTTCATTCACGGCTGTATATTCAGCAAAAGCACCGATTTTATTAAGCGGCAACCTCGTATAAACAGGGTCACCAACCTTAAAATTCAAAACATCATCACCAACGGCTTCAATCATTCCAGATAGTTCATTCCCTAAAGTTAATGGTAACTTATAGTCGGCAATCATCCGAACACTTCCATTTAGATTAAGGATGTCCAGTGGATTTACACCTGCAGCTTTTACTTTGACAAGTACCTCATGGCTATTGATCTGTGGCATATTAACATCATTTATTTCCACTTGTATTATTTTTGAATATTTCTGTATTTGTGCTGCTCTCATATTCATCATCTTCCTTTGCTAATTTGGGGATAGCATCGAACAGCTTTAGACTAAAAACATGGCGCACAATCTTCAGTTGTACGCCATGTTTCACCTTTATTCGGTTCACTGAACTTTAAAATTCTGAAATTATTGGATAGATTCGGCCCCTCAGATTGAAATCATAGTTCTGATCTACAATCCCTACCCCTTCGTTGTTATCATAAAGATCCAACATGAAGCCCGCCATTTGTTTGGCAGTGTGGTACTTAGGCATGTTTGATTTGTAATCAAATTCTTCAGCATCTAATGATTTCTTCACGAATTCTGTTTCCGTTATTGCTGGTGCTAAAACTTTTGCTTTTAGTTTTGCGCCTTTCATTTCTAGTTCCTTTGCAAGCCCTTCTGTGAAGGCACTAACGTAATATTTAGATGCAGAATAAGCAACACTCCCAACAGCAATGGCATATCCGAGTGCGGATGAGACGTTAATTAACTGAGTTCCTTCTACATCAGCATAATCTCGCACATATAGTGTAGAAAGGATCGTCAAGGATTCGATGTTAACACGTAGCATAGTTTCAACTTTATCTAAATTCTGCTCTACTACAAAAGAAGCTTCACCGAGCCCCGCATTGTTAATCCAGGTCTCAATTTGATATTCCTTTAGATTGCTATACAGTGTGTAGGCCTGATCCGTAACAGACAGGTCACTAGTACGAACAATAACATTTACAGTAGGATCAATATCCTGAATTGCTGATTTGAGTTCTTCTAATTTGTCCAATCTTCTAGCTACCAAAATTAAGTTTTTGCCACGTGCAGCAAACGCCAATGCCGTCTCATATCCAATCCCTGAACTTGCTCCTGTAATAACTGTATACTTCATAATATTCTCTCCTCCATAACATGCAGATTAGTGTAAATGAGTTTTAAGTACAATTTAGAACGATCGTTCTTATTTAGGTAAAAAAAAGTATGTCTAGACGGCCATATTCATTTTCAATGAAACGTGGCTTTTTATCTGTGTATTCCTCCCATGCCAACAATATAACATATTTAGAACGATCGGTAAAGAATGATTTTATGGCCTAAATTAAGAATGGCTGCCACCAGTGTTGATTTTCGGCAAAAAGAAAGCCGCCTAATGGAAGGGCGGATAATTGGAATAGCGATTAGAACTACCTGTCAATATATTCAGCAAGAATTCGCTGAACATCGAAGTTTGGTGTTCGTATCTGTTACTTTTTTCTTAGTTAGGGATAGTACACTTTTTCTACTTTATATAAAGTATGCTCGATAATTGAGCAGAGTTCGGCATCCACTTTGTAAAATTTAACTCGAAAGTATAAACTTTTCAAAAAGTTCTTTATATTATTTTTTTGCTTAAAGGCAGGTAGAAATTCTGAATTTTTTTCCACATCACCAAAACTTTGAATCCATTGCTCTACATAAGTCTGACTAAGTATTTTTCTATTTAAAACACTAATTATGGAATTTACCATTCTCTCATCTTCCCCATCGGAGTAAATCCGATCTGTTATGGTCAACTTTTTGTAAACCAAATCGAGGATGGTTAAGAGGTCATTTTTATCTAGTTCGGAACATTGAGCCAAGTCGTCTAAAGCATCTGCTGCGTGGGCTATAGCATGAGCCCAGCCTTTTTCTTCGTCATACCCACGGTAATCACGCTCTTCTTGTACATGTAAAAACACTTTCTCTTTGATCTGATGAATTTGCTCTCTTGAGAGAAATGGTGATTCTCTATGCCTCATCAAGAGGAGCGGTATGACTAGCATTGAGAAAGATCGAGTGAAGACAGAGTCTGTATTTGTTTCACCAAGCTTAAAAAGTAAATGGTTGTTATCCAAAACAACTGGCACAAGTTGTTCTAGTTCGTTTGCAGTTAGAAAATTACCGGGAATCCAATGTGATAAGATTGTATAAATTAGCTCATCACGTAGCTCAGCATCCAAAGAACCGATGTTATTCATCATTTCTTGTATCAACTGGAATATATCGGGAGGTGCTTGGTAGCCATTTTCTTTTATTAATATCAACTTTTCTTTTAAATTCATGTTATACGCTCCTACTATTATAGAATACTCCGGTGAGTATTAACCTCCAAGCCTTGTTACCACACCACAACTAACAGTACAATAATTCCGAGCCAAATCAGCCAGCTTACTGGGTGACCGAAATTTAATCCCCAGCCGACTCCGAACCTTTTCTCGACGATTAGGTTTGGATCCTTACGATTGAAATAAATCATACCTAACAGCCATTTATCATCATCATGAACAGGTCTGACATTGGAGTAATCGGCAGATCGCTCCAAGCGGCTTCCGCCCTGACCAGCCCAGAACGATAAGGCGAAGCCGTATAGCATGATAAAGGCTATTATGATTAGGATAATGGGGATAGCGAAATTGATGTTAAGCAGAGATATCATGTTTAGTTGCACGACGGAAAACAGGATAACTAATAAGAAGCTTGCTGTAATCATAAAACATGACCAAGTACGGCGGAAAGTTACGTCTTGTCTAATGGAACGGTTCGGATCAGTGGGTTGAACCTGCTGCTTCACTCTGCGAATACTCCAATTCTCAAATATGAACAAAAGTGTTATGAACACTTGTATTATCGTAGGAATAAGCACAAGACTATAAGATTTAGCTGCATAGCGGTCTATGTTCCAACTACTGTTGAAATGGATCGGAATCTGATCAGGAATCAGATCGTAGTTGCGTAGCACAGTTACAATACTAACAACAATAATTAAAACATGAATGAGGAACCAATTACTAGACAAGCCAATGTTTCTTTTCCGAAATCCAGTGTCCACTGCCATGATCGATGGTTCCGGAGCAATAGGCAGCATAGGTAGTAAACTTTTCATTTTGAAATGATAGCTAATGTTTATGACTAGGGAGATTACGACCATGGCGAGTGAATAAGTGACAATGATCCAACTTTGTTGCTTGGAATGTTCATCACCGTATATTAGGCAGATGATACAAACAATGAATAGGATGGTATGCAAGGTAGCACTAATCCTAGCATATGACTTCCGCATCTGGCGCAGAGGCTCACTGTGGAATTGTACAGCGCTGACGGTGACCCCAAAACTAATCGTCTCTCTTGTTAAATAAGGCATGCTTACCATGAGTACAATGGTAGGTACAAATACAAAGATCATTACTATAACAGGCATTATCGTCATATCATTCGCCTCCTCTTATACATAAGTGTGTATTCGAAAACTCTATAACCCTTATAGCATAGGCGATTCATCACTATGCCTTTTTGCGTATGATTATCCTATTAACTTAGGATAGGTAATCGACTTGAACATAAATTTAATTATAATCGATTTTAGTGACTATAAGGGTGAAATTAACTATTTATCCAGATTTATTTGCTACGCAGAGCTACTCATCTGACAACTGAATTATGGCAAGTACATCTGTTTGAAATTCTGTGTAGGTAAAGGACAGGTTTTCGTTATCCCAATTTTGCTGCTGAGAATACGAACTAAAGCTTCAAGCTGTTGTTTGAAGTTATCCTGAATGGACCTATTGCTGTCAAAATCAAACTCTGATTCTACCTGCTTGTGAAGCAATGGCCTCGATCGTTAAAGATGAATAACTGTTCGTTTCCAGCATCTCAATTGTTGCATTTATTTTGAGGATTGATTTTTCTGGAATGAAGGATGAATGGATAACGTCAGGCTTCGTGGCAATAGGACAAGAACAGGTTTTTTTAGCCGATCCCCTCTATTTCGGACAAAAAAAATCAACCCATTTACATGAGTTGATCAATAACCTTGTCTTCAAGATCGTCTGGAAAAACCATTCAATATACTTATCTTCTCCAAGGACGATCAGAAAATTTAATCGGTCTAATAACCTTGCACGGATTTCCTGCAGCAATGACATTAGGAGGAATATCTTTGGTCACTACGCTTCCAGCACCAACAATGCTGTTTTCGCCTATAGTCACACCTTGAGTAACTTTAACGTCTCCCCCCAGCCATACCCGATCCCCTATTGTAATTGGTTTCGAATAGACTCCTTTATCCGCCCGTTCAAAGGGATCTTCCGCATGATTTGCTGCATATAACCCCACACGTGGCCCAATAAAGACATCATTTCCGATTTTCACTTCGTTACAATCAAGAATAATCATGTCGTGATTAATATACACATCGTGCCCCATAGAGATATTGAATCCAAACTCACAACGGAAGTTAGATTCAATATATACATTCTCACCCACGTCTGAAAACAATTCTTTCAATATAGACATATCGTAGCCTTCATTTGTATTTACTTTTTGATTATATTCCCGGCACATGGTTAAAGCGAGTGACCTAACTGCTGCTACATCATCACCTGCGTCATCATACATCTCCCCAGAATTTATAATCTGTTTGATTTTTTCGATGTCCATAACCTACTCCCTTTCGAGTTGTTTTTTGTGAATTCTGCATCCGGTATCCCGATCTCACTATTTTTATGCTTCCCAACTGTTAAATATCCATCTTCATTAATACCTCATAAAGACACTTGGATATCAACTGACGCGGCTTGTTCATACCTTCACTGATCCACACCTCCAATACACCTACTACCCCAGCGACAAGGAAAATAGCCTCCGTCTGTTTGTATTCATCAAACGGGCGCCTGTCCTCCAGGATCAACTTTTTCACAAAAAACTGTTTGATCTTCTGAAATGTCGCTGCTTCTTGTTCCCTGCGTGCCAGCAGAATAAACAGCTCACGGTTAGACTCCATGTATTCCGTCAGCGTTTCCGTAAGCTTAATTAAATTCTCCATCGTATCGCAGGGAAGAGAAGCATCATATAGTTCTTCGAGCTCACGCAATATTTCATTTTCTAATTGATCCGATAAATCGCGGATATCCTTATAATGTAAGTAGAATGTGCCTCTCCCCAGATCAGCTTCCCTCGATATTTCTGCCACTGTAATCTGATTTAAGGGTTTATGTTCTAACAGCTGTAAAAAAGCTGAACGAATAGCCCGCTTCGTTTTGCTTGTCCTTCTATCCTTCATTCAATATCTCCTCAACAATTTTTTATAATATGTTCATATTTGAACACTTCCTGCGATATTGAAGATTGAAATGTTCAAACTCCATCTTTACAATAAACACATGTTCAAATAAATACAAGTGTTTATTGTTTTTTTAGCAAAAATGAATGAGGTGCATCAAATGACAGATGTTCAGGAAAACAAATCAAGTAAGCATATTTTCAAGAAAAGTAATATATCTATTCTTATCGCTGGTGGATACGGCACGGTAGGAACAGTGTTAAGCGAGTTGATTTCGATTCATTATCCCGAGATACATGTCATTATTGGGGGACGACGCCTTCATAAAGCACAGTCAGCAGCACGTTTTCTACCCAAAGCTGATGGAGTACGGATCGACATACTTGATGCCGATCCGCTGGCAGGTATGAAATATATACCCGATGCCATTATCGTCTCGGTCAATGATCAGGAAGATCGATTGCTGCGAGCAGCCGTGAAACGGGGGATTCCACTCATTGATATCACCCGCTGGATCGAACGAATTGATGATGCACACGCTGTGGTAGCCGAAGAAAAAGGCCATTCTCCCGTTGTACTTGCCTCTGGCTGGATGGCAAGTGCCGCAACGATTGCCGCTTCATCCCTACTGATGGGTAAGGAGCCGGCGGAAAACATCGATATCGATATTCTCCTTTCTTTAAAAGACAAAAGCGGCCTAGATTCTTTCGCTCATTTCGTTGACGCTCATTTGCCTTTTGAAATATGGGAGAAAAGCAATGCACGCACCGTTCTCGGCTTCTCTGATCCCAAGACTGTCACCTTCAGCAGAGAACAAGTCTTCCAGTGCCGACGCATAAGCAGTCCTGAGAGTATGACCTTGGTTAGTAATGGACTTGCCAAAGGGGTGTCCATACGTCTGGCCTTCGACAGCCGTTTTACAAACCGTGCATTCGCTGCATTGGTGAACTGTGGTATTTGGGCGCGCCTGTCCCTAAAGAGACGTACGTCCATACTTCATAGCAGCTTCAATACTTCAACCGCACCGCAGGAATTTATTCTCTCTATAAAAACTAATTCAAAGATACATAGAATCCGTGTTACTGACCCGCTAGGTCAAGCACATCTTACGGCAGCCAGTACATTGACTCAACTTGAGCGGATTTTCGAGTTAAATGGAAGAATCTCACCTAAACGGGGAGTCAGCTTCCCAGAAGAAGCAACTGACACCGCTTTAGATATTGCCACCATGACACTAATGGGTGTTCAATTCACAGAAATTTAAGTGTCCGTTAAATGGCCCGGCACAAAAACCGCGTAGTTCCCAAGGAAGAGCTGTTCGCCAAGGTGTGTGGCGACTCGTTCACTGGGGACTGAGCCCAATAATAGAAACAGCGGCAGTCTTGGACGAGAATATAAAGTTTTAGACTGCCGCTACTTTAACGACTTTCAATCGAACGATTCAGCGATTTCATGCACGTTACCAAACGGATCGACGAAAGCAGCATATCGCCCTTGTGTAGGTTTATCATGCAAAAATTGAATACCCTTATCCTTCATTTCCTTATAAGTTTGCTCAATGGATACGACCTCAAACACCAAAACTGTTCTAGCCTCGTTCGAATAATCTCCAATTTCTTTGGTCTTTTCACACTTGAAAGCTATAAGCTGACAGCCGTCAAGGGCAAATACAAGCTTATTTTCTTGCTCTAACAGTGTTTGCAAACCCAGTAATTCAGAATAAAACCATCTCGCCTTTGTCATGTCATTGACGAAAATCATTATATGTCCTAGTTTCATTAGGCTATGCTGCCCCTTCACTTTTGGAGGATACCATTTTTTATGGTTCATGCAGAATATACCTCTATCTCCTCACTCCTCTTCACTCAAGCATTGTTCAATAAAGTCAAACAAGCCTGCCGCCTCAACAGACCGGTTTCCCCAGTCATGATAAAAATAGAGCAACTGCCCAAAGGTCCCTTCTGCTGTAGGGTCCGTGTCTATACAGAGATGATCGCCACCCCCGTTGCTGGCAATAGGGATCCACCGTGGATTCCACAGTAACGGCTTGATCTGCGGGGCAATCTCCGGTTCCATGTCATCCGGATCAAACTCTTCATTTAGAAATTCCCAATCCTCGAGAATCTGTTCAAGCGGCGACAGCGTTAGATTTCGGACAAAACACTGCGAGCCTGCTTCCCAATCCTGACCATTATATATGCTATAGAAGTCCCTCAACTCCTGGGGAAGTACAACCTCCAGCGTACTGGCAAGCCCATCAAGTTCTTCCACGCTAGCGCCAGGCTGTAAATTCAAATTTGCTTCGTACCCCGGAGTATTCCGGCTGCCTTTTGCAATAATGCGCTGCCACAGTGTCTCTGCCTTCTCTGTCATATCCCTCATTCTCCTTATAAACCTTGGTTTACAAAATTTTTATGTTCATCTATGTCGATATGTATCCGATGTCCGGCAAAATAATCCGGTTTGTTCCCAAGCTCAATTGACATCTTAAACGAACCGGCACCATCTACCTGCTCAAAAACAACACTCCATAGAAACAAGCTGTTTAAAAAAGCTTCATCCGAAATCGGGACGCAAACAGTTTGCCCGTCCAGCTCCACATAGCCTTCATTGTCCGATAGCTCAACAAAATCCGGGTCATCCCAAATCCATTCCTCGGCCCGCTCTTTAGCCCACTCCAGCGCCTTACCGAGTTCTCCCTTGTTCATCTGAAGCCAGGCAAGCTCCTCCTCCAGCAAAGGAACGGCACTTATAGCTGCATCTTTTGCTATTTCCTTACTTCCGATTGCCGTGGGCAGGAATATTTCAACCTCAACATCGTCTCCCCAAATCTGTACAGGCTGGAAACAGCAGCAGTATGTCTCCTTCGTCAATTCCGTTATTGACCACGATTCAACGGGTATCCGGACCACTACATCTGACATTTGTTTTTCTCCTCCATAATTTACTCCTTCCAATATACCCCAAATATTACCGTGGAGACACCATATCTTATAAAACTATCCGGTGGCATAAGAGTTATATTGTATCCGTTTTGCAGGTTAACCGGATTGTGTTCTGCCGTGGCACTATACAATCTGTCCGAAAGCGCTTAATATTTTCTATAACGAATGGTTAACATCCGCTTTAGTTAAAGTGAAGTTATTCGAGAAGGAGACATAAGTGACATGCTGGAGTCAAACTTAACCAACCAATTGAAAAAAACGCTGAAAGCAAGTATCGGCAACAAGGAAATCGCAGGAGCAAACTTTATGCTGATCAAGAACGGCAATGAAGTTTTGTACCATGAAGACGGCTTGGCCGATCTCGAGTCGGGACGTCCTATTACAAGGGATTCGATTTTTCGTTTATATTCGATGACGAAGCCGATTACCGCCACTTCCGTCATGATGCTGCTTGAGCGTGGGGATATCGATTTATTCGATCCTGTTAGCAGCTATATTCCGGGCTTCCAAAACCAACAGGTCGAGAAAAACGGCGAACTGGTGCCTGTCAGCCGGGAGGTCAACATTCACGATTTGCTGAACATGACATCCGGATTGGTATATGGCGGAACGGACAAAGCCGGACAGCAAACGGATGCTTTGTTTCAAGAACTGGGCAGCCGTTTGTACAGTGAAAACGCGATGAGCACAATGGAATTTGCAAATTGCCTAGGTAAAGTCCCCCTTTCGTTCGAGCCGGGAACGTACTGGCAATACGGAACATCGGCAGACGTCCTTGGCGCGATTGTGGAAGCGGTTAGCGGCATGCGGTATGGGCAATTTTTGAAAAAGGAAATCTTCGAGCCGCTGGAAATGAAAGATACCGGTTTCTGGCTGCCTGAAGGAAAAAGAGAACGCCTTGTGAAAACCTATCAGGATGATGGTGAAGGCGGTTTGAAGCTGTATGCGGAAAGCCACCTGGGCATTGGCCATCAGATGGACCTTGATCCGGCATTTGAGTCGGGCGGAGCGGGACTTGTGTCTACGATTGACGATTACGCCAAATTTACAACAATGCTAATGAATCAAGGCAGCTTAAAAGGTGTTCAACTATTGAAGCCCAGAACAGTTAAATATTTAACGTCTGCAGCTTTAACCGATTGGCAGCAAAAAGGCTTCGATACGTGGCACACATTGCGCGGACATAGCTACGGCAATCAGATGCGCATCATGACCGACAGCGGAAAAGCCGGATTTATCGGCAGCCAAGGTGAATACGGCTGGGACGGCTGGCTGGGGGCGTATTTCAGTAACAGTCCTCAAGAAAGTCTGACTATACTATTTATGATCCAAAAAAAAGATGCCGGAACGACGACAATTACGCGCAAGCTGCGTAATATCGTGTTCAGCACCTTGTAAGAGGCAAAATGAAGGGAATCGCACAGTTAGGAATAACTTCAGGCGAATGTTTTGGTCATTATAAAATCAGTTTGTTCTTCATCACCCATATAAAAAGAGTGAGCTCCCGTTTGAACAAAACCGATTTTCTTATAAAAATCAATGGCCTTCTCATTCTTTTCCCAAACTCCTAGCCAGATCTTCTTTTTATTTTGGATCACCGCTACTTCCATTGCTTTGTCTATTAGATACTTTCCAAGCCCTTTTCTTTGAAAATTGTTTCTTATATAGATTCTTTCAATTTCTAGTGACTCATCACCTGCTTTTTCAGATTGGGAATCATTGATGTTTACTTTTAGATACCCGGCAAGTTCTTCATTAAAAAAGATGAAAAAGAATTCTGAAAAAACATTGCTCAATTCCTTTTCCAACTGTTTATAGGTAAATGCTTTTTCTAAATAGGTTTTCATATTTTTAGGTGAATTTTGCTGTTTAAACGTATCATTGAATGTCTCAACGCTAATTTGCTGTAGTATTTGTAAATCTTCACGGCTGCATTTCTTTATTATTACTGACATACTAGGAAGCTCCTTTATATAAGATTAATATATTCTCTTGTTGTCGTTATGATTAATAGTTTATAATATTATTGTTGCATTTACAACATATTATCAGAGGAACTCTCAACTGGGCTAAAGCCTTAGCTTAGGGGCGGTTTCACTTGCGGACGCAGATCGGTGCATAATGAGGAGGATAGTTCTTCATAAATACAGCCAGCAATCACCGACTCATTAAAAGTGGTGGATTTGCTGGCTGTTTACTTTATTTTATATATCCCCTCGTGAAGGCAATGTTTCCATCATAGTCTAGGTATACATTATGAATATTGGGTTTTTGCAGAACATCTGCAACATAATAATACAGCGGAATGATCGCCATCTGGTCGATAAGCAGCTTTTCGGCTTTGGCATAAAGATTGATGCGTTCTTTCGGATCAAAGGTATGTTTTGCTTGAGTTACATAGCTGTCATACAACGGATCACTCCAGCCTGAATCGTTGTTCTCATTCGTGGAAGACAGTATCTCCATCATAGCCGAAGGATCATTATAGTCTGCTCCCCAGCCAGCTCTTACCACGGCAAAATTCCGGCTGACCTTGTTGCTGATCAGCTCTTCCCAGGACTGGACCTCGAGACTTGCTTTGATACCCAGATTGTTGTACCAGTCGTTAATGATGGATTCTGCGATAGTATAATGCCCAGGTCCTTCGTTAACGATGACCGAAAAGCTTGGAAACTCGTTAAGCCCTTCTTCGTTCAAGCCTTTCTGCAGCAATTCCTTGGCCAGCTTCACATTTTCTTTAAAATAAGACGTATCTGCAACTGCGGTACGAAAATTGAGATCAGTGCTACGGATAGCCGGAGGTATAAATCCGAATGCAGGTGATCCATACCGGAGAGCTTCCCGGTCGATTGCCATAGCTAAGGCTTTTCTTATATTTACGTTGTTAAAGGGAGCTTGCTGCAGATTGAACTGATAATAATAAGTTGAGCCAAGAGGCATCTCTACGGTACGGATAGAAGATGTCTTAGCAAGAGTAGAATTATCCAGCTTATCGAATTCCGCAACAACCCAGTCTGCTTCATTATTTATGTAAGCAGCAGTAGTGTTAGCTGTTCCCGGCTTTGGCCGAAGAAATTGGACTTCTGAGAAATGAATATCAGCAGCTGCATGATATTTCGGGTTGCTAACCAGAGTCATTTTATTTTTTTCCCAGGACTGTAGTGTGAAGGGGCCGTTCGTGATTATGGTATTTGCAGAGTAAGCCCATTTTTTGTTCGCCTTCACATTCCCCGCATTTACCGGCAAATAAACATTCTCTGCCAGCGATTGAATGAAATAGGCTGTTTTTTCGTTCAGCGTCACCTGTAGGGTATTGCTGTTCAGTGCTTTCACTCCCACTTTTGAAGAATCCTTTAGCCTGCCTTGATTGTAATCCTTCGCATTGGAAATTGTATACATATTGAATGCAGAGATGCTCCCGGTTTCAGGCGCTAACGCCCTTTTCCATGCGTATTCAAAATCCGCGGCGGTAATCCTCTCCTTATTGCTCCACTTCGCGTCGGACCGTAGTGTGAACGTATAGGTTTTGCCGTCAGATGAGATTGTCCATGCTTTGGCGATGCCCGGTACAGCCTGACCTGTTTTATCCAGCCGAACCAATCCTTCGAACAATCCATTGACGATTGTCGATGTAATGACGTCTGAGGATATGGCGGGATCGAGTGATGCCGGTAATTTCTCAAGACCGATCCGGAGGACCTGCTTTGTTCCTGCTGGTGATGCGGCAGTCCACGAAGCCGTATTTAACCCTATAAGTAAGCTAAAAATCAATAATACACCTAATAATCTTTTCAACCATGCCCCTCCTCTTATTACCCAAATTTTAACATCGGTTAAAGAATATCATAATCATTGAAATCGAGCTACTAAATGAAGAACTCAATGAAGGTTGAGCGGCTTTTTACTCCGCAATCCCTCAGATGCTAATAAAGCCCGGGCTTATTCACCCGGACTTCTGCAAAGAAATATATATCTAATAATAGCTTATTATTCGTTGTTGTTCATCCATTGAAAATGGAAGCTTCCCGGCTGATCCACCCGTTCAAAGGTATGCGCTCCAAAGTAGTCTCTTTGTGCCTGCAGCAGGTTGGCCGGGAGACGTTCGGAACGGTAGCTGTCGTAGTAAGCCAGGCCGGAAGCGAAGGCCGGAACCGGAATCCCTCTTTTGACGGCAATCGCAACTACATCTCTCCACGCCTCCTGGTAGTTATGAACCACACTGCTGAAATACTCATCCAGGAAGAGGTTTTTGAGCTCAGGGTCGCGGTCATAGGCGTCCTTGATATTTTGCAGGAAGCCTGCGCGGATAATGCAGCCTCCGCGGAAAATCATCGCAATGCTCCCGTAGTTCAGGTTCCAGTTATATTCATCAGAAGCCACTCTCATCTGGGCAAAGCCTTGGGCGTACGAGGCGATTTTGCTGGCATAGAGCGCTTTGCGGACCGCCTCGATGAATGCCTTGGCGTCTCCGTCATAGCTCTTGACCTCAGGTCCCTTCAGGTGCTTGCTTGCAGCCACACGCTCTTCCTTCATGGCCGAGATGAAGCGTGCAAAGACGGATTCAGTAATGATGGACAACGGTACGCCCAGATCGAGCGCATTTTGACTCGTCCATTTGCCTGTCCCCTTTTGTCCGGCGGAATCCAGGATCACATCGACCATCGGCTTGCCTGTGTCCGGGTCTGCTTTGGCAAAGATGTCGGCTGTAATCTCAATCAGATAGCTGCTTAGCTCGCCGCGGTTCCATTCCGAGAAAATCTGATGCAGCTCATCGGTATCCAGTCCCAGTACATCCTTCAACAACTGATACGCTTCGCCAATAAGCTGCATATCGCCGTATTCGATGCCGTTATGGACCATTTTGACATAGTGACCGGCTCCATCTTCTCCGATGTAAGTGGAGCACGGATCGCCGTCCACTTTGGCCGAAATGGCAGTCAGGATTGGCTCCACCAGCTCATAAGCATCCTTTTGTCCGCCCGGCATAATGGCGGGTCCCTTCAGCGCCCCTTCTTCACCGCCCGATACCCCTGCACCGATGAAGCGGAAGCCTTGAGCCTGAAGCTCTTTGTTACGTCTTTGCGTATCCGGGAAAAAGGCGTTCCCACCGTCAATCAGGATATCCCCTGGCGATAAATGCGGCACCAGCTGCTGAATCGTATCATCAGTCGGCTTACCGGCCTTGACCATAATCATGATTTTGCGCGGCAGCTCCAGAGACTGGACGAACTCTTCAATGCTGTAGGCACCTGCGAAATTTTTGCCCGCCGCTTCTGCAAGCAGCTCATCGGTTTTCTCCCGGGAACGGTTGTACAGGGCCACCGAGAACCCTTTGCTCTCCATATTCAAGGCCAGATTCTTACCCATGACGGCTAAGCCGACCACACCAATCTGCTGTTTACCCATCGTCAATAAACCTCCCTATGATATGTGCTGGACCAAGAATGAGATCAAGGGGCTTAGTCGTGACTGCGGAGAATGTTTGGACTTCCGGTCGCTATCGCTCCTACAGTTCCAAACTTCTCCTCCGTCACTTCAGCCTCTTGAGAAATCTTGGTTTTTTATTAACAGTATTAGACCTGCGGCGCTTTCTTCCAGTCGGCAGCGAACTTCTCCAGCCCCTGATCGGTGAGCGGATGTTTGGAGATCTGCTCGATCACGCTGAACGGAATGGTGGCAATATGCGCACCGGCCATGGCAACGCGGGTCACATGGTCCGGATGGCGGACCGAAGCGGCGATAATCTGCGCATCCAGGTTATGAATGCGGAATAGCTCGGCAACTTTTACGATCAATTGCACTCCATCCTCCGAAATATCATCCAGACGGCCCAGGAATGGCGATACATAAGTAGCTCCTGCACGGGCAGCGAGCAGCGCTTGGTTCACTGTGAAGATCAGCGTCACGTTTGTTTTCACGCCTTTTTTAGTCAGATACCGGCAGGCTTCCAGACCTGCGAGCGTCATCGGGAGCTTGATCGTAATGTTTTTATCATAGTTATTGATCTTGATCAGCTCGTTTGCCTGTGCGATCATTTCTTCCGCAGTGACGGCATCCGGTGTCACCTCGGCGGATACGGATTCTACCTCAGGCACAGTGCGCAGAATTTCTGCAATGCGGTCTTCAAATTTCACGCCTTCTTTGGCTACCAGAGATGGATTCGTTGTGACTCCGGACAGTACACCGATTTGGTATGCTTTTTTGATGTCTTCCACATTTGCAGTATCGATAAAAAATTTCATGTTCGTAAACCTCCATTTTTAGTTGAACTAATATTAGTATTAAAAATTTGAAGCATCAGGCAAAGCTAGCTCGCTTACTTCTTCAATGGCAGAGTCGAGCCACCAGTGATTTCCATCCTTCGCCAGCAGCTGATTCGATTCTACAGGTCCGAACGTACCCGCAGCGTAGGAATGAAGAGGAACCGTATTCTTGTCAAAAGCATTCAGGATCGGCTGCACCCATTTCCAGGACAGCTCCACCTCATTCCAATGCGCAAAGAATGACGGATCTCCGTGTAAGGCATCATAAATCAGGTTCTCATAAGCTTCCGGGACCTCAATAGACCTGGTATGGAAGTCAATATGCATGGCCTTGAACTTCCCCTTGTGCTGGGGATCTCTTGCCTTGAGCTGTAGCGTAATCCCCTCGTTCGGGCTGATCTCGAACACCAGAAGATTGGGGATATCATCCTCGGCGGCTGACGAGTTCTGCTTGAGCGGCTCTTTGAATTCAATCACAATCCGTGTCGATTTCTCTTTCATTCTCTTCCCGGTTCGGATATAGAACGGCACACCTTTCCAGAATGGATCATCGATCGTAAGTCTGGCTGCAATAAATGTATCGTTCATCGAACCTGCCGGAATTCCCGGTTCAGAGAGATAGCCTGGAACCGGCTTGCCCTTGATGGTGCCTGCAGTGTACTGCCCACGGATCACTTGAAACTGGATATCCGCTTCTTCCAACGGCTCCAGGGCTTCCATAACTTCTTTTTTCTTGTAGCGCACCTCATCTGCGGAGCTGTCTTTCGGCAAGCGGATCGCAAGCATCATCAGCAGCTGCAGCATATGATTCTGGAACATGTCTCTGAGTGCACCCACATGATCGTAATAACCCGCTCTTTCTTCCACGCCCACCGTTTCCCCCGCAGTAATCTGCACGTTGGCAATGTAGCGGTTGTTCCAGAGTGCGTGAAGCACCGGATTCGTCTGCTGGAATACATCCAGCTCCTGCACCATAGGCTTACCCAGGTAATGGTCGATCCGGAAAATTTCATCCTCACTAAACGCTTCACTCAGCTTCAGATTCAGTGCCTGCGCAGACAGCAGATCATGTCCGAAGGGCTTCTCAATCACCAGACGTTTCCAGCCCTTGGCAGCACCCAGGCCACTTTCCTTAATGTTCAAGGCAATCGGCTCAAAAAACTCAGGACCGACGGATAAATAGAACATCCGGTTCGGGGAACTGCCCATGCTCTCTTCCTGCTTCTCAACCCGCTGCAACAGCTTAAGATAATCCTCTGTATGCCCCACATCCAGCACATTATATCGGAAGGCCTTCAGGAAGCGGCGCACGGACGCAGAATCATACACTTCCCGCCGGGAGAAATCCCGGATGGACCGCTCCACCATAGCCTGAAAGGCTTCATCAGCAAGTTCTCTTCTGCCAAGACCAATCACAGAGAATGAATGGTGCAACTTGTGGTCGAGAAACAGATTATACAGCGCGGGGTAGATTTTTCTTCGGGCTAAATCCCCTGTCGCTCCAAATAAAACAAATGTGGTTGCCTCCATCTCCATTCTCCTTTTGCTCTGGTTTATCTTTCCTGGTTACACTATAATACAAATACGATCCATACAAGTAATTAATATATTTCACAGGAGCTATAGACCATGTCTATGAACAATTTCGAGCTATACAAGGTTTTTTACTGGGCAGCCAAGACTGGAAGCCTGACCCAAGCCGCCAAATCCCTGTACATTACCCAGCCAAGCGTCAGTCATGCGATTAAACAACTGGAGGACAGCTTCGGCCTTACCCTCTTCACCCGGAATTCCAAGGGCGTCGTGCTGACACCTGAGGGGGCCACTTTGTACTCCTATATTGAACAATCCCATATCCTTATCACCCAAGCCGAGAAGAAAATGGCCGAGCTCAAAAACCTTGACAACGGCGAACTGCGAATTGGCGGCAGTGATTCACTGTTCAAGCATTATCTGTTGCCTTTTATCGAAATCTTTCACCAGCGCTACCCTGGCATCCGGCTTCATCTGATCCACGGAACGACACCCGAGGTCATTTCATATTTAAAAGAAGGCCTCGTCGATCTGGGCGTAGTGCGCATGCCGATCACCGATCCCCAGCTTGAGGTGCGGCAGGGACTTCAGCTGCAGGACTGCTTCATCGCGGGCAGCCACTATGCCGAGCTGAACCAGAAGGTGCTCTCTATTGAGGAGCTGCTACAGTACCCCATTATCCTCTTCTCCCGCAGCAGCCGCGCACGTATGGCGATTACGGACTTGTTCCAAGGCTACGGATATGAGCTGAAGCCTGAATTCGAGGTTGGCAGCGTTGGCCTGCTGATCGAGTTTGCCCGCAAAGGACTCGGCATCTCGTTTGTGACCCGGGAATTCGTGTCCAAGGAGCTGGAGGAAGGTTCTCTCTTCGAGATTCAACTGGATGTTCAGCTTCCCCCTGCCAGGGTGGGCATGATGACCATGCGCAACATGCCGCTGACGACCGCGGCCAGCAAGTTCATTGAGATTACTAAGGGAGACTGAAATATTTAAACTGAGGGGGGCTGTGAGGCTGCAGCTTGCTTTATTTAGCTTCCAACACTATGATAATGGTGCAATATCACTTTCGGAATTAGTATCCCTTAGATGATATAACATTCTTTTTGGAACTATTGGAGGATCAGAACATGCTGACTAAAGATGAACTTCCCTTTTGCCCTGTTGCCGTTACTGTGGGATTGATAGGTAATAAGTGGAAGCTGCTCATTATGAGGAACCTTTTGGCTAGACCGAATCGTTTTACTGAACTGCGAAATACAATCCCCGGAATCAGCCAGAAAGTGCTGACGGATAATCTTCGTTCTATGGAACAAGACGGGATTATCGTGAGAAAGGTATTCGCCGAAGTTCCGCCACGGGTCGAATATTCCTTAAGCGAAATAGGGCACACGATGCGTCCGATCATCTCCGCTATGGAGCAATGGGGTAATGGTTATCAAGAGACATACAAGGACAATCAGACAGCAGCTGAAAATAAAGCGTCGGCCGATTAATCCTGTCTTCTAATCATCGCAATCAAGCGCTTCTAAGAGCTGAACATTATTGAATCCTCAATAAATGTGTCCGGCTCCTTCAAGCGCTTTTTTTGCCTGTTCCAAGCGTTACTTGTAACTATTTATTTACGATTACAATTTTACCGTTAGCTGAGTTGCTCTCCATTAAGAGATGTGCCTTATGGATGTGTTCGAGCGGCAGAACTTTGGCGATAGGTACTTTGATCTCATGCCGTTCGATATGCTGGAACAGCTCTACGAGCAAGTGTCTCTTGACAGGCGTGCTTGTGAACGATGTCAGATACACGTTAGTCGGAACGTCAACCATTGGTTCGAACCCGTCCAATACCCACTCGCCTGCCAAAATCCCCGTGACACACACGATGCCATATTCGGCGGCAAGTCCAAGTGAATGCTTAAGCGTAACGGTTCCTACAAGCTCCAATACTTTATTTACTCCGCCTGGGGCAATAGCAAATAGCTTCTCGGACAAGCTGTCGTCGTCAAGCAAGATATGATCCGCGCCAAACTGCTTAAGCAGCTCCATCTTGTCCGGATTTCTTGTCGTTGAGATCACCGTTGCTCCAATACTCTTGGCAAGCTGTAATGCTGCGAGTCCTACAGAACTGGTGCCTCCGCGAATCAGTAGTGCCTCTCCCCCAGTCAGCTTCAGGGTGTCAAATAACGAAGCATAAGCCGTGTAGTACATTTCCGGAATCGCAGCGAGCTCAGCCCAGTCCAGCTGAATATCAATAGGGTACACCTGGTCTGATGGAATTAGTGTATACTCCGCATAGCTGCCGTCAAAATCGCGTCCAAGCCCGCCCATTAACGATACAATCCGTTGTCCTTTGACTAGGCCGCTATCCGAAGGATCTTCAATTTCACCCACACATTCAATCCCGATAATACGCGGAAGTTGAACAGAAGGCGAATGCCCCTGTCTGGTGTAAATCTCCGAACGATTAATGCCAAAAGCCTGGATTTTGACCAGGACCCAGCCTGGCTTCACTTCAGGTAATGGTACCTCCCGCACCTTCAGCTCCTGCGGCTCACACGGATGCTCCAATACTACTGCTTTCATGCTGCAACTCTCCTTTTGTTAGATTTAACTTGGGATTTTTCTATTCTGGGATGACCGTGACTACAGAGAATGTTTGGACTTCCGGCCGCTGTTATCTTCAGATTTTCTTGATTTTAACCACTACTAGTAGTAGAAATCCGAAGACAAAGGCGGACGCTAATGCTCCTCCAGTTCCAAAATTCCCCTCCGTCACTTTCCCCAATTTTTATTCTTCCAAGGTACAATCTATATGCTTTTTTCTACCCTAACGAGCAGCGCATTGACACCAACCGCCATTCCGGCGGATAGTACACTGCCCCAGACGATTTTATATACGTTCATTGTCCGAAGTCCGTCAAACAAGATATCACCCAATCCTCCTGCGTTGATGAACGCAGCGATCGTAGCCATGCCTATCGTAGATACTACCGCAAGCCGTATTCCGGTAAAAAAGGCTCTTATGGATAACGGCAGTCTGATCTTGTACAGCACCTGCAGGTTACACATGCCAATGCCTGTAGCCGCTTCGATGATGGCGGGATCAACCCCATTCAGACCTGCAAAGAAATTTCGCAGGAGCAGATATTGATTGTACACTACAAGCACTGTAATAGCCGTGGTCTTGCCCAGTCCCGTTACAGGAATCATCATCGCGAACAGAGCCACACTGGGTATCGAATAGATGATTGAGAACAAATGAACCAAGAACCTGGACAGCATTTTAGATGTCATGGAGATTAGGGTCAGAATCGAGGCGAGTAAAAGCGATGCCAGTAGTGTCATGCCCACAATCTCCAAATGTTCCACCAGCGCCTTTGCCCATTTATCGGGGTGGTTCATGATATATTCGATCAAGTTAACCCCTCCCAGAACTTCTCCTGCCCGCGGGATGAAGCGATTAAGGAGGATACGAAGCCATCTGCAGGGAAGGACGCAATATTCTTTGGAGTATCGAATTGACAGACCCGTCCTTTGTCCATAACAATAACCCGGTGCCCCAATTTAAATGCTTCATTGATATCATGGGTCACGAACAGAAAGGTTTTCTTAAGTCCTCCGTGAATGCGCAGTAGTTCATCCTGCAAATTCATCCGGGTGATGGCATCTAGTGCACCAAAAGGTTCGTCAAGCAGCATGATCTTGGGGTCTGACGCCAGCGCTCTTGCCAATCCGATCCGTTGTTGTTGGCCGCCTGACAGCTGGGAAGGATAGCGGTTCTTAAACTCACCCGGCTCTAGACCAACGAGTGTTAATAATTCATCTACTCTAGCTTCAATCTTTGCTTTGCTCCACTTTAAGAGCTTAGGTACGGCGGCGACATTCTGTCTGATGGTCATATGCGGAAATAAACCTACCTGTTGAATGACATAACCGATGCGTCTTCTTACTGTAACTGGATCTAGGGCTCTGATATCTTCACCAAAAAGCGTAATGCTCCCTTCGTCCGGCTCGTACAGACGGTTAATCATTTTCATCAATGTAGTTTTGCCGGAACCCGAGGAGCCCAAAATGGTAATGAACTCCCCTTCTTCAATGGACAGACTTACATGATCCACCGCGAAATAGCCGGCCTGATTATATTTCTTGCTCACATTGCTGAGTTCGATCGCAGTCTGTGCCATATTCTCCTCCAGAAATCCCGTTTATTTAATGGAGTCGTAAAACTCCTTGGCCACATCTTCATATTCTTCTTTGTCCACATCCACCTTTGCATTCAAGGCTGTAATGGTTGCGGTGTCCAGCGCAGCGCTTACCTTATTAATCTTCTCCGCAATGTCCGGTTGGGCATTCAATACCTCGTCACGGACAACCGGAGCCAAATTATAAGGCGGCCATACCTGTTTGTCGTCTTCTAGCAGTGTGAATTTATCCGTATTTACCAGCATGCCTTCTGTTGTATACCCCGGTGCAACATCCGCTTCGTCATTAGAGAGAACCTCATATTTCAAACTGTTATCATAGACCTTTGACGACTTCCATTTTAGCGGACCATAGATCTTCTCCAGCGCCGGGATGCCGTCTTCACGCTGATCGACTTCACCTTGGGAGGCAAACCGCAGCTCACTTGCATGCTTCTGCAGATCGGAAATCGTTGTAATCCCCAACTCCTTAGATACAGCTGTGCGGACAACCAGCCCTGCTCCATCATTGGCTTTGGAGTAATCCAGCCAAGTGACTTGGAACTGTTGTTTATATTCATCTTTCACCGTATTGTAAACTTCCTCAGGGTCGGTCATCAGCGGCTTCTTGAGAATGGTTAACAAGCCTGTCCCTGTGTATTCCGGATATAGATCAATCTCATTATTAATAAGCGAGGTATGAATGACAGACCCTGCAATGTTGAAGACTCTCTCGACCTTGTATCCTGCATCCTCCAGAGCCAGGGCATACAATTCACCTACGAGTAAATTTTCAGTGAAATCTTTACTCCCGACACGTACGGTTGGTTTGCCGCTTCCTTCCTCGTTTTTGCTGCCGCAGGCGGCCAGTGTAAGCAGCAATAGCAGTACAATTGCAACCGCTGTGAATGACTTTGTTGTATTCTTCATATCCAATCCCTACTTTCCGGTGAATTTATATTTAAACAAATATCTCTCTGCCCCATCAAGGATGAGCGCGGAGGCGATGGACAGCACCGCAACCGATACACCTCCAATCAGGAGCAAATCGATCCGGTTTAGACCAAGGCCTGTAAAAATAATGCTCCCGAGACCTCCGGCGCCGATCTTTGCGGCTAATGTCGCGCTTGCCACGATCTCAATGGCAGCCGTCTTGATTCCGGTCAGAATGAGCGGCGCGGCTAACGGAAGCTTCACCTTCAATAGCACCTGCCAGTCCGACATCCCCACCGCGTAAGCCGTTTCCAGCATAAACGCAGGCACTTCTTCAAGTCCGGTTATTGTGTTCAACAGAATCGGCGGAATGGCTAGTAATATCAGTGCTGTCATAGCCGGCTGGAATCCTGTCCCCATCAGCGGGATCAACAGAAAGAGGATCGCCAGGCTTGGGATGATCCGCAAAACCTGAAAGAGGGAGACGATCCATTTTTCGTATTTCTTGCGTTCCGCGCACAAATATCCCAGGATGATTCCAAGTATAGCTGAGACCCCTAAAGCCAAGATGCTGATGGCGATGTGCTCTTTTACGGAGAGCAAGTAAGCATCTATGTCGGTTGTGAAATAATTCGTAATCTGCTCCCATAAGCTGCTGCCCAAGCTGAACCCCGCCTTTACTGATTGCATTTTCTAGTGCCCAATAAATCATAAGTTATATAGTTACTTACTGGAAGTAGGCACCTTTTTATAATAGAGTTACCTTTAGGTGACTATTGGAGATATGCGCGGAGAATCCCAATAGCATAACGCTACTCTGTGTGCCAAACTGTGCACATTCCCTTTAACGAATGGTTAATAGTAACATTCTCCAAATCAAGTTCACAAAACAAAAAAAAGCCGCCATTTAGGCGACTTTGTATTTGAGCTTTATAAAAGGATCGCTCCTGCAGTTCCAAAATGCTCTTGTCCTATCGAACCTTACGTTTGTAAACTATGTTAACCATTTCAGAAGATATCAGCATGATGCAAAAAAGAATGAGCAGTATTACAGGAACCATAATCATTCCCAAATGACTTGCAAATATCCCCATCAATGATGGTATTAGGGTTGAACCCGTATAAGCGCTTGCCATTGCAAGTCCAATGACACTTGGGGAAGCTATTTTGCCAAAACGTTCCGGTGTTGAATGAACAATGCTTGGATAGATTGGTGCTCCGCCCAACCCCACAATAAATAGAGCACCTGCAGAAATCCAATAATGGACTGGCATAACAAGAATCAAAAGTCCAAAACAGCCCACGATCCCACCATATCTTATCAGGTTTTTACTGGATACGTTGGTCGACAGAAATCCTGATATGATTCGTCCAATGATGATTCCAATATAGAATAAGGAAGATAAAGCTGCTGCTGTGCCAGGAGAAACCCCTTTATTCCCTATAAAAAAAGATGCCATCCATAGACCTGCAGCAGCTTCCGATCCATTGTAACAGAGCATAGTAACCATGGATATTTTCACCCCTGGGATTCGTAAAGCCTCTCTGTTGCTGATCAGTTTCTTTTCGTCGCTTCCTTCCTCTATACTCTCCTTCTCAAAAATCTTCCATAAAGACAAAGACGCCAGTAATATCATCGCTATAGTAAGCAGAAGTAAGCCTACTGTAACGTATCCTGCACGCCAGTTGTTATCACGGTTCAGCCAAAACGACATTATAATTGGACCCGTAAATGCTCCAATTCCCCAAAAACAATGCAACCAGTTCATATGCTTGGCTTTGAAATGCATTGCTACATAGTTGCTCAATGCGGCGTCCACGGAACCTGCTCCTAAGCCCAAAGGAATAGCAAGTAGAATTAGAAATATGAAATCTGATGAAATAGAGAATCCAAGCAAAGCAATAGCCGTAGAGAGTATACTGAACAAGGTTACCTTCCCCGTACCGTATCTGTGCAACAATCTGCTGGCAAATAAACTCGATATTACCGTACAGAATGAGACTATTAACGATATATAACCTGCCATTTCTGTTGTGGCACCAATATCGTGTTGCATAATGGGCCAAGCGCTGCCTAGTAAAGCATCTGGCAATCCCAGACCCATAAATGCGAGATAAATAATCATTAGTAATAACGTAACCATCTTAGGGTTCTCCTCTATTTGGGTATTTGTCATCTGATCCAACTTCGAATCGAAACACAAATATAATAATATTGATATTCTTTCATCGGATCTTGCTATATTTTGACTGATTATAGCAATATTCAGTCAACGGACCGTATAAAGACAGATAATAAGGTAATGGGTAGCCCCCCTACAAATGTGTCAGCTTCTTCAGAAGTGGAAAAGTGCTTGCACCGCCTGAAGTTATGGGATTCCGATACTCTAGCAAAGCGCTTACTAGACAGATTTATAACGAATAAGGTGGTTTGTCAATATTGACTTTCCAACATATAGTGATTAAAATAAACAACGCACACTAAATATAGTGTTAATATGATTTTTCAGTATTTAAAACTAAGCAATTCAATCTTTACAATTTTAAGAGTAGTTTCAATATTTACAGGGGGACTGACACCATGCTAGTCGCGTATGATTCAAAAACAGGAAACGTCAAACGCTTCATCGGCAAGCTGAAGCTGCCGGCTGTGCAGATTGAGGAGCATATGACGATTGACGAGCCCTATGTGCTAATTACATATACCACCGGCTTTGGACAGATTCCAGAGAAGGTGTCTGCTTTCTTGGGGAACAATTATGCCAATCTGAAAGGCATCGCTGCCAGCGGCAACAAGAACTGGGGCAAGCTGTTCGCAAACAGTGCAGACTTGATTGCAGACCAGTACAATGTGCCAGTTATCGGTAAATTTGAGTTATCGGGTACTTTTGGCGATGTGGAACGAATTAAACAGGAGGTGAGCCGGGTTGCGGCATATTGAACTGAACAACATGTTAATGAAGCGGGACGAGAGCGGCTTCTTTCAACTGGACAAAGACCTTGAGGCAGTAGCCGAATTTATGCGGGATGTAGAGCGGCGGAGCCTGGTTTTTGCAAATACAAAAGCCAAGGTCGATTACATGATTGAACAGGATTTCTACGAGAACTTTTACGGGCAGTACAGCGTAGAGGAAATTGAGCAAGTCTACCAGATTGCCCATAGCTACAACTTCAGCTTCCCATCCTATATGGCAGCTTCGAAATTCTACATGGACTACGCTGTAAAAAGCAATGACCGCAAGCAATATCTGGAGCACTACCCGGACCGTGTGGCGGCAGTCTCCCTCCACCTGGGACGCGGCAACGCCGATACTGCCGGAGTGCTTGCCCGTTCGATGATGGAGCAGCGTCTGCAGCCGGCAACTCCAACCTTCCTGAATGCCGGTAAAAGCCGGCGCGGTGAGCTCGTCTCCTGCTTCCTTATCGAAATGGACGACTCGCTCAATTCGATCAACTACGTGCTCAATACCTGCATGCAGCTGTCAAAGATCGGCGGCGGTGTGGCAGTCAACCTGTCCAAGCTGCGCTCGCGCGGGGAGACGATCAAGGGTGTCGAGGATGCAGCCAAGGGCATCATGCCTGTGCTCAAGCTCATGGAGGACGGCTTCTCCTATGCTGATCAGATGGGTCAACGCAAAGGCTCCGGAGCAGCCTACTACAACATTTTTGGCTGGGATGTCCTGGAATTCCTCGACAGCAAGAAGATTAACGCCGACGAGAAAACAAGGCTCAAAACTCTGTCCATTGGGCTGATCATTCCGAACCGCTTCTATAAGCTGGCGAAGGACAATGAACCGCTGCATGTATTTGCCCCATACACTGTGTACAAAGCCTATGGCACGCATCTCGACGATATGGATCTGGATGACATGTACGATAAGCTGCTGGCCGATCCGCGTGTTAAGAAGAAGAAGGCCATGAGCGCACGGGATATGCTGACCAAAATTGCCATGATCCAGCTGGAATCCGGCTACCCTTATATCATGAACAAGAGCAACGCCAATGCGGCCCATGCCCTGAAAAATGTCGGACAGATCAAAATGTCCAACCTCTGTACCGAAATCTTCCAGCTCCAGGAGACCACCGAGATTGCCGATTACGGACAGGAGGATACCATCCGCCGCGATGTAAGCTGTAATCTGGCTTCCCTGAATATTGTCAACGTGATGGAACACGGCAAGATCCGCGAATCCGTGCATGAAGGTATGATCGCCCTGACTGCTGTCAGCGACATGACCAGTATCTCCAATGCCCCTGGCGTAGCTAAAGCGAACAAAGAGATGCACTCTGTTGGTCTAGGCGTCATGAATCTTCACGGCTATCTCGCGAAGAACAACATCGCTTATGAAAGCGAGCAAGCCCGCGACTTTGCCCGGACCTTCTTCATGACAATGAACTTCCATTCCCTGGAGAAGAGCATGGAGATCGCTGCTGCAACCGGCCGCTCATTCCATGGCTTCGAGGCATCAGACTACGCCACCGGCGTTTATTTTGAGCGTTACCTGACAACGGATTACCGTCCGGCTACACCAAGAGTGCAGGAGCTGTTCGGGGATATGTATATCCCGTCACCTGCAGACTGGGAACAATTGCGGGATGCAGTAATGGCCAACGGTCTGTACCATGCTTACCGCCTGGCGATTGCGCCAACAGCCAGTATTTCCTATATCCAGAATGCCACTTCGAGCGTTATGCCGATTGTGGAGCAGATTGAGACCCGGACTTATGCCAATTCAACCACATACTATCCGATGCCGTACCTGCGTCCGGACAATGTGTTCTTCTATAAATCGGCTTACCAGATGGATCAGTTCAAGGTCATTGACCTGATCGCGGAAATTCAGCCTCATATCGACCAGGGCATATCGACCGTGCTGCATGTCAACAGCGATGTATCCACCAGGGAACTGGCCCGCTCATACCTGTATGCGGCGCATAAAGGACTGAAGTCGCTGTATTACACCCGGACCAAAAAACTGTCCGTCGAGGAATGCCTCACCTGCTCGATTTAAATGGAAGGCTATGGCCGCAAAAAAAGGAGATTGCACGATTATGAGCGCTATTCAAGCCGTTAACTGGAACCGTCCCGATGACGATTTCTCATTGATGTTCTGGAATCAGAACATTATGCAATTCTGGACAGATGATGAAATTCCATTGTCCGATGATAAAATGTCCTGGCTCACGCTCAGTGAGCAGGAAAAGGACTCTTATATGAAGGTGCTGGGCGGCCTGACACTGCTGGATACAATTCAAGGCGGAGTCGGTATGCCCCAGATTATGGAGCATGTTGAAGGCCTTCAGCGCAAGGCCGTGCTGGGCTTCATGGGCATGATGGAACAGATTCATGCCAAGTCGTACAGCAGCATCTTCACCACATTAGCCTCCACAGAGGAGATAGACAGTGTATTCCGCTGGGTGGAAGAGAACCCGTACCTGCAGTTCAAGGCGGAGACCATATCACAATATTACAAAAATATAGACTCGCCTAAAGACCTGTATCTCGCTATGGCGGCCTCCGTGCTGCTGGAGAGCTACTTGTTCTACAGCGGCTTCTTCTACCCGCTGTATCTGGCCGGCCAGGGTAAAATGACCTGCAGCGGTGAGATCATCGACCTTATTTTGCGGGATGAGAGCATTCACGGGGTATATGTCGGGGTGCTCGCGCAGGAGATCTTTGACGGACTTGCGGAAGACGATCAGCGAGACCTGCACCAGACACTGGTGGGACTGCTCCGCCTGCTGCATGAGAATGAAGAACGTTATACGGAGCAGATCTATGCTCCCATCGGACTGGTGGACGAGGTCAAGACCTTCCTCAGATACAACGCTAACAAAGCGATGATGAATCTGGGCCATGATCCTCTGTTCGACGAGGAAGAGATCAATCCGATTGTCCAGAACGGCATCAGTACCCACACCAAGCAGCATGACTTTTTCTCGAAGAAAGGCAACGGATATATCCGGGCGCTTAACGTGGAACCGCTGAAGGATGAAGACTTTCAATTCTAACCTTATATGTTTCTAAAAATACCGCCCTTTTCGAGGGCGGTATTTTTAGTTACCATCATCTTAAATTAATTCGTTAACACTTCCGGCCATTAATTACATCAGGTATCTTCCCGTGATCGACTGCTCCGCATGGATGATCTGCGGAGGTGTACCCTCGAACACAACCTGGCCGCCCTTGCTGCCTCCGTCCGGTCCCATATCAATGATCCAGTCCGCTTGGCTGATCACATCGAGGTTGTGCTCGATAACAATCACCGTATTGCCGGTATCCACGAGACGGTTTATGATCTCCAGAAGGTGACCGATATCTGACATGTGGAGTCCGGTCGTCGGCTCGTCCATCACATAGATGCTGCCCTTCTTATGCAGCTCGCTGGCCAGCTTGATGCGCTGGCATTCCCCTCCTGAAAGCGTGCTGAGCGGCTGGCCGAGTGTAATATAATTCAGCCCCACATCACTCATCGCCTGGAGCTTGCGCACTACCTCTTTTAGCTGAAAAAACGCCAATGCCTGCTCCACATTCATCTCCAGCACTTCTGCAATTGACTTGCCGTTCAGCTTGTACGCGAGCACCTCTTCTTTGAATCGTCTGCCTCCGCATATTTCACAGGGCAGCTTCACGCTGTCGAGGAAGGCAAGGTCTGTGTACACAACACCCAGTCCCTGGCAGTTCTCACAAGCCCCCTTGGAGTTAAAGCTGAACAAGCCTTGACTCACCTTGTTCGCGGATGCAAACGCCTTGCGCACATCATCCATAATGCCTGTGTAAGTTGCGGGATTCGAACGTGTTGACACTCCTATTGCCGATTGGTCGATGACGATGGCGTCCGGATGCTGACTGAGAAATACTTCGTTAATCATCGTGCTCTTACCGGAACCGGCAACACCAGTTACTACTGTCAGCACTCCGGTTGGAATATCTGCACTCACGTTCCGCAGGTTGTGAAGTGTAGCCTCCTTGATGGACAGCTTACCGGACGGCTGCCTGCACTCTTGCTTCAACTGGAGCGGACGTTTCAGATGTGTGCCTGTCAGCGTACCGGCTTCCAGCAGGCCTTGGAAGCTTCCTTCATACACAATGGTACCACCATGGCTGCCAGCGTGAGGTCCGACATCGACGATATGATCCGCCACCTTGATCACATCGGGATCATGCTCGACAACAATCACAGTATTGCCCTTGTCACGCAGCTTCTGCAGAAGTTCATTTAACAGGTGAACATCACGGGGGTGCAGACCCACGCTGGGTTCATCGAAGATGTAGGTAACATCCACCAGACTGCCGCTCAGGTGCTTAACCATCTTGACGCGCTGCGACTCGCCGCCGGATAAAGTATCCGTTTCACGGTCCAGCGTTAAGTAATCAAGTCCGATATCCACTAGATGCTGCAACCGCTCCGTCAGCGACTTGACGACCGGCACGGCGACAGGATCATTAATCTCACGAATGACGCGGATGAGCTGTCCGGCCTCCATGGAGGATAGCTCCGCAATGTTGAGACCATTGATCTTGCAGCTGAGCGTGGCCTGACTGAGTCTCGCACCGTGGCAGCTGGAGCAAGGCCCCTCGGAAATATACGGCGCAACAGCTTTCTGTGTGCGCTCGGACTTCATCTTCACATCCTGCTTGATGTATTTATTGGTGAACTTCTCAATGACGCCTTCCACTGTAATATTTGTTGCCTTGCCGGCGAAATCCATCTTAACTTTTCTTGCCTTGGCGTACAGCAGCTGCTCCAGTTCCTCTTCCGAATAATCGCTCAGCTTCTTGTCGAGATCGAAGTCTCCTGACTGCACGATCATGTTCCATTCCCAGCCGTTCACTGAATAGTCCGGCAGCATAATAGCCCCTTCATGGAGCGACTTTGACTTGTCCAGCGCCATGCTCATGTCGACACCAAGCCGCCGGCCAAGTCCGTTACACTCGGGACACATGCCTTGCGGATCGTTAAACGAAAACATGTGCGCTTGTCCAACATAGGGCTGGCCTACTCGGGAGAAAAGAAGACGGAGAATGGGAGAAATATCAGTAATCGTGCCCAATGTGGAATGGGATCCCCCACCCAGCCGCTTCTGATCCACAATAACAGCCATGCTCAGGTTCTCAATCGCATCCGTATCCGGCTGCGGAACACGGGGCAGGAAATTTCGCACGAACATGCTGAAGTTCTCGTTCAGCAATCGCGTGGATTCTGCGGCGATCGTATCGAAGACGATCGATGACTTGCCGGATCCGGACACCCCGGTGAAGATCGTGATCTTCCGTTTCGGAATGCGCAAGGATACGTTCTTGAGATTGTTTTCCCTCGCACCCGAAATTACGATATACTCCTGATTCGATTCGCTCATGCCAAACATCCCTCCGGGTAGTGTTAATTTCTGCTTATATTCACATTGTACCATTCAACGTGTATAGATAGTCGGGTAGCCCGAACTTCCACCCGTGCACCCGTTAATTTACATTGGGGGGCTGCATATTCTGTTACATGGATTGACGTACAAAAAAATAAATAAAAGACCGGTACAATGGTCATACCCCTGTCAAGAAGACAGATGAAAAAAAGCTAAGCAGCCAGCGCGTGCCGATACTCGATCGGCGCGCGCTGTTTGAGTTTCGCCTGGAAACGTTGGTAATTATAAAAGTAGATATACTCCTCGACGGCTTGATGAATCTCTGCTTCTGACTTAAACTGGTGAAGGTACAACTTTTCTGTCTTCAGATGCGAAAAGAAGGATTCGATGCAGGCGTTATCTAGGCAGGTTGCTTTGCGAGAGTGGCTGCCCTTGACGCTGAATGCCTCTAATCGTGTGTTGTACGCCTGAGACGTGTATTGGAAGCCTTGGTCCGAATGGAGTACGGCTTCAGACACGTCTCTTTTTCGTGTCCACTGTTCAACTGTATCCAGGACGAGTTTTACGTCGTTTCGCTCTGAGATCTGCCAGGCCACAATTTCATTGTTAAACAGGTCCTGAATGGCGGACAGATAATAAAAGCGCGTGCCGTCTGAGATATACGTAATGTCGGTTACCAGCTTCTGTTGAGGAGCTGTCGCATGAAACTGGCGCTTTAATCGGTTAGGATAGACCACGGAAGGAGCATAGCTCGAGCGATTCCTTTTCTTTCGAATGACCGACTGGATCGACAGTTCTTTCATGAGCCGCCACACCTTCTTGTGGTTGACGAGGTAGCCGGCCTCCCACAGGGCTGTTCGCATTCGAGGATATCCAAAATAGGGATGGGCTAAGTGAACGGCCACCATATGCTCTTTAATTGCGTGCTCCTGCGCATGGGCTTCAATCCGCTGAGCCTGTGTACCTCGCCACTTGTAGTAGTTTGCTCGAGATACACCTGCAATAGCTAATAGGCGGGTAACGCCATGCTGGTCACGTAGCTCTTCGATTACGGCGTATTTGTCTTGTAGCCCGAACTTCGCTCCGTTAACAGATTTGGATACCGCTTTTTTAAGTAATCCACCTGTGCCTTCAAGTAATCTCGTTCTTCTTCGATACTGGCAAATGTAGTACGAGGACGTCCTTTCAAAGGGTTTGTTGTACCCTTACGTGTATCAAATGGCTCTCCAATCCGATATTTCTTTACCCATACTTTAAGCTGGGTACAACTCGCAATCCCCAACCTTTCTGCGACTACCTTGTAGCTCTCTACTCCTTTAAGATAGGTTTGAATAGCCTCTACCTTGAATTCCTCTGAGTACGATTGAAATACTTGTCCCTTTTTCGCCATACAAAAACCCCCTCCAAGTTCACTCATTTCCTCATGTTAACACAGGAGGTTTTTTACGAGTGTCTACTTGAAGGGGATAATACCATAATACCAGTCTTTTGTTTTCTATATTGAACTTGAGAATATACATTTAGGGAAAAGTGGCGGAGGGGAATTTTGGAACTGGAGGAGCGAGAGCGTCCGCCTGAAAGCTTTCCGCAGGAAAGCTCGCTTCGGAAGCATGGGCAAGGTTTGGATTTCTACCGCGATTCGCGGTTAAATTCAGGAAATCCAAACCTACCGATCAATAAAGTGTTTTGAGTGCTTCAGGAGTAAATGGAATCAATTCATCCAATTTCCCATCCCGAATTTTACTGACCCATGCAGGGTCTACAAGCAATGCTCTACCGATAGCAACCAGATCGAATTCTTGATTTTCGAGCTTTTGAACCAATCTCTCGATACTTGCATTCTCTGCACCTTTTCCTTCAGTGAAAAGAGTCATGAAATCACCATCAAGGCCAATCGAACCCACAGTAATGGTTGGTTTGCCTGTAAGCTTCTTAACCCAACCAGCAAGATTCAAGTCAGAGCCTTCAAATTCCGGTTCCCAGAAACGCCGTGTCGAGCAATGGAAAATATCCACTCCAGCGTTAACCAAAGGTTGCAGAAATTGCTGAAGCTCGTCGGGTGTTTTCGCTAATTTGGCTGTATATTCCGTTCCTTTCCACTGTGAGATGCGCAGCACGATGGTAAAGTCAGGACCTACGGCTTGGCGGCAAGCTTGGATGACTTCTTCCGCAAAGCGGGTACGTGCAATCATGCTGCCTCCGTAACGATCAGTACGCTCATTAGTTTTCTCCCAAAAGAACTGGTCAATCAAATAGCCGTGAGCTCCATGGATTTCAATTCCATCAAATCCAATGCGCTTGGCTTCGGCTGCCGATTGTGCAAAAGCATCAACGATGCCACTGATTTCGGACTCGGAATAATCATTGACGTTGCCCCGTGCACCCATGTGCCAGATTTGAGGAATAATTTTGCCGCCGGCTTCATGAACCTCAGACACAACATTTGCCCAGCCATTCAATGCTTCTTCACCATAAAAGAAAGGGACATTCTCCTGATTGGATGCATCTGCATGATCAACAACCGTGCCTTCTGTTACGATCAGACCCACATTATTTTCGGCTCTCCGGCGATAGTATGCAGCAACATCTGCTCCAGGAACCCCATTGGGAGACAGATTCCGGGTCATTGGCGCCATTACTGTCCGATTAGACAGATTAAGATTTCCCAAAGTAAAAGGACGAAGTAATGGTTGTACTGATTCGGTATTAAACATCGTAAACCTCCTAAGTTTTTTTCGTATAATACTCATTAATTTCTCGACAAATCGAGCTTAGAATCCACTAGTATACTGTTTAGGAACTGCTGTTTCTTTTCTCAGGTTTGATGCAGCTTCTAAGGCCCAATATGGATTTCTCAGCATTCCTCTTCCGACTGCAATCAAATCTGCCTCTTCATTTCCTATAACTGCATTCGCCAAAATTGAATCATCCAATCTTCCAACAGCGATCACTGGAATATCGAGTGCTTGTTTGATATCTCTAGCGAGCGGAACTTGATAAGCTGCGTGAGTTCCTGGTCTGCCCCATGCAGCAATAGCTCCCTCGCCACCTGATGAAATATCAAACATGTCTACTCCTGCAGCTTGATATTCCTTGGCAAAAGCAATGCTTTCCT
The DNA here is from genome assembly GCF_000758525.1 of Paenibacillus sp. FSL H7-0357. NCBI lineage: Bacteria > Bacillati > Bacillota > Bacilli > Caryophanales > Paenibacillaceae > Paenibacillus > Paenibacillus sp. FSL H7-0357. Next base: position 4,096,018 of record NZ_CP009241.1, on the reverse strand, counting down.
GAATCCCATAACCACCTTCAACGTATTCTTTAGCTGATATACGCATGATTAGTGGCATGTCCTCCGGCATCTCGGCCTTTGCAGCCTGAATAACCTCCCGGCCAAACAAGGTAAGATCTTTACCATATTCATCATCCCGTTTGTTCGTTAGTGGAGAATGAAATTGATGGATCAAATAGCCATGCGCACCATGAAGTTCGATAGTATCGAATCCAGCCTGGACAGCGCGAGCTACAGCAGTGCGGAATTTCTCAACCATTCCTTTTACTTCTGCGGTGGTAAGTGCCCGGGGCTGTTTAGAATTTTCATCAAAAGCGATAGCTGAAGGGGCTACTGGAACTTCAGCATCTTCCGCCTTGCGTCCAGCGTGCGCGATTTGGATGCCCACTTTGGCACCGTGACTATGACAAGCATCTACAATCCGTTTCAGAGCCGGAATCTGATCATCTGACCAAAGACCAAGATCGAAATCGGAAATGCGCCCATCGGGCTCTACATCAGTCATTTCAATTATGATTAAACCAGTTCCGCCTACAGCACGGCTAACATAGTGCATGTAATGCCAATCTGTGGCAATACCATCTTTATTGTCGACGGAGTATTGACACATTGGAGGCATCACAACACGGTTTTTCAGTTCTAAACTTTTAAAAGAATATGGGCTAAACAAATCTATCATGGATAAACGCTCCCCTTTTTGCTCTTATATATTAAATTTATCATGCATGCGCAAGCATGTATGTACTTTCAGGTTATGGGTTTTTCAGAACTTTTGCAATGCATCAGGAATCGGATCGTAACCAGCAATCAGATCAAAGGCACGCTTATAGGTGTGCTTCTCTTCCAAAGCAGCCACAATGGTACGCGCTACATCTTCACGAGGGATACTGCCAACAGTGATATTTTCCGCAGCAGACACCTTTCCCGTTCCTGGTTCATTCAATAAAATTCCTGGACGTATAATCGTGTATGTCAGACTGCTGCTTTCGAGCACTTTGTCTGCATAATGCTTAGCTGCGTAATACGGTAGAATATTATGGTGCCAGTTGTCCCGGTTATTCGCCTGAATTGCACTGACCATGATGAATCTGTCAATGCCTGCTTTTTCAGCAGCTTCAATAGTTTTTCCTGCACCGTCCAAATCAATTAACAGTGTTTTGTCATCACCCGTTTTTCCACCTGATCCAGCCGTAAACACAATAGCGTCACAACCCTTGGCGGCCGTTGCAATGGAGTCTACTGTCCCTTCCAAATCCGCGAGAACAGTTTCGACTCCCTGTTGTACAAATGTATCGGCTTGTTCTTTATTCCGTACCATCGCCCGGACGGTGTGATCGTTGCTTGCTTTCAACTGTTGAATAAGGTGCTGTCCGATTTGTCCATTCGATCCGACTACTAACACCTTCATAGCTATCCACTCCTTATCAGCTGAATTGAATTACAGTAACATTGAATAAAGCATGCGCATGCATATAATTTACCGGAGAAAAATAAATATGTCAAGTCGTAATCCTAAACTTAACAATCATCTCAACTCTACTTACAAGATCTCTACACTGGTCACAAAAATAATTTTTTCGTCAGATTCTTTACTTCTGAATTAAATCCATCTTTTTTTAGTTCTGCTTGTAAGACCTGATTAAAGGTCTGAAGTGCCCGCTGGTATTTATTCTCGCCTAACTCTGTAATTCGAGTATAAATACCACGCCGGTCATCCTCGCATATATGTCTTTCTAACGCACCACAGTTTTTAGCTTCCATTCTAACGACGAGTCTCGATGTAGCACTTTGACTTAGTCCCACAAGTTCTTGAAGTTGCTGTAGCCGTAATTTTTTTTCCTCAGCATTGGATATGAAATTTAAAACATAGAACTCCTTCAAAGATAAATTATAATTGTTCAGCAGAGCTTGTTCTAACTTTTCACTTAAATTTGAATTGATGCGGGACCAAGACAACCATACCTCCAAAAGTTCATTTTCATGTTGCAAGCTTAAATCACCCCACCTGATTTTAAAGTCATTCGACATAGTTTGCCTTATTGTATCAATCCAAATTGAAATGGTCAAAACCCATACATTATTCGTCCAACACAACATTGAAAAAACCCTCGTCACCAATGATGAGGGTTTTTCGCCAAAATACATATTGTTAATTTAAATACGTACATTTGAAGTCGCTAAAGTCATTGAATTGCGAACAGCTTCCATCCTGGGAATATAACCCGATTACAACGCCGGTAAAACCTCCGGCAACCTCTGAGGAGAGATATCTGGTTTGCGCAGAGCCCAAATCAATTGCTATACCATCGCTTATTACCTGAAAAGAGTAAGTGTCATGATCTGAAATAATCTTTAAAATGGCTACATTTGAATTTAAATCGGATTGTTCGTGTATGGTCTTAATGTTTCCGATGTTCAGACGCTTAACGGCTTCAATTCGCTCCCCTATTCTTCTCAAAGCGAAATCATAGTGATGATGCTCATCCATGTATAACGTTATTCCCGCTTCACCATCATTCACTCTAATCTCACAGGAGATTTCTACACGGAAATCCTTTTGACGCAAACCGATAAAGGTCGGAGAATCCGCCATATCTAATGAAATCTGTGAACCTCTTAATTTCAATTCCCCATCACCCAGCAAATAATTCTGTTTATCGGGATAACGTAAGTAACACCAATCTATATCCCAGCTTGTGTTATGAAAAGTATACTGCGTCTGTTCTATCTGTTTAGCCGAATTGGGAATGTAGTTTGTTTCAACTTCCCCCTGAGTCGTACCATCGTCTCCCACCGTAAACCAATGATCTTCATGGAAAGTAACTGGCATCAAAAACACTTCCCGCCCCAGATGATGATGCATAACCCATCTGCCGATTTGCCGAAATCCCAAATGAACGATCCACCAATTTCCATCGTGATCTTGAATTAAATCTCCGTGGCCTACACCCTGTATCTCATATCCCCCCAGATTCCTGTTTGTTAAAACGGGGTTATTGGGATACGCTTCAAAAGGTCCGTAAGGGGAATTGCCTCTTGCATATACAATCATATGTCCATATTCGGTTCCTCCTTCTGCTGCCATTAAGTAATAGAGATCATTGATTTTATACAGGTGAGGGCATTCCAGATAACGTCCCCCTGTTCCATGCCAGATCACGCGGCTTGGTGTAAGCTTTTCACCAGTTTCGATATCTATCTCACATTGAAAGATGCTGTTCCTTCCAGTGTCATCAGTGCCGTTGCTCATAAAGTAGATTGAATTTCCTTCAAAGTAAAATGAGGGATCTATCCCCCCTTGGTCCACAAAGATGGGCTCCGACCATTCGCCGTAGATATCATCTGTCCAAACATAGAAATTTTGCCCGGTAGAATTATTAGTGGTGGTCATGTAAAAACGACCGTTATGATATCTGATGGTGCATGCGAATACTCCTCCAGAACTGTCTATCTTCTCAAGATGAACTTGTGATTGTCTTGTTAAGCAATGTCCAATTTGTCTCCAGTTCACTAAATCATCGCTTTCGAATAAAGGTACGCCAGGATAATATTGAAAGGAACTGCTGACGAGATAATACTTATTATTTACTTTACAAACACTTGGATCGGGATAGAAACCTTTAATTACGGGATTGCTGTACTTCATGATTTCACCTCATAATTGAATGTTATTGATTGATTATTTCTCATATGGTGAGAAATAGATTGAACTTGAGAATTACATTTAGGGAAAAGTGGCGGAGGGGAATTTTGGAACTGGAGGAGCGATAGCGTCCGCCTTTAGGTTTGGATTTCTACCGCGATTCGCGGTTGAATTCAGGAAATCCAAACCTAACAGCGGCCGGAAGTCCAAACATTCTCTGGAGTCACGGCCAATCCCGAAGTAGAAGAATTTCAGTTCAATTATATACATGAAATTATAAGTCAATGACACGGCTCTATTGAATGATGTATACTGTCGTATATTTGATCTATTCTAAGAAAGGCTAATGATATGATAACAATATACTATGCCGGATATGATGCCATCCATACCGCAGATTTTGTTTATGACGTCCCTGAAGGACATAATACATGGTTGCTCCTTCTCACCAGAACACCCGCCCAATTCTGGGTTGAGGGCGAGATGAAGGAATACCCTGCTAACTGCGCGGTAGTCTTCCAACCTCATCAAAAGATACTCTACCGGGCCTGTGCAGGTAGCTATGGGAATGACTGGATTCATTTTGATTCAGACGAAATTCATTTGAAGGAATCAAAGCTACTACATGGAGTTCCCTTTCCCATGCCCGACCCGGAATATTTCCACCAATTGTTTCAGTTGCTTACGGCTGAACATTTCTTTTCCTGCGCTTACCGGGAGCTGTCTATGGATTACTTATTCCGAATTATCATCAATAAGCTTATTGAAGCTTCGCACAGTACGAATAATACTCCTCACTATCAAAATCTGTTGAATCTGCGCAAAGCGGTATACAACAACCCGGGTCATTCTTGGGCCGTTCCGGCTATGGCCGAACATGTGCATCTCAGTTCTGGCTATTTACAGGCCATCTATAAGTCAACCTTTGGCATTTCGTGCATGGACGACGTCATTCAATGCCGAATCCGTCTTGCCAAGGAAAAGCTGCTTCATAGTCCGCATCGGATCTCCGAAATCGCCGCAATTTGCGGATACATGAATATTGAGCATTTTAGTCGGCAGTTCCGCCAAATCACAGGCTATGCACCTCGTGAATACCAAAAATTGATGGCATCAGATTCATGAAATCTTCTCGGATGGAATCGATCAAGTTGTTTTTAACTTTATGTATAATGCTCAATTTAAGAAGTAAACCTCATTTTATTAATCCATCTTGGCAAAAATAGTAGGAGCATAAATAAAACTGCAACAGTAATGGAAGGAACGGCAATGATTGTAGAAATACCTCCATAGGGTTCAAAACTTGTGTAATAGCTGTTGAACTCGGCTATCTGCATGGGCAGAAAATTGCCCACGTAATGTTTCAGAAAGAATACCTCGCTCATCTGAATGGCGTAAGATATGGCTATGGTGAATAATAACAGGGCGTAGCCAGTATAAACCTGTGTGACTAATACGCTGATCAATAAGGTAATCCCTGTCATCAGTGAGATTGCCACATATCCAATGACCAGGTTGATCAAAAACTGCTCGAAATAATTCACCTCAACCATTGATAAAAAAAATTGTGGACTACTTTGTATAGGCAAATCCGCTCCTTGTAAACCGTACATAAAGAATATAGGCGTAATGTAAATCGCCACCGCCGCCAGATAAAGCAGTGAAGAGAGTTGGAAGGCGTTGATGATCCGTACCCTACTCAGCTTACGTTTCCCAAACCTCGTGGATTTCACCAGTCCGTCCACGCCCAAGGTCTCGTCTTCATTAAAAATTGGAACCAGTACAATGGAAATGAGAACCAGGACAATAAAAACACACTGGCTCATCCCTGAATTAACGTTCTTCCAGCCCTCAGCATAACCCATCCGGATAAGTTCGGAGAGAGAAGCCGCTGCAAAAGTCCCGTTGCTGTTTCCTTTCCTGGAACTCCCCGCTTCCTCCTGTGCACTTCTGATGATGTCTGCCCTGTCCTGATAGAATTGTTCTGCTGAGACATCCCGTATTCCAGTCCAGTCCCAGCCATACACTTGGATAATCATATCCAAGGCTGGCAAATCTGCAACATCCGCTGTATTCCTGTCTTCTGGTAGGCTAAGTTCTCTGTATTTTTCCAAAATCTTGTTAATCTCAACTTCATCCAATACCTCCGGCTGATAGAAATACCGGTATTCCGTCCCATCTGTTACCTCATATCTTGCCTGATTTAAATAACCTGTTTTGATGGTGTCTAGGTTGTAAAAGGTAAGTATCAGAAACAATGCCAACAAAAAACCGAATACGTTTATGTTTAGGATTTTACTTCTGTTTAATTTTGATAAGTAGCTCATGATTTCACCTACCTTCCTCTACTGTAAATAATATCTTCTCATCCATATAGAGATACCGATTCGAGATAAGAGAATGTACACAGTACCCAGAAACAGGGCGACAAAAACATAAGGAAACACGGTATTACCCACAAAATATAATTTCTCTATGCCTATAAGATTATTGATAAAGTTCTGGGGCATGAAGACCATCACTTTTTCAATCAGCGCCCCCCTCCCCATCTGATAAGTATTGACGAGATAAAAATAAATCAGTGAAATTGCTAATACCAGTCTCCCTCTTTTAAAAACCACGGACAAAAACAGGATAAGATGCGTCACGACGAGGGTGGAAAAGTATCCCATGGCAATATAGAGTAACGCCTCTTGAAGCTGATTCATCGAATAAAATGTAGTCGTTCCGATTTGAACCGAAGAGTCCCAGCCGTGCAGCGTATAGACTACAGCAACAAACAGCAGTACGATCGCAATATACGCAAAATAGGCTATCGTAGAAAACACACTAGCGGCGCCAAGCTTATAGCTGAGCAGCTTCCTCCGGCTCTCCTTGGTGGATAAGGTCACCTTGTCAATTCCTTTGCTGCTGTTTTTGGAGAATCCCTCACATAGGATAAAGGCCAAGAACATAAAGAAAAGGTAGATCGTATTTAATAAACCTATTTTCAGGTACTCCCAGCCGCTATCGTATTTGAATAAAAATGGGGTGTGTACTTTTTGCATTTTCTGGGATATGATTTCGATTTGTTCCTTTGTATAAGGAAATAGATTTTGTTCATTGGATAAATATTCGGTAAAGCTGCCCTTCCAATCCTTATAAAAACTGGCGAGCTGCTCATTGGTTACATTTAAGCTGTTATCGAGCACACGGTATTTTTCATATGGAAAATTCAGTTCCCAGTTCAGCATATCGTGAGGAAACATCAATTTTTTGCCCAGCTTGCGGTCTGTATCCACTTCCCCCTCAATATAAGGTTTGTCCACACTGTTTTCGTAGTTCTGTTTCATTTGTAATAAATAATCTGTCGTCATCGTGCCCTCAACCGTTCGCTCCCTTAAAATATCCCAGCCCCCAATGCCGCTATGTATGGTTCCCTCATCATCCAAGACATCGATACTCCGGGCGGTTTGAACCAAAGGGATCAGAATAATTGTGAGAAAGAGTAGGCTGATAATCACCGTACTTTTATTTCGTATTTTTTTCAGTTCTAATGGAATGAAATTACGCATGGCTCCCACTCCCTAAGTGGATGTAGTAATCTTCCAGCGTGGGCTCGCATACGATTGCGCCTGATTCCTTTTCTCCCAAGTACCGTACACTGACAGCGTTTTCTTCCTGCCGTATTCGTACGATGAGGTGTTCCTTCTTAAAGGAGGCAAGCCGCTCTCTGTCCATCTCCTCGGTGAACACTTTTCCTTTAATCCCGGATAACATCTTTTGCACATTACCTTGCTCTTTAATTTTGCCCTGATTTAGGATAATCACATTGGTGGTGATTGCTTCGATATCCGAAATAATGTGGGTAGAAAACAAGATGATCTTGTCCTGTCCCATTTCGCTTATGATGTTTGAAAAACGGATTCGCTCATGGGGGTCAAGCCCAGCGGTGGGCTCGTCAAAAATTAATATCTTTGGATCGTTAATGATGGCTTGGGCAATGCCCACCCGCCTTTTCATCCCTCCGGAAAAGGTTTTGACCTTTTTATTAGCCACTTTCTCCAGGTTGACAAACTGTAATACCTCTGGAACTTTGTGCTTCAGTTCCTTTTTTGACAACCCCTTCAGTGCTCCCATATATTCCAGATATTCCGTTGCCGTGAACGCGGGATACACCTCGAAATCCTGAGGGATATATCCCACAAGATTCCGGTAGTCGTCGTTCATATGGAAGATATCCTTGCCGTTAAAGGTAACCTTGCCGCTGGTCTGATGGTCGATTGCCACAAGAATTCGCATCAAGGTGCTTTTCCCTGCCCCATTATCTCCCAAAAGTCCGTACACACCTTCAGGCAAAATAAAATTCAGTTCATCAATGGCCCGTTTCGTTCCAAATGTTCTTGTTACATTTTCCGCTTTAATTTCCATCGCTAATTTCCTTTCTCAACTGATATACGTCTCCTTCTGAGAGAACTTGCCAGTCCTCTCCCGCAGACGTTCTCCCTAGCAAGAGGTTGGTATATGCTCCGTCCAGCTTTTTCACTGCCCATGCCACCAGGTTTTCATCTTCAAATCCTGCTATGATACCTGATTTTTCTTCTGCATATAGAATATTTTGGATTCTCGGATCAGAAGTGCTTCCTCTGGTGCCATTGTCTGCCGGCTCGGGAAACCGATCCGAATTTTCTCTCATGTATGCATCAACAGTTTTGTAGATACCTATATAATCATCGATAGACAAAGTCGGAATTTCTATCGTTGGCCTAATTGATGACCCTGTTCTTCCTTCCTCCCGATAAGTTCTTTCATTACTTTTTCTATCTGCATCAAGTCGTTTGTCCAAGGCGATATCCTCAGGAGTTCTCTCAACATCTGGCGTAACATCCAAAGAAATCTCCTCTGGGGGCTCCTCATTGCCCAGCTTCTCATTCTCTGTCTTGACATTCTTCGGATTGTTATCTACGGCATTTAATTCCTCTGAGATGGTTTTGTCAGCCTGCATGCTTACATATTCTGAGTAGCTGCTTTGAGTTTGGAAGTAGAGGCTTCCTCCAATTAAAATGGTTATAGTTAATGCAATCATGAAGATTTTTTTCACTAAGACACCTCCGTTTTTAATATGTAACCTCCTCATCTTCGCGAAATCCGGCCATAATTTTTGTCAGTGAAGCAGGAACACCTTGGCTTCTGCACTGTCTTCGTAAATGGCTTGATGTTCCTCCTATTTCTTCTTGGTACAAAGTTTAGACTGAACAACTTAAAATCCAGGTGTGTAGATCTTAAATTTTTCTTAAATAGATATTTTCACATTAGTATCGCACCGAGCGTTATATATAAAATATTACAAATAATTAAAGCAAAAAAAGGAACGTGATTATCCACGTCCCCACCCTATCGAATTTACTCACTTACTAAAGCATATGCGGATATTTTACGGATGCGGTATGTGATCAGCATCGAAGTAAAGTAAGAAACAATGACAAGTGCCACACCAAGCAAAGTAATCCACGACGTCATGATAATAAAATTCGCCTTCATAATCCCCATAGCACTCATAGCCACTGACATGAATGGATTGGTTAGGGTAATTCCAGCTGCGCTTCCGAGCAATACGCCTATCATGATAGGCGACAGAAATCCAAGCGAGAGCTGATTCATTAGCTGGAAGGTTGTAAAACCAATTGCTTTTTGTATACCCAGTTCACGTTTCTTACGAATAACCGATGAATTAATTACAAAATACAGAACCAGAATCACGACAACTAAGGTTATAACCATCATGCCAATCCCAAGCTTCGAGACAATTGATAAGTAAGTGCCCATACCCTGTTCCAGGGTTTTATCCATGTCTACTGTTGCCGAGATAGAATCTCCATAGTCGCTTTTAAGCTTGTTTATAAATACATCAGATTTACTATTTTTGTTTAAATAGATTTGCAGACTCTGCTGTTTAAAGTCCGGGTTAAGCTTAAGGAAGGCGTCCCGTCGTATCGACGCATTCATTCCGCCCATATTTGCACCTTGAGATAAGCCAGTGATCAGATACTCAGCCTGCTTAGCGCCGACATTTATCGTGACACGGTCTCCGACCTTTTTATCCAGCTTGTCAGCTAAGATACCGGCAAGCACAACTTCGTTGCTATGCAGCGGATATCTGCCCTTATAGACGGTATCTGTTTCTTTTGCAGAATAATCCTCCATCACATAAGCAGTTACATCATAGCTCTCTATCTTAATCTTAGCCTCATCAAGATACAGCACTTTTCTTACATTCTTCATGTTTTTAATGTTTTCAACAAGCTTTGGTTGATCCTTATCCGAATTCAAAACAGCCATCACATTTGAAAGTTCGACTCCGGGAGTCTCTGCAAATGCCTTTGTATCAATAACAGTGTTATAAAACATCACAAAGCCAAAGGTACTGGCAAAAGATACAGCGGCAAGGATCACTGCCATCATGAAGGTGTGCTTCCTGCTTTGCAGCATGGATTTGAACCCGAGAACGACCGGCAGACTGCCTATTGACTTATGAAGCGGTAAATGGTTTTTTCTGAAGTTATGGGTTGTGATTCCGCCTCTTAAGGCTACAATCGGATTAAGCTTACGAATTCGTCCCGAGGAAATGAAGGAAACAATGATAACAATGAATAAAATTGTACATAGAATAACACTGCTGATTGCTCCATCGAAGCCTTGCACCCACATAAGTCCGGATTGATGGGCAAACATATTAGAAAGTACTGGCGTAGCTAAATAGGACAACGATATGCCTGCTATACTGCCAACCAAGGCAATAAGCATGTACTGCATTACAATAGACCCTATAATTTGTCTGCTGGTATATCCGATCGCCTTTAAAGACCCGATTTTGGTCATGTCTTCTTCAATGCTGTTACCAATTCTAAACCGCACTACGATAAAGCATACAACTGCGATAATAATAGCGAAAGCCATGGACATTACCGATACTATATTTGCCATAGTAACACGGGTTGATTTCAACGTATCTAAATCCATGGTGGATAATGTATCCGTACTGGTTGCTGCAGCTAAAGTAGAAACAGCAAATTTTTGATTCTTTTGTATTAATTGTCCTATCCCTGTTTCAACTTCATTATTTATTTTATCAAGATCAGCAAAAACAAGTGTTGAACTATATTTGTTACCCAGCTTCTGTACAAGCTTTTCATAGGTTTCATGAGGAAGATAAGCCCCTAAAGTTCCGGTATCAAAAGAACTGAAAAAGGCATCTTCTGTAAACCCTTTTACTGTAAATGTAAGAACTTCATCTTCCAAGGTAACTTCAATTTTGTCATTCAGCTTGTAACCACCGTCAATATTCAATATATACGGCACATATATGGACATGGAATCAGGCGGTAAATGCTTTTCAACAAATCTCCATTTAGAGAAATCACGTTTTTTATCCATATCATTGAGAATAAAACTGGTCTTACGTGTTTCACCATTATAGGGGATGGATGCCGAAGCCCATAACACATCCTCTTTGTGCATGTTTGATACATTATTATTATTTCTGATGTACTCATCTACCTCTCCGGTATATAACTGATTTGGCAAGAGGTAGTACACATCGTTTGTCTTAAGCTCTTTGGTGACTTTTTCAAAATAACTGCCAAAATTCACAAACACTAGCGAGCCCGCATTTAGCAGCAATCCGGCAATGAGGAACAATAGCAACAGTGAAACCGTGTGTCCTTTGGTTTTTCGTATATTTGCAAAGCTGAGCATAGCTAATTTCCGCAACTTTACCACCCCATTTCAGTGAGGAAGGCCTGAAGCTTGCCGTGCCGCTCCCTGTCGCCGCTTACGTATTTGCCTAAGTTGCATATGCCATGAATAACACCGTCACGCATATATAAAATCCGGTTTCCTCTTCTTGCAGATTTCAGATCATGGGTAACCATGATGATGCTTTGCCCTTTGCTGTTAAGATCGGTCAACACATCAAGTACCACTTTACCTGCCGCGGAGTTAAGAGCGCCTGTGGGTTCGTCGGCAAAAACAACCTTTGGCTGGTTTATTAATGCACGCACAATTGCAGCACGCTGAGCTTCCCCACCGGACAATTGGGTAGGGAATTTCCGCCAAATCATTTCAGTTAATCCTACCTGCGCAAACAGATCTTTTGCTCGTGCAGCGATGGCTTTTCTGTCATTACTGACAAGCAGGCCTGCGGCAATAACATTATCCAATATACTCATATTATCGAGCAGGAACATTTGCTGAAATACAAATCCGCAATTTAATCTGCGAAAAACCGCCAGCTTATCATTGGACAGCTTTGCGATTTCCTGATCAAAGTATGTAACGGAGCCTAGCGTCGGCTTATCCATACCTGATAGGGCATACATGAGCGTAGATTTTCCCGCACCGGAAGAACCCATGATTACGGTGAAATCCCCGGATAATATCTCCAGATCAAGATTTTTAAGAATGTGCTGCTGCACACCCCCAGTAGAAAACGATTTACTAAGCTTATCGGTTGTGATAATTACTTGACTCATTACGTGGCCCCCTATTAAAAAAGACTGTTAAAACTTACTGCCTGTAAAGCAGTTAAAGTTTTATTTACAGTCTTATCTTAGCTTTTTAATTCTTAGCGGGTCTTTAGACAGTTCTTAACCAATTCTAAAATTTTTTACGCGATATGTAATCTTAAGATCACCACAAAACCGCCATCTATATTCCTGCAAATGATATCACCGGACATTTTGTCCATCAGATATTGGGAAATATACAATCCCAGTCCTGTTCCGCTTTTGCCGACTGAATTTCGGGCACGATAGAATTTATTGAATAGAAGTGGGATTTCCTCCGGAGAGACCCCGCGTCCATAGTCTTTGAATTCGATCTCCAGATATTGTCCTTTGATGTTTACTAATACACCAATGGATGTACCCGCGTATTTATAAGAGTTGCTTATGATATTGTCAATTACCTGCAGAAGCCGAAGCATATCTATTAGCACAATGCATTCGGGGATAGGCGATATAGTAGCTCTATTATTATAGTCAACATTTTTGATTAGATCCCCCAGTAATACACTCGACTCTTCCGTTACTCTGACAGTTAGCTCCTGTAACTCTTCTAATGTTGCACTAAACATATTCGTGATCAATGTATTTATCTGGTCAGCTTTTGCATTAATCACTTCCAGCTGGCTTATGTCATCCTCAATAACAGAATTCAAAATCATAACTTCGGAGACAGCCTTAATGGAGGCGACAGGCGTTTTTATATCATGGCTAAGTGAGGCTACCAGCTCCTTTTTGCTCTGATTTGCCAGTCTTTCGTTCTCGCGCGCTTTCGCGAGTTCCTCTCTCATTAAGTCAAAGCTTTCTGCAAATGCACCGAACCCGTTGCCCTTTTCCATTTCGAGCGGCATATCCAGCTTGCCCTCTGCCACATGACGGGCAAATGCCTGCAGCTTACGAAAAGGGCGAAAAATAGATCTGTCGATATATACTGCATAGATTAAACAAAACAAAATGATAAAAATGATATTAACTCCAAAAAAAACAAGCAGCTTATCCCTGTAATGCTTCCATCGTTCACTTGTATTATTAAAAAAAATTACTTTCCCCAATACCGTGTCATTGCGCGAAATATCCACAATCGTATCCCGATTATAGATAGCAGAGTCTATATTCTCACTTAATCCACGTCTTGTGGCCCCAACCAGCTCCCCGTGGCTATCCAGTACTGTATATTCCAAGCTGTATTGACGACCTGGCAAGGCAGACTGATCCAGAGTGTCCCAATGTTCAACAATCGTTTGTGTAATATCATTTACAGCAACAACATCCGTTCCTGTTGCAGTTAAGCTTCGAAAAACAAAAAGAATTACACTAATGCCAAAGAATAGAATGGCTGCCGCCAAGAATGTTACCTTCTTGATGCTCATCTTCCACCCCTAATCGGTCTCAAATACATAACCGGTCCCCCAAATCGTCTTAATATAACGCGGCTCATTAGGGTTTTCTTCAATTTTTTCACGCAGTTTGCGGATGTGGACATTTAAGGTTCCGTCACTGGTGATTGCGTCATTCCAGACGTTAGAGAACAGTTCCTCTTTGGCGAGAGGGCGATTTTTGTTCTGGATTAAGTAGGACAGCAGCTTATATTCCATAGCCTTCAATTTAATCTCGCAGCCATCATTCATCAGCTTTTCCGAGATCAGATCCATCGTAAAGCTGCCAAAGCTTAAAACATCAACATCGCCCCCATATCTTTTCAATACCGTTTTCACTTTAGCCAAAATAATACTGAGTGCATACGGCTTTTGGATATAGTCGTCTCCACCGATATTTAGTGCAAGCAGAACATCATCATCACTGGTTCGTGCACTTATAAACAATATAGGGATATTGGTGGCTTTTCTCAGTTTTTTGCATATTTCAAATCCGGAGGATTGCTGCCCTAAATTAATATCGAGCAGGATCAAATCGGCCTTGTTTTGCGTAAAAAAATCAAAACATGCCTGTTCATCTGCTACCCAATAGGTCTTCACGCCAAGCATATTAAAGTATTTACAGGTGCTTGTTGACAGCGCTTCTTCATCATCAACAATTAAACAGTCGTATTTCATGATCCATTTTCCTCCATAAATATAACTTGAATAACAGAAACTATTATACTGTTGAATGTAGCATCTTTCTATGAAAAAACCGGGCAATTTCAGGAATATCTCCTGAATTCACTCGGCGATGGGATAAGTATATTCAACTTCCACTAAATGATGAAGCAGGAAATAAAAATTGAGGGCATACCGGCAATTGTATGGGGAGAGAAATCAACAGTGGCTGCAAGTACATATCAGCGAATAATCTTCTCACTTAGGAGCTTATGAGCATCAATGATATGATAAGCTGCCTCTAATTGTTTAAGTAGCTGTTTTCTTCCATTCATACCGTTCTCATTCTCAAGCGGAGTTCCATCATAAGCCTGAACAGGTACATTAATAAGAGGTTGATCATTGTCCGGAGCTAACCAAGCAAGCAGCTCGGCTCCAAAAGAATAGTTAGGGTTGTTTCCCCCTTGCCATTGCGGCATTAACAGGCGTATCGTTTTTTTAGTCATTTTATCGTCTCCCTTACTTCAAAGTAAGGTTAGTTTAAACAGTGCACACATAAAAAAGTAGTACGCACTTTATTGATAGGTACTATCCAAAAGAATAGTGTGATGATCAGCATGGCTGTAAATGCACCCCCTAGAATTTTATTGGTTAACAAGGGGGTTATTCCAATGTCTATTCTCAAGGGTGCACTTCATACATTCGAATGGAGTTTCTTAAATACTATTTTTTCTCGTTGATAACGAATAGAACACCTGTAAAAATTAGGATAGAGCCGATCCAAAACGCTACACCTATGTTCTCTCCTAGAACAAGCCATCCAAGTAATGTTCCAACCAGGGGTTGAAAGAAGAAAAATATTCCTCCACTTGAGGCATTAAGCATTTGCAATCCGCGATTCCAAAGTAGAAATCCGCCTGCTGTTGAAACAATACCCAAATATAAGAGTCCTCCCCAAATCGTCGGGTGAGCCAGTTGAGAGATACTAATCTCGTGTAACCGCGGCAATACAAAAGGAGTCAACACGATTAGGGCTACTAAGATGGAATAGGTGGTTACCACAATTTGTGAGTAATCACTTGGCAAACGTTTTACAAGTACAGACATGAGGGCCCATGTTAATGCAGCAATAAGCAGGGCAATACCTCCAAGTGTACTGGATAAATTCACATCACCAATTCCAACAATGAAAAGCACCCCAATTGTCGCTAATAAAACAGAGATTCCCTTTTTTAATGTCAACTGTTCTTTAAGGATAAGGCGAGCAAAAATAACCATGAATGCTGGTGTTGAAGAAGTTATAATGGCTCCCATTTGTGCTGTGGATAACATGGTACCCGTTTCCTGTGCAACAATTGAAATCGTATTACCGATGAGCCCAATAGCTACGATTAAGATAAAATAACGTTTCTCAATTCGCCAGTTCTGTCGTGTGATGAAGCCGATAACTAGAAGTGCAACAATGGCTACTAAATATCTCATCCATACAAGTTCTAATGGAGGTATGACCGATACTACAATTTTAACAACAACGTACATACCGCCCCAGATCATGGAAGCTAAAGTTAAATATAAAGAACCTAATAAGGTGTTTTTCATCTTTTATACCCTCCGTTTTTTAATTAGGCCACAAATGCCCCTAACGGAGAGATGTAGTCACACTCACTCCACTAAGAGCAGAAGTGTGCTACTGGTACGTCGTTTTCAAATAATGGAGTCCAAAACATCAAATTCACCCCTAGTCCAATTTTATCCGTTTGTCCGAAACCAGATAGTACTGTTCATGGAAGTTCCGGATTTGATACAGCAACTTATTTTTTCATATCTTGTTCAAAATTTCAACTGATCTCTCAAGCTCAAGTAGACTTTTCATGCACCCGGACAGGTAGACGGATATGAAATGTGGTTCCTTTACTTACTTCGCTATCTACAGTCAGGAAGCCGCCGTGTGCGAGGATCAGGTTTTTTACAATAGCCATACCTAGTCCTGTTCCCAGCTTATGGGAGCTGCCTTTTGCTCCGCGGTAATATTTTTGAAACAGATTGTTCAGCGTATCTTCGTCCATACCAGTGCCATTGTCGGAAATCATGATATTTGCACTTTCCTCTCCCTCCCGCCGCACAGTAACATGAATGGCAGTTCCTTCCGGATTATGAAGCACGGCATTCATCAGCACATTTTGCAGCGCCCGGTAGAGCACCTTCTCGTCAGCAACAAGCTCCAGCGACTCTATCTCTGCATCCAGGCTCAACAGGTAGGACACTGCTCTTGGATCGTTGCCGACATCGGCGATCAGCCGCTGCAGGAAGCCGATCAACTCCAGAGTGCCAAACTGCATGGGCAAAGAGGCATGATCCTCATTTATCTGAAAAGAGAGGTTGATGTCGCTGATCAATTCCTCCATATGCAGCCCTTTGGACTGGATTTCTTGCAGAAACGTTCGCTGTTCCTCCGCGTTCCAGCTGTACTCTTCATTCAGCAGTAGAGCTGAGTATCCCGTGACATATGTTAACGGTGTTTTGAGATCATGCGAGATGCCGGCCACCCAATCTTTTTTGTTATCTTCAAGCTTACGGCGTTCGAGTTCGGACTTCTTCAGGCTGGCGGACAGCGACTCAATGTTCACTATCAATTCGCTGTACAGCCGGTAGCGGGATTTCAGTTTCTGGTTCCGTTTGAAGATGCCCTTTGCTGCAGTCGGAGGTTCGAAATTCCCGCCCGATAAGGAAGCAATCCAAGACATCATGAATCTTAACGGACTCCCGAAGTACCAGCCGAACAGCACGCTGCATCCGGTAATATTAAGCACAAATACCGCCAGAATGTACAGATCATAATACTCCTGCCCTTCCAGCAGGCCCAGCAGAGGAAACAGCACATCCACGGTAATCATCATGGTAATGCCGAGTCCAAGCATCCAGGCAATTAATCCGATGGCAAAATGGACACTGAACCGAAATCCCGTTTTCATCTCAGAACCCCTTGACCGGTGGCACAAATTTATAACCGATCCCTCTCAGGTTAATGATCAGCTCGGGGGCTTTCGGATTGTCGTCCAGCTTTTTCCGGATCTTGGAAATATGAATAGTGACTGTTTTCTCATCGCCATACCCGGGGCTGCCCCATACCAGTTCATAGATTTGAGATGTCGTATAGATCCGGTTCGGATTCCGGCAAAAGAAGCTGAGCAGCTCCAACTCCTTGGCCGTACATTCCACAGTCTGTCCATTCACGATCAATGCAGCGTCCGCAGGCCTCAGAATAAAACGCCCGTAATTGTATTCCTTGTTCCTTTCACTTTCCGAGTTCCCGTAAGAAGAGGCTTGGGTGAGGTTCTGCCTTCTGAACAAAGCTTTGATCCGGGCAACGACCTCAAGCGGATTAAAAGGCTTCGTAATATAATCATCCCCTCCGATCCCGAGCCCGGTCAATTTATCGAAATCACTTGCGCAGGAGGTGATAAAAATAATTGGTGTGTCTGTATGCTTGCGGATCTCACGGCACAGGTCAAAGCCATTCACATCCCCCAGCATTACATCCAGCAGGATCAGGTTATAGGTATGATTTTTCACGAAAAATAATGCTTGTTCCCCGGTTGAGCAGCTTGTGATGTTATGGTAGCGCTCTTTCTTCAACGTAATCTCCAGCAAGGTCAAAATCCCCAGCTCATCATCGACCAGTAGAATTTTCTCTGCATTCATATTGTCATTCAGCAACAGTATTTCCTCCCTGAGTGCATAAGTTCTCTCTCAGTTTATCATTCCTTTTGGAATTTCTCTTGCCAGCTGTTTCCTTTTAACCGCAATTTTGCTTTGTTTTTACTTTTGTGGGCTAATCTTATGTTACGCCGCCAAGGAATGGTATGGCAATTGGATTGTGACGGAGGAATAGAGATGGAATTGCAAATTGAACAGGTATCTAAAAGCTACGGCGCAAAGCAGGCCCTTAGCGGCATTACCTTGAAGCTCAAACAGGGTGTGACCGGACTGCTCGGCCCAAATGGTGCCGGTAAATCCACATTAATGCGGATGCTTGCGACTATTGAGAAACCGGGTCAAGGGAGCATCAAATGGAACGGTGTGGATATTGCCAAGCAGCCGCAGGTTTTGCGGAAGGAGCTGGGATATTTGCCGCAGGATTTCGGCGTGTATCCGAATCTGACCCCGCTTGAATTTCTGGAATACATAGCGGCAATGAAAGGTCTGTCCGCCCGGTCCGCCCGGTCCCGAATCAACGAGCTGCTGGAAATTTTAAATCTCTCAAACGACCGGAAACGGCTGCTCGGCGGATTCTCGGGCGGCATGAGACAGCGGGTGGGCATTGCCCAATCTCTGCTTAATGATCCGTCGCTGCTCATTGTCGACGAACCTACGGTCGGACTGGACCCCGGAGAAAGAATCGGATTCCGCAATTTATTGTCCAGCTTGTCAGGAGATAGAATCATTATTTTATCAACGCATATTGTGACCGACATTGAGTCCATCGCTCCCTCCATCGCCCTGATGGCGAAGGGACGGCTTGTCAAGCATGCGGCACCGGAGAACTTGATTCAGAGTGTGGAGCAGAAGGTCTGGAACTGCATCCTGCCTGCCTCCTCCCTGCCGGACATGCAGGCCAAATACACGATAAGCAGCGCCATTCAGCGCAGCGACGGCATCCATACCCGGATCGTTTCCGATCTGCGCCCCAGCGCAAATGCCACCCTGCTGCCCGCTTCACTGGAGGATGCGTACCTGTATACTGTGTCCTCGTTAGGAGTTCAGCCATGATCCGTACTCTCTCAGCCTACTTTTATATTATCAAAAGCAATTTGAAAAGTCAGATGCGCAGTTATTCCTTCCTGCTCGTCATAGGAATCAGCGTGTTTGCCGGTTATGCCTGCGTACCGGATGCTGCTTCCGGGTATGAAATCTTTTATATCGGCGGGGTCAGAGGCATCTATAATTCGGCCTGGCTGGGCGGACTTGCGGCGATGCTGTCCACAATGCTGCTCTGGCTGTTCGGTTTTTTCATGCTTCGAAGCCAAATATCGGGAGATGCTCACCTGAAGCTCGGGCCGTTAATCGCCTCCGCCCCTGTCCGGAAAATCAGATATATCGCCAGTAAGGCGGCGGCGAATTTTGTGGTACTGCTGGTGATTGGAGCTGTTTTGGTAGTGGCATTTATGGCCATGCAGCTGCTTCGGGGAGAAGATTCCCAGCTCCGGCTAATGGATTATATGGCTCCCTTTTTTTATGTAACCTTCCCCTCCCTGTTTCTGCTCTCTTCCTTAACCATCCTGTTTGATGTGTTTCCCGGTTTTAAGGGAGTTTTGGGAAATGTGTTGTTCTTCTGCCTGTGGATCGCTGTCGGTGCGGTGTCCATTGCCGCGCCAAGCGATTGGGGGGATTTGTTCGGCATCAACGGTATTCTGAAAACGATGGCCCACAGTGCAGCGGAGCATTATCCTACCCTCTCCAGTCTTGAGGAGAGCGGAAGCTTTGGGTATTATCCGACACAGGGCCCGATCTCCACGTTTGTGTGGGAAGGCGCAGCATGGGATCGTTCGCTTGTCCTAATCCGGCTAGTCTGGATAGCTGCGGGTATAGTGGGTATCGTCCTTTCAGCCCTGCTGTTTCGGCGTTTTGAAAACTCGGAAAGCTCATCCAAAGCTCATCCGCTGCTTGCATCGGGCAAGGGGAAAACAACATCTTTTCCGCTTGCGGGCATAGAACACAGTGTCTCGCTGAAGCTGTCTCCGGCAATAAAAGTGAAGAGTGCAAGGTTGCCCGGGCGGGTCAAAGCCGAGCTGAAGCTTATGCTGAAAGGCATGTCCCTGTGGTGGAAGCTGCCCGCTATAGTGCTCATTTCAGGACCTATGCTGATTACGCCAAACTCCATAAACAACTGGCTGCCTTTTATTATGATATGGCCCCTAGCTTTATGGTCGCAGTTAGGCACGCGGGATAAACATAATTTCACCACTGAACTTATCTTGTCCAGCAGTTCGCCGCTGGCAAAGTGGTTGACAGAATGGCTCTCCGGCGTCTTCATCACCTTGCTGTTTTCGACGGGTGCAATCCTTCGCTTCATCGTGGAGGGTCAGATGTCTTCGTTGTTGGCTTGGGGAACGGCTATCCTCTTTATTCCAACTTTGGCGCTTGCACTGGGCACATTAGGCGGCTCAAAAAAGTTGTTTGAGGTCATTTATTTGCTCTGGTGGTATGTGGGACCGCTCAATCATGTTCCCTCACTTGACTTTTTGGGGATATTCGAAAGGAACCCTGCGCTTTATCTCATCTTGACCATTCTTTTATTCGCTGCAGGCATAACCACCCGGCTTTTGCAGACCGGTAATTTATCAATAAGAAGGAGATCCATATGACAAAATATAAAGGCAAGAAATGGTTTGTCCTCATCGCGGCAGCGTTCGTTATCCTCGTACTTGCAGGCTGCGGGGACAAAGCTGTGGAGAAAACAGCTTCTTTCGAGGGATCCAAGGTACAGCAGATTGAAGTGAAAACTGAAGGACAATCCATTAAGGTGAGCCGTTCCAAGGATTCAGAAGTAAAGCTCCGTATGAAAACAAGCGGTGAGCTGCCGGCGGGGCTGGAGGCGGGGGTGCTTACCGTTAACACTGAACCGGCATCCGGATTCATCCATTTAAAGAATGAGACCCTCTACCTGGAACTGCCGGAACAAAGCTATGAATCCATCCGTCTGGCCACAGCTTCCGGCAATATAACCTTTGAAGGCCAGGCACAGACAATCTCGCTGAACGCCGATTCAGGCAATATCACCGTCAACGGCTTCACGGGGGAGGTTGATGCATCTACCCAATCGGGCAAGATCAACTTAGGCGTCGAGGCATCCACAGAGATTCAGACGGACGGCGGCGGCCAAAGCCTAAAGGGCACGGTAGGCACGGCTAATACGGAAGCTTCCACGCTGAGTGTGCATTCAGCTTCAGGAAATATAAATTTAGAGGAGTGATAGCCTCCGATAATCGCCTGTTTATTCCGATAGCTGGTCTATCCATGGGCTAATCGGTCTGTTGTTCTTGGAAATCGTTTAGATAACGTCTAAAAGCCCCCGTCTTTAGGACGAGGGCTTTCTTATCGAACGTATGGGTTATTGGTCTAGCCATGTGCGCATCATTGATAACAACTGTGCGCTGTTGACCGGTTTGGTGATGTAATCCGAGCAGCCGGCTTCGAGGCACAGCTCCCGGTCTCCCTTCATGGCTTTCGCTGTGAGTGCAAGAACGGGCAGGTTCTTGAATTGCTCTTTCTGCCGGATAGCGCGGGTTGTTTCGTAACCGTCCATACCCGGCATCATGATATCCATCAGCACGATTTCGATGTCCGGACTCTGTTCCAGAAGGTTAATGGCATCCTGGCCGTTCTCCGCAGGAATGACTTTCATTTGATGGCGTTCCAAAATTGACGTTAGTGCAAAAATGTTCCGGATATCATCATCCACCACAAGCACTTTCTTATACTCGATCATTTCATCCGAATTATGCAGTTTGACCAGCTTTTCCCTTGAGCCGGAAGGGAGCTTCTCCGCCTTACTGTGCAGGAAGAGAGTCGTTTCATCGATCAATTGGAGATTCGACTTCACCTCTTTGAGAACCACCATTTTGACTAACTCATCCCACTCGTTCTCCTCCGCCGGTGTTAACTTCTTGCTCAGGCGGGCTACGACGGGAACTCTTTTGTTTTTGGCATTTTTGTACATATCTCGGGCGAATCGAATAAGATTCATATCCGGTAAGCTGTTGTCCAGCACGACGCAATCAAAATCTTTCGTGTTGATCTGGTTCAACGCTTTGCGCCCCGTGTCCACTGCCGTGATCTTGAGATCCTGATTGCTTAGCAGGTCGACAATTTGCTTGCGCTCCTGCTCATCATGGACGATCACCAACAGATTTTGAACCTTCTTGTCCGCAAATTGGTTCAGACGATCCAAAGCATTCTCCAACTCTTCGTTCGTCACAGGTTTCCGGAAATAATCGTGAGCACCCTTCTGCAGCAGAAGCACCTCGTCCTCGTCAACGGTCATGACGCAAATCGGAATATGCCGCACATGGATATCGTTCTTCAGCTGATCGAGTACCAGCCAACCGTTCGTATCCCCACCAAGATGCAGATCCAACGTTATGGCGATCGGATTGTACTTTTGAACGAGTTCCAGGACATCCCACCCGCTGGCCGTAATGACAGCTTTGATTCCTTTTTTATGGAGGAGGTCGAGAATAATTTCATTGAACTTCTGATCATCCTCCACAATCAGGAATACACGGTCACCCGGTTCAATGTTATCCCGGTCGTCAATCAAAGTGTCTTCCGCCGCTCTGACTAGGCTGCTTCTGCGTTTGGGCGGGGTGATATCAATCACCTCTGGTACATGTGTTCTCTTGATCTCCGGTTCCGTGAATTCCGCTTCAGTTGGCAGGTACAAATTAAATACGCTTCCCTTGGTCACTTCACTGTACAGAGTGATTTCTCCACCCAGCATCTCGGCAATTTCCCGGGATATTGCAAGTCCCAAGCCCGTTCCGCCATATTCCCGGTTCGTGCTGCCGTCCGCCTGCTGGAAGGCTTCGAAAATGATCTGCTGTTTCTCATGAGGGATGCCGATTCCCGTGTCGCTGACGGAGAAGCAAATGACCGTTTTAGCACGATTCAGTGATTCATTTTCTTGGTGCCAGCCCTCGCTTGCTTTCCGGATCTGAAGCATAATCTGCCCTTGCTCCGTGAACTTAAAGGCGTTCGAAAGCAAGTTTTTCAAAATTTGCTGAAGCCGCTTGAAGTCCGTCACTAAGCTTGCCGGAACACCGGGATCAATTTTGATTCTGTAGTCAAGCTTCTTAGCGTCCACCATGTGGCGGAAAGTACGGTCGAGCCCGCCTGTCAGTTCGGCCAAAGATACATCGCTGTAATCTGGTGTGATTGTGCCTGATTCGATTTTGGACAGATCGAGAATATCGTTAATAAGATTAAGTAATTCGAGTCCAGAGTCCTGAATGGTTTTCGCGAACTTCACCTGAATCTCGTGAAGATTGTCCTCCGGGTTCTCGGCAAGCTGTTCTGCCAAGAGCAGCAAGGAATTCAGCGGGGTACGAAGTTCGTGCGACATATTGGCTAAAAATTCGGATTTGTACTTGGACGTGAGGGCAAGCTGTTCCGCTTTCTCCTCCAGATATCGTTTGGCCACCTCTACCTCATGATTTTTGCTTTCCACTTCCGCCTTCTGCAGCACGAGCAACTTTGCTTTATCTTCGAGCTCGTCGTTCGTATTCCGCAGCTCCATCTGCTGTTTTTGGAGCTCTTCGGTGAGTGACTGCGATTGGATCAGCAGCTCCTCCGTACGTTGGTTCGCCTGCATCGTGTTAATCACGATTCCGATGGATTCCGTAAGCTGATCCAAGAAGGCGATGTCGATATCACTATATGGGCGGAAGGATGCAAGTTCCAGAATCGCCAGCACCTGATCTTCGAATATGATCGGCAGCAAAATGATGTTGAGAGGTGCGGCTTCTCCCAAAGCGGACGATATCACGACATAGTCACCTGGCACGTTAGTGAGCAGGATCCGCTGTTTCTCGATCAGGCACTGGCCGACCAACCCTTGCCCGGCCCGGAATTCGTTCGCCAAATGTTTGCGGCTTTGGTAAGCGTAGCTGGCAAACAGCTTCAGCACCGGTTCGCCGTTAAACGGTTCATTGATGTAGAAGACACCATGCTGCATGGACACGAGCGGAGCCAGCTCGGACAGGATCATACGGCTGACCGCATACAAGTCTCTTTGTCCTTGAAGCAGCCGTGAGAATTTGGCGAGATTGGTTTTGAGCCAGTCCTGCTCCGTATTGATCCGGGTTGTTTCCTTCAGGTTCCGTATCATTTCGTTAATGTTGTCTTTCAGCGTTGCGACTTCTCCGGATGCGGATACGTCGATGGCACGTGACAGATCACCGTTCGTCACCGCTGTGGCGACATTGGTGATCGCACGCACCTGAGTGGTCAGCGTACTCGCCATGTAGTTAACATTGTCGGTGAGATCGCGCCAAGTACCGGCTGCGCCAGGCACGTTCGCTTGTCCACCCAGTTTCCCTTCGGCACCTACCTCCCGCGCCACGGTGGTCACCTGGTCGGCGAAGGTGGCCAGCGTCTCGATCATATTGTTGATGGTATCCGTCAGTTCGGCAATTTCGCCTTTGGCTTCAACAGTCAGTTTCTGCTTCAGGTTGCCGTTTGCAACTGCGGTCACGACCTTGGCAATCCCGCGCACCTGATCCGTCAGATTGGTCGCCATGATGTTAACGTTATCGGTGAGGTCTTTCCAGATTCCGCCGACGCCGCGCACTTGAGCTTGTCCGCCCAGCTTGCCGTCCGTACCGACCTCCCGCGCCACCCGCGTAACCTCGGATGCGAACGAATTTAGTTGATCCACCATCGTGTTTATCGTGTTCTTCAGTTCCAATAGTTCACCTTTTACGTCGACGGTGATTTTCTTGGACAGATCCCCGTTCGCAACTGCCGTTGTAACGCCGGCAATGTTGCGCATCTGAATGGTCAAGTTACTGGCCATATAGTTAACCGTATCGGTCAAATCTTTCCACGTACCGGAAACATCCTTAACTTCCGCTTGCGCGCCAAGTTTTCCATCTGTGCCAACCTCGCGCGCTACGCGTGTAACCTCGGAGGCGAAGGTCGAGAGCTGGTCCACCATTGTGTTAATCGTATTTTTGAGTTCAAGGATTTCGCCTTTGACATCTACGGTGATTTTCTTGGACAGGTCACCCTTTGCTACCGCCGTCGTAACGTCCGCGATATTCCGCACCTGGTCCGTCAGATTCCGGGCCATGTTATTAACGCTTTCAGTCAAATCCTTCCAGGTCCCTCCAACCCCTTTAACCTGTGCTTGTCCGCCCAGTTTCCCGTCCGTACCTACCTCACGCGCTACCCGCGTAACCTCGGAGGAGAACATCGAGAGTTGGTCCACCATCGTATTGATGGTATTTTTGAGCTCGAGGATTTCGCCTTGGACATCCGCCGTGATTTTCTTAGACAGGTCTCCGTTTGCGACGGCCGTCGTCACGACGGCGATGTTGCGCACTTGGTTGGTCAAGTTCGAAGCCATATAGTTTACACTCTCGGTCAAATCTCGCCATGTACCCGCAACGCCTTTAACTTGGGCTTGTCCACCCAGCATGCCCTCGGTACCAACCTCGCGCGCCACCCGTGTAACCTCGGAAGCGAAGGTGGAAAGCTGCTCCACCATCGTGTTAATTGTGTTCTTAAGCTCAAGGATTTCGCCTTTCGCATTAACCGTGATCTGTTTGGATAGATCCCCTTTCGCAACCGCAGTCGTCACTTCAGCGATATTGCGCACCTGATCGGTCAGCGTACCAGCCATAAAGTTAACGCTGTCAGTTAAATCCTTCCAAGTGCCGGATACCCCTTTAACATCCGCTTGCCCGCCGAGGATTCCTTCTGTTGAAACCTCCCGCGCCACACGGGTAACCTCGGAGGCAAAGTTGCTGAGCTGGTCCACCATGATGTTGATTGTGCTTTTCAATTCGAGGATTTCACCTTTCGCATCAACGGTAATTGTCTTCGACAAATCGCCCTTGGCAACGGCGGTGGTCACTTCCGCAATGTTACGCACCTGGTTGGTTAAGTTAGACGCCATGTAGTTAACGCTTTCCGTTAAATCCCGCCATGTGCCGGATACGCCTTTAACATCCGCCTGCCCGCCGAGTATCCCTTCCGTACCGACCTCACGCGCCATCCGGGTAACCTCGGAAGCAAAGGTGGACAATTGGTCCACCATCGTGTTGATGGTGTTCTTAAGCTCCAGGATTTCGCCTTGCACATCAGCAGTAATCTTCTTCGACAGGTCGCCATTTGCGACCGCAGTCGTAACAACTGCGATGTTACGCACTTGGTTAGTCAGATTGGACGCCATGTAGTTAACGCTTTCGGTTAAATCTCTCCAAGTGCCGGATACGCCTTTGACATCCGCCTGCCCGCCGAGTTTGCCCTCTGTGCCAACCTCCCGCGCCACACGAGTAACCTCGGAGGAGAACATGGACAACTGGTCCACCATCGTGTTAATCGTATTCTTGAGTTCGAGAATCTCTCCGCGCGCATTAACCGTGATTTGCTTTGACAGATCACCATTTGCGACAGCAGTGGTTACCGCCGCGATATTACGCACTTGATCCGTGAGGTTTGTCGCCATATAATTCACGCTGTCCGTAAGATCTTTCCATGTGCCCGATACCCCTTTGACGTCTGCCTGGCCGCCCAAGATTCCTTCCGTACCGACCTCGCGCGCCACACGAGTAACCTCGGAGGCAAAGGTGCTGAGCTGATTCACCATCATATTAATGTTGCTTGCTGTTCTCTGGAATTCACCCGTAAGAGCTCGTCCTTCGATTTCAAGTTCCACCTTCTGGGACAGATCGCCTTTGGCTACGGCGTTAATAACCCGGACCATCTCACTCGTCGGTTGAATCAAGTCGATGACCAGACCATTCAACGAATCAGTAATCGTTTCCCATGATCCACCCAGATTCTTCTGCACAAACCTTCTCGAAAGATTCCCTTCTTTTCCGACAACCTTGGCTACTGTCTGGACTTCAGACACCAGAGCTTCCTGAATATCCATAATCTCGTTAAATGTATCCGCTACCTTTCCAGCCATACCCGTACGGTCATAGGGCATCCTGTAGGAGAAGTTGCCTTTCTTCATCGCCATTAAGGCGTTGAGCAGTTCGCCGACGCCAATTTGATCGTCGTTCGTTTCGTTGATTTGGTCTTGATTGCTCATAAACTCAACACTGCCCCTTTTCCATCACATATTTTTGAATGACCTGTTTTATCTCTTCTGATCGAACAGGCTTGGCGATAAAATCATCCATGCCCGAGGACAAACAGCACTGCATCGTTTGCTTAGAAACGTTAGCCGTCATGGCAATGATCACAGTTTGTTTGTCTTTAACTTTCGTTTTGATTTCTTGTACAGTCTCCCAGCCCTCTTTGAAGGGAATTCGGAGATCGAGGAAAAGCAGATCGTAAGGCGTTTGTTCCAAAGCTGCCAGTACCTCTGTGCCGTTCTCCGCCAAATCGGCAAAGAAGCCGAGTGCTTCCAGCATTTGTTTCATTAGCCTCCGGCTTACGTTGTCATCTTCTCCAACCAAGACACGAATCGGAGCCGGCGTATGGCTCTGGGTTGTAGCATCCGTATGCAGCGGCTTCCGATCTGACTCGTCTGGAGGTTGAATTGGGCTCATGAGCGTCTTGACTGCAATTGTAAAAATGAATGTTGCGCCGGGTTCATTCGATGGTTCTACCCGGATCGTGCCGCCCATTAGTTCAACCAAGGATTTGCTGATCGATAATCCGAGCCCCGTGCCTCCGAACTTACGTGTAGTTGAGGCATCCAACTGGGAGAACGGCTGAAACAGTTCGTTTATCTTATCCGGAGGGATTCCGATCCCGGAATCTTTAATCATAAACTCAAGCGTTAGCGAATTCTCCGTCTCCGCGAGCTTGTTTACCATTATGTATACACTGCCTTCATGCGTAAACTTTACGGCATTACCCACCAGATTATTCAACACCTGACGGAGGCGATTCATGTCCCCTTTTATACATGGCGGCAGCGAAGGATCAACCAGCACCACCACTTCCAGATTCCGTTCCCTGATTTTGGCTGTAAACAAATCAATCGTTTCAATCAGGCAGTGCTGAAGGGAGAAGGGTTCCTCCTCCAATTCCATTTTTCCGGATTCAATTTTTGAAAAGTCGAGGACATGGTTGATGACAGAAAGCAGTGCATTGCTGCTAGTATGGATAATCCCTGCCATCTCTGAATATTCTTCCGGCAAATCGGAGGCAAGAAGCAGATCAGACATGCCTATGATCCCATTCAGCGGAGTCCGGATTTCATGGCTCATCATGGCCAGAAACTCTGATTTCACACGGGAAGCGATCTCCGCCGTTTCCTTGGCTTGGATCAGCTCCTGATTGGTTTTCTCTAACTGCCTCGTTTGCTTCTTCAACATTTCACTTTGGATCTGAAGGGTTTTGTTAGCTTCATACATACTGACGTACCCCTCGATTTTGGATTTAAAAATTTGCGGAACGAAGGGTTTCGTCATATAATCCATAGCACCAACGGAATAGCCTGCGAAGATATGCTCCATTTTATTGCTGGTGGCTGTCATAAAGATGATGGGGACGAATTTGGTTTTCTCCCGGGTCCGGATGATGCTGGCTGTCTCTAACCCGTCCATTTCCGGCATTTGCACATCCATGACAATGACGGCAAACTCCTCTTCCAATAAACAGCGCAAAGCCTCAATACCGGAATATGCCCGAACCAGACGATAAGGTTCTCCGCTGAGAACGGCCTCAATGGCAACCAAGTTTTCCGGGTGATCGTCTACGAGCAGGATGTTGACTGCAGAATCCATGACGCCCCTCACTTCCCAACTTGTGACTTGCTTGCGGTTATATTTCGAAAATATAGCTTATATACCCTTATCTTTAGAGAATGAAACTCTAACTCGGGTATCATCGTTAGTTCTTACTGTACGTAAAAAAACCGGTTAGAATAAACCGGTAATCTAAAGATATATTCAGTTGATAAAGCTAAAAAACGTTGTCCGAAATAAACTATGTTTATGGAGTGCTGTATCCAGCAAATGCTTTTGCAAATTCTAACGGGCGTGTTATTACCTTACTATACATACTACTCTGTTGGCCAACTAGTGCAGCAATGTTATGCATATGCCTAAAATTGATCTCAAGTAACCACACCTTATAATTAGTATCAATTGCCACATCTAAACCTAAATCTGCATAGGGTCCATGTAACTCATCCAGGTTTTCGCAAACCAAAGTACATAAAGACAGAATTTCCTGAGTCTTGAGTTTAGTCTGTAGATCATTTAAATGTAATGCATTTTTTAAACCATCCACTCCCAATTTCAGCGCACTTACATCATTGGTGTAATGCTTTCCTTTCATACCATATCTAGCAATAATGCCAGTACAGTTCCAGGTTTGTGTATTGTTTTTCTGCATTATCACTCGAAAGTCGACGTGTTTATTATGGACTTTCAAACTTACTGACTGCTGAAATAAGTAAGCCCGCCGCCTCTTGTAGTAACACAATATCTTTATTAATTTTTTTTGACTCAACTTTTTTTTTGTATTTTTATGCTTCCAAAGGTAACCCTTGTTGGTTAATTCGATCTTTACTATACCTCTGCCGAAGGAGCCGCTCACCGGTTTAAGATAAACTGAACCATAGTCTTTTAACATGCAAATAACCTCTTTTGCATTTCTCAATAATGCTGTTTTAGGTAGATGGGGATTTATCTTAGGATTATCCTGAAGAGCCTTCCACACTGCCCATTTATCTAAAAAGCTTGGATTAAAGATCTTTTGGCCAACAGTAACCAGCAAGTGGTCGTATTTATCGTTTCTGTTTACTCCAATCCTGCGATAGACAACATTAGGGTATGGAAATACCCCTTTCTTCCAAATTCCTGCGCTTCCTAATTCATCTGGTTGGTAGTAGTAACCTTCTATTCCTGTTTTCGCAGGATTAATCCCCTCTAAGGGACAAAGGTAAATTAATCCATGTAAATTCTTATAATCCCACAGGTATTCAAGGTACTTTGTTCTAATGCCTGGGGAAACATGTACTCTCGAAGTTAAAATAGCAATTACCGGGCCGAGATGCAGACCATTCTCATCTATTCTTAAATCATAAGGAAGTGTATCAGGAATCATAAAATTGAGTTTAATTGATATAGGTAAAACGATTGTATCCTTTGTTAATAGGGTACTTAGTGTCAATTCTTTTTCTGTTTCAAACGAACCAAAGTGAAATTTTATTATTGGAGGAATCTGCGCGCCAAATTGTAAACTATATTTATTAGGTAAAACAATATGTTCTGAATCATTAGACCATTTTATCCACATCAGGATGCCCCCATTTAAGGTGATAACCCACAATATGATTAATTACGGTAAATAAACATCACATTTAAAAAATCAGTTATTAGCCCAATTATAAATATGCCCAGACAAATAAACTCCTGGGTATATATACTAACGGCATATCGATCAGAGGGGATGATATTATGGGTGTGAAAAACCGAATAGCAGGTCCTCAAGGTCCACAAGGACCTCAGGGCCCTCAGGGACCCCAAGGACCTCAAGGATTACCAGGCCCCCAAGGAGTACCCGGGCCTCAGGGTCCCGAGGGACTTCAAGGATTATCAGGAGCCCATGGACCAGCGGGACCTCAAGGACCAACGGGACCTCAGGGACCAGCGGGACCTCAAGGACTAACGGGACATCAAGGACCAGCAGGACCTCAAGGACCAACAGGACCAACAGGACCTCAAGGCTTATCAGGCTCAGCTGGACCTAAAGGATTACTAGGCTCAACGGGGCCTCAGGGAGTACCAGGCCCAGTAGGACCTCAAGGATTACCTGGCCCGGCAGGACCAACAGGACCCCAAGGATTACCTGGTCCAGCAGGCCCAACAGGATCTACTGGCCCTCAAGGAACCTTATCCAGCGCTTTTGCAGATTTAGTGTTAGTATCTACAGCTCCAACAGTTATACCTCCAAATGTTTCTATACCATTATCTTCACTAATATCAGATCCGAAAAGAGGATTTACTTTCGATGCTGGTGCAAGAGCGGCAATAGCAGAACAATCAGGATTATATTATGTTAACTACATTTTGTACATTCAAGGGGATGCTGTACTACCAGGTGCTGCTTTTGTAGTTACAGTGAATAATTTTGAACAATCCATAACCATTTCTGGAAATAACACAAGCACGGCAAATGATGTACATCTGGTTGGGCAAGGGATCATTCCAATTAATGCCGGTGATGCAATACGTCTTACAAATACAGGTACTACAAATGCTGTATTACTACCATTTGCCGGAAATCAGCAGGTAAATATGAGCAGCTTTGTCATATTCAAAATAGCTGATTTGTAAATTATGCAAAGACTCAAATCACTTTTCGTTAAATTCTGTTGAAATAATAAAAGCGTTCTGCAATTGCTGGCAGTACGCTTTTTATACTGCAGTTTTGATACATAGGAATTTGAGAGAATTCGTTTCCGTATGCACTTGAGGGATCTAAATCTGCATTTCATCCAAAAATGATTTATTCAAGCCCGAAAGCTTGTATGATAGTTAGATCAAGCTCTAGAACAGCGGCATTAAAAATGAGAGGTGATCCACTATGTATCGAGTGGCTATTTGCGATGATGAGGACAAACAAAGAGAGATTGTCAAAGGCTTGCTGATTGCGTTGTCGATCAAGGTGAATATTGATTTTGAAATTGAGGAATTCAGCTCGGGGGAGCAGCTTGTCTCTCATTATGAGCGTAATGAACCCCCTTTTCACATAATAATATTGGATGTTGAGATGGGGGGTATAAACGGGATTCAGACTGCCCGCCAAATAAGGAGTTTAAAACACCTGGATGAACAAATCATGTTTCTGACAAGCTACCCGGAATATATGGTGGAAAGCTTTGACGTAATGACCTTCCAGTATTTAATCAAACCTATTACTCCCCAGGTGTTGGAGGAGAAAATGATCAAGCTATGCCAATACTTCCAAGCCCTTGATAAAAAATTTATGATCATCAAGTCAGCCTTTGAAGAAGTTGTGCTGAAGCATGATGATATCATTGCGATCGAAGCTGCTAAAAGCCTAACCATAAAAAGTAAGCTGAATTTTATTACCCTCAATCAAATCTATGAAAGTAAAGGCATCCTTGCCGATTATGCTCTGGCACTCAAAGACAACAACTTCCTGCAAATCCACCGTTCCGTCATTATCAATCTGCTTCATGTGCAGAAGTTCGCCAGCGGGGTTGTGCTTATGTCGGGTGGGACTCAGCTGCCGATCGGCCGCTCTAAACTGAAAGAGGTTAAGGATTGTTACACCAAATTTATGATAATGAAGGTCCATTGAGATGATTACGAACAACTGGATGTTTGGGTTGTGTGTTGAGGTTGTGATGTGCCTTCAGATCATTTATTTCTTTAACTCGGTGTTTGACAAATCTGCCCAAAAGCAAAAGCGGTGGATTTACTTTATTATTTTCGGGGTGCTTGGTTACGTTTATATTTCCGTTCCGGTTTCCTTTGTGATTTCTTCGATCCTGGCTTTAGTGGTCATCTTTAGTTTGGCGCTAGCCTATACTGTGGAACTGAAAACAAAGATCATTTTTACTGTGCTGTATGGTGTGTTAATGTCTATTGTTAATTTTATTTCGATCTATTTTTTTTATCTGTTGGATTCGGTTGACCTTACCAGTCTTGATCCAGTAAATGAACAGAATCAGAACTTGTTATTCAAGGCCACCCTGCTCAGCTTCACGATTATGTTTGCCGTCATTCAGATTATCCGGCTGATTGCCAAACGCAGAAGCTTCTCTTTGCATTATCGTTACTATATATTATTTATACTTGTTCCTATCATCAGCATCTACCAGCTGAATGTGCTCACGAATTACAATGAGATGAACATCCATTATTTCCTTTCTGCTATTGGATTTCTTTTTATTAACGTGATGATTATCTACATTTTTGATACGATTATTGATAAATTCCAGTTCAAGCATGAGAATGCCCAGCTGCAGCAGCAGATGGACTACCAGGATGCAAATTATGAAAAGACTGTGCACAGCTTTAAATCGATCAAAAGAATAATTCACGACACGAACCAGCAGTTTCTCTATATCGAGGAGTGTATTAAGCGAAATGAGCCAGCGGCAGCATTAGAGCATATCCGAACGACGTTAAATAAAGTCGAAGGCGCTTATCAGCGGGTAAATACAGGCCATTTGGTGATAGACGCCCTCGTTACTAACACGCTTAACATCGGACAAGCGAATGGCATTCGGATAGATACGAAGCTGAACTTGTATTCTCCTGAGATATTGATAGATCGCTATGACTTATGTGTCGTACTCGGAAATATGCTGGATAATGCGATTGAAGCTTCCAAGCATGTGAAAATCGCGGAGGACCGCTACGTCGTGATCAAGATATTTTCCCATGAATCCGCACTGTTCATACACATTCTTAACCATATGGATAATGAAGTCGTTCCTTTGCGCAGCCAAAAGCCTAACCCGGAGAATCATGGCATCGGGCTCACGAATATCGCCAGACTCTGTGATAAATACGGCGGACATATGACTATTGAAACCAAGCAAAAAACCTTTCATAATATGGTCATGCTGCCCTTTTGAACGGACAATCCCTAAACAAGCTGTTGTTTAGGGATTGTTTTTTAGCGTTTCGGGGTGTTTTTGCATATACCAGCCTCCTCTCTTGTATGCTGAATACAGACCATTAAACCCCGGTGAATTCCGGTAAAGGAACCTAAGGAGGAAGTTAGCATGAAGAAAATCATTGCTGTAGTAATGGCAGCTATGCTTGTGGTCATACCCATGAGTTCGGCTTCAGCACAAATCAGCAAGGAAACCGTACAGGAGAAGGCTCAAAACCTGGCAGCAAAAATAGTGTCCGACTATGGGGTAACCGGCTTGCAGTACGCCATTATGGATTCGGGCTCGATTGTATTATCGGACAGCGCGGGTGTCCACAATAAAGCCACTAACGCTCCAATTACGAAGGACACGATGTTCGGTATCGGCTCCGTCAGCAAAATGCATGTAACGGCTGCAGCGATGATGCTGGCTGATGTGGGCAAAATCGATATCGATCAACCGCTTGTCACGTATATCAAGGATTTTACCATGGCCGATGAAAGATATAAGAAAATTACACCACGCATGCTTATGAATCATTCGTCGGGGCTTTACGGAACTCATTATGCAAATAGCATGCTGTTCGATGACAATGATACCCGCAGTCATGATGAGTTATTGCTGAGGCTTCAATCTGAGCGTTTAAAGTCCAACCCGGGCGAATATTCGGTGTATTGTAACGATGGATTTCAGCTGCTGGAAATCCTCGTGGAACGAGTAAGCGGCTTAAGCTATACCGAATTTCTGGATCAAAAGGTTATCCAGCCGCTGAAATTAATCTCCACCAAAACGCCGCTTAGTGTTTTTGACAGAGAAAAACTGGCGAAAACCTATTACCCTACAATGGAACAGGCTTTGCCAGTTGAGAATGCCAACGTCATTGGTGCAGGCGGACTCTACTCCACTGCTGAAGAGCTTACAATTTTCGGGGATTTATTGATCGGTAATCGGACGAATATTTTATCAGAGAAGTCATCCACCGCGATGCAAAATCCTGAATATAGAAATGGCGTGTGGGTACCTGAGGAGACAAACATTTATAACTATGGTTTAGGCTGGGATGCTGTCAGCTTGGCTCCGTTTGATGATTACGGCATCAAGGCCTTATCCAAAGGCGGGGATACCATTGTGTATCATGCTGCCTTAACTTCATTGCCTGAGCATAATATTTCAATCGCTGTCCTGTCATCAGGAGGGAGTTCGATCTACAATAGTATTTTTGCATCTAACGTTCTACTGGAATATTTGCAGGACAAAGGCAAGATCAAAGAGGTTTTGCCGGATCGAACCTTTGAACCATCCGTGAAGGTCAACATGCCGGAAGAGCAGCTCGCTTATTCTGGATTATACGGCGCAGTTGGCACAACGATCGATGTGGAGATTAAGAACGGAGAGATGAAGCTTTCCGCTCTGGTCGGGGGATTATCCCGCCACAAACCTATGTGTATACAGGCAAAGGACAATTCAAAAACAACGATGGCAATGTGACGATAAGCTTTGACAAACAATCGAATGGAAATACCTATATTAAGCTTGATTCATATGTGGATATTCCTGGAATCGGGCAAACGATTATGGTCACTTATGAATATCAGAAGCTTGATGCCAATCCTCTGCAGCAGGCAACCAAAGCCGCATGGGAAAAAAGAAACGGTAAAAATTACTATGAGTTGGGAGAAAAGATCAATTCGCTATTCTATCTCTCCCCTGCTATCTTAGTCAAAAATATAGCTGTGGATAGTGAAAACGGCTATGCATCAGGTACTAAAATTGTTGATGAGCATACAGCTGTAAATGCCGTTGAAATTCCGGTTATGAACGGAAGGGATGCCTTCAATTTGAGCTTCCATACCGTGAACAACAAGGAGTATTTGACAATAGATGGGCAGTCTTATCTAAGTGAGGATGCTGTTAATCCGATCTACGGCGGAAAAACGTCGATCTGCACGATTGAGGATAACGGTCATGCTGTATGGTTCAAAATCGGTGACAATTCGGCTGCTAAAACGATGAGCGTTGATGCTCCGGCAACCGGAGGATACGTCGTTTACGATGAGAAAGGAATGCTTGTGTTCTCCTCTATCTTTAATAAAGATAAGCCAGTCGCCCTCCCAAAAGGCGGGATGATTGTTTTCGGCGGCGAGGCAGGAGATGTTTTTCAGATTAGTATGAAGAAATAGAGTTTTGGAACAACAAATCCAGAGCCGTGGAAGCTGCAGTTTTAGGAGATCTCTTCAATTTCCATAAGTCCCCTGCTCAGGACTGCTATATGGGAAAACATATTGAAGAGGTCATCATACGGAGATGGTACAGGCACAGAAAGCTCTGGAACAAGCTTATCTTCTGTTTCGTTACATTAAAATAACAGCCTGATTTCGGTGATGGCGACTCACTGAAAGCAGGCTGTTATTTTATCGAATCCTTAATGGTCCTTCAGGTTCTACATATTCAATAAAGGTGCAGTCAGGGTGTTCAATAAAAATACTAGGCCCCCCCCCGGGTCCATACTGATCCCTTATAATGGAGGTACCTTCACTTCTGACAATTCCCCAACTACATGTTCGTATCATCCACAAAAAAGCAAAAATAAATGGTTTTATATGATAATTCCAGCAATAAGTTTATCAAGAGACCTCTGGGCCCATACTGGATTAAAAGAATCCTTAAGGAGAGGGAGAACGTTCATGCGTTTTCGTAAAAGAAACAAAGTTAAAAAGCCCCAGGTCCAGCACAGCGAGAGTCAACCTGCACATTCAGAGGAACCGATCAGTGCATGTCTTGGACAAAACCTTCAGCAGATCAGACAAACCGTCGGTAACAGCACCGACATTATCATCAGAGAAGTTCGCATTGGCAAGGACGGGAGCCAAACCATCGCGATCCTCTATACCGACGGTTTAGTGGATAAAAATATAGTATCCGACTTTATCATGAAATCGATGATGCTCGATAGCAGCCTGTCTGAGGACGTGAACCGCAGGATTCAAATTTCCTCCAATGTCTTGCAGATTTTGAAAGATTACACTCTGACCATCGGTGACATCCGGGATATTACCGACTTTGAAACTTTATATAACGCGCTGTTGTCCGGGGATGCAATCATCCTGATTGACGGTGAGACGAAGGGAATAGTGGTCAGCGCAGGAGGATGGAAGGATCGCGGTGTCACCGAACCAGCCTCAGAAAATGTCGTCCGTGGACCACGGGAAGGATTTTCGGAAACACTGGGCACGAATACGGCCTTAATCCGGCGCAAGATTAAAGATCCGAATCTATGGCTGGAAACGAAACAAATCGGTCGTGTGACTAAGACCGATGTCGCTCTCATGTATATCAATGGGATCGCGAACCATAAATTGGTCGAGGAAGTGCATGAGCGGTTGAATCGCATTGATGTAGACGGTATTCTCGAAGGCGGGTATATCGAGGAATTTATCCAGGACAAAACTTTCACCCCTTTCCCAACAGTGTACAACTCCGAACGTCCAGACGTCATCGCCGCCGAACTGTTGGAAGGAAAAATCGCTATCCTGGTGGATGGAACCCCGTTTGTGCTTATCGTACCCGCGTTGTTTGTTTCCTTCCTGCATGCAGCGGAGGATTATTATCAGCGTGCGGACATCAGCAGCTTTATCCGGATTCTTCGTTACACCGGGGTTTTTATCTCCCTGCTCGGTCCGTCCTTATATATTGCCATCACTACGTTCCATCAGGAAATGCTGCCGACCTCACTGCTGATCGGTCTGGCAGCACAGCGGGAGGCTGTTCCCTTCCCCGCCTTTATCGAAGCACTCATGATGGAATTGACTTTTGAAATATTGCGGGAAGCTGGCGTTCGCATGCCGAAGTACATCGGAGCAGCCGTCTCTATCGTAGGCACACTCGTCATCGGGCAAGCAGCCGTCGAGGCGGGCATCATATCTGCAGCAATGGTTATTGTCGTATCTATTACCGCGATTTCCAGCTTTGTTCTCCCTGCCTATAATATGTCCATCGCTTTTCGTATGCTGCGGTTCCCTTTGATGGGACTAGCCGCTTCATTTGGGCTGTACGGGATCATCGTCGGAGGCATTGCCCTCATTCTGCATCTGTGCAGCCTTCGTTCTTTCGGCGTTCCGTATATGAGTCCGCTTGCGCCCCTAATCCCGGCAGACACCAAGGATACGCTCATACGGCTTCCGCACTGGTTGATGGTCTCTCGTCCCCGACTACTTAATCAGAAGAACGTGAATCGCGAATCGCTTCACCCCGAAAATCACGGAAATAAACCAGAGGAGACAGATACGGATTGAAAGGAGTGGACAAGCATGAAACGGAAAACTTCCTTTCTATTTCTAATTCTTACACTTGGCACGCTTCTGACTGGCTGTTGGAACCGCAAAGAGTTAAATGAGCTTGCAATCGCCGTCGGTATGGGAATAGATAAGCAAGGAGATCAATTCCGTGTTTCTGTCCAAGTCGTAGATCCTGGAGAAGTATCTACCAAGAAAGGGGTGGGCGGGCGGGCCCCCGCCACGTTGTATACATCGGAAGCCGATACCCTATTTGAAGCGGTCCGAAAACTAACAACACTAAGTCCTAGAAAAATCTATTTTTCCCACCTTCGCATATGCGTGATCGGCGAGTCGATGGCCACGGAAGGAATAGCAAAAGCCCTGGACTTCCTGTCCAGGGACCATGAATTTCGCTCCGATTTTTACCTTGTAGTAACGAAACGCTCAAGTGCGGAGGATACGCTCAAAATCATGACGCCCTTGGATCCTATTCCTGCCGACAAGCTGTTCTCATCCCTGGAATCGTCGGAAAAAAGCTGGTCCCCCAGTGCTACGGTAACCTTAGATCAATTTATAGCCGATCTCACAAGTGAAGGAAAGCAGCCCATCTTGACTGGACTTCAGATCGTTGGAGATCAAGAATCTGGAGAAACAAAAAAAAATGTCGAAATGATATCCCCCCATACTCGCCTACAGTATTCTGGGCTTGCTGTATTTAAAAAAGATAGATTGATTGGCTGGTTAAATGAAAGTGAAAGCAAGGGTTACAATTTCATCCTCAGCAAAGTGAAAAGCTCTGTTGGCTTTGTAACCTGTCCCAAAGGTGGCAAAGTCGTAATGGAAATCATCCGGACCCATGCCTCCATGAAAGGGTACATTTATAGGGGTGAGCCCCGGATCAATATTCACCTCAAGATTGAAGCCAACGTGGGGGAAGTTGAGTGTAGCGAACTGGATCTGACTAAGACGAACACGATTTATGATCTACAGAAGAAAAGTGAAGAAAAGATAGCAGGAGTTATGGAGTCTGCGATCAAGAAGGCACAAAAATCGTACAAAGCTGACATTTTCGGATTCGGTGAAGCCATTCACCGCAGTAACCCGAGAGCCTGGAAGTCACTGAAACAAAATTGGGATAATGAGTACTTTGCAGAACTACCGGTGAACATCAAAGTCGATTTCAAGATTCGACGCTTAGGTACGACTGGAAGCTCATTCCTGAATGAAATGAAGAAGTAGGCTACCAATAGGTATCATATTACCATGCGAAAGAAGGTGATTAACGATGCTAACCCAGATGGCGGTCATACTGGGAATAATCCTGTCCGCTGCTGCGATCATGATTCTCGAAGTCCCTTACATGTTGAGAAAAAGGTTGAAAAAGGAGCTATGGGTGTTTTCCCTTCTGCTACTCCTTGGGGTGGGAATCAGCAGCGCCGAGGCATTGCAATGGGCTATTCCCACCCCTTTGGATTGGATTACATTTGTGTATAAACCATTCACTGATTTTCTAACCCATATCGGTCTAATAACATAAAAACGAGGTGAAAGATGTGTTAAAGCAAGTCAAAATCTCCGGACGTCAATTTATGGTCTTAACGACTTTATTTACAATCGGAAGCGCAATCCTGGTCATTCCCTCAGGTATGGCCTTCCTAGCCAAACAGGATGCGTGGATCGCCGCGTTCGTTGGCGTGGGCTCCGGTTTTTTCCTCGTATGGATTTACAACACAATAGCGACCCTTTATCCACGGATGACATTGGTTGAGATCATTGAAGCCCTTCTCGGAAAATGGTTGGGCAAAACCATTTCTCTTCTATTTATCGTTACTCTTTTCTTGAGTGGTCCTGCCTCAGCGTTGTATGATGTAGGAAATTTTCTAACTACCCAAATCATGCCGGAAACGCCGGCTCAATCCGTAAATATTCTTTTTGCGGTCATTATAGTCATGGGGGCACGGCTTGGAATTGAAACATTTGCCCGTTCTGCTGAACTATTGTTCCCCTTATTTATCCTTCTTTATATTTCTTTAGTTATTTTAATTGCACCCGAGATCAAACTGGAAAATGTCGAGCCCGTGTTGGAGGCAGGATTAGGACCGATCTGGCCTGCTGCACTATCCTTTATCAGTGTTTTGTTTCTACCCCATATCGTTTTGTTAATGATTTTTCCGGCTGTGAATCGTATCGATAACGCCCGTAAAGCTTTTTTCAGCGGAAGCATGTTTGGCGGGCTGATGATGATCCTGATTGTTGCATTGTCGATTTTGGTTTTAGGACCTGATTTAACGGCAAAAAGTTTATTTCCAAGCTATTCGTTAGCCCAGAAAATCAATATCGGCAATTTTCTGCAGCGCATTGAAGCCATCATGGCCATCATGTGGTTTATTTCGCTCTATTTTAGGGCCACTATATACATATACGTAATTGTGTTGGCCATAGCTCAGGTTTTTAATTTAGAAGATTATCAGCCTCTAGTTTCACCACTCGGAATGATCTTGGTTGTCATGTCGGTAGTCATATATCCGAATGTCCCTTACCAACAAACGTGGGATGGGACAGTATGGTTATCTTATACGTTATCTATAGGGCTTCTTTTGCCTTTACTGCTGCTCTGTATTCATGTGATACGAAAACTATGGTCAAAGAAAAGAACAGAATCCAAAGGGTAAGTCACACTGGGCACCGCCTGGCCAGTCAGATGGCCGAGCTTAAAACGGCTGCGGATCGTGGTTATAGGATCCAGCAGAACAACTATCCCGATTCTTACCGGTACTCCCTGAAGGTTAACCACCATGGAATGAAAAAGAACCGGCCACTTTTTGATGGCCGGTTCTTTTTCATTTCAACCTTATAGAGGTCTCGATATTATGTCTTTTGTGCGGTATGTGCGTGATCCGGTGCTTTTTGGTTCATGATCGGCAACATGACCAGTGCGCCAAGAAGAAATAATAATCCTGCTCCGCTATAGATCGTACCCAGCGAGAAGGCATCTTTTAACACACCAGCGAAAGACATGGAAACGACCATCATCCCAACGAACATCGGATTCAGAACCCCATTCACCCGGCCGACAATGGAAGCATGTGACCATTTCAGAATCATTGTGCTAATCCCAATATGAATGCAAGGGAAAACTAGCCCATTCAGAAATTGAACAGTCAGCGTGACCGGAACGCTCGTCGAATACCCGACAATCACTGTACAGACCGCGCCTGCCAGCATCCCTATCGCTAGAAGAAGCTGCGGCGGAACCCGCTTTGCGAATACGGCTACGATCCCGCCACCGATCAGCATGGCTGCACCATTCACCATCAGCAGATATTGCAGGAATTCCTCACTTTTGCCTAGCCGCTCCGTTACAATAAACAGGTTGAGAGCTTGGGCTATGCCAACTGAGAGTCCCGCAAGAATAAACGCAAGTCCAAGCATACGTAGCACTTGGCTTTGCCAGACATAACGAAAGCCTTCTATGAAGTCTTTTCGGAACTGCCCTTTTACAGCAGCTGTCTGAGGTTCCATATTATCCTCAGGCAGCCGAATAAGGACGAGTGCAGAAAGCAGAAATACCACGCCCATTACAGCGATCGAGGTTTCAAGACCAAACTTGCTGTAAACGAAGGTGCCAAGCATAGGGCCAAGCACCATGAAGATAGCCATCAGCGATTGGAATAAAGCCATTCCTTGCTGCAGCTGTTCTTCCCGCACATGATACTTAAACAATCGCATGCTTGAAGGCTGCGAGAACTGCGAAAGAATAGCTGAGATGAAGGCGACAAGGTAGACGGAGTGCCAGGAGCCGTAATGGATGGTCAGAAGTACTACGAATACCGATACCGCGGATAATAAATCGCACCAGATCATCGTTCGCTTCGGCCTCCAACGGTCGGCAAAAGTACCTCCGATGAAAGAAAAAACAAAAATAGGCGCGAATTCAGCTACGCTGATTAGCGAAATGGCATAGGGGTCATTGTTTGTTCTATCTGCAACGTATAGGAGAATAGCGAAATTACGTACCCAGATGCCGATCTGCAGGAGCACACTTGATAATAGAATCGTCTGCAGGAACCGATTGCGAAACAGGCTTGGTGCATTGGAGCTATTTTCGTGCCTATTCAATCTTTTCAACCCCCAATTTGTCTAAAGTACTTATCTTAATGAATCGAATGACTCTCCTTTCAATTCCTAATTATACTGACCTCATCATCGTGCACATCCTTCTAAAGTCTGAAATTACAGAATACATATCCGAAAACTAACACAGGAAAGATTTAAGAAATCAAATATTAGCAGGTTTGAGCTTTCTCGCTTCTTGCAGATGAAAAGACAAGTATAATCCTAATCCGGCAAAAGCCGTCAATGTCCAGAATGCAATGTGGACGCCTTGTAGCATATCCAGCGGAAAGGATAAGGAACTGGCACTCGCAGTTGAAGTCATTATCGTTACAAGCAAGGCACCTCCTATTGAACTGCTGAGCGAGCGCAGCGTAATCGTCATTGGAGAAGCATGAGCAACCATAGTGTTTGGGATACTTGCCATGGCATAGGCCGTAATTGGAGACATTACTGCCCCTACCCCAAACATAAGCAGGGCATACATTATAACCAGTAGATTAAAGGACGTCTCTGTTGATAACGTGAGGGCAAGAGCCAATGCCATGATCAGAATGAGCAGAAATCCTCCCTGAGTTACGCGGCTAACCCCAAACCGGTCATATAGCCTGCCTGAGATCAGACCGGAGACACCAATCAGCAATGCACCCGGCAACAGCATAAGCCCGGACTCCCGAGGTGTTAAGCCTCTTATCGTCTGTGCATACAGAGGAAGAAGCATCTCAACCCCCACCATCACCGCAAACAAGATCACCCCCACAATGGAAGATCGGGTAAAGGAGCGGTACCGAAGCAGCTTGAAATCGAGCAAAGGTGCTGTGAGCTTGAGCTGTCTTTTAATAAACACCGCCACGATCAGGAATCCGGCCAGAAGGATGACCCCAGCGACAGCGGGACTTCCCTTTTCTTCCCCGACAATGCTAAATCCATACAAAATACCAGCGAATCCGAGTGAAGAATAGATAATGGACCTGGTGTCGAGTTTGGTCTGATGAGTCTCTCCTACATTCCGCAGCGTGAAATGCGCTAAGAATAAATTGGCGGCTGCAAGCGGCGCCACAGCGTAAAACAACAGTCTCCATGAATGGTTCTGAACCACGAACCCAGACAGAGTGGGCCCAAGCGCCGGAGCCAGCCCCAGGACCAAACCGACTACTCCCATCGCTGCACCGATTTTCTCCTTCGGAAAGACTCTGAGTATTGTCGTCTGAAACAGCGGAAACAGCAGGCCCGCACCGATGCCTTGAACCAAACGCCCCGTCAGGACTAGCGGGAAACTCCAGGCGATCCCGGCAATCAATGTTCCTGCTGTGAACGCTCCGACAGAGGCCATGAACAAGGCTCTCGTGGTAAACTTTCCGATCAAAAATCCGGCAACAGGAACAGTTATACCTATCATCAGGTAATACACTGTAATCAGCCACTGCGCTTGATTCTCATGAATTGCAAGATCCTGCATGACACGCGGCAACGCCGTATTTAACATCGTTTGCATCAATTGGGCTAGAAAATTGGCAACCACCAGGGAGGCAACAATAATGCTGGGTTTATTAGTCAAGCTATCTTCACCGCTTTCAGAAGTACTAATCGGATGCAGCGAGCTGCTGCAAGACGTGTATGGATACAGTTATCCCTTTCGATTGAATGAGTTATGAATCATCCTTTCAAGATTAATAAAATACATTATAGATACAATATATCTATAATTAAGATAAATAATAGACTTCGAATATCCACAATATATCTAATAGATTATTTTGTCAATCTGATTTTCGCTTATTGGGGTAATACCAGCGTCGCTGTCACCAAGTGCAAGCGTATGGGTTAGATTGGGAATTTGTTGATAACCTCGTTGTACTCGTTTTGTGCTTCGGTAATGGCGAGCTTTGAATACACCTCTAATGACTTGCGGCTTTCATGGCCGGAGTACGGTTGTATGAGTGCGTCGTCAATGCCCTTCTTTTTCAGCCAGGTTAGTAGGAAGTGGCGTAGTTTATGTGGCCTAAGGTTTTGTATAAGACCTGCTTCTTCCGAATATTTCGCTTCACAATAACCCCTCCCAGATAAAGTTCCTATTATGTTGAGTATCAGAATTTTTGTATCGATTCTAGTTTACTTTTGCTGGATAGAATGGGCAATTAAAAGCTAAAATGCACTTAAGTTCCGATTACAAAAACAAAGTCGGTACTTGCCTTTTGGAGGAGATACCTTGTATAAGAAGGTAAATGAATTAGTTGCACAAACAAACGCGTAATCCTTCTTTGGGATGAGGCTCTGACATGGATGTTTGGGCGTATTGTTGTTTGTGATTTAGATAACATAAAGTTAACCTTATTCATAAATAATGTTAATTTTATGTCATTCATCGCTTCAATTGCTCTGATATAATTTCTGCTAGGTAGATGAAAAGGGAATATAGTGTTGAAAAATGAGCTCGGTATAGTAATCAAGTAACAACTAAACATGCGAAAACATAACTTTATAGTAGGAGTGTGAGATATGAAAAAAACAATATTGGCTTGTATGATAATAATGTTGATGCTAGCATCGGCTTGTGGAAATGTTGAAATGACATCAAATCCAAATACTTCGAGTGAGCCTAAACCTGAAACGGAGGAGTCTATTATTCCAACAAACACATCCGAATAT
This sequence comes from Paenibacillus sp. FSL H7-0357, assembly GCF_000758525.1. Lineage (NCBI taxonomy): Bacteria > Bacillati > Bacillota > Bacilli > Caryophanales > Paenibacillaceae > Paenibacillus > Paenibacillus sp. FSL H7-0357. The sequence continues at coordinate 4,051,436 of NZ_CP009241.1, read as the reverse complement.
TGTACTGTAGAACGTATAAGTTTGGATAGTGAAACTGAAAAATATTTCTATGGAACTTGGAAAGTTGAGAAGCATTTAGGATTTGCAAATTCATATAATGATGCTTCTGAATATCCAACAGGGCAAAAATTTATTGGAGATAAAATTATAATCGAAAAAGACTTTTTTTCATCAAAAGGAATTAAAAAGTATAAGAAATATCAATATGAACTAAAAAATCCATTATATCAGATTACAGCGACATGCTATAACTCTGACTCTTTTTATAGATTATATAAAATAGATATCCCAGACTTAAATATAAATGATGAAGTAAAAGCAATAGATATAAGTGACCCTTCTACAAAAATGAGCATACCTGTAAGTGTAAGCTTTTTTGTTGTTAATAACGATAGGCTTATCTTGTTATCAGAGGCAACTATTTTTGAGCTTAAAAAAATTACTGATTAAATGAATGCGATTCTGAAAATGCCTGTGAATATACTTTGAACAAGCATCAATTTGTTCACAATCATGAATTGAGCCTATCCGAGGAATTGCTAATCCTCTCCTCTAAATGATCCAGATAATTATAAAAGCAAACGGACCAACAGTTGGCCTCCGTTTGCTTTTTATTTGCATAATTGACTATGGACTGATCTAATCAACAGGCCAGCTTATCGATCAATGTTCAATTTAGACTTATTTTGTCTCTGCTTCTCTTGGATAGAATGGTTCGGAAGCAGCAGCGAGATGGCAATTGCAGCAATGGCAATAAGCAGACTTGCCATAAATACCTGTTGAATAGAAGTTGAAAGGATATCGTTTATCCGCAGCAATAGCTTATTAAAATCATCCATTGCTGACGGTGGCACTTGTTCTTTGAATGCATTTATCGTGTTTACATTGGTCAAAGCCTGAGGGTTGGTAATCATTGTACTAAAATCAAAGGGAGGATTAGAGGAAGAAAACTGGGTTAGATCTACTTTCTTAATTCCGTTTGTAATTGATGACAACATAATTGCCCCGAAAACAGCTGATGCAATAGTCCCTCCAATATTTCTAAAAAACTGAACCGCAGCAGTAACAACTCCCATTTGGTTCTGCTGGAATGCATTCTGGACAGCCAGAGTAAAAACCGGCATATTCAACCCGATTCCCAGACCAGAAATAATCATAGCAATATTAATCTGCAAAATGGTCGAACTCGCATCAAACCTTGTCAAGAAAAAAAATCCAATGGCCGTAATAATAAATCCGTTGACCGCGAAAATCTTCAGCTTCCCCGTCTTGGAAATAACTCTTCCGCTAAGCATACTTGCGATTGCAAAGCTAAGCATGAGTGGCGCCATCGCCATACCGGAGTTCGTTGCATTCTTACCAAGCACGACTTGTACAAACAAGGGAATGAAAAGCACCGCTCCAAACATGCTGGCATTAGACAAGAATACAGATGTCGATGCTACGCGGAAGGTTCTATCTTTAAACAGGGCTAAGGGCAGGATTGGCTCCTTCGCTTTTCTTTCAATTAAACCAAATACTATTAGCATGATTGCTGAGAAGGCAAACATGTAAATGATCACTGGTGATGACCATTGATACTTTTTACCAGCCCACGTAAATGCCAGCAGCATAGGAATTAGCCCTGCAATTAAGACGGCAGTTCCTGCATAGTCTACACTTCGTCGAGCGGTACTCCCGTTTTTTATTGTTGGCACTGTAATTAGAATAAGTGTTATAAATAGGAAGCCTATCGGAAGATTGATGTAGAATATCCATCTCCAACCGAAGTGGTCGGTGATGGTTCCCCCAAGGAGCGGCCCAATGATACTGGCCAAACCGAATGCGGAGTATGCGATGCCTGAGTTCTTGGCTCTTTCAGCAGGAGGAAAAATATCACCAATCATGGCGAACGTATTCGCCATTAATATTCCGCAACCAAGCCCTTGAATTGCTCTGAAAATAATCAACTGAATCATAGATTGCGACAACCCACATAATACAGAGCCTACCAAGAAGGTGATCGCACCGATCATAAAAAACAACTTTCGGCCAAATGTATCTGCAAGCTTTCCCGATATAGGAGTAATTATGGTGGAAAAAAGCATGTAGATCGTTAGCGGCCAAGCAAATAAATCCAACCCATTCAGGTCGTTCGTAATATTTTTCATAGCAGTAGAAACAATTGTACTATCCAAGGCAGCGAGCAGAACACTCAGTGTCAGACCAAGCATAATTACATTTTTTTGCTTATTCGTTAAAGTCTCAATGGTATTCACAATGTTTTCTCCCCTGTTTTAGTCATTAGCTTCTGCATAACCGTCATGGAATGGATGAATTGCTCCATTTCGTCTTCGCTGAGATTTACAAATCGTTTGCTAATCCCAATCTTTAAATTTCTCCGATTGTTTAAGGCTAATTCCTTGCCTTTACTCGTTAATTCAAGATTGATGATTCTGCGATCCTCGTAATCGGGAATTCTTTCTATGAGCTTTGCCTCAATTAGTTTGTCCACAAGCGCCGTCATCCTCGATTTGGATATCAACAGAATTTTCCCAACAGCTGAAATGGGGACCTTTCCAAATTCCTCTAGTACATGTAGTGTTACATAGTCCTGATACGTGTAACTGGAATCTGATGCTTCGTCTCTTAGTTGAAAAAAATATCTAACAATTTCAGGAAAAACCTTTAATATGCCTTCTGCAACCGCGTCTAGTTTGCTCTCTTTCAAACCATTCCGCCTCCTTTAGTTCACTTTTTAAATGGTTCATTATTTATACAGTTCATTTAATGAACTATAATATGCTTCTTCACTTCAAAAGTCAAATAAAGGATTTTGATGTGTCAACGCTTTGTCTCCCGTATTGCCATGGGTAATTATAATGCCTTTATCATCAGCCATAGCCAGTTTGAGAAAATCCCCATTTCCCGGGAACGCCAGAAACAGCTGCCCCAGGTCATCTTTTGCGATAGCGGAACACCCAAGCAGGGGATCTTTAACGTCTACGACGAGCTGAAACGTCAATATGGATGGATTCTCAGGATTTCCCTGCCAGGTTGTTGCTGAAATATAATTCATCATGTCAAAAAATGACAAAATCCCGGCTTGCTCCTAAAAGAAGCCGGGATCTTGTCATTCCTATGGGAAAAGCGCAGCATCTTTCCTTACAGTTCTGGAAATAACCGCAGGGCATTATCCAGATAAATAGCATGCCGCTGTCCATCTGTCAGCAGGTCTGTGGTATCCAGGGCGGAAGCCAAGGCCATACAGCCTGATTCCGGCGTATACGGATAGTCGCTTCCATAGAGCAGTTGGCCAGCATCGACAATTTGTAATAGAGCAGCATATACATCTATTTCCCCTGCATATTCACCAAATATATCAGGCATCATCTGCAGCGCTGGAGCAAGTCTGTCCGCAAGAATGGGTAAGAAGGCGCCAGCGTGGGGAACGTTCTTTTTACTAATTGTAGCCGCACCAAAACCTGAACCTTGCGCGTCTGCCAATTCCGCTACTTGTCCTCACCCATTTTAATGTAGAATATAGTTAAATCTTCAAATTAATCGTTTACGGAGGTAGGAATGATGAAATTACGTTTCAAGTATATAGGTTTGAGTGCCCTACTATTTTCTACTGTCTTCGTCTTTGGAAAGTCGGATACGCTCAATGAACAATTTGTAGAATCACCAATAGTAGACAACGTTAGCTCGGAGCTAGTTTCTGATTCCCACCTTCCAACTTCAGATCGGAATCTGATTGAAGTTCCGGTGGTTGACGAAGACAAGGGTCTCGTTCAGCTCATTCCGATTTATAAGAATGAAGATGCTCCCCAAATTAAACTTTTGCCATCCAGATAAGCTAACGCTCAATTAGAAAACACTTCGCAGGATGATCGCCAAGGCTAACTGCGGCCGGTGGCTTGTGCCAGCTCAAAAAGCCATTTTCCCCGATCCCCTTCGGCTTTGGCGGCTATCTTCTTCAGTTTGTCCGCTCCGCCCCAGATCAAATAAACGATATGCTCCACCTCATAGTTCTGCAGACCGCGTACTTGATCGAGCAGCAGCCGGAGATGCGCCTCATCTTCCATATCGGTATGGATCTTCAGCTTCATCGAATCCGTGCTATGCAGCATGCATTTCACCAGCGTAGGAATTGTCTCCAAGTGAATGCCATGCCGCTCGGCCAACGCGACAGTGAAGTGATTCTGAACGGACTGGTGTTCTTCGTCAACCATCCCCATGTATTGTTCTACTAATGGAAAATAATCCTGATCTGTAAGCCCAAGGCCGAAGACCGCATAACTGCCCGGCATGCAATTTTTTTCGCCTTCTGTATCCGCATACCATTCGAATGGTTCCATCGCCACCCGGGCGTACTCCTCCAGCAAGGGGTGCAAATTCGGATATTCCAGGGCGTTGGCAAAGAATCGGTGCGTGCTCGACTTGGCCAATCCTTTCATCGGCAGCCATTGCTTGACGCTTGATTTCAGCTTGATTTGATAGCTTTTCGGGAAGCCCAGGCTTAGCAAGTGAGTCAGAAACCGGAGTGCCTGCGCGTAGCTCTCCTCCGTTTCTTGCTTAATGGCTATGGTCACCTCGGCAAACACATCGTTGGCCGTACATTCCGCCAGTTCATCGCGAAAGCTGACGTCCTCCTTGGCGAACGTTCCACTGCCTTCCTTTGTCAGACGTTTTGCCTGGGCGCTTCCCAATTCGATAGCGCAATTCAAAATGGCCAGCCCCACACTTCTACTATAGGAAGGTTCGTATTTAAGAATCAGGATTGCAGCATAGAGGGCCAGCTCGATCGGACCTTGCTCCATATTTTCCAGCCGGGCATCGCTTCTTTTCTTATATTCTTTCTGCCACTGTGTCCCTATATTATCGAAATAACAGGGCAACCAATGACTCTCTACCCAATTCCTCAAAGCCCCGGTAACATTATTCCGATGCTCAGCAAGATGCTTGTTCCCTTTATTCACTTGTTGAATGTTCTCGAAAACAGAAATAATTACACCGGGATCTGTGTCAGGGAAGAGTCTCTCGTCCAACAGGTGCCTGGAGAGGAAAAACGTCTCCAAAGGTTTGGTTGGATATTTTCCCGCTTCGAGCTTATCCGCAATATAGATGGAGATTCGTTCCAGCAATTGTTGCTTCTTCGTCTCGTCAACGAATTCGAGAATACGAACGTTGACTCCGCCCTCCCGCGTCCGAAACTTACCGTCAAAAGTAAATTGATAATCGATTAGCGCCGGAGGCAGCGCATTCAATTTATGCTGCATATAAGAAGCAAGCTCAGGGACAATCTGCTCTCGCACTTCTTCCTCGCTCAGTAACTCGCCGGGGATGGCCTTACCTCCAGGCAAAGTGAGATTGAGTTCATCATCTGTCACGTCAACTCTGCCCTTGGCATATTCGAGCAAAGCATGACCGTGAATTCCCACCTGCAGCTTGGTACGTTTTACGATTTTTTCTGCGTCCTTATCGCTAATATAGGCTATCCAATTGTCAATCTCCTGTTTCATTTCGTCCAGAATCGTTTCTAACGTGGATTCCATTTCCATAACGTGCTCCTTTATTTAGTGCTGTTATAAGTTACTTTCTATCATAGCCTGTCCTCCTAAGCAGAACAATTAGGCGCGAGACCCAGTTATATGCTGGGTTCCTATAAATTGATCGGCAACAGGTTTTGAAGCCAGCGTGGTTGGACGCCCCGTTTACGAAGAAAAGACGTCCCTTAACTGCTTAGGACGTCCAAAATGAAATAAATAGTCTACTTAAATTGATCTTCCCCTTACTTCAGCAGAAAATTGTATGAATATCGTTACTCACTTGCCTTAAGAAGTGTTGAATCAATGAGTGCTTGGACATTTAAGACCGAAATCATACGATTGTTGGATTCATACCTGCACTCGATCACTTGCTTATTGGGATTATCAGGTGGTTCATGAACGACAGAATCAGCAGCGGAGGCAATGTCTTCAACAGAATCAACAACAAAAGCTAATTTATGTGTATGCAAGATGATGAACTTGTCTTGTTCACGGCGTTCCTGACGAGAAATATTCAGTTTTATTCTCAGGTTAATGACAGTGTAGAGTTCTCCGTAAATAGTTGCGAATCCTTCATGCCAAGGTTCGGCAAATAGAAGTGGTGTGGATTTTTTAGAATCTTGGATTTCCCCGATAGTATTGATATCGAGTCCAAAGTCTTCATTTCCGAGTTTGAATACAATGATTTGATCCATAAATTAGCCAGCTCCTTCTGATGTCAAATAAGCTCTTTGTTGTTTATAATAGTCAAACAAATGTATCACACTTTGAATAAAGTCTTTCTATTTACTTTCGGAAGGAAGTGACGAAGATATGATACGATAATTTTTTTATTTATAATGGATTGTTGAAAAAAACCTCGAAAGGCACAAAGCCAATCAAGGTTGATTACATAATTGTTCAAGTTAGCTGCGTAATGTCTAGCTGCGCTCGGAGGGATTGATAATGGCCAGAACCTGATGATCCTCCCAGACCCCATTGATCTTTACATTGCTTTGAGCGATGCCTTCTTTGTGGAACCCGGCATTCTCAAGCACGCGCATGGATCCGGGATTTCGGGGAGAGGCTTCCCCTGTGATCCGGTGAAACTTCAGCTCCTCGAAGGCATAGCGCACCACCTGCTTCACAGCCTCCGTCATATAGCCCTTGCCGTTATAATCCTGGTCCAGACAGTATCCGATCATGCAGCACTGAAGCGGACCCCGCACCACAAAGGACAACCCTACGTTACCAATAATCCGGTCGTCCGCCATGTGGCATACTATGAAATCATATTTCCGGTCCTCTGCTCTATCGGCATTACTCTTCTTAATCATTTGGAGCTGCTGCTCCTCCGTATAGAACTCATCCGGGTTGGTTGGTGAAAACTTCTCAAAAAACTCCCGATTGCGCTTGAACATTCCTGTCAATTGTTCGGCGTCCGCTTCCTCCGGGAACCGGACGTACACTCGCTGATCTAACATTTGCACCATCCCCTACTAATAAATATATTTAAATAATCATATCACAGGAAGAAAGGTTGGGATATTAGCATTTTGTCACTTTCGGCTTATATCGTTACTACAAAAAAAGTCGCCAATATGGCGACTTCTAATGAAATCATAATTCCTTCATAATCGTAAATGTGCCGTCGTTACGGTTCTGGAACACAAGATTCCGCTTAATGCTTCCTAAGTAGTCGGATAGTAAAAATTCATTGTTACCGATTTGACGCAGTCCTGAACCGTCCAGCCGAATGGCGAAAGTCCCTCCCGCTTCCAAGTTTTCAGCCTTTGCGGTGAAATACGCCCATCCGTGCAAGATGTCCAAAGGCTCAAGTTCCCAACCGATTATTTTACGAACAATTTGATTACCTTTTTTAAACAGATGAAGGTAAGTCGTGTCTGCCTCCTCATCATGCTCTACAAAAACGAACGAATCGGAATCTGTATCACCCATGTAATCTGTCATATAGAAAAAATAAGTAGAGAGTTGCTCCTCATTGTTCTTCGCGGTCTTCCAGTTATATTCGATTTCATCGTCTTTCTGCACGATATACTTCTCGCCAGTAGACGGCAAGGGCTGTCGCAAAAGCGGAAAATAGACGTCCAATCCATCAGTTTGTATTCCTGAGCCAATGTAATACCGATACCTTTTATCCTGCGCATCCAATAGGGTTGAACTAACTCTGACCTTCGACTTTCCATCCAGCGCCATCCGGTACACGCCAGGTTCGATAGTCATGCTATTGGTGACATAATAGATGCTCTTGTTCTTGAGGGAAAATTGATCGATTCCCCCTAAGCTGGTCAGGCGCGTCAATCTTTTGGAGGACACTTCTAGCTTGTAGATATCGCTTGTCTGGTTAACCCCATGTTTCAGAAAATATAATGTCTCGTAATCTTCATACAAGATATTGCTGTAAATACCGGTCATGACCATAGTAGTCTTCGTCTTGCCCGGACCGAAAATCGTCTTATACAGCCCCTCATTATCTTTTGCCCAAAAGATTGTCAACGGTTCCAAGGGTTTAGGGTAATCGATTTTTTGGACTCTAATTTTTAATTCGGGTGCTTGTTCAAGATTTGGAGCGATTCTAGTTGCCCCGGTTAGCATTATAGATGTCAATACGGCCACAATAAGAACAATCCTCTTACGTTTAATCATGTCTGTCCACTTCTCCCCAGAAAATAATTCAAGCTCTCTCATCATACATACATTCGACAAAAGGGATTATTTTCCTCTACTGTTACATGCAGCGGTGTGGGTAGGGCCTTCAATTCACGATATATAAAATAAGAGGAAGCTCAAGCGTCTGGCAATCATAATTAAGGTTAAAAAATCGTCGGCACCATTCCCCCATCCATTCGGATTGGAGAACCCTTAAATGCGGAGGCATCTGGACTGCATACAAATGCAGCTAGTCTGCCTATCTCTTGCGGCCTGATAAACCGTTGGATTTCAGATTGAGGCAGGTTTGTCGCCATGAATTTTTTCTCTTTTTCCGCAAAACTAATTTCTTCATTAGGGTAAATGCTATCAATGATTTGATGGACATTCTCGGAGAGCGTGGGTCCCGGCATAATCGTGTTGATGGTAACTTCCGTTCCTATCGTTAGTTTAGATAAACTTTTGGACAAGGATAATAACATCGATTTGGTCATGCAATACTGAGGCATTTGACCGGAAGGCATGATGGCTTCTTCGCTCGCAATAAAGATAATGCGGCCATAATCGTTTTTTAACATCTGAGTAAGATAAAATTTAGAACATCCGTTTGCGGCGAGAACATTCGTACGGAAGTATTTCTCCCACACTTCATCGTCAATATCCTCATATGTCATGATTTCATAAATGCCCATATTGTTTACTAAAATATCCACGCTGGGGTACTTCTTGAATAAAGCTTCCCTTTGCTTAATATTCACGATATCAGCTGTCGCATTCTGAGGAGAGGTGGCCGGGAATTGTGCCTTGATTTCCTGAACTGTTCGTTCTACCTCTTCATCGTTCCGCCCGTTTATTAGTACATTAACTCCTTCTCGGGCCAGTTCGATGGCAATAGCCCTTCCTATCCCTTTCGTCGATCCTGTCACAAGTGCGGTTTTATTGGCTAGTCCCATATCCATGTTATCTGTCTCCTTTTTCTCTAGATGTTCGAGATAGGGATTATATTACCTTGTCTGGGTCGACCGGTAACTAGCCTTTTACGCCATTGTTCTTGCTTAACGCGCCAATGTTATGGTTGTCGGAATGTTAGGACCTATATGTTCGGCACGCCAATGGGATGGAGTATCGCCTTGCCATGAGCGAAAGGCACGGTAGAATGAGTTCTGATCCTCATATCCGATAAGGAAGGCTACTTCTTTAATCTCTAGCGAGGGGTCAGCCAAATACTCTAGCGCCTGCTCATGTCTAGCTTGCATTAACAGCTGCTTGAAGCTCGTACCTTCGTCCGTAAGGCGACGCTGCAAGGTGCGATCGCTCATACCCAGTTCCCTGGCGACAGTCTGAATGTCGGGCCGCCCTCCTGTGAGGCTGCGTTTCATGATCCATTTGACTGTTTCGGTCATGGAGCGGCCGTATTGCCGTTCATCCAGCGTACGATCCAGAGCAGGAGTCAGAATCTCCAACAACTCTTCGTTGTACGAAACAAAAGGGCAGTCCAGATCTCTTCGACGCAGCGTCAACCGGTTGCATTCCGTGCCGGTCCGTATCGGGCAGCCGAAGTAAGTTTCAAGCGACTTTACATCGCCCATTGGCTGTGAGAATTCGACGAGCTTTGCAGTTAAAGGCTGTTCGCTGCCCCGGCGCCCGAGCTCCAGAAGTGTGGCAAATGTAATCCCGACCAGCATCGCCGGACCGGATTGCTCAGTACGCTGCCAATCCAGTTCGATCCTGCAGCTTTCGCCTTCCTCGGTAATCTGTAAGCTCTCAGGAGGACACAACTGCTTGTACCGGGCCATGCGGTTAAGCGCATCGCGATAGTCGCGAGCATGGTATGTCGCCATGACGGACGGCGGATAATGCGCTGTATCAAACGCAGTAGAAAGCTTGATGATTCCTTGGGAGATATCGCCGACGAGATCAGAGTATGCCTGCCAGACCGCAAAATATTGGGCGACCGTGACTCCTGCAGGTCCGTTGATAATCGTGAGCGGCAGCCGCGCTTGACGAACAACATCGTGAGCGGCAATTCCTAACTCTCGCAAACCAGCCCAGAACCCTGGCGGGATCTTTATACGGTCAGGGGTATGGAATGTCATATTGTTAAGCCTCCTTGACTGAAATACCTGGTCCCTTTAAATTAAGAAAACCGCGCGGAGCGCGGCTCTTAGCTATTTATTTGGTTTAGTCCATTATTCGTCTTATCTTATTTGACTAAAAATCTTTCGTAAGGCCCCGCTTGGAAACCCTGTCAACGTAGCTGTGCCATCTTGCAGGAAAGTTAGCTCTGTCCGGCGAACCTGCAGATCCTCCATCCGATAACGGTCCGTCAAAAGGTGGATTACCTGATTATTACTCCCTCGCAGACCAATATCAGCTGACTGGTCTGCCTCATAGCGGCCGTCGATCAGCACATCGATATACTCCATAATACTATTCCCTTTCGGTAACTTGGAAATTTCCTCTTGGGTATACCCGCTGAACACGATGATGGAATATCCATGTTGACGTAGCTTCTTGAGCAGTAGCAGCAAGCCATCCTGTTGTTGAAAAGGCTCCCCGCCGCTTACGGTTATGCCTTCCACGTCGTTTGGAATACTCTTGCAGAGCTCATCAATGCTCATTTTGATACCGATTCCTGGTTGGTGAGAAGCCGGATTAAAACACCCAATGCAAGCGAGGGTACAACCCTGCAAATGTATGACCGAACGCAACCCCGGGCCGTTCACCAGGGAGTAAGGAGTGACACTAGTATGAAGCAGGAGCTGAATTTCGGCGTCCTGAACAGATTCATTAAATGGTGATCTACTATTCATAAAAGTTTTTCGTACTTGTTCATAGTTCCATGCTTCGCAGAATAAAATTCCGGCTTTCGCTGTTTTTTCGTTATCTGTCCTAATGCAAGCTCGAATGGCCGGGTCGCGGCGTCGCATTCAGTACCCTTATAGTTCTGAGCCTCGATCGAAACGGAACCGTCGGGTCCGACCGTTATGACAATCTGCTTCATTTCACAGCTCCCCTCCTCCGCCTGATACTGCTTGAGTTAACACCACTTTCACCGACCCGTCGGGCATGGATTGACGGGTTACCGAATAACCCAATTTGCGGGCCTCCATAGTGGCTAGAACTACACCGTATGTTTGCAGAAGGCGGCCTCCACCCTCACCGATTTCTTTGGCCACATGTCCCCGATACCAGTCGGTGATAATCCCGTAGTGGCCGTCCTGCTGCTTATTCAAAACAACGTCATACGGTCCTTTGCATTTGATGACATAATCTCCGTTAATCGTTCGTCCCCCATAGCCCCGCGCCTGGCCTTCTTGCACAAGTTCTAATCCGAGTTCCCGGCACGCCATACGGACCGCCTCGATATTTTTAATGGTTGTCTGCAAAGTTGTGAAATGTGACACCAGTTCCTCCTAACTCCGCTTAAATAAATAAGCGTCTTTTATTATCGTCGCCGTTTATCTCTATCATGCTGGATGAGGCGGGACGCGCATTCGCCATGCCCCATTCCCGGATACGCTCGACATGCGACTTCATGATTTGCGAGAGTGGTTTGGTTGCCCGATATGCTTCCAAGATGTCACCCGTCTGCAAATCGCGATGTTCACTGAAAGCTCGATAGAGCCCGGACACGATTGCCTGCTCAATCTCGGCTCCACCAAAACCGTCGCTTTCCCGGGCAAGCTGTCCCAGATCGAAAACGTCCGGATTCCGCCTGCGTTTTTTCAGATGAATGCGAAGAATATCCTTTCGCTCTAGCTCGTTGGGCAGATCTACATAAAACAGTTCATCGAACCGCCCTTTCCGCAACATTTCAGGGGGCAGGGCGTTCACGTTATTCGCCGTAGCGAATACAAAAACGGGCCGCGACTTTTCTTGCATCCATGTGAGGAAGGTTCCAAGTACACGCGCCGTTACACCGGAATCTGAGGAGCCCGATGTCTGCAGTCCGGCCATCCCCTTCTCCAGTTCATCGATCCATAAAATGCAAGGCGATATCGTCTCGGCCAAATTCAGCGCCCGCCTCATCTGCTCCTCGGACTGCCCTACAAGGCTTCCGAATACCTTCCCGATATCGAAGCGCAGCAGTGGCAAGTTCCAAGCGCTCGAAATAGCTTTGGCTGAAAGAGATTTACCGCTGCCGGGCACGCCTACAACCAGAACTCCTTTTGGGTTTGGCAAACCGAAGGCTTGAGCTTCTTCGGAAAAAGCCCGTTTTCTCTCAGACAGCCATGACTTGAGCAAATCCAGACCGCCGATTTCTTCCGTTGTAAGCTCTGCCGGTATGAACTCGAGCAGCCCCGACTTTCGTATGACATTTGATTTTTCAAGCTGGACGTTACGAATTGCGTCGGTCGAAAAGCTTTTGTAGCGGACAAGTGACAGAGCGAAAACATTTTCCGCCTCCGCGCAAGTGAGGCCCAGTGCATTTTCCAACAGTGCCTTGCGATCATCTATCTGAATAGATTGAGGAACAGATTCTAGAACACTGTCCAGTACTGAGGATAATTCATCTATTTTGGGTAGAGGAATATCGATTAGTGTAATTTCTTTTTCAATTTCTGGGGGAAGGTCTACGCGGCAGGAGAGAAACACAAGATGGCGGCCGCGGCTTTTGGCGATCGGGATAAGATCCTTAATCTTTTGCAGCACTTCGGGACTCCCCAGATAGAAATGAAAGCTGAGAAACACGTAGAGACTCGAATCCTCGCCGTCCCTCACCGCATTAAGCGCTTCTACAGGGTCTGTTACTTCCAGCCGTTTCCCCGTATCTTTGCTTATCCAGCCTTCGGTAATTGACCACACTTTCAGTTTAAGGGACTGATCTCGGGCTACTTTGGCCAATTGCGTTAACGCCCGCGCTTCCTCCCATGTACGAATCCATAATGTCGGGTAACCGGCTTGCAGGTAACTGGTGATATCAAACATTGAAGTCTATCCTTTCACTTGTGTATTTCCTAATATTCGTAGTAAAGCTATAATAATTATACATTCAGCTGGGCTTTCTATATAGATTGAATTTAAGATTTCCCCATTTGGGCGAGGACGTAACTACGGTGAATATTTGGACTTCCGGCCGCTGTTGTCCCCGGATTTCTTGATTTAACCCGCTATTTGCGGTGGAAATCCGGGGACAAAGGCGGTCGCTATCGCTCCTACAGTTCCAAAATTCCCCTCCGCTACTTTTGCCCTTTTGTGTAGTTATTAAATTCATTCTATATAGCCATTATTTATCCAAGCAAGCTTATTTTTAAGGAGGGCATCATGGCGATACTCACGATTGAAGATTTTAACCGTCAAGCGGCCGGGGACTTACTACGAATTACCCGAAGCGAAACGTTTCAGAGAATTTTTGTCCGTCAAAACAGTAATTTAACCCAAAGCGAGTTCGAGCAACTCGTCGAAGAATTTACGGGTCACCTCAATTGTAGCGCAGCTCAAGGTGAAGCTTTTCTTGTGCTAATGCTTCATTATCTGGGCATCAAATACGAGCCTAACCCGGCAACAGTCCAGTCCGTGTCTTCGCCAGCTACAGCTCCACAAGGCATCATCACGAAGCGGGAATTCTCAAAGGATGAGAAGCGGGCCTTTCTTGAGGCAGTCAAGCAGGCAAAAGTCGAAACTGTAGCCACCTTCGTGCAGCAGGGCTATGATCTGGAAACAAAACACCGCAACAAAAAAACCGCCCTCTTGGTGGCCGCCTCCGAAAACAAATCGGCTCTTGTCGAATATCTAATCAGCGCGGGCGCCGATGTCAATGCGGAAGACTCGGAAAATGAAACAGCCTTAAGTTACTCGATCATCAACCGCAATGAGAAGCTCATCGAGCTGATTTTGCCTAAATCCAACGTTCGCTCTCTGGACATTGCACTGTATGCCTGCAACCGGAACGATGCAGATCCGGCTTTGGTACGCAAAATCGTGGAAGCGGGGGGAGATCCTTACTCTCAAAAGGTATGGATTCCTTCTCCCATCATGCAGGCTGTCAATACGGGGAAAGTTGGGATTCTGGATACATATATCACTATTTTAAAAGCAAACGGACGTCCCGCAGAACTCGGGAATCTCATGGAAGAACTCCTAAAATGGTACCCGAAAAATGCGGTCTATCATCTGCTGATCAGACATGGAGCTGAGAAAACTTATCAAGATGGCACGGGGCGGAACTTGATCAGTCTTGCCATAACATACAACGATATTATGTTGGAAGACATCACTTCCTTGGATACATATGCGGAGCAGGAACGCCTGGCGATGATCACTCTTCTTGTGCAGGAAGGTATGGATATAAATCAGGGCGATTATATGGGGAGAACCCCGCTTCATTACGCTATTGGCGAAAACAATCCAACGATCGCTTCACTCTTGCTAAAATTAGGCGCGAATCCCAATCAACAAGATGTTTATCAAAAATCGCCGCTGCAGTATGCCACAGAAAAACGATATAAAGAGCTGGTAACCATCTTGTCCCGGGCCGGCGGGAATACGGCGCAAGAATTCGTACAAGATGCTGACGCTGGTAATATAGCCCCGGCCAGTGTTGGCCGGAAGATTTCTTTTTGACGCCGCTTCTCTTCGGAATGAATTGATCCAATAGACAAAGCAAATAAACCGTACGCCTTATGAAGGGCGTGCGGTTTATTTGCTTCATTATAAAGATGATATTTTAAGTGTAATATTACAGTCCCTTAACTTCAAACTCATAGATTCGCGCGGCTGTATCGGCACCCTGCGAGGGCTTAGTAATGATTAATTTTACATAGCGGGCTTTAACTAGCGCAATCGCATCAGTCGTCTCGGCTGCCGTGTTTCCTTGGACCTTGACGGCATCGGCCCAGTTCGTACCGTCGCTGCTCACCTGAATGGTATAATCGCTGGTATTAAACCCGGACCACTCTCCTCCGCTCTCAGCATGCTTGATGACAAAGGTGCTGATAGGATGCTCGGCGCCCAGATCGACTTGAAGCCAGTGAGGCAGATTGCCAAGTGCGCACCATTTGCTGTTGTCCGACACTTTACCGTCTACGGCATTAGGCGCTCCTTCCTTTTCCCCGCAGGCATGATCGGCTGTTGCAGTTTTGCCAAGTGCCAGATTCTTCACCGCACCGGCTTCCTTGCTTACGGTGATGAGCGCCTTTTTCGTCACTGTGTCTTGGCCCGAGCTGTTGGTTGCAGTCAGTGTCACGCTATACACGCCTTCCTGATTGAACGTTACCACCGGGTTCTTCGAGGTGCTGATAGCAGGACTTCCGCTTTCGAAGGTCCATGACCATCCTTCTGTCACTTCGGTCGACAGGTCGGTGAAGTTTACGCTCTCACCTGGAGCCACCAGCGTCCGATCGGCTTTGAACTCCGCAGCCGGCTTCGGATAGGCCGGCCAGCTGATCTTCACGCTGGTGGCCTGACCTTGCTCGTATCTTCCATTGACCGCAACGACCTTCAATACCGTGACCGCTTCTTTATCTATTCTTCTCATCTCAGGGACATAAAACACATGATTTGGCGTTGCACCCATTAGCACCTCATTGCCATCCGGCAGTACACGATAGATTTCGTACTGCTTCACCTGCTGATCAAGCGGTTTCCACTGCAATCTGGCATCTCCATAGATTCCATTGCGGAAATCGGACTGAGTGGCTTTAAACTCTCGAACCGCCGGGAGCTGTTGAATCGGGTCGTTGGCATTTTGGATGGAGAGCTGGCCAATTTGTATGGCATAATCACTTATCGTATCCTTGGAGTCAAAATACAGTGACAACGCCATGATCCGTTTCCCTTTATAAGGGGTCAAATTCAATGTTTCTGTAGTCCAGCCTGGTGATGTCTTATCCTTCACGTTAAGGAAGACAAATTGGTCGGGATGGTCTGCGAAAGCAAGGCCAACCTTCAGGCTCGGCTTGCTCTGCGTTTTGTAAGTAACCGCCAGCTTCGTACTTGCTTCGATCTTCAGATCTGTCTTGTAGAGCTTCAGATGTGTCGCATTGTCATGGCTCAGCACTCCTGATACCTTCAGCGAACTGCCGCCGTAATACGCATCGGACCAATCGAGTACCGGTGTAAGCGGTGTTCCTTTGCTGTCTGCGATCCAGCGCCATGTCGGCAGGATATCCTGCAGGCTCCGGTTGTTCCATCCCTTATCGCGCACCTGCTTCCCTCGAACATAATATTTCTGTCCGCTTCCAGTATTGAAGCTGGTGATGAAGGGCAGCTCATTTACAGGGGATGCTTCGACCACATCGTTCGCGATTCCTTTCCAGGCTTGGCTGCTCGCGGTATTGCCCGGATTTCCGTTTGGTCCCACCCAGAATTTGTTCTCGCGGATGAAGAAATCCTCCATACTCTCTGCGCTGTTAAAAGCCCAGTCCGGGCGGTAAATACCCAGAGAAGTGACTGCAGGCTCTCCTTCCGGGAGCAGCAGCTTCCAGTTCACCTTCGTATCGTAACCCTTGGCTTCAACATCAATGCCTGCATATAGGTCAAACGGACTTCTGCCCAAGCTTGTGGCCTTCTCTGCCGAGCTTTTAAGATCCTTCCACCAGAAGTTCAGGAACATGCTGTCTGTTATTTGCTTCCCATTGTCCTGCAGGAACATCACATTTTTGTCATTTAGTGCATTCTGCCAACTGATACTGCCTTCTTTGGTCATGGAATCGTACCATACGATGTGCATAGATGTAGACTTGTGCGATTCAAGATAACTCAGGAAAGCTTTCATTTGCTGTGCGTCAGCCGGCGTACCACCCTCAGTCTCCTGGTTAATGAACCAGCCGTCAAATCCGTAATACTTCGCAACCTGGATCAGCTTGTCAGCGGCAGGAAAGGAGCCGTCGCTGTTCTGCTGAAGCATCTGCTTCACCCATTCATATTTCCCGCCATACACAGTTGGCGGGAAGAACACCGTTCCAATGATCGGCACGCCATTCTTATGAGCTGCGTCGATCGTATCGGCGCTTGGAGGCACGATGATCCCTTCGCCGGCCGAGCCGCCCCAATAGACTAGTTTGTCAACATATTGCCAATAGGTAAACGTGTTTGCCCCGAATTTGTCCGAGCCCTGTGAGGGTACTCCACTTGTTCCCGAATTGAGTGCCGATAAAGCCATAACCTTCGGCGCTTTAGTCGCATGCGAGTTGACTCCTGCTCCCACAAAGCGGTCCTGCAGCGGGACTGTACTGCGGTTGAATGCTGCATCCGGGTCGGATGCCGGACTCCACTGAAGCAATTGCTCTGGAAACCAATAGGATGAATAAGGCTGTTTTGCAAACGCAGAAGTGGATAATGCAGCGCACATCATAACTAAGAAGATAAAACCTGCACCTATCTTTTTCATGCCATCCTCCTCCAATTGATCAATCTGTGTTGTTAATAGTAGATAATGCCAGCTTTATTTATTGGCTGCTTTCCACTCGTCGTATTGCTTCTGTGCTTCTGCTATGACTTTGTCCAGCCCGGCAGCTTTCATCTTGGAGATTGCCTTCGGCAGATGTTCATCCGGGTCGACTGCACCTGTCATGATAGGTGGATAGAATTCTTTTACGATCGCCGAGATGGACGCTACTTCGGTCTTTACTGGATCAGGGTTGAAGTTGAAGCCGAAGCTTGGAGCAACCTTGGCGGAATTGTTGAACTCCTTGAACGCTTCCCATTTATCCGCAGGGTCTTCCTTGTGGCTGTAGGTCAGGAAAAGATTGCCTAGTGCAAATCCCGGCATCTGGTACCCGTCTTTCATGGCCGGCAGATCTTCAATAACGTCTTCAGAGATCTTCTTATAATGCGTGCCTTCGATACCGTAGTTGATCAGATTGCGCAAATATTTGTCCGTATTGAGCAGGTTCAAGAACATCATCGCACGCTCCGGGTTTTTGGAATTCGCCGAGATTGCGTGCATAGAACCGGTTGCAGAGCCTGTAAAGATAACCGGATCCTGCATCGGTGAGGTCACAATGTCATAGCCCGCACTTCTCGACCAGCCCAATTCTGCATAAGGCTGCGTTTGCTCGCGGTCAGCAAACCATTTGCCTGTCTTGATGTTATCAATGCCTTCCAGAGTTGCAACATCTTTGCGCAGATATCCGGCTTGATAGTATTTGCGAATGGTTTTGAGCGAGCTTTTTAGTTCGTCGGATTCAAGGATATTGACGTATTTGCCATCCGTTGAATTCATATTCATACCAACCGGGAACTCATCGCCCAGGAGGAAGTCGAACGGCATATAAGGCTTGAAGCCTTTCGGTACGGCCAGTGGTGTAATGTCAGCCGGCTCGCCTTCCTTGATTTGTTTCAAATAAGGTTCGAGATCCTCTAGGGTGCGGATTTTTGTAATATCCATCTTGTACTTGTCGGCATACTGTTTGTTAAAACGCCATACCCATTGCGAAGCCAGCTCCTTGTTCACCGGCACAGCATAATTTTTTCCATTCACCTGCGATCCAGTCAGGAAACGCGGGTCGAGCTCTTTTATGATGTCCTGACCGTATTTTTCCAGCAAATCATTGATTGGCAAAAATGCACCCCGAGTCGCGTTCGGCAGGTAGTCAAAAGCCCAGGATGAGGTAAACGCGATATCGTAATTCTCCCCGGAAGCAGTGATAACCGGCAACCGTTTCGAGTAGTCGCCCCAGTCAATCATTGTGATGTCGACGGTTGCGTTGATTTTGTCCGTCAGGTATTTATTCATTTCCTCTTGAACCTTTGGCAGGTCACGCTGTGGACCACCGATCAGGTATACCTTGAGCTTCACCGGGTCCAGCTTATCCCCGGTCTGGTCGCCGGATTCCGTTGGACTAGCCGATTGGGTCTCGGACGGCGTATTCCCATTACTATTCTCCTTCGTGTTGTTGCTGCCACAGCCAGCCAACGTGGAAGCAAGTGCAAACAGAAACACAACCATCAGCAATACAATTTTCTTGGACTTCATATGTCTCCCCCTAATCAATATAAATATCTATTGTTACTGCCCTGGATCGGGCAGCTACAACTTATCCAACTTATTCTTTAACCGAACCAATCGTAAGTCCTTGGATAAAATACTTTTGGAAAAACGGATACGCCAGCGCGATTGGCAGCGTAGCCAGCACAACCATCGCCATACGGACCGTTTCTGTCGGCAAGGTCGCAGCAATGTCGTAAGATACTACCTGGCTGCTGTTCTGTACGATGAAGTCCATATTGTTCTGAATCCGGATTAAAAGTGTTTGCAGTGGAATTAAATTTGGATTATCAATATACAGAAGCGCATTGAACCAGTCATTCCAGAATCCAAGTGTACTGAAAAGCCCGATAGTCGCAATACCCGGCAGCGAGATTGGCAGCACAATACGTGTGTAGATGCCAAATTCGGTTGCTCCGTCGATCTTGGCCGATTCGATGATCGCATCCGGTACAGTCGTCGTAAAGAAGGTGCGCATGACGATAATATAGAATGCGTTCAGAATGGATGGGAATATCAGCGCCCAGATGGAATCCCGCAAATGAAGTACTTGCGTAACTACGATATATCCCGGGACCAGTCCCCCGGAGAACAGCATGGTGAAGAAAGCGAGAAAGCTGAAGAACCGGCGCTGGTCAAAGTTCTTGCGTGAAATTGCGTACGCATATGTAGAAACGAGATACAGCGTCAGAACTGTTCCAATGACCGTTACGGCCAGAGTCACCCCCAAGGATTGGACCATTTGCTCACCGGACCGCATCAGAAACCGGTAGGCGTCCAGGCTGAGCACCTTGGGCAGGATACTAAATCCGTCGATGGCCAACGTTTTCTCGTCCGTAAAGGAAATGATAATGATAAAAATAAACGGGAAGATACAGGATAGGGCGAATAAGCACACCCCCACATTAAATATAAAATTCCATAATGGACTAATCGCATTGATGTCCCTGGTCTTCTTCCTGGGAGCATAGAGCAACGTTCTCTCCATAGATTCGCTTAAGTCATTCATTGCAGGCCCCCCCTTGCCGATTTTTTTAGAATACGGCATAATCTTTTTCAATTTTGCGTACAGCGTAATTCGCGAGCAGAACGAGAATCAAACCGACAACGGATTGATAAAGGCCTGTAGCCGTACTCATACCTGTATCGCCCATGATCGTCAGCCCCCGATACACGAATGTGTCGATAACGTTGGTGACCGGATACAATGCGCCGGAATCCCGCGGAACCTGGTAGAATAAGCCGAAATCCGAGCGGAAGATGCCGCCGAGTGCCAGAACTGTCAAAATGATCATAAGCGGCCTCAGCATCGGCAGTGTAATAAACTTGATCTGATTCCATTTGGTAGCGCCGTCGATCATTGCTGCCTCATAATAAGAGCGGTCGATGCCGGCAATTGCTGCAAGATAGACGACGCTCCCGTATCCGGCATTTTTCCAGAGACCCAGAAAGATAAGAAAATACGGCCAAAATTTCGTCTCGCTGTACCAACTGACCGGATCTTCGCCAAAGAAGACAAGAAGCTGATTGAACACGCCCTTTTCGACATTGAGGAACGAGAATACAAAATAGCTAATAATAACCCATGAGAGGAAATACGGCATAAACATTGCGGTTTGGTAAAATTTCGCCAGCCGTTTATTCAACAGCTCATTCATAATGATGGCAAGCGTAACCGCGAGAACCAGTCCAAGCATGATCAAACCGACGTTATAAAGAATCGTATTGCGCGTTATGATATAAGCATCGTCGGTCGAGAACAGAAACTCGAAGTTTTTGAAGCCGACCCACTCGCTTTTTAAAACGCTTTCAAGAAAACCTCCCGGATGAATCCGGAAATCCTTAAAGGCAATAATCGTCCCAAACATCGGCAAATAAGCAAAAATAATAAACCACGCTGCTCCCGGCAATACCAGCAGAAGAAACGCCCTATTCTTCATCAGTTTCTTCAAGATGCCTAGCACGGCTGTCCCTCCTTTGATTCACTTGTAGCTGAGTTCATCCACTCTTCATCCCCTATAATCAACAATGGTAAACTTCAGCTCACTTGGTGTTTTGGATTTTCCCGTTCACCCCTGTCTTTATTATGAAAGCCGGGCAGCCGCCGAGATAGTTGAAAAATACAATAAAATGATGGATTAATTAAAGATAGCGCCTTCATTTCACTAAAAAACACACCTCCGCAAGGTGTGCTTTTTTCGAACCGACAGGTCGTGCCTACTTTTTCATATACATCGAACGCAGTTCTGTCGGGGAAACGCCGGCATATTTTTTGAACTGCCTGTAAAAGTACGATGTATCCCAATAGCCTACCTCCGTTGCCACCTCCGCCGTCTTTTTGTCTGTGTACAGCAGCAGATGGGTGGCACGTTCGATCCGGTACTGGTTCACATAATCGGAGAAGCTTGTGCCCGCCTCCTGTTGAAACAACTGCCCCAGATAGTTGGGATGAAGGTCCAGTTTCTGGCTGAGCGTCTTCAGCGAAAGCTCCTCTTTGTAAGTGTTTTTTACGAAATCCAGTACAGCCATCACATGCGGGCTATAGTCTCTTTCAGTCGCATGGTATGTATCAAGTGTTTGATGGATCACCCTTTTCACCAGCCGCTTCAGCCCTCTGCGAGTATGGATTCTGGATAAGGGAGCGAATACGCCTCCGTAATCCGGAGTCTTTTCCAATGTCTTGGCCGCCAGCATAAGCTGAATTGCGGAGTTGAAGAACGGCGTTCTTGCCGAGTGCCCATCCTCTGCCTGAACATCAAAGAAGTCGTCGATGAACCGGTCAACCTCAAGACTTTTCCCGTCCCGGAGCAACTTATGGAATTGATCCATAGCGGGCTCCCTTTGCTCATATGCAGGATCGGCTTCTCTTTCGTAGTCCGATGTCACTATGAAAGTCTCTGACTCGCCCAACAAATGATTCTCAAGCCACAGCTTCACTTGTTTGCAGCTTTGCGGAAACCCCAGATAGGATTGCTCGGACTGCCCTTTCACGCTCCATACACAGGCGCCTGTATCAGACGTGATCCACTGCTTCATCCCGCGAAGCGCATGAAATTGCCATTCTTCTTCTTCCATGCCGGTTGAAGCGAACAGCACGATGATATCCCCTTCCTGATCAGGGAAGCAGATGATCTCACAGCCGTGTGGTAATTGGTTTCTCCCTATGATTTCACACTGCTCGGCAATTACGGGTCTGTAAAACTGCGGATCATCCATCTCGTGATCATGATCAGTTACGATTCGCAGCGCAGCAGCGCTGTAATTTGACTTGGTCAGGGGGATTTCCAGCAGCTGCGCGCGCTCCCGGAACTCTTTGGCATCAATGGTTTCATTAGCCCACCGCTGCAATATATTATTCCTCAGAATCCTCCAGCTCTGATCCATTTGGATTTGTCTGATTTCCTCGCGCTCCCAATCATGCTGCATATGCTTAATCGTCGCTTCCAATTCGTCGATATTGACCGGCTTGAGCAAATAGTTCTCGACACCCAGCGTAATGCCTTCCCGCACGTAATTGAATTCCTCGTAACCGCTCAGAATGATGAACTTAGTGAGGGGACTACGTACTTTGACCTCACGGATCAGCTCAAGTCCTGTCATCTGAGGCATCATGATGTCCGTGATAACCAGATCTACGGATAAGCCGTCCAGTTTTGCTAGCGCTTCCACCCCATTGCGTGCTGTATCTGCAATTTGCATATGATTCGCATTCCAATCGATGATGGACTGCATTCCTTCGACAATGAGTGGCTCGTCATCCACCAGCAATACGTTCCTCATTCGGTTAGTCCTCCCTTGTGAATGGAATTTCGATGATAACCTCACAGCCTTTATCCTGCTCGCTGATCACACTTATTCCAAACTCGCTGCCATAATTCAAACGAATGCGTTCATGTACATTTTTTAGACCCAGGGAATCACTTGATCGCGAAGGTGCTCCCCCCTCACTTTGCAGCGCCTTGCGTAGCTCTATTAATTTCTCTTGCGTTATGCCTTTCCCGTTATCCTTCACACGAATAATGATGTGTCTCTCCTGTTTTGCAGCCATTATTGAAATCCGGTTATCGTCGTCATTTGCCCGAAAGCCGTGAACGATGTAATTTTCGATAATCGGCTGAATCAGCAGTTTAACCACGATACTTCCGGCGACCGACATCTCGATGTTCGTTTCCACCTGCAGCTTGTTCTCGTACCGGTATTGGATCAAGGCCAAATACATCCCGCACAGTTCGATTTCTTCGGCCAAAGTTACATGTGTTTGTTTTTTGATCAAATGCCTGAACATTGTTGCGAGAATATAAATCATTTGACCAACATCCCTGGCCCCTGAACTGATGGCCTTCATACGTATACTCTCGAGCGTATTGTACAGGAAATGCGGATTGATCTGCGCCTGCAGAGCCACGAGCTGTGCGTTCTTCTGCTTGATCTCCGAGATGTAGACGGTTTGGATATAGGACTCCAGCCGGTCACACATATAGTTAAAGCTTTGCGAGATCTGCTGCAGTTCGTCCTCTCCCTCCATTTTGATCCGCTTGCTCAAATCGCCATCCTGCCAGCGCCGCATGTAGACGATAATTCTGTGGATTTTTTTAGAGTAGCGGCGGATAACGGTGAACGTCACTGAGATGCTGATAATGATGCATAAGATCACGATCCCTGTGAGACTAAAACGTAAGGTTTGAAGGCTCTGTACGATTTGAGACTCCGGAATGATGGCAGCAGCGACCATCCCTGTGTTCCCGATATTCAGTAATTGTACTTTGGAGCGTTCCTCCAGATTCACCCAATCCCCCGGCTTAGTCATCTGCTTCCAATACGGATAGACGGTATTATCGTAACGCCCCTGCGAGTCAAAAATCACTTGCCCCTGCGACGTGATCAGCATTATCCGACTGCTCGTATTGTTTAATTTTTCCCGCAGCAGCCCTTTAATCCGGCTTGTATTGAGTTCGAACAGGATGGCACCGTATTCCTTCAGCGTCACAGGGTCCTTAAGGACATTCACGTAGCTGTAAGGTGTGGATTCCCCGGCGGCTTTCCCCTCGAACAGCGGCTCGTTGCCCATATACTGCCAAGGCTGATTGCGGAACCCTTCATACCAGTCCTGATGTGCGGCGGATAACGTAGGTTGATCGTAAAAATGCTGCGTTTCCCGGTTTAGAAGGTAATAAAAGTCCTGGTCCGAGCTGTACAGCACGATGTTCGAGATGGATGCTTCCTCCTTCAGCAGCAGGCGTAAATGATAATCAAAGCTGTTGCGCTCCGTCCGGTAGCTGTTTGCATATTGATTCAGACGCCACTTGAGGAAGTTCTCATATTCATGAGTCAAGAAATACTTCAAATCATCTCCAATCATCGCATCCGTATAAATCTGCTGCACCGCGCCATACATCCGTTCGTTCTGCTGATTCAGACTGATGCTGATGATGTCTAGTTCCTGAAGACTCGCATCCATCTGCTCCCGTACGAGCCGCTGCTCATAATAGCGGTAAGCGAGAATAGAGACACTAATAAACAAGAGAACCATGACCATGGAGTAGAACAAGAGGATCTTGTTAAACATTTTTTTCTTCAGATGATTTTGATAAAAGGTCCGGATCTTGGACATTCGCGCCTGACCGCCTCCTTCGGAGCCAATTTTCAACTCAGTGTATCACCGTTCGTTAATTTTACGCAATAAATAGAACATGCAGTGCCTTCCCCTCAACTTTCAATTGTCAAAAAGAAAAGAAAGCGCTATAATGAGCGCATTCCCCTATGCTATTCACTTTTTATCCCAATTTGGATCTTTCCCTATAAATCATTCACCCTCCGATAATATGAACTGGGGGTCCACACGATGTTTCTTACCGAAAACAAATTACAGGCACGTATTCATGAATTATCCGCACTCCGTTACCGAGACAGGAAGACCTTGAGCGTATTTCTTGCTTGTGAAGACCGCCGGGAAGATATTAATCCTACGGTTCCACGTGCCGAAGCCAATTGGCAACCAATGCATATTAACGAGACCTGGACTGGCCGGGATCTCTATTTGTGGCTGCGTACAGATGCTGAAATCCCTTTATCCTGGGAAAATAAGCGAATCGTCGGCTTGTTTGATTTCGGCGATACCGGGGGCGGCAATAACTCCGGCTTTGAATCCCTTTTCTACTGGGAAGGCAAGCCTTTTCAAGGCGTCGATTCCAATCATAAGGAAGTATTCCTTCCTGCTTCGGCGGCAGGCAATTCAGCTGAGCTGCTCTTCCGCTTATGGTCCGGCCTTGAAGGAGGCGGACAACCGCGTAATCAGACGCATACCTTCAAACAGGCGGAGCTGTGCTGGCTGGATGAGAAAATGGACGATCTTGTGTTCACCGGGACGGCCATTCTCGAAACCGTAAAAATCCTGGATGCAAATGCACCGGAGCGGACGAAGCTGCTGCAGGCGCTTCAGCAATCCTTACGTATGATCGACTGGGCAGACTCCGAATCAGAGGCGTTTTTCATCTCTGTCTACGAAGCCAGAGACAATCTTAGCGCCTGCCTGGAAGCCATGGACAAACTATCCGATGTGACCATCACCTGTATTGGCCATACCCATATTGACGTTGCCTGGTTGTGGCGGCTTAAGCATACACGCGAGAAATGTGCGCGGTCCTTCTCTACGGTGATGCGGCTGATGGAGATGTTCCCGGAGTATGTTTTCCTGCAGACACAGCCCCAGCTATATGAATATGTGAAAGAAGACTACCCGGAGCTGTATGAATCCATCAAGGAGCGCATTGCGGAAGGCCGCTGGGAAGCCGGCGGTGGCATGTGGCTTGAAGCGGACTGCAATCTGACCTCGGGCGAATCGCTGGTTCGGCAATTGCTGATCGGTACACGCTTCTTGAAGGAGGAGTTCGGATCGGAGTGCAGGTACTTATGGTTGCCGGATGTGTTCGGGTACAGCTGGTCCCTGCCGCAAATTTTGAAAAAATCGGGCATTCATACGTTCATGACTACGAAAATTAGCTGGAACCAGTATAACCGAATGCCATTCGATACGTTCCATTGGCGCGGCATAGACGGCTCCGAGGTATTGACCCATTTCATCACCACTCCTGAACCGTGGTCTGAGCCGGGTTCATGGTTCTACACCTATAACGGGAAGATCATCCCCAAGACGGTCAAAGGAATATGGGATGCCTACCGCGACAAGGAGATGAATCAGGAACTGCTGCTGTCCTATGGCTATGGTGACGGCGGTGGCGGCGTAAACCGCGAAATGCTCGAGATGCGGCGGCGGCTGGATCAATTGCCCGGACTACCCAAGGTGACTACCGGACGTGCAGATGCCTATTTCGAAAAGCTGCAGCAGACGGTGGCGGATACCGATTCATACATCCATACCTGGGACGGCGAATTGTATCTGGAGTATCACCGCGGGACGTATACCAGCCAAGCTTACAACAAACAGATGAACCGCAAACTCGAACTGGCCTATCGTGAAGCCGAGTGGCTGAATGCCCTGCAAAGCATTGTGCAGGAAGACTGGAATCTGTATCAAGCCAAACCGCTGACCTCAGGATGGAAAATCATTCTGCGCAACCAGTTCCATGACATCATTCCAGGCTCCTCCATCCGTGAGGTGTACGAAGACAGTACAGTTGAATACGAGGAAGCGTGGCAGATCGGCAGTCAAGTCGACACACAAGCCCGGACTGCGATCGCAGCAGGGAAAACGGCAGGCAGTTTCTCGGTGTGGAATTCCTCACCATGGAGTATTACGGAGCTAGTCGCTATTCCCGCTTCTGCGGGGATGGAGCAGGGATATTGGTTAGGCGATGCAGGGCTACGCTTGAATGCACAGCTGGTTACAGGCATTTGGTATATTGAGGTGCAAGATATTCCTTCGCTCGGGTATACAACCATACATTTCCATGGCGAAGCTGAATCTATCAATTCGGAGTTGTCTCCATTCAGCCATACAGAACTTGGAATCGAAACCCCTTTTTATCAATTAGCATGGAACGAAGCCGGGCAGTTGACCCGCATTTACGATAAAGCAGCACGACGGGAAGTACTGGCCAAGGGTGCTAACGGCAATCTATTGCAGGTGTTTGAAGATAAACCTCTGGCACATGAAGCTTGGGATATTGATATCTTCTATCAGGAAAAAATGACTGAGATTCGAGATTGCACAGCAATCGAAGTGATTGAGACAGGTCCGCTTCGGGCCGTCATCCGCTTCAATTGGCAGTACCGTAATTCTACAATTACGCAGAACCTGATCGTCTATGCCGGGAAACGGCGCATCGACTATGTGACCGAAGTGGATTGGCACGAGAAGCAGCAATTGCTGAAGGTGGCTTTCCCCGTCGGTATCCGCTCAACTGAGGCAACCTATGACATTCAGTTCGGCAACGTGAAACGGCCGACACATTGGAATACGAGCTGGGATTGGGCGCGCTTCGAGTCTGTCGGGCATCAATGGGCAGATTTGTCCGACAAGGGTTATGGTGTCAGCCTGTTGAACGACTCCAAATACGGTTATGATATTAAAAACAATGTCCTGCGGCTCACGTTGATCAAAAGCGCTACACATCCTGATCCGCATGCCGATCAGGGGCTGCATCGCTTCACCTATGCCCTTCTACCGCATCAAGGGGATTGGCTGACCGGTCAGACCGTCAAGCAAGCCTGGTTCCTGAATGCCCCGATTCGCTATACGAAGGGACATGCAGAGCAGCCAAGCCGCTCCATGTTCGCCTTGTCCGGCGATACGGCTATGATCTCTGCTGTCAAAAAAGCAGAGGATTCGGACTGCCTCATCGTGCGTATTCACGATTACTCCGGAAGCTCTAACATGCTGGAGCTAACGAGCAGCCTGCAGATTCATGGATGGAGAGAAACGAACTTGATGGAACAACCAGATGGCGAAATGCATAACGATGCTGGCATCTGCTTTGTCCTTGAACCTTATGAGATTAAAACCTTTGAAATCGACCTGCGATGCTAACTGTCATGTAACGATGGCTTTCCTCTTAGAAACAGAACAAGGCGAACTCCTGTGAGTTCGCCTTGTTCTAATTTTCAGCCTAATTTATGGATTGCAATTTTATAGGACAGTAACTCCCCGCCATCACAAAAGAACGATAAACCCAATGAGTCGGAGGAAGGATAAATCAGATCCGTCATCGCGAGGATTCCATCGTTGGCAAAGACTTCGACGGATGTCCGGTCCACTATAAGTTGGAATTTCACGCACTGCTGGCTGGACTGTAATTTTGCTTGATGTCTACCCGAAAAATCATCATGAAAATCAATATTTCCGGAACGGGTACGATCGATAAATAAGCTTTCATCTTTAACGGAGTAACCGACGACTGTTGCCTCCTGGTCCGAGGCTCTGATCTTGAAGCCTATAGAATCCACGGTCTCAGTCCATTTGAATTCGGCAACAAGCTCATAGGTTTCTAATTCCATACCTTCGCAAATTGAATCGAGCATAGCAGAGGAATTCCCTTCCGATTCAATCTGAGGCACTCGGATGGATTCCAATTCATTGACGGGATGCTGAATCAATGCAATGTCGCCGTTCCTCGTTTCCAAAGTCAGTACCCTTGGAAATGTCATGGCCCCCCTCCATCCTTCAGTTGGAGTTTCGCCTGCATATTTCCAATTGTTCATCCAGCCGATATAAATCCGGCGTCCATCTTTAGCAGAGACGTCAGACCAGCTCACGCCAGCGTAATTGTCCTTACCATAATCGATCCAACGAGTCATTTGAGAGGATTGATCCGGTATGAAAGCTAACCCGTCAAAGCGTCCGGTGAAATACTGGGTTCTAGACCCTTCCGGAACATGTGGCTCATTTCCAATACTCACGAACATGACCCATTTCAATGCCGTCTCCTCTCCGTCAACGGGTAATGCAAATAAATCCGGGCACTCCCAAACGCCGTCATGCGAACCCATCCCTTGCCCAAACTCGCTGCTGAAGCTCCATTCTTTCAGGTTTGGAGAACGGTATAAACAAACGGTTTGACCACTGGCAACAATCATCACCCACTGCTCAGTTTCTTTATGCCAGAACACCTTAGGATCCCGGAAATCAGTATGCTTATCCGAAGTAAGGACGGGATTCCCTTCATACTTAATCCAAGTTCTTCCCTCATCTCTACTGAAGGCAATACTTTGTTTCTCTATTGAAATCCCTCCAGGTGAATGGGCGTGATGCGTGAAAATAGCGACAAGACCGGGTTCCCCGTCGAAAAAACCGGTTGAATCGTTCCAGTCCACCACTGCACTGCCCGAAAAAATCATTCCCAGCCCGTCGGAAGCAAGTGCAATAGGGAGATGCTCCCAAGTGACCAGGTCTTTACTCACTGCATGTCCCCAGTGCATCGGCCCCCAGCTGGTTCCATGAGGGTGATGCTGATAGAAGAGGTGGTATTCCCCCTTAAAATAAACCAAGCCATTCGGATCGTTCATCCAATTCGCTGGCGGACTAAAATGGAACTTGGGTCTGTATTTCTCTGCTTGTATAACTTCAGATGACATCTCTTCTCTCCTCACAACTTAGTTTTATCTCTATAGTGTACTGGGTCTTATCGAAACAATGAGTTCTGTTTTTGACAGAACTCATTGTTGTTCAATATTCTCTTAACGTGTTACTTATCTAACGATTGCTGGATCTCTTTCGTGACTTGATCGCCGCCTTGAGATTTCCACTTGCTTACGAACTCATCAAATGCGCTGATTGGAGCTTGGCCAACGATAATTTTGGAAAAGGTTTCATACTCCAGCTTGCTGAGATTCGACCAACGTTTTTCCATTGTTTTGGTTTGCTCATAGGTTAAGGTGTTTACGAACTGGAATTTACCTTCCACGTACGGCTTCAAGCCTACGCCAAATGCCCAAACCGTACCGAAATCGTCCGCTTTTGCTCCGGAGAAATCCCAGCCCGAGATGCTCATATTATCAAAAGGTTCCGTTTTGGAAGCGATGATCTTACTGAATGCATCATCTGTGTAAGCATCGAAGTCCTGGAAATACGTATGAATCTCATCCGCTGTCTTTTTGCCTTCGAGATAATTGCTTGTCTCTTTCAAGACCATGGCAGGACCATCAGCCATGGAGAAGGTTTGGTACATCGGGAATGAAGCATCTCCTAGTACCTTTTGCTCTGCCGGATCAACATGTTTGTAGAGACCATCTTTATAAATATTAAGCATTTTGATGACGGCTTCAGGGTTTTTGTTATCCTTACTAATGACCGTGAAGGTACGGGCTGCGTTGCCTCCCTTCGCCAAGTAGATTCCATCACTGCCGGAAGCCAGTGAATAAGGCTGCCAGTTCGCGGTTTTGTCATTCTTCCAGCTGTTTCCAAGATCCCCGAACGGGAACCACCAAGGACCAAAGAACAACCCTGCCTTATTGTTCGACACCAATTCTTCCGTCTTCGAAGTGAGCATACCTTGTGAAATCAACCCTGCCTTGTACATATCGGCTAATTTCTGCAGCGCTGTTTTAGTTTCAGGCACGATGGATCCATAGACGGCCTTTCCTTCACTGTCTTTGACCCAGATGCCTGGGAAGGAATTGAACGCAGCGAAAATTTGATCAAAGTGATAAGCGAAGTTGGAATTCGTCATGTCTTGATATAATTTACCGTCAATCGAAGGGCCTGCAAGCCCAACCGAATCTGCTTTTCCGTTTCCGTCTGGATCTTGCTCAACGAAAGCTTTTGCAACGGCTTCCAGCTCTTGCAAATTCGTAGGCGCTTTCAATTTCAATTTATCCAACCAATCTTGGCGGACCCACATCACGGACAGGAAATCCGGCATTGGATTCGAGGAAGGAATGGCATACATTTTACCGTCTTCTTTTACTAAGCTATCAAAGAGTTCTTGGTTAGATTTGTACACTTCTTTTGTTTTCGTGCTCGCATATTTTTCCCAGACTTCGGAAATGTCCATTGCCAAGCCTGCTTTAACGATCGCTTTGTATTCTGTATAAGTCAGCTCGGTCAAGTAATCTGGAATTTCTCCGGTTGCGATCCCAAGATCAACCTTTTGGTGATAATCCGTGCCTGAGTTGGATGCGGTAAAAGCATTTTTAATTTCAATGTTAAAGTTTGTCTTCAGCATTCTCGTATACGCATTGTCATCTACATCTTGACCGTCAGGGTACTTCTGGTTCGGATCGAGCGGGACTCCTCTTGTAAGCGTGGTTAACTGAGGTTGTTTTCCAAGCGGATCTGCCGGTACTTCTGCAGCGCTATTGTTGGAAGCAGGATTAGCACTGTTTTCCGAAGAAGACTTGCCATTGTCAGCATTTCCAGTACACGCCGTGAGTGACCCCATGAGTAGCAAAGCGAACGACAAAGTTGCAGCATAAACCTTTTTGTTTTTCATCTGCATATAACTCCCCTTTTGTTTTTTTATGTTCAAGGATTCCTCCTCGGACAACATCCTTAGATTAGAAGTTAACCTTTTACGGAACCAAGCGTGATGCCTTTCACGAAATATCTCTGCAAGAACGGGTAGATAATCAGTACCGGAATCATCGCTACGAAAATTTTGGCGGCATTCAACGAGTCGTTATTCAATTTGGACAAACGATTCATTTGCTCAAGAGACATGGAAGCCATTTGCTGCAGATTTGTGGAAACTACGAGTTGCTGGATATAGGTTTGTAACGGATAACTTTCCTCCCGGGTGGAGAGAACCATGCCTTGGAAGAAGTCATTCCAGTATCCCACTATGGTAAACAAAACAACGGTAGCCAGTACGGGTTTTAAGAGAGGTAATAATATGCTGAACAGGTATCTCCAAGGACCAGACCCGTCTATCTTGGCTGCTTCTTCCAGCTCCTCCGGCAAATTCTTAACGAAGTTCATAATCAGGATCAAGTTGAATATCGGGACTCCCCCACATAACACTAATCCCCAGATGTTATCGATCAGATTATATGTTTTCAGAGTAATGAACCAAGGAATCAACCCACCGTTAAAGAGCATGCAGAATACGAATAGCCACATTAGAAGATTGCGTCCCGGAAAAAGCTTGCCCGACTTTGATAAAGGATAGGCAGCAAGTACTAATGCCAGCATCGTGAAAGCGGAGCCCAAAATAACGCGTTCGAACGATACAAATATCGCTCTAAAAAACTTAGCTTCGGACAGAATCACTTGAAATGAATACAAGTTGAATCCGATAGGATAAAAAAACACATTGCCTGCCTGGACCGCCGCCTTGTCACTCAGAGCGATCATTAAGCAATACCATATGGGAACCAAGCAAAGCAGTGTCATTAACAAAAGGAATACTAGATTGAAAATGTCGAACGCCCTCGACCCCAGTGATCTGTTCTCTACCAACTTTCTCCCTCCTAAATTAGAATATTCGATACCCCAAAAGCTTCTTGGCTAACAAGTAACCGTTAACAATAAGAATAAAGCTGACGACCGATTTCAATAATCCGACCGCTGTACCCAAGCTGAAGTCCAAATCTTGTAAACCGGCGCGATATACATAAGTGTCTATAATGTCACCCGTGCTGTACACTAGCGGATTATATAAGTTGAACACTTGGTCGAAACCAGCATCAAGAACGCTGCCGAGTGACAAAATGGCTAATAGAACGACAGTTGTGCGGATTCCCGGCAAAGTAATATGCCATAATTTTCTCCAGCGGCTTGCCCCATCAATACCTGCAGCTTCATAGAGAGTACCGTCAATGCCCGCTAAGGCAGCCAAATAAATGATGGAGTTGTAGCCGAAGTTTTTCCACACATCCGAACCAATAATAAATCCTCTGAACAAACCAGCCTGTTGGAAAAATTGAACCGGTTCAAACCCTAACATTTCCAATACCCGGTTGAACGGGCCGTTGAAGCCAAAGATTTGAATCATAATCCCTGACAAAATAACCCATGATAAGAAGTGCGGCAAGTAGACGCTTGTTTGAACGAATTTAACCATGTATTTTTGGCGAAGTTCATTAAGCATAAGAGCGAAAATGAGAGGAATGAGCAAATTCCCTGAAATTTTCCCCAGTGCTATGATAAGCGTATTGATTAAGGCCTGACGCACATCGTCTAACTCAAGCATGTACCGAAAATTCTCTAATCCAACAAATTCTGAATGAAGAAAGCCGGCACCCGGATTATAATCCTGGAAAGCCATTACAACACCGAACATAGGAACGATTTGAAACATGATCAACCAAACCAAAGCCGGAATGAGCATGAACCAATAATGCTTAATCTCTGAATTTTTCTTTAGCCTTAATGGCATATTTTTCAGTTTAGACCCCACCACTAAGTTTCCTCCTTTATGCATTTTTAACATATAAAGCACTTACAAATAATGTTGCATTCGCCATAAGAACAAAGTTCTATAGCGAATGTTGTAACCTTAAGTGGTCCCGCCTTGTCTGAATGTTACCGGTAGGCGGTAGAGATCTTTATGAAGCTCCACGCCCTCTACTTTTTGGATTAGTAGACGTACTGCCGTCCGGGCCATTTCTTCAACAGGTTGTACAATGGTGGATAAGAAAGGATGAAACAAATCATCTTTCTGAATTCCGTCATAACCTACTACCTTCACGTCTTCCGGAACCTGGATTCCGTGTTCTCGTGCCCGCTTAATATATCGAGCTGCCAGCATGTCACCATTCACAAACACCCCGTCAACTTCTTTATACTGTGCAGCCGTTAAGATCTGATCAAGATGGGGGTTCAATAAATCCTCGTCGAGATCAGGAATTTCATAATCGGCTTGGGGCAGTCCCAACTCCTTGGCAGCATCCATAAAACCGACTTTTCTCAAATCCACTTCGCCCCGGATCGACGTCGCGATATAACCTAGGTAGGCCGGATGCCGTACCCCTGCCTTGTGCAACTCTTGTAACGCGATACGTCCGCCGTTATAGTTATCCGAGGTGACACAGGAAATCTCATCTTTGAAATGGCGGTCTATTGAAACCAGCGGGATGTCTTTCACAACACTATGTTCGATATCGTTGTAAGTAATAGCTATGATCCCTGCGACCTTATTCTGGTTCAGGATATCAAAATAATATAGTTCTTTTTCGGGCTTGCCTTTGCTGTTGCACAGAATCAATTTGTAGTCATGACGATCCAATTCATCTTCAATATAGTAGGCAAGCTCGGAAAAGAAGGGATGCCTTATTGTAGGAAGCAAAAGTGCAATCATCATAGACTTCTGCATCTTAAAATTTCTTGCCACCTCATTCGGTACATAATTTATTTCTTTGATCGCAGCTAGTACCTTCTCGCGAGTCTCCTGTTTGACTGAAGGGTGGTTGTTAATGACTCTGGAAACGGTCCCAACTGCAACGCCGGCAATATCAGCAACCTCCTTAATACTAGCCATGTTGCACCTGCCTTTCTATTTGGAAACGTTTCATTTATTAAATGAAACGTTTCATTCACTTGTTGGATTTATTCTATCACCATTTTGGAAACGTTTCAATAGGGTATTTTATTTTTTTATATGCACCAAATATCTGCTCATTTGCCCAGGAAGTTTTATCGGGATTACCCAGGTTAGCTCATGGGCAAATTAAAAAGCTTCCCGTCTTGCGGCGGGAAGCTTTACTTAAGACCGTTATTATTTTGTGATCTCGGTTTGCATCTACGCTAAATGTCCGTTCCCCCTACTCGTCTCAGCTTGCTTGCTCCATGAACTCCCTGAAGTCTTCAACGATTTCTTTGGATTTGGTGTGGTGCAAATAATGATCTGCATCAAGTTTTATGACTTTCCCACGTACAGAGTCTTTGGCCTGCGCTTCATGCAGTGGTATCCAACCTTCAACAGATTTATTATCCGCTTGGATAAACAATAGAACAGGAAGATTTTTTGGGAACTTCAACTGTTGAGCCGCTTTAAAATTAGAAGAAATATTCTTCATTTCATTTAAAGTAGTGTCATTATTATTATTTTTATTTGCAATCATTTTCGATTGCTCTACGGTGTGAGCATCAAATGCTAACGAAGCATAGGGGTCCTCCCCTACTTTTTTGATCAATCTTAAGAGACCTGATTTATTGAGGAATTTGAACGTTTTTAATGGGAATCCATCATTCATTCCGCCTTGGGTTGGCACACTGCTGTCGATTCCGATAAATGCATTTACTTCGTTTGGATATTTGTTAACATAATTCAATCCGTAGATACCTGCAATGGAATGGCCCATTAGCGTGAAGCGGTCAATATTGAGCTGCTGCAAAGCTTCATGGACTTCAGTTACCATATTGTCTGCGGTCCGCTCCTTATCGGTTTCATCACTTAATCCATAGCCGAACGGCTCAACCACGACAACTTTGTAGAACGGAGATAGTTCATCTACCAGCATCTTAAAATCAAGTGCTGGAGATGCTGTTCCAAAACCTGGAAGGAGCACGACTGTTTCTTCGCCTTCCCCTTGGATCAGCACATTCATATGTTTTCCGTCTACAGATACTAACTGGCCATAGGGTTCTATTTTACCCTGCTCCACCTTGTTGCAAACCAGATTAACAATAAAAACAATGGCTAGAAAAAGTACCATTAATCCTGCTAAAGCTCCTATAGATTTAAGGATTATGCGAAGTGGTTTGCGCATCCTTTTTTTTGTACCCTCTTCTTGTCGTTTCATACTCATCTTCTCCTGTCCTTATCTGTGTATTGGACTGCCTTAAGCGGGCCGTTATTGCAAAGTTTACATGACAAATATGTACTCCTTGTAACGGTAATATGAACGGAGTATGAACAAACAAAATAAATGCAATTGGAGCTCTAGATTTAAATGCTCGATAACGGTGCTATATTGCGTCGTTCCCGGCTTTACCGGCACATAAAGGCTCCAATACCTGCTGATTTTATCATCCTTTTCATAAATACGGAATCTCCTTCACTTTGAACTCCTCCGCGGGAGCCGGTTTGGTGTCCGTTCGTTTGATGCCGTAATGATCGTATACCTTTAGCCCGTTTTTCCATAGCCACTCACGTTCTCTCTAACTTCCTGCTTGAGCACCTGTCCTGAGTAGGACAAATGCATGTTGGCCTTCGCAAAATGCCTTGAAAATGTAATGAGTAATACCCGTTTTCATTAATAAATAGAGTTAATGTATTCTTATAACACTGAAAGGAATCTTTCACACATGACAAGAGAAGTGAAACGGGAATTAAATGAGGGTCCTAGAATTCGAAGAGAACAAGAATTGGTATCAAAAATGATTCATATCTATTGCAGGAAAAAACATCATCAAACAGCCTTCTGCGAGGAATGTCAGGAGTTAAATGTATATGCGAGGAACAGACTATCGCTCTGTCGATTCGGTGAGGAGAAAACAGCTTGCGCAAAATGCCCAATCCACTGTTACAAACAGGATTACCGTCAAAAAATTAAGGATGTAATGCGTTACTCAGGTCCATGGATGCTGCTGTACCACCCCATTGAGTCCATTAGGCATATTCCAATCCCAGGCAAAGGAAGAAAATAGCCCAGTCTGGAACTATGTATTCTGGTAAATGTTCCAGATCAGCGGGCGGTGCGAATAGGCTGCCGAAGGGAATCGGCAACCTACCGCCTTGTGCTAGGTTACGACGTAGTATGTTCCGCATCATACTCGCTGGAAAGCTCTTTCAGCGACTTGATTTTACCATGGGGGTGCTGGTCCTGCTTTCGGGATTTCCACCCAGCTTCTTTTCTTTGCTTCTGCTGGCTCATCTCGGGTAGCCTCCTCTGGAAATGCATCATGTATACTACAGTAATAGGATGCTGTATATTGCGTTTATTCATACGTGTTAGTTTGTTTTCATATTTGATACTCTTGTTAATCCTGATTCAAAAACGTCCGGGTCCGCTCCAGCTGCGGGCTGCCAAAGATCTGCTCCGGTGTTCCCGATTCGGCAATTTCCCCGTTATCCATGAAGAATACACGGTCTGCCACATCGCGGGCAAAGTTCATCTCATGCGTGACGATAATCATCGTCATGTTCTCGTCCGCAAGCTGGCGGATGACACGCAGCACCTCGCCGGTCAGCTCGGGATCAAGTGCCGAAGTCGGCTCGTCAAACAACAGGATATCCGGGTTCAGCATCAGCGCTCTGGCGATAGCTACCCGCTGCTTCTGTCCACCTGACAGCATGGAAGGGTACACCTCCGCTTTATCGGCAAGGCCTACTTTGGAGAGTAATTCCTTACTTTTGGCGGCAATATCCTGAGTGCCCTCCCGCTTCAGCGTTCGTGGAGCAAGCTCCAGATTCCCCCGTACGCTAAGGTGGGGGAACAGATTAAAGTGCTGAAACACCATGCCCATGGTCGCGGTAATCTCCCTTATATCTGCATTGCTGGCGTATTTGCCGTTCTCTACCAACGGTTTGCCATGGATAAGGATACTTCCGCCGGTAACCTCCTCCAGATGAACAAGACTGCGGAGCATCGTACTTTTTCCGGAACCGGAAGGACCGATCACTGCCACGACTTCTCCCGGTTTCACATCAAAGGTAATCTTCTTCAGTACATCGAGACTGCCGAAAGATTTCTGCAATTGCTTAACTTCAATCATACTACTCATAATTGGACAGCCCTTCTACTCAAATTTGAAACGTTTCTCAAGTGCCTTGAAGAACAGCGTTAGTATTAATGTCATCAGCAAATAAATAACGCCGGCAACTACAAATGGGGTCACCGTAAAATCGCGGTTCACCGCCGTCTTTGCGTAATTCAGCAGCTCTGGTACAGCTACAGCATAGAGCAACGCAGTATCCTTGACCAGAGTAATGGACTCATTGGCTACTGCTGGTAATGCAACCCGGAACATCTGGGCAAGAATTACCTTGCGCAGGGTCTGCCATTTGCTGAGCCCGAGAACCTTAGCCGCCTCATGTTGTCCTTTATCAATCGAGAGCATCCCGCCACGGAAGATCTCGGCAAAATAAGCACCATAATTAAGGATAAAGCCAAGACTGGCCGCAACGAAGCGGTCCATGACCAGATATTCCCCAATGACCGGAATCTGCGGCAAGCCGAAGCAGAAGAATAGCAGCTGCAGCAGTAGCGGAGTTCCGCGCATGACGTAAATATAAGTGTGCGCAAGCCAAGCTAGCGGTTTAATTGAGCTCTTGGCCATCAGTGTGACCAGCATCCCTAGCGGAATGGACAGCACGATGACAATCAGAAACAGCAAGGCGGTCGTCCGTGCACCTTCAAGCATCGGCCCGGCAATTTTTATAATGTAATCTATATTCATATCTTCAACCGACTCCTAAAGGAAACAATCTAGTTCAGTACTTTGTTCTCGCCAAACCACTTCGTTGAAATTTCGGCAGCCGTTCCATCACTGCTTAGTTCATCCAGAGCCTTTTGCAGCTCAGTAAGCAGTGCTTCATTGCCTTTCTTAATCCCGATACCGTATTGCTCAGGAGCCAGTGATTCATCCAGAAGCTTGTAAGTACCGGTCTCCTTAGACATGTAATATCTTGCCACCACTTCGTCAATAACCACTCCATCCAGGCGTTTCGACTTCAGGTCCGTCAGGGCAAGCACATTGTCCGGAAATTCGGATACCTTGTCAATCTCTGCTTTGATTGGACTGGCATTCAAGGCATCGGCAGCCGACGAAAGACTTTGCAGTCCGACTTCTTTTCCGGCCAGATCATTCAGCTTCGACAGCGCCGAATCCGCCAGCACGACTACAACCTGGCTGTTCTCCAGATAAGGCTTGGTAAACAACACCTTCTCTTTACGCTCGTCTGTTATGGTGTACCCGTTCCATATCATATCAATGCGTCCGCTGTTCAGCTCCGATTCCTTGGCCGACCAGTCAATTGGCTGGAAGGTGATCTCTTTGCCCATTTTCCCGGCTGCTGCTTTCGCATAGTCAATATCAAAACCGACAATTTCATTGTTGTCATCTCTGAAGCCCATAGGAGCAAACTTATCATCTATACCGATCACCAGTTTGCCGTCATCACCTTTTGAACCGGAGCAGCCTGCGATCACTGCAATTGCCATAACTACGAATAAAATTAATAATCCTTTTCTCTTCATCTCTCTAATCCCCCTAGTAAATGACACACTGTATACTACGCTTTAGCTCGTTAACACGTTATCAGTTTATCATGATAACATATCATCTGAGCGGCGTCGATAGAGAAGAGAAACACTTCTGTGTCAAACAAGTGAAACGGAAACCGTCCTCAAAAGGACGGTTTCCGTTTCAGCGAGAAATAGAAGGATGATTTATACCGTGAAACATATAAATTCTTAACATTTAAAAAAAAGCCATCGCCTGTTTTTTCAGGTCAATGGCTTAAAATAGTTTAAAACGACTTCACGGAATTCCAGAGCAGCCGGCGAAATGTAGCGGCTTTTGTGCCACAATAATGCGATCTCACGCGCCAAGTCATGATTTTCCACTTGGAGATAGTGAATCTGTTCCCTAGAATTCCTTGCCGTGCTAGGTATAAAAGCGATGCCGATTTCTGCCTCCACAAGGGCACTTAGCCTTGCTGGTTCATCCCCCTCGTACACATATCTAGGTTCAAAGCCAACAGATTTGCATACATTGTCCACTAAATCGCGGGTACCATAACCTCTCTTTACACCAATAAACTCTTCATCCCTCAATTCTGTCAAGGAAATACTGCTTCGGCCTGCCAGCCGATGCCCTTTGGGAACCGCTACAAGAATGGGGTCAATGAAGACTATTTGGCATTCAATATCCTCCTCCTCTATGGCAGGTGAGGACAAGCAGAAATCGACTTCTCCGCTGTGAAGAAGCTTAACCATTTCATGCGTGGTCAGCATTTGCACATGAAATTGGACATTAGGCCGCTTTTTTCGAAACTCCCGAAGGATATTTGGTAACGTGCTCGCGGCAGTCACCGCAAGTTCAAGTGTGCCTTGTTCCGGGGAGGATAAATCACGCAGCTCCTGCTTTCCCTGTTCCAGTTCAAACAAAGCCCTTTCTACCCTGCGGAGGAATTGGCTTCCGAACTCATTCAAGCGTAGCTTCCTTCCTATCCGGTCGAATAGCGGGACTCCCAGATCTTCTTCCAGACGTTGAATTGTTTTGCTTAGTGAGGATTGGGTAACGTGCAGAGTACGTGCTGCTTCGGTCACATGCTCCAGCCGGGCTACTACGAGAAAATACTGCAGTTGAAGAAGTTCCATTTCACACCCCTCTCATTCCTTCTAGTCTATGAAATCATAACATAAAAGGCGTTGGAATAAATAATAAATCTCAAGTACGATAATATCAATACACTTGGGGAGGACCAAAAATGAATGCTCGCAGCAGGTGGCTGATGATCTCCGTGGGTCTGGGGATCCTATTGAACCCATTAAATTCTTCGATGATTTCCGTGGCTATAGCAAGGCTGCAAAAGGTGTATCAGCTTGATTTTACAGAGGTATCCTGGATCATTTTCTCATTCTATATTGCGAGTGCTATCGCTCAACCTGTCATGGGGAAGGCCAGTGATCTATTCGGGCGCAGAAAGATCTTTCTAACCGGTCTTGTTGTAGCCTTCGTTGCATCATTATTAGCTCCGCTATCCCCCACCTTTGGGTGGCTCATTGTGTTCCGCATTGTGCAATCCATCGGAACAAGCATGATGGTTGCAGTTGGAATGGCCATTGTGCGAATTCATATTACGGAGAAACAGGCGGCTGCGCTGTCCGTGATGTCCATTTTCCTATCCGGTGCGGCAGCTATCGGCCCCTTTATAGGTGGAGTTTTGATTCAATGGTGGGATTGGTCTGCGATTTTTCTCGTTAATATTCCGTTCGTGGTTACGAGCTTTGTGTTAGCTTGGAGGATGATTCCTAAGGACGAACCGCCAATATCCGTTTCATCCCAGATGTCGTTCCGTAAATGGTGTGATTTGATTGATGCGACAGGGATTCTGCTCTTTATCGTGGGTCTGGTCGCCTTGCTGGTGGGATTACTGTCAGCAAAATCATCTGGCTATGTCTCGTTGGGTCCTGTCATTATCGGACTGATTGGCCTTTTTGCACTGGGGGCTTTCGTACGCCATGAGTTAAAAGCGGCATCACCCTTTATTCCTTTGCGCACATTCGCCAAATATCCTGAGATGACTTGGGTTAATATCGAATTCATGCTCGTTAACGTACTTTATTACTCACTCTTTTTCGGGCTTCCGTCCTACTTGCAAATGGTACGTCATGTCAGCGAATCCCATACAGGGATTCTGATGTTAAGCTTAGGCTTATGCTCGCTCATTGTTTCTCCACTAGCCGGACGATGGATAGATAAATCAGGACCAGGGCCCGCATTGCTGACATCCGGAATACTAATGACACTAGGATCGGTATGGATGGTGACCATGAATCCAACTTCACCGGTTATCAGTGTATGTGTGTCGTTGGCTGCATTCGGTGTTGGGAACGGGTTAAACAATGTCGGTATGCAAGTGGCTCTGTTCAAAAGCTCGCCAAAAGAAATGATCGGTGTAGCATCCGGCGTATTTATGACATCAAGATATCTGGGAACCATTCTCTCTTCCTTATTGCTGGGCATCATAATGGGAGGTAAGTTCAGCGCTGGGGGATTTCGACTGCTTGGTTTGATCCTCTCGGTCATTGCATTGTCTTTGGTATGCATGAGTTGGCGGCACAGGAACTCGCGACAACTGGAAGAGTCTTAGGTGATGCTCTAAACAAAGAAACTCTACAACCACATGGGTTGTAGAGATCTTTTGTTCATTCAGCAATGAATGGTTATTGAATTAGAATTTAAGGATTCCCGAGGTATGCAGCAACACCAGGAATACCAGAATAGGTGCAATATACCGGAGCATGAATAACCAGATGCGGAACCAGCGCGCCTGTAGTCCAGCCGCTTCTGCTGCCCCCTTCCAGAAATAACCGGCAAAAATGGTGATCAGCAGACCGCCAAGCGGCAGCATAATGTTGGAGGTAATGAAATCCATCCAGTCGAACAGGGCTTTGCCGCCAAACGTAAGTTCAGGGAACATTCCCAGCGACATTGCTGAAGGAATACCGAGCAGAAAACAGACCAGAGACAATACCCAAACCGAACGTTGACGGCTCCAGTTCCAGCGTTCCATCGCGAAGGA
Organism: Paenibacillus sp. FSL H7-0357; assembly: GCF_000758525.1. Classification (NCBI taxonomy): domain Bacteria; kingdom Bacillati; phylum Bacillota; class Bacilli; order Caryophanales; family Paenibacillaceae; genus Paenibacillus; species Paenibacillus sp. FSL H7-0357. Next base: position 4,009,236 of record NZ_CP009241.1, on the reverse strand, counting down.
TACAGGCACTTCAAGCAGGGATACAGCTGAGGTCAAGGCGGCAATCGCCAGCAGGATGAAGAACAGACCGCCGAAGAACGAACCTAACGGCATAGCCGAGAAAGCCGCCGGCAGAGCGATGAATATCAGCGAAGGTCCTTGGTCAGGCGCAATGCCAAACGAGAACGTAGTCGGGAAAATAATCAATCCGGCGATAAACGCATAGATCAAATCTCCGGCTCCTATCGCAAGTGTAGCGGTGCCAAGCGACTGATTTTTATCCACATATGAACCGTAAGTCAAAAGAATCCCCATTCCGAGTGATAACGAGAAGAAGGCATGTCCCAAGGCGACCAGTGCGGATTCTGCCGTCAGTACCGAGAAGTCCGGTTTGAGGAAGAAGGAAACCCCTTTATCTGCACCCGGCAAGGTTAGCGCACGAATCATCAACACAATAAGGAGTACAACCAGGCCGGGAATCAATACTTTATTAAATTTCTCAATCCCGCCCGATACCCCCAGGATAACTACTCCCGCAGTAATCAGGATGGCTACACCCTGCCAGACAATCGGCAAGTACCCTGAGATAAATGAACCAAATTCACCTGCATAATCAGTCGTGCTGAACAGTTGTCCATTGAAGGCAATCATTGCATAGTGCAGCGTCCAACCTGCAACAATAATATAAAAGGAGAGGATTAGAAAAGGCGCAATCACTTGCAGTATTCCAGCTGCCTTCCACCCTTTCCCGCCTCCGGCACGGATGAACGACGTTGCCGCGCTTCCGCGGCCACTGCGTCCGATGGCGAGTTCGGCCAATAGAACAGGCAAGCCGATCAGCACCAGACAGACGATGAAGAGCAGGAAGAAAGCCGCTCCGCCATTTTCTCCTGTAATATAAGGAAATTTCCACATATTTCCCAGACCCACCGAGCTGCCGATGGCCGCGAAAATAAAGCCGCTGGAGGAGAAACGTTCCTTTTTCTCCGATAGCAGGCTTTTTTCACCTTTAAACTGATTCATTTCATAACGCCCCATTTTCTATTTTTTAAGAACTCATTATAGCTTAAGTACCCATCGGAGTCATATGGTAATTTCTAATTTCTCAACTATTGATTCAAGTTAAAAGAGTTGCATTTATCATTTACAATGTTCTCTCTTTCAATTAGAATGATTTACATTGTGTTAATATTTACTTAGTGTAAATCATTCGCGGGAGGGCTTTGATATGAGCAGCTTACCTAAGTCTGCCAGATTTCCACTTTTCATTCTAATGCTGAATCTGTTTATCGCTTTATTGGGACAAGGTATGGTCATCCCCATTCTTCCTGAATACTTAAAACAATTTAATGCCTCAGGGGCTGCAGCCGGGTATCTTATTGCTGCTTTTGGAGCCGCACAGTTTATTTTTTCACCTATAGGCGGGCAGCTTTCGGATCAGTGGGGAAGAAAATCAATGATCATATCCGGTCTGTTTTTAACGGTCATTTCGGATCTGCTGTTTGCTGTATCTGCGACATTGCCGCTTCTGTATATTGCCCGATTTATCGGGGGAATAGGTATTGGATTAATGGTTCCTTCCAATATGGCCTATGTCGCTGATATTACCACTCAGGAAACCCGCGCTAAAGGAATGGGATTATTGGGGGCTTCCATGAATTTGGGTATGGTACTTGGTCCAGGGTTAGGGGGGATTATCGCTGAATTCGGCATACGTGTCCCCTATTTTTTTGCGGGTGGGCTTGGACTTGCCGCTACGCTGCTTAGTATATTTATGCCAGAGACACTTCCCAAGGAAAGACGGAAATCCGTTAGTAAACGGGTACGCCGGGAGCCCCTTCACAACCTGATCCTAAATTCATTCCGGACTTCGTATTTCCGCTATCTCCTACTCATTCTGATCATGACATTTGGTTTGATGAATTATGAAACGGTGTATGCCTTATTTGTGGAACAAAAGTACGGTTTTGATGCCGCTAAAATCTCAATTATCATTACAGTAGGCGCAGTTATAGGCATCATTGTGCAGATCTGGCTGCTTGATTATCTTATTAAGCGACTAGGCGAGATGAAACTTATACGTCTATCTTTGGTGATCACGGCAATAAGTTTGCTCTTAATGATCATCAAGTTTAATTTAGGTTATCTGATCGTGGTATCTGCCCTGTTTTTTGCCTTTAATGCATTCTTAAGACCAACGGTAAGTACGCTGATTGCTAACTCAGCTGGTGATCGGCAAGGATATGCTGCCGGATTAAATACAACGTATACCAGCATAGGAAATATACTTGGGCCGATTTTAGCGGGGCAGTTGTTTGACAAACACATGAATATACCCTATATTTTTGGTGCACTTATCCTTACATCTGCTCTTTTCTTAACCTTGCGAAAGCCAAAAAATGATAAAGAACGGGTTGCTGCCTATGACTGAGAACTGGCATCAGAATTTGAGAAACAAAAACCGGGAAGAACTAATTGCTGCGGCTAAGGAACTTTTTATGAAGCAAAGCTTTCTCAAAGTTAATATTAAAGATGTATGCCTCGTGGCCGGTGTAAGCCGGGTTACATTCTATAAGCATTTTCAATCCATGGACGAACTGATCTTTGAGGTTCAGATGGAAATCCTCCAGAGTATGACCCAATTTGTTGGAGGAGCAGCTTCAGCCGAAATGAATGGTAAGCAGATGCTTACTTCGATGCTGGAGGCTTGGATTGATTATGCTTCGCAACATCCAGAGTACATCAAGTTTATTCTTCTCTTCGACCTGCATTATGAAGCCTATGACTCAAGTGATGAACTCAAAGAGCAGTACAATAATTTTGTGAACCGGGAAAAAGAACGCCATTTCCTATTGGATGCTCTGGACATTGGATTTAAAGATGGATCGTTAAAGTCAGATACTGAGCCTTTGAAGACCGCTCATTTTATCTTCATGTCTATGATGGGTTTACTTCAGAAAATGAGCTTGATTCCCAAGAACGATTGGAGCAGCGAACTTCAGGATAAACAAATGGCTAACCGGTTTGTTGGCATGTTGGTTCAGCATTTAAGTGGAAAATGACAAATCCCCCTGCCTAAAGGCAGGGGGATTTGTCCATAAACTGTTCCTCTATCATAGAGATGAATCGAACCGGTAGGTCCAGAACTGTTCTGTGCCGAACCGTTCGCGGATTTCTTCATCACTCAGCTCCCGGTTCCCGACGAGTTCCGCCGCTTGGAATTGCGAACGGTGCGCTGTAATCGAAGCCATTTTCTTAACAAGGAATGCTGTTACGTCTACGGTCACATCTGCTTTCCCGATTACCATCTCGTGATTGCTGGCGAAGGCGCTGCAGTACACAAGCGGCCGTTCTGCCGCGGGGAGCCGGCTGATGGTTCGGATGACGGCGGCCCCGGTGGCATCATGATCGGGATGCACACTGTACCCTGGATAGAAGGTGATGACCAGCGACGGGGTCAATTCCTGGAGCAGTGACAGGATGCGGGAGTCCAGCAGCTGCTGGTCTTCGAACTCAATCATTTTATCATGGAAGCCGAGCATCCTTAAGTCTTGAATGCCAATCGCATGGCAAGACGCTGTCAGTTCCTCCTTGCGGATTGCTGGCAAGCTGACACGGCTCGCGAACGGCGGGATGCCCATATTGCGGCCCATCTCCCCTAGTGTCAGACAAGCATACGTGACTTGAGCGCCGCCTTCTATGTACATAGCCAATGTCCCTGATGCAACGAATGCTTCGTCATCGGGATGGGGAAATACCACTAAGATGCGCTCATGTTTGGCTTGTTTAGTATTCATGGCTGCTTGATCCTCCGCTTTCATTAGAACTTTTCCCGGCTTAATTGCAATGACACAATTAGCTTTCCTTGACTGTCGTGCCCAGCCATGATTAGACGTTCATGCTCATTCTCATCAACATGCGTAAGGCCCTCTGCATAGATCCAGCCGTTTGCTGTCTTTAATCCGACCCGGTAAGGACCTGTGCCGGAGATGGAGCCGTGCGTATATGAGACGGCCGCATTGGTGATGAACGCCGAAGCCGTTGGCCGGCTGCTATCCAAATGACTGGCATAGGCGCCTGTCGTGAGTTCAAGGTGCAGGTAAAGTTCCTGACCGGTGAGGCGGTCGATCACAGTTTGGATGTCTTGAGGATGTATCGGTAGCATAATGGCCTCCTTGATTGGTGTTTTACCCTTCAACTATATCAGCTTGCAGTTCCGTTGCAATTTCAATCATTTTGGGAACTACAGCTTCGTTGGAAATAGCTACATACAAATCACCCATGTAAAGCCGGAAAGGAATTTCCACATCCCCCTGCTTCCACATAAAAAAGTCTCCATCAATGGACATGTTGCTTTCCGGGCCTTTTACGGTAAAAACCTGTGAGTATGCAAAGTCGGGCTTAGCTGCAAAGTAATCTTTGCATTCATCCAAAGAGATGGATGGCTCCGCATTGTTTTCCTGCATTGATCTTGTGATACGAAAACGCTGATTCATTAATATGCCTCCATAATTTTTTTGAAATCTGTAGCTTCTACAAAACAATATTCTCTCATTCTCGGAGTCTACTGTCAAAACTATAGTGTACATAAAATGAACGATGGCTAGCCTCTATCTGTCTTATTGATGAGAACAACAAAAAAGGGGGTGCAGCAGAATGACTGACCGGGAAATCTTCGAGCTGTATAAAGAAGATGTTTATTATTTTTGCTACTATTTGATGAAAAACCAGGCTGATGCTGAGGATATTAGCCAAGAGGTATTTGTCAAAGTGATTTTGGCAGATAGATCAAAGGTAAGAAACCTGAAATCGTGGATTTTGCGAATTGCTTCGAATGAGTGTAACAGCCTGATCAGAAGGCGTAAAACAGGAGTGATGAAAGAATTACGTAATTATTTACTATCCAGGTCTCAGGATTCCAACCCTGTCGAAGAGCATTTAAATCGCCGGGAAACAAAAAAAGAAATTCAAGGCTTATATAGTAAGCTTCCCGACAAAATCAGAATGGTAGTAGTCCTTCGTTTTATTAACGAATTAACTGTACCCGAGATCTCTAAAGTGATGGACATACCCGAAGGAACTGCAAAATCCAGACTAAATAAGGGGCTCAAGCTGTTAAAGGGCAAAATGGTTGGAACTCAACTAAAGGAGATGAGCAGCAATGAATCAGTATATTGAAAAGGATAAGAACATTCCTCTGCCGGATTATGATTTAATGTGGACAGCCATAGAAAAAGAAGCATATCAACGCCAAATAAATCTGCAGCCTTCGCAGAATATTCCTAGACATCGTGCGAAGGTTGTTCCCATCAGTATCGTTTTCTCATGTATCTTGCTTGTCGCCATTCCTGTATACGCTAGTGTGACGATCAATTGGGATAAAATTGGCGGCCGTAGTGTGACCAATGCATTAAAAAACGGTATCGGCCAGCAGTATGATCTCCAAGCTTCCAGTTCTGGAGTTACAATGAACTTGAACGGTGTGGTGACGGATGGAGAAAAAATGAAAATGCTCATATCTTTGGATACTAAAACAGACCTAAGCCAATATATTGGAATTGCTACAGAGAAAAATACCATGACAAGTGAATCCGGTAGCGAGGCAAAAGTATACGGCAATTTAGAATACGACCCGGAAAGCAAGAAACTCCTTGGTGTATACGAAACCCCTGATACATTAAAGGATGATAAAAAAGACTACAAATTTGAAGCGCAAAATCTTATTTTTCTCCGTAATAGGGATATTCCCTTAGAATCTAACCCTCAAGCCGGAGATACGATTGTTACCGGATCTACACAGTATCCAACCCTCCATATTGAATCCGTTCGACAAGCTTCAAATCAAACCATTATCCGCTATAGAGTCGCTGCTTCACCAGCTGACTTGGGACGCGGCACCCCGCAACTGGTAATTAATGCTGGTGGTCAAGTGAAAGAAGCAGTTCCTACCATCATGCCTAGCGAAGGTTCGGATTTGTTTATTGAACAGGTATTCGATATGACTGAACCCGATTGGAAGGATGCCAGTCTTCATTTTAGTTACATTGAAGAAGCAAAACGGATTTCGGGCAGTTGGAAGTTTGATTTTAAAGCAGATGGAAAAAAGGCAAGTGAAGCTATGTACACTAAGAAATTGTACACCAGTCCTGAAGTCCAAAAAAAGACAGGCATAACGTTTGATCAGCTGGTGATTACCCCTTTAGTTATCCAGATCCTAATCAATGAAGAAGAGTCGCTTAAAAAAGGAATTGTCCACTACAAAACTGCTCAGCTGGTTATAGGGGATAAAACAATCGCCGGGGATCGGGTTTTAAAAGGAGATCATCCCGAAAGCTATCAGCATTTATTTGAATTTGAATCTTCGGAGTGGTATAAGGACTGGTCTGATGTTCCAATGAAACTTAAATTAAAAGATGCTGTCATTGAAAAACGGGATACCTCTAAGAATTGGATCACGCTAAATAAACCTAAGAAAGAAAAGCAGTTCGCCAAACTTAATGTGGATGGATTTGATATTCAATTCACGTATTATATTGAGGGCGGAAATTTGATGGTCGAGTCCCATTCCAAATCCCCTGGCTTCAAGGGTGTTAACCAAACTACGGTACGGATTAATGGCAAAGAAATAGTACCTGAAATTACACCTAAGGGTATGGTATCTACAGGGGTTAATATCGATAGCTACAAAGGTATTCCCTTTGATGACAAGATTGAACTGAACCCTGGTATCTATAAATACAGCGATCCAAGCCGGAACGAAGAAGTTAAACTCTAACTGAATTCAATAATAAACCAGCGGCAGTCTTGGATTGGAAAATAAAATCCTAGACTGCCGCTTCTGATATCAGTACTCCCTTTTATTCCCCTTCTTTACGAATTCCCACTCGACCTCAACATTTTTTCTGACTCTTAGTAGAAGACGAAACAATGTTTCTTGTTCTTTTTCAGAAAATCCTGCTAACGCAACCGAATCGGTATGATCCCCTTCTCTCTTTAGAAAAGAGTACGCTTGCTTACCTTTTTCAGTTGTAAATAGCCTTTTAATTTTTCTGTTCGTTTCATCGTCTTTCTTTTCAATAAAGCCTTGGATTTCAAGCTTTTGAATCGCACGTGCTGCTGTTGTTCGGTCCACCTTTATCATTTCCGACAGCTTTTCTTGAATAATTCCCGGATTCTCATATATTCGAACCAGATATAAATACTGCCCTTTTGTAAGATCTAATTCCTTGAACTCTATATTACTTATAGAATCTAATGCCCTCGCAATCATTCCCACTTCACGAAGTATCTCCTTCATTCAATCACCTGCCAGTCCAATATTGTTGTATTTACAACAATATTTATTTTATATATACTTATAATTGTCGTTAGTTCATTATGACGTTCTTTATATAAAAAATAAACACAGAATGAAGCGGGCAAGAATGAATCTCAAAAGAACAGAAAGCCATGGACCGGTTGCTACACCGTGCATCAGCCAACTCTGCTAACTGAGTACAAGAGCTGAATACTATAGTCCGTTTACGGATTACATTGAAGACCCCCATAGTGTTTTTATGACGAAAGAATAGAAGCCTGCAAATTAAACAGCACTTCTCCCATTAGGAATGGAGACGTGCTGTTTGCAATTCTCAGTATGGTTAGATTAGAAATGTATCTAGATAAGCTGAAATCCCCTGCTCACTCGTTCCGCTGATTTTCCAAAGCGGCTGCACCTTCAAGCAGCATCAATCCACTCAGCTGCACGCTGAGCTGAACCGGAAGTAAAGGCTTATGCTCCCAAGAAGGGCCGCAGAGTCCCAGCTCGTGGTCCAGTCCTTTCGTCCATAAAGCATGGGCATTCGCCAGAATAACTTTACGGATAGACAGTGTTCCAGGAAACTGCTTCTCCAGCTGAACCCAGTAGCGGATCAGAATTCCTTTGAACAATCCGGTGTCGTCAACGCCTTCATCAGGCAGCATGAATGTAACCGGGTGGCACAATCGGCGTATGCTTGTGTCGGCTGTCCGCAGAGCATCGTCTGCATATTGCTGCTCTCCTATAACACGGTACAGTTCAAGCGCCGCTCCAAGAAACACTCCCTGGCAGTAAGTGAATTCCCAGTCATAATCAATCTGGCCGTCTCCCAGCCTGTTGATTCCGTCCCATACAAAGCCTGAGCCGGGATCCACCAGATGGGCTTTGTTCCATTCGTAAATACGGACCGCCCATTCCAGATCCTCCGGATCCCGGAATAATCCGTACAAACGGGCAGCCAGAATGGCGGCGGGCGCATTAGCCGGGGTGTTCTTATAATCCAGCTGATCCTTCTTCCAGGCCATTCCTCCCCCGAAATGGCTGTTCCACGCGGTTTGAATATCAGACCACAGCTCCAGCACAGCATTCTTGTATTCTTCTTCCCCGGTAGCCTGGTACGCCCGCAGCAGCGCAAGTGCCGTCCACTCCATATCATCATAATAATTATGGGAAAAGGTACCGCCATTATAAGCACGCAGACAACGGCTGAATTCGCGGATACGCAGGGGAGCTGCGGGATCTCCCGTACGTTCATAAGCATCGACAAGCACATCCATCACATGGGCCTGCCACCAATAATAGAAGTTGTCGTCCGGACGGATATGCGCTTTGGGAAACCACTGATTCATAATACCGGTCTCTTCATTGTAATAATGCTGCTGAAGGCAGCGCTGGAACCAGTCCGCACGTGCCTTCCAATCAGCCTGTGCTGAAGCTTCAGCAAAAATGTCCATAGGATCATCCCCATCTGGCGTTAATTATTCACCGATAATAGTGCCAAGCTCAGCCATCCGCTCCAGCAGCTTTATGCCGCTGAGCTGGGAGCTTAGCTGTACAATGCCGCCGGGCGGGTGGCACCAGTCCGTTCCAAACAACGCACTTTCCGCCGCCTTCCCTCTCTCCCAAAGCAGTTCCGCATTTCTTTCAAGAAAGGATGCAGCTTCTCTGGCCTCAGGATCGGACTTTACAAGTTCGGCTGTATAGCGGACCAGTATGCCCTTGAACAGACCGCCATCTCCGCCTCCTTCATCCGGCAACACCCTGAGCTGCGGACCGGTTAGCTCTTCAACGGCTGCGGCGAAGGTCTGCCGGGCATCTTCAAGGTAGCCGGCTTGATCCGTAATCCGGTACAGTTCAATTACGGCGCCTATATACACTCCTTGATTGTAGGTGTATTTCCAGTCTTTATCGATTGTGCCATCCCCCTCACGGTTCAGCCCATCCCAGACAAAACCGGTCTCCGGGTCGACGAGATGTTTCTTTTGCCAGCTTAGAATCCGTTCTGCCCATTCTAGATCCTGCGGATCACCGAAGGCCTGATACAGCCGGGCAGCCAGGATGGCGGCAGGCGCGTTGGCCGGGGTGTTTTTATAATCAAGCTGCGATTTCTGCCAGGCGATGCCGCCGCCCATATGATCGTTCCAGCCCGTCTTGATGTCCTGCCACAGAATTAATGAGGTCTGCTTGTAGCTCTCCTTCCCCGTTGCCTGATACGCACGTAGCCATGATAGTGCCATCCATTCCATATCATCATAGAGCTCATTTGGCCAACTTCCGCCATTGCGGCGGAGAAGACCTTCATGCAGCGAGGCGAGACGTTCTTCGTACCGTCTGTTTCTTGTCCGCAGCAGACCGTCCACCAGTGTATCCACGGCATGGGCCATCCACCAATAGTGAAATATAGTGTTGCATTCTCCATTCGGGCAAGGCGTCTCAATGTTGTACATGCCCATGTCTTCGTTCCAGAAATAATGATCCAGCGCTTCCTGCGCCTTGTCCGCCCGTTCCTCCCACAGTCGTGGCTCAATTTTCAATTGCTTCATAAGGCTCTCTCTCCTCAAATCTGATCTGGTTTCAGTAGCTGCTTACCCTTTAATACCGCTGAACGCAATGCCCTGTACAAAATAACGCTGCAGGGCCAAAAAGAGCACCAATATCGGCAGAATCGCGACCAGAGCACCGGCCATCATCGGCCCGTAATCGGTCTGAAAGTTATAGGAAAAGGCCTGCAGCCCCATTTGAATGGTCGCTTTATCCGGATCATTTAAGACGATCATCGGCCAAAGGAAACTGTTCCACCCTGCCTGAAAGGTAAAGATGCTTAAGGTAGCCAGTGCAGGTTTGGTGAGCGGCAGATAAATGCGCCAAAAGATCTTAAATTCACCGCAGCCCTCAATCCGGGCCATTTCCAGCATGTCGCTGGGCAGGGTGAGGAAAAATTGCCGCATGAAGAACACCGCGAACGTCCCGGATGCGCCCGGCAGAATAATGCCCCAGAAGGAGTTCATCAGTCCGTTGCCGCCACTGCCGAAAAGATCATTGCCTCCGGCGAATGGAATATGGCGCATCACATAAACGGTCGGAATCATGGTTACGATGCCGGGGATCATCATCGCAGCCAGGAGCACCCGGAAAACCGGCTTATTGAGCCTGAATTTCAGCTTCGCAAAAGCGTAGCCGCTGAGTGAGCCAAAGAATAAATTGGCCAGTACACCGGATACGGCAAGAACAAGCGAATTCCAGAAAAATAAAGCAAATGGCACGGTCGAGAATGCTTTGCGGTAATGATCAAAGGTCAAATGCTTCGGAAACCATTGGATCGGCATCGCAAAGATCTCCTCATCCGGTTTCAGGGACGTTAGTACGCTCCAATAGAATGGCAGGAACATGGCAACAGCAATAACGATACATACGATATAATAAATGGATTTGTTAATGCCCCGCTTCAGGGCGGAGCCGCCGGTAACACCCATAGCTGTAAGCCTCCTTTTTTCCTGGGCAGCCCTGTTTAAATGACTGACTCTTCCGCTTTGGATATCCGCATATTGATCAGTGAAAAGACCAGGATGGCCATCGCCAGCACAAATGCCTGCGCAGAAGCATAGCCCATTTGCAGCTGGTTAAAGCCTTGCTGGTAGATCAGATAGACCGGTGTCTTCGTGACATTGGCCGGCCCTCCCTGCGTCAGAACAAAAGCCTGGTCAAACAGCTGCAGTGCACCGATGATGGCCATGGTACTGACCAGGAAAGTTGTCGGCCGTAACTGCGGCCAAGTGATATACCGGAAGCAATCCATTTTGTTGGCACCATCCAGCCGGGCCGATTCATACAGATAATCCGGAACGCCTTGCAGACCTGCCAGATAAATAATCATATTAGAGCCGACGGACTGCCAGAGTGTCAGCAGGACTATTGAGAGCATGGCCGTTCTTGTCTCGGACAGCCAGGCCGGACCTGTAATCCCAACGTAGGAGAGCAAACCGTTAATCAGCCCAAATTCCGGGTGCAGCAGCCAGATCCATACCGTTGCTGCCGCGACAGCTGAAGTCAGCGTAGGCAGATAATAAAAGGTGCGGAACAGCTTCACCCCGCGCCACGCCCGGCTGAGCAGCAGTCCCAATAGCAGTGAAATTAGAATATTGAGCGGCACAAAAATCAGCGAATACAGAAACACATTGCGGAAGGTTTTCCACAGCAGATCATCATGAGCCAGCCGCCGGTAGTTATCAAGCCCGATCCAGTCATTTCGGCTAAGCACATCATAATTGGTAAAGCTGAGATATAAGGCCATTACTACTGGAATAATTGTAAAGACCACGAACAGCAGCACTGTAGGCGTGATGAACAAATAAGCAGTCCGCGCCTGATGTCTTTCCACTTTTCTCATGGAAGCCATACTCCCCCCTTCATTATGCGGCAAGGTTCCATAGCAGCAGGGAGGCACCGTCTCCCTGCTGCTACAACTGTCACTTCACAACTTCGTTATCCTTAAGCATTTGGTCTCCCTGCTCCTGAGACTTCTTAAGTGTGTCCTCAATACTCAGTTTGTTCTGCTGGTTAAGCTGAAGATTCGGCGCCAAGGCGTCCGTCTCCATCACGGAATAGCCGGGATGTGACGGGCGGACCTTAGCAAATTCCAGGGTTTCCATAAAAGGTTTCCACAGCGGATCATCCTTGAAGAACGGGTCCTCCATCGAAGGCTTGAAGCCAGGCAGGTTCAAGCTGGTCTTAGCCCACAGCAGAGCGTTGTCTTTGTTAGCCGTCCACCATTTGATAAATTCCCAGGCCTCATCGTGATGCTTGGAGCCCTCAGGAATAACCAGGCCGAAGCCGCCCATCACACTGCCTTTGTCACCGTTAGGGCCTGCTGGCGGAGGAACAACGCCGTATTCCAGGTCTTTACCGTATTTATTGTAAGTGCTGAGCATCCATGGGCCTGAATAGAGCATAGCGACTTTTCCGGTAACAAAGGCATCCTGGCCTTCTCCGAGCCCCAGCTCAAAGCCCACTTTGTACACTTTATCTTTGTTCATCATCCGGTCCCAGAATTCGAGCACCTGCTTACCCTGCTTATTGTTGAAGTTGGTCTTCCCGTCTTCGGTCAGCATGGTGCCGCCCGCCTGCTGGAGATACATGTTGAACAATCCCAGGTCTGCCATGGAGAAGCCTGCTACTTCAAGCTTGTCTCCGTTCCATTTCGTCAGCTTCGCAGCCGCCGCTTCAAGCTCATCCCAAGTCGTCGGCGGCTGAAGCCCGGCTTCGGCCAGCAGCTTCTTATTGTAGAATAGTGCACGAGCGTCTACTGTAAGCGGCAGACCGTATAATTTATTGTCGTAAGAAAGTTCGTTCAGCGATTCGCTGTAAAAATCATCTTTGGAGATCCCATCACGTGTTAAATAGTCATCCACCGGATGCAGCACATTTTTGGGCGCATAAAGTGAAGTCCGCCAGCGGTCCCAGAAAAGTACGTCAGGAGCACCGCCGTTCGTGGCTGCAGTAAGAAATTTAGTGATCATATCCTGCTGCAGCACGTATTTCACGTGAATTTTATCCTGCGATTTGTTAAAAGCATCGACCATCGTTTCGAACTGCTTCTGGCCTTCTCCGCCCCAGTCCCCCCAGAAAGTAAGCTCTGTCTTCTTTGCACTCTTGCCGCCTTGCTCTGTTCCGCTTTTCCCTTCATTGGCATCCCCGGAATTGCCAGAATTACCGCCACACCCGGCGGCCAGACCAGAGACCGTCACCAGAGTAAGTGCTGTAATCAACCATTTCTTCATTGTTTTCATCCCCCTCAGACTATTTGGTATGTCATTGTTGCCGTTCATTTAGCTGCGCTTTACTTCGATTCCGCAGCGCATGAGCACCAGCTCGCAAAACATCATATTGGCCCAAGAGAACCATGGACGGGTGTACGCGCCGGGATCATCTGCATGAAAAGCTTCATGCATATACCCGGTACCGTCATCACACTGCGCCAGCCGGTCAAGAATGGATTGCTGTTCCTCAGTATTTCCTGAAGTCATTCCTTGTACCGCTAAGGCGATTGGCCAGATATAACGGTTTGGGGTATGGGGGCTGCCAATGCCTGCTGCGGCTATGCCTGAATAGAAATAGGGATTACTCTTGCTCAATATGAAGCTGCGGGTATTCATATATACAGGATCATCAACTGGAGAGTAGCCGAGATAAGGAATGGAGAGCAGGCTGGGAACATTGGCATCATCCATCAAATTCACACTACCAAGTCCATCTGTCTCATAGGCATACACAGTCCCAAACTCAGGGTGGTCCACAGTACCGTGTTGCCGGATACCTCCTTCAATCTGCTCCAGCAGGTGTTGCGCGGAAGCTGCAAGCTCAGAGCTGTTCAGCACCTCAGCGGCAATTTCACACACATACCGGAGAACAACAACAGCGAACATATTGGCCGGGATGAGATAGCCATATTCGCAGGCATCGTCGCTTGGTCGAAACCCGGACCAGGTCATTCCTGTATAGGCCGTTAGGCTGCCTTTGCCTTCACGGACCAACGTATCCGTGGGTGCTCCATGTAGGCGTTGAAACGTATAGAGGGAATCGCGCTCATGGTTCTGTTCGGTGGTCCACAGTTCAATAATCCGCCGGACCCCTTTTTCAAAAGCAGCATCAAATTGGCTGGTCCGTCCGGTATTCTTCCACAGTAAATAGCTGAGCTGGATCGGATAACATAAGGAATCTACTTCGTATTTCCTCTCCCAGATCCAGGGGTTCATTGCCGTGAGATCATCCTGATGCCCCCGTCCATCCGCCTCTTGATTAAAAGCGTTTGCATAAGGATCAATCTCGATAAAAGCAAATTGCTGCTTAATCAATCCTTCGATCATGTCTGCTATTTCCTCATCTTCAGCAGCAAGGATCAGAAAAGGCCTGACCTGTGCGGCAGAATCCCTCAGCCACATGGCAGGAATATCACCAGTAATGATAAAGGTCTTTCCGTCTTTATTACGTTTTATTGTTGTATTCCAGGTGTTCGATAAACATTGTTCGAACATGTCCGCCAGTTTTGGGCGGTCCTGCAATATTGTCCGAACCTGTGCAGCCAGCCGTTGTATGGATTGGGGTAGTTCATTTGAAGAGTACAGTTGAAATAACCTCCCTTTTGTATTTTTATTAAGCGCTTTCATTAAATAGTATATTGGTATACAAATAATATGTCAATCAATATTTTAGACTTAATGATATATCATTTCAAGAATCTGGATATAAAAAAACCCATCCGATTGAATGGGTTCGTCGCTATCTGTTGCCGTTACTTTCGAACTGCCGGTCCGGTCGAGCTGCCGGGGATCAGCTTCGCCTCCAGCATTACCTTATTCGGTACAGAATGCCCATTCATAATTGTCAGCACATTCTCTACCGCAAGCCGACCCATCTCTTCTTCATTCTGGCGCATATGGGTGAAGGCATAACCTCCTCCAAGTTGTGTCGGCGGACTGTCGAAGCAAATAATGGAGATATCCTCGGGGATGCGCAGTCCCAGGCGTTCCACCGCTGTCTTAGCGAGCAAGGCAATATTGTACTCGATGGCAAACAGCGCGGTTATGTCAGGGTGGCTCTTCAGATGGGATTCCAGGCGCGCGAGATCATGTTCAATATTATCCGGGTTAAAAAACTTCGGCAATGTCGAGGTTAAGTCACTGACCCACAGCTCCTTATCCACCATGATTCCCCGCTGGGCATGTGCCTGTATGAAGCCTTCAATCCGGTCCTCGACGGCAGTGGTATCAACCGGCGGAGGCGAAAGAAACGATATATGGGTATGTCCCAAATCAAACAAATACTCTGTGGCTTCAAGCGCTGCCTGAAGATTATCCGTGCTGATCGATGCGGCGGCTACCCCCTTTAAATGTCTGTCCACCAGCACCAGGGGGAAACGGCCAATGACCAGCTTGAGGATTTCCGCGTTGAAATATTCGCCCTGCGCCGGGAAGATAATCAGCCCATCCACACCCAGGTTGAGCAGCTTCTGGATGGATTGTTCTTCATTCTCGGGAATACCGAAGGTTCTCCGCAAGACCAGAAAGCAGTCATTATCGCGTGAAGCCTGCTCCATACCATAAATCAGCCCCGTACCGTAGCTGTTGCCAAAATCGGTGATGATCAGCCCGATGGTCTTCTCTTCTACATTGATTGCAGGGATTCCGGTACTTGTTCCGGGAGGCAGCTCTTGAAGTTCAGCGACCGGATCGGCCACAAACGAACCCCTGCCCGGCTTACGGACGATCAAATGCTCGGCGGCCAGCAGCTCAAGCGCTTTTTTACTGGTAATACGGCTTACATTATAGCTATCAGCCAGTTCTTTCTCGGAAGGAACACGCTCTCCAAGCTTATAGGCTTGAGTCAATATGCTCTCCTTCACTTCATCAAAGATCTTCTCATACATCGGCTTAGAAGACGTCGGTTCGTTCATGACCTTCACTATCTCCTGACTCTTATTATTCATGATTTACATAATAATATATCATGATATATTATGATTGTCGATGTATACCTAGTCTTTCTGTCTTCATTATAGATCTGACTGCAAAAAAACCTAACTGACGGACGCAGAATAGCTGTGTCCGTCAGTTAGGTAGATTTTATGAACTGCCGCTGATGTAGTTCAAGTTAATCAGGTGATCTCAAGAAACAATGCACAGTCAAAAGGCTGAAGCAGGATGGGATTGGATTCATGCCATTCCTTGGAGGATTCAGACTTCAATTTCGGGTTGCAACGCTTGTTCATTCCACTTACTTCCGAAACCAGACTCCATCCCTTTGGAACATCCAATTCGCATACCGTCCGGTTATGATTCATGACAAAGAAATAAGTACCGTCCTTTCCCCGTCTCCGGGTAATCTCGACGCCTTCCGGTGCGGCTGCGATTCCACAGACCCCAGCGTCGCCAATCATCTCCATGACCAGCTTTTCCATCGTCTCCGGTCCCAATTCCGTGCCGGCATAATAGGCTCGTCCCCTGCCGTATGCATGGCGGGTAACCGCCGGTGTTCCGGCATAAAAATCTCTGGTGTATACAGCTAGTACCTCTGCGCCTTCCACTGTGATCACATCGCACCACAGCTCCGCTTCCTCTTCAGACTTCCTGCCTTCATCTTCCGTTTGGGCTACCCTGGAAATCCCCTCATCATTCAGCCATCTCACACTTTGCCCGAATTGGCGCAGACAGTCATAATCGTAGATGCTTAGACCCAGCAGCTGTGAATATTGTCCCGGCAGCGTCAGTGAAATAACGGCATTATTCCGGTCCTTGACTGCGGTCCGCATATCGAGCAGGACATGCCCGCCCGCTTCTGTATATTCATATAGTCTTCGGCATAGCTCTGAATCGGTGACGAACAGGAGCGGAAAAATCAGCACTTTATACTTCGAGAAATCGTCATTTTCGGAAATCAGATCTACAGGGATATTGTGATCAAATAATGCTTTATAATAACGGTGCAGATGTGCGACGTAGTTCAGGTCGGGATGATGCGGCTGGATTTGCAGCGCCCATTCCTGGTCGTAGCTGAACACAATCCCAACCTCGGCTTCGGGAAGTCCCCCGCGGAAAGCCTCCATATGAGGAGCCAGTTCAGCTATGCTGTCGCGGATTTCCTCGTATCGGCGACCCGGAATACGGCTGTGGGGCAGAATGCCGTGCCAGTACTGCTCGCTGCCGAACAGGCAGGTATCCCACCGGAAATAGACGATGGTATCCGCACCATGGGCAACGGATTGAAAGGTCCAGAGCCGCATCTGCCCCGGCCGGGGCGTTGAGCCGAGAATTTCCGTCCCTGTCGGTCCGGCGAGCTGCTCCATCACCCAGAACGGCTTCCCTTTGGTTCCCCTCATAAGATCGAGCGCCATGCCGAGGTGGGAGGGCGAGCTGCGCTTGATCCGCTCCTCCAGAAACAGCATCGGGTATTGATCGTGGGAGATGAAATCCAGATCCTTCGCCAGCTCGAAATAATCAGTCTTGTCAAAGAAGCCCATAAAGTTATGCGTAATAAGATGGCCGGGACATACCTCCCGCAGTATATCCGCCTGCCACTTTTGGAACTCGACGACCAGACTGGAGCAGAATCGTTTCCAATCTAGCAGAAGCGATGGATTATGGCTGTTAGGTGTAGCAAGTGGAACGGGAATCTGCGAGAAAGAGGTATAGGTCTGGCTCCAGAACACCGTTCCCCACGCCTGGTTCAGGCCTTCGATCGTCCCATGCCGTTCCTCCAGCCATCGGTGGAACCTTGCCCGGCAGTGATTGCAATAGCACAAATTACGGTGACTGTTACCCAGCTCATTGTCAATTTGCCAGCCGACAACATAGGGGTTGTCCCGGTAGCGCAGAGCCATGGTCCGCACAAATTCTTTAATATGCTTCCGGTAGTGTGGATGCGACTGGCAGTCATGATGCCGGCCGCCAAAGCCTACCCTCTGTCCCTCCGCATTCAGGGGATACAGATCTGGATGAAGCTCCATAATCCACACCGGCGGAGCCGCCGTCGGCGTGCCCAGCATGGTTGTAATCCCCTGCTCTCCCAGCAGTTCAATGGCTTCGTCCAGCCAGCCGAAATCATAGATGCCGGGACTCGGCTCCATCTTCGCCCATGAGAACTCCGCCATCCGCACAACCTCGATGCCCATCTCCTTCATCATTTCTGCATCCCGCTGCCACAAGTCGGGCGGACAATGCTCGGGATAATAATCAACACCAAATTTCATGGCTTGCGTAACTCCTTCCCATTCACGAGGTAATGTCCAGCTCTTTAATCTATTCGTGTTTATCCTTTAATCGCACCGTCAATCATGCCGGAAATAAGCTGTCTCTGAAAAATCAAAACGATAATAAGCAGCGGCAGCACGCTTACAACCGAACCGGCCATGATGAGATGATAAGGTGTATTGTTGCTGTCCTCCAGCGCCTTGAGCGCCACGGACAACGTCATATGCTCCTGGGAGCGCAGAATAACGGACGGCCACAGAAAGTTGTTCCATTGCTTGACGAACAGGATAATCCCCAGGGCGGCGAATGCCGATTTCAGGTTGGGAAGAATGATCCGGCGGAACATGCCAATCTCGCTGCATCCGTCAATTCGTGCCGCCTCCATCATTTCATCGGGAATGGAACTGCAGTACTGCCGCATGAAGAAGATGCCAAAAGCATTGGCCAGATCGGGTAAGATCACTCCCCAGATGTTGTCGATGAGATGCAGGTTCTTATAAATGATGAACAGTGGAACCATCGTTGCTTCATGAGGAATCATTAGCGAAGCGAGCACGAAGACGAACAGAATGTCCTTGCCGCGAAACCGATATTTGGCAAAGGCGAACCCGGCCAGGCTGCAGAACAGCAGCGCAGTAATCGTCATGGTCGTGGACAGTAGCAGACTGTTCCAGGTGATAATGCCAAATTTACGGTTCACGAACAATTCAGTGAAGTTCTCCCAATGCAGCGTTGTCGGCAGCCAGATCGGCGGATTGACGAAGATTTGGCTGATATCTTTCAGCGATGAGCTGAATAACCAGAACAGCGGAAACAACGTGATGAGGGAGACCACGGCCATCAGGACAAATGCTGCACCAGCGGTCAGACCCTTCTCACCTGAACGGCTGGCCCTTTTCGCCGCAGACTTCTTTTTCGTTTGAGTCAAAAGCGTCATTCGGTTCTCCCCCCCTTATTTCTCATCGAATAGACGCATCTGGATCAGCGATATGCTCATCATCAAGATGAAGAAGCAGACAGCGATTGACGAGGCGTAGCCGAAGTTGAAATTCTGAAAGCTTTCGTTATACAGCATCAGCACCGGCGTCAGCGTCGAATTTAGCGGACCGCCTTTGGTAAGAATGTACGGCTCGGTAAAGAGCGAGAAGGTGCCGATTGTGGACAGGACGGTGCAGAATAGCAGCATTTTTTTGACCAAAGGAATGGTAATGAAGAAGAAGCTTTTTACTTTCGTCGCTCCGTCGACATAAGCTGCTTCGTACAAATCCTTCGGAATACTTTGCAGACCGGTCAGCAATAGCAGCATATTGTAGCCGAGCCAACGATACAGTACCATTAACGCCACAGAAAAGCGCGCCCACCACGGGGAATCAAGCCAAGGAAGCGGAGACTTGATCCAACTGAGGTTAAGCAGGAACGTGTTGATCAGCCCGTCTTGGGTATTGAATAGCAGCACGAATACGAATGATACAGCGACCACCGACACAAAATTCGGCACAAACAGAGCCATCCGGAAAAACCCTTTGCCCACCATCCATTTGGCGTTAAGCATACTGGCAAAGATTAAGCCAAGAAAGAGCATTAGCGGCACATACATCAGGAAGATGACTAAGCTGTTCCACAGCGACAGCCAAAAGTAATGATCCTTCAGCAGCGCCGTATAGTTGTCCAGTCCGATGAATAGCTTGTCACTTGCACCGTTCCATTCCGTGAGACTGAGATAAAACGAATAAATAATTGGATACAGTGAAAAGATGCCAAATAAAATAAAGTATGGGGAAATGTACAGATACGGAGCGTAACGCATCTGTCTGTTCCATCTTGTCTTGCCCATAGATATTCTCACCTCCTTGATCCTTGCTGCTGTCTACTCTCTTTTGGTCTTCTGCCGGAGTTCATCGGCCATTGTCTTTAGCGCATCTCCAGAGGAGGCGTCGTTCAGGAACACCTTTGCCCACACGTCCGTCATCAGCTTGTTGGCCATCGGGAAATCAGAGGTGTAAGCAAGCGGATAGGTGCTCTCCAGTGATTGGGCATACACTTTTAAGATAGGCTGGCCCTTGAAGTAATCAAATTGCTTGTCCATTGCTGAGTCGGAATATACCGTCTTCAACGAGGGGAATAGCCCCGCTTCCAGCATCATTTTGGTCTGAGACTCCTTATCGCCGAGCATGAATTCGATGAATTTCCAGGCTTCTTCCGGGTGCTTCGAGTTTTTATTTATCGCCATGTTGGACCCGCCTTGGTTAGCCCCGCCATATTTATCGTCTGCTGACCATTTCGGCATCGTCGTAACTGACCATTTGCCCGAATCCTGCGGCGAGTACTGCTTTTCGATGATCGCGTCATGCCAGGAACCGCCGACTACGCTGGCGATTTTACCCTCACCGATGGCATTGCCCCAAGGGTCGGAGTTGGCGCGGGCGTCATAGACAAGCTCTTCCTGCTGCATCTTGATCAAGTAATCTGTGATCTCCTTCACTTCCGGGCTATCGACCGTGACCTTGCCGTTCTCGTCAAAATACCAGTATCCGCGCTGCCACATCATAGATTCGAACACGCGGTTGCTGGAATTGGTCTTCGAATCGCCGTACATGAACGCTCCTGTCTTCTCCTTCACCAGCTTGGCGGCTTGATAATAATCGTCCCAAGTCTTAATCTTGGCGGCGACCTCATCGGGATCGGTCGGCAGACCGGCCTTAGCGAACAGGTCATTCCTGTAGAACATCACCACCGGGCCGCTGTCCCATGGCATGGCATAAATTTTATCGTCCATGGTGGCGTCCTTCCATTTGTAGGGCACGATATTATCTTTATATGGAGCCACACGTTCGGTAATGTCGAGCAGCGAATTGATCTCCACCATCTGTGATAGATTCGTCGATTCGAGCGCCAGCACATCCGGCACCGCGTCGTCAGTATTGGAGGACACCAAATACTTCTGATAAAGGTCGGTGGATTTCATGGTTTGGAACTCAACTTCGATATTGGGATAAGCTTCCTTGAACCGGTCCATATTTAGATCAATCCCGGCTTTGGCCTGCTCCCAAATCCAGACGACAAGCTTCACCTTCTCCTCTCCCCCCTGATCCGTTCCAGCCGATCCGGAATTACTCTGTGTGTTGGAACCAGAGCAGGCGCTTAACAGCATGGAAGCTGTAAAAAGCATGGAAAGCAGCATTTTCCCTCTTTTGTTATGCATTGTTTGACCTCCTTGAGTGGGTTGATACCATCATAAGAGAAATGTAAGGGTTTTCAAATCCGACTGCCGTTCGAAAAAGGTTCACTTTTATTGGAATGTAATAAAAAAGCCCGTTTTCTACACGGGCGAAAGGTCAATTCATTGGATTTTGGTGTCTTTTTGTTTGTTGGCGGTATTGTCCCGGAGCGAATCCGACACTTTTCTTAAACCATTTGGCGAAGTATTTGACGTCTCCAATCCCGATCTTCTCTGCAACTTCCTCCATCCGATAGTCTGTCATTGCCAGCAGATTCTGTGCCCGTTCCAGCTTTTTCTGGGAAAGAAAATCAATCAGGCTGCTGCCTGTTGCTTCTTTGAATACGGTGCTGAAGTAACTGCGGCTTATACCGATCCGGTCGGCGATTTCGCCGACTCGGGGATCGAGATGCAGATGGTGGTTGATATAGTCAATGGCGCTGAGAATATCCTCCTTATGCTGGCGGCTAACCAGACGGGTCTCGCGCTCGATTGCCCGCAGGCGCAATAGACGCAGCACACCCTCAATCCATCGTACCCCGCCCTCAACCGGCCCCTCCAGTCTCCATCCCAATCCGGGATTACGTGAACTCTTCAGATGCAGCAGTTCATGCTCCGCCGTATCCCGTTCCGCCCAGTGGCAGGCCAGCAGCGCAGTACCGTCTGGACACGGTAAGAACGCACGTCCTGGTGACCCGGATGCAAATGCCTCACCAATCTTTAGAAAAGCTTTTGGCTCCGGTTCCGGGCCAATTGGGGAGGAGACTTCATTGCGGTATTCCTTCCGTTTGTCATCAGACATCGAAAAACTGGAGTTGTTAGCGCTTCCATTATCATACAAATGAAAGATGCAGCCGCCTCGGGTCATCCAGCTCCAATCTCCATTCAGCTTGGCTACCAGCCTCTCGTCTGCAGTGATATCCTGTACCCGAAGCCACTCCATCACAATTTGCATCTCGTCCTCAGATGCTGCCATGGAGGACTGATTCTGCAGATGAAGCTCGCATTCACGCCGGATTTTATCGAGGCATCGCTCCATTTCCTCGTCGCCCATGCTGGTTTTTACAATATAGTCGGAGATACCGAGCTGGATCCCCTGCTGTGCGTAAGCAAAGTCGCGGTGACAGCTCAGAAACAGGATTTTGACATGGGGATATCTGTGTCTAATTTTATGAGCCAGCTCGATTCCGTCCATCTCGGGCATCACGATGTCGGTAATGACAATGTCGGGTTCATGATTGAGCACCTTCTCCCAGCCCAGGATGCCGTTAGGTGCATCGCCGACGACTGCCATGCCATGTCTGCCCCAGTCCACTGTCATCCTCAGCCCTTTTCTCACAAGCTGTTCATCATCAACGATAAGCACCTTCAGGGGTAAATCTCTCCGTAATTCTTTGGCCATCGTATGATCACCTTACTTCCGTGGTTTCGTTCGGACTCTATCGTAAAATCGCAGTTTTCGCCAAAATGCATGTTAAAGCGCTCTCTGACATTCCGCATGCCAAGTCCTCCTTTTTTGCCCGGAATGACTTGGCCGTTCCTCACATAGAGCAAATGCTCCGGCTTGATACCGATCCCGTTGTCAGTTAACTCCGCCTTAATTTCGCCTGATCCGGAGACGAGTGACAGCCTAATTTCACCTGCTCCGTCTGTAAAGCCGTGAAAAAAGATGTTCTCCAGTAGCGGCTGGAACACCATCCGCGGCACCAGGCAGGACATCAGCTCCGGCTCGGCCTCCAGCTTGAAACTAAAGGCATCATCGTACCGGAGCCGCTGGATTTCGATAAAATGAAGCACTAAAGCCAGTTCCTCCTCAAGCGGCACCAGTGTTTTAGTCACTGCAAAAGTGCTCTCCAGGACGGCAACCAGATGCTCAATCATTTTCTGAATATCGCGGCGCCCGGCCAACCTCGCCTTCCACTGAATGCTGTTCAGTGTGTTAAATAGCAGGTGGGGGTTGATCTGGTAGTGAAGCGCCCGCAGTTCCGCTTCGCTCTTCAGCTTTTCGCTCCGGCTGATCTCACGCACCAGATCCTGGATTTGTCCGGTCATCCGGTTGAAGGATTGGCTTAAATAGCCCAGCTCATCGCTGGTGAGCACCGGGGTCTGGATGAACAGTTCCCCTTGTCCGAATCTTCGCATCGAATGGGTCAGTTTTTGAATGGGCCGCGTAAGCCGAAGCGAGAAGAAATGGGCCATCGCGATGGCGAAGAGCAGCGTGCAGCCCGCAACGATCAGCGTATAGTTCAGGATCACGCCCGAGGAGCGATAGAACTCAGCATGCGGCATTCTGGCCTCAACAGTCCAGCCCTCCCGCTCCATAACGCCGGACCAGACAATATCGTCCTCCGAACTACTGTATTTCTCCGAGCTTTGCAGCAGTACGCTTCCGTCCGCTGCCCGTATTTGCAGGTGAGCATTCATATTATGCTGAAACGCCCGAAGCAGATTCACCACAGAATCCGCCTTCGTATCGATTAGAATCCGGCTGCCTGGCGGGAGTCCGAAGTGATCCTTGACCGGCACAACCAGGCTGATGACCATGTTGTCATTTACAAAGCTGTAATAGTAATCCGGCCGGTGGATGATAACTTGTCTTCCGCCATTCCCGGCAACTTGGCGCCAGAAGGAGGAGTCCGTAAGCCTTGCCTGATCAAGTCCGCCGCTTCCGATAAATTTCCCCGAAGGCATCACAACCGAAACACTTACAATATTGACCGTTTCAAAAGATATAAGATAGCGCTGGAGCGCCTGTTCCTCCTTATATCGGCTATAGTTCAGCGTTCCGCCATCTTCGATGACCATGGGTGTAGAGATCAAATAATTCAGTAGATTGCCCGTAATATTGTCCATCTGCGCGATGCTGGTATCCAAATGGAGCTTAAGCTCCTCAATGGCGTTCATTCCGTAGCTCCCGAACTGTGAATTCACGATCTGCGACGATTTATGATTAGAGAAATAACCCATTACGGCCAACGGAAGCAGCGCAATGACTGTGAAGAACATCAGCAGCTTGGCGTACATGCTTCGGCCTATTGATAATGCCTGCGGTTTGCCTTTGTTCCGGGGGTGTGAAGCTTTCGTTTTCATTCCGTTCCCTCCACAGCATCGACTGGCCTTACCAAAGCGTAAAAAGGGCAACCGGATCTACGTGATCCGGTCCCCCTTGCCTATTTCCGCAAATCCGGTTAATCCCGGTTTATTCGTCTTCTTTGAACACCGGTGCAATATTCAGCTCAAACTGGAACTCCTTCTCATCCAGCCTGTAGGGAGCCAGCAGCGCGGGACCGCAGGAATTGGAGCCTACGCCGCTCATTTGATAATCCAGATGAACAATTGTCTCCGGCCTGCGGGTCAGATCGTATTGATGCGAGGTTTGGGTCAGATCTTCCGGTGTATAATGCGAAGCATTGAAGGAGAATGGACGGTCACTCCGGAATCTCAGTCCCATGCCGAGCTCATTCGAGACAATAACCCATTCCGTTTCATTGTGGGAACCGTTCTCCTGCGGCATGATATAATCCACAAACTGCTCATCGACGGTAGTCAGGTATTTTCCTATTTTAGTGCTATGTCCCTTGTCGATGTAGCTTTCATGGGGACCCCTGCCGAAATATTCGATCTCCTCATTCCCTTCCGGCATCACAGCGCACAGCCCGAACCGGGGCAAGAATGGAATACCGTCTCTGGTCGTTACGTTAGTACGGAGATAAAGCTCTCCTGTTGCGTCCACCTTCCAGCGGAACGTTCCCCGTAAGAACGGCGGACGTAAATAGCCTCCCATCGAGAAGAACGCTTCCAGCTCTACGGCTTCACCGTCCTGCCGGATCGTGTCCACGCGGTAAATATGGGTTACAGCCCGTTCGTACCCCTCCTGCATCCATTCGTGCTTCACGAACCGGTCATTATCCGCCGGGGCGCGCCATACCGCAAAAGAAAGCGGCGCAAGCAGCATCTCCACTCCATTCTTGACCAGGCTGTCAAACATACCGGTGCCAAGATTAAAGCCATATTCAAAATCAAATCCCGTGATGACAAGCCGGTCGTCCCGGCGCTCCACCTGGAGAGGTGACCGGGCCTCGGGTTGGAACAGCTCACGCTGCGGAGCCGGCAGTTCAAACTGGCCGAAGGAAATTTCATGGCCGGGTGATGCCCACCAGGTTTCTTTCGCCGTCCTGCACGACAGAGTAACAAAGTACCTTCCCGGCTCCTCCGGCATCGCGAAACCAGCTTCGATTGTCTGCGATCCGTGAGGGCCGGCCGACAAACCGCTGATTTCACCTTGACTTACCGTTTCACCGTCCTTTTCCAATTTCCACAGAACTCTCACATGAGATAGATCCCTGAAATCATAGCGGTTGTGAATTTCTATGAGCCCCGATCCGATTTCTTTGGCTTCAAATACAACGGGTGCAATCACCTGCTTGAGTTCCAGCAGTCCGGAATGCGGCTTCCGGTCGGGGGCAACCAGACCGTCAATGCAGAAGTTGCCGTCATTAGGCTGATCGCCGAAATCTCCCCCATAAGCATAATAAGGCCGTCCGTGTTTCATAATCTTGATGCCATGATCCACCCATTCCCAGACACATCCACCCATCAGCTTCGGATACCGGTTGATCACATCCCAGTAATCCTGCAAATCACCGGGCCCGTTGCCCATGGCATGGCTGTATTCACACAGAAACATCGGTTTGGTCGTATCCGGATCGGACGCGTACGCTGCAATCGCCCCGCTGGAGGCATACATCCGGCTCTCCATGTCGAGCACCTCCGTATCCGGGCTGCCGCCGTGGCGGGGATCCGAACCCTCGTAGTGAATAGGACGTGAAGCGTCCCTTGCTTTGGTCCAGCGGGCCATTGCCATATGGTTCTCTCCATAACCGGATTCGTTGCCCATGGACCAAATTATGATACATGGGTGGTTCTTATCCCGCTCCACCATCCGGGTTGCCCGCTCGACAAAAGTTTTCTCCCACTCGGGGTTGCGCGTGAACCAGTTGAAGTCCCCTGCAGGAAGCGCGCCATGACATTCCAGATCGGCTTCTCCGATCACATAGAAGCCGTATTCGTCGCAGAGCTCCAGAAAACGGGAGTCGTTCGGGTAATGCGAGGTTCGAATGGTATTGATATTATGCTGTTTCATCAGCCGCAAATCTTTGATCATATGATTGACCGGAATCGTCTGTCCAAGCTCCGGGTGGGAGTCATGTCGATTGACACCCTTAAGCTTTACCGCTTGACCGTTGATCGTGAACACGCCATCCTGAATGGATATTTCGCGTAAGCCTACGGGAAAATGCAGCACTTCATCGCCTGCGAACAAGTATAAATGGTATAAATGCGGGTTCTCTGCATTCCACAGCACGGGATTCTGAACATGCAGCTTCAACGTACCTTGGCCTTCGATCACGGCCTGCGTCCGCTCTACCTCAGCACCGTCTGCATCCTGCAGAACAGCTTCAACTTCAAGCCTGCCTGTTGTCTCCACCTCGCAGTTTAGCTCCGCACTATCGAAGCTTGCGGACAGAGATGTGCGGTTGAATACATCGGAGATATGAGCGGAATCCCTGGCAAGCAGGTAGACGTCCCGGAAAATACCAGAGAATCTCCAAAGATCCTGATCCTCCACATAACTTCCGTCGCACCATTTCAGCACCATGACGGCCATCCGGTTCACACCAGGACGGACATAAGGCGATATATCGAATTCGGCCGGCATCCGGCTTCCTTGGCTGTAGCCAACAAATTGTCCGTTCACCCACAGGTAGAAGCAGGAATTGACTCCTTCAAATACCGCCACCTTCTCCTTGCCGTTCCAATTATCCGGCAGTGTGAACTCCCTGACATAAAGTCCGGCAGGATTATCATTGGGCACGAAGGGCGGGTCAAACGGAAAGGGATAGTTGATGTTCGTGTAATGCAGTTGATCATAACCGTTAACTTGCCAGCAGGACGGAACCACCAGATCATCCCAACGGCTGATGTCATGGTCAGGGGCCACACAATCTTCCTTGACCTCTCTGACGCTGGCGTGATATTTGAACTTCCAGCGGCCGTTCAGCGTCTGATAATACGGGGAACGCCCCCGCTTTCTGCGGCGCGCGTCTGCAGCTGACGCGTATGGGATATAGTAAGCTCTGGATGCTTTCCTGTTAATCTGCAGCGTCTCGGTATCTTCCCAGTAATTCGGAATAAATGACATGACCATCCTCCTGAATATTGTAATAGGCCTTACCACTCAGCAATGCTGCCGTCCCGATGCCGCCATACCGGATTTCTCCAACGGTGGCCCGACTCCGCCATCTTCCGCACATACTCCTCGTTCACCGTAATGCCAAGACCCGGTCCGGAGGGAATATTGACATGACCGTCACTGTAGGCAAAAACTGTAGGATCGGTGATATAATCCAGCAGGTCATTTCCTTGATTATAATGGATGCCGAGGCTTTGTTCCTGAATGACCGCATTATAAGACGTCGCATCTACCTGAAGACAGGCGGCAAGAGCAATCGGCCCAAGCGGACAGTGCGGAGCGACCGCAACATCGAACGCCTCGGCCATGGCGAATATTTTCTTGCATTCCGTGATGCCTCCCGCATGGGACAGGTCGGGCTGAATAATATCGACCACCCCATCCTTCAGCAGATTTTTAAAATCCCAGCGTGAGAACATGCGCTCACCCGTCGCGATCGGAGTGCTGGTATGATGTGCGATTTCCCGCAGTACTTCGTTGTTTTCCGGCAGCACCGGCTCTTCAATGAACATCAGACGGTACGGATCCAGCTCTCTGGCCAGTCCCCTTGCCATCGGTTTGTGAAGCCGCCCGTGAAAATCGACAGCGATCCCGAATTCCGGTCCACAGGCCTCCCGAATGGCGGCGACCCGCTCAACGATTGCATACACCTTGTCATGTGTATCAATGAACTGCATCTCTTCCGAGGCGTTCATCTTAATCGCCGTGAAACCGGCGGCCTTCTTCTCCAGAGCAGATTTGACGACATCGATGGGGCGGTCTCCGCCTATCCAGGAGTAAACCCGCATTGAATTGCGGCAAGCGCCGCCGAGCAGCTGGTACACGGGCGCATTGTAGATTTTCCCTTTAATATCCCACAACGCCTGATCGATCCCGGCTATCGCGCTCATCAAAATAGCCCCGCCACGATAAAATCCTCCCCGGTACATCAACTGCCATAGGTCTTCAATCCGCTGAGGATCCTGTCCGATCAAAAGATCCATCATCTCTTCCACTGCGGTCTGAACAGTGTGAGCCTTACCTTCGACCACCGGCTCTCCCCAGCCGGATATGCCCTCATCGGTTTCAATCTTCAGAAACAGCCAGCGGGGAGGAACGATAAAAGTCTCAAATCCGGTTATTTTCATCGATTATTTAGCTCCTTTTGTGTTGTTCATTCTAGCCTTTCTGACTTCTTTCGCAAATTGGCGGGCCGTCTCTGTTATCTTCCCATAGTCGCCCTGCTCCACCGCTTTCCGGTCTACGAGAGCGCTTCCTAAACCGACGGCAACAGATCCGGCGGCAATGAAGGATCCGACATTCGCAAGTGTCACGCCTCCTGTCGGCATCATCCGGATGTGACCAAGGGGCCCCTGCAGTTCCTTTATGTAGGAGGCGCCCAGCGAACCGCCGGGGAACACCTTTAGCAGGTCAGCACCAGCTTCGTGCCCTCTGACAGCTTCGGTCGGCGTCATTACGCCTGGGATGGAGATTCGCCCGTACTTTAAGGTCAGATCCACAATTGCCTCATTCAAATTTGGCGAAAAAATAAAATCGGCTCCCGCCGCGATAGCCTGCTCGGCCTGCGTCAACTTCAGCACCGTACCTGCTCCCACCAGCAGGCGATCTCCATATTTCGCCTTCATGTCCGCGATCAACCTGTTCACTTCCGGCGTATCGGCTGTAATCTCCAGCGCCCCGACACCGCCATCTGCCAGTGCCGCGGCAATTTTATCCACCCTTTCAGGCTCTGGTCTGCGAATAACGGCGACCAGTCCGGAAGTTATCAACCGCTCAATCTGAATTTTTTTGTCCATTTCTTTCCTCCTCCTTTGGATTGCCCTCACTTACCGGATAATATCCTCCATGTCGGATCCTCCTGCCAGGAGAAGATCCACATCCTGCCGTGTCGGAAGACCTTCCACATCGCCGCTTACCCCGACAACAATGGAACCTACCGCGTTGCCGCGTCGCACTGCTGAGGGCAGGTCCTCCCCTTGCAGCAATCCGCTTATAAATCCGGCGGCAAAACCGTCTCCGGCACCCATCGGATCAATGAGCCGTTTCACCGGAAACCCTGGCTCATTTCCCGCGATTCGTCCGTTACTGTAATAAGCCCCGTTGGCGCCGAGCTTGATTACGACAGCACCGGCGCCGGATTTCAGCAGACGATCTGCGATGTCTGCAGGCGTACAGCATCCTGTCAGAAACTGTCCCTCCTCAATACCGGGCAACACGTAGTCGGCAAGTGCCGCCATTTCATTAAGCACAACGCAGGCTTCCTCTCTGTTCCAAAGCTTCCAGCGGATATTGGGATCAAACACAATGGCCGCACCGTGTTTTTTTGCCGCTTCGAGGGCTCGAAAGGTTAATTTCCTGCACTCCGGGCTAAGCGCCGGAGTAATGCCGGTAACATGCAGGATGCGGGCTTTTCCAACATAAGCCTCATTAAGCTCCTCCTCGTGCATCAGGCTGGCAGCCGATTGTTTGCGGTAGTAGTACACCTGTATTTTGTCCGGGGATATTTGTTCTTTGAAAAACACTCCCGTCGGCGCTTCGTCTGTAATCCTGACTTCGGAAGTATCGACGCCATGTCCTCTTACGACCTGCCTAATATAGCGTCCAAATGGATCATTTCCGAGCTTGCTGAACCAGCCCACGGTATGCCCCATACGGGCAAGCCCAACTGCCACATTGGTCTCGGCTCCAGCAACATGCTTGTGAAAGCCGTTCACATACTCCAGGGGAACCATCCGGTCCGGTGCCAGAAGTACCATGGTTTCCCCAAAGGTTACTACCTCCATTGCCCCTCCTCCTTCCGCTTCATCACTGATAGAGTTTCTGCATAAAGATCATATCTTTATTCTTGAATAAAATTAAATCTCTTACTTTTTTCCCTTATTACACAAAAAAACCGTGCGATCCATTGTTTTTAACGTTAAATGTAATTACCTTTACGATATTGATACGATCTTTATGCTACAATCATATTATCTTGTTGTTTACTAGTCAATACTAAATCAATACTTAGACATATCTGCTTATCCTCAAGAAGCTCCTATGCTAAAATGAATTCATTCCAAGTGATAAGGACGGCTAAACATGAAACAGATCAAACAGACCGCGTTTCAGGCTACAATAGAGCTTATGAAACAGAAAATCCTCGATGGGGAATGGGCTCCGGGGGATCGGCTCCCTACTCTGCAGCAGCTAGCTGCTGATTTTTCCGTTAGCGTTACTACAGTACGCGAGGCGCTGCGGATATTAGAGAGTCAGGGGAATGTCAGCATTGAGCACGGACGTGGGATGTATGTACGAAACGATCCGCTGCTGTTGGATGATCCGGCGGTAGCCTTAGAGGAATTGGAAAACATTTCGATAGTGGATCTGCTGGAAGCAAGACTGCTCATTGAGCCTGAACTTGCCGCTCTGGCCGCGCAGCGGGCCGATGACGATCAGATCCGCAGGCTGCGGGTACTGGCAGAGCGAATGGTGCGGCAAATGGAGGAAGGTGGCCCATTCTTCGAGACAGACCTTGCCTTTCATCAGTTAATCGCCGAAGGGGCAGCAAATCCGGTAGTGGCGCGGATGCTGAATTCGATTCTTCCATTGCTGGCCGAAGGGCGCAAGCAGACCAATACGCTGCCCAATATGCGGACGAAAGCTTCCAATTATCATGTTCTGATCGCCATTGCCATCGAGGAACGACAAAGCGAAACAGCACGGCAGCTAATGGAGAGCCATATCCAGAGTATGCTGACAACCCTGAAGAAGTAGATTCACCCAGTGACACTGCAAAACAAGCTGCCGAGAATAATCTCGACAGCTTGTTTAACACGCCTATAAGCTCCCTGTAGTAATGGATACTCCATCCGGAACGACAAGTATCGGAGTTTGCTCCCCACAATAACTTAATGGTAGAAATGCCGCTTAATCATATTGATTTTTTTTGATCCGTTACTATCTTAATACCCCATATAACTCTCCAAACCGGCCGGATCTGTAATAACCATCTGCTTGTTTCCAATCAGCTCAATAAGACCCGAATCTTCGAACCTTGAGAATTTTCTGCTAATAGTTTCGCGGGTGACCCCGACATAACTGGCCAGTTCTTCACGAGACAGCGGAAGGTCAATATGAATATGATCACCACGTTGCTTGCCATATTTGTCGCTGAGTTCCATGATCATGTAAGCAATCCGTATTTCCGGATCTTTGGTTGCCAGGCTTTGCGCCAGATTTTCTGTATGGGCTAGTCTTTTGGTAACACTCTTCAACAGCCTAAGCGAAATATCCGGATTATCAGTCATTAGCTGCTCCATATCGGTTCGGGTCAGCATGCAAATATTGGTTTCTTTCAGCGCATAAGCACTGAAGTTGCTCAGCTCATCGCTGTTAAATATGCTCAGTTCCCCGAAGAAATCCCCGTTCGTCAGGATGTGCAGAATTTGTTCCTTGCCTTCAGGAGTTGTTTTGGATAATTTAACATGCCCCCGCTGAATGATGTACAGCGTATCCGACGGCGCCCCTTCCAGAATTAACGGTTGACCTTTAGTGAACTTACGGTGCTTGATCATGGCGCTGATCCGGGAGAGATCGTCATCGCTCAACGCAGCAAAAATCGGCACCTTGCGGGTACAAGGTTCTGCAGCGTGTTGGCAAGAATGCTCATTCATAACTGTCCCCCCTTTTGTTCATTTTTTTTACAACTCCTGCTTCTTTTTAGGAAGCAGAAGACTTTTTGTCCTCAACCGGCGCAAAGTGGCTTGTATCCTCACCACATACCGGACAAACCCAATCTTCAGGCAAGTCTTCAAATGCTGTACCTGCAGCCACATCCTCATCGGGATCGCCTATTGCCGGATCATAGATATAGCCGCAGGGTTGACAGATGTATTTCTTCATCATTATCATCTCCTAAAAAGTTGGTAGTTTAGTTCAATCTGGTTTGTACTTCAGCCATAATTTCCACGATATTGCTCCCGTTGAGATCAATCCCCGTAAGCGTGATGCCTTGCTCGACAGCGGCTTTATATACCAGGGACGCAGCTGCGCCTTGCCAGGATATCGCCCCGGTAATTGTGTTATCTTTCACATAGATGAGCGTATGCGCTCCATTTTCTTCTCCACACACTATCATGTCACATTGCCGTTCATCAACGTTGCCTATTGAAAATAGAGAGAGGCCAAAAGCGTTAAACAAGGTCACTGGAACAGCTCTACGATAAACAGTGAGATTGGCGGCCATATTATTGCCGGCAATCCGGCCCTGCTCGATCGCTCCGCCCCACAGTCCTTCCACATGCCCGTTAATTTCAGCAACATCTCCGGCTGCGTACACATGCGGATCACTTGTTTGCATTTGTTCATTTACGAGAATGCCCTGCCGGACTAGAATATTCGAGCCATTTACCAGCGCCGTGTTCGGTACGATACCTATAGAGTAAACTACATGGTCACAGGAGAAATATGACTGATCATCCATCGTAATTCCGGTAACAAACTCTGACCCTGTAATAGATGCCACCCCTGATTGCAGAATAACCTTAACACCTGATCGTTCGAGGGTGTCCTTAAGCAGCTGTGAGGATTTCTCATCAAGCTGTCTGCCCATCAGACGGTGAAATGCTTCGATCACCGTTACCTGATATCCTGCTTCATGCAGCGCCCAAGCGGTTTCGATTCCCTGTACTCCTCCGCCGATTACGGCTACACGGCTGCCATCCTGCAGGCTGTCTTTCAGCCGGTCCGCGTCGTTCATATCACGGAGGGTATGAACATTGTTTAGGTCCGCACCTTCAATCGGTAGCGCGCGGTTCCTTGCTCCCATACACAACAGGAGCTTATGATACGATACACTTTGCCCGTCTTCTGTCTCCACCAGCTGCCGGTCCGGGTGGACAGAACTGATTCGGGTAGAGGTCTTTACGGATATCCGGTTATCGCGATACCATTTTTCCTTCTTGATCAGCACCTTCTCACTGTGCAGGTCGGTAAACAGGCCTTTGGTCAGTTTAATCCGGTTGTAGGGCAGTTGGTCTTCCTCTCCGAGGATCGAGATTTCCGATTCTGCGTCTTGATCACGGATCGCTTTGGCGGCATGGACGGCGGCTACTCCGCCGCCGACAATAACGTAATGTTTTGTCATCCTATAATCCTCCTTCCTAAAATGAACTCAGCAGCAAATCCGATACAAATTCAGCAGCATTTTTAATTTTTTGTACTTTCTCAGGCTCTTTAGGGGAAAATCTGATTCTTAAAGGGAACTCCACATGTGTCATCCCTGTGGATTTAATAACATCAGAAGTGCTTTGCACCGTCATGTTGGTTCCGTTCAGATAATCCTGAATGACTTCAATGGCTTCACCGCTCCAGCCGTATGAGCCAAAGGCTGCAGCAAGCTTGCCTTCCAGATTCATGTTTTGCATTTCTTTCAGAATGTTCTCCAGGTTCCCGATCATGTCCGCGTATTTAGTGGAGCTGCCGATAAAGACCGCATCGGCTGACGCAATGCTGTTCAGAATATCGGCGGCGCTGCTTTTGTCCGCATCCCAGACCTCTGTCGCAATATTATTTTCCTGCAAGCAGTCTTGTATAATTTTGGCCATCTTCTTGGTACTGTTTTTGATGGTGGTATATACAATGACTGCCTTTTTTCCTTGAGTGGTTTCGCGGCTCAACGTGGCGTACATTTCGATATATTTGCGGATGTCCTCCCGGATCACAAATCCGTGGGAAGGAGCGATCATCCGGATTTCAAGATCCTTGACAGCCTCCAGCAGTGTTCTTACATATCTTCTGTGAGGATGAATAATGGCGGCGTAATAACCCTGGAAATCTTCCGTGATATCAAAACCGGCTTCATCGCTGAACAGATTCTCCACCGCAACATGCGTGCTGAAGATATCGCAAGGAAATAAGATTTGATCTTCGATACAATAGGTTATCATCGTTTCAGCAGTGTGAAGGTACGGTGTTTCTTTAAACAGAAGTGTCTTTCCTCCGATATCCAGCTTATCTCCGTCTTTAACCACCAGGAAGTTCCGGCTATGAAGCTTGTACATTTCCTGCAATTCCGGTACGGCAATTTCGGTGCATACAATTGTGGCATTTGCAGCCTTGCCAGCAAGAGCCGCCAGTCCACCGGAGTGATCAGGCTCTGTATGGTTAATTACGATGTAATGAATATCCAGAAGATCAATCATTTCACCCAGACACTCGGCATATTCACGTCCGAATTCCATATCTACGGTATCAATGACGGTCGGCTTTCCTGTTTTTAACAGGTATGAGTTATAGGTCGTTCCTTTTGCCAGAACCAGGCGGTGAAAGGGAACCTGACGGTTATCAATTTTGCCTATCCAGAAAGTATCCTCGGCGATTTTTTTGAACTGTGTACTCATTTCGTTAACCTCCAATGTTTGGTTGATAATGTTTATCAATAACCATATTCTATTATGGCCGCCAAACAAAAAAGAGGATTTGAATCAAATTCTGAAAGTTTGAGATAAAATTCGTGTACCTTAAATTTAGACGATTTAAATGAAGTGATTATGCGTAGGGTCACATTTTGTATAAAAAAGAAAAAATAAAGCCTCTTTCCGAGCTTTCGATGTCCCGGAAACAGCCCCTGTTCTGATGTGAATATTAATAACCCATACCCCCCCTCCGCCATATCCTAATCAAAACAATAAAAAGGTGGATAACGATGACGGAAATACAAATAAATGCTGTAGGAGACCTTATGGTCAAACGTCATATTATTTCAGATGCTAAACAAGCTGACGGTACCTATTCGTTCGGCCCCCTGTTCGCAAAAGTTGCTCCTTATCTGAAACAGGCTGATTTGACGATTGGCAATCTCGAAACCACCTTTGCCGGAAACGGGCGGGATAGCCGGAAAAGTCTGCGTTCAAGCGGTCCGATATTCAAGTGCCCAGACGAATTGGCCCCGGCACTTAAGGAAGCCGGATTCGATGTATTAGTAACTGCGAACAATCACTGCATGGATTATGGTACACAGGGTCTGATTCGCACGTTAAAAGTTCTGGACCATACTGGAATCGACCATACCGGAACATCTAAGTCATTAGAAGATTCCAAGAAAACTCTTATCAAAAACGTAAAAGGGATTACGATCGGAATTCTCTCTTACACGGCAGGAACCAACAGGATTCCTGTACCGGCGAGTCAGCCATGGCTGGTCAATCGGATAGAAACCGATAAAATCATCCGAGAAATTCGAATTATAAAAAAGAAAGCCGACCTGGTCTTGCTTTATCTGCATTTCGGAAACGAATATAAGTACACTCCAAACAAGAGGCAAAAGCAGCTGGTCAACCTCTTCTTTAAAAATGGCGCGGACATCATCCTGGGATCTCACCCGCATGTTCTTCAACCGTTAGCTGTTCGGGGAAAGAAACAATTCGTTATCTATTCGCTGGGTAATTTTGTTTCGACTAAACTCATGAATATTCCTTATACCCAAAGCAGTATCATTCTTACTCTTAAAATCAAAAAGGATCAAAAAGGAAACACAAGTATCACTAACGTCGATTACATCCCGACCTGCGTAGTTCGTAAAGAGAAAAGCGGCAGAAAAATGACAGAGGTCATCCCCATCCGCGATGCGTTAAAGCGGAATGCCTCTGATTTAAACACGGGGAAGCGAAATGCCTTAACTGGTATGTTGAAGCATACGGAGACTATCTTAAAGCGGGGGTAGAGCCGTTTTATAATGAACAGTTTCGTCTGTAACATTCCGGATATGCTGATAGCCATCGTTATAATCTAAACAGCGGTAGTCCATGACTATATCTCTCGTCCATGGCTGCCGCTGTTTCAATTGGTCATTTGTATATAAAAAAAGCTCACCCTCAAGTGTTAATAATTCCATAATGAATAAGGTCTACAAATTTATTTTCTTTATAGACATGCTGCAATAAAACACCTTCCTTCACCATGCCCGATTTCTGCATAACCCGTCCAGAGCCTGGATTTGAAGCAAAAAATCTCGCGTACACTTTATGGTAATGCTTTTCTGTGAAGGCAAACTCAAGGATAGCTTTTGTTGCTTCTGTCGCATATCCTTTACCCCAGTATTCCTCACCTATCCAATACCCGAGTTCGCCATTTTTGTGTGTTTGGTTATTGGACAGGCCGATAGCTCCATAAAGCTCATATGTATTTTTGTCAGTAATGGCGAACTCATAGGATTTATTATTGTTAAAATTAACCTCTTGTGTTTGAATCCATGATAATGCACAATCAATGGAGTATGGATAAGGTAGAGTTAATGTACTCTTATAAATATTGTAATTATTGCAGAGCTCACTGACTCGTTGTGCATCAGATTCTTTAAAGGGTCTTAAAATCAATCGTCCGGTAGTAAGCGTTCTTTTGGCTTGATTGTACATTCTAATCATCTCCTAGCTTGAAATTATGTTACGGGTATTTTCAATTTTCTTCCTGTTTCAATAAAAAATCAATCGGGTAATTCAATTTCGGAGTTATATTCATTTCACTAGATTCAGGCCTTCCATATAGGAGGTCTATTTTTGACGCACACATTACCTTACCCTATGGAGGCCGCCATGCATCGCGTAAACCTGAACCAGGAACGATTCAACCAACAGGTCATTGATCACGCCTCCTTTGGCATCGCCCTTGTTGGGCCAGAAGGTGTGATTTTAACTGTTAACCCCGCCATTGAACAGATCTTTGGCTATTCCACTGCAGAATTTGACGGCATGAGGTTGGAAAACCTTTCCCATCCCGATGATGATTTTAGAACTATACACCAGCTCAAGGCGCTCATGGGTGACCGAACCAACGTACAGCTCGAAAAACGGTTTATTTCAAAAAATGAAGACGACTTGTGGGGGTTGCTTTCTCTCAAGCTTTTCAGTGATGAGGCGGACCAGGCATTGTATTACATTTGCCAAATCATTGACATCACCAAGCAAAAAGAATCCGAGCAGCGCCTTCAGGAATCAGTTGAGCGGTATACGTCACTCAAAAAATACAACCATGACACCGTGATTTCCTTTGGCCTAGACGGCCGAATTATTAACGCCAACAGTATGGCGGAAAAGATCACAGGCTACTCCATAGAGGCCGATCTGATCGGGATGGAGCTTTCGAGTCTAATTGGCCACGAGAATGTCCAGAAGATTCTGAAAAGAGCGCTGTACGATGATTCGGTTGAACAGCACATTAATGCGCTTAGAACCAAGAGTGGCCAGATTGTTGAAGTGCTCACCAGTATTGCACCGATTTATGTGAGTAATCAAAATATCGGATTCTACCTCATCTGTAAGGACATCTCTGAACAGCGGCAATTGTTGCTTGCAAAGGAGGCTGCCGAGTCTACGAACAGAGCGAAAAGTGAGTTTCTTGCCATGATGAGCCACGAAATCCGCACCCCTATGAATGGGGTAGTCGGCATGACGGATATTCTGCTTGAGACTACTAACCTTGATGAAGAGCAACGGGGCTATGTAGAGATCATCCGCAAAAGCGGGGAAACGCTGCTCAATATCATCAATGATATTCTTGATCTTTCAAAAATCGAGGCAGGCCGGACAGAACTGCAAGAGGATTCATTCGATCTTCGCAAATGCATCAAGGACAGCTTCGCCGTCATTTCCATGAAAGCCGATCAAAAGCAAATTGAGCTCTCCAGTACTATAAATCATGATGTTCCGGACTATATCTACGGAGATCGCGACCGTTTGAAACAGGTCCTCCTGAACCTGCTCGGCAATTCCGTGAAGTTCACCTCCAAGGGCAGCATATCGGTAAAAGTGAAGCTGCTAAAGGAAGATCCGACAAAGTTGGCCTTTACGGTAACTGATACGGGCATTGGGATTGATCCTATGCGGCTGAATGACATTTTTGAACCGTTTGCGCAGATTGACAGCTTTATGACGCGCAATCACGAAGGCACTGGTCTGGGCCTTGCGATCAGCCGCAGAATCATCGATATGATGGGCGGCGAGATATACGCGGAGAGTGACGGCAAGAGTGGCTCGTCTTTCTCCTTCACCATCAAGCCCAAGAAAACAGCGACAGTACCCGCTCAAGAGTCTTCCTTGTACAAGCACCCTAATACACGGGAAATCAACATTTTGCTTGCTGAAGACAATTACATCAACCAACTGGTGTTAACCAAAACACTTGAAAAAATAGGTCATAGAATCACTACTGTCACAAACGGAATAGATGCAGTTGAAGCAGCACACAAAGAAAAGTTTGATCTTATTTTAATGGATCTGCACATGCCGATTATGAACGGCTTCGATGCGGTGAAGTTGATAAGAGAAGAACACAAGGAGAACTGTCCGCCGATTATCGCAGTCACAGCCAATGCTTTGAAAGGTGATCGGGAAAAATGTCTTGCTGCCGGGATGGACGAGTATGTCAGCAAGCCTATTAAGCGGGAAGTCATCCTGAAGCTAATTAACGAGCTTGTGAACAGATAATGATAAGCATTATTTCTGAGTGATATTACATTATCCCCTTTAGGTAGACAGTAAAAAGCATCACATTACTGTTATACTTGGAGGGGTTTTTTCGTTCATCCCTCCATCCAAACATTTTTTTAACATTTGACTCTTATACTAATTTTAGTTTCCTTAGAAAGGATGGTTTTTTCATGGTCAATATCCTTGTTGTGGAGGATGATATAAAGCTCAATCAAATTATTTGCACCTATCTGTGTGATAACGGATACGATGCTAAAGGGTGTTTAAACCCACGCGAGGCATATGATTTGATGTATAACAGTCTGTACGACCTTATCATCTCAGACGTTATGATGCCGGAGATTGATGGCTTTGAATTTGTGGAAACGGTCAGGGCTATTAACAAGACTATCCCTATTCTTTTTGTTACCGCCCGTGACGATATTTCCTCGAAACAAAAAGGGTTTCGTGCAGGGATTGACGATTACATGGTCAAACCGGTCAATATGGACGAACTGGTAATGCGTGTGGGTGCTCTGCTTCGACGGGCGAATATTGCTCATGAAAAGAAACTGGCGGTAGGAAGTCTTATGATGGACGCAGATGAGATGACCGCAACGGTAAACGGTGAGGAAATTTCGGTGACGCTACGGGAATTCAACATACTCTACAAGATGCTTTCCTATCCCAAACATACCTTTTCCCGTGCCCAGCTTATGGATGAATTTTGGGGCATTGGCAGCGAAACAAGCCTGCGTGCCGTGGATGTATATATTGTTAAACTTCGGGACAAGTTCTCCTGCTGTGAGGATTTCAAGATCATGACGGTTCATGGACTTGGTTACAAGGCAGTGCTGCAATGAGGAAGATAAAGAAAGAGAAGCTCCGGCTCAAATCGCAGCATTTTTCATGGAAAGAGTTTTTCTGGACCTTTATTGTGCTGTCCACGCTGACCGCAGGGCAAGCGCTGATCTACGATGCCTATCTTTCCGTAGAAAACGTTCCACCGCAATACATCTTCGGGATCACGGGATATTGGATCATCGTTGCCCTCATCTTCTGCCTTTTCACCGCAAGGCAGAAGTACAAAACCTTTGATAAGCCCATGAGAAAACTCAGCGAGGCCGCAAAACAGGTAGCGGAAGGCGATTTTTCTGTCTATCTGGAACCACTCCATAGAGCGGATAAGAAGGATTATGTGGACGTAATGTTCGAGGATTTTAACAAGATGGTTGAAGAGCTCGGCAGCATCGAAACACTCAAAAACGATTTCATATCCAATGTGTCCCATGAAATTAAAACCCCCCTATCCGTCATTCATAGTTACGCTATGGCGCTGCAAAAGGTTGATCTGTCGCCGAAACTTCGTACAGAATATACTAATACAATCATTTCGGCCTCCCAAAAATTAACGACGCTGGTGATCAATATTCTGAAGCTGAACAAATTGGATAATCAGGAGATTAATCACGTTGCCGAACCCTATGATCTGTGCAGACAGCTATGCGATTGCGCCCTTACTTTTGAAAATTCCTGGGAAGCGAAGAATATCGAATTTGCGGCGGACATAGAGGACCGTGCCATCATTCGTGCAGATGAAAGTATGCTTGAGATCGTGTGGCTTAATCTTCTCTCCAATGCGCTGAAATTTACAGCCCCCGGCGGAACGATCACCTTATCGCAGACTTCAGATAAAGATACGATTACGGTTACGGTAGCAGACACTGGCTGCGGCATGGACGAAGAAACGATGAAGCATATTTTCGATAAATTCTATCAGGGAGATACTTCCCACTCCGGGGAGGGAAACGGCCTTGGACTTGCTCTTTCGCTGCGGGTCATTGAACTGGTGGGCGGTGCCATAACGGTTAGGAGTGAGCCCGACCAGGGTACAACATTCACAGTCAAATTGAAAGTGGAGAAGTAAGCTCTTCCCCATGCGATTGAATGGATAAGATCGATTGAATCTCCACCACTTAGCTGACGCTTGAAGGGGTGGATTCTTGCGAACAGAGGAGCAACCTCCTCTTATGGGCAAGCGATCCCTGCGTTCCCGCAGTTCTATGTTTTATTTTTATAGGTAATTGCTATACCGCTACCTGTTTGATATTATGAGCCGCATTTTCATCCCGATCATGGTGTGTTCCGCAAGCTACACATGTCCATTCTCGAATCGAGAGGTTCTTCACTTCGGGATGGATCGTGCCGCATACG
The DNA here is from genome assembly GCF_000758525.1 of Paenibacillus sp. FSL H7-0357. Classification (NCBI taxonomy): domain Bacteria; kingdom Bacillati; phylum Bacillota; class Bacilli; order Caryophanales; family Paenibacillaceae; genus Paenibacillus; species Paenibacillus sp. FSL H7-0357. The sequence goes on along the minus strand of NZ_CP009241.1, from coordinate 3,968,090 downwards.
TGGCACTGCTGACTGGTCGGCTCGAAGGTGTCGGCAACCCGGAGGGTTCGTCCATACCAGGATGCTTTATACGTCAGTTGACGCACCCATTCGCCCCAGGACGCATCAGCGATGGACTTGGAGAGTTTGGGATTTTGAATCATATTCGCCACATGCAGATGTTCGATGCTGATCGTTTGGCACTCACGGATCAGCTTCGTTGTCATCTTGTGGAGAAAATCGTTCCGGGAATTTGCAATGTGTTCGTGAATACGGGCAATGTGTTTCTTGGCTTTCTTCCAGTTGGAGCCCCCTGGTGTGCGTCTCGCCAAACGCCGCTGCCACAGCGCAAGCTTTTTCTCATATTGACGGTAAAACCTGGGGTTGGCAAAATGCTCGCCGTTGGAGCACACAGCGTATTCCTTAAGCCCCAAGTCAATGCCGATATGTGCATCTGCTTGTGGGAGCGGGGTCTTTTCGACCTCGCAAACCAGGGAGACAAAATACTTATCGCTGGCGTTTTGCCGTACCGTAGCGGACAGTATACGACCCTCCAGCTTCCGAGAGTTGGCGAAACGCATCCAGCCGAGCTTGGGAAGCTTCAATTGGTTGCCTTCAATGGCGATATTTCCGTTCGTGAATTTCGTGGTGTAGCTTTGTACTGGATGCTTCCGGCTTTTGAAGCGAGGCGCTTGATTTTGCTTTTTGAAAAAGCGGTCAAAGCTATCTGCCACATGCCGAACGGCGGACTGTAAAGCAATACTATCGACTTCTTTGAGCCAGTCATATTGTGTTTTTAGGAAGGGGAGCTGTGTCGCACAGGTCTGATAGGACAAACCTTTGCCTGTCTCGGCATAGGTTTGGTTCCACTCTTCCAGGAAATGATTGAACACAAAGCGGCAACAGCCAAACATTCGACGAATGAGTTGCTGTTGCTCGGTATTCGGGTAGATGCGGTATTTATAGGCTTGATGAACGATCATGTGCGACACCCCCTTTTGTAGTATTTTCTTACAGTGTAGCACATATGTTCGCTGAATAGTTGAAAACCGCCGATTCATCTCCGCCTACAGAGGTCGGAGTCTTTTCGGCTTTTGAAGATAAAGCAGCCTGAATTCGGAACACGAATTCAGGCTGCTTTTTATATTAGACAACATATCTTCCAATTCCGGTTCATAACGATTGTTCAATTAATATTTTATAAACATTTTATAAGCAATTCATAAATATCTCGGCAGTAAGATGATCAAGTCAAGTGAAACAGGAAAGCTTCAACATCAACTTAATTAATAAAGGAGACATTATTATGAGTGAGATCACAAGAAACGAATCTAATTTCGTCGGTTATGAGTACAAGGACGTTACGGTAAAACGCAAAATGGAGTCGGTGTATGTAGACGGGTATAACAACTTCGGCTGGGCGCTGGAGGGTACTTCGACCTCAGTTCAGAATGTTGGTTCTGTAACCATGAAGTTTAAGCGGGACCGGAAGATCCGTAATAAAGCCGAGCTGACCCGCCTGCAACGCCAATTCGATGCCTCCGTTAACGAAATTGAAACGCTGGAAAGTTCCAAGGTCATCGGTGCTTCTGTCGTTGCCTATGTTATCGGTGTTATTGGAACAGCGTTCATGGCTGGCTCTGTGTTTGCTAATCAAGCTGATCTGCTGCCTCTTACAATAATTCTGGCAGTCCCCGGTTTTGTAGGCTGGATCATCCCGTATTTTCTCTTCAGCGGTATCAGCAAGAAAAAAACGAACAAGGTAACGCCTCTGATCGATCAGAAGTATGACGAGATTTACGAGGTGTGCGAAAAGGCTAATGCCCTGCTGGGGAAGTGATTAAGTGTTTATTTGACCGCTATCTGGTCGATTATCAAGACCGAACTGCCTTAACAAACGTTGCATCACTTACAATCAATGCTTTGATCGGCATCGGCAAGTTGATCCTCGGTGTGTATCTCCTATCTGGATGGTTCATGATTAACGCGGTGTATTACATAATCCTCTTTGCCGCAAGAGGTCAGGCACTTTATAAATATCGAGTGGCCAAAACTATTGAAGGCCCCGCACAAAGATATAACATGGAATTTATTGTTTATCAACGCAGTGGCACTTTCCTTTGTCTTCTCGGGATCTCCTATCTGTTGGTCTGCCTGCGGATGTATGTTGCCGGAGATGCTTTCATGTTTAGAGGTTACATTGTTTATCTGGTAGCAGCGGTTGCTTTTACCAAGCTTGGTATTGCCATTTACGGTACCTTGGCTAACCGGCATCTGAAGGGACCTATCGTTTCTTCACTGAAAATGATTAGCTTTGTAGACGCAATGGTTTCCATTGTGGTGACTCAATACACTCTGCTTATGATGGAGAAATCGCCCAATGCCATCAGCTCCAGCGCTTTATTTGGAATGGGATGCAGTATTTTATTTTTTCTAATAGGGATTTGCATGCTGCTCAAAAAGAAAAAGGTACCATTGAAAGGATGGAGTAAGTGAGTAAACAGAGAGAAGTAAACATCAGTGTCCTAAAAAGAGGACCTATTTTGTTCATTATGATTTTTGGAGCTTTTCTTGCGACGTTGAATCAGACGGTGATGGGCGTTGCCATGCCGGAATTAATGAATGACTTCAACATCTCAGCGGCAACCGCCCAGTGGCTGACAACAGGCTATATGCTGGTGAACGGTGTACTGATTCCGATTACGGCTTATTTAATGCAGCGTTTTACTACCCGGCAGCTTTTCCAGACTTCCATGTTTATTTTCCTCGCTGGAACGGTCGTAGCAGCCCTCGCGGCTAGCTTCCCCGTTCTGCTTACCGGGCGTTTGATTCAGGCAACTGGCGCAGGAATTATCATGCCGCTGCTCATCAATGTTATTTTAACGCTTTTCCCTCCGGAAAAGAGAGGCGCTGCCATGGGCATGGTCGGATTGGCGATTATATTTGCCCCTGCGATTGGACCTACTTTGGCAGGATATATCCTGGAACATTACAGTTGGGAAACCATGTTCTATGGGATCATCCCCCCCACTGTCCTTGTTATTGTCTGCGGATTTATTTATTTGAAGAATGTATCGAAACGCTCCTATCCCAAGATTGATATGATTAGCGTGGCCCTATCCACCCTCGGCTTTGGCGCTTTGCTGTATGGCTTCAGCCGGGCCGGCAGCGCAGGCTGGTCGAGTGTAGAGGTGCTCTTGTCTCTTGGTGCGGGTATCCTTTCTCTTGCCCTGTTTACTTGGCGGCAGTTGGCTTCCATACATCCGCTTCTTGATCTCCGGGCCTTCAAATATAAGATGTTCTCCTTAACCACCGTCATCAGTATCGCAGTTACAATCGTGATGTATGCGGATATGATTCTGCTTCCCCTGTACCTGCAGAGTGCCCGCGGCTATACGGCCATGGAGTCCGGCTTACTGCTGCTTCCCGGCTCGCTTGTGATGGGATTGCTTATGCCGGTCACCGGAAAGCTGTTCGACCGGTTCGGAGCAAAATGGCTTGCCATCATCGGTCTGCTTATAACGATCACCACGACCCTAAGTTTTGTTAATTTAACGGACTCTACCAGCTATATCTATCTGGTGTTCATGTCAACAGGCCGGCAGATCGGAATGGCGATGTTCCTGATGCCTATTCAAACCGCAGGATTAAATCAATTGCCGGCGAAGCTTCATGCGCATGGCACCGCAATCTCCAATACCGTTAAACAAGTCGCGGGTGCCATAGGTACTTCTTTGCTGGTAACCATCATGACGAGCCGTACCACAACTCATTTGCAGAATCTTATGGGCGCAAGTGGCGCAAAAAGCGCAACCCAGGAACACATGATGATGGAAGCGTCCATCCAGGGCATAAATGATGCCTACCTCGTTATTGTGGGAATCGGCATTCTCGCCTTGCTGCTTTCCTTCTTCATCCAACAAGTGGGACAGTCAACCGGGAAAGAGTCCGAAATCAAGTTGAAAAAGATGATTGCCAAAAAATCCTGAATTTTAATTGTGGGGAAATCTATATCAGTAAAATAAATAACAGGCGCCCTCCTCTATGAGAGACGCCTGTTATTTATTTTTGCTTCGTTTACCGGGTCATGTCCTGGAAATTCTCTATAAACTCAACTTCTGCTGGAGTAGTACTGCCAGCTCCTCGGCTGTATCCCAAACCATCGGACGGATATCTTGGATTTGTACAAAAAGGTTATCGGCATCGCTGCCGTTTACGGTCCAGATCACCGGAATGTTTAAACCGAGCGCATATCCCGCTGCAAAATACACCTCGGGGGATTGACCGGATAAGTCCGCTATCATCAGTTTACTGTCCGCGATAAGCTCCAAGGAATACTGTTCACGGCTCTGCGTTTTTGTATGTGTAAGCAATCGCGGCAGATAACCGCACTGCTCGATTTTCGGCAACAGTATTTCCAGCCACTCCGTGCGCATATCCCCCTCATCCGAGATGAGAACGACGCAAGGCTTTAATTTTTTTCCTCCGGCGTTCGCAGCGGCTTCACTCCATCCTTTGCCGGTAAGCTTAAAAGACATACCTTCCCTGATGAGCAACTGCTCATTGATCAGCTTATCAATGATATAGACCAGCTCTTGCAGATTGGGCGAATAGGTCAAATTATAGCTGCTGGAGAGTGGTTGAATGACCACAGGTTCCTCCGGTCCTTCGGAATGTCTGTACAAATATTGCAATAGACGGTTTCCTTTATCTTCAATGGTAACGGGTATTTTCGGAGAATTTGCAATCGACTCTAAGTCGTTGGCGGCTAGAGTGACCTTTTCATCACAATCGGTCAACTCCCGGATATAAGCTGATATTAAATGAAGCATGTCGCGTTTCTTGGGGTGCGGCAACGAATTAATAGGTTCATAGCTGTCTCTCCGAAGGCTATAGAAACCGCCGGGTGAACAGGCACAGCCAATATATCTATCGTAATCGCCTTCCGGTTTAATGGGAACAATCTCATCGCAGAACAAACAGTGTTTCTTATTCATGACAACTTTTCACCTCTTATTAATTGCTAACCTCTACCTTACCAAGTTTTTTAAGGAAAGTAGACAAGCAGATATTTCCTTCACTGCTGAAAACGGACGTCATTTGATGAACTTATAGTCTATCCTCAATCAGCGATCATACAAAAAAGACAGCCGTCCGTCGGCTGCCTCTTCTTAGTTTATGGAATTAAAGTTTCTGAATCCCTCCCCCGCTCTTGTGCACTAGGAAGCCGCATAACATCAGGCTAATTGCCACATAGGCTGCGATCATGCCGATGATGCCGAACCAGCCAAAATGGCTGTACAGCACCCCGCCGCCTGTACCGCTCACACTAGAGCCTACGTAGTAGAAAAAGAGATACAGTGCATTGGCCTGCGACTTATGTTCATCGGCTACCAGGCCCACCCAGCTGCTGGCAATGGAATGGCCACCGAAGAAACCAAAGGCGAACAGCGCAAGGCCGATGATTTTGACCCATAAGAAGGGATGCAGCGTGCAAAGTGCTCCCGTTAAAATGATGGCAAGGGCTAACCTAATAACACCGGTACGGCCATACCGGTCAGCCAGCCGTCCCATCCAGGTGGAACTGAAGGTTCCCATCAGATACACGACGAAAATGCTGCCGGCCAGTGACTGGCTAAGATTGTACGGTTCACCGGTCAACTCGAAGCCAATATAATTAAACAAGGTGACAAAGCTGCCCATTAGCAGGAAGCCTAGCCCATACAGACAAAGGAGCCGCGGATTACGGCATTGCGACCAGAGCAGAGGAATCACCTGGCCCAGCTTGCCTGTCTGCTTCACGAAATGGCGTGAAGGCGGAATCACCATCCAGAATATCATAGCCGCAGCCAGACCCAACACGCCAATGACACCGACAGCTGCGCGCCAGTCAAACCAGTCGGTCAACAACCCGCTGATGATCCGGCCCCCCATCCCTCCAATGGAGTTGCCGCTAATATAAAGTCCCATTGCATAGCCCAGACTGAGGGGGTCGATTTCTTCCACAAGATAAGTCATTGCTATAGCGGGCAATCCGGCGAGCGCAATACCTTGCAATATACGCAACAGCAGCAATACGGGGAAAAGCGGGCTAAAAGCGGAAATGACGGCGATCACGGAAGTTGCAACCAGAGAGGCCGTCATGATGGCTCTGCGGCCAACCGCATCGGATATGGAACCGATGAACAGCATGGTCAATGCCATGGATAGAGTGGTGACCGACAAGGTTAAACTGGCTTCCGTCGGCGTGATTCCAAACGCTTCGGTAATTTCCGGCATCAAAGGCTGCAGGGTATAAAGAAGCGCAAATGTGACAAAACCTCCGGCAAACAGTGCAAGACTAATATTTCGGAACGATTTTGAACCCTGCTGAATTTTCATTGCTCCCTACTTTCTTTTCTGGAGAAACTCCGATTGTCAGAACAGGACAGGGTGACCGGAACCCTCCTTGTTATTTGCGGAACAGCTTTCGTTCCATCTGTGTTAAGAACTCGTAGCCGTCTGCTGTCACCACGATCGTATCTTCAATCTGAAATCCGCCTGCGCCCAGTTCATAATAAGGAACTTCCACACACAGCACCATCCCCTGTTCCAGAATGCGGTGATCTCCGGGCGACAGAGTTATATCATCGTACAATTCTAGGCCGATGGCATGCCCCACATGCTGGCGCCGGTAATGCGGAATGCCTTCCTTCTGAACTCTGGCTACGGCTGCCTGGAAAACATCAGATGCTTTTACGCCGGGGCGGATCATTTCAAGCGCCTGCTCCCAGCCGCTGCGCACCGCATGAAAGTGCTGTTCCATCCAAGGTGTGGCTTCTCCAAGCACTACAGTCCGTCCTGTATCTCCCCAGTATCCGTCCAACTGAAGACAGAGATCAAAACGGATCTGATCCCCCTGCTCGATGACGCGGAAATAATTCTCAATCAGCGGCAGTGCGCTGCGCGGACCCGCACCAACTGCCGTCATCGCGGGGGTGCCCCCTGCTTTCATCACGGCAAGCCGGTAATGGTCGGCCAAATCCTTCTCGTGCACACCCGCGGCGATCAGATCGATTAGTTGCTGCTCAATCGTCTCGTTCAGAGCTGCAGACTTCCGCAGACGTTCGATTTCAAATGGGGTCTTAATCTGCCGGATCTGGCGGAACAGCTGGTAGGCTGCTACAGCCTGTCCGCCGGGAAGTCCTGCGGCAAATTTGGCAAGCAGATCCGGAGCGATCCTCATTTCGTCCACTCCTACTGCTTGTCCTTTAAGCCCAAGATCTTCAAGAGCCGCCTCCAACGCCTCAATCGGACCCACATAGGTTGTCGTATTCTGCAGCAAAGCGTAAAAAAGATCGATATCCGGAGTGGATGGCTTGCCTTCGACAGACCCCTCCACAAAAAAATCACTATACACATATAAATCCGCTCCGGTAATCCCCAGCTGCGCGATTACACCCAGCCGGTTGGTAGGGATAATGACACAGGGACGGGTTTCCGGTTCACGCGGCAGTACAGCATAAATTTGCATCGTCCAGTTGCTGGCCCGCAGCTGCGAGCCAAGAATATAGTTGATGTTTTCCGGCGTGGTCGCCACAAGAGCGGCCAGACCTCTGGTTGCCATAAGTTCAGCGGCACGCGGCCGGTTGGCTCCGGAAACAGGATTCGAGATTTGCTTGTCCATCAGGTTCAAGACCTCCTTTTCTTCGTTCGGCTGCCGAGCAGTTTTTCCAGACCCGGTGCGGAGCGGATGAGCAGTTTGATTGCAAAAAACAGAACAAGTGCAAAAGCGATAAGCACCATGGACACGACAGCGACCGTAGGATCCTGCCATTTTTCCATGTACAAGAAGAGCTGTATAGGCAAGGTGTAACTTCCCTGACGTAAAATAAGCAGTGCCGTCTCGACCTGATCAAAGGTGAAGACAAAGGCAATCGAACCAGCTAAAAAAAGCGAAAACCGCAGCTGCGGCAATGTGATCGTAAAGAAAATGCGAAACGGTCCCGCCCCCAAATCGGCGGCAGCTTCGCGGTGTGCCGGATTGAGATTGGCGAGAGCGCTGCCAACAATGGACAGGACAAACGGCAGGACGATGACTGCCTCTCCCAGAATCAGGGCAAATAATCCGCCAGCGATGTGCATCTTTGAGAACAGGATCAGATACGCCACACCTAATGTAATCTTGGGCATTACCATTGGCGACATGAAAAAGGCGCGCAAAAGTCCCCTGCCCGGAAAAGGATAATGGACAATCGCCAGCGCAGCCATAGTGCCAGTAACCAGCGCTAGCAGAACTGCACCCGCTGAAGACAGCATACTGTTCCGGAAGGCTTCCAGAAACTGCTTCTGTTCACCCAGACGGCTGTACCATCCCAGCGTCAGCCCCTCGGGCGGAAACTTGCTGGAGGCTCCGCTGCTCACTGAGGTCACCAGGATCATCAACAACGGCAGCAGCAGATATAGGCCGACCGCGCCGGCGCATACGTAGAGAATCCATTTGTAATCCCGTGGTTTTTTAGTCATGGGCCTGCACTCCCGTCCGGGTACGCCGGAACATCAGCCGGTCGGCTCCCTTGTTCACAATCAGGGATACAAGGATTGATGAAGCAAACAAAAAGAGGCTCGCCACAGCCGCCATTGGCCAGTTCGTATCCAATGTCCGCTGATAGATCAGTACCGGAAGCGTCATGACACGCCCGCCTCCGATCAGCTGAGGTGTTGTAAATGCGGTCAGGCAGAGTGTGAAGACAATCTGCACCCCGCTCGCAATGCCCCTCACGGACAAAGGTAGTGTAATGGTTAAAAACGTACGCCATTTGCCTGCGCCCAGATCATGGGCTGCCGCTTTCAGTGAATCATCGGTTTGGGTAAGCACATTCAAGATCGGGAACACCATAAACGGCAGAAAGATATGTACAAGCGCAACGATAACCCCGGTCTCGTTATACATCATCTCAAATCCGCTATCCGTCAGTCCCATCTTTATGAACAACCAGTTCATAAAACCCTGCTTAGACAACAGCAGCTGCCATCCATACGATCTGACAACAGCACTGACGAGAAGCGGAAGAAACGTTAGCAGCAAGAAGAACTGTTGTATGCCTGGCCTTTTCAGGCCGGCAATACAGTAGGCTAGCGGATAGGCAAGCAGCAGACTCCATAAAGTTACCTTGGCGGCGACTCGAAAGGTGGTACCTATCAAGGTCCAATAATAGGGGTCTCCCAGGAAAGAACGGTAGGAATCGAGATTCCAGTCCCGGATCAGCCTCCCATTCTCGTAGAGGTCAAAACTGTACCGGCCGAAGATCAGCAGTCCACCTAGATACACGATGCCCATCAAGGCAAGCGCAGGCAACAGCAGCAGCAGCTGAGCCGCCCAGGTTCGGTTCCCCGGAGAGAACAGCCCCACGAGCTTGCCGGTAGCTTTCATCATAAGGAACCTACTCTTTGAGGAGGTCCATCAACGGGCAGGAGCAGACCGTCTTCGGGATTGAATCCGATTTGCAGCGAGTCGCCCGGAGCATACCGGGCATCTCCCCGCTGATACAGAGTGCTGGCATGCAGCTGGATATGGCCACCCATATCCAGCGTATACTTGATGCTTGCACCGCCATATGCACATTCGGTCACTCTTCCTTCCAGCCGGTTGTCGCAGCCACTTGCTGCTTCTCCGATTCGGAGATACTCGTAACGGACGGAGAGTGAACCCGTACTCCCCGCAGGGAGCGGGGGCTGGTCTTCCGGCGGGCGCACGGCAAGCTTCAAGCCGCCGGCTTGAACCCAGACCCGGCCTTCTTCCGCACCAAGTACCTTCACCCGAAGCAGGTTGGTGTCACCGATAAACTTGGCAACAAAGCTGTCCACGGGCCGTTCGTAGATTTCATCAGGTGTTGCATATTGAAGCAGCTTGCCGCCCCGCATGACACCGATGCGGTCAGACATGTTCATCGCCTCATGCTGATCATGGGTAACGAAGATAAACGTGCCCCCGAATTCACGTTGTATCCTTTTCAGTTCACGCTGCATATCCAGCCGCAGCTGCAAATCCAGTGCTGACAGCGGTTCGTCCAGCAGCAGCACCTCCGGCTTGTTAATTAAGGCGCGGGCAATGGCAACGCGCTGCGCCTGTCCGCCGGATAGCTGGGAGACGGCGCGTTGGCTGTAGTCGCCAAGCTGCACCAGTTCCAGCATCTCCTGTACTCGCTGTTTGATTTCGTGCTTCGGGGTATTTCTGACTTTCAAGCCGTAAGCGATGTTATTGTAGACATCCATATGGGGGAACAGCGCCAGTTGCTGAAAAATCATGTTCGTATTCCGTCCATAGGCCGGGATCCCCGAGACATCTTGTCCCGACAGCAGCACAGTCCCCTCATCAGGCTGCTCCAGGCCGCCGAGAAGCCGGAGCAGCGTGGTTTTCCCACAGCCGCTGGGCCCGAGCAGAGAGACGAATTCTCCCCGTTTCACCTGTAGCGACACCTGATTAACGGCCGTATTTCCCGCATAAGACTTGCTCACTTTTCGCGTCTCGATTGCAATCGGCCCCACTCCGTCACTCATTGTCCCCAACTCCCATCTCTTCGGTTGCTGCCAGCAGCCGGTTTATAATTTTGTTTTGACCAGACGGTCCCACAGTTCCTTCCAGGCGGAGCTGTTCTTGGCCAGCGTATCCCAGTCCGGATTCATTCCCTTACTCTGCTCCTCAACGGAGAAGGATGGATCATCCTTATATTTATCCGGGATGACTGCTGCCGTGCTTGTCACTGGAGTACCTGTCGCCTCGGCGTAACGGGACAGCGCATCTGCGCTAAGCAGCTCATTAATGATCTCGTTGGCCACTTTTGCCTGCTCCGGCGTAGAACCTTTGACAACCTGCAGCGAGTAAGGGAAGGAAATCGCACCTTCCTTAGGATAAGCTACGGCCAGCGGCGAGCCGCCGTCGATCCAAGTCTGTGCTACTTGTGAGCTGAACGGAGCAATCAGGGCGTCGCCCGAATCGAGCAGACCCTTAAGCTGGTCGTTCGAGGTAACCAGTGTGCCGATCTGCTCGCTGTTATCCGCCCAGAACTGGAAGGCCGGCTCTGGATTCTCGTAGGATGCGCCGAGTTCTTCCCCTTTTACAGCCAGAAGCGGGGACAGATAAGAATAGAACATGTAATCCCACAATGCAGTTTTTCCTTTGAACTCTTCGTTTCCCCACAGGTCGTTCCAGCTTGTCGGCGGTGTTTTTACCAGATCTTTGTTGTAGACCAGCGCAAAGCTCGACACGCCCCAGACGATGCCCTTGTTATCAGCGGTATGGAAGGCTTCGGGAATGTCCTTCATATGGGTGACTATGGCCGGGTCAAGCGGCTCCCACATATCGTCATTGATGCCTTTGGCTGAAGCATCTGCGTTGAAATAACCGAAGTTTACAATCGGATTGTTCGGATCAGCCTGCTTGCCTGCCAGCATCTTCGGATACATTACAGCATTGGAGGATTCTTCGAAGGTCACCTCAACGTTCGGATGGTTCTTTACATACTCTGCTACGACTTCCTTAGGAACCACATCCTGATTGGAGCCGGCCCAGATAAACATGGTCAGCTTGACCTTTTCACCACTGCCGGCTGCTGTCGAATCTTCCGACTTCCCGGCAGCATTGTTTTTAGCAACATTGTTTCCAGTAGCATTATTCGCGTTGCTTCCCCCTCCACAAGCTGACAGTGCCACAATCATGGCAAGCGACATTGCCGGTAAGATATAAGAGCGTTTAGGTTTTTGAGTACTCATTCGGTTCTCTCCTTCAGGTTATTTAATATAATTCCTAATTTTGTCGCCTTCCGGTCATAGCCGCTGTTGTCATCAGCGCAGCCCTATTCCCCTGCGCAATTCTTCCATGATCTCTGGTATTGCTGAAGCCGAAACTGGATGCCCCGCAGCAACTCTGGACTCAGCTTCTGCCATCGTCTGTCTCTTCAAATAATCCCGAAGTGCCAGCGGATAGCTGCTCAGAGCAGCGTTCACGGCGAGCTGCATTTTATCTGTCCAGACCGTTTCAAACGCAGTCCTGGCTCCCCCGAAGCTGAAAGCTTCCCGATTCTTACTGCGTCCATTACGCAGCAGCTTAGTGGATGCTTCATCAAAGGTTTTGCCATTTGAATTTAGCACTACGCCGTATTGTTCACGCGCCTGATCTTCCGACAAAAGTCCTTTCTGCACATCATTCCGTACGAATGCAGGGTCCCGTTCATAAGGATTTCCATATCCGCCGCCGCCCTGGGACAGAAAAGTCACGGTATCTCCCGGTTGTAGCAAAAGCTCATCAATCCGGCCAAGGTTGCGTTCATCTGGCCGGCCTTCATTAAATATCGCTTCTCCATGATTACCTACACCACCTCCCAAGCGGCCCCAGGGCTGGAATTCCATCCGTTCCATATTTCTTGCGGTCATCACGGTATCCGGACTGAGAATCCTGACGCGCAGGTCAATGCCACTGCCGCCTCTGAATTTGCCGGCTCCGGCTGAATCCGCTCTTAAACCGTAACGTTCAATCAGTACAGGCATCTCCGCCTCAACCGTTTCAGCCGGAATATTCCGCAAATGGCCTACGGCGAAATCCATCCCGTCAATCCCGTCCTTCATCGGTCTTGCCCCTGATCCGCCACAGATCGGCTGAATTACACCAACTTTGCTCTTGCCATCGGAAGCATCGGTCATTGCCATCATCACAATGCAGGCTTGACCTGCTCCAGCAGCCGGCACCTTGCTGCTCTGCGCCTGGCTCAGCGCCCCTGTAATGACATCCATCACCCGGATAAAGGTCGCCGCTCGCGCACCTACCGCCGCCATCGGTTCCGGATTGAGCACCGATGCCGGAGGCGCGTAGTTGCGCACCATCCGCACCATCCCGGAATTCCATGGAATCGCCGGATCCAGTGTCCGGAAGTAGCGGATCAACGCCGGCACAAGCATATAGTGCCCTTGCTGGTTATGCGTCGGAATATTAAACGAAGCTCTAACCTGCGGGTCGGTTCCGCTAAAGTCCAGATAGATATCCGTGCCGGTAATTGTCATGCGGCAGCGCAGCCGGATCGGATAGCCGCCGGGCCCCTTCTCCAGATAGTCCCAGAAGTCATAGGAGCCGTCGGGGATATCCTGAATGATCGCCCGGGCTTTAAGCTCCGCATACTCCAGAAGATTCTCAATGCCTTGCTCCACCTGCTCCGCCCCATATCTGCCGATGAGTTCCTTCAGCCGCTGCTCCCCTCTGTTCAGCGCAGCCATAAGCGCCTTGAGATCGCCAAGATTCTGCTCGGGGATCCGGCTGTTGTCCAGCAGCAGCCGGAGCACCTGCTCATTCATACAGCCAGCCTCATACAGCTTGACCGGCGCAATCCGGATGCCCTCCATATGTATGTCATAAGCGCTTGGCGATACGCTGCCCGGAACCTTTCCGCCGACATCCGAAGAATGTACGAAGCAAAGTCCAAAAGCAATGATCCTGCCGTCATGGAAATAAGGCTTAATCAGGTGAATATCCGGCAGATGGGTCACCATCCCCCCAGTGGTATAGGGGTCGTTGCAGATGACTATGTCACCTTCCTGCCACTGGTGTATTGCCTTGATGGCGGTAGCCGCAGGAATTCCCAGGGAGAGGTTGTATCCCGTATTCAGCGGAGAGCCGAACGTCTCGCCTTCCGGCGATAACAGGTAGGTGCCGAAATCACCCGTTTCTTTGACAAAGGCGGTAAAGCCGGTGCGCAGGACGACGTTGGCCATTTCCTCTACTGCTGCCTGAATCCGGTTGTTGAAGATTTCGAGGAAGACTTTATCCGTAATCATAGATCTGCCTCCCCGATAATATTTCCGTTAGCATCTCTGTGTATTGTGTAGCCGGGAGGTACAAACACCGTCGTATCATATTCCTCAAGGATAGCCGGACCGGAGATTCTTGTATCTGTGTTCAGATGCTCCCGATTAAGCACCTTAGCCTGGTAATCCAATCCGTCAAACGTGATTCCCCGGGACTCCACAGGTTTTCCACTGCCTGCTACCTGCGGAGAAGCTGCCCTAATCTTACTTGGCAGAAGCCCGACGATACTTGCCCGCAGATTGACGAACATGACTTCCGCCTCCGGCTGGCTGATTCCGAAGACGGATTCATATTTGCGGTGGAATTTAATCTCCGCTTCTTCAGGATCAGAAATATCAGAATCTGAGAGAGTAACCTCCAGATCAAATGCCTGTCCTTCATATCGCATATCCGCGCTGTAAATGACGTATGTACCGCCCAGAGTTACTCCCCCCTTGGCCTCATCCTCGATCCAGCGGCGTCCTTGCTGCTCAAGCGAATAAAAATGTGTCTGAAGTTCTCCGGCATCCAGTCCACGGCTGCGCTTGTGAAGTGTGAAGACAAAGTCGTTGCGCAAATTGGCAACCGTACAGCCCAGAGCACAAAGCGTTCCAGGAGAAGGTGGAATCAACACCCGGCGGATGCCAACTTCACGCGTCATCAGAAAAGCATGCATCGGGCCCGCGCCCCCATAGGCAAGCAGAGTGAAGTCACGGGGATCGACTCCTTTTCGCGCCATCAGCGGTGAGAATTGGGCATACATATTCGCGGTGGCCACATCCAGAATGGCCTGCGCCGTCTGCTTGGCAGTCAGCCCGAGCTGGTCACCCAAAATCGTAAGCGCCTGTTCAGCCAGTTCAGGGAACAGCTGCATCTGGCCGCCGAGAAAACGGTCTGCCTGCAGAATGCCCAAATGCAAATAGGCATCAGTGGTTGTCGCCTGCTTGCCGCCGCGGTTGTAGCACGCCGGGCCCGGCTTGGCGCCTGCACTGCGCGGCCCTACCTTCAATACCCCGACCGAATCAACCCAGGCGATCGAGCCTCCGCCCGCTCCGATGGCGGTCACATCTACCGCAGGAATGATAACCGGGAAATCGCCCACCTGATTCTCTGTGGAGTAGGTAGGCTCCTTGTCAATTAAGGCGACATCTACGCTTGTCCCGCCCATGTCGAAGGTAACGACCTGGTTAATACCTGCCTGCTCCGCGATAAAGGTTGCGCCAATCACACCCGAGGCAGGACCGGACAGGAGCGTCCTTACTGGCTCGGCCGCAGCGCGGGCAGCGGTCATCATACCACCGTTTGACATGGTGGACAGCAGCGTCGCCGATACGCCATAGGGTCCGATTCCTTCTTGCAGACGCTTGAAATAAGACCCCATCCGTTCGCCTACATAAGCATTCATCACCGTGGCCAGCGTCCGCTCGAACTCTCGCTGCTGCGGCCAGATTGCACTGCTTCTACAGATGAGCAGTTGCGGATAACACTCACGGATCAGCTGTTCGGCCAATTGCTCATGCCCGGCATTGGCATAAGAATGCAGGAAGCTGATGGCTAGTGCCGTAACCCCCTCCTGCACCAATTCATCCACTGCCTGGAGCAGTTGGTGCGGGTCCAGCGGGGTGAGCACTCTGCTGTCTGCGAGCTGACGTTCATCGATTTCTTTTACAAGCTGGCGCGGGACAAGCGGCAGCGCTTTATCCCCATAGAGGTTAGTTGTATTCTCAAGCCGTAAGCGGCGTATTTCGAGTACATCCCGGAAACCCTTGGTCACGAGCAGCCCGGTAACTGCACCACTGCGTTCGATCAGCGTGTTTACGCCAAGCGTAGTGCCATGCACGAAGAGTTCAATTTTGCGTGTGTCCACTCCCTTCGACTGCAGCTGGTCTAATGCCTGGAATATCGCCTGTTCGGGAGCATCAGCTATCGAGGGTATTTTGAGCGCCGCGACAATCTGGCCCTGCCCGTCTGTAACAATGGCATCCGTAAAGGTTCCGCCAATATCTATGCCTAAGCGGTAATGGATCTCCACAATTTCCACTCCTTTATTCAAAGCATTTACGAATTGCGCTGTTCCTGATTTTGGATAGCGTAATAACGTTTGACATCCTCTATCATTTGATTGATATGCATAACCATTGCCGCTTCCGCCTGCTCAGGTGAACCCGCAGCAACGGCATCCAGAATTTTACGGTGATCAACCACAAGCTCGCTGCCCACCGTACGGCGAATATAGGCGGTTTCCAGGAAATCTTTGCCGGTTTGCCATACCAGCTGAGCCGCATGGAGCAATACCTGATTACGCGCCGTAAGCGCTAGTAAAGTATGAAATTCACGGTCTTCTTCATAGGGAATGATATTTTGTGATAAAAGCTCGCTCTGACTGGCAATAGAAGCCTCTAGCAGACTGATTTCTTCCTTTGTAGCCCGCTGTGCAGCCAATGCGGCAATTTCCCGCTCAAGCGCCCGTCTGGCCACTAGCACATCCACCAATGCGGACTCTCCTGAATTATTCAATAGCTGCAGAAACTGGGAATTTACATTTTTCTGGTGCAGCTCTTTCTCCAAATATGCAATGCGCCTTGTTCCTTTTTCTGTCAGAATGCGCCCTTTCCGGCCTTTCAGAACGGTATAGCCCTCGAAATCAAATTCCATCAGCTTGCGTCCGATGGTTGCCTGGCTGAGTTCATATTTCTTCCCCAGCGTATGAACCAGAGTGCTGGCTCCAAGCGGAACTTCAGCATTCCTCAGAGCCTTTAAGAATTCATACTCGAGCTGCAGATGATGCGATTCAAGTGCCACTCTGTTCATCCTTTCATGTTGCTAGAATTGAGTTCGTTACTCATTGATGATTAATAGAATTATAACTAAATAATGACAAATCTACAACAAAATAATCCCAGATAAAGCATGATTTTGACAATTTATTTTTATGAGCACTATCGGGCAAGAAAAACCTACTCTGCGAGGTTATTATTCGATATCTATTTTTCAATAGACTTGATTGATCACCCTATAAAACTCTCTTCTTCTTCTTCTTCTACTTCTGTTTATCTAAAAAAAACAGGAAGCCGATAAACGGCTCCCTGCAAAATTGAACTTAAGATCTATTCAAATCGAACTGGCCCTGATGCTTATTGAATAAGCTTGTGCAGCTCTGATACGTTTGCTGTGTACTGCGGTTTGAATTCGCTGGATGCCATATAACCGGCTACGCTAGACAGGAATTGTCTTCCTTCCGGCGTTTTTCCTGCTTTACTGGCGTCGAGGGCGCAGACCAGCAGATTGCCCGCCCCTACTCGGCACTCAAAGAGGAACCCCAGCTTATGATTACGCTCAAAGTTGTCGATTGTCTGTACAATCGGGCTCCACTCCCGGTCGGTTCCGTCCAGGATAATTGATTTTGAGTTCTCTATGATACTCCACCAAGGGTACGTGGAATATTGTTCGCACGGGAAATCACGGAACACAGGATGGCTGTTGTCGATCAGAAGCCCCATGGTACCGACAGGTACCGGGCGGTTCATGCTCTCAGAGATGGAGCGGAACATTGGATAACACCAGAAATCCGTACAATAGAAGCCTTCAATAGCGTTATGAAGAGACTCCGGTTTTGGCATGAGCAGCACGTTGTCACCTTGCTCCAGCAGCGCAAGCGCCTCATCGGAAAGCTCTTCGAAAATGCGGATGCGGTCCAGCCCGGAACCGCTATTCTCTGGATATACCCACAGGTCGTAGGATTTACGGATATCTGATCCGGCGATTCTCAGAGTAAGTACAGCTTTCGTCATCTTCTGGACGGCAGGAAGATCAATGGCCAACTGGCAGATATCGATATAATTCGAACCCGCCGGGATGTTTACTGCACTTGAGCCTTCGGCCAGCGTTCTGTCGTCTGCGGTCAACTCCCATTGCAGCACAAGGGAATCTGGTGTTTCGGACCGGAACCAGCTCAGCTCGACGCTGGCACTAAAGACTTCTCCGGAGATGTAATTGTATTTCGGGAATCTTGCCAACAGGACTGCATCGCTGCAGAAGGTGCGCCATTCCTCTGGTGTAATCATTCCTTTGGAGTCCATAAATGCATCAAGAATACCTACCAAGGCTGTTCCCTGTCCGCTGAAATCCTGCAGATCCAGCAGTTGGAATCCGGCAAGTCTCCGGGTGCGGAAAGCGGCCTCAAGCTCTTCTTTGTAACAAGCAGCCGCCAGTTGTCCAGAAGCCTCGAAATATTTGCCCGCGAGATGCCCCAGGCCATTGCTTTCCAGCCGTTCTTGGAAAATTTTGAAATTACCAGCTTTGAGCGGTCCTGTATATTTGCTGATTTCCTCATAATTTGGATAGGTCGCGTATTGCCCGATCTCATGCGAGATAACAGGAATATGCGGAATCCATTCCCCGGACGTGTCTCCGACCTGCACCGTTTTGGCTTCAGTACCATACTGAATTTGGACAGTACCTCCCGCTTCTGCTACCTCTCCGCTCTGCAGGGACGGAGGAACGAACTGGTCGTCATAATCCTTCATCGTACCCGGCAGTGCGGTCTGGACATGACCGAGCGGTGCGTCGCACATCGCATAAGAGCCTCTGAACAGACGCTCCTTCGAGAAACGCACTCCGCAGAAGAAATCTTCATGCTCCAGAATTTCCGGTACCCATTGGTGGTTGTTCGAGCCTTGAGTATACAAGGGTCTGTCGTCGAATGCTTTATAGTCTTTGAGAATGGAATCGATCTTGGTTCTGCTGCCCCACAGCTCGTTGCCGAGCGACATCATCACGAATGACGGATGATTGCCGAACGCTTTCAGAATTTCATATCCTTCGCTGACCAGATAGTCTTGCTCAGCCTGGTTATGACCCTCGTCCGATGGCTCTGTAATCGTTCCCCAGAACGGCAGCTCCGGCTCCATATAGATCCCGAGCATATCGGCAGCGGTAAAGGCCGCTTCCGGCGGACAGCAGGTGTGGAACCGGTAATGGTTGATACCATAGGATTTGGATATCCCCAGAATTCTAAGCCATTCCTCTACGTCTGTCGGGGCATAGCCGGTCAATGGGAAGATCAGTCCGTCATGTTTGCCGCGGAGAAAAGTCTTCTCCCCGTTGATCGTGAATTTATCGCCATCCGCCTTGAATTCCCTCAAGCCGAAGAACGACTCATACAGTTCGCCGGTTCCGCCTTCTCTATCCTTCAGGAGGATATTAAGGTTATAGAGATTGGGTGCGGTTTCACTCCAAGGAAGCGCATCCAAACCTAACGTGTAGTCAATCGTAAAGTTCCCCGGCGAGATTGTGAATTCCTGCTCAGCCACCGAATGGGCTGTCTGGCTATTAAAACTGGAAGCTGATACAGCAATCGTTGTTACAGCCGTTCCTTCCAGTATTCCTGTGATTCGGACAGAACGTTCAGGCAGATTCGGATCGAGCCGAATTCCGCTCAAATAGGACTTGCCGTAGAACTGAAGCTCGATGCGTCCAGTGATTCCGTTCCAGTTGGTCTGAGTGTCCGGCGAAGTCATATGTCCGCCTTTGGTCGGATAACCGGTATTATCGACCCGGACGGTGAGTGTCTGACTGCCAGACTGAAGCTTCCCTGTCAAATCATATACATGCGCAGTGTTCAGGCTATCACGGCTGCCAATCTCTTGACCGTTCAGCCAGAGCGTCGTAAGCCTGGTGCGCTCCAAATATAGGAAACAAGTCTTTCCTGCGAGTTCTTCTGGAATGACTACTTCCTTCGAATACCAAGCCGACCCTTCGAACAGATATTCATCTGTCAGGGCGCTGACCAGAACCTCTTCGTTCTTCGGTCCCTTGCGGGCATGTGATGTCGTTCCCGGCAAGGTAATGACATCGGAAAAAGGCAGCTGTAGTCCCTGTTTCTCCTTATCTAATTGCAATTCCCACTCGCCTTCAAGGCTAATCTTTGTCTGCAACAATCTCACTCCTAATCATGGTAATCTATGCAACCCTGTATTGTTGCTCCTGATCTTTGGTTCTCCATTACTTTCTCCTTGAACATAGCTGTTTCCTGCTTCACCCATCTTACTTCTCAGCTTCTTTAGCTATATAGATTGAACTTAAGATCCTTCTATTTTGGGTTATAGTAGTAACTGCAGATAATGTTTGGACTTCCAGCCGCTGTTGTCGTAAGAATTTCTTGATTTTATTCCGCTGTTCGCGGTTGAAATCCACAGACAAAGGCGGACGCTGTCGCTCCTACAGTTCCAAACTTCTACTCCGTCACTCCCACCCTTTTTTAATTTTCCAAATTCAATCTATATAGTGGTTCTTTCACGAGACAATAAATGCATATTATATTACATTTAATGGATGGTAGTTTGCGATACACATATTTGTAAGCGCTATCAAATATATTAATGGAGGTGTATGTTTCTGTGTATGCCCGAATCATCACCCTAATGAACAATCTGCGGCTCAGGACGAAGCTGTTCTTGTCTTTTGGCTGTGTCGCCCTAATTCCGGTGTTGATTGTTGGGGTATTTCTGACGAGTGAACTGCGGAATATGGCGATGGGCAATGCTCTGGAGCAAATTACAGCTAATGTGGACCGGGTGAAAAAACGGACCGGCGAACTGCTGGGCGTCCCGCTTGACATTGCTTACCGGCTGTCCAATGACAGCCGACTGGAGGAAGCTGCCAACCACCGGTACGAGTCGGTCTATGATGTTGTGAAGGCTTATTGGGACTATCCTGACTTTCGTGATTTTATCCGCCTGTACAAAGAGATCTCCAGCATCCGCCTGTATATCAATAATCCCACAATTCTTGACAACTGGGAGTTTCTGCAGGCGGATGAGACGGTCACACAGGAGCAGTGGTATCAAACCGCTATCGCCAAGAAAGGCCTGGTCTGCTGGAATTATATCCGTGACAACCGCAACGGCCAATATTATCTCAGTCTGATCCGCAAAGTAGATTTTCTGAAGCAGCGTACCGCCGGAGTTTTAGTTGTAAATGTGAATACTGACGAGCTTAATGCCATCCTGAATCAGGAGACTTTTGAAACCATAATAGTAGATGAGAACGACAATATAGTAGCCTCCAACCGTGCAGATACACTGGGCAAATCGCTGGTTGATATTAACTTCAGCCCTGTATCTGCCACCACCGCCGGACAAGGTCCCTATGATATAACGATTGATGGCAACCCTTTTAAAATGCTGATTGATGATTGGCATCCAGGGGGAAGCCTGAACAGTTTGCGCATCATCTCCATTTTTTCCGTTGAAAGTATCGTGAGCGAACCCAACCGGATTATCTCACTGGCTTCCTCTGTCATTATTTCTGCATTACTGATGGCAATTCTGCTTATCTATTATTTCTCCCGGCTACTCACCGGACGGATGCTGCACTTAAGCAAACATATTTCCAAGGTCGCTTCCGGTAATCTGAGTGCTACGCTGGTAATTGACGGTAAAGATGAAATCGGCCAGCTGGCGAGACAGTTCAATCATATGGTGCGGAATATTAACGACCTCATGAGCGAGGTACAGGAATCCAACCGGCAAAAAAATGCAATCGAACTGAAGCAGAATGAGATTAAATTCAAAATGATGGCCAGCCAGATCAACCCCCATTTTCTGTTCAATGCTCTGGAATCCATCCGCATGAAAGCTCTAGTCAGGGGCCAGTCTGATATATCCCAGGTCGTGCGGCTGCTCGGTAAAATGATGCGCAAAAACCTGGAGGTCGGCAATGGGATGATCAGTCTGCACAGTGAGCTGGAGACCGTAAACTGTTATCTGGTCATCCAGAAATTCCGCTATGATGATAGGCTAGCCTATGAGCTTCAAGTAGACCCCAAGGCTCACAGTATTCAGATTCCGCCGCTGATCATTCAGCCCCTGGTGGAGAATTGTGTGATCCACGGGCTGGAGAACCGGATTGACGGCGGTATGGTCCGGGTGGATATCCGCATAGAAGACAAACAGCTCAAGGTGCAGGTATCCGACAATGGCATAGGTATTTCCAAAGAACGGATGCAAGAAATCCGGCAGATGCTGGAGAACAAGGATGACTATGAAACCAATAATATCGGGATGCGCAATATTCATTTGCGGCTTCAGTTAACCTACGGCCCGGAATGCGGACTTACCCTGTCCAGTCAAACCGGATTCGGAACGCAGATTAGCTTTGCCATCCCCCTGAGGAGCGATTCTTATGTATAGAGTGTTGATTGTGGATGATGAGCTGGCAATCCGTGAGGGACTTACTGCTCTGCTGGACTGGGAGAGCTGTGGATATCAGATTATAGATACAGCGGCGAACGCCATAGAAGCCAAGTATAAATATGAACTCTATAGTCCTGATCTAATGATTGTAGATATCCGGATGCCCGGCAGAGATGGTCTGGAGCTTATTAAAGAGCTGCGGGAAAACGATCCGGAGATACACATCATTATCCTCAGCGGTTATGCCGATTTCGACTATGCTAAGCGTGCGCTGGCTTTTGGCATTGATAACTATTTACTTAAGCCGGTAGATGAATTGGAATTGCAGTTATATCTGGCAAAACTGTCCGCAGTGCTGGATGCGCGGAGCACCCATCGCAAGAATCATGCCGCCGCAAAGGTGTGGAGCCGCGAAATGCTGGTTCAATCCCTGCTGATGGAGAACAGCCCGCAGATGCTGCCTTCAATGGAGGCAGCCATCCATGAAGCAGGACTGCTATGGGATTCCTATCAGGTAGTCCTGATCCGGCTGCTGCTCCAGGACAATGCGGACAACGGGCCTTCAACGGCCGTTAAAGCCAGGCTTGCAGCAAGCTTTGATGAACAGGCGTGGGGAATTGTCTTCTCGCTGGACTCCTATTTAGGGGTTCTGTTGCAGCCCTCTTATCAGAAGGAGCTTGTACGCAAATTAATGGTCCAGAATATACTGCAAGCCGTAACCGCCTATGGGCTTGAATGCATCATCACCGCGGGTGATATGGTGGATACCCTGGAGGAGCTTCCCGTCTCCCGCCAATCCGCACTGGTACGGATGAAGGAGCATTTTTTCTACGATGAGCCGGGTATGATTGGACCGGATTCCCTGAAGCTGAAGAAAGTACTCAAGGTCAGATCAGAGGAAGTGGACTGCAGGCTTGATTCTGTGGTGGAGCGCCTGTATTTCGCCATGGAAATCGGCACCTTCGATGTACTCCCTTCCTTAATCCAGGAAACCGGTGAACTGATGATCGCCGCCAGTTACTCTGAGATGGCTGTGAAATCACGCTATGTACGAATGGTCACGCATTTGATCAACAAACTCTCGCTCCAATACAGTGAGCTGGCTCAGCAGCACAACCGGATGGACGAGCAAATCCAGCAAATCTATAAACATACCTCCCTGCCCCAGCTGTACCGCTACATCACTACTATGCTGGAGCAGCATGCAGGCGGAATTACCCGAGACGATATGGACGTCTTAATGAAGCGAATGCAAGACCTTATTCACCGCCATTACAATGAGAACCTGAAGCTCGAAACGCTGGCGGATGTGTTTACTTACAGCAGCGCGTACCTGGGCAAGCTTTTCAAAAACAGTACAGGCTTTTCCTTCAATAGCTATCTGGACAAGGTCCGCATTGAGAAAGCCAAGGAGCTGCTGGATCAGGGCTGGAAAATCCATCAGGCCGCGAGCGAAGTCGGATTCAGCGATGTGGATTATTTTCGCGAAAAGTTCAAAAAAGTTGAAGGTATTTCTCCTTCCGTCTACCGCAGAGGAAGCTCTGTGTGAGCACGCAGTTTCAGAAAACGCTTACGAAAAGAGCTGATTTCTCCCTGTTTTTTATAGAAAATGTTCGGGTGTTTCCCTGATTTCCTGTAGCTTATGATAATGCCATATCGAAGGAGGGACATAAATGAAAGCGATTACCACCAAAGTAAAGCCGGAGCCGAAGAAGCCCGCCTCACGCTTTTGGCCAACTTTCCTGCAGCAGAAATATCTCTATATGATGGCCATACCGTTTGTGCTCTGGGCATTTGTATTTAACTATCTGCCGTTATGGGGATGGACTATGGCCTTTCAAAAATATAAACCCGGCAAATCCTTTTTCGAGCAGAAATGGGTGGGTCTGCAGTACTTTAAAGAGCTTTTCCAGGATGAGCAATTCTTCAATGCGCTGCGCAATACACTCGCTATGAGTATCATGGGCCTGCTTGCCGGATTCATCATTCCCATCATATTCGCCATCCTTCTGAATGAGTTGCGGCTGCAAATTCTGAAACGCTTCGTACAGACGGTCTCTTATCTTCCCCACTTCGTATCCTGGGTAGTTGCCGCCGGGATTATCACCAAGATGCTCTCTACCGACAACGGTGCGGTGAACGATCTGCTGATGGGCCTCCATCTTATCAGTGAACCCATTCAATTTATGGCCAAAGGCCATTTCTTCTGGGGGATTGTCACGGCTTCGGATGTCTGGAAGGAAACAGGCTGGAACACGATTATCTATTTAGCAGCCATTTCGGGTATAGGACCGGAGCTGTATGAAGCCGCAAGGGTGGATGGTGCGAGCCGTCTGCAGCAGGTGCGTAACATTACACTGCCCGGCATCCGGACTACGATTGTTATACTGCTCATTATTTCGATCGGGCATCTAATCAGTATAGGCTTCGAGAAGCAGTTCCTGCTAGGAAATAATCTGGTGCGCGACTTCTCGCAGACATTGGATCTATATGCACTGAACTATGGGCTGGGCATGGGACGTTTCTCCTTCGGCACTTCTATTAACATCTTCAACTCTGTGGTAAGTGTGATTCTGCTGTTTGTGGCCAATGGAATTTTCAAAAAAATAACGAAGGAAAGCATCATATAGGAGGCCCTTATGCTGAACAATAAAATGGCCGCTGCGTCTTGGTCGGACCGCATCTTCGATTTGGTAGTCTATGTTGCGATTACTGTGGTGACTATAGCCACGTTATATCCTTTTTTGAATGTGCTGGCGATTTCCTTCAACGACTCCACAGACAGCATCAAAGGCGGGATTACGGTTTTCCCCCGTGTGTTCACCTTCAAGAACTATGAGACGATCTTTGCCTATTCCGGGCTGATGACCGGACTTAAAATTTCTATCCTGCGCACCGTCATCGGCACGATCCTCGGGCTAGTCAGTGCCTCCATGCTTGCCTTCACCCTGAGCCGGGTGGACTTTCAGGCCCGCAAATTTGTCTCCACATTTCTGGCGCTTACTATGTACGTCTCGGGCGGACTGATCCCCATCTACATCCTGATCAAAAATCTGCATATGATGGGGACCTTCGGTGTCTATGTCCTCCCCAGTCTCGTAAGTGCATTTAATGTCTTCGTCATTCGTTCCTTCATCGATGGCCTCCCTTACGCCCTACAGGAATCCGCCAAGCTGGACGGGGCCAACGACTTCACGATTTACTGGCGGGTTATTCTCCCGCTAACCAAACCGGCGCTGGCAACCATCGCCCTGTTCCTGGCTGTCGGCCAGTGGAATTCCTGGTTAGATACCTACCTCTATAACGGTTCCAAGGATGAGCTGACCACCCTGCAGTTTGAGCTGATGAAGGTCAT
Source organism: Paenibacillus sp. FSL H7-0357 (assembly GCF_000758525.1). Classification (NCBI taxonomy): domain Bacteria; kingdom Bacillati; phylum Bacillota; class Bacilli; order Caryophanales; family Paenibacillaceae; genus Paenibacillus; species Paenibacillus sp. FSL H7-0357. The sequence goes on along the minus strand of NZ_CP009241.1, from coordinate 3,942,748 downwards.
CCAGAGCACGACGACCAATGCGGATAATTTCCGCGGCCGCAATATGACCGAGGTTATGGCGCAAATCTCCCCGGAATCGGTCAAAATGGCGATCACGATCGTCGTCACTGTACCTATTCTGGTCGTCTATCCGTTTCTGCAGCGCTATTTCGTCAAAGGCATGACTTTGGGTTCGGTAAAAAGCTAGTCCGTCTCCGGTATCGGCAGGCTTAGCCTGTGTATACAATACATTTTGTGACCAGAAAAAGGGAGGGTTTCTATTCATGACAAGAAAGACAGCGAAACCGTACGTCGTACTGATGGTCTTGACCTTGCTCCTCAGTGTGCTGGCAGGCTGCGGCGGCTCGAACAATACCAAGAATACGGCAGAGAATGCCGGAGGCACTAAGGCTACAAATGGTGGCAGCGCCACCGCAGAGGCTACGGCGAAAGCCGAAGATTTAAGTCCGCTTACACTCTCCTTCTTCGCGGAGGACCCGAATCCGAACTGGAACAATATGAAAGACGAAGTCAGTAAAGTACTTACTGAGAAAACAGGTGTCACCCTCGATGCGGAATTTGCTGTCGGTGACCCGCAGCAAAAAATCGCATTGATCGCAGCCGGCGGCGAATATCCGGATATTATTTCCGCCAAAGCGGATATCGGCAAGCTTGTCGATGCCGGAGCAGTCATCGATCTGACCGAATTAATTGATAAATATGCGCCCAACATCAAACGTGTGCTCGGCGACAACCTCGCCCGGGCCAAGTATACCAATGAAGACCAGTCCATCTATGCCATTCCGACCTGGGCAGCAGTGGATGAGAAGAAATTCGTGGCCGGGGGCGGATTCGAACTGCAGCACCGTGTGGTGAAAGAAGCCGGATATCCGGAAATCAGAACGGTTGCCGATTATGAAAATGTGATCAAAGCCTATCTGGAGAAGCATCCCACCGATGAGAACGGCAACAAAAACATTGGGGTTTCCCTGAACGCAGATGACTGGCATATGTATATTTCCGTCACCAACCCTGCGGTTGCCACGACAGGCGGCTCGGATGACGGGGAATATTACGTCGATCAGGAGACCCATGAGGCCATCTACCACTTCCGCCGTCCGGAGGAGAAAGAATATTTCCGCTGGCTGAACCATATGAATGACATCGGCCTGCTCGATAAGGAAAGCTTCGTCCAGAAGTATGACCAATACAAAGCTAAAGTAGCCACCGGACGGGTGCTCGGCCTGATTGACCAGGATTGGGACTACAACGACGCCCAGCAGGCACTCAAGACGGCAGGCAAATTCGATCAAACCTATGGCCATTATCCGGTAACGCTGACGAAAGAATATAAGGAAACCAGCTTCTGGCCTACCGGCTTTATGGGTGGTTACGGCATCTCGATCTCCAGCACGAATCCAGATCCGGTCCGTACGATTAAGTTCCTGGATTACCTCGCTTCCGACGAAGGGCAAATCCTGAACAACTGGGGAATTGAAGGCAAGCATTATGTAGTGGAAAACGGCAAACGCGTCATTCCTGCAGAAGTTCAGGACCGGATTAACAACGACAATACGGCGTTTACTAAAGAATCCGGACTCGGCTTCTACTGGAATATGATGGTCCACTATGGTGATGGCGCCAAGGACTCAACCGGCAACTATTACACTAGAAATTTCCCGGAACAGCTTGTATTGGGTTACAGCGATGTTGAAAAAGAAACCTTGGCCGCTTACAAGGCTACCACATGGAAGGATTTGTTCCCGAAAGAAGAAGAATTCGCGGAAAAAGCTTATGGAGCGGCATGGAATATCGCGATTCCGGGCGAGGATGAAGTCTCCATTCTGGGTAACAAAATGAGGGATATTACGTGGAAACGCATTCCCCAGGCCATCCTGGCGAAACCGGCCGAATTCGATAAAATCTGGGATGCCTACATGGCTGAACTGGATAAAGCCGGCGTTGAGAAAATGGAAAAAGGCTACACCAAATATGTTCAGGACCGTGTAGCCTTATGGAGCAGTAAATAAAGGTATTATGTGTAGATAACGGGGGTGTCCCAAGCAGTCATTTATGGCTGGGGTCACCCCTATTCGATTAAAGAAGGTGAATGGGTTCCTCACTTCGTTTACATCCACCAATATAAATATTATAATATTAAGTCGTGTGCATCAAAGTGTGTTTTAGTATGAGATTAAGGAGATATTTATGGATACGAAATGGCGGAAGTTCATCTCTGCAGGAACCATTCTATACACCCTTTTAATTTTGTATTTTATATTCTTTGCTTTTAACAGATTAGAGAATGCAACGGGTCAATCTGGATACACATTTATACTTGTTCCAGAAACCATTCCGCTTCGTTTTCCAAAACCGACTTTTTCATGGGTATATGATTTTGGCAATATTGCTGCCTTTATCCCTTTCGGCGTACTTTTCCCCCTGTTGTATCGTGTCAGATTCAGGAAGTTCATTTCTTTGTTTGTCTTGGCGATTCTCGTTCTGGAAACGTTGCAGGCTTTAACTTATCTCGGCAGCTTTGATGTAGATGATGTAATATCCAATACATTAGGTGGCGCGATAGGATTTTTCGCATACAAGGTTGGATTTTCTCCGAAAATCACTTATAAAAAGCTCATGGTTGCAGCTTTGTCAGTTGTTCTATTTTTTGTAGGGATAATTATAATCTCTGAAACTGTCAATTATGCTTTAGTGAAACAAGAAGGCCCTATCCGAGCTCTACATGAACTGAAGGAAGTTACAGGTAATTTTCCTATGACCGGGAACCTTCCAACTTTCACTGTAGCAGGCAAGAGAATTGAACCTGAATTTAACATGTATAGCAGTGATGGCGACAAAGATAAAAAGTACACCTATATCTTGGGGAACAAAATAGATGTAAAGTTCTATTCCTATTATGGCATTCAGGACAATGGGGATTCCAAAGGTGAGGTCACTGTAATGGCAGACGGGAACATGGTGGCTCAATACAATGATGAATATAGTAAAGAAGCCGAACCTCTGGAGATACCCTTTGATAAAATCAACGAAATTACGATTATAGTTTCCGGCAATGCTAAACTGTGGGATGTTGGAATTACAGAAATGAAGCATTGGTGGGAGTGAACATAGAGAAGGACCACTGAATATGTCAGTGGCCCTTTTTTTATATTTATTGCTTCGATCTGTCCGGACCAAACACAAGATTGGCAGACAGCTTGGCAAGCTCAATCACACGCATGACTCTCTCGCTATGTTCGAGCCTATCCGTAACCTTTTCCATATCCATTTCATTTATCATACGGTCAAAGGCGATGAATTCATCATACATCCGGTGGGGATGATCTTTACGATCTACCCGGATGGGTTGCTCCTTATTGGGAACATAATCAAAGCAATCTATACTGTTAGTCGAGCCTGTCAGGCGGATATATCCTTTATTGCCTTGAATGTTAACTGCACTAGGAGCTGCGCTGTCTTTTGAACCTATGCAGACACATTTGAAATTACCGTAATCAAGCATCAGAATGCCTGAAGTATCTATCCCACGCTCCATGTTCGCAAAGTACTCCACCTTCTCCGGGCTTCCGAAGAGGCCTATCGCCAAATGAATATTATAAATATTGATATCCATCAACGCTCCCCCGGACAGTACCGGGTTAAAGGCGGGCAGCACCTCTCCTGCTTTGAAGGCATCATAGCGGGAGGAATATTGGGAATAGTTGCATTCCACGATTTTGAGCTCTCCAAGCTTGGGCAGAAATTCCTTCATGCTTAGATAGTTTTTTAAATATTGATTCGTGATGGCTTCTACCAGTATTAATCCACTCTGAAGTGCAATCTCTTTCAACTCCAGAAATTCACCCAAATTGGATGTGAACGGCTTCTCACAAATGACATGCTTGCCTCTCAGTAAAGCTTCTTTCGCATAGGAATAATGCAGATGATTGGGCAGCCCGATATAGACCGTATCCACTTCATCACTCCCAAGCATCTCAGCATAATTGTAGAAGATCTGAGAAATTCCATATTGGCTTTGCAGGGTCAGCAATTTTTCCTGATGGTCAGGTTTTGAAGAGATGGCCTGTAATGAGATAGTAGGAATATCACGAACAAAGCTTAATAACTCCATTACTATGTTGCCGGCTCCCACGATTCCTAATTTCATTCTAGCTGCACCCCTCTATCCCATTCTCGATGATCTCCATAACGGCAATCGTTTCTTCATCCTTTATTGTCTTATCTTTGCCCTGCAGGATAGCTTGATACATATCGTCATATACCCGGGCATAGTCACCCTTCTCAGAGACGACTTTTTCTTCATGATATTGGCCTGCATCATCCAGATAAGTCAGGGTACCATAATGCTCCGGCAAATCAATGCCAAAATCAGCATGTCCCTTGGGCAAATAAAATAATTTCAGGTGCTCTTCCTGGCGGTCCTGCGTTTGTTTAACGAATACCCCTTTTTTTCCGTATACAACAAAACTGGGCCGCGCCTTCAAGCGGAAGAAGCTCGATTTAACCGATACCTTGAGTGTAGAATAATAGAAATCCAGATCAAAGTAATCATTCATTCTGCCGGTTCCCAGCAGTTGACGAACATCGTAATGTATATATTCCGGTTCCCCAAAGTAGGATAAGACCTGATCAATGGTGTGAACCCCATGTCCGTATAAGTAACTGTTATTTTTGGAGTAATGCGTAACTGAATTCGGGGTCTCCGGGCGATAATAATCGTAATGCATCTCCACCTCCAGCAAATCACCCAGTTTACCTGATTCGATAACCTTTTTGGTCGTGAGGAAGTCCGAGTCGTAACGTCTATTCTGATAACATTGGAGTACCAGATTTTTCTCTTTGGCGTATTGGAAGATTGAGACTGCTTCTTCTTTAGTTGGCATAAAAGGTTTTTCGACAAGCACATTCTTCCCGTGGTCAAGCGCCATTTTGGCATAAGCATAATGCGAATCAATATGTGTACAGATCACGATCAACTGAATCTCTTCATCGTTCATTAACATTTCAAGTTCATCGGTGTAAAGGATGCCCGGCGCCTTCTCCCACTCTCCTTTACCCGGATTACGGGCGTAGATCGTCTTCACCTTCAAATTTTCCCGGTTTAATGAAAAAGGCAGATGATAACGGTTTGTGCTTTTGCCATTCCCGATATAACCGATCGTAAGCATATGAATTCCCCCTTAAGTCTTTTTCATTTATTATAGAAGAACTCAGCCTAGCGTAAAGGATCAGCCGGCAAAACGGTACATTCCACCAATTCCTTGGTTAGATCCCGGTAGCTTTTTGAACAAAATGTTTATAGGAGTGAATCTGTTGAAGATATTGACCCAATTATCGGAAATGCATAACTTTACACCAAACGAAAAAAGTATCGCTGCCTATATTCTGATGCATAAAGAAAGCATACTGCATTTAAATATTCAGGAGCTTGCAAAGGCTACTTATACATCGCATTCAGCGGTCAATCGCTTAACCCATAAACTTGGGCTGTCCGGATTTAAAGAGTTCATCATTAAACTTGCCCGGGAATTCCAGCAATATACCCAGAACATTTCCAGCGTCGACCCTAATTATCCGTTTAGTGATGAGGAATCTCCACTTCAAGTGGCGAAAGAAATTGCTGAATTGATGAAGGAAACGATCGACAAAACCTATGCCTACATGGATGATGATTTGCTGTCCCAAACAGCCGGGATGCTGGACAAAGCAAAAAGGATCTTTATCTATGCCTTGGGAGATTCCCAAATCCGCGCGAAGAGTTTTCAGAATAAAATGATTAAAATCAACAAATATGTAGTGATCGCTACTGAGCTGTACGAATGGGCATATCATACCGTTAATTTGACGGAAGAGGATTGCGCGATTTTCTTGACTTACCACGGAAAGTCACCGATTTATGTAAGAGCAGCTCAGCACTTCAGACGTGAACAGATCCCTTTTATCACCATCACAGCTACCACTCAAAGTGAACTGGCAAAACTCAGTACGCTCTGTATTCAAGTGCCAAATGATGAAGTAAAACATGCCAAGATCGGAACCTTTTCCTCGCAAATAGCATTTGAATACGTCCTTAACGTGATATACTCCTGTATCTATAAAATTTCTTATTCAATAAACAGGGAATCCGCAGTCCAATCGTTGAAAAGCACCTACGTTGATGAAATGATGAATGACTTATAATGCCACCGTCTTCCATTTCTCATAACGACCCTGAAATCGTGAAAGGTCTCACTAACGTTAAACTTGATATGTAATGCTCATTGCAGCAGCGAAAAATTAATCAACAAAAGCGAACCAGCAGCACTGTAGCTGCCGGTTCGCTTTTTATTACGCCTTAAAGGGATCGTACATAGGTGTTTAATCCTAGATTTCGTTATCAGACTGCTCAGCAGATCTTCTTAGTGTTTTTTCTCTTTTTCCTATAGTTTGCTCATACCTTGAAATCTTAGAATCCAAGCGTTCCAGCGTTTTCTTCATGACTTCCATTCTTGTGGCGAGCTGCTTGCGTTCCTCGATTAATAGATCTTTTCTGGCCTCGGCGGATTCATCACCCTGGTTAAACAAATCGACATATTCAATCAATACTTCAATCGAGAGACCGGCATGCCGCATACAGATGATAAACTCAACCCATTTGCAGTCTTCTTCCGTATAATCTCTGTTACCGCTTTTATTGCGATTTACATGAGGAATCAGCCCGATCCGTTCATAATAACGGAGTGTATCCTGGGAAACATCAAATTTCTCTGCAACCTGTTTAATGGCCAACGCCATACTCGCTTCACCTCCCGGTTCGCATCCAATTATTAATTGCATGAAACTTAGTCCATTTTCTACTTATATAGCGTCGACAGATGCCAGTACGCCATCCTCGCTATCGCTCCTACAGTTCCAAAATTCCCCTCCGCTGCTTTTGCCTCTAGGTAGTTCTTGTGTTCAACTTTTATAGTTAAATGCCTGCTCCGGCATACCTAGACTGATCAACAATGCCTCCTCTATTTTTTATTAGCTATTGCTACATAAAGGAGTTTACCCTCTGGAGTTAACTCCAAGTCAACATCCATTTTTCAAAAGCATAATAACCCTTGATACATTAATGTGCAATTGTCTATAATTACAACTAGGTTCAAGTGTTATGTTAGTTATTACCTTAAGAAAGTCTGGTGACCATAAGATGGCTAAAATAGATCGGAGAATACTCAAGACGCAAGAAGCTTTAAAGAAAGCCATTATTGAACTAATGTCTGAAAAGAATATTGATGATATCACCTTACAGGATCTATCCGACAGAGCAAATATCAGCCGGGGAACGTTTTATCTTCATTACACGGATAAATACGATTTGCTGGACAAACTCATAGAGGCCCATATTAACGAGCTGCGGGAGCGGTGTGAAGCAGCAGCTGATCTGGATTTTGTAAGCGGTTCGTTGATCTGGACAGAATACCTCGAAGACAATTACTCCTTTTTTTCAATGATGCTGGCAAGTAAAGGAGCCCCATATTTTCGCAACCGGTTCGTTGACTTTCTGATTGAAGAGTTCCGTAATGAGGTGGATGTGACGAAAGGAAAAAACCAGGGGTTAAATGCAGACCTTACCGTGACATTTGTGGCCTCGGCTTATGTAGGCGTAGTGGAATGGTGGTTTTCGAATGAAATGCCGATTTCACATCAAGCATTAGCTGAACAATTGGGAACATTGCTGGAGCGAATCTGTGAATAGTTCTAATTGCTATATAGATTGATCTTAATATCCTTCTATCTTGGGATTGGCCGTGACTACAGAGAATGTTTGGACTTCCGGACGCTATCGCTCCTCCAGTTCCAAACTTCCCCTCCGTCACTTTTCCCTAAATGTATATTCTCAAGTTCAATCAAAGGGGATTTTGTTAATGAAAAAGCTTGTCACAATATGGGTTGCCTCCATGGTCTACTTTTGTTCTATCAGTATCCCTGTAGATGCCTGGAGAATTTGTTCTTCGATAAAAAATCAACGTGGAACAACAAAAAGAGGCAAGTCTCCATTATTCAGAGACTCGCCTTTTTTTGATGTATTCATCACTGCCCTATTTCTTTAACGATAGCGCCGGATAAAATCAATCGCTTTGGCAATATCAGCTTCCGGCTGATCGCCCACTTCACGTTCAATAGTCAAATACCCGGTGTAGCCAATATCCTGGAGCGCTTTGAAATAGTTATCAAAATCCACATGGCCTTCCCCTAAAGCCAGTTCTCGATAGCTTGCGCCAGATGCAGCATCTTCGGCAATACGGTCGTGACTCATCGGCTCATAGCCTAACGCTCCATAGACTTCACGGGGATCTACCTCCCGCAGACGGATGCCATCCTTCACATGCGTATGAACAATGTAATCTTTCAGATTGTGCACTCCTTGAACAGGATCGTCACCCGTTACCATGACCATGTTGGCAGGGTCAAAGTTGACAGAAACGCCATTCGTGCTCAGCGAATTGAGGAATTGCTTCAAATGTGCAGATTTTTCCGGTCCAGTCTCAATTGCAAAATAGGCATCCAAGCTCTTGGCATAGACACCAAGCTCTTCACACGCACGCTGCATCGTATCATAGACTGGATCATTCACCTGATTCGGAACAATACCAATATGTGTGGTAACAATCTGTGTTCCCAGATCAACGGCTAAATCAAGAATGCGCTTCGATTTCTCAATTTTCGCCGAATTCACCTTCGCATCTTGAAAACCATGGCCAGCCAGATCACCACACAATGCTGAAATTCGCAGACCTAGGGATTCGATATAACTCTTCAATTCCTTTCGGTCTCGCGGGGACAGATTCTCAGGGTCCATCTCACCTTCAACTGCATAGATTTGTACACCATCTGCCCCCAGCTCTTTAGCTTTCACCAGTCCATCCCGCAAGTTAAGACGCAGACTATCGACCATTATACCAATCGGGTTTGCCAATTTCATTCTTAAGCCTCCTCTTTACCGGGTTTTGATCTCATCGCAGATTAACTTTCGTTCCAAAGCCTTCTCACATTATCAAGACCTATCCGGGTTCCCCGTTTACATTCCTCAAGCCCTTCAAATTCCAGTGAAATATATCCGTCATATCCTGACGCTTTAACCACACGAAGCACTTCACGCATATCAATATCTCCATGGCCTGCGATTGCACCTCTTAAATAATTACCGCTTGCCGTTTGGAACCAGCCCTCCCCGGGATTCTGATACGAAGGTCTCCAATAGAAATCCTTTACATGCACCACAGAAGCATATGCAATATTGTTCTTCACGGCAACCACAGAGTTCTCATCCACGCACATGAAATTGCCCACATCCAGCGTTGTACGGAAATTTGTCCGATTCACCCGCTGAATCAATGCTTGTACCCGGTCACTGGCTTGTATAAAATAGCCATGATTCTCAACGCTGGTTACTATACCATACTGTGCTGCATAATCGGCAATTCGCCCGCAGGCTTCTGCCAGGCGGTCCAATTGACGATGAAAGTTGCCGATCGAAGTATCGCTGCTGCTGGCAACATCATGGCGCATACGAGTTACACCCAGTCTTGCGGCAACGTCGACTTCATCCATTACCCGCCTGATTTCCAGCTCAAAGGCTTCTTGGGAATCCGTTTCAAAATTGGCGCCGATGGCATAGTTGGACACATCTATGTTTCGCGACTTTGCCTTTTCTCGAATAGCGTCCGCTAAGTCAGGATTACCAGTCAATTCGAATCCAATGGGTACAATCTCAATATGCTCGCCGCCTTGGTCGGCAATCCAATCAATTACACCCAAAATATCCATTTCACCCGATTCCAATTCATTTACCAAGCTGTATGAACTGATTCCCAATTTCATTGTTTCACCCTCTTTTCCTGAAATTCTATTAGAGCTGAACTTCTTGTCCTTTGTTCGCAGACTCATAGATACCGCACAATATCTTCATGATTTGCAAGCCATCTTCTACCGGACTGATCGGTGTTTCTCCAGATTGCAGGCAGGCCAGAAAGTGATTCACTTCATTACAAAATGCTTCCGGCACATTTATGGATTTGCTGTCTGTTTGCGGAGCTACATTCAGAATGGTGTCATATTTTTCAGTAATCATGGTCAATTCAGGTTCAATTTCCACTCCGCCCTTATCACCGTATAAACGAATAGCAAGCTCATCCGACTTCGCATGAAGGGTAAAGCTGACATCAACCATAAGCGATGCCCCATTCTCGAAACGGATTAGTGCATTTGCCATATCTTCCACTCCATTGGTGCTTGGATCATAATCGGCTGCCTGATAAAAGGATAAGTTCTTCACATTCGCGCGGTTGCCCAATTTGTGATACGTGTTGCCGCTAACCGAAACGGGCTTTGGACGCCCCATCATATACCAGCACAAATCGATAATATGGACTCCGAGATCAATTAATGGGCCTCCCCCGGAACGTTCAACATCTGCAAACCAGCCACCCGGATTCCCAAGTCTACGGATACAAGTAGCTTTAGCATAATAGATTTCACCCAGTTCATCTTTCTCAATGAAGTTCTTTACAAGCTGCGCATTGGCGTCGTAACGGCGTACAAATCCGACCTGCAACAACTTGCCAGTTTCACGTACCGCATCCTGGATGGCATTCGCTTCTTCAACGCTGCGGCATAAAGGTTTCTCCACTAGCACATGCTTACCGGCACGCAGGGCTGCAATACTGATCTCTGCATGACTGTTGTTCCACGTACAAATGCTGACCGCTTCCACTTCGGGATTAGCTAATAAATCATGATAATCTTTATACACATTCGGAATATTGTACTGCTTCGCTTTATCTTCTGCCCGTTGCTGATTCAAGTCACATATAGCATATAGTTCTGCATGTTCATTCCCCTGGTAGGCTTGCAAATGCAAGTCGGAGATGGATCCCGCTCCGATCAGTCCAATTTTCTTTTTACTCATGCCGCATGAACCCTCCTATATATTGGTCATATTTTATTATACAATTAAGATAACATGACTCTTCTGGAGGTAGAATAACCATCATGACCACCTACATGGACTATACAATCAGTTCTAAGCCTATTCGCATTATTGATCGCACGACAGATGAAAGTAAGCTGCAGCTAAAATCATTATCGATCGTCAATGTCGGGCACCTCCCCAACCGGTCGCTGTACCGAACCCAAGCCCAATTCCAATATTATGCTTTCGTTTACATTGCAGGCGGCAAGGGCACATATCAGGTTAACAACAAGGAAAAGCAGCCTGTTCATAAAGGTTCTTTTTTTGTCTTTTTTCCAGACGCCACCTTTGACTATGGACCCGACCCGCAAGAGACTTGGGATGAATTCTATTTCACAGTAGAAGGATCACGAACTGCGGAGTGGCTCTCTACCTGGTTAACCGAACCTTACCGTGTTCGCCAGACAGGACTCGATGATGCACAACAGAGCAAAATTGATCGAATCTTCATGTTGATGGAAAGCGGCATTCCAAGCAATCTGGACCGGGCTTCCTTACTCCTTGAATCCCTTTTGTACGAATTTGTACAAAGCAGCCAGCCTAATACCGATTCGACAGACTACATCACCAAGCTCATGGATGATATTGCGGCATCCCTGCATCAAAGTTTTGATGCTGATGCATTCTGCGAACGCTACCACATTTCGATATCCACGCTCCGGCGTATCATTCAGAAACATACCGGGTACTCACTTAATAAGTACATTCACCGTCTCAAAATTTCCGAAGCCAAAAATATACTGCTGAATACAGATCGATCGATTAAAGATACTGCCGTTTCCCTTGGATACAATGATGTTTTTTACTTTTCGCGGCTATTCAAAAAATATGTAGGTGTTTCCCCCCAACATTTTCGCAATAATGTATAATCACATGTTGATTGCACGCTTACAAGGATATTGAATTCATTAACTGGAAAAAGTATTCAGGTTGTTGAGTCTTATTGAGGTTGTACCATGAATGCAATGTATCTGGTGTAAATACATCTAATTGTTTCAGTACCTCCATCGCAAATTCCAGAGGAGCTACCCCTGAGGCAGTAACCAAATTCTCACCAGATACAGCAGGTCCTATCTCATAGAATTCATCTCCTTTATAATTCGGACAGACCATTTTAAGATACTCTAAGTTATTACTTGTGTGCTTTCTAGAATCCAGGTATCCATTGTTCGCCAGCCCCTCGGTTGCCCCACAAATTGCAGCAACAATAGTGCCTAGCTGTAAGGCTTGGCCAACTTTTTTCAAGACAGGCTGATGAATATCTTCTCCCCAAGTATTCCCTCCGGGCAACACTAAAAGATCTTTACTCTGAATTGTACACTCATCAATGGAAATATCCGGTTTTATGCTCAGTCCTCCCATCGTAGTAACCATTTCTTTATTAGCACCTACCGTAACTACTTTTAAAGGTGCTAAATCTTTTTTGAAATATCTGCCTGTGTTTAGTTCAGCAATTAAATATCCGTATTCCCAGTCTGACATTGTATTAAATACATAAAGATAAGCTTTTTTGGTTTGCATTCTATAACACTCCAATCACATTTGATAAGCCTATTATAATTAAACTTCCCTGACAGCTATCGTCAGGGAAGTTTATCAAGCCATATAAAAAAGCGCGTATCAGGTTAACCTGCACGCGCTTGATTCATTAATTATTGTCTTCCAGCTCATCCGGTACATCATATTTATTGATATGTGAGGTCATAGCTACAACGGCTTCGTCGATCCCCTTTGGGGCAGACACACTACGGACTACATCGTCTGTTTGGTCGTGAAAGTTCAACTGGTCCGCTTCAATAGCGTTCTGTTTAATTTCTTTTTCTTTCATGCTCCACAGCACTCCCTTCTTCTTCCACTTTATGAGCAGCGTTCTTCTTTACTATGTACAAGGTAAATGACTGTTATTCATACATTATTATTGATACGTAGTGTCTCAAATCACTATAACAACATAGGTAAGGACGTATAGTTAAGTAGTGCGGCAACCTAAGGTTGTCGTTTATTTTCAGGGAAGGAGGTTTTGTTCTCATGAGGAAGTACATACCCAACCAGCACGGGGCTTGGGCGATGCTTATCCTTCCATTTCTGTTCGGAGTCGCTTCATCGAAAGGACAATTTATACATATTCCCCTGTTTGTTTGCTGGCTTCTGATCTATTTGTTCAGCTTCCCGTTGCTGCAATGGGTAAAGACAGGGAAATTGGAGCGTTACCTCCAGCCCATGCGGGTTTACGGGATTCTGCTTCTGCCCTTTATCCTTTATCTGGTGATTGCTGAACCTAAGCTGTTAGGATTTGTTCTGCCGCTTGTTCCCCTGTTCGCTGTTAATCTGTATTATGCAAAAACCAAAAATGAACGTGCCTTGCTTAATGATATTTGCGCCATATTGGCATTTTGCCTGATCATTTATCCTGTCTTTTATGTCGGCAAAGGAGAAAGCTGGGGCGCCGTGACAGAGCTGTTCCTGCTCAGCGTACTCTATTTTATCGGGACCGCCTTGTATGTCAAAACGGTTATTCGTGAACGAAACAACATCCGCTTCTATTACGGATCTGTTCTGTATCATCTGCTGTTCGCTGTGGCTGGTCTGCTGCTATTCCCTTCATTGCTCGCTCCACTTGTTATCCTGCTGCTGCGGGCAGCCATTCTCCCCAAGACAGGAGTCACCGCCAAGCGTACCGGAATGATTGAAATAGGTTTTTCCCTTATGTTGTATGTGTCTGTGCTTGTCTTGTACTTCTAGTGGTTGGCAGCAAAAAAAAGGACGTTCCTCTACGGTGATTCGATAGAGAAACATCCTTTTTGAATTGTTCTGATGTTATTCAACAATCATGTCCTGATTGCTGGACCCCGGAGGTACGATGGGATATACATTCGTTTCCTCGGTAATATCGAACTCCATGACGACAAGTCCGTCCGTATGGAGAGCAAGATCAATAATATGCTCGGCATCGACAAGATTATCGGCCCGGAGCCCCTGGGCGCCAAAGGATTTGGCCAAAGCTACGAAATCGGGTGAACTGATACGTACGGAAGAATAACGGCGGCCAAGAAACAGCTGCTGCCACTGCCTTACCATACCCAGGTAGCCATTTTTGAAGATAGCGACTTTGACGTTCAGGCCCAGATCGACCGCCGTCATCATTTCCTGCATATTCATCTGGATGCTTCCGTCTCCCGTGATACACACCACTTGACGGTCAGGAAAAGCTACTGCAGCACCAATTGCAGCCGGCAGGCCATAGCCCATTGTCCCAAGCCCACCGGAGGTCAGGAAAGAGCGGGCTTCTGAGAAATTATAATGTGTGGCGGTCCAAATTTGATGCTGTCCTACGTCCGTAGAGATGATGGCATCGCCATCTGTTGCATTTTGTATGCACCTTATCACCTCAACCGGAGTCAGCTTGGTATCCTGCACCCGCGGTGATTTTGTGGAACGCTTGGACCAGATTCGGATTTGCTGATTCCAAACAGCAGGTTCTTGCATATGTATTTTTTCCAACAGTCCGGCAAGCAGATCTGCGCATTCTCCTGTGATAGCAAGATCGACTGCAACGTTCTTATTTAATTCGGAAGTATCAATATCGACTTGGATTTTATAAGAACCCGGCGAGAATGCCTTACGGTTGCCTGTAACACGGTCACTGAAACGAACCCCGAGACATAACACAACGTCCGCACCCTGCAGCGCACGATTGGCTGCGACTGTTCCGTGCATCCCGACCATACCCAGATGCAGGGAATGCCCGGATGGAAAGGCACCCAAACCCATTAGCGTACTGGCTACAGGAAGGTTGAATTGCTCGGCGAACTCTTTTAACAATGCCGGAGTATTACCTGTCATACAGCCTCCACCAATAAGAATAAGCGGGCGTTCAGAACGGTTCAACTGATCAGCTGCGAGTTGGATGTCCAGAGGATCCATAGAATGCTTTGGCTGATAACCCCGGATATATGGCTGGGAATCCTGATTGCCAGATTGTTCCTCCATGTTAAATTCTGCTGCCATTACATTCTTCGGCAAATCAATGAGGACTGGGCCGGGTCGTCCCGTTGTTGCGACATGGAATGCCTCGTTCACAATCTTCGGAAGATCGGCGACCTCCCTGACAATATAGTTGTGCTTGGTGATGGGCATCGTCATGCCATAAATGTCTACTTCCTGAAAGCTGTCCAGACCTATGAGATCGGTGGAAACCTGGCCCGTCAGGACGATTAACGGAATCGAGTCCATAAAGGCTGTAGCAATACCGGTAACCGCATTTGTTGCACCCGGCCCGCTGGTAACAAGCGCTACTCCCGGGCGTCCCGTTACTCTGGCATATCCATCAGCAGCATGTACCGCTGCCTGCTCATGTCTAACGAGAACATGCTGTATGCTGTCGCAATCATACAACGCATCATACAAAGGTAATACCGCACCGCCGGGGTATCCGAATAGGGTGTCAATTTTCTTCTCTATCAACATCTGAATTAGCAGCTGTGCTCCGTTCATTGGCACAATTCATCTCCCATCGTACTATCAGTCGTTAACCTCCAATATAGGACATCCCTATCTTTGTTCTATTCCTTACGGTTTGTTCCGTCCGTTCATCAGAATAGCGGTCTGTACGCTGCTCCCAGACGTTCCTAATAGCTTCGAGCAAGCTTTGATCATCCGCCCCGCTGCGAATCATCTTCCTGAGATCAAAACCGCTTGATGCGAACAGGCAGGTATAAAATTTGCCGTCAGAGGACAGCCGGGCGCGCGTGCAGGAAGAACAAAACGACTCGGATACCGAAGTAATAAAACCAACCTCTGCCTTGCTGCCCTTATAGCGGTAGCGTTGGGCAACTTCACCGAAATAATTGTTGTCGAGTGCTTCCAGCTCGAATGTACTCTGGAGGCGCTCCATGATGTCTTTTTTCGTTACGACTTTTTCAAAGCTCCAGCCATTGTCGTTGCCGACATCCATGAACTCGATGAACCGCAACGTTATATTTCTTTCTTTGAAATAGCGGGCCATCGGCAGAATCTCCGATTCGTTCAGACCTCTTTGCACCACCATGTTCACTTTGACCTCAAAACCGGCCTCTATGGCATGATCAATCTGTTTTAAAATAAAACCGGGTTTGATTCCACGCCCGTTCATTCTCCCAAAAAGCTCAGGATTCAGTGCATCCAGGCTAACATTCAGTCTGCGTAGTCCCGCCTCGTATAGAGGCTCCGCCTGTTGCCCTAGCAGTACCCCATTGGTCGTCAAACCGATATCTTCTACACCGTCCAAAGAGCCAATCTTGGCAACAAGCTCGGGCAGACCCCGCCGCATCAGCGGTTCACCGCCGGTCAGCCTGATTTTGCTTACGCCAAGCGAAACAAACAAACTCGTCAAGCGATGAATTTCTTCAAATGTCAGCAGTTCACTTGTCGGTAGGAAGACATAATCTTCACCGTACACTTCTTTTGGCATGCAGTAGGAACACCGGAAATTGCACCGGTCGGTTACAGATATCCGCAAATCGTGGATGGGCCGCCGCAGTTGATCTTGTGGTGGATGTACATTCATCTGGCATCGTCCCTTTCGATTACTTCTGCGTGATATCGCTAAACGTGCCCACATAGCGAACATCTTCGCCTGTCTCGTCTTTAACAGCGCTGATATTTAGCCACTGCAAATATTCCTCACCATTTTTGCGTCGATTCCAGATTTCGCCCTGCCACATCCCCTTCGCCCTGATTTCACTCCACATGCCGCTGTAGAAATCCTTGGATTGGCGGCCTGACTTCAGGATGCTGGGCTGTTTGCCGAGTACTTCTTCTTCAGTGAAGCCCGTGAGCTTCGTAAATGCCGGATTCACGGTTTTAATAAGTCCTGATACATCGGTTACCAGAATCCCCTGTCCGGTCGAGTTGAACACTTCAGAGGTAAGCGCAAGCCGATCCTGATAATACAGCCATACCACCAGCACCAGACTGGCTAGGGCCACCTGCGAGAGCAGCATGAATCCAATGGAATATTGACCTGTGACCGAATAAATCAACGACAGCATAATCGGCGGAAAAAAGCCGCCAAGACCACCCATCATTGACACAATCCCGTTGGTAATTCCTGCCTGCTTATTAAAGTACAAAGGCATCAATTTGAAAATAACACCGTTTCCGATTCCCGCACTTACCGCAATGGCAAGGCAGCCCGCTGTATACAGACCCATGGAAGGCATAAATGCAAGAATAATCGCTGCAACCGTATAGATACTGAATGTGCCAATCAGCAGGAACAAAGGCTGGAATTTGTCGCCGAGCCAGCCACCTACCGGCCTGAAAAAGGTAGCAACTGCGATGAAGCCGGCTGTGCGCATGCCTGCATCCACCTTTTCCAGTCCAAAATTGGAGACCAGGAAGTTCGGCAAATAAATCGTAAACGCTACAAAAGACCCGAAGGTAATAAAGTAGAACAGCGAGAACAGCCAGAGCTTCTCATTTTTGGCAACACCTTTGATTTGCTCGATGATTGGTGTTTTCATCTTGGGTTCGTGCCGGTCCCCGAAAAAGAAATTCAATGCAATAAAGATAAGTAAAAGAATCAAGTACATCTTCACAGTCGGTGACCAGCCGATTTGTGCGGCTACGAACGGGGCCGAGAAGGTTGTGACGGCAGTTCCGATATTGCCTATTCCGTAAACCCCGTTTACCAAACCATGTTTTTCTTTAGGAAAATACTTAGGCAGTGAAGTAACCCCTACTGAGAATACAGCCCCGCCAACTCCAAGAAAAGTTCCTCCAATAATTAAATGAGTCATTGTAGAAGCTTCACTAATAAAGTAGACCGGAAACAAGAGCAGAATAAAGCTGGTCATAAAGATAATCCGTGCTCCTAAAATATTTGCATAATAGCCAAGCGGAATTCTTAGAATCGAACCCAGGACAACCGGAATTGCGGTGACCATCGCCAATTTCCCGGGTGGAATGCTGATGTCTTCGGAAATAAAAGGCATCAGGGAGGAAATAATAACCCATACCATGAATCCGAGAATCAAGTTTAATGTTTGTAGCGGCAACTGCATTTTTTTAATCATTCAACTCACCTTTTCGCCATTTATTCTCCTGATTGTTTATCTAGATACGTATTTCCTGATCTCATTGTATCCGCCGATCCCCCTGTTCAGATATAGGGGAGAACCCTTTCCCTGACAGGGTAAACCCTGAAAATAGGCAGGAACGGCTTCGCCCTGTATGAAGACACTGGAATCACCTTCATAAGTTCTATATAACTTGAACTGAAAAGTTTAGAGTAAAGGTTCAGTCGCAACTGCGGAGAATATTTGGACTTCCGGCCGCTGTTGTCGTAAGAATTTCTTGATTATGACCGCTGTTTGCGGTTGAAATCTGAAGACAAAGGCGGTCGCTATCGCTCCTACAGTTCCAAAATCCCCCTCCGTCGCTCCGCTCCATTTCCTCAAGTTTCAAGTTCAATCTATATAGCTGCAAAGCATAAAAAAGCCGCTTCAAGAAGAAGCAGCTTGTGTGTTTCAGGTGATGAGCGTATTTAGTTTCTGGCATAACCGCTCTTTGTCCAAGGTATTCATCTGATTTTCGGCCATCGGGAATATGACAGCCTCTTCTTTCACAAAGTGCACAGTCAATACTTCAAAAGCTTCACCGGCATATCTCACAGCTTCACGGATCTCTTCAAGTAACATCAGCTCTATCCCGCTATTCGTGTGATGCAGGAAATGGCCGATATATCCGTCAATTTCGCTGTGTTCCTCCTGGATACCGACAAGCGGCCCTTGTTCAAAACCGATATAAGTACCCAACAGCGGGAAAAAATGTATTTCTTCCTTCGCTATATGCTTCTTCAGCGGACCGGTAAAATCGAGGACCCCTTTACGCAGCTCTTGAAGCCGTGTCCTGCCTTCTTCCACACTTATCGTTTCCTGTTCAAACCAAAGCACGATGGCATGCCATTCTTCCATAAGAAAAGACAGATAACGGTGTTCGTTCTCAAGAATGCGCATGGCGGGTGTTGTAAACTGCAATTCTGCAAAATCCGGCACGCAAGCATAACCTCCATTCACCGGTTAGAAATCCAGCATTTTTTTCCTTAATGCATATTCAACCAGCTCAGGCCGGCTTTTAAGATTTAATTTCTCCATGATTTTAGCTTTGTGGGCTTCAACTGTTTTGACGGAGATGAACAGCTTCTCAGCAATTTCCTTGTTGCCGTATCCCTTGGCGATGAGCGGTAGAATCTCCAGTTCCCGTTTCGACAACAGTTCGAACAGGTCTTCTGTGCTGACGGTCTTATCCTTTTTGATGAACTCACGGACTAGAGAAGTCGCCATCTTGGGATGAATATAGGTGCCGCCTTCATAAATGGTCCGAATGGCCAGCAATAGCTCCTCGTCCGGCGCGCTTTTGAGGACATATCCGGAAGCTCCGTTCTTGAGTACATGGAATAAGTATTCCTCATCATCATGCATCGTCAGAATCAGGATTTTGGTATCCGGGTAATCCTCTTTAATCTTGCCTGTCGCAATCAGTCCGCTTTCTCCCGGCGGCATGCTCAGATCCATGATCAGAATATCCGGCCGGAATTTGGCTACCATGGCATAAGCTTCTCTTCCGTCTGCCGCCGCTCCGATCACTTCAATATCATCCTGAAAATTCAGGATCATGGAGAATCCGCTGCGTACTATCGCATGGTCGTCTGCAATGACGATCTTCATCAGAATCTCATTCCTTCCCTTGAGCAAATCCTACAGGAACCTGTAAAAGGATTCTTGTACCTCTGCCAATACCTGAATCTACATTGAAAGTACCGCCTACCAATTCCGCCCGTTCCTGCATGCCAAAGAGGCCAAGTCCGGTTCCGCTAGGTTCGTCCCCCAATTTGAAGCCGGTTCCTTCATCTTCGACCAGGAGCCGCAGGACACCGTCTTTCTCTGTAAGAGAAACTTTGACCGTGTCTACTTGGGCATACTTTAGCGCGTTCAAAACGGCTTCCTGGCAAACCCGGTACATGACGGTCTCGATTTCACTCTCATAGCGCTTCTCTGAAAGCTGAGATATATATTCTATTACAAGGCCATAGCTTTGTTCCATCCGTTTGAAGTGGGACCGGAATGCAGCTTCCAATCCGAAATCATCAAGTGCCGCAGGTCTAAGCTCTACTGAGAGGTTACGGATATCATTCAGCAGCCGGGTCATTGATACCTCAGTCTGCTTTACTTTCCTCAGCAGCTGCTCGTCAGATGTCATATACTTGAGCACGCGAAGATCAATGACTGCGCTCATCAACTCCTGGGCAACACTGTCATGCAGCTCACGGGATATCCGTTTGCGTTCATTCTCCTGCGCTTCTATCACATGTTTCATCATTTTGTTCTGATAAAACTTCTCTTGCGTTTTGAACTGTCTGGTTAAATCTCTCAGCATAAATACCCGGATACCTTGCTCGTAATCAATGGTATGAAACGTAGCGGCATAAGGAACGATCCTTTTGTCTTTGGTTTCCAGGTAAACTTGATAGGATGTAAAATCCTCGGAGTCCGGTGTATTGAAATAACAGTTAAGGCAGGTTCGCAGTTCCGTTTCACTGGTATACCCCCGGCAAGTTCCACAAAGAGCCTGGGGATTTCCCTGATAAAGCTGCTTCAGGATATCCTTGTCTACGATGTTCTCTGCAGCCGGATTCATTGCCAGGGCTTTCCCTTCCCGGTCAAAAAAGAACATGGCCTCCATGCTGTTCTCAAACAGCTTCGTCATTAACAGATTCGGCAGATCCATTCCGGGTACCCTCAACTCAGCAACAATTCCTTCCCGTTCAAGTCTCCAATACCTTTACGCGCAACTGTCTCCAAGGCGTGCAGCATTTCATCGGTTACCTGCTGTTCTCCCCTGAATCCTCCAAGCAGTACACCTTCGACGCGGGCATCGTTCCATATGGGGACAGCGCCAATGCTGTTCAAATTCTCCATCTTAGTAATGGGATAGTTAAACAAGGTATCAGGCTGCACATGTTTCTGTACAGAAGAGAGTGAAAACGGTTTTCCGGTCTTGAACACGATTCCCGCAATTCCTCTTCCCGATTGCAGCACAATCCGTTTGAAACGGTCATTCGTATTGCCGGAGGCGTATTTCCATCGGATCACATAGTCATATTCTGCTGGTTCAGCAAGGGCCATTGACATAAAATCATAACCTAAAACCTTGCGGATCTGATCTAGCTCCTTTTGGTAATTCACCGTGTTTGTCATCGTTCTCTCTCCTAATTGAACAGGGAAAGAAGTTTTCGCTTGCTTTCCTTTAATTCGATTTATTTCTTCTGTATAGAATATAACTTC
The DNA here is from genome assembly GCF_000758525.1 of Paenibacillus sp. FSL H7-0357. Lineage (NCBI taxonomy): Bacteria > Bacillati > Bacillota > Bacilli > Caryophanales > Paenibacillaceae > Paenibacillus > Paenibacillus sp. FSL H7-0357. The sequence goes on along the minus strand of NZ_CP009241.1, from coordinate 3,921,424 downwards.
TGCCTACATAATTCAATGGAACACTCCATACATGGACTAAGCGGGTGAACGGCCAAAAGGCAAAAATGGCAAAGCCGGACAGGATGTGCAGCTTGAAGGAAAACGGCACACTTTCCATAAGTGACGGATCCGGTCTGAACATGAAGAGGCCCCGGAACCAGACGGAAATCGTCTCACGGTAATCAAACTCGGGCTGTACGGCATTGGTTACGATTGTGGAGTACATTCCCATAAAGACGATAAAGAGCAGCAGTGAATTGACAATCAAATCGGAGGCACTGCTGAGCCGGCGGACATTCTTGATCGTAAAGCGGCGGGAGGTCAGAATGATCATCCCCAGCAACGTGGCTACTCCGAAAAATCCGCCAATATACACCGCGCCTATGTGGTAAAGATGTTCATTGACACCGATTGCCTCCATCCATGACTTCGGTATGGCGAGACCGCCGACATGGCCAAAAATGACCGGAATAATCCCAAGATGGAATAAGATACTTCCATATTTCAGCTGTTTCTTTTCAATGAATTCACTGGATTTCGCCGTCCAGTTAAACTGATCCTTGCGGTAGCGGAAGATATGTCCGCCGATAAAGACCACCATACAAATGTAAGGGAAAATAACCCATAGAAACTGAGCAAACATATTCATTGACTGGGGGCCTCCTGTCGGGCACAAGCTTTAAATGTTTCACGCAATCCCTTCACCAGGTGGAAATAGGGACTTTTATTCTTATCAAGTGCCTTGAGCAGATGATAGGTGCCATCCTCAAGAATCGCAATCAGCATCCCGAAATTCTCAGGCGCTGACGGATCTTCAAGCCATTCTGCAGCATACAGAAACTCACACATCAGCGGAAGATAATCGGGCAGCTCCCCTTCCGGCATTTGCAGCCCGAACATTTCGTATAATAGCTTCAGTTTGGCCAGCATCTGTCCGCGTTCTTTGGCATCTTCAAATTTAAAATAGGTCATGTACAGGGCGCAGTCTTTCTGGAAATCAAAAGTGGCCGCATAACTCTCCTGAATCTCTTCCAGGCTGAAGTTTTGCATCAGTGACCAGTAGGTGTGCACATGGGCGTAACCCGGGTGGCCGCTGCTGAACGCCTCTTCCAGAAAAGCCGGATGAAAATCCAGCTTCTCCGGGTACATAAGCTGCAGGGCGAAATATCCGAAGGATTGCTTGTAATCGTACAATTTGATCAGATCAATCACGCCAAATCCCTCCGTAGAAGTTCTCTTCATACATTTCCTTGCCGTTCTTCATCGTGGTTCCTGCAGCACTGGCCGGGCCGCAGCCGTCACAGCCGGAGCCGGAGCCCATATCTCCCATGCTATTGCCATAGCCGGTCGAACCTTGGGCACGATAAGGGTTCATATGCTGTTCTCTGTGGGAAGTCGGAATCACAAAGCGGTCTTCATATTTGGCGATGGCGAGCAGCCGGTACATCTGTTCCGTCTGATGTGCAGTCATGCCTACACGTTCCAGACGGCTTAGGTCGAATTCCTGAGCTGTGGATTTGGCGCGCATATATGAGCGCATCATTGCCATCCGCTGCAAGGCTTCTTTGACCGTCTGCGTGTCACCTGCAGTCAGCATGTTGGCCAAATACTGGATCGGAGTGCGCATTTCTTCGATAGCCGGGAAGATCTGATCCGGATTCTTCAGCGAATCTTTTCCTTCAAAATAATTCATGATCGGACTAAGCGGCGGCACATACCAAACCATTGGCAGCGTCCGGTATTCCGGATGAAGCGGGAATGCCAGCTTGTGCTCGATGGCAAGCTTGTAAACCGGGGAGTTCTGGGCTGCCTCCAGCCAGTCTTCCGAAATGCCGTCTTTTCTTGCCTGGGCGATCACTTCCGGATCATGCGGATTCATAAACAGATCACATTGTGCTTTGTACAGGTCCTTCTCGTCCGGCGTCGAAGCGGCATCAAGGACTTTGTCGGCGTCATACAGCAGAACGCCCAAATAGCGAATCCGGCCGGTACAAGTCTCGGAGCAGACCGTTGGCAAGCCCGCTTCCACGCGAGGGAAGCAGAAGGTACATTTCTCCGCCTTGTTGGTCTGCCAGTTGAAGTACACCTTCTTATACGGACAGCCAGTCATGCAATATCTCCAGCCGCGGCAGGCTTCCTGGTCGACGAGCACAATTCCGTCTTCATCCCGTTTGTACATCGCACCGGAAGGACAGGACGCGACACAACTCGGATTAAGGCAGTGTTCACAAAGGCGGGGCAGATAGATCATAAAGGATTTTTCGAAGTTGAATTTGATCTCTTCCTCAATTTTCTGGATGTTCGGATCCAGCGGTCCGGTTACATGCGCTCCCGCGAGATCATCTTCCCAGTTCGGCCCCCATTCCAGATCCATCTTCTCACCCGTTACCGCCGAATGTGCCCGTGCAACCGGGGAATGTTTTTGTTCACCTGCATTCGTCAAATGTTCGTAATTGTAAGTCCACGGCTCATAGTAATCCTTCATTTCCGGCATGTCTGGATTGTAGAAGATTTTGCCGAGCGCGATCTTGGACAGCTTATTGCCTGACTTCAGCTCCAGCTTTCCTTTACGCAGCTTCCAGCCGCCTTTATAGAGCTCCTGGTCTTCCCAACGTTTCGGATAGCCGATCCCCGGCTTTGTTTCAACGTTGTTGAACCACATATATTCCGCGCCTTTACGGTTAGTCCAGGTTGTCTTGCAGGTGACACTGCATGTGTGGCAGCCAATGCATTTGTCCAGATTCATTACCATCGCTACTTGCGCTTTAATTTTCAAGCCAGTTAACCTCCTTCATTTTGCGTACGGCTACGTAGACATCCCGCTGGTTGCCGATTGGACCATAGTAGTTGAAACCGTAGCTGAGCTGTGCGTATCCGCCCACCATCTGAGTAGGCTTCAAATGAATTCGTGTAGGAGCATTATGACTTCCGCCGCGAGTATCCGTGATCTCAGAGCCTGGTACTTGAATATGCTTGTCCTGGGCGTGGTACATAAACATGGTGCCTCTCGGCATCCGGTGGCTGACGACTGCGCGTGCGGTTACGACACCGTTGCGGTTGTATACTTCCAGCCAGTCATTATCGGAAATCTGATGCGCTTCGGCATCCTCATTATTGATCCATACGGTTGGACCCCCGCGGAACAAGGTCAGCATGTGCTGGTTATCCTGGTAGGTAGAGTGGATATTCCACTTGCCATGCGGTGTCAAATACCGTAGAACAAGCGAATCCTGTCCGCCTTTCACTGCCTTGTCACGCGGTCCGAAGACCATCGGCGGCAAGGTGGGCTTATAGACTGGCAGCGATTCTCCAAACTGCAGGAAGATCTCATGGTCAATATAGAAATGCTGTCTTCCGGTCAAAGTGCGGAAAGGAACAAGACGTTCGATATTGGTTGTGAACGGCGAATAACGGCGGCCCTGCTTGTTCGAGCCGCTGAATACCGGTGTGGGAATGACTTCCCTCGGCTGAGCGGTAATACTTTGAAACGTAATCTTCTCTGCTGCCCGGTCAGCCGAGATATCTCTGAGCTCAACGCCCGAATCTTTCTCCGCTTGCGCGTAAGCCTTCTGGGATACACGGCCATTGGTAGCCGATGACAGATGAAGGATCGTATCTGCCGCCTGGCGGGCAGTTTGAAGTTTTGGCAGTCCGTTTTTGATTGAATCGTCGAAATGAACCCCGCTTATCTGCTTCAATTCCTCGTATTCTTCGGCGACAGAGAAGCTGATGCCATGTGCCCCTGCTTTGCCGGTTGCGAGGTTGGGTCCGAGCGAGATGTATTTATCATGTATTTGGGTATAGTCCCGTTCTACAATGCTTAGGTTTGGCATTGTTTTACCCGGAATCGCTTCAATCTCGCCTTTGGCCCAGTCTTTGACAAGACCCATAGGCTGTGAAATCTCGCTTACCGAGTCATGGCCGAGAGGTGTTGAGACAAGGTCTTTGTAGACGCCAGGCAAATGTGATTTCGCCATTTCGGAGAAAACCTCCGCAAGCTGGCGGTAAATATCCCAGTCCGAACGCGATTCCCAGAGCGGGTTCACAGCCGGATTGAACGGGTGAACAAAGGGATGCATGTCTGTTGATGACAGATCTGTTTTCTCATACCAGGTGGCCGCAGGCAATACAATATCCGCATACAGCGGCGTTGTGGTCATCCGGAAATCCAGGGCAACCATCAGATCCAGCTTGCCTTCCACATCTTCCCGCCAGATAATTTCCTCCGGCTTCTGCTCTTCATTCGGCTCGGCGAGCAGCCCGTCGGAAGCTCCCAGCAAATGCTTCATGAAATACTCCTGCCCTTTCGCGGAGCTTGAGATCAGGTTCGAGCGCCAGATAAACAGTGAACGCGGGAAGTTCTCAGGAGCGCCCGGATCTTCCACTGCAAAGCGGGTTTTACGCGATTTGATCTCTTCCAGAGTGTGGCTAATTATTTCGGCATTGGACTTCTTGCCTTGCTGCGCAGCTTCTTCCGCGAACAGCAGGCTGTTCTTATTGAACTGCGGAAAGGACGGCAGCCAGCCGAGACGTGCAGCCAGCACGTTATAGTCAGCCGGATGCTGATAAGCTACCTCTCCGCCCGTCGGCGATTTCAGCGAATCCGTGCCGCTCTCCTCATAACGCCATTGCTCAGTTGCAAAGTAGAAAAATGATGTGGCATTTTGCTGACGGGACGCACCCTGCCAGTCTTTGGCAAAGGCAATAGTTGACCATCCTTCGATCGGGCGGCATTTCTCTTGACCGACATAATGCGCCCAGCCCCCGCCATTGACACCTTGTGAAGCGGTGAGCATCACCAGATTCAAGATGGAACGGTAGATGGTGTCACTGTTGAACCAGTGATTGATCCCAGCCCCCATGATAATCATCGAACGTCCGCCCGTATCAATCGCGTTCTGGGCAAATTCACGGGCAATTTGAACAACGACACTTGATTTCACACTCGTAATTTTCTCCTGCCAGGCAGGCGTGTAAAGAGAGAATTCATCAGTGTAGTCCTTGGCGTTCAGCGGGCTGGCTGTACGAGCGATGCCGTACTGGCTCATCATCAAATCATAAACAGTCGCAACAACCTGTTCTGTACCGTCTGCCAGCTGGATTGTTTTGACCGGGATCATCCGTCTGAACGTACCGTTACCGGCATTATCGAAGTAAGGGAATACAATTTCTGTCCACTTTTCTCCATGACCTTCAATGCTCAGCGCCGGCTCCACTTTGCTTCCATCTTCACGTTCAAGGATCAGGTTCCATTGCTTGCCTTCTTCCCAGCGCTGGCCCATGGTCCCATTGGGAACGATGAATTCACTGGCTGACTCATCAAAGATGACCGGTTTCCAGTCTGAATGCTGCGATGTCTCACCGAGGTCGCTCGCCCGGAGAAAACGTCCGCCTTTCAAGGCATCTTCATGCGTGTCCAGCAAAATCAGAAAAGGCATGTCTGTATATTGCTTGGCATAATTCAGGAACATCGGTTCCTGGCGCTCATTATAGAACTCATTCAGAATTACATGCGTCATAGCCTGGGCGAGCGCGGCATCCGTACCGGGATTCGGCGCCAGCCAGTTGTCGGCGAATTTGACGTTTTCCGCGAGATCCGGTGCCACCGATACTACCTTGGTTCCCTTATACCGCACTTCCGTCATGAAGTGTGCATCCGGTGTCCGGGTAAGCGGCACATTGGACCCCCACATCATCAAATAGCCAGCATTGTACCAGTCAGAAGATTCCGGCACATCTGTCTGCTCACCCCAAATTTGCGGAGATGCCGGAGGAAGATCGGCGTACCAGTCATAGAAGCTCAGCATTTGACCGCCCAGGAGCGAGATGAAGCGCGCACCCGAAGCATAGCTGACCATCGACATGGCCGGAATAGGTGTGAAGCCGGCAATCCGGTCGGGACCATATTTTCTAATGGTATAAATCAGTTGTGCCGAAATGAGATGGAGTACATCGTTCCATCCCACTCGGATATGACCGCCTTTGCCGCGGGCCTTCTTGTAAAGGTCAGCCTTCGCAGGATCTTCTACAATGCTGGCCCATGCATCGACGTAATTGTCATGCTCGGACAGCGCCGTTTGCCACAGACGCCACAGCTTCCCTCTAACATAGGGATACTTCACGCGCAGAGGACTGTATTCGTACCACGAAAATGTAGCTCCACGGGGACAGCCGCGCGGTTCGAATTCCGGCATATCCGGCCCGCAGGAAGGATAATCAATCTGCTGGTTCTCCCAGGTAATAATTCCGTTCTTCACAAATACCTTCCAGCTGCAGGAACCTGTACAATTGACTCCGTGAGTGGTGCGGACTACTTTATCATGAGACCAGCGCTGGCGGTACATATTCTCCCAATCCCGGTTTTTCTCCTCAAGAATGGACCAGTTCCCGGAATAGCTTTCAATTGGCTTGAAAAAGTTGAGACCATATTTTTTCTTCATCGATTACGAACACTCCTTTGCAGAATGAAGGACAGGGTTGCGTAAAAATATACATTCATTCAATTAATCTCATTATGGATCCCCCTGGCGATACTTCCCATTAGGGAATCGCCTATTGAGCCGCGGGAATTCCCTTGATCTGAATAAAAAGCAAAAAAAGCCTTCCTCGCTGAGAGAAAAGCTGTACGGTGTACTTGATGATTAAGGATATTAGCTCCTATTAGGGAGTTCCCTGTTTGTGATCCGTGGAATTCCTTAGCGGGAATTCCACTGCTTTCTGGTGTGCTATACTGAAAAAAAAAAACGAGAGGATGAGCCACATGACAGGTCCTTCATTGCGCCAGTTGCACGCCCATCATGCCATTCATCAGGGCGGGCTGTCCGGTGCTATAGCTAAAACTGAAGAAGTGGAAGAGCTTCTGGAAGCAAAAGAAATCGAGGTGGCGCGCCAAGCGGCCGATCATTTGATTGAGTATTGGGAGACGCGAATCATTAGCCACGCCGATGCGGAGGAAGACGGACTCATTCCTGAGGTGATTCATCAGTTCCATGCCCTGTTGGTTGTGAACTCCATTCATAGCCGGGATGAAGAACGGCTGTTGTTAGCGGAGGCGTGACCTTCTCCTGCTGTTGAAGAATAGCACGCAGGTCATCTTTGTTGATTAATAAATCCTGCAGCGTATATTCATTTAGCACCTGCAGATAGGCTTGAAGTGCTCTGGCAAGTGCTCCTTTAAGTCCACAAACCGGGGAGATCGGACAACTGCCGCCTGAAGGATTGAAGCACTCGACAAGATAGAAGTCGTCTTCCATCCGGCGTACGACCTCCCCAATGTTTATCTCTTCAGGTGTCCGGGCAAGCCGTATACCTCCCCCCCGCCCTCTTACAGTTTCAATATATCCCGCCTTTCCTAATTCGTGTGAGACCTTCATCAAATGATTTTTGGAGATATGATAAGCGTTCGATATGTCTTGTATGGTTGAAAGCTCATTTCGCTGCTTTGATCCAAGATAGAGGAGGATTCGCAAAGAAAAATCTGTATACAAAGTAAGTCTCATATTTCCCTCCAATTGTTGGTATAGTAAGTGATATTTATTACAAATAATATCATATATATTGTCCATTTTGTTAAAGTGGTATTTTAAATATATCTTTTAACTTAAAATGAGTATATATTAAATTTGGAACAATTGAGAGGAGCTGATCGTTATTTTATCACAGGAAACCCGGGATATTGTCAAATCCACAGCACCCGTATTAGCCGAACATGGCACAACCATTACATCAGTGTTTTACCGGAATTTGTTCGAAGCCCATCCAGAACTTCTTAATGTATTTAACCATGCCAACCAGGCGCAAGGCCGCCAGCAGGCTGCACTTGCCAATGCGGTGTACGCAGCAGCCGTCCACATTGACAACCTTGAGAATATCCTGCCTGCGGTTGTCCAGATTGCACACAAGCATGTCAGTCTTGGCATTAAACCGGAGCATTACCCGATCGTCGGCGAATTTTTACTGAAAGCCATCAAGGAAGTGCTGGGTGATGCCGCCACCGATGAAATTCTCAAAGCATGGGAAGAAGCCTACGGCGTCATCGCAGGTGCCTTTATCGGCGTTGAAGACAGCATGTATAAAGAAGCGCGTGAACAGGAAAATGGCTGGAATTTCTTCAAACCGTTCACTGTTGCGCGCAAAGTACAAGAAAGCACCAACATTACATCGTTCTATCTTAAACCGGCAGACGGTTCCAATGTACCGGATTATAAGCCAGGACAGTATATCTCTGTACGTGTCTTAATACCTGGCGAGAAGTACACCATGATCCGTCAGTACAGCCTTTCGCAAGCGCCAAAAGCGGATGAATTCCGCATTTCCGTGAAACGTGAAGCCGATAATGATCCGAATGGCGTCGTCTCGCTTTATCTTCATGAGCAGGTTGCAGAAGGAGATTCCGTCGAAGTAAGCGCCCCGGCGGGTGAGTTTTTGCTGGATGCCACCAAAACAACGCCTGTGGCCTTTATCTCTGGCGGTGTGGGCATCACGCCGATGATAAGCATGTTCGAAACCGTTGCGGCAGCAACGCCGGACCGGCCGACTGTATTCCTGCATTCTGCGCGGAATGAAGCACTGGCCGCTTTCCGTAAAGATGTCGAGAAACATGCATCTGCTATGAGCAATGTTAAGACCAAAACCTTCTATTCCGGTGGTCCGGATGGAGTAATTACAGGCGAAGTCCTAAAGTCATATGTAGATATTACAGGGGATGCCTATGTTTGCGGTCCGGTACCTTTTATGGAAGCGATGATTCGTGAACTGCATGCGCTCGGAATGAAAGAAGAACAAATTCACTATGAGTTTTTCGGCCCAGCCCTGCAATTGGACAACAACTAGTAATACCTAAACACATAGGCCGCTTCCCGGATCTTAGTCGATCCCGGGGGCGGCCTGTACTTTTTTATCGGGAAATAAGCCATTCAAGCAGGACGTTCGCATGATTGTGAACAGGATCTTTTGCTCCCTTTGCTTTTTTTGGCTTCTTGAAACCAAGGGTGTTCATCCGATGTATGGTTCAACACCAAATCCATAATGATCCGAATGTCTCGTTTCCCGGCTTCATGAATTAACGTTTCCATATCTTCCAAAGACCCAAACATCGGATCGATATCCTGATAATCTGAAATATCATACCCATAATCATCTTGAGGGGACTTGCAAACGGGTGATAACCAAATCGCACCGATGCCGAGTTCCTGCAAATAATCCAATCGGGACACAATGCCCTCCAAGTCGCCGATTCCATCTCCGTTACTATCTTGAAAGCTCCGTGGATATATTTGATATACAACGGTTTCTTTCCACCATTTTTTATTTTTCATGTTCCATTCAACCTCTCTTTCACACGAAACGTGGTTTATTTTCATCAACTCACAGCATCTAGTTATTCTTTGACGGATCCTACGACAATGCCAGTCACAAAGTATTTTTGCAGCAGCGGATAAATCAGCAATAGCGGGATGACAGCGACTACGATTTTGGCCGCATTCAGGTTCTTTTTCGAAATTTCAGTCAGGTTGCTGAGCTCACTGGAATTCGTGCCGGCTTGAAGCAAATCGGCAATATTCACGTTAAGGGACTGAATATAGGTCATTAGCGGATAATTGCTGACTTTGGTCATATAGATCAAACCGCTGAAGAAGTCATTCCATGTACCCACGATACTGAATAGAGCGACTGTTGCCAGCGCAGGAATGGACACAGGAACATAGACTTTGAACAAGACCTGGAGCGGATTCGCCCCATCGATGAACGCTGCTTCTTCAAGCGCTTTAGGTACAGCGGAGAAGAAGTTCATCACGAGGATGACACTGAATATCGGGACAGCGCCTGGCAGAACAAGTGCCCAAATCGTATTCAACATATCCAGGTTTTTGATCAGCAGGTAACTCGGAATCATGCCTCCACTGAACAACATGGCAAAAATCATAATATTCATATAAATGTTTCTGCCTTTAAAATCCCTTTTCGATTTGGATAACGGATAAGCCATCAAAATAATCAGAGTCATGTTAAGCACAAGGGTAAGCGCGACACGTAGAACAGATATGCCAAAGGAACGCCAGAACTGTGGATCATCAATAATTTTGGTATACGCTGCAGTTGTAAAATTGACCGGAACGAGACCTACAGCATTCGCTGATACCGCCTCGCTGCTACTGAATGAAATGGCAACGATATTCCATAACGGAAGAAGGCAGGCCAATGCTAGCATGATGACGATGGCATAGATGACAAACCGGCCAATTCGATCTTTTAAGTTTGCAGAATAGGACACAGGTTTTGCCTCCTTAGAATATTTTTCGGTCCGTATATTTTTTGGCCAACTGGTTGGCAGACAAGAGTAAAACAATGCCGATCACGGACTTGAACAAGCCAACAGCCGTACCGAAGCTATACTGTCGCCCAACGAGACCGATCCGGTAGACATAGGTATCCAGAATATCGCCCGACTCATAGACAACCGGGTTATACAGATTATAGATTTGATCGAAACCGGCGCTCAAAATATTGGTCAGGCTCATTACACCCATGAGCAGAATAATAGGGAGCATGCCCGGCAACGTAATATGCCATACTTTTCTCCACCAACTGGCTCCATCCATTCCTGCCGCTTCATACAGACCGGGATCAATCGACGTAATAGCAGCCAAATAGACGATGGAACTGTAACCAAACTCCTTCCACACGTCTGTTCCGATAATCAGTGGCTGGAACCAGGTGTTGCTGCCAAGGAAATTAATATTTTCCAGGCCAAAGAACGCCAACATTTGATTCACAATTCCGTCCAAACTGAACATGTTGACAACGACGGATGCCAGTACAACCCAAGATAGAAAGTGCGGCAGATAAACAATAGTCTGCACGGATTTTTTTACGTATTTAATACGAATTTCATTTAACAAAACGGAAAAAATGATGGCCATCATCGTTCCGAGCAGAATCTTGCCAATAGCAATCACCAACGTATTGCTGACGACCTGCGCGATATCCGGCAGCTTAAACATATAAATAAAATGCTTCAGCCCTACAAATTCGGAGCCGAACATGCCCTTGGCGGGTATATAGTCCTGAAAAGCCGTAATGATGCCGACCATTGGAACATAGCTGAATATAAGCAAAAACAAAATGCCTGGCAGCATCATCATATGGTACATGGCACCTGCGCCAAGCCGGCCCCTTGCTTTCAAATTCTCCTGTTTCATGGATGAACCCCTTTCTTGAAGAAAGGCTGCGTATCGCAGCCCTGCCACTGTTCATGATGTTTATTGTTTTGATGCGACCTCGTCTTCAATTTCCTGAATGATTTGATCACCACCTTGTTTCTTCCAATTGCTGACGAATGTATCAAAGTAATCGAGCGGTTCTGAACCGGTCACGATTTTGATAAACGATTCCTGCTCCAACTTCGTCAGATTGGCCCACGTCTGTTTCATGCTTGATGTAGTTCCAGAGAAAGTAGGTGTCATCCAGACGAATTTGTTTTCCTGTGTCAGTTTGTCGATCAGTCCAACTCCGTTGATCCGCGAATGATATTTCGACCAAGCAGTCGCGTCATCCGTATCCATGTCGCTTAAATAGGTTTTGATGCTTCCGATATTGTTCTTCGATTCGGTTGTACGAACCTCATCCAGGCCAATCTCTCCTTTAATCCCACGAACGACGTCAGAGTAATCATCCAGCAGCGATGTAGCCGAGTTGACTTCGATATTAAAAGGTCTCGTAGAACCGTCTACCCCGGTCTCTTGATACTTGGCAGCTTCCGGCATGGTTGCTGCGGCATCTTTATCATTAGCCAGTTTATCGTAGAACAGGTTTACAATCTTAACGGCCAGCTCAGGGTGTTCATATCCTTTTTTCACCACGATAAACTGATTGGATGGATTGGCATGTGCCACGTTGACATTGCCGTCTGCATCCTCCAACGTATACGCCGAGAATTTTGCATTTTTATCCATCTGCTTCACGCTGATCAGTCCCCAGTCAGGGATATGCCACGGTCCAAAAGCGATACCGCTTTGGCCATTGGTGTAGAGTGCAGTAATGTCATCAAACGTGCGGGTCCCAAATTGCGGGTCAATGATGCCATTCTTGAACCAATCCGCCATGATGCCCAGCATTTGCTTGGTTTCTTCTGTCGTGGAACCATACACGATTTTGCCCTCTTCACCATCCATCCAATATTGCGGGAACGCTCCCTCGGTTGAGGCAACTCCCAGCATGGTATAAGCAGAGCCATTATAATCTGTTGTATTCAGCGTGTTCACAAATGGAATACCTACCGGGTTCCCGGATTGGCCAGGATCTCTTTTCAGGAATTCCAGCGCTGTTTTCTCCACTTCATCCAGCGAGATGGTCCCGTCTCCGTCTGCATCAAGTTGAATTCCCAGCAGATCCAGCCAATCTTGACGGACCCAAACCATCGTTGGTGCGGAATCCAGGGAAGTCGCCGGAAGGCCCATCAAACGTCCATCGATCGTCGCATTGTCTAATGCACGGCCATCATAGGAATCGTACATCTGCTTGATGTTATCCGTAGCATATTGATCATAAATGGCTGTCAGATCCTCAATCAGATCATTATCCACCAGTTCTTTCAGTTCATCTTTGGAATCGACGCGCATCATGTCAGGCAATTCCCCGGAGGCGATGGCGAGCGAAACTTGACGGCTATAATCTTCACCATTGGCTTCAAATTGATCTGTAATCTGAGCGTTAAACGTGTCTTTGACCAGCCGAGTATACGCGTTGTTCTCATAGGTATCTCCAGCCGGCAGTTTCGGGTTGGCTGTGGTCACCCGTCCCATGGTTACGGTGATTTCGTCTTTATAGGCACTGAACGGATCTCCCGGCGTTACCTCATATTTGCCTGCTTCCTCTGCGGTAGGAGGATTGGAAGAGTCTCCACATGCCGCGAGGGTTGCAACCATCAAGGCAGACATGGACAGCACGGCCAGACGCTTCGTCAACCGTTTGCTTTTCATGGACCATTTTGTTCTCATCTAGTTCGATTCCCCTTTATACTGATTATCAATTATGTTTACGCTTTCATTATAAAATGGATTGAAGACCAATCGAGATAGGGATTGCACGTCCGTTTGGATAGAGAAATGGTTACAGTTTTCAGTCGGTAATATAATACATTGGTTAGCTTGTGAGCATATACCCTACCTACTGACCTACATTCGTCTATCTATCCTTATTCTTGATCAAAAACAAAGGCCAGCAGCTCCTAAAACAGGAAGCTGTCGGCCTTCATTTATCAAAAATCGATAAAATGTCTTTCGTATCATTTACATGACAGCCTACAACGATCATGGAATACGGTCACTTTTCTCATTAAATGGATGTTCGGTCATTGGGAAGATATCCGCTATTTATTTCCTCTGCCTAGCTGCCGATACTCGCTTGGCAGAAGACCTGTCAGTTCACGGAAAATCCGGCTGAAATATTTTTCATCCGTATAACCCACTCGCTCCGCAATCCAGAAAATCGTGTTGTTCGTATTGAGCAAATACTCTTTGGACTTCTCTACCCGGATGAACCGGGAGTACTCATTAAAGGTTTTCCCCATCAGATCTTTGAAACATTGACTGAAATAGCTTCGGCTGATGTTGAGTTGTTGGGAGAGACCTGAAGCTGTATATGCCTGCTCCAAATCATGTTGCACGATCATCACCGCTTTTTTCACGGCATCGATGATTTCCGGTGAATATGAAGTCTGTTCATCGGTCTTTCGAATGCCTGCAGCAGTCTGCTTGATCCACTCTTCGACCTCGAACCAGGACTCGAAAGAATGGATCATGGAGATTCTTCCAAGCGTAGTTTGGGCAAAAAGGTGGTTCCACTCCATAACGATCGAGTACAGCAATCCCATCAACTGACCTTTATGTAATCGTAATAATTTGAACTGGTCAATAAGTTGGTTGTAGTAACTGTCATGATGGGTCCATAGTGTTTGGAACCAACTTTGCTTAATCCGGTCAATGTCCTCATCCTGCGGTTCTTTTGAAAATATGTCTCCCTCTTTCATCGAAACGGGAATGACTTGGTCACTGGGGTTGTACGCATAGAATAATGACGTCTCTGTATAATTCATAATCCAGTTTTTGATTTGCGACCACGTTCGCTCTTGTACATCAGACAAAACCAACAACGTACTTTGGGGGACCTGATTCAGGGATTCCTTTAATTGATGAAAAAGCTGATCCTCTTCGTACTGGGGTACTGCCCACATCCAGCTATTCCGCTCAACCTCCCACCTTATCTCTTCTTCATGCGCAGTTAGCTCCATTGTCCACGTATGTTCTGATTTGCGATCCAGTGAAACAAGTGCATACACATTTCGATAATGGACATTAATTGCATTCTGTGAAGGCATCTTTATTTTCGTGTTCGTCAACCCGTTAATTCGGGTATGTATCCGATGCAGAACATGTTCGAATTGCTCTTTCTCCAGCTGGACTTTGGCTATATAGTCGATGGCTCCCAGCCTGAGCGCTTCCTGGATATAATCGAAATCCTGATGCAGTGTTAACACAACGATATGAAGTTCCGGATAGAGCTGCCTCGCAGCATGCATCAGTTCAATCCCTGACATTACCGGCATGGCAAGATCCGTCAACATTAGATCGACCGGTTGGGATTTCAGAAAATCCAGTGCTTTCGCCCCGTTACTTGCTTCTCCTACAACTTCCATGTTGAACTCGTTCCATGGCATCGCAGAGCTAATGCCTTTGCGTACGAGCTTATCGTCATCCACAATCAATACCTTAATCATGCCGGGATATCTTCTCCTTTAATAGGCAATATGAGCAGTATGCTTGTCCCCGTTCCCACTTCACTCTCGATCACCAGTTGTGCTTGATCCCCGTACTGTGCCTTCAACATACGGTGAACGTAATTGAGTCCTATACCCATCCCTACTTTTTGTTGTTCAGCTACACGATTGTTCAGCAGTTTATGAATGGCTTCCTCGGTCATGCCTGCACCATTATCTTGTATCATAATGTTCAACGTTTCAGTGCGTGTAACTTCAATTTGAATAAAACCTTCGTCACTCAACCCATGATATAGCGAATTTTCAACCAGCGGTTGCAAAATAAAGCGAGGCACAGGAATTTGAAGCACTTGTTCATCTGCAGTAATGCGGACGTCAAATTCAAAGTCATATCGAATTTGCTGCAAAATCAGATACTGCCTTAACGCATCAATTTCCTCTTCCATCGTGGATACTTGCCCTAATTTGCCCAAATTGTAATACAACAGCTTGTTCAAGGACTGCACCAGCTTGTCGATCTCCCCTTGTCCGTTCATGACGGCCAGCCAGTGCACCGTATCCAGCGTATTCATCAGAAAGTGCGGGTTGATCTGATAGAGCAGTTTTTCCACTTCCAGGTCTGCACGAATCTTCTCTTTCTGCTGCACTTCCTTGAAGAGGTCACCGATTTGATGCTGCATATTGGTAAATTCACCCAGCAGAAAATCAAATTCGGGAATCTGAGTTCGAGCTCGGCTCCCTGTCGATTGTGGATTCTTGGACATCCCATTGATTTCGGAATGGAAGAGTCCGAGTGGTTTGTAGACCATCTTCCACAGAAGCCAAGCAAGAAATACGGTAAAGCCAAGGAAAAATAAAGCGACCAGCAATATTTGAAGCAGCCACTGGTTTTTCTCCTGTTGATATTGAGCCTGTGAAATGACCGATACGATACTCCATTTCTGTGAGGAATCCTCTTTAAACCAGTGGTACCCGCGGGATATTCCGTCCTTCACAGGGTCGACTGTTAAGCTGGAGAAATTCTCCCCGACCTTCATGGCTTCCGGTATTTCACTGTACACAATGTTGCCTTCTCCATCCAGGATCAAATGAGATAAAGCGCCGTTGTATTGATTGTAACCCAAGATATCCTCTGTAAGACGAAAGCCGGATTCTACGTAAATGTACGCATCGTCCCTTTTGGGAAGTTGTACTCTTCGCATAGCAGACAGAACGAGTTTGTCATCGAATCGATTCATGCTGATATGGGGACCATAGTACTTAATTCCATAGGTTTGGAAGAGCACAGGCAAAGACTCAGGAGAAAAATGATCCTTGATCGGAAAGTTACCGAACTGCGTAGTGCCTTCTTTCTGGAAGTAATATAAGGTCAAACCGATATTTGGATTGGTAAACGTGACAACGCTTAACTCGCTCTTTAATTCGTCCCTGGCCTCGATCAATTCGAAGATATCGGAGGACGGATTCAAAAATTCATCCATCCTTTTGCCTACAGTGCCACTGTAAGACAATTGCTGCGTAACGTGATTCAGATTGGTGATTGAATTCTCCAATGAGGATGTCACCTGCTGTAAATTGCTACGGATGCCATCATCGATCTTATTTGCGAAAATGGAGTCAATGGTATAGTAAGAAATTGCAAATATGCTGATAAAGGGGATAAACGCACTGAGAAAGAACAATAAAAAGATTCTTTTTTTTAGTGTCATTTTGACCTGTTCTCCTTCTAAAAATGAAACAACAAGCTCCTACTTATGGAAGCTTGCTGTGAATATACATACAGCTATACCGATTATCGTTTTCCTCATAGCCCTCGGCCATTTTGAAGCATGTCGGCATTTCAATCCATTCAGGAGGGCACAAATCAGGACAATCTGTCTGTGTCCTGTCCAAGTCCAATTTTCTTTCATAATTATAGATTGATATTCAAATTAGTCAAACACTTTCATACTGAACGGTGCCACAATGCTGCCCGTTAGCCAACCATGCAGCGCAAAATCAGCGCTGCACCACAGAGAATGAAAATTTCAGCTCGGTATTTTATACTGGAAGTACGGCTGGGAGAGGAAGGTCGATGAACTATGGTGCGATTAGAGCCCATCCGTTATTCTGACTCCAACGACCTCGGTGCACCACTGAATGTTGCTCCCGCTGGGAAGCACTCATAGTAGATTAATCCTATTCTGGTTGTTGCACCAATCTCCAATCATGATGCCGTAGAAAGGTTGAATGGCGTGGATGTAATTATTGAACGGGCGTGCGGTATGGATGTCCATAAAGACAATATTACTGCTTAATGCCCAGCATATGAAAGCTGTACCTGGACGCAAAACCGATGTTAAAGATGCAGAATGGATTTGCCAACTCCTTCGCCACGGCCTGATCAAAGCCAGTTTCATTCCAGACCGTAATCAATGTGAGTTAAGAGAGCTTGTTCGTTATCGTCGGAGTATCATCGAAGAACGTGCCAGACCGCATAATCGAATCCAAAAAGTATTAGAGAGAGCAATATTAAGCTTGGTTCCGTTGTCTCAGATATTATGGGAGTTTCCTCTAGATACATGCTTTATGCGATTGCTGAAGGTATAGATGATCCTGAGCAACTGGCCAACATGGCCCTTCGAACACTAAAACGAAAAAAAGACGAACTTGAACTTGCCCTCCAAGGATACGCAAGCCCCCATCAACGCCTAATGATAAAAACCATTCTAACTCACATCGACTTTCTAACTCAACAAATTGATATGCTGGATCAAGAAGTTGCACGGCGAGTAAATCCTTACCAAGAAGATATCGAACGATTAGACTCAATTCCAGGCATATCAACACGAATGGCCGAACAAATCCTGGCTGAAATCGGTACTGATATTAAAAACCAGTTTTCAAGCGCAGCTCATATGTGTTCCTGCGCAGGACTTGTTCCTGGCCATAACGAAAGTGCGGGCAAAAGGAAATCGGCTAAAACCAAAAAGGGCAATAAATATTTGAGATCAGGCTTAACGGAAGCTGCTCCGTAAAAGGTTAAAAGAACTACCTCGGTGCACTTTATAGGCGTACAGCTGCACGGAAAGGAAGGAAACGAGCAGGAATAGTAGTCGCCCATGCCATGTTGAGAATCTCCTATTACCTTCTAACTCGTAAAGAAATGTATGTTGATCTAGGGGAAGACTACTTTGATAAGCAAAGGGAACAGTCCATTGTGCGACATGCTTTACGCAGACTTGAAGGACTAGGCTACTCCATTACCATCACTAAACCAGAAGGCACTTAATCTGTATAAAGCTGCAATAAAAAGCTATTCTGGCGCTCTCCCCTTTTAAAAAACGAACGAGCTGCGTCTTCTTTAGTGCTGCCTTTTTCCACACTTTGGTGCAATGAATTTTCATAGTAGTTCAATCAAAAGCAGCCTTTCCTTTTGGACTGAACTGCCGAGTTGGTTTGGTTTTTTTCAACTATCGTTTCCCGTTAGCCATACATGCAGCGCAAACGACGCACCACAGATGATGAAAATATATGTATCTGTTATACTGCTACTATGGCTGGAAGAAGAAGGTGGATAAGCTATGGTGCCTACGAGCCCATCCGTTAGTCTGACTCCAACGATCACGGTGCATCACAGATTGTCACTCCTATCTGGAAGCACTCATGGGAGATTAATCCTGCTCTGATTGTTGCACCAGCCTCTTACCTAATTTGAGCTTAATGAAAACAAGGTAGCGGCTCTGCCGTGGCAAACTACTCCTTGTTTGATTCAACTATCCTTCATCTTTCACTCAATGATTTATTTTGTCTCGGACGAATCAGATTGTTCACTACGGAGGACTTCATGCGTTATTTTCAATTGGTCCTGTATTCCAAAAAGCCATAACCCTCCCCCTTTTTTTAAACCATTCAAAATTTAGGAATAGCTTCCTTTTGTGCATTTGTAATAAAAAGGGAGTATATTGTATTTTTGTCGATTTTACAGTAATAAACATATGAGAAGTATTGAATACAAACAAGTGTTTCCTGTCACGTCAATATACATAAAGTGAGGAGCATAGACCATGATAATCAAACCAAGAACACGCGGCTTCATATGCACAACTGCACATCCAGAGGGATGCGCCAGCCAAGTTCAGCAGCAAATACAAGCGATAACAAAACGGCCGAAGATCCAGGGCCCCCGTAATGTTCTGGTAATTGGAGCCTCAACCGGATATGGTCTTGCTTCCCGTATTACATCTGCTTTCGGTGCGGGCGCAAGCACAGTGGGCGTGTACCGGCAGAGCAGTCCAAACGGAAAACGGACAGCATCCGCTGGCTGGTATAATTCAGCGGCGTTTGAACGGCTTGCCGAAGAAGCAGGCCTGCAGTCCTACAGTGTCGCCGGTGATGCTTTCTCGCAAGAAACCAAAGAGCGAACGATTGAGCTGATCCGCCAGAAGCTGGGACAGGTCGATCTTGTGGTCTACAGTGTTTCTACAGGACGACGGAGTGATCCGCAGACAGGTGAGGTGTATCAATCTGCGCTGAAGCCTATCGGGCGCACCTACACTAATAAAACGGTAGACTTCCATACCGGTGAAGTAAGCACCATATCTATTGAGCCTGCCACAGAAGAGGAAATCCGCGGCACGGTCAAAGTGATGGGCGGTGAAGATTGGCTGCTGTAGATTAATGCTCTCCGGGAAGCAGATGTGCTGGCAGACGATGCGACAACGATAGCTTACTCCTATATCGGGCCGGAGCTTACGGATGCGGTCTACCGCTCCGGAACCATCGGCCGGGCTAAGGATCATCTGGAAGCCACCGCCAGAGAGCTTAACGCGCAGATGAAGGTTCATGGCGGTCGCGCATTCGTCGTGGTTAGTAAAGGGCTGGTGACCCAATCGAGTTCCGCCTTGCCGGTTGTTCCTTTATACATCTCAGTCCTATACAAAGTGATGAAGGAACTAGAACTGCACGAAGGCTGTATTGAACAGACGTACCGACTGTTTGCAGATCGTCTCTATACAAGTGGAGAAGTTCCGCTGGATGAGGAAGGACGCATTCGTATTGATGACTGCGAAATGTCGCCTGCCGTTCAAGCTGAGGTAACCCGCATCTGGAACCTTTTGTCCACAGAGAATATGAATGAACTTACCGACCTGCAAGGCTACCGCAGAGAGTTCTTCCAGTTGTTTGGCTTTGAGAATGCTGATATCAACTATGAAGCAGACACGAACCCGGAAGTTGCTATACCAAACTTATACCAATAAAGTCTGACATGTATCATGTAACTAGATAAGAAAGAAGTGCTGTTATGCGGGAGCGGGACGCCGCTTTATATTCTTGATCGCGGCTGACCTGGGACTGAAGTCGGAGCTGGGATATTTATTGTTCCGGTTATCAGCGCTTTCTCATCTCTTGTAGAATGTTTAATCTTTACGATAGGACAGGTTTTGTCCTTCTTACTTCGGAGGACAAGCGCTTGTGCCCATTCCCGGGCGACCTGTCAATAAGAAACAGATGTGAAAATTCTAATCGTACTCTAATAAAAGGCGGTAATCCCTCAAGGAGAGAACAAAATTTCAACCCTTAACAATTTATGTAAATATTTAACGTGCTACAGTGTATTCAGGTGATCACCCAGATTACAACAACGGGAGGTAACATATGAATACAACTCACAGTAAAAGACGGTTTCGCAATTTGGGTATTGGTGTCACTCTAGGTATAGCCTTGTTGTCTGCAGGAACTGGATTTATAGACAGCACCAGCACGGCTTATGCAGCAACAGCTGCAACTGTTGGGGATAAAGTTATTTCAACTGGTCTGAAATACCAAGGAGTCCCTTATAAATTCGGGGCGCAGTCCGGTAAAACTGATGCTTTCGATTGCTCCTCATTTACTCAGTTTGTATTTAAACAAAATGGAGTATCTATTCCCCGCTCATCCAGTCAACAGTCCAATGTCGGAACGTTCGTAACTAGGGATCAGCTGCAACCTGGAGACCTTGTATTCTTCTATTCTCCTATACATCATGTAGCCATTTATATGGGCGATGGAAAGATTCTCCACACGTTTGGAAAAGGGGGAGTGACGATCACTCCGCTGAATACAGGCTGGTGGAATTCTCATTACACAACAGCACGCCGGGTATTGCCTACAAACGGACAAGTAACAGTGAACTCTGTAAACAGCAGCCCAGAAACAATATCCCCCGCTGCTTCAGTTCCCGCACCATCCGTTAATCCTTTTCCTGATCAAACGGGACAAGATGGTGAGAAAGCCGTAAATTAATATATTAATCAATTAAGCAAGCCGCCTCTGAATAATCAGAGGCGGCTTGCTGTTTACCGAATGTATTGCTTTTCCAGCTACGGCAGCTGATTTGGCATCAAAAGAGCAGATCCTTCTTTCAAAGATAAATTTAAACCTGATAATCAAGCACTACGGATGAGCGAGGTATTGTCGGCAGCTCAACAATTACTTCTGTTCCCTTACCTTCACTGCTCTCAATTCGGATCGATCCTTGATGCTCCTTCACAATTGCTTTTGCAATAGGCAGTCCAAGTCCAGTCCCTCCTGTCTTCCTGTGGCGAGAGCTGTCGATACGGTAAAAACGTTCAAACACATGTTTTACCTCCTCTGGAGGAATTCCGATTCCATAATCTTTAACGATAAATTGAACACAGTCGTGTTGGCTGGTTAAATGCAGTTCTATAGCGGCCGTGCTGTATTTCAAGGCGTTATCGAGCAAAATAATCATTAGCTGTTTAATTTTGCTGTGATCCGCTTGTATCGCTAATTGCTTCTCCCTTGTATGAACTACGATTTTTCTGGAGCTTAATTGACCGAAGTGAGCAATCACCTGTTTACAGGTTTGGATTAAATCCACCGAACTCAACGTAAATTGTCCCCCTTGCTGGGATGAAGCCAAATTTAGCAGCTGCTGAGTCATTACCCTCATCCGTTTAGTTTCCTCGTAGATGGACTTCACGGCTTCTTCCTGCACTTTTTTATCCTGGGCTCCCCAGCGTCTAAGCATGTTCGAATAGCCCTCTATGATCATTAGAGTCGTATTGAGTTCATGAGAGGCATCGGAGACAAATTGCTGCTGATTCCAAAAGCTCTCCTCCAGTCTTTCGATCATTCGATTGAAAGTCTCCGTCATTTCATAGATTTCATCAGTTCCCTTTCTTTTAAAAGGAATCTTCTTATAAGTGAGACTGCTTTCAATCTCCCTCATCGTTCTTATACTGCTTGCAATAGGCTTAACGATTGTACGGGAGAGAATGCTTCCACCCAACATACAGACTAAGGCTGCTCCGAAAGTGGTGAACGTCAGTATTGTCACAAGAATTTGAATGTTGGTCTCCAAATCATCTAATTTCTCAGCAATTTCAAAACGGTCTAAGGTCCCGCTCGCGTTCATCACAGGAATATAGACGATAAGTATTCTTCTCCCGTCATGATGTAAAAGTTTAGTACTTTTAGTTTTGCTATAGCTAAACGGAATCTCATTCAAATCAAAATCAGCATCATTCGAGATATTACGCACGATATTAGAGCCAGGGACGGAAATTCGAATGAGGGTATCTTCTGTTAATGAATTATAAAGTAAAGTCTCCTGAGCTTCTTTGCTCAAGAATTCTGCTTGCGCAATAATTGGCTCCCATTTACTTAAGAGCATTTCACCCGCATTTTGGCCGGCATTTTTAATGAATAACAAATATACTGCAATATCAACGCACAATAATATGCCAATAAGCAAAAGAGAGGTCAACAAGGTGATTTTAGTTCCTAGCTTCAACCGTCTTCCTCCTTGATGCAGTATCCGATGCCGCGAATTGTTTTGATTAACTTATTCTTGAAACCGGAATCGATCTTTTTTCTAACATATAGGATATAAACATCAACAACATTCGTATCTCCAACAAAATCATAACCCCAAACGTGATTAATAATTTGCTCCCGGTTCAGTACTTGGTTTTTATTCTCTGTCAGAAAAACCAATAAATCGAACTCTTTAGGGGTAAGCTCAATCTTTTGGCCTTCACGGATCACATCTCTGGTATGTTTGTTAATGATCAGATTATTGATTTGAATAATTGACGGTTCTTGTGGAGAATTGGACTTTTCGCCGCCAAGCCTGATATTTGCTCTAATTCTGGCCAGCAGTTCTTCAATCTCAAACGGTTTGGTAATGTAATCATTTGCCCCCTGATCTAAACCTGCTACTTTTTCGGACGTGCTATTTCGGGCAGTTACCAGAATCACTGGAGTATAGGCATCTACTTTTCTTAATCTTCTTAAGACTTCCACACCATTAAGTTCCGGAAGCATGATATCCAAAATGATTAGATTCCAGCCTTGAGCGAGCGCTTTCTCCAATCCGTCCCTGCCGTTTTCGGCAATTTCTACATGGTAGCCCTCATAGGTCAGCTCCAACTCCAGAAGGCGTGAAATTTTCACTTCATCTTCAACAATCAGTATTGAATGTACCAATGACATTTCCCCTTTTAACCATTTTCAAGCCGAAAAAAGGACAGGAACCCCCCGTATTGGAGTAGTATCCTGTCCTCTTTCATTTATTATTCATCAGCAGTTTCTGTATCTTGCTCCTGTTGGTTGTTGTCCGTATCTGAAGCATCGGCTTTCTCAACTTTAATGATTTTGCCGGTTATTGCGTCCACCTTCACTTCAGTTTCCAACTTCGAATCGCTGATAATTTCAACACTGTAAACCACAGCACCATCTTCGTCTTCAAGCTCTACCTGTTTTACGGTTCCCTTCACCTGACCTTGCGCAAGGGTAATGCTTTGCTGTTTTGAGATTTTAGCCTGCTTCAATAAATCAGCTTCTTCCTTAGCATCTGCAACTTCTCCGTCACCGTCTGATTGCTCTTGATCATCCGCAACTTCTCCGTCTCCGTCCGATTGCTCCTGGGTAGAATTTAGGGTTGAATTGACTTGATCATCAGCAGTTTCTCCATCTCCATCCGATACAGCTTGTCCAGTTGCCTGGGCAGTTGTTTTGACCGGAACATTGGATGCTGCAAAGGCTGAGTGCAGTAAAGCTCCACTTCCAAGTGTCACCGCACTAACTAAACCAACAGATAAAAGCCACTTCTTATTCATTTTCTTCCTCCTTGAATTCGATGTCTTCTTACATCTCATAGTATAATTTCAATAAATTAGAGCACTCTTAGAATCACATTAGAAATCACTTAGTCTATATCACTATGTATGATGCTACCGATACAAAGCATTAATATGTATGACCGTTTCAGCAGCGTGTTCTGGTGAAAAAGAGTTATAAAAAAGCAAAACACCCGCCAATACTCACGGGTGTTTTGTTTATTTATTTTTACTCGAAGGTAATCTTAGGATTGAAACCGCCATTGGCTTTGTTGACGTCCCAACATGTAAACGAAGCAGATGCTACTGCAAAAGATAACCTCCATCCGGGAACAAGGTGCTGCCTGTTGTGAAGGGATTCGTCATCAGGTATAGTACCGTATGCGCAACCTCCTCATCATAGCCCACACGTCCCAGAAGCGACAGCTTCTCGTATTCTTTAAAATGTTCTCCCCGTGCACTGCCCTCCTGTCCCTCTCTCCAGATCGTGCCGGGTGAGACCACATTAACACGAGCGGGGGCTAACTCCACTGCCAGCGCTTTGCCTAAGCTCTCGATCGCACCGTTGCACGCGGCGTAAGAAGCCCCTCCATCCAGCGGCCGCTGACTGAATGCTCCGGACATCAGCACTATTGAGCCCGTAGCTGACAAATAAGGGGCAGCATATTTAGCAGCAAAGTACTGCGGCCAGAACTTGCCTTCAAAACAGCTGACCGCAACATCGCGGTCTGCCGTGAGCGGACCGCGAACATAAGCAGCGCCAGGCGTAAACAAGTGGTCAAACGTTCCGATTTGCGCAAAAAACTGCTCCAGCTGACTTTCATTCCGGTTATCCAGCACATGGAACTCCATAACGCTTCCTGCCTGCTGTTTCACATGCTCCGCCGCCTGAAGCAGCTTGTCCTGCGACCGTCCTGCGATGATAACCTGCGCCCCTAGCTTGGCGGCAGCCACAGCCGTAGCTAAACCGATACCTGAGCTTCCTCCAATAATAACCACTTTCTTATCTGCTAAATTCCAATAGTCCATATCTGTTTCTCCTCCGTGGTTCTGTACATTTTTGTTCATTATGGAATGAAAGAGTGTCGTCGTCCAGTACGCACTTTATTCGTACCTGGTACGAATTTTCGTACCTTCAGGTGGTGTGCGGACTGCGAAGGATGCACAAAAAAATATATTCCAGTATGATAAAAGTACATCTACAAGAAGGTGAAGGAGGAAATGATCTGTGAATCTGCAAGAGCCCAGACTGGACGGGGTGCTGGCAACACTCGAAGCGATCGAGGGGAAATGGAAGCCGCTGATTTTATTCATTTTATTAATCGACGGCACGAAGCGCTTCGGTGAACTGCGGCGCCTCATTCCGGATGTCTCGCAAGGGACCCTGTCCAAACAGCTCCGGGAGCTGGAAGAGGCCATGTTAATAGAACGGAAAGTGTTCCCCAGTATCCCCGCAAAGGTTGAATACAGCCTCTCCGCTCACGGTAAAACGCTGAGCACCCTTTTGGACAACATGTGCGGCTGGGGGCGGGAGCATCTAAAAGTGCTGGAAGGATATAAAGAGACTGGGTGCTGCCATTCAGAATAACGTGGATTCCGGTAACGGCAAAAAAACCCGGAGTCTTGCCATACTTTCAAGCCGGGCCAAGTGGAAACGGCTTCGCCGTCCTCAAAAGGACGGTATCCGTTTCAGCGAGAAATAGAAGGATAATTTATAGCGTGAAGCATATAAATTCTTATATTTGAACTAAAGAAGCACCCTGCTCACAGAATATAAAAATTCTGCAAGCAAGGTGCTTCATTTTTTGTAGTGATAGAACAGCGATCTAAACAACAATACGATTCGTGGACTCCCGTTCGATAATTTCCGAGGGAATTGTTACACTCTTGTGTACTAAGGCTGGCGAATTAGTATATATCAACTCATATACGAGCTGGAATGCTTCGGCTCCAAGCACTGATGGATTGAGGTTCAAGCCGGTAATTGATGGCGACACTTTATCCAAATAGGCTGCATCATTGAAGGTAAGCATACCGACGTCTTCCGGCACTCTCATCTGCTTGCGTTGACAATATTTCGTCGCGATTAGAGACACAATAGGTTCCATCGTCAGGATCGCATCGAAGCTGGTCCCTTCTCCGAGAACTTTGTCCAGCGCATTCGTTATGTCTGCCTCTTCGTTACTGGAGTAAACGATGTTCGTAGAAGCCTCTTCCACACTCTCTTCAATAGCTCTCTGATAGCCGTGAATACGATCGTAAGTGAAATCCTGCTTCACGTTCGCCGTCAGAAACAAAATATTGCGGTATCCTTTATCAAGCAAGTATCGGGTCGCCATATAACTGTCACGGATATTGTCGTTGTGTACGGAAAATACATTGTGGTTCAGACTGCTCCCGATCATGACAAAAGGAATATTGTTCTCCTGCATACTATTTAACAATAAATCCTTATCCGAAGACCTCACGCTTGTAAAGATAAATCCCTTTACCTGGTTCTTCTTAAACAATTGAATCGACTTCTCGATTTGTTCTTCAACATTATAGTAAAGCGAGAACTGTACGTTATAATCTAACTTTTTCGCCGCATTCGAAATTCCGCACAACACATCGCTAAAAAATAGATTCTCGAGCATGTCCTTAGGATCTCTTGCAATCGAGAAGCCTATCGTTCCGGATTTATTCTGTAATTGAGATTGTACCGGCACATAATTTATTTGCTCCATAGCAGAGAAAACCTTAGCCCTGGTCTCGCTAGCGATATTGCCCTTTTGGGTAATCACTCTGGAAACAGTCGCGGGCGATACACCCGCTAGGAGAGCTACGTCTTTTATAGTAGTGATTTCAACCACCCCCGAAAAATGAGAGAACTTTTTTCTATAACAACATTCCCTATCTGTTTATTCTACTATGAATATTCAGTTTAAATCCAGTTTTCTCTTTGTTGATTCACCCCAATCAACGGTTTCTTTTGAAAGGTTGGAAAAATTAGGTATTTCAACCGACAGTACATCTTCAAATGTGAAGATTCTATTAACCGCACTCATAATTTTATCCCCGCGGGTCAGTTTGACATTTAAGCGTACATGGACTGTCTGCTGCTGATTTTCTTCCTTCTTTTGGTTGGATTGAACCAGCATTTCAGAAATTTGTATCTCTTGGGTCCCTAATTCGGCCACAATTTGTGCTAATATGTCTTGTCTATTATACATTTTGATGTTCATTTCATATTTTCGATATTTACGCAGCATGTATTTCTCCCACTTATTGAATACAAACAAGCTGACGAGTACAAGAAATGCAGCCAGAACAGCTCCGAAATAAAACCCTGCACCGGCACAGAGGCCGATGCCTGCCACAACCCAGATGGAAGCCGCTGTAGTCAAACCGGAAACATACGAACCCGTGCGAATAATTGCTCCTGCACCTAGAAATCCGATACCTGTAATGACCTGAGCCGCTAACCGTGCAGGATCCATTCTGACATAGGGCTGATCCGCGAAATCACTGAATCCATAGATAGACAACAACATAATTGTTGCAGAACCGACGCAAACGAGAATGTGGGTCCGGAATCCGGCCGCATGGTTATTGACTTCCCGTTCAAATCCGATCAATCCGCCCAGTAATAAGGCCATCAGAATTCGCAGCGTCATATCCCAATAGCTGATGTGCCATATAGCTGAGCTTGCGCTACCCATTCACTTCCACTTCCCTTCGTATTCACTCTCCCCTATTCGTATGGAATTGAACCAGGGATTCTTTAAGCGTCTCTGACAAATTCTCCAATTTGTCGGAAAGGAATACCAGCTTCTCACTAATTTTTAATTGCTCGGTCGCTATAGAAGCTACTTCTTCCGAGGCTGCGGATGATTGCTCTGCCACCGCGCTTACGTTGCTTATCGATTCGGATAATATGAACTGTGATTGATTCAGTTCCCTGATGGAAGCCGTTGATGATGCACTTTCCTGGATAAACAAGCCCTTCCTCAACTTCCTTTTGAATATCGTTTGTAATGTTCTGAACAACGCTTATCGATACTTTGGATTGATCCGAAAGTTTTCGTATCTCATCCGCGATGACCATAAATCCTTTCCCTACCGCACCAGCTCTGACCGCCTCTATTGACGCATTCAAGGACAGAATATTCGTCTGCTGGGCCATTGTTGTGAGCACTTCCAGAATTTTTCGAATCGAGCTTGTGCTGTCTTTGAGCTTATCCACTTTACCTATCATGGATCTGGTCAATTCTTCAGTCGAATTCGTTTTTGTGATGAGATCACCCATATACCCGGTTCCCTCATTACTGATTTGATACACCCGATCAGCCGAGCCTTCCATCTTTGAATTGATATCAATCACTTTATTCATATTCATCCCGATGTTGTCAGCGTAATTCATCCCGTTCTCTGCTTCCATCGAAAGCCCCATTGCCCCTTGTGCAATTTCCTCGACTGCCACAGCGACCTCTTTCGCCATCGTGGAAGTGTTCTGGGAAACTTCAGACAACTCAAATGCTGTTTGCAATACATGTTGCGCGGAATCATTGGTTTTCTCCACCAGCAGGGAAATTTGTCCCATCATTTGGTTAAAGCTTTGTCCCAGTCGGCCAATTTCGTCCTGTCCCTTAAAATTCGTACGCACGGACAGATTCCCTTTTTCCCCTTCTTCCATCAAGGATGAGAGTTTAACCAGCGGTTTAGCTACCATCCGTATCATAATCAATCCAATACCAATGCTTACAAGAGCAGAGAGTATGGCGATAATCATCGTGATTTGGATAATGTTTTTGGCTTGTCTGACGCCTGTACAACCGTTTGCAGAGAGGCTGCAGCAACCTTTTTCTTAATAACATTCTTTGAGACAGTGTAGGAAGCTACTCCAAGTATGGATACCAGTACAACTATAGTGCAAAAAAACATGAAAAAGAGTTTTATTCCGACCGATCTTTTAAGGCTGCCGAGCAATCTCGCACCTGACATTCTGTTTTTCATGGACTCCTCCAGATTTCTAGGATTTGAGATCTAAATAATACGGCTTCCGTTGTTTAAAAATAACCCATCGTTTATAACCTATATGTTCCAGTGTGTCACGAACCTGCTCCCATTCATTGCCGACCCGCTCAGGCTTATGAGCATCCGAACCAAATGTAATTTCCACCCCATAATAGTGGGCTTGCTCAATCACATCCATCGCTGGATACCAGTCCTCTAAAGCCGTCCGGAAGCCGCCTGTGTTCACTTCCATAGCCACGCCCCGTTCTGCCATCATTTTAAGCGTAGGAGCGATATGTGGCTTGTACAAATCAGTAAATGACTGATATCCCCGGTTGAACCTGTCCATATGTCCGATAATGTTAACCCACTCGCTTTGAACAGTGAGCTGTATGAGTTCAATAAACCGCCTGAATTCTGCCTCGCGTTCTTCCTCGGAAGCGATACTCCAGTCCAGCCCTCTCATAATACAAGATGGGGATGTGAAGTGGATCGATCCGATTACAAAGTCAAGAGGAAATCCGCTGTAGACTTGGCCATATAAATCGATGTGCTCTTTGAAAACATCCGATTCCACGCCAATCAGCAGCTCAATGCGATCCTCGTATTTCTTCTTCAACCTGATAATTTCTTCTACGTATTTGAAAAATTCACTTTTGGCCATTGCCAGTCCCGGAAAAGGTCTGTCCTCCTCCGAGAAAAAATAAGGTGAATGATCCGAAATTCCAAGAATCTTTATTTCTTTTGAAATTGCGTTCTCTATATATCGTTCCAGCAAACCTACAGCATGGCCGCATCGTTCGTGATGTGTATGCAAATCAAACAACTGCTTCTCCTCCAATCTTCAATAAACGGTTTAACGGTTATCCTTTTTCAGCCCCTGCAGTCAGACCCTCCACCAAGAAGCGCTGGAAGCACATAAATACGATTGTAATTGGCAATGCAACCAATACGCATCCTGCCGCAAAAATGGTAAACTGCGTAGAAAACTGAGTATTTACCATGTTATACAATCCCACTGCGAGCGTTTGCTGCTCCTTGGTACGCAGTACCATTTGGGCGAAGATAAAGTCGTTAAATGCCGCCGCAAACGAGGTAACAGCCAAGTACACAACCAAAGGTTTGGACAATGGCATAAATATTTTAAAGAATACGATCCAATGGTTGGCCCCGTCTATTCTTGCTGCTTCTTCCAAACTCCTTGGAATGGTGTCGAAAAAACCCTTAACGAGCAAATATCCCATAGCTGCCCCTGCGGAATATACAAATATCAGTGCAGAGTGAGTATTCAGCAAGTTCATGTTCAGGAGCAAAATATAGACCGCAATCATACTCATAAAGGATGGGAACATATTGAGAACGAACAACCCCGACATTAAGGTTTTCCGCCCCTTAAAACGGAACCGTGAAAACGCGTAGCCCGTCAGCAATACAAAAAAAGTACTGCAAATCATTGAAATAACAGCAATCTTCAGTGTGTTCACATACCATTGTGAAAAGGGGAATGATTTAAACAGTTCCTTGTAATGCTCTATTGTAAATCGATCAGGAAGCAGGTGCTCGCTGTACAGCGCAGTCCCTGGCCGAAAGGAGGCTAACACAACCCATATTGCCGGGTAGATGGTTATAATGGCGATAACTGCCAGCAGAATATGGTGGACTACAGTGCTGAACATATTCTTGAGTTTCAGTTTACTAACCATCAGTTAATCTCCTCCTCTGTAAACGAACGTGTCCGACGCACATTCCAAATGGACAAGGTCGCCAGAATGACAAATATAATGATTCCAATTACGGAAGCGAAATTGTAATTTCCTTGGTTCATCGTCAAGTTATACAACCATGTGATCAGAATGTCCGTGCTTCCTGCAAATTGATATTCACTATTGGCCGGATTACCGTTAGTCAACAGGAATATAGCGCTGAAGCTGTTCACGTTGCCAGCGAACATACCAATCAGAATCGGAGATAACGAGAACATGACACTTGGGAAGGTGATCATTTTGAACTGCTGAAATGCCGATGCTCCATCAACATCCGCAGCCTGATACAGCTCTTTGGAGATGGTGGTCAGAATCCCGATAATGAGCAGCATAGATATAGGATAACCATGCCATAGATTAACCAGCAGAACCGTTGCCTTGGCCCAAGTTGGATCCGAGAGCCACGACGGGCCCTGTATACCAAACCATTTCAGATACTGGTTAATAGGACCAAACTGGGAGTTAAACATGTTGCGCATAACCAAATAGGAGACAAAGCTCGGAATTGCAAATGGCAGGATATAGATTGTGCGCCATAAAGGCTTCAGGCGGGTACGCGAATTCTGTACAAGCAGCGCTACCGCAAAACCCCCGAAAAATGTGGATAGCGTTGCAAGTATTGCCCAGATGACATTCCAAGTGAATACTCCATAAAATGTCTTGGCCCATTTGCTTAACGTAAACAGTTCTTTAAAGGCATCGAAGCCAATCCAGTCTATCAAATTGGCTGGAGGCAGATGCTTTGGCGAAGAGTAATTCGTAAAAGCAATCATTACCGAGAATACTAGAGGCAAGACAGTGAAGAACAATACAAATACAAGCGGGAGAGCAATAATGAACTGTGGAAATTTATGCTGATTAATATAATGTACCGTTTCTATGAATGTATGGGGTGTAATCCCTTGTTCACGGGACTTCCCTGTTTTATATGCATCTTTAATGTTCGCAATGTACATATAAACAAAGACAATAAGTCCGAATAAGACAATCAAGGCCTGAACAATAAGGAAAATCGAATGATCTCCGGGAACCATCTTATATATTTTACCGACAAGCTCTAAGTGCTGCGCATTCTCTCCAAGGGTAAAGATCCCCCATAATGCTTCTTTCAGGTTAAAGATAATGTAATATAATCCACAACCATATAATAGGAGCATCAGAATTCCCTTTATGTATTGGCGATTATAGATTTGCCCTAAACCCATTGCTAGAACGGAGAGAATTGTAGCCGTCTTCCTTTTCTGGTTCATCTTCAGTGACACATCTCCTTTAAATGAAGCAATTATAGAACGTGAACTTGAGAATCTTACGTTTTAAAATGGCTGAGTACCCGGTGTATAGGGCTTCCCAGCGATTCCGCCGCCTCATTCTCAAGTTCATCTTATACCCACTTATTCAGCGGGTAATTGCCAATTTTGTATTCTGCTTCGAAATCTATTTCTTTCCTTGTTGTTCGATACCGGCCTTAATATCAGCAACAGACTTGTCTAAAGTCTCCTTCACATCTGCGCCATCCCAAATCAATTCCAGTGAAGCAGTCGATGGTCCCCAAATTTGAGTTGCAGGCAGAATGTTCGGCATTGGCTGGGAGTTTTTAATTTGTTCGGTGAAGGCCTTTGCAACTTCATTGTTTGCAATAGCCGGATCCGAATCCATGCCGTTGCGTGCAGGAATGAGACCCGTCAATTCAAAGTTTTTCTTCGCAGCAGCTTCAGAAGTGGCAAAATGAATGAAGAGTTTCGCAGCGTTAGGGTATTGGCTGAAAGAGCTTACATAATAGGCTTTAACGCCTGAGAAGCTAATCGGTGCTTTACCATTTGGCATAGGAGGAAGCGGAACAGCTCCTACTTCAAATCCAAGTTTTTCAGTTGTAAAGTTGCTCAATTGGGAAACGCCATCCATATTGATTGGCAGCTTACCGGTTTGGAACAGGTTCGTTTTTACGTCTGCGGTAGCATCTACACCTTTAATCGGCAGCGCCTCACGCAGGCTTTGGAAAAACTTCATGCCTTCAACAGCTCCATCATTGTTCAAACCAATATCGGTTGGATCTGTGCCGTTAGCACCAAAAACATACCCGCCGCTTCCGGCAATCCATGAATAGTTATAGTAGAAATCGGTCACTTGCCACATAAAGCCGAACTTGTTATTCGCTACGTCATTATAGCCCTTGGCAAATTTGATAATGTTGTCCCATGATGCGAGATCTTCCTCTTTCACGAGGCTCTTATTGTAGTACAAGAGGTACGTTTCTACGTTACGAGGGTAACCATAGATCATACCGTCCAGTGATACGGCATCAACTAATTTTTCAGGATAATTAGCCACTGTATCTTCTGAGTAGAAATCGTTAGGAAGGACAATCCCGGAAGCAACTGCATCACCAAGCGTATTATGAGGCATAACCAGAACGTCAGCGCCCAGTCCTGCAGGGCCGTCAGTTTTCAATTTTTTACGTTGCTCCGTTGACGGTACTTCCTGGAATTCAACCGGGATATTGTATTTAGCTGTAAACTCTTTTGCAATCGCATCAAGGAAAGGTTTCTCATCTTTAGCTTCCCAGACTACTAACTTTGCGCCTGCTTCAGGAGCAAGCCCCTCTTCCCCCACGTTTTCTGCAGCTCCTTGAGTATTGTTTGCAGCAGCAGGACTTGCGCTTGACGTCGGCGTATTGTCTTTATTAGATGAACATGCACTAACAGAAAAAGCTGTAATAAGTGCTGTCAACAGTAATGTTGCTTTTTTGAATTCCATTGTGTGAAACCCCTTTCAATCTATTGTGTTTGTTGTTGCAGTTTTAATCAGACACATGAACCCCAAGATGCTCTGTATGGACTACGGCAGACTCGCATTTACCAGCAGCATTCATAACGAACTGTACGATTCCCGCATTGTAGACTGGGATGAGGTCGCCAGGGTTGGCGATTTGTTTCAAGTCCGCTGTGGACTGCCCATGCCCAAATACGACAATATGTTCGTCCGTCCCAAGTTCCGGAGCAATATGAGCATCGTAGAAGGACTGAACTCTTACTCTGACTGAGCTCGGTACTTCCGGCCATACCGGCCACCATCGCTTGCTTTCATCATGTGTATGTATGAATCGCACGTTTTGGTAACCGCTTTCAATTTGAACGCAACTCTGCCACTCGTAATCCCGATAATACGTCCAAGGCTCCAGGAACATCTCTGACATTTCAGGAACAAGAATTACCGGCAAATTACAGAACCGCGCAAGAGGCAATGCTGATAAAATCGCTCTTCGAAGTGGACTACAATAAATGACCTTAACTTTAATGTTCCGGAAGAAGGATGGGATTTGTTCGGCTTGCCAATAACCTATAGCGGACAGCTCACAATCCGCACCTCCCCCTTTCCCGATATTCATTGTCGACTGTCCATGTCGAATGACATACAGATGCAATAGTTGTATTCACCCCCTTTCCGTATTATAAAAGCTGTGAACGCTTATCACCGTGATGCAATCATAGTGAAATAAGTTTCATAAATATTTACTATCGTTTCATAATCATTTAATCATAGATATTAAGTTTTGTGAAGTGAAAAAACAACTTTTTCACCTTGAGTTAGCAAAATATTATGAATATCCGCCTATCTTGACCTTATTATCGACATGAACTCGGAATATAGTAATGCTTTTAGTGAAATATATACTAAAATATCTTTTTTTATTTCATTATTATTCATCATTTATTTCATAACAACAAATCATTATGATTCACAAATTATTGGATTTCCTATAATTTTCCATTACTGAAACTTATACAGATGGAAATATCAATGTGCAAAAGATTGCTATATGGTTTTGTTGTTCATTGACAGTGTTTCATTGAAAAGAGGTCAGCCAGAAAACTGGCCGACCTCTTTGTGTTGTTGCGGGGAATGTGTAATTCAATAATGGCCTTCCGCTATTATCTGCCGATACGTGCGAATGGTGCTGTCAATAAATCTATGTCGCCCCACTCTTTTGGAGAGTTGGAATCCGAAACCCCTGGCGTGTTCGAAGTCCCTGGATCATTTGGAAGGGTGTCCATTGGCGAGTACTCGCCTTGGTGCAGCATTATGCCGATACCTGCATTTTCAATATCCGGATTTCCGAGTGCGCTGAGAGGAATTTTCGCTTCATAGAGCGTGTCACGATTTGGATCGTGGCCAAGTGCCATGAAGTTTACAAGCTTGCTTGAATCATTAACATCATCAGCATCTTTCACGCCCCACAGGGATGTATAACCTTTGCCTTTAGCAAATTTAACGGTAATACCTGCTGCTGCGCCTGTCTTATAGTTCACTCCAGCATCGTCGACAGGGAACACACCGTTTACGGCTCTGGAAATGTAACCGGAGTGGAACATATTCGAAGCGATGTTGAATTGATAATCAGGTAGATCCAGCCCGCCCCAGAGCGGCTGATTTCCATTCTTCTTCCACATATCATTTGTTGCACCAGCACCACGAATCGTATCAATGGCAATCGTCTGCGGCATATCCATGGAGCGGATCGTTGTACCGCCTGCAGAACCAGCATTAGCAGGATCAACGATGTCTGTAACATCTATATACTGCCAAGCCAAATACAGGAACTCGTTGTCCCAAGCTGCCCACAGATGGCTAAGATCCATTGGCGCTTCATGAAGAGACCAATTGCTGCCAAGTGTACGCGGATCATCGCCGGCCATGTCAATAGCAATCAGCATGTCATCTGTCCATTCACCACTGTTAGTTCCGTCAATTGTGATTGGAGTAGTTACGCGTTTACCAAATGAAGGATTAGTGGAATAGGGCTTGTCACCACCAGGAATAACGATCGTTCCTTTCAATGTGACCACTGTAAGCTCAGCACTTGCTGCTGAGAAGTTATTTGCAGCATCGAAAGCTTTTACAGTGTAGGTATATGATGTTTCTTCAGCCAAACCGGTGTCCGTGAATGCAGGTGTTGTTGATGTTCCTGCTTTTACTGCACCACGATAGATGTCGTAACCTGCTACAGCCACATTATCTGTTGAAGCTGCCCAGGACAGACTCACCGTTGAAGTTGTCTTACCGGTCGATATAAGACTGGCTGGAACGCTTGGCGCCTCTGTATCGGTTCCGGCTGAAGTTTCAATGATTACTTCATTGCTGTTAGCAGAGAAATTATTTGCAGCATCACGAGCACGGACTTGGTACTTGTAAGTCGTACCTTCCGTTACCGTGCTGTCGATAAAAGTTGTTACATTCACCGTAAATGTCTCCGTGCTTGTACCAGCCTTACGGGTAATTTGATAATCTGCTACGCCAATATTGTCAGTAGAGGCACCCCAAGACAAAGTGATCGTCTTAGGAGTTCCACTGCTGAGATTGCCAGCCAGGTTAGCTGGAACTGAAGGAGCAATCGTATCTACTCCCACCGGTTTCTCCCCAAGCTTCACTTGTCCTGCAGCATTATTGTTGCCAGGAATGTAAATATTGTCGCCTGCGTTGAAGAAGTAGTTCTTCTGATTGTTGGTGTCCCAAACATTGCTTCCGTTATTGAAACAAGCTTCCAGACGGCTAGCGGTTCCAATATCAACAGTTATTTTTTTGTAGCCAGGGTTCAACGAATCATTCTCCATCTTCACACCTGGAACGGATGTCCAGGTACCACCCTCGGCGCGATAATGAATGTTTACATTTGTCCAGCCCTCTTTGTAGTAGACGGTAACCTTATTTCCTGGCTTTGGACCTTCCGGTTTACCAGCGGTCACTTTACCTGTGTCATAGGTATTGTCGCCTATATTGAAGAAATAGTTCTTTTGATTGTTGCTGTCCCATTGACCGCTGCCATTGTTGAATGCTACCTCTGCTCGTGTTGCCAATGAGGTTCCCAGGTCAATCGTGTGCACAGCATATCCCGGAATTACAGAATCCTCCATCTTCACACCAGGACTGGCTGTCCAGTTGCCACCTTCAGCGCGGTAGTGAATGTAGGGAGTTGCGTATCCCTTTTTGTAGTAAACCGTAACGGTGTTGTCTGTGCCTTGTTCAGACGGGTTAGTCTTAACGCTGAGCTCGTTACTTGGATCGGAGGTTCCGCCGGTTTGGCTTCTGGCAATAACTTTATAGGTATACGTTGTTTCTGCAGTCAAGCCTGTGTCCTTATAAGTCGCTGCTGTAGCCGATCCAACCTTCACATTGTTACGGTATACGTCGTATCCGGCAATTCCGGAGCTGTCAGTGGACGCATTCCAAGTCAATGTTACTGTCTTGTCTGTCTTTACAGAACTAGCCAGGTTCGATGGAGCCGTCGGTTTAGTCACGACACGCGGATCTGTATCGGACCAAGCGCTTCCGTCATACCAGCCTGTTGCTGTTCTGGTGAATCCAGCTTGGTTCTGAGCAGGCACTTGTTTACCTGTGCTGTCTTTAAAGATAATTGTAGCTTGTTCAGCTTTGTCGAAGCTGTAGACATACCAGTCTCCGCCAGCGCTTGTCATAGCTGGAGCTGTAGCCCAGGTTGGGTCATTGTCCTTAGGTGCTGTGTCGTAGAAGTAAATGGAAGGTGTTCCCCATCCAGCCGGTTTCTTGAGGTAAACTTCCAGCTTGGCGTTAGGATCACCCTTAGTAAAATCGTGCGACGCCGTACCTTCGCCATTTTCATTCGTGGCGTACATCTTCAGTGTTTTCTTGTCATTAATGGCCATGTCTGCGCCAATTGTGATTGTTGTTCCATTGGTAAATGCAGTTCCGTTAACCGGATCACTGCCATCCAGCGTGTACTTGCCGCTGTCCGCATTCTTGATCGAAAGCGTTACAGAGGTAGTTTCGGTTTTGAATTTACCGCCTGCTGGTGAGGCCGTCAGAACCGGGAACTTTTTGTTTACGCCAACATTTTCAATCAGAATAACGCCGTTGGTTCCAGCAGTGAATTTGGCCTTGCCTCCGCTTACAACCACTTCGTTCTGCGTGTAAGTATCGCGTACCGTAGTGCCATCCGGGAAGATGCCGGATACATTCACATCCACAGTTCCGGAAGCTCCTGTAGCCACGACTACTTTATCCAGAACATCATCCTTCTCATAGGTGCGTGAGAACGTATACGGGCTGTCTGCAATTTTCTTATGAGTTCCTGCACCTACTGCAATGTGATTGTTTCTGAATTGCCCAATCTTCTGCCAGTGTGACAGAACACCTTGGTTAATGCCGCTCCAGTTCATGAATGAGCGCGTACCCTGATACGGGTCAGAGCCAGTAGCCCCGAACGGTCTTGCCGTTTCATCTCCATAGTACGTCTGCACTCCGCCCGGAAGAAGCAGAAGCGCGGTGCCTGCCTGAATCAAGCCTCCACGGGTGTACAACCCTTTATCGTGGGAAGAAAGATAGCTGAGCATATTATAGTTAGGCAGATCTCCATTTAATTCACTTGCATATCGGGAGAAAAGGCCTTCCAGGTCACTCATATTCGCACCTTGGAAAGAAAAGTTGATTAAGGAATCAAACCCGTTATCGAAATAAGTGCTGTCTCTTCCAAGGCCTTGACCCCAAACTTCCCCTGTCATCCAGAAGTTATCTGTCCAATCTGCTCCCGGTTTCGACGGGTTATTCTGTCTCCATTTCGCAAGCGCACTACTTGCGCTTGTCTTGAGTTCTTTCCATTTGTCTGCTTGAACATGCTTCGCAGTATCAATACGGAAACCATCAACTCCGAATTCTTCGACCCATGAAGACAGCCATTTGATCATGTAATCCTTAGGGGCGACATTCAGATCTTTGCGGTATTGCTTGGCAGCCGGAACGATCCAGTTGTCGTAACCGCTTGTTTCTTTGTTGAACTTCGTCTTCAGTAGCGGCGGCAAACTGGTACCACTAGTGGATTCGGTCTTAATATCAGGCAGGAACCCTACACACAGCGTCTGATCGTTGCTGCCGCATTGATCGTAACCCGCAATAGTGTTGGCGCGAATCCAACTGCTGCCCCACCAGGAAGCCCATGCACTGGAATTATTTGTGTTCATAATGTTGTTGTGCGTGTGCCAGTTCTGGCCTTGGCCTTTATCCGGAGTCCAGTTTCCGGCGAGTCCGCCGCGGTCACCGTATCCGTATTCCGCCATATCCACAAGTGTCGGATAAGCGACATGGTTCATAACCACGTCAAGGACAACACGAATTCCTTTGGTATGAGCGAGGTCAACGAACTCGCGCATTTCATCAATGGTGCCCATACTCTTGTCCATCGCAGTGAAATCAAGTGCATAATAGCCATGGTAGCCATAGTGAGCAAAGTCACCGTCTTTACCGCCTACCCAGCCGTGCATTTGTTCCCACGGAGCCGAGATCCATATTGCATTTGTACCCAAATCTGTGAAGTAGCCTTCTTCCAGCTTCTTGGTCAAACCTTTAATATCTCCACCGTGGAATGTACCCACATTCGAGCCCCAAGCATCAGTCTTAGGTCTGCCATAAGCGCCGTCATTGCTGGTATTACCGTTATTGAAACGGTCTGTCATGACGAAGTAAACGTTTGCATTATCCCAACTGAATAAGCTTGCTTCTTGCTGCTGCTGTCCACCGTTGCCGATTTTCACGACAGCAGGAACACTATATGCTGAATTCTGTCCGATTGTATCTACAGCCTTGACTGTGTAGGAATACGTTTTGTCATTCACTATAGTGTTGTCTGAATATGCTGTTCCCGTGGCTTCGCCTTTTAGCGTACCGTCACGGTAAATCTCATATTTCACAACATCCTTGTCATCCGTGGAA
Organism: Paenibacillus sp. FSL H7-0357; assembly: GCF_000758525.1. NCBI lineage: Bacteria > Bacillati > Bacillota > Bacilli > Caryophanales > Paenibacillaceae > Paenibacillus > Paenibacillus sp. FSL H7-0357. Next base: position 3,882,050 of record NZ_CP009241.1, on the reverse strand, counting down.
GGACTCCATGTCAGGTTGACAGATGTTGTGCCTATTGCTGTTCCCTTCACATTCGTTGGCGCAGTTGGAAGCTGATCTTGCGTTCCTCCGCCGCCGACGGTAACAGTAGCCTCAACGCTGAAGCCTGATTTCTGTCCGATTGTATCTACAGACTTAACCGTATAGGCGTAGGTCTTGTTGGCTGCTACTGTTGAATCGTTGTAAGTAGTGCTGGTGGATTCACCAATGAGAGCGCTGTCACGATAAACCTCGTATTTAGCAACTCCCTTGTCGTCAGTAGAAGCTGTCCAACTCAGATTTACAGATGTAGTGCCTACTGCTGTTCCTTGTACATTTGTTGGTACTGTAGGGGCTTGATCGGTTGGAGTTGCCACATCTGGTACCCATACCGATACAGAACCCTCTTTAACCTTGAATGTACCATTACCGCTGGAGCCGATAGTTACTTTATCAGAGAAGTTGCCTGTGATATCTTTCCATTGTTCACCGGCGTGGCTTGTTCCCACATACATCGTTTTCGATCCGCCGGCACGGTCTGTCATGACCGTTGCCAATCCGGAGTTTGGTTTGGAAGCCAAACCTTCACGAGTCCAGCCGATCATGTCATCACTATCAAGATAGTCGTTTTGTTTACCGTAAGCGTAATCCTTGCGTGCTTTCAGAAGCGGATCAAGCTTGCTCTTCAGCGATTTAATTTTTCCTGTTCCAGGACCAGCAGTGTTGCTGCTTCTGGTTCCATAGTAGTCACCATAGAATACTGAAGGATAACCTTCCTGTCGTGTCAGAGTGTACGCATAAGCAAGCGGTTTAAACCAATCAAGAACCTGTGCGCCATGAGCATCTGAACGGTCAGGCTGCGTATCATGATTTTCAATGAAAGTAACGGATTTATCCGAATTTGTTCCCGTCAATGTTCCGCTGGCCAGGTTGCGCATGCTATAACCTCCGTTGGAACTGGAAGCTGTCGCAAAGTTGTTGCGGAGCGGGAAATCAAATAAGGACATGCTTTGATTCACTTTGCCCAGGTAGGAATTCAATTCAGCTGTACCACCGATAAATTCACCGACAGTGAACAACTCTTTACCTGTTTTGGCACGGGCATTTTCTACAAACTCCTTCATGAAGCCGTATTTGATATGTTTAACAGCATCTAGTCTGTAACCATCCAGACCCATTTCGTTGACATACCATACGCCCCATTTTTTTATTTCATCTGCAACTGCAGTGTTGTCATAGTCAATGTCGGTACCCATCAGGTAGTCATAGTTACCGTTCTCGGTGCTAACTTCCCAATCCCATGCTTTGTCTGGAAAGCGGTAAATTTTATCGTAGTCACCTGAACCGTCAAAATGCGTCCAATTCCATTTGAAATTGGAATAGGCATTGTTGCGGCCATCAAAATTGTATTTTGTCCAAACGTTTGTATTAAACTCGCCAATCGTCTGGTTGCGGTTGTTGCCCTGTACTTGTGTCACTTTAATGTTCTCGCTTTGATCGCCGCCCAACATATGGTTGACAACGATATCGCCGTAGACTTGAACATTGTTGTTGTGAAGCGAGCTGATCGCCGATTTCAGTTCAGCTTTTGTACCATATTTGGTACGTACGGTTCCTTTCTGGTTGAATTCACCCAGATCGTAGAAATCGTAAACGCCATAACCAACATCGTCGGTTCCCACATGGCCTTTATAAGCAGGGGGTATCCAGATTGCCGTGATCCCCACATCGCTCAGATTAGCTGCTTCGGCAGCAAGATGGTTCCAATGTCCACCATCCTTAGGTGTATTCCATTCGAAAAACTGCATCATCGTGTTATTAACCGGCGCGTTGCTGGTTGTTGCAGACGCTGCTGTGGACGGTGCTGTCGGGGTCACTGTGGCCGCTGTTGCTTGGCCCGCTGGCAATACTGCAACGCTCCACAGCATTGAGCAGAGCAGCATCATGCTTAGAAATACTTTGCAACTCTTTTTCACCATTAGCTTTTTTCTCCTCCTGTACCCTTTGGTATGAAAACGAGTATGTGATCCGTAAACCAGCAAGGTATATACTGCTAAAAAGCTGGTTTTTTGCGGACTGCAATCGTTTGCATCCAAGTCCATCTTACCAACGTATGTTAAAGTCTAGTTAAAGTAATGAAATAAGTTTTTTTAGCAAAGTCTTAGATTATTCGATAAACGGTGTTTTAATACTACGCATCCATGGATTCCATCAATAGTGAAACCGATCCGTTAAATTTATAGCCGGCACCTCTGACAGTATGAATATATAGCGGTTCACTCGGTTTTTTTTCAATTTTTTGCCGCAATTTATAAATATGGACCATGACGGTTCGTATGTCCCCATGCTTAATGTCTTTCCAAATAAGATCGTATAAGGTTTCGGTGTGGAATACTCGATTCGGGTTCTTTGCGAGAACAACAAGGAGTCGGAATTCTTTAGAGGATAAAGAGACTTCCTTGCCATAGACCATTACTGTGTGGGTAGTAGGATCGATCTGCAGGCCTGGATAAACAATTAAATGACGTTGATTAACAGGGAAAGCCCGTTTATACCTGCGGAGGTGTGCTCTGATCCGGGCGAGCAATACCTCAAAGCTGGAGGGTTTGGCAATAAACTCATCTGCCCCCCGGTTCAAGGCTTCAATCCTAAGATAATCTTCGGTATGATGACTTGTAATAAGGACTGGTTTATCGCTGAATTTACGCAATTCCGTGCATAAGTTCAAGCCGCCCGCCCCTGGCATTGACAGGTCAAGAATAATTAAATCAGGATCGTGAGAATGAATGAAGCTTACCAATGCTTGTCCGCTGTGAGGGTATCCAACAGCTTCATATTCATGCTCTAGTAAGGATTGAACCAATATTTTGCGAGTTTCAGTATCATCATCAATGATTATAATTTTTTCCCGCATTCAATTTTCTCCTTTCATAAGATTTGTAAGCGCTTTCTTAATAATGTTGAAGAGACAGCCAACTTCATTTCCAGGGTGGTCGTTTGTTGGCCTATTCCTAATTTAAACAATAGTTAAAAACAATCTTAACCTCTTGTAGATATTAACATTACTAGGTGAACTTTAGAGCGTGTACAAAGTACTGTTATTTTCATACAAAAATATCATATGCTGTGGTATATAGCAACTATATAGACCACAATTAAGATTCTAAGGCGTTTTTTCTATTCGAATAGGCAGAGAGAAGATCCTGGAGAAATTGTATAAAGGCTTCTGTATCGGCCTTCTTCTCTTCCCGGTAATGCACCATGGTCCATTCTCAGCTCAACTCATCTTTTATATTTTCGTAATGAAAGCACTTCACAGGGCAAGCCTGATAGAGTTGTTGAACTTATGCAGGTATACCCGTGTTCAACATAAAACCTCCTTAAATTTTGATAGCTGGCAACTAAGGAAATATGTATTTCTGTACAATCGTTGTTAAATAATTCATTTTCTGAATGCTCTAATAATAACCTTCCGTAATTTTCACCTCTGTAGGATGGGAGGATAGCCAGTCTATCAATAATTCCAATCTCTCCTTCCTGCCGGGTGCCTATGGTCCCTATTGGTTCATCATTCACAAATAAAATCTTAACCGTTGAATTGTTAATTCTGGTTATTGCCATCCTTTCCGTTTCAAACGCAACATGATTGGGATATTCTGTTTCTGATACCTGAAGTAATTCGGTTCGTCTTTTAAATGATTCAGTAATAATCTTTGATACGGTTATGCCATCTTTGACGGCGGCTTTTCTTATCTCTGGTTGCTTCATGGATCTTCACCTCAATAGTGGATATTAGGAAGCTATATAGATTGAATTTAAAATTTTCCCATTTTGGCTAGGACGTAACTACGGTGAATATTTGGACTTCCGGCCGCTGTTGTCCCCAGATTTCTTGATTTAGCCCGTTGTATGCGGTGGAAATCCGGTGACAAAGGCGGTCGCTATCGCTCCTACAGTTCCAAAATTCCCCTCCGCTACTTTTGCCCTTTTGTGTAGTTATTAAGTTCGTTCTATCTCGTCTGAAGTCTACGAGATGGCCTTTAGACGCCGGTAACGATGACTGGTTTTACGGGGTAAACCGGAACTATCTTGAGGGACTCGTTGATTACTGGATTCACGAGTTTGACTGGCGCAAAGCCGAGAAAGCGATCAACGTCTATGAACATTATAAAGTAGACATTGAGGGAGTTTCTGTGCACTTTATGCGTAAACCAGGCGTAGGACCAGACCCTACACCCTTAATTTTGTCTCATGGCTGGCCCTGGACATTCTGGCACTGGTCCAAGGTCATTGATCAGCTTGCGGATCCTGGCGCCTTCGGAGGCGATCCAGCCGAAGCTTTTGACGTAATCGTCCCCTCACTTCCCGGTTTCGGATTTTCGACGCCACTGCCGGACAACCCGGATATGAACTTTTGGAAAATTGCTGATCTCTGGCATACACTCATGACAGATATCCTCGGCTATACTAAATACGCTGCAGGAGGATGTGATGTAGGCGCTCTCGTGACAGGTCAACTGGGACATAAATATCCAGATGAGCTCTATGCGATACACATTGGGTCAGCGCTGAAACTTAACTTCTTCAACGGGGAGCGCGCTTGGGATTTCGCAGGAGGCCGTCCTATACCCGGCAATATCCCTGAAGACATCCGGAAGGGGATTCTAAATCTGGATCGCCGTTTCGCATCGCATCTCGCCGTACATGTCCTTGACCCAGCCACCCTCGCCTTTGGACTAAGCGATTCGCCCGCAGGCATGCTCGCTTGGATCTTGGAACGCTGGGCAAGATGGAGTGATAATAAAGGCAACGTTGAGAATGTTTTTTCCAAGGACGACATCCTTACACACGCAACAATCTACTGGGTTAACAACGCCATCGAAACCTCAATACGCGTCTACGCCAACGCCAACCGCTATCCGTGGACACCCGCTCATGATCGCTGGCCTGTCATTGAGGCACCAACCGGTATTAGCTTCGTGGGCTACGAAAATCCGCCAGGGATCACAACCGAAAACCGCGTACAGAACTTCCTGGACAGCGATCGCGCTCCCTGGTATAACCATGTCAATATCACAGCCCATGCAGAAGGTGGACATTTTATCCCCTGGGAAATCCCGGACAAATGGACCGAGGACTTGCGCCGGACTTTCCGTGGACGCTAGCTTCCCCATTTTCCGCGAACCTTCTCCGCCTCTTGGACCATTCTATTGATCAATTCGGCGACGGTTGGGATATCATGGATCATGCCGGTCACTTGACCTGCCCAACCGAACCCCTCTTCTTCACAATCCTCATAAATCCAGCGTTTGTTGGCTTCACCGCTAATATATTCTTTTAATGCTTCATAGGTGGGGGTTACGCGCTCGATTTCGAGAATTTTCTCCGTGTAGGCACTTCGCAATACCCTGGCCGGTGAATGGATAGAACGTTTGATCACTGTTGTATCTGCCTCCGAACTCTCAATCAAGGCTTTTTTGTAAGAGGCGGAGGCGTCCACACATTCCTGAGTGGCGATAAAGCGTGTCCCCATTTCAATACCTTCAGCACCAAGGGCATGGGCAGCCATCCAGCCCCGGCCATCCCCAATTCCACCTGAAGCAACGACGGGAATTTGAACAGCATCAACCACTTGCGGGACAAGCACCAGCGTTCCAACATCATCACGCCCTAAGTGCCCGCCGCCTTCCTGCCCGACAACAATCACCGCCGATGCGCCCAGCTGTTCCGCTTTTTGAGCTTGTCTTCGTGAGGAAACGAGCACCAGTGTTTTTATTGCCGTGGGTTGCATCATCTCTAATATCGCCGTAGGATCTCCACCAGTGATCGTCACAGCGTGGACCTTCTCATCAATAGCAGTCTGGACCCGATCCCTATAGTTAATATTATGGTTGCCAATAGCAAAATTGACACCAAAGGGCTGGTTCGTCAGGGTGCGCGCACGCTCAATTTCCGAGCGCAAGGCATCTGCATCCGGGAGACTCATAGCGGTAATTTGGCCTAATCCCCCTGCATTTGAAACCGCAGCCGCAAGATCTGCATAGGCTAAATAGGCAAGTCCCCCTTGAATAATAGGATATTTAATTTGTAATAATTCAGTTACCCGTGTAGCCCATTTCATCATTATCTCTCCTTCTATCCACTTAAAATCCCCAAATTTTCAACAGCAGCAGGATCACGGTCATTAGTATAACTGCTCCGCCTGCTTGATAATCGACACGCTGGAATGTCAATTGCTTATAGGAAGTTCTCCCTTTCCCATTCCCATAAGCACGCGCATCAATGGCATGAGTCAGTTGTTCGGCACGTTGAATCACCGTTAGAAGCAAAGGCACGAGAATCGGAATATAGGCAAATATACGTTTTGGCAGCTTTAAGGTGGTAATATCATAATCTCTGGCCTTCTGGGCCAGGAGAATCCGATCAAGCTCTTGCATAATCGTTGGGATAAACCGGATCGCAATCACAATCATTAGTGAAAACTGCTCCACCGGCACATTGAGTTTGGATAAAGGGGCCAGTAATTTCTCCAGCCCATGGGTTAAGGTCAGCGGTTTTGTAGTTAACGTTAAAATAGAAGCCAGCAAGATGATTAAGACAATACGCCAAACGAAACGTAACCCGTTCAGCAGTCCCTCTTCTGTCACCTCTATAACGGACCAGGACCAAATGATATTCCCCTTCGTGGATAAGGCATTATAGAGAAAAGTAAACATCAAAATAAACAAGACCGGCTTCATGCCTCTCCAAAAGACCTGTAACGGGATTTTGGATAACCACATAATGCCAACCAAAAAAAGGGTTGCGACAACGTAGCTGACGAACGTGTCCAGCATTAGGAAGCTCAGCATGATAATAATCATGCTCACAAGCTTTGTCCGCGGGTCCAGACGGTGAAATATGGAGTGCGTCTCCAAATATTGTCCCATTAACAGGGTATTAGACATTTAGAGTCTCCTTGCCTGCCAGATGGGCAGCACTTTTGCGAATATATCCTGCTCTCTGCAGCTCGCCACTTCAATTATCTCACCGGACATTTCCTCAACTACCTTTAACATTTGTACAGGTTCCGGAAGGGATAAACCCAGTTTCTCCAGCAATTCCGCTTGTTCCAGAAATAAAGTGCCGGTCTCATAATGCCCCATGAGTTGCCCCTCGTGAAATACCATGACTTCATCCGAGTATTCGGCAACATCGTTCATTTGATGGGATACGAATATAACGGTGCGATTACCTTGCTGCTGCCATTTACTCAGCAGCTGAAGCAATGCGGCATGGCTTACTGGATCGAGACCTGCTGTAGGTTCATCCAGAATAAGCAGCTTCGGATCCATCATCAATACGGAAGCGATAGCTACACGGCGCTTTTGCCCCCCGCTTAGCTGAAACGGAACCAATGGCAGGATATCTTCTGTCAGACCTACTTGCGAAAGAATGATTTCTATCGACTTCTTTATCTGCTGAGGCGTATCCCCACGCAGCTTAGGAGCAAAGGCAAGCTCCTTGTACACCGTCGATTCAAATAATTGATGCTCGGGATATTGAAATACGTAGCCTATATCAGGTAGGGCTTTTAGTTGTCCTTTACGGTCCTTGGGAATGGGATGATCATTAATCAAATACTCTCCGGCAATGTCCGGAATCAGCCCCTTCAGCACTTTGACAAATGTAGACTTGCCGGCGCCTGTATGGCCAATGACAGAGATCCACTTGCCTTCTTGAATCGTGCAGCTGACATTTTGCAGAGCTGCCCGATCGGCATAACTCACGCTTAGATTGTTTAGATGGTAGACCATTGTGAGCGGATCATCTCCTTCCAATCTACCGTTAGCGGCATGTCCGGATGCAGCATTCGATATACTCGAACCGCAAAAGGAAGTTCTAATTGGTAGTCTTCAACGGGCACCGTTTCAAAAAAAGAAACCGGATCTCCATCAAATACAAGACGCCCCTTATCCATGAGTAAAATACGCCCCGCAGCCAGCACTTCCTCCATATGATGGGTGATGTGGATAATGGTCATGCCTTGGCGGTGCAGCTCCTGCATGATCGAAAGCACTTGCTCCCTCCCCTGCGGATCAAGCATGGAAGTAGCTTCGTCAAAAATAATAATCCGGGGCTGCATAGCCAGGATGGCGGCAATAGCTACCCGTTGCTTTTGACCGCCTGAGAGCTGATGGGGCATCGACTCCAAATAATTCTCCATTTGCACAGCCTGTAGGGCTTGATCCAACCGGCAGCGTATTTCTTCCCTTGGCACACGAATGTTTTCCAATCCAAAGATCACTTCATCCATCACCGTTGTAGTAATGAATTGGTCCTCCGGATTCTGGAATACAAACCCTATCTGCTCATGGATCATCCTAAGGTCTGCGGGTCTGGAGGTGTTTAGATCCTGAAAGGTTACATCCCCTTGTTTTGGAAGCAGCAATCCATCCATTAGCTTGGCAATTGTAGACTTGCCGCAGCCATTCGCCCCGACAATTGCCACGAACTCCCCCGTCTCAATCGTAAAGCTTAAATCCTCTATGACGGGCTGCCCTTTTTTATAATAAAAATGAACGTGATCGAATGTCAGCATTTAATGACTACCCTTCTGTTGCCGCCATGTTTTGAAAAATGCCTCTATGCCGGTTTCGGTAAAAGCAGGCTCCGGCTTTTGCCACTTCGTTACCTTCGAACCATTCACACCAAATATTTCACCTGTTAACTCAATATCCGGCTGTTCCAGCAATGCGGCTGCGAACCGGGCAATATCATCTGCTTCCCCCACCTGCCAGAACTCCGGGAACGGCTCTTTGCGGCTGGCGTACTTTTCCTTCATATGCTGGATGACAGGCCGGGTCATATCCGTTAAGGCAGCAGGCGCAATGGCATTTACCCTAATACCGTTGCGCTTTAGTTCGGCTGCGAGCGTCCACATCATTCCAAGCATTCCAGCTTTGGCCGCACTGTAATTCACCTGCTTAATCGAACCTGTTAATCCGGCAGTGGAGGTCATCAGAAGAATGTCTCCGCCATGATGTTGCATATGAGGCAGTGCCCGGCGAATGCTATAAAAAGCTCCATTCAGATGCACATCCAGCACCGAATTCCATTCTTCATCCGTCATATGCAGACATTGCTGGTCATGCAAATTACCGGCGTTATGTATCAATACATCTATACGGCCATACTTAGCGATGACAGCATCCACCATCGCAGTGACCTCAAGCGGATCTGCGACATTGGCACAAATCCCCAGCGCCTCGCCGCCTGTCCGGTGAATCTCCTGCACAACCTCGTCGATTAGCGCCTGCTTTGTCCCGTTGACAATCACTTGATAACCGGATTGGCCAAGCTTTAAGGCGATGCTGCGCCCAATCCCTCTGGTGGCTCCTGTAATTACGGCTACTTTATCCATCACTTCATCTCTTTCACTGAAAAGGTACCTGAAGCAATCACATCACCAGATTCTAATGTGACTTTCACTTCGATATGACCGTCGCTAGGCTCAAAGTGAAACACCACATCTGTATCTACTACAAGCGGTTTATGAAATTTCATGCTATACGTTGTAATCCACTGTGCTGGATGATCGGTTAGATATAACGATTGTGCCAGCCCCATGATATACATACCATGCGCTATAGGCCGCTTATAGCCAGCCTTAACAGCAGCTTCGGCATTCAGATGAATGGCAGCCGTATCTTTAGAGACAGCACCATATTGCCGGACAGCCTCGGCAGTTATACGTTTCTTAATCTTAATCACCTGCCCGGATTAATATGGTATCTGCCGTCCCTATGAGATTACCGCCACAGGTATAAATAAGCGTGTGGTAATAAAAGGTCATCCGTTCCTGTCTAACTTCTTTCTTATCCATCCTCGTTAAGGATAATTCACAATCCAGGATCATCCCTGCGGTAATTGGTTCCTGGTAGGTAAAATGCTGCGTGCCGTGAATTAAGGGGGCATCCGTCTTCAACCAGGGAATATCGAAAAATTGCCAGAAAATAATCGGCATTGTGGCAGGTGCGATCAGATCACCTTTTATCATTTTCAAGGGAGCTCCGATACTTTGTGCATAGTCAGAAATCCACTCCGCAGTGATATGAACCTGATGCCGGACTGTATTCATTGGACCGCCTCCACCAGCGTGGCCAGACCTATCCCGCCACCAATGCCTAGTGTGGCCAGCCCTCGTTTATAAGGTTTATATAACATCTCCGTGCATAACCGTGTGATCAAGATGCTGCCGGAAGCACCGTAAGGATGGCCAATGGCCAGTGCTCCGCCTCCACGATTCACCTTTTCCTGCGGAATCTGAAGCTCCTGTAGTGAGGCTAATACTTGTGAGGCAAAAGCTTCGTTAAACTCCACGATATCCAAATCGGCAACACTCAGGTGCTGGCGGTTAAGCACCTTTTGAACAGCTGGAACAGGCCCCATACCTAAATAATTGGGATCAACACCTGCCGCTTGGGCATCGACGACACGCAAAATAGGCTTTAGTTGAAGCTCCCGGCATTTCTCACGGGACATCATCAGAACCAGAGCCGCTCCATCATTCAGAGGACATGCATTGCCAGCCGTTACCGTACCCTGTTCCAGAAAGATTGGCGGCAGCTGCTGCAGCTTTTCCAGGCTAGTATTGGCTCTGGGGCATTCATCTAGGGTAACCCATCCGCCATTCGCTTGTACAGGAACGATCTCTTGCAGAAATCGGCCGGTTTGCTGCGAATGAATGGCTTTTTGATGGCTTTTCAAAGCATAACGGTCCTGTTCTTCCCGGGAAATCGCATATTTACGGGCGACATTCTCGGCTGCAATGCCCATATCCGGGTCGCCGTAGGCGCTTGGAGTGAAACGGGCCCGTGTATATAGCTGCGGTGCACCCGTTAGCGATTGCGGTTTGGCCATTTTCCATGGGGCACGGCTCGTACTCTCAACTCCACCAGCCAAATAAATCTCACCAGCACCACTTTGAATCAGCCTTGCCGCAAGATTGACTGCCTCCAGACCAGAACCACACTGCCGGTCAACCGTGACACCCGGGACCGTCACTGGCAGTCCTGCTTCCAGAGCAGAAAGCCGTGCGATGTTGCCGCCTGGACCTACTACATTGCCAATGATGACATCATCAATTAATTCCTTCGGCACATTCGTTTCTGCGACAATATGCTGAATAAGCGGTGCTAATAATGCTTCCGGCTCAAGAGCACTTAATACTCCGCCGATCCTGCCAATGGGTGTCCGTTTAGCGATCACAATTACAGCCTCTATCATATCATCCATCTTTTCGCGTAGTCTTTCATTGCCTGCCGGGCAATTTTTCCGCTACTTGTATAAATGAACTGCTCTACCGTGATGAGCTGTTTTGGGGCCTTGTAGTTCGCAATTTGCCGGCAGCAGTAATCCTTGATTTGTTCTACAGATAAACGCGTTTGTCCGCTCCACTTCACAAGTGCTGTCACCTGTTCACCCCAATAGGCATCCTGTACTCCCAGTACCATCACTTCTTGAATTTCCGGCATCTGCTGCAGCACAGACTCTACTTCTTCCGGGAAAACATTAAGGCCACCGGAAACCATCATGTTTTTTGAGCGGCCAGCCAAATACAAATATCCATCCTGATCCATATACATAAAGTCTCCGATGATCAGCCATCCGTCACGAAAAACCGCTGAAGTCTCTTCCGGCAAATGATAATACCCGGTAAACATCATATCACTCCGAATATAAAGCTGCCCGATGCCCCCTGGGGTTACCTCCTGAAGATGCTCATCACGAATTGATATCTGTACACCAGAAAAGGGTTTGCCTACTGAATCCGGCTTGTTGTCGGCATGAACATCCAGGTAACTGATATAACTAGCTTCAGATGAGCCATAAAATTCATATAGCTTCGCTGCGCCGAATATCTCCCTGCACCTATTCTTAGACCTCTCTGACCATTTCCCGCCTGAGCTGATTAATGCCTGGATTTGTGTCTGACCAAATTTATCCTTCTGCTGGAGCAGTGCTTCAATCATCGTCGGCACGACGAACAAAATAACATCGGGATTCTGTTTACACAACTGTAGAACCTTGCCGGCATCGAACTCTTTTACGATATGAAAGGTTGCACCGCTGTATAGGCTCTGCATTACCGCGAATAAAGACAAGGAATGAACAAAGGGGCCTGGAGCTAACATATGCTCTATGCGGTTTAGCAGGAAAGCCTCTTTGGTCGCCTCGAAGCTCTGAATCCACGACAAGTGGGTGCGCATATACCCCTTAGGTGTTCCTGTTGTGCCTGAAGTAAAGCCGATAAACAATAATTCATTCGATTCATCCATTTCAGCTTCCGGCTTGAGAGTGAGCAACCAGCTGTCATAAGAACCTGAACCCATGTCCTGATCAGAAAAAGTTAGAAGTTGAATTGCCGTGTCCTGTAAGTCTAGAATCTTTGCCAAATGGGTCTCTGCAAAAATCATTTTCGGCTGACATTGCTGTAGAACAGCGTTCACTTGATTTATACTCCATTTGGGATCCAAAGGGATGGGAACACACCCGGCATAAATAGCTCCTAAAAACACCTCTACAAATTCAATGCGGTTCGCAGATAAAATGGCAATCTTATCATGGTGAAGGCCATTTTGCCGTATACCCTGTGCAATTGTAGTCATACGCTGTACCAATGACCCATAAGTACGGCTCTCTTCGCCATCGGTTAAAGCGATATGGTCGGGCTGCTGCTCTGCATAACGCAGTAAGGGTTCAATCAGATTCATCTTTATCACTTCTCTTCGATTGGACTGACGGCTTTTAATTGTAGCGCTATAATAGCAGCTATGACCGCTTTAATACAATCCCCCGGCAAAAATGCGGTTGCTCCCACAAGTCCGGCCCAAATAGAGGTATGTGTAATCAAAGCCATAACCGGCGCACCGATCAAACTAACAAGCATCACACCAAAAACTAAGTTAATGACGATAACTTTCCATGTTTTTACATTGGACCAGACTTTTTCTGTCGCATATCCGATACAAAATGCAGCTACGGGCCAGCTTAAAATGTAACCGGCTGACGGCCCGACTAATGCAGAGAAACCTCCACGTCCTCCGGATAATAAAGGTAAACCCAGAGCGACTAACACGATAAATAAAATCAGGCTAAGACTTCCTGTCTTCTTACCTAAAAAACTTCCCGCCAGCATGACACCAAGTGTTTGTGCGGTAATGGGCACCGGGATAAACCCTAGCGGAATCGGTGGAATCATACCTAATACCCCTATTAGTGCAGCAAATAATGCGGCAAATACCATCTCTTTTGTCTTCAACTTGCGACCTCCGTTAGTGTGATGTAAATATTAATTCCTATGAGATTTGTCATCTATATTCAAGCTAAATCATAGTTTGATATGTTAGGATTGTAAACCTTATTCATATAATTTTTGGCTGGTATTTGAATCGAATAATACAATAACAACGGATCATCCGCATTATTCTCATTATAAAACTATGCAGGCTAAAAAAGAACATCCGTAGGGCTAATGACCTTACAGATGTTCCTTTTTTTAACTGCTGCCCACCTTATAGATCGTATCGCATATCCGGTTCAGAAGGCTGGTCTCGTGGCTGACCACAATAACTCCAATTTCCCTGCTTTTACAAATGCGGAGAAAAGTGTTCCAGATTTGTGCCTGTGTAATAGCGTCCAGCATTGTGGTCATCTCGTCGGCAATAATATATTTGGTGGCAGGATTCAGGGAACGGACGATGCAGAAGCGCTGCTTCTCTCCCCCTGAGAGTTCAATCGGCCAACGGTCCATCCATTCCTTGCGGATTTCGAAAGCATCCAGAATGTCCTGAGAAGGAGTATAGGACTCCGTTACAACATCCCGCATACGCCACTTGGGGTTAATCGCTTTTTCCGGATGCTGGTAGATTAACTGGACAGGCCGAAATCCCGGCCCCTTCATGTCTATCTGATCTGACGTTACCTTCCCTTCACGCGGGGGGATATACCCGGCCAATATTCGGGACAGTGTAGTTTTTCCGCATCCGCTGTAACCTGATAACCCAAGAACCTCGCCCGGGGCTACTGACAGGTTGATCTCTTTAAAAATCCAGCGGTCTTTTTGATAATAATGACCTAAGCTTTCTCCGATCAGAGACATGACTCCGCCTCCTCTCGCTTAAATTCCAAATCAAAATCATTCTGCGGCAAGGCCCGCCATAACCTTCGGGTGTAATCGGTTTTTAATCGTTCCCCTTTGCCTTCAAAAGCCGAAACGGCGGAGATTTCCACTGTTGTTCCATCCTTGATCACGGCCACCCGGTCAGCAATTTCCAGCGCCGACATGATATCGTGAGTAATCAGCATTACTCCGGCCCCCTCTTTAGCGAATTGCTTAAGTTGCCGCAAGATTTCGGAGAGTGCCTGCGGATGAATTCCGGGGGTCGGCTCATCGGCAATAACCAGCTTCACCCCTTCTCTGACACTTGTCGCGAACAACACCCTGCGCAGCATCCCGCCCGATAATTCAAACGGAAACAGACGTCCATCACTTTTTTTCAGGTCATACCTTGCGAATAGCTCTTCTTGCTTAGCCTGTGCGGTTGCCTGATCCAGCCCGATCTGTACCTGCTTCCCGACTCGCATAAGAGGATCAAGATAATTGACGGACTGTGGAATGAATGAGATCTCCCGGCCCCGGAGCTGTTCCTTTCTCTTTTGCGTCAACTCTTCTCCCTGGTATAAGATGCTTCCGCTGCTGATCGCATTGCCTGGCAAGATACCCAGCACAGCATGTGCCAACAGGCTTTTCCCTGAACCGCTCGCTCCTACCACGGCAACAATTTCACCTTCATCAATGTCCACATGCATATCCGTTATCGGTTGGATCATCCGTCTTTGCGTACCTTTCACATATTGTGAAAAGCCAATGGACAGGTTCTCAACCTGCAACAGCCGTTTATTCTGTACATTAGTCATTATCCATCCCTCTATTCATTGGAACTGGCAGGCTCCATCAGAATACGAAGCTGTTCGCCGATACTGTCAAAGCTCTTAACCACTACGACCAGAAGCAGTCCCGGAAACACCACCAGCCACCATTTGCCGGTTGAAATATGGTTCATCGCTTCAGATAATATGATCCCAATAGCCGGAGTTTGAGGAGAAAGCCCGAAACCCAGGAATGTTAATGCGGCTTCATGCAAAATCACATGCGGAAACATCAGCAGAAAACCAATCATAATTTGGGGGAAAATAGAAGGCAGTATATGTTTTGTTGCGATATACCAAGCTGATTTTCCATAGCTTTTAGAGATTTGAATGTATTCCGCACCTTTAATTTGCAGCACTTCGGAACGGACTACCCTTGCCAGCCCTGTCCAATGCGTAAGGGATACACCGAGTACGATGCCTTGTATTCCACCACCTGCAATGAAGCAGATCAAAACCATAAACACGAGATGAGGCATACCGATAAACAAATCAATTAACCAGGAAATGACGGCATCTACTGTCTTGCCAAAGGTCGCCGCACAAATCCCCATTACAGTAGCGATGATGACACTGAGGATGGAGGCGAACGCTCCTACCGCCAGTGAGAGGCGCAGTCCTTTGAGGGTACGTGTGAACATATCTCTGCCGAGCCAGTCTGTACCGAATATATATTGAAGATTTGGGGCAAGATTCTTGCTTGCCGCACTCAATCGGAGATTGTCATTGCTCAGCCAAAAGCTGAGAATCAATATGGCCAGCAGAAAGCCGGAAGACAACGCAAGCAGCAGAATCATTTTCTTGCGTACATTCATTCCTTCAGGTATGGTCAGCATCTCAGGCCTCCCCCTTCATGCGCGGATCTACAACCTTATTCAAAATGTCGGCGATCAGATTCCCTGCAAAAACAAACAAGGAGCTAATCAGAATAATGCCCACCATTAACGGGAGGTCCCCCTTTAAACCTGCAGTGGTCAAGGTGCTGCCCAGCCCGGGATAAGCAAATACCTGCTCGGCCAGCATAGAGCCCCCAAAAAGTTCGCCAAAGTAGGCAAATTGCAGGGAAATCGCGGGAATGATCGAATTTCGAACACCATGATTTTTAAATATCTGCCACTTGCTTTCCCCTCTTGCTCTGGCAAAAATGACATACTCTGTGTTTAGAATATCAATCATTTTCTCGCGGGTGTGCATCGCAACATTGGCGACTCCCAGAATGCTCAATGTCAGAGCAGGCAGCACAAAGTGATGAATCCGGTCGATGAACCGCACATCACTTTCCATCACCCCGGCCGGCATGGCCAAACCCACAGGAAACCATTTAAGCCAGACAGCAAATACGATTAATAGAATGAGGCCCATCCAGAAGATTGGAGTGGATACCAGCGTATAGCTGTACCATTTAATGAGCTTGTCCATCCATTTGCCCCGGTTCATTGCGGCAGTCATTCCTAGTACATATCCGATGACTCCCGATAAAATCCATGCTGTCCCCATTAAAGCAAGTGATGTTAAAAACCGGCTTTGGATAATGTCGATGACCGGGCTGCGATACAGCTTTGAAATCCCAAAGTTGCCTTGCAGCAATGCTTTTGCCCAAGCAAGGTATTGTTCCACCGGGCTTTTGTCTACACCCCAATATTGTTTGATTTTTTCAATTTGCTCTGGCGACGCTGAGCTGTCCCCACCGATATAGGCATTGACCGGGTCCATTGGAGACAGATGAATAAGTGAAAAGGTCAGAATGGATAATCCGATCAGCAGGGTTACAACGCGAATCAGGCGAATAACGATGCTTTTGGCCACAATATTTCCCCTTCCTACTTACCCCATGTCCATTCGGTTACATTGCCGAATAATGCCCACTCATGACCGTGCGAGTGAATCGGCTGTTTACCAAGATCCAGCTTCTCATTGGCCAAATACAAGTGGTCAACGCGCACCAGCCAAACGATCGGAGCATCTCCGATGCCACTGAAGCCCGTTTCTCCATCCCATTGGGCAAGCTTCCAGTATTTATTGGCCTCTTCGAGTGAGGAAGACGTGAGCGCCTGATGCAGGTACTCATCCACCTTGGGATTGTGGTAATTAGACATATTGCCAATGCCCTTGTCGATTTGGTCTGAGGCATTCATCGTATACAGCTGGTAAGGGTGATGCCTACCTCCTCCCCATGCCACTGCTGCTGTCTTGCCTTTAAGATAAATCTCATCCCATGTAACCCCGATGAGGTTGATCTTGATGCCGAAAGCACTCGCTTGATCTGCAGCAGCTAGGGACAGGTCACTGCGAAGCTGGTCACTGGAGCTGAAATACATGTCAAACTCAGCCTTGCGGCCGTCTTTTTCCACAATGCCGTCCTTGTTCGTATCTACCCAGCCGCTATCGGCGAGGATTTTGGTTGCCGCTTCAATGTTCCCGTCCTCGATCACGGTTTTTTCGTTAAACCATGGCAAACCATCGGCGAGGGAATATGCTTTTTTACCATGTCCATCAAGTGCCACATCCAGTAGCTTCTGGCGGTCCAGACCAACATTAAGTGCCTGACGGATAGCGAGATCTGAGGTCACATCATTACCTGTTTCCACTTCCTTGCCATTGGTCAAGCCTTTACCGCCGCTAGGGACTGCAGGCAGCATGATCCCGCGGGAATCAATACTCTCATAGCTGCGTAGGGTCATTCCCTCTACCTTTTGCTCTGCGAAAGTCGGCGGAACGTAGACAATGTCGGCTTCTCCAGCTTTTGCGGCGGCAAGGGCGGCATCTTCTTCGAGAAGCAGGAAGGTCAATTTTTTGAACTGCGGCTCTTTGCCGTACCAGTACGTATTGTATTCCATGATAACTTGCTGTCCTTCATTGTATTGAACCACCTTATAAGGGCCGGAACCGACCGGGTTCTCGGAATAATGTTCATCATAGTGGGCCTTAGGCACAATTCCGATCTCTGTAAGCTGGCTTACAAAGGTAGAGCGCGGTTCATTAAGCGTAATAGCGATCGTGTTGTTCTCTAATACATCAATCGACTTAACGAAAGATAAATCGAATTTAATGCCGTCTTCCTTGAGCATTTCGTATGTATACTTGACATCTTCCGGAGTAACCTGCTCCCCGTTGGAGAATTTGGCTTCCTCGCGAAGCGGGAAGGTCCATGTTAGTGCATCCTCACTGATCGTATAGGATTTTGCAAGATCCCCAATAAAGTTGAGATCAGAGTCGATAGCCAGCAGTGAGCTATGGGTCAGACGGATTTGGGTCATTCCCCAGCCTTTTTTAGGATCAAACTGTCCGCCATCCATGATACCAACGGCCAGTACTAAATCGTCTTTCACTTTGCTGGTGTTTTGTGCGCCGGGTGAAGGGTCAGATTGCTTGGAACCCGTTGAACAGCCGGCCAGCAATAAGAGCACTGACAACACCAAGGCTGCATAAGAAAAAGCTCGCTTGTTTGTGAGTTTCTTTTGATTTTCTTTCATTTGATACCTCCATAGAATGATAATTCGCAATGATAAGATTTCTGGCAGAACCCCTATGCCGAAAGTTTTATATACTCCTTTCCAAGCGGTTAGAATTGGATTGCAGTTTTAATAGTAATTATTACTATTAACATTGAGTTTAATTGTAATTATTACTATTAAGTATGTCAATCTTTACTTTTTTTTCATAATGAACGGATAAACAAATGACCTTTCTTGAGAATGAAAAAACCGGCACCCCTTATGGGTGCCGGTAATGCCTTGTTTCTATTTGCCCTTATGCAAACCGCCTAGCTAAACCGCTGACCGGACAGTTCCTACGGCAATGTACTTCGAATAAAGCGCTCAATGTTATCTCTCCCGTTCTCTGAACACTAGTCTGGATATATCTTGAACCGTCCAGACAGATTGAATTGTACAACGGCTCTCATTCTTTAGAGAATTTTAATAAATAGAGTGTAGAATAAGAAATGCTCTAGATTTTACATACGAAAGAGGTAAGGATAATGTTCAAATCCAAACTAATGATAGCTTCTATAGCTTTAATAACAATAGGGGTCAATTCTCCGGCCCACCCCGTTTCAGACAGTGCGGCTATGCTGGCTTCCACTTCTCTGACGGCGAATAAGTCCAATGCTGTTAAGCCAACTATTGAGCATATCGTCATTGTAGTCGAAGAAAACCATTCCTCACACAAGATTCTAAACAATCCATCTGCACCGTATATGAACAGCCTGGCCAAACAAGGTTTGAGCCTTACCAACCATTATGCCATAGAACACCCAAGCCAGCCGAACTATTTAGATCTCTTCTCCGGCTCTAATCAAGGGGTTACGGATGACCTTTCCCACGCTCCAATTCACCGCGCTAATCTGGCTTCCGAGCTCATTCGTCATGGACTTACATTTGGAGGCTACTCCGAAGGCTTGCCTAAAGTTGGCTATACGGGTCCTTATGATCTGAAGACGAAATATGCACGAAAACATAACCCCTGGGTGAATTTCTCCAATTTGCCTGCCAGCCTCAACATGCCGTTATCCAATTTTCCCAAGGATTTCAATCAGTTGCCGACCGTTTCTTTTGTCATTCCGAGCCTGAATAATGATATGCATGACGGCAGCGTCAAAACAGCGGACCAGTGGCTTAAGAATCATCTGTCCTCCTATGCTGCCTGGGCCATTAAACATAACAGTCTGCTCATTGTAACCTGGGATGAGGATGATATGAGCGAACATAATAAAATACCGACATTCATCGTCGGCGCTAATGTTAAGAAAGGTGCACTAGCGGTAAAAACAAATCATTATTCATTGTTGCGGACCCTTGAAGATATCTACGGGCTGAGCACCCTCGGTAAAAGCCGGGATGCCAAGCCTATCGACATTTGGAGATAGAACCTTTGTAAACCCAGTGAGATATCAGCGAACCAGCAGATAAATCAAAAATACGGCAGCCAGTACAAACCGGTAATAAGCAAAGGGTGCAAGCTTCAACCGCTGCAGCAGCTTCAGGAATGTAATTACGGCCAGCAGTGCAACGACAAAGGCTACAAGAAAGCCGGTGATGAAAAATCCGGCATCGGCCGCTGTTAAGGTTTGATAGCTCTTAAGAAGTTCATAACCACTCGCTGCCACCATCATCGGAATAGCAATAAGGAAGGAGAAATCAGTTGCGGCTTTGTAGCCTGCCCCCCCAAGCAAGCCCCCTGCGATTGTTGCTCCGGAACGGGAAAAGCCCGGCCACAAGGCCAAACACTGGAACAAACCTATCTTAATGGCTTGCTTGTAGGTTAGCTGGTCAATATTCTCCGCTAGTACCGCAATTTGTCTCTTCTGGCCGTACAGCATAAACAATCCTCCAAACACAAGTCCAGCAAGCACGGTATAGGGAGAGAACAGATAGGTTTTGATGAAGGAATGAAGAACGAGTCCAAGCACCATCGCGGGCAGACAAGCCAGGATGATATGGATAAGATTCAATTTCCACCCTCCATTTGTGTTCATGCTCCCGGATTCAGCTTTTACCAGACCTAGCAGACCAAGAATCCTCCGCCAGTAAATGACTGCAACGGCTAGAATGGCTCCCAGTTGAATAATGATTTCAAAGGTGTCAGCTTTATCTCCGGTGAATCCCAGAAGGGAACCGCTAAGTATTAAATGGCCTGTGGAGGATACCGGCAGAAATTCAGTTACTCCTTCGACAATGCCTTGAATCACAGCAATTATATAATCGTACATGTATAGTTCGCTCCTCTCTGCTGCAATTATTAATATAGGTGGCTATAAGAAGAGCGGATAAGAACGTCATGTCCTTAATCCGCCCGTATTCCAATCCAATGGGATAGTCATTCTCCGCCGGGGTTATTCGTGATGCCCGTCTTCATGATCATCCTTTACTTGCACTACATGCTTACCGGTCAAGTCAATGGTATCCGGAGTTGTTCCATTCATGCCGGACAGTTGGACATCCAGGTTGGCAGTCAGGGTATGGGATACTCCCTTCGCGTCCAGTCCGGTAAATGTGATCTCAAATTGCTGGCGCTGAATTTCATTGGATGGATTAATCACTGCATTCAGGCTGATGCTTTGAATTTGCACACCATCTGTCAGAGCAATCTCCTTAATGTTAAACAGACTTTGTTGAAACAGTTCTTCGGGATCACTTTGAATATCAACCGAATCATTGTCTGGACGGTCCCCTCGTTCTGAAGGATCCGACAGTTGTTTAAAGGCGATAGGTGCCAGGGCCTGCAAGGCAGCCGGAATTTGCGCGCTTTCCAGTTGAAGTGAAATATTCTTGGACCCGTCACTGCCGGTAGTAGAAGTAATTTCATTCTTTAAGTTCCCGATTAGCGCATCAATAACCGTCTCTCCCTGATTGCTGAACCAAACATCGTCATTTGTTTTCTTACCCGCTGTCTGATCATCCTTATCGGCTTGGTCTTGCTTCACATAGTAAGTATCGGAAGCATCACTTTTCCAGACTTGGCCATCCGGCTGACTGTAAAGGCTGATGTTCTGCGAACCAGCGCTGCCGTCGATTTTGACGGTTCCGCTCACCACTTCATTCTGCAGGCTGGCCTTCAAATTGCTCTGCACCTGGCTAAGCAGGCTGCCATTGTCCTTAAGGCGAGCTTCCGCCTGGACAGTAACACTCTCCAGATTCTGCGCCGTATTCTTCAGCGCAGCCTTGTAATCATCATAACCAGAGGTTCCCGCAAACACCGTAAATCCGGTAGCCAGCATTATAGCACCGCTAATTCCTAGCGTGCTTCCAGTTAACAACCACTTCTTCTTCATTCTTCTATCTTCCTCTCAATGCTAAATTCACTTGCTGCTTCAGCCTAAGCCATATTCCTAAATTCACCGTGAATAGACTATTAAATAAATCTTAAGTATTGGATCAGGGACAAGCGAACTTAAGCCGCAATCTGATCCTTCTTGGACTTGGTTAAATACAGGATCAATCCGAAAATAATCACAATAAAAATTAAGCTGGTACCGGTCGTACCTAATTCAAGTCCACCTTCACTGCGGGGTTGCGATAAATAATCTCCGAGCGAGGCTCCCAAAGGACGGGTTAATATATAAGCGATCCAGAATGCAGCCACAGCATTCAGCTTCAAACGGAAGTGCGCGAAGGTAACAGCACCAATGATTATTGCGAAGATTACCGCTGAGACCCCATATCCCAAGTTCATACTCTCTGCGACAAGATCACCAGCAGCCGTACCCAAGGCGAAGGTAAAAAGAATCGCCAGCCAGTAGAAGGCTTCCCGCTTAGCAGTGGTAATGGAATGGATCGACAAGGTTTTCTCACTGGCGTACCAAGCTACAAAAGTTATCAATAAAGCTATAGAGAAACAAAGCGTAGCTGATTCCAGCGGAACTCCAAGATTGTCTACAAGATTATCGGTGATCAGTGTACCAACCACACTTATCAGCACAACGGTGATCCAATACAATGACGGTACGTATTTTTTGGCGTCCATCTGGAAGTATAGGGAGATTAGGAGCAAACCACTGATCGCAAGCGTTGTGATGGTCAGGCCCCAATTCAGATTGAAATTAAGAAAGTCTGCTGCGGTCTCACCTACAGTGGTGGCCATAATTTTAATAATCCAGAAGAAAATCGTAACTTGTGGAACCTTATTCCATAGCTGGCGTTCTTCCTGCCCGGGCGGATGAATTGTATTCATAGGTGGATTCCCCTCTCATTTATGCATTAATTGACAAGTTCATAACCTGAGGCAATTTAACCGCTAGACCTCCTTACGTTCAAAGAAGATATAGCCTAACATTAGAAACATAACCAAACTGGACAAGAGGAATAAAGAAGATGTAACGAGCCTGCCGCTGGCGATGCTGTGGCTTAACCATAACGAATACCAATCTGTATAGGCAGTAATGGAGAAAGAAGAAAATCCGTTTATAAGGTAAGGAACTGCCTTAGCTCCGGTATAGAATAGTATGGAAAATATCAGAAACCCGGAGGCGCTGCGGAAAAATTGAGCGATGAATACGAATAGGGCGGCCATAGACCACATGGACAGGAAGGCTGCGGCGTAGGCTTTCCCTACACCGAAGAGATTAATGCTTCCCGCCCCTGGTGTCCCGAAGAATAGATTGCACAGCGTGCTCACGATACCCAGAAGCATGAGCAACACGCCGATGGCCACTCCGAGAGCCAGAAATTTTGCCGTGTAAGCCCCCAATCTTGTGATCGGCCTCAGCAGCGCCAGCTTCAGGGTGCGCGATGATATTTCCTGCGGAAAACAATCGGCAATCTCTAGAAACATAAACAAGGGAATCAAGAATACAGTATAGATTTCCAGCATTTGAACCGGATAAGAAGGGCTGATGGCAGCAAGTCCTAGAATGGGTTGAAGCGTATGGAGTAATATAATCAGCAGAACAGGAAGCAACGCGGAAACCAAAAAGAAGAAAATTGTTTTTTTGCGGTAGATCATGAGCTGTATTTCATTTTTAAGCCCTGCTGTTAAGCCGTCCAAGCTCCATCATCTCCTTCCCTTTTTGTAATTCGGCAATATAATACTCCTCCAGGGATATATTGTCCGTCAGCAGCTCCTGCACATTACCTTCGCGAACCAAAACGCCTTGATGCAAAATACCCACTCTATTGCATAGCTGCTCCAGTTCATGAATCATGTGGCTGGAAATCAGGAAGGTAATTCCTTCTTCAACGGATAATTGCTTAACGAGCGCACGAAAATGAACAACGCCTTCAATATCCAGCCCGTTTGTCGGTTCATCCCAGATCACGAGCTCCGGATAATGCAGAATAGAAGAAGCCATTGCGAGCTTTTGCTTCATGCCGGTAGAGAAGTTTCTTATTTTCTCTTTGGCAAAAGCGGCAAGACCCACCGCTTCAAGAACTTCATCAATCCGCCGGGACCTGAGTTCCGGATAGAAGTTGGTGTTTAGCTTTAAGTATTGTGCTGCTGTGATATAATCATAAAAATCGGCGGATTCGATCATACAGCCCACACTCCGCATACCTGCTGATAAGGATTCCTCCAGATCTTGCCCAAACAATGAAATGTTTCCGACGCTCGGAGAAATCAAGCCGGTCAGCATTTTCAAAAGTGTGGTTTTGCCGGCACCGTTGGGTCCAAGCAAACCGTAGATATCTCCCTGCTGCAGCGCCATATCCATGCCGCTAATGCCTCTACCGTTACGGAATTTTTTGCTGACTCCTGTTAGCTTGGCTATATATTCCATGACCTCTCCCCCTTGGTGTGGATACTTCAGTTTTATTCCCGGAAGCTTCCCGTGCTATTAGATTAACGGGTAAATCTAAAGTGCCTGTGAACAGACCCTTAAATAATTCTTAACTCCCGTTAAGCAACAAAAAAAGCCAAAGCAGCATCCCATGGATTTGCATTGGCTTGTATGTGTACATAGAGGCACTCAGGAACGGAAACGATAGCCGGAACCCCAAAGCGTCTCAATGTAGAGCGGATTGGCCGAATTCTCTTCGATTTTTTCGCGCAGCTTGCGGATATGCACAGTCACTGTCTGTGTATCTCCCAGGGAGTCTACGCCCCACAAGCGCTCAAAGAGCTGATCTTTGCTGAATACATGATTGGGATGGAGCGCCAGAAAATATAGCAAATCAAATTCCTTGGTCGTCAGCGTAATCTCCTCATCCCTGACATAAGCGCTGCGGGCATCCGGATTCAGACGAAGCCCTCTGATCTCCAATTCGCTTGTAGAGGAGCCGCGCCCTTTCAAACGGTCATACCGGGATAAATGGGCCTTTACTCTGGCAACCAGTTCTCCGGGTTTAAAGGGTTTGGTCATATAATCATCTGCACCGAGGCCTAATCCGCGAACAATGTCAATATCCTCGCGTCTGGCGGTAACCATAAGAATCGGAATGTCCAGTTCATCGCGGATTTTTTTGCACACCTCAAAGCCATTCAGCTTGGGCAGCATAACATCCAGTATAATTAATTCGAATTTGCCGCTAAGACCAAGCTCAAGACCTTGTTCTCCATTAACAGCGATTTCGGTTTCAAAACCGTTCATCTCCAGGTAATCCCGCTGAAGCTCGGCAATCGAAGACTCATCTTCTACAATCAGTATCGTTCGTTTCATTCTCCAGCACCTCCTTGTTCAATCGGTAAAACAATGTGTATCACGGTCCCCTCGCCTAGCTCACTATCCGCATAAATGGTCCCTCCATGCTCCACAATAATCTGTTTGGCAATGGCAAGACCCAGGCCGCTTCCGCCCGTTTTTGTATTCCTGGACTGCTCTGCCCGGTAAAACCGTTCAAAGATGTGCCCAGCCGCCTCCGCCGGAATCCCCGATCCGTTATCGCCAATGGCCAGAGTAAACTGCTGCGCTTCTATCGAGGTTTGGATGGTGATTCTCTTTTCCGGCTTATCCATGTACTTCAGACTGTTTTGAATGATATTGCCAAACACACGTTTGAAGGAATCACGGTCTACAGCTACCCTTGCCTCTTCCCCGCCGTTTATCGCTATGCGCAGATCTACCTCCTGCTTCTCCAGCTCCACCTTGAGCTCCTCCGCCCAATCATTTAGAAAAGGCACAATACGTACCGACTCAAACGCAAAAGGCAGCTTCTGCATATCCAGCTTCGAGTACAAAAATAATTCATCAATCAGATGATCCATTTCACCGGCTTTGGCAGCAATGGTTCGCATATATTTCTCGTTTTTTTCGGGTGAATCTGCCACGCCCTCCAATATTCCATCCACATAGCCTTTTATAGCAGTAATTGGCGTTTTTAAATCATGTGATATGTTCGTGATCAGCTCTTTACGGTTCGTTTCATATTGCTGCTGAATCTGTATAGACTGCTGAAGTCGGGACCTCATTTCCTCAAAGGCCAACCCAAGCTGCCCCAATTCATCCTTGCCGTCAATCTGGACCTGAAAATCCAAATCCCCCTCCGACACCATTCGGGCTGCTTTGCGCAGTTCGAGCAAGGGGCGGATAATCCTTCTCGACATATAGGTTGTCAGCAGGGTATGTGTCAGCAGAAGTACGACTATCGTCGACAGAAACAGAATAGGGAAGAATGTCCGCACAAAATGAACCAAAGGATCAATTTTACTCACCAGGAAAATGCTTACCGGCTCTGCATGGCTGGACAATAAATCGAACTGGGCAACCTTATACCAGTCATTGTCATATTTCGTTCTGAAAGGCTCGCTATGGGATCCCGCTTGTTTGAACGGCGGCAATTCATCGGTTAACCCCTGTTTAAGCTGGAGATCCTCTGAGGCATAGTGTGACTTATTCCCTGAGCGGATATAGATTGACGTGTTTTTTTTGAGCATATCAGCAGATAATTCGTCCAGAAAGGCTGTATCTGTAAGTAAATCTGTATTTTGCATGAAGGTATGTTTAATCAGGTTACGAGTATCGCTCTCTTCCATTCCTTCAAATTTGCTCTCATATGCGCTTTTCAGACTTTGCACATCTCCGTGATAGACAACCGTCAGCAGCAGAGCAGTAAGAACAAGCAGAAGCAGCGGTACCACCAGCATAGCCGCATAGGACAGCAGAAATTTCAAACGTATGGACATATCCGGTCAATCACCCGCCTCTTATTAGTTCCATGATTTCCTTATCATACGATAATTCAAGAAGAATCCAAAAGCACAAGGTGGATTTATTAAGACGTAAAACTGTTTAAACTGCCCGTTCTTTCTTTCTACGAAGTAACCACCATGCCAACAGAAGCACTACGGCTCCGGCAACCGCATAACTGACTGGGCGCAAATACTGTTCCACGACGCTCCAGTTCCCGCCTAAACGGTATCCCAAATAGACAAGAGCCACATTCCAAGGGATACAACCCAGCAAGGTAAATCCTATAAATCTCCAAGTTTTCATTCCGGCAATTCCTGCCGGCAAAGAGATAAAGGTCCGTATAAAGGGTAGCATCCGCGTAAAAAATACGGTGCCCTCTCCAAATTTATTGAACCAGCGTTCCGCCTGCTCAAGATGATGCGCATTCAGCAGGATATACTTGCCGTATTTATCGAGCAAGCGTCTTCCTCCGGCACGGCCGACATAAAAGGCAATGATCGAGCCGATGAGATTCCCAATACAACCTGCCACGACCACTTCCAAAAATGAAAGTGATCCCTGGGCAACCAGAAAGCCGCCGCTGAGCATAATTACCTCACTGGGGATAGGGATGCAGGCGCTCTCCAGGATCATTCCGATCCATATCCCCCAGATCCCCAGTGAATGTACAAGATGAAGCGCCGTTTCAGTTATCCATGTCAATAGTTGATGCATACACTTCACTCCGTTTCATTAGTTCATATCGTGCGCTGCAGGATGAAACTATAGAGATTAGAGCAGCAGTAAGGGGGAATTATACAAAGTAAGCACAGCCTTACATCCTCCTGTTATCCATTTATGGTTCGTCTAGTCTGAGTGTAATGGCTAAGTATAAACTGGCCGTGAAGCAATTCTTAACGAACTATTAATTTAGCAGGATTATTGGATGTCTTTACCTTCCTTTAAGAATAGGAGGTTATAATAGAACTCAAAACCCAGGGGGAGGCAGTCAACATGAAGCTTAAAATAGTCAAATCGATATACGGAATAGTGATTATCGGGATTGTTCTGTTAATGTTTCCCAAGTTTTCCTACAATGATCCCGATACCTTCTGGCATATTGAGGTTGGCCGTTATATGATCAATCACGGAGAAGTCCTGCATCATGCCATTCATACGTTTTACGGTGACAAGCTGCCATATGTCCCGCATGAAGTTGGATTTCAAATCCTCGTTGCACCGCTCTATCAGGCATTCGGCTGGCCGGGAGTGTACGTTTTGACTGCGGCTTGTTTGTTCTTTTTAGTGCTTGGACTGTTACGTCTAGGTAAAATATCGCGCAAAGAGCTGGGACTTCAGGAGGAGCATGTTCTTCTGCTCCCTTTTGTACTGCTGATTTCATGCTGGGTTTATTACAACTACTTCAAAGGCCGTCCGCAGATGATTTCGTCGTTCATGATTGTCTGGTTCTTCGTTTATCTGAGGGAGTATCAACTGTCAGCTAAAACTAAATATGCCGTTGCTATGATCGCCCTTTCTTTGGCCATCGCCAATTTCCATGCAGGTGTGTGGCTAGTCATTGCCGTATTTACCGGTATGGCACTGCTAGAATCCTTACTGAATCGAACGCTGAATTTACATAAAACCATTGTCTTTGTCCTGGTCTGGCTGATTGGCATTGCAAATCCTGGAGGACTGAAGAGTCTTCTGTATATCCTGACGGTGACGCAAAAAAACTTCAATCTGCTTATCAATGAATGGAAGCCGATTCATTACAACAGTCTGGAGAATCTGCCCCTTATGATATTGCTGCTGTTTTTTGCCTGTACCCTTCCTTTTGCACTACAGGGAAAACCTTTTCGTTATTTTTTCATGCTCGGTATATTGTATCTGGGTGTGTCCAACTTTAAGCAGAACTTGTTTATGTGGCTTTTCATCCCTTATTTTGGAGCTGTATTTTTTGAAGCTATTCCCCTGGCGTTCTTACGCAAACCAGGTATTCTAATCCGGCAAAGCACACTAAGGCTGTTGCTTGCAGCAGGGTTACTTCTAAATATTGCGTATATATTCATGGTTCCGCCTGTCATTAATGCGTACAATTATCCGGTGGATGAAATGAACTACATTCTGCAGCGTACCCCTGAAGGAACCCGGCCCAAAGTCCTTGACCGTTATGGTTCATCCGGTTATGTGATGTTCCGCGGCGGTGATGTGCTGTGTGACGGCAGGCAGGATCCATTTATTACGAAAGCCTCCCTTGGCGCGCTGGGATGGACTGCTTTTGAACGCTCCATGTACGGATTTTCGGAATATCTTCCCGACATTATTGAGTATGACCATCCGGATTATGTAATTGTCGCCAATGGCATTTCCCAGAAGCTGTTCGATGAATGGGTACGGAAATTCGGACAACCCGTGTATAAGGGGACGTATGGCAGCGTATTTTCATTTCTGTAATCGCACTGCCCTTATTTTCGGAGTACATATCCTAGTCGACCTCATTCTTGCCAGCAATTCCTCGAGTGCAAATGGCTTTGGAAGATAGTCATCCGCTCCGCTGTCCAAACAGTTTATTCCTACATCTTTGCCCCTTACTGTATTGTCAGTTTACGCGCTGTTTATTAAAAATTTATTAACTATCTCTCTTGGTGACAGCAGCAAGAAGAAACGGCAAACCTCCAAGTGCAGAGGCTTGCCGTTTACTGTATGATTTCATGTGTGCAGTTCAGCGGTTCCTGTTAACCATATAATTCAATAAATGCTTCAGAAAAGCAATATTCCGGGGCAGCTCGCTCAATGCTTCCGAGGCCAGACAGTAATGTTCCCACAGCTCTTTCCGGGCGTTCTCCAGCCCAAGAATGGATACGAAAGTCGAAGTGTTATTTCCGGCATCCTGGCCAACGGGTTTGCCGAGCAATAGCCGGTCACCCTCCTGGTCGAGTAAATCATCTTTAATCTGGAAGGCGATCCCCGCATGATAAGCGAATTTCTTCAGCGCAGTAATTTCCGCCTCCTTCACCTGAGCCAGCATAGCTGGCATGACCAGCGCCGCCTCGAAGGCAATCCCGGTCTTGTAAAAGCAAATCTCATTCAGTTGCTCCAGAGTTAAATCTTCGCCTTTGGAATGCAGATCCATCGCCTGCCCCATGCACATATCCCCAGTCTTTTGTGCTGAATACTGCATCAGGGCAAGCACGGTTTTCGGATCGAAATGACGGAGAGATGCTTGTTCCTCTGTAGCCTTCTGGATCAGGAACAGGCCGGTTAATTCGGCAGTCGCAGCATCATGCACCTGATGCAGGGTTTCACGCCCTCTGCGGGTTGACGCATTATCCTGGGATGGCAGATCATCGAAGATCAAGGAAGCGGTATGCATATATTCCAAGGATCTGAGCAGCGGCACAATATCCGCTGGCTCCAGTCCATATTCTCTTACGCCCATAACCCACGTTAAGACTGGACGTATTCGTTTCCCATCTCCTTCGAGACTGTAATTAGCAGCATCTATAAGCAGTTCCTTCATCGGTGGCATTCCCTCAGGCTTAGGGATTAGGAGCTGGCTATTGATCATTCCGCGTACCGTTTTGATCGTATCGTGAAACTCTTCCTTTTCCTTCCGGTTGTTACGAAGTGTATTAAGCAGCTGGTCCCGAAGCAATTTGTCGAAGAAATCGACATCCTCTGCTTTGTGAACCATCCGGTCTACCAGGCGTTTGAATTCCGGGCTGCCAGACGCAAATATCTCCATGATTTCGTTGTATTTATCCCTGCCTAAACGTTCTCTAGAACGTTTCAAACCGTTAATGACCCGGTCCAGAATCACCTCGCAAGTTTTAGGATCAGAATGAAACACATTATGGAGCAGATGGGAAATGACAGTCCAGTACATTTCAAAGGGATTGATCAAATCGTTGCGCTGCTGGCGGTATTTTAAATAATAGGTATACGGGGTAACCGCGCCTTCCAGCATATCGTCGGACATATCGGCAAAATCATCCGCCAGCTGATTGTATAAGCCATAATAGAAAGTTCGATGATCAAAACCGTCATCTAGCGGCGCACTGATTACAGAGCGGACAATCAAGCGGGAGGAAGATGATTTTAGGATCACAGGAATATAGAGCTCCTCATTGGTATAACCATCATGGGACAGATTCTTTGCCCGGTCTATTTCCTGAGAGTGAAAAAACACATAGGAACGCTCAAAAAACGATTTCTGCGTCTCCATCCGCTGATGGTTCTTAATGTACTCAAAGGCTTCCCGCAGCTCCGAATGCACGTACTCCATCAGCGGAATCTTTTCACCGTCCCACTCACCCAGCTCCGGGACTATTCCGCTCAGAAGCGCTTGACGGATCAACCGGGAATACTGTTCTTTCTCAGGAACGGTTAAGACAGCAGAATCTAAAAGATCGTCTATGAAAGGATAGGTAAGTCCATAAGAATACCCCAGCCGTATGGCTTCATCAAGTCTTAAGGCACGTTCTGCAGGGGCAAGGTTACCTTCCATCTCTTCCATCACATACATGACAACCCCGATAATAATCTTAATCAGCTTACGCTGGGCTTGCTCGGGATTCATTTCCTCCGGCAGATTGGCGGAGACGGTTTTGAGTTTAGTAATCACCCAGATCGTGGCTGTTTCAACCCCTTCTTTCTGGGCCCAGCGGTACAGCTTTGCCAAATTCAGCATGTCCTGCTGTGTTTCCCCGCCTGCTGAGGCTGAGGGTATCAATTGATCTTTGATATCGGCAACCATCCGCTGAATCCTGGTTTGAGTGTCCGGAGAATCCAGCGCTTTGCCCAGATCCCTCATGTAGATATAGGAAATGCTCCGGTCGAGATAATCATTTAATTTCCCTGTATAATTCAGCCATTGAATATACCGGTGGTAATCCGCAGATCCGGGGTTCCTTTGGTTTCGCGAAAAAAAGGACAGCCATGAATGATGATGAATATGGCTCTTCTTCCACAAATGGAAGTCTGCAGTTAAGGCAGGCACATAACTCCTATTCCTGACCTGTGTAAAAAGTGATGCAAAATATTGAGCAGCTTTCTGCTCAGCCAGCTTATACGCTGTATCGGCATGCAGTGTAAATTCATTCATAAGATGGATTACCTCAACTTCTTTTAGTTTGGACCTTTAACATTCAATCCCTGCAGCTTCGTCGGATCATAGTTATATCATATACGCGAAAGAACTCATTGGGTTACGAGTTAGGAGTTATTTCGGGTGAGCCGAGAAAGTCTGCAGTGACCGGTCCTGAGAAATTCAGGTAATGGATTACAGATGAATGATTTTTGTAGCAATATTGTTGCAAAATTCACTGTCATGCTCGACAAAAAGAATAGTTGGTGT
Source organism: Paenibacillus sp. FSL H7-0357 (assembly GCF_000758525.1). Classification (NCBI taxonomy): domain Bacteria; kingdom Bacillati; phylum Bacillota; class Bacilli; order Caryophanales; family Paenibacillaceae; genus Paenibacillus; species Paenibacillus sp. FSL H7-0357. Next base: position 3,850,179 of record NZ_CP009241.1, on the reverse strand, counting down.
GTATTCCAGCAGCAGCTCTTCAATCTGCATCCGGGAAATAATATCAATAAAATTAAGCGGCTCATCCCAAATATGCAAATGGACCTTCTCACTAAGGCTTTTCGCAATAAGCACTTTCTTCTTTTGCCCGCCGCTAAACGCAGATATATCCTTTTCAAACTGTACTCTGGAGAAATCAAGTTTTCTTAAAATCGATTTAAACAGGCTTTCATCAATCCCGTTGCTTCTGGCGTAGTCCGTTAAATTGCCCTGTAAATGCGAGGTGTCCTGTGATACGTAAGATACCGTAAGCTGGCTGTCCTTCCTGAGTGTGCCTGTATAGTCTAGCTCCTCGCCGCAAATCAGCTTGATAATGCTTGATTTACCGGAGCCATTTATACCGGAAAGTGCAATTCGCTCCCCCTGCTCAATCGAAAAGCTGATATCTGCGCAGGCGATTTTCTCCCCGTATTGAATCGAGACATGTTCAAGCTCAACCAGCTCGTTTTTATGATAATTAAGCTGTGAAATCTCCAGGCTGTCGGAATTTTCAATATTTTTCAGCAGTTTAGACTTTTCAGCAATGGCAGATTGCTGTCTTTGCTCAATGGCTTTAGAGCGTTTCATCATTTTAGCAGCCTTGTGGCCAACATAACCTTTATCCAACTTGGAACCGGAATTCCGTGTTCCATTTTTGCTTTTCTCCACCTCATGCGACCAGTTGCCCGTTCGTTTAGAAGAATCCGACAAGCGCTTGATGTCTCTTCTTAGTTTTTCATTCTCTGCCAGTTCAAAATGATCTTGCCGCCTTTTATTTTCCCACCAAGCGGAGAAATTCCCCTTTTGAATTTCTATGTTGGTTTTATTGATTGACAGGATGTGGTCTACACAATTATCCAGAAAGGATCTGTCGTGGGAGACCAGGATAAAGCCGCTTTTGGTATTCAGATAAGCACTGACCAGTTTTCTTGCATTCAGATCCAAATGATTGGTAGGCTCATCAATGAGCAAAAAGCTGTTTTCCTTAATAAATAATGCAGCAAGCAGCACCTTCGTCTGCTCACCGTTGGACAAGGAATCAAAGGGCCGGTATAGAACATCCTCGGATACTTTTAGTAATGAAAGCTCCCGCATCAGCTTCCAGTGAATATAATCCGGGTAGATGTCGCTGATTACGTCAAGGGTATTATTTTCCTTATTCTCGACAGGGAACGGGAAATAGTCGAAATCGACCTTAGACGAAATCGTTCCGCTGTATTCATATTTACCAAGCAACAAGCTTAGGAAGGTTGTTTTCCCTCTCCCGTTTCTTCCCGTAAATCCTAATTTCCAATCGGTATCAATTTGAAAACTTACGTTCTCAAATATATTATCGTAGCTGCCTTCATAGGCAAACGTGAGGTTCGCAACATTGATTAATGACATAAATATTCCTCCTGTATATAAAAAAATAAGAGCTACAAGAAAGTTACTTTCTTGTAGCTCAAATAAATACAGCAAATCCAGCCCCAAAGCGGAGTTAGACAAGGATATTCGTCTGAGTGAAAAGAAATGCGTAACTTTCTTGCGTATAAAGAATAAAACACATGCGAAATAAAATCGCATTTGTCGTTTTATTGTTTAAAAGATTCGCAAGAAAATTTCTACATTATCCTTTTCAACTCCAGTCATTAAAGTAACAGAATTTTACCATACCTTTTATTTAATTTCAACCCAAGCATGGTTTTGATCAGCAAATCTACTGATTGGTATGTTTTTTTCCGCTGGCTTTTGTTTTTCGTTTGCGCAGACCCTTGACGGAGGCTAGGGTAGTCCCTTCTGGGATAGGGATCAGATGACTTTTCGATACGCCGATCTGCTGGGATGTATAAATACCGGTATGTCCTGAGAATAAAAAACTGACCAGACAAGCAATAAACATATAAACCGCCCCGGTGGAACCAAATAATTCAATCCCCATTATGAAACAGGCAATAGGTGTATTGGTGGCTCCGCAGAATACCGCAATAAAGCCCAGTGAGGCCAGGAAAGGAGCATATAAATGAAGTACACCAGCCAGGCTGTTTCCGAGTGTCGCCCCTATAGCAAATAATGGAGTAACTTCACCGCCCTGGTAGCCTGTGCCTAAAGTAAATGCAGTGAAAATGAGCTTCCACAGGAACGCAAATGGCGGCATTTCTGTCTCAAAGGACCCGCTGATGAGTGGAATACCAAGTCCCAAGTAATCCCTGGAACCTATGACATAAACTAAGGTAATAATAATGAGCCCGCCTACCGCACTCTTTAGCATCGGGTTTTTAAAGAAGTAGGTGAACGTTCGCTTTAAAAAGTGGGTCAGTTCGCTGAACAACATACTGACTAAACCAAACACTATCGCAGCAGCGATCACTTTTAACAGGACGACTAGATCCAGAGCCGGAAAAACATCCACCTGATAATGGGTATGATGCACCTTCCATAAGCGGGTAGTCACCAGATCGCCCACAAAACTGGCTGTGAAACAGGGCAGCAGCGCTTTATGGCTGATGAGTCCAATCGCAATCACCTCCAGCCCAAAAATGGTCCCGGCCAGAGGTGTCCCGAAGATTGAGCCGAAACCACCACTTATCCCGCACATCAGCAATATTTTTCGGTCCAGCGCATTGATCTTAATAAGTCTCCCGAATCCTTCGGCCAAGCTGCCTCCCATTTGTACTGCAGTTCCTTCCCGCCCGGCTGAACCACCGAAGAGATGAGTGATAAGCGTGCCAAACAGCACCAAAGGAGCCATCCGCAACGGAATTGCTTCATTACCCTCCCGGATTTGCTCCAAAATCAGATTATTTCCCTTGGCACTGTTTTTGCCGTAGCGCATGTATAGAAAACTTACCAGCGCGCCTCCCGCCGGAAGCAGAAAGAGCAGCCATCCATGATTCAGCCGAACCTCAGTAACATAATCCAGACTCTTGAGGAAAAAAACCGAGGCCGTTCCGGACAATACGCCTACTATGCCGCCCAGGACAATCCATTTCAAAAAAGTGCTCCACAGCGCCAGATGGCTGCTTCTTTCCGTAAGCGCCGCCCATTTCGCATACATGTTCTTCATTTGCTGTATTCCCCGCTTTTCCGTAATATATCAGTCCTGATCAGCTCTGCGGTAGTAGCTTACACCCAAACTTCGTGGTGAGGTGCGGGAGAGAAAGCCGCTGATGCTCGAAGTCACAAGCACTTCGTCGCATCCCACTTTTTTAATCAATGCTTCCCTTAAATATTCAGCAGGCTGCTCTGCCATCGTCTGTGAGATAAGCACGAGCTTCTGGTCAATCTCGTCTTTGTTGTCAATTGCATTGTGCAGCATCTTATCCAGCGCTTTTGTGGCGCCGCCTTGTGGCTCATTCATGGAGAAATGCATGCGCCCCGATCTGACCGTTGCCGGACTTTTTAAATTCAAAGGACTTTTTATCCGATTATGCAAACCGTAAACATTTCCACCCTGATTTACAAAGTTAAGCTTATCAAGCAGCATTTCTTCTTCCAGGTTTGTCCGGGAGTGATGCAGCTCTTTGGTTATAGTTGCGGGATGCCTTCTCTTCCTCGCCGCTGCGACTGCCCGAAGGACCATCATCGCCGTCCCTGAGGAAATGCTTGAGGAATCAATGACAGTGACTCTCCCTTCCGGAAATTGTTGGGCGGCTGCCACTGCATTCTTGTAGGTTGGGGATAACCCCGAGGCCATGCTGATGAATAATACATTGTCTCCGGCAGCAATACAAGGAGCAAAGAGAGTACTTAAGTCATGAGATGTTGGAGCAGCAATACCGGGAATCGTCCCCTTCTCTCTTACGTAGGTGTAGATCTCCTCAGTAGTTATATCGACCGTATGCCGGAATATCAGCTCATTACTAAAAACAACATATACAGGAGCTATGCCAATCTCATATTGTTCTATTACGGTGGACGGCAGATCTGAAAGACTATCTGTAAATATCTTTACTTTTGTCATTTGGCAGTCTCCTTAAAACACTAGAATCATAGGATTCTAATGGCATTCCAACAGCTTTCTTCGACACCTTCCAGCAGATCGGGGGTTTCGGTTAACACTCCAGACTTAATCAGCTTGAACAACAGCACAAACGCACCATATACAATGGCAATCAGCGCATCTGTATTGAACTCTTTGATGACCCCAACTTTTTTACCATTCTCCAACACTTGGCGAAACGTTCCAAGCAGCTCATCAAACACCTGCTTGCTTCGGTCATCCAGATAATAAGCGCTATTATGGGATTCGATAAAGAGCAGCGCATTCACATTATTATCGGCAAACTTCACTAAACGCTGAAAAATATAATGAAATTGCTCCCGAATATCCGGCGTGGAATGAATGCCCTCATATTTTAACGTGTCCGAGAACACTTGCACGCAATGCTGAAACAATCCGTTAACAAGCGATTCTTTATTGGCAAAATAGCGATATATCGTACCTGCCCCTACCTTCGCACTTTCAGCAATCATCGGAACGGTTGTGCCGTCATATCCTCTCTCGGCAAACAGCACCAAGGCCGCTTTCATGATATCTTCCCGTTTGTTAGTAGCCAGTGTAATCACCCTTACCTTAGACTGGAATGGTTCCGGATTCAACCGGTATAGATTTGAGCGGAATGAATATTCATTCTCCTATTATAAGACTTTAAAAGAAGAATGTAAAAGGAACCAATCCACAGGATCGGTTCCTTCTGTCTTCCTCACTCTTCTCATTGATCAGCCACCACCAGCATATCCATATGCCGGGCATGACGGAGCAGATAGTGGACGAAGCTTTTTTTGATGAGCGTCCGCCAGAGCGGCTTCCTCACCTGCCCGATGATCAGCTGTGTCGTCTTCACTTCATTGATCCTGATTAATAAATGCTCGTGCAGGTTCTTACGGCTTTCTGCCATAGTCACCTCTAAATTCCCTCCAAGCTGTTCTGTTAGACGACGCAGCGTCTCCAGCCGTTTCTGCTCCTCGGGTGTTTCTTTCGAACTGCAGTGCACATAATGAACATACCACTCGGCTTTCAAGCGATGCGCAATGCGGAATCCGCGGCGAATCAGCCGCTCTGCCCTTGGTCCCAGATCCACACAGACGAAGATCACCTCTTTTCTGCTCCATGGGCCCCGCAAGGAATTGTCCCGGTCCCAGGCCTCCAGCCTTTCATCTACATCATCCGCAATTTCGCGGAGGGCCAGTTCACGCAGTGCAATAAGATTGCCGATCTTGAAAAACGATTCCAGCGCCTGGTTTACTTTCTCTGAGGCGTATATCTTCCCTTCCCGCATCCGCTCCTGCAGCATTTGTGGCGTTACATCGATCAGTTCGACCTCACTGGCCATTTTGAGAATCGCATCCGGCACAGTCTCCCTGACACGTACGCCGGTTAATTGGGCTACCGCGTCGTTCAAGCTTTCCAGATGCTGCACATTTACAGTTGTAATGACAGAAATGCCGTTTTCGAGCAGACGGATCACATCTTCATACCGCTTTCTGGTTATACTGCCGGGCACGTTGGTATGTGCCAGCTCATCCACCAGGACGACCTCCGGGCGGCGGGTAATAATTGCGTCCGTGTCCATTTCTTCCAAATGCGTATTTTGATATAGAATTTTGGCCCGGGGTACCGTTATTAATTCGCCTATCTGCTCCTGGGTTTCCTTCCTGCCATGGGTTTCCAGCAGCCCGATGACAACATCGATGCCTCTGCTTTGAAGTATATTCCCCTCCTGAAGCATCTTGTAGGTTTTGCCAACTCCGGGAGCCGCACCGATATATACCTTAAAGGATCCACGGCGGATCACTTCAATCTTCTTCTCCATCTCTTGACTGGTCAACCGGTGGAAAGGCTCCTTCTTCCCTTGCGGATTACGTTTGATCGGCAGAATCCGTTCTCCTTCCTGCTCGGCCCGGTCGGCCATCAGAAACACATCAATATTGCGGGTCTGACGCAGTACACGGTCAGCGATCGAGCCTTGCCACCGCTCCTGCCAGCGGCTTTTTTGGGAGTGGCCCATGACGATCCGGGTCACATTGTTTTGAATGGCATAACGCACCAGTTCGGAAGGAAGCTGGCGTTGAAGGGTGAGAGGAAGCTCTTCAAACCTGGCGCCCACCCGCTCTACCAGCTTTACAATTGAACGCTTAAAGGTCTGCTGGTCCTTCGTCAGCGGCCGGTTAGGAATAGCAAATGTCACCACAATCAGATCACCGCCCAACCGCTTGGCGATTTGCTGGCCTCTTCTCACATAAAGCGACCCGTTCCAATGGTACTGCGCGGATACCAGTATCCGCTCCATCGCGCCGGAAGGACCAATGAGCCCATGTTCCTCGCGATGTTTCTCTAGCGAATCGTTGACACCTTCAGCCACCAGACGCAGAGACAGCTCTCGAAGCACGCCGAGATTGCCGGGTCGGGACAGTGCAGGATGCGTCTCATGGCCTAAAACACCTTCCTCGATCCGCTTCAGAATAGTTTCAGGTGAGACATCGATCAAGCGGACCTCATCCGCAAGCTCCAGGGTATGCAGCGGTACGGTTTCATCTGCGCGGATTCCCGTCATTTGAAAGATGGTCTCACCCACTCCAGCCAATTCATACACATTGATGGTCGTAATTACGCTAATGCCGTTGTCCATCAAATAACGGATATCTTCCAGCCGCGTTTGAAAACGGGCTTCTTTGCGGTTGCGGTGCGCCAAGCCATCTACAAGCAGTACCTCGGGATTGCGCTCCAGCAAAGTCTCCAAAGGAAGATCCTTCTGCTCCTTGCCGTCTTTCAGCCAATGAATGCTGGGGACACGCTCCAGATCGGCAAGCTGCTGCATGGTTTCCGCTCTCTGCATCGTCGATACGGCACTGATTACAACATCAATGCCCTGCTTTTTCAATAACTTGCCTTCCTCCAGCATATGATAGGTTTTGCCTGATCCGCTGACGGAGCCGATGATAATCTTCAGCCTGCCCCGGTGCAAACGGTAAATGGAATACAGAATTTCTTCCGGGGTTTTGCGTTTGTATGGTGCCACTTGTTAACCTCCTATCCTTAAGCGGAAACTACCCCTGTCCGCTGGAAGCGCAGGCAGGGGTGAGCCGGTTCTAATTCGCCGGTGTTTCCATTAAAGCGAGATTTAGCTTCAGCACATTGACACGTTCCTCACCAAACACCCCAAGATCGCGGCCTTCAGTATATTTTTCCACCAATGCTTCTAGCTTATCTGCTGAAATACCGGTCAGATTGCTGATTCTGGGGATCTGTACCGTAGCCGCAGCGGGAGATATATGCGGATCCAGGCCGGAACCGGAGTTCGTGACCAAATCTATAGGCAGCTCACTAACCGGAATGTCAGGGTTATTCGCTTTCCACTCAGCTATAGTATTGCTGGTGCGTTCTAGCAAATCCGGATTGGACGGTCCATAGTTGTTCGATCCCGAGGCTTCAGCCTTGTACTCAATACTGGACACACGGCCTTGGAATAACGCCGGATTCTTAAAGTTCTGGCCAATTAGCTCAGAGCCAATCACCTGGCCTTCTCCATTCTTCAGCAGGCTCCCGTTCGCCTGGGAAGGCATAAGAACCTGGGCAAGCGCGGTAGAAGCCAGCGGATAGATGATCCCGCATAATACAACAAACACTAGGCTAAGTCTTATCACACTAAATATATATGAACCTTTAGAAACTGGCTTTTGCTCTATTGCGCCTGAATTGACGATTTGCATAATTTATTCATCCTTTCTTCTAGCCAAGTGCAGTGATCTTAAATCCATATGCTTACAACCAGGTCAATCAACTTTATGCCGAGGAAGGGAACCAGGATCCCGCCAAGCCCATAGATAAATATATTCCGGCTCAGCAGCTTGGTGGAGCTCATCGGCTTATACGATACGCCTCTCATCGCCAAAGGGATAAGCAATGGAATGATAATTGCATTAAAGATCAGTGCTGAGATAATCGCGGAGCTTGGAGAACCTAGTCCCATTACGTTCAGCACTTCCATCTCTGGAATGGCCAGCGTAAACATGGCGGGAATAATCGCAAAATACTTGGCGATATCATTCGCGATACTGAAGGTTGTTAATGCTCCGCGTGTCATCAGCAGCTGCTTGCCGATCGCCACAACCTCAATGATCTTAGACGGGTCGGAGTCCAGATCAACCATATTGGCCGCTTCCTTCGCCGCTGTGGTCCCGCTGTTCATCGCAAGTCCCACATCCGCCTGTGCCAATGCAGGAGCATCATTCGTGCCGTCCCCAGTCATTGCCACCAGCTTGCCTTCACTTTGCTCCCGGCGGATGACCTCGATCTTATTCTCCGGTGTACTTTCGGCAATGAATCCGTCGACTCCGGCCTCGAAGGCGATAGTAGCAGCAGTCAGCGGATTGTCCCCTGTACACATAATCGTCTTGATGCCCATTTTGCGCAGTTCATCAAAACGTTCCTTCATCCCCGGCTTAACCGTGTCTTTCAGATAGATGAGTCCATATATCCGGTTATCAACTGCAACAGCCAGCGGTGTCCCTCCTTTGCCGGCAATGGCATTCGTTTGCTGATCCAAATGATCTGGAATCTGCCCCCCTTGAGAAGACACCCAGCGCTTAATGGAATCCACAGCCCCTTTGCGAACCATCCGGCCGTCCTGAAGATCCATTCCGCTCATCCGTGTTTCGGCACGGAATTCTATAAACTCGCCTCCAGCCATAAGGCTGTTGTCGTAACTGTATCCTTGTTTCTTGGCCAGCTCAATGACGGAGCGCCCTTCCGGCGTCTCATCTTTCAGCGAGCTGACAGCGGCCCACCCGGCCAGATCCTCTACCGTCTCATTGCCCACAGGTACAAATTCACTGGCCATACGGTTGCCAAAGGTAATTGTGCCGGTCTTATCAAGAATCATCGTGTTGATGTCTCCGGCAGCTTCGACCGCTTTACCGGACATGGCGAGCACATTGAACTGGGTAACCCGATCCATGCCCGCAATTCCGATTGCCGACAATAACCCTCCAATGGTAGTGGGGATCAGACAGACCAGCAGCGCAATCAAGACCGGAATTTCCAGGTTGACCTCCAGATAAGCGGCAATCGGCTGCAGGGTGACTACCACGATCAGGAAGATAATCGTCAGGCTGATCAATAGCGTGTTCAGCGCAATTTCATTCGGTGTTTTCTGCCGTTTGGCTCCTTCCACCAGTGAGATCATCCGGTCAAGGAAAGACTCGCCGGGTTCACTTGTAATCTGTACCTTGATCTGATCGCTTACGACTCTCGTACCGCCTGTCACGGAGCCAAAATCTCCGCCGGCTTCTTTAATAACGGGAGCCGATTCACCTGTTATAGCCGATTCATCCACGGATGCCAGCCCTTCAATGACCTCGCCGTCGCCGGGAATAAGTTCTCCTTGACTGACAACAACGACATCGCCTTTTCGCAGTTCGGAGGAAGCAACAATCTTAATGACGCCTCCTACCAGTCTATTCGCGGAAATATCCTGCTTGGTTTTCTTCAGTGTATCCGCCTGCGCTTTCCCGCGGCCTTCCGCCAGAGCTTCCGCAAAATTGGCAAACAATACGGTAACCAGCAGTATGAAGAAGACAGCTATATTGAAGCCTCTAGCCTCCTCTGCGTCGAAATAACCAGGGGCGAGAATCATCAGCAGAACAATAATCGTTCCAATTTCAACAACAAACATGACCGGATTCTTCATTAGCGTCATCGGATTCAGCTTGATAAAGCTGTCCTTGACTGCACTTCGTATAATAGGCCCACTCAGCAGCTTCTTTTTTTGTACAGTACTCATCTCTATTTCTCCCTCTTTCCTACCGTAGAGTCAAATGTTCAGCAATCGGTCCCAGGACCACGACCGGCAGAAATGTCAGCGCACCAATGATCAGCACCGTACCGATCAAGATGCCGGTGAACAGACCGTTGTCTGTACGGAATGTGCCGATTGTCTCCGGTACGGGTTGCTTGCGGATCAGGGAACCTGCAACGGCGAGCATTGCAATGATTGAGATATAGCGTCCTAGCAGCATTACGATACCAGTCATCACATTCCAGAATGTGCTGTTGTCCGCAAGTCCTTCGAAACCTGAACCGTTGTTGGCAGCAGAGGAAGTGTATTCATATAACACTTGCGTCAGACCGTGGTACCCGCTATTGCTAATAGCGCCTTGCCCCAGATCCGTCAGGAATGAGGCTGCTGTCGGTGCCAGAATGATCAGCGGATGAATCAGTATCGCCACCGCGATCAGCTTCATCTCCCTCGCTTCAATCTTTCGACCGAGGAATTCCGGCGTCCTCCCCACCATCAGCCCGCACAGGAAGACCGCAAGCACGGCGTACATCAGCATATTGATAAGGCCCACGCCTTTGCCACCGAAGACGTTATTCAGCATCATTAGCGCAAGCGGCGTAATACTTCCCAGCGGGGTTTGGGTATCATGCATATTATTGACGCTACCTGTTGTCGCTGCGGTTGTTACTGCCGTAAACAAGGAGGATTGCGGTACACCGAAGCGAACTTCTTTTCCTTCCATGCTGCCTTGAGAAGTTTCAATGCCCAGGTCTGCCATTGCCGGATTTCCTTTGATCTCCGCAGCATAATTGAGCGACAACAGCAGTACGAACAAAGTCATCATGGCCGCAAAGATGCCCCAGCCCTGCCGTTTATTCTTAGCGAACAGTCCGTACATATAAGGCAAGGATGCGGGCAGCATCCACATGGACAGGATTTCAATGACATTGGTAAGCGGTGACGGATTTTCAAATGGATGTGCGGAATTCGCCCCGAAGAATCCTCCGCCATTCGTTCCCAGATGCTTGATGGATTCCAGTGAGGCAACCGGCCCGATCGCAATCTGTTGAGCAGCACCCTCCAGCGTAGTTACCTCCAGTGTAGGTTTTAATGTCTGCGGAACATGCAGTGCTACTAAAGCCATTGTTACAAGCAGTGCAAGCGGCAGGAACACCCGAATAATCGCCTTGACGAAGTCTTCGAAGAAATTCCCCAGTGAATTTTTACCGGTAATCCCTCTCACAAAAGCTGCTGCTACGGAAAAACCGCTGGCTGCCGATGTGAACATCATCATGGTGATAACCGCCATCTGCGAGAAATAGGAAAGACCGGTCTCCCCACTGTAATGCTGCAGATTAGTGTTAGTCATGAAGCTGATTACCGTGTTAAACGTAAGGGTCTGCTCCAGCTCGGTAATTCCATTCGGATTTACAGGCAGTCCGCCCTGCAGGCGGAGAACCAGATAACCGAACACAACCAGCACAATGTTGGTAGAAAGAAAGCTGAGTGCATAGGTCTTCCAGGACATCCCTTCACGGTTTTTCAGGCCACTTACCTTGTATATGCCTCGCTCGAATCCCCCAAAGATCCGGTCCAACCGGTTTGGTTCATTTGAGAACACATGATATAAATAAGTTCCTACCGGTTTAACCAGTAGCAGCAGTATGGCAATGACTACGACGATTTGTATAATACCCACGAATGCCCCTCCTTCATTTAATGAGCTTCAGCTCAATGCTCTATATGTCTTGCTGTTTATTACCGCACTGCCTAAAATTTCTCCGGATGAATCAGGGCGTAGACCAAATAGAGAAACAACAGCATCGTTGCGATCAGGACCACTGTCATTGCTCTTTCCCCCCTTTATCGTCGATGACGTGCCCACACCACTGTGCAAACGCATAGAACATACCGAAAAACACAGCGAGTGCCACCACCATATACATGTCCATCATATCCTTCGCACTCCTCTCCAACATTCTCTCATCTCTGCTTTTAACTACTGATTCAGCGTACCATCTATGCCATTAGTTCAGGGTTAGGGTTTGCATGAGAGAATAAAGATTGCATTAAGATTGTCAGAATTCATCATCTTCATAGTCGCCTGCCCTCTTTAAATCAATGTAGTCATAAATCTTCTTAATGGTATAAAGCACCACGATCATGATTGCGATCAACCCGGCATTTTTCAAAAATTCATCCATCATAAAGATCCTTTCCTGAATGTCATATTTAGCTACCGGTTTAGAATAGCACTCAAGGCATTAATTCAGGGTCAGGGTTTGTATGAGCGGATAAAGATTGCATTAAGTTGATCGTATAGACGGCGAGTCCTTCCTTTTTTGAAACGAAAAAAACCGCCTTCTCCCAAGACGGTTAATTCCGTGCTACAGTATCCAGTTAGTCTGTACATTTTTTCAGGTGTGAAAGTCGCCTTACTTAATATATAAATTATGTTACTATTTTACTATTTACATCAAGCCCAATTAAGATTATTGTATTAACAGGAAATGATTTCCTTTCCGTAAATTTCAATTTGGTTTCAAAGTGTTAAGGGAGGGATGAAAGAACAATAACGCGTTCAAATGTATGTCTTCCTTGTCGGCTCAGACTCAGGTGTAAAAATTTTAAATTAGAGGAGCGAGAACTGTGAAAGCAATGAAAAAACTTTTTGCTGGATTGATGATGTTTACTCTGATTTTTGGTGTATCCTTTGCCGGATCGGCATTTGCCAGCGGTAATGAGGTAAAGCTTATTGACTCGGATGTCGGCGTTATTTATAAACCTGGATATGTCGGATTCAGCGGCAATATTGAAGTTGCTAATCTGGGACCCGTGAAGAATGTGACTGTCCACTACACGACAGATAACACAAATTGGTATGATACGAGTGCATCTTATGTTGGGGCGGCGGATGTAAACCATGAGAAATGGCATTTTGGCATTTCCAGAACTGATTCTTCAACAGATCATTTGGAGTTGAAAAATCTGGACTTCATAAAATTCGCAATCAAATACGAAGTGAATAACCAGACCTATTGGGATAACAACGGGGGAGCGAATTATTACAATCAAGTGAATCATACAGTTCCCCTAAGATCCGTGATTTTGGGAGAACCCAATGTGCTTAACGCCAATAGTACTCTGAGCAATGGTGAATTCAGCGGAAATATCTATGTGAAGAACCTGAATCCGGCAAAATCAGTAAAAATACTGTACACAACGGACGACTGGGCGACGACTCATGAGGCCTACGCCGTTTATACTGGCTCTTTGAATAATTTCAACACTGTTGAAAACTGGAATTACAGCATCAATGTTCCGGGTGCTACAAATGTTAAATATTCGATTGAGTATACAACTGGCGGTCAAACGTATTGGGATAATAACTATGGCCATAATTACGAGGTATTCTAATTCATTTTACATTTAATAGCAGGATCACAGGCGGCTTACTATTCCGCTCTGTGATCCTTTTCTCTGTGGAGACCAAGCATCTCCACTATTTATAACGCTGTTTGGTGTTCTCAATGATATTACACTATTTTTTATTGAATCATTTTGTACCTATAGATTGAACTTATAATTCTTCTATTTTGGGATTGGTCGTGACTACAGAGAATGTTTGGACTTCCGGCCGCTGTTAGGTTTGGATTTCCTGAATTTAACCGCGAATCGCGCTAGAAATCCAATCCTAAAGGCGGACGCTGTCGCTCCTACAGTTCCAAAATCCCCCTCCGCCACTTTTCCCTACATGTAATTCTCAAGTTCAATCTATATTATGCATAATTATAGTCATTTACTTGAATACAATTCTTTTGACCTTCCACAGAAAGAGCCTTCTCAATTTGTGAATATAGTGACTAAAGGGCTGTCAATAAGAGAATCATTATTTTCAATAAAAACTTTCACAAAGTGAATTAAAAAAATGCCCATCAGCCGAAGCCGTTGGGCAGATATATAACATTTTATTAGTGAAAAACTGTAAGCGATCCATCTATTGGGCTATCCATATCATTCAAAATACCAAAGTAATATGTCTTACTTTGATTGAGATTATAGAACATCGCATTTGCAGTTATGCCAACAGTCCCCTTATAGGTTGCAGCAACATTTCCAGTTGTAAGTTCATAAGCAACAATTCTATATTTTCCAGTTGCCCCATGATTCACTGGGGTAGTAGTAACATTGATATATATTATTTTCTCACCATTAACAGGGAAATAATAATTCGTAAATACATAGTCCTCTACATAAGAGAAAGAACCTGAATAAGAGTTATTTGCCAAGTTCCAAAAGTTAGTTGGAGCATTACTTCCTCTTGCAGCAACGTTTTTCTCAGTCAGAACTTGCACAGGCTCTGTGGATAGAGGGACAGTGATATTAGGGACATCAGTAACTTGAACAGTAGAATTAGTCTCAATCTGTGTTGTATTTAAATTATCTACGAAATTGCTACTTGGAACAACCTGAGCAATTCTGGCAGGTGCATCCGAAGCATTTGGTGTAGAACTTGCCGCCGATACAGAAACAGAGATGGAAGTTAACAAAAATGCTGTAGCTAAAACTGTAAACACTTTTTTATTTTTCACCATTTCATCCTTCCTTCTAAATTTTTAGACACTAAAATTTTCACCTACCCTCCTATCCTATATTATTGTAACATTACCATTTTAACACATGATTATAATTACAAAACAAATTGAAAGTAGGGACCCTAAAAGCCCGTAGCGGATTCATTTACTCGTAAACATTCCTGTATACGCTAAGTTTTCAGCTTAGACAAAAACAAGAGCGCCTCGTATGATGGGGGTGTAAGGGGTCTACAGCCCTAAAAACCCATCAGGAGGCGCTTACTATGAAGTCTAACCGAAACGATAGGACAAATCAACGCATTGAACGAATTAGCATGCAGCATGCAGTGGTCGGGATCGACATCGCTAAGGATGCACACGCCGCACAGATGACCGATTTTCGCGGACGTTCGCTCACTCCCCGTCACCTGTCTTTCCCTAACACACTGGAAGGCTTTGAGAAGTTTTTGCGCTGGGTAAGGGAAGCTCAGTCGAAGCATCGGCTGACATCCCTTCTAATCGGTCTGGAGCCCACCGGCCATTACTGGTTTAACCTCGCCAATTGGCTGCTTCAGCAAGGGATCGAGGTGGTGTTGGTCAATCCAGTGACGACTCACCGCAACAAAGAGAACCGGGACAATAGTCCATCCAAGAACGACCCCAAGGATGCGCTTGTCATTGCGGACGTCGTAAGCCGTGGCTATTACACAGACTACGTTACTCAGGCAGCCGTATTCGAACGGTTAAAGACGCTCATGAGCGATAGAGAGTATTGGGTCAAACAATCGACAAGCCTGGGCAACCGGATCGTTCGCTGGATAGACCTTTACTTCCCGGAATTTCGCCAAGTCTTCCCGGACTGGACGGTGCTAAGGTCGCTGGCGTCGCTCCACGCTTGCCCTATGCCGTGTGACCTAAAGAGACTGAGCATCGACGAAGTCATTGACCATTGGCGTAAGCAAGGGATGAGACGTGCTTCTGGCGTCAGCGGCAGAGCTAAGGCGGCGGCCTTGCTGGCAGCAGCAACGCACAGTATTGGCGATACGAGGGCAACGGAAGAAGCGCGGCAAGACATCCGCCGCCTGCTTCAAACCTATGAGCACGTGGTCGCTATGCTCGGCGAAATGGATGAGGCCATCCAATCTATCTTGACGGAGATCCCCTTGGCCGAGCAGTTGCGGAGCATCTGCGGGCTTGGAAACATGACGCTGGCAGCCATTCTGGCTTCAGCTGGCGACTTGCGCCTCTATGCGCATGGCAGGCAATTGTTGCGGCGAGCCGGCCTGAATCTGGCCGAGTGCACCTCCGGCAAATTCAAAGGACAAATCAAGCTCTCCAAACGCGGCGACAGTACGCTCCGCAAACACTTATACTGGGGGATGCTGAATCTCGTGCGGCAAAACCCCGATTTCAAGCGGTGGCATGCGCACAACCAGGCGCAGGGTATGAAGAAGCAGGCGTCGCTTTTTAAACTGATTGGCAAGCTGGCTCGTATTCTGATCGGCATGGTGCAGCGAGGGGAAACATACCGCAGTGCACTTGCAGCCCCGGTTGCCGCGTAAACCCGAACCACGAGAATTGACTTATTCGCAGGATTGTACAGCATATATGCATAAGAGAACCGAGTGCTTGAGTCCGTAAGGGCATTGACCCGTTAAGTAAACGCTATCGGTCTCCACGCCATGGACAGGTGTAACGAAGGAATGTGAGGGCGTAGACCCGTTGAGATCTGGGAGGGTGAACCTCCGTGGGCCAAGTGGAGTGTGCAGGATATCGACGATCTAAAGGCACGTCATGCGTTGCTTCTGTTCCCGCCCGCCCGCTAACCGCTCGACGGTTCAATTTCCATCGTAAGCCAACCATCTCCACCGCTTCATAGCGATGAAATCCTGCGAATGAGTGAGCATTCGTGAGAATCCCTCTTAATTACGAGGGAAGGACTCAGGAGACGCTATGGAGAGTAAAACCCCTGTTTAATCTCTTTTGCGGACCCAGACGACCTTATCAGCTCTATATTCTATCAAAAAGCGGCCATCAGGGAGAAATAACTGCGCTGGAGTCCGATGTCCTCCTGTATCAGGCTAATAGCTCCAAATAAGTGCAACTCGGTCCGTTCATGCTCAGAGCCAGGAATACACTTTCCGGAAGCACACACACCTTGCGGGTGAAGCGGTTTGAAGACACGCCCTAGTAGAATGGGTGCTTTGAAATTTCTCGTTAAATTCTTCCAGGTCTACGCTGACATTTTTATGAATTCTAAGCGTTAACTCAGGTCACTTTGTATCGTCGCCAACCTGCAGCATACGGTAACCAACTCCGATATGGGTTTGAATGTACTTTGGCTGAGAAGGCAGCTTCTCTATTTTCTTTCTCAGAGTCGCCATAAATACACGCAAGGCAGGGATGTCATAGGTATGACTGCCCCAGACTTCATGCAGGATGTAATTATGGGTCAATACTTTTCCCACATTTTTGGCCAGCAGGCAGATTAGCTTGTATTCAATGGGAGTGAGGTGGATTTCTTCTTCGTCCAACAATACGATGCCTGCCGAATAATCGATTCTGAGACTTCCGTTAGTAAAAATAGATGCATCCTTCAGCAGCTTGTCACTATCGTACCGGATACGCCGCAGGCTGACCCGGAGCCTCGCCAGCAGCTCTTCCACGCTGAAGGGTTTGGTCAGATAATCGTCTGCGCCTGCATCCAGCGCGTCGATTTTGTCCCGGTCTTCACTGCGGGCGCTGACCACAATAATCGGGATATTCGACCATGCCCGAACCTTCTTTATAATATCTACGCCATCCATATCGGGAAGTCCGAGGTCCAGTATCATAATATCCGGCTGCTTGGAGACCGCCTCCAGAATCGAGGCCTGGCCTGTTTCAGCTGTATGGTACTTATAGCCCTGCGTCTCCAGTGTTGTAGTAATCAATTTGCGGATGGGCTTGTCATCCTCGACGACAAGAATTAAAGGCTTATTCATGAACAACCACCTCCACGGCCTGCAGGGTAAAGCGGAACACTGTACCTTGCGGAACATTATCTTTCACACTTATTGTGCCTCCATGAGCAGTTACAATAGATTTACACAATGAAAGCCCGAGTCCCAGTCCGCGGCGGCCATCTCCGCGGATATTATCCGCCGTATAGAACATGTCAAACAGCTTAGCCTTCGCTTCCTCCGGGATACCGGGACCGTCATCGGAAATCTCTACACTGACCATTTCTTTATCGCGTCTCGCCGAGACTGTAATATGCGACCCGGTCCCGGTATATTTAATTGCGTTGTCGACAATATTGATCAGGACCTGAATAATCAGCCGGGAATCCATTTTAGCCATAAGCAGCTCTTCATCAAGTACGGTGCTGATCATATGATCTATGCTGCTTCGATGAATATGAAGCAAAGCTTCCGCAATAACTTCCTCCAGAAGCTCTCCCTGCATATTCAGATTTAATGACCCATTATCAATCCGGGTAATGGACAGCAGGTTCTCCACCAGATTAATAAGCCACATGGAATCATCATAAATATCGGTGTACAGCCCCTTCTTCTGTTCCTCGCTCAGCACCTTGGAGTTTCCGATGAGGATTCCCGCATTGCCGGATATACTGGTCAGGGGGGTACGCAAATCATGGGAGATTCCCCGCAGCAGGTTCGCCCGCAGCTGTTCCTGCTGAATTTGGATCGAGATTTCTTTTTGTTTTTCGTTTAGCATTTCTTTTTCCAGCGCCAGCGCACATTCTCCCAGCATCGCAATCATCAGACTTTTCTCAAAAACCTCCAGCGGGTCTTCCTTATCCATGGCGATGGCTGCCACTGCAAATACGCAATCTCCTCCCCGCACCGCATGATACAAGCAACTGGCGGCAGAGAAGGTATCTGTGGTAGCCCCGGCCCGTTTGTTATTCTTATAGACCCAGTCCGCAACCGCTTGTTCATTTCCGCCCGAAAACTCTTGAGGATCTACAGCCGACTCTTCCTTTAAAAAAACGAGCGGCTCAGATAAGCTGTCTTGCTGCACCGGATAAAAGATAATCGTTCTGTCCAGCAGCTTCACCATTTGCTGTGCCGTCTCATGAATGATTGCCGTGGTGTCTTTCGCCTGCTGCAGTTTACGGCTTGTCTCCAGAAGCACCTCTGTCCGATAAGCCTTTTGCGCGGATTGCCGGGCCTGCTCTTTTACCCGCATTGTCAGAGTGCTTGTGATAAAGGAAGCCGACAGCATCACCAGGAAGGTAACCGGATAACCCGAACCATACGCCTGTAAAGAAAAATAAGGTTTGGTAAAAAAGTAATTAAACACAAGCACACTAACAACCGAAGACACAGCGCTGTACAGCCGGCCTCCGGTAACCATCGCATTGAGCAGCACACCCAGAATATAGACCGTGATGATATTTGCTTCCCTGAAACCGAGATAATTAAACCACAGTCCGATTAAGGTGCAGACAACCAGAATTCCAGTCGTCTTGGCTGTGTCAGCCAGTGACAGCTCGGGATAGCTCACATATTGCGGAAATCTTTTATAGAACGTAGGCTGGGTGTCCGGAATAATATAAATGTCGATATTGGGTGCAGATGCGGTCAGCTTATCGGCCAAATTCGCTTTTGCAAACCACTTCTTTTTGTTATGGGAGCGCCCCACCACGATCTTCGAAACCCGGCTTGCTTTGGCATACTCCGCAATCTGTCCAGGGATATCTTCTCCATAGACTGTGGCAATTTGTGCGCCAAGCTGCTCTGCAAGCCTAAAGTTCGCTCTAAGTTCCGCCTTGTTTTTCTGGGTTAGCTTTTGCGTCTTCGGTGTCTCCACAAACAATGCGGTGAATTCCCCGTGAAAAGCCTCCGCCATTCTCGCCGCCGTGCGGATCACCTTTT
The DNA here is from genome assembly GCF_000758525.1 of Paenibacillus sp. FSL H7-0357. Taxonomy (NCBI): domain Bacteria; kingdom Bacillati; phylum Bacillota; class Bacilli; order Caryophanales; family Paenibacillaceae; genus Paenibacillus; species Paenibacillus sp. FSL H7-0357. The sequence continues at coordinate 3,830,943 of NZ_CP009241.1, read as the reverse complement.
TATTGGTAGCCGCCGAAGAAAGGCAGACCAGGACATGGTCTTTGGCATAATATTCGTTGGTTTTTACCTGAGTACCGATGTGTGAAGCGATTCTGTTCAATTGATTTGCCGTGTACCGCAGTGCAATCTCACGCAAGGCAGTCAGTTTTTCTTTGATATACAAATGAGCATTTGCCCTTTGTGCTTCTTCATCCGGATAAATGTTCCCCTTGTTCAGGCGGTCGATCAAATCATCAGGTTCAATATCAACCAGTTCAACCTGATCGGCACTATCGAATACACTATCAGGAATACGCTCCTCTACAGAAATGCCGGTTATTGAAGCGACTACATCCTGCAGGCTTTCAATATGCTGCACATTAATAGTCGTATAGACATGGATTCCTGCGCGAAGCAGCTCGCTTATGTCCTGATATCTTTTTTTATGCCTGCTGCCAGCCGCATTGATATGAGCCAGATCATCCAGAAGGATAAGATCAGGTCTTCTCCGGATCGCACGGTCCAGATCAAACTCCTCTGTAAGGATACCGTTATGGGTGACTTCCAGTGGCGGCATAAGCTCCAGACCCTTGAGCAGAATCAGCGTCTCCGGCCTGTGATGAGACTCAATACAGCCTGCAGCAACATCAATTCCGGCTTTTTGTTCCTCATGGGCAGCACTCAGCATGGCACAAGTCTTGCCGACACCTGCTGCGTAACCGAAGAATATTTTCAGTCTTCCAAGTCTTTTCTCTTCCGGCAGGTCTGGAATCTGCTCAAATTCGGAAGCTGAGCCGGTGCAGTTTGTTGCCATTTGGCTACCCCTTTTTCAATATCTTCGCTTTTAGCGCTAGTATATCATGAGCAAAATCTGCATAGTGTTACAACTTTGGCTGTGGTATTAAGATTGTATTAAGATGAAACGGGCTGACCCCCGAGGATTAGATCAACCTGCTCTTTGGCACCTTGCCAGGTGGTAAGCAGCGGAAATGCATATTGCTCCCGGGCCTTCAGGTTCCAAGGATGTGGAATGCAGAGTACTTTCCTTCCCTCCTGCAATGCTGGCACCAAATTATGTACCCCGTCATCAATGAGCAGATCGTAGTTAATCAGCGTCTTCCGCTTGCAAGGGAAGAAGTTCTCAATTGGAATAAAAGGCATATGCTTCTGAAGCCAGTTCCACTTCTCGATGACTGTCTTCGGCTGTGCAGCCGTAACGATAATTACATCATAAGCGTTATGCAGCTTCTCCATCTCCCCGACGACATGTTCGTCGAACACTTCAAGCTCCTCAAACAATCCGGGCCGTCCGTAGAAGATTTCCTGAGTGCAATCCGGATGGCGCAGATGATCGGTATCCCAATCAAGCATATCTTCATACCGCAGCAGATGCGTAGGGAAATCATTGTTGTTATGGTAAATCGCCCGCTTAACCAGATGACAGATCGTATCATCCATATCCACGGCAATAATTGGCTTTCTCATATATGTACCCCCATAGGTTGTTTCTAGTTTTTAGTATTGCTTTATTTATATTCGCTTATATTGCTGTTTTAGTCGAGAGCAACTTTATCACAAGAAAAAATTCTAGGCAGGAATTGCAAAAGCCAAGCCCCTCTAGTAAGAGGTGCTTGACTTATTTGTTGAAGCGGCTCACTTGTTATACTATTTGTTCCCTGCATATGCAGCGAGGAATTCATTTACTTCCTCTGAAATCTTCTTGGAATGGGTCCAATGCAGATAATGATGCCCTTCCAATACGACGAGCTTGTTAGAAGCTACATTCTTCAGCTGGGTTTCGTAAAAGGTAATGTTGGATTTGCCTTCTTCATTCACTTTGTCCGGTTTTGTAGTAAAAATCATTACAGGTATGTTTGAAGGAAATGACAGGTTCTTTGTTTTTTTGATATTGTTGTTAATTTCGCTTGCTTCATTTACTACATTCTTATTATAGGCATTCCATGCAGTGAGGATCTTGGTCAGCTTTAAATTCTCATCAGAATAAGTTCCATCAGCAGATATCGGCAGAACATTCTTAGGGCTGACGTAGGTTGCCAATCTTACAAGTCCGGTTGGTGCCGCCATGCTCAAATATTTAGGCATCGCGGGCGCAGACTCTTTGAAATACTCAACCGCCTGCGGCAAGGTTGGATCAATGCCTATTACTGCTTTTACCTCAGACGGATATTTATTGGCATAATACATGCTATAAATTCCGGATATAGAGTGGGGCATTAGGATATAAGGGCCTTTTACATTTGCCTTTTGCAAAGCGGTCCGCCATTCTTCAACGATATTTTCCACAGTTCGTTGTTTTGAAGTCCGCTCACTCCAGCCAGATCCGAAAGGCTCCACGACGACCACTCTATTGTTTTGAGCCAACTCATTCATCAAAGGTTCGAAATCCAAGACAGGCGCTGCTGTCCCCAGGCCGCTTAAAAGAACAATAGTGTTTCCCGTCTCACCTTTGGTGTACACATGCATTTTCTTGCCGGAGACTTCCACGAGTTGGCCCCATGCAGGGTATCTCTTTTGTTCGTACTTGGTCACCAGCATATTCGCAACCACACCGAGAATCAATACTACTAATAATAGCAGTACAATACTTCTAACAATTCTCCAAAATTTAAACTTCTTTTTCTTTTTCTCTTCCATCGGTTTCACTGCTCCCTGTAACAAGTCTTTGAACGTAATCGGATAATCGCCTCTCCCCTACTGGTCTATTGTAAAAGACGTAGTTTAAAAATCGGGTTGGTGAAAGGTTAAATTCCGTTTAAATAAAAATCTCATTACAGGAGACAGTACCTATTTTTGCGATGAGAACTCTACAGTTTGCGTGTCCATAATCGGGTTCCAATACCGCTCAATAGTTAAGGTTAGCGGTTGCGGGTATTCAACGGCTTCCTTTCCAAAATTATAGAGGTATTTATCTACGGCCGTACTCTCCTTGTTCGAAGAAATTCTACTGATTTGGCCGTTCACACCCGCCGTTTTGTGGGATTGACCATTGCCATCGGTAAAGGTATCCGACAGCCGCATACTAATGATACTGTTCAATGGGGCTTTCTGAAACGTTTGCTGGAACAGGATCTTTTCAGCTTCCGCCCCCTCTTCAGATTCAATAATGGAAAGGTCTGAGTTCGGAGCTTCGATCATCTGCTTTTTGCTTAGATCGACTTTAATTTTCATTTGATCTTTATCAAGAGCGGCAATTCCGAAGGTCTTCAATGTGGCAGCGTCCGGCTGGCCGTCCTGGGTGTTCTTGAAGTAAAGCGTGGACTGGGAGCGGTCCGAATAGACCTCGGAATTATCGGCTGTGATGATGCCGGGGTAGTAGGATTTCACCGTCTTTCCTGCGCTTTTAACAATCAGCACAGGCTCAATCAGGCTGAAGACTTGTTTATCATTATTCTTATCAAATTCCAAATCCACATAGGTGTTCAGCGGAGTATAGAGCACCTGATTCACTTTAATGGTCTGACCATCAACAATCAGATTGCTTTCGGGATGTAGCGTTCGTGTCTGTTCCTTGAACATGTCCGGATCAAGCTCGAAAGGAATTGACAGGTTAGTCTGGAGTCCCTTGCCTGAAGTTTGGTACAGCATCACATTCCATGTCACTTCCTTGGGATAGTCAACCGTGGGTGACAGGTTATTCGTATAGATGAAATAGGAGGTTTGGCCCGCGTTGATTTGACTACTATGAGCAGTTATCTCTAAACTCGCTCCGATAGACGCTGCTTCAAAAGCTCCAAAATCCAATGAGAAATCAGCATGAGATACCGTTTGGTCCGTATTGTTGTGTACACTATACAAAATAAACAACTTTCGGGTGTCTGCGACAGCGCCCATGACTTCGACCCGCAGGCCGTTTTTCTCCACGCTCTGGTAGACAGGCTTTATGAGATTCCGGTCTAGTATGCTTTGAAAAGATCTATCGCTTATGGAGGCTCCGCTAAATTTTGCGGAATCGGTCCATGGTTTAGTGGTAGCTGTGTAGCTCTGCGGCGATTGTTCGGCAACTTCCGTTCCTGGAGCATCATTGATATTAAAAAGAAACAGTGCTGCTGCAGCGGCTGCGATTACTACACCCATTCCGTAGAAATAGCTGCGCCGCTTTTCGCGTTTTTTTCCCTGCATGATTCCACCTCGCATTGCATTATAGAGTTTCATTTCCTCAAGGGCTTCAGCATTATGCTTTACTTCATCCACATTCTGGTGCAGAACGCGTTCTTCTTTGTCAATCATGTTCTTTCACCTCCCGTATCTCTACAGATAATCCCGCAGCTGCTTAAGTCCCTCGCGAAGCCAGGTTTTAACCGTACCCTCCGGTTTCTGCAGCACATTGGCAATTTGGGCAGTTGTCATGTCCTGGTAGTATTTTAGAATCACCGCATGCCGGTATTTCGGCTTCAACCGGTCCATCGCCCGTTCCAGGTCAATCCGTTCATTGCTTTTCATTTCCTGCGCCGCTTCTTCTATCAGCGTCTCCGCCGGAAACACACGTTTTTTGCGCCTGAGTTCATCCATGCAGCAGTTGATGGTAATTCGTATCACCCAGGATGTAAAGGCTTGCTCGTCTTTGAGCTTTTTGCGCTTGATCCATGCCCGGCAAGACGCTTCCTGCACCACTTCCAGCGCGTCAGCTTCACTTCTCAGGTAGCTGAACGCGATCGAGTACAACTTGCGGTGCTCCACATACAGCCGCTGAAAAAAAGCTTCTTCATCCATCTCGGCAACATCCACCATTCTGACCTCTTTCATCGTATTTTCTACCATCGCCACTCCCCCTCTCTTTCTTTAGTGTTGGCATGTAGAAGAGGCCCTCTGAAAGAGTTCATGTAAGTAAGACGCCTTTCAACGGGAAAACGATTGATTTATTTTTACCGCGCTCACATGTTATACCGCAGATCAACCTTCCTTTAATGTTCTCAAAAGGTTATAATTAACTAATAATGAAGCAAGGAGCTGATTTATATGTTTGATGGCAATAACTCTCCTCCACCCCGTACAACGGACCATGTAGGCCATAAAGCCAACTTTGATGTAAACGAACAGAAGCTTCACTCCCGGGGCGTTCCCAGTCTGTGGGATGAAATATCCAGCTGGCTGATCATCGCCGGAATCATCGCTGGAATATATCTGCTTTTCAAAATATTTTAGATCAATAAAATGACCGTATCCAGATAATTCACCTGGACACGGCCATTTTTCATTTATACGTTGCAATGGGAGCAACTCCCTGAAAACCAAGCTTTACAAGTTTCTGAATATAGACATCGTCAAGTGTTTCACCGGTTAATAATAATCTGTAGAAAATAGGTCCATAAATGAGATCCGTACATATCCCGATATCGAGTTCTGCATTTAGCTCCCCCCGCTTGACGCCTTGCTCCAATAGTTGTCTGGCCTCCAGCCTGCGCGGCTGAAAATACCGTGTCCGGTACGCCTCTGCCAGACCCTCATCGAGTTGTCCTTCACCGATAATCTCGGTAATCATTTTGCCTTCCCGGCTAATCAGGAAACGGGCCAGATTCGTGGCGTGGATAAGGATGTCCTCGTACACCGAACCTGTATCCGGCAACGGCAGCCTTTCTGTAGTCGCTGAAAGGAAGCCATCCATTACAACTGCCGCTTTATTGGGCCACCACTTATAGATCGTAGCTTTGCTAACCCCGGCACGCTCTGCAATTTTCTCAACGGTTACTGCCGCAAAACCATGCTCAAGAAGCAGTTCATAGGAGGATTTCAAAATCGAACTCTGAGTCTCCATGTTGCGTGGACGCCCTCGTTTGGTATTCACACTATCAGTCCCCTTCGCAAAATAACTTCACAATCCCATATTTATAAATACTATACGTTCATTATACTTAATCTCCCACAAAAAGAAAATCAAAATTACCCATTTACAAAACGATACGTTCAGTATATTATTTGATTATGAATTAGTGAACTGAACGTTCAGTATATTATTTAAACCATACTTTTATGAAATGAGGAGGATTACAATGCAAAATGAACAAGAAGTGAAGGGTCAGCCTATTCCGGGATGGATTACCTTTCTGCTCGCGGCCTCTTGCGGTATCATCGTTGCCAATCTTTATTACGCACAAACGTTAGTGGGTCCGATCAGTGCTGCAACAGGGCTGTCCTCAGCAGCAGCAGGATTAATAGTTACCATTACTCAAATCGGTTATGTTCTGGGTCTGCTGTTCATTGTACCGCTTAGTGATATTATCGAAAACCGGCGTCTTGCCGTGGTTTCGCTGATCGTCGTCGTGATTGCTCTAGTGGCCGCGACTTTCGTCCATCACGCAGCACTGTTCCTGACGGCTTCCTTTTTTATTGGATTAGGTTCTGTAGTCGCTCAAATTCTGGTCCCTTATGCTACTTATTTGGCTTCTGAAGAACAACGTGGACGTGTAGTGGGAAATGTGATGAGCGGACTTCTGCTCGGCATTATGTTCTCCCGTCCATTAGCCAGCTTTACTGCAAGCTTTTGGGGATGGCGGTCTGTATTTGCAATCTCCGCGGTTCTGATTGCCGTACTGTCGGTCTTGCTGTCGCGGATTCTTCCGAAACGTATGCCCTCGCGGGCAATGAACTATGGAGAGTTAACCCTGTCGCTGGTTACTTTATTCAAGCAAACGCCGGTATTGCGGCGCCGCGCCTTTTATCAAGCTTCTCTTTTTGGAGCCTTCAGCCTTTTCTGGACTGCGGTCCCTTTACATTTGGCAGATGAGTTCGGATTGTCCCAGCAAGGGATTGCATGGTTTGCTTTAGCCGGTGTGGGAGGAGCCGTAGCGGCTCCAATCGCCGGACGTCTGGCGGACAAAGGCTGGACCCGCCGTTTAACCGGACTGGCGATGGTTTTGGCTACACTTTCCTTTCTGTTGGCTTTTCTGCTTCAAGGCCATTCCAGAGCAGTCCTTCTCCTGCTTGTACTCGCCGCTATTACCCTGGATATGGCTGTGTCGGGAAATCTCGTGCTTGGACAGCGTGCAATTTATTCACTCGGGAATGAGGCCAGAGGCCGTCTGAACGGTCTGTTCATGTCCATATTCTTTATGGGCGGGGCTATTGGATCCTCCTTGGGAGGCTGGTCCTATGCTCATGGCGGCTGGAGCTTCACCTCTTTGATCGGAACGGTCTTGCCGCTGCTGGCGTTGCTTTACTTTTTTACGGAGAAAAAAAGCGGAGTGAACAACGTTTAACCTTTTACTGAGACACGGATGATATTTAGTGCTTTTCTGAAACGGCCCATAGTGGTAAAAAAGGCGTCCCATCTGCAGAAACTCAGCTGAAGGGACGCCTTAAGTGTAAAAAACCTCCCAATTTTCCGGGGAGTTACACTATAATAAAGCTTAACAGGCTTGTTTACATAAATGAACATTAATGGAGTGTGGTAATGATGAAGCTGAAATTTAATTTATTTCCCGGCGGGATGTCCAAAGCACTCACCATGAGCTATGATGACGGGCATAAACACGATATTCGTCTGGCCGGAATATTTGATCAATACGGGATCAGAGGAACCTTTCATCTCAACAGCGCAATGCTGAATGCTCCCGGATTTCTTACAAATGATGATGTACGGGCCATAGCCCGCAATCACGAAATATCGGCGCATTCTGTAACCCACCCGCATTTGGACCGACTGCCATTACCCATGGTGGTAGAGGAGCTATTGGAAGACCGCAGACGGCTGGAGCAGCTCGTAGACTATCCGATTCGGGGAATGTCTTATCCCTATGGTTCGTATTCGGCAGCTATCATCCCTCCGCTACAAGCAGCAGGTATTGAATACAGCCGTACTGTTGTTTCCACCAGACAGTTTGATGTCCCTCTTGATTTTATGGAATGGCATCCGACTTGTCATCACAAGGATGAGCTTGAGGGGATTTGGGAGCGCTTTACTACCGAAGGACCTTCGCAGAAGTTTAGGCTCTGCTATGTTTGGGGGCACAGCTTTGAGTTCGAGCGCCAGAACAACTGGGAACTGATCGAAGCCTTTTGCCGGAAAGCCGGCGGTCACTCCGATGTATGGTATGCAACAAATGTCGAAATCATGGATTATATTCAGGCTGTCCGTTCCTTGAAGTTTAGTGTCGACCGCAAGATCATCCGCAATCTTTCCTCCGTGGACGTTTGGCTATCCATTAATGACGAGCCCGTTTGCATTAAAGGCGGCGGTACCTATATCTCAAATTAATCCAGTGAACAAGCTGCCGGTTCTCCCGGCAGCTTATTGCGGCTGCTTAACTTCAATCTACATAGGTTTAGCCTGCGGATGATCAGTCAACCCCTTCATTACAAACTCCGCCATGTAATCCATAATCTGCGGAAAATGCTGAATCCCGATTTCATCTTTATGGGTGTCTATAATAATAATTCCTGTGAAAAAAGCCATGATCAGCTCAACATCCAGGTCATTTCTTATCTTTCCTTCAGCTTGCCAGCATCTGAACAGTTCTGCAAAACTGTCATATAAGAAATCAACCTGTTCGACGCCGTTCTCTTCACGGTATTGTTGCTCAATCTTGACGAAAACATCTTTATTAAACCATTCTTTAAGGATCGGGTTTGAATTCATCCCATTAATGTTTAATGCTATTAATTTTTTGATCAGCGGCAGAGGTTCCTCGTTTAAGTCGATTGATTTCATAATGCTCTTTTTCAGCTTCACATTTTCTTCCAGAAAGATCTCCAGAAACAGCTTCTCCTTAGAAGAGAAGTAATTATAAAATGTGCCTACTGCAATCCCGGCCGCCTTTGTAATGTCGGAGACATTGGTTTGTTTAAAACCTTTCGCACTGAAGATTGCTTTACCATTGTTAAAAATCTCTGTTTTCTTATCCTCCACTCTATTGCCCTCCGATAGATAGATATATAGTTACTGTAACTTGCTATGAGCGTTTAGCCATTCTTTTTCCCATTCCATCGAAAATACGACCAGCCATTTTTTTGACGAGCCCTAAGGAAACCGGGTAATAGTACCCCGATTCAAACCAGCCGTTTTCCTTGTAATACCGGTAATCCTTAGACTTATCGTCGAGCATTAGCTGAATGCTGGTACGGGACATACGGAATGTCATCAGCCTGAAAAAAGAAGGAACTGGTGGTGCTGGTCGCATAAGGTTCTTGTAAAATCTCACAGAGGCTTTTTTGATTTCCCGGGTTATTTTGTTCTGCGCAGCTTCACTCCGGGGCTCAAGCGTCGTCAGGACACAGCCTTTGGAAACCCGAAATCCGAAGTTACCCCCCATACTGCTAAGATACTTAACGATAGCGTTGCCTCCAAAGATTCCCTGATTAACAATAGCCGTAAAGGTCTTCCCGAAAAAACGCGGTCTATGGAATGTAAAAGCAAGCCGGTCCAGCAGGTTCTTCATTGGTGCGGATACATGAAATGCGTAATTGGGAGTGGCAAAAATAACTCCGTCTGATTGGATCATCTTTTCCATCAGAATGTCACGATCATCATGCAAAGGGCAATATTCCTCCCCTTTATCAAAACATACCTTACAACCCCGGCAATATTCAAGCTGATAATCTTTCAGAAATACGATTTCGAACTCAATATTACCATAAGCTTTGAGATTACGCTCAAATTCACATACTGCCTTGTAAGTCGAATGCTTCTGATGATTTCCGATAAATGCAGTAACTTTTTTCATTGAAGCCCCTCCAGTATCTTCTGTGTTTAAGTCAAGCTTAGTGGTGAATGAATTAATTTTTATTCATTCATATCATAACATGGATATTCAGCTCTGTCAGGATTGATATCCAGGTTTATACAAAAAGGCCCTGCCCGAGATATCCCTTAATGGAATCCTTCTCAGGCAGGAGCCTTTAGTTAATCTTATTGAATGGTCAACTTAAACCCATTTTGGATGAAGTATAACGCTGGATAAGCGATATTACTTGTCGTCAGGTTCTTGAACGTTGCGGAACCATTGCCGGTATAAGTGTAGATCGCCGCACCCGGATGAGGCCCCGCGAACCGCGAGGTGGTAATCCCGTCAAGTCCAGTACCGTTAATATTGATGTTGTTAAACACAATATTCTCGAATCCGCTTCCGTAGCCGAACTGAACTGCATCCCGCTGAGTGTTGATGATATCAATATTGGTGAATGTTACGTTCTTGATCGGATCATTGGAAGCCTCCAGATCTATCGCTCCGCGTTCTCCATCGTACAAGTCTTTACTGGTTCCGCTGTTGATTATGGTTGTATCCGAGAATACAATGCCGGTATTGTTCTGGAAATGATATCCCGGGAACACCGTGTTCATTCGGATTCCGGAACCTCCAACGGTGTCAATGATGTAATTATGATCAGCCTTATGCCCGCTTCCGCCAAAGAAGGCAATAGCCGCTGCACGCCAGTTATTCTCGATCGTATTGTAGGAGAAGCTATTGTTTACACCCGCAGGTGCACCATTGGTATTGCTGGTCCACACCGCAAGACCGTCATCTCCGTTATTCCGCACGCTGCTGTTACGTACGGTGGAGTTGCTTGTTCCTTGGGCGAAGTTGATTCCGTCGGCGAGGTTGTTGCGGATGCGGCTGTTCTCGACCACCAACCCGCTGGCATAGATTGCCGGAGTATGCCCATAGTCCCCAACCCACATGCCGCATTCAAAATGCTCTACCCAGACGTCATGGATGATGGAATTGGTTCCAAAATTGTCCATGAAACCCTTGTAAATCGCATTTTGCCCATATCTGGAACGCAGATTCGAATTAAGATACACATTGCTGAAATCAAGCTTGCCTGTTATTCGGAGCGAAATGCCTCCACCCGCCGCATTTGGATTGGTAAACTGGAGATTTGTATGCCAGTAACCCGCTCCAGTAATTGTTATGTTGCTTATCATTTTACTGATCGAGCCAATCTGCCAAATGCTGCTGAGGTTGAAGGTTCCTGCCGGAATGTAAAGTGTTTTCCCGCCTGCAACTGCTGCAGTAACAGCAGAATTGAAAGCAGCAAGATCATCCTTATTGTCATTCGCCACTGCCCCGTAATCCGTTACAGAGACTGCACCTGCCGGACGTGAGACAGCCGTCGGAACGGGCTCAATTTCAATGAAATCCACACCATATTCCAGGCTGTCCCCGTTATTCTTCTGAATGCGTATCGTATCTCCCGGTTGCAGCGCTGTGTCCATTTTCCAATGCACTTCATCAAAACGGAACAGCGGGCGTCCTGCACTAGGTGCATCTCCCGGCATATCGCCCGAGAAATACTGCCAGCTGTAATAGGAGGTCAGCGGAATAGTCTTGGCCTTGACTCCATTTACATATACATCCAGCGAACCGTTAAGCCCCATACCGTCTGCCGAATCTGGCATGGTGAATCTCATGGTTACACCCGCACCGCCTTCACCCGGTCTTACTGTCCACTGGGCATAAGAACCGTTCGAGGGCAGTGCCACATAACGCTGGCCGGAAGCTTCCGAAGCAATCAATGCCTGATTGAACGTAGGTGCACTCTTCAGGGCTGCAGCTCCACCTCGGGCAGCGTCATCGGTGTCGTACCGTGTATAGGGTACACTTGCCCCACGAAGAGAATATACAACCAGATTTGTTGTATTTACATTGTTAGCCTGCTTTGCCGTCACTTCGTTGGCGTCTGCGGCAACGGTAGTAGTTACGGTATAGTTGCCATTAAGCGCTGCCCAAGTCCCCGGAATTGCAACATGAACAGATGCTCCGGCAGCGAGGGTACCACTGTAGGAACCGTTAAAGGTTTGAATGGTTGAACCTGCAGAATTCTTAAGAACTACAGTGACTCCATGGGCACCATTTGCTGAATCCATGGTTCCCTGATTTTTAAGATTCACAGTAAAGTTGACAGCGTTATTGGCAACCGGGTTGCTTGGTGTCCACGATACTGTACCCACCAGATCTGAGCTAGTCACAGGAGCGACAACGAGCGATGCTGCATTCGTATAGCTGTTGTTGGTGTCGTTCTGCTCGATTATAAGGTTGCTCTCATCAACTTTGGCGTTTAAGGCGTAGGATGCAGCGGCTTTTGTTCCTATATTCAGCGAAACGTTCGCCGACCCGCCTGCCGCTAATGCGCCTACCGGGGAAGTTCCGGCAAGTTCACGGTTCAGGTAAAAATTCACCGTAGAGGCTGCGGAACTTGCATTGCCGTTGTTCTTAACCGTTGCATTCAACGTGATCACACTGCTCTCAACAGGAGCGGCAGGTGTCCAAGATATGCCGCTAATCAGGAGATCCGGGTTCGGTGCAGGTGTGCCGAATACTTGAAATTCAGCAATTTGTCCGGCCGGTGCGCCGGAATTTGCTGTGACTTTAAGCTGTATACGTTTGACCGTTGCGGTCACCGGAATAGTGACCGTATTGCCGGAGGCCGGATTAAACGTATACAATTGTGCAGATACCAGACTGCCAAAAGCCGTCGTGTCCTGGTTATGGCCGAGCACTTGAATGGTTTGTGTGCGCGTACCCCATTCAGTGGACGGATTAAGCTTGAGCACCACCGATGTAACGTTATAATTTGCGCCGAGATCAAGCGTTAATGTACTTGGATTGCCGCTGCCTTCCCAGTATGTGCTTGTATTATTATCGTTTGCATTAGCAGCCACGAACGATTGAGTACTTGAGGATGCGCTGATTGTTTTGCCGGTGGCAATGTTGCTGCCCGGAGAAGTCGTTGGAGTTGCTGTCGGGTTGACTGTTGGTGTCGGTGTAACCGTTGGTGAAGCTGTTGGTGTAATTGTTGCTGTAGGAGTTGGAGTCGCTGTTGGTGTTGGTGTTGGCGTAATGCTGCCGGTACCATAAATTTCGAATTCAGAGAGTTGTGCAGCTGGCCAGCCGGTATTGGCTGTTACTTTCAGACGGACGTAACGTGTACTGACAGCGGTGAAATGAATGGTAACTGAATTGCCAGCCACCGCCGGATTAAATACGTACTCCTTGGATCCGACAATATCTGTAAACGTTGTGCCGTTCGTACTGCCTTGGATGGCAAGCGTTTGTGTACGGGTTTCCCAGCCTGCAGGAACTTTGAGTACAATTTGATCCATGCTCGTACTTGCTCCAAGATCGACACTAATCCATTGGGGGAATGCACTGTTCGTGCTTTCCCAGTAGGTTTCCTGGTTGCTGTCTTTGATGTAGTCCGGGCTGTACGTTTGAGATTGTCCACTCGACGTTACGTTCTTTCCCAGCGTCAGGTTCGTTCCGCCAGCCGCAGATACGGGTGCGAAAGGCCCAACGGCCGGGAACCAGCTTGAGATCAGCAGAATGACTACAAGTGAGCCTGCAAGATACTTGCTGCGCATTATACTCCTCCTCCAAAATGTGTAGGTGCTTGATCGTAGCTGTAGCCGATGCTCCTCCTTTCTATGCAATACACCTTCATTATAGAGATTACGCAGCATAACCTATGAGAGGTATTTCTACGGAAAAGATGGCCGATTCCATGAATATTCCAGCGCCGATCCTTATCATTGAAAATGTATTACTAAAGCGGGACGCACACCGTAACAAGCTAAGTTGACACGTCCATAACTGCGAATACTGCTGCGAGGGCCAATAAAAAACGCGCGTGAAGAACTGCCATGCTGAGTTCTCAGCCACCACCAGGAGCAGCCCGATTCTTCACCCTCCTCGGTGATATAGTCATTTTTTACTTTTTTATTATACACGTACAAGTGGCATCCATCGTTCTTTTTTATTCTGGCAAATTCTGTTGCTATTGCCCGACGTTTCGCACTTAAAGAGACTTCATCAAGTTTATAGGTCAGTTCTTTCACCTCAGAAACACTGGGCAAAAAAACCTTGTCCTCCGTGTCTGCACTACCCTCTCCATTGTCAGCGCAATGTGTAGTCTTGATGAACCTCTTCTCGGAGTCATTGAATGCGGCATTATAAAACTCATCGTTCAGCCACCTTCGCAAATCAGAGTCACGCCATGTAATATCAGCATTCTCCCCATGATATCGCCTGCAGTCCAAAATGTACTCGCTCAAAATGAATAACTCACTACCCGAATTTTGCAGCACCCGCCACTTAATTGGTGTTCTGTCCTCGCCGCCAACCGTCTGCGGATAAGTGCCGAAAGTAAAGATTTCGCCGGGCTTTGCGCTCAAGTGCAGCGTGAAAGCAACGTTATCTTTTTCCAAGTAAGATCTCCTCCTTTCGTTTCTAATGTAATCGTACAACATTTATGCAAGTGCTAAGCTAAACCCGCCAGACCCTTGATTAGCCGCAATATCAATTTAAAAAAGTTTAGCAATGTACTTTAATGTTTTCCTCTAAGTTTTGTCTGCAGTTAAAACGTTTGCCAGAGCGTAAGTGCAAAGATCATAGAGTAAAATTAAGCGAAAAAAAACAGCGGCAGGCTCTCACTGTGGAGTAAGAACCTGACACTGCCGAGTCTGAACAGAGCAATTACGGCATTTACAAAGGATACCCGTAAGTAAATTGGTAGCTGCCCGATCCCATTTCTATTTGCACACCAGTTTCTGCAGGCAATGTGCTGTAGATGCCTTCAGCCTGCTCCACCGGAACGCGGCTCTCAAGCAATCCCTGCAGCGCTGCTCCCGGAAGTATAACTACCGCACTTGTATTTGCGGGGACTGTAATCTGAACTTCCATACCGCCATCCTCCAGCCGCCGCCATGACGAAGCCACTGTGCCATACATGGTTTCTAGGCTGGCTTTGGCGAAATCCATGCCTTGGCCCGGTCTCGGACGGATATGAACCTTCTTAAATCCCGGCTCAGCTTCGTCCGGCCCGATTCCGGCAACATAACGGTACAGCCATTCTCCGATTGCTCCGTATGCGTAGTGATTAAAGGAGTTCATGTCTGCACTCCAGAAGCTGCCGTCCTCCTTGATCCCGTCCCAATGCTCCCAGATCGTAGTTGCCCCTTTAGTCACTTGATAGAGCCAGGATGGATAATCCTTCTGAAAGAGCAGCTTGTAGGCAAGGTTGTTGTGCCCGCTGTCACTAAGTACAGGATTCAGATAAGGCGTGCCCACAAAACCTGTCGTCAGATGATCTCCGGCTTCGGCGAGCAGTTCTGCCAGTTTCAGGATTGCCTGCTCCTTTGCTGCCCCGTCTATAAGATCAAAGCGCAGCGCCAACACCTGAGCCGTTTGGGTGGGGACGGATAACTGCCCGTCTGGATTCACATATTCTCCGTGGAAGGATTCAAGGATTCTTCGATGTAATTCGCGGTAATCATCGGCATCCTTTGTATTTCCCAGCGCGGTAGCAGCTTTAATTGTCAGTGAAACCGAATAGGCATAAAATGCGGTAGCTACGTAATTGGGATCTGTGGCTCCAACATAGCTGTCCGGCTTTGAATCCAGCGCCAGCCAGTCCCCGAAATGAAATCCGGTATTCCACAAATAAGGATTGTCTCCCTGGGCGCGAATATATCCCACCCAGCTTTTCATACTCTCATACTGTTCTGCTAGAAGCCGTTTGTCGCCGTACATTTCATAGATCGTCCATGGACAGACTGCAGCTGCATCACCCCAAGCTGCCGACGAGTTGCTTGTCTCTCCCCAGCCGTCAGAGAAAGCTTCCGTCAGGTTGGGAACATAAAACGGAATGCCTCCTTCAGGGGTCTGATCCGCCTTCAAATCCCGCAGCCATTTGGTGAAGAACGGCGCAGTGTTCATCAGATACGAAGCTGTACGGACAAACATCTGCGCATCACCGGTCCAGCCGAGCCGTTCATCCCGCTGCGGGCAGTCGGTTGGCACATCCAGAAAGTTCCCCTTCTGCCCCCAAAGAATATTGTGATGCAGCTGGTTCACCAAGGGATCCGAACACTGGAAGTCCCCGGTACGCTCCATATCTGAATGCACCACCACACCTGTGAAATCCTCAAGTTGAACGGTTTCCGGGAAGCCTGTAAGCTTCACATAACGAAACCCCTGGAAGGTGAAATGAGGCTCATAGCCCTCTATTTCATCACCCTTCAGCGTATAGCGGATGAGCTGCATCGCACTACGGATATTTTCCCGGTAGAAATTGCCGTCCCCGTCCAATATTTCGGCATGCTGAAGTTCAACGGTCTCCCCGGCCTTCCCCTGTACCGAAAATTTGAGCCAACCGACCATGTTCTGCCCCATATCCAGAACTTTATCGCCTTGGGGAGTTGTCAGCAGTGCAATAGGCTGCAGACTCTCATTCCGGGTTACAGGAACATTTTCCTGTGCCACAATTATATCTTTGGAATGCCCGATGACAGCAACGGGATGCCATCCTGCTTCCGGTGTACTCATAAGATTACGCTCCAGCCGTGCATCGTAAGTCTCACCCATATAGATATCCGACATGCGGATCGCGCTTTCTGCCGCCTCCCAGCCTTGCCCGGTATGGATGCGCTGCGTACTGCCATCCGTATATTTTATATGAAGTTCCAGTAAAAGCGCTGTTGTTGATCCATAGATTTTTTTCTCCTTTTTCCATCCCAGATGTCCCTTGTACCAGCCATTCCCCAGCAGTGCGCCTAGCACATTTGTCCCCCCGGACAGGAGATTGGTTACGTCATACGTTTGATACTGTAAGCGTTTACCGTAACTCGTCCAACCGGGAGTGAAATAGTGATTTCCGACACGCCGGCCGTTCAACTGCAGCTCATACAGACCCAGTGCGGTAACATAAATTCTTGCACTTGCAACCGTCCCTTTAAGCTCAACGAATGTACGAAGCTGCGGGCAAACCTCGGAATCTTCAGTGAAATACTCGGTTGGAGCACTGATCCACTCTCCCTCCCATAGCTCACCCATTAGCCCGGTTTCAAAAAATGCAGTCTCCGACCAGCGGGAGCACACTCCGGTTTGATCCCATGCCCTAACTTGGTAATAGTAACGCGTGCGCGCGTCCGGCTTCACCTGATCTAGCGCGACATGAATGGACTGCGATGACTCCACTCTGCCGGAATCCCAGCGCATTTCACGGTAGCTGCTATCCACAGCAACCTGAATCTGGTAAGCAGCCTGTTTGCAATCTCTGCGATCCGTTACCAGCTGCCAGCTGATTTGGGGTGCAGCGAGATCGATGCCGAGCGGGTTTTGTTTGTACTCACAGCGAAGTTTTTCTATTGCGAACATATCGGTGTGATCCTCCCTCTATAGCTATAATTTAATCATTGCTCTATAATTATAGCTTCGGTACCGCTTTCATTACCCGGCAATACGGTCAATATATCCCTGAAATCATGCCATTTTTTATAGGAGGAGATTACATGCAACGATCCGCACAATTGTTCAAAAGCGAGAGTTTGTTGAAGAACAATCTGCACTTGCTGGTCAACCGCTACGCGGAAAACTTCTTCGCTCCTTATCACTCCCATGACTTTATTGAATATTGCTACGTCGCTGAAGGGCGGGGTTTTCATCACATTGATCAAGCTGTGATTCCGGTTCGCAAAGGCATGCTGTTCGTGATTCCGGTGGGCGTTTCCCACGTGTTCCGGCCGGCCACATCTCATCCAGAACAGGACCGTTTGATAGTCTATAACTGTCTTTTTGATGATCATATGGTGGACCGTTTGTCCGCCCTGCTGCAAGAAGAATCACCAATTATAGAACATCTGCAGTCACTCGGCAGCAGGGGATCAGCTTATTTTTCCGTCTCGGATTGGGACGGCTCGATAGAGAAACTAATGCTGAATCTCCACCGCGAAATGTCTGTGCCTGGCATCGGCTCCGTAACTATGCTGCAAACACTGCTAAGCCAGCTGATAGTCACCGTATACAGACAACTATATGCGGATCAAGACAGGTCCACAATCGAGGCTTCCGATTTCGCCCAGGTCATTCTATTTATGGAGCAGAAGCTTTCCGAGGGAATCACTCTTGCCCATCTGGCCCAAATGTCCCGCTGGAGCAGCCGGCATCTTCAACGCATGTTTCTCAAGCATACCGGCCAGTCCTTTGGCTCCTACCTGCAGCATCTGCGGATTCAAAAAAGCTGCGAACGGCTGCGCACCTCTGATCTCAAGATCAGCATGATTGCCGAGTCGGTAGGATACCGGGATATTGACACTTTCAACTCCGTATTCAAAAAAATTGTCGGTGAGCCGCCAATGGCGTATCGAAAGCGACATCGAACGTAACCTTTCCTCTATCAAAAGTGGAAACGGCCTCGCCTTCCTCATATAAATTATATTTTTAAAAAACCGCCCAAAAGGGCGGCTTCAACATTCTTTTGTTCTAAGGCGTATCTTCAAACCGCTTCCCCGCCAAAACCTGCTGCTGTATGCCCTAAGGAATCATGGGTACTCTGAGCACGAACGGACCGAGTTGCACTTATTTGGGGCTTTTAGCCTGTTACAGTAGGAAAACGGACTCCAGCGCAGTTATTTCTCCCTGCTGGCCGTTTTTAGATAGAATGCAGAGCAGATAAGGTCGCCCGGGTCCGCAAAAGAGAATAAACAGGGGTTTCACTCTCCATAGCGCCTCCTGAGCCCGTTACGAATAAACAAACCCGCTGCGGGCTTTAGGGCCCCTACTTTCAATACTAAATCTCTGCTTCCCCAAAGCTCTTCCAGTTTGAAGATATCCTCTAGTCACTCGGGCTTTCTGCTGAAACATTGTACCGCCGCATCACCGGATGCGCATTCAGAGGCAACGGCTCTGCAAATTTGACATCCTTAAAGATCTGATCGCTTTGCGACTGCCACCGTGTTCTCTCTTCTGATTGTGGGATGACAGTGCTTGTAATGATCTTACCCTCCGCATCACGCTGAGTAATCTTTAATGTATGCTCAGTCCGGTTAATCTCCAGCATGGTATTGGATTCAACCTCTATTCTCGCGATCTCAAAAGGCAAAATATCAATAATTACAGTCAGCCCAATTCCATTAAAGCTGTATTGATAGGTCTGTCCGAAAGCTTCCGCGGAATAGGCTGCATTAATACTGCCGTTACCTACTTTGACCTGATAGTGCAACTCTTTGATCTCTTCAGGGATTCTTGGTGCAAGCGTAAGCGTGCGGCGGATCATATCCGGCCGGATGCCAAGAAAATATTGGTACCAGACCCGCAGCTGCTCCGCATTGGACCAGGCCTGCAAATAAGCTCCAGTTAGCTTCGCCCAGTCCTCACCCTCCTGAGGGTAAGCATCCAGATTCTCACTCAGTCCTCCGACTACACCCAGATTCAGCGCTTGCCAGTTCATATTTCGGAACAGCTTGTATGCCGTTTCTGGCTGGCCTGCTTCAATCATCCGCTGCATGGCGATGCCGTTTAACCAGGTCCATACCGCGCCGTTGTGATAAGCTTCATCTTTGTGATAAAGCTCCGTTAAGTGAAAGGGATGGAACAACGGATGCTGACGGTCTAGTGAGGCAACTCCCCAAGGATAAGCCAGTTCCTCCCATGCGGTGCGGATAACTTTGCTCTTATATTCACTGTCTTCGAGCATATCCAGAGCAAACAGCTGGTTCGGACGCAAGGAGAATTCCGCTTCGCCCTCCGCAGTCAACCGGTCTGCCAGATAAGGATGTGCCTGATCACGGAAATCCAGCTCGAAATTGCCTTTTAACTTCTCAGCAATGGCATCCCATTTGGCTGCATTTTCTTGATCGTTCATAACCTCCGCAAAATATACGCCCGCACGAAGCTGATTGTACCAAAGCGCTTGTATATCATTGGCCCGGGTATCCCTTGGCGAATAAGAATTCAGATCGGCATCGCGGGCATCCATCCACGTTTCATTGTCTTTATGTGTAAGATATCCTTTGTCATCCACCCAGTTGCGGATCGATCCTTCTATACTGTTCTGCACCGCCGGGTATAGCTGTGTGATGATTGCAGTGTCACCGGAGTATTTTACATAATCCTGCAGCTGGATAATAAAACGTGGTGTACCGTCAGTGGTATGGTAATCAATGTTCTGGGGAGCGAGAATATTCGGCACTCTGCCGAAAGTTCTGGACGACTCCTCCGTATCCTGAAATTCCGCAAAAGATAGCAGGATATGCTTGGCCGTCTCAAATTGTCCGCTAACGAGCGCTGCACCCGGAAGAGCAATAAATTGATCGCGCCCCCAGTACTCATTGAACCAGGGCAGACCGGCGTAAATCCCCTCTCCCTGCTGCCTTGTCACCAATTGATCCATCGTGAGATTCAGCCAATTCAGCGCAAGGGTGAGCGACTCCGAGCTGGAATCCACATATACATTATGGTTCAAAAAGTCTTCCATCCGCTTCACACGATCCGCTTTCCAGCGGACAGCATGTTTCTGGGCATCCTGAATCAAGGCAGTTGCCTCAGCGGCCGATTTGCCAACCGCAATGTAAAAGCCGTCTGAGTTGCCAGAGCTGGTTACAATCCCGTTGTCCATAGACAGCGGCTGGATGTTCTTGGAGCTTACAGCAATAATCCAGTCTCCCTCCATGGAGGCAAACAAAGCAATCTGATGATTTAGTGCTATACATTCAACATTCTCACCGTTTATGACAATTCCGGCAGCCTGCCCGGAGCCGCCTTCCAGACTTACTTCTATTACATTTTTATAATCAAACATCCAGAGCTCTTCGGTCAGTTCCCCGTGTTTGCGAAGCATTTTATAGGGATACACCCAGACATCCGACTTTTGATTATCTAGCTTTTGCTTATCTATATATAGAGAATATCCGCCGAAAATTCTGTTCTTGGCCACATTGAATCCTTCAAAATGGGCATGCTCCGGATGATTCGTCAGGTGCGATTGAGTGAAGTAAAAGGCCGCTTCCTTATTGGTAAAAGAAATGCCGCGATTGGCGTCTTGTGGTACAAACATTGTCATCGATTCTAGAATAGCTGGTTTGCCCTCTGCATTCATTAACATTAACCTCCATAATAATTACGTTTCACTTTATTGAACCAGCAACCGGAAGGAGTAAGGTTCCATGCTGATTTCATCTGATAAGCGAACGGATTCTCCGGCAAAAATGTCCTGAAGCACCTGATCCTTCAGTTCAACGGGAAGGTTGAGGCTTGCCGCCACCGGTGAATTATGAATCAGCACATACAGTGTGCTGCCTTGTGATTCTTTTGAATAAATCAAGCTTCCGGTCTCATCATCAATGGACAGCCATGAGATATCAGTTTCCTTGAACACGTTGTATTGCTTTCTTAATTCAATCAACCGGCGGATGGTCTGATAGAGATCCTGGTTTTGCTTCGCAGTATCCCACGGCATACATTGCCGGTTGTGGTGTTCATCCCCACCCAGACCCACTTCGCCACCATAATAAATGCTTGGGGAACCACCGTACGTAAGCTGGAAGACATAGGCTAGCTTCACCAGTTCTGCATTGTCCCCGCAGATGTGGAGAACTCGTGCGGTATCATGGCTGTCCAGCAGGTTGAACATATTTTGCATCACAGGTTTGGGATAGCTGACGAGCAGCCCGTTAATCGCATATACAAAATCTGCTGCTGTAAACCGTTCCTGATTCTGAAGATGGACCCCGAAGAAACGGGTAACTGCTGCCGTGAACTCATAGTTCATAACCGAATCGAACTGGTCGCCCTGTAGCCAAGGGTTGGAGTAAAACCAGTTTTCACCGAGAATATAGATCTCTTTGTTAATGCCTTTGATTTTTTTGCGGAATTCCCGCCAGAAATCATGGGGCACTTCATTGGCAACATCCAGCCGCCAGCCGTCTATATTATATCGCTCAGTCCAATACACCGCTACACTCAGCAGGTACTCTCTTGCTTCTGCATTTTCTGTATTCCATTTTGGCATATTTTCGGCAAATCCAAAAGTCCGGTAGTTCAGATGTGCTCCCAAATCATCGTCATCCGCCGTAGCCGCCATAGAATTTGATACCACAGGTTTGTCCGGGTCCATAATATAAAAGTAATCAAAGTAGAGCGAGTCTTGTCCATTCTTCAATACATCCTGCCAGAAGGGATGCTCATGCCCGCAGTGGTTGAACACGGCATCCAGCATCACTTTAATGCCCCGCTTGTGCGCCTCCTCCACCAGCAATCCAAAGCTCTCATTGTCGCCAAACTGGGGGTCGATCCGGAAATAATCTTTGGTGTCGTATTTATGCGAGCTAGGTGACTCAAAGATAGGCGTAAAGTAAATCCCATCACAACCAAGACCCCGGATATAATCCAGCTTCTCTGTCACGCCCTGCAGATCCCCGCCAAATTTCTTCTCAGGGCCGTCCATTTCATCGCTGCCCCAAGCGAGCAGATTATCCTGTTCTCCGGCAGCTCCCCTGTTGAACCGGTCCGGGAAAATCTGATACCACACGGTATCCCTTACCCAAGCGGGTGCCCTATAAAGATCATCTTCGAGAATATAGGGATAGTTGAAATAATTCGTATGGTCGGCAGGCGGCGGCGAGTCTTCCTGCAGCGGGATGAAGCTATGGGATCCGGCAAAACACAGCTCCTGCCCGTCATCCAATATAAAGCCATAGCGGATTCTGCTCCATTTGAACCCCGGCACCTCTGCAAACCAGCAATCATGCAGACGGGTAACATATTCCTTCTTCATCTCCACAGGCTGTATGGTTTTTACTGCAAACTCCCACACATGTGAACCTTTGCTTACAGGCTTCCAGTTGTACGGGTCAATAGGAAGAAGCTTAACGGCTTGAATATCATCTCTTTTGGTCTTGATACGGATATGAAGGGTCTCCTGATTAACCGCATAGGAAAATGCCCCCTTCGGTTCGTGGATAAATGCTGCCAGTTCCATAATAATCTCTCCTTATAAATTAATATTAAAAGGTCAACTTATACGTTTAAGTCATTTCATTATAAGATTCTAATGAGCAGGCTGTCAATTGATGTGCGGAATCCAGACGGTAAAGCGTAAAAGCAGCAATAATCGCCAGGGCAACGCCGGCAGCACCGAACCATGTAATGGAGGACAAAGCAACTTGATTGATGGCTATGCCGCCGAGCCCCGCTCCGGCAGCCATCGCGAGCTGCATCATGGACTGATTCAGACCTAGCATAACCCCAGAGGCTTCAGGCTCAATCGTTGTTAAATAATATTGCTGTGTGGGTCCGGATGACCAGGCAGCAAATGACCACAATACCAATACGGCCAATACTCCGGCCAAAGAGTCCTTAACTACAGCTAACAAGAGCAGCATTACGATATGAAGCGCCATTCCACTGAATAAGGTACGGTGTACTCCCCAGCGGTCTGTACTGTAGCCGCCAACCTTTGAGCCAATCATACTGGCGATCCCAAAAGCCAGCAAAGCCCCGCTGATGTAACCGCTGCTTATACCTGATACTTTGAGCAGGAACGGTGACAGATACGTATAAGCGATAGAATAACCGCCAAGCCAGAAGAAAGAAATGGACAACCCGAGTGCTACTTTTGGCTTTTTCAGCAGTGCTAATTGCTTACGCAGCGGTACAGGTGAATCTCCTTTAATATTCGGTATGGTGAACGAGAGAATGATCATTGCCAAGATGCCCAGCAGAGCAATTCCGCCAAACACAAACTTCCAACCCAGGATATCCGCGGTCATCCGTCCCAGAGGGACTCCGATAATAAGCGATGCCGTAAATCCCATCACGACCGTTGCGATGGAGCTGGCCTGTTTGCCTTCAGGAGCGATTTTGGCAGCAATATTTAAGGCCGTAACCACGACTACTCCGGCTCCAAGCGCCATCAGGATGCGTGCAGCCACGAATAGTCCATACCCAGGCAGCACGAAAGCAAGAATGTTGGATACAACAAATACACCGAGTGCAGAGACGATTAATTTGCGGCGGTCCATGCTTGCTGTCAAAGCCATAAGCATAGGTGTGCAAAGCGCATATACCAGTGAGAAAATCGTAATCAGTTGACCTGCAGACGCTAGCGATACACCAAACGAAAGTGAAACCTTATCTAAAATACCGGATAAAATGTATTCCGAGGTTCCGACTAAAAAACTAATGATGGCGAGTGTGTATATCTTCCAGTTCGTAGACATATGTAATGTTCAGCTCCTAAGTTGTTGTTATATATAAAGATATATCGCGAATTATAGATGTGATTAATCATGAAAAAATCTACATATTACGAATTATCGAATTGTTAAATTAAAACAAAACCGAATTCTTAGATCAAGAACTCAGTTTGTGCCTTACATTTCTTGCTTCATGTATTCAGCCATATTGAGAATCGCTTCTTCATCCCTTTGGTAATACGTAAATTTGCCAATACGTTTGGTAGTAATAAGCCCTGCTCTCTGCAGTATCGAAAGATACTGGGAGGCTGTTGATTGGGTCATATTCAGCTTATCGGTAATTTGACTGACACATACCCCGGTTTCCGTCATATCAATCCCTTCATGGGGCGTAAAATGAACATCAGGCTCCTTGAGCCATTGCAGGATTTGAATCCGCGATTCATTGGACAACGCTTTAAAAACATCTATAGGTTTCATGAAGTTTATTATATCGATAATTTGCGATATGTCAATTCTCCATTCCAGAAATTCGGGAGACCGGTATTCGTATTTCAAAAATTCCATCATGAATGAAATTAGCAGCGTCTTGCTGCACATATACAACAATCCGTCCATCCAGCAGATACCAGCCAGTACTGGAGGTTTCGATTCCCGGAAACTGAAGCGGTGCGAAAGGGCCTGCTTCCCCGGAAGCAATCTTCAGGTTAATATACTGATTAATCTGTGTCTGGTAATTCGGATTATTCCCTGCAAGCTGCTGCAGTGACAGCTCCTCTCCTGTGGCGAGATCGAAGGTCCAGCTGTACCGGATGCTTTTGTCCTGCTTGGATTCGCCCATATATTGATAAGTATCCGCGTACAGACTGAGCAGGCCCTTTTCATTGTAAGCGATCGTCCACTCCACTTGGAGCCCGTAGGGTAAGATATGCGCGTAGTCTATAATTTTGTCCTTGTTGGGATGTGCTGCCCAAGCTTGTGCAAGCTCTTGCTCGGCCTGTGTTTTCCAGCCTTCTGCCTTGTTCTGGAGGAAGTGATTAATCTTATCAATACCCTCTTTGTGCGCAGAACCGGAAAGAACGGGATAACGGATAGAAAATGAATAAGGCTCTGTAGTTACCGCCAGCTCACCGGAAGCGGAAATCGTCAGCTCATTTTCCGGACGTGAATGGAGGAGATAGCTGTTTTTGCCCTTCAGCACAATATCATAACCTGACATTGTAGCCAGCTGGCGGAGCGGCACATACGTGGAACCCTCTCTGACAAACGGTGTTTTGGCTGAAGAAGTTAGGCCGTTGACACTATAAGAACTATTGTAAAGAGTAAGCTTGATCACGCGCCGCGGTTTGCTGAGCGTTAGATCACCGGTCCCGGCCTGATCTTCCACCGTATATCCCATGGCCCGGGCAATCGGCATCAGCTGGACCAACAGGGTTCCATCCGCACTGTACGCCAGTGCTTTCAGCTGTTTACCTTCAATGTTGAATGTTGTGAGAACCGGTGCATAAGGTGAGACAGTAGCGGCAACCTGAGATTTGATTGCAGAACCTGAAATTTCCTTAGCTGCTTGTTCGCCACTCATTCGGGAAACTGCTCCGGCATCGGCAGATACCCGGGCAGGTGTGGCAAGACACATACTCAATAACACGCAAGCAGCAGTAAGTCTGAAAGTGCGGCCTTGTTTCTGTGACTTTTGAATAGGCAGTGACATGGTAAACCCTCCGTTTCCATTACTTACCTATAGACGAAGAATTGCTTGTTTTGTTTCGGTAACTAACCGGAAAGAAGATTTCAACTGTTGAAATCTTCCTCTGTCAGATCCATATTTACGTTCATACCAATTCGGCTGCCGTCGGCTGCGGCAAAAATCAATTGGGAAGGCGCGAAATACGAAGCATCACCTGCGGCATATACACCGGAGACAGAAGCTTGTCCCTTGTCATCTGTCCGAATCCCTCCAAGCTCCGTTATTTCACAGCCTAATTGCTCTCCTAACGTTGAGCTTTGCACAAGTTTCGGAGCTACAAAGCCGCCGGTTCTGGCCACACTAGTTCCATCTGCAAAACGAATGTGCTCAAGCCGGCCGTTCTGGCCGTGGAAAGCCGCAACCGGTTGTTCGATCACGACGATTCCTCTAGATTCAAGCTGCTGTCTTTGCTCATCGGTCAAGGACGCCTGGCCATGTGTACACACAAGCAAATCCTTGCTCCAATTGAGGAGCAGCTTAGCCATATGGAATACGGTCGGATACTCAGAGACAATGGCCAATGGTTGATCCCTCAGCTCCCATCCGTCACAATAAGGACAGTTAAACAGGCTTTTACCGTATAAAGGACGCAAGCCTTCGATCTCCGGAAAGATCTCCTTTAGACCCGTCGCCAGGATCAGCCTCCGGGCTTGAACACGGACTCCTCCCAAATCCTCTATCTCAAATCCACCTTGCGCTTGAGAGACCGAGACCACTTCGAACGGCAAATGGTCTACAGACGGATAACGCTGCAGTTCCTCATGTGCCACGCGCCTGAACTCAGCCGGTGTTACTCCATCCCTTGTAATAAAACCGTGAGACGCATGCGTAACAGCATTTCTAGGCCGGTTGTTGTCGATCAGAGCCACACTTCTCCTTGCTCTGCCAAGCACTAGGGCTGCATTCAGCCCGGCAGGTCCCCCACCGATAATCGCGCAATCGTAAATCATAAATCTCATCCTCCTTGATGGCTATTAAAGACTTTTTATATCCGGGAATACAACATATTTTTACCCTTGAAGTGCTAACCTAGACTTTCAGATCTTAAGTTCTTATATTAAAGGACTTACTATATCTATAATATCTTTATATTTGCGACTGTCAAGTTGAAACTTGATAATCCTATTTAATGAAAATATAATGAATTAGATAAGCACCAAACTAATAAAACCTATGGAGGACCTATGAACCTCAACATTCATGAACAGTTGGATCCCGTCTTTGAGACCTTGGGTTTGCTCTACGTCAGTTGCCATGTGGAGACTTACAAGAAAGGGACGATTGAAGACCTGAACAAATTCGGGCTGGACGGAGAAGCCTTTTACAGCAAACATTTGAAAATAGTAGACAAGTACATCCATACCTTTCTTAAATATCGTGTACTTGGTAAGGAAGCGGACTTCTTTTTCGGGGATGAAAATGACTCCTTCTTCTCCGTTCTACATCTGCTGCTCAGTGAAAATACGGCTTGGCTAAACTCGCTTGCAGAAGTGCCGGATGAGGTGCTTCATGAAGAAATATGGAAGATCCTGCTCGACATGGAGGTCATGCAAAATTACCAACTGCAGAAAACCTCACCTTCCGGAAGTCTATCTTTGGCTGATATCATCACCTTCCTGAGCGACAGTCCTCTTGAAGAAGGGATGAAATGGAAAATGTTGAGGCTGCTGCAGCAGCCGCGTACACAAATCCAGGCGCTTGCCCGGATCATCAACAATAACTTGTCTGCATTTGAGCAGGTGTGCCAGGAACTGGAGAAGCCGCTGAATAAGCTGATTTCCAAGTATGTTCAATCCGTGCAAAGGCAGGACGATGTACAATTTATTAAGCTGGTGGAGATGTTCAGCGATGCACCCTCTGTCCATCCATCCTTAATTGTTCCGCTTGGGCAGGTGATGTTCGCCAAGCATTGCTACTATGGCCTGTTCGTCGATCTGCTTCCGGTAGCCAGCAAGGGCCATGCCGATTCCAAAGATTTTCTGCTGCTTCGGATGAAGGCACTCGGGGACAACAGCAAGCTGCAAATCCTGGCGTCGCTCAAGGTCAGTCCGAAATACAATCTGGAAATTGCAGATCAGATGGGCTTAACTGCTGCCACCATGTCTCATCATATGAATGTGCTGCTGGCCTGCGGTATGGTCGGAATTGAGAAAAAAAACGGCAAGGTGTATTATCATCTGGACTCTGACAACTTGCGGCAGTTAATTGCTGACCTTGAACATTTTCTGCTATAGCATTGACAGACTTCCCGTGTGTTTTTAGCGGGAAGTTTTTTTGTGCGCCTGAATAAGATATCCGTCTAATATGTTTGACATAATTAATATTAATATGATACTGTCATCTTATAAATTTAATGATAATCTAATATTAGGAGTTGTCTATTTGATGAAACAGTCCATCCGTCAAAACAAAATGCTGCTTGCGGTTACCCTGCTGTTCAGTATCATTACCTCGGCAGCAGGCGTACTGGTTGCGATCATTCTGCAAAAGGTAATCGATGCCGCCATGCAGGGTGACATGTTACTTTTCAAAAAAATTCTGATCCTGTCGGTTGCTTATTTGCTGCTGCTAAGCTTGTTCGGTTTCATATATGCCATTTGCAGCAAAGCCTTGATCCGCAATCTGACCCTGTCACTGAGGGAGCGGGTATTCCGTGGAGTATTCCGCAGAAATGCAGAAGAATTCACTTCGTCCAATACGGCTGATTATTTGTCGGCACTCACCAATGACATCAAACTGCTGGAGGATAACTATATCCAACCCCTGCTGCTTACCCTGCAGAATGTTGTGGTTTTTGCCTCCTCCCTCATTGCACTCCTCTACCTGAGCCCGCTGGTTACCTTGATCCTGGTGGTATGTATGATTCTGATGTTTGCCGTCCCTTCCCTTTTCGGCAAAGCTCTGCAGGACAAACAAAGCGCCGTATCTGCCCGGATGTCCATTTTTAC
The DNA here is from genome assembly GCF_000758525.1 of Paenibacillus sp. FSL H7-0357. Taxonomy (NCBI): domain Bacteria; kingdom Bacillati; phylum Bacillota; class Bacilli; order Caryophanales; family Paenibacillaceae; genus Paenibacillus; species Paenibacillus sp. FSL H7-0357. Next base: position 3,802,346 of record NZ_CP009241.1, on the reverse strand, counting down.
CACTAGCGTTAAGGATTTATTGTCGGGTTATGAAGTGATCAAATCCTATGCCATGGGCAAACACACGGAGCAGAAATTCCAGCAGGAGAACACCGCAGCCGCAAATACCCGTTTTGCTGCTGACCGGCTATTTGCCGCCAATGAGAGCCTCTCCGAAACGCTGGCTATTCTTACTCAATTTTCAGTAGTCTTTATTGCTGCTTATCTGATTATTTCCGGAGACTTCTCAGCGGGGAGCCTGGTTGCCCTTGTCCAGCTGAGCGGCGGTTTTGTGGGACCTGTACTTGTCGTGATGCAGAATCTGCCCAAAATTCAAGGTGTCAAACCCGTTGTACAACGGATCAATGATCTGGCAAGCGAAGAGGCACAGCTGAAGTCAGGGTTGCTCGAACCTGTTTTCAATGAGAATCTGGAGGTCAGCCACTTGCAATTTGCCTATCAGCAAGGAAATCAGGTGCTTTCGGACATCAATCTTTCCCTGCAAAAAGGAAAAAAATATGCACTGGTCGGACGAAGCGGCTGCGGTAAATCTACACTTGTTAAACTGCTTAGCGGGTATTATGACAGGTATGAAGGCTCCATCACCCTTGATGGGATCAACCTCAAACAGCTTGACCCAGAGCAGCTGCAGCAAATGACAGCGACCATCCATCAGAATGTCTATATGTTCGATACGGACATTAAGCAGAATATTTGCTTACATGAGGAATTCTCCGAGGAAGTTATGGAAACTGCCCTTCGTACCAGCGGAGTCCATAAGTTTGTGGAGAAGATGCCCAGTGGACTGCTGACTACCGTTGGTGAGAACGGCTCACAGCTCTCCGGCGGCCAGCGCCAGCGGATTGCCGTTGCCCGGGCGCTGATCCGCAGCAAACCGATCCTGATTCTGGATGAAGGAACTTCCGCGATTGATATGCAGACCGCTTATGAAATCGAAAGCAGACTGCTCACGCTTAAAGAGCTGACCTTAATTACGATAACCCATAATATGAATGAGGGATTGTTGGGATTGTATGATGAAATTATCTATATGGAGAACGGACGAATCGCCGAGGTTGGCAGCTTCCAGGAGCTTCGCGCGCGCGGTGGCGGATTTGCAGCCTTTTGCTCATTGCACAAGGGGGATGTTGCGGAGGCGCTTCAAGCATAATCAGGTGAGATCATAGAAACAGCCAGCTCCCCATAAACCGGAGACTGGCTGTTTTTCCCTTGCTAAGAAATGCTGTTAATAATAACATGCTGAACCCTGAACGTCTTCACAACGGCTAATCCATTTGATTCTACAAAAATTAAAGGCGGGCTGTCCAAACCGCTCTTGTCCAAGCCAGTTGAAATCCGGCCCGTTCCATATTGTTCTGGCTTGTAGAACCAAAACCCGCCTGAGCCGTTATGAGCCGACAACCTGCCAAGTGAGCCTCGTGCATCCTCTTGTGCAATAATGCAGTCTGGATCCCCCTGTTTCTGTATTCAGGAATTGTTGCGGCGAGTGTGCAGGAGGCGATATCTCCGTTTATATGCATCGCAGCCACTCCGGCCGGAAGCCCCTCCCAATAACCTGCGAAAAGCTTCCACCCCGCCCTATTCAGCAATCCTAGATTATTATTCACGAAATGAATCTTATCGGACAACGGCATGCCGGAAGCTAGGCAATGGATTTCTGCATAAGTGTCAAAGGAATTTACGTTATCAATTTCGACAATTGTTATCTTGGATGGAAGTTCAGACGGCGTTTGACGCGGTAGCCCATACAGTACAGCATGAAACCCACTCTGGTAAAGTCCATGACCGGATAACCCTTTAAAAAGCTTGGAGCTGCAATGAACAGGATCCACATCGATCTGGAAAGCTCTGTCTTTGGCAGCATAAAATCGGATGATCTCCTCCAGCTTGTCCACGTCCTGATCAGAGATCCCCTTAACGGAATTAAACAGGCTCCATGGCATGGTCCTGATATAGAAACCAGTGGTGTGGCCGAAACGGACAATCTCAACACCCTCCGGGTTACCTTCGCGTTCGCGGATGGAGTTAATTCTTGAGGTTAAATAGTCAATTTCCGACTGCTGAATTTGTTCAGCAAGACCTTGGTTCAAGACTGGCAGCTTCATGAAAGATCACTTCCTATGATGGATTTGAGTTTCGCTTCAGTATTTCAATTACTCCCCGTTTTGCATCTACCTGTACTTCATCACCATTCTGGAGAAGACTTGTCGCTGCCTCTACCTGAACAATCGCCGGAATGCCCATCTCCCGGGCAAAAATAGCTCCGTGCGATAAGAAACCGCCCACTTCGGTTACGATAGCTGCACAGGCCAAGATCGCATAAGTCAGATTGGGCGTCAGGATTGGAGCTACGATGACCGCATTCTCCGGAATCTGGTTGTAGCTTTCCCGGTCCAGCGGATTCATTAATTTAAAGACCTTTCCACTTCTGCATCCTTGCGCCACAGCTACCCCCTGCAGCTTTTGGTCTTCGGACACCTTCCGCGCATTACCGGGCTTCAGAAGTAATGGAGGGTTAATTGCTGCTGCTGCGGCAAAGCTTTTTTCCCGTTGAAGGAGTTCCGTTTCTTCCACACTTTGGCGGGCACCGGAGATCAGTTCATGTATTTCATCGGGATAGAGGAAAAATATAGACTCCCTGCTTTCTATTTTGCCGCAGTCTACTAAACGCTGAGCGATTTCGAGCAAGATTCTTCTAATAGAGGATGAACCTTTCTGGAGCAGATAATCGTCATCTTCTGTTCGGATCACGTAGGCTCTATACTCTGTTAACAGCCTATGAAATTCCGTTTTCTCGTCATGCTCCATCCGTTGCCCAATCCTGGCAGCAACTTCTTTCCAGCTTTCCTGACCTTTCCCCTCACGAGAAATCTTGCGGGTATGGAGTTCAGCTGCAATTCTGGACAACAACGTTTCCGGACTCTCGGCCAAGGTCTTCAGGTGCAGTGCCAAGGGATGTGGAAGCTCGTAGCCGTACTGGGAAATGAAAGCAGCAAATTGGTCTGCCCATGGATGAGGTTCACTGCTTCTAACCTTGTTGCACAGTTCTCCAAAGTCAGGATATTTCCGCGCAGAGTTTACCAATTGGTTAAGCTGCAACGTTTTTTGATACGTGATCGTGTTCACTTCTCCAGTCAGCGAGGACAATAAAAGCGGTACGTCTGCATTCTCTCCAGCATAGCGGCTGACGAGCTGTTCCAGCTCCTTCCCTATGATGCGTCGTGCCATGAACCAGTCCCGGTTCAAATACTCACTCACATAAGACCGGTTGATCTCTACCCGAACAGCTGTCTTCTCCCATAAGTCTTCAAGTGAGGCTTGCGTAATATTTTCGTTCAGCTGTTGATCGAAGATCGGCTCGTATCTGTTTCTAAGCGCCTGCCATCTAAGCAGCATGCTTGTCCCGTCGTCCGGTTGTGAAGGCGCAGCGGCACCAACGTTCTTTTTCAGACTGATGTAAGGGTAATGCTGAACGAACCGTATATCCCAATAAGGCATTTGAAAATAATTGCCCGGATCCAGCTTCTTTACTAACGGAGTAACGGGTTCCGTGCACTGATCAAGAAGAAACCAGTCCTCTTCAAGGAAGGAGTCAGGGATATGTGCAAAATCGTAGTCCCACGAATCGGTATGGACTCCGGTTGTTACAGGACGAACCTGAAGCCAGTAAAGCGATTTGTTCTTGATGCAAAACTCCATGTCCACCTGCTGCTGCATTAGCTCCTTTGCTTTCATAATCCATGGTTCCATATGGAGCAGGAGTTGTTCGAGCAATGGGCTGGAATCGCTCCATTTGCCTTCCCGGTAATGGACCATTGGATTGGTGTCCCCGCCCACGAGAGCTTCTCCTCTTCCTTCTACAAGTTCAATGATTATTTCGGATTCTCCCGTAAGCGGGTTGCAGGAAAACAGAACACCGGAATAATCCGGTTCAATAAATGTCTGAATGATCACAGGAATTGACCCCTCATGCACTTCAGCAACTGCAGCCGGCAGCTGAGAGGAATGCTGAATAATTACGGTCTTGTATTGACCAGCCATGGACTTCGTTCCGCCGTCTTCGTCGATTGCCGTGGAGCGGACGGCCCAGCCGTCAGCGGAAGGAAGCATTCTCTCCAGACGCTCAGACAGTCGATTCAACTTCTGCTGCAGTTCAGCTTCCGAACATGCGAAATAAGTTTGGGACAGCACTACACCATCGGGCACGCTGAATTGTTCGTTTATAAGCTTGGACAAATTCGAGGCTTTGTTGCCAACTTCCGCTGCTTTTAAATCCAGAGATTTCAATGATAACTCCAAGCCGCAATCCTCCTTTTACAGCTAATTTTCAAGTTCCCTAATATACCAGGCGTCACAGGAAAAATGCTCGAAACCGGCAAAAGGGGCCATCCCGCACCCGCCCGCAACCTCTCCCTCATCCTCTACAATCCAGTAGGCGCAATCATTACGGTTATTGTAAAAATGAAATAAATCACGGAGACTGTCATCTGCACATTGCCTCCAAACCCTTCTACATATTCTCTTAATTATACATGAAACTTCCGCGCATCCCCCCGTCTTTTTGCCTGTGGTTGATGACCGATGACTTACATACGATATCCTATGTGCTGAAGGCTGCGGAATGATCCATTCCCGTAAGACAGGCAATATAAGTGTGTAAAGCTATACTTCCACTATTAGAACGAGGTGACCTGCTGATGTTGTCCAAGAAAGCCGCGACCACCAAAAAAACCATTACCATTGCAAGCAAATGGTCCAAAACAAAAATGCTGCTTAACCATTCACGGCTCCGCCAATTCGTGCCCGATAGCCGGATCTATTCGTATGAAGCCCTGCAGTCCATGCTTAACAAGCATAAGATGGTATATGTAAAGCCTGTCAAAGGAACCGGAGGAAATGGTGTCATTAAAGTTATTAAGTATGGTGAACATAAATATGCCTATCACGTAGGCGAGACTCCCCGTTATTTTAAAACTTACGGCGCTCTGTTCACTTCGCTAGGCAGCAGTAAATTAAAGCGTGAATATTTGGTTCAGCAAGGGATAAATCTGCTAACTTATCAGAATCGTATCTTTGATGTGCGCATTATGACGCAAATGAACAGCACGAACCATTGGGAATGTACCGGATATATCGGGCGAATGGCACATCCTAAGAAAATCGTTACGAATTTCCACAACAGCGGAAAACCGCTTCCTCTGGAAACGCTGCTTAGTCCTTACCTGCAAGGAGACAAGAAAAAAGACTATATCAAAGGATTAAAAGCTTTAGGGGATCAGGTGGCGAAAGAATTCCATAAAAACCACAGCGGATTTAAGGAAATAGGCCTGGATATTGGATTGGATTCTGCTTTGAAGCCATGGATTATTGAGGTAAATACGCGGCCGGATGCTTATATCTTTAATCAATTGAAGGATAAAACGATGTTCCGCAGAGTGATCTACCTTAAGAAGTGGCATAAATTATTGAATTCCGGCAAGAAAGTTGTCAAATAAGGTGAACACTACCGGGTATAAAAAAGGTTGAACTTGAGCGCTCTCTTTGGCTCTGTTCAACCTTTTTTTGGATTGCAAAAAATGATAGGATATACTGGTTGAGGTGTGAACTGAATCGGGATTTGAGGAGAGCAGAATGATGAATAAACTGGTATTTTTTCTGGGACCGGCAGGTGCGGGCAAAACGACGCTGGCCAAAGCGGTAGCCTCGCGCCGCAAAGCCGCCTTCTTCGATATGGATATTCTGCTGCGGCCGGCGGCGGACGCCATCATGACCATGCATGGTCTGGACCCGACTGACAGAGATTCCGCAGAATATAAAAGACTTTGCCGCGACCTCGGTTACCGCATTACGATGGACGCCGCACTTGATAATATCGGCCTGAATAGCGATGTATTCGTGGTTGGACCCTTTACCAAGGAAGCAGCAGACCCAGACTGGATTAGCAGTGAGCTGTCCCGGATCGGTCTTACGCTGCCCGAGGTTGAGGTCAAGGTTGTTCTGGTCGGACTGGCCAACGAGGATTTGTACCGGGAACGCATTCAAGGCAGGCACTCGTCTTTGGATGACTGGAAATTTCAGCATTGGCAGGAATTCCGGTCTTCGCTTGGCAGCCGCACTGTCGCGTGGCCGCTGCCCGCGTCGAATGTCGCAATGATCGACAACTCAAATCCGGAGATCGAAGATACAGTAAGGACAGTTGAGCATTTTATTTATGCAGCACAATGAATGAACGAAAGGCAGCCGTGGGCTGCCTTTTTTTGTTATGCAGTATTCATGAAAGGTCCAGCTCCGATTATATCCCCCCTGCATTCACCTTTAAACCAAACCATGCAATCGTTTAAAATCCTCAGGCTTCATCCCTGTCACCCGTTTAAACACCGCACAAAAGTAGCTGGCATTCTCAAAACCGACATCCCGGGCAATTTCGTAGATTTTTTTACCGCGAACGTTAAACATTAATTGCTTGCTCCGGTTAATCCGCTGTTTATTAATGTACGTTACCGGCCGCTCATGAACCGTGTGCTGAAACAGCCGGCACAAATACTGCGGCGATACTGCAGCTACTTCTGCCAGTTCTTTTAACTGAAGCGGCCGGTGCAGATGGAGTTCTATATAGCGCAGGACGGGCTTAATCCGTTCCATTTCATCTTCCTCGCTGGAAGAAGGCAGCAGTTTGCGTTTCAGATCCAACAGCAATGCGTACAGCAGCTTGGAGCATTCCAGATCATCTTCAAGCGGATGTTCATTAGACAAAAGAAGCATCTCCCGCAAAGGCTCCAAAAGTGCTTCGTCTCTTAATCTCCCGGGTCCAGACTCGCGTATTCCTGCGTACATCAGCATCTGGGCAGCTTCCCTGCCGCTAAATGAAATCCACGCCAGCTTCCACTCCCTGCTAACCGGAGTATAGAAATGCGGAATTTCAGGATATAGAAAAAACACTTCCCCGGGGCCTACGATGTAACTTTTGTCATTAATATTCAGTTCACCTTTGCCTTCAAGCACCTGATGCATCTGATAATCCGGAAAACCGGCCGGACGCAAAGTTTCAGCCTGATGCTCCCAATATCCGATGGTTGTGGCATATAAGGGCAGCAGCATCGTCTCATCAGTTTGGCAAAAAATCATTTTGCTTTTCACAAGGATTCTCCGTTTCTAATTGTTGCTTCTATATTAGCCTTCATTTCTAGCGAAAGAAAGCCCTATTTAGTTTCATATTGTGTTATTTGATAAGAATATCATTATATATACCTTGAGCCTTTCTCATTCTATAATATGAATATAACAATATAAGGAGATGTTAAAGTGCGTAAGAAGCTAGTCTATCAGCCACCTGCCAACGGATATCCCGAATGGAATAACAATCCGGAGATTTTTCAATTGAACCGAATGGAAGCGCATGCTTCCATGATGTCTTTCCCGACTGCTGAGCAAGCACTCCAAGGAAATAAACAATCCTCCTCTCGTTATCAATCGTTGAACGGTACTTGGAAATTCGCCTTTGCCGAAACTCCTGAGAAACGCAGCAAGGATTTCTATAAATCAGATTATGACAACAGCAATTGGGCGGATATTCCTGTTCCTTCCCATTGGCAATTCCAGGGCTATGATTACCCTCAATATACCAATGTGCGGTATCCTTGGGCAGAGTCAGAACCGGATTTGAAGCCCCCTTTTGCCCCTACTTTATATAATCCTGTAGGTTCCTATGTACGTACATTTGATGTACCGCAAGCTTGGGACGGCCAGCCTGTATTCCTCAGCTTCCAGGGTGTGGAGTCTGCTTTTTATGTATGGGTGAACGGAGAACTGGTCGGCTATGGTGAAGATACCTTTACCCCGTCGGACTTCGATATTACAGCTTATCTGCAAGCAGGAGAGAATAAGCTGGCCGTTGAGGTGTACCGCTGGTGTGATGCGAGCTGGCTGGAAGATCAGGATTTCTGGCGGCTTAGCGGCATTTTCCGCGACGTTTATTTGTATACCGCACCTCCCGTACGTGTTGCCGACTTTTGGGCCCGGACCGATCTGGACAACGAGTTTGTGCATGCGGAGCTGAACGTGGACATCAAAGTGGAAGATTACTTTAGCCGCAAAGCTGGAGATTACTCGCTGCAAATGCAGCTTTATGACAACAATGGCCAAGGGGTCTGGGCTGCTCCGGTTGCTGCTGCAGTATCTTTTCAGGAAGGAGATTTGCAGCAGCTTAAACTGTCGGCACCTGTAGCTCAGCCTCATAAATGGAGTGCGGAGAAACCATACCTTTACACCCTGGTGATCTCGCTAGTGGATGGTCAGGAGGCCGTTCAAGAGGCGGTCAGCACAAAGGTTGGCTTCCGCTCCTTCGAGATTAGAGACGGCTTAATGAAGATTAACGGGAAACGGATCGTACTGAAAGGCACTAACCGGCATGAGTTCTCTTGTGACACTGGACGCGCATTGTCCGTAGAGGATATGATCCGCGATATTCATCTGATGAAATCCCATAACATTAATGCGGTACGGACCTCTCATTATCCCAATCAGTCAGTTTGGTATGAGTTGTGTGACGAATACGGTCTTTACGTAATCGACGAAACCAATCTGGAGACACACGGCAGCTGGCAATATGGACAACAAGAGCTGCATGAGGGGAATGTTCCCGCCAGCAAGCCGGAATGGCGCGCCAATGTCATCGACCGCTGTAATTCCATGATGCAACGGGACAAAAATCATCCATCTGTTATCATCTGGTCACTCGGCAATGAGTCCTTTGGCGGCGATAATTTTATTGCCATGCATGACTATCTGCGGGCAGCCGATCCTACCCGTCCTGTTCACTATGAAGGAATTTTTCATTACAGACCTTCGGAAGCGGCGAGCGATATCGAGTCTACGATGTACATTAAGCCTGCCGGCGTTGAACAATATGCGACAAACAATCCGCAGAAGCCTTATATCCTTTGTGAATACAGCCATGCTATGGGCAATTCCTGCGGCGGACTGCATCTCTACACCGATATGTTCGACAAATATGATGTGTTCCAAGGCGCATTCATCTGGGACTGGGTGGATCAGGCCATCCGCACTACAACTCCAGAGGGGATTGAATATCTGGCGTACGGCGGCGATTTCGGTGAATCCCCACATGACGGGAATTTTAGCGGCAACGGCCTGCTGTTTGCAGACCGGACAGTTACCCCTAAGCTGCTTGAGGTCAAAAAATGCTATCAGAATATAAAAGTCACCGCCCAGGATCTTCAGAAAGGTCTTTATCAAATCCGCAATAACTTCTTATTTACGAATATCGAAGAATATGATTTACATTGGAAGCTTGAATTGGAAGGCGTAACTTCGCAAGAGGGCTCTCTGCGGATTGCCGCTGCACCGGGAGAGACTGTCGATTGTGTCATTCCGTATGAGCTTAGTTCCATAGCCAATGATAAAGAAGCAGTGCTGACCTTGTCCTTCATTCAACCTGCTGCAGCAGCATGGGCAGATGCCAACCATGAGATTGCATGGGAGCAGTTCATTCTAGTTCCAAGAGTTGCAGGAAATCTTCCCGTTTCAGCAGGAGATCCCCTTCACATCACTGAGCAAGAGGAAGCATTGATCATTGCAGGAGCTGACTTTTCACTTTCTTTCAATTCGGCAACCGGAGATTTGTTCTCTTATCAAGTCCTGGGCAAAGAACGCCTGATTGAGCCTGCAAGACCGAATTTCTGGAGAGCCGTCACCGATAATGATCTTGGCAACCATCTGCAGGAACGTTCCGCAGTCTGGAGAAAGGCTTCCTATGAACGCAGTCTTGTTCAATTCACTACCCGGACTCAAGAGAATCTTTGTTTCGTATCGGCAACCTACTTGCTGCCCACAAATCCCGTGTCCACTCTACTGGTCACCTATGAAATCCGTCCTGACGGATCTGTGGAGATTTTGCAGGAACTGAACCCGGGCAGCAGCTCGCTGCCGGAAATTCCCGAGTTCGGAATGCTGTTCGTGCTGGATGGAAGCCTGGACACTGTGTCATGGTACGGACGCGGACCACATGAGAACTATTGGGACCGGCAAACCGGAGCCCGTCTGGGACGCTTTAGCGGCAAAGTCAGTGAACAGTTCACTCCTTACCTTAAGCCACAGGAATGCGGGAACAAGACAGATGTCAGATATGCTTCAGTTACAGAAGGCAGCGATGGATCAGGGATCCATATCGAAAATACAACATCGCTGGAAATCAACGTACTCCCTTGGAAACCAGAAGAACTGGAAGCCAGCGATCACATCTATAAATTGCCGGCTTCGGATAAAACCGTGCTGAGGGTCAATTACAAGCAAATGGGTGTCGGCGGGGACGACAGCTGGGGTGCACCAACGCATGAACAGTTCACTCTGCCTGCAAACCGGCCGTATAGCTTCCGCTTCACGCTCGCTCGAATTTAATCTGCCATTGCAACAAAAAGCGAGATTCCGCTCAGCGGATATCTCGTTTTTTTGTTTAGGGAAAACGTAAAAACCACCTTCTTTTGCAGCCATCTGTGAACACATAGGCGGAATTCCCATACTATGGGGATATAAGTATTCAGGGGAGGTTAGATTGTATGTATTCTTATGGGGGCTTTGGCCCCTCCGGAAATAGAACGTCTTACGCATGGCCCAATATGGCTCCTGCAAATGCAGGTCCACAGGTGATCTGCCTGACCAAAGCTCAGATTGAATTCAAAAACCATATGCGCTTATTATGGGAGCAGCATGTGGCGTGGACACGAATGGCCATCATCAGTCTTGTTTTCGGATTGCCCGATACCGATGCGGTACTGGCGCGCCTCCTGCAGAATGCGCCGGATATGGGCAACGCGCTTAAGCCCTTTTACGGAGAGAGTATAGCTAATGCTTATAGCAATCTTATCAAAGAACACTTGGTAATTGCTGCTGATCTTGTCAAAGCTGCGAAAGCAGGTGATACCAATGCAGCTGCCGCCGAAGAGAAAAAATGGGTTGCCAATGCGGATCAAATTGTTGAATTTCTAGCCCGCATTAACCCCTTTTTCCCCAAAGATGAGTTCAGGAAAATGTTCTACGATCATCTGGCACTAACTAAAGCAGAAGCAGTAGCGATGTTGAACAAGGACTACAACACCAGTATTCAGCTGTATGACCGTATCGAGCGTGAAGCGTTGATGATGGCGGATACGATAAGAAATGCCATACTCATCCAATTCCCTCAGAGGGTATAAACCGGATTATTGCTTCTTAAGCCTAACAAAAGCCCTCATTGCTCCGCTTCAAGGCGGAAACCTGAGGGCTTCTTGGTTATACAGACTCCTGCATATTATGCTGAAAAAGTGTCCGATACAGCTCGTTGCGGCTCCATAATTCGCTGTGGCTTCCACGGTCCGCAATACATCCGCCTTCAAGCAGATTAATATGGTCTGCCCGCATCACAGAGGAAAGTACTGGCTTATGCTATTCCTCAATCACTGCTGGAGCCCGGAAAAACCGGGACAACACGCCGCTTGACGGAGAACCCAGGAAGCTTGCTATAAATACAAGTCCGGTAGCAAAGGCCATGGAGCCTGAAATTGAGGTGTCCAGCCACACTGCAATATAGTAACCCGCGACTGCAGAGAGGACGCCAAAACCGGCGCTGAGCATCAGCATGACCGAAAGACGGTCTGTCCATAGATAAGCGGACGCAGCCGGGGTAATCAGCATGGCTACGACCATAATTGCCCCGACGGCATCAAATGAGGCCACCGTTGTTACCGATACAAGCGTCATGAACAGATAATGCATCAATACGACCGGAAGTCCAAGACTGGCCGCAAGCGCCGGGTCAAACGATGTAATCTTCCATTCTTTATACAATGCAAGAATAACGGCAAGAACAATAATGAGTACAATGAACAGCATTAGCGTTGCTTGAGGAACGGCACCTATCCAAGGCAGCTCCACTGTAGTCCACGGAACAAATGTAATTTCACCCATCAATGCGTGTTTTACATCTAGATGTGCATTCCCTACCTTTGTTGCAATCAGAACTACACCGACTGCGAACAATGTGGTGAAGACTACACCAATGGAAGCATCCTGGGCTACGCCGCGGGAGTGCAGGAATTGGACCAGCATGGCTGTCAGCAGACCGGCGATGATGGAGCCGATCAGCATATGTCCGCCGCTCAGCTGCTTGGTGATCAGGAAGGCAACGACGATCCCCAGCAGCACACTATGGCTGATGGCATCCGCCATCATTGCCATTCGTCTAAGGATGAGGAACGTTCCAATTATTCCGCAGGTTAAGCCGACAAGTGAAGCTGTAAGCAAGATCCAGGCTGTGTAGCTCATACCGCTTTCCCCTCCTCAGGCGTATGCAGATGTGCTGATTCCGCCGATTTTTTCTTTTGCGCCCGCAGGTGAAGAAGCTTCGCCAGCCAGCCTTTCTGAAAGCCAAAGACAAGCGACACAAGGAACAGCGAAGACGAGACCAGAACGATAAAGGGTCCTGTCGGCCAGCCTTTTCCCAGTGTGCTGACCCATGTTCCTGCGGCCCCGGCACCCCCGCCGAATACAGCGGAAATGATAAGCATCCGCTTGAAGGACTGGGTCCAGTATCGCGCACTTACCGGGGGAATAATCAGGAGAGCCGACATCAGGATGACACCTACCGCCTGAATCCCGATGACAATAACAAGAATCAGCATGCTCATATACATCCCGTTCATCACCCGCCCGGACAAACCCAGCCCCTTGGCAAAATCCGCATCGAACAGAAACAGCTTCCACTCCTTGAAACCGATCCATATGAACGCGATCACAATCAATGCCAGCACCAGCATGATCTTAACATCTTTACCGGTCATGGAAGCTGCCTGGCCAAATATGAAGGAATCCAGACCGCTCTGGCCTCCGCCTGCCGTCCGGTTTACAATGGACAACAGCATGATTCCAAGTCCGAAAAAGATCGATAGCACGATTCCCATCGCCGTATCCTCTTTAATTTTGGTGGACGATTGAATCCACTGGATAAAGAGAAAACCGAGCACTGCGCTTAGCGCCGCTCCGGCGATCATTGCCGGAACGCTTTTGACACCAACGATCGTAAAAGCAATCACAATTCCCGGCAAAGCCGCATGGGAAAGGGCGTCGCTCATCAGGCTTTGGCGTTTCCAGTACGCCAGACAACCGATCAAACCTGAGGCGATCCCAAGAATTAAAGTACTAAATAATACCCAGAGTGTGTTGGGTGAGATGCCGGTTATATCCATTAGGTGCCTCCGATCCAGCGAAGCGAACCTCCATAGGCACGGTACACTTGCTCTTGGGTAAACGCCTCACGGGTACTTCCGTGGGCTACAATCGTACGGTTCAACAGCAGCACGTGGTCGAAATACTCCTCTACCGTATGTAGATCATGATGTACGACCATCACTGTTTTGCCCTGCTCCTTCAATAGCTGGAGTGTCGTCATAATCGCCTTCTCCGTCGCGGCATCTACCCCGGCCAAGGGCTCATCCAGAAAATAAAGGTCAGAATCCTGTACCAGCGCCCTGGCCAGAAACACCCGCTGCTGCTGCCCGCCGGACAGCTGGCTGATCTGGCGGTGCGCGTAATCGGCCATCCCCATCTGGTCCAGGGCGTGTAATGCCTGCTGCCGGTGACTGGCTTTGGGCCATTTCAGCCACCCAACTTTGCCATACAGTCCCATCATGACTACATCCAGCGCATCCGTCGGGAAATCCCAATCCACGGAGCCCCGCTGCGGCACATAACCGATACGTGATTTCACCTTGGAGAAGGCGGCGCCGTAAAAAGATACGCTGCCCGACAGCTTGGGATGCAGGCCCAGCATCACTTTGAGCAGGGTCGATTTCCCGGCACCGTTCGGGCCGATGATCGCCGTAAGCGTGCCGGGCTGCACCTTGAAGGAAACATCGTGCAATACTTTATTTTGCCGGTAAGAGGCATTTAAGCCTTCTACTAGAACATCGCTCATCTTATTTCCCTCCCCCGCTGAGTGCAGTATAGATCGTTTCCACGTTATGTTTATACATTCCCAGATAAGTACCCTCAACGGTATCCGCATTGCCCATGGCATCGGAGAACAGCTCGCCGCCGAGCTTGACCTCCAGCCCCTTGCTCTTGGCTCCTTCAATCACAGCCTCTATGGATTTCGGGTTAATACTGCTTTCTACGAATACGGCAGGAATTTTGTTCTGAATCAGCAAGTCAATAGTATCGTTAATGTCAGAGACGCCAAATTCATCCTCTGTACTCAGTCCCTGCAAGCCTATTACCTCAATACCATTTGCCCTGCCAAAATAGCTGAATGCATCATGCGCGGTAACCAGTGTCCGCTGGGCTTCAGGAATCTGTGCCAATTTGGCTTTTGAATCCGTGTTCAGCGTGTCCAGCTCTGCGAAGTATTTCGCTTTATTGCTCTCAAAATATTCTGCATGCTCCGGGGCCAGCTTCTTCAGCTCCTCTGCTGCATTGCCGAGGGCCTGCTTCCAGAGGTCGATATCAAACCATACATGGGGGTCCGTGTCTCCCAGTTCATTTGTGAGCAGCTGGTCTTCCGGGATACTCTCAGCTATCGCTACTGTCGGCCTCGTTTTGCCGATCTCTTGGAACACCTCATGCATTTGGCCCTCCAGATGCAAGCCGCTGTACAGGACCAGATCTGCACCGCCCAGCTTGGCTATATCTCCTTGAGTGGCATTATACAGATGGGGATCCACACCCGGTCCCATAAGACTCTGTACCTGTACTTTATCTCCGCCAATAATCGTTATAGGCTCTGCAATCTGTGAAATGGTCGTAACCACAGCAATGGTGTCTTTGTCTGTCCCTTCTGCTGCGTTCCCGCTCTCCTTCTCATTACAGGCCGTGATTACAAGTGCCAAAGACAGCAATGCACCCACACCTAATTTTCTCGTTCTCTCCACCCACAGGTTCCTCATTTGTTTCTCCTCCTGGTTCATAGAATAGATAAGATTCAATAATGTGCATTAAGGAAAATATGTTTCCCTAATGAAACTTATTTATATATATAAAAATAAAGGCATTTGTTTCTAATGTCAAACTAATTTTCACTAGGGAAAGTTTTATGTAATAATAATCCAGCCCAGCCTCGTGCGCTGCGTTTCCTGAACACAACAAAAAACAGCGGCAGCCATGGACGAGAATATTGTCCTGGACTGCCACTGTTTTATTGTACTATCGTGTCCCGTTTGCTTAATCTTAGCTGGACCCTTACCCTTTTGTAATACGGTTCGCTTTAACATGTTTTAGTTGGGCCACAATAATAACGCTGATGATCACCAGTAGGAACCACGAGCTGATCTTACTGAAGCTAACCACTTGCCAGGCTTGGTACTGGTCAGGATATTTCCAGGCATTAAAAAATGTAGCTATATTTTCGGCTAACCAGATAAAAAAACCTACGATGAAAAAAGCCAGTGTCAAGGGCATTCGATAAGTAACGGTCCGTACCCGATAGATGATCCAAGTTTTCCAAAAAACAATGAGCACAAGCGCCGTCAGCCACCAGCGAAAATCGGGAATAAAATGATGTGTGAAAAAGTTCAGATAGATGGCTCCTCCCAGTAATCCCGCAGAAGTAAGCCCCGGCCAGCCGGTCATGTCCATCTTCAGTCTACGCCATACCTGGCACATAAAACTTGCAACACTTGCATACATAAAACCGCTATAGAGCGGTACACCGAATATTTTCGTAAGCCCGGGCTCCGGGTATGACCATGATCCCATACTCACCTTATATATTTCCAGCAACAGTCCAATACAGTGAAATATACAGATCACTTTAATCTCATCCCATGTCTCTAATCCACTGCGGTACATGAGGTACTGCACAGTAAGCAATATGAAAAGAATGGCATCATAACGGTAAACGAAAGGCACATCTATTGCACCGGAAAGAGCTAAGGTCCCAAAGATCGCAATCGGAAAAATGCAGCTCATCGCCTGATGATAGCCAAAATGCAAAAGTTGTGTTATTGGTTTCAATAATGTTATCTCCTCGCCGGGCAGCTTTTAGCCTTTCTTAATTAATGAAGTATTACCGTTTTGAATTTAACATATAATTTATCGTTTTACAATATATTTTGATTGTTTTATGATAGAATAAACCTTCCTGAACCTATTATATGTTCTTACTTAATCCATATTTCCTTGTAGTCGATTTTGCCCCAGGCATTCATCTCGATCCCATGCAGCGATTTCTCATGCCCGACTGTCTGCACACTATGATACATAAAAAGCACACTGCACTGCCGCTTCAGCTCCGCCTCGATCCCGCTCAAAATCTGCATTCTCTGCTCCGGATCGGCAGTTTCCAGAGCATCCCGGATTCGTCCATCGACTTTTGCCAACGTGGCAGCATCTAAATGGTTGCGGATATAACCGTTAGGAGACCGGTACATCTCAATTAAAGCAATCGAGGGCTGCCCGCCCAGCACTTCACCAACGAAGATCATATCTGCCTGCACAATCACCCCAGCTTGCGACAGCTCCAGAATAGGCAGCACATTTATTTCCACCTTAACGCCCAGCTTGCCGCACTCCTGCCGGATCCAGCGCACATCCTCTTCATTGCTGAAATACTCATAGGTGTACAGCTGCAAGACTTCACCGGCATAAGTAGAGGCTCGCAGCAGAGCTTTGGCTTCATCCAAATCAGAGCCATATGCGGGGTCATTCCACCCGGGATCAAAGCCTGAAGAAGTCACGGCTCTTTTCCCCTGCAGCTCCCGAATCATTTGCTTCCGGTCCAGCGCAAGATGAATCGCCTCCCGTAATCGCCTGTCTTGCACTACTCCGTCTTTGGACAAATTGAACGTTAGCAATGTACTGCCGAGCTCATATTGGTTCAATGTCCGGTCAGAATCCCCCTTGCTAAGCGCTTCAAAATACAGCAGCTGTGTTTGATCCGAAGACCGCTCCCTGCTCCGCAGCTGTTCTTCGTAATTAGGCCACACCCACATTTCAATCCGGTCCAAGAAAGGCCGTCCATTAAAATAACGTTCATTGGCCTCCAGCACCAGGATGGATTCATTATTCTCCGTCATTTGAAATGGGCCGGTGCCCACTGGCAGCCTGGCGAAGTCATGTCTAGCAGCTATCTGCTCCAAATCATTCGGAATGATTGAAAATCTTTCGGTGGCTATAAAATGCGCAAACAGCGCATTCGGCTCAGCCAGCTGGAAACAAACACTATACGTACTCTTCATCTCCACCTGCAGCACACTTTGTGCCAGAAAATCGCCGGCACTCCAGTTCCTGATACGCTCGAAAGTAAAGCGCACATCCTCCGCCGTCAGCCTTTTACCATGATGGAACATCACGCCCTTGCGCAAATAAAAGGTCCAGCGGCTTTTCGTTTCGTCACACTCCCAGTGATGGGCAAGTCCAGGCTTCAGCGTCTGCTGCTGCGGATCGTATTCCACCAATGTATCAAACAACTGGCGGATCATATGCGCCTCCGTTCTCCGGACAACTGTCAGCGGATCAAGATCAGGCACGGGCCTGTAAAAGGGAAACCGCAGCACATCCTCATCACTCCGCTGTTTATGCATGCCAAACTGGTCACCAAGCCAGCTGTGGAACTGCGTATGCAGAGATTCGTCACTACTGGCCTGCAGACATTCGAAGGCTTCACGAATCCGGCCTTGCTGCGCCCGTCTGCGCGCTTTTTCCAGAATCAGCTCTTCTTTGTCCCGGAGAAGTACAAGCTGTGAAGTATTCCCCCTGCCCAGTCCCGATTTCCAGTCAATATAACCATGCTCCTTCAGCTTCTGGACGAGAAATTGCGTATTGCGGCGCGTGCAGTCAAAGATAACCGACAGCTCATCCATCGACACGGGAAACCAGGCTTTATCCGGCTTTAACTCATATTGTTTATGCAGCGTTAAGTAATGATCTTCAATATCCATCATCGTCACTCCTCTAAAAGGCGAAATCAATAAATTAACTTTTCTATTTTACTACCACTTTTGTAAAAGTATAATTTGAGTCATTCCAGCCGTAAAGAGGAGCGTGTATGAACTAATGTCATCCAACATAACGCAAGCGCAGCCGGTGCTATCCATTTGGCGCAGTCCGGCTTTTATGATTCTATTAGGGACAGGTGCGATCATGGCGTTGGGGAACAAGATCTATGAGCTTGCCCTCCCGCTCATCTTGTATGATCTCACGAAGTCCTCCGTGGTTATGTCGACGATGAGGGGCATTGAATTCCTGCCGAATTTGCTGCTCGCGATGTTCATTGGCGTACTGGTAGACAGGGTACATAAGAAAAGGTGGTCTTTAACGGCTATTCTGCTGCAGATCGTAATTCTCGCGGGGTTGTACGCGGCTATCGAAATGGGGAGTCATTCTCTTTGGCTGTTGTACATTGCGGGTTTTCTGCTGATGACCTTTGGGTATGCCTATTCTAACGCCCGGGTTGCCATGGTGAAGCAATCGCTTCCCAAGTCTATGCTCACCCCGGCAAATGCATCCTACAATTTCGTGACGACCTTTGTCGGGATCGCCGGACCCGTATTAAGCGGCTTGTTGCTCATCCTACCCAATCTCCATGTATCTCTGCTGATTACGGCGGTTGCATTCACCTTGGCCTTCATTACACTTTCCTGTATTCGAACCCATGAAGAGACCGCATCGCCTTCTTCGAAGCGAGACGGCTTCTGGAAAGAGCTGCATGCAGGCTGGATTGAATTACGCACGAACCAGTTATTATGGACGATGACGATCGCCGTTATTTTTCTGAACAGCACGTCAGGGATGGTGGATACGACAATTATTTTTTTCGCAAAAGATGAACTGAAGCTCGGGAACGCGCTACTTGGCCTCGTTTTCTCGGCTGCTGGAATCGGAGGACTGGCAGGAAGCCTGCTGATCGGTAAATTGCGGGGTTATTTCACAGTTGGACAGCTGATTACGTTATCCAGTTTATGCGTCGGGTTGACGAGTATCATCTTTTATTGGTCGCACTCTGCTTATGTACTTGCCTTCGGTCTGTTTCTATACGGTTTGTTTGAGACGATAAGCACGGTAAGCATCTGGACGTTCCGCCAGGAGACGACACCTTATCAGCTAATTGGCCGGGTCAGCGGAATTACGGGATCAATCTTCAAGCTGGGGATGCCCTTCGCCATTATGGCGTCGGGCTGGATCTCTGAGCTGTCGGGGCCGCGCACGGTGTTCCTGATTACGCTAAGCATAAATATGCTTATATTCGCAGGTTGTCTGTTTAGTCCATTATGGAAACATCGCGGGGCGATAAAGGGATAAATCAGCATCATTTCACGCTAAAAACAATTTCAGTACCTGTCTCTTTGTTCTTGAATGGTCCGATGTATTCCTTAAATGCAAGGTCTATCCCTGATAAATCGTCAGGCAGCGGAGGGGAGACCACATAATTATAAGCGGCATGCCCCGTTGAGCTACCGCCATCTGACATTCGGCAGTCATAAGCTTCACCCAGATCAAGTTCAAAATGTTTGTGATGTTTATAGGAATGTCTGATCAGATCATCTACCGTAACATCCCAATCTATATTGAATGTAATTACGCTGGCATTGCTGTATTGCCGCAAGGAAGTCAGTGTATAGAAATATTCACCCTGCTCAATGGATTGAAGCACAGGAATATGTTGTCTGAATCCGGAAGGCTCAATCAAGGGTTTAAAATGCTCTTCACTTAACAAGGTTCCGAATACTGATTTTAACAAATCCTCGTAGAGTTCGAAATCCGCCGCCCATTTAGAGATTTGCTCTAAGGGAGGAAAGCCCGGATTATTGCCGGAGATATCTTTCCGCTGCTTGATTAGGGCACAGATTTTCTCGTCGATATCCATGATCCGTGCATCATAATGTTCGGTTGGACGTTCAAAGGGCATCCGTTTCATCGTTAACCTCCTTTAATAGAACAAACACTGACACCGATTCAAAATACAGCAGCCGTTTCTCATCCTCGTAAATATCGGGAGGAAGCGACAAATACTCTTCAGTAAGCAGATCCGCTTCGCTAAGGGCATCGGACCGCCATAACGTCAGACCAAGCTGCGGAAAAGTATAGGTGCATCCGGTTTCCGCAGGATTCCGTTCATAGGGAGATAATTGATCCAGAATAATTATCAGCTTCTCAGCCATGGTAGCAAATAGATCAATCCCGGCAAAACTGCAGGTCCACTCTTCCCCAGAATTGGCGATTTCGATGAATACCGCCGATCCGGCACCGTTATATTCTACTTTATAAAATAACGGAAATTCCGCTGCGGCTTTCGCGATCTCTGCTTCGGTCATTCCAAGCCGCAGCGGGCCAATGGATTGTCCGGGCAGAACAGGGATTATCCGGGGACCGGACTCCATTAAACCTGCACTCTGCGTGTAAGGAAGTTCTGCACGCTCTGCTTCTTCAGCATCACTAATAAACGGTATAACAGATTCCTGTGGCTCTGGAGCAGACAATCCGTATTTGTCCATCAGGCGAAGTTTATCCTTGCTGCTAATCTCTACCTCGCAGGTTTGATTGCTTTGTTCCAGCGTTATGTATTCTCCGGCTTCTCTGAAGCTGCTTAGGTAACCTGATCCTACCGCTGCGCATAATGCCGAACCCACTGCCGCTTCTTCCTGTGAGCTACTCAGACTAAAAGGAAGCCTGAACGCCGACCGGACTTTGGCACATAATACTGTGTTGGCACGCAGTGCGTTACCAGAGCCGACTATATAATCGTAGGTTCTGCCGGTTTTCATCCCAAGAGCCGTGTAGAATACGTGCAACTCATCAACCATCCCCTCCAGAAAGGCATGGGCAAGTTTGCCGGGAGTGAAATTGTCCAGCGAAATGCCTTCTATGCTGCCGCGCGTACTAGGGTTTGATCGGGTTCCAAGGAACTGTGAGTGTACCGTTAACCCCTGGCTACCCGCCGGATTATCCTTTAACAGCCGATCCATTATACTGTATACTTCTTCCGCTGCTTCTCCGGTATAAGCTTCGATGATTTGCCGGAAAAAATGCTCCAAAAGAGCGTAGGATTTGCCTCCGCTGAGTGCAGCACCTACCATGAGCACACCACCGCCGGGATAAGGCCGCATTTCCATTCCGTCTACTTGCTCCATACCCTCCGGCAGCAGCACCGACAGTTGGCTACCTGTACCGATGTTCAGCAGCAGCGACTGGTCAGGAGCCGGTACACTTCCCAGAAAGCTTGCCTGATTATCTCCTAGCGAGGTGTATACAGGAATTCCGTGAGATGTGAGTCCTACTACCGTTCCTGAGGGTACAACCTGTGGCAGCATCTTCGAAACAATTCCTGCCTCAGCAAGGGCTGTCCGGTCAAAATCATTTAGAAGGAAGCTGTAGCAGCCAATCGCAGCAGCTTGTGTTGCGTCGATTCTTGGCACATCGCACCCTGCTAACCTTAATGCCACATAATCGGCAATCGTACAGAAGCTGGAGGCATCATTCGGAACAAGATCATGCAGCAGGTTATAATAGTGTGTTGCCAGCCCGTAGCCTGGAGTGACCGGGTAGCCGGTCGATTCACTCAGCTTCTGCGCATAAGAAAGCGAAGCATCGTAAGGAAGACCCCCTCTGCCATCTTGCCAAGTATAAAGCGGACTGACATGTTGCCCATTTCTATTTATATATAGGATACCGTGCATTTGTCCGGTCAGGCCTATCCCGGACACATCCGGTTCCCATGATACCAGTTGCTCCAGAATATCTTCCACTTGCAGGAGAATTCTTTCAGGGTCCTGCAGCCTTTCCCACTCCGCTGAGCCAGTAGGGGTATTTCCTCCCTCATCCGAAATGGTATGAAGCACTGTTCGCTGCTCCAGATCATACACCAATCCGGAAATTGAAGTCGTTCCGATATCCAGCCCGATATACTTCACAATCGCTCTCTTCCTTCCCTGTAAACTACCATAATTATTTCCAGAATAACATAAAGCAGATAACATGCAAATAAACCTAAGGAAGTGATCCACAGGTACAGCACAGTGATTCTGCATAAACTGGATACCTTTAAAAGATACTAGCGTTTGGAAGATATTCGCGACATTGGAGGAATTCAGATGAGACTTCAGGACAAAGTAGCTGTGGTTACGGGGGCAGCTTCAGGAATGGGTAAGGCAATCGCTTTGCTTTATGCAAAAGAAGGTGCCAAGGTCGTAGTTTCAGATATTCACGAAGAAGCTTCTAAAGGCACCGTAGACGAAATCAAGTCAGCCGGAGGCCAGGCTATTGCAGTAAAGGCGAATGTAGCGTCCGAAGCAGACATTCAGAATTTGATAGATACTACAGTGAATACCTATGGCACATTGGATATTCTGGTGAACAATGCCGGAATTATGGATAATTTCGAACCTGCCGGGGATATTGAAGATGACAAATGGGACCGTGTCTTCGCAATCAATACGAACTCCGTAATGCTCTCAACGCGCAAAGCTCTCCCCATCTTTCTTGATAAACAAAAAGGGGTAATTATCAACGTCGCCTCGGCCGGAGGATTAAACGGTGCCCGGGCCGGTGCTACCTATACCGCTTCTAAACATGCCGTTGTGGGTTTCAGCAAGAATACCGGCTTCATGTACGCTCAGCAGGGAATCCGCTGCAATGCTATTGCACCGGGCGCAGTTGAGACTAATATTGGTTCTTCAATGACAAACATTAGTCAATTTGGTATGGGGCGTACCCAGCCAGGACTGGCCCTGAACCCGCGGGTCGGCAAACCGGAAGAAATTGCTCAAGTAGCGCTGTTCCTTGCTTCCGAAGAATCCAGTTTCGTGAACGGAACCGTCATCGTAGCAGATGGCGGCTGGACGGCTTATTAAACATCGCGAATGAACATGCCAAAAACCCACCTATGCTGAAATGCTGAGACAGGTGGGTTTTTGGCATGCAGATGATATTTCACTCCATCTCACTTAGCATCCGCTCGAAGATTTCGATCTTCTTGTTAACGTAAGACGGGATTTTTATAGGAAAATGAACTTCTTAGACTTCATTTAGGGAGTATTCTCTTTCTACTTTACAGATTCTCGTGATGTAATTTTCGTACCAATCCGTTTTCCCTTTTTCCTGTGCTAATCCATGCGCTTCGTTTGCTTTCCAATTTTTAATGGCCTCCAAGGATTCCCAGTAAGAGATCGTTACCCCAAAACCAAGCGAATCCCGGACACTTTCCACACCCAAAAAACCTGGTTGTTTGGACACCAATGTTACCATATTCTCTGCCATGCTATCGTATCCATGATCTCCTTCGGTACGTTGACTCGAGAAGATAACCGCGTAATAAGGCGGTTGTGGTGTTTTAGCAAAATTACTCATTATCTTCATCTCCTTCTCTTACGCTACTTAAGTAGGCCTTCTATCATGCTTCCAGCCTTTTCCCGTTGTTTTGCCGACGGATGCCATCAGAACAGAGAGATGACTGCTCCCGTCGATGCCCAGATATTCGTTCATGTTATTGTCGAACCAGTGGCCTATGGTGGCTACCCCCAGCCCCAACCCGTTCCCGACAGTATGAAGATTCTGTGAGACATGACCTGCATCCCACCATATGTACCGATATGCCCGTTCGTTGTACTTGTCTTCCGTGCGTCCAACCACTGCAGTCCAAACAAAGTTAACGGCCGCCCGGCGGGTCATCTCCTGCTCCTCCGTAAACAGATAGGCAACCTGCGCTACGTCCTCCAGTTTTAACCCTTCCAAGGTCCATCGCTCCACATCCAGGTGATACAGTCCTTTTTCCAATCCTACCACGTTATTCACCAGCAGATAAGTTTCAATCGGATAAAGTGCTCCTGCGGAAGGCGTTGTCCGAAGTTGATACCCCTCCATATTTGCAGTGATTCCCTGTGTTCCCCAGAGCAATAGGTTTAATTCGTTCAATGAAAGTGGCACATTGGTGAAATTACGCTTGGTACGGCGGTTGTTCAGCAGTTCCCACAGGGCTGGAGCTTCCGGAAAGTCCGGATTTCCCAATGGGATATGCACAATAGCGTCTTCATACCGCAAATACGTAGGCGGAGCTTTAGAAAAGTCGTACTTTGCCGCCCAACCTTTTTCCAAATCGCCGACAGCGTAAGAGGTTGCCTGGATAAAATCATTACAGATGCTCTTCCACTCAGGATGCATAAAATATTCCTCCCTTTTTACAGTTGATTCACTGCTCACAAGGTAGAGTATACGACGCAGTATACCATTAGTGAAATTATGCTTTATTATATAGTTAATAAGTAATTACTAATGTCTAAGGAGGAAACATGACACTTACGCAGCTACAAGTTCTAATTGCAGTATCGGAGCACAAAAATTTTACCAGAGCGGCAGATGCATTGGGGTTTACGCAGTCGGCGGTATCGCAAATGATCAACAGTCTGGAGAAGGAATTGGGAATCTTGTTGTTTCACCGCAACCGGCGCGGCATCTCCACGAGCTACATCGGTGAACGGATGATTCAGCATGCCCGGGAAATTTTGCGTATTACATCATGCATGAGAGAGGAATCCTCTGCTTCCTTGGGATTGGAAGCGGGAACACTTCGTATCGGAGTCATTCCCAGTGTATCCGCTAAGGTGCTTCCCGGCTTAATCGGTTCGTTCCGGGAGCTGTTTCCTCAGATTGATATTGTCTTGTTTGAGGGGAGCTACGAAGAGATTCACAGCTGGATCTCCGGCTCCGTAATAGATGTCGGCTTTACCACCACGCCTGACAAAGAGCTACATACGTTTCCGTTGCTTCAGGATCAAATGAAGGTGTTTGTTTCAAACGATAGTCCGCTGAAAGACGAACCGTTTCTCACTTTCGACCAACTGAGGGGCAAATGCTTTATTATGGTTAAAGACTATGGCATCCAAAAACTGTTACAGGAGCATGGCAATGTACCGAACATCACCTTCGAGGTGAGGGATCCGGCCACAATCCTCTCCATGGTGCAGGAAAGGGTCGGGGTCACCATCCTGCCCGAACTGTTCATGCCGGAGGTATTGCCAAAAGTGACGGCTGTTCCCCTTCGACCAGCCATAACTCGCGAGGTCGTACTTGCCGTACGTGACTTTCAGTACGTTTCTCCGGTGGCCGCAGAGTTTATTGTACACAGTCAAAATTATATGAAGAAAGTGGAAACAGCTGGACTCTGAGAGATTGAGCCTGCCTGGCATCATAAGGAATACACTTTACATAAATTCCAGGAGTACATCGCCGGCAAAGGGACCCAGTTCTTATCCCGAGGAGGATAATAACCGGGCCCCTTACAACAGAAAAACCGCGCAGAGCGCG
Organism: Paenibacillus sp. FSL H7-0357; assembly: GCF_000758525.1. Lineage (NCBI taxonomy): Bacteria > Bacillati > Bacillota > Bacilli > Caryophanales > Paenibacillaceae > Paenibacillus > Paenibacillus sp. FSL H7-0357. The sequence continues at coordinate 3,777,065 of NZ_CP009241.1, read as the reverse complement.
GATTCTTAAAGGACTATGTTCTTGTCATCTGACAAATTTATTGCCGCGCATCTCTCACTCTGATATTGCTTCCGAATAAAGTGGAATCGCTTGTCAGCTTGTAGGATGGATAATGTTCGTCGGCTTCCAGAGTCATCACCTCATCAAATAATGATTCCTGCTGGCGGTCGCAGAGAAAGACGAAGGGTTGCTGCTGGAAGACGATATCCGTTGTATTAGGTTCATTTACGATCAACAAAACCAAAACACCGTTGCAGCCGCAATCTTCCGTGTCATAGAATAATTTGAAGGATCCGGGTTTATCATTAAGACTTTCTTCAAGTCGTCCGGAAGTTAAGGGATCCAGTTGAATTTGCATATCCTCCACTCTCCTTTAGAGCAGGTTGCTCCTAAATAGATTATGGAATAAGTATAGATTTTATATTCAACCGGGGCCTGTGACTGCACTCACTTACATCTTGACAGTTCCTAAAAATTATAATCCATGCGATTATCCAATTTGCGAACGTGCGGCATTCTCCAGAGCCAGCAGCTGTTCCCTCACTTTCACCGCTTCACCGATGATAATAAGTGCCGGATTGCTGATCTTCATAACCGTGGCCAGCTTGTCGATGTTGCCAAGCGTACCGGTCACCGTCCGCTCACGGGCTGTAGTCCCATTCTCGATCAGCGCTACAGGAGTTGCAGCATCCTTCCCATGCTTCAGCAGCTGTTCGCGGATCCCGCTCAATTGGCTCACCCCCATGTAAATGACAAGGGTATCCACGCTGTGAGCAAGCGCATCCCAGCGGACAGGAGCAGCATGATCGTGGCAGCGGCTGCCGGTTACGATGGCAAATGAGGCGGCGAGGCCGCGATGAGTCAAAGGAATTCCAGCGGAAGCCGCTGCACCGATGGCCGAAGTAATGCCGGGAATGACCTCGTAGAGAATTCCCGCAGCAGCAGAGGCAAGCGCTTCTTCCCCGCCCCGTCCGAAGACGAAGGGATCGCCGCCCTTTAAGCGGACGACATGGCTGCCGGCGGAAGCGTGTTTAATCATCAGCCTTTCAATGCCATCCTGCGGCATAGAATGCTGGCCCGGCGCTTTGCCGCAATAGATGCGCATTGCCTCCTTCCTGCCATAAGCGAGCAATTCTTCATTCACCAGCCGGTCATAGAGAATAACATCCGCAGTCTGAATGCGCCGCAGCGCTTTGACCGTAATCAGCTCCGGGTCCCCCGGTCCTGCTCCAACAATACTTATGCTTCCCTGTTTCATAGGCCTTTCTCCAATGCTGCCGTGCTTGAGATAACAGCATCTCCCCGTCCGGACGGCTGATCCCCAGCGGAAGAAGCTCCGGACTTAAAGCTTTTTTGCGAAAGATAGAACAGCAGGCCAGTAAACAGCACCCCGCCGAGAAAATTCCCGAGCAGAACGGGGATACCATTCCAGATCCACCAGTCTCCAAAGCTGACTTTTGCCCCTAGCAGCATTCCGGCAGGAATCACGAACATATTGACCACCGTGTGCTCAAAGCCTTGACCGAAGAACGTTAGGATCGGCAGCCACATCGCCAGTATTTTTCCGGCTGTGGATTTAGAGGTCATTGCCATCACTGCCCCGAGCGTAACCATCCAGTTGCAGAGCATCGCCTTGATAAAGGCGAGCGTCATCCCTTCTGCCCCCATACTCTTATAGGCTGATGTTTTACCTTCACTTGTTGTGATCAACGTCTGAATTAGCGGATTTGACATATCGGTCCCCATTTTTGTAATAGTGAGGCCATATAATGCCGCATATACTGCACAGCCAATTAAGTGACCGATAATTACCCAGAAGAAATTGTTCAGCATCCGGCCGGGAGACGTCTTTTTCTCCAGCACCGCCAGCGGAATCAAAGCAAAGCTGCCGGTAACGAGCTCCAGTCCAAGCAGAATAATCATTACAAAGCCGACAGGGAATAAAAGTGCTCCGATCATAGGTATCTTGGTTTGGGCTGTTGCTGTAAAAGCTAAGGTAGTCGCACACGCCAGTATCGCTCCGCCGAGGCTGCCGCGTACAATAAGCTGCATGATGCTCAGCTCTGCTTTGGCCTTGCCGGCTTCGATCATTGCGGACAACACTTCACTAGGCTTCACGTAATCCATGATTATTCCCCCTGTAATCATTATTTGTACTAGATGGTCAGATAGATGTGCCCGCTGCTGTGGTCTACCTCCACCTCATAGGTTGTCACATGACCGGAATCGGGTGCCTGTACAGCACCGCTATGAAGGTCAATCCGCCAGTCGTGGAGCGGACAGTGCACCTTTGAACCGCAGACCATACCTTCCGATAAGACGCCGCCTTTGTGCGGGCATTTATTCTCAACAGCCAGCACCTCACCACCGGAGAGACGGAACAAGGCTATCTCCTTGTCTCCCACCTTGAACTTGCGCGAGCCTCTGATGTCGATATCCGTCAAATTGCCAACAAGCATTTTGGTCATAGTCATAGCAGTGGCCTCCTTATACCGTCTCGGGTTGTGAGAGTTCTTCGAAATTTTTGCGCAGCTCCGGCTCATTAACAATTTGTTTCCACGGATCGGTGGTGAGACTGAGCGTCTTCTGAATTCTTTCCTGCAGCGCCAGCCGCTCTTCCTTAAGCTCTAAGGCCTGCTTAATGCTGTCCAGACCCACACGTTCGACCCACTGGGCTGTCCGCTCATTCCAGCCGGCATTCTCCCGGTAATATTGCAGAAATGCACTGGCCCATTCCAGCACCTCATCATCGGTTTTCACTACACAGAGGAGATCTGTTGCCCGTACATGCACACCGCCGTTGCCCCCGATATGCAGCTCCCAGCCGCCATCAATGGCGACAACGCCGAAATCCTTAATCGTCGCTTCCGCACAGTTTCGCGGACAGCCGGAGACTGCAAGCTTCACTTTGCCCGGCGTATTCAGCCGTTCGAAAGCTTTCTCTAAGCGAATGCCCATACCAAGGGCATCTTGCGTACCGAACCGGCAGTAGGTGGAGCCGACACAGGTTTTGACCGTCCGGAGTGTCTTGCCGTAGGCATGCCCGGAAGCCATATCCAGCTCTTCCCACATTTTCGGCAGATCCTCCTTCTTGACGCCGAGCAAATCAAGTCTTTGCCCGCCGGTGAACTTCACCAATGGAACCTTGAACTTCGCGGCAACCTCTGCAATCTTGATCAGCTCAGCCGGTGAGGTCACGCCTCCGTAAATTCGCGGCACCACCGAGTACGTGCCATCTTTCTGGATATTGGCATGGTAGCGTTCATTCGTGTACCGGGACTCCTTCTCATCCACATATTCTTCAGGCCAGAGCATCCCCAGATAGTAATTCAATGAAGGACGGCATTTGGCACAGCCCTCTTCATTACTCCAATCCAGTACATTTATGACTTCCTTGACTGTCTTCAGTTCCATCCGCTTGATCTCAGCGACGATTTCGTCGCGTCCAAGTGTAGTGCAGCCGCAGATGCCTTCCTTGACCGTGACCACATGATCACCGGCATAGAGCTGCAGCAGTCCCTCTACCAGCGGTTTGCAGCCGCCGCAAGAGGCGGAAGCTTTCGTGCAGGCTTTGATCTGGCCTACGCTGGTGCAGCCCCCGGATTGAATAGCCTCGGCTATCGCCCCTTTGGACACACCGTTGCAGCCGCAGATGATCTCGTCATCAGCCATGCCCTCGAGCCGGTTTCCTTTGGGCGAGGCAAGGGCATCGCCGGAAATCCCAAGCAGCAGTTCTTTTTCCTTCCCCTTAATATTCTCGCTTTTCTTAATCATGGAGAATAGCTGTGCCCCATCATTCGTATCGCCGAACAAGACGGCACCGATCAGCTTGTCGTCCTGAATGACCAGCTTTTTGTAGACTCCGTCGATCTCATCCTGATAGCGTAAAGCTCTTGACCCCGGCTGCTCCGTGAACTGGCCTGCGGAGAATACATCGACCCCGGATACTTTCAACTTGGTCGAGGTAATAGAGCCTGTGTAACCTTCAGTCGGAACACCCGCCAGTCTCTTGGCGAGCACAGCCCCCTGCTCATATAACGGAGCTACGAGTCCGTAAGCAATACCCCGGTGCTCTGCACATTCTCCGACTGCATAGATTCCGGGAATATTGGTTTCCAGATAATCATTCACAATGATGCCGCGGTTAATCTTAATAGAGCTCTTGCGTGCCAGCTCAATATTCGGCTTGATGCCGACTGCCATCACGATCAGATCGGTTTCGGCTACTTCGCCGTCTGTGAACAGTAGTCCTTTAACTCTTTTTTTACCGAGAATTGCCTCCGACTGCTTCTTGAGCAGGAACTTCATCCCCTGTTCTTCCAGCTCTTTGCGGAGCATCACCGAAGCCGCTTCATCCAGTTGGCGTTCCATAATGTAATCATGGATGTGTACAACCGAAACCTCCATCCCCAGGTGCAGCAGTCCTCTTGCCGCCTCCAGACCAAGCAGTCCTCCGCCGATGACCAGCGCTTTTTTATACTTTTGCGAAGTTTCCTGCATAATCCGGGTGTCCTTAATATCGCGGAATGCGATGACTCCTTCCTTCTCTGCTCCGGGCAGCGGCAACATGAACGGGTTAGAGCCGGTGGCCAGAATCAGCTCATCATAGCGGGCTTCTATCCCTTTATCCGTATATACTTTACGCTCCACAGTATCTATGGAAGTGACAGTGTGGCCCGTATACAGCGTAATATTGAAACTGCGGTACCATTCAAGGTCATTGATAATAATCTCATCCATGCTGGCTCCGCCTGCGAGGACAGAAGATAACATAATCCGGTTATAGTTCGGATGCGGCTCGGAACCAAAAATCGTAATCTCGTAAGCCTCAGGAGCCAATTTGAGCAAATGTTCGATCGCCCGTACCCCCGCCATCCCGTTTCCGACCAGTATCAGTTTTTTGCGTATTGCTGACATATGCCTCTCTCCTCTCCATGTAGACAACAGAAATAGCCCGCTTCACTCCGGCCGGAAACTTACGATTCCAGGTAACAGATGTGAGAGCAGGCGCCATTGCCGCTTCGACCGAATACATCGTTGTATTCGTAGATTTGATGAATTTGTTAAAATGACTATACTACATGAATTCGTAATACGTCAACAATTATGACATATAAATTTTTATATATTTAATTTATCGACAACATCGCTAAATATGTGTTATATAATATAACATTATAACTTATATAAGTATGTTCAAGAGTAGATCTATGACGTCGATCATTACGATGTAAAAGGAGCGGCAAACTATGCATTCCCTGCTCGTCATTCATAATGGTACAACAGAGAACGATACAGAAACGCTCTCGTCCCGGAGCCCGGACGTCATTCTTCGCTCCTGCGGTTATGTGGTCGAGGTAGCTGATACTCCGGAACAGGCCCTGGCCCTGATCAGCGATGCCGATGCCTCCATTCTTCATCTGCCTATCACCGAAATCAATGATTGGAGCACCCCGCTGATCCAGCACAAAATTGCGCCAATGGTCTGGTGGTGCACCTCCCTGACCGCGACATTATCTGTCTCGGCCTGTGAAGACAATATTAGGGTCGACGGGATATTATCCCCCTTCATGCACCCGCAGGAGATTCACTGGATTCTTCATTTCAGCGCCAAGCAGTGCTTCGAACGCCATCAATGGCTGAAGGAGCGGGAACAGCTGCTGTCCCGGATCGAAGAGCGCAAATGGATTGATATGGCTAAAGGCATTCTCTCCAAAGCGAAGAACATCAGTGAATCCGAAGCCTATGACCTTCTTCGCAAGCAGGCGATGAATGAACGCAAGCGTATGGTTGATGTCGCCACGTCGATTGTTAAAGTATATCAGCTGCTGCAGGATCAAACTTAAGGAGAATCCCATATGATCAATATTCTAAAAGAAGTTGCCAGAGGCAAACGAGGTGCCCGGGATTTAAGCTATGATGAAGCTTATTTTGCAGCGGAATCCATTCTGGGCCAGACAGCCTCTCCCGTGCAGATTGGTGCCTTTCTAATTGCGGAGCGCATCAAGCTGGAAAGCATCGAGGAGCTGGAAGCCTTCGTAACGGTCTGCCGCAAGGTTGCCCTCCGTGAGCCGGTTCAGCAGGGCCTGGATTGTGCCGGGCCTTATGACGGCAGAACGAATTCTTTTGTCGCCACCTTCCCTACCGCTTTCTTGCTGTCTGCTGCGGGAGTGCCGGTCACACTGCATGGTTCCCCTTCATTGCCGCCCAAGTGGGGGGTTACGCTGCAGGACATTATTCAAGCCTCCGGTATTGAGATTGCCAGGCTGTCCCGGACAGACGCGATCGAAGCTGCAGAAGAAAGCGGCGTCCTCTTCGCCAAGGCTGAGCAGTGGTGTCCTCCGCTTGGGGCCATCCGCAGCCTCCGGGAAGACATAGGCATGAGAACGATCCTAAATACAGCCGAGAAATTGATCGACTATTCTTGTTCTCCTTACATCGTATTCGGGATCTATCATAATACTGTATTCGACCGGATTTCCAGACTTATCGTGAAGCTCGGCTACCAAAAGGGATTGGTTGTTCAAGGGGTGGAAGGCTCTGAGGATCTCTATATCGACCGCCCGAACCGCGTATACTCCATTGCGAACGGCATAGCGCAGCTGGATATCATTGATCCTGATGCCCTGGGACTTGAAACCGTTGTGCCTGAAATGGACTGGACTCCCCAACGGCAGCTGCTGACGGCTGAAGCAGTACTTCAGGGAGGCGGGCATATGGCCTTCTACAATCAGACGCTGTTGAATGGCGCAGCCCGGCTTCACGTGGCCGGAAAGGTCAATTCCATAGAAGAAGGCGTGTATACTTGCAAGCATTTACTGGACAATGGAGACGCCTGGATGGTCTACAGCAAGTGGAAAAACGCACTGCTCGGCAGTAAAGCTCTCCACTAGAGCTGTAACAAAAAAAGCGCGCAACCGTAACCATACGGTGCGCGCTTTTTGCTGCAAAAAAGACCTAAGCCTAAGAATAACTGCTATTAATCGGTATGCAATGCTTGCCGCTGCTTGCGGGGTTCGGCAGACTTTTGCGGCTCGCGGCCCCCACCTAATTTGAAGACCAGAATTCCGCCTACAATCACCAGAACACCTATGAGCTGATTCAACGTGAACGGAACCTTGGCCAGACCGAGCCAGCCCAGTGAATCCCACAGCAGGGCGAAGCCGAGCTGAGACGTCAGTACAATCGAAATCGCATATGTCGCTCCAAGCAGTCTGGTGGCCTGCACCAGACAGATGACCACACCGACACCGATCATTCCGCTGATCCAGTACCAGGGCTGCATATGCTGAAGAGTGAACATATTTTTGCCTTCCACGATCAGCCCCATTACCAGTGAAGCAATAAAGCCCATCCCCAGTACCAATGTTGTTGTGGACCATGATCCCGTATGTTCATTTACTTTGCTGTTGAATATGTTCTGCAGGCTCACAAGCGCCCCGGCAAACATGGCCAGTAGTAGTCCAAGTATCATTATCTATTACTCCTTTTTTATCTTCTTTATGTTCATCAGTATGGTGTGGTTTACTCATAAATATTACGGTGCGCCAGCCTGCTAAGCCCTTCCCGGTCCTTCACCAGAATGTAGCCTTTGCTGCGCTCGGTCAGCCCCTGCTGGCAGAACTTCTGGATTACCCTGTTCAAATGCCTATAGCTGGTGCTAATAAAATTCGCCGTATCCACCAGATTAATCGTGCTTAACTGCCCCGTAAATTGAGGATCAGATTCATCATAGGTAATGGATAAAAGATAACTCGCCAGCCGTACCTCAACGGGGTGCATCAGGTTCAAGCTGAGGAAATCGGATTTTCTGTAGAATTTCTGAGTAATAATCTCCAGCAAAAATTGCAGCAAGGGCGGATGGTTCTGCCCGTATTTTCTCAGCCACCTGTACGGTATGCAAATCATATGAACCGGCGATACGGCTTCAACCGTGTTCAGCAATTCTGTTCCCTGGATGTATTCAACATCCCCAATTAGCTCGAGCGGTGTCTTGAAGGAAATAATCAGCGTCTTGCCCTCGGCCGTCGTCGTATAAATCTTGAGTTTGCCTTTAACCAGCACGTACAGCGACTCGGAAGGATCTCCTTTGAAGCAAATTGTTTCCCCCTGCGCAAAGCTGTACAGCGACAGATGCGCCCTCAGCGGTTCAATGAGAATCAGCTCCAGCTGATGTTTCTGCAAATAGGTCTGCAGCAGACCTTGATCTTGAATTTCCTTCATGGCCGGCTTTCCCTCCAAGGCTAGAACTTAAGAATGACTACACCCAAGATCATCATGCCGATTCCGATGAATTGCGGCAGCCGCATCTTCTGCTTCGCCACACCGAACCATCCGTTACTATCTATCAGAAATGTAAGGAGCAGCTGCGCGATCAGTAGTGCCGATATGGTAAAGGTAACACCGATATTCTGAATTGCGGTCACTTCGCTGAAAATAACAAAAGCGGCGAATGCACCTCCTGTTAAATACAAGGGTTTGACCAGCTTGAAGCCTTGTTTCTTCCCGTCTCTAACGAACAGCAGGATGATAAAAGCCATAATAAAGCCCGTTAATTGGGTGATCGTTGCTGCCTGCCACGTGCCTATATCCTGGCTGATGCGGGCGTTGGCTACCCCTTGCAGCGTAATGCAGGCCCCGGCCAAGAATGCAAAAATAATTCCTCTCATTGCTTCTCTCTCCTCTATGTGATCTCTGCTTTAATTAAATGACATCTGGCGTTATCCGTGAAGGACATATGTCCTAAGTGGAGGAAAGAGTTGAATTGGAGGTGACAGGACAGTAAATCGAAAGCCCGTTTCAAGCCATGGCATTGGCTGAAACGGGCCTGGAAAAGCAAATATTAGGAGAGTAGCTTCATTTCATGTAATTGGTCAAAGATGATCTGGCTGACAGCGGAAACATGTTCCCTGTCTTTATAGCTAAGCCATGCCAATTCTGCAATTTCCGCTGCCGGAGCAAGCTGCCCTGTGTAATCTGCGGTGAAACAGGTCATTTGGACAAGCACGCCTTCCTCTTTGCCATGGGCTGCTGCTTCATAAGTGCCAAAAGACCGGATACTGTCCGGCACAAGCCGGACCGTTAATTCCTCTTCGATCTCCCGGATTAACGTCTCATTGTCAGTTTCACCCGATTCCCGTTTCCCGCCGGGAAAATAATAGGTATCCTTTCCGTGGGAACGGGCAGCCAATACTTTACCTTCCACGATGTGAATCCAAGCGATCTTGTCTATCGTTACTGTCATGTAAATCCCCCTCAAAATCTTGGCCTTTGCTCTTTTTAATTAAAAGCGAAATTTCTTGCTACGGAAAGGACATATGTCCTCGTTGCAATCTGCCAGAGGGTGCTTACCATTGCCGCTTCACATGCATATGTTCCTCCGCTTCATCCCAAGGTACGGAGAAAGCTTGCCCTTTCGCGCAAAAAATCGAAATGGAGGTGTAAGCCGGATCGGCATTTTTATTGTATTGTTTATTTAGGATAACGGTTTCCGGTTCATGGCAATCCTGATAACCGGCAACCCTTAGCGACAATGAGCCTTTGCCCTGCGTCATTGAGGCCAGTCTGACGGAATAGTTCATAAAGGTGGCGACAGGCACCGTACCCGTGACGACTGCCACTTGATCCGTCATCTCGGGTGCGGCAAAGCTCCCGCTAGCCTGCTGGATATCCGCCATTACTTTGCCCACATGATCGATATTTATCCTGATCTTGAGCGCATACACCGGCTCCAGCAAAATATTCTCCGCCTGCTCCAGTCCTTGACGCAAAGCCCGGAATGCGGCTTCCCGGAAATCCCCGCCGTGGGTGTGCTTATTATGCGCTCTTCCACTTAGCAAGGTGATACGCAGATCCGTCAGCGGTGAGCCGGTAAGCAGGCCACGATGCCGGCTTTCCAGCAAATATTGCTCAATCTGGTGCTGGTAGCCGGCAGCTAAATCGTCGGGGTGGCACTCATTCTGAACAGAGATACCGCTGCCGCGCGCGCCGGGCTCAAGCTTCAGATGCACCTCGGCGTAATGGCCGAGCGGTTCAAAATGGCCGCAACCGTACACTGTGTTCTGGATCGTCTCCATATACAGAATCTCCGGATCGCCAAATGTCACCGGGATACTGAAGCGTTCGCGCATAATCTGCTCCAGAATCTCCAACTGAATTTGCCCCATCACCTGAATATGCAGTTCCTGCAATTCCTCATCCCAGCTCACATTCAGCGACGGGTCTTCCGCACCCAGCTGCTGGAAGGCAGTATGCACTTCCTTAAGATGCACGGGCGGTTCAAACCGCACCTTTGATTTCAATGTCGGGACAAGCCCGCTGCTGAGGTGATCCTGCAACAACCCGACGCCTTCTCCAGGCTTAGCGGATGTTAATCCCGTGACCGCAAACAGCTCTCCCGCAGCACCCCATTCCGCTGCTGTTGTCTTAGCCCCGTAAATTTTGCGGATACCGGTAATCCGTTCCGCTATCCGTTCCTGAGGCGGACCGTAAGCCAGTTCCTCTCTTGATTTAAGCACGCCTTGCAGTGCTTTAATGTAGGTGATCCGTGTTCCCTTTTCATCATGGCGGATCTTATATACTCTTCCTGAAAAAGGCTGCTGGTAATCATATTCAGTATGTACTAAAGCATCCAGGCTGCGGAGAAAGCTGTCGATGCCCTCGTCCAGCAAGGCAGAGCCAGACATACACGGAAAGATTTTGCCGTGAAGGACTAAAGCGATGAGCGCTTCGAGCCAGTCAGAATCGTTTAGACTTCCGTCCAGATAAGCCTCAAACAGCTGATCATCGCGTTCGGCCATAAATGACTTGAGTTCTTCGTCTACTCCGGTTTCCTGAAGTTCCGGCAGCATGAAAGCATCCCTGCTGAGCTGTAGGCTGATTTCATTCAATACACGCTGCGGGTCAGCGCCCGCACGGTCGGTTTTATTGATGAAGAAAAAGGTCGGAATTCCATGCTGGCGCAGCAGCTGCCATACGGTCTCTGTGTGTCCTTCCACACCTTCAACAGCACTTACAATGACCACCGCGTAGTCCAGAATCTGCAGCGCGCGCTCCATCTCCGGCGAGAAATCGACATGCCCGGGCGTGTCCAGCAGAAAGTAGCGCGAATCTCCGATGCTGAATTCCGCCTGGTCTGCAAATACCGTGATTCCACGGGCTTTTTCAATCTCATGCGTATCTAAAAACGTATCTTTATGATCCACTCTGCCCCGGCTGCGGATGGCCTCCGTATGATAGAGCAGCTGCTCGGCGAAGGTCGTTTTCCCGGCATCAACATGGGCAAGCAGACCGATGGTTGTGTTCCTTGTCATAGAGTCGGCTTATACACCCCCACGGATGTGCGGAGCGACATCGTTGCTGTAAAACTGGCTTAACCGCTGCATCTCTTCTGCCGTAAAGGAAGGGACTTCGCGTGAAGCGAGATTGTCGGCTACCTGCGCTTCATTCTTAAATCCTGGAATGATGCAGCTGACGGCAGGATGATCCAGAATCCAGCGCATCGCTGCTCTTGCCATGTTCCCCCGGCCTTCGCTGATCCAATCCAGCTTACGGGCCAGCTCTACACCTTTGACAAAAGGCAGACCCGCAAAAGTCTCGCCCACATTAAACTGCTCGCCGTTGGCATTGAAGCTGCGGTGATCGTCAGGCTGGAAGGTGCTGTCCTCCTTGAACTTCCCTGTGAGCAGGCCGCTGGCAAGCGGCAGCCGCACCAGGATTCCCGCACCTTGCGCTTCGGCACGCGGCAGCAGTTCCAGTGCGGGCTGCTGGCGGAACAGATTGAAGATAATCTGAAGCGCTTGCACGCCAGGATACTCGAGACATAGAAGTCCCTCTTCAATCGTTTCCACGCTGACTCCGTAATGACGGATTTTACCCTCGGCTTTTAATTGATCCAGAACGGCAAATACACTACCGTCACGTAAAATCTCAATTGGCGGACAATGAATCTGATACAGGTCAATGGCTTCACGCTGTAGGCGGCGCAGGCTTTGTTCCGCGTATTCACTTACTCTCCGTGCTGAATAATTCTCAGAATCATGAATGTCACCGGCACGGCAAAATTTCGTGGCAATATGTATTTGATCTTCTTTGCCTTTGGTGGCTTTGGCAAGCAGCTCTTCGGCATGTCCGGAACCGTAGACATCAGCGGTGTCGAAGAAATTCACGCCTTGCTCAATAGCCAGCGCCAGACCCTTCAGTCCGTCCTCATCCCGGCTTGTTCCCCAGTCGCCGCCAATGGCCCAAGTGCCAAAGCTGACTTCGCTGATTGACAGTCCTGTATTTCCAAGCTTACGGTAATTCATATGATATCCTCCCGGAATATTAGATTGTTAACGCCACTTAACGACACTTGCACAGCATACCATCCATTTCTATTATGAACGGTCCGCTGTGCAAGACACAAGTAGCACCTTACCGTCTCACAAAAGAAAATACCGGGTATTGCTCAACAGGGGCAAATCCCAATTTGGAAGCTAGTCTGTGAGAAGGGTGGTTCTCATGCGTCGTTTCCCAAAGTGGAACCATCCCCCTTGTCAGATAATAGTCGATTAAAGCAGTTGCAGCTTGTTCTGCATAGCCCTTGTTCCGCTCGGCTGCTTCGAAAGTATCCACATCAATAAAATATTCACGTCCGGCTGTGAACCCGTTATTTTTGCAGATCGAAAGGGTACTTTCTCCAAGCTTTACCGCCGCACCGCAGGTTGTCTGCTCCGCAAACTTTGAAAGTACATAAGGCAGGTGATGATAAGCATCCGGCAAAACAGGATACTCAGAGAGTTCGATCCGCAGGTTACTGGTTAAATCCGGTTTCGCGTATTGTTGTCTCCGATTAAATTGCTCAGAATGGAACACATACACTGACTCGAGATGTTTATCCACGTTCCATTTGTTCAATTTGTCCATTCCGCCCAGAAACAACGTCTCCCACTCCCTGGAATCGTCCGTGTAAATTTCAAACCAGCTGCGGTTCTGAGCTTTGCAATCGGGAAGTGCCACATCCTGCAAAAACAGCTTCACTGCCTCTTTATTCTGCTCCGGGTTGATGTTGCCTGCGGCATACATCCATCTGCCGGTCGCCCACACTATTGCAAGGGTCGGCCTCTCCGTCACATCTGTAAATACCCGCCCCGGATAACTCCCCCGCAGCACAGATAACGCCGGAATATGCTGCTTTTTCTGGTTAAACAAAGATTCGAGTATTTCATACTCTTCATAGTTCAGCTCTTTCATTACAATTCTCCTGAAGTCCGACATGGAAATATAAACAGATATACATTTTAGATTATACAAGCTCTATTGCGATTATAAAGGGGCAGTTATTATATAACCCTTAAGCAACCCTCAACGCCAAATGGCCGTATTCGCTTTTTAGCGATACGGCTATTTTTTATAAAGATACTTTATTTTTGAGAAATACTTCTGTTTCAGTGATCCGAAGTACAGCTTCGTGAATCTATGGCATCAGGCGATCTCGTCTAGATAAATTCTTTTTTGGCAAATTCATAAAAAGCAAGTGCATTCTCCCATGCCGGAAAGCCGGCCTGCGCCATCTTATCACTGCCCCCGCCTTTACCCTGGAATTCTGCCAGGCTGGCTTTGAAGAAGGCTCCACAGGAATTTTCGGAGCTGCCGCTGTGGGCCAGCACCACTTTATTCTCTGCTGCCGAGAGCAGCAAGATCGGAAGCTCCGTCTGTGCAGTCAGCTTAAGGGCCAGGCTCTGCAAATCCTTGAAAGATCTTTGCTCGAAGATCTGTGAGATCACATGACTGTCCGGTTCCAGAGCTGACAACAGCTCCCGGGCGGTGAAGCTGTCATTCTGGTCCTTCAATGCCGTGAGTTCCAGCTGCAGGTCCTTATGCTCCTGCTCCCACTTTTCAATCCGGTCAATGATTTCATCCTTGCCCGTATTGTATTTTGCGGACAGTACGCTGAGTATTTGCAAACTCTCATTAAATTCCTCCAGTGCGCGGGTTCCGCATTTGAAAGTAATTCGGATATTGCCCTTCTGCTTCTCTGCTTTCAGCAGCTTGATCATGCCGATAGCTCCTGTAGAAGAGACATGTGTCCCTCCGCAGGCGTTATATTCTACACTATCAATTTCGACAATCCGGATGTTCTCCGTCACTTTGGGCTGCTTCACAAGAGGCAGACGCGCCAACTCTGCTTCATTTACGAAATAGCTTGTAATGCTGTGATTCAGGTATATGTGCCGGTTGACTTCCCGTTCCACAAGCGCCAGCTGAGCTGGAGCCAGCTCCGGCAGTTCAATGTCGATCGTGGCATATTCACTGCCAAGGTGAAAGCTTAATGTCATGGCCTGGCAGAGATCGAGGAATACGGCTGAGAGCAGGTGTTGGCCACTGTGCTGCTGCATATGGTCGAACCGCTTGTCCCAATCAATCCGGCAGCTGAGCTGGTTGTTTGCAGGCAAACGTTCTACCTTGTGCAGTACTTCATCGTCCTCCAGAATAACATCAAGGACTGGAAGTTCATTGATAAACCCCGTATCACAGGGCTGCCCTCCACCGTGAGGATAAAAGGCCGTTTCTTCCAAAGCTAAATACAAGCCATCTTCTTTCTCAACCACACGGCTGATTTTGGTTTGCCATTCCTTCAAATAGGCAGATTCGTAGTAAAGCTTATTAGTCATAACTGTGTCCCACTCCATTTCCGTCTCCGGTTGTATCGAAAAACTGTCTCCGCCATTTCTTCTTGTTAATGCATCGTATCCCAGATTTGCTTGCTGATCAAGATGACCGTCACCGCAATAAATAACGGACGGATATATGCGGCACCTTTGCGGATGGCAATTCTGGACCCGACAATGGCCCCGATCACCATCGGGATTCCCATAATCAGTCCGTAGGAATAACTGACCGAGCCTAACGCTACAAAGGTCAATAAGCTTGAAATATTGCTGGCGAAATTGAGCACTTTAGCATTTCCTGCGGCTGTCACGAACTCGAACCCCATCATCAGGAAGGCAAAGATCAGAAAGGAACCGGTTCCCGGACCAAAAAATCCGTCATAGAAACCGATAAGCAGAGCGACTGCAATACCGATTAGACGTGATTTTTTGCTGCTGCCGGCGAATGTGGATACATCTCCCCAAGCTTTTTTGAACAACGTATATATTGTGATCACGACCAGCATGACAATAACCAGCGGCTTCAGAAACTCCGAGGGCACCTGCCTGACTGTAAGTGAACCTGCCACTGCACCGATGATGGAAAAAGGAATGAGTACTTTGACCAGTTGAAAGTTGATCTTCCCGGAACGCATAAAAGACGCGGTACTTGTGAAGGAGCACAACGTCCCGGCTAATTTGTTGCTCCCAAGCAGTAAGGGTAATGGGATACCCGCAGACAGCAGTGCCGGAATTGCAATCAGCCCGCCGCCTCCAACTACAGAATCAATCAGTCCGGCCAGAAATCCGCAAATGACCAGAATAGCTATCATAGTTATGCTTGCATGCTCCATACTGCGCAAATCCTCCTGCTATGTATTTCAGAGACTGTCCTCTAAACAAACTCCAGCATACACAATTTTGGATGAGCGCACCATAGATTTATTTCCCTGTGCTATCTTTAGCTACCTAATGAGTAAACCGCTTATTATTTAGCTCAGCATACCTTTACCCAGACCTCACACGAACTCCTTTGCTCCATCCGTATCCTTGAAAATACTAAATTTATCGAATAACGCTCCTTGATGATCGATCGCGCGAATTTCCAATTGTTGTGGAGTTACTGCTACTTGCAGAAAATGCGGCACTGCCAGCGATTGTGAAGTGAACCATTCCCGCTTGGGCAGCAGCCACTCTGGCATTGCACCGGCTCCCCCAGCTACGACATATACGATCCCGTCCATGAAATCCAGCTTGCCGGAGCGCAGCGGATAGCTTCGTTCATACACAATCGTATGGGAACTGAGTACAAGATCCACACTATGCTGCTCCAGCAATGGACAAAGCGCCCGCAGTGCTTCAACCTGATAACCGCCGGACACATAAGGAGAATAGTGAAAGTAGACAATTTTCCATTTGGCGGAAGTGTTTTGCAGATCTTGAACCAGAAAATCATATTGCGCATTTCCTGCCTGAAATTTCCCCGAGCTGTCAGGATAAGTATCATTGTTTATGAAATCCGTGCTGTCCAGAGCAATAAAATGAGCATCTCCATAATCAAAGGAGTAATAATTCTTCGGAGCGGTAAAAGCAAAAAAATCATAATACCATGAGCCTCCGTTCTCATGATTGCCCAAGCAGCTAAAGCAGGGGGTATCTTGCAGCAGCTCTTTTCCGGGACTGAAAAAATACTGATCCCAATCGGCATAATTTGTTCCATCATTAACAATGTCACCGATAAACAGGCTGATGTCCGGACGGAACTTTTTCATCTGTGCAAAGATGCTGTTGTTGATCTCTCCGCCTGTGATATCAAAACCGCTGTAGCCGCCGGTTTCACTGGTTACCGTAAATGAAAACGGCTCTCCTGGCAACATAGCTGTCTTAAAGGGAAATGGCCCTGCTTCTGCCGCCTCCTGCTCATTCTGAGAATACACCTTGTAGAAATAAATCGTTCCTGGTTCCAGTCCGCTAACCGTAAGCTGCTGGATTAGGGAATATCCAGAATTCTCAGCACTGGCAAGGATCTGTTCCGGCTGCTTGTAGTTTCCTTGATAACCGCTATGTATTCGTTCTGCCCTCATCACTTCCACTCTGGATGCAGCAGGCTTAGAGGTTTCCCACATGAAAGTCATAGATTCTTCGGTCGGCCACTGCAAATAAGGCCCCTTTATCATAGTCAGCATTAATTCACTCCTCTGTCATTTCTACTTCCACCCATGTTCCGAAAACCATACTCCCTGCCTGTATTGGTCCAGCGCCTGACCAGCAACAGGCAGAAGATTAGCAGGCAGCCGGTCTAATGGAAACCAGCGAAGATCATCACATTTATGGGGTTCAGCGTTGCTAATTTCACCTGACCACTGCTTGGCGATAAAGAAAAAATCAATCCGTTCGTCATGGGAAGTTTTAATATGAATTACTCCGGTCATTTCTAAATCCCCGGGAGCAATTACAGCGCCGCATTCTTCCTGAACCTCACGAATTGCGGCGGCCATTACCCCTTCACCACGTTCCAGACGTCCCGCCGGGAGCGCGTAATATCCATCATCATGTCCCGTATTGAAGCGCCTGAGGAGCAGCAGTTGCTGATTTCTAATCATAAAAACATGCACAACACTTAAGAGGCGGAATTCAGACATTCTGAGGTGCACCTTCTCTCTTTAGTTATATTATAGGAACGTACGTTTGTTAAAAGCCATGTGAAAAATATAGCATAAATAATCCCACTTATCTACTTCATCTATAACTTAGCTGCGGCTTAGCAGTTGATAAGGGCGGTGTTCTTAAACTATATAAGTGGAACTTTAGATTTATTGAGCCGGCATAGAACGCAACTGCGGTGAATGTTTGGACTTCCGGCCGCTGTTAGGTTTGGATTTCCTGAAATTGTTCTTTAGTTCAACTTTACCTAGAAATAAAAACTCCTTCACAGCAGCAGCCGTGAAGGAGTCTAGTATTCGATCTATCGAAGTGACTGTGTTATTTAGCAGCTTTGGCTGCGTTCAAAATAGCCGTTAAGTAGCCCTTGGTATCCACCAGCGTAGCCCCGCTGACGGCATCCACCATTTCTTCTTTGCTCTTCTTAGTGAGCGTAGCTTCAAGCGATTTAATCGTCTTGCCGGTCGCAAATTTCTCAACAGCAGCTAAGTTTTTGTCATAAGCAACGGTGGATTTGGCTTCTTCTTTCATATGATCACTGTAATATTTGTTATTGGCCTTCTTGGAGGCCAGAACCATTGCAGGGTCTTTATAATTTTTTCCGAAATCGGCATCGGAGTTAGGGACTCCCTTGGCCACATCTGTGCTCAGGAATTGATAATCATCCAGCGAGGCAGCCACGATTACACCGTTTTGAACAACGGCAACAGCTACGGTGAAGCATTTCGTGCCATGTGCTGCCGCTTCTACCCGGCCTACCTTGAGCGGTGCACTGGCGGCTGAAGATACATCATTCAGCACGTTGCTGTTGCCTACTCCTACAACTGCCAATGAAATACCGGCTACCAGCAATAACTTTGTTACCTTTTTCACAACCATTCCCCCAGTCATGTTATAAAAACGCTTACAATCTATATTTATCAATTTTTGTCCATCAAGTCAGTTACAAATGTTACTAATAAAATGTAAATAGATGGAATGATGTGTGTCTTTAACCCCTGCCCGGAAGGCAGTAATATATGTATCATGGTCGTAATCTTATACTAAAAGCAAGCCGCCTTTGCTATGATGGAGGTATGAATACCAAAAAAGGAGAATATTTTTCATCTATGGAAATTGAAAATCTAATTACAGCAATATCGAGAGAAGCGTTGAGGGGTTGGCTGCAGGAAAATGCTAAGACTGAAAAATATTGTTGGGTCGTAGTGAGTATGACGCCAAACCCAGATACGTTGCTATACTTGGATGCGGTCGAAGAATCCTTATGTTTTGGCTGGATCGATGGAGTCAAAAAGAAAATATCTGAAACTGAGCTGGTGCAGAGACTGTCTCCCAGAAGCAAAAAAAGTTCTTGGACTGAATTGAATAAAGAACGTGTCCGCCGCCTCGAAAAGTTGGGGTTAATGACTGATGAAGGAAGAAAGGTACTTCCTGATATGGACCACGATTCTTTTAAAATAGATAGGGTTATTGAGCAAAGGCTTAAAGAGGAAAGGCAAGTTTATGAGAATTTTTTGGCATTTCCAGCTCTTTATCAACGTGTTCGGATCGACACGATACAATGTAATATTAAGCAACCCGAATTATTTAAGAGTAGATTAGACAAATTTATAACAAACACTAAAGAAAATAAAATGTACGGTCAATGGCATGATAATGGACGCCTTCTGGATTATTAAGATGCGTTAGCTCAAATGGTGTATAAATGACAAAAAAAGCGGCAGAATATCTTCTGCCACTTTTCTTGGTGCTACTCAAGTGGAAGGATCACTTATACGTGTTTTGTTCATTTTTCTTATAAGTCGTCCTATCATCCCGGAGCGACTCTTTGCGGTTGTCGAGCTTTTTCTGCTCCCTTTGCTGGGCTTCCTGGCTGTTGACGGGTGCATTCTCCAGTTCTTCCACCGTATTGATCAGGTTTTTATCCGGCGTTGTTTCATGCGGCACTGTGTTGCCTCCTTTTAAGTTGGATACTTATTAGTGTTCCAGCTTATTTTGGCATTTCCACAGCCAGATTATTCTTTCCAGCGCCCCCTAACAAAATAACCCCATATAAAGATTGCTGTCTCATATAAAAAAACGGCCAGAGCAGACAAAACATCTGCTGGCCGTCTTCGGATGAAATCAGTGCTGCTATTCTTCGGAATCCACATTATGATATACCTGCTGTACATCATCCAGTTCTTCCAGAGCATCAATCAGCTTCTCAAATTGAGCCTCGGCATCTTCGGCAAGCGCGACATAATTCTGTGGAAGCATGGTTAGCTCAGCCACGGTGAAATCGGTTATGCCTGCATTGCGGAACACTTCCTGTACCGCATGGAACTGGTCAGGCGCGGCATATACTATGACAGCCTCGTCCTCTTCCAGTACATCGCGAACATCCAGGTCCGCTTCGATCAGCATTTCCATCACTTCATCGGCAGATTTGCCTTCCAGACCGATAACGGCTGTTTGATCGAACATATACGTTACCGAACCACTGACACCCATGTTGCCGCCATTCTTACTGAACGCGGAACGCACCAGGGGAGCTGTACGGTTAACGTTATTCGTGAGCGCATCAATAATGATCATTGAGCCGCTTGGTCCGAAGCCTTCATAACGAAGTTCAACATAATTCTCATCACCGCTGCCTTTAGCTTTTTCCAAAGCACGGTCGATAATGGCTTTCGGCACATTGTACGTTTTGGCACGTTCCAGAACAACCTTCAACGCCCGGTTTGATTCCGGATCAGGTTCGCCCTTCTTCGCGGCTACATAAATCTCTACCCCAAACTTGGCGTAGACCTTACTTGTATTGGCATCCTTCGATGCTTTCTTTTCTTTAATATTATTCCATTTACGACCCATATAGTTTCCGCTCACTTTCCAACATTAATTATAAACAGTCGACTTCTATTATACCTCTGATCGAACGATCACGTAAAGGGCAGTCCATTTGCTAGGAAAAGTCTAACAAAGCCAGTATTTGTTCCGCTCCCAGCACCTGAATTAACACGGGAATCCGCGGTCCTTCCTGTTGATTGAGAGTGAATTGATAGATGATTTTAAACAAACGTTTTTGATTGTTTTTCATTATTTTTTTGTCCTTATCGTGACAAATTGCGTAAATTTCCGTCATCAGCTCTTGTTCATCCATTCCTTCTCTTCGCAGTAAGCTGCAAAAATCTTTAATCCATTCCTGTTCGCCGGGCTCTAAAGTCTGATAATAGGCGATGTCAGGTTCAGTATTCACTGTAATCATACGCTGCGGAACCCATTGTCTGATCCAATGCTCCGCACGGTTTGCGGTTTGTTGCAGCAGCTCCTCGTCGTGCCCTCCACCGTTACGTGCCACTATCTCCTTTAGCAGTTCGAAATCGAAGTTCACAAGCGGCAAAATACCGGAGACCTGACTGAAGCTTGGGGCCTTGGCCTCTGTAACATGGTTCATGGACAGCTCCAAAGCAGCTTTGATCTCTTCAGAGAGTGTTGGAGACGGGTAGGCTTCACGAAAACGCTCAAATTCTGCATAATTTCGGAGTACATCTTCATCCATCCCAATATGAAAAGCGGCATTCGGCTGATATTTTGCGAACAGAAACAATAGATTCTCCGGGGTATACACTTTCAGAAGATCCGCAGGCGTGTAATGATTTCCCGACGAGCTGGACATTTTGGCGTGGCTGCCTTTGATGCTGATGAATTCGTAAGGCACGTAATAAGGCGGCTTATTCTCAAAGATTTGTGCAGAAATCACACTGGCTACGTTGAAGCTGCCTGTTTCAGAGGAATGATCGCGTCCACCGGGCTCGAAAGCTACCCCTTCCATTCCCCAGCGCATCGGCCAGTCTATTTTCCAATGCAATTTGATTATAGCAGCCTCCGGGACAGAGACAGTGTTATGCTGACCACATGTACATGTATAGGATAGTGTTTCTGCCTGATCGTCAAAATCCACAACCGTAGTGCTGTCCTTTCCGCATTGCTCACAATATACATGAACTGGATAAAAAGCAGCTCTGTCTTCCGCACTGGCTTCCCCTGTTTTAAATGACATGAGAATATCGTAAATCTCCCCTCTGCGGCGCAGCGCTTGAAGAATGGCCGGATTGTAGCGGCGCGACTGATACTCCCTGCTCTGATAGATAAACTCGGGTGTAATCCCAAATGCCATCAGCGCTTGTTCAAATTCTTGCTCGAAATGCTCCGCATAGGAGGAATGGCAGCCATAAGGACACGGAACCTTGGAATAAGGCAATCCAATATATCGTTCAAAGCCGGGATCTACATGATTAGGAACCTTCCGGAACCGGTCGAAGTCATCCCATGAAAAAATAAACCTCACTTCTTTGCCCGCTTTTTCGAGCGCTTTGCTTACAAAATAAGTCGTCGCGATCTCCCGGAAATTCCCGATATGTACCGAACCCGACGGGCTGATCCCCGAAGCACACACAAAGGCTTGCTGCTCAGGATGCATTTCAATTAACTGACTCGCTATTTTTTCTGCCCAATGCATAACCAATCACCTCTAATTTTTTAGTTGGATAAAGCAAAAAAGCTCCCGTCCGCAAGATTGTCATCTTGAGGACGAGAGCTATAATTAGCGTCGTGGTACCACCTCTGTTTGCGAACAGGTTACCCTGCTCACCTCTTCGGGTACGGCCATTACGCTTATACCCTATCTCTGTAACGGGAGATCCCGTCATACCATCCTTGAGCAATCGGCTCAATTCCGTATGAAGCTCGGAGACTTTATTCGTTGGAATCATCGCTGCTCCATTTCACCAGGCTGGAGCTCTCTGTGAACAATAGGTTCCAATTACTCTTCTCTTCATTGCTGTTGTTGATGTAAGTTATTGTAAGCCATAGTAACCCGGTTCATGTACATCTGTCAATAACATCCGTTTGATGAATAGGTATGTTACGATAGCTTCAAGGAGGCTGATGAGATGAAAGAGAGCTGGGAACGGACAGAGCAACCTGTTTCACTGGAGCTTAAGCAAATTAAGGAGATTGTCGAGCCTGTATTCTCCGGGAAACGAGTAACCTATGCTGAAGCAATGTCTACTGGATTTCGAAATTCCAACTATAAGATCACTGTGGAGGGAATGGCTGACCCCTTTGTGCTTCGCCTGTACAGTGAGGATGGTAGGATCGTTTACAAAGAGCTGGCCATTGCCGGACTTATAAGTCCGACTGTCCCTGTAGCGAATTTTATTCATGTTGATACAAGCTGCACCATTTTTAATCAGCCGTGGGCTGTGCAGGAATGGAAACAAGGAATTCACTTACGTGATGTATTAAAAACCGGAACAGCTCTGGATGTCGCATCAGCCGCAGCTTCAACCGGCAGAGTTCTAAACGGCATACATAATTACACATTCCCGGAGTTTGGTTTCTTCGGCAAAGACCTGCGGATCTCCGAGCCGTTCAATACTGATGCCGAAGGTTTTCTCGCCTTCGTTGAGGACAGCCTCTTCCATAAACCTTGCGGGAGCTGGCTTGGTGATGAGCTGACACAAGCAGTTTGGTCCTTCTGCCAGTCAAATCTTGCAGCCTTGAAGGAAAGCCGGAGCCATGCCAGACCCGTCCTCGTCCATTCTGATTTTAACGGATTGAACATTCTGATGCACCGGGATGCTGCAGACTGCTCTGTGTCAGCTGTACTGGATTGGGAGTTCGCTTTTTCCTGGAACAGATACGTTGATATTGGCAACATCCTGCGTTATGAAGCGGCTGATTCTGTCTTTGAGAAGCATTTTATTGCAGCCTATCAGGAGCACGGTACGGTTCTGGATAAGAACTGGCGGCTTCTCTCCAAGCTGGAGGATCTCATTGCCCTATGTGAACTGTTGAATCATTCTTCAAGAGAAACTCCCAACCGGATAAGGGATCTTCAGCATTTGGTTGCGTACACTGTCCTACCCTTCCGCTGATGTGTTTTATCCTGAACAACCTTCCTACAGCATGAAGACAGATACCTAAAATGTGCTGATATCCCCTGTTATTTACCTATTTCAATCAACTGCAAGTGCCATATATATAAGTTGAATGAGGTAAACACCTACACTTAGGAGGGGTATCATGTATAAGCCGATCCGCAAAAAAAATTTCAGAAGAAGACCTCTGGTCATAAAAATCCAAAAACATAAAAGAGTTGAACCGAAAAGAATAAGACCTCTGGATATCTGGAGCACAATCCGTCCATCGGCTTTTAGGGCAATCGGTACCCCTAACAGCGTTGTCAGCATAACTAAAGCTGATCAGCTTACCAAAATTCCTTTTCCTGTGGTTCAATTCGATTTATGCGGTGAATATGATCCTCTCCACTCCGTGTTTATTCCAAAAACTTCAGGCGTTTATTCCATCAGTTCATTGATTGCCGTCAATCCTGTAAACCCTACTGTCAATTACGTCATTGCACTTGTGATCCTGGTGAATGGTATTCAATCTCCTAATACACCGGTAGACAACGATTTTTTCGGCACCAATGTAAACAGAAGCAACGCTACAAGTGTTTCTACGATCTTGAAACTGAACGGCGGCGATCGGGTTGAAATCTTTGCCACCACCACAACTCCAGGCTTTATAGATCAATTTTCATTTGTTGTCACCACTTCTTTCGAAGCTGCCAGATTCCCGTCTCCTTGCTGACTCGCAAATCTGCACTAAGAGACCGCTCCTAATTTCAGGAGCGGTCTCTTAGTGTGTAACTCGTATTCTGTTCAGATCCAGACTTCATTAGCGGTTTCAATAACCAGGCGCAGCTTATCCCACTGCTCTTCCTCGGTCAGCATATTGCCTTCCTCCGTGGAAGCAAATCCGCATTGGGGACTCAGACACAGCTGCTCAATATTTACATATTGGGCGGCTTCTTCAATTCGGAGCTTAAGCTGCTCTTTACTCTCAAGGCCTCCATGTTTGGTAGTCACCAACCCCAGTACTACAAATTGATCACGGATAAACCGCAGCGGCGCGAAATCACCGGACCGTTCATTATCGTATTCAAGGAAAAAGGCATCGACCTCTGCCTGAGCAAACAGCACTTCGGCAATCGGCTCATATCCCCCTGCGGCGAACCAGGTGGAGCGGAAGTTGCCCCGGCACACATGCAGGGCAATCGTCATATCCGCCGGACGTAGAGAGATGCTCTCGTTAATCAGCCGCACATAGTCCTGCGCCAGCTGGTCCGGATCAATTCCCCGGCTGCGCAGATGTGCCCGGTGCTTGCCGCTGCAGAGCGTTCCCCAAGTCGTATCATCCAGCTGCAGATAGCGGCAGCCCGCATCATAGAAAGCCTGAATCGCTGCCCGGTACACTGCAATAATATCTGCGTACAGCATTTCACGCTCCGGATAAATTTCATTCCCGTTATAATCCTGCACGAAATGAAACAAGGCAGGAGAAGGAATCGTCATTTTTACCGGCGTATCTCCGGCTAACTGCTGCGTCTTGATAAATTGTCCGATCACGGGATGATCCGTAAAGGCGATTTTACCGACAATCTTGAAGCTCTCCGCCCGCTGGGCAGTTTCTTTCGAGCCGCCGCCTTGGTTCAGGCTAATTTTCTGTGTGCCTTGGATTCCGAAGAAGAAATCCAGATGCCACCAGGAACGCCGGAACTCACCATCTGTGACCGCCTTAACTCCCAGCGCCTTTTCCTGTTCCAGCAGCTTGGAAATCTCTTGATTCTCTATCTCATAAAGCTGCTCTGCCGTGATTTCACCCTGTTCAAATAAATTGCGGCCGGTCTTAATCTCATCTGTACGCAGGAAGCTGCCGACGATGTCGTAACGAAAGGGAGGAGCATTTCTTTTGGAGCCGATAACTGGACTGATCATACGTCCCTCCTGCTGTTATAGTAAGGATTGATTGAAGTCGAAATATTGTTCAGACACCAGATCATTCAGAATTTCAATGAACCCGGACATGATTTCGCTTGGCTTACGGTCCTTGTGGGCAATCCAGCCAACCGTGAACACCTCATTGCTGTCAAAAGGAACCGTTACGAGCCCTTCGCCATTCAGCTCAGAGGCCATAATGCCCGTGCCTATCGTATAGGAATCACTCCCCAGCAACAAGTGGGTCAGCGTGGCCCGGTCTGTCACTTTAACATTTTTCTGTATTTGCGTGAAGCTCAGCATCTCTTCAGAAAAATGCAGCGAATTGTTATCCCCTTGCTCAAAGGTAATATAGGGATACGGAAGAATCTCGTCCTGTGTAACCCTTTCTTTGGCGGCCAGTGCGTGGCCCGTTCTGACATAAACATGCGGGTTCGTATTGAACAGCGGGGTGAATTTCAGGTTCCCGTCGCTGAACAGCTTGTTCATCACTTTATAGTTACTCTCGTTGATATACAGAATACCGAGATCGCTGCGCAATGTGCGGACATCTTCAATAATTTCATAAGTCTGCGTTTCTCTCAGGCTGAAATTATATTCCGCCACATTGCGCTCGTTCATCAACCTGACAAACGCATCAACGACAAAAGCATAATGCTGGGTCGATACGGAAAAATAAATCGGGCTGCGTTTTTTGCCGGTATACCGGTTCTCCATAAACTCGGTTTGTTCAATGATCTGCCGGGCATAGCCCAGAAATTCCATCCCTTCAGCAGAGATGCTGATCCCTCTGTTGTTTCGTTCAAATATAGTAATTCCCAGTTCGCTCTCCAGTTCCTTAATGGCGTTGGAGAGACTGGGCTGCGACACAAAAAGCCTTTTGGCCGCTTCATTCATCGAGCCGCTGTTGGCAATTTCAATTGCGTAGCGGAGCTGCTGCAATGTCAACCCTGTTCCCCCTCCGGTCCTTAAGCGATAATTCAGCATCACAGAAGATATCGTAGCATAGAACCTTCTGACGTTCCACGTCTGTTCTGTCTAGGATACCTGCAGTTTAATGTGTCCGCTTCTTTCCAGCATCGATCTTCGCAGGGTCCAGGCCTTCCCAGATGTTCGTAATATCCGCCTGCTCCGGGTGTTCAAACACCAGAAAAGCCGTAGGCAAATAACGTTCTCCGTATTGCGAAGAAGGTTTGTTGACGATCTCGTTGTCCTTAACAAGTACGGTGGATGAACCTCCGTCCAGATTGGCAGCTATCACCGCTCCGTGCTTCAGCATGATTTGCTGTACATCATATAGATTGGCGCCGATGCTGTATCCGGGCTGTCGTCCGTCGATCACCACAAATAGAAGAGCACCGTCATCACGTTGACCCATCGCCGTTCTTGGGGCAATCCCCCAGCCTTCGGCCGCATTCTTAATGAGGCCCTTGCCATTGACGATCAATCTCGGTTGAAAGGACACTGCCTCCTGTACACCAAGATCACTGAGCTCATTCAGCGAATAATTGCCAGCGATCATTTTGCCTTGCTTATCGAGGCCGACGATTTGTGTTGATTTTTTTCCGCCCAAGCCATTGTAAAACAATTTCCCTTGCGAAATCACGAGTCCTATCGGCTTAAATCCGTTGCCTTTCCAGTTCGGGTCGGCGAAGCCGCCACCGTTCACACCGGCAATCGCGCCGGTTCGTGACACCATGCTGGACACTTTCTCGCCTGATCCAATTTTGCCGGGAACACCCAGCCGTACCTTGGTCGGATCATTAACGGTCATGACATAACCGGAATAACCCGTGCCGGACACTTCCTCAATCTCGACCAAAGGTTTCTCTACCTCCACCGGCGGCTGTACAATGGTATGGGTGTCCTTCTCATCTCCCATATGCACAAAGCGTTCATTGTACTCCTTAACCCGGTCTTTCAGTTCATCTTCACCAATGATATATTTCGCCATATAGCGGTGCTGAGTGGTAATCAGCGTATCTGCGATCAAGTAGCGAAGATTATGCGCGGAGGGCGCAAAATACAGCCAGCTCCCGCCGGCGATTAGTAATAGGATCAAGATTAAAAAAAGTCTGGAGAGTGTGCGTAAAAAACTTTTTTTCTTGCGCTTGCGGACCGGTTTTTTCTTCTTCTTGCTTACAGCATTGCGCTGAGGTAATGATGATGAGCTCACTTCATAAAGCCTCCCTAATACTTCTATTAATGGTAATAAGCATGAAAACATATACTTTCATCATAGACGATAATGAAAGATTAAAAGTTTCATTTTTTTCAATTCTGCTGCTGAAGGTTAGGAGACCCGTGTACTATAATGAGGTTAAATGTCGTTTGGAGGGGGATTACCAATGAATTTTAAAGATTTTGAGATTAGAAAGTTTCGGCTTTCGGATATCGAACAAATTGTTACCTTGTTCTATGAGACGGTTCATTCCGTAAATAAAAAGGATTATTCTGAGAAGCAGCTTGACGCCTGGGCAGATAACAATGACCGGGAAACCCGGCAGAATGCCTGGAAAGAATCGTTGAGCAGCCACCTTTCTTATATAGTCCAGTTGAATGACAGCATCATCGGTTTTGCGGATATGTCACCTGAGGGATATCTGGACAGAGTATTTACGCATAAAGACTTTCAGGGACAAGGCATTGCCTCGGGATTGTTAAAAGTACTTGAAGCCGAAGCCAGAAGCTTGGGACTGGTCCAAGTAACTGTCGATGCAAGCATCACAGCAAAGCCATTTTTTGAACATCACGGCTATAGGTCTGTTCAGATGCAGGCGGTGGAGCGAAAAGGTGTTATCCTGCATAATTTCAAGATGATCAAAGAGTTAGACTAACGAAGTAATATTAAACTTCACATAAAAAATAATGCCCGTTGACCTTATAGGGTCACTCGGGCATTGGATATCGCCTTTTCCGCCATCATTTCATCCGTGTCTTTGCTTGCGGCTGCCATAACCGTATAGTGCGATTTTTCTGTTCCGCCATACTATCGCAAGGCTAAACAACAGGATAAACACAAGAAACAGACCGCTGACTATTATACCTTTGGATATAGAAACAGGCTGGTTTTCCACTACCGTTGCTTTGTCAGCCGGTAATGCAGCCGTACTGGAAACGGCAATAGTCTCTGAACTTACCACTGTGGAACTCTGGGGAATATCTGCTCTGGCCAACAAGAATTTGTGCAAAGTATTGACTGTTGCTACCGCACCACCTGCGTAATTTTTTCGGGCGAATTCCGGTTCAAGCACCTTATCCAGAATATCTTGCATCGCCTCATTGGTCAGCATTCCGTCGATGTCCTTGCCTTGCAGTATATGGTAATTGTCCCCGCCGATGTCCAGCACCAGCATTACATCCTTGGAACCCGCCCCAATGGAGGCGAATTTCGAATACGTATATTCCTGCAGGTTTTTGTCTGCGGAATTTTTAACCGTAACCACATAAATGCCGCTTCCGGTCGTTGTCTTGAAACGGTTGCTGGATTGGTTGAGATAAAGCTTGCTGACCTTTTTGAGAACTCCGGCATTATCGGATACGTAGGTTTTGGAACCGACCTGCTCCTTCCAGACTCCGCCCAGCTTTTGGATCAGTGACCCGTAAGTTTTGCGTGCCCCGAAGCTGTACTCCTTCTTGGCAAAGTCCGGCGCAAGCGACTGGGAAAGAACTTGCGATAAAACAGCGTCATTAAGCTCGTCCTCCAGGCCTCTGCCCCTAACCGCCCAGTACTCGTTATCTTTGATCGAAAAGAGCAGCAGCACACCCTTATTGTTGTCAGCTGAGCCTACTTCCCAGGCGTTGAACAGCGAGGTTGCATACTCCTCTATCGCAGCTCCATTTGTAGAGTCCACTGTCACCAGCACAACTTGTGAACCGCTCTGCTGATGCAAACGAATACCATAGTTGACGATGTAATTTTCGGTTTTATCATCAATCACATTGGCGAAATCATTAACGTAAAAAGAGTCCGTGTGCTCAGGCACGGCAGTTTGGGCCAAGCTAAAAGCGGGCAGCAGCATACTCAGCAGCAGTACAATTAAAGCTATGATAAACGTCTTTTGTCTCATCCGAATTTCCATGATCTTCATCTCTCCTTCCATACGAAAATAGTATATTCAAAACATAGCCTGATAGAACAAAAAGAGACTCAGCGTGATGCCGGGTCTCTTACTTTATTTCTATAGTTGCCGTTAGATAGCGCGATTGACTTATGATATGGTCAGAACAAGGAAGCAGGAATCAGCTTTCGGCCACCCTTAATGAGCGTGGATTCCAGCATTTCTCCTTTATCTCCCCCAAAATACAGCTGCCAGTACACGCCGAAACGGATGCTGACATCATTCTTCACCAGCTCGGGCGGCGTAACGATCAGCCACTGGAATTTGAGTGCTTTGGATATTTCAAATACCGGATCAAGTACGTTGTTCGAAACCATCTCACCAAATGGATTATCGTACAGGAAAACCGTCCAGCCCTTGTTCTCACGGTTGACCCGCTTATGGGTCATGATCATCATAGCAACCAGCAGCTGCACAGACTGGCGTTGCCCGCCGCTGCCGACAGCCTCATCCAGTGCTCCGCGGTTAATAACTTCCCAGTCGGAATAATGGTACTCTTCAGGAGCCGCATACAGGAAATAGTTCTCGGTCACCGGCTTGTAGACCTGAAGCACCGGAAAACGGTTCTGCATCGCGGCGTATACGATTTTCCCGTCATTGATCATCTCTTTGACAGCGGCTGCCGGCACCTGCTCAATCTTGGCATATTTCTCCAATAGCCCGCTAATGCAGCGGTTGAAATAATCACTGACCAGCGGCTCGATATCATCGCTCGTCTTCGGCACCGTAATGTTCTTGTAATTCAGGCGGACCAATGGAAAAGCATGTCCATTCTCATTAAGAATGATCATCCGGCGTTCCATACGCTTCAGGATATCGACAATCTGCACGACACGTTTGGCGGCACGGCCAACCCACAGCTTGCGGGACAGCTCCATCCCTTCCTTGTCGCTGCGGATGCTCTCAATCTGATCGCGCGAGCTTTGGAGCATGGAATCAAGCACCTGCCGGGCTATAGAAAAGTCATCCCAATGTACAGTATTCAGCCTTTCCTGGATTTTGGTCTCCAGCTCGGCATTCCAGCCGCTTTTCGCCAATTTACTGCTTAAAGACGTCTTCTCTTCCTTCACCTTACGGGAGATTTCCGACCGCTCACTGCGGCTTTCCTTGCTGCGCAGCAGCCAGTCAGCTACCAGCGGCTCACAATTTTCTTTTACCCGCTGCTGCAGCTCTTCAGGAACATCCCGCATTTGGACCCGTCCCTCTACATGGGTATCCATGATTTTGCTTTGGCTTACCAATGTTTGAATCCATTGATCCATAACACTCAAGGCTTGTTTGCAGCTGTTAAGCAGCTGTTCATTCTCCCGGAAACGCCTGCTGATCTCTTCTTCCTTCTGATCCAGCGGATCATGCCATATTTCTACAGCACGTTCATGTTTCTCCTTGATCACTTTTTCGGATTTCCGTAGATCCTTCTGCAGATTCTCAAGGATGGTCTGGGCGCGGATAAACGAATCGTGGACAAGCTGATAGTCCTCATCCAAGTATACCGTCTCGTTCTTCTGTCTCGCTCTGGCCGTCAAAATCACCTCGGCTGTATCCGTTGGAAGAGGGGCATTCCGCCAATCTTGATCCACCTGGACCACCGCAGCTTCGATCTCCGCCAGCTGTTCACCGGCCCGTTTGATATTCCCCGCTCTCGTACGGATCTCCAGTTCATTCTGCGTTAAGGACTGCTGGAGGCTTTCCACCGTGCTGAGCAGCTGCATTAGCGTATCTTGAGCAGCAGGATCAAGTACGGGCTCTTCTTCCAGAGCAGGAGCAACCGGATATTCGCCGGGGAAAGCAATTTCGGGAAACCAGTTCTGCAGCCTTGGAAAAAGCGAATAGCGGGTATCTCCAATCCACTTCTCCCGCTGCTGCGCGGTGCTGCCCAGCTCGGCCTTTACCTGAACCAGCCCCTGATCCTTGCTGGCGATTTCTTTGCTCAATTCTTTTTTGCGTTCTACCGCTTTTTGCTTATCCTTATAATCCTGTTCCTGCTTCTTTGTCCGTTCATCCCACTGGCGCAGCGCCTGTGCTCTTTCTTCATGCTCGGTCCGATCGGCTTCAGATTGTGCCAGCTCTCTCTGAATAACCGCAAGGCTGTCTTCATTCCTGCTGATCTCCGTGTTCAAATCCCCGAGCTTTAGATTCAGCTCATTCTGCAGTAATTCAAGTGTATTCAGTTTGGCTTTCAGGGCCAAGGTATGTTCACTCTGGAACAAGCGCTCGAATTCCTGCCGCGCCGATTTGAGCTTCGACAGATAGGCTTCCGCATCCTTAAGCTCTTCCTCCTGATGCTTAAGACTGGAGGATATTCCGCGTTTCCATTCCTGGAAATGATCCGGCTGCAGAACCATCTGCGGACCTTGATTGGCTGGCAGCAGGAAAGGACCGGATGCGGCTTCCGCCATCTCTTCCCGGATGAAAACCGGCACCGCTGACTTGAGCAGGACTTCTTTCAGCGTATCCGGCTGGAGCTTGGCAGCTTCGCGCTGCGTCACAATAATTCCGTAAGGAAGAAGCGGATGCCGTTCCATTTCCTCTTCACGGCTCAGGTAAGGCAGGTCATTCAGGTAGGAGCTGCCGATCATGGAACTGATTTTGAGTGAATCCAGTGTGTCCTTCACTCTCAGGATATCCGCATTCGGCAGCCAGAAGGACTCCTGCTGCAGCTCTACATCGATCAGCTGGTTGTAATAATCCCTTCTCAGCCGTTTCGTCTGCTGCTCAGCCTCATCCAGCCTGCGGATAAACCGCTCCTGAATGGCCGGTTTCGCTTCAAATAGCGCCGTAACTCCCAGTTGGTGATGCTCTTCATACATTTCCAGCAGCACGACCAGCTGTGACCAGAGCTGTGACTCCCTGTTCATCTGTGACTCCAGCAGATTCTGAAGCTCATCGCTTTGGCTCTGCCCGGCATTCAGCTTCACCTTCAGCTCGGTCTGCGATTGGTGCAGACTGAGCTTACGCTCTTCAGCAGTTTTGCGCTGCTCGTTAAAGCCGCTGATATTGTCTGCGATTGTCTTAGCTGCTATTAACGTGCGCTGCAGCGCCGCTCCTGGCGCCCCGGCTGCTTCATGCCCATGGCGTGAGGCAAAAACACCCAATTCCTCGGTATATTGGCGGATGGCTCCTGTAAGTTCATTGATCCGGTTATCCAGACCGCCCAGTTCCAGCAGCAAGCTTTCCCTTTCTTTGCGTAAGCCATTTTCTTCAGCAGTCAGAGAATGCTGGCGGGTTACGAACGACGAGAGCTGTCCCTGCCAGAGCTGAAAGACTTTGTCCCACTGCAGCCGCAGCTCTTCCTTCGCTCCCTGAATAACCTCCTGGCGTTCCTTCATTTCCAGCGAGCCTTCGATAGCTTCAATTTCCTTCTGCCATTGCTCGATCTGGCGGAGCTGCGCGCTGCGTTTGGCCAGATAATAAGCTACTTCAAGCTTTTTCTCTTTCAGCTTCGACTCATCCAGCCGCAACTTGGCCCGTGTCTGGTTGTCTGAAATCCTCGTGAATTCATCCTGCTTAAGATCCTGTTCCTCTTTGCTGCGCAGATATTTCAGATTATCGCCCTCAAAACGCAGCTGGCGCGCCTCCTGGTGATGCTGAACCAATGCATCGGCAGTTTTGCTGCGTTCCGCCTCTGCATTCTTAAGCTCCTCGTGAATGACCGTAGACATCTGCCGACCCAGCAGTTCAGTCTCTCTGAAGCTCCGCTCGGCTTCCGTTCCCTGTTCGACCAGCTCATACAGCGGTGCAGCCAGCGTAGTGAATTCGGCAAAAGCCTTTTCCCTCTGCTCCAGCATCGGAAGTCTCTGGGCAATGGTTGCGGTATCGATAAACATCCGCTGAAGCGAACCATCCTCTTCTTTGACACCCTCGTTCAGACTGGAGCCAATCTCCGGAATAATCAGCTTCTCGAACAGATTGTGGTTGGTAAAGGCCTCATTTTTTTGAAAATAGCCCTTGATCCCGCCCTCTTCACCATTGATCCGTTTCATGTTACGCCATTCACCGATATGAATATCCCGTTCAGCAAGAAAGCTGTAGTACTTCTTCAGATCGGAGCTGTGGCTGCCGAAGGCAACAATTTCATTCCGCCGTTCCCGTACAAATTGTTGAATCGTCTCAAAACTTACAGGACCGCCTTCCGCATGATCATACAGCGGCAGCGTTGAAAGGGTCAGCTCAGCCTGCTCTTCATAATCCATCAGCGCGTAGAGCAGATAGTCAACCTTAATCTCCAGCTGATCTATCGAGCTGTGGGCAGTCATGGCAATACCGGTCGTCATGTATTCGTTACGCTCACTGTTGTCCAGCCGCCACTCAATCGCTACGTGGAAGGTATAGGGCTTGAGCTGTTTTTTATGATTATGGAAAAAAGCCTCGACCTGGTTCTCATTGTCTTTCCCCCAAGCCGCCTTAGGCAGGAGCAGTTGGAAGATGGACTGCAGCAGTACGCCTTTCCCGCCGCCGTTCATTAGGGTAATCAGGGTATTGGCCGGGCCTTCCTCATTGCAAAGATCAAGAATCATATCATCATACTTCTTAAGCATCTTCTCGTATTTCAGTCCGGCGATACGGATTCGTTCAATGCGCGGCATAGCCTTCCCCCTCCTTCTCCGTCAAGGTCCGGCCGATCAGAGCTTTCAATTCCTTGTAACGGTCTACATCGTGGTACAGATACCGCATTCTTTCATATAACTCTTCCCGGGGGAAAATCCGCTTCTCGTTCTCGGAAATAAACACCAGATGTTCCTCCTCCAGCAGCTTCATCCCTTCATGAATCAGTCCAATCCGTGAACCGGAGCCTCTCGACAGGGAATCGCCTTCCTCCTGGCTTTTGGTCTGCATATAAAGGCTTGCCCATACTTTATGCATTGCCTGAATATCCAGACGCCACTGCTTGCTGAAGCTGCCTTCCTCATCCAGCTCGATCCATGCTTGTAGAAGCGAGGACACCTGATCGGAGATTTGGATATAGGACATGCTGTCCTGACCGGGCTTAAAGTGCTGCTCATCCTGATCCATTTCCGCCAGAAAAACCAGGATAATGACGTTGATAATATGTAAATGGGTTTTACGTTCAATTCGTGAGTATTTATTCCGCAGCTGTGTGAAGTTGGACGCGAACCCCGATCCCAGCGGATTGACCAGCAGGTGAAGGCGGTGCCCGGAATTCATAATCCGGCAGCCTCCCTCTTTAGCCATATACTGCAAGGCGTCATAGGCCCCCGTATCCTGCAGGCATTCCACTGCAGCTGGATCATCCAGAGATATGACTTTCCGCCGAAGCAGATCAAAAAACAGCCGCGAAGCCTGCTGCAATTGTTCCAATGAATAGCTCATGCTGTATTCTCTCACCTCTCTACTATAGTAATGGTATAAGGGCTCATTTCCAGACCGGGCCAACTCACGCTTGTCCCCTGATCCGGTTCAAGTATGGTTGTCCGCAGCACTTTGCCCCGCAGCATCTCCAGCTCAGGACAATCCGTAAGCAGCCGCTGAATCAGCTTCTGGCACTCGTCACTTCCGCCAGGGTTGTCTTCGTTATACTCCTGTACGACGACCTCGGTATGAAAGAACTGTACCCACAGGTCAATGGCATCCGGGAGCCGTGCCCAACGGGACTGTTCCTCCGGAGAGAAAGCATCCGCTTTGAACGTAAAACGTCCTTTGCCGGCAAGCTCGGTAAAAATCGGTTTCCACAGCTCCGCAACTTCAGTCCAAGGTATAGACTTAGGCGTATAAGTTGCAAGTTGCTCCTCCCCTTCTTCATCGGGCTCATCCAGATATTCTTCCGGCAGAAAACCGACATCCTGTTCTTCCCAAGCCCAGGCGAGGGGGTAGATAAAGTCCTGGCTCGGTGTGAACAGTCCGCTAATCAAGGTTTCCAGACTGTCCCCGCTCGGCAGGCCTTCAGCTTTCACCCATTCCTCCCATACATTCGTGCGGAAATTAAAACCGGCAGCTCCCCAGAACAGCTCTGGAAAGTTCAGTCTTAAATTGGTTTCGGCTTCAAAAATGCTAAGCACAACCTCCGCGAGCTCGTCATGTACTTTTCTTGACAGCTCCACCCGTTCGGATAACAGGCGCAGCTCGTTAAAGTCGATAACATCCTTCTCGTCATTCGCCAGCCGGGCCAGGGAACGGTGGATATTATCAAAATGCTTGCGTTCTTCATCAAACTGCTGGTGAATTTCCTCCACCCGCTGATGCCGCATAACCCCATATTCGCTGAACATATGCTTCGGGTTGCGCCGCAGCGCATTGCGGTATTCCTGCTGTTGCTGGGTCATCTTCCGAACCCGCGAGATCAGTTCACCCACATCCTGCATCGCCCGGGTGACGCGTCCATGCTTAATATGCATTTGGATCTCCAGCAGTTTAATACTAATCTGGAACTCTTCTATAATCTCATGGCTCATGAAGATAAGCTCCATCGCATATTCGGAAAGGCGGTAAACTGTCTTGCCGCTCTCTTCCCAACTGGTGCGGGTCGCATCCTCGTCTACCGTGAAGTATTTGTACTTTTGCAGAGTCATCTGCCGGGTCTGATCATCATAATAAAAGGCTTCAAAATCCCCGCCGCCCCCGCTCCACAGCAGCCCGTCTACCAGCCGTTCCACAGATTCGATGGTTCCAAACCTTGCAATATTAAACCGCTCCAGTGAACTCCAGGCCAGCTCAATAATATCCTCTTTGGCTCTTCGTTCATTGGATTCCAGCTCGAGATAGTAGACCTGCAGCAACACACTGAGCGCAATCATTTCCTTATAAGGCTGCAGTTCTCCAAGATTCATGCCCGCCCCCAGCGTCCACAGTGGGTTAAGGCGTTTGTTCCGTTCACCAAAATCAGACCAGTTCATCCTTGCGCCAACCTCGCCATCACTTCGTAGTTTAGGAGCATTTTTGCATAACCCTCACAAAATAACATAAACCCATATCTGCCCCATGAAGGGAGAAATATGGGCTGGGTACCACTGATAACTTACGTTTATTGGGGAATATATGTTTCTATTATACCAATGAATTGAGGATAGTTCTACGAATATTTAACATTCAGCAGGTATTGCAGATTCTCTTTGACCGCAGGCCACTCCTCGTCAATAATGCTATAGAGTACATTATCAAGAACGGTGCCCTCCGACGTAATTCTGTGCTTGCGCAAAACGCCTTCTTTTACAGCGCCAATACGTTCAATGGCTTTCTGTGATCTCAAATTGTATCCGACTATCGTAAAATTGACCCGGATCAGCCCCAGTTCTTCGAAGCAGTAATGCAGCAAAAGCGACTTGGATTCGGTATTGACTGGCGTTCTCCAATACTCCGGTGAAATCCACGTACAGCCAATCTCCGCATTGCGGTGAATCCGGTCCAGATGCATAATCCGCGAGGTGCCGACGACTTTTCCAGAAGCTTGTTCAATCATGACATAAGGAAGGTCGGCCCCATTCTCCTTATTGCGCAGCGCAGTTTCTATTAGTTGTTCCACTTGTTGGATTGTTGTTATTTTCCGCCAGGTGTATTCCCAGATTTGCGGATTGTGCAGGAGCTTGAGCAGCTCCGCCCTATGATCGGCTTCCATAGGAATAAGCTTGATAAACTTGCCGTTTAGTTGTTTGATGTTGTTTGTAATCACAAAGGACGCCTCCAGTATTGTCTATTCATCAAGCCCGAGATCATTATAAAATACCCGAAACATCCTTGTCTGCCTATTTACGTAAAATGACTGCCCCGTCTATGAAAACGGAGCAGTCACTGGAGTTACATTATAATGTAGAAACACCTATTGCCGGGCGGCAATCTCGCTAACGATACGCTGAATGATCTCCTGAATACTTACAGTGCCGAGATCGCCTACTGCGCGTTGTCTTACCGAGACAGTAGCGGAATTCTGCTCATTTTCTCCAAGGACGAGCATGTATGGCACCTTTTCCAGCTGAGCTTCGCGGATCTTCAGGCCCAGCTTCTCCTTGCGGTGATCAAGCTCGACCCGGATTCCTGCCGCTTCCAGCGCTTGCTTCACCTCATAAGCGTAATCGGCAAAATGCTCGGACACGGGCAGCAGTTTGGCCTGCACAGGGGCCAGCCATACCGGAAATGCCCCGCTATAATGCTCAATGAGAATACCCATGAACCGGTCGATCGAGCCGTAGACCGCACGGTGAATAACGACAGGCCGATGCTTCTGGCCATCTTCGCCGATATAAGACAGGTCGAACTTCTCCGGCATCTGGAAATCCAGCTGGATTGTTCCGCATTGCCAGCTTCTTTTGAGCGCGTCCAGAATATGAAAGTCGATCTTCGGCCCGTAAAAAGCTCCGTCTCCCGCATTCACCCGATAAGGGATGCCACGTTTCTCCAGTACCTTTTGCAGCGCCAACTCGGCCTGATCCCACAATGACTCCGCCCCCATATAATCTGCCGGCCGTGTGGACAGCTCTACCTTGTACTCAAAGCCGAATACTTTATAGATATGGTCGATCAAGGCGAGTACCCGGCCGATCTCTTCCTCAATTTGCTCGGGCAGAACGAACAAGTGGGCATCATCCTGGCAAAAGGTACGGACCCTCATCATTCCGTTCAGCGCTCCGGAAAATTCATGGCGGTGAACCTGGCCGTATTCCGCAATGCGGATCGGCAGCTCCCGGTAGGAATGCAGGCTGTTTTTATAAATCAGCATATGACCCGGGCAGTTCATCGGCTTAAGTGCGAACTTGTTCTCATCGACATCTGTGAAGTACATTTCATCTTTGTAATGATCATAATGTCCGGATTGCTCCCACAGCCGGTTGTTCATCATCAGCGGTGTACGGACTTCACTGTACTCCCTTTCCCGCTGAATCCCCCGGGAGAATTCCTCCAATGCTGTACGGACGATCATGCCCTTTGGCAGATAGAATGGCATTCCCGGCGCTTCCTCGGAGAACATAAACAGCTCCAGTTCCTTGCCCAGCTTGCGGTGATCGCGTTTCTTCGCTTCCTCCAGCATATACAGATGCTCTTCCAGCTGCGCATTCTTCGGGAAAGAAGTCCCGTAAATCCGCTGCAGCATCTTATTACTGGAATCTCCCCGCCAATATGCACCTGCCACACTCAGCAGCTTGAAGGCTTTGATCGCACCTGTTGAGGCCAGATGCGGCCCCCGGCACAGATCCGAAAATTCGCCTTGATCATAAATGCTGATTACTGCCTCCTCCGGCAGATCCCGGATCAGTTCCAGCTTCAGCGGCTCTTCAAACGCCTCAAAAGTCTTCAGCGCCTCGCTGCGGCTGATCTCCCGGCGGACTATGGGCAGGTTCTCTTTGATAATGTTGCCCATTTCCGCCTCTATCGCAGCCAGATCTTCTGTAGACAAAGGCTTCTCGATATCCACATCGTAATAGAATCCGTCTTCGATGACCGGGCCGATGCCCAGCTTGACATTCTTATCACCGTATATTCGTTTAATGGCTTGAGCCAACAGATGCGCTGTGCTATGTCTGTGGATCATCAGGCCATCTTCACTGTCCAGCACTACGATTTCAACGAGGCTGTCCTGTGTAATCGGTTGATGAAAGTCAACGAGTCTGCCGTCAAGTTTACCGGCTACTGCATTTTTCTTCAGTGTAGGACTTATGGATTCTGCGACTTGTGCAATCGTGGTGTTACGCGAATACCTCCTAATTGTTCCATCCGGCAGTGTTGCTTTGATCTCCATGATTCAGCCTCCATTTCTTCAAGTTTTTTTGTATGTTTGAACGCAAAAAAACGCATCTCATCCCAGAAAGGGACGAGTGCGTTTAGCTCGTGGTTCCACCCTAATTTGATCTGCGCAATAGCAACCCCCTGCTGTTCGGCGGAAGTAAAGCTGCAAGATCCTTATTGGTATCCGATATCGGGGATAAGACGGTGACATTTACAGCCTTCCTAACAGCAGGAGGGGTTCAGTGCCACGGCTGCAAAGGGGTAAATTCCGGCCGGTTCTGTAAGAAGCTCTCACCTTGCACTTCTCTCTCTGGTCAGTCCGTGAAGGAACTCATGTCTTTGGTCATTGCCTTGGTTATGGTGTTTATGGTGTTGCTGGTTACATATTACGCAATCAAACACGGAAAAGTCAATACACAGTTGAAAAATAGTTTTTTTGTCCTTGTAAGATAACCAAACGGGTAAAAGGCGCTTTGAGCGACAGATTAACGTCTGCTGCTCATTGTATTGAGCTTGAGATGTGAGATAATCTCACCAACCTCTTTTACTTGATGTGCGATATAATCGGCCCCTGCGTTCACAAGCTCCTCCTCCGACCCATAGCCAAAGGTTACCCCAAGCGAGGCCACGCCGCAGCCTTTTGCCCCAATAATATCATGCTCCCGGTCTCCAATCATCAGTGCCTGCTCTGCGGCAATCTCGTTCTGCTCCAGCACATACCGGATTACCTCCTGCTTCTTGGAACGTGTGCCATCCAAATTGCTGCCAACAGTGTGCATAAAGTAGCCATCCAAACCGTAATGCCGGAGGATTTCCTCAGCAAATACTGTCGGTTTGGAGGTGGCTACATAAAGCTTGTATCCTTGCAGCCGGAGCTCTTCCAGCAATTGCGGAATACCGGAAATCACACTGTT
Source organism: Paenibacillus sp. FSL H7-0357 (assembly GCF_000758525.1). Classification (NCBI taxonomy): domain Bacteria; kingdom Bacillati; phylum Bacillota; class Bacilli; order Caryophanales; family Paenibacillaceae; genus Paenibacillus; species Paenibacillus sp. FSL H7-0357. Next base: position 3,737,241 of record NZ_CP009241.1, on the reverse strand, counting down.
TTCAAACATCCCCAATGTACGGTAACGCTCCCGGTAAAATTCAACAGCCTTCAAGGCATTATCCGCGGTAAAACCCTGGATCTGGATAAAAGATTCATATAACGGCGGCCCTATGTAAGGAATAAGCAAATCGAGATGCTCTACCTCTATTTCGAACTTGTTGAGCGCGTACTCCACGCTTTTGGTAATCCCCTCTTTGGGGTCGGTTAAGGTACCGTCCAAATCAAATAAAATACTCTTCAGTTCTCCCATGACGTATGCCTTGCTCCCTCCAAATTCAATTGCCGCAGTCTCTTTCCCCTCATCAGCTGCAGCTTTTTCAATCATACCTGCGTTTCTCCATACTTTCCACATACTTATCTTTTAACATTACAGGTGAAGTGATTTTATTTCCTGGAGGACTTAACATGAATATGACGCATTACATGTCCCTGCTTGCGGACAACCAGCCTTGGAACTTAATTCTTTTCATGGCGATTCCGGTCATTTTTGCAGAGACGATCACCGTTACAGAATTTATCATCCTGTTTACGAAGAAGCTGGATGGACCGCTCCGAGCGTTTAACCGGATCTGCAGCATTCTTGCCGGACTTTACTTTACCGGCGTTTTTCTCTATTTGTTCCCTACCGCGTTTGTCCCGCTCACCGTAAATGGCGAGTGGCATACATGGGTGGACGTAGTAGCGGTAGGCTTCTATCTGAGCGGCGTGTTCTTCCTGCTGCCGCTGGCCTTACTTGACCTCGGCCTGATTGGACGCAAATATCCGGAAGAGAGCAAGCTGAAGCTGCATTTCATGCTGATCAGCGGCTTCCTGGTGGTGGCGCATATCGCCATGATCTTTGGCATGATTAACCCGGAAATTATGGGCGGCATGGCCGGGATGAATCATTAATCAATCTTCGAAGGGGCCTCTCCGATTTTGGATTGGCCCCTATTTAAGATCACACAGTATAAGTAAATGCTGCTCAAGCATTTGCTCAAGGCGCTCATCGGACAACCTCCCGGGCTGCATCAGCTGATGCATGGCCAACCCGTCAATCAGCGCATACAATTTCTCCGCTTCCAGATCAACATCGAGCTCCGGCTTCGCCGCCTTCTGTTCCACTAATGTTGTAATAACAAACATCGAAACCTTGTACACCTCTTCCTGCATCCGGTCGTTCAGTTTCGATAACTCCGGGTAGATCAACACCTTTGCATTAAAAGAAAACCAAACCTCGCTTTCTATAATTCTCTCTTCATCCAGCGGAATCAGTTGCAGCAGCAGACGTTTCATATCCTGCAGCAGGTTGCCCTCCGGCTGGAATCCCTCCACCCGCTGTTCAATTCTCGCAAGAAAAAGATTCATGCAAAATGCGAACAATTCTGCCTGCGTAGAGAAATAATGACGCATCGATCCTACCGATAAACTGGATTCCTTTGCGATATTACGGACAGTGGCTTGTTCAAGACCCGAGTTATGTATAATTCTCAGAGCGGCGTCGGCAAGCCGTTTTCTTTGTTTCTCATGATCAACTTTTTTTGGCATATCTCTATTATACCTGCTTATCTTTTTATAATACAATGTGCTATAATGTTTTATATAATACGTTTGTATTAAATAAAACATCGAAAGAGGAGCATTATTTTATGACTATTCAACCACAACAGCCGAAGAAACGATCCAAAAAAAAGATCTGGAAAAGAGTAACTCTCTCCCTGCTCACCTTCATAATTTTACTGCTCGGGTCCGGATTTGCTTATGAATGGCTGGCATCCAGAAATGCAGAACAGAAATACCAGCCTCCCGGCAAGCTGGTTGATGCAGGCGGATACAAGCTGCACATTAACAAATTGGGGCAGGGCTCCCCAACCATTATTCTTGAATCGGGAAGCGGTGAAACCAGTTTGTCCTGGAGGGATATTCCTGAGAAGCTGTCCGAATTCGCAACTGTTGTGAGCTACGACCGAGCCGGATATGCTTGGAGTGAAAAAGCGCCTACAGCACGCACGGGAGAAAATATCGTTCGTGAGCTGCATACGGCATTAGAACGGGAGGGAATCGATGGCCCTTACCTGCTAGTTGGGCATTCTTTGGGTGGGATGTATGCCCGGTTATTCGCTGATACTTACCGGGATGAGGTTGCTGGTATGGTACTGATTGATGCCAGACCGGAAGATGACGAGCGTGAGACCAAACCTATTCTGACTGCGGAAAAATTTGCGGGCAATCCCCCCGCAACAGTCTTGCAAGTGTTGAAATTATCAGGCGCTATGCGTATATTCCAGGATGTGCTGCTGGATGGCCTGGTTGCGAAAGAAGATAGAGGGCAGTTCATAAATGTCATTTCAAAGCCTAGTTTCTTCAAAGCTAAAGAACAAGAAGGAAATCTGGCACATACCACAGAGGACGCTATTCGGGGTCAGAACCTTGGTTCTCTTCCGGTAAGAATCCTGTCACGAGGAATTCCTCAGGATTATGCAGGCTTTGGCTTCTCCGAAGCTGCCGGTAAAAAGCTGGAAGATATTTGGCAAAAGGGGCAGCGCAAAATGTTGGACCTTTCCACAGACAGCAAGCAGACTGTCGCAACCCATAGCGGACATATGATTATTCACGACGAACCTGATCTCGTCATTCAGACGATCCGCAGCTTGCTGACACAACTACAGTCACCATCCCCTCAATAATTCATATTATGCTCACTAGCCCGGACCCGGTCTTGTTTATGGACCGGGTTCGGGTCCGTGACCATATAATGAGACGGCCATGAAATCCGGCTATTTATAAAAAACAACCCTACACCGTGTTCCGGCTCCGGCCCTGCTAGTAATCTCAATCTCGCCCCCGAGCAATTCTACCAATTTGTTCACAATGGACAACCCCAGACCGGTGCCTCCGTACTGCCGTGAACGTGATTTCTCTACTCTGTAGAACCGGTCAAAGATATACGGAAGCTCCTCCTCAGGAATGCCAATCCCTGTGTCCTCGACGATAAATGCAACTGAGTCTACGCGAAAATCCAGCTGGACGCTAACCTCTCCTGCATCGGTATAACGAATAGCGTTTTCCAGCAGATTCATTACGATTTGCTCCATCCGTTTGCCATCCCCTTGCAAACCAATCGGTTCACCGGTACAGCTGGAATTTAGCTGCAACCCTTTTTCTTTAGCAGTCAATTCGACTTTGCGGACCGCCTGATCGACGAGCAGCGCCAAATCGACCTCTTCCAGATTCAGCGGTATTTTCCCCTCCTCCATTTTGGCCAATTCGAACAAATCGTCTACCAGATGTTGAATCCGGTGCGCCTCTTGGTCGATGATGTCCAAGTAGAGTATTTTTTCTTCTTCCGTCTCATACAGCCCTCCCTTAACCACCTTGGCATACCCCTGGAGATAGGTGATCGGCGTCCGCAGCTCATGGGAAATATTAGCGAGAAACTCCTGGCGTGTATCCCTGTAGTGCTGCAGATTCATAGCCAAATCGTTGATGGCACCAGCAAGAAAGCCAATCTCATCGTTGCCGCTGATCGTGAGCCGCGTTTCCAGTTCACCAGCCGCAATCTTGCGCGTAGCCTTCTGCATTTGGACAAGCGGACGCGATAATATGCGGGCGATGAACCAAGTGATGCCCAAAGCAAGCAAAAAGGCGCCCAGACCAGACAGCAGCAGTATATCTCTCACCGTAGACAGGGAATGTTCCATATTCTCCGTGGAAGACATCACATAAAGTGCCGAGGTAATAATGTCACCGCTTGAGATGGGTTGTCCCGTAACAAAATAACGGTAGCCGGACGGGTCTTTGTACAAGAAGCTCACCCTTTGTCCGGTGAAAATAGCTTGCATATCCTGAGCCCGGATAAAGGAGCGATCTGTAGAATCATGAACACCGGAGTGCAGCAACACTTTTCCATCCAAGGAGATGTTAAAGATGCTGACATTGGAAAACTCCGCAAAGGACATCATCATTTGACCGTTCGTGGTATCTTTGGATTCGGCCATTGCTGTGAAATGGGAGGCCAGTTCCTCAGCTTCCGTCTGCATTTCCTGGTAATAAAAGCTTGTAAACATCCGGTCTATCACTATCCCGAGTGAGAGCAGAACAATCAGAAACACCGACATAATCACGACACCCAGCTTAAAGCCGATGATGTTGTTTTTCATTCGACATTACCGGGAATCTGGAATTTATAGCCGAGCCCCCACACGGTTTGCACCGGTACATAAGAAAGACCTGCCTTCAGCAGCTTCTCGCGGATATTCTTAACATGCGTATCAATAACCCGCGTCTCACCGCCGTAGTCATTGCCCCAGAGCTGTTCTACCAATTCTTCCCGCGTAAACACGCGCTGCCCGCTGCGCGCCAGCAAATGCAGCAGATCAAATTCCTTCTGTGTAAAGAGGATCCTCTCACCTTGAACCTGTACCTCTCGTGCCTGCGGATAAATCCTTAACTCCGGGTACTCCAGCACCTGCTCCTGTGACGCGGAAACCCGGAACATATTCGAACGCCGCAAGAGGGAATGGATTCGCGCAAGCAATTCTTCCGGTTCAAACGGTTTGGTTAAATAATCATCCGCACCGATGCCCAGCCCATGTACTTTATCTTTCGTTTCCGACCGTGCGGTAAGCATCAGAACGGGCGTCTGACTGCTCTCCCTTACCGCCTGGCAGACCTGCCAGCCATCCATATCAGGCATCATTACATCCAGCAGGATCAGGTCGAAGTTATGTTTCTCTATCATGGACAGGGCTTCGCGCCCGGTGGAGGCTTCCTTAATAGCAAAACCCTCCTGCAGCAAATAAATGCGCAGCAAATTCCGCATGTTCCATTCATCGTCAACGATGAGAACCTGTGCTTTGGACAAGCTGTTCACCCTTTTCGTGGCCTATATATATTGAACTTATAATTCTTCTATTTTGGGATCGACCGTGACTACAGAGAATGTTTGGACTTCCGCCACTTTTCCCTAATTGTAATTCTCAAGTTCAATCTATACAGTTTCTTTATTCTTTTTTCAATTATACCTAAAAACAAAGAACAAGCCGACCACGGATGTCCGCAGCCAGCCAGCTTGCTTTAGTGCCCCGAATGGGGATTGTCTCCAGAGGCGGAGGTGATTTCGAGCATGTCATCTATTTCGCTCTGTGCACTGCTGGTTATTGTGCCGGTATCGCCGGTTAGCCAGGCATGGTTATAGGGACCTTCTGCCGGTGAATCCTTGAACTTGGGCTGAAGCTCCATCATATAATTCATGACCGAATCCGGTAGTCCGTCTTGTTCCGTAAAGATTAACGGTGCATGTTTTCCCAAATGGGAGAATGGCGCAGCGGCGATGGCCAGCATGGTGGAATCCTTCGTCAATAAGGATAGGTTATGGCCCGGAGTCGTGATACCCCAGCCGAAGCCGCTAACCTCATCCTTGAATTTGGCAAAAGCAATCGCATTCGCATAAGGATCATCACCGGAGATGCGAGTTACCGTACCATATGCTCCCAGTTGCTCCTCGACTTTTGCCGAGACAACAGAAGCTGGGCCTAGAAGGTAAATGGCAGCATCGCCTCCGCGCTTTTTGAGCGCCTCTGCCGTGGAGGCCGGGATATCATCCTTCGCTACGTATAACAAAGGCTCAGGCATATGCGCAATCCAGTTGACTGCAGGCAGCGTATATTCGGGGCTGTCCATTGAGCCGATAATTACACTCTGCGGCAGCTCGCCGGATACTTTGGCATAATAAGCGTCAATCGCCTGAGCTACAGCAGCAGGATCTTCACCTTCTATCTTGTCCACCTTTAAATCCAGTGCCTTAAGCTGCTCTTCCACACCGTCCGCGACGGGTCCGACCAGAACGACCTGGATGCCCGCATTGCTCTCGGCACCCAGCGGATTCAGCCGTTTAAGCTCTTCCAACGTAACCTCCGGAACGCCATCTTTGCTCAAGAACAAGACCGGCCCGTTACTCGGATGGTGGATTAAGTCAGTACTCACTGCAGCAATTTGCCAGTTATCCGCATTGGTTAGGACTACGCTTGCAGGACGGTTGGCTTTGGTTTCTGCCGTCCATAAAGACCGGGACACCAGTACCGCTGCCTGAACCGGGTCCGAGGTGTTGATCCGGGTTGTGTTTTTGGTCGCAATCCAGGGCATAGAAATCGCGGCAGAAGGATTCTGTTCACTTTGCGGAGCTGCTGATTCCTTATCCGATTGACAGGCGGTCAGCACCGTACCAAGCAGCAATGTCACAGCGCTTAATTGTATGATTTTCTTCATGTGTATCCCTCCATTTCATAGCTATCACGGATACTTAGAAGTTTACCCATCAAATGTGTAGAAAGAATGTGGAATTCCAACAATTTAAGAATGAGTATTAAGTTGGAATTGGTGCAGCCTAAAAGTGAAAAAAAAAAGCTGAACGGAAAGTGCTCCGTCCAGCTGATCCTGATCAAGCTTCTTCTATACTTACCAGTGCTTCGCGATAAAAGTATCACGGCCGGACTGTTCCCGGTCTTCCTTATAATGCTTCGGGTTCTTCTTGTGATAATCCTGATGATAGTCTTCTGCCGGGTAAAAGACCGGTGCGGGCAGGATTTCCGTAACGACAGGTCCCTCGAAACGCCCGCTGGCCGCTACCTGTTCTTTGGAAGCCAAAGCTGCCAGTCTTTGCTCTTCATTATAATAAAACACCGCAGTCCGGTACTGCGTTCCCCGGTCCTGGAATTGTCCTCCGTCATCAGTCGGATCAATCTGCGGCCAGAACAATTCAAGCAGCTTATCGTACGGGAAAAGTGCCGGATCAAAGCTGATCTGCACTACCTCATAGTGTCCTGTAGTGCCTGTCTTGACCTGTTCATAGCTTGGATTCTCCACTGAACCCCCGGCGTAGCCTGATACAATTCCGTGTATACCCGGCAATTCTTCAAAGGGTGTAACCATGCACCAGAAGCAGCCTCCTGCAAACATTGCCTGTTCCATACCTGTAATCCCTCTCCCTATCTATATATCTCTACATACTATAACGTATGTTAAGAAGATAAGGTTAAATCTGCTTAAAGTCAATTTGAGGGAGCGGTCTGCCAAGGATAAGTCTTTTTTTCAATCCCGGAGGAGCTGTATATGCCTGCAATCAGTTCCAGTGTTTTGAGTCCTTCTGAGCCGTCAATCCAGAATGGTCTTCCTTCGCGGACATGGTCATAAAAGTCATGAATCAGTCTTTGATGCCCCGTTCCCCAATACGACTTGCCTTGAATACCTGACACCCCCGGCTCACTGAGCAGCGTTTCCCGGCCGTCCTTCCACAGATACAGGCAATCCCTCCGCAGCAGCAGCGTCCCTTGTTCGAACACTATTTCCAGCTCTACGGGTGAGTTAACAAGGTAGGCATTGCTGCCGTAAAAAAGTCCCCTGACCTTATTCCTGAAGTTGATGCAGGCATGTGCCGTATCCTCTACTTCAATAACTCCGTCCAAGACATCTGTGCTTACACTTCCCTGTACTGATGAGATCTCACCGCCGAACCATTGCAGCAGATCTAGCGTGTGAATCGTCTGGTTGATCAGCACCCCACCGCCCTCTGAGGTCCATTTCCCCCTCCAGTTGCTCTCCTTGTAGTACTCAGGTGACCTGTACCATGTGACAACCCCCTTCATACATACAAGCGGCCCCAGCACGCCGGATTCAATGGTCTCCTTAATCTTGATAGAGGGTTCATTGTAGCGGTTCTGAAATACGATGCCGAGCTGGCCTTTGCTGTGCTCCGCAGCTTTCAGCATGCGCTGGGCAGAAGGCAGGTCAACCGCCATCGGTTTTTCTGTTAAGACATGTTTGCCCGCCTCCAGCAGATCGACCGCCATCTGCGCATGCAGATCATGCGGTGTGCAGAGGTGGACGATATCAATATCAGCTCTGTTCAAAAGCTCTTTATAATCTGTTAGCGCGCCGCAGCCATATTCTTCTCCAAATGCTGCCGCTTTGGCCACATCAATATCTACAGCTGCCAGCAGTTGTCCCCCTGATTGTGCCGCGATCGCCTTGGCATGCAAGGGAGCTATTGCTCCGCAGCCGATTATGGCTGCTCCAAGTATTGTCATCTTGTGCACCTTCCAATCTTATTTCCGTTCCTATCAGGCCTTTATGAGTGTCTCGGGCGTAAGATTTACCGCTTGGGCCTGAGCTTCCAGGCATAGCTCCGCCGCTTTGAAGACATGCTGCTGGGTCATAGCAAATTCTGTCCGTTGCAAGCAATCCAGTATCAGCTCGCCAAAGAACGGAAAGCCGATTTTGCCGGAAACATGCTCATAATGCTCTCCTTGACGGTCTGCCCAATAGACATGATCCGTTGTGTTGGAGCGGGCAATATCGCTGTATTTGCGCAGCTCGATATACCCTTCCGTTCCCATAATGATCGTTCGGCCGTCACCCCAGGTGCCCAGTCCGTCCGGTGTGAACCAGTCGACACGGAAATATTGCGTCGCCCCGTTGTCGCCGACAAGTGTTGCATCGCCGAAATCCTCCAGCTCAGGATAAGCAGAATTGTTGTAGTTGGCAACCTTGCTGTGCAGTACCTTGGCATCGCGGCAATCCGCATAATACAGGAATTGTTCAATCTGGTGACTGCCGATGTCGCAGAGGATTCCGCCATATTTGTCCCGCTGGAAGAACCAATCCGGACGGCTTGGTGCGCTCAAGCGGTGAGGGCCCATTCCGATGATCTGAAGCACACGGCCGATCACTCCCTGCCGAATCAGCTGTCCGGCATACACCGCACTCTCCACATGCAATCTTTCGCTGAAATAAGTCATGTACTTTTGCCGCGTCAATGCAGTTTGAGTCCACGCTGCTTCCAGCTGTTCCATTGCCGTAAACGGCGTTTTGTCAGTGAAATAATCCTTCCCGTGTGCCATCACCTTGAGTCCGAGCGCCCCTCTCTCGGAAGGAACCGCGGCCGCTGCAATGAGCCGGACCTCGGGATCCTCAAGAATTTCTTCGGCGGAGCGTGCGGCTTGAACACCAGGATAAGTGCTGACAAAAGTTTTTACCTTCTCTGGATCGGGATCAAAGACCCATTTCAACCGGGCTCCTGCTTCGACCAGACCATTGCACATCCCATAGATATGACCGTGATCCAGCGCCATCGCAGCGATCAAAAATTCACCCGGTTTTACAACCGGTCTAGCTTCATGAGTAGGTGCATACATCATTCCATCTTTTCTGCTCATCTTCAACCCTCCCGGTCACAGCTTCGAAATCAGGTATTTGAGGCTGATCTCCAGACTCTCGAAAGGATCGCGGCGGCAGACATCCTGCTCAACAACAAACCATTCCACACCCGTTTCACGGCCGGCCTCAATAATAGCTTCATAATTCATGTTTCCTTCACCGATCTCAGCAAAAACCTGTCCCCTGGAGATGATAGCCATATCCTTCAGATGCATGACCTGCATCCGGCCCTTTACCTTGTGAACCCAGTCCACCGGATTGGCTCCCCCGGCCTGAACCCAATACATATCGAGTTCAAAGCCGAACACCTCGGGATCGGATTCCTGCAGCAGCACCTCCATACCCGTAACCCCATCAATCCGTTCGAACTCAAAATCATGATTATGATAAACGAATTGCAGACCATGCTCCTCCTTCAGGGTCCGCGCAATTCCGGAGGCAAGTTTGGCAAATGTCCGATAGCCCTCCTGGCTGCTCTGATATTCTCCCGGCAGTCCGCCGAGACCGATGTATTTGCAATTCCACAGCTTATGTTCTGCAGCCAATGCGTCCAGGTCATTCACCAGCCGGTTCCACGGCACATGGGTCGCGCAGATGGTCAGCCCAGCTTCATCCGCGTATTGTTTGACCAGCTGCGGATCAATCGGACCCATTCCGGAAATTTGCACAGCCTGATAACCCATCACTTTCAGCTTCTGGAAAGCAGCCCTTAAATCCTCTGCAGTCTTGGTAAAATCACGTAGTGTGTACATTTGTGCAGCTATTGTAGAACGTTGCATATGAGCAATTCACTCCTTATTAAGTTTGTCTGTCCTATAATTACATTAATGAGTACCTTTTACGTCAAAAGCCCGCTGCTCTACAGCTTCCTTCCGGAAGGTAGAGCTCTCCACCCGTTCCATGAGCTTCTCATGAAACAAATCACTATCAATCGGAAGCTCAACCCAATTGTCAGTCCAAGCGGACAAGTACATTGCATTCGAAAGTGTCAGGCCGCGAATTCCCTCTTCTCCGGGAGCGAGCAGCGGTTCGTCATGCAGAATGGCATTGGTGAAGTTGCGCAAGATTCCCTTGTGCTGTTCTCCTCCGCCCTCTGGAACCGGAATCTCACATTTCCAGCATTCGGGTCTTCCGAAGCCTTCGGCAAATTCGGCATTGAACTTCGGCTCCGGGATGCGAAGACGCCAGAAGGTCAACTTGCCGTTCTCCACGACGATTTTTCCGTTATCCCCATTGATTTCAAAGCGGTTGGTTCCCGGCGCCTCCCCGGTAGTGGTGATGAACAGGCCTGTTGCTCCGTTCTCATACTCGACATAAGCGGTTACATCATCTTCCACCTCAATATTGCGGTACTTGCCAAACTGGCAGAATGCACGCACACGCTTCGGCATCATTCCGGTTGTCCATTGCCAAAGATCCAGCTGATGCGGGTCCTGGTTCAGCAGCACACCGCCGCCTTCTCCAGCCCATGTAGCCCGCCAGCCCCCGGAGTTGTAATAGCTCTGCGAACGATACCAGTCAGTAATGATCCAGTTGGTGCGGCGGATCTCACCCAGCTCACCGGACTGAATCAGCTCTCTCAGCTTTTGATAGAGCGGGTTGGTCCGCTGGTTGTACATAATGCCGAATTTGCGGCCACTTTGCGCAGCGGCTTCGTTCATCTCCTGCACGGCTTTCGTATATACACCGGCGGGTTTTTCAATTAATACATGATAGCCGTGCTTCAGCGCCTCGATCGCAAGCGGCGGATGATCATAATGCGGAGTGGAGATTAATACGGCATCAATACTTTTGGAGGCAAATAATTGAGCAGGTGTGCTGAACCTGAGCACCGTATCAGGCAAGTGCTCTGCCGCCCACTCCAGGCGTTCGGGGCTTGTATCACAGACAGCCGCCAGCTCAGCTCCTTTTACTTCATGAATCAGATCGAGCGCATGGGCCCGGCCCATATTTCCAACTCCAATAATTCCATAACGAACCTTCTTCATCCTATGAATCACTCCTATGTGAGTTATGATATGAGAATAACCCTATTTCCAGACAGTGAACATGACCGGAATTAAGGTTTTTTTGTACATAATTAAGATGTTTTAGTTAAATGAAAGCGGTATACTGGATTTATTACACAATAAAGGAGTTATATGATGAATCAATCCGGCAACCTTACAGGAGCGTTACTGCAGAACCTGAGCGTCACCGTTACCCATGCCCACTTAAGCAGCAGATACCCCGGATGGAACCGCTTGAATGAGACGCCATCCTTTAACAGACTTTATTTCATTGATGGCGGCGAGGGTAAGGTGATCCTGAACGGGCAAGCCCATTATCCGCGCCCCGGCCAATTGATGATCATGCCGGCAGGCTCGACGCAAACTACAGAAACCTCCCCTGACAATCCCTATAAGCGGTACTTTTGTCATTTTGATGCCCATATCGGAGAATGGCCCTTGTTTCATACAGGCAACAAGCTGTACATAAGCGATGTTGCGGAGCCGGATGCCATTCGGGAGATTTTCACAGAGATGATAACACGGTTTCCGGAAGAGAACCTTCTCTCCACCATGCGGAATCAAGCCGCACTACTTCATCTGCTAGCACTCTGCCTGGAGGACGGCGGATATTCCGATTTCATGGGTGAGCTGGCTCATACCAATGGTCAAAAACAGCTAGCGAACGTCCTGCAATACATTGAACAGCGCCTAACGCAGCCTATGGAGGTAGAGGAACTGGCCGAGCTGGTTCATCTGCATCCGAACTATTTCATCCCCTACTTCAAGAAATACATGGGGGTTCCGCCCATGCATTATGTGCAGCTCAAGCGGATGGAACTGGCTAAAAGACAGCTCTCTTACTCTACTTCCAGCATTTCCGATATCGCTGCGCAGGTGGGCATGGAGCTGGCCCATTTCTCGAAATATTTCAAGAAATCTACCGGCGTATCTCCCTCTGCCTACCGGAACAGCACAAGGTAGAGGGGAGAAACGGACTATGCGAGTCCAAGGAGATGAACCAGCAGAAATCCAAGTCCCGAGAGCAGTAACGAGCCGATTAAGCCAGCCAGCAGCGGTTTTTTACCCATTAGGGCAAAGGTCTTGATATCCACACCAAGCCCGAGTCCCGCCATCGCCATGGCCAGCAGCATATACGCCAGGATAATCAGATCAGCCGTTACTTGTTCAGGGATTATTCCCAGCGTATTTACACCGCTCATCAGCAAAAAACCGCCGATAAACCAGGGAACCGGAAGTTTCCTCCACTGAATTTTGGAATGCGGTGGCTGTACAGCCGTCACTTGCCCCCTACACACTCTCTCTGCTTTACGCTGTCTATAGGCTTCCCAGACGCCAATAGCAAGAGCTGCCGGAACAAGCATCGCTACCCGAGTCAGCTTCACGATCACCGCGAGGTCTGCAGCCTTTTCACCGATGGGTGCGGCAGCGGCGATCACATGCGCTACTTCATGAAGAGTGGCTCCGGCAAATATCCCATACCCTTCTGGACTAAGGGACAACACCGGATAAATTAACGTATAAACCAGCGTAAATATCGTCCCCAGCACAGCTACCGTTGCCGCGCTTATTGCGGTCTCATTGTCCGAGGCCCTTAGTTGGGGAGAGATTGCCGCGACGGCTGCTGCTCCGCATATCGCAGTTCCGCAAGCGGTCAGCAGTCCAAGTGTCCTATCAATTTTCATCCATTTGCAGAGTCCATAAACGGTGAACAAAGTAAATACAATATTAATCACGGCAATCGCCAACACCTTGGGACCGGCCTGCACAAGTTGAAACAGGTTCAATCTCATCCCGAGCAGGATGATCCCCGCTCTGAGCAATCTCTTGCTGGAAAAGCTGATGCCCGGCACTGCCTGTTGCGGTACCCCTCCTGCTGTACGAAGCAGAACTCCTAACAGAATGGCAATTACCAGCTGGCCCATGATGCCAAGGTAAGGCAGCAGCGCCAAATATTTGGCTGCTATGGCCAGTAGTCCTGTAAGCAGGATTCCTAGAATAAATCCGCTGTATTTATCGTTCAAGCGCTGAAGCTGATGTGCATGATTCATCTCAAACCACTCCCTGTTTACGTTCAATTACGTTGCTAACTTGTAATCTCACTATAAGTGCAGCCAACAGGGAAGTGAAATACGTCTTTGCTATCTCTATCATTACAAATACTTATGATTGATGATAATAACTATGTTAAAATGGATAATAATCGGCCATGTACAAAGAATTCCAAGGCTAATAATGAGGTATAATTATGATAGTAGATGCATTACGTGTATTTGCAACCGTTGCTGAACAGCGCCATTTCTCCCGTGCCGGAGAGCTCTTAAACCTCTCCCAGCCCGGCGTGAGTCTGCATATCCGCAACCTGGAAAATGAACTGGGAACCAAGCTGCTTCACCGTTCCCCGAAGGAAGTCCGGCTGACAGAAGCGGGAGCTATCCTCTATAAACATGTGAAGCAGATCCTCTCGCATTATGAAGAAGCGGGCAGGGAAATCCAACTGCTGCGCGATGAAGTCACCGGGAGTATTCATATCGGGGCCAGCTTTACGATTGGAGAGTACATCCTGCCTGGCAGAATTGCCGAGTTCGCCAATCAATACCCGCAGGTGAATCTGCAGGTCACGATCCACAATACCGAGGAGATTATTGCCGCCATTAAATCGAACATCCTTGATATCGGGTTCATTGAAGGCGAAACGTCTGACCATGAGCTGTCCGTGATTCCCTATATGAAGGATGAAATGATCATTGTAGCTCCGTGTAGCCATCCCCTCTCGGCCGCAAATGCCGTAGATAAAGACATGCTCCAGAATCAGGTATGGGTGCTGCGGGAGCCTGGCTCCGGCACGCGTGCCTTCAGCGATCATTTTCTGCAGCATGCCCAAATCTCCCATAAGCGGTCTTATATATTCAACAGCAGCCAGGGGATTAAGGAAGCCGTCTCGGCTGGATTAGGAATCGCCATGCTCTCGAGATGGATTGTACGCAAAGAGCTCGCCCGGGGCGAAATCAGCGAGCTGCGGATCAGGCATCAGCTGCTGGAGAGAAATTTCTCAATCATCAGCCGCAAGGAAAACGCTGCTACCATGGCCATAACCGTCTTTATCGAGAAGCTGCTTGCACCGGTTAATCCAGACCGTAAACCGCCAGTCTAATTCTCATAGACAACATTTTTACAGGATAGCAAAAAACCTGAACCCTTGTTCGAGGGTTCAGGCCATTAAGGCATACATAAACTTAAGACTCAATCAGTACTCCATCCTCCAGATGCAGCACGCGGTCACACCATTCCAGCATCCGTTCATCGTGGGTTACCATGACTGCCGCTTTCCCCTCACTCTTCACTTCGTCGGCAATCATCCGCACCACTTCCTTGCCCCGCTCATAATCAAGGCTTGCAGTAGGCTCATCTGCGAACAGAATCGCCGGCTTGTTCATCCACGCTCTGGCAATCGCCACCCGCTGCTTCTGTCCGCCGGACAGCTGCTCGGGATAGTGGTTGCGGCGCTCCCAAATGCCTAACCGTTTGAGTAAATACGCAGCCCGCACTTTGGCTTCTTTGGTGCTGAGCTTCGCCAACTTGGCTACATAGAGCAGCTGTTCCTCAACCTTTAAATAAGGCAGCAGCTGTGCGCTTTGAAACATAAAGCCGATTTTTTGCAGCCGCAGTTCGGTTAGTTCGCTCTTTGCCTTATTGCCCAGTGGCTCTCCGTCAATAAGGATTTCCCCGCTTGTTGGTGTCAGTAGAGCTCCAGCCGCCGAGAGGAAGGTGCTTTTTCCTGAGCCCGAAGGACCCAGAACAGCTACAAATTCGCCGGCATTGACCGTCAGATCAAGGTTCTTCAAGACCGACATCGTGCTGTCCCCGTCTCCATAGGTTTTGGTCACTTGCTTCATGATTAATTTGGCACTCATGCTCCAGCCCTCCCTATCGCTTCCAATGCATCTACCTTAGCAACACTTGCTACAGAAATAAGTGATCCCAGCAGAGACATACCTATAAACAACACGCTGGTTAAAATAATCGTCGAGCTCTCCAACTGAAACGGCATCGAATCCGGCAGCCCCTTATTCATACCAAAGGTCAGCAGCAGGCTTATTGCCAGACTGGCTACGGACAGTATCATTACCTGCCCTACCACACTCCAGGCGAGATAGGACATTTTGGTGCCCATGGCCTTCAGGATACCGAACTGGCTCGTCTTCTGAATCGTGATTACATAGAAGAATACTGCCAGTACAACGCCTGCGATGACAAACAGGAACACAATCATCATCATCAGTGAATTCTGCTCCGCCGAATAACCGGGTACACTGGAGATCGCCTGTTTTTGCGTGATGACCTCCACATTGTCCAGTTTGGCGGTAATTTCATCAGCTTGAGCAGAAGATGCGCTGAGCGCTACCACATTGTAAGGCACAGACTGTGAATCAGCCTTCTCCTGCCGTGCCCCTTGCTTCATTTCCTGCCAGTCCAGATTATTGATATAGACAACCGGGGTATGACTGTAAGAACTATCGTCCACAATACCGGATACTTTCCAGGACATCCCTGAAGCCTGATCAACGATGGTGCTTCCCAGGGTAATTCCCGACTGTGCAAGCTGGGAGTCCACAACTGCGCTGCCCCCGGCTTCATTCGATATCCCGGTTCCCTGCACCACCTTAGGAGCAAGCATACCATTCATATCTACGGCAAAAAAAGTAATGTCCGCCTTCGCATCCCCATTGTCCGATGTTACCGTGCTCGTCTGCACCGCAAGCGGTGTTGCTTTATCTTCGCCCACAACTGAACGTGCCGCAATCAGCTCGGCATCACTTAATTGAGAACGTCTGAAGGCATGATCGGCGTCGCCCTGGACGACAAAATAGTTAGCCGGCATATTCTCCACCGCTGAAATATTGGCATAGGCAAGTCCTCTGGCCAGCCCGGTAACGAACAGGACGAGAAAGGAAACCAGCAGCATGATGACCATGATAAGGCTGTAACGTGCTTTGGAATGCCTCATTTCCCTTAAAGCTAAAAACATAAAACCACTCCCTCTGCTCTGTATAAACACAGTGTAGAGGATGAAAATGAACGGAGTATGAATAAATAATTACAGAAGCGGCAGATTCACGGTGAAGGTGGTGCCTGTACCGACCGTGCTGGATGCTTCAATAGTGCCGCCGTGCGTTTCGATTATTTTCTTCGCTATAGACAGTCCCAGCCCGCTGCTGTTGCTGTCACGGGTACGCGCCTTGTCCACTTTGTAGAAGCGGTCGAAGATCATCGGCAGCTCTGCGGCTGATATTCCTTCCCCGGTATCCGCGACTGTAACTTTACAGCTGCCCCCGGTGGCTTCCGCGGATAGGGTGATGGTTCCACCTGAGGGTGTATATTTGATCGCGTTGGACAGCAGGTTCATCCACACCTGATAGAGCAGATTCGTATCCCCCTGAAGTGTTATATCCTCCACATGCAGACGAACCGCCAGCTCCTTCTCCGTAAGTCTCCACTCCATAATCTGCACGACCTGGCGCAGCTGCGCACGAAGATCGAAGCTCTTCTTCTGCAGCGCATTCTCGTCATAATCCAGAGAGGACAGGGTGAGCAGCTGTTTGCTGAGCATCGAGAGGCGGCGGCTCTCCCCGTCAATAATGGAGAGGTACTCCAGCCTCTGGTTCTCCGGCAGTGCAGAATCTTTAAGCGCATGGGCAAAGCCCTGGATGGAGGTCAGCGGCGATTCAATCTCATGCGAGACGTTGGCGACAAACTCCTGACGCGCCCGGTTCGTCCGCTCCAGCTCCTGGCTCATGATCATGAAATGGGAGGCCAGCTGGCCGATTTCATCCCGCCGCCGGGTATTGAGCCGGATGTCGTACCTTCCTTTGGAAATCCTTTTCGTAGCGGCAGTCAGCCTCGTAATCGGTTTAACCACATGCAGCACGGTAACGAGGACAAACCACAGGCTGAACAGAACACTTACCCCAAGCAACACGGCAAAAAAGATCCGCAGCTCCCCAAACTGCACCTCGGCATCCGGACGCATAAACAAGGCATAGGTCTGACCGTTGATACGCACCGGCAATCCAATCGAGTTGCTGAGCTGATTATCAAAAAAACCGGTCACAAACGCCTGGCTCGGGAACTCCGCCACTCCATGGTAGACCTCTCCGGCAAGCACGTTTTGCAGCACTTCCTCGCCCAGATCATTTTTGCGGAAAGGCAAGCCATAAAACTTCTCGTCGCCCTGACCATTGGACAAGTATAATTTATACCCCAGGGATGCCGTACTTAGCAGATATTCTCCCACCGCATCGGGATGGTCCTGGACAAACTGCTGCAAACCTATCGCCATTTTCGTGAGTTTGGCATCGTTCTGCGGTTTGATCTTGACCTGATAATAGAAGTTGGATGCGAAAAATCCCATAAAACTGCTTATCAGTATAATTGAGCAAAACAGCACACTCATCCGTACATAAAGCGACTTCATGCGTTCACCATCTCCACTTTATAACCGATTCCGCGCACCGTGCGGATCACAAAATCCTCTTGATAGTCAGCAAACCGCTGGCGCAGACGTTTGATATGCACATCCACCGTCCGTTCGTCGCCCTCGTAATCGGCTCCCCACACCAGCTCAATCAGCTCGCTGCGCGAGAACAGACGCCCCGGATACTGCGCTAGCTGCGCCAGCAGCTCAAATTCCTTCACCGGCAGCAGCAGCACATCGTTCCCGTTACTGATTTCATAATTTTTGCGGTCGATCACGAGCGAGTTAAGACGGATCTTGTCATCGGAAGCTATCGAATAGCGGCGGAACAGCGCTTTGATGCGGAATAGCAGCTCCTCTGGCTCAAACGGCTTGGTCACATAATCATCCGTCCCCCGCAAATAGCCCTGCTCCTTATCGCTGAGCTGCTGCCGCGCCGTCAGGAGAATAATCGGAATGTCGTACGTTTCGCGTATGTACTGGCACAGCTCCAGCCCGTCCATTTGCGGCATCATTACATCCACGACGGCAAGATCCACCGTGCTCTCCTTCATCAGCCCTACTGCTTCCCGGCCATCGCCTGCTTCAACGACCAGATACCCATCCCGGGTCAATACATGCCGCAGCAGTGTACGGATATTTAGATCATCATCGGCAACCAATATCTTTTTCATCTGAACACCTCTCCCATATCCCTTCTTAGCTGTCACCATAGTAGCAACATTGCTGCGTTAAGACAACCGGGAGTCCGGCAAGCTGGCTTTCATTATGTTCTAAATTACTGAAAATCGTCACGCCGCATGTTAATATTAAGGCACTGTTAAGACTTTAAGAGCTGCATGAATATTTAGCTTGATCATAAGAGGAGGGCTTTTCTTGCATCCAATAACAGCAATGGAAATCACAGCCTCAGTTATTTTTGTCATTGTTATTTTTGTTATAGCAGTGCTTTTACCAGATAAGATTAGGAAGATCAGTTTAATTACTGCAGGTTCGATAACTGTACTATTGCTTGTGTTTTTTGCAGTTCGTCCCTATTGGCTTGATTATCAGGTATCAAAAAAAACAGAACAACTTAACCAATATTTAGAGGTAAAGTATCCTGGTGAAGAGTGGGAAATTAGCCGTCAAGCTGGAAGACAATACAACCCTTATCACCTGGAGGTTCGCTTCAGCAACGAAAAGGACTGGACCTATATCTATTCCGTAGTAGATGCGGACAAAATCCACCAGAGTGTATGGGGAGTTCCAGGAGCCATGGCTCCCAGTGACGGGAAGCATTATGAGATGTATCCATTGGAAAAATAGTATAGACTAAACAAAAGGCACTATACTGTCCTGCAGCGAAGTGATGCTCCGCCCCATTAATTGTTCCAGGTCATTCGAAGTAGAGACCGTATCAATCTTCTTCAGAAAAGAATAAATCCAGTGCTGAACGCTGGCATCCTCCCGATGTGTTACCGGCTTGCCTGCCAGCGATGTCAGCGCTGCTGCGAGATCATTGAAGCTCCACGTATGTGGTGCAGCCAGCTCATAAATCCGATTGCTGTGCCCGGAGCCGGCAAGAACAGCGGCTGTAGCCAGGGCCAAATCTTCACGTGAAACGGAGTTGAACCGAAAATCCCCCGGATGTGTAATCAGCTCACCCCTGCGGCTGGCTTCTTTTAATCCAAGTACATTCACGAAATCAATATATAATGCGTTGCGGAGGAAGGTGTACTCTAGGCCGGAATCCAGAATCACCCGCTCTGTAAGCGTATGGACATTGCCGGAAGCAATATTAATCCGTTGTTGCGGGAAGGCAAAGCCGGTATAGAGGATATGCGAAACGCCTGCTTTGACTGCTGCTTCAATAACCCGTTTGTGCTGGGCAAGGCGAATGCCGTCATCCGTGTGTGAGCTTGAAATTAGCAGCAGTTGGGATATATCATGGAATGCAGCTTCCAGCCCTTCAGGGACATCGTAATCGGCATAACGTATTTCTATTCCTTGACGTTGTAGTTCTATAGCTTTGTCCGGATGGCGGGCACCTGCAACAATCTGCTCCTGTGGCATTTTTTGCAGCAGATTATCAATAATCAGGCGTCCTAATTGGCCAGTTGCTCCCGTAATCATAGTCTTCATCGGTTTGCACCCTCTCTTTGGTTCATGGAATTTAGTTAAGCTATTAACTATTTAAACAAAAAAAGCTGTTACGTACTTCTACTATCAGATTGAATGTTAAGATGAGAGTATCATCGGTGCTTTATACCTCCAAACTTATATAGAGCGGTTCAGTTTGTGCAGCAATGACATCAACTCCAGCAGTTCCTTTTCATCCAGCCGCTTCATAACTTCGGCAACTGCCTGACGGTTCTCCGGAAGATGCTCTTTCAGCAGTGCGCGTCCGCTACCAGTGATCGAAATGACCGATTTCCGGCCGTCCGTAGCATGGCTTGCCCGGCTGATCAATCCGTCCTTCTCCAGCGGCAAAAGCAGCAGGCTGATATTGGCTTTGGTCACGCCGATTTTCTCGGCAAGCACTGAAGGCAGCATAGTTCCGCCATGCTTGGCGATTTCCACCAGAATACGGATACGCGCTCCGTTCAGACCCTGATTCTGCCAGTATTTCTCGGATACCGCCACGACATTTGCAGTTGCCTCAACCAATGTGAAGAATACCTCCGTATATAGCGGCTGCTCCATTACATATCTTTGTAGATCGTCCATAAATTCCGCTCAGCTCCATATAGTTAATAACTTAACTACTTCAATGTACGTGAATCTACCGCATCTGTCAATCCTATAACAGTTCTAATAACTGCTGATTCCGATAACTATTTTGATTTTGCTTCTGCTCTTCCTTGATTTTTTGCAGCCTTCTTTAAGATCAGCAACGAATACAGTCTTCCCTATCCATATCCTCAGGTACAGCGAATGGAAATGGATCGGCCGGATAATCCCCTGCTGCTCCGTCTCCGTTCCATCCTCAAATTCTGTTTCCGTTCTGACTATCCACCGGTTGCCGATTCCAAATTCTATGTATTTCAAGATTAACACTCCTTGGACATGATTAACCCCCGCAGCTACTCCATTGAAGCTGCAGGGGTTCTATTTTGGGATTGGTCGTGACTACATGTATTTCTCAAGTTCAATCTATATAATGTCTAATGTTTAATTCATGTACAGCTTAAATGAGCACTGTCTGTGAAGACAGCGGTTCTTCACTGTATTGTTTGCTGCCCTCCAGCAAAACTTCCAGCTTGATCAGCTCGGAGCGGCTGGCCAGACGGATCGGCGGCCCCCAGGTGCCATAGCCGGAGGAGACGATTACATGCATTTTCTCCTTAAGCAGATAGCCCCAATCCAGCTCAAAGAGGCGTTTGGTAATCCAGTGATTAGGCGCAATCTGTCCGCGGTGTGTATGTCCGGATAACAGGATATCCACCCCTGCCTTTGCTGCAAGGTCAAAACCGGTAGGCTGATGGTCCATCATGATTATAGGACGGGAGAGATCCAGACCTTGCAGCAACGAAGAGACACTAAGTCTGCCGCCAGCCTCCATAGCTTCCGCGGTCTTATCTTTCCGGCCGACAATATAGACGCCCGCAGTTTCCACCACTTCGTCCTGCAGAACTTTGATACCTATGCTATCCATCAGCTCAGTATACTCTTTGATCGAGCCGCCGTAATATTCATGATTTCCCAGTACGGCATATACGCCATGACGGGCTTTAAGCAGCTTTAACTGTTCACTCATTCCATTGCGGATAAACGGCTCGATACTGTCATCCAGCACATCCCCGGCAAGTAGGATGACATCCGGCTTCATGTTGTTGATCTCGGTGACCATTTTGCGCAAATGACGGTTGCCTACAATATTCCCCAGATGCAAATCCGAAGCAACGGCGACCGTAAGGGGTGCGCTTGTTCCAATGGATTTATCAATTTTGATCGGATGAGTGCGTACAATAGTGCTCCAGGCATTCCGTGAACCCCAAATGAGGAAGATAGCCAGCAACAGAACCAGCGTCGCTCCTGCTTCATAAGTAAAGGCCGAACGGTTAACCCCCATAAGTCCCAGCACCCAATAGAGCAGATCAGTTAACGGCAGCACAATTACCGCAAACTCCATGCAGGCCAAATAATAGGACCCGATCACTTTGAAGAATCTGGCCGCCGGTTTCACAGCCTTTGGCCAGGGCGCCATTCCGATCATATAGGCAAAAGCAATAACCATAAACACCGTCCAGTAGGCACCTGCTGAAATACCCGGCAGCCAATTCTCCAGCAGAACCCAGAGATGAAAGCCGATGTAGAAATTAACCAATCCCAATACAAGCAGCACTCCAGCTCCGGAAAATAGCATGCGCAGTATTTTCATTCAACCACTCCTTTAGCGTACAGCTCATATCTATACGTTCTACCTCAAATCATATCATAAAGTATTAGCCGAGTATAAACTGTGCCGGAGCATTGTAATAAATGAGAGGGTCTACCTCCCAACAGTCAAGCAACATAAAAAAGAAAATGCCCTGCGGCATCTTCATGATCTATCTATGTAAGTTAAACAGCCTTATTGCCTTTAGCGGCAATGCAATCACCGATCAGCCTGTCACATTTGTGGATATGGTTGATCAACCAGTCCGTCAAGGTGCGGTTCAGTTTGATTGTGGACAGTACGGATACGCCTTTGGTCTTAATGCTTTCTTCCAGTTCAAGCACAGTCTGCACGAATTCGGCATGAGTCTTCTGGTGCTCGGCAAGCTCAGGGAAATCAATCTCCGACATCAACTGCTCTTCATTGCCAAAATGCTCAAGGGTATAGTCCTTAAGGAATTTCAGTGTTTCTTCAATCTTTTCTTTGCCTTTCTGGTTCGTGCAAGCATCAAAAAATTCATTAAGCTTCACAAGCAGCTGTCTGTGCTGGCAATCAATCTTCTCCACGCCGATATCATACGAATCCTTCCATTCAATCATGTACTCACTCACCTTATCCTTTACCATAATTTTCATATTTAGAGGCATATCTAATTCTCCACATTTCCGCAAGAAAGTTCTGTTAACAACATCACACGACAATATGTAACAAATTTCTTTTGGGTTGATGCAAAAAAAGCGCAAGCCTAAAGGCTGCGCATCAGAAGTTATTGCAATTTCTCGCCATTTGATCAATACTTATCTCAGCATTTACACATAATAAAATTTACAGAGGACAGAGGTGCACGATATGTTCAGCAAGAAAGCGCCAAAGCAACGTATATTTGTTCCGAAATCATCAGGGCTCGGCTGGGGGTTAAATCCCAATCACCCGCTGTCCTGGATGGCAGCTCTTGGTCTACTTGTACTGGTAATCTATTTAACGATTAGATAGTAGAGCGAGTAAACTCCTCGCGAAGATTCGTCAGGATTTCCCCCAGCCAGTTGGTGCCGCGCCAGGTAGTTCTTCTTCGTATCCTCGGATCCTCTTCCGTTAAACCCACACCCCAGATCCGGTCCGTCGGACTGGCCTCTACCAGCGTGGTGCCTTTCGTATCCAGCAGCGCTTGCAGCAGGTCCTCGTTCTGAATAAACTTCTCCCAGTTTCCTTGATAGACAATCTCTTTGCAGTGTTGTTCCCAAATGGTTTTGTCGAAACCGCTCACCTGACGCCCCAATGCCTTCTGCTCTCTGGGAGTTGTGGCCCGCAAGATTTTCAATCCCAGCTCTTCATCCTTAAACAATTGTGCCTTACTGTACATCATATACTGCTCAGTGCTATTAAAGTGAAGCTCTCCCACCGTGAAACGGCAGGGATACCATTGTGAGAATGGTGAGCCGCTGCGGTAAAAATAGGTGAATTTCTCCATCTTGCTCTCTCCTCATATCATTGATTGGAAGCCCGGTTCATGTTATATCGGTACAGCTTAGAGGGGCGGTGTCCGGCATCCCTGGTGAAATCCTCAGTTTCCATCACACGGTCAGCAATCTTCCGGCGGAAGGCGGCGGCCAGCAGCTCTTTGCCCAGAATGATTTCATAGACACGCTGAAGCTCCGACAAAGTGAACAGGGGCGGCATCAGATTAAAAATAATATCCGTATATTCAACCTTGCCGCGCAGGCGTTCGATCGCATATTGAACCATCATTAAATGATCAAAAGCGAAGCCTTCACTCTGCACGATCTCACGTAGGATCTTGCTGACATGGCCTTGAACGGATTCGGTAATTTTGACCACTCCTGATAAAGTCACCTTATCACTTTGCAGAGTGATCTTGATGAATTGGTCCAGCTCATATCCTTGCTCCAGCTCTCTGCGGCTTGCTTCGAGGATCTCATGTGATACCTCGAACCAGGCAGCATCAGCCGCATCATCCCCCGCCTGCACATTCAGTGCGGTACGATCAACCAAAGTCATATAGGAACAGCTGATGACCCGCATCCGCGGATCGCGCTGCACCTCTCCCCAGGTATACAGCTGTTCCATATAGATATTGTCTATATTCGTTTCTGTGAACAATTCCCGGCGTGCCGCTTCATCCAGGCTTTCATGTACACCGACAAAACCGCCAGGCAACGCCCATTGTCCCAAGTAAGGATGTTCGCCCCGTTGAATCAGCAGCAGCTGCAGTGATTTCTCGGAAAGCTTCCGGTAATTATCCTGTTCCCGTTCCATCACGGTAAAAATCAGCATGTCGACCGTTACGGATGGACGTTCATACACTCCAGCATCATATGTTTTTAGGAATTGTTCCTCGGTTATACCGTTGCGGTCAGTGACCGGTTGTTTTGACATAGCCAAACTCCTTTACAGCTGCGGATTTAATTATTATCTTTTTGTTAATATCATAATGTTATTATATACATATACAAGACGTATAAGTCAAGTATTAGAGTGTTCATGCAGGAAATTGCAATACGCTACAATGAGGGTCCTGCCCGTAGGCTATATTGCAAAAAAAGCCTGACTGCTCCGGCTTTCGCCGGGCATATCAGACTTTGGAATCCATTCTATATTTACAGCGGCTCTATATGTACAAGCACATTGGAAACCTGGTGTCGGTCCTTCAATTGGTCTTCAATTTCTTCCGTAATATCATGACTCTGCACCACGTTCAGCTTCGAGTTCACCAGCACGGTTGTGTCCACCAGTACATTGTTGCCATGAATGCGTGCTTTAATATCTTTTATCGATTCTACGCCATCGATTTGGGCAACGGTTTGCTTCATCAGCTCCAGTTCGCTTGCGTCAAAACCGTCCGTTAAATCATGGCTAGCCTTGCGGAAAATATCCCAGGCTGTCTTGCAGATCAGAAGCCCAACAATTGTCGCAGTCAGCGGATCCAGCCAGGGAATTCCAAACTGTGAACCGATAATCCCTATAAAAGCGCCTATGCTTACGAGCGCATCCGAACGGTTATCCTGAGCTACCGCCTGCATGGCATTGCTTTTGAGTTCACGGGCAAGCTTGATATTGTACGCATAAACAGCCAGCATAACTAACGCACAACCCGCAGCCGTCCAGGCAGCAATAAGATCTGGCGTTTCCAGCACCGGTTGGACAAATTTGTTGACACCCTGATACAGAACCTGCAACCCTACGGCAATCATAATGAAAGAAGCAATCAATGCGGCTACCGTCTCCGCTCTGAAATGCCCGTAGCTGTGATTGGAATCAGGAGGTCTCCGGGAAATCTTAAGACCTGTCAGGATGGCGAGAGACGCAATGATGTCCGTACTATTGTTCAATCCGTCTGCAAGCAGAGCTTGGGAACCCGAGACACTTGCGATGAACAATTTGACGGCGGATAAAAGAATGTAGGCAAATAAACTGAGCCAAGCCCCTTTTTCACTTTGTTTAATGTCGCTGTAGTTTTCCAAAAAAAAGAACCTCCAAACAATAGTATTGTTCTATACTACACGCTGACATCCGGGTGGGTCTAGAGAAACAGTGTTGCCGGGCGGCGCATTAGTTAACCCTGCCAAATAGAGTTGGGAAGCAGGAAGTGTTTTGCAATACGCAACATTGTTTGCCCTAGTTCAACATCAGACAGTGATTTGTCTTGGGGACCGGAATTATTCTCTTATACAGAAAGGCTTTGCGGGCTCTCGCCCTTCACAAGGTAAACACAAAAAAGGACCTGTCCTATAAGACAGATCCCTTTTCTGCTAAACTATGTTAGAGCAGCTGCTCATACATTAAGCATTTATTCTGCCGGCGGAGTAAATGAACGCGCTGCAAACTCGGCGTCCAGCATGTAGAAGGCGTTGCTATCGGATTCAATCCGTTTCAGCTTGGCGATAATATTGCTGAACAGCGCCTCTTCCTCCACCTGCTCATCAATGAACCACTTGAGGAAGTAGATGGTCGCGTGCTCACGTGCATCCAGCGCCAGATCGGCCAGATGGTAGAATTTTCGCGTATTCTGCTGTTCATGGGCATAGGCATGTTCAAAGGCATCCAGCATGGATGTATATTCGTTCTTCGGCTCCGGTAAGGCAGCGAGCGTAGCGCGATAGTCGCGGTCATTAAGGAATTTGTAAATTTTCATTGCATGAAACCGTTCTTCTTCGGCCTGTACCAGAAAAAAGTTAGCGAAACCGTCCAGACTTTCACCTGAACAATAAGCAGCCATCGCCAGGTAAACGTGAGCAGAATAAAATTCAAAATTCATCTGCTCATTCAATGTATTCATTAATTCTTCCTTCATGGGTCCCTCACCTCGTCCTTTAGAGTAATTTGCTTGAAACAAGCCTTATGTAAAGTCTCCTCCATCTTATCATCCATGCCAGTGAATCGGCAAACGAAAGGAAGAATATTTGCAAATGAAAATGATTTGGCTGAAATACCGGCACTTCACCCCGCGAGACTGGAGCAGACTCTTTCCTGTGACTGCCGTACTTTCCGGCTTGCTTGCCATCAGCGGATGCGCAGGAAGCACCAATGTGCAGACAGGAAATATTTCTCCTACGGACTACATAACCGTATCACCTTCCGCAACAGCGGCTTCAGCAGCGACAGCAACAGCAACAGCGACAGCGACACCAATGCAATCAGCGGCCAGCGGCAGCGATACAATTGAGAGCAAATTGGCAAATATGACACTGGAGGAGAAAATCGGGCAAATGCTCCTGGTCGGCATTGACGGCATCAAGCTAGATACCCAGGCAAAAAGGATGATTGCCGAAGACAAGATCGGCGGAATTATCCTGTATAAAGACAATATCAGCAACCTGAAGGGCATGGTCAGTCTGATCAATGACCTGAAGAAGAGCAACGCGGAGAATCCGGTTCCGCTGTTCATGAGCGTAGATCAGGAGGGCGGCAAGGTCAGCCGCATGCCTGATGAATATGCCGCAATACCGTCGAACGGGAGCGTTGGCGCAGCCGACAATTCCGGTGCTGCCGGAACGATGGGCAAGCTGCTCGCCAGAGAGCTGCTGTCAGCCGGGTATAATATGGATTTTGCCCCTGTGCTGGATATAAACAGCAATCCCGATAATCCTGTAATCGGCGACCGTTCCTTCGGAAACACTGCCGACCTCGTCAGCAGATTAGGAATCGCTGAGATGAAAGGAATCGCCAGTGAAGGCGTTATACCGGTTGTTAAACATTTCCCCGGTCACGGCGACACATCCGTCGACTCCCATCTGGAACTGCCGGTCGTGAACAAAACTGCTGCCCAACTGGCCAAACTGGAATGGCAGCCGTTCGAGGCGGCCATTCAGGAGAATGCGGATGCGGTAATGGTTGCGCACATTCTTTTTCCGGAGCTTGATTCTGATAAGCCTGCTTCTTTGTCCAGGGCCATTATCGGAAAGCTGCTGCGTGAAGAGATGGGCTTTCAGGGAGTGGTCATTACCGATGACCTCACAATGGGTGCCATCACCGAGCACTACACGCTGGCTGCCGCAGCTGTCGATACCGTACAGGCGGGCAGTGATATCCTTCTTGTCGCCCATGAATACGGGAATGAGCAAGCGGTTCGGAAAGCGCTGCTGGCCAGTGTCCAAAGCGGCACCATCAAGGAGTCACGAATTGATGAGAGTGTCTACCGCATTCTTGCACTGAAGGACAAATACCGTCTGACCGACCAGCCGACAGCCGTACCCGATCTGAGAAAGCTGAACCAGGATATCACAAGCTGGCGAAGTTCGCTTACCAAGTAAACAAAGAGGCTGTTGAGACTCTCTCAACAGCCTTCGACAAGCTAAACGGGCAGCCTGTTGTTATATCAACAGACTGCCCGTTATTTTAACTACTGAATAACTACTTTATCCCCGGGCTTTAGTCCAGAGAGAACTTCTGTCTTGTCCGTAGTTTCCATTCCGACCTTGATTTCCTGCCGTACATATTGCTCATTTCCTTTATCCAGCATTACATACGCCAGATCACCTTCATGCATAACAGCGATGCTGGAGACTACTGTGGCTTTCTCTTTACGCAACGTCTCAATTTCGCCGCTAAGACTGAGGCCGCCGATTAAATGCTCATCCGGCTGGAGAGAAATAACCACCTCAAATTGCGGCACCTGATTTGCTGCCGAGTTCTGTCCGCTGGTTGTAGTGGCGAATTTCGATACCTCGGTCACTTCACCCTTAAGCGTAAGATTTTTCATTGCAGTCATCTTGACCTGAACCTTCATGCCCTTTTTGATGCGGAAGATGTCCTGTTCCCCGACCTGCGCAATAAATTCAAGCTTGCTCAGATCAACAATCTTACCGATATACTGATTGTCCGTCACCATCTGCGGCCGTTCTTTGCTGCTGTCATACAGGAAAATGCCAGTTGCAGGCGCATGATAGATCGCCGTTTTGAGCTTATTCCTTTTGTCCGCCAGCTCCCGCTCTTGAATACCTGCGTTGACCTGATTCAATTCCTCATTCATGCGTGCCGTTTCCTGGGCCGCCAGCGCTTTGAGCCGCTCCGCTTCAGTTCCGATTGGAGCTGCAGTTTCCGCGTCCTGTTGGCTGACGAATGAATTCAGTTCCCCCTCCAGCTGCGCTTTGCGAATGGCAGCCTCCGTGGTGGCAATTTCGTTTTGCAATGTGCTTTGGTCCAGAGTGAACAGCACATCCCCCTTTTTCACCTGGCCGGCGTTCTCCACCTTCCATGCTGTAACCTTTGAAGCGTAAGGAGCATAGACCAGAGTCTCCTCTTGATACTGTGATTTCCCCTTCACCTGAACAGAACTCGTTATGGTCTCCTGAGTAACCGGAAAGCTGATTGCTTGCGTAGACTCCATCACGATCTGGGGTTCTTCTTTTTTGATCACTTTGGTGAACAGCAGATATCCCCCGATACCCACGATGGCCGCAATAATGAGCCACTTCAGGCTCTTTTTAATTATCCTCTTCATTGTTCGGCGTCCTTTCAATTTAAAAATAGCTAGTCCCGCTTAATAGCAGTAAGCGCATCTGTTCTTGAAGCGCTGATCGCCGGATAGATCCCCGACAGCACACCTGTCATAATCGCAAATACAAGCCCGATGGGAAGGTTCGTTTCCGGAATAAAGAAATGTATACCATCACCAGCTGTACCCACAAGCTTGTTGAGACCATTTACAATCAGGTAGGAAAAGAGAACGCCCAATAATCCGCCCAAAAGCCCCAGTAGTGCCGCTTCCGTAATGAACATATTGCGGATTTGCCCCATATTCGCGCCCAGCACCTTCATAATCCCAATCTGCCGTCTACGTTGATGGGTGGACATGGTCATGGCAACAATAATGGAAATGGAAGCAATGACTAGAATAAAAACACCTATTCCAAGCGCTGCCATTTTGATTGTATCAAATTGCTCTTTAAGCATATCCATCTGATACAGATTGTTGCTGGTCGTTAAAGACAGCTTCTGAATCATTTGTTCTACCTGCTTAATGTTGTCAACGTCGTCCACCTTAACCGTCACTGAGTTGTAGCTGCCTTCCTCAGGCACATTAATGACCGACATATTGTCAAAAGCAAGCTCTTTCCCGAGTTGAACCGCAGTATCCTGAGAGATATACATAATCTTGTCATAGGAAGCACGTTCATCGCTAGTCCCCGTCGGATTAGCCAGGATGCCCCCTACTTGCAGCGGTGAGCTGAGCTTGATGGCTCTTGACGCGCTGCTATAGTCCTGCGCCTGTATCTGTAGCTGCTGCCTATACATTTCTGAAGGGAGCAGGGTCATACTGGTGTATTGAGCATTTAATTCCTGGTTAAAAGGATCTGCAGAAAGACGCTCATAAAGCTTCGTACGGGTTTCATTGTCAATCAGGCCGAGTGTTGCCCCATAATTCAGCACAGTCATACCCGGGAGATTTGAGCCCCCTCCCTGTTTGTAGGTATGGCCGTACTTATTCAGCATCTCTAAGTCTGTTGCAATGACTCTGGCATCGCCTATTTTGTTGTCGACCGTGACAATCTGCAGGTAGCCGACATCTTGAAACGGCGCGGCTGCGACTACATGATCCAGACCGCGGATAATCTCAAGCTTCTGCTCCGTCAGCTTACCTGGATTCAGGTTCTCGTTTGTTTCGGCAGGAGCCTTACTGCTGTCGCCGCCGCCACGCGAGGGGATACCGCCGCCTGGAGAGACCATAATTTCATCCATTTTAAAACTGCGATTGACCTCATCGGTCATATAGTTCTGTGCGGATTGTCCAACACTAAGCGCAACAATGATTGCTGCACAACCGATGGAAAGTCCGGTCATACACAGTCCGGTAACCACCTTGCGCCGTTTGACCTGATCCCAGGCCATACGGGTTATATCTCTGATCTTCACTGCGTCTCCTCCTCTTGAGGTTCCGCTTCTGCCGCCTTTTGCTCTTCGGTAATTAAATAACCGTCCCGCAGGGAAAAGATGCGCTGCATTTGCTCTGCTACCTCATGTTCATGCGTGACAACAATAAAAGTAGTGTTCATCGTCCGGTTGAGCTTGAGCAGGATGTCGATGATTTCATCCTCAGTCTTGGAGTCCAGGTTCCCTGTCGGCTCATCCGCGAAGATGACCGATGGCTCCGTAATCAGCGAGCGGGCAATACTTACCCGCTGCTGCTGGCCACCAGACAGCTGGGAAGGAAATAAATCAGCTTTGTCCGGAATGCCGACCTGCTCCAGCAGCGCAAGCGCCTTTTGCTTACGGATGGATGGCGAGACGGACTGGAACACAAGCGGCAGCTCCACATTCTCGCGCACGGTAAGACTGGTGATCAGCTCATAGGCCTGAAAGATAAATCCGATATGCTTGCGGCGAAACACGGAAAGCTTGTTTTCTCCCATCTTAACAATATCGTGATCCGCAATGTAAATATGGCCTTCAGTCGGCTTCATCAGGCCGGCCATCAGGTTTAGCATTGTAGATTTCCCGGAGCCGGAACTGCCCAGCAGGGCAACCATTTCACCCTGCTTTACATTGAAGCTGATATCGTGAAGCACGGGGGTCCATTCGTTGCCGGTCTTAAAAGAGTGCTTGATATTTTCTACTCGCAACATAGAAGCTGCTCCTTCTTCCATTGTCATTTAGCGTTGGTATCTTTGGTATTAGTTATCAGCTGGCGGTCGATGAACAGGTTGAAAACCTGGCCCCCAAGCTCCTGCCGCTCGCCTTGGAATTCATCAAACAAAGTTAATTTGTAAGTGCCGCCCTTGAGCTTCGTGTACAGATTTTTACTGAAGGACATCGAGAAGGTATTGCTATTTCCTTCTGTCAGATCCGTGCCAATTGTCAGCACTTTATCCTGTGATACGCCATAGGGATCAGTCATTCTAAGCACAAGCTTATGCTCCAAATCGCCACTGTCGATACTGTTGTCCCGGGTCAGATCATAAGTCATTACGATGTTGATAGTGTCGTTTAGTTCCAATAGTCTGCCTTCTGAGTTGATGACCGACAAATTATAGGGGAAGAATGTGATCTTCGTTAAATTACCCGCCGGTGCTGTGGTTTTAGGTGTGAGCAGTAGGGCACTTGCATTAATAAAGCCGGTAGCCTCTTGTCCGCTTTCACTTAACTTGTTTCCGGTCACCCCGGAACCTAATACCAGTGAGATGTCTTCGGCACTTGCCGTCTTCGGCAGCTTCGCCCAGAACGAAACCAACTGCATACCGCCAGGTGTTGCAGCATTGTCGGGTTGATTAGGTTTTGCATCAAAAAACTGCCCGTCCTTCGTTCTGTAATACGCCTGCAGACGCGTCATCTTGCTTTGTCTTTTCTCCTGACTGCTTATGAGCAGTTCCGTGTACACAATTTTGGAATTGATCCCCTCATAAACCGTCGTCCGGCTCTCCTGAACATTGGCATTTTTACCTTTGCCGCTGATTTTGTAGGTGCCGCCGCGGTCAATATTATCTATTGCATTCAGTGAATTACTCATGCTGAGATCCAGGAACGGCACCTTCTCGGTGTTCACCGTGCTGAATAAATTAATTCGTACATTTTCAAATTCCTCGGTATACGGAACTTTAGACATCACTACGATCTCGGCGGACTTGCCCGGAGCCAGCGTTGCGGCCTCTTTATCGATCAGAAGATCCGTGGTCGCCGCTAAATCATTAGTACCCAGCTTAATCGCTCCCGTAAGTTCGGGAAGAGTAAGGGTTACGGACTGGGTGTTGGTGATGTTCAGCTTGGCCATGACGATATCATCATCTTTCCAAGGATACCGTTGTAAAGACGTCAGGTTGTATGAGAAGGAGCCAAATTGATTCGTCCGATTATAGACCTCCCCCTTCTGTACATCAGCACGAAGCGCATAAGGAATGGTAAAGTAGGCTACCGGAAAAATCAGTTTGGGAGACGCCGCCGTTACCGTTCCAGGTGTACCAGCAGTTTCGCCAGTGGTTGGGCCAGTGGTTGGGCCGGCCGTTTCTGTGGCACTGACAGCTTCAATCATCTGCAGTTGCAGCCCGGCTTGCTCGACCTCAAGGGGTACCTGCACTGTAAGCGGAACAACCTTGGTTTCCAACGGTTTTAGCGTGAGCCCGCTGAGTGCCTTGGCGTTCACCGGGAAAGCTGTCCCTTTGATCGACTTCACGGCAAGCTCGTAGTTTGGCAGGGTCACCGCCTTGTTGCCGGCATTCTTCAGACGTAACTGAAAGGACCATACTCCATGGGCGTCTTCTGAATAAACCGAAGCATTCACCAGCTGCATTTCCACTGTATTGCTGTTAATACCGACTTTTTTGACAGCACCTGGATTCACAACAAAATTAGGAGTAGACGCAACTGGAAGCTTGAAAGACATTTTGGGAAGCTCAAGCTTCAGGGTCTCATCCTTTTGTGTAAACTGCAGCTTCATGTTGTTGGTATTCAGGGCTGCGGGAATTTCCGCCAAATAGTAAATGCTCTTTTTCTCCTGCGGCTGAATCTTGTAACCTGCCTGTGCGCTGTTCACCGTCAGCTCGAAAGAGGTGCCGCTTGCCGTTTGGAGATATGGAGTGTATCCGGCTTCATTCAGAACTTTACTGCCCTTATTGGTAATGCTCAGTCCTACCTTGGCGTACACTTTACCGCTAAACTTGTAGAGCTGCAGGGAATCCGCACTTGCTGTAACTGGAATGTCATTCATGGTGGTGCTCAGGATCTTGCCGCGTTCAGCGGCTGTGGAATAGCCCGCCGGAATCGCCAGAGAACCCGCATTCTTTAGATACCCCTTGGCTTTGGCGTCCCATACGTACATGGCAATCTTAATTCCCTGCAGCGAAGTCGTTTGACCGACATTCACATAGTAGGTCACGCGCAGGCTGTCCTTGGCTCCGACCTTTTTCTTAAGCGCATCAGCAGTTACTGGATTGGCGGGAATGGCTGAACCTCCCGGAGTGACTACACGCGGAAAATAATGCACCAGATTGGCACTAGAACTGCCGTTGTTAGAGAGCTTAAGCGTATAGGCCAGAATATTGCCACCGGTTTGCGGCCAAATATTAACATCCTCCAATGCGGCAGTGACTCCTTGGCCTAATTGAATCGGATTGATTTTGACGGTTGCTGTTGTTGCTGCTGCTGGTGTTGTGCCTGCTGCTTCCGAAGAAGGAGCAGCTATCCCTCCGGCCACTTGACCAAGAACGATGGTGCTTAAGAGCAGAGCAACGTATGTATTTTTATGCTTTCTCACTTTCTTTCCCCTCCCAAGTCTATTAACTAGAATTATTATAGTTGTTGGCTGGAAGGTAAATGTAACCAAGTTGTAACTCTATGATGCGAATTTGTAACCTTTTTGTGCCAATGTTTCAAAAAAACAGCGCAACATGCGCTGTTTTCAGAACGGTGACCGTTAATAAACCCTAATCGTCTGCGTCACTAAGAGCCGAAAGTACGGCGGTACTGGCTCGGAGGCATACCTTCTGCCAGTTTGAACACTTTAATGAAGTAGCTGGATTGATGAAACCCGGTCTGATCTGCAATCTGCGCAACAGACAAATCGGAAGAGACCAGCAGCAGCTTGGCCCTGGCCAGACGGCAGTCACTCAAATAACGGTTCGGTGTCTTCCCCATGATGGACCGGAAGAGCCGCAAAAAGTGATAGCTGCTGTAACCCGCAAGCCTAGACATGCTCTCCAGTGTCCAGGGACGCTGGCAATCCTTATGAATCATGTCGGCTGTACGCCTAATGGAATGTCGGATCTCCAGGGGCACCGATCCATGAAGCGGCTCGGAATTTTGCAACAGTGTAACCAGAATTTCATAAAGTAAAGCCGAGAAACGAGGTTCACTCCGGGTTTCATGGACTGCGCTAAGCTCGAACAGCTCATCAAAGATAGACTCCAGCCCGGCATCCGGATCGAATGTAAAGAAATAACCGCGCGACTGATCTGCTTCCTCCAGTAGCGGCAAGGAAATGGCTGTATTGAAGTGAACCCAGCGCACCTCCCAGGGTCTGCGGGGATCAGAGCCATATTGCTGATATGCCCCTCTAGGGAACAGAAAGCCGCTTCCCCTTCCCATGGGAATCCGTTCTCCCTCCTGAAAAACATAACCCGTCCCCTCAAATACCAGATGGAGATTGTAGCTGTTCAGTACTCCCTCGCTTCTCCGCTCCGCATGCTGCGGAAAATGATTGTAATGCCCGAGAAATTCCGGATAGCATACATAGTGGGCGTAAGCCGGGGCGGGCAAGACCCATTGCTTTTTCATTTCGTCCTCCCTCTATTCTATACTTGGAAAGCAAGCACGCAATATAGTCATATAATAGCAATATTATGTTATATCAGTTTTTATGTACCTGATAATACAATAGATTTATATAATGTTCAAAGCATATTTTTACACTTGGAGGAACCTATGAAGAAACCAGTTGCAGCAGATCGGTTCGAGCTGGGCGTATGCTATTACCCCGAGCATTGGCCGGAAGAGATGTGGGAAGATGATTACCGCCGGATGGTGGAAACAGGCTTCACGATTGTCCGTATGGGTGAATTCGCCTGGTCTATTTTTGAACCTGAAGAAGGTGTCTATCAGTTTGAACTGTTCGACCGCGCCATTGATCTGGCCTACCGCCATGGACTCAAGGTGGTGTTGGGTACACCGACGGCTACGCCTCCTGCCTGGCTTACCGAACGATACCCGGAAGTGCTTAATGTGACTTATGAAGGTGTTACTCTTCAGCATGGCATGCGCCGGCATTACAATTACAGCAGCCCCAAATACCGCGAGTTATGCGCCAGGATTGCCGCTCAGCTTGCTGCACATTATGGCAACCACCCCGGAGTAACCGGCTGGCAGATCGACAACGAGCTGAACTGCGAGATCAGTGAATTCTATTCCGAAAGTGACCACAAGTCTTTCCGGAAGTGGCTGCAAGATAAATACGGCTCCTTGGAGAAACTGAATGAGGCATGGGGTGCAGTCTTCTGGAATCAGAGCTACACTAACTGGTCTCAGGTCTTTTTACCGCGTCCTACCCCGGTCCCGAGACAGCCTAATCCGCATCAGGCGCTGGACGAGAAGCGGTTTATCTCTGATAATACGATTTCGTTTGCCAAGAATCAGGCCGACATTATCCGTGCTGCGGCGCCGGATCAATGGGTTACGACAAACGGGTTATTCGGCCATTTGGACAGTCATCAAATGAGTGATGAGCTGCTGGACTTTTTCAGCTATGATTCATACCCCCAGTTCTCCAGCATTCATACTGATCCTGCTGAACGAAATCCGCTGGGTGACCGGAGCTGGAGCCTGTCCCTCAGTGTTGTGCGTTCCATCAGTCCCAACTTCTGCATCATGGAACAGCAATCCGGACCAGGCGGCTGGGTGAACCGTATGGACATGCCCTCACCTAAACCGGGGCAGATGCGGCTTTGGACGTACCAGTCTATCGCCCATGGCGCAGATATGGTGCTGTATTTCCGCTGGAGAACGGCAACCATGGGCAATGAGATCTATTGGCATGGCCTCAATGATTACCATAACCAGCCCAACCGGAGAGTCCGGGAAGCGGCGCGGATCGGCGAGGAGCTGGCGGCATCCGGCCAAGAGATCATCGGGACACGCGCTGAGGCCACAGTAGCCATTCTGCGGGATTATGACAATGAATGGGACGGTGAATATGATGTCTGGCACGGCCCTTTCATGTGGCAGAGCAACAAGGAATGGTTCAAAGCGCTGCAGCGGCAGCACATTCCCAGTGACATTATCTACTTGGGCCGCACTACAACCGTAGAGGAACTGGCCCGTTATCAAGTGCTGGTCTACCCGCATCCGGCCATCATGACAGATGAAATAGCGGCATTGTTGGATGAATATGTGCAGCAAGGCGGGAAACTGATCTTCGGCTGCCGGACCGGCTACAAGGATAAGCGTGGACATTGCTATATGCGGCCTTTCCCCGGGGCGGCAAGACAGCTCTGCGGGGTAACAGTGGAAGAATTCACTGTAGTTAAAGGTACACGGCGTCCCACCTTTATCAGTTGGACTGAAGAACCGGAAGCACTGACGGGAGCCGACGCTTTTAACGATATCCTTCACGTGGAAGAAGACAGCGTGGAAGTCATGGCGACCTACGCTTCCGATTATTATAAAGGAAAACCGGCCGTTACCCGAAATCTCCGTGGTAAAGGCGAGGTGTGGTATTACGGAGCTGTATTCAATGAAGAAGCTGCGACAAGAATCATTGGTGCTCTAAATCTACGTTCACCGGCTGAACATTGGCTCGAGCTGCCAAGTGAGGTCGAGCTGCAAATCCGTCAAGGCGAATCCGCCAGCCTCACCTTCCTGCTGAACTACAGCGAAGAGCCTGCAGTGATCTCACTCAAAGAACAGAGAACAGATTTGCTGACAGGAGAAAGCATTTCGGGAACCTACAGTATGGAAGGATTCGGTGTGCTGGTGCTCAAATAATAGGATAAATACAATTTGAAAGTCCCGCTGCAGAACTATCTGCAGCGGGACTTTTTCGTGAAGTTAGTGCACAGATTACATTACTTGAAGCAGATGGATGATCTCCATCAGTCACTTCTTCGCTGACTTTCTTGTTTCACAATGCCTCATACAGAGCACCGGCAGGTTCATTTTCGGGTTTTTCAGGAACAATATCCTTGCAAACCACCGTTAATTATTAGATATTAATATAATCTGATTTCATTTCATCTTGATGATTCCATTGATAAAAAGGAGGAGCAACCATGAAGCTGGAGCCTGTACAGGCGTCAGAAACACTTGACGCGCAGGGCAAGGAGGACAGCTTCCTGCAGGGAGTTAAGGATTGTATCCCCACTTTGCTCGGGTATTTAAGTATCGGCTTTGCCGCCGGGGTTGTCGAGAAAACGGCCGGTCTTTCCATCGCTGAAATAGCTATGATTTCCATCATTCTCTATGCCGGCTCCGCCCAATTCATCGCGGCGGGAATGATAGCCGCAGGAAGCACGGGGGCCAGCATCATCATTACGATCCTGCTTGTGAATCTGCGCCACCTGCTGTTAAGTGCTGCGTTGTCCCCTTATTTCCGCCACCTCACACCCATGAGAAACCTGCTGATAGGCGCACTCTTAACCGACGAAACCTTTGGCGTCGCCATTCAGGAGAGTGCGAGAAAAAAACACATCAGCGAGAAATGGATGCATGGACTCAATATCACCGCCTACCTGAATTGGTTGTTCGCGAACCTCGCAGGTGCTGTTCTGGGACAATGGATCTCAAGCCCGGAGCAGTGGGGACTGGACTTCGCGCTTCCGGCTATGTTCATAGGACTACTGGTGCTGACCATACTGAGCAGGAACAAATATGCACTGGATCTTATAGTTGGAGCTATTGCCGTAGTGGTTACGGTCGGTGTCTCCATCCTGTGGTCGCCTAATTTCGGCGTGATCGCTGCAGCTCTAATTGCACCTACGATAGGGATGGTGATGCAAAAATGGAAATAAGACTGGATATCTTCTTGATTATCTTCGGAGCCGCATTGGTTACGTTCATTCCGCGGGTACTTCCGATGATGCTGCTAAGCCGGATCTCCATTCCCGAATGGGGGATGCGCTGGTTGAGTTATGTACCCATTGCGATTATGTCGGCGCTCGTCGCCCAGGAGCTGTTCATTGAGGAAGGCAAATTCACTTCACTGTCTTCCAATGTGGAACTGATCGCCGCCTTGCCCACCTTCTGGGTGGCCATAAAGACGCGCAGTTTGCTGGGAACCGTGCTTACCGGGGTTCTCTCACTCATGCTTCTGCGCTTGTTAATGTAACTCCCCCGTGATTGCTGTCATCAGGCAAGTTAGCTGTTTTCCCCCAGATTCCCCCTGTATAGCTGCCGATGTTCATGATCGCCTGCTGCGCTTCGGGCAGCAGTGCGGCCATGAATTGAAACACACTCCACATGTTCTCCCATACTTCCAGCGTAACCTCTACTCCATCAGCACGTGCACGATCGGCCAAACGTTCCGCATCACTGAGCAGCACTTCTTGATCGCCAACCTGAATATACAGATGGGGCAAACCGTGCAGATAGAGCCGTAATGGAGAGAGAATCGCAGGCTTCTCCCCGGAAGAACCGCCTAAGTAATCCTCCAGAATTCTCTGATTGCCCTCCCGGCTCCCCGTTGGATCTGAATCAGCCAGGCTATCATAAGAATATCCGTCCAAATGTACGAGATCACTATGCGGCGAGAGCAGAAACGCCCCTGCTGGCATCTTCTCCCCTGCATCCCGCACACTGATCATTGTCATCAAGGCCAGAGTGGCCCCTACCGAATCGCCGCCAAGGATAATGTCATCCGGCGAATATCCCTCCGCCAGCATCCAGCGGTATGCATTGAGGCAATCTTCATTTGCGGCCGGATAACGGTGCTCCGGGGCAAGCCTATATTCCACTGTAAGTACAGGAACACTGCAGGCTGAAGATAGTCTTGCCGCCAGATCACGATAGATCTCACAGTTCCCGGAGATAAACCCTCCCCCGTGAAAATATAGGATTGCTCGTTTTCTTCCTTCCGCTTCAATGCAATTAGCGATGACCCATTCACCAGTCAACTGCCGGGTCGTTACCGGCTTCACCTGTACATCACCCGGAAGCGCCGGCAATTGCTTGGCGGCTTCGGCCATTTCAGAACGAATTTGCTCTGCCGGCTTTCCCAAATTGCCGCCTGTTTGTTTTAAGAAACTTTTCATGGCTTGAAGCTGTTCGATCGGTGTCTGCATCCTGTTCATTCCTCCTACAAGGTTTTGTCTGGATTGTAAACCCTGTAGTATGGTACACAGTCAAGAGGCAATCTGTATTCCGGGTTCTTTATGGCTCCATCTTAAGAATATGCAAGGTTTCCTGCACCCCCGGATGTCTCTCGGCAGATTCGAGGTTGCTCTTCAGATCGCCTAACAGCGCCTTCGTCTTTTCCCGCTTTGATATTTCGAGGTCAATGCTGATGACTTTCTGCTCAATAACTGCGATAAAATCAGCGATCCCGATACTTCCGTCTGCCGACCTCACCAGTGCCTTCTTGATCTCCCTCAGCGTAAACCCGCAAGACTTGGCATTCTGGATAAAGACGATTCGATTCAATGTCTCATGCGTATATTGCCGGTAACCGGATGCCGTCCGCTGTGGTGCCGGAAGCAGCCCGTGCTTCTCATAATATCTAAGTGTTTCAATATTCACGTTTGCCTCTTTTGCCAGCTCCCCGCGCAAATACCGGGCCATCCTCTCCACTCCTCTTCGTATCCAACTATATAGATTGAACTTATAATTCTTCTATTTTGGGATTGGCCGTGACTACAGAGAATGTTTGGAATCTATCTATGAGAATTATTTCAGCCGGTCCTTCAAAGCTGAGACTTCTGCTGCCTGCGGCTCCTCCTCTCCGTATCTCGCCTGATTGTAAAGCCTAAGCAAACCTTCAGGAACTGCCGGGGTATTGCTGTCTCCATTATGGCGGCGGTTCTTCCCGCCAGTCCATTCCTCCACATCCGCTCCCGTCTCTTGTGGAGTAAGAAATCCTTTCACTTCATATCCTTCGTTCCGATTGCTGTTAAGCCAATGGCGATACATCCAGCGTACCCGCTCACGGCCTCCATTCATTCCTTCCCAGCGGTCACTGTGTCTGCGCAGCTTCAACCGGCTGCTCCAGTAATCCCGAATGCCTTGCACAGTCTTTCCCCAGGCGAAGATGCTCTCTTCTTCATCCTGAAAGGCATTATGCTCCTGCGGCGTTTCTCTCCGCAGCATGGACAGCAGGGCATCCAGTGCTCTGCGCAGCACTCCGCCTGTATTTCTGTAAAGCCAACGCAAGACATAATAAAGCAAAACAAGAATTGCCGCCGCTCCAATGGCATAAAACAAGACTTCGAAGATCATTGCCAGCAAACCCGGTTCATGAGTCTCGGCCGGAGGCAGCTCTAGTGGCTGCGCCGGAGGAGCAGCTTCAGGCTGAATCGGTTCCTCTGTTCCGTTAAACAACGCGATGATCCAGTTCATAAACATCCGGACTGTATTCCATAGAAGCATGCCTACAGCTTTGCCCCCGCCTGCCGCAAGCAAGCCGGCCACGACAATAAACAGCAGGACAAACATCCGGTTATGTCGTCTTATCCCTGCAGGCAGGCGCGCGGATTCACCGGCAAAAGAGCTGTAGCGAAGAAAGCTGGTATTCGTATCCAACAGTACTAATACCAGACACAGACTTCCACACCAGGTTAACAAGGACAGGTTGGACTCAAGTACAGGAATCCGGGTATTGATGATTGTAGCTGTAAAATAAACGGCAATTCCGGCAATGTACATTCCATTCCGGTTATTCCGGGAAGCGGCAGTCATCCCCAGATAAGCAAACAACACGCTGCAAGCGATAAAAGGAAGTGCAAAAATGGACAACTCACCGAATAAAAATCCTGACGCCACCCCCAGTAGCAGAGCGGAAAGCAGCTGCTTCCACTTCCGGTTGCATAAATGCCGCAACAGCACCCCGGCCAGCGCCAGGAGAGGCAGAATGTACATCCATGGCAGGATAGCCTGCCCGGACTGCTGGTAGCTTTGAAGCAGAACCCATACCGGAAGAAATAGAAGCCATTCTATGAGACAGGCCAACCATAAAGTCAATGACGCTTTCATTCGGGGACCTCTAGCAGTGTTCATGCAGACTCTCTCCCCTCATCCGGAATGTCGAGCCATTCCACACCATTTCCCAGCAGTCTTAACTGCTCAGCTGCCAGCTCAAGCTCTGGGCCTCGGTGACAGGTAATAATCAGATAATCATTATCTTTATGCCCTTCTTCAGCCACTAACTCCAGTAGTCTTGACATGGGCAGCGTCCTGTCCAGGTTCAGCCTGGCCAAGAGCCCCAGAACATCCTCCAGTTGGCCCATCGGGTCTGCAGTCACCGGCTCCCGCTCACCTCCACCGTCCATTCTCCCGTTACTAAGCAGCCCGGTGTCGATCCCGTGCCCTACTGCATACTCTGCTATCGTCGCTGCATAACGTATTCCCAGCTCAATCCGTTCCTTATCTGTAACGGTTCTCCACATGGAGTCACTGATCTCAACATTCAGACAGAGGAACAGCCGCGAATCGGCGGTGTAATCTTTTTGATGCACCTGCATATGCCCGGTTCTGGCCGTTGCCTTCCAGTTAATAGACGCAAGCGAATCCCCTGGACTGTACTCTCGGGTTCCGGCCGTCAGAAAAGGATCTTCAATAATCCATCTTTTGACCGGCAGTTCTCCCAGCCAGCTGTGTATCGGCAGCGGTAGCTCATAAAGGTCTATAATCTCCGGATAAACCAGCAGTTCCAATTGTAAGGAGAACGCCTTGCTGTTCCGGCTCATGCCAAAGAGGTCTCCAGTGGTCATCGTGACGCTTTCCAGCTTGAACAAGCCTCTTTGCTGACAACGGACCTGATGGCGACGTTTGATATGCCGGTAAGACCTCAGAAAAAACATACTTACGTGGTTCTGATAAATCTCCCCGCTGCTGACACCTAGATTCTCCTGGCTGCCGAACTCCAGACCCCGGGCTATGCTGGACTCCAGCCGCAGCCAGGGCAATGGGAGCAGCTTATTGTTCGCTATCTCCTCAACCATCTCCACATGCTCTCCTTCATAGGCGGTTTTGGCCGAGAAATAGCGGGTGTAGCTGACTTTCTTCAGCGCATGTCGCTGATAGACAGCAGAAATCAACAGCAGCAGCAGGAGCGTGCTGAGGATGAACCAGGGCAGTGCCATCTCTTACTCCACCCTTCCGCCGCTTGTAGCCGGGATCGGCTCTGCCGGAACCTCCACTTCGCGCAGCTTCTGGAGTACCAGCTCTACGGCTTGCCCCTCCCGGGATCCCGGGCCGCGCTGCAGCACCAGCCGGTGGGCAAGGACGGGAACTGCCACTGCCTTGATATCATCCGGAATCACATAATTCCTGCTTTGAATCAATGCATACGCCTGGGAAGCACGCAGCAAGGCGAAGCCTGCCCGCGGACTGGCTCCCAGCTTGATCCCCGGTGCAGTGCGGGTTGCTTCGACGATCCTAATCATATAAGCCAGCAAATCGTCGCTGACATTCACTGCAGCCGTAAGCTGCTGAATCTCTTGAATCTGCCGGGCGGTTGCTACCGCAGTCGTCTGATCAAGCGGATTGTTCTGGCGGAACCGCTGTAGAATATCAACCCCTTGCTCAAAGGTTGGATAGCCGGTCATTATCCGCATCAGAAATCGGTCAAGCTGCGCTTCAGGCAGCGGGAAAGTTCCCTGACTGTCAACCGGATTCTGTGTTGCAATGACGAGGAACGGCGCTTCCAGCTCATGGGTCACACCATCGATCGTAATCTGCCGCTCCTCCATGCATTCCAGCAGGCTGGACTGGGTCCGCGGCGTGGCCCGGTTGATCTCATCGGCCAAGAGAATGCTGGCGAATACCGGGCCCGGACGGAATTGAAACTCACCGGTCTTCTGATTATAGTAATTAATTCCGCTTAAGTCAGAGGGCAATAAGTCCGGAGTGAACTGAATCCGCTTGAACGTGCAGTCCAGCGAGCGGGCCAGTGTTTTGGCGAGCAGTGTTTTACCTGTGCCGGGAACATCCTCCAGCAGCACATGTCCATTGGCGAGCAGGGCTGTCAGCAGAAGGTTCACACCTTCCTCTTTGCCGACAATAACTTTAGCCAGATTGACTCTTATCGATTCTATTAATTGAGTTGCTTCTTGAAGATTCATAAATCAGGCACCATCCCATCGCTTTAGTGGTATGTATTAATTCCTAATCATACCAGAAAGCGCCTCCAATTTATAATAGATAAGTCTCCTGCGGCTATTTGGACGCCGTACTTATCTTGGAGCGGATGAAAGCAATAATGAAGTAATACACGGGGATGCACTCCACAATCAGCCAAATAATCACAGTGCCAAAGGCATTGTAATTCTTATTGTATTGAGTGAGATTGAGCGAATACAGATAGGCAATTGTGATCGAACCGATCGTCAGGAAAGGGATCATCACTTTTTTTGCTTTCTGTTTGGTCAAGTACAAAGCACATTTGTGCGCTACATATATC
The DNA here is from genome assembly GCF_000758525.1 of Paenibacillus sp. FSL H7-0357. Lineage (NCBI taxonomy): Bacteria > Bacillati > Bacillota > Bacilli > Caryophanales > Paenibacillaceae > Paenibacillus > Paenibacillus sp. FSL H7-0357. The sequence goes on along the minus strand of NZ_CP009241.1, from coordinate 3,693,659 downwards.
AAAAAAGCGCTGTGTATAAACATTGAAGCAGACCATAATCCGATGAGAATCGGGTCCGAATTACCCAGTAGATCATCATGTGAGGAACTCTGGATCAATTGCAAATAAGGAAACTGCAGTTCCTTGCCGAAATGTGGACCAAAATTCAAGATGGTTATCAGCCATGCAGCCAGTACGGTCAGCATTACGCTAATCCCCGCAACAATCAGCCGTTTCTGCATTTTGTTGTCGATTTTGAGATCCGGGGCAACGAACAAAAACACCGTCCATCCCCCAAACCAGGACATTGTCGTGATTGAATCCTTGAAAGCAATCCCGGGATCATGGTAATGGAGCAGGGCAGGGAGCATTGAGTAGTCGGCATTTGGGATAAATATATAATAACTGAGCGCAGTGGAGAAGAGAAAAATCAGAAATAACCCGTCAGTCATATAGACTATCGTCGAAAAGCCCAGGTGAGCCGTATACATAATCACCAGCCCAATAACAATCTGAATAAACAGCGGTGGCGTCTCGCGCAAATAATTAGCACCAAAAAACAATACAAAATTCTCAATATCAAAGGAGACAAAATAAACACACCAGATCAGTAGAAGAAAAACCATTCCCCCATGCAGCCACTTCCCCATAATCTCCTTGCCAAAATCGACCCACGCCTCTCCAGGCTTTATCTTGCCCACCTGAATAGTAAAAAAAAGCGGAATCATCCCCAGTGCACAGCCTGCAATGATCGCTATCCAGCCCTGATAGCCTGAAGTTGTGAGTAAACCGGGTATCAGAAACATAGAGCTTTGTGAAGCGAGGTAGACAACGGTGAAACGGAACATCTGCCATTTGGATGTAGTCATAACGTCTCCTTGAGTATTCATTTATCTCTCCGAACCAAAATCCTCTATGGTGAAGTCAGCCGTTACTTTAATCTCGGCATGATGGGCGTAATAATCAGTCCAGCGTTCGCGGAGCTTACTCCACGCCTTAGGATAATTCCATTCCACCAGCATTCCAAGCTGCAGAACGTCAACCTGCGCGTCTTGCACAGTCCGGAGCGAGTCCGAAATTTCTTTTACAACCTGCTCCTGAAGCCTTCTCTTTAATAAAGGACTAAGTTTGCTGGCACTGCGGCCCTCTGAATCTTTAAAAAAGGTAATACTTGCGCCCCCTTTCACCTTTATATGAAAGACAGGACCTTTGCTTGTCATTTTCACAGAGCTTGAGGCGGAGTTTCTTTGGAATATAGCGCTGGCAGTGCCTTTACCTTCTTCATCCCAGGTTATCGTATATTCAGGCAGCTTCAATCTTCCGGCCAGATGTCCCGCCCCCCATGCCAAAGCCCTGCTCTGCTTTACATCCAGAATGCCCTTCATCTTAGCATCATGGAACAGCATAACCCCTTGTACACCTGCCCAATACTCCGTTTTTCCTTGCTCGCTCGTTTCGTCTTTCTTACCGAATGAAAGATAGTTCATCGCATACCCCATATTTGAAACTTCCGCTAATATACAATCCATAACGCTTGTATTGAACATGATATTCTCATTTGCGATATTCATCAGCACTTGGTCGGGAAGCTGTTCGAACACAGGAGATAACTTAAAAATATCTTTGGCCTTCCCGGGAGCAGCCATGATATATGTGCCGAGGGGAAATTCTGGTTTTCTTTCGAACCATTCCAGCACCTCCCCGATTCCCTGCCGGGCATATTCGTTTCCCAACACGACAATTTTGATGTGAGAGAGCTCAATACGGCGTGAAAGATCCTTTTGAATCATGATGTTCGCATCCTGGAGGGTACGCGCTGTCTTTGAAACCAAAGTGTAGGCTTTGCCGTCTCCGGTTCCGCTCCCTGTTTGCGTACCTGACATCAGCCTATTGGGTAGAGGTGAGCTGATGGATACCTCAACCGTTCCGGGTTCCTTGCCAACATCAATGTATAATCCATAAACAAAAGTCAATTCATCCAGCTCCACCTTGGACCAGCAGCCGGTCAGATTCAGCAGCATTAGGATAATGACTGCCTGCTTTAAAAGTTTCATTGCCGCTTCTGTCTCCTTTGATTCTTCCGGTCTGTAAAGGATGTGCTGCGCTTATTCATGAACGGGGACGGAACACGAAACAGCGTATCCTTCAAATCCTGTAATACAAGCGGAGCGATCGGCTGCAAATAAGGAGTTCCAAAGGATTTAAGATTGGCCAAATGGCCGTAAATCATAAAAGTAGCCACAAATACGCCCAATAACCCCATCGTTCCACCCAGGATGAGGAGCACAAAACGCAGTAATCTGAAGGTCAAACCCAGCTCCAAATGGGGAATGATATAGGAAGCAATCCCGGTAATGGAAACGACAATAACCATCGGCGCAGAAACAATTCCTGCCTGAACCGCAGCCTGCCCGATTACGATACCGCCAATGATGGATACCGTCTGCCCTACCGGCTTAGGAATCCGGGTTCCCGCTTCTCTAAGTGCTTCAAAGGTCAGCTCCATTATCAGCGCTTCGGTCAGGGCAGAGAAAGGGATGTTTTCTCTTGCCGCAGCAATGGTAATCAACAGATCAGAAGGAATGATCTGCGAATGAAAGGTTGTAATCGCAACATACAACGCAGGCAGCAGCATGGATATAATAGAAAAAAAGAAGCGGACCAGCCGGATCCAGCTGCCGGCATAAAAGCTTTGGTAATAATCCTCGGAGGATTGCAGCAGCGAGAACAAAGTTACCGGTGTCAGCAGAGCGGATGGAGTCCCATCCTGCAGCAGTCCCACCCGCCCTTCCATTAATGAGGCTGCCACTGAGTCAGGGCGTTCTGTATACTGGAACACAGGAAAAGGCGAGAAATTCCCCTGCTTCATATGCTCTGCCAAATAACTGATGCCAAGCACACCGTCGATCGACATTTTGCGTAATGTATCTTCAATTGAAGCCAGAAGCTCCGGCTTGTACAGGCCTTCGATATATACCACATACACATCGGTTTTTGTATATTTGCCGATAGAGAAATGTTTGGTCTTTAGATCGGCATGTTTAATTTTATGGCGCAGCAGCGATAAATTGGTATCAATATCTTCGATGAAGGCCTCCTGGGGGCCGATGACAACCAGCTCGTTCTGTGATTCCGATACTGAACGTTTCTGATAGTGGGCGATCTCGAAATAATATAAATAGGGCAGCCCTTCGATACAAAGCACCGGATTGCCGCTGACTATCAGCTCTACCGCCCGATCGGGGTCAAATACCTTGATATAAGGAATGGCAAAAGCAGATCCCCGGTCGAGCCGTTCCAGAAAACGCGGCCAATCCGGCTCGGAATTCGCTTCGGATTTGAGCGGAGATGACACAAACTCCTGCAGACTGAGTGTATCTACAATGGAAGGAATGTAGACCAGCATGCAGGCATGACCATATACGATAATAGACTGGTATACGGCATCGCTGCATCCCGTAAGCTGCTCTTTTATATTATCCAGTATGCTGGCTGTCATCTCGCTTCACCTCCACTGATCTATAGGGAATCTTACTTAGTTTTCCAATAGTCGATGAAGTTATGCATCTATTTCCCTCTCCGCCCGCAGCACAAAGAGCCTGCTCACCAGCAGGCTCTTAGGGTTAATGCATCATGGGTAAAGATTCAGTTCAATCCGCCGATTACAGGATGCGGGATATACGGTTCTTCCAGTCTGCGGACTTCTTCCGGGGTCAGACGAAGGGACACCGCTGCTGCTGCATCTTCCAGATGCGCCATCTTGGTCGCTCCGACAATCGGAGCGGCCACAGGTTTCTTCTGAAGCACCCAAGCCAAGGCCACTTGAGCACGCGGGACAGCCCGTTCCTCGGCGATTTCCTTCACCCTAAGTGCGACAATCCGGTCCGCCTCTTCCATTTGTGAATAAAGCTGCTTGGCGAATTCATCGCGCTCGGAACGGGTGCTCGCTTCTTCCCAGTCCCTTGTAAGGCGGCCGCGGGCCAATGGACTCCAGGGAATCACGCCGATGCCCTCCGCTTCACAAAGCGGCAGCATTTCCCGTTCCTCCTCACGGTACAGCAAATTCACATAATTCTGCATGCTGACAAAACGGGTCCAGCCATGCTGCTCTGCAACATGCAGCGCCTTGAGAAACTGCCAGGCATACATGGAGGAAGCTCCGATATAACGGGCTTTCCCCGCCTTCACAACATCATGCAGGGCCTCCATCGTCTCTTCGATAGGCGTCTGGTTATCCCAGCGGTGGATTTGATACAAGTCCACATAATCCGTTCCCAGCCGCTTAAGACTGTGGTCAATTTCACTCAGTATCGCTTTGCGTGACAATCCGCCGCCATTGGGCCCCGGGCGCATTCTGCCATGCACCTTGGTGGCAATGACCACTTCATCGCGGGAGGCAAAATCCTTCAGCGCCCGCCCAAGTATCTCCTCACTGGTTCCGTCCGAATATACATTGGCTGTATCAAAGAAATTAATGCCCAGCTCCAGCGCCTTTTGGATAAACGGACGACTCTCCTGCTCATTCAGTGTCCAGGCATGCGACCCGCGTTCAGGAATGCCATAACTCATGCAGCCGAGGCAAATCCGCGAGACGTCCAGACCGGTAGATCCCAGTTTCACATATTCCAAGATCAACAACTTCCTCTCTATACCAAATGTAATAATAGCCATTCCACTATAGTATAGCGCCGTTAATCGAGAAATAAAAACGCTCTCCCACCCAGTCCGGTTAATACATTGTCTGTAACCAGTTGGATTTCGTCCAGTTCAGTTTACCCGCTCCCGAGCCATTGGAAGCCGTTAGTCTGGCAGCTAGCGTGGAGGGGTCATCCACCGGATAGCTGTAAGGCAAAGCCGAAATTCCAGACCAGGAGAACGGAATAATAGTTGCCGGTACCGGGGCAAGCGGACTTCCGGAGGTGTCACTGTTCCCTCTGAAAGACACGCCATTTAAAGAGTACATCGTGTCGAGCGCCTTGATTTTACCGCTGTAGCTGGAATCTGCGGGATCTGTCTGATTATTGCGCAGCGGATACAAGATATCAACGAAGTTGGATTTCTCTACCAATACCGCCCCGCCTTCCGTAGAAATGGACCCGTTGCTGGTTACTCCAAAGTGGTAGCCCTTGCCGGCAATCGCCGTTTCCATCACTGTTGTGATTCTTGACTTCGCTGCCCAAACAGCGGAATTATCCGCCAGAATGTTATAGACATGGGCGTTGCCTCCCCGCAGACGCGGCAAGCGGTCCTGAATGTCGAGATAATAATTATGGTGCAGGGTAATGCTTAAATTGGAATTTCCCGAATCAAAAGATGTGGCACCCACCAAATGTCCTTTTTTCTGAGAGCTTGCAACTGCAATGATATCTGCCTTGCTTAAACCGATGGCGCTGCTGCGCAGATAGGCATACATCGGATAAGCAGAGCTGTTGGCCTCCAGCGCGTTGATCTGCCGGGTCACCCAGCTGTTTGGACTCCGGTCATCGCCCTTGAAGGTTGACCAGGAGAGGGTCACCCCGGAAGTGCCCTTCTTCGAATCGACCAGTCCGTCATAGGACTTGTTAAAGGTACAGTGGTCAATCCATACGTTGGTGTCCTCTTCAAGCGTGATATAATCCCAGTCGTTTTTGTCGAAATCCCCCTTGCTGGCCTCATCCCATTCCCATAATTCGTCGAATTCGAGATTGCGGATGATCAGGTTGGAGCTGCGTTTAATTGCAAATGACGCATGCTTAATCTTAGCCCCGTTAGCCGAGAAGATCGTCAGACCGTCAAAGCCGTCAAGAGTAACTTTACTTACTCCTGTCTGCAGCAGTACCGGGTGAGTCAGCGGAGAATTATGGGCCGCAAACGGTGAGGTTTGAGCGGCGGAAGGGATCTCGTTCCAGCCTAGATTCAGGTCATTCATAATCTCAATGACCTTTACACCGGACCCTTTCTTGAGTGCAGCTGCCAGATCAGTCGCAGTGTACACCTTTTTGTAAAGGGTGGTATTCGATTCATTCACAATGCCTCCGCCGGAGTTGCCTGCGGAGAAGCCAGTCAAATTGTATGCACTGAGCGCGTCTGATGGTGTTGGGGCGGACTGCACGCTGTAATTGGTCCATCCGCTGTTACCGGCAGAGGTGCGCCCTTCCGAGGAGCTGGATTGATAGTAGACGGAGGAACTTCCATCCTGAACGACAGACCAGGTTTCAGTTGTGCTGGTCCAGTTGTTAGCGCCTTCATTTTCAAAATCATAGCTGACTAAAGAAGCTGCGCTGGCCGGGACAATAAATATCAGTGCAAGAATTACAGCGAATCCCATTCCGCTCAGCAGCCTTAATCTCATTCGTTTGGAAGCCATTTTTCTCCTCCTCAAAGTTTGTATAACATGCATCTCCTTAGTTATAACGATTACTGGAGCGTAGCTCCGATATTCGTGCCGCTTGGTGTGCCCGAGCCAATGAGATCACTGCCGCTGGCCAGTTTCAGGAAGTTGCCGAGTGTGAAGGAACCATCCGCATTTCTGACGACTGAAGGGGTCAAGCTGGCGAAGTCGGCACTGCTCGCGACCAGTCCCTTGGCATTCGTGCTGGCATTGCTCTTCCACCAGACATTGGTGCTGAGAACATCTGTACCACTGGTTTTGTCACTGGAGCCGCCGGCAAAGCTCAAATTATTGGTAAACTGGTGTGTCCCTGTGTCAAAAGCAAAATTGCTTTGGCCGTTGCTCCACGAGGTATTGCCTGTCAGCTGAATGGAGCCCGGATTGCTATTGTAGGTGAAGCCATGTTTTTTATTCTGGAAGGCGATGCTGTTCTGTACAATATGATTCACAGAAATTTTCTCCCCGCCCAGCTTGAAGCCGTTGCCGTCACTGTTTGCCGTGCTGCTTCCATCCGAGGTTTGGCCATTTTTGTAGGCGATGCTGTTCTTGATCGTAACCACACCAATCGGGCCTGTTTCCGATTTGGTATATAAATCCCAGCCGTCATCTGTATTCCATGCAGCAATACACTTGTCAAAGACGTTGCCCGGTCCAATCGTCAGCTTGGCGGCAAAACCATCAGCATCCTCCCCATTGTCCGGATCGAAATTGTCGTGGGAGTATACGCCAATGATCTGGTTATAGCTGGGCCAGTCGCTCATATTGGAGAGTGAGGAGGAATAGCGGCTGATCTGCAGCCCTGAATCCCGGTTATGGTGCGTTTCTACATTCTCAATGATATTATAATTGCCGCCAATGAAGATCCCGTTATCTCCTGCACCTTTGATCTCAAGCCCCTTTACCTTCCAGTAATGGCCATAAATCTGCAGTCCGCGTTCAGTAGACCCAAAGGATTCGGCGAAGAAATCAAGCACCGGTTTTTCGTTTCCGTAAGCCACAATATTTTTGCGCAAACTGGTGCTTCCACTGTTCTCCCGTTCAATTGTTACTGGAGCGGAAAAAGTATAGGTTCCCCCGCGCAGATAAATAGTCTCTCCCGGGGCTACTCTAGTAATAGCTGAATCCAGGGTCGTAGGACTGCCGATGGTTCCGGCATTTCCGGCCGCTCCATTCGGCGAGACATACAGTGAACCCGTTGCCGGAGGGGGTGTCGTTGTCGGTGCCACGGTTGGTGTTGGTGTTGGTGTAACTGTTGCTGTTGCTGTGGGTACAGCTGTCGGAGTAGCCGATGGTGCTGGAGTAGAACTGGCTGTAGCCGTCGGTGCCACGGTTGCAGTTGCGGTTGGTGAAGGAGTTGGAGTCGTAGAATCCGTAGTAGAAACAACTACATTGTCGAACTTGGCTGCTGTCTTATAAGCGACCAATCCGATACCGCCGGAAGTCAAATTGTTATCGTGTGCATTCAATTGCAAGACATTATTCACATAAAAGTTGATCGTGCTTCCGCTTAGCTCTAGCTTAACCGTGTACACTGTACCGGCAGTGACAGGGAAGTCTGTTTTAGTGGCAAGTGTAGTGCTGGAGCCGCCGACCTTCTTCCGGATTTCCAGCGTACCCCCATTGCTGTTGGAGAGCGAAGCCGCATAATAATTATTGCCATCTGTATAACGGCCGCAGAGATAAGTGCGGTTTGTGCCGTTAAAGTTGTCAATTTTCACATCTGCCTGCACGCTGTAGTCAGTCCAGCTACTGTTGCCCGCCGAGGAGCGCCCTTCCGTATTACCCGATTGATAATAGACATGAGAGCTACCGTCCTGCAGCACTGTCCATGAGCCTGACGTGTGGGTCCAGCTGCCGGCATTGCCGGATTCAAAATCATCACTGAAGATGCTTGCCGCTTGAACGGATGGAATACTTCCACCCACCCCTGAGAGAGCCAGCATAGCCGAAAGCGCAATCATTGCAGAGAATGCAAATCGTTTTTTTATTTTCACGTTAACATTTACCTCCAATAGGTTATATTCTTTCAGTACCTGTTGCGGTATTTACGAATTCATCCCTGTTTCTGCTTCTTCAAATCAGCACAGTACCTATCCCGGCATCGCATCCCTCACTTCACTTTAAACTTAAGACTGCCGAAAAATCAAAAGCCTGCTCTTTTGCAGTGGTCAGCCTAATCTCAATCATAAGTATTTATTGAGAATTGTACAGTCTTTTTCACCCCTCATTATTACATTTATGTGAAATATTGAACACTTGGGGAATCACCCTCGGTGTACATTGCTGAGCATATGAAAAGCCAACAAAAAACATTCGTTTTTGTTGGCCTGCTCGTCTTGTAAGGCTATATGGAGTTAAACTACTCAGTTTTGGATATAAGGTTTCAAACTCTGCAGCAATGTCTGCAGCTTCCCGGAGCACTCTTCATACATCTGTTTGGCTTCCTTTTTGTCGGTGGAAAGGCTGAACAGTTCCAGATCGGCTTCACATTTCTTCAGCAGTGCATATAGCTGGGGTTTATCCTGCGGCTTTGGCACCTGCACCTTGTCCGCATATAGATCCACAGTAAGTTCGCCATAGGAATCCACCTGGCCGAGGAATACATTTTCAGCGGTTAAACCCTGCTTTTCAAGCTGGCCCTGCAGCCAGCCTCGGGACAAATTCAGCGTATCCAAAGGTTTGTCCATGATCTTGCCGTCCATAATAACGGCTTGAGATTCCTTCTCAGGAGCCACTTTAATGCCCATATCTTTTGGTGTCAGCGCCTGATTCTCCCGGGTAAGCAGGACGTTAATCGCTCCATCCGATTCCATGATCGCAAATTCGACATCTGCCAATTTGAAGACATCCTTCTTCCGCAGCTCCTCCAGCAATTCGTCAGTTGTTAAACGCTCTTTTTTCATATTTTCTTCCAGAATTTTACCGTCTTTGATTAGCACGGTTGACTTGAAGTCAATGAAATCCCTGGCCTTCTTGCTCTTGATTTGCAGAAACTCGATACCAAGGGAGAACGCCACCCAGACGATCAGCGAAATCACCCCCAAATGCCATGTTTTATCGGTATCGAGGGATATGTAAGCCGCCAAGCTACCTACTGTAATTCCAGTGATATATTCGAAAAAAGACAGCTGCGAAACTTGTCTCTTCCCCAGCAGCTTTGTCAAAAAGAAGAGCACAACCACCGCGAAAATTGTCCGCCAAATCACCTCAAGCCATTCCGGCATGATTACTACCTCCTAAGTTTAGAATTACCGCATGTCAACATGCTCATTATTTGTTAAAGGGCGCAGACCTAACCAAGAAATAATTTCTTGTTTAATCCAAAAGACCAACGCTTCGAATTAGAATTTTTTACCTGTATTTCTGCATCTTCACCGGTGGATACTATGATTCGTTCAGTTTGCTAACTACCTAAAAGGAGGCAATATCTAATGACTGTATCCTCACAAGTGAAGACTTGCCTGTCATCGCTGAAAAGCGCGCAAGCGAGTCTGGAGCAATTCGCGATGGAGACTCAAAACCAGCAGGCCAAAACCTTGTTCACAAGTGCAGCGGAACAGACGCAGCAAATTGTGCAGCAGGTTGAAGGCCGTGTAACCGAACTTGAACAAGAGGAGCCACAATACAAAGGCTTCTAGGATGTAATCTTTACTCGTAAACAAAAAGCAGCCGTATCTGCAGACATGTCTGCGGATACGGCTGCTTTATTTACGTTAACACTTGTGCGACCACAGCAGGCGTATTCAGGTACGCCCAGCTATGACACCTGCTTCTACCCAAGCTGCATATGCTTTGCAGAATGGTTCATGACCTCAGCAATTTCAAGCTTGCGGCCGGTCTTGGCACTCTCAAGGGCGCCGAATACCATCGCCATGCTGTAGCGGTTATCCCTGCAGTCTGTTTCAGCAGGACGCTGCTCGGAGAGCGAAAGGAACATCTCTTCCAGACAGCCATGATGGAAGGTCTCATCCATCGAAACGGCCTGTGCTTCTACCTGCTCATAGTCACGGATGAACTTACCGGACTGGTCACCACCTGCGATTACTTCAGCATAAGGCATGCCTACACCATCCCAGAGAATAACCCCTTTCTCCCCCTGAATCCGCCACGACGCTTCCCAAGAGGTGGGTGCACCTTCCGCACACCAGGACCCTTGATAGCAAAATACAGAGCCATCCGACATTTCGAAGATGCAAATAGCGGCAGCCTGGCCTTCATACCAGGAGCCGGGTGGATTAAATTCCTGACAGTACACTGTAACCGGATCAGCTCCGCTGATAAAACGGGCCTGATCGAAGGTATGTATGGCCATGTCCAGCAGGAGCGGACTGCTCATCACCTCGCGGAAACCGCCAAAATGGGGGGCGAGGAAGAAACTCGCTCCGATATAACCCGTCCGGCCGACCGTACCTGCGTCGACAAGCCCGCGCAGCGAGCGGATGCGCGGATCGTACCTGCGGTTCTGCATGACAGCATGTGTTCGTCCGGTGCGTTCCGACAACGCAACAATCTCATTGCACTCCTCCATCGTTTCAGCCAAGGGCTTCTCGCTGAACACGTCACATTCCAGTTCAAGTGATGTACTTGCGATAGAATAATGACTGGACGGAACTGTGACGTCAAACACAAGGTTGGCACCCGTTTCTATAATTGCCTGCCGTATCTCCGTAAAGGCCGGAGTGGAAAGCCCATATTTCCCGGCCATAGCCTGTGCCGACTCCAGCTTGATATCTACAAGGGCAACGATTTCGACCTCCGGGCGTTTCAACGCATAGCTGATCCATTCATTGGCCATTCCTCCGCAACCGGCAATCGCAACACGGTATTTTGCTGTCATTGGTAGTTCCCCGCTTTCTGTATTAGACCGGATTGGGTATAAAGCTGCCGCCGCGGCAGTGTTTCAAATAGTTCAGAGCATGAACTTGTCCGGTCATCTCCAGCTCATCACGATATACCGGGTCATGCCAGCCTTCAATGTCGATGGTACCTTTGTAACCGGCTTGGCGCAAAATCGTGATCACATCAGCCCAGTTCGTGTCTCCAAAACCCGGGGTCCGGTGCCATACATAAGGCTTCGGACCATGGATGCCGTATTCCTTGACAATGTCCCAGGCGATTGTAGCATCCTTGCCATGGACATGGAATATTTTATCCGTCCACTTGCGCAGCTGCGGGAGCGGATCAATCAGGGCGACCATCTGGTGGCAGGGCTCCCACTCCAAGCCGAGATTATCTGCCGGAACCGCGTTGAACATCTTTTCCCAGGCTGTAGGATTATGCGCAATATTCCAGTCTCCGGAGTCCCAATTACCGCCCATCGAGCAGTTCTCAAATGCAATTCGCACCCCCCGGTCAGCCGCTCTCTTGGAAAGTTCCCCGAAGACCTGCGTGAATTTAGGTATGGATTCATCTATTGACTGCCCTGTCAGACGTCCTGTGAAACCGGATACCATATCTGTGCCGAAGAGATGGGCATGATCAATCAAACGTTCCCAGCTGGCCAGGGTATCAGCATTATCGCCGGCACCGGTTAGCGGGTTGCCGAATATGCCGACTGAGGAGATAACAAAATCATGCTCTGCAGCCAGTTCCCGTACACGCGCCGCGGTTTCTATCAGATTCGTCTCTCCGATGGTCTGCCAAAAGGTAAGACTGAAGGATTCAAATCCGTGTCCAATTATTTGAGGAATCACTCTTACAGCATCTCCCCCGCCAACCAGTGTTCCGATTCTCATTGTATCTTCCATCTTGTGTACCACTCCAATATTGGTTTATAGTAAGTTCAGCAAATCAAGTATATAGCTCATTTGGTGTGAATTCTCGTTTTATCTTGTGTTAATATAGCTCAATATTGGGGGAGTTGAAAGAAGTCATGACTTATCCGAAGGAGCTTAAGGAATACCCGCAGCTCGAAGAGAAAACCTATCCGTTCCGCCTTTTTTTTAATGAGTGCCGAGAGGCTAAAGTGGAACAGAATATCCTTTTCTTGCATTGGCATGAGCATTTCGAAATCATTGTGATGCAGGAAGGCCATGCGATCTTTCATGTGGACAGCAAACCTTATGAAGCCGGGCCGGGTGATGTGATTATTGTTCCTTCAGGCGGTTTGCATGTCGGTTACAGTTTATACAGCGGGGATATTTCTTACGTATCCATCGTGTTCCATGCTTCACTGTTCAAAGACAGAAACCAGGACTCCCAGCATGAGCAATTCGTTGCACCCTATCTGAATAACCGGTTTCAGTTTCCGGTCAAACCCGCCGATCTGAACCCGGCTTGCTCCTGTTATTATCCCCTGCTGCAAGCCATCATTGCCGAAGTGCGCAGTAAAGGCCCTGCTTTTCAACTGGTTGTAAAGAACCAATTGCATTTGTTCTTTACCCTGCTGTCACGCAGCTTTCCGCCGCAGCAATTGTCAGAGAGGCATCAGAGCGAGCGCCATTCCATTAACCGCGAACGCTTTAAACCGCTGCTGGAATATCTGGAAGCTCATTTTGATGAGAAGATCTCGATTGAATGGGCTGCAAAGTTTGTCAATCTGAATCCTTATCATTTCTGCAAAACCTTCAAAAAGCTGACCGGACGCACCTTTATCGACTATGTGAACTTAAGCCGGATCCATGAAGCTGAACGTCTGCTGCTGGAGTCGGATTTGACTGTGACAGAAATTGCCGGCAAAGTGGGCTGCGACAACCCCAATTATTTCACCAAACTCTACAAGCAATACAAAGGGATTACTCCTTCCGGGGCGCGCAAATAGTTCACTCCTCCACATAACACGTAAAACAGCACCGTTCCTGGGAAGCGAACGGTGCTGTTTCTTGGGCAGGAAGATCATAATTAGCTTTCCTTCAACTATAATGATGCTTTATTGATAATTACATTTCGGATATCTCCACCCAGCGTCTCTGTTCAATGGAGCGTTCAACAGCTTCCAGAACAGCCTGACATTTTACTCCGTCATGGAAGTTTGGCTCCGGCTGGCGTCCTTCCGCAATGGCGGTGGAGAGCTCCAGCATCTCGTGGATAAACGTATGCTCGAACCCGATGGTATGGCCCGGCGGCCACCAGGCTTCGGCGTAATCATGGGCCGGATCGGTGGCAAGCACACGCCGGAAGCCCTGAACATCCTCGTCGTCCGAGGTCAGGTACACCTCCAGCTCATTCATCCGTTCGAAATCGAATTTCACACTGCCCAGACTGCCGTTAATCTCAAAAGAATTGGTCGAACGGTGACCCGCAGCAAAACGAGTAGCTTCAAAGCTGCCCAAAGCACCACTTACAAACCGGGCCAGAAACAGTGTCGCATCGTCAACAGTCACTTCTCCTGTTGGGGCATCTTTGCTTGCCTTCGCACTTAAGCCGGTCATCTCAGCGGCTAGCGGACGCTCTTTGATAAAGGTCTCGCTCATTCCGATTACTTCCTGCATATCGCCGACCAGGAAATGGGCAAGATCAATTAAGTGTGCTCCAAGATCGCCATGCGAGCCGGAACCGGCAATCTCCTTCTGCAGTCTCCACACCAGCGGGAAATCCGGATCTATAATCCAGTCCTGCAGAAACCAGGCACGGAAATGATAGATCTTCCCGAGTCTTCCGCTCTCAATCAGCCGCTTCGCCAGCCTGACTGCCGGTGAGAACCGGTAATTGAAGCCGACCATATGAATGATGCCCGCATCCGTCGCAGCCTCCAGCATCTCACGGGAATCCGCAAGATTCAGCGCCAGCGGCTTTTCGCAGAAAATATGCTTGCCTGCTTTGGCTGCTGCCAGAGCAATTTCCTTATGGGCATTGCTGGGCGCGTTGATATCAATGAGGTCAATATCCTCCCGGGAGATGAGCTCTTTCCAGTCGGTCACACTATCAGACCAGCCAAGCTGTAAAGCTGCTTCTTGCAACGCAGCGGTATTCCTCCCGCATATCATAGACATTTCCGGTCTCAGTGCCTGCGGAAAAAACATGGGAAGGCTGCGGTAGGCGTTGCTGTGGGCTTTACCCATAAACTTGTAGCCGATCATTCCGATGCGGAGCTGTTTCATCTTATTCCTCCTTTGGTTCACTTTTCTTCGATGAAGCACGAACGAAGAGTTCCGTGGCTAATAACTTTGTAACCGCTTAATGTACACGCGTACATTCTTTCATGCCATTTCACATTCGTCAACCTGAAATTTCTTTCACCCTTTAGTACTTCCCCCAAATCGGTTCGCCGCTTCGGGCATCAATGTATCTCAATTTACAGTTGACGAATCCACTAGAAGGCTCAGACCGTGGAATAGTTACAAGTTCATAAATCAGCCGGTATACCGGCCGCACCGCATTAGAATCCTTAATCCATCTAAGCTTGACATCCATATATCGCTTATAGATTTCTAAGGCTATCTCAGGTGTTAGCAGCGGGGCAAGCCTGGGCTCAGCCAACTGTTGGAGCATCTCGCAAGAGACGCCGGAATAAAGGCAGGTATTCCCGGTTGCTGTGCTGATACTAATCGTTACCCGCTCTCCGTTAACCGGGATCTCGCCAATGTAGACAGGCAAAAAGAAAAACTCACGGCTGCGGGGTTCATCCTCCAGGTCATCCTTATCAACTTCCAGCCGCAGATAGGAAGCATAGTCCGGGAACACCTCACGCAGAAACCCTTCCGCTTTAACCCAGCATTGCTGCCGGTTCAGGGGAGAAAGCGGCTGCTCCTTTCCCGGGTCATTCCGATGAAAGCGGAGCAAGGTTCCTGTCGTCTTTTCGATCTGCAGCTTAAACGGAGATTCCAGATTCCTGAGCTTGTCTCCCCACCTATACTTCATATATCCGTCTACAGAGAGTGCTGCCTGCTCAGGTTCATCTTCCAGTTCATCTATATGCCTGTACTGCAACATAATACGTTCGCCATCGTCTGAAGACTTCTCAAGCTCGTATAGCTCCGGATTTATGCCAAGCAGCTGCTGCCAGTCAGCAATGCTGCGGTTTGCACCCGTTTTAGCTTCTTCCGGCCCACTTCCCGCAGTTTCTGTCGGCCCTTCATCGACTTTGAGCGAATGAATTGATGGCAAAGCGTAATGTTCAGGTCCGAAGCAGTCCCTTCCGCTTACAGCATCAATAAATCGCATAAGCGGAGCCGGATTATATACCATCCGATACTCATCTTCTGTACCGGGCACATCGTAGATGGAAGGAGAAAATGCTGTGATTTGCAGCTCCATATGGGTATGACACAGCAATTGTTCTTTTACTGCACCTTCGTTAACGAGGACGGCAGGCCATTCCGGTGTTGGAGCTGATTTAAGATGATGACGGTAACGGATAATGCCCAGCCCTTGATCCAGCGTCACCTCACAACCTGTGTCCGGGAGAGGCAGGCCACCGACTTCTTCCCTGTACGTAATTCGTCTTCTGCTGTCATCCGTATGAATCCAAGTCAAACCAGCCGCGTCCGGCGCATGCTTGCCCACAAAGGCATCTGCGATTTCCCTCGCTTCCTCCCCCATGCCCTTGGGATCTTCCCTGTCATTGGTTTCCTCATTAGGTTCCAAATCCACATTCAAGTCCACCAGACAACCGGTAGCCAAATCCAGAGAGATCTCAAGGGTCCATTCCCTGTTCTCCGGGTCTTCCCAGATAAAAGAGCGATTGACCGCATCCCGCGTTGGCGTGCTGTCTTCCATCACCAAACGGTAATGCTGGGGAATTGCGACAATGTTCATTGCTTGCGTGCGCAGTCTATCAAAGTTTGCTTCCATTTCAACCTCCAGCCCATTGAGTTACTCCGGATAATCTTTCAGCCAAACCTGTACATGCTTCAAAAAACGCCGGGTTGCCGGTGATGCATACTTCATCGAATGAACAGCAATACCAAGCGAGCGAAAACTGCGCTCCTCCAGCTCCAGCATAGCTACATTATGATTCTGGCGCGAGATGACCATTTCAGGGAGAACACTGATGCCGAGACCATTTTCCACCATTGCAATGATGGCATAATCATCTCCGGCCGTGAATTTGATATTCGGCTGGATTCCCGCCCGCTCAAACACACGCCTGGCATCATAATCCGATCCGGCCTTCTGAATAATAAAATCCTCATAGGCCATTTGCGCAAGCGGCATATATGGTGCTTTGCTCAAGGGATGGTCTTGGGAGAGGATGGCCAGCATCCGGTCCTGTTTCAGGGGAAATACCTCAAATTTATCCCGGGTGGGGAGTGAAATAAAACCGCAGTCGACGACCCCAGCCTCAATCCACTGCTCAATCTCCAGATAGCCGCCCTCCATCAGCTTGAATTCAATATAAGGGTATTCCTTGCGGAACTCTTTAATCATCCCCGGCAGCCAATGCACAGACACACTGGTAAACGTGCCAATCGTAATCGTCCCCGTTTCCAGCCCGTGAATGTCGGCAACCTGCTGCTTCAACTGCTCATTCCATTTCAGGATCTCACGGATAGGCTGCACTACCTGCTCACCGTTGACCGTTAATTTGACCCCCGAGCGGTTTCTTACCAGCAGCGAAAAGCCGAATTCCATCTCCAGGCTGCTGATGGTATGACTGATCCCGGACTGGGTAAAGCCCAGAACATCAGCGGCTTTGGTCAGGCTGCCCAGCTCCACAACCTTCAGAAACACCTCATATTTAGTGATGCTCAAGGACTCCGGCCCCCTTCTTAACTTACATGAATTTTCCTCATGCTTCCTATGATAAACATTCAGTTACCTTATGTAATAAGCCATATTATACTATAATCACTTGACGTAAAGAAGGATGATGACGAGATGAAGCCGCTTAAGGCTGAGCTAATGCTCATTGTAGTAACGATGTTCTGGGGTTCCTCCTACATCTTCATGAAGATGGGACTGGATACACTGGGGGAATTTAATCTGATTGCACTGCGTTTCGGCCTTGCTTTTGTGCTGGCGGCCATTTTGTTTCACAAGCGTCTACGCAGAATAGACCTTAGAACCTTGAAATATGGAGCACTGCTCGGATTCCTGCTGCTGTTCGTATTCACCTGCATCACCTTCGGACTGAAGACAACTACTACCTCCAATGCCGGATTCCTGGTCGCTTTGACCGTTATTTTTGTTCCACTGATTGATGTGCTTGTTTTCAGAAAAAGAGTCGCTCCCCCGCAGATCTTTGGCGCTGTGCTGGCCATTTCGGGGATCGGGCTCCTGACCTTAAATTCCTCGCTGCATGTGCAGCCGGGTGACCTGCTGTGCATCCTGTCAGCAGTATTTTATGCTGTGCAGATCCTTGTCACCGGCAAAGCGGTAAAAACCTGCGACTCCTTGAATATCGGCATTTTGCAGTTAGGTTTTGCCGGTGGGTACGCCCTTGTGCTGTCTGCTGTCTTCGAGACACCGTCATTGCCGTCTTCCATGCCAGGCTGGATTGCGATTCTTGCGCTTGGCATTCTCTGTAGCGCCTGCGGCTTTATCTTACAGCCGGTAGCCCAGAAATACACTACCCCGACACGCACCGGCCTGATCTTCTCCCTTGAGCCTGTGTTTGCTGCCTTTTTCGGCTTCTGGTTTGCCGGGGAACAGCTGTCCATGCAAGGTTACACCGGGGCAGCGCTAGTACTGCTGGGGATCGTCGCCTCCGAACTGCTGGGAAAAATGCCGCTGAACGCCAACATGAACCGAATGCCGAGAA
The DNA here is from genome assembly GCF_000758525.1 of Paenibacillus sp. FSL H7-0357. Taxonomy (NCBI): domain Bacteria; kingdom Bacillati; phylum Bacillota; class Bacilli; order Caryophanales; family Paenibacillaceae; genus Paenibacillus; species Paenibacillus sp. FSL H7-0357. The sequence goes on along the minus strand of NZ_CP009241.1, from coordinate 3,675,669 downwards.
AACGCAGGGCGGATTTGTGAAACAGTCATGGCTATGGAGGCTTTGCGTAGGGATTTCGGATTTTTCGTAAATCATCCCAGCTTGTTATTCTACATTAAAGGTAAAGTACTGTTTCGGAAAAGGCTCTTTAATCAGCGTAAAATGCCACCACTCTTTACTGTACGGCTTAAACCCATGCTTCGCCATAGCATCTTTCAAAAGCTTGCGGTTGGCATGCTGCTTGGCGCTGACCAGTGAAGTATTATAATAGGAGATCTCGCCGAAAAAATCATACCGGCTGCCCATATCGACCAGGGCAGCCGTTTTTTTGTCGGCGAGAGACAGATCAATCGTGCTGCCTCTGGAATGTCCCGACTTTTTGGCGATAAAACCAAGCTTGAACAGATTCTGTTTGTCCAGCTTAGGATAATACTGCAGCTTCATCTTAATGTCTCCGGCATCCTGCGACCAGCGGACAAAATGATTAACTGCTTTTTGCGGGCGGTAAGCATCATATATTCTAAGAATGTATCCTTTTCGCTCCAAATCGTCACTAACCTTCTTCAATGCCGCCGCCGCCGTTTTTGAGAAGATCGCCAGAGGAGCTTTGTACCCGTCAACCCGTGTACCGGTAAAATTATTATCGCTATAATAACGAATTTCATATTGTGCGGTTGGAATGATCTCATCCAGATAAACAAAACCATTGGGCAGGTTATTCTTCTTCTGGGTGCTAACTTGCTGTGCTGATGCGCCTGCCTTCTGTCCGGGTTCACCTGCCGCTGTTGCAGAGCTTTCGGTGTTGCCTGAGGTCATCCCCAAGATCAGCAAGAGCATGATCGCCGTCAGCCTTTTGCCTGTCCTATGCTGCTTCATAATTAAGATAAAGCTCCTTCCTTCCCCTAGTTCGGATCCAAGTACGTATTGATAAACTTTTGAACATCAGGAGTAAACTCATTGTTATTGCGGTCCAGCAGTGCGAGCAACTCCTCTATGGTTCTGAGAAGTTCGCTATCTCCGCTGCCGGTCAGAATTGCAGCTTCATAAGCTTGCCGGAGTTCAGAGTTAATAATAACCGGAGCACCTTCTTCGATATAATCATACGCTGGTGTATTGCCGGAGCCAATGAACAGATTTACTTTTTTACTCCATAGTGTAAGTTTGACCGCTTCAAGCCTGTCAGAGAGCGGATACCTTCTAACGAAATCTTCCATTGCAAGTGTCCTGGCCAAAAGCTCATTCCAGCTAATTATGATTGAACCTTCCTTGAGACTAGGCTTGTTCGATTCTGCTGCCATCATATCTATATATGTTCCTATATCAGTCTTAATATGAGGCTTGAACGCCTTATAGCTTTCATAATTCATTACCGGATAGTACATGCCTTCACTGGTTCTGATTTTATACCCTTTATCTCGTCCTTCAATTAGTACTGTACGTATCTTGGAATCTTTAATGTTGTTTAGCAAGGAGGTATAGGTAAGTCCGTTTTTCCGAACCGCTGCGTCAATCGCCTGACGGACCGCTTCCGAATCCAATTTTTCCGTATATTTTGGCAATTCGGCCTTCTGCGCATTTTCTAACTGCAAAGTCATTTGGGTAGCATACCAGAGCCCGGCTTCGTCAATATGATTGATGAGATAGCTGCGCGCCTTAACGAGTGTAGATGACTGCTGTACATATGTCTGGAACTGTTTGTACACGGCTGCGGATTGCTGTGTACCAGCGGCGTAAGCAGGCTTAGCTACGAATGCTGAGTATCCTGCCGCCGTACCCAGAAGAATGGATAAGCTTAGCAGGATCTTTCTATTCCAATGTGAACCGAATTGGCTCTGCTGTGTCATAATGCCCCCCTTATAGTACGTGATTCATGTTCAGCAGGTGTGATATCCTTGCGCCGGTAGATGCCCATAAGCAGTCCAAGCGCCGCATATTCAATGAGAACATGGCCCCCATAGCTCATGAACGGAAATGGAATGCTGGTCAGAATCATTTTGCCGCTTAGCACCAGCAGACCGTAGAACAGTCCCATAGCAAGTATGAGTGACAGAGCAATAATAACACTCTTGCCATAATAATCTTTCACTGCCTGAATTGAAGAGAAGAGCTTGATTAAAAACCAAAGAGTTATACCCAGCAGCACCAGCCCGCCGCCCCATCCGAAGCAGTATACCAAATAAGCAGGAAGCATATCTGAATATGCATACGACAGCCTCTCGAATTCAGCACCGAAGCCATGTCCGCTCCAGCCTGCTGAAGCAATGACCTCATTCAGGGTCTTATAGACAAATCCACTGGACTCCAGATTAATATTGTAATTGATTGCACCCAGAATCCGGTCTCTCATCTGTTGATTATTCCCCGCATACCGGAGGCCCGCCGCTAGAAAAAAACCACCGATCAACGTCGAACGCAACCAGGCCCCGGAAAGCCAGGTATACAATATCAGAGAACAGACCAAATACAGCAACAACACAGGTATGGGGCCAGCAATGATATAGGCCGCCGCCGGTCCAAGGAGAATAACTAACTCCGGGAGCAAATTCCGCTTAGTTCCCAGCTTGCCATCCGCTTTAAATTTTGAGAAGATGCCTGCCAGCGCAACCAGCACAATATAAGGACTATAGGAGACCAGGTTGATCACGATTCCCCCAAAAGCCAAAAAATAAGTCCGGCTCCCGTTCACATAGAGGCCCCATTTCAAACTTGCGATTATCCCTGCTATTGAAAAGATGTACAGCAGCCAGGACAGCTTTTGAAGCCTGCGAAAATTGATGAAATAGCAGGCAGTCATTAAAGCAATCCCGATCAACATAAAGCTTAATTGCTTCGGCAGAAAGCTTGCAGGAACTCTCGGGTTGTTCATAAAGCTTGCTTCCAATGAGCTCATCCCCAACAACCCAATCGCAGAGAACAACAGCAGAGCTCCCAGCAAACCCCATGGAGTCCTTGGTTTATGAATATGATGCAGATCCTTTCCTACAGCTTTCGGATCACCCATTTGCGCAACCGCCAAAACTTCTGCCTCTGCTTTGGATGCACCAAGACTTTCCTGCTCAATCATCAGATCCTCCAAATGGCCCCTAAGCTCGCTGCGGATCTCGGCATGCATTTTCTTGGCTTTGACTTCACCGCATACGTTGTCCAAATACTGCTCCAGCCCACTTTTCGACTCCACTATGCTCCGCCCTCCCCAATTACAGTATCCACCGCTTTTTTAAATAAACGCCACTCGGACTGTTTCTCCTTCAGCTTCTCCGCGCCTTCCTTCAATATCCGGTAATATTTGCGCTTCCGCCCCTCAACCTCTACCCAGTAAGACTCTACCCAGCGCTCACTTTCCATCGCATGGAGAATGGGATACAGTGTACCTTCTTTTAAGGAAAATACACCTTCGGAACGTTGCTCCAGCTCCTTGATCAGCTCATATCCGTACTGCGGCTTGTCCAGCAGCAGCGTTAGAATCAACGTCCCTGTGCTGCCCTTAAGCATTTCTTTGCTGACTTTCATTTTGTTAACACTCCCTTCAGGATTCAATTAGGCCAAAGTCTGACACCGTTCCTTAATACATCGTTATTCTATGTACACTATACATTATTTCACAAATATCGTCCAGCATATGGAAAAAGCACACCCGCATTGCGGATGTGCTTCTAAAACTACAAATGTTCTTATTAGTGCATCATGCCCTGAGCTTTGTGCTGTACAATGACACGTTTCAGGAAGAAGGCGACAACCAGTCCAACAATAGCCATAATCATTCCGAAGATAAAGGCGTTCTGAACCCCATGTGTAAATGCCGGAACAATATTGATAGGATCGGCTGGATTAGTTACGGTCTTCATGAAGCTCTTCGAGCCAGCGGTCATGATGCTGACTGCCAAGGCAGTACCGATTGCACCGGCTACCTGCTGCAGTGTATTCATAATGGCAGTTCCATCGGGATAATATTGCAGCGGAAGCTGGTTAATCCCGTTCGTCTGGGCAGGCATCATAATCATCGAAATCCCGATCATCAGCGCACTATGAAGCACGATAACGAACACAACGGTGGATGTTGGAGTGATGCTGGAGAAGAACCACAGGGATACCGCTACAATGACCAACCCTGGAATCACGAGCCATTTAGGTCCATATTTATCGAACAAGCGTCCCATAATCGGCGACATCAGACCATTGATAATTCCGCCTGGAAGCAGGAGCAGACCGGCTTTAAAGGCAGTATAACCTTGGCCTTGCTGCAGATACATCGGAAGAATCAGCATGGATGAAAGGATAACCATCATACAGATGAAGACCATAAGCACGCCAACTGTAAACATAGGATATTTGAATGCACGCAGATTAATCATCGGCTGCTTCATCGTTAATTGGCGAACAGCGAACAGCACGAGTGCTACTACACCGATAGCGATGGCAATAATTACTTTCGGGCTTCCCCAGCCCGCTTCTTCACCGGCACTGCTGAATCCGTAGACAATGCCTCCAAAACCTAACGAAGACAGCAGAATGGAAAGTGCATCAATTTTCGGCTTCGTCACTTCAGAAACGTTCTGCATAAACAGAATTCCGAAGATCAGTGCAGCTACCAGGAACGGCAGCGACAGCCAGAAAATCCAGTGCCAGCTTAAGCTCTCAATCAATAGTCCGGCAATGGTTGGGCCGATTGCAGGAGCAACCATGATCACGAGTCCAATCAGTCCCATCGCTCCCCCTCTTTTCTCGGCTGGGATGATGAGCAGAATCGTATTGAACATCAGCGGCAGGAGCAGTGCAGTTCCCATCGCTTGAACGACGCGTGCCGTGAGCAAAAACTCAAAACTTGGCGAAATGGCAGCCAGGAAGGTTCCCAGAATTGAGAAACTTACCGCAGCGATAAACAACTGTCTTGTTGTGAACCATTGCAGCAGCAAACCTGAGATCGGAACGAGAATTCCGAGTGTCAGCAAGTAAGCCGTTGTCAGCCATTGGGCCGTTGTAGGTGTGATATTCAGCACCTGCATTAAATCCGTCAATGCCACGTTCAACGCAGTCTCACTGAACATGCCGATAAATCCGGCGAGCAATAAGGAGACGAGGATCGGAATTGTCTTGAACTTTCTTTCTGGGGTTTGCTTCTTTCCTTGCATCGTTGCTTCCACTCTTGTATCCTCCTGAAAATGTATAGTTTTCTCTCTATATTCTTTCTTGTCAATCCAGTATGGCGGGTATAGCTCTAGCAGCTGCAAGCAGCGGCTGTGTATTGCGGTACGTCAATGTCTGGAGCAGTGCCCCTTCAAACAAAGAAATCACAACGGAAGCCTTATCGGCTGCCATTTGTTGATCTGTGCCTTCAGCAAGCAGCTGTTGCATGACAACGTCCTGCCAGTCGTTGAATACGGCTTGGCATGCTGTCCGCAGCTCCTCGCTGACGCAGGAGGTTTCTACAGACAGCCAGAAGCTGAACGGAACAACGCCTTTAAAGGTTGAGTTCTCAGCATCAGCAGCCATTCCCAGAATGAAATCCTGAATCGCGATTGCCGCACTTTTGCCATTTTCCACATAATGACGCAGCTGCTTAGCGACGATCTCACTGGTCCGGTTAATGCAGGTCAAGGCCAGCTCCTCTTTGCCACGGGGAAAATAATAATATAGCGATCCCTTCGGCGATTCACTGTCTTTGATGATCTGACTTAGCCCGGTAGCATGATAACCTTGGGTAAAAAACAACCTTGAAGCGGTGTCCACAATCGCCTCCCGTGCATTGTGCTTGTTCGACAAGCTCTACACTTCCTTTTACTTTTATAACAATCGGTCTACATAATAAAACCACGGAAGAGGCCTAAATGTCAACGTGAAATTATTTTAAAATTAAACTTTACGGTGCCTATTGAAAATCACCGCTCTAACTAGATAAGGAACTGTAGATCAATTTGAAGAAGCTTAATAATGAAAAAACTGACCAGGATAAAGCCACCTGGTCAGAGTTTTTAACCCGTATTCAAAGCAGAGTCACTAATCCAGTTCCTGACACCACTCTCTCATGTTGATAAATATCTTTTTAATAACAAGACTGCTTTAGCCCGGTCATTGGTACCGATCTTGGAATAAATGTCACTTAAATAGTTCTTTACCGTTCCCTGAGTCAAAAATAATTTTCCGGCAATTTCCTTTGAGTTATATCCTTCAATAAGCAGCCTTGCAAGGTCAAGTTCTTTTTGCGTTAGCTCAAGTTCCTTACCTGCTTTTTCAAACCCCCTGTTTTTATTGCGGATCGTGAGAGCAAGCTTTTTTGCCACTTTACCAGTAAGCAGCAAATTTCCGGAGAGCGCTTCATCGATGGATTGAACAAGCTTCTCTCCATCGATGTCTTTAAGCAAATAACCGGAAGCTCCGTTGCATAAAGCCTCTATAATATACTCATCATCGTCAAAGGTCGTTAAGATGAGTATAATCACATGCGGGTGGAGCTCCTTAATGGCTTCGGTTGCCTTTACGCCTCCCATACCCGGCATGCGGATGTCCATCAGGATGACATCCGGAACAACCGAGTGCAGCCGTTCAAGTGCTTCTTCGCCGGTTTGGGCCGTCCCAACAATCTCTATCTCCGATCTTATCGAAAGCAAAGTTTCCAGACCTTCAAGCATAATTTTATGATCATCCACAAGCATGACGCTGATTTTGCGATCGCTATCCATTAACCGTCCCCCTTTGCAACAGGCATCCGGACATGGAGTGCAAATCCCTTCATAGGCTCACTTTGCACACTCAACTGACCTCCGATGGCCTCAATTCTTTCTTCCATCGTTTTCAGACCAAACCCAAATATGAATGAATCGCTGCCGATTCCATTGTCCTTTACCCTAATATGAATCGTATCTTGCTGCTCAAGGACAGAGATCTCCATTGCACTTGCTTTGCCATGTTTTAGCGCATTGGTGATCGATTCCTTTATGAAGTTGATCATAACATACTTCTGAAGAGAAATTAGATGGGTGACCTCTTCAAAATGTAAAATAAATTGAACACCCGTCTGCTTTTCCGTATCGGTCATGATCTTCTGTATTCCTTCCTTAAGCCCCAAGTCGCCAATAGTCCCTTCCTTTGCTTTTAATGTTTTGACAACCTGACGGATATTGCCGAGTCCTTGCTTCAGCTGCTCGCGTGCGATGAGGATCTTCCGAAGAGATTCCTCCGGTTTTCTATCGAAGAGCAGTTGGGCTCCCTCAAGGGCGACGATCGCTGTAGTTAACGTGTGTCCCATCGTATCATGAACCTCTTCCGCAATCCGCGTTCTCTCTTTTAATGCCGCCATCTCTTCTCTAGTTCTAGCTTCCTGGATCAAAGATTCGTTTAATCGAAGGTTCATATCCCTTTGATTGAGCAGCAGCTTGGTGCTCCAGATTGGTATTACCAAAAACGAATAGCTCAAAATATGGAACATATTCCGCCATAAATCTTCTCCGCCTGGTGACCACAAAAAAATGTAGGCTAAATATCCACCATAAGCAAACGGAAAAGCATACCACGACTTGTAGTGTAAGAGAAGATCCGCAATAAAGAGAACAAATACGATACTCTCGATTTCTGTTCTGCTTCCCAGGAATAGAAGAAAGAGGAGAACGATTTCGACAATCGGGGATACGGCTACAATGGGATGATACTCAGGATGATTTAACACTCGTTTCGAGTGTCTTAAGAAATAGAGCCCGATTAGGATCGTAACCACCGCAAAGCCTTTATATTGAGATAAAACAAAGTAAAGCAATAACAGGACCACGTAAGAGCATGCCAGTCCAAAGAAAAATAATTTCGATACTTTCGTATTGCTTAGGGTATGAACTGTTGAAATATTCATGAAACCACACATCCTTTAGAAATCGCTCACTTCACAGCATGATTCCTAGAATGGCCGCAATAACGCCTAAAAGCACTGGTATGGCTTCCACCCCGTGAATGATGACGGATGGCCAAAAGCTGCGATATCTGACATTTAAAAAGCCGAAAAAAATCGATCCGATGAGAATCATAGGAATATCCGTTATTTTATGCAGGTGGTAAAAAGCGAACAAAACGCCGTTCATGGCCCAATCCCATCTTCCAAAGGCTCCCTTCATCTGCGGCAGCAGAATGCCACGGAAGAACAACTCTTCTCCCAGTAAATAATTAAACAAACAACTGACAAGCGCAATACCAAGCAGATACCAGGCACCGACAAATTCAGGAGCCATCAGATTTTGTATCTTTGTATACTCCTGAGGAGCCATAAACGGGAAAATCCGGTTGAGCGCTTCTCCTACAAACTGGAACAAACCTGAGTTTTCAAAGAAAAAAGCGTATAGGATGATCGGAAGCGTGAATGAATAAGCGACTTTGTAGACTTTAAACTTTTTCGGATGAACCGGATGATTCAGCCACAGTCTTTTTTTCAGCTTCTCCCAGCTTAAACTGCCCAGTTCTTTTTTCAAGATGATGACAGATAGTACAAACTGCCAGATCATGCCGACAATCATAAGCATCCAAAAGACAATTAGCGGATGAAAACTGACGATTGGCACCAGAAACGGCATCAGTCCGAATCGAATAAAGAACATTGGCAACGTGACTATAGCCCATAAACCCAATATTTTTCCAACACTATACTGCTTGATTTCTATTTCGTTATTCAACCTTCCCGCTCCTTCTTGACAAATATATTCCCCGTCGTAAATATATTAAAAAAGACCGTCATATGATAAGTGACGATCGTCATAAGCCATCCGAAAGAAGGGAGTTCTCCCCACAATTGGACGGTGCTTCCGCCATTCAGTTATTAGCAGAAAAAAGCCCTCAATCCCGAAGGAAAGAGGGTCTTAAAATGATGTGCCTACTGTGCGATTTTAACTGTAAAGCATCTACTATTGATGTTTTTCCAGAACCCGTAAACCTTATAATCTCAATATCCAATTTGTCTTTATTTCACATTTTAATTAAAACAGCTTTTTTCAAGAATATACTCTTCGTTGGAATTTTTTAAAACTATATCAAATTTTTGATGATACGGGTGCATAAATAAATCATATTGAATTCTACGCTCTTCATGAGATTTTCTTAAATAATTAATATCTGTTCCTCTTTCAGAAACATCACGTATACTCCTTCTCATCAACTCGGTTTCTCCATCCGTATATAAGTAAACTTTCAGGTCATACAAATTTGGGTCTGTAAAGGCAACACTCATGCCTTCCACTATATTTATTTTGTTGTGTGAAGATATTAACGTACTCTTTGTATAATTCGTGCCTATTGTATAAAAATCTAAACCATCTCTTAACATATGTATGTCTCTTTCTAAAGCGAATATATGATGAGCAGCAGGGTGACAAGCAGTCATTTTTTCATGATGAAGTTCATTGTTATATTCATAGTCGATAAAAGTGTATTTCCTAAGATGAGAGCTGACAATATAGGGGTCAGTATTAATATAATTCACATCATCATGTCCCAGAAGCTTTAAAAAACTATGGGCAAACGTTGTCTTTCCAGATGCACCATGACCCGAAATCCCAATGGTGACTCTTTTAACCTCACCGCTAATCAAATTGGCTATCTTCTGTAATACCTGATCCATATTTGCCCCCATTCCTATTCTATTAATTGATGTTCATTAACTCTCCATAAACCATACATAATTAGGTAATTTGCACAAAAAAAGCGCAGAGTTGCTGGTTTCAACACTACGCTTTTATTGGTCATGCGGACATCTTTTTTTTCAACTTTTCTAGCTAGTTTTAATGCACCTTGATCGATATATTTTCATATAATAATGCGACAAATTGAATCTCCACCACTTAGCTGACGCTTGAAGGGGTGGATTCTTGCGAACAGAGGAGCAACCTCCTCTTATGGGCAAGCGATCCCTGCGTTCCCGCAGTTCTATGTTTTATTTTTATAGGTAATTGCTATACCGCTACCTGTTTGATATTATGAGCCGCATTTTCATCCCGATCATGGTGTGTTCCGCAAGCTACACATGTCCATTCTCGAATCGAGAGGTTCTTCACTTCGGGATGGATCGTGCCGCATACGTGGCACTGCTGACTGGTCGGCTCGAAGGTGTCGGCAACCCGGAGGGTTCGTCCATACCAGGATGCTTTATACGTCAGTTGACGCACCCATTCGCCCCAGGACGCATCAGCGATGGACTTGGAGAGTTTGGGATTTTGAATCATATTCGCCACATGCAGATGTTCGATGCTGATCGTTTGGCACTCACGGATCAGCTTCGTTGTCATCTTGTGGAGAAAATCGTTCCGGGAATTTGCAATGTGTTCGTGAATACGAGCAATGTGTTTCTTGGCTTTCTTCCAGTTGGAGCCCCCTGGTGTGCGTCTTGCCAAACGCCGCTGCCACAGCGCAAGCTTTTTCTCGTATTGACGGTAAAACCTGGGGTTGGCAAAATGTTCGCCGTTGGAGCACACAGCGTATTCCTTAAGCCCCAAGTCAATGCCGATATGTGCATCTGCTTGTGGGAGCGGGGTCTTTTCGACCTCGCAAACCAGGGAGACAAAATACTTATCGCTGGCGTTTTGCCGTACCGTAGCGGACAGTATACGACCCTCCAGCTTCCGAGAGTTGGCGAAACGCATCCAGCCGAGCTTGGGAAGCTTCAATTGGTTGCCTTCAATGGCGATATTTCCGTTCGTGAATTTCGTGGTGTAGCTTTGTACTGGATGCTTCCGGCTTTTGAAGCGAGGCGCTTGATTTTGCTTTTTGAAAAAGCGGTCAAAGCTATCTGCCACATGCCGAACGGCGGACTGTAAAGCAATACTATCGACTTCTTTGAGCCAGTCATATTGTGTTTTTAGGAAGGGGAGCTGTGTCGCACAGGTCTGATAGGACAAACCTTTGCCTGTCTCGGCATAGGTTTGGTTCCACTCTTCCAGGAAATGATTGAACACAAAGCGGCAACAGCCAAACATTCGACGAATGAGTTGCTGTTGCCCGGTATTCGGGTAGATGCGGTATTTATAGGCTTGATGAACGATCATGTGCGACACCCCCTTTTGTAGTATTTTCTTACAGTGTAGCACATATGTTCGCTGAATAGTTGAAAACCGCCGATTCATCTCCGCCTATAGAGGTCGGAATCTTTTCGGCTTTTGAAGAAAAAACTATTATAACATGCGACGCTGCGCGCTTAAATGCACACCGTGAACCATATTTTATAATACCAATTTGTTCCATACATCAATTATGGTTAAATTTCACTGATTCCCTTTCCATCAAAGTGTTATATGCCCTCATGTCTTTTTGAGTTATCGTTTCCCGATAGTTCAATGACTAAGTACTTAGTAAAAGTTTCATACCCTCATGACTAGCAACAAATCCAAGTCGTTCATAGAACCGATGGGCATCTTTACGTTTTTTATCAGTTGTCAGTTGAATTATCCCGCACCCCATTGCTCTAGCCTCATTAATAGCATAACGAAATAAGGACTCTCCAACTCCTGTGCCACGATAATCACTGTCAATACGAACACCTTCAATTTGACCGCGTGTCGTTCCTAATCTTGCAATCCCCGGAATAATTGTAAGCTGAAGACAACCAATAACTTCGTTGTTATCCAAAGCAACGATTATGGAATTACCAATCTGCTGTTCAATCTTTGCAAAAGCATCAATGTATGCTTTTGGCAGTGGGTGTTCAAAACGCTCACGGGTAGCCCCCAATTCATCATCCGCTAATAAACGGACAATTGCAGGAAGATGGTTTACATTTGCAGTTTTGAATTCCATAAGGACCTCCAATATTTCATTGTTAAAATACTATATTACAATGGTATACCTTCTTCAACAAGACTGCCCTTATCCCCCCCATTAGAAGCTATTACATCTATGTTTGCTTCTAAAGGGAGGTCTTAATCTTCTAACCTGCGTGAGCTTGCGTTTCCTGTTAGCGGAAAAGTTATTATTAACTGTCTTTCTATAGGACTGTAAAGATTCTACTTTAGTGAATAGTTGTTTCGAGAGCTCTGTCCAGATCATGTGATGCTTCTATAATAGCTGGCTCCAAATTACTCAGCCATTCGGAATACTCTAGACATGTTACCATGGATGGATCCTTCCTTAGCTTCTTGCATCGCTTCAAATTCTCTTTCCATCCGCCACTAAGATGTAAAAGCCCCCAATCTGCTGCCTGGCTTTTAGACAGGATGACACCTTCCTGCCACCAAGCTATAAATTTGGAAGCTAACAAGAGCCAGTCAACGGAATGCAGGCTCAACCAGTCATCCCCATAGATACCTTTATTGCTACTTCAGCCATCAAAGCCCTCTATATCTATGTATAACCGTGCTAATTTTTCAAATCCAGCTTCATCTGTCGTTTGAACTATAATTTCTAGTTAGAATAAAAATAGTAAGTGTTTGTTTTCTTTCATCTTCTTTATAAATTTAACGATTCCTCGAATAATAAATATTGATAAAATGATAATAATGACTGGAGCAATTTCTAAAATAAAAACAGGAAATAATGCTGATAATGAAACGAAAATCTCGTAAATAAAAAAATAATCAACTATTCCAACAACTACAAAAGACATTACAATCAATTGAAATTTCTGATAATAATAACTAAGCCTATAATAGGCTCTTCTTAAGTAATCAAAAGCAGCTTTCATACTTCACCTCAATTCTATTTATTTACAATATGCTACGATTATGTTTAAAAATGGTTTCATGTTTTACTTTAGTTCAATCTATATAAAACTCTATTTTCTTCTGACACCCGGAACGAATAATGCCCTTCCGGCTTCCTGCAGGGAAGCGAAAGGGCTGAAAAGTTTTTTTTCTTGTTATTTGGAACTTTGTACTCGTTTTTTTGAAACGGTTTCTGCTTAATCGGCCTTGTCGGCAGCCTCATAGATAAGGCAGCGCAGGGCCTGATTCGGATAGCGGAATTCCGCTGTATAGCTGCTTCCGTCTTCCAACAACAGTTTCACTGCCACCATCCCGCGTTTGTTGTTAACTTCGGTATCGGTCAGATAAGCTTTGACAATGTTTCTTGTTTCCCCCTGCTTGTCCGTAACGATCTGGGTGGCTTTTTGAATCCAGCTGGCATCCTTTTGAATGGCACTGGCGGCCGCTTTGTCGATGGGAGTTCTTTTCAGCGCCAAATTAATTGCTGTCGTATCTAGCACGACCCCGGTTTTCGCATCAATTATTACGTGATATTGCCAAAATTCCTTGCCTTGCCCCCGCAGGGTTTGCGACTTATAAGGAGACCAATGAACGCTCCAGGTTGGATGTTTGTCCAGTCTTAGTTCATCTAGAATAACTGTCGTTTGCAGCTTGGAAATATCGGCATCAAACAGCTTGCGCACACTTTCAGCCGCCAGCGCCTGCGCTTCAGCCTTGCTGAATTCCTGCGGCAGGGGGGGCGCAGTCACATTCCGTTTGGACAAGATATAATTGACCCGGTAGGACCAGTCAATCAGCTGCAGCAGCTCTTCATCGGTCAAACTCCGCTCCGGGTATGTGTACGTATTGGTCTCCAAATCCAGATACACTTCTGCTTGTCCCGGCTTTAACGGCAGCTGCTGTTTGGGGCGGAGCCCATCATACACATACTGGTCATCCAGAACCAGTCTGCGGTTCACTTCTGAATCGGTCATTTCCCGGCCTGAATTGCGAGGATCGCCCGGCTTGTCTATGAAGTCATAGATCTGCTGGATTTGCGCCTCAGTCATCTGCTTAAGCAGGTCTTCTTTCACAGTGGACACCGGCGCCGGTGCCTCAACTTTCAGCACAGGGACGGTGCTTCCGGTTAAAGCCAGCTGGGCACTACCCTGAATTTCCGGGCTGTTCTTGGCGACGACTGCGGAGTTCACTAAGCTGGGGACGAGAGTCGCGCTGACAGTGAGCACAGCTCCTGAAAATAGGATAACAGCTAACGTAGCAGACAGTTTGTTCTTGCTCAATTGTATTACCTCCATTGGGATCAAAGATGTTGAATCTGTCTATACCTTAATCCCAAGATGTTATGGAGTAGGAGGACAGTTGTTATGGAGTTGTAAAAAGATGCGGATGCTTGTCCCTTCACCAAGAACAGATTGCAGCTCAACTCTGGCTTGATGCGCCTCGGCAATTTGCCGGCACAAGGAGAGACCGAGACCGGCATTGCCATAGGTCCGTGAACGTGCAGGGTCCGCCCGATAGAACGGCTCGAAGGCACGCTTGCTCTGTTCCGCCGTCATCCCGCTTCCGCTGTCACGCACTTCCAGCACAGCCTCCCCGTTCTGATTATAGGCTAGCAAGCGGATCTGGCAGCCTGGCTTTGAAGCATGAATGGCATTTTCGATTAAATTCACCAGAAAGGATGCCAGCAGATCGGCATCTCCCCACACGGTGGGGATGGAGCTGTCAATCTGCAACAGTATTCCGTTCTCAGTTATTTTTTGATGTTCCGTCTGCACTACCGCCTCGAACAGTCCAGAAACATCCACCTCTGACTGCACCAGAGGCTGGTGCCGGAGGACGGACAAATCGAGCAGCTTAAAGGCAAGATTCTTCAGCCTGATCGTTTCACTCCAAATATAGCGGCCAGCCTTTATCTGTTCTTCCTGGCCAATGTTCGCCGAAGTGAGAAATTCAGCGAAACCTTGCATACTGGTCAGCGGTGTACGCAGTTCATGGGCAAGATTATCGACCATCCGCTGTTTATCCTCGGCCATGTCGGAGAGATCGGTCATCCGCTGCTCCACCACCGAAGCCATCCGGTTGAAATTGAGTGCCAGCTCTCCGAACTCGTCCTTACTGTGCAGCTCCACACGGTTCGAATAATTGCCCTCAGCGATTGTCTTGGTCGTCTCCGACAGCTGCTTGAGCGGCTTGGTCAGTTGGCGGATGAGGAGATAGAGCAGCAGCGCCAGCACCGGACCTACAATCCAGTTAATCATTACAAAGAAGTGGTTCAGCTCCTGCTGCTGGGCATACAGCCCGCTGATATCGCGCTTATAGGCCAGCTCCATATGCTGGTAAGGAGCAGGAAGCGGCATGGATAACCGGATGGTATGTTCATCCTGCATACCGTCCTTTCCGCCCGTATTCGGGTAGATTAGCCGACCGTTCTCCCGCAGCTCCAAGCCAATTCCTTGTGTGCGGTAGTGTTCACCATATGACTCAGCCACACTGAGCAGCAAGACAGGGGTGAGGGTGATGCCCCGTGCCAGGATAGAATCAAGATTCTCGTATATATTATTGGCAATCAGCAGCTGCTCGCTGGCCGCCCGCTTAGTCTCGCTGTCCATGTTCAGCTGCCAGCTTTTTTTCATCACCATAATTACACTTACATCGAGGGCTGCAATGAAGAGCACGAGGACGGAGAGGAGAATCTTATGCCAGAACCGCATGGCTAGACCTGAACTTCCAGGCGGTAGCCCAGCTTGAATACGGTTTTGATTCGTTCTTCCCAGCCCAGTTTTTTGCGCAGCTGACGGATATGGACATCCACGGTGCGGGTGTCGCCGGCAAAATCATAGCCCCAGGCCAATTCAAGCAGCTTTTCCCTCGAGAGGGCTATATTCCGGTTGCGGATCAACACTTCGAGCAGCTCAAATTCCCGGGTGGTCAAATCCACCGGCAACTGGTCTACCCGGACCTGACGTTCCGGAAACCGGACCTCCACCTCTTCGCAAATAAAAGCAGAGGCAGTTTGTTCGTTCCTGCGCAGCACGACATTGATACGGGCCAGCAGCTCAAGGATTTCAAAGGGTTTTATAATATAATCATCCGCACCTAACTCGAACCCTTTGATGCGGTCTGCCAATGCATTTTTGGCCGTAATCAGAATTACCGGAATCCGCAAGTGGGCAATCTGCTGCATCACTTCAAACCCGTCCATACCGGGAAGCATCACATCAAGCAGAATAAGATCCGTTCGCTCCTGTTCTAGAATTCCAGAAACCTCTGAACCGGTATAAGCTTTGGAATACGTGTGTCCGACCAGCTTAAGGTTCATGGTAATCAAATCGCTGATCGGCTGTTCATCTTCAACCACTAGTATATGGGCCATCCACTGAATATCCTCCTGATTCCTATAGTAGCGAAAATTTCTGTTCACATAGACTTCATCAGCTAGCATCAGCTTACAAATTTAGCGCGTATTCTTTACAATCCGGACCGTCACGTATCGGTAAAGCCTCGGTCGTCCAGCACAACATAGATCATATTCAGCCCTTCTTTCTTGTGTTGTTAACTATTTACACTTTAACATACCAGATTTCAGAATTCTTCATGACTCTTTCGGTTTGGCGCTGAAAGTCACTTTTTTAAGTCTCTTTTTTTGGAAGAAGGAAACTTGCAGACAAAAAACAGCTTAACTTTCAAGGCTGAAGGAGTCAAAGAATAATTCATTTGAGTTAAACTGTTGAAGCGACTGAGCCATGTGGACTAAGGACATTACCTACACGAACGTAAAGGATGGAAATTTTGAGATTAAATAAGTCTTTTCTGATTGCTAGTGGCAGAGGGATCCGCTATAATTTAATTAATTCCAATGCGAAAGGTGTGAATTAGATGGGTAAAGATATCAAATCCAAAGGAATCCCCAGACCATTGGTCAAAACCAACCAGGCAGTTATCGTGATCTCCGTATTATTAACCTGGCTTACAGGACAACATTGGATACTTGCGATTCCCCTAGCCGCCGGCTTGTCCGGTCTACTGTTCGGATACAATCCCGTGATGAAGGTTGGGGTAAATTTCCTCAAGAAAGAACACTCTGCTTATGTGCACGAAGATTGGGAGCAGCAGCAATTTAACCAAAGCATAGCCGTCTTCTGTCTTGCCGCTGGTCTGATCAGCTTTCTGGCAGGCTGGAATATTGCCGCATATATCTTCACCGCATTGGTAGCGGTCGCAGCAACTGTCGCTATTCTCGGATTCTGCGTTGGCTGCTTTATCCATTACCAGTGGAGAATGTACAACTACAAACGCAAACAGGGAAGCACTCAATAACGCTGTATAGCGTGTAATGACAGCAGCCGCAGCGGCGGACATTGTTACCGGCAACAACAAAACAAGCAGCAATGAGACCTGGGTCTTCACTGCTGCTTGAGACTGGCATTGAATGTGCTGGCCAACTCCTGCCACAGGTTATTTCCTCTCTTCGTCGCCCGCAACATCCCAGCGATGGCGAAATTTCTCAAGCCTTGGATGAATAGTAGATGGAGTTTCGCTCAGAATAAGCCGAAGCTTCACGATCCACTCCTCAAAGGAGGAATAAGAAGCAAACAAATTAGCCATCTCTGGTGTAAGATACAGGAAATACGGCGAAGGATACACCTCACTAATATGACGGAGTGCAGAATCGAGCGGCGTATATTTCTTCCGCTTTCCCTCCAGAGTTTCCACAGTGATAAATGAAAGTCCCTGTTCTCTTCTCCACTCATGTAAACGGTCTTCCCGCTTATAATACGCCTGTACAGGCTCCTTCGTCATCCGCCTTACCGTTTCTTCATGCAACGGATACAGCACCAGCTTGGTGAATTTGCGTTCTGTAGCCGTCCGGGCTGCCTCAGCCAGCTCCTGATCACTTATATGCTCAAAGGAATCATAGAAAACTAGCGTTCCTTTGCGTTCGCTGGCTGGTGGTTCATAGCCATAGGGTACATGCTGGATCTCTCGTTTCATTTTCGCCCTCCTGCTTGTTCTGTCCGCTCTATATAGCATAGCATGCGCTATTTTTATCGGAATTAAATGTTTTATGCTTTGGTTTTGATTAAAAATAGCGTCAGATCATCATCTACACAAATTTGGCTTCCTGGAACTACGGGCATATCGTTATACATTATCCCTCTGCCATCGGGGACAAAGCCGCGCTTGATGTACATTCTTTGTGCAGTACCATAGTCAGCATACAACCCGAAGCCTATACCTATCGTATCCGACTGCACAAATGCCTCTTTTTCCAGCGCCTCGATAAGCAGGCTCCCTATGCCCAGCTTGCGGAGCGGGGGGATAATGTCAAAGTTCTGGATTTCAGGGATTCCGTGCTCTTTAAAGTAGGGGTACTGCGGGTGAAGCACCACATGGCCCCAGCCTGCAAGCTTACTCTCAAGGGACACCAGGAGCGTCACTCTTTCTTTACTACGGTTTTCTTCCCAGCAGCTTTTGATATACTCTAGTGGTTTACTGATATCGTGACCGGATAAGCCTTCATAGATCATCTCTATGTCTTCTTGGGTCATAGGACGGATCTGTACAGGTAAACTCATGGTATGTCTTCCTCCATTCAAGCAGAATGCTGCTTTTTTTTCAGTGTTTGCTATTCACTCAGCACTTTAATTTCCATCGCCAAAAAAACAGGGGTCAGCGGATAAAAATAAGTGAGTTCAATTTCATCTCCTGCTTTTAACGACTCAGGACCGATCCATTCACTCTGCTGTCCATTAATCTGTTTATAGATATGAGTATCGGGAACAGACGTATAGACAGACGAGATAGGCTGTTCCGTTGGATCTTCACTTTCCGGCAGTGCTTGGGCAAACTTAACAGGCTCCTCAAACCGGATTACATAGTCCATTTCTGGAGCGGCAAGCGGCTGTTCGATATCATTTTCGATTTTATCAATACTCTTGATTGCCTGATGTCTACGGTAATCACTAGATTACACTTTTTTTCCTTCATCTCCCAGCTTAACACAATCCTTCTTATACGCGTAGTATGCAGCCCCCAGCGTTCCGGCCCTGCTGCCAAGCTGAGCCTGAACAATCCTGCATTTGCCGCCCGCCAGTTTCAGTGCATGTGCATTTACCGTTTCCCGGGCACTGCGCAGCAGCCTGTCCCCTGCCGCCGCCATTCCCCCGCCGATAATGACCACATCCGGGTTCAGCAGATTAATGACATTGGCCAGTCCAAACCCAAGCAAAACCCCTGTCTCATGCATCACCTCGACAGCCAGGCTGTCCTCTAGATCATACGCCTCAGAGATCATCAAAGCGGTTATGGCATCATTATTACCGGTTGTCCAAGTCTGAATGATACTGGTTCTGCCTTCACCCAGCTTTTCCTTAAAAGTGTTGACCATGCCTACAGCGGACACGTACCTCCCAAGACAGCCGGAGCTTCCGCAGCGGCAAGGGCGGCCGTTCCTGTACATGTTCATATGCCCGATTTCCCCGGCACTGAAAGTAGTACCGTAAAGCACCCTGTCCTGAGTGATGATTCCTGAACCTAGTCCCGTTCCTAGCGTAAGCAGCACCTGATTTCTATACCCTCTGCCTGCGCCAAACTGCCATTCACCGTACATATTGACTCGCACATCGTTATCAATAAATACAGGAAAGCAGTAGAACTTTTTCATTTCATTTACAATATGTATGTTTTCCCAATCCGGAAAATTAGGAGAGAAGATGGACAGTCCCTCTTCCGGATCAAGCAAACCGGGGATGCCCAGTCCCATGCATTGGATCTGCTCCAAAGCAACTCCATGCTCCTCCGTTAGCAGCTGAACCGCATTTCGAATCCGTTCGAGCACAAATGCCGGTCCTTTCGCGGCTTCAGTAGCCGTTGACAATTCCCCGATTGCTGTAAAACCGGTATCAAACAGCCCTGCTTTGATATTCGTTCCACCCAAATCTACCCCAAGGATATATGATTTCATCCAGTACCTCCTCAATTCCGCCAATTTCATTTTTATAGTGATGATCTTTCAACTTTTTCAAAACCCTATTCGTGCCATATTAATGCAAGCTCATTGTCTTCGCATCGTCTTCCGCCCTGCGGATCGCCTGCACCCCGCTCTTCAGCTGGCTTTCCGTAAGATTGGAGTAACCCAGCAGAAATACAGGCTTCTGCGGCTTGGAACCCACGAAGTAAGAAGAGGCTGGATAGATACGTACGCCATACCGAAGCGCAGCTGCCGCTATATCATTTTCATTTGCCGGTGAATCCAGCTCAACCAGCACATGCAGGCCTGCCTCTTCACCAAACGTACGCACCCGAGGGCCAAACTCCTTCCGCAGACTGTGAAGCAGACAACTTCTGCGCCCGGCGTAGAGCTTATTCATTCGGGCAACATGAAGGGCATATTGTCCAGACTTCAAAAATTCAGCCAGCGCTTCTTGATCCAGAGCAGGAGACATCCGGTCGGCAAGCCATTTGACCGCCAGAAATCCCGGGATCATGGATGGGGGCAGGATAATATAGCCTATGCGGAGCGCCGGAAACAGGATTTTGCTGAAGCTTCCGATGTAGGCCACCCTGCTGCCGGGATCCAGACCGGCAAGTGCTGACAGCTTAGGACCATCGTATCTGTATTCACTGTCGTAATCATCTTCAATAATTAACGCGTCATGCGCCTTTGCCCATTTCAGAAGCTGAACCCTGCGGCTTAATGACATCGTTGTCCCGAGCGGGAACTGATGGGATGGCGTGACATAAATCAGCTTCGGAATCTTGCTCTGCCCTGTTTCTGCCGCTTGAAGAACACGTTTGTCGAAGTCTTCAACGGTTATGCCTTCCTCATCCACCGTTACCGGTATAATCTCAGCGCCGGAGAACCTGAATATTGCGCGTACCGTATGGTGGGTGGGATCTTCCATAATCAATCCGTCGCCTTTGCTCAAACATAACCTCGCTAAAATATCCAAGGCCTGCGTTGCCCCCGATGTAATCACAATTTGCTCGGCAGTCACGGGAATGGAACGTGTTGAACGCAGCAGCCGGGCAATTTCCTGGCGCAAGGAATATGAGCCCTCCGCAGCTCCATATCCCAGTGTCTGCGGCGTGGCGCTGCGGCAGGCATTCATGAGCGCTTTCTGCCAGCTATCCATGGGAAAGGCATCCCAGGCAGGCACACCATGGCGGAAATCACAAAACACGGCACCAGGTCCGACATTATCCATGATAGCATCAGGTGTAAGCAAAGAGAGGGCCAGTTCATTCTTCAAGTGAAGTTGCCGGTCCTCCTGTGCAATCTTTTCCATGTCAGGGTCATCGCCTGATAGCCCGTACTCTGGCCGCAGACCCGTAACGAAAGTTCCCGCACCTTTGCGCATTTCCAGATATCCTTCTGCTTGAAGCAGCTCATATGCCTGCAGAACCACGCTTCGCGAGAGGGATAACTGCTTGGCCAGCATTCTCGTTGGCGGCAACGGATCGCCTCCACTTAAAGCTCCGGAATGGATAGCTGTCCGAATCTGCTCATAGATCTGCCGGTTTAAAGGCACTGCCCTATCTCTGTCAAGCGTGATTAGCAGTTCATGATTCATCGGGCACCTCTCCACATTTCATCATATATCAGAAATTTAATGATATCACCTTTACTATAACTGCCGCTGTTACCGCACCCAGAACAACAAGCAGCAGCGGTATTTTACGGCCTAAGACCAGTATAACAGCAGCAGCGCCGGAAGCGATACCGATCAGCGGAGCTTTGGGATCTACCTGAAAGATCCCCGGTACCGTTAAGGCACTCAGTACAGCCAGCGGCAAATGATCCAGCATCATCTTGATTTTACCGGTTTTCGGAAGGAAATCACGGGTAAGCAGCAGCGGCGCGAATCGCAGCAAAAAGGTGATCAGCGCCATGCCAACGATCACTGCAATGTTCATGCGGTCTCCTCCACAGCCCTGTTAACCCGAACTGGAACGAGAAGGCCGGCAGTCATTCCTGCCAGCATGGCGGCAAGCACAGCAGAACTCCCGAGGTAAGGTTGCAGAACCCAGGAGAACAACGCCGAGCACAGGCAAATCACCAGATTGCGCCTGCTGCCCCGCAGCTGAGGAACAATTAATGCAATCAATAAAGCATATAGCGAGGTGTTCAGCGCGGGTAAAAAAGCGGCCGGAATATAGGCTGCAAGGGATATACCAGCAGCTGTGGACACAAGATTCGCAGTATAAGGAGGAATTTGCAGGCCAAGAAGATAATGCAGCGGCAACTCCGGTGATTGCCCGTCCGCTGCTTCCTGCCCTAAAATCTGCTTATGGCTTAGCATACTTACAGCATAGACCTCTTCTGTTAAACTGAAGCCGATCCACGCCTTCACCGCAGTACTGAGGTTTCGTCTGACCAACCCTGAAAAGGACAAACTGATCATCAGGTATCTTAAATTAATAACCAAGGTCAGCAGCAATATAAGAGGCGCCGCCGTCCCTGCCGCAAGCAGCTTGACGCCAGCGAATTGGCTTGTGCCCGCATACATCAATGCTGACATCAGAAAAACCTCCAGACTTCCAAGTCCAAGTCCCTTGCCAACCAGCCCAAAAGTAAAACAGGCAGGAATAAAACCGGCGACAATCGGCAAAGAATCCAAACACCCTTTTTTAAACTCGGCTCCAAAGACCCCCATGTTCGATCACTCCCTTAGCACATTTAAACCATACAGCCAGCTTACCTGTTCGGTCTGTGCCGGGAAATAACCACTTTGCACTCTATCCGCCATACCAATTCTACAGAGACAGAAAAAAGGCAGACAGGGTGTCTTTCTCCTGTCTGCCTTGCTGATACTATTTTATGGCTGAAAAGCTGCTTTAGGAGCCTGCTCCCTTATACCGTTTAACCCCGTAGTTCCAAGAAACAAGACCAAGGCAAAGGAATACCGCACCGACTACAGGAGTCAGCAGCGCCATTCCTCGCATCTCATCCCGTTCCAGAAAGAGTGCTGCCGGGTAAATACCGACGAAGGCGAACGGAATAACCCAGGTGAGCAATACCTGAATAGCCCGGTTGTAGATCGTGACCGGATAACGGCCATAGCTCTGAATATTGTACATCAGCGGCAAAATGCCGGTCGGGGCATCGGAGTAGAATGACAATGAAGTCAGCGTGGTGTAAATCCCCGTATAGATGGCTACCGCACTAAGCGTAAGGAGGATCAGTGCCGGTATCGTCCACCACTCGAACGGCAGTCCGAGGTTAGCGCCGCTGATTGCCATAATAATCAATCCAATGATCGAACCAAACAGGGCTGGCGGGTCTACATTCTCCAGAAAGATCTGAAAGAGGTTATGCGCAGGCCGGGTCAGAATCCGGTCCATTTCGCCTTTGACGATATAACGCTCACTGAAGCCCCACATGTTCACAAAGCAGCTGAAGACGCCGTACGGGACCATAAAGAAGCCGTATACGAACACCACTTCATTTTGATTCCAGCCGCCCAGGCTGTCGGTATGCATAAAGATCACAAGGATAAAAATAAAATTAGTCGCTTGAAACAGCAGATCCGAAATGACCTCCACCCAGAAATCGGCGCGGTAGGTCAGCCGGGTCTTCATATAATTTTTCAAATATTCGATTAACAATCCCAGATAATACAAACCTTCCTCACCCTCCCTGCACGAACAGCCGCTGACGCGCCGCGTGGTATAGCCAGACAATTGGAATCAGCAGCACCAGGAACCAGAACACCTGGACACCGAGCACATTCCATATGCCCACACCCTGTACCCGGCCCGTAAACACGGAGCCCGGAAGGTAGGTGATGGCTTGAAAGGGCAAAACCTTCAGCACACCGGACAGCCAGTCCGGGAACAAGCTAATCGGGATAATCAAGCCGGAGAACAGGTCTACAATGACCCGCTTCATGCGCATCATGCCTTCATTGTTCTCCACGAAGAAGGCGGACAGCCCTGTGATAACGTTAATCTGTGAACTGATCAGGAAGCTGAAGAAGAGCATGACCAGAAATCCGGCCCAGGCCGAAAGCTCTGTCGGCAATTGCACCGGAAATAACAGAATGGCGATGACCATCCCCGGAATCATCAGCATCATGAAGCGGAATAACCCTTCGCCGAGTCCCTGCATCATTTTGACCAATACGTAGTTATAAGGACGAATGAACTGAATGGCGATGCTGCCGTCCCGGATATCCGTGGAGATCTCCCGGTCCAGGTTGTTGAAATAAAAGGCGCGCGCCATCCATGAGACGGCCACATAGGTGGTCATCTGCGCTCCAGTAAACCCGCCAAGCGACTCCCCGTTCCCATAAATGGCCTTCCAGGTGAAATAGTTCACCCCGATATTAAGCGTATAGATTAGAATCCCTGAATAATAGTTCACACGGTAAGCGAGCATGGTCAGAAAGCGGATGCGGATAAAATCAAAATAAGCGCCCAGCAAAAGTCTGTGTCCATTTTCCGGCTGTCCTCCAGAGGAAGAGGAGCCACCCGCGGAGCTGGAAACAGCGGCGTTAAGCTTGTCCGACATGTATGACCTCTTTCTCTTCCTGCAAAGCCGCGATCATCTCTTCCGGTTTCTCCGCCGATCCGGATTGATAAATACTGCGGACAATATCGTCTGTGTTGGTTTCGATAATCTTGATGTCTGTTATATCTGCCAGGCCTACCACGCGTCCCAGCACATCCGATACATTCAGCTCCAGCGGAATCCAGACTTTGGCGGCGAGGTCGTTCTCGGCCGTCCAGGTCACCGGCATACCTTCCGTCCATTGCATTATCTGGCTGAGCTTCGTAGCTGTGCCGAATTGGAATACCACCTCACGCCCGGTTCCCCAGCGCTGTTTCAAGTCCTCCAGACCGCCGTCATAAATAATCCGCCCATCATCGAGCATAATGACCCGTGAACAGAGCGCTTCAATATCCTGCAGATCATGGGTAGTCAGCAGAATGGTTGTGCCATGCTCCCGGTTCATGTCCTTCAGAAACTCGCGGATCTCCGATTTCACGACAATGTCGAGACCAATGGTCGGTTCATCCAGGAACAGGATCGAGGGGTTATGGAGCAGTGCGGCCACAAGCTCGCAGCGCATCCGCTGGCCGAGGCTAAGCTTGCGGACCGGCCGGTTCAGCAGATCCTGCAGCTCCAGACGTAACACTAGCTCATCGAGACGCTTTTTGAAATCTTGTTCGGAGACCCGGTATACCTTGCGCAGCAGCTGAAAAGACTCGATCACGCCGATATCCCACCACAGCTGGCTGCGCTGCCCGAAGACTACGCCGATGTTCTGCACAAATTTCTCACGTTCGGCATACGGAACAAACCCGCCTACAGTCAGGCTGCCAGCAGTTGGAACGAGAATGCCGGTGAGCATTTTAATCGTGGTCGATTTGCCTGCACCGTTCTCACCGATGTATCCGCAAATTTCACCTTGAGGAATCGTGAACGAAATGTCCTTCACTGCCGTCACTTCGGAGTATTCCCTCTTAAACAAATCAGCGAAGGCCCCTTTGAGGCCCTCGCGGTTCTTTTGGACTTTAAACGTTTTGCGTAAGTCCTGCACTTGAATGGCGTTCATATTGTACCTCGCTAAGCTAAAGATTGGGTTCAGTACCCCATTATAATGCACGGATTACAAAAGCACTACCCGTTTATCGTAAAATAAGCAGAAACGGTTATACCGTCCATTTACAAACGGCATCCGTTTCTGCGGGGGAAATCAGGAATGTAGCTGGATGACAGCATTATTTGGCGACTCTGCCTTCAAAGAAATCGTTACTTTTCACAGCTTCCAAGTGGCCGGACCGCGTTACCTTTGTGCGCAGGTACTTCTCATTGAATACGGAAACGTCACCCCATAGCGGAATTCTTTTCACTGTGTTCATTCCGGCAGCCTTCAAGGCGTCCATCTTCTTAGGGTTGTTCGTAATCAGTGTCACCGGTTTGCTGCGCAGATGCTGCAGTACGCTGATGGCATCCTTATAGTCTCTGGAATCATCGGCAAAGCCAAGCTCCAGATTGGCTTCCACAGTATCATAACCCTCTTCCTGCAGAATATAAGCCATTGCCTTGCTGAACAGGCCAATGCCTCTTCCCTCGTGGTTAGCCAGGTAGAACAACGCACCGGAGCCGTGCTGGGCAATCATCTTCATCGACTGGTGCAGCTGGAAGCCGCAATCACAGCGTTTGCTGCCGAAAATATCGCCGGTATGGCAGATGCTGTGCATCCGGATCAAAGCTTCGTCCGAGTCTTCGAAATCACCGTAAACGAGTACACTGGACTGCTGACTGTCAGCGAGATTCATGGAAGACAGACGGGAGATCAATAATTCAGTTGCTTCTATAGAATCCCCGCCCTGCAGTTCAACGTCATCCGATTTCAACCAGCTGTACCATTTAAAAGTGACTGTTTCTCCATCGAGATTCACCGGCAGCGTAATCGGTCCGACCAGTATATTAGTGGAATCATCCATCGTTATCCGTTTGATCTTATTCTGCAATATAGAAAGGATATCAGGTTTAATCATAAGTGCACCGTCCTAAAGTTTTAAATATTTTTAATTTTAACTTCAAGTAACTATTTGTAAGTTAGTTTATCATTGTAATATAACTTCGTCAAGTTATAATATATATTTAAATAATTATAATTACTTATTGTAAGTTTATGATATAATGAATGCAGAGGTGATCTTAATGAATGACTTCGAGATGTGTCCACGCTTTGAAAAAGCAGTAGATGTGCTTAGCAAACGTTGGGTTGCACTGATCGTATTTGTATTAATGAATGGCCCTCGCCGGTTTGGTGAAATCGAGAGTTGCTTGTCCAATCTCAGCGGAAAGGTTTTGTCTGACCGCTTGAAGGAAATGGAAAATGAGGGCATTATCACGCGTACAGTTTATCCTGAAATGCCTGTACGCATTGAATATTCGCTGACGGACAAAGGCACTGCCCTGGCTCCTATTCTTGGAGAAATCAGCAACTGGTCTACAGAGTGGATCGAGATCGGCGCAACCAAATGATATGGGGTCCGCAGCATCAATAGCGCCCTTTTTTGTTCCGCCAGCCGGAATAAAAAGGGCGCTTATTGTTGTTCATATTTTCTGGAACTCCGTATTTATAAATCTTTCCGCTGAAACCGCAGCAAGCCGATTATGAAAAGAGCAGCAGTATAAACCGCAGCGTAGACCACAAATGAATTCGAGGGAACTGAGTTCAAATTAAGAAGTGAAAATGCCCCGCCACTGAACGAGACCATACCGCCAAGATCGTCCAGACTGAACAGCACAGCTGTCATTTTGCGCTGCAAACCATCAACCGGCATGAGCATTGACATGAAGCCTGTCATATTGTTTAGCATATGAAGTGCATTGCCTTCCAGGCTCAGCGCTGAGCTCACCTTATCAATCATGCCTCCCAGCCAGCCCGCTCCGTAAAGCATCGTCATAAATACCCCGTTCCCGAGCGCCGAGAAAAATCCGGAGCCCAGCATCGACAATGTGATCAACAGCGGAACACTTGAAGCAAAAATCAGGAAAGCTTTAACCAATGCTGCCATATCTCTAGGTATTGCGGCATGGGCATTCGTAATGAATAGAATAGCCGCGAAAAGTATCAGTGCGTAGAGTAACCCCAGCGTGACATAGCCAAGCCAGCGGCCGAGATACCATTTCCAGCGTGGAATCGGTCTGGGCAGCATCGCCTGCATCACTCCCTGCTCCGCTTCCCCGGCAATGGCCGAGAAGGAGCTGAAGATCGCCAGAAAAGCGATAACAAACGATCCGAAGAAAAACCCTAACGTCAGTATAAATGCCCCATTCGTAAACCGCTCAATAAGAATACTGCCATTCACGATTCCGGACCCGCCGCCAAAACGTCGATCTCCGCCGATAGTGCCGGCCACAAACCAGAAAGCAAGCAGGAAGATCACTGTCATCACCAGGGTCAGCATCATCACCCTTTTGCGGAGCATTTCCTTCCAGGTCATCCCGAGTATAATTCTCATTCCCGCTCCCCCCTGTGGCTCAGTCCGGATACCGCATCCATAAACCATTCCTCCAGACGCTCTTTTTTACGCTTCACTTCATATAAAGTCAAACCCTGTTCTATAAAAACCGCATTCAGCCAGCCCACCTGCTCTTCACTTTCCAGCTCTGCTTCCAGCCATACAATTCCGCTGTCAGGATCCGTTCCCTGCAAGGAGTCCCGTTCCTGCTTATCTTCACCAGAAGAGATGTTGATTGACAGTCCGGTAAAATCATTCAGCCAGGACAGCAAAAAAGGCGAAAAGCCGCCCACTTTAAAATGCCAGCTCGTTCGCTTATTTAATATTTCTGATACTGTGCCGTGCCGCAGGATAAGACCGTTATTCAGCAGTGCCATCCGGTCGCACAGCACCTCAACATCCTCAAGCAGATGAGAGTTGAGAAAAATAGTGATTCCGCGCTCCTTCAAGCGCTGCAGAATACCCCTGACTTCCATGCGTCCAATCGGGTCGAGCGCAGATGAAGGTTCATCCAGGAAAACGATCTCCGGCTCGTTCACCAGCGCGCAAGCCAGTCCCAGCCGCTGCTGCATGCCCTTGGAGTAATGCTTGACCCTGTCCCGTCCGCGTTGTCCAATACCCACCTCATTAAGCAGCTGAGGAATTCTTTGACCCGCCACGGTTTTATCGATCCGGCATAATCTGGCATGCAGCCGCACAACCTCTTCCCCGGTCAGCCATTCCTGATAGCGGTACAGCTCCGGCAGATAACCGATCTTCATCTTGGCTTCCATCGTACCAATTTTATGTCCTAACAAAGAGGCGCTTCCGCCTGTAGGATGGATAAGTCCAACCAGCATCTTCACAAAGGTGCTTTTCCCGGCACCGTTGGGGCCGAGGAAGCCAAAGGCTTCCCCTTTCCCCACAGTAATCGTTACATCCCGGCAACCGCGCCCGTTGCTGTATTCTTTGGTCAACGAGTTGGCTTCTATTGCGGGAATGCTCATGATGTGATCAGCTCCTGCAGTTTCGTCATAAACTTAGCTTTGTCCGAATACACTTCTCCTCCGGAGAAATCGAACAACTGGCCGTTCTTCACCCAAGTCGCACTATATTGCGTTCCTCTGCCATATTCGTTTTTATTAAAAATAACCGGTGTCCCGTCAATAGTGATTTCTTCTGAGAACTGACCCTTAATCAGCGGCAATGGAATGTCGCCGGATAGAATCCGGCTTTGCTGCAAACTGGATTTCAGATGATCCGGGAGAAGCGGAAAGTTAAGGACAGCCTTAACGGCTTCTTCTACGTCTATAGACGGATCTACCGTCACTATTGGCGTATTCATCTGAGTAAAGCTCGCCCAATGCTGATTGTCCGTGGATAAGTCGTAGCGGACGATCTCAGGAATAGCCAGAGTTATCGGCTTGCCATCTATTGATTCCGGTAGCAGCTGATCTGATCCCAGGCGCAGCAACGCTTCGTTGACTGCGTCAACGTTCAGCATAAGGGTCATCTCCTGGGAAGGACTAATCCAAGCAGACTTGACTTGGTCAAATCCTTCCCCGCTGACTGCGCTGTACCCCAGCGTTTTCTGCAAATCATTTATAGGTACCGCTCCATCGATGGTTCCGGACGAACTCGAGACCGCTCCGAATTTACTGGCAGCTTCACCGACAGTTCCCCCCTCGGTAATCTGATTGAAGATATTCCGCAGATCGCTTTCATTCACAACTGTTGGTTCCTGCATCCGGAATTGGTTCAGGATTGCTGCCATAGCCGTGCTTCCTACCGGAGTGGCGAGAATAGCAGCGAAGATAGCTACACTGGCTGCTGTTGCCGCCCACTTCCGCCGGCGGTTCATCTGAGGCCGCCGAGGCCGTTTTCCCGTTTTCTTGCCTTCCGTAGCAGAATCAGCCTGCCCTGTTATCTGCGTCATTGCAGTCCTACCGCCGGGTGTACCAGCTGTAGAAGCAGCATTTATTAAGGGATCATTGTTTGTCGTTGATTGCTGGCCCCAAGCTGCCCATACCGGATTTACCGGTTCCTGCGCAATGCTGTCTTGCAGCCTGGCCCAAGCTTCATCCATATTCAGCTGATCTGATTCATGTTTTATAGGATTGGTCATTGATCGTTCCTCCTAAGTAATATATAGAAGCAAAATTTCCAAACGCCGCTGTCCTCACGGTCTAGTCGTGTGCGGGAGCGCCTCTACTGCATGCTGCCTTAGCTTCGTTGTGGCCCTGCTTAGCAGTGTCCCGACAACCGGCGGCTTTACACCGAGCTCTCCGGCGATCTCTGCGTAGCTGTAACCCGAATATCTCAGCAACAGCGCCTGTCTGTCTCTGTCCGGCAGGCTGTCCAGCCAGGTCCTGACATCCTCCTGGTCCAGCTTGGCGAGCACCACCTCTTCACCTGTAGGCGGAGAGGCCCCAATATCGAAGAGGAGCTCCTGCTTATTTTGCAGCCGCCGTTCTCTGGCTACTTTATTCAAATAATCATATCCGACCCGGGTAAGCACTCTATGCAGCCAGGCACCGAGCGCTCCGGGGTCATCCGGCGGATTGCGGTAAAGTCTTAAAAATACATCCTGGGCTAAATCATCCGCCGCCGTCTCATCCCGTACCAAAGCAGCAAGTTTACGCCGCACCACAGGATAGTGTTCATAAAATAGAGCTTTGAATATATCAGATTCCGGAATATCCATTGTTTAAATCCTCCTTATCAGCTGCAGCTATAAGTAAGACGAAGCCTGAAGCTTTTTTGTATCAGAAAACGTCAAAAACATCTTACCACAACAAGTGGAAACGGCTTTGTCGTCCTTTTTAAGGACGGTACCGTTTCAGCGAGAAATAGAAGGATAATTTATAGCGTGAAGCATATAAAATCTTATATTTACAAAAAAAAGCAGCCCCTTTTTATGAAAAAAGGAACTGCCGGTATCTTCTAATAACCGTGCACAGTGATGTTTAGTAATCTTATATTTACAATCTGCAAGGTCTGAATATACATAATAGTGACAAATAATAAAATATTTCCAGGCTTAAATATTTAAAAAGTGTTGATTAGACTAGCAAAATATAGTAATTTGAGAAGGTAAACTACTATAAATTGAGAGGTGGCGTTAACAATGGAAAAGATGTGTATGGAAATGATGATGAATATGTGCATGGAAGACATGATGGCCAAGATGAACAGTATGAAGATGTGCATGGAGAAGATGACTGAAATGAACATGATGGACATGGATATGGACATGATGATGAAGAAAATGCAAGACTGCGATGAAATGATGACCATGTGTATGACGATGATGCGTGAAGGAATGCAAATGTCGAAATAATTCATCTTTCAGATTGTTAATGTGAATCCGCAAAATTCACCTTAACGTAAACTTCGCAAGTCTTGGCAGAGCAGACTAACTGCATGCCATTTTTTTATTTTGTATTATCAAGTAAGG
Source organism: Paenibacillus sp. FSL H7-0357 (assembly GCF_000758525.1). NCBI lineage: Bacteria > Bacillati > Bacillota > Bacilli > Caryophanales > Paenibacillaceae > Paenibacillus > Paenibacillus sp. FSL H7-0357. The sequence goes on along the minus strand of NZ_CP009241.1, from coordinate 3,644,610 downwards.
ATATCAATTCATCTATTATCTGATCTTGATATATCTCTCCTGAATTTGCTTTGCCAGTGTAATCCGCTCCATCTTCAGCTCCCAAATCTTCTCTTTCCACCGGTAACTGTCCTCAGCATCCTCATGTTCCCTCAACTTGTTGAACAATTCCAGCAGCATCAGGTTTATATGATCAAACCGGTTCCAGAGTTCCCGGACATTCTCCACTCTTTCCCGCTCTTCGGAAGCTTCCTTGAAGTTCTTTAAATTCTCAATGATGTCAGCCTGCCACTGTCCATCGTTAATTGCTTTGGCGTAGTTTAAAAGATCCAGATAATCATCGACTGACATGTGTACCGACTCCTTAATTCCGTTATACCAAGTATTATACTCGGTATTGTATATATTGCAAGAGGTGCATCACAAAAAAATGCGGACATCAGAGATGCCCGCACATAATATTTATTACATAAGCTTCTTTATATCATCCTTAATCTGTTCCGATTTTGGACCAAATACGATTTGCACCGCACCTTGACCAAGTCTCATAACCCCGGAAGCGCCCAGTTGTTTAAGCGCAGCATCTTTTACTGCCTTATCGTCGTTTACGATCAACCGCAGCCGTGTAATGCAGGCATCAATATTCCGGATGTTGGACGGTCCGCCGATGTTTTCCAGAATTTTTGCGGCTTGGGAAGAAACACCTGCCGAAGCCCCGCCGATGGACTTTTCTTCGATTTCATCCTCGGTCTCATCTTCCCGCCCAGGCGTCTTCAGCTTAAATTTCACTATAATGAAGCGGAAGAGCACATAATAGAGGACGAAGAACGCAAGTCCTATCGGGATAAGCATCCATGCATTAGTAGTAAGCTTCAGGTACAGCAAGGAATCAATCAAACCTGCGGAGAATCCGAAGCCCATCTTAACATCAAGGACGTACATCAGGGCCAATGATAACCCTGTTAAAATGGCATGCACCAGATATAAGAGCGGAGCAACGAACATAAAGGAAAACTCAAGCGGTTCAGTAATACCTGTTAAAAAGGAAGCAATCGCTGAACCAATAAAGATAGAGGCAACCAGTTTGCGTTTCTCCGGTTTTGCAGTATGGATAAAAGCAAAGGCTGCACCAGGCAGAGCGAACATCATAATCGGGAAGAACCCGGTCATGAACATCCCTGCGGTTTTGTCTCCGGCGAAGAAACGTGTCAAGTCCCCGTGTACCAGTTCACCGGCTGCATTGGTAAAGTCACCAATTTGAAACCAAGCAATGGTGTTGAGTACGTGATGTAATCCGATAGGGATCAGCAAGCGGTTGGCTGTACCGAAGATAAAAGCGCCCACCGCGCCGAGACCCACAACCCAGTTCCCGAAATCACTGATTACATCCTGTATAGGGCTCCAGATCATACCTACGAATATGGCAAGCACCATCATGGAACCGGCAGTCACGATCGGAACAAAACGTTTGCCTGCGAAGAATCCCAGCCAGTCCGGCATCTTGATATTGTGGTATTTTTTATAGAGGAAGGCTGCCCATGCACCTGCAAAGATACCCCCGAGTACCCCCATATTCAGAACAACGTCGTCGTTAATAAATGAGAACTGCAAGGGTACGATAGCCAGAACTTTGGTGAGTACCAGGTATGAAATCAACGCAGACAATGCCGCTACAGCATCTCCGGCGAACCCTATTGCCACACCGATAGCAAATATTAAAGCGAGATTGCCGAATATGGCGCCCGCGCCAGCATTCAGGAATGGAGCAACATATTGATTCAGGAATCCGCCTACATTAGCCCCCAGATGCCAATCTTTTTCGTAATTAATCAAAGCTAACCCTTGCAGAATCCCTGCTGCCGGCAATGTCGCGACCGGAAGCATCAGAGACTTACCTAACTTTTGTAGAAAAGCCAACATAATAATATCATCCCCTTGGTTTCATGATTGGTTCTGCTCAAGTATGCTAGTGCTTTGAAGCCACCCGTAGAACGATATTCGTACCCGCTGTGACTGCACCATAGAGACTCTCTATTTCCGGTAAATGTTCCTCCATACTCGTTACGATTACCGGCGAGATTGTTGCAAGTCCTGCCGCCTGTATAGCCTCAAGATCAAATTCAATCAAGGTCTGCCCTGCCTTTACGCTGTCTCCGGTAGCAACATGGCTGACAAATCCGTTGCCTTTCAGGCTGACCGTATCGATTCCGATATGTAGCAGCAGCTGTAATCCGGACGGATGCTCAAGAATCAATGCGTGATTGGATTTCACGATATGGGCAATCTTGCCGTCAAACGGAGCCTTAAGCCTCCCCTCAGCAGGTTCAATTGCAATTCCGCTGCCCATGTGTCCGCCGGCAAAGGTATCATCAGGTACCTGGTTCAAAGGAACCGCTTGCCCGCTGATAGGAGCTGTAATTTCTATGATCTGTTCAGTATGCTGCTCTTCTTTTTTGGATTTCCATTTGGAAAACATCCGCGCCACTCCTCGCAAGCTGCTATTTGTTCTTCTCTAAAGTTTGGAATAGCCGGTGCAAGTGCATCGCCAGGAAACATAATTCTTCATCAGGAACTTCCACTTCCAGTGAACTTTGCATTACTTTCCCGAGTTTCTGCGCCAGCTTATATTCCGCTTTATACTCCTTCTTAATGTGCTTCACGAAGGGATTATCTATTAAGGATCCCTGCAGTATCCGTTCCAGCGAAAAACGCAGATGAATCATCAACCGGACATGGTTCATACTGCCGTGCTCAAAGGTAATCTTCCGCTCTTCCCGGATCATCTCAATCAATTCATTCACGATATTGGAGGCTTTCACCAGCTGTCCAACCGGAACATTGCTCACAGCGGAGTATACATGATAGGTGAGGAATCCTACTTCGTCCTCAGGAATCTGTATTTTAAACTCGTCACTGATTTTTTCTGCCGCTTTGAAAGCGATCTCAAATTCCTTCGGAAAAGTCATTTTGGTTTCCTGTAAAAAAGGATTAATTATATCCATCCCGCCCCTCAGACGGTAGATGGTAAACTGGATATGACTCGGGAGCGCCAAATAAATCTTGTCGTTTAACTTGCCGGGAAACTGACAGGTGATATCTCCGATAATCTCATCGGTGATTTTCATTATTTTAGGATCAATGTCCTCGAGCAGTATTTGATACTGGCTCCATTCTTCCCGGTCTTCCAGGCGAAACAGCTTTTCGATCCGGTGATCGTTGCTTTCAATCACACCGGCATCTTTCACCGCAAAGCCGATGCCTTTGCCAATAATGACATATTCCTTGCCGTTCTTTTCTCCCTGGACCATTACAACGTTATTCCCAATTACACGCTGAACTTGAAATTGTTCGATTTCCCGTGACAAGTTCTCCCCTCCTTCCCCTAATCTTCAGGCTACAGGCAACAAAAAAAGCCAAGAACTGTCTCAAATGAATGAAGACAATCCTTGGCTCATGCCCTTTACGGTAACACGCCAACTACATATAAATGATCATTTATGAGCCTATCATAATTCATAGTTCATATCGCCGTCAATGGTAATTTTTCAAAAGTCAAGCAAACTCATAAGCCTAAGCTTATTCAACCGTAATCCATCGGCACATTCGGGTAATCACGTCTTTCATAACAACAGGTTTGCTTATGAAATCAGTTGCGCCCGCCGCCAGGCATTTCTCACGGTCCTCTTTCATGGTTTTGGCTGAAATCGCGATAATCGGCAGATCCGGAAGCAGGAGTTCTTCACGAATGATTGACAGAGTATCATAACCATCCAGATTCGGCATCATAATATCTAGCAGCACGATATCCACATTTGCCTGTTCCCTGACAATCTGTAGACACTCAAAGCCTGACTGTGCCGTAAGGATATTCATCTGATAAGGCTCCAGCCCTTGCTTAAGGGCATAAATATTACGAAGATCATCATCAACAATCAGCACAGTCCTGCCTTGGAGCATGTCATATTGTTTCTCAAACAAACTTGTGTCCACAGTTATAGTGGCCTTCTCAGGCTTTTGAGTGACTTCCCGCTCCCGTGCCGCCGCAACGGTTGACCAGGAGCCCGGCGGCTGAAGTCCATCCTCCATGTCAGCTTCAAGGCAACGGCAAGGAAGAAATAGTGTAAAGGTGCTGCCTTGCCCCAGCTCGCTCTGCAGTGAAATATACCCGCCCAGTAATCTGGCCAGCTGCAGGGAGATTGACAGACCCAACCCGGTTCCCCCAAATTTGCGTACAGTTGAACCGTCTGCCTGCATGAAAGCTTCAAAAATCAGCTCACGATGCTCTTCCGAAATCCCGATTCCCGTATCCTTGACGGAGAAAGCCAAAACTGGCTCAGTTGGGTTATACTGCGGGTCAGAATAAGCTTCGATCCGGGTAATGTCAACTTGCACGGAACCTACCTCCGTAAACTTAAAGGCATTGGACAGCAGATTGCGCAGAATTTGATGCAGCCGCATTTCGTCGGTATAAAATAGATCCGGTACTTCTGCACCGATGTTCACAGAAAACTCCAATTTCTGTTGTTCGGCGGTTTTACCAAAATAACCCCTGAGCAATGTAGGGAGCTCCGTAAGATTGACCGCATCCATTTCCACCATCATTTTGCCGGCTTCCACCTTGGACAGATCGAGAATATCGTTGATCATGACCAGCAAATCAGTGCCGGAATTGTGAATGACCGAAGCATAACCTTGTTCTTCCTCGCTTAAGTTGTTATTGCGGTTCTCGGCCAGCAGTTGGGATAGGATAAGCATACTATTCAGCGGAGTACGCAGCTCATGCGACATATTCGCCAGAAATTCCGATTTATAGCGGGAGCTTAACTCAAGCTGCTCATTATATCGTTCCAGTTCCACTGCGGCATTCTCTGCAACGGCCTTCTGATTCTCCAGTTCCCGGTTGACCGTGAGCAATTCATTCGTTTGATTTTGCAATTCTTCGGTCTGCACCTGCAATTCCTCAGATTGCACCTGCAGTTCTTCCGATTGAACTTGCAGCTCTTCATTCATGACCTGGGAATTATGATACAGTTTCTGGATTTCCATACGGGTCATCACTGAATTCACGGAAACCGCCATCATGTCCAAAAGCTTGGATAAAAGCTCATGGTGATACGATGCCCATTGGGTCAATGAAGCTACTTCTAAAACAGCCACAGTTTTATTCTCAAATATAATCGGTGCAATAACTGCGAAGCGGGGAGCCGTTCTGCCCAGTGCAGAATTAATGCTGATATAATTCTCCGGCAAATCTTCAACTATAATTATACGTTTATCTACTGCACATTGTCCCACAAGACCCACACCGGGTAAGATTGAATCTTCTGCAAACGGGAATTCTGTTTTCTCAGCACCGGCATAGGAATACATACATTTATAACGTTCCTTATGATCCATAACATAAATGGCACCGTATTGCATCTCAAGGGTTGTTGCCAGTTTATTCATAAAAGTCCTGCATAACAAATAAATATCTGTAGCTTCCTGCAGAATTACGGACATGGCAGTCTGCTGCTCACTGCTCCACTGTTCCAGCTGCACTTTATCCAGCAGACTATTGGTAGCTTCACCAAGATCATAGATTTCATCCATGGTCTTTACCTTTATCCGCTCAGACATATTGCCGCCTCCAGCGATCCCATTAATTGCCAGAATGACATGCTGCAGCGGATTTACAATACTTGCAGAGATTAAATACGTAATCAAGACCGCGAGCAGCACAACCAGTGTCCATAGAATATACATGGTTATCAGAAGTCTGCTATTGCTTTCCTTCAAATTCGAAATCCGTTCATTGGTTAGCTTCCGCTCGTTATCCCGGAAATAGTCGGACTGCGAGCGGATCGAGTCAATAACCGATTTGCCGGTATCATTACGGAAAAACTTAGCTATGGCTTGATCCTCACCATTCCGCTTTAGATCAACCACTGGCTGTCCGGCCAGATCAATCCATAATTGAATATTTTCTTTAATAACGCCTAGATTCCGCATCTGGTCCGGATTGTCTGCAATCAGACCATTCAGCTTGGCAAGATTGATCTGCCAAGCTGCAAGGCCGCTATTAAATGGAACCAGGTAGGAATTGTCTCCGGTGAGCGCATATCCTCTTTGTCCGGTCTCCATATCCAGGACATTTTTTTCAATTTGATATGTAAGCTCGTGCACTTCTATATCATGGTCACTCAGGAAAACTGTTTCCTTCTCAAGATCGGTAATTCTACTGGATACGATCAGCAGAAAAAGGCCTAACATTAAGAAAATCAAGACATAGCCTACTGCAATTTTGCCACGAATCTTTAAGCTCCAAGTTTGCTTCTTGGGCAAAGGTTTCAACCTCCATCTTGCATCCCGATATATACTCCCATTTTATTGTAAATGTTGGAAATGCAGTAAACAAGTCACCCGATTGCAAAATATAGGAATATATTTCATATTCATCCTTTTATTGTCACAAGTAGCCTTCACTTTGTGGCAGTCTATCTTTTAATTGACGGATATTGTTTTCAAGTTTGATGATAACATCCTCCAACTCTCTCGGATCAATTCCTCTAACGATCGGAGGAGCGACTGGAATTGCCTTGGTCTCAGCTTTCATTTCGCGGAGTTCAATCTGCTGTTCCTGCCACTTATCCATCAAATCGGCAATCGTCGCATAAAATCGTTCGTAATCCTTGATTACGCTGTCCAGAAAAGTATCTACTTCCTCCGCGTCATAACCACGAAGCTTCATACCAAATTCCTTCTCATGAATCGTCAGTGCATCAAGTGTAATGCCGAGCTGGCTGAACAGCTTTCTCTGCTTGTCCAATCGGCGTTTCATATGTTCATCCATTTAAGTGACCTCCAAGTTATCTGTGTTCTCCGGCAGTAACCATTATAACAGGCTGAGTGCAACCTGAAAATATCACTAAAGTTGCAGTTCTGATTTCATAGCTTCACTGATTGCCCTCCTCGCGAAAAGGGTAAGGTAAGAATACATCAGCAATACTACTCTTTTCGCAGAAAGGAAGGTCACATAATGAGCCACTTAAGTAACTCGCAGCTGGCCACACTTAAAGCTGCTTTAGAAGAGCGCAAAGAAGAATTGGAACAACATTTCTCCAGTAATGGTGAAGAAAACAGCCTGCTCGGTGATTCGCTCAAAATCTCAACCGGTGAACTCTCCTCCGTCGACAACCATCCGGCTGACACAGGCACAGAGACCTTCGAAAGAAGCAGAGATTTGGGTATTAACAAAGCTCTTACAGAAGAATTAGAAGAGATAGAAGCAGCGCTGCAACGAATGAAGGATGGTACCTACGGTGTCTGTATCGCCAGCAAACAAAACATCCCTTATGAACGTTTAGAGGCCATTCCTTACACAGCCTATACCGTAGAATACTCTCCCGGCAGAGAGCTCTCGAGTGACCGTCCCGTAGAAGAACAGGTAATGACACCTCCTCCTGCCGGGGCAGGCGAGGGACGGCAGGAGCATAGCGGAAGATTTGATGATGCCGGGGCCTGGGATTCCGTTGAGGACTACGGCAGCGCCAGCTCTCCGGTCACACCTCCCGGGCAGGATGTAGAAAAAGAGGATTCCTGACTTTAGAAATTATCCGCTACCGCCTTGTTTAATATACCGAGGCAGCGGTCAAGGTCTGTCTTCACCTGCTTTTTATAGAGCCTGGCTTTTTCCTCCCCATCGGCCGTGAAATGATATAAGACAATTTCCTGAAAATCGACCTTAGGATCATTTCCCTTCAACTGCTTAGTGCGGTAAAGTATTCCTTGCTGCACCAGTTCATGGAGCGCACGGTAGATTTCACTTTGGGGAGGAGCATAGCTATGAGCTTTGAAATCTCTCCGCAAATCCTCCAGCATTTGATAACCGTATCCCTTGTGCTGTTCTACCATCGTAATCAGATATACTTTAATAAAAGCCCGCTGGGCAATCATAAATGCCATCGGAACCCCTCCTTGTAGTGGAATGACTTTACCTGTATTCTTTCTAACCTTTTCAGTAAACTCTATTGAATACTCTATTGCATAACTCTAGTAAAACACTATTTACCAATTTTCACAACCTGAAGCCCCCGCTTGCTCAGGGTCCACTTTTTCCTTGTTTGTAAGACATAAGTGAAGATAAAATGGTGGTCATTCTCGTGGAAAGGTGGGGGAGTGATTTTTTTGATTTTTCTATTGTGAATTTTTCATATGCTGAAATTAGGGTTATAGTGGTTGTTGTGATGGATGGTGCGCTGTCGCCGTGTTCAAGAACCCTTCGATGACGAAAAGGTGAAGACAGCTTGGGAATAGAGTTGCAACAAGTTGGAACAGATTGGGAAGTTGGTGGACTAGATAGAACTATATTGTTGAGTAACTTCTGGATTCCGCCATGTAGCGTGTGTGCGGCAAATTCAGATGCGTTATGCCTCTCATTCCGCCATTTAACCCATGTGCGGCGAATTCAGATGCATTTATGCCTCTCACTCCGCCATATAGCGCGTGTGCGGCGAATTCAGATGCATTTATGCCTCTCACTTGGCCATATAGCGCGTGTGCGGAAAATTCAGATGCATTTATGCCTCTCATTCCATCCAGATGACTGTCCGCGCCGATTTCTAATGTGCTTTCTGTGCAGCACACTGATAAAGTTTCTGCCACTTTTATGCGATCATTAGTAGCCGCGCCTGTGCCTCATCATGCTTCGAATGATCCACAATTTTCACAATGCATAATCTTCTACACAATAAAAAAAACGTTCTTCCGGCTTGTCAGCGGAAGAACATTTTTTGTTAGTTCAAATATGGGGTCAAGGAGACTGATAAAGCCCCTTGCAATCAAAATTTATTTACAATCTGTTACGGTTATAAGTATCGGTTGTTTCCCTGTTAATCAAGGTGTCATCCACTGTAGTATCGCTGTAGAGGTTATTGTATCGACCAGAGTTCAAGGATTGGCTGCCGCTGAACACATCGTGGATATCCCGGCCTCTGCCGTTGTCATCTACGAGAACAAGGATTTTGCCGCTGTCGACATATCCTTCATATTCCTTGGCTTCATCCTCAGGAATACCAAGACCAATCAATCCGCCTACCAGACCACCGGCACCGGCACCAATAGCTGCTCCAGTGAGTGTTGCCACAATAGGTCCAGCCGCCAGAATGGGACCGATCCCCGGAATGGCTAATGCCCCGATTCCTGCGAGCAACCCGGTAATTCCGCCTACCACACCACCTGTAGCCGCGCCTGTCGCTACCCCTTCGGGAGCCATCGTACCTGTATCATCAGAAATGCTTTTTAATTCATCGCGGTCTCTTGTGATTACTGAGATTTCGTCATTGCTGACTCCTCGACTTTGAAGTCCTTCAATTGCTCTGGTCGCTTCTTGTTCCGTATCGAAAACTCCTACAATTTTGTTAGTCACTTGAAGCCCTCCTTCGTAATTGTGGTTCGCTACATTATTACCCTTTAGCGGCTGAACCAAACAGTTTACAGGAGCAAGACTTCACAATTCCTTGGAAATTCATAGTTTTGCTATTCTGCGTACGATCAGTCGTCCCTGTTTAACAAGATGTATCCGTGCGGGACGATTCATCGTTCTTATTTGACCGGATGTATCCGTGCGGGACGATTCATCGTCCCTATTTAACCGGGCGGGTCCGGTTTGTAGGCGCCGCCTGCAGCGGATCATCCGGCCAATAATGCTTGGGATATCTGCCTTTGAGATCCTTCTTAACCTCGAAATAGGTACTGCGCCAAAAGCTCGCCAGATCGGAGGTGACCTGCATCGGCCGTCTCGCCGGTGACAGCAGATGCAGCAGTAAAGGAACTTGCCCCATGCCGATTCTCGGTGTATCTACCTGCCCGAACATCTCCTGAAGCCTTACTGCCAGTACAGGCGCGCCCGGATTGCTGTAATCCAGCGGTATCCGAGATCCGCTGGGCACCGAGATATGTGTCGGAGCTTCCTTGTCCAGCTTCTGTCTGCTGTTCCAGTCCAGCATTCCTTCAAGCGCCCGGCTTAAGGGAAGACGCTGAAGATCACGCAGGTTGCGCATTCCCTGGATGAAGGGCCTCAGCCATTCATCCAGCGAGCCAAGCAAGGCTTCATCCGCCACATCAGGCCAATCCGTCCGCAGTCCATGCATGAATGCCATTCGCTGCCGCAACTGCACTGTTCCTTTATCCCAAGGCAATATCTCCAGACCTTCTGCGGATATCACCCCCAGCAGGACATCCTCCGTCTCTTCTGCCGTAGGCCGCTCATGCGAGGTCTCTTTCAATACCAGCGCGCCGAGCAGCGTACGCCGGCGCGCCTTGACGCTTCCGCTCTCTTTGTCCCAGTAAACCTCCCGTTCCTCTGTAAAACTGCCCGCATGATGACGGAGCAGCTCTTCTTCAGGCAGATCTGCGGCCAGCATGATCCGCCCCTGCCCGGCGCGGTCGTCCACGCCGGCGGCAACAATATAGGGCGAACGCGACAGCGGCTGCCCTTCCCGCATCGCCGCCCCCCGGCCGCCGGCCAGCAGAAACGCGCCATCGCCGCGTTTCTGCCCGACCCGGTCGGGATAGGCGAACGACAGCAGCAGCCCTGTGCCGCTGCTGTCTCGGGGCACTTCCGGCGCGGCCTGCAGCTGCGCCAGTAGATTCCGGCTCTCGCGCTGCACCGCGCGCAAGATCGCCGGGTCCGCTCCGCCCGTCTCGGCGGAGCGCTCGAACCTCAACAGCGCCTCCACGCGCAGCGTGAGGTCGCTGTCCGCAGCGGCGGGACCCTTGAAGAGGTCCCGCTCCTGCAGCAGCGCCGCCAGCCGGCAGGCGAGCGGCGCGGCGCCAAGCTCTGCCGCGCGCAGCAGCATATGCGCGGCACGCGGGTGTGCGCCAAGCGCGGCCATGCTGCGGCCGTGCGGCGTGATGGCGCCGCCGGCATCCAGCGCGCCGAGCTGGCGCAGCAGCGCAGCGCCCTGCGCGTAAGGCGCGGCGGGCGGCGCATCCAGCCAGGGCAGCGCGGCAGGATCGCGCACGCCCCATAGCGCCAGCTCCAGCGCGAGCTGCGCCAGGTCGGTTTCCATGATCTCCGGCACGTTGTCGTCCGGAAGACGTTGATGCTCCTCGCTGCTCCACAGCCGGTAGCAGACTCCCGGCGCTGTCCGCCCGGCACGGCCACGGCGTTGGTCAGCCGATGCCTTCGATACCGGCACTGTTGTCAGCCGCGGCATGCCGGTGCGCGGAGAGAATACCTGCGTACGGCGCTGCCCGGTGTCAATCACCGTGCGCACCCCTTCGATGGTCAAGCTTGTTTCGGCGATGGAAGTTGCCAATACGACCTTGCGCTCACCCGGCACGGCTGGAGCCACCGCCGCATCCTGCATGGCCTGCGGGAGCTGGCCATAAAGCGGCCGCAGCACCGTCCCTTGGGGAAGCGCCCCGCTCTGCAGCTCACGTTCGGTACGGCGGATCTCCCGTTCGCCGGGCAGGAACACCAGTACATCACCGGACTGCTCATCCAGGGCCCGGCGGACGGCAATGGCCGCTGCTTGCTCCAGTTGCGCTGTGCCTGATCCCGGAACATAAATCGTCTCCACCGGATAGGTGCGGCCGGGACAATCCACTACCGGCGCTCCGCCAAGCAGCGCCGACACCCGTTCTCCATCCAGTGTAGCTGACATTATGAGAATACGCAGATCTTCACGCAGCACAGACTGCACCTCCAGCGTCAGTGCCAGCCCGAGATCAGCATGAAGACTGCGCTCATGAAATTCATCAAAAATTATAAGTCCAACATCGCCAAGTGAAGGATCGCTTTGCAGCATTCTCGTCAGCACACCTTCGGTCACAACAACAATCCGTGTGTTTTTGCCAACCTTGCTGTCCATACGCATCCGGTAGCCTACCGTCTGTCCCACACTCTCTCCAAGGCAGGCCGCCATATAAACAGCCGCTGAACGGGCTGCAAGCCTTCTGGGCTCCAGCATTAGAATACTCTTGCCAGACATCCAAGGCTCGTCCAAAAAAGCCGGAGGGGTTCCGGTCGTCTTCCCCGCACCGGGTTCGGCAATAAGTACAGCTGCTTTATTCTTATTCAGTATCAATTTCAGGTCAGGGAGCACCTGCATAATAGGAAGCTGTTTCATCTTTTCTCTCCATAATCTGTGATTAACTTAGTATAATTGGCAGCGCGTATTGCATCTATCCTGCCTAATCATCATGGGCGAAACGATCCTAAATTTCAAGATGCTTCATAAAGTTGGATTCGAACTCTCCCAACCGGATACAGATATACCGAAAGATAACAAAAAAAAGCCTGCCGCCCCTCCGGGCGCAGACTCATTCTTCTTCACTCAGCAGCTTCTGACGAATTTTATCGCCGTACTCCAGGATGGAACTGCTGCTCTCCAGCCCGCGCTGCCTCAGCAGTTCCTGCAGCCGAAGTCTCTTCATGGAGAGCTTGTTCTCCAGCGTTTTCTGTTCACCAGAACTAGTAACCCCGCTGTTGCGGCATGCTGCCAGCAGTTCCTCAAGGGTTACACATTCCTTACGCAGTGTGATCTCTTCCGGCAGCAGCCCGGCATTTTTCATAATCTTGAATGACATCCGCAGTTCCTCAGGAACCCCCGACAAGTCCTCCAGCTCCAGCGGCTTTCCAGCCCCGGGAAGATCCTTGAATTCCCCGCTCCGCATCGCTTCCTGAATCCGCTGCTCCGCCAGCCATGACAGCATACCCATATCGTACCGCTCCTTGTGTTCAGAACCCGTTTTGCTTCTTATTTTAACACAGCCGCTATGTCATTTCATTTCTGCTTGGGTTTATGATAACCGCGGTCTCCGTAGGGAGACAGCTGGTCCATCCATTTGCTCTCCAGCTCCGGAAGCTGCTTTCTGTATTTGGCCAGCTCGGACACGGATGCCACAAAATCCTCCTCCGGTTTAATTTGTTCCAGAATCTCAAAACGGAAGGCCTCTTCCCCGTACTCTACCCAGTCGGCCATCAGCGATTTATTGTCATGGCTATTAATATCGAGCATAAATTTATGCTTGTTCCATACGCCTTCCAGGTTAAGGCTGCTGCCTACAAAAGACTTATCGTTCTTCGTATTCACAATCCGGTATACACCCATCGGCCGATGAGAGTGGGCATAATCATAGGCCAGTTCTTTGCGTCTTGCTTTTTCCATTATTCCTGATCTCTCCTTCAATAATAAGCTCTGTCCCGGGGCACAGGCTCTATAATTTAACCCAGTAGCTGCTGCCGTCATCCTCGCGGTCCAGCAGGCCATAATCAATCAGATAGCGCCGCAGTGTGACATGATCAGGGAAGGCTTCACCCAGAATGGCGTTAACCTCTTTCTCACTGTATTTGCGGCCGGCGGCAAACCTCTTAATCAGTTGGCGAAGAATGGCGGCTTTCCGCTTCTGCTTCTTGGGAAATTCGGATAACGGGCCATCCAGTCCCTCCTTAAAATAAGTCCCAAGGATCTCGGCATTCTCCTCTTCCGTAATAGCAAAACGTTCATCGATCATGGAAGCGGAGCGCGGGATACTTACAAATGGTGAAGAAACACCCGGTTTCTCCTCAGCCAGCTCCATGACGGCAAGAAACAATTTGGCTTGCTTGACCTTCTCACGCAGTGTGAACCGGTGATTCCGCACCGTGGAAGTACTGCCGATTCCTAACTCCTTGGCAACCTCCCCGTCACTGAGGCTCTGATGAAATGCAAGCAGCAGCCCTTTCTGCAGATCCGTCAGCCCTATAAGTTTCTTATCCATTCCGAGCAGCCAATTAAACATGGTGCCATGAACATTGGCCACATGAAGCGCAGCATATTTCTCTGCCTCATAGTAATGGTTGTCATTCTTATAGATAATACCCTTCTCATATTCTTCACCGCATACCAGACAGGTATAGATTCCTGAACGGTCTCGCGTCTCAAAAATATAACCTTGCTTTAACTCCTCAATCGAGGCATTCCAGAATTTTTCCGAAATACTGACTGAACCCTTTCCTTCCGGCAACTCAATCACCCAATCCGCTTTATTTAATATAGACATATTATCATTTTGTTTGTTATTTTACAACTATCTAATTAGATTGTTTAGTTTTTGTTCTTGTGAAAAAATAAAAAACACCACCTTTCGGCAGTGTTTCATTCCTTTTATTGTTCAGCATCCGATTCTATGAACTACCCTAGAGTGTAGCCGAGGCTTGTTTCAGCAATGCACCCAGCAGCTCATAATCAACCGGTTTGCCTTCAAGCAGCTTGGTTGTTCTTCTTTCCGGTTTTCCGGCTTCGAACAATCCGTCAGGAGCTTCCAATTCTGCTGCATTGAAGATGGAAAAGGTCACCCAACCCTTAGCGGTGGTAATAACCGCAGCATATTTGCCGTTTTTAAGAAAATGCGGTTTGCCGTATTGAATACGCTCCTGTACCTCCGGAATGGAATCATGAACCAACTGGCGGAGTTGATTACACAGCTCATTTTGCCATGGCTGTTGGACAGTGTTAATGAAATCTGTCACCTCTTGATTCATAGGATCACCTTTTTCTGTGATAGATTATTTAACAGTTAACCTACTGCTCTCTTGCGATGGCGGCAATCTCCCGGCTTTCCAGAATATCGCGGTCAGATCCATGGACTGATAGATGAATCATAGCCAGACCGATCTCTTTTAGTGAAACCGCATATTTAGGGAAAAGCGCCCGCACCACAGGGTAGAGCCATTGTATAGCATAATAATACTTATGAGTCCGGGTCAGCCCAGGCCCTTTAGCTGAAATGTTACCATAACCTGTATGTTTACAACAAGAAAAACACAGCAAACAGCCTCAACCCTGATCATTGATCTGATCACCGGCTAAGGCTGTTTGCTGGGAAGCAGATGATGTATCACCCGCTGCGTTATGGGTTAGGACAACAGGGATTCTGCACCGTCGATCACAATCTGCGCACCCGTTATATGAATGGATTCATCCGAGGCTAGGAAAGCAACCAGATCCGCTACATTTTCCGGTTTGCCCGGTCCATCCGCGAGTGGCTGTGCCCCTTCCGGAAATTCAATCGGAATCACGATAGCTTCCATATCCTCATTAAATTCCGTGCTCTCATCAATATTGGTGGAAATCGCACCAGGACAGATTACATTGACCCGGATTTTGAACTTGGCCAGCTCCAGTGCCGCCATCTTGGCAAAGGCTACCTGACCGGCTTTAGTTGTGCTGTATGGGGACCAGCCGAAGCTGGCGAATCTGCTGTTGCCGTTAATCGAGCTGGTGATAATGATGCTGCCTTTCCCTTTATCCTTCAGATGGGGAATGCTGTACTTCAGCGTCAGGAAGGTTCCGGTCAGATTGACCGATATAGTACGTTCCCAATCACTAAGGCTGAGTTCCTCAATCGGACCCACAGCTCCGTTGATTCCAGCATTGGCGAACACAACATCAAGACCTCCGAAATGCTCAACGGTCCTGCGCACTGCTTCTTTCATCCGTTCCTCATCCGAGGTGTCTACGTCAATGGCCAGTGCACAATCCTTGCGGAGCTTGTTCAGCTTCTGCTCCAGGATCGAAGTACGCTCATTCACCAGATCAAACAAGGCTACATTTGCACCTTCGCGCGCCATTTGAATCGCCGTCGCTCTGCCGATTCCCGAGCCCGCACCTGTGATTATGGCTGTTTTTCCAAGAAAACGCTGCTTTTTAGCTATATTTGGGCTCATATGTACACTCTCCTTCCGATTCGTCCATCCAAGTGGCTCTGTTTCAAGATTACCCAAATCGGCCTTGATTATAATCAGGTTATGCAAAATTTGTGCAAACCAGGCAGCAAGTTGCACTAAAGATGCACAAAACAAGAGGATGTGACCCGGTTATCTCATTTAGATACAAAACTAAGCCCCACAATGTGGGGCCTGGATTCTGTACATTTAGTTTCCCAACTGACGGACATCCACCTTCACGGTGAGCGTACCCGATACTCCGCGGTAGACACCTTTGACCGGTACAATATCCTTGTAATCCCGGCCATGCCCAAGTTTGATGTAACGCCAGCTTACTTCCACGTTATTGGTGGGATCAAAACCAAGCCAGCCCGTGCCGGGAATATGCGTCTCCACCCAGGCATGCGAAGCCTGCTCGAAATTGGCATTAGCTCCCTGCAAATCACCGACAAAATGATACCCGCTAACATATCTGGAAGGCAGACCGACACTGCGGCAGACCGCAATCATCAAGTGTGCGTAGTCCTGGCAGACGCCGCGCTTCAGCTTTAATGCTTTTTTCACAGTCGTGTTCACACTGGTAGCCTCGGGATCATACGTAAATTGCTCGTAGATGGTCGATGACAGCTTTTTGGTCCACTCGTACATATCATCGGCTTCGTCAAAGGGATGCTGTGAAGCAAATTCAACCAGCTCAGGAGTCACTTCCGTATAACGCGTCGGCAAGATGAACTCAACATACCGGTTCTGGAATTTCTCATCATTGAGCAGTCTCACCTGCTCTTCCAGCGGAAGATGCGGCAGATCGTTACCCTGTGCTTTATCTAAAGTCACTACGGTCGCCTTCGTATGGATGACCATCTCCGTATGCGGCTTGTTCACGGAATAAGCATGAACCCGGTTGCCGAAGAAATCCTCGTAAGTCAGCAAATTGGCGGGGGGAAACACCTCAACCTCATGATGGTAGCAGGACTGGCGGTAATTCGTGCGCGGCGTCAGCCTGATTTCATTGACACTGTCCGTAACCGGCTCGGGATAGCTGTAGGTGGTCGTATGATGGATCTGAATTTTCATACCCGCACTCCTTCGCGGCGAAAAAAGGCGCCTTCCATCGTTTTGCCCAGTCTCTGGCATGATAACATCAGCGAATGCAGCACATCCTCGACGAGATCGCCGGACATTTCTTCTTTCTCCATATAATCCAGCTCTGCTTTGATCTTTCCGGCCTGGCGAATGACCTTCTCATGCCCGGAGCCCTTCTCAGAAGTATCCAGCTCGAGCTTGGCTAAATGCTCCTCCAATTTATGGAATGAAAAGCGGACCGAACGCGGAAAAGAGGCATTCACAATGAGGAACTCCAGAATACTCTCCGGTGACATGGCATCTGCATAATACCTTCGGAAGGATTGATAACCGCTCACGGATTTCAGCACCGCCTGAAGCTGGGTATAAATCGCGTTAATTTCCTTAGACTTGCACTGTACAGTGACCGCCTGCAGAATCCGTGTCGTGTTCTCTGCCCGTTCCAGAAAGCGGCCGCTCTCAATAAAATGCCATTCATTTCCCCTCAGCATGACAGACTGCTCTGCCCCGAGAAACATCGCCGCCCGCTCTTTGACCTGCTGATAGAAATGATGCGGACCCCGCATAATATCCGCTACCGACTGCTCTGCGAGCCACAGATTAAAACCGTTGGCAATATCCCACAGCTCGCTTGGCAAATGCTGACGCAGAGTGCGCAAATTGTTGCGCGCTTGATGAACACAAGAGAATAACGAATTGGAATTGCCCAGATCCAGCGTAATGAAGGACAATACATCCTGTTCCGAAAAGCTGTCAAATTGCCGCAGGTATTCATTTCTGACCCCGAGCGCATCAATCAGCCTCGACCATTTATGTCCTTCCTCCTGGAAGTCCTCTTCCTGTTGAATATGATAATGCACATCGATAAGCCGCGCATGATTCTCTGCCCGTTCAATATACCGGCCGATCCAAAACAAAGCCTCCGCATTACGATTCAGCATCCTCGCCACTCCCTCATCTAACATAGTGATTCGGCATTTTATGATCCAGAAGCAATATGCATTTCCCTCAGGCCATTACCCAGGTATCCTTGACCCCACCGCCTTGTGAAGAATTCACGACCAGCGAGCCTTCCTTCATGGCAACCCGGGTTAACCCTCCGGGAATCACATGCGGTTTGCGGTCCGCACCCATGAGCACGAATGCACGGAGATCAACATGACGCGGAGCCATTGTCCCTCCTGACAATACCGGCGCTCTTGAGAGCGACATAATCGGCTGGGCGATGTAACGGGCAGGGTCAGCGAGGATCTTGAGCCGGAAATCAACCAGTTCCTCCTTGGTAGCTTCACTTCCAATCAGCATGCCATAGCCGCCGGAGAGTGAGGTCTCCTTCACGACCATCTCCGCAAGATTATCGAGCACATACTGGCGTTCCTGCGGACGTGATAACAGGTAGGTGGGGACATTGCCCAGAATCGGCTCTTCATTGAGATAATACCGGATCATATCTGGAACATAGACATACATGGCTTTGTCATCGGCTACTCCGGTTCCCGGTGCATTGGCGATGGCAATGTTGCCTGCCCTGTAGGCATTCATCAGTCCGGCGACACCGAGCAGGGAGCTGGGCTGGAACGCCAGCGGATCGATATAGTCATCATCCAAACGGCGGTACAACACATCTACACGGCGCAGCCCATTCATTTCTTTCAGATAAATTTTGTGGTCCTGGGTCACCAGATCACGGCCTTCTACAAGATGAATGCCCATCTGTTGTGCCAGGAAAGCATGCTCATAATAAGCGGAGTTATATTCTCCCGGGGTCAGAAGCGCAATAACCGGATCTTTGGTCCTCGACGGAGATAAACTCCGCAGCACAGACAGAAAACGGTTTAAGCTATGATCCACATCCCGGATGGAGCTGGCGAAAGACAATTCGGGGAAAAGCTGATTCATGAGTGATCTGCCTTTAAACAGGTAGGAAAAGCCGGAAGGAGTACGCAGGTTGTCTTCGAGCACATAATACTCTCCGTCATGATGGCGGATCAGGTCAATGCCCGAGGTAGTGACATAAGCACCGCCGGGGACTCGCAGTCCCGCCATCTCCGGCCGGAAATAACAGTTGGAGATAATCATGCGGCGCGGGACAATCCCGTCTTTTACAATGTATTGCTCGTGGTAAATATCATGGATGAACAGGTTCAAAGCCGTGATCCGCTGGACAATGCCAGCCTCAAGCCTCTCCCATTCCCCCTTGGGGATAATCCGCGGAATCATATCGAAAGGAATCGTTCGTTCCATCGGATGATCCTGTGCCGGGTTGTACAGCGTAAAGGTAATACCTTCTTCCATCATCCGGCGCTGCAGCAGCTTCTGCTTGCCTTGCAGCTCTTCAGGGCTCATCCCGGAAAACATGCGGTTCACATGTTTGTAATGAGGACGGATGCTCCGTTCATCGGCATACATTTCATCATAGAAATGCTGCAGCGGATACGGAGACAGACCGGGCAAAGGATCAAGTTTTGACATGAGCCCGACTCCTTTCGGATCATTATAATGTGTGAAGTTTGTTGACAAGCTGGTTCGTAATTTAAGAATTAAGTATGAAAATATTAAATACTACTCTCATAATACGTAAATGATATTGTTCATGTCAATATATATAACAACAAAATGGAGTTTATACCCCATCCAGCATTTGTGGAATCGCTTCCTTTCTCATGAGTTTAGTTTTCGGGAGCACGAAAGTGAATTATACATTGAATTGTATGCAGGTGAGTTGACAAGCAGTACTATTATGAATTTTTCATATAATGTTTTTTTAATATAAGTATCCAAATATAAAAGCACCCGTTCCTTCTATTTAAAGAAGGGGCAGCTTTTTCACAAAAAAACCTGGTGGCAGTTGTTTTTTCACACAATCAGTAATGACAAAAGCCCTGCAGAACGTGAACCGTTCTGCAGGGCTTTTATGGTAATCATAGTTCATCCTCGTTTGAAGCGCCTGCGGCGAGTTACTCCTGCGCTTCCTTCTGATCTTCGTCAGAGATCATCCCGGCGAACAGCGCATGAACGAACTGTCCGGAATCAAATGGCTGCAAATCCTCCATTTTCTCGCCCAGTCCAACCAGCTTCACCGGCAGATTCATTTCCTGGCGGATCGCCACAACAATACCGCCTTTGGCGGTCCCGTCCAGCTTGGTCAGCACCAGGCCGGTAACGCCACTTTTTTCACCAAAAAGCTTCGCCTGCGTCAAGGCATTCTGACCGGTAGTCGCATCCAGCACCATCAGCACCTCATGCGGAGCGCTGGGAATTTCACGCTGAATGACCCGGAAGATCTTGTTCAGCTCTTCCATCAGGTTGCTCTTGTTCTGCAGTCTTCCCGCCGTATCGCAAATCAGCACATCCACATTCCGCTGCTTGGCTGCCTGCACGGCATCGAACATTACTGCAGCCGGGTCAGAGCCCGCCTGCTGCTTGATGACGTCAACACCAGCCCGTTGACCCCAGACCTCAAGCTGCTCAATCGCTCCGGCCCGGAAGGTATCGCCTGCGGCGAGAAGAACCTTTTTACCCTCCTGTTTGTAGCGGTGTGCCAGCTTGCCGATTGTTGTTGTCTTGCCGACACCGTTTACGCCGACGAACAGAATAACGGTGATTCCGTCCGGATTCTCTTTCAGACTGTTGTCGTCATCACCGCGCAGCAGCTCCATCAGTTTGCGGGAGAGGATCGGCTGCAGCTCCGAGGCATCCTCAATCCGTTTCTGCTTCACTTCAGCCCGAAGCTCTTCAACAAGCGACATTACCGTATTTACCCCGACATCGGCACCGATCAGAATCTCTTCCAGTTCCTCATAAAACTCTTCATCTATTTTTTTACGGCGGATGATGAGATCGGATACCTTCTCAACGAAACCCTTGCGGGTCTTCTCCAGACCGTCGCGGAACTGTTTGGTAACCGTTTCGGTTTTACCGGAAATACTTTCTTTCAGTTTCTTAAAAAAACTCATGCTCTTCCTCCTCTTATCGTTAAGACACCAGATTCCCCGGTTCATTTCCGAAATACAATGCTTTCATTTAGGCAATCTCCGCTTCCTCATCCTCCAGCTTCACCGAGACAAGCTTCGATACGCCGCCTTCTTCCATCGTTACACCATACAGCACATCCGCTTCCTCCATGGTTCCTTTGCGGTGGGTAACCACGATAAACTGTGTCTGCTCCGAGAACTCGCGCAGATACTGGGCAAAGCGGACTACGTTCGCTTCATCCAGTGCCGCTTCCACCTCATCCAGCACACAGAAAGGCACCGGTTTGACCTGCAGGATGGCGAACAGCAGTGCCATAGCGGTCAATGCGCGTTCACCGCCTGACAACAGCTGCAGATTTTGCAGTTTTTTGCCGGGAGGCTGGGCGACAATATCTATGCCTGTGTCGAGCATATGCTCGGGATCAAGCAGCATCAGGTCCGCCCGTCCGCCGCCGAACAGCTTCGAGAAAACCGTGCCGAATTCACGGCGGATGGCATCGAAGGTCTGCTTGAAGCGTTTGGACATCTCTTCTTCCATCTCATGAATGACATGGTAAAGCGTTGTCTTGGCCTCCACCAGATCATCCTTCTGGCCACTGAGGAAAGTATAACGTTCATGCACGCGCTGATACTCCTCAATTGCCCCCAGGTTCACTTCGCCAAGCGCAGATATACTGCGCTTTAGACGCTGCACCTCCAGCTGTGCGGCCGGCACATCCTCGGGAACCGGATAACGCTGCTTCGCCAGTTCATAACTCAGCTCGTAATCATCGCTCAGTTTACGGAGAATGTTGTCCAGCTCAACATCAAGCCGTCCTACAGCTACCTCTGTGGAACGCAGCTTGTCCTCCACGGCCTTTAAAGCCTGCCGCTGGTCTTTGGTTTCACCTTCGGCAAGCTCCAGCTTGCGGGTTAACGCCGCCCGTTCAGCGCGCGCCAAATCAAGCGTACCCGCCGTCTCTTCTTTCTTCAGGCGGTAGTTGTTCAGATCTTCCTTCTGTTTGACCGCTTCGCGTGAATTCTCTTCGAGATCCTTCTCGATGGTCATAAGCAGACTGCGGCTCTGGCGCAGCTCTTTATCCTGCGATCCGGCGTCTTGCCTCATGCGTCTAAGCTGTTCCTCCAGTGAGAAAATCTCCTGATCCAGCTTACCCTCACTTACCTTCATGCCGGTCAGCTTACCCTGCAGCTCTTCCTTAGCCGTTTCACTCGCCTTACGCTCCGATTCGGCATTGCGGATGGCCTCATGGGAATCCTTCTCTTCTTTCTCCAGCCTTGCAAGCTCGGCAACCGCCTGATTGCGGCTCTCGTCCAGACTGCGGACTTCACTCTCAAAGCCGCTGCGTTCGGCACCCGCACCATCCACCTGCTCCTGAACATGGCGCAGTTCCTGTTCCAGCTGCTTCAAATCACCGGAGACCCGTTGCTCCTCCAGACGCTTCTCGTCACCGTCATGGCGCAGCTGCTCCAGCTTCTTCGCAGCGTTCTCCTGCTCCTCGCGAAGTTTGGCAATGCCTTGCTTCAGCTTGGCAATCTGACGTTCGCTTTCTTCAATTTCACCGAACAGCTGGTCGAGCTGGCGTTTACGGCTCAGCAGGCTGTTGTTCTTCTTATGCTGACTGCCCCCGGTCATCGAACCGCCGGCATTGACAACATCGCCTTCCAGCGTAACTACACGGTAGCGGTATTGGCATTTGGCGGCGATCCGGTTAGCCTGTTCCAGACTTTCTGCAATAACGACATTTCCGAGCAAGCTGCCGACAATGCTTGCATATTTGTCCTCATAACCGACCAGATCACTGCCGATGCCGACAAATCCTTCCGCACCTTCCACCATACTGCGGTCGCTGCCGGTAATCTGCCGGGGCCGGATGACATCCAGCGGCAGAAATGTAGCCCGTCCCAGCTGGCGCTGCTTCAGAAAGGTAATCGCTTGACGGGAGACGGCTTCATTATCCATAACCACATGCTGAAGCGATGCGCCTAGCGCTGTTTCCACAGCCAGCTCCAGCCGTTCCGGCACGGAGATCAGCTCCGCTACTGCACCGTGCACACCGCTTAGCTGGCCTTTGCGCGCTCCCTTAAGGACCTCTTTGACTCCAAGCATAAATCCGTCAAAATCATCCTGCATTTCCTTCATCGTCTCATGCCGGGAAACCTGGGCTTCGCGCTTCTGTTCCCATTTACGGAGTCCGCTCTGCGTTTCCTCCAGCAGCTTCTGGCGTTTGCTGGTCTGCTCGCTCTCCGTGATGTAGGCGCCGCGCAGCGTTCCAATCTCTTTGCCGAGTGTGGCAATGGTATCCTTCAGACCCTTCTGCGAAGCAGACAGCTCCGCGAGCCGCGCGACCCATTTGCCGCTTTCCTCAACGCTGCGGCTCATCCGCCGCTCCAAGGCTTCCTTCTGCTGATCCGCGTAACGAATTTCGTTGCGGGCCTGGGCCATCAGGTTCATTAGCTCAAGCAAGGCGCTTTTTAGCTTCTCTTCCTTGCTTTGGCTAATCCCGCCAGCCACTCCTTCCAGCCGGACTTCCTCATCTGCCAGTTGAGCGCGCAGCTCCTCCAGAGCCTGTCTTGACTGCTGCAGCTTATGCTCCAGCTCTGCCAGCTCGCGCTGTCTACCCTCTGAGCGCTCTCCTACCGAGCCCAGTGTAAGCATCAATTGCTCGCGGTTGTTCTCCAGGTTGCGCTTGCGCTCCTTCAGCACTTCGCCGTAGCCTTCACTTTTCTCATTCGCTTCACTGTAACGAAGCAGCTGTTCCTGCAGTTGTTCAACCTGCGCCTCCAGTGCTCGAAGCTCAGAACGCCCGCTCTCCAGCTTGGCGTCATGGGCCGAAACGACAGTGGACAGCTCAAGCTGTTCGACCTGCAGCGTTTCAAGCCGGGCATTGCCTTCCTTCCAGGAGGTATGAATGCCTTCTATCTGGTGCACGTACACGGAGATTTCCAGCTGTTTCAGCTGCTCGCGCAGCTCCTTATAGCGGATGGCCTTCTCCGATTGATCCTTGAGCGGGCCTACCTGATCCTCCAGCTCGCTGATCAAATCATGAATCCGGAGCAGGTTCTGCTCGGTTTCGTCCAGCTTGCGGCCCGCATCTTTTTTGCGTGATTTATACTTAACAATACCTGAGGCCTCTTCAAAAATACCGCGGCGATCCTCGGAACGCGTACTCAGAATTTCTTCAATCCGGCCTTGTCCGATAATCGAATAAGCCTCGCGTCCGATGCCGGTATCCATAAACAGCTCTGTGATATCCTTCAGCCTGCAGGCCTGCTTATTGATTAAATATTCACTTTCACCGCTGCGGTGCACACGGCGCGTTACTGTAACTTCGCTGAAATCGAGCGGCAGGACATGATCCTCATTGTCCAGAGTGAGCGACACCTCACCGTAATTCACGGCTTTGCGTGCATCACTTCCGGCAAAGATAATATCCTCCATCTTGCCGCCGCGCAGCGATTTGGCGCTCTGTTCACCGAGCACCCAGCGGATGCCGTCGGAAATATTGCTTTTGCCGCTGCCGTTCGGGCCAACAACGGCCGTTATGCCGCGTACAAATTCCATTTCCGTTTTGTCGGCAAATGATTTAAAGCCCGCTAATTCAATCCGTTTCAAAAACATAACTCGCCTATCACCTCTGACCCATTATACCATAGCGTTCAACTCCTAAAATAGCTCTGATTCATGAAGAACGCAAAGGCTGTATGTGAGATATTAAATTGACACTTTTTAGGAAAAGTGATGTAGTAAGGGTGTGTTTTTAGATGGTATTATTTATCATTTAAGGAAATGTTGAGATATTCAATTTCTAACGAAAAAGGGTGATTGCATTGGAACTCGGATCCGAGCGGCATGGGGAAATTATACGTTACCGCAGTGGCCATATCACGATGGAGGAAGATCTTATCGTTACGGAGCATCCGGTCACAATCAAAATAAACGGTGATGAATTCGTCACTCTGGTATGCACGCCTGAATATATCGAGGACATGGTTATCGGTTATTTGGCATCCGAAGGAATCATTAGAGGGTTCCAGGATATCAAGGCGATTTGGAGTAAGGAAGAAGAAGGTTTCGTCCACGTAACTATAGACCACTTAAGCCCATTACACCGTCAGCTGTTCGCCAAGCGATATGTAACTTCCTGCTGCGGGTCTAGCCGGCATGGCTTCGTCTACATTAATGATGCCAGAACGGCCAAAATTGCGGACGGGGTACATGTGTCACTTTCTTTCGACGATTGTTTCCGCTTAATGGAGGAAGTGCAAACCGGATCAGAGCTGTTCCACCGCACCGGTGGCGTCCATTCTGCTGCAATTTGCGATGCCGGCGGGGTGCTGCTGGCCCGCAGCGACATTGGGCGTCATAATGCACTGGACAAAATTTACGGCTACTGCCTGAAGCAACATTTGAAACTCAATGACAAAATTGTTGTTTTCAGCGGACGGATCTCTTCTGAAATCTTATTGAAAGTAGCCAAAATAGGCTGTGAAATGATTTTGTCCAAATCTGCCCCCACCGGACTAGCACTTGAGCTGGCGGAACAGTTGGGAATCACCACCGTTGGTTTCATTCGTCAGAATTCATGTAATGTGTATACCCGTCCGGATCGTATCTCCGGTTGTCCCGCTTTCCCCCCTCCTTGAACCTCAAAATTCAAGCACAAAACTCACTGTTCTCTATTTTTACTTTTGTTACAATTTTTTCTAGAGCTTCGCAATTGTTATTTTTTGGTTATATGATTAATCCCCTCCAGGATAGGGAGTGATGTCAACGGAACAATTGCTGGATCGATTATATGAAGAAGAATCACTGGAAGCTCAAGAGATCATTACCGTACTGAGGAACCCGGACCAAAATCTAAAAAAGCGGCTTCATCACCTGGCCCATCTGAAAAGAATGGAACGTTATGGCGACCGTGTATTTTTGCGTGGGCTGATCGAATTTTCCAATATTTGCAAACAGAACTGCCTGTATTGCGGCATACGCTCCGGCAATAAGACAGTCAGCCGCTATCGGCTCCAACCTGAAGAAATCTTGGAATGCTGCCGGGAAGGGTATGAGCTGGGCTATCGTACCTTTGTTCTGCAGAGCGGAGAAGACGACTGGTACACCACTGAGAAGCTGGCCGAGCTCATTACGCGCATTAAAACACTCTATCCGGATACCGCGGTAACACTGTCGATTGGTGAACGGGATGATGAGACTTACGCTACACTGCTCGCGGCCGGAGCTGACCGTTACTTGCTGCGTCATGAGACAGCCTCCCGTAAGCTGTACCAAGCCCTGCACCCGACCATGACCTTTGACAGCCGCCGGAATCGGTTGGAGGCTCTCAAGTCCCTCGGCTATCAGGTGGGTGCAGGCTTTATGGTTGGTTTACCAGGCCAAACGCCCGGGGATTTGGCTGAAGACCTGCTGTATCTTAAGGCGCTTGAACCGGATATGATCGGCATTGGCCCTTTTTTGCCGCATCAGGCCACACCCTTAAAGGACGAGCCGGCCGGAACAGTAATAGATACACTGGATATGATTGCTCTTGCCCGGCTCTTCGTGCCGAATGCCCTAATCCCTGCTACAACAGCCATGGGAACCGCTCACCCGAACGGGCGGGAGCTGGCGTTGCAAGCAGGCGCCAATGTGGTCATGCCTAATCTCTCTCCTTTGACTGTACGAGCCCAATATACGCTCTACAATAACAAAATCTGTCTGGGTGACGAATCCGCCCAATGCAGATTCTGTCTGGAACAGCGGATTGAAGCTGCCGGATTCCATGTGGATATGGGCCGGGGAGATAGTCTGAATTATCTATCCCGTTCTTCTGCACAGCATGTTCCATTGTAAGGAAGCCACCGAATCAGCCTGTTGTCATCTCGCAATCGAGTTGGAAGAGTCCAAGTCTGCTTGTCAATCCAATAATGAACCCAGAAAGAAGTGGATGTTCGTGAGCCGAGTAAATGAAAGTCGTCCGGCGGATTTCATTCAGGACGAAGAGATCAAAGAAGCGCTGCGATTTGGAGAAAATGCCGGATCGGATCGGGCCAAGGTGTCCGCAATTCTTGAGAAAGCCAGACAATGTAAAGGACTGACCTCACAAGAAGCAGCTGTCCTCTTAAATGTGGAAGATCAGGAAACACTGAATGAGATTTATCAGGTATCCAGAGTTATCAAGGAACGGATCTACGGCAACCGGATTGTATTGTTCGCACCGCTCTATGTCAGCAACTACTGTGTCAATAATTGCGTGTACTGCGGTTACAAACATTCCAATTCTGAATTCACACGCAGCCGCTTAACCTCAGATGAAATTGCCCAGGAAGTTAACGTTCTGCAGTCTCTGGGACACAAACGGCTTGTGCTGGAAGCGGGTGAGGATCCCCGCAATTGTTCCATCGATTATATTCTCGACTGCATAAAGACCATTTACGATACGAAGCTGGACAATGGCAGTATCCGCCGGATCAATGTCAATATCGCTGCAACCACATTCGATGACTACATCAAGCTGGCTGAGGCGGGAATTGGAACTTATATTTTATTTCAGGAGACTTATCATAGACCTAGTTACAAGCAATACCATCCGCAAGGACCCAAAAGTGATTATGATTGGCATACGACCGCCATGGACAGGGCCATGAAAGCCGGTATCGAGGATGTTGGTATTGGTGTTCTGTATGGGCTCTATGATTATAAATATGAAACGATAGCCATGCTAAAGCATGCCGAGCATCTGGAACAGGCCTATGGCTGCGGACCGCATACGATTTCCGTCCCCCGCCTGCGCGAAGCGGAGAATGTGAACCTGGACAGTTACCCTTACTTGGTCAGCGATCCGGATTTCGCCAAAATCGTCGCCGTTCTGCGAATAGCCGTTCCCTATACAGGAATGATACTCTCTACACGCGAAGACGCTGAATTTCGTGATCAGATAATCAAACTGGGCATTTCCCAGATCAGCGCAGGCTCCGCCACAGGTGTTGGCGCATACAGTGTGAACAAAGATAAAGATGACAAACCGCAATTCATGGTAGGCGATCACCGCTCCCCTATGGAAATCATCAAAAATCTCTGCCAGGACGGCTATGTGCCGAGTTACTGCACCGCCTGTTACCGGGAAGGCCGCACGGGAGACCGTTTCATGCAGCTGGCCAAATCCGGCCAAATTCATAATGTCTGTCAGCCGAACTCCCTGATGACGTTTCAGGAATACCTGCTGGATTACGCCGATGAGGAGATGCGGGCCATTGGAGAGCAGACGATTCATGACAATCTGGAGCGCATTCCCAAGGAATCGGTCAAAAAAGCGACCCTAAAGCAACTTCAGCGTATCCATAACGGCGAACGAGATCTACGGTTTTAGGCCGCACCCAATGTACGCTGTCACAAAAAGGGGGTGTTCCAGCAGCCATTCAGATGGCTTTTGGAACACCCCCGCTTTAATATACGCATTAATGGTTATATGCCCCCTCCTCCCAGGCCAGCATTGCAGACGGAAACATTTCGATGGCTCTTGGGAACACCCCCTGCACGTAGGCAATAAATACACCATAATTCACAATTGGAACACCCGCATGTTCCGCCTCTTCAAGCCTCCCCAGCATCGCCCTGCGGTTCAACATACACGCTCCGCAGTGAATGATCAGTGAATAACCGCCGAGTCCTGCAGGGAAATCACTGCCTGCGGCATGTTCAATTTGAAGCTGCCTGCCTGTCAGTTCCCGCAGCCAGCGGGGAATCTTCACGGAAGCAATATCATCGGATTGCCGGTGATGCGTGCAGGCTTCCGCAATGAGCACCCGGTCTCCGTCCTGCAAACGACCAATAGCGCGAACCCCGCGTACAAGCTGAGGAAGATCCCCCTTGTACCTGGCAAACAATATGGAAAAGGACGTGAGCGGGATATCCTTTGGGGTATCTGCCTGAACTTTAAGAAATGCCTGTGAATCCGTGATGACCACATTTGGCTTGCGCCCCAGCGTCTTGAGCGTGTGTCCAAGCTCCTGTTCCTTGGTGACAACAGCAACTGCATCACATTCCATGATGTCACGAATGGTCTGCTGCTGGGGCAGAATCAGTCTTCCTTTGGGTGCTGCCTTATCGATCGGCACTACCAGAACAGCCAAGTCTCCGGGATTCAGCAGGTCTCCCACTAGCCGGAACCGGTCTTCGTCCCTCGGGAGCTCCCGGACGATTGCAGCTTTTAGATCCGTGATCCCAGTATTCCTGAGAGCACTGAATAGCATTGGCTTCAAATGAAGCTGGTCTTCTACCTTTGCCTTTGCCGCCACTACAGTGTGTTCCTCACCGTTACCATGTTCTTCGAGCAAGTCTACTTTGTTCAATAGTAGAATGACCGGAATCTTCTTGACAGACAGGTTCTGTAAAAGATTGTGCTCAAATTCGCCTACTCCTTGGACAGCGTCTATCACCAGCAACGCCAGATCGGTTTTGCTCAGAACCTGATTTGTTTTGCGAATCCGCTGTTCGCCCAAACTTCCGCTATCATCCAATCCGGCGGTATCAATGAGCACTACCGGTCCCACCGGCAGCAGCTCCATCGGTTGATAAACCGGATCTGTCGTTGTCCCGCTTACCGGAGAAACAATGGACGTCTCCTGACCGCCTAAAGCGTTAATCACACTGGATTTCCCGGCATTACGCCGTCCAAAGACTGCAATGTGCATTCGTTCTCCACGCGGGGTATCATGTAAGCTCATAACATGCGCTCCTTCGTTATCTTAGAACCTTTATAAATCTCTTGATCTTCCAGGGATGCCTGGTTTGGTAACCTCCAGCGGATGCAGAATGGCATCGATCTGCTTTTTCGTCATCAGTCCTTGTTCCAGCAAAATCTCTTTTAACGGCCGGCCCGAGGCCGCCGCAGACGTAGCCAGTTCAGCTGCGGCGTCATAACCCAGATACGTCACCGCTGCGGCAGCCATGACGCCGGAGCGTTCCAAATGCTCGAGACAATGTGCAGTATCGACTTTCAACCCACGCACGCATCGCTCATGAAAGAGCCGTACAGCCTCAGTAAGAATTTCAAGAGATTCAAGCAGAGATTCTGCGATTAAAGGGGCAAAGGCATTCAGCTCCAGCTGTCCGCTGGCCGCCGCCAAAGTGACTGCTGTATCATTGGAGATCACCTTCATAGCGACTGACCCGGCCATCTCTGCGATGACCGGGTTCATTTTACCGGGCAGGATCGAAGAACCTACCTGCATAGGCGGCAGGATGTATTCTGCAATTCCGCCGGAGGGCCCGGCATTAAGCAGCCGGAAATCGCCGGATATCTTCAGCAAGTTCACTGCAGCGGCTTTGAGCAAACCTGAAACTTCCACAAACACATCCATATTCTGGGTGCCATCCATCGGAAAATCGCTGCGGCACAGCCCCATTCCGGTTAGTTCCCGCAGCTCTTCTGCAATGGCATAAATATAAGCAAGGGGGGCATTCATTCCTGTGCCCACTGCCGTTCCTCCAAGGTTAATCTCCCGCAGCCGTTCCTCCGCCTTGTACAGCCGCCACCTGTCCCGTGCAACCGCTTTGGCATAAGCACCAAAGCTTTGTCCGGCCATGATGGGCAGTGCGTCCATGAGTTGAGTCCGTCCTAACCTTAACACATCGGCGTATTCCCGCTCCTTCTCCTGCAATGCCTCCTGAAGAGAGGCAAACTCTTCACTAAGCGAGCGAAGCAGCGGAATCATCGCAATTCGCATGGCAGTGGGATACACGTCATTGGTAGATTGATAGAGATTCACATGATCTATCGGATGGATCAGCCGGTAATCCCCCTTATGTCCACCAAGTTTCTCGATGGCCAGATTGGCTATCACCTCGTTAACGTTCATGTTCGTACTCGTTCCCGCTCCGCCCTGATACGCATCCACAATAAAGTGTTTATCCATCTGGCCCTGTAGAATTTCATCGCAAGCAGATAGAATACCCGCAGCCGCCTGCTCGGAAATACCCCCTTGCCTGCCATTTACTTTGGCTGCCGCTTTCTTCACCATTACAATGGCCCGCGTGATCCGCGGATTCACCGGCCGGCCGCTGACCGCAAAATTATCCCGCGCCCTTACCGCGTGAATTCCATAATAAGCCCCACTGGGAACCGCTTCACTCCCTAAAGCATCCGATTCCACCCGAAACATAGGATCGTCGTTCAATTGTTTTTCACCCCCCAATTTGCGACATCAGACGCATTGTGGCCTTCAAGGGTGGCTTGGTGCCCGGTTGGTCCATCATTATATGCTGGCCAGGTTTGGCTTCCAGGGCGCGCAGAAACAATTGCTTCAGCAGCTCTGATTGAGCGATGTAAGGCCGGATATACAGCTCTTCGTTCCAGAAGAGGCACGGCTTAACGTGACCGTTTGCTGTAATACGCAGCCGGTTACATGAATTACAGAAATGCTGGCTGACCGGATGAATCAAGCCAAATTGCCCTGCCGCACCTTGGATGCGAAAATAACGGGCCGGGCCGGAATCTGCTGCTTTCCTAGTCGGCTCATCAGTTGTCCTACCCGGGTCCGGATCTGCTTCAAGACTAAAACCAGCCTTGGCACACCGCTCCAGTATTCCATCCAAAGGCATATATCCCGCTTCCCATCCGTTGATATCATGACCCATGGGCATATATTCAATAAAGCGGACGTGCAGCGGATATTTCTGAGTCAGCTGCAGAAAGGATTCAATTTCATCATCGTTTACACCTTTCATCAAGACCATATTCAGCTTCAGTACCTCGAAGCCAGCCTTAAAACCAGCTGCTAAAGCATGCAACACCTTGCTGACATCGCCGCCCCCAGTGATTCTGGAATAGCGTTCTGGAATTAGAGAATCCAGGCTGACGTTGAGATCTGTAAGCCCGGCATCACGCAGCTTCTGCACTTTGGGGGCGAGCAGCAGTCCATTCGTGGTCAGACCGACACGTTCAATCCCGGAGATGGCCCTTAACCTGGCCACCAGTTCTTCCAGGTTCGGACGCATCAACGGTTCTCCTCCGGTAAGTCGCACCTTGGTTACCCCCATCTCAGCGAGTACCCTTACGATCCGTTCAATTTCGTCAAAGGTAAGCGGGTTACCCTCCACAGCCTTTTCTACTCTGCCCGGATTGCAATACTGACAGCCCAAGTTGCAGCGCTCAGTAACGGAGATACGCACATAATTATGTAAACGACCAAAGTGATCGACCAAGATATCGGACAAACGCTCCACCTTGCTTTCTGCGTTATAGTGACTGAATTAGAGGCGCGAAAAACCGCTAAACTGCTGTAATGACTGCGCACTGGCCAGTCTTTTCCGGGAAATGGAATCCTCAATCTGGCTTGGAACGATGAATTGGAGAGCGTTTGTGGGGCATACCCGTACACATTCCGGGCCCTTGCCGCTGTCTTCACACAAATCACATTTGTTCGCCACAATTCTCTCCTTGCGGCTCCATGCACCCGATGTATTGGAACGAAGCCCGGATTGAAGTTGCTTTTGGCCACCTTTATGTGCCGGAACCATTGTAATCGCCCCATAAGGACATACCAGCATACAGGTCTTGCAACCAATGCAGCTATCCTGATTGATGAAAATGCTATTGTCTTTGCTCGTAATGGAGCCATTCGGGCACACATTGGCACAAGGAGCATCCTCGCAATGTCTGCACTGCACCGGTGCGGTAACTTCATCGGTCTCGACGACTGTCAACCGTGGATAGAAGTCAGCCCCGCTCTCTTCCTGAACGAACATATTATTCCCGGCATGTGCAACTACGCAGGCCACTTCACAAGTATGACAACCAATACATTTATCGGGATCGGCAATGACAAACCGGTTCATGACATCTCCTCCTTAAGACTTCTGTCAACAAATTTGGTATGCAGCAAATGATGTGAAGTATGGCCTAACGGTTCACCTAAGAAGTCCTTATATAATTTGATAATATCTGGATTCTCATGGGATTTGCGGACCTTCTGATGAGAGTCGTGGCGGTAGACAGCGCTCTTTCTGGCCTGATAAGCAATTTTCCGCTGCGTTTCCAACAGGAGCTTGGGCTGTCCGCCGCCGCTGACACAGCCTTCGGGACAAGCCATCACTTCAATGAAATGATACGGGCAGGTGCCCTCTGCAACTTTTGCCAAAACAGCATCCACATATTTCAGTCCTGCAACTACTGCCACTTTGAGCTCCAAATCGCCAATCTGAACTTCTGCCGTCCGGATGCCTTCCTCTCCCCTGACAAAATCCAATTGCAGATTGGGAATCTGCTCATGGGTGATCAGTTCATACCCTGTTCGTATCGCAGCTTCCATCACACCGCCTGTGACGCCGAAGATCGAGCCCGCTCCAGAGTATTTGCCCAGCGGTGAATCAAACGGCTCGTCGGGAAGATGAATGAAATCGATGCCTTGATCCTTGATTAAGCTGGCCAGTTCCCTTGTAGTAATAACGAGATCCACTTCACGGCAACCATCCACACTCATTTCTTCTCTGCTGCATTCAAATTTTTTACAGGTACAGGGCATAACCGCGACGCTGAAAATATCCGAAGGTGCAATTCCATCCAGCTCCGCTCCGTAGGTCTTGAACAAGGCTCCACCCATTTGCATCGGGGACTTGCAGCTGGACAAATGCTCCAGCAGCTCCGGTGCTGCCGTCTCCGCATGCTTCACCCAGGCCGGACAGCAGGAGGTGAACATTGGCAGCCGCTCTCCTGACATCACTCTGCCAATCAGCTCTGAGCCCTCTTCCATAATCGTCACGTCCGCAGCAAAATTCGTATCATAAATCCGGTCAAACTTCAGCCGTCTCAGCGCCGCCGCCATTTTCCCCGGGGTTAAAGTGCCGAAGGGCAGCCCAAACTCCTCCGCCAGAGATACTCGGATCGCAGGAGCGCACTGCACCACCTTGAACCGTTTCGGATCAGCCAGAACAGCTTTTACCTTCTGGATATCCCCTGACGAATAAGCAGCGAACAAAGGCTCACGCACATTGGGGAGCTGCCCTCTTTCCTGTAACTTTACCGCTCGTGAGGCTGTCGTCGACTCGTTGTCCGCAGCATAAGCGGTACAAATCTGCACACACTGTCCACAAACGACGCAGCGATGAGCATCAATAGTCTGCGGGTGGCCCGGTTCGCCGATAATGGCATCCACAGGACATACAGCCGCGCAACGTCTGCAGCCGGTACATAATTGTTCGTCAATATGAATGATTGGATCCTTATACGACATAGTGCAACCTTCTTTTCTGAATTGAAGTGGTATTACAGTCGCATAGCTGCTGCTGTCCGTGACCTGGCTACACTGGTATCCGGATGAACCAGTGACAGTGCCTCTACCGGACAGACCTCTACACAAGCCGGAACGTTTCCCATAGCTCCGTCCTTATGGTCCCTGGTCCGGCATAAATCACATTTATAGGCGATCACTTTGGCGCTACGTACCATCGCGCTATGCTGCCGCTCCTTCAGTTGAATCTGAGGGACTACCCTGCCGTTGCTGTATGCTTTATACAGACTGACGGCACCAAACGGACAGGCCATGGCACAGCCTTTGCAGCCTATGCAGCTCTCTTCATGAATAACTATCGTCCCCTCCTCCTGCCGGATCGCCTGAACCGGACAGGCTTCCGCACAAGGCGCATTCTCGCACTGGCGGCATTGTACCGGCAGTGTGAAGCTCTCTGTTCGAATGACATGCAGGCGGGGAATAACCGGTACCGTAACAGTACCCGCCGCCGCCCCAACCCCATTGTGATCGTTATGAACTGCGAAACATGCCAGTTCACACGCCTTGCAGCCTATGCATTTGCCCGCTTCGGCAATGACAAACGGATTCGGCTGTACATTATTCATACCGGTCTCGCCTCCACATGCATCTGCGCTCTGAGCGCCTCATATTCCTGCTGAACCTGTTGTTCCGCGCGCAGCTGATCTGCAATTTTCTCGATGCGGATCGCACAATACTTGTATTCCGGAGTTTTGGAGACCGGGTCCAGATAATCACCCGTCAGCTCATTGCAGGCCCCAATCCAGAAATGGTAGGTCATATAGGTGGCTCCGGTTTTGACACGGTTGCTGATCTGTGCCCGGGCTAACACTCTGCCTCGGCGGGATACAACATGTACAAGCTGGCCGTCTTCAATCCCTAAGCTTGATCCGTCCGCCGGGCTCATCTGGATGAAACCAGGCTCATCCGACAGTTGACTGAGGGCACGGCAGTTGCCGGTCATCGTCCGAACCGAATAATGCCCTACCTCACGCACTGTGGACAAGGACAACGGATATTCCTGATCCGGCTGCTCCAGCGGTGCCCTCCATTCACAGGCAAACAGCTGTCCTTTGCCGCTGGAAGTGGTAAACCGGTTCCCTTCATATAAATACGGTGTGCCCGGATGATCTTCTGACGGACAAGGCCATTGAACACTGCCCTGTTCTTCCATCTTCCGATAACTGGCTCCGGCAAACGACGGGGAGAGCCCCCTCATTTCATCCCATATTTCTTCCGTGTTCCGGTAGGACATCGGGTAGCCCATCGCCGTGGCAAGCTCGCTGATAATTTGCCAATCGGGCTTTACTTCACCGGGAGGCTCGATGGCCTTTCTGATCCGCTGGAACCCACGGTCAGCTGAGGAGTAGACCCCGTCATGCTCACCCCAGGAGGTGGCCGGCAAAATCACATCGGCATGCAGGGCCGTCTTGTTCATGAAGATGTCCTGGACTATTACAAATTCTAATTTATCCAGCGTCTCTCTCACTTCTGAGGCATTCGGATCGCTCTGCACCGGATCTTCGCCAAAAATATAATAGGCCTTCACCTTGTCTTCCTTTAGAACGAGATGAGGAATTTCGGTAATCCGATACCCGATTTTGCGAGGCAAAGCCACTCCCCAGGCCTTTTCAAATTTTTTACGGATCTTGTCATCCGTAACAGACTGGTATCCCGGATAGACATTTGGCAATGCCCCCATATCGCAGGAACCCTGTAC
This sequence comes from Paenibacillus sp. FSL H7-0357, assembly GCF_000758525.1. Lineage (NCBI taxonomy): Bacteria > Bacillati > Bacillota > Bacilli > Caryophanales > Paenibacillaceae > Paenibacillus > Paenibacillus sp. FSL H7-0357. Next base: position 3,608,903 of record NZ_CP009241.1, on the reverse strand, counting down.
ATTATTTTGGCCGCGGACCGGACCAATCCCGACGCCAGGTCTGCCAAAGTTACCGGTCAGAAGCGCCAGTGAGGCCAGACCCTTTACAACGTCCACGGCTTGGGCAAATTGACATACCCCCATACCGTACAGGATCATCGCCTTGTTCGCACTCGCATATTGCCTCATTACTTTGCGGATCTCCGCCGCTTGCACACCTGTAATGCTCTCCGCATATTCAGGTGTATATTTCTGCACACTGGCTTTATATTCCGCAAAACCTTCCACATATTTCTCAACATACTGCTTGTCGTATAACTCCTCAGCAATTAGCACATGACCAAAGGCATTGACAAGCGCCATGTTCGTGCCGCCTTTAAGGGGCAGCCAAGTATCTGCAATGCGGGCCGACTCCGTCTTGCGGGGATCGGTTACGATGATGGTGGCGCCCTTCTGCTTCGCACTAACAATTCTTCTCGCCACAATGGGATGGGTAACCGCTGCATTGTATCCAAAAATAAACAACAAATCCGTGTCCTCAATTTCAGGAATTGAATTGGACATTGCGCCATCCCCTAGCGAATAGGTAAGCCCAGCTACGGACGGCCCGTGACATACCCTAGCGCAATGGTCAACATTATTGGTTCCGATAACAGCGCGCATAAATTTTTGCATGACATAATTGGCTTCATTTCCCGGGCCACGGGCTGAACCGGTTCCCATGATTGCATCCGGTCCATACTTTTCCTTGATTGCTGTTAGTTTTTCGGCTGTATACTGAATGGCTTCTTCCCAGGATACCTCTGCCAGTGTCCCTGCTTTACGAATCATCGGCTTGCGGATACGGGCGGTAAGAATCTGCGGATCATTCAGAAAATCCCATCCATAATGACCCTTAAGGCATAGATTCCCTTCATTCGTTCTTCCATCCGCTGGTTCAGCGCCTACGATTTTCCCCTCCTCAACAAGTAAATTCATCTGACAACCACTTCCGCAATACGGACATACAGTCAGCACTTTATTCTCCATAGTTCCTCACCACTCCTTGTGATTTTTTGCACAATTATAGCAATACAAAAATAAGCCAATACAAGGTATAATCAGAAATACACAATGTACTGGCTTATTAAAAAGCTAAGGAGCAAAAGTCCATTCTCTCTAATCAAACCGATTTATTCAATTGAATAATAATTGCCCTATCCCCTGGATTCGGGTCTTCGATCTTCCATGTATATGTAAAGGGGCTGCCAAGCGTTTCTACGATCTCTGCCATAAACTCTCTCTCCAAATAAGGCTTCAGCACTTTCCAGTATTCTGTAACTAAATGTACCGCACCTTCGCTGAGCAAAATTTCAGATAAACTGGAGAGAATTCCACGAATCTCTATAATGATTAAGGACTCATACTCCATCCTAACCTTTACATTCTCCGGACCTTTGCCGCGATAATGCTTCACAATCTTAACTGCAAGTCTTCGCATCTTCTCCTGGCATTCAAATACAGTCTCAGACATCACTACATCCCAGCCTTAACATCCCTATTATGGTAATTTATTTAATTAATTACATGTTAAACCTACCCAATAAAGATTGTCAAACCACAAAAAAGGGCAAATCCTTTCGTTTCAACGTGAATTCATCCACTTCTTACACGATATCCATAAATTCCTAAAAAGCTTGTTCAATCTAATGATATTTAAAAAAGAGCAGCAAAGGTCTAAATTCCGCTTTTCCTGCCGGATTCAGACCTTTACCGCTCTTTGCTAGCTACCTTATCTAAGTTCCACATCACTCAGGCGCCGTCTTCCTTCAGACGCAAAAGCGCTGCAGCTGCAGCCTGTTGTTCCGCTTCCTTCTTGGAACGGCCGCTGCCCTTGCCGAGAGACTGGCTGGACATATACACTTCAGAGACGAATTCGCGCTCATGCGCCGGTCCCCGTTCTTCAATAATCCGATATTCCAGCGTACCCAATCCGTGATGCTGTATCAGCTCCTGAAGCTCCGTCTTGAAATCGCTCATCTGCATTTGCAGCTTGCCGTCCGTCTCCACCAGCGGAAATACATGATGATCAAGAAACCGCCGTGCCGTTTCCAGCCCTTGGTCGAGATAAAGCGCTCCCACGAAGGATTCGAACACATCGGCCAGCAAGGCCGGGCGAGTACGTCCGCCCGTAAGTTCTTCCCCTTTGCCCAGCAATACATATTTGCCGAAACCCAAGCTCTCAGCGAACTTGACCAGTGAAGGCTCGCATACAATAGCGGCCCGCAGCTTAGTCAATTCACCCTCCGGTCTGTCCGGCAGCAACTTGTACAAATATTCAGAAACCGTAAGCTCCAGAACCGCGTCTCCGAGAAACTCCAGACGCTCATTGTCCTGATGCTGATTGAAACGGTGTTCATTCACATAAGAGGCATGGGTAAAGGCCTGCTTCAGAAGTACAGCATCGTGAAATTGGATTTGAAGTTGACTTTGTAACTGCTTCAGGTCTCCTTTCACTGCACTGTCCCCTTACTGATTATATTTTTTGAGAATTACGGTTGCGTTATGTCCTCCGAATCCGAACGAATTCGACATAACAATATTCAGATCTGCTTTGCGCGGTTCATTCGGAACATAGTCCAGATCACATTCCGGATCAGGATTGTCCAAATTGATGGTTGGCGCAATGATGTTATTTTGCAGGGAAAGACCACAAATGATCGCTTCCACACCGCCGGCAGCACCAAGCAAATGGCCTGTCATTGATTTCGTGGAGCTGATTGCAACCTTGTAAGCATGATCTCCAAGCGCCTTCTTCACGGCAGCCGTTTCCGATCTGTCGCCTACTGGCGTGGAAGTGCCATGCGCATTGATGTAATCAATCTCTTCCGGTGCGATACCGGCATCTCGGATCGCCATCTTCATACAGCGTGCTGCGCCGTCAGGATCCGGTTCCGTCATATGATGGGCATCCGCACTCAGACCGTAGCCGATCACTTCGGCATAGATCTTCGCCCCGCGTTTCTCGGCATGCTCCAGCGATTCCAGAATCAGAATCCCGGCACCCTCACCCATTACAAAACCGTCACGGCCGCTGTCAAATGGACGACTGGCCTTCTCCGGCTCGTCGTTGCGGGTGGACATCGCCCGCATGGCACAGAATCCTGCCATCCCTGTCGGGCGGATAGTAGCTTCGGAACCGCCGCAGATCATCGCATCCGCGTCACCGCGCTGGATCAGGCGGAAGGATTCCCCTATGGAGTGGCTTCCTGTTGCACAGGCTGTCACAGTTGTTGTATTAGGACCTTTTGCACCAAGATTGATCGACAGCTGGCCGGAGCCCATATTGGCAATCATCATGGGAATAAAGAACGGGCTGACCCGTTTCGGTCCCTTTTCGAGCAGGAGATTATGATTGTCTTCCCAAGTACCCAGACCTCCGATACCTGATCCGACGGACACACCAATTCTCTCCGCATCAATATCTTCACCAATCTTAAGTCCGCTGTCCTTCAGCGCATCTTCTCCGGCTGCTACCGCGAACTGAACGAAACGGTCCATCTTGCGGGCTTCCTTGCGGCCAAAACGTTCTTCCGCATCAAAGTCTTTAACCGAAGCTGCTATTTGCGTAGTGTATTCACTGACATCAAAGGCTTCAACCTTGGAAACACCGGATTTCCCGCTCATGAGGCTATCCCAGAACGTATCCAAATCTTTACCCAGTGACGTCATCACGCCCATACCGGTAATTACCACTCTATGACTCAAACGCAATCACCCCATCTGTAGGCTGTATACTTCAACATAATTGAACATACATGCTCTCTGAATAGTCTATATAAACTGCAGTCGCCGCAAAAATTAACCCCTCTGCGGTTCTGTTATTTTCCCCGTAAAGGTGCAAATATGCATCCTTTTGCATTTCATTTGTGCTGTAAAATGAGGAGAAGTCCCGCCCTAGCAGGAACGGGACCCTCAATCATATGACTCTAGGTATGAGATTGTATGTACTTCACAACTTCACCCACGGTCGTAATCTTCTCTGCATCTTCATCAGAGATTTCCATATCGAATTCATCTTCCAATTCCATAACCAATTCTACTACATCAAGAGAATCAGCACCTAAATCATCTTTGAAAGACGCTTCTAATGTTACCTCAGCTTCATCGGCACCTAAGCGGTCGATGACAATGCGTTTTACACGCTCCAATACATCGGACATCCGGTTCACCTCCTCTTTTGGTATTATACGAGATATGAAGTCAAAATACCATAGAGCGTAAAAAACGCTTTCCGGGCGCTTCTTCCCGCTTCTCCCTTAATCCCTATACGCTGGTTTGATCTTACATGTACATACCGCCGTCCACATGAAGTGTCTGACCGGTCATGTAAGCAGCCCCTTCCGAGGCCAAAAATACCGCCGCCATAGCAATGTCCTCCGGCCGCCCAAGCTGAGCAAGGGGAATTCCCTTAATCAGCTCACTGCGGACTTCATCGGACAACTCACGGGTCATATCGGTGTCTATAAAACCGGGAGCGATGCAGTTCACGGTAATTCCCCGTGAAGACAGCTCGCGGGCCGCAGCTTTCGTCATGCCGATTACCCCTGCCTTTGCAGCAGTATAGTTAATCTGCCCAGGATTCCCCGTCACACCCACAACCGAAGAAATATTGATGATCCGCCCGTAACGCTGCTTCATCATCGGACGTGTGACTGCTTTTAGACAGTTGAACACGCCTTTGAGATTCGTTTCGATGACCTGATCAAATTCCTCTTCCTTCATGCGCATAATCAGGTTGTCCCTGGTGATGCCGGCATTATTAACGAGGATGTCAATCTTGCCCCAAGTGTTCAAGACCTCTTTAACAAGATTCTCCGCCTCATCGCTTTTGCCTACATTCCCCTTCAGGGCAATCCCCTCGGAGCCTAGCTCTGCTATCCGGGCTACTGTTTCCTGCGCTGCAGCTTCACTTCCGGAATAGTTCACGGCCACTTTCACGCCATGCTCTGCGAGTAGAAGCGCTATGCTGCGGCCGATGCCGCGGGAACCGCCGGTTACAAGGGCCGTCTGGCCTCTTAATGCTGAGAACATTCTGTATTCCCCTCCCTTTATCCTGCGCTGTGGTTAAGCCAAGCCATTGACTGTCTGGATGCTTTCCAGACTGTTGATATTGATCACCTTGACATTCTTGTCAATTTTGCGGATCAGTCCTGCCAGCACACTGCCGGAGCCAATCTCAACAAATGTGTCCACACCAGCCGCAATCAGCCATTCCACACTGTCCTGCCAGAGTACAGGCGAGAACACCTGGCGTACCAGCAGCCCGCGGATTTCCTCGGGATCGGTAACCGGCGAGGCAGTAACATTGGCAATTACAGGAACTGAAGGCGCATTAAAGGTTACATCTTTCAGTTCAGCTGCCAGACGCTCGGCAGCTTCCTTCATCAAAGAAGAGTGGAACGGTCCGCTGACTTCGAGCGGAATCGCCCGCTTGCCTCCGGCTTCTTTCACACGCTGAACGACAGCATTCACACCTTCGAGCGATCCGGACACTACAATCTGACCCGGACAGTTGACGTTTGCCAATTCAACCGGGTTGCCCTCTGCGGAAATATTGTTGCACAGCTCAGCCAAAGCTTCGCGTTCTGCACCCAATACAGCTGCCATAGCGCCCTGTCCGCCAGGAACCGCTTCTTCCATGAAACGTCCCCGGAGACGCACGAGGCTGACTGCATCCTCATAAGACAGTACGCCTGAAGCCACAAGAGCGCTGTATTCACCCAGACTGTGACCTGCAACGTAGTCTGGCTTCAGTCCATGCTTATTCAGTGCTTCCAGATAAGCTACACTGGTTGTTACAAGCGCAGGCTGTGTGTTTACCGTCTGCTTGAGTTCGCTGTCCGGACCTTCAAATACAAGTTTACTCAGCGGAAACCCAAGCACTTCATCGCCCTTCTCGAACACCGCACGGCTATCCGGCAGAGCGTCATAAACATCCTTACCCATCCCAACTGCCTGTGCACCCTGGCCGGGAAAGACAAATGCGATTTTACCCATAAGTTCGAACTCCTTCCCGTAAACGGTGCAGCTGCCGGGCTTGCAAATCAAGCGGCAGGCACACCGAGTTCTTTGAATTCATTGCTCGTTTATATGTTTACCATTTCAGTACCGAGGCACCCCAAGTAAGGCCGCCGCCGAAGCCAACCATCAGCACGGTGTCGCCTTCCTTCATCCGGCCCTCTTCCGCTGCTTCAACCAGCGCAAGCGGAATCGAAGCCGCAGACGTATTGGCGTATCTGTCCACGTTGATTACGCATTTCTCTTCTGGCAGATCCAAACGCTGCATAGCCGATTGAATGATGCGGATATTTGCCTGGTGCGGCACGAACAGATCAATGTCTTCCTTCGTGAGACCTGCTTTGGTAAGCACACGCTCGGTAGCCGTACCCATCACCCGAACGGCGAACTTGAACACCTCACGGCCGTTCATGTATATGAAATGCTTCTTGTCGTCTATCGTCTGCTGGGAAGCCGGCATACGCGAGCCGCCCGCTTCCATCTTCAGCAGGCTGCCTCCGGAGCCTTCAGCACCGAGATCAAAGGATTGGAAACCTCTGCCTTCCGGAACTTCGCCGAGAATAACCGCTCCCGCGCCGTCTCCGAACAACACGCAAGTGTTGCGGTCCGTGTAATCCGTAATCCGCGACAAGGTATCCGCTCCAATGATCAATGCATTGTTATACATCCCGTTCTGGATAAATCCGGTTGCTGTTGCCAGACTGTAGACGAAGCCGGAGCAGGCTGCGGACAAGTCAAAAGCCGCGGCTCCTTTGGCCCCCAGTTTGTCCTGCAGAATGCAGGCTGTGGACGGAAAAGAACTGTCAGGTGTAACTGTTGCTATAATAATGAGATCCAGATCCTCCGCCTTCATGCCTGCTGATTCCAGCGCCTTCAGCGCAGCTTCATAAGCAAGATCCGAGGTCGCCTCATGCGGAGCGGCAATATGCCGTTCACGGATCCCTGTACGGCTGACAATCCATTCATCATTCGTTTCGACTATCTTTTCCAAATCACTGTTAGTTAATATTTTTTCGGGCACATATTTTCCTGTACCAATTATTCCTACCGGACGTAACTGTTTCATATCGTCACTCACTTCCCGCTAATTTCCTTGGATATGCTGGACACAAGACCCGCCTGCAGCGCAATCCGCGCTTGTCTGACTGCATTCTTGACCGCATTGCCGTCAGATGAGCCGTGCCCTTTCACTACCAGACCGCTAAGACCGAGCAGCGGCGCTCCGCCGTGCTCCTTGTAATCCATCTTCCCCTTGAGACTTCTGAGCTCCGGCATCAGTATAGCCGCACCCAGCTTGGTCTTGAGCGAACGGCTGAACTGTTCCTTCAGCAGAGAGAACATAGCGCCCGCCGTACCTTCAAGTGTCTTCAGAAGTATGTTGCCCGCAAACCCGTCACAAACAAGCACATCACAATTGCCCGTCAGCACATCACGTGCTTCAACATTGCCGACAAAATGAATCCCCGGCAAAGCGGCTAGCAGAGGATAAGCTTCTTTGGTCAATTCATTACCTTTGCCCGGCTCAGTCCCCACATTCAGCAGCCCTACACGCGGCTTGGCAATTCCGTGTACTTTGCTGCGGTAGATGCTGCCCATCAGCGCGTATTGTGCGAGGTGCTGGGGCTTGGCATCCATGTTGGCCCCCAGATCAAGGGCGAGTACGCCGACATCATCTAGCGTCGGAATCATCGGAGCAAGCGCCGGGCGCTCTATTCCATCCATTCTCCCCACCACAAGCAGCCCCGTGGTCATCAGCGCGCCTGTGTTCCCGGAAGAGATCATGGCATCTGCTTCCCCTTCACGCACCATACGTCCAGCCACAACCATGGATGAATCCTTCTTGCGGCGGACTGCTTTGACCGGCTCTTCATCGGAGCCAATCACTTCCCCCGCATGACGCACCGTCACATTGGACGGTTTATTCTTCAGCAGCGGCTCAAGTCTGGCTTCGTCGCCGACGAGCACAATCTGCGTATCGCTCCATTCCGCGGCCGCGGACAATGCCCCTTCCACATTGCATTCAGGAGCATTATCGCCTCCCATGGCATCAATGGCGATCAGCACTGCGGTTTCCCCCTTCGCTGTATTCTTCAATTGCGGACCGGTACACTACAAAATGACCCTGAAACACGAGTTCTTCTCCGACATACGTAAATACGTCCACCTCAGCTTTGCCGTTCCGGCCAGCGAGCGAACGCACCTGCGCTTTGGCAATACATTTCTCGCCTAACCGGACCATGCGCACAAACCGGATGTCGGCTGAAGCGGTCAGGGCAATTTCGTCATTGATCACGGCAACCGCCAGCGAATTGGCCTGTCCGAACACGTAGTGGCCACGAGCGATCCCGTTCCTGGAGAAGACATGCTCCTCACGAATTTCAAATATGGAAATGCCGCTCTTGTCCAGCTGCAGATCGACAATATCACCGACCACTTCATTGGCTGGTAAGGAGCGCACCTGATCATAAGAATGTTCAGCCATTTGCTTCATCCGTTCACGCAGCTCCGGAATCCCCAGCTCCAGCCGGTCCAGACGGATGGTCTGAATGCTCACCTTGAGCTGCCGGGTCAACTCCCTGTCGGTCACAAATGGATTGCCATCGATAATACCCAGCAGCTGCTGCTGGCGCTCTTTCTTGGACATCCGCTCTATGGCGGCTCACCTCCTGGCACATGCTGAACTTAGCATCCGGCCGCGAGAAGGCCGCTATCGTCATCAATATAAAGGTCATAAACTTCATTTAGAACCTGGTACTAATATGTAGTATAAAGCATGCTGCGGCAAAAATAAAGCTTTGCCTGAAAAGCGGCATAACCACGCGGCTTCAGCCACACAATAACGGAGGGGAATCTTTACCCATCCCCAAAAAAATAGCACCCCACCATTAGATGAAGTGCTACTCTTATTAGAAACTATTGTTTGATGATCTCTCTTGCTTTGTAAGTTCCGCAAACTTTGCATACGTGGTGAGCCAGTTTCAGCTCTCCGCATTGTTCGCATTTCACCATGCCCGGCACAACCAGTTTGAAGTGGGTGCGGCGTTTGTCACGGCGTGTTTTGGACGTTCTCCGTTGAGGTACTGCCATTGTGTTACACCTCCTAATTCGGTTTTAACCCGCCTATCGCGGGATTTGGTCTTAGTCATACTTCATTTGAAAAAGTCTTTCAACCCAGCGAGTCGAGGATCGATCACTGTGTTGTCGCAACTGCAGGTGCCTTCGTTCAAGTTTTGTCCGCATTTCTGACAAAGACCAAGACAGTCTGCCTTGCACAATACCGAATCCGGCAAGTGCAGTACGAAGTTTTCTTCCACGAACGGGACAAGCTCCACAGTCTCATCTTTGATGTAAATGAGTTCATCATCTTCATCTTCGGGAAGAATTGGCTCCTTAAGCCACTTGAAAGTCTCCGCAAAAGGAATGTTCAGCTTACTGTTGACCTCGGTGAGACAACGTGAACATAACATGTCCACCTCTCCACTCAGTCTTCCCACCACGTTCACACAATCGGTATCCGCGGGCAGCGCTTTAAGGTCCACCAAGAGCGGTGCAACAGCAAGTATATCCTTTCGCCCTTTGACAAGCTCGCTGACATCCATAGTTTCATGAATATTCAGAGGCTCATCGACATTTGCCATTTTGCGAAAGTGAATCTTCATAATCATCACTCCAAACAAACAAAATTTATTATACCTATTATTACCGAACTTTGTCAACCATTTTCCCTTTATATTGTTTCAGAAAGAGGGACAATTTATGATATAACTATTAAATCACCATATTTCTCAGAATACGGAGTGAAGCAGCTGTGACAACCGTCGGCATAATAGCAGAATACAACCCTTTACATAACGGGCATGTCCACCATTTCAACGAAGCCAAAAAAATCTCCGGCGCGGACAGCGTGATCGTCGTCATGAGCGGCCCGTTCACCCAGCGCGGCGAGCCGGCTGCGGTCAGTAAACGGGCCCGCACGGAGATGGCGCTGCATATGGGCGCCGATCTCGTGATTGAACTGCCGGTCGCTTATGCGCTTCAACCGGCAGAGTGGTTCGCCTTCGGAGCTGTATCCCTGCTGGAAGCGACCGGGGTCGTGGACAGCCTGTGCTTCGGCTCCGAAGCCGGCACTTTGGGTGAGCTGCTGCCGCTGGCCGGATTCCTGGCCGAAGAAAGCAGCGAGCTTCAGAGCGAGATCCGCCGCCTCATGGCGCTAGGCACAAGCTTCCCCGCCGCATACAGCACAGCAGCGGCGGCAGTCTGGGAAGGGTCTCTCCCGGGAGAGGAGAAACCCTTCGATGCCGAAGAACTGCTGCGGCAGCCGAACAACAGTCTCGGCCTGCATTACCTGATCGCCCTGCGGCGGCTCGGCAGTGTCATCAGACCTCTTACCGTGCCGCGCACTGGCGCAGGCTTCCATGACCCGCTGCAGGCGGGGTCTTCCATTGCCAGCGCCACAGCGATCCGCCGGCTTCTTAATGAAGGCGGCTCACCTGCAGAATTCATGCCAGAATATAGCGTGTCCATCCTGGAAAGAGAGCATGCAGCCGGCAGAGGCCCTTTGAACCTGGAAGACTTCCGCATCCAGCTCCGTCATGTGCTGACTACGCATACTGCCGCAGAGCTGAGGTCCCTGCAGGATATGAATGAAGGGCTTGAGAACCGGCTGCTGAGAGTCATGCCGCAGCTTGAACAATTCTCGGTCAGCGCATTGCTGCAAGTATTAAAGAGCAGACGCTACACGCATACACGGCTGCAGAGATTGCTGCTGCATGCCCTGCTGAATCACAGCAAGGAGGAAATGACACCTTCCCGGCTGGCCCAAGGCCCCGGCTACATTCGGGTTCTGGGGTTCAGCGAGAGCGGCAGAAAGCTGCTCAAGAATATGAAGAGAAGTGCCTCTCTTCCCGTTGTCCTGAGTCCTGCCCATTTCTCACATCCGATGCTTGAATGCGATCTCCAAGCCTCCGCCGCGTATGCCGGAGCTTTCGCCAATCCTCTGCGTACTGATTTGTACAGCGATTTCTTACTGCCGCCGGTTAGGGTTTGACCGGCAGCTCTTCCATATATTTCAGCGCGTCATCCAGAGTGGATACAGGCACCAGCTTCATTGAGGTGCCTATTTTATCCGCTCTGGCTTTGGCTTCATCATAATTCTTAACCGGCACGAAAAAAATCTCCGCATCCTCCCGGTCTGCAGCAACAATCTTATGCTTCACTCCGCCAATGGCCCCTACCTTGCCTTCAGCGTCAATAGTTCCAGTTCCCGCTACCCGGTGTCCTTTGGTTAAATCGCCTTTAGTAAGTTGGTTATAAATTTCCATCGTAAACATTAGGCCAGCCGAGGGTCCTCCGACACTGGTATCCACAAAGCTGACCGCTTTTCCTGCGTCCTTCGGCTGTACCTTCTGCACCGCGCCAATCACAACCCCAAATCCTGGGCGGCCCGCCGCAGTCTCCTTGTCTTTAACCTCCACCAGTGTTACCTGTTCCTTGACTTCCTTACCACCCCGCTGCAGTACGACTTCTACCTGATCGCCAACCTTGCTTGAGGAAAGCAGTTTGGAGAGCGCAGTGGGGTCTGGCACAGTTTGCCCTTGAACACGGATGATTTTGTCGCCTATTTGAAATTGGTCCTGGCTGCTTTCCTCCGGAACCGAGAAGACATACAGATAGTCTACAACATCCTCATAAGGAACGCCCGCAGCATGATAGGCAGCCTGAACGGAAGCAGACTGGGAGCTGCTCATATAATATACCTGCTCAGCCGCATATTCCTGCTCACTCTTATCCCCTAGCCTGGTCTCTTTCAATACGACTTCCGCATTGGAATTAAACGCAGAAGCCACTAATAGGGCAACATTGGCGTAGCTCGCTGATACGGTCGTCATCATGAATGTGCCCTGCTCCTGCGGATCGGCATTCTCCACCTTGATCATCGGCGCCACCTCTGAGGCACTGCCCGGCTGATACACGAGATATGGAGTATTCATAAATACTGCAACATAGAGTATAACCACAAAAGTAAACAAGTAGGCTATGGCGCGAACGCCTACCCGGCGTTTCAGTTGCCTCAATGCAATTCCCTTCTTTCCCCGCGGCTCTATGCTTATGTCTCCAAATAAACTTCGGAGCTGTATCCTCTCCGCTGTGGCATGATGGTTGTCTGCCCTGCATAAATTGATAACAGTCTCAGCCCATGTCCTAAGTTATGAAGAGGTGATGCTCATAATGAATAACTTTAAAATACGCCGGTTCACTTCAGCCTCGGTTCCCTTTCTGTCCGGGGCCGTTGCCATTGTGCTCGCCATTGCGATTATCTTATCGCCGGAGTCCTCCTTCCAGGCTTCCCTTCAGGGTCTGAAGCTCTGGTGGACACTTGTCTTCCCGGCGCTTCTGCCCTTTCTGATGTTATCAGAAATGCTCACAGCCACGGGATTCGTGCATGGACTCGGAGTACTGCTGGAGCCGGTGATGACCAGGATTTTCCGTCTTCCGGGGGCCGGAGGCTGGACACTCGCCCTCGGAATGACCGCCGGTTTCCCGGCTGGCGCAGGCGGTGTGCAATTGCTGCATAAGCAGGGCAGCATTACGGACAAGGAGGCCGGACGCTTGGCTTCCGTCGCCCACTTCGCCAGTCCGGTTACGCTGCTCATTGTAGTCGGCGTTGCTTTTCTGCACAGTCCTGCCGCCGGATATACCCTGCTGGCCATCCACTGGATTTCGGGACTTGCCGCAGGCGTAACCGCGACCCTGCTCACAGGTCGGGCGAAAACCGAAGCTCCGATGGTAGTTCCATCACAGCGCAAAACGGCTTCATTGCCCAGACGGATGCATCAGGCAGTATCAGAAGCCCGGGCAAAAGATGGCCGCGGATTCGGCAAGCTGCTCGGCGAATCCGTCTCAACTGCCGTTCAGAGCCTGATGGTTATCGGCGGCTACATGATTATGTTCGCTGTTGTCATAAATATTGCTACTTCTCTAGTACCGCAGCTGCCTCCTGCTTTGGCGGCAAGTTTTCTGGAGATTCATCTCGGAGCAAATGCACTGACCTCAGAACTGACAGCACCTCACGACTTTAGTTCCATGGGGATCACAGGCCTGGCCCTGCTATCAGCTGCTCTCGGCTGGAGCGGAATTTGCGGCCAGCTCCAAGCACTTACCTTGCTTAAAAGGGCGAAAATCTCTTTCCTGCCTTATGCCGCCGTCCGCTTGCTGCATGGAGTATTTGCCTTTGCTTTTACCCTATTATTATGGAACCCGCTGATGAATCTCCGTGAAACCGTACTGCCGGCGGTGGCGGGTCCCGAGGTTGCCGAATCGACCGCAACACTTGGAGCATTGAACGTATGGAGCGTAGTCCCCCAGCTGCTTGGCCTGCAATCGCTGCTGCTGATGATGATCATCGCTCTGTCTGCCGCTGTATCTGCTGTTACTTGGCTCCGCCGTCTAAACGGCTGAATTTAAGCTTCATTGCCTGTTCTACCTCAGGGGTCACAAAATCCGACACATTCCCGCCAAAGTGGGCGATTTCCTTGACCACACTTGAGCTAAGGTAGGAATATTTCGGATTGGTCATCATAAAGATCGTTTCCGCTTCAGGGTCCAAATTATGATTAATGGATGCGTTCTGCAATTCATATTCAAAGTCAGTGACCGTACGGATCCCGCGGACAATGACTTGAGCGTCCTTTTGGCGAAGATAATTAACCAGCAGATCGCGGAAACTGTCAACCTCCACATTTGGAATATCCGCAGTGGCCTGCCGCAGCAGCTCCGTACGCTCTTCTACCGAAAACATCGGATTCTTGCTTAGGTTGTTAAGCACGGTAACAATCAGTCTGTCGAATTGTTTGGCTGCACGCCGGATAATATCCATATGTCCCATCGTAACCGGATCAAAGCTCCCGGGATAAATGGCAACACGTTCTTTTCTAATTTGCAGACTCATCATTACCCTCCTTACCACTCACAGCCTCTTCACGGAGAGCGGATTCATACTGATAGATTGAAATTGTCGTCTCGCCGTATACAGCCTGTCTGGTTCTATAGAACCCCGGAATATCCTCCGGATAGGCATAGCCTGATTCATGCTCCAGCACGATGACCGCATCTGATCTGAGCAGACCTTTTTGCGCCATCGCCATCATCAGCTCATCCCCATGCTTCAGCCTGTACGGCGGGTCCAGGAACACAAGATCAAACGAACGTCCCCGCTTCTCCAGCGCGCTAAGGGCTCTGCCGGCATCATTGCGGTATACCTCAGCTTGCGCTTCCAGCTTAGCTGCCTTCAGATTCGCACGCACCGTGTCGATGCTTTTCTGCTCCATATCCACAAATACCGCACTGTCCATCCCTCTGCTCAAGGCTTCAATGCCAAGACCGCCAGTACCTGCGAACAAATCAAGCGCTGCCCCGCCCTCAAAATAAGGACCGATCATACTGAACACCGCTTCTTTTACCTTGTCGGTTGTAGGCCGCGTTCCGCTGCCCGGAACACTCTTCAGGGGCCTCCCCTTTGCACTTCCCGATACAACTCTCACCAATTATTCACCTGCTCTATGTCTCTGTTTATTATGCCGATTAAGGCACAAGTCCAAGCCTATAGTACCACAATTGTCTATTGAAATAAAAAGATTGTCTACCGTTGTCACATTGAGGCCGGCAGATTTTTTTTAACGTCCACAGGTATAAGACTGGAGCAACCGGGACATCATGTAACTATCGACATCACAAAATGTCGTAGACAACCGCGGAGCAGGCTTACGTTTCCCCATAAGCTCTTCGTCCGGTTTCTCCTCTCCCATGAAAGAGGCCCTAGAAATAGGGCCTCGATTTTTGTTCTATAAAGCCTTATGTAACAAAGGATCGTCTAAATTTCGCAATAAATGGTTTTGAGCAAAAATAATGAATTGAGTGCTGATTGGGTGCATTTTCCCGAATTGTTTTCTTCTATACACCTGAAGATGAAGCATGTCGTTTAATGGATTTACGGAGAATGTAGTTAATTTTGTTCTCAGCTACCAATTCCCAACCTTCCATCGAAAGGTCATTGAAAGCTTGAATTCATCATCAGATTCTCATGATTTTCAGCCTGGAAGACCCATGTCTCTTCTCCATTTTCAACAATAGATTGCCCTTGTGATAATACCCCGTACTCATAACACGAGATTATCTTGCCTCTATGCTTTCTTTGTAGCATAAGATCACTCCTATCAATTTCGATTTGAATTAATACCCTCCAACCATTCAATAAAACCCTGCTTTGGCACGACCAATCTCCGCCCTATCCTAATGAAATGGAACTGTCAGATTCCACCAACATGTCTGCTTGGTTTCTCCCTATCTTCAATATCCCCTCAACATGTATAAAGATGGAGCTCCGGTTATTAAAGGACCGAAGAACAAACACTTCGAATCGGTGGACAAAGCTGCTGCCGATGTATTCGACGATATGGTTAAACCTGCAAAACGGAAAACATAATTGGGTGCAATCTTGGGTGCCAAATTCGCAAAAACGACCAAAAAACAGTTATTTGACTCCTCAGCACTATTTATGAAAAGCCTAATGTACCAAGGGTTTCACGATTTCAAAGAAGCTATAATTCGCTCATGATACTCCTACTCCCAGGAATAGTTTTTTAAGAAAAAAGAGAAATCATGCACATCTTGGGCTAGTGTGCATATGATTGCTGGTAGAATACTTACAAACTATTGGAGGGTTTAGCTCATGTATATGGTGTATCCGTATTGGTTCCGATCACAATTTGTCCCCATTTGGGCAACTTCAACTCAAGATGCACTTGAATTAATGAGGAATTCAGTCCAAGGGGAGCGAAATGATGAACTTTTTTATGACCAACTCATAAAACTTGCTCCGAACCACGAACAAGCTGAAGTGATTACCTCTATCCGGAATGATGAACGAGGGCATAATCAAATGTTCCGACAAATGTACAGGGAATTAACAGGACATGAAGTGACAGGAGTTAGCAGCGAAGTTCCTGAACATGTTAATTCGTATATTGCCGGGTTGCAAAAAGCCTTCCAAGGTGAATTGTCTGCTGTTGAAAAGTATCGAAAGATATGGTTCGGCCTTCCATACGGCGTTTATAAGGATACTTTGTACGGAATTATCCTCGATGAGCAGAAGCATGCAGCGAAGTATAATAATCTATTACTACTAAATTCAGTCGCAACTCCGTACTAATTACATGGACTACCCATTCATAATTACACGGTTCTATTCTTTATACTAAGCGTGATACATGCTGTCTCTGCCCTCTCAAATGGGCTATCTAAGCTTTAATTTTGCCAGCCTGGCAACAGCGATTACACACCCAGTCAGCAGGTTATCAGCTGTATATCCATGGCGGGCAAGCACGCTTTTAAAAAGGCCCCTGTTGGCTGATTTCCCGGTCCACCTTCTTCCCGGCGTGGATTACCAGCTCACCGCGGTGTTTTGTCACCCATCTGCGATTTTCAAATCGCTTCTCCCCAAGCTCGATCAGTGTCGCCCAGGGCTGTATGATGGTTACAGCTTTCATACCTTTGCCGCATATCAGTCCTTCTTCTCGTGATATAGAAACTTGCGTCCACGGCTGCCGATCTCTCAAATCAGCCTATTTGCCGTTTCGATGCGTTCCGGCGCCGGGAAAGCTTCCTCGTCGGGCCGCGGCGTCGATTGACCTATCTTACGGCAGCGAAGCATCTTCAGAAACTCGAAATAGGTTAGTCGGAGCATGGGTCTGAATATTCATGGTACTTAGCAGATTCCACTTTTCCATGTGTCAGCCCGCTTCGAATAACAAAATAGGATTCATATTCGCCGACTTCACCCAGATAAGTGATTTCATATACGTTCAAGGCTTTGCCCTTACGAAACTAAATTAGATAAGTCGAGTAGAATTGTTAAATACTTGAAATCGAGGGCTTGGGAGTAGGAATCTGCTTTGCTGTTGCTTTTGGATTCGCTTTCCACAACATTGCATTAGGTATGGGATTAAAATAACTGCTGCTGTAACCACCCGCCATTTGCGTATCTCTCTATAATCGTATTAATTAAAGTTAGGAGGGATATTTATGAACAAACAAACCAGAATTTATCTAACCCGATTACAATATGGTCTTGCTATAGCCGGATTGTTTTTCATACCATTTGATTCCACCTTTAGACCATCGATTATTCTATTTGGCTTATCTACACTTGTTAGCACTTACGGCTTTGATTCTTATATTCTATCCTGCTCTTTTACCGTTGTTATATGAAAAAGGTACTAGATATAGGGCCTCGATTTTTGTTCTAAACAGTCCCTATCTTAATCCATATATCCTAATACATAGGGACAAAATCCTCTATCTCTTTAGGTTTGACCTCTTCTATTTCACTTATTGAACCACTGTTGCTTAATGCCTCACTTAATTGTTTTGTACAACCATAATATTCTAATAGCTTCCCATTAAGTAAACGAAAATCAGTATGGTATAGATTGATGATGTTTTGACTATTTCTTTTGGCTTCTAACACATTGTCATTCGAAAGACATTCAATGAAACAGGCAGTGAAAAAAATAAAACCCTACCAGCGGCAGGGTATATACACTTAAATCTCGCTCCAACTTACAGTAAGTTTAACAACACCATCCCGGGGAGCTGAGGCCCAACAAGATTGGACCAAATCTGCTTAATATTGGGTTGCCCCTTGAATAATCAGATTCTTTTTATCGTCGGAGTTACGTCCTGCAGAAGAATTTATTCCTCGTCATCAAAAAGTGGTGTAGACAAGTAGCGCTCTCCCGTATCCGGCAGGATAATAACAATGTTCTTCCCTTGATTCCCGGGGCGTTTGGCTATTTGCGATGCGGCATACACAGCTGCTCCGGAGGAAATTCCAACAAGAAGGCCTTCTGTTCTGGCCAGACTGCGCGCCGTTTCGTATGCCTCCTCGTTCTTAACCTGAAAAATTTCGTCCACCACGTCTTGGTCAAAATTATCGGGCACAAAATTGGCTCCAATGCCCTGGATCTGATGCCCTTTTGGCTTGCCACCGGAAAGGACCGGCGAATCTGCCGGCTCGACAGCAATTACTTGCACGCCCGGTTTTCTTGCTTTTAATACTGCTCCGACACCAGAAATGGTTCCCCCAGTACCTACCCCAGCCACAAAAATGTCCACTTCCCCGCCGGTATCCGTCCAAATTTCTTCTGCAGTTGTGTCGCGGTGAATTTGTGGATTGGCCGGATTGCTGAACTGCTGTGGAACGAAAGAATTCGGGATTGCTGCAGCCAGTTCTTCCACCTTGGTAACCGCGCCTAACATCCCTTCAGCCGCCGGGGTCAAAATAAGCTCAGCTCCAAGCGCCTTCAGCAGTTTGCGGCGTTCCACGCTGAACGATTCAGGCAGCACGATCATCAGTCTGTAACCAAGTGCAGCAGCCGCAAAAGCTAGTCCAATCCCGGTATTTCCGCTGGTAGGTTCAATCAATACTGAATCTTTTTGGATCAGCCCTCTGGTTTCAGCATCTTTGATCATCGCAAAGCCGATACGGTCCTTTACACTACCAGCAGGGTTAAAGTACTCCAGTTTCCCGATAAGCTTAGCTTCAACCTGATGAGAATTGCTGTAATTTGCCAGCTCCAGCAGCGGTGTATTGCCAATCAGATCGGTTAGATTCTTATAAATAGTTGTCACAACAATTCCTCCAATAAGTTAATGATACAGCGAGTCATATATCTAGGGATAACCGTAGCATATCTCTGCATTGTATGCCATTCTCATAGATCTCTTCAGGATAATGTTTTGTAAAAAAATCCATATCCACGGCCACTATTCTGAAGCCGCATTTCTGGTACAGCGCAAGCTGCCCTACACTTGAATTACCGGTGCCCACTTCCATCACGCTGTACCCTTCTTGTCTGGCAATCTGTATGGCGTGCATCACCATTTGTTTACCTATTCCTCTGCCCTGCTGCTCTTCAGCAACCGCAATATTTACCAGTTCAACCGTAACAGGTCTTGTCGGCAGCAGCACATACACTCCCACAACGTCCTCTTTGTCAACTGCGAGATAACAATCACCTCTTTTTGCATAATCCTCCACTTTCGGCAGAGAAGGATCAGCTGACAACAGCAGCTCCAGCGGCAGACTTTCACCGTTTTTTATTTTTCTGAAATCCATAACGATCTCCTTATTAAGGTATTATCCTCAAATATAAGTGTTTTGGTGCATTATGTAAATCGGACTAGACACAGAAAAAAGCGCGTCCCCGGCAAAAAGCCCGGGAACACGCCGATGTGCTATCCAGCTTAGATGAAACAGGCACTCAAAATAATGACCAACAGGATATAAAGAACAAGAATTGCACCTGTTGATGTAAAAGGACTTACCGGACAATTATGAACGCCACCAACATTACCACCGTATCCGCAATCTGCACCCATGAGATTACCTCCTTCATAATGATTACTACAAGGTAGAATATGTATTGGCTGGCTTAACAGATTGGGCGAAACGGTCAAAATTTAGGCCACGGCAAATGTATATGTAGAGGTCTTGTCATAACCAATATTTCAGGCATGACAAGACACAGTAACCTTAAATTAATCGGAGACCAGAATGCCGTCAAAGCTCTCCGGACCGACACGAACCGTGCCGAGCAGGTTGGAACTAACGAAAGCAGTGTACGTCAATTGAGGAGTTATCGGCGGGTTAAAGTCTGCAGCTGAAAACGTGATGACTTGTGGCGCCAAGACGCTAAGGCTAAACGTAGAGGTAGCAGAATATACAACCGGATCGGTACTAAGCGTTCCTCTCACTATTGTAATTGTAATACCCGCCAGCGCCAGCGGAAGCGTCAAAGAGATTGTTCCTTTTAACAATACTCGCGGATTCGTCGTAGCACCTGCGGTGACCAAGCCAATTTGTCCGAACAGCTGCGGAGCATTCAGCAGCAGAATCGGAATGGCAATAGAGTTCGCTATGCTCGCGTTCTGCGAGGTTCGAGCATCAAGATAAGTTCCCATGATGAGCCCCCCCTTCCTTTCTTGCATATTTCATTGTATTAAGAGAGATTACTTATTGCTTGTACATAACACCATTAGGTTCAATGATTTATAGTAAATCTTTAATAGATTCGGAAGAATCAGCAATCACAGGATATTAATCTTTAGTTGTTCCATCCCTTTTGTTAAAAGCCAGTTCAAACAGACCTGTGGCGGACAATCCTGCCAGTCCGCCTGCCCACAGTCGCAGCACCAGATTCATATCTGTAAAAGGATAGGCAACGGCCCCGACTAATAATCCTATTGCCAGACCAACCGCCGGTACAAGGTTGCGCGGAAGCTTCACGCTATTCTTCACAAGCTGAACGAGAGCCATTACAAATACGGCTAACACCGATGCGAAAGCAAGCACATTGTTAAGCGCATCGTTATACATGACGTTCACCCCTCCTTCCGGGATGACAGCAATCCCGCCCGATGCAATACTGTCAGAACCCGGTAAAAATCCAAGCTGCCGCCGGCAGGCGTATCCAGCAGTCCCGCCGCCACTGCTGCACTGACAGCCGACTCCGCCCATGCCGGGACATTCATCACCATCCGGCCTTCAATTAGGGAAAGGCGCTCAGTCGCACTAGTGATCGCCTGCCCGTGCTCCTGTACATCTGTCTTCAGCATATCTCTGCTGACTGCAAGATCGGACAACAAAATCCGCAGATCTTTCAGTTCTTTTTCCAGACTTGCAAGCTTTTGCTTATCTTCCGCCGACATCTCATCCTCCTCCTTAATTTCATCATATGCGTACAAGTTATAGGTATTCATTATCTGAATCAGCTTTGCCGCATACTTGGGATCAGTCGCATATCCCGCTGCGGCAATTTCCCGTGCGGCCTTTTTTCCATCCGCACCAATCACCTTGCTGTATAGGGTGTGATTCCATGAGACCCCGCCGATGATCAACGCAGAATGGTCGGCCACAGATTCACCCCAGTTATTGTAAGCACGGAAGGCTGCAGTCACCTTCACCGCTTTGCCGTCTCTGTACTCTGTTGTCCGTACCGCCACACTTCCGGCAGGTCCGCTGCCTTTAATGCCAAAGAGGTTATTGGATTTAACCGTTAGACTGCTGTTCCCCCAACTGGATTCCAGCGCTGCCTGCGCAATGGTCAGCGAGGCCGCAATATGACTGCGCTTCATATCTTCGACTGCGTAGGGTATAATTCTGGAAATAAATTCGGTCTCCGTCATCTCATCACATCCCTCCCTATATTAAATGCGCATTCTGCCAAATAGCTTGTGCTTATTCCTATGAATTCAAGATAGATGTTTAGCTAAGTGAATAAAGGGGTAATGAATTATCAATTGTTTATCCTACACCATACATAGAGCAACCAGCTTTAAGATAAACAGCCCTGATTTTACCAAAACTTTACCTGGATTTGATAGAAAAGCTATTGTTAGTTACTAAAATTTGGGGTAGTATATAGTGAAAATTAACTATTTAGGAGGGTCTATTGGACTATGCCATCATATTATTTTAAAGAGTTGTGGACACCCCTTAGATGGTTTGGCATTAAATTATTTCATGATGACGAAGGGAGCCTCTGGATCAAATGGTGGGCTTCCCCCCGAAAAAAATTGCGCTAAGGTTTTCACTAACAACTAAGAATCTCATTAGAATAGCAACACAAAAAAACCTTTCTTAGGGTACAGCGGCAGGTTAACCGCTATATCTACACAGAAAGGTTTTTTGGCTGCACAGCGCCTATTAGCAAGCGGCTTCAAATGTAATCCGATTTTTGCCGCTGCGTTTAGAAATATATAATGCCTCGTCCGCCAGCCGCAGAGTTTCGGCTGTATCCAAGCAGTCTGGAGTCCATACGGCTGCTCCGACACTGCATCCGACCTGTATGGTATCGCCTCCAATGACGACCGGCAGATTAACTTTGCTGATGATGCGCGCTGCAACAACCTCCGACTCCTGCATGGGTTTGCTTGCAGAAGTATGCAGAATGATCACAAATTCATCTCCGCCCAGACGGGCAACGATTTCATTGTCTCGGGTGCACTCCCGCAGCCGCACAGCCACCTGCTGGAGCAGAACATCACCGGTAGCATGGCCGAAAGTATCATTCACTTTTTTGAATCCGTCCAGATCCATATACAGAAAACTGAGGGTTGTCCGGTTCAATTTAGCCTTGTTCACCGCGTGAACCAAAAATTCGTTCAATCCGGCCCGGTTCGGCAGCCCTGTTAGCACATCGTGCAGAGCCATATCCGACATATAGCTCAGCTTATTCTCTGTTTTGGTCAGATTGCTGACCAGATTCCGCAGTGAAGTTGACAAGATGGCCACATCCTTAAAGCGGGACAAGGCGGGGATTTCCACATTGGCACCAGAGCTGAGCAAATCTGCCGTTTTGG
This sequence comes from Paenibacillus sp. FSL H7-0357, assembly GCF_000758525.1. NCBI lineage: Bacteria > Bacillati > Bacillota > Bacilli > Caryophanales > Paenibacillaceae > Paenibacillus > Paenibacillus sp. FSL H7-0357. The sequence goes on along the minus strand of NZ_CP009241.1, from coordinate 3,586,445 downwards.
CAATTTGATTCAGGGGACGGGCAATCCATCCGGCAAGCAGCCAGCCCAGAATTCCGAAAATCACCGCAGCTGCCAATCCACTTAATATGATAAATCTTTCGAGCTGGTGTACCGTTGCGAAAGCAACATCTGTGGGCTGACGAACTAGCACTGACCAGCCCAAACCCGGATAATTCAAATAACCGTCCCCGTAAGCGTATCCAGTCAGGTAAGAATCTTTTCCGCTGCCGCTGTCCACGATCCATGAATTTCCGCCTTCCCGGGCTTTCTGCAGCGTTTCATTCGCCATTTTCTTTCCCACCAGCCCAGAGGGTCCAAGCAGTATAGTATCATCCTTCTGGCTGACTACGAAGATTTCCACATCTTTCATCCGTTCTTTGAGCGGGTCCAGAATGGATTTCTCTACCTCACGCGACCACTCCCAGCTCAAATGCGCTGCCAGTACACCATTAAGCATTCCCACCTTGTCGTAGACCGGGACACTCACGTCCACGAATTGCAAGGCTTCTCCGGATGGATTAGGCAGGAGCTTTGCCAATAACACGGCATCATGCACATCACCCGTGAACAACCCCTTCCGGCCTTCCTGAAATACGGGTCTTTGGCTGATATCCTTTCCAAGGAGAATGTTGTCCGTTGCGGAAAGCACAGTTCCCTTCGGGTCAAGGTAACCGACCCAGGTGAACACCGGCAGGCTGCTCTTCAATTGATTCAGCAATCCGCTGATTTCTTGAGTGTCCAGCGGCTTCTGGAAAGCGTTAAGCTTGCTCAGCACTTCCACTTCCCCGGAACGCGACCACATGAAATGATCCAGTTTCTCCGACATTTGATATGCTTCTGCAGCAAGCGAGCCCCCGATACTTACCTCCACAGATTTCGTAGCTTGATTCCCGATTACATAAATAAGCAGTGCAGTCAGCAAGATAATAATTACCGCAAAGGCACTGGCAAAAAAAGTCCGCAGGTTAAACGTCATGCACATTCTCCCCATATCTTTCGCAGAATAGTGTCGATAATTTTTTTATCGGATAAAGCCGCAGGAATTATAAATCTGCAATCTTAAAGTCTGCCTTGTAGACAGAGAAACAGCTCCGCCCTTATCTTACAGAGCGGAGCTGTTCGCGTATCCAATATCAGCCGACTTTAGCCCCCAGCGAACGTGCCAGCAGCACCGCCTGTTCCACATCGAGCCTTACTCCCTTTAAGTCCAGGCTTTTCAGGTCAATCCCTTCCAGCTTAGCATCCCTTAGATCTGCTCCCGCAAGCTTGCACTGGGCCAGTTGTACCCGGCTTAAATCCGCACCGCGCAGATCGCATTTTTGCAGATTGCAGCCAAGCATGTCCGCCTCAGCGAACCTGATGCCCCGCAGGTCCTGCCTGCTGAGGTTAATATGCCGCAAATTGGTGTAAGACCAATCCCCGCCGATCAGCGTAATGCCGTCCATATACGCATTGGAGAAATCGGAGCCGACCATTTTGCAATCCTCGAATTTAGACACAAACAGATTTGCCCCGGAGAACTTGCAATTGGTAAACGCCGCTCCTTTATGTAGCGAGGCATTGAGCAATGCGCCGGTAAAATCACAATCCACAAAACGGCAGCCGCCGGAAGTCATTTCTTCCATAGAAGCTCCCTTGAAAGAACACCTATCAAACGTACAGCTGTTCAGTTCTCCATCACGCAATTCGGCGTAGTCAAAATTATGCCCGGTAAAATTTTCATTGTCATATTGATACACGGGGTATCTGCTCCTCTCTCGTTTCAACAAATAAGTAAAACTTTTCTTTTTAAAAAATAGCACTTTAGGAGATTGTTCAAATGAAACCATTTCGTTATAATAGCAAATAAACTAGCGGAGGTGAACAATGGACGACTCCAGCAGAAAAGAACCGTTCCGATATGTAATGAACCAGCCCATCGAATGCTGGCTTGAACTTCCTGCTGGTAACAACGGTCCCGGGGCAGGCAAGCTTACGGAAGGCGTACTGCTTGACCTTAGCCGTTCAGGGTGCAAAATCCGAACTTCGCTGAATCTCCGCTTCACTGCAGGCGATACGAAGATAATTATCCACTTTCAGCTGGCAGAAGACAAACTTCAGTTTGTGGGAAGTGTACGCTGGGGCTGGATGTTCGGGCTTGGCCAATATCAATATGGGGTGAGACTGGATTTGCAGGAGGATGAAGAAGAGCAACTCCTGCGGGAGCTCGAAAGCTGGACTAACACGCGCAGCGCCCAGTAAGTTGGTTAATAGGACACAGCCGGATGTCCTCCTTCGAGGACGTCTTTTGCTGTGCAAACACGAAAAGCAGGGCAATTAGCCCTGCTTTTGTTCGGCAGCAAACGCCGCATGAGTAGTTAGTATCCCCAGCCTCCCTCCCAAATGGAGCGGCGGTTTAAGCCTCCACCCTTCTCTTCAGCAGCACGTTCATCGCATAGATTAGAATAACTGCAACGGCCGCTTCAAATAACATAGGCCAGTAATTAAGAACTGGGTAGGAGAATGTAATCCCGCTGCGAACCGAGTCCGCATCAAGAACATCAAACTCGAACATGCTCTCCACACCCGCGAGAGAACTTTTAAACATCAGCTGTTCAAGATAAGACAGCCCGTTCTGGAGTACCACCAATACAGCGATGATGATCCATATCTTTCCTCTGACCCGCACACTATTGGCCACCGTGATGGCAAACATAATGGAGATCAGCATTAAACCGGAGAACCAGATAAGCTGCAGTATGCAGTTTAGGGCAACCGGCCAGAAGTTTCCCGGGAGGAAATCCGCCGAATATACGAGAATATAGATCCCAAGATGCAGGGTTGCGATGATAACAACGGATAATAGCAGCGTCCAGCAGAGCAGCAGCGGTGACAAGATGGTATACAGAGAACTCACTGGCAGAAGCCGGCGGTGATAAGATTTCAAATTGCGGCCAAAGGTAATCGCGCTAGTGAGCAGGAGGCTGATCCCCACTACGACATACGTGGTCAGATTGATTGCGACCAATTGAACCCCCATGTGTCTGTTCCAATACCATGTGGCGGCATGCACCAGAATTGCGATTACAAAGTACGCAAGAATCCGGTCACGGCTCCGTCTAAAATCGTATTTTATTAGCTTCAGCATTCCGCATACACCTCTCTGAACAGCTCGTCAATGCTTTTTCCCCGTTGCAGCCTTAACTCCTCCACATCACTTTGCAGAATGATTTCTCCTTCTTTTATAAAAATAACTTCATCAAATATCCGTTCAATGTCTGTTACCAGATGCGTCGAGAGCAAAATGCTGCTGTCTTCCTCGTAAAATTCCATCAGCGCATTGAGAATTTTCGTCCGCGCCACAGGGTCCACTCCGCCAATAGGTTCATCCAGCATGTATAAACTCGCCCGCCGCGAGAGGACCATGGTCAGCTGCAGCCGTTCGTTCATCCCTTTGGAGAGCGTCTGCACCCTATCCCGTTCACTAAGCTTCATAAACTCCAGCATACGTTTGGCTTTGACCGGGTCAAAATCCGGATAGAAGTCACGCTGAAATTTCATCGCATCTCCCACACTCATCCAAGGGTCTGTCAGGGGCCGGTCCGGCATAAACGAAACCAATGCTTTGCTTTGTTTCCCTACCGGAACACCGAGCACAGACACACTGCCTGAGGTTGGCTGTGCCAGCCCGGCAATCAGCTTCATGAGTGTACTTTTCCCGCTGCCGTTGCTGCCGAGCAGTCCGGTGATTCTGCCTGCACCGAGTTCAAAAGAAACCCCGCGCAGCGCCTGTTTTGAGCCGTATTTTTTAGTAACCTGTTGTACTTGAAGTATACTGTCCACCCTGGCAATCCCCCTATTTACTATTCCTTTGTGCAATATTCTCCGCCACGACCGTCAAGATCTCTTCTCCCTGGAAACCCAGCTCCTCCATGCCGCGGATAAACCGGTCCAAGACATCCTGGGCCATCTCTTTTTTAATGGTCATAATGGTCTCTTCCCTCCCCGTAACATATCTGCCCATACCCCGCCGTGTTTCCACAATCTCTTCACGCTCCAATTCTTGAAAGGTTCTTTGCACCGTGTTTGGATTTATCTGCAATTCTGCGGCCAGTTCCCGCACCGAGAGGATTTTATCGCCGGGTTTCAGCTTGCCTGTGATAATCTCGCCTTTGATATAATTCATGATCTGAATATATATGGGCTGGTTGTTGTCAAATTCAATGGTCATCAAGCAACGTCCCTTCGTCTGAACACCACAAACCCCGCCAGCAGAAACGCAATCAGATAGACCGCCAGCATTACAATGGAAAAGCCAAGAGTCATTCCCGGCAACGGCGCTGCGTTGTTGTGGTAGACATTAAGATTTATATTCGGAAACAGAAAGTATTTGTAAAAATCACGGTAAATAACTACTTTATCCAAGGTCAGTGCAAACATCGTAATCCCGATGGTCACTCCTGTGGAGGTCGTCAGCACCCCGATCATAAACGCCAGCGTTACATATACGACCGTGTACACGCAGCCGTACAGCAGCGAAAGTAGTATGTCTCTTATTCCCGCTTCTCCCCCGCCAACGTCAAACCAAATGGCACCCGAGAGATAGACAGCCACGGCGGCAACTGCGGTCAGACTCAGCGCGAACAGCAGTACCGTTACATACTTGGAGGCTAGAATAGCCATACGGCTGCGTGCGCGGATAAGCAGAAACTTGATCGTTCCTTGGCTATACTCCTTGGATACAATCCCCGCTGTTCCAATGATGGCGAGTATAGCGATGACCTGGCCTATTCCGGTTGGCTGCAGCATCACCGCCGTAAACTCGGAAGCAGAGGCGAATGACTCTTTGGAAAAAGCTTTGATCATATAGCCTAACAGAAGCGGCAGCAGAATCAGCAGTACATGCGGCACGAAAAAAGAACGTTTCTTCGACAGCTTCAGCCATTCATTCAGCACCAGATAGTTAAATTTACGCAATTCGGTTGCCCCCTGTCCATTTCAAGAAATCTTCCTCAAGGCTTTGTTTGTTCTCCGTAATCCGGTATACGCCGACATTGGCTCTTCCCAATGCCTCAACGAGCTCAGGCACCCTGATGTCCTGCAGCCGTATGTTTAGTTCAGAACGGGCCTCATCCACGCTGCCCAGCCCCACTCCCTGCAGCTCTTGTATAACTCGTTTTGCCGCTTCCATCCCGCCTACCCGGACAGTGAGTGACACTTCTCCTTCCGTCTCTTCCCCGGCACCCAGCTTGGTTACCGTCACCAGCTTTCCGTTCTGAATGACAACGGCCCGATGGCAAATTTGTTCAATCTCTGCAAGCATGTGGCTAGAAATGAGGATGGATATCCCTTCAACTTCAGCGATTGTCCGCATATAATCACGCATTTCGCGTATTCCCGCAGGGTCCAGGCCATTCGTCGGCTCATCCAGAATCAGCAGCTTCGGCGAATGGAGCAGTGCCTGGGCGATACCGAGCCGCTGCCGCATACCAAGTGAATAAGCCTTTACCTTCTTGCCCATCGCTTCATGCAGTCCAACCAATTGCACAACCTCTTCAATCCGCGATTCCGGAACATCATCACTCATCCGTACATACTGCTTCAGATTATCCAGCCCGGTCATATGCGGATAAAACTCAGGGTTCTCGATAATCGCTCCGATATGGGCTATTGCCCGGTTGAAATCATTGCGGATGCTATGTCCTTGAACCAGCACATCCCCTTCACTCATCTTGATCAAGCCGGTCATCATGCGGATCGTCGTTGTCTTTCCGGCACCGTTAGGTCCGAGCAGCCCGACAATTTCTCCTTTGCGGATGTCAAAAGACAGCTGATCTACTATCGCCTTTCCTTTGATAACCTTACTGACCTGATTCATCTGCAGCACAATGGAATCTTTCCCTTGTGTTGCAAGTCCCTGTGTACTCATTGACTGTTTCATAGCAACCTCCTGAAAAAGTAAAAATATTGGAGAAACAAATACCGTGTCGGTGTGTTAGTTACATAGTACACTAGTGACGATGTGATGTAAAGCCATTTTTTAGGAATTAGGTGTCATTAAAAGGCGGTCCCATAGTTCCTCGTCCAAGACTTCCTCTCAAGCAAACATAGAATAGTAGTGGAATGAGCTTCAGCACATGCTGATTTCACAGAACTTAAACCCATGCTTCCGAAGTCAGTTTTGTACGCTGAAGATTCTGGACGCGATGCTCACAAAACTTTTAGGAGGAATAAAAATGAAACGAGCGGTCCATATTTCCCAAACTTACCCGCGGCTCACAGTATACTCGGAAGAGAACTACAGGGGACGGAGCAGAATTTATACCGGCAATCTCGGGATCCGTAATACAGACAACATTCTCGACGGAATCGAAAGTCTGCGCTTCTTCTCCACCAGCAGCAATGCTACGCTTGTATTGTTCAGCAGAACCCGCTTCAGAGGCATTTTCCGTGTACTGCGTGGAAATCACAACATCCGAGATCTGGATGATTACATCAACGGCAATGACGTGGAATCAATCATCTCCACCAATCAAAGGCTGACGTTAGCGCAAATCCGCAATATCCGCGACAGCGGAGAGCTGCCTGCCGGATATCGTCTGATCTAGAGTTTATGCCTTGCAGCCATATGAAAAAAGAGGGTACACCCGGCAAGGTGTACCCTCTTTTACATGAATCAGCTTATTCCCCTTCAATTAACTGCAGCAGTTCTTCAACAACCCGCTCAGGCTGATAGCTGTGAATGTAATGGGAGCTGTCAGGCACGATGATTTGTTTGCCCTTGACGGACCATTCAGGAAGAACTGCTTGGCTGTCCATCCATGAGGCATCATCGTCAAGCTTGCCGAAATAGTCGGCAGTCAAGACAGTGACAGGAATCGGAAGCGGTTTGCTGCCAGCCAACACGACGCGGGCATTCTCTTGACTCTGGCGAATTTCATCGGTCATATTCCGGTTGCCCGCCAGCAGCAGTACCGCTTTGCGGTTTATTTCCTTCAGCTTCTCGGGCAGCAGCTTATCCCCATTGCTGTCACTCGCTACCCATTCTGCGAATCCGTTCACATGATATAATGCACGCAATATACCGGTCGCCCGAAGCCCCTTGTAAATTCCGGACACTAGTTTAAGCTCCGGACTGGACTCATAGTATTCAGGACTTCCACCGTCAATCAGCAGAATCCCTTTCACCTCTTCAGGGTACCGCTGGGCATAACGGATGGTTTCCAGTGCGCCTAGCGAATGGCCGACAAATAGATAAGGCGGCTGCTGGCCGGAAACTTGCAGCAGTTCGTGAACTTCATCGGTGATGGAGTCAATATCCCGCTTTCTGCCGGTTAAGTCACTATATCCGTAACCAAAGCGGTCATAGACCGCAATTTTCGCATGCTGCCTCAGCCCCTCGTACAATGGAGAAAAATCGGCGTAAGGATTTGCCGTTCCCCACCCGGCTGCAAACACCACAGTCGTTGATCCCGCACCCTCAGTATATAGGTGCATTTTACCTCCTTTTACCTGGTATAGACTTCCGGCGGGTGAATAATTCTTCCTGTCCTGTGTAGAACCATACCATTGGTATGCGGCTCCCAATCCAGCCAATACAATCAGTGCAGCCAGCAGGCAGAGTGTAATTTTCACACCTCTTCTTTTTAACATACACTCCTCCAATTCCTTGTTTGAAGCTGCTCTTCACCTCGACAACGTTATATTCAGACGATTCTCACTCATAAGCCTTGAGCGATATTCGTAATTTTTTGAATGATAGACTGAACTTCATGACTATCCTTAATTACAAACAAATGGTCTGCTTCGCCTGCTGCTGGTGCCACCACATCGCCATGATGAGACTCTGCTTGCTGCCGGCTAAACACTTCTTCAAAATTAGACGCACTTCTGAAAATAGTTGTACTACGCTGACTATTGGTAATACGAGAATAAAGAATATCATCGGGGATTTCAAAATGAACAAGTATGCTGACAAAACCTTTGTGATGAAAACGTTCGAGCATCTCAAAACGACCTTTACGACCACGATTGGCGTTACATAAAATAAGATGTGAATTTGACTCATTAACAGCATAATCTACAATTGTCCGAGAGATGGCGTTTTTGAAGGTATTGGCTCCTTGTTTAGGCAGCAAGCTTTTGTAATGTGTGTTGATAAATTCAGCATGATCATCCCGGTCAATCACAACTGAGTTGTGTAAATGCTGTTCTAATTTTTTAGCAAATGTAGTTTTCCCGCTATGTGTTTTACCGACGGTAATGATCACTAACCTTTTCATCCATGCAACTCCAATTCTCCAAAATATTCAATAAGCTTCAATAAGCAAATACAGCGAACCCATTCATAGATTTAACTATGCTTACGAACAAAAAGAGTGACTGGTTACATCCTTGGTAAAAAAGGGTAAACAAACTAGAAACCAGCTGCCGAAGGAGAATAGCATGGCATCCCACAAATCAAAAGTCCAACTACACACAGCGGATGATTACCGCAATGTTCCACACTATAAATTTTGGCTGTCCGTTTATTACGGAGATCGATACTTACAGTTGAAGCTGGACGAATAAGATAATGTGCTCAACCGGGGGAACTGGCTGTGGAGCTCAGACCATGATCCATACCGGGAGACAGCTGTATCAAGCTCCGCCTTGCTCTTCCAGCAGAATTTCTTGAATTTGTGCAGATACAACTGACAGCTGGGTTACCTCTGCGGATAACTGTTTCACTTGTTCATGAAGCACATGTGCTTCATCCGTGCCCTCCAGATAGCGGGTGACAAAGTGCAGGAACACATCAACTTTTCTAAGCAGCATCAGCACGGGAACGGCCTTGATTTCGGCTTCGCTAAGACGGACCCTGGTGCTGAAACCCCGGCAAAAATCCCGGACCGCCGCTCTTTCCTCCGCATGACCCAATAGCCCTGACAGAATTACCGCAGGCTCCATCGCCCTCACATCAAAGGTGCAAAATTCAAAATCAAGCAGCGCAGCTACTTGCCGGTGATCGCTTGTCTCCACCAGCAGATTGGAAGCATTCAAATCTCCATGCACCAGCTGATGCGGCAACCCCTTAAGTTCAGCCAGCGAATCGGCGATATTTTCATAGGCGTTGTAAAGGATCTCCAATCCCTTAGCAAGTTCAGTAAAGGGGACTGGCGGTTGCAGACACAGCTCACGGATTGCTTCTCCGGTACATAGCGGATAAGCCTGCCGCAGCTCGTAATAAGGCCGGTAGACCGGAGCAAGTCCGGGACTTATCTCTGCCAGCACTACGGACAATGTACCTGCCGCCTCCCCGAAGGATTCGAAATAGCCAGACTCCTGCTCAGTGGGCGAATCTCCGTCTATGTATTCGAACAAGCAGCTAAATTTACCAGCCCTGTCCTCCAGCTGAACCAAAGTTTCTCCGGCCGGTGTCGCGATGGGAACAGGCACTCTGAAGGGTAAAGACAACATCCCCAGCTTTTGCAGCACGGCATGCTCGAATTCGATTTTCTCTCTATCTTTATGTGTATCATAGATACGCAGCACGGCGCGGCGAGTGCTATTTTCTACAAAATAGGTTGTATTATTCCAGCCCCCGCTCCGCTTCCTCAATGTTCCACTCCACTCCGGCCAAACCTGGCTTACAATGGTCTCCGTAGGCTTATGCCCCTCTCTTATATGTATTGTAGCGAGTCTACCATAAAGTGAAAAATATTCACCAATTCAAAGGCAATTGTAAAATCAGTAACTGGCTGTGTCAAATCGCCAAAACAACTAAAATAACTACTTCCAGCGAACACCCGATTTTTCCGCTATAATAAATTTCATATTGATATACGCAAAGGATGGGATACTTATGGATGCAACTGTTTCTAAACGCTGGCTGCTGGCAAGGCTCTATGAGCCGGAGCAAACCATAGTAGACTGCCGGTTTACGCTCGGTAAACCTCAAGCTGGCCGGGAAAGCTTTGAACAAGAGCATATTCCGGGTGCGGTCTATCTCGATTTGGAGCTGGATCTGTCAGGCCCTGTGGGAGAACATGGCGGACGCCATCCTCTCCCCGACCCGCAGTTACTTGCTGCACGCCTCTCGAAGCTGGGAATCGGAAATGATTCACGCATTGTCGCCTATGATGACGAAAGCGGCATGAATGCTGCGCGGCTCTGGTGGCTGCTGCGTTACCTGGGGCATGAACAGGTATTCATTCTGGAAGGCGGCTTCAGCGCATGGAAGGCAGAGAAATTCCCTGTAACGGAGCATCAGCCGGTACGGGTACCAAGCTCGTTCCAGGCAAATGTGCAGCTGCAGATGCAGGTTGACGTGGACAACGTACACCAGGTATCTGCTAATATGGAGCCTTCGGCTTCTGCAACCGGCCTCTCTCCGGTCCTTATCGATTCCCGCGCCCGGGAACGCTTCCTGGGTCTGGAAGAAACCTTGGACAAGAAGGCCGGTCATATCCCCGGCGCAGTCAACTTCTTCTGGAAGGATACGCAGAATGCTGATGGAAGCTACAAAAGTGCCGAGGAGTTGCAGGAGCATTTCTCCGAGCTGGACAAAGACGCTGAGATCATCGTCTACTGCGGATCCGGTGTCACCGCTTGCCCGAATGTACTGGCGCTGGAAAAGGCCGGCTATAGGAATGTTAAGTTGTATGCGGGGAGTTGGAGTGACTGGATTTCGTATAGCGAGAATCCGGTGGCGACGGGGGAAGAATAAGAACCAAAAGGCCGCGTCGGACGTGGGCTTGGGGCTGTGACAGGTTGCCGGGAGGCAGACTGTTGCAGCCCTCTTTGGGTTTTTCTGTCAACAACCTGCAAACTATAACAAGGCGAAAGCAGTTGCAAACGGCCCGAAACCAGCCATGGCTGGGCTGTCGGGTCAAGTTGATTGAACGCTTGGGGGCTTTGTTTGGCCATCCACAAGCTGGCTCTCGGGAGCTTGACCGCCCTTGGAACACTTCGCTTCGTTTTCTCCTCAGCGCTATTTTAAAGAAGCTTACGCAGTCTTACGTTCCGAAGCTTTCAAGCGTAAGGCTAAGCGAGTCCGCAGGGCAGTCAGCATGTGTCCGACAGACTGCCGAGCGTGGTCGGCGGTCTGTTTCTCCAGCTTAAGTATCGGGTACTGTTCGGCCAGCCAGCGTTGCAGATAGTGGTAGTGGCTTTTGTAGTCGTTCAGCGTTGCAAAAAGCTGCCTGATCATTATAGCGTCGGTATTAACGTGTTGCCGTCTTCTTTTTGCTTTTAAATGACTAAGCTGGCTTCCGAAATGCAATATAGTGTTTACATTTTACAATACATAAGTTACAATCACTCCCAACCAATAACTGGAAAGGAACTCTCGTGTGCTTATTAACAACGTTCGCGAACTGAGTGCTCGCTTCAGATGGTTGTAGCAAGACCTAGCGGATGCCATCGGAGCCACTCGCCAGACAGTAGGGTTAATCGAGAAAGGAGATTACTCCCCTTCGATTACGTTCGCTCTTATAATTGCCGCAGCTTTCAAGTTACCCGTCGAGGAAGTTCTTTATATAAGATGTTAAAACGGATTATGCGTTCTCCATTACTTTCAACCCCATTGTTTCCCGGCATCAGCGCAAATATTGTTCAAAACTAAGCGTTTTTCTACCGAGAGGAGATCAAATTAATATGAATATAGCCGTCAAGTTGATGCAAAAATTCAAAGACCTCGATAACCAGAATAAGCTGAAAGTTTATCAGGGCAAAGCGGAGCTCATCAGGAAACGGAATTTGGAAGCATGGGACGATGGGCAGTTTCAAGCGGAATCCCTCCGGCTGCAAGAAGAAGCAAAATCGGGTACGCCATTGGACGAGCTGCTTGTCGATGCCTATGCGCTAGTTTGTGAGGCATCGAAGAGAACGCTCGGATTACAGCCTTACGATGTCCAGATCATGGCTGCCATAGCTCTACATGAGAGATTTCTGATCGAGCAGCATACCGGTGAAGGAAAAACACTCTCTGCTGTTATGCCTGCATATCTAAATGCACTGACCGGCAAAGGTGTTCATGTGCTGACTTTTAACGATTATTTGGCCAAGCGGGATGCGGATTGGATGGGCCCGATCTATCGTTTCCTCGGGTTAACGGTAAACTCGGTTCAAGCGGGCATGAGCCTGTCCGAGAAACGGGAAGCATACGCCAAGGATGTAACCTATGTTACGGCCAAAGAAGCGGGATTCGATTACTTGCGCGACACAATCGCGCTAAGCGAAGCCGATACCGTGCATCGTCCTTTCCACTACGTCATCGTCGACGAAGCGGATTCGCTGCTTCTTGACGAAGCGCGGGTGCCGCTAGTCATCAGCGGCGATTCGGCCTCTTCCAGGAGCGACGGCTTTCGTTTCGCAGAAGTGGCTAGGCAGCTCAAGCAAGCAGAGCATTACGACTTCGACGAGTTCCAGCGGAACTTTTACTTAAATGAAACAGGCGCTGCGAAAGCGGAATCGCTGCTGGGATGCGGAAATTTGTACGATAGCCATAACAGTCACTTGCTGACGTCATTAAATTGCGCGCTGCATGTGGAATCGTTATTAAAGAAAGATGTCGATTACATCGTCCGGGACAGCAAAATCGAGCTGATCGAAGAATATACCGGCCGCGTGGCGGAGAACCGGTATTTGCCGGACGGGCTGCAAGCCGCTCTTACGGCCAAAGAAGGGCTGTACTCCATAGCCGGAGGGAAAATTCTCGGGACGATCACCATTCAACACTTCATCAGCCTGTATCCGCAGATTTGCGGAATGACGGCTACCGCGCATGCTTCCGCAATGGACTTCGAAGATATTTATGCGCTGCAGGTCGTGCAAATCCCGCCGAACCAGCCAAACATCCGGATCGACCACCGACACCGGATTTATACCCATAAAGAAGCCAAGCTTAAGGCACTCGTACAAGAAATCTCATCCGTCCATAGGACGGGACGTCCAATTCTCATTGGTACGTCAAGCGTCGAAGAGTCTGCCATGCTGGCAGAGGCGCTAGCGGCTGCCGGCGTACCTTGCCATGTTCTGAATGCGAAAAACGACGCGGAAGAAGCCGACATCATCGCCAAAGCGGGAGAACCCGGCGCAGTGACGGTGTCTACAAATATGGCGGGACGCGGCGTCGACATCCGGCTCGGCGGCGGCGGCGCGCAAGCAGAGGTAGTCGCCAAGCTTGGCGGGTTGTACGTGATTGGCACCCATGTGAACGAAAGCGTGCGGATCGACGACCAGTTACGCGGGCGTTCCGGCCGCCAAGGCGACCCGGGAGCTTCCGTTTTTTATGTAAGCTTAGAGGACGAGTTGCTGCTTCGCTTCGGCATCCATAAAGCGGTTCGCGCTTCCAGGCAGGATGAGGCTCTTGAAGCACCGGGGCTCAGCAGCAAGATCACCAGTATTCAGCGTATTGTTATGGGCCAAAACTTCGATATCCACAAGGAACTGAACTGTTATTCGGATATGGTGGAGGATCAGAGGCGAATTCTATACGCGGAGCGGCTCCGAATTTTGAAAGGCGAGCAGCCGTTGAGCCCAGCGGAGCAGAGGGTACGGCTTTTTTATCTCGACGAGTTCTGGGCTGACCATCTTGCATACGTTTCTTACCTTCGCGAAGGGATTCACCTGGAGAGCCTTGCCAGCCGCAATCCGATCGACGAATTTCATGCGCAAATCACCGAAGCCTACGAGCAAATTCCTTTTAAAATAAATAGCGCGTCGGAGAATATGCTTGAAAGGCTCGGAGGTTCAAATGACCCGGCTGAGTGGGAAAAGTTCGGTCTGAAGAGCCCTGCTTCCACCCGGACTTATATTATCAACGATCAATACCTACAGAATAAGCGCAACTCATGGACCGGAACGACCGTATTTGCTTATTGGCTTCGCACGATTGCGAGGCCGATATTCAAGCTGTCAAAATATTGATGCAGCGTAGCTTTCAAGGATAATCGCATTGCCGCCCATTTGCTGCACGGAATAACGGCTGATCTGAGCTATTCCCAGAAGATTTGGAAACAGATCGATATGGCCGGCTACGAGTGAACACTCCATACCTACACTGAAAATGTTTTGCGAAGCGAAGCGTTGACTCTGTGTTAACTTCGGGACACAAAAAATACATCGCCGGTGCGTATAAGCCGCTTGGCGATGTATTCAATAATTACGAACTATCGTTTGAATTTCCTGTATGCTCCCTTCATAGATATGAATCGCAGCAACCGGCATTGTCTCAGCAGTTATTCATTCATTGCAGACTCGCAGCGGTGAACAGCAGCACCCTTCCGTCCGTGTTTAGAATCTGGGTGCCATTCTCAAGCTCCGCCAGAGGCTGGTCCCAATGGACATGCCCGCAAAATAATAAGAGTTCGGGCCCGGCTTCCAGTTGTTCACGGATACCTGAATGCCCCGGAAGCCGGGCTTCGGGAACCTCGGGGCCTTGGTGCAGCAGAAGCACATCCGGGCCACGATGCAGCAGGTTCCGCAGCGCTTCCAGATATTCTCCTTCAGGCTTCCGGTTCGGTTTATCCCCTCTTCCGGTCACACCTCCAAGACCTGCTATATGTAGCCCCTTCTGCCGTATAATATCAGGTTCAGAGAACAGATGAATTCCGGTATGAGACGCAAGCTCGGCTTGCCCTTCCCGGGACAGCAAATCATGATTGCCGTTAACGCCCAGCACCGTGCCGAACTTGTTGCGGAATGCCTTCCATACTGGAAGCGGGTCACCGCTTGAACCTCTTTTGGCGGGATCACCGTATAAATCACCGCATAAACAGACTAGCACCTTCTCGGGATCTACGGCCGGCATGTGGATTTGGAGCAAAAATTCCAGCGATTCAGGAAGTACCTCACCCAGCAGTGAGTTGCCATATTCACCGGTTGTGCTATGAATGGTCATACCTTGAAGATCCGATGCCACTATCAGCGCATCCACATCCTGAGGGAGCCCCAGAATTTCTCCCCAATATACAGGAAGCCATTCATATGAGATCCCTTTGCCGCCCGCCGCAGCACTGACATAAGGAATTTGCTCAAGCGGTTCTTCGGCAATACTTACGATCTTAAGCACTGCTCTGCCTTTTTTTCCTGCCTTTCTCTTGCTCACGCTTTGCCTTCACTCCTCGCCTCTTGCCAAGCCTCCAGTATAGGAATTGGCGCTTTGCGGCTAAATTGACCGCTGCCTTCTTTAGCCCACAGCGGAGGATAATAGCCAAAGACCTGACCAGGTTGAAGCTTCAGGGCCGCCTCTTCCCATCCTTCCCAGCGGAATGTCTCATAGAACAGATCAAGATCCCCTTCCGCCAGCCAGCCGATGAACCCGGAATAGGCCAATTGGGTCGACTCCCATTCCAGCGTATCCGGGGCGAAGTAATATACATGCCCGCTCTGCCCGAACCGTCCCACATCAAGTCCAAAAAAACCGCCTGCAGCATCATAAGCCACAATCAGCAGACCGGGCAATGCAGGAATATCTTGTGAGGCTGCAAGACCATTCCAGGAAGTAAGACTCCCATAGATACCTTCGCCACCAGCGCCAAGAAGTGTAATCCAGCCATGCTCAAAAACGATCCCTCCGGTCTCGTAAGCAATCGCTCCCAGATAAGACTTGGTGCTTACCTGTAAGCAAACGAGCGTCTGTGCTGCTATTTCCGGTTCCGCTGCTGTCAGCCGATAGGTGCGAGTACCTTGACTCAGCAGCTCTCTGACTTCTTCCCAAGCATGATTCTCCAAATCCACCAATTCTGCTACAGATAATGAGTGCATATTCTTCCGCCTCTCTCATTTATAACGTATCTCGTGATCGCGCCAAAAAATGCGGCTATATGTACTTCTACCAATATATACCCAAATCAAACACACCAATAATACCTAATTCACTTTCCCCCATCAATATTAAATGATTTCAATGCTTGACGTACCTCAACACCTTTTCCAGAAAATTGTACGGTTACACTTGTATCTTTATCACTTGTAATTACAAATCCATTTGTATCCTCTGAGATCTCTATATTCATTTCTATATACTGCTGGTTTTCAATAATAAGTGTGTTATCTTCAATACTCAGGTCCCAAAAATCATTAGAGTCAATTGTGTTAGTGAAACTATGTTTCTTCTCAGTCCATTTCTGATTGTCCAGCTCCCACGACGATACAAATACGGGCTTAGGTGAATACAAAGAAAGGTAACCTCCTAATAAAAGCTCTATCTTATCGTTATAACCCTTTAGACCAAGAGGCGCCTGGAAATTAACAACTCTAATATTAAATTTTCCGTCTTCAAGTACTATCTCTTTAGTCGATGAAAAAACTACTTCATCAAACTTGTTACTAAGTTCACTATCCTTTATTTGAATACTGTCCTGCATGTTCAATAGAGCAACTAACCCCGATGTAAACTGATCCAGATTATTTTCTCTTATCTCATTCTCCAATTCTTCATTTTTACTGTTATTTAGTTTAATTTTCAAATGTTCCAATTCACGTTGATAGGAACCGCTTGAATCCGACTCGTTAATACGGGGCAAACCTATATCCGGTTTTGATTGGAAGTTAGTACATCCGTTCAACGTAATACACAATAGTAACAGTAGTAAAACATGTAGTGTTCTCATTTAATCTATAGCCCCATTTTCACACAAAATGTTCATTTGTCAGATCGAAAAAGCCGGCCCCTTTACGGGAGCCAGCCCTTATTTTTACTCAGGGTATCTTGTGATAATATAATCGCCTACAGCTTTTATATGTTCCAAAGTAAACATACGTCCCCAGTGAATAGATGAATTATAGTTCCCTTCCGCAAGGGTAATATTTGTGTCATCTATGCTGAGAATAATCACTGAATGGGTATCATTATTTATCCTTACAATATCTCCAACTTGAATATTGTTAAAATCCGTATGCTTGCGAGCGGGTAAGTTACCAAATGCTGCATCACTTAATATAAAAGCAAACCCCACACAGCCATAACCTCTACTATAAATGCCACCATTCCACGCGTAAACATTACCGTTTGTCCATGCCATTCCCTCAGGATATTGTTCCTTTAGGGCAATCATTTTTTCATAAGCAGCCTCTTCTGTAGGTACAGGTGTTGTTGTGTTAATTGAAGTATTTATTGAAGTATTTATTGAAGTATCTATTGATGTGTCTTCTATTAGGTTGTCTTCTTTTAAAGTGTCAACAGGCTCAATAATAACCGTCCGCGAATCTGATCTATAACTTACGGCTCTGCCTAATGACTCTGCGATAACACGAACGGGCACTAATGTACGCCCATTTATCGATACTGGCGGGGAATCGATAGTCACTTTTCTATCATTTTTATAAATATATTCATTTCCTATTGAGAGCTTAACCACATCACCATTTTTAGATAAGGCTGTAATCGATAGTGTAGCATCATCCCATTTAACAGTAGCATTTAATGCTTCAAAAATAACTCGCATCGGTATCATAACACGATTATTTATTACTTGGGGCGGAACATCAAATTGCAAATTCGTACCATCGAGCCTCACAGCAACTTCGTTACTTGCAGCATTTACACTAGTCACACTTACAAAACACATGAACATCATTAAAAGAATTGATAATTTAATTGTAATTGTCTTAAATATGTTGGTATTCCCCTTTATATATATTCTATGTAAACCGCAAAAGACAGAAAGAAATCCGTTCATCAAATATGAACGGGGGATTCATGTATAGAGTTTAATTCTTCGCCGCAACTTTATAATACGAATCCAGACCTCTTTTAATTCCTTGAACAATCTTGTCCTGATATTCATCCTCACTTAACTTCATGTCTTCGTTACGATTCGTCATGAAGCCCATTTCGATGAGTACAACCGGTACGGTTGACCAGTTGAACCCGGTAAGATCACTCCTAGGAATTAACCCGCGCGATGTCGCCTGCGTTTCCTTCAGCACCGCTTTAGACAGAACCTTGGTGATCTCCAAACTTTGCGATGCAATCTTCTTCGTAGATGGGATGTCAGTAGAAGGATAGAGAAAGGACATGCCTTGAATCTCGCGATTAACACTCCCATCTGCGTGTAGTCTAAGGGTCATATCGGCACCTGCCTGATTACATCTAATAGCACGCTCGCTGTTTGATATATCCACATTATTAGTGCGGCGAATCATTACCACCTTGTAATCTTTCTGAAGGGCTTGCTCCAGTTTCAACGCCACTTCCAGTGTAAGTTTGTATTCGGTTTTACCAGTAGCTATGCCCTGCGTACCACTTGACACCTTTGGTTTAACCGTTTTGCTTCCTGGCGCTACGGGCTCTTTAGAGTTATTACCTTTACTCTGGTGTCCCGCATCTATGCAGATAACCGTCTTCCCCATTGTACTGGCTAATGATGTTACATCTGCTGTTTTCGCCTCTACTGTATTTGGAAGGCTGCCTGACGTTAATAAAATCATAATAGCTAAGAGGATTGCATTCAATTTCGCGCGCATGTTTAACTCCTATCAGTTAGGCCAAGGATCGCCACTATATAATTTGTTGGCTCCGTAATGGAACATCTGCAACAGGTGGGACTTAGCACCTCCTTTCCTTATTCTCCCATTATAATCTAAACTTAGTGGTATTATTATTTAATAGTTATACCGTAATACATAATTCGACATCATACAAAATATCCCTTCATATTCTGCACAAATGTAAATTTTCAATTAAGGCAAAACTACTTATGAAAAATGGTTTCTAATCTGAGTTACTGCTTGAGGTCCAAGTTGGTTTTATATCTATGAACACTAAAGCAGATTTCTTTCAAAATATTCACTTTCAGGGATTAGCAGCCGAAGAATATATTATGTTTAATACATAATATTAACTGTTTTGAGAGATTTGGAGGATAATAATCGTGAAGTCCCATGTTACACTGATTGCATCATTAGTACTTATTAGCACCCTAATGACTTCCTGTTCAATGAGCAAGTCCGAACATGAAACAGGTGCAAATGGCAACAACTCCAAGGCAGCCTTGGAAACCGCGCAAGCTTCAAGCTCAACGCCTGCGCCCACCGAAGCCATTGACGAGGAAGCCGCAAAGTTAGAACTCGAAGCCCTGGAATTGGCCAAATACAATGCCTATGTAGACCTGAACAACGCAATGACGGGACGGCTCCAGGATGTGCTGATTGATTATTTTGAAGAGTTCGGTTATGAGGCCAAACCGGTGATTGACAAGTATTTCAGCGCCACAATGCTCTCCTTCACCGAATCCGGTGAGAAGGCCATGCAGACCGCGTTCGCCGCTGCTGCCGACAAGCCAAGCTTCGGGAAACTGGACGCCCAGGTCAGCCTGCTGGAGCCAATCCTGACAGAACTGCTTGCCGTACTGGCTGAAGCACACGAGTATTACGAGATTAAGGGCTATGTCGATGACCAGTTTGCCGGAAGTAAGACGCTGCATACCCGAATTCTCAAGGCTGATGCTGCCTATGAAGAAGCTTCGAGCGAGTTTTTCTCACTGCTTGGCAAGATGGGCGATGAACGTACAAGAAACAGTCTTCAAGAATACAAGGATAACGGTCAGGATCTGAATTACATCGTGATGCTCTTTTTACTGGATGCGGAAAGCCTGGCAACGGAGATGGATGACCAGGGAATTCTGGCAGACAACATTCTGGAGCTGGATATGGCGAAATTCAAAGCGAAATATGCTGTTCTGACGGAAGATCTCAAGCTGCTGATGGAATATGCGGCAGACGAGACAAGAGTCGTATCGGAAGGATTCTCAAGCCACTCGCTCGAAAGATATGTTGATGCAGCCAAGAAAGTCAAAGTTTCAGGTGCTGAAATTATCGAACGTGTCAACAAGAAGCAGCGTGTAGAAGATTTTTATTTGAAAAGCTCCTTCTTCCGCGAAAATCAGTCAGGCACACCCGAGAAATTCAGCAAGTCTTTAAGTGAATTAATCGCAGAATATAACCAATTGCAGTAAGATAAGCTACTCTATGCAGGGGCTGACCCAAAGCCATGAAATGGCTACTTGGATCAGCCCTTCTGTTAGTAGGATCAACATTAGGCTTGATGAAGAAGACACTCCGTGAACGGACCGTCGTTCCATTCGCTGTGCTTTCGTGCTCTCTGTTTCATTGACCCTTTAATCCCTATGTCCGTTTGGTGTTATAGTGATCTCCAAGTAATTTATCCCTTGAGTTCGAGTACGGAGGCATACAGAATGAATATTGAATTTTGGATTACAGCTTCGATCAGCGATTTGGTGTTTTATCCCGATGAGTGGGCTGATAAATATGTGACACACCCGAATTTCCAGGCGGTCTTGAATGAACTTGGCATAGCCGTGCCTGTGGAGGAGATTCATGAACACTACTTCAGCAATCCTGTACATACTGGCGATATGCTGGTATTCCGCAATCAGGAACAACCCTCAGAATGCATTGTCCTGAATACCTATCGAGACCCGTTGGACCAACTTGATATGATACAGTTTGGCTGGAGCACCGTGAACAGAGGGGAGACTATACGGCAGTTATCCAGGCACTTCTACGATGAATGTGAATATGCCGTTCGCTACGAGGAAGGTCAGAGTGTACTCTACCATATACTAAGAAAAGGTCCATATTCGCGAATTTTCCACTATAATACCGTCTTTGAACAGCAACTCAAGTCCTACGACCTGTGACACTGGCTACCGGTGTTCTTTAGCCATATTCAGCCAGAAGACACTCCACGCCGCACCCTGATATTGCGCACGGCAGAGCCGTTCAGGCTCTGCGTCACAGCGCAGCTTACACGAGTTGATTGAGACTGATGTGACTTCACTCGCCAGCAAAACCCACAAGGCCCCCTCCCTGCCTTAGCTTCGTTATCCTGCAAGCATCAACCCGGTATAGCCAAACAGGTCGGCCATAAATCAGTAAATTTGGCCAGCAGCCGTCCTCATATTGTTTTTTTAATTTCACTTTTACATAAAAAGAGAAGGCCCGAAGACCTTCTCTAAAAACAATCAATTATTCACCTTAGTTAGACAGGCTTTGCAGATAAGCATCCGCTTCTTCAAAGGTTGGATAATGTACGGCAAATTGCCCGAACAGTCTCTTCATCTGCATTTTCCAAACTGGAGAATTGGCCACATACACCCATCCGCCTACTCCATTTGCAACAGCGATATCGCCTGTGGGGGCAAGCTTAGCGGCAACCTCAGGAGAAAGAACAGATGGTGAGCCTGATACATCAGTCACTCCAGTGAAACCTGGTTTTAGTTGCTTCATTGCTTTTTCAAAATCGGAAATGTAGGACGGAACATCCTCTTCTGTAAGACCAAATGCTTTTACTACCACTTGATTTTTTTGCACATTTACTTCCATCGTGTAAGGCATGCTGATTCCTCCAAGTATGTATAGGTTGATTCATCAGAATCTAAAACCTTTTATCGGTTAATCCCCTTAATTAATTGAGATTTTCAAGGAAAATAGTTTAATTATTTAATCAGCTACAGCTTCTGGAAGCAAGGGGACTTACTTCGGGGCCACTAAAACTTGCACCTTCCTACACAGGAATTATTTACAAAAGCAAGCAGATCAGTTATATTGTACTGGTACAATAAGTACACTGTTTGCGGAAAGGAGGACCTTTTTGGAAATTATTATTAGCAGTAATAGGAATAAGCCCATTTATGAACAGATAACCTCGCAAATAAAAACAATGATTATGAGTGGAGAACTGCAAGCGGGGGACCCTATTCCCTCCATGAGGTCATTAGCAAAATCTATTCAAGTCAGTGTCATTACTGTCCAAAAGGCGTATGAAGATTTGCAGCGGGATGGATTCATTGAAACAACTGTTGGACGTGGAAGTTTCGTATCTGCCCCCAATAAAGATCTCTTTCAAGAAGAGCAACAGAAGAAAATTGAAGAGCACTTAACTATTGCAGCTGAAATTGCCCGAACGAGCGGAATTAAATTGGAAAAGATGGTAGAAATGCTGACTGTCTTTTATGCGGAGGATAAAAAATGAATCATAGTCTAGAAATAGCAGGACTAACTAAAACCTATACTAATTCTGATTTTCATTTAGATAATGTTTCGTTCTCTATTCCTTGTGGAACAATTATGGGGTTTGTTGGTGAAAATGGAGCTGGAAAAACAACGACCATTAAATCCATATTGAACACAGTTAAAAAAGATAGTGGAACTATTAAAATTCTGGGTCAGGTTATGACAGACAAAGACATAGGAATTCGTGAAGACATCGGAGTTGTCTTTGATGCTGCGAGTTTTTCAGGTGTTGTGACACCCAATAAACTTGCAAAGGTTATGGGCGGAATTTACAAACAATGGAATCAGGGTTTCTTTTTAAATATCACTAGTAAGTTTGACCTTCCTATGGATAGAAAGATCAAGGAATTTTCACGAGGAATGACAATGAAGCTTGCTATTGCAGTCGCATTATCACATCATCCCAAGTTACTTATTTTAGATGAGGCAACTTCCGGTTTAGACCCCATTACCAGAGAAGAAATTTTGGAGGTTTTTCTGGAGTTCGTGGAGGATGAAAGTCATTCAATCCTTATGTCTTCCCATATCACAAGTGACTTGGAAAAAATCGCTGATTTTATAACCTTTATTCATCAAGGAAAAATTATTCTTACTGCGAAGAAAGATGATTTGATTTATCGATACGGAGTGGCCCGCTGCAAAATAGATCAGTTCAATCGTATTGATAAAGCCGATAGACTTGCGTACAGAGTAAAGAATTTTCAAACAGACGTTCTTGTAAAAGATAAAAAAGAGTTTGAGCGAAAATATGACGGTATTATTGTTGACAATGTATCTATTGATGAAATTATGTTGCTCCTGGTAAAGGGGGAGGAATAACGTGCAAGGGTTACTGTTGAACAATTTTTATTCCATGCAGAACAACATAAAGACATCCTTTGGAATAGCTTTATGTTTGTTGTTTGTTTCTTTTGTGGCAGGCGATACGTCTGTACTTAATGCGGTCATTGCTGCACAGATTATGGTTTTCCCTGTGAATGTAGGTGCTTCTCTGCAGATCGATGAAGCATCTAAATGGAGTAGGATAGAAATTACCTTGCCAATAAAAAGGAAAACTATTATCAATGCCAAATACCTTTCATTTATCATGTTGATATTAATGGGCACTGCAATCAGCTTGTTTACTCCGGTTCTTTTCTATTTAAGAGATTTAGATACTACTAGTTATTTGAATTTGTCATCTGGGTATACTATGGGTCTGTCACTCTCTATTTCAACAATTTCCATTTTATATCCGGTTATTTTAAGATTCGGAGTTGAGAAAAGTGAGATGATGATTTTTGTGTCGTCAGGCTTGTCAGTGGTTATCCGAATTGTGGTGTGGGTTCTTCTAAGAATGATATGGGATAATGTAAATTTTAATGGCAGCGAGGTAGGAATTGCCTCTTTAATTGTTGCGGTTGTAATGTTTGTGGCATCTTACCTCCTATCGGTACAGATACATAGGAATAAGGAATTTTAATTCTTTGGAAAAGCTTGTTTGCTGGAATTTTTATAAGTTTTTTAACCATTATATTTATCGGCATAACGAGCTCGCGTAGGACGCGGGCCGTTGTGCTGGAAATAAAACCGCACTTCAACAAAAATCACAGAAATACGGACTTATGCTGCCGTTTAGTATCGATAGTATTCCGGCAGCAAATCCCGGCCTTCTTTTACACTTATATTCACTATATCAATTAATTCTTCCATCGTTCCGTAGATTTCCTCAGTAGGGATAGCATCATTAAAATTCTCTCTAAAGAGAGCATCCGTTACCTCAAAATCTTTTGTTTGCAAACTCATTAAAACATTGGTCCATCCATAGTACTCAGGTAACAAATCATAATCCTCAGTTATACTCTCATCAACCTTGTATCTAAATCCACCCAACGTCTCAGTCTTGGGAATATCATATTCATCAATGATTCCATAATGCTTTATGTACTTCGCAAGAACAGCTTTGTATTCGTCCGATTCTAATACATCCCACACCAATTGATTTTCCGATGTCTGTATCAATTCATTCACTTTACGAAAATAAAAATCGATCTGTTTATCCTTCGCCCTTAATGATTCCTCCAGTTCCTTACGTTCAGCCGCTTCCCCAGATAAACGAACTTCCTGCCTGGAGTGGCTATACCATAACCAACCGCTAGTTGTTATTAAGACGATGAACACAATTATTCCACAATACTTCCATTTCCTCTTGGTCATGAGCTCCCTCCAGTAACTCTTCAAATCTCTTATAGAAGAATAAAAATAAAACCACACTTCCAGCAAAAATCACGGAAATATGGTCATGCGCTGCTTTAATATCGATAATACTCTGGCAGCAGATCCCTGCCTTCTTTCACACTTCTATTCACTATATCGATTAACTCTTCCATCGTTCCGGAGATCACCGCTGTAGGAATAACATCACCAAAATGTTCATTGTATAGGGTGTTCAAATCTCGAAACTCTTTCGTATCTATATTCATCACTGCTCTAGACCAACCATAATACCTGGGTAACAAATCATATCCATAATCAATACTTTCCTTAACTTTATAGCGCAGCCCTTCTATTGTCTCTGTCTCAGGAATATTCAATTCATCTAGAACGCCATAATACTCACTATACTCTTCCAAAATATTCTTGTATTCCTCTGATTCCAACATATCCCATACCAATTGGTCGTCTATGCTCATGTCTTTTCCTTTTGTAAGATCATCTCTTAATTTTTTCTGATTCAACTCGTGTATCAATTCATTCACTTCATGAAAATAAAAATCTATCTGTTTGTCCTTCGCTCTTAATGATTCCTCCAGTTCCTTACGTTCAGCCGCTTCCCTAGATAAACGAACTTCCGGCCTGGAGTGGCTATACCATAACCAACCGCTGCTTGTAATTAAGACTATGAACACAACTACTTCACAATACATCCATTTCCTCTTAGTCATGTACGCCCTCCAGCAACTCTTTCAATCTCTTATAGAATAAAATAAGACCGTATTTCCAGCTAAAGTTACGGAAATACGGTCTTACCTGCTTTTTAGAGTCCATAATACTCCGGCAGTAAATTCCGGCCTTCTTTTACACTTTTATTCACTATATCGATTAACTCTTCCATAGTTCCGTATATCTGCTCGGTAGGTATACCCTCACCAAAATGTTCATCATATAGGGTGTTCAGATCTCGAAACTCTTTCGTATCCAAACTCATCAAGACGTTGGTCCAGCCATAATACTTGGGTAACAGATTATAACCCTCAGCAATGCTTTCTCGTACCTTGTATCGGTATCCTCCAAGAGTTTCAGTTTTGGGTATGCCGTCCTCGTCCATGTAGCCGTACTGTTTATTATATTCTTCTAGAATCTCCTTGTATTCTTCCGTATCCAGCATATCCCACACCAATTGATCTTTCGACGTATGTATCAATTCATTCACTTTATGAAAATAAAAATCGATCTGTTTGTCTTTCGCTCTTAACGATTCCTCCAATTCCTTACGTTCAGCCGCTTCCCCAGATAAACGAACCTCCGGCCTGGAGTGGCCATACCATAACCAAACGCTGGTTGTAATTAAGACTATGAACACAATTACTCCACAATACTTCCATTTCCTCTTAGTCATGTACGCCCTCCAGTAACTCTTCGAATCTCTTGTAGAATAATAATGAAACCGTATCTCCAGCTAAAGTTAAGGAAATACGGTCTTATCCTGCTTTAGTACCGATAATACTCTGGCAGCAGATTCCGGCCTTCTTTCACACTTTTGTTCACTATATCGATTAACTCTTCCGTCGTTCCGTAGATTTCCTCTGTAGGGATAGCATCATTAAAATTTTCTCTAAAGATAGCGTCCACTTTCTCAAACTCTTTCGTTCTCAAGCACATTAACACATTGGTCCAGCCATAATACTTGGGCAACAGATTATAACCCTCAGTAATGCTTTCTCGCACCTTGTACCGGTACCCTCCAAGAGTTTCAGTTTTAGGAATATCTTCCTCATACATGTAACCGTACTGTGTATTGTATTCTTCTAGAATCTCCTTGTATTCTTCCGAATCCAGCATATCCCACACCAATTGATCTTCCGATGTCTGTATCAATTCATTCACTTTACGAAAATAAAAATCTATCTGTTTATCCTTCGCTCTTAGCGATTGCTCCAGTTCCTTACGTTCAGCCGCTTCTCCAGATAAACGAACTTCCTGCCTGGAGTGGCTATACCATAACCAACCGCTGGTTGTAATTAATACAATGAACACAATTATTCCACAATACTTCCATTTCCGCTTAGTCATGTACGCCCTCCAGTAACTCTCCGAATCTCTTGCAGAATAATAATAAAACCGTATTTCCAGCTAAAGTTACGGAAATACGGTCTTATATTGCTTTTTAGTACCGATAATACTCCGGCAGCAAATCCCTGCCTTCTTTCACACTTCTATTCACTATATCGATTAACTCTTCCATTGTTCCGTAGATCACCTCGGTAGGGATACCCTCACCAAAATGTTCTTTGTATAGGGTATTCAGATCTCGAAACTCTTTCGTAGCCATATTCATCAAAGCTTCGGTCCAGCCATAATACTTGGGTAACAAATCATACCCCTCAGCGATACTCTCCTCGACTTTATACCTGAACCCTCCCAAAGTCTCAGTCTTGGGAATAATATACTCATCAATGATACCGTAATGCTTAATGTACTCCTCAAGAACAGCTTTGTATTCTTCCGATTCCAATACATCCCATACCAATTGATCTTCCATATATAGATCTTTTTCTCCTTTTATTGGATTATCTTCTAATTTATTTTGATTCAATTCGTGTATCAATTCATTCACTTTACGAAAATAAAAATCGATCTGTTTATCCTTCGCTCTTAACGATTCCTCCAGTTCCTTACGTTCAGCCGCTTCCCCAGATAACCGAACTTCCTGCCTGGAGTGGCTATACCATAACCAAGCACTGGCTGTAATTAAGACAATGAACACAATTAATCCACAATACTTCCATTTCCTCTTAGTCATGAGCTCCCTCCAGTAACTCTTCAAATCTCTTATAGGCAGTAGGGAAATATTTTCTAAAATTCGCTCGCCTAGTAGCGTCAAACTGAGCTTCATAACAATGAGCGAGAGCCTCTATGTATATTTTGTCAGGGTTTTCCGTCCAATAATTCACAGGATGTTGCCAATAACCTTCTATTCGCTCCGTGCTCTTGTTTACTTTTACTATACTTAATCCACTGTACAGATCAGATATCGCAGAAAGTTCATTTGGCGTTAATTCCTTACTTATTTTCTCGTATAATTCCTTGTAATCGATCGATGATTTCTGCTTCCCATTCCAATAATCCGGATTCATAATGTCTTCGACTCTTATTTTTATATTTCCGAGCTTCGATATTAGTTTAGGATCCAGCTCGCTTAAGTACATTGCATTCGCACGAGATTCCATTATATTTTTAAAATCAGCTCTTAAGTTCTCCCGGAAGGTTTTATCGTCGGATAAATCGCCTGCAGCATGATCAATGTAATGTCCATACTCATGAAAGAAGACTACACCTGTTCCTTTTCTGGTGAAATCTTTATTAATATTTAGAAAAACCGTCTCTTTGGAATCACGATAATAGGAACCATCATCAACACCTGTGAGTTCTTTCATTGAGTCATCTTTCACATACTTCAAAAATACTTCCTGCGCAATAGGTGTGCCCTTCATATATCGTTTAATCACTTCTTTAAGATATTTCTCATGATCTGCCATCCCGGAAAAGGTCCCCATCTTCTTAATGAATAAGGCTTCAATAAGCTCTTTTCTCGTAGGTGCGGCTCCCGAGGTTGCATCCACAGGTTCGGGTATCCTTATTTTCAGGAGATCATAATAAGCCGGGGGCTTCGGAGGAAATGCGTTAGGTAATAGAGGAGTAAACACTTTTGCAGCGTCTGCCTGCTCTTGCTCACCAAAATTGATCTTGCCCTGTTCACCCCGTTTTTGTCCTAACGTTAAGTGGAAGCTGCCTGTACCGCTGTAGTTGTCATAATTCTCTTCATAATTAAGTACATAAGCTTTGGTAAAGTTCAATTCACGTACAATCTGTTCTCCTTTCTCATAGACAATAGACACCTTCCGGTAAAAGTCCGCTTCAGGAGCATAGGGTAAATACGCCCATTTGGTGAGTTCCAAAATGCTTTTTTGAGTAGTCCGCTGTGCACTCTTAAGGGAAGGTTCTATTCTTCCGACTATTCTCAGGACATACCCCGTATCCCCTGTCCTTGCCATCGCATTCCCAATGGTATTGTGTAGATATTCGGTAGATACTAACGATTCTTCATACAATTCAATGATGTTGTCTTCCGTATCCAGCCCTTCAATTCTCATGGAAAGTCCCATCCATCCACCTCGATTCGCCAGTTTTCCAATTATATCCTCAAGACAAAAGAACCATTTTTTCCTTTATTATGTATATCGGTTACAAAATATTTTTTCATTATATTCCATATAAACAATAAAATTCTTCCACAGCAATGGGAAAGCCCCCCGTTTGTGAGACTGGGATCAAAACACCTTACAAGTCAAAGAAGCCAGTCGCCGGAAGTGGCGACTGGCTATTTAGTTTCGCTTGAATCCGATTGAGTTATTAGGGCGGGGACATTAACAGCGAGCAGCTTGATAAACTCTACCATTCACTCGAAAAACCCCAAAAATTCTTCAATCGAATCCGCTAGAACACCGTTTGGATTTTCGTCATAAGTGTCAAAATAACCGTAACCGCAATCAATCCACTCAACCTTGCCTGTGTCATTATTAAGGAGGATACAAATATCGCCGATGTTGACAAACAAGGAACCGATCATCATCCGTTTGCCAAAATCATTGCCGCCGGTCCATTCACGAAACCCGTATGCAATAAAATCGGCAAGCTCTTTTTCCGAGCCGGGCATACTCAACATGACCTCGCAGTTTCCTTCACAATTGTTGAACGAAAACCAAGTATCCCAGCGAGTTCCTTGCGGTTTGATATGGAC
The DNA here is from genome assembly GCF_000758525.1 of Paenibacillus sp. FSL H7-0357. Lineage (NCBI taxonomy): Bacteria > Bacillati > Bacillota > Bacilli > Caryophanales > Paenibacillaceae > Paenibacillus > Paenibacillus sp. FSL H7-0357. The sequence continues at coordinate 3,557,443 of NZ_CP009241.1, read as the reverse complement.
TTTCTCGCTGAGATTCAAAACACTGATGTCCATCTCCCCAAATGATCGAGTATACAAGCTTTTTATGCCCTCGCATAATGGAAATCCAACCTTCTGCTCGGCCTCCGTAAAGTCAATCGCCAGGCTCCCGCGTTCTTTTTTTGACAAATTAGTTAGGTTCATCATATTTCCTCCCCTGAGTAATTAATGCCTCTGCAGTATGAACCCTCCCTTTACAAGCAAACCTTGTTCTCTTACACTTGAAGGTACTGTGAAATAAAAGGAGGAAGCAGTTTGGAGCAACAATTTTTAATAATGGCACCTTTATCTGAACTGGCTTATTGGCCCGATGAAGATGCGGCAGAATATTTGGTACACCCTAACTTTCAGAACATCATGGACGCTCTGGACATTACAATCCCTTTTCATGACATCTATGAATATGCTCTGGAACAGCCTGTCCATACTGGTCATGTGCTTAAATATGTCCATAAGGATCAACCTGGAACTTACATTATCCTGGACACCTATCAAGATCCGATAGACCAGTTGGGCATGGTACAGTTCGGATGGCGTGCTACCAATAATCATAAGCTGATTCAGCAGTTGTCCCGAAAACTATATGATGAGTGCGAACACAAAGTCTTTTACCATGAAGGCCAGTCTGTACTTTATAAGCTGACAAGACCTGAGCAATATCCCCTTACCCTCCGTTATGGAGACAGAATATTTCAACAGGAGCTTAAAATCTACCAGGTATAGACTACAGCCTCACAATCCGCCGGTAATGCAGCTGATCGAGCCAATCCATCCATTCCTGTTCGTCTTCATGATGGTCATGGTAATATACAGCCGTTGTCAAATAACTGAAAAACTCGCCCGGACCGCCGCTGTGAATAACCATACCGTCACCTCCTTTGCCAATCGACCCGCTGTCTCCAGTCCTGGTCAGCTCCTTCTGATATGGATCTCCCAAAAAGTAAAGCCCGAAAGCGTTCGGCAGCTCAAAATGCATGGAATCGTTCAAACCGTCTCCCCATGGGAACAAGGTCCGGCAGCCAGTGCCATACAAATACTCCCACTCGTCTTCAGTCGGAATGTCAAACCCCCGCTTCAATGTGTAATCGGCCCAATCCTCGAAATCCTCACTTTCATTGAACAGATAGATGCGGATCTGTTCGCCATCACGATCCAGACGATAGGAAGGATAGTATTCGCGGTTTCCGTTAGAGTTGTTCTTGAACGTATCCAACCGCTCGAACAGCTCGGCGTGTTTCTCTGCATCCAGCTCCCGGGCAGTCACTTCTGTCCAGCCAACAGACTGGGTATTACGTTCTACCAACATCGGCTGGATGACAGCGTTTCTGACTGGAGTCATTATTCCGCGCAGCCTCTCCTCTACCTTCTCGGACGCCACCCCGATTAGCGCAAAACTTTCTTCCATAACCCTGGTAGCTGTACTGTCCGGCTCCCCGGACCATCCGTCCCAGCCCAAGGTTACCTCGTTGCCGGGAACAAATACAAATTCGACCCCTTCATAGGCGCACACTCCCGTTTCCAAACTCTGCCCATAACGTTCAAAGCGCTCCAGCCGACAGAACGAGAAGCCTTGCGGCAGCCGTTCCTGCAGCATTTGTTGTTTTTCAGGCCCGGATAACCGGCTCCACGCCGTATGATTCAATGTAACCATCTGATTGTCCCCTCTCATAATAAATGCTAATCTGCTCTCAGGAAAAACCAGTTTATATGCGTCGTCCAAATTTTTTCAAATATTCCTCCACGTCATTATAAATGCCTGATTGGTTGGAGTATTTCACATAATTCTTAGCTGTCCGCAGCCATTCCATAGTTGAAGGCCGGACTTCTTGCAGAACAGCCTCTACATCTGACATCCTGATAGGCCGTTCAACTCCTGTCTCCAGGATCTCTTCCAGCACCTGTTCAGCAGCTCTCTCGCCAATAAAGAGATGTCATTCCCTCCATTTCAAGCCGCTAATGACCCAAAAACACAGAGCAGCAATTCTCCGGTAACAGGAGAACCGCTGCTCTGCGTTTTATTACAGTTTGGAGTATGTAGAGGACTGTCTCCGCTCGTAGAAGATCTACTTATAGACCAGCCTGTTATTTAAACGAAACAGATTCCAAAATCTTATCCGTTTCAGCCTTCGACGCATCATCTACGTATGTAAGAATAAAGTTGAATGAATAGCCTTCAATTAATGTGCTGTAATATTCTTGTGTGACTACTCCCAAGTCTCCGTTATCAATGGTACCTTTCAACATGTCCATATCTTTGCCACCGACTTTTACCGTCGTGATTTCTGTAAATTCATACGGCAGCTGGCTTGCTTTCGCCTGCTTTATATAAGCTTCCAGATAGTCCTTACCGTCCTTAATACCTTGGAGCATGCTTAACTTCTCGGCAACAGAGACAATGGAAGGCCCTACTTCACCTGAGTCTAACGAAAATTTGGAAGCCATCAACAGGTTAAGTGTTTTGGTCTTTGCCAGATCAAGCTTTTTCTTCTTATCTGCATTATCACCGGCAACAATTTCCATGCCAGCTTCCATAGTCTCCATCATCTCGTCTGCGCTCTGGTAAACCCATTCTTTTGGAAAGTTAAGAGACACACCGAAGTAATCATTCTTATAAGTACCGCTTTCAGTCACACCTAAGCTAACTTCTTTATCTTTCCCCCCGCATGCCGTAACCATCATCAGCATTAACACCATTACCATTGATAATAATCCTACTTTTTTCTTCATAATACCCTCCTGATGTTTCTCTCTTTTGTAAACACCAGATAATATTAGCATGCGGTCCCATCATTTCCCACTATATAAAACTATAGGGAGTGCTAAAACAATGACATCCGAGTCGCGACAGAAACAGCTTCTGAGCTAGATCGAACATCCAACTTATCAAAAATAATTTTCTTATGATGATTCACTGTACTCTCTTTAATTTTTAATTCTGAGGCAATCGCTTTTCCTGTCAGTCCCTGAGAAATCAGTTCGAGTACGTTTAATTGACGTTCACTTAGTTGTGCTGAAAGCTGTTCAGCAGCCTGATTTACAAGCTGATCCTGGTAATTGATCAACATATCTGCCGGAATCAGCTTGGCAATCGCGATTAGTTCACTTTTCATATCCGCATTAATCGTGGAGACATCGAGATAACCAATAATTTCTTGATTAACAATTAAAGGAATCGAAAAACAATGCCAATCTTTAAAAAAAGGGTTCTCATGATCTTCAGGTGGTAAATACACGGGACAGCCTTGGGCAATGGCCTCTGATATTGCATTTACACCACAATGATCCTCTGCAAAAAGCATCCCTAAGTGAATAGGCGACCTGCTCACTGTTCTCTCCAAGTTAGGGCTGTAATCCATCGCGAGCAGAACTCCCTCTTCATCCGTAAGAAGAAATAAAAAGTTGCCGGAAAGATGTTCTTTAATATTGAATATACAGTCCTGGAAAACTTCAATTAAAAGTTGATTCGGAGCGCTTCTCCGGATAAATTGCTGCGTATTCGATAGCAAGCAGTCTTCTTTTCCAAGTCTGCCAGATGTATCGATGATATTAATCATTACTATATTTCTCCTTCCGTATATGCTCATCCAGATTGTGGATATTCCTTTAATACTTATCGGAATAACCGAAGGAGAACTTAAATTTTATGAATAACTCTCTTAAAATTTTAATCTTATATAGATTGAACTTAAGGTTTTAGAGTACAGGATCAGTCGCAACTACGGTGAATATTTGGACTTCCGGCCGCTGTTGTCTTCAAATTTCTTGATTTTAACCGCTATTAGCGGTAGAAATCCAAAGACTGCTTATGCTTTCGATGCTAGCTTTCCTTCGGAAAGCTTTCAGGCGGACGCTACCGCTCCTCCAGTTCCAAAATCCCCCTCCGTTCCTCCTTTCCTTATCTCAAGTTTTTAAGTTCAATCTATATAGAAGTATATTTTTGCGGAGAATGCAAAAAAGCCGCCAAGGTTCTGGCGGCGTAAAGTTATACGTTAACGAAATAATAAAACCGATACAATTATATGGGGGTAGCCAATACTGCCAATTAAGACGATATCTAAAAAAGCCATGGATATATATTAGTCTATAAAAAAATACAATATAAGTCTATTACTTTTTTTGTATAAATTGTATGTTATATAAGCGGCCGCGGCGCAAAACGAAGAATGAAGGGAGAGCACTACATGATTACGCTCAGAAAAATTACGCTGGAAAACCGGCGGTCCATCTTTAATCTGGAGGTTTCAGAAGACCAACGCCGTTATGTTGCGTCCAATCTGTCAAGTATGGCTTCATGTTATGTTCTGACCACCAATGGGGGACATCCGTTTCCGTTTGCTATTTATGCGGATGAACAGCCTGTCGGTTTTGTTATGCTGACTTATGGTATCACCGGGTACGATCTCCCGTCAGTCGCAGATGGTAACTATTGCATCCTGCGGCTAATGATTGACAAGCAATTCCAGAATCGGGGCTATGGTCGGGCAGCCATGACAAAGATATTGGAATTTATCCGCACCTTTCCAGCCGGGCCTGCAAATTACTGCTGGATCCCTTATGCAGGCGAAAATTCCGTCGCCCAAAAGCTTTATGAAAGTTTCGGCTTCCGTGACAACGGCGAAATCTGTAACAACGAGTTAGTAACCGTATTGCAAATCTGAATGGCTGCTTAACTATTTATACGGATCAGGAATTTCTTCCCACTGGCTGGTAAAGACATCGGCTTTAATTGTGAATTCCCTGCCCTCTTTCCTGACTTCACCGAACAAATATCCATCCCCGGTAAAGCCGGAAATCCAGTCCTTGCTCACCGGCTCGAAGCCTTCGGTATCCAGGATGGGCTGGAGCAGCTTATACAGCTCCTTCTGGTATTTGCTGCCGTCAGAGATCTCCCACAAATCTATCGCTTCCCTGTTTACAAGGCTTCTCAAGGGATTGCCGGAGATAGCGTCATAAACCGTTCCGGTAAACGGATTGATTTTATAGGTGTTACCTTGCCCTTCGCCGTTCGGCAGATCTGTGAAATCCACAGTGTATTGGTCGCCGTCTTTGCCAAAGGTCCAGCCGGTTGCCGGAAGCCTTTGTTCCATCATGGACTTGATCTCTTGTTCGCTGAGCGGCGGAGCAACGAACGAGCCATAGTACATCTGTACGCTGTCAAGGGTCAGGTCCTTGCCGTAAACGGCAACAACTTCGAGTGGAAATTCATTCATAGACGCAGCGCCGGCCAAGTGGGCCACGATACGGCCGTCTGTCAGCTCATATGAAACTATGGCGCCAAATCCGACCTTCTTTCCCCATGCTGCCTCCGTGTAATCATAAACTTTGCTCATATGCTTTCCATCCAGTTCAGCAGATACATAGGTATGGTTATCGCGATGTGTAATGGAGGATTTCAGCCTCTGATTCAACGCTTCGACCGGATCCTCGACCACAAGCTCTTCCAGGGTAACAGGCCGCAGAACATGAATGTCATTCATATAAAGTCCTGTGCCGGTGCCAGTCGTAATACGAATGAAGATTTCTTTAGTACCGTCCCTGTTCAGGTCGGCTTCATCAATGATCGGAGGCCGCGACTCGTCTTTACCTGCATTCCACAAGAACGTGCGGCTCACTTCACCCCGTACATTAACTGTGACTTCATGCAAAAGCGTATTCTCCCCTGTGGGCTTAGCGGTCACAGTGATCCCGTTTTTCTCTCCCAACAGGGTCCCTTTGACACCGGATGCAGGGGTATCTTTATCCTCTGAAGCTGCCGGGGAAGCAGCAGGAGCACTCTTCTCCGGAACCGGCGCAGAATTCAGCTTGGCCCCGGTCAGGGTACAGCCGCTTAAGAGCATAATTAAGGCCAGGCCCAACAGCGTGTTCTTTGCTGTGATTTTCTTATGCCTTGTGATCATGATTATCCTTCTTTCCATTTCCTTTTTACTGCTTGAAATGCCAGCTGCTCCGGCCAGACTGATCGGGCCAGGTAATGTTTCCAACAGTTCGAGAAGAGTCAGCGCGTAACTTCTGTGGTATTCCGGTTCAAGATGTGTCAAGACCAGTGCATCACACGCAACCTCCTGATCCGCTTTCATTTGGCGTACGGCATACCACAGCAGCGGGTTGAACCAATGCAGGGCCAGCAGCAAGCTTGTCAGCAAATTCAGTGGAATGTCACGGCGTTTCACATGCGCCAGTTCATGGAGAAATACATGGCGGAGCCCGCTTGCCTCCAGAGTATGCAGCGTGGATGCCGGCAGCAGCAACTTGGGTCGCATAACGCCGAGCAGCGCCGGGACGGCAAGCTGCCTCGTCTCGATCAGCTTCACCGGACGACGCACCTGCAATTCGCGCAGACAGGTTTCGAATAACAGCCGGATGTCCGGAGAAATAACCTCCGGTTCCCGCCGAACCCTCGCCGTGAAGCGCATTTGCGCCCGAACCGACAGGCCCAGTACCACTGCTGCTCCACCAAGCCAGACCAGTCCCAGCAAATATATCGGCGTCCAGCCTGCATCTGCAACCAGAGCACTACCTGTCCCCGGCTGTATAACATTAACCGGCGAGGTCGGATTATCCGGTATTAGACCCGGTGTCGTCGCTAGCGGTGAAAGTCCGGCACCTGCTGTTCCAGCGTCAGGCGCGGAGCCGGATTCTCCACCGGTCAACCCGGCTTCAAGCTTAATGCCGACCATTGGCTGCGTTGACGGAATGGAGGCAGTCTGCGCCGGTTCTTTCTCCAGCGGCAACAGATTAAAAATGCTGAACGCGCTTTCCGGTGTCCAAGGTATGGCCAACCTCACTACCAGCGGTATCCATAGTAGATACGTCCAGGCCGGTTTTAAACGATCCTTAAACAGAAACCGGGCAGCCAGGATCAGCAGAGCCAGTACGCTCGCCATCACGGACAGCGACATTACCTTGACGAACAGATTGTATGTTGCTTCCAGCAAGCAGCTCAGTCCTTTCGTTCATCCAAAATTCTCTTCAATTCATCAATATCTTCCCGGGACAACTTCTCATCCTGCAAAAAGTTGACCAACATCGGGCGCAGAGTTCCGCCGTAGATCCGTTTCAGAAACGATTGGGTCTCCGATTGAACGCATTCTTCTTCCCGTACAAGCGGGTAGTATGAATACACCCTTCCTGTCTGGTTGTAGCCGATGGCCCGCTTCTCGGTCAGACGCTTAATCAGTGTCCGTACCGTCTTCGGGTTCCAGTCCCGGCTGTCTTCCAGCGCTTCAATAATCTCACCTGCGGTGCGCGGGGCCTCTGCCCACAGTACCTTCATTACTTCCCACTCGGCATCCGAGATTTTTGGAGTTTCCGTAGACATATTCTTTCCACCCTTCTTTCTGTTTCATGACTACACTTGTAATCCAATTCCAATAATATACAATTATATCTCATCTATGTCAACCTGAAGCAGTTCTTATCTGCGAAGGTTTCATGCATGTTCAGAGTTTTCTGGCGGAACTGGCCCGTTCCTCACATTAACCACCTTGACGTTATATTCCACTAGTGTTATATTACACTCATGTAATATAAGGAGGAAGAAAATGTATAGTCTCTCCAACGTAGAATTCATCTTATTGCAAATTATTGCGGAATCCAAACAAGCGTCAGGTTACCAGATTAATAAGCTGATCGAGCAGCGGGGTTACCGGGAATGGGCGAACATAGGCACTACTTCTATTTACAACGGTTTGCAGAAATTGAAAGACAAAGGCCTGATCCGATCCGAACAATCCGGCCACAAATCTGGCAAAGGTCCTCTCCCGTCCACTTTTGTCATGCTGGAAGACGGTATGCACACTTTGAGAAATGAAGTCATCATTAGCCTAACTACCTCACGGGAACGGGATAACCGTTTCGATCTTGGGCTGGCGGCTCTCCCTTTTATCGGGATAAATGAAGCTGTAGAAGCATTGCAGACACGGCAAAATTTTCTGGAGGAGTCATTGAGGAACATCGCGCAGAAATATGAATCGCAAGGCGGCTGCCGTTTGCCGTTGCACGTCAGGGCTCTTTTTCTTCACCCGATGAGTCTCATCGAGAACGAAAAGATCTTTGTCGCCAATCTGATCAACGAACTAATAGGGGAATTGGAGGGTCAAGTTCATGAGGATTGAAAACTTTGCTCCTTATCAGGGAGAACACTGCGAGACCACAGCCATGGGTAATCTTCTTCAACATGCAGGTGTTCAATTATCGGAGCCGATGTTATTCGGAATTGGACAAGGATTGGGATTTATTTATTGGGATTCGAAGGGAATGGACTTTCCTTTTATTGGAGGCAGAGCGAAGCCAGATGAACTGTCTGCATGCCTGGCATCCCGGCTCCAGTTGAACATGAAGGTGAAGGAAACTTCCTCTGTCACAAAAGCATGGCAGAACGTGCAAAGCTGCATAGAGCAAGGTGTTCCCGTAGGCCTTAAATTAGATTCATATTATTTAGATTACTTTACGAATAAAATACACTTTGCCGCCCACTATGCCGTGATCTACGGTATGGATGACGAATACGCCTACATGTCAGACACAGGCCAACAAGGCGGGCTTGTAACCACGCGGTTATCCAGTTTGGCCATGGCAAGGAACGCAAAGGGATCCATGAGTTCCAGAAACCGTTCCTTTACGCTTGAACTGACAGGTGACCTTCCACCGCTTCTGCCTGCAATACGATCCTCAATTCTTAATAATGCGCACGACTATTTGAATCCGCCGATCCGCAATATGGGCAATAAAGGCATTGAAAAAATGAGCAATGAAATTCTGAAATGGCCTGCTCGCAGTAAGGACTTGGAGAACGATCTATGTTTGACTGCTATGTTAATGGAAAAGGCCGGAACCGGCGGTGCCTTATTTCGCAACCTATACAGAGATTTTCTCAAAGAATGCGCAGAATTGCTCAGTAATTCAAAAATAGAAAAGGCTTATCTGCTGTTTACGGAAATCGCCCGCTTGTGGAACAGTGTATCCGCGTCAATTGACAATGCTGGAAGAACCGGAAATCAGCAGGAGATAAAACGGGGATCCGAGCTTTTAAGCGATATTGCCCAGAGAGAACGCTCCGCCATGGAGCTTTTATTGACAATATAAACTCATGGTTGGACTACAGTCTGCCCACCTCCTTCCACCAGTCTGGAAAAATATCCAGAATAAGGACTGCAGATATCGCACTTAGCATAGTTTTTATCCCAAATCCTTATTTTTTAAATTAAATTTCGTTCATTTAGATGAAAGCTATATTAAAAAAGTCACAATCTTCCGACATATTCTTATGAGACTTTTAGCTCAGAAAAGAATCGGGGGAGATGGTAATATGTTGCAGCAAATAAAGAAATGGCGATTCGGCTCACCAAGCATAGCAAATACTTTGTCCATTGTACTTTTAGTTATTATTGTTGTCGTCTTCTCGATCTTGGGAACATATATGTTTTCCAGCACTCGAAGCATACTTGTGAAACAACAAGAATCCATGCTGCAGACCAAGACACACGCACTCGTAAGTCAATTCGATGCTTTATTTAAGGAAAAGGGTTCACTTGTTAAACAAATGTCAACAAATGATATTTTTAAACAATACATTGAAACCACTGAATCTCCGGAAATGGCTAAAACTTCTCCGTCTGCTGATGAAGTAGTGAAAACTCTGGCTGCCATTGTAAAAGCAGAGCCCTCTTTTGCAGATGCTTGGATTGCAAGTATTGACGGCAAAGGCTTTTACCTCTTAAACGACGGTAAGGCATCTGATGCATCTTTTAATATCAAAGAACGGCCGTATTACAAACCGGCAGTCGCAGCAGACGGGCTGTACTATTCCGATCCTTATATTGACATCACTTCGGGTGATATGCTGATGGGTATCTTTTATCCGATTAAGGATGACAACAATGCGTTAATCGGTTTTGCGGCGGTTGATATAGCCTCTAAAGACATCCCTGCCATTATGGAAAGCTATAAGCTCGGCAGCACCGGTTATTCCATTCTCGCCTCCAAAACAGGTGATATTCTGTATCACCCTGATCAGACTAAGGTATCCAAGGAAAAGATTAATGAGTTCCCTGGAGATCTTGGAGCGATCGGCAAGAAAATGATAGCTGGCGAATCCGGAGTACAACTGATTGATGACAACGGAGAAAGCCGTTACATCGGCTATGCTATCAGTAAAGATACCGGATGGTCCGTAGGTTTGACCATTACAGAGCGTGAAGTGCTCTCAGAATTAAAAAAGTTCACTTGGGTTACGATTGGCGGATTTACTGCAGCTGCGATCCTGCTCGTTCTATTTTCTTATATCACGCTCCGTTACCTGCTCAGATCAATCCCCATACTGCTCACCAAAATCAAGCGGGTGGAAAACGGGGATTTGACAGTTCAGTTTGATACCCATTCCAACAACGAAATTGGACAAATTTCAAACGGAATCTTCAACATGGTCCAGAAAATTCAAGGTATGCTCCAGATGGTTGGCACCTCCGCTGAGGTATTGAACCAGTCTTCCAAGGATCTGCAATCCATTTCCTCCAGAACGGCTATAACCATGAACGATACAGCGACGGCCATTACTGAGATTGCCAATGCAACCAATTATCAGTCGATCGAAACGGATACGATATTGCAAAAAACCGGATCACTATCGGGCCAAATTGACGAAATCGCCAGTGATGCCATAGCCATAGAGACGATGGTGCAAGCTTCTGCTGACCAAAGCGAGCTGGGGTTGGGTGTATTGGATCAGTTATCCAAGTGGGCAGATGAGAATCACAACTCCACTCAGTCGATATCGTCTGCTATTCATGATATTGATCTAAGCCGCCATGAAATTTCAAGCATCGTGGATACAGTACATCAAATAGCCACACAAACCAATCTGCTGGCGCTCAATGCTTCCATTGAAGCCGCTCGGGCGGGAGAACAGGGCCGCGGGTTTGCCGTTGTTGCCGGGGAGGTTCGCAAGCTGGCGGAGCAGACCGCACAGGCCACACAGGAGATTGGCAGAAAGGTACATGAAATCGAGGAAAAAACTGTTGCATCCGTTAAATACACAGCACAAGGTCTTGAAATTGCTGAAGAAAACGCAAAATCTGTGGAGGCTACGAAGCAGGTATTCTTTAGCATTAACAAGGATTTGGAGGCCTTGAAATTACGCATGATTCAGATCAGCAGCAACACTTCCAAAGTCCATAAACATAAAGATGAAATTCTCCAGGCACTGGAAATCATCTCTTCCACTACAGAAGAGAATTCCGCTTCGACGGAAGAGGTTAGTGCAAGCACGCAGGAACAACTGGACAGCATTGAACAAGTCGCTGAGCTATCCCAGCAACTCAGTCATTTGTCCAAAAAGCTTCAGGATGAGTTGAACCAGTTTCAGGTCGAATAGTGCTCAAGTTATCCCCTGTTAACTCGATAACAGAATCATGCTAAGCAGGCAGCGCGCACCGATATTCCATCGGCGCGCGCTGTTTGTGTTTATTTATCTCTTTGATCCGCAGCACCAAAATTTCAACATGTATTCGTATCAATACTGTTGTTGTCTCTATTTCCTCTGCGCAGCTTACCCTTGAATATCGGCATAACCAGCATATATTGCAGCATAATAAGCACCAACGGAAGAATCAGCATCCATATATTCAGGTTAAACGGCATATAATCACCAGTCTGAAGAGATAGAATCCGCAAAATCCGTTCTGTAATAAACACCGCAAACGGAAGAGTAATAACATAGAGCAATACCAGCAGCGGTCTGTACACGTCAATCAGCAAACGGCTGATTTCGGCTGATTTGTAACCGAGCAGCCGGAGTATTTTCATATCCCGGGTACTGTCCTGAAAATTAAGCAGGAGAATCAGGTATATCAGTAAAACGCCAATTACAATACCAATCATTTGATTAATGACAGCACTTGAACGACTTGAGACAGCGCTGCTTTCCAGCGCTGCTTTTTTATCCTCAGCAGTTACCACTTTAACGTTGGCGGAAGAATTCATTTCATTACTTAACTCGCCCGAATGCAGTGAACGCTCCACCTTCATCCAACCAGCGAGGTTATCTTTGGAAGTATATATCGTATCCGTATCCCCGTTTTGACTGATCGACTGAACGACAAGCTCCACATTTTGCCGATCCAGTATAAGGTTGAGAGTATCCCCCTTCTTGATGCCATATAACCAACTGAATGAGCGGCTGACAATGACTCCTTTCAGGTTATCCATCCTGAGGCCGTTATTATTGGCATCGAGCAGCGTGAACAGCGTCCCCCCGCTATCGAGTCCCAGCATTTGCGCTGAGATGATACTGCCTTTCTCTTGCTTTAGTTGCACTTGTTGCTGGAGATAATACATCCGGGAGGATCTGGCATTCGCATCATCATTCTGAAATTCCGGATAGGTAATGTCATAGGTATAATCAATGCCAGCCATTTGGGCATTCATGGCTGTACCGCTGGATTGATATAAGGAATAACTTAGCAAGAACAACAAGGTAGTCAGCAGAATCGCACAAGCACTAAGGATTAAGGCATTCCATTTTCGCAGTGCAACACGGAACGGCAACCGCCACTTCTCCGGCAATAGATTAACTACCCGGTTGGCAGCCCGCAAGACACCCTTGACCGGCCGCGGCTGCGCTGAAATGTTTAACAAAGCATGGGTTTCTTGCTTCAAAAACGGAACCGCTGCATAACACGTTATAAGAACTGCTCCCCCGGCTGGAAATAAGATGCCTTTAACGGCTGACCCGAAATGAATCCCCCGTTCAAAAAACGGGAAGGAATAAGTGCTTTCCAGCATGCCCATGAGCACGTTGGATCCAAGATACCCTAACCCCATCCCCAAGAGGCAACCTATGCCTGCAATTCCGAAGGTGAACCTTATCAGGACAAAAGTTATTTGCCTCCCGGTAAAGCCAAGTGCTTTTAAACAGCCCAAATCTTGCTTGTGCAGCGACATGAATCGTTTAAAAAACATATAAAAGATGAACAAAGATATTAAACCGAGCACAATCAAAAAAGACTGCGCCAGTCCATTATTTGATTCCAGTGCCTTTTGCAGTTCTGTATCGCTGTCTATCTCAGAAGCCGATGCTAAATAAGAAAAAGCTGGTTCTGCCAGCAGGCTTTTCTTTGATAGGTGATCAACGCCCTCTCGCAAGGCTCCGGCATAATATTGACTCTCCTGCCCCTCTAGTCTGTCATAGACTTCCGGTAAGACAAGAACGAACGTAGCATCGGAATAATTCTGCTGAACCTCACCAAAGGGTATAAACGATAAGTAATCCGGCAAATACATTGAACCAGTAATCGTAAAGCTTATTTCTCCGATTCTCCATGAATCGCCAACTTGCAGGTTATTCTGTTGCAGAAATTGCGGCAAGACCGCAATTTCATCTGCTTGCTCCGGCAGCCTGCCCTTCACGATATAGGGCATATTCAGCCGCTGAGGTTCGCTAAGCAGAAAATAGGTCTTGTTCTCACTCTTCATTTTCTTAATGCTGCGTTCTTCGGTAATCAGTTGATTCTCGAACCCCTTCAATACCTTGTTCTTGTCTGCTGTGCCGGTGAACTGGAATCTGACATCTTCCTGGTTTTGATTTCTCAAGTAGTACTCCATCTTCGTTACATTCCGGTCAACTGAAAATTGCACGAAAAAATACATAAAAGAGGTTAACAAAACAATCAACAGCAGCACTGCTCCATAAGCACGGTTTTGCTTCAACAGGCTAACTATTTGTTTTTTTAAATAGTGCAATCCAATTCCGCCCCATTCCCCTTCAGTCTACATGCGCTATACCCAGCTCATTTGTTCCACAGGAATAGGATTCTTCTGGTGAATATCCTTAATCATCGATCCGTCCTTAATCGTAATCACACGATCTGCGGTTCTCGCGATTTCGTAATTGTGGGTGATGAAAAGTACAGTTACACCATATTTAACACAAATCTGATGCAGCAAAGAAATAACCTTCCTGCTGTTTGTTTCATCCAGAGCCCCGGTTGCCTCATCGCAAAATAGCATACGCGGCTTCTTGATCAAAGCTCTGGCAATAGCTACCCGCTGTTGCTGTCCTCCCGACAGTTCGCCTGGATATTGGTCCAAAACACCAGAGATATCCAGCATCTCCGCCAATTCTTGCACGGAATACGCTCCACCCGATGCAGGAGCACCAATTCTGATGTTCTCTTCTGCCGTGAGATGGGAGAGCAGTAAATATTGCTGGAAAATCTGACCGATATCTTGTCTGCGAAAATCAGCAAGCTTATGTTCGCTGAATTGTGTAATGTCTTTGTCTCCGAAGAATACACTTCCGCTGCTCGGCTTTTGTAATCCGGACATGATGTTGAGCAAGGTGGATTTGCCTGACCCGCTTGGCCCAATGATAACCGTAAAGCTTCCTTCCTTTATTTCCAGTGAAACCTCTTTGAGAATGAGTTCATTGTTCCTGTACTGCTTCGTTACCTCGTTAACTGTAAGGATTGTTTTCATAAGGGGGATGGCCTCCGAACAGATTATTTTGAAACCACTTGAACTGCTCCTCCAGAAATTCATCTGTAAGATCAACGGATAAACCCAGCACCCTCAGGCCCTCTAAAAATATCAGCAGCTGATTGGCAACTGTATCCGGGGAAGCTACCTCCGTCTCTTTCCGTTCATTGCCGTACTGGATCAGCCTGCTGAGAAAAGCCGCTGATTGTATGTACTGCTGCTGCAAGAACTCCCTGTCTGAATTGCTTTTGTGTGAGAGAAAAAACTCATAGGCTGCAGTCATCATGCTGTTAGTAATCTGGCGTAGCTCCGCTCTTTGCCCGGACAAAAACAGCTCCATGATTTCACGATAGGGCTTGCCTGCACCCATCATAGATTCAAAGATTTCCTCTGTATGTATGGCATTTGCACGCAACAGTTCGCGGAAGATATCATCTGTAGAGCTGTAATAACGGTACAAACCACCGCGGCTAATCTGGCACTCCTCTACAATATCGCTCATCGTCACAGCATGAAATCCTTTACGAACGAATAACTCTAGTGCTTTACTCAGAATCAATTGTCTCTTTTCCACTGATTTTTTGGCCATCCTCATTCCTCCACTCGCTAAAAGAACTTCCGCTCAAAATGTGACACTATTGTCGTTTTTTTAATTTTATGACACTACTGTCGCTTTTGTCAATGTACATTTGTCTGTCCACGACTGGATGAGCGCTGCATTGTGTTGAACATCACAGTATAATCAATCCGTCCATCCTCCTGGCCAAAAACTGTGCTACAATCACTTATACTAGGCATTTGAACATCCGCATTAAATTACAAGAGGTGCGTAAAATGGGACAAGGCTACAAACTAACCTGTGATCACTGTACATACACTGAAGATATTTATATAGGAATCGGTTTCTATTATTTTAGCTTGGAGTCCATTGCCTCATTTGTAAAAGACCTTGCGCTCAAACAACAGATTGAACATTTTCAAAAAGATCCTGCCACGACCTTCGACGCTTATGATGCTTTATATGTCTGTCCATCCTGTAATGACGTCCGAAATGAATTATTTATGAACATGCGCTCGGACACATCTCAGTTTGAAACGATCTATACTTGTAAAAGATGCAAGGATACCATGAGGCTTACACCCTTGGAACACTTAGTGCCTGTTCATTTGAGTTGCCCGGAGTGTGAACATGGACAGTTGGAATCCACATTTTTTATGGACTGGGATTAGTATTTGTGGGGGATTCTGTGAAGCATTAAAATGAGGAGTTGTACAATGAATAGATTTTATGAGGCACTATCCTATGTAAAAGAAATTTTGTATGAACCTAATCAATTAACGATAGCATCCGTCCGGGAAGAACCCCAAAATTCAGATTATGGGGCTGGTGTATTCCAGCTGAATTCTAAATCGGTCAGATTCAGAGTTGCCAAAATAACACCAACCAAAACAGGACAATTTGTCGCCATATGGGAAAAAGATGATCATCATAAAAACCAAGCCTTTTCATATGAAAAGGCCACAGACTTATTGGTTATTAATACTTTTGATGCACCTAATAATCGCTTTGGACAATTCGTTTTTCCAAAAGATGTTCTTGTGAAACATAATATACTTACAACAACTAAGGCAAATGGAAAAATGGCCATTAGAGTCTACCCTAGTTGGGATACCCCTACCAGCAAACAAGCTATAGCAACACAAAGCTGGCAATTGCCCTATTTTGCTATTGTAAATAACGAAGATTGCTTACAGACACAGAAATTAATAGGATTATACTCCAACTGATCCAATGTGCCGCTTAAATGCCTGATCCGCAGCCTGCGCGAAAGAATCGGGGGTGATCGCTTGCCCCCGCATCTCCACATTTTGCAGCGTCCCGCAGAAAAATGCGTGACTTATAGGCAGTTCATCCTTCACCTTGTAGTGACAGCCATCCCTCACCAAAAGCCCGTCCGCTGCCAACTGCTCTACGTCAAAATAAAATCTGCCCCCTGGTGTATACTCGCAGTGGCTATCCATACAGACGAAGCCCTTTTGCTTTGAACTCACAACAATTTCCGGCGTAACTCCGCTGCCCAGCATTACAAACTCCTGAAAATCAGCGGGATCTCCAAGGGTCAGGCCAATCGGAGCCGTTTCCCTCACAACGTTAGCCGCCTGCACCTTCTGCCAGGATTTCAAGACCCCTTCCCGGCAGATCGCCGGGTAAGCGCCTGGTGTTGTGCTGTGGACCAGAACCTTAGGTTCATAAGGACGCAGGAATCTGTCAAATGGGCTATGACCTGTATACACAGCCTTTGCTTCCTCGTAATCCTTAGGCAATGCGGTAATAATCACCTTCCGCCGGTACAGATGATGATAAGCAATATAGTCCATGGCCCGAAATTGCCATCCATTGCAGTGCTTGCTCAGCTTGAAGCCGAAGATCTCTGTTTTGCCCGTGAACATTTCGTATTCGGCGCATTCATCAATAGACAGCTCTACCCAGCTTTCATCGTACAATCCATCTTCCGAATATGGATTCCTCTTAGTTACTCTGTCGGCAAAATACAAACTCCCCATTTTAGCCTCACTGCCTTTCATTACAATTCCTTAATGACTTCCTTTCCATCGCTTTTAGCGGGAGCTCTCACCATAATCATAATTGATTTTAGAGTATCTGCAACTATCCATTCGGTCTGAGTTAAGTCAGTATATTTCTATAAATTACTTTAGATACCTCATGTCTCACCGTCCGATGCCCTGCTTTAATCCCTTTACCGATAGCAATAAGCATTACATCCAGATATCTTTCAGAAATATTCAAAGTTGCCTTTAGCTGCCTGGAATCATAACCTGACATTGTAATCGTGTCCAGTCCGGCTTCATTCGCCAGCAACACAAATGACATAGCCGCAAGACTTACATCTCTGGTTAATTCCATCCGGAGGTCCTCTTCTGATTTACTGGCATAATATCCGATGGCCGCATTTGCCAGGTAGTCTCTTAAAGATTCATCGAAATAACCAGCTTGAAACCCTTCCTCGTGAATCTGAATAATGTTATCGTCCTGGAACGCTTTATAATCACCAAGCATCACCA
The DNA here is from genome assembly GCF_000758525.1 of Paenibacillus sp. FSL H7-0357. Classification (NCBI taxonomy): domain Bacteria; kingdom Bacillati; phylum Bacillota; class Bacilli; order Caryophanales; family Paenibacillaceae; genus Paenibacillus; species Paenibacillus sp. FSL H7-0357. The sequence continues at coordinate 3,539,869 of NZ_CP009241.1, read as the reverse complement.
ATACAGCGGATGCGTCTGCCACTTGTTGTTGATTGTATGCGATAGGCAATAGTGACTTTTGGATTTGAGGATCATCAATGATCAGGTACCGCACAGCCTGTACATTATTTCCATTGGGTGATTTGCTTGCACTTTCAATGAATGAAGCCAGCAGTTCCGGGCTGATTTTATAATCCGGATCATAATGCCGGACTGAATTCCGGTGTTCTAAAATATTTTTCACACTCATGTTATCCACTCCCACCTTTATTTATCTTGCTTTTCAAATTATAGTAGTAAAGATTACACAGGAAAATAACGCACAAAATTGTGGTTTACCCACTTTTAAGTGCCTATTGGGGAGGAACGGGATTTGGTCCAATATAATTCAGGGATAAATATATTTATGAATATTGTGGGCGGAAAGTGGAAGTGTTTAATTCTTTTCTTTTTGAGCCGAAATCCGGTTAGAACCAAGGAGTTTTATGAGTACATTCCGGGGATCACACAAAAAGTATTAACCGATCAATTGCGTCAGCTGGAAAAAGACGGACTTGTAAAAAGAGAGATTTTTCAGGAGGTTCCACCAAAAGTAGAATATAGTCTAACGGAGTTGGGCCAATCTTTTGTGCCCGTGTTAAATACAATGTGTGACTGGGGCCATGAATATGCAGTGTTGAAGGAAATAGAGCGAGACGGACAATTTTACTGCACACACCAAAATAATCCTCAATAGCAGGACATAAGGTGGTGTAACGGTGGGGGCCTTCCAGTTGTGCCGGATAGTCCCCCCGATCATTACTAGAGCTAAACAGCTTCCTTCTCAAGGGGGCTTACAAGCTCTGTTTGTCTTTTAATTGCATGGTTGCAATACAGGTGTCGTCGTTCTCAAAAGTAGAGATGGCGGATTCCGCGGTTTTCCCGTCATGCTCTACTGTTATATGGTATGTTTTGTCCCGCGGCAGCCACAGATCAATAAATCCATTGTCTTGTGATTTCATTGTGGTTTTGTCCATTACGGAGTTCCCCTCTGAATCCTCAATCGCTACACTGAACTCTTCATCCGTCATTTCGCCCTGACAGCCAGTCAGGCTATGGATTGCGCAAGGGTGTGTTTTATCTATGTAAGGCGCAATGGACAGAAAAAACTCATCCTCAGGCAGATTGTAGGTGATTTCTTTTGAATCGTCACCAGTCACGATAAGCTGCCCGGAAGTGATGGAAGCCGATTGGGCCGTTGTGTTGCCTGTACTGAAATCATGTACCATTTGTTTAATATTTGGTGCTATGTCATGTTCAGGTTTTTGTTTTTCGGTGTTTCCCGCAAATAGGTATGCCCCCAGCGCGATAGCAACTACTCCAGCAGCCGCCAGCGTTTTTTTGTTCATCTTGAATTCATCTCCTTGTCCGTTTATTTTATTGTAACCGAGATCGTACAATTGTGCGCGTGGCACAGATGATATTCGCAAAAGAGTAACAATATCAAAGAAGGCCGGTTGTCCAACTCATCCTGAGTGGATATCGGCCTTTGACAAAGGAACAATAAGATTATGACGTTATTACGCGTGTATTTTTCCAGCGCAGCTTATACAGTTCAGGAAGCACAACTCCGATCAGCACTATAATAACGCCAGTCCACTGCAGCCAGCTTACATGCTCATGCAGTACAAATGAGGACAGCAGAACTGCAACCGGCAGCTCCGCGGCACCAAGAATCCCTGCCATTCCGCCTCCAATATGGGGAACACCAATTGCAAACAGCACAGGCGGTATAAAAGCGCCGAACAATCCCAGCAGGAAACCATACAGTAGCAATTGTCCCCACAGCAAACCGTTGAAGATGAAGGTTGGCGGGAATAAAATGCATAATAATACAAATCCGCCGGTAATCATCCAGGCACTCCGGTAGGCCGGGTGTGCGGCAGGAACGGCTTTGCCGCTGAATATAATGAACATCGAATAGCTTACCGCAGACAGCAGGCCTAAAGTGAGCCCCAAGATATTGAAATGGGCGGCACCTTGATCCAAAATCCCCGCGGCCAGCAATGTTCCTCCGAACAGCAGCAGCAAAGTCAGCAGTGTAATTTTATCGGGACGCTGGCGTTTGCTTACAGCTTGAATCAGTACGCTGATCCATGTGAACTGGAACAACAGGATGATCGCCAGCGATGCCGGAATATAACGGAGCGACTGATAATACAGCAGACCAGTCAACACCGTCGGAGCTCCGGCGAGCATGAGCAGCAGTCTATGCTTCCAGGTCAGTGCTGTTGACACACGCTGCGTTGCTGCGGCTGGAATGCCACGGCTCTTTTGTTTGCGGTTTTCTTTGACTTTTGTATAGATAGCCAGCAGCCAAGCGAGTATGCAGCCGGTCAATAACTGTGTACCGACCACTTCCCCGAGCTGATATCCTTTTCCGTAAGCCAGCACAACAATTGTTGATAGGATACCATAGCTCATGGCCCCCACTAAGACGGATATGAGGTATTTCAAATCTTTCATGTTTATTAATCCTCCTGAATCTTCTGAATCGGCCGCTGCACACAAAAAATCCTAACTCCGGGGACAAGGATCATAACATTTGATCCTTGTCATCGTAGTTAGGAAGAATAGGCTTCCTGTAGAAACCCTCGCCCTGTATATAGCAAATGGCTGCGAGGTTATACGAGAACAGTATGTAGTTTTCTGTGTTTCGACTGTTCATATGTTACACGGCAAGTGAGCAGACGTCAACACTAATTTCTTTAAATTTGTGGTTTTGTCTTAGGAACCCCTATCTAGCAATGGAACTGAAGTGTTACTCTTCATCACAGGACGTTTCCTGACGATGATAGATATATGCTGATATTGCCAGGAAAATTATGGAGGTACCGATGAAGATCAATCACAGAAAAGAACCTTTCCGATACACCTTTAAAGAGCCGGTCTCCTTCAACTTGTTTATTGTAAGCATAAATGGAGTACCCGCTCCCGCCAAACCCGTACAGGCACTCATGTATGACATCAGCCGTTCAGGTTGTGGTCTTAAGATGCCGCTTGCCCTTAGAGTAGACAGCAATCAAATCCGGGTCAGCTTAAATCTCGTGCTGTATGAAGAACCATTGCAGTTGGAGGGCACGCTGCGCTGGGGCCGTGAGGAAGCAGATAATCATTATTACGGCGTTCAGCTGGACATCCCCGAACATGAACGCGACCGGCTTCCGCGTGAACTCCGGCTGCTGGCCGGGCAAAGCAAAATCATTGTCAAATAGAGGGATTGCGGCGTCAGCTTCTTGACAACCTATGCCGCAACTGATTGACATCCCTGATGGGCGGCTGCCCGAAGAGGCGGGCATATTCCCGGCTGAATTGCGACGGGCTTTCGTATCCCACCTGAAATGCTGCCTCTGCGGCTTCTGTGGTCTCTGACAACAGGAGTCGCCGGGCTTCCTGCAGCCGGACCTGCTTCAGATACTGCAGGGGACTCATCGCAGTAACTTCTTTAAAATAATAGTGGAGCGAAGATACACTCATGTTGACCATTTTGGCCAAATCATGTACTTGAAGCCGCTGCCTGTAGTCACGGTTAATCCGGTCTATAACGGCTGCAATACGCTGGGCATGGCTGCCGCTGACAACAAAAGACTTGATAGACGCTCCCTGTTCCCCCTGCATGACCCGATACAAAATCTCCCGGATCATCAATGGTGCCAGACCTTCAATGTCCTCTGGGTTATCCAGCAACCGGATCAGCCGAATGACGGCGTCCAGCAGAGAGGAGCTGACGGAACCCACCGCCAGCCCCCGGCTGGAATGGTTCCCGGTTTCCCCGCCAGAACGCGGCATCTGCAGCATATCGACAATCTGATCCGGTTGAAAATTTAACTGCAGGCCCAGGTACGGCCGAATTGCCGTCGCCTCCAGGATTTGACCTTTGATAGGGAGATGTACGGATGCCAGCAAATACGACCTCGGGTCATAACGGTAGCCCTCCTTGGCCAGCATTACCAATTTGCTTCCCTGGGCAATCATACAAAGAGCCGGCTCATAGATCGCGAACTGCGGTTCCTGCTCGCAGGAAGCGCGGAATAAATGCAGCGAAGGTATTGCGCTCAGATGCTTTCCATCGGTTCTTGTATGCCGTTCAATCAAGGAAGCCAGTTCCTTCTGCCTTTCTAAGGACAGCTCTTCTTCCGGTTGTGTCTGGTTCATCTTTGCCCCCTCCTCTCTCTTTACTGTAATCCAGCTTGGAGAATTAGGCAATAATCCGCGACAAACGCTATACCTCCAGCACTCTGCTTCCCCGCATAATGATAAGCAGAGTCACCAGTAACCCTATGAGGAGTGTAGCGGAAATGAACAAGAATATCTCAGGAAAAACCGTAGTTATTACAGGTGCAAGCAGTGGTATAGGTGAAGCTACCGCCCGCTTGCTAGCCCGAAGCGGTGCCCATGTTGTTATGGCAGCGCGGCGGACCGAACGGCTGGAAGCAATCGCTGCCGAACTGGAAGCAGAAGGCTGCACCGTGTACTTCCGTCAGGCGGATGTCACCAAGCTGGTGGATATGCAGGCTGTAGTTGACTTCACCTGCCGGCAATTCGGACGGCTTGACGTGGTCGTGAACAATGCAGGCGTCATGCCTCTTTCTCTTCTGGAGAGTCTCAAGCTGGAGGAGTGGAACCAGATGATTGACGTGAACATACGCGGTGTACTCCATGGAATTGCCGCCGCCCTGCCTATTATGAAGGAGCAAGGCAACGGCCAGTTCATCAACATCGCCTCGATCGGCGCTTATGAGGTTTCGCCCACGGCGGCCGTATATTGCGCCACCAAATTTGCGGTCCGGGCCATCACGGAAGGACTGCGTCTGGAAAACGTGAGCGGAATCCGGGCAACGTTAATTTCGCCGGGAGTTACTGAATCCGAGCTGGCCAACAGCATTTCGGAGGAGTATGCGAAAGAGCTGATGAAGGAATACCGGAAGCAGGCACTTCCGGCCGAGGCTATCGCACGGACAATCCTTTTTGCCATCGAACAACCGGCCGATACCGCTATTAATGAACTTGTTGTCCGTCCCTCCTAATCTATCTGCGGCTGATCAGCAGCCTATTGCTGCACTGCCTTTACACATAACGAAGCAAGAGCCGGCGACAGACGCGGGCTCTTGCTTCGTTATTTAGACTGCCTCCGGCTTGTACTACGTACTTTCGGAGGTTCACAGCCCGCGGTTGCCATAGCTGAACGCACCGCTAGGCAATACCGCAGCCTTCCCCCTACTGCTCGGCACGAAGGACAATTTTACCAGCTGCATGATGCGTTTCACTTTTTTCATGCGCCTGCCTGATTCCTTCTTCGTTCAGCCAGAAGGTACTGTCAATTACCACCCGCAGTTTGCCTTGATCGGCAAGCTCTGCAAGCTTCTCCAGCTGACTGCCGCTGGGCTCCATCATGAATTGAACGCCGGTGACTTGGTATTTCTCCTGCAGCTGCTCATCAGGTTTCTCAACAAGAGAGACCAGCCTGCCGCCGGGTTTTAAGATCTCAAAGCTTTTACGCTGGATATCCCCGCCCATCGTGTCCAGCACGAGGTCATAGTCTGAGAGGACCTTCGAAAAATCTTCTTCTTTATAATCAATAAAACGATCGGCACCGAGCGATTCCAGCAGTTCCTTGTTCCTGGAACTGGCTGTTGAGGCCACTTCTGCTCCGAAATGTTTGGCCAACTGGATGGCAAACGTGCCGACCCCGCCCGAACCGGCGTGAATTAGAACCTTATCGCCTTCTTTAATCTTTCCGTGGTCAACGAGCGCCTGCCACGCTGTCATCGCTGCCAGCGGCACGGCTGCAGCTTCTTCAAAGTTGAATGCTTTGGGCATCTTACTCACCATATCCGCATCTACCGCGATATACTCGGCATAAGTGCCGAAATCACGCGGACGTGCAAAGACACGTTCATCCGCCTTAAACCGGCTCACATTCTCGCCTACCTCAACGACCACACCGGCGGCATCTCCGCCTAACACTAATGGAAAATCACCAGTGGCAGAGCCCATAGCACCTTGCCGAATTTTAAAATCCACCGGATTTACAGATGTTGCCCTCAGCCGAATCAATACCTGATTGGGTTCAATCACCGGCTTGGGAATTTCTTTGCCCACCAATACTTCAGGTCCGCCAAATTGTTCAATCACAACTGCCTTCATGCTTCGGATCACGCCTCTCTTCAAGAGAATATCTTCCTGAACCAAATCCAGGTTCCTTATTGATTACCCTCCAGACCTGATTCTGCCACAATTTGTTGTATATCCGTATAATGTATCAAAGTGTAGTTTTGGAGAAATAGGCAATAATCCGCTAACAGTGAAATATTCCTTTGGAAAATAGATACAAAATGTGTATCCTAATGAGTATAGTCTTCTATGCCAACTAAAATCTGAAGGTTCGGAGGAGAATTTATTGTTATTTGAACATACTTTGAACGGGTGGGATTCCTGGAGCAGCGTTTTCCAATCGAGGGAGGCCTTTTTCCCTTTAGCCAATGCGATCTTCCGTAAAGAAGGTTTACCTTTGGCAGAATCCTTAGAGAATCTTCCTCCAGGCACCAACGCAGTCTTCCAAGCCAATGAGCTAATCATTAAAATCTACGCCCCCATACAAACTAATATGGATACGCAACAAGACTACGCTACTGAACTGGCAGTAATGGAATTTGCTATGAATCATAATATTTCCACCCCCAAGATCATTGGGCACGGTGAGTTTATGGACAAGTATTTGTTTCGTTATCTTATTATGGATTATGTACCTGCCGCATCTTCCATTCAGGAACTTTTATTAGCTTCTTCATCCGAGAAGAAAGATTTTGCAGATCACATCAAACAGATCTCTGTAAAACTCCATCAGCCGGCGCAAAACTTGCTGCCCCGTATTGACCTCAGAAATCAAGACAACCGAATGAACCGCATGGATGGGTTGAATCCGAATCTCATCAAAGAGCTGGCAAGATGCGCTGAGAACTTGGATTATGATGAAGTGGTTTTGGTACACGGTGATATCACGAGGGATAATCTGATCATTGGTACTGATCGCTCCGTTACGCTAATCGACTTTGCAGACTGCATCATGGCTCCAGCCTATTACGAGCTGCCTGCAATCATATTTGAATTGTTCTTATGCGATCAAGAGCTGGTGGCGGAATATATCGGTGAGGAAGACCGGGAATTGTTCCTGGATGCACTAATTAAAGGCCTTTCTATTCATCTTTTCTGTGGTTTCATCTTGAAGGATTATTTCGAAAGAATTGACATCCCAAGAGATAGTGTAGCAAGCATAGACGAATTAAGGCTGTTGTTGCAAAAACAGTTGTTTCCACATTAAGCAAGGAGGTTTGCAGAAAATGAGTGAAGTAGAAAACGCCTCGGGATGGGACGCTATAGACGCGGCTTTACAGAACATCTATGGAGACCAAGAGCCCAAACACTATGGAACTATAATTCCGTATATGCTGGGAGGCCCTGATCCTCTGAATGGCATCAGTGTGTATGAAGTGAAAGAGCCTGTAGCCCATTGGCATTTTGTTACCTACGGCTTCTCAGAGCTTTACGATAAAGAGAGCAGTGATCCTGAATACAGCGGTTATGGTTTTGAATTGACCTTCCGGCTGTCCAAACCAGACAACGAAGATGAGCCCCCGGCCTGGGCATTGAATCTCCTTCAGAATATGGGGAGATATGTGTTTGGCAGCGGCAATATCTTCCGGTCCGGTGATTACATGGACGCGAATGGACCTATTTGTCAGGGAGCAGATACGCTTCTGACTGCCCTCTCCTTCATTGCCGATCCTCAGCTACCGGAGATCGAGACCCCTAACGGGCGGGTGGAGTTTCTGCAAATGATCGGTATTACGCAAGAAGAGCTGCTGGCTATGCAGGTCTGGAATACGCTTGGCGTTCTTTCGGCAATCTCTGAGCATATACCGCTCTACACAACTAATCTGCTGAGAGTTTCGCTGCTGAGCCTCCCTGCGGTTTCTGAAGCCGTTCGGATTGGCAGTGAGGCGGAGGGTTCAAATACCGGAATTCTCTATGTTGATCAGTTGTCCTGGAATCCTTCACCTGCCGGGGGCATCTCCAAGACATTGACCATCGGCGCAAAGCAGGCTGAGGTTGTTGGTAAATTGCTGCGGGGAAGAATCTTGAAAAAGCGTAACTTGACCTTATCCGGCCCGGAGACCCGGATCGTCTTCGAGCCGGGTGAGGCCAGAGAAGTACAGGAACAGGAGGATTCAGTCACAATTAAGCTTGATCCTGCTGCGGCGACAGCAATTGCCCAGCTGCTTACCCCGTTAGCCGGAACTTTCGCGGTTCCAGCTTGGCCGGAACTCATTGTGAGTATCGTACCTACCCATATCAAAGACAGTGAAGGAAATATCGTCGAAAGTATCGGATAAGCCCTTTAAAGAGTTGAAGCGCTAAGAGGCTTTAATGCTGTTTTGAGAAAGGCTTCAATTTCAGGAGTAAGCTTCTTTTTCTCTCAAACAGCCTTCAATAGAATTACACTTGGCCCTTTGGCTCTACGGCATAGGTGGATCGCAGTGCATAATCACTACACTTTTACCCGCATTCCCCCCGCTGTAATCGTCTTCTCCCTGCCGGATCACACGTATATTTATTCTGCGGCCGGCGCAGAATAAAAGCTATCCATTGCATAAATATAACACCTTTTGTTAGTTTCATAGAAATTATTGATAGGCCATCAAAAAAGAATTGATTGGCAAAAGGATGTCAGGTTTTAGTAAAATTCTTTTAAATTCTTAGTAAATGATGGGTTTAACCATATCCACTATACAGACAAGGAGTGTTCATCAAGTGTCTACCCTTACACCGGAAGCCTCAGCTTCGGCCGAAAGTTATGTACGGCGTATCTATGAAGAGGTCAAACGCCGCGATCCACAGGAACGCGAGTTCCATCAGGCTGTCAAAGAAATTCTGGATAGCCTAGTGCCCGTGCTGGCCCGCCACCCCCATTACATGGAGCATGCGATTCTGGAACGGCTGGTTGAGCCGGAACGCAGCATTTCCTTCCGTGTTCCCTGGTGCGATGACTCCGGTCAGATCCGCGTCAACCGCGGCTACCGGATCCAGTTCAACAGTGCTATCGGACCTTATAAAGGCGGCATTCGTTTCCATCCATCCGTCTATTCGGGCATTGTCAAATTTCTGGGCTTCGAACAGATATTCAAAAATGCTCTGACCGGCCTTCCGATCGGAGGAGGCAAAGGCGGTGCCGATTTTGATCCCAAGGGCAAGTCAGACCGGGAAATCATGGCCTTTGCCCAGAGCTTCATGACTGAGCTGTACCGCCATATCGGCCCGGATACGGATATCCCCGCCGGTGATATTGGTGTAGGCGCGCGTGAGATCGGCTATATGTTCGGGCAATATAAACGGATCCGCGGGGGCCATGAAGCAGGTGTGCTTACCGGCAAAGGTTTGTTATACGGCGGAAGCCTGGCGAGAAAAGAAGCTACAGGCTACGGTCTCGTTTATTTCGTGCAGGAAATGCTGGCTGCGCAAGGACTGGACTTCCATGGGCAATCCGTCGTCGTTTCCGGTTCAGGCAACGTTTCGATTTATGCCATGGAAAAAGCACAGCAGCTTAGTGCACTCGTTGTCGCCTGCAGCGATTCCGCCGGGTACATCTATGATCCGAAAGGCATCAATGTCGATACTGTCAAGCGATTAAAAGAGCAAGACCGGCTGCGGATCAGCGAATATGTCAAAGAGCATCCCCATGCGGTATATACGGAAGGCAGCACAGCCATCTGGACCATCCCTTGCCAGATTGCCTTGCCTTGCGCCACTCAGAACGAGCTGGATGAAGAGGCAGCGCGGACGCTTGTAGCAGGTGGGGTGAAGGCTGTCGGAGAAGGCGCCAATATGCCCTCTACACTGCCGGCCATTGATTACTTTCTGGAGCATGGAATCCTGTTCGCACCGGCCAAGGCAGCCAATGCCGGCGGTGTAGCCGTATCAGGTCTGGAAATGAGCCAGAACGGAATGCGGCTGTCCTGGGCCTTTGAAGAGGTGGATGAACGGCTGCGGCAGATTATGAAGAACATCTACCGCAGCGCTGTCCGGGCAGCAGATGAATACGAAGTGCCCGGCAACTTAGTGGCCGGTGCCAACATCGCTGGCTTCCTGAAGGTAGCCGACACTATGCTGGCCCAAGGGGTCGTCTAAGACTGACAGGCTGCCTGACTACTGCTTAAAGAACATACTTAAAAACAGCTAACAAAAAGACGTGCCGCAACCCGGCACGTCTTTTTGTGATGATACTTTCAGCTTGTCTATGAGTGCATCGCGCCTGATCTGTCTGTGCTGCAGTTACAGCAATTCGCGGCGCAGGACTTCCGCAGCTTTCGGGGAAAGATAGCCCAGCGGAATATCGAATACCGTCTTCGCCCCAACAGCCCCTTCATTGCTCAGCCGGTAGGCGGCTCTGGCATAAGCAATAAGTACGCTGGCCGTAAACTCGGGATTGCTGTCGAGCTTCAGACCGAATTCAGCAATTTGTTTGCTGCCGTTGCCCGTGACTGCGCTGCGGATAACAAATCCGCCATGCGGCATGCCGGAATGTTCTGCGGCAAGCTCTTCTTCTGTAATAAACGTCACCGTCGTGTCATAGTCGGCAAAATAATCGGGCATATCTGTAATGGTACGCCGTACGGCTTCCTGATCTGCCCCCTCTTGCGCTACGACGAAGCAGTCGCGGCGGTGCTTCTCGCGGGTGGACAGCTGTGGCGTCTCACCGGAGCGAATACGTTCAATTACTGCCTGCACCGGTACAGTGTACTGGACTCCTGCCTTGACGCCCGGCACACGGCGGATCGCATCGGAATGCCCCTGGCTGACTCCGGTACCCCAGAAGGTATAATCCTGTCCTTCCGGCAGCACGGCCTGCATTAACAGGCGGTTCATGGAGAAGAGTCCAGGGTCCCAACCAGTGGAAATCACACCGACTTTTCCGCCCTCTTGTGCAGCGGCGTTTACCTTTTCATAGAAATCCGGAATCTTAGCATGGGTATCAAAGCTATCCACCGTATTAAACAGCTTCACCAGCTGCGGCGTCTGATCCGGCAGATCCGTCGCCGATCCTCCGCATAAAATCATTACATCAATTCGGCCTATGTACTGTTCAACATCGGAAAGGCGTTCTGTCAGGACACCTGTTTCCTCCGCCAACGGGCCGGGATCCCGGCGTGTAAAGATGGCGACCAGCTCCATATCCGGATTTTGTTGAATCGCCTGCTGTACCCCTCTTCCCAGATTGCCGTATCCTACAATACCTACTCTAATGTTGCTGCTCATGATGATCCTCCCCTGCCGGATAATTCCGGGTAATTTAATAACTTTAATTACAAGTATATATACATCACATGAAATGTAAACATTTTTCAGGAAATAGGATCGGATAATACATATACTTCCTTCTTTTATTTTTCCGCAAATTCATATACGATTAAAGCTTGAATCCAATAATTATAACAATCCGGAGGAACCATCATGGCACGACCGTTATTCGCCCGTCTGCAGGGGAACAGCCGGGGCTGTCTCGCATTTGAGCCTTTTTTCCTGATCCCGTTCAGCATGTTCTCTACCTACGCAACCTTGTATATGTACGAGCTTGGCGTTACGGAGATGAATATCGGCTGGATCACAACAATTGGACTTATCGTTCAAGTTTTGTCTTCTTTTATCAGCGGCTATTTAACTGACCGGCTGGGCCGCAAGCGGGCGATTTTATATTTTGACCTGCTTAGCTGGAGCTTGGCAACGCTGTTGTGGGCGTTCTCACAGAACCTGTGGTTTTTTGTGGCCGCTGCCTTCATCAACGGTTTTCAGCGTGTGCCGCATGTTGCTTTCTACTGCCTGATTGTTGAAGATACCCGGCCAGCCGACCGTACCTACGTGTTCACACTGCTGCAGATCATCAGTGTCATCGGCGGTCTGTTCGCACCGCTCGGCGGTCTGCTCGTCGCCCAGTACGGAATGGTGCAAGGCGTAAGGATTATGTACGTTCTCGCTTTTGTCCTGATGACGTTCCAGTTTGTCGGCCGGCATCTGACCACCCGCGAAACCGCAGCCGGGCTCCAAAAAAGACAGGAGACGCGCGAGCTTGGGCTAAAGCAGAGCCTGATCGAGTATAGCGGCGCTTTCCGCGAGCTGTGGGCTGACAGTAATCTGTTGCTAATCTTCGCCGTGTACATCCTGTTCAACTTCCAGGCCACATTGAAGACGACATATCTGTCTCTTTATCTGGCAGACTATTTGCGGCTGGACAACGGCATTCTGTCGCTCTTTCCGGCTGTGTCCTCCGTCATTATGCTGCTGACGCTCTGGCTGATTATGCCTAAAATTCCGGAGCAGGGGGCGAACCGCTCCATGATGGCGGGGTTCGCGTTGTCCGCTTTATCAAGCGTCATGCTTGTGCTTTACCCGTCATCCAGCCTGCTCTGGATCGGCCTTAGTACCATCCTGTCGGCAGTGGGGCTAATGATCAGCTCGCCTTATCTGGAAACCGCTGTCCAGAATGCCATCGACGATGATAAACGCGCCAAGGTCTTTTCCATGCTGTCCGTGCTGATTCTTCTCTTCACCTCGCCTGCGGGCATTATCGGCGGATGGGCTTACAAGCTGGACCCGCGGATTCCGCTGTGGCTGGTTACCGCCGCCTTTGTCCTCTCCAATACTTTGCTGCATCTATACCGCAAACAAATCAGCAAGCAGGCTATAGGCTCGGCGTCCTAATCAAGTAAAAGAACAACCCAAAGAAGCCGTGTTCAACCCGGCTTCTTTGGGTTTACCTATGCAGTTATAATTACTTTTTCAGCAGCATTCCCGCGGTAAACTCGGCCCACTGCGGACTGTTGAACGCTGAACATAATCCCTCTTTTTGAAACCAGGAAATATCGTCGGCCAACCGCTGTGAGGTAATTTCCATTCCACTCTCAGAGAGTTCCCGAATGAAGGTCATTGTCTTTTCAACTTCATTAGCTTTGATATAACAATACAAACAATCCATAGCCAGCTTAGGCTCCTCCTTGGACGCCCTCTCCAGATAAGTCCCCCAATCATACCAGCCCTCTTCAGTTAAGTCTCTCTGGTTCTCAATTGGCGGGTAGGAGGAAAAGGAGGCGTATTCGTTCTCCTTCTTAAATCCAAGTCCCTCCGCAATGGCCCGGGAGCCGGCATTGGATGAGACGCACAACCATTCAACCCTGCTATACCCTTTGTCAAAACAAAGCTGGACGACCCCGGCAACAACTTTCTTGGCCAATCCCAGTTTTCGAAACGGCGCATCTGTATGAATTCCCACTGCGATGGCGTTTCCTGCGGAGCAGTCACTTAAGGACCAGCTAACAATTTGATTCTCCTTACGGATGTAGCAGCCGCAGCCACCTTCCTCAAACCGTTCTTCACTTCCCCAGGCTTGGGCCCACTCCAAGATCCGGTCTGCATTGCCGTAATTTTGCTGCTTCAGGTCTTTCAGGTTAACGGGCTCCATGACATAACCTTCAGGAAGCAACAACTCCGGTTGTATGAACTCCCTGCTGCTGAGACTGTATTTATACCTTGTATACTCTCTAATGAATCTATTGGGGTGAATGGCTGGGATCTTGTCTCGCCACTCGCCCGAATCGGGGGTTACGTTATCCCAAAAATCCAGCTCTTCAGTAATTTCTTTATTAAAATCGGTGTCGCCTGCATTGCCGGCAAGCAAAATAGTCTCACTCGTCGCAATAAGTACAGCATCCGGATGTTCCGCTGAATTCACTTTTACCTCGCCCGGCATTTCTCCGTTCAGCACCGAAAATACGGACAACTCGTTCTGACTTTCCACAAGATGCCTTACCTTACTATATTCTTCTTTGTTCAAAACAATCATAGGTTAATCCTCCAGATCTGCTGTCAACTGCAATGATTACATAACATTCATTTTCAGACCCCCATCCATATTTTACAAGGGATTGTTTGGTTATAACCAATAAATCCAGCCCCCGGTGTAGGCTATCTGTCTGCTTTCTGCTGAGTGACAAACCCGGAGATCGAGTTTAAATACTCGGTATTGGTCAATTTCCCGGGTGCAAAAAGAGCCGTCATCACGGTCAGCAGCTGTGAATCCGCAAGCGGTTTATTCATCATGGAGTGGTCGGCTTCCGGGATTTTGACTACTGTCAGCAGTCCGGCTGAAATCTCTTTCCGGTAAACTTGCTCTGTTTCTTCCACATCCACGTTGATATCCTTGCCTCCCAGAACAAGCAGTACCGGTGAATTAAAATAGGTTAATTCTGCGGTAGCGTCAGACTGGACGTTTTTGCTGATAAAGGTCCATCTCTCTTCCGTGATGAGATGTTCAGGATCGGCTATGCTCAAATACTCCTTGTAAGAAGCCCCTGCCTTAAGCAGGTTCAACACTTGCTGATTGTATTTTTCTTTTTGAATGATTTCCTGAGCGCTTATGCCGGCCTGCTTCATTTCCTCCTTAGTATTGAATTGACCTTGAGTGATCCAGTTTATAGCCGGTGAGACGAGAATGCTGAAAGCAATATGGCGGTTTTCTCTCACTACCTTGGGTATGACCCATCCGGCTTGACTGGCCCCCCATAAACCGATGTTATCGGCATCAATCATTGACAACGTTTGTGCCCATTCTATTGCATATTGAATCTCCTGTGCCCGGTCCTCCATACTCTGTTCCAGCCAATTGCCCGGAGCACCCCCGATTCCAGGCTTGTTCAGAGACAAGGAAGCATATCCGTTAGTTGCCAGCACCTCCCATAAAGGCCTGTATCCTTCTTCATGATCGGCATTAACCGGGCCGTCCCCATGGACAAAAACAACAAGCCCGACCTTTCCGGAGTACTCCTCCGGCAGCACCAAAGTTCCCGTTAAGATGCCTTGCGGCGTTTCAATCCGCACGCTCTTTTCAGTCATTTCATAGTCATTCTGATAGAGTATAAACAGAACAGCGGCAGCGATCAGGCTGCCCATGATCCATAATGTCATTTTCATCGCTTTCTTCACGTGATGTTCACTCCCTGCATGTTATTACACTCGATTCCCAGGTCATTAAATGCCAGGCTGGTTCCCGGAAGATTAGATGCCTGAGCACATTGTAACGGGTCCTCCTGATGCCGAATGACAGCTTGCGATAAAGCTGGATCGCTTGGGAATTGCTGCATGAAACATGCAGTGAAAGCACTTTGCACCGGGATTGTACAGCCATATTCTTGGCATAATTCAACAGCTGTTGTCCGGCCCCCTGATTCCGCTCCCTGGAACTGACAGCAAGATGTTCAATGTAGCATTCGGTTTCATGCGGAGCATAGCTCAGCGCACCCAGTCCTGTCACCAGCTTCAGAACCTTTGCGGGGCCATATTGTCTGATCAACTGGACTAAATTCACCTGACTCTGCGGATTATTCCGGGGTTCTGAAGGCTTCCATTTTAAACAGAGCACACCGGCGATCTTCCCGTCTTTTCGGGCAACAAATTGTTTAACAGATGCATCTCTGCAGTCAAAGGTCCAAAGCTTCATTAATAATTCAGTCATCTCTCGATCGCTCAAATGAACAAGGGCTTGAAATTTGCCCCGGAAAGAGTCAACCAGCAGCTCGCACACCTGCTCATGATCATCCTCATGAAAAGGCTCAATCTGAAACTGGGGTGGATGCATAGTTTTCAGTCTCCCTTTCCGATAAGCCCACTTTGGCTTGGATTTGATAATGCAGCTGCTCATTGCTGAACATGGACAAATAGGACTTTTCAATCACCACAATTTGACCTTGGCGTGTATACCCATGTTCTTGTATATATTGTTCCAGCTGCAAAACCTCTTGTTCGATCTCTTCCTCTCGATGCACAGAAAAGTTCTTCAGCAGATAGTCACCTTCTTCAAGCACGTAATCGGCAGGTTCCATGGTCTCATAACATATACTGATCACTCCGCCACCTGTTAAGTAATGCAGATCCTGTTCATACAAATCCGAAGGAGCGGGTCGGTGTTCATACAATGTTCCGGCAGTAAGCACTTGATGCTCATCAAGAGACAGCCAGTGTCTCAAATACCGGGGACCCAAAGAAACCATCACAACTTCCTGATCACGTCCCTCCATTTCCGCCTGTTCACTCAATACCTTATGAATGAATTGTTCCAGCTTAACCAATCTGTGGATTTCTTCCTGAACTTTGGTCAGCGACTGTTCAAAAACCTGCTTGTACTGACTGCCGGAGTATGAAGTGAGACATTGCTCGATCTGACTAACCGGAATATTCAGTTTGCGCAGCAGCAAAACATGGGATAGCTGATAAATCTCATCGATCCCATACATCCGGTATTGATTGTCTTCCGTAAATGCCGGGTATAGCACGCCCTTTTCTTCAAAATAACGCAGCTGATGAACGGAAACGTTCATTAATTGTGATAATTGGCTAATCGTAAGGGTATCTCTCATATGCGGGGCTCCTTTGTCTCTTTTGGATATCTCTACTATAAACCTTAGGTCTGACCTAAGGTCAACCGAAACATGCAAAGAAATCACCCAACTCTGCGCATAACGCACATTCAACAGCAAACAGACCCCCTCCCAAAACTGGAAGACGGCCTGTTTTTGAATCTAATATTCAAAGGTTTAGATTATGGCAGATACACCTCAGAAATGCCGGTAACAAAATCATCCTTGTAAGTAACTTTGCATAAGGGCGAATTGTCAGAGTATTGATTGAGAAATTCAATAAATTCCTGCTTGGTTACGTCTTTATAAGAGCCCCAGTTCTCCTGGTCAAGGAGGCTATACTTCGTTTCACCGGTTACTTTCATGGGGTCTGTAATTGTATATTTGTTAAGAATATAGAATCCGCCCGGCAAGTTTTCCTCCGTAATATTCAAATCCTTAAACCGCGCAGAATCCTCAAGTGTCAGCCACTCAACATTGTCAAAATCAAAGGATTCACTGTCCAAGCTGAAGTTCAGAACATATCCTAAAGTAGTGCTTTCCGGAGTGACGGCAAAGTCTGCTGCTGTTGCATTATAATCCACCTCAAGCTTATCCTTGGCAACCGTTGGCCCGATAAAAGTTTTGATATACCGAATGGCCACCTGCTGAGGATCAAGAAGCCAGGCCTCCTCCCCCTGATCAGCTTGTGCCTGCAAACGGTCATAATATTCTGCGGGCGGGAGATCACTTTGCGGAGTATGGTAGTACTCATTGCCACGGGTATCCTTCCAGCGTTCAACGGCCCAAATTCCTTTATCCCCTGCTTGCGCGGGCTGTGATAACAGCAGCTGGCTGGTCTCCCCCAGGGTCAGTGGAAATTTGACCAGAATATGCTTCCCGCTATAGGTCTCATGAGATAATAGCTGTTTGCCTTCAAGGAATACACGAAGTGCGGTCTCCTGGCCGGCAATTGTACTTAAATCATATTCTGCGCTCCGGAATGAGCCCAAATAATTCGGAGTATCCTGTTCATAGGAAAAAACCATTATCGGATCGCCCATGCTGCCCTCTTCGATAAGCATTCCGTCTTTCAGATCAAATGCCCCACTTACTTTAGCCGGATCATCAGGCTTCAGGCGATACTCCAGGTGCCAGATTTGCAAAGAAGCAGGCATCAGATTATCAAACTCTGCCAGCTTTTCAAACTTCGTGATGCTGCTGTCCACAATTTTGAACTCATTTGCCTCATTGCTGGCAAAACCCGCAATTTCCTCTTTAATGAACTGCTCGGCATAATCCCGTTCAGTTAATGTGGTTTGTCTCGGATTACTCATAAGACCCACACTGACAGCAGCAATGACAATAATAACAAGGCTAACTACCCAGAACGCGGGTTTCCTGTAGTTCAGGATATTGAGAATGCGTCCTTTCGTGTTATTCTCACCAAAGGCAAGCGGTGAACCGCCTATGAACCGTCTGCCCGCCGAAAGTGTTAAAAGTGAAGTGGAATAATCCTTTTTGATGCCGCTGCCCAGCTGCCGGATGACACTTTCATCGCAAGACAGCTCCATATCCTCGCTCATCAGAACAAAAGCTATCCAGACCAGCGGATTAAACCAATGTATGCATAATACAGCAAATGCTAAAGGTTTGATCAGATGGTCAAGTCTTTTGATATGCACCTGTTCATGTTTCAGAATATACCCCCGCTCATGTTCTCCAAGCTCTGCCGGAAGATAAATCTTGGGCCTGATTGCCCCGAACACAAATGGGGTTGCGAGTCCCTTCATCTCGTAGATATTTCCGCTGATCTGCTGTGCAGGTTTCAAGCTCCGAACTAACCGGACCGTTGCCCTAATGCTGTAGAGGAGCAGCACCGCAATCCCAAACAGCCATACATATTGGCCCACAAGCAACCAGATATTCGTATCGGCAGCAGTACTTGTATCCACCACAGATGCAGCGGCAGTTGCAGGTTCAGCCAGCAGGTTATTTAATGCTTGCCCGCCTCCGGCTAATCCGCTTGGAATCTGGGGCGGCTGTGTGGCGATCCGCTGAAGCGGGATCTCCTGCGCTTTGGCAGGAATCAGGCTGAATACACTTTCGAAGGAGAACGGGCATACGAGCCGGAACAACACCACTGACCACAGGGCATAAGAGAAAACCTTGGGAACTTTTCTAAGCAGCAGCCGGGCCACAATCACAAACACGATGACATAGCTGCCGGTAAGGCTCATACTCAAAAGTTGCAAAAACAGCGATTCCACCGCTATTCCTCCTTATGATCCTGAATCACTTTTAGAAACTCGTCAATCTCTGTGTCGCTCAGTTTACGGCTTCTTGTGAATGCGGCCAGAAACTTCGGCAACGATCCCTGAAAGGTCTCCTCTACAAACTGCTTGCTCTGCTGGGCATAGAAATCATCTTTGGAGATGAGCGCTGCCACCATACCCTCTTTGTTTTTAAAAACCCCTTTGCTCTCCAGACGTTTCAGCATCGTATAGGTCGTCGATTTTTTCCAGTTCAGTTCAGATTCGCATAGCTTCACAAGGTCGCCCGACGGGACTGGCTCATGGCTCCAGATGAGGTCCGCAAATTTAGTTTCCATCTCCGTCAGTCTGATTTTATCCATTCTGCAGAACTCCTTTGGGTCTACAAGCTGTAGACTAATATAGTCACAGTTTACAACTTGTAGACCGTTTTGTCTACCAGAAGTTCCACTTTTTAACACACGCTATATTTGGGACAGTTTATTTATAAGCGTTAATTCCCGGAAAAGAAGCAAAGAATCCTGTTAAAATAAGGAATTATAATACCTTTTATTGGAGGGAAGCTTTTGAACACTATGCTCGCATTGGCAGAAGCAGCTTTACAGCAGTATCGCATAGAAGTAGCGTCTATTCATTTTGTCGGACAAAGTGCAAGCCAGGTTTTTAAAATTGTGGATACCCGCAACAACGGTTATAGCCTGCGAATTCATGCAGCAAAAAGTGAAACCATGGACAGTGATTGGACCTCACCGGAAACGCTCCGCTCGGAAATGATATGGTTAGAGGCCCAGTCGGCGGGGACAGACTTAACTGCACCAGCACCCTGCCGGAATCATCATGGCGAATTGGTGACGGATGTAGACGGAGTGAAGTGTACACTTATTGAATGGCTGGAAGGGGAACAACAACAATTCATTACTACCGTGGAAGACGCCGGACGGATAGGTGAAATGATAGGAAAGTTGCATCAGCGGGC
Organism: Paenibacillus sp. FSL H7-0357; assembly: GCF_000758525.1. Taxonomy (NCBI): domain Bacteria; kingdom Bacillati; phylum Bacillota; class Bacilli; order Caryophanales; family Paenibacillaceae; genus Paenibacillus; species Paenibacillus sp. FSL H7-0357. The sequence continues at coordinate 3,520,163 of NZ_CP009241.1, read as the reverse complement.
TTTCTCATGGACTGTACCTGAACAGTTCACAAGACCGGTCTATGATGGAAAGCGGATCGGGCAAGCGCTTGATAAGCTTCATCATTGGGGTAAGGCAGGGATAATCGAAAGAGAAAATGCAGAGCTGCTTACAGTAGCAGGCCAACTTGTGATGAACAGGATGAATACCCTCGATACCACGCCAAATTATTGGGGAATCATTCATGCTGACCTGATCCCCAGCAATTTTATTTTTTATAACCAAGAATGCCGCCCTATTGATTTTGGTGCCTGTGGGTTCGGGTATTTCCTGTTTGATCTGGGGTGGACCTTCTCCTATATTCACCCGGCATTCAGGGAACAATTATTGAAATCCTACTCCGGTCATTTTATGCTGCCGCCTAATCACATTGAGCTGTTGGAGGTTTTTTTTGTAGCCGCACAGCTTGAAACCATGAATTTCTGGATAGGGCTGCCTGATGCCAAGGATTGGCTGCCGGAGCATATTCAAAGACTGGCCTCCAGAGAGTTTAAGCATTATGTTAACAAAGAACAATTTCTGTTCACATGCACACCCTACTGGGAGTAATCGCATAAAAAAAAGAAACATATGTTCCCTTTATTTAGTTCATATGGTATAATTCATCCAAATACATTAGATTCGCTTGGAGGTTAATTATGCGGGATTCAATCTTAGAGGAAAAGCTGGAGCATCCAAAAATCTACAGAAACCTGGCTAAGCTGAACAGTCTGGAAATGTTTTATCTGGATACACGTACGGAAGGTCCGGTCATTCTTTGTCTCCACGGCAGATGGGGCAGAGCAGAAACGTGGGTTGATTTCATGCGGCATTACGGCAAACAATACAGAATTATCGCCCCCGATCAAAGAGGTCACGGACTAAGCAGCAAACCTGTATCCAAGTATACGGGTGAAGAAATGGCCGGGGACATTGTTGAACTATTGGATCATCTGAAAATCGATTCGATCATTCTGGTAGGCCATTCTATGGGCGGGAGGGTAGCCGGATATCTGACAGCCATGTACCCAAATTACATACAAGCCTTAGCGATATTGGATAAATCCCCAGCCGGGCCTGCCACGCCAAGCCTGCTGCCATTAGATCAGCTACCATGTGTTGAGCCTGTAACCAAGGATTGGCCGCTGCCCTTCTCCAGCCTAAACGAAGCGATGGACTATATCCGGCAGGCCATGGAATCGGAGCTTAGCTATCAATATTTCATGAACAGTCTGATCGAAACCGTCGATGGATACCAGATGATGTTCAGTCCCCAGGCGATGGCTGCCAACATTCATTACAATGCAGATTGGTATCACCTGCTGCCGGAGATCAAGTGTCCCGTTTTACTGATTAGAGCTAAGAACAGTGAGGGCGTACCAGACGAGGATTATAACAAAATGCAGTCCCTGCTAGCGAATGGTCTTGCCTATGAAATGTCCCATCCCGACCATAATGTGCATCTCAGTAACAAGGAAGAGTTTTATGCCTATATGGATGGATTTTTAGGTCAACTTTAAGCAACCGGAATCGTAAAGAGGATCAGGAAAGTTCGCCGTCGGCGATCTTCTCTGATCCTTTTTTCAAACGATTATATAAGTTAAACTTTAGTTTTACCGAGCCGGCATAGAACGCAACTGCGGTGAATGTTTGGACTTTCGGCCGCTGTTGTCCCCAGATTTCTTGATTTATACCGCCATTTGCGGTTGAAATCCGGAGACAAAGGCGGTCGCTATCGCTCCTACAGTTCCAAAATTCCCCTCCGTTGCTTTAGCCTCTTGGTAGTTCTTTAGTTCAACTCATATAGCGTATCTAAACAAAGCTTACTCCTGTGTCATCCACTCTATTAATATTTGATTAAACAGCTCCGGTTGTTCAAACATCGGATTATGTCCGCTGTGCTCGAAGATTACCTTCTTTACATGGGGATATGTCTCGTCGATAGCCTCCCATAAGGAAACAGGCCCAACCAGATAATCATATCTTCCCAGCCCGATAAAAACCGGCATGCTGACATCCTTCAGCATCTGCAGCAGATTCATCCCGGCAAATACCTCACCCCACAAATAATCCATAACCGGCATATTTGTTTGTACCTGTTCCCACATATAGGCTGCATCAAAGGAATAGTCGTAGAAGCTCTGTGCACCCATTCGAATACACATGTGAACGAAGCGGCGTTCCGGGTCTAGCCTGATGTCGCCTTCTAGCAGAGCCATGTCCTGTTCGAATCCTGTCTTTCTCTCCAGACTTGCAGTCTCATTGAAAAATGCAGTGCTCTGACTTTGCCTTTCCCGGCTATTGCTTGGGGCTGAATTCAGCAGAATTACTTTGTGAACCTGCTCCGGATATTTCCTGGCATACTCCAGCGCCATAAAAGCATGCCCCGAATGCCCCATTATGACCACATCACTCAGGCCAAGCTGCTGCCTTGCGAGCTCGAGGTCATCCAGCACCCGGTCCAGCCGGTACTGCTCCGGCTTCAAGGCTGCAGACGGACTGGCAAAACCTCTATGATCAAGGAATATAAACTGAAATTGTGCAAATAACTCTGCCGAGAAGAGTTGCGGATAATAGACGCTGCTGCCTATAACCAATATCTTTGGCCCGGTTCCTTGTACAACATAATTCAGTTTAACACCGTCATTGCTTATCACTTGTCCTCTGTTCATCTCATAATCATCCTCATTTCATTTGTTTTTTTTGCGCATCCCTCCTTTCCCTTCCTGAACCCATGATATTTTCCATTGAGCGTTCCAGCACTCTGCTCACCCCTATACCAAATCGTTGGCGCACATTTATGCGCACTTGTATTATTATACCATCTCCAGTCAAAACAGTTGCCACCAAGGGAAACCCTGTGTTATGTATGTAAGGAATTGAAAACAGAAAGGAAGCATAGGGCTGTGGGGACTATTCTGATTATTGAAGATCATGAGGATATCAATCTAATGCTGGCCGAAGCATTAAAGGGAGCGGGATATCAGGCGAAATCACTTTTTACCGGCGCTGACGGATTAACAGAAATTAGGAATACACATTATGATTTGATTTTGCTGGACATTATGCTTCCATTCTTAAACGGGGATGAGCTCCTTAAAGAAATCCGTGGTATTTCGGAAACACCCGTGATCATAATTTCCGCCAAGGATAAGGTGGGTACGAAGATCGACCTGCTAAAGCTGGGGGCGGATGACTATATTACAAAGCCCTTTGACTTAAGCGAAGTTGTGGCACGGGTAGAATCGAATCTGCGGCGTTCACAGCAACAGCAAAAAAATCGGTTCCGGTATAAAGATCTGTCACTGGACGACCAGACTAAACGGGTTACGGTAAATGAAAGCGAAATAGATCTGACTGCCAAAGAATATATGATCCTGGAACTGCTGCTGAAGCATCACGGCAAGCTGTTCACCAAGGCGAATCTGTACGAAACGCTCTGGCCGGATGATGATGCAGGGGATGAGCAGACGGTCAAAACTCATGTCAGCAATCTGCGCAGCAAGCTAAAAAAAGCAAACCCGGCTATAGAATACATAGAAACGGTATGGGGCCTCGGCTACCGCCTGTACAAGGAGTAAACGCTGTTCCCTGTAGTTTTCCGGCAGTTTTTCGACTACTTGTATCCGCTTAACCTTTTCTAAACCTGCCGCCTTTACACTATAGCCAGAAAGGATTGGTGGGCATGATGAACAAATATGTGCTGCGAACAAAAGGTTTGACCAAAAGCTACAAAGGTGCAAATGCACTTAAGGATCTGTCCCTTACGATGGAAGCCGGCCGGATTTACGGTTTAATCGGGCAAAACGGTGCCGGCAAATCCACATTAATGCGTATTGTAGCCGGACTCGCTTTCCCTTCCTCTGGAAGTATTGAGCTATTTGGCCAAAACGGCGAAACGGCGCTGCAGGCGGAACGAAAAAGACTGGGCTGTATGATTGAGCATCCTGCGCTAACCCCGCATATGACGGCAAAGCAAAATCTCACCTTTCATAGGATCATGCGCGGTATCCCCAGCGAGACCCTGGAAGATGAGCTGCTGGCATTGGTTGGCCTCAGCGGTACAGGAAAGAAAAAGTCCAAAAACTTCTCGCTCGGCATGAAGCAGCGGCTCGGGATTGCCATCGCTCTGCTCGGCGACCCCGAGCTGCTGATCCTCGATGAGCCGATTAATGGGCTTGACCCTTTGGGAGTGGTTGAGGTACGCAAGCTGCTGATCAAGCTGTGCGAGGAACGGCAAATGACTATCCTCATCTCCAGCCACAATCTGCCGGAGCTGTATCAAGTGGCGACCGACTATTTTATTATCCATCAAGGGGAACTCAAACAATCGATCACCCTCGCAGAGCTTGAGGAAAGCTGCAAGCATCATCTGCGGATCAGCTGTGATCAGCCGGAGAAGCTGGTCAGTATTCTGGAAATGCAGCTGCACACCGGCAACTACAAGGTTATGCCGGATCAGACGGTCAAGCTGTACGACTATTTAAATGAAAAGGAACGGGTGGCACGCACTCTCTTTGACAATGGGATCGTGGTTACTAGCCTGAGTATCGAGGGAGATACCCTTGAGGATTATTTTATTTCGGTTATTGGGGGTGACCGGAATGCTTAATCTGATCCGCGCCGATTGGTACAAGCTGCGCAAATCCAAGGCGTTTATACTTTCCAGCTTGTTGTCATTTATAAGTGCTTTAGGAATGAATCTGATTTCCTATTGGATTGGGCAAGGCCAGATGCCTGCAGAGCTGGGTTCGCTCACCTTCAGCTTATCCGATCTGTTCATTCTGACCCTTCTAGGCTCGTTCCTTGCAGGCAGCTTCATCTGCGGAGATTTTGAGCATAGAACCATACAGGATGCCATTTCACGCGGCCATAGCCGGTTTAAGGTTATGCTCAGTAAGGCAATTGTGTATTTCATAGCTACTGCCGTTCTGCTGCTTCCCTACATTGTGATCACCAGCATTGCTTTCAGTACAGGTGAAAAGTTCAGTACACCTTATGCCGCTTCGGTGTTTTTGCAAATATTGGACAACAAGTCCGGCATTCCCTTTGATGCTGAGTCCCTGCTGAAGCTGATCGCGGTCATGCTGACCCTGTTGACGGTATATGCTGCGCGGCTGAGCATTTGCATCCTGTCTTCCTTTGTACTGAAGAAGTCTTCACTTGTTGTCGGCATCGGGTTTGGCGGTACTATGCTTCTGGATCAGTCCCTGGGTCTGGGGAACAATCTTCCGTCGGTGGCAAAATTGTTCTCCTATACTCCTTTCGCCTCGGGTTATACGGTGGTGACTCTGGATGCAAGTGCCGGGGAACTGTTCAAGGCCACAGCGGTCAGCCTGGCTTTTATCGCCCTGATGTTAGCTGTCTCCTATAGCGCATTCAGAAAATCGGAAATGAAATAGCAGAAAGGCTGGTGATGATGTTGGCAATTGCAGCAGGGTTCCTGGGGTGTTGTGTAGTTATGCTCATCCTGTATATTGTTGTTCTTCATCTGCAATTGCGCAGCATCAACCGGCAGCTGGATAAGCGGCTGGGCATACAATCACGTCAGCCGCTCAGTCTGGAGCTCATCAACCCCGAGTTGAACCGCTTAACAGCTAATATCAACAAATCCTTAAAGGTGGAAGAGAACCTGCGTCTGGACAGCATTCTGGAAGAAAAAAGATTCAAGGAGCTGATTGCGAATCTCTCGCATGATCTGCGCACACCGCTTACCGCGATAAAAGGCTATCAGCAGCTATTGGATACAGGCGGACTGTCTGAGGATCAGCAGCGCAAACTTCAAACGGCTCAAAAACATGCCGATAAGCTGGGAGCGTTAATTGAACAGTTTTTCGAATATGCCTATTTGGAAAATGCGGAGCCGGTGCCTGACAAGAAGCGCATCCATCTGACAAACCTTGTGACAGAATGCCTGGCGGAATCCATCACTGAATTTGAGCAAAGACATCTGGCGGTGCATCTTGTAGATGCTGCGCCAGTGTTTGCTTTTGCCGATAAGAAAATGGTCGTACGGATGGTCCAGAACCTGATCCGCAACTGTGTCACCCACTCGGACGGAACTGTGGAAGTACAGATACTTGCTGGTCAACAAGCGGCTATCGTCTTCAGAAATCCAGTGAAGGATGCTACTGCTATTGATGTACAGCGTATATTTGAACGTTTCTATACCGCAGATCAAGCAAGAGGCGCAACTACAGGACTGGGCTTGTCCATTGTCCGGCTGCTTGCGGAACAATCGGGCGGCAGCACCAGTGCCTCCATACAGGATGGGATGCTAGAGATAAGAGTCGAGCTGCCTCTATATGAATCCACCTCCATTGGAAATGATAGCCGCTGAAAAAGCTCTGGGTAAAATTATTGCCGCCCAATTGACAGAATAACAAATGCAGCAGCAGGTCTTAGAAGCTAAATTCATTAAATAACACAACAGAGCACGGCAGGCACAACCTCCGCTGCTCTGTTTTTTTGTGCCGATGAGATGGCTTGTAAGGGTTGAAATTATAAGATCAACGCTGTATGATATATCTAATAGTTACATATCTAAAAGATATATTATAGTCAGGAGCGAGGGTTATGGCCAAATCAGGAAATACAATGTTCGCAGTTCTGGGTGTTTTAACGAAAGGAGTCTATTCCGGATATGACATCAAGAAGCATTTCAGCGGCTCGCTTCATCATTTCTGGAGTGAAAGTTACGGGCAGATTTATCCTGCTTTGAAGGAGCTTGTTGCTCAAGGATATGCTGTGGAAGCCAGCACACCCAATCAAACACGCGGGCAGAAGAAGTATCAGATTACGCCTGAAGGCATGGATCATTTCCGGGAATGGCTGTCCGCCCCCATCGGCGCCCTTAACTACCGGGATGAATTGCTGCTTAAGGTTTTTTTTGCAACCCCTCAGGATAGAGAAGTCATTAGAGGTTTGTTCGAACATGAGCTGGGTGAGCTCACAAATGCCATGGAGGTTTACCGTGAACAACAGCGTGCATTAATAACACAGAAGCAATCGCCGGAAGATTTACCGATGTGGATGTTAACCTTGAACTATGGGATCCTGTCAACCGAAGCTAGACTGCAGTGGTGCAAAGAATCAATTGAATGGTTAAATCAACAGCGTTAACGAGGGAGTGAAAAAAGTGAATCAGAGTGAACTGCATAACATCCAGGGTGTAAACTTTAACATCGATGTACAAGGAACAGGTGAACCGCTTGTGCTGCTGCATGGCGGCTACTCCAACCTCAAGGTGTGGGATCTCCATGTGGAAAGACTGGCTCAAGCTTATCAGGTGATCCGGTATGATCAGAGAGGATATGGACAAAGCGACGCTATCACCACTCCCTTCTCCTATTATCAGGACTTGAAATCCGTTCTGGATCATCTTGGGATTACCCGTGCCAGTGTTGTTGCCTCTTCCTTTGGAGGAAGTGCTGCGATTGACTTCGCTCTGGCCTATCCGGATCGTGTCAGCAAGCTAATCCTTGTTGCTCCTTCTGTTAACGGTGCCAAGTATCCCTTGCGGCTGTCCTGGGAAGGCATGAAGGATTTCCTGAGAGTCCGCCGGGTTGGAATTAACAAGGCTGCGGAGCATTTTATGAAGAACAGCTTCTGGCACTACCTCGTTCCACAAGATCAGACGCTTCGGGCTCAATTCAAAGAGCTTTATGTCAGTAATGAAGTCTTTTATCAAGGTAAACCCAATTTGCACCGTCCTCTAATGCCTCCGGCCTACAGTCGCTTAAATGAAATCAGTCATCCAACCCTTGTTATGGAAGCCGGGCTGGATTTGCCCTTCAACAAGCAGATCTGCAGTTACGTACATAAGAATATTCCAGCTTCAGAACTAGTTCAGCTGCGTCAATGCGGCCATTATCCGCATCTTGAGCAGCCTGCTGAATTTATAGAGTTGATTATTGAATTCTTAAATAAAGACTATATTAATTGAACTTATAATTCTTCTATTTTGGGGTTGGTCGTGACTACAGAGAATATTTGGACTTCCGGCCGCTGTTAGGTTTGGATTTCCTGAATTTAACCGCGAATCGCGGTAGAAATCCAAACCTTGCCCACGCTTCCGAAGAGAGCTTTCCTGCGGAAAGCTTTCAGGCGGACGCTATCGCTCCTCCAGTTCCAAAATTCCCCTCCGCCACTTTTCCCTACATGTAATTCTCATGTTCAATCTATATAGATGGCTCGCCCCGGGAAAAATACACAAAAAAGCCTGCACCAAGGCGCAGGCTTTCGTTGTTTTTCTATCGCGTTCCATTACTGTAGTGGTGATGTTAGAGTCTCCACAGGGTAGCACAACTCGTAATACCCGCGCCTACCGACCACATAAAGAACAAGTCGCCGGGTACCAACGTCCCGTCCTTAATCGCATGGTGAAGGGTGATAAACGGACTGCTTGTGCCTGTGTAGCCATAAATATCCCCAATGTAAGGGAATTTAACGAGCTCCTCGTCCAGCTTGCCCGCGATATCTTTAATAACACTCAAGTTTAACTGACTAAGGATATAGTGCTTCACATCACTTTTTGTATATCCATGTTCCTGAAGCAGCTGTTCAATATTGGATACTGCTGTCGGGAAAGCCACATTGACGTTATACTCCGGATGAAGATAGATTTTCTTATCTTCAAGCGACAGATGTTCTCCGTACATTTGCGTCATGCCTCCGGCAGGGAACTGCATATCCTCCGCCTTCTGCGTATTGGTGTAGTACGCCGAATCTATCAGACCGGAATCCGTATCCTCCACTCTCTCCAGCAGAACCGCACAGGCCGCATCTCCGCAAAGGCCCTTGGACGCCAGGTCCCCTTCTTTGTAGAAACGGGCAATCTGCTCCGACCCTACAATGAGTGCGTATCTCACTCTGGGAGTGGATATCATGGATCGGGCTGCTTGGTCAGCAGCGACAACCATACCTACACAGTTGGCATTGCTGTCATAGATAATGCAGGAATCTTTACCCTCCAGCGCCTGATGCACAAATGCAGCATCTGTCGGAGCGCTGAAATCATGTGTTCCTGAGGAGAATACGATCATATCCAAATCGCTTCCGCTGAGCCCACAGCTCTTCAATAGCTTTTTGGATGCTTCAATAGCCATATAAAGCGTGCTCTCTTCATAGTCCGCCGCGTAATAACGATCCTTACGGCCAAAGAACTCCCAAATGCCGATAAGCTTGTCCGCTGAAGATCCGGCCTGCAGAGCCAATTCCTCATTGCTGATCTTATAGGCAGGATGGTACACTTCGGTGCTTACTATTTTGACATTAGCCATGGTTGACCACCCTCTGCTTTAGATTTAGGATATACGATTTAGGATTTAACGATTGCCCAAGCCTCTTCCACCGTATCCACAAAATGTCCTTTAAATCCGGCGCTTGGAGCTACTCTCTGTAATTGAGATTTGGCTACTACTTTCTTCGGATTCACCAGAACCGCATGTTTAAAACCGTTATACAGCACATAGCAGCGTTCCAGAACCGGTAGTATCTCCGGCTTGAAGGGCGCCATATCGTTGCAGTCAATAATCAGAGACATCTCGTGGATCGGCAAAGTCGGCATGGACGCCTCGAATATTTCCACTTCTTTTACCGTTTCAGCCAATTCGGCAAATCCATGCAAGCTGATGAAGATGGTGTTGAATTCCGGGTACATTTTAGTTTCTGCGATCATTTTTTAACGACACTCCTCTAGTTGTTTTTTTTCAATTTGCGGTTGCGGGATTCATTGGAAATAGGTTCATACCCAAAATTTACCGCTTTACTACTATCGTCAAATTGCACTGTTTTTTTGATAGTTTCTGAAAATTCATTTATGGCGTTCTGACTATTGTACGAAGCACAATATAGTCATTTGCGTCGCGTGAGATCAGTGTGTCTTTATTGAAATACACAAAATTGTCCGCACTGCGGTTTCGTTCCCCAAGCAAAAAGAGTTCCCCGTTTCGGAGGTTCACTCCGCGGGCTACCAGTTTATTGTTCATCATTTCCGAGAACACCGCATAATTGTCACCCACGATTAATAGATCATTCCGGTCGCCATTTACCCATTCACGTTTAAGCAATACTTTAACCGGAGCTCCGGCTTTACTGCGGTCCATCGTCATATAAATGAAATAATTTTTGGTCTTGCCGGCAGCATCCACTTCTTTGGAGTCAATCATCCAGACAATATCTTTACCATTCGAAGCTACGAGGTTGAAGGATTCATTTTCTTTCAGCTTGTAAAGCTCAATTGTTTTTGAACTTGGCAGATCATACAGATACAACGTGCCGGTGTCCCATTTGCTATAGATGAACTTGTCATCTACAAACTGGTGGACCTGATCAAAACCGAGATCATTGATGGTCTGAGTTTCCAGCGTCGTTTTGTTAGTGAAGTAAAAATCTGAGCCACTGCTGTGTGCATAATATTTGTCACCCACACCCAGTAATTCCGGAGTTTTCACTTCCAGCGGAAGCTCGCTTGTTTTTTTTGTTTTCAAATTGTACTGTACCAGCTTCTTCGGGTAGATATTAATTCGTTTAGTCACTTCAATTGTAGACTCATAATAATAAACACTGTCTCCCAGGAGCTGCAGGTTCGTTTTGAACGTGTTAGTAGAAGTGACTTTCTCCGTCGTCTTCTTCTTCCAGTTATGTAAGTACAGCTGATAAGCCCCTTTGCTATCCTTCTCCAGTGAAGCGATCGTGTCACCCGTGAACTTGTAGTTGTAGTCAAGCGGCATGTTATATGCAGTTTTGACATCTGTAAAAGTGTACTTCGCAGCTGCGTGGACCGGAGTAGCAATCAGGGGTCCTGCAGCCAAGGCCGCAGCCAGAATAAACGCTAAACCTGGCCTTATTTTGTGGCGAATCTTCAAAAACATGTTTTTTTATTCTCCTTTTGTTGTATTTAGACAACAAAAAACCAAACTACATGAGCGTCCCCGCTGTCATGCCGCTTTCGTGAGCGGTTTAGACCGGTGGCTTTGCGTCTTCCGCCTTTCGGCGGAGTTGCCTTTGTTCATCAGCTGGCGCTTCCGAATCACAAACATATTTTGGTATTTATTATCTATCTAAATTTATAATTCGACAAGAGTAGTCATTATCCTTCTTTTTTCTCACATTCAAATATTGTTCGCTGTATCTGTTTTGTTACGATAGTGCATAGATCCGTTTGACCATAAAATCGAAAAAACGCTGATTCCAGTTCTCTGACAGCCGTTCGGTCAAGTCTGCAATCAACACCACAGCGAGGTCCACCAGCTTCTGGACACCTGAAGGGAGTGCGTCCGGTCCAAGAGCATTTAACGCTCCTGTTAACTCATCCAGTTGCTGTGGACTGAGTTTGTGATGCAATCTCTTAATGCCGAGCTGCGCTGTAGAAGGATCTGCTACATGCCGCAGAACTATCATTAGATCTGCCGCCAGATGACTGCCAAGCCGGTGTGCCCAGAGCAAATCGCCGCGGAGATACGCGGTTTCAAATTCCAGAAGACTGAAAGTGAAACCGGAAAGGATTCTCGTAATCTCTACATCCGACATGGGGAAGCTCTCTGCTTTGTAGTTGGCAAGACATCCCTCGGGATCATGCAGGACAAGGATTTGCTCGGTTTGTTTCAGACTCTCCTCAGTCACTGTATAAAGATCGAAATGCAGACCGTCTTCAAACACGCCAACAATTTGTGGTCCTACGAAGTTAGCTTCCGACCAGAATATCAGCGGTTTATAGCTCTCCATATAGGATATTCTGCGCGTTAAAAAATCCGTCAAGCCCTCGCTGTGGACCAAACAGTACAAATCAACATCCGAGTAAACATCCTGCTGTCCTCTGGCATGTGCACCTTTCAGAAATACCGCCCTGACTGCCGGATCATCCTTTACAGCCAAGCCTACCTGACGGATTGCTTCGTCTTGTTTCATTCTCTCTTCCCCCTGCAATGTGTAGTATGATCTGAACATAATCTTTCTTTTTTATAAAAAGTGAGAAATATTGTGGCGCTGGTGCGTCTTATATACAAATAAATTAATGGGAGGCACTGGATGAAGGCACAGGAAAACGACAAACAAATCATTGCCGAAGTGCTGCAGGGCAACCGGGAGGCCTTTGCGGTACTCGTAGACAAATACAAGTCGAGCTTGTATGGTCTGCTGCTCGGTATGGGCGCCAGTCACCAGGATGCACAGGATTTGGCCCAGGAAACATTTATCAAAGCATACCAGAAACTCCGCGAGCATCATGGCCAATCAAGCTTTGCCGCTTGGCTGTACGCCATTGCGATCAACCACTTCAGGTCACTGAAAAGGCGGAAATCCCCTGGCCTAACAAGCAACTTACTGGAGGAGAAGGATCACGGGCCAACCCCTGAAGAGCAGTATATGCGTAAGGAAGACGAGCTTGAAATGCACCGGAAATTGGCCAAGCTTCCAGAGCGATACCGGATTGTACTGCTGCTTCGCTATACCAATGAATTATCCTATGAGGAAATCTCAGCGATAACGGGAATGCCTATGCACCAGGTCAAAAATTGTCTCCACCGCGCCCGTCAAAAGCTGAAGAAACAATGGTCGAAATCCAGGGAGGGTTCCAATGAAAAAATGGGCTTACACCAATCACAATGACTTGTCCGGCACTGATAACGATCTACTGACGGATTCACAATTGTATACAAGCTCTAATCTAGCTGATGATTTCACAGAGCGCGTTATGGAACAAGTTCGCAATACAGAGATACAGCCCGCCTCCGGGCAAAAATTATCCGAGATATCCGGAATGCAAACGGGCCGCACCCTAAAAAGAGGTTTAAAGTGGGGCAGCTCTGTTGCTGCAGTGATAGGAATTGCTTCATTACTGTTTTTCATTGGCAGATCAGGTACAGTCTCAGAGACGTTATCCACCCCTCCACAGAAACCGTTCCTCCTTGCCAACCAGTGGGCAGAGCTTGGTCTGCTGGACGCCAAAATACTCGGTGTGGTGCAGCAGCCTGACATAGAGAAAAGCGATAAAGGCTATACCTTAGTCCTGCAGGACGTAGTGGCTGATCCTACCCGTTTGGTGCTCAACATCACTATCATGGATGAAAACGGACTTGCCTCGGAAGACGCAATGTCCAGATTTAATGCCAGCCAGCTGGAAATCCGGAATGAAGCAGGCGAAAGTATCGGAGAACTTAAATCGGTCATGAGCATGGACAAGAATACTTATGGAAACCCGGATCAGGCCTCCCTTCTGCTGACTTACGTATTCCCCGATGAAGCACCCGGAAGCACCGTAGTTATTCAAGGTAATATTCATGAACTGGAGACAAACAAGGTGATAGCCGGGGACTGGAGCTTCAGCTATGAAGCGGATATGACCGCAGCGCAGGCATTAACAGTAACCACAGATTTGAAGGACCATGTCTATACTACTCCGGATGGGATGAAGCTGGAGATGGATCAAGTGATGCATACACCTGCAGGTGTCACACTGAAATTCAACACCTCGCTTACTGGAGAGGCAGCCAGCCTTATTTCTGCCAATTTAACTAATTTTAGCCACGATTTCGGGGTCATGTTCCATTTTGTGGATGAGAAAGGTGAAGAACTTTCAAGAATCAACAGTTACATCTCCGGAGGTATTATCGACACTTCCTTCGGCTACACTGTCAGACCAACAGAACAAGCCGGCAAGCTGCACTGGACCTACTATTTCAAGAGCCTTCCATATGACAGCCGGCAAGTACGGTTCATCCTGGATGGTTACAATAGTCCCGTCAAGTCTAACGATTCAGTGACGTTCCATCCTCATGAGCTTAATGAGAAACCCGCAGTATTTAGTGCTCAAGGTGATGTGCTGAAGGTGAACAAGATGGAGATCAAGGAAATCAAGGATGAACCGGGAATATCCGGCTGGATGTCGGTCAGCGGCGAATTCACCAACAGATTTGCCAATGACAAGTGGGTCGCCCTCGATGGTCAAGGAAAAGAATACAAAGTTATTTTTAGAGGTGGTTACACTATGGATGAGAAAGTCATATTCGGCGAGACGGGCAATCATGCAAATGAAGCCTATCTTATAGCCAAAGGCATGACTGAACTGCCCGAGGAGCTGACGCTCCGCCGGGTCATAACGGATAAAAAATTCACCGATGTGAACTGGAGCTTTGATCTGCCAAAAATCGAAGTGAAAAAACCTTGAGTTTGCTTCCATTCTATTGTGGATCTGGAACTTCTGATCCCATATACCATTTAATGTAGTCATCTTTCAGGATGCTGTACACTTCAAGATCGACGATTCCTTTGCCTGACCATACACTGGCTTGTCTCAAAGTCCCTTCTTTCATGAAGCCGTTTTTCAGCAGCACCTTTTTGGAAGCCCTATTGGGGGGCATTACTTCAGCTTGAATCCTATTGATATCCGCATCATTAAACAAATAACTTATCAATAGGGATAACGCTTCTGAAGCAATGCCTTTCCCCCAATGGCCTTGCTCCAAAAAATAGCCGACCGATACCATATTTACTTTCTGATTAAAATCAAATGCCTCGATAATACCAAGCAATTTGTCATTATCATTACAGCTGAATATCCCCCATTTAACCCTTGACCGCTTCAGAAAATCCCGCTCAAAATGTCCGATCATGTTTTTCACGGTTTCTTTATTATGTTTGGGAATAATGCCGCAGTATTCAAATACATGATCATTGCTGTAAATCTCGAATACCTCATCCAGATTATTCGTTCCGATCTTCTTCAACACCATTTTATCCGAACTAAGAATAGGCATCTGTGTAAAAACGGCATCCAAATTCATCTTTTCACCACTCCGATTGTTTTGAAGCTGAATATTTATATAATTGCATCCCTCTTCATTTATTGTCTATAAATAACTTATCACAATTGATACTTTTTCCTGCCCCAATCTAATAAAGCATTGACCGATCTCCAGGGATCAGGTAATAATATACATATATATCATCAATAACGCAGAAGAAGAGTAAGTAGACATATGTGAGCGGACTTGCAGAGAGCCGGTGGTAGCTGCGAACCGGTGTCCGGCATATGATCGAATGGACTTTGGAGTTGCTTTCCCGAACCGTCGGCTACGATGTTGTAGGGAAATGCCGGGCACCCCGCCGTTATCAAGGGAGCGGTCTCGAGATCATGTATTCAGCGATCTCCGCACCGTATAGCGAAGACTGGAACGCTTGCAATTCATGCAGCAAGACGGTCATTTAAGGTGGTACAACGACAACTTCGTCCTTATGGGACGGAGTTTTTTTGTATTGATAAGGGGGTGATGGCCATGGAGGATGGCTGGTGGTGGCGATTTATAATATTTACACAACAACATTATACCAGGAGGTTTTTTAACGATGAAAGAACGTGTACTCACAGGAGATCGGGTTACCGGCAAACTTCACCTTGGCCATTACGCCGGCAGCCTGCAGAACCGGGTTATTTTACAAGATCAATATGAATCCTATGTGTTTCTGGCAGATGTTCAAGCACTGACAACCCATTTCGATAGACCCGAATTGATCCGCAGCCATATCCGCGAGATTATGCTCGATTATTTGTCTGCAGGCATTGACCCCGGCAAGACAACCCTTTATGTACAGTCCATGATTCCGGAAATCGCCGAGCTGACGATCTTCTTCTCTATGTTTGTTACGGTGAATAACCTGCGGCACAATCCAACAGTAAAAGCAGAATCGAAAAACAGCAGTCTGGATGAAATGTATTATGGTTTCCTCGGTTATCCGGTAAGCCAAGCGGCCGATATTGCCTTTTGCAAAGCCACCATCATTCCCGTTGGTGAGGATCAGCTGCCGCATCTGGAGCTGACCCGTAAAATTGTGCGCCGGTTTAACGAGCTGTATAAGCCTATATTTGTGGAACCTCAGGCGTTGATCAGTGAAACACCCCGGCTGATTGGCACAGACGGCAACGCGAAAATGAGCAAAAGCCTCGGCAACGCCATAACGCTCGATGCTTCAACGGAAGACCTTGCCCACAAAATAAAAAGAGCAGTGACAGATCCTGCCCGCGTTCATAAAAATGATCCCGGGCATCCGGATATCTGTCCAATTTATGCTTATCACCGGGCCTTTCTTCCGCAAGACGCCGCTGAAATCCGCGAAGGCTGCGAACGCGGGACCATCGGATGTTCGGCCTGCAAAGAACGGATCACCTCCGCGCTGGAAATGCTTCTGGCACCGATGCGGGAACGCCGGGCCTACTATGCGGCCAGACCGAAGCTTGTCGATGACATTCTAATGGCCGGCACCCGCCATACCCGGTCTCTGGCCCAGGAAACGATGAACGAAGTCCGCGAGGCGATGAGCCTTGATTATTTCAAATGAACTCGAGATGCTTTCAACGAAGGTTCTGGAATTGATGACTTAACAGCTGAATAATTGTGAATAGCAAAGAGGCCGCTTCAGCAGCGGCCTCTTCTTGTTGTTACATATAAATATCGACTACAGTACCATCTGCTGTGCGCAGATTTTCAAAGTCTGCCTGTTTGATCCGCAATCCTCCAAGACGATAAGGGTTGGCAAGCCGTTCGGCCTGAACCTCCTTGCCGCCCACGGTTACAGAGCGGAGATTGCCTTCTGCACAATGGTAGATGAATGATACCGGTGAACCGCCATATTCGAAGTTAAAGCGGGTTCCATCCAGTTCATCCGGCAGTACAGGATCAATGATGAGATCACCGCCGTCCTCACGGATACCGAGCACGTTGGAGATCAGCTGATTCATGTAGATTCCGGGACCGCTGGAATAAATTCTCCAGCCGCCTTTAACGGCTACCGAACCATTCCGCAGCTCATTGAACCGCTCCTGCGCTTCATAACGGTTAGCAAATTTCCCGTCCGAGCTGCTGAAGTAGGCATTGCTCTGACGCAGTTCAGCGTTCGGCACGGCATCGCGGATCCCAATCGGATTAATGACCGCCAGTCCGTTCCATACCTGATCCCGCTTGCCGATCTTCGCCATAGCTTCTACGAACCGGATATGCGCATGCACATATTGAAGTCCGATTTCGCGTCCGAAATTAGCCGCCTGCTCCGCCCGTTTAAAATGCGTGCTGACTCCGCCGGCATATTGCGCCGGATGGTTCATCAGCCGCACACCATCCGGGCAGAGGAATTGCTCCAGGATCAGCTTGTAATGCGACTCCATTTGCTCTGGTGTGAGCAGCTCGCCGATCATACTGCGGGTCATCGGCAGCAGCCGGTATTGGATACCGGTCTCCTGATCTTCTGGATGAAGCATAGGCTTGGCATCCTGCGGATCTTCGAAATACAGGAAGCCCGGAATCACTTCTGTTCCCAGCATGTAACGGTTGAAATCACTTTTGATCCCTTCCGCCATCTGCTTCAGCTCATTTGACCAAACTTCATCATTGCTCTGCAGCACTCCGGATAAACCGAGCACTGTCTGATAGGTAAGCGCAACTGTCCAGCTGCTGACCATATACTGCTTCAGCTGTGCGTTCGCCGGCTGTAGCGTATCATCCCAATCCCCGTCGCCGTAAGAAGACAGGAACGTATCATGCAGGAAGTGAGATTTAATGTAATCCAGCTCTTTGTTGGCATGTTCCCGCAGCGAAGCTGTCGTTTCCGTAAAGTCAAAGCTGTGCTTGCGTGTATATGGAATCTGTTCATCCAATACAGTAAAATCAAGGGTTGCCCGCAAGTAATCCCCCAGCACTTTAAGCGGCCAGACAATAATATCGCCGTGGCTTTCTTCCTGCTGAATGGATGTGTATTTGTCGAACATGAACCACTGTGGCCAGCTGCCGTCATCTTCATACTGATGGGCAAACACGGTCAGCAGAATCTCGCGCACCTGCTCATATTTGTGTGTGGCGAGGAAATATTCCACCGGTCCCTGGCACACATCACGCGTCCCCCATGCTGCGCCGCCATACTGCTCCAGACCATGAGGCACTGAGTAATGGACCAGCATATTGTGAGTGTACCACCAGGCCAACGCATTCACTTTGAATAGTCCGCCTTCGACTCCGCTTTCCTGTGTCAGCTTGAAACCATTCATGACACCGGAGAAAAACTCACGGTAACGGGTGATTTCTTCTGTGACGGGTTTACTGGAGAGCGGACGTTCCTTGCCGTCCAGCAAGCCCTGTAGTGTCAGCGTCCACTCTGCGCTCTCCTCCAGTTCAAGCACAGCAAGCGAAGCACTGCCCTGAACCGGTCCGTCTGCCAGCAGACTTTCATCTCCCAGACGGTAAGAAGCCCCCTCCAGGAACATCTTGTAAGTGAGCTCCGGATATACCTGAGCACTCGTTCCGGACTTCTCGCCACGGAAGCTGATCACTCCGTTCGGATCCTGAGCCATTTGGTATGGCACCTCATACTCGGCCACATTCATCGTAATCTGGTTGCTGACGAGGAAACGGTACGCTTGGCCGCTTACAGATCGTACATGCAGCTTTACTTCCGGTGAATCAACTGTTGTATAGTTGGTAATCACAAGCGTGTCGGAAAGAGTTTTGTAGTACCAGCGCACGTAGTTAAACCCGATTTCAAATAGCGACGGCATCGTAAGCATACGGTATTGTCCATCCATTTCCACATAAATACGCTGTCCTGAAGTCTTGTACACATTCAGCGCATTACGGGGGTTGGACATCATTTTATTGAAATTCGTATTACCGACTACCACCTGGGAGTTGAAAATCCCATACATATACGAGGTTGTGGTCATGACCTCAGCACCCAGATGAGCATTGTCCCCGCTCATCAGAATATGCCCATGCGGACGTTCGACCAGCAATTCCTTGCGCTTGAGCACAATATGCTCATAGGTGCCGGTAAAGAAGGCCAGCAGCTGGCCGCCATCACGTTCTTCCTCAAATCTCTGCGGGAACAATGAGTTCAGCTCTTCTTCAAGCATGTCTACAGTTTGCAGCGGCGCTCCAAAACGTGAAGATAAGGAGGCCTGATTCAGCCAGTGACCCGTCTCCTGAACATCTCCCAGAGCTTCAGCCTCATCCCACGCTTGACGCAGTGCCGAATTAAATTCCAGCTCTGTAATGGCTGCGGGATGGTCTTCACGGAATAGTCCGTAAAAAGTAAAACGTGCAGCTCCATCCAGTTGAACTTTCCCGGATTTCAGCGCCGTATAGGCAAATTCATATTGATAAATCTCATTGGCCAGCTGTTCCTGGTACAATGCTTCCGGTTTGTCGGTTTCCTTGTAGGATAATCCGAAGAACTGGAATCCATCAGTGGAATACCCGGTAGCTCCGGTGAGAGCACCTTGCTGCAAGTATGGGAACTTGCCGCCTTGCGGCTGATTTTGCCGGGAGCAAACCACATATCCATACTTCTCATCCTCAAATACCGCATGATCAATATATTGCGATAAATAGGCTTCATTACTGGTGACAGCTGCGGGGGAAGCAATCCCCACATCTTGACTATAGATGACATCCAGCAGCACATTGCTGCCTTCAACTTTCACTTCCCAGAACCACACCCCACGGCTGGACAAAGTAAATACCACCTGATAACGGATATCCGCCAATAGCCCTGGGACATCCGGACCCGCAGTAATTTCACCTTGCCACACCAGGCGTTTGCCATCCTGACGGAAACGGCTGCTCGATTTCACACCTAGCAGCGGAAAGACCTGAATGCCATCCTGCAGGTGCAAACGCGCATAAAGATTTCCGGGCGCACCGTCTACGCTATTAGACAGCAGCTGATTGATCATCATCGTCCCGCCGACAGCCTGGTACAGGTCGCCGCTTTCCAGGAAAGTAAAAGTCAATCCATCCTCGTGAAGCGACAGCTTGGAGCCAGTTCCTGTTATAGTTGTCATTTCTACTCACTTCCTTATCTGCTGCGGCAGATTGCCGCTATTCGTCAGTATTTGTGTTTAACATTTTGCATTATTTAAGCAAACGGAAAGACGCTGCCTGTACATCCTTGCTGCTAGCGCCGATGAACAGGCTGAATTGGCCGCGGTCACTGCTTACGGACAAGTCACTGTGGTGATAGCGGAGCATACTTTCGTCAATCTGGAAGACGACCTCGCTGCTTTCTCCCGGAGCCAGTTCGACCTGCTTGAAGCCTTTCAGCTCTTTAACCGGGCGGACTACCTCTGCCGATACATCACGGATATAAAGTTGAACCGTTTCTGTTCCAGCCATCTTCCCGGTATTTGTGACAGTCACCTTCGCCTCAATCGGCTGATCAGCCTTCATTGTCTCCGCTGAAAGTGTAAGTCCCTCATAGGTGAAATCCGTATAACTTAGACCGAAGCCAAATGGAAGGAGCGGTTCGTTAGGAATATCAAGGTACTGGGAAATATATCGGTTGTCTGTCTCTTCTTCCGGTTTGGGACGGCCGGTGCTGAAGGAGTTATAATAAACCGGAATCTGGCCAACGGAATAAGGAACGGACATACTGAGCTTTCCGGATGGATTAACCTTTCCGTATAACAGATCTGCCAGCGCAGCACCGCCTTCACTTCCCGGGAACCATGCTTCAAGTACAGCATCGGCAAGATCATACACACCATGCAGATCGAGCGGGCGGCCGTTAAACAGGACTACAGCTAAAGGTTTGCCCAGCCCTTTCATCAGCTCAATCAGTTCCAGCTGCGCCTGCGGCAATTTGATATTACTGCGGCTGCCGCCTTCACCGCTCATCTCTGAAGATTCACCGACAGCAAGCACGATTACATCGGCATCTGCGGCTGCTTTCAAGGCCTCATTACGCTGAGACTCGCTGATCGAATCGATGCCGCTTCCCTCGGCAATAATCACATTGCCCGGATTTTCGCTGAGTATACGCATGGATTCTCCAAGCTTGACCGCCGTCTCTTTAGAACCCGTCCACGACCACCAGCCCAGAATATCTCCGCTATTCGCAAACGGACCAATCAATGCAACCCGTTGCTCAGGCGCCAGCGGCAGTACACCTTCGTTCTTAAGCAGTACACTGGATTTCTCGGCAAGCTTGCGGGAAACCTGGCGATGCTCGGCGGAGAACACAATCTCGCGTTCAAGAACCGGATCCGCACCACGCATTGGATTCTCGAACAAGCCCAGCTTTTCCTTCAGCTTCAGTATCCGCAGCACAGCTTCATCAATCAGCGCTTCATCCACAAGGCCTTCTGCCACCAGTTCCGGCAGATGGTTCACATAACTTGTGGTCATCATATCGATGTCGACGCCACTCCAGATTGCCTTAAAGGCGGCTTCTTTTTCGTCTTCGGCAGCACCATGGGCAATAATTTCCTTAATAGCCGCCCAGTCTGAAATGACGATTCCCTCAAAACCCCATTCTTCACGCAAAAGGCTGCGCATCAGCTTGCTGTTTCCGGTAGCCGGAATCCCGTCCACAATATTAAAGGAAGTCATCACCATCTCGACTCCTGCGTCTACCGCTGCTTTATAGGCCGGCAAGTAGTATTCGCGCAGCTGGCGTTCCGACAAGTCGACTGAATTGTAATCACGTCCGCCTTCAGCCAGTCCATAAGCTGCAAAATGCTTCACGCAGGCTGCAACACGGGAAACATCATTTCTCAGGTCATCCCCTTGGAATCCCTGTACAAATGCCTTGGCAAATACAGAGTTCAAATAGGGATCTTCACCAGTTGATTCCATCACACGGCCCCAGCGGGCATCCCGGACCAAATCCACCATCGGCGCAAAAGTTACATGAAGTCCTGATACTGCGGCTTCACGCGCGGCGATTTCTGCGCTCTGTTCAGCGAGTTCCGGGTTCCAGGAGCAGCCGATCGCCAGCGGAATCGGAAATATCGTCTTGAATCCATGTACAATGTCCGCCATAAACAGCAATGGAATGCCGAGTCTGTTATTCTTCAGATGTTCTTTCTGCACAGCCATCATTTTCTCTGCACCGGCTATTCCAAGTACGGAACCAGCCGCAAGTTTGGTCTCGCTGCCGATACCGAGCTCCTCCATAGGTCCGGTGATTTCCGAATGATCGCCCGGTTCGTCATAAAA
The DNA here is from genome assembly GCF_000758525.1 of Paenibacillus sp. FSL H7-0357. Taxonomy (NCBI): domain Bacteria; kingdom Bacillati; phylum Bacillota; class Bacilli; order Caryophanales; family Paenibacillaceae; genus Paenibacillus; species Paenibacillus sp. FSL H7-0357. Next base: position 3,498,185 of record NZ_CP009241.1, on the reverse strand, counting down.
GGGGGCTGCGAGCTGCAGCAGCTGGGCTATCTTTTCTTCAAGTGTCATGTGCTTAACATATTTGTGATAGAGATGTTCAGTCATGGTTGTGTTCCCTCCACCGAAACGAAACGTTTCTATTCTATTATCTCTTTATTTATATGGTCTTTTCTAGTATGCGTTGTCTCTATTTCATAAACGTTTCTATTAATTTCGACAGCAATACGGAGCAGTAGGAGTCCAGAATCTTCTCTTGCCCGATAAATAACCGGAAGCTTGCCGCCGCGCTAGGCCAAAAACAAAGCGTTCGGCGGGATTATCGCATCCAGCTCCAATTAACTGTTGATTTTAACCGAGCTCCGTTCAATCAGTTCGATCTTGAGCTTGTAGAAATCGTTGACCTCATCTCCGTTCAACCTTTGGAACAGCAGATGTCCGGCCAGCGAACCGGATTCGTACATCGGTTGACGGATGGTCGTCAGCCTTGGCTGAAGGTATTCGGCTAACTGGATATCGTCAAATCCAATGACCGAAAGATCATCCGGCACGGAAACTCCGGCTTCCTCCAATGCCTTCATTCCCCCGACTGCCATTTCGTCATTGGCATAAAACACCGCCGAAGGCAGCTCACCCTGCACCAGCATCATCTTCGTTGCTTTATAACCGCCCTCACGGACAAAGTTGCCGCTCAGCTTCCACTTCGTTTTTTCATTTAGTCCCGCCTCACGCATGGCACGCAAATACCCCTGATAACGCAGTGCATTGTCATAAGAGTTCGCAGGTCCGCTAATATAAGCAATGGAATGATGACCTTTTTCAATCAGATAACGGGTCGCACTATAACCACCCTGTTCGCTGTCTACCACTACATTAATAAGGCCTTCACCAGAAATGAGACGATCCATCACGACGATTGGAAAACGTGCACCCGCAGCTGCATGAAGAAGATCTACTGTAATATTATGAGCCAGCACAATAGCGCCATCTACTCTTTTTTCGAGTAAATAACGCACAGCCGTGGAATCTTTTCCACCCAGCGAGCTGCAGGCAATCAGGTCATAGGAGTTGGATAGCGCAACATCCTGAATGCTGCGGATGAGCTCCGAATAATAAGGACCGGACAAATCCATTAATATGAGTGCAATCGTATTGGTCCGGCTCCGCTTCAAATCCATGGCAAAGCCGTTTTTTTGATAATTCAGCTGTCTTGCTGCTGCCAGAACTTTTTCTCTCGTTTTTGCGCTAACCTTGCTGTCCCCGCTCATCGCATACGAAGCGGTGGACAGTGCTACCCCCGCCAGCTTGGCCACATCCTTGATTGTTGCCATCCATTTCAACCCTTCCTGAGCCCTGCATTATTTCTCTCTATACTATTTTATGCCAGAGATCGTATATCCTTCTATGATATGCTTCTGGAAGAAGATAAATATGATAATAATTGGAATGACCATAAATGCCGCACCGGCCATCTGCAGTCCAAACGCTGTACCATATTGGCCTTTCAGCAAGGACAAACCTACTGAGAGTGTATACAGTTTCTCGTCATTGGCGATAATCAACGGCCACAGGAAGCTGTTCCAGGCCCCGATAAATGTCAAAATCCCTTGTACCGCAAACACCGGCTTCACGATCGGCACCATCAGCTGGAAAAAGATCCGCAGTTCGCCCGCTCCATCCAGCCTTGCCGCTTCCAGCAGATCCATCGGAATGGTAGTCATAAACTGACGGAACAAGAATATCGCAAACGCCCCTACCAAGCCGGGCAGAACGATACCCGCCATCGTATTTACGAGATGCATTTGATTAATAATCAGATACGTCGGGATCATGGTTACTTGTGATGGAATCATCATCGTACCCAGGATAATAAAGAAGAACTTGTTTTTGCCCGGAAAATCAAATTTCGCAAAAGCATAACCGGCCATCGCATTCAAAAACAGTCCGGCAAAAGAACATAACACGATAATCAGTGTATTTTTCAAATAAATTAAAAAATCCATCTTCACGAACAAATCCCGGTAGTTGTTAAACGTTGGGTGCGCCGGGAAAAGCGACGGTGGAATCACCGTAAATTCATTCTCTGGTTTAAAGGATGAACCGATCATCCAAATAAACGGCACCATCATCAGAAGTCCTCCGACAACGAGCAGGGTAATCATAATTCCTTTTTCCATCTTCTTCATCTTCAGTGCCATGCTAGTTCCCTCCTTCTTAAGCCCGCAGCATCACGCTGAAGCTTAGTATTCCACTTCTTTCTTTTTGACCGCGAATTGGATAAGTGTCGCAATAATAATGATGATGAACAGTATAAATGAACCCGAAGCCGCATAACCGAATTTGCTCAGCTGGAACCCGTTATTGTAAATAAAGAGCGCCATTGACATCGTTGCATTCAGCGGTCCACCTTTTGTCATCACGAGCGGCTCTTCGAAGAACTGAATCCAGCCGATCAGGGTCGTAATGGTCACAAAGAAAGTAGCGAATCCAAGCAAAGGAACAGTGATGTAGCGCAGCTTCTTCCAGCCGGTTGCACCGTCGATTTCCGCAGCTTCATAATACGAACGCGGAATTCCCTGAAGGGCCGCCAGGAAGATGATCATATTGAGACCAATTGATTTCCAGAACGCCAGCAGGATAAGTGAAAATTTCGCCAGCACAGGATCTTGGAGCCATTGCTGCGCAGGCAGGTCAAACCAGGACAGAACATAGTTAAACAAACCGTACGTCCCGTTGTACAAATAACCCCATACTACGGCTACGGCCACAATGTTGGTAATGGAAGGCATATAATAAATCACCCGGAAGCTTTTAAACAGCCAGCCTGTTCCGTAATTCAGCAGCAATGCAACCCCCATGGAAGCAATAACCACGCAGGGAACCCCGACCACAACATAAATAAGTGTGTTGTACATCGACTTTAAGAAAATAGGATCTTTGAAAATATTAAAATAGTTATCAAAACCAATTGCACTAATATTCGAATAATCCGCAAGCCCCACCAAATCCATATCCGTAAAACTGATGACCAGTGCGATAATTATCGGGATAATCGAAAAAAGGGTCAGCAGGATTACCGCAGGCGCGATAAACAAATATGGATACTTATGCTTGTTCCACTGCTTGACAAATGAACTCACAACATCACACCCCTTCGCATTCTTTCACTTTCTTCCGTGTGGAAGGATATACAGGCATAATGCCGGAACCTCCGTAAAAAAGAGATCCCGGCAGTCCGCCTGACACAATACTTCAATAATTATTTATTTGTTGCCCAGCAATTCATTCGCTTTGGCGTTCAGCTTGTCCAGCTCGGTTTGTGTATCTGCTCCGCCCATGGTAATCTGCTCGAAAGCAGCCATTGCAGCCTGTGCAATTTCTTCATATTCTCTGACCGTTGGAGCCGGACGGGAATTTTCAAGCTGTTTACCGAACGCTGCAATCATTGGATCCTGAAGCGCTTCGTTCTTCCAAGCTGCTTTGAGTGCCGGCATGGAGTTAGAAGTTTCGAAATACTTCAGTTGTGCATCCTGTTCGGCCATGAAAGCAATGAATTTTGCAGCTTCATCCGGATTTTTACTGTAGTTGAAGATGGACAGATCAGCACCACCAATGGAAGAGGTGTTGGTTACTTTAGCAGGCAATGTCGTTACTGCCCATTTTCCGTCAATTTCAGGGTTTTTCTCTTTTACAGTCTGGATCATCCAAGGACCGCTGATGAACATAGCCATCGTTCCGTCTTTGAATGCTGCTACAGTATCAAGGTCAGTGCCTTTAGGCGACAATCCTTCATCGTAGAAGCTTTTCAGAAAATTAACAGTTTCCACATAGGCCGGTTGATTAAACTGTGGCTTACGGTTGCTATCAATAATATCGCTGCCGTTCTGCCAAGCAAAAATTACAGGGTAGATAGAGTCTTTACCTTCAATCGGCAAGGCATAATGTCCGGCTCCGCCCTTTTCCACCAGCTTCTTGCTCGCATCCTTCAGCTCGTCCCAAGTTTTTGGACCTTCAGGGTATCCAACATCACCAAGCATATCGGTGCGGTAGAACAGCGCCCGTGTCTCAACATAGAATGGGATACCAACCGTCTGGTCTTGATATTTGGTTGTTTCAACGGCTCCATCAAAGAAGTTCTCCGGTTTCATGCTTGGATACTTTTCGATGTATGGAGTCATATCTTTCAAAGCTCCGGCAGCGGCAAATTCAGGAATCCATGTGGTACCCATCTGAATAACGTCCGGGCCGTTTTTGGAAGCGACTGCGGTCAGCAGCTTATCATGTGCGGTATCCCATGGTATCGCTTGCACATCCACTTTGATGCCAGGATTTTTTTCTTCATACATTTTAGCAATAGGTTCTACGGTATCAGATGTACCCATGAACCATACTTTAAGCGTCTTGTTGTCTCCCGATGCTGCATTGTTGGAATTGTTGCCGCAACCCGCCGCAACTAATGAGAAACTCATCAACATTGCCATCATCGTAACTCCAGTTTTTTTCTTCATTTCTCTTTCACCCCTGTTTTAGTATGAGTAAAACTTAAAAAACTATGATAAAAGCCCTTACATCGAAACGTTTCGATTATTATCGAAAAAAAATTCGAATATTATCATTCTTTTTCTTATTCCCCGAGGTAGTTACAGGTAATATTAACCAAAAAAATGTAGGATGAAACGAATTTTCAGACATTTTTCGAGTTGAATGAGCATTTCCGTGAACATATTGCTAATTCACTCGACGGTTGATTCGAATCGTTTCGATAGCCCTATTATAAATCCATGTGTTAGCGATTTCAAGTGGCTTATTAAAAAAAACAGCTTTTCACAGCCAACTCAAGGACGCAGTGTTAATATCTGGATTAATCCCAGCTTTGAAAAAGTAAATACTGGAATCCGCTGTATAAATGTTTACAAAAAAGGACGCGCTGTACAAAACTCAGCGCGTCCTAAATGTATTGCTGTTCGGTGAAAATAAAGTATTAGACTGCCGCTGTTATTAAACTAACGTTTCCCGTTAGCCACACATGCAGCGAAAGCGCAGCACCACAGATGATGAAAGTACGCCGTATTTCGGTCTTCCTTGCAACAGCCAAGAATTAATTTCCATGGGAGTTGAATGTTCACCTATTGGGATGAACCAAGGCACTTTTTATGTAGGTTTTCAGTTCAATTTCATCAACTTTTCCTGAGGAATCCGAAGTTACTGAGCGGAAATCTCGAACTTCGTGCCGGCATCACCGGCGAAAACTATGGATCCTCCCAAGGGCAGTATGACCGGATCCTTGCCTCCGATGACACTGAAATAGATGCATGTTCCCTTGGCATCATAAACAGCGAAGGAAGCGTTCTGGGACATGCTCACCTTAACGATCTTGCCCCCATCATTGTCGCTTATCGTATACCACCTGGCGTATCCGCTGGGCGGAATCGTAACGATTGACTTCTTAGCGAAGTTAAGGGGCTTCACGGCATCCTCGCTCACTAAGATGATTCCACCCATATTCAGGTACTCAACGCCGTCTTGGGTAAAGAAAGTAAGACCTGAGAGATCCCGCCCGCTCATTCCCGGAATTTGCAATTCGGTGACGGCCGTGTTCGGGCCGGTTATTCGCTTATCCAACACGTATCCCGGCAATTGTTTCGACAAATTCAATTGAGTGTGTGTTTGTGGCGACACCAAATAAGCGAGCGACGTATACTTCTGATTCAGCAGATAGTACCTCTTGCCGTCGCGCTGAATCCATGCCGCTGTTGTCTCTGCTGGAAGATCTTGGGGCTGGAGCTTCTCGGCGCTGTACTCTGACACAGCAGTCTGCCCAAGACCCGGCAACGAAACGTATTTACGAACCCATACGTAGGTGCGGCCATTCTCCTTCGTCACGAAGCTGATCATTGTATTCCCGTTCGTACTCCGGAATGTACCGTCTACCGAATACTCGTAGCTCTGGACTGGATTATCGGATGGCTGCTCCGAAGTAACGGACATGACGCCGCCTTCGGTAATCTCTATGTTCGTCGTTGTACTGGTTGCCCCATAGATTCCCGAATACTGCATCACGGACTCCGGCATATCAGCCTTTACCGGCGTGCCGAATGATTTCTTAGGCTTGAATTCAGCAATTGTCCCTTTCTCCTTCAGCGCCTGAAGCAAGATTTCGTTCGCCAAAAGCTGATCGTACGTGCTGCTCCCTCCGGAAGTGACAACAGCTGCCGCCATGTCCTGCTCAGGAAGCACGACGAGCGATGAGTGATAGAGAGACGTGTCACCGCCTTTGGTCAGTGCCTTCATCCCATATTCGCTGAAGGGATACAGATGGACGCTGTCCCAGCCGAGACCGTATTCTAAGGAGTTGTCCGCATCGTCAGGCCATAAAGGTGTCTTGTACTCCTCTTGCACCATAGCCGTAGTCGATTTGCCGGACAATATTTCTTCCGCTTCTCCCGTAAAAATTTGCGAGAATCGAGCCAAATCTTCCGCCGTGGAATAGATACCTCCTGCTCCGATCATGTTGAGCGTCTCGTTCGGAAGTTGTCCTGTATAGGTAGGATAATAGAGCCCCGCCATCTTCGCTGTGTTCGGAGAATCGAGCGGCGTCTTCGTATTGACCATACCCAGAGGCTCCGTAATATATCGATGGATATAAGGGGTGAAGTTCATGCCGCTGACTCGCTCGATCAGAATCTCGGCTAGCGTTAATAAGCGCCCGGGTCCGCCTTTAAGGTCTGACCAGCTAGTTGCTTCAGCAGTGTGTCGTGGGCGTAGGTATCTATATCTTCGAATAAATAGGCGTTCGTAAACGTAGACCCGTTCAGCCCGGAAGAATGATTCAGTAGCATGCGCGGCGTAATCTGTTTATAGCGTTCATCCTTCATCCTAAACTCGGGAATATAATGGACGACCGGTGTATCGAGATCGATTTTCCCTTGGTCAACCAACTGCATGACGGCAACCGTGGTAAACATTTTACTCGTCGAGCCGATTCCGTACATCGTGTCTGTCGTGAGCGGCTTCTGTCCCTGCTCGTCATTCTTGCCGAACTGGCCGGATATGACGATGTTGCCATGATCGATAAGGGTGTATTGCACGCTGTTCGTATCGTAAGCTGCCGTGAGGAGTTCGGCTTTCTCCTTGGCAGCTTTCATGGTTAAGTCGTAGGTGAGTCCAGCTTTGTTAGAAGGCGAGTCCACTTCCGCCGTTGACACAGTTATCGGAGCAGCACTTGACTCAATCACCTCAGATGTATTTAGTGCCCCTGCTGTGTTCTGCATCTCAGCTACTGGTGTGTTGTCGCTGCAGGCGGTTAACAGCAAAAGCAGACACAAAAATAGCACAGCTACAGTTATCCATCGACTTTTCATCATCTAAACTCCCATTTCCTAATTTTGGTATATATGTACTAATTTAGTATATTAATATACTTATGAAAAATTAGTATTTATGCAAAATTGCCCGTTAGCTTATGAAACGCTTACCAGTCTAATACATTATTTTCTCTGAACAATTGCAGCAGACTTGAAATGACCTGACTGCTCTTCTATTCAATTTATTAATCCGTTGAAATTCGGTTAGCATTAACCGATTCCCGGCAGATCAATTCCGGGACAAGTTTCAATGTTCTGCCAGCTCCGCCGTTCATCACTTCAAGCAGCATTTCAGCAGCGAGTGTCCCCATGCGTTCGTACTGATGCCGCACTGTAGTCAGCGGCGGGTTATTATATGCGGTAAAAAATGCTCCATCATAGCCCATTACAGAGATATCCTGAGGCACGGAGATGCCTTTGCGGGCAAGCTCCATAACCGCACCCATTGCCATTAAGTCATTTGCGCAGCAAATCGCCGTCAGCTCAGGTGCCCTTGCCAGCAGTTTCAGGACTGCCACCGCTCCGCTCTCCCCGCCAAAATCTCCATATTCCAGTTGGGCGGAATCATGGAGAGTCCCTGTTTCGGATAAAAATATCTCGCTGAAGCCCTTGTAGCGTTCCTCGCATATGCTTACATCCGGGGGGCCAGTAATATAGCCGATTCTTCGATGTCCTTGCCCAATCAAATAGGCGGCTGCCATTTTCCCGCCTTCCCGGTCGTCAGAGGCAACCAGCGAGCAGCGTGGCCCTACAGCTGAGCCAAGATTTACAGAGGGAACCTGCAGCTTTACCGCTTCCTTGATGAGCGGGTGATTCTTGGCAAAGGGTGGCATAAATACACAGCCTTCCAGATTTCTCATCCGAACCCATTCGGTTAAGCTGTTGGGCTTATACTCCGTAAAGGGCACTGAGAAAATTAGAATCTCCTTCTGGTAGAGCCGTAAGGCCTTTCTTAAGGTGGTAAAAATATCGTCGAACTCACGAATCGACTCCTTTTCCATCTCCGGCATGAATACACCAACCAGGTTGCTTTTACGGGTGACCAGTTGCTTGGCACCCAAATTGGGGACGTATCCAAGGGACTGGGCCGCTTCTTGCACGCGGGCTATGGTTCTCGGATGTACACCGTAACTGCCGTTCAACGCTCTGGATACGGTACTGACCGATAAGCCCAGCTTTTCCGCAATATGCTGTATCGTCACTTCCAAGCTGATCTCATCCTTTTGCGGCTTCCGCCAAAATTTTACCCGCCTCCACCTTCAAGAGCGTATCCACATGATAGTCCTTTCCGGTTTCCTGCTCAAGCTTGCGCAGAGCTTCGCGCTGAGTGTTGGTTGCGGGTTGATGCTCAATGAGCGCGGCCAGATTGTCATGTGCGATTTTCCGCGCAAGGACAGGATCCTCCATCAGCTCAAGCATTTGGTACATCGCGGCTATCGCCTGTTCTTCACCCTCTATTCCATACCCGGAGTCTGTGCTCAGCATAAAGCGGTCGGGGAACTTTTTCATGACAGGAATGAATTGTTCCGGCGCACCTCCCCCAGCTGGATTATAAACAGAGAACCCGGCAAAAAAGTCAGCATATAAATTGGGGTGTGCGGAAAGCAGCCGCTCAATCTCTTCCGGTGTATTGTAGGCATTTATATGCGCAAAAATCATCATCGTGTCCGGATGCTCTTCCAGTGCCTGCTCCAGCTTCTCAACCGGCATACCGCTAGGCGGATCAATGTGCAGCAGCACCGGCACCTTGTATTCTGCGGCCAAATCATAGATTTGTGGAAGATAGCCATCGAGAGGATGATTGGCCTTCCAGGCCACCCGGGATACAACCGGTGACATCGTGGAGGCAGCAACGATTTCGCCAATGCCCATATATCCCTGCTCCAGATTATTTCTCACTACCGTCAGGCTCTCTACGCGATGCAGGTCAAATCCGCAGAAATACGGAATAATAGTCTCCGGGTGCTCCTGATAAGCCTTCCATGCAAACTTATCGGAAATAACGGCACTCGGCTCAGACACATCACCAAACAGGACTACTTGCTGCACTCCATGATCTTTCCAAGTCTTTAGCATAATCATATACTTCATTAGACTGGCATCATGATTATGGGCGTCGATAAGACCCAGGTCCTTATACTTGGCAACTAAATCTGTCAGCAGATTGTCTGCCTGATCGGGAGCAATGCTGGCTGCTGCAGCGGCAGGCTCCGCTGTATTGGGCATAGAGGACTGTATTGTCTGTTCCAACACAGGGTCTGCTATATCTTTGGCTTGCTCATTCCGCAGATACAAACCAGCCAGTGCTCCGAGTACAATAATAGTGCTGAGCAGCCACACCACATTTCTGCGCATCATGATCTGATACCTCCTTATTTTCGGAAACGTTCCCGATATTTACGATAATTATAATTCTATATCTATAATATGTAAATGTCGTTTTCGGGAACGTTTCCGACATAGCTGTCAAACCAGCCGTAGGCGGTTCTTTTGTAAACCACCGTGGCCGTCTGTATCCTACACTTGTTTTCCGTAGGCCTTGCCTTCTTTTATCTTCTGTACTTCATACATATTTACCGTTGTGCTGATGATAAAAGCCGGTTTCTCTTGGCCCCTGCTGTTGCGGTGGCCCTGGATATGCGCATCACTTTTCTCCCAATTCTTCCATGCTTCCTCTGATTCCCAGCGGATCAGGAGCAAGACTTCCTCGTTATCCTTGCTCTTCTTGTTCAGCGTAACGCTGATATCAATGAGCCCTTCCATTTCCTCCAGCGCCCCCGGTGCACTGAACTTTTCAATCACTTTATCGCTGTTCCCCTTCTCAATGACGATGGATCTGGTCTGGATAAACATCAATTATTCCTCCTATGATGCCATAAGCGCCTCTAGCTCTGCTGCTTTTGCTTGGCATATTCTCTTGTTTCAACTCTCTGTTTTATTCTAATTGATAATCGTTATCATTTCCAGTCGGATAGAAAAACAGTCTTTCATATTGAATAGGTGCATACTTCTTTTTTAACTGAACTCTCTCTTGTACGGGGTTTCAGGCAAATATATACTCGATATAAATTACACCCATCCTTTACTGGAGAAAGTTGGCCTGTTATGAATGTTCAGATCAAACTTGCGGACACAAACGAAGCTTATATAATTAAAAATCTCTATCCTTTATACTTGCATGATTTATCCGGTCACTATGGACTAACGGGCGGATCTGCCCTTAACAGGCACGGCATCTTCGAAGACAGCCAGGAAATCAGAACTTTGGCCGATCAATACGAGGTGCAGAATGTTTGGTGGGAGAAACCGGGATGCCTGTATCCTTTTTTAATCAAAGTGGGTGCTGTGCCTGCCGGCTTTGCATTCATCGCTACCCCGCCTTATTGCGCCAAAGGTGTAAACTACTTCGTAAATGAATTCTTTATCCTTCAGCCATTCAGAGGGCAAGGTTACGCCCGGCAGGCAGCGGTGCAAGTATTCGAGTCTTTCAAAGGCAACTGGGAGCTGTACACCAATCCCTCGGAGAAGAACATTACCGGACAGAAGTTCTGGAGAAAGACCGTATCGGGCTATGCAAATGGCAAGTATGAAGAGAAGCTTGAAACGACCGTAGACGGCCCTAAGATGGTATTTAGATTTAATAATGGAGACAGACAGGAGCTATAGAGAATGGAAATTATAGGCGAGCGAATACAGCTAAGGGATTTTACCGACAGCGACCGTACTTTTTTCGGGGAATTGGAGGGCCATGAGCTGACCACCCGTTTCGAGAACCACAGACCGGATGCCGCACAAATTCAAAAGGATTTTGAAGCAGCTTTATCACATGCACAGTGCACACCCCGTGAACATTTCAATTTGATCATTTGCAGAACTGCAGATAACATACCCTTAGGTGGCATCAGCCTTAAGCTGAACTGGTCAGAAATCAGGGAATGGGAAATCGGCTGGGCGCTGCATCCGGATTATTGGCGGCAGGGTTATGCTGCGGAAGCGGTTAGGCTGATGACCGGCTATGCCTTTGAATCTCTTCAGACCCATCGAATCGTAGCATATGCCAATGCTGATAACGTCCGCTCTGAGAACCTGATGATCCGTGTGGGCATGATCAAAGATGGCGTACTCCGGGAGACAAGATATTGCAATCAAACCTGGTGTGATGAGCTGATCTATTCGATGCTTGAAAAAGACTGGGTCCAGCTTAATCTATAGGGCAGCAGCACTCCCTCAAGTATTCAATGATACCTCTCATTTACAGGGATAAAAGGAACAGGGTCAGCACGACTATGCTGACCCTGTTTATTACTATATAGATTGAACTTAAAAACTTGAGAAAAGGGAAAGGAGCAACGGAGGGGAATTTTGGAACTGGAGGAACGGTAGTGTCCGCCTGAAAGCTTTCCGAAGGAAAGCTAGCATCGAAAGCATAAGCAGTCTTCGGATTTTAACCGCTATAGCGGTTAAAATCAAGAAATTTGAAGACAACAGCGGCCGGAAGTCCAAATATTCACTGTAGTTGCGACTGGTCCTGAAATCTAAAACCACAAGTTCAATCTATATAGTTTCAGTGTGTACAAGGCAAAGGTTATTGATTAACTGCAGGAATCTTAAGCTTGATCTCCGATAGGCCCTCTTCCTCTGATCCAGTCTTAATTAACAGCTCCATAGACCTTGGGTTATCCAAAAGATTGCTGCTGAGCAGATAACTAAAACCCTCATCCGTCCCGCCCCCGGAGTACGAGAGAAGCTGATCTACACCCTTTTTCGTTTCAGAGGCAATTTCTGTTCCCTTGATTGCGACAAACAATTTGTCTCTTATTTGCCATTGATCGCGTTCGTTCTCCTTCATCGCCAAATTCACCCGGGTCATTAAGGGGGAGAATTCAACCTGGGTCAGCGTTAACTCGTGCCCTTCCAGTGTAAAAGTCTTGTCCGCATATACGGTTTGGGTTGGATGCTCCTTAAACTTGGAAGCTAAAGTAAAACTGATTTTAAGACTGGGAGAATATTGTACATCTTCATAAGCAATTTCCGAATTGGGGTCCTCCATCATGCCAGGATCTACCAAAGCAATTTTAAAATCCGCTTCCAGCTGTTCAGGGAATGGCTTGTTCCGGTCGAGGTCGAACGTGCTCCGCCCGATGAATTTACTGTAACTCTTCACACCCGGTTCCCTAAAATGGCTGGCCACCCGCATCGTATCTTTCAAATAACTGTTCGTTGCCTTGTCTTCAAGCTTTGCACTATTAATACTGTGAATCTCCTGAGCGTTATCTGTGGTAGCCGTATATAGAATAATAAGCTTATTCTCGTCCGCAGTAACGGCGTTCAAGGTCACCGTAAAGCCTTCGCTGCTCACCGATTTGTTGATCTTTTGAATATATCCGTTTCTAAGTGCGGAATAAACGGTTTCGTCGTCGACATCAAATGAAGAAAGATCTTTGAAATCCTCCAGCCCTGTCCAGTCAATCGTTTGCAACGGCCGGGCCGTTTGCGGCTCTGACTCGAGATAAGGAAGGACAAACAGCAGAATGGCGACCGCAGCAGCTGCGGCAAATCCCATGAATGTGCTTCTGGAGAATAAAGCCATCTTGCTTTTTCGCTTACCCCTCTCAATCCCCTGTTGAACCGCAAACCTTATCGCGCTGCTCTGCTGCTCCAATTCCACTTCTACCTGCAGGTGCATCTGAACCGCGTTTGACAGCATTTCCTCTTCTTCCTTGTTACTGATCATTCCAGTCACCCCGATTCCTGATAATCGTCCTAAGCTGCTTAAGCCCTTTATGCTGCCAGGTTTTGATTGTCCCTTCCGGCTTGTTCAACAATTCCGCAATCTCTGTCAACGTCATGTCATTATAGTATTTAAGCAGCAGCACATGACGGTACTTGGGTTTCACCTGTTCAAGCGCCCAGAGCATTTCCATCCTGCTGGTATTATGCATTGTAACAGGCTCCTGCATCTGTTCGTCCGCTGTCGGAACACTGCGCTTGCGTCTTCTCTGCTCATCTATGCAGACATATATCAGAATCCGGATGATCCAAGATTTAAATGCCTTGGGATCTTTCAGCGTTTTCCGCTTGATCCACGCCCGGCAGGTCATTTCCTGTACCGCTTCCAGCGCATCGTTCCGGTTGCCCAAATAACTGTAAGCTATACGATATAGCTGCTCGCTATGCTCTATCACAGTGTCATAGAACACAGATTCTTCCCGCGACACTGTACTGCTAACCCGCTTCATCTCTACCCCGGACATTGTCATCTTTCCTCCTACTCCCCCTTACCTTACATAGTTAAGACGGGGAGAACACGCAAACAGTTTTCTTAAATTGTAATTTATCCTTTTCTTCATTCCGTAAAGTGAAAATTGACAAAAAAAAGCCGTAACCCCCGCCTTTCAGCGGGACTACGACTTTTCAATAAATGTATGTTACAGTACCCAGTTTCCTTTGCGGAACACAGGTTCAATGGTACCATCCGCCAGTTCACCGTCGATATCAAGCTCAGCTGAGCCGACCATGAAATCAACATGCGTCAAACTTACATTCGCGCCTTTCGCCAGCAGTTCTTTGCTGCTTAGTCCAACGCCGCCTTCAATATTGACAGGGTAGGCACTGCCCAGCGCAAAATGGCAGGAAGCATTCTCATCGATACCTGTATTATAGAATACCCGGCTCATCCGGGAGATTGGCGAGTCGTGCTGCACCAGGGCCACTTCGCCCAGGTAGGAAGCTCCTTCATCCGTTTCCAGAAGTGAAGTCAGATGCTCACGCCCGGACTCGGCATCGTATGCGGTAACCTTGCCGTTTGTAAAAGTAACGGTGATGCCATCCACTAGACGCCCGTTCAAATTCAACGGAAGGGTACTGGCCACTGTGCCGTTGACGCCTGTACGACGCGGCATCGTGTAGATTTCTTCCGTAGGCATGTTCGCTACAAAGTATACGCCGCTACCGTTCTCCCCGCCGCCGCCGCGCCACAAATGGCCTTCAGGCAGTTCCACATGCAGGTCCGTACCGGGGGCGCGGTAATGCAGGCTTTTGTAGCGCTTGGCATTCATCCGGTCCTGGCTTTGCTTCAGCTGGGCAATATGCTCCCGCCAGGCTGCAACAGGGTCCTCAGTGCCTACGCGGTTCATCTGGAATACCGCTTCCCACATCGCTTCCACTCGTTTTTCTGCTGGAAGATCGGCAAATACCTTATCCGCCCATGCGCGCGTCGGCGCTTTGATGAGGGACCAGCTGATTTTATTGTTCCGGGTATAGTTCTGATATTTCTTCCGCGCTACTGCAGCAGCCTTGACGGCTGTTGACACCTTCGAGGAATCAATGCCGCGGAAAAGCTCCGGATCGGGTACTTTAATATGTAAGATAGCTCCACCCTCTTCGGCAAAACCCTCCAGCATATCCGCATGCCATTGCGGGTAATAACCAAAAGAGTCTTCGGGAGCCTTTTCGTAACGGATGCGCGTAACCGCCTCATCATCCCAGTCAACCATGACGTATTTAGCACCGGCCTCATAGGCTTTGCCAACGATCAAGCGCGTAAGTTCAGCTGTCTCCAGGGGAGAATGGATCATCAGCACTTGTCCAGGCTGTACATTTACTCCGACCTTCACAACGAGGTCCGCATATTTCTCCAGCATCACTTCAAAATCCTTCATGACTTCTTTTCCTCCATATCTAAGATTGCTGTAGTTCTACAAATCCAAACGAACTGCTCTTGTTATTTTAACGCAAAATGATCCTCGTTGCGATTCTTTATGATTTGACCTCTACTGTTGCCCATTCCCCACCAGTTTACCAGAGTAAGTACCGGATTCGTCAGACTGTATCCTAATAAGCGCCCTGCCAATTTCAGTATGATTGCTGTAGGCAGTAAGGGTCAGTTCACTTTCCCTATTCTTGCTGGGTAATGGCGACCAATAAATCGTATCTCCGGATGCAATGGCCGTCTCCGTTCCGAGCTCATGCACCACATAATCCGGCGGAGTCCAGCGAAGAAAACTGCCCTCTGTTGTCTGCAGCCTGATTTCATCCGCGCCGTCAGCCGTGATCTGTATCGGAAATCCCGGCGACCTGCTGTTGGTCACACGATAGTCCCCGATGGGGAACTTAATTTCCGGCTGTACCTGTTGCGGCTCACCGTTTGCGGCGTACACCGTTACCGCGAAGATGTCTGACAGGAAGGGGCGTTGACCCGGCTGTCGCTGGCCGTTACTCTGGATCAGAAACAAACTAAGCAGTGAAAGAAGAACCAGCGCTGCGGCGATGATGGATACGGCAGGTTGTAGTCTATAACGGCGGGTTAGCGCAGGCTTACCTGTATCCGATTCAGCTTTTTCCTGAACGGCTTTCTTCACTATCCCTTCTGCAAGCTCTGTTGAAGCCGTAATCTTCCTCATCCCATTCACATATTTATTCATCCTCCATCCCTCCCATTACGGCTTTCAGCCGCTCTCTTGCACGCTTCAGCTGTGTGCGGACTGTACCTTCTTTATACTGCAGCATTGCGGCGATCTCTGCCGTGCTGTAATTTTCGAAATAATAGAGATGAATGACTATCCGGTATTTGACGGGAAGCTTCAGCACTGCCGATACCACTTCCCTCTCCTCCGCTTCAGGTATGGGCAATTCCGGTCTTTCCAGAGCAGAAATGTACCTTTTCCATGGGCTTCGCAGCATGTCCTTACACCGGTTAATGGTGACTCTGATCATCCATGCGCGTTCATGATCCGGATCTGCAAACTCAGGATGATGCTGAAACAGTCTGATAAAAACATCCTGGCAAATATCCTGCGCATCAGCCATATTCCTGACATAGGCTAAGGCCAGCCGCAGTACCATGTCCGAATGTTTCCGTACCATTTCATTTATGTATTTCTCAGTGCAGGGCAACTGTTTCTCCAATCCGTCTCCCCCCTTCACTGATAACACGCCGGAACCAGCGAATATGTTTCACTTCTTCACAAAAAAAAACGGCCCCGTGCAGGAGCCGCTGTCTGCTTCTCATAGATAGGGCAAAAGGTTCTATTACCCCGCGCAACATCAGTGTCTATTGTTTATCCACCTGCAACAAGGTCACGGTCTTCACAGCGTAAGTATGCTGAATCTTTTCTTCTGCGATGATATTCAGTTTGGTCAGACTGGCCACCTTTACCGGATCGGTCTTTGAGAGCAGACGCCAAACCTCCGGGTCAGACAATGTGTTGTACAGCTTTTCATCATCATATTCCTTGCGGTTCTGTGTGACAAGCTTAACCTTGTAGCTGCCAATCACTGCCTCCGTCTCCCCGAGTTCACTGCAGTAGGACAAAATGTCCTGCCGCAGCTCGGCCAATTCCTTCTCAAGCTCCTTTTGTTTTGTTTTGAGTTTATAATACTGCTGAACCTTCTTCTCCATCATTACTCACGCTCCTCTCCAAACATATGTATGCCGGATGAGGCCAATAAATAAGTTGAGCCCTATTCCATAAACTTCTATAATAAAATAGATTCTGCTGCAGTGATTCCGCCAGTAAGCAACGTCTAACCGCAGGGGTATGTTCAAGTGCGGGTAAGCTCAGTAAACTAACAAAATGGCAGGTGAACCATGTTTCAATCGTATCTATTTCCGATCTCTTACGCCTTTATGACCTTTCCTGTAGCGGCGCTGTTCTTCACGCTGCCTTTTCTCATTGTTCAATACCGGAAGCATGGATATATCAACAAGATCAGGGCAGTTGTTCTTTATTTGCTGCTGCTCTATCTGCTGAACGCCTTTTATCTCATCATGCTGCCGATGCCGGCGTCCCGGCACAACCTGCCCCCTTCGGGCAATACAATTCAGCATATCCCACTGCAATTTATTCAGGAGATTCTGAAAGAAGGCAATTTTTCCGTTCAGCAACCCTCAAGCTATCTGGCATTGCTTCGCGAGCCTGCATTTCTTCAGACCGTGTTCAATATCGTCTTGACGATTCCCTTCGGCTTGTTCCTGGGCTACTATTTCCGTACCCGGTGGGTGGTGTGCATTCTGCTGTCCTTCTCGCTCTCATTGCTGTTCGAGATCACCCAGATCACCGGCATCTACGGTATATTTGATTATCCTTACCGTATCTTTGATGTCGACGACCTGATCACCAATACGCTTGGCGGGATGATCGGATTCAGAATTGCCTTGTGGATTTCAGGATTGCTCCCAAAGATCGAACAGCTCGACAACCACGAGGATCTGGCGGCCAAAAGAGTCACCTTCACCCGCCGCAGCATCGCTTTTATGCTGGATGCCTTCGTATGGCTGGCTGGGCTGAGCCTGCTGAATTCTTTGTCTGTATCAGGAGCATTCTGGATATCAACCAGTGTCTTCTGTCTGCTGGTGCCCTGTCTGGCTGGAGGAAGAACACTTGGCAAATGGATTGTGCGCATCCGCATAAGCACTCAAAGGGAACGGCTCCGGCTATGGATGCTGATCACCAGATACTTGCTGCTGTATGGGCTCCTAATTGGAATGAACCGCCTAATTCTTGTTTCTTCTCAGCTCGACGGTCTGACTCCTGCCCTAGCAACAGTTGTTCGTATTGCTGTATTTCTGGGGGACATGGCATTTAGTATTCATCTATTTATCGGAATCTTTAAGAAAAAACGAGTGTTGTTCTATGAGAACATAAGCCAGACCTGCAACGTAATTACATGGCCGGAGAAGACGCTGGAATCCGCTAAGGATGTTACAAATTCAGTTGTCAATTAAGAGAGTTTTTTCATGGATAGCATAAGAGGCCATGTTCCCCACTTACCGGGGACGCACGGCCTCTTTGCATTTTGAAAGTAATTTAAAAACTAGGAATCCAGTTCCTTAATCGTCAGCACCACCGGACAATGGTCGCTGCCGAGGACATTACACTCGATACCGGCCTCCACTAGCTGCGGAGCCATCCGTGATGAAGCCAGGAAATAATCAATCCGCCAGCCGACATTGCGCTCTCTGATCTTCGGCATATAGGACCACCAGCTATAGGCCCCTTCTGTGTCAGGGTAAAAATATCTAAAGGTATCCACAAAACCTAAGTCAAGCAATGTCGTCATTTTACCGCGCTCTTCATCGGTAAATCCTGAATTCCCCCGGTTGGATTTCGCATTTTTCAAATCAATATCCTGATGGGCGACGTTGAGGTCACCGCAGACTACAACCGGTTTATGCTGATCCAGCGCCAGCAGATAATTGCGGAACCGGTCCTCCCATTCCATTCTATATTCCAGACGGGTCAAATCCCGTTTAGCATTCGGAGTATATACATTCACGAGATAGAAACCGGCAAATTCCAAAGTAATAATCCGGCCTTCCGGCTCTGAATCATCCTCTATTCCATATCGTACGGAAAGCGGTTTGATTCTGGTAAAGACCGCCGTTCCCGAATACCCCTTCTTAAGGGCATAATTCCAATATTGCATATATTCCTCACCCTGCTCCAGGACAATTTGTCCCTCCTGCAGCTTTGTTTCCTGCACACAGAAGATGTCTGCGCCGCTTTCCTTAAAGAAATCGTTAAAGCCTTTGTTCACACAAGCTCTCAGACCGTTTACATTCCAGGACACCAGCTTTATCATCGTCATTCTCCTTACATTTCACTAGAATTATCCCCAGTGTAACATATTATAAGCTGTTTAGAGTTGCTATGCGTGATACAATAACTGGGCTTGCTTCTTCCAATCTACTAAAATACGCGGGGGTTCCTAAGGCTATGAATATACCAAAACTGCTACGCAGCTTTAACTTTTTATATTTTGCCCTGCTCGCCATGTTCATTCCCTTTCTTCCGGTCTACCTGGATAATCAGGGTCTGAGTCCGGCGCAAATCGGATTTGTTGTCGGCACCGGCGGCTTCATAACGATAGTCGCCCAGCCGCTATGGGGAATGATCAGTGACCGTACAAAAACAATCCGCAAAGTACTGTTGTTCCTGCTGCTCTGCTCAGCCATTGTCGGCTACCTGCTGTATGTCTCAAGCAGTTACAGCCAGCTGATTCTGTTCGCTATGCTGCTCTACTTTTTCCTAATGCCGATTGATCCGTTGACAGAAAGCCTCAATTTCCGTATCGCCGAGTCTTCCGGGATCAGCTACGGCTCGATCCGCACCTATGGTGCGCTCGGTTATGGTATCATGGCGCTGCTGACCGGATATGTAATGTATTATTTTGGCGCACAAGGTCTAGGACTGCTGTTTGCCGGCAGCAGTCTGCTAGGCTTCCTGGTCAGCTGGAACATGCCGGATGCCCCGGTTACCGGGAAACCGGTCACCCTGGACAGTCTCAAGCATTTCCTCTCCAATAAAGAAACGCTGTTATTTCTGCTGCTGGTCTTTGTCAGCTCCGTACCGGCAAGAATGAACGATACTTTTCTGGGGGTATATATTATTGATCTGGGCGGAGGATCGGCGTTGGTGGGACAGTCATTTTTCCTTGCGGCAATAAGCGAAATCCTTGTCTTTGCCTTGAGCTTCTGGTGGCTGCGCAAAGGCAAGGAGCTGATTATCATCGCTTTTGCGGGAGCCTTCTATTTCCTTCGTTTCTTTATTTCTGCCTGGGTTACCGATCCGCAGCTGCTCACTTACCTGCAGGTTCTGCAGTTGTTCACATTTCCCGTCTTCTACTCGGCGGCTATCCAGTACTTGTACAGCATTGTACCGGAGGAATGGAGGGCTACGGGCCAGACAGTGCTGGCACTTCTGTTCTTTGGAGTGTCGGGCATCCTGGCCTCATATGCGGGAGGTGCCATTTATGACAGATTCGGGGGCAAAACGTTCTTTTTATGCGTATCAGCAATGTCCTTTACCGGCATGATCTTTGGCCTCATTCTTTACCGGATTTATGGTAGACATAGCCGTAGGGGAGAACATGCAGCAACTCTATAAGACCGGATGCCGCGTCAGCGCTAAGGAGAATCAATAAAATCTGAAGAGTACAACGATTGGAATAACGGTCCGTTCGCGGAACATTCTAAATTGTGCTAATCTCTTAAGTCATTCGCTGCTGCATTAATAGAAACGGAGAATATAATGTTCTATCATTGGAAAGCAGAGCTACCTCTGATTTCTAATGTAATGCCAGAGTATCCCGCCCATACTCTCTCATTTCACTCCCCCTGCTAACATCCCTGGACGTTCAACGGCCAGGGATGTTTATCGCGCTATAGGATAAACAGATTACATACAGCTTGTTCTTAGAACTCCCCTTCAGGCATAGGTCCCGTATATATGGATTGCGGACGAAAAATACGGTTGTTGGCGGCTTGCTCCAGAATATGCGAGGTCCAACCCACGATTCTGCCGGACGTAAACGTAGGGGTGAAGATCTCCGGGTCCAGTTCCAGTGCCTGCAGGATCGCGGCAGCATAGAACTCTACGTTAGTGAACAACCGGCGTCCCGGTTTGTATTCCTCAAGCAGGCGGATCGCCGTATGCTCGACATGAATCGCCACATCAAAGGATGGATCCTTGCCGATCATTTCCTCGGTAGCAATCTTGAGCGCTTCAGCGCGGGGATCTTTGGTCTTGTAAATGCGATGACCGAAGCCCATAATCTTGCCACCTTTATCCAGAACCTCACGGATCCATGGCTCAGCCCGCTCCTTCGTTCCAATATCCGCCAGCATCGAGATAACTTCGGAGGGCGCTCCGCCATGCAGCGGACCTTTCATCGCCCCAATGGCACCACATACGGCTGCGCACATATCAGATTCGGTGGAGAGAACCACGCGTCCGGCAAAAGTCGAGGCATTCATTCCATGCTCCATGCAAAGAATCAAGTACGCACTTAGTGCCTGCACATGGGCTTCCTGCGGAATTTGTCCATTCAGCATATACAAATAATTAGCGGCATGCCCAAGCTCTGGAAGCGGCTCCACAATAGGCAGTCCTTTTAACCTGCGGTATCTGTAAGCAATAATCGTTGGCAATAGCGCAGTCAACCGCACGGCTTGCCGGAGCGTCGGCGGCCATGTTGCATTCCCCTGCTCCCCTAACGCAGCTACTGAGCTTTGCAGAACCAGCATCATCGGAACCGAAGCCGGGAGCAGATCAACAATTCTGCACAGATACTCCGGCATCGCTCTGGCCGCCGCCATTTCCAGCTTCAACATCTCCAGCTCCTCCGAACTTGGCAGATGGCCATTCCACAGCAAATAAGCTACTTCTTCGTAACTTCGGCTTATTGCAAGTTCTTTCGCCCAATATCCGCGGTAAACCAGATAACCTTTTTCTCCGTCTACCAAACCAATTTCTGTTTCTCCAGCCACTACACCTTCCAACCCGCTTACTGTTGCCATTGCACTTAACCCCTTTTCCGATCCAATAGGAATTGAACACTATATTAGGAGTATATGCTGTAAATCCCATATTGCATATTTATAGTTTTTTATGAATGCATAAAAATAATTTATCAGGTTAATGTATCGCGGACTGCCCGATAAGCTGCTTCAGCTTGGCTTCTGTATTTGAAGCTCCTGCGGGGGTATAGATGCTGCAGCGCAGATCTGTGCTTCCGTGAACCTGAAGTGAAGTTAGATGAAACAGCATCTTACCTGCTTTGGCATGGCGGAATTCGAGCACCACATCGGGAGCTGAGCTAACCTGGCTCTCCTCCCAAAGTGCTTGAAAAGCAGGATGTTTGCCCTTCATCTCCGCAATAAAATCATCATACCAGTGATCCTCAACATATTGCCCGTAGTACGCCCGGAAAATAGCCAGATAACCCCTGACGAATTGTTCCCAGTTCACGGCAAGCCGCTGAAATTCCTTGCGTTCGAACAAGAGGCGGATCATGTTCCGTTCTTCTTGCGGCAACGAGGCAAAATCCAGAAAAACATGTGCCGCCGCTTCATTCCAGCCGACGATGCCGCAGCGCCGGTCCGAAATAAGGGTCGGGCAGGTGGTAAGCTCCTGCAGAATTTTCTGCAGTGGCGGACTAATGACGGAAACCTCCACCTGCTCAAATGGCATATTCCCGGGACCATTCTCAAGGGCCAAAGCGAATAAATAGTTACGCTCATCCTTGGTCAGCTGCAGTGCCGAGGCAATGCAATCCAGCACAGATGCCGATACTTTAATATCACGTCCCTGTTCCAGCCAGGTATACCATGTGCTGCTGACTCCGGCAAGCTGCGCTACCTCTTCTCTGCGGAGCCCGGGCGTTCGTCTGCGCGTCCCTTCCGGCAAACCTGCGTCAGCGGGAGAGATCGCCGCCCGGCGTGATTTTAAGAAATCCGATAATGCCTGAAGCCTCGTCTGATTGGACAATATCTGTTCCTGCCTTTCTGAAACCGTCCTATAAATAGTAGTAATTATACTAGTATAAACTACAACTTGTAATAGGATAAGTAAAGTGGAAAAATACTTGTATAACCCCTATGTACAAGGATGGAGGAGGACGATTATGGAACGCGTAGTAATTACCGGGATGGGCTTGATCTCGCCCCTTGGCAACACTGTAGAGCAATTCTGGAGCCGCCTGACTGCAGGCGAATCGGGAATTTCCGAAATAACTTCATTTGATACCTCACATTTCAAATCCAAAATTGCCGCTGAAGTGCGGGACTTCGATCCTGAGGGCAGATTCGGCCGCAAGGAAGCCCGCCGGATGGACCGGTTCACCCAATTCGCACTGGCTGCCGCCGAAGATGCGTGGGCGCATTCCGGTCTTCAGCGTGATCAGATTGACAAAGAACGGCTTGCTGTATATGTAGGTTCCGGGGTAGGCGGTATTCATACCTTGATGGAGCAAGGGGATGTACTGCGGACACGGGGACCGGAACGAGTCAGTCCCACCTTGATACCCATGCTGATCTCTAACATGGCGGCTGCGACGATCAGCATTAAGCTGGGAGCGTTGGGTCCTACTCTCTCCCCGGTCACCGCCTGTTCAATCGGCAATACGGCGATCGGAGAAGCGTTCCGGTTAATCCGTTACGGCGGAGCTGATTGTGTAATTGCCGGAGGCTCCGAGGCGGCGGTCAGCGAGATTTCGTTAGCCAGCTTCGGAAACGCTACTTCATTATCCACCTGCAACGATGAGCCCGAGAGAGCCAGCCGCCCGTTTGACGGCAAGCGTGACGGGTTCGTTATCGGCGAAGGCGGTGCGATTGTCATTCTGGAATCACTCTCCCACGCCTTGCGCAGAAATGCCGTGATTCATGGAGAAGTCATTGGTTATGGCGCCAGCTCTGATGCTTATCACATGGTAGCCACCCATCCGGAAGGCATCGGTGCTTTTCAGGCGATGAAGCTTGCACTCCGCGAAGCGGGAATCAACCCGGAGGAAGTGGATGTTATTAGCGCCCATGCAACCAGCACCATTATCGGGGACCGCTCGGAAACATTGGCGATTAAGAAGCTGTTCGGGGAAGCGGCTTACCGCATTCCGGTTACCGCCAACAAATCGATGACCGGCCACACGCTCGGAGCTGCCGGCGGGCTGGAAGCCATCGCTCTGATTCAAAGCCTGAGTAGCGGCATCATTCCGCCTACCATCAATCAGGAAATCCCTGATGAAGTATGCGACCTGGATTATGTGCCTAATACTGCCCGCAAAGGCGAGCTCAAGATTGGAATCTCCAATTCTTTTGGTTTTGGCGGCCATAATGCTGTTATCGCCCTAAGCAAGTACGAGAATGGATAACCATAGTCTAACCTGCAATCAAAGGGGCTGTCCCAAAAGCCATGAAATGGCTGCTTGGGACAGCCCTTGTTTTTGAGTAAGATCAACTTGGGCACTTGGGTGGACGCTCCGCGAACGGACCGTTGTTCCAATCGCTGTTGTCCCCAGATTTTTTTGATTCTCCTTAGCGGTGAAAATCCGGGGACAAAGGCGACCGCTACCGCTTTTCCACAATCAGTCCGTCCTCTCCGCTGTTTAAGCGGGAACTGTTTCTACAATCCTCTAAAAAACAACAAAGAAAACGCCCTTTTGGTAAAATGGAAGTACCACCCACCATCCCCAAAGGAGCGATTTCTTTGTACATTCAATATACCATGGACCAACTTTACTTGCCAATGGATTTAGAAGAAGACATCCCACAAAATCATCTCGTTTGTGTCGTTAACGCAGCCGTAAATCGCCTGGACGACGCTATCTTTGACGCTGTCTATCCTGGCGGCGGCCGCGACAGCTACCACCCTAAGATGCTTACCAAAGTCATTATTTACGCTTATACTCAGCGAATCTATTCGTCTCGTCAAATCGCTAAAGCCGTGCGAGAGAACATCCCTTTCATGTGGCTGGCCGGACGGCAACGCCCCGACTTTCGCACCCTTAATCGCTTCCGTTCCCAGCGGATGAGAAGTGTCCTCGAAACCGTATTTACCGCCGTGCTTCAGTTTCTGGCTGACGAAAAATACGTGTCTCTGGAGCATTACTTTGTGGATGGTACCAAGATTGAGGCCAATGCCAATCGCTACACCTTTGTTTGGGGCAAAGCGGTCAGCAAACACAAAGCGAAATTGCAGGAGAACGTCCATGCTCTGTTTGCTGACATTGAAGCGGCAGAGCACCAAGAAGAACGGGAGTGCCAGGGAAAGGACCTCGCCGAACTCGGCGAATCTTGCGAGATGAGTAGTAGGAAATTGGAACACCTGACCCAGGCGCTGGAGTCAAAGCTCATGGACAAACCCAAAGACAAGCCCTTAAAAAAAGCCGTTCGAAAGCTTCGCAAGGATTTGCTGCCCAGGCTGCTGAAGTACGAACAGTACCAAACACTGCTTGGCGACCGAAATAGCTTCAGCAAGACGGGCCCGGATGCAACCTTCATGCGGATGAAGGAAGACCACATGCGAAATGGTCAGCTCAAACCCGGATACAATGTACAGATCGGAACCGAAAACCAGTTTATTTTGGCCTACAGTCTACACCCGAGACCTACTGACACCCGTTGTTTACAGCCGCATCTGGAAAAGGCAAGGCAGATCCTGGGGAAACTTCCGCAGACGGTGATTGCGGATGCAGGCTACGGCAGTGAAGAAAACTACGCCTATCTGGAAAAAGAAGAGATTCAGGCGGTCGTGAAATACGGCAGCTACCACAAAGAAAAAAGCAAAGCTTGGAAAGAGAATGTCGGAAAGAGTGAGAACTGGACGTACAGTGAAACCAAGGATACATGGACGTGCCCAGCCGGAGAAACGCTGCATTTCCGCAAAGAGAGCAAGGAGACGCTACAAAGTGGATATGAAATTCACAAACGTCATTACCGAAGCCAAAGCTGCGAAGGCTGTCCGCTGAAGGAACGCTGCACCAAGGCAGCAGGAAACCGGGAAGTGGTTGTCAGTCTGGAGAGGCTGCGGTACCAGAAGCAGGCTCGGGCCATCCTGCGAAGCGAGGAAGGCTATGCCCTGGCCGTACGCCGAATGACGGAACCGGAAAGTGTATTTGGACAACTGAAGAATAACCGGGGCTTCCGGCGCTTTCTGCTTCGCGGCATGGAAAAAGTGACGCTTGAGGTCGGTTGGCTTTCGCTTGCCCATAATATGCTGAAGCAAGCTGCAAATGACCAAAAACGCAGAGCAGCGATCCTCCAATAACAGGAGAATCGCTGCTCTGTTGAATTTTACGGTTTTGAGAATAAATGTGGTTTGTCTCCGCTCGTAGAAAACTACTTTTGGGACAGCTCCTTGCTCTGCGGCTGGAAGCCTTGTGACACCGACTGCGCCTAAAGGCGCTTGCTCTCCCTTTGGCCGAGGGGTCTTGATCTATGGCACTTCTTTTCGTAATCTATCGTTTCGTTAGCGTTACATTACATTCTTCTACTGACCTTGAAGCTTCCGTCTATATCCCAGTTGTCGTTAGACAATACCGCTTGTCCGGGAGAAACATCTGCTACGGTTACAGTCAGCGGAGTACTCTTCGATAGCCGTCCGTATCCAGCCACTGTTCACCGGATCTGATTCTTGTAACACCTCAAAACTCTCTATAAAAATCATCCCGTATTTCCGTAAATCACAAGATAGCATTCTTTACCGTCCAGAAGCCTTGCTGGCACTCTCCACGTCTTTCCGTAATAGAAGCTGTCGGCAACCAGTTCTCCATCCGCATAAATCTGTGCTGCATCTCCATAATAATCAATATTTACGAAGCCTTGAGATCCTGTAACCGTAACTTTCTGCCAGGTGACCTTTCGCTCACCACCGATATGAAGTTCTTCCGTATGCTTCGGTTCAAATAGAGGCTGTCCCACATTCGTAAATGCGATGACAGGCTCGGTATAGGGCTGCCGGACTGATCTGAATTCAAAGCCTTCGCCATTCCAGTACCAATAGCCGAAATCTCCTTCTTCAATGGAGCGTATTTCACCATTCGCTTTGAACAAGTCACACTCGTCACCGATGTACAGCTCTCCATCCAGTCTGCGCAAATATCTGGCCTGATCCCATGTAAGTGTAACAATGGCAATATCATTTACCCGGAGTGCAGATCTCTTCCCTGCCTCTGGTGTGAATTTCTGTCCATCTCCGAATTGATACTCCGCGGCGATACCGGGGATCTGTACGAAGAAATAGGTGTTTGCCTGTCTGCATAAAGGCTGCGCCGTTGCATAGGTCAGGACACTCCCCGACAGGTCCATCTGGAACGGCAAGAAAAAGCTGATATCTCCGCGCACATCAATAGGCGGGAAGGTGACAATACCCGTATTTATCACAGCACCTTGAATATCTTCAAGCTTGGAGAGTCTTTGGTAATGGTTCACAAATACGTATCCGCTTTCACCGTCTGTACGCATAACGTACCGCAGAGAGGAAGTATCATCCCTTCTCACGACTTGCTCGGCTTCCACTCTGACCATCGGTGCAAAGGTTTCCTGGAAATCCTGTACGAACAAATGAAGAAGGTTCAGCAGCCCGTACTGCTCTCCTACTTCGCCATACTCCGATAAGGCAGTCTGATAATCATAGGAAAGAATCGGATAATCATTTAGATAGCCTGTCGCCTTGGACTCCTGGAACGTCGAAAGTTTTCCAATCTGATTGGTGCCGCCATGATACACATAATACCCGATCAGGTTGTTACCGTCACCGAGCTTAACAAGCGATACGGCATAGATATCCATACCTTTTACAATATATCTACGGTGGTGTGTCACCTGCAGACCGCCGCCTAATTCACAGGTTGCAAATGGATAACGTTCATAGGGCATCTGCCATTCCCCGTTTTCTTCAGTTCGTCTGGGAAGGAGGTCCGTTCCTATTCCTGTGTCATTTCTCATTCCGGTGAAGAAATAATGAGGCGACGGCGGAAGCGGATTAGTATGTTCATCCCATGGTGCATCACAATATCCTCCAAATACAGGAACCACCTCATCAACAGGAATTTGGGCACCTGCAACAGCATTCCATCCTGTTACTGTGTAGATTGGCGCAATCATCCCGCATTCTATGGCCAGTTTTCTTAATTTTGACAGATGAAATGCATCGTTTGTCAGCTCATTATCTAACTGGACGGCAATAATGTTTCCCCCGTCCTTATAGAAAAGCCCCTGCACTTGTTCAGAAATCTTCTCATAATAAATACGTACTTTTTCAAGATATTCCGGATTATTCTCACGCAGCTTGAAAGGTTTCTTGAGCAGCCAGTCCGGATATCCTCCGTTTCTGCATTCGCCATGCGCCCAAGGTCCAATCCGGATTACGGCTTCCAGGCCGGCCTTTTTACACTCCAGGATAAAAGCCCGCAAATCATTATCTCCGGTAAAATCGAACTCACCTTCTATTTCCTCATGATAAATCCAGAACACATAGGTGGATACCACAGTAATCCCGCCGGCTTTCATTTTGCACAGCTCTTCATACCAGTAATTGCGGTCATATCTTGAAAAGTGGAATTCACCCATCACCGGAAGAACCGGCTTTTCGTTGCGTGTAAAATACAAACTTGTTACGTCAAGTTTTTCACCTGCCGGATTTCCCCCTCCAAGATTCAAATGATTCTTCAAAATTTCGGGCTGCTTATAATACTTGAATTTGTACATCTTATTGAAACCCTCATTTCTGAATGTAAAATTTGTATTTATACTGAAGTCATTGTAACGTATGGGGTAACAGGGTCGTTAGTATTTTTAATCTGAAATTTTAGCACAAAACGAACATTCTATGAAAGCAGGAATGTAACAATACTGAACCACACAGGAGGATTGGCATATTGCCATTGAGGCTTTTTCATCATAAGCGTGAAGCATATAAATGCTTATATTTTTGAAAAAAGCTCCAGCTCACCGTTCTTCACAGTGGGCTGGAGCTTTTGACCAAATATATAATAATAGATTTATTTGCTCTCTGCTGCAGATGAGACATGACTTCCCCAGATAGCAATCCCCTCGGCAGAAAGTGCACTGAACGTCATGACTTCGCCCTCAACGGCTTCATTCCATTCTCGCAGGAAGACACCACTGTACACAGTCCCATCTATTGTCAGCTCAGCGTTGTGTTCTCCGCTTATCGTCCATGTTCCCGTTACCGCTCCTGATATCTTACCATCACCACCCAGCTGAATCAGTTCCGACTGCACTGTATTTGCTGTAATGTCCTTGCCATGATTCACATATTTGTAATCTCCGGTGACTTCCGCTGCAGTATAAGTCCCGATCTTCTCACCGCTGTAACGATGAGGAGCGACAACCGGCCAGCCATCCTTGTTCATGAACATCTGATGTACTCGAACTTCGTGTTCTTCTCCCCGGTTAGGGAAACGCGTATGGAAGATCAGATAATATTCCTCCTTCTTCGCATCATAATAAGCCGAATTATGTCCCGGCGACAAGTAGCCAACCTCGCTTACAGCATTCTCAGTTGAACTATTGATGAACTTATAGTTGCCGATCAGCTTCACCCCGTAAGGTGAATAAGCCGGATCATCGAACAGCTTGCCGGCCGTGCCCTTGGCGTCAATCATCGCTTTGCCTTCGGAGTCTTCAAAAGGACCATCAGGATTCTTGGAACGCGCTACGCGGATATTATAGCCGCCTTTGGTGTCCAGTCCCCCGTAGGAGAGAAACAGATAATAGTAATCGGTTTCCGGACTGTACAGCATATAAGGGCCTTCAATCCGGGCGTGATTTGCTCCCAGCAGCTTTTTGCCATAGCCTTGATCCGGTAACGGGAAGCCGGTAGCGGCATCCAGCTCCATAATAAAGATCCCGCCGGAATAAGAGCCATACACCATCCACAGCTTGCCGTCTTTATCAAAAAACACATCAGGGTCAACCACATTCGGTTTGACGGTAGCATCAAAAATTTCACCGTCATTGCCTACACCAGCCATGCCGGATTTCAGGATAATCCCCTGATCCTTATACGGTCCTTCAATCTTGTCGGCTACAGCAATACCCATTGCAGACAACGGAGAATCCCCACGGCAGGCGTTATAGTACATATAGAACTTCCCGTCCGCCAGCTGAATCACATCCGGTGCCCACAGTGTGTCCGACTGGGCCCAACTCAGGGTCTGGCTCAATTCCTCGGTCACGTTGGGAATCAGCACGTTGCCGTCCGCTACGCCGGAGGAAATTTGTTTCCATGAGATCAGGTCCTTGGATTTGGCCGAAGCCAAATGGGAACCGAATACATAATATGTATTGTTCACCTTGATAACAGAAGGATCATGTACTGAAACATTATTGAACTGCGGCGTACCGCCGTCACCGCTGCAGCCTGCCAATAATGTTAACGAAATCAATGTGGTCAATGTGTATTTTTTCATTATCTTACCTCCTATGTATACCCTTACATTTTGCTGCGAAAATAAAAATTAGTCAATACTTTTATTTACACATATTAGTTTCGTTTTAACTATATATAAAATATAAAATTCTATACCCACGCAAAAAAGCGCCAAGCCTTACGAAGGCCTGACGCTAATCTCAATAGTATGCCATTACTTGATCTAATTAATTCACGCTGAAGCTTTCCACCAGAACCGGCTCCGGATAAGCATTTTTCAGCACGCGTTGTCTCTTCTTCACAACTTCAGGCGGCTCTACAGCCGGAGCCATCGGATGCATCAGCCAGGATTTCACCAAATGGGAGTCCGAAACCTTATACATTGGCGGCTCTTTCTCCATATCGATTTGCATCGCATAGGTGCTGCGCAAGGCAAAGGCGTCGCCCTTAGGCGGTTTGATCAGATCGGGTGGGGTTCCTGGAATGGCTGTAAGCTTGGTGCCCTTGCTTTCCAGACTCGGCATGGAAGCGAGCAATCCCCAGGTATATGGATGTCTTGGGTCATAGAAAATTTCTTCTGCTGTGCCCATCTCGACAATTTGTCCTGCATACATAACGGCTACACGGTCGGCCATTCGGGCCACGACACCGAGATCATGGGTGATAAAGATGATTGCCGTATCAATTTTCTTCTGGATATCCTTCATCAGGTCAAGAATTTGCGCCTGAATCGTTACGTCGAGTGCTGTTGTCGGCTCATCGGCAATCAGCAGCTTAGGGTTGGCTGCAAGTGCCATGGCAATAACGACACGCTGGCGCATACCGCCGCTGAACTCATGCGGGTACTGCTGGAAACGACGCTCAGGTGAAGGAATTCCCACCAAATTGAGCAATTCGACACCCCGTTTGTATGCAGCGTCTTTGGACATTTTCTCATGTTTGAACAGAACCTCGGTAATTTGCTTACCAACCTTCATCATCGGATTCAGCGAGGTCATCGGATCTTGAAAGATCATACCGATTTCCTTACCGCGAATCTTCTGCATTTGCTTCTCACTCTTCTTAATCAGGTCTTGACCATCGAACAAAATCTGTCCACGTTTATAAATACCCTGCGGCTCAGGAACAAGCTTCATGACCGCTTGGGAAGTTACGCTTTTACCGGAACCGGATTCGCCTACAATCGCCAGTGTTTCCCCTTTATTTACATGGAAGTTGACGCCACGGATTGCTTGCACTTCTCCGCCGCGTGTTTTGAAAGATATTGCTAGGTCCTTTACCTCTAAAAGGCGCTCCATCCTGTCACCCTCTCTGCTCTTTTCAAGATATGATAATGATTCTCAGTATATAGAAAGGCAATAAGTATTATTTTATCTATCTTTATAGTCTTACGTCAAGTGCTTTCTGAAAATGTGTCTTTAGAGATTCAAGCGGTTTCACCCTTGATTGCGGCGCATTCTGCTCTTCATCAGGCCCCAGACAGCCGGTGGAGCCAGGCACAGCAAGAGCAATAGCGACCAGCCTATATCCGCAAAGCTAACGGTCTCTGCCTCCAGCAGCCTGTAAAAGGCATACAGTGAATACGGCAATGCTACTAACACCGCTGTTACTACACCGGGAGTATACAGTTTCAGATAGATACTTTGCCCCAGATGTGTAAAAACATGCAGCAGGAAAACGGCAAGAACCGCCAGATATAACAAGTAAAAAGAAAAGAATACTGCAAGTACGGTCACTGTTACTATCAGAATATACACGAACAGCACATCCATAGCAAAAGCCCGCGTCGTCATGCGCATGGTACTCCTATACATTGTGCTCATGTACTTAGGAAGAGCCGCTTCCACGCGGCTGCCGTATTTGCCTGCCCAAGACTCAACAGTAAGAATTTCTTCAAAATCATGAAACATAAAGCATACAGGCAGCAACCACAACAAGCTTATCGTATCGATATGAAGATTCAGCCAACTCAGCATTTGTAAACCAGCCTCCCACAAAAGAAGTGTTTCCGGTTAATCAGAGCAGCAAGAAGACCGGTCTCCCTTCAGAGGACCGGCCTTCCGCGTTCTATTTTATGGCTTCACCGCTGCCGGTGAATGTTCTCCAGCTCTCCGTCAGGTTATCCAAGGTCCAGCTTACATGATTCTCATCCTTATACTGCCGTGAATAACACTCAATCACAAGGATGAGGTCGAGATACAGGTCATAGAGTTTCTTGCGCCTCATCTCGTTCGGGCTGTCGAAGGTGAGACCATAGCCTTTGTGGAAGGCTGCTGAGTCCTCGAAGTGCCGGAAATAATACTCCTGCAGCACATCGCCCCACAACGCTCTCTCCCAATCAATAATGGAGACAATAACTCCATCCTTCACAAACAGATTGCCATTCCACAAATCCCAATGCACAAGCCGGGGTTCCGTCACCTCATCAAGGGCGGGATAATATTGCTCCAGCACCCGTTTAATTTCATCGTGGGACGCCGGTAATTTGGCTTCCAGTCTGACGGCATCAGCAAGCAGGTTATTCATCAGCGAGGTGAAGCTCTCACGCCATGAGTCTACCGTTCCTTCCGGCATCTGTCCGAACAGGCCAAACCGCGGTCCCTTAATCTCGTTAATCAACCGCTGATACCGTCCCAGCTCCTGCTCGATGGAGGCTCTTTGTTCGATGGACAAAGTATCTTTCACTTCACTGTAGGGCTGCCCTTCAATCTTCTCCATGAAAAAATAGGGAGATGGAATTAGCTGCAGGCTTTCGTCATAACTGTATACGGCTGGCACAGGAATACCACCGGCTGCCTTGACCAGCTGCAGGGCTTCTACTTCTGCCCGCATAATATCCTTCTCATAGCTTAACGTTTCCGTCTCATCTGCAGGAGCGATCTTCAGAATCACAGTCTGTCCATCGCTTAATTCAAGATCATAAGCCGTATTAAAAAAACCCCCGGTCAGCTCCGAACAAGAGACAATCCCCGCATCTTTGCCGAAAGCCGTCTCTACCAGCAGTGCCAGCTGCCCGTCATCCAATTTGACTTTAGTGAAGCTATCCATAGTATTTACACCCACCACATATCAGCAAGCGGCTCTTCAATCAGCACTTGGCGAAGATTGTCTACCGCTTTGGAGAACCCTTCTTCGATGGACATCAGTCCATCTTCGTGTTCGATACTGACTACATAATCATAACCAACCAAGCGAAGGGCACTGATGATATCTGCCCAGACCTTCACGTCATGTCCATAACCGACTGAACGGAATTGCCAAGCACGGTCAAGCATATTGGTATATGACTGCATATCGGTCAATCCGTACATATTCACGTTTTCCGGATCAATCACGGTATCCTTGGCGTGGAAGTGATGAATCGCGCCCTGGCGGCCGAGAATATGAATGGCCTGCACCGGATCAATGCCTTGCCACCACATATGGCTGGGATCAAGGTTGGCCCCGATAGCTTCACCTGCAGCTTCTCTCAGGCGCAGCAATGTAGCTGGCGTATGCACGGAAAACCCTCCGTGCAGCTCCAAGCCAATCTTGACGTCATGCTGTGTTGCGAACGCGCCCATTTCCTTCCAGTAAGGAATAACTTTATTCTCCCACTGCCAAGCCAGAATTTCCTGATAATCGTTCGGCCATGGAGCAACCGGCCAGTTGGGGTATTTGGCATCCTCGTGGTCACCCGGGCAGCCGGAGAAGGTGTTTACCACCTGAACCCCGAGTTTTTGCGCCAGTTTAACAGAGTTCACGAAATCTTCATGGTCCTTGCGGGCCAGCTCTTTCTGCGGATGCAGCGGATTGCCGTGGCAGCTTAACGCACTGATCATCAGGCCGCGAGACTCCACCGCATGCTTAAATTCCTTCAGCGCCGTTTCATTCTCAAGCAGCAGCTTCGGATCACAATGGCTGTTGCCCGGGTTGCCGCCGGTGCCGATCTCCACTGCCTTAAGTCCTTTGGAAACTACATAATCCAGCGCATCCTCAAGCCCCCGACCGCCGAAAAGCACCATAAATACACCAAGTTTCATTGCCCTGACGCCTCCCATAGATAATAAGTCATGTTCGTTATTTAAACCCCGTAGATATCAAAATCCTTAATAATTTCATTGCTCTCCGCAGCCTCAAAAATCGCTTCAATCAGATTCTGCACACGCAGCACTTCCGCATTCTTAACGATAGGCTCAGCCGTACCTTCAATTACAGCGACAAAATTGTTGTAGAAACCGTCCGCAAGCTCTGCTGCCGGCGGCAGCGCTTCGGTAATGGTCGAGCCTTCCGAAGGCGGTGCCATCGTCTTGGTCAAGCCGACACCGGCACGGATCGGCGTGGGCTCCCGGTGTTCACTTTCACTGTTGCGGGTAACAATTCTTCCGGTCAGCGACCAGTCTTCGATTACTGCTGAACCTTCAATCCCTTTCACATACCATCTTGGCAATGTGATGAAGTTGGTCGTACCGACCTCAACGATCGCCTTGATGCCATTTGCGAATTGCAGCACCGCTTCAAATCCGTCATCGACATCATTGCCGAGAATATAGCTCAGCGTGCTGGTCACGCTGATCACTTTACTGTCGATCATAAACAGCAACTGGTCGAGCAGATGTACGCCCCAGTCGAGCAACATACCGCCACCCTGCTCCTTCACATGGCGCCAGTCGCCGGGAATGCCATTGGCTCCATGTACACGAGACTCAATCTGGAACAGTGCTCCAATCGTTTCCGTCTCGTACATTTGCTTGATCACGCGAAAATCCTCATCCCAGCGTCTGTTCTGATGAACCATCAGCACGCGTCCGGCTCCATCGGCCGCCGCAGTCATCTCCTTAAACTCAGCAGAGGACATGGCTACCGGCTTCTCACAGACGACATGCTTGCCGGCTTGGAGCGCACGGATGGCTATTTCTTTATGGACATCGTTCGGGGTTGCAATCAGAACCACCTCGACAACCGGGTCAGCAAGCACTTCCTCATAGCTGGCATAAGCTTTGTAACCTGCTTCTACTGACGCTTCGCGCCGTACTTCCAGTAAGTCGAACGTACCTGCGACTTCCAGGCGCTCATTCTCACCGATCAATTGCGCATGATAACTTCCCATTCCACCATATCCGACAATGACCACAGAATGTTTGTTTGAACTCATGGATTCCACTCCTGCTTTTCTTATTGTATCCGTGTTAAATTCTCTTAGTTGTCAGAACTTCCGTCAAAATAGACTGCACGGCCAGTGCGTGCGGATTCATAAACAGCTTCCAAAATCTGCGTCACGACAAACGCTTGCTCAGGCTTGACGACCGGGTCCTTGTCTTCAATAACCGCCTCAAGCCACAAGCGGGCTTCGCGGTCAGCTTCGGTCTCTGCGGACCCGCTGTAGAAAGCAACGCCGCCGGAAGACAGGTCCACCTTCGTTTCATACAGGCGTCCGGCGCGCTCTCCGTTAATGCGCAGGCCGTCTTTCATATCCGCACCGCCTTCGGTGCCTGCAAGCAGCGTCTTCGCTTCACCGAATTCAGCGACATTCAGTGCCCAGCTTGATTCCAGCACGATGGTTGCCCCGTTCTCCATTGTAATAAAGCCGAAGGCGGAGTCTTCAACCTTAAATTGTTCAGGATCCCATGGACCGAATGCATTTGCGGCATTTTTACGCTGACCCAGCTTGTGGAAGGTAGAACCGACCACTACACGAGGTTTATAATTGTCCATCAGCCAGAGTGTCAGATCCAGGGCATGCGTTCCGATATCGATCAGCGGGCCCCCGCCCTGCTTCTCTTCATCCAGAAATACCCCCCAGGTCGGAACGGCGCGGCGGCGCAGCGCAATGGCACGGCCATAATAAATATCGCCCAGCTCCCCGCTTTCGCACATCCCCTTCAGGTATTCACTGTCTGCACGGAAGCGGTTCTGATACGCGATTGACAGCTTCTTGCCGGTGCGGCGTGCAGCATCCAGCATGTCCTGAGCCTGCGCCGTTGTCTTTGCCATCGGTTTTTCGCACATGACATGGTTTCCG
The DNA here is from genome assembly GCF_000758525.1 of Paenibacillus sp. FSL H7-0357. NCBI lineage: Bacteria > Bacillati > Bacillota > Bacilli > Caryophanales > Paenibacillaceae > Paenibacillus > Paenibacillus sp. FSL H7-0357. The sequence goes on along the minus strand of NZ_CP009241.1, from coordinate 3,462,174 downwards.
GCTTCAAGCGCCGCAACCGTAATTTCGGAGTGGCTGTCATTAGGTGTACATACATGCACGATATCAAATCCGCCCGCTGCAAGCAACTCACGGAAATCCGTATAGACTACTGCACCTTCGGCACCATAGATTTTGGCAGCCTCCTGGGCACGTTCTTCCACGATATCGCAGAATGCTACCATTTCTGCATTCTCTTGACGGGATAGGCTTGGCATATGTTTGCCGTTTGCGATACCACCGCAACCGATAATAGCAATTTTAAGTTTGTTAGACATGAACTTTTCCCCCTTGATTGGCATAGCCTCTAACCCATTTCATACTGTCCGCAACACTTTCCAGCGCCGGACGGCTGCAATAATCCTGTTCCACTACCGCCCATTCCACTCCAGCCGCATCAGCAGCCTCCAGAATCGCGGTAAGATTCACTTCACCTTCGCCCAATACAACAGTCTCTGCCGAGCCATCTTCGAGCTTCTTCATATCCTTTAAGTGGATAAGCGGCAAACGGCCGGCATATTTGTGAATATACTCAACAGGGTCATAACCGCCGTAGTACACCCAGCAGGTGTCCATTTCTACCTTAAGCAGCTCAGCAGGAACCTCTTCGAAGATACCGTCAAATGCGGTGCGCTCTCCAAAACGCTCTGTGAATTCAAAATCATGATTATGATAAGCAAAAACCGCGCCTCTTGCTTTGCACTTCTCTCCGATTATGCGGAAATTAGCAACAACCTCTTCCCAGTTACGCTGTTCCTCAGTCAAGAAAGGCACAATCAGGTTCCGGTTGCCGATCTCAAGATTAAAGCTGATTTCCTGCTCCGTATCGTTCAGCATGGCATCATATGGACGATGTGCTCCGAGAGCAACCAATCCTGTTTCCTGAAGCAGTCCCTTTACTTCCTCTGCTGTCCGGCCGAAAAAATCGTAAAATTCCACTCCCGCATATCCCAGCTCAGCCACCTTGCGCAGCGTTCCTTCGAAATCCTGCTCCAGCTCTGCTCTCAGCGTATACAACTGTAATCCAATCTTCAGCATTCTTTCCTCACTCCTAGTCAATGTAGAGTTAACTTGCGTTATTCAAAACGGCGTACCCGCTTCGGCCACACTATGGAAATCACCTGAACAAAAGGGCTGTTATACAAAATGTCCTTTATATCTATTTCCTGCGCCTTCTGAACCCCACGCCTGCTTATGTAGCTTCCAGAGCCGCCATACAGCCTCCTTCGCATCATTTATATGTTTTTGCTTAGCTACATGGTAATATGAAAGCGTATATAATAAAATGAATAATATGATTAAAACATGAACAATCTGCTTATCATTTCAACAACCCAGGAGGACTCATGACATCTGCTGCTGCCTGCCACGTATTTTCCGCGGGATTCTCTTTTCACCGCAAGCCTTTCCATTCGTCACTCAATGAAGGCCTCCAGAATTATCTCCTGCGATTGCAGACGGAGGGGCGCAGCCGGACGCGGATTGACGGTGTCATCTCCACAGTGGAGACCGGCGACCTCATGCTCTTCGCCCCGGATGATCCTTACTATTTAAGCATCGACAAAGAGAACTACCCTGTTGGCAAACCACGGATTGAAAGTGGGGATTACCATATTTTTTGCGGCGGCCCCTGGATCGAGGAATGGTGGACACGCACACAGCGTCCTGCCCTTCTCCGCTTGCCGCGCAGCGATTATTTTCTCGGCTTATTCCGCCAGCTTGTGCTGGAGCAGCGCAGGCTCTCCGACTCCTCACCAGAGATTTCAGCGTGTTATCTGCAGATTTTATGCATGGAGATTGATAGACTGATGACCGAACAGCCGGTGATCTCACCTAAAGGTTATCTTGCCTACCGGATGAAGCAATATGTGGAGGAACATGCCGCTATTTCTTTTCGGCTCGAGGATGTGGCCGGCCACGTCGATATTTCAGTCTCCCGCGCGGTGCATCTCTTTAAAGAAGCTTTTGGCACCAGCATAGTGAAATATGTAAATGACGTCCGGCTGGAAATGGCGCGGGAACGGATCACCTTCAGTCCGATGCCGCTGGAGCATGTCTCTGAAACCTGCGGTTTTGCCAACTATACTTACTTTCACCGCGTGTTCCGCAGCCGGTTTGGCATGTCGCCAAAACAGTACCGTATACACAGCAGGGCACAGACTTAAATTATGAGGCCCCGTATAAATGCAAAGGAGCACCATCCCGAAAGATCTGCTCCTTGTGTTTGATCTTATTCAATTGCTGTTGTTTGCTGGGTGTAAGACGTACATGCTGGGAGATTGCGCTGTAGTCATCATTTGTTCTCCGGTTTCTTGCGGCGCACCATGTTCCGGCGCGTTCTGCCTTGAGCAAAGCTTTTTGTGTTTTCGTGCGTGCCATTGCAGCAACACTCCTTTTGTATCGTTATGACCGGCAAGCCGTCTGCCGATACTTTAATTTTAACATATTCACGACCTGATTTCCCGGTATAGTTAATTATAAAAATCTGGTACCCGCTTAAATCTAGAAGCTTGCAGACCAGAAAATGGTATAATACAGTATCCTTGTTTTACAGGAATTCCGTATAAAAGCCAGGCAGAATCGGAGGAGAAATCAATGAAATACGATGTATTGTATGATGGCGCTTTTGCCATGCTCAAGGTGCATTTGAACCCGGGTGAAAGTGTCAAGGCGGAAATGGGCGCAATGGTCGCCATGTCGCCGAATGTTGAGATCAGAGGTACGGTAGACGGCGGTTTGATGCGCGGGCTTGGCCGGATGCTGAGCGGGGAGAAGTTCTTCTTCCAGGAGCTTACTGCCACCAGAGGACAAAGTGAAGTGCTGCTCTCCCCCGGGGCAATCGGCGATATCCAGGCGATTGAGCTTGACGGGTCGTACAAGCTGTATGTTCAGAAGGACGGCTTCCTCGCGGGAACCCATGGGATTCAGGTCAACACCAAAATGCAGAACCTGACCCGCGGCCTGTTCTCCGGCGAAGGATTCTTCATTATAGAAATCAGCGGCAGCGGAACGGTGTTCCTATCCTCCTTCGGGGCAATCCATGCGATTAACCTCGCCCCTGGCGAGGAAGTAGTTATCGACAACGGGCACCTGGTGGCTTGGCCGGATTATATGGACTACAAGGTGGAAAAAGCCGCCTCCGGCTGGCTGAACAGCTTGACCAGCGGTGAAGCTCTGGTCTGCAGATTCCGCGGTGAGGGCGTGGTGCTGGTGCAGACCCGCAATCCGGGAAGCTTCGGAACATGGATCAAATCGTTTGTGCCAAACCGGCCTTAAGCCTGAGAAATAATAACACAAACAAGCTGCCATAATTCCAAGGCAGCTTGTTTGTGTTATTGAAGCAGACCCCGCAAATGGTAGGTTACAAGCGTGCTGAGGTCTTTCTGGGTTACTTGCTCCGGCTGGCTGATATGATGCAGCACCAGCCCGTCCACCAAGGCATGCAGCGCCATGGCTTCGGCCCTCAGGTCCAATCCCTCCTTAAGCAATCCCCGGGCCGCGAGATATTCAATGGCTTGGCTAAAGCCATCATACATAGCGTTATGTACCTCCTGTTTCAGCACCTGCAGCTCAGGGTCTGTAACAGCCTTTACGGAAAATGCCAGCCAGACTTCGGCCTCCACACTCCGCTCTTCATCCAGCGGCATCAGCTCACGGATAAACCGTTCGATGTCCTGCAGTGGATGATCCGTAAATTCCATAGCTTCCATACGTGCGTTGACCCGATCCGACACCATCTTCATGGAGAAGGCAAGCAATTCTGATTGGGTGGCAAAATAATGGCGCAGCGATCCCAATGACATGTCGGCCTCGCTCGCTACACTCCTGACGGAGACTGCCTCCATCCCTTCCCGGCGGATAATTCGCCAGGCGGCCTCGGCTAACTGTTGGCGCCGTTCCTCATGATTCACTATTTTTGGCATAAGGCAATTATATCATAGTTGAATTTATAAGGTCATCCATGCTAAACTTACAGCAATTGATTTAATACACTTGTACTATTTAGGAGGAAAATACGAAAATGGCGTTATTTATTATTGGCTGTGAGATCGCCTTTTGGGTGTTCGTCCTGGCGGGGCTGACCTTCCGTTATATCCTCCGCAAGAAGCAGATAGGAGCCATATTGCTGTTCTGCACTCCACTGATTGATCTGGTGCTTATCGCCGTTGCGGTAATTGACCTGAGAAATGGCGCAGAAGCCACATTCATGCATAGTCTTTCCGCCATCTATATCGGCGTATCCATCGCATGGGGCCACCGGATGATCAAATGGGCGGATGAACGGTTTGCTTACCGTTTTGCCGGAGGTCCAAAACCTGCTCCCAAGCCAAAACACGGCACAGCACATGCACGCAATGAAAGAATCGGCTGGCTGCTTCATCTGCTCGCTTTTGCCATTGGCGCACTTGTGATGTACGGTATGATTGTTGTGACTGGTGATTCTTCTCGAACAGAGAATCTGTTCGAAACGTTAAAAGTCTGGGCAATTATTGTAGGGATTGATGCCCTTATAAGTTTTAGCTACACTTTCTGGCCCAAGCAGGCTAAAGGCACTGTAGAGAAATAACCATTATAAGTATTTCTTTCCAAAGTATGATACACCTAAAGACGCAGGCTGCCAGAGCTCTGCGTCTTTTTTATGCCCAATATTAATCTCCAGAAACCTTAGGATACCGCCTGTTTTTGCTTGTCCGCCTTACAGCCGTTCTGCTTGCATGTCTTGTAAGTGCCTTTGAAGTCGAGCCTGTGATCGGTGACTTTAAATCCGTACTCCACTTCCAGCCGTCTTTCCAGCTCCAGCAGCCAGTCTTCCTTGATTTCTTCCAGCCTTCCGCACACATTGCAGATCAGATGATGATGCATGTGGGCATGATCATCCCGCAGATCATAACGGGCCACGCCATCGCCGAAATTCATCTTTTCTACAATATGCAGCTCACATAGCAGCTCCAAAGTCCGGTATACCGTTGCCAGCCCCAAATGAGGATAACTCGTTTTCACACGCATGTATACCTCTTCCACACTTAAATGCTCTTCCTCATTATCAAGCAGCACCTTCACGATAGCCTCACGCTGGGGCGTCAATTTATAGTTTTGCGCAGCAAACTGTTGGCTGATATTCGCAATTGGGTTCATGGCTTCTCCCGCCTTTCCGCAAGAATTTCCTTATATCTTGTACTTATAATTAGTAATCGTTACGATATAAGCATAACAAAATTGACCATAAATGAAAAGTCTATGACATGATTATAACATCACCCGCCGAATTTCCGCACAATGAATCAAAAAACATTTCAACATATCCCGCATAATTAAAGCTGTAATTAACGCGCAAAGGAATGACGCCGATGGACTATTACTTCAGAATCCAGCAGTCGCTCGACTACATTGAAGAACATCTGCAGGAGGAACTGCGGATTGCAGAGATTGCCGCCCGGGCTTATTTCTCGGCATTTCATTTCCAGCGGATGTTCCTGGCGATCTCCGGCTTCACTGTCAACGAGTACATTCGCAAACGAAGATTGTCTGAGGCGGCTAACCGCCTGCGTGGAAGCAACGAAAGCGTACTGCAAATCGCCCTGTGTTTTCAGTACCAGTCCCAGGAAGCGTTCACCCGGGCTTTTCAAAGCTTTGCCGGCCTGACGCCCGGTAGATACCGCAAAACTGCAGACGTTATCCAAGGACAGCCTGTCATCAATTTTCTGGAACTCCAAAAAAAAACCAAAGGAGATGTACACGAAATGGACAAACCAACTCTGATCCACTGGGAAGGAACAAAGATTATCGGCGTAGAGTACAAAACGAATCTAAATGAAGACGCGCATTACAAGGATATTCCCGGATTCTATGATGACTTTGGAAGAAACGGGCGGTTCATGGCTATTCCGGAAAAACAGTCACCGGGGATGTCCTACGGCATCGCCTGCCACTATCAGGAGAACGGAGACTTCTCATTTATCATCGGTGAAGCGGTAGCGGATACAGCAGAAGTTCCAGCGGAAGCTTATGTCCAATTTGATATCCCGGCAGGAAACTATGCCATGTTCAAGGCCCATGGCCCAGCCGGGTTGAGCCAGTCAACCCGAGACTATATCTACGGAACCTGGCTGCCGAACACCAATTATGAACGGCGGGAGGGGCCGGACTTTGAAATTACGGATGTGTTGAACTCAGCGTATCCTGATAATATGCGAATAACTATTTATATTCCTGTAGATTAAACGTCTGCCCAATCCGAAATAGGCCCGGCTTCCATACCTTATATTGAGGGATTATTTTATTGATATGAGGAGGGTCCGGATGGCAAATGAAATCGCACCTACAGCAAGACCCCTTGTGACTGGCTCCATTCTGCGCAAAGTTGCTGCGGCCATGCTGCCGTTCTACCGGAAGATAGCCGGAAGCGGCAGCTTTGCCGCGCAATGGTCAAGCGCCATCGTTAACGCAGACCTTAGTCTTATGGGCAAACTGCTCGCAAAGATTCCTACTCTCGCTTCTGTAGAGAATTACGGCACAAACGGCATCGGCTACTTTATCTCCTTCCCCTTTCCGTTGCCGGTATCCTTCTATACAAACGGGACGACGATCCCGCCGGGTACCGTACAATTTACTTTTAATGCAAGGATGCACCGCAGGATTGCCGCAGCTGTTCTTCCGTTTTACCGGAAGCTGGCCAGAAGCCGCAGTTACGCCGAAAGCTTTGCTGCCGCAATCCGGCGCAACGACAGGACTGCCGTTAACAAGCTGGTTCGCAGATTCGTTAAGGCAAGGTCACTGAAATCCGTCACGATAGAGGAGTATGGTGCCGCGCTATTGTTCGAAAGCAGCCTCAGCAAGTATCCTTACCGCAACCTGATGTTTCAGGAAGTGATGTAGAAAACGCAGACATAGCCATTTAAAATTAAATTGTCTGCAACCTTCACCCCAACAATAACGTCAAAGGAGTTGATAATGGCCAAGCGGCCTACCCTACTATAGAGGTGGAATCTCCATGAAACTGAAAAAAAGTGCTTTTGCAGTGATAACAACCGTATCACTTCTCTCCTTCTCGCTGGGAGGACAGATGTTTGCTGCTGGCGGCAGCTTTAAAGATATTGACAACGTAGCCGGAAAGTCCAAAATCAACTCCCTGAAGGAACAAGGTCTCATTAAAGGCATCTCCGATACCCAGTTTCTGCCTGGTGCCAAAGTGACCACAGCACAAGGCGTGCAGTTTATCACTGGTGGACTTCAACTCAGTCTGGCTGCCATTGATTTCAACAAGGCACCTCTGGCCAGCGCTATATTCTCCAAGGTAAAAGACAAAACCTGGTATGCGGAAGCTTTCGTCAACGCCCATTACAACGACGTTGATATTCCTGCAGATATCGATCCTTCCAAGCTAATTACTAAGGAGATGTTCACCAACCTGCTCGTTCAGGGCGTGGAGAAGGTTGGCAATCTGCCACTGATCAATATTGTTCCTGTAGATATCGCTGATGAAGCTGCACTGGAGCCTTCCTACCAAGGCAGCATACAGCGTTCGCTGAAATACAAGATCAACACGCTTGATGCAAATGGCAAGTTTAATCCGAAAAGCGAGCTCACCCGCGCCGAAGCGGCTGTTATGCTGTACAATGCACTGGAATATCTGAATTCAGTCAATGATGCATCCACGCAGAACTAACTACTATTGACTGCATCTCAGGCGCTCCCCCGCGCATCATGAGATGAACTAAATACAAGCAAAGGCAGTCCGGGTCTCCCCCTGGACTGCCTTTACTTGTTCCACGCAGCTTGGATACACTGCGACTCATAAATCATCACCGCTCAGCCGGTTCAGAAACTGCAGGGCCCGCGGATTCTCCGTCTGCTCCAGCACCTGCTGCGGAGTTCCCTGTTCCAGGATCACACCGTTGTCCATCAGGATGATCCGGTCGGCCACATCGGCAGCAAACTTCATCTCATGGGTGACGATCACCATTGTCATGCCTTCAGCTGCAAGCTGCTTGATGACCTTCAGCACCTCGCCCACCAGTTCAGGATCGAGTGCTGAAGTCGGCTCATCGAACAGCAGCACTTCGGGATCGACCGCCATCGCCCGGGCAATGGCCACACGCTGCTGCTGGCCGCCGGACAGCTGATGGGGGTAAGCCTCCACTTTATCACTGAGGCCAACCTTGGCCAGCAGCTCTATCCCCCGCTTCCTGGCTTCCCCCTTGCTGCGTTTCTGTACAGTAACCTGCCCCTCCATTACATTGTCAAGCGCAGTCATATGCGGAAACAGGTTATAGGACTGAAAAACCATCCCTGTTTTTTGACGGAGGGCCATCAGTGTGTTATGCGGAATTTTCCTGTTTTGCGTAAATTCAAGGTTTAATCCCCCCAGCGACAGGCTGCCCTGATCCGGTATTTCCAGCAGATTAAAACAGCGAAGCAGCGTTGTTTTGCCGGAGCCGGAGGGCCCGATAATCACCAGAACCTTGCCATGCTCCATGCTGAGGTCGATACCTTTTAACACCTGTAGCGAACCGAAGGATTTGTGCAGGCCGCGAATTTCAATCAAGTGATTTCCTCCTTATCTCGCCGAATAACGGTCAAACCGCTGTTCCAGGACATTTTGCAGCGCGGACAGCACGGAGCAGAACAGCAGGTAGAATAATGCAGCCTCACTATAGAGCAGCAGCGGTTCGTAGGTGGTCGCCGTGATCTGCTGCGCTGTTTTGAACATCTCTACGTACGTAATGCTTGCCGCCAGGGAGGTATCCTTTACGAGACTGATAAAAGAGTTCGACAAGGGCGGAACCGATACACGCGCCGCTTGAGGCAGAATAATCCGCCGCAGTGCCTGCCCCCGGCTCATTCCGACGGAAAAGGCAGCTTCCCACTGGCCTTTATGTATGGACAGGATGGCTGCCCGGACGATTTCCGAAGAATAGGCTCCAACACTGAGTGTAAAACCGATTACAGCGGCAATAAAAGGATCCAGCACAATCCCTGCCGCCGGAAGTCCATAAAAGATAATAAAGAGCTGTACCAGCAGCGGTGTTCCGCGGATAACCCAGACGTAGAACCGGGCAATCAGCTTCGGGATTCTCCATGAGGAGAGACGGAACAGCGCGGTAAGAACAGCTAGCAGCAATCCAAGCGCAAAGGAAACAAGCGCCAGCGGAAGGGTATAAGCCACCCCCGCTTTAAACAGGGGCAGCAGTGAATCCATGAAAATCCCAATTTTCCGGTCATCCATCGTTCAGACATCCTTTTTGGACACTCGGCTGCAACTTCGCGCCAGCTCCATTTGTTATTTGGACACATCCGCCCCAAAGTACTTCTCCGATATTTTCAGATAGGTTCCATCGCTCTTCATTTCAGCCAGCGCATTGCTGACAGCATTAACCAGCTCTTCGTTTCCTTTGAGGAAAACTGCCGCACTTTGCGACCCCTCGGCCGTTTCATCCACCTGTTTGATCTTTGCATCTGGTTTTTGCTTCTTTAAGTCGAGATAGGACAAGCCGTCATTTACGGTCGCATCAATCCGGCCGGAGGTCAGCAGGTCTATGGCCTGGTTGAAGCCATCCACAGCGACGATCTCCGCACCGTTCTCCCGGGCGATATCGGACAGGTTGCTGGTCAGCGATTGACCTGCCTTCTTCCCTTTAAGATCCGCGAAGGCTGTAATATCCTGGTTATCCTCGCGCACGATCAGCACTCCCTTAGAGACGATATACGGCTCAGAGAAATCATATTTCACCTTGCGTTCATCCGTGATCGAAACCTCGTTGAATATCGTATCAAAACGTTTGGCATCCATGCCGGCAAACAGGCCATCCCATTGGGTTTCTACAAATTCGGGTTCCACCCCCAGCCGTTTCGTAATCTCCTTGGCAATCTCCACATCAAAACCGGTAAGCTTGCCCTCTGCATCATGAAAAGTAAACGGAGCATATGTCCCTTCCGTACCAATACGCAGCTTGCCACTCGCTTTAACAGCTTCCAGTGAGTTCTGCCCGGCCGGAGCCGCTCCTTCTGTGGGCGCGGCAGTAGCCGCAGGCGCTGTATTGTTATTATTGCCGCATGCCCCTGCCGGCAGCAGAGTTAGCAGCAGCAGGATAGTCAGACTAAGCTTCTTCATCACATGAACCCCTTTCAAAATCCCTCTATTTTTCACTGCATGGACACTTGCTTATCTTGCCCAAAAGCACCGCTGCTTCATCAAGTTTTTTGCATCTTCAGTCAGACCTCTACTTATGCCAGCCGAAACGGTACGGCTCCAGCAAAGAAGCGATTCCCGCTGGTATGATCACGCTGTTCATAACCGGACTGCAGCAAAAGTGAGCGACTGCTTCTCTTTACAAACTGCCGGGATATGGTATATTAATTAGCAATTGCAAATTCAATATTGACCTGTTATTTCACTAGGGGAGTCGGCCGACTGAGACGGAGCTTTAAGCTCCGGACCCTTGGAACCTGATCTGGATCATACCAGCGGAGGGAAGTGGAGCAGAATTGTTCAGCGGAGCCGCACTAAGCTAACTGACTGTGACGTTCAGACCCATTTATTTCCTCCGGAAATGAATGGGTCTTTCTTGTGTCTGCTGTTGCCGCCGATCAGGCAAGTAACGTTAAACAAACTACGCCCGCAGGAGGTTTCCACATTCCAATATGCTCACTATAACCAACCTGGCTTATTCGTTTGCAGCGACTAGGAATCCGGTATTCTCCGGTCTTTCAATGACCGTCCGCCAAGGCGAATTCATTTCCGTTGTTGGAGCCAGCGGCTGCGGGAAAAGCACACTGTTCAAAATCATTGCCGGCCTGCTCGAGCCGTCCGGCGGTGAAATAACCGTACATGGACGCTGCTCTCGTTCGACACGCTCGCGGCTTGGACAGATCGCTTATATGCCGCAGCAGGACCTGCTGCTGCCTTGGAGGACCGTGCTGGACAATTGCCTGCTTCCCTGGGAGCTGAAGCAGGACTCTAGCCGGCACGAGGCACTCGCCCGGATCCGCGGAATGCTCGGCCGCTTTGGCCTTTCCGGCAAGGAAAATGCTTATCCGCAGGAGCTGTCCGGCGGGATGCGCCAGCGGGTCGCCCTGCTGCGCACACTAGCTGCTGGCAACGAACTGCTGCTGCTTGACGAACCGTTTGGAGCGCTGGACGCGATCACCAAACGGGAGATGCACCGCTGGCTGCTGGAGCTGTGGGGCGGGCTCGATAAGTCCGTTCTGTTCATCACTCATGATCTTGAAGAAGCGCTGCTGCTCAGCGACCGGATTTATTTGATGACCGGCGGCTCTGGCGGCGGGCTGCAGGAGCTGATCGTCACTTTGCCGAGACCCAGACATTACAAAATGAATTATGAACCGCAGTTTGTTGCCCTGCGGGAGGATTTGGAGTGTAGATTGCATGAGAGCTCTATGGTATAAGAAACAGCTGCGGACTTATGGCCCCTTTCTACTGCTTGTGGTGCTGCTTATTGCGGCATGGGAGATCACAGCACAGCTGAACATGATCCCTTCATTTATTCTCCCGGGGCCAAGTGCAATTTGGACAGCGCTGATTGAAAAGCGGGGGCTGCTGTTCGGAGAGCATTTGCCCGCCACGTTGCAGGAGACACTGATCGGGTTTGCCCTCTCGGTTGTCTGCGGAACACTGCTGGGTACCGGCATGCATATGTTCGCTCCGCTCGCCAAAGCACTTTATCCCATGCTGATTATCAGCCAGACCATTCCGCTGATCGCGCTCTCACCTATTTTTATTATGTGGTTCGGCTATACCCTGTGGGGCAAGGTTGCTGTCGTCTTTCTGACTGCCTTTTTTCCTGTTGTGGTAGCCGTCTATGACGGTCTGCGGCAAAGCGGCAGCCTGTACAGAGACCTTCTCCTGACGCTTGGGGCAAACCGCTGGCAGATATTGCGCAAGACGCAGATTCCGCTGGCGCTGCCCTCCTTTTTCTCCGGACTTAAGCTTTCTATCGTCTACTGTGTGATCGGAGCGACGATCGGGGAATGGCTGGGCGGCAGCCGGGGGCTTGGTTATTTCAGCCGCCGGATGGCCGGCAATCTGCAAAGTGCAGAAATGTTCGCCGCCGTATTGCTGCTGTCCGCTTTGGGTGTAGCCTTGTTTCTCAGTATCGCTGTGCTCGAAAAACTCATTTTGCAGAAAAGAGGATTTTACCGATGACCCATCCTGAGCTGTATCGCAATCATTCCACACATAAGAAATCACACCGACTTATTCCATACTTATTGTTGTTATGCCTGCTTACCCTCTTAAGCGGCTGCGCCAGCGCAAAAGACCCGGATACCTCCGCCGCTTCTTCAGAGAATTCCAGCGGCAAACCGCACAAGCTGACTATAATGCTCGACTGGTATCCGAACGCAGTTCATTCCTTCCTGTATGCTGCTCAGCAGAATGGCTATTTTGCCGAAGAAGGGCTGGAGGTGGACATTCAAATGCCGGCGGACAGCAATGATGCTTTGAAGCTTGTCGCCGCAGGTAAAGTCGATCTGGCTCTCAGCTACCAACCACAGGTATTAATGGCGCGGAGTGAAGGAATACCTGTAAAATCTGTCGCAGCGCTCGTAAGGCATCCGCTCAATCATCTTCTGGTCCCCGCAGAGAGCGGGATAACCGGCCCGAAAGAACTCACAGGCAAAAATGCCGGATACTCCTCCATTCCCCTGTATGAAGCGATGCTCCGGACAATGGTCAAATACGACGGAGGCGATCCGGCTTCACTGAACCTGATTGATGTTGGATTCGATCTTATTCCTGCTCTTTCTACCGGACGCGCAGACGGCATTATCGGCGGATTTATTAATCATGAGGCATTGATATTGGAAAAAGAAGGCCACCCCGTCACTTCATTCGATCCGACGGACTACGGAGTACCGGACTATTATGAGCTTGTGCTTGTTGCCAGTGAACAGGGCTTGTTGGATAAGGAGGATGACTACCGGAAGTTCATGAATGCGGCACGCAAAGGACAGCAATTCGTACAGGAGCAGCCTCAGCAGGCACTTGAAATATTGTTTGCACACGAAGATGCTACCGCCCCGCTCGACCAAGCAATCGAGACAAAAAGTCTGGAAATCCTTCTGCCGCTGATGGATGCAGGAAAACTGCCTTTTGGACAGCAGGAGGAGAAATCCTGGGAGAACGTGCACACGTGGCTGTCCGAGAACGGACTGTTGAGCGGAGAAACGGACAGCAAGGATGCTTTTGTTAATCTGTAGGAGCTAAGTTCAAAGGACCGAAGTTTAGAGATTCATGTATGGGGACTGGACTTATGTATGGCTGATTTAGGGGCCGTCTGCTGTGGAAGTGCAATAGAATGGGCCTCGCTAACGCATAAAGGAATGAGATGTATGAGGACAGACATGCACTGTATAGTCCAACCTGCGGGTCGCTGACTGTTAATTTTAAGTTCATTTAATATATTTGCAGTTTTGCTTATAGTTTCAGCAAGCTGATTCAAACAAAACTTTGAGGAGGACTAATAATGAGTTATTTAGCTAAAGTACGTGAAGCCAATCCGCTTGTGCACAACATCACCAACATTGTGGTGGCCAATTTTACCGCCAACGGGCTGTTGGCCCTGGGCGCTTCGCCCTTCATGGCCGATGCCCATGAGGAGGTGGCGGACATCGCCGCGATGTCGGGAGCTGTTGTGCTTAACATCGGCACGCTGAACGAGCATGCCATCACCTCGATGGTGCTGGCCGGGCAAGCGGCTGGGCGCCATAAGGTACCGCTGGTGCTGGACCCCGTTGGAGCCGGTGCTACCGCCTACCGCACCGAGGTCACGCATAAGCTGGTCCAGGAGCTGCGCATTACCGCCCTGCGCGGCAATGTTGCTGAGGTGGCCCATGTTGCCGGGGAAAGCTGGGCCATCAAGGGCGTTGACGCCGGTGCCGGCGATGGCGATGTCATCGCTTTGGCGAATAAAGCGGCACGAAAGCTGGAATGTGTGGTCATCATTACCGGGAAAGATGATGTAATTACCGACGGCATCAGCACCTACGTCGTCAGCAACGGTGATCCCATCCTGACCAAAGTCACCGGTACGGGCTGCTTGCTCAGCGCCGTAGTCGGAGCTTTTCTGGCGGTCAGCGGCGGCTCATGGCTGGAAGCGGCTGCCGAGGCGCTCTCCTTCTATGGTGTCGCGGCCGAGATCGCAGCCGAACGGACAGCTCTTAAAGGCCCCGGCGCCTTCCAAATTGAATTTCTCAACCAGCTGGCCCTGGTCACTCCAGACACCTACAAGGAGAGATCACGGGTACAGCTGCTCACACTATAATGCTTGCGGCAAAGGAGTGGACTACATGACAAAAGTATTCAAAGCGCTGACAATCGCCGGCTCCGACAGCGGCGGCGGCGCAGGCATCCAGGCCGATCTGAAAACATTCCAGGAGCTTGGCGTGTACGGCATGTCGGCACTTACAGCAGTGACTGCACAGAATACTCTCGGAGTACAAGGCGTATATCCGCTCGGATCGGAGGCTGTTACCGCGCAGCTTGATTCCGTCGGAAGCGATCTGCAGCCGGATGCGGTCAAGACCGGCATGCTTTTTAGCGGTGAAATCATCCGCGCCGTTGCCGGTAAAGTACGCCAGTATGGCTGGGATAAGCTGGTGGTTGACCCGGTTATGATCGCCAAAGGCGGCTCACCGCTGCTGCAGCAGGAAGCCGTGCAGGCGCTGATTACCGATTTGCTGCCGCTCTCCCTGGTGGCAACACCTAATATACCGGAAGCGGAAAGTCTGACCGGGATGAAGATTTCCGGCTTGGCGGACCGTGAACGGGCAGCGGTGCTCATCCATTCCATGGGCGCCCGCGTTGTTGTTCTAAAGGGCGGCCATGATGACGGAACGACAGGAGTCCTCGATCTGCTGTATGACGGTAACGAGTTTATCTATCTGGAAAGCCCGCGCATTTCCACGCGGCATACCCATGGAACGGGCTGCACCTTCTCTGCGGCAGCGGCGGCCGGATTAGCACAGGGTAACACCGTTAAGGAAGCAATCCATACCGCGAAAGCTTTCATCCATGCGGCCATCGAAGACAGTCTTGGCATTGGAGCGGGACATGGGCCTACAAATCATTTTGCTTATGGCAACAGAATGCGGGGAAATGTGAGATGAAGAGAATCGACAGCGAAGAGATGCGCAGGCTCCTGAAGCTGTACTTTATAATGGGCAGTGTCAACTGCCGGATTTCACCAGCAGACACATTGACCCAGGCCATTGAAGGCGGAATTACGCAGTTTCAGTTCCGGGAAAAAGGCCCCGGGGCGCTGACCGGAACAGCAGCATTCGATCTGGCCAAACAACTTCAGCAGATATGCCGGGAGCATCGTATCCCCTTCATCGTGAACGATAATATTGAGCTGGCAATCGCGCTTGATGCCGACGGTGTCCATGTGGGACAAGAGGATGAGCCGGCCCGCTCCATCCGTCAGCGGCTCGGTGATCACAAGATCATCGGCGTCTCCGCCCATACACAGCCTGAAGCCCGGCAGGCCATCGCCGATGGTGCAGACTACCTCGGAGTTGGCCCGGTCTATCCGACCTCCTCCAAAGACGATGCCGAGGCGGTGCAAGGCACCCGGGTCATTGAAGAGCTGCGGCGCTGCGGCCTTACTATCCCGCTGGTAGGCATTGGTGGAATTACGCCGGGTAATGCCCAGCCGGTTATCGGAGCCGGAGCCGATGGAGCATCCGTCATCTCAGCCATTGCCCGGGCGGATGACATTAGCGCAGCTGCAAAAAATTTGTTGCAGATTATCCGGTATACATGACTTCAGAGCTGCCCATTACAAAAAAACGCAGAGACCGTAACAGACGGTCCTGCATTTTTTTATTGGGGAAACTTATAACTTAAACCTTCCCATAACTATCGTGTTATAGTAGTTGCCGTCAGAAAGAATCCGGTCCTTCGTGATGACCCCTTCGATTTCAAATCCGAACTTTTTATACAGCTGCACCGCTTTTTCGTTTGTTTCCAATACATATAATATGATCTTAGTGATTCCGTTCGCATCCGCCCAAGCAAGCGACTGTTCCAAAAGATGTTTCCCGATGCCAAACCCCCAATACTCCCGCGCTGCACAGATTCCGAATTCCACTTTATGCGAGAATCTTGTAAGATGATTCCCCTCACATCTCGAAAATGCCACAATTTTGCCTTCAGCTTCCGCCACTAAAAATAAGTTTCTTTCATCTTCCGTATCCCGGGCGATCAATTGTTCAAAGCCGGAAGTATCGATAACTCCCTCACCCTGAACTCTGTCCATATTTTCGGTTTCGCCGTCAATCTGCAGCCTTAATATCGATAAATTCGCTGCATCTGTAGGGTCGGCGGATCTGATAATGTAGCTTAAGCCTTTTACCTCAAAACCTTTTTGGTCAATGTTCATGCTTTACTCCTTTATACAGTGGTAGGTAAATTATAGCATTTACATCCCGCTGTTTCAGGTGTATTATTAGTTTACTTTGTTAACTGTTCACAAACGTAACTATATTCAGCAAAGGGGGTCCGCACACATGATTGATCCGCAGCAGACGAGTGAGGTTTATCATTCCTTTTTCGCGGTGTCCCGCCAGCTCAAGAAGCTTGCACACCAAAGTGCAGCAAAGCTGGGGCTGACGGTGCATCAGATCGGCATCCTGAACTCTATTCAAGACAATCCGGGCCAATCACAGAAGGAAGTTACTGAACGGCTGGTTTTTGCCAAGAGCCGGGTAAGCACTCACATTGATGCTCTGGCAGAGAAAAATTTGGTCACCCGGGTCATTTCCGAACAGGACCGCAGAGAAACCAAACTATATATTACTCCTGCCGGAGAAGAGCTGTGCAAGCGGTACAACGGGGAGGCTTTTTCCTATAAAGTACTGGGATCGGCACTGGAGCAGTTTTCCGGGGAAGAGATTGACACCCTCCTGCGGATGAACAGACAACTGCTCGACAAGCTGGCGCAGGCACAGGAGCAAGAGACTTAACAACAAAATTCCACACAAAGCTGGTGATGTGTAATGTCAAGAGGTTTTGGTGCAGCAGGATTTGGTGGCGGACCTGGGCATGGCAAGCTAAAATTTGATGATGATGAGCTGCATCCGAAGATTTCCAAGCAGCTTCTGCTGCGGATTTCTAAGTATTTTCTTCCCTACTGGAAGCAAACGCTTCTGGTTATGATCGTATTATGTGTTTCTGCAGTTCTGGGGCTTTTGCCGCCCATCCTGATCCAGCATATTATCGACCAGGCGCTGCCGGACAAAAATCTGCATCTGCTGTTGTTGCTGGTCCTGGCTTCATTAGGCGCAACCGTTGTCTCGGGACTGCTGGGAGTGCTGCAAAATTATTTGAATTCTTTTATATCGCAAAATATCGTCCATGATATGAAAAACCAGATGTACAGTCATCTCCAGCGGATGCCGCTGCAATTCTACTCCAGTGTCAAACAGGGGGAAGTCATCACCCGGATGACTAGCGATATCTCGGGAATTCAAGGTGTGTTCAGCAACACGATTGTTAATTTTGCCAGTAATTTATTTATCCTTGCCACCACTGCGGTGACGCTCTTTATTATGAATTGGAAGCTGGCGCTGCTTGGAATATTTGTTATTCCTCTATTCATACTACCTACCCGTAAAATGGGCAATTTGAGCTGGAAGCTGGCTAAAAAAACACAAGAGAAATTCTCCGAACAGAATGAAGTCATTGAGGAAACGTTAAGTATCAGCGGCTATTTATTAATGAAGCTGTTCACCAAAGAAAAAGCGGAATATTCAAATTTCAAAACGATTAATGCAGAAGCTACACAACTGCAAATCCGCCAATCAATGGCCGGGCGCTGGTTCATGATGGTCCTCTCCACCTTTACCAGCATTGGACCGCTGCTGATCTACTTGTACGGCGGATATCTGTTCATCCAAGGTGAGCTAACTGTCGGTACGATCATCACTTTTGTCGCCTTACTCGGCAGACTGTACGGGCCGGTCTTGCAAATGACAAATTTGTATGTCGATATTAAACGCTCCGCAGCGCTTTTCGAGCGGATCTTTGATTATTTTGACATGGATCCACAGATTGTCGATTCTCCGCTTGCCCTGCACATCAACGCTTCCGGGAAGGACATCGAATTCCGTGACGTAAACTTCGCTTATCAGCAGGATAAACCGGCGCTCCGCCATATTTCCTTCACTGCTGCTGCCGGAACCCTAACCGCCCTCGTCGGGCCCAGCGGTGCCGGCAAAACAACGATCACGAACCTCATCCCGCGCCTCTATGAGCTTGATTCCGGTGCGATCACCATCGGCGGCAAGGATATCCGCGATTTCACACTGGACTCGCTTCGCTCACAGATTGGTCTGGTGACGCAGGATACCTATCTGTTCAACGGAACGATCAAGGAAAATTTGCTGTACGCAAATCCAGAGGCCAGCGAAGCAGAGATCATGGATGCCTGCAGATCCGCTTATATTCATGATTTTATTATGGAATTGCCTGAGGGTTATGATACCGTTGTGGGTAACCGGGGCATCAAACTGTCCGGCGGTGAAAAGCAGCGAATCTCCATTGCCCGGGTGCTGCTCAAAAATCCGCCGATTATCATCATGGATGAGGCCACATCCTCGCTCGATACGGTGTCGGAATACTACATTCAGCAGGCCATGCATGTGCTGCTCCT
The DNA here is from genome assembly GCF_000758525.1 of Paenibacillus sp. FSL H7-0357. NCBI lineage: Bacteria > Bacillati > Bacillota > Bacilli > Caryophanales > Paenibacillaceae > Paenibacillus > Paenibacillus sp. FSL H7-0357. Next base: position 3,443,506 of record NZ_CP009241.1, on the reverse strand, counting down.
GAACAAGACCAGCCTTGTCATCGCCCATCGGCTGTCCACGATTATGGCCGCTGATACGATTCTGGTGGTTAAGGCCGGTTCGATCGTCGAAGAAGGCACACATGACTCGTTGCTGAAGAATGACGGGGTCTATAGGGATTTGTATAACAAGCAATTTGAACCAAAGATACTGTCGTGAGGATCCCTGATTCAAGTGGAAGCGTATAAATGCTTATATTTATAAAAATCCGCACAGCCCGCTGAGAGTAGCGTTCTGATGCGGATTTTTTTGCCTGCATTCAGCTGTTGCTTATCCATTCAGCCGGAAAAAAAGCTCCTCCCGCTCTTCCTCACCCAAATGCCTCCAATGTCCCCGTTCCAGTCCGTGCAGACTAATATTCATAATCCGTATCCGCTCCAGTCTAAGCACTCTGTAGCCCAGCTCTTTGCACATGCGGCGAATTTGCAGGTTCAGTCCTTGGGTCAAAATGATTCCGAACTCATATTCACTAACCGCATAGGTCACGCAAGGTTTGGTCACCGTTCCCAGAATCGCGACACCGGAAGACATGTCCTGCAGGAAGGTTTCACTCACCGGTTTATCCACAGTTACCCTGTATTCCTTCTCGTGTCCATTCTCTGAGCGCATCATGGTGTTCACGATTTCTCCGTCATTGGTCATCAGGATCAGACCTTCGGAATGTTTGTCCAGACGGCCAACAGCAAAGATCCGTGAGGGATAACCGACAAAATCTATAATATTGCCCTCCACCTGCCGCGCAGCGGTACAAGTGATCCCAACAGGCTTATTGAGTGCCAGATATACAGGTTTCTCCTTGCTGGGGGTTACGGTCTGTCCATCAATCGCTACAACATCCCCCGGCTCTACGGTGGCACCCGGTTCACATACCTCTCCATTGACAGAAATCCGCCCGGCGGTGATCATCCGGTTCGTTTCTCTGCGCGAGTAAAGACCCGTTTCGCTGATATACTTATTAATTCTCATGCTGATCCCGCTTCCGTCCCGAAAATGAAAAACATCTGATTTCAGCGTACAAAATCAGATGCTTCAGTTCACATAATCTATGAGCACTACGCTCTGTTATTTGCTGCGACCGGATGGAGTTCCCCCGCTGCTCTTGGCAGCAGCATTTCCTTTGCTTCCTTGGCTACCGGGAGCTACGCCTTTCGGTTTCACCGGCTTTGCCGTTTTGTTCCAGCGCGTCCAGCCCTTGCTGCCTGTTCCTCTGCCTGTGCCGCCGCCTTTGCTTTTTGCCACAATATCACTCCGTCAGTATTCAGTTTTCGCCTTGCATTTCTCTATCTTACCATTACTATAGGCAATGTGTCAGGAAAATACACAAACAACCCGCCGGTACGGTCCGGCGGGTTGTTATTCAGCGGATGAAATTCAGTAGTTCAGGTGATTTATTTCGGCTGAATATAACCTTCAGCCTTCAGCAGCTCGGCAATCAGCACGGCTCCTCCGGCAGCGCCTCTCACAGTGTTGTGAGACAGGCCGACGAACTTATAGTCGTATAGCGAATCCTCGCGGAGTCTGCCGGCAGAAATGCCCATGCCATTCTCGATATCTCTGTCGAGCTGAGTCTGAGGACGGTTTTCTTCTTCGAAGTAGGTGATGAATTGTTTTGGTGCGCTTGGCAGTTCCAGTTCCTGCGGACGTCCTTTGTAGCTGTTCCAGCGTTCAAGAATTTCTTCCTTGGACGGCTTCTGCTCAAAGGAGGCAAATACTGCAGCCATATGGCCGTCAGCGACAGGCACACGGATACATTGTGAAGTGATCACCGGCTGTTCGCTCTTGACAATCCCTCCGTCCGTAACCGTTCCCCAGATCCGCAGCGGCTCCTGCTCGCTCTTCTCTTCTTCGCCGCCGATGAACGGAATCACGTTATCTACCATCTCCGGCCAATCAACAAACGTTTTGCCGGCGCCGGAAATTGCCTGATAAGTTGTCACGACAACCTTAGAAGGCTTGAACTCGTTCAGTGCATGCAGCATCCCCACGTAGCTCTGGATCGAACAGTTCGGTTTCACAGCGATGAACCCGGTTTCCGTACCCAGACGTTTGCGCTGCTGTGCAATGACCTCAAGATGCTCCGGGTTGATTTCCGGTACCACCATTGGAACATCCGGAGTCCAGCGGTGCGCAGAGTTGTTGGAGATTACCGGCGTGCCGGTACGCGCATAAGCTTCTTCCAGCGCCTTGATCTCTTCCTTCTTCATATCCACGGCGCAGAAGATCAAATCCACATCCGCAGCCACTTCCTCTACCTTGGAAGCATCCTGTACCATGATGCTCTTCACTGCTTCAGGCATAGGTGTAGACAGCTTCCATCTGCCTTTGACTGATTGTTCATACGTTTTGCCTGCCGAATTGGCACTGGCGGCAATAGCTGTCACCTGAAACCAGGGATGATTCTCAAGGAGTGCAATAAACCGTTGACCCACCATACCGGTACCGCCGACGATACCCGCTCTTAACTTACTTGACATAAGAAATTCATTTCCTTTCAAGCAGCTCCTATTGATAGGTGCTTTTTAATAACCGATTATAAATGATATACGCAGCTTACACAATATGTGAACGAAAAGTAAGTATTTCCTTTAATAAAAATAGCCCAATTCATTCAGGAATTTCACGATCTCCTGAAGAGTCCGCTGGTACGGAATATTATTATAATAAAAAATCCATAACCTAGGTAGATTGAACTTGAAACTTGAGGAAAGGGAGCGACGGAGGGGAAGTTTGGAACTGTAGGAGCGATAGCGACCGCCTTTGTCTTCGGATTTCAACCGCGAGCAGCGGTGGTCATAATCAAGAAATCCGAAGACAACAGCGGCCGGAAGTCCAAACATTACCCGCAGTCGCGACTGAACCTTTACTCTAAACTTTTCAGTTCAATCTATCTAGCCCTTCAAACCGAACCAGACGCGAATCATTGCCGGCTTTCCTCATGGCATCTACGAATTCCTCCACGGTTGCATAAGGAATATTCTCGTCCTGTGTTCCATGAAAGAAAAGACTTGGAGGCAAAAACCCTCTCATATGATCTTTAGGAGACGCGCCAGCGAGGTCAACCGAAAGTTCCGGAAACATTTCAATGAGTACTGCTGTGTCCACCCCACCGTTGAAGATAATGAGCACATCTGGAACACTACTAACTGACAGATCATCGGGAAGACCAGTAACTGTTTCGATCATCGCTGTGCAAAGGGCCAGGTAACCTCCGGCAGAAGCGCCTGCAACGACAATACGGCACGGATCGATCCCGAGAAGAGCAGACTGTGCTCTAACCTGCCTTACCGCTGTTTTGGCATGCTTAATGCCCGTAACAGGTGAGAACAAACCATCAATGTGCCTTGGACGGTATTCCACGCAGATCGAAACAAAACCGAGTGCGGAAAAATAATGTGCGTGATGCTGAAACTGTTCCAGCCTTGCTTTACCCGCTGAGAACCCTGCGCCATGAAAAAACAAAATGGCTGGACGCAGCTCATCACACGCCGGAGGTTCAAACACATACATTTTCAGCTCTCCATACTCCGCACTACTTGTATACACCAGTTCTTTAATCGGGAATTTGAACAGTTTCATCACCCTCTGGGTACGCTGATATTGACTCATGTTTCAACTAACAGTTGCCCCGCAAACCGTCGTAAGCTTATGAAGCTCCCAGACGTTTGGCCAGCTCGCCCAAATCCTGTCCCTTCAGTGCGCCTTCGACCAGTGCCGGCAGCAACGCAGGTGTGCAGGCAAAACACGGGGTTCCATCCCGCGACAGCTGCGCCGCCAGACGTTCATCATAGGAAGGTTTCCCTTCATCCGACAGAGCCAGCAGGGTCATCGTCCGGACTCCCGCCTCGCGCAGCTCGCGCATCCGCCGCACCAGTCCGGCCTGATTGCCGTTCTCATACAGATCCGAGACGATGATAAAGAGTGTCTTCTTAGGCTCTTCAATGAACTGCTCACAGTACTTCACCGATTTATGGATATCCGTACCGCCGCCCAGCTGAATGCCGAACAGCATGTCTACGGGATCATTGGCGCATTGTTCGGTAAGATCGACAACCTCTGTATCAAAAGCTACTACACGGGTGTTAAGTGCCGGGATGCTGGCGAAGATCGAGCCGATGACCGAAGCCCAGATAATGGAATCGGCCATGGAACCGCTCTGGTCAATGTCAACAATTACCGTCCACTCTTTGCTGCGGCGCGCCCGGTCAAAATAATAAAACCGCTCAGGGATAATGATCCGTCGTTCCGAGTCATAATGTTTCAGGTTCCGCTGTATTGTCAGCTTCCAGTCCAGCCCGCTGAGCGATGGCAGAGGAGAATGCTGCCGCTTATTCAAAGCCCCTGTCACTGCCCGGCGGATATCCGTCTCCAGCAGCTTGACCAGTTCGTCGACCAGTGCCTGAACCAGCATTCTTGCTGTGTCTTTGGTCTTTTCCGGGATCTTGCCCTTTAGTGATAGAAGGGTACCAATAAGCTTGATATCCGGCTTCACGGCAGCCAGCAGCTCCGGCTCGAACAGCAGCTGCTTCCAGCCCTTACGCTCCATCGCATCGCTCTGAATAATCGAAACTACATCTTCCGGGAAAAAATTGCGCACATCCCCGAGCCATTTCGAAAGGTGGACTGCGCTCCGCCCCGTTCCGGCACCTTTGCCCTTGGCGGTGCCGGCATTCCCGGAGCTGCTGCCGGCACCGGTCTCATCATAGATGGCGGCAAGCGCTGCATCCATAATCAATTCCTCTTCTGTCAGAGCAAGCCTGCCGCCTTCACCATAGCCTGACAAGGCTTCTTCCGCTTCCTGACCCAGAATCAGCCGCCAGCGGGATACCGTATTCTCCTGCCTGTTCTCCGCCGTCATCTAAAAGTCACCGAAGTCAAAATCATTTAGCTCATCCAGCATTTTGGCCTCTTCCTCCTTCAGCTCCCCGGTGAGAATCTCTGCGGCCTGCTCCACATTCACACCCCACAGCTCGCCCAGCAGCTCGGAAATCATCGTCTTCTCCCGTGGAGAGAAGGTGCTGAATGCCCGGCGCAGAAAGACGAGTGCACGCTTGAATTCATCATCCGCAAGAGCATTGATATAGCTGTTCAGCTGTTCCCACAGGCTCATGCGCGACAGCAGTCCGTACCGGTTGCGCATGGAGAGCCCTTCAAACCAGCCGGCTCCAAGATCGGCCGGTATCCCCGGAGATAATCTGCGCGATACTTCCGCTGCGACTTCCTCCGCAGAAATTGCAGCCCGCTCCATCAGAATGGCGCAGGCGAAGCCGGACAGCCGCGGATTGCGGTCATCCCGCTCTGCTAACTGCTGCAGCTCCTGCAGCCATAAACCTTCATCCAGCGTTTCGCCATGCTCAAGTGAAATCCCGTTCAGCTCATTGATGGCAGTCAGCATACTGCCGGCCGCTTCGTCGTTGCAGCCGCTGGCATCCAGCAGGAACAGGCAGCCGCGCCGGAACAACTCCTCCATTAGCGGTACCAGCGGCGCGGTATCCACCTTACGGATGTCGCCAAAGCTGATAATCGTCGACAGCTCGCTGGCGGCCGCTGCGATGCCGGCCACATCCCGGCTGAGGGCAGCCAGATTCTGCAGCACTCTGCTGGCCTCCTCCATCTGGGCAGTCATGCCGCATTGGCAGGCAATCCGGATGAGTGCCGAAGCTTCGGCGATGGAGCGGCATTCCTGCAGCCGTTCACGCAGCACATAGGCTCCGGCCACTTCCACCGTCTCTCCCAGCAGGGTGGATTCTACAACCTGTATCTCCACCTCCGGCGACCACTGGATCACCCAGTGCTCAGCCCAGGTAGCTCCCTCCTGACCGCTTGGCCGGTTCTTGGCAAATGAAATGCCGAGCAGAGTGAGCCGGTGGAACAGCACAGAACGGTGCAGGTCCAGATAGGCTGCCTCAACGCTTGACACCCTGCGGTTCTCCCTGAGATCAAGCGACAGTTCACTGGCTACCGTCGATTTATATTTCTCCAGTTTATAACGTTTGAGCAGCCTGTTCAGATCATCCTGAATCGGAGTCTGGCTGACCCCTTCGGCAAGGCTGCCAATGGCTGTGCCAACGTCTACTCTGGCCAGAGCATCGGCTACAACCGACAGCTCACCGTGGCCGAGAAGCGTCTGTGCGGCATCGCGCAGATCCCGCAGCGTGGGTGCACTGCCGCCGTGCAGCGACGCCAGCGACTCCGCCAGCCGGACCGCTTCAATAACCTCTGCGGTTGAGCGGTGTGTGCCGGAGCCGCGCACACGGCGCGCCACCGAAGACAAGTACAGATGCGGCAGCTCCTCCGGCCGCCCGGCAGCCATGGCTTCCCACATCATTTGGAAATAATGGGGAGCCCCGTTCCCCGCGCCATAGCCGGACATCGTGGACAGTTTGTAATACGAATAAGGCATCAGCGTCAGCTTCGTACTGCGTGAAGGCAGCGCAGCCAGTTCTTCATCACTCATGCTTTCCGAAAGATCGGCCAGAGCCGAAGCATGGTAGGCACCACAGATGACGACGATCTTCTGCGGCTCATGTCCGGCGGCAATCATCTTCTTGATCTGCCGCCTCATATAAGACTCACGCAGCACATTGTAGGCATATTCGGACGGCTGCTCCCGCAGCTCCTTCTCTTCCGCCAGTTCACGCATTTGTGCGGAGAAGGATAGGACCGCTGCACGGTATGCCCCGGCATTCGCATTATGCTCGTAATTACGCTCCCAGTACATATCATAATCATACTCGCCTGCCAACCGGGCAATCCGGCTGTAGAGCGATTCTTCGTCCTGCATTTCTGCTGCAGAAGATTCTTCGGCTTCAACGGCAGCGGGCTTAGCTTCCTGCCCGCTGCCCCGCTGCTGTCTCTTCATATCCTGCAAGCCCAGCGTTACAGAAGAAGGCAAATCAATAAATAACGCCTCCGCTCCATTCTCTTTAGCCCACTTCATGCCCTGATATTCCGGAGAATAGACGGCAAAAGGCCAGAGAACGGTACGCACCGGCAGCTCATCGGTAAAGGCTAAAATCGCCACCGGGGGTTTCGTAACTTTATGTGTCAGATGGCGGATTTCATCGGAAGCATCGCTAGGCCCTTCGATCAGCACCGCTGTCGGCTGAAGCTGATCCAGGTATTCCAGCAGATGCTTTGCGCCGCCCGGTGACAGATGCCGCACCCCGAAAATATGCACTCCAGCTTCAGCAGCCTTAATCACTCGTTCATCTCCTTACATGCCTGGTACAGGCCGCGCCACTCTGCTCCTTTTTTCTTCATCACATTGTCCAGGTATTCCTTCCAGACCAGTTTATCCTTGTCATCATCCTTGACAATCGCTCCCTGAAGACCGGCGGCCAGATCATCGTCAGTCAGATCGCCGCTGCCGAAGCTTGCCGCCAGCGCCATACTGTTGGTCAGCAGAGAAATGGCTTCTGCCGTAGAGATAACCCCAGCCGGTGACTTCACCTTCTCCTTCTTGTCTAACGTCATGCCGCTGCGCAGCTCCCGGAAGATGGTAACCACCTTCAGGAGCGCCTCATCCGCCGGAACGGAAGCTTGCAGCTCATACGAAGAAGCAATTTCCGCAACCCGCTTCTTCACGATGGCCAGCTCCGTCTCAAGATCGGAAGGCGCCGGCAGCACAATAATATTGAACCGCCGTTTGAGTGCGGCGGACATTTCGTTGACTCCGCGGTCCCGCGTGTTGGCTGTGGCAATAATGGAGAAGCCCTTGCGGGCGCCCGCCTCCTTGCCCAGTTCCGGCACAGAGATCGTCTTCTCCGACAGAATGGAGATCAGCGCATCCTGCACCTCGGAAGCACAGCGGGAGATTTCCTCGAAGCGGGCGATTCCGCCGTCCTCCATGGCGCGCATGATCGGACTCTTGACCAGCGCTTCCGGAGTAGGACCGTTCGCCAGGAGCATCGCGTAATTCCAGGAATAACGCACATGCTCTTCACTGGTTCCGGCGGTCCCTTGCACAACAAGCCCCGAGTTGCCGTAGATCGCCGCCGCCAGATTCTCAGACAGCCAGGATTTGGCTGTTCCCGGCTCACCGATCAGAAGCAGCGCCCGGTCAGTGACCAGGGTGGCAACCGCCATTTCAATCAACCTTGAGTTGCCGATATATTTCGGTGTAATGATCGTTTTCCCGGCTTTGCCGCCAGTTATGAAGGTCAGCACCGCCCGGGGAGACATCTGCCAGCCGGCAGGAATCTTCCCTTTGTCCTCCTTGCGCAGCGCTTCCAGCTCCTCACGATATAATACCTCCGCAGGCAGCCGCATGTAATCCTGAAGCTGCTCTTGTCCCGTTGACATATACTCATCTCCCTCTAATGACTTTACTCTTGGCTCCGCAAATGGTTAAGCAAATACTCAAGCTGCTGTACGCATTCGTATCTGTATACCGGAACAATAGCTTCAATACGGCTGATATAGCTGACCGGAAAACGAAGCATCATTTGGAATACGAAATAGTCAAAGATATAAGGATTATAAAGCCGATCGTTCTCCAGCACAGACATTAGGAGCTCCTGGCGCTCCTCCTCTTGCATATCCGTACGTTCCAGACCAATAAAGATGTTCGTGATAAATTCTTGCATTCTGCGTTTCTTCTGCCCCTGGAGCTTCTCCAGGAGGTAGCTGCGGGCACGCTCATGCCCCGGCTGGGCAAAGGCACATACCAGCTCCAGTGCGTCACGGTCAATGAACCAGTCCAGCCAGCGCGGGTCCCACTCTGCGGCAATTCTCTCCGCAGGCATCATCTCTCTCGAGTATTGGAGCCTGTCTCTGGAAGAACTCCAAGGTGTTTCGTAAGCCACCCGTTCCACATTCATAATCTGCCGCTCCAGCGTTTCCAGAAGCTGCTGGTCACGCTGCGCCGCCTCCTTCGAGACGATTGATTTCAACTTGTTCATCATCGTGCCGCCGAACTGGTTGTACAATTCCTCCGGGTTCAACTGCTGCTGAGCCGCACGGAAAACATTCGGCAGATAGCGCATGTTTTGTTTCGCCAGCCCCTTCAGCAGCTCCAGCGATTCTGCAGAATCCGACTTTTCTGTATACCAGGCTGCCTGATCGATAAGCGGCAGCCAGCCAAACGAGACAAAACGGGGATATTCTCCGATCACATAACTGTATGCTTCATCTAGTTGTGTATTCCGCTCCCTATAGAGAGCGGTTAGATAGGGTTCTAATCCATTCCAATATGTTTCCGTCTTTTTCTTGTCCCCGTTGTCCAGAGGAGCTTCACGCAGCTCCTCCATAAATCGAACCGCCAGCTGGTCTGCAATTCGGGCCGAAGGCCACTTGCAGAGCGCCTCCGCCACCAGTGCCCGGTCCTTCTTCAGCGAAAATGCTTCCAGCAGACGTTCCCCCCCTTGCAGGGAACCGCCTGCTGCCAAAGCGGCAAACGCAGCTTCCCGGATGGTCTTCTTCTTGTCCGTCGTCCATTCCAGCAGTGACGGGATATAGGCCTCATGCCCGGCAAGACATCCGATCGCCGCCACCCGGACATCGTCGCTGCCGCTCTCTGCGGCTGCGCAGATCTGCTCGAGCACGCCGGCTCCCCCCACTTTGCCAATCACCTGCAGCTTGCGGACATCGCCTCTGCTGCCGGCCGGATTAAAGTGCTCCATCAAATATTCGGCGATAGCCGGGCCGTAAGACGGAAGTATCTCTGCCGCCGCAAAGTCCGCAAGCTCCGCATAAGGATCTTTCAAAGCGGCAATAGCCAGCGGAAGCAGGCGCATATCCTGAAATACGCCTTCCTTAAAAGCTTCGATTACGATCTCATATCTGCCGCTTCCCGTCGTGGTCAATGCCTGTCTCACAGCGGCCAGCCTGCGGTAAGGCAGCCGGGTCTCCGCCGGGAAATAAAACGCCCGCAAGGGACCTGGAGTTCCGTCGGGTGCCGTAACCCCCTGGGTGTAGAGCACCGATTCCAGCAGCAGCGTCAGCTCCTGCAGCTTTGCAGCGGATACTGGTTCCGCTGTACTGCCGGGCTCTATCAGAGCCGTTATACCCTCACCCAGCCTCTTGAAGACTGGAGCACGCTCACCGAGTTGCTGAAACTGCGGAAGCAGACGCTTCAGCCGGAAATCTCCGGCTGCCAGATCACTTCCGGCGATATAAAGTCTTCTCACCTCTTGGTGAAGCTCTTGCAATAATGCTGTACTCATGGGCTGTCCCCCTATAGGTATATAAATCATGTTTATGATCTCAATGATTGGTCAGTACAAGAGCCGGGTTACCGCCTCATCCTTGATTATCGTCAGCGGTTGGGCAGTCAGCCGTCCTGAATCCAAATGATGCTCGAACATCACAAGTATGGCACAGTCCGTCAGTAAGGAAGACGGAAGAAACGGCAGTAAATCCACCGTCCCCTGAGGCAGCGAAGGGATATCCTCCAGTACCAGTCTGCTGCCGGACTCATCTGTGATGACATACTGGCCGCTTTCGGTTACCCCAAGACTTGCTGCATGCAGAAGCAGCACAGGCGATTTATCACTCAGCGGATTCTTGAGCTGATTCTTTACTTGCTTGAGCACCTCCGCGTAAGAGCGGTGAGTCTTGCTGTAGACCTGCTTCAAATCAGCCTCAGTAACAGGTCTCGCTGTTATTTCTTCATATCGGACCCGGGCATTCATCTCTCCGGGGTATTTGTAGAGCAAGGGAATCCGGCCAACTTCAAAGAAGCTGTCTTCTTCCCGCATCAGTTTGGCTGCCTTGTAAGGGCGAAAATATACCGTCCGGTGAATCTCTCCGCTGTTCGTTTCCAGCCAGTAGCCAAGATCGACATATTCCTGACGGGCAAGATCATCGTAGCTGTAGAAGGCTAATTGCAGAAGCTCGACCTCTTCCTTCACCAGTCCGTATTCCTTCAGTTCAGACAACTGCCAGGCATGTCCAAGCCATTCATCAATAGTAGATTCATGATCCAGGGCAAGCTCGGGATCCTCACTCCTTGCGGTCAGATAAGCCCGCCCTTTCTTAATAAAAGCATGAAGCCGTGTCAACTGCTCCATCGCATATGTATAACTCTCTTCACGGTCACGGCCTTCATCCAGCAGCAGCGCGAACCGGCGCAGTTCAATCTGTGCTCCTGACAAATAATAATTGCCAAGCTGCTTCACATGTTCTTTAATCGTCTTCAGCGTTTTGCTGTCAATGGTCGATAATCCGCTGCGGATAAGCGACAGGACCAGCTTCTCCAGCAGGTCAAGCCCTTCAAGCTGAGCGTTGATCTTTTTCTTCAGCGCAGATTTATTAACTTTCTTAGGCTTAGCTTCCCCGCCCTCGGCAGCTTGCTTCACCTTGGTCTCTTCACGTTTCTCGGCCTTCTCGCGTTTGGCAGAGATGTCCTCGGGTACATCAGCTATTGTGAAAGGCTGACCCTCGGCATAGGCATACAGCAGGCCCAGCGCATGCTTGCAGGGGAACTGCCGGCTGGGGCAGGTGCAGCGGAACACCGGCTTATCCGGCACAATGAAGTCCGCAGAGCACTCATAAGGCGTTTTGCCGCTTCCCGAGCACTGCCCGAACAGCAATTCCCCGTTCTCCGAACGGTTCAACTGCACGAAGCTTTTCTTCTTTACCAGCCCCTGACCATTCTTCATGGCAGCGGCGTTGGGTGCGAGCGAATCTACATACGATGATGTCAGTTCAGGCAAATCAGTTTCCTCCCCAAATGAGATAGCATAATAAATCGAAAGATATCAAGCAAACAATTGGATATATCTTCTATTAACCAATTAACACGGATAAGATCACATGTTTGCATTTATCTTAACAAAAATGGTTTGCTGTTCCAATGGCAATCCCTCTTCCGTGGCAAAAATAGTAAAATCGTCCCACCTCTGCAGATGAAATCCCGGAAAATGAGCAAAAAAATAGGGTGACTCCGAAAGTCCCCCAGTGATCCTCATTTGAACCAGCCTTTTTCCTTGAATCTGGTAATCGCTTCAATCCGGTTGCCCACATCGAGCTTGTCGAGAATAACCGAAATATAATTGCGAACCGTACCGGTCGTAATGTACAGCTGGCTCGCGATTTCCTTAGTATTTTTGCCATCGGCAATCAGCCCCAGCACTTCCTTCTCCCGTTGGGTCAGCGGATTGGCCTCGTTGCTGTAAGCTTCGTCCATAAGCTCCGGCGCATACATCCGTTTGCCAGCCATAACGCTGCGGATCGAGAGAGCCAGCTCTTCACTGGGGCTGTCTTTTAGCAAATAGGCATTTACGCCAGATTTAACGGCGCGCTCGAAATATCCGGCCCGGGCAAAGGTGGTCAGAATCATGATTTTGCAGCCGGATTGCTTCAGCGCCTCCGCCGCCTCAAGTCCGGTCATTGCCGGCATTTCGATATCCATGATGCAGATATCCGGTTTGAGCTGCTGGACCAGCTTTACAGCCTCTTCACCATTAGCTGCCCGGCCCACCACTTTCATATCCTCTTCCAGGTCGAGCAATGAAGCCAGGGCGCCAAGCAGCATGCGCTGATCTTCAGCAATTACAATGTTGATCATCAGTGATTCGCCTCCCGTTCCGTCTGCTGGATGACTGTGGGCACTTTAATGACAATCGTTGTCCCTCCGTCCTTCACAATGTCCAACAAACCGTTTACAAATTCCAGCCTCTCTTGAATTCCCTGCATTCCATGGCCCTTATAAAATAGAGAAGTCCCCTCAATTCCCTTGCCGTTATCCTGTATCTTAACAACCAAATCTACGCGCGAGGGTTCAATGAGAATTTTGCAGACCGTGGCACCGCTGTGCTTTACCACATTCGTCACCGCTTCCTTAATACACATGCTCAGCACATTTTCCGTAATTAGCGAAGTATTCTTCAGCTTGGGACTGCCTTCCAGCTCGAACTCAATTTCTGCAGCCTGCAGGAGCTGCCTGATCCGCACCAGCTCGTCTTCAAGCCGGATGCCCCTCATCTGTGTAATCATCTCACGGACTTCTTTGAGCGCTGTTCGCGCTGTCTGGCGGACATCGTTAATTTCGACGATAGCCTGCGCCGGATTTTTGTTGATCAGCTTGCCGGCCAAATCACTCTTGAGTCCGATGAGCGACAGCTTTTGTCCCAGTGTATCATGCAGATCACGGGAGATCCGCTGGCGTTCCTCCATGATGACGAGTTCAGAGATACGTTTATTAGCATCCTCCAGTTGGACCTCCAGCTTATCCTGATTGTTGCGGTTATACGTTGTAGCAGGCAACAGGACCACCGCAATCATACTCACAAGCACAAAAGGGAGCTGGGAGATGAATACCGGATTGCGTGTAATCAGTTCATAGTTAATGGCGATAATCGTGGTCAGCAGGTGAATTGAATACAGCGTAAAGAATCCGACCCGCTTCTGGATGTTCCCGATAAAAAAAGCCAGGAATAACGCAAAATACATATACCCGAACAGCAAGGTCATCGTTATAGAAACAATAATCTGCACACTTGTCCAGAAGTAGACCACCCAGCCCGTTGATTTGAAGGCTAGGACATAACAGGCAAAAAATACAATGATCATGAGAATTCCGTATACCCACCGGTCCATCGAGGACGAACGGAAGATAAAATAGAAGGGAAGAATGTAAAAAATGACCCATACATAAGGGCTCAGACCTGTACTTTTATGGAATATATGGTGCCACTTCTGCATGTTAGCCATCCTTTTTACCAGCAATATTGTACCTCCATTTTAGCATAAACCTTGCAGCAACCGGCAACCCGCAACAAAAAAGAGAAAGCTCAGCACCGGTCAGCGTTCAGCGGTTCTGGCTTCCTCTCCTGTTACAGTGTCAATTAAAAGATATGGATGGCTCTATTCGCCTTGAAGTCCGGGTTTGCGTACCTTTAACGCTTCCACTGCCGGCTTTGGCTCCCGCAGTCTTGCCTTGATTTCCTTAAAGCCTACAAATCTTCTATTCTCTTCATCCCACAGACGGAAATGAAGGGCCTTCAAGCTGCTGCCAATCGTGATCGTTGTCGCTTTTTGCAGCGGCGGAGTGGCATTATGGGCCAGCTCCAGATTATAATTCGGCACCTTCGGACTTAAATGATGGACATGGTGAAACCCGATATTCCCGGTGATCCACTGTAAAAGTCTCGGCAGTTTGTAGTAAGAGCTGCCTTCTACGGCGGCACTTACATAACTCCATTCATCTTCATGCTCAAAATACGAATCCTCGAACTGATGCTGTACATAAAATAACCAGATGCCAAGGAAGCCTGAGACAAATACGATCGGCAGCTGTACCAGCAGAAATGCCTGCCAGCCGATGGCCAAAATCAAACCACTATAAAGCGCTGCAATCAAAATGTTAGTCAGATAAGTATTCATCCGCTCCTTGCGTCTTGCCCCTTTGGCATTAAAACGGTATTGGATCAGGAAAACGACGATAGGTCCAGCTACAAACATCACCAGCGGGTTGCGGTAAATCCGGTAATATAAACGTTTCAAAGGCTTGGCAGCCTCATATTCTTCAACTGTCATAATCCAGATATCGCCGATGCCTCTTTTCTCAAGATTGCTGCTTCCGGCGTGATGGATGGAATGACTGTGTTTCCACTGGCGATAAGGCACCAAGGTTAATACTCCCGTGATCGTGCCTATGATATCGTTGGCTTTACGGCTTTTGAAGAACGAACCGTGGCAGCAGTCATGAAAAATAATAAAGGTCCGGATCACAAACCCCGCTGCCGGAATCGCAAACAGGAGGGTAAGCCAGTAGGAGACAGACAGGCTGAAATATGCAGCCGCCCATAACAGGACAAGCGGTCCAAGTGTATTAATAAGCTGTCTTACGCTTGTTTTGCGGTCTGTTTTCTCGTAGGGAGCCACACTTTTTTTCAAACTGGAAAGCTGGGATGTCTGTTTCGTAGTCATCGTGTTTGTTTCCTCCTCGGATGTGTCCGGTTCCGGTCACATTCATCTAACTTCATTATAGAGAAGGAAGTGTCATACCCGTAAGTCATAAATATCAAGGAGGGAGTATGACAAATGTCATACTTTCCTCAAATTAAGCTAACTTTCTAATCCGTAGCAGCGGGAGCAAAATCAGCGTACCCATCAAGATCAGCACACCGCTCCCTGTGAAAACAGCGAACAGCGAGAATGTTCCCTTCAGATATCCGGCCATGGACATGCCGATCACCATAAATCCCATAAACATCGGTCCCATAATTCCGCCTACCCGGCCCATATAGGCAGTCTCGGTATTTTGCAGAATCAGTGTATTGATGCAGATATGAACACAAGGATAAAAGAAGCCAGTCAACGCTTGAAGCAAAATCGCGAGCAGCACATTATGCGCCGACCCCATACCGATGGTCCCTGCGGCACTGATGAGCAGTCCTGCTGCCAGCAAAAAAAGCGCACAGAGAGATCTGTGCACTTCTCAAATAAATTTTTAATCGTTGCTGCCCTTTACCAAGTGTTCCGGAAATTATCCCCAAGCTACTATGCCTGCTTCGTACATTCCTCGCGGTACTCTGTCGGCGTCTTGCCGGTCGCTTTCTTGAACACCTGCGTAAAATAACGGGGGTCCTGATAACCAACGAGCGGAGCTACCTGGTAGACCTTCACATTGCTGTTCTGCAAAATATATTTGGCCTTTTCCATCCGGCAGTTGGTAACGAATTCAAGAAAGGTGTAACCGGATATTTGCTTAAATAACGTGCAGAAATGGCTGATGCTCAAACCGGCTACCTCCGACAGCTCTTCAATACTGAGATCTTTATGATAATTGTCTTCAATATAACGTTTGGCTTTCTCAACAACGCTGCGTCCGTCTTCACGGGCCATCACTTTGTTGCTCTCCAGCATCCACTCGCAGAATTCCTGCTTCAGCACGCTAATCATTGCCGTCAGGGTTCCCAGACCGTGCAGCTTGCCAAGCAACCCCTCCAGCGACCAGTCCGGCTGCATGTTCAGGTTCTCAAATTGCCTGTACAGCACCACAACCATCTCGATGATGATCCGTTCGGCCAGCTCCTTGGACAATGCCTGGGCCTCAATAAAGATGGCCATTTCATCGAACAGCACCAGCATCCGTTCCATGTTCAGCGTGCGGATGCTTTCGATCAGCGAAACCTCAAGCTCCTTCGGATACTTCACATCCCTGCCGCCTGTATCCGGGGTCTCCTCTTCAATAAATACACCTGCTTGGCCGGAATAGAAGCGCTGGAACAGCGCCTTGGCTGCAAGCGGATATACGGTGCTCAATTGATCGATCCCCTGCGTGCTGCGGCTAATCCCTACCGAGCAGGCCAGCTTGGAGTACCTTTTAATATCAGCAACCAACTTCTCGCCAAGCTCTCTTTTGCCTTCCCCGAGCCTTCCCGGAAAGAGCAGCACCCATTCTCCATTGTAGAACGGGAATACAGAAAGCGCGCCATTGTCCATTGACCACTCTTCAAGGATATTGCGGATTGCGAACAGCCAGAGATGCTTCTCCTCCGCGCTCCATCTTGCAGCAAGGGCCGCATAGTCGTCAAGCCTGACGACAGCCATGAAATATTCGCCCTCCAGCTCGCTGTTCTCCAGCCATTTTAAATGCTGCAAAGGCCGCGAATTGCCGAGCGTGAACTCCGCAAACATCCGCTCCCTTGCGAGCGTCGACAGCATTTGTACAGAGAGCATCAACTGCTCGTTCTCCTTCTGTTTATCCAGTTTTACCTTCGCCCGGGTCAGCATCTCCGTTAATTCATCATGGTCAATCGGCTTCAGCAAATAATCAAATGCCCCGAGCCGCAGCGCATCACGCGCATATTCGAACTCCCCATAGCCGCTGATAAAAATAAAGATCAGCTTGGAGCTGCGGGGCAGCACCTCTTTCATCAGGGCGATACCATCGATGACAGGCATGCGTATATCACTGATGATGATCTGCGGCGCTTTCTCTTCAATCAGCCGCAGCGCCACTTCACCATTTCTGGCCTCTCCCGCAATCTCAAGTCCCAGCTCATCCCAGGGAATCGCCACCTTCAAGCTTCGCAGAATAATTGGCTCATCATCCACTAGCAGCACTTTGTATTTCTCTTGCCGTGCAGTCATTTCCGGCACCCCCCAGATTTATTGAACTGTAGAACTTTGTATCAGATTCCAGTATTGTTCCGAAGCGGATTGCAGCTGCGCGAGCGCCTCGTCAGCCTGCATCCCTCCGCCGATCATCTCCTCGATGACACTGAGGAAGGTCTTCTTCACTTCTGGAGACAGCAGGTTATCGTACGGAACAAAGCTCTGGTGATAATCCTCCATCATAGCCATTACCTGAGCGAATACCGGTCCTGTCTTATCCGGATCAATGGTGATCCGCATCGAAGGTATTCTTAACCCCTCATACACAATCTGTGTCTGAATCTCTTTTGTATAGAATGCTTTCATCAGCTCCAGCGCCGCTTCCCGCTTGCTTCCGCTCAGGCTGGAGGAGAGACCGATTCCTATCGTATAACCTCCCGCGATGGACGGTTCTGTCCCTTGGTTCAGAGCGGGAAAAGGAATCACGCCTACCTGATTCTGAAAATCTGCCGGAGCCGTGTCTCCCGAGAACAGATTAATATCCCAATTACCGTTCAAATACATCGCAGCCTTGCCGCTTGTAAATAAACGGACCGCATTCTCCGTCGATAAATCATTGGATTTGGCGCTGAATGCCTCCTCCTCAATCCACTGCTCCAGATGCTGAAAAGCCTGGGAATACAAATTATTCTGAAAGGTACTCCCGTCCTCCCCGGTAACCAGCTTCTGAATCAGCTCCGGTCCGGCATACCGGTCCATTAAATAATGGGCGAATATCCCGGCAGGCCAGCGGTCTTCATTGCCGAGAGCAAACGGGATGTACCCTGCTTTCTTTAGCGTCTTAATCGCAACATCCAGTTCAGCAACCGTCCCGGGAATTTTGATGCCCAGCTTGCTGAACAGCGTTTTGTTGAAATAAAGCGGCTCGGCATTTCCCTCAATCGGCAATCCGTAGATATGCTGGTTGAAGGTCCATAGATGCAGATCACTGAATTGGTTCTTCAGCCCGTTCTCCTGCACAAAATCAGTCAGATCCATCAACCGGTTGGAGCGGACATACGGCTCAATCTCCGCACCGCCGAACAGCACGAACATATCCGGCGGTGTACCCGTGACCATCTCGTTTTTCAGCTTCTGCTCACGGTGAATCGTCTGGTCGAGTCCCTCGAAATTCACCTTGACGTTGGGATGTTCCTTCTGATATTCCTGAACGACCTCTTCATATATTGCAAGCAGCGGCTTGTCATGCTCCTTTATCCAGAAATGGCGGAAGGTCAGCGTAATCTTCTCCGGAGAGTTATCTTCAATCGGCTCCCTGTTGCCAAAATTTATAAATAATACCGCTCCGGCCATAAGCAGGATATAGAGCAGTATCCAGCCCCATTTCATCACCCATTTCACAGCTCCTCGCCCCTCTTTCATCCCGTTTTCGCTTATTTTCATGGCTGGATTTTGGGAATACGGATACAGATTGTCGAACCGAATCCAGGGGACGAACAAACGAGGATACCATAAGGATTGCCGAAACGGATGTTCAGGCGCTCATGCACATTCTTCAGGCCTACGCCGCTGTCGCTGTACTTCTTCGGATTGCTGTGCTCTGTATTCCATAGGCTCATCAGTGTGGCCAGATCGAAGCCCGGACCGTTATCCTTGACGATGATAATAATATCTTTACCTGTCTCTTGTGCTCCGATGGTGATCACCCCATGCTCTTCCATCTGCTCAATGGCATGATATAGCGCGTTTTCCACTATCGGCTGAACAATCAGCTTCTGGGTCATCACATTTCTGAGGGTATCGGGCAAGTCAATAGCGTAAGAGAATTTGTCTTCAAAACGGAATTTCTGAATATCCAGATAGTGGCGGACATGCTCAAACTCCATTTGCAGCGGAATCAGCTCCTGATTCTGGCTGATGCTGATCCGCAGCAGCCTGCCGAGAGAAATGACCATTTTGCTGATATCCCTGTTCCCCGCCAGCACCGCCATAGAGTTGATGGATTCCAGTGAATTATAAATAAAATGCGGGTTAATCTGCGCCATCAATGCCTGCATTTCCGCTTCCTTTTTGCGGCCCTGCTCGGTTTGCACCTGCTCAATGAGTTCGCTGATCTGCGAGCTCATCCGGTTAAAGCCGTCAATCAAGAGATCGCTTTCATCATCAGAGCGCAAAGGTGTCGTAATCGGAGTAAAGATTCCTTGCTTGACCCGCTTCATACCGTTGACCGCGCTGTTAATGCTGCGCACAAGCCTTCGGATGAAATAGCGGTCAAACAAAAAGGCGGACAGCAGCGATACCGTGGATAGAATGATGGCAAGATTGCGAATAGAGTCTGATTCCGAGGAAATCAGATTCATGGGAGTGATGGCCACCAAATTCCAGTCCAAATTATGAGAAGGAAGGAAAGTAATCAGTGATTTCTCTCCTTGATAGTTGTCAATGTAATAATCCTGAGCCTGGGCGTAACCCTCCTGCAGAAAAGGAAAATGGGTTTGCTGCCCGATATGCTCACCGGATTTGTTAAAGACGATATTCCCCTGCTTGTTGACCAGCAGAATATCCCCTTTCTTCAGTGTTGCAGCTTCCCAGAAAATTTGGTCGAGCAAATCCGGCTTAACGTAAACGACCAGATAACCGATATCCTCCAGAGAATAAGAATCCTTGATAATTCTGGACTGCACCAGTACCGGATTGCCGGTAGCTTCCGAACCATTCTCTCCGGGTCCCGACCATACCGGCCGGCCCTCCGCTTCCTCCATCGCGCGGTACCAGTTCTGATGGCGCATCTCATTGAAGGGCATAGGGGCGTTGTACTGATAGATCAGGCGATCCTTGCCGTAAAGACTGAAAGAAGTGATCATCGGATGATTTATCAGCAGGTTGTTAATGTCCTGCTTAATGTCGTAGGTCAGTACAAAATCCGGCTGTTTGAGCGTTTCCTGAATTTTTGGCGAAATAATAGCCGAATTTGTAATGTATGAGATTTCGCTGAGTGCAAACTTAAGCTTGCGGTCTGTCTCCAGAAGTGAGATCCAGTAAAAATTGCTTGATTTCTTCTCCATGGCACTGGAAAAATTCGCATACGTAACAATCCCCATCACGATCACGGGAATGAACACGAGAAGAATAATAGCGAACAAGATTTTGCGGCGGAGCTTCATATGCCTTTCCCTTCCTCCTGCTGTCTCTGCCCATTATTATTCTTCACGGTACTCCCTATTTCCTTGTTTAACATTAAAAACCAGTTTAGCTTTTGATTGCGCCTGAGGTCAGACCGGCAATTACCCAACGGCTGAAGAACAGGAAGACGACGAGCAGCGGAAGTGTGGCCGTAAAGGTTGCTGACATAATCATCCCATAGTCAAGACCATCACGTGCACTGAACAGCTGCTGCAGCGCGATCTGAATGGTAAAATGCTCTTTATTCTTCAGGACGACGAGCGGCCAGAAGAAGTCATTCCATACCGTCATAAAATTAAGTATGCCAAGCGTAGCCATTGCCGGAGTAATGACAGGAATAGCAATCTTCCAGAAGATCCGGAAATGTCCGCCTCCATCAATCCGTCCTGCTTCAATCAGTTCGGTAGGTACCGCCGAGGAGATATACTGGCGCATCCAGAAGATCCCGAAGGCATTGACCATCGCAGGCACAATAAGCGCCTTGAAGCTGTCGATCCAGTGCAGTTTGGACATAATAACATAAGTCGGAATTACACCCAGCTGCTGGGGAACAATCAGCGTAGCGATGACGAACACAAATAGCATGTTCTTTAGCGGAAACTCATATTTGGCAAATGCATAGCCGGCCAGGGTGCAGAAGAACACAACCGAAATCGTGACCATGGACGAGACGAACAGCGAGTTACCGAGTGCCAGGAAGATATCCGACCGTTCCAGCACTCTGCTGAAGTTGTCGAAGAACTGGTCCCCGATGGTTAACAAAGGTGGCTTATGGAACACCGCACCCTTGTCATTGGTTCCTACAACAAACATCCAATAGAATGGAAAGACAGAGATTAATGCTCCGAGAATGAGCAGGAAATAAAACCCCAACTTGCCGAAGAAACCGAGGTCATCCGGTTTTTTTCTGAAAATTCGCAATGTGCTCACGCTTTTCTCCTCCTAGACTCTCCGCCTGTGCCTCTGGTAATCAGCATATTAAGGATGGAGAATAGAATAGTGACGAGGAACAGCATAACCGCCGTAGCCGCCGCCGTACCGAAGAATCCGTTGCGGAATGCTTCGCTGTATAAATAAGTAACCATTGTAATCCCTTCCTGGCGGGTTGATCCGGTACCGGATTGGCCCAAGAATACATATGGCTCTGTGAAGAGCTGCAGCGCACCAATCGTAGATTGGAGGGATACGAAAATAATGAATGGCTTGAGGAGCGGCAGTGTGATGGAAAACAGCTGCTGTCTTCTGTTCGCACCGTCAATCCGCGCGGACTCGTACAGATCCATCGGTATGCTCTGCAGGCCCGACAGGAAGATGATCGCGTTATAACCCGTCCAGCGCCACATAACCATGGTGGAGATGGCAATCTTTACGCCCCACCAGCCGGAGTTGAATGCCATACTGTCCAGTCCAAGCCCGTTCAGCATCCAGTTGATCATCCCGTTGTTGCCGAACAGGGTGCTGAATACAAGCGTAACAGCCACAATCGACGTAATGTTGGGCATGAAATACAGAATACGGAAGGTTTTCTTAAACCGCGTCATTCCTGAATGCAGCAGCACTGCGAGCAGCAGCGCCAGAAACACCTGCGGCAACGTGCCCATCAGGCCCATAATCAGCGTATTGGTGAAGGAAATCCAAAAGGTCGGGTCGCTTGTGACCAGATCGTAGTTCTTCATCCCGACGAATTTCATCGGATTGAGCGCGTCCCACTTAAAGAAAGATAAATAAAACGTAAAGAAGATCGGGTACAGTCCAAATATCGAGAACAGAATAAAGAACGGAGAAATAAATGTATAAGCAGTGAGGCGGCTCCGTCTTTGTTCAGTTAAAAAAGGGCGTTTGCTCTCGGCATGTGGACTCGTAATTACGGGTTCAGCCATGTCACACCTCCAGGGAATATAGCAAAAACTCCGATAGGAGTCTTGATCGATGATTAAGTCTTCCTATTTCACTAAAACCGGACTCACAGAGAGTGCGGCTCTCCATGAATCCGGCATTACAGGCATCATTTCCTAATTGAAATGCTTAGCTGCGTTCCTCCAGGGTTTTCGCTTGTTTAACTGCTTCATCCCACTCTTTGGCAGGGTCGGCTTTTTTCTCAATTACGTTCTTCAGCGCGTTCTTGAAGAAGGTATCGGTTTGGTCATGCAGCGGTCCGTAGTATACCGGTTTAACACGGTTAGCCGCCTTACCAAATTCAACTGCGATTTGTTGGCCGCCGAAGAAGTCATCTTTGAAATCTACGAATGCCGGATCTTCATACAGTGCAGGAATGGAAGGCATCAGACCCTTAGCTTTGAACGATTCGAGCTGATTATCCTTGTTGACGAGCCATTGAATGAAATCATAAGCTTCCTTCGGATGTTTGCCTTCCTTAGGAAGGGTGATGAACGAACCACCCCAGTTTCCGGCACCTTCGGGCAGCTGAGCAATTTTCCATTTACCGGCAGAATCAGGAGCGTTGGTCTTAATATAGCCGGCCATCCATGCAGGACCCATAACTACGGCGAACGATCCGTCGGTCATGCCTTGACCCCACTCAGGAGACCACAGCAGCATATTGCTGATCCAACCTTCCTGAATGCCTTTAACGGTGAAATCGTAAGCTTTTTTCACTTGCGGATTGGTATCTCCGATAAATTTGCCGTCAGCTTTGCTGAAGTAGATTTCATCAGGAGATTGGTCGCGGAGCGCGTTATACGTCAGATCTGTTAAGTCAGAGAAGTATTTACCGGTTTTGTCCTTGTAGGCTTTCGCCACAGTAGCGAGCTTATCCCATGAGTCAATAGCAGCACTGAACCCTTCCGGATCGCTTGGCAGTCCCGCTGCTTCAGCCAAATCCGTGCGGTAGTAGACAACCGTAGGACCGATATCCGTTGGAAGTCCGAGCTGGAAGCTGCCGTCAACAGAGGAGGCTTGCTTCCATTTCCAGTCGAGATAATTGGCTTGAATATCTTTTGCTCCCAGATCATTCAGGTTGTAGAATTTATCCTGAGCACCCAGGAAACGTTCCATGAAACCGATTTCAAGTTGGAAAATATCAGGCGCTCCCGAGTTCGCCGACAACGCAGTTGTCAGGTTGTTGTGATGGGCAGTCTGGTCACCGGTGTTCTGAATTTTGATTGTAACGTTCGGATGTTCCTTGGTATATTCTTTCGCCAGTTCTTCATAGTTAACACTGCCAAGTGTCCAGAATGATAGCTCAACCTTCTCAGCCGGTTCCGTTTTATCTCCTTCGGTTGCCGGCGCATCTGTACTTTTAACGTTGTTACCTGCATTATTTTTCGCAGTGTTGTTTTCAGCGTTGTTGTTACCTCCGCATGCTGCCAGTGAACCAACGAGCATGATTGAAGCAAGCGTCAACGCCAGATTCTTTGCTTTTTTCATTCCTCTGTACCCCTCTCAAAGGTTTCTCTTACAAGTCTTAGTGTACAGTAGGAGAAATCTTTTTTTGAGGAGGCAAACTTCCGATTTGAGGTGGAAATATTTACGATATGGTAAATTCCGGTTCTTATACACCCATTTCCACAGCCGCATCCCGTTTGGAACCATTGGATTTCTATCCTCTGCACAGGTATACTGGTTTTAATTCAAGCAATTATTCACCCATCAAAGGAGAGTACCTTTCATGCCTATCAACCGCCCTTTACTGACAGACAGTGATTTACAGGAAGCCGTTGACCGCAAGCTGCCTGTGCGCGTCTTTCAGGACGATCATCTGGTGAATTCCGGAGCGACGGTTGTCCGATTTACAGATTCGGATGTTGTCATCCAGTCGCGGGTCAGCGATTTAACCTACTATTCCCGGCGGAGCTGCGAATTTTTTGAGATCAGACCCTAGCTCAAATAGTTTGAGAATGGAGAGGACTGTATCTCGTAGACACCGCACCCGGCGACAGCTTTGGAGCAACCAACATTACGCACGGAAATTAACTATAGCACTGAGTATAGATTGACAGGCAGGGAGACACTATAGAGCGAGGAATGACTGTTCAGGAACTGCTTGGCGGGAAATACGGGGAAATGTCCACACTGAACAATTACCTGTTCCAGTCTTTCAATTTCCGAAGCAAAAAAAAGCTCAAGCCGTTCTATGATCTGCTCATGAGCATCACTGCAGAAGAGCTGGGCCATGTTGAACTGGTCTCGCATGCAGTTAATAAATGCCTCTGCGGCTCCACTTTATAAAGAACCGGATCAAACGCCGCTGGAGCCGTTCAAAAACGCACGCAACACCTATTTTGCCCTTAGCGGCGGCCAAGGCGCATTGCCTGTAGATTCCATGGGACGCCCATGGAGCGGAGAATATGTCTTTAACAGCGGCAATCTGATTCTGGACTTGCTGCATAACTTCTTTCTGGAATGCGGCGCCCGTACTCATAAGATGAAGGTTTATGAAATGACAGACCATCCGGCTGCCCGCGAGGTGGTCGGGTATTTGCTGGTACGCGGCGGAGTGCATGTGGTGGCCTACGCCAAAGCGCTGGAAATGGCTACAGGTGTAGATGTCAGCAAGCTCATTCCAATCCCTTCCCTCAGCAATAAAGCATTTAATGAAACGCGTAAATATGAGTCCAAAGGGATTCATACGAAGCTGTACACGAACAGCGAGGGAGATTTCACAGAGATCAAACAAATCTGGAAGGGGCCGCACCCTGAAGACGGCCAGCCATTAGAGGTCATTGAAGGCTCCCCTAAAGGATTTCCGATTGCCGAAGCTCCGGAAGTGCCGGAAGAATTCGCTCCGGGCTTTTCAGAGGAGGATTTCCTCGCCATTGCAGCACGCCTGCAGCAGGCGGCCAATATCCGCTAAATTCAAAAAAGCCGGACAAAGACCCCCTCAGAGGGATCTTTGTCCGGCTTCTATCATTGTCATCACTGTGTCATAAACTTCCTAATTATCTCTTCATCTCATTCGTTGATGTCTTCAGCTTCTCGTTCAGGATATCCTGAAAGCTGCGAGTCTTGTCATCGGAGTTGGAAGATTTGGCTTCGACCACGGGTTGAGGTCTAAAATACTGATGATTGAAAGCCATAAGATTATGTACTGTCATATTCATTAAGGTTCAACCTCCTTCCGTAATCTGCACCTAAATTTGCGTGGTTGCGCATTTTCTTATCTCTTATTTAACCCATCATTTCCATCCCTAAACATTTTTTTTGCACTTTCAGGAAAAAAAACAACCTCCGCGCCGATAATCC
Source organism: Paenibacillus sp. FSL H7-0357 (assembly GCF_000758525.1). Classification (NCBI taxonomy): domain Bacteria; kingdom Bacillati; phylum Bacillota; class Bacilli; order Caryophanales; family Paenibacillaceae; genus Paenibacillus; species Paenibacillus sp. FSL H7-0357. The sequence continues at coordinate 3,418,098 of NZ_CP009241.1, read as the reverse complement.
GGCCGGAGGCTATAATCTTTTTGGTATCGAATGTTTATTTCAAGGCTGCCCATGAAGCTTCATTCAGCTGCTCCAGCTCATCTCTAACAAGCTGGAAACTCATGGCCCCGATGTTCTCTTCTGCATGACGGACCTTGGAAGCGCCCGGAATGGCGACCACTGTATCCCCGTGAACATGTATAAGCCAGTTCAGGGCAATCTGGCCCGGTGTTACTCCATATTTCTCGGCCAAAACAGATAATAGATCAATCAGCGGCTTGCTGCGGGCCAGGCTCTTCTCATCCAGTCCGGATTGCATCCGCCGCATCCTCGAAACTGTACGGATCTGTGAAGGATCCTTATGGAAACGTCCGGTCAGAATCCCCTGCTGCAGCGGAGAGTATGCAATGATGGATATGCCCAGCTCCTTTGCCGCTTCCATTGTTCCATTCTCATCAATCTTCCGGTGCAGCAAATTATATTTCACCTGGTTCGATACCAGAGTCAGACCATACTGCTGCAATATCCTGTGCGCCTCCACCATCTGTTGGGCCGAATAGTTGCTGACCCCTGCATAACGGATTTTGCCATCCTTGACCAGACCGGCCATCGCTTTCATTTCACTGGCAATTGAGGACAGGGAAAACGGCTGGTGAATCTGGTACAGATCGATGCTTCGCCCGCCCAGACAGGTGAGCCGTTCATCAATTGTAGATGAAATAGATTTCGCTGTGCGGAGCATCGGCCACCATTTGGTAGCGATCAGCGGCTTGGCATGGAGACTGCCCTCCTGCTGCAATTGATCCAGCGCATGGGCAAGCGCCTCTTCTGATTTACCGCCGCCGTAGATCTCTGCGGTATCGACCCAGTTCATGCCGCCTTCCAGACTGACACGCACGATATCCAGGATATCTGCATCCTTAAGATTACTCCAGTACCTTCCTACGATTCCGCTTCCCCGGCTGAACTGCCAGCAGCCCAGTCCGAGCGGTGAAACGGATAACAATGATTGGCCTAAGGGGCGTAAAGTTACTGCTGTTGTCTCTGTCACCAAGTTTCATCCTTCTTTCAGAACCAAGATAATAAAAATCTCTCCAGAATCAAAACTACTGCAAAATAGAGCTCAGATCCGCTAGTAAATATGGTATAATTACCCTGCTCTGCAACGCCATACTACAAACAAACCGTGTTGCGGAATGGAAACACAATCATTAATGGAGGGAATTCATGTTAAAAATCTTCGGTTTTTTCATGCTGTTAAATCTGGTCGGCAATCCTTTTCTTGCCCTAATCATTCTGCTGGTCATTCTGTATTTCCTCGACCGCCGATATGTCGGCATCTTTCCAAGCATCACGAAGCCGTTCCGCCGGAGCCGGCAAATTTCCAAGCTGCGGACAACCATCTCGCTGAACCCCAATGATGTCTCCGCCAAGTTCGATCTGGCCCGGCTGCTGACTGAGCGCAAGCGTTTCAGCGAATCCAAAGAGCTGCTTGTGCAGATCGCTGACCGGTACGAGCAATCCGCCGAATATTGGGTGGAGCTTGGTTATGTGAATCTCAAGCTGGGCCAGCTTCCCGAGGGGGAAGCGCAGATGCTTCAAGGACTGGAAATCAACCGCAGAGCGCAATATGGCCAGCCTTATCTCCGTCTCGCCGAGACTTTCCGCAATATTGACCATGACAAAGCTCTTTCTTATGTAGAACAATTCCAGGAAATTCAGTCCTCTTCCAGTGAAGCCTACTATTTGGCCGGCTCAATGTACAAGGCACTGGGCAGAAATGAAGACGCCAAACGCGCTTTTGCCGAATCTACGGCCATTTACCGCTCATTGCCAAAGTACAAGAAGCGGCAGGAACGCGGCTGGGCGCTGCGCAGTTATTTCGCAAAGCTGCGCTGACTCAGCGGTACATAAATAACCGGGATGGCTCCATTATACGCCTATTCCTTCCTGCAATCATTAACACAAAACGCAAAAACCTCCGGCTTCTGCACTCCCTGTGCATGCCGGAGGTTTTTTATGCTATTTTACAGGAACGGTCATTTCAAGCCCAGGAATGTGGTGAAAGGTTATCTCTATGTATGAAATTTTTTTCGCCCAGTTTCTTCATAAACAGCAAAGAGCAAGCTCCACTGTCCCGGAAGCCTGCTCTTTGCTGTTATTCAAGTCATGACGAATCTTATAAATCTAATGTTTTCGGCTGTTCCTCCGCTGATGCCGAAGAAAACGGCCACCAGTTCGCCCGGCCAAACATCCGTACCATAACCGGAACGAAAAACGGCAGGAAGACCAGTGCATAAAGGGCAAGACCGGCCAGAACTACAGTAGCAATCTGCATCATCGACAATACGCCGGAAGGATACATCGAGGCAAAGGTTCCGCCCAGGATCACTACAGCCGACAGAATGACTGTCCCCATATTGCGCATGGCATGCAGGATCGCTTCACGCACATCCCAGGTCTTGTTCTCATTAAAGCGGGCCATCAGGAAGATGCTGTAATCCACCCCAAGCGCAATTAGCATAACGAAGCTGAAGAATGGAGTAGTCCAGGTAATTCCGGAATAATTCAGCAGATTCACAAAGATGGCTTCCGTAATTCCCAGCGCCGTAAAGTAAGTGATAACGAGTGAAACAATCAGATAAATCGGCATGATAATCGATCTTAGCAGTAATACCAGAATGATGAAAATACCGCCCAACATCAGGATAACGGTCCGCGAGTAATCCTCATTGGAAATCTTCTGCAGATCGCTATAGGTGCTGGTCACTCCGCTGATCGCGGTCTCCGCATTCTCCAGCTTCGTGCCCTTCACAGCCCGGTCCACGGCAGCCTGAATATCTCCAATGCTGTCAATCGCTTCGGAACTATAGGGATTCTCGGCGAAAACAACATCCAGCGTCATAACCTTGCCGTCACCTTCCAGATACGTATCAAAAATCTGCTGGATGCCCTCGGCTTCCAGCGCCTCAGACGGTACGAAGAATCCGCTCAGTTCATCATCTTTGGCCTCCTGAATTTGCCCCAGGTACGCTTGAGCAGAAGTCAGCCCGCCGGTGATTTGCTTCAGGCCATCCGCACTGTCGTTCAAACCGTCCGTAAGCTGGCCGATTTGTCCGGTAAGCTGGCCGAACCCGTCAGCAAGCTGCTGCTGGCCGCCTTGCAGCTGGTCGAGCCCGTTTGTGATCGAAGGGATGCGATCGACAATTTGCCCTTGCCCCGCCGCCGCTTGATTCAGGCCCGTCTGCAACTGGCCGATTCCGGCGGCAAGCTTGCCCAGACCTTGTGCCAGCGCCGTTTGACCGGCAACGGCCTTGGCATATCCGGTGTTGGCCTTGTTCAGACCGGCAGCTGCAGCTTTTAGCTGCCCTGAAATCTGTCCAAGTCCTGCGGCAAGCCGGGCTGTACCCGTGCCGGTTTGCGTTACCGTTCCTTTAATCGTCTGGTAATCAACATCCTGCAGAAGATCAGGATGGCTGGCTTCCAGGCCTTTGAAGGAAGCATCCAGCCCGGTAAGTGCAGCAGCCACGCCCTGGAGCTGGGTTTGCAGCCCTGCAACGCCTCCGTCCAATGCGGTCAGCCCCGTGCCGATTTGCTTGTAGCCTGCCAGTAGTGCAGCATTGGCGTCCGCAAGCTGCTCTGCGCTGGCCGCTGCCTGCGCCAGACCGGCTTTGATCTCACCGGCTCCCGCTGAGCCGCTTTTAATGCCGTTCTCTATACGTGATAGGCCTTCGCCCAGCGCGGCGATACCTTGTTTCAGCTCAGCTGTGCCCTCCGTCAGCTTCGCGCTGCCCGATACGGCTTCGTTCAACTTCGGCTCGTTATCACTTAACTGCTTGCTTGCTTCCGCAAGCCCCGTTTGAATCTTCGTGAGCCCTTCATTGCTCTGGTCCAGACCCTCTGACAGTGTAGCCACTTGAGTCGGGATCAGGAAGTCATTGATCTGTTCCCCCGTAGGACGCGACATACTGCGAACAGCTTTGACCCCGTCGACCTTTTCCAGCTCACGGCTGATTTTTTCAGCCAGACCCATATATTCAGCAGTATCCATACGGTCATCATTTTTGATGATAATTTTGCCGGGCATCGATTCTCCCGGCCCAAAGCTCTCAGAGATAATATTGAAGCCTTTAACCGATGCGTAGTTGGAGCCGATTTCGTCCATACTGTTAAAGGACAGCTTGCCGCCATAAGTGACCAGAAACGGCACCACTACCGCAGCTACAATCAGCAAAGCAGCCCACGGTCTTTTTAAGGAGAAGGAACCAGCGGCCCCCCAGATGCGGCTTTCGCTGTGCTCCAGCTTCCCGCGGGATGGCCAGAACATCTTTTTGCCCAATACTGCCATAAAGAATGGAACGACAGTCACAAGCGCCAGCATCATCACGGCAATCCCTACGGCCACTGCAACCGCAGAACGGTACAGCATGAATTTGGACAACCCAATGGCCAGGAACCCTACAAATACCGCAAGACCGGAGTAGAATACCGTTCCCCCCGCTTTGCGGTAGGTGGTGATAATCGCGCTTTTCGTATCCTCAGAGGTTGCCAGCTCTTCCTTAAAGCGGCTGATCAGCAGGATGCAGTAATCCGTCCCGATCCCGAACAATACGGCCACCATAAAGATCTGCGTAAATGTGGATAACGGAAAGTCAAACCGGTCCACCAGAAAGGCTACAACCGATTGCGATACAATATAGCTCAGTCCGACCGTAAGCAGCGGCACAAACGCCGCAACGAACGAACGGAATACAACGAACAGGATCAAGAGAATAAATACAACGGTAATATACTCCGATTTCTTCAGTCCTGCCTCTGAGCTGACAATGGTATCCTCCGTAATCAGTCCTTCGCTGGTCAGATAATGATCGGCAGTTACATCACTTAGCAGGGCTGTTACTTTAGCGGGGAGCTCCTTGACCCCTTCTTCTCCGCCTTTTACCGACAGTGCAACCATAATGGTTTTACCGTCCTTCGCAATCAGCGTATCCTTTAATTCGGATTGAGAAAAGGGGTCGGTAATGGAATCCAGCTTCAGCGATTCCTTGCTCGCCGCAAGCTGCTCAACGCCCTGCTTAATACTCTCCATATCTTCTGCGCTCAGTCCACCCGGCTTATTAAAAACAAGGGCAACCTGGTGCAGCGTCTCACCGCCCTTGGCGTCGGCCACCTCTCTCATAATCTCAGCCGCTCTCGAAGAGGTGTAGCCATCCGGAACAGCAATCTGCCCCTTCTCGCGCACCAGATCCGACATCGCCGGCGCCGTCAAAAATAACACGACCGCCACAGCCAGCCAGACTGTAATTACAGCCCATCTAGCTTTCAGTATGGTCTTCAATTGTTTCTCCCTCCTGTTTCATGCATTAAAAATGCAAGCTTCTCAAACATGGTAATAAATTTCTCAATGTCCTTTTCCTCAAAATCAAACAGATAAGGAGAAATCACTTCCTGAACCTGCTTCTCAGCGGTCTGATGCACACTCTTCCCATGCTCCGTGAGTGTCAGATACACCTGGCGGCGGTCATTCTCGTCCCGGGTCCGCTGAATCAGTCCTGCTTCGTCCAGCCGGTTAATAATTGCCGTTATCGAACTCTTGCCTACCGCAACCGCCTCGGCCAGAAATGTGGAAGTACAAAGCTCCTGACTGTTTATCAGCCGGAGAATAATAAATTGGTCATTGGTCAGCCCTTCCGGAATCCGCTCCTTGACACGGGCGCTAATCTGCCTAGTCACTACCATGTACGCATCCAAATAGCGGTTGATCCAGTGTTCCGCCTCTTCTTTCAAGATTCAAACCTCCCAACACTATTAATAGTTCACGTATGAAACTGTTTCACAGTAAAACTATATGGTCTGCCGCCCAAAAAGTCAATATGTTCCTTTCCGTATTCCAACAGCGGCTAATTTGCATTTTGCATAACAAAAACAGCCATTCCGCACGTTGACATGCGTAAATGGCTGTTTGACGTAAGGAGGTGAGAATTCTCTCTATTTTCCCCTTAGCTTATTCTCGTTATTCTTCGTCTTCAGACTCCTCGACCTCATATACACAGCGGAACATTTCGATTCCTGCGGCATTTTCACCCAGGCTGTACACCATAAACCCAAGGCTGCGGTAGAAGTCAGCAGCAATTTCGTCCTCAGTTTCTGCCAGCAGGTAACGGGGCTGACGCGCAGTTAGCAGCTCAAGAATCATTCCGCGCGCATACCCTTTGCCCCGGTTCTCTGGCAGTACGGCGATATGGCGGATGTCCAGTGAGCCGTCTTCCGTTTCTTCAAAGCCTACCAGCCCCAGCAGCAGGCCTTCCTCTTCCCAGCCGCACAGCTGCAATGCAGCCTGTGCGCTATATTCGGCTGAAGTGCGCTGCAATGCATCCGGTTCATCAATAACAGCATAAGCCAGCAGCTCGTTCACCTCGGGAGAACCCACGAGATGCTTCAGATCTATCAGCATTTTTAAACCTCCTAAAAGTTTTGTGAGCATAGCTTCCTGATAATACTTCGTACAAAACTCACTTCGAAAGCATACGCTTAAGTTTTGTGAAACTTTAGTTTAACGATTTACCCCATGCCAAATGAAGAAAAATATAACCTATCCACACACCCAGCAAGTTAAGCAGCAGATCGTCAATATCAAAGCTGCCGACACGCAGCAGCATTTGCATGGATTCCAGCAGCAATATCCATAAAGCCATATGTAAGGTTAGCCCAAACATGGAATTAAGCCGCTTCTTCAGCAGCGGCAGCAGGAGGCCAAAGGGAATGAACACGGCGACGTTTCCCAGCAGATTCACCAGCCGGCCGGAGAAAGGCACCCCATTGTCCAAATCAAAATAGAGTTTTATGGTCCGCAGCGGCTCCAGATTATATTGCAGCGGTCCGTCCGGATGAACGACACGGCCAAAACCGATAAACATCCAGTACACAACGGCTGTACTGTACAGAATTAGCAGCATCCACGCCCATATCCGGCGCGGCTTCGGCTGAATTTTTCCCCGGACGGAACGGTTTCCGGGCTTCTGCGTCTTACGCGGACTAGAGATTGCTTTCACCTTCCACTATTTCGATGCTGCCGTCGTTCTTGCCGATAATGGCCAGATCGGCAATTCCAATGAACAAGCCGTGTTCAACAACGCCCGGAATGCCCTGCAGAGACATCGCAAGTTCACGAGCAGAAGCAATCGCTTCAAACCGGCAGTCTGCAATGTAATTGCCGTTGTCTGTTTTGTACAATTCATCGCCGCTCCGCCGCAGCTCCGGCTTGCAGCCCAGCTTGGCTAGTTCAGCGACTGTCCATTCCCAAGCGAAGGGAACAATCTCAACAGGCAACGGAAACTTGCCCAGCGTTTCTACTGCTTTGCTCTCATCCGCCACCACAATCATGCGTGTGCTGCCCATGGCCACGATCTTTTCGCGCAGCAATGCACCGCCGCCGCCTTTGATCAGTTGAAGCCGGCCATCGAGTTCATCCGCTCCGTCAATCGTCAAATCCAGGTGGTCAACATCACCAAATGCAACCAGTGGAATGCCCAGCTCGCGGGCCTGCTCCTCCGAAGCACGTGAGGTAGCTACTGCGGTAATCTTAAGTCCTTGCTGCACTCGTTCCCCCAGCTTGCGGATGGCCCAATATGCGGTGGAACCTGTGCCGAGGCCAACCTTCATTCCGTCTTCCACATACTCCACGGCTTTTTCCGCAGCCAGCTGCTTTACATTGATACTCATTTTAATACCTCCATATTATCCGTTATAATAATGAAATAGATTTACAATATAAAATTATCATCACCAGGAGGATTCCGGATGAGAACCGAAAATCAGATTCAATCCAAAATCAATGAATTAACACTCCAACGCAGGTCTCTGGAGACACGTTTGACACCACTGGCCGAGGACAGCCCGCAGCGTGAAGCTCTAAACGCCCAGCTTACCCGGCTGGAGGATATGATGCTCATGCTGGAATGGGTGCTGAATGCCCCTGCAGGCAAATATCACGCTTGATCATCAGATTAGAAGAGTTCCTTACCGTAACATAAACTATCCGGATCGCCAATATAAGGTCCAAACAAATCAATCGGCCGATAGCCATGCTTCACGTAAAGTGCAATGGCTTCCGGCTGTTTGATGCCCGTCTCCAGCCGGATTTCCCGGCAGCCGGCACTAATGGCCTTCGCCTCAAGCTCCAGCAGCATCTTGTTGGCTATTCCTTGCTTGCGGCTGCCCGGGTCCACATAGAAACGCTTGAGCTCCATCACCGTACTGTCCGGGTCAAGCGGGCGCAGCGCTCCGCAGCCGACCGGTTTCTCTCCTTGATAAGCTACCACGAAAGTCATCTCTTTTACCTTCGGATCGGTGAAATCCACCACGTAGATGGTCTCATGCGGATAGCGGGATTTCAGATCCTCATCCAGACGGTCAATTAACGAAAGCAAATCCGCGTTCCCGGGATCAACTACAACAAAATTAACATCAGTTATGGACGTCATTACCGTTTCTCCTCCACTTCAACCAGAGCGCAAGTCCAGCTATATATAATTTTTAAGCGTTTCCTCATATAATTCAGCGTTATCCTTCTCAAAGCAAATAAATGAGATCTCTTTCAGCGGCAGCAACCGGGAATCCTGGGCCGCCACATACTCAATGACCGTATGAAGCGCAATTTCACAGGCCAACGCTTTAGGGAAATTATAAACCCCGGTGCTGATGTTTGGAAAGGCTATGCTCCGCGCACCTTTTAAGCAGGCCAAGTCCAGGCTGCTGGCATAACATTGGGCCAAAGTATCGGCTTCCCCGGCGCCTCCGCCTTTCCAAATCGGCCCTACTGTATGTACAATGCCCAGCAAAGGCAGCCTGCCTGCACTCGTTAATGCCGCCTCACCAGGCAGACAGCCTCCCTGTTTCTGGCGGATTACCGCACATTCCTCAGCTATTCGTGGTCCGGCAGCCCGGTGGATCGCTCCATCAACACCACCGCCTCCATAGAGGCCGGAATTGGATGCATTCACAATCATATCGCCCTGCCAGGACGTAATGTCACCTTCACGGACAGATATCGCCACATCATTAATGATGATTTGCATGTTCGGCCTCCTCTCTCGCCGTAGCCTCCAAGTTTCGAATCAGCTCTTTCTCTCCCCTGCGGTCCGCCTTCTCTGGAAAGGAAGCAAACACGACCCTTGCTCCTTCAATAGAAGCTTTGCGGATGTTGCTTCTCATCCAATTCTCCGCGTCGGTCAGAACCATCTCTCCCGTGCCGGCCGGTACACGGCATAAAGCGGAAGTCGTTCCCTTTTCTCCCTTAGCGAGCTGTTCTCCCGGTCCGGAAAGCACAGTGAACTGAAATAACGGTACCGCCTCCGGCCGTTCTTCATGTTCTGCGAACGCTTGATTAACTACGGAGTACATCAGTGAACCGGTAGGAGCGGCAGATTCAATCGCCTCCCGCTCGGAGATCATGCGGCTGCTCTGGTAGGCAAGCAGTCCTGCAGCAAACAACAGAAACAACACGACGCCCCCAACTACAGTAATCATTTCTGTCACCCGCCATTCTTCAGAAAATCAACAATACCGTTTCTATATTATCATGGAGAGAACATGCCCGGGAATGGTCAAAATGGGCTGAGTCTCTTTTTCACAGGAAATCTTCATGATTAAGAACGCTACTCCTTACTGAAAGCGATGTATATTCTATAAAGTTATTTTGAAATATTCATATTAACAGTTGAAACTTTCTGTGGCATGATCCATAATGAAGTTGTGCATACTGTTTGTCAATCCATAAGAAATCAAGGGAGGAAATTTACAATGAAGTTTTTCTTGGATACCGGAAATATTGAAGAAATTAAACGTATTACCCGCCTCGGTTTAGTGGATGGCGTGACGACGAATCCGTCACTGATCGCCAAAGAAGGCAGATTGTTCAAAGATGTAATCAAAGAAATCGTGGCTATTGTGCCTGGTCCTGTCAGCGCGGAAGTCATTGGCCTTACAGCAGAAGAAATGCTTAAGGAAGCCTATGAAATTGCTGAGTGGGCACCCAATGTCGTAATTAAGCTGCCTATGACTGAAGATGGCCTGGAAGCCTGCTACGAATTGACCAAAAAAGGCATCAAGACTAACGTTACCCTAGTATTCTCCGCGGCTCAAGGCCTCATGGCTGCCAAAGCCGGCGCTACCTATATCAGCCCGTTTGTCGGTCGTCTCGACGATATCGGCGTTGACGGCATGAAGTTGATCAAGGATCTGAAGACCATCCTGACCAACTACGGCCTGACTTCGGAAATTATCGCAGCCAGTATCCGTAACATCGCACATGTAGAGCAAGCGGCAATCGCCGGTGCGCACATTGCAACCATCCCGGGCTCTTTGCTGCCTTCCCTTTGGAAACACCCGCTTACAGATAACGGTATCGAACGCTTCCTGAAAGATTGGGAGAAAGTTCCGCAAGTATAATACAACTGCTGCTGTTAACATAAAGCACCTCGTGGAAATCTTATTGGATCATAATGGGTCCGATACATTTCTATGGGGTGTTTTTTGCGTCGGGTTGACTAATTTACTTGTCTTAACTATAGTTGTTATAACAAGTAATTTCAGAAAGGATGATTCTTTTGCCTATTTCCTCTCCGCAGCAACTCCTCGGATTCCTGCTCGGCTCCACCCACCGGAGGATATCCAATGCGTTTGCCCGGGCCTTGAAGCCTTACGATATTACCCCCGAACAATGGTCTGTCCTGTTAATGATTGTTGACCGGGAAGGCATTAACCAGAAGGAAGTTGCCGCAGCGGCAGCCAAAGATCAACCCACAACTGCGCGGATCGTGGAGCTGCTTCAGAAGAAAGGATTTATTACAAAATCAACAAGTCCCAGCGACCGGCGGGCCTTTCTGCTGTATCCCACCCTTGAGGGGCGGACGCTAATCGAAAGCACGATCGCTCTTGAGGAGCAGACGATCCATGCAGCGGTTGCCGGACTTTCACCGGAAAAGCTTGAAGAGCTTCGCGTCATGCTGGAGCTGATCTATCACAACACTGGAAATTCACACCAAGAATAGGAGCAATGGTATTGAACACAACATCTGATCGTCTCTGGACAAAATCGTTTATTCTGCTGACAATTTGCAACCTGCTGCTGTTTACAGGACTGCAAATGACACTATCCACTCTCCCGGCCTATGCCGAAGAATCCTTGAACGCCTCTTCCGTGCAGGTTAGCCTGGTCACCAGCTTATTTGCGCTTAGCGCCATCGCTTCACGGCTGTTCTCGGCCAAGGCCATGGAGAAAGGCGGCCGCAACCTGCTGATCTTCCTCGGGCTGGCCGTATCCCTTGTAGCCGTCACCGGTTATTACTGGGCCGGAAGCATAACCGTACTGCTGCTTATGCGCATGCTCTTCGGGATCGGCTTCGGGATGGCCAGTACCGCCTTTCCGACAATGGCTTCGGACGTGATCCCGATTCGCCGGATGGGTGAAGGCATGGGTTATTTCGGCTTGTCGACAAGCCTGGCGATGTCTGCCGGTCCATTGATCGGTCTAAGCCTGCTGCAGGGTCCCGGTTTCGGCTCCTTGCTGCTTGTTACCGCAGCTGCTCTGGCGCTAATCTTCCCGCTTGGCTACCGCCTGACAACAGTGCTTCCGGGTCAGCACAAGGAACCCGCTGCGGTTCCGGCAGCGGATTTCAAAGGCGGGGCATTTCGCAGGCTGTTTATCCCATGCCTGCTGAACTTACTGCTGTCCGTGTCATACGGCGGACTGCTGGGCTTTCTCGCTCTTTACGGCAAAGAAGCCCATTTGGAACATATCGCCTATTTCTTTCTGTTTAATGCTGTTGCCATTGTTATCATTCGTCCATTGTCAGGCAAAATTTATGACCGTTTCGGCCCAGCTGCCCTGCTAATTCCCGGCAGCCTGTTCATCATCGGCGGATTGCTGCTGCTCTCCTTCGCCTCATCGACAGCCGCCCTGTTCCCGGCTGCTTTATGCTACGGGATCGGGTTCGGATCCATGCAGCCTGCCCTGCAAACCTGGATGATTCAGTCCGTTGACACGCGCCAGCGGGGAATGGCCAACGGCATGTTCTTCAACTCACTGGATCTTGGTGTAGCAATCGGCACTATGCTCCTCGGATCTGTTGCGTTGTATAACTCCTATGCGGTCATGTACCGCTATTCTGCAATGGCTCCCGCACTTTTGCTTCTGGTCTATATTGCGTATCTCGCCATCAGACGGAGAAGCAATCGGACCGCCGTCACCTCTGCTTAATTTCTAGCCGGCCGTCAGCGAATTAACAGAAGTATAACTACCGGGCGCGCTGCGGCCAGATCTGTGGTATCCGTTCGGACAATCTTTTTGAACCCGATTGGCCCTTTTCTCCTTTTTCTCCTTTACTGGGCGTCACGGCGAACAATGTCAACAGTCCGCCGACTGCCCCCACTCCGGCCATCGTACCAAACAGCACCCAGTGCCCCCGTGTCATCAGCAGCGACACCACCGGCGGTCCCAGCGACACGCCGATGAATCGCATGCTGCTGTAAAGGGAGGTGATGGTGCCCCGCTTTTCCTGCTCAATCCCTTCAGTAATCAGCGCATCGAGACATGGCAATGCTGCGCCAATTCCAATCCCGCCCAGGCTAAGGAACCCAATGATCATATAAATACTTTTACTGAATCCGGCAATAACCATCGCCGCTGTCAACAAAACCATCCCGCTGAAGCCCAGCCATTTCATCATTGACTTGTTCTGCCCGATGATCTTGCCGCTGCCGAAGGAGGACAAACACAACAGCGCCAGCGGAATCGCTAATACAAAACCTTTCATGGCACCATGAAGGTTATATTTCGCCTCCAACGTCTCCGATAAATAAAAGAGAACACCAAAGGTTACGAACATGCAAATGCCGCCGATGGCAAAGATGGCATACAGCCAGCGCCCGTGCTGGCGTAAACTATCCGCGATGCCCGATAAAAACTGCCGGACGGACGTCTTCTCAGTCTCTTCCTGCTCTTCTGGCTTGCGGACCAGAAATAAGACAAGCAGAAACGAGATCACACACAGTACCGGAATGGCAATAAAGGGCGCATACCAGAGCAGCAGCCCTAAATAAGCCCCGAGAATCGGGCTAAGCACCTTGCCGAAAGTATTTGAGGTTTCGATAAGTCCCAGACTTTTGCTGACCACCTTTTCATCCTTAAACAAATCGCCAACAAAGGGAAGCACGATCGGAAAGGCTCCGGCTGCGCCAATGCCCTGCAGCACACGCCCGCCGAGAATGATCCAGTAAGCGGTCAGCCCCTCTGTGAACCAGGCAGCAGCAACACAAACCGCTCCTCCGGCCGCAGCAATGAGCAGACTCGGTAAAATAACCTTTTTCCGCCCATAACGGTCGGACAGATAACCCGCCACCGGAATCATTAGAATGGCCATCAGGCCGTATAGTGTGATCAGCATACTAACCTGAAATGAGCTGATCTTCAGCTCCCGGGAGATTTGCGGCAGAATCGGCAGCAGCATGGAGTTGCCTAGCGTCATAATAAGCGGAATGGAAGCCAGAGCTGCCAGATCCCATTTTCTGTCCTTCATGGATTGACCACCTTTGTTATCGTTCACAGTCTCCTTTATTGTGGTTTATTAGCAGACCCGGTATGCATCCCAGCAAGTGGAAACGGATACCGTCCTCAAAAGGACGGTATCCGTTTCAGCGAGAAATAGAAGGATAATTTATAGCGTGAAGCATATAAATTCTATACTTTAAAAAAGCCGTTCCCGCATCAGGTGCGAAAACGGCCAATATGATGTTATTCAGCTCACAGCGAACCGGCGGTTACAGACTCGCGCACGGCGGCCGGAAGAAAATGGTTGGGCGCTCCCAGGCTATAGATATGCAGCAAATGCATCGCCCGGGTACAAGCGGTATAAAACAGCTTCCGTTCGCTCTCCCTGCCATATCTCTCCGCTGAGCCGTCATAGATAATCACTGCATCAAATTCCACGCCCTTGGCTAAGTATGCGGGCAGCACCAGAGTCCCTTTTTGAAAATTAGGCGTCTCCTTTGTCACAAGTCTTACCGGCAGCCTGTTTTGCAGCTCGGCATGTACACGTGCGCTTTCCTCCGCCGTTTTGCAGATAACTGCCACATAGTGATAGCCCTCCGCATGGAGATTAAGAATATCCTGCTCAACCGAGGCAAGCAGCTGCGGCTCACTTTCGACAACGGTAAGCTGTGGCGCTTCCCCGCTGCGGTTGAAAGGAACGATCCGCTCGCCCCCTGGAATCATCGCCCGTGTGAACTCAACAATTTCATAAGTCGAACGATAGCTGCGGGTTAGAGAAATCACCTCGGTATTCTCCTCGCCGTAAATACTCACCAGTCCTGCCAGGTCGCCAAGCACCTCGCCCTGGGCATAAATCGCCTGATTCAGGTCCCCAAGCACCGTCATCTTGGCCCGCGGAAACAGGCGGCGCATAAATTCCAGCTGGAATGGAGAATAATCCTGCACTTCATCCACAATAACATGACGAATTAGCGTATTGGTCCGGAAGCCCTGGCTCAGCTCCTTTAAATATAGAAACGGCGTTGCATCCTCATACGCCAGCTCGTTAGCCCCTATAGATTGCAGCGTTTGTCTGCAAATCTCATCCCAAACCTCCGGCAAAGTATTGCTGTTGTTAAGGGTTTCCATTAGCTCCCGGTCAGTAAACAACCGGCTGTACAGCCCTTTAACATCGACAAACCGCCCCCGTTTGGTCCATCCGCGCAGCGGCTTCAGCCGCTGGCTGACGATATACCGGGCGAGCAGGCTTTTTTCGGTATCGAAATCATCAAAGCTCTCGTTATGGCCGCCACCCTTGCGCCGCATCATCTGGTAAGCACGTTGATATTCACTGGAATCCAGCAGCTCAATCTGGTCTTCGACCCATTGGGCACTCCGCTCCTCCATGCTGAACGCAGCAATCTTCTTGAGCAGCCAGCCTGTCATCAGATCAATCCGGTTCGCCAGCTTGATATTGGGATCATAGCTGTAGAACTGCTGCTCCATCTCATCTTTTCCAACGATCGCCCGGCCCTGGAACATCAGCGGCTTGAATTGCATGCTTTCATGCTCCAGCAGATTCACATAACGGCGGATGGCATCCAGAAAAGCTACTGATGATTTATACCCGATTCCTTCTCTGCGCACTGAGGCTTCCGGTCCGTCAGGTGTATTCAGCAAACTTTCCGTCTGGCTGAAGACATCCTCCAGTTGAAATTCGTAGCCCAGCCGGTGCTCCAGATACATCTGGAACGTTGTCTGCTGCATATTTTCTTCACCAAGCTCCGGAAGAACCGTGGAGACATAACTGTTGAACAGCGGATTGGGTGAGAACAGCAGCATTTGATCGGCTTGCAGCACCTCACGGTATTTATAGAGCAGATAGGCGACCCGTTGCAGGGCTGCTGAGGTTTTACCGCTTCCGGCAGCACCCTGGACAACCAGCATCCGGCTTTTGTCGTTGCGGATTACTGCATTCTGTTCCTTCTGAATCGTCGCCACAATGCTCTTCATCCGGTCGTCCGCGCTGTGGCTTAGCACCTGTTGAAGCAATTCATCCCCGATGGTTACTCCGGTATCAAACATCACTTCGATGACCCCGTCATCAATTACGAACTGCCGTTTCAGTTCCATCGTACCGCTCACGAGTCCTCCAGGTGTATCATAAGCCGCCGGACCTGGCGCTCCGTCATAATACAGACTTGAGATTGGGGCCCGCCAGTCATAAATCAGGAAGGTGCCGTTATCCTCCATCAGGGAACCAATTCCGAGATAGATCTTCTCTACCTCTCCGTCCGGAGTCTCAGAGAAATCAATCCGTCCAAAATAGGGAGACACCACAAGCTTTTTATATTTTTTAAGCGCTTTGCTTGACTGCAGATGATGGCGCTCGCGTTCATTTAATATTTGTGCCTGCTGCCGCAGACTGGTTGAAGTCTCGCCCAGATCATCCGGGCTGCTGAAGTTAACCGTGACCTCTTCCCAGAAATCTTTGCGCATATCCACAACATCGCTGCGGTGCAGACCCAGCTCTTCAGACAACTGCCGGATATGGCCCTTAAGCAGCTTCGTTATACCCGTTACCCGCTCCTGCTCCTCTTTCCACTCGCTATCATGTTTCTCCACTGCATTTCATCCCCTTTGGAAGGTTGACATTTATTTTTACCCATGGTATAGTTATTTTGTATAATTATGCATATTTTACAATATTCATTCAATATCCTCTTATTTTAGCAATTCCACCCGACTTTATCAAGTCTTTGAGTCCATTATTATAATACTTTATGATGTCATAGCCTATTATGTATATGATCCGGTCCTTTGGGACCGGATTTTTTGTTTATATAGCGTAAGTATGTCAGATTGAAGCCTGCTATTCTTTTTCATCGGCAGATGCACGGTTGATCTGATCCGCCACTTTATCGAGGCGCTCCAATTGGTACCCGTAATCATAGATAGCTGCTGCAACAACAGATAACCGCAACTGCCCTGATTTCTCAGCGTCATAGCCCTCAATTGCCTGCTGCAGAAATCTGTCATTGTCCTCTCCAAGCGGCTCCGAGTCACTTGAACCCGGCTTCAGCTTGTCCTCGAATTTGAGCAGGATGTATTCATGGTATTTAATCAGCTGCTCCAGATGCCTGTCGAACAGCTCATCGGTCCGCTCCGTCCGTTCTGCCTGGAAATAGTGGCGGTCTACGGCCTCCAGTACCTCATACCCCTTCTGCAGCGAGGACAACAGATTTTTGTACATCACCATTTGCCGGGTTTGACTGTATTTGGCTCTTCGCAGCTGCTTCTGCTCTTCTTCAAACAATCCATACTTATCTGCCAGCGCTTTAATTGAACCCTCCAGCGCATGTTTCTCGTCGCGGAAGACACTCTCTTTCATCTCATGCGATACTGCAGTCCGCAGCAGCAGCGACAAGCTGGTGAACACGCTCTCGATCTGCTGGATGTACTGCTTACGCGGTTTTGGCGGAAAGACCGTAATATTGATTAAAAATGCCGATACAATTCCTGTGAGCGTAAGCAGAAAGCGGGTCAATGCAAATTCCCACTGCCCCGAAGCTTCCATTACAGAAATTACTGTAACGAGTGTCAGTCCGATCGTATCGGCACGGTTCATTTTCATGCTGATCATAATTACGAGGATACATACCAGCCCAACCGCGATGGGCTCATTGGACAACACCATTCCCCCCAGCAGCGCGATGACTGCCCCCATTGTGCTGGTTTGTATCTGGTCCAGGAAGTAGCGCCATGACCGGTATATGGAGGGCTGCATGGCAAAGATTGCTGCAATCGCCGCACCTACTGGAGAAGTAAATTGCAACAGTGCAGAAAGATAAAGTGCGAGTGTGACAGCCATTCCTGTTTTGAGTATGCGGGCGCCGAAGGCCA
Organism: Paenibacillus sp. FSL H7-0357; assembly: GCF_000758525.1. Lineage (NCBI taxonomy): Bacteria > Bacillati > Bacillota > Bacilli > Caryophanales > Paenibacillaceae > Paenibacillus > Paenibacillus sp. FSL H7-0357. The sequence goes on along the minus strand of NZ_CP009241.1, from coordinate 3,400,688 downwards.
AAATCATCCCTCCTTACTATTTTATTATCATCTTTTATGTATATCCTGCAGAACTTAAGTCAATTTCTAATAGGGTACAACCACTATTACCCATGGAGAAGGCCGGCGAATTTTTAGTATGGCTTAAGCTTGCTTTCAGAATTCTTTCAGCTTCCAGGGAATACTGTGTACTGCAGTACCCATAACGATCACAAGAGGTGAATCATGAGCAACAACATTAAAAGAATAACAGCCTTTGCCACAGCCGTGATGCTCAGTCTGGCTCCAGCCGCTGCATTTGCAGACAACACTGCCGGAAGCACACCTTCACCTGCACCGGACAGCATTCATGCGGGAAAAGAACATTCCTCCCATCCACATCATGTGCGGGGCTTTAAAGCCGGAGGTTATTTTATTCTGAATGAATCGGCCAAGCTGCTTGAGATCGACCGTACAGAATTGATCCGCAGTTTGAAAAGCGGTAAAACCCTCTACACGCTGGCTAAGGAGAAAAAGGGCTGGACCGAGGAGCAATATATTCAAAAACTGAGTGAGGCCGCCAGCCTGAAGCTGGATGAGTCCATCAAAGACGGGCAATTGACATCCGACGAAGTCCAGAAGCTAAAAGCCGGACTGCCTGCTTTGCTGAAGCTGAGCATTGCCAATGCGTCGAGTGCACATCAAGCCAAACCCTAATCGTTCAAAAAAAGAAAACCACCAAACATCAAGCGGATACAACGCAGGTCTACCTGCGGGTATCCGCTTGATTAATTGTTCCGGCAGATTTGCGCTTTCGTGAATTCCGGTAGGCTTCAAATAAAGCGATAGACAGCATCAGCCACGCACCGCTTGCGGTATACCCTCCGATCACATCACTCGGGTAATGCACACCCAGATAAATCCGGCTCCACCCGATACCGCCTGTCATCAGAACTGTAAAACAAATCAGTAAAAACCGTTCACGGTGCCGCCGCAAATGCCGCCAGAGCAAATAGGCGATTGCACCATATAAGGAAAAGGCAGCCATGGAGTGCCCACTGGGAAAGCTGTATCCCGCCTGCTCAATCAGCCGGTGAATATTGGGGCGTTCCCGGTGAAACCACAGTTTCATCATTGTATTCAGCAGCTGCGAACCTAATGCAACCCAGAGGAACAAAATCAGCTCCAACCGGTGCTTCAGCAGAAAGAATAGCAACGCCATAGTCAACAGTGAGATGCCGATCGCCAGACTGGAGGAACCCACCAGTGACAATCCTTTAGCCAGCGAAGTAAGTGCAGGAGATTCTGCAGATTGGACAATATGAATAATATAGGTATCAAAGGAAACCGTCTTGTTCAGGAATACAAGCGTAGCAATCACACTAAATCCTAACAAAAACCATAAAAACCAGCGAAAACCTCTGGACCAGTACTGATAATAAAGCATAACTACCTCCTTGTCTAATTCCGCGCCGTCCACCACATTTCCAGGAAGAGTCTTTCCCGTGTTATAATTGACCTGGAAGTCAATTCATAAAAAAGATGGAGTGCTGCCAAAGTGGAAAGTCTAAAATTACAGGAACGTTTGTTGAACCAATGTATTTCAACAAAGGTGCCCGTGACGATTTTTACAACCAACGGAGTTAAAATGCAGGGAATTGTGACCTCATACGACGCTTACACGATCACCTTGCACGGACAGGGTGACGGCAGGCAAAATGTGCTCTTTAAATCGGCAGTTTCCACGGTTGTGCCGCTTAAGCCCGTCTCACTTAAATAACAAGCCATTTTACATCACCACTAACCACCATAACGTTACAGCCTTAATTCAAAAGGAACACCGGAGCAATTCCCCGGTGTTCCTTTTGTCGGATTTAACCCGAATGAAGTCCACTTAACCGCTCTGTCTTGTGATAACTTACGAGATGAAGAATACAGCAGGCTTAACACATACCGGCTTTGACACCTCTGCTGTATTGCCTGTGAAGCTAAGGCGCCCGCTGGCAGGATCGAGGGAAAATACCACCAGATTGTTCCCGTCACGATTGGCAACAATCAGAAATGCTCCGTCAGGGGTCACTGTAAAGTGGCGCGGATGGCCGCCGCGTGTAGACACATGCTCTACCCACGTAAGCGCAGCGGATTCGGCATCCACAGCATAGACCACAATACTGTCATGCCCGCGGTTGGAGCCGTAAAGGTAGCGGCCGTCCGTGGACAAAGATATTTCAGCGCAAGTGTTCTCCCCCTCATAATCCGCTGGCAGAGTCGGCACAGTTACGACCGTATGCAAGGTTCCGGCACTGCTGTCATATGTAAACGAAGTAATCGTGGAATCCACTTCATTGATAACATAAGCAGATTTGCCGTCCGGGTGGAAGGTAAAATGCCTTGGACCTGCTCCCTTGTGCAGCGGGGTTTCGTCATGAACCTCGAGCGTCTGCCGCTCCCGGTTGATCCGGTAGGAACGAATCAGATCGAGTCCCAGATCCGACACAAACAGGAAACGCCCGTCTGGACTGAATACGGACGAATGCGGATGCGGCCGGTCCTGGCGTTCCGGATGCGTGCCATGTCCGGTATGCTGAGCTGTATCCGTAAGCGCCAGCGGCAGCCCTTGCTTATCAAGTGCCACAAGACCGATACTTCCGCCATGGTAACTGCATACAACGATATATTCGTTCTCCAGATCTCTGGAGATATGACAGGTGGTGGTTTGGGTTTTGCCTGCGGCAGGCATCGATGGAATCCGCTTCAGTTCGGTCAGCTTGCCTGTCTGTGGATCAATGGCGAAGGAGACAACCTCGCCTTCCTTGACGTTTTCACGATTCCCCTGTTCACCAATGGCATACAGCCGTTGTCCCGAAGCATCAACATTAACAAAGGTGGGATTCGTGATACCTTGCACCGTATCCAGCAGTTCCAGTGTGCCCCCTGCCTCCCCGTTGAATTCAAACACCTGAACTCCGCTCTCTTCCGCACTTGCGTAGGAGCCAGTAAACAACAACAGTTTAGTATTCTCATTCATCTCGGTATTCCTCCTCCATGGTTTCATAACTATAGTTTCATCCAAACCGCCCGCAGTTTTAACGGCAGTCATCTTTATAATTTACAATTTTTCAGCGTCTATGACAAATGCAACGTAAAAAATGACAAAAAACATTTCAAAAATAAGCCTTCTCAAATCAGATTGGATATGATATAATGAAAGCGCTAACATCAACGTAAATTTTTATAAAGGGGGAACACGAATGAGCAGCCTGCTGGAAGCCAGAAACGTATATGAGGACTTCGAGGTGGAGACGGACATTCTGTTCTTTAAAGTCGGAGATCACGACTTGGTCATTTTTCACGGCAGAAACTACAACATTAAAAAGAGAATGACTGCCGAGCAACTGAATCGTTTATTATCCAATGCCAGCTATTATCATGTGTACGGAGGCTGCTACGTTAATCTGAACAAGATCAGCGCAATTGAGGATGACTGTATCTACTTCGGTGAAATGGGCCTGTACGCCAAAAATGTCCGTGTTCCCAGACGGAAGCAGGAAAGTATTCGACATCTGCTCAGAGGCCTCAGCTCCTAAGCGGATACACTCAGAGATATACGAATACATTCTTATATCTTCTACATAAACCGGAAGCGCGTGGTGCAACCATGCAACTCCGGTTTTTCCTTTAAAATATAAGAATTTATATGCTTCACGCTATAAATTATCCTTCTATTTCTCGCTGAAACGGATACCGTCCTTTTGAGGACGGCGAAGCCGTTTCCACTTGTCTTAATGGAATCTTAAAAAGTAAATATACTTTTTTATACTTTCTTAAGGTTTGGAATCCTGATTTCTGGTAAAGTTGTAGAAAGACAGGCAACACCTATATTGAAGGGAGTCATTAATTATAATGGACAAAAGAGATTTGGGCGAAAACGAACACCAGAACAACAATGGAACAACGGAGGAAAGCAACACTTCCGTAAACAACAATGAAGGGTTAGTCCAAGAGGCAGCGTCTACTCCAGCAACCGGTGATGTCAACGCTTCCGAAACACCAGTGTTTAAAACTGCCGAATCCGTTGAGACACCTGCTGTTAGAGAAGCTGAAAGAAATGTTCCAGTAATGAACAAAGTGGGCGCTGGAGCTCCTCCACCGTCATCTTCCCCTAAAGCTGGAAAAGGCTGGATGATCGCTTCTATTGTACTCGCAGCTGCGCTTATCATTGTACTGATTAAACCGCCTTTCCAAAAAGACGACAGCAAGACAGCTGTTGCAACCGTTAATGGAACCGACATTACGAAAGCTCAGCTTTACGATAAACTGATTGAAGCCGGCGGTGAAGCTACACTGAAGAACCTGATCACAACTACCCTTGTGGATCAGGAAGCTAAGAAAGCCAATGTCACCGTTACCGACGCGGACCTCAATGCGGAGATTGAAGATCTTAAGACTCAGCTCGGCGGTGAAGACGCCCTGAACGCTGCATTGTCACAAAGTAATATGACCCTTGATGATCTGAAGAAGCAAATGCCTATGCAAGTGAAAATCCGCAAGCTGATTGAACCGAAAGTAACCGTTACGGAAAAAGATATTTCCGCTTATTATGATGAGAACAAAGCTTCCTTTAAACAGGAAGAAGAAGTCCGGGCTTCCCATATTCTTGTAGCCACCCAAGCGGAAGCTGACTCCATCGTCAAGCAGCTTAAAGAAGGAGCGGATTTTGCCAAGCTAGCTAAAGAAAAGTCTACGGATACTGCTTCCAAAGAGAACGGCGGCGATCTTAACTTCTTCAAACGCAGTGATATGGTTGCTGAATTCTCCGATGCGGCCTTTAAGCTTAAAGTCGGTGAAACCAGCGGTGCAGTAAAGAGTGATTTCGGCTACCACATTATCAAGGTGACCGACCGCAAGGAAGCAAAAGAATATACGCTGGAAGAAAAGAAAGCAGAAATCGAAAAGACTCTTAAAGCACAAAAGGTATCCGAAATGTCAAACACTTGGCTGTCGGAGCTGAATAGCAAAGCAAAGATCACCAACTCGCTCACTGATGCCAAAGAATCTGCACCTCCAGAAACAAGCGCAGAACCTTCAGCAACTGAAGCACCCCCTGCCAAATAAGGCAGTTCGCAATATTTAACAGGACAAGCTTTCCCACAGAAGAGGACCAGGCGGTTAACCGCCTGGTCCTCTTCTTGTCTAATGATTTTTCTTACGGATCTGCTTATCGTGATTTTCGCCCCACTCTTTAGCTTGTGCTGTCGCAATCGAGATGGCTCGCCCTTCCTCATAACCTTCCTCCAGCAGGGCATTGGCTATCTCAATCGCCTTGTTACGTACAGGCGCCATAAAATTCTTAAGTGAATCCGGGTAATCATCCTTGTTCCACGGCATAATGAAAACCTCCTTGATTAGGCTATAGTACTTATTAGCCCGGTCAAGGAGGTTCTAAACATCTCTATAGGATGCTTATTTAAGCACTTTTACACGGTCTTCAATCGGTTGGAATTCTTTCTCGCCCGGAGCGGTAGCAATTTTACCGAACGGCATTTGGGCGATCAGCTTCCATTCTGCAGGAATGTCAAAGGTTGTTTTCACTTCATCGTCAATTAGCGGATTGTAGTGCTGCAGTGACGCACCTAGGCCTGCTTCTGCAAATGCTGTCCATACTACAAACTGCAGAATCCCGGAAGACTGGTTGGACCAAACCGGGAAATTATCGGCGTACAGGGCAAAATTCTCCTGCAGGCTCTTCACCACTGTCTGATCTTCGAAGAACAATACGGAACCATAACCTGCTTTGAAGGAAGCCAATTTTTGAGCAGTGCCTTCAAACTGTTCTGTTGGAACAATCTTGCGCAGGGTTTCAGCAGTGATATCCCATAGTTTATCATGCTTGTCGCCTAGAAGAACAACGGCTCTGGAGCTTTGGGAATTAAATGAAGTTGGGCTATGTAATACCGCAGCTTCAACAATCTCTTTGATTTGAGCATCGGAAATCGGAGTTTCTTTGCTGAGTGAATAAATGGAACGTCTTTCTTTTACTACTTCCAGAAAATTTTTAGACATAAAATAACTACCTCCATTTATTTAGTAACTAACTTTTCTAAATCTTAACACTTTTATTCTGGTAACACAATACTATTTCACAACTATTTCCTGCTTCTTCTCTTTTCACCAACACTTATTGTCGCAGGAATCCCGATATTTATACCCTCTCCACTATTTTTCTATAATCACCTGTACAGGTTTCGAAACATCGCCTTACTTTCCGATATACAATTCCGCTAGAAATAAGCTACAATAGTTCAGCAAAAGTGCAGAAGGAAGGTTTCAACCATGAAATTATTGTCTTTGAAGTACCCCTTTTCCCTAAAAAACACTACGACTTGGACCTTATCTATATTGCTGGCAGCATCTTTAGGCCTCAGCGGATGCAAAGACACAAAATTGCCACCAACTTCAACAGCGGTCCCGTCTTCTTCGGAACAAAATACCGAGCCGGTATCCTTTTGGGTAGCAACCGATACCCACTACCTGGATAAAGCGCTGGAAGATGGCGGAACTGCTTTCCAGTCCTATGTCAGCGGTGGCGACGGCAAAATGCTGCCTTACAGCGATGAGCTTGCGGAAGCTCTGCTCTATGATGTGCAGCAGCAGAAGCCGAAATTTCTTATTCTCAGCGGCGATCTGACCAATAATGGTGAAGCAAGCAGCCATAAGGAGCTTGCAGAGAAGCTGAAACGTATTGAGAATATGGGTACCTCTGTGTATGTCATACCCGGCAATCATGATCTGTTCAACCCTTGGGCGAGATCCTTTGAAGGGGACAAGCAGCTTGTTGCAGAGCATATCACTGATAAAGATTTTACCGGAATGTACGGAGACTTCGGATATAATGAAGCCATATCCCGGGACAAGAACAGCCTGAGTTATTTCGTAAAGGCAGCGCCGGAACTATATCTGCTGATGATTGACAGCAGCCAATACAACAACAACGAGAAATACGGTTTTCCGCAAACCGACGGGCGTATTCTTCCAGGTACGTTCTCCTGGATGGATGACTGTGTAAAGCTGGCGGCCGAGCAGCATGCTTCGATCATTACGGTAATGCACCACAACCTGCTGAGCCACACCTCGATGTCCGTTTCCGGCTTCAAGCTGAACAACAGCCAGGAAGCAATGAAGATGCTGCGCCGGAGCGGGCTGAATCTGGTACTGTCCGGGCATATTCATATGCAGAATATCCGCCGTGATCCACCCGTTAACGAAGAGAATAAGGCAGCCTCTCAAGCATTGCCGGTATATGATATCGCTACAAGTGCTATGGCTGTGAATCCCCATCAATATGGAGCTATGACCTTTGATCCAAGCTCCCGCGCTGTAACCTATCATACGGCTGCAGTTGATGTGGAGGGCTGGGCCGCAGCATCTGGAATTAACGATCCCCATCTGCTAAACTTTAAGACATATGCAGAAGAAACTTTTGCCGGATCTTCCTACAACAAGGCGATGAATAAGCTCAAAGAAACATCCTTTACCGAAGCAGAAAAGCAGTCGATGGCTCAGGTAATGGCCAAATTAAATGTGAATTACTTTGCAGGAACTGCAGCCAGTTCGATTGATGAGATTAAAGCCATGCCGGGCTACAAACTGTGGGAAGGTATGGAAGGCGGCTTCATGTCCGGCTATATCCGCAGCATGGCCGAGAATCAGGAACAGAGCCATACCTCACTTAAGATTGTCCTCACCAAACAATAGGAACCTTGTGCAAAGAGAGGAGCACTTCCAGTGGCTGACATCACTGAATTCAAGCTAGACAGCGAGCTCCCCGCCAAATTGTCCAAGCCGGCACAACGTGCTCTTACCGCTGCCGGATACAGCCGCCTGGAGCAATTCACTACACTCCGCGAAGCTGAGGTGCTAAAGCTGCATGGCATGGGACCCAAAGCGATGGATCAGATCCGTCAGGCACTTGCGGCCAAAGGGCTGTCATTTGCCGAATAATCAAAAAGGCCGGAACTCCTATGTACAGGAGTTCCGGCCTTCTTTTCTATTGCTTCACATTTGCTTAAGGACGGTGGATATCAATATAACCGTACTCATCTACTTTAACAGTAGCATGCAAAGCTTCCGCCAACAGACGGAGAGGCACATAGGCATCACCGTACTCGTCTACGAATACTGGCTGTGAAATCTTCACTGCCTTACCGTTGATCAAGACCTGTGCAGAGCCTACCTTGAACACGACAACGTCGCCATACACATCATCGGTAACATTAATCGCCTTGTTCACAGGATCCCATTTCACCACTGCATCCAGATCCTCTGCCAGGTAGCGCAGCGGAACATACGTTGTGCCGTTTTCTACAATCGGATAATAATAATCATCATCCGGGGCAATCACAAGATCTTTGGCTGTAATGCCAAAATCATCCTTCAGCAGTTTGTATACTGCAGAATTCTGATCAAAGCTTCTCAGCGTCTGACCCGGTGTAAGCTGGGTTTCGGAGAGATCCAATGCTCCCTCTTTGCTGATGGCATCGGCTGTCACAGCTCCATTTACATTCCAGGTCTGGGTTTCTGCTTTAACCGAAATGCTCTGAAGCGGCAGGTCTTCACTAGCTGGAAGTGCTACCTTCAGATCTACGTTTTGCTTGCGGATATGGAATCCGCTGTCCACGAACAGATCCACTTGCAGCTTTGTATCCTTGCCGAGAATGGTGTTCAGCTCAGGAGTTGACTTATACAGGTTCTTCACCTGATTGTCGTACACCAGGAGAAGAGCATCCACCGCCAGCTTGGCGGCATCATGTGCGACTGTTACGACACCTTCTTTGTCATTCAACGGGATATCACCCAGTCCGAAATCGCTCAAGCCTTCTTCCATTCCGGATGCCTTAAGAATCGGATACAGATAATCATAGAGGCCGCTGATCAGCGCAGTAAATCCTTCAGTATCTTTAGAAACAGATTTCAGGAAGCTTTTCACTAATGCGGGCAGCTCGTCACCTGTAATTTCCGTATGTAGCTTCGTAAGGTTCAATTGCTGACCATATACGGCTTCATTTACGGAGGATACGTTAATTGCACCAGGGTTCGGAAGATTCTTCACCACAAACGTCGTAAGGAGCCTGGAAATCTCCTGTGCTTTTGTCGGATCAAATCCTTCCACACCTAATTCTTCTTCATAACTTTCAAGCGGGAAGTAGAACGGCTGCTTCGCCCCTTCCGCTGTAAACACTATGGCTTCTTTATCCATAAACAGTGTGAATGGCACTGTCAATTTCTTATAGCCAACTGATCCGACAGCAGATACATTGCCGTTGTCCTGCAGTTTTACATGAGCAATATTAACGGAAAAAGAATTGATAAGATCTACCATCTCCTGATCCTCGGCGCTGATTCCAGCGGCAGGTACAGCATTCAAGGAAAAGGTTGTGCTGGATTCAGAAGACTTAACATCCAGATCCCCTAGTAACGCCTTATTGACGTCGAGTCCGCCGACCGTCTGACAGCCCGCCAGAATCAGCAGCAGTGCGAGAATCGGGAGTAACCACTTGGTTCTTGCTTTCATTTTCTTCATAGCATGTCTCCTCTTACGTTTATTTTTGTGATCTATCCATCAACTCAAAATGAGGAAGGATTTGCATAGGATACGCCATCTTTTGGTAACCAGCTATAAAGTTAACAAACCTCGCCAATCTATAGTTACCCAATTCTGGAAAATCAGAATCTTCAACAAGGCGAGCAGCGCTAAATGTGCCGGGTAAAAGGACCACCATACCCAGCGCGGAAGGCGTTTTTTCTCCAGACCCCCCCATACTCCCGGGGTCAGAGCAATGAGAAGCGTAGGCACAATGCTGACCATCTGGACCAGCCAGCCGCTGTAGAACAGGTAAAACCCGTTCAAAACAAAATGTGCCAGAACTAGCCAATAGGAACGCGCATAGCGGAAAATCAGCACCAGCAACAGACCGTAGGCATTATAATCGAGCGGAAGAACATCCATTAGAAAAACCGCTGCAATTACCACAGGAATGCCAAACCAAAGGCTAGGCAACTTATCCAGGATTACAAGCACAATAGCAGACAGAAGCAGAGTAAATACGACATTCCAGCCTCCGGGATCCAGCGCCAGATTATATGGCACCTGTGCAATCAACGCAATCCAGAGAAGCCGCCGCAGGTATCTGGCCCTTGATGATGTATGTATATGCCCCTGCACCAGTCCGTAGCAGTAAATTGGAAAAGCAATTCTCCCAACATACCGCCAGGCAAGCTCTCCCGGAAAAAAAATATAGCCGATATGGTCGATCAGCATAGTCAGCATCGCGATGATTTGCATGTCTATCCTCCTGGTTCATAATCTACATTATATATAGCTATTCATCAAGAAGTCTTTTCTATTGTAAGGTACGGATACAGATATGAACAGCTTCTTCTTTCCAACTATGCCAAAAAGAGCCCTCCCCGCAACGGTTGCGGGAATGGCTCTGTGACAATTCATCCTTAACTACGCAGTCTTCGACTTGTTGTAAATATCGAACCCTACGGCCAGAAGAAGTACAAGCCCTTTAATGCCCTGCTGCCAATCGACGCCCAGGCCAACCAGGGACATACCGTTGTTCATGACGCCCATTACCAGCCCCCCGATGATCGCTCCCACCACTGTGCCGATTCCGCCGGAAGCAGAAGCTCCCCCAATGAAGCAGGCTGCGATAGCATCCAGCTCGAAGTTGGTTCCGGCTTTTGGAGTGGCGGAGTTCAGGCGGGCGGCAAATACCAGACCGGACAAGGCCGCGAGTACACCCATATTGACGAACACCCAGAAGGTAACTCGTTTGGTTTTGACACCGGAGAGGCTGGCTGCTTTTTCGTTGCCGCCCAGCGCATAAATATGCCGGCCCATCGTCATATGATTCATCACGAAGGAGTAAATCGCAATCAGCACAAGCAGGATCACGAGGATATTCGGAATCCCATTGTATTGAGCAATCACGAAGGTAAAGAGGTTGATTACAATCACCAATGCTCCCGCTTTGGCGATGGACAACCAGACCGCCGACTGCTCAAAACCGTATTTCACAGAGATTTTACGGGTTCTGAATTCCTGGTACACCACCAGAACGGAAAGAATGACACCCACAATAAGGGTCAGCACATTCAGCGAACCCCCGCTCACGATATCGGGGACGAACCCGGAACTGATTTTTTGGAATGTCTTGGGGAACGGGGCAATGGACTGCCCATTCAGTACGATCATCGTCAAGCCGCGAAACAGTAACATTCCTGCCAGGGTGACGATAAATGCGGGGATTTTGATATAGGCAACCCAGAAGCCCTGCCAGGCACCAACCAGCGCCCCCATCAGCAGTGAAAGAATGACAGCAAGCACCGGATTCAGCTGCATGTCGACCATCATTATCGCTGAAAGCGCCCCGATAAATGCTGCCACCGATCCGACGGACAGGTCGATATGTCCCGTAATGATGACAAGCACCATCCCGATGGCCAGAACCAGGATATAGCTGTTTTGCAGAATCAGATTCGTAACATTCAGCGGCTTGAGCAAAATGCCGTCGGTGAGGATTTGAAAGAAAATTGAAATAAAGATCAGTGCAATGATCATGCCGTATTGGCGGATATTCTTTTTGAAAATCCCACTAATGACTGCCATGCGGTGTTGCCCCCTTGCTTCGTGTCATGTACTTCATTAACAGCTCCTGCGACGCATCCTGCCGCTCCACTTCGCCGCTGATCCGGCCTTCGCACATCGTATAAATCCTGTCGCACATGCCGATAATTTCCGGCAGCTCGGAAGAAATAACCAGCACTCCCTTACCCTCCGCAGCAAGCCCGTTGATGATCGAGTAAATCTCATATTTCGCACCTACGTCAATGCCTCGTGTAGGTTCATCCAGGATAAGGATATCCGGCTGCGCGTAGATCCATTTGCTGAGCACCACTTTTTGCTGATTGCCGCCGCTGAGGTTGACTGTTTTTTGCAAAATGCTCGGTGTCTTGATGTTCAGCTTCCTGCGGTATTCCTCTGCAACCAGCACTTCCTCATTCTCATTAATGACACCCCGGCGGGAAAGCTTCCGCAAATTGCTGAGCGAGATGTTGCGCTTGATATCGTCGATTAGAATAAGCCCGTACTGCTTGCGGTCTTCGGTTACATAAGCCAGTCCGCTTTCTATCGCTTTATTGATGTCGTTTAAATGCACTTCCTGTCCATGCATGAAGATCTGGCCGCTGATCTTTTTGCCATAGGACTTTCCGAAGACACTCATCGCCAGCTCCGTGCGTCCGGCTCCCATAAGTCCGGCAATGCCGACAACTTCCCCGCGGCGGATATGAAGATTGATCCCATGGAGCATTTTGCGGTCAGCCTGTGTAGGGTGATACACTTCCCAGTTACGGATCTCAAAGATCGTTTCGCCCAAATCCGGTGTCCGCTCGGGATAGCGGTTCGTAAGATCGCGTCCGACCATGCCTTTGATAATGACATCCTCGGTCACTCCATCCAACTTCATATCCAGTGTCCGGATCGTTTGGCCGTCCCGCAAAATCGTTACAGAATCCGCTACCTTCTCGATTTCGTTCAACTTGTGTGAGATGATAATCGAGGAAATCCCCCGTTTTTTCAGTTCCAGGATCAAGTTGAGCAGGTTCTCGCTATCATCCTCATTCAGTGCCGCCGTCGGCTCATCAAGAATGAGCAGCTTCACCTCCTTGGAGAGCGCTTTCGCGATCTCCACGAGCTGCTGCTTGCCGACACCTATCGTTGATACTCCGGTAAACGGTGATTCTTTTAAGCCGACTGTCTCCAACAGTTCTTTGGTTTTTACCGTCGTTTCGTTCCAGTTGATCACCCCATGCTTTGCCTGCTCATTGCCGAGGAAGATATTTTCCGAAATAGACAAGTACGGAATCAATGCCAGCTCTTGATGAATAATGACTATACCCAGATTTTCGCTGTCCTTGATATCCTTGAACTGGCAGACTTGGCCTTCGAATAAAATATCTCCTTCATATGTCCCATGCGGATAGACACCGCTCAGCACTTTCATCAGCGTTGATTTCCCGGCTCCATTCTCCCCGCAAAGCGCATGGATCTCACCAGCCTTGACCTGCAGATTCACATTCGAGAGCGCTTTGACGCCGGGGAACGTCTTCGTAATGCTGTTCATCTCCAAGATATAGTCACTCATTGCTTTTTCACCCAGCTTTCAATAGTCACTGTTGCAGCCGATTATTTTCCCAGCTCTTCTTTGGTATAATAGCCGCCATCCACCAGCACTTTATCCACATTGCCTGCATCCACAGAGACCGGCTCCAACAGGTAGGAAGGAACGATTTTTGCACCGTTGTCATAGGTAGTTGTGTCGTTGACCTCTGCCTCTGTGCCTTTAAGTACGCTTTCCGTCATATCTACCGCTTTTTTGGCCAGCTCACGGGTATCTTTAAATACGGTCTGGGTCTGCTCTCCGGCTAAAATCGACTTCACAGAGGCCAGCTCGGCGTCCTGACCGGTGACAACCGGAAGCTTCTTGTCACCTGAGCCATACCCCACACCTTTTAGGGAAGACAGGATTCCAATGCTGATGCCATCATATGGGGACAGAACGGCATCAAGATTCTCGCTCGCATAATTGGCGCTGAGCAGATTATCCATCCGCGCTTGAGCGGCAGCACCGTCCCAGCGTAAGGTAGCGACCTGATCCATCGTGGTCTGTTTACTGCGGACCACCAGCTTGCCGGAGTCAATGTAAGGCTTCAGAATGGACATCGCGCCATCAAAAAAGAAATAGGCGTTGTTGTCATCCGGTGAACCGCCGAACAATTCAATGTTGAACGGCCCTTTGCCGTCCTTCAGGCCAAGCTTTTCTTCGATATAGGAGCCTTGCAGCACACCGACCTTGAAGTTGTCGAAGGTAGCATAATAATCGACATATTCACTTTTTTTGATCAGGCGGTCGTAGGCGATCACTTTAACGTCTGCGTCATGCGCTTTCTGCAGCACATCAGTCAGGGCCTCACCGTCAATAGAAGCGATGACAATTGCCTTTACACCTTTGGTGATCATATTCTCGATCTGCGACACCTGGTTCTCCACGACATCCTCGGCGTATTGAAGATCCGTGCCGTATCCCAGCTTCTCGAACTCCTTCACCATGTTGTTGCCGTCATTCACCCAGCGCTCCGACGACTTCGTCGGCATAGCAATCCCTACCTTGCCTTTGGAATCATCCGAGCTGCCGCCTGCATTTTTTGTGTTGCCGCAAGCGGACATGATCAATACAACTACCAGTGTCAACATGATCAATGAGTATTTTTTCATTGCTGTATTCCCCCCTGGACTATTCTGTTGCCTTCGCGGGCGTTTCCCGTTTGACAAGTCGAGTATAACAAGGGGGATACGGCCCCGTATTTACACTCAAACTACTGTTTTTATAAAATCAAAACCTTTTTTGTCAGCGTTTACATAAAAACAAAAAAACCACATGAGGCCGGAGCCTGCATGTGGGAACGTCTTGCTGAACAACTATGGACTTCAAGTACCCAACGGGCACTCTAACTTTCTGCTCCCTGCCACTTACTCGTTATCACGGCCGGCTTCTCCGGGAAGCACGCCCTTACGAAACTGCAGGGGGGACACTCCTGTCTGCTTTTTGAACGAGGTGCTGAAATAATGCTGGGTCTCGTATCCTGAACGCTCTGCTACCTCATGGATGCTCATTTCCGTGGAATGCAGCAGCTGTGCCGCTTTGCGCACTCGAATCTGTGTCAGATACGTTCCAAAGGATTCGCCAAGCTCCTGCTTGAACAGGCGGCTGAGATAGACCGGAGAGGCTTGAAGAGAGCCCGCCATCGCCTCCAGGGTCAAGCCGTACTCACTGTAATGCTCAAGGATATATTGCTTCGCCCGGCGAACCAGCGGCGATAAAGGCTGCTCCTTGGCAAGCTCCGCTCTGCATTTACGGTATGAGGAGGCCAGCTCCTCAATCTCTCCTTCAACGGGCTGAATTCCCACTTCGACGGCGATTTTGAGATGACAGCGTACGGCAGCTTCGACTCCGGCCATTATACGCTCTCCCGCTTCATGCCAGAGAAGAATTACGATTAGTCCTGCCGCATCGCGAAAAATAACTTTCGGGTACGTCTCCAGCAGTTCGGCGGCAATATTCTCGATGGCGAAAAGAAACAGCTGGCGTTCCTTCTCCCCCATTCCCGAGGGGTGGGCTTCCCATCTCCAGCGGATGATGCCGATCAGTTCAGGACGCTCCAGCGGCAACTGCAGAAAATGCAGCTGCTCAAGGATTTCTTCCCGGGTCAGATTTCCGTCCAGCCATTCCTGGCAGAAGCGTTCACGCAGCAATGGAAAGTTTTTGCTAATCTGTTTGGAGGCCTGCTGCAAATGCTGGTTCCGCTCTCTCACCGCATTCAGTTCATCCCGGACACCCCGCAGCACCTGCATCAGCTGCTTTGGTTCGGCAGGCTTGAGAATATAATCATTCACCTGCAGCCTTATCGACTCCTGGGCAAAGACAAACTCGTCATGTCCGGTAATCACGATGATTTTGCAGCCGGGGAGCTGCTCCCTCAGCCGCTTCATCAGTTCAATTCCATGCATGATCGGCATATTCAAATCAACGAGTGCGATATGGACGGTATGATGAAGCGCAAGCTCAAGCGCCTCCTCACCGTCCTCCGCCTCCGCAACTACCTGCAGGCCAAGCCCTTCCCAGTCCACACATTGCTTAATTCCTTCACGGATGATGTCTTCATCATCGGCAATCATGACCTTCCAGTATTCCATATGCGCTTGCTCCCTCCATTCCATAATCAATCGCGGGGATACGCTTCACGAACGACAGGATGCCGGATCGTTGCAGCGGTTCCCTCACCTTGTCTGCTGTCGATGCGGAGTCCGTATGGCTGCCCGTAGGTCAGCCTAATCCGTGCCTGGACATTGAGAATGCCGTAGCCGCTCCCTGTGCTGCCGGGAAGCGGCTGTTCCGCTTCCGCAGCGTCACTGCTGCTCCCGACAGCCTCAAGCCGTTGGTTCAGGATGGAGAGCTGCGCTTCCGGAATACCTGCCCCGTCATCTGTAACTGTCAAGTACAAATCCCCCTCACGTTCTACCACCGAAATGGTGAGTTGACCCGGACCGCGCCGCTCTTTGATTCCGTGATAAATCGCGTTCTCTACCATCGGCTGAAGCAGCAGCTTAAGCACATAGAGCTCCCGGAGCCGCGGCTCCACCTCAATGCTATACGTCAGCTTGCTGCTGTAGCGGACCTGCTGGATCTTCAGATAACTGATGATATGCTCCAGCTCATCGGAGAGCGGGACAATGTCGCTGCCTTTGCTGAGTCCAAGGCGGAACAGCTTGGATAAAGACTGGACCACCTCGGCGATATCCTCCGCCCCCTTGCTGCGGGCCATCCAGTGGATCGTATCCAGCGTATTATATAAAAAATGCGGTTTGATATGCGCCTGTAGACTGCGCAGCTCCGCCTCCCGCTTCTGCCGGGCCTGCAGCTCCGTCAAGGAGAGCAGCCTGCTGATTTGGGCCAGCATACTGTTGAAGCTGCGGCCAAGCAGCCCGATTTCATCCGAGCGGTTGCCCCAGTAGCGGATCGTCAAATCGCCGGATTGCGCCTTGCTCATGAAGGAAGCGAGCTGGCCGATCGGGCGGGAAATCGAATACGCCAGATAAAAGGATGCCGTCATCCCCAGCATACAGACCACAAACACAAACGTTACGACATTAAACGTAATCTCCCGCACGCCATAAGCTGATTCCTCCATTGGAAAGACGCCCATTGTCGTCCATCCTGTAAAGGCAGAAGTCCTGTAGATCAACTGCAAATGGCGGCCGTCTACAGTCTCCGAGGTGATGCCGGAGGTTTCACTGAACAGGCCGGCCGGAATCTTTTGCATAAAAGGATGCTGCGGAGCATAGATCATTTCCCCGCTGTCATCCACTACCGTCAAATAACCGGTTTTGCCCAGCGTCACATCGCGCGCCGTCTCGGCAATGACCCGCAGCTTCAAATCGACCAGAACCACGCCCTGCACCACCTGCGTCTCCGGATCAACAATCGCTCTCACGGCGGATACCACTTCGCTTTCTTTATAATCAACATGGGACATGACTGCGCGCCCATAAGGATGTCCGACAATTTTGAATATCCCTTTATTATCAACAGCCTCCTTGTACCATGCTTCATTAGTCACACGGGTTTCGGGGCGGGCATACATTTCATTACTGATGAAATTGCCTTCACGGTTGACCAGCATAATTCCGGCAATTTCAGAGCTAAGCGTAGTAAAGCCCTGCAGAAACTTGCGGATATTGTACTCTGCCGATTCTCCGCTTGTGCCTGCTTCCTTCAACCGCGTTTCCGCCTTCTCGGTGCCATCCAGAAAAGCCTGCACCCCCGGATCAAAAGAAATCAGGTAGGTTATCTTCTGCAGATTCTCCACATCATTTTCCAGCGCCGTATTGACCTTGCCGATCAGCTGCATCGTATTCTCGTTGCTCTGCTCTTCGATAATCCGGTCCACCGTCCAGCCAATCAGCAATCCTAGCCCGATCGAAGGCAGAATGCTGATCAATAAAAAATGGATGATCAGCTTATACCGGATCGGCAGATTGTTAAACTTCAGCTTCTCCATCGTCAAGCCGCTCTTCCGCATAAGACAATCCCCCCCGCATCAGCCTGCTTCTATTTGGCATAATAGTTGTCCACATTGGCCCGGGTCACCACATCAATGCCGGTGTCTACCGTATCGGGCACAGGAATAGGCTTGTTATTGGCGTAGGCGGCAGGGTCCTCATCCAGATCACGGTGTAAATGAAACAGCTCCGTAAGCGACCAGTAGCCCATATTCCAGGTACCTTGCGCCATCGTGGCGGCGATTCTGCCTTCTTTAACAAGATCAAGTGTGCCTTTATCCGTATCGAAGCTGATGATCTTGAGTAATGATCCGGCTCCCTGCTTCATTTCCACCGCCTCGGCTACTCCTATTCCCCCATTGGACTCCGTAGCAAAGATACCTGTAAGCTCCGGGTATTCCGCTACCAGCTGTTCCGCCGCTTCCCTGGAAGCCACCTGATCGCCGCGTCCATCCTTGATTGCTACCAGCTTCATCTCAGGGAATTCGCTGCGGATGGTGACGCTGAAGCCGTCCGTACGCTCCTGATGATTATGCTGCTCCGGGGTCGTAATAATCGCCACCTCCCCTTTGCCGCCGGTGAGCTGGGCCATCTTCCGCGCTGCTTCAACTCCGGCATTGTAGTTGTTAGTGCCAAGGAAAGAGTAGGCCTTGCTGTCCGGTGCTCCCGAGTCAAACAGCACGACGGGGATGCCGCTGTCCACGGCCTTATTGATCGTCGCTGTGAGCAGCTCGGAATTGACTGCCGAAATGGCAATTCCCGCCGGTTTTTTGGCTATCATTTGCTCCAATACTGTCATTTGCTCATTGGCATCATGCTGGGTCGAGCCATGGTATTCGACGGAGACGTTCAGCTCCTCCGCAGCATCTTCGAAGCCCTTCAGTACGCTTTTCCAATAATCAATTCCACTTTGAAAGGTAACCATCACATATTTATCTTCTATATTGCCGCGCAGACCGGCTGTCTCCCATGGATCCGCAGCGTCAGCCTGCAGCTTGTAATTCAGCACATAAACGAGAAAAATACCGATTAACAG
This sequence comes from Paenibacillus sp. FSL H7-0357, assembly GCF_000758525.1. NCBI lineage: Bacteria > Bacillati > Bacillota > Bacilli > Caryophanales > Paenibacillaceae > Paenibacillus > Paenibacillus sp. FSL H7-0357. The sequence continues at coordinate 3,382,008 of NZ_CP009241.1, read as the reverse complement.
CACATATACCATCCACAGCTTTTTCAAAATGTAACCCCTTTCACAAAAGAACAAGGTAGCACAGCTATTGCCATGATACCTTGTTTAATAAGAGATGGGAATCCCTCAGAACAACAAATCTTGTGAATAATTCTCGCCCTCCAGCAGATCGTACTCTACCATACGGTAGTCATCCAGCAGCTGCTGCTGTTCAGGAGTAAAAGCTGTCAGTACACCGTTGGAACCGATCAGCACCTGCTTGCTCAGACCGGGCATCTCATCCTGCACTTTCCCCAGAAGTTTGTAGTACGGGGGCATAGGCTGACCCGAAAGTCTAAAGACTGTAGGACCCAGAAAGGCCGGGCTGAGAGTGTTCAGCGGCTCTTTGCCAATATCAAAATTCGCCAGCATCACCAGCTTTGTCTCGTGCTTGAGCCTTGGCTCGCTGTCCCAGCCGGCATCCGTGTATATTCCGGCCGACAAGGCCGGCAAATGATCACCCCAGAAGACGGCAATCGTAGGACGATCAAGAGTTAGCAGCTCCTGCTGCAGATACGCCAGCGCCTCATCGGTCAGCTTGGTATTCTGTGTGTAGGTTTCAAGCTCGTCTTTATAGGACGGTGAAGTGCCTTCAACGGATATCGTATTCGGTCCATTGTGCCCCTTCGTAAACGGAAAATGATTCTGCATGGTCACCAGATGCAAAAACGCCGGGTCAGAGGACGCCTTCAGCTCCCGCAAAGCCTCCTGTACAGCCGCCTTATCGGAAATGTATCCCTCCGGTGTGATGCGTTCGGCATTGTCCAGATCCTTCTCGCTGGTAAAAGCGTCAAATCCGAGAATCGGGTACACGCGGTTGCGGTTGTAGAACGTCTCGTCATACGGATGCAGCGCCAGCGCCCGGTAGCCACGCTCCTTCAGAATGCTTACAATTGAAGGCAGCGAGGACATTTTCACTATTTTTTGCTGATATGGAATGGAACCGTCCTTAAGAAAATACATGGACATCCCTGTCAACGCTTCAAATTCTATATTTGCCGTATTGCCGCCAAACTCAGGAGAGAGCAGGAAACCGGAGGGTGTGGCAGATTCTTCCCCATGGATAAACTTAAGCGGATCTTCACTAAAGGAGAGCCCCGGCAGACGGGTAGGATCAAAGAAGGCTTCGTCCATCATGAACAGGATGTTCGGCTGCTGTGTTGCCTGTACGTTCGGAACCGGATCCGGCAGCTTGCTGTATTTGGCGGCGATCTCCTCTATCGCTCTGCGGCTGTAGCCCTCAGGCTCTTCGATCAGGCTCTGGCGCAAATTGCCGGCAAAGGCAAATAAGAGACCGTTCTGTTTGTAATTCACCTTCTGGTTCCAGAAAATGTTCTGATATTTCATCGAAACAGCCAAAGAAGACTGATGGGCGACCATCGAAACAAATCCGGTTATCATCGCCACCGAAAGCACGGCAAAGAGCATTCTCAGCGGCAGGGATACCTTAATCTTCGGCAGTTTGAAGAGCAGCCAGACCACAGCGGCAATAAGCAGAACAGCAGCTGCCAGTGCAAGCGGTGGAATCATGCCTTTGGTTATATGGCTCATCTCCCCGGCATTTTTGAGCAGCATCAAATCCCAGGGAAACAGCGGTTCTCCGGTGGTGGACAATTTCTTGTAATCGACAATACCCAGCAGGATGCATAACACAGCGGCCACCGCAGATCCGGCGTAGACGCTCGGCAATATCATAGAAAATACCAGCAGGAGAAAGAAAAAGAACAGGCCTCCGGCTAAATACAACCAGTAATATTCTCCGATCCAGCTGAAAACACTCATCGCATCCATATTTAATGAAGCGGCTTGCATGAAGAAATTCAGAGCAAAGCCGCATAACAGCAGAGCGAGCAGCAGGAAACCCAATCTTTTGGAAGGTAAAAAATATCGCATATAAAATTCACTCCTAACTATACTAAACGTGTAGTATACGCCATTTAGCTTAAAGCTGCATTAAAAGAACGCACAAAAAAAGCCCCACAAAAGTGAGGCTTGGCTTTACTTCCCATTTGAGACCTTAGCACCGCACACATCAGTTAGATGCACCCGGGTTGTTCAGCTATGAATCTCTACTCCCTATTTCACGTACAGACGGCTGGTTTCTTCCCAGAATTCGCCCGGCTTCAGGCCGAACAATCCGATCTCATCGGCAGGAAGATCCACCTTCGGGGCATTCACCAGGTTAATCTGCGGCTCCGGACAGAAGAATCCTTCTGTAGCGCCATTGTTCCAGATCATCCATTGCTTGTAGGAGGTTCCGACATCATACACGAGCGTAACGCCGGACTTGCTGTCCGTCAGTTCCATCCGGTTGCGGCCGTTTTGCGGTACAGCGGTGTAATGGTTGTCCATCGGCGCAAAGAACGGATTGACTCCTTCATCACGTAACGCGATTTCGTCTGCCGTCAACTCCTGGAAAGCGCCGGTGGGCAGCATACGATCACTCAACTCCCAACGCTCGCCAATGGTTGCCTTCACACGGTAATCCTGAGGCGAGCTGTCCGGTGCAAACGGCGCATTGATCGCCGTGTGGAAGGCCAGCAGGCAAGGCATCAGCTCGCCGCCGTCATTGTGGACCAGCAGTTGCTGGGACAGCCCGGTTGCTTCGCCCAGCGTGTAGCGCAGCTTGACCGTATATTTGAACGGCAGGTATTGATAGGACGGGTGATTCTCGTCTACCTTGATCGCCACCGTAACGAAGCTTTCGCTTTTACCGCTGCCGAATTCTTCAACTTCCCACGCAGCCGTATGTAAAAATCCGTGCAGATGGTTGCCTGTTGCAGCCTCATTCACCGGAAACTTGTAGGTTTGTCCATTCCATGGAAATCCCCCATCTTCATAACGATTCGGAGGAAACAGTACAGGTATGCCGTGAATTCCAGGGCTGGCTTTAAAGGCCTCCATCTCTGACGCGCCCGGCTCATGCAGGAAACGGTAACCGTTTTCGGTATCACGGAAGCAAATCAGATTGCCGCCGATGCCCGGCAGGATAGCTGCCTCGTAACGTCCCGCTTTCAGCCAGACTGCAGCCTCTCCTTCATATTGTCCTTCGAATGCAGTAATCGACATGATAACTTTATTCTCCCTTCCATATGTTCGAAATGACTATCTCCTAAATAGATTACCACATCTGCCCAGAAGGGAACATGTCATTTTTACAACTGTTCCACTTCTACGCTCATTACATGTTCAATTTTCTTCACATCATAATAAATTTCCGTCGCATAATCCTGATCAGGCGCAGACAGCACCATGTCAATCAGTTGCCTGCCGTCATCCAGATCCTTGATCTTCATCCGCCGGATCGTCCGTCCCGGTCTTCTCGTCTTTCGCTGATCGGTCATTTGACGTCCCTCGATCTTCTGGATCACCTCGGTCAGCACATAATTGGGCTCCATTATGATCTTGACGGAAATCTCATGCTTGTTCAGCACCTGTGGTCCAACGGCTTTGATCAGCAGCGGCACAGCATTGACGGCAAACATCAGCAGCACAACTGCATACCCCGCTTCCACATAAAAGCCTGCTCCAACCGCGATGCCAATCCCCGAGGCCGTCCAGATCAGCGCCGCCGAAGTTAATCCGGAAATCGCGTCTCCGCCTCTGCGCAGGATTACACCCGCGCCTAAAAATCCGATCCCGCTGACAATCTGCGCCGCCAGGCGCATCGGGTCCATGTTGGGGTGGTCCGTTCCCCCGAACTTGTCATAAGCATGGATCGAGACAAGCGTCACTAAACAGCTTGCGATACTGATGACCATACTGGTCCGAATCCCCAGCGGCTTTTGTTTTAATTGCCTGTCGATACCGATGAACAGCCCGAACAGCATGGCCACAAGCAGCTTTACTATCGATTCCGTGTGCAGATCAATCTCCATAGCTCCTCCTAAAAGTATATTTATGAATAAACAGATAGAATCAGTATACCTGAAAACAACATGAAAGCTATGCTTTATTTATAGCAAGATAACCTCATAAAACATTTAAATCTTAATGAACAAGAAGAAACGGCATCCCCGGCCTTTTGCGTCAGCGATGCAGCCCTCTCGGGCTGAGCCTATGACAAGGAACGGATTCCGTTTCTTCTGAGGAAGAGCTATTCAATTCATAATATGCTTGGCTGCCCGTGGTTAGAAGAGATCAGCCATGCAGCAGCGACTCGGCTCCGTCACAATAAATCTCTGTTCCCGTAATATGATCCGAATCGGCGGATGCCAGAAACAGGGCAAGTTTGGCCACCTGATCAGGTCGTCCGGGACCTTCCTCCAGCGGCTGCCCGCCGTCCGGAAAGTTCACCTCGATCTGCACTTCTTTGAGATCGTCGGAAGGATACGTATTGTCATCAATATTCGTCTTGATCGCCCCCGGACAGATGGCATTCACACGAATTTTGTATTGGGCCAGCTCCAGTGCAGCCATCTTCATAAAAGCCACCTGACCGGCCTTCGTCGTGCTGTAGGCAGAGAAACCTATATTAGAGAACACGCGGTTACCGTTAATCGAGCTGTTGATCAGTATGCTGCCTCCGTTCTCTTTCAAATGCGGAATTGCATATTTGACAGTGGCAAAGGTTCCACGGAGGTTGATATGAATCGTCTGATCCCAGGACTCAATATCCATCGTTTCAATCGGAGTCATCGCTCCGTTTATCCCGGCATTGGCGAACACAACATCAAGCCGCCCCCACTTTGCGGCCGCTTGCTTCACCGCCGCTTCCACCTGCTGCGGTTCGGCAATGTTACATTCAATGACGACGGCTTCCCCGCCTTCCTGATTCACCTGACGTACAACCTTCTCGGCATTTTCAACCGTCCGGTCGAGCAGTACCACCTTTGCTCCGTTTCTGGCGAACTCCAGCACCGATGCTCTTCCGATCCCGGAACCGCCTCCAGTAACAATAGCTACCTTGCCTTTCAGCTTCTGGTCTGTCATATTAGCCAATCCTCCCAATCTAGATCATCTGTATACGCTTACCGGTTAAGTTCTTTCCTTAACTTTTACCTCGCATACAGGGGAGTGAATCGGCAACTCTAATTTCATTAATCTTCAGTCAGTCTCCCTGGCGCAAATGAATGATCAAAGCACTCAGGCCGGCCTCGCGGATGCCTTCTGCCACCAGCTGCGACAGCATGCGGGCACCCAGGATCTGAAAATGGGTGTTGTCCTGCACTCCCGCAGGATGTTTGAGGAACTCCCCGGGATAACTCCACATGAACAGCTCTTTGCAGCCTTCCGGTCCAAAATCAAAGTGATAACTTCCCATGCTTAAGCACACCTTTCCTGCTCTCTCCAGAGCAGATCATACTTTTACTCAACCCTTCAGTCCGCTGGTACTGATGCCATCCACTATCTGCTTCTGGAAGATAAAGAATATCAGCATAACCGGCGTGAGACTGAGCACAGACATCGCGAACATCGGCCCCCAATTGGAAACAGATTCACTGTCGAGAAACATTTTGAGACCCATGGATACTGTGTATTTGGATGGAGAGTTCAAATACAGCACAGGCCCGAGCAAATCCTCCCAGCGCCAGTAGAAGGAGAAGATTGCTGCAGTCGCCATAGAAGGCCGGATCAGTGGCAGAATAATCTTGTAATACAATCTGAATTTACCGCAGCCGTCAATCGTCGCCGCCTCGTCCAGCTCTGCGGGAATCGTGCGGATGAACTGCAGCATCAGGAAGATAAAAAACGGGACACCGAAAAATTGCGGAATTACAATCGGTCTGATGCTGTCCAGCCAATTCAGCTTCGTATAAATTATATATTGCGGCACCAGCACTACATCCGAGGGCAGCATCAGCGTCATCATCATGATCCCGAACCACAGGCCATGGCCGGCAAATTTGTTGCGGGCGAATCCGAAGGCAACCAGTGAGGAAGAGAACACCGCACCAAAAGTAGCCACAATGACGATAACGAATGAGTTCTTGATAAAGACGCCGAACGAATATCCTGCGACCCCTTCCCAGCCTTTGGCGTAGTTCCCCCACTCCCAGGGATGCGGAAGCAGCTGCTGCGCCGTGACGAACACCAAACGGCTCTCCTTAAAGGAGCTCATGATCATCCATACAATCGGGTACAGCATGATGATGGCGAGTCCGCCGATAAGCAGGTGATAGATCGGCCATTTCATTTTATACTTCGCCATGGCTCATTTCCCTCCTCCCGATTCATAGAAAACCCATGATCTGGATGTTTTGAACAGAATTCCAGTCATAATTCCGACGAGCAGGAGCATCACCCAGGCCATAGCCGACGCATAGCCCATATTGTTGAACATAAATGCCTGGCGGAACAAATACAGGGAATAAAGCATGGTTCCGTCCATCGGCCCTCCTTCGCCTTTGGAAATAATGTAGGCTGGCACAAATGTCATAAATGCGCTGATCGTCTGCATAACCAGATTGAATAGAATCACTGAACTAAGCAGCGGCAGCGTTATTTTGAAGAACTTGCGGAAGAAGCTTGCACCGTCTACACTGGCGGCTTCATACATTTCACCGGAAATATTTTTTAGACCGGCCAGAAAGATCAGCATCGAGGAACCGAATTGCCAGACCGATAAGGTAATCAGCATTATGAGCGCGGCACCCGGATCTCCGAACCAGCTCACGGGCCCAAGTCCGAAAAATCCCAGCAGGCCGTTGATAATTCCGGTATCGCTAAAGATGTTGCGCCACATAATTGAGACAGCCACACTGCCGCCGATGATGGAGGGCAAGTAATAAACGGTCCGGTAGGCCCCCACCATTCGCGACTTTGTATTGAGGATCATCGCCACAAACAGGGCAAATCCCAACCGCAGCGGGACACCGATGAACACGTACATCAAGGTGACTTTCAGGGAATGCAGGTACTTGGGATCACCTGTAAACATCTTAGTATAATTGTCCAGCCCCACCCATTGAGGGGGGGCGAACAGATTATATTTGGTAAAGGACAGATACAAGGAAATGATCATAGGAACCAGTGTGAAGCTCAGGAAACCAATAATAAAAGGACTGATAAATGCGTATCCTGTCAGGTTTTTGCGCAGCCTCTGCCCTAGCGGTTTCTTCGCTCTATAGACGGGAGGTTGTGCGGTAAGGGGATGGCTGGAAGGCAAGGTTCTCCAACTCCAATCTTTTTAGAATTCACAGTACGGCGGGGTTTGCCTTAACGGTTCGCGAGAATTTCATTCGCTTCCTTACGGAACCGGGCAGCGGCAGCATCTGACTTAATCTGGCCGAAGTTCATTTGCTCGGCAAGGTCGGTCAGCAGGGCCACCACTTCCGGCGATCCCACCGGCGGGCTCATTGGCGAAGTCTTCGGCTCCATGTCCGCTACGAACTGGAAGACCTGTTTGCCGGAATCTGTCAGTTCAGTGGACAGTGATTCTTTGATTTTGCTGGAAATCGGCACGCCGCGTTCACCTTTGATCAGCTTGTTCGCTTCGGCATTGTTGATCCAGAAATCAATGAATTTCGCCGCTTCTTCTTTAGCCTTGGAGTTGGCTGTGATCGACCAGTACATGCTTGGCTGCATATACAGCCCTTTTTCCATATCCGGCCCAGGCATTTGCGCCAGCGCCATCGGACGGTTCACAGCAATTTGCAGGGCCACATACTGGTTCGACCACTGCCAGACCCCGATCCCCGTTCCTTTGACCACATCCGTCTCTTCAATAACCCCTTTATTCTGGCTCAGCTTATCCTGGGAAGGTACAGCACCTTTGACAATCAAATCAGAGAGCATTCCGAAAAAGTCACTGAACATTGCATCATCTTCATAACCCAGTGCAGAACCGTCCGTGTTGTAGAGTGACACTCCTTTGGTGCGCAGATAGTAGTTGAAAAAGACATCCGCCGCCATCGAGGTGTCTATATACAACCCGGCGTCTTTGCTCTTGAGTGCAATTTCCTTATAATCGTCCCAAGTCCAGTTCTCAGGAATGCTGTCTACACCGGCTTTCTTGAGCAGTGCCGGATCGTATTGGAAACCAAGAACATTGACACCCAGCGGAATGCCGTACTGTTTGCTGTCAATTTTACCGGTCGCAAGCACATTCTCATTCACGTCTCCGACCTGAATCGATTGGTTTAAGTAGGCGCCCATATCCTCCAGCTGACCGTTCGTTCCATATTGATTAATATAGGAAATATCCATTTGCACAATATCGGGCAAGCGGTTTGCCGCTGCCTGAGGAGCCAGCTTCTTCCAGTAATCATCAAAGGACGCATATTCCGGTTCAATCGTAACGTTCGGATTCTGCTCTTCATACATATCGATCACTTGCTGAGTATACGAATGACGGGTGTCTCCGCCCCACCAGGCAATACGCAAGGTTACAGGCTCCGCTGAGGTTGTAGCTGCCGGCTTGTTATTTGCTCCTGCTGTCGCTTCCGAATTGGTTGCGGTGGCTGTAGTGTTATTGTTTCCTCCGCAGCCGGCAAGCATGGACATCAGCATGGGTACCGCCAATAAGGCAAATCTCTTTTTCAATTTCAGTTCTCCCCTTTTCGCAAATGGATTAAGAAGGACCCACTTCAATGGTAACGCTTCCATATGTAAATTCTCTCAAATTCAGCAGCATACTTGAATACAAAAAACCGTTCTCTTTGTTCAATAATCAGCTTCCTTGCGGCTTCATAAAGTCTGTAGGGGTCTGGCCGGTCACTTTTTTAAACACCTGGCTGAAATATTGGGCATTCCCGCCGAACCCGAACATTTCCGCCAGCTCAAATACCTTAACGTCACCGCTACGCATAATATGCTCTGAAGCTTTTGTGATCCGGTAATTAGTCACATAGTTGGAGAATTTTTCGCCGGTGATTTTTTTGAATATTTTCCCCAGGTAATCCGGATTCATATATAACATTTTTGCGGCCACTGAACCAAGCGAGAGCTCCGCATTCCAGTAATCGGTTTCGATGATGTGCAGCATTTTATCTACGATGGAGGATTGGCGGGTGACGAAATGCCGTTCGTACATGGCCGTCAGCCGGCAGGCCGCCTCTTTCACATAATCCTTAAGACTGCCGAGGGTACGCAGCTCTGCCAGCTCCGCAAGCCCTGAAGTAAAGGCGCCTCTCTCCTCCGGCATACACAGTCTGATCATTGCCGAATACAGCTGCAGCACATAGGAACGGGTCACATTGATATCAAACCGCTCTGCCGATAATATGCCGAATAAGCGATCCAGTTCACTTTCCACCGCATGCCGGTCGCCAGCCTTGATAAGCAGACATATTTGCTCCTCCTGCAGATCAATCTCATTCCGCCCGCTGAGCTCATCTTCAAGAATGTCACTTCCCGTAATCAGGCTGCCTTCTTCCAGATAAAAACGATGGTTCATGCACTGCAGTGTCTGCCGGTACAGGCTGCGGGAGTGGTTCATCTGTCCCTCGTCACTGACCGCAATCGTCGGATATATTTTATAAAAAGTATTAAAAATCTCCTTCACCTCTGAGATCCGCTCCAGCAGACCCGGCTGGTCACTGCCATCCTCCGGCTGCTCCACCAGGATTAATAGATGGTTGCCGATGGTAGTGCTGAGAAGCACCTCATGAAGCATATCCTGGGCGATATTTTGCAGCGCGAACAAATGCTCATATTCACAGCCATCCTCCAGCCGGAACAGGATCAGCCTGACTGATTTATCATCCAGCGTGAGGCCAAACAGCTCCTGATAATAATCCAGGTCACGGCTTCCATAGGTTTTGTTGGAGATCCATTCCTTAAGAAATTGCTCTTTGACATGCGGCAGCACCTTCTTCAGACGCTCTTTCATGTCACCCACAAACTGCTCCCGTCTCTTGATCTCATCCAATTCCAACGTCAATTCGCTCAGCGCTTCATGTATCTGCCGCTCGTTGCACGGCTTCAACAGATAATGCTTGACCCCGTGCTGCATAGCGCTGCAGGCATAATCAAAATCCTTATAGCCGGTCAACATAATGAATTTCACCTGCGGAAAGCGCTCACTGCACTGCTCTACCAGCTTCAGGCCATCCAGACCGGGCATGGAAATATCGGTGATCACGATCTCCGGCTTAAGCCGCTCCATTTGAGCCAGCGCTTCAATGCCGTTGCGGGCTGTTCCAGCCAGCACTGTACCTGCCTTCTCCCAATCCACCACCTGTGAGATCCCTTCCAGGATCAGCCGTTCATCGTCGACCAACAGCAATTTATACATCGCCATGCTCCCCTTTCAAATAAGGAATAAGTACATGAATAACCGTACCCATCCCCGGCTGACTTTCAATTTCAGTTCCCCACTCCCCGCCAAAAACCAGCTGTACACGTTCCTTGATATTCGCCAGCCCGATTCCCTCACCCCGGGTCTGAATCCGGCCCTGCTGCAGATCACGAATAAATTGATCCGTCATACCGGGTCCATTGTCAGCTACCCTAAGATCCAGCCCGTTTGAAGTACGGCTCACAGAAATCGTAATCATGCAGGGTTCAATATTTGGTTCCAGCGCGTAACGGATGGCGTTCTCCACCAGCGGCTGCAGGGTCAGCTTGGGAATCAGCGCATCCTGCAGATCGGCAGGAATGTCCATTCTGAAGTCCAGCCGCTCCTCAAAACGCGTTCGTTGAATCGTGACATAACTCCTCACAATACTGAGCTCCTTCTCCAGTGTGATCAGCGGGTCTTTCAGCCCTATCGAGCTGCGGAGCAGGTAACCCAGCGCCTCCACCATCTCTGAAATCTGCTCCTGCTTGTTCACCTTGGCCAGCCAGTTAATCGATTCCAAAGTGTTGTATAGGAAATGCGGATTTATCTGCGCCTGGAGCGCCTTCAGCTCTGTTTCCCGGATCACCAGCTGCTTGGCGTAGTTCTCATCAATCAGTTCTCTGATCCGGCGGATCATCATTTTGAACGTACGGTTGAGCTGGCTTACTTCATCCTGGGCATTGCGCGAGACAAGTCCCAGCGACTGCTCCTCCAGATTGTCCAAGTCGCCTTTTTCGATCCGTCTCATCTTCTCCGTCAGCTTCGAAATCGGCCGTGCGATGCTTCGGGCGAGACGATAGCCAAGCAGCAGCCCAAGCAGGAGAATACAGGCAAATACGATGACGACCATTCTTTTGAGAATAGTGATCTGTTTGAACATTTCATTGAACGGTGTCGCGTTAATATAAGTCCAATCCATATAGGAGGACTCCGTCTTAGCAATGAAATACGTGCCTTGAGCGTAGCTGCCGGTCCGGTAAGGTTCAGGCCGTCCCACTTCCACTGCCAGCTCGCGCGGTGTAAGCAGCGGCTCTGCGGGATAGATTGAGCGGTTGCTGGCCGTATCAACTACAATCAGCTGCCCTTCGCCCGAGGCCATATTCGTGCTGTCGGCAACGATCCGTTCTACCCGGATGCGGATAACCAGCGTCCCCAGATGATCCAGTGTAAAAGTAGAGCCTGTATAAGACTTGATCTGGCGTACGGCAAGCAGCGAGTTTTTGCTGCCCTGGGTGTACCAGACGTTGCTTCCTCCACCCTCTACAGCCAGCTGCTTCAGCTGATCCTGCAGGGACTGCGATACTCCTTCCCGGTTGCCGGCTGTCATCACACCGTCATTTGCATCCATCAGCATCATGGAATACACATACTTCTCCGCACCCGCAAAAGCCACCAGCCGGTTAATAATCTTGTTATGCAGCACCAGCCGCTCATAGGGTGTGGGATAATCCAGCAGCTTGCGCAGACAATCCTGGATCTGTTCATCCGAGCCGACCGCAAAGGACAGCTGCTCCAGCTCCTTAAGCTCACTTTCTATGCTTACTGCCGACATACCAAGGACTTCAGATGACTTTTCATAAATTTGCCGGTCGTAGATCCGGTACACGTACTGAAGAAATATAAGAGAAAACAGAAACGACAACAGCAGTAAGAAGGAAATGAGCAGAATCATTTTGTTAAAGATCCCCGAATTCCTGTAAGCGCTTTTATTATTTCTCAAGTACATTTCTCTTTTCAATCCGCCTTTCCGTATCATTTATAAGGCCAGTTCGCTTCATGGACATTATTATCATAAACGAATGACACGGTTATGGAAATATAAACCAAAAAGACCTGAATAGCAGTTCCATGAGAAACTGCATATCCAAGTCTATAGGGTGATGATTATAAAAGCGTATTTAAGTAGAGCACATATTATCCCAGCATCATCCGGTCATCCGCCAGCTTATGTCCGCTGATGGTTTCGAATTCACCAAGCAGCCGTTCGACGGTCAGATCTTTTTTCCGCTCTGCATCAATGTCCAGGATAATAGTCCCTTTATCCATCATGATCAGCCGGTTGCCCAGCCGGATGGCCTGCTCCATGTTATGGGTAACCATCAGCGTAGTGAGCTTCATCTCACGGACAATCGATTCCGTCAGTTTCGTAATCAGCTCCGCGCGGGCCGGGTCAAGGGCTGCAGTATGCTCGTCCAGCAGCAGAATCTGCGGCTGGGTAAAGGTCGCCATCAGCAGGCTGAGCGCCTGTCTCTCTCCGCCGGACAGCAGGCCCACTTGGGCGCGCAGCCGGTTCTCCAGCCCGATGCCGAGGCGGCTCAGCTGTTCACGGAACAGCACCCGTCTGGCGCTGCTGACTCCGAAGGTCAGACCGCGGTTTTGGCCCCGTTTGAAAGCCATCGCCAGGTTCTCCTCAATCGTCATATGCGGGGCCGTACCGGCCATCGGATCCTGAAAGACCCGTCCGATCCAGCGGGCGCGCTGATACTCAGGCAAATGGCTGATCGAGCTGCCTTCGATCCGTGCTTCCCCCAGATCCGGCTTCATTACCCCGGAGATCACGTTCATCAAAGTGGATTTACCTGCCCCGTTGCTTCCGATAATCGTAACGAAATCGCCGGCTTGAAGGTGAAGGTCGATGCCCAGCAACGCAATCTTCTCATCAGGGCTGCCGGGATTAAACAGCTTGGATACATTATCAAGCTTTAGCATCGGCTGTTCCCCCTTTCTTGCTTCTTAGCGCCAGCGCCGCTAGTTCAGCACTTCTTCTGCGGGCTGTTCTCTTCTGCTTCATATACCGCTGAAGCGACGGGAACAACAGGGCAATAATGACGATAACTGCCGTAATCAGCTTCAAGTCGGAGGCCTTCAGCCACGGAACCCGCAAGGCGAGCGCTACAACTATCCGGTAAACGATCGAGCCCAGCACAACGGCCAGCGTAGCCCGGAACACATTTCTGGCGCCAAAAATCGCCTCTCCAATAATTACCGAAGCCAGTCCGATAACAATCATCCCAATACCCATGGTTGAATCGGCAAAAGAGGAAGACTGAGCGATTAGTGCTCCCGAGAGCGCCACTAAGCCATTCGACAGGCTGATGCCGAGAATAGTCGTTGTATCTGTGTTTACACCGAAGCTGCGGATCATTCTTGAATTGTCGCCTGTGGCCCGCAGGGCCAGGCCAAGGTCTGTGCGCAGAAACAGATCCATCAGCAGTTTAACAGCAACCACAATAAACGGCATGACCAGCAAAGGATTTATTGAACTAAGCAGGGTGTCTTCGCCCATGATCGAAACGTTGGGCTTATCTAATATCCGTAAATTAATGGAATAAAGAGCTATCATCATCAGGATCCCGGACAGCAATCCGTTAATTTTGCCTTTTGTATGCAGCAGGCCCGTGCACATGCCGGCTGCCATACCGCCAGCCATTGCACAGAATGTAGCCAGCCAAGGGGAATAGCCCTGAGTAATCATCACTGCGGCGATCGCCCCGCCAGTTGTAAAGCTTCCGTCTACAGTTAAATCCGGAAAGTCAAGAATCCGAAAAGTTATATATACCCCCAAAGCCATAAAAGCGTACAGCAAGCCCGATTCCAAGGCTCCCATTATTGAATCATACATAGGTGACTTCCTCCCTCAAGCGGCAAGGGGCGTTCTTCTCGAATCGCCCCGTCATAATATCTGAACTTATTGAATGATGTTGTTGGTCTGGTCAGCGACTTCGGCTTTCATGGCATCTGTAACTTCAATGCCCTGCGCCTCTGCAGCCTTCAGGTTAAGTATAAGGTCCAGCTTCTCCTGCATGGTTACTTTCATGTCGCCTGGGCTTGTGCCGTTCTTCAGCACCTCCACAGCCATTTCACCAACCTGATAGCCGTGGTCATAATATTTGAAACCGACAGTGGCAAAAGCGCCCTTCTCTACCGTATCACGGTCAGCGGAGAAGAACGGAAGCTTCTTCTCATTCGCGGTTTGGATGATCGTATCTACAGCACTTACCACTGAATTGTCCAGCGTAATGTAGAATGCGTCTACACGTCCGACAAGCGATTCAGCCGCCTGCTTCACTTCAGAAGTATTCGTGACTGCAGCCTTCACCAGCTCAATGCCGTGTTTGTCGAGCTCTTCCTTGGCGATTCCCGCCATAACTACAGCATTCGGCTCGCCCTCATTAATGACAAGACCCAGTTTCTTCACCTTGGGGAACTGTGCCGCAATGAATTGCATCAGCCGGGTGATTGCCTCCGGATTGGTATCGGAAGCACCGGAGACATTGCCGCCCGGGTGTTCCAGATCGGTTACAAGTCTGGCATCCAGCGGATCTGTAACAGCGGCGAACAATACCGGTGTATCCTTATCTACCTTCTGCACAATTGATTGAGCCGAAGGAGTGGCAATCGCGAGCACGAGATCGTTTTTGTCGCCTGCAATCTTCTGTGCGATGGACAGGTTGTTGGCTTGATCGGCCTGTGCGTTCTGGAGATCCACCTTCAGGTTCTCGCCTTCAATAAGTCCGGCATCCTTAAGTGCGGCCATGAAGCCTTCGCGTGTCGCATCCAGCGACGGATGTTCTACGTATTGGGAGATGGCAATGCTGTAGGATTCTTTGCTGCCTGCATCTGCAGGAGCAGCCGTGGCATTTGCCGGTTTGTTAGCAGCTTTTTCCGTATTCACCGCAGCATTGTTGTTCGATCCGCAACCCGAAGCTACAAGCATCAGACACAAGCTTAATCCTACCCAAATGTTCTTTTTTTTCATCATATAACCCCTTTTCTTTTACGGTATCAGCGCGTGCATCAAAGTGAGCGACTCAGCACTATCGCTTTCATCTTTAAAAGCGTTAAAGCGAAAGCTCACACTAACCTCACATAAAATACAGCCAATCTATTAAACATAATATTATATGGCGGTCCTTTATCCGTCAATGACTTATCAGCTCTCCAATTTATTCTTGCAAGATCAGGAAGCTTAGCCAAGATGTTCACTCCTTCTGACCCTACAAGAAAAGCTTCGTTTGATGTCATTTCGGGGATGTCGTCGAATCCTTCCTTAGAGGATGCTTTTCTTGCAAGATCAGGAAGCTAAGCCAAGATGTTCACTCCCCCTGATCTTATAAAAAAAATCTCCTTGCGCAAACTGAACTTACAGTCTGAACATGGAGTGTGTCCGATGACATTTACTTATCCAACTAAAACATTCACGAAAACTGCTGTGATCCTTGCCATTGTTATGTCCACCAGCGCATGCGGGTATTACAAAAACGAGGCAAAACCAAAAGTCAATTCGGTGACACCTGCCGGCACTTTTGCGGGCAGCTATTATGAGAAATCCCATGTCACCGACAAGCAGGGAAAGTTCTGGATTCCGCTGAAACCCGCCGCTGCCTCAATCGGCTACCGGATGAAGGATGACACCGCCAGCGGAGGTTATGCCAAGCTCGGCTATACGGATGTGATGTACATGCTGCGCCCGAACTCTACTCAGGTCTTTTCACTGGGGGAAAAAATCACCCTGCCTGACGCGCCGGTGCGCCGTGACGGTCAAATCTATATCACTCCTACAGCTTTGTCCAAGCTGCTGCAAACCGAGGTGGGCTGGAACCCCACCAGCGGTGAGATCAATATCGCTTTACCGTCAGACAAGGAAGTCCTTAGTAATACTGAAAAAACCGGTAACTCCAATATGGCCAAACCGCTGCGCATCCAGAGCGCTTCGAGCGTAGATACCGGTCAACTAGTCGCCTTTGCCAAAAGATTTCTGGGTGTACCTTACGATTTTGGCGCCGGTTCTTATGAGGATACCGGACGTTTCGACTGCTCCTCCTTCACAAGGCATGTATTTAAAAGGTTTGGCGTGGATCTGCCCCGGCTGGCTAAAGACCAGGACAACATCGGCAGACGGGTAAGCCGCAGTGAGCTGCAGGCCGGAGATCTGATTTTTTTCACCGTGCCAGGACGTTTTGACAGTGACGCCATACCGGGGCATGTAGGTATTTATATCGGCGACGGAAAGTTCATCCATACCTGGGGTGATCCCGGTGTACAGATCAGCGAACTGGACAGCGGATATTGGAGCAACGTGATACTGCATATGCAGCGCGTGCTGTAACCACATAGCTGCTTAGGCTGCTGAAGTAAAGAAGAGCCTGGTCTTCTGCTAAAGAAGACCAAGCTCTTTTTTACATTTTAAATCAACTGATGTGATCCGGTTTCACTAGTCCCAACCTTTGCCTTTGCCGCTCAGCCGGACAAACAGCTTCACCAGTTCAACTAAAACAACGATGGACACGGCTGCCCCGCAGACAATCCACCACTGCAAACCGTTCAGATGCTGTACACCAAACCAATCGTTCAGACCCGGAATAATGATGACCAGCACCAGCAGCAGTCCGGAAATCACCGACGCGCCCAGCATATATTTGTTGCTGAACAAGCCGATCTGGAACAGAGATTTCGTATTGGATCTGACGTTGAAGGCATGTGTAATTTGAAGCAGACCAAGGGTGGCAAAAGCCATCGTAACGGCGACACCCTCATCATAATGGGTATGCGCCCAGTAATAGACGAGCAGCGTCAGTGCCGCTTCGATGATCCCCTGATAGACAATCCCTGCCCCCACACCACCGGAAAAAATACTGCTGCTGGACTTTCGAGGTTTCTTCGTCATTACATCTTCCCCGGCTTTTTCCAGCCCCAGTGCCAGCGCAGGCAGCGTATCCGTCACCAGGTTGATCCAGAGGATGTGGATAGGCTCAAGAATCCGCCAGCCGATCATTGTGGCGATGAACAAGGTCAGCACTTCCCCAAGGTTGGCGGAGAGCAGGAACTGGATGGCTTTGCGGATATTGCTGTATACCTTCCGTCCTTCCTCCACCGCAACTACAATGGTCGTGAAGTTATCGTCGGCCAGCACCATGTCGGATACGCCTTTCGCGACATCCGTTCCCGTAATCCCCATGCCCACACCGATATCCGCTGACTTCAAAGCCGGTGCATCGTTCACCCCGTCTCCAGTCATAGCGACGATCTTGCCCTTTTTTCTCCACGCTTTGACGATCCTTACCTTATGCTCCGGAGAAACACGGGCATATACGGAATAGTCCTCGACCCTATTGGCAAAATCCGCCTCGCTGATCTTATCCAGTTCGCGTCCGGTCAATACACTCTTGTCGTCATCGATGATACCCAGCCGTTTGGCGATAGCCGCAGCAGTGTCCCTGTGGTCTCCGGTAATCATGACCGGACGGATCCCCGCCTTGCGGCAGACCGCTACAGCGTCGCGCACTTCATCGCGGGGAGGATCAATCATCCCGACGAGGCCGATAAATACCAGATCCTTCTCTGTTGTGTCCGGTGAAGGTTTGTCTGGAAGCTCTGCATAATCACGGTAGGCAAAAGCCAGCACCCGCAGCGCTTCGTCGGCAAGGGCCTTATTGCTTGCAGTAATCTTGCGGGAATGCTCCTCTGTGAGCGGAATGAGCTCCCCGGCCTCATAAATATGGCTGCACTTGGAAAGCAGCACATCGGGAGCACCTTTCGTAAGCCCGCGGAACTTCCCTGCCTCCACCTGATGAATCGTTGTCATCAGCTTGCGGTCCGAGTCAAAGGGCAGCTCGCTTTTCCGGGGATACTGCTTCTCCAGCTCCCGCTTGTCAGTGCCGATGCTCAGCGCATAGTCCACAAGGGCTGTCTCCGTGGGATCCCCGATAATCGCTTTGCCGCTTTTGGTCCCGCTGGCTTTATCCCCCTTTGTGTTCTCTGAACCTTGCTTGCCGGTAGTGCTGCCTTCGTCAATGCTGGAATCATTACACAGCGTCATCGCCTGCAGCAGCAGCTCACCGCCCGGAGTTTCCTTGAGCTGTTCGGTCGCCTCAATAGTTGCTCCATTGGCGTACAGCTTCTCGACAGTCATTTTGTTGAGTGTCAATGTTCCTGTTTTGTCGGAGCAGATAATTTCAGTGCTACCGAGCGTCTCCACCGCAGGCAGCTTGCGGATAATCGCTTTGCGTCCGGCCATGCGCTGAACGCCAAGCGCCAGAATGATCGTTACGATCGCCGGCAGTCCTTCAGGAATCGCCGCAACCGCCAGTGAGATCGAGGTGAGCAGCATATCCAGCATTTCTCTGCCCTGGAGCAATCCTACGGCAAAAATGACTACACACACACCCAGAATAATATAGGTGAAGTATTTTCCCAGTTCATCCAGCTTTTTCTGCAGCGGAGTGACATCTGTTTCTTCCTCTGCGATAAAGCCGGCAATTCTTCCGACCTCAGTCTTCATCCCCGTGGCGGTAACGACGCCAACAGCTCTTCCGTACGTGACGCTGCTGCTCATATATGCCATATTTGTCCGGTCGCCTATTACGAGATCTGTCCCCTCCAGTTTGTCGGCATGCTTATCCGAAGGCAGCGACTCACCGGTTAACGCAGCTTCCTCCGTCTGAAGTGATGCTGTTTCCAGCAGCCTGACATCGGCAGGTACGACATTGCCTGCTTCCAGCAGGACAATATCACCGGGCACAAGCTCCTCACTCTTGATCTCCGTCACCTGACCACCGCGGCGGACCCGGGCATGCGGCGAAGACATGCTTTTCAGCGCTTCCAGGGCCTGTTCTGCCTTATTTTCCTGGATGACTCCAAGCACCGCATTCAATATAACAACCAGCAGGATGATGATTGTATCCGTCCATTCCCCAAGAATACCCGACAGCACCGCGGCCGCCAGCAGAATAAAGATCATTACATTTTTGAACTGCTCAATAAATTTGGCCAGCAGTGACTTTGGCTTTGCCTCCTGCAGCATATTTTTCCCGTACCGTTCCAGCAGCTGCGCCGCCTGTTCTGAAGTTAATCCCTCTTCTCTTGTCTCCAGCCGTTTCAGGACTTCCTCTTTCTCCAGCAGATGAAACGGCTGTTGATCTTGTTGATTTGCAGAGTTCGAATTCAAGCTGTCAGCTCCTCCCATGTTATAAAGTGGTGTATAGCAAATCACTTATATGGAGTTTTACCCAAAATTAACCGCGGAATTCTGAAAATTTAAGGACATTTTTCAAAGCTTGCTCAGAAACATCTGCAAACAACGACGATCAGCCTTCAGTATTTTGAAAACCGGGATGCTCAAAGCCCTTAAACCTGGTTCCCTGATATACAAGCTCCCCCCGGTCTCCTTCAACAATCAATCCAAAGGCCTTATTTGGTACCTGCAGTTCGACGCGGCGTCCATCTTGAAACTCAAAAGTTACATAGTAGCTCGTGTGGGCCCCGGAGTCGCCTGATCCGCCCCAGACCTGTGTCCGTTTGGTCACGGCCGCAGCGTACGCGGAGACCAAGGGACTGGCATTATTGCTACTCCAGATGCCGATGGCTTTGATGATAAAAAAGATAAAAAAACCAATCACCAGCAAAAAAATCAGCTTAAAAAAGAAAGGCATTCCATAAATAAAACTCCAAAAAAAACTGCCCTGCGGAAATTGCCCAAAACCGCTAATAAAGCTCTGTCCGTTCAAATCCATCTCTCCTCTTTCAAAAAAAATATTAAAAGTACGATTTACTTTAAAATACGCTTTATTTCTCCATCAGTTTCAGTTTTTCAGCCTTGTAAAATGAAAAAAGAGCTGATTTGAATTTGGCCCGGCACAAGAACGTATGTTATGCTTTATATACAAGATACAGTAAGGAGGTGATCTCATGAGGGCATATCTAGCGTATTTTTCCTACTCAAAACTGCTTCGGGCCGCATTTATTCCGATTCTTCTGTTTACCCTGATAGCAGGAGCCATCAGTGCTTTCAGCACTGTGAAGGATGAAGGGGAGACCCACAAATTTGAACGCTATGAGCATAAAATGGCGACGCCAGTTCGTGCACATTCAACACCTATTAAATTTGTACCCGCTGTCCGCTTACCGCATCATGGGATCACTCCGGTAGTTCTGCCGGAACCTCCCGTACCTGTACTTGTGGTTTCGCTTTCCCCAATTATTTACATTACGCTGAAGCGGCTGCTGCTGCAACCGCTTAGATATACTTCAAATTTGGTGCATCGCCCCATTTAACGGCAGAAATAGAAATGCATATTTACTCTCACAGAAGAACAATCTTAAGACATATCAATTGGAGGCTGGACTTTCATGAACTATAGAGAATCAGATCTGCCGGGAATCGGCAAAAAATTTCTGCTGCAAACGCGCAGCGGCGACAAGCTAGTGGTCATTGTGCATGACGACGGCAGACGCGAGCTGTACCATTTTGATTATGATGATCCGGATCAGAGTGTATCCATGGTTACACTGGACGATGATGAAGCTAGGCATATCTCTGCCATTGTCGGCGGAGTCACCTACAAGCCCAAGGCCCTGGAGTCCATTGAGGTGGCACTGGATGATTTGATCATCGAATGGTACCGCCTCGAGTTAGGATTCAAGTGCATCGGGCATACGATCGGCGAATTGGATGTACGTGCACGTGCAGGCGTCACTATTATTGCGATCATTGAAAAAAACCACCAGAAACATCTGAGTCCTGGACCGGAAGTTTTGCTGAAAGCGGACTGCACCGTTGTCGCTGCCGGGGAGAGACATCAGCATAAGCAGTTCAAACACATTCTACGAAATGGATGTGGTTAATAGATGAGCCATTATATTATTTTTGAAGTTGGCCTGGCCATTGTCCTGATTGCGCTTGCCGGAATCATCTCCACCAAACTCCGCTTTTCTGTAATTCCTTTCTATATTCTAATCGGGATGGCCGTTGGGCCCCACGCCTTCAAAATTTGGCATCTCGATTTCCGCTTTATCGAAAGTGCTTCCCTGATCGAATTTATGGGCCGCATCGGCGTACTCTTCCTGCTGTTCTATCTGGGGCTGGAGTTCTCCGTGGGCCGGCTTGTCAAAGCAGGACGGTCGATCGTAACTGGCGGTACGATATATATCCTGATCAATTTTACACTGGGGCTGGTCCTCGGCTGGGCACTCGGTTTCCCTCTGGAGGAGATTCTAATTATTGCCGGAATCACCACGATCTCTTCCAGTGCGATTGTAGCCAAGGTATTGGTTGATTTGAAGCGAACCGCAAATCCCGAGACCGAAATGATTCTCGGCATCATCATGTTTGAGGATGTATTTCTCGCAGTCTACATCTCCATTCTCTCGGGCCTTGTCCTCAGCGGCTCTTCGTCGCTTGGCGGCGTACTGCTGTCCGCGCTGCTCGCGCTTGGATATATGCTGGCCCTCCTCATTATCGGACGCAAGCTAGTTCCCTGGCTCAACCGCGTCCTGAACATCCGTTCCAGTGAATTATTCGCGCTTGTCATTTTCGGTGCCCTCTTTCTCATTGCCGGCTTCTCCGAAACGATCCATGTTGCCGAAGCGATCGGAGCATTGCTTGTCGGGCTGGTGCTCGCCGAAACCGAGCATGTGAAACGGATTGAGAAACTGGTCATCCCGTTCCGTGACTTCTTTGGAGCCATCTTCTTTTTCAGCTTCGGTTTGACCATTGACCCGCTCTCCCTCGGAGGAGAAGCGTTCTGGTATTCATTAGCTGCGGTAATCATAACACTGTTCGGAAATTTCTTGGCAGGAATGCTGGCGGGACGCAGTGCAGGTCTCAGTCCGCGGGCTTCGTCCAACATTGGCCTAACTATCGTCTCCCGTGGGGAGTTCTCCATTATTATGGCCAATCTTGGCAAAGCGGGCGGACTGATGGCGATCCTTCAGCCATTCGCTGCCATGTACGTTCTGATGCTGGCCATCCTTGGTCCGCTGCTGACAAAGGAGTCCAAGACGATTTACAAGCTCCTGGATAAGGTATTCAAATTCGAAAAGCGGCATCTCGCACGCAAAGCGAAACAAGCCGCCCCTGTACTCGACAAAGAGTAAATAGAGTTCCCTGTTGAAGGGAGGGACGTGTATGAAGAAACGTTTACGCGGGGAATACACCCCGCCACAGCACAAGGGAATCCGCATTCTCTCCGTTATTGGCGGAGGACTGCTGGCCGCTGTCGGGCTGGAGCTGTTTCTGATTCCGCATAAGCTGGTCCCTGGCGGAATTGCCGGACTGTCTGCTCTGCTCGCCCATCTTACCGAAATGCGGCTTGGCCTGTTTCTGTTTCTGTTCAATCTGCCGTTTATTCTTTTGTCACGCAGGCAGATTGACATCCGGTTTGCCCTTTATACGATGCTCGGGTTGATTTGCTTGACCATAGGCTCATTGGCCTTGCATCACTTTCCAGCCGTTGTCAGTGAGCCGCTTGCTGCAGCAATAGCTGGTGGTCTCTGCCTTGGCTTTGGAATCGGTATTTCAATCCGCTTCGGCGGCATCAGCAACAAGACCAGTGAACAGGGTTATGTCTTGCTAAGCGGCAGCTTGCCGAAATCGGCGGAAACCGTCATTATGCTGCTCAACTGTGTCATTCTGCTATTCGGAGGTGTGCTGTTTGGCTGGGATCAGGCGATGTACAGCATTATCGCCTATCTGCTGGCCTTTGAAGGCATCCGGATCTCGCTTCGGGACCTATCGCGCTCCAGGGCTGTCTGGATTACCAGCAGCCACTGTGATGAAATCTCCAAAGCGCTCCACCAATCGCTCGAGCGGGAGACCAAACTTGTCCAGGCTTCCGGGCCGGAGGGACAGAAAGGCACGCTCTTCTGTCTTGCCAGCAAGATGGAGGAAGCCACTTTGACTTCAATTGTGAAGGAATGCGACGAGGACAGCCTCATTGTCGTGCGCGCAGCGCAGGGCCGGGGCATCGCCGATTTTTTCCGCAAAAAAATCAGCTGAAAGATAACTCTGCCGGACTTTCCTGAACTGTGAATGGCTATTACCTATGAAAAAGGCGTTCCCGCTGCTGCAGCGCGGGAACGCCTTTTCCTATCTGCCAGATCCGGGTCTAGCAACCGCCCGTTTCTTCAACGGAACATGCCCCATAACCGGATCAGGTGAAACGTATTGCTCGGATCAATCTTCTGTGCGATCACAAATTTCACGATTTGCTCTTCCTGGGCTGACGACAGCTTCTCACCCATAACTGCCGCAGCATTGCGTACCAGCCTGCGCACAACTCCTGTGTCCTGCAGCTCTTGCTTGGAAATACCGTTAATCATATTTTTGATGCGTTCCTTGACTGCCGGATTCTTCATCTTCAGCTTGATGCGTTCCACCAGCTGCGGGCTGATTCCGTATTGCTGATAACCCAAGCGCAGCACCTCCCGTCATATCCAATCATTCACAGTATATGAGGGCAGGTTGCCGCATGTGCCTAATTAATCGATAATATCTCCCTGGAATATTTGTTCGTTCTGCAAATAGCTCCGCAGCGGTGCATAATCTGGGGATGTCCAGAAGGAAGAATCCTTCAGCAGCTCCGCAGCATCGTCGCGCGCCTGCTCCAGTGTCTCAAAATCCGCAGTCATGTCCGCCAGCCGGAATTCCGGCAGACCGCTTTGCTTCGTACCAAAGAAATCCCCCGGACCTCTTAGCTCCAGATCACGGCGGGAGACCTCGAATCCGTCGTCCGTATCGGTCATGGCGGTCATCCGTTCCCGGCCGATCTCCGACTTAGGATCAGCCACAAGCACACAATATGACGCATGCTGGCCTCTACCGACCCGCCCGCGCAGCTGATGCAGCTGTGACAAACCGAAGCGGTCCGCATCCATGATGATCATCAGCGTGGCATTGGGAACATCGACGCCAACCTCCACGACCGTAGTGGAGACAAGCAGCTGAAGCTCGTTGCTGTAGAAGGCGCGCATCACTTCATCTTTCTCACCCGGCGTCATCCGTCCATGCAGCAGCCCAACTTTATAGTTCGGAAAGGCCTGGGACATCTGGACATGCAGGTCTATCGCGTTCTGCACATCCAGCTTCTCCGACTCTTCGATCAGGGGGCAGATGAGATAGGCCTGACGGCCTTGATCAATCTCACGGCTGACCAGGTTCAGCACACGCTCCATCAGATCATGCTTCACCCAATAAGTCGTGATTGGAACCCGTCCTTTAGGCCGCTCTGACAAAGTCGAGACGTCCATATCCCCGAAGACCGTAATTGCCAATGTCCGCGGGATCGGGGTCGCCGTCATCGTCAGCACATCCGGGTTATACCCTTTGCGCCGGAGGACACTGCGCTGGTTCACTCCGAAGCGGTGCTGTTCATCGGTAACCACAAGCCCCAGCCCGCGGAAGAATACATCATCCTGTATCAAAGCATGGGTGCCGACCACGACGTCCAGCACGCCCATTTGCAGTGAGGCCAGCAGATCCTTACGTTTGCGCCCTGAGACACTGCCCGTCAACAGGCCTACCGTGATGCCAAACGGCTCAAACATTTTGGTCAGCGAGCGCATATGCTGCTCGGCCAGAATCTCCGTCGGCACCATCAGCGCGCCCTGAAACCCCGACCTCACGGTGGCAAAGAGCGCAATGGCCGCAAGCACCGTTTTGCCTGAGCCAACATCCCCCTGCAGCAGCCGGTTCATGCAGTAACCGGACCGCATGTCCTGCAGAATCTCCAGCTCTACATGCTTCTGCGCATCCGTCAATTCAAACGGCAGACTGCGCACAAAGGAGCGGACGGTAGAGTTATCAACTGTATGCACTACACCGTCCATTCTACCGTGGTTCAGCACCCGGAAGGCCTGCACCTTAAGCTGGAACAGAAACAGCTCTTCATACACCATTCTGCGCCGTCCCTGCTGCCCTTCGCGTGTATCCTCCGGCTGGTGGATCGTCGCTATGGCCCGCTTGCGGGGCATAAAATCATATTTTCGCATAATGACGTGCGGCAATATTTCCGGAATCATCTCTCCGAACTGCTGCATGCCCTGGTTAATAACCTTGCGGATCCAGGACTGGGTAATCTTTCCGCCCACAGAGTATACCGGCTGCAGGGTGCCTGTCTTGCCCTCCCCTCGGTCCGGGAACTCATAATCCGTCACCGTAATCTGGCTGCGCTTCTGGTCCCATTTACCGGTTAACACGATCTCCCGGCCTACAGTCAACTGCTCGCGCACATAATGCTGATTGAACCATGTAGCGGTGAACATCCAGGGTTCAGCCACCATCTTGCAGCTTAAGCGCGACTTGCCGCCAAACCGCTGAAGTACAGGGATGCCAATCACCTTGGCCACCAGGGTAGCCTTGTCACCATGCTTCACTTCACTCAGCGAGCGGGGGCGGAAATCCTCATAACGGAATGGGTAATACTCCAGCAGATCCTTTACTGTAAAAACGCCAAAGGCGTGGAGCTCGGATTGCTTTTGAGCGCTCACGCCAGTTATTTGCTTCACTTCAATTTTTTCCAAAGACAGGTTCATGTTCATCCCCTATTTACGCGGGCCAAATGAATACGGCTAAGGTACCGTTGCCGACATGGCTGCCTACGACAGGGCCGATGTTGGTCAGCACTTTCTCATTCAGGGTGAAGTGCACGGCTAATTCCTGCAGGAATTCTTCGCCGTAAGCCGGTTCAGCCGTATGACCCACAGCCACATTGATTTTGTCCACTCCCGGCAGATCGTTTTTGAACAGCTCGATCATGCGGGCTATTGCCTTCTTCCGGCCTCTGACCTTCTCTACCGCATAAATAATGCCTTCTGCATCAATGGAGAGAATCGGCTTGATATTCAGCAGCGTGCCTAATATGGCGGATGCTTTGCCGATTCTGCCGCCCTTTTGCAGATATTCCAGTGTATCTACCAGGAAATAAAGTTTGCGCGATTGGCGCAGCTTCTCCACGGCTGTCAGAATCTCCTCCGGGCTTATACCTTCTTTAGCCATTCTGGCCGCTTCCACTACCATAAATCCGAAACCGTAGGATGCGGACAGGGAATCTACCACAGTGATGGCGTCCCCTTCCTCATCCAGCATCGATTTGGCCAGGACTGCAGACTGATAAGTTCCGCTAAGTCCGGATGATATATGAAAAGATAGAATCGTACTGCCTTGATGACGCTCCAGAATACTGCGATACAAATTCATATATTCCACCGGAGACGGCTGAGATGTGGTCGGCAGCTTCGCTGAGTGGGGAAGACGCTCATAGAACTGCTCCGGTGTCATATCCACATTGTCCCTGTACGCTTCCTCGCCGAACATTAATGTCAGCGGCACGACCTCAATGCCGTATGCTTCCGCCAGAGCCGGCGGAATATCTGAGGTGCTGTCTGTGACAATTACGGTACGATTCATGGGTTTCCTCCCCAAACTATGATTAAGCAGTCCGCACGAGGCGGAGTATGCTTTGATGCTGACAGAAGGAATTCAGTCTCCGCCTATGGCTCTACCGAGAAAACATAATAATACAGCGGCTGCCCGCCCTCATGAACCTCAACTTCAACCTGAGGATAAGCCTCTTCCAGCCAGCTGCTGAGTGACGCGGTCACTTCCGCTTCTGCTTCAGCACCGGTCAGAACTGTAACGATCTCGTCGCCGTTCTCCAGCATGCTTGTGAGCAGTTGCTTGCTTGCAGCGAGCAATTCATCGGAAGCAGCAACGATCTTCGAATTGGAAATACCGATATACTGTCCGGATTTGATCTCCAGCTCTTCAATCACGGTATCACGTACGGCGTTCGTAACCTGGCCGGATTTCACATGTGCGATGGCTTCCAGCATGTTGCTTGTATTGGCATCCACTGCATCATCTTCCTGGAAGGCAAATGCAGCGGCAATTCCCTGCGGGATGCTCTTGCTCGGAATCACCGTGATATCCCGTTCGTCCTCAAGCAGCTCTTTAGCCTGCTGTGCGGCAAGCACGATGTTGGAGTTGTTAGGCAGAATATAAACATGCTTCGCAGAGATGGATGAGATCGCATTTACGAAATCCTCCGTACTGGGATTCATGGTCTGTCCGCCTGCTAGAACCGCATCGACCCCGAGGCTTTTGAAAATATCGGTAATCCCGCCGCCGGAGGATACGGCGATAAAGCCGTACGGTGCCATATCGTCCGCCGGAGGAACCGCCGGGGCAGGCACTGTGCTCTTCTCGCTAGGGATATCTGCAAACAGATCCGGCATTGGAGCGATATCCATACCGGTCGTCAGCAGATCGCGATGCTGCTCACGCATATTCAGAATATGGATCTGGGTGATCTCGCCGTAGAGCAATGCCAGGCTCATCACTTCACCAGGAGTCTTGGAATGCACATGCACTTTGATCGTGTCGTCATCGGAAATGACGATGATTGAATCCCCATTAACTGACAACGCTTTCCGAAAAGCTTCCTCATCAAAATCCGCTTTCACGGCTGCGCCAAGCTGGCGGTTGATGAAAAATTCCATATCATATAAAAATTCGATATCTTCCGTGGACAGCTGGGATTGCGCAGAAGACTGCACGGAGGACAATATATTCTCAGGTTTGGTGAGCACAGGTGCCGTTACAACGGCAGGTGCCGGAGCTTGTCCTTGTACAGACGCCGGAGATGCGGAGACTCCGCTTGTCAGATACTGATGAAATCCTTCGTAAATGTAGACCAGACCTTGGCCGCCAGAGTCAACCACGCCAACCTGCTTCAGAACAGGCAGAAGTTCCGGAGTATTGGCTAATGCCTCTTTGGCTTTGGCCAGGACCTCCGTCATAAGCTCCGTAATGTCTGTCGTGCGGCGAGCGTAATATACCGCATGTCTGGCAGCTTCTTTGGCGACGGTGAGTATAGTGCCTTCTACAGGCTTGACCACCGCTTTGTAGGCCGTATCCACTCCGGTCTGCAGTGCTGCCGCGAACTGTTGCGTGTTCAATTCATCATATTGGGCTGCGGAACGTCCAAGACCTCTGAACAGCTGTGACAAAATAACGCCAGAGTTTCCCCGTGCACCCATCAGGAGACCTTTGGAGAGTACTCCTGCACATTGTCCGACAGAGGCGGTATTATTCTTTTTCAATTCGTTCGCGCCTGCAGTCATCGTCAAATTCATATTAGTTCCCGTATCTCCATCCGGAACCGGAAATACATTTAAGGAATTGACGTGCTCTGCATGCTGCTGCAGCTTTTCCGCTCCGGCGAGTACCATTGCGGTAAAATCTGCTCCGTTTATAGAACGCTTACTCAATGAGAATTCCCCTTCCTAACTTCATGCC
Source organism: Paenibacillus sp. FSL H7-0357 (assembly GCF_000758525.1). Taxonomy (NCBI): domain Bacteria; kingdom Bacillati; phylum Bacillota; class Bacilli; order Caryophanales; family Paenibacillaceae; genus Paenibacillus; species Paenibacillus sp. FSL H7-0357. Next base: position 3,353,695 of record NZ_CP009241.1, on the reverse strand, counting down.
TAATCAATTCTATGATTAACTGGACATAATACACTAATTTATATTGTACTATAAGAGCCAAAAGAAATAAATGTTTTTGAATCGGTTGACGTAGCAAATTTTGCTGTGATATTATATTTAAGTATTGTTTTATGCAGGTGTTAGTAACAAGGAGGTGTAATCTATGTCCCGCAAATGTACTGTAACAGGCAAGAAACCGGGCAGCGGCAACCACGTGTCTCACGCAAACAACCGCAACCGTCGTTCTTGGGGAGTTAACGTTCAGAAGGTCCGTATCCTAGTGAACGGCAAACCGAAACGCGTGTACGTCAGCACCCGTGCTTTGAAAGCCGGCAAAGTTGAACGCGTTTAGTCTTGGATTATCCTAGACCTAGCGATATCTCATATGAAGCAAAAAGCACCCTTTACATACGTAAGGTGCTTTTTTTCATGTTTTCAGTTCTGATCCTTCCTCAGCTTTTCTGAAAAGTATTCAAAATCGCTTTAACAAAACCTCCCAAAAATCTTGGCAGCTTAAACGTGTAAAATTTCATCATTAACCCTCCCATCAATTCATGCCGTACGCTAGGAGACTTTCCTGTCTTTTCTGTTTGCGCAAACGAGCTGCAGAGCTCCCTTATGGAACAAAAAAAGGCTACATGAGATTTCTGCTCATGTAACCATATTTATGCACCCACAACTTGGCCTATACCTCAAGACTAATTAGGCGGCCGCCCGATTAACGGATTGTTGCCTCTGCTGCTTCACGGATTGCTTTGATGGCGGCAGCGCGATCGCTGCGTCCAAACACGGCATTGCCTGCGACAAGGGTGTCTGCGCCCGCTTCAGCCACCAGGGGTGCCGTTGCTTCGGCAATTCCGCCGTCGACCTCGATGCGCAGCCCTTTGTGATTGGCTTCATTCGCCCACTCCCGGATCTGCCGGATCTTACGCAGTGTATGGGGAATGAAGGCTTGGCCGCCAAAGCCGGGATTCACGGTCATCACAAGCACCATATCCACATCCTCAAGCACCTCGCGCACGGCAGAAGCCGGAGTCCCCGGATTGATCGCCACGCCGGCCATCAGGCCCAGCTCCTTGATCTGATGGATAACCCGGTGGAGATGCACGCAAGCCTCTGCGTGTACCGTAATCACCGCTGCACCGGCTGCAGCAAAATCGGCAATGTAACGTTCCGGATTCTCAATCATCAGGTGCACATCAAGCGGTAAAGAAGTGTGGGACTTCACTGCTTTGACAATGGGCGGACCCAGCGTAATATTCGGCACAAAATGACCGTCCATCACATCCACGTGAATCCAGTCTGCACCACTGGCCTCCGCTTCCGCTACTTCAGTACCAAGTGCGGCGAAATCCGCCGATAACAAAGATGGGGCAATTATAATCATCAGTTAGTACCTCCGCTTCTTGTCTTTCATTTCATTGTAGAACAGCTTGTAATGCTCATAGCGGCTGTCTGCAATTTCTCCAGCCTGCCATGCCTCGATGACACGGCAGGATGGCTCATGCAGATGACTGCAGCCGCGGAACTTGCAATTCTCCGCATAAGGAGCAAACTCCCGGAAGCAGACCGACAGCTCCTCCACGCCGAGTTCCAAAAAGTCCAACTGGCTGAACCCGGGTGTATCGGCCACAAAGCCGCCATTACCGATATCCATCAGCTCCACATGGCGGGTAGTATGGCGTCCCCGGCCGAGCCGCAGGCTGATTTCACCCGTCTCCAGTTCAAGACCGGGCACCAGCCGGTTAAGCAGCGTTGACTTGCCTACACCGGATTGTCCGGAGAAGACACTGATGACTCCGGCAAGCCGGTTGCGCAGCTCATCGCTGCCAGAGCCGGTTAAAGAGCTAGTAACCATCACTTCGTAGCCGATACGTTCATAAAGCTCTTTAACCATTTGCGTTGCTTTCCCATCGTCATCCGCTAAATCCTGTTTGGTCAGCACAATCAGGGTGTTCAGACCGGAATGTTCGATGTGGACCAGAAACTTGTCCAGGAGATTCAAATTCATATCCGGCTCCCGCACCGAGAACAGCAGTACAGCCAGCTTCACGTTGGCAACCTGCGGGCGGATGAGTTCCGATTCACGCGGAAGCAATTCGTCAACCATCCCTTCCCCGTTTTCGGTCAGAACATAGATTATGCGGTCACCGACGAGCGGAGCAACCCCTTTTTTCTTAAGAATCCCCCGACCACGGCATTGAACGGCCTCTTCCTCTGTCGCAATTACTCCGTCCCGGAGCGGCTTAACGTAATAATATCCGCTTAACGCTTTGATAATTATTCCTTCAGGCATACATAGTGAGCCTTCCTCTCCTGATTTTGCGCAAATGACCCAAGCTTGAAGCTCCCCGGGTCATTTCGCTGCCGCAGCTTCCCTGGTCAAATTCACCGGTTCAGCTTCAGCTTTTCTCTTTAGGATTTGTTTTTTTCTTTATTTTTACCGTTTGTTTTCTTGTCATTCGTCAGTACATTTGCATTCTTGGAGTTATCCGGCAAATATCCGGTCTGATTCTGACCCGCTTCACCCGTGTTTTCGCCTTCGCCGGTAGGCGGAGACAGAATCTCCGGTTCAATTGTCTCTTCAGGCGGACTTTCAGTTGGCGCCTGAGTAGGTTCAGGTGTAGGTACAGGTGTCGCTGTCGCTGGAGGCTCAGGCATCTGCACAGTTCCGTTTTTGGCATCCGAGTAACGGATCTCAAAAGCCTCAATATAATCTCCGTTCTGGTAGATCGAGACTGCTCCGTCTTTATTCGGGGCAAGGATCAGAGGTACGGATAAGACCTGACTCTTCGCGATCGTGCGGGTTCCCCATTCCTGCTGGGCTCCATCTTTGGTGGCATCAGAGAAAACAATACGGATTTGAGTCTTCTTACCGTCACTTGACGGAGCTACAGGCACTTTAAAGACATAATCAATAGCCTCCGGCGGAAACCCTGTGCTTATGGAAATGGAGACCTTGTCGCCTGGTGCAGCAGTATCCCCTTCTTCATAAGGCCATTGCTTCATGACCTGTCCCTTTTCAACGGAATAACTGGTATCTTCCTTGACCTCATCAAGAACAAGGCCCAGCTCCTCCAGTTTCGCTTTTGCCTGTTTCTGGGTTGAACCGGTAAGATCAGGCATAGTAACCGTGTCTTTGCCTTGACTGACATATAGCTTAATAGAGCTCGTCTCGGGATCATAATCACTCCCCGCAGCCGGTTCAGAACGAATGACCTGCCCTTCAGGAATGTTATCGTTGTGCTCTTCTACCGGGGTGATCCGTTCCTGCTCCACTCCCTCTGCAATCAGCGCTTTAACGGCTTCGTCGTAGGTTTGTGTGGACAATTCCAGCATTTTAGACAGAGTCTTTTCTGTACTGACCGACAGGATGATATGCGTTCCTTCTTTGACGATTGTTTCAGCTTTTTTACCCTGTTCCCATACGATATTCTCAGCGAAATCCGGGTTGTACTGCATAACCGGTTCCGCAATGAGTCCTGCCTCATCCAGCATGGAAGTGGCTTTCTCAAGCGTTTGGTTAACCACATCCGGCACTGTCACTTCGTCAACGACCAGCTTGGCATTTACATACCACACAACACTGCCCATAGCGAGCAAGATTACAAGTGTAAGACTAATCCATAAAGCTGGGCGGCCCCATCTCCGCTTACCCGGGTTGGAAGGAATGATCTCATCCTCTTCCCGCTGCATTTGCATCCGGTCTTCACCGCCGCTGCGGTTGCCAAGCCCCCGCTGGAGCGGCTTGATCGCTGGAATAATCCGTGTTCTGTCCTCGTCATCCCCGTCATCGTGGAACAGGGATTTGGCTTCACTGCGCCGCTCAGGCAGCAGGCATGTCTCTAAATCCTGCAGCATCTGCTTGGCCGATTGATAACGTTCCTCCGGATTTTTGCGCATGGATCTCAGGATTACATTCTCCACACTCTGCGGAATCAGCGGATTGAGCAGACGTGGCTCCTCAAATTCCTCCTGCAGATGCTTCAGCGCAACACTGATCGGACTTTCGCCCAGAAACGGCAGTACGCCCGTCAGCATCTGATAGAGCACAATACCTAAAGAATAGAGGTCAGATTTCTCTCCAGTGGTCACACCCTTGGCATGCTCCGGGGAGAAATAGTGCACTGAACCTACAACTGAACCCGTCTGGGTGATTGTAGTGGAAGTAACAGCACGGGCAATCCCGAAATCCGTTACTTTAACCCGTCCATTGCGGCCGATCAGAATGTTATGAGGTTTAATATCGCGGTGAATGATCTGGTTCTGGTGGGCATGGTCGAGCGCATCGCAAATCTGTGAAGCGATACGCACCGATTCATCTACCTGTAGCGGAGCCCGTTCCTTAATGATCTCATTCAGGTTCTTGCCTTCTATATATTCCATTACAATATAATGAACTTCGTCTTCTTGCCCCACATCATATATACTGACCACATTCGGATGTGATAAAGATGCGGCTGATTGCGCCTCCCGCCTAAACCGGCGGATAAATTCCTCATCATGCACAAATTGATTGCGCAGCACTTTAATGGCGACGTTCCGGTTTAGCAATATGTCATGCGCTCTATAGACAAGCGCCATACCGCCTCCACCGATCCGTTCGATGACTTGGTAACGGCCGCCCAATTCGTGACCGATCATCTATTCCACTCCTTTGTTTCGGGCACAGCGGCCTCTCCTTGATGTTCTAGCATAGCGAGGCTGATATTATCGCCGCCCCCAGCAAGCAATGCCAGCTGAAGCAACCGATCCGCTCTTTCCTCTAACGGTATTTCTTGTATTCCAGCAACCTTACCCATATGCTCCAGGCTGACAAAATTACTCAGGCCGTCGCTGCATAGCAGCAGAAGTTCCCCCATAGCCAGATTGACAGGAGCCAGATCAGCATGGACCTCGGGATCCGTCCCCAGTGCTCTTGTCAGCACGTTGCGGCGCGGATGGTTGTCGAGCTCCTCCAGGCTGATCTGGCCGTTCTTGAACAGCTCATTGACCAGCGTGTGATCCTCGGTTAATTGCGTAGCTGCACCGTCCTTAACCAGATAAGCCCTGCTGTCCCCTATATGGCCAATATATCCCGCTGACCCCTTCAGTAGAACAGAAACGACTGTAGTTCCCATATTATGGTACTTTTCGTCGCGCGAAGCCTCGCTGTGGACGATACCATTGGCTTCTGTAATTGCGGCAGCCAGCGCTTCCCGCAGCTCTTCCTCTGAAAGATCAGGCTGTAACCCTTCAAGGGAATTCCTCATCGTCTCCAAGGCGAGCCGGCTTGCGGTGTCGCCAGCCAAATGTCCGCCCATTCCATCGGCGATAATACCGAGGGTATAACCGTGGCGCGTCGCGCCGATCCAGACCGAATCCTCATTGACGGTACGTACCCGGCCAATGTCGCTGGCATGAACTGTTCTGATCAAATATCCTCACCCCAACTCCATATGTTTGGCGCGCAGCTGTCCGCATGCGGCCGCAATATCATGGCCCTGCTCACGGCGGATGGTAACATTCACACCCTGATCGGCCAAAATACGCTGAAATTCAAAGATATCATTACGTGAAGTTCTTACATACTTACGCTCCGGCACGTGGTTGACCGGAATCAGGTTGACATGGCAAAGCATTGTTTTGAGGACCCCCGCCAATTCCTTCGCATGCTCTGGCTGGTCGTTCACTCCGCCGATCAGTGCGTACTCGAAGCTGATACGACGCCCAGTCTTGGCCTGGTAGTAACGCAGAGATTCAATCACGTCGTCAAACGGATAGCGGCGGTTCACCGGCATCAGCTTGGAGCGCAGGGCATCATTTGGCGCATGAATGGAAATGGCCAGATTGATTTGTGTATCTTCCTCAGCGAATTTGTAAATGTTCGGTACAATTCCGCTGGTAGAAACGGTAATATGGCGCTGGCCAATATTCAGGCCTTTTTCATGGATCATAAGACGCAGGAATCTCATCGTTGCGTCATAGTTCTCAAAGGGCTCGCCTGTACCCATAATTACAATGCTGCTGACACGCTCGCCGCGCGCATCAAGAATTTGCTGTGAACGGACGACCTGGGCAACAATCTCGCCTGCGGTCAAATCGCGTTTCAGCCCACCAAGTGTGGAAGCACAGAAGGTACAGCCGATCCGGCAGCCTACCTGTGTCGTTACACACACGCTATTGCCATAGTTATGTTTCATAATAACTGTCTCGATCGCATGATCGTCATGCAGACCGAACAGGAATTTCACAGTACCGTCCTTGGACTCCAGCTTCGTAATCTCGGTAAGGGCATTGATGCTGAACTGATCATTCAGCTTCATGCGCAGCGCCTTGGACAAATTGCTCATGGATTCAAACTCGCTTACCCGCTTTACATACAGCCAGTCGAAGATTTGTCCGCCGCGAAAAGCGGGCTCACCGTTATCTTTCGCCCACTGCTGCAACTCTTCCAAAGAAAAATCATATATTAAAGGTTTCATTATATTCAGCACCTGTTCTTTCATGAAGTATAAAAATGTATTGATTATACGCTTAGGATATGCGTATTATTTCTCATTCTTCCTATTTTAACACAAATTTCAGAGACGGTAAAAGAAAGCCCGCCACGCACAATACCCTGCGGGCGGGACATCTGTAAATCCCTTGCCGATTTACTATTTTACAAGAGTCGTTCCAGCCGGGCAATATAGAACCCATCGCTTCCAAAATGCTGCGGCAGGAGCTGTATGCCCTCTCCTGCGGCAACTGCAGTTTCTTCAAGACGCTCCCATACAGGGGAGCTGAAAGTCACAGGTGCAAACCCGGGATTATTCTTTAGAAAATCAGCAACAATGGTGCTGTTCTCCGCCTGCTCTGTTGTGCACGTACTGTAGACCAGCACGCCGCCGGGTTTCAGCAGTCTGGCAACCGATTGCAGCAGCTCGCCCTGCAGGACGGCAACACTGGCGACATCCTCCGGCTGCTTGCGCCATTTCAGATCCGGCTTGCGGCGGATTACGCCAAGGCCGGAGCACGGGGCATCCAGCAGGATGCGGTCAAAGGATTCCGGCTCAAGCGTATCCACAAGCTCAAGTGCATCGCGGCTGCCTGTTGTTATGGACTCCAGGCCCAGCCGCAGCGCCTGATCTGCAATCAGCTTTGCCTTATGTTCATGCAGATCATTGGCATAGATACTGCCTTCGTCTTTCATCAGCTCAGCCATATGCGCGCTTTTGCCGCCCGGGGCAGCGCAGCAATCAAGCACGTTCATTCCCGGCTTAGGATCAACAGCTTCAGCCACCAGCATAGAGCTCTCATCCTGGATCGAGATGTATCCATCGCTGTACCAGGAGGTCAATGCCAGATTACCTCCACCTTTTACAACAATTCCGTACGGGCTTACTCTTGACACAGAGGCTTCCAATCCCGCTTGCTGCATCTGTGCCAGCAGATTGTCCCTGCTGATCATCGTTGTGTTCACCCGCACGCTGACCGAAGGTGGTTCATTATTGGCCGCGCACATGGCTTCAGCCGTTTCCATACCATATTCAGCCGCCCAGCGCTGCACCATCCAGAGCGGATGCGAATGGAGAATGGAAATCCGTTCCTCCCCGCTGAGCCCTTCTTTCAGTACAGGCAGATCACCGGCCCGCAGCACGCTGCGGAGAACCCCGTTGACCATTCCCGAAATCCCTTGGTGTCCGCGTTTCTTGGCTATATTCACAGCCTCATTTACGGCTGCATGTGATGGAATCCGGTCGAGATACATGATTTGATACAGACTCAGGCGCAGCAGATTGCGCACCCAAGGCTGCAGCTTGGCGATTCCCTTAGTCACGAAATCTCCCAGTACATAATCCAGCGTTAACATCCTAGAGATGCTGCCGTATACAAGCTCTGTGACAAGTCCCGTATCTTCCCGGCTAAGCCCTGATTTCTGCAGGCTGCTGTTGAGCAGCAGGTTACTGTAAGCCCCCTGCTGTTCAACCCGGACGAGAACATCGAGAGCTACCTCACGGGCAGAGTCTGCCGACGATTTGCCGCCAGCAGCGCCCTTGCGGTTTGGTTTGGCAGTTGCCCCTTTTGTAGAGGGGGCCTGTCCACTTCGTCCTGTGCCATTGTGGCCGCCCGCGCTCAACCGAGCACCGTCCCGGGCTTCATGGCCGCGCCACGGCTGAAGTCGCCAGCGCTCATTGCTTTTTTGCCAGCAGGCTGCACTGAGGTCAACAGCACAACTCCATCGCCGGTCTTCACCTCGACGCCCCGCTCGTTAACAGCTAATACCGTGCCTGGCGCAGACGTTCCACCCGTGCTGTTCCCGTCAGGCTTTGCTGCCGCCCACACCTTGAACGTTTCACCGTTCCAGAGCGTAAACGCGCCGGAGAACGGGACCAGTCCCCGAATGCGGTTATAAATTTCGCGCGATCCGGCATTCCAGTCAATCCGCTCGTCTTCCCTGCTGAGATTCGGCGCATAGGTGGCTTCACTGTCGTCTTGGCGCGTAGCCTGAAGACGACCGGTAGCCAAACGCGGCATTTCCGCCTTCAGCAGATCCCGTCCGGCAAGACTCAGCTTCTCAAACAATATCCCTGAAGTATCTTCATCTCCGATGGGAACCTCAACCCGCGATATCATATCCCCGGTATCCAGCCCTTCCGCCATGTACATCAGCGTGACTCCGGTGACCTGCTCACCGTTGATAATACAGCGCTGAATCGGCGCTCCACCGCGGTATTTCGGCAGCAGCGAGCCATGAACATTGACACAGCCATTCACGGGCAGTTCCAGCACCGATTTGGGCAGAATTTGACCGTATGCCGCAGTAACAATCAAATCCGGCTTATAGGCGGCCAGCTCTGATACGGCTTCCGGCCGGCGCAGCCGTTCTGGCTGCAGGACTGGCAGCCCCAGAGACAACGCCGCCTCCTTCACCGGAGTTGGTACAAGTGTCTTCTTGCGGCCTTGCGGCCGGTCAGGCTGGGTGACAACGGCCACAACTTCGTAACCTTCCTCCACCAGCATCTGCAGGGAGGGCACCGCAAAAGCCGGCGTTCCCATGAACACTATTTTCATTTCATTCACTCCTCGGTTTCACTGCGTTCAGCTGTATATTCATATACCTTCTCGGCAATATCCGTGAACACTACTCCGTTGAGATGATCGATTTCATGCTGAAAAGCACGGGCCAGCAGACCGCTTCCCGTAATCGTCACTTCCTTGCCTTCACGATCAAGGCCACGCACCGTCACAGTCTCCGCGCGGCGCACATCGCCATTTAGTCCGGGAATACTCAAACATCCCTCAGGACCAAACTGTTCGCCTTCCATACTGAGTATTTCCGGGTTGATCAATTTGATCAAACCATGCTCCTCATCGGCATCTACTACGATCAGCCGTTTCAGGATACCCACCTGCGGTGCCGCCAGGCCAACGCCTTCAGCGTCATACATTGTGTCCGCCATATCGTCCAGCAGCTTCTGGACATTGGGTGTTACTTTCGTTACTGTTTTCGCTGTCTTGTGCAGCACTTCATCCGGTTCTTTCACGATCAGCCTGATTGCCATTACCAAAACACCTTCCTTGTTCTGAACATTTCTATAGTTAGTAAAACGAATTAATAACCCAAATCATGCCTAGAGGCAATATTTCCTTACCCATTGTAACATTTCTTCCGGTTACATCAACATCTGCGGATCAACGTCGATGCTGACCTGCAGTCCTGTGTCGCGGACCGAATCCTCCAGCTCTTCAGCCACCTGCTTGGCCAGCCCAATCGCATCTATGGCTCCCCGCCATTTAATGATGCACTGGAATCTGTATCTGCCCTTCAGGCGGGGCAACGGTGAAGCCACCGGTCCCAACAGATCGAGCGCGTCCGTGGACAGCTTATCCAAGCTGCCGTACCAGCGGAGCTGTCTCGCTTTGCCCTGAAGGTTCAGCGCATAATTCTCGGCCAGCCGCAGCAGCAGCGGCAGCTGTTCATGTGACAGGGTCACTAGAATCAGCCGGCAATATGGAGGATAATGCAATTCTTTGCGGTGCTTCAACTCTTCACGGACAAAGGAGCTGTAATCATGGCCGCTGGCATGGATAATCGAATAATGCTCGGGGGTATAGGACTGGACCACGACTTCACCGGGTAGCTGATGCCGCCCCGCCCGCCCAGCCACCTGGGTAAGCAGTTGAAACGTCTTCTCCGCCGCGCGGAAATCGGGCAAGTTGAGCGCGGAATCCGCCGTAATAACTCCGACGAGTGTAACATCTGGGAAATCCAGCCCCTTCGCCACCATCTGCGTTCCGAGCAGCACATCCGCCTTTTTGTCCCTAAACTGGTTCAGCAGCTTCTCATGCGAGCCCTTTTCCGTCGTTGTATCCACATCCATCCGGATTACGCGGATGCCAGGGAAAAGTTTGCCTAATTCTTCTTCCACCCGCTGTGTGCCTGTCCCGAAGAAGCGGATATGCTCACTTCCGCATTCAGGGCATACCTTCGGCGAAGGTTCCGCATGGCCACAGTAATGGCAGCGCAAATTGTCGCTGCGGGCATGATAGGTCAGCGAGATGTCGCATTCCGGACAGCCGGCGACATAACCGCAGCTCCGGCACATCACAAAGGTGGAAAACCCTCTGCGGTTCAGCAGCAGCACTGTCTGCTCCCCGCGTTCCAGCCTGCTCTCAAGCGCAGCGTGCAGCCTTCGGCTGAACATGGAGCGGTTGCCTTCCTTGAGTTCATCGCGCATGTCTACCACATGCACCTTCGGCAGTTCATTGCCAAGCGCACGGCTCGGCATCTCTAGCAGAACTGGAGAGAAGTGAATATCGCTTTGTGCCCGGGAAGCATGATAGCTCTCCAAAGAAGGAGTGGCTGAGCCAAGAATTACTGCAGCCCCGCCTTGCTCTGCCCTGCGGACAGCCACATCGCGGGCATGGTACTTCGGATTCTCCTCCTGCTTATAGGAGCCTTCATGCTCCTCGTCCATAATAATCAGTCCAAGATTGGCGAATGGCGCGAATACCGCTGAACGTGCTCCGACGGCAACTGCCGCTTTGCCCTCACGGATTTTGCGCCATTCGTCGTATCTTTCTCCGACAGACAAGCGGCTGTGCATCACCGCCACTCCGCTTCCGAACCGGCCCTTAAACCGCTCAACCATCTGCGGAGTGAGCGCGATCTCGGGAACCAGCACCACCGCCTGCCTGCCCTGGTCCACTACCCGCTGGATGCACTGCAGGTAAATTTCCGTCTTTCCGCTCCCGGTTACCCCGTGTAGCAAAAACACTTCATGCCGCTGCTCATCCACCGTCCGGACAATCCGTTTATATACGGATTCCTGTTCGCCAGTCAGCGGCAGCGGAGTGCTCGGTTTGAAATCGCGTCCCCGGTAGGGATCACGGTACACTTCAATTTCGCTGATCTCAATGAAGCCCTTGTCTTCCAGCGACTTCACGGTACCGGCTGTAACCTGTAGTACCGACAAAAGATCCTTCATTGGCATGGGTAGCATCGGCTCCATGTCGACCAGGAAGGACAGCACTTCCTTCTGCCGTGCTGAACGTGCCGGGAAGCTGCCCAGTGATTCGCGGGCTGCGGCAACGCCTATCGCCAAATCTACGGCCTTCAGCTTCTTTTTGCCCATTTTATCCTTAATCGACTGGCTCTCGGACAACACTCCCCGCCGCAGCATGAACTTCACCGTCTCCGCCGCATCTGGAAACGTCCGGGTCAATTGTTTCATGGAGACCTCCCCGGCACGTCTGACAAAATCGGTGATCTGCTGCTCCTCCTGGTCCGTATCCAGAAACAGCGGAAACAGTTCATCCTCAGGGCTCCCTGCCTCCTCTGCCGCTTCTCCGAGGGAGATCAGACGCTCGGCTTTGCCCTTAAGGGCAGTCGGAAGCATAGCCTGCAAGGCGGAGATCCGTCTGCAGGCATATCTTTGACTCATCCAGTCCCCAAGTTCTACAAGTTCTGGCGACAAAGGCGGGAGCAGATCAAGCACTTCTTGGATGGGCTTAAGGGAAGGGCCCGAGCCGGTCTCTCCCGACTCCAGTGAGACAACAAAACCCTGTACAGTCCTGTGACCAAAAGGAACAGCCACTCTGCTGCCCACTTCAATCCACAGTTTCAGGTCAGCGGGAATCAAATAATCAAATGGCCGGTCAGTGCTGCGCACGGGAACATCGACAATGACCTTGGCTATATCCATTATAAAGCAGCTCCAGCGATACGCTCTGCTGCGAGTCCCAGCAAGCGGCGCGCCACTTCATCTTTGCTTATTAGAGGGAGATCCAGCACAAGGCCTTCGGCCCCATAAATAGAGACAATATTGGTATCCGTGCCAAATCCGGCCCCTTCCGCAGCCACATCGTTAGCCACAATAAGATCCAAATTTTTGCGGACCAGCTTGTCCTTCGCGAAGGCTTCGGCGTTTCCTGTCTCGGCGGCAAATCCGATCAGGAACTGCTTGTCCTTCATTTTCCCCAGACTCTCCAGGATGTCGGTTGTCTTAACCAGTTCAAGCGTCATTGTTTCTCCGCTTTTTTTGATCTTGGATGGGGCACTCTGCTTAGGACGGTAATCTGCTACAGCAGCGGCCTTGATCAGTATATCGCATGCCTTCCACCGGCCGGAAACCGCCTCATACATCTCCTGGGCCGACTCTACCCGTACCACTTTGATGTCCGGGTCCTGGGGGGGCTTCTCATCCGTACGCGCAGCAATCAAAGTTACCTCCGCACCCATAGCACGCGCAGCACGAGCCAGGGCAAAGCCCATTTTGCCTGAGGAGTCATTGGAGATATAACGGACCGGATCAATCCGCTCCACCGTACCTCCAGCCGTCACAATAACTTTTTTACCGGCCAGCGGACCGGATGCAGCGCTGTTCTGAAGAGCGAAGAAAGCATCCACACAGCTCACAATCGTCGCCGGCTCCTCAAGCCTGCCTTTGCCTACATAACCGCAGGCCAGCAGCCCTTCACCCGGTTCAATAAACTGCACACCACGCCCGGCAAGAGTATTCATATTGCTGATTACCGCCGGATGCTGGTACATATGGACGTTCATTGCCGGTGCGACCATAATCGGAGCGGTCGCGGCCAGCAGTGTGGTGGACAACATATCATCGGCAAGGCCATGCGCCATTTTGGCGATGATATTGGCCGTAGCCGGTGCGATCAGGACAAGGTCGGCTGCGTCGGCGAGGTCAATATGCGATATCGATGACGGGTCGCGTTCCTGGAAGGTATCGCTGTATACCCGCTGCTTCGAGAGTGACTGCAGTGTCAGCTCAGTAATGAACTGTTTAGCCGAGGCTGTCATAATGACATGGACTTCGGCTCCTCTTTGTGTAAGCTTGCTGGTCAAATCCGCTGCCTTGTATGCAGCAATCCCCCCTGTAATGCCAAGAATAATCGTTTTACCCTTGATGTTGTTCAACATGATCTCCCCCCTGTTCCTTTCCTGCGCCAAAGCTCTATAGTTCGGATATAAAATGAAGAAAACTTGAAATTCTAATATTTCGGGCAAGAAGAAACGGCTGCGTCGGCCTATCTCGAGACGGCATCCGTTTCTGCAATAATATAAGGATAATATAGCGTAAATCCTCTAGCCTTATCTCTTTAAAAAAATAACAACCTTCCGGTTGTCAGGAACAGCCCGGTACGGGCTATGGGTCACTAGGTTCATGCGTTGTCAGCCCCTTAACCTAAGAAGAAACGGTAGCGCCGCCTTATACAAAGGCGGTGTCCGTTTCTACAGTAGGCATGGCAAGCTATCCGGACTATTCTTCGCCGCGTGTTACAATGATGCGGTCTTCATAAATTTCTTCCAGGGCAACGCCAACAAACTTGTGGGATCTCGGCGACTTGATATCAGTCTTGCCGCCTTCACGGAGAGCTCTTGCCCGGCGGGCAGCTGCGACAACCAGCGAATACTTGCTGTCGACTTTGGTCATCATTTCATCAATAGATGGATATAGCACGTAAGACACCTCTTCATCTTTTACTGTTAAACATGATCAATCTTGCTGTGCATATCATCTTACCTTACAATGTTCGGCGATAATAATGCTTTCTATTCGCTTACAGGCCAGATCAATCTCATCATTCACTACGGCATAGTCATAATGCCGGATCAGACCAATCTCATCTTCTGCTACGGACATGCGGTGGTTAATCACATCAGGATGCTCCGTACCGCGACCGCGGATGCGGTCCTTCAATTCGTCCATGGATGGAGGAAGAAGGAACACAAAGATGCCTTCCGGGAATTTGTCTTTGACTTTGAGAGCTCCCTGAACCTCGATCTCCAGAATAATATCTCTTCCGCTCTCGAGTGTTCTCTCCACAAAATCACGCGGAGTACCGTAATAATTGCCTACGTACTCCGCATACTCCAGCAGCTGGTCCGCTTCTATCATTGCCGTGAACTGCTCTCTGCTCTTGAAAAAATAATTGACGCCGTTCTCCTCACCCTCACGCGGACTGCGTGTGGTGGCGGAAACGGAATAGATAAGCTCGGGCATCTTCGGCCGCAGCGCGGTACAGACGGTACCTTTACCAACGCCGGAAGGGCCGGACAATATGATCAGCAATCCTTTTGACATAGTACACTCCATTTGTTGTTATTCGTCGTTATCGTCATCTTTGCTGGATAAGCGGTGTGCCACAGTCTCCGGCTGAACGGCCGACAGAATGACATGATCGCTGTCTGTAATAATGACGGCCCGCGTCCGGCGGCCGTAAGTCGCATCGATCAGCATATGCCGGTCTCTGGCCTCCTGGATAATACGTTTAATTGGTGCAGATTCCGGGCTGACAATGGAAATAATGCGGTTGGCCGATACGATATTTCCAAAGCCGATGTTGATTAATTTGATTGCCATGTTCCGGTTGTTCCCCCCATAAGTTACATCTTTGCTTAATTGAACTACCTGTTATTCTAAGTTCGCTGCTTGCTCGCGTATCTTCTCCAGCTCAGCTTTCATATCAAGCGTGAGATTCACTAGAGTCAGATGGTTGCACTTCGACCCGATTGTATTCGTCTCCCTGTTCATCTCCTGAATGAGAAAGTCCAGTTTGCGTCCTGCCGGCTCGCTTCCCTTCAGCAAAGCTCTGCATTGTTCAAAATGACTGTACAGCCGGGTAAGCTCCTCATCAATGTTACAGCGGTCGGCAAAGGTAGCAATTTCCATTCCGAATTTATGCTCCTCAAAAGGGAAAGTCCCGTCATTCAGCGCGTTCAGCCGCAACCGCAGCTTATCACGGTATTCAACTACTACTGCAGGAGCAAGTGCGGCCATTTCAGCGTGCAGCTCCTCCAGATGCCCTAGCCGGCGCGTTAGGTCAGCGGCAAGATAACCGCCTTCCCGGGCGCGCATTTCCAGCAGGGATTGAAGGCTTTGCTCCAGCCCCAGTTCAAGCATCCCGGAGTACTCTTCAAAGGATGCAAATCCTGTGGAGGCTGCCTCCTCCTTGAGCTCCATTACACCGGGCATAGAAAGTATATCACGTAAAGTCAACTCGCCCGTAAATCCGAACTCGTCCTTCAGCGCTTTCGCGGCTTTCAGATAGGACTTGACCGCCGGGCGGTTCAGCATCTGAACGGAGGCTGTCTCTTCAGTGATTTCTCTATTAATGACGACATCTACCCGTCCCCGTTTGATATGATGCAGAACCTTTCTTCGCAGCATATCCTCATAACCCGTCCAATCCCGGGGCATCCGCAGCACAACTTCGCAGTAACGGTTATTCACCGATTTGACTTCGAACGTAATCTTGTAACCGCCGAATTGCAGGGATGATTGACCGTATCCGGTCATGCTAAATGACAACGGAATCACATCCATTACACTATTGTAATTGATTATTACTAGCGAAACAAGGGGGACAATTTGCGCCCTTGTTTCTCCCAAATGTACTCCAGCAGCTGGACGCTCATCTCGTAGAACATGAATGGAGTCATCAGATAGATGCCGTTAAAATGCTCTGTCGCCGCGTCCAGCAGCTCTTTGGCGATGGCCACGCCTTCAGCCCGGCCAACCTCTCCTTCAAGGCCCTGCATCCGGCTGCGCACCTCTGCGGAGAGCTGAATACCGGGAACCTCGTTATGCAGGTATTCTGCATTGCGGCCGCTTGCCAGTGGCATGATCCCGAGGAATATCGGAATATCCAGATGCTCGGTCGCTTTGGCGATACGGGCGATCAGCTCAGGATCATACACCGGCTGGGTCATAATATAATCCGCGCCGGAAGCGATCTTCTTCTCCAGCCGCTCCACCGCCTTGTCCAAATGTTTGACATTGGGATTAAATGCGGCTCCGATCACAAATTTCGCCTTCTGCTTCAGCGGCTTGCCGGAGAAAGCGATCCCGTCGTTCAATTGCTTAATCATCCGGATGATCTCAAAGGAAGTAAGATCATAGATCGAGCTGGACCCCGGCAGATCCCCGAAACGGGCCGGATCTCCGGTCACCGCCAGCACATGGTCGATGCCAAGCGCATCAAAACCCATGAGATGCGACTGGGTCCCGATCAGATTCCGGTCACGGCAGGCCACGTGCACCAGTGGCCGGAGTCCTGTGCGGGCCTGAACCAGATGCCCGAGAGCCATGTTGCTCATCCGTGTTACGGCGAGTGAATTATCCGCAAGGGTCAGCGCATCTGCACCTGCTCTGCGCAGCGCATCTGCACCTCTCATAAACTTGGCGATGTCCAGATCACGGGGAGGGTCAAGCTCTACAATAACGGTGTGGCGCTCCTTGACCAGATCGACAAGTGTCGGTTCGCCGCCGCTGCGGCCTTCATCCTCGCCGAGATGTTCCTGCACCACAATCCGCTCCGTGCTCTTCTTCTGAGTCGGTTCTGGCAGCGGCTGCGGAGCATAATCACGCAGTGCAGCCGAGATTTCGGCGATATGCTGCGGAGTAGTCCCGCAGCAGCCGCCGATGATCCGGCTGCCCAGCCCGGCAAACACAGGAGCCATTTGGCCGAAATAATCCGGTGTGGCGCCATAGCGGTACTGCCCGTCCACATAATCCGCTACTCCGGCATTGGGATATACCGACGCCGGAAGTGTCAGACTGCCCTGAAGCGTCTTCAACGCACGCTTGATGCCGTTGGGACCGGTCCGGCAATTGAAGCCGATCACATCCGCTCCGTCCTGTTCCAAAATGCGGAAGGCTTCCGGCAATGTCAATCCATCCAGCGTTCGCGCCGTTTCATCTACAGCAAGCTGGCAGATGACCGGCAGCCCGCTGAGCTTCCGCACTGTCCGCAGTGCTAAATGCAGCTCTTCCACATCGTAGAAGGTTTCCAGCATGATGCCGTCCGGCTGCTCTTCCAGCAGTGCGGTGATCTGCTCCGTGAAATAACGCTTCAGCTCCGACGAAGAGAGATTTGCCCGTTTGCCGGCACGAATGGAGCCTACCGCACCGACTACATATCCTGCTTCACCGGCAGCTTGCCGGGCAATCCGCACACCTGCACGGTTGATTTCCCCAACCTTTGATTCCAATCCGTATTTGGACAGCCTGTCATAATTGGCAGAGAACGTATTGCTCTCCAGCAGCACGGCTCCAGCTTCAATATAGCTGCGATGCACGTCTTCAATGACCCCCGGAGAGGTCAGATTCAATTCCTCGTAGGAGATGCCGACAGGAAACCCTTTTTGATATAAAAAGGTTCCCATGGCTCCGTCCCCGACCAAAACATTCGTATTCCACGCAGAGCGCAAATCCGGCTTCACCGCAAGAACCTCCCCTAAACTGTCATTAGTTTCATACTAATGTAACATAAATCGGGTTGGATGATAAGCATTCAAAGCCCAAAAGCCTAACCGCTCCATCACTGCCTCTGCATGGCATGGAATGAAATGATTCATACTAGCCTTATTCTTATATAAGGAGGAACCTACCTTGAAAAAAAGAACAAGAAGGCTGCTGCTGCGCAAATACGCTGTAATCCTGTTGTTATCCACACTTTCTTTGCTTTACTTATATTTTGGCGACTGGCTGTTCGGCTATGGGATGGGCAACATCAGATATATCATGAACTACCTGCTCTATTCCGCCTCGGAGAAGCTGGCTGCGGCAATCATGCTGCTGTGTCTGCTGGTTCCAGAC
Source organism: Paenibacillus sp. FSL H7-0357 (assembly GCF_000758525.1). Lineage (NCBI taxonomy): Bacteria > Bacillati > Bacillota > Bacilli > Caryophanales > Paenibacillaceae > Paenibacillus > Paenibacillus sp. FSL H7-0357. The sequence continues at coordinate 3,335,609 of NZ_CP009241.1, read as the reverse complement.
CTAATCTATTGGGTTCGCGGCAGTCAGCCCGGGCGGGGGGCCGAGAAATAGCTCTTCAACGCCGTGATTATAATCAGAATGGCTGGGATAACCACTATAAACAGAGGATATACCATATACAGCAGCCTTCCGCCTTCATCCAGATGTTCGATAAAGCTGCGGGCGTCCAGGATAGAGGTGAACAGGATAATCAGCGCGCAAGGATAGATCATTTTCCGGTAAGGGATACTGAACAGCTCGGATATTCCAATCAAGGCAGCGGCAAAAAACACGGACATTTTGAAAAACACGCCGATAATCAGCACCATAACCACAAAAATATCAACCCGCTGAATAAAATCGGAAATGGAAATTTTGCTGATCGTCGGCATCAGCGGTAGCGGCGAGCGCCGAACGATATCTGCACCCAGCACCGATATATTAAGCGCCATGGTAAAGCTCAGCAGCAGCGCGGATACCAGCATGGCTGCGGCAATAATCCATGGGCCTTTTTTTACATTGGACAAGTAGGGCATCAGCATTGTAAAACTGATCATTTCGCCAAAAGGAAACATAAAGTTCTGATGTGCAACTGAGCCCAGTACCGGCTTGATCCCGTCCTCCAGCATGGGAAGCAGGCGGTGCAGGTTAATCGAGCCTGACAATACCAGCATAATTGTACTGAACACACCGATGATCAGGACGATAGCGGCAAAAACAAGTGAAGTTCTGGTCAGCACCTCTATACCCTTATGCAGGACATAGGCTCCCGATAAAATCATCAGACTGCTGAGAATAAACATCGGGGTATTATGCATGGTCGCCATGGCCAGCATCGTGCTGCCGTCACGCAAATCCCGCGCTGCCAGGTTGATATATAAAATGATGTACAACACCGCAACCGGTACTCCCAGCGTTTTGCCCAGCAGTTTCCGGGTATAAGCTGTAAAAGGCAGCTCCGGGTATTTCCGGTACAGATAAGCGTAGCCCGCAAACACGACAATTCCTGCCAGACAGCCGAGCAGAATTGAGAGCCAGGCATCCCTCCCCGACTCCATTCCCAAATTAACGACAAGCGCCGTCCCCAGCTCAAACAGCAAGGTCAAGCTGAAAAACTGGGTTAGACCAATTTTGATGGTTCCCATCATGCCCCCCCTTTGTTTCGCATTACTTATTGACCTGAAAAGAATTGCTCCTCATATCCGTATGTCTGATCACAGCATCCGCCTCGATTCTGACCTCACAATGCGCAAATACATCCTCCCAGTGATCTCTGACCTTTTTCCAGCCGCGCGGACTCCTCCGTTCTACCGCCTCTCCAAAGCCGAGATAATCACTCTTTAGCTCCCTGGCTGCCGATACCGCTGACTTAATCTGTTTTCTCGTCTCATCGGTCAGCCGGCCCGAAAGCTCTTCCAATACCTGGGGAGAGGTAAGATTAAGCACGTTAGCCGATTCCTTAAGCGCGGCCTGCTGGGTTATTTTAATAGTAATTACAGGATGCTCCGGATCCTTCGCCTGGACCTCCAGATGAACCTGGGATTTGTATACATTGAAGGAAATATAGCCGCCCGCCGGGCTCTTTACTATTACAGGCACCTCTTTAATTTTGTTATGCAAAAGTACGGTACCGAGCGCAGCGTTGCCATCCAGCCAACCCTTCAACTTATCATCCCTAAACGCCGCCATACCAGACACTCTCAGAATAGCGCTCGGAGCAATCGTCTTCATGTTATCGTTGGTGTCTGCGGAATTCCTGTCCCCTGTGGTAAACACCCCGTTAATAATCGGACCTCCTCCTACGGTCTGAATCCCCCTGACGACATCATCCACCTCCACCCTGAAGTTGTAACCGAACTGCTTCGAGGTGGTATCCAGCTTTTCCACCAGATCATTGGCGGGGATTTTGCTGAACACAGTCATCGTTGACATTAGGTCGCTCGCCGGTTGGCCTCTGGAAATGAACATCAGGCTGGTGAGCCGTGTATCGCTCTCCCGTTCCAGCACATCCAGCATGTCCTTAATTCCCTCACGGGCAAACTCCTCCGAGATGACAAGCACCCGGACATGGGCAAGCGACAGAAATCTCGCAGTTTGCCGCGAAGCGTTGGCCAGTGCCTCGAACATCGTACGGCCGCTGCCTGTATACAAAGACACCGGTGAAGTACTCCGGGTATTCTCTCCGGAGATTTCCTCCGAGACAATCACCTGAAAGGACAGCCGATACTTCTCTTTCTCCGAGGGACCTCTGTCAATGGCCACGCCGGAGACGATGGCCCTCCTGTTCAGCTCGACACTGTCCCAGCAGCCGGTAAGAACAAGCGGCAGCACAATCTGCAGAATGGACAATAAGATCAGACTGGAAGGCTTAATCTTCATTTCGCCCTCCTTCATCGACCGGCATAGCATCGTTATCCTTAAGGATCAGAGGTGCGAGTTCAGAATCATGGCCTGTAGTGACTCTCATGTAGTCCGGCAGTTCCGCCCGCATCTGCTGCGGGGATTTGCTTGGTCTCATCAGCCACAAGGGCAACCGCAGAATCGTATCTTTCTGCCCTTTTATAGAGAGCGGAACAAACGGCGACAAATAGGGAATGCCGAAGGAACGCAGACTGTTCATATGTGCTACCAGCACAATTAAGCCAAGGGTAATGCCATAGAAGCCGAACATGGCGGCCAGCAGCAGAAAGCCGAAGCGGATAATCCGTCCGGCAATCGCCATGTTGTAAGCAGGAATGGCGAAGCTCGCAATCCCTGTTAATGCAATGACAATAACCATAATCGGGGTAATAATTCCAGCTTCCACAACTGCCGAGCCAAGAATCAGCGCACCGACGACCGAGACCGTCTGTCCGATAACACGTGGCATCCGCACGCCCGCCTCACGTAGTATTTCAAATGCGCTCTCCATCAGCATGGCCTCTACAAAAGCCGGAAAAGGTACATTTTCCCGCTGGGCCAGCAGATTGATCAGCAGGGTTGTCGGGATCATCTCATAATGATAAGTGGTCAAAGCGATATAGATAGAAGGGCCGAGAAGCAGAACGACAAAGCTCATGTAACGGACGATCCGCATCAGTATCGCAATATCGAACCGTTGGGAATAATCCTCCGCCGACTGAAAAAATTGAGTAAACACCGCCGGCAGAATCAGCACAAAGGGTGTACCGTCCACGATCACTACAACTCTGCCTTCCAGCAGATTACCCGCTGCCACATCGGGCCGTTCAGTATTGTATATTGTCGGAAAGGGCGTAAAGGTCTTGTCCTGAATCAGCTCCTCCAGGAATCCGGACTCCAGCACCTCATCAATGGCGATCTTATGCAGGCGGTCTCTGACCTCCTGCACCAAATCCTCACCGGCGATTTCCTTCATATACATGATGGCCACATGGGTTTGGGTTTCCGAGCCGATTTTCATATACTCCAGCCTCAGCTTGGGGACTTGATTCTCCGGCGGATCAGCGCGATATTAGTTCCCACGGACTCTACGAAGCCATCTTTGGGCCCGCGGACAACGAGCTGCGAAGACGGCTCAGTGACAGAGCGCTGTTCGCCGCCTCTGGTCTCACACACAATAGCTGATGTGTAACCTTCCACCAGAATCGCCGTATCTCCGGAAAGCACGGCCAGCATGATTTCGTTCCATTCCTCTTTGAAGTCCGCTTCACCTATTTCCAGAGCAGAGCTTAGGATCCGTGCTGGCAAGTCCACCCCTCTGTCAGTTTCGTCCATGCTATCCGTAAGCCCTGCGGTATTATCGAGCAGTGACCCCACCACAAATTCATTGACTGCGACGGTATCTGCGAGCCCGCTCAGATGAACAGCCGCGGCTTGAACAGGGTGGACTCCGCCAATTTGGATCTGGCGGACTTTGAGATCAGGGCTGTTACCAAGCTCCGTCATTATGTTCTCTATGCTCTGGCCAAGATTTTCTGACAGTTTCGGACCGCCGCTGCCTAAACGCTGCTCGCGGGCATCCTTTGCCCCGTTTCTTGTAAGATATCGCTTCGAGTTCACCCGGCTCCCCCTCTCTCCTACTGTTTCTTATTATTCACGGTTAACTCTGCCATTATTCGGATATGATGCCATTCTGGAACAACAAGTGGAAACGGATAATTTATAGGGTGAAGCATATAAATGCTTATATTTGCAAAAAAAGATGACCTGCAAGCGGTCAGCTTGAGGTCATCCTTTTGTAATGCACAACTTATTCAGTTTGGATACCGAAATCCCTGCAGGATTAAACTTCTACCGAGCCGGTATATACAACCTGGGCAGGTCCGGTCATATAGACATGGTTGTCATTCTCATTCCACTCGATAAACAGATCGCCGCCCTTCAGGCTGATCGTGGCCGAGCGGTCTGTATGGCCATTCAGTACCGATGAGACCAGCGTTGCGCAGGCTCCGGTACCGCAGGCCAGTGTCGGTCCGGCGCCGCGTTCCCAGACACGCATATCTACATGGCTGCGGTTTAGCACTGTCGCGAATTCTACGTTCACTTTTCTCGGGAAAAGCGGGTGCACCTCAAGCTTCGGCCCCCAGGTCGCAAGATCAAACGACACGGCGTCCTCCACATAGATTACACAGTGCGGATTGCCCATGGATACGGCCGTGAACTTGAATTCCGTTCCGTCTGCCTCGATGGGCTGGTCCAGCACAGGCTCGGCATCTATCGCCACCGGAATCTGCGGGCCCGACAATACAGGTTCTCCCATATCGACCGTAACCGTCTCCACCACGCCGTTCTTCACCTGCAGGGATACCTTTTGTTCACCGGCCCCGATGGTTTCAATCACAATCTGCTCCGAGCTGACGAGACCCTGCTCATATACATATTTGGAGACGCAGCGGATTGCATTTCCGCATTGCTCCGCTTCTGAGCCGTCCGAATTCATAATGCGCATCATATAGTCTCCGCGCTCCGACGGAAGAATGTAGACAAGACCGTCGGCTCCGATGCCGAAGAACCGGTTGCACAACGTAACTGCAAGCTCGGAAGCATTGCCCGGCAGCTCCTGCTCACCGAATACGATAATAAAATCATTTCCAAGTCCGTGCATTTTTGTAAATTCCATTAAAAATCCCACTCCTAAAAGTTTGTTAGCATTCACATCTTCCGAACAAGCATCGTACAAAACTTGCTTCGGAAGCTTACGCGATGTTTAGGCTTCTGTGAGACTAGCATACCTTAAGGAGTGGTCTTAAGCTATTGACTTTATGCTGAAATTTTTGTACTTTTTATCATCGTCCGGCCTCCGCTGCGGCCGCGGTTCTTCTTGCCGCCCCACACGCTGCCCGCTCCCATCAGGAAGGTAGGGATACCGGCGGTGACCAGCACCAGGCACCATTCGCGGAAGCTAAGCGGTACGGTCTTAAATACCGGCTGCAGCGGCGGCAGATACATAACAGCCAGCATGAGCACAACGGATGACAACACGGCGAGCACCAGATATTTATTCTGGAAAGGATTGCGGTGGAACACCGAACGGGAACTGCGGCAGTCGAATACATGAATAAGCTGAGCCATAACCAGTGTGGCAAAAGCAACCGACTGTGCGCGGATGAGCTGCTGCGGGCTGCCTGGATCAATACGCAGCGTCAACCAGAAGGCGCCCAGGGTGCACAGACCGATCAGCAGGCCCCGGCTGATGATTTTCCAGCCCAGGCGGCGGGCAAAAATATTCTCCTTCGCTCCGCGCGGCTTGTGCTCCATCAAATCCTTCTCCGGCTGATCCACGCCCAGCGCCATCGCAGGCAGTCCGTCGGTGACCAGATTGACCCAGAGAATCTGGATTGGCACCAGCGGCAGCGGCAGCCCCAGCATCATAGCGAAGAACATGGTCAGGATCTCTCCGACATTGGAAGCCAGCAGGTAACGGATAAATTTGCGGATATTCTCGTAAATATTCCGCCCTTCTTCTATAGCTGCCACGATCGTTGAGAAATTATCATCTCCGAGAATAAGCGCTGATGCTTCTTTAGTGACATCGGTGCCGGTGATGCCCATGGAAATCCCGATGTCCGCCGCTTTAATTGCCGGAGCGTCATTCACACCATCTCCGGTCATAGCCACAACATGGCCCCGCCGCTGCAGAGATTTGACGATCCGCAGCTTATGCTCAGGGGAGACACGGGCGTATACATATACAGAGTCTGACACCTTATCCAGCTCATCATCAGTCATCCGCGTTAGCTGGGAGCCGGTCAGAACGGTCCCACCCCGCTGCAGAATGCCAAGCTGATGGGCAATGGCTTCGGCGGTAGTTCCGTGGTCACCGGTAATCATCACCGTCTTGATTCCTGCCCGCCGGGTAATGCTGATCGCGTCGCGCACTTCACGGCGCGGAGGATCGATCATTCCGGCCAGTCCGACAAATATCAGCTGGGATTCCGCTTCTTTTTCACTGTCTGCTGCTTCGCCTGATCGCAGCTCACGGTAAGCCATCCCTAGTACACGCAACGCTCCGGAAGCCATCTCCTCGTTCGCTTCGAGCACCTTCTGGCGCAAAGTAGGCGTACAAGGGACAACCCCGCCTTCCCATAGCATATAGGCGCAGTTGCTCAGCAGCACATCCGGCGCTCCCTTGGTGCAGATCATACGTCCGCCGGGATGCCCCACGATCACAGACATCAGCTTGCGCTCAGAATCGAAAGGAAACTCCTTCTCTCTGGCGTACGTTACAGCAAGCGACTGGGCAGTAAGCCCCATCTTCGCTGATAAAGCGACTAATGCGCCTTCGGTAGGGTCGCCCTTGAGCTCCCATACCGACTGGGTGTCTGCCGCCTTGTCCGTTTCCCCCTTATCCTTTCCCTTGCGTTTCCCTCGGCTGTCACTGGACAGAGACTCAACAATTTCGGCATTGCTGCATAAAGCCCCGACCTGAAGCATGCGCCGCAGGCTTTGATCATGCTTGAGATCAACCGCTCGCCCCTTCTCCATCACTTGTCCGCTGGGAGCATAACCTTCGCCCGTCACGTCCAGACTTCGTCCTCCGGTCCACAGCCGCGTTACCGTCATCTTGTTCTGGGTCAGAGTACCTGTCTTGTCAGAGCAGATTACGGAGGCGCATCCGAGAGTCTCCACCGAAGGAAGCTTGCGGACGATCGCTTTGCGTTTGATCATCCGCTGCACGCCAAGTGCGAGCGCGATGGTGACAATCGCCGGCAGACCTTCCGGAATGGCTGCAACTGCAAGACTGACGCCTGCCAGGAACATCGCTGTAGCGGGCTGACCGTGCAGAATGCCAGCAACGACGACGACAATGGTCAGACCGAGCGAAACGTAGATCAGGATCTTCCCAAGCTGCTCTAGGCGGTGCTGCAGCGGCGTTTCCTGCGATTCAGTGTTTTGGATCAGATCGGCAATTTTCCCCATCTCGGTATCCATGCCTGTACGGACTACAACCGCCTTACCTGTGCCCCGTGTTACCATCGTCCCCATGAAGCCGATATTTTTCTGGTCCCCCAAGGGAATCTCCTCGGCATGAATCGGTTCCGCGTGCTTAGAGACAGGCAGCGATTCACCGGTCAGTGCAGATTCCTCGGCATAAAGTGCGCTGCACTCCAGCCAGCGGATGTCAGCTGGAATCCGGTCGCCGCTTTCCAGCAGAACGATGTCGCCGGGCACCAGCATTTTTGCCGGTATAACTTCCTGCTTTCCGCCCCGCAGCACTTTGGCAGAAGGTGCCGAGAGCTGCTTGAGTGCGCGGAGTGAACGCTCGGCACGGAATTCCTGGACAAAACCCAGAACTCCGTTAAGTAAAATAATGGCGATGATCGTAATTGCATCCAGATATTCACCTAAAAGTCCGGATACCAGCGTCGCTCCCATCAGCACAAGCACCATAAAATCCTTAAACTGATTCAGCAGCAAGGTGATCGGAGAAATTGTCTTCCCCTCCGAAAGCTCGTTATACCCGCTCTCTTTGCGTCTCTCCTCCGCCTCCTCTCCGCTTAGGCCTACTCCAGGATGAATGTTCAGCATCCTCTGCAGTTCCTCCGCACCGAACCGGTGCCAACTTTTTTGTTCCATGACTATTCTTTCCCCTCCCGGTCGTTTCTTGACTTCCGGCGGCGCACAGCTTTTCCACCTGTTCATGACAAAGTCTATTCATGGTCGTCCCAAATTATCACAGCTTCGAAGCTTCTCCTTTTGCGCGAATGTGTTAAAGTATGGCATCATAGAGAAGAGAAATTTATTATTATGCGACAGGAGAACATTATCATGGCATTAGACGGCATCGTTACAAGAGCGATCGTGCATGAGCTTGGGCCTTTCATCGGTGCACGCATCGGCAAAATATATCAACCAAACGCTCACGACCTTATCTTCATCCTGCGCGGCACAGGCGGCGGAGGCAAGCTGCTGCTGTCGGCCAATCCGACCTACCCGCGACTGCATCTGACGGACCGGAACACGGTTAATCCTGCGGAAGCACCGATGTTCTGCATGCTGATGCGCAAGCACTGCGAAGGCGGCACGATTGAGAGCATCACCCAGGTCGGTATGGAACGCATCATTCATATAAACATCAAGACACGGGATGAGCTGGGAGACGTTTCGGCCAAAAAAATCATTATTGAGCTCATGGGACGGCACAGCAATATCATTCTGACCGATCTCTCCACGGGCACGATCATCGACGGTATTCATCACGTTACCCCATCGATCAGCAGCTACCGGAATGTCATGCCCGGCATCGCCTACCTGGAGCCGCCGCAGCAGCACAAGCTGAATCCGCTGGAGATCGGCAAAGAGGATTTTGTTACTTTGTTCTCCTCGGCAGAAGAAGCAGCACTGCTGGCAGGCACCCAGGAGGAAGAAGAGCCCGAAGAAATTATTGAGGGCGAGATTGCGGACCTGCTGCGGTCTCTGGAAGAGCCCAAAGCAGATGGTTCAGGCGGTCCATCGCCAACAGCCGATCCAATCGGATGGATGGTGCATGCCTTCAGCGGCATGAGTCCGCTGATTGCCGGAGAAATTGTGCGGCAGCGCAGCGCCGGCGGTTCCGAAGCCGCGGAGGCCGGACGCGATCAGCAGGATGTTGGTTCAGACGACAGCAGCGGGAATCCGCTCCTGTTGTGGGAGGCCTTTAATCAGGTACTGGCTCCGGTGCGGGAATTCCGGTTTTCACCGGTTATAGGGACGAATGCCAAAGGCAAACCCGTTTTCTCGGCAATTCCGCTGGCATTGCCGGATGAAAGCTTGAAGCATTACAGCTCGATCAGCGTTTGTATGGAAGACTATTACGGGGATAAAGCGGAGCGGGATACCGTGAAGCAGCGCGTCAGCGATCTGATTCGCTTCCTGGGCAATGAGCGGAGCAAAAATATTAAAAAGCTCGCCAATCTCCAGAAAGACCTGGAAGAAGCGGAAGATGCCGACCGTTACCGGATTTGGGGCGAGCTGCTGTTTGCGTCACTGTATGCCGTGTCCAAGGGCGACAAGGAAGCACGGCTGGTGAACTATTACGATGAGAACCAGGCGGAGACGACCATTCCGCTTGATCCGCTGCTGACGCCTTCGGACAACGCGCAGCGTTACTTCAAGAAATACAACAAATACAAGAACAGCCTGCGGGTCATCGGTGAGCAGCTGATCAAAACCCATGAGGAAATTGCTTATATGGAAACACTGCTGCAGCAGCTGGCCCACGCCTCCCTCAATGATATCGAGGAAATCCGCGATGAGCTTGTCAGCCAGGGTTACATGCGCGACCGCAGCAAAAAGGGCAAAAAGAAGAAGAAAACCACCCGTCCTACCTTACAGGTGTTTACCTCCTCCGAGGGCGTGGACATCTATGTCGGCAAAAACAACCTGCAGAATGAATACGTCACAAACCGGCTGGCTTCTGCCAATGACACTTGGCTGCACACGAAAGATATCCCCGGCTCGCATGTCGTGATCCGCAGCGAGGAATTCGGCGATGCCACCCTGGAGGAAGCGGCTCAGCTTGCCGCCTACTTCAGTCAGGCCAAGCAGTCAAGCAGCGTGCCAGTGGACTGCACCCTGATCCGCCATGTCCGCAAGCCAAGCGGTGCAAAGCCCGGCTTCGTCATTTACGATCACCAGAAGACTCTGTTTGTCACACCGGATGAGGCGCGGATCAAAAGTCTGCCGAATGCTTTGAGAAGCTAGCTCCGGACCCTTCTTCGTTATTTCAAATATCCGGACAGACCAAAGAACCTCCAAGCCTGACGAAACATCGTCTCGGGCTTGAAGGTTCTTTAACTTTTCCGGTGTTTCAAATCGTCAATGTTCATAACTATTACTTTCAGCTATTGTATTGACCCCTGTGGTTAATTGGATTAAGCAGGCGTACTTACCTCTCTATCTTTTCAGCCGCTCCAGCACATCGGCAGAAACCGTAACGCTTCCCAGATCACCGTGGAAGATCACACCCTGCCTCGCACCATGAAAATCCGAGCCGCCGGTAACAACCAGGCCGAATTGTTCGGCCATCGCCAGATAACGCTCCTCATCGGCGGGAGTATGGTCGGAATGATAGACCTCAATGCCCCGCAGAGAGCTTCGGGTCAGAATACCGCGCACCAGCTCATCATCACCGTAGATGCCGGGGTGAGCCAGCACTGGAGTGCCTCCGGCTTCAATAATCCACTCACAGGCCAGCTCAGGCGTAATCCGCGGGGGAGAGACATATGCCGCCGCACCAGTTGCCAAATATTTATCAAAGGCCTCGCGCATATCCGCTGCCGCGCCCAGCCGTACGAGTTCATCAGCGATATGGGGCCGCCCGATACTTTCATCAGGCTTCAATTCGCGGCCGATCCCTGCAATAACATTGTCCAGCGTAATATTGATGCCGAGTCCGCGCAGCTTGCCGATAATAGACGCATTGCGCTTGGCACGGGTGTCTCTTTGCTCTGCAAGCCGCGAGAGAAACAGTTCCTGCTGTGTATCGATATAATATCCAAGCACATGAATCTCCTTACCTTCTGCACGGGTGCTGATTTCTACGCCTGGTACAACAGTAATCCCGTACTTCAGGCCCGCTTCCAGCGCTTCGGCAACGCCGCTTACCGTATCATGGTCGGTAATCGCTACTGCGGCCAGCCCTTTATGACGGGCAATCCGCACATTTTCCGCCGGTGGCTGCATCCCGTCCGAAGCCTGTGTATGGGTATGTAAATCACATCGGCCCTGTAATCCTTGTTTAGCACCATCTATAGGGTTGCTCGCTTCCACATCGTTCTCCATCATGCCACTCCTTGTCCCAAGTTTATAATGTGCCTGCAGACTGCCACTCTTCACGAAGAATCCCCATCTTTATGGCATCATAATATTCGCCCCGCACAATCCGCGCTTTGCGGACACGGGCTTCCTCCACCATCCCGCATTTGGCGGCCAACCCCATCATCCGGGCGTTGCCGGACCAGGTGCCTATGCCGAGACGGACCGTATCCAGCGAATTGAACAGATATTCCATCCACATGCTGAAGGCTTCGGTACCGTATCCTCCAGACCAATAACGGGAGTCATAAATAGCAATTCCGATTTCAAACCAATTCGTGACTTCCGCAACCCAGTATCTGCCCACACTTCCCTTAATCTCACCATCAATCTCGATAATCAAACGGTTCCGCGGTTTATCCGTACCTACAAGTGCCAGCATCCCGTTATATTTTTCCGCAAATTGTGCATAACTTACTTGCTCCAGAGGTTCGTAGGGACCATCCCATTGCAGAAACTCGCGATCTTCTGCCTCATAATAGAAATAATAGATTTTGCGGATATCCTCTTCCCTCAGGTCCCGCAAGACAACCTTCTCTCCGCGCAGCAAAATGACCATCATCAGACTCCCCTATCCCACTATTTTTAGCCTGCCTCTCAGCGTAAAACTCATACCTAAGAAATCCTCAGTACCATCCTAATCGCCTACCGGTCGTTCGCGTGCTGGCGCAAAAAGGTCAGAAACGTAACCGCAGAGATCGGCAGCAGCGTTGATTTTAGATGAATCGCATAGAATTGTCTCTTAAAAGAAGTATCTGACAGATTCACAATCTTCAGCAGCCCCAGCGTCACCTCATGCTTAACCGAGGAGGCTGAGATTATGGTCAGACCCAGCCCGGCCTCCACCGCTGATTTTACCGCGCCTGTGCTGCCCAGCTCCATTACGACTCGCATCGCGGCCGGATCCAGCCCCTTGGCTATCAGCTGTTCTTCCATCACCCGACGTGTTCCCGAGCCCTGTTCGCGCAGCACAAACGGATACTCCAGCGCTTCCTCTAGTGTAACTTCATCCCTGTCTGCAAGCGGATGCTCACTGGGAACAATCAGCTTGAGCTCATCGCCCATGACCGGTTCAATCTCCATGTCGGGATGGGACACCGGCGCCTCGATCAGCCCAAAATTTAGCTGGTGTTTGTGAATTTCCTCCATGATCTGCGACGTATTCATCACTTTCATCATGATCGAAATATTCGGATACGCTTTGCCAAAAGGACCCAGCAGACGCGGCAGTACATATTCTCCAATCGTCAGGCTTGCCCCGAGCTGCAGCCGTCCCTCCAGCATATGGGTAAAAGCCGACATCGCCTGGTCTGTCTCCCGCATCAGCTGAATGCTGCGCAGCGCGAAGGGCATAAGCGTCCGGCCGGCCTCGGAGAGCACAATTTTTTTACTCGAACGGTCGAACAGCTTGGCTCCGAAATAGTCTTCCAATGCCTGTACCTGCATCGTTACCGCCGGCTGCGTCATATGCAGTGTCTGGGCTGCAGCAGAGAAGCTGCCCCGTTCAGATACCGTATAAAAAATATGAAGCTGATGAAAATTCATGCACTCAAAGCCCCTTTATAGATCATAAATTATTCTAAAAAAGGCATGCAGCCACCCGCCGCATACCTTCTTTGTAATTGCTGTGCATTACTTGCGTTTGCGGCGCTTCTTCATCAGCTTCATGCGGTGTGAGTTGCGCAGACGCGAATAATAAGCTTGCAGGTCACGCAGTTGGGGAGTCGCGGAGATCCGCCCCAGATAAGATACGATTACCATAACATACAGCGGACGCCCGGAGAGGCTCGTTACATCTTCCAGCTCCTTAAATTCGGCAATGACTAACGTATCCTCGTCAATCAAATACGCGTTATGCTCCTTTTGCTGGTAAGGTTTGATCCGGTTTTGCTTCAGGCATTGCCACATCCATGCACTGAGTTGTCCGCTGTCACTGCTTTCCGGGTTAATCCGGTCCAGATAGCGGCTCTTGGCATGATTGGTAATCACAATATCAGCGACCCTGTAGTCATTCAGCATGATGTGGAAGGGTTCAAACGCCCCCCACCATTCCATCCCCTTGCCATGCATTATCATCACACTCCACCGAAAGGGTCTTGGCATGCTCTCTTATTGTTGTCAATCTTACCGCATTGACGCGGGTTGTTCAAGCACGCCCCTAGTCAGCGAATGCGAAATACCAGTGTTAGTTGCCGGACCTGCTTGCAATTCTGTCTGCGTCATCCACAAGACTGCTGCCTTTGATCATTTTGCATTTTTTCTTGATCCGCGCCGCCTCACCCGAAATGGCTTCGATGGAATCAAAACGCTGGAAGCGGTTGGTCACTATGGCGATGGAAATCGAGACGAGCGGAATTTCCTCCATCACTCCTGAGCGGCTTTCAGTCAGCACATACTGCTGTGCGAGATGGCCGGCATGATAAAAGCCCTTCACCGCTGTCTCAAATTCCCTGATAATGATCCTGCAGCAATCCTCATAATCATAATTATTGATGAAAATGATAAAGTCATCCCCGCCGATATGCCCTAAAAAGCCCTCCAGACGCAGCGCACAGTGCTTTAAAATTTCCGCAGTCGCCTGAATCATCCGGTCCCCTTCCTTAAATCCATAGGTGTCGTTATAAGCTTTGAAATGGTCAAGGTCAATATAAAGTACGCTGAATTGCTCCTGCAGCAGTGATTTCACAATCCATTCATTGATGCTCAGATTACCCGGCAAACCGGTAAGTGGGTTCAGATAACTGGCGGCTACAGCCTGAATCTCGGCAAAATTAAGCAGCAAATCCCTTACACTCACGGCTCCGAACATTACACCTTCATGGATAACGATCACATAATCATAAAGATTCTCTTCATTTCTGTTCATTGCCAGCCTGCTGACCTCGGTGATCGGTGTTTTGTACTCTACGGCAAGCGGATTTCTGTCCATCACGAGCGAAACCGCTCTTCCCATATACAGCGTATAACCGTATAAAGTGCCTATCTGCTGGTAAAATCGGATTCTCATAATTAACGCTACCGGATGCCCGTTTTCGGTTACCGCCACTCCTTGGAGCTGGGGATTGCTTTTGAATATTTGATCCACGTATTCGCATTTATGCTGAGGGGAAATCTCAGGAATTTGCTCCGCGATTTCACCGATCTGAAGAAACATGCTTGTAGCCTCCTCTCACCGGAACTTTAATGATATCGGAGGGGAACGATCCATGCACTGGACGATGGACGGGCCTGCCCAGAGCGTACCCTTGACCGAATTCAATCCCCGCCTGCTGCAAAAATTGCAGCTCCCCGGCTGTCTCGATTCCCTCGGCGATCACCCGGGTCGATGAACGCTCGGCGTATTCCCGGACCAGCTCCAAAAGTTCCTGCTGTTCCCGGTTGCCCTGAATGCCGTGGATCAAAGACTTGTCCAGCTTGATGAATTCCGGCTTTAAATAAACCAGTGTCTTCAAGCTGTTATACCCGGAGCCGGCATCATCGACAGCAATCCGGAAGCCCTGCTCGCGGTAATGGGACAGCACTTTTTCAAAGCCTACATAATCCTGTACAGCCTGCCTTTCGGTCAGCTCAAAGACAATCCGCTCAGGTGACAACCCGAGCTCCTGCAGCAGTCCCAAGGTTTCTCCGCTTTTATGGCGGGCATCATTCAACACACCCGGATGCACATTGATGAAGACAAGCCGTTCACTTTCCACACCTGATTTCGGAAGCCTCTCCACATACCTTGAAAGCGACAGCCTGCGGCAATCCTGCTCGAAGCGGAACATCTGCTCTGTCCGTCCGGCAAACTCATAGAAATGCTCTGTAGTCGGGAAATGTACCGAGCCATGAGGCCTGTTCAGTGCCTCATGTCCGATGGTCCGTCCGGAAGACAGCTGCAGTATCGGTTGAAAAAAAGTATCCAGCCGTTTGTTATTCATAATATCCAGGAAGGCGGTCAATCTTCCCAGTTCCTTGATCTCACCTCTCATCCTTCCATTGAGATGCTGAAGGTATTGGGAAATCACCGATAATTTTGGGGGCATTGCCCACGGTTTAGTCATCATATCACCTATATGCTTTTCTACGTGAATTTTGTCACTCTCTTCCGAGTATAAACAGGAAATATTAAGCAGCGATAAAGTGACCGTCCTATACGCTCCATTTCCCTTTTAATATGACCGCTAAAGTCTTCAAGCTATATAAGTTGAACTTTAGATTTACCGGGCCGGCATAGAACGCAACTGCGGTGAATGTTTGGACTTCCGGCCGCTGTTGTCTACAGATTTCTTGATTTATACCGCTATTTGCGGTTGAAATCCGTAGACTGCTTATGCTTTCGAAGCGAGCTTTCCTTCGGAAAGCTTTCAGGCGGTCGCTATCGCTCCTACAGTTCCAAAATTCCCCTCCGCTGCTTTAGCCTCTAGCTAGTTCTTTAGTTCAACTGATATAGCCCGCCAACAAAAAAACCTCTGCCTGCAATGCAGGCAAAGGTTTAAGAGGAAAGCCAAAACAGGCGCATAAAAAAACAGGCGCCAACGGCGCCTGTCATCCTTCTAGAGTTTCAGCTTCAGGAATTACAATCCGTAATAACGGGACTTGTCCGGTCCGTTACTGGTGTATTCCGTCTTCAACTCATTGCGGTAAGATCTTTCAATCTTGCGCACGTAGGAAAGTCTGCGGACATTCTTCATAACTTCCTCGGCGCGTTCCGCATTCACATACATGACCGCATAATGCATCTTCCGCGATACATAATGCAGTGTTCCATATTTTTCCAGATTACGCGCCGCCTTAACGTCGCTAACCCATACGATATATCCTGTCCGTTCCGCAAACATTAGCTCATCCGCCTTTCTTTCTCTCCCTCTCAGAGGCGCTTATCCGCAGGAGCATTTGCCTCCGCTGCCGCATCCGCCGCCCTTAGGATTCGGGTCATTGCTTGGAACCTTGATGCTCTCCGATACAGAGAACGCAATCGCTTCCGACATGGAATGAAGAATATCGTCCAGCGTCTTCTCGGCCAGCTTGAAGCGGGCAACTTCCTCGAATTGTTCAAGTTCCTGCTCCACCCGCGATACCTCATCCTTGGCCGAATGATAGTTCGGGTGAAAATGTCCGAACCGCTGTGTCTCTTCGAACAGCTCCTTCTTGTTCTGCAGCTGTTTGACCATGGCCTGGATTTCCGGGTTGCAATCTACCCGGCCTTTCCAGTATAAGTAATCCGACACTTCGGCCGATTGGTTAATCATGTCGCCTAATTCATAGGCGTATGTCAGCACTTCGGCCATATCGACCGTATTCAACTCCGCTACGCTCATGAACTTCAACTCTTTTCTACGTTAATGTTCTACCGTACACAGTAGACTACCTTATCATAACATAACCACTTGCTCCAGCAGAAGAAGAATTTCTCAGCTCCGCAGGAATCAGCAGCTTCATTTCATCCCAATCTCCCGGGTCCAGTTCCATTTCCGCATCACGAATCTGTGAATCGGAATCCAGCAGGCATCCGGAGACTCTCCATGGATGTCCGCTGATCCGCCCGGGAATAAAGTCGCAAACCTCATCTCTTATGGAAAGCCGGACTTTAATCCCCCACTTCAGCGCCTGCTCCATCACCTTTTGGGCCGTGGAGCCGTGATACTTCCGCCATTCCTTGATCCACATTTGCGGAACCTTTTCTTCACCGGTCCAATTGCTCTCTTCCACTTCAGCTGAGGACAGCGGTAAGGGCTGATAAACAGCTTCCCCGCCAAGGATTCCCCGCTTGGGGTCCGGGGCCGGGAGAACGAAGTCAGCTAATGGCAGGCCGGGATCGCCTAGATCAAATAGTTTTTGCTTCGCGCTGCCTTCCCTGCCGCCGATGATCCGCGGCGGGGCCATTCCGGCTGCCGCAAGCTCCTTGCGCACCTGCTCCACCTGATCACCCTGCACGATAAAATGAAGCGGGCCTACACGGGTGAGGCTGCTGCCAAGCCGGGGATGGGCGGCAATATCCGCTCCATCTGCCTCACTGCTGCAGGATAGCAGAATCACCTCGGAGAATACCGTTCGGCCAATCCCCTTTGCCCACTGTCTTAAAGATAGGTCCACCTGTTCCGGCAATCCCCCTTGTGCATGGGCAGCCAGCCAGGAAATCGCCGTCTCTGGCGACAGTCCCTGTTCAGCGGCATGCTCCAGCCTTTCCCGGGTCAGCCTGAAGCTCCACAGATCATCGCTATGCAGCAGCTCCGCGCAACCGCCAAGCGTCCAGCGGATAGTGTATGGCACTTCCGGCGGCACCAGCACCTCGAAATCCGGCTGAACAATAAACGACTGAAGGGAGGAATCTTGTAATATCTGCTTCTCCACGGGCACTGGAGCATTCAGGTCTTCCACTGTCCCGGAGCCGGGAGCTGGCCTATCCACAGTGAACAGATTCACGCAGCCGTCTCCTGCTTCCCCGCCTGGATCGGGCGTAGGCTTGGAGTCCGTCCAGCGGAAGCACCAGTCCCCGTAATCACTATACCCCAGCTCGCACCAGCCAAACCCGGCCAGACAGCTAAACCATGCCAGACAGGAGGCCTCCACTCCTGTTTCAGGATAATCTGCCGCAAGCTTTAACTTATGCAACCTGTCCAGAATATCCGGCAGGGAGAACCATTGACCAGGCGCGAACTCTCCAGCGGAAATACAGTATCGAAAATGCTGCCTGACAGGCTCCTGCAAGCCGTAGCGGTTTAAGATCAGGTTATACAAAATATCGTTCATCTGCGGCTCATTGAGCGCAAACCACTGATCCAGCCTTTCCATCTCCAGCATATAAGCCTCACTCTGCCGGCTAATCAGTCCAAGCATGAGCATAAGATCAACCATAACCATGGCTGTCAGAGGCTGGGGCTCAGCATAAGCATCTCCGGGAATCAAACCCCGTAAATGCTCTTCGCGCAAAGAGAGCAGTGCTGCCAGACGGCTGATATTCTTCTTGTGGATCACACCTTTGGCAGTCAGAGGCAATCCTTCACGCGCTGTGAACACCAATGCACGAAACAGCTCACCCGGCAATCCGCTGCCTGCGGCAAGCTTGAGTGTTACCTTGTCGCCAGCCACTGGCAGCGGGCTCATGGAGAAGAAATGCTGGTGGATAGCTGCGAGCTGCCGCACGGGAATCTGATACAGCTTCTCCCCCCATATTTTCTGCCGCAGCTCCAGCATTCCAGCCTGACGAAGCTCCTTCAGTGCAAGCTGCTGCTCGGCGCGGCACAGGGTGGCAGGACGCAAGCTGTCTGCCTTCTCCACCGCAAAGGGCTGGGCCGCATGGACCGCGCATATCATTTTCAGCACTTCCTGCGCTTCGGGCGATAACCCGTTCATAAAACCGCCTCCTCTTGCGTGTCCACGCCTCTGACGGCGTAATCGTAGCCTTGCTCAGTCAGAAACAGCCGCCGCCGCAGAGCAAAATCCTGTTCTCTGCTGTCTTCCGAGACAAGTGTATAGAAATACGCTTTATTCTCACCCGGCTTCGGGCGCAGAATCCGGCCCAACCGCTGGGCTTCCTCCTGCCGTGAACCAAAGGCTCCCGAAACCTCGATCGCCACCGAGGCATCCGGAAGATTCACGGCAAAATTGGCCACCTTGGAGACCACCAGCACCCGCAGCTGCCCTTCATTGAAGGCAGCATACAATTGGCTTCTTTCCCGCTGTGGCGTTTTCCCAGTGATCAAGGGTGCCTGCAGGCTTTCGGCCAGCTGCTCCAGCTGATCCAGGTATTGGCCGATGACCAGTACAGCAGCACCGGTATGGGACTTAATGATCTTGGCGGCAGCTGCTGCCTTGGCCGGATTCCCGGCAGCAAGCCGAAACTGCTCTTTTCCGCCAGCATAGATATATTTGCTCCTTAAACCGGAGTTCATGGGTATCAACATCTCTATGCAATCCACAGCGGCGATCCAGCCCTCTTTCTCCAGAGACTTCCAGGGCAGATCATAACATTTCGGACCGATGAGGGAGAATACATCCCCTTCCCGCCCATCTTCTCTGACAAGCGTGGCGGTAAGCCCCAGACGGCGGGTCGCCTGTATATCCGCCGTAGCCCGGAATACAGGAGCCGGAAGCAAATGGACCTCGTCATAAATGATCAGTCCCCAGTTCCGTTCATTAAACAGATTCATATGCAGAAACGGTCCGTCTTTGGCCCGGCGAAACGTCAGTATTTGATAAGTTGCCACAGTGATTGGACGTACTTCTCTTTTCTCACCGGTATACTCCCCTACGGCATTTGTATCCAGATTCGTCCACCGCAGCAGTTCATCACGCCATTGTCCTACGGAGGTAGAGCTTGAAGTCAGAATCAGCGTCTCGCATTGCAGATCTTCCAACACAGCAAGACCTACAACCGTCTTGCCCGCACCGCAGGGCAGAACGACAACACCGCTGCCTCCCGTGCCCCCAATCCCCCGAAACATACGGACAGCTTCCTTCTGATAATCCCGAAGCCCGAATGATGCTTCCGGTTCCAGTTCCAGCCCCTCTGCTCCCCTCCAGGCCAGACTTAAAGTCTGCCCTTCACGATAACCGGCATAATCCAGCACAGGATAGCCCAGCCTGGTCAGCTCTTGCTTCAGTATCCCGCGCTGTTCAGCGGGACAGACGCTTTCCTGGGGGAGGTGCCTCCGCAGACCCAAAGCCTGTAAGGACTGGTTCACTTCCAATTCATCCAGCAGTCCGGGTTGATTGGCACGTAAAATAATATAGCGGGGATCCCCCATATGAGCATACAGTTCCAAGCTGCCGTACCGGGACATCAGCTCACCAATCTCCTGCTCCAGTTCGGCAGGAAGCCCCCAGCGGGAGAGCTTTTTCAGGCTGGAAATAATGTTCTCCGCTGTATGACCGGAAGCGGCGGCATTCCAGAGCGACAATGGTGTAATCCGGTAGGTGTGGTAAGCGGTTGGGCTTTTGACCAGCTCCGCGTAATCCGCCAGTGCTATTCTTGCGGCCTCGAACCCGGGATGAGCGCAATCCAGCAGGATTGTCCGATCTTTCCGGGTGATGCAGGGCCCTGTTCCATTCATCGAATCCCTCCTGTGCTTATGTCATGTTCAACCTGAGTTGGGTTATGTATCCCGTATCCTCCCCGCAGGATAGCGGAAAAAGCCCATCTCCGCGCCAGCGGACATGAGCTTCCCTTGTATTCTTATCAATGCAGCTGCCGCTGCGAGATTTCGCTTAGCGCTTCTCCCGCTTCGTCCGCGAAGATACGCTTCACCGCCAAATCGCCGAGCGATACGATGCCGATCAGCTTCTTCCCCTGGACCACCGGCAGGCGGCGGACTTGTGCTGAAGCCATGAGTTCAGCCGCCTCGTCCACAGATGCAGATTCGGAAACAGTGATGACCTCTTTGCTCATCACCGTTTCCACGGAGGTTGATCCGGAATGCTTGTCCGCATAACCTCTAAGCACAAGATCCCGGTCTGTAATTACGCCAATCAATGTTTCTCCATCATTAGAATCAACTACGGGAACAAATCCGGTGTCATAGTCTCTCATTTTGACGGCAACCTCATATACATTATCCAGCAGTGTAACCGTCGCAGTGTGCGTGGTCATTACCTCTTTGACTGTCTTCAAGAAGCCTTCCTCCTGTCATGTCGCTATGTTATACGGGAGTAGGGTTTCCTCAATGTCTTCAAATTATACGATAAAAGATTATTCGTTCAGACAAGAATCAGCCATTGCCACCAGCAGCTTGGCGCCATGCAGCATGGCCTCTTCGTCAAAATCGAATTTGCTGTGGTGATGCGGATAAACCGCCCCTTTATCCGGATTGCCTGCACCCACAAAGATGAAACAGCCGGGAATCTCTTTGACATAATACGAGAAATCCTCCGCCGGCATAAGCTTCTCCATAAGGATAACATCTGCGGAATCACCCAGTGCCTCAGGAGCCACCCGGAAAAAACGGTTGAATTCCGCTTCATGATTGACCAGCGGCGGGTAACCCATGAGGTAGTCGATCTTGGATTCCGCACCATATGCTGCGGCTATAGAGGCTGTAAGCTCTTCGATTCTCCGCCGGATTAAGTAACGCGTCTCCTCATCAAATGCGCGTACTGTTCCGGTTATCCGGCAGCGTTCCGCGATGATATTCTGGGCAGAGCCTCCCTGGATCGTTCCCACGCTGACAACAGCGGGACATAGCGGATCAACGGAACGGCTGACAATGCTTTGCAGTGCAGTGACAAGCGCTGCACCGGCCACAATGCTGTCGATGGTGCGATGGGGCATGCCGCCGTGTCCGCCTTTGCCGGTAATATCAATAAAAAACTCATCGGCAGAAGCCATTAGCGGTCCGGGGGCACTACCGATGGTGCCCAGTGGAAGCGGAGTCCACAGATGCAGGCCATATATAGCATCTGCCCCCTCCAGCACACCTTCGGCAATCATGCCCTGAGCTCCGCCGGGGCAAATTTCTTCCGCCGGCTGGAATAGAAACCGCAGTTCTCCTGTGATCTCTTCACGGCGGGTGCTGTAATACGAAGCAGCGGCGAGCAGCATGGCTGTATGCCCGTCGTGGCCGCAGGCATGCATGACCCCTGTATTCTGTGAGGCATACTCGCTGCTGTTCTCCTCCGTGATATTCAGGGCATCCATATCCGCGCGCAGGACCACTGTTTTGCCTGGCCGCGTTCCCTTAAGGATTCCTGTCAGTCCATAACCGGCTCCGCTTCTTCTGACCTCAATTCCGAATTCGGCCAATCTGGCCGCTACATAAGCTGACGTCTCCTTCTCCTGGTATGACAATTCCGGATGACGGTGCAGATGGCGGCGCCATTTCACCATTTCCGGAAGCAGTTGTTCGATTGCTAACCTGTCCATATTTGCTCCATTCCCTTCTCCCGATAACCCGCTCCGGCCAAGACAGCAAGCGCTCCGCATCTTCATATCCCGGCCGCAAAGAGCTATATTTCTTTTATTGTAGCAGAAACGCAAAAAAGTGGGTATCTCCAGGCCCCGCCTGCCCTTGCGCAACCTTGGGAAACATACTATCATGAGGTAGACGTCTATAATTGCGATCAGAAATAATCATTATACTTCATAAAGGGGATATGTGCGCTATGATATTTGAGAACACGGGCCTCGTAGGATTGAAAAGCGATCTTCTCTATCTGGACGAAAGCGCGGCCAAGGCCGGGTTCATCCGCTGGCAATGGGAATACTATCGCGCCACTTACGACTGTAAGATCGAAGATCAGCAGAACGGCGGAGAATACTTCCTGCGGATCAATACGCGCGCTGTCGAAGGAAAGCTGGAGAAGCCGGATACCATACTTGCCATTGAAGCCGTTTACTTGGGCAAAGCAACCTTTCCCCATGGCCTGGAGTATACATCCCCTGTGCCGCAGCCTGTACTGGACACTGCCGCTAAGCGGATACTTGAACTGAAAGAGCTGTTGGAAGCTTGAGTAGCGTAAAGGGAAAGACAACCAAAAAAGTCAGCCTGCCCAAAAGAGGAACACCCGACTTCCAACTGCTTATTCTCACTTTGCTCCTTGTCGGCTTTGGACTGGTTATGGTTTTCAGCGCCAGCTCCAGTCTCACTCTGGCCAGTCAAAAATTCGGCAATGATTCGTTGTATTTTGTAAAAAAACAAGTTGTCTTTGTCATACTGGGAACCATCGTCATGTTTACGGTCATGAATATCCATTACAGCAAATTCAAAAAATGGTACGTGCCCATCTTCATCCTTACCTTGATTCTGCTGCTTGTAGTGGCTTTTACGGAGCGTATCAACGGTGCAAAAAGCTGGCTGAGCATCGGGAAGCTGGGCATCCAGCCTACCGAGCTGGCCAAACTCTCAATTATCCTTTATTTATCTGCACTCATTTCCAAAAAAGGCGAGCGGCTAAGGGATTTGCGCACCGGTTATATTCCGGTGATGGTCATTGTGGGAATTGTGGCCGGTCTAATTATGATGCAGCCGGATCTGGGCTCCTGTCTTATTCTGGTGGCTACCAGCGGGCTTGTCATTTATGCCGGGGGGGCCAGTATGAAGCATATTCTCGGTTCAATCGCCTTGCTAGTGCTGGGGGTTGGACTTGTCATGGGGGCAAAGACAGCAATTGATTCCTTGTCCCCGCCTACAAGTGAGAACATAGCCGCCAATGATTACAGAAAAGACCGGATTTCAGCCTTCCTGGATCCGGCTCAAGATGCTTCAGACAGCGGCTATAATATCATGCAGTCTTTGATTGCCCTCGGAGAAGGCGGAACTACAGGCTCCGGATTTGGACAAAGCGTGCAGAAGCTTCATTACCTGCCATATCCGTATACTGACTTTATATTTGCGATAATCGGGGAGGAACTGGGGTTTGTTGGAACCTCCATCTTTCTCCTGCTGTATCTGTACTTTATCTGGCGAGGCATTCTGATTGCACTCAGGTGCACCGATCCCTTCGGCACACTCGTCGGCATCGGAGTCATGGGGCTGATTGCCATTCAGGCCTTTGTCAACATCGGCGGGGTGACGAAGACGATTCCGTTGACGGGGGTAACCCTGCCTTTCATCAGCTATGGCGGTTCCTCTCTGCTTGTTTCCATGCTGTGCATGGGAATCATGCTCAGCATTTCGAGAGAAACCAACCGTCCCGCCAAGGAGGAGGTCACGAAATCCGTGACCACTGTCAGAGGTGTCCGGGCCCGCTAAGGGTACATAAGAGGAACTCTTGGTTAAATCAAGCTGAAACGGAAGGATAATTTATAGAGTGAAGCATATAAATTATTATATTGACAAAAAGGCAGTCCGGAGAGAACCTCCCGGACTGCCTTTTTGTCATGCCCCGCGACTCACTTGGAGAGACGGGAATAACCGCTTACGAAATTTCGTCATTCTTGAAGGCTACGCCTTCCACTTTGACATTAACCTCAACAATATGAAGCCCTGTCATGCTCTCCACTGCTTCGCGCACATTCTGCTGAAGCATCCGGCATACCTCGTGGATCGGAGTTTCATAGAGAACAATAATACGCAAATCAACTGCGGCTTCAAGCTGTCCCACTTCAACGGTAACACCCTTTTGCACGTTTTTACCGCTCAGACGCTTAGCCCAGCCTTCTGACAAGCCGCCTGACATGGCCGCAATTCCCGGAGTCTCCAAGGCAGCCAAGCCGGCAATTTTCGAGACGACATCATTTGATATCCGTATGTTTCCCATTTCCAATTGAAGTTGTTCCGCCATGCCATATCCCCCCTACACTCATTATCAATTATTGTAATTCGAAAACAGGCTAAAAAGCAAATGACTTTCTATCATGCCCGTTTACACACTGGATCAATTTGGTTATATTGAATTATGAATTCAACCTACATATACAAGACTGGAGTGTGCCACACTTGAAAAAATGGATTTCACCTTCGCTAATGGTCATTACTTTCCTACTTAGCGCAATTGGTCACTATGCAAATTGGGACCACACCCTTCAGTTCGTGGTATCTGCCATCGCCGTCATTTTTGTGGCAGGCTTCCTCGGAAGGGCCACAGAAAGCGTAGCCCACTACGCCGGTCAGCGGCTCGGAGGTTTTCTTAACGCAACCTTCGGCAATGCGGCCGAACTGATCATCGCCTTCTTTCTGGTCAAGGAAGGGCTGTATGACATGGTTAAAGCCTCTCTCACCGGTTCGATCATCGGTAATCTGCTGCTCGTTCTCGGGCTCAGCATCTTTGCCGGCGGCATGAAATTCAAGGTTCAGAATTTCAATGTCACGTTGGCCGGACTGAACGGTTCCTTGATGATCGTGGCCGTCATTGCCTTGTTTGTTCCCGCTATGTTCTTCAACACCCACTCCATCACGGAGAAGGACACCGATGTGCTAAGTCTTGTTGTCGCCGGGCTGCTTATCGCTGCGTATATCGCCTGGCTGGTCTTCTCTATGATAACACACAAGAAATACTTGGAGGATGTCACTGTGGACGGCGACGAAGAGCTGCCGAACGAGCATGCGCCCGTCTGGTCGAAGAACAAATCCATTCTCTATCTTGTACTGGCTACAGTGATGGTCGCTTTTGTCAGTGAATGGCTGGTGGGGACGCTAGAGACGTTAACCGAACGTTTCGGGTTCAGTGAGCTGTTCGTCGGTGCATTCCTTGTGGCGATTATCGGTAACGCCGCGGAGCACAGTGCTGCGATCATGCTGGCGATGAAGAACAAGATCGGTGCCGCCGTGGAGATCGCCGTCGGCAGCAGCCTGCAGATCGCCTTGTTCGTAGCCCCCGTTCTGATCTTTGCCAGCTATTTTATGGGCGATACGATGGATATTGTGTTCACCATCATCGAGATCGTCGCCATCGCCGTCTCTGTGTTTATTGCTAAATCGATCATACAGGACGGTGCGACCAACTGGTACGAAGGACTTCTCCTGCTCGTTGTTTATATGATTCTGGGTGTCTCTTTCTACCTGGTATAAGGTTGACCCCGCGAGAAGCTGCTACACTTCATACGAAACAAAAAACGCACATGAGCGGCCCGGCGGTCCTCATGTGCGTTTTTATAAATGGTTAGAGACTTGGCTTACAGCTCGCGCTCTTCCGCCTTCTTATTCAAAGCTTCGTACAGCACGGCCAAATTGCGTTCCAGCTCGCTCAGCACAAGCTTGCCCGTTTGCTCAGGCACCAGTCCCGCTCTGACCGCAAAATCGACCTCTTTGGAGAAGCCGTACATCTGGGTATCCAGCACTTCCTCATAGAGAGGGCAGTAACGAGTCGCCAGATTCTCCATCTGCACTTCGATGAGCTTCTGAATTTTATCGGCATCTTCTTGTAGAAGAGTGATCGCTTTAAGATTAAGCTGTTCCTGCAAATCCGATGAAGTCATGCATTTTCCCCCCCATGTCCAAAAGTTACAGCTGCAAATGCTATTTAATTTAATATTAGTCGAAATCCGAACCCAATACAAGAATTCAGTTTTTAATATATATAAAAACGCCCCACCGCAAGGGCAGGACGTCTTCGGAAATAGTAGATTACTCCGCAACAACTGTAAAATTCAAACCGTGTTTGGCAAAAACTTCACTCATTGCTTTTTTCGCTTCTTCGGCATCTGTGCCATGAACATGAAGCTCGTAGCTCTGGCTGGAGACCAGAGTAGTGAACAACCCAAGAATACTCTTAACATCAATATACTTGTTGTCCGCTTGAAGAACGATAGAAGAGTTGAACTGGCTTGCCGTTTGGGCAATATCCACGATTGCCGCATTGTTACTGGACATAGGAATCCCTCCGCAACTTGATTATGGAACAAAGTCTTTTCTAATCAATTCCATGATACATTGAATCCGCTTACTCGCGCAAGGTGTTTTCTTTTTATTACATCTTATTTCAGGTTTTCCGGGTTCAGACCTTGAAGTTCCGGAATAACGAAGATACCATCCTTGCGGATCAGCACATCATCAAAATAGATTTCTCCGCCGCCGTATTCCGGACGCTGAATCAGCACCAGATCCCAGTGAATGGACGAGCGGTTGCCATTATCAGTCACATCATAAGCCTGGCCCGGGGTGAAATGCAAGCTTCCGGCGATTTTTTCATCGAACAATATGTCCTTCATCGGATGCAGAATGTAGGGGTTGAAGCCAATGGCAAATTCACCGATATGGCGTGCGCCGTCGTCGGAATCCAGAATTTCGTTCAAGCGAACCGTATCATTGCTGGACGCTTCGACAATTTTGCCGTTCTCGAATTTGAATTTCACATTTTCAAAAGTCACACCGTTATAAAGTGTCGCAGCGTTGTAGCTGATCGTGCCGTTGACGGAATCACGAACTGGAGCGCTGTAAACCTCGCCGTCGGGAATGTTTTTTTGGCCGGAGCATTTCTCTGCACCGATGCCCTTAATGGAGAATGTGAGCTCTGTTCCCG
Organism: Paenibacillus sp. FSL H7-0357; assembly: GCF_000758525.1. Classification (NCBI taxonomy): domain Bacteria; kingdom Bacillati; phylum Bacillota; class Bacilli; order Caryophanales; family Paenibacillaceae; genus Paenibacillus; species Paenibacillus sp. FSL H7-0357. The sequence continues at coordinate 3,308,498 of NZ_CP009241.1, read as the reverse complement.
GTCCCGCGATACGCACCTTATCGGTTGCACGCATCAGCTCGGCAAGCGCATCCTGTGCTTTGTCCATTTTGGCATAATCCAGGTTGCACACCTCGAAGTAGAAGTCTTCGAATGCTTCCGTAGTCGTATTCGCCAGTTGGGCCATGCTCGCATTCGGATAGCGCAGAACCACCCATTTGGTGTGCTTCACGCGTTGTTCACTATGTACCGGGTGGGAATACAGGGAATTGTACAGCTTCATATTCTCTTCCGGCACATCAGCCAGATCATTGACATTCTCTCCTGCACGGATACCGATATAACAATCCATTTGCTTCATCCGGTTCAGATCAATCTCTGCCCAGGTCTGCAGACTCTCACGGGTAGCATATTGAAGCATGCTGCGCAGAACAGTCCGGTCCGTCAGCTGCACGAATGCGTTGCCTCCGGCTTTGCCGACTTCCTCCACAACAGCTTTAATTAGATCTCTTTCGCTGCCGATCATTTCAACGAGCACGTTCTCGCCCGGCTGCACATTTACGGAATACCCTACAAGGTTTGCCGCAAGCTTCTGAATTCTTGGATCCTTCATTCTTCTCTCTTCCTTCCTCATCACTAAAAATAAACATACTATTCTATTGTAGCACGCCCGCAAAAGAGCGCAAGATCTCATGGTCAGTCAGCTCTGCTTCACCGGAACCCATAAAAATCAACATTGGTGATGTAAGTTTCTTCGGCGTCACTTCCGGCGGCAGTTGGATATTTTACCTTACGGGTCCAGGTCAGCCGCTTGGGCAGATTGCGCTTCACATCCACCTTCAGATAATACACCGATGAAATTTCGGCTTGCTCGAGCCTCTGCCGCAGCTCCTCGTCCTTCTGCTCCCATAATGCCATCATTGCCTCATTGACCTGCTTAGGCTTGCCTGCGGCCTCCTGTGGCTTGCTGTCACCGGACGGACGGATCAGCAGCATCTCTCTCTCCAGCTCGGCAGACAGCTGTTTCCTTGCCTCTCCCGGGGTCAGCTCAATCCGAAGTTCTTTAGTCCCTCTGGCGGCTCCTGCCCGCTTCGTTACCTTTTTCTCATTGCCCTCCAGTTCTTCCAGCTGAAGCAGCGGATTGAGCGCAGGAAGCGGATTACCGGCATTCGCAGCTGGAGCACCGGTCAGCATCTTCCATTCCCCGTCTTTTTTCTCCAATTGCGTGTAGTATGCCTCGGGAGTTTGTCTCTGTTCAAGCTTTTTCAGACCAGCTTTAGCCGCTGCCTTGGTCTTCCCATTCTCATCCGGCAGCAAAGTATACAGACTTACCTTGTTGTGATCTGCAACCTTTCCACCATAATAGAGCGCCGATTGCTCAACCGGCTTCCCTCCCAGCAGTAATGCAGCGGCACCTTCAAAGGATACCCCGTCTGTACCATCCATCCCGGCCAGAACAAGACTCAGCTCCTGGTCAGCCGGCTTATCCGAAATGGCACCACAGCCGCTGCATAGCAGACAATATAAAGATAGAACTACGGCAAGAATCGCCTCGCGCCGCCATAAAGGTAATTTCATCGTGTTCAAGCCTTTCCCGGTCCAAGTGTAGTTGCTCCTACAAATTCACCCGGAGGCGGAGCCGAGGCCAAATAGAAGTACCCGGGTGAACAATTATTAATAGGTTCCCCCTGCTGCCCGGGCTTATACTTTGATCTGTATTTCAAAAAAAAGAATCCCCGCCGTCAGGCCAGAGGATTCTTTGCCGTACTATCCACTTTCTTGGTATCGATGACAACCTGATTGCGGCCGTTGTTCTTCGCTTCGTAAAGTGCCATATCGGCCCTGTAGAACAGCGACTCCACACTCACCCGTTCATCTGTCCAACTCCATTCCGCGATGCCGCAGGATACGGTAACACGAGGCTCGGTCTCACCCATTACCCGCTTGCGGATCCGTTCGGCTACATAAAAAGCCTGCTGCACCCCCAGCTGCGGCAAATAGACCGCCAGCTCCTCCCCGCCCCATCTGGCAGCGATATCGCCTTGGCGGATGGAGGACTTCACAATCTCGCTCACCTGCTTCAGAATTTTGTCGCCCTTCTGATGGCCGTAGGTATCATTGACCGTCTTAAACTGATCAATATCAACGACAATCAAAGAGCCGCAGAAGTCCGATGTCTGCCTCTCCTTGATCTCCTCATCCAGGTAATGGCGGGCATAAAGACCGGTGAGACTATCACGGTTGGCCAGGAACCGCACCTCAGCATGCAGCCGGGCGTTGCCTACCGCAAGCCCGATGTGGCCCGCCATCGCCTGCAGCAGCCTGAAGCTGTCATAGGAAAAGAAATACGGTTCCCGGTGGGCAAGCATAATAGCACCGCGTACTTCTCCGCCTACATTAAGGGGAGTGGCAATCAGCGACTGCGAGCGAGTTGCGTCCATGAGCTTCGAAGAGGGTCCCGGCGTATTTAAATAATCCGACAAAATGATCGGCTCACCTGTAGTGTAGACATTGCCTCCCAGCCCTTGCCCTACTTCTATAAGTTCATTGCGCAGCGGAAGATGATTGCAGGCAATCGCCTCCAGCCCGCCTTTCTCTTCATTCATATGCAGAATGCAGCAATAATCGGCAGCAAACATCTCCAGCAGCTCTTCAAAGGCATACTGAAAAATATCACCCAACCGCAGGCTTTGGTTCAAACGTTGTGTCATTTCATTGCTCATACGCAATTCACGAATAAGCTGGTTGGAGCGTTCATACAGCTTGGCATTCTCAAACGCTGTCCCGGCCGTATCGGCAACCATCGAGAGGAAACGCAGGTCAACCTCCGAGAAAACTGGCTTATCCATAATCATATGAAAGACACCATATACGCCTTGCTTCCCTCCGAGCGGGAGGCCGACCTCCACATGCTGACTGTCCTCGCGCCCGGCATGCAGTGCTACCCGGCCGTCCTTGAAGGCACGCGCGCAGACATCATCACTATCCCAAAGCAGCGGAAGCGGCTTTACCTGCGGATGCGTGCTGCGGTGGTCCTGTGACATAAACAGCTCCAGTCTGGCACCCGGATACATCGCGGCAATACTCTCAATGACCTCGGTAAGCACGGCATCGACATCAATGTTGTCGTGCATCCGCTGGACAATCTGGAACAGGAGCGAACGGCGGATGCTCTCCCGCTCGGCATGCTGGTACACTCCCGCTAGATCTGATACAAAAACATGCTCAAACCTGCGGTAAAAGCAGGTCTGGAAATGCATGGCCATTGCTTCAGCCGTATTCTTTCCGCCCTGCTCATACTCCACGGCAGTCATGGAGCAGGCAAGCAGAGCAAAGATTTCCCGTTGACCTCGGGTAAACACCGGCAAGGTCAAAAGGTACACAGCTTGTCCGTTCTTCTGCTCCGGGACGGCATTGGCATCTCCGGAAAGCAGGCTTAGCCCTGCGGCTTCCGCCCATTTCGCATCCCAGCCCTCCTCTCGGATATTGCCGGAATCTGAGTCTAAAGGTTCAATCCACTTCCCTTCAAAATCCAGCAGACCCCAGTTCCATGATTCCGCGAAGGGAGGAACAGCCAGTCCACGCCAGTCCGCGAAGCTTTCCGCAATCAAATTGGCTGCATACGGGAAATCATAGGATACAATATCCGTTTCCCTGAGCCATGCGGCGGGATCTATCATATCTCCGCTTGACTGCATAGTGTCCTGCAACAGCATACGAGTGTCTTTGCGGCCGTATGCTTCCTGAACTGACATAAGCGGATCCCCTTTGCGTCTCATATTATTAATCTTCCGATAACATCTAATTAGCTATATTTTACTCTCTTTTTTCCTGTATTGCATTATATTTTCCTGATTTCAGGGATTTTTTTTAGGACCAAAGAACTAACGACAAAGATAGACAAAATCTCCTTAAAGATGCACTTGACTTTAACTGTTGTTTTCATATAATATTTATTGTTGAACAAGACTGTAAGAAGTCTTAATTGGGCGTAACGTTGTGTCACCCTCTACGCATTTCGTTACTGCCAGGGCAGCGGCTGAACTTCCCTGGCAGTGTGAAACCATTTGACGCTTTCGCGGATACGGATTGCGGCGCAAATAGGCCCTACAATGAAATTTCAACTATAAAGGAGTCTACTATAACATGGCACGTTACACCGGACCTAAATTCAAACTCAGCCGCCGTCTGGGCATTTCCCTTAGCGGTACAGGCAAAGACCTGAAACGCCCTTTCCCACCAGGACAGCATGGCGCTAACCAACGCAGAAAAGTAAGTAACTACGGAATGCAGCTTTTGGAAAAACAAAAACTGCGCCACATGTACGGCTTGGGCGAAAAGCAGTTTAAAACTCTTTTCACTAAAGCACAAAAGATCCAAGGTATCGCGGGCGAAAACTTCATGTTCCTGCTCGAAAGCCGCTTGGACAACCTGGTTTACCGTCTTGGTTTCGCTAACTCCCGTGCAGGTGCACGTCAGTTGGTATCCCACGGACACGTAACCGTTAACGGCAAAAAAGTCGACATCGCTTCTTACCGTGTAAGCGTGGGCGACGTTATCGGACTTCGCGAAAGAAGCCGCGCTATGACTTCTATCAAAGAAGCTTTGGAAAACCGCTCCCACCTTCCAGCTTACCTGGAATATGCTGACGGATCTTTCGAAGGTAAATACATCCGTTTGCCAGAACGCGCTGAGCTTTCCCAAGACATCGATGAGAAACAAATCGTCGAGTTCTACAACCGTTAAGATTTCGCGAACAGCGAATGCAAAGCAAAGCCTCCGGAGAATTCCGGAGGCTTTTTTGTATGCTTGTTCTTGTGCCAGGCGAGATAATTCTATTTAACAAGTCTTTTCCATTCCTTCTGAATTAGCTTCTGTGGTAAATTCAGGATAACTACTGAATCGGAGGAACCTGAATGCATCTATTAAAAGATAATTTAGTCATTCGTGAAGCGACTGCCAACGATGCGCAAACCTTGTGCAACTGGTGGAACGATGGAATGATCATGGCCCATGCCGGATATCCTGAAGGTCTCGGTACTACAGTCCAAGAGACTCTGGAGATGCTTCAGAATGCTACCGGCTGCAACCATCGCCTGATCCTGGAAATCGATGATGTGCCCGTTGGGGAAATGAACTTCAGAATATTAGCCGGGCACTGTGCAGAGATTGGTATTAAAATCTGCAATTTCAATCACCATAATCAAGGATTTGGGAGTGCGTTTCTTACTATGCTTATCAGCTCCCTGTTTAAGCAGCTGGAGGTTCAAAAAATCATTCTGGATACCAACCTCAAGAACTACAGGGCGCAGCATGTCTATGAGAAGCTCGGCTTTCGCAAAGTTGCGGTTCATCATGACTCCTGGAGAAATCAGCTCGGGGAACTGCAATCTTCAGTTGACTACGAGTTAACTAAAGAGAATTATGTAATGGAAGCTTCGGCAGATTAGGCTGCATTATGCAAAATAACCCCTAAGCTAAAGTTAATTTGGCATACTTCCGCTTGCCTACCTGGACAATGTCGCCCTCCTGAGGCTGGATTTCCCCGTTCGGATCCTCCTGCTTCACCCCGTTCAGCTTCACTGAGCCCTGCTGGATCGAACGTTTAGCTTCGCCTTTGGAGCCTGCAAAACCAAGCAGCGTTAACAGCTTGACCAGCTTAATTGTGCCGCTCAACAGCTCTTTAGCCGGTATGCCGATTGTCTCAATATCCTCCGGGAGCGCACGCTGCTGGAACACCGTAATGAAGTGCTGCTGCGCGGCCTCCGCGGCTGCTGTTCCATGGTACATTCGTACTAATGTATATGAAAGACGCATTTTGACATCCCGTGGATGGGCCGTCCCGTCGGCCAGACCCGCTTTCAAGGCAGCGAGCTCCTGATTGCTGATATCTGTAGCCATTTCGTAGTATTTCAGCATCACCTCGTCCGGCACGGACATCGCCTTGCCATAGACTTCATTAGCCTCTTCATCAATGCCGATGTAATTCCCCAGACTTTTGCTCATCTTCTGCACACCGTCGGTTCCTTCCAGCAGCGGCATCAGTATAACAGCTTGCGGTTCCAGGCCATATTCCTTCTGCAGTGTACGGCCCATCAGCACATTGAACTTCTGGTCCGTGCCTCCAATCTCCACGTCGGTCTTAAGAGCAACGGAATCCATCCCTTGCATCAGCGGGTAGAAAAATTCATGAATACTGATGGCCTGGCCGCCCTGGAAGCGTTTGGAGAAATCGTCGCGTTCCATCATCCGGGCTACGGTTACTTTTGCCGCCAGATTTACAACATCTGAGAAGGACATCGGGCTGAGCCATTCCGAGTTGCAGAAGATCTTTGTTTTCTCCGGGTCAAGAATCTTGTAAATCTGCTTCTTGTAGGTCTCGGCATTACGCTGCACATCGTCCTCACTAAGCTGCCTCCGTGTCTCGGATTTGCCCGTAGGATCCCCGATACGTCCGGTGAAATCTCCGATGACCAGCTGCACCTGATGCCCGAGCTCCTGGAACTGGCGCAGCTTATGAATCACAATAGTGTGTCCCACATGAATATCCGGCGCCGACGGATCAAGACCCAGTTTGATGTTTAGCGGAATACCCGCAGCAACGGATTGGATCACTTTGCGCTTCATTTCCCCCTCTGGCACTATTTCCACGGCACCACGCGTGATCACTTCCATCTGACGCTCGACTTCCTGCTGTTGGCTGATTGAAAGCTCTTCCCAAGTCATTTCCTTATTCCTCCCAGTTTTTCAACACTAATCAATCCAAAGAACGCAAAAAGAGCCTCTCATTCATCCCAAGGGACGAGTAAGAGGCTCGCGGTACCACCCTAATTAAAGATTTGCCGTGCCGGAGCACAGGCATTCTCTTTCACTTCATTGCCATAACGGGCTTGCACCCGGTCCAGGACTACTGAACAAGCGAAATGCGCTTGTAGTTCCTCCGGACAGCTCCAGACTGTAATTCAAAGGGGCCTGCTGCCGGTTCGCACCACCCACCGGCTCTCTGAAACACATGGCTTTCCTTCTACTGATGTCTTTCCACGCTTTTCGAATATCCAATTGAGTAAACTTATACCATAGGACCTTTTAAAAAGTCAACACCTCATGAATTCGACTTTCAGGCAGAAGCGCATTCAAATACGCCAAATTGTGCTATAATAGTTCCGTTAAAAGGAGGATTATCGTCGATGGTTGAGGAGAACAAAAAGAAGACCGTAAAACAGCATCCACCCCGAAGATCCTGGCTCCGCAGGTTCGGTTCAGTCGTAAAGTGGATGTTTATACTCGGCATACTAGGCATTCTGTTTGCTGGTGGTGCCTTGGCAGGCTACATAACTTCCATTGTGAAAGATGATCCTGTGCGCACCGAAGAATTGATTCAGCAGCAAGTCAGCTTGAACGCCGTCACCGGGTTTGCCTATTTCCGGGATGGGCAACCGATCGGTCAGCTTCGCACCGAAGAAGACCGCAGGCTAATTGAATTCAACGATATTCCACAGCTTGTGATTGATGCCGTCCTCGCTATAGAGGACAATAACTTCTATGACCATAAAGGAGTGGATTTCAGCAGTACCCTTCGTGCCGTCAAGCAGAAGCTGCTCAACGAATCGGTCCAGACCGGGGGCAGTACGCTTACCCAGCAGCTCGCAAGACGTGTATTTCTGAATCTGGACCGTACGGAAGACCGCAAAGTGAAGGAAATCCTGCTCTCCCTGCGGCTTGAACGTTTTTTATCCAAACAGGAAATTATTACCGCATATCTCAATAAGGTTCCCTTTGGGAACGGCTCCAACGGTTATAATGTGTTCGGTATCAAAGCCGCATCCAAGGGCATCTTCGGTGTGGAGGACCTGGAGAAGCTGAATGTTGCGCAAGCTGCCTATTTGGCCGGTCTGCCCCAGCTTCCTTCCAAGTATTCCGCATTTAACGGAGTGGGTGAATTCAACGAGACGGCCTTTAACAGAGCCATGGAGCGCCAGCAGCTCGTACTGCGGCGGATGCTGGAGGAGAACAAAATCACTTCCTCCCAGTATGATGAAGCGCGCCTCTTTGACATCAAAGGCTCTCTGGCACCGCATTCTAAGAAGGCCTATGCTACATTCCCTTACTTGATGCTGGAAACCGAACGCAAGGCGGCAGAGATCCTACTGTCGATCAACGAAGACAAGAAAAAAGCGAAAGATACCACGAGTCCGGCAGAAGACACAGTGCTTCTGGAGGAAGCCCGTCAGAAGCTAATGACCGGCGGATACCGTGTATACACTACGATTGACAAAAAAGTATACAGCGCTATGCACAGCATCTCCGAGAACAGTGATAATTTCACAAAAGACAGCAAGGCCAGAGGCAAGGAACAGACAGCCGGGATGATGATTGAGAACAAGACCGGAGCCATCCTGGGGATGATCGAAGGCCGGGACTTCAACATTGAACAGATGAACTATGCTACGCAGATGGTCCGTCAGCCGGGCTCGACCATGAAGCCGATTGCTGCTTATCTGCCTGCACTTGATGCGGGTCTGATCCAGCCTGCCGGCATCCTCGACGATGCTCCAATCATATTGAAGGATGGTTCCAAGGGATTCCACATCCCGAAGAATGCCAACAACCGTTATCAGGGTCTGGTTACCGCCCGCTATGCGCTTAACAAGTCTTTGAACATTCCTGCGCTCAAGCTGTTTAATGAGAAGGTTGGCATCGAAGACGCCTGGGCTTTTTCCAAGAAGCTGGGGATTACGACCATCCAGGATGAAGACTACAGTGCAAAAACCGGCGTAATCGGCGGTCTGCGTTATGGTGTATCTGTCGAGGAACTGACCAATGCCTACTCCTCCATCGCGAACAATGGCGCTTTTACCGATGCCTATATGATCGAGAAGATCGTTGATTCGGAAGGAAAAGTCGTTTACCAGCATAAGGTCAATCCGGAGCAGGTCTACTCCAAACAGACGGCATACCTCATGACGGATATGCTGCGCACAGTCATTACCGACGGAACTGCCAGCACTGTCAGAAAGAATTATAAACACTTCAAGGACGTACCGATTGTCGGCAAGACTGGTTCTACCCAGAATTACGGCGATGTGTGGTTTATGGGCTATTCACCGGATGTCACTCTCGGAATGTGGGTTGGCTATAAGGAGCAGATCAATACGCTCCAGGGAGATGCCCAGAAACGGCAGGCCCAGACGTTATGGACCAAGGTCATGAATGCGGTTATTGACAAGCGGCCTGAGCTGTTCGTAACGAAAGAGTTCAGTAAGCCTGACGGCATCGTCAAAAAGACGGTTTCGGCGTACAGCGGCAAGCTGCCTACCTCTTTAACCGACAAGTTTACTACAGACATGTTCAATGCCAAGTATGTACCGACGGAAAGTGATGATGGTATATCCAAAGCTAAATACATCACATACAAAGGCGTGAATTATATTCCGCTGGAAGGAACCCCTGAGGATTTCCTGAAGGAGAAGATCGTGGTGAAACGCGAAAAGCCGATTCAGGATCTGGTCAAGGAGCTGCTCGCCGCTTTCCCTGCAATGAAAGAGCACAAGGATTTGTCATATTATATGCCGGCTGATGCCAAAACCGATTTCCCGACCGAGGTTGATCCGCGTGTCGACGACGGTACGGCTCCTGCTGCTCCAGGCGAAGTAATCGTGTCGTACAACAGCGGCAAAGCCGTAATCAGCTTTACGCCTAGCAGCTCATCAGACGTTGTAGGCTACCGGCTGTACCGTTCCATGAACGGAGGCCCATTCAAGAAACAGCTTGTGCTTTCAGCCGGTGAAGGCAACGCTTTCTCGTCAGGCACACCTTCCAGTGTGAATGCCGCCTTCTACGTGGCTGCCGTTGATGTGGCCGATCATGAGTCAGCTTCCGGCAGTGTAGCCGGAGGTGCTACCCCGACTCCCGAAGCGACGCCTGCTCCGACAGAACTGCCGGGGACAGAACCAACGCCGGAAGGGGAGAATATACCGGGTGCCACCGAAGATCCCGGCATGATCATCGTTCCGCCAGTGAACGGAACGGAGATACCTCTTGACAGCGGAAGTGGAAGTAACGCTGCCGGAGGAAATGCTGCCGGCAACGGACAAAAACCGCAATAGCGGATTGCCTGAGGCGATCCATACAGAACAGCAAAAACACCGTTTCCGCGGATTCGCGGGAAACGGTGTTTTTTGTTATGCTGCCGCATGGCTTAGTCCTCAATGGTCGACAAATCCCCTTCAGGCAGATGCAGCTCCCAGGCTTTCAGCACCCGGCGCATAATTTTGCCGGAGCGTGTCTTGGGCAGCTTATCTTTGAATTCGATCTCCCGGGGCGCTGCATGAGCAGATAAACCGGCTTTGACAAAAGCGGCGATCTCTTCCTTAAGCTCCGTGGTCGGATAATAACCTTCCCGTAAGGAAATAAACGCCTTGATGATCTCTCCCCGCAGCACATCAGGTTTGCCGATGACCCCAGCCTCGGCTACCGCCGGATGCTCTACCAGCTTGCTCTCCACCTCAAATGGACCAATCCGTTCACCAGAGGAATTGATTACATCATCTATCCGGCCCTGGAACCAAAAATAACCATCCTCATCCATGTAGGCTGAGTCACCCGAGATATACCATCCGGGAATCCGGAAATACTCGTCGTATTTGGCCTTATTGTTCCAAATGGCGCCCATCATGGACGGCCAAGGGGTTCGTATCGCAAGATTTCCCATGGAATAAGGCGGCAGTACATTGCCCCTGTCGTCCAATATCGCTGCTTCAATGCCCGGCAGCGGACGTCCCATGGAACCCGGCTTAATATCCATCCGCGGGTAATTGCAGATTAACTGCGCGCCTGTCTCTGTCATCCACCACGTATCATGAATGCGCTGATGATAGAATTTGTCACCCCAGCGGACAACTTCCGGATTTAACGGCTCCCCTACGGACAGCACATGGCGCAGGCTGCTTAGGTCGATGCCCTCCAGGCTAGCCTCCCCTGCTCCCATCAGCATGCGGAAAGCGGTAGGTGCACTGTACCATACAGTAACGGCGAAACGCTCAATCGTCTTGTACCAGTCCTGCGGGCTGAAACGCCCGCCCCGCACCACATTGGTTACTCCGTTCAGCCAAGGGGCAAAGATGCCATAAGAAGTGCCGGTGACCCAGCCTGGATCAGCCGTACACCAATAGACATCGTCAGGCTGCAGGTCCAGTACAATTTTGCCGCTATAATAGTGTTGGATCATTGCTCTTTGTACATGATAGACACCTTTGGGTTTACCTGTGGAACCCGAGGTGTAATGCATAATCAGCCCGTCATCCAAACTGAGCCACTCGGGCTCAAGTTCAGCTGAAGCTGCCACCATCTCTTGTTCAAAGCCCAATATCCCCTGCTCCACATCGGTTGCACCGCCGACAACAATAATATGGCGCAGTTCCGGCAGCTCACTCTGCTTCACCCGGTGTAGGAGCTCCGGTGTAGTCACCAGCGCCACTGCGCCGCTATCCTCAAGCCGGTCCTTAACCGCCGTTTCCATAAATGCCTCGAATAGCGGACCAGCCACTGCTCCGATCTTAAGAATACCCAGCAGACTGAAATACAGCTCCGGCTTCCGCGGCATAAAAATAAACACGCGGTCTCCTTTACCAATGCCGTGCTTGCGCAGAACGTTACCGAACCGGTTCGAGCGTTCCTGCAAATCGGAAAAGGTATATCTTTCCTCTCTCGACGAATCGCTGTAAAGTAAGGCGGTTGACGCCCCACGGCCTTCCTGCACATGACGGTCCACGGCTTCATGGGCCATATTCACCTTGCCGGTACTATACCAGGAGAAGTCCCTCTCTACATCCTCCCACCGGAATTCGCTGACTGCCTGGGAATAATCCGCCATATTTGCGTTTTGCACGTGGCCCGGCAAAATTTCGCTGTGGACTTGCCCCATTACTCTTGCCTCCCTTACTCGTTTGATTTAAGCTTTAAGGGCGAGATTGATTTCCATCAAAATCCTGTCAATGTATTAAATGTGAAGTTTTTATGTCGGAATTAGTATATCACAGCAAGCGGTTACATTCCATATTTTAGTTAAGCGAAGGGAGCCCATTCATGGAGCACCGCAAAATCCGCGTTTCCCATACCTTTGTATATAACAGCAAGAACATTACAGTCAGTGGACCTTTATCTCCAAGCCTGCTGGAGGGCCTGCTTATGCATCCTGATCTGGATGCCTTCCGCAAACCAAGCGAACAGCTGGAAGCGCTCATAGACATCGCAGGACTGCCTGAGGGGCGGGTGATCGCCGCTGTCGAGAACCAAACTGTTATAGGCTATGTAACCTTTCACTATCCGGATGAATTGGAGCTTTGGTCACAGGGGGGAATGATGGATCTCATTGAGCTGGGGGCTGTAGAGGTGGCTAACGGGTATAGAGGGAGCGGGCTTGGCAAGCTGTTGATTTCCACCGCCTTTGAGCGGGAGCAGTTGGAGAACTGCATCGTATACACCACGGAATATTACTGGCACTGGGACCTGAAAGGCAGCGGGCTTGATGTATGGGCCTACCGGAAAATGATGGAGAAGCTGATGAAAACCGTAGATATGGTATGGTATGCTACGGATGATCCGGAAATCTGCTCTCATCCGGCCAACTGCCTTATGGTCCGTATCGGACGGGAAGTTCCGATGTCGTCTCAGGAAACCTTTGACAGAGTGCGCTTCAGACAGCGCTTTATGTACTAGAATAACCTGCCCTGCCTGATCACATTGCCTTCAGCATATATTCAAGTATGGCATGGGAACGCTCGGAAGCCTCTACTGTGAATTCGTGGTAATTGACATTCGCCGATCCGTCAGCCTTATCTGACATTGAACGGAGGATGACAAAGGGGATTTCATTCATGAAACACACCTGTGCAACAGCAGCCCCTTCCATCTCGGCGCAGGCGCCGTTCAGCTCCAGCCGCAGCTTGGCGACCAACTCCGCACTGGCTATAAATTGATCACCGGACAACACAACTCCGGTCACCGATTGCTGCTTAAGGTCATGACAGGCTTGTTCAGCAAGCTGCACCAGTGTTTGATCTGCCGGAAAGGCGGAAATCTCCTGATAAGGAATAACCCCTCTGGGGTATCCCAATGCAGATACATCCATATCATGCTGAATACACTGCGAAGAAATCACGATATCACCGATGTTCAGTCCTGGATGAACTGCACCGGCTACTCCTGTGAATAATACCCGCGAGACGCCGAAGGTGTCCAGCAGAATTTGCGTCGTGACCGCCGCGTTAACTTTGCCTACCCCTGATTTGCACAACACTGCCGATTTGCCAAACACCGTTCCTGTGTAATACTTTATGCCTGCCTTAACCGTTGTCACCCTATTGTCCATACTCTCCAGCAGCAGTTTAATTTCTTCATCCATGGCTCCGATTAATCCGAACACTTCACTCATCGGTACTCCTCCTGATCATTAAATATATGCATACAGCATAAAAAGCCCCAAAAGGAGCTTTTTATGATCTTATATGCAACTTGTAAGCCTGTATTATTTGTTTACATGATTGACGGACAAGCGGAGAATCGTTTCATGCGGCAGAATGACGCGTGGATTCTCAACGGTTTCCTTCTTCATCAGCTTCGTGAGCAGTCTCATAGCTACCGCACCCAGGTCATACATTGGCTGGGCTACAGTCGTCAATAGAGGGCGAACCATCGAAGCCATGCGGATGTTATCCACACTGATGATCGAGAAATCATCCGGCACCTTAAGGCCTTCATCCTGTATGCTGTGAATGGCGCCAATTGCCATTTCATCTGTTGCGGCAAAGATCGCAGTTGGTTTCTTCTTAAGGCCCAGGAAGTACTTCATGGCTTCGACACCGGATTCGTACCGGTAATTACCGATTCGCACGAGATCCTCCTGATACTCAATACCTGCAGCTTCCAGTGCTTTCTTATAGCCATGGAAACGTGCATAACCGTTTGCAGGATCCTGCAGCGTTCCGCTGATCATTGCAATCTCACGATGACCGTGGCGGATAAGTGTGTTGACAGCGTCAAATGCAGCATTCTCATGATCGATATCAACTGAAGGATAGGTTCCCTTCTCATCACGCGTTGCGCAAAGAACAATCGGTACGGCAGAAGTCTGGAAGGCTTGGATATGTTCTTCCGTCACTGTTCCGCCCATGAAGAGCAGCCCGTCCACTTGTTTCTCAAGCAGGGTGTTGATGACCCGGATTTCCTTCTCTTTGCGCTTGTCTGCGTTACACAGGATAATATTGTAATGATACATATTGGCGATATCTTCAATCCCGCGTGCAATTTCAGCAAAAATCGAGTTTGAGATATCGGGGATGACAACCCCAACAGTTGTCGTTTTCTTGCTGGCGAGTCCTCTCGCCACGGCATTTGGACGATAGCCCAAACGCTCAATCGCTTCAAAAACCTTCTTCCGAGTCTGCGGTTTCACATTGGGGTTATTATTCACAACCCGTGATACCGTAGCCATAGATACGCCTGCTTCTCGAGCTACATCGTAAATGGTTACCGTCAAATTACTCTCTCCATTGCGATAAATTTTATCGTTCGACTAATTAAAATTATGATACGACACTTTGTACAATTGTGCAATGATAACGCTTCATTTTCCTTTCAAAATTCTTTCAAAGGCTGAACACATCATCCTGACGCGGGCTGTATTCACTAATGCTTCAATATAGCTCTCCACTCGCAAAACTGAAATATCAGCAGCAAGGGAGGTTTGAAAATCTGCAATAGTTCTCATCCGCACAGCCACAATTCAACTAACCTAGTACTATCGTAACAAAAAGCGCGTGAAAAATCCAACATTCGTGAAAAATTTTCAATGATTTTGCAGAAAAACTTTTTCATTTAGCGCTTTTTGTACATTGTAACGTCAATTGTGACAGTCTTTGAGCCGTTTCTTCCATCCATTTCAGGTCAGCCAGATCCCCGGCAACGCGATAGACATCAAGCAACAGATCAATACGGCTTTGAATAGCCGAGCGGATGCTCTCTTCTAGCTCAGAGATACCGCCGTGGAAAAAGCCCGTGGAGAAAGTTTCCTTCAGCACATTGGCCCATTCATTTCTGTCAGCAAGAGAAAGATGGAGCTTGGCAGGATGCTCCCCCATCTCACCGATCAGTTCGCCCAGATCCCGTTTGATAAAGGGCAAGGGTTCGTAACGGGCACATACTCCGCAGGTGTAGACCGGAACATGGGTAATCTTTATCTTACCGCTATAAATCAATGTATGCATATGTATAGTCATAACTCCGCCGCAGCCGCATGTTTTCTTTACCAGATTGTCTTTTTTCATCTCCCACACCTCAGGAATAATATTGAAACAACACGAGAGTCCGCCTTTTCAATAGCTATATTCGACCTCTCTCTCCATAATCCCTGCTGATTTGCATATAAAGATTTATTTGGTAATTAATACAATGTTTTCAATACCTTAAGATGACTTCATATTTCAAATTTGATAGAATGTACAGGACAAGAATCACATTCCTGAAAGGAGCTGCTGAACATGAGACTGGCCGGTAAAAAGGTCATCGCACTTGTAGACGATGAATTCGAAGATTTGGAGCTCTGGTATCCCGTATACCGGGTAAGAGAAGAAGGAGCCGAGGTGCATTTGGCAGGCCTAACGAAGGACAAAACTTATGTCGGCAAATACGGCGTTCCCGCCACAGCGGAATACTCCTGGGATGAGCTGAGTGCAGCCGATTACGACGGCATTCTGGTACCGGGAGGCTGGGCGCCCGATAAGATCCGCCGTTACAGCGCGGTACTAAAGCTGGTACAGGATTTCAATGAAGCCAAGAAGCCGATCGGCCAAATCTGCCATGCAGGCTGGGTGCTGATTTCAGCCAAAATCCTGGAAGGCGTAACCGTTACTTCTACGCCCGGTATCCGTGATGACATGGAAAATGCCGGAGCCATCTGGAAAGATGAGCCCGTGGTTACTGACGGGCATATTATCTCCGCCCGCCGGCCGCCGGATCTGCCGCCTTACGGCAAAGCCTTCTGCGATGCACTAGCCGGAGAATAAGCTGAAAGCAATCTCTTCACAAAGATAATAAGCCCTGCCTCTCAACTTACCGAGGTGCAGGGCTTGTTGCCGCGTTAAGGCAGCTATTTGCGGATGGAGAGGGATACCGTTTCCTTCAGCGGATTCGGGTAGCCGTTCAAAGTGAATGTCAATGGCTGAGGAAGCTTAGCTTTGCCTAAAGCATAATAATACAATGTTGGCGGTAAGGCCGCCTTGTCTGATGACTCCTTGCGCGCCGGAATACTTATATCGGACATAATAGTGGAGTACACCTGGCCTGAGGCATCCTTAAACTCATCGTCTAATAACAGAATAATTGAATCAGAAAATCTGGTCGTTGGCAACGGTGTATAATATTCCAGAATCATGGTGGAACCTTCTGCAGTACTGTTTACGGAGACTTTTAAATTTTTATCGGGTGCTTTAATAATCTGCTGCTTCTCTGTGTCGATAATCAATTCCGTTGCATCCTTGGCTAGCGCATGAATTCCGTCAATCTGCAGTCTGAGCGGCTGCTTGGAATTGTTATCATTTGCAAATACCAGACTCTTCTTGCCTTCTACAACTAGTGTACGGAATGAACTTAGACTCATAAATTGATCTTCACTGCCTAATAACATTCTGGGATTAAGCAGTCCGAAGATTTGCTTTGAATTCTGCGGATTATACTCCTCTTCCACATAAATACCGGTTGTTGAAATGTATACCTCATTGACATCGACCTCTTGTCCTGCAATGGTCAGAGTACGGTCTACATGGATGAGTTCTCCTGTTTTGGCCATTTTATCGTGATCAAGGGTGATCGGTAGAGACAGTTGTGCCAAAGGCTTTACTCCACTTGAAGTAGCTGTTTTTGTCTTCTCACCAAGATTCAGTTCGAATGTGATCTGATCAGGCAGTGACCTAAAATCGCCACCCCACTGCAATACCTCATAACCGAGGGTAATACCTGGCTGCACATCTTTAGGAGACCACCCGTTAGGATAGTTCACGGCTGAATATCCTTCACCCGCAAGCTGCAGACGGTTCACCTGCGACTTACGGCTCGTATTGTTTTGCAGCGAATACAATATGAGGATTCCCTTGCGGTCGGCGGCGATCCCATCCACCGTTAGCACGTACCCATTCTGCTGTGCTGAAGCACCGCTGATGCGCTGTACTAATCCCGCATCGATTGCCGACGATACCGTAATATTGCCGCTTGCCACTTTACGGTATGCCTCAAATGCATTGCTGCTCTGGGCTGATACCAGCGGACTCTGGGCATTTTGCGGCTCTGCCTGCTTACCGATCCAAGGGAAGGCAAACAATATCACAATTGCCAATACCGCTGCTATACCGATCGAATACCGCTTGCCTGCAGATATACGGTAACTTCGGGGTCCAGACATCCCGCTGCGTATCGCCGCATTCAATTTGATCTCCGATATCTCCTCTACCTGCCCAGACAACCCGTCAAAATATTCCTTCAGCAAATTCTCCTCGCTACCGGCCATGTACAAGTCCCCCTTTCATTTGGTCACGCAGCTGCTTTAAGCCCTTATTCAGCCAGGTCTTGACCGTCCCCTCCGGCTTGCCGAGCACTTCAGCAATCTCTGTAAGTGTCATATCACGGTAATATTTCAGTACAAGCACCTGACGGTATTTCAATTTCACACTGTCGAGGGCCTGCTCCATGTCCAGCTTGCGGTCACTGGTCATTTCCATCACTCCAGTACTGCCTGCATTCGCAGGCTCTACGGAAACTAACCGTTTTCTCCGCTTCAGTTCATCGTTGCAGCAGTTGATCAGAATTCGTGTCACCCAAGGTGCAAACCGTTCCGGATCTTTGAGACTTTTCCGTTTGCTCCACGCCCGGTACGTAGCTTCCTGCAGCATTTCGAGTGCATCTGACTCACTGCGGAAGTAACTGAAAGCGATCCCGTATAGTATTTTCTTCTGCTCTGATACGAGCCGGATAAAAGCCTGTCCACTCTCATCACCAAACTGGACCCGTTCAGACTCCATTAGATTTTCCATTCTCCGCTTACTTTGCCTCCCTCATACAGCAGCCTCAAAAAGCGCCTTTTTATACTTTCATCTATACTGACTCTCCCAAGGGAAAAACGGTTTTACTTTTTTTATAAATGGCGGTTCAAGACAAGTAACGCAAAAAGCCCGGCGCGTTCGCCGGACCCTTCACTTTATCGAATATTATTCTGATTGCCAAAGACTAGGATGTCTTCTCTTTCGGATCTACACCCGCATTCAGCGATAGGCCGCTCCGTCCTGCAAATGTGCTTAGCATCTCTTCTGTCTGTAGACTGGTACGGTGCCGGAAACATGCTTTGGCCATCTCTCTGGCTTCCGACGCCAGTGTGTTCAGTGTACGGTGCTTCACCCGGAGCAGCGCCTGCGGCGACATACTCAGCTCGCTGATTCCCAGCTCCAGCCAGAGCGGCAGAGACCGTTCATCGGCAGCCATTTCACCGCAGATACTCACACCGATGCCTACTTGCCGTGCAGCTTCCACTGTCATACGAATCATGCGCAATACCGCTGGATGATAAGGGTGATACATATGGGCGATCTGTTCATTCATCCGGTCAACAGCCAGCACATATTGCACCAGATCATTTGTCCCAATGCTGAAAAAGTCCACTTCTTCCGCCAGCAGATCCGCGATCATAACGGCAGCCGGAACCTCAATCATAATGCCTACCGGTACATTGCGGTTATACGGAATGCCTTGCTCGTCCAGCTCTGCCTTGACCTCGTTCAGCACTGCTTTGGCAGCTTGTACTTCTTCTACGGAAGAAATCATCGGGAACATCATCTTCACATTGCCGTAGTGGCTGGCACGCAGGATCGCAGTCAGCTGTGTTTTGAACATATCTTTGCGGTCGAGACTGATCCGGATGGCGCGGTAGCCCAGGAATGGGTTCTGCTCGTCAGGAAGCTGGAAATAATCCAGATGCTTGTCTCCCCCGATATCCAAGGTACGGATTACAACGGTGTTGCTGCCAACCTTCTCGGCGACAAGCTTATAGACCTCAAACTGCTCTTCTTCTGTCGGAAAGGAATGGCGGTCCATGTACAAAAATTCCGTACGGAACAAACCAACCCCCTCCGCTCCGTACTTCAGGGCCATATCCAGCTCTTTGACCGAGCTGATATTACCGGCCAGCCGCAGAGATACACCGTCTTTGGTAATGGCCTCCACTGTAGCAAGCAGCTCCAGCTGTTCTTTCTTACGCTGCTGCTTATCGCGTCTTGCTGCGTAGTCTCTTACCGTTAGCTCATCCGGATGAAGCTGCAGAATCCCGGTTTCACCGTCGAGCACCAGCAGATCTCCGGTCTGAATCGGATTGGGCAGTTTGTTCTCCAAGCCAGCCACCAGCGGAATCCCAAGCGCCCGGGCCATTATGGAGGAATGGGAAGTTTTGCCGCCCATCATGGTGACAATTCCCAGCACATAGACCGGATTCAAATGAACCAACTGAGAGGGAGATAACTCCTTCGCCACCAGTATATAGGGCTGTGTATCAGACGGCAGAGTTACCTCGGGTGCACCTAGCAAATGCTTCAGCAGACGGTTGCCGACATCCTTGATATCAACTGCCCGCTCTTTCATATATTCATCGTCCAGCAGATCAAACATCGCTACAAAATGGTCAATGGCTTCCTTGACCGCCACTTCAGCCGCCTTGTATTGGCGTTCGATAATGCCACGGATTTCACTCATGAACACGGGATCATCCAGAATTGCCAGATGGGCGTCAAAAATACTCGATTCCTCCGGCCCCACGACTTCCCTGAATTCTCTTTTGATAAACTCAATTTCATCTTTCGAGGTGCGGATTCCTTCGTATAAACGCTCAAATTCCTTGGCCAGATCCACCGGATTTACCTGCGTATCCGGCAGGCTCCATTCCCAGTTCGGCAAGACAAAGGCCTTCCCGATGGCAACACCTGCTGCAGCGCCTATGCCTTGTATCATGCTTCAATCCCTCCAACATTGCTTTCATGTAATACCACGGACATTACGGACGATTGCCCCTTTTTCACAGTTTTAAATGGAGCATAGCTCCAGGATTTCACACGGTCAGGGTTGGTAATCACCATCGGTGTAGCAAGCGATGCCGCATGTTCACGCAAAAAGGTAAGATCGAATCTCACCAGCAACTGGCCCGGCTCCACACTGTCCCCTTCCTGCACAAGCGCCTCAAACGGCCCCTTAAGCTGTGAAGTGTCGATCCCGATATGCATAAGCACTTCCAGCCCTTCGGGCGTTGAGATGCCCACTGCGTGCATTGTAGGGTATACGTGCATCACCTTGCCAAACACGGGTGAGACCAGCTCCCCTTTGTCCGGGAAAAAGGCCACCCCGTCCCCAACCAGCTTCGCGGCAAAAATATGGTCCGGCACTTCCTCAATCGGCATCATTCGGCCCTGCATTGGAGAACTGAACAGCACCTGCGGCAGATCACGAAGCATCAGCTTGTCAATCTCCTCACGGATCAGCTCTGAGTAGGTGCCGAATACCACCTGCACGTTCCCGCCGCCCAGCTTTATAATTCCGGCCGAGCCCAATCCCTTGAGCGCCCCGGTATCAATGAATCGGTCATTATGCACAGTTAATCTTAAACGGGTGATGCAAGCCTGAACTTGTACGATGTTCTCTTTGCCCCCCAGCGCCTCCAGAATAAGCGGAGCCTGATACGGGATATTCCCTGCCCAGTCGCCCAGTTCAGAGCCTTCCTCACGCCCCGGTGTCGGAATCTGGAAACGGCGGATCGCCCAGCGGAAGACGTTATAATACACAACCCCATAACCGATCCCGATCGGGATCAGCAGCCAGGCGCGCTGCGACAGATGCAGGTTGAGGATAAAGTCAATGACCCCCGCCGAATAAGAGAATCCATGATGGATGCCAAGTGAATAGGTCAGCACCATTGCAAGACCGGACATGACTACGTGCAGCGCGAATAAATATGGCGAAGCGAACAGGAAAGCGAACTCAATTTGCTCCGACACGCCGGTCAAAAAGCAGACCATTGCGGCACGCAAAAAAGTTTTGCGGATCTTCGGCTTCAAATCCTCCCGCGCTTCCTGAATAATAGCTAAGGCAATCGCCGGCAATGCGAACATCATGATCGGAAAAAGTCCGGCCATAAAGATGCCCGCAGTAGGATCTCCCGCAAAAAACCGCGGCAAATCCCCCTGGACGACCGCGCTGCCGTCAGGAGTAGCAAAGCTCCCCAGCTGAAACCAGAACAAATTATTTAAAATATGATGGAGGCCAAAGGCCGTAAGCACCCTGTAAAGCACCCCGTAGACAAACACGCCATATCCGCCGGTCGCCTGTATATCCCGGAAAAGCACGTCCAGCCCTTGCTGAAGCAGCGGAGAAACGCCGAGCATCACCCAAGCGAATAAGGCCGAGAACAGGCCCATGAACAGCAGGACAAACCGCGAACCTCCGAAGAATTGTATGGCTTCTGGAAGCTTGATATTTTTAAACCGGTTATGCGCCACGCCGGCGACAATCCCGAGTATGATTCCGATTAATGTAGCAGGCTGAACATCCCCGTTCCCCATATGGGTAACAATCCGGTCATAAGTGAACATTCCAGCCAGTGCAGCCAGCCCAGCAGGTCCGGCCTGATTGGATAACCCCCACGCTACGCCGACAGCAAACAAATAAGGCATGAAATAAAATATTCCCTGCCCCGCATATGTAGTCACTTCGGATACCGAAGAAAGTCCCCATGCAGACCACGGTAAGCTGCCCAGACTAAGCAGGATGGCGGCCGCCGGAAGCACCATGGTAGGAAGCATTATGGCTCTGCCCAACTGCTGCAATGATCCGAGCCAATTCAAGGTGACCCTCTCCTTTCATTCTATATTGAATGGTACGCGCTGCGACAGCTTTTGTCAAAAGAATGCGGCAAGAATTAGGATACCACGGTTCCCGTGATTATGGGAAACTTTATTCGTAATTTAGTGTGGTCTGGATGTGGTGTTCGCTGCTGTGAAGGAAACAGAGAAGTAAGCCCTATAAGGCATTACAACGATCATTAGTGAGCATGCGTGGGCATGGGGAATCAATCCAGCTACTCCAGCTACTCCAGCTACTCCAGCTACTCCAGCTACTCCAGCTACTCCAGCTACTCCAGCTACTTAAGTGTATTCTGTACAACTAAAACAGCACTTTCAAACAGTAATATTAGTTTAACTGCACTTTATACATCTACAAATCGCATTTTCTGCTCCAAGGAGCCATTTAGCAACTTTTAGTTGTACCAAGTGCAGCTAAACTTCAAAAAAGGAACTTTTAGCATCATTTAGTTGCATGAAGTACATTTATTCTATTATCATCCTGCTATTCAACCAAACCTCACTTAGTTCCTTAATTCCACCTGTACCTCAATCAGACTGCATGCAAGAGTGCTTAAATTTGCTTTTCATTTCCCTATCCACTTACCATATTTGATCAGCCTGCATTGCTTTTACTTCGTAGAACCGCACCCTCTGCTTTGAATTTACCGGTTTGAGTAATCCTTTGTCACTGAGGGACTGCAACAGCCTCCGGCCCGTACGATAGTTAATCTGGAAATGGTTGCACACATCCTTGGGACGGAGCGGTTTAGCGATACGCCAGGCCAGGCGCAGCACTTCTTTCTCTTCGGACAAAATATCTGCGGCTAGCGTCTTTCTGGCTAAATGCGGCGCAAGCACCAGCTGCAGGAGCATCCGGCATACTTCAGGACGCTGCTGAACATCGTCGAAGGAAAAGTGGAGCATCCTCCAGCCCATCCCGGTGAGGAAACTATCGCGGTTCAAGGAATAGCTGAACTTCTCGCGGTCCATGTCTTTGACATGACTTTGAAAGCCGTCGCATTCGATCCCGAACCGGCCCCCATTTTGCGGCAGAAAAGCGAAGTCCAGAAACTGCGATTTGCGGTTCCAATCGTAAACTTCATATTCTGGATGCAAATGCTCAAGCGATTCAAACAACGGCCACCACACATTCTGCAAAAACAGCCGCTCCGCAAAATTGTGACCTCTGACCAGCCTACCCTTACGCTCCCCACTTCTCTCCGACGTATGCTGCTCGATGAATAAACGATGTGCTGCCTCAAACTCCATCTGATCCCCTCCCGGTAAATAAAAAAAGAACGCCCACCTCCCGCAAAATAATCACGGGTACATGGACGTTCTTCGCCTAATGCCAGTATAGCAACACAACCTGGCTATTTCTAGATGAAACAGGATCAGAGCAGCAAAACTTGCTGTATACCTTCCTTCCCCACCTAGGCTAAAGGGTTCCGGATTTATGAGAGTACCGGATCCTTCCCAGACTCCCCTGAATACTACTGCCGGCTGCGCCCGTGCATCGTGATTGCTTCCTCGACCTTGATGCAGCGGTCCATGATCGCCGTCATGCCGTGGTCTGCGGCAATGTCAGCAGCCTCCTTGCTGATAATGCCCTGCTGGAGCCACAGCACATGTGCGCCGATATCAGCTGCCTCCTGCGCCACTTCGGCGCAGTATTCGCTGCGGCGGAACACATTGACAATGTCCACCGGCTCCGGTATTTCAGCCAGCGTATGGTAGCATTTCTCCCCTAGAATCTCACCGTCTACTGTAGGATTAACCGGAATGATCCGGTATCCGCGGCTCTGCATCGCATAAGCCACCATATAGGAGGTACGGTCCGATTTGTCGGAAAGACCTACAACAGCAATATTACCTGCGGAAGCAAGAATATCGCCGATTTGCTCCCGGGTCGGGTTCTCAAAGCTCATGTTTGTTACCCCTTTCGCTTTAGTGCCGAATCAGCAGGTGAAACCAAATCTTCCTATTATAAGCCGACTTCGCCTGGATCAGCATCCTATATTGTTATTGTACCCACTCCACATTTGCTCCAAGCGCACGCAGGTGGTCGAAATATTGCGGATAGGACTTGGCGACATGATGGGCGTCCTTGATCAGCAGCGGCTTGCGGGCACGAAGGCCCACTACCGTCAGCGCCATGATTACCCGGTGATCATAATGCGCATTAATCGTTACTCCGCCTTCGACACCCTCAGGCATGCCGTGCACGATGATCTCGTCGCGGCGCTCCTCAACCTTGGCTCCGGCACGGGTCAACTCCGCCAGATAGTCGGTAATCCGGTCGCATTCCTTATAACGCAGATTCTCCACGTTGTAGAAACGCGAGGTCCCTTCGGCAAATACCGCCGCCGCCACCATCGCCAGCACGGCATCGGTTGCCGCATCGCCGTCGAATTCCACAGCCTTTAGAATGCCGTTCCCCTGCACATGTACTGTTCCGTCTTCGTGAGTAAGCGGTACTTCCATCATACGCAGCACATCCACAATTGCCCGTTCCCCTTGCTTGCTCTTCTCGGCAAGCCGGTGAATTTTCACATCCGATTGGGTGACAGCCGCTGCCGCAAGCACAGCCGCAGATCCCGGATAATCCCCCTGCACGGTGTAAGACTTGGCCGCATAAGCCTGGCGCCCCGGCACCTTAAAGGACATATAATCGTCAGCAGAATGAACTACGATTCCTGCCTGCTCCAGCACCTCCAGCGTCTGGCCGACAACAACCTTCGACTTCAGATCATCCAGTACGACGATCTCGCTGTCCTCTTCTAGCAGCGGCGTCAGGAAGAGCAGCGCACTAAGATACTGTGAGCTGACTGCACCGGAGACGGTAATCCGGCCGCCAACCGGCTTGCCGCCGCGAATGGTAATCGGAAGTCTTCCATTATTATGCTCCACTTGAACACCGATCTGGCCGAGCGCTGCAATGAGGTCGTCATGCGGGCGTTTGCCCAGAGAATCCGGGTACGTGTTAACGAAAGTCACCTCCGGGCTCAGCGCAGCTACAGCCATCAGAAAGCGCAGGACAGCCCCGGCATTCCCTACATTAAGTTCCTTGACGTCACGGGGATGCCGGCCAAAGCCTTGAATGACAATCTTCTCTTCATCCTCCGTAAGCACTGCTCCAAGATCGGCAATACATCTGCGGATCGCATCGCTGTCCTCACTATGTGCAGGATAGTAGATCGTGCTGACGCCCTCGGATAGAGCGGCAACAAGCAGGTAGCGTGTAGTGTAATTTTTGGAAGACAAAGCTCCAAATTCTCCTTGCAAAGCTGGCGTCGGCCTAACAATAACGTCCATGATATAAGCGCTCCTTAGTTAATGTAGTTGATATATAGTGCTTCGTTTGACAGGCTATTCTCCACTTGTGTTATCATTAAACCAATCTTCCGATAGAAAAGAGGTCACAACCATGAATGAGATCCCCCAAATTACACCGCAGGAATTGCGGAAACGTCTGGAGACAGGCGAAGACCTTGTATTGATAGACGTACGTGAAGATGATGAAGTCGCCTTCGGGATGATTCCCGGCGCTCAGCATATCCCAATGGGCGAGATTCCGCAGCGCACGGAAGAGCTCCCGGCAGAGACCGAGATCGTCTTTATTTGCCGCTCAGGTGCCCGCAGCCAGCGTGTCTGCGAATATCTGCAGCAGTTCGGCTTCAAAGGCTCCAACCTCAGCGGCGGAATGATTGAATGGAATGAAAGTGCAGAGGCGTAAGCCGCACACAAGTATACTTAAAAGCTCAACCGCGGTAATGCATTAAAATATGCTGCGACACTTCTGCCGCACTCAGCTCCGAAGTATCGACTGTGCAATGCGCGAAACGGTAAGCCTCCCGGCGCTGCTCCATGATGGTGCGGACCCTTTCCTGCGCGTTGCCAGCGAGCAGTGGCCGGTTCTGATCTCCACTGACGCGGGATAAGATGACTTCTTCCGTGGCCGTAAGCGCCACAACAAGCCCCTTTTCCAACATCATCTCGGCATTCCCTGGAGCCAGTGCTGCACCTCCGCCTGTCGAAATAATTCTGCCCTCTCCTTCAAGCATCCGCTGAAGTACTGCAGTTTCAACCTTCCGGAAATACGTTTCACCGCCATCGGCAAAAATATCGGCAATGCTCCGGCCTTCACTCTCTATAATGACATGATCCAAATCAACCAGTTCAAAGCCCAGTTCCTCCGCCAGCATGGCACCCACTGTTGACTTGCCCGTGGCCATCATTCCTACAAGGATAATATTTTTATGCAAGGTATTGAAACTCTGTTGTTGTTCTAACTCCCCAGTCATGACTACCCTCCAACCGCGACATTTGTCATATCATAACACAGGGTGAAAACTTTGCACAATGCGATTCCCGTCCTGTAGATTCCGAAAAAAAAGGCCCGAAAGCCTCCCGCGTGCGGGAAGCCGTTCGGGCCGCTGTTTGCAGCTAAGCCAAATAGCCTATTCAGCGAGCCAGTTGTGGTGGAAGACGCCTTCTTTGTCCACACGTTGGAAAGTATGGGCGCCGAAGTAGTCACGCTGTGCTTGCAGCAGATTCGCAGGCAGGCGTTCCGTACGGTAGCTGTCATAGTAGGCCAGTGCACTTGCGAATCCCGGAACCGGAACCCCTTGAGTTACAGCAGCAGCAACAACCTTGCGCCATGCGGATTGGTACGAACCCATGATGTCTTTGAAGAACGGATCCAAGAGCAGGTTCTTCAGCTCTGGATTGGTTTCATAGGCATCGGTGATATTCTGGAGGAAACGGGAGCGGATAATGCAGCCGCCGCGCCAGATTTTGGCCAGACTGCCGTATTTCAGATCCCAGCCGTATTCGTCGGAAGCTACGCGCAGCTGCGCAAAACCTTGCGCATAGGATACGATTTTACTCGCGAACAACGCTTTGCGCACATTTTCGATAAATTCTGCTTTGTCCCCTTGGAAAGGCTCTGTTTCCGGTCCGCTCAGCACTTTGCTGGCTTCTACACGCTCATCCTTCATTGCAGACAGGAAGCGGGAGAATACGGATTCGGTGATCATGGACAGCGGCACGCCAAGATCGAGCGAGCTCTGGCTTGTCCATTTGCCTGTTCCCTTTTGGCCGGCGGCATCGAGGATAACGTCAACCATCGGTTTGCCGGTTTCTTCATCATATTGTGCGAAAATATCCGTTGTGATTTCGATCAGATAGCTGTCAAGCTCGCCGCTGTTCCACTCTTTGAAGATGCTGTGCAGTTCTTTGGCATCCAGACCAAGCACATCCTTCAAAAGCTGGTAAGCTTCGCAGATCAGCTGCATGTCGCCGTACTCGATGCCGTTGTGCACCATTTTTACATAGTGTCCTGCACCGTCCGGTCCGATATATGTACAGCAAGGCTCTCCGTCCACTTTGGCCGAAATTGCCGTAAGGATAGGTTCAACAAGCTTATATGCACTTTCTTGACCGCCTGGCATAATGGAAGGTCCTTTAAGCGCGCCTTCTTCACCGCCGGAAACTCCGGTACCGATGAAACGGAAACCTTTTTCTTCCAGTTCTTTGCTGCGGCGAACCGTATCAGGGAAATAAGCGTTGCCGCCGTCGATAATAATATCGCCTTGGTCAAGATGCGGCAAAAGCTGCTCAATTGTGGCATCGGTAGCTTTACCCGCCTGAACCATGATCAGAATTTTGCGCGGTACTTCAAGTGATTCTACAAACTCTTCAATGGAAAAAGTACCCACCAGATTTTTGCCTTCCGCTTCGGCAATAAGATCATGTGTCTTCTCCGGGGAACGGTTGAATACCGATACGGTAAAGCCTCTGCTCTCGATGTTAAGAGCCAAATTTTTACCCATTACCGCTAAGCCAATAACGCCGATTTGTTGTTTTGCCATCTGGTCCTCCACCCTTTGCATCCTATATTTTTGTGAAATCCATTTCTCGCAGTATAAGAATACCACCCTTTGTCAGATACAGCAAAGTTCCGCCTGCGAAATAGAGAGCAATTTCATTGACAAAGTCCTTAAGTTGCAGGAAATTGCTCACAATGACTATTTTAACGTTTTTACCGCCAGAAGTGAACCCCTGTCCACAAGTTGAAATACAAAGTTAAGGGCACCCCTGCTGAGGGATGCCCTTAACCAAATGAAGCCGATCTTTGCTACCATTCAAGCATATTTAGTTCCCGCTGCAAAAAGCTGAGCTCCGCCATACAGGACTCTGCAAGTTCGGCGTCTTCACTGCGAAGGGCCTCATTCAAGCGGTCCAGCTGTTCATCAACCTCAATCCTCCGCTGGCGGATCCGCTCTTCTCCTTCACCGGAGTAAAAAAGCTTTGTCAGCTCCTGATCCGTGAGCATCGGCCCTTTCTGATACAGGACACGCTGCTGATACCCGGAAATTTCCACCAGACGGATCACTTCACCAAATAAAATATTCTCAATGATAATCTGGCGGTCGCGGAAACGTTTGACTACGGCATGCCCTCGCATATCGCCAATCAGCTTCTCCATCCATTCGGACAGGCGCGCATCACGGATCATATAATCGCCCACCAGCTTGTAGCCATCCTTAATCCGCTGGAAGCGGAGCTTTACCAGCTTACGGCCGGTGCGCACCGAAATCAAAAAAACACTTTCATTCTCACTCCAGTAAAGGGAATAGCCATCCTTTATCAAGTCCTTGATAAGATCCTGTATATGCTGTCGGTCAAACCGCAGCTCCAGATTGCAATACTCCACTTCGTCATTTTTGTTCACGGCACTCCCCCCTAACAGCTTTGCTTCTGCAAAACCAGCTTTATTAGCTTTTTTCCTAGGTAAAATTGACTGCCGGACCTCCACTTGCGATCTTTACTTTGCGTTCGTCTTACTCTTATTTTATACTTCATTTTATGTAGCGGTAACTTGGTTTATTGACTATTTTTACCCGTTTCCTGCTAATCCCAAACGCTTCCCGCTGTTTTTACTGGATTTTGAGGCTTTGAGATGGAAATATGCGGCAGCGGCAGCAATTTCAGCAATGCTTACATGCATGCGAATCTATTTTTTGAACAAGGAGACGCTAGAATGCCATTTCAAGGATTTACACATGATGATTTTGCAGTATTTCAAATTGTGGGGCTGGAGCCGAGAATGGATGCCCTCATTGACCGGGTGCGGCCTAAATTGAATGAGCTTGGCAACGAACTTGCTCCAGTCCTGTCCGCGCTGTGCGGTGAAGAAATGTTCCCGCATGTAGCCAAGCACGCCCGGCGCACCGTTCATGCCCCGAATGATACATGGGTGGCCTGGGGCCCGAATAAACGCGGGTACAAGGCTCTGCCGCATTTCCAGGTTGGTATGTTCCACAGCCACTTGTTTGTTGTTTTTGCCATTATCTACGAGAGCTCCAACAAGGTGCTCTTTGCGAATGCGCTGGCGAAACAATCCGCAGATATCCGCGCCGAGCTTCCGGGAAGCTATTTCTGGTCGACCGACCACTTGGATCCTAAGGGAATCCAGGAATCGGACATGGACGACCGGCAGTTCACCGAGCTTGCCCGCAAGCTGAAGGAAGTCAAGAAAGCCGAGATTACGTGCGGTCTGCGGATCGACAAGGATGATCCGATTCTGTCGGATGAGGATAAGCTCCTGGAGCTTATTCAGCAGACCTTCGAGACGCTGCTGCCCCTGTATCGTATGTCCTTTTAGACACCTACAAAGTCTATGGCTGCAATAAAGCCGCAGGCAGACGGATGAATTCATTCCGTCTGCCTGCGGCTTATTTGGTGTCACCGATCGTTCCCAATCGACTCCAGATCAGCTAGTTCCTGCCTTTAATTTTGTCCGATGGACAATAAGCAGATGCAGTCCGAACAGCAGCACCATCACAAATGAGCTGGCCAGAAAAGGAGCACTATGGCTGACTGAATCCCACAGTCTGCCTGACAGCACGGGGCCTGCGACCATGCCGGAGCCTTGGAGTGTCAGGAAAAGGCCCCATACGGTGCCCCGCTCCCCCTTAGGCACCTGCAAAGCAATAAAGGCGTTCCAGGCCGGAAGAATAAGCGCATAACTTACACCAACCAGCGCAACAGCGCAGAAGGCCAGCGGCAGCCAGCGCACCTGGGAGAAGAAGGCCAGTGAACCGGCTGCCAGCAGAAATCCAATATTCAGAAACACCGTAGTCCCGATCCGGTCCACCAATTTCCCGGCGGGAATGAGCGCCAGCACTGTGATCCCCCCACCGGCAATGAGCAGCATGCTGAACTGATTCGGCGTGACATGCAGCTCCGAATGGGCAAACAACGTAACTACCGGCGTCATGAGGCCGATGGCGAAAGCCTGCAGAAATAATGCCGGGAACAGCAGCCGGCTTACCTTCAGCGAGCTTCTGACCGCGTGCATCGTCCGCTTGAGGCTCTGCAGCGGCTGAAATGGTCTGCGCTGTTCCACAGGAGCTTCTTCACTGTGGAGGTCACGCACAACATGGGGAGCATGGCCACCGATTTTGGACGGGAGCAGCAGGGCAACGGCAGCAACAGCAGCTGCGCATCCCATAAGCACAAGAAATACCGTACGGTAGCCTTGACCGCCATGATCCATCAGAAAATTCATGGTGATCGGCCCGATACCGGTTCCTGCCAGCGAGGCCATCTCTACTGCACCCATCGCCGCACCGCTGCTTCCGCTCTTCGTAGAACCGGCCAGCTCCGTAATCCCTGTCATTGTGCAAGGCCACAGCGGCGATGTTCCAATGCCCAGAATCAGGCAGGCTATGGATAAACTGACCGCATCTTTGGCATAGACAATCATCCCTACCGCTACTACCAGCAGCAGCAGGGCGCCCGTCATTGTCCAGCGGTAGCCGATACGCTCCATCACCCAGCCGAACGGGCTGCGGAAAAGGTTGTCCCCCAGATATTGCAACGCAAAAGCAAAACCTACCACTGTTACCGACAAGCCAAGGATATTCTCCATATACACAGGCAGGAGGGCGACAAGCAGCGAGCCTTTCACAAATTCCACCAAAAAGATAATAGCCCACATTTCCATAATGAAGGGCGAGGCCAAGCTGATATGCATACGTTGTGCTACTTTGCCAGACATTAGATCACATCCTAGTATTATGTTGATTGATTTGTTATACTGATGCTTGCTTGAAAAAAAACTATTCGCGAAAGGTTGTGACAGCATTAAATGGATCAACACCGTACTCCCCTCTTCACTGCTCTCAAAAAGCATGCCGCTGGAAACCCAGTTCAATTTCATATTCCCGGGCATAAGAAGGGGCTAGGAACCGATGCCGAATTCCGTGAGTTTATCGGCGATAACGCTCTATCCATAGATTTGATCAATATCGCACCGCTTGATGATCTTCATCAGCCTACCGGCGTAATACAAGAAGCTCAGAAGCTGGCTGCGAAGGCTTTCGGCGCCGACTATACGTATTTTAGCGTACAGGGCACGAGCAATGCCATCATGACTATGATCCTCTCTGTCTGCTCAGAAGGAGACAAAATAATTGTGCCGCGCAACATTCACAAATCCGTGATGTCGGCAATTATTTTCTCCGGAGCCAAGCCTGTTTTCGTCTCACCTGTTCAGGATGAGAATCTTGGGATAGACCACGGCATTACCACCAGCTCGCTGGAACGAGCATTAAGGCGTCATCCGGACGCCAAAGGAGTTCTAGTAATCAATCCAACGTATTTTGGCGTATGCGCTGACCTGCGTTCGATTGTGGACCTGGCCCACAGCTACGGGGTTCCCGTATTGGTGGACGAGGCACATGGAGTATTGATTCATTTTCATGAGGATCTTCCGGTATCAGCCATGCAGGCCGGTGCCGATATGGCGGCAACCAGCGTTCACAAGCTGGGCGGCTCCATGACGCAAAGCTCGGTGCTTAACGTGAATGCCAAAACCGGGCTGGTCAACCCGCAGCGGGTACAGACGATTCTCAGTATGCTGACAACAACTTCCACCTCATATATTTTGCTTGCGTCACTGGATACTTCCAGACGCAATCTGGCTCTGAACGGCCATGAAATGGCCGAGAGAACGATAGCCTTGTCCAATTATGCCCGGGAGGCCATCAATAACATCGACGGTCTGTACAGCTTTGGCAAAGAGATTCTTGGCACAGAGGCCACCTTTAATATTGATCCAACCAAGCTTAACATTCATGTCCGCCATTTGGGAATAACCGGTTATGAAACAGAAAACTGGTTGCGCCAAAAGTATAACATCGAAGTAGAACTAAGCGACATGTATAATATTCTTTGCCTGATTACGCCTGGTGATACCCAAGATTCCGTAGATAAGCTGCTTTCCGCCCTGCGGGTATTGTCAGCCATCCATTACAGCAAAGGTGAGATCTATGAGCTTAAGGTGCAGGTGCCGGAAATTCCGCAGCTTGCCCTTATTCCAAGAGATGCCTTTTATGCGGATACTCAGGTTGTTCCGTTCCGCGAATCCGCAGGTTATATCATTGCGGAGTTCATCTATGTTTATCCTCCGGGCATTCCAATTTTGCTCCCCGGTGAAATAATTACCCAGGATAACATTGATTATATCATCGACCATGTGGAAATCGGGCTGCCGGTCAAAGGTCCGGAGGACCGCAGCATCAACTTTGTCAAGGTAGTCGTGGAAGCTGATCCGATCTCTTGATCGGCCAGCCTTCCGCAAAACATAGGCATTCATACAAAAACCCGATACTTTAGGTATCGGGTTTTTGCATGCAAGCCTCAGTGCTGAATCCATGCAACCTCAGGCTGTGCTACACTGAAATCTATTCTTGCTGGGCAAGCAGCTCGTTGTAAGCTTCTTCAACGGCTTTCCATTCAGCTTCATCTTCAATGTTGTAAAGCACCATTTCTTCATCTTCTTCTTCCATACGCAGAATGATGCCATCCGCTTCAGGGTTTTCGCGTTCCAGCAACAGCGCGTATAATTTCTCGCCCACATCGAACGTTTCTACCAGCACCATTTCTACATCTTCGCCCTGCTCGTTCGTCAAGGTCAGCACAAACTCCTCGTGCTCATGGTCGTGATCATGTCCGCAACCGCATGCTTCACCATGTTCATGGCCATGCTCATGTTTGTGATCGCTCATTGAAATACCTCACTTTGAATTGAATTATCCTACATTTGGTATCGTAACACGTATGATAAGTTCAGGTCAATTTGAGGGAGGTGCAAAATACCTAATCTAGTGCAGTGATTACCTTCTCTGACACAAGTACGTAATCTACATTCTTGGAGGCCTTAATATAGAAGCCCACCCGGTACTTCCCGGACTCTTTAAAATCATAGGTGAACTCCGAGGTGGAGAACCAGAAATCTTCTTTTTTCGAACCGCCCAGCTCC
This sequence comes from Paenibacillus sp. FSL H7-0357, assembly GCF_000758525.1. Lineage (NCBI taxonomy): Bacteria > Bacillati > Bacillota > Bacilli > Caryophanales > Paenibacillaceae > Paenibacillus > Paenibacillus sp. FSL H7-0357. Next base: position 3,275,285 of record NZ_CP009241.1, on the reverse strand, counting down.
TGCGACTGAATGTCCTTCACATTTCCCGATGGATCGGTAATGGCTACTTTTACTGCTGCGATGCTATCTGTCAAGCTGTCCACCTGTGACAACACCTTAAATTTGAGTTTTCCGATATTCACGTTACCAAATACATCATCGCCCTTATACAGAATAATCTGTACATTCGGCTTAAGAATGGTCACTTTGCCTGAACCGTCCCAGTTCACGACGCCTCCAGCTTCCCTGGCCGGGATATAAGCCTTGCCATCAATCAAATAGCCGCCATCGGCCATTTCCTTCCCATTGCTCCATACCCTGATTTTCTGATTTACAGCGTCCGCGAACAATAATGAACTTCCCATCAGGGAAAATACAACTACGCACAGAGCAACTTTTTTCCACCTCATAAGCAGAGACCCTCCAAATAATTCATGCTGTTAATATATACTGCCAAGGGTGACACAAGTTGCGCCGAAGTGAGATGAAAATTTCATTTCTGTCATCAAAATGTTACTATATTGAAAATAAAACGTTAACCTGTGTTGGCAACAATTAGAACTGGAGGATTTTCGGTATGACTATACAACTGCAAATGATAGGTACGGGTGATGCTTTTTCCAATAACTACTATAATAACAACGGGCTGCTGCTGGATGGCAACTTCTCGCTTCTCATAGACTGTGGTGCTACAGCCCCGCTCGCCATGCATCAATTAGGGAGATCGTTCCGTGAGGTGAACGCGACACTAATCACACATATCCATAATGATCATGTCGGCGGACTGGAAGAGCTGGCACTAGAGTTGATGCAGGATAATAACCGGAAAATGCGGCTGCTGTTGTCGGAGACACTGGTCAAACCGCTGTGGGATCACATCCGCAAGAGCGCTCACTCAAAGGAAGGCCGTGCAGATTCCCTCGAAGAAATGTTCAATGTAACTGCGCTGCGTCCAGGTGAGTCTTATACCCTTTCCCCGGAAATTACACTGCAATTGATTCGCACCCCGCATATTCGCGGCCGGGACAGCTACTCGCTGCTGCTGAATGACGATATCTTTTACAGCGCCGATATGACCTTCCAGCCTGAGCTGCTGATCAAGCTTGTCCGCAAGCATGGCGTCCGGAAGATTTTTCACGACTGTGAGCTCAGCGGATCGGGTAAGGTTCATACTACACTCCGGGAACTGATGTCTTTGCCTGATGATGTACGCAAGCTAATCTATTTAATGCACTACAGCGACCGGAAGCCTGAATTTGAGGGGATGACCGGAGAAATGGAGTTTCTTGTTCAGCATGAGATATATGAGCTTTGAGGTTCAGTTTCCCGTATCTTTATTAACCGCAGTTTATAACCTTGAAGCTGCAAAAAAAGCCGGATGGGCAGTGTCAACTGACACTGCCTGTCCGGCTGTTCTTATCTATGCGGTTTTAGAACTGCGGCAGCTGATCCAGATTATTCGTGGGATCGCCATCCGCATCGCCACGGATGTATAGTTCGCCATCTCTGCCTTTGAACACATTCACTCCGGCTATACTTCCCGCTTGAACCTCCTGCAGCGCCTGCTGGTAGTCCAGTACTCGTCCTGAAGAGGTCTGGAACTTCATCAGATCACCGTCACCGTTTCTTTGGGCCGCTGTAAACCGTTCGCGTTCATTGTTCATCACTTAGGATCTACTCCTTCGCGCTTGGATTGGCCATTAGGCTCAACTCTAGCTTGCCCCGCTAACGAAAGAATATGTACTTTGAGGTTTACAGCGTTTTCTGCATTCTCACATGCAAAATACCTGCATCATAGAATGGCTCTGGAGAGATCACTTCATACCCCAGTTTGTTATAAAAGGCTTCCGCCTGGCATTGTCCATCAAGGATGGATGATTCGAGGCCCAGCTCACGGGCAAGCTCCTCCAGCGCCAACAGCAGGATACGCCCGTATCCCTTGCTGCGGTAGTCTTTGTCGACTGCGATACGCTGCATTTTCGCAGTGCCTGCTTTATAATAAATCAATCTTCCGGTAGCTACCGGGAGACCCTCATCCATCAGCAAGATATGATGCACATTGTCGCCGATTGCATCATACTCATCAATTTCCTCTTCTTCCGGTACCTTTTGCTCTTCAACAAATACTTTTTTGCGGATGTCCAGTCCCATCTGGAGCTGTTCATCTGTCGTTACATGTACGATTTCCGCCGCCATACTTCCACAGGTCTCCTCTCTTAATATAAAAACGATAGTTGACCCATTATACAGAATTTTCATTACTCTGTGAAGAGCGCCATTATTCGACCGAATAGACCTCAGTGGAAATCGAGCGGTCGTATACATCCTCCAATACAGGCGATAAAGGGCTGTCTAAACCTTCAGGCTTTCCATCCAAGCCAGTCATGCTCTGGATCTCCACAACACTCGGCGCCTGATAGGACGAAGCACATCCAACTGCCGTCAGGAGCAGCATTAAACACACTACCGCTTCCCATATCTTAATTCTGCGCATCTCTTTCCCTCCTATCGTCTTCTGCTCTACACAGCTTTGACGATTCGTGAGGTTATTAAACTGATTAGCGGTCTTTGTGAATCCAGATTCAAAAACCACATTAAACGCTTGACTTTTACCGCGTTCCTCACGTAAGATAACCATTAATTAGGATAACCACAAAAGCTAAGAAGAGAAAGAGTACCTTGGCCAATCTTTCACAGAGAGCTCCAGCCGCTGAAAAGGAGCAAAGAAAATCCAAGGGAATATGGTCTCTGAGCTGCGCATCGAACCCCTCCAGGAGGGTTGTAGGCTGCGCCGGAACCCGCATCCGTTATCGTGCTAGGGTATACCCGCGAACAGCGGACGTACCTGAAGAGGTGAATGCCGCAAGGCATTGATGAAGTTGGGTGGTAACACGTGAGCACAGGCTCTCGTCCCTTTTGGGGACGGGAGTCTTTTTTGTTGCCCAAAAATGCTCCCGGAGCGAGTTTTGTTCGATGGGAAATCCGGGAGTAACACTCACAAAACTTGAGCATATGCTTCCGAAGCGAGTTTTGTTCGAAGGACAATCTGGGAGTAACGCTCACAAAACTTGAGCATATGCTTTCGAAGCGAGTTTTGTTCGAAGGACAATCTGGGAGTAACGCTCACAAAACTTTAGGAGGAGATAAAATGTCCAATATCTTTATCGGAGGGGCGTGGCCTTACGCCAATGGCTCTCTGCATCTGGGAAGACTGGCAAGCATTCTGCCCGGTGACATTCTGGCCCGCTACCACCGGGCTAAAGGTGATCAGGTGCTGTATGTGTCCGGCAGCGATTGCCATGGAACACCGGTTGCTGTCCAGGCAGCCAAACAGGGCGTAACGCCGGGCGAATTCGCCGACTGCTATCATGAGGAATTTGTGGAATGCTTCGGCAAGCTTGGTTTTACTTACGATTTATACACGCGCACAGATCAGGAAACCCACCACACGGTCGTTCGTGAGCTGTTTCTTAAACTTCTGGACAACGGGCACCTGTACAAAAAGACAACGCTCCAGTGCTACTGCGAGCAGGATCAGAGGTTTCTACCCGACCGGTACGTGGAGGGAACGTGTCCGGTCTGCGGGCAGCAGGCACGCGGCGATCAGTGCGATTACTGCTCCACCCTGCTCGACCCGTCTGATCTGCTGGACAGATCCTGTAAAATCTGCGGAACCCCTCCGGTGCTGCGGCCTACAGAGCATTACTATCTTTCACTTTCGAGCTATCAAAAGGAACTGGCAGACTATGCGGAATCATCTCGGGGCTGGAGGGATAATGCCGTCCGGTTGACTCAGCGTTATCTGCAAGAGGGACTTCAAGACCGCGCGGCTACCCGTGATCTCGATTGGGGCGTGGATGTGCCGGCAGACGGATTTACCGGCAAAAAAATCTATGTATGGATCGAAGCGGTCAGCGGCTATCTGTCCGCCAGCAAGCAGTGGGCCGCAGAGACAGGAAACCGTTGGGAGGATTTCTGGCTGGAGAATCGCGACAGCGTCGATGAGGATGGCAAGACAACCGCTTATTATGTGCATGGGAAAGACAACGTGCCTTTTCATAGTCTGATTTGGCCGGGTATACTATTGGGAGTGGGCGGACTGCATTTGCCTGACCGTCTGTTTGCCTGCGAATACATGACGCTGGAAGGTCAGAAATTCTCTACCAGCCGCAACTGGGCGGTCTGGTTACCGGATATTCTCAGCCGCTATCAGCCGGATTCAATCCGGTACTTCCTGATTGCGAACGGCCCCGAGAAACGTGATACCGACTTCTCCTGGAGGGAGTTCATCCACAGCCATAATGGCGAGCTGCTCGGCGCCTTCGGCAATTTTGTAAACCGCAGCCTGGCCTTCATAAATAAAGCCTTCGGGGGTTGTGTGCCGGACGGAATACTGGAACCTAAGTGGAGAGCGAACTTCGACACCTTATACACCGAAGCCGGCAGGCTGATCGAATCCGGGCGTTTTAAGGAGGGTCTGGAGTTTATCTTTGGTTATATTCGCCAAGCCAATAAATACTTTGATGAACAGAAACCCTGGCTGCAGATCAAAGAAGACCGCAATGCCTGCGGAGATACCCTCTACACCTGCGTACAGATCATTGCTAATCTGGCTAATCTGCTGAATCCGTTCATTCCTTTTTCCTGTGATGAGCTCCGTACCTTCTTGTCCCTTGATGAGGCTGGATGGCAGCAGTCCTCTGTTCCGGCAGGACAGACCATCAATGAACTGAAGCTGCTCTTCGAACGCATTGATACTGTACGGATTGAAGAGGAAACAGCCCGGCTGGAGAGCCAGATGCTAAGTAACTAATCCTTATAATACCTGCTGGCCATATGGCGGAGGATGAGTTTATTATGTAGGAGGCAGCCTCCGCCTGTAAGTTCCGCTTATATTCGGGATGAATTCAATTCTATTTAAAGGTGAAACTATGAGAAAAACTCTAACTCTAGTTCCAATATTATGTATATTGCTTTTTCTGCCTTCTTCTTCTTTTCTAATGAAGCATTCCTTTCGTAGCGCCGACTGGGGAATGAGCATTACCGAGGTGAGGGAAAGCGAAACGTTGGATTTTAAAGAGCTCGGTGATGGTACTCTAAAGATTCTGCAATATAAATATCCGTCACCGGAATTTGACGATGCTTGGGTGTACTATTTGTTCCCGGAACAGCAGAACCACAAGTTAGGCGGCGCCGGTTACATCTATTATATACAGGATCAAGAGGCCAGAGCAGCACTCGTCCGGAAGCTGTCGGAGAAATACGCGGGCATCTACGGTGTAGGGCAGTATAGCAATGATGCCAATTTTCAACGGTATTACTGGAATTTACCCGACAAGAGGCTGATCATTTACAACGATTTCGGAGCAGAGGCGGCGGCTCAGTTCTACTATGATTATGAATTCATTGAAACTATCAATGCAGGAACACAATAACTGGTACCGTCTCTCCAAAAAAGCCGATTTTTCTATAGCCCGGTTGATATCGTAAGGCTGTAGAAAAAAACGGCTGTACCGCAAAAGACCACTGTATTCCTCATGCTTTCTCTAATTCTACTGGTTATCCAGGTTAATTCTGGCTAGGAAACCGCCCGCCGGCTACTGCCCCCTTCGGTGAGATGTTTTCGATTTGGGCAAGCTGTGAAGTCGTGCAGCCTTTTTGTACAGCCATCGCTTCAATCAGGGAGACGACTTCAAGGTTTTTAGTGAGTATGCGTCACCCCGAATTTGGTCGCAATTACAGCCTTATCCCTGCGCCCTTTAAGCGCCCGCCCCAGCAGCTTCTCATTACCTCCGAAACGCCCCAGCAGGTATTCCTCACCATAAAGATCTGCTGTATCAAAAAGTGTCACACCCAGCTCCAGCGATCCCCGGATCGTATCTACCGATTCTTCATTGTCCGGCATCATCATGGTTCCGAGGCCCAGAGCTGACACTTCCAGCCCTTCGTTTCCCAGTTTTCTTGTCACATATGTAGTCCCTCTTTTCTATAGATTAAAATAAATGAACATGCACTTATTCTAATCAGCCCTAACAAAAGCAACCACAGTATGTTTATGCTAGTAAGATCATTACCAGGCTGTCAATCCTTAACCGGTGTATACACGCACACATGCAGATCGGGATGATCGGTTGGACTTGCAAAGGAATGAATGTCGTAGGCAACCGTCTTGTCATCACCAGCAGGAGTTTGGATGTAAACCCGGTTTACAGTTTTGAGCTGGATGTTGTGCAGCTTCCATATGTCCGCAAACTCCCTGCTCTCCACACACAACTGCTCGACGATATCCTGAAACCATGGATCTTCCGGATGCTTATCATAGTAGGTTCTGAACACGGCAACTGAATGCAGAGTGAACTCTTCCCAATTGATCATACGGCGGCGAAGCCCGGTATCCAGAAACAGCAGCCGGATCATCAACCGTTCAGCATCAGGTATTGCGTCAAAATCAATCAGCATCTTCGCTGCCTCTTCATTCCAGGCAAGAACCTCGGATCTTTCATTGCTGATGAAAGACGGATAGGGCAGCTGCCCGATGATTTCCCTCCACTGCGGATTAAGCGTTGTACTAATAGAAGAAACAGCTGCACGCTCATGTGGATTCCAAAGCTCGAACAGATGTTGCTGCTCATCCGGCGTCAGCTGCAGCGCCCTCCCGATGTTCTCGATGATATCTCTGGACGCGGTTACTTCTCTGCCCTGCTCCAGCCAGGTATAATAAGTTGCACTGACACCTGCCAGCATAGCAACCTCTTCCCTTCGGAGTCCCGGCGTTCTTCGTAGGCTATAGGATGCTTTAAGCCCTGCCTGTTCCGGCTGAAGCCGGTTTCGGCGCGATTTCAGATAATCGCCGAGCGTTTTGGCTTTACTATTCTCATTAAGCATACACAACCTCTTCTCACTGAATCATTACGATCCATTTTAGCTTAACATGTTCCATACTTAAACCTTTGTCCGTGCTTGCTATCCCTTAAAACGGATGTTCATCATTGATCAAGCCTGCGCGTTACGTGTCCCCACAGCGTCAGAATAAAAAAAGTGCCCGAACAGTCATAAACACGACTGCTGCGGACACACTTTTGTGCAACTTTTACTGAGCTAGAGCAATTTCCTGCAGCATTGCTGCAATGGCTTCAACGGAGCCGTTCCACAGCTTCTCGCCAAGATCCCTACTGGCATGGGTTGGGTCACCTATAACGCCTGTTGTGGAGTATTTGCCAAAATCCAGATTGGGATCATCCCATTCCGGTTCACTGCTGCCAGGATTAAAGATCTGCGCTTCCCTAATATCCTCAGGATGTTTATAAAGTCCCAGCGAAGTAGTGAAGCTGTCTGCATGACCACCCGGAATGTCGGGATCAGCATGCCTGCACCAGATCTCATGAAACGGATGGTGGGGAATATCGACCTTGGCTTTCCCCTCATATTCCTGATTGAACCTTACTGCCACATTGCCCAGCAAGTGACCGCCGCAGCCGCGAAAAATAACCAGCTGTCTAAAGCCTTGGTCCACCAGGGAAGTCAGAACAGCGTATATTACATCTTCATAAAGCTTCTGCGGAATATCGATAAAGCCGTATCCAAAGCTGCGGTGCTCCGGCGTAGGTCCAAAAGGAATTGTCGGTATCACCAGGGACTTGACTCCATATCTCAGCTTGGCCTGCTGCGCTGCTTCAATGGACAGTTCTGTGGCCAGCCATGTATCAAAATCAACGGTGGAGTGTGGACCCTGCTGCTCCGTACAGCCCGTCGGAATAATTGCCAGATAACCTTCCGCTGCTTTTTCTTTAATTTCCAAAAAGGTGAGCTTTCCGTATTCGACTGTCATTTGAATTTCCCCTTAGGTTGTCTAATAGTAAATAGTCGAAGCGAGGTGTTTGTTTATGCGCAGATGTTCATTGTGGCTGCCCCTCCTAACCTTTCTTGCCGCAGGCCTTCTTCTGGATTTCCTGATCTATAGCCTTAACAAGAAACGAAGACAGCGCTTTAGCGACATCTGACCCTGAACGAGAAAAGAAGGCTAGCTGCAGCCATCGAAGTGAAGAATAATAGGATTTCTATGCTGGTTCTATATCTTCCGTTTCAGCGAGACGGCAAACTCCGGTTTGGTCTCATAGGCCATGTAGGATACTGTCCCTGCAAAATCCAAATAAGCCTGATAACGCGTGCGGATCGCCGGGCTTGTGATCTTATCCAACACAAGCTCCTTAGCCACCCAGCAGCTTTCCGACGTTTCCTCTGAAACGGCAAGTTCTCCGCCCACCGGCTTACATACATAATCCAGCATTACTTTCGTCGGAACATCGGTGATGCCGTCATGCCATTTGTACATTCCCGTATTCGAATACACTCCGATCAGGTGAGAGACCTCGGTATCTATTCCGCTTTCTTCCTGGATCTCCCGGATGAGCGCATCCATCAGATTCTCTCCGGCCTCCACTTGCCCCCCGGGGAACACCCAGCCACCATGAAATGTTTTGACCAAAAGCACTTCTCCCTGCTCATTCTCCACGATCCCGCCGACAGCCACAATATGAGTTGGCATAGCCATGTTATTGACCTCCCATGATCTTTATAATTGAATATTGCACTGCTCAGCAAATTCATTGACTTTGGACAGCAACGCAGGATAGATCATCGGATAGGTTAACTCTTCCGGTACCTCCGTGAACCCGCATATTTCTTCCATTTCATAAGCCGGCAATTGTCCGAACTTATTAACGGTGGCCAGGTAGAGCTTTCCGAAACTATCCGGCATTGACTCTCCGGTAACCGAATAAATACTTATTGGAAATAACGTATAGTCTTCCGCTCCTGTCTCTTCATACAGTTCTCTTGCCGCTGCTTCATCAGACGTTTCATTCTCGTCAATATGTCCACCTGCAAATTCCCATGTGGTCTGTCCACGCTGCCGAGCTAATATCCACTGCTTATTATGCCTAACGATAATAACGACGTAGGTTAGATTTTCTTCCTTTATTCCCGTCTCGTGTATAGTAACTTTCATTCACAAACATCTCCTTAGACGGCAAAACCGATAGAGTTTTGGTGGATTACCGGATGTGACGTTCCTATTATCTCTGGTTTAAACTATGTATAGAATCCCTTGATATTTTTCCCAACAGCTTCATCCATTATATAATAGAAGCATTCATAAGTCCGTCGGGAAAAGAATCACTCACCACCGTCTTCTCCCCGCTTCTCCTCACCCTTGCCCTGAGCGTTCAATTGCGCCCATATCTCCCGGGTCAAATGTTCACCTTTATAATAGTCCACCCTATTCTCCGTTTCATACAGCTCCTCATACGGCAAAATATTGATTTTCCCGGAGTCAGGGTATTCCGCAACATCCAAGCCGTTATTCGTCCGTAAATCGAGATAGCGGCAAGGCGTCTCTGTATGATTAAACAGCTGATGCGCACCTGATGGACCGGTTTCGAAAAATATCGTATCCCCCTCATGGACTTCCTGTAACCCGTCGGGAGTTCTTAACATAGCACTGCCCGTCAAAATCACAAACAGCTCTTCAGCATTTCTATGAAAGTGATACGGATACGAGTACTTGCCCGGGTCCAATGACCGGATATCAAAAATCAAATGCTTCGATCCTACCATCCCCGCCAGCTTCTCGCTGGTGTGCCAAGCAAATTCCGGAACCGGAGACTGCCTTTGTTTAAAAGAGATGTTCTGTTCATTGAAAATGGTCGCCATGGAATTACTCCCTACGCATAAGTTATTTTAATCCGAGCATAGAGACTATGGAGCAAGTTGTAAGTGAGTAAATTCATATCCCGTGAAAAAAACATTGCCATCCCCTCACATCCTGTGGTATTATAAATTTCGTTGCAGGACGGTAGCTCAGCGGGAGAGCACTATCTTGACAGGGTAGGGGTCATGGGTTCGAACCCCATCCGTCCTATACTGCATCACTACGTAAAACTCCTTATTTTATAAGGAGTTTTTCTTTTTCTATCCCCCACTCGCATTGGGGATGGAATTTTTCGCTTATAAAAACAACCACTCATGTCAGAGTGGTTGTTTTTATAATATTTTATTGACTTCTTTGTATCCTTTTTCAGAAAGGAAACACTTTTGCTCGACTCCCGGTAATGCCTTTTGGGTCTTGATTCACGGATATGATACTCAAACGGATCACTCCAGTATTATTTAAGTAGTTCTTCTGGAACCTCAGGTTGATGCACATACAACGCACTATTTGTATTTGCAATGAATAACGCTACCATCGATAAGCATGTCGCCAAACCAGACACGATTCGAACATTCGCTTTTTTCAACATTTTTACTTCACCTCCTTTCTGGCAATTAATAGACTTAGAGATTGAGCAAAATAACTCACGGCTATAGCAGATGAACAAATTATGACATTTGTAGCAACCAAGACCAGACCGATTATTTTAAGCTTCGGATAGTGACGCTTGGGAATTCTAGTCTGCTTTTCAATCCCAATAGGCGCTAACCACAAGATGATCAAAAAACTGATTGCATTCATAACCTGTACAACTAATAAATTTACGTTAATAAACGATAGCACAGTAAACAACGTCGTAGTAAATATGACACATGCTACACCCGACTTAAGGTGAACACCGCCCGACGATTGCCGTAGTAATGCAAAAGAAACTAATATCGTTAAAGCTTCAGAAAAATTACCTGTGAGCAAAGATATAGCAAGTGTAATGACGATGATAAAAACAACATTTAGCACAACCTCTAATGCATACTTTAGAACCGCTTGCGATGCGGGGTGATCAGGAACAACTTTTTTTATGTTGTAGGCTATCCTCTGAGATATACGATCAATCATTTTCTTTTTCCTTCCCGGTAGAGTAATAGATGAAGAAAATTGAGATCATTAAAAAGAACAATATATTCAAATAAATTTCGTTGTAATATAAAAGAATTGAGATTCCAATTAAGAAAATTATGATGATCGTCGTTAAAAAAATATCTTCTAATTTAAAACGAAGTTTCTCTATGTCAAAAGTAAAGCCTTTTCCTTTTCTGTAGTAGTGCCAAAAAAAGGAGCAAATAACTACGGAGGTGAGTACTTGTAATATGTATCCATTGCTTTTATTCCCTTCTATTGCTCCTATTGAACCGAATAAGATAAGTACAATAACAGTTTGTATGACTGCAAAAATAGCATATCCTGATATAGTTGCAATAACGGACAGTATGAGGGGCATCCTAACAACTGCAGCAAAGAATAATATGAATATTACTATCAATATTAAAGGTGCGATATTGCTCATATCAAGCTCTTTCCTCACCAAATAGCTCTGCAAATTTATAATTAAAGTAACAAACAAGGCTTGCCAAGCATGATGTTTCCACTTGAATCTAAAGAGCGACATAATCAAATAATAAATAGACATGAGTTCAATAGTAGAAAAGAACATGAATAGCATTGGCTCCCATGGCAACACACAACACCGCCTGACATTATTTTCATTCAATGCATTAATTATAAATCCGAAATAGAGTTACCGTATACTACTTATTTACTACGAAATAGGTCCGCTTCCTCATGATAATTGATTGTTACAATATACTCGCTCCTACAAGATATCCTGGAATACACGTCTGAAGCGAAGAAACCCCGCCAGCTCAAAAAGCCCGGCGGGTTATCATATCATTTGGTCAACCATACAAAACCAAGACGGATAAGCTGAACATCAAATATCCATTCAAGAATGGCGTTTATCCATTGAGAGCATCATTTATATATTGAACAAACAATTTGTCCGAGAACAGAACAACCTTATTGTCCTTCGTCAGCATATATATGCTTTTAGCACCCGCGCTTACATACGCAGTAGTCACATAATAATAGGGATTATTTGCCCCTACAAAACACACTTCGATAACATAGTAATTTTGCTTATTGATTGTCTTAATCTCACCATCATCCATAAGATTAGGTTCATTTCCAAGAAGGGATCTAACTTTTTTATCAAGAACTTCTAAAGCTTTTACTCTCAAAGAAACAGCATTCATATTTTCTGAGAAAGCTTTGTCAGAGAAACCTACAACTTGATGGTCTTTATTCAACATGAGGAAAGTTTCTCCATCTACACTGACATACATAGTGGTAACAACATAAGAGTTAAAATATTTTTCATCTCCTATTTCAACATTAAAAGCGTAGTATTTGTTCCCGTTGATGATTTTAATCTCATCGTTGTCGTCAATAGTTAGTTCCTGTGACTGAGATTCTATCTTTGCTTCCAAAACTTCAAGGGCATTACTTCGAGATATACTTTGAAAAGCTCCATCAGAAATAGAATAATAAAGCACTTCACCGTTGTACTTATCAACAAGGTACACACCGTTATTGTAACCGTCCAGATTAACGCTATAGTATCTTAGAAGCTCCTGCCCCTTGATTTTTGCTGTGCTGTTGTCTCCATCTATAAGGTACTTAGCTTTTTGTAATGCTTCAGCTTGCGTTGTAACTACCTCACTAGCCGCATGCTTCGATTCGATAGCTACGGTCTTCCAGACATCTTTCCATACCACATCTGTATTCATTCCTTTGGAAATTAACTCAATGGGCACCATCATGGTATTGTTGATGTTCTGCGGCGGAACCTCAAGAGCAAGCTTCTTCCCGTTCGTATAGGCCGTTTTTTGCCCCAAAGTAAAAGAAACCTCGAAGGAAGCGCTTTCGATCACAATTGGCTTCTTAGCAGACTGGAATTTAATAGTAGCATTTAAAGCTTCACTGACAGCACGCATAGGTACCATTACCCGGCCATTTTTATAAACGGCTGGCTGGTTCATATTTAAAAGCTGACCATTCACCATTACTTTGATTGTCTGATTCATGTCGGCGTGCACATAACTACCTGTGCCAGTTGAAGCCAAAATCAAACACATGATAAATAGCATTCTTTTTACTATATTTCTCATTACGAAAACTCCTTTGTTTCAAAATGATTGACTATGTGTATGTATAATATTTTGCCTAGTGCTTGTATGGTTCTCGTTCACTATTGATCAGCTCATACAACTTCTAAATAATATCGCAAAGACTCCTCATATTTTCTGATCCGTTTATTTTGCGCTCCCTCCCCCTAATTGTTCAATAAGCATACAAAATGTGCCAATATACGTCAAAGAATAAACAAAAACAAACCCGTCAGGACAAGCCCGGCGGGTTATGATACACATGCTCTACATTCAAATCTATCTATTGTTGTTTTTAAAACTAGAAATCTGCAGTAGCAATTTGAATTGAACCTGCAGCAGGACCAGCAGCTGTGGCCTGGAGAGCAGCTGCCAACAGCAAAGCAACTTCCAGCGTGAGGCTATTGACTGGAGGTATTTCATAAGTGATAACAGGAGCATTAACACGTGTAACTACAAGAAGGATCGGAAACGGACCGTTGTTATTAACGGTAATTGTAGCATTTGCTCCATTGTTCAAGTTTTCAAAATAAGATTTACCAACATTGGTAGCCAGAGAGTAAAACTGCTGAGGTAAGAGAATCGACATAAGAATCACCTCCTAGAACTAGATATAGTATTCTATTCTTCCAAAGAATAAATGTAATAGATAAGTGAATCAGTAATAAAATACATTTTACTTTTATTAAATAGTGGTGAAACTATCTTCTATGGCCTAGATTCAATCAAAATTAGATATAAAAAAAGACCCCGCCGCATCCGGCAGAGTCAAATCATTCATGAACCTATCCCACATAGGTAACCGGCTCTTTACGCCAGTACCCGCAGCACATCCTCGATCTTCCTCTGATGCGAAAGCACACCATAATTCATCCAGGCCATAAAATCCACCTCGTACACGTTGCGGTTGCGCACAGCGGGCAGGCTTCTCCACAGCGGAGTATCCAGCAGCTCCCGGCCTTCACCTTCCTGCCGGTCAAAAGTAATGAACAAATGATCCGCCGTCAGGCCTGACAACTCTTCACTTGTTAGGCTCACACGCTTCTGTCCCCGGGTGAGCTGCCGGACCAACGGATGCCGCTGGAGCCCGAGATCCTCATGCAATACGCTTGCTGTATATCCCAGACCCTCACATCCATAGAGAGCAACTCCGCAGGAAGAAATTCGGAGTAACGCTACCGTCTGTCCCCGGACGCTGCGGCTGAGGATCCGCTTCGCCTGCTGGGCCTGCTGCTCATAATGGCCGATGACCTCCTGCACATGTTCCGTTCTGCCGAAGACAGCAGCTGCAGAGCGCAGTGTTGCACGCCAGTCTTCCTGGTGAAACGGGAGTCTGAACAGCGGAGCAATCCGGCGGCACTCACCTAAATGCCAGCGCTGAAAGCCGTCATCCAGCATAATCAGCTCGGGCGTGTAACGGGAAAGCTCCGACCAATCTCCGCGGGAAATATCAAACGTTGGCACCTGCTCCAGACCCAGGTACTCCTGCTTGCCCCACTGGGCATGACAATATTGAGCCACCGGAGTAATGCCCAAAGCCAGCAGATAATCCTCCAGAAAAGGCGCGAATACACGGACCCCATCCTGATGAAGGCTCCTGTATTGACCGGGTGTAACACCTACCGCTCCCTTGAAACGCCGGTTAAAATAATACTCATTGCTATAGCCGGCAGTAAGTGCGATATCATGCAGACGGTCCTTGGTCAGAAGCAGCTGCTGCTGCGCCCGTTCGATACGGAGGGCGTTCAAATGCTCCAAGGGAATCTTGCCGGTAATCTCTTTAAAAAGCTGTGTGTAACGCGCGCGCCCAATGCCTGCAATCTCTGCCAATTGATCGACGGATACCGGTTCACTGTAATGCTCCTGCATATAGTGAATGGAACGTTGTACCGCCTCATGATCATTCTTTGTCTGAACTGCCGGGGAATTGGCTCGCATGATCAGCAGCAGCAGCTCCTGAAAACGGGTATGACCCGCGAACCATTCGATGTCATCGGGGCTCCTGCGGCTATGATAAATGGAATCCAGCAGCAGTGCACATTGTGAAAAAGGTCTGCAGCTTAAGAGACCCGGCTGGAGTATGGCATTCCCGGGCAATTTCTCCTTTCCGCGGTGTCTGCCATCCCCAGTGCCGATAACCTCAAAGGCAAGCCGGTAAAAGCTAAGCCCCCGCTCTCCGGCCTGAATTCTGTTCATAGAACCAGCCTTAATCAGAAAGCCTGCGCCTTTGTCTAAAGGATAACGTCTTTCCTCCGCTTCGAGCCAGCCCTGCCCTTCCGATACTATGATTAATGTGTGCTCCTGAAACACAGCCATTTGTCCGTTTCCCGCAGGGGATTGGGCTAGTGCTTCTATGTTAGTCAAGCTGTATAACAGCTTTTTTTCAGTGCTTTCACTGAGCTGCTCTGCCATTCTCCCGCCCCCTAATTGAGAATCATTTTCATTTCCTTAGTGTAAAACAAAAATGAAAGCCTATCAACCATGCTGTTCAAAGATGTAAAAGATGTTTGACACTTCACCCATGTTATTTTAAAATCTACATGTAAAAACTTTTTTTACACCCATCTAACGAAGAAGGTGGAATTAAATGCAAAATCATATCAAAAAATTTCGAGAGCAAAAAGATATATCACAAGGCAAGTTAGCAGATTTATGCAATGTTAGCAGACAGACCATAAATGCCATTGAAAACAACAAATATGACCCAAGCTTGCAATTAGCCTTTGATATTGCCAAACATTTAGGAGTTAGAATCGATAAGTTATTCTTACAAGAAGGGAGAGAAGAGGTATGAACACCCGAAAAATAGGTGCAATCACAGTAGGGGCAGCCACTCTAATAGTGGTGGCCTTTACCATCTATAAGGTCATTGTTGGAAAAGACGTTGGATTTAACGAAATAATAACAATCGCAACGCTATTAATGATGTTTTTTCCTATGATCACCTGGGGAAGCAAGGCAGACAAAGATGGTATATTTGAGGATGACGAGTTAGGAAAAAAGATTACGGAGAGAAGCTCGAAAATAAGTTACTTTCTTCTTCTTTTTTTTATACTTGGAGCTTTAGTTGCTGATGAAATCGTAAATGAAACAATGAACATTTTTTTATTAGGGGTATTAGGATTAGCAATGATTACATTACCTATTGTTGAGTTTTTAGTGAGTAAGAAGTATCGCTAGCGGGAACGACAGTTCAATAAAAAAGCGGCAGTCCAGGACTTTAATTCTCGTCCATGGCTGCCGCGGTTTCTTTTAGGGGGGTTAGTCTATCAGTTTGCCTGGCGTTTTATTTCACCATTGCTTTCAGCAGATCATCTAGCTTCATCGAATTGGCTGTAATGGCGCCGGACTGCCAGTGGGAGCGTTCCATTCTGTAAATATTCCCGTTCTTCACCGCAGGCAGGTTCTTCCACAACGGGCCACCCAGAATTTTGATTGCTTCCTCGTTCTCCGCAGTGTCCCATCCTCCGTTGTCAGGGAATACAATGATATGATCCGCTTCAAGATCTGGTATCACTTCTTCGGAAATAATGGACTGAAATTCAGTCATCTCCGCAGCCATAGGGACGGGAGTCAGACCAAATTGATCATAGATCACACCCGTAAAGCGGTTTTTGACACCAAATAGCGCAAAGGTTTTCTCAGCAACGTTAAGCCGGATTACAGCTACCTTCTCCTGCCCCAACGCCTGCTGCAGCTTGGCTTTTCCATCCGCCACCTTCTGGTCATACTCCGCAAGTACAGCTTCGCCCTTTTCCGGAATGCCAAGCGCCTCTGCGATAGCTGTGAGCATTTGTCTTGAATCCTGCAGCACTTTCTCCGGCAGACGGAAGGTTGGCGCTACCTTGGAATATTGTTCGTATTTTGCTGCATCTGCTCCTCCGTCGGCAATGATTAAGTCCGGATTTTTTTCCAACAATGCCTCAATGCTCCCGGTAATATCGTATTCCGGCACATCCAGATTCAAATAATCCTGCTTGCCCCAGCTGGGATGATACCATTGCACGACCGGGGTAACGCCTAACGCCTTCAGATAATCCTCCACATAGATCCCTGCCACCCGCTTAGGACTAACGGGGATTTCAACCTCTCCGAATTCCCCGACGACAGTCCGTGTGCCATCTTCGGCTGAAGTATCGGTGCCTGCATCGGTGGATGTATTGCTTGCTGCGGTTGGATTCGCCGCATTCTCTGTTTGAACGTTTTTTCCTCCGGCAGCATTATTATTCGTGCCGCAAGCCGCCAAAGCGGACATTGCCAGTACAAGTACAGCTGTCCAAATACATTTTCGACCCCAACTTGCCATTGATCTCTTCACTCCTATACATCATTGTTATTGATTATCATTCTCAATAATCCTAATGACAATAGTAGCACGTCTTCATCAGCTTTCAATGCACTTTCTCTGCGGCAATCTTATACAAACTTCTAAATTGCATAGTATCTCACGTCGATTTGCAAACTTATGAACAAGCTGAAACGGATAATTTATAGCGTGAAGCATCTAAAAATTCATATAATTTAAAAAACGACCCTGCCAGCAGCTGGCAGAGTCAAGAGTTCATGAACGTATATACTACATACAAGCTGGGGATATCTTCAATTTAACACCTGATTGTTAATAGAGTGTGTGAAGAAATCATGGAATGGATAAATTATCCTTCTAAACTTCTAAATCTAACCAAACGTAGTAGACTATAAATAGAATTCAGGGTGAGCGTATGCATCAAGATGAGTTAGTGTGCAAAGTGTGCGGGGGTACTTCTTTATCCAAAGGTCAAATGGAGGGGCACGCTGTTGTCAGACCCATGAACAAACCTTTTTCCTTTGGCTCTAAACTTATCCTTACCCTCTGCACACAGTGTGGAGAAGTCGCATCCATATAGGGTTGAAAAATTCGATAAATTCTAAGCGGACCTCAAACCAAGAAAGCCCTCCGTAGTTTGGAGAGGCTTTCTTGGGTTTGTAGCTAACAATGGCGGATGTTCATTGCAGTGGCTTCAGTTGTTTAATTTCTTCTACCGTCAGGCCAGATGCTTCAGCGATTACAGGCAGATCAACGCCGAGTCCAAGGAGCTTCCGCGCAATCTCTCTTTTCGCCTGAGCTTCACCTTCAGCCTTTCCTTCAGCTTTTCCTTTTGCTTTTCCTTCAGCAACACCTTCAGTGAACCCTCTAGTCTTCGCCGTTTCATACATTGAAGCTTCATCATGTAAATATTTTTGGCGATCTTCATACTGTCTGCGGGCTTCCTCATTCTGACTTAAGAACTCCAGCGTATTCATAGCCTTCTTTAGTATAGGCTCATTCATTGTCAGCACCTCCCATTTGGATTGATCTGCGCCTTTCAAAAAGAGCAACCAATTCGCAAGACCGCCTTGCTCCAGCGAAACGATTTGCTCATCTAGCTTCGGAAGTTCCAAAAAATGAATTTCAATGTCTTCAATCAGAGAAATTCCGGTCCGGTCTTCACGCAGATGAAACACGTTATGATACATCTCATTGGGCAGCAATGTATAGTTTAGGATATTAATAGTCACACAACGCTTCAATTGGCTATAAGACTGGCTTTCCTGTAATTGGCTGGAGTATTGTTTACTCCAATAGAACAAAGTTCTCTTCTCTGTATCATATTTATTAAACAATTGCATCTCGATATTAATGATTTCGCCTTCTGTTGTTCTAGCACGAATGTCCAGTATAGACTGCTTATCGCGAGGAGAATCTTTGTCAGTGTACGGGTTAAGTAGAATGATCTCGCTTAGTGGCGGCTTCCCAGCCTCAGCAAATGTCCGGTTAAGGAAAGCGATTAGTACATCACGGTTCTCTTCACTGCCAAATATACGTTTGAACAAAAAATCATTGCGCGGATCAAGTAGCTCCATCTTGACATCTCCGTTCTTGTTCATTATAACATTATCGCTTCCAGTTGCGTATGTTCTATGTAATCCCCGACCATCTCCACATATGTGTTCCTGTACTTACTTCCCTCAATGGCGGCAGCTTCCAGGTCGTTCAGCCCCCCCTTTTTTACAGATTTAGGATTTAAAGATAATATAACCTTGATACTAACAAACAAACGTTCGTATATCAAGACATGTTTTGAGGATGCTTTTCCTCTTGATACTTACTGTCTATCCTATCCATATTCTGAACACAAATAGAGCAACCTCGGGGTTGATCCAGTTTGTTTTATCCGTATGTTTCTCTGTTTACGCCTATAATAACGAATATTCGAACTCTACTTTATGCCTGATTGGATTCACACCATACCAGGCCAACGGAATCGACGACTTCAGCTTTCGCACCGCTTCTTTCGTGATTCATCTCTTCAAAAAGCATTCGCTGTCCCCCTATTCTCCTGATTGAAGCTGCCAAATTAGTTCTAGCTTAAAAAGAGCTTCCCCGCAAGGCAAAATTCTTTAACCGGGTGATTGATTTCTGTAGCGATTTATTTTACAATGAACTCATAAACGCGCGTTTATTTAAAGGGGGCACTATGCGCAGCGAAGATATTGCTAAGCTCGCCGGGGTATCCCGTAGTACGGTATCCCGCGTGATCAACAACTATTCCAATGTCCCTGAAGAGACCCGGGCCAAGGTGCTGAAGGTTATTGAACAGCATCAATACGAGCCAAACAGCTTTGCCCGGGCTCTGGCCGGCAAGAAGACCGATACGATCGGCCTTTTCGCCATCAGCATGAACGAGAAGGAGAATGCAACCCGGATCTATCAGAACAATTACTTCGCGCCTTTCGTCGATGCCGTAGTCGACACGTCGAATGCCCGCGGCTGTTATGTGCTGATTCATACCGTATACTCTCCCGACGATTTCCTGAAGGTTAAGCAGGCTTTCCTGCAGAAACGGATTGACGGCGGCATTATCGTCGGCACCCAGAAGGATATTGATATCGTACGGGAAATGGTTGGACTTGAATCCCCGCTAGTGCTGATCGATTATGACATTTCGGAGATTATGTCGGAGCATCTGGACCGCAATCATCTGGCCATTGTGAACTCCAAGGACTATGAGGGCACTGTCGAAGCCATCGAGTACTTGATCGGCCTTGGCCATGAAGAAGTTGGCATGATCTGCGGACGAATGAACACGTACTCCGGACGGGAACGCTATATGGCATACGAGGATACGTTGAAGCGGCATGGATTGCAGCTCAATGAGAACTTCATCCTGCAGGGTGATTTCCTGAAGGAGAAGGCCTACGAAGAGGTTAAGAAGCTGCTGGAGTCCGGCGGCCCATTGCCTACAGCCTTCTTCTCGTCCAATGATGACATGGCTATCTCAGCGATGGAAGCGTTCTCCGAACACGGAGTATCCGTGCCTGAGGATATGTCCATTGCCGGATTCGATGATGTGCAGCTTGCCTCGCGCATTCATCCCAAGCTGACCTCCGTACGTCTGCCGATTTACGAAATGTCCAAGGCCGCTGTCGAGAAAGTGATCGAGCTGTGCGATTCCGCTCAGCCGACCTTTAGCACCATCAGCTTCCCGGCCAGGCTGGTCGAAAGAGACTCCTGCCTGCCGCCGAAGAAGTAAGGCTCCTGCAAGAATGCTGCATCATCCGTCCAGCGTATACCATTTCGCTGGATGTACCAGCATTTCTTTAAGGAGTGGCAATCATTATTATAATGTTATGCAGGAAAATCCCTTTGCCCCGAGGGAATTTTTTCTCAGCTCTATAAACGCGCGTTCACAATTGAAAGGAGACTTTCCTCTTATGAAATTCGGAACTTTTGACGACACTCGTAAAGAGTACGTAATCAACACCCCTAAAACACCTTATCCATGGATCAACTACCTCGGTAACGAGCAATTTTTCGGCCTTATCTCTAATACTGCCGGTGGTTACACCTTCTATCGCGATGCCCGGATGAGAAGATTGACCCGCTACCGGTATAACAATATTCCGCTGGATACAGGCGGACGTTACTACTATCTGTATGACGACGGCGATTTCTGGACCCCGGGCTGGATGCCGGTCAAACGCGACCTCGATTTCTACGAGTGCCGCCACGGTCTTGGCTATACTTCCATCACCGGCGAACGCAACGGTATTTCTGTGAACCAGCTCGCTTTTGTACCGATGGGCCACAATGCCGAAGTTCACCGCCTTGTTGTGAAGAACACCGGATCTGCTAAGAAATCGGTGAAGCTGTTCTCTTTTGCCGAGTTCTGTCTGTGGAATGCCCAGGATGATATGACCAACTTCCAGCGTAATCTGAGCACTGGTGAGGTTGAAGTCAAGGATTCCGTAATCTATCACAAAACAGAATACCGTGAGCGCAGAAACCACTATGCCTTCTATTCTGTAAATAAAGAAATCGCCGGCTTTGATACCGACCGCGAATCCTTCGTGGGTATGTATAATGGTCTGGATGCTCCACAAGCAGTAGCTGCCGGGGAAGCAACCAACTCCGTAGCCAGCGGCTGGTCGCCAATCGGCTCTCATGCACTGGAAATCGCGCTGGAACCAGGCGAAGAGCAAAGCTTCATCTTCGTACTCGGCTATATCGAGAACCCGGAAGATGAGAAATGGGAATCCCTGAATGTCATCAATAAAAAACCGGCGCAGGCTGTCATCGAGCAATTCGCTACAGACGCTCAAGTGGATGCTGCTCTGGCTGTTCTGGCTGCACACTGGGATAACCTGCTGTCCAAATATCAGATCACAAGCGGCGACGACAAGCTGAACCGTATGGTTAACATCTGGAACCCATATCAATGTATGGTTACCTTCAACATGTCCCGCTCCGCTTCCTACTTCGAATCCGGGATTGGCCGCGGTATGGGCTTCCGCGATTCCAACCAGGACTTGCTCGGATTTGTACACCAAATTCCTGAGCGCGCCAAAGAGCGTATTCTGGATATCGCCGCTACCCAGTTCGAAGACGGCAGCGCGTATCACCAGTACCAGCCGCTCACCAAAAAAGGCAACAACGAAGTCGGCACAGGCTTTAACGATGATCCGCTTTGGCTGATCCTGGGAACGGCTGCCTACATTAAGGAAACCGGCGACACTTCCATTCTGGATGAGCAGGTTCCTTTCGACAGCAACCCGGACAACACTGCTACCCTGTTCGAGCACTTGAAACGCTCCTTCGAGCATGTCACCAACAATCTCGGACCTCATGGCCTGCCGCTGATCGGCCGCGCGGACTGGAATGACTGCCTGAATCTTAACTGCTTCTCTACCGAGCCAGGCGAATCGTTCCAGACGACTGCCAACATCGAAGGCCGTGTAGCGGAATCCGTCTTTATCGCCGGTCTGTTCGTCTTTGTTGGACCGGACTATGCGGAAATTTGCCGCATGCGCGGACTTAACGATGTTGCTGCGGATGCCGTAGCCAAGATCGACAACATGCGTGAAATCACGCTGACCCATGGCTTCGACGGTGACTGGTTCCTGCGCGCTTACGACCACTACGGCGACAAGATCGGCAGCAAAGAAAACGAAGAAGGCCAAATCTTCATCGAACCGCAAGGCATTTGCGTAATGGCAGGTATCGGCGTGGAAGACGGTCAAGCGGCCAAAGCTTTGACTTCCGTTGAGGAACGTCTGGACACAGATTATGGTATCGTGCTGCAGCAGCCGCCATACTCCAAGTACTACCTGAACCTGGGTGAAATTTCTACGTATCCGCCGGGCTACAAAGAAAATGCCGGTATTTTCTGCCACAACAACCCATGGATCATGATTGCTGAAACGGTACTGGGACACGGAGACAGAGCATTCGATATCTATAAGAAAATCGCTCCGGCTTACCTGGAAGACATCAGCGAAGTTCACCGGATGGAACCTTATGTGTACTCGCAAATGATCGCTGGTAAAGATGCCGTACGCCACGGGGAAGCGAAAAACTCCTGGCTGACGGGTACCGCTGCCTGGAACTATGTAGCCATTACCCAATCCATTCTCGGTATCCAGGCTGATTTCGCCGGTCTGAAAGTAGATCCTTGTATCCCTGCTGAGTGGGACGGATTCGAAATTACCCGCGTCTTCCGTGGAGATACTTATGTAATCACTATTAAGAACCCTAACCATGTCTCTAAAGGCGTAGCCAGCCTCACTCTCGACGGCGCCGCTGTAGAAGGAAACATCATCGCTCCTGTTGGCGACGGTGCAGTGCACCAAGTGGTAGTTGAGCTGGGCTAAATAGCTGCCGTGACAACATTTTAACCGCTTGTTTATTAAACGGATCTCGTCTTTGCAAAAAGACGGGGCCTGTTTTTTGTGGGAAGCTCACTTTCCGGTTCACAAAAAGATACAGTAATGCCGTTACCACCAATCCAAGGACAATGTTCTAAAAAAAAGCAACCCAATACATCCGCCATACTAGCGGGGTGCATTTGGGTTGCTTTCCTCTTAGATAACGTGCTGCAGCTTAAGCCTTGCCCTCCGGTATCCACACCTTCATCTCTCCGCTGCCGCGGTTGCCCCACAGATAATAAGGGACAGCTGTAACCTTAACGGATTCCAGCGGTGCTTTCTCCCTGCTGTACAGCCCTCCGCTCCAGCCGGACGGATTGACACGGAAGCCGGTTCCTTCAACGACTACGGCTCCGCCAAGCAGCGAGTCCTTAAAGACCTCTGCGAACTCCCCTGTCTCGTTCAGGGAGATAGAGCTCAGCGGCTCACTGTTATCGGTTGCCTCGAGGCAATAGACGAGCGGTCCCCGCTGAATAGCAGTTTTCTGCGCATCAGCCCGCAGCTCGGGATGGGCATAAACTCGGTGCGCTTCCATCGGAATGCTTACCTCTATGGTATCCCCGGCAGACCACACTCTGCGGATCACCCGGTATCCCAGTTCCCGGTCTGCTGTAGGATCCAGCACTTCGCCATTGACGCTAATCTCCATGCTGCTGCTCCAGGAAGGGACCCGCAAGGCAATGCCGAATTCTGCAGCTTCTGCCGGATTAACCTTCAGCGATACCTTGCCTTTCCATGGGTAATTACTCTCTTGGCTAACCTTAACCTCCGTTCCGCCAAGCGTACCCTTCCATTCACTGCCAATGTACAGATTAGTGTGCAGTGTGTTCCCGTGAACCGTGTAAATATATTGGTTCAGCGAAGTCAGCAGCCGGGCTACATTGGGCGGACAGCAGGCGCAGCCGAACCAGCCCTGCCGCTCCGCCTTCACATGATGTTTGCCCGGATTGCAGCTGCAGGCCTGCGGCCATACCTCCAGCGGATTGACATAGAAATAATGCTTGCCGTCCTGCGCCATGGACCCCAGCACATTATTATAGAGCGCCCGCTCCATCACGTCCGCATACCGGGCTTCCGGGGCTAACTCCAGCATCCGCCGGGCAAAAAAGATCAGGCCAATGGAAGCGCAGGTTTCCGCATATACAGTATCGTTGGGCAGATCATAATCGAAGGTGAAAGCCTCCCCGTGATGGGTGGAACCGATTCCCCCTGTAATATACATCTGCTTATCTGTCATGTTGTTCCACAGCCTCACACAAGCATCGCGCAACGCGTCATCATCTTTAAGTCTCGCGAGGTCAGCCATTGCTGAATACATATAGACTGCACGTACAGAATGCCCTACCGCTTCGCTCTGCTCACGGACCGGAATATGCGCCTGATTATAGGCTGGATCGAGATGGTCAGTTTGCCCGCTCCAGTGCGTGATCCGCCCCCGGCTCTCCCACTCCTGCCGCAGGAAATTCGGTTCCTGGCCGCGCTCGTCGATAAAAAAGCTGCTGAGCTTCAAATATTTCTCTTCACCAGTAAGACGGTACAGCTTGACCAGTGCCAGTTCAATCTCCTGATGCCCGTCATAGCCTTTCAGCTTGCCTTCCTCCGGTCCAAAGACCGAGTCGATATGATCGACCATCCTGCGCATAATATTTAGCAGCTTGTCTTTGCCTGTAGCCTCGTAATACGCAACCGCAGCCTCGATAAAATGTCCGGCGCAGTACAGCTCATGGCAATCCTGCAGATTGGTCCAGCGTTTGCCCGGCTCCTTGATTGTGAAATAGGTATTGAGATATCCATCCGGCTGCTGCGCTTCGCCGATCAGGTCGATAACTTCATCTGCCTGCCGCTCCAGTATGGGATCACGCTTAAGGCTCAGGGAGTAAGCTACTGCCTCCAGCCACTTCGCCACATCGCTATCCTGAAACACCCAGCCGTGAAACTCTCCTTCCTTTCTCCCTGCGGCAATCTCGAAATTGGCAATCGCATGACTGGGCTCTGCGTCCGGTACCCGGTCATGCAGCGCCTCATATTGGTACGGAATGACTACATCCTGCGCCAGCCTGATGTAACGTCCCCAGAATTCATCCTGAATCTTTACCGATTGCTGCTTGTCTGTCTGCTGCGTTTTAATAGTTCTGCTCATTTGCCTCTTCCCCTCCGCTAGATTTCATTCTCGCTATTAGCAATTATAGAGGGTAGAATAAATAAAAAATACAATCATAAGCAACCCTGTTTTTGTACTATTTCACACTCAAGATTACGAATGACACCAGAACTGCAGGCTGCCGACAATTTGCTTTGAAAGGAGTAATCATGACATTCAGTCCTTCTTATATCCATCTGGCTGCTCCGCCGTTCCCCTACTTTCTGGAATGCGACCGCACTGTATATCAGCCGGGGGATCAGCACCCGAACCGCAACCGTATGGGGAAGTTCGATCTGATTATTGTAGAACAGGGCACCCTGTTCATTGGCGAAGATGAGAAAGAATGGGAGGTTGCGGCCGGGCACACTTTGCTGCTGCTGCCAGACCGTTATCACTACGCTGTCAAACCTTGCGAGGAGATCACCACGTTTGTATGGATCCATTTTCACACGGTGGGGGAATGGATTGAAGCCGAGGGCGATCCGGTGTATGCCGGCCGTGAAGCACATTTCCAGCAGTTTCTCACACATCCGTACACGATCCGTGTACCGCAATTCGGTCCGCTCCCGGACCCCTTTGAGCGGAGCGGGCAGGCGGAGCTGCTCCTGCAGCTGAGCCGGGACAGACGGTCAAGCGCGGTATGGCAGCAACAGCGGATCTTTGAGGAGATGCTGCGGATGATGGATCTTGCGCAGCAGGACGCTGCAGGCAGCCATGCTGCCGAGATTGCGGAGCAGACGGAAGCCTACATCCGCAACCATTACGCAGAGGCGCTCACCAATGGCTCGCTCGCGGATGCCCTCCATTTTCACTATAACTATCTCGCCCGCTGCATGAAGCGCGTCTATGGGCTGACGCCGATGGAATATTTGACGGATTACCGCCTGGAGCAGGCCAAGCTGCTGCTGCTCAAGACAGAGATCCCCATTTCCGGGATTGCGGAGCGCACAGGCTTCGAGAGCGCTGCCTACTTCTCACGGCGTTTTGCCCGCAAAGTCGGCATCTCACCGCTGCGCTTCCGCAAGCGTTATTCACGGTAAGCCGAATCACTCATTAGCGAGAGCACGAAACTCATACAACTCCCGGCTGTAGGACAGTTCCCCGATACGGACACAATTAGGGGTGTATTCTCTAATCTGCCCGCCAAACTCCAGAATATCATCTTTTATTTCTTTCACGGCGACCGCCACTTTGACTTCTGACAGCGCGGCCGCCAGCAAATCAATATCGCTCTCCAGCACTTTATATGTATAGTCCATCCAACCTTCACCCGCCTTGCTGACTTTATGCATTTAATCGTAATCTTTACTATTAATATATATTGTTTGGCTGTCCTGTACAAGTCTTAATTGCTTAAATCAACCCTTCCTTCGAATAAAACAGAGGATGCCGGACAACCTAACTTCACGTTTCACCACCTTATCAGTGAAGGAGTTTTGCAACGATGGGAGTTCTAAACGGCAATCCCAAAGACGAACCGCTGCACTATGGCGAAATATTTAATCTATGGCAATTTTCCGCTACCGCCAAAATGTCATTATCCACCTTACAGGCATTTCATTATCACGCTGGCGATCAGGATCTGAAAAAAATAATTGATGATCTCATGGACCAGTCGCAGCAGGAAATAAAAGATTGCGACAAGCTGCTGAAGACCCATGGCTTCACACCGCCCCCTGCACTGCCCGACCGCCCCTCCGTTAAGCTCGATGAGATTCCTGCCGGAGCCCGTTTCTCCGATCCGGAAATCGCCGCTTCCCTTGCTGGCGCAGTTTCCCTGAGCCTAGTCGTATGCAGCCAGATTATGGGGACTTCCATCCGTGAGGATATCGGGGCCATGTTTATGAAAAATCATGCGCAAATGGCCGCTTTAGGAATGGCTGTGCTGAAATTGAATAAAAAGAAGGGCTGGCTCGTACCTCCGCCGCTGCAGCTCAAAAAGCCGGAGCCTGCTTTGGTCTAGTAATATCCCCGTCCCGTCTAATCCTGCGCAAGCAGGATTTTTTGCTGTATAGCTATTTTTTCCCATTTCCAAGCATATTCATTAAGACAGGCCTAAATGTGGAGATGTTGAATATGCGCTCAAGTGTAAGGTACGCCATTATTTTGCTGGGAAGTTTGCTGATTGCTGCAGGAACTAATTTTTTTCTGGTCCCCTACAAAATTCTTGATGGGGGAGTCATCGGCATCGCCCTCATCATCAACTATATATCCGGCGCAAAAATTGGACTGGCCATTGTCCTGTGCAGCCTGCCGATTTTCTTGCTTGCCTGGCTTAAAGAACGGGACATCTTCTATAACAGCGTGCTGGGTTTGCTCACCTCCTCGTTTTTCATTGAAGTCCTCGGACCGCTCCAGTACCACTTTCTGTACTATATTGAGCTCGGCTCCATCTCCAGCGCCATTCTCGGCGGCTTTCTGATGGGGAGCGGTTTCGGGATTATGCTGCGGTTCAAGGCCAGCACAGGCGGAACAGATCTGCTCGCCAAGTTTATGAAACGCTATATTCCGCTCAATGTCGGCGTCATTATTTTTCTGACGGATTTCCTGATTATCGGCGCGGGTGGCCTGCTGATCTCCAAGGAAACCTTCTTGCATTCGATTCTGACGATCTTTTCGGGCGGAATCGCTACGGGGTTATGTACGCTCGAAAAATAAGCCTCTTGACTGAATGGAAATAACTATGCATATACACGATCATATGTTCGTATTATAATAAGGTCAAATTCAGCCGCTTGCCTGGAGAGTGTGAACCTATGAACAGAGATCGTGTCATTATGCTATCCGATTGCCAGAGCTTCTATGCCTCGGTCGAGAAGGCTGCCAATCCTCTCTACAGCCATAAACCGCTGGTCGTTGCCGGCGATCCGGCCAGACGCAGCGGGATTGTACTCGCCGCTTGCCCCTTAGCCAAAGAGCATGGCGTTACCACTGCCGAGACCTTAAAGGAAGCGCTGGCGAAATGCCCTGAGCTTGTGGTCGTCCGTCCCCGTATGCAGCACTACATCAACGTTTCCTCGCAAATCACCGATATTCTGCGCAGCTTCAGTGATCTCGTAGAGCCTTATTCCATTGATGAGCAGTTCATTGATGTCACGGGCAGCTCCGCCTTGTTCGGCAGTCCGCTGTCCATCGCGGCCGCGATCCAGGATTCCGTCCGCCAGGAGACAGGCGTGTATGTACGTATCGGCATCGGCTATTCCAAGGTTACTGCCAAGATGGCCTGCGATCTGTGGGCCAAGAAGAACGAAGGCGGCCGGTTTACACTCACCCGCGAACAGCTGCCCACCCTGCTCTGGCCGCTGCCGATTTCGCAATTGTTCATGGTCGGCCGCCGGATGTCCGCCCATTTCCATAGCATGGGGCTTACGACCATTGGCCATGTGGCCCAGCTGCCGCTGGCCGAGCTGAAGTGGCGCATGCGCGAGAAATTCCGCAAGAACTGCGATATAGACGCCGAGCTGTACTGGCGGATTGCCAACGGCATTGACGACAGTCCCGTAAACCCGCATACCCACGAGGTTCCACCCAAGAGTGTCGGGCACCAGATGACCCTGCCCCGGGACTACCGCACACTGAAGGAAATCAAGACGATTCTGCTGGAGCTATCCGAGCTGGTGTGCAGACGCTGTCGCAGCCTCAAGGTGAACGGCGCGGCCCTGTCCGTCGGCTGCCAGGGTGCAAGCTTTGAGATGCCGACCGGCTTCTCCCGCCAGACCGTAATGAACGACCCCACCAATGCCACCAATCTGGTCTACGAAGCAGCCGTAGAGCTTTTCCAGCGGCACTGGGACAACCAGCCCGTACGCAGGGTCAACCTCAGTCTTTCCACGCTCTCCGACGAAAGTGAGTACCAGCTGACACTGTTCGAATCCCGCCCCCGCTACCGCGAGCTTGAACGGGCTACTGACAATCTCAAGAACAAGTATGGAGATACGATTATCGGCCGGGCTGCGTCTTTCACCGATGCAGGACAAATTAAGGATCGGGCCGGCAAAATCGGAGGACACTACAAATAAACGGTACTGCTTTTACACTGCCTGAACGGGAAAAGTACTTAAAAATAAATTAAATGAATAAGGGTTGATATTTTCAGGTATTGCGGCGACAATCGAATATATAACATTCCCGGGGAGGATCGAAAGAAGTTGGATAGCACAAGCAATAACAGCAATACTTCCACGCATGAAATTATCGATCTCTGCCTGCTGGCTGGTAAAATCATGCTGCAGAGCGGTGCGGAAACTTACCGTGTGGAGGATACCATGACGCGTATGGCGGAGGCACTCGGTTTTCCCGGGGCGCACAGCTACGTGACGCCAACGGTCATCATGTTCACAACCAGCAGAACCGAACCGGTGAAGCTGTTCCGGATTGCCGAGCGGACGACCGATTTGCAGAAAGTGTCGGAGGTCAACGACATCTCGCGCCGGCTGAGCGAACGACAGCTCAGCGCGGCAGAAGCCCGCGAGCGCCTCGGCGTCGTGGACGATGCCGCACATGCCTATCCGGCATGGCTGCAGATCGCCGCAGCCGCCCTCACCGGAGCCTGCTTCACAGTAATGTTCAAGGGGAGTCTGTGGGACGCCCTTCCGGCTTTGCTGGTGTCCGGGCTTGGATTCGCCGCTGCTACCTATCTGCACCGGCTCGTACAGATCCGATTCTTTGCAGAATTTACCGCCTCATTCCTGATCGGACTGTTCGCGTTCTTCTCCGTCAAATTTGGCATTGGCCGGGAAATGGATAAGATTATCATCGGCTCCGTTATGCCGCTGGTCCCGGGTCTGCTCATTACCAATGCGGTGCGTGACCTGATGGCCGGGCATCTGGTTTCCGGCCTCTCCAAAGGTGCCGATGCTTTCCTGACCGCGTTTGCGATCGGGACTGGCATCGGTCTTGTGCTGTCGCTTTTTTAACCCATGTGAAAGAGGTAGCAATTCATGATTTTGCAACTGATAACCAGCTTTATCGCCGCTGCATCCTTCTGCATTCTGTTCAATGCCCCGCGGCGCGCGCTGCTGCAGTGCGGCTTGGCCGGAATGGTAGGCTGGATACTGTATTTGGAGCTTGATGAAAGATGGGATACGGTAATTGCCACCTTTGCGGCAACCGTAGTCGTCGGCGTCATCAGCCAATTCTTTGCCCGTTCCTTCAAGATGCCGGTCATTATCTTCAGCGTCGGAGGGATTATTCCTCTTGTCCCGGGGGACTTGCATATGACGCTATGCGCAAATTCGTGGAGAACGACAATAACCAGGCGATTCAGATCGCCGTACAGGCGTTGCTGCTCTCTGGAGCGATCGCCACGGGACTTGTGCTCAGTGAAGTGCTTGGACAAATGTTCCGCCGGAAGAACAAGTAGACACGCGCAGAAAAGAGCCTCCCCTTACCGATCACCTATAGCTATGATTACAGGGACACCTCGGCTAGAGCTGCTTGGTCTGCAGCGCATAAAAAGTCCGCCTGCGGCAAGGAATTCATCCTTGCCGCAGGCGGACTTTTGGGTATAGGGGATATTTACTGCAGCTGGCCAATGATCTTCTGGTAGCTGACAATATCCAGCCATCTGCCGAACTTGCTGCCGATCTCTTTGAACAGGGCACTCTGCTCGTATCCATGCTTCACGAACAACCGGCGGCTCGGCTCGTTATCGGCGCACACCGTAGCCACCAGTACATGAAACCGGAGCTCCACGGCCCGCTCTTCGATAAAGCGCAGCGCATGGCCGCCCAATCCCCGGCCGCCGCAGCCCGGCTTCAGGTAGATGCTGATTTCACCGGAGGTATCATAGGCCTGTTTATTCTTATGTCTGGCAATCAGCACATAACCCACCATTTCGCCGTCCTGCATAATGGCATAGGATTTGAACCGCGGATCGCCGCTCAGCACCGACTGGCGCATTTCCGGCAGGCTCTGCGGCTCAGTATGAAAAGAAACTGTAGTGTTCAACACGTAATAATTATATATATCCAGCACTTCAGCCAAATGCGCTTCCCCGATTTCTTCAAACAACAGCCCGCTCGCAGTGATTTCGCCCATTTGTTAATCCTCCCAGATTGATGTTTCCAATTGATCCACGAACCGGCGCAGCTTGCCGGCTACCTTGAGATTAATCGCTCCGTTTTGGTACATCTGCTGCACCGTGTCGCGCTGCTCCTGAATCGCCTTCAGCTTCAGCTCCAGCTTCTCATCGTCGATTACGCCATCCTTGCTCCAGCCTTCCCCCTGCTCCAGCCGTGACTCCAGCCGCTCATATTTGTCAATAACCCGCTGCGAAGCCTGGCGATTTTCTTCGCTCATCTCGGCGCTGACCGCTGAGACGGCTGCCTGGCACATCGCGATCTTCGCTTTCCGGGCACTCTCGGCATTCTGAACCGCCCGCCTTCCTTCCTCACCGTTAAAACGGTCGGTGAACAATCCCGAGAATAAGCGTTGAATCTCTGTCAGGGAGAATTTGACCTGTGTATCGAACCGCCGGCACAGAACGGCCTGCGTATGATCCAGCAGCTCTTCCATCTTCACTGCTACCGGAGATTCAATCTGACCTTGTTCCAGCATACGCCGCAATGCTGCCCGTTCCGCATCGAGGCCGTTCAGCCGCGCTTCAACGCCAAGCCGGCGGAAGCGCTCCGTAGCCACATCATTTTCCGGTTGGGGAGCGCATAGTCTGTCGATCTTGTCGGTGAACTCCAGCAATGCAGGCTGCGTTGGGGAGCCGGGGTTCTCCGTCGCCAAGCTCCGCAGCATGGTCATTCCTGCATCAATCACCACCGATCTGGCTGCAAGCTCCGTGTTCTGCGGTTGGGCGGTTTCGTCAACGGCCTCTTCTTTTCCCGCAAGGATAGGCAGAAAGATACTGGCAATCACCAGCGACATGAGAATAACACCTGCCGCGAGCGCAATGATTAAATCCCGTTCCGGAAACAGGGAACCATCTCCTACAACCAGCGGAATGGAGAAGGCCCCGGCCAAGGTTACAGCTCCGCGGACGCCTGAGATCGAGATAATCAGCTGTGTTTTGAGCGGTGACTTCTCTGTCTTCAGCCTGCGGCTCTCTACTAGCGAATAGACATACACCCAGAGGAAGCGCAGTACAATGAGCAGAGCCGTAATTGCCAGCACATAGCCGGCCACCATAAAGTTATTCAGCGTTTCATCCCGGTAGATGACTTCAACAACATCGGGAACGGAGATGCCGAGAATGAGGAAGACCATCCCGTTCAGGATAAACAGCAGCACCGACCAGGTACTCGCTGACACAAGCTGCAGCTTGTATTGCGGAGATACAGCCCGGTCTTTCTCGATGGCATATACGATACCGCCGGCAACAACGGCCAAAATTCCGGATACGCCGACTTCTTCACTAATCAGATAAATAATGAACGGAGTAAGAATCTGCAGCAGTACATGGACGGTAACATCCTCCATGCCTAATCTGCGGATGAGCACGCTGAGCCGGATAAGCAAAAATGACAGCAGCGCCCCCAGCAGCAGCCCTCCCGCCGCGATGAGGATAAAGCTGAACGTTGCTTTGGGCAGGGAGAACACCCCGGTAACCGCAGCAGCAATGGCAAACTTAAAGGCTACCAGACCGGAGGCGTCATTCATCAATGACTCGCCCTCCAGAATCCGGTGAATGCCCTTCGGCAAATGAACCCTTCCGGCCAAGGCGCCTACCGCCACCGCATCGGTCGGCGAGAGAATGGCCGCCAGCGCAAACGACGCCGCCAGTGGAATCGAGGGTATCATCCAATGGATCGCATATCCCGCAACAAAGACGGTGACAAAGACAAGGCCCAGCGCCAGCAGCAGAATGGGCGCTCTAAGGTTCCAAAGTTCATCGCGGGGTGTCCGCTTGCCGTCATTGAACAGCAGCGGAGCAATAAATAATACAAAAAACAGCTCAGGCTCAAAGGTCATATGTATTCCCGTGGGCATCAGTGCAGCAATAACGCCCAGTCCAATCTGAATCAGCGGAATTGGCACAAACGGGATAAACCGGTTCACGATGTTGGAGGCCGCGATCAGCCCCAGAATTAACAGTACGGCAAGAAAAGTCTCCAAGCTGCATCAACTCCAAAAATGATTTTCCCATTTATTATATCCTAAACGTTTATATAGGGGCAAAATGCAATTTTCATATTTATGTTTAGCCGAAAAAGTTCACCAATTTATATATTGACAAATAATTATTTTTGTGTTATAATATATTATTTTTCTATTGCGCTATATTTCTGTTTTCAGTATGATATGCATTAGCCTCACAGCATGAATCTTATCAAGCATGGGAGCACGGGCTCACTAACTTTTTAGGAGGAACATTATGCATATCGCCAAAGGAATAGACATGCTTGAGATTTCCGTTCAAGTTATGGGCGGAAAAGAAACGATTTACCCCACCCTGCTTTGGGACGGACAAGCCGCCACTCTCGTAGATACGGGTTACCCGGGGCTGCTGTCCATATTTAGAAAGGCTGTGGAAGAAGCCTCTGTACCCTGGAATCAGCTGCGCACTATCCTGATTACCCATCAGGATCTCGATCATATCGGGAGCCTGCCCGCTCTGCTGGAGCAGGCTGAAACCGAGCTGACCGTACTGGCGCACGAAATTGAGAAGCCCTATATTGAGGGCGATAAAATGCTGCTCAAGCATACGCCGGAAGCGTTGGCTGCCGCCGAAGCCATGCTGCCGCCTACAGTACCGGAAGAATGGCGGCATGCCTTTCTCTCCGTGCTTGCCCATCCACCAAAAGGAAGGGTCGACCAAACGCTCATTGGCGGTGAACAGATTCCTTGTGGCGGCGGAATAACTGTGATCCATACGCCCGGCCACAGCCCCGGGCATCTGAGCCTGTATCATCAGGCTAGCTGCACACTGATTGCCGCTGATGCCCTCACGGTGCGCGGCGGAGAACTGTACGGGCCAGATGCAGCGGCGACACCCGACATGGCTACCGCACTTGCTTCTTTGCAGAAATTCGCCGATTTGGAGATCCGGCAGGTGATTTGCTATCACGGAGGATTGTACCGCGGTGATGCAGGCCGCCGGATTGCCGCGTTGTCACAGGGGGAAGCGTAACTGGTTGCAGAACAAGCAGGAGGCAAGGCCGGTAGATCCGGCCTTGCCTCCTGCTGAAATCCCGACCGCTCCCGGTAATCAAATCAGGATTGAAGAGCTTTTGACCCAGTGGTCCTAAGGTTCAACACTTTTGCAGAAGATCCTCGACAATACTGCGGTCTACATCCAAGTCAAACTTGCGGCCCCAGAAGCATCCCTGTCCTTGTGTGCGGATTCGTTCGTAATCCACCGCCCTGAGCGTTCTTGGGAACTCCGGTCCGGTCTCCCAGTCTGTATAACGTTTGATTTCATTCACTACATTATCCTTAAACGGACTATTCAAAATAATCGAATGAAAGAATATTTCGTCACCGCAGAATGAGTTCTTGAACAAACGGATATAACCTGGAGAAGTACGGGTGAATTCCAGAATATACTCCATGCACTCACCGGTAATCGACATCCAGTTTGAGCCTTTATATAGTTTATCCGGGAGATGCTTCAGACTCCGCTTAAGCCAAGGCACCGACATCACCAGATTAATGTACCGGTTGCGCACCTCGGAGACTGCTTTTACCCGCGATACAAGAAATTTTGGATAATAGACAGAAACCCGATAGTAGCAGCCCCACATCTCCGCTTCATTAGGCAGTTGCAAATACTTCACAAATTCCTTCCCCTCGTTCTTCTGGAAGAACTCCACAATCGTTCCATTGGAGACAAGGGGCAAATCCTGCCCGCTTATGATATGAATATAATTATAGTAACCATGCTGCTTAATCAGCTCAAAACCTTTAAGAATGCATTCAATCTGGCTGTAATGTCCCCACTGCACTTCAACAGGATCTTTTACAAAATGAATATGTTCACGGTGAACAATTTGCTCTTCTATGCCGCTCTTCTTGTCTACATGCAGGAAAAAATCCACATGTTCATCACTTAAACGATCAATCAGCAAATTGATCTGCTCAGGATTTTTATGACAAAGGATTACGTATGCCATTTTGAATTTCTGCAAAATTTACACCCTTTCACTCATTCATTTCCAAATATTATAGGGGAATGAGTGAAGATGGACAAGCAAATTATTCCGATTGCGAGTTCACCATCAGCTTCAAACCGATGTTCCATGGATCTTTGAGCGAAAGGATGCCGTCTGCCTCAGTTACTGTATAACCAGCCTCCCGCATACGCTCAGACACTTCCGCCAGCTCCTGTCTGCTTGATAGCAGCAGTGTAAAATAATCGATGCCGGGTGCATCAGATGGAGCCGCCGGAGCACCCTGCCCCGCCCAGATATTGAGGCCCATATGGTGGTGATAACCTCCCGCCGAGATAAACAGTGCCGAGTCTCCATAATGGGTTGTTGGCTCAAAGCCCAATGCATCCACATAAAATTTCTTCGCTTGGTCAAGATCACCTACATGAAAATGCACATGTCCGATCACGGTGCCGGCAGGCAGGCCGTTCCAGGTTAAGCCTTCAGCAGCGGCCAGCAGACCGTCGGCATCTACCGGGTCCGTAGTCATAATATAATCCCCTTCTGCATCACGTTTCCATGTATCACGCGGCCGGTCCCGGTACAGCTCAATTCCGTTATTATCCGGATCCTGAATGTACAGCGCTTCACTTACCAGATGATCCCCCTGGCCGATATGAATCCCAGAGTCAATCAGATTGCGCAGCGTGAGCCCCAGGCTGGGGCGGTCAGGCACGAGAATGGCGAAGTGGTACAAGCCCGCTGCCGAATTCCGGCGCAGAATTTGCGCGCCTTCGATCTCCCGCAGGATGAGCAGTACACGCTGCCCGTCTGCCGTCATCTCCACCTGGCGCCCGGTCTGGCGCAAGATCTTCAGTCCCACAACATTCTGGTAAAAAGCGAGCGAACGCTCCAAATTGCTTACTCTTATCTGCACTAAACCAATTTGCACACCCTCATGCAATGTCGCTGTTGGCATAATATCTCCTCCTGAATAAATGCTGGTGTCCGTGTCTAGCCGCTTATTGCAGCTTAGTCTTTACAACTTCCATTTTTGCAATTCACACTTGTAACTGTTTCCGTTACACATTAACTAACTTTAGTATAGTAGCACTCCATAAGTTTGTCAATTACTTTCAAAAAGAAAAGCCAGACCCGTCAGGTCTGGCTTAGCATTAGTGATCCACGCCCTTGCCTCTATATTCAGCAGTTCTAAGCTCCTTAATATAGGGTTCCAAGTCAGGCATATGAGATTCCTGTGCCTGCTGCACAGCCAGTTCGATATCGTAGGGAACTCTGACGAACTGCAGATTTAACGGTGCCATTGCGCGATCTTGATACCTTCCCTCCATTACTAAATACGAGGCCTGGGTAAGATCGAGCGGATTCCCTACACTGCCTACATTCAGTAACGTCCTTCCGTCCAGATGCTGAAGGTACGCATTATGAACATCCCCATATCCGGCTATATCCGCCATGATTGGTTCCTTGCACAATCCGGAGGATAGGAACAGGGATAAACGCTGTTCGTAATCATCCCAGGGCTGGACCCGCTCATTTAAGCTGCGCGGTGAGGCATGGAATAAACGGATGAACTTTCCGCTCATCCAGAATTCAATCGAGAACGGCAGGGAGTTCAGATAATTCAGGCGGTCTTGGCCGAGCAGCTCCCGATGCCATTGTACAACGGCGATTTCGCTGGGCCGGCCGATGAATTCATCCCAGTTGCCCATCACAACTTCTTCGCAATGCTTCTTCACCAGATCAACTGCCAGGTCTGAGCTAGGTCCTTTGCCGACAATGTCTCCAAGACAAAAAATACGGGTGATGTTACGCCCGTGTATATCCGCGAGTACCGCTTCAAGAGCCGGCACATTGCCATGAATATCAGAAATAATTGCAATTTTTTCCACTGAAGTTCCTCCGTTTGGTCCATTCTTATTGTCTTGCTTAATCATTTCAGCAATTTAATGCCGCTGTATATTCTCTTCTCTGCGGTAGCTGTCCGAATCCAGTTCAATAAGTCCTCCCTGGTGAACAAGAACTCGTCATCAATTTTAATATAAGGAAGCTTTGCTTTTGTAAAAGGTCCATTATTGCTCAGAATTGCATTTTCCGCTTTCATAATATTGAGCACCTGCTCTTCTTCCAGCCCCAGAAAATATGCGGCCTCCTGAAGCGTCATTAATGCCTTGTCCTGTTGCTGCAGCAGAGTATTCTGGGCTTGCAAAGCATTTCCGCTGCTACCCGCCTTTTCATGGCTGATGACCAGGCAGCCGACAATAAAACAAACACCAAGAATAAGGCTGGCCCCCAGTATAGATAAATGGTTATTTTTCATAAAGTATCCCCTTATTTCGTACTGCCCTCATATTCAATGAGCCAGCAGTCCCTGAATTCTCCCTCATGCCATTCATGCTCTACAAGCAGCTTCCTCCGCACAAAACCAAGTTTCTCATACACTCTCAGCGCCCGGTGATTCCAGCATTGCGGGTCCATCACAATCTTGTCCGCCTGCTTCGACTCGGTAAGATATTTAACTGTCTCCCCCACGAGCTGCGAACCAATTCCTTGATTCCAGAATGCAGTTTCGCCGATAAACTGGTCCATGCCGTAAATTCTGCCTTCAAAATCCGTATACCCGTACTCCGCTTTCTCTTCAGCATCAATAGGATAGAACTGTATGTATCCAACATCCTGCGATTTATAACAGACAATCCCGCGCGTGATTTCCCCGGCTTCCTCTTCATAAAAGTGCTCCAGCACCATCGCCATTGTATGCGGACGGTCACGTCCTTCATAATACTCCAACAGAAACGGATCGGAAAGCCATTTCACAAGCAGCTCCGCATCGGGAGGCACCAGTCTTCTAACGCTTAGTTCCTGATTGTGATATAAGATCATTGCAAAGCTCCCCCTTTTACAGGCGTTTATCAATAATATGCTTATTCTCTTTAATTTCTTTGCGCAGCAGCCTGATCTCCTGAATCAAAATATCCAGTTTGTGCGAAGTTTTCGAATCATCTATCGCTTTTCTAATAATCAGCATAAATACCAAGAGGCTTAACAAACCTAGAATCACAGCCAGAAAGGTCATCATTCAAATCCCATCCTCTTTCACAAAAATCATTCCATTTCGTATGCCTTGTGTCAGTCTAATTCATTTGGAATATTGTGTAAAGCTCCCGCTACGTTATCGCGCTCTCCATTTCCTTATACAGGAACAAAAAAGTGACCCTGCCAGCGTCCGGCAGGGTCAAGGTCTATTATAAGGGGGTCATGTGACTACTATAACCGGCAAAGCTTAAATCCGGATGAAAATTTAATAAAGGTTTGCTGAATTTTGTAGAATCATCGGATTGCAGCAAACCAAAAAAATTGGAGCCTGCCGAGGCACGGCAGGCTCCTAGCAAAAATGCATCCACTGGGGGGTGGAGATCTTTAATATACTCCTGAAACCTTAAAGAAACATAAGTTTTTGCTAAAAGTTTACTTAAATTACTCTTAATCCCCTTCCCTGCTCAGTAAACAGGGATCTGATTTATAATCTGGTCCAAGGTAACCTCCTGCAGCACATTCTCCATCGCTTTCTGGGCGAGGGAGAATACAGGCACGATGGCACCGGCGATGTTCTTGCCAACCGGACAATCGGGATTCGGGTGCTCATGCACGGAGAATAAAGAATCTTCCTCCACCGCATTAACCGCCCGATAAATCTCCAGCAGCGTGATCTCAGCTGCAGTGCGGTTCAGCTTGGCTCCGGCCACACCGGGACGGACATCAACCAGTCCCGCTTTGTTCAGCATGCCTGTAATTCTGCGTATGACCACCGGGTTGGTATTGACACTGCCAGCGATCCATTCGGAGGTGCTTTTGCCTTCCTTGTTGCTGTCGATTAACGTAAGAATATGAATAGCCACCGCAAACCGGGTGCTGATGTTCATGGAAATCTCTCCTTTATTGCCCTAAACAAAAGAATGCTTTGGATGCAACAATAATAGTTACATTTTAGCACATTGTCAATGCTGTGAGGAGGTCCGCAACCTGGTCCGGATATTTTTTACTCAGCCGGGCTTTGCCCAGATTGCTCTTCACAATCTTCAGCATCCGGGGATCGCCGCTCTGTACAAATCTGCGGAGCATAGCAAAACCTGCTTCCGGCTCGCTGGCCACAAACAGACTGAGACTATATTCTAAACCCTTGGACAACACGCGATAATGCTCCCGATCGCCTTGTCCCGGCTCAGAGGAGAGGATGCCTTCCA
The DNA here is from genome assembly GCF_000758525.1 of Paenibacillus sp. FSL H7-0357. Taxonomy (NCBI): domain Bacteria; kingdom Bacillati; phylum Bacillota; class Bacilli; order Caryophanales; family Paenibacillaceae; genus Paenibacillus; species Paenibacillus sp. FSL H7-0357. The sequence goes on along the minus strand of NZ_CP009241.1, from coordinate 3,235,707 downwards.
TAATGCCGCCGGCCAGATCCAGGCTATACCGTGCGTTGATCTGCTCCTTGAGCAGCGGCGGATGGGCTAAAGCGGCAACAAAGGCGCGCTGTTCCAACAGTGTAGCCTCCGCTTTCCATGAATCCAGCAGTCCCTGCAGAAGCGAAAAATCATATTCTCCAATGATCTGCAGACCGATCGCCGCGGCCTCGCGCAGCCGCCATCTGGAATCATTCATGGCAGTCTTCAGCAGGCCTTCTGTCAGGGTCCGCCGCACTGCATCAGCATACCCGTAATGCGCACAGCTGGCCTGTACAGCACAAAAAGGCAGAAACTCGCGGGGATCATTAGCAGCAGCCTCGTGGTCCGAAATAAGCGCCCATGACGAAAGCATTGCCCATGAGGTCTCCGTTACAGAAGGCCGGGCAAAAGACATAGCGAAGCTCTCTGCCAGCTCCAGATTGGCCCGTGGTCCGGGCAGGCCGCTCCCGTCCAGCATATAACCGGCAAGCAGGGGCCACTGCTCCTCCGTCTCCATCCATTCCCGAATCGGCACTGGCACCGTCTTAGTTACAGTCATCCTAATTCCCCCGTTTTCCTGGACAGTTTATTGCCGCTGTACAATGCCCTGCATCACATAAGGATAATCAATTTGTTTCTTCACGGAGAGCATGGCCTCTTCACCGGCAAGCAGTGACATGACATGCAGCCCCAAATCAATGGAGGCAGACACCCCTCCACCGGTAATTATACTGCCGTCCTGTACAATCCGCGTCTTCACCACACTGCCACAATAGGGCGCCAGCAGATCGTACGCAGCGGGATGCGTCGTTGCACTGCGTCCCTCCAGAAATCCGGCGGCTCCCAGCAGCAGTGAGCCTGTGCATACAGAAACCTTATAAGGCACATTGGCGGCTCCCCGCAGCCAAGAGATAAAGGACTCATCGGTCCGGAGCCTTCTCGTTCCCATCCCGCCGGGTACGAAGACTAAATCATATTGCGACAGATCCGGCAATACTGTGCCGATCTTGACCGTAAGCCCCAGCTCATCGGTCACTTCTTCCGCAACACCGCAAATATCCCATTCCAGCCCTTCACCTGGGGCAAATTGTCCAAGCCGGTAGATAACATCATAGAATCCGGCAAAATCGAGAAAAGTAATTCCATCAAAAAGAATAAAGGCCATTTTCAACTTCGCTCGCTCCTCTCACCCTCGGCAGGGTTCTATGCGCTTGTCAGAATGATCGGTTTGCCCTTAGTAATTATAATGGTGTGCTCATACTGTGCTACCCGGCTATTGTCCTTCACACTCAGTGTCCACCCGTCCGACTGCTGTTCTACAAAGTCAGCCCCGGTAGACAGGAACGGCTCAATCGTAATGACCTGATTTTCTTTAAGCACCGTAGTTACCCGCGGATTATAAAACGGGAGAATTTCGAAAGGCTTCTCATGCAGTGATTTGCCGATGCCGTGGCTGCATAAATTGCGTACGATTTTGTAGCCGCGTTTGCGGGCTTCACTCTCCATCACTCTGCCAATCTCATTCACCTTCATGCCTGCTCGAAGATGATTGATTACGCTCATCATGGTTTCCTCCGTGCTGCGGCACAGATGTACAAGCTTCTCGTTATAGGGCGGCAGTTGAAAAGAAACGCCGGAGTCACTGTAATAACCGTTAAGCTCGGCCGATACGTCAATATTAATCAGATCACCGGGGTTAATGACGCGTGAGCCGGGAATGCCGTGAGCCACCTCTTCATTAATGCTGATGCAGGTGCTGCCCGGAAAATTATAGGTAACCTTCGGAGCCGATTTTGCACCAAATTGCTCCAGGATCTTCGCCCCCACCGCATCAAGCTCGGCAGTCGTCATACCTGGTTTTACATGTTTCTTCATCTCGGCGATAGTGTAACCTACCACCTTGCCGGCTGCTTTCAGACCTTGCAAATCCTCTGCTGTATCGCTCGTCATTCTTTTAACATTCCTCTCGCTCTATAAGATGTACTCGATATTTATTATTTCGGTATAGATTGTTAACTTCTTCATAAATAATGTATTCCTGATACGCTTCTCCGAACACTAGCTTCATCTTGAGGTTTGTGCTGACGCCCGGCGGCTCTGAGAATTCCTTCCGTTTATTCAGGCTTAGTCATGAGCTTGTTAGATGAAGTATCGGTAATATGTACCCTACAATTATAACAGTCTTCAGGTGCAGAGTGAAATGTCCGTGCATTGGTCTGCCTCATCCAATTTTCAGCTCCGCGCATCAAAAAGACCGGTCCGCTATAAAATAACGGACCGGTCTCTGAACACACTCAGATGGGATAGCTTTAACAAAATCATTAGGCGCTCTAGTTAATTGCTCCTACCGCTTTCAGCCAGGCTTCGGCAATGAGGGCATGTCCGGCCGAAGAAGGATGCACGCCATCCCCTGCCCAGAACGCCGGCTCCGCTTTAACGGAAGCCGCAGCGAACAGGCCGTCGAGCGGAACCAGCGGGGCACCGTACTCACGTGCCAATTCACGCACAACATGGATTTTGGGATCCAAATCCTGACGCCAATTCTTGCGGTCTTCCGGCACAGGTAGTACGAACGGCTCAATCAGCACCAGCTTGGCATCCAGCGCACTCATTGTACGCTCGATCAAATCACGGTAAGCGGCTTCAAACTCGGCAGCAGTAGTTTCCTGGCCTGAGTCAAAGCGGCGCCAGGTATCATTAATCCCGATATAAATGGACACCCATGTCGGCTTCAAGTCCAGGCAATCCTTATCCCAGCGCTGCTGCAAATCCGTAATGCGGTTGCCGCTGATTCCCCGGTTAATGAACGTCAGATTCTTCTCCGGATACTGCAGCCCGAGACGTGCGGCGGCCATCATTGCATAACCTACGCCCAGTGATGAAGCGTCTTCATAATTGCGCCCGCAATCAGTGATACTGTCACCCTGGAACAAAATGATATCGTTTTCTTTAAACGCCATGTTTAAATCCTCCTATAAAACCACTGTATGGTATAAACATATTCCATTATATCAAATAGAATTTCTCCGGACACCCTCAATTATGGCAGGATTTCAAAGCGCACTTCGCATTGTGAACTTATTTAAATTTATTTCGGCAGACATGAAAGCCTCCTCAAGCTGTTGTCCACGGATATGGCTGCCCCGTCTGAAATAGAGAGCCCGGAGGAAATTTTTGCAATTGATCCGGTTAATATCCACACTGCGGGTCCTCGGCAGGCTACCGCATTCCCCGAGAGCGCTAATCCAGCCGGCAAGCTGTTCCTCCGGAAGCAGGCTATGGAATACCATGGAGTCGACGATAGTGGCTATCCGCTCATCCTCTTCTTCATTGAAAATGTACGTGCCGTTCTGGAGCATACCCTGTACCGCATCCAGGACTTCCAGCTGCACCGCCGCATCACTCTCCGGGCACTTCACCAGTTCATCCAGTGCATCTGCCGCGTGGGCAGCAGCGTGGGCCCAGCCGTTTTCTTCCAGATAGCCGCGTAAATCCTTCTCTGTTCTGTAGTAGCGGAGAAGCGAATCCTTCAAACTCATGAAATCAGCTTCCTCCAGAAATGGCTGCAGTCTGTGCTGCTGTATAATCAAAGCTGCCGGCAACACAGAGAAGGTCCGCGTGAATACACTTTGGTCTCCTGAACCGCCGATGTCGTAGAACAAATGCCGCTCATCGGTCAATACTCCAAGCAAGCTGCGCAGCTCATCTGCGGTGAACAACTGCTGCTCAGATATCCATTCATAAAATGTCGGATAAATAAGCAGATCCCGAAGCTCCGGATCCGGGTCGCCGATATACTCCAGCATCCGGCTGATGTAATCTCCTGCCACTTCACCATCACGCAGCTGATAATGTTCCTCCTCGATTCTTTGCAAATCCAGCTTTAGCCCGTTTCTTGTATCCGTCATTCTTCCACCCCTTCAGGTCTATTGGTACATTGTGCAATCATTGCCGTAATCTCTTCAATGACAATCTCCGGCTCATCATGGTGAATATAGTGCCCGCTGCCTCCCGCGATCCTCTGGCGGCCAGCCGCAGACCACCGCAAGAATCCCCTCTGCAGCTTCTGCTCCAGCTCGAGGATTGCAGTCGACGGCCAATCCCCTTCTCCTTCATCAGGGAGCCCTCTTGTAATAATCGACATCGGGTGAGTACCCGGCCATTGGAGCTCAGTTTCAGCTATCTGCCTATAACTCGCCAGCTTGTCAATGTTCTCGCTGTTCAGCAGAGGATTCTCCAGATAAGCCCTGTTTGCCGGGATCAAATGCACGGGCAGAACCTCCTCATAAGCAAGCTCCTTATACTCCGGTACGCCATCCACCAGAACAAGTCCCGCTGTGCATGAGCGAAATTTTGCAGAAAACTGTCTGGCGACCAATCCGCCAAAAGAATGTCCTACCAAGATATACGGCGGCTCCACTGCCAGCTTGGACAGTAACCTATGCAGTTCCTGAACCAGGTCATCACAGGTACGGGGACCCGATGCTGCTGTGCTTGCACCGATTCCGGCCCTGTCATAGGAGAGGGTTGTCGTTAACGCCGCTATCCGATCCTGTACCCCACTCCAGGAATCACCCCCGTCTCCCAAGCCGGAGATGAAAATAACCGCCGGTGCGCTTTTTTGTGTGTATCTATAAAACAGCATCATACCGGCCTCCTGTTACCACACGTATTCAATATACATCCAAAAACAAATTCAGTTTAAATTAATTTCCAGTTATTAACTATGTAATTCAGCACAGAAAAAAGATCCCCTTCCAGCACCCGCACCTCAAGAAAAAACCAGGTGTTTTCGGGTAACTAAAAGGGGATCCTATGAACTACTTCCAGCAAAACCGGCTAATGAATATTAATACGCCAGACTGAACAAACCTTTGATATGTGTCAGATAACGGATGTTGCTTGCTTCTTTCATCATCGTTGCAGGCAAGCCTTTTAATGGCGTTGAGTTGCCGCCGATAATAGCAACCCCGTCTTTACGGCCCAGGCTGGCGAGTGTGCCCGAATTGACCGGACTAAAGGTATCCAGCGATTTATTGTTCAGGTAAGCATACAGATTATAGCCGATCAGCTCACCCATCTGCCAGGCGATTTGTGCAGTCGGCGGATAAGGACGGCCGTCCGGAGCAAATACAACAGCACTGTCACCAGCAACAAATACATCAGGATGCGATGTGGATTGCAGGAATTCATTTACCGTTGCACGTCCACGGTTAACTTCAAGACCGGATTCACCGATCAGCGGATTTCCTTGTACACCACCGGTCCATACGAATGTGTTGGCCACAATTTTCTGGCCATCCTTCAGATCAATGGTGTTGCCCTCCACATTGGTAACGGCTAGACCGGTCAGGAATTGTACGCCGCGTGCAGCAAGACTTGATGTAGCGCGTTCGATCAGGTGATCGGGCAGTACCGGGAGAATCTTCGGACCTGCTTCCACGAGCAGCAGCTTGATCGCTTTTTGATCCACCCCATAACGTTTGGTGAGCTTCGGCAACACGTCGGCAATTTCACCTACAAGCTCAACACCCGTCAATCCGCCACCGCCGATTAGAATCGTCGCATCAGCTTCATTGCCGGTTTTTGCGTACTCACGGATCCGGTCTTCGATATGCCCGTGAATTTTATTGGCGTCGGCAGCCGATTTCAATACCATGCTGTATTGTTCAAGTCCCGGAATTCCAAAATAAGCCGTCGTGCTGCCAAGGCCCGCAACAAGGGCGTCGTAAGTAAGATTCGTGCCATCCGAGAGCGCAATTTGTTTGCTTTCAACGGAGAAGGATTTTACTTTGGCAATTTTAAGATCAATGTCTTTACCGGCAAAAAGCTTCGCCAGCGGCATAGCAACAGCTTTCTCTTCCACGCTGCCTGCGGCAAGACGATGCAATTCGGTAATAATCTGGTGGGTTGGATACTGGTTGACAACTGTGATCTTTGCTTCAGCCTTGCTCATATATTTGCGCACTGTCAAGGCACTCAGCAATCCGCCGTAACCTGCTCCTAGAATAACAATATGTTTTGACATATGATGTTTCCTCCGTCCTTACGTATGAGATTAGAATTAATTATTTCTGCTGGCTGCGTTCGCCGCTGACTTGCAGGTAAGCATTCATAAAACGGAGAAGCTTCTGAACCTGCGGATCCTTAATCATCTTCATCATTCCGAACACGCTGATCGTCTCGCTGCTTTCATTTGCCCGGTCTTTCGCCTCGATCACAGTAGCCGCCATATTCTTGACGGAACCTACTACCGGCTCGGCAATTTCTTTAATAGCGCCCACCGTATCATTCTTGAGTACTTCATCGGATGCAACCGACTGTACAAAGTCCATAGACTTCGTTAATACACCTACAAGCTGTGTAAGCTGCGGCAGCTGTTCTATCAAGGTTGTTAATGATTCCTGAACTTCCGGCTTCAAAAGCTGATCCAGAACATCCTCTTTGGTTAAAGAGGCTTTCGGTGCTTCCTGTTCAGGAGTGGTTTGCGTAATTGTTTCTGACATTGTTGAACTCTCCTCTGCATTAGCTTGTAACGCTTGATAATAGTCAATTCAATAACCCATGCGTCTATTATAACACCTATTATGTAATAAACGTCACAATCTTTTTGCCTCTATAACCTTATTTTGTGATTAAAATCACTTCTTTTCTGTCATTTTTATTAATTACCTTCTATTTGAACTTAATTTCACGATTTAGTGTAATTCATCATTGACGATTCCCAATTGCCGTGCTATCTTAAGTAAGTAACCATTAGTAAGTAGGTTTATTTACATAAGTTATTGATATTTATTAACTATTAATTTATAACCATTTGGAGGTATTTATCATGAGTACTTTTACAGATTTGGTGCAATCCCGCAGATCAGCTATGAATTTCGTGGAAGGGATCAAGATCCCGCAAAACGAACTGGAGGACATGTTCTCTCTCACCCGGCTCGCCCCTTCAAGCTCCAATTTGCAGCATACACATTACAAGGTGATCAGCGATCCGGCACTGAAGGAGGAAATCCGCAGAGGTGCTTATGACCAATATAAAATCCACACGGCTTCCGCCGTTATTATTGTGCTCGGAGATAAGCTTGCCTATCAGCAGGCACCGGAAATTTACAGCGGACTGAAATTGCTTGGCGCTATGAGCCAGGAGGAATATGACAACACCATTCAATCCATCAACGATGCCTACGAAGGAAATGATGCTTTCCAGCGTGATGAAGCCATTCGCAACGCCTCCCTGTCCGCCATGCAGTTCATGCTGATTGCCAAGGATAAAGGCTGGGATACCTGCCCGATGATCGGCTTTGATCCCGAAGCCATCAAGGCCACCCTCAATATCCCGGACCATCTTGTGCCGGCTCTGATGATTACCATCGGCAAAGACTACAAACGCAAGATCAGACCGCGCGGCTACCGCAAGCCGGTAAATGAGTTTGTTGAATTCTTCTGAGATGGACCCTTGCAACCTGCAAAAAGGCCTTGCCGCAGTATCGCGGCAAGGCCTTTTGTGATAATAACAACCGGTTAAATCCTAGACTCTGCGGAAACGCCAGAGCACGCTCTGGAAATCACCGTGCAGATTCGGCAATGGCAGCCCCGCATACATAAGATGATCTCCTCCATACACGCCTCCGCCTTCCAGCCACTCATAATCCGCTTCGGGATCCAGTCCTTTCAGGCGAAGATAATACAGTGAATCATTGGGCTCGGCCAGTGTCCGGGCATACACGACGACAGCCTCGGATTTATCTTCAGCCGCAATCAGCCATGCGGTCTCGTTGCCTTCAAACGGGCTGAGCAGTCTGTACTGCTCCCCGAACTGCACCAGCGGCCGCAGCTCCTTGTAGAGCGCTACCTGTGCTTTTACCGTTTCCTTCTCTTCTTCCGTAAACTTTGTCAGATCCAGCTCATAGCCGAAATTGCCTGACATTGCGATATGTCCGCGCAGTTCAAGAGAAGTATTGCGGTGTACCTGATGGTTCGGCACGGCCGAGACATGGCTGCCCATGGAGCTAAGCGGATAGACGATGCTCGTTCCATACTGGATTTTGAGTCTGCTGATCGCATCGGTATTATCGCTTGTCCAGGTCTGCGGCATATAATAGAGCATTCCCGGATCGAAGCGCCCTCCCCCGCCGGAGCAGCTCTCAAACAGGACATCCGGAAACTCCGAGGTAATCCGTTCAAGCACTCCATAAAGACCGAGCATATAACGGTGCGCCGTTTCCCGCTGTCTTTCCGGCGGCAGCAGCGCAGAGCCAATTTCGGTCATATTGCGGTTCATATCCCATTTCACATAGGAGATTGGCGCGCTGCGCAGCACATCGGCAATCCTGTCGCCGATCGCCTGGCAGACATCCTCACGGGAGAAATCGAGCACAAGCTGCATCCGTCCTTCTGTTCTGCGGCGGTCCGGCACATGCAGGCACCAATCGGGATGCCGGGTGTACAGTTCGCTGTCCGGCGAAATCATCTCCGGTTCGAACCAGAGGCCAAATTGCAGGCCCAGCCCGTTTACACGCTTGGCCAGATCATCCAATCCCTCCGGCAGCTTATTCGCATCCACGAACCAGTCCCCCAGTGAGCTGCGGTCATCATTGCGGCGACCGAACCAGCCGTCATCCAGCACAAACAGCTCCAGTCCAAGCTCGCTGCCGGCACGGGCGATGTCTTCAATCTTGTCGGCGGTGAAATTGAAATAAGTCGCTTCCCAGTTATTGACGAGTACTGGCCGGGTACGGTCGCGGTGGGTGCCGCGGCTCAGCCGGGTACGGTACAGCTTATGATAGGTCCGTGACATCGAACCGATGCCATCCGCCGAGAAGACCAGTACAGCTTCGGGAGTCTGGAACGCCTGTCCCTGCTCCAGCAGCCAGTTGAAGTCGAAAGGATTAATCCCGATGGATAAGCGGGTTGTCTTGTACGGCTCAACCTCAGCCTGTGCGCTAAATCCGCCGCTGTAAACCAGGCTGACGCCATATACCTCGCCATGGTCTTCATCCGCACCTTTGGACAGCAGGGCGATAAATGGATTCTGTGCATGGCTGCTCGCTCCCCGGCGGCTCTCGATACCCTGCATGCCGGAAGCAAGTGCTCTGCGTTCCACATATCGCTCCCTCGCCCAGGACCCGGACAAATGAAGCATATCGTAATTCGAGTCACGGAAATCCACACTCATGCTGAGTCCACGCAGCAGCCTCAGCGACTGGCTGCCTTCATTGACAAACCGCACAGAACGGGTAATGGCGTTCAATTCATTAAATACGGTATAGCAGAGGATAATCCGCAGCCCGGCCACAGGATCGAGCAGCTCGATCTCCAGTGTATCGGCTTCCTCTTCATGCTCGGTATATGTAGCTGGCAGCCCCTCAAGAGCAGGCTTTCCCCGGTAAATGCGGTGTTTGTCATACAGCGCCTCGGAAGCCGTAGTTCCGTTCTCAGCCTGGATCTGGTAGGCTGGATGGCGGAAATCACCCACACCATAAACCGGGTACTCCTGTGCTATCGTATCGTAAGAGATAGACATGTCCTCAGGATATGGGGCTGGCGAGAAGGAGCAGCGTTCAGTCCGCTGTAGGATGGACGACAGACCGGTTGAACGGATTTTTCTGCCCCAATATACATGCGCCGGAACTCCGGTCGGCAGCAACTGAATCACGTAGCTGGTTGCCTTGCTCTGAAGATGAAAGATGCGTTCGTCGGAAAAATATTGAATTGCCATTGGAACCTCCTGAAAGTTTGTGAGCATCTGCTTCCTTGATTAGCATCGTACAAACTCGCTTGGGAAGCATCAGCTTAGTTTTGTAGAGCAGCATCTTACTTAATAGGCTTCGTACAACATCACTCTATTATATAGTGAAATCGCTTTAATTTCACTTCTGGTTAGCTTTCATTTCGCATAATGAAGAATAGCCGCAGCCGCCCGCTCCCGCCGCTCGGCATCTTCACTATGCAGCGCAGCCGTGAGAACAGACAGCGCTTCAGCAATTATCTCTGCATCAACTTTAACAGTGTGTTTCGTTTGCTCAATACCTCCAAGACCCGCATCCGCAAGCCACAGGTCCAGCCTTTCAGGCGGCAGTGTTCCTATATACTGCGAGACTGGCAGGGCATCTGCCAGCAGTTCACCCATCATAGGATTCAGCTCTGCACTAATCAAGCTCTTCAGCCAGGTTACACCTCTCCGGTGACAACGGCCATCTTCCGGATGGTCACAGGCTTCCTCATAGAAATAATCGCCCAGATCGCCAAGGTAGGCCCACTCCCCGTCTGAGATCAATACATAATCTCCGTCCTGCATTGTATGTACAAAGATGTCCAGGCTGTCCAGCGCCTTTTCCAGTTCCGGCCCGTAGTAGGCAGAGGTCTGATGCAGCCGTCTGGCGATTTCTTCGCGGCTTGCCTGTTCCAAATCACCGATGCCGGGATATCCGGCGCAAACATAATTGTCCTGCACAAACTCCGTCATCCGCTCAATCCCAAGCGGCGCCGTCTTCATCTGAAACAGCTTCATATATGCTCTACTCCTTCCATTCTTCCTAACTCCTACGCCATAAGTGAATTATACATTAAGAGCAGCAGCAATTATCCATGGAATATTAGTTAAAAAACTAAGAATAAGCAAGGATAATAGCGCTTACAAGAGGGTTATATGTATAATGGTTCCAGATTCAAATGATACGGCTTTTTACTGCTTATGGGGATCAGGGTATACTATAGACATCAACTCAAGGAACCATACACTGCTAGAAGGAACGCTAATGCGGGCAGGTAAAATCTCTCCGTGAGCAATCTTTTGCAGCTGTAATCCCTGAGCTTGAGACTATATCTTTGATCCTGGCAATAAAGCTTTCAATTTATCCCGGAACGAAATGGTATGAGCTTCTTAAAGCTCAAACGTTGATCATCAATCCAATCGTTACCTGAGGATGATTAGAGAAGATTTAACGGTCAGGATAGGCAAATACACTGCCGCCTCGGACGATTTCTACCCGGCTGAGAACAAAGGATAGGATAAGGAGTCTGAGAAGAACATGGGTATAGTGCTTACAACATAAACCTCTATTGTTGATGAACAATCAATGATAGAGGTTTATGTGTGTTATGCGGGAGCACCCTTGCTTCATTTTGATGCCTATCCTCATTAACGGGAAATGCTGCCGCTAATATAGCCCTTATTCCAAGAAATGAACAACTAACGGGAATCCCGCCCTCTAATTTTATGTTACCAGGGATCATTGGGGTTTATCTCCACGTTAGCGGTAACAATTCCCTATATTATGCCAAAAAGGGGTTTTCAGCTCAAATTAGCGGGTACTTTTACCGCAATATCGCAACAGCTGATATGAAATGAAATTTAACCTCACAGCAATGCGGGCGGTTCCATGGTTTGCTTTATTAGTTGTATTCTATGCAGACTGCATTCCTCTGCTCCTCGTCATCCGCAGCATGCTGTTTGCGCCTTTTTGGAATTCATAGGAGACTTTAAGCTCTTCTGTATTCCAGCCCTGAGTGTGAATATATTCTATTAAACGGTCCATTTCTTCATATCTGCGGCCGGATAGATCGATCAGTGGGAAGATGCGGATTTCTTCACTTGTCACACGCATCAGCTCCTGCAGACTCTGGAGATGAAAATCATAGTCCAGACGGTCACTATACATGAATAGAAAATGCGCGGATAATGTAAGCTCAAAACTTAGATCGGCAAAAGGCAGCTGCGGGAGCACCGCCGAAATATAACGTTCCTCGTTCTGTTGTCTGTCCAAAGTGCTGGCTGTTAACGCTTCGGTTCTTGCCTGCTTCAGCTCTTCGATGGATTTAAACTCATTCCACAGGAAATTCTGCTGCACCTTCCCAAGCTGCAGTATAGCGTGCTGAATATCCTTGATTCCCTTCTCCATCAGAACTTCCGCAGAATGGCAGTAGGCAATATCAGCGGCGACGGCTTCAGCGCCGAGCTGATTCGCCGCAGCCGTGAAAGAGCAAACACCCGCAGGACAATCGAGTATTCTCCGCCCGGCCAGCTCCTCACGCTGCAAATTGAACATCCGCAAATATTCCTCAAAGGTCCGCCCAATCACAACAATCCGCTGTAAATCCAGTTTCGCTCCACTCATCTGATCTCATCTCACCTTTCCTCTTCTCGTCTCGTCCCATCTATCTTGTCTTGTTGCAAAGTTAGCATAACGACAGCTCCCGTTTCAGAAATTGATACAGTCTCAAGCTGGCCGACCGGAGCGGATAACCGGCCACTCTGCAGGCGATTCCGCAGGCCATGTCTACAGCTCCTCCTGCCAGCTGCCTCACTGCCGTTCCCGCCGGTACGGGCGCAAGTGTAGACTCAGGGACAAACGCAAGGCCTAAACCAGCCTCTACGTAGAATTTCAGCGCTGTCATACTGCCGACTTCCATGGTATTCAGCGGCGGTCCGGCGAATTCCTGCAGTACGCTCTCCAATTTTTTGCGGTAGGGGCAATTGACGGCCGTAATCAGCAGCCGATGTCCGCGAAGATGATCTGGAGTCACCTCCGGCAGGTCAGCGAGCGAATGGTCCTCCGGCATTAACAGCACGAATTTCTCCATGAACAGAGGCTCAAAGTGCAGCTCCTTTCCCAGCTCCGGTGCTGAACACAGCACCATGTCGAGTTCCCCGCGGAGCAGCCGCTCGGTGAGCGCCGGCGTTCCGGCGATATCTACCGAGATTTCAATCTTGGGGTAAAGGCTCATGAATTGCTGCAAAAGACGAGGCAGCCGATAGCTGGCAGTAGGATCGGTTGCACCCAGACGGACACTCCCCGCCTCGCCAGATTTCATTTCCGCGAGACTGCTCTGCAACCGTTCCATGTCCTTCACAATGAGCAGGCTCTGTTCATGGAATAGCCGCCCGGCTTCCGTTAAGCTAATCCCCTTGCCGCGTTCGAGCAACTGTACCCCCAGCTGTGATTCCAGCTTCTGTATTTGCATTGTAATCGTCGACTGGGCATAATTCAGCTCTTCCGCCGCACGGTTAAAGCTTCCTGTGCTTACGATCGTCTGGAAGGTAATCAGCGCCTTGAAGTCCATTTCCATTCCCCCATCAAGATTCAATATTAATGAATCATCACTTCAATAAGTTCAATTATACAAAACCAAGTATGCTCTATAAAATAGTCTGTATCAACCCAAAAAGATATTCAAGGAGTGGATGCAGATGGAGCTTACAAACAAAGTGGCGCTCGTAACAGGCGGGGGTACCGGCATAGGCAGAGCCACAAGCCTTGAGCTGGCACGGCTCGGGGCGGTGGTCGCTGTTAATTATTCCCGTTCGGAACAGGAAGCGCTGGAAACTGTTCAACAGATCATTGATCAAGGCGGACAGGCCATCGCGGTACAGGCCGATGTTTCACGGGACGTCGAAGTCCGGGCGATGGTTGAACAAATCGCAGCAACATTCGGCCGTGTGGATGTGCTCATCAATAATGCCAGCATTACAAAGCACATCCCTCTGGAGGATCTCGATGCAGCTACGGAAGAAGTCTGGGATCAATTATTGGATGTCAACGTCAAAGGAATGTTCTTTTGCGCCCGGGCAGTGGCTCCTTATATGAAGCAAAGCAAGCAGGGAGCCATTGTCAACCTCGGCAGCATTGCCGGAAATACCGGCTCCGGCTCCTCTCTTCCTTATGCGGTGTCCAAAGCCGCCGTACATGGACTTACCAAGTCACTGGCCCGCGCGCTTTCACCGGAGATCCGGGTCAATGCTGTGGCTCCGGGAGCCGTCGCGACGAGATGGTGGACCGGCCGGGAAGCGCAGATGCTGCGCCTGGCTCCCAATCTTCTGCTGCAGCAGATCGCCACAGCGGAAGATATCGCCCGGTTCATCTGCTCGGTTGTTGTGCAAGAGGCCTTAACCGGACAGATCATTACCGTCGACAGCGGACAGACTTTATAACAGCAGGCACAGCAAAAACGCCCAACAGCCTCATCTTCCCAATTCACAAAGGAAGATGAGGCTGTTGGTTCAAGAAAATCATGGCTTCTTGCAGCTCATTGTATAATGGATAATCCTGTTATGCCGATCCGGGTTGCGGCCGGATCAGATCAGGAAGGTTCATTCCCCCATACCGGCTGCCGGAGAGATAGGCCGGAACGCCAGCCCAATCCGCATAACCCGAACCTGACGCGTTAAAGGAATAATCTCCAGTCTGGGTATAATTGCTCCAATCCGCCTTGGATGCCCGCATCTGGATATCCAGGCCCTCCCCTGCTGCCAGGGAACCCGCTGCGCTTGTGAAACCCAGCTCCAAATAATAATCCGCCCCGGTTGTGGCTGCCGGGAGTTTCACAAAGGTGCCGGTAACATTCGCACTGCCGGCCTGTGACCAATCGCAGAAGAAGCTTTGCGGCTGCTCGCCGTCAATCGTGTAATAATATCTGATCTTCACATCCGCCAGCGAAACGGCGCTGGTGCCCGTATTCAGCAGTTTGATCCGCGGATTCAAGACATTCGCCGAAGCCGCTGTGCTGCCATTATACATTTGGACCTTAAGACCACCGGTCACAACCACAGAAGTATCCACTACGGCAACTGCCAGCGACTGGGCGGCCCCGGCGCTGAAATTAAAGCTCAGCGTTGTTGTGCCCACCGGCTGTGCCGCCAGATAACCTTTCTTGATCGTGACTGCTGTGCCGCTAACGGTATAATCCGTTCCGGCAGTCAACGTTGCCGTTCCGTTCTTGATCGTGCTTAACGTGTTCCCGTTCAGCGTCAGCGTTACGGCCACATCCGCCTGATTCTCCGTCTTCTTGTCGAAGCTGGCCGTGACCGGCGTAATCGCCGAGTTGCTCGCTGCCGTCGTATCCACTACGGCAACCGCCAGCGACTGGGCGGCTCCGGCGCTGAAATTAAAGCTCAGCGTTGTTGTGCCCACCGGCTGCGCGGCCAAATAACCTTTCTTGATCGTGACTGCTGCGCCGCTAACGGTATAATCCGTTCCGGCAGTCAATGTTGCCGTTCCGTTCTTGATCGCGCTTAACGTGTTCCCGTTCAGCGTCAGCGTTACGGCCACATCCGCCTGATTCGCCGTCTTCTTGTCGAAGCTGGCCGTGACCGGCGTAATCGCCGAGTTGCTCGCTGCCGTCGTATCCACTACAGCAACCGCCAGCGACTGGGCGGCTCCGGCGCTGAAATTAAAGCTCAGCGTTGTTGTGCCCACCGGCTGCGCGGCCAAATAACCTTTCTTGATCGTGACTGCTGTGCCGCTAACGGTATAATCCGTTCCGGCAGTCAATGTTGCCGTTCCGTTCTTGATCGCGCTTAACGTGTTCCCGTTCAGCGTCAGTGTTACGGCCACATCCGCCTGATTCGCCGTCTTCTTATCGAAGCTGGCCGTGACCGGCGTAATGGTGGATCCGGGAGCCGGAGGATTCACCGGATCAGCATAGAGTGTGCCCCGGCCGTTTGTTCCGAGATATACCCGGCCGTATATCCGCGGATCACCGGTTATGGCCATGTTGATTTTCGCATACTGGTGGGCGTCATCATTGATCCGTACCCAAGATGCGCCAACATCATCGGAGCGGAAGACGCCTCTGACGCCATCGATTTGAGCAACCGTATATAGTGACATATAGCTCTGGCCCGGTGCGGCCTTACCGTAACCGATCAGATCAGCTTCCTCGACATTAGACAGCTTGGTGAAGCTGGTTCCCGAATTCACAGAATGCCATAAACCGTATTTGTTCTCGACTGTATTGCCTCCGGCCAGCCAGATATCGCCTTCAATGCCCGGCACTGCCTTCAAGCTGATCTGAGCCTGGTTCGGCTGCAGGCCGTCTACATTATTCGTCGGGAAACCCGCTGCCGGCGTAGCGGTAAAGGTAGCTCCGCCGTCCACACTGACATAGAAGATTCCTGCATAGAACGCATAGAACTTGTTCGCGTTTACGCGGTCGGAAGCGATTTTGGCTCCGGCCGGTACCCCGCTGCTTGCCGTCCAGGAGTTGCCCGACGATTTGGTGTAATAGACACCGATATCGGAGGTACTCCACAGGATGGCATTGCCGCTGGCAGATACGGCGACCTGGCCTTGTCCTGCCGTTGTTTTGGTTCCATTCGACGGTTCGGCATTCGGCATATACCAATTAGAACCGCCGTCATTCGAAATCCCAAGCGATTTCATGCTCGGTGTCTTTTCCTTATCAGCTCCGCCAACGCGCACAACGAACGCCGGACTGAGCTCCGCATAATCAATACTTGTCGTTGTCGCCCAGGAAGGGCTCGTTTGGAACTTGACCGGTGCCTGGGTCACATCTTCATACCGGAAGCCGGAGACGTCACCAAGCGCCGTGATCAGATGCGCACTTCCCGACGGCGGGCTGATCAGTCCGAGCACAGCAGTCTCCTCTACGCCCTTGGCCATGACCGAAATATTGACCTTGCCGCCCGTATCCCAAGCAGTCAGGTTATTCGAGCCGTAGATTGTAGCTCCTGTTCCGTACATCATCCGGTTGGAGTTGAACGGGTCAATCTCCAGGTCTCCCATCATCCAGCCGAGCTTTGGTGAAGGATCAAGTGAAGTGGAGGTCGTTCCATGATCCAGCCAAGGTGCTGCGGTAATGTTCATTGCGAATTTATAGGTCCGTTCCGGATAGTTGCCCCAATCCCAGATCCGGCTCCAAGTCGCTCCGCCGTTCGTACTGCGGAAAATAACCTCATCCGGCCACCAGGCATTCAGACTGGAGACCATCAGCGTATTCGGATTCTGGGCATCGACAGCAAGTCCTCCGAAGCCGTACCAATTATCCGTTCCGGTCGTCGGGCTGATATTC
This sequence comes from Paenibacillus sp. FSL H7-0357, assembly GCF_000758525.1. Taxonomy (NCBI): domain Bacteria; kingdom Bacillati; phylum Bacillota; class Bacilli; order Caryophanales; family Paenibacillaceae; genus Paenibacillus; species Paenibacillus sp. FSL H7-0357. The sequence continues at coordinate 3,218,895 of NZ_CP009241.1, read as the reverse complement.
GTCCAGGCACCGCTGGTTTTATTAAATTTCCAGACTTCACCTTTGCTGCCGTCATAGGGTCCTACGCCATTGCTGTACGTAATGTACAGATCCCCGGTTGAGGAAAGCACGCCATGATGAGGCAGAAAACCGGTGGGCTGTCCGGGAAGCGCGGACCAGGTAACGCCGCCGTCGGTGCTGCGGTACACGCTGCTTGCCGTATCCGCTACGCCGACATAAATCGTTCCCGTAGCACTGCCGGGTGTGCCTGTGCTTTTGTCAAAAGTAATCCAGGATAATCCGACGAGGTCATTGCCATAATCGAGCGTCGGGTTCTGAATATAAGTGCCTACATTAGGAAAAGAGCTTACTTTGGACCAGGTTACTCCCGAGTCCGTACTTTTCCACAACCCGTTGCCGCTGCGTGCCCCGAAGAACAGGATGTTGTTCTTATTGGGGTCGATAACCAGACGCTCACCGGCCGAACGGCCGGGCATATTGCCGCCAACCTTGAACGGCAGCGCTGTCGTCTGCCACGTATTGCCCCGGTCGCTGGAACGCATAATCTGCCCGTTGTCATCCCAGTGGTTCGTGTACGTGCCGGTAGCCATGTATACTTTGTCCGGATCGACAGGGTCTGTAGCCAGCGCATCCACCCCGTTCTTGTTCCAGTCGACCCAGCCCACGGCATCACTGATGGAAATCCAGCTGCCAGTGGCCTGATTCCAGCGGTAGGCGCCCCCGATGTCGGTACGCGCATAGATCAGATTCGGTTCAGTTTGGTTAAAAATAATGCCCGGCACAAACCCTCCGCCCGCACCGGTGACGACACTTTTCCAGTTGTAAGCTTCACTTGCAGCAGCATGGGCAGCCGCCGGAAAGGCGGTAAACAAAGAGCTAGACATCGCGGCCAGCAGGACAATTAATCCCATTCTTCGGATACGGTTACGAATCACGAACCACGCCTCCTATGATTGCTTTACTTTGTTAACGCTTTCATTATAGAGTGTAAGCAGGATTCATAGTGAGGGAAAATGGTTCAAACTTGGAGAATTCCGTCTTCTGTTATCGTACCATTTTCACACTAATTATTACATTTATAGTAAAAAACTCTCCTGACGGAATGTCAGAAGAGTCTTACTATCTTAATGCTTCAGCAGAAACTCGTCGAGTTTGTTGCCATCCACATCATAGGCCTGATAGCTCAATGTATTTCCGCTGACCGTAATTCCGGCGTACATCTGCTTATTGTTCTGGAAATGAACCTGATGATAGTACTGATCCTCTTTCTTCTCGTTGAATTTTGCGCCGGAGGCGTTGGTCACCACGTACACCGTTCCTCCTCCGGTACCTGCAGAATTCCCGCCCTGCGGGACGACTTTTCCGGCAAGCAGCGGATATGATCTGGAATATTCATGATTATGTCCCTGGAGCACCAGATCAACCCTATACTTGTCAAATATCTCTGTCCAGTCCTCCAGCTTCTTATACATGTTCCCGCCATATGCCGGACGGTGCAGCGCTACGATTTTCCACGGTTTATCTGTAAGGGCCAGATCCTTCTTCAGCCACTTGGCCTGGCTCTTCAGGTGGCTCTCCGTATTCAGCACCGTCACATGCACAGGTCCATAATCAAAAGAATATGAGGTTCCGGCAATGGATTCCGGGTCACCGTTATCCGGAAGGTTGAAATGCGAAGTAAAGCTTGCTGCCTGCCCGTCGACCTCATCATGGTTGCCGGTGACAGGCATCAGCGGAATGCCCGGCACCCACCCCTGCACATTGCCGAAAAAGTCATCCCATGCACCTGAATCCTCCGGCTCTTCCGTCAAATCCCCGTTATGTACGATAAACTTTGCCGCCGGGAAGGTCTGGAACGCCTTGTCCAGCGTATTGCCCCATAATTTGAAATCTGCCGCCGTCTCCCCTTGCGAATCGGTTACATTGATAAAGGTTACGCTCTCGCTGTCCGCTTCCGCCGTGGTGAACGTAGCTGCTGTGCTCCATTCGCCTTCTTTCCCGCTGCCTGCCCTGTAGGTATACAGCGTTCCCGGCTCAAGCCCGGTCACTTCAGCTTTATGTACGCCTCTTTTGCCATCATCTGTTTTGATCACGCTGTCTATAGCCTGCACCTTGACAACATTTCCTGCTGTAAATGCGGCGCTTTTTCCTTTCACAACCTCAAGCCGTCCCTCCGCGCCCGGATCTCCGGTAAACCAGGTGAACGCACGGCTGGTCTCCGCATCTTCCTTAAAGGTAGTGACCAGATCATACGGAGCACTGCTTTCTCCAGGTCGGGCAGTCCGCTCCGATTTAAGCCATTCCAGGCCAAGGGCCAGCAAGACCAATACAGCTACGATGATAACAACAATAATCAACACTTTAAAATCCTTCATGCCCATCCCTCCCTCATCGCTTGATTTCCAATAAACAACAGTCCGGATTCTAGCTTTCTGTCTATAAAAGATAGCCTCCCTCATAGACAGAAGTCAAATAACCCTCCCTAAAACCTCACATAACGGCGTCATTTGTTAACGCAATGTAATAACTTTCAGCTAACGTTCAGGCAGATTTAAGAAAATCATAAGGTCCGTCACTTAATATGGGTTCAGTAGCAAGCTTTAGGCGCAGCGGTGACCAAAGCCAAACTTTTGAGTGAGAAATGGGGTGTGAGATGAATAAGAAGCTGCAATTCCGGCATGAATTGAAATTTTTCATTAACTATCATCAATACCTTATTTTGCGGCAGCGGCTGCAGAGCTTGATAGATACCGATCAGAACGCGAACGACAGTGGGGAGTACCATATCCGCAGCCTGTATTTTGATGATATTAACAATTCGGCCCTTTCGGACAAGCTGGGCGGACTTAGAGAACGCGCCAAATACCGGATCCGCATCTACAACGTACAGGACGATGTCATACACTTTGAGAAAAAAATCAAAATGGACGACTACATCGCCAAGATCAAGGAACCGCTGACCCGCGAAATGTATGATCAGATCATGGCCGGCAATTACGAGGTGCTGAACGTTCCGCAAAGTCCTTTGTTTATGGAGCTCTATAACCAGATGCGCCACAATTTGCTGCGTCCCAAAGTGATCGTCGATTATGTCCGCGAGCCTTACGTCTGCCATAACGGCAATGTGCGGATCACTTTCGACAAGGAGCTGCGTACGGGACTGCATGAGACGGACATTTTTGATAAAGAGCTTCAGCCGGTCCGGGCGCTTGATGAGAACTTCATTATTTTCGAGGTCAAATTTGATGAATACATACCGGAGTACATCAAAATTGCGCTGCAGCTAAACGGTTTAAACCGGCAATCCGCTTCGAAATACGTCATTTGCCGCAAATTTCTAAAAACCAATACTTGGGAGGATTATTAATGAGCATTTTATCCACACTGGGGGCAGCCACGGCCACGCAGACTATAGCTGCAACCGCAGGGCAAGAAAACGATACGGCCACAACTTTTTCCGATATGATTAAAAATTCGGTCGTAGACAACTTCGTTTCCGATATCAGCATCTCCAAAATCCTGATCACGCTCGGCGTCGCTTTTCTGATCGGATTCTTCATCTACCTGCTCTACAAACGTGTGTTCAGCGGCGTATTATACTCCAAAAGCTTCAACGTGTCCCTGATGGGCATGACTATGATCACCGCAACTGTCATTATCGCCATCAACTCCAACCTTGTGCTCTCGCTCGGTATGGTCGGCGCTTTGTCCATCGTCCGTTTCAGAACGCCGATCAAAGATCCAACGGATCTGATTTTCCTGTTCTGGGCAGCCGTTGCAGGGATCGTTACCGGTGCAGGATTTTTCACGCTGGCGATTATCGGCTCGATCATTATCGGTCTGATTCTCTTCCTGTTCATTAAACATTCTTCAGTCGAAACTCCGTACCTGCTGGTGCTTAACTGTGAAGGCGATGACAGCGAACGTGAGGTGCACAGCCATCTGAACAAAGCCGTAAAACGTTACAACATCAAGCAAAAAACCGTAACCGCAGGCAATATCGAGCTTACGCTTGAGCTGCGTCTGGACGACAAGGAAGGCGGCTTTGTAAACACCGTCTCCGATATTGCAGGTGTCAAAAACGCCTTGCTGATCAGCTATAGCGGCGACTATGTATCTTAAGTCCCGGCCTTATGGAAGCAACAGAATATTCAATGAGGAAAGGCGGTGCTGAAGATGAAAGCACGCGGTAAGCTGACCCTGCTGATTCTTTGTTGCCTGCTGCTGGTTATCGCTATGGCGGGTTGTCAGATTGCAAATCCTTCTGCGGACAATAACAGTATTACGGATACGCAGGAAAAAGCGGTATCAAGCGAGGAACAAAGTCTGGATACGGAGGTGTTCCCGAAGGACAAGGTTGTTGATGTTAAAATCACCCTGGACCCGGATGATTTCCAGGATATGCTGGACAATGCCAGCGCCGAGGAATACAAGACAGCCTCCGTGGAATACAACGGGATCAAAATGGACAATGTGGCCGTGCGGACCAAAGGCAACTTAAGCCTGCGCAGTGTTGTGCAGATGGCGGACTCCGACCGTTACAGCTTCAAGATTTCTTTTGACGAGTATGTGAACCAGAATTTATTCGGCATTACCAAAATCAACCTCAACAACAACTACAGCGATGCCTCCTATATGCGGGAGTTTCTGACCTATGAGCTGGCGGAGAGCATCGGTCTTCCGACACCGAAATACTCCTTCGTCAACGTCTACGTCAACGATGAACTGAAGGGTTTCTATCTCGCGGTGGAACAGATCGGCGACGCCTATCTGGAGCGCAACTTCGGTAATTCCTATGGTGCGTTATATAAAGGTGTAATGACCGGCCAAGGCAGTGATTTGACCTGGCTCGGCGACGATGCTTCACTCTACACGGGACTTGAGCTGAAGTCCGAAAAATCAAACGATGACATTGTGGTCGACATGCTGGATGAACTGAACAACGGCACCGACTATGAGAAGTATATCGATATCGACGATGCTTTGGGGTATATTGCACTGAATGCCGTGACTGGCAATATGGACAGCTACCTTGGAGGAAACAAGCAGAATTATTACCTCTATGAAGATGAAGGAATCTTCTCGATCCTGCCTTGGGATTATAATATGGCTTTTGGCGGGATGGGCGGCTCGGATGTGCTGATTGACGAACCAACCCAAGGCGCTCTTGCCGAACGTCCGCTGGTGGCCAAGCTGCTGGCGAACGAGGAATACAAGACGAAATATCATGAGATGATCCGCGAAATGCTGGATGGTTATCTGCAGAACGATACGTTCAAGGCGCGGATTCAGGAGCTGGACACGATGATCTCCAGCTACGTGAAGGCTGATCCATCCACCTTCTACACATTCGAGCAATACGAGAGCGGAATTACCTCCGTGGAGACCTTCATGTCCACCATGGCCAGTTCGGTCTCCCAGCAGCTGGACGGCACCCTTCCTTCCTCCGGTGACGGAACGGGAAGCGGCATGGGCGGTGGTCCAGGCGGCGGCTTTGGCGGCGCAGGCGGGCAGGCGCCAACGGGTGCGAATGGCGCTGGTGCGGCGGCTTCCGGGCAAGGCGCCAACGGCGCAGCGGCTCCGGGGCAAGGCGCCATCGGCGCGACGGCTCCGGGGCAAGGCGCCATCGGCGCGGCGGCGACCGGGCAAGGTGCCATCGGCGCAGCGGCACCCGGGCAAGGCGCCAACGGCGCGGCGGCTCCGGGGCAAGGCGCCATCGGCGCGGTTGCACCGGGGCAAGTTCCGGCAGACGGGCAGGCCGCGCAAGGCGGTGCGCCGGGTGCCATGGGCGGACCGGCGATGCTTCAAGGCGGCAACGGTCCTGGCGGTGATATGACCGGCGGCTTCGGCGGTGGTGGCTTTGGCGGTGGCGGTATGGGCGGCGGCGAGTTTGGCGGAGCTGGCGGTGCGCAGCAACAGGGCAGCACAAGCGAGGCCATCACAACCGGCGTGTCCATCGTTGTGCTTCTGCTTGCAGCAGCGTTCATCACCTTTTACAAACGCAAACGTCTATAAACTGTGCAAGCTGAACTTAAGAACTAGATAATGTAAACCGGTGAATACCATAAAATAAGTTTAGTTGGGTTCACGGGAAAAGATTCTTAAGTTCGCTTTGTATTTAACTGTATTTCATACAGCTCTAATCCAAGATATTGCGTCGAACCGAAGAATAATTGCACTGTGTGCACTTAAAATGAGGCATTTGGAATAAACGGGTATTATTTGATATTTATAATTGCACAAAATACAATTATCACTTAAAAACCCCAAATATGGGCCATTTTTATTGCACAAAATACAGTTATTTCGGCAGGACGCGGCTCTGCAAACCTCTCAGACATGTGTCCGTGCAGCCTAGCAACTAAATACTGGTGGAAGGCAACTTCCGGCAAGTGGAGCCTCAGACGGGTGATCGTCTGAGGCTCTTTTGTTTTTAGAATATGTTAGCTGCCGTATGCCGTACACTTCAGATCTTATCCTGAATATTCAGCTGCAAGGGCACAGAGTGATGCGAAACGTTCTTTGGAAGGCATGTACTCTCTGTTATTTCAGACGGATGATGACTCGTACCAAATTATAGGATTTCCACCGGCTTGGCCATACATACCAAAAAGCTCCGCGCCTTAGACAGAAAGTGTCAATACGCGGAGCTTCTTTGCAAAAGCATATTCCTTTGGAATTTTGACAGAAGCTACGTTCCACCTGCATCCCGTAAATGTCTGTCTTTCCTTATTCCTTACGCCCTCTTAACAAACTGATGGCAGCTAACAAAAAGGACAGCAATGATATCCCCAGAGCAATATAGAGCAGCGGTGAGGTACCTGAGGATTTATCGAGGTCCTCCACAATGGCTTTGTGCTCATCCATGCTCATGGAGTCATCCATGTCCGCCGATCCGTGGGAGTGACTGTCCCCGTTGCCGGAAGACTGCACAATCGAAGTAACGGAATGCGGCGTTTCCGAGCCTTCTTCACCGGACCACTGCACCAGACTGCCGTCAGCATAATGCTGGTAAGCATTCCAGGCAATATCGCCTGCGGCATCCGGGTTCTTGGCCGTGAAGTAGAAGCGCTGAAATTGTCCGGCTTGAATGCCTTCACCGGTTGCGGTCCAGCTGACTTTATTCCCATCGATGGTTACATTCCATCCGGGCGTTGCCTCATATTGCTTGAACTCCGCCCCCTCCGGGATGCGCAGATCCACCTGAACGGTAGCGATATCCTTCTCCGACGGCACTTTCAGTGTATAGGTCTCCCATGCACCGGTACTGGATTCTGCCGGAGCAACGGTCACATGTGCGCTGGCCACAGCCGCGAACAGCATCAGTGCTGCCACGGAAGGTGCGGCTAAAGTCATCAGTTTACGAAGCATTTTATTCATGTGTGTATATTTCCCCTCTTCTCAGTTTCTATGGTATCTGTCAGGTTCCCTCTTAATAACCGTTATCTCTGTGGTTTCCTCGGAAAATCCCGCTCCCGCGAGGCCAGTCCCTGCTCCAGGGCATACCGCGTCAGCTGCGTACGGTTCTGGAGCTGCAGCTTTTGCAGGATGTTTTTCAGATGATTTTTGACCGTATGCTCGGAAATCCCGAGTTCAGCCGCAATCTCCCTGTTGGTGGAACCGGAGGAGACACAGCCCAGTATTTCCTTCTCCCGCGCCGTTAATGCTTCCCGCTCTTCCTTCACCGAAGTAACGGCAAACTCCTTCAGAATCTGAATAGCCAGCTCCCGGCTCAGCGGAACCTCCTCACTGACAATTGCCAGCAAATATTCGATCCAGGTCGATGGAGCCAGGTTCTTCAGCAGATATCCCTGTGCCCCCTGCTTCAGCGCCTCGAACAGATAGGAGATTTCATCCGACACGGTCACGATAACGATTTTGACATAAGGGTATTCCAGCTTGATCCGCCGCGTCGTCTCCAGTCCGTCCATCCCCGGCATCTCAATGTCAATCAGGATCAGATCCGGCATCCACTGTGCGGTCCAGACCATGGCCTCGGCTCCGCTCGCCACTGCTCCAATGACCTCAAAACGCTCATCCATCGCCAGAATCTCGCACATCGCCTCACGCGCATGAGCATGATCGTCCACAACCAGTACCCGGCAACGGTTCATTCGGCGTCTCCCCCTTTCGTTATTTCAACTAGGGTCCCGGCGGCATCCGATCCCAGCGATAATCTCCAGCCCATCCGCTCTGCCCGTTCTCTCATAATCTGCAGGCCATAACTTCCGCTCACTGCAAAAGGGTCCTCATGCAGGATACCCGCACCGTCATCCGTGACAGCTACTCTCCAACGCTCCCGGCCGCCTTGCCCGGATATGGCTACTTTGCCCGCCCGTGTATGCTTGCGCACATTAATGATAGCCTCACGGATGCAGGACAGCAGCTCCGCCTTTTCAGCGGAAGTGAGTGCTTCGTCATCCAGACTCCAGTCCAGCGACACTTCTATCATCACTTCACTTGCCATCTGCGCCAGCTGCTCCTTAACGGACTGCTCCAGGGTGAAGTTCTGCACAACGCTGACTGGAACCTTTAGGTTCGCAATAGCCTGGCGTACATAAGAATTGACCTCATGCACTGTTTTTTTGATCTGCTCAATGCTTTCTCCGCTCACCTCACCATTCCTGCGGTTCTGCTCCAGACGCTCAATCCGCACAGACAACAGAAACAGCGACTGCGCCATCCCGTCATGCAGCTCTTTGGCCAGACCCTCACGGGCTTCCATGGCCGTTTTGACCGCCCGTTCCTGCTCCAGCTCCCGCTGGTTCCGTTCCAATAACGAGAACAGCGGCAGCAGCAGCACGATGCTGAACAGGAATACAAGCACAGGCGTCAGATAATTCCCCATGTCCATAGAGATATAAGGCATCAGAAACTGGTGGCGCACAATCTCCCAAATACCGACCATCACTGTCGGAAGCAGCAGAATAAGCAGCTTGATTCTCGTATACGTTGCTGTCCCCTCCCAAATCTTAATGTATAGAATAGCATTCCCAAGCTAGCGCCGGCATGACTCTTTCGGGCTATACCCTCTTTGAAATGTTACAAATATAAGTATTTAAAATATTAACATTACCGAAAATCGCCGCTCGCGAAAGCTAAACCGATAAGGTAAACTAGGAGCAAAGCGTTAATTGAAGTCCACATTACATGTTAACTTATACAGGAGCGAAAATGAAATGAAACGAATTACGATTCTAATCGCCGATGACGATGCCGAGATCGCCGGACTGGTCGCCTTGCACCTGGAAAAAGAGGGCTACCATCTGATCAAAGTATCTGACGGACGAGCTGCCGTACAGGCGGTCCAGACCCACTCCATTGATTTAGCAATTCTGGATATTATGATGCCCGGCCTGGACGGGCATGAAGTCACCCGGCAGATCCGCGAGCAGCACCAGATGCCGATCATCTTCCTGAGTGCCAAAACCTCGGACCTGGACAAAATCACCGGCCTTGTAATCGGAGCCGATGACTATATGACCAAGCCGTTTAATCCCATGGAGCTGGTCGCCAGGGTGAACGCGCAGCTGCGCCGTTCCATGCAGCTGAGCCGGCCCGTCTCCGGCAGCAAGGCTGTGCTCGAAGCGGGCGGCTTGATCGTTGATCCTGACTGCCGCACCGTGACGTTATACGGGAACAACATCGAGCTGACGCCCAAAGAATTCGATATCCTGTACCTTATGGCCAGCTACCCCAAGAAGGTCTTCAGTGCCGAGCAGCTCTTCCAGCAGGTGTGGGGTGAAGCCTATTTTGAGAGCGGGAACACAGTGATGGTGCATATCCGTACCCTGCGCAAAAAGCTTGGCGAAGATCAAAACAAAAATAAATGGATCAAAACCATTTGGGGAGTAGGTTATACATTCAATGGCTAAAATGATCCGCAGCTTCCGCTTTAAAATGATTATGCTGCTGATAATGAGCATGATTTGCTCGGGTGTCCTTACCTTTGCGCTGTATAAAATGCTTCAGCTTTATTATAAATCAGAGGTTAAACTGGAGGACTCGCTGGCCCGGTTCCGGCATATGATCGGCAGCGTCGGAGATCTCAATTTCTTTCTGATCTTTTTTATTCCGCTGGCCATCCTTTTTTTCTTCCTCTTTACCAAACCCTATGCCACCTATTTCCGGGAGATTTCCAAGCATATTCATCTGCTGGCAAACGGCGATTTCAAAAGCAGGCTTACTCTCTCCTCGAACGACGAGTTCGAGGACATTGCCGCAGACCTGAATCTGGCGAGCGAAATGCTGCAGAAAGCGGTGGAACGGGGAGATTTTGCCGAAAACAGCAAGGACAAGCTGGTCTTGAATTTGGCCCATGATCTGCGTACTCCGCTGACCTCTGTGCTGGGATATCTGGATCTCGTGCTGAAGGAAGGACAGCTGTCTGCAGAGCAGATCAAACATTATACGACCATCGCCTATACCAAATCCCAACGGCTTGAAAAGCTCATTGATGAACTGTTTGAAATCACCAGAATGAACTACGGCATGCTTACCATCAACAAAAGGCCGCTTGATCTAAGCGAACTGCTGAGCCAATTAAATGAGGAATTATATCCTGTCTTTGAGAGCAATGGACTGACAGCCCGCCTGAATACCCCTCCCCGGATCGAGATCGAGGGCGACGGTGAGCTGCTGGCACGCGTATTCGAGAATCTGCTGACCAATGCCGCCCGGTACGGCAAAGATGGCCAGTATGTGGATGTCAGCTGCAGTCCGCAGGCGGAGGATATCGTCATTCAGGTGATCAATTATGGCGGCAGCATCCCTGCAGAACAACTGCCCCATCTATTCGATATGTTCTATACCGGAGACCGGGCCCGCAGCCACCAAGAAGGCGGAACTGGACTCGGCCTGTTCATTGCCAAAAATATCGTCGAACAGCATGGCGGCAGCATCTCTGTGCAAAGTGACATCATCCGCACCCTCTTTGAGGTTCGGCTTCCACGGTAGCTGTAATCTTTTCGTTACACGGATTTCAACATGCTTATTATCCGTTTCAGCAATAAATTAGTATATATTTAAGAAAAACTTTATTTTTACCCCACTTCTTTTTAAACGCTCTCTCTTATCCTTAAAGAATGAACACAAGGAGGAGACAGAAATGAAAAAAAAGAAGTGGGTTTTTTGGCTTGTCATCCTGATGCTGTTGGGCTATGAAGCTGTCCACAAGGAAGCGGAAATCACAGGAAATGATCTTAAGGACATGAGGTCCAAAGTGATCACAGCGGATCCCGGGCGAACCGATCTTACGGTTATTTCCAAAAGCCAGATCTACCAGGGAAACCTGTTACTCGTCAACAAAAAATATTCAGTACATAAATCAGGAGTTACAAAGGACATCGTCAACCTGTTTGAGCATCAGGAGCTGGTGCAAGGATACGGGCTGCTGGACAACACGATCATGCTGTCGCAAAGCGTGGTGCAGCGCTTCTCAGAGATGATTGAAGCAGCTGCCGCCGACGGCATTTCGAATTTTCTGATCAGCAGCGGATACCGGGATACGGAAGAACAAAAGCGGCTTTATGAGGAAAAAGGTGCCGAATATGCGCTGCCGGCAGGCCACAGTGAGCATAATCTCGGCTTATCACTGGATATCGGATCTACACAGACGGCGATGAACAGCGCACCTGAAGGAAAATGGCTCCAGAAGAATGCCTGGAAATACGGATTTATTTTACGCTACCCGGGTGACAAGACGGCCATTACCGGCATTCAGTATGAACCCTGGCATTTCCGCTATGTCGGTTTGCCGCACAGCAGAATTATGCAGGACAACAATTTCACACTGGAAGAGTATCTCGAATTCATCAAGGAGCAGCAGACCTATTCGGCAACGGTGGATGGAGAGCCATACCAGGTTTCGTATCATTCCGTTACCGGCAACACACCGATCCCGGTGCCGGCTGACCGCCGTTTTGAGCTGTCGGGCGACAATATGGACGGGGTCATTTTGACCGTGTTCCCCTGACGAGCATGGGAGTAATCAATAGAAAGTGAGGAGAAGAAATGAAGCGTACACAAGCTACGAGAGAGATTGCAGTGCAGATCTTATTCGCCTTGTATGTCTATGCATTGTTCAAAATCATTTTATTTAAGTTCAGCTCCATAAATTTTATCTTTCTCTGGGAACAATTACAACACAGTGCGCACAACATCGACCGTGCGATGCAATGGGGCAATTTCATCCCGCTGGCCACCATATCGAACACACTCGATAACCTGACAAGTAACACACTGCTCAATCTGGGCGGAAATATCGCTTTATTCCTGCCGTATGGCATGTTCCTTATACTCCAGTCGAGCGGCCGGAGAATTTCATTGATGCGTGTACTGATTCGCTCCCTGGGTTTAAGTCTGCTATTGGAGTGTGCACAGGCTATCCTCTCTATCGGTACCTTTGATGTCGACGATCTCATTCTGAATACCCTTGGAGGAGTGATCGGCTATAGTATGCTTCGACTGTTCGTGCACAAGAAAAAAGTCCAGCCCGCCACAGAATCATGACGGCTGGACTTTGTGCAACACAGATACACATTTACAGCAGCTACAAAGGCGAGGTATAACGGCCGTACTGGATATCCAGCTCTATGAAGGTATCCCCATCCTGGGACAGGAAAAAGGAATTAATCCCCTCTGCGCCCCACCAATTCAGCCCGAGCAGCAGTCCATCTGTAGTCTCGGCAGCAAATAACAACGAGAACATCTCCGGCAGGACCTCACCGCCATCATCTACACGCCATACTGAATATTCATCCTCCTGAACAACGGCGGGATAATCCATGAACTTGAGCTTCCCGCCATCCACTACAACAAGACTGAACAGCATGTTCTTGTTCTGTCTCACGAATTGCACCAGGTACAGGCCACGGTCCGGCGGCAAATCCGCCAGCTTCCAGGCGGCCTTGATTTCCCGCTGTTTAGCCGCAGAAATGCTCTTTCGCAAAGGATCATCAGCGGTGAGCTGTCCACTTCCTTCTGCTGCCGGCTGAATTTCAAGCAGCGACTTGAGCTTAAACTCAGCGGAATCGGCCAAATAGTAGGTTTCATCCGGGGTCGCGCCGCCTTCATCTACCGCATAGACAACCCCCTGCAGATTGGCAAAATTATTCGCCGACTCCCGGCCGTTACTGTTCTCGCTCCCAGCCTGCCATTTCTCGAACGTTAACGTGAGAATTTGGCCGTTATTGCCGACAGCCGTGTTCAGGGATTTCATCTGTTCCATCTCACTGTCATCTTCCCGGGTCATCAGGATATGCTTCCCTTCTGCATCGGCAAACCCGAACGTGGTATGCAGCCTGGCAGTCTCCATGTACTCCTTCGATGCTGATGCCGAGGCCGGAGGGTTCGAAGTTGTTCCACCATCGGTTCCGTTGACCAACGGTGCACTGGCTTCATCCGTAACCGCCGGAGACGGCGTTGCGCTTGCTACTACGGCAGACGGGGAGGAGGTGGACGTTGTCCCTTCCTCTTTAGCCGCATTTTGCGCAGAACATCCTGTCAGCAGCACGCAAGTAATCACTATACCCCGGATAAGCTTCATTCTACATTTCCCCCCAGAGAAGTATTAGAATATCCCCATGCTCAGGTAACGCTCACCGGTATCTGGAGCGATACAGAGGACACGTTTGCCGCTCCCCAGACGCCGCGCTTCCTGTAGCGCCGTCCACACCGCTGCTCCGCCGGAAGGGCCAATCAATATCCCCTCCGTGCTGGCCAGCGCTCTGACTGTTTCCAGCGCATCCTCGTCGGACACCTGGACGATTTCATCATATACATCCGTGTTCAGGATGGCGGGGACAAATCCCGGGCTGGTTCCGACAAGCTTATGCGGGCCGGGCTTGCCACCCGAAAGCACCGGTGAGCCTTGCGGCTCCACCACAACGATCTTGATGCCGGGCAGCTCCCGGCGCAGCACCTCGCCGGTTCCGGTAATCGTGCCTCCGGTTCCGGAGGTGGCGACGAACACATCGAGCCTGCCGTCCATCTGGGCCACAATTTCCGGTGCCGTCGTCGTGCGGTGGATGTCCGGATTGGCTTTATTCTCAAACTGCTGGGGAATGAAGCTGTCCGCAATTTCTGCGCCAAGCTCCAGCGCCTTAGCAATTGCGCCCGGCATCCGCTCCGCCGCCGGAGTCAGCACCACTTCAGCACCATATGCCTTCAGGATATTGATCCGTTCCTTCGTCATATTATCCGGCATGATGAGAATCGCCTTATACCCCTTTGCCGCTGCGTTCATCGCCAGCCCGATGCCGGTATTTCCGCTCGTCGGCTCGATAATGGTTCCGCCGGGTTTCAGCAAGCCGCCAAGCTCAGCTTGCCGGATCAGATTATACGCGGCCCGGTCTTTCACGCTGCCGCTGGGGTTGAACATTTCCAGCTTCACATACACTTCTGCATCATCCGGGCCGGTCAGGCGGTTCAACCGCAGGGCTGGCGTATCGCCGATCAGTTCCGTAATATTATTGACTACCAGGGGTGTCATAGTAAATCCTCCTAACAGTTTTGTGAGCGCTGCATCCATGAGTGTTCTTCGAATAAAACTGGCATCGGAAGCATGGGCTTTACTCCTTATACTTTGTAACACCCATTGTAGGCTATGGCCCGGCACTTGTCGATTGCCGGGAATCCGGGCTGCTCATGCCGCTTCTTTATTCCGCGGCAAAAGGCCGCCCCCCTGTGTCGGCGGGAGGCGGCCCTGCTGTGAAACGGGCACTGCTAATGAAAGCAGCAGCACTCCGTTTCTATGGGTCTGTTCAGCTGGCTGTCTAAGGATTAACGTTGATCGTAAAGGTGGACGTATTATTTTTAATAGAAGTGACTGTATTGGTAATCTTCAAGTTGTTGAAGACTACCGAACCCATTGCCGGGCCTTGACCGGCTTCCGCCGATTCATTGGCCCAAATGCCCACTCCCGACTTGGCATCAAATGCGTCCCCGCTCTTCTGCGCACCGGAAATCGTAATATTGGAGAAGATTGTATCCGCGACAGGGAACTGCGGTGAAGAGCCCACATAGTTGGTCTGAAACATAATGCCGTGGTAAGTCGGATCGATAATGTCCACATCACTGACCCGGATGCCCTGGAACACCTTCGATGCCGAGAATACCCAGATGGCCGGGAAGGTCTGGCTGCCCCAGAAGTGTCCGCCTGCACGGACAATCGAGATATTCTGGAAGTTCGTCGGCGGTGAAGCGCCAAATCCGTTCATCGGATACCCGAAGTCCAGTGAGCTGATGGTAATCCCGGAATAGCATAACGTGTCGGCGATATAAATGTTGCGGAAGGTATTGGCATAACCGCCATAGACCGCCACACCGGCTGCACGCCAGGTCAGGATTGAGGTCAGATTCTCATAGACATTGTCCTTCATGTCCGAACCGCCGGAATCAATCGCCGAGAACAGTGCAAAGCTGTCATCTCCGGTGGCCCGCGCTTCATTGTTGGATACGAGATTGTTGGTGCTTCCGTTTGTCATATTAATACCGTCGGCAAAGGTATTGCGGATACGCGAGTTTTTGATCACCATGTAGTCGGTATTCGCACCCCAGAACATGCATACCTGATGCTCGGTCCAAATGTTGTCGATCGTAATGTTCGACACATTGGAGAAATCAAACACTTTACCGGGTCCGTCGATCCGCGAAGTATAATTGCCGAAATAAGCGAAGCCCGAGAAAGTCGATCCATTGGCGGAATCGGTGGCTCTGAATCCGACATCCGTATTGGACTGGCTGACTGGAGCATAAAACCGGGTGTACCACGGTCCTGCACCGACGATCTTCACGACTTTGCCGTAGACCTGGAACTTGCTTGAGGTCTCGTAAGTTCCGGCAGGCAGATATACCCCCACAAGGTTGCCGGTGTTATCCATACGGACTTTATCCAGCGCATTCTGCACATCCTGATGGCTGAATCCGGCAGGAACCGCATATTTAGCCGGGTCCGGATTGGCTATTGGCGACACCTGCTCCAGACTGATAAAGTCGATAGCATACTTCGAGGTGTTTGCCGCATCCTTTTGCAGCCTGATCGTGCTTCCTTCCGGAATGGTGCTGTCGAACATAATGTTCGCTTCATCATAGATATGGCGCGGGGAACCGGAGCCCGGGGAGTTGCCGGGACTGGTTTCCGGGCCGTACAACCAGGCGTATTTGGAGGTCAGGCTGATCGCCTTGTTGAACACTCCATTGACGTAAATGTTCAATGTGGCATTGGTTCCGTCACCGCTGGCCGAATCCGGAATGGAGAACCGGGTAACCAGCGTATTGGTACTGGCCTTTGTGGTAAATTCCACATAGCTGCCGGTCGTGTTCAGTGTTACCGCCCTCCGGCCCGAAGCTTCACCGGCCAGATCGCCGATGGTGCGGTTTGGGGCAAGCTTAACAGCTCCACCGCCGACAACACCATCCTCGGCCTCATACATGTCGTAAGGCATGTTCGCCCCGCGGCCGAAAAACAGCGGCTGGGTCTGAATATTGTTGGCCCGTTTCACCGGAAGCTCATTGGTATCCACGGCAATTTCGCTCTTCACCGTGTATTTGCCGTTCGCCGCAGTCCATGTGCCCAAAGTGACCGGAGCCGTTGTGGCACCGCTGGCGATTACTCCGTTGTAGGACCCGGTTAAGGTTTTGACCACGGCATTGGTGGTGGCATCAGTCACCGTCAGCGTTATATTATGCGCACCGCCGGCGGAAGCTGCTGTCCCTTGGTTTTTGATGGCAACCGAGAAGGTTACGGTATTGCCTCCGGCCGGATTTCCCGGGGTCCAGCTTACCGGAGATGCTAGCAGATCGGAGCTTGATACAGGTGTAACAGTAAGAGAAGACGGATGGGTGTAATTGTTGTTGCCTTCATTCAGTTCAATAACAGTGTTACTCTCATCCACCTTGGCGCCCAGTGCATAGGTGGCCGCATCTTGGGCACCGATGTTAAGCGAGACATTGGCTGAGGCTCCTGCAGCAAGTGCCCCTACCGGAGTCGTCCCTACCTTGGTCGTACCCAGATAAAAGCTGACATTTGTCGCTGTGGATGCTGCGGTTCCTGCATTTTTAATGGCTGCGGTTAAGGTGATGGCATCCGATTCCACCGGAGCAGAAGGGCTCCAGGACATTGCCGTCACCGTCAGATCAGGATTCGCTGCCGGCGTGCCGGTAATTTGAAATTCTGCAACCTGGCCGGCATTTGAACCGGAGTTAGTGGTGAACTTCAGTTGAAGTTCACTGGCCGTTGCCGTAACCGGAATAGTCACTGAATTGCCGCTGGCCGGATTAAAGGTATACAGGGTAGCCGGAACGAGACTTGTAAAGGTGGAGGTTGCCTGATTGTGTCCCAATACCTCAATCGTTTGGGTACGGGTTGCCCAGGCCGCCGCCGGATTCAGCTTCACGACGACAGAAGTAATGCTGGCATTGGCCCCAAGGTTGACGGTCAGCGTATTCGGATAGCTGGCAGCCCCGCCTTCCCAGTAAGTGGTGACATCGCCGTCATTCGCATGGCCAGGAACAAACGTAAATATGGATGAGGAAGCATTAATAGTTTTGCCGATGGCCAGATTCAATCCTGGACCTGTGCTTGGTGTAGCTGTAGGTGAAGCCGTTGGTGTTGGCGTAACCGTTGGTGTGGCTGTAGGCGTTGGTGAGGGTGTTACTTTTGGGGTTGCTGTCGGTGTGGTTGTTGGAGTTGGTACGGTTGTTGGTGTCGCCGTAGGTGTGGCCGCCGGAGTAAGAACCAGATGATCCATATTAACATTGCCGGTATCTCCGGAATCGTATTTATAGGAAATTGTATTGTTACCGGCAGAGAGAGTCAATATTTCATCTTGTATGGACCAAGTGTCCCAGTTCGCCAGATTGGGAAGCGAAGTCTGCTTAACCTTTGTTCCGTTCACGTAGACACTTAATGTTCTGGTGCTGCCTGAAGCATTGGCATACCTGAGCGAAACATTGTAGCTGCCTGCAGTGGCAGCAGTAACCGTAAAGGCTGTGGTTGCACCTTGTACGAGATATCCGTCCACAAATGCCGAGCCTGTATAGCCAGTATGGTCGGTGTTTGTCTTGGCTCCACCAGATAATGCGGCAGCTTCCGCTTCATAAGTGCCGGTTGGCGTTGGGGTCGTCCCATAGACCTCGATCTCTGATACCTGTGCTGCCTGCCAACCCGTATTTGCGGTAAAGTTTAATTTGATGTATCTGGCGTTTGCTGCGGTAAAATTAATGATTACCGTGTTGGAGCCGCTTGACGGATTAAACGTATAACTCGCCGATGCCGCAAGGTTGCTGTACGCAGAATCATTCGTGCTGCCTTGAACAGCTAACGTCTGCGTTCTTGCCTCCCAGGCAGCAGGCAGCTTCAGCACCACCTGGTTCACATTGCTGCTTGTGCCCAGATCTATCTTTAGCCATTGCGGAAAAGCATTGCTTGCACTTTCCCAATACGTCCCTTGATTGCCGTCATTGGCATTCGCCGCCACATAAACGTCGCCGACCGAGCTTGCGGTAATTGTTTTGCCCTGCGCCAGATTGGCCGCCGCAGAGCTTACAGCCGGAAACAGCACCAATTGGCCTACAAACAACGCAACAATCAAACCATAGATGAGGAATGTTTTCCTGGCAGATGCCTTGTCTCCTGTTAACATACACAACCACCTTCCAAAATGTTATGGATCATGTTAAAGAAAGCGCATTCACAAACAATTTGTTTCCCCCTTCACCTCCTTGATTCAAAGGCTGCCCTCCTGCCCGCACTAATCCAATTTCAATTAGCCAGCTGCAGCGTCTCCCAATGCTGTACATCCACAACAAAAAGCACGATCTACTCCTTGCGCAAACATGCAGAACTACTAGCCGCAATCGCAAGATACCCTGACCGAACTCGGAGACTGACTATTAACTAACTAATTATGGTAATAATATAAGATATAACTAGATTTTAACCAATGGCCGTTTCTATGCTTAGTATGTGCAATATTACGTTCACATTAATTGTTATTCTTTTCTATCTAGCCAAAATGGTTGGATAGCACACTTGTAATCAGTTCTCGTTCTTTAAGAGATAGCTGATCCATTTATATATAGCAGCATATAAAAAAAGCGACCCCGCTGTTATCCGGCAGGGTCAAGGTCTATTGTATGGGGGTCATGTGATGAATATACCGCCTGAAGCTTAAAACCAAATGAAATGAAGGTAAAGATTTGCTGAAGAGCGTATTTCCAGTCAAGCTACACATTAAACCTTGCCACCAACCCCTGCAAGCCTTGCGCCAATGTGTTCAGCGCACCTGCCGAGGAAGCGATTTGTTCTACAGATGCCATCTGCTCCTGTGAAGCTGCCGACACCTGCTGCGTATTCGCAGCTGTGGTTTCCGATATTTGCGTGACGGTGCGGATCGACTCCACAATCTCTTCGGTAGCCGCCGTGATCTCCTCGACCGCTCCCGACACCTCCTGAACCTGTCCGGCCAGAGAATCGATCGAAATGCGGATCTCCCCGAAGGAATGTCCTGCTTCTTCAATGATTTCCGTACCGTCCTGCACCTCGGCAATGCTGCTCTTCATCACCAGGACCGCATCATCGGCATCGGACTGAATCCCTGCCGCCATCTCGGCAATAAGATTGGCCGATTCTCCGGATTGCTCGGCCAGCTTGCGTACCTGATCGGCAACAACGGCGAACCCTCTGCCCTGTTCCCCGGCACGCGCCGCTTCAATTGTTGCGTTCAGCGCCAGCATATTGGTCTGCGAGGCGATGCCTTGGATGACCCCTACTATGCTGCCGATCTCCCGGGATCGTTTGGCAAAACCAAGCACCTGCTCGGACAGCGACCCAATCGACTGGTTAATCGAAGCCATCTGGCGGGCGGCCGCCTGCAGCGACTTGTCGCCTGCCATGGCGAATTCATTAGAGCGTAGTGATGCATCGGAAATATCCTGCACACTTGCGGCGATCTGCTGGATGCCGGCCGACATTTCAACAATCGTCGTCATGTTGGTCTGCAGATCATTCATTTGTCTCTCCGAACCGGAAGCAACCGTACCCATAATGCCGGCGATCCGTTCCGTAGCCTCGGCTGTCAGCCCGCTGTCGGAGGTAAGCTTGACGGAGGAAGCCGCCAGACCATCCGCTGACTGGCTCACCTGTCCGATGATCAGACCGAGATTATCCGTCATTTTATTGAAAGCAAGTGCCAGATCACCGATCTCGTCCTTGGTCCGGACTGTCAGCTTGCGGGTCAGGTCGGCATCTCCTTCGGCAATCTCCTGGAGTTGTTTATTTACATCACGGATCGGTTTAATAATCTTGCCGGACAGCAGCAGTGCGATGAAGATAGCCAGCAGAACCGACAAGCCCGTCACGCCAAAGCTGATACCCATGGCCGAGCTGCGGTGCTCCGCGGACTGACTTTGCGCATGCTGGATCTCCTCATTCAGCGTATTCTCGAAGACCAGCTGCGAAGCAATAATCGTATCCAGCGAGAGATTCGTGAACTCCTTTTGCGCATTCGGGAAATTTCCTTCCTTGGCTAAAGCGAAAGCATTTTCCAGCACGGTCAAATAGTTGCTCCATTCACTTTCGAGACTCGTAATCCCGGCAAGCTCCGCTTCATTGAGGCCCGCATTCTTAAGCACGGTTATCGCCTCGGTAATCTCCGGAATCATTGCCTCATAAGCGGTCAGATAGGTGGTTCTTTCCTCATCTGTATTACTCATCACATATCTGGCGCCGAGCCCGTCCGCTGTGCGGATCTTGTCCGTCAGCTGCTGAACGAGCGACAGCTTGCTGTAATTGCGGTTAATCTGCTCGGTGAGCATGGTAACCTTGCCTTGAAACAAGGTGTTTCCGGCGATTGCGGCGATGAATACGAGAATGACCACTGCGAAGCCAAGTAGTATTTTTGCGCGAATTTTTGTAAACATAGGTGTTTCCTCCATATCCGTATGTATTCTTTGCTGATGCAACCACACTATATCTGTTATGTAACCAGTAGCTCGGGGCCGCCTCTTCCTATGTATTGCTAAACATTTCCTCTGCCCTTATCCTATCTCCCCAGCCTTAAGCTGACCTGAGTTTGAACTGAATGTTCGCTTAAAGTGCGGAGGTGATTGAATTTTGCGATTCAGCGCTTAACAAAGAAACGGACACCGTCCTTTGTAGGATGGTATCCGTTGATAAGAGAAATATAAGACTGATTTGTTCTAACATTGAAGCGATCACACTAGGCTTGACATCCCAATTGTTTAAATACCATTCGGGCAGCATCATCAACCGGTAAAAAAGCCTCAATTCTCGGATGCATATGATGGCTTGTGGAAATATGAATTTGCTTGTAGCGAATAGGAACCCACTTACCTGTGTTGCCCATTTCGGCTAAAATCATTTTATGCTGCTCAAGCTCATTCCTCGTGTTGCCGGGCTGCTTGTTCCAGTATTTATTGAAGTCGTCGTATTTCTGAAGTTTTCGGATGCCTTGTTTATACCAAAGCTCGTGCCTGGAATAGATGTGCATTGTTTTGTAGGCTTGTATGCCATCGATAGCATGTGATTCCCACAATTCGAAGGATGCTGCATCGAAAGTGGAACGGGAACGAACTGGGAATTCAGAATTGAAATGAAGATCCGCCATATTGAGGTCCTTATAAAAAGCCGGATGAGCAGGCAGATCGAATAGTTGGGAAAATGAATCATTAACACCTTTGATAGCTAGAGCCTGGTCGACGATCATGGCCGGCAATGGCAGGCTGCTCATGATCTGCCTTGCTTCCTCAAGCGCTTGCTCCCAAGCCTCACCTTCAAGTCGCTGATGGAATGGGAGATAACCGGCAGCTACCAGCAGATCATTTTGTTCAATGGATGTGCACTCAAGATAGGTAGCAATACGAACAATCATTTGACGATCCGGAATTCGATGTGAACGTCCCGTTAATAAGTTCTTATAAGTAGGGCAAGCCATATCGTTAAGCTCCTGCTGGTTAAAACGTTTCAACAACGGATGGGATTGATTAGCATAGGCTTGTTGACGTTTTACACGAAGACTCTCTACCTCAGCTAAAAGATTCTTTAATGTTTCAACCTGAAGGTTCTGATCTTTACGCATAGTCATTATTCTCCAAATCCTTTACAAATAATGAGGTGTAGTTCTACTCTTGGTGCGAGAGTTATTGTACAGTATACTCCATTATGAAAACGGGGAGCAATGTTCAATCTGCTTCTAATTACATCCATGGAGGAGATTATATGGTTCGCGCAATAGTTACAGACTCACTGGCAAAAGGATATTTTGCCATCAAGGACGTCGCTGCTCCTCAAGCTCAGCCTTGGGAGGCGATCGTTAAAGTACACGCCTTCTCTCTTAATCGGGGTGAAGTTATAGACGCAAGGAATGAGGCCGAGCAATTTCGCCCAGGTTGGGATTTTGCCGGAACCGTCATTGAGCAAGCCAGCAATGGCACAGGTCCGAAACAAGGAAGCCGTGTTGTCGGCTTGCTTCCGCTGGGCGCATGGGCTGAGCAGGTGGCGGCACCCGCTTCATTTCTGGCAGTAATACCGGATAACGTCAGCTTCGTCCAAGCTTCCACTTTACCTGTAGCGGGCCTGTCTGCACTCTATACCCTTAGAAAGGGCGGTATGCTGCTCGGTAGAAAAATATTGATCACTGGCTCCACTGGAGGAGTGGGGATCTGGGCCCATCAGCTAGCCGCACAATCCGGGGCTTTCACAGTAGGTGTAGCCAGAACAAAGGAAAAAGCCCTGGTTGTCCGGGAAGCTGGTGCCAACGAGGTTTTGGTTGGAGATGCAGCGATTTCAGCGGCCCACTCTTTCGGGCCTTATCATCTCATTGTGGATTCGGTGGGTGGCGATACGCTGGCTGCCTTAATGCCCCAGCTTGAACCAGGAGGAATCATCGTTTCGATGGGACATTCGTCCTCCCCTTACTCCACACTTAATATCAGGGGGTTGGGCGGCAGAACCTTGTATAGCTTCTTTTTAGGGGAGGAAATTAACCGCTATTCACCTGCCAGCGATTTAAAATTGCTAGCGGATTTACTTTCAACAGGCCGATTAACTCCCCGGATTGAAGTGGAGACATCATGGGAGAACATTGGGGAGGTATCCGAAGATTTATTAGAACGCAGATTTTCCGGTAAAGCAGTGCTTTTAATCAATTAGCATTTGTATTCTTTCCGAATGAATAGTACCGCTATTTAAATGCAAAGGATGCCCCGTCAAGCGACAGCTCGGGTGCATCCTTTTTTTGTAGAGACGGCCTTGGTGCGTTCATCGAAGTCATCGATTATGCGGGAGAAACGGATACCTCCGCGATAGGTAATAAATGTCCACCTATCCCAACTATCCGCTACCGTTTTACAGAAATGAATCTGCTATATTTTAAAAGGGAAAGCGTTCTCAGAAATACGCAGAAAGAAGGAAGAACCATGAGCGATGAAAGCCATACGAACATGAATCCCAGAAATAAATCGTTGGAGGAGGTACTGGACGACAAGAAATTTTTGGGCCACCCAAGAGGTGTAGGCGCTTTGGCAGCGGGGAACTTTTTTAATTCATTTGCTTGGGGAGCCTTGTACGCGATTTTAATTTTTTATCTCTACAGTCCATACATGAAAGGGTTAGGCTTCACACAGGGTCAGGCCGCATCTATGATTGCGGCAATGGGCGCCTGCAACTCCATATTTGGCATTTTGGGAAGCTGGCTGGCTGACCGGGTATTGGGCATGCGCAAAGCTTTGATTATTGGCAACATAGTGAAAGGGATGGCATTTGGTGTTTTGGCCATTCCGGCTTTTTCTCTAACACAAGGAAGAATATTTGCATTCATCGCATTGTTTTTGATGTCGCTTCCAATTATGGGGGCAAGCAACGCTTCTTTGACCGGCCAGCTCTACCGCAAATCCGACAGCGGAAGACGGGACGCCGCCTTTACCATTCACACGATTGCCAACAATATTGCCGGTCTGGTTGCTCCACTTCTGGTCGGCCAAATCGGAATGAAAAATTTCCATCTGGGATTCTTGATCGCGTCTGCGGCTGCCTTCCTGTATGGTGCGGTGATTTTCTTTACACAACACAAATATTTTGGTCCCTTGGGCGAAAAGCCGATCAAACCTCTTGAGGAAGGGAAGTTCAAAACATTATTGACCCGTTTCCTGATCATTATGCTTATCTTTATAGGCACCATTGTGGTTTTAGTCATTAACGGTGTGATGTCCTTCCAGGGAGTATTAAACATCATCACTTCAGCCACTTTTATTATTCCGATTGCTTTCTTGACCAATCTCATGAGGAAAAAAGATTTAACCGCCCGGGACAAAAGACGGTTGAAGCCCTTCCTCAAATTATTCTCAGCCCAGATTGTGATGGCGCTTTGCGGAACCATGCTGACTTCCACTGTGGCGATTTTTATCGATCAGAAAATCAATCGTCATATTTTTGGAATTGAAATTGCTCCAGGATCAGTGGGAACCATTTATACCATCTTCGGCTTGGCCTTGTCCCCCGTCTTTGTCTGGCTGTGGACCAAAACACGCGCAACCCATATTCGCACCACTTATAAATACGGATTAGGTATATTGTTCTCTGCTTGCGGCTTCGGCTTGCTGACCATACCGATCATTATGTTTAAGGATCAGGCCCCCTACAACCTGCTTTGGATGGTGTTCTACTATTTGTTCCTTACGTTCTCCGACAATCTGGTTTGGCCCATCGGTTCATCGCTTGTAGCTAAATTGTCGCCCGATGCTTACGATACGCAGATGCAAACCGCTTGGGGTCAGGCGGGCACGATCGGCAACGGAATAGCTTTGATTCTGTTCACCTTCTATCAAACGGCTGACGAGCAGGTCAACTTGTTTCCTATTATGACGGGACTTCTGTTCATGACGGCTCTGCTCATCTTCCTCTTTTCCAAAAATATCGAAAAAGATATGGACTAATAAACCCCAGTGTTGACAATTTCAATTGTCAGCACTTTTTTGAAAGGAGTTTTCCCCATGCCTGTGATCTACCATGAAAAAACCAAGCAATTTCACTTGTACAATGATGATATCAGTTACATCTTTTGCGTCATGCTGAATCAGCAGCTTGGCCATTTGTATTACGGCAAAAGGATTCAGGACCAGGAGGATTTCTCCCACCTGCTGGAATGGGGGTTTCGCGATATGTCTCCCTGCGTTTTTGAAGGAAATCCCAAGTTTTCCCTGGAGCAGGTCAAACAGGAAGTTTCGGTTTATGGTGCAGGCGATTTAAGAAGCTGCGGGCTTCATGTGGTCCAGCAGGATGGCAGCAGCACCACTCATTTTGAGTATTTAAGTCATCATATCCTCCCGGGCAAACCTTCACTTGAAGGCCTGCCCGCAACGTATGTCGAAGAGGACAATGAGGCCGATACCGTGTGTATTTGTTTAATCGACAAGACTCTCTCCTGTCAGGTTGAACTGCAATATACTCTCTTCAACCAGTTACCTGTATTAACCCGATCTATGAAAATAATCCATTCAGGCACAGAGAAAATCCGCCTTGAAGCCGCTATGAGCTTCAGCCTGGAGCTTCCGGATAAGGAGTATGAAATGTTGACCTTAACCGGTGCTTGGGGGAGGGAGCGGCATATTCAGAATGTTCCTCTGCACCAGGGTATTCAAAGCATATACAGTCTGCGGGGGCACAGCAGCCACAACTATAACCCCTTCATCGGGTTGAAGCGAAAGGAAACTACGGAGTTTCTCGGCGAAGCAATCGGATTCAGTTTAGTGTACAGCGGCAATTTTTTGGCTCAGGCTGAAGTAGATACGTATGATGTAACCCGTATAATGATGGGCATACATCCGCATGGCTTCAGTTGGGTTTTGGAACCCGGAGATAGCTTTCAAACGCCGGAGTCCGTGTTGGTGTATTCTGATAAAGGCTTGAACAGGATGAGCCAAGTGTTCCACGAGCTGTATCAAACACGGTTGGTCCGAGGCTTCTGGAGGGACAGAGAGCGCCCCATCCTAATCAATAACTGGGAAGCCACCTACATGAATTTTGATGAGGACAAAATACTTGGACTTGCCCGCGCGGCCACCGGGCTTGGAATCGAATTGTTTGTTCTGGATGACGGCTGGTTTGGCGAACGTAATACAGACACAACCTCTCTCGGGGACTGGTACCCCAACAAGGTCAAGCTGCCCAACGGCATCTCCGGCCTTGCCTCTAAGATTACTGCAATGGGGCTGAAATTCGGCCTTTGGTTTGAACCGGAAATGATCAGCAAAGCAAGCAAACTTTATGAGAAGCACCCGGACTGGTTATTATCCGTCCCCTACCGTACGGTGAGTCCGGGTCGAAATCAATATGTCCTGGACTTGACGAAGGCCGAGGTCATTGATTACTTGGATCAGACCCTCAGCCATCTGTTAGCCGGCTCTGATATCTCCTATGTGAAATGGGATATGAACCGCTCTATGTCAGAAGTGTTTTCCCAAGGAAGGGAATGTGATTTTCAAGGAAGGGTTTACCATCAATACATCCTGGGGATATATGAATTGCACGAACGGTTAACCAGTAAATTTCCTGAGGTCTTATTCGAGTCATGCGCCAGCGGAGGTGGACGATTTGATCCGGGGATGCTGTATTACTCGCCGCAGGGATGGATTTCCGATAATACAGACGCCGTCGAACGGTTAAAAATACAATACGGCACCTCCATGGTATACCCGCTCAGCAGCATGGGGTCCCATGTTTCCGCGGTACCCAATCACCAGACATCCCGCAGCGTTTCCCTGAATACCCGAGGCAGTGTCGCCTATTTTGGCACCTTTGGCTATGAGCTCGATATCAGCCTGCTGTCTGATGAAGAAAAAGCAACCGTTCAGGAACAAATCACCTTTATGAAAAAGTACCGTGGTCTCATGGCGCGGGGGACGTTTTATCGGCTGGCCAGTCCCTTCCAGGGTAATGAAACAGCATGGATGGTCCGATCCAGAGACAGAAGCCGGGCGATCGTCGGCTATTACCGCATTCTTACGAAGGTAAACGACGGCTATCGGCGATTGAAGCTTGCCGGACTGGACCCTCATAAAAAATATCGCATCGCCCATTTAGGCGAACACGGCTATTTTGGGGATGAATTGATGGAGATCGGTATTGTTTTAAATGACCATACATCTGGCGATTACCATTCCAAGGTGCCAAGAGGCGATTTTCTGTCTCGCATTTTTATTTTGGAGGCAGACTAGTAGCAACCCGCATCTGCAATAAGGAGGTCCGGTAAACCAATGAAATGGTTTGCCGGACCTCCTATATATTTTCCATATACATGTTCGAAGTATTAGACTGACTCCCATATAAAACCAGCGGAAGTCTTGTTCTGGAAAATAAAATCCTGAACTCCCGCTGGTTTATTAAGCTATCGTATCCCGTTAAATCGTCTAACTATTTCCCTCTTGCAGCATCTTTAATATAGCTCTTCGCTTCGGCTAGGGTTAATTGTATAGATTTAATAGATACATCTAATTCTTCTTTAGTTGTCTCATTGTATAGTTGCTTTTCACCAAGTGAATTAAGCCCCCCAATCAATTCGTCTCCTAAGGAAGGGATTCCACTCCCAACCTCAATTATGGAGAAATCATTGTCTTCGGTCTCTACAGCAAAAAATCCTAAACGCCTATACTCTACATAAACTCGCCCCTTCATTAATCATTCTCCCTTCACATACTGCTCTTTAGTTGAATAGCGGCAAATTTCTAAAAGGGATCTACCGCTATAATGTGCTAAAGGGATCACTGGTACATTTCTCTCCTGCGTTCGCCACGGTGTTGTGCGTATATCTGCGTGGTTGAGGCTTTCTCATGGCCCAGCATCCTTGAATTCGTTTATCAGCCTTATACAGATGCCATAACTCACTTACCTTTACTGCTTGAACTATCGTCTCCCGTTAGCGTAAAGTGACATGGCTTTGTTTATAATACTCGATAATTGAAGCATGTGGAATCTCGCCTACCTCTCCTACCAAGGTACGAAAAGCCATGCCGTGTCCAGTAATTATCACCTTTTGAAATTCGAGATATTTGTTAATCACCTTCTCCATGCGGTTCTTCAGTAGTTCTTTAGACTCCCAAAGCTTGGTTACCCCAGGAGGATAGACTCCATGATTAGCATCATAATCATCCCCCAGTTCTTTAAGCTTCTCCAATGAATCATATTCAAATGTTAAGTCAGGTTGCCATTCCCTTAAATCGAATTCAACCATTATTTCTAAACCAAGTTCCTTTGATAAAATAGCGGCCGTTTGAAGTGCTCTTGGGTAAGGAGAAGAGACAACAATTTCAGCTTCTTTTAAACGTTCGTCCTTTGCTGTCAAATATACTTGGTTAACCCCTTTATTCGTAAGAGGAACCATGTCCCGGCCATGTCCCTTTAATTTGTAATGTTCATTTATGTCCCATAGAGGTTCACCATGGCGAATGAGATAAAATTGCGTCATTAAAAATCCTCCACACATCACATACCGCTCTTAAATCCATTTCTAATATACTCATGGCATTTATTGAGCTAACGTTTCTTATTAGTTGAACGACCGCTGCCAGTAATTTACTGACAGCCATATTTATTTACTAAGGGGATCCTTTAATTAAGTTGTAGAAAACGAATAATTTCACCGTCAATTATTTCTTCGCTAGCCCTCTGAAATCCCAAGGATTCATACAGGTTCCCAGCAATCAAGTTGTCGGGTCTGTGCCCGATCATTAATCTATTACAACCATTTTGACTCATAAGATCAATTAATTTTTTCATTGCTTTTTTGCCAAAACCATTCCCTTGATGATTCTCATCAATCATGAGTGCAGGTATCCAATGGTTACCGTCTTCGTCGGGGGTTTTACAAAAGACAATAAATCCGACTAGCAACGCCTCTGAATATATTGCGCGCAAATCAAAATCATGAAGAAATTTAGATTCTGCAATCCAATAAACAACAGGAGCTGGAAAAACACTAGTTTGTTCTTGCTTTACATTTAACTTGGTACAATCGTACCAGTTCTCAATTGATACCGGCTTTAATTCAATAACCACATGAATCCCTCCAAAATTTTGATATCACAGAGGAATTCCTCTGTGATTATAATTGAACTTCCTCCGTAACAACCACGACAGCAACGATATTCTTCATACCACACCACTCCCTTCAATAATGGGAAACACATCCAATAGTATACTACTAGTAATACTTTACGATTGGTATAAAACTGTTATAAAAAAGATATCTCGAGTCCTGTCGCTTAACAAGTGACACGAGATCTTAAGGTGAATAACATCTTCCTCGATTAAAAACTTAGGAATATCAGCCTCATATAGATGCCACAACTCACTTAACTTCATAAGAAAACCTCCCCTTAGAAGCTATTACATCTAGGTTTGCTTCTAAAGGGAGGTTTTAATCTTCTAACCTGCTTGAGCTAGTGCTAATTATTTGTTATTAATTACGCTTCTTACAATACTAATTGGTGTTAAAGACCTCTCTGCTACCTCTTCCAATGTCATACCAGTCTCATAATATCTCTTGATTACCACATTCATCGGTTCGCCTAATTCAATAATATATTTATCTGGTCATATACTCTAACTACTCTTTGTCCCCAAGGTTGTTCAAATATGTCATGAACGAATTCAATCTGATGATCTTTAAGTTTTTTGTAGATCTCATCTATGTATTCCACTTCAAAATACAGTTCAATTTGCTGCTTCCCGCTACCTATTAATTCGATTTCAGCCTTGTTATCTCTAAATATGTTTTGATGTGCTACGTCCTTCCTCCATATTGAAAAGCCACCAAGGTATCCGATATTGACACCATAGTCTATCTCTACTTGTTGGTCTAAAATCTCTTCATAAAACATCCGTGAAACTGCTATATCTTTAACAAATAAAACTGATGAGATGAATTTAATCAATTTTTTCCTCCCATGTTTTAATATATGCTTTCAAAAGATTCGCCTAACAGCTAATCTGCAAACTTCGCATATTCTACATAGTTGAAGTATTCGCGAAATCATTAAACTAACTGTCGTTTTTTTCATTGAACTAACGTTTCCGTTAGTTGAACGTTATATAATAATCTTCTCTGCTGAAGCATTAGTTAAATTCTCGATAGTAACTTTCATACAGCTTTCCACTGTATCTGTTAATGAATTTGTAGAGTAGAGAACTCCCCAAAAGCCCTTCTCCCCTATTATCTCGCTTATTTCTTCATCATGTTCAATCCATTTGAAGACCTGTGATGTAAATAAACCATCCTTAGAGCGTTTAATTATCTGCGCTTTATAGACCCCGCTTGGGGATATGATTTCCTTAATTACACTTTCCATTACTGTTCACGCCTTTTCTGAACTATCCTACCCGTTAGTTGAATAATGAATATGTTACTAATTGTCTTTTGTTTTCTAAAGAAATTTACGATTAATACCGTATTTCCGTCCGCGTTTTCAACTAACTTGGGGGAGGTATGGAAAACTATCGAAGTGGCATTATCAATCAGGGAAAAAGATTTCGCCGTCGTTGCTGCTAACATCAAAAAATCCTACCTTGTGTTTTATAGCCAAATTCCGCATCGTAGTATATGCTTCCTTAGCTACGGAATAAGCGAAAGCCGCATAGATGACGGCGGAGCCCAGCGAGTACTCGGTTAACCGGTTTTCAGTTCCGGCTTCCTCCATAGCTTCAAAAATTTCATCATCTACATTCATATTGGGAAAATCCTCCGATAGCTTACTGTACAAGCGGTGCAACGACTCTGAGCAGACAAAAGGATCATTATATTCATGATTTTCCGACCATTGTACTTGCTGCTCAAACCAATCCATAAACTCCTTTCTTTCCCTCGGTGCCCTGGACGGCTCGAAAACCATCAAATCATAGCTCATTTGAAGTCCTCCTAGATAGATTTCACTTCTATCATGGTGTTGAACGCTTGCCCCGCATCTTCCACCACATTTCCCTGGAATTATATGCCCGATTCGCAGATCAAATGTAGCGAAATCTGTCATCTATGCTACGGTTCACACCACTATATCTAACAAAAAGTACATTTCAAATTTCGGCGGAGTGATATGAAAATCCTCTATTTTTTTAACAGAGGATCATATCGTTCACCCTGCTAAACTGCTCTCTAGTTGAATAGCATACAAAACCTCCCCTTAGAAGCTATTCCATCTAGATTTGCTTCTAAAGGGAGGTTTTAATCTGCCAGCATGCTTGAGCTAGTGTTTCTCGTTTGTTTAATCTTCTACCGTAAGATAAGAAAATGGGAAGCTGCCTACATAGTTCCCCTTTAGTTGAATATAGGTTTTTTGCGATGTTTTGTTATTTGTTCAAAAGAATAAGCTATGCGAATTAAGGTAGGTTCAGTAAATGCTTTTCCGGCAAAAGTAATGCCAAATGGTCTGCCGTTTGCTCCATACCCTGCGGGGATAGCAATAGATGGATAACCAGCTTTGGCACATATATCCGCTCCAATATAAGCTGGAAACATTATCGCATCTAACTGATAACTATTTATCGCATAATCAATTCCTTCGTTCTGGGCTAGATATAAATCCATAATAGATTCCATGATATAGTCCTTATTTTTCAAAGGATTGGTTAACCCCTCCCGGAATTCTAATATATCTTGACCGTATTTCAGGGCTGCATCTGCATACTTTTCATTCCAATTGATGAGTTCGGACAATGAATGAACAGGCATATGTGCCGGGAGACGCTGCAAATAATTCTCCACTCCATGATTGAATTCTAAATTCATCTTGTTCCAATGCCATGGACCATGAAACGATGGAATGTCGATATTTTCTACTACTTCGGCTCCTGCTTTTATCAATTCGGAGACTGCTTGATGAAATAGCTCCTGATTATATTCACCAGATTCACGCAGGGAATCTGGTACTTCACAAAAGACCCCAATTCTCGCTCCCTGTAGTCCATTCTTGTCCAAGAATGATGTGTAATCCTGTATAACATGGTCATTACGCCAGGTTGCTGGGTCGTGCTCATCCCTCCCAGCTAATGCGTTAAGCAGAACTACCGCATCTGAAACCGTCCTTGCCATCGGCCCTGCTGTGTCTTGTGAATAAGAAAAAGGAATAAGTCCTGAGCGGCTAATTAAGCCGACGGTCGGTTTGATGCCGACAATAGACATCTGTATGGCCGGACTCAGAATTGAAGCGGAGGTTTCTGTGCCTATCGCCGCTGCTGCAAAACTCATGGCCACCGCAGCTGCGGATCCCGTACTGGATCCGCCTACGAAAAAATCACCATAGGGGTGCGCGACCTGCCCCCCCTTTGAACTATAACCTGCCCACATTGTCGAGGAAATACCGTTGGCCCATTCTGTCATATTCGTCTTGCCCAAAATGATGGCCCCCGATTCTCTTAATCGGCGAATCAGGAAAGCGTCCGTCGTACTTACATGCTGTGCTAGTGCTAAAGCTCCCGCACTGGTACGCATCTTGTCTCCGGTTTCGATATTATCCTTAACGAGAATCGGTATGCCATGAAAAGGTCCTCTACTCCCCTTGCGCTGACGTTCTATATCAAGTGCTTCTGCGATGAAAATGGCATCGGGGTTAATTTCCATGATGGAATTTATGTGAGGGCCATCCTGATCATATTTTGCGATACGTGATAAGTAGCAAAACACTAATTCTTTTGAAGTAAATTCACCTTGTTCCATCGCGTTTTGTAATTCATATATACTTGCTTCTTCTATATTTAAATTCATCAGATTAAAGGGAGACTTCATATTCAAATCACGCCCCATCAGAAGTATTATATTGTTTATTGCATTCAATAATACCACGATGGATAGACAATATGACCAGGATAAAACAAACATAATTAAACTATCCCACGATAAAGTTCCACAAAACTGCCCGTTAGAATGGCTACTTAGGACATATTCCTTTCATATCCCCATAGTGGTTAACGAATTGTTTCAATCCGTCGAGCGTCTCCACAAAAAAGCTTTGATCGCTTTCGATTTCAAATATTAACTCATTGCCCTCGTGTGCAAACTCCTTGAAGTAACCTTCAATGATGACCTGCCCTCGCTTGTTAAACTTAACTTCTAGCTTTAGGTTCACTTCAGAATTTATCAATGCTGCAATAGTTCCCACTCTTAATTTCTACAATTCCTCTGACATCATATCCACCAAAATGGCTTGTCATGTTCGGAAAACCGAATGCCTCTTCTATGGTGATTTGTACAAAACAGCCCTTTTTCCCTCGTACTACAAACTCATGCACTTTAACCAGCTCACTTAATTGGGATTTTCCGCTTTGTTTAACTATATTTGCTCGTTTTCACTCCGCAGCAGGCAGCAGGTCTTGAACGGAAAACTTATTGGACGTGCTGCTCCAGGGTTCCGGGAATGCCCGGTCAGGATAGATTGAGTCGAAAAAGGAGTAGCCCAGCGGATCATAGACTTTTAGCTCTTCCCGAGTATTAACTGGCCCTCTAACCCCGTCCCAGGTGCCGTCCTTGCTTTCGGCCATTACATTAAACCAGATTGTCGTTAATGTGGCGAAATACTCCTCGTAATTGGAAATCGCGTAGGTATGCGGCCAAAGTCCGCTGGCCACGGCATGCTCATAGGCGTTAACCAGTTGTCTGGCTAAAGTCTGATCCTCCAGATTATTGATCCCGATTAAATGGATCGCATGCCCGAATTCATGGGCCAGGATGGACTCATTGAGGTATCGGGTCTGAATCTCTCCATCTCTATACCGCATGATGTTTTTTTCTGACACAGAAGTCGTCGGAATTTGCGGCGTTCCACCGAAGCCTTCTACAGGACGGGTTAAAAAGTCCGCTCCGCCGCGATGCTCCGGTATATCATACGCGTCCTCCTGCAAACCGTAAATAGCCAGAGAGGCTTGCAGCTCTTCCAGCTTCCGCGCTACCTCCGGCCTTTTGCTCAACATCACCTCAATCATTGCACAGGCTTGGTCATGCACCTGATAACCGACATGTGAAGAGGATTTAATGAGAATTCCAGAAGAGGTTCTGGTAAATCTGGTGTAGTAGTTCTGCCACTTTTTTATTATACAGGGTTGGTTGACCGTTACTGCGCTGCCCTGTCCTTTTTGCCCGACAACGGTAAGCTTGACCTTGCCCAAATCATTATGCTGTATGGGATTCAGCAGGTACAGCGTTGTTCGCCGCTTGGACGCCTCATACACACATCTAGTATCCCAAGCCTCCTTATCCTCATTGGCGTAAATGGGCACATTCACCCCGTTTAGCTCAACCAAAAAAGCATTTGGATCTTGTGCAACTTCCGCCCCATCATTCCAAACCAATTCAATCCGGTGCGGATCAATAAATTGGGCCGCCGCTATGTGCAATTCACCATTCACCATTACATATGCCCCCCTCACAATAAATGGTATCGCTTTCTTTTCAATGATAGCATGATTTCTTTTTCACTACGGTAGCCCAAACCATAGGTTAAGTGGACAACGCAACACAAGTATGGCTCTCTTCATTTTTTATTGTAATGCTTGTTAAAAAATGTTTTCCTGTATTGGGTGGGAGTGATGCTCTCATATTTTTTGAACAAACGCATGAAATATTTTGAATCCTCGTAACCCACCTCCGAGGCAATTTGCACAATGCTCAAATCTGTTTCCGTTAGCAACTTTTTGGCATGCTTCAATCGAAAGGTAATGATTTGCTCGGAGATTCCGATCCCGGTATTCTCTTTGTAAATTCTCGACAGATAGCTTTTGTTGTATTTGAAATGATCAGCAATTTTATCAATCGTAACGTCATCAAAAGCATGTATCCGAATCCAGTCCTGGATCGGCTGCAGGCGGTTGCCGTTAACATTTTTCCGGGTCAGCACACTCAAGATTTCGGAGGTCAATTCATGCAAAAGGCAGCTTAAATAAGCATTCAGGTAATTATTCCGCTTCTTTTCCTGATATAAATCCAGCAGTTGATTGAACATGACATGAAATCGCCTGGAGTCGATTTTGTTGGTGTGCACGGGCAAGATAATCATGTCATCGGCATTGTTAACATTGAGCTCCTGAATAACCTCTGTCTCCGTATGGATACTCAGATTTACCGATGAAAAATGAAGCCAGTGGAATTTCATCCGACCCTCACAATATTTGATTCCCTTGTGCCGAGTATGCGGCGGAATGACCAAGATCTCACCCGATTCTATGGCGTAGGGAATATTGTTGCACTCGATGTAAAGCGTAGACTCGATGGGACTGATGATTTCATAACTGTCAATGACCCGTTCGGTGTGAATCCAGGGCTGATTGGTGATGAAAGTGCCTGCGGACAAAAATTGTGCATGCTCCGTGTATTTCTTATCAACAAAATACATGACTGTGACTCCTCTCAGCATTAGACATAGCTCCGTGAAATCCATAAGCGGGCAAGTTCAACCCGGCAATCATCCCGATAGTAGTAAATATAATCCACCTATTCTTTTTTTCAACTACTTACACTGATTTTTATTTCCTGTACCATTAATCCTGTGAAAGCGATTAAATGTCAAGGAGGAAAGTACATGTCGGTTAAATCCAGTGATCAAAAAACGGTCCAACAAGACATAGAGGCCTTGCATCTGGGGAATTTGAAAACTGTAGAGTTTGATGTTGTTTTGCCGACCGAGGGCAAGCATGGCTCCACCATTACCTGGTCCTCAAAAGATGACCGTTGGATTGACGGCTCTGGGAAAGTGCATCAGCCTGAATATGGAAAAGGGGACCGGATCGTTCCGCTAACCGCAACTTTCCAGTACGGGGAGGCAAGGATGGTTAAGGTTTTTGAGGTGAACATTCTGGAGGAAAAAAACAAAACCCAGGTTGGAAAAATCTTTCCCATACACATTCAGCAACAAGTGAATACAAGATTTTGCCTGCCCTCTGTTGTGTCTATTCAAACTGTAACCGGCGATGTCATTGGCCATCAGGTCAATTGGCTTGGGGGAGCAGAAAGACTTTATGCTGAGATCGGGGAGGAAAAAGCGGCTGGCCATCTGACGGACACGCTTTACGAGGTAACAGCGACTGTCATCGTTAAGGAGACCATCGAGAAGAAGAGTGTCAGACAAGCCTTGCTGCATGCCTTTCCGCCGAAGAAGGTCAGCCTGCTTGGGCCATCTAGATTCAAAACTGCGCAGGATCGGAGACTGGCCTTTCTGTTGAAGGTTGACGATGATCAGATGCTGTACAATTTCAGGAAGGCGGCTGGGATCGATACCCTTGGGGCCGATGAGATGATCGGCTGGGATTCACCCGACAGCTTGCTGAAGGGACACACGACTGGACACTATCTGTCGGCACTTGCTCTGTGCTATGCTTCAACGGGCAACGGGCAGATTTACGGTAAATTGACTTACCTGATTGAAGAATTAGATAAAGTTCAACTTGCCTTTGATGCAGATGACAGATACCAGTTCGGCTTTATTAGCGCGTATTCGGAGGAGCAATTTGATCTGCTGCAAAAATATGTGCGCTATCCGGCAATCTGGGCACCTTATTACACCCTGCACAAGATTTTTGCCGGCTTGCTGGACAGCTATCATAAAGCCGGGATTCAACTGGCGCTGACCATTGCCGACAAGCTCGGCGACTGGGTGTACAACCGCTTGAGTGCACTGTCGCATGAACAATTAATCAAAATGTGGAGCATGTACATTGCGGGTGAGTTTGGGGGGATCAACGAGTCACTGGCTGAGCTCTATACGTATACTGACAAAGAAAATCATATTAAAGCGGCCAAGCTGTTTGATAATGATCGCTTGTTCTTCCCGATGGAGCAAAAAGTAGATGCCCTGGGAGCCTTGCATGCCAATCAGCATATTCCCCAGGTAGTTGGAGCAATCAAGATATTTGAGGCAACGCAAGAAAAAAAGTATTATGATATCGCCCAGTTCTTCTGGCAGTCGGTTGTAAACTCCCATATTTACTCGATCGGCGGAACCGGTGAGGGTGAGATGTTCAAGCAGCCTAACAAGATCGGCGCCCATCTGACGGAGCATACCGCCGAAACATGTGCGTCCTATAACATGTTAAAGCTCACCAAACACCTATATGCATATGAAAATGATGTGTCTTATATGGATTATTACGAAAGAACCATGTTGAATCATATTCTTGCGACAACCGACCATGAATGTCTGGGAGCAAGCACCTACTTTATGCCCACCAGCCCCGGCGGGCAAAAGGGCTATGACGAGGAGAACTCCTGCTGTCACGGTACAGGTTTGGAGGCCCATTTTAAATATACGGAAGCGGTTTACTTCGAGGATGCGGACGCTTTATATGTTAATCTCTTTGTCTCATCTGAGCTGGTGGATGCGGACAATGGACTGCATGTGGTGCAAATGGTTCCTGAAATCTTTACGGGAGAGATCACGCTGTCCATCCTGGCCTTGAAGAAAACCCGTTTAAAGATCCGCAAGCCTTACTGGCATCAAGGAGATGTCAAGATTGAACTCAATGGTGAGCAGGTTGCTTTTACCGAAAAGAACAGTTATGTCACCTTAACCTGTGACTGGTGCAAGCAAGATAAGGTAACCATTCGGTTTTTGCCGGAGCTGCGGTTGGAATTCACTCCCGATAAGAACGACACTGCCTCCCTCGCCTTTGGTCCCTTTATTCTGGCGGCTGTATCCACCCGCAAAGACTTTTATGAGTTGCCCCTACACCAAGGAAATGTACAGGAGAAGATGGAACGAATCACTGGTACCAACCGGTTCGTCTTCAAGGAGACGCAGCTTGAATTTGCCCCTTTGGCAGAATTAAACCATGAGCAGTATCATTTGTATTTCAAAACCATTTGACAAGAATGAGATCCGTGGAGCAGTGCAGTACTGCTCCTCTTTCCTGTTATCTACAAACGATAGAGACAAAGGAGAAGGTAAAGTGAGACGAATTGAAAAGCTGTTGAGCACAATGGAGGAGGAAAACCTTCCGGCCTTATACATCAGCAATCCCAAAAATGTCCGTTATCTGTGTGGTTTTACTGGTGAAGATTCCGCTTTGCTGTTAACCCAACAGGAAGTTTTCTTCCTCACTGACGGCCGTTATGTGGAGCAAGCCGCCGAGGAATTGCCCGGCCTGCTCCAGCGTGTATGCTGGCGCAAGTCTTTAATGGATGAAGCAGCGGAAATCATCAACAAGCTAGATTTTCCGCGGGTCGGCTTTGAAGGTGCGCATTTGAGCTACAGCGATGGAGAACAGTTCAAATCCTTGGTCAAAGCGGACACGCGGGCTGTAACAGGCTGGGTGGAGAAATTCCGCGAGGTCAAGGATGAAGAAGAGCTTCGGAGTACCCTTGAAGCTGTACGTATAGCTGACAAGACCTTCATGCATATTCTCAACTACATTCGTCCGGGAGTCACCGAGCTCGATGTGGCGACAGAAATGGAATACTTCATGAAGCGGAACGGCTCGGAGAAGACGGCCTTCCCCACCATCGTGGCATCCGGTATCCGCTCCTCCTATCCCCACGGTGAGGCCAGCCATAAAGAAATCGAGCGGGGCGACATGGTGATCTTAGATTTTGGAGCAACTTACGAGGGTTACGTTTCCGACATCACCCGAACCATTGCCGTTGGTCAGCCGGATTCACGACTTGACGATAGCTATTATCTGGTGCTGGAAGCACAAAAAGCAGGACTTCGCGCAATCCGTTCCGGAATGAAAAGCAAGGAGCTGGATTCGATCATCCGGGCTCCCTTTATCCGTGAAGGAATGAATGCCCATTTCACTCATGGCGCCGGTCACAGCATCGGATTGGACATTCATGAAGCCCCTTATATCAGCTCCCGGTCGGAGCATAAGTTTGCAGAGCATACCATTATGACGATCGAGCCGGGATTATATTTTCAGGGGGTTGGCGGAGTGCGTATCGAAGATGATATCCTTGTCAAATCAGAGGAAAGCTGTACATTAAGTAAATCACCGAAAAGCGATTTGCTTGTACTACCGTTTTATTGACAGATTCAAATCAACCCATTCCGCTCTCCAATCCCGTTTATTCATATAAATTCCCGTTCGCAAGCCGGGCCAGCTTAGCTTCATCCAGCACACTCAAACGGCCCTGTCTGCGTTCAATGATGCCATCCTCAATGAACCGCCGCACAATCCGGTTCAAATGGCGGTAGCTCGTTCCGAGCAAATCCGCCGTTTCCGTAAGACTTGCTGTGCGGAGCTCCTCCACACGATGCCCGCCGACGCTGTCCGCGAACATGGACATCAGATAGCTGGCAAACCGGTTCTCCACCGGGTAGAGCAGATTCAGCGCGGAGGTCTGGCCGAGCGTATACAGCTTGTGGCTTAGCTCTCCTACCAGAAAACGCAGCAGCGCCGTGTTCTCTTCCATTTCTTTCAGCAGCAGCTTTCTGCCGGCCACCAGCAGCAGGCTGTCCCCAACAGACTCCACCTCATTTTTAACCGGATACTGCCGCAGTAGCTCCACGTCCCCAATCACGGACATCGGTCTGGCAAACCGCACCAGCATCGATTTTCCGTTGGGGAGCAGCGTGTGAATTTTGAGCTTCCCTTGGACCAGGATGAACATGCTCTCCAGCCGGTCTCCGACCGAGCAGACCGCTTCCCCGTCGCCGTACCGCCGCAGCTCCATTCTTTCAATGACCTCAGTGCTGAACATCTCTTCCAGCCCGTTCTTCCCGGCCAGTGTACGGACAGCCTCAAGATCCAATATTGTGTTCATTCCGTGCTTCCTCCTTGACCTCATGCTGGCTTCAATGTACCACAATATATAGTAGAGTATAACCCGTCCCCGATTTCAAAATAAAGTCTCTATTCCGCGAAATATTGCTCCAGGGCCTGCTTCGCCCGGTATTTGGAAACATTGAAGGATGGCCATTCTTGTTCAGCAATTGTGTTGCTCTGCCACTTGTCACGCAGGTTCTGATCCAGCAGCCCATCCTCTTTCTTGCTGAATTCAATCAGCTTCGGGACCGCATCCCAGGATAGTCCGCTCAAATAGGCAGCATCCAGCTTGCCGCTGGCTTCATACCGTTCCATATTTCTGCCGGCAATGATCCCGTCCATCCCAATATAATTCATCAGCACGTACGCAAGCAGACCAAGCACAATATAACATTTGGCCAGCGGGAAGTTAACCCGGCTAATCCGCACCGCCGCAATGACCAGCAGCAAACCAAGAAAGATCATAAAGGCGTGCACGAGAAAGCGGATATAGGTATAGCCGTAGGCTTCCTCATACAGCGCCAGACGGGAGTAGGCAGAATACAACATAACCATGGAGCACAGGACCAAGGTATAGAGCAGGACGTTAATGATCTTTTTCAGCGTTTTCTTCACTTCCCCTACGGACAGCAGCGACAAGAGCAGAATCGCAAAGTTGATGGCTGTAACCAGAATCAGCTCGAAAAATCCGCTCCGGGCATAGTCAGCATACGTGCTGCCTTCCGGCAAAACTCCATCCCATGCACCAAAAAAATATGAAAACTGCACGCTGACAAATAACACATACACGGTATTGATCGACACAAGGATTGTGGTGATAATTACCGGATCAATGGAAATGGTGAAGGGTTCACGGACCGGCTCGCCGTCCAGCGGCGGCACGCTCCAGTCATAGTGTTTAGGATCAGCGAACCCTTGGGCAAAACCGAACAGTCCCATTCCGAGCAGGATGATCCATAAGATGCGGGCTAAGCCGTCACTGAATGAGATCCGCTCCAGCAGCGCCGGGACGTCCGCCAGTATCTCATGAAATACACCGTCGGCTGAAGAGAGCAGTGAGATTACAATCAGCAGCAGCGGGCAGGAGATGAGCAGTCCAATCAGCACTTTGACCAGCACCTGCTTGCGCTCCCCTTGCAGATTCCTGCCTCCTGCTTTTTGGATAATCTTAAACACCGTAGGCCAATGCCGCAGGCTCTGGGCAAAAAAGTGCTCCGCCGCAGCCCCAATCAGTGCTAACCGGCTCCAGGACGGAAGGCGATAGCTCAGCATATAGGTCATATGTAAGAAAATCAGCGCCGGAATCACCAGGAAATTCAGCCCGAAGAAAAACCAGTTTGCAAACAGTGCATACGTCAAGGAGAGCAGAAATATGGCTCCCAGCCAAACATAACTGAACCAAGTGTTCTTACGCAACCTATCCTTGGCAACATAGAGCACAAAGATATAGAGCAGGCATACAAAAATCGGTACAGAAACGCCTGCCATCTGGCCGTAGAACAGATACTGATGCACGTCAGCCAGCAGAAATGCAGCAATTAATGCGTAAAGCGGCCGCATTGCTGTAACCGCATTTTCATCCTCCATGGTAAATCCCCCCATTATCTTGCTTTCTTATCCCAATTTTAGCTGATAAAATAAGAAGAAAAAGAGAAAGAAATGAGTTTATATTTCCTATTTTAAGAAAGGAACAGCCGACAATGAAACTGCACAGCCAATTTCTGAAGCTGCACTCCCATCATGGGGGGGCGGCGGAAATCATGGTCACCCTTGATGAACTGGCTTTAACTCTGGGCTGCACCCACCGCAATGCATTGCATGTTATCAATAAAATGTCGGAGCAGGGCTGGATCGTCTGGACACCCAGCCGGGGGCGGGGCCGCCGGTCCTCCCTGAAATTTCTAACGGATTCCGAGTCTATCGCCCTGCAATCCATGAAGCAGGCGATCAGCAGCAGAGATATCCGCAGCGCCATGGAGGGCATCCGCGGACATGCCCGTTCCTCCTCGCTGCAGGATTCCCTGCAGGGCTGGCTGATGTCCTACTTCGGCCATCACTCCGAGATCCGCAGCGACAAACGGATTGACAGCTTACGGCTGCCGGTCAACCAGCAGCTCCATACCTTTGATCCGCTGTACATGAATTTATTGGCGGAGTCCTTCGTGTCCAGCCATGTGTTCGACGGGCTGGTAGGACGCGGCGGTGAACGGGACGACATCCTTCCCGGGCTCGCCCATGCCTGGGATGTAGATGTCAGCCGCACCAGCTGGACGTTCCATCTGCGTAAGGATGTCTTCTTCCATCATGGCAAGGTACTGGCTGCCGAAGATGTGGTCTATTCCTTCGAACGGATGATGACTTCGTCGCACCGGATGCTGTACAACTCTATTTTCAAAGAGATTCAGGAAGTGAAAGCCCTGAACGCTACCACAGTGCGATTTCTGCTCAAGAAACCCAATGAGCTCTTCCTGCCTTTCCTGTGCACGAGCCGGGCAGCTGTCGTTCCAAGGGATCTGGAAAACCAGGGTGAGAGCAGCTTCGGGCGCAGACCGGCAGGCACCGGACCGTTCAAGGTAGCGGAGATGCATGAGGATTCCTGCGTACTGGAGGTATTCCCGTATTATTTTCAGGGCCGCGCCCATCTGGACCGGGTGGAAATTCTCTATGTACCGTGGGGGATAAGTAATTCTTCTCCGGAGACAAGCTCCGGCTTCCACATTGTTACGAATCCTTCTGTCTCTGACCCTTCGGCCTGGAGCCGGATTCATTCCGAGTCCTCTGTGCGGAAATTTGTGACCTTCAATACGAAAAAAAAGGGACCACTAAGCGATCCCCTTCTTCGGGCAGACATTGTATCCTGTTTGAACGCGGATGTGGAGACGCATGGACCACAGCAGCCAGAGCCTCATCCGGCAGCGCTGCAAATTGCCACGATTCCGCAATATTCCGGTGATGCCGAATCCATTGCCGCAAGGCTGAAGCGCCAGGGTTATGCCTGCACGGTACTGACCGTTTCCCCGGAGGAATTCAAAGGTCCGGTCCGCCTGCAAGCCGACCTGATTGTTTTCTCCCTGCTCCGTGATCAGGATGAACAGCTCCGGCTGTTCGACCTGTATCTGACGCTCGCGCAGCATATCGAGCCGCGTACCCGGGCCGATATTGAAGGCCGGCTGAGCCTCATTTCCCGCGAGCCGCATTTCCAGGCCAGAGCCGAGGGCTTCAAGATCATCGAAGACAGCCTGATCCACGATCATCAGCTGCATATCCTGTACGAAAAGCCCACCGAAACGGCTTACCTTCCCTCTGTGCGCGGTGTAACCTTCAACAGCCAGGGCTGGGTCGACCTGCGCCATCTATGGTTCCCGCCGGAGCTGTAAAGCCTCCAAGGACAGTTGGCCTGGTCATTCCAGTGGCCGAGGGGCGATGAGCGGACGGACTTTCAGAGTTAAAGTTCAATTCCGTAAGCCCGGCAGGCTGTCCGCTAACCCTTTGCCGATCACATTGGCGGAAGGCGGCTGCTTCCCGAGCTCTCTGGCCCAGACGGAGAGCTGCCCGGTATGATGAATTTCATGAGCGATAACATGGCGCATAATTTCGCCCCAGGCATCGGTAACCACCGAGCCGTCACTGCGCTCATCTACAAAAACATTCCGCTCCAGACCTTCATGCCAGGCCAGCACAAAGTCTTCCACCTAGGGACGAAACTTTGCATCCAGCTCCCGTACCTTTTGCAGGCTGCTGTACCAGGCGAAATCCTCCTGAAAATCCGGTTTGCCCTCCATCACCATGATCCAGCTCCACTCTACATCGGCAATATGAAACAGCGTCTTCAATATCCCGCCAACGCCGCCTGTACGCGGCTTCAGCAGTTCCTCTTCCGGTATCTCCTCACACCACTTGTACCACTGCTCGCGAACCACCCAGTTATAACGGAAAAATGTCTCCATCCAACCCCTCCAATAATGTTAAATTCATCACACTTGC
Organism: Paenibacillus sp. FSL H7-0357; assembly: GCF_000758525.1. Classification (NCBI taxonomy): domain Bacteria; kingdom Bacillati; phylum Bacillota; class Bacilli; order Caryophanales; family Paenibacillaceae; genus Paenibacillus; species Paenibacillus sp. FSL H7-0357. The sequence goes on along the minus strand of NZ_CP009241.1, from coordinate 3,175,157 downwards.
AGACAGTTTAACATATAGCAGAACCGGCATGGCATGGAAAAAATAATTATACTTGTCATACAGCTTCTTCCAGGTAAAAAGTATATAATTATAGAATATTTTATATTGAGGAGTGAATCCGTTGCTTTTGGTTTTTGTAATCTGTCCTATAATCGTTATAGTCACTTCAATTGTTGGTTTTATGTTGATTAGAAGATGGTTCGTAATGCCGTTATTAACTTTTATTGTTTTCACAGCACTAACTTTTACCGTCTTCAATGAGTCCTTTTTCATTTGGGCGATAGTTTATGCAATATTATCAGTCATCGTAGGTTTAATGATGAAGTCAGCAAATAAGTGAAAATCAACAAACGTAATGATTAACGGCTCCATATTGGAGCCGTTTTTCTATGCCTAAGCGAAAAAAACCAGCCTCTGCAGGCTGGCGGGGTATTCTTAATTCTTCTTTCGCTTCTTGCGGTTTTCCCAAAGAGTATCTGTGATGTCATCAAAGATAATTTCGAAAAATGCCCACACAGCCCTCCCTCCCTCATGTTAATGTGAGCTTAGATGCTTGCGGTACCCTTCTACCTTTTCATCCCGGTAGCCCATAGACTCATAGAAGACATGCGCTTCCTTACGCTGCTCACCGGAAACGAGGATAATGTAATAGCAGTTTCTCTCGTGGGCGGCTTGCTCAATGGCAGTCATAAGCTTTTTGCCGAGACCCTGGCGTCTGGCGCGGGAGGATACAACTACATTCTCGATCACCATAAACGGCCGGCAGTCTCCGACGAGATCCTGGCATTCGATCCCCATCAAGGAGCCGAACAGCTCCCCGTCCACGTATGCGCCGAGCAAGATGTACCGGCTATCTGCCTTTATCCTGTTAAAAGCTTCTGCCAGCTTCACTTGATCCGTTCGATGGCCTATCAATTCACTGTACAGCTCATTTAATGCCTCAAGAGCATCCGCTTCAATTTCCTTAATGGTGACCATTTTGTGCATCCCGCTTTCATTTAATTTTCTATCTTCTCATATGTATAAAGCTGCCCATTTCGCGGATGTCCCATCCGCTTCCCTTGATAGGATCTGCGCCGCAGTTCCCGCTCCAGCTGCTTCATAAAAGCGCCATGTGTGACGATCAGCACACCAGAGCGCTGCGGTACTGATTCCAGGAGATCGACAGCCGCTTTCACGCGCTGACTGGTTGTCCGCCTGCTCTCTGGCTGGGAGCGGTGACCGAATATCCAGGACAGACGTCCGAGAGCCAGCCACCAGGGCACCGGCAGCCTGGGACCCGATACGCTAACCGCAGCCACTTCAATTTCTCGCAGCTGCTCCGTGAATGTAATGCTGCCTGAGTAGATGCTGCGGGCCGTGTCCACCGCTCTGGGCAGATCACTGCACAGGCAATGATCCCACAGTTCTGCAGGCTGATTCCACTCCCCGGTCCGGATATCCGCTGCATCATACAATCTCACCCATTCATTGAACTGACGGCCGTTCACCCAGCCCTGCAGCGGCGGAGGCTCTACTTTGAAATGTCTGACCAATCCGAATTTCACCGTCTACCACCCGCCTGAATCGACGGTATCGACTTCAATTCCTTTTCCAGCTGTCAGATGAAGGTTCGCATTGCCCTTGCCTTTGTTTCCGACGATCTTAATCCGGCTGTTTCCTTTGATAAGCGGCAGTTCCACCGAACCTTCAGCGCTGCCTTCGGCAATGACTACGGTTTCCTCTTCAGGAGTTATGAGTACGACTTTAAACTTTCCTTTGGTGATATCCTGCTCAAACTCGATGCCAAGCTTACCTTCCTCCGCGGCCTCAATGCTCCACAAAGTATCCGATCCATAGAATCCGGTAAAGTTAAGCTCGGCATCCTGTGCAGTCACTTCACCTATACGATCCTTGTAAGTAAGGCTGTCTCCGCTCTGTACGATCACCTTGTTGTTGCCATACACATCCTTCTGTTTCTGGTCGACACCGCAGCCGGCAAACACCACAGCAGCCAGAACCACACTAAGACAACAAGCAATCCCCCGGTTGTACATCTTATACACTCCCCATGATTACATTCAACTTTTGATTTTCACATCACAACTTGATCCTACAAACAGTCATCCCTTAACCCGCAGCTCAAACCGCTCCTTCTTGCCACGCTCTTTCTCTCCTTATCATTGACTGGACAGATGGCTCAGCACAGCCTCTACACGTTGATCTACCGACATTTCCCCTGTTAACCGCAGTACCGGACAGCCCAGCTCAGACATCCATTCCTCATGCAGTGTTCTGCTTCTGACCTCCACACCTGCCGTATCATATAAAGCGGCCCATTCCAAAAAAAACTGCACATCTGTAAATTTGCTCCCACCCGGCAGACTTTCCTTCCCATACCGCTCATATTCTCTTGCCTTTAAGCGCTCCAGCCGGAGCTCCGGTGGAATCCACAGAAAGATTACCAGGTCAAAATAAGCGCGAAGTTCATCTCCCCAGCCACAGACAGCTCCGGAAAGTATCCATGGTCCGGCATGATCCAAGTCCCGCTTGATTGCAGCCAGTCTCTGCGTCTTGTCACTCTGCTTCGTGAATTTGTGCTCCCAGAAATAGTCGTCGCTATCCAGATGCACATGCGGCAGCTTCTCTGCCAGCGCCTGGCCGAGCGTGGTTGTGCCGGATCCGGAAGCCCCCATAATATGTATCCTGCTGAACATGGCTCCTCCTGAACATGTAATGATTATTTATAATTGTATAATTTTTCACATAAAAGATACAGCGGCACATTTCACTCCCCGGCGGCAACTATTGAAGCGGACGCAAAGCAAATAACCCGCGAGACCGTTGTGGCCGCAGGTTTTCCGCTTGCTCTTTGGTGACCTCAGTCCGAAATATCCGGAGGAATACGGCGCGCCGTACGGGTAGCGATAGCTGCCTTGATCACTGCCAGCCGTACCTGCTCCACCACTTTCTCATTAAAAATACTCGGAATGATATATTGCTCATTCCGCTCATCCTCCTGTACAACCGAAGCAATGGCCTGTGCTGCAGCCAGCTTCATCTCCAGATTCACCTCTCTTGCCCTGCAATCCAGCGCTCCGCGGAAAATTCCCGGAAAACAGAGCACATTGTTAATCTGGTTCGGATAATCGCTTCTTCCGGTCGCCAGTACACGGGCATACGGTTCTGCCAGTTCAGGCTCGATCTCCGGATTGGGATTGGCCATAGCAAAGACGATGTTGTCCTTGGCCATGCTCTGCAGGTGGCTGACGTTCAGAATGCCCCCGCTGGATACGCCGATAAACACATCCGCCCCCTGGAGCGCCTCCGTCAATCCGCCGCTTAAACCCTCAGGATTGGTGTTATCCGCCAGCCAGCGCCATTCGGCATTCCCGTAAGCTTGCTCTCTGCTGAGAATCCCCTGCCGGTCAACGGCATATATGCTGCGGGCTCCCGCTGCCAGCAGCAGGCGGCAGATGGAGACGCCGGCTGCTCCGATGCCGACCACGACAATTCTGCAGGAAGCGATTTGCTTGTCCACCACTTTCAAGGCATTTAACAGTCCTGCCAAAGCAACAACTGCCGTGCCATGCTGATCGTCATGAAACACGGGGATATCCAGCTCGGCGGAGAGGCGCCGTTCAATTTCGAAGCAGCGGGGTGAGCTGATATCCTCCAGGTTGATGCCGCCGAAACCAGCAGAAACCGCTTTCACAATCGCGATGATTTCCTCCGGATCCTTGGTGTCCAGGCATAAGGGAAACGCATCGATATCTGCCAGTTGCTTAAAGAGCATCGCCTTGCCCTCCATGACCGGCATCGCCGCCTGCGGTCCGATATCACCGAGGCCAAGTACCGCAGTTCCGTCGGTAACGACGGCAACCGTGTTTCTTTTCATCGTAAGCGAATAGGCTTTACCCGGATCCTCGGCAATCGCCATGCAGACACGGGCAACACCAGGTGTATACACCAGTGACAGATCCTCCCGGTTTTTGATCGGCATTTTGGGTGTGATCTCAATCTTCCCGCCAAGGTGGGCCAGAAACGTCCGGTCGGATACATTAATAACCTTAATCCCCGGCATGTTCGACAATATCGTAATAATCTCCTTATTGCCTGCATCCTGGACGTTTACGGTAATATCTCTTGTCGTCACATCCTTACCTGCACGGATGACGTCAATGGCCACAATATCCCCGCCCGCTGAAGCAAGCGCTGAAGCAACATCACCAAAAGATGCAACCGATTTACGGATTTCCAGACGGATAATCATCGTTGTCGCAATGGACATAGAGTAAGCCTCCTTCTCAAAGCGTTCTATGACCAATATACTACAGTTCACAGAATGTACAAAAGAAATTTTCCGTGGAACTTTTGGTCCCACGTTCACAATGTACGTGCCAATCATTTACTTCACAAGGGTTCAGTCACTCAGCACCTTTATAATTGCTGTATAACAGGATTCTTTGAAAGTGGCATGCAGGTCATCGTCATCGGTCATCAGCCACTGGATCAGACAACCATCGATTATTGCACGGATCACCGGCGAGGTCTTGTCCGGGGTCAGCTCCCTGGAGAATACCCCTTCCTCCTGGCCCAGGTTCAGCACTTCGGTACTGATGGCTGCACAGCTGTCATAGAAGCGCTGGTTGATTTCCCGGTACACGGGAATCCGGCTCGCCCGGGCCAGGAAATCGAGGTACACCCGGTAAAATGAACGGTTTTGGGCCGGACCGGCAAACGCCGAATCAATATAGGCGGCAAGCTTGCCCGTTGCCGTATGCTGCTCCTGCACCGCCGCCTGCTCTTTCGCCGATATTTTACCTGTCAGCCATGCCAGCAGTTCAACCAACACAGCCTCCTTATTCTCGAAATAGTAATGCACGACCCCTTTGCTGACTTCGGCATGATCTGCGATGGTCTGCAAGGTCACGGAATCATAGCCGCTTTCTGTCAATGCCTGAAAGGCTGCATACAGAATCTGCTTGCGTTTCTCTTCGGATTTCTTGTAACGTACCATTGGACCTCCACGATTAGACTGTTATGTACTTAATATCATAGCACTAAAAAAGTTGACCGGTCAGAATAAATATTATATAACTGACTTACCTATCACAGATCGTAGAAGAACAGGAGCGAAAACTCATGCCTGAAACATTTCAAGCTTTGGTTGTGGACAAAACAGACACGTTTAAGGTAGCTGTACAACCGGTGACACTTGGGGAATTGCCTGCCGGTGAGGTGCTGATCAAGGTATCCTACTCCAGCGTGAATTATAAGGACGGCTTAGCCAGCATTCCGAATGGAAACATTCTCCGCAATTATCCCTTCATCCCGGGCATTGATCTGTCCGGAATCGTTGTATCTTCAGCAGACAGCCGGTTCCGGGAAGGACAATCCGTCATTGCCACCAGCTATGGCATCGGCGTATCCCATTTCGGCGGCTTCAGTGAGTATGCCCGGATTCCTGCCGAATGGGTCCTTCCGCTGCCGGAAGGTCTTTCCCTGCGCGAAGCGATGATCTATGGCACCGCCGGATTAACGGCTGCCTTGTCGATTCAAGCGCTGGAGGATAACGGAGCAGCGCCGGACAAAGGCAAGCTGCTGGTAACCGGCGCAACCGGCGGTGTCGGCGGAACAGCCGTAGCGATGCTGGCCCACAAAGGATACACGGTCACAGCCAGCACCGGCAGAACGGAAGAAGCCGGTTATCTGCAGACCCTGGGTGCAGCCGAGGTCATCTCCCGCGGAGACGTCGGCGATGGTACAGGCAAGCCGCTTGACAAGCAGCTGTGGCAGGCTGCTGTTGATTCCGTAGGCGGCGGCCCGCTAGCGGCGGTAATCAGCAAGATCACCTACGGCGGCGCCGTTGCCGCAAGCGGCTTAACTGCAGGAACGGCAGTCCCGACGACCGTGATGCCTTTTATCCTGCGCGGTGTAAGCCTGCTTGGCATTGATTCCGTCTCTTGCCCTATGGAGAAGCGGCTGAAGATTTGGCAGCGTATGGCAAGTGATTTGAAGCCTGCGGTACTGGAGGAACTGGTCGACCGGGAGATCGCCTTGAGTGAGCTGCCCGCTGCATTGGAAGACATCCTTAAATCGAATACCAGAGGCCGGGTACTTGTCCGCCTCTCCTAGTCCTAATACAACTACAGCCACCCGGGAAATCATGCCCGGGTGGCTTTTTTAGTTTAAGCATAAAGAAACTGTCTACTCTGTGATCAATTCATAAGCCGTAATCCGTTTGATCCGATGGGAGACCAGCATGGATATGAGGTAAGAGAACAAGATAAGGCCTATGCCCAGTCCTATGATCATCGGGGCCTGTATAGTAAAGTTCACCTGTGCGATTCCCGCACTGGACAGCAGCATTTCGAGCATGGAATTGGTATAAAGACCGCCAAGGCAGGCGCCGATGAGAACGCCCACCGTTACTACAGGGAGAAAGCTCATAGCTATTTGCGATCTCAATTGGAATGTCGTGTAACCTAAGGCACGCATTATGCCCAGCTCCCGCTTCCGTTTCAGGATGCCTGTCTGAATTACCAGGTAGAGAATTAAACTAACAGTTAGTACAGTAATTGCCAAAATCACAACCATAAGGGTGAAAATGGCTGATATATACACTTTCATCGAATCTGCAATGGATTTTTCGGCATTGGTTACAGACTGAAGCATATCCGGATATTGTGATTTCACAGCTTCAATAAACTCCGGAGAGGTAGTGCCATCCAGATAGACGTTAATAGACATCGCCTGTTGGCCAGGCATCAGCCGCTGCACACCTTCAAGCGCCAGAGATGCATCTGTGCTTAAGGATTGGCTCAGGCCGGTGATCAGAAATGGTTCGGACACTTTGCCCAAATCAACATTTATCGTATCACCGATACTTTTGCCCAGCAGCCTGGACAAAGTGCTGGTAATCACAATTTCGTTATCATATTTCGGATGGCGGCCTTTCACCACTGTGTTATTGTCCATCTGCGCATAATCATCGGAGAAATCAGACGACACCTGACGACCGTTGATCGTTACCGTGAGGTAATCCTGAAAGACCGCTTTTTCGACGCCGTTCATCCCTTTAATCTCCTTCAGCAGCCGTTCACTGTCCTGCCCCTGCTGAACTTGAATGCCCACATTGGGTGTTTCGGCACCGGTCATTTGAAAGAAGGCCGTTTTATCCTCGGCAATATTATAGTAGAACACAGCCGAGAAGACGGATGCAAACGTAATCGCCGTTATAATACAGCCAATTAACAGGTTCTGCCGGCTATTGGCAAGCATTGTTTTGCAGGCCAGCAGAAATTGCAGACCTCCCTTGGCCTTATGCAGTGGAAGGTGATTGCGCTTGAAATTATGCGTCACAATCCCGCCCCGCAGCGCCGCAACCGGCTGCAGTCTGCGTACACGCCAGGTTGAACCCATCGCCACTGCCCACACAAGCACCATAAGGATAGCAATACTGAGCAACGAGTTGCCTAATGGGGTTCCGCCAGGCCAACGCAGACCCGTCAGCGTGGCGATGATGCCTCCGAACGCTTGAACCGCAGCGTAGGAAAGCGCTACACCGGCAACACTCCCGGCAAGACCGGTCAGCGTAAATTGCAGAGCAAAGGAGGATGAAATCTGCCGGCTCGTATATCCCAGTGCCTTGAGCACACCGATGTTCACTATTCCCTCTTCGATGCTGTCCGCAATGCGAAACTTGATAACAATCAGCGACACCACCACAATAATGGCTGCAAAAACAATCAGAATCATCGCGACAATATTGATTGTGAGTGTCGAGCTTTTGGCCTGTCCGATATCACCGCTCCAGAAATTGATATCGTTCGAGTCGTTAAGCTCCGGAAACTCGGCGCTGTAATCTCTCAAGAATGATGTCGACTGGCTGCTGTCCTTGAACACTGCCGACTGGAGGATCCCCTCTGCATCAGCTCCCAGCTTGTGTTGAAGCTCACGATAGGTGGTGTCCGGCAAATAAAATTTCATCAGGGCCAGATTTGGCTTGCCCATCAGGGTAGACTCGAAAAATCCGGTGATCTTGTAGCTGTAAGTCACATTCTGATAGGTAAGACTGAACGAATCACCCAACTGGTAGCCTCCGCTGGCTTTCAAAGAATATGGGGCTAAAATCCCAGTTTCATCATTTGCCGGTATAGACTCGACCAACTTAAGCGGTGCGATGTTGCGGTTGTTATCTGCATTCAGAAGTGCGATACGCAGACTGAAATCATTATCGGTGTCTTTATCGTAGCGGAAAGCAGCCTTGGGGATGAGGATAATCCGTTCCGTTTCCTGTTCCTTTACCCCTTCATAGGATTTAATATAATCCTCAGTGGAGGGCTTAAAATGAGAGGCTGACATCGTAATCACTGCATGCGCATCATGCAGCTCATCGGCCTTCTTCTCATAGAACCTTCCCATTGAGGAGACAATCGTGATACCGATATTAAGCAGTAAGGAAGCCGTCAAAATCAGGATGAACAGGGAGAAGGCTGCTCCTTTTCTTTTTTTGATATTGGCCCAGGAGAGGTTGAGAACGTTCATCTTACCACCCCATTTCAGCAAGAAAGGCATCCAGCTTGTCATGCCTTGCCTGATGCTGCCCTTCGTCATAAGCATCCAGCCGAAGATCACCGCAAATCATTCCGTCGCGCAGGTACAGGATCCGGTTGCCGCGTAAAGCCGTTTTGAAATCATGGGTCACCATAACAATGCTTTGTCCGCTCCGGTTGATCCGGGTCATGATATCAAGCACATTGGTGCTTGATGCGGAATTCAGCGCTCCCGTAGGCTCGTCCGCAAATACGATCTTGGGATCATTGATCAGCGCACGCACAATTCCGGCCCGCTGGGCTTCACCGCCGGACAGCTGCGAAGGAAACTTGCCCCATGTGGGCTCCTCCAGCCCTACCTGGCTAAGCAATTGCTTCGCTTTAGCGGTCAGCTCCCGCTTATTCCGGCTCACCAGCAGAGCGCTCGCAAGCATATTGTCGAGCACACTCATGTTGTCGAGCAGATAGATTTGCTGGAAGACAAATCCGCAATGGTTCCTGCGGAAAATGGCAAGCTGGTCATTGCTCAGCTTGGCAATGTTGGCGTTCGCGAAATGAACTTCACCGAGCGACGGTCTGTCCATACCGGACAGGGCATACAGCAGCGTCGATTTGCCCGAACCCGAACTGCCCATGATAATCGTGAAATCCCCTTCCATCAGGCTGATATCCAAATTTTTCAGCACATGCTGCTGTACTCCGCCGGAAGAGAAGCTTTTACATAATTTTTCGGTTCTGAGAATTGTATTCTGCATGAATGGATCATCCTTTGTTCATTAGTAGCCTGCAGATCTATCATACACAATCAATTCTTAATCCTTCTTTGCCGGAACCTTAACCATTCCTTAATTCGTTTACACCAGCTTTAATCGCAGGCTTACCGTAAAACCGCCTTCACGATTGCTGCATTCAATCTCCCCTTGCATGCCCTGCATCAGGTATTTGGAGATATAAAGACCGAGTCCCGCTCCGGCCTGACCGGTAATATTTTGTCCCCGGTAGAATTTGTTGAACAGCAGCGGCAGCTCATCCGGGTCTACACCTTTGCCGTAATCCATAATATCGATTTGTAAATAACCGGAGGTTAGGTAAGTAACAACGGTTACCGCAGTATTTGCATATTTATAGGAGTTGCTAAGGATGTTGTCGAAAACCTGCTGCAGTCGCAGCGCATCCGCATAAATCATGCACTCCGGGATCGGGTCGTGAAATATCCGGTTATCCAGGTCGGCATTTTGCAGAATATCATCCAAGATACTGCTGTATTCCTCAGTTCCTTTAACCTTTAATTCCTGCAGCTCCTCCAGCGTCGCATGAAACATATCCGTTATCATAAGATCTATCTGCTCGGCTTTGGCATTAATCATGTTCAGCTGCCGTATGTCCTTCGCATCCATTGCGCGAAGCAGCATCAGTTCGCTGACCGCCTTAATCGAAGCAACCGGGGTTTTTATATCATGACTGAGGCTGGCCACCAGCTCCTTTTTGCTGCGGTTGGCTTCATATTCGCTTTTCCTGGCTGAAGCGAGCTGTTCACGCATAATGTCAAAGCTTTCGGTAAAAACGCCAAACGGATTGTTTTTGTTCATGTTGAGCGGAACTTCCAAATTCCCCCGGGCCACGTTCCGTGCGAAACCCTGCAGTTTCTTGAAGGGTGAGATAAAGGCCCGCTGCAAATAAAAAACATAAAGCCCGCCCAATACCAGCATCATGAAAAAACTGACCGTGATGACCGTCGCCAGCTGGTGCTTGTTCTGCTTGAGCTTTGCGCTGTAGTCCTCCCGAATAATGAGCTTGCCTGCCGTCACTCCCTGCACCGTTACGTCAAGGATTGCATCCCTGTTGCGGATGGCTTCATTCAGCCCCGTGAACATTCCATCCGCCGTTTGGTAGCGCAATAAGCCCTCTTGATCCAATACAGCGAATTGCTGCGTGACGCCGCTGTAATCGCCTTGCTCAATCCGCTCCCAGTTCTTCTCTACGGTCTTCAGCACATCGTTGGCCATAACCATATCCAGCCTCATGTCAATGCCTTCCGGGATGATGGACAGCGAAAAAACAACTCCTGCAATAAAAACAGCGAGCATTGTCAGGAGCACTCCCCTGGACCTCATCGCGGACTATCCTCCAGCACATAGCCCTTTCCCCACACGGTCTTAATATATTGCGGACTGTTGGGATCATATTCGATCTTTTCACGCAGGTGGCGGATATGCACATTCAGCGTTCCATCACCGGTAAACGAATCTTCCCACACTTTGGCGAATAGTTCTTCCTTCGGCACCACCCGGTTCTTATGCTGTGCCAAATAACAGAGCAGCTTGTACTCCATGGTTTTGAAACGGATCTCCTCTCCGTTTACGAGAACACGGGAGAGCTGGGTATCAATCCGCACCTGACCAAACTCCAGCTGTTCCGCTTGATCCTTGTTACCGTACCGCTTCAGCACAGCCTTTACTTTTGCCAGCAGCACACTGAGTGTATAGGGCTTATGGATGTAATCGTCTCCGCCAATATTAAGCGCAATCAGAATATCATCGTCGCTGGAACGGGCACTTATGAACAGAATCGGGATCTGCAATGTCCCTCTTAGTTTTTTGCACAGATCAAAACCCGAGCTTTCACCCAGGTTAATATCCAGTAGAATAAGTGACGGTTCATGCTCCTGCACAAACCGCTCACATTCTGCCGCACTGGTTACATAAGCGGTCCGAACCTCAAACATATTTAGATACTCACAGGTAGTTTCCGCCAGCACGGCCTCGTCGTCGACAATTAAGACATCATATCTCATTTTGCATAATCTCCATCTATCGTTAAAATTTACAAACCTATAATACTCTCTCTACGATACCATGAATATAGAGTCAAAATAAATAAACCCGTCAATTCGACGGGTTCAGGATAGCGCTGAGGCTTCACTTGGTGATGGACATGAGATAAGTTTACAGATTCTCCGGAGGGTTCACCATATTCTGATAAACCGGATAGGCCTGGGCATAAGGCTGCTGGTGATACTGCTGAACATAAGGCTGGCCATAATAGCCGGGATTGGCGTATGGCTGGTACCCGAAGGAGTGCGCTTGCGGGGCATGCGGAACATGCATAGGCATGTGAGGAGCCATATTGGGGGCTGCGATATTTTCACCTGCCATCTTTGATGGTTCACAGCAGTCCGCGGGCGGTCCAATAAAGGTACCCGGTTGAAGCGGAGCCAGTGCATCCTTCACTTTAGCTTCGTTAAGACAGTAAGTATGGGCAAGTACATTCGCCGGCGTGAGACTCAGAATGTCCGAACCCAGAATCACTTCCGGGACAGGTGCATTAAAGATAGCCAGCAGATGGGTGCAATCCATCGTTGCGACCTCATAATGCCACCACCCCTGCGGCACATTCGCCACTTGACCGGGGCAGATCGGGAAATGCAGCAGCTCATTCGTAAAGGGATTGATTATGGAAACCACTGCCGCACCGGAGATGCAATAGACCAGCTCCGCAGCATTTTGATGATAATGCGGTTCGACGACATTGGATTTGCTGAGGAAAATATCAAGCAGAGACGTGTTATCCAGGGTGTTCAATTCCTTAATTGACAAGGTATTGATATAGTTGTTGGCATCCTTCTTAAACGTTGTATTGCTGTTTACATCAAAAGTAAACTGTGTATTGGGAGACTTGTAATCCATGTATGACGTCACTTTGCAATCCTTCCCTTCTGCTGACCGTTTTTTATTCGTTCTGCAGTAGGATATGTATCCGCCCAGGCCCAGGTGACGACTTTCTCACTCCAAGCCCAGGAATAAAATTACCCCATGGATACAGCTTATTAATTTTCCGCAAAGATGCTGCGACCTTATTCACCGGCGATAATAGTCCGGTTTCTGCCTCTATTCTTGGCTGCATATAACGCCCGGTCCGCCTGTCCAAGCAGTTCTTCCAGCGAAACGCCGTGAGTGGGATAATGGGCAATGCCCTGTGAGGAAGTTACCCGCATAGCCAGAGGAACATCGCTTTTCTCCAATGTCTTGCGGATTCTTTCGGCGACGATATAAGCATCTTCAGCCTTTGTCCTTGGAAGCAGCACTACAAACTCTTCTCCGCCGAAACGGCAGCATACATCTCCTGGACGGACACTGGCGCTGATAATTCCGGCTACCTGGCGCAGCACCTCATCACCAGTCAAATGGCCATACGTATCATTCACAAATTTGAACTTGTCCACATCCAGGACGATCAGGGAAAAAGGCATTCGCGCGGCGATCCACTGATTCATACTGATTTCCAGTGATCTGCGGTTCACAAGCCCTGTCAGCAGATCGGTCATCGCCTCCTGGGCCAGTTGATCATTCTGCTTCTGGATATCTTTCCAGGCCATAACGACTGCTTGGGTCAGCAGATCCGCTTCCCGGTTCCAATGAGGTTTCAGTTCAGGCACCTTCATATTGTCTTTGCCGATCCTGTTCACCAGGTCAGCTAGAAACACGAATGGCTTGGCCAACTGGTGGGCCAGCAGAAAAACAAAAATCAGCAAAATTACAAAAGGAATAAGCGTATAAGTAAGAATCTTGCGCATATGGGCCATTAATTGTTCCTGAATGAAATCTACTGGTGAAACGACGACAATTCCCCAGCCATTCGCCGGAACGGCGGAAAAGCCGGCTAGCATGGACTGCCCCTTTACGTTTAGAGCCTCCATTTGTCCGCTTTCACCTTTCATCAGCTTCTGTACCACCTTATTAGCGCTAACATCTTCATTCATCCGCTCTTTATCGGGATGGAACAGCACATGCCCTTCAGAGCTGACGATGTAGTAATAAGAGCCGGAATCATCTATGTTATTATTCCCGAAAATCATATTGAGGATATTGAAGTCCTGCAGATAGACGGTGCCTCCGAGCACTCCAAGATATCCCTTATCTTCGCTGTACAGCGGCTCACTCATAAAGAAAAGCATTCTTCCCGTTGAGGTGGTGGTGTACGGTGCGGATAAATATGAGTTTTTTAACCGCAGCGCTTCCTTGACTGGAGGAGATACTATCGGTTGCCCGACGATCCCCAGCGATGCAGGTGAATTGTTAAGAACCACGCCGTCAGCGTTTATCAGAATTATCGAATTAAAATAGTTGCTGCTGTTGCGCATTAGCTCTAAATAGCGGTCAATAGCTCCCGGCTGTGGTGTCTCAAGCTTGGAAATCTGATCTGCGCTATACAGCAGGCTGCTGCGCATGGAACGAAAAAGTGAATCTACTGTCTTGCTCATTCTCTCGGCATTGGACAGATTCAGATTAAGTGTAGTTTCCATCAGTGATTTTTTCTTGGATTCATATGAACCGATGAGCAAAATCGTTGTTGTGAGCAGAAACACGAGTGTTACCAGGGCAATAAGCAGCCAAGTCAGACTAAGCTTCTTTTTGAACCGGGCATCTGCTCCCCGTGGTAAAGGCATTCCTAAACCTCCTTGTATTCGCGAGCCTATTTGTACTAATTATAAACGATTGCGAAACAGAGTCTACCTGCATATTTTTTCCCATTTTCTGCACCTGCCGGCACATCTTTTGCCCGCCTACAGGGTATCCTTCTCATTGTGGGATGTATAAAACAACAGCAGGAGGTAAACGAAAATAATGTGGATAAAAAACAAACTCACCTTAAGCCTGACTGCGGTATTCCTGATCCTGCTGGCACTTCAGCCGCTGTTGGCCGGACAAGCTGATGCTGCTGCTGTAACAGGCAAGCCTGAAGCCAAGCAAAGTCTTACCTTCGTACTTGTGCACGGGGCATGGGTGGATGCCAGCTTCTGGGATGAGACGGCAGCAGAACTGCGCAAAATGGGACATACCGTATATACGCCGGAATATGCCGGTCATGGCGGGGACAAGAATACGCAGGTTACTCATGAACAAGTAACAAAGTCAGTGGCAGATTTCATCAAGCAGAAAGATTTGCATGAGATAATCCTGCTTGGGCATAGCTTTGGGGGCTCTGTGATCCAGAAAACCGCCGAGCAGGTTCCGGACCGGATTAAGCGGCTCGTATTTTTTGACGCCTTTGTGCCTCTGGACGGACAAAGCGTTGCGGACCAGTTCCCCGCTCCCGTCCAGGAGCTGTTCGGAAATCTGCTGAAAACATCAGGCAACAATACGATTATGCTGCCCTTTAGCCTGTTCCGCGACGTCTTCGTCAATACAGCCACATTTGAGCAGGCACAATCCCTATACCGGAAGGTTATTCCCGAGCCGGCAGGTCCGGCATTTCAGAAGCTTGATCTTAAGAAGTTCTACAGCCTACAGCTGCCTAAAAGTTATCTGTTCCTGACGGAAGATGCTGTGCTGCCTCAAGGGGCTTCCGGCTGGCATCCCGGCCAGTCCAGCCATTTGGGAATGTTCCGCTACATTGAAGGGACCGGCGATCATATGACAACCGTTCACACGAATCCTCGGCAAATTGCCGATAAAATCGTTCAAGCCAGCCGGGACTAAGACATCCGCGGCCGGACAAAATTAAAGAGCAGGCGGCGGGACGTTTTCCCCGACCACTTGCTCTTTTTAATTAGGGGCGATTACCAGCCACTTCGAAGTACCAATGAGCTGATTTGAGCGGTATGATGACGGTTATGCCATACATATCTTTGGACTGCCGCATCCAGCGTCATTGTCCCGAGTCCCAGGCTTACAAAGGTTCGATCATAGTCCGCTTCGTTCATTGCATCCAGCAAAAGCACAAATCTCCCGTTGAGGTGCTTCAGCAGCTGAAGAGAAGATTCAGTGGGTTCCTCCAGGTAATCGCTTTGTTCCGCCCATAAGTCCTGCCGGTACGAAGGTATCTCGGGGGCATCCTCAGTCAATCCCCGCTTAAAACGCAGATAGGCATACATATTCGTATCTGCCAGATGATGCACCACTTGCCGTACGCTCCAGCCGCCTGGCCGGTAGGGTGTGTTCAGCTGCTCCAGTGTCAGCTGCTCTACTGCTTTGCTTAAGACATCCGCCAGCTCCCGGATATCTTGAACCGACTGATTCCGTGCTTCGCCTGTCCGGCATTCTGCCGCTTCGAACCTTCCGATAGGGTAGCGCAAACGGTCCAGTTCCTGATCTGCTGATGTATAGTTCTCCATAATAAAGTCCATCTCCTTCCGGAACTGCCTCTCCTTGACGTGCATAAATCGCGCAGCCTTATAGCAACTCGTAAAACTCATCCAAATTCTTCACCATATAATCCGGCTGCACCTCATGGTTCCAGACCTCCTGATTCCGGTTAAGCCAGCAGGCCTTAATGCCTGCTCTTGCCGCTCCCAGCACATCTGAAACAGAATCACCTATATGGATAATCTGTCCGGGTTCTACACCATAATGCGCAATAACTTCGCCAAACATCCGGTTATGGCTGTCATTCTTATACGACAGGTGCTCTTCTGAAGTAAACAGCCTGATAGGATAACTCTTGTAGAAATCGGGAAGCATCTCCACATCTGTATCGCTGACAATACACACTTGATATTCTCCAGTGATCCGCTGCAAAAAATGCTCCGTCTCCTCATACAACTCTGACAAACGGTGTTCGGCAAATAAAACATCTACTGCCTGCAGGTAATCATACTCCATTGCCTCCTGCTGAAACACTTTCTTGAAGCTGTCGCTGTATATCTCTCTGCTGGTCCAGTAGACCCCGGAATCGCGGATTGCTGTCGCGGCCTTGTAATAGTGGCTTAACAGCAGCCCGCCAAGCTCTGCCGCCCGTTCCTCGCTATAGCGCTCCTGCAGGATCGGCCTCCACACATTTCCCGTCCGGCCCTGGATGTTTACCAGTGTCTGAAACATATCCAGGCTAATCACTTTGTATGGTTTCATGAACTTCCTCCTAGAGATTAAAGCGTGCCGCTACGAACACTGCCGGTGAATTCCAGTAAATATATGTACATGCTATACGCATCAGCACTGCTTAGACTATGACTAATTCCCTAACAGCTTGATGAAATCGGCGGGCAGATGTAATTGCTGGTTGTTGAGGATGATCCGGCGCAATTCTTCAAAGGAATCGTCCTCCTGGGCATCTTTAATTTCCTGAATCTCGCGGTGCAGGCGTTCCATTTGCAGATCGAGATCAGCTGCTTTATCGGCGGCTTGTTTAAGTTCGCGGGTCAGATGTTCAGGTACCGACTGGCTGTATTTATAGAAAATTTTGTGCTCAAGGCTAGCCCAGAAGTCCATCGCAATCGTACGGATCTGCACTTCAACACATACCAGCTCCGTGCAGTCCGACAGAAATACCGGAACCTCCACAAGCAGATGCAGACTCTGGTACCCATTCGGTTTCGGATTCTTAATATAGTCCTTAACCTCAAGCACCTTCAGATCATCTTGCTTCTGCAGCATTTCACTGACACTGTATATATCCGAGATAAAAGAGCAGGTGATTCGCAGGCCGGCGATATCCTTGATGCTGGATTTCACGGCAGCCAGCGAAAGCTCGCTGTTCTTGCGCAGCATTTTACTCATAATGCTCTCCGGGGATTTGATCCGTGATTTGGTATGCTCTATCGGGCTGTAGTCATGAAGGATCTGAAACTCCTGTTTCAAAATTTCAATCTTGGTCTCCATTTCCTCCAGAGCGAATCTATAAATCATCATAAAGCGGGTCAATTCGTGTTTGATCTGTTTTAAATTCTCCATCTGGTTGTTGTCGACATTCATAATTAGTTCTCCTCTTCTAACTTCTACAAGTCCCGTATGTCCATTCGGCTGACGATCCCTATAGTAATCTTTCATTCATCATAGCCAATCTACCGGCTGAATTCAAATCCGGCGGTACACAAAAAGGCTATCCGATGGGTCTGCTACAGATCCCCATCAGATAGCCTTTGCTATGAGCAGGCTTGGTGATACCCCAATACCTTTTAAATAAATACCTCTTCAACCGACAGGCTGCGCTCCCGTGACAAATCTCTGAACGTTTCGTTCACTTTTACCAGCGGCTTGAACAGATCCAGCGGATTATTCATTACGATAGTGCCTATTTCCCCGTTGCTGAGCCGGACATTCTTGCCTACGAAGCCTGGCAGCATATGTCCTGTAAGCGCCTGTACTACATTACCGTTCAGCTTGCCGAAGCCCATCTCATGCACTTGGCGCAGCACGGTAACCAATCCCTGTTTGGGCTGGTTCAGTCGCGAGGTTGTAAGTCCCATGTAAATGTTTGCTACAGTGACGATTTCGGTATACGGGTGAATTTCACCTTTACGGATCATGTTCGGATAACCTGAACCATCCTCAAACTCATGATGCTGCAGCGCTACGAGCGCTGTACCTTCATCCTTCATAGAGCTGCGGATGATATCGTAGCCGTGGGAAGTATGGCGTCTCAGCTCGTCCTCCTCGATAGCGTTCAACAGTCCAACTTTATTCAGAATGGACAATGGCACCTGGCTTTTGCCGATATCATGCAGATAGCCGGCACGGCTGATCATGTACCGTTCCTCTTTGGAATAGCCAAGCCAGGAAGCAATATAATAAGACAGCATCCCTACCAGCAAAGAGTGTTGATAGGTGTCAATATCGTCCCGGTCAAGCAGGAGCAGCAGAGAAACCACATCTTTTTGCGCATCCAGTGTTTCCAGCAGCGGCCGCAGTGTGCCGTCCACCATGGACGGGCTAAAGCTTCCCTGAGCCAGCGCCTCCATAAAAATAGATTCGTAGTTTTGTATCGCAAGATCAAAATCCTCATTCAAACCGTGGGTTAAATCCGCATCTTCCCCATCACGGGACAGCAAGCGCGCCTCAATATCCACATAATCTATTTTGTGCCGCATCAGGATGGTAATTTCCTCCCGTTCTACGACAGTTCCCTTAGGGAGAACATGCAGGCCCAGACTATTGAAAGTGTCCGTGATAAGGCAATCGCCATTTTTGAGATCTGTGACATGTACTTTCAAGTATCAGCACCCCTTCTTATGTACAGGAATCAATAAATTCCCAGAGCTTTACTTGATCATAGTCAAAAGTGCTCAAAGTAACAATATGGTGAAAGTCGCATTCACGCCGCCGGCATAGTTCAAATGAATCCCCTACTTTAGCCACCCACCGGTATGATTTTACATCCATTTTAAAAATCTTTTGTATTTTAGCTGGACCCCGTTTACTTCAGCCCAGCTGGTCAACCCCTTCATCGCCTGCTCCCGGTCATCCATAAATCTGAAGCATAGATTGACAGGTACGATACGTTTGCCTCTTGGCATGATACCGATTAAAGGACCATCAACCATAATCCACTTAATCTCTCCCGGCAACAGCCTTCTATTTCGGAGAAATATGGACTCTCTCCCCCATTTAATTTCAGTTGCCTTCCGCAGCGATTGAAACATAAAAAACAGCAGCAACAAACCGCAGACGCAGAGCCAAATTACTACGAAATAACTCAGTACCGGGTGAGGATGAGCCGTGTTAGATGAATTTATATAAATCATTTGAATTTCGATGGCGATCAGGAAAACCATACCCAGCATTGATCTTAAAGCAAAGGGAAATTTGATGTTTGTTGCAAAAGTATCCGGCATAATGTACTCCTTTCACGAGACCTGTGTTGTATACTGAAACTGCTCTTCACAAAACTAAGCGTTTGCTTCCGAAACAGTTTTGCGATGAAGTTAAACAAAGGAGCGATTGCTCACAAAACTAAGTGTTTGCTTCCGAAGCCGTTTTGTGATGAAGTTAAACAAAGGAGCGATTGCTCACAAAACTTTCAGGAGGTAGTAATATGTTCGAGCATCTGGTTATTTTTAAATTTAATGAGCATTATGAACCACAAAAAGAAGCGCTGCTGGTGCAGACACTTCTGGGTTTAAAGGACCAAATACCGGGAATCCTGGAACTTACGGCAGGTGTGAATGTCACGGAAGAGACTGAGAATATGCATGGATACACACTAGGGCTTCGCGTGACCTTTGCAGATCAGGAAGCCCTCCGCCAATACGGGCCGCATCCGGCACACCGCCATTTTGTTGAACTGCTTGAGGGGATTATTGAAAATGTCGTAGTTGTTGATTATCCCATCGCGAAGTAACGGGTTAGAAAAGATCACTGAGGTCGACGAGCATCTTGCCGATCAGCTTATCCTTGGCCACAAAAGGCGTCGGCCACAAATGGGCATCATAGCTGACATTCCGGTTGTCACCGAGGAAAAAGTAGTGGTCTGCAGGAACGGTAACTGGCCCGAAGGTATAGTTCATCGTTTCCTTAAGATACGGCTCGTCGAGCTTCTCCCCGTTTCTGAACAAAGCCCCATCTTTAATCTCAACGGTGTCTCCCGGCAGTCCCATCAGCCGTTTGACGTATTTTTTCTGCACGCCCTCTACAGGCGGAATAAACACAACAATATCGCCATGCTTCAGCGTGGTCAGCCAGAGCATTTTCTCTACGACAAGACGGTCGTTAACCTCGATCGTTGGATCCATTGAATCGGTAGGCACGCGCATCGCCTCGGCAACATAAGTACGGATAAATAAGGACAGGACAACCCCGATAAGGATGCTGGGCACCCATTGCTTCAGAAACTTTTTCATTTTGCCACCTCAGTTGATTAGTTTAGAGTTCAAATCGTTCAATAATTCTGGCCATTTCGCCTTCGACATCAATTCCAGAGCTATAGGGCATATGGATGACAAGCAAACCGCCGAAGATCTGCTCCGTTCTCCCCTCGTCGTCCTCGATGCGCTGCTTCATATCCCGGATCTCCTTCGAGCTTGCCGCTTCCTTGCTGAGCAGCCAGGCGTATCTTCTGAACCCGGATTTCTCCACCGTCTCCACGTAATATGAAATGCCCTGCTTCTCTTTCACTCTGATGATGTCGCCTAGCGCGATACCCGGGTTAAAGATCGGTGTCTCTTCAATGCGGTATTTATCCCGCGCTACCGGGGTCACATCAAGGATTTCAATCTCACGGCCAAGCTCGTCGAAGCATATGTGCAGCCCCACAGTATCCGGCATGGTCACACCTCAATTCTTATGATGTACAGCTTATTTCAATTTTGCGAGCGACCGGGCGATGATGCGTTCCAGCGTTTTCCAGGGAAACAGCGTTTTACCGAGAATCAGCGTTCTAGTCCCTTTCCCAACGGGATAACGCAGCTTCGGTGCGGACATTGCGGCAATACGCCCGATCAGCTCAGCCACCTGCCGGGGATCGGGAGCCGTCTCTGCGGTTCTCCGGGAATAACGCAGCACCTCTTCCAGCTTCTCCTTGTACGGTGAATCGGCCAGGCTCTGAATTCCCGCGATCCCTTTGCCCCAGATAGGCGTGCGGAAAGATCCGGGCTCCACCAGCACAACTCTTATGCCAAATGACGACAGTTCCTGGCGCAAGCTCTCGCTGAAGCCCTCAACCGCGAACTTTGAAGCAGCATATGGCGCATAACCGGGAAATCCGAACCGTCCGCTCACGCTGCTGACATTTATAATAGTGCCCGTCTGCTGCTTGCGCATCAGGGGAATGATGTTCTTGGTGACCTCCACCAGGCCAAAAAAGTTGGTATCCATCTGCCGGCGCCACTCCTCCATACTTACTTCCTCCATAAAGCCGCCGACAGCAAAACCTGCATTGTTAACCAAAACATCGACCCTGCCGAACTGCTCAATAATCTCCGAGACAGCCGATTCAATGGATGCCGTATCTGTCACATCCATTGTCACCAGATGAATCCGCCCTAGAACTCCGGCTTGCTCAGCCTGCTGCACCAGCTCGTCTTTACGGCTTAAATCCCGCATAGAAGCGATAACCTGATACCCTTTCTCCGCAAGGGTAAGCGCGCTGAGCATCCCAAACCCGCTGGAGGTTCCAGTGATGAGCGCTATTTTGTCATAGGGTTGTTTGTTAGTGTGGATCACATATACCTCCTGCTGTTCAATGTTGATCAAGCTTCAGAATACGGTAATTATTCTTTATGTATAGATAACCCGAATAGACAGTCAGGACAAGCGCACAGTACATTAGCATCTGATCAATGCGGATAGCCGTGATGAAGCTGAATGGCCAATTGTTTAACAAGACTGCGGAGATCGCCGCCACTTGAAATACCATTTTCAGTTTTCCGGACTTATCGGCCTGCAGGGCGATTTTTTGCGCAGATGCCGTCATTCTGATCCCTGTTATAATGAACTCTCTGCCGATAATAGTAATGGCAACCCAGGCAGCAATATCGTGCCGGCCCGCCATTAAGATCAATGCTGCCGAGATCAGCAGTTTGTCGGCCAACGGATCCAGCAGTTTGCCAAGATTCGTAATCTGATTATATTTTCTTGCAATATAACCGTCCAGTTTATCTGTAACCGAGGCCAGAGTAAATACGGCTGCAGCATAATAAACTCCATACAGATCAATATGCTGCAGAAGAGCTGATTTGCTGACTAACCCATCCGGATATATAGGAAACAGCATTACGAAAACCGGAATCATTAATATGCGCGTCACGGTTATCTTATTCGCCAGATTCATCGACGTCCTCCTTGTATATTCTTTCAATCATCATATCATAGATTAGGTTATATCTGGAAATGTAGTTAAGCAAGTAGAACCGGCTTCGCCGTACTCAAAAGGACGGTATCCGTTTCAGCGAGAAATAGAGGATAATTTATAGCGTGGAGCATATAAATTCATATATTTTCAATAAAACGAACTGGCGTTCCACTTCGCTCTTGACTATCCATTAATTTCAAGCTATAGTGAGTAACAAATATATACGTTGAGCGGGCGAAGCACCTCGCAGGACAGGCATTTATGCCTTTCTTGGGGGTGCTTTTTTGTGCGCTTTAACGCAATTCAGACGGGAGATGAAGAAGATGATTTATTCAGCAGGCAAGGAAAGCTCCAGGAACAGAAAGGCTGCGCCCGTTTATTTCAGAAGATTGGCTGGTTTGCTAATTGTATTAGTGCTCCTTACGGGCAATATTCCACTGGCCGCAGCAGCAGGAGACTGGGACTCCGCGCTGGAAGAATTTCATGATTTATATGAGGATTACACCGGACTGCAGGTTACGCTTAAAGCTGAAATTTCGAGGAATCAGACGCTGCGCAAACAAAATACCAGCAATCTTTCCGCGATTAATTCGCAGCTTCAGTCCATTAATCAGACTCTCCTCAACAGACTGAAATCCGAGGCCGAAGCGACGCAGAAGAAGCATGCACCGTTGCTGGAACAGTACACGACACTTGGCAAGCAGGCCTCAGCGGCCCGTAAAGCCAATAATCAAAAGTCTGCTGCTTCCTTGAATCTGAAGCGCAATAAACTGAAGGTATCTGCAACCGCTGCGCGTGCAGAGATCAAAGTAAAGACTACAGCCCTTGCTGAAGCGCGGAAGTCTACCGCTGCCAAAATCAAACCGACAAAGGATGCCCTTGCCCCGGTTTCTGCTCTGCGGAAGCAAATTACCGCAGAGAACAAAAAAGTAAGCGAGCTGCAAGCTATACGTTCTGAAGCTGACAAACGTTATAAAGCCGCTGTCAAAGCAGGAGACGCTGTTGCAGCCGCTGCGGGGATGAAGCTGTCTTATGCCAAGATGAGCGAAATACGCGTCATGGTTCAGCAGATGTACAGCTGGGAGCAGAAGATATCAGCTGCGCTCCGGACGGCGGAATCCAAGATTCCGAAGTAAAGCTGCTGCCCAAAGAAACAGCCACACTGCAACGCCTGTTTCGGCGCAGTGTGGTTGTGCACTATATCAGCTGTACCAGCCAGCTGATGAAATAAGAAGCAGGCTCAAGCACAAGCTGGCCCAGCAAGGTTCCGAGGAAACGTGCGCCCATCAGCAGCACATAGATTTTTCCTAACTGGTCGCGATATTCCAAATGCTCCGTAGCCTTATGCGTGATAATGCCAAGCTGCGGGTCAATGAAGATGGTCAGCAGAATCGTAGCCAGCCCGTTGATAAGTCCTGAAGCTTGAGAGGCGGTTGTGCTGAACTCTGGCGATAAATGCGCCGCGTACAATGAGGAGAGCACCCCTACAGTATAGAACGCAGTAACAAAGATATTCATGATAATAAAACGTTTGGGGATGCCGAGATATCTGAAGCTGGGCAGTTTTATTTTCGGTTTTTTGATATATTTCCGCGTGTTCTTAAGCTGGCCGATGGTGACGCTGGTCAGCAGCTTCGGTATAGAGCCCTCTACCTCCAGCTTGGATATCACTCTTCCAAACAGGCCCACGAAGGTAGGGAATATGGCAATCGCTATCAAAGTGCCAAGCGATGAAGCCAGCATGATGATCCGCAAATAATTGATTAAGGGAAAATCCGGGTGTGTTTTGGCAAAGTCAACAAATTTGGCGGTAAGCGGTGCTTGGATCATATTAGCCGTTCTGGATACTAGTACAATAATTCCGGTCAAAGATAATGCTATGGCGATCTTGTTCAGCTTCACTCCGGCAAAGCGAACGGAATACGACAGGGTTTCTGCCGTATGAATGATCATTGTCAGCAGGCATACCACAATTAGACTGTTTGTCATTTGTCGAAATCATCTCCATTTATAAATTTATCTGGATCAATCTGCTTCCTCCTGAAGTGTTTGGAATTACGCAAGAAAACGAGAGCCCGGGTGGAACGTTTCGTCCATCCCCAAGTTCTCGTACCTTTTGAACAAGCTTACTTTTTCTTTATGATACTTTTATTTTTTTATGATACTTTCATTTTCTTTGAAAAAATGAGCATTAATCCAAAGATATAATAGATGATGCATACAGCTATAGCACTACAAAGAGTCACCCAGATCGTAGTGGGAGCCCATACTTTTATAAATGCCCAAGGCAATCCTCCAAGTAAAATTTTCGGAAACATAATCATTAATGTCAAACCTGCCGCAATGATCAATGTATGCAGCAGCAGCAGCAGGATCCTTTTTACATTTAACTTTGTCCAAATCCGTTGTTTTCGAGCGAGTTTCACCATGACTCTTATTATCAAAAATATGAATAACACACCAAAACAGCCGACGGCTATACATACGATTGTCACGATTCGGTCTAAATTTTGGTAGCTGTCAGAGTGATTGTTGGTTACTTCCTTCCCCTCCCACAGATCCATAACTCCTTGACCTATCGCAGTTGTAAAACTCGTTTTCATATTGGTCAAGATGGCTACCCCCAACTGTTCATCGGGCTGCATGATGAAATACGAAGTATATGTCGGATTCTCTCCGGCATGAAATATATATTGTTTATCTTTTTTTGTCTGGATTCCCCATCCGCTGGCATAGTAAGTATTCACATCAAAAGGCTCTACAGTTTGGTCAGGAACATGTGATTCTTTTATTAACTGTTTATCCATAACATTGCTCGGATCAGTTCCTAGCTGCAGATTCATCCATTTCGCTATATCGTTTGCATTGCTGATAATATATCCAGCTGGTATATTCCCTCGATATATAGGTGGTGAGTAGGCTTGTTCTTTCATAAATCCTATTTTATATCCGGTAGCCAGCTCTGCGGACTGGGATTGATGCAGCCCAACAAACGAATCCTTCATTCCGACCGGTTCTAAAATATGCTGTTTCATATAAATATCATAAGGCATCTTCGTTACAATCTGGATCACGAGTCCCAATACATCATAATTAATTGTTGCATATTCGAAGGAGCTACCCGGTTTACGATCTAGTTGCTGGTTTAGTAATGTTTTAACGGTTAGTTCTAACGCTTCATTTGTATTACCCTCAGGTATGTGGGCTATTGTATTCGATGCTATTCCGCTAGTATGATGAAGGAGCTGATTTAGTGTGATCGTTTGCGGCTCATCATTATAAGTTAATTCCAACCACGGTATATACTTCTTGACATCATCGGTTAGTTTTAACACCCCCTCTTTTTCCAATTTCAAAATGGCTAGACCTGTGAAAGCTTTCGTTGTTGAGCCTATTTCAAATAAAGTATCACCGGTTACTGGTTTTTTCGTCTTTACATCCGCGTAACCGAAACCTTTCTGATATATCGTTTTCCCCTTCTCTACAATGACTAGCGATATTCCCGGAGTTTTACTCTTACTTCTTTGTTCTTCAACAAAGCTTTCGATCTTCTGTATTTTTTTATTTGAGTCGCCTGAGTCGGCGTTAGCTGTAGTCTGTGAATAACCGCTAGCCGACAGAAGAAGAATAGCGATCATTAAAATAACTATTTTTAATGACGATTTCATAACTGATGCTCCTTGGTCAATTTAATGATTTTCATATAGCTGCTGCAGGCGACTAGGAAATAGATCGTCTGCATGGCCATATAAATGCCGATGATGACGAACGAATAGAGCCAATTGGATACCATAAGCAGGTTGTCCAGTGCTTTGAGCGCGACTAGCGCATGAACGATGCCGACGAGACAGGGCACGAAGAATAGAATACCAGTCTGCGTAACAACAATTCTCCGAAGCTCGCCTGAAGACATCCCAATTCGGGTGAGCGCCTTATATTGCGCCTGATTTTCCTGCAGTTCCGTAAACAGTTTAAAGTAAATCAAGCTGCCGGCGGCTATGAAAAACAGCAAACTGATGAACACCCCAATAAACATCGTTAGCGATATCACTCCTTGGGCATCATCATACTGCGTCTTGATATCGTCCAGTTGCACCGCAAGTCCAAGCATATAAATCGTACCTGAGGCCGTTAAAATAACCGAACTTAAAATCGATACAATAAACAGCATTCGTGCATTCTCCTTCAGCTTTTGGTCAAGCTGAGCGAATACGATCAGATTCGTTCGGTTGTAGTATATGGCTGTACAACTTTGGATAAATCGAAGCAGCAATCCACTAAACTGCGTAAATAACAGGTAAGTTCCAGGTAAAATGGTAAGCAAAATATACAGCGCCAGCATGTTGAAGTTCTTTACATTTAACATTAGAGCCATAATATATGCGGCTGCTATGCAGACGACCGAAAGCACAGCAAGCCATGGCGAATAAACGGGTTTTTCTTTCGGACCGCCCGCTGCATTAAGCAAAACAACAATTTCCGTACGTCTCGCCCGCAAAGCCGTTCCCAAGGAAATGAGTGTGAACAGCATGAAGAAACTACCAGCCGTCATGCATACCGAACGTAGCGGTATGGCAACCGGGATCGGATCCTTCAACCCTAACAGCACAGCGAGTGCCATAAAGAATGGCTTGCTGAAAAAAATGCCCAAGCCGATACCAGCCCCAATGGCCGTAATCGTTATAACGGTACTTTCTAAAATAATAAGTATAAGAAGCTGCCGATGTGTCATTCCAAACAAAGAAAGAAGACCGAATTCCTTCCTCCTCGACTTCAAAAACGCCGAACTGGAATAAAGTACAAACAGAAACGAGAAAACAACGATAATGTATTGGCAGAACAACATCCCCTGTCTTACTTGCACAGACCCTAAGATATGGCCACTCGAGAGGTTGGGATGAGCAAGAAACGCTGCATACATGTAAAAGATCATTACAGAGAACACGCAACTCATAAAAAATGCGCCGTACGACCGCCAGTTGCCGCGAATGTTACTAAGCGCGAGCGAACGGAACGTCATTAAAATTCCCTCCGAGCACGCTCAGGGCGTCCAATATTTGTTGGAAAAACGTTTGTCGATTGGAGCCCCGCCGAATTTCCGAGAAGATTCTGCCGTCCTTAATAAATACAATACGCTGGCAATAGCTTGCTGAGAACGGGTCGTGCGTCACCATTAACACTGTTGCCTTCAAACGTTCGTTCAACTCCTTCAACGAATCCATCACATCCTTCGCGGACTTCGAATCCAGATTGCCGGTCAGCTCATCTGCAAGCATTAACGACGGTTCATTAATGAAGGCACGTGCAATAGCCGCTCGCTGCTTCTGACCACCAGACACCTCATACGTACGTTTGTTCAACAGTTTGGCAATTTCTAACCGCTCGGCTATCATATACAATCTATGTTCGATTAACTTAGGGGCCACCCCTTCTAATACAAGCGGCAAGATAATATTTTCTTTGATGGACAGCGAGTCCAGCAAATTGAAATCCTGAAAGATGAAACCAAGCTCGCGCCTTCTGAAAAACGCCAAATTTTTATTGCTGAGCTTGCTTGGATCAATACCGTTAATTTCTATGTATCCAGCCGTCGGACGATCAATTGCTGCGAGCAGATTAAGCAACGTTGTCTTGCCGCTTCCGGATGGCCCCATAACACCGACAAATTCGCCGCTTTCTACACGCAAATCAATGTCATGTAAAGCTGTACAAACAACATTGCCTTTGGAGCTGTAAATTTTACTCAGCCCCTGCGCTTCAAGTAAAGTCATTATTCAATTTTCCTCCCCCCGTTTCAGTCTGCATAGTCTGTATGTCTTAACAAAATTTAGTATAGCGGGCCATGCGCGCTGAACCCATCGATTTATATTACAAAATCACACTTCACACATAACAAAGTTGTCACATAGCCTACATGCTCTTTCCTGTTTTGCCGCCTAGAATATGTATACTCTCAGGTTGAAAAGCGATTGTAAAAGTCGTACCCCTGCCTAGTTCCGACTTTACCGATAGTACGTGACCTAGTCTGCCGCACACCTGCTTCGCCAAATACAATCCCATTCCCGTCGATTCTCCTGCAGATTGTCCATTCTCACCGGTAAAGAAAGGATCAAATATTCGTGGTATATCGTGCGTTGCTATGCCGCTCCCCTCATCTGTTATGCTAATTTTACAACCTGTTTCTGTATTCTCTAAGTGAAAAACAAGGCTTTTCATGCCTTGTTTGTGTTTGCTGTATTTAATTGCATTGCTGACTATTTGATTTAGCACAACTGTTATCCACTTCTCATCTGTTTCCGGCCATGCCTCACCATCAATTTGCGGTATTACGGCATGACGGATACAAAGCCGCTTGTGTGCAATCATAACTTCACGAATTACATTGTGCAGCGGCACTTTTTTGAGATGAATATCCATTTCGAACTTATCGAGACGCGCGGTATACAGTAGCATCTCCAGACCTCTCGTCATTCGATCAGCCTCTTCATGCAGACTGAGAATAAGCTCTTTCTGCTCCTCTTCAGAAGAAGGCATCTGCTTCAGGCTTTCTTGCAAGAGTATATCTATAACCGATAAAGGGGTCTTCATATGATGCACCCACTGCAGAACAAAATGGTTGTGGAGCTCTTGCTGGCGGCGATATGCTCCAAGTTTATTCAAATAAGCGCTGTTTTGCCGGTCTAACAAGCGTATGACCAGCTGCTGCTCTGCCGTAACGGCAGACTGCACGATCGCTGCCGCCTGCAAATCATCAGATCCTTCAACCGCATTTCTGAGCTGTTTGTGATATTCACGATTTCGAATATAGTCAACAAGCAATCCAAGGCCCCCGATAAAAGCAGCTGCAGCCACAAAATAAAAAATCGTGCTCTTATCCATCATTCCAGGATAACGCGCATTTTCCAGCAGCATTAAGCAGGCACCAACCCCAATAATTGCAAACGTTGATAATACAAAAATTAGCCGATCACGAAAAAATAAAGCAACCGATCGCAATCTCATGAGCCAAGCTCCCCCTGGTCCTCGCCCAGGGCCAGTTTATAACCCATACCACGAACCGTCGTGATCGCATTAGGCAGACCAAGTTCCTCCAGCTTCTTCCGCAACCTTGTCACGTTGACCGTTAACGTGTTGTCATCGACAAACTGTGCGTTGTCCCATAACTTTCCCAGAAGTTGATCCCGCGAGACGGTTCTTCCGTATTGCTGCATGAAGCATTCAGCTAACAACTGCTCATTTTTTGTAATCTGGGTTTTCTGATCTTGCCATATAAGTTCATTACGGCTTAAGTTCAGTCGTAAGCCATGTGCATTAAATTCACTGTCGGGCAGCAAGACATTCCCGTTAGAAGCCGCATAATCCCCGTAAACTCTCCTTAGAATACTTTTTACCTTCGCGATTAAAAGGTCTAAATGAATTGGCTTCGTAATGTAATCATCACCGCCGTTCTCTATGGCCATTACCTGATCCATCTCACTCGCCCGCGCCGATATGAAGATGATCGGCAGGTTGGAGCGTGTACGTATTTGTCTGCACCAATAATAGCCATCAAAGTACGGCAGATTAATATCAAGCATCACCAAATGTGGATCATACGCCTCAAATTCAGTAATTATTTCGCGAAATTGCGTTACACAAGATGCTTCAAATCCGTATTTCTCCATATTCCTTTTTAGAAGGGCACTAATTTTACTATCATCCTCCACAATGAAAATCCGGTACATATGATTCCTCCTTCAAGCTTTCCTTGTATGCCAACTATTAGTATAGCAAAATGTTGAAACACACAAGAATACAGAGTATTCCCCCCTTCAGAAACACATGCGTTAACGTTCTCTACCCTATCCTTTCCTATTAGCACGAATTCTTGCGAAACCAAAGGTCCCCCACATAAGAGAACAAAATCCCTGCTGAATATCTGATCAAATCAATCAAGAGGAAACCTTTGCCGAGAATTAATCCTCCCAATAAAGTGGCACGCAGCTCATTGATCCATACTTCTTGGTAGAGCTGGCTAAACTCGATGCCAAAGCTGAAGCCGAAACTCAGCACTACTGAAATCCACCGTTGTTGCCGGGTAAGCAATACGCGAAAGGCAAAGTAAATCATAGCCGCCCACAGCGCATCTCCAAAATGCCTGGAGATAAACAGCGGCAGCTGGTCTGCAAATGCTCTAGAACCGAATCCGAGCACCATCATCAATAGCATAGCGATGCTGTAAGCAAATTTTTCTCTCATGTTGTCCCTTTCCGGATCCCCGTTCTATTCAAATATCGCATGCCCGTTACCGGAATCCTGCATAAAAATCTCCCGGGGGTAAGGGATGGCAATTTCGGGCAGCTCCTGTTCCTTGAAAAATTTAAATTCTTCCGCCTCTCCGTCCATGCTTCTCGGCGTGCCTTTGACGATCGAGCATTCAAACACTATTACCGAATACTCAACCATGTCCCCATTACTGTACTGGTATGCATACTTTTCGCCGCCGAATACCCCAATGATCCGCCCGGGTGTCACCATCAGCCCCGTCTCTTCAAAGACCTCTCTGCGCAGCGCCCTGGATGGAGTTTCACCCGGTTCAACCGCTCCGGCAGGCAAGCCCCACAACTGCTCTTTTCCTTTACGAATAAAGAGAATCTCCTCGTCGTCATTTCTGATTACTGCCGCTACAGATGGCACCATCAGCAGCCCGGAGCCTGTCTTCTCACGCAAAGCACGGTAATATTCCGAGATTGGCATGTTCATTTCCCCCTTTATGTAACCTTGCCAGAGTAAGTCTACAGCTCATCCTTGCGGAAGGAAATAATGTTGATCTTCTCTTCCTTGGGATAGCCGCTGCACTCTGACAAATTTACTCTGTAAAAATCAGTGGTATTCTCAAGCCCGATCGCCTTGCATACATATTCGGTCTTCCCTGTGGCGGCGCTCATGCTGTCCCGTGTATTGTCCAGTGTCCAGTGCAGCTCCCGCCCATCATTATAGACATCATGGATAAATGGCCCGCTGTCTATCCCCCAATTCAGCAGAGTAAGATTGTCACCCTTGCCATCCTCAAACCGCTGAATCATTTCTTTGATCCTGTCCAAATCCATCTGGTCAAAATGTGTAATCAAATTCGGCTGATCGTTTGACCTGGACGGCCGCTCAATGAAATCAAGGATTAATAGAGTTGCCAACACAGCGATTATGACTGCTTCCAAAAGCATAATAGTTCTACTGTATTTCATGATCCCCTTCATAATTCCTCCTGTCAGGATGTAATTTCATCATCCTCTGTCTCTATATTTGACACCACTGCCAGAGATTCCTTGTCTGAAAACACAAGAAAGAAACGGCTTGACCTTCCTGATAGGAAGATAGCCGTTTCTGAGAGAAACATGATTCAGTTGTTCATTTCTAACCTTCCCCGAGTTCCAGCCCCTTCAACCCCCGCCGCCGGACCCGGCAAGTCCAAAGTAAATCAGCAAGAAACAACAGGGCAGCCATCGGCAGCACCATTCCCCATATCGGTTCAATGATCGTATACAATCCTTCCATCACCGGCTGGAGGAGGTATATGCATGCTGTAGCCAGCCCCCACCAGTATAAGGAGAACTTCAGGCAGATATGCCCGTGCAGCTGGTACGGCAGCTCCTTATAATCCCACCATTGCCTGTGAAAAGCCGCTTTCAACAGCCACCCGCTTGCATACTCCACTGCTGAAGGAATGATCAGCGCAAGCACAAGCAATAGCGGAACCGGCAGCTGTAAATCCTTGGCGGCCAGCAGGAGCAGCGGAGCACAGCCATACATCGGCTTATAAGGCCCCTTCAGAAACCCCTCTTTACGAAAGGTCCCCTGACTATAGAGATTATACGATCCTTCCAGCACCCAGCCCAGAAAGGAATAGACCATAAAGTAAAAGAAATATTCTCCCGCAACTGCAACAGCTGCATAGCTGTCCAGCGGTAGCACCGGTGTAATCACGATCTGTTCCGCCCCCTGCCTGTGAGGATTACCACACATATATTCGGGAGCTAGTATGCCATTCTAGAACTGTTGTTATGCAAAAAAACATAACCCTCGCGGGTTATGTCCAGAAACCAAAATATGAGCCCGGCGCTCCGCCGGTTTATTCTTTAAGATTCTTAACATGCTGTTCCTTGAGCATTGGTGTCAGTGACTCGCCATCCGTCTGTCTTCTTAGTGTCTCCAGCTTCATATCGCTGCGTACACCAAAGTCCGAACCGTACTTTTTCTCAAGGTTGCCTGCCTGCGCTTCCCCGCGTTTCTGCCGATACCGGCCGTTCTCGTTCCGACTACGCATTTCATTTCCTCCCCGCAATTGAAATTGCTTGAGACCCTAGAAATCTGCGATGATCTTACGTCACCCCTCCCTGATATTCCGTTTCATCCTGACGTACATTCCTGCCTTCTGCCTTGGCCTGTTCAAGCAGCTCCGCCGCATCATCCTGAGGCTTATATCCGATCAATTCCTCCAGATACCCGATGGTATAATAGTTGTCAGTATTCGCAGAGGTCCCATACAGATTCAAATATTTCAGTTCCTCATCCGCCTCAATGCAGCATTCTACTAATTGCAGCAAATCGCGTTCAGATATCCAGATATGTCCTGCCCGTTCCGAATGGGGGCGGTCGTCCCCGGGGAAGTTGCCGATCCTGATATTCAACGAAGAGATTTTGCCTTGGTCTGAGTATAGGCGGCCGAGCAGCTCGATATAACATTTGCTTAACCCGTAAAAGCTGTCCGGCCGGTAAGGGTCGCTTGGACCCGTTTTCTCATCGGTCTTGTAATATCCGGTCGCATGATTGGAGCTGGCGAATACAATGCGCCGCACACCGTTCTGTACAGCCGCCTCAAATAATTTATACGCACTCCCTACATTGCCTTGAAGCACCTTACCGAGGAAATCGTCATTATCCTTAATCCAGGCAAAATGAAGTACCGTATCGACACCCTTGGTAAGCTCTGCCAGCCGGGCTTCATCCGCGATATCCATCTGAACGATCCCTTGCTCTTCGTCCGCTTGAATATCCGCTCCTACAACATCATATCTGCCGCTTTCTTTCAGCCCCTTGAAGAGTGCATTGCCAATTCTTCCAGCCGCCCCTGTTAGCAAGAGTTTGCGTTTCATTAATTACAAGTCCCCTTTCCAGCCTACTATCCTATGCATTATTAACCGCTGGAGAGGAAATGATTACAAATAACTCAAATTTGCGGGCTGGTTAGACCCATTTTCAGGTAGCGGCGAGCCGTTTGAATGCCAACAGCACTGTTACAACACAAAAAAGCAATGCCCGGTCCCGGAAGTACCGGAAACGGGCCGCTGCTTTTTGAGAAGATAAGAATTATTATGCTTCGCGCAATAAATTATCCTTATCTTTCTTCTCGTTTTGTATATTTGCTACTCCAGGTACCCTTTAACCAAACCCAGCGGCAGCAGCTTCGGCTGCTCGCAGCTGGTGGACAGCTCCGCATAACGCTTGGTATCGGAGCTTGTATGGAACGCATGCATCATTTCAAGCACATGATTGGCCAGCTCGCCGTTTGCGCGCGGGGTGTCTCCTGTCCCGATGCAGCGGGCCATATCCGCCACGCCAATGCCTCTGCTGTTCCCGGCATAATTGTAGATCAGCGGAATCTCCTGGAATTCCGTGCTGTGAGCCGGACGCAGCAGGATCGGACCGCCGAAGGTGTTAGGGTCCGGTACGATCAATGTGCCTTGCGATCCGTAGATTTCGATCCGCGGCAATGTGCTGTGCCAGACATCGAAGCTGGTAATCATCGTTGCCACGGCGCCGCTGACGAACTCAATGGTTCCGGCGACATGTGTAGGTACTTCTACATCAACCACTTTGCCGAACTTCTTCTCACTGGTGATCGTCCGTGTGGCAAAAGAGGTTTTGGTGATACCGCATACCGTTTTGGCCGGGCCAAGCAAAGATACCAGAGCCGTAAGATAATAAGGGCCCATATCAAACATTGGGCCGCCTCCGGCCTGATAGTAGAATTCAGGGTCCGGATGCCAGCTCTCATGGCCATGGCAGAGCATGAAGGCCGTTGCTGCTACCGGCTCTCCGATATAGCCGTCCGCAATCAGCTTGGCGCAGGTTTGCAGACCGCCTCCGAGGAAGGTATCCGGCGCGCAGCCGATGAACAGATTCTTTTCCTGTGCCAGCCGGACAAGCTCTGTTCCATTCTCAAGCGTTAGCGACAGCGGCTTCTCGACGTACACATGCTTACCGGCTAATAAAGCTTGCTTACACACATCGAAATGAAAATTAGGCGTGGTCAGATTAACGACAATCTCAATCTCATCCGAAGCAAGCAATTCCTCTGTCGTCCATACATGAGCAACTCCGTATTTCTCCGCTGCCTGCTGTGCCCGCCCCAGATCCAGATCAGAACAGGCATAGACCTCCGTGTTCACAAAAGTTCCGGTCAAATTCTCAAAATAAATGCCGCTGATATTCCCGCAGCCGACGATGCCCACCTTCACTTTACGCACAATGATTCTCCCCTTATCACGGTTTTAGTTGGCAGCCCACAAAAAGCCTTTACGCATCAGTTCCTTGGCTTCCGGAATATCAAAAACATCCGCATGATGTCCAAGTGAATTATAGAATACCTTGCCCTTGCCCCATTTCTTCGTGTATACCACTGGCATGGTGATGACCCCGTTCGCCGAATGCTCCCCTTCGCTCAGCACAAAAGTAGTTGTAGCCAGTACATCTACCGCTGGATCTACATGCAGATAATACTGTTCTGACTTCACCATGAAATCCGGGATGCCTTCCACAATCGGACTGGAGCCGGATCTCACAATATTCACTTCATAATCCACTCCATCGTTGAAGGGATGTGCCACCCACTGCGATCCGGTCAAAAATTGCCATTCTGTATTATTACGGAAGGAATCGCACATCCCGCCATGACAACCGGCAATGCCTACCCCGGAAGCCACAGCTGCAAGAACTGAAGACACCTGTTCACCCGCGATTTCACCCATTGTCCACACCGGCACAATCAGACTTAATTCCTTAAGCGCCTCGGCGTTATTGAAGCTGTCCAGCGTATCCGATACCTCAACCTCAAACCCTTCGGCCTCCAGAATGCCGGCAAAAATCGCTGCAACCTCATTCGGTTCATGACCATCCCATCCGCCTTTTACAATCAATGCTTTCTTCGCCATATCAAGTTCTCCTTTTTGTCCTGGAATCAATAACCGTGTCTACCTGAAGAAATTGTAATCCAAAAGGGTACCGGCTGCTCGCCATTTTGCTTGAATGACTGGTCATTTTTTGCTAAGTTTATGTGTAAATAGCGGAACATCAGAACAGGAGAAATTATGAGAGCTTTTCACGAAAACCGAACGTATGGATCAGCTTTTCCCTTCACTGCATTTGTGAGTGCAAATATAGATTTTCTGGCCCACTGGCATAATGATCTGGAGATTATCTATGTACTGGAGGGTTCGATCCGGATGGGGATCAACTCGGAAACACGGGTACTTCTGGCAGGCGATCTGGCCGTTTGCAGCAGCGGAGATATTCACTACTATGACAGCAAGGACAACAAATCCAAGCTTATCTTTGTTATCTTTAACCCTTCACTGATCGGGTTTCCTGCAGGCTGGCCCCTGAATATGCGGCTCACTTCCCCTTTTAGGGAGAACCGTCCAGCCACACCGGAAGATGAGGTCATTAACAGCCGCCTGTCCGCGATCATGCAGGAACTGCTGCAGGAACATGTTCAGAAGCTTCCGCATCATGAACAGCTTATGATCGGCTTGCTGCACGAGCTGTGCGCATTGATTCTACGGAATATGCCTCTGGACATAGTCAATCCTCATAAGGATAAGCGGCGCATTACGAATATGAAGATCATGCAGGAGGTCCTTGAATACCTCGACGTCAATTACATGCATCCCATCACACTTGCCGACGCAGCACGTCACGCCAACATGAGCCTGTTCTATTTCTCCCGTTTCTTCAAAAGCATCTCGGGCATGAGTTACATCGCGTACCTCAATAGTATCCGGGTCAATCAGGCAGAACGGCTACTGCTCAGCACGGACAAAAGCATTCTGGATATCGCGCTGGAATGCGGTTTCTCCAATATCCGTACCTTCAACCGTGTATTTAAACAGGTCAAGCTGCGGACACCGAGCGAACTGCGTTAGCGCTGCGTTACATCGCTATCCTTATGTTTTCAAGTTCAATCCATATAATAATGTCTTGCTTCTTCGCAGAATAGTAACTACAATACACTTGTTAAAACTCTTTTAAAAAATAGCATGATAATCAATATCCCGAAGGAGGGTTCCTAGATGTCACAACCATCCCACAACACACAGCTGGTGAAGAAAATAAATGTTGAATTGGTTAAAAACATGCTGCGCACGTCCGGCACAGGCACGAAAGCATCCATTGCAGAGCAGACCAGATTGAGCGTGGCCACATGCGGCACGATCTTGAATGAACTGGTCCAGACCGGTGAAATCCTTGAACTTGGATGGGAGGAATCCAGCGGCGGCAGACCGGCGAGAAAATATCAGTTCAACGCGGATTATTCCTTCATGATCTGTATGATCGTGCGTTCCGAGAGCGGCGTTCAATCCATTTCCTATGTGCTCGCGAATCTAAACGGTGAAGTGATCGAGGAGACCGCTAAGGTATTCGATCAGATTACTCTGGGCACCCTCGAAGACTGGCTGGATCAGATCATAGAGGCTCATCCGAATGTGCAGGCGATTGGCATCGGCATACCGGGGGTAGTTCAGCATGACCGTATTGGTATATGTGATGTGCCGGCGCTGGCAGATCAGCCCCTTGGTATCCTTCTGAAGGAACGCTATGAAGAGGTAGAGATCATTATTGAGAATGATATGAATCTGACGGTTTACGGCTTGTATCAGAAGCTGTTCCTGGAAGAGAGTCATTTTGCCGTGTTGACTTTCCCTAAGAACCATTTCCCCGGAGCTGGCTTCATGGTGAATGGACGTTTGCTTAACGGAAACAGCTATTTCAGCGGCGAGGTGTCATACCTGCCTTACGGCATTTCCAGAGAGGAGCAGCTGCGGCTGGTCCAGGGTTCCGGGGACCCCGGCAGGCTGGCAATTCATGCACTGGTATCTATTATCAGCATTATCAATCCTGCTACGATCGTGATCACCGGTGACAATATATCGCCAGGGATGCTGGACGATCTGCGCAGCGGCTGCCAGGAGATCATTCCGCCCGAGCATATGCCTGAGCTGATCATCCAGAACGACACCCGGCAGGAATACATGACTGGACTGATTACAACAACCATGGAAAGCCTGACCTACCGGTTCCAGCTGGTTGAACGGAAATAAAATACGCATCATCTCAAACTCAGGAGGCTATTTAATGTGAAGGCTCAAGCAAGCAATTCCAAGAGCAAACCTAACACTATCTATATCATGCAGCTCGTAACCATCTTTCTAGGCTTTGTTGTATTCGGGATCTCGGAAAATATTAAAGGCCCGGCGATTCCGCGGATTCAATTTGATTTCAACCTGGATGAGCAACAACTCGGGACGCTGCTCTCCCTGAATGCGTTAGGCTATCTGATCGCCTGTTCTTTCACGGCTATTCTCGTCCGCAAATGGGGCATCAAGGCGGTCAGCATTATTGCATTCGCCTCGATGGTCATCTCGGGTGTGTTGATCTTTCTGTCGCATACCTATCCGCTGTTTGCTTCCTCTTACTTTCTGATGTACATCGGGAACGGGATGCTGGAGATTGGGCTGGCGATTCTGGGGGCACGCATTTTTGTAAAAAATACGGGGATGATGATGAATTTATCTCACTTCTTCTATGGACTGAGTTCGACCATAGCGCCGCTGCTGGCTACAGGAGTGATGTCGTTAAGTGTGTTTGGACATCTGCTGGACTGGCGGGGGATGTACCTGGTCATGTTGTCGCTCTGTCTGCTGCCGATTCTGTCCGCACTGCGCAGCACCTTTCCCGGCGATGAACTGCCACACGAGGACCGCACTTCCTTCCGGACCCTGATGCATGATCCTGCGCTCTGGATGATGGTCATGATCCTGTCCTTTGGCGTCGTTTCCGAATTGGCAGTAGGCGGCTGGCTGGTTAACTTTCTGGAGAAAGCGTATGCCTGGGATACCGCCCAGGCCGCCGGCATGCTGTCGGCATTCTTCCTGTTGTTCTCACTCGGACGACTCTTACTCGGTCCGCTGACGGACCGTATCGGATTTGTGCTCTCCCTGATTATATTCTCATGCTTCTCGGCAGTATGTACCTTCATAGCTCTGGCTGGCGGGGAGAGCTTTGCATTTCTGTTCGCTTTATCGGGGGCAGGAATCGCCATCATCTATCCTACCGTTATGGCCTTTATTGCGCGCCGCTACCCCAATGGAAGTGATATAGCCATTACCTTTGTTGTGACCTTAATGGGCCTCGGAAGTGTTGTCGGAAACTACCTGATCGGCTGGGTAATTGAAACCGTCAAAGCGATGTATGGCAGTACAACAGAGCTTGGCCTGCTTCGCGGTCTGCAGGCGGGATATGGTTTCATCGGATTATGCGCTGCGGTCTGCTCCGTGTCGGGAATTGTGCTGTATCTGTATTTGAAGCGGAGACAGGAACTGATCTGACGGCTTTACGTAGTTCGTAAAAACAGCAGAACAGCGGTTCTCCGGTAGCAGAAGAACCGCTGTTTTGTGCTGTGTTTTTCATCGTGAACGGTCCGTGGCGTCTTCAAAATCTTGCATCACCGCAATCAGCTGTATAATTTCCCAAGCTAAAAAACAGACTATCCCCGAAAGGATAGTCTGCTTTGGCAGTTCACTTGGATTAATTTTTGGGAAGCGGGTCTGGATGAGCCGATTCTGCAGGTTTAGCCACCCAGTCATCAGCCTCCGGTTCAATATCGACGCCGTTCTCCATCTTTTTGCGCTCGGCGAGAGAATCACCGTCTTTGTTTTCTTTATTGCGGAGATCCGCTTCGTTTTGCGTGTGATCTGACATGTGAATTCCTCCTAGACTTTTTTGGGCCACATAGTTATAGTTACCCGTTGACCTGGTTTGCAAACATTTTGCAGGATAGTCCTGTAATATTGCAGGTCGGCTATTCGTAATATACCCGGAAGACAATGTCCTGCTCATAATTCCCGAACCCGCGGCCAAACAGGGTTAAACCGCCCCGCCTTCGGGTGGTGTCCTCCGCAGTGAGCCGGAAGATCCAGTGATCCTGCTCCCAACCCGCATCATCAAGAGTGACCGCAGAGATCTGCTGCCCGTCCACATACGTACCGCCTTTATTAATCCTTAGGACCTTGAGCAGCCCATATTGGTTGACATCCGAGTTCCACCAGGCCGGAGTAAGGCGTCCTCTCATCACCCCGAAGTCACCGGGACTGGTCCATTTCCCCAGCTCCATACCATTCAAGGTAAAGCTGATGTCTGAAGGCCATTTCTCGTTCACATGCGGTGCCTCTGAGCCGATTTCCATAGAGATCTCGATCTCCTGAACCGTCTGGTCCATAAAAAGATAATTTGGAACCTTGTACTCGGCGTAACCTTTGGCGAACCATAAAATCCCCGCATCCACCCGTTCCGGATCGAGAAAATAACGCGGATCATCATAATACCCGATCAGCTTCTCCGTTGTGGCAATGCCGCAGGTCGGCGAAGCTTGCAGATCGGTATAATGGCCGACAGGCACCGACACCTCGACCACTTTTCTGGCGATACCCTTTGATCCCGACAGCTTAATCTGCAGGAAATTGGCCGACAGTGAACAGAACTTGTAGGTCCCTCCGTCAATTCTCTTCATTTGCGAACTTACAATTCCTGCCTTTTGGAGCTTGGCGACATGGGAGCTCACGATTGCACTGCTGAGATAAAGTCTGGCTGCCAGCTCTTTAATATGCATTTCCTGCGTGCCAAGCAGTTCAATAATCCGCAATCTGACCTCACTCGCCAGCGCTTCATAGACCTTAAGGGATTCTGAATCCGTTGTTAAATACATATCCTATCCTCCATTATCCGTAATTGAATTAACATTTTTATTAATCCTTAATATTTATATTGCTTAGTATAGCTTGACATACGTATTATGTAATCAGTTAAAACTTTAACGGATTAATATAATCATTAATCCTATACGAAGGAGCAGATAATTCATGACGATACAATCCTCAATGATTGTCGATAAGGATTTTAAGCTGGCTGAGGTGGACCCGCGGGTCTACGGTTCTTTCATTGAACATCTGGGACGGGCTGTCTATGGCGGTATTTACGAACCGGGACATCCAACGGCAGATGAGAACGGCTTCCGCGGAGATGCCCTGCAGGCCATCCGCACGCTCAATGTCCCGATTATCCGTTATCCCGGCGGAAATTTCGTCTCAGGCTACAACTGGGAAGATGGAGTTGGTCCCAAGGCTGAGCGTAAGCGCTCTCTTGAACTCGCCTGGTGGACGACCGAAACCAATCAAATGGGTACTAATGAATTCGCAGAGTGGGCTAAGCTGGCAGGTTCCGAAGTCATGATGGCCGTCAATCTCGGTACCCGCGGGATCGATGCGGCCAGAAATCTGGTCGAGTATTGCAATCATCCCTCCGGCTCTTACTGGAGTGATCTGCGGATCTCCCACGGTTATGCAGCCCCCCATGCCTTCAAAACCTGGTGTCTTGGCAATGAAATGGATGGTCCATGGCAGATCGGGGCCAAGACGGCAGTCGAATACGGGCGCCTAGCCAATGAAACAGCTAAAGCTATGCGCTGGGTGGATCCTTCGCTTGAGCTTGTCGCCTGCGGCAGCTCAGGCAGCGGGATGAACACCTTCGCTGAGTGGGAAGCTACTGTGCTGGATCTCACCTATGATAATGTGGATTTCTTGTCTTTGCATACGTACTACAATAACAATGAAGACGATACCCCTAATTTCCTGGCCCGCTCCCTGGATATGGACCAGTTTATCGACAGTGTAGCCGCTGTATGCGATTATATCAAGGCCAAGAAAAAGAGCAGGAAAAAGATTTATCTCTCCATGGATGAATGGAATGTGTGGAAGTCCCAGGGTTCAAGCCGCGCCGAGCAGCATTGGCAGGTCGCCCCGCCGGAATTCGAGGATGTGTACACGCTGGAGGATGCGCTTGTTGTGGGCTGCTGTCTAATCTCGCTGCTGAAGCACGCGGACCGCGTGAAGATGGCCTGCATTGCCCAGCTTATTAATGTCATTGCACCAATTATGACCGAAAACGGCGGCCCGCTCTGGCTGCAGACCACGTACTACCCTTATATGCATGCTTCTGTCTATGGCCGCGGGACTGTTTTGCACCCGCTCATTTCCAGTCCGAAATATGATTCCAAGGATTTCACCGATGTTCCCTATCTGGAAGCGATCAGTGTATACAACGAAGAGCTGAACGAGGTAACTGTGTTTGCCGTTAACCGCCATCTGGCAGAAGGCTTGGAGCTAGCTGTGGACCTGCGCAGCTTCGGGGCTGTTACCGTGATCCAGCATACCGTACTGGAACATGAGGATATTCATGTAACGAACACCCGAAGCAACCCGGGGACAGTCCTGCCGCATGACCGCGGCACTGCCACGGCAGACGGCGGACGCGTAAGC
The DNA here is from genome assembly GCF_000758525.1 of Paenibacillus sp. FSL H7-0357. Lineage (NCBI taxonomy): Bacteria > Bacillati > Bacillota > Bacilli > Caryophanales > Paenibacillaceae > Paenibacillus > Paenibacillus sp. FSL H7-0357. The sequence continues at coordinate 3,133,489 of NZ_CP009241.1, read as the reverse complement.
GCCCTGCTTCCTAAGGCGTCCTGGAATGTGATCCGGCTGCAGGTGAACGGCTAGGCCAGAGGTATTAATGATACATGATCCAGGCCACAAGCGGTCCGATAATGGAGCCGACGATTGCGCACACCGTCATCGCTACGGAACTCATGGAGACGGACTGCTCGCCGTATTCCAAGGCTTTTGCCGTACCAAGTGCATGTGAAGCCGTGCCCAGACCGATCCCGATGCCGGACTCGCCCCGGATGCGGAACAGCTTGATGATGTAAGGACCGCCGATGGCTCCGGTGAATCCGGCAATCATCACAAATACAGAAGTCAGCGAAGAATCTCCGCCCAGATTGCTGGAAATTTGAATCGCTACAGCGGTCGTAATCGATTTCGGCAGGACTGAAAGAACATATAATTTGGAAAATCCCATTCCTGCCGCCATCAGCAGGCCGCTGAACATCCCGACCAGAAGTCCGGTTACCGTACCCCCGAGCACTGCGGGGAGGTTCTGCCACAACACATGACGCTGTTTGTACAACGGGTAAGCGAGAGAGACAACTGCAGGTCCAAGCAGCTTGTTGATCCACTCACCGCCAATCATATAAGTGTCGTAGGAAATATGAAAGCCCATCAGCAGCACAACCACTGTAAAGGTTGCCGTCAGGGCCGGCAGGAGTACGGGGAAACGATAACGTTTGTAAAGCATGGACATCAGGAGATAAATCCCCACATTAAGCAGGATAAAGCCAACTGCGAGCAAAAATCTCATGCTTCCTTCCCCTTCTCTCTAAGGCTTCCAGTGCGGTAGCTGTTTCTGCTTCTGCGTCTGGCGCTGCGGCCGGTGAACCACTGGCTGGAATGGGCCGTTACGACCATGGTCAGCACACTGCTCACCACGAGAATGGCAATCAGCAGGAGTCCTCTGCCGCTGAAAATATCGAGGTGGTTCATAATCCCGGCAGTCGCCGGAATGAAGAACATCGGAAGATAGGCCAGAATAAAGGATGAGCCATTCTCAATCAGCTTGAGCGGCACGATTTTGCAGAGCAGCAATATAAACAGAAGCAGAAGCCCGACAATACTGCCCGGAACCGGGAGATGCAGCAGCTTTTGCAGATAGTCTCCGGCCAGATAGAACGCGTACAATATTCCGACCTCGGCAATAATGCGGATGATTTTCATGATGCAGGAATCCCTTCAGTCTTAAAATGAATATCCTATGTAAAAATACTGACTATATTAGAGTAGCAGAACTTTCAGTAAATTTTCAATTATTTTTCGAAGCTTCTATGTATTTTCATGAGTGTAGAACAAAATAAATCCTTACATCCTAAAAAGAAACCTCTCCAGAACGGGATCGTGTTCTCACACTGCCCGCTCACATGGAGAGGTTTCTTCCATTTACATTACTCCTCTTTACTTTACACCCACTGAATCACTTGCCCGGCAGTTTGCCGAGTTTTCCCGCGCGGCTCATTGACCCGGTAACCAAAGGCTACCATGCAGGATATCCCAAAATGCTCAGGGTCCATAATACCTTCAGCAGCCAGTACCTCTTCAAGCTTCGCCTTGTCGAAGCCTTCTATCGGGCAGGAATCGATGCCAATCATCGCCGCAGCGGTCATCATATTGCCGAGAGCCAAATACGTCTGGCGGGCCCCCCACTCGAACATGGCCCGCTCATTGTCTTTCAGACCAAAGTCGACTTTCAAGAAAGAATCGTAAGTCTGCTGCTTACCTTCAGCAGCTTCGGGTGGCAGGTTCTGCACCTGTTCCATCATATGCCGGATATGATCCGATCCGGCGGCCATATCTCCGGGTTGTCTGGACAAGATCAGCACAAAATGGCTGGCGGTTGGCAATTGTCCTTGGGCCCCCCAGGCAAAGGGGCGCAGCTTCTCGCGGATTTCCGGGTTCTGTACCACAACAAACCGCCAGGGCTCAAACCCGAAGGAGCTTGGAGACAACCGTCCCGTCTCCAGAATAAACTGAAAATCATCCTCGCTGATTTTCCGGCTGCTGTCAAACACTTTCGTCGCATGTCTGAATTCAAAGGCGGATAGGATTTCATGCTTGGCTGCTGCTGTCGCACTGGCTTCCATCTTACATACTCCCTTTCTATAACTGGACAAGTTTAGTTTGACTGATTATGGCTTACAAGCATAATATTAATGTATATATAATTGATTTTGTAGTACGCACATTTTTGTTATGTAGTATACAAATTGATACTATAGGAGTGATCCCCGAATGCGAGATCGAAAAGGCGGATTTGGCCAATGCCCGGACGGCAACGAAACAGCGTGCCCCGTAGAATTTACGCTCGACGTTATTGGCGGCAAATGGAAGGGCGTGCTTCTATACCATTTAATGGATGACAAGAAACGGTTCAATGAATTCCGCCGTATCTGTCCCGGCATTACCCAGCGGATGCTGACCTTGCAGCTCCGTGAGCTGGAGGAAGACGGAGTGGTGCACCGCGAGGTCTACCATCAAGTGCCGCCAAAGGTCGAGTATTCCCTGACCGAATTCGGCCGGACACTGATCCCGATCATTATGCTGATGAGGGATTGGGGCGAAGAATACAAAATAAAACAGCTTTCCAAAGAAAGCTGCCCTAGTTGATTCAGAAACAGGGGTGCAGGTTTGATGCTGCACCTTTTTTTGTATGACCTGCTTTTATTTATCCCCGTTGAAGAAAACCTCTGACTTCTCCCGGTGTTCGTCCGTTACCTGTCCGGCGATTGCCCGAATGCCTGCCGCAATAATAGCTGCGTCATCTGTCAGTCCCAGACCAAGTAAGGCATCAGGAATAGCATCAATCGGAGAGATGAAATAGGCTAGTGCTCCGAAGGCAATACCTTTTGCCCACAATGGAGTTTTGGCGTCAATGGCGCAATAGTACATCGCAATCGCATCTTTGGTAAAAGGAATTTTTCCGGCGAATTTCCTGGTTTTGCTCCAGAAGCTTTTCTGCACCAGCCTCTCGTTCTCTTTGCTGTATTTGAAATGGTCCACTACGAGCTCTGCAGGAAGCTTGTTTCCGTCCTTCTCCATTAGCGATCCCTCCTGTGATTGTAGACTAATCCTTAATAAGTTCTAAAGCTCCCTCATTATAACATATACACCATACCCCTTCGGGCAACGCTCTATATAGATTGAACTTATCATTCTTCTATTTTGGGAATGGCCGTGACTACAGTGAATGTTTGGACTTCCGGCCGCTGTTAGGTTTGGATTTCCTGAAATAACCGCGAATCGCGGTAGAAATCCAAACCTAAAGGCGGACGCTGTCGCTCCTACAGTTCCAAAATCCCCCTCCGCCACTCTTCCCTAAATGTAATTCTCAAGTTCAATCTATATAGCTAAAATTAAAACCCTTGACCTGGTGTTACTCCAGATCAAGGGTATAAAAATTACCTAAAGCAGCTGCCCTGTCCCCAAATGCCGCTCAAAAAATATAGCCTTCTGACGGTTATGGAACTCGCCGACCTCATGTCCGGAGAATGGGTAATCCCAGATTTCTTTGGGCGCCGTAATGCGGTTATACGCCGCATAGATCGTTTCCGGCATACATACCGTGTCCTTCCAGCCGACAGACATCATTACAGGTGCAGTAAAGCGGTGCGCCAGATTCACGATATCGAAATAGGCAAGATTATGCAGAATGCGTTCCAGATGCTCAGGGTACCGCTTGATGTAATCAGCGATCTCTGTCAAAGAGCTGGTTGAATTCAGCACCCCGAAATCCAGCCGGCAAAGATTCGGAATGTCGGCAGCGACCGCAGCGACACGCGGGTTCAGCGCGCCTGCCAGCAGGGAAAGTCCGCCTCCCTGGCTGCCGCCGGTAACAGCGATGCGTGAGGGATCTATGCCGGGCAGCTGCGCGGCGGTATCCACGGCCCGGACGGCATCCATCGCCGCAGCCATGTAGTAGGAGTGCTCCTTCTCCAGGATCCCCTGGGTGATCCAGCCTTTGGCAACGCCGCTGCTCTGGGGCAGCAGGTTTCCCGTCTCACCCAGCTGGCCCCGCACATCTACAGCCAGAACAGCATAGCCGAGAAGCACCCATGAGGCATAACGTTCCGGGTATCCCCGGTCTCCGGTATAACCCGGAAATGTAACGATACAAGGCAGCGCCTGCCCGGCTTCTACACTCCAGGACGGCTGAATATGCCAGGCATACACCGTGGTTTCATCAAATCCCTTGAAGCTGACTTTGTTAACCTCCATGCCCGGATAGGGTGTTTCTTCGGGAACAGTGGTAACGTGCAGCGGCTTCTGTTCATATTCCGCAAGGATTCCATCCCAGTAATTGTCGGCTGACTGTGCATCAAGTGTCGGTTCAGGACGGCAGTTTTCCAGTTCCTGCTTACGCAGTTCAATAGTATTCATAGCATAATCTCCTAAACTTAGTCTTTGTTATTGCAAGTTCTTGTAAGCGTTATTAATATTAATAGTAATAATAATATAAATCCAGAAAATTCAAAAGGAGATGTTCATCATTCGATACGGAACTTTGGCGCATTCAGCAGGTTGTCTGCCGCTCCAGACCTTAACCTCCACACTGCAGGCCCACGATATCAGCTTCGTGCAGCTCGCCCTGTCCAAGGCAATACAGGATATCGACACTTCCCCCGGCAAACTGAGTCCCGGCTTGGCCAATTATATCGGTGAGCAATTCGACAAGGCAGGGATCCGTATTGGTGTTCTCGGCTGCTACATCAACCCCGTTCATCCGGACCCGGTGGTCCGCAGGGCAGAAATCGACCGTTTCAAGGAACACTTGCAGTTTGCCAGACAGTTCGGCGCACCGATGGTAGCTACAGAAACCGGGGACCTGCATACGTTTCAAGAGATGGAGCCTTACCGTTACGAGGAGATCGGTTGGGAAACGCTGCGGACTACGGTGGAAGAATTGGCCGAGGAAGCGGAGAAATGGGGCGTATTTCTGGGGATCGAAGGCGTCAGTACCCACACCTTATCCACCCCGCAAAAAATGCGCCGCCTATTGGATGAGGTGCCTTCCAGCTCCATAGGCGTCGTGTTCGACCCCTGCAATTGGATCGGTGACGATGTGTCCCGGCAGGATGAAATTGTGGACAGTGCCTTCAGTCTGCTGGGTGACCGGATGATCCTGGCCCACTTGAAGGATATCTACCGCGAAGGGAACCATGTCCGTCACGGAAAAGCGGGCCAGGGGCTGTTCCACACTGCAGAATTTCTGCAAAAGCTTCAGACCTTCAAGCCTATGATTGATGTCTCCCTGGAGGAAATCACTCTTCCTGAAATTCGGGAAACAGTTGCCTTGCTGACCGCTCTCGGGAAATGATTAATTGTAATGCTTCCAGTTCAAAAGATGTGCGTCTTCCTCCTGCAGCCACTTCGCTGCATACACAATCTGCCCGGTGTGATAGGAATAATGCTCTGCCGCACCGATCAGTATCTTCTGGATGCTCCACTGGTAGCTGTCCACGCCGGAATTCTCCGGGTAGGTAATGGTAGCTACCCGCTCCAAATCTGCAGCCGTGAGCTTCCGGACAACGGACCAGCTCTCGGCTCTTACCGATCTTAGCAGGGTGAGCAATTCTTCCCGGTTATGTCCGCCTGTCTCCAGAAGCTCACCCGGTCTGTCCCTGATCACCGGCTGATTGCCAATCCCGCTGACCAGATGCTGGTATTCGCTGCCTGCGATATGAAGGCAAAGGTTGCCGATCGCATTCATTTTCGGTCGGGGACGGAACCATATCTTCTCTTCCGGCAGCTTGCCGACAGCTTTCTCCACATACTCCAGGGATTGATCCAGCCTTCTCATACACTCCGCAATCATTTCACTCATCCTCTTTGCCTCCTGTTCGCTAGTCCCGATTTTGATTAATGACCGGATACCCAGTACTTTTCCTATCCTTCTGAATAAAATAGTATACAAAAAGCATCGCTGCTGATGCTATATTCTCCAGAAGGGAGGCGATCATCGATGAGGTTCACATTCCCCATTCTCACCCTATGCCATGGCGGGGCGCAACGGATGCTGGTGGAGCTTACCAATGGTCTGACAGCTTTGGGCCACCAGATTGTGATTCTCATGCCGCTGGGGGGAGACATTTCCTATGAGATCCACTCCACCCTGCTCCGCACCGACCACACATTGCTGCGTGAAACCGACTTTCCGGCCAGCGATGTCATTGTTTCCAATTTCTATACCACTGTGCCTGTGGCTGAAGCCGCCAGCAAGAATGGAAAGGGAATTCATGTACGCCTGTCCTTATGTTACGAGCCGCTTTTTTTGCCGGAAAATCATGTATCCTTTCCCAGTTATCATACCACCGGCAAGCTGATCGTTCTATCACAGTGGCAGAAAGAATTGATTGAATTAAATCATGGGATATCAGGAAGTATTGTGCCTGTCGGCATCAGCTCCTCCTTTAATAATATGCGTATCCGCCACAAGCTGCAGGAGCCGTTGAACATTACTGCCATTCTGCGCAAGGTTGAGAACGGCTTCTCCTGGCATCGCGAACAGGATTATCTGGTACAACAGCTGGATATCGTCAAACAGAATCTTCCCGGTGTAAATATCAACTTCATCAGTCCGCCGGATGAATTCTATACCTCGGATTCCCTGCAGCAGATGAAGGCCAGCGGCAAATACCGCTTCTTCACACCGCTGAATGATGAAGAGCTCTGCTATCACTACAATGGGGCGGATATCTTTGTCAGCTCCAGCATTTTTGATACCGGGTCCCTTCCGGGACTGGAAGCCATGCGCTGCGGGGCGGCGCTCGTCTCTGTGTACTCCGGCGGCAATCTGGAATATGCCCGTCATGAAGAGAATTGTCTGCTCTCCTACCGGTACGAGAACCGGCTCGCCGAGGATGTCCTCCGCCTGAGCCAGGATCATCTGCTCAGAGCCCGCTTAGCCATGCAGGGAGAAAACGATTCTGCCGGATGGACCTGGGAGAACAGCGTCAGAATCATGGAGCGGAGTATCAAAAATTTCCTCCAAGGCACACCTGTTGACAATCAGCCCAAGTCTGCACTGGTGCGCAAGATGAACAGCTTTAGGGCATGCAGGAAATAACGATTTCCTCAAAAGCAAAACAGCAGCACAACTGCCGAAATTTGGCGTTGAGCTGCTGTTTATGCTGTTGCGGCTTACATACATATGTTCAATTCCCGAAAATAACATCCTGTTTCCCAAGCCGCGTGTCGTTCCATACAGCTCCCAGTGTATCCGGGAAGATCGTTGCTGCGGTAATATAATCTCCAATGAGCGGAACTGGTGTAGGTGAATTCCCGTTCGGATTCGTAGACACATCCGATACTCTCCGGTTCACAAAGGACAAGCCGCTGTTGATGGATTCCGCCACGAAGACATCCAGCAGGAAACCATCCAGACGGTTCGTATAATATATTACCCGCACTGTTCCGTTGGAAGCTGACACCGTAATCGAAGGTGAAAAATTCTGCGAGCCTGCCGGCGCACCTGTTATGCTGACCGGCTGTGACCAGAGCAAACCATCCGGCGACCGCGAGAAAAAGATGTCTGCATACCCCAGCCGGAAATCATTCCACACCGCATAGACGAACCCGCCGAAAGATCCGGCAGAAATATCTGCCCCAAGGCTGAGATTTGTCTGCACACGGAAGGCATAATTCGGTACGGGCAGCGGACTGGGCACCGGAACCGTATTGGCGATAAATGTAGCGCCGCGGGTAACGGGTGGATTAAAGGTGACTCCGCCATCCAGCGAAGCCCGGATATAAGCGTATTTGGGTAACGGTCCAAGCTCAATATAACCGACATATACCTCACCGGCGAGTCCGACTGCCAGAGCAGCACGCTCAAGCCTCCCCCTCGGGTCTGATATCCGCTGCGGAGGTTCCCAGCTTACTCCCTGATTCAAGGAACGTTGAAAGAAAATCGCCGAGTTCTGCGCCAGATCATAAAGCGGCGTATAGCCTACATAGGCATTTCCCAGGTACGGACTGGAGGGTGAGCGGTCCACGGCAAGAAAAGGCTCATCATTGTGGATATAGAGACCAAAACCCTGCCGCACGATAACAGGTGGATTAAAGGTCACGCCGTTGTCAAAAGAGGTATAGGTCGCAATGGTACCGTCATCAAAATCATTAAAAAAATGCACGGCAACAATAAAGGTATTGGGAAAGGTATAGTCTATGGTAGGTGCTTCAGCACTCATATACCCCGGAGCCTGCGGCAGAATAGTAGCCGACCATGTCTGCCCCCCGTCAATAGATCTGTAGAATCCGGTCAAAGCTGTACCTGTGCTGTCATCCACCGCCACCGCACACAGAATATTCGGACTCAACGTATTTACTGCGATGGAAGGTTCAATATGATTGCCCGGAAGCCCGGCGGTAATATTGACATTCACCAATTCGTATCACCCCATTTTCAAGTAGAGATAATTGTTAAGCGATCGATGTATGTAAACTCAGGTTGAAGAATGCTGTTAACGATGTTCCCGGCTGCATCCATGGCGAACACATTTATGACAGTATTAACGGCACTGTAGAAATTGATCTGGGCTTCATAATAATCAGCAAGGTTCACAGAAAAGGTCTGAACGACAAGCTGCTGGGGATTGACCTGAAATAAGGACTCGCCCACCGGGACGCGGGTAAAATTATTACCCCGAAAATGAAAGATCTGCAAATTGATATTAATTGCGGCTATAATCGAATCATTCAAGCAGGAAATCTGTATTCGGTCGATATGGTTGAGTCCGGCCGGCGGATTGTAAACCGCCCCCGTTGTAAAGGGCATATTTTCTAAACTCCTTTCCGTCTGCTGCAAGCAGAGAGTTTCCCGCAGGACAACGCGCAGCTCACCTCCTTCGCAATCAGGTATAATACAATTCCATTCATGTGTATGTGGTTATTATTTGTCCAATGAGAAAAAACTTTGCCTAAGCGGTGAGAAAACGGAAAATTATAGTATAGGTACAGCCCTGGAGCATAAAAAAAACTGCCTGGAGCATGATTGCTCCGGCAGCCTCCAAAAATTAAAGTATGGAAAGCCCCGAGAATAAAAGCGGACCGATAATAACCGGCGGGTTCACCGTACCAATTGAAGAAGCGGTTAAAGCATATCCATAATATCCGGCAGGGATTCCACTATCTGCAAAGGAGAAATGAACGGCTTCAAAGTCGTTTACTGCCAGCCCGCTGGATCGAATGGTGAAGACCTGCACCGCATTGCGCGAGATTGTAAAAATAATGTCGGAGCTGTTTGGTCCAGTGCTTTGCAGGCCAACGGTGCCTTGAAGTAAAACTGAGCCATTAGCGCCTACAGCTAAACCGAATTGTCCCAGAACAGTGCTGTTTGGCAAGCTGTTTACGGGCAATGATGCGGACTGGCTGAAGCTCGACGGGATGCTTTTTCCGAAATCAATAAGTTGTGTCATGGCTTCACACCAACGATAGTCCTGAGAAATCCACAGGACCTACCAGATTTGCAGAATTAAGCGCAGCATTGTTAACAATCGAGACAGTCAGTGTATAGGCAAAATATCCGGCAGGCACATTGGAATCCACATACGAGAAACTAATCGGGTCAAATTGTCCGGCGTTCAGCGCACTTGCACGAATTGAAAAAATAGCAGCTGCCCCGCGCAAAATCGTGAACAGCAGGTCCGGACTTCCGAGTGTGGTTTGAACGCCAACCGAAGCATTGAGCAGGACACTGCCTCCCTGCGCTGTCGCGAGCCCAAACTGGGTCAGTGTATTGCTTGAAGGAGCACCAAGGACCGGCACGGAAATCGTCTGGCTGAAGCTGGATATTGAGCTTTTACTGAAATCAACAACCTGGGTCATTACAAAACGCCTCCTTGTCACAAATTTAACTCTATATAGGATATGGCATTATTAAAGAAGTGACTGGACCTCTTCAGCCCCTAAATCCATGACATATATACATAGGCAATCCTTGGACGAATGGATTACACTAAGATTAAGTACAATATAGCTATCGGAGGTGAGGCTAGTCATATGAACGTATCGGACAAACAAACTGCCGTGCCCCAGTTTAAATATATGGTGAGCGGCGATTCCATCTCCAAAGGGGTGGTCTATGATGAAGCGAGAAGCAAATATGTCATTCTGGAAGAAAATTACGTGTCGCTGCTTCAGGGCAATCTGAAGGGAGCGCTGCGCAATACGGCCAGATTCGGCAACACTCTGCTCAAGGGCTTCGGCAATCTGAAACGGGATGTGCTGAAGGAGAAACCGGATGTGGTACTGATCGAATATGGGGGAAATGACTGCGACTTTCATTGGGAGGAAATTATGAATAACCCTGAGGCAGAGCATAATCCCAAGACCGATTTCACGGCTTTCGAAAAAATGCTGCTGGATATGATTGATTTCCTGAAAAGCCAGGGGATTATGCCTATTCTGATGAGTCTCCCTCCGCTGGATGCGGACAGCTATTTCAAATGGGTCAGCGGAAACAACCCGGCGTCGGAAGTGAATATTCTGAAATGGCTCGGCAGCATCACTAAAATCTACTGGTGGCAGGAAAGATACAATTCCACGATTATCAAGGTCGCCGAGAGCACCCGAACCAAAATCATTGATGTCCGGGGCGCTTTTCTCCAGCAGCCGGATTTCACCAAGTTCATCTGCCGGGACGGGATTCATCCCAATAAAGAAGGACACCGCATCATCTTTGACAAGGTGCTGGATTTCATCCGAAGCAGTGAACCCCAGCTGCTGGTGGACAGCACCGGACAGGCTGCACACAGTCATTAAAGTCTAAAAGGCCTGCTGCATATGATAGATGCAGCGGGCCTTTTGCCGCCTGTTCAGGGATTATGGGATGGAAACTACCGCAAGCAGCTGGCGGAACAGATGGTTCTGTCTCCTGCATTCAGAAAATGCTGTTCCAGTAAGCTGGCTTATTATGTTTGCTGCCTCTACCGGACTAAGGAGCCGCTATCTTACCACGAACGAGCTGTATTCCTTGCCGGCGGACTGCATAGCCGTTATTCTCGCCAAAAGGCGGCCTTTTATCGCCAAATGTAGAGCATAACGTCCATGAGGTCCGATTCCTCGCTGAATGATGCTGTTTATCCGAAATAGCTGCATTGGAGTCCGGATGCAGCCGCAAAGTGCAAGTAGGTCTGCTCAAAAGCCCCTAATTCAAACAGCAAAGTGGCCAAGGGGCTGGGCGAGCAACGTGTTATTCCGCTTCCTTTTCAGCAGCTTCCCGTGAATGCAGCTCTACATAATTGTCTCCGAGCACATTTTTGAAATAATTGCGGTTGTAGAGCATACTGGGATGGACGGGATGATAGAGCAAAGCGGCTTCATTAAATAGATTAGCTTTCTCGCGCTGGCCCAGCCGGTCATAACATAAAGCAAGCTGAAGATTAGGCACCCAGGTGGCAAACGCCTCGTTCTTCACACCCATTGAATCATTATTCCGCGGGAGTTTAATCGCAAGCTCATACCAGTAGACAGCCGGGAGCAGCTGGCCTTTCTCTACATGCCAGGCACCTAGCCGGCAGCAAAACTCCGCCCGGGGGGTATCATACTGCAGCGTGCGGCATAAAGACTGAAAGGCTCCCTCCCTGTCTCCCAGCCGCTCCCGGCATTCAGCCAGCCTAAGACAGGCCTGGTAACTATCTTCAATCCAGCCCAAACCTCCGTCGAGGAACAGCTCATAATAGCGGCAGGCTTCCTCATAAATTCCATGGTCGCGCAGTTCGTTGGCAAAATAATACTGGTCACGCGGCGAGAATACCTCACCCTCCGCCACCCGCTTCTGATAGATCCGCAAATTGCGGTCCGTGTACACTTTGTCTTTTTCATGAGTGATGCAGACATCACTGCTGTAAGCGGGCCCGTAGACCTCCAGATACTCGTGCACCGGACCTATCCACTTGAAATTGCAGCTTCTGCGGACCAGCCGGTTGCGGCGCAAAGAGGTCACGACTCTCCCCTCTTCGTCAAAAGCCAGATTGTACTGCATGTTCACACTCTCCACGCCGTCTGGCAAGCAGTGCTTCAGCTCCCTGAACCGTGCATGATCCACGTCCTTCAGGTAGTCATCGGCATCCAGCCAGAAGATATATTCCTTGGTAGCTTTGCTGAAAGCAAAATTGCGGGCGGCTGAGAAATCATCAATCCAGGTAAAATCATAAATAACCGCCCCATAGGACAAGGCGATTTCTTTGGTGTTGTCCGTTGACCCGGTATCCACAATGATGATTTCATCAGCAATTGCCCCTACCGAAGACAGGCAGCGTGGCAGGCTATTCTCCTCGTTGCAGACAATCATGCATAAGCTGATTTCTATCATGTTACCCTCCTCAAAGTTTTGTGAGCACACGCTTTTCTCCTATATTGATATGCACCGCAGCAGGAATGGAACCCTTGCTCCTACCTATGACATTTCCGCATTCACCACTGACCCTAAGGAGAAAGCCCGGAGTGAAACAAGCGCAGTGTGCTTTTTTGAGGACGCTGGCTTTGTTTTTTGTTATAATATCGTAGAGTTTAAAATGATTCCCTCTGAATCAGGCTTTAGAATTTCATATACAAGAAGGAGACGTTACCTTTGTCAAAGATCATAAAAACCCTAACCATTGCCGGCAGTGACTCCAGTGGAGGCGCAGGCATCCAAGCTGATTTAAAAACCTTTGAGGAGTATGGCACCTACGGCTTCAGCGCTTTAACGACTATTGTCACCATGGACCCGGATAATGGCTGGCACCATAATGTCTACCCGATTGACTCTTCCATCGTGGCGGAGCAGCTAAAGACTATCTTTGCCGGTGGACCTGTGGACGCGATGAAGACAGGGATGTTGGGCAGTGTGGATATTGTGCTTGTTGCGGAAAAAGCGATCAAGGAAAACCTCCAGACCAATGTGGTCATTGACCCGGTTATGGTCTGCAAAGGTGAAGACGAGGTGCTGAATCCGGAGAGCGCAAATGCCATCCGTGATTTGCTGCTGCCGCTGGCTACCGTAGCCACTCCCAACCTGTTTGAAGCAGGGGTGCTTTCCGGACTAGGCAAGCTCACAACCATTGAAGAAATGAAAGAGGCGGCGCGCCTGATCCATTTGCTGGGAACCCAAAATGTTGTTGTCAAAGGCGGTAAAGCGCTAGGTGGAGACCTTGCGATTGACGTCTTCTTCGACGGCTCCGAATATACTGTACTTGAGACCGCCAAGATTGAACCTGCATACAATCACGGAGCAGGCTGCACGTTTGCAGCTGCCATTACCGGCGGCCTGGCGAACGGCCTGTCTGTGCATGACGCAGTAGTCAAAGCGAAGGATTTCGTCTCCGCAGCCATCCGCAGCGGTTACGCCTTCAATCAATATGTCGGCCCTGTATTTCATGGCGGTTACCGCCTGGAACAGTAGGACAAGCCGGGGCTGTAGGACTGCACAAACAGGGCTGTAATTCCCTGACTGGATATGCGTCCCTCAACCTGCAACCTGCTTGCTATACGCATAACAAAACCGTGCCCCGTATAGGGTGTCACGGTTTTTGTTTGCCTATTGTAAAAAAAACCGTTATCGTGCTGCGCAATTCAGCATGATAACGGTTTGTTCTATACAATCGAAGCTTCAGAGAACCTCAAGGCTTATTTTTGAGCGGCTGACTTCCCGGCGATCTTCTCGATGAACGAAATGAGCTTGTCCTTGTTTTCATCTTCACCAAGGACCCCAATGATGATGTTTTTGGAATTGTGGTTGATTGGAAGCGCGGAAACAAACGGTGAATCTGTAATGTCTACACCGTACAGCTCCTCCTGTCCGCTTTCTTCATTTTTCCCCCATTTCAGGCGGGAATCGTCTTTGGCAATTACACCGTCTGCTACGATAGCCTCCAGATTCCCGAAGCCATCCTGCCCGCCGATCCATTCCAGGGTTGCTTCATCCAGAATGAGAACATCCGGCTGATTCGCCGCCAGTTCTACAACGGCCTTCTGCATATAGTTCATATCAAACGTATCCGAACCGGGTCCTGTTTGCGGGAGATAAACGATGCTGGCCTCTACCCGCTTCCAATCAGGGTATTGGGCGATAACTGCCTTTTCCAGAGCATCCGTCTTACCATCCGGGTCCTGAACCCCAAAATTGCCCAGGAACATGATTTCCGCATCAACCGGAGGCAGAGAGGCGAGATATTTCTTATGCTGCCAATTGTTATAAAGCGCGTTCCCGCCTACAGCCAGTACAATAACGATAATAATGGATACAATTACATGTGTCTTGTACAGGCGCATAAACCGTTCCCATTTACTCGCAAAACCGGAAAGCTTGCCGTATTTCGCCAGTCTCTGCTGTTCGGCTTCCTGAATCTCCTGCTCGTCCAGACTATCCAGAATAAACTTGAAGGCCTGAAAATCCTCCTCCGGCGCTGACCTTTCATCATCGGAAGCTTTGGAACGCCGCCGTTTAAGCAGCAGATCAAACCGTTTATTTATCTCTTCTCTGGATACGTTTTCAGACAATCCCACTCGTTCATATGCCTTCTTCAGCTTCTCATTCACATTAAATTTCTCCTTTGGTATGTATGATGCCCGCCTTGCTTCGCCACTGCCGTCTCTGTTCTTAGCTGCGTTTACTCTTTCATTATATATTTTACTGACACTCGACACAATTTCTCTCTGAATGTTCTGACATCTGATTACGAATAACTGAATGCGTCCATTCAGAATCCCGGATGAACACTCTCATACTTTCATCTCCGTTACTAACTTATTATCTGTTAATCTCACATATATTTATCACTTGACCCTTAAAGTCATCCATCCCGAAGGGTTTACGATAGACCGTCCCCATGGCTCGGGGGATTATCTGTTTTTAATGTTCCGCAGCACCATGGAGATACAGCTACAAGGCCAAAGGATCATCGCCGACAAAAACACCTACATTATCTACAAGAAAAGCAGCCTTCAGTTCTACCGGGGGGCCGGATGTCCGATGATCCATGATTGGTTCCACTTTGAGATGGAGGACGCCGAGGATTTCTTCAGTCAGCTGAATCTTCCGTTTGACACGCTGATCCGGGCCCTGGATATGGTTTACCGTGGATCAGCTTGCAGAGAAGCTGCGGCTCAGCCGGTCGCATTTCCAGCATATGTACAAGCAGATCTTCGGAATTCCGGTCATGGTTGACGTCATTCACAACAGGCTCGGGTACGCTTCGTATTTGCTGGAGAACACTTCCTACCCGGTAAGCCATATTGCTTCCGCTTGTGGTTATGAGAATAGCGTGCATTTTATGCGGCAGTTTAAGAAGTTCGTCAAGCTTACCCCAAGCCAGTTTCGGATGAAATCCGCAGGGCCCGTCCCCTAACACCAGCGCAAAAGAGCGGATAAAACAGCAAAAAGCGCCTGCTTCCCGGGAAGCCAAGCGCTTATGGTCTATTCTCAGCTATACAAGGTTGGTTATCGGAGTCTCATCACTGTCACCGACTGCTTCGGAAACTCATAAGCAAAGCTGCTGCCCTCTGTCTGCAAGGCCTTCTGTTTCGGGGAGACAAGCATGGGCTGCTCGAAGCTGTTTTCGTCCTCCGGCTGATGTCCCGACATTTCGTACACTTCTATACTCAGTCTCTTATCAGCCAATCCTTCCAAAACAATCTCAGCAGTAACGCTCACTTCCTGCATATTAACAGTTTTGAGAATCATATCCCCGGTCGAATGCTCTACACTTGCTGTGTAATAGAGCGGTTCTATTACAGGCAGTTTATCTTCCGCCTCATTAATCAGCTCTCCGTCAATATAAGTGCGGATCTGCCTTCCCGAGACCTCCAGCGTAAGATAGTATTCCACATCACTTTCGACGGTGAACAGGGTATGGGTTAAGACGGAATTTCTGCCTTGTGCAATGGAAGCAACTATGGAATCCTGATTCTGCCAGCCGCCGATTTCCCAGAATAAATGGTTTTGTTCATCTGCTTTGCCAAAATAGAGCACAAACCCCTTTGCCCCTCCGGTGCGTACCGCTTTCAGACTCAGCGTGTAATTCGTCCAATGCGTAGGACCCAGCTCCAGCGTCCGCTTGGCTGCTCCATTTAATGCCGGATCCGGCAGATCCGCAACTTCGCCGGACAGGTCCGCGTAAGCCTTCACTTCTCCGGTCAGATTGTTAACAAGTGTGATCTCGGAGAAACGGGCAGCGGAAGCGTCCACCGCCAGTGTGATGGCTCCGGTTATCGGTTGATCCTCCTGTGCTTGAGCAGGTGCAAATCCGCAGCTTCTCATCTCCAGCAGCTGATCTCCCTGGTGGTTCATGAATAATTTCTGCACGTAATAATTGGCCGTCCCGTAGGCTTGATGATTGTTGAACCATATCATATCCGGCTTCCAATTCACATAATCCACATTGCAGAGCATGGGGGCATAACAGGCCAGTCCGACCGCGTGGGCGTTGTTCTGGAGCCCGGTCATGAACGCAGCTTCGACCAGCGCATTATAATAAGTGTTGCCCCATGAGGCATATTCACCGAGGAATACCTTCGGCTCACCGGCTTTAAATTCATCATACCGGTGATGATTGGCCAGGAACCACTCCGGTGCCGCATAATAATGCTCGTCTACCAGATCGGAGCCGTTTGCTCTGGCTGATGCCCAGCCCCGTTCATATTCCTTGCCCGCTGAGAAAGGGCCGCTCGAATTAATCACCTTAATTTCCGGATACTTGGCCTTGATGGCCTCATGGAAAAAGGGATACCGTTCGAAAAACGGCTCGCCTACCTCTTCGTTCCCAATGCCGATATACTCCAGGCCAAAGGGCTCCGTATGGCCAAGGCCGGCACGGATGCCGCCCCATTCCGTTGAGGAATCGCCGTTCGCGAACTCTATTAAATCAAGCGCATCATCAATCCACGGCTGCAATTCATCCAGTGGCACAATCCGTTTATGATGCGGGTCGTATCCGCCGGGCAGAACGGGAATCGGCTTCGCGCCAATATCCTCGCAGAATTGAAAATACTCCAAATACCCTAATCCAAGCGTCTGATTATAACTCCAGTTGTTCCGTCTGGGCGGTCTTTGGGCTATATCCCCGATGGTATTCTTCCATCTGTACATCGAGTTTCTGTCATCCGGGTTAAGCGACCCGTCATGGATCAGACAGCCTCCCGGAAAACGCATAAACTTTGGCTTCATGTCCGCAAGCAGCATTGAGAGATCCTCGCGCAGGCCGCCGGGCCGATTCAGGAAGGTCTTCTCCGGGAACAGGGACACCATGTCCAGACATACCTTTCCGCTTCCCCCTGCAAGGATTACAAGCCGGCTGCTGTTGTCTGTACTATTAGCTTGTATTACGGCCTCGTACCGGGTCCACTCACTGCTGTTCACAGTGATTTTCGCAGCACCATAAACGGTGCCGTCCACTGCTTCTATCGTTACAGTCAGTGGTGTATCCCAGCTGTTATCGCGGCGTGCGTACATGGAGAATTTATAATTATCGCCTTCTTTTACCGGGATGCCGCTGTTAAAGCCCAGATTCATGATGCCGACTCCGCCGCCCTCCGACACAATGTCGATGACAGCATAATGGAGATTCCGGGGATTTAAAGGTTCTTTGTCTTCCACAGTAATTACAGCTTGCCCGTCACCGCGTATCACAGGTTCCCAGGCAGTCAGTGCATGGTAGTCAGCCTTGTCTATGGGATCGAATTCAAAGGACCGGTTCTGGACCAGTTCGGCATACAATCCGCCGTCCGCTGCATGGTTGAGATCCTCGAAGAAGATGCCGAACAGATCGCTGAGTTCCGCCCCGCGCCGCCCCGTATGGACTGTTAATGTTCCTTCTGTCTTCATTTGTTCACCACTTTCCTCTTCGTTAATAATTATATTAATTAGTTAGCTATTATATAAATAATTATAGTCAGTTGTCTTCCAATCCGTCAACAGTTCAGCTGCGGCAATGGCAGATGCCCCAAGGCCAATGATATAATTTATTAATCATGAGAAATGAAGAAGACGAGGTAACATCAACGTGTTTAAATATCTAAAAAGCTTCCTGCAGGCATGGGCGGACTATCCGCTGGAGAAAGGCAGTTCTATCGGTAAGCGGTACAGAATTATAGCGCAGATTGGCGTTGGCAGCTACGGAATTACCTACCGGTGTAGGGACGAACAGGAGCAGCAGATTGTAGCTGTGAAGCAGGCCAAGCCGAGCAAGAAAGGAATCGGGCAAAAGATGCTGGCCTGGGAACGGGAGGTCATTTCACAGCTGGAGCATCCCTTCATCCCGGCCTGCCGCGATTATTTCAGCGAGAACCGCTCCTATTGGCTGGTGACAGATTATGTGGAAGGCAAAACGTTAGAGGATCTGATCTTTGCAGACAGCCGGACTTTCGGAGAACAGGACACGGTGAAGTGGACACTGGAGCTTATGGAACGTGTTCAATATGTTCACTCAAAGGGTTTTGTTCATCTGGATATCCGTATTCCAAATGTGATTATGCGGGGTGAAGACCTCTATCTGATCGACTTCGGATTAGCTGCGCCGATCGGCGGCAATGACACAGCAGCCCGGCAGCAAACACAAACAGGCTTCAACAGCGTAACGCCATCGAAGCCTGCAACCATACAAGGTGATCTATTTGATATCGGACATCTGATGCTGTTCATGCTCTACTCCCGTTTCAACCCCACATCCGGTGCAGCTGAAGGCAACTGGATGGAGGAGCTTGAGCTCTCACCACAGCTGGAGCTTATTCTCATCAGGCTGCTCGGTGAAGGTGTACCTTATCAGAGCACCTCCGAGTTTGTCTCCGAACTATCGGCAAGCCTCCCCGGGCTGAAGTCTTAACCGCTCAGCTCGAATGGCTGCCGTATCTATTCTTATAATATTTATGCCCTTTATGACCGCTGCCATGACGGTAGTCCGAAGAAGAGCCTCCCCGGGATCTTGGTCTGTCACTGCTGGAATGACGGGAATACTGTATTTTCTTATCGGAGCTGGAATGACGGCCATATCCTTGCCTTCCCCGTTTGCTGCTGGAGTGTTTATGCTGGGAATGCTCAACGGAATGAATCACTTTTTTCAGCAATTTCTTAAACATACCATCGCCTCCTCTGTAAATTGGCCGGACCACTTATGTTCGTTTCAGGATACTACATGTATATGCAACAAAAAAGCTGGGGTTTAGAATATACTTAAAATTAGAACATATTTTTTGCCCTAGTGCAAATTTACGGAGTATCGGTTAACCCGAACCCGGAAAGATAAAGAGCCCCCTTTAACAGGAGACTCTGGCATGTACGCGTCAGGAATTCCGCCATCCATATGTGATTGAGTGCAGGGCACTCCTGCTAAAGTGAAGCTCCGGACTTATGCTGTATACTGCCGGAACGTTTACTCAGACAGCCGCATTTTCCTTGGCCGTCAGATGAACCGGAGTCAGCCGGTAGACGGCTACTCCGTTCCCATCCATGGAGGACCTGTATTTCGCTACCATACGTTCCGACATTTCCTGCTTATAGAAGCCCGGTGTATACTTCTCCAGAATCTTCTGAAGGACTCCAGCTGCCTCACTCATATCGGTAACCTTGGCTGCTTCACCAAACAGCATCACACTGAAATATGCGGTATCTGCCTTGCAGGGGACCGGATCAGTCAACGTGCTGTCTTCCCGGTACACGGTGAAACTTACTGCCGGATGCTCCGCGAGCAGACGCACTTTTTTGCCCGAACCCATGCCGTGGAAATATACAGAGCCTTGATGCCATACATAATTGACCGGCACGGCATAGGGATAAGCATCCCCGCCGATTCCTACAATGCCAATTCTTGCGACAGTCAGGAAATCCACGATTTTATCCTGGTCGCGGCAGTCCCTTTGCTTATAGCTGATATGCTCCATCAGGACCTGCTCCTCCTTTCCTGTTCGCTGAGCCGGTTCAAAAACTCCGCCATCCAGGTGTTGTTCAGCACGATATATTCCGGATGAGCGAGCATTCCCCCCGCAGACTGCACATAGGCAGCAGGCTGCAGCTCACTCCTGTATTCCGCAATCAACTGCTCCAGCATCGCTCGTGTAGTCTCCAGATGGAATTGGAATCCGAAAACCCGTTCGTTGTACATAAAGAGTTGATGAGCGCACGCATCGCTTCCGGCAAGAACCTCCGCCTCGGGCGGCAAAGAGCTGAAGGTGTCATAATGCCATTCAAACACAATAGAGGTTTCAGAAAAAAAAGAGAAGAGCGGGTGTTCCCGGGCTTTGGCACTCCAGCGTACCGGCAGCCAGCCGATTTCAGGCTCACGGTTTGCCGTTACCTGTCCGCCGATCACATCCGCAATAAGCTGGGCTCCGAGACAAAGACCGATCACTATCTTTCCGGCAGCAATGGCAGAACGGATGAACAGCTTTTCTTCAGCCAGCCACGGAAAGCGCTCCTCTTCATAAATATTCATGGGGCCGCCCAGGATCAGCAGCCAATCAAAGCTGTCCACAGCCGGTAGCGCACCCGACTCGTGGAACAACGTATGCGTAAGACTGCATCCCTGCTCACTAGCCCAGGCCAGAATACTGCCCGGGTCCTCCATAGCTACATGCTGCAGATAATGGATTCGCATCTCAGCCAACGGCACCAGCTGCTCTCGCCAAGGATATCCTGCCCGGATCAAAGAGCTGCCGCACCTTTTCACACATGGTCAGCACACGGGTTGAATCCTCCGGCTTCGGTGTGCCATGAAAATAATCATCCAGCGAACAGATACCGAAAATAAAATCCAGCGACCGGATCTCCTTATTCAGCTCTTTGGGAACATCAATGACAGATTCCACTGCATTCATGAGACAGATATAATTGTGATTCAAGGGCATGATCCCATATAGGTGGCATAAGGCGACAAGGTACCGTTCCAGCGCAACAGAGCCAACATTGAATACCAGGCTTAGCCGCTGTTTTTGATGCAAAAACTGCTCCGCACGGCGATGATATCCCATGGCATCCCGATAATTTTCTTCAAATGCCTCTACATCCGTTTCCGTTACCAGCATAACGATTCACCCTTCCCGTATATAGTCCTGGGTAACGCAGGTCCTACCACACACTCAAAATCCATTCCTTGTTCTTCTTGTACTCCATATCAGTGAACAAAGTGTTGGCGATTTCTTCAGCCAGCCGGATCGCACCTGCATATCCAACAGTCGGATGACGGTACAATCCCGCGCGGTCATAGGTTGGGAACCCGACACGCACCATGGGAATATTGTTGTCGATGGCGGTAAAACGGCCCTTGGAGTGGCCCAGGATCAGGTCCAAATCCACATCCTTGTTCTTAATGCGGGTTTCAAGTTCCATCAGGTCGGCGTTCAAGACGATTTCCATATCGAATTCCACGTTTTCCTGCAGCGCCTTTATCCGGGGATCATTCTTATAGGTCGTGTTGTCGTCACCCAGCAGCAGAAGGACGGGTTTCATCTCCAGATCAATACAGAACTCAGCCAGACCGATAACCAGATCGGGATGTCCGTAGATCGCTACCTTCTTGTCGGCGAGGAACATGTGCACAAGATCAGCCAGGGCGTCGATGGCTACCCCGCGTTCACGGACTAAGGATTCCGGAATCGCTTTGCCCGTTAATTGTTTGACATTCTGCAAAAAGGTATCTGTATTGCGGATACCGATCGGAGTAGGTCCGATGACCGTCGGTATATCAAATTCATTCTGGAGATACTTGGCGGCTTTACCGCCTTCGTATTTATTGAGCGCAATGGTACCCAGTGCGTTGGCCGTTCCGGCCAGATCGGCAATCGTCGTATTGCCGTGCGATTCTCCGCTTTTATCCGGCATTATCGGAGAATCAAAGCTTTCTATTTCAAACAGCACCGTCGCATCCACCTGCATTTCGGCCAGCAGGTGCTTGAGTGCCGTCACATCTCCGGGATTAACCCAGCCAGTGATCAGATTAAGCTTGCCGTTCGGCTGGTCCTTTTGGGCAAAATACTTCACAAAAGCTTCCACAGCCACATCATACCCGCTCACCTGGCTGCCCACAAAGCTCGGCGTATGAACCGGTATCAAATGCACCTCGCGGCCGGCATACTTCTCCGCCAAAAGCCCGCTATTAAGCTTCAAAATCACGCCGTCCACATCGTCACCGATGACTTCCGTGGAACAGGTGGTGATGATCGGCACTACCTTAATCTCCGGGTATCGCATAAGCAGGACATCAACTGCTTCTTCCACACGGTTTAATGCGCCGAATACCGCTCCATCCTCATGCACGGAAGACGAGGCGAGTAGAAAGTTATCCTTGAAATGCTGCGAGAACAGCAGGCGGACGAACATTACGCAGCCCTGCCCTCCATGAACGATTCCGATACAATCCTTGATTCCGATACTGGCATACTGCGCGCCTGCAGGCTGGCAAGTGAATATCGGATTAATAACACCGCCGCGTTCCTTTTGAACGATTTCACAAGTCATAGTATTACCCCCTCCGATTATTCATGTGCGCGTCCACCTTGACTGGACCTGTTGTAGAGCTGACGACGAATTAATATTGCTTGACGGTCAACTCTTTGTTCAGCGATCCGGTAATGGTTACATAATCGATCCGTTCCTTCAGCCCTTGCATCAACAGCTTAATTTCCGTTTTGTCCAAAGCCGCAAGCCACGAGAACCGCTTCTTGTACTCTTCCGCCAGAACTACGGCATCTACCCAATAGCAGCGGTCTGCGGGGGTTCCTTTGTCCACGGGTTCATCGCACAGAATCTGCATGGTCTTTGAAAGAACGCCCTCGTTCTGCTTCTCCCTGTCCCAGGTGCGGGAATGAAACTGCCATAAACAATGCTTCAAAATATAATTTTCCAGCTGTGCAACTCTCTCTTTCATCAACTCTTCCATGGGCTCTCCTCCCTATACCTAAACGCCGGCAAGCTGATTTTGCAGATGCGGATAGGTTTTGGTCCGCAGTTTGGATACCGAATCATACCCGCCTGTATATTGTCTTAACGTTACAGAAGACCGGATTTCTTCGCTCAAATTCGCATCAGAGGTCATCCGCTGGGTAGCAAAGCCTTTATCCGTCGGAATCGCATCCTTACTGATATCCAGGGCGGACAGCTGATGAATCGGCGAGTAGATCGCATTATAAATATCGCGGGCAAATCTGACCCAGCCTTCATAGCCTTTGTAAGGACCATTATGATAGGCATGCGCATTGAGATAAGGAACACGTACTTTCTTGGCCACTTCGCCCGGACGTTTACCGGTTAAAATGATGTCGGGCTTAAGCATCTCCAGAGCTTCCAGTCCTTCAAGCTCGTTCGGATCATCTATCGCAAGCGCACCCGTATCACAGCGGGCAATCCCCTTTTCCATGTCGCCCTGATGGCCGAATTTCGTATACATGGAGACAACCTCAAGTCCCATTTCCTCATGAATGACATTCGCCCAGTGCCAGAGCTTGGACCCGCCCGGCCAGAGACATACTTTTTTGCCTTGCAGGCGTTCCTTGTACCAGTCAAGCTCCGGCTTCCATCTGGCAGTTTCCTCATCGATAATCGCCTGTGCCCGGTCCTCTATGCCGAAGAATAATCCGACTTTGCGGAGTGATGCCGACAGCGGCTCAAAGCCAAATCCGTCAATGTCGAGACGCGGTATTCCATATTTCACCCGCAGCTCGTTGCAGATATATTCGGCGGAACGCGCACATTCCAGAACATTGAGGTGCGCTCTATGCATCGCTCTCAGATCATCGTAGGAGCCGTTTCCGGTAAAGGTGGACAGCACCTGAATACCCATGGTTTTGAAATAATCAACCATAACCTCCTGGTCTCCCTGGATGTTGTACTCGCCGACATAATTGATTACATAATCGCTGGTGATTTCAGGTTCCACCGTTCCTACCTTCTGCTTGATCCAGGCGATATTAATGATATGATGGCCTCCGGATTGGCTTGGACCCGCGAACCCGGGAGAATTACAGACGAAGATATCAACTTCAGGCATTTCATCCATGACTTCCTGGGCAACCGCGCCGATGTCATCACCGATTAACGCCGTGGCACAGGTAGAGTAAATCGTCATCCGTTTGATTTCAGGAAAAGCCTTGAACGCTTCAATGATATTTTTCTTGAGCAGCCCTTCCGCTCCGAATACGATATGCTTTTCTTTTACATCCGTCGCAAACGTGTTCTTGATCTGGAAGTTGTCATTATCGCTGATGTAGCGTTTGGTCTGCCAGGTATCATAGGTACAGCCCACCGGACCATGACTTATATGGATAACATCCTTCATCGGCGTGCCGATAACATGCTTGGCTCCGCAGTAGGCACAGCCCCGTTCAGAGATCGTTCCGGGAATAGTGTTGAGATACCCTTCGGGAAGAGCTGACGTCAAATCCTCACCGGGACCTTTGATCACTGCATGCTGTCTCCGTTCAGGGATGCACTCACTGCACTTAAATGTATGATGCGGCATAATCATTCCTCCTAAAAAGTTTTGTGAGCATTTACTTCCTGAGTCACTTCGAACAAAACTGGCTTCGAAAGCATATGCTAAGTTTTATGGAGCATTACTTCCTGTATTTCTTCGCAATAACTCTCGCTTCGCAAGCATCCGCTTAGTCGCCAATTCCGTATTTAACAACCATCGCTTCCAGCTCATCCATACTCAGCGGCTTGGGAATTACGAAGCTCTCATTTTCGAGGATTTTACGTCCCAGCTCTCCATATTCATGCGCCTGATTGCACTCCGCATCATACTCAACAACCGTTTTTTTGTTAAATTCAGCTTTTTGCACAATATTGTCGCGGGGTACAAAGTGAATCATCTGCGTGCCGATGGAAGCAGTGAATTCTTCCAGAAACTCTCTTTCCCGGTCCACATTCCGGCTGTTGCAGATGACACCGCCAAGGCGGACACCGCTTTGCTTAGCATATTTCACCAGACCTTTACAGATATTGTTCGCCGCGTATATAGCCATCATCTCGCCAGATGCCACGATGTACACCTCTTGTGCCTTACCGTCACGGATCGGCATTGCGAATCCACCGCATACTACGTCACCCAGTACATCAAAAAATACAAAGTCCAAATCTTCAGTGTAGGCTCCATTGTTCTCCATCAGATCAATCGCTGTAATAACGCCGCGGCCGGCACAGCCGACTCCCGGTTCAGGACCGCCCGATTCCACGCACTGGATACCCAGATAGCCCTCCTTGACTACCTTCTCGGTGGTGATATTTTCTGCACCGTCATCACGGAGCATATCCATCAAAGTTTTTTGATTCATCCCGCCAAGGATCATCCGGGTGGAGTCAGCCTTTGGGTCACAGCCGTGGATAAATATTTTTTTGTCGTGGAAATAAGCCAATGCCGCCGCTGTATTCTGTTGTGTAGTCGACTTCCCGATTCCGCCCTTACCGTAGATTGCAATCTTTCTCGTCATTTCTCCACACTCCCTTTGAATTAGTCTGAATCTGTTGTTGCTCTGGAATTGACTAGATCATAACAAAATTGAAAAAGCTGTCAACGGCATAGACGAACTATAATCCAGGCATATCTATTATTCATTCGCAAACAGACATTTGTAACCGTTATTTTTCCGATATTACATGACATATATAAAATAAATCCCGAACAAATTCGTAACACACATCTGTAAAAGCGCAATCATTTTCATGACAAGTACACTTTTGTAATATTAGAGTCAGCTTATATGACACATTCGATGAACCTACTGTTAATTCGTCTGTTTTACCGTTGTGATTGGTCATTGAGGGGATGTAAAATGACATGTATAGGAATGTTGTAGTCCTTAGGAGATATGTTATTTGACAGATCTTCAGGTTTATTACGGAGTTCATCAAAAAACAGAGGAGAGAAAAACCATGAGTCAATTTGCCAGTGTCAACCAGGAGGCCTGTATCGCTTGCGGCGCCTGCAACTCCGCAGCTCCTGACATTTTCGATCTGGACTACAGCGGAATTGCCGGAGTGATCTATGAAGGAGACAAGAATCGGGGCATAACAGCCATTGAACAGGATCTGCACGAAGAATTGCAGGAAGCCTTTGACAGCTGTCCAACCCACTGCATCCAGATTGCCGCCATTCCTTTTGCCTAAAGATTCATTTCATGATCGTGCCCTCATAAGCAGAAACGGGTGCCGCCCTTGACAAAGGACAGCACCCGTTTTGTGTTCTGCTATTCGCTCAACCGCCGGTGAAACTCCATCTGTTCGATTGCACAGATGCCGTCACCGACTAAAAAGGGGTCCAGCATACTTTCGCCATCATAATAGATGATCCGCTCGCCCCAGTCCCTGCCCCCGTTTCAAAGCTTTGACCAGCCACAGGGGCGGACGCTCCTTCAGCATCCGCCCTAGTTGTTCAAGCTGCGGGATAATCTCGCTCCCCTGTTCGGACTGCAGGAGGATAATGCCTGCTTTCAAGACTGTTTTAGTGGCATCACCGCCAATCTTCACTACTAATAAAACCGTACAATCCTGAATAAGATCCACCCTCTGCTGGAATTTATCGCATTCCTCCGTCTCCGGCTGCGGGGCCGGAAGCGGCCTTGTCTCCAGCAAGCGGTATCCCTTCTCCCCGAAATCAAAAATGGAAAATGATGTGCACTGCCCGAAATGACAATCCAGAGCTCTGCCCTCGTTGGACGCAAAGGCTATCTTCATCAGCTGATCCTCTCCTTGCTATTCATAATATTAGCGATTTGGTTCAGCAGATCGGCCGTTCCCCGGTAACCAACCGAAACGTTGGCCGGTGACCCAAAGCGGTTAAAGACAGGGAAGCCCAACGGAAAGTACGGAATGCCGCTCTTAAGCGCGGTCTGCTCTCCGTATGAATTGCTCAGCCACAGGTCGGCACCCCCGGCGGCCATCCGCTCCAGATCCTCCAGATCGCCAACCTGCACCGCTTCCGGGATCACAGCCACAGCCGGTGAAGCGGCGGAGATGACCGCGCCGAAGGACTTGATTCCGAGTTCCGAGAGACATTGGTACAGCGCAACCAGATGATCGGGCTCAAGCGCGGCAAGAATCCGTTTCCCTCTAAAGACCGAACGGGTATCCAGCAAGCAATCGAGCAGGAACTGCCGCTGCCAGCGGTATTTATTCTGTCCTTCACTCTGGCTGAACTGCCGGAGGAACAGGAAGAATTCATCACTTTCCCGCAGGCCGGTTACACCGTGAAACATCTGATAAGGGATTTGCAGTTCCTCCTGCAGCAGTCTCGCACAAGGCTCCATCGAGCTGCCGATCGCAACCGTATACGTGCTCGTAAGCATCTCCCGTAAATAATCCAACGGAATGCCTCCCCGGGAGAGTGCAGTATGCCCTGTCATTAAATGCCCGGTGAGCGAGGAGGACAAATCCGGCAGGACGATAACC
Organism: Paenibacillus sp. FSL H7-0357; assembly: GCF_000758525.1. NCBI lineage: Bacteria > Bacillati > Bacillota > Bacilli > Caryophanales > Paenibacillaceae > Paenibacillus > Paenibacillus sp. FSL H7-0357. The sequence continues at coordinate 3,106,137 of NZ_CP009241.1, read as the reverse complement.
TCGATGTCAAAAGAAGCTATCATTTCCTTCAGCTCCATCACATCCCCCGGTGTCAGATGAGATCCCGGCAGCAGATTGATTCGGCCCCGCTTCTTCTTCCGTGACAGCCTTCCGCGACTTCGGATGACTTTTTGGATCACGGCAAACACCGTTTTGGCATAACCCGATTCCAGAGAGCCCTCATAGTCGGGGAGGTACAACCCGCACATCAGCTTATCTTTGAACATCTCCTTATGCTGCCTGTAATAAGTTTCAGCGGTTCCCAGTAGATCCTCGCCCACTACCTCTGTCAGGGAGGTGCCTATCAGCGCGACAACATCCGGATGATGCCTCTCCATGACCAGCCGGATCATCTCGCGGATGCCATCCCCACCCCCAAAAATCAAATTCTGCTCATGGATGGCAATGTTCTGCAGCGAAATCGGTTCGCGGAAATGGCGGGATAGCACCGTTTTCACTGATTCCGCGCAGCCCTGCGCACCATGCAGAACCGGTACGGCACGGTAGATCCCTTGTAGCGCAAGCACACCGCCAACCGATTGGCTGGTCTGAAAGGGATTGACAGACAGCGGCTTCGAGGCTGCTCTGTCAGCCTTGTCCATAGCTTTCCACCTCCCACGGTGAACGCCGGCGGATTATTTTCCAGATGGGCTGCTCAAGGGTATCCATTAGACCCTGAGCAAATCTTCTAACTCCATCATAACCGGCATATCCCCCATGCTGCTCTTCATCGATGTTCATAAAAGGAATCCTTTCCTTCAGAGGCACAAACGCATTGCGTCCGCTCACGATCATCAGATCGGCCTTCCGTTCCCGGTACAGCTTAAGAATCCGGGTTTCATCGCTTTGGACGACCAGTAGTGTGTCCTCATGAATCCTCTCTTTGATCCGTGACAGATCCTCCTGTGCATTCTGATTCGTGCCAATGGCGGCGATTTTGATCCCCAGCTCATAGAGCAGCGAGATATAGATCCAGCTTTCGATGCCGTCGGTGAACAGCACAACCTTTTTGCCTTTGAGCGATTTGTAGCGGCGGAGGATTTCCTTATTAAGGCGTTCCTCTTCCCGGCGCATATAGCGGTGCAACTGTTTGTCCAGACCCTCATCCTGAAAGTGGAAGGAGAGCTGCCGCAGGGAGAAGCGGATCTCCCGGGAGCCGCAGAACGAGCCTTCAAAATAAGGAATACCGAAGGAGTCACGCATTTTCCGGGCCAAGGTAACCATCGAGCGGCTGCACACCAGCATATTCAGTTTGGCCTGATGGGCCGAGCGCAGCTCGCTGAACGTACATTCGCCGGCAATGCGCGAGATGACACGGATCCCTATTTTGGATAGCATAGCTTCAATTTCATGTCCTTCTTTGGAGAAATGATGATCACCAATGAGATTAATATCAAAAGGGGTTAATTTTCTGGGGTCTGAATCACAGGTTCCAATGACTTTTTCGAACAGCGCTTCGCCCGCCTGGCGGTTTCCCATATTACCGCTCCCCGTGAGTCCCGAATTATGCAGCGGAATGATAGGTATGCTCCATAGACTCTCGGCTTTGCGGCACACCGTATCCAAATCTTCGGCGGTGAGGATCGTAATGCAGGTGGCATATACGAATATACAGGGAGGACGATAGTGCTCCACGATATAGTTTATAGCTTCAAACAGTTTCTTTTGCCCGCCGAGAATAATATCCATTTCCGTAAGCCCCATGGAAAATCCGAACTTCGACAGCGGCCCTCCCGGCATACCGGCTTCCAGCATGCTCCAACTGTTCTGAAGACAGCCGGATGTTCCGTGTACCAGGTGCGCGGCATCAGAGATAGGAAGCAGAACAGCCTGGGAGCCTTGAAATACACAACCCTTTGTGATCTCGCCAGGGCTCGGTGCGGCACAGCCTTTAGCAAACTGGCGGTTGTGCTCACAATCAGGCTCAATGTACAGATTCGGGATACCTTTGGGCATTGAACACCCCTCCTTCTTCTATTTTGCCTGCATAAAATAGTTGAGGTAACGCGTGCTTTCCAGCAGTTGCTGGTCAATATTCCAAATTTATTTATTTATATTACTTTTATTCTAAATATAGTTCAATCTCAAAACGCGCACTCAGGCACATTGTCATTGTGCATGTTATAATTTGTGACAAACATATTACATTAAGCGTTTCCAAACAGGTTTTGTTTAGGTTTTCCGCGTGATCCCGGCAGCAGATTGCATATGTTTCTTGACATATTTCTCGAGAAATCCATACATTCACTGCGTTAAGCACACCTCAGATATTGTCCCTTCTGTGAACAAACGCCGATAACCCGCTCTACGATCCTTAATCAAATGCAAAAAAACTTCTGTGTGATCCGCTCTTAAAGAGCACAAATCACAAGAAGGTTAACCTGCAGCAACAACTAGCACTCAATCAAATTGAATCTACATCTCCAGCAACAAGAACATCATTTCGTGTTCTCCATTGTTATTTACGAACTCCCCTGCCGGCTTAAAGCCAAGACCGGTATACAAAGCAATGGCCCGCTGATTAAACGCGGCCACGCTTAATCTGAATCGCTCAGGACCGTACATCCGCCGGGCAAATTCCATACCGGACTCCAGAAAATCGCGCCCTTTGCCTCGTCCGGTGAGTTCCGGCTTTAAGCCAAGACCGATATCGAGCGCTCTGTCACCTATGTATAAACCCTCACGGATTCCACCGGGAACCTGCGCGTAGCGCCCGTAACAGAAAAACCCGGCCAGTTCATTCTCAGGGCTGATCACAGCATAATAGGAGCCGTCCAGCAGTTCCTGAATGTCTTCAGGATCGTCAGACAGATTGTACATCGCATACGGCGCTTCATATCTCCATTCCAAATGGTTTACGGTACAGAAATAAACCGGCGGGTCAATAGCTAATTTGAAAACATAAACAGCCCTCCGGCAAACCGAAAGGCTTGGTGAAACCCTACTTCTCCATAAAAAGAAAGTACCTCTAAAAAGAATTAGTTGCTTACAACGGCAGTCCGTCCTCCAGCTTGCTCAGCGCTTCATCCAGCACTGCCGCGAAATCCTCTTCCGGGTGTTCTGCATAATGGAGCATGACCGAGATGTTCACACCGATGACCGCTCCCGCAAAAGTGCGAACTGCGAGATCATTCGGCTGACGGCCAACACGCCCCGCTACCATCTCCGCAATCAGCTGCATCATTTGCGTCATGCTGTTCATCATCGCTGACCACAGCTCGGGAATCGCAATCACAAGCTGATTCCGTTCGCGCATCGTAGCCAGCTCATCTTCAGACATATCAATCACCTCGGACATCATGGCGTTTTTGAGCGCCTGGAGCGGACTAAGTTCGGGCGGCTGTGCCTCAAAGGCAGACACGAGCAGAGGATCATAATTATCACGGGTCAGCACATCCTCCTTGCTTGAGAAGTAGCGAAAAAAAGTGCTGTAGGAAATTTCAGCAGCTTCGGCAATCTGTTCCACAGTGGTTGACTTATAGCCTTGCTCACGGAACAGCCGCAGGGCATGCCGTTGAACCTCTGCCATGGACTTCGCCTTTTTACGTTCACGCAATCCCATGTTTCGTTTCCCGCCTGTAGGCATAGTACACACATCCTGTCCTGTTAAAATTAACTTGTAATGAATTTTCCCATATTTCCATATGTCAGTTCACAATAAGTTCTACTACTCCCTGTCCCCCGTCCACAATAACACGGTCGCCGGTCTTCAACCTTGCTGTCGCGCTGCCGCAGCCAACAACAGCAGGGATACCCAATTCTCTGGCTACGATAGCCGCGTGCGACAACGGCGCACCGATATCGGTTATAATGGCCGCAGCTCTCGGAAACAGCGGTGTCCAGCCCACATTGATCGTCGAAGCGACCAAAATTTCACCGGCTTGAAACTGCTCTCCCTCTTCCGGTTTGGCCAGTACACGCACCCGCCCTTCAATCCTACCTGCGGCACCGGCAGAACCCTTCAGCCTTTCGGCATGAGGGTGTTCAGATAAGGGGACCGGTTGGGAAGCATCGTAGTAATCCAGCCGCCGGTGCGGATCCTTCGCCCACTTGAACGGTTCGAAACGTCCCCGGAGCATCGAGGGCAGCGGCGGCAATGACTGATACCTTGCATACGTTTGCTTACGTGCAGAAAAATATTGTACAGCAGTCAGATTGCCTGTGGCAAGCCAATCCATAATCTCATCCAGATAAAGAAAAAAGACATCCTCTCCAATTCCCGCAAGCTCACCCGCTTTAAGCGCAAATGCGCGGTTCACCCGCATCGTTCGGGTCCATTCGGAACGTACGGCTTCCCGCAGGCGCGGGCCCTCCGAGGCTTCCTCTATCCGCCGGGCAATCCGCTTGGCCTTTGCCGGGAACTGCTGTTCGAACGCCTTCAAGGCTTCTCTGCTCCGGACCCGCTGTCTCTGCAGGATGTCCTCCACGTCCATAGGGGCCTTGCGGAACTCAGCGATCTGCTTGTCCAGCCACGCGTCATCTTCTCCCGGGTCAGGGTACGATAATTCCATTTCATTCGGTCCCCGGTGGCCATACTTCACAAGGTATTCCTTCCGGCTCATTTCTCCCTTTATTACTCTGGATATTCCGATCAGCGGTCCCAGGCTTTCCAGCTGGGCGGCTTCTCCGGCGTTGGACAGCAGCATATTGGCCTTTTCTTCTCCGACTGCCTCGCTGAGCTGCTTATGCAGCTTCTCAAACTTCTGCATTTGGGCAGAGGGCGCTTCCAGCGCCGACCACAGCGCCGTGACATTCTGCGGCCACAGCTCCTGCTTCCAGAGCGACAGCAGTTCCTTGCGGGTTGTTGCGGCTTGGAGTCTGGTTGTCAGCCGTCTGCACCACTCCGGTGAATCTTCCAGGAACTGCGGAAGGGTTCTAACGGTCTTACGAGTTTGTTTCATACTGTGCATCATCTTGGGAAGCACTGTCTTGAGGAGCTCCCGTTTGGTAAATGGATATACCGGCAGAGCCATGCCTTCAGGAAGCTCTCCAAACACCCGGCTCATTTTCTTCCATATCGACTTGGTGTTCAGTCCAAATGCCGAGAACATTGATACCGAAAGACTAACATTAGTGTACACCCTTCCGCAAATATTGCCGGACATTACATAATGCCCCGGAATAATATTGTACTCTTCATCCAAGGAGCGCAGGATAGACCAGGTCAGAGGTGTTAAGACACCAGAGATGGATTCGCCCACATTGGTATTGGTCCAGAGAAAATCACCGGCCAGCGAGTCGTTGATCTCGAAGGTATTGCGGTTTCCCGGGTTCAAGGTCGTAACCGGTCTCGTCTGCAGGAGGTAGACCCGCCCCTTTGCGACCGCCCACTCGATATCTTGGGGAGCTCCCAGCTCCTTCTCCAGCCGGCATGCGTACCGGTATAACTTGGCTGCATACCGCTTGAAATCATCCGGGCCTTCATATCTGCCCCGGTTCCTTGCCAGTGTGAAGGAATAAGCGTTGCTCTCCCCTGAAACTAACTGTTCTCCCAGCCCATAGACATAATTCCCCGGCAGAACCGTGCGGCTGCCTGTAATGGGGTCGGCGGTGAACAGGACTCCGGAGATTTCCGAGTGAATCATCAGCTGCACGACAATGGCAACCTTATGGGAGGAGTCCATGTCCTGCATGGAGCTGTAAACTTGAACCCGTTCGCTATCCTTTGATTGATAGACCGTGTACATAGCTTCGCGAATCTGTTCGTCTGTCTCCACGTTCAGCACCGTTTCGAATTCTCCGGCAAATGATGCCTCAGCGGAATCTTCACTTAAGCCCGAAGATCTGACTGCAAATCGTGCATTTCTATGTGACATGCGGATTTTCCGCAACCTGGCTGCACTTTCAGTCCAAGCCTCTTCCTTTAATTTATCGCCTTCAAAGGCCGAAGGAAAGACAACAAATCCCTCCGGCACAGGATATCCCGCCTGAAGCATTCTGGAGAGCATCGCTCCCTTACCTCCTGCTTCGACGTATTGCTCCGGGCTTAGCTCGGCGAATCCTCGGATCATCTGTCCCATATTCAATTGCTCCCTTTGATATATTCGAAACTTTATTTAATTTGATACTTAGTTTCTTTTAATACTTTATTCCATTATTGTATTAACCGTCAAGCTTTAATCCATCAATATATTGAACTTATAATTCTTCTATTTTGGGATTGGCCGTGACTACAGAGAATGTTTGGACTTCCGGCCGCTGCCCTTCTCCCGATTTCTTGATTTATACCGCTACTTGCGGTTGAAATCCGGAGACAAAGGCGGTCGCTATCGCTCCTACAGTTCCAAAATCCCCCTCCGTCACTTATCCCTAAATGTAATTCTCAAGTTCAATCTATTTAGGTAGTTCTTCAGTTCAACTGATATAGTTGATTAATTTCACCAAACAAAAAGAGACGTCCCATTAGCCATGAAATGGCTGCTTGGGACACCCCTCGTTTGGTGAACAGGATAGACATGAGCACTTGGTGCGAATGGTCCGCGACCAGACCGTTGTTCCAATCACTGTGGTCCACACTATTTTGAACTTGTTTTGCAAAATATCAATGGTTTCGATAAAATAAAATTAATTTATTACATGCCATCAAATATTTTAAGATTGTAATATCTGGCCCATCGAGATATTAACATTCCAGAAGGAGGGTTGTCTTATGTCAAGTCATGAACAAGATCAACCTACGGAACTGCAGGAACAACTCACCCTACTCATGCGTGGACTGGGAACCCGAACGGTAATCTATCAGCAGAACGTGGCCGCTTCCCTCGGGTTATACAATAATGATTTTTTATCCGTAGATATCCTGCGTGAGAAAGGTCCCATTACGGCCGGGGAACTGTCCAAACTGACCGGGCTGACTACCGGCAGCGTTACCGCATTAATTGACCGGCTTGAAAAAAGCGGGTATGTCCGCAGGCAAAATGATCCCAATGACCGCCGCAAAGTGATTATTGTCCCGTTGTATGAGAATAAGGAAGAGGTAAGCAGCACCTACCTCAAGCTTCACTCGGAAATGCTGAACCTTGCTTCCTCGTATACGGCAGAAGAGCTTGAACTCATCACACAATTTTTGGGCAAGGCAAGTACGGTTCTGGAAGACCAGATTTATCGGCTTAGCTCTGCTACACTCAGCAAGCCCTCTTCCTGAATCCTCTGCTGCCACAAGCGGAAACGGCTTCGCCGTACTCAAAAGGACGATATCCAGCAGTCGAATGGCCCCGGGATATCGTCCTTTTTTCACATGCGGGATTGCTGTAAAAGCCATCTTTGCTTATTAAAACGGCAGGCCGGCATAAGCATTATGACTCGGACTGCCGTTGATATGCGAATTTCTGGACAGCTTAGCCGCGAAGAATTTGAACCATGGATTCAAAGCCGCTGCTGGCCATATGAGGATGTCTCAAGCAGGCTCTCCGGTATGTCTTGAGGATTTCGCCGTGAAGCGGATGTTCGGCTGGAACCCCTAACCGGGCGGCAAGCACTGCGCTTAAACCGGCAGTCCGAATTTCTTCCTGAAGAAGCACGGCTTCCCGATCATTTGGGTCGCCATAGAGAAGTGCGGAAGTAATGGCCGACACCAGATACGAGGTCTCTAGACCAAGCTCATGGGCAAGCATAGCAGGCCGGAGCAGCCGGTCATTTGGTGAAAGCTTGCGAAGCGGGGAACGTGCTACGCGCGATATTTTATCGTTGAAGTTCGGGTTGATGAACCGGTCCATGATCTTATGGATATATCTGTCGTGCGCCGCAGGATCAAAACCGTATAAATGGACCAGCAACGCGCCGGTCTCCTGCAGCACTCCACGGACACGGTCTTTAATTCCGGGGTCGGACATCGCCTCCTGAATGCTGGAGCAGCCCTCCAGGTAACCGAAATACGCTGCGCTGCAATGCCCGGTATTCACCGTAAACAGCTTCCGTTCAAGATAGGAATCGAGGGAGTCTACATAATGGACGCCTTTGATTTCCGTATAATCAGCGATTAACTCGCTGCGGGGAATGACCCATTCACTGAACGGCTCCACTACGATTTCCAGCGGATCTTTATGCGTCTGTACAGGAACGATGCGATCCACCATAACATCGGGGAAGGCGACACAGCGGTCTGCACGCCCCTTTAAAGGCTGCTTTAAATGGCGGTAAACCAGATTTTTAAGCTTTTGGCTGCTTCCCACGCCATTCTCGCAGGCAATAATATGAAGCGGCTTCGGATAGGGGTTGCTGTTTAGCCTGTTCTCGATACCCTGCGCGATGGCTCCGGCAATGTCTTTCAGCGCTGTTAGCCCGACCGCTGTCGTCACGATCTCAGCCTCTGCAACAGCTTGAGCCACCTGTTTCTGATCATTCAGATGAAGGGCAGTTACATTCTCCACAATAAAGCGGTCCCGCTCATCATTGGCAAGGGTAACGGGATAGCGCCCCCGTTCCTGCAGCTGAGCGATTTTCAGCTTATTTCTTCCGACAAAACAAACCTCATAACCGGAGTCTGACAGCACTGGACCGATAAATCCCCGGCCAATATTGCCCGCTCCAAAATGTACGGCTCTCAAATCGGTGTCCCCCTTTAGTAAATTCAACTCTATAAAATTTCACGAATCATAGTTGTTATACGCAGAAAATTAGTACACCGTAGTGATTTATACCTGCACATCAGAGATTTCGAAGCAGCTCCGGGAAATCACGTGATCGAAGTCAAGAAGACTTAGGCTTTCGGTCTGGTGATGCGGCATATCAAATTCAAGAAAACGGGTAATGGCATTCGGGATCACCACACAGAACATTCCGGCTGCAGTCGCAGCTCTTGCGCCGTTTGGCGAATCCTCAATAGCGACTGCCTCATGTGGTTTAATGTCAAGAGAGGACATGACCTGGTTATACAACTCCGGATCAGGCTTCACCTTCTCCACATGATCGGAGGTGCGGATGCTCTCGAAATAATCGCGTATGCCCAGCAGCTCCAAATGCCGTTCCACCCAGTCCATAGAGGAGCTGGAAGCAAGGCCAATCCGCAGTCCGGCGTCCTGGGCAGCATCCAGATATTGCTGAATTCCCGGCCGCATCTGTTCGAGCTCCATCAGCTTGCTGTGCCTCTGCTGGACCGCTGTTCTGAATGCCATCCGGTCGATAGGCAGCTTAAGGTCAGTCATCAAATATTCGTAGGGATTAAAACTGTTAAGGCTGGTGCCTATGCAAGTAGAATACTGTTCCAGCGACAGGTCTACCCCATGCTCTCCATAGGCTTCGCTAAAAGCGGTGTACCAAGCTGTTTCCGTGTCGATAATCGTTCCGTCAAAATCAAATATAATCCCTTTGATCAAATCAACCATCTCCCTCACAGTAGTCCGGTAAGCTAAGCTCACACAAAAGCGTGCAATCCGCTTCCAAAAATGCTTCCGGCTGGCGTATGTCTGTAAAAACCATAACAAAGGTTTTCTGGCCGCGTCAACCGGGGCAGCTTATCTTCCATCATATGAGGGCGGTTACAATTGCACAAAAACGAAACTGGGGACAAGCCTAAAAAAAGCGTTTTCCCGGTCGCTCCTGTTTGCACCAAAAAAAACAAAAAAACCTTTCTGTACAAAGGATTTCGCGTTTCTATGCCTTGCGGCCGGGACTCTGCGTATGAAGCATTTCAAAACGACCGGCAATCCCACAACAAAAAAAATTTCTACTCTGCTGATTTGGCTTGGCCCCGTATGCCTTGCCGCGGGCAAGTTTAGCTTTGACTTTTCAAAACTTCCCGGGTTATACTTTACCTACGCTTAATTTCCAGCCTTTGGGCAGGAAAGCGGGGGAACCAGTCTTTTGGGGCGAATCATTCACAGAATGTAGGGTACCATCTTACCCGAGTCCGTCAGCTAACCTCGTCAGTAGTGGATGGGTCTGCTTTTTTAGGTATATTCATAACCAGAGACCCTTGCTAAGGGTCTCTTTTTTGTATTCTAATGACCCTGCTGGCAGCAGTTTGGCTATCGACCTCAAGGCTCCCTTACTTCTCACACTATGAGACCAAGGAGAGATGCAAGTGCAAAAGGTAAGGTACATAACGGATATCAACAAGGTTGCCATGCTGTCTGAAACGGAAAAAGAAAAGCTGAAGGAGATCACCGGCAAATTTGCCTTTCGGGTCAATGACTATTATCTGTCGCTGATCGACTGGGATGACCCGGGTGATCCGATCCGCAGGCTCGTCATTCCAAGTGAAGGTGAACTTGCGGAGTACGGCTGCTGGGATGCATCCGATGAGGGAATGAATTATGTAGTGCCGGGATGTCAGCACAAATACAGAACAACGGCCCTTCTGATTGTCTCCGAGGTGTGTGGAGCTTACTGCCGCTACTGCTTCCGCAAGCGCCTGTTCCGCAATGATGTGAAGGAAGCACAAACCGATGTGGCTCCTGGGCTGGAATACATCAGGAATCATCCTGAGATCAATAATGTGCTGCTTACCGGCGGAGACAGCCTGATTCTCTCTACCTCCAAGCTGCGCTTCATCATCGAAAGCCTGAGATCCATTGACCATGTGAAGATTATCCGGCTGGGCTCCAAAATTCCCGTATTTAATCCCATGCGCATTTATCAGGACGAAGAACTGCTGGAACTAATCCGTACCTATTCATCGGAGGACAAACGCATTTACGTCATGGCGCATATTAATCATCCCCGGGAAATTACGCCCGAAGCCAAACAAGCATTCAGAGCACTTCATAATGCCGGGGCAATCGTAGTTAATCAAACACCGGTGCTGAAAGGCATCAACGATGATCCGGCGGTACTCGGAGAACTGCTCGACCGGCTGTCCTGGGCCGGAGTCACTCCCTATTATTTCTTCGTGAACCGGCCCATTGCCGGCAACCGCGAGTTCGTTCTGCCGCTGGAGCGTGTCTACAACATTGTTGAGGAAGCCAAGGCCAGAACCTCAGGTCTGGGTAAAAGAGTCCGTCTATCCATGAGCCACTCCTCCGGCAAAATCGAGATACTGGCGATTGAAGACGGCAAGGCCTATCTGAAATACCATCAGTCCAGAGCGCAGGAGTACGGCAAATTTATGATCCTGGAATGTCCACCGGATGCGGAATGGTTCGATGATCTTCCCGGCAGCGAGAAGCACTGGACCCATCCTGCTTTCACTTCCCAGATCCCGCAGCTCCTATAAAAGCCAGCACAGTCCCCTTGTATCAGCATCGGGACTGTTTGTTTAGCGTGCTTACCGGCTATTCCATCCCCTGTGAGAACAGCTTGCTGATGAGCGCTCTCCGGCTGGATACGCCGGTCTTGGAGAAGATCGATTTCAGGTGATCCTGTACGGTGTACGCAGAAATATGCAGCGACTCCGCCAGCTCCTTGGTAGATAATCCGCGGGAGAGCATTTCGGCCAGCTGCTTCTCCCTGGCGGTCAGCTGGCAGGCATCGGCCAGCAGCCGGAAGATCTCCGAGGACTTGGCATAGACAAAGGCAACGGCCAGCTCCGTCTTCCCGCCGCTTCCTTCAAGCCTGCTGGCCGTAACTGTCAAGTAAGCCCCATCCTCGACACGCAGGCATAATTTCGCCTTGGAAGGCAAGCCTCCTGGTTCCGTATTCTCGCCAAGTGCCCTCAGGCATACGGCATTGACCGGCCGGGGAAGAACTCCGTGATCCAACCGTTCCAGCTGTTGCAGACGGTTCATCCAATATTGGGCCGCACTATTCGCGCTGACCGGAAGCAGCTGGTCCGTCAGAATCATGATTCCACTGTCCTCCGGTGCGGTATCCATCCGTCCCAGAGGGGGCTCGGAGGCATAGCTGCGGAGTGCGCCGGCAATCAGCGGAACAACAGATGATATCACCGCACACTCCCGCTCCTGAAAAGGAGGTTCGTGCTGCGACCGGAACAAGGTTAAGAACCCCCAGCAGCCACCGCCTTCAACCAGCGCAGCCCGGAGCTCGTCTCCCAGGCCCGCAGGCTGGAGTACGTTGCGGTAACGTTCACTCCGCCCGGGCTGCCCTTCCGTTACACCACTTAAACAGGCGACCGGCACTGCCGCTGCGGCCAACTGCTCATACTTCATATAATCCTCATGCAGATATTCATATTCAAACAACTGCGGGTGCAGATCCTCAAGACCCTGCTCTGTGATCGCCCCGGTGGACAGCAGCGTATGCGGGTCCACGGTAGTGCAGCAGGCAGCGGTAAACGGAATGTACTGCCGCAGCTTGGAGATTACCGCCTCCCTGTATTGCGGAGATGTCATTCTCATCTCCTGCCGGTTGATTTCCAGCATCCTCAAGCCTTTTAGAACCTCGCTCATCCTGATGTCCTTTCCAAATCCCACATATGTGGGATAGCCTATTCCGTGTTTAATCCTGATAATTAGTAATAATTCTTATTATATATCAGGAGAACTCACATTCAAGCTATAGAGACAGGAGCAGATATCATGCAAGAGAAACATTTACATCATGCCAGAGACTGGGAGCATCCCGATGTTCAGCATTACGAGACAACAATCGCTGCAAAAATACCGGGGTATCCTCTGCTCTATGACATCATGGAGCAATTGCTGAGTGCACACCTCGGCGGCGAAACTCCGGCAGACCTGCTGATTGTCGGGGCCGGAGGCGGACAAGAATTGATAACCCTCGGCGCTCAGCATGAGCACTGGCGGCTCACTGGCATTGATCTGTCAACGGCGATGCTTGAGCTTGCCCGGCAGCGGATGCAGCGCACGGAGCTGGCCGCTGAAATCACTCTCCAGCAAAGCACGGTTGATGAACTGGACAAGAACAAGCTGTTTGACGCCGCCACATGCATGCTGGTGCTTCACTTTGTCAAGGAAACCGGACAGAAGCAGCGGATGCTGGAAGAAATCCATAGCCGGCTTAAGGAGGGGGCGATACTGGTTGTGGCAACCTTAAGCGGGGACGTCCGTTCTATCCCCGGGTCCTTGCCGCTAAAGGCATGGAAAAAACACATGCTGGCAGGCGGGATATCCGGGCAGGAATGCGAATGGTTCGAGCATTCCATCGGTGAAACCTCCTTCCCCATTCCGGAACATGAACTTCTAGCGTTGCTCGCAAGCAGCGGGTTCTCCGGTGTCACACGCTTCTTCAGCTCCTATCTGATTGATGGCTGGTTCGCTGTGAAGCAAGGAAAAGAGGTTGCGAAATGAAAACAGACATAGTGGTTGTCGGCGGGTATGGCCATGTCGGCGCAGAAATTTGCCGGCTTCTGGGAGAACGGCATCCTGGAGTGGTATATGCGGCGGGACGAAGCCTCGAACGTGCGGAACAATTCTGCAGGACGACAGACGGCAAAGTGAAGCCGCTGCGGCTTAGTGTGGGAGAAGCGATAGATGGAGAACTGCTGAAGCGGACCAAGCTGGTGGTCATGTGCCTGGATCAGCAGGATACCGCGTTTGCGGAGGCTTGCCTGCGCAGCGGAACCCATTATGTCGATGTGTCGGCAAATGGGGAATACTTCCGGCTGCTTCAGAGCCTGGGAGACACAGCAGCCGGGCTCAAGGGTACAGCTGTTCTAAGCGTGGGGCTTGCTCCCGGCTTAACCAATCTGCTATCCCTCAAAGCGGTGAATGAACTGGATACACGTGAGCGCATCGACATCTCCATCATGCTGGGTCTGGGCGACAGTCACGGCCAAGCTGCCCTGGAATGGACGGTTGATAGTCTCGGCTCTGCCTTTGAGCGTGTGGAGCAAGGACACAAGGTTGCCGCAAGAAGCTTCACGGAACGCAAGCAGGTGAATTTCGGAGGTACGCCGGGAACGCGCAAGACCTACCTTTTCCCTTTTTCCGATCAGCAGATCCTGCCCTATACCTTGAAAGTCCCTTCTGTCGCTACACGTTTATGCTTTGATTCCCGGGTGGCCACCTCCGGCATCGCTTTTATGCGGAAAATCGGCTTAACCGCCCTCTTCCGCAACAAAGTCATCCGCAAGCTCACGGTCCAGGCTTTCGGCAAACTTCGGCTGGGTTCAGAACAATATGCTGTCAAAGTTGATGCTTATGGTGTTCGGAGCGGTAAAGCTGTTGTCATGGAAGCCGGTATCGAAGGAATGCGGGAATCCGCAATCACTGCCAGAGTGGCCGCCGGGGTTGCCCTGAGTGTATATGAGGAAACCCATCCGGCGGGAATACATCATATTGAGCAGCTGTTCAAGCTTAAGTCAAGCGGTACGCAGCTCTCCTTGAGTTCAGCAGCCGGGGCCTCCGGCAGAGCCGATTATCCCCTTGACGGGCTTACCTTCTGGTCCGGTGTCCGCTCGCAGTAAGAGGTTCCCGATCTTTATCCTCTTGGCAATTCAATGAGGAATGTCGAGCCCTGGCCCGGCTTGCTGCTCACAACAATCCGTCCCCCGCACAGGTCGACAATCCGTTTGGCCAAAGGCAGTCCGAGCCCGTTCCCGTAAGAAGCCCGCGCTTTATCGCCCTGGTAGAACTTTTCAAAGATATGCCGCTGCACCTCCGGGGTCATGCCGATTCCGGTATCGGTAATTTCAACACTCACGTTCTGGGGGGATTCGGTCAAGGTGACGGACAGGTTCCCGTATTCTCTTGAGAATTTTACCGCATTCCCCAGAATGTTAATCCATACCTGCATCAGCAGCTCTTCGCTGCCGTAGAAGCCAGTCTCCGCCAACTGAATCTCCAGATCCAGCTGTTTGCCGCTCCACTGCGGCTCCAGGAGAAGAAGCGCCTGGCGGATCTGCTCATCCAGACTGAACTCTGTTTTTTCAATGATGATTTCCTGGTTCTCCAGCTTCGACAGCTTCAGAATATTGTTGGTCAGCATGGATAATTGCCTCGTGCTGCTAATGATCTTGCCCGCGTATTCCTCTCTTTCCTCGGCTGGAAGATCCGAATTCTGCAACAGTGCAGCATAGCCCTCAATGGCTGTGATAGGCGTCTTGAATTCATGGGATACATTCGTGACAAAATCGGTCCTTAGTGTTTCAATCCCTTGGAGCTCTTGAACCATCTTATTGAAATCCTTGGCCATCTCCCGGAATTCTTCAATCTTAATATTCTCATACAACTGAACATTAAAGTTGCCTTTGGCGACTTCCTTGGTTGCTTCTCTCAGTCTGCTGATGGGAAGCAATATTTTTTGCCCGATGACGGCAGTGATAAGCGTTCCAGTAAGGATCCCTGTAAGCAGTACCGCTGCCAGAAATCCGAAGGCGTGGAATTGGCCCGGCTCGATGATTGTGAATCTCTTTATAACGAATATAATAGTCATCATAAAGACCGCAGAAGACAGCATGATCATAAATACCAGCATCACAAAGGCAAACCATAAATTGCTGAACCTCTTTTTCATATATGCTTCACCGCCTTATACCCGAGTCCCCGGACCGTTACAATCTCAAACTCCGTATATTCCCTGAAACGTTCCCGCAGCCGGTTGATATGAACATCCACTGTCCGGGCATCCGTCTCCGTATCCATCCCCCAGATTTCATCCATCAGCTGCTGCCTGGTAAATATTTTGTTTGGATAAGCAATCAGCTTATATAGCAGGAAAAATTCTTTCTGCGGGAGAACCGTATTATCCCCATCCCTGTAGACCGTTACAGAATCATAATCGAGGGTCACCCCGCCCACAGTCAGCTTGCGTTCATTAACAATCTGCGCCCGGCGCAGCAAAGCCCCCACCCGCAGTACCATCTCATTGATATCAACCGGCTTCACCATATAATCGTCTGTGCCGACAAGGAACCCTTTCTGCTTGTCCTGAAAGCTGTCTTTTGCCGTAATGATCAGCACAGGCAGATTGTTATTGGATTGCCTCAGATGCTCAATCAGCTCGTAACCGTCCACTTGCGGCATCATAATATCAGAAATAATCAAATCAATATATTCCGCTTCCAAAATATCCAGCGCACTCTGACCATCCTCTGCTGCAAGCACCCTGTAGCCATGTTTCCCAAGCACCGTACAGATCAGCTGGCGCAACGTCTCATTATCTTCCACAACAAGTATAGTAATCATGAAATCACCTGCATTCTTTAGCCTTTGAATAAATTATAGTCTTTCCCTGTAGCCGGAAGCCAGTTGATGTTCAGTTCATATTCGTATGATATGCTGTCAGCAATCATCAAGCTATATATGTTGAACTTTAGATTTACCAAGCTGGCATAGAACGCAACTGCGGTGAATGTTTGGACTTCCGGCCGCTGTTGTCTACAGATTTCTTGATTTATACCGCTCTTAGCAGTTGAAATCCGTAGACAAAGGCGGTCGCTATCGCTCCTACAGTTCCAAACTTCCCCTCCGCTGCTTTTGCCTCTAGGTAGTTCTTTTGTTCAACTTTTATTGCTTTATTTGAAAGGAAGGTTTACAGATATGCTGCAGCTAAAAAACATCAGCAAGAGCTACACAACAGGAGATTTCACACAGGTAGCGCTCGATAAGGTCAGCCTCAATTTACGGGAAAATGAATTTGTCGCCATCCTGGGTCCCAGCGGCTCGGGTAAAACCACCTGCCTGAACATCATCGGCGGGCTGGATCAATATGACAGCGGAGACCTGATCATTAACGGTAAATCCACACAGAACTTTCAGGACAGCGATTGGGATGCTTACCGTAATAATAGCGTCGGCTTCATCTTTCAAAGCTATAATCTGATTGCACATCTGAGTATTATGGACAATGTCGAGCTGGGCATGACCCTCAGCGGTGTCCCCGCAGCCGAGAAACGGCACAAGGCAAAAGAGGTGCTGGAGAAGGTTGGCCTTAAAGATCACCTGCACAAGAAGCCGAACCAGCTGTCCGGCGGTCAAATGCAGCGTGTAGCCATCGCCCGGGCGCTCGCCAATGACCCCGACATTATTCTTGCCGACGAACCTACAGGAGCGTTGGATACCCAGACAAGTGAACAGATTATGGAGCTGATCAAGGAAATCGCCAAGGATAAGCTGGTCGTTATGGTTACGCATAACCCTGAACTGGCCCGGAAATACACTGACCGGACTGTGGAATTCAGAGACGGTAAAATCATTTCTGACACCGATCCGCTTCCCGATCAGAAAGTAAGCTCTGACTACAAGCTGAAAAAGACAGCAATGGGTTTCTCCACAGCGCTCAAATTGTCCTTCAAAAACATCATGACCAAAAAATGGAGAACGACCTTAACCGCTTTCGCCTCCAGTATCGGTATCATCGGGATTGCCTTAATCCTGGCGCTCTCCAACGGCTTCAATAAACAAATCAACAACTATGAGGCGGGTGCGCTCTCCAATTTCCCGGTGTCGATCAGCCAGTCTGCGATGAGCTTTGACCGCTCGGAAACTGCGGCAGATAATGCAGCAACCAGCAAGGAGGAGTACAGCGACTCGCAGGAAATCTATCCATACGATCCGAGTGCCAATACCATTATGCACACCAATGTTCTGACCGAAAAATATCTGGACTTTGCGAAGCAGATTGATCCGTCCCTGATCGACGGCATCTCTTATGCCCGTAAAGTGAATATGAACATTCTAAAGTCTGATGGTAAAACAGCAACTGCCATCAATACAAGCTACTTCTCCTCATTCCCAAGTAAGGCAGGCGGTGCTCCCGGAAGTTATCTGGAGAACTATTATGACCTGCTCGCCGGTTCGTTTCCGTCCAAGGATACCGACCTTGTACTGATCGTGGATGAATACAACCAGTTGAATGTTGCTTCGGTAGAAGCACTCGGCCTGGATTATACTTCGGACAGCATCAAATTTGACGATATTGTCGGCCAAGAGTTTAAGCTGATCCCGAATGATCTGTACTATGTAAAATCCGGTGACCATTTCGTGGTCAATGGAACGGCTGCCAATTTAAGCGATATGTATAACAGCACGGATGCCATTCCACTTCGGATTGCAGGAATTATCCGGGCGCAGAAGGATTCTCCGATGTCCACTATGGCTGCCGGGATCGCCTATTCCGACGACCTGGCGCTCCGCTTCATTACCTCCGCACAGGCTTCCAAGGTGGTAAAGGCCCAGGAGCAGGAAGATACCGTTAACCTTCTGACCGGCGATGTGTTTCCGAAAACCTCTGCTCAGACAGACATGATGCCTGGTGCACCCATGATGCCAGGTGGCGCAGGCAGTAATACGGCTCCTGTGAAAGAAGATGTTCTGGCTGCTCTGGGTGCTACAAGCATTCCGGCTTCGATCTCCATCTATCCGAAGGACTTTGATTCCAAGGAAGCCATCGTGAAGTATCTGGACAAATGGAATGAAGACCTGCCTGAGAGTGATATGATCGTATACACGGACATGGCGGCCATCGTTACCGGCCTGACCGGCGGGATTATGAATGCCATAACACTTGTACTGATTGCCTTTGCTTCGATCTCGCTCGTCGTTTCCATGATTATGATCGCAATTATCACTTATATTTCTGTACTGGAGCGGACTAAGGAGATCGGGGTGCTACGCGCATTAGGTGCACGCAAAAAGGACATCACGCGTGTCTTCAACGCAGAAACCTTTATCATCGGTGCCTTTTCCGGGGTTCTGGCGATAGGAATTACCTATCTGCTGACCATCCCGGCGAACATCATTATTAAATCGCTCACAGATCTTTCCAATGTCGCCCAATTAAATCCGCTGCATGCCTTGCTGCTGATCCTCATCAACGTGGTGCTCACCATGCTCGGCGGATTCATTCCGGCCAAGCTTGCCGCCAAGAAGAATCCGGTAACGGCGCTGCGCAGCGAATAATCACAACCTACTAAGGGGTGCTCCGACAACCAGAAATGGTTACGGAGCGCCCCTTTTGTATTCACTATATTACTTGAGTCTTGTAAAAAACATGCTGACGAACAAATGAAATTAAAGTCAAACGGTTAGAACTTTTATCGAATAGGCAGACAGAAGAAGGACATCCAGCCTTGTTGGAGAAATTGTCGTTTACCAGACCACAATTTCCAGATAAAGGAGATGTCCCATTCATTGTGTATCAGCAAGCCCTGGAAAAGAAGCCTCTTTTCGACATTCTAAAATTGCTTCGACTCTCTGCCTAAAACAGCCGTATGGGGATTAAGCGGGGCGATAGATAAAGCGACAACCAAAGTAGAAGGCCCGTTTGTGGCGATCAATGAATGGACGGACAGTTCGGGGAATTCATCCGCTGGAGACAAGCCGGAGGACGGCTTTCAAATAAGCGGTCAAACTGTAAAGCCCTTGTATAATATGTATGGCGCTGAAGGCGTAGATTCTAGAACGTTCACGTATACGTCTGAGGGGGAGACGATATTCTCGTTCTATAACGGAATCCCTGAACCAACCGATTATTCGGGAAGCATCCGTGTTACCCTCGATGGAAAAGAGATAATGACCGGCTCTGGAGAAGATCAGCGGAGTGATCCTGATCTATTCCCGTCGATATTCAAGATTCCTCTCGAGCCGGGGAACGAGCTGAAGATCACCATTGAGGGGAACCAAAAAGTATGGGATGTCGGGTATAAGCGGATGTAATATTTTTGGAACTAAGTTCATAGCCCAGACTGCAATTTGTTTCTTCTGGAAAGTCAAAAGGTAAGCTCCGCTGCAGGAGCTTACCTTTTGGCATTTCTATAGGGGCCAGGCTTACAGCTGAACCGCCACGTAGCTTCCGAATTCAACCATACCCGCTTTGTCCAGCTTGGTTGCATCATATTGCTTGATGACCTCGGCGGTCTTCTGCATCAGCTCTGAACTGTCTGTATCGGCCAGAACGCGCAGGACCACCAGGGTCTCCCCATTCTTCAACTGTTCGGCCAATTTGGTCTTGTACGCTTCCAGGGAATCCACCTCAAGCCCTTGCGTCACATAATAATCATAGGCATTGCTGGTGGCCTGGAACAGGGACAGCTCATGGTCCAGCCAATAAGCCTTGTCCATCGCATACTCTACATCTGTGGCAGTGGCATCGCTGGAATTGTAGAGCAGATAGGGAAGTCCGCTATTGGTAGCATTATTGGTCGGATCGACATTGACCCATTCCGCGCCGATTTTCACTTTGTTCCAGGCGTGATTCACGCCGCTCATGGTTCCTGTGACCACCATCGAAGGGACCTGGGACAGGTCAGCGAGCAACTGGAAGGTGTGTGCATAGCTCATACATACGCCAACTTTTTTGACCAGAATGCCGTAGGTACTGAAGGAATCATTGAATTTGGCATCCACACTCTTGAACTGCTGCTCCTTGGCATTCTCCAGCGCGGCATCGTCATAGGCGGTATTGTCATTCAGATAATCGTAGATCGCCATCTGCTTCTCATCGGCGCTCATACCGTCCTTGAGTGTGGCGGCGATCACTTTATCTGCCTCTGAGAGGATCTCACGCTGTTTGGACGCAATGACCTCGGCTGAATCATCGTACTCCACATGCAGCGTCAGGTTCTGATAATCGTAGCCGTAGCTGCGGAATCCAAGAATGAGCGGGTTCTGATAGACTACTTTTTCCACTACATCGACCAGGGTTCGCGCATTCTGCGCCTCCGGGAAGGCCAGAAGCGAAATTTCGGTCTTTCCGCTGATCAGTAACAAGGCGAGATACTCTTCCAGCGCAGAATCGGCATGAATCAGGTCCGCCCGGATCGTTGAGGCAGGCACGGCCTGCTTGTTCCCCTCATCTACCTTGCTGCGGGTATTTTCCTTCTGCCGGTCAATGGCATTATCGCCGGATTCGCCCGCATTGTCGTTGTCAATGATGGTCGGAACATCAGGGGCAGGCACATACTCCGTATTATTCTCCGGCTCCACATACCCTTGATTGGCCCCTTTGCTCTGGGCGGCTGCAAGACCTGCAATATCGGCATCCGCCAACTGCGTAACCTGTACGTACCCCTTGAGCGCTGTACCTTGAATGGAGTATGGCACATCGGTTGGACCGGACTGCTGAATCGTGATGGAATCCGTGTCATATATCACAGTCCCCGAGGCTTTGGAGCCGTCAATGAACTGGACAGGTACAGTCTTGGGCAATTCGGCAGCGTTCTTGAACAATTTCAGGTTGATATTATCCTCGGAAGCTACGGTGCGCGGCAGCAGCTTGGACAGCGACACGGTATCCACCGAGCGGCTGAACCTGGACTCTTTGCCTCCCTGAACAGCGGTGACATAATATTCACCTTGCACATTGTTGTTCTGAAGGCTGGTGATGGTCTCATCCACAATGCCAAGCGCACCGCGCCCGTCCTTCATGAAGTCGTTATAAGAAGTGCCGGGCACCGTCGCAATCTTCAGCGGACGCTGATTCGCATATCCTTGCTCCGCCCCGTTCAGCGCCTCATTGGTATTCTCCATCGTGATATGCGAAGCGCTGTAAATATTGTAGCTCTCTGCGCCCGGCACCTCATTCCATACGAGAGTCAGTCTGCCGTCAGGGCTGATGTCGGCATCCAGAGTCGGTGTGGGCAGATCCGATTTCACCGTAAACGGAATGATAATCGGCTGCTTCAGCGGAGTAGGCGATTTGGCATCCAGGTCATAGTTGAGCCGGATGTAGTACACGGGGGCGTTCCCCCAGGAGCTGCCTCCGGCTTCGCGCAAGGAATCGGAAGGGAGTACGCCGAAGCCGAGCGGCTTGATGGAGTATACGCTTTTGCCACCTACAAGCTGTGAGTCTTCAAGGGTCCCTACCTTGCTCTCCGGCAGTGCCTTGATATCGGTATGTACGGACAGCGTCTTGCCAATTGCCTCTGAGCCAAGATCCGTATTGAATCTGAAGATAAATACCATATCCTGCTCAACATTATACATAGGCATGATGCCCGGATTGTTGTCAGTATCGTATTTCTGCTTCAGATTATACACCGTCTGCGAAGCGTCCGGCGGAGGGTTCCCTGAAGGTTTCTTCGTTTCTGCAGCCGGACTGGCCGTCGGTGCGGGTGAAGGCGCTGGACCGGCTTCCTTGCCGCCCCCCATGCAGCCTGTTAGAATCATACACATGATGAGCATAATCATTGCCAATTGTTTCACTTTCACTAACGTCCTCTCCTGTCTGGGTTGTCTTAATGAGGGTTATGGTGCGTAATCCAAAATTACCCATTACAAAGCACAGGAGATATATAACCCATTTGGGAACGATTAAAACAAATTTGGGATATTTTATATTTAAGTTATATAAGCAGAGGGCTAACGAGGGGGCGCTGAGTATTCGCGGCAACGGTTAGAACTTTTATCGAATAGGCAGACAGAAGAAGGACATCCAGCCTTGTTGGAGAAATTGTCGTTTACCAGACCACAATTTCCAGATAAAGGAGATGTCCCATTCATATGGTAACCTTCTACAGCTCTGTTTTTTTCAAAACATTCAAGTCGATTTCGCAACACTCAAGTATATTATAAAAAAATTAATAATTGCCTGCAATTCTACTCTTACCCTTCAATAACGCCTTTTTTAAGAATGAGATTGCCATACAGCGCTTCTTCCCCGGTTACTACAATCGCATAAGCGGATTTGGACCGTTCATAGAAGTTGAAGCGTTCCTCGTAACCAATCACTGCTTGAGGATCAACACCCCTAATAATCTCCTTATAAGTATCCCAGATTACAGGAACGGTGGGATCGCCTTGCACCACATCCATCAGAACGGCCTGATGCCCGGCATAATGATCCAGCGGAAACAGCTCCAGAATAGCGGCCAGCAGCTGGGGAATTCCTATGCCATCGCATCTTGTCACCCTTGGATGCAGCGCATGTCCCGGAAAATTCGCATCCGCCAGCACCAGCTCATCCCCATGGCCCATTTCCATCATAATCCGCACGAGCTCAGGAGACAGCAGCTTGGGAATCTTTTTGAGCATCCTATAATCTCCTTTACATTCCGTAAAATGATCTAAGTGCTACCAGTTGCTCGATCCGGTCTGCCGGCAGTTCACGCTCCCCTTGGATCATGCGGGTCAGAAAAGTGAGCTTCGCTGTATACTCCAATCTCTCCATATTCATGTAAGCCGCCATTACATCCTTCCCCCAGGACAAGGCCCCGTGGCTTTCCAGCAGCACAGCGGATTTCTTGCCGAGGAAGGGCATAATCGAATCAGGAACCTCCTCAGTGGAAGGCGTACCGTACGGGGCCAGAGGAATCTCGCCCATGGCAATGACCGATTCCGGCATCATCATCTTATCCAGTGCTTCTCCCTTGATGGCAAAAGCGGTGGCAAATGGCGGATGCGCGTGAACCACACCATGGATGCCGGGAAGTTCCCGGTAGATCCGCAGATGCATTTTCACCTCTGTCGAAGGGCGGTAGCCTTCCTGTGCCTCCAGAATTTCGCCCTGAAGATTAACTTTCACCAGAATATCCGGCTCCAGATATCCTTTGCTTACACCTGTAGGGGTGGCCAATACTTCGTGTTCGTTCAACCTTGCTGAAATATTGCCGTCATTGGCGGCAATATAATCTTTATTGAACAGGTTTCTCCCAATGTCGCAAATCTGCAGTCGTAATTTCCGTTCCATTTCATCCATTGTCATTTCTCCTCTTTGTATATTCATTCTTGAACAGGCCGGTACACGGCAAGACCTCCGGAAGCGGCGGCCACTTCCCCCGCCCGGCTGTAATCCAGCAAGCCAAGTGCAGTAAGCTGCACGATAACGTTCCCGATCGCGCTTGCTTCGACCGGACCGGCGATCACTTCTTTCCCGGTCGCATCCGCCGTCAGCTGGCACAGCAGCCGGTTCTGAATACCGCCGCCAACCATATGCACGGTATGGATCGTTTTGCCGGTGAGCTCCTCCAGCTCCGCGATCGCCTTGCGGTACGCCTCGGCGAGGCTCACTAGAATGAGCCGGACGACTGCACCTTTGGTATCCGGCACCGGCTGTCCGGTGCTGCGGCAATATTCCGCAATACGTCCGGGGATATCTCCCGGGGTGCTGAACAGCGGATCACCCGGATTGATCAGACCTTGCACAGCCTGCTCGCTCTCGGCCAGCTCGACCATTTCCCCGAAGCTAAGGGCCACACCGGCTTCCGCCCAGGCTCTCTGGGTTTCCTGCAGCAGCCAAAGACCCGTAATATTCTTCAGCAGCCGGTTGCCCCTGCCGTAGCAGCTCTCATTGGTGAAGCCATAACGGTAGCAGCGCTCTGTAAGCACGGGCTGCTCCGTTTCCAATCCGACCAGCGACCAGGTGCCGCAGCTGATAAATGCTGCATGCTCCTTGTCACGATAGGGAATGGAAGCAACCGCTGAAGCTGTATCATGTGAAGCGCCGGCAATGATCTGCAGGGCACTGCCTCCGAATTCCTTGCGGAGGCCGGGTAGCAGGGAGCCGATAACTGTCCCGGCATCCACCCTCTCGGCAATCAGCGCCGGAGAAATTCCCAGTCTGCTGAACACCTCGGATGAGAGTTCTGCCGTGCCGGCCTTCATGAGGCCGCTGGTGCTGAGGATCGTCCTCTCGGCGGCGGCTGTTCCTGATAATAAATAATGAAATAAATCCGGCATCATTAAGATACGGCCAGCATTTGCCTGCAGTTCAGGATTCCGCTGAACATCAGCAAACAGCTGATACACTGTGTTGATGGGGTCCGGCTGGTTGCCGGTCAGGCGGAATTGTTCCTCCGGCGGCAGCAGCTCTTCCAGCTTGAGGCGGTATTCCTGCATCCGCTGATCTCTGTAATGGTGAGGCGGATACAGCAGCATTCCGTCCTGATCCAGCACGCCGTAATCCACACCCCAGGTGTCCACACTAAGACTAAGCAGCTCCCCGTATTTGCTGCAGGCCAGCCTGATACCCTGCTTAATTTCCTGAAAAAGCTCCAGCACGTTCCAGTGTAAATCCCCGCCGATGTGCAGCGGAGTATTGGCAAACCGGTGAAGCTCCTCGGTGACAATGCGGCTGCCGTCATAAGTTCCCAGAATCACTCTGCCGGAGCTGGCTCCAAGATCCACGGCCAGCACTCTTTTGAACTCGCTCATCGAAACCACCTGCCTAAGTTCTGTCAATGATACAGCGGACCGAAATTGCGGCATGCCCGGTAATCGGCATCCTCCAGGCTGTCTGTTCCAAACAGCGACCACACACGCGGTCTAAAAATCTGTGATTCGTCGACGTTATGCATGCTGACTGGAATTCGCAGTATAGAAGCAAGTGTTATCAGATCGGCTCCAATATGGCCGTAGCTGATGGCTCCATGATTGGCTCCCCAATTATTCATCACATCATAGACCGATTTGAACGAGCCGGTTCCGGTAAGGATTGGAGCAAACCAGGTAGTCGGCCAGGTCGGATCGGTGCGTTCATCCAACTGGCGGTGAACCTCTCCGGGGAGCTCGGCGGTATACCCTTCCACCAGCTGCAGAACGGGTCCCAAGCCTTTGACGAGGTTAAGCCGCGCCATCGTGACAGGCATGCCGCCTTTGGTCAAGTAGTCGGTAGAGAAACCGCCGCCGCGGAAATATTCCTGCGAGGCAGGGCGGAAGAAGGTCTCCTTAAGTGAAGCAGCCACTTCTTCATCCGTAATGTCCCAGAAGGGCTTGATCGCCGGCTTACCTTCGAGGGATTGCTGCCCAGTTCCGTCTAGCGCGGCCGAACCGGAGTTGATCAAATGAAGCAGGCCATTCGCAGCAGCGCCTTCCAGCTCGTAGCCGGTCACACGCTTCACGGCTGCCGGACTCCAGTACGTGCGGACATCAGCGAATATTTGCGCCGTATTCGTCAGCAGATAATTAAACAGCATCGTCACGCCGTTCAGGCTGTCATTTTCGGTAGCCAGAATATAAGGAGCCCGTTTGCCGTTCCAGTCAAAGGAGGAATTCAGGATCGTCTCCATAAAGTCGCCATTCGGGAAATGGTCGGTCCATTGGCGTTGCCCTTGAAAGCCTGCAGCAATAGCGTTATGTCCCTGCGCTTCTTCTTCAAAGCCAAGCTCCGCAAGCACAGGATTGCCGATCATGAGGTCACGTCCGATCAGGGCCATCTTGACACAGGTCTCCCACTGCTTCTCCTTCTCTTCTTCGCTGACCTGCAGATGGGCAGGGTTGTTGTCAGGCCCTATCTGACAGTTCTCCTTGGTCCATTTCAAGGCCCGCGCGAATTCCTCCGGATCATAGATTTCCTCTTCGAAGCGGCGCACGAACTCGGACATGTCGATATATTCATTACGCATGCCCAGATACTCCTGGAAGAACTGGTCGTTCACGATAGAACCGGCGATTCCCATGGAAACGGAACCCATGGATAAATAGGAGCGGCTCTTCATAATGGCAGCAGCCAACGCCGATTTGGCAAACCGGAGCAGCTTGGCCTGAACATCGGCCGGAATCTCCTCGCTTCCGGAGTCCTGCACATCCTCCCCGTAGATCCCGAAGGCCGGAATTCCCTTCTGGGCGTATGCCGACAGAACTGCGGCTAGATAAACGGCACCGGGTCTTTCCGTGCCATTGAACCCCCATACCGCATGGGGAATTGCCGCATCCATATCCATCGTTTCGGAGCCGTAGCACCAGCAAGGAGTTACTGTAATGGATACCCCCACATTTGCTCCGGAGAACTTCGAACGTGCAGCCGAAGCCTCACTGACCCCGCCAATGGTAGAATCCGCAATGACGCATTCCACGGGCGATCCATCAGGATAACGCAAATTTTCCTGCAAAAAATCAGCTACCCGTTGTGCCATTCCCATAGTCTGCAGCTCTAACGATTCGCGCACACCGCGCCTTCTGCCGTCGATCGTTGGACGAATGCCGATTGCCGGATACTTTACTGCCATACTGAACAACCTCCTCAAAGGTAAATGGGTTTATACTATAAATAAATCGCTTTCATCTGCTTCATCATAAAATCTGGGAAATGGAATGTCAACAAAAAACCACACATTAATGTGACTTTTTGTGGATTTTATTTTGTTAATCGCTAATAAATGTGGAATACCCTTTTATTCCCGAAGTGAATTGTAGTACACTACCCTTATAGATGTTTTAATCCAGGAGGAACTACATGAGAGCTTTTGAACGCCGGGAATATATTATCAACAAGCTGCACCGCTATAAGAAAGTCCATGTTGCTGATCTGGCACAGGATTTCGGAGTCTCCGAAGAAACGATAAGAAGAGATCTCGACAAGCTGGATAAAGAAGGAATTGCCAAGAAGAGCTATGGCGGAGCGGTTCTGAATGTTCACACCAATGAAGACCCCGCCTACTCCCTCCGGCATTCAGTCCATCTTGACGAGAAGCGGATGATCGCCGACAACGTGCTGGGACTGATCAATGATGGCGACAGTCTGATGACAGACACCAGTTCGACTGCTTTTGAAGCTTTAAGGAAAATAACCGAGGTTAAACAAAATCTGACGGTGATCACCAATTCACTGGTAGTCCTGTCCGAGTTCCAGCATTCCGGCCACAAGCTGATCTCTACCGGTGGTGTGCTGGGTGCCGAGACGAACTCTTTTGTCGGACCAACTGCCTCCTATACTCTACAGAAGTACAATGTGGACGTCGCCTTGTTCAGCTGCAAAGCTCTGTCTATGACAGGCGGGCTGAGTGATTCCAATGAAGCAGAAAGCGAGCTAAAGGTTCTGATGCAGCAGCAGGCGAGCAAGGTGATCTTGCTTGTGGACCATTCGAAATTCGACCGTATTGCCTTCATCAAATTGTTCAGCTTTGACAAGGTGGATTACATTGTGACAGACCGCAAGCCTTCGGAGGAATGGATTGATTTTTTCAAGGAGCATCAGATTTCACTGGTCTATGGCCCCACAGAGTAGCCTGCAATCTTTACCCGGAAAGGGGGTGAACCCGCGAATGGTCTCAATAAATATAACTGCTGCAGCCGGTCCGCAGTGGCTCCCCTTTGTCCTCCTGGCTGTAGGCTTATGCTTGATTGGGCTGTTATGGGCTGTGTTCAAAAAAATGGACTGATGTTTTGTATGCGCTTTCTATTAACAATTTACCTTCCGTATTCTACCCGCTTAAAGCTTCCACTCAACTTTCAGGTCTATCAATCATAATCCGGATTCCCTTCTGCATACAAAAAATCGGGTGCAATCCCTCTTTGACGGAGGAATCACACCCGATTTTTTCCAAGTGGAAACGGCTTCGCCGTCCTCAAAAGGACGGTATCCGTCAATGCTACAGATCGCTTTCGCTCTGAGCCCGCCGGGCAAAGTCCACAAACTGAAACTTATCCAGCCGGTGCCGCGATTCGGTATACTGGAACAGCTTAGTGTCCACCAGATGCACATAGTTGCGGACTACGACAATATGCTGATAATCATGCAAATCAAGCAAAAGCTTATCCTCCGGTGTAGCTTCTTCCACAGAGATCTCTTTTTTGGCGTAGCTGATCGTGAGGTGAAGTTCTCCTTCCAAATACGCATAAATCGAATTCCCGGCGGTTTCAGCAGTGAGAGACGGTACATAGGAGGTTAGAAAATAATCCTTGTCCAGGATGATCTTCTCCCCATCAATCTCCCGGGCACGAACTACCTTCCAAAGCAGGCCCGGCTCCTTCATCTGAAGACGCCGTTCCTCCTCGGATGTACTAGGCACACAGCCGTTCTCATATACAATGGTACGTACGGAACGCCCCAGGTTCTTGGACACTTCCTTGAAGCTGACCAAGCCGGAAACGGGGAAATTCATCCGCTGGGCATCGAGTACAAAAGAACCTTTGCCCTTAATCTTATGGATATAGCCGTTCTGAGAGAGCATAAGCAAAGCCTTGCGTACCGTCTCCCTTGAAGTTCCGTAAGCTTCAGCAAGCTCGCTTTCCGAGGGCAGCTTCTTGCCAGCAGGGAGCTGCCCGGACTGAATCCGGGCCGAATAATCATTATAAATATGAAGATATATATTCTTATTCATCCTTAATCACCATGCCCATAGTACCACGATTGTTAACCTTTAAGATAGATCTTTAGAACAGGAACCGCCTGCCCCTGAACAGGATTTGAACTAGGGATCAGCTCCTCCACCCGTTCGATGGTATCCTGCCCGTCAGGCACGATAACCGGTGAAGTCAGCGGGTATCCTGCTGCGGTAATAACATCCCGGTCGAATTCAAGCAGCAGCTGACCCGCCTTGACTTGATCTCCAGTGGCGGCATGAGCCGTAAAACCTCTGCCTTTCATCGAAACGGTATTGATGCCGATATGAATCAGAATCTGCACTCCCGTAGCATGCTCCAGAATCATCGCGTGCTTGCTCTTGATGACATGGGCGACCGTAGCGTCAAATGGAGCATACACTTTTCCTTCGGACGGATTTACCGCCACTCCTTTACCCATTTGCCGCTCGGCGAAGGCCGGGTCCGGCACTTCTTCCAGCGGTACAATCTGTCCTCTCACCGGCGAGAAGATTTCCAGAACATTCGCTGCTGATTCCTTGGTACCATCCTTCTCTTGAATCATCGGAGGAAGGGAAACCGGAGTTGTGGCCTGGACGTTATCCGCCTTTGCGTTATTATCCGGTTCTTCTCCTCCCCGGGCGCGGATCTTGCCGAACAATACGGTAGCTCCGAACGGAATGATTAATACGATGGCCATGCCGACAAAGAAGATTCCCCACTGTTTCGGGAAGATAGACAGGAAGCCGGGAATCCCGCCGACCCCGATGGAGGATGCCAGTACATTGTTGAGCGCCAGCAGTATGCTCGCCAGACCCGAACCGATCATCCCGAAGATAAACGGATACTTATAACGGATGTTAACCCCGAAGATCGCCGGTTCTGTAACCCCCAGGAAGGCAGAAATGGAAGAGGTCACGGCCAGACCTTTCGTCTTCTCCTGCTTGGCCACGAACAGCATGCCAAGTGCGGCTGCACCCTGTGCAATGTTGGACAACGCCAGCATCGGCCAGAGGAAGGTTCCTCCTTCGGAACCGATCAGCTGAATATCAACAGCAAGGAACGTATGGTGCATGCCGGTAATAACCAGCAGTGCGTACAGCCCCCCATAAATGAGTCCTCCCAGCGCCGGGAAGGAGCCAAAGATGTTGACCAGCCCCGTTGTAATGGCGTTGGCAATCATGAATGTAACCGGACCGATAACCGTAAACGCCAGAAATCCTGTAACCAGCAGCGCTACCGGTGCAACGACCAGCAGCTTGATGGAATCATGCACCCGCTTGTTAAGCCAGCGCTCCAGCCGGGCGAGCAGATAAGCGGAGACCAGCACCGGGAGCACCTGTCCCTGGTAGCCGATCTTGTTAACTTCCCAGCCGAATAAATTCCAGACCGGAACCGTACCTTCCAGCTTGGCATCCGCATATCCGTATGCACTGAGCAGATCAGGATGAACCAGGATAAGACCAAGCACAATCCCCAGCAGCGGACTGCCGCCGAACCGGGTTACTGCCGACCATCCAATAAGTGCGGGCAGGAAGGTAAAGGCCGTACTGGCAATCGTATTGATAATCGAAGCGATGTCCTTCCACTGCGGATACACATCCACCAGGGAACGTGCGTCGAAAAAGATGCCGGGACCCGTCAAAATGTTGTTGATCCCAAGCAGCAGACCTGCCATCACAATGGCCGGGAGGATCGGAATAAAGATATCCGCCAGTGTCTTGATTGCCTGCTGCAGCGGATTCTGGTGTTTGCTGGCCGCCGTCTTCACCTCGTCTTTCGAAGAACGGGCTCCGCCGGTAATGCCGATCATTTCTTCATATACTTTGTCCACCAGTCCCGGACCGATAATCACTTGAAATTGGCCTTGGGAAGAAAAATGCCCTTTCACCAGATCATTCCGCTCCAGCGCAGAGGTATCAACCTTGCCCTCGTCTTTCAGGGCAAATCTCAGCCTTGTGACACAGTGCGTGGCTGCTTCGATATTGTCTTTCCCGCCGATAGCCTGTACGATCTGCTCCACGTTTTGCCGGTTAATCGCCATGTTCTCACTCCTTAATTTAGTTAGGTTATATTCGTGCTGTTATCGGATAATCCACATGTAGGATGCATAAGGTGATAGCTCAACCGTCTGGCCCCATACCGGGGTCTGCGGGGTATTACCGACCAGCAGCTCTGCTTCCTTGCCCTTGACCGTCTCCCAGAACACTTCGGCAGCAGTAAATACAACATGTTCACCGCTGAAATTGGATACGACGACCAGTATTTCGGTTTCGTTAATCCGGGCATAGGCATAAATCTGAGGATGGGCCTCATCAAGCCGGACATAACGTCCGTTGGTAAGCACTTCTTCCTGCTTGCGCAGACGGATCAGCTTACGGTAATGAGCCAGGATAGAAGCCGGATCTCCAAGCTGTGCGCTAACGTTGATCTCCTTGTAACTCTCATCCACCTTCAGCCATGGGGTCCCGCTGGTAAATCCGGCATTCGTTGTCTCATCCCACTGCATCGGTGTCCGTGAATTATCGCGGGAGCGTTCCCGGATGATGGCAAGTGCTTCATCCGCGGACAGGCCTCTTTCCTGCAGGATCTTGAACATATTGGTGGATTCGATATCATTGAACTCACTTATGTCCAGCCATTTCGGATTTGCCATTCCGATCTCCTCACCCTGGTACACATAGGGTGTACCCTGCAGCCCGTGGAGCGTCGTCGCCAGCATCTTGGCACTCTCCACCCGGTAGATTCCGTCGTCCGCAAACCGGGACAAAGCCCGCGGCTGATCATGGTTGTTCCAGAAGAGCGCGTTCCAGCCCCCTCCCCGCTGCATGCCGGACTGCCATTTCGTGAACAATTGCTTCAATTCCTCGAAATCGTAAGGCTTCAGTTCCCACTTCTGCCCGTTCCGGTAGTCCACTTTCAGATGGTGGAAGTTAAAGGTCATGGAGAATTCCTTCTCCTCCGGATTAGAATAGCGGATACAGTGCTCCAGTGTAGTTGAAGACATCTCTCCTACAGTTACAAGATTGTATGGACCAAAGACCTTGGCATACAGCTCCTTGATGTATTCATGCACCCGCGGCCCGTCCGTATAGTAACGCCGTCCGTCACCGGGTGAAATACTTCCGTCATCCTCCGGAAACCCCTGATCCTTGGAGATCAGGTTGATAACATCCATACGGAATCCCCTGACTCCCTTCTCCGCCCAAAAAATCATCAGGTCGGCCACTTCCTGCCGCACTTGCTCGTTCTCCCAGTTCAGATCGGCCTGTGTCTTATCAAACAGTGTCAAAAAATACTGGCCCGTTGTCTCTTCCCACTGCCATGCAGGTCCGCCAAACTTGGACTGCCAGTTGTTGGGAGGACCGCCGTCCGGTGCTGCATCTTTCCAGATATAATAATTGCGGTAAGCATTGTCCTTCGATTTGCGGGCTTCCTGAAACCAGGGATGCTCTGTTGAGGAATGGTTGACCACAATATCCGTCATCAGATGCATGCCGCGCTTATTAAGCTCATGCATCAGCTCATCGAAGTCCTCCATCGTTCCGAAAGTCGGGTCAATCTGCCGGTAATTCGCGACATCGTAACCGTTATCATTTTGCGGGGATACATAAACCGGCTGCAGCCAAACGATATCAATGCCCAGGTCCTGCAAATAATCCAGCTTCCGGGTCAAACCTTTTATATCACCTGTTCCGCTCCCGGTCGTATCCTTGAAGCTTTTCGGATAGACCTGATACACCGTTGATTTCTGCCACCATTGTTGTTCAGGTGTATTTGCCATTTATTTGTCCCTCCTAGTTGTATGTAGCATTTTCCACCCATTATAGGTTTAGCTCACTTCTCTTTAACCTGTATATACAAGATGGATTGTACACCTGTATATACAGGTTGTCAAACCTGAAAATGCCTCTATTTCATCATGATGCAACACAGCGTGCATGCCACCATGAAATACAGCTATGTCACTTACTTAAACTAGATAGGCCATTTATTAACAAGTAATTGTCAATAATACCTCCTGCCTGAACAGGAGAGACCGCATTTGGGCTTCTTCATAGCAAAAAACCCCGCAAATAAGTGTCCTCATTTGCGGAGTTTTATCACCAATTTTATTGAAGAATGGATGAAATGAACTTTTCCATCTCACTGCTGGTCTCATTCAGGCGCTCAATAAGCTCGCTGAACTGGGTGACCAATTCGGCCTGTGCAGAGGAAGAATCCGCAATGGCTTCAATTTCCTGTTCCATCTGCAGAATGGAATGCTGCACGGTGCTGAGTGAATCTTCGATCGTCTTCGTCGCTTCCTTTGTGTTGACGGAAAGCTTGCGCACTTCGGTAGCTACTACACCGAAACCTGCACCCTGCTCCCCCACGCGGGCCGCTTCAATCGCTGCGTTCAGGCCAAGCAGATTCGTCTGTTCCGAGATTTCACGGATAAAGCCGGCCACCTTGTTCACCTGCTTTGACTCCTCAACCGTCTTGCGCGAATTCTCCAGAATTTGGGCCGTCGTAGCTGACAGCTCCTCGGACTGTGCGGCAACGTTCTGGACCATATCCATCAATTGGCCACTGATCTGGTTGATACTATCAGTCAGCTGTTCCATTTTGTCTTCGTTCTCAAGCGTATAAGCAATCGCAAATGCCCCGATAATCTCCCCTTCATCTCCGTAAATCGGCACTGCCGAGGAGATTACAGTCGCACCGTACAGCTCGGCAGACAGACGATTCGTCGTAGCACGTCCTGCAAGTGCGTTTCCAAGCGACGGGTCATCCTCTGGAACAGGACTTCCCTTGGTCAGGCCAAAATCAAGTACCTTGCTGGGTGCGTAGTAATGAAAGATCTCCTTATCCGTAATCCCAATCATAATATCCTGTGCGTGAATTTGCTTAATCATTGGTGCAGCCAATACAAGTGCGGTCAAATTATCCATGATGCATCTCCTAAATGTGAATGTTTTTAATTATTATCGTCACATACAGTTCATAAATTAAGAAGAAATTATTCTGTTCTATTTGCTGCGGATCAATCACTTTCCTTGTCTGTTTGTTTGATCAAGAAGTAAGCGATATAGCCGATCATCCCCAGGAATAACCCGGTGCCAACGATGATGTAGACAATAGTAAAAGTTTTCCCTAAAGTGGTTTGCGGAACAAAGGTAGGATGTCCGATTGTACTAAGCGTGGCTACGCAAAAATAGATCGCGTCAATTACAGAAAGTCCTTCCTCTTTGACATAAAAAATAGTTCCGGACGTCAGCGTGATGACCACCAATACGAGCAATGCCTGAAAATTCTTAAGTTTGAGCGCCCGCCATAAGCCGGTCACCAGACGCTTAAGCGTAAGCAAAAACGATAACATGGGCAGCACCTTTCAACTATTTCAGATTGTGAATTTTATAATTCAGTATAATCGGCTAGCTGAAGAAAGTATAGTTCTGCTTTCATGGGGTAGAATTACCGAGCCGGCATAGAACGCAACTGCGGTGAATGTTTGGACTTCCGGCCGCTGTTGTCTACAGATTTCTTGATCAATACCGCTCTTAGCGGTAGAAATCCGTAGACAAAGGCGGTCGCTAGCGCTCCTACAGTTCCAAACTTCCCCTCCGCTGCTTTTGCCTCTAGGTGTTCTTTAGTTCAACTTATATTGTTTGTATTTTCCGAAATTCAAAGAATACTCAAATGGATGGACAAACTGTTGTGATGGATAAAAAACCTGAGAATCAATGACTATGCAATAACTTATAAAAGCAATAACACATTTCAGCTCACCATAAATGCAACAAACATAACCGGTGAAAGTATTCCTAAGGGTAAGGCTGACATTCATCCACTTGTTTCTTTTGGGGCTAGTTATGGAGGCTTTGCTAGCGACTCTTATAGTCGTCCAGTTTATCCAGCAATTCGAGAAATTAATGTAAATGGTAATATATCTATTTCACAAAACTTTCCTCAAAAAGAAGTTAACTATATTATTACGGTGGCAAGATAATTTACAGAATGGAATAGAACACAAACAGCGCGTGCCAGTATCCATTGGCTCGCGCTGTTTGTGTTAGATCTACCTCATCATATATCGAGCGGTGAAAAGCTGTATTACACGATCCTTGCGCAGAGCAAATTGCTCCCATCTTACTCAAGCTCGCTCCCAATCCCTTTTTTCCTGGCCTTCTTTACATAATATACCGCTGTTGCAATATCGAAGACAGCCATCCCCATCGGGCAGAAAAAGACCGGCTCATCTTCGGCGAATTCAGTCAGGCCGCTTCGGCAGACGACGTCGCTAATCTTACGGGTGCCGGTACGGGTCAGCCCCTGTTCCAGATGGAGCCGCTCGATGTCTGTATTCTCGCGGCACACTTCATCCCAATCGTCGACAATGACAGCTTTCACCGAAGCTAACGCCTCCGGCTTATAATCACGCAGAGAAACATTCAGCAGAAGACAACCTTTTGCAGGGGGAAGATCGATATACCGGTGATCGGATACGGTACATGTGATGAAGATATTAGACTTCAGATAGACGTCCGCCCAGGTCTCTGCCACTTCAATCCTGTCCCTGTAACAGGACTGAATTCCTGACAGATCGGCTCCCCTTAGATCGAAGATGCGGATACGTTCAATTCGATCACCGTACAGAGCCATTGCCATTTGAAAATGATGCTGCCCAATCGGCCCCCAGCCGATAATGCCGAGCTGAATCTTTTCCAGCGGCCGCGCCTGCATAAAGTGACGGATCATCAGCCCGCTGATCGAAGCTGTCCTGACGATGCTGGGCAGCGGCGAGTTCAGAACGGCTGAAGGCTGGCCCGTATGGGGATCATTCAATATGATAACGCTATGTGCGCGGGGAAGACCGGCCCCGATATTATCCGGGAAGCTGGAAATCCACTTGATCCCTGCTGCATTCACGTCTCCCCCTACATACGCGGGCATTGCAATAATCCGGTTTTGAGGATGGTTATACCTTAGATAAGGCTTAACTGGCTGTGCGTAATCACCGGAATCAAGAATGCGCACCGCAGATTCTGCAGACTCCACAAGGTCAGGCCACTCAAGGCCTATCGCCTGGATATCCTGGTCATTTAAGTACAGCATGCCACTCCCTCCTTTGGCTATTAGGTAGGGACATCTCCGTCTTCAGACGAGAGATCCCGGCCGAACTGGTTCTGAATCCATGAGTCCGAATATACGGTATCGAGGTAACGTTCTCCCTTGTCATGCAGAATGACCGCGCAGTGAGATCCCGGAGTTATTTCTTGCTCCATACGCTTGACGGCGGCAATAATCCCTCCGGAGGATGCACCGGCCAGGATCGATTCATTCTGCGAGAGCGCCCGGCAGCCTTTTACGATCTCCCAGTCCGAAACATACACGATATGGTCGATTAGGTCTTTTCTGCAGAAAGGCGGCACAATGCCGGCACCCAGTCCGGGGAAACGCCGGCTGCCCTTATTTCCGCCAAAAATAACGCTGCCCTGCGCGTCGACAGCCACGATCTTGGTCTTTAGCCCATGATCCCTTGCGTATTCCGCCAGCCCCCTGATCGTGCCGCATGTACTGACACTGCAAAACAAATAATCCACCCGGCCAAGTTCGGTCACGATCTCTTTCATGGTCGTATGGTAGTGGGCCAGATAATTATTTGCGTTTCCATACTGATTCGGCCAAAAGCTGCCGGGTATCTCCGCCAATAACTGCTGTACGCGTGTGAGCCTCGCAGGCAGAAACTCGCCTGTTTCCGGGTCTGGCTCCGCGACATAGTCGATTTTTGCATCCAAAGCCTTCAGGATCTGAATATTAGTTTCGGTTGTTCGGGGGTCGATAACGCTGATAAACCGCAGCCCCAAATATTTGCAAATCATCGCCAGGCTAATCGCCATATTCCCCGAACTCGATTCAATAATGACAGTTCCAGGCCTGATTCTACCTTCCTTCCAAGCTTCCTGGATCATCCGCAGGGCAGGACGGTCTTTCGCACTTCCGCCCGGATTCAGCAGCTCCATTTTGGCGTAGACCTCAAACCCGCTGTTCTGGAACAGGTTGCTCAGCTTGATTAAGGGCGTATTTCCGATGGTCGACAGTATGCCGCCACTCAAGTTCATCTCTGCCCTGTCTTTATCTTTCTGGTAATATAGCTTTTTGTTCTTTACCTGCCCGCTCTCCAGCGTCTCGCCATTGGCCACTATAAAGACTTCAATATCGTCAAGCAGATGATTTCGAATCATCATGCCGATTTCCGGAATGCACTCCCTGATTTCCTCCCTGATTGCCGGAGCCGTGGAGTTAAGTGCAGATTTACTTTTGATATAAATGGTCAGGGCATTGTTCCTTACCTTCACCCGGATGATCGCATCTTCTATATGACGGTATACAACTTGTTCGATATCGTACAGGCTAATTTTTTCTCCATGCTTCAGTTCCCGGCCCACCCGTTTGACGATTGAGGCAAAGCTCTGCTTTTCCACACCGCCTATCATCACAGGTCTGAAATCCCGTACCACATCATAGGTAACAAAACGAATGGCTGGCATCATCTTGCGGACGGTTGAAGTAAGAACCAGAATACTTTCATTTTTACCCAGCGGCCTTAACCCCCCGCCTAACGCCTCCGTCCCGAGCCCTTCCGCAAAAATCCCGTCGGCAAGGATGTACCTGCCTAGCTCATGAGAGTAATAAGCAATCGTGCCCATTTCAATGGAGCCATAAGTATCGACGATGTCCCTTGGATCAAGACCGAACAGGCGCGCCATATTCCGCTGCCATCCCAGTGTGGCGATTTCCCCGACCAGAATAATCTTGCGGATGCCGAAGTCACGCGGATTTCCGGCGGCATATACGATATGGTCAAGGATGGAAGGCATCGTATACAGCAGCTCAGGCTTAAAGGCTTGCAGCCGTTCAATGTGCTGTTCGATGGGAAGCTCAAAGGGTATTGAACTCTTTTCGAGTCCAAGCCGCTCAAATATGGACAGGGCCGTGTTCGCTGCATGTCCCGTACCCATGTCCGCCAAAGCTCTTGTACAGCCGCTTCCCGCAAGCAGCTCACCGAACAGCTTTGTTTTGATATCAATGTAGTTTTTATCGTCTTCCTCTGAGTAGAATATCGCTTTTCGGCGGCCCGTGCTTGTGCCCGAGGTCCGGTATACGGCCAGAGTAGGGTCACTATCTTGGGTATAATAATGGGTATCCAGAATCTCCGACGTCATAAGCGGAAGGTTCTGTAGGCTATAACTCGTCTTCTCCCCACCGAGCAGACTCTTGTACCAAGGAAAAACCCCAGTGACTTCTAGCACCTTATCCTGCAAATTGCCGAGCAGCATCTTCGCCGCCTCCTATTGGCCGCATGCTGCAGCCTCATTAGATAAACACCTGCAATAATCTTATGTAGAATTCTCCGGGTGTGTTCTATTGCTGTGTAGATGCCCAATCAAAAACTGAACATTTCCGTAATATAGCCTATGGAACTATAGAGACGGAGGGACAAGATGAAGAAGCAAATAAGGCATATATCCAATAAGCTGACGAAGACAAAGGTGATGGCTCGAAGCCAAGAATTAAGGACATACATCCCGGTAACGAGAAAAATGGATCAAAGCACACTGCATGAGATGCTGCAAAAATATAATATGGTCTACATTAAGCCATGCTGTGGATCCTTTGGGAAAGGTGTGATGCGGATGGAAAAGACCGCCCGGAAGGAACGGATTCAATACAGCTATCAGGCGGGTATACGTGTACGCAGCTTCCCGGATTACGAAACAGCTTATCGCGCAATCTTAAAGGAGACCCAGGGGAAGTCCTATTTAGTGCAGAAAGGGATCCGGCTTTTGGTTTATGAAGGCCGCCCCTTCGATATCCGGGTGATGGTGCAGCGAAATCTTAAGGGTGGATGGGAAGCTACGGGGGTTGCAGGACGCGTGGCGCATCCCCGCAAGGTTGTTACAAACGGGAGCCAGGGGGGGACGATTTATCCGGTTGAAGTATTGTTGAACGCCTACACCAGCCTGGAGAAGCGTAAAGCATTGATCTCGGCCCTGAAGGAAATGGGTGTGAAGTCCGCCAAGCAGCTAAGCACAACCTTTCCCGCCCTCCAGGAAATTGGCGTGGACATTGCCTTGGACCAGCGCCTCAAGCCCTGGATTCTGGAAGTGAATACTTCCCCCGATCCTTGTCCGTTTACCAAGCTGAAGGACAAAAGCATGATTAAACGGATCGTCAAATACGCTAACGCCTATGGCCGCACATATAATCTGAAATGTATGAAATCTAAACAGGGTGTGGTGTAATCTGCGGGGTTGTCTGCGGAACAACGCAGCCGGAAGCGGCGAATTGTGGAGCTGCTCTTCCACAGCTCGCCTGCTCCTGTCAGCGATCTTGTTCTACAGACAGCGCCTGATCCTCTTCCATGGAGGGCTTCAGGTCATCCTGAATGCTGCCTTCCCATAACGGGACTCCCGACCGGTAGGCTGATCTGCCGTTTAAATGGCCTGCTACCGGAGAGGTAATGAATACAAAGACGATAGCAAGCAGCAGCTTATAGCTAACCGTTCCATCGTGAAACAGGAAGTAGACAAACGCTCCGTTCAGCACACAGAGCACCCCAAGTGTTGCGCTTTTGGTAGCGGCGTGTGAACGCAGGTACACATCGGGCAGCCGGACCAAACCGAATGCGCTCAGACCGCAGAATACAGCGCCAAGCAGCACCAGAATCGAACTGAACAACTCACCGGTCATGCCTATCACCTCCCTCTTCAAATACAATGCCCCGTTCAATATATCTGGCCAGCGCCGTCGTTCCTATAAAAGTAAGAATGCCTATCACCAGAATAATCTCAAGAAAATCCTGTGTATTCAGCAGCATAGAGACTACCGCAATCATGGCCAGCACATGGATGCCTATCGTATCCAGTGCAGCAACCCGGTCAGAACGGGTCGGTCCTTTAAGCAGACGGTACAGACAGGCCAGCATAGCCACCGATAATATAATCAGCGCTGCGGTTAACAAAGTCAGACTCATCAGCGGGTCACCTCCATAATGGCTTGCTCAAAAGTACCTCTGATCTGCTCGGTAAGCAGCTGTGCATCTTCAATATCAATGGCATGGATGTACAGGATCTTTCCATCTCCCGAAACATCAAGTGTCAGTGTTCCCGGTGTCAGGCAAATCAAACAAGATAATAAAGTGACTTCCCACGCGGATGTTAAGGCAGTCTCATAAGCAAAAATACCGGGACGTATAGCCAGCTTTGGACGAACGATATGACCGATCACCACAAAGCTCGATACCAGCAGCTCGCGGATAAATATCAGCAGCAGCTTCAGCATTGCCCATACTCGTTTGAGATAGAAGGGCTGTGTCCAGGATTTCCGCAGGATCAGCAGAATGAACACTCCAAGCACATACCCCACGATAAAGCTTGAGCCCGAACTGTTGTTATTCAGCAGCATCCACATGAAAGCAATCATCAGGTTGAACAGTATTTGCAAAGTCATCTCCTCTACTCCTTCATTACAGCTTCAATATAAAGCCCGGGTGAGACCAAGATATCTCCGGCCTGCGATACATAGTTGTATACCCACTCCGCCCCAATACCCATTGCAATAACAAGAACAAGCAGTCCGGCAGCAACAGCCGAAGCACTTTTTAAGTTGGCCTTTGGTAATTCCTTCTCCGGTTCATTTCCCCAAAATGCCAGTCTGAACACCTTCATCAAGGAATACAGTACAAGAAAGCTTGACGCCAGACCAATCAGAGACAAGGTCAACATGCCGGTATCCAACCCTCCGCGAATCATCAGAACCTTGCCGGCAAAACCGCTGAGCGGAGGAATTCCCACAAGAGCAAGCGCCAGTATAAAAAACATCCAGCCGATCAAGGGGTACTTTCTGATCATCCCCCCCATGTTCTTCAAGTGTTCCGTTCCTGCGGCAGAGATGATCATTCCTCCGAGAATAAACATCAGTGCTTTCGCCAACATATCATGCAGCAAATAGAATACCGCCCCGTTCAGAGAGTCAGGTGTCCCAACTGCCAGGCCAAAGGCGACAAAACCAACGCTGATGATGACATTGTAATTAAGAATACGGGGAATATCCTGATAGGCTACAGCTCCCAATCCGCCCAGAATCATTGTAGCCGCCGCCATCCAGGCTATCCAAGGCTGGGTGAAGCCCGGATCGTTTACGAACAGGAGGGTAAATGTACGAATAATTGCATACAAGCCCACTTTAGTCAACAATGCGCCAAACAAAGCCCTGACCGCCACCGGAGGTGCACTGTACGATCCAGGCAGCCAATAAAACAGCAAGAGTCCGGCCTTTAAAGAAAATACGATCAGGAACAAAATGGCTATTACATTAAGTAAGCCGCCTTGCCCCGCTTCGGCAATACGCAGGGACAAATGGGCCATGTTGAGCGTGCCCACTGCTGCATAGAGATAAGCTACCGCCGCCACGAACAATGTGGAGGATACGATATTTATCAGCAAATATTTGGACGTCTCCCGGAGCTGGAGCTTCGTCCCGCCAATAGAAATAAGCGCATAGGAAGAAATGAGCATCACCTCGAAGAAGACGAACAGATTAAAGATGTCCCCTGTAAGGAAGGAACCGTATACCCCTACGAGCAAGAAATGAAAAAAGCTATAGTAGTAAAAGCGCTCCCGCTCCTCACCTATACTGCGGAAGGAGTAGAGCAATATGGCAAAGCTGACCAGCGAAGCCGTCAGCAGCAGCAATGACGCTAACATATCGCCAACGAACACAATGCTGTAAGGCGGGGACCATCCCCCCATCTGCAGGGTTTGTATACCCTTATCGTGAACGCGTGAGACCAGGACAGCAGCAATGCCGATATTCAGTAATCCGCTGGCGGAGCTGATCCAGCGCTGGAGCCGGATTCTTTCTTTCAGGAAGATCAGGATCACAGCTGTACACAGGGGGATCAGAATCGGCAGCACCAACAGATTGCTCATTCTTTCTCCTCCTTGATACTATCGATTTCATCCGTACCCAGTGTCTGGTAGGAACGGTAGGCCAGAACAAAATAGAAAGCAGTAACTCCAAAGCTGATCACAATGGAGGTTAAGATCAGCGCCTGCGGCAGGGGATCGACATAAGTCTCCGCATTGTCTCCCAGCACCGGTGCAGCGCCTTTTTTGAGTCCGGCCATCGTGAGGAGCAGCAGATGGACACCATGTGTCAGCAGGGAAGTTCCCAGCACAATGCGCAGCAGACTTTTGGACAGAATCAGATAGACACCAATTGTAAATAAAATCCCTACAGCCACCGCCATTATGAGTTCCATTGTTTATCCCCCCGATCGATAATATGATGTTCATGGTTACACCCACTACGGCCAAATACACGCCCAGGTCAAACAGAACCGCTGTCGCAAGCTCTGTATCCCCGAGTATAGGCAATTGAAAATGACCAAAGGCATGACTGAGAAACGGTGCATTAAATATGAAGGAACCCGATGCCGTAACAATCGCGATCAGCAATCCGGCTCCCGTAATCAAGCGGTAGTTCACCGGAAGAACCTTACGGACCGTATCCATGCCAAAAGCGACAGCCATCAGAACAAGCGCGGCGGAAGTCATCAGCGCTCCAATAAAACCTCCACCCGGATGGTTGTGGCCCGCAAAGAATAAGTACAAGGAGAACGTAAGTATAATGAGGACAATTCCCTTGGACATGGTCTGCAGGATCACATCATTACTCCGCAGCCGCAAGGCTGAGTTTCCAGAATGGACTTTTCCGGATTCAGTCTGACCAGGTTCCATTCTTAAATGGATCAAGCCATAGATAGCCATTGAGGCGATACCGAGCACCATAATTTCAAACAAGGTATCAAAGCCGCGGAAATCCACCAGAATGACGTTGACTACATTTTTACCGCCGGCTGAATTGTAGCTTTCTTTCAGGAAAAACTCAGAAATCGGTTCAAAGGGACTGCTACCCATCGCCGCCAAAGCAATTAAAGTTGTGGTGATACCAACACCAAGGGCGATAATCAAATTCGGCAGCTTAAACCGCAGGCGTTCCTTATCCTTCTTCAGCTTCGGAAGATATCTGAAGCAGAGAAGGAAGAGAATGACCGACACCGTCTCTATCATCATTTGCGTAAGCGCGAGATCAGGCGCCCGGAAGATGACGAACAATAGCGTTACCATATAGCCGACACAGCCAGTGAATAAAATGGCACTGACCCGTGATTTGGCAAAAGGCACCGCGAATGCCGCAAGCAGCATAACGGCTATTACCGCTGTCTCATAAATGGACAATGGCGCATAGTG
The DNA here is from genome assembly GCF_000758525.1 of Paenibacillus sp. FSL H7-0357. Taxonomy (NCBI): domain Bacteria; kingdom Bacillati; phylum Bacillota; class Bacilli; order Caryophanales; family Paenibacillaceae; genus Paenibacillus; species Paenibacillus sp. FSL H7-0357. The sequence continues at coordinate 3,063,083 of NZ_CP009241.1, read as the reverse complement.
CTCCATGCCGAAGCTGATACCCGGTTGTCCAATTAGAGCAGCGAGCAACGCGATAATAAAGAAGCTGAAAATATACAGCAAATAATGACGGTTGGAGCCGGTCATATAAGCATTGGTCAGGCGTTTTGAGCCCCGCTCCAACAATTGAAGGCTCCCATCATAGAGATGGTTGAGCGTTTTCCGTCCGCTTGGCCCACGGTCCAAGACCCGCAACCGGCTGTAGCTTCGGTATAACAGCACACCGGCAGCGATAACACCTATGGTCATAAATATCTCCGGTGTCCAGCCATGCCAGAAATGAATCGAGACCTCGAACGTAGCTTCAGGCGCCAATACCCCGTTATGGATCGACGCCATGGCCGGCATAATCAGCGAATTAGAAACAAGCTCAGGAAAGAAAGCAAAGACTACAGCAAGGGAGACCAGCATCACTGGTGACAGCAGAAGGCCGAGCGGCGCTTCATGCGGCATTTTATCCAGTTTAGCCTTCTGAAGTTTACCCCCAAAGGTCTTAAAGACGAGAATCATACTGTACACAAAGGTAAACACACTGGCAAGCCAGGCGGCTACCGGAAAAATCCCCATCCAGGAGCCAGTATTCAGTATGTCGAACTCACGGATATTCAGCATAGCGGTAAAGAACATTTCTTTGCTGAGGAAGCCGCTGAACGGCGGCAAGCCCGCCATGGAGAATGCGCCGATCAACGCAACCGAGAAAGTAATGGGCATGAGAGACATCAGCCCGCCCAGCTTGCGGAGATCCCGGGTACCCGTTTCATGGTCAATAATTCCGACAACCATAAACAAGCTGCCTTTAAAAACAGCATGATTCAGGAGATGAAAGAGAGCCGCTGTAGTAGCCATAGTATAGAAAACAGCTTCTTCCTTCCCGGCAAAAAAGGAAGCCGCCGAACCAACTCCCAGCAGAGACATGATCAGACCAAGCTGGCTGATGGTAGAGTACGCAAGCAAGCCTTTGAGATCGCTTTGCTTAATCGCTTTAAATGCTCCATAGATCAGTGTCACCATTCCTGTGAGCGAAACCAGCCAGAACCACCCGGATTGACCTGCAAATACAGGGGTGAGCCGTGCAACCAAATAGATTCCCGCCTTAACCATCGTAGCCGAATGAAGATAGGCGCTGACCGGTGTCGGTGCTTCCATCGCATCAGGCAGCCAGATATGAAATGGAAATTGCGCTGATTTCGTGAACGCTCCCAGCAGGATCAGCAGCATCGCCGGGATAAACATGGAATAGCCCGGCAAAGATCCGGCTACAGCTACAATTTCCCGGATACTGTAAGTTCCAGTCATGACGTATAACAGATTAAATCCGGCAAACATAGCCAGACCGCCAAACACCGTAATGAGCATCGACTTCATTGCACCGTAGCGCGACCTTTCCCGGCGGTGCCAGAATGCAATCAGCAGGAATGATGAAATACTGGTGAGCTCCCAGAACCCGTATAGAACCATCAGATTATCTGACAGCACAACACCCAGCATCGCCCCCATAAACATCAGCAGGTACATGTAGAATGGGCGAATTCCTTCGCTGTGCTTACTCAAATAATAAATCGAATAGAGCACCACCAGAGCGCCCATTCCGGTAATCAGCAAAACAAACAACAGGCTGAGTCCATCCAGGTAAAGTGTAATATCGACTCCAAGTGAAGGCATCCAGGAGAAGCTTGTCATTAGATTTGATCCTGCTTGAATACTTGGGATTCTTGTCAGGAAGTAGAGAAATAGAGCTGCAGGCAAGGGCAGAACAATCCAGCCCACATGAAAACGCGGCAAATATTTAGTAAGCGGAATAAATGCAGCAAGCACAAATGGAAGTAAAATTACAAGATGCAGCACGGTCCAGCACTCCTCCTCTTTTATTCATGTTCTAGTTTTCTGCTATTGCGGTTGTATCCATTCATTCTGTACAATTCTCAGGTATTGATAATTAACTTATTTTCCCAGTAAAAAAACACAAAAAGAGCCCGCTTTTGGCAGGCTCCTCCGTTTGATTCCGTATACAATTAAAGATAATTATACAGTCAGCGCAAGAAACTGTAAAGCCCCGTTCGAACGAATGAAAAAAAGCTAAAAACAATATTCCATAAATATTTATCCAATCTTTAGGTTTGGTTTAGAATGGATAAAGGTTAGAGAGTTATATTGAGTAGGGGTGATTTTTTATATTTACGATACTGATCGCTGATGACGAACTCGAAATCGTCGAATTGCTGCAGCTTTACCTTGAAAAGGACTACCATATTTTGAAGGCTACCAACGGTATGGACGCTTTACATATCATTGGGGAGCATACCATTGATTTAGCTATTCTCGATATTATGATGCCGGGGATGGATGGATTACAGCTGCTTAAGAGTATTCGCCGGGCGTATCATTTTCCCGTCCTGTTCTTATCGGCCAAAAGCCAGCATCATGACAAAATTCTCGGTCTGGAGCTCGGAGCGGATGATTATATCTCTAAGCCCTTTAATCCGCTGGAGGTCGTTGCCCGTGTCAATGCTTTGCTGAGGAGAGTCCATCATTTTGATGTTTCTCCTGTGGAGAAGGAGCCGGCGGTTGAGAAAATTGTACTTGGAGCACTGACACTAGATCTGAGCGAGTGTGTTCTGTATGTCTCAGGGGAACCGGTTGTATTGACCTCCACTGAATATAAAATCCTTAAGCTGATGATGGAGGAACCGGGGCGGGTGTTCACGCGCAAGCGAATTTATGAAGCGGTTTGGGAAGACTTCTATATGTATGAGGACAACAGTATCATGGTACATATCAGCAACATCCGTGAGAAGATTGAGCTGGATTCCAAGAAACCTGAGTATCTGAAAACCATCCGGGGATTGGGGTACAAAATTAATGCGCCTGTGGAGAACTAGAAACCAACGGCCGCTGCAGACGTCGCTAGCCCTTGACTTTTTACGGTTTCTTGTCATTGTTCTTGTCATTTCGCTTGGCGCCTATTTGTTTATACAACTGGATGTGACGCAAAAACTAAAGGATTATCAACTTGCGGATCCGGATTTAAAGGTCACGGCAAGCCAATATTTGAATAATCCCAAATCCGGACCGGAAACCGAGAAATTGCTGCGCAGCCGGGGCTGGCTTGAAATCTTGGACGGAAGCAAGCTCATCAAAGAAGTGATCGGAAATAAACAGGATCAGATGATTAGCTACTCAGAGGAACAATTGTATAAACTGCTTGAGAATGATCGAAGTCAGGATTATTACTATTCATTGTCCCGCTACCCGGGCCCTGGTTCGCCAGACTGGCTGCTGCTGAAAATCCCACGGGACCGTATTGACATCTCCATTAACAGCTACCCGTTTATGTCCTATTTTAACCATTCGGTTACCTTCTATATTTTGATTGGGGCGATGGTGCTTCTGGTGCTGGTTGTTGTTTACAGCTATTCTGTAGCCCGGCGGATTCTCAAACCGCTCAAAACAATTAACGAAGGATTAAAGGAAATGATCCAAGGTAATTACAGCACCAGGATCTCTGTCCATGCTGAGCAGGAATTCGAGCAAATGGCTGAAACGTTCAACTACATGGCAGATATGATTGAGAAAACTACCAAGGCTACGCGGCTGGCGGAAGAAAGCAAGCAGCGGATGATGATGGACCTCTCTCATGATCTGAAGACTCCGGTTACCAGCATTCAGGGTTATGCGCAAGCCCTGTATGAAGGCCGCGTCGAGGATGTGGAAAGACAGCGGAAATATCTGTCATATATTCACAATAAGTCCTCCCAAGTCACTAAATTAATTCAAAATATGATGGAACTGCTCAAAACAGATTCGCCGGATTTCCTGTTGAAAATGGGGCATCACGAGCTTGGCGACTTCCTGCGGGAAATTATCGCCGATTCGTATGGAGAAATCGAACAAAAGCGGTTTACGCTTCAGTTCCAAGTACCCGATCAGGATATTTATGCGCTCTTTGATCCTGAACTGCTGTCACGAGTGGTCTATAATCTGATCACCAATGCTCTGACTTATAATCCGCCCGGAACGAATCTTCGGATTGAGCTCATTCCCCAGGCCACCCGAATGGTCATTGAAATTGCCGATAATGGTGTGGGGATTCCTCAAGAACTCAGATCCACCCTTTTCGATCCCTTTGTGCGGGGAGATGAAGCCAGAACGGCATCTGGAGGAACCGGCTTAGGCTTGGCTATAGCCCTGAAAAATACGGAAAGAATGGGCGGAACTTTGGAACTGGCCAACCCCGGGAAGGAATCAACTGTCTTTAAGATCAGTTTACAAAAATAGTCTAACGCCAAATAAATAGCGGCAGCCAAGGACGATAGAATAATGTCCTTGACTGCCGCTGTTTTATTGAAAAATTCAAATTGGCTCCGGTATAATGCCAACCACGGTTACATTCACTTGTGACACTTTTAATCCAGTCAGTATTTCAAGGCTGCTCTTAATTTTTTGCTGCAAAAGCTGTGCAAGCTGGTGAAGAGGAGTTCCGAGCACAAAAACCGGAAATATGTGAACCGCCAGTTCTCCCCCGTTTATCTGGAGGTCAATAGCTTTATAGAAGTCATCTCTGTTTTTGCGTTTTGTTTTGCCTTCCATAAGCGCCTTCACTTCTTCCGCTTCCTGAATCGCCTTGCCGGCAATCTTCAATATGGCCCGATTTGAAATCGTAATGTTACCTCTATATCCGTTATTTAAGTTGTTCATCCTATCGCCTCCTTCGATTTATACGAACTATAGTCCCTCCCATTTTTCTTTAAAGAACAAATGATACGTATGCTTAGATAAAATTTTGATGACCATATACACAGGAATAATGATCAGCATGCCAATGAATCCAAAGAAATTCCCCACTCCGAGCACAAGAACTGTTGTGGTAATGGGATGAATATCAAGGCTTTTGCCAAAGACCAACGGTGAAATGATGTTATCCTGAACCTGCTGTGCCAACAGGATAATAACCAAAGCCCACAATCCCACAGCAGGAGATTCAACCAGTCCTACAATCACAATAGGAACAGATGAGATGATGGCCCCAAAATAAGGAATAAAGTTCATAATGACAGCAATCAGCGTCAATACAAGAGCATAAGGTAACCCGATCAAAAGGAATCCGAGATACATCAGGACACCCAGCGCCAGATTAACGATAACTCTGCTAACGATATAGCTGCTGAGCGCGGCATCGATTTCTTTTGTAATTGTACTGGTTTTCCCGCGAAAACGTTTGGGAACAGCTCTTACGATGATTTTCCCGAATTTGTCGCCCTCCTTAAGCATATAGAACAACAATATTGGAAAGGTAAACAGTATAATCGCTAAGTTGGAGACCGCTGAAAATAGCCCTGTGACATAACTGGTTAATAAAGTGAACCCCTTGTTTAAATATTCATTTAATTGGGAGAGCAGGCTGAAATCTTCGGGGAAAATTTTCGAGAAAACTCCTGTCTTCTCCAACTCCACAATTTTATCGTTTAATAAATTGAAAAGATGAGGCGCATTTTGCACCAGATTTATTAATTGCGATTTCAAGGGAGGCCAGACACCCCCAAAGAATGCCATTACAATGATAAACAAGAAAAGGTAAATCAGAAGGATCGCCGGTGTTCGCTTCAATTTCCACTTTTCCAGCAGAGGAATTAAAGGCCGCAAGATATAGTAGAAAAAAACGGCTAGCAGCATCGGGATGAGGATTACACCCGTCAGCGCCTTAAAGGGTTTAAAAATAAAATCCACTAAAGAACCCACATAAATGATTGCAAGGACCAGCAGTATTGCTTTACCTATGGTAAGAAATTTATTTACATTTTTCATCTGCCATCTCCTGCTCTATCCAGCTTATTTGTATTAATATAGCGTTCCAATCTTTATACACTCTAAACTGAACCTAAAGATTAGATAAATATTATTACATTTTATCAACTCAAATGATGCAATCGGTGTTCTCCTTCAAAGCGATTTGCCCGTTCAAGCAGCGGCCCCTTGGCTCCCATAACAAAGGCATAACAGCTGCCGCGGATCGGGGTTATAACTGGAGCTCCATCCAAATCACTTTAATAAGATTCAGAATTCTTAGCAGCTCATAGTAAACAACCGTTTCCCCATTGAACAAGGAAACGCTCGCTTTAAATTGGTGTTACAACACATACCCAAATCCCAGTATCGTTCATTAAACAAGATCATGGCATGGCAGCGTCCAGTTCACAACAAGCGGATCGGCTGTTCAGATTAAAGCTCCGTCCACCCATATATTCGCTGTCCCGAAGCCGGGAATGCCCCCTTTTTGTCGTACTAGGCTGAAGCAGCGGTTATCCTTGAGCGGTCAGCTAAAAAATAAGCTTGGAGAACTGATACAAGCCGTTCTTCCAGACCGGCCAATCGTGGTCGCCATGTTCTTCCACCCAGATATGCGGCACGGAATGCTGCGATAAATAGGCATGCGTCCGGTCGCTGACATTCTTGAGACTGTCCAGATCACCACAGGATAGCCAGAGCAGGCTGAGCAATTCTGCCGTCTTCAGCGGTTCCGGCACCAGCAGCTCGGGCAGCTTCGTATTGGGAGCCGGGGAGAACGCCCCGATCCAGGCGAACTGGTCCAGATTGTTCAGACCGATATTCAGGGATTGCCCTCCGCCCATGGATAATCCGGCAATGGCGCGGTGCATCCGGTCCGTCAGGACCGAATAATTCGCTTCTATATAAGGGATAAGATCATGGAGTAAATCCGACTCGAAGGTTTCGAACGCCTGTACCTTGTCGTGAGCAAAAACATCTCCTTCCGCCCGGTCATTCAACATCGCCCGGCCGTTCGGAAGCACGACGATCATGGGCTTCAGCATTTGATCGGCATACAGATTGTCCAGGATAATCTGAGGCTTGCCGTGATTGTACCATTCGCTCTCATCTCCGCCAATTCCGTGCAGCAAATACAAGACACCGTATTCCTCGGCGGCGGAATATCCGGGCGGTGTATATACCATTGCCTTCCGGGCGTTCCCTACCGTTGTAGAAGGATATTCTATAGTACGGATCACTCCCCGCGCAATGGCTTCCCTCTCCTTATCATATCCGGCCGTTGGTATCGTATAATTCTGATTGCTCTCGTTCATTCCCCCTCATTCCTCCCCTAGATATAAATGGATTGCCGCTTGAAATATTGCTCGACCAGAAATTGCATAACCTCACCCGAAGGCTCCTTCACAAATTCTGCCTTGTCCGCAAAAACCATGCCGTAAGGCGCCTCCGGCGTACACGGTTTCCAGAGAGGCAAGTCCTCCCCGGTGGAATCTTTGCCATTCGGATCGCCCGTGCCGATGAAATAGGCAAGGTAATTGCACATGTGGCGGGCAAGATCATAATGCTTGCCCACAAAAGGCCGCCAGCATTTGGCCAGCGTTTCGAAGTGGAACCACAAATCCACCGAATGGAAGGTTCCCGGATCATCCCAGCCCGGAATTTCCGCATCAAAAGTGTAATAATACATTGGTACGCCGCTGCCGGAATCGCAATTGGCCTTAACGGCAACACGGACCGCATATTCAATATTGCTCACGGAAGCCTTATGGATCATTTCCTCCAGCTTCCCTGAATCAACACCGCATAGCTTAAGGTACTCTTCCGCTTTACCGCCGAACATTTCAACCGCCAAGGCTCTGAATTCCTCCACGCTGCCGGCATCGGGAACAGCGAAAAATTCGGAAGAGGTATTTCCCAGCATGACCGGCACCTTATGGTGCTGTCCCTTCAGAAAAAGGTTATAGGGGTTGCCCGGACAGTACAACTGGTCTATGACCGTTCCCCAGAAGCTGCCGTACTCCAGCATTTTATCACGGACATAGAGGGCATCCAGCTTGCGGGCCTCTTCCAGAGTCGACACTCCCATAAATTCAAAGAAGGCTGCCCCCTCCTCTTCAGCCTGACTGAGGGTACGCTCTATCGGAGGCACGGGGTTGTTCGGGTACAGCGGAGTAAAGATCCCGCTCATAATCACGGCTCGCTGAAACAGCCCTTCATTCTGCGGCGAGGCCAGTTGGCTCAGCACACTTCCACCGCCGGCTGATTGTCCCCCGATTGTGATTTGGTCAGGGTCTCCGCCAAAAGCAGCGATATTGCGTTTCACCCACTGCGTGCCCGACTGCTGATCCAGATGCCCGAAATTCGCGGGAGCCACGGGGGATTCCGCAGTAATCTCGGGATGGCTCAAAAAGCCAAACGCATTCAGGCGGTAATTCACGGTCACCACGACAATTCCCCGGCGGGCAATACGTTCGCCGTCAAATTCCATTTCGGCTGTATGGCCGACCTGAAATCCTCCGCCAAAATACCATACAAAGACGGGAAGCTTCTCATCTGCGCAGACGGTCGGTGTCCAGACATTCAGGTAAAGGCAGTCCTCATCCATCGGAAGATCCGGGTCAACCGACCATTCGCGGGAATAAATATTATTCACATCTATGATGGGTGGGACCTGCATCGAAATCGGGGCAAAATCATACGCTTTCAATTCCCCTTCCCAGTCTTGCACAGGCTGGGGAGCACGCCAGCGGTTCTCCCCCACAGGCGGGGCAGCAAACGGAATTCCCTTGAAGCTGGTAATACGCGGATCAGCCGCCGGCAGTCCTTGAACAATACCATTTTCCACACGCACTATTCTTAACATACCTTTGCTCCTCTCTGAATATTAGCGCTTACTTCTTTGTTTATTCGATCAGCAGAGGAAGTACTCCCTCTGCTTAATTGGAAGGGTACGGATTGAGGGGTTGAATTGTGCCGTCCGGGTTATACTTCAGCTCTGTATATTTGACACACCGCTTATGGTTGACGCCATTAGAGAGCGAGCAGTCATGATAGAACAGGTACCATTTCTCTTCAAACTGTATAATCGAGTGATGGGTAGTCCAGCCGATCACAGGTGACAGAATTTCTCCCTTGAAGGTGAACGGGCCCATAGGCTGCTCACTGACGGCATATACCAGCGTATGCGTTGTGCCTGTTGAGTAAGACAGATAGTACAGCCCGTTATACTTATGGACCCATGGCCCTTCGAAATACCTCCGGTCCTCGTCGCCGGCAAGAATAGGCTTTCCTTCCACGTCCACAATGGAAATTTCCTGCGGCTGCTCCTCAAATGAGAGCATATCTTCACTCAGCACCGCCACACGCGGCCCGATCGCCGGCTTATCCAAGGCAGGCCCTTCCTGCTCAGGATTAAAATCTCCAGTCTGCCACTTCTCCAACTGCCCTCCCCAAAGACCGCCGAAATACATATAGGCCTGGTTGTCTTCATCGACAAAGACGGCAGGGTCTATGCTGTAGCTCCCTGGAATATACTCGGGCTGTGCCTGAAACGGACCTGCCGGAGAAGGAGAAGTCGCTACACCAATACGGAAAATGCCCTCTTTGTCACGGGCAGGAAAAAATAAATAATAGGTATTATTTTTGAAAGCCGCATCTGGTGCCCACAACTGCTGCGAGGCCCAGGGAATGTCTCTCAGATGAAGCGCCTCCCCATGATCCACCACCGGTGAAGCCAGATTCTCCATTGAGAAAATATGATAGTCTTCCATTGCATATTGATCCCCGTTGTCATTGCTCGGTCCATCATGATCGAGATCGTGGGAAGGATAGATATAAATTTCACCTTCAAACACATGCGCGGACGGGTCTGCGGTATAGATATGGGTGACGAGAGGTTGGTTAGGCTTCGGAATTGATTTCATGTTGCATCTCCTTTTTTATATTGTATATTTGATTGGAAATGTGGCGGTTTATCTCACGGTTACTTCTATAAATATCTTTTTCAGCTCCTGGTTCAGATCTTTATCCTCTGTCAGATCCAGGACCGGAACACCGTCAATGTCAAAATGCACGCGGCGCAAGCCCGAGCTTCTCGGTCCGTCAATTCCCGGTCTTGCATGGTAGGCGTTCCAAATGACTCCATCCTCGTCCGTCACATAGGAATTGTGGCCTGGGCCATATTCCCCCGGCACGTTTCTTGAAGTCAGCAGTGGATAGTTCCCCTTGGTCCAACTGCAGATATCCAGTAAATCTGCACCCTTGTCTGCAGTTAAAAGCCCCACAACATAAGTTGCATCCACCGCTGCGCTGGCAAAGGTCAAAAATAATTTGTCATCGGTATAGAGAGCGAAAGGCCCTTCATCCACAAAGGTGTGATTATTGGCCCAGCCATAATCAGGTTTTGTCAAAAGCACCGGATCACTGGTCAGCTTCCACGGCTCCTGCGGGTCGATTGTGGCGATATAGATCCAAGCTCCAAGATCGACAGGCATGAACTGGCGCTCTGACCATGCGGCGTAATACTCTCCGTTCCATTGAATTACGGTCATATCAAGGGAAATGGTCTTCCCTGCTTCGCACAAATTCGTCCCGTCCTTCTTCACTACACGCCGGGGCATCGACCAATCGGCTGCGCACATCGGATTTCCGCCTGCCCGCAGTTTCATTACATGTGACTCCTCATATAGAAATTCCCCCGGTGTTGCCGCATGAAAGAGATACAGCTCATCCTGAATGATATGAAATTCCGGCGCCCACAGCAGCCCGCCAATCTGCTCATACGTCTTCGAATCCAGAATCAATGCTTCCTCGGCATTTACCAGACCGGGGATGGTATCGGCTTCCCGCATATACAGCGTGTGATTTTGGTCCGCGTCGTTGGTGGCAATGAAATAATACTTCCCTTTCCATTTTGCAATGCAAGGGTCCGCACGGTCGAACGCAATTGGAAACGGGTAATGCTCCTGATGGACCTCACCGGAAATTCTGTAGGTTCCCGCCTTGTCCCATTCGATTTCGTCCGTATTCCAATTCACCCTTTTCAGCGCTTTAGTGCCGTCGCTGTACAGCGCCGTGGCCCGGATAGCCTTCACGTCCTCTTCCGATGCCGCTGTCACACGGTCCGGAACTTCAATTACAATGTTGGTCGGAACCGTAAGCTTACAGTAGAGCCTGCGGGCTACTTCCTTGGCTACAGGGATGTAGTTGCGCGGCAGAATCCCCTCAATATCGGCAAGCACTGTATCCAGGGTAAAAGGCAACACCGCTTCCGGTGCCGAGATATCCTTCAAGCTCATAATATTGGTTATAAAATTCTGATAACCATTCCCCAGCTCGTCGATCCAGCGGATCAGGTAGCCCTTCCGGTCGGTATCGTACTCGCAGGAAACTTCACTTACAAAGGTATCGGCCTTAAGCTCCAGCAGTCCAACCTCGCTGTATTGCAGCAAATCACCGGAAGAGAACAGTAACACTTTTCCCTTGCTCTGGGCATCGGTTTCGCCTTCTGCCTCCGTACGAACGGCGATCACCCCGAAATTCCCCTCGGAGGTGTGGAACAGATACGGATTCTTCAAGCTCTTGGCCCGTAGTGTACCATCCTCGTTCTCTGTCCCCTTGGCGAATAAAACGCCCGAATTATGGTTCAATTCTTGAAAAAAAAGCCCGTCATTGCTGTAAGCTAAATGCATGCTGTGTGCCAGTTTTGGAGCGTACACCATGTCCTCCTGCGGTAATCGAGTATAGCAAAGGATATAATTCCGATCTTCGTTTTGTTGTGGTATCATGAAACAAATGACCCTCCTTCATTATTGATGATTTCTAATTTCCATAAATTAGAAACTCAGTGACTTAATTTTGGATTTCGCCAAAATCTCCTTAATTTACAATATAAATTATAGAGAAGCACTGTAACTCTAACAATGACATTTACTGATCATTAATTGATCTATCCAAAGAAAGGAGAACCCAATGCCCACGATTCACTACGTAGAGTATGACGCTGCGCATTCCGACGATTTTGTGTACAGCATACCCGAAGGGCTGGATGCCTGGCTTCTGGTACTCACACAAACTGCGGCGTTGTTTGAAGTAAACGGAGAATTGAAGGAGTTTCCGGCCCACTCTGTTGTTCTATATCCGCCTAAGCACTACATCTATTACCGTGCTTGTTCCAAAAAGTACGTTAACGACTGGGTCCGTTTCGATGCGGACGAATCCTATATTACAGAAACCACTTTGCCTGTTGGTGTTCCATTCTCACTGCCAGACCCCGGCTATTGCCATCATTTGTTTCAACTGTTGACCCTGGAGAACACTTTTCAGAACGACTATCGCGAGATTTCCATCGACTACCTGTTCAGAATCTTCTTCAACAAGCTATTAGAAGCGTCCCAAGACAAGCTGAGTCCGCAATATTATAATCTTCTGGACTTACGCAAAACTCTGTACAACAACCCAGGCCACCCTTGGACCGTGTCAACGATGGCCGAGTATCTGCACATCAGCGCAGGCTATCTGCAGACCATCTATAAATCAACCTTCGGTATTTCCTGTATGGAGGACGTTATTCATTGCCGGATTCGGCTGGCCAAAGAAAAGCTTGGCTTTGGCCAGCACAAAATCGCCGAAATCGCGGCGCTCTGCGGCTATGTGAATGTGGAGCATTTCTGCAGGCAGTTCCGGCAGCTTACCGGCTATTCCCCCCGGGCCTACCGTGACAAGCTTTCCTCCAAAGAACCAAAAGCCCGGGCGGACCAATAACTTGAGAACGGCTCCCCAGTTTCAGCTTATATAGCTCTTTCTTATTTACTGAGTTCACCAAGGACAGGCAACGCCGCATCATCGCGCAAGAACAGAGGAATCTGCTCCAGGGGCGCATCCGGCATTCCCGGGAAGACCCAAACGTCTGCGGCATCCTCGCCCAACTCTCCGCCCGCCTTCGGTCACAACAATAAGAAAACCGGAAGAATGCGCCTCTGGATCTCATCACGTTATTTCCATATTGGACTGTCTGTGTTCTATCACTTGTATACTTCCGGGTCCAGCCTAACCCTGCCTGTGATAATGAAAATAATCGAAATCGGCATAACCGCCGGACTGTTTAGTTGCGTAATTGAACAGGCCAATCCGGTATCCCATAAAATGGTCCAGCGTATATTTCATATACAGCGTCCGGCCAATCGGCTTCCAAGCGGTTCCATCCTCCGAATAGAAGAAATCGGCCTGATCCAGACTATCCTCAAAATTGAAAACAATTCTGAGATAAACCTGGTCGCTGGTGAACTCCACACTCTCCACTGTCTCCTCGCCGCCGTCGCCGCCATTGACACACATGCCCACGTTGAACCGGCCTTGCTCCCCGGCTGCAATCCCAACAGTGCCGAACCCGTTTTGCAGGGCTACCATACCTGCCCGGTCGCCGGGCCGCAGGCCGGAGAGGTCCAGCACCGTCTCCGCGCTGCAGGCCGGACCTTCTGTACGTTGCGTCAGCGTATTGCGTGCCCATAGGATGCTGTCTGCTATTTGACCGGTGCGGAGCCGCAGAAAACCCGGCCGCTCAGTGACAGACCATAGCCCGTTGTCTGGATTATGGTTCCACTGCCAGTTCAGTGCCAGCCGGTTGTTTGCATAGTCGAACTCATCGCTGATGACAAGCGGCTTCGGCTCAGCGGCAGGAAGCTTCGTCGCAAAAACTTGAGACACTCTGCCGTTCTCCCCGACGACCGGCCAATCATTCTCCCAGCTCATGGGAAACACGCAGGGAATCCGTCCGACAGCATCATGATCCTGGAACAGCACCGTGTACCAATCGCCACCCAGAGTATCTACAATGCCGCCTTGCGCGACACCGTTATTATGGTAATCCAGATCATCATTCAGAATAATCTTCCGCTCATAAGGACCCAGAAGCTCGCGCGAACGGTAGCATAGCTGGCGTCTGCGCCGATTGCCGCTTCTTGGCCATTCAATAAAGAATAAATAGTAATAACCATTCAGCTTGTACGCATGACAACCCTCGATCCGCAGACCAATGTCTGTCCGTTCGCCTTCGAGCAGCAGTTGATCGATTCCACCTGGCTTCACAGCCGTAAGATCTTCCGTCAGCTCCTTAATACGGATACTACCATTACCGTAGATCACATAATTCTTGCTATCGTCATCCAGCAGCAAACTAGGGTCATGGTGAAGCCCCGGTATCACCGAACGCTCCCATATTCCGTGTTCAATATCCTCCGTGCGGTAGATATAGAACCGGTCCATGTCATTGGATGAAAAACAGACGTAGAATATCCCGTCCTTGTATCGAAGGGATGCCGCCCAAGAGCCTTTTCCGTAAATACCTTTTCCGTCCTGCAGCTGGTGGGCCTCGTTATCCTCAAAGGTATCATAGACATAATTCACAATTTCCCAATCGTTCAGGTTCACCGATTTCATAATCGGACAACCCGGCATGGAATGCATGCTGGTACTAACCATATAGAACACAGGCCCAAACCGAATGACATCAACATCCGGGACATCTGCCCACATAACAGGATTGGTAATGATGGCGGTATTCAATGTATTGGCCTCCTTGGGATTAACTCCGCTGCTCTATAAATCCCCAGTCTTCCAGCTTGAACAAGCCGGTCCCGCTCTGGCCCGCAAACACCAGATACAGGTGATGGACTCCTGCCGCTCCCTGGACCTCCGTCTTTAACTCCATCCGTTTCTCCGGCCCATTCGCGGCGGGAACGGACAGTTCGCCAATTAATAGACCTGCCGGTTCATCCAGATGCAGTTCGATGGTACCGCCGCCCTCAAGGCTTATGACGGAAGCACTGAATGCCCCTGCCCCTTTGCTGCCGAAATCGACCCCGGATAATCCGATCCAGTCACCATTGTCAATATCCGTTACAACCCGTTTTCCCACGACTGCCCCGAATTCCGTCTTTACGCCTGCGCTCCACCCTATTGTTGACGCTTGTACGCGTTGATACGGGCTTAAAAATTTGATTTGCTGCACACCTTTATAGTCTGCTTCAACACCCTGAATGGAACCATCCTCGTTATGAAAAAGACGGTTGAGATGCGTCGAACGGTAGCCGTTCGCAATTCCCTGTGCCTTGGACAATGTCTGTGCGTGATAGGCGATGTACCACTCGTCATGAAATTGGAAAATCGCATGATGGTTATTTCCGGATACTCCGAAGAAATGTCCCGGATTCTTCAGGAGCGTCTCGCGATAGATCCAGGGACCCATAGGATTGCTGCTCGTCATAAACGCGATTTCTCCCGCAGGAGGACTGCCTTCCGGACGTTCCCCGTCATAGAAATTTGAACAGTAGGTATAGTAGTAGACGCCTTCTCGCTTATGTATGCCGGCATCCTCGAACATGAAGGGGGCAGGAATAACCTCAGCAGTACCCAGTACGCTGGTCATGTCATCTCCCAGCTTCATGACCCGTGCTGTGCCAGGCTCCGCGAATTGTCCTTCCGGGACACCACCTCCGAAATAAATGTAGCCCTTGCCGTCATCATCGACCAGAACCGCCGGGTCAAATAGCCAGGTTACATCCTCGACTCCCGGAGTGGAGCGCAGAATCAGCGCCTCTCCGATGGGGTCGATCCATGGCCCCACCGGACTGTCACTCGACAGAACGCCGATGCCGCTGGCATTATTGGCGAAGTACAAGAAGAACTTGTCCTTGCCGTCAATCACTTTATGGACCACCGCAGGCGCCCATGACTGGGTAGCCCACTTGGCCGCCCCTTCCGGCCCGGCCACCGCGATCTCGCCGTGATCGGTCCAGTTGACCAGATCGGCGGAGGAAATTACCGTAATCGTACGGATGCTGCTGTAAGAGTTCTCTTTTACCGTGCCGTTCCCATCGTACTCCAGCACGTCGTTGGTCATGTACAGATAGACCCTGTCCCCGAATACCAGGGCATAGGGATCGGCCCCGTATCTGTGCGCAACCAGCGGATTGCCGCTTGGCGGTACCTTTCCGACGGCCTGATTCATTTGCTGTGTCATTTGATTCCTCCATTGTTGTTAAGCGTTTCAAATTTCAGTGAATGTTATGATTTCGAAGCCGCCAGATCGACAAGCCGTCCGAACGAAGCTTTGGGCTGCTGGTGTTCGTCAAACAAAAAAGGCCAGTTTTTACGTCCGCGAACCGGGAAACCGTCCAGCCAGGTATAGTCATCAGCCACACCCCAAAATGTAACAGAATCAATAGCCTTTCTATATTCCAGCAGCAGGGCAAAAATCTCCGCATAACGTTCCTCCTGCAGCTTCAACATCTCATCTGTTGGCGCTTTCAAATCAGTTCGCTTGTCTTCGAACCGGAACATAGAGAGGTCCAGCTCTGTAATGTGGATTCTAACGCCAAGAGAAGCATACAGCTCAAGCGCACTGCGGATTTCGTCGATTGAAGGGCCATAGATATTCCAATGCGCCTGCATGCCTATCCCGTGAATCGGTGTATTTTGATCGAGCAAGCTGCGGACCAGCTTGTAGATTTTGTCGCGTTTGACAGGAGCGGTCTCATTATAGTCGTTGTAGAACAGCAAGGCGTCCGGGTCTGCCTGATGGGCCATCTCAAAAGCCTGGCGGAGATAATCTTCTCCGATGATGTCCAGCCATTTGGTATCCCGCAGGTATTGATCGGACTTATCCTCGATGGCTTCATTGACCACATCCCAGGCATACGCCCGCCCCCGGTATCGTCCTACAACCGTATTGATATGGGTTTGCAGACGGCTGAGCAGTTGCTCTCTGGTGCACGGCTCACCCGCCGAATTGCGGAACATCCAATCTCCTGTCTGATTATGCCAGAGAAGCGTATGGCCCCGGACTCCAATTTGATTGGCCTCCGCGAACTCAAAGATACGGTCGGATGCATCAAATGTATAGATTCCTTCCTGTGGCTGGACTTCCTCCGGCTTCATTATATTTTCCGCTGTAATGCTGTTGAAATGCTTGGCAATGAAAGGAGCTTGGGCTGATAAAATATCAGTGCTGACCGCAGCGCCAATTTTGAAGCCGTCCCGGAACAATTCATGCAATGCGGGTAACCCGCTGCTTGCCTGTGTAATCATCTAAAACCTCCTAATTTGAATGTTATCAGACAGTTAAGTCTATGATATCGCTTTTGTATGCGTTCACCATTACCAAATTAAAGAAATATACCCATCATCCTTCAGAGTGAGCCTGGTTGCGGTAAGCGACTGGTTTCAGCGCGGTCCGCTTCTCAAACTCTCTTAAAAAATGATGGTAATGCACATAACCCACATTCTCTGCAATGTTCCGCACGGTCTCGCCCGTTTCAATCAGCCGCTTTTGGGCTTGTTCGATGCGCAAATTATGAATATATTCGAGGATGCTGATTCCATTCTTCTTGATAAAAGCCTGGCCAAGATATACCGGATTGATATAAAATCGCTCCGCAATCTCTTTCACGGTCAGTGGCTTTGAATAATTGTCCTTCAAAAAATACTCCACCCGTATAAGCGGATGCTCGGAGCCGCGTTCCTTATGCTGCTTGATATATCCCATACATGAATTCAACAAAACCCGAAGGGTGTCCTCCAGCGCTCCGAGCGACTTTGGCTCTGTTTTAAAAAAGTCAAAAGAGTCGCTCCACTGCTCAGCCGTCCCTCCGAACTCCTGCACCAGCTCTATACTTTTCAGCATGATATCAACGCTGGTCATCTGTACAACTTCAGGCGCAGTCCTATTCTGTTTGAACATCCTGAATATTTCCTTCAATTTATCCCAGGCTTTCTGCTCCTGCAATCTTTCCACTGCGCTCATCAGTTCCTCGGTCAGCTCTGCGGAAGGTAGATTATAGCTAAGCTCGCTCCGGGCGTTCGTGGCGGAATCAATAGGCCCGCCCGGCTCCGAATAGAAAAAATGGCGGGAAGCGGCCCTTGCAGCCACCATATAGGAGACAGGCAGCTCCCGAAGCGACCGCACACTTGGCCCAATGCTGACAGCCCCCTTCACACCGTTCCCAGACAATGACAGCTCGGCATGTACCCGCCTAGCCAGCTCCGCCGCTCGTGCTGAGCTATCCACAACAATTCCCGCCTGATTGCCGGACAAATCAATGAACAAGGCGCCCACCGAACCAGCCAGTTCCCGGCAGACTTCCGAGATACTGCTTTTGGGGCCATCTACATGTATATAAGTCCACCCCGATACCGCCTCGTCCAGACGATCCATTTGTTCGGCAATCTCCTCTTCAGGCTCCGTCCACTGCCCTTCAAGCATACGGGCGATCGCAACGGGAAGAAGCTGGTTCGCCAGCATGTTCTGCTGCGTCTTCTGCTTCATGCGCGTTTCCAGCTCGTCCGTAATTGCAGCAAGCGCCTTCTCCCATTCCGCTTCTAGAACAGGCTTCAGCAAATAGTGTCTCACACCATAACGGATTGCTGTCCGCGCGTATTCAAACTCGCCGTAACCGCTAAGGACGATGAAGATGGGCGGCTCCATATCCAACTGGCGTGCGCGCTTGATTAGCTCCAGTCCATCGATGCCGGGCATGCGGATATCTGTAATCACAAGGTCCGGAGAGCACTCAGTAACCGCGGTCAACGCTTCTTCCCCGTTCTCGCATACTCCGCAGATTTCAAAGCCCAGCTCCTCCCAATCGGTCAACGTTCTTAATCCCTCTAATGCAATCGTTTCATCATCAGCCAAAACCACTTTAAACATGAGATTCCTCCACTTTTGAAACCATTGCCAAATCTATGGGAATTTGAATGGTGATAGCCGTCCGTTCATACTCGATGCTTTCAATGGTAAACCCGGCTCTGTCGTCGTAATACATCATCAGGCGCTTATAAACATTTCGGAGCCCGATATTTTTACCGAATTCTTGCTCCGATTGCAGGTGGGACTCGATCCATTCCAGCTTCTCCTTCTCGATTCCCTTTCCGTTGTCAGTCACAACAATCATTAGACCTGCGTCGTTCATAGAAGCAGACACGTGAATCTTCCTTGCACCTTTGACCGACTGCAGGCCATGCTTGCAGGAATTCTCCACCAAAGCTTGTACGCTCATCTTGGGAATCCGGCAATTCAGCACGGCAGGGTCGATGTCCAGATCGTAAGTGAATCGGCTCTGAAAGCGGAATTTTTCAATTTGCAGATACATTTCAATAAAGGATATTTCTTCTTCGACGGTAATCAGATCGTCCTTCCAGCTTAGCAGCCTGCGCAGAATAAGAGCGAGATTCCGGATCACATCGGTGACCTCTTCATATTTGTATTTCTTGCAGATGACCAATATGGCATTCAATGTATTAAAGAGAAAATGCGGGTCCACCTGACTTTCCAAATACTTCAATTCAGCCCTTACCTGTTCAAGCTCAAGGTCCTTTTTCTGAATTTCCAGCTTATAGACATCATTGATCAAATTGCGAATTTTCTCCGTCATCAGATTGAAGCTGCGGATCAAGCCGCCGATTTCATCCTTCCCCTCATACATATCAATGTTCTCAAAATGTTCGTATTTGACGAGCTTCATATGTTTGTAGAGCAACCTTACCCGCAGATTATAAGATTGTATAATTACAATCATTAATAGTGTGGGAATAATTATCGTCAATACAGCAAAAATTAGTGAAACCCGAAGTGCCCGGCTCATCTCACCATTGCTTTTTCTGCTTTCCGGAGTTCCGATCAGCCTCCAGCCCTCTGTATATCCTGCACTGCCCAAAGTTCGGACTATCTGCTTGGACGGCTGGCTGTCGCCCGTGTCAACGTTTAACAAGGCGTTTTTATCCAGTGCGTAGAAGGATTGATCCGATTCCAACACAACACGGCTCTGCTCATCCAAGAGCTTGAACCGCAAATAGTCGCGCTCCTTCTGAAACAGCTCCTGGATATTGTTCAACCGCAGATCAATCCGCAGATATTTATGGTAGGGCTGTCCCGTAAAGTTATCCAATTTGCGGATAAGGCTGACAAACACCTCCTTTTGAGGCGGATTAAGCGGGTTGGTTCCCTGATACGCGGTTAACAGCACCTTGTCCGCACCACTGGAAATTTTGCGGTACCATTCACTCTCCTTGTCGCTGTCGGAGAACACAAAGTAGCTGCCGCCATTCTGGATGGTCGGATTCGTAGTATACACACCCATCCAATAAATATAGGAATGCAGAGTGCTGTATTGCCGCATCTTATCCCTTAGAACACTGTCATAGGCTTCATAATAAGCCTCGTTATCCGGAAAAGTATAATCCATTATTTCATTAAAGTTACTGTCCGCGGCGACCGTATTGCTTATCGCTACACATTCATTCACGATTTGCATGATATCATAGACTACGCGATCTACAGAGATCTCAAGATTGCCTCTTTCACGAGCATCCACATTACGGCTGATCTGAACATAAAAGAGGGCGTTAATGCTGAGAATGGGGACAAGTACGCACAGCAAATAGATAAACAGAAATTTATATTTGAGTGGAATATCGTTGACGAAGGCAGATGGTTTCCGTTTACCCTTCATGCCGCTTCCCTCCTCCACTTTGAATTAGCCCTTTTTGTATACTGAAGGCGAGACGCCATTCAGCGCTTTGAACTTGGCAGCGAAGAAATCCGCGTCGGAATAGCCCACACGCCCCGCGACATCCGAAATGCACATATCCGTCCGGCGCAGCAGCTTCTTGGCTTCTTCAATGCGGTATTCATGGAGAAATTCGTTAAAGGAACTGCCATGGTGTTTCTTGATTCGTTGTCCCAGATAGGCGGAATTCACATGCAAGTGCTTCGCAATGTCCTGCAGCTTCAGCTTCTCCTGATAATGTGCCCGGACATAATCCATCGCCGCCGATACGATCTGGTCCTCCTGACGGTTGTCCGCTGCGGCGAACCATTCTGCAACCTCATGAAGTTCTTCCTCTGTCTGCCGCTCAAGCAGCGGCAAGCAGCAAGCGGTGACCCGGGGCGGAAACCACTTATTCGCCCATATGGGCGCTTCCCCTCCTCTAGCGTCGATTTCACGGAGCAGTTCTGCTTTGATATTGGCCAGAAAAGCGTCGATCCATGCATTTGAAGCAACATCACTCGAGAAAATTTTGAATATATCGCTCAATTGAGCGCTTAACCGGTCAAATTCCCCTTCCGTAACCGATTGCAGCAGCGATTTCCTCAGCCCTGCCGAAAGCGACGCCATTTGATCCTTGTCCTGTTCCCGAAAGAAACCAATATCGATGTTATCCAAGTCCGGTCGGTGTAATTCAGCCGCCAGCGCTTCATGATAGGCTGTATTCAGGAACTTCGCCCCGCGATGCTCCAGGCTTGCTGAGAAATGTACATGACCGCTGTATTCAGTCCGCACCTCATGGACCCAGCTCGCAATCATCTTCGGGTCAAGCACCGGGCCTTCCTGCGGGGAAACCAGCAAATAGCCATGCTTATGGCTTCCGGCTGTAAAAGGATAAGCGGTTATATTGCTGAACGGCTCCTTGGCGTTCATGGAACCAACCTGGCTTCGCAGCTGCATGCTGCCCGGCGAAGCACCCCGGGCCAATACACAGCATATCCGGGAATCGGGACGGATATTAAACGCCTTCGCCCCTGCCGCCAATTCTTCTTCTGGAGTGTTCTCCCGCATCAAAAGACGGGATATGGTTTCCATCTGCATGAAAGCGGAAACCGCTTCGCGCCTTGAAGCAACCTTGCGTTCAGCTTGTATTTGCTGGGCTACAGCCTGCAGTGCCTCTGTGAGTTCTTTTTCATCCAAGGGTTTCGTCAAATAGTTGGACACACCATACTTAAGAGCTTTTTTGGCATATTCAAAGTCAGCATACCCGCTAAAGATGATGAACTTAGGCTGGAAATCGCTTTCAGAAAATTTTTCAATAAGCTCCAGTCCGTCGATTACAGGCATGCGTACATCAGTTATGACCAAATCAGGCCGCGTGTTATGAATAAGCTGCAGCGCATCTTCGCCATCGAGAGCCTCGCCGCACACTTCAAAGTCCAGGTCCTCCCAGTCCAACAAAAATCGCAGCCCCTCCAACATCAGCGGCTCATCATCGGCAAACACTACCTTAAGCATTGTATCACCAACTTTATTTCTGAATTATGATTCCGATAAGCTGACCGTTATTGAAAAGAGAAACCGCTTCGGTCGCTGCCGAAACGGTTATTATTCACCTATGATCTATTTCAATAGATACGTCCAGTTATTCTTTGACACTTCCCAGGTTCAATCCTACCACGAAGTACTTCTGCAAGAAAGGGTAAACGAACAAAATCGGCACGGCGGTAACAATGGTGATGGCTGCACGCATAGAAGCCGGTGTAACCAATGACTGCACCTGATTGTTCTGATTGCCAGCTATTAGCGAAGGATCATTATTCGTACTCATGATGGAACCGAGCAGCTTCATCATTTCATATTGCAGTGTGCTCAGCTTGATATCCGATGATGCGTACAGGAACGTGTCAAACCAGTTATTCCACGCGCCAACGGCAATGAGCAAAGCTATGGTTGCCAGCACAGGAGTACACAGCGGGAAAATGATTTTCCAGAAAATCCGGAAATCCCCCGCCCCGTCGATCTTCGCCGACTCCGTGAGACTGAATGGAAGGCCGCGGATATACGTCCGCATGATAATCAGGTTGAACGCGCTGACCAAGCTGGGAAGGATATATACCCAAAAGCTATGAAGCAGGCCCAGCTCTTTAATCAGGAAGTAGTTCGGAATCAGCCCGGCATTGAAATACATGGTCAGGATGAACAGCATGCTGATTTTTTTACGAAAAATATATTGCGGCTGCGCCAGGGTATATGCCAGCATGGTGGTCAGAAAAACGCCGAATATTGTAGAGAGCACCGTGCGGGACACAGAGATAAAAGCGGCATGATAAATCGTCCCTGAAATAAAGACGGCTTTATAGTTCTCCAAGGTCCATTCACGGGGCCAGATATTGATTCCACCGGCAAGAGTGTCACTGCCGTCATTTAAAGAAACAGCCAGCGTGTGGAGGAATGGATAGAGCGTGATGGCAACCACAAAGAGCATAAATATCGTGTTAATCGTATGAAATACAACCGGCTCAATGCGGCTTGAACTTTTCGTCACTGCTTTCATATGGGCTTCCTCCTCTATACTAATCGCTCTTCGCCGAGGCGTCTTGCGATATAATTTGCGCTGAATACAAGAACGACACTGACGATGGTTTTGAAGATCCCTGCCGCCGTAGCCAGAGAGTAATTCCCCATAGAAATACCATACTTCAGTACAAAGATATCAATGGTCTGCGACCAGTCCACAGTGAGCCCGTTGCCAAGCAAATATTGGAGTTCAAAGCCGGCATCCAGAATATGTCCGATGTTCATAATCAGCAAAATAACGAATGTAGCCTTAATCCCCGGAAGTGTGACATAGCGCATCTTCTGAAAACGTTTGGCGCCGTCTATGGACGCTGCCTCATACAGAGAAGGATCGATCGAGGTAATGGCCGCCAGATAAATGATAGTACCCCAGCCCACCTCTTTCCACACGTTCGAAGCCCCGACAATGCCCCAGAAATATTTCCCTTCACTGAGCCACATAATCGGTTCTTTAATTAAATGAAGCTTCATTAAGATTATATTGACAATTCCATCATCAATCGACAGCGAAGTGGCAACGATGCCCGCCGCGATAACCCAGGACAAGAAGTGCGGCAAATACGAAATTGACTGAACGATACGTTTGAAAAACTTGACTTTGATCTCATTCAGCAGCAAAGCCAGGCCGATTGCTGTAACAGTACCAAGCACAAGGTTAATAAAGCTCATGGCAATCGTGTTGCGCAGCACCATCATAAAGGTCTCATCTTCAAATAAAAACTTAAACTGCTGCAAGCCTACCCATTCCTGCTTGCCGAAGGGTAGCGCCGGGCGGTAGTTCTGAAAGGCCATCAGCCAGCCCCAAATGGGAGCATAGTTAAAGATAATTAAATAAATAGCAAGCGGCACGGACATGAAAATAAGCTGCTTTTGCGTTTTTAGCGTTTTCCAGCTAAGGCTCACACCGATTTCCGGATCGACTCTGCGTTTTCTGGTCTTCTGTGTTTTGACCTGTTTGTCCAGTACGGTATCAGACATGTAGTGTTCCCCTCCTGTAAGATCATTCTCTCCATACTATCCGGATTAATGAAGAGCGGGAAATAGGATTTCCCGCTCTGTTTGCAGCTTTGAATTACTTCACGCTCCAGTTTTTGATGCGCAACTGGATTCCTTCATTTATCCGGTCTTCATATGCCTTGATATCCAGCTTTTGAATCTGCTTGACATAATCTTGCCAGACCTCTTCAAATTCAGCCGGACTGGCCATAATAGCCTTGGGCAAGTACTTGATCTGAAGGTCATTCAGCTTGGACTGCGCAAGCTGGGCTGCCGAACCGTCCTGAAGAACGATGGAGTAGGCAGGGAAGTAGATATTATTTTCTTTGGGTTCCTTGAAGAATTCAGACCATGATTTCTTGTTATACGCCTTCAGGATTTTCTGATCGTAAGGCTTCAGACTGTCGAAGAATTCCTGCGGCTGAGTTCCTGGATCTCCTGCATTTCCGTCGCTGTAGGTACCTTGAATTTTAGGCATATACCCATGCATGGTTGTGATTTTGTTAGCTACCTGCCAGCTTGTTTTATCTGCGTTCGCCCGTTGCTCCGGCGTCCGGTAGAATGTGCCGTCTTCCTTCACTTCATAATCTTCGCCTTTGATGCCCCATTGGATCGTTTTCTGCCAATCTTCCGTAATCATTTGATCCCAGAATTTGATAATCCGGACAGGGTCCTTGGCATTGATTGAAATTCCGAATCCGCGGTTGGTGCCGACCGCTCCGCGGTCACGGTACCATTCCTCAGCGCCTGGATAGAGCAGTGGAAAGCCGATATACGTATTTTCAATTTTGCCTTGGGAGATTAAGGACTTTTCGCCATCCTCAAAGTTCCAGTGCTGGTCGAACATACCGATGACCTTGCCGCTTGCGACTTTGGCTAAGTACTGGTCATAGTTCTGTACGAAGGCTTCCTTGTCCATCAAACCTTGATCGTTAATTTCATTAAGCTTCTTGTAATAGGTCTTGGAAATATCCTTATCGGCAAAAATCTGCGCTTTGTTGTTGTCTACAACAACGGCCCCGTCATTCGGATGGCCCGACAAGTGCTCAGGAGCATTCTGAAGCGGGAATACACGCCAGTCGAAGTTGAGCGATTCAAATCCGATCATATCCGGGTGTTTTTCTTTATATTTGGCAATGATATCGAAATACTCATCCAGGGTCTTCGGTGTCGGATATCCCATTTCCTCAAGTACGGCCTTCTGAAGCCAGAAGCCTGGTCCCTGGTAAGTCGGTTCAGTGATTTTACCTTGATATACACCATAGCTCGGCAAAACATAGATGTGGCCGTCGGTCTCATCCTTGATCTGATTCCAGACTGCAGCATAATGTTTTTTCAGGTTGGGAGCGTGCTTCTCAATCAAATCCTCAAGCGGAATGTAAGCCTTGGCATTGATTAATTTGTCATCGCCCGACATAATGTCCGGGTAGTCTCCGCCGGCAATCATTACTCCCAGCTTCTGCTTCAGGTCGCCCACGAGAAATTCCATATTGAAGCTGACCCCGGTTTTTTCTTTGATCAGTTTGAGAATCTTGTTGTCGGCTGTAGGCTGCTGCCCGGGACCGCTCATAAATACCGAGAACGTTGCCGGTGAATTATCGTCCCCATTTGCCGCTGGACTAGCGGTTCCTCCATTGGATGTATTGCTGTTCGTGCTGTTCGTGCTGTTCGTGCTGTTCGTGCTGTTCGTGCTGTTCGTGTTGTTCGAACTACAGCCGGTCACTGCCAGTGCTAGCGCGAATACACCGGCTGCTACTGCCTGGGCGGAACGTTTTGCCGTTTTGTGCATTTTGTTATGCCTCCCCTTTTTGGCTAGTTGCTTATATTGGTTCATTACCTGGTGACAACTATAATTATACCTCCCAAGAATGCGCTTCCAATTCATAAAATATAGTTCTTCCCCCCAAAAAATACGATAGAATGTAAGCGCTTGTTATTCATGTACTCCTTTGACTTGCTAAAGTACAAGGCTTGTCCATACCGGATTACCGAAATTGGATGGAGTGAAGGCTTCCAGAAAAGTTATTTCTGCGGGTGAAGCAAAAGCGATGCAGAACGATTTCAAGAAACGTCGATTGCATAGCGGAATTGGATTTGCCTCAAACGAAGTCCCTGCCAAGCGAAAAAAGGCTGGCGTTAATACGCCAACCCCAGCCAGCACTGTTATATTATACAGACAAAAACACCCTGGCAGGTGAATATGGTCTTGGAGGTGATATATTTTCTTACCGGGTGAACGTATAGGAGCATCCGGCTTCTCCTGTGAACGAAACGGGGTCAAGACCGGGAGCTTCCAGGCAGCAAGGACCGGTAACTGTGCAGATCACAACAGCTTCCGTAACAAGACCCTCCGCCCAGGTGAAATCGAGGGTATATCCGCCCCTTGCCCGCAGGCCTTTGACGCTCCCCTCGCTCCAGCTTGTCGGCAGCGCGGGCAGCAGCTTGATTCCATCGGCATGGCTTTGCAGCAGCATCTCGGCAATCCCCGCCGCTCCTCCAAAATTGCCGTCAATCTGGAACGGAGGGTGGTTGTCAAACAGGTTGGGCAGCGTAGAATGCTCCAAAAGAGCACGGACGTTTGCATAGGCTTTGCCCTCATCCTTCAATCTGGCCCAAAAGTTAATAATCCAGGCCCGACTCCAGCCGGTGTGACCGCCGCCGTTCGCAAGCCTGCGTTCCAGCGTCGTCCGGGCGGCTTCAGCCAGTTCTGGCGTATGCTCCATGCTAAAGGAGTCGCCGGGATAAAGTGCAAAAAGATGGGAGATGTGGCGATGCCCCGGCTCCACCTCTTCATAATCCTCCATCCACTCCTGGATCTGGCCATATTTCCCGATTTGTGGTTTGGGAAGCCGCTCCAGAGCGGAGGCGAGTTCTTCGCGGAACGCCTCGTCCCTGCCGATAATCTCTGCACTGCGGATGCAGGCTCCAAACAGCGCTTCTATTATCTGAAAATCCATCGAAGCCCCGGCGCAGAGCACTCCCGACTCGCCGCTTGGCAGCTTATAGGTGTTCTCAGGGGAGACGGACGGGCAGGTAATCAGCCGGCCTTCGGCGTCTTCCATCAAATAATCAAGCAGGAACTGGGCCGCCTCCTTCATCGTCTCATACGCCTGTGCCAGAAAATAATGGTCCTGGCTGAACCGGTAATGCTCCCAGAGATGCAGGCACAGCCAGGCTGCGCCCAGCGGCCAGAAAGAAGCCGGCAGGTAGGTATCCTGAGGAGCTGTGTCTGCCCAGATATCCGTATTGTGATGTGCCGTGAACCCCCGGCAACCGTACATAACCCTGGCTGTGACCCTCCCTGGCTCCCGCATCCGCTCGATCAAATCAAACAGTGGCTCATGGCATTCAGCCAGGTTGCAGATTTCCGCAGGCCAATAATTCATTTGCGCATTGATATTGATCGTGAATTTGCTGTCCCAAGCTGGGGTGAAGCTGTCATTCCAGATACCCTGCAGATTCGCGGGCAAGGAGCCTTGACGGCTGGAGGAGATAAGCAAATAGCGGCCATACTGGAAATAGGTCGCTATCAGACCGTTATCCTCCTCTCCCTTCCGGAGCAGTTTCAGCCGTTCGTCGGTCGGTAAAGCACGTTTATGTGGGATCTCCGGCAGTGCCAGCTCAACTCGTCCGTACAGTCCGCGGTATTCTGCGATATGCCGGGCCAGCAGATCTTCATATGGAACCTGGCTCAGCTCTTCCAGCCGTCTTTTGGCGTAAAGCTCCGGATCAGGATGGCGAAACGTGGTTCCTGCGGCCAGCAGTAGCGTAACCGAGCATGCACCATCCACAAGCAAATACTCGCCAATGGTCCGGCAGATACCTTCTTCCGTGACAGCCTTCAAGACAGCGGCAAAGGAGCTGCCCCCTTTGCCGCCGCAATCTCCGCTCATCGCCAGTCCGCTGTTCTGCCATTTCTCTGTTTTCTCCAGGTATCTCCAACTGTGGCGGTTAAACCTCGCCTTCAGGGAAACTCCTTCCTTATTGTCGGTCGAAATTCGAATGACAATGGCCTGATCCGGGTAGCTAGCAAACATCTCGCGGGTATACCAAACCTCACCGATCCGGTAACTAATCCGGGATACGCCGCACTCCAAATCAAGCTCTCTTCTGTAGTCATCGGCAGGCTGTTCGTGACCTCCGAATGACAGCAGTAGCTCACCCAGCGGCAAATAATGCCGCTGCGCTTCGGGCAGTCCCGCCATCGACATTGCAGCCAGTGTCTCAGCCTCCATGAGCCTTCCCTCCAGAATCAGCTTGCGAATCTCGGGTAAATGAGGCAGCGCATCTTCATTGTTGCGATCACGCGGACCGCCGTACCATACGGAATCCTCATTAAGTTGCAGCTTCTCCTCGGCTGCACCGCCAAAAATCATAGCACCGAGCCGCCCGTTTCCAATCGGCAAAGCCTCATTCCATTCTCCCGCCGGTTGGCGGTACCACAACTGCTGCTTGTGTACCATGCTTGTCATGCTTGTACCCTCCTTTAATCTGCCTAATAGTGTTGAACATAGCGATACTATATCGTGATACGCGTGCAGATCGATTCCGCAAATGCCGATCCGGCGAATCTGCTTCGCACCGGATCATACAATATATTGGAAGCCGCATTCGAGTCCGGTTACCAGCATGTCAGTTATTTTTCCAAGTGGTTCAAATTTTATATGAATATGACGCCTTCAGACTACAAGGCCAGTTATTCTTCCGGTCTTTAGCCATCGGACCAGCCAACCGGCAAGAGAAAAAAAGGCAGCACCAGAGTATACCCCAAGCGCTGCATTCTTTTTAAAGAGTATTCAAAATCCACTTGGGATTATTCCAAAGTAAATGAGGCCAGACTGGCACCGCCATTGCCGGTATACGTAAAATACAGTGCTTGTACACCGTCCGGAATAGCTAGATCAGTAGAGTATTCCTTCCAGACATTTGCAAACCCTACCGGTATCCGTCCGAGAACCGGTCCGTCCCACGACGTTTTTATTTCAAACACGCCCTGGCAATATCCGCGCACCTTGATTTTGATTTTGGTGACTCCCTCGCACGCGAAATATTTAAAACCTGCGGTAGCCGAATCCGTCATATTGGCAATATAGCCGATTTCCTCGTCGCCATCCCTGCCGTCCTGGGTAATTTTCGGAAACCGGCTGTCCATCCATGCTCCGGTACGGCCGAAGCCTCCGGTGTATATTTCCTGATCTTTGCAGAACAAATGGCAGGTAAGGTATGCCGGATATTCCCCCCGGCCCTCGAGCGGCCCTCCGTTCGGACCGCAGGATGTTACCTCCACCTGGGGAATAGTGCCATCCCCGCGGAATTCAATCCTTTCGATGCAGCCCTGCCGGCAGAATGCCGTCCCATTGGTGTGCCGGTGATAAAAAATGTACCATTCTCCGTTGATTTCAACGATGCTGCCATGGTTATTACCGCCATAATACATCGGCTGATCCCCCGGCTTGTACGTATCGATATGAAGATCGCAATTGCTGACAATGACTCCCTGGTAGGTGAAGTCTCTTGTCGGATGCTTGCTGGTCGCATAGCACAGCTCATGCATGGAGATCGAGGAATAGATAAGGTAGTAGGTATCTCCCCTTTTGCGGATGGAAGGAGCTTCGAAGAACTCGTAACCTTCGAATCCGCTCCCCTTGCTGTATGGCTGGCTCGGCGCAACAAATACAGGTTCTTCGACAATTGTGAGCATATCCGGGCCAAGCACCGTTGCCATTGCGCCATGTCTGGATTGGTCTCCATACGCGCAGAATCCGGTGTACAGGTAGGTGTTCTCTCCTTCGGTCAGTACGCCGGGGTCAAACTGCGGCTCGTCGCCTTCCCGCTCTCCAAGGCGTGTTCCATCGGCATATCTGACATAGCCGTAGAACTTATACTTGCCTCCCGGCTTGTCGCAGACAGCTACCGAAACGACGGGAACCTTGTCCAGTACATAGTAGAGATAGTACCGCCCGTCCGGTCCCACGGTGACATCGGGAGCATACAGGCACATGCTGCCTTCAGGGTTAAACGGATCATCCGTAGTCCGGTAGATTACGTCCTCATACCGCCAATCGGCCAGATTGTCCTCCGGTGCCGACCAGCAGACATAGTCATTCAAGCAAAAAGCGTGTCCGTTAAAACGGTCATGAGAGCCATACACATACACTCTGCCTTCAAAAACATACGGCTCTCCGTCGGGTACATATTCCCAAGACGGGAGATACGGATTGAATCCTTGTTTTTTTGCCATCGTAATTTCCCCCTTGTCATTTATAAATTTTGTCTGCTTATGCGTGCATTCTTCACCGGTGCCATCAAGGTCACAAACAGCCTCTTTGACATAAAGCTCCTTGTGCAGTTGAACCAGACCAGGATTATGAAAGGTAACCAGATCCGGGGAGGTCCACAGAAGAATATGCCCTCTGCTTTCTACGTCATCATCTCCCAATGCATCAACTCTGACCGCGACAATGCCGAAAGAGCCGTCAGCGGTGAGAAACATGATTTTTCACCCTATTCCTACCCATCACCCTTACATTTTTTTTGCTTCACGGTTTGTCCATTACAGTATAGTGAAGCACCTTGATCGAAGTCCATGACATATAGCCACTTAACATTGATCTATTCTTAGATGTTCCGGAAATGATTTGCGGTGTGGAGAACCAGGCCTGAATCATCTATAAATTTCAAGGAAAACTCTTTAATTTCTATACCACCGCTTATGTTAGACTTTGAGAAAACCATATCCAAGTGGAGGATTGTTATGAACATCTTCAAAAAAGGCTCCTTCTATACGGGAGAATACAGAAACCTCTTCCAGGAGAACGGAATGTCGGAAGAGGCGATCCGACGTGGGATCCGGCGACCAAGCTGATTAAGTTCGTTCCTGAAACTCCTTTCAGCGATCCCTCTTACCATCTGCCACATTTCTATGAATTATTTGCCCTGCAGGCGGACGAACAGGACAGAGCGTTCTGGAAAAACGCGGCTGCCAGAAGCAGAGCCTATCTGTAAAAGGCTTGCCATCCGGAAACCGGCCTTTCCCCCGAATATAAAGGTATGGCTGTTGTTCAACAAAAAATATCGCTCATAATTCTATGTATCCTATTACATTGAAATGAACCCTCTATCGTTACAGCTCTTACACTCTCAGCCCAACTACTCATTGGCTTTAATTTTTTTTATTGTTACTTCGTTTTCTTCTATTATTACTTGATATTCAACAATTTCCCCTTTACCAAATACTTCGTTAAATTCTTTACTCACCGAGTAATTTTCCTTCGAATTTAATGTAATCTTAAATGTCTGTTTCCCATCTTCCACCCGGAACTTCGCAACTTCTGTTAATTTATTGTGTTGATTGAAAATTGAAAAAGCATGTTGGTTACACCAGCCGAGGTACACCAATCGTTTATGATATCAAAATCTTCAATGGACAACCCTCCAACTTGGACGTTGCCAAGATTGAGCTGAAAGCGAAAATTCCATGCAAAAAGCAGCGACTCTCCTTTAGAGAATCGCTGCTCAGATTGTCGAGAAACCCAGGTCATTTTTATGACTGTGGGTTTCTTTTTACGTTCAGGCAGAAGTGAAATGGGGAAAAGGAGGGGGTTACCCCCGCTTTTCCAGGCGATCCAGGTGGATCGCCATCTTCTTCATGTTCTGCACGGTAGCCGTCATCAGCGCTTGTTCCCTGACGTTCGGAAGTCCGTGCAAACGGCAATAGCGAAACCCATGGAGCTCTTTAGCATCCGCGAAGCTTCGCTCTATCGTCTCTTTTCGTTTGCGGTATAACTTCTTGCCGGACGTGCTTAGCCGGTTTTTACGGACCCAATCTTTGCTGTCCTCCCAGACGTGCCTCGTCACCACTTTTCGGTGATTTCGGGACTGTGTGCATTGCTCCAGCAATGGGCAACTTTTGCAATGTTCCGGATCGGATGCATACTGCCGGTAACCCTTGCACTCTGTGGTTCGGTATTTCAGTTCGTGACTCGCTGGACAAACATATAGATTACGTTCGGCACCAAAGGTAAACTTCCACTTCGGAAACAAGCCTTGCTTGGGATGAAATCTCCGGTGAGCAATCAAGTAACCGAGAAAACAGAACACAACGATTGGAACAACGGTCCGTTGGCGGAGTATCCTTACCAAGGTTGACGTTGAGCCTACTCAAAAACAACAAGGGCTGACCCAGGTAGCCATTTCATAGCTTTTGGGTCAGCCTTGTTTTGCAAAAGAATCAAGGGATCCGGGTTTATGGATACCGATGCTTATTTTGCCTGTTTGATATTAATTTACGATTTTTTCCGAAAAACTTAACAATGTTTCTGCTGTAAATAGGCAAAGCTTACGCCAGTACCGCTTTGGCATACTCGCGGGCCGAGATTTCCAATTCTTCCTCCGAGATTCCCATCATGCCATACTGAATAAATGGAGGCAACACTAATGTGCCGATCAGGTTGCCAGTTGCTTCGAGCGGCCGCAGGAGCTCCTCCACAGTGTATTTATTGCTCCCCTCAGCATGGTAGTTCTCCTTGGGAGCGCCCGTAGACACGGCAAACATAAGCTCCTTGCCGTGCAGCTTGTTGCCTTCACTGCCTATGGCCCAGCCGTAAGTCAGGACATGATCCTGCCATTTTTTCAGGAGAGGAGGGGAGCTGTACCAATAAAATGGGAATTGCAATACAATGCGGTCATGCTCAAGCATCAACTGGTGCTCACGTTCCACATCAATTTCTTCAGTGGGGTAAGCAGCGTGCAGGTTGTGAACGGTCACATCTGCAAGACCCTGCAATTCTTCAGTCCAGCGTTTGTTGACAACTGATTGCTCGAAATTCGGATGCGTTATAATAACTAATGTTTTCATGGATAATGACCTTCTTTCGAGTGGATGTCACGAAACTAACTTTATTAAAATCAGTTGCTGAAATAAGTATAGTCACACTCAAAAGATATGTCAATTCATTTTAAAAATAATTAATCTGTATAAGTCGAGCTAATTATCATAAAGATCAAACTTGACGTAATTTGTGCATTAATAGAATTTAAATTTAAATTTGTTCATTTAAATTTTTATAACACAGGAATTGAAGATTCTTAAGATAGGCAGCATTAGTAATTAAATGGATATCATCAACATAAAAACAGTTTCACCCTATATAAGATGAACTTGGAAATTTCAGAGTACAGGATCTCTCGCAACTGCGGTGAATGTTTGGACCTTTGCTTATTTTATACTAATCCCCGCATCAAAACCCTCTCGAATCGCATGAAGAGCATTGCTTGTTTTTAGTGCCCCACCAACCACTACGACGTTATCGGAGACCGTTTTTAATTCATTCACCAACGTATTATTCGGCTTATAGCCAAGTGCTAGGACAACAGTATCTGCCTGAAGTATAAATCTCCCCTGACTATTTTCAACTTCAACTCCGTCATCCAATATTTCAACGACTTTAGTCTCTGTATATTGCTTAACTTCGTACTCATTTAATATTTTCGTCAGATTGAAGCGGTTCACACTGTCTAACTCCTTCATCAGTGTTGGGAACATTTCTACAACTGCGACTTCCTTCTCCTGAAGCGCCAAATGCGCAGCTGTTTCCGTTCCCACTTCACCGCCGCCTGCAATCACAATTTTGTCTCCGGTAGGAA
The DNA here is from genome assembly GCF_000758525.1 of Paenibacillus sp. FSL H7-0357. Classification (NCBI taxonomy): domain Bacteria; kingdom Bacillati; phylum Bacillota; class Bacilli; order Caryophanales; family Paenibacillaceae; genus Paenibacillus; species Paenibacillus sp. FSL H7-0357. The sequence continues at coordinate 3,029,520 of NZ_CP009241.1, read as the reverse complement.
CATTTCCAAGCAGCACATCTTCGGCAGCAGATACATGCGGTTTGTCAATGCCTTTAATTGGAGGAAGCATTGGAGTTCCACCCGTAGCTACAATAATAGTATCCGGCTGAATCTCTTGTAACAATTCTTTACTGACTTCAGTGTTCAAATGGATATCCACACCCAGCTTATCCAACTCATCAATGATCCAGGCTGTATAGGTCGTAAATTCTCCCTTGCTTGGCGGGTAGGCTGCCGATACAAATTGACCGCCCAAATATCCTTTTTGTTCATATAGGCTAACCTCATGGCCTTTGACCGCCGCTATTCTGGCTGCTTCCAAACCGCCGGGACCACCTCCAACTACCACAACAGTTTTCGGTGCGGAAACCGGAGTATAGTTTAACTCCCATTCCCTTCCTAACGACGGGTTAACCAGGCAAGCCAGGGGGGTGTCTGTATACAGCGCTCCAACACAGCCCTGTAAACACCCAATGCAGTAACGAATAGAGCTAAACTCTCCATTCTTTGCTTTGTTAGGCAAGGCAGGATCTGCCAATGAACCTCTTCCCATGCCAATAAAATCAGCTTTGCCCATCTCCAGGATACCTTCAGCCATGTACGGATCATTAATGCGGTTTACGGTAAACACAGGAATATCAACAATATCCTTGATCTCGGCGGCAAAATCTATCGTCCAGGCATGCGGAATATACATTGGGGCGACAGTTCCCTTATTGTGACTTCCATAAACGCCATTAGATACATGAAGAGCATCTACTCCCCATGCTTCAAACTGCTTTGCCAGTATTCTTGATTCCGAGATATCTCTGCCTCCCGGAACACCTTCATCTGCAGAAAAACGGATGGTTACAGGATAATCGCTTCCCACTTTTTGCCGAACGTTCTCAACTATTTCTTTTACGAATCTTAATCGGTTATCCAGACAACCGCCATATTTATCCGTTCTCTTATTGACGTAAGTGGACATGAATTCTGCAATCAAATACCCGTGTCCTGCATGGATTTCCACTCCGTCAAACCCTGCTTTTTTTGCTCTCAACGCACAGTCTCCAAATTCCCCAACAATCTGCACAATTTCAGAAATAGTCAACTCGTGCGGAATCTCCCGATTCCAAGGACATGGAATGGCAGAAGGAGCAACAGGCTGAACGCCGCCGTTTACTGTACTATTGCTTTGTCTGCCCGCGTGATAAATTTGACAAAACACTTTACTGTCATATTGATGAATAGTGTCTGTAAGCTTCTTATGACCTTCGATCTGTTCGTCATTCCAAAGTCCTGCAATACATTTGTATCCCATTGCATGAGGATTAACAGCGTAATCCTCTGTAATAATCAGCCCCCATCCCCCTTTGGCTTTCTCTTCATGATAAGCAATGTACCTGTCTGTTGCAGTTCCATCTTGATTGCAGTAATTGGAGACCATTGCGGTGACTGCCAACCGGTTGGGAATTTCGCATTGATTGATTTTTTTAGGTGAGAACAAATGATTAAGCATGGTGAGCCCTCCAGAGTTTATATTACTTACAGATTGAATATAAACCCTATAGGTACTACAGGCTCAAGAACTTTGTTCAAAAATTCACTTACTTATTCAATCGGTAACCAAACTTTAATATATCGATGGTATCCGTCCGATTCATGAACACGGGCCAGAATATGTCCAATCACATTTCCAGCCAGCTGATACCCCTCTTTCCGAATAAATTCTAATGCGTTATCCAACAGTTTGAGTGAGAAGCTCCCCTTTTCACCTACACTGATAACAGTTGTAACACACAACGCATTCTCTATATATTTCACCTTATCACTAAGTGGAATATTAAACGCTTCAACATATTCTTTTTTAATAGAGAACCCCCATGCGTGGTCATTGGTAACATCTCTATTTATAATATCGTTCATTTGCATTTCAACTAAGATTTCAACAAATGGCAGATAATTTAACCATGCTTCCAAAACACCATGGAAATCATCTTTTTCTTCATAGCTGTAATTATATCGATGAAGCAAATAATAAGAATTTTGTTGTTCTGTAAAATGGAATGCTCCTAAATCATTTTTTATATTAAGTAAATCTCTTCCCAATTCTTCATTTTTCTTCATCAGTAAAGTATAGTGCTTCAATTTATGATTATAATCGATTTGCTTTTCTTCGATTCGCTTTGAGTATTGCTCCAAATTATCACAATGCATTATATTGTGAATTTCGGAAAGTGAATAGTCCAGACTTCTGTGACGTTTGCATTCTGTTAGGAAATTAATATCCCAGGGCTCGTATAAGCGATAGTTATTTTTATCGTCTTTAATAGGATGAACTATATTAAGTTTTTCATAATAACGCAGTGTCTCAACGGGGATATTTAAGATTTTAGAAACTTGACCGATTTTATAATCCATGGCGGTGACATCTCCTTTTTTAATAATTATAAATAATTAATGAAAGAGTAGACGTGATATTTTAGCCTTTAGTCACAAATTAATTTTCCACGGGTTCAATAATAACAGTATCATTTGTACAAAGATTGTTCCTTGTAACTTCAATGGACAACCCTCCAACTTGGACGTTGCCAAGATTGAGCTGAAAGCGAAAATTCCATACAAAAAGCAGCGACTCTCCTTTAGAGAATCGCTGCTTTTTTTCTCATTTCATTATTATTATAGCTGCTCATTATCATTTCTCGGCGCAAATCATGAACATCGGTGTTGAACGGTTCAATACTTGCTGCTTCTCATCCAGTACTTTGGCGTTCAGGTTCTCTTCTGTATATACAGCGGAGAACCCCTCTTCCTTGAGGGTCCGTACATCCCACTCAGGACGCCACTCTCTGGTCAGCGGCAATAAAAGGCTCAGACGGTCAGTCTCCTCGATGTCCTTGTGATGCGGAAGCTCACCAAAGCCCCTGTCTATGTAGGCCTGCTGATCCTCGGCATGCTTCAGCTGCATCTCTTCGTCCCACAGATGACGGTTCCAGTTGGCATCGAAAACCAGCAGCCTTCCCTCCGGCTTGAGTACTCTTCTCCATTCCTTGTACGCTGACTGCGGATCGGCAAGGCTCCAGGTGACATTGCGGCATACGATCAGATCGAAGCTCTCCGCTGCAAAGTCCAGCTTGTGTGAATCCATCTTGCGGAAAGTAACGGTGACACCTTCCCGGCTGGTATGTGCTCTCGCTTCTTCCAGCATATTGTCTGTGCAGTCGACTGCAGTGACCAAATGCCCGGCACTGGAGAGAATCACAGAGAAGAAGCCGGGGCCGCAGCCAATATCAAGAACATGCAGTCTATCCTTCTGCGGTGCTTTCGCCAGGATAAGCTTCAGCCACGCTTCCCGCTGGAATCCGTTCAGTTCCCGCTGAATGCCTTCACTATACAGCTCTGCTTCACCTTCCCAATATGTTTCTACTTCCTGCTGGATACTCATGTATCATTCACTCCTTCTTGGCTATAATCATGAACCGGTTTACATTCTGGTAGCCGTATTTCAAATAATTCAGCGGCATCGCACGGGCAGGAATAAAGTTCCGCTGAACATCTATGCTGCGGAATCCGGCCCGTATCAGCTCTTTCTCATCAGCCTCAGGCCGCAGTACATTAACAAACGGTAGCTCGCTTAGCATACTTTTATCCTGATTACTCCTTTGCCGGATTCTCTTCTCTGTAAGCAGAATCAGTGTCCAAGACAAGGCATACCATAGTCTTCGAAATACAGTCTTGCTCTCGTTATACAAATAATTACCGTCAAAAATAATCAGGGCCCCTCCAGGCTTCAGAATCCGGTACCACTCGGCATAAGCCTTCTGTGGATCGGGCAGCGTCCATACCACATCCCGGCAAACCACTGCATCAAAGCTGTCGTCCAGCTCAGCATGCAAATCCGCAGCATCACCGACATAAGCAGGAACTTTGTATCCAAAATGTTCAAAATTCTGTGAAGCTCTATCGATCATCCCCTGAGATGCATCAACGGCTGTAGGCAGATGTCCCATCTGCGATAAGAGGATGGAGAAAAAACCGGGCCCGGTTCCCACATCCAGCACCTTTTGCCGGGACTTGATTCCCAAGCCTTTAGTAAGCAGCTGCTTCCACAGGTTAATGGTTGTCTTGCTGCGGAATTGGGTCTGTATGACCTTGTCATAACTCTCCGAGCTTGAGGTCCAGTACTTCGAAATTTCTCTCAACATCATTCTCCACCTATATCAAGCTGATTCCAGAAGATTGGCGAGAAGGTGGTATACCCGGCTTTGAACCCTGTTACTCTCTTGTTCACTGCCATGATATCATCGGGGAAGTATATAGCAGCAAACATGGCCTCCTGGTACAGCTTGGTGAAAATAGAGTCATAAGCGCTCTGGCGTTCCTGCAGACCGGTTGTACCTACGGCCGTGTCAATCAGTGATTCCAGTCCAGCATCTGACCAGACCACAGCAGGTGCTTCCTCAGTTTCATGGAACAGAGATAGGAGGAACGCATGCGGATTATATGCATCATCGTAGGTCCGGTACATGATCAGATCATAAGCTTTGGTTGTCCATAAGGCATCGTAATAGGCATTAGGCTCCAGAACCTGAAGATTCACAGCAATCCCAATCTCTTTGAGTTCGGACTGAATCAGCTCACTGATCGATTTCCATTCCGGGAATTCAGCCTGCTGCAGTACAAAGTTCAGCTCAAGCGGCGTACCAGCCTTCTCGACAATTCCATCACCGTTTGAATCACTATAACCTGCATCCGCGAGAAGCTGTTTCGCTTCCTCCGGATCGAAACCGTACCAGGTATTATTGGAGTCCGTCACATACGGAACAGTCAGCGGGAACAACCCTTTAGCTTCACTGCCGATGCCATCCATCAGATCATTGACGATACTTTTTTTGTTAATTGCCAAATTGATGGCTTTGCGCACATTCAGATCCTGAAGAACAGGTGTATTGTAGTTGAAGATCATGAAATGAGAGTTTGTTCCAGGTGCTTTTTGTAAAGTCAGTGACGAAGCCGCTTCGATCACGGGTACACTTTCAACCGGAATCTTACCCATTTGTCCCCCGGCAATGTCTATATCCCCGCTTTGCAGCGCCAGTACTCTGGATTGCGGGTCAGGAATGACCTTCAGAATGATTGTGGACAGCTTCGGCATTTCTCCCCAATAATAGGGATTTCTGACGAGTACGGCTTCCTGATCGGTTGTGAAGCTCTCGGCCATCCATGCCCCGGTTCCAATCGCTTTAATGAATTTGCCGGTAACATCCCCTGCTGGCTCCACCGCTGAAGGGCTGATCATCCGTACTGGTCTTGCAAAGGAAAGCTCAGTCAGGAAGGGATAATAAGCTTTGGTGAAGGTCATGGTAATCGTATGCTCATCCACAACATCAATAGATTGCATCGCTGTAGCCACATTCAACGAATTGGCCGGATCTTTAATCCAGCGTTCAAAGGAGAATTTAACAGCTTCAGCATTAAACTCCGTACCATCTGAGAATTTGACTCCTTGGCGGAGATGAAAAGTATATACTTTTCCATCTTCGGAAATATCCCAGGACTCCGCAAGAGCCGGCAGGATTTCGCCCTTTTCTCCGTACTCCACCAATCCGTCATATATCATCGCATGCACATTCATCGAGCCCTTATAGGCACCGGCGTCCAGCTGATCCATACCGGCATCAGCCGATATAGCAACAGTGATTACCTTGTCCTGAGCGTTGGCTGCTTGTGCGGCTTCATTATTGGCAGTGTTATTCGAACCAGCCGTTGGAGTGCTGCTATTATTGTTGCTGTTGCTGCAGCCTGATGTCACCATAATTACCGCAAGAAGCATTAAGAATAATAGTTGTGTTAATAAGCTGTTTGTCTTTGAATTCGTTCTCATTCCCAGTACTCCCCTTCTCCATTTAACATCATCAGAACGGCTGTAGTGCCAAGCTTTGCTAGACTTTCTTTCTTAACCTGGGGTCCTGCACTGGTACTGATGACAGCAATGTTCGTGTATAAGGGTGGCTCCCTTGCTGCATGATATGCACACCCGATTGCTTCTCCACAATTCCCCCTTGATACATCACAGCCACACTGTCACACAAACGGCTTACAACGGACAAGTCATGTGTAATGAAAACATAGGATAACCCCAGCCCATGCTTCAACTCCTGCAGCAGATCCATCATTTGCTTCCGCAAGGTAACATCCAGACTCGAGAAGGGTTCATCACATACAATCAGCTCCGGACGCAGCGCGATCGCTCTGGCGATCCCAACCCTCTGCTGCTGGCCGCCACTGAGTTCATGCGGATAGCGGCGGATATGCCGCTGCTCCAGACCCACAAGATCGAGTGTATCTGCTACCACTTCCCTGAGGTTTTCGGCCTTGCCCGCTCCGTAGTTTCGCAGCGGCTCGCCGATAATCTGCTCTACCGTAAACAAAGGGTTGAAGGAAGCGAGACTATTCTGAAACACCATCTGCATATTGCTGCGGATCATACGCATCTTGCTGTGGCTCCAATCCGTATAATCCGTGCTTCGGTACAGAACCCTTCCGGAGGACGGTTTCTCCAATCCCAGCAGAATTCTGGCCAAAGTGCTTTTACCACACCCGCTTTCACCCACGAGTCCCAGGCTTTCACCGGCCTCAAGACTGAGTGACAGATTGTTCACGGCTTGAACACTCTTGGCCTTATGCGTGAACCACCCCCTTTCTGCACTATACCTTTTGTTCAGGCTTACCGCTTCCAACAGCTTCATAGCTCCCACCTCCTTTGTGTTTATGCGTTATTACAGTTGTTATCTGCATTCCATCAAATACTTAGTATATGGATGCACTGGATTCGAAAAGAGTTCAAACACATTTCCCGATTCCACGATCTTCCCGGACTTCATCACATATACATAATCTGCGAGCTCAGCTACAACGCCGAGGTCATGTGTGATCAGCAAGATGCCGACATGGTTCTCCCATCTAATTCTGTCCAGCTCTTTGAGAATCTGGGCTTGAATGGTTACATCCAATGCTGTTGTAGGCTCATCTGCAATAAGCAGGCGTGCACCGGAAACCAGTGCGATGGCGATCATTACCCGCTGACACATGCCACCGCTGATCTGAAAAGGATATTTATTGAAAAGCCGCTCAGGTTCGGCCAAGCCTGCTTGCTGCATCTGCCTCAAGGCAAGCGCCTTAGCTTCTTTTCCCGATACCCGCTTGTGCAGCATAATCGTCTCCATAAGCTGCCTGCCAATAGTCAGCACCGGATTCAGCGCATTCATGGGATCTTGAAAGATAACAGCCATTTCTGTTCCCCGGAGCTTCCTCAACTGGCGGCTGGAGCACTCCAGTAGGTTGTTGCATCCCAGCCGGATTTCTCCGCTCTCAATAATGCCTGGCGGATCTACTAATCCTAAGATGGACATTGCCGTAACACTTTTGCCGCTGCCGCTCTCACCGACGAGTGCTACAATTTGCTGCGGCTTCACTTCGATGCTGACATCATCCACAGCCGTAACTTTTCGACTCCCTGTATGGAAGCTGGTACATAAATGACTGACTTTCAGCAGTGCAGGTCCTTCCATCATCTTCTGAATCCCCACTTCCCTATAGTACCGAAATCATGCTCTGACCGGCGCAAGCCCTCCCCCAGCAGATTAAAGCCCAGGACAGCAAGCATTATTGCCAGTCCGGGGAACAGCATTAGCCGCGGCTGCGTCTGAATGTAGGCGCGGCTGTCGTTCAGCATAATCCCCCATTCCGGTGTTGGCGGCTGGGCTCCCAAACCCAGAAAAGACAAACCTGCAATCGAGAGCATAATTGTACCCACCTCCATAGAAGCAAGAACCAGAATGGGTCGGGCAGCGTTCAGCAGGATATGCCTGAGTACGATTTGCAGATGGGGAGTGCCTGACGCTTTGGCTGCCAGAATATATCCACTTTCCTTAATTTCAAGCACCATGCTGCGGATCACCCTGGCGTACCCCGTCCACCACACTGCGGCAAATGCGATTAACAGGTTCTTCATACTGGGTCCCAGCATGGCTGCAATAGCAAGGGATAGAATCAGGCTCGGAAAGGCAAGCAGGATGTCGATGATCCGCATCATCAAGTGATCGAGCTTTCCGCCAACGTAACCGGCAAGAAGACCAACCGGAATGCTGATCGCAAAAACAACGATCAGCACTATGAATGAATAATACAGGGATGTCCGGGTTCCATAGATCAACCGGGATAAGACACAGCGTCCCAGATGATCGGTACCGAGCGGGTATTGCCAGGAAGGCATGCTCAATTTGTGTTCCATGTGAATCTGCAGCGGATCGGAGGGTGACAGCCAGGGGGCGAAGAGTCCTATACAAATGAATAAGAGCACTATGCCCGCTCCCAACCGGGCTCCTGTATTCTTAAATAAGCTAATACGAAACATGACAAGCGGCTCCTTCTACAGCTTCACCGCAGCCTGATTCGAGGATCCAGCAGCAGATGCAGCAGATCCACTGCCAGGTTAATCAGGACAACGACAACAGCCATCAATAATACATAACCCTGAATGACAACATAGTCCTTCCCAAAAATAGCCTCGATGGCATATTTACCGATTCCCGGCCAGGAAAATATAGTTTCAACAATAACAGAGCCGCCGAGCAGCCCGGCTATGTTAACACCAAGGAGGGTAAGACTTGGAAGAAGCGCATTGCGGAGTGCATGACCTGTGATAATCCTCCATTCCTGCAGTCCCTTGGCTCTGGCTGCCGTGATGTACGGCTTGCCCAGAACGTTCAGCAGACTGGAACGAATCAAACGGATATAGACTCCTGCCATACCAAAGCCTAGTGTAAATGCAGGCAGAATTACACTGGCAGCCCCCTCCATTCCCGTAACAGGAAACAGTTTAAGCTTCACTGCACCATAATAAATCAGGAGCAGGCTAAGCCAATACCCTGGCATTGAAACACTGAGCAGTGCGACTACTCTGCCCAGCCGATCGGGCAGTCTCCCCGGATACAGTGCTGAGCCCACTCCAAGAGGCAGGGCAATAAGAATTGCAGCCAATAAGGAACAGGCGCTGAGCAGCATTGTGGCCGGAAAACGATCCATTAGCTCCGTGAACACGGGACGGCTGCTGCTGTAAGATATCCCTAAATCGAGATGGAGCACCCGGTACAACCAATGGAAGTACTGCATATGTATAGGACCGTCCAGACCAAGGATATGCCTGGTCGCTTCAATAGCTTCACGTGTAGGCTTAATGCCGTCAACACGCAGCATAATCTCCGCCGGATCACCTGGCGTTAAGTGCATCAGCGCAAAGGTAATGAAAGAGATGCCTAACAGCACGGGGATCATCTGCAGCAAACGCTGCAACAGATAACGAATGATGGCATTCAACTCCAAATTATTAATCGTAATTATTACGATTATATCACAATAATTTTGAATTAGTAGTCTTAAAAATATTTATTTCATGTTTATCCATAATAATTACGATTATGACAAGTCTACTAATTTGGTAAATCCCCCGACTCCTGCCGAAGAAACGCCTGCTCTCCACGATTCGTAGAATCAAAAGGAACAATATAAAAAAATAAGACCTATACCAAGAACAATCTTTATATAACCCACGTTGGCACGATTCTATACTCTGTACCAATAGCGCTAATGATCCTAGCACGCTTCAACAAGCAGATAAGACAATGTCTGAAGTGAAGTTAATCCGGAGTAGGGCTGCAAGCACAGCTCCGGAGGATGCCCCTAAAAGTCCGGGCATTAATAACGTTTTCCCAAGTCCATTATGCAGGTCGAATAAATTTGCTGGATTTATAGTTACCTTAAGACCATTTGCCTGTTAATACCTAATGATATGACCTGATTTACGTTCTCTCATCGACGGGAGTACCGCAGCAATCGCATATAGACCACTTTGTTGTTGACGTCAATCATCTGCTCCCATTCCTCATTTTTTTAAAAAAACATGAAGGCTTGCGGCATGATACCCGCATTATTAACTAATACATCAATCTGCCCAAACTCTATTTCGTTTTTAAAAGTAGTTTTAGACGCTTGATTATCCTTAAATGTACCTACTCCGTCTATTTAATGAGGGTAGAACATTTTCTTTCAAGAACGGATTCTCCAAAAAGCTTTGCCCTCCTATCGAGTACTGATGGTCCTTATATACCAACTCGTTTACGAGAACATTTCTACACCACACCTGTACAAAACAAAATCCATTCTTTTTGAACACCTTCACTATTCATCCCAAAGTAATCTCCTCTTGCAGACACATGCTTCAAGTTTACATCTTTGCAATTCCATAATGTCTCTAGCGCGTTTGACAGAGCTACATTAGTGAGGTGGATATAGCTTGCACGCCGAAATATGTATACCAAATTCCCGAATGAGCCATTTCTAAATACTTATAATCAATGCCTTTTCATGCTTTTTTGTTATCCCTTATATATTGAATAAACAGCTCAGTTGCGGCACTGAAGATTTGTGACTTTTTCCATGCAAATACATGTCCAGTGGTAAGCAGTGGTGTGAAAGGAATAAACCGAGTATTTTTGCTGCCGCGAATTTCATGAGCGCCTTCGACACAAATGGCATAACCCAACTTTTCCTCAACCAATAGCGATGCATTCGTCAGTAAATTATGGGTAGCAAATATCTGGAGTTCTTCTTCTGAAATACCAAACCAGCTGGACAGTTCGTTTCTAACAATCATTCTTCTGGGTGGAATAAGAGGCAGCTTTATCACTTCTTCTATCCCGATTGAATCTCTTTGTGCTAGAAGATCGTCCTCACGCATTACAATCCCCCACTTTTCCAAGGTTGGCAAATGAATATAGTTATATTTTGCGGTTTCAATCGGTTCTAGTAGTATCCCAATATCAATGATACCCTTATCAAGCTTCTCGCGAATATCATCTCCGTCCGCACTATATAGGTCATATCGAACAAGCGGATAACGATTGGAAAACTCCCTTAGCACCTCTGCAAGCATACGTGAGGCATTAGTTTCTACACATCCAATAGACACTGTTCCCCCAACAGAATCTTTCTGATGGGTAAATTCATGCGTGGTCTTGCTAACTAAGGAAACGATTTCGTTAGCTCTTTGCTGAAACAGAATCCCCTCAGTTGTTAAAGTGATTTTTTTATTCCCTCGGATAAATAAGGTAACACCTAGCTCTTCTTCCAACTGCTTGAGTTGGCGGCTTAAATTGGGCTGTGAAACATGAAGAACCTCAGCTGCTTTGGTAATACTTCCTTCTCTAGCTACAGTTAAATAGTAATTTATTACTCTCAATTCCACCACGAACCCTCCTAAAGGCAGGATAGTTTAATAAAATGATATTAATCCACACTTCTACGGGAGAAACACCAAAGCTAAGTGCGGCCGGACGCATGTATTTAAGCTGGTCAATTCCTTGACAGCCGATTAAAGTGGGGCAGTCTCCAATAAATTGGATTCATACCCTGGAAACAGTTTTTCAAGATACTCTTTTGCGGCTTCTGTAGTTTTCATTAACTACATCTCCTTATAGTATGGAATTTTGTCCATTTCCCGTTTACATATCGCCAGACAAAGATGATTCCTTTTACTAACCAATCGCAGTATATGGCGATCCATGTTGCAAACATATCCATGTGGAACCAATATACAAATGCATAAGCAAGTGCAATACGACAGAATATCATCGTTAGCATACTAATTTTCATAGGGTAGGTTGCATCCCCTGAAGCACGGAAGACAACTGGCAATGTATTGCCAAGAGGCCATATTAGCATCATTACAATGGCATGGCTCCATACGATTTTGGTCGTCAAAAGAGTTGCTGCTTCTGATAAGTCATAAGCATTCAAAATAGCCGGTAACAGCAACAAGATGACGATCGAGCTAATGATCTGTGCGATATAGATAATGAGGATAATTTTCTTCGTATAATATCTGGCCTGCTCATAATCATTGGCACCTGCACATCTGGCCACGATGACCGTCAAACCCAACCCTATGGCCATTCCGGGGAGCGCCTGAAACGACACAATCGTGCCCCCGACTGAATTGGCAGCTATTGCAGCTGTTCCGAAGGTAGATACAAGACTCAGTACCAGAAGCCTTCCGAAATAAAACATGCCATTTTCTAAACCAAAGGGTACGCCGATCGCCAATATGCGCTTGATCATTCCCAAATCAAATTTGTGCCGGAATGTCTTTTGTAGATATAAGATATTTTTAGGGTTGAATGCGAGAAAGATAATCATACCTGCAGCCCCAAGTCTCGAAGCTAATGTGGAAATTGCAATACCTGAAGTACCCATGTCAAAGAGATAAACAAATAATACATTTCCTACGACATTCAAAATATTCATATAAAGCATGATCTTCATGGGTAGCTTTGAATTTCCCATCGTACGAAAAATGACAGCACCTGCATTATAAAGTGCCAGAGCAGGAATGGATAACGCTACAATCATCAGATAGGTATTAGCATGTCCGTATACCTCTTCACTAATCTGACCAAAAAGTCCATGTAAAATGAAATTTTTCATCAAGTATATTAGTAACATGACGATTAACCCTAAGCAGCCCAGTAACCATATTAATTGATTGCAGACTTTTCGTGCTTCATTCTCTTGCTTGTTTCCAAGGAACTGCCCGGCAATCACAGCACCACCAGTAGCAAGCGCGGCAAAGATACTGATTAGCAAGGCCATGACAAACTCCACCAATGATACGCCGGATACTGCCGCTTCACTAACAGCTGCGATCATTATAGAGCTTATTAGGCCAACTGAAAATTCTAAGAATTGCTCAACAATTAGAGGAATAAACAGCTTGCTTAAGTCTTTATTGGAAAATAACTTATGGTTCACTAGTGCTGTATTCAAAGTCACACTCCTCATTTATTGAAACTGTTATATGGAATGCACTTATCGTCTGATTGCATCGCTAATTAGCTTGATTTTAAATCAACAGCTTCTCCATAGCTAATACTTATAATTAATGCCTTGTCATGCTTTTTTGTTAGAGAGTAATTTGATGGGCCTTTCACCAAATTTGTTAAATTCTTAAAATAAACATTCATATTCTATCTAAATGTGGCAGTCCAGATATCAAATTAGAGGATTCCACAGAAACAGCGCATCAGTTTCTTATGCGCTGTTTCTTAATATACATATGGGTAGTTAGACAGATTTCAAATAAATGTAAAATAGCCTGCGGCAGTTTCTGCCACAAGCTATTTAATGTTGATAGTTATATTTTTTTGACTACTTCATAAACGTCCCTCACCATATACGGAGGGTAGCAAACCTTACGGGGCCACAAAAAAGAATAGCTGATTGTCCGCTCCGGTATAGGACCACTGCTGGATCTTGGTCCCGTTCATGGTTGAAGCACCTGGAATATCCAGCACTTTGCCGCTGTGCTTATTCACCACCTTATAATAACCCCCGCCTACCGCTTCAAGCTTCCACTGCTGATTATTTCCTCCCGTACCGGTAAGCGCCCACTGCTGAACGCCCGCACCGTCCGTGGTGGAGCCGTTTATCACATCCAGGGCTTTGCCGCTGGCTGTGTTAACGATATTGACATACCCGCTTCCTGCATCGCTGATCGTCCACCGCTGGTTATTTCCGCCTGTATACTCCCATTGCTGGACAAGCGCTCCATCCGCAGTAGAAACATCAGTCACATCCAGGGCCATTTCACTTGTTTTGCTCAAGATCTTATAGGTGCCGCCGGTCACCGGGGCCGAGGTGGACGACCATTTGAATGTGATCGCGCCCCCGGCAGGAACCGTGTACGTGAATGACTGGGAATTCCACTGAATCTTGACGGTCTTAGCACTGGAGAGCCGGTTGGACAGCACAAGTGCAATGGTGCCGTCCGGATTTTTATAGGCTACGTCCTCCATGCTGTCCTGAAACGTGTTCGAATCAATGCGGGACGCATTGAGGTCGACAAATTTGCTGCTGTGTCCCAGACCGTAAAATTGCGGGTTGTAGGTCACTGAGTCCGTAGTGTCAGAGCGGATGGTCAGCAGGCCGCGGTTGGCAGTATCAATTCCGGCGAGCGCGGGGCCACCATTCTGATCCAGCGCGACATTCCACATGAGATAGGACTTTGCCCAGTTTCTGGGGAAGCGGATCATATGCATCATCAGATCCTGGAACATTCCCATGTTCGTGCCGCCGCCAATCCACGTTCCGCTGCCGCCTTCCGTGAACCAGATCCGTTTGGTCGGATACTGGTTATGCAGCGTGGTCAGGTTGGAATGGCTAAGGGCCGAATAATAATGAAAAGCACTGCCCTGTGTATAGGCAGATGCGCTAGACCCCAGCACTGACGAGGCATAGCTGATATCGTCATAGTTGTGGTCATAGGCCATAATTTGAGTGTTAAGTCCGTTATGTGCCAGCTTCGGGCCCAGCACATTGATCAGATTGCTTTGTTCACTGGCAGACATTAGCAGTCCGGGATAGTGTGGGGCAAATTTCGGTTCATTCTGCAGGGAGAGGGCATAGACAGGCGTTCCAAGTGCAGCATACTGCTGCAGATATTTCACCAGATAATTGGCATAGGCATCATAGCTATCGGTACGTAGAGTGCCGCCCGTATCGCCGTAGAGGCTTTTTTGCGTCTTCATCCAGGCCGGAGGACTCCACGGGGCGGCGAACAGCTTGATCCGGCCCGGATTAACGTTGTAGGCCTGATTAAGCATAGGGCGGATATAGGCTTCATCCCTCCAGAGCGAGAAAGCGCTCAGGTTCATATCATCACTGTTCCCGTTCGTATCATCATAGGTCCACATTTCCCAGTTGAAGTCACTCGCGCCGATCGGCTGGCGGAGGGCGCTGATGTTGATGCCGCTGGCGCTGAACAGCTGATTCATGACCTCGGTTCTTTTGGCTGCAGACAGTTTGTTTTGCAGCAGCCAGCTGGATGAATCTGTGAGTGAAGCTCCAAAACCGTCCATCGTCTGATACGTGCTTCCTTCATTGACAGCAATCATATAGTCGGCACCTGCGCTGGATGCAGAGAACCTGACATCCGATTGTCTTGCCAACCAAGTATTTGTGTTGGGATTGGACAGCCATACCTGTACGTTTTCACCTGCAGCCTGCGCCTGCTGCGGTGAGGACACCGCCCCCATAGGCACGGAAATAGCCAGAACAACTGCCAGAGTCAGCATTTTTTTGATTGCCATAACAGTTCACTCTCCCTGAATAATATGAACTTCTCAAAATGCCCTTATAGTGCTAACAGTTTTGATGACTTGACCCTTTCTTCTCTGAATATGAACTGGAACAGCGGCGAAATTGCCTCCGCCGCTGTTCCTCATCATTCCAAGTTTTATTTAATTCCTTTTTCGTCAAAATACTGATTCGATTGTTCCTGCACATAAGCCAGGAGTTTTTCGACCCCGGCTTTTTTCAGCTTGTCGCGATAGGTCTTGAGTGCAGCGTCCACATCAGGTATCAGCCCGAGCATCAGCGGCTTGCCGTATTGCTCAAACACCTGGTTGACCGCTGCAAGCTCAGTTTTGACCGGATCATAATCCATATAAATGGGTCCAAAAATATCCGGTTTGCTGATTGCATTGAATTCTACCTTCAGCTTATCGAGGCCGTCCCAGCCTCCTTCTTCTTTCAGCATGTTGGGCTCATAGCGCCAGCCCCAGCTTGCGATATCGAAACGCGGCGTCACATTAAGATCGACACCCGGTGCCGGAATGACAATCGTTTTGGCGTCCTTGCCCTTGGCCCAGTGCTTGCCTTCGATCCCGTAGGTCATCAGATCAAAGTAAACAGGGTCGTTGCGAAGCTTATCAAGCACCATCAGCGAGCGCTCCGGATTCTCCGAGCTCTTCGGAACAGCCATCGCGTTCGAGCTTGGCAGCGTCGGCATTACATAATTGTGGAACCGGGTGAACGGGAAGTAGCCGATGTCCATATTCAGTTTTTTTGCCTTCACCTCATTAATAAAGCCTCCGGCGCTGGACGGGTTGCGCCAGTAGATCGCTCCTTGTCCGGTCTTGATGAAATCGCCGGCTTCCTGCTTCGAGGACAGCGAATTTTTGTTCCAGTAGCCCTTGTCTGCCCACTCCTTCATCTTCTTGACCCAAGCTTCGTACTTGTCGGTAAACGGTACGATTTGAATGTCCCGCGGAGTATCGTAAGAATTGGCCGCGATCACCTCACTTCCGCCAATCATCCGGAAATCATTCCAGTATTCGGATAGGAACTTCACGTTATCATAGACCAAGCCATTGATCGGGGTAACATGCTTCTTCGTCTTCACGGCATCCATGTAAGCCTCAATCGAATTCAGGTCGGTGAACTCCGGCAGGCCCAATTCCTTGCGCCAGTCCTCCCGGTAGACGTAGCCGGCTGGCGTGTATTCCGGAACCGTATTCGGCACCGCGTAAATACCGCCGCCGACCGTGACGGAGCCCCAGTCATCCTTCGGCACATTGCCCCAGGTTACCGGCGCATATTCAGGGAGCAGCTTCGTCAGATCCAGGAACGCCCCCTGCTTGGACAGCTTGTAGAAATCTGCCCAGCTCGATGCGAAGATCATGTCGATCTTCTCACCGGAGGTTAACAGCAGATTATATTTAGTCTGCCAGTCGTTCCAGGTGGTAAACTTGAGATCGACCGTAGTGTTCAAATCTTTTTCCAGCATTTTGTTCCATTCGTCCATCACCTTGTCCATATCCTTATGCGTATCGCCAACCAGATACCAGGTCAGCTTTACCTTTTTTGCTGTAGCCTCATTTGCCGATGGGCTGGCATTGCCTCCGGACGTATCCGGATTGTTCTTTTCCGCCGCACCGTTATTCGATCCGCCACAGCCTGCCAGCAGCGATGCCAGCATGGAGAGCGAGACGAGCAGCGTCCATCTTTTTTTGATTTTCCCCAACTTGATTCCTCCTCAATTAATGTGCTAAATGCTTCGAGCCTGTCTGACCTTGCCCTTTATTACTTATAAAAAAATACTATGTTAGCCGGCAAGCCGGTTCTAACCTTTGACCGCTCCAACAGTAAGCCCTTTCACGAAGTAGCGCTGAACGAAAGGATATAGCAGGATAATTGGCCCTGTCGCCACTACAGCAACGGCCATTTTAAGTGTTTCTGTCGGCGGCACGACATTAGCAGCCAAGTAGGCCCCGTTATTCGTCCGCAGCACCGCTGCGCTGGACAGGATTTTATAGAGCAGGAATTGCAGCGGATATTTACTATCCGTTGTAATGAACATATTGGCATTGAACCAATCGTTCCAGTAGCCGAGTGCGAGAAACAGTCCGATTGTGGCGAGTCCCGGCGTCGACAGCGGCAGAATCAGCCTCTGGTAGATTTTGAAATCACCTGCGCCATCAATTTTGGCGGACTCTACAATGGATTCAGGGATCGACTTCATGAAGCTGCGCATCAGGATAATGTTCCAGGCACTCAGCAGCGGAGGCAGAATCAGCGCCCAATAGCTGTCTTTGAGCCCCAGATTTTTGGTCATGAGAATATACCAGGGAATCAGGCCGCCGCTGAACAGCGTTGTGAAGTAAATAAAGAACGAAATGCCGTTGCGCATCGCGAAATCCTTGCGGGAGAGGACATACCCGGCCATCGAGGTCAGGAAAATACCCAGCAGCGAGCCGGCGACGGTCACACCGATCGTTACACCATAAGCCCGGTATATTTGCTCCGGCGTACTGAATAAGGACTTATACGCCTCGAACGAGACCGTGTCCGGGAACAATTGAAAGCCTTTTGAAATAATCTCCAGCTCATCGGTAAAAGAACCGGCGACGATCAGCCAGAAGGGGATGAGACAGATCAGGGAAACGAATGTCAACAGCGTGTAGCCGATGATATTAAAAACGATGGTTTCCTTGTCCTGCTTGATCCGGCTGCCCTTGAAGGCATCCGCTTTGGCCAGTTGTTTGACTTGGGTACTCATGCGTATACCTCCTTTCTAAAACAAGGAGTAGTCCTTGTTCGTCTTACGGATGATGTAATTGACAATCATGATTAAAGCGAAGCCGAAGAATGATTGATACAGGCCGGCTGCCGTACCCATACCGATGTCAAAATTGACTGTCAGGGAACGGAACACAAACGTGTCGATAATATCTGTGGCATCGTAGAGCATACCGTTGCTGCCGATAATCTGATAGAACAGATCGAATTGCCCCTTCATAATTCCACCTAGACTGAACAGAATCAGCAGAATGAATGTAGGCTTCAGCAACGGCAGCGTAATATTGCGGATTTGCTGAAAGATAGTCGCCCCGTCGATTTTCGCCGCTTCGTAATATTCATCGCTGATCGCCATAATGGCCGCCAAATAAATGACAGTGCCGTAGCCAAGCCCTTTCCAGACACTAAAGAACACAATAATGAACTTCCACGGTGCCGTATGCAGGTAGAAATCATAGGAATGAAGTCCAAGCTGCTTAAGTACGCTGTTGACTACCCCAAGATCTGAGAACAGGTTATAGACGAACGCGCCTACCAGCACCCAGGACAGAAAATAGGGAAGAAACATCAGCGACTGGGCTGTCTTCTTAAACAGCTTGCCGGACAGCTGAGCAAGGAATACGGCACAAATAATCTGCATGATATTACCCAGTAAAATGAACGCCAGATTATACAGCACGGTATTCTTGGTCAGATTCCACAGCACTCCAGTATTAAATAAGAACTTGAAATTCTCCATCCCGACAAACTGGCTTCCAAACAGCCCTCCGTCAAAATCAAACTTCGTAAAGGCGTAATACACGCCTATCATCGGGATGTAACTAAACACAATGAAAAACACAATGGTTGGTGCAATCATTAGCAGAAGCGTCTTGCTCTGACGCAGCTCCCGGATGATCCCGCCCTTTCCGGACATCGAATCGGCCTCCTTCTCCTTCTGTTTGTATATTCCGCCGGTACTCCCGGCTTCAAGCTCCATACTAGGAGACCGCCTCTTTCCGGGCAACTTACCATATGCGATATGACTCACTTTCCGCTTAAAAAGCAGACTAATTTTTTCCGAACTGACTGCTTATTTGCTACCTCCGTCCGTTAAAAAAGGCGATCCTGCGCGATTTAGCCGCCATGGATCGCCTTCTCTTCTAATCAGCTGCAATGCCTGCCTCTACGCCGTCATCATCCTTTCGCCCCCGGCCCGTTCTGCGGTATTCCGCAGGCGTTACACCATTGTACTTCTTGAACGCTTTGAAAAAGTACGGGCTGTTCGAGAAGCCGGCGCGTTCTGCGATTTCTCCGACGGGGGCATCCGTATGCAGCAGCAGTTCGCGCACTCTGCTCATCCGCACCTCCTGGATATAACCGAGTATCGTCTGCAGCGTATGCTGTTTGAACACGCGCCCGATATAGGTGGCGGACATGCCAAGCTCCTCTGCCAGCATGTCCAGAGACAGATTCGGATCAGCATAACGTTCATCGAGAATTTTTTTGATCCGGCCCGGTAATTCATCCTGCCGGCTCTTCTTCCGTTCATTCATCTGATTCTCCAGCTGATCAAATAGGGACATACAACGTTCAATGAACTGCTCCATCGTCTCTATCCTGGAGTGCGGCATATACAGCTGCAGGTTAATGAACTCCCAGTCCTCGTTCGACGGAGAATGCTGCCGGATAATCCGCAGCGCGTTCTGCAGCGCAAAGGTCAGATGTGAAACGGCAAACTGGTAGGAAATATAGGTATAACCAGCCGTATCTATAATGATCTCGCGGAACTGCTGCCTTACATCAGCTATCCGCCCCAGCATCAGTTCATCAATCATCTGCTTCTCTTTATGCAGTGGATATTCATAACGTTTGGTCTTGTTCTGTTCCACCTCTTCAGCTTCGATATGGCTGCCGGCTCCGCTGAACACCCAGCTGTATGAGGCTTCAACCGCCTGCTGATATAAGGCGTGCACCGCTTCAATCCCCGGGCCGCTCAGGCTGGAGGAAACAGTGACCGACAGCTTCAAATATTCGCTGACCGCCGCCTGAATCCAGGAAGCCGACTCCTGGCACCGCTCCCGGTCACCTTCGGCATCGCCGGACATCTGAAGCAGCACCGCCGCCTGTTCATCCCCGATATCCGCCGCGGCGGCGGGAATGCCGGCGGCAGCGAACAGCTCCTGGGCAATGTTGAGCACTCCGTAGAGCAACAGCTTGCGGTCCTCCGCTTTGTATCGGTTCACGAACAGCAGGTGATCGTCCACCATGATCAGCAAGACACGGACCGGCTGTACAGGATCCAGCGGAATGCTGTAGTGTTCAAACCGGGCGGCTGCATGCCGGGCGTTCATCTGTGTATATCCCTTCAACAGGCTGCGGAGATAATCCGTGCGCATGGCCTGGACACTCTCCCGCTGCTCTGTTTCCAGCTTACCCAGCCGGGAGAGCTTGTGGTTCAGCCCGCTGAAAATCCGCCGGGACAGCAGAGAAGACAGCGCAAGTCCGGCGAGCAGGATGCCCCCGGCAACGATCATCGTCTTGGTCCGCATACTGTCGATATTCCGGCTGATCACTGAATAAGGCACAATGCGGATATACCTCCAGCCCAGATAGTCAGGCCTGCTGTAGGTGACCAGTGATTTGACATGATCTACCGCAGCGGCAAAATACCCTGAGCCCTCCGGATCGCGCAATATCCGGTCTATATACGGCGTGCCCTTAAGGCTGGTCAGCATCGGTGTCTTCCAGCTGTTCGTGACAAGTGTGCCGTTCTCGTCGATCAGAAAGGTATTCGTCGGATCATTCGTCAGAGAACCGTCGATATGCTTATGCAGCTGCGTCTCCTTGATGTTGACGACGACCGCATTCTTCCGCGACTTCTTGCTGAGCGTGTCATACAGCAAAAAAGTATACGTATCCCGTTCCCGCTCAGCGATGTTTCCGACGAGCCCATCGATCCTCAGCTTGCGGGGAATCGGCATTAGCGTGTTGTAATCGTTCACATGATGGAGCATGCTGCGCAGCTCCTGGTCGTAAAAATCCGGCTCGCTGAACACAGAAGGCACGTTCATATCGGAAGTGACATAGAAGGTGCGCGCCTCGGCATTGTACACATAGATAGACTCGATAAACGGCGAGGTTTCACGGTAATTGGTCAGCTGCCGGATGGAAGCGGCGATGTCCAGCGCACTGACGTCGGGAAAATTAAGCAGATTGGCGACATTCTGGTCGCTGTGAATCTGCTTGGCGAATGTGGCGGCGGTCACAGCCATCACGGAGGCTTCCTGAGTCGTCTGCGCCAGACTGTCCATCGTCTGATCATAGGATTGGCGGAGCGCGATTTTCTCAAAATTCATATACAGAATGATGGACAGGATGGAGATTGTCAGAAAAATCGTGACTACCATTACGGAAAAAAACTTCCCGAAGTAGCGATCTACCTTTCTGTGCGGCATTTTCATGCATGATCCCCCCACCAAAGGATAGTGTTGTTCCAGCCGCGTAAGTAGGCATTCATTTCGAATCAGCCCCTTTTTGCGAAGAACCTTTGACAACCAACCTGGAATCGATCATAAAATCCCTTTGACCCGGCTGGAGATTACCGTTGATCTGATCGATAACCTTGTCCGCCAGCAGCGCCCCCAACTCGTACAGCGGCTGTTCAACTGAGCTGATCTTAGGCGATACATAGTTGGTAATCCGGATATTGTCGACGCCCACCACCGCCATGCGGTCCGGAATCGCAATGCCATACTCAGAGCAAGCTTTGTACACACCTAGTGCCATCTCGTCATTGGCGGCAAAAACCGCTGTGAAATCACTGCTCTTTTCCCATAGACGACGGAAAGCCGCATATCCTCCATCTTCGGAGAATTCTCCTTTGTCAACCAGAGTTGGCAGAAAAGGAAGTCCGGCCGCAGCCAGCCCCTCCTTGAACCCTTGCAGCCGCTCGATGCTATCCAGCGCATCCTCGTAGCCGTTCAGAAAAGCAATACGCCGGTGCCCGTTCGCTGCCAGATGAGTGACCACATCACGGCCGATTTTCCAGTTATCCGTAGTGAAGCAGGGAATATTAAGATGTCCAAGCCGGCGTCCGATAACCCCAATCGTGTAGCCTTCACCAGCGAAGGCTGCGATCTCTCCGTCGCTTAGCATCGGCGCCACCAGAATAATGCCGTCTACTGTCCGGTTCTGGAGCAGCGACAAATACTCCAGTTCCCTCTCCTTCTCATTTTGCGAATCACAGATGAGGATTTTGTAATTCATTGCGTTCGCCCTTTGTTCAATTCCCTTGATAATCTCGGCATGATAGGATATACCGATATCGAGTACGACGACGCCCAGCGTCATGGTCTTCCGGGATCGGAGCTGTTTGCCCATGGCGTTCGGTTTATAATTCAATTCCTGAATGGCCTTCAGTACCTTGCTTTGCGTTTCCTTGGTTACCAGCGGACTGTCGTTCAATACGCGGGATACCGTGGCAGGTGAGACATTGGCAATTCGGGCAACATCGATAATTTTGCTATCCTTCATCAGTTCACATACTTTCAAGGTTTGATAAATCCATTATAGCATTAATGAAATCGATTTCAATCTCCTTTCGTTCCCTGCCTGCAGGCGGCGTGGCATAAGGAATGCCCTTGAAGACACACAATCTGCCTTCCTACAGCCCTTCTAACTTTCCACTTGTTATCTCAATAATCTTCCAAAATCCCCCTCCCTCTGTATTGCCCTTTTGTGTAGTTATTAAGTTCATTCAATATAGCCTTCACTTCTTTACGTTTTACGGCAAAACAAATCAGGCACAGCACAAGCTATGCCTGATTTCTGCCCTTCCTTTCGAAGGATCGGGCCCTCTCCGGCAAAATACGTTCGCCGAAACGGCCGCCAATTCAACTAGTACATTATTCCGTACAACCGATAAAGCGTGACAGCAGCTTCAGCCCTGGTGATCGGCGAAGCGGGCTGTAAGTAACCGTTATAACCCTGGAACAAGCCGGCTGAAACCGCCCGGGCGACACTTTCCCTGGCATAAGCGGATATCTGCGAAGCATCCCGGAATTCCGGCAATGCCTCCCCGCTGCCCACGGAGCGTTCCTTGCCTGCAGCAAGCATGGCGTTGTCCAGCATCATCATCATTTCCTGACGGGTTACCGGCTGCTCCGGCCGGAACTCGCTGCTGCCCGTACCGCGCACAATGCCCAGCGTCCGCGCAGCATTCACATCTTCATAGTAATAATTACTCTGCGCTATATCCGTAAAGGAATGGGACGCCTGCACCTGCAGATCAAGCAGCCGCATAATCATGACTACCGCATCCGCGCGGGTAATAGTTTGCGCAGGCGAATACGAATGCTGCGAGACTCCCCGGATGGCGCCCTTAGAGGCAAGAGCTTCCACCGCGGGCTGCGCCCAGCCGTAGCGGCCCAAATCGCCGAAACTCTTGGCTACAGAGACAACTGCATAGCGGCTGAAGTGATGTGTGGTGAATAACATCTCGCCGCCTGCGCTGTCATATCGTCCGCTGACTACCGGCTGTCCCTTCCCGTCTTCCCCGATCTGCCAGAACGTCAGCCGAGACGGGTTGAGCGCTTCGGCGGAAGAAGGCTGGTAAGGCGTGCGGAACGTAACGGTCGCTAGATTGTTCTGCCAGCTGACAGGGTTGCCGTCCACGGCTGCGCCCAGCTCGACAACCGGACGGCTGCCCGCAGCCTGCTTGACGTCCTCATCCGCACCGGACAGATCCGCGAGCTTAACGGACACAGCAATCTGCTTCGCGTCTTTAGCCATGCCTGCAAACATATCGCCCGGAAGCAGCAGGCTGCCTGCAGGGGTAATAAATTTGATCAGCACCTGCTTCATCGAAGCCAGATACGAGGCTGGCAGCTGCAATTCGAATGTTGTCTTACCCGCGGCTGATCCGGCCTCAAACGTAAGCGTCCGCACTCCATTGGCATCCGCCGGAGCGGCGGCAAGCGCCTTCGTAAGCTCCGCTGTGCCGGGAGCAAGAACAGACTTCGCACCGTCTGCTATGCCAGCGGAGACGGACGGGGCCGGTGTGCCGGTTCCGGTATCCGGGCTGGTAGCAGGCGTTCCTTTCTTGCTGATAACCAGCATTTGCGTTCCAGGCACGGCTTCGTAATAGACGAATGTGCCTTCACCCTCACGGACCGGCTTCAGGTTCTGCAAAGCGGCTCCCCGGGTGAGAGTAACCTCACTCCATTCTGCCGGAACCTTCGTTCTCAAGGTCAGCGGCTCATTGTAAACTGCCGGGTCCAGTGTGCCCTCCAGCTTAACCTCAATTGCACCGGAAGCGGCTTTAGCAGCCTTAACCGTTGCGTTCTGTCTTTCACGCGAATATTTGCCCACCTCGGCAAAGGTACCATTCCAAAGAGCATCTATCCGCTGGGCTACATATCCGTAATGATTGTCAAACAGGCTGAGCGGAGGTGAGGACCAGCCTTCACCATCATTGCCATGGCCGGTCAGAATCAGCCAGTTGCCCTTGGCGATGCCAAAGTCGGTCCACGCATCCAGTTGGGCAGCCGTTGTCGTACTTTCAACCATTGTGCTGCTCAGATTGTAATACTGTTCTGTGCCGCTGGCGTTGCCGGCATTGTTGCCTCCCTGGCGCGCGGCAACGAAATATTTGGCTGCTTCCTCCGCAACCGCCGCATTGCCCGTATTGTACGGGAGCGCCAGCGTTTCCGGCTTATAGCCGGTCTTCTCCTTGATCCGGGCGACAGAATCCTTGAACTCGGAGGACACATCTGACGCGCTGAGCGTGGTCAGATTGCGGTGAGTAACCGTATGGCTTGCTACATCGAAAACCCCTTTATCCAGCAGCGCTTTCCACTGCTCCCACGTTCCCGTGGAAGCGCCAGTGTCATTATAGGCATCGTCGATCCAGCCGCTGATCAGCGCCAATGTTCCCTTCAGGCTGTATTTTTCATGCAATCCGGCAAACCGTAAATTGGATTCGTAGATGCCATCATCGTACATAATCGAATACGCACCGGCCTTGCCATCCTTCCAGGTCGTAACCTCTGTATCCCCAATGCTGTAAAGTGTGCCCCGGATGGCTTTGGCCACTGTATTGGCTAAAGTCCAGGCTCCCTTTGGATTCGGATGAATCTTATCCGGGAAGTCGCTGCTGCTTCCGGCTGTGGCCGCGTTCACGTCGATCAGGGTTGCGCCTGTCGCTTCGGCCGCCTGACGGATCAGAGGAATGACTCCGTTTTGCAGGACGGAGGCAACAATGCCATAAGCCTCGTTCGGATCGTCGTTGAACACTACCGGCGGCAGATTGACAAAGACCTTCGGATGACTTGGCAGTGCCTGATACAATTGAATCAGCTCTTTATAATCGCTCAGAAACTGGTTCTGCCCCTTCTTCCAGTTCCAGGATTTCGTGTCGTTGGTGCCAAGCTGGATAACCACGACGTCTGGTGCATAAGTCTGGCTAGCCGCAAATGCCGCTTCCTTCCAGTACGGATCGTCGCCATCCTTTTGCAGCGTACGGCCGCTGACACCGAAGTTCTTGACGGCAAAGTTGCTGCCGAGCAGCGACTGGAGCTGTGCCGGATAACTTGTTACCCCGGCATATTTCAGCCCGGCTCCCGCTGTGATGCTATCGCCGACCGCAGCTACCTTGATTTGGCCTTCCGGATGGTTCTTCTCCGGAATCTTTTCCGTATACGTGGCGGGAATTTCATCCGACGGATATTCGGCAAAGTACAGATCGTCAAAATAATAGGTGCCGGGATTCCACTCCGACAACCGGATTTCTTTTAGACGGCTGATGTCCGCAGAGGTCTTCATCAGCGGAAGATACACCTTCGTCCACTGCCCCTTGACTGAACCGACATCGGTCCAGTTGTTCACGGAGACCGTACCGTCCGTATCCGCAAAGGTAACGTGGACGGTGTTCGACCCCTGCATATCCTTAACATAGAAAGCCAGATAATTGAAGCCGGAAGCATCTATCGAAGCTGCGCCGCCCTGGGGTCTAATGATGACAGATTGCTTATCTGCTCCCGGTGAGCCGCCGTCTCCAGTGACTTCCAGCTTCACACTTCCCGTTCCTCCAGGATTGACCCCGAATGTCCGGTCCACCGCCGCAGCGGCATTCACACCCTGGCCGACCTGTACGTCTGTCTCCTCAAAAGACTGGAACCAGCCACTGGAACCAACAGGATACGAAGCGGGCTCCGCGCCGTTCTTGTAGGTTGCCGCGAAGAAGTTGTCGACCCATAGCTGTTCAGAAGCATTCACACCGATCCTGATCTGGGTAATCGCCAGCGTATTCAGCTGCCGGCTGGAGAGCGGCACGCCCTGCGCCTTCAGAAGCGGAACACTCAGCCGCGTCCATGTGTCTTTTACCGTCTTCCCTTCCGTCTCCGTTGTCCAGGAACGCCCCTCGGCATCCACAAGCGTAACGGAAAGAGGTCTGTCCCCCACGCTGTCCTTAGCGTAGAAGTTCAGGTAATTGTAGCCTGTCAGATCACTGTTGATCGCGCCGCCCTGCGGAACAAATGCGGCATAAGTCCCGTCCGCACCGGAGTCTGCTGTGATCTTTAGACTCTTCGTGCCGTTGCCGGCTGCACTGTCCGCTGCTGATTCCAGCTGCAGCTGAGCGGATGAAGATAAATAACCCCGGCCCGACTCAAAGCTCTGGAACCAAGCCGAAATACCTGCCGGCTGCGGCTGTGTTCCGGCCGAAATCCGGTTATACCGGTTATACCGCTCCGCCAGAATATCCTTCACCTGCTTCGGCGTTGTCCGGTCCATATGATACAGGCCCATCGTCTGCAGGCCCGTAATATTGGTATACCAGTTATATGCGGTCCACCAGGCCGCGCCGCTCAGCAGTCCGCCCGGGTTCGGTGTTCCGTCCTCCGCCCGGGTAGCTGTGCGGGCAAAGGCATTGAAGGTGCCGGTGAATAGCGTCGTCTGCCTTGTGTCCGAGGCGGTTTCGTCACCCGACCAGTAGCCGTACTCTGTGGCGATGATCGGCTTGCCCGGATGCAGCGCATGTATAGCCTCGATTTCCTCCTGTGTCTCCAAGTCTGTATTTGCACCGTAGAAGGCTCCGAAATACATGGTCATTCCGATGATATCCGCCGGGGAATGCGAATGGTCGCTCACGCCTTTGTACGGATTCGCCACGGCGGACTGGCCGACCAGTCTTGTTCCGTCGATGGCATGTGCAGCGTCGCGCAGCTCTCGGATAAAGTTGACACGCTCCAGCTGCCCGCCTGACTCATTGCTGACTCCGTCAAACCAGACGGAAGGCCGGTTGTAATTACTGAAGATCATTTCCTCCATCATTTGCTTGGCCTGGCCCCGCTGACGCTGCAGGTCGAAGGCTTCTCCGCTGAACCAATAGGCTGGAATTTCCTGCCAGAGGGCCAGGCCGATCCGGTCGGCATACTGATAGGTCGGCAGGCTGTGAGGGAAATGCCCGGTCCGGACGAAATTGGCCTTCAGCTCCTCCTTGATCTTCAGCAGGTCGCTGTACCGGGTAGCATCATCCAGAGAAGGTCCTTTGTCGCTGCTGTCCTCCGTATAACCGACCCCGGTAAGGAACGGGGCCAACTCTCCGTTCAGCTTAAGCTGTACACCCTCCGCTTCCAGCGTACGGATACCGAACTGGGTATAGAAGGTGTCCGTTACTGCTCCGCCGGTCTTCTGCTCTACCTTTAAAATATACAGATTCGGTTCAGACGGACTCCACAGCTGCGGCTCAGGTACCTTCACCTCGACCGTTTGTACCGCCTGCCCGCTGGCCGGAACCGTAAATACTCCTCCTTGCACCGCGGCGGCTTCCGTACCCGTCAGGTTCTGTGCATATTCGCTGAGCCGGTTACCCTCTCCGATCTCCGCTTCATAGACTGTATAAGACAGCTGAACCTGCTCCGCCGTTTTGCCCGTATGATTCAGAAAGGAGCGGACCGACAGATGTCCATCGGTATCCAGCGTACGCACATCACTGCGCACCACATAAGTGTCCGGCATAAATTCAAAGTAGGCGTCCCGCAGGATTCCTGTGTAGTTGAACCAGTCGGACGTCGCGTATGGCAGTATTTCCCCGTTATTGAACGTGTCCCATTTCGGATTATCGACCCGCACCGCGATCACATTGTCGCCGCCATAGTTCAATAGACCGGAAGCGTCCAGTGCGAACGGCGTGTAACCGCCCTGATGCCCGCCCGCATATTGTCCATTGATCCACACATCCGCGAAATAGTTGACGCCGAGGAAAGTAAGCTGTGCAGGCTGCCCCTTAAGTGAGCTATTCACCTCAAAATGCTTGCGGTACCATACCCCGCCCTGATAACCCGACTTGTCACTCTTGTTCTCCGGTCCGCTCGGAGATTCGTAAACCGCGCTCTCATCCTCCGGGAGAGGCAGCGTCTTGCCGGCCCAGCCGGAGTCGTTGTAACCAGTCTGCTGTCTGCCGCCCGCCTCTTCCTCAAGACCGGCAGTTCTGGCGCTGTCCCGGGGTGCTGCTGACAGCTGGGAATCCAGGGTGGTTCTTTCTTTTTTCCAATCCCCGTTTAAAGAGAGGTACGTTCTGTCCTGCTGCTTCTCGAAAGAACCCAGCGGCAGATTGCCCGAATAAGGCATCGCTTCACCGTCCACATCCTTCAGCACCAATTGCGTAAAGCCGGCATTCGGAAAGACTGCGCTTTCATTTTTACCGAAATAAAATTCATCCAGATAATAGGTCCCCGCTTTCCCCGGTGTCACCGTCACCGCGCTAAGGCGTGCAAATTGGAAACTCACGCTTTTGTCCAAAGGCATGACGATCCGATTCCAGCCGTCTGCTGTCGTCCCTCCGGTCTGCCAGTCAACCGTTCTGCCGCCAGCTTCCTTCAACTGTACCGACAGCGTCTGACCGCCCTGCTCATCCCACACATAAAAGATCAGATGGCTGAAATTTGTGGCGTCGAACTCCGGCTGATAGTCGTATGGCAGGTTCTTATCCGGGGACTCTTCGAGCGCCTGCGGCCTGACGGTTATGCCATTCATGGCAGGGTTGGACGAATCCTCGGACAGCACAGCCCGAATGCTCGCAGAGTTGTATGCACTCGCAGACTTCTCCATGCTGAGTGCGGTACTCACCCCAGTACCGGCCGTAATCCCGTACTGTCCGTCCTGTCCTCTCGTCTCGAAATTCTGATACCAGACCGCTCCGATATTCTGGGTTACGCTGATGAAGCCGGCCAGCACATCGTCTTCGGCTATGGCAAAATACATATCATCAAGATAATACACTCCGGCATTGTAAAAGCCGACGTCGACCGAAACGATTTTTGTCAGGTCAATCTTCGAGGCACCTTCCAGCGGAAGCAGCATTTTGACCCATTTATTCTTGGTCGAGCTGGAGGTTCCCCACGTGTCCCAGACGCCCCCGTTGGCGTCCTTGATACGGAATTCCACTCCATTGCTGCCCTGGGTGTCCTTCAGATAGAAAGCAAGATATGAATAAGCCGACGCATCGAACGTACCGCCTGCTTTGGGCTGTACGCTCAAATAACTCCCGGCCGTATAAGGCCAGTCATTTTTGCCTGTCGTGACCATGACACCGGCCTTGCCTGCTGCGTTGGCTATATCCCCTGAGGATTCGGCGGTGGCAGCGCTGCCTGCGGAGTATCCGGTTCCGCTCTCGAAATCATTGAACAAGGCCGTGCGCTCTGGCTCAAAGGCAGGCGAAGCATCCGTTTCGTTCTGGGCCAGATAAAGATCATCGTAGTAGTACACATTACCGTACCCCCAGTACGTTCCGAGCTCAATCTGCTGCAGTCTGGACAAATCAATTTTCGATTTGTCCAACTTTACGGTCATTTTCACCCATTGCTTTGACTCCGTCTTGACCGCTGCGCTTGTTTCCGTATCCCAGACCCCGCCTTGGGCATCCTTGAATACAACATGAATACTGGATCCGGCTGCCGCTGTCGTATCCTTGGCATAGAACAACAGATAACTGAAGGGGGAAGCATCCATATACGTCGCACCGGATACGGTCAAGCCGCCTTCAGGTTTAATTCCGGCTCCATAAACGCCGGTGTCCCAGGCTTCGTTCCGTTCCTTCCCTTCCCCGTCCGTATAGGTGTTCTGCACCATTTTAAGACTGCCGGAGCTTGAGGAATAAGCAGCATCCGTGGTGACACGCTTGGCGGCGGTCGCGCTTCCCTGACCTGCCAAGCCATAGCTGCCATCACTGCCGGGTGGTTCGAAGCTCTGGTACATGACAGGCGCCGACGGCTCTACGCCATCATCCGGATAAGCGGGCGGCGGAGCGGCAGCAGATTTGGCAAAGTACAGCTCGTCAAAATAATAGATGTTGCCCCAGCCCCAATACTCGCCCAGCGAAATGGAGACAATCCGCGAAAAATCGAGTTTTGTCTTATCGAGCGGAATCGAAAGCCTCGTCCACTCATCCTTCACGGACAGTGCCTGGTCCGTATTGGCATTCCATACTTTCCCGTCTGCATCCCGGATGACAACATTCGGGTTATGAACATCGGCGTCCAGAATGTAAAAATTTAAATAGTTATAGGCAGAAGCATCATAATAGGTCGCTTCTGTAACTGTATCCTTCTGCGGCGATACCGTGAACCCGTAAACATCGGTGTTCCAGGCTCCGCCGCCGGGATTATTGTCGTTCGTCTGGATCAGGCGTACACTTCCCCGGCTTCCGCCTCCAGGTGTCCGGTCTGTAACCGACGCTGTTGATGAGGTGCCAACGGCAGAAATTCCATAGGTTCCATCCGGCCCGGCCTGCTCAAAGTTCTGATACCACTTGCTGTCTGTCTGCGTCTGTGGTGGCGTCTCCTGCGCGTATGCGATATCTCGTGCCATTCCCCCGAACACGACTGGGAACAGCAAAACCAGTGCCATGGCAGCCGCGAAATATTTGTTATGCCCCCGCTTGCGCTTTACCGATGTGCTTATGGACTGCATACATGACTCCTTTCGACTCTCATTATTTGTAATCGATTTCATTTTCATGATATAAAAAAAGAAAACAGAATTATTTTTTCATTCCTCCCTCTCTCAAAACCGTATAAAAGGTTTGAGCACCTAAGGCATCAAATGTAATATGACTCCTTTGGAATCTCATTTTCTTGAAATCGATTTCATTAAAGAAAACAGATTGCCCCTTTTCATCCCTCCCACTCTCAAAACCATAAAATAGTTGAAGCGAATAAGGCAACAAATGAAATCGATTTCAAATCTATTATAAGAATACACCAATAAAGATGTCAACGCTTTCTTTGATGTTATTATTAAGGTTGCAGCCGATTGCAGCTTTTCAATTCCCCTTCGGGATGGGCTATAATACGCTTGCATACTTCTATTTCTAAATGCAAATCAGCGTCTTATTCTCATGATTAATAACAAGTCCGTTTGTAAATCCCATATCAGCTTTTCGTTAATTATTTCTTCGCTATAATGAAATCCTACTTTTCACTAGATTGAACAATATTACTAACGATTTAGAAAGTCAGTAGAGGGGCAAGACGCTTTTAGCGCTCATTTAGCATTAACTCCAGCAGCGGATTTGGCTTTGCCCCATCCCTGTTACATCAAGGAATAGTTATCGAATTCAAGCTATGAAAGTCGAGTTAATATAAGTGCTTTTTCATATTCTCAAGAATAACTGAATATGCATTTGGCCACATATGAACACCTTCCACAGTATATTCTGCTCTTAAATTCCCTTCTTCATCTGTTAAACCTTCATTAACGTTTATAAAGTTAAGCCCTAATTTCATAGCTAATTCTTTGACTTCTTCATTTATTGACAAAATATTTGTATTATTACGAGAAGCAAACATGTTGCTTTGACTTTCTGAATCCAGCCCAAAATTCCCCTTTGCATTTACTGGATAATAAGCCATTACGTACACTTCACATGTAGGCAATATTTCTTTGATGCGCAGCAGAATTTCTTTATAATTTTCTAAAAGTATTTCTTTTTTTTCATTATCCAGACCACCGCCGATATCATTTGATCCAATATTTATAAATATTTTTGAAGGTTCTAATTCAAAAATGCACTCATTCATTAGAGAAAGCAGATCTTTTGTAGTGATGCCACCAACTCCGCGATTATAGATAAAACGGTCTAAACTCAGTACAGCTTGCATTTCCTCAATAGGAAAATGTTCCATTAATGAAGAGCCGACAAATAAAATCTGTCCCTTTTTAATATACTTATTACGCATTCTATATTTTTTCACTAAAGCTTTTTGATATTCAAGAAAATTACTGTGCTCCCTCTGTCTTATTAATTCATTAATTTCCGGGTCTTGTAAAAGCTCCTTCATTCTGTTTGTTGTCATAATAATCACTCCCGTTCAATTTTAAATTTCCTTATTCATATATTGTTCAACTAAAAATAAAAACACGGTGATGGCAAGTAAGTCTGCACTTCCACCCGGACTGATTTTTTCTGTTATAAACTCCTGGCTCATTATTGCTATCCGTTCTTTACCCTGGGTACTTTTCATACCGCCTATTTCAATGATGCCTCTCGCTTTTTCTTTAACGCTTTCCAGTTTTTCTATACTGTGTCTATGAAGTATCGTCGTATCATTGCATTGCGCCATTAAACCAATCAATGTATGAACTAGCCTGTCATTAATACTTAAATCTGCATTTTGTTTAAATAGTTCTAAGGAATATTGAAAAACAATCGGCATTCCTCTTTCTACTTCACCTCTTATACCATCAATTTTATATTTCAGGTATATTTTTTCCCCGTGTGATAGTTCCGGCTTATTTAGCAGTGCTATAAAATCATTTTCTACCAAACCGTTAGCCATCTTTATTATTATATTTCTTAATTCACCAAAGGTTTTTTTTTCATAAAAAGCTTTACCTACTGCAGCACAAGCTATGCCCATCAGGAATAACATCCCTTTGTGAGTATTTATCCCTTTGGTTTTCATAAACATTTCTTCTTCTGCTTTGACTCCGAGGGCTCTAACATCTTTAAAAATTTCCAGATAAGTTTGACTACTATATCCATGCTGCACAAATAGGGCTAGATACTTACTCAAGACTGCAGTGCTATCAATAAAGGTAAAGTAGTCCATATCCTCGTGCGCTCCATTAGATGTCGGAGAAACCAGCCCTGGGGATGGAAAACATGATACTTCATAAAGTATGGACTGCAATGCGAAGCTACTGATTGTTAAAGAAATTTCGTTTAGAAATACTATTTTTTCTTTCTCCATGATACCCCCAAAAAATTCCAGCTTATCCGTTGTTGCACTTCTCTCTTTCTCTTGTAATTAGTAACATCGCCGAATCTAGTCCACTGTTCATGGCAGATATGCATCGTGAATCAGGAAAACCCTTCCTTGCGAGATTTGTAAGAGTGTCTCCTGGTCCAATCTCAACAAATAATCGGGTGCCCCGTTCAAACATTAATGTAGTACCTTCATGCCAACGAACGGGATTTGCTACACCCTCTGATAAATCATTCCTTATTTCCTCTGCTTTTCTTAGTACCCTTGCCCTACAGTTCCCAATATACGGAATATTTGAATCCTTAAGTTTAACACTCTTCAGTTCCTTAGTGAGTTCATTAGAAACCGAACTAAGAAGTCTGCAATGAGATGGTACACTTACGTCAAGCAGCTTTGTTTTGTACGCTCCTATTGAACGGGCCAATATAAAAACTTGTTCTACAGCAGAAATACTCCCTGCAATCGTAATCTGATCCTGTGCATTCAGATTTGCAATATAAACCGGATTATTCTCTGTATTTATCTTGGTTATTAGTAAAGTTAAATGTCTTTCATCCAGTCCAATAATAACCCCCATCCCAAAACCTGATGGATAAGCCTCTTCCATTAGCCTTCCTCTTAACTCCACTACAGCTACTGCATCTGAAAAGCGGAGCGAACCACACACAACAGCTGCTGCAAAAGCTCCTATGGAGTGCCCTCCAACCATGTCTGCAACCGCTCCCTTAGACTTTAATAAGCTGGCTGCTGCTACTTCGTGAATAAGTAAAGAAAGCTGAACTGCCCTTGTTGAAGAAGAAAGGGCTTCATTTGTATCCAGTGTAAGTGCATCCTCTCCTAAAACCATGCTTGCTTCCTCAATTTTTTCAGTTATTATAGGGTGTTTAGGTAAATCATGAAGCATGCCAGGTGCTTGTGATCCTTGACCTGGAAATAAATATGCAATGCTCACTCTGCACCTCCAAACATAATCCTATAGTGATTGACTCTCAACGAGCCGAGGCCCATCTGTTGTTCGTAGCATAATTGAACTTTCCCCTCTTGCGTACTCAGCAAGTATTACACAGCCTTTTAATGTTTCTAGTTGCACATCAACTTTGACAGTTGTCTGCAGGAGTCTATTCATCAACTGTTTTGAAGTGTTCACAGGCAAACACTCCGAAACTCGAATAATAATATCCATATCGCTGTTTTTTGTAGCGGTATTAATTCCACTAGCAAGCTCATAACCTATGCTTCCAGTCGGTCCCCAGCTTATTCCCTCCTGAGTTAAAATGCTGTCTACAAACTCAAGGGCATAAGAAATCCCGATTTCTTGAAGATGCTTATTTGTTCTCCAGCTTTTGCGGAATGCGAGCTCTTCTGGAGAGACACGCTCAATTATATTATCGATTTCTATAGTCGCAGCGGACCTCTGATTTCGACGATTTCCGCGTATCCCCACCGGAACCGCACACCCTAGTATTGGAGCTCGGCGTACCACTACGAAGGGCGCTTTCATCAGAGATTGAATAGCCCATGGAGATTGTGGTGAATCAAAGATTATACTGTCAATATTTCTAAATCGTACTAAATCGTGCGGATTTAATTCCATTCCTCTGCAAGCCTTTCCCGTACTTTTATGGAAGCAGCCCTTCCTGTTACAGCATTATGGGAAGTGAGCCGGTTGCTCAAGTCCTTTGGAGATTCACGTGCAGCTTTTATAGCCGCTGCCAGACTAGTTAATACCTTTTCAACATCCTCTTTGCCTGGGTCATCCGCATTGATACCCGTCATTAATTCATGCAAAGCTCCAAGGGTTGAATAGGACCGAATATCATAGGCTATTGACGGGACTTTTTTAGAAGCTGACTCCAATTCATCAACACTTCGCTTTGTAATTCTGGCAGCAGACTGTTTTGACATTGCATGCACTATAACACCCGGATCATCAAACGCTATAATCCTATTCGCCTGATATCCATGTGCCAAGAATGCTCCAGATATAGCTGGCCCAACAAGTAATGCGATAACCGGGTGACCGGCATATCTTGCAGTTGCATAAGCATCTACTGAAGCTGCGCAGGATAAAAATATTCCTAGTAATTCTTCTTTATAACCATAAGCTTGACTCGGTACATCTACTACTGCAACTATTGCCCGACGTATTTCTTTGTTTGCATCTTCTTCTATTGCTTCACGGACATATTTTGCAATAGTCCAACCTTCCTCCAAACCCACTTCACCATGACGAGCTCTTGGAAAACGGCTATTGGGATTTGGAACCACTGTAATATATCGAACAAGTTCCCCGCTTAATTCATTATCAGCACATAATACTGACGGCACATTCCCGAATCCTGGATTTAACAAGCCCGTTAGGGCTTTAAACCAGATTTTCCCGCGACTTATCACTTCTTCATCAAAATTTTCAATATGGTCCTTTACTTCATGTTCAACAACCCCCATACTAGCTTCGCTTTCCCACATTTGACGTAATTCTAAAGGAGTTAGCGTTTTAGTAGGGTCAATAGCGTAAAGCTTGGAAAGATAAGAATCTACTTGAGAGCTTCTGAATCCGTTGCATTGTTCACTTCTGAAAGTAGTTTGAAGCGCTCCCTTTATCGCAGTTATGTCGTCTTCAACAAGAACATCTACTAAACCTGTAGCATGACGCTGTATACCTCCGATCGTATTCCATATCATTTGTCTGTCTGTAGAATCCCATTCAGCTATACCAGCCTCCTGTTCAATAACCTCGGGACCGTTCAGTGTGAGCCTACCTTCAGGAGTCATTAAGATCGTACTGAATAAGCCTGCTGTCATGGACATTCCGCCAAAACAACCTACCTTTCCCGGTATAATACCGACTACCGGTACAAGCTTACGTAAAGCAACAATAGCGGATTGAATTTCCGAAATCGAAAGCAATCCATAGTTGGCTTCCTGAAGTCTCACACCACCGCTGTCCAACACAACTACTGCAAGAGTTCTTACACCTTTCTCGTTATCACGAATTGCAAGTTCCAGTGCTCCGGCGATTTTCGAACCGGAAACTTCACCAATCCCGCCTCCTTGAAAAGCCCCTTCAATAGCTATAACTACAGCGGATTTTCCATCAATTAAACCGCGAGCTACCACTACACCGTCATCGCTTTGCGGTACTATACCTTGCTGTGACAAGTGTGGAGATTCCAGTCTTTCAAATGGCCCAAGCAATTCTCTAAACGTATCTTTATCAAGTAGGGCCCTTGACCTTTCGCGGGCATTTAGCTCTACAAAACTATCCTTCTGTTTTTTCAACGCTGCACACCTCCAACACCTGTAATAATCTCATCGAAACCATTCCTGGAGTTGCGCCGAAATCGTTAATTTCAATATTTGCTGCAATGTCATTTACAGAAAAAAATCTGTCTAAAACGCTCTTCCATGTCTGCCTGAAACCATCAGAAGAAGTTCTTACAACGACGTACGAAACCTCTTTTTTTGATGGCTCTAGTAATATTTCCAAATCCCCTGAAGCAACTACTCCAACATATGCATGCTTAGTCACGGATTTTGTAGCTTTATATTCAAAAGACAATTGCTCCATAATTCTTACACCTCCCATGAATCACCTTACCAGTTACGGAACTTAGCCGGTGGTTCATATAATCCATCGGACCATTTCACTAGATCATCTATACTTTTTGCTGCCAGTAAGGAACGTTTGGCATCAGTCCGCCTAACATGAAGATCCTCCGGCAAAGCCACAATTCCATCCTGTCTTAATTGTTGCACCATCTCAATACTGCATGTTTGTCCTATGGGTGTTACCCCAGCTACTGCGGCTAACGCCATACGCCGCTCTTCAAGGCTCCTTGCCTTGAATAAATAAGCAATTCCTTCTTCTGTTACAACATGTGTAACATCATCACCGTAAATCATTACCGGCGCTATAGGCAATTTAGCATCATGCCCAACTTTAATCGCATCCAAGGACTCAACAAATACAGGTGTATGACCATTTTGATAGGTCTCCACCATTTGAACAACTAGTTTCCGCCCCCGAACTACAGGGCTTTCCCC
This sequence comes from Paenibacillus sp. FSL H7-0357, assembly GCF_000758525.1. Lineage (NCBI taxonomy): Bacteria > Bacillati > Bacillota > Bacilli > Caryophanales > Paenibacillaceae > Paenibacillus > Paenibacillus sp. FSL H7-0357. Next base: position 2,992,270 of record NZ_CP009241.1, on the reverse strand, counting down.
AGTAATCATATTTAACCAAGCATCCGTTGCATGTCTTCTCCCATGAGGATCGGCTCCCATATTAGGCGCTCCTCCAAAGCCGGCAAGTCTGCCTAAGGTAACCGTTGATGAATTTCCATCAGCATCTATTTGAAAAGTAGATCCTATAAACAAATCCACTGCATATTGTCCAGCAACCTGCGACATCGCCCGATTAGAGCGAAGGCTTCCGTCACGGCCAGTAAAGAATACATCCGGTCGTGCTGCAACATATTTTTCCATACCTACTTCCCCACCAAAACAGTGGACACTTTCCACCCAGCCACTTTCAATAGCAGGAATAAGTGTGGGATGAGGATTAAGCGCCCAATTTTTGCATATTTTTCCCTTTAACCCGAGGGATTCCCCGTAAGTTGGAAGAATCAGCTCAATGGCTGCCGTATTAAAGCCTACTCCATGATTAAGTGAAGTTACGTTATGACGCTCATATATTCCACGAATAGTCATCATAGCCATTAGAATATGCATCTCACTAATCAGTCTGGGATCTCTCGTAAATAAAGCTTCCAGCTGATAGGGCTTATCAGCTACAACGATAAAGTCTACCCATGAACCTGGAATATCCACCCTTGGCAATTCATCAACCATTTCATTAACCTGAACAATAACAATGCCATCACGAAATGCTGTAGCTTCAACTATAGTGGGTGTCTCTTCCGTGTTTGGTCCGGTATAAAGATTCCCCTCTGCATCTGCCTTGTCTGCAGCAACCAAAGCTATGTTTGGCGTTAAATCAATAAATAGCCTTCCATATAACTCAAGATAGGTATGAATTGAACCTACTTTCACAATGCCATCCTCAATCATTTGTGCCATTCGAAGACTTTGAGCTCCAGAATATGAAAAATCAAGTATCCTAGCAATACCCTTTTCAAAGATTTCAAGATGCTCCGGTCTTGAAACACTTGACATGACCATATGCAAATTATTAACTTTACCCGGATCTACATTATTAAGTGCAGTAGAAAGGAAAGACGCCTGCTTTTGATTATTGCCTTCCAGTGCCACACAGTCACCAGTCACTATAAGGTTCTCAAGAACTTCAACTATTCTGTCAGTGGGTATTATGCGGCCTTTCACTAGCTTCTCAACCTTAGCTAATTGACGTGTTTTTTTGTCACGGCGAGTGGTCCAAGATCGTCCTGAACTTTTAGCTAAGTCCAATTCATTCATCATATATTTTCTCCTTTTTAACAGCCTACTGCTCCACTAATTATATTATAAGATTGAATATATATAACGTCTAAGATATCATTATGTATAGTATGTATACATCTAAATGTATAAAAGGAGTTATTTATGGAACTATTACAACTTAAATATTTTCGGACAGTTGCCCGTTATGAACACGTTACACGAGCAGCGGAAGAACTTCATATCCCTCAACCGGCACTTAGCAAAACAATTTCTTCATTAGAAAAAGAACTTGGAGTTTTATTGTTTGACCGCCGCGGAAAGTATATATACCTTAATCAATATGGAAGAGCCTTCTTAAGAAGAGTAGAACAAGCTTTGACTGCTATAGAGGATGGTAAAAATGAACTTAATGATTTAACTGGAAAATCAATTGGATCCGTAAAACTTGCCGTCTTAGCTGCTTCAAATTTGCTACCCGATCTCTTAAGCTCTTTCCGAAAGGAGTATCCACATATAAGTTTCAACCTTATACAACATTTCTCCAATTCAATAACCAAGCCAGACTATGATTTATGTATTTCCTCATCCGCCATCAAGCTAGAAGGAACTACAAGTATTCCCATTCTAACGGAAGAAATTTTCCTTGCAGTCCCTATCGAACATCCTCTTGCAATGCGGGAAAGTATTTATTTAAATGAGGTTGCGGGTGATGATTTTATTAGCCTAAAAACAGGGCAGGGTCTCCGGGAGATCACTGATAAATTCTGCAAGCACTCGGGGTTCACACCTCATGTTATTTTTGAAAGCGATGATCCATCAACGGTTCGTGGTCTTATAAGAGCAGGGCAGGGGATCGCTTTTATACCTGCAATTACGTGGGGCGGGTCTACAGGCACTTCTATGAAACTCTTGCATATTGAAGAACCTGTATGTGAGAGAACCCTCTCTCTCTCATATACTGTAGAACGCTATCTGCCACAGGCAGCGCGATTATTTCGTCAGTTTGCCATTGATTATTTTGCTAATCTTAGTTTAAAGGCGCACAAAAACCGTGTCTGACGAAGAGAATTTCGTCAGACACGGACACTTAGAAAATAGCAATAAAAGCAAGCACCCCTCTTCTAGCCTATTCCTTCACACCGCCCAAGGTTAATCCGTGCACAAAATATCGTTGCAGGAACGGGTAGATCACGATGATGGGCACTGCAGCCACAATCGTAATGGCAGCTCGTATGGAGGTTGGTGTAACAATGTTCGCCTGCTGGTTCTCGGAGTTTGAAAACAAGGTTTCTGCGTTTCCACTAACGCTCATGCTGGCGGATTGCAGCTTTTTCATCAATTCATATTGCAAGGTGCTCAGATCTTGCTTGGAAGAGTTGTACAAAAAGGTGTCAAACCAACTGTTCCACTGTCCCACAGCTACGAACAATGCCACTGTCGCCAGAACCGGCATACTGAGTGGAAAAACAATTTTAAGGAAAATCGTAAAATGATTGGCTCCATCTATTTGCGCAGATTCCACCAAACTATCCGGCAGCCCTTCCATAAAAGAACGCATAACAATCAGATTAAAAGCCCCGATTAGCCCGGGAATAATATATACCCAGAAGGTGCCATTCATGTGAAGGTTTTTGATAAGCATATAGCCTGGAATCAGTCCACCGCTGAAATACATGGTAAAGATAAAGAGAAACGATATTTGGCGGCGCAGAAAATATTCTTTTCTGCTGATCGTATAAGCCAGCATAGCCGTGCAAAATACACTAATTATCGTTCCTATAACCGTCCGAGAAACGGAAATGTAAAAGGCATGATAAATCATATTGTCCTCAAACAAATTCGAATAATTTAAAGTAGTAAATTTGCGCGGCCAAATGAAATTGCTGCCCAACACAGTGTCTGTAGCCTGGTTAAAGGACACAGCCAATGTATTGAGAAAAGGATATAATGTGACAACCAACAGCATCAGCATCAGCAACACATTGACATAATCAAATGCGGACAGCTTCCAGTTTCTTCTCTGCCCCGTATCTATTCTTTCCATTCTCTTCCCTCCTAAAAAAGCCTTTCTTGCCCCATGCGCTTGGCGAACTGATTAGCGGAAACCAGCAGGATGACGCTGATCAGCGTTTTAAATATGCCGGAGGCGGTGGCAAACGAATACCTGGATAAGTTGATACCATATTTGAGTACGAACAGGTCAATCGTCTCCGCTTGATCCACAACCATTGGAGTCTGCAGCAAGTACTGCTGTTCAAACCCGGCGTCTAAAATATGACCAATGCTCATAATGAGCAGTATGACAATGATCGGTCTGATTCCGGGAAGCGTGATATGGAAAATCTTTCGAAAACGGCCTGCACCGTCAATACTTGCAGCTTCATATAAAGAAGGGTCGATCATCGTCATGGCCGCCAAATAAATGATCGCTCCCCACCCAACACCCTTCCAGACATTGGATGCGCCTATGATCCACCAAAAATACTCTCCTTTTGACAACCACAAAATAGGCTCCTGTATCAAATGAAGACTTACTAAGATATGATTCACAATTCCTTCAATGGAAAGCATATTCATGATTAGATTTGCCGCAACAACCCAAGATATAAAATGGGGAAGATAGCTTATGGTTTGCACAAAACGCTTGAACATAATGCTGCGCAATTCATTAAGCAAGAGGGCAAGCGTAATGGAGCTTAAAAAGCCGAATACCAGGTTGATAATGCTCATCGCCAATGTATTGCGAATGACACGAAGGAAAGAATCATCCCGGAACAGCTCTCGAAAATTTTCCAGCCCGACCCATTGATTTTGTAGCATGGGAGTGCCCAGCTTGAAATCTTGGAATGCCATCAGCCATCCCCACAGGGGAAAATAAGAAAACACGATAACGAACAGTACAAAAGGAATGGACATGGCCATGAGAGCTTTCTGTTGCTTGACCTTTTTCCATAATGAACGGGTCGGTTTGACCGATCCTGCCTTTGGATTTGCCTTTAATTCACTTGCAGCGTCCATGGTTCCCCTCCTCATTTTCTTTGATGATCGGCACAAGGTGGCATTCTAGTCCCCCGTGTGCCGTCATCAATTATAATTACCAGTTAGCCTGACGATCCTTCACTCCTGCCGTAAGCTCCTCCAGCCAGCTACTTACATCCAGCTTGTTGACATCAGCGACGTAATCCTTCCAGGACTTTTCAAAATCCGCCTTCGTCTTGGATAAGACCATTTGCGGAGGATATTTCTTGTTCAGGTCGTCGAGCTTTTGATTGAAAATTTTTCCTTTATCGGAGAGCTCAATGCTCCACAACGGGAAATATTTTCTCTTGGTATTCGGCGGATTGAATAAATCCTCATAGGTCTGAACCCCGTAACCCTTCAGGATTTCCTTATCCATCTCATCATAATCGGCAGCAATTATTTCCGGCTGCCTGTAAGACTCATAATGGTTTCCGTCCGGCATGGTGCCGGAAGCGCTTGGCCAGAACCAAACAACGTTGCCACTCCAATTCAGAGCGTTTTTGGAATCGGACAAGTATTTGCGTTGCTCCTCCGTGCGGTAGAAGCGCCCGTTGTCGCTGACCATGAAGTCTTCACCCTTCACTCCCCAGTTTCGGAGAATTTGGCCCTCATCGCTGGCCAAATAGTCCGCGTACTCGATGGCTCCTACCGGGTCCTTACAATTCACGGATATGGACCAGCCGGTATTATAGTTCATGCCTGGAAGATCCAGATAATCGCCTTTGATGCTATCGTCAAAGGTAAGCTGAAGCGGAACGAACATGCGGTTACTCTTGCCCTGTTGCTTCAGGGAGGCCAAGGCCGTCTGGAACTGCCATTTTTGATCGAACATGCCCAGAACACGTCCACTTGACAGCTTTGCCAGGTATTGTTCATAGTTCATAACGAATGCTTCTTTGTCAATCATACCCTCATTATATATATCGTTAAGTTTGGAATAATACCGTTTCGTTATGTTCTCATCGGTTTGGTAAAATGTCAGTTCATTTTTCTCAGGGTCCACCATGGCTCTGGAATCATTGGGACCACCCGCCAGAAACTGCATAGCTGTTGTGAGTGTGAAGTTGCGGGTATCGTATGTCAGAATTTCAAAAGGAATGGTATCTGCGCCATCAATCTGCGGATGCTTCTTCCAGTAATCCCGCAGAACATCAACATATTCATCGAAGGTTGTGATCTTGGGATATCCCGCCTCCTTCAGAACCTCCTTCTGGACCCAGAAGGCAGCGCTGATTCCTTTGGTGGCATTGGTCACAGGAGCTCCCATCGGCAGCGAATAGATATGTCCGTCGGAGCTTTTTAAGCGGTTCCAATAAGGACCGTAGAGCTTCTTGATGTTGGGCGCATGCTCCTCAATCAGATCCTCCAACGGAATAAGCGCTTTCGCATCAACAAACTTTGTGGTTGCATCCGTAAAGATCATGTCTGGATAATCCCCGCCTGCTACCATAACCCCTATCTTCTGATCCTTCTCCCCGACAAGACGCTCATACTTGATGGTCACGCCTGTTTTCTGCTGAATAATATCTCCGAGCTTGGTGTGTTCCGGCACATTGTCGCCCGAAGTCATAATGAAATACGAAAAGCTAGCCGTCTTGATAGAATTCTGTGTGGACTCTGGTGAGGATGAGGGCTGGGACTCATTTGAGCTGCATGCTCCAAGCACCGTTGTTAGAAGCATGGTTGTTGCAGCCATCATTGTAAGCGTTCTCTTTTTAAACAAATCGTTAACCTCCTTATGTTTTTGACATTACAAATCATATCAAGAATTCGGGAGATTCCGTACCCGCGACATCTTAGGAGTATACCTGACAAATTTAACATTGTTCCTCATTTCCCCCGATAAAGAGAGGGGGTGCAGCCAACCAGTTTTTTAAACTGCTGGACGAAATAATCGGAATCGCTGTAACCCACAGATAACGCAATATCTGCTATTTTATTGGATGAGCCTTTCAATTTTTTTTTAGCTTCTTCCACTCTGATTTGATGAACAAAATTATTAAAATAGCTTCCGGTTTGCTTTTTAAAGAGCTGACCCAAATAAATGGGATTCAGAAAAACCTTATCCGCTATCTCTTTTATCATTAACGGTTCCTTATAATGCTCTCGAATATACCGGATGACCTCTTCTACTGCTTCGCTATTCTGCACTACATTCCCCGGTATTTCTAGTGGCAAGGAATTATTAGCAAGCGCAATACGACACCGTGTGCGCTGAAGGGCTTCAATTAATTGTTCCTCATCGATGGGCTTTAAAATATAATCGATAGCGCCATATTTCAGCGCCCTTTGGGCATAATCAAATTCGCCGTAACCAGAAATCACGACAAATTGGCAATCAAATCGGCCCGAAACCTCCATCATCAAATCCAATCCACTCAACAACGGCATTCGGATATCTGTGATTACTAAAGAGGGCCTTTCACGTTCAATTAGCACAAGGGCCTGCTTGCCGTCTTCAGCATCACCGCATAATGTAAAGCCAAATGTCTCCCAAGGGATGATCTTTTTCAGTCCTTCCCTCACTTTCGGCTCGTTATCGACAATAATGGTTTTTAGCATCATCTCACTCCTCGCTAACAGGAACATAAATCTTGACGGATGTTCCTTCACCTGCTTTAGAATCAATATTTAAAACGGCTGCTAATCCGAAGTGCCATTTTAGTCGATCATGGACATTTTTCAGACCAACATGGCGCCCATAATTGACACCTTTTTCCATAAAATCCCTCAGATTTTCCATGTCCTCTTCATCCATGCCCAGTCCGTTATCGGTTACCTCAATCACAAGCACGCCATCATGAATATGCGCAGATACCTGAATGAGACCCGTTTTTCCGCTGTTCTCGATTCCATGAATACAGGCATTCTCCACTAGCGGCAGGATGCTCAGCTTTGGGATCAGAATATTCAATGCAGAATCATCCATGGACAACTGGTAGCTAAACCGCTGCTCGAAGCGAAATTTCTGAATCTCCAAAAAATCAGAGACAAAATCCATCTCTTCCCTCAACGGAATCCGGTCATTCCCCCACTCGATAGACCTTCTAAAGCCTTTTGCCAGCCTGCGGATGATTGAAGCCGTTTTCAATTCTCCGTTGCTCACGCAATTCATGCGAATGGATTCCAACGTATTGAACAGGAAATGTGGATTGATTTGGCTTTGCAGCGCATTAAACTGAGCCTGCTTGCGATCAAGCTCCGCCAAGTACACATCCTGAATCAGCCTGCTGATTTGCACGGTCATCCGATTGAATTCTTCTGTTAGCTGGCCGATTTCATCGGTAGAGGGCTTTATGGGGAGAGGCTCAAACCTCTGGTTTTTCACTCGTTTAATCTGCTTCAGCAAAAGTCCAATTCTTGTATTCAATGAGCGGGAGAACTGAAAAATAAAAACACTTGGAAACAAAAAATTCACGATCGTAAGATACAAGATAAACGACTGGGATTTTAATACTGCTTGCAAAGCCTGATTATCAGGGTAAACTCCGACCATCTTCCAGCCTTTCAAAAAGCTCACGTTATCAAAGTTTCTGGACAACACCATAGTATGATCAGTCTTTTGCTCCCCTAACACTTCCCCAACAGCTTTGCCCCCCGACGAAAAAACCACGATTTCCTCCGGGTTCAACAAATATACAAGCCTTGAACTTGAATTGTCTTGCAAGGTATTCTCTAAAAACTGCGGTATGATGTCAATTTTGAGCAGCTTATCGTAATTGCTATACCCTTTATAGAAATCCAATTTGCGGATAATGCTAAGGTAAAGCTGTCCACACGCACCTTTCGTCGGGGAAATGGTCTGGTCCTCACATACAGAGGGATTCGTGTACACCAACAGCTTGCCGGGAGCTTGATCGTTCTTCAGTTCCTCGTACAATACCTCCAGATCCTTGTCCTTCAACAGTGGTTTCAACACCCCTGCTGAAATCAAGGTAGGGTTATTCGTATACACATAGGCGTTATATAGTTGTTTTTCGATAGGCACGAAGCGGTTTAATGCAGGGTTGATGACGGTGTTGTAGGCCTGAAGCATGGCATCCTCATCGGTATATGAGGTGTCCAGTGAATTGTATAAGGAAACATCGCTATACAGTGCAGAGGAGTAACCAATCAATCCTTCAATCATTTTTTGAAAGGTTTCCTTATTCTTTTCCAAGGACAAATGGTAATCAGCGGTCTTTTGCCTCTGCACACTCTCGGCAGTTTTCCAATAGAAAGCGGAATTAGTCAGCATGACCGGGATAAAAACGACAGCAAAATATACAACCATTAATTTATACCTTAATCTTAAGTCATTCCATCGAAATAAGCATGATTTCACTGAATGCCCCTCCTTCTGTAGCTACCCAGCGCATCGGTAAATAACTGCATGATACCCTTTATTATGGATCTGGTTGACCAAAAAGTAACCGTAAACCTGAACCAAGCACTCTGCGTCGCCCTTGACATAATCAAAGGTGCGGTACCACCTCTTCTCCTCTACCCATCGGCATTGCAGGTCGTTATGGCTAAAATACGGATTGTCGATCAGACCATGGCGGATCAAGGCAGAGTGGACGAGGTCTTGTTGGCATGCACATGCAAGGGGCAATGGCCATAGTTGCAGTAAATCTCAAAAGAATAATGACACTATTGAAGTAGAAAACAAGAAGTAATCTATAAAATAAAGGCGAATTCTCATTCATAATTGAATGGAATTTCGCCTTTATTTATTTTTGGGCATTTCATAAGTCCAAACTTAACCTTTTTCAGCGGCCTCGAAATGAACCCGAGGGTTTCGTGCTAGTAGATTTACTTTATTGTTATTTCATCCACATAAATTGTTGCTTGACCAGTTGGACCGGAAAGTGTCCTGACCTGAAGTCCAAATGCTTTCATGAAATTTAAAGTTGTTAGGCTACTAATATCCAGCGAAACGGTCATAAATCCATTTTCATCTACTGCAGATTGAGTTGTAAACGGATCTGAGATCGTCCAGCCCTGCCAAGACTCTCCGCTTTGTGCAAACAAATGGACTCTTACGCCAGCCAATGATGTCCCCTCGTCACTAGGTACGATTTTCACTTTAGCCGTAATTGTCGAAGCGCCGGACAAATCGGTTTGACCTACGTGGCGGATTTGAAACAATCCGCCGCCGGCAACCAAGCTGAAATCTGCCTTAATTGAATAGTTGCCCTGTGCGTACACAGCGTTCGTAACCGAAAGATTAGTAGCCAAGGCTGTATTATACTGATTATTGCTGGCAGTATTTAAAGCAAAGCCCTGTAATGTCTGATCTTCAAATCCGTAGACCAAAGAAGGGAACGATGGTTCTACAACCTCCTCGGAAGGAGTCAGTTTAACGTAATCGATGTTGTAGTAGCCCCAGCCGCTATTGATCAATATGGTATTTAAACCTTGAACCAGACTGACAGGAATCGCTTCTCTATCTGTAAATGAGCTTGAAGAAGCGAGGTCTACATTTACTGCGGCTCCACCGTTAATAACCAGTTGGGTCTTCTTGTCGCCATTCGGTGAGCTGTATCCTAGTACCAGATCATAATTCCCCGCTGTTTCGGCATCATAATTGAGAGTAATGGAACCATCGCTTTTGAAGGCTACGTATCCGTCCCCTGAATAACCGCCGACAGAAGTCGCAACCGCTGCTGTTCCGGTTAAGGTGCCGCTTTCGGCCTCTATCGTGTTGTTCGGAACTGTCTTGGTAACGGCAACCGCCTTCACATATTCAATTCCGTAATACCCCCAGCCCTTGGCGAAGCTGATCACATTAGCGCCAGCCACCAGCTGTAGCTTGCCCAGTGAATACTCAGCCACTTTGCCTTCGTTATTCGGAATCGTAATATCCGAGTACGCACCTCCATTTATGCTTACAGATGTTTTTTTATTTACGACGTATGGATTATAGTAACCAAAACTCAGTTCGTACTCACCGTCGCTCGGAACAGTCAGTGTGAAATCGGCAGTTCCGTCTGTTCCGCCAAACCAGACATAGCCATCTCCCGAATATTCGGTGTCAGGGCTGGTAGGGACTTTTTTGAAGCTTGCTCCGTTCAGGATTGCATCCTTAGCATATGCCATTAAGCTGTCCGTCTGCCCATCATCCTCTACAAACGTGGACGCCACTTCCGTGAAATACTTATTTGGCATAACAAGAGTCGTGCTGGAGGCAAAAGGGTTTGCAATTGCCCCGATATCCCCGATCCATTTGTCGAATTTCTTGCCCACCTTGGTAGGTGACTTGATGGTTACCGCTTCGCCAGGTGTAAGGGGCCCGGAGCCACTTCCGCCAAATACGGACAAATAATATACCTTGTCGGTTCTGAAAGGAGAGGCCGGCAAACCATCTTTATTGTATAGATTTCCTATTGGCGAGTCATTCCAGTTGTATTTCACTGTAACGGGGTCACTGACCTGCTCCGAAGAAACGACCACCGTGTCGCCGACGATTTGTGCATCCGCCCAGTGATAGACGCCGTCTGCACCTGCAATCGCGAAGCCTTTAAGCCCGTTCAAATCTTCCGTTACCGGAACCAAATCCACCTTAACTCCTGCCATTAATCCCGATCCGGTATGATCAAAGGAAAGAATCAGTTTATTTCCTGACTTCTCTACCGAACGATAGATAGGCCCGGAGTATTCTATCGATTTATTATAGAATTTGCCCAACACACTAATTGCGGCGCGTTCGCCAACATCTTGTTTATTGGTTGGGTGAATGTCTTCCGGCGTACCTACATCTGTCGTCACAACCAGACTCGTAAGCGGATCGTTCAGCACCGTCTGAAGCTGAGCATCCCGAATGACCGTCTCACCGGGATTGTTTTCGAGTTGTGCAGGATTGTCAATGCTTTGAAGTGCACCGTATGCTGCAAGCTGAAGAATTGTAAACGGCAATTGCTCATCATCAAAGGTTTGACGCCAATTCTTGATCAACGCAGGAAGAGCATTGTAATAACGATACTCACCCCAATTGGCTGAACCTTGATACCATAGCACACCCTTCAGCTTATACGGGGCTACTGGTGCAATCATCCCGTTATAAAGAACTGTTGGCGATGTTGCCGTATCTATGTTCGCTGCTCCGCTCTTGATGTCCAGAGCAGCCTGAGCCAAAGAAGGCATGGTTTCGAGCGTTTCACAGCTGGTCCAGTTCTCGATCTTTGTTCCACCTACCGCAGAAAAAATAATTCCGACTGGAACACCCGTTTCCTCCGTCAATTTCTTCGCGAAGAAATAACCCACTGCTGTAAGCCCAGGTACCGTATCCGGCGATGCAACCTGCCATTGCTTCTGGCTTGTAACCATTGAGACCGGAGACCGGCTGGTCAACTGCGGAACGGTAAAGAAACGGATGTTCGGGTTATTCGCATTACTGATTTCCGTTGCTGAGTTGGTAACCTTGGACATCGGAAACGCCATATTTGACTGCCCGGATGTTAGATACACATCGCCGAAGAGAACATCGGTAAATGTAGCGTTCTTCCCCGCGCCCGTCACAGTTATCGTATGAGGTGCGCCTGTTTGGTTTACTCCTATCGATACTTTCCAATTTCCATTTGAATCGGCAATTCCCGAGAAAGTAGTATTATCAAGCTTGACGCTTATCCCAGTTCCAGGATCCGCCCAGCCCCAGATCGCCACATCCTTATCTCGTTGCAAAACCATATGGCTGCTGAACATCGGATTCACGAGTGGCTTGCTAGTATAATCAGGCAGGGCGGTGTATTTCAGAATCGCACTCTCGGCATCGAATTCAGCTGTGGAGCCAATTTGCCGAGCATAGGCTTTCAATTCATATTCGCCTTGTTCAGGCACTTTCCATGAATAGGAATAGTTTTTACTATAGTTGTTCACATACTCCCATTCACCGCCTGCCTTTCTTGCCAGGAAGCGATATTCTGCCGAATTGTTAGCAAGCGCATATAGCGTTACTGGAGTGTCAACCGCACCTGAAGCTCCTGCTGCTGAATTCAGATTTACAGAGGTCACAGACCCTCCCCCGCCAGTCAGTTGAATATAGTCAATATCCATCCAACCCCAAGCGGTTCCAATATCGATGGTATTAGCGCCCGCTGTGAAGTCATATTGCCCCAATATGGCATCCTTCCAGATGCTCGTTTCGGCAAAGTTATAATTAGCAATTCTCGTACCGTTCAGGCTGACCGGATTTACTTTACTTCCACCTGCTGTTTTGTAGTGGATAGCAAGCATATACGTCCCGGCACGCTCCAGATTGACCGGAATCTGCAAAGTATCCCCGGAAGTTTTGAAGCCTGTTACATAGCCTGTACCGGAAAACCCGCCACTTTCTGTGGACACGGTTACTCCTCCATTTAACGTACCGCTCTCCGCCTCAAATTTGATGATATTCGGATTCTCAACAACAACGGAAGGGGTCAGTCTGATGTAATCGAGGTTGTAATAGCCCCAGCCACTATTGATCAGAATCGTATTTGAACCTTGAACCAGATTGACAGGAATCGCTTCACTCTCTGTGAAGAAGCCTGAAGAAGCAAGGTTTAACTCTACTGCTGCTCCACTGTTGATGGTCAGTTGGGTCTTCTTGTCGCCATAAGGTGAGCTGTATCCTAGTACCAAATCATAATTCCCCGCAGCTTTGGCGTCATATGTGAGAGTAATGGAACCGTCGTTTTTGAAGGCTACGTACCCGTCCCCTGAATATCCGCCGATTGAAGTCGCAACTGTTGTTGTCCCGGTTAGGATACCGCTTTCGGCCTCTATCGTGTTGTTTGGAACTGTCTCGGTAACGGCAACGGCCTTCACATATTCAATTCCGTAATATCCCCAGCCCTTGGCGAAGCTGACAACATTTGCACCAGCCGTTAGCTGTTGCTTGCCCAGTGAGAACCCGGCCACTTTACCTTGGGTATCCGGAATCGTAATATCCGAGGACGCACCTCCATTAATACTTACAGATGTATGTTTCGAACCGTTTGGAATATAGTAGCCAAAACTCAATTCATACTCACCGTTGCTCGGAATATTTAGTGTGAAATCGGCCGTTCCGTCCCCACTAAACCAGATATATCCATCTCCTGCATATTCAGTGTCAGGGCTGACAGGAGTTTTACTGAAACTTGCTCCGGCGCCCGTCAAGACTGCATCCTTGGCATATGCCATAATGCTGTCCGGCTGTTCCGAACTATCTGCATACGTAGCTCCCACTTCCGTGAAATGCTCATTTGGCATGACAAGAGTCGTGTTGGAGGAAAGAGGGTCCGCAATCGCCCCGATGTCCCCAACCCATTTGTCGAATTTCTTGCCTGCCTTGGAAGGTGCCTTGATGGTTACCGCTTCGCCAGGTGTATGGAACCCGGAGCCGCTTCCGCCAAATACGGACAAATACGACACATTGTCGGTTCTGAAAGGAGAAGCAGGCAAACCATCTTTATTATATAGATTTCCTATTGGCGAATCATTCCAGTTGTATTTCACTGTAACAGGGGCACTGACCTGCTCTGAAGAAACGACCACCGTGTCGCCAACGATTTGTGCATCCGCCCAGTGATAGACGCCGTCTGCACCTGCAATCGCGAAGCCTTTAAGCCCGTTCGTATCTTCCGTTACCGGCACCAAATCCACCTTTACTCCTGCCATTAATCCCGATCCGGCATGATCAAAGGAAAGAATCAGTTTGTTTCCTGATTTCTCCATAGATTGATAGATAGGCCCGGAGTATTCTATAGGTTTATTATAGATTTTGCCCAACGCACTAATTGCGGCGCGTTCGCCAACGTCTCGCTTATTGGTTGGATGAATATCTCCCGGCGTACCCACATCTGTCGTTACAACCAGACTCGTAAGCGGATCGTTCAGCACTGTCTGAAGCTGCGCATCCCGAACGATCGGCTGACCGAGGTTGGTATCGGGTTGTGCTGGATTGTCAACGCTTTGAAGTGTACCGAATGCCGCAAGCTGAACAATTGTAAACGGTAATTGATCATCACCAAAAGTTTGACGCCAATCCTTGATCAACGTAGGAAGCGCTTTGTAATAACGAGCCTCGCCCCAATTAGCCGAGCCCTGATACCACAGTACGCCCTTCAACGTATAAGGGGCTACCGGCGCAATCATCCCGTTATAAAGTGCTGTTGGAGATGTTGCTGTATCTATGTTCGCCGCTCCGCTCTTGATGTCCAAAGCAGCCTGAGCCAAAGAAGGCATGGATTCGAGCGTTTCATAGCTGGTCCAGTTCTCGATCTTTGTTCCGCCTACCGCAGAGAAAATAATTCCGACTGGAACGCCTGTTTCCTCTGTCAGCTTCTTCGCGTAGAAATAACCTACTGCTGTAAGCCCAGGTACTGTTTCCGGCGAAGCCACCTGCCATTTCTTCTCGCTTGTAACCATGGAAACCGGGTACCGGCTGGTCAGCTGCGGAACGGTAAAGAAACGGATGTTCGGGTTATTCGCATTACTGATTTCCGTTGCCGCATTGGTAACCTGGGACATCGGAAATGCCATATTCGACTGCCCGGATGTCAGATATACATCACCGAAGAGAACATCAGTAAGTGTAACTGTCTGCCCCGCACCTGTCACGGTGATCGTATGAGAATCGCCTGTTTGATTGACTCCAATCGGTACATTCCAATTCCCGTTAGCATCGGCAGTTCCCGTGAAGGCCGTTGCATCAAGCTTGACGCTTATCTCAGTTCCAGGCTCCGCCCAGCCCCAGATCGACACTTCCTTGTCTCGCTGCAAAACCATTTGGCTGCTGAATATCGGATTCACAAGTGGCTTGCCAGTGTAATCAGGCAGTGCGGTGTAATCCAGAATCGCACTCTCGGCATCGAATTCGGCTGTGGAGCCAATTTGCCGCGCATATGCTTTCAATTCGTATTCGCCTGAACCAGGGGCCGCCCATACATAGGAATAGTTTTTGCTGTAGTTGTTCACATACTCCCATTCGCCGCCTGCCTTTCTTGCCAGGAAGCGGTATTCCGCCGAATTGTCTGCGAGCGCATAAAGCGTTACCGGGATGTCAACCGCACCCGAAGCTCCTGATGACTTCAGATTCACAGAGGTCACTGGTCCTCCCCCGCCAGTCAGTTGAATATAGTCGATATCCATCCAGCCCCAGCTAGTCGCAATCTCGATCGTATTGGCGCCCGCTTTAAAATCATATTGTCCCAGTACAGCGTCTTTCCAGACACCCGCTTCAGCGAAGGTGTAATTGGCAAGGGTTGTACCGTTCAATTTGACCGTATTTACTTTACTTCCGCCTATTGTTTTGTAGTGGATGGCAAGCATATACGTCCCGGCACGCTCCAGATTGACTGGAATCTGCAAAGTGTCCCCGGAAGTCTTAAAGCCTGTTACATAGCCTGTACCGGAAAACCCGCCACTTTCAGTGGATACAGTTACTCCTCCGTTTAAAGTGCCGCTCTCCGCCTCAAATTTGATTGTATTCGGATTCTCGGGAATGACGCTATCAGTCGAAATTCGTACCTCATCGAGATAAGCCGCAGTATTGCCCGATCCGCTAAAGCTGTCAAACTTCACGCCTATGACCCTCACCTGACTTAAATCGGAAATTCCGGCAAGAGGCAGCGACAAGGTGGTAAATGCAGTGGAGTCCACATCGAACGGTCCGCTGTCTGTCCAGGTCCAATTGGAACCCGTCTTGATATACAGACGAGCCTTCGCTGTTCCATTCGAAAGCTTTACCTTTGCGCTTAGCGTATCAACAGCGCTCAAATCCAATGTCACATTTTTCGTCAATTCGAACTCAGTTCCAGCAAGAGAAAAGGCAACGCGAAGTGCCTGAGCGCCTTCTGTAGAAGCCTCAGAGGTTACAGTCACCGGCTCTGCACTTGCAGTGTTTGACTCAATGGTCCATCCCTCAGTATCCGTTTCAAATCCATACAGAAGCTGAGGCCCTGCAGCCGTACCGCCATCGGGAACTCCGCCTGTTCCGTCATTGAACGCCTGGATGTCATCAAAGTACAAGGTACCAGTTGTAGCAGCCACCGATGAACTCTTGTTCACAAATATTGAGAACGTTTGGACATCCTTCAGGTACTTCTTTGTAATCACTTGGCCCGCATTGGCGGTATCCCAAGGAGCAGGCTTGAACTCACTGAACGGAATCGCAATCTCACCTGCCGTCTGTCCGGCCAAGGATGGATAGGCCTCGAAGGAAATGCCGCTCATCTTGATTTGAACAACCAGCTTTTGGTTGCTTCCGTCCGGCTCATACCAGAATTTCAGCTGGTTTGCTTCGGACCAGTTGACATTGTCCATATTCTTCATTTGTCCGGTATATCCTTGAACCCCTACGTTGTAAGCGAATTTCAGGCCGTACTGACCGCTATTCTTGTGTTCCGTGTCGAGAGAAATTGTGCTCAAGTCACCTCCGGGACTGTATGCATTGTCAAGCAGTTCATTATTGCCATTGTAATTCTCAAACGTATCCACTACCAAGGTGTTTGAATTTGGCAGCGTATCATTAACATATACTTGAATCGTTTGCTTAATGACGCTGCCGTCCTTTGCATACGATTTGACTGTAATGGTCGTGCTCAGCCCGGAAAGTGCAGCACCCGGCGTCCATGAAGCCAAATAATAGAATCCACTGTTGTCAATCGTCATCGGATGTTCAACAGAATCACTGCCGATCAGATAGACTACTTTCTCAGTATTCTGATGCAACACGCGTGCCCTAATGAGTGAAGCGCTTTCAATAAGAACTGTTTCATTATTGGTTGGTGTTGCGATATGCAGATAAGGATTCTTTTTGGACGCCTCCACATCCTTCGTGTAAATGTTGTCAGTCTTCACTTCTTTGTTAAAGGAAGTATACGGATCATTGTAGTAATTCACCAAATCCGGCAGCAGCTCATGATCCCCAAGTCCGTTCAGCCCGTTCTTGTAAGGAACGAAGAAGTTATCAGTACTGAAATTGGCCCAGGTCATCATATAAGCCATTTTCTTGGCATCCGGATCGGATTTTAAAGCATCCAGCAGTTTGGTAAAAAAGTGAAGATCGTTGGTTCCGGACGGCCGCAAATTGGAGTAACCAAATTCCGTCAAGGCCGCTACCTTGCCTTTGGAATCAGCCAGTCTGGAGACCAGCTTGGCATCCTGCAAAACGCCTCCGAACCAGCCTTCCGAATTACCATTATAGTAAGAGTCAAAGCCAAGGATATCCACATATTCGTCTCCAGGATAAGTCTCCATATAGGTAGCTTCCGAATTGTTGAACGAACTGTTCGGCGAGTAGGCATACAGGAAGTTGTTAACGCCCTTGACATCACGCAGATACTCTACGGTGTATCGATATAACTCAATGTACTGCTCCTTGGTTCTGTATGGGGCTCCCCACCAGAACCAGCCTCCGTTTTGCTCATGGAACGGGCGGAAGATGACTGGAATCTGTTTGTTGTCATCATCCTTCAGATTGTTGGCGAAATCCGCAATCAAATCCAGGAACTGGTTGTACTCCTCATGCTTTTCTCCGCCTGGAAGAATGCTGGATACAACCTTGCCTTTAGTATCATTGAAGCTGCCTCCGGTGACGAAATTCGGCATATGAGCGCTTAAAGTCACTACGCCGCCTTCCTCATACGCCTTCTTCATCACAGCGACTAAATTATCCCTATTCTGCTGTTTGTTGTTCAGCCCTACACCCGGCTTTTCTTTCCCCTCCAGGCTTAGCGTGTCCCAGCCGAACACTCCCGGTAAATCGCCGACCGCATTTAGCACATCGGATTGGGTACCATCCTTGGCTGTAATAGATAAACCCTCTGTCGTATCATGCTGATGTCCAAACAATACCTGAGTTCCCCGAACTTCATTCAGGTATTGGAACAACGATCCGGTCTCCGCAGTAGCATTCACATCCACCAAATCAATCGTTTTATTCTCTGGATTGACTGGGTCGACTGGATTGCCGGAACCACTAGTTCCATTCCCCGTCGTTCCTGTCGTATTTGTTTTAGTGCCTACAACCTCAAGCTTGCCTTGTTTAAGAACATAGCTGGTGTTTTTGGTGAGCATTTGTCCGTTAACCGTCACACCATCAGCTAAAACGGTTATTTCAGAAATTGTACCTGCTCCCTCAATGATTGTTCCAGCCCCACCGCTGTTAATGGTCAAATGATTCACTGAGGAGTCGCTATCGAAGGCTAGAATCGCCGGAGAATTCACTATAATATTCCCAGCGTTCGATTTCTTTGAAAACACGATACGAACCTTGCCGTCAGGACGCTGAACTACAAGATCTCCTACAGTGGTCTGATTCATATGAATAGAGTTCTCGCCGCCACCGGCTACATAAGTTATGCCCTTGATTTGCGATTTCTCCAGTGTTGCATCACCGTTTCCGATCCCGGCAGATAGATACAGATTGCCTGAAATATCTGAATCCTTAAGCGTTACTCCATCTGCACTGATAACGGCATGATTATTGATTTTTCCACCATTATAGGTACCTGCAGAGGAGTACAACTCCGAAACTAACGAGTCAAATACCTTGACCACCTCTGCTCTGGAAATGGATTTATCCGGTTTAAATGAACCGTCGGGATACCCCTTCAAAACATCACTTAGAGCAGCGATGGCTTCTCGTGCATATGGGCGAATAGCATCATAGTCAGAATAAGATTTGGATGCTCCATCTACCTGGGACTTCAAATAAAACGCTTTCACAATTAGCGTTACTGCATCCTGTCTGGACACAGATGTAGTTGCCTTGGCCAGATTTCCAGGGAAACCTTCATAGTATCCAGCTTCTTTGGCTATGGATAGCGCGTTGCTGTACCAAGCATCCTTGGGCACATCGGTAAATGATTGCCCGGAAGCCTGAGTATACCCGAAAATCCGATTGATCATCGTTGCGAGCTCTGCTCTTGTTACCTGCTGATTGGGATGAAAGGTACCATCCTCGTACCCCTTCACCACGCCAAGACGAGTCCACTTGTCGATGCTGGACTGAGCCCAATGCTGTGATTGTGACGTCTGATTAACAGAACCCGCGGAAGAAGTTCCCGACAAGGAATCAGCAGTCACTGTGCCTTGAACGAATGTTGTGAATAACAGAATCATGATCAGAAAAATAATCATACCCTTTCTTACCGATCTCATTTTACCCCTCCATAATCAAGATGTTAGTCGTCCGGTTACCATCATAATGAATAATAATGACTGCCTGAACATCACCTCCCTTCAAGTGAAAGCCGGGCCAGCACACATTAGGTCGTGAACATAGCCAGCTTCTCTTTCAATTTGGTTGACTCGTTTTCCAATTCGATTAACAGCTCAACAAGCTTTATCCTGCACAGACTGGAAAATTTGATTCGTATCCTGTACTACCTTAATCAGACGCGCATACAAGGGACTCACTTCAGATATTGTATTGACCGTGTCGTTCATTTCAATTGTAATTATTCGTCTGTCTAGTTACGTTCTGCATCACTTCCCACACCTTAATTACCGATAAGTCTGTCTGCTGAAGACGGATCACATTATCTATCAGCATATTCGTCTTCTGTTCAGCTAACAGCGTTGTATCCTTTGCCTGATTGGTGCCAACAACCTGCCCCATTTCCACAATAATATCTTCCATTAGTGAATTTCCACGTTCAGCTTCCTGAGCCAGATCAACTGCAACCGAAGCAATTTGGAGTAAGCCGCTCGGAAATAATATGTCGGACCATGTCCTGAATATCGCGATTGGACAATGACTACTGGAGTGAATCCTCATAACGCTTCAGAACTAATTCAAGTATGTCAGCTGTTTGAGAGATGGTATGTTGATTCGTGAATCTAGCATTATTCTGAATAGTTGTTTTGATATTTGATAGGAAAATAACCCTAGCGACATCGTAAATAATAGAGTTCCTGCAAAAACAATAATTAAGCTGCTCCAATATCATGTCCTTTCCCATGATCTCTTCCTCCTTAATATTGAAACGGATTACATCATATTTGATCTAATCCGTTCTCGTTCTTGTTCAATTGAAGAGTTACATTTTTCCAATCTCTGCATCATCTGCTATATCTTCATGGGTCGCTTTCACGTAATCCACAATTTCCTTAACTGTGGTATAGGCAACCCCTACATAGGTGTCTGCAGCTCCATAATAGATAGCAATTTTTCCACTTTCGGCATCCTGCAATGTCGCACAAGGGAACACCACATTCGGCACAAACCCGCGCTCTTCGTACCATTCTTCCGGTGTAAGCACATATGTGCTTGAACGGTATTTCACTCTGGACGGCTCATCACGGTCAAGGATAACAGCTCCCATACTATAAATAAGACCGTTACAAGTACCCGTTACACCATGATAGAACATCAGCCAACCTTCAGAGGTTTCAATTGGAGCTGGTCCTCCGCCAATTTTGACTGCCTGCCACCAGCCTTGCCCACCCTTAGTCATTACATGACGATGCTTGCCCCAATATACGAGATCAGGGCTTTCACTCAGAAACACATCGCCAAACGGAGTATGTCCGCTGTCACTTGGACGAGATAGCATCACATAATTGTTGTTAATTTTCTTCGGAAACAGCACGCCATTACGGTTAAATGGAAGAAACGGATTTTCTAATCGAACAAATGTTTTAAAATCCGTTGTCTTGGCCATCCCTATCGATGCGCCATAGAAATCAGTGCACCAAATAATATAATAAGCATTCTCAACCTTTAACAACCTCGGGTCATAAGCATAGTTAGGTTGGAATGGCTTTCCTTCTTCGTCAATAAACTCAATACGCTCTTCTTCGATTTCCCAGTTGTACCCATCCTCACTTTTACCTAAGTGCAAATGCGGACGTCCATTGATCGTCTCGGCACGAAAAACGCCAAGAAAAGACCCTTCATACGCTACTACAGCGCTATTAAATATTCTTGCGATTCCTTTAGCCGGATTTCTCTTAACAACAGGGTTCTCGCTATGTCTCCAGACAGGGCCAACAGCCCCCTCCGGTTTGTCTTGCCAAGGAATATTCTTAAGGTTTTCTCCAATAATTTTCACAGTTGTCATTTGTAATGATCTCCTTCTAACTATTTATAATGTTTTATTTAACTGATCCTTGTGCAAAGCCGTTGTAAATGTATTTTTGCAGTGAAAGAAAAATAACCAGAATCGGAACAATGGTAATCATAATTCCGGCACAAATAACTTCCCATTGCGAACCGTATGGACCTTTAAACTTGAACAATGCAGTAGACAGTACCTGCAAGTTCTCACTTGGCATATACAGGAACGGGGTATAGAAGTCGTTGTAGACGCCAACACCCTTGATGATGATAACCGTAACGATCGCCGGAGCCAGCAGCGGAAGAATGATCCTCCAGAAAATAGTGAAGTAGGATGCCCCGTCCAGCATTGCCGATTCGTCTAAAGACTCTGATATGGAATTCAAAAATTGAAGGAAAATGTAAACGGCAATAATATCCGTTCCCAAATAGAGCAAAATTGGCGCAAATCTGGTATCCACTAAATGGAAAAAGTTGATGATACGAAAAGTAGCTACTTGCGTCGTTACACTTGGAATCAGGGTAGCCAGCAAAAATGCCCCCATTAAAAGCTTGTTGCCGCGAAATTCAAAGCGGTTCAGAACATAAGCGATCATCGAGCCGATCAAGGTAGCGCCAACAATTGAAACAACAAGGATGATGATGGTGTTTCCGAAGCCAAGCAGCATTTTTCCGTTAACAAGTGCTTTGGAATAGTTGGCGAAATTCAGCCAATTTTCCGGTGGGGTCAAAGGGCTTGTGCTGCTGTATTCCTTATTCATTTTAAATGAAGCAAAAAATACAACCACGATAGGCACAAGAGCTACAAACGCTCCGAAAAGCAGGGATACATATTTAACTAGGCCGCCTGCGGCATACTTTAGTCTATACATGAATTATTTCTCCTCCTTGATCAACAACCGTTGCAGCAATGTGGCGATAATAACGATAAAGAGGAGAACGACTGCCATGGCAGAAGCTAGACCCAATTTGTTATA
Source organism: Paenibacillus sp. FSL H7-0357 (assembly GCF_000758525.1). Classification (NCBI taxonomy): domain Bacteria; kingdom Bacillati; phylum Bacillota; class Bacilli; order Caryophanales; family Paenibacillaceae; genus Paenibacillus; species Paenibacillus sp. FSL H7-0357. Next base: position 2,970,088 of record NZ_CP009241.1, on the reverse strand, counting down.
CTTGAACGCTGTTGTTACAGTCTGGATAACGAATGTATTACTACCGTTAGAACCACCGGTCATAATATATGGAATGTCAAAAGCACTAATCGCACCACTTATCGCAAGAATCAGGTTCAATTGAACAATTTGCTTGATGCTCGGAAGAATAATATGTCTGAATTGATGCCATCGATTAGCACCGTCTATTTCTGCAGCTTCATAAATATCCTTGCCGATCGAGGAAATTGCACCCAGGAATATAATAAAGTTAAAGCCCATGTATCTCCATATAGCAGCACCTGCCAAAGAAACGTTTATGATTTTAGGATTAAGCAACCATCCTTGAATAAAGTCTCCCAACCCTACAGCGCGCAAGATGGTATCAAGCGTACCGTCAGGTCTGAAGAAGAACAGGAAGATAAAGCCGATGGCTACACCATTTAATAGATAAGGAAAAAACAGAACACCCTTAAAGAAGTTTTTGAATTTTACATTAAAGCTCAGAATGGTTGCAAAATACAGGGCGATCGCCATCTGCACAAACGATGCAGCAAAGTAATACAAGCTGACTTTGAAAACGGAAAAATACTTGGAATCCGTAAATATGGTTTTATAATTATCAAAGCCCACATAATCAAAGCTTTTGCTATAGCCATTCCAGTTGGTAAAGCTGTACTTGAACATATTGAATACGGGCAAATAAGCAAGGGTGAACAATAAAACGACCGGAATCAGGGAAAAGGAAATAATAATAATTTTCCGCTGTGCTTTATAGCTTAAATTTTTAAACACCACTCATACCTCCAATAAATCTAGCTGTATACAATTTCACGCCAACGCGAATGAACAATGTAAGGGAAACGTACTAAGTCATACGTTCCCCTATCCATATTCATCTAACCTCAACTAGATATAAAAAGTCGCCTATTATTGAGCTACTTTTGCACGTGCCTTCACCCATGCATCGTTCAAATCCTTCATAATTTCATCATAGGATTCGTTTGTATTACCAATTGCCGCTTCGATAATACGTTTCTTGAATTCAGGCTGTCTGAGGCCGACTTCACCCTCTTTGTCGATCTTGTCGACCAGACCTTCTTGCCCCTCCTTGGCAGGACTCGGCAATTCAAACTTAATGTCAGTGCCTTCAAATTGCTTTAAAGAGGCGGGAAGCTCCGCGCCGACAACTGGACTCATACCGCCGACTTGTTCGGTCGGGTAACCGGATTCTTTAATGAACCAATCGAGCCATGCTCTAGCCGCTTCTTTATTTTTACTGTGTTTGCTAATTGCAAGATTATAGTCGCCAGCCAAAGGCAAAATTACTTCAGATGCGTTTGTAGGGAACGGCATGTAGGCAATATCATCAGGATTTTCAGCTAACCCTTGAACTTGAACGATTGCCCACGAACCAAGCACCATAGCACCGATTTTTCCATTAGCCATGTCATTCTTGGAAGCTTCCCAGTTCGTTGTTGTTGGGTCAGCTTCGATCAAGCCTTCTTTGGCAGCGTCATACATTACTTTGTACAAATCATAATGTGGTTTACCCGGAACAAAGTTTTCATCCGTATTTGGCTGCTCCACATTTACATAATCCACACTGCCTGCAACCGTCGTAAGTCCACCCTCCCACTGAGTCAAAGGCCAGGAATCAGCATAGTTGGTGTACAAAGGAACAACCGAGTTGTCTTTTGCTTTAATCGCTTTCAATGCATTCAAGAACTCATCCGGTGTTTTAGGGGTAGTAGTCACGCCTGCATTTTCAAACACTTTCTTGTTATACAAAATACCTGTGAAGTTAACCGCAGTGGGAATACCGTATACCTTTCCTCCTACCGTTCTTTCCTCAATACCGATGTATTCCTTGCTCAGATCGGAATAATCGCCAAGCGGTTCAAAAAAGTCTGCAGCATCTTTAATCGGAATACTTGTCGGGAACAGCAAAACGTCACCATAGTCATCGGAGTTCATACGAACTGAGATTTGTCCTTCAAAGTCGGACAAGGCCTGAAATTTCACCTTCACATCAGGATAAATCTTGTTGAATTCAGCAGCGTATTCTTTGAACACTGTATCCACAATATCTGTTCTTTGGGTGATTACAGTGATCTCACCAGAGGGCTTTCCGGTTTGTTCTGTTGCTTCTCCATTGCTTCCGGTATTAGCACCCGTATTCGTGCTGGACGTATTCTTGTTTGAAGTACAACCTGCCATCATTGTTCCTACGAGCATTAACGCCATAAATCCAAAAAACATCTTGTTCTTTCTCATTCCTTAACCCCTCTCAATCTAAAAATTAGGTTATCGATAAACTACAAACAGATTCTATATTGAATACGTTTTCTAGTCAATAATTATTTGCATTAAACTTTTATTTTGTTTATAATTATCTTAATTAATTACTTAATAATTACTTTGAATAACTGTATTTAATTAGTCTTTTTATTTGGATGGGATAAATGTATACTTAAATATGATCAATTTTTCAAAACTGATTTTTGATAAAGTAAATCAGGATGGTGAATAAGGCAAATGCGAGGCAACATTACAATGAAAGATATCGCTGATAAAGTAGGAGTCAGTAGCGTAACGGTATCTAAAGCTCTTAGCAATAAAGAAGGAGTTAGTGAAAACTTAAAGATTAAAATCAAAAAGGTTGCCAGTGAAATGGGCTATCGATTTAATTCCGCAGCAAAGTCAATTAAAGATGGGCTATCATATAATATAGGCGTTATGATTCCTTACCGGTTCACTGGAGTTAGCGACTCCTTCTATCTTCGTATGTACCAGCAAATTGCAATTCATTTAGACCATTACGGATATTTTGGTATATTAAATATTCTAAGCAATGAGGATGAAGAGCAACTAAACTTTCCTCGAATTTATAGCGAGAAGAAAGTCGATGGCATCATCATTCTCGGACAGTTTGACAAAAAATATATTGAAACTGTTAAAAAAATGGAACTCCCTAAGATATTTCTGGATTTCTACGATGAGCATGCTGATATCGATTCAATCATTTCGGACAATTTTTATGGAGCCTATGAAATTACAAACTATTTGGTACAATGCGGTCACCGGGAAATCGCTTATGTCGGCAATATTCATTCGACCAGCAGCATACAAGACCGTTATCTGGGATACTATAAATCCTTGCTTGAGCATGGGTTAGCTTATGATGAGCGATTGTTGCTAAATGACCGTGATGAACGTGGAAAATTTATTGATATTCAGCTCCCTGAGAAGATGCCCTCCGCATTTGTCTGCAACTGTGACCAGGTTGCCTATAATTTGTGCGAAAGACTGACCAGTATGGGGTACAGTATTCCTCAGGATTTCTCTGTGGTTGGATTTGATAACGATATTTATGCAACGTTTGCCAATCCACAGCTTACTACGGTAGAGGTTGATATTCAGGAAATGGCCCTTACAGCAGTAAAATCAATTATAGATAAAGTAGCCAACCCAAATCGCCGCAACGGACGTATTCTTGTTCAAGGTAAAATCATATATCGAGACTCTGTGCGAGTAACTAACCCTCCTGTTAATTCACCTCCAAAATAAACGCGCGTTAATACAAAACGCTTAAGGCAGATTGCTCTTTCTGCCTTAAGCGTTTCACGTTCCACCCTCTAAAAAAATATCCTAACGATAACAATTTCGATCATGATTTTTATTTAACTGCACTCAAATATGCCTTAGCAAAATCGGCCAACATCAGTGTTGCAGAATGCAGTAGATGCTTCCGCAAGATTGTCCATACAACACCCTACCGCTACCTTATTGATTATCGTATCAATCGGAGTTTAGATCTATTGAACACAACAAGCTTGTCTGTTACTGATGTTTCAAGTTTTGTTGGTTTCAATCATGTTAATCATTTTATACAATCCTACCTCAGGAATACTAAAATAAACAAATTCGGAATGGATACTGATCCTAATATCATTGCCGATGCCGGCTACAATATGTTAATCAAACGAGATCACATTGAAGAAACCTTCTCAGTAGAGGCTGTTTCAGCACCTGAAAATGGCTAATAACACAAGCAAAAAAATGTGAGGATTAAAAAATACACAGAAATAAAATCGGCGACCACTCCAGCTCTTATAAGAACCGCAGTTGATTTAATAATTCCCCCAACTTACATTCGAGCAAGACCATGTACAGAGCTGAAAACCGATTTAGAATGCTCTGCCGTTCTGCTGACTTCTTTTGAGCTTCTATTAAATCCTCATCCACAGTTTCAGTTTTAAAAATGATTTTATTGGGTTCAGTCACTGGAACCCAACCACGACTATCTATTCGTAAAAAAGCAGAGTTTTGTACCGCTATTAGAAATTGAATTCATATCGTTATTTAATAGAATTGTATACTATCTGTGCAATTTGCGCTCGGTTAGCAGAGGCCTTAGGATTTAACTCATTACCATTTCCTGTGATCCATCCCGCCTCCACTAATAACTTCATCGCATCTTTTGCATAGCCGGCTACAGCAGCTGTATCAACAAAGCTTTCATAGCCCTTAACATTTTTACCTGTAGGCAGCTCATCCAGCTGCTTCAGAATGTTGTACAGAATAACAGACATATCTTGTCGGCTTATCGTTGCTTCCGGCATAAATTTATTGCCGTCCACACCAGAAATGAACCCTAATTTACGTGCAGTGCCCAAGTACCCGGTATAGTACTTATTCCCTGCATCCAAGAAATTATCGGTTATTGCGGTATCTATCTCGATTCCGTAAGCATTCATGACCATCATCAGGAAGTCTGCCCGCGTCACATTTTTCTCAGGTGCAAATGTACTCTCTCCGACGCCATTCGCAATTCCTCTTGCCGCCAAATAGCCAACCGCATCGCTATACCAGTTCTCCAAGTTAACATCATTGAATGTCACTTCGTTATATCCCACAGCATAATTTGAGAAATGGGTTGTCTGAAAGTTCACCTTTCCTGTTGCCGCATCATAACCTCCCTTAACCGGTTTGAGGTTTCCTGCTTTGTCGATGTAATATACAACAATGGCATTCTTCTTTTCACTCGTCAATGGAGTGTAAGGCACGCTAATCTTTAACTTTCCGCCATTGAATTCTGTAATTTCAGCATTACCTGCTTTTACAGAGAAATCAAACACCGGTCTGTCCCCTATTTTGTTCTGAACATTTTCTGGCAAGTCGGATTTTGCAAGCTTCTTGATGCTTATTCTGCTATCCGCTGCTGTACTACCACCAATGGCAGCTGCTGCTTTTGGATCAAAGGTGATCACAGCAATGCCTGCATCCACTCTTAGATCAGCTTTGGCCGTGTCGACTAACGGTTTGAGAGCCTCCATCGGAATTACTAAACTTACAGACTTTTCATTTGCTGCAGCATCAATCTTGATATCGATCACTACTTTTTGTCCAGCAGCTTCAGACTCTTTGACCTTTTGGACCATGTCGGTGATCATGCTCGAATCAAGCTTGGCAGTGGCTACATTTGTTGCCATATCCTTTGTTGCCTTGACCATCACGGTATAAAACGTAGTATTGCCAGTGATAAGAGTACTAGGCTCTGTTTTTGGAGTGCTAACAGGCTCCGTTTTTGGAGTACTAATTCCCCCGGTACCGCTGCCAGAAGGATTATTGCCGGTACCTCCGCTAGTTGGGGGAACTGGCGTAACTGGGGAGTCACTGGTTTTAACCAGAACAAAATCGTCATAGGAACCCCAGTCACCAGGCTTCGCATCCAGAGAAACCCCTATTCTCAACGTTCCGTCAATGACCTTAATATTTTCTATAGCTGCTTTGTTCCATACATTCCAACCCTTATTCGCAAAGCTGGAAATTAATTGGGTCTGATCACCACTAACTGCGTATAACTGATTCTTCATTTCTTCGCCAGCACCCTGCGACCAAGCCGACAAAGTGTAGGTTCCATTCGTCAAGCCGGTAATCGTCTGAAATGCTTCAAAGGTATATGCCGCTTCCTTCCAAAATCCAAGTGACTTTGCACCTTTATAAGCAGAATTCGATGCTAAAGGCGTAGAATCAGGAATGGTCCAACCTTCAGGAGTACCATCTCCATTGACATTTTCAAAGCTGGAATTCATAACAGGGTTCGGGTCCACAGTGAAATGAATGGTATACGTTCTTGTACCCTCTCCCGTTACAACAACCTTTGCGCTGCCAGGTAAAGCAGTTGCTTGTGTAATCACTGCCACTCCGCCGTCTGCTGTTGTTGCCGCAATTAAAGGTATGGTAGTCGTACCATACGGCAGAACCACATTATATTGCTGAAGGTTTGGATCAAATCCAGGAACCGTAGCATTATTCACTTTTAAATCTGCCAATCGGGTGTTATCTTTCTTGATCAGCTCAAAATCGTCAATATTCCCCCACTGCCCGCCAGAAAGTTTATAATGGGCACCTACGGTTAGCGTTCCATCCGTGACTTCAATATTATCCAGAGTAGGCTTGCTCCATTGTTTCCAGCCTGTATTGGTAAAGCTCTGAGCTTTGCTGCCGGCAAAAATCTCCGAAACTTCTTCACCACCACCGCCGGAGACCCAGGCCGATAATGAATATGTTCCATTTTCCAGCCCTGTGATGGTTTGAGAAGCCCTAAATTCAGCAGGGGTCGCACTATAGTAGTGTAATGCCAATGTACCGGAATGCACGTCAATATCGGTGCTAACCGCGCTTTCATCCGCTGAGATGCTCCACGAATTCAATCCGTCCTCAAAACCAGGGTTCTGTATCAAACTTGTACTGGGTACTACGGTAACTTCGCTTGAGGCAGTAAATCCTCCATCATAGGTAACAACTGATACGGTTGCAGTTCCAGTGGAAATTCCGGAAATAGTCCCACTATAACGGTCTACTTTGACAACTTCTGGCTTAGAACTGGTAAATATTACTCCTTTATAGGTTGCATTCGTAGGGTCGATGATTGCTGATAATTTATCCGTCCCACCAACTTCAATATTAGCCGTATGTTTATCAAGAGCCACCGATACAACCGGATTACGGTTGATTTCTGCAGCACCATCAATGAATGCATCCATAGCGAATGTCGATGTGCCATCTATATTCCATGCGGATAAGGGATAGTCAAACATGATTCCTGTAGGTTCCCAGTAAAATATACCGGTTCCCATATGGTTTGGAACGTTATGCAGTTTATTTTGAACGGCTACAAGCATGTTATACACGCTATCGACATCCTTGGAAACGTCCCCCCCGACTTCAACGATCATAACTTCCTTCCCATATTTCTCTTCCAATTTATTCATGTTTTCGCTTAATTCATTAATTGAGGATGTAAAGACTGAATCCGGATAATAGGACAAGCCTATGATATCGTAATCGCTATCTTTGAGACCGGCATCTACGAGACCGGCAAAAAAGGAATCGACACCCGCTTCAGCTCCATTTGCTCTATGGATAATAACCTTGATTCCTGGAAAAACCGCTTTCGCTGCGCTTGATCCGGCTTGAATCAGTTGAACGAGGTTGGACGTATTGCTGTAACTCCCCAACGGATGCATCATTCCATTATTAATTTCATTTCCTATTTGTACCCATTCTGGTGTTACACCTGCTTCTTTTAGTGCATTCATCACCTCAGAGGTATATTCCGATACATGTACTTTTAATTGTTCTAAATCATCGTTAGCCCATGCTGCAGGAGTGATCTGTTTTCCAGGGTCAGCCCAAGTATCACTGTAGTGCAAATCAATCATAACCCTAAAACCGAGAGCGCTTACACGAGAGGCTAATGCAACTACTTCTTCTGTACTGTTATGACCATTGGAAGGGTCATCTGAGGGATCAACCCATGCCCTAATTCTTATGGAATCAATTCCATGCTCCTTTAAAATCTGTAGAAGATCCTGTTCTTTCCCATGATCATTATAAAATTTATACCCTAAAGCCTCTAATTGTGGCAACCAGCTAATATCTGCTCCTTTGGAGAATGAGTCAGGAGCAGACGAGGCTATTGCCTTTGCGGGTAAACCAAATGATGTCATAGATAGAATCATTGAAAATGTAAGAATGATTGCCAGAATTCTTTTTCTGTTTTTCATAGTACAGCCTCCATATTTTATTTTATGAAACTTGGATTTCTCCTCTCAGTTTCGTTAAGCGCTTTCAAAGATACAATAATTTTTTTCTGATAACCAGGTTACCCTGGGGTCAACCGTTCACGTACAGGCCCTCCTTATATAGAGAAAAAGGGCTGCCCCAAAGCTCATGCTTTGAGAGCAGCCCTGAAGCCGTTACATAAAGTTCCACTCTTATTCAGCTATTTTTTTTGTGCTGCAAGGAAGGCGTCAATTTGCGATTGCATTTCAGTCTGGACCTTGTCGATGCCGGCTGATTTCAGCTGCTTGATCAGGTCTGCCTGGCCTTTTTCAATATCATCAATCAATCCGTACTCCAGCGGTATGGCGTAACGCAGCATTACGTTACCGATATTTGCCACTTCATTCTTCACTTTTGCTGTGTCGAAGACAAAGGTTTCCAGCGGGAAGTGATAAATGCTGGACTGCCAGGTGTTGAACATATCGTCAGCTTCCTTCGGATAAGCTGCATCTTGACGATTCAGCGGGGAATTCCAGCCCCAGTTCGAGAAGCCAGTGTAGTTAGCAGCTGCAGGGCCTGCAGTGAACTTTTTATCGCCCTCAGGATTATAGTGAGTTCCGGAGATACCATACATAGTCAAGTCGTGAATTTCCTTGTCATTTTGCAGCAGATCGATCAGCATCAGAGCACGTTCTGGATTCTCCGAGGTTGCATGAATTGACATGCCGTTCTGTGTTGAGATCGCGGCGATTTTCTTTTTGTCCGGAGTGAGATCGGCAATTCCCAGTTCCACATCCGGTTTGTCGCGGCGCATTTCGGAAAGGTTAGCGGCTACAGTACCCAGGTTATGGGCATAAGAAGAAATCTTCCCTGCTTTGATATCCTGCCATACATCATTTTTGTTGCTGACTACGTTTTTAGACCATGCGCCATTGTCGGCCAGATCTTTATAATATTTAAGCAATGATGTGAATTCTGGAGTATCATAAATGTTGAATATTTTACCGGAAGCATCATCCAGCTTGTAAGCCAACGGCAGAAGGTTCGCATCCACCAGGTTGAAGTTGTTGTTCTGCTCCAGCAGTGTTTGGTCTAACTCATGAAACTTCCAGCCATCAGCAGGCTTAGCTCCGAAAGCGGTTATGCCTTTTTCTTCTTTAGCAACCGTTTTCAAGTAATTGGCGTAGGTTTCAGGACTGTTGATTTCTGGAAGATTGTATTTCTTGCGCAAATCCTCCCGATATAATACAACCTTGTCGGTAACCTCAACATTATTGTTCGGAACCATGTAGAGCTTGCCATCGACTTTCGCTTGCTCCCAGTTCACTTTAGGCATAGCTTCCCAGGTTTGCGGCATATACTTGGACAGCATATCATCAGTTAGCTCCATGAATCCACCTTTAAGCGCCTGATCGTTATAGAAAGCCCAGTTAGCTGTGTAAACGAGGTCAAAATCCTCATTGGCGGCAAATTTCAGCGGATACTTCTGTGTCCAATCCGACCAGTCCAGAAATTCTGTTTCTACAGTAGCATTGATTTTCTCTTTTAATTTGGTATTCAGCTCTCCGAATACTTTGTCGTAATCGCCAGGTTGGCCGCCGACCAGTATCATTTTCAGCTTGACCTCTTTGGAAGTATCAGGAGCGCCGGAATTCGTGGCTGCTCCTTCTGTAGTGGTTGCTCCTGCATTCGTTGCTTCCGCAGCTGTATTATTGGTATTGTTACCGCCTCCGCATGCACTGAGGATGGTCCCCAGTGTCATCATCGTTGCCAGCGTAACTGTGAGTTTCTTTTTCTTGTTTGTCATGACAAGTGTTTCCCCCTAATGAAATAGTTGGTTAGATTATATATTGATAACCGGGTTGCCCCGGGATTATCCTTTGACAGCACCAATAGTGAGACCTTGTACAAAATATTTTTGAATAAATGGATAAGCAAGCAGGATCGGTCCTGTGGCCACAATCGTCATCGCCATCTTCAAGCCTTCGGTTGGCAAATCAGTATTTACAACCGCACCCGAGGCCATCATCGCCTTACGCATGCCATCCATATTGCCCAGCATTTTGTAGAGATAGTACTGAAGTGGCATCAACTCGGACTTCGAAATATAGAGCAGCGCGTTGTACCAATCGTTCCAGTAAGCCAAGGCTATAAACAGACCGATGGTAGCCAGTGCAGGCTTGGACAAAGGCACAATCAGCTGCATGAAGATCCGGAAGTCGCCTGCTCCGTCAATTTTGGCGGATTCCGTAATCGCATCAGGGATGCTGCTCATGAACGACTTCATGACGATAATGTAGAACACGTTCATCAGCATCGGCAGAATCAACACCATTAGCGTGTCTTTGAGATGCAGGAAGTTGATGATCAACAGATACGAAGGCACCAACCCACCACTGAACAAGGTAGTGAAGAAGAAGTAGAACGAGAAGCGGCTGCGCCATTCAAAGTCTCTTCGGGATAGCACATATGCTGTCATGGAAGTCAGAAACAATCCAAACAAGGTACCGATTAGCGTAACGGTGATCGTCACAGCGTAAGCTCTGAGCATATCAGCCGGATACTTGAACAGTACGCTGTAGGCTTCCGTGGAAAAGGTAGACGGGATAAGCTGGAAACCTTTCTCGATAATGGAGCTCTCTTCACTTAGCGAGGCCGATACCACCAGCAAGAAAGGAAAGATGCAGAATATAGCGAGTACTGTAAGCGTCAAGTATCCGATGATTGACAGTACCAGCCGGTCTGTGTTGGCACGTTTGCGTACCTTTGGTGTTTGGATCTTTGCAGTAGTTGAACTCATTGGGCTACCTCCTTTTCCTAGAATAAAGCACGATCTTTATCGTATTTGCGTACTGCGTAATTGGCGAGCATGATAGTCGCAAAGCCCAGCAGCGACTGATAGAACCCGGCCGCAGCAGACATTCCGATTTCATTGGAAGTCGTCAGGGAACGGAACACGAAGGTGTCGATAACATCGGTCGATGAGAATAGCAGGCCGTTGTTGCCGACCATGTTGTAGAACATCCCGAAATCGCCGCGGAAGATGTTGCCAATAGCCAGCAGCACCAGAATGATCACCGTAGGGATCAGGTTCGGAATTGTAATCTTCATGATGCGCTGGAATATATTCGCACCATCAATTTCAGCTGCTTCATACATTTCGGTATCAATACTGGTAATTGCCGCCAGATACATGATTGTTCCGTATCCCAGCGCTTTCCAGGCTGACACAACTACAAGAATAACCGGCCAGTAGGCTGCAGTGTTGTAAATATCAACCGGCTGCATGCCTAACCCCTTAAGCAATACATTAACGGTACCAACATCGAAGTTAAACAGGTTGTAGGCAATGGCTCCAACTACTACCCAGGAAATGAAGTAAGGCAGGAACAGTATTGTTTGCGTAATCTTACGGAACCATTTGCCTGCAACCTCGAACAGCAGGATGCCCGCAAAAATCTGCAGCACATTGTTTACAACAATAAAAGCAATATTGTATAACGCTGTGTTTCGTGTTACGCGCCAGGCGTCACCGGAACCGAAGAAAAATTTAAAGTTGTCCAGTCCGTTCCATGGACTGTTAAAGATACCATCGCTATAATTGTATTGCTTAAACGCCAGCACAATCCCCGCCATAGGCACGTATGCAAACAACAGGAAAAACAACACCGCCGGAGTCAGCATAAGAAGCAAGGTTCTATGCTTCTTTACTTTGTGCCAGAAGCCATATTGTTTCAGTTTCATCTCGAATCCCCTTTCCATCTCTCATTTTCTCTATGTATTTAGTATAAAGAAGCATTCATCTCTTGTGGATTGAGCATGTCAACAAATACTAATACTTTTCCAACGATAGTTAAAATATAAATTTTCCTAAAAATACAAAAACGTCGCCTCCGGGCCGATGATCGACCTGGGCAACGTTCTGTTGGCTATACTTTATGCTTTTTACGATACTCTCCCGGCGTCATACCTGTAATCTGCTTAAACTGCCGGTTGAAATAAATAAGGTTCTTGTAGCCCATGCGCTCGGCAATCTCGTATATCATAAGTGTTGGATCACTCAGCAGCTCGAATACCCGGCTGGTCTTGCGTTCTTTCACGTATTCATTAAAAGGCAGTCCGTAATCTTCCTTGAACAGATAGCCTAAATAATTCGGTGTGAAGCTGAAATGGGCGGCCACCTCTTTTAAGGTAATCTTTTTCTCCAGATTCTCCTCAACATAGTTTATAATCTCATCAATCAGCCTGCGCTTCTGGCGTTGCCGCTTCACATACAGCAGCTCTGACAGTTCGAAGAACCTCCGTCTCATCCAAGATAGAATGTCGTGAATCGTCTCGAACTGGAACAGAATATCCGGCTGGTGAGATTCCCACTGCAGCAGCTCATATAGATTCTCATTCTGCTGCTGCAAATCCGCATGAAGTTTGGAGGTGATGCGGATAATCAGCTCATAGACATCCTTCTTGCTGGCACTCGTGAACAGCTCCAGCAAATGGTCGTCGATCGCCACCAGGTCATACTGAATGATGGCCTCAAGGAGTTGTTCTACAGTTTGTTCAATGCGGACGCCCGGTGTCTCTCGCGGCGAAGGCTCCATGCTATCACGGATCAGGCGATTTTTGCCGAGTAGCCATTTCGCGCTGAGTGCAGCCTGCGCCTGCTGATAAGATTCATGCAGCCCCGCCTCTTCCTGGGCATATTGACCGACGCCGACAGTCACTGTGCAGAGAGAAGACTCTGCCACCTTGCGGATAAGCTCCTCCAGCAGATTCAGGAAGCTGTCCTGCGGGAGATTGCACAGAATTACAAACCGGTGATGCGAAGCGGCAATCAGTGTACCCATCTTGGCATTCTCAACAATGGATTTAATCAATCCGGCCATTTGCCGCGTCTTCTCGCGCACATCCTCCTCGGACAAATCACGCATCTTCCATTCCAGATCATCAATCTCGACAACTGCCGCCGCTGCCCCCTTCAGCAACAACGGAATCAGGGCGCTACGCAGATGCGGCTCAGCGGGTTCAGGGGAGGTTTCATCGAACCAGCGTAAGATAAGCTCCTTGTTCACAAGCGACAGTGCTTCGCTTAAGGAACGGTTCTGCTCCCGCTCCTGTTCTATGGCTGTACACAAGGACCCCAGCATTTCGTACAGATCCTTGTCCTTAACAGGCTTCAGTAAATAACCGGAGGCATTGATCTGAATGGCCTCTTTGGCATAGCTGAAATCCTCATGGCCGCTAATGAAGACAATTTTGATCTTGGGATGGATCACTTTAGCCCTGCGTGCAAACTCCGTTCCGGTCATAATGGGCATACGTATATCGGACAGGATGATATCTACCCGTACTTGCTCCATCATTTTAAGCGCATTGAATCCGTTATTCGCGGTCCCCACTACTACAATATCGAGCGAGCTTGCCAGCACTCTGCGCCGCAACCACTCCAAATCAACAGCTTCATCATCTACCAGCAATACATTGATACTCATCGAAATTATTTCCTCCTGTGCTTGTACATGATGCAACCTCGTAATTTATCAGCGGAACTGCTCATCAATCTCCTCGCTGTCCTGAAGCCCGGCGGGAAGCAGAAGCTGAACCGTTGTGCCTGCCCCGTAAATGCTTGCAATGGTCACGCCGTACGTGTCCCCGTATCTGAGCTTAATCCGCTCATGCACATTTTTAACCCCATAACCACCAGAATGGTTAGGCCCTTGCATCATTTTCCTGATATCATCGGGCCGCATGCCGATGCCATTGTCAATAACCTTCAGCTCGATACTGCCGCCGACTCTCCGGCCCGTCAGACGGATAGCGATCGACTCACCAAACCAGGCATGCTTGAAGATATTCTCCACAAAAGGCTGCAGCACCAGCTTAATTACCTGCATATGCATAATCTCCTCGTCCATATCGACATACAGAGTGAATGCATCCGCATATTTAACCCGCTGGATTTCCAGGTACGTCTCCACCTGCTCCAGCTCCTTCTCCAGTTCAATGTACACATTGCCCTGGTTCAGCGTCAGCCGGTAGAAACGCGACAGTCCCTCGACCATCTCCGTGACCTTGGCGATTTCGCCCAGATTAGCCAGGCTGCTTATGGTCGAAAGCGTATTATAGAGGAAATGCGGATTAATCTGTGCCTGCAGGGCTTCCAGCTCGGCCTGCTTCTTCTGGATCCCCTGCACATAGACGCTGTTAATGAGCCCCTGAATATTGGCGGCCATGTCATTGAATGAATCCGCAATCTGCACAAATTCATCATTACCAGAGAAGCGAATCCGTTTCTGGAAATTCCCCTCCTGGAAGGAACGCACCAAGCCTACGATCCGGCTCATCTTGCGTCCGGAAATACGAGCCACCACATATCCGATCAAGGTCATGACGAGGAAGCTGAGCGTACAGACTGCAATAATCACCTTACGCAGCCGGCCAGCATCCTGGGTTAGATACTTTTGCGGAACCATGGCTTCAATTACGAAATCACTGCCCGGGATCTGCGCATGCAAACTTAGAAAGTTCTCACGTCCATCGTCATAAATGGCTGTTCCTCGCTGGAACAGAATGGACCCGGTGGTCTCTTCCACCAGCCGCAGAGTAATCCCCTCTTCTACGGGGAACGTATCGAAGCCGCCGAACAGATCCTCCAGGGAAACGGTAACACGCACAAACCCGATCACCGTTTTGTTATCACTGAAGCTGACCAGCCTGCGGACATGAGAGAGATTGTCCAGCTTCTGGTCCGTATCAATCTGCAGCCATATATTATCCCGCATCGAATCCTTAAGAGACCGGTACCACTCACTGCCGGTGATATCCTGGATGGGCAGAATATAATAGTCGCTATCATAGATCGGCTCATCCAGGTTATCCCCTGATATAATATTCAGATCACTGTTCGGTGTATAGAGCATGAAGCGGATCTTGTTTCCGAATAGCTGCAAGGGGGCGGTTATCTGGGGAATAATATCATCGATCATCGTCAGATAAATCTCAAACGGCGTCCCCTTCTGCTCAAGCGCACGCTGCAACTGCTGGCTTCCGAACAAGTTGTCCGACATCCTTTGTATCTCATCCATTTGATAGCGGATATTATTCCTGGCCTGCTCCAAACCCGTCCTGATGTTGGACTCTGCCATCTCTGTCCTTGAATCAGTCAGCATCGAATAAGAGATGGAACCGATGAATACATCGGTCAAGAGAACTAGCAGCAAGTAAGGGATCATCATTTTGTAAGTAAAAGGCATATATTTCTTCAGCTTAGGCATCATTCGCGAGACATCCTCTGTATGGAATTCGTTATGTCTATATTATCGTTCCACTGGCCGGAAATAAAGGTTCCCCGGGTGCTGCCGCTAGTACTACTTCAGCCGCTGCCAGTCCCATTGATACGGCTTTCACCTTAATGGAGCCTGCTGTTGATGAAGTCTGAATCAAGGCCAAGCACCAGCCGTTAAAAGCCCGCCGGATCGAAGACTTGTCCGGCTCATGGCTGCTTGGATTCCCGTTGCCTACACCGAGCAGAGACCCGGCGCCCGTCACTTCAAAGCGGATCTCATTGTCGGCCGCCGGAACGATATGCCCCTGTTCATCCAGGATGGCAACCCGAACCGGAATCGTATCCAAACCATCCGCTTGACCCTCCAGCCGATCAGGGTACAAGCAAATCTGGTATGGCTGGCCTGCTGTAACAACAGCCTTCTCGGCAATTACATGACCGCCGCGTTTTCCGACTGCTTTTAACTCTCCGGGCTCATATACGACCTCCCACGATAAATACCCGGTCTTGTCCACCTGCTGTTCACCCAGGCTTTTGCCGTTCAGGCTCAGCTCCACCGTATCGGTATTCGAGAACACGCGCACCTCGATCCGCTTCCCCTCCGACCCGGGCCAATTCCAATGCGGAAGCAAATGAACGATCGGCTCATCCTTCCAGACCACCTGCATATAGTAATAGCTGTCTTTAGGGAACCCGCAGGTGTCCATCAGCCCGAAATGCGAGTTCACGCACGGCCACAGATATGGAGTAGGTTCTCCCCGGTAATCGAACCCGGTCCACATGAAGACGCCAGTCAAAAAACGGTTATTCACAAGATCACTCCACGCCTGCTGCGGGGTGCATCCCCATGAAGGAATATTCGTGCCATATTCGGAGCAGTAGCCCCTTACCGGATCATCTTCATAGATTCCCCGGGTTGCGGTATAACTGGCACATTCACTGCCGATCATGAGACGCTCCGGATACTGCTCGTGGTCTCGGATATCAATGTTGAGGTGTTCCCGGTGCCCGTAATTGTAGCCTGTAATCTCTACTGCATCATTGTAGCCATTCTCATTCCAGCCGTGGTTCATCGCAGCAGAGGTCGGCCTTGTCGGATCTATCCGGCGGGTCGTATCTGCGAGCGTCTTGAGTATCCGGGCGCCCGTTACGGTGCCTTCCAAAACCTCCTCATTCTCCAGGTTCCAGATGATCACACAAGGGTGATTCCGGTCCCGGTAGAGCATCCGCTTCAGTTGGCTCAGGCCGCCAGGGCTGCTGTCAAGCTTGCGGTTCTCATCCATGACCAGCATACCGATCCGGTCGCACATATCCAGCAGCTCAGGAGTCGGCGGATGATGTGCACTGCGATAGGCATTAGAGCCCATTTCTTTAAGCAGTCTGAGCTTATATTCGATCAGGCTGTCCGGCAGCGCCACGCCGACCCCGGCGAAATCCTGATGATTGCATGTCCCTTTAATCAGCAGCGGTTCTTCGTTCAGAAAGAACCCTTCATCCGCATCGAAGCGGATGGTGCGGATGCCGAACACCGTCTCATACCGGTCAAGCTCTTTTCCTTCATATATGACAGTCGATTCTGCCTTGTACAGATATGGTGATTCAGGACACCAGAGCACAGGCTGCTCCACTTCGAAAATCTGCTCCAGTTCCGTCTCGGTGTACCAGTCCGCATAGGCGTCCTCCATTTTAGCACAGACCTGCAATCCGGTACCATCATATATCACCGTGCGCAGGGATACTGGAAGGCCCTCTGTATAATCATTGCGGATGCGGGTGCGGATATTGACCATAGCCTGTTCTTTAGTAACTTCCGGTGTCGTTACATAGGTGCCGTATTCGGCCACATGCAGGCGGTCTGTATTCTCCAGCCAGACATGTCGGTAAATGCCGCAGCCCTCATACCACCAGCCTTCGCATTCTGTTGCATCCACTTTGACGAGAATGACATTTCTGCCTTCGTGCCCATAACGGAGAACATCCGACAAATCATAACTGAAACCTATATAACCGCCATGATGCGAGCCGATCAGATGACCGTTGACCCATACCGTGCTGGTGCCGGATACTCCGTCAAAGCGTACTGTCCACTTGCTCCCGGCAGCGTCTGCCGGAAGCTCGAAGGTTTTGCGGTAATAGCCTATCCCGCCCGGCAAATAACCATGGCTGCCGTCCCGCGAGCCCAGCGACTCATCCTGAACATATTGCTGCTCTACACACCAGTCATGCGGCAGATTCACAGAACTCCATTCAAGCTGCTGTTCGCCCATCCCTTTATCGTTAAAAGCGATATCCAGCCACTCCCCCTCCTTCAGAGAGCTCGCATCGGTAATACCGCCTGTCATCCCACCCTTGACTGCGTAGGGAATCCGGATCTCCCCTTTGTGAAAGCTCCAACTCTCATCAAACATGCTTTTACTTCTCACCGTTTTAAGTTTCATTCTGCAACTGCCTCCTCGTTGAACTAATATTCATATTGTAGAGTAGATTAGCATTTCGCAGTTAGTACAATGCTAATAATGAATAGCACAAAATGAATAATACCGGGAGCTGCCGTTGCCAACACAAAAACACCCCAAGATCATCTCCCATTCATACCCTACGACAAGGGTACATTCTCTTGAAGGTGTTTTGATTTGTCTCACATTATAGGGTCATTCCCTACTTTTTCTTCTTTATTCATCCGGAGCTTTACACGGTCTTTCACATCCTCAGGAATTACCCGGTTTCCATTCTCTACATTATAATGGACGCCTTCTACTACCCAATTGATTTAGGATGGTCTGTTTTGATCAGGCCATATAAAACAATATCACTCATCGCCTTGATGCCGGACTCGAAGCTGACCTGATGGCCCGCAATAAACTCATAGTCCAGCAGCTTTCTCAGAGTCTCATTCAGCATGAGCTTGAGAATTACAGTGTCCACCTTTTGCAGCTCATCACGGTTTATCCCTTCCTCCACCAGTGCAATAACACCATCCCAAATCGTATCCAGGTGATGATTCACCTTCTCGTGGAGCCGGGGATAATACCGCTGAAGGTCATCCATGTGCCTGATGATCGTGCCAATCGAATAGGCGTCGGGAATATTCTGAAAATAAAGTCTGATTTTATCCTGAATCGGGAGCCCTGTATTTTCCAGGATGTCTGTATCCGATTGGATAATCTGCGAAAAGACAAAATCAATCGTTTTCTCTATCATTTCATCCTTACTCGAAAAGTAGGCATACACTGTACGTTTGCTCGTGCCCAGTTCTCTCGCCAGGTCCTCCGTGGTAAACCGCGTGCCTTTGGCTCCAAAGCATTTTAAAATTTTTAAATAGACCCTGTTGTCCATGTCCTTGCCAGTCCACCCTTCATCCAGCTTAGCGTCTATACCTTAACACTCATGTAAGGATATGCGGAAGGGGTTTTACCATACGGTACAAATAATACGGTTTTTTCTCTATGGAATCCGTAATCCGGTATCCCAGCCGCTCATACAGCTTGATGGCCCGTATGTTCTCTTGCTTGACAGTCAGGGAGCATTTGCCGTAGTTGCTTAATCTGGCTTTTTCCTCTGCATAATGAATCAATTTCGAACCTACCCCGTACCCCCGGCTTTCCGGCAATGCAGCCAACGCTCCTATATGGTATTCATCCGCTCTTCCCTCATTCAAGCTTACCATAGACCACAGCTCCTGCAAATGCAGCAGCGAATGCTTGATGAGATTCCATTTCCGCAGTTTGATTAGCTCCCGGACAGTGGGCCAAACCAACTTGTCCATTACAGATACCGGGTAGCAGGAGATGATCCCTATCGTTCTGTTGTCCAGTCTTGCTTCAAAAGCATATTGATGGCTGAAACGGTTCTTTCCGAGTCCCCATAATTTTTGCAGGGTGTTCTCAATTAATGCTTTATCTGCCGTTCCGATCAGCGGATAGGCCATATAATCCAGTGCCATCCCTATGAGTCTGCCTCCGGACGCCGATTTGGGATTGCCATGTGTTATTGAAATATTGTCCATATTAAAACTCCTCCCGATTCACATTGGTACTTAATTAGTTTTTATAGTACCAAGATACCCAAAGCCATGCCTTTTGTCAAACAGAGCCTGTTAAAACTTTGCTGAATTGATCTGGCGGCTGTAGCAAATTAACCCTTAGTTCACCTAAGAAGATCCCTAGCATGCTGGGGTCTTTAAAATAAGCTACCCTCTTCATAATTTCAGGGATATACATGTTCCGGCAAGGTATTGACCCAATAATATGAGGGGAATTCCGGCTCCCTATATTATTGACTCTACGCTTTGGTATAAAGTTCATCCGCTTTTACCCATGTTTTTTGCTTAACCAGTCCACTGACCATCCCTCCTTGTCATATAAATGACATTTCTAACTCAAACTTTCTGTGCTTATAGCCTCAGTTATTTCCGAAGGAGGAATATGGTTAATCTAGTACAATCTTAGCATGTCACATGACCATGAAATTTCTTTAATTCCTAGAATTTCTTATAAGATTTTCAGTAATAAAGAAACCTACATCATAACTCACCGCTCAACTGCAGTCAGTTATGATGTAGGTCTTCCAAGTAGACAAACCTAATGATTAATTATAATGGCGGCTGCACCAATAACAACTTCCCAAGCTGGATCACCGTTTGATCATACCAATCTGGATGCTGCCGAACATGCTCTCTACTTCGTTCATTGCCGCATGCCTCAAACACGGCCGCTTTGTCTGTCTTCTCGGTATCGACTTCGAAGCGAACCGTATGTTTCCCATTCGGGAGCTCCGGCAAGAATACATACTGATTACGATTATGATCGTTGTGTAGTGTGAATCGATCGACAACAAAGGGTTCCCCACCATCCACCGACACCTTCAATCTCCCAGAATCCGGCCCCCCGATATCGAATAACCCGATGTGGGTTCCCTCGAACTGCACCGTAATAGCTTCTCCAGGATCGACTGCTCGCCACAGGCCGGGAAACAACCAATTGTACTCGCGCACTAAAGCACAATCATCGGGAGTCATGTAAGACCATCCTGCGGAAAAATCGGTAAGACTATCCAGTGACTGCATGGTCGCATACTCCCAAGGATTAGCCGGGACCAACGGATTCTGAGGTAAGTGATGTACTGACCTTCCCGGATGATCTTGAAGTTCTCTAATTTTCTCAAATGACCGGGTGATCGTATCCGTGTAAATCTGGTGTCCTTCGGGAATAGTCGGATGGATCGAATCATGTGTAAAAACAACGGCTCCGGAAATGGACACGTCTTCCCTTGAGGTAAAAACGAGTTTCCCCTCCGATACCAAGTGACTGACGGCTACGCCCAGATGAATCGAAGGAATACCGTAATAGTCGGCCACTTCCTCTTGCATTAGAGCCCCCTTCTGGTATTCCCCAGACTGAAATAAGGCCACATCCCGCTCCTTCAGCGTATAAACGAACAGGATATCGGTAAACCGGCTCCGCTTGCGGATCTGACGGACAATCCCTTCGATCCGCGCCTTGGATTCGGGCTCTCCGCCATCATTACCAACAAATTCAACAAATACTAGATCAGGCCGATGACGCAGTACATCTGTCTCTAAACGGGCACAGCCCAAATCCGATCCTGTCCCATTAATGCCTGCATTCACAGAGCGGATATCCGCCTTAGGATATTGCTTACGAAGCCAATCCGCCGTCATGACCCTGTAGCCTTCAGAACGCGTATTACTGCCGCCGAAATAGACGATTGTTACGGTATCCCCATTTTCCAATTTTTGAATTATATTAGGGAGCCCTTTACGAGGGAATAATTCCTTCATCGTGACTTCACCTGTCCTCATTTATCGATTTTAGGAGCAAACAATTTTACAGCAAACACTTCAAAATAAGGCGAACCATAAGTTGCACAGAAATCGAAGCGGATTCGGGTTACATCTTTCGCCTCCACCTTATGTTTATTCAAGGTGAGATAATTCCCACGAGTTATGATTTCCCTCTCGCTTCCGTCTTCAAAGGTTATGGTCATAGCATAATCTTGGATAAGGGACTCGATCGGATCGTCGAAATGCTCCAAATCCAGCTGCGAATTGAAAACAAGCTGGATTTCGTCCAGATTTTTGGGGCTGGCAAAACAGAATTCCAACCATTCCTGTCCATCCGTACGTTTAGAAATCCAGCCGTTCGGCAGACCATAAGGTCTGGAGAAGCCGTTAACGACATTTTCAGGACTATACATATTCTGGGATGGTAACAGATCCTTGAAGCAAATGCTCTTATTAAATTTCTTCAGTCTGGACGGCTCTTCCGGTCTATAATAGAAGCTGACAGCTCCTGTCATTTTCTCTTCATTACCGTATATGGCAAGGCTCGCCGTGCCCTCCAATACGATGTAAATTTTGTCGTCAGCCGGTTTCTTGCAGTCCAAGTCTAGCGTAATCCAGTCGTCATGACCGGCTGTAATAACCAAGCGGTAGCCTCTCAACTCGCTGGTTGGAATGTAGTTTTCCTTCCGCTCCCCGCCAAACAGCTTCACATGTAGAATTCCCGAATGCTTGGACCTATTTTTAATTTTGATCCGTACACTTTCAGCCACGGATGTCTGAATCGGCAAGACCAGACATAACCCTTTCTCCAAGGAAATCTCTTCGGTTGGATGAAGATTGTCATAGCTACGCTGAGACGAGGCACTAATAGTTAATCCGTCAGCGAAGTAAGGCTCCAATTCCTCTTGAAGGCCTACAATGGTTTGCCCATCTCGAAGCAGCAGCGCTTGCAGCTCCCCCATATGAGCTTCGACTATAGTGGCGGGGTCTATCTCATATTTCAAGCATAACGAAGCAGCCGTTCCAACCGCCTGCCCCATACAACCGCAGGTTGCCATTACCCTTGTAGATCCGAAAGCCACATGGGTAGCACTTATATTGCGACCAGCGAACATGAGATTAGGAATATTTCGTGAATATAAACTGCGGAAAGGGATATTGTACAATCCAGGCACGAAATTCCAAGCTGTAGCCGGCCCCTCATCGTAGATGCCCTTATTAGCATGTAGATCCATGTACCATCCACCGACTGATACAGCATCTTCGAAATGCGGCTTTGCTGTAAGATCGTTCTGAGACAACATGTGATCCCCAATAAACCGCCTCGACTCCCGCTTTCCCGGGATCGGGCATACATAATCCAAAATGAGATTGTCTACATCATCAAATTCACCACTATTTTTGAGATAATCCCAAATCCCGTACACCAATTTCCGCAGCTCCAACGCGATGTCTTCATTATTTTTGATAATATCCATATGTCCGCCGTATTCCAGCCACCACAATCCGCCAAGCCCGTTGATTTTTCTTGGAAAAGCCCGATGGTTTAAGCCTTTTCTGATACTATCGAAAAAGGCCAACTTCGTAATATCATACGCAAAGCCAGGTCTTTGGTATGGAACGGAATATCCTACATCACGGGCTTGAAACAGGATCGTATCGCCCATGGTGTAATGGTCAGCCACTTCAGGAGCCAATTCTTCCTTGTATTCATGTTTCCCTTCTCTCCCCCATCGGAAGAGAGCACCTGCCTGATATCCGACAACTCCATCTCCGGAGCAATCAATATAGGTTCGGCTTTCAAAACGAAATTTCCTTTCGGAAGCCAATTGAAGGCCCTCCACCCATTTAATTCTGCCGTTCTCCATGCCCGTTTTATGCACGCATGTATTCAGAAATAGAGAAATGTTAGGCTCAGCATAAACCATATCCAACAAGACCGTATCCGAAAGTGAAAGCATCAGCTTCTTGTTGTATAACGGATTATAGTGGAAAATCTTCAACTTGAGTTCTTCCACCAACCCTCCTTCGCGTGCATAATAGGATGGACTGTTTCCGAGATATGCCGACCCGTTGATATGAACCCTGACCTCGCTGCTCGCATTTCCCCCAAGAACCGGCCGATCATTAATAAGTGAAACCTGCAGCCCTTGGCGTGCGGCAGCAATGGCAGCGCATATCCCGGCAATACCTCCGCCGACGACGGTTACATCTGCTTTAATAAGCTCCATTTTGATAACCTCCATGATTAGATCCTTCTATCATGGTAATCCTTTTGCTCCCCTTTTTTTTACATGATTTCGCGAAAAAATCACACATTTTTTGCAACCTTATTTGGATTCATACCGTGTCATTTTTATCCGATATTGCTTAGGAGTATCACCCGTATATTCTTTAAATAATTTGCAAAAATAACCTTCATTCACAATTCCTACTTCCTCGCACAATTCCAAAATAGAATAATCCTGAACATTTAACAGCTCGAGAGCTAATTGGATTTTTTTACGATTGATGTAGCTGATAACGCCCTCGTTCATTGTTTTTTTGAATAAGCTGCTAAAATACGATGGAGCTAAATTCACTTCCTCGGCAATCGCCTCGAGCGTTAATCGCTGTTTCAGATTTTTCTCTATAAACCGCATAGCACTCATGATTTCTATACGATGTAAAAGTTGGCCAGCATGTACATATTCGAAGGTAAAGTCGCCAATATAGGCAAGCTGCTCCCGAAAAGCTAAAAATTCTATGGGAAACTCTGCTACTTCCGTCGTCAACTTGTTCCCCGATTTAAATTTCACAATAATGTCTCTGTACAAGTCTCTTAGCATAGGCGCCATGATGGACTTATGGATTTTATGGTCCGTAACAAATTGGTTCAGATCAGCAAATGCTTTCTCCAGCTCTTCCTTGGAAACCTTTCTTTTCACCCCAGCAAGAAAATCAGCCAGTTTCTGCTGAAATTCTTCTTTTCTGTCATTATGGTAATGGAACCGATGCATGGGTGTTTTTACTACTTTCTCTGTATGATAATAGAAATCATCACTCACATTTTGTGCTTCCGTGTAAGCTTGTTTGATGGATTCCCAGCCTCGGTGCTGACCTCCAAAAGCGACGGATACCCTTTGATTCAAATATTGATGCAAATGAGAGACGATCTGCCCCCCCAATGTCTGGCAATCATATTCCGTTTCCAGATCACTGCGATTATTTTCCCAGGAAAGAAAGCCAATAAAACGATTATCGGATAGATCCGCAGCTACACCACTGCCACCATTCATCACCGTTTCTTCGATTATATTTGTAATCGCATACCTCAATATGTTCTGATCAGACGCTGAATAATCGTTTCGGAAACTTTCATACATATTCATTTCGACAATGAAGCAGCGATAGTTGGCTTGAAAGAAATGGAACTGCATGCGATTGGCAAAATCCGATGCCCGATGAGAAGGAATTTCGCCCCTGATAAGCTCGTTAAAAAATTGCTTGCGGACTCTATATTTATTTTCAAGCACGGATACGTTTAACGATTGAAATTCCGATTCTTTTTTCTTTACCTCATTTAAAATCCCGGCTGCCTTATCTAAAGCTCGATCCAAATCCGCGTCCCTAAGCGGAACCTTAACAATGTACTCCAATACGTTGGCTTGAATAGCTCTCTGGGCGTATTCAAAAGATGAATAAGCGGTCAAAAGAATGAATTGGGTATGGGGAAGCTTTGGCTTTAGCTGCTCAATCATGGAAATCCCATCCATTCGCGGCATGACGATATCAGATATCACGATATCCGGCTTAAGCTTTACGATCTCCTCTAGCCCCTTCAGCCCATTATTCGCTTTTCCCACTAAATGAAATCGCCTATCCCTAAGGGAGAGCTCGTGAAAAAACAATTCCAATCTCTGAATGATTAGATCTTCATCGTCAACAATGAAGCAGGTGTAGTCTCTCATCATCATGCATCTCCTTTAAATAAGCCTGCTGGGAATAAGGCGCGAACCCGGGTTATTTCCTTAGGTATGCTTATGATTTGGAGCCCGAACTGTTCTCCGTAGTGAAGTCTGATTCGGTCATGAATATTGTTTAACCCGATTCTTTTCCTTTTCAATTCCACATCCCCCGGTTCTGAAATTAAAATATGCTTTATTTTATCAGTTGGAATCCCCTCGCCCTTATCAACTACTTCTATGATGACATTGCCGCTCTCCCTGTACGCATGAATAGTAATAGGGCCTTCGATCCCCCCACCGTTATAACCATGGAAGATACTATTCTCCACAAGGGGCTGCAGCAGCATTCGAAAAACCGGAAAATCTATTAGCCCTGCTTCGATATTTTCGATTAAGTGGAAGTTTCTGTTATAGCGGATGTTCTGGATCGCGATATAGTCCGATACATTTTGCAATTCCTGACGCAGTGATACCTTCTCCGAAGCGTCGGCTATCCCATATTCCAATATTGAAATGAGAGACTCGATCACCACATCTACTTTCTCTATTTGTCCGAGTCGTATGACATTGCTGATAGAACCAAGCGTGTTATACAGAAAATGAGGGTTTATTTGAGACTGCAGCACTTGAATTTCCAGCTTGCGTTCAAGTTCATTATGAAGCTCTGCTCCCCGAATCAGTTCCACAATTTGCTGCAGCATACGATCGAATGCTCGGGAGAGATCTCCAAACTCATCGTTTCGGTTAATTGATATTGTAGTTGTGAGGGAGCCTTGCTCCACCCGCTTCATTTTTGTTTTTAGCGCATAGAGTGGGGTCCTTATATATTTGGCAATAAAAAAGGAAATGAACAGGCTTAAGAGAAAACCTGCAGCTAGAAGCCCGATATAATAGGTTTCCAATCTGGACAAAGCAGCTTTCAAGCGTGATTCATCGTTGATCGAGATGATGGTCCAGTTGAATTTCTCAGTCGGTTTTTTCAGAAGGGAGACCGGAATACCATCCTTGGTATGCAGTTGAAGGCTTGTTTCTGTAGTATCCAGAAGTTGTTCCGCTGACGTTTCCCCGATTGAAAAAGTATGATCTTGAATATTCAGTGGTCCTTTATTTTCCGAAAATCCGGCAATGATTTTTCCCGATGCGGTGATTAGAGCCAAATTCATTTGTTCTTTTTTATTAATCTTGAACAAGGTTTCTTCAATGGAATTTAGATCCAAATCTACCGCAATGGCCATAGGAAACGGAGCGCCGTTCAGATATCGAACCATCGTAACTGTCCAGCCGGAATATTTAGATTTGTAAGGATCACTGACAAATGTAATCCTTCTGTTCTTGTCAGCTGCATCAAACAATGGTTCTCTTTCAGATAAAGGTTCATCAAATATTCGGGTAGGTGTACTTCCGCCTAGGATGGATAAATCGCTTTTGATCAAATAAATATTACTGACGTAATTACTGTTGAGTTCATACAGCTCTCTTAATTGCTTTTTAATCACGTCCGTATTGTCAATGTTGGCTTTCACCGATGACTCGACCGAGAACAGGATCGTCTGGAAGGAGGAAAAATTAACTGTGAAATACTGGTCTATCTTGTCAAGTATTTGGTTAGTGTAATAAATGTCAGTGGTTCTTATTTCCTTTTGGACATAGCGATAAGACAATTGGCTTATCAAGATTATGCAGCTTAATACAAATGCAAACACGATAAAAAATAATTTTAAAGGCAAGCTGATTCTTCTTCGCATCGAGCATCTTCCTTTTAAATCTGTATTAAACAAATACTAACATATGACAATAAAGAGAGGGGCTATTTACAGCCACTCTCTTCGTTTAAAAGATAAGAATTTATATGCTTCGCGCATAAATGTTCCTTATCTTTCTCGCTGAAACGGTACCGTCCTTTAAAAGGACGGCGAAGCCGTTTCTACTTGATTTACTTGATTAAGCCTGCTTCTTTAAATTGTTTGATTACTGACTCCTTATATCTCTGCATGTCAAACTTGGTTTCCAGTGTATTGAGGAAATTCTCCCAGTTGGAAAGAGGTTCTTTGCCAGTCATAAATTTGACCAAGCTTTCATTAATGTAACGTTGGCGGTCAGCTGCCAATGAATCGCTCGGGTCTTCAGTCAATAAATTACCGGGCAAAGTAGCCGTAACGTATTTCTGATTGTTCTTAAAAGCTTCTGCCGTCTTAGGATTCTGGAAGCTGAAGTACTCAGCATCATCACCACGACGCGGCATTCTATAATGATCGACCCATAGGTACTTATCTTTCATTTCCTTCGATAATTCGGAGGTTTTATTTTTGATCTTGCCGTCTACCAAATCCCAATGAATCCCTTTAATTCCGTATGCAAAATTCGGATAGGCTTCTTTGTCCGTAAAGAGATAATTCAGCATGGACAAGATACGAATGATTTTGTCCTTATCCGCTTTCTTGGATATGGCCCATGAATTGCCTTGGAACGATTTTCTCTCTACAATTTGATCACCATAAGGACCTATCATTGGAGGAATAACGATCCATTCCGGCACCTCTCCACTGATTTCTTTCATTTTCTGCTGATAATCTGGTTCCAGCCTGCGGGCATCTCTTATCATGAAGCCAACTTTACCCTTAAATAACTTTTGGTCCAACAAATCGGGAGTATTCATCGTCACCCAGTCTGGATCTACAACTTTGGCTTCCATCATTTTATTGATATAAGTGAGCGCTTCTTTCATTTTTGGATCGGTGAACAGGAACACCGGTTTATTGTCTTTCACATCAATGGCTGAGGGAGGATTGACGCCAAACATCCACATCAAACTATCGAAGCCGTAGGTTTGCAGATTGCCTTCTTTATTCATACCGCCTATGAATCCGTACGTATCGTTTTTGCCGTTACCGTCCGGGTCTTTCTCTGTAAAGGCTTTCATAACTTCGAATAGCTCGTCAGGTGTCGTTGGCACTTCCATATTCAGCTTTTTCAGCCAATCATTGCGGATGAAGAAGCTTCGACTGATACCGTTTACATTATCATAACCTGGAACTCCAATGGTTTTTCCTTGATAGGACATCGCCTCCCAGGAGTCGTTGCTAAAACGTTTCTGTAATTCAGGAAATTGATCCAGATACGGTGTCAAATCCGCAAGAACGCCTTGGTCATAATATTGCGCCAAATCAGCCCGGCTCTTCAAGAAGATCAAATCTGGAATATCTCCGCCGGCAATGAGCGTATTTAATTTAGTCGTTGCTTGCCCTGATTGAGGAATCATCATTTCCAAGTCGATATTCACTGCTTTCTCCAACATTTGGCGTTGGATATCTTCTTCACGGGGAGGAATCGGCGCAGCAGCGTTGAAAGTGCCTTGGTTAAACATCGAAATTTTCAATTTGGTTTCAAAGGGACTAGACTGGCCTTGTGAATTACCCGAAGCAGTCGATGTAACCTCTTTTTGTTCCCCACATCCTGACAATACCGTTCCCACACCGACCATTGCTGTCAGAATAGCAAATGTAATCGCTTTACGTTGCATAATGACCTCTCCTTTGCTTCTATATTATCACGGTTTTCCCGTAACAACTCAGGTTGGAATATCTTTTTAACCTTTAACCGATCCCAAGAGCACACCTTTGGTAAAATGCTTTTGCATAAATGGGTAAACGATCAAAATCGGAACTGTAGTCACGACAACTGCTGCCATTTGTATAGCGAACGTACTAACAGCTCCGGTATTGGCAAGCGAATCAGCACTTTGTGTTGCGACGTTAAGCAGGATGTTGCGCAAGATCACTTGGAGCGGCATTAAGTTGGAATCATTGATATAAACAATAGCATCGAAGTAACTGTTCCAATGCCCGACTGCGTAAAATAATGAAATTGTGGAAAGGACGGGCAAGGACAGAGGTAAAATGATCCGCCATAACGACTGAAGTTCACTTGCACCGTCTACCCTCGCTGATTCCTCGATTTCAGCAGGCAATTGCTCGAAAAAGCCTTTAATGATCACCAGATTAAATGCACTAATGAGATGTGGAATAATCAATACCCACGGACTGTTTAGCAATCCCAGAGAGCGGACTAGTAAATAAGTCGGAATTAATCCTCCCCCAAACATCATGGTAAAGACAATGAATAGTAAAAATGGGCTTCGCCCCGGCAAATATTTTTTGGATAACGGATATGCCGCTATTACCGTAAAGAACACATTGAGAGCAGTGCCTACTATCGTTCGAAACAATGTAATTTTATACGCCTGCCCGATACCATGAGAAATGAATACTTCTTTATAGGCTAGAAAGGTAAAGGATTCTGGTATGATAACAATTCCTCTTCTTAACACTTCCGATTCTGGCGTCACTGAAACAGCAACCACATATAGAAAGGGTAGTAAGCAAAGTAGAGCTAGCAAAATAAGAATAAAATAAACGACTGCTTGCCAGACCTTCTCTCCGATTGTCAAATTGATCATTTTGATAACCACCTCACCAAATTTGCCCATCGAATTTTTTGGCGAGCTTATTTGCTGCCAACACTAAAACAAATCCGATGACCGCTTTAAATAATCCCACAGCAGTAGCCAAGCCAATCTTAAGCCGCTCGAGCCCTTCACGGTATACCCATGTGTCGATAATGTCGATCTTCTCCTGATTAAAGCTGTTGGCAAACATGAATATTTGGTCAAAACCAGCATCTAGAATATGGCTTAATTTAAGGATCAGCATCAGAATCATAACGCCTCGAATGCCGGGAAGTGTTACATGCCATAGCTGTCTCCACTTGGAAGCGCCATCAATTCTAGCCGCTTCATATAAACTTGGATCGATTCCTGCTAATGCTGCAAGGTACAATATCGCTCCCCATCCAATATCCTTCCATATTTCAGATAAGATGATCAGCAGTCTGCCCCAGGCAGGTTCCGTTAGGAATGAGATGGGTTCAACTCCAGCTTCCTTCAAAATCATGTTAAAAAGACCATCCCCTGGGGCTAATAATGCCACCATCATTCCATAAACAATGACCCATGATAGAAAGTGGGGTAAATAAGTGATCGTTTGTACGATTTTCTTAAACCATTGGGTATAAACTTCATTGAGCAGCAAAGCAAGTATGATAGGAGCTGAGAAACCGAACAATAGCTTATACAGTGATATGATAATCGTATTTCTCATGATGTCCCAGAAATAAACACCGTTCATAAAATCTGTGAAATTTCTAAATCCCACCCATGGGCTATCCCATAGTCCCAAAGCTAGGTTATAGTTTTTAAAAGCAATAATGATTCCCGCCATAGGAATGTATTTGAATACGGCAAAGTAAACTAATGCCGGGAACAAGAGAGCGTACATCACTTTATACTTTTTTATCGTTCTTATCCATGAATTCCGCTTTTTGGGGAGGGGAATGGCGTCCGCTGCCAATTTCGCTTGCATATCATCACCTCGTCTTTATTTGTATTTGTATAATAGCATCCCCCTATTGGATAAATTTCTGTAATTTCAAGAATTTCTTATAAGATATTAAGTAAGTAAAGCCTTGGATAATTCCAATACAATAGGCTTTGACTTTTGGACCTTAAAAGCAAAATGTACAAACCTATATTATACAATTCACAATATGGTTACGGATGGTTTTTACAAGACACTCCTTTTGGGATAGTAGCTTTAAAAATCTGGCGCTACTAAAATGGCGCCATTTTCTGTTCCCACAGCTACACTAAACTGCCCGTTAGCCCCCCATGCCGCGCTTCGCGGCACCACAGATGATGAAAATTTCGTGTCGACGTTCTATACTATTCTTACGGTCGGCGAGGAAGGTCGTTAAGCTATGGTGTCGCGAACCCATCCGTTAGTCGCCGAAATTTAATCCAAGAACGCTGGGATTTCCAGCCGGGATATGCTTTAGCAAAACGGCTCGACCTTTTTCAGGAACAACTGGACCGGCTGGACACCATTCCAGGGATCGCCCGACGCATTGCAGCGCGCAAGGGGAAACACAGAGCTGCAATAGCAGTGGCCCATTCCATGATGACAATTGCTTATTATCTATTAACTCGCGGTGAAGATTACCGTGATTTGGGGTCCATTATTTTGAGGCGAGGCAGCAAGAGATGATCGTCAAACAATCTGTGCGTAGGCTTGAAAAGCTAGGCTTTACCGTTACAAT
Source organism: Paenibacillus sp. FSL H7-0357 (assembly GCF_000758525.1). Taxonomy (NCBI): domain Bacteria; kingdom Bacillati; phylum Bacillota; class Bacilli; order Caryophanales; family Paenibacillaceae; genus Paenibacillus; species Paenibacillus sp. FSL H7-0357. The sequence goes on along the minus strand of NZ_CP009241.1, from coordinate 2,938,854 downwards.
ATCCACCCCCTCTGCTTCATAACATCCATCCACCTCATACAAAATGAAGGCTCAGCTTTTAAAAAAACAAGTCAGCCGCGCTTAGTTTCATATTGCTATTTTTGAGTGTCCAGCGTTAATGATATTCAGGGTAGCTTAATGAAGTAGATATCCAATTCGCAAGATGTTGGTTTTCGCTTTATCATATATAGGGAATCTGAATAAAAAGCCTACAGAATATTAGTTTCTGTAGGCAGGGGAGTTAATTTTTATTCACTTTTCGCATGAGTCGTGGAGTTTTTTGAGCTTTTATGATCCATCAGAACAATTGTGATTTTTCATTTTAAATGAGAATTTACTGTTAGAAAACCCTTATATAATAAGGGATGCTGTTTCATTTCAAATGAGAAAATTTAGTTCAACCAGTTAGAATCCCTCCAATATTTCATTTTAAGCGAGAAAAAACGCTTTTGTGGTTTATACAGCATTCATGCATAATATACAGCACTTAAATTATCGAAAATATTCTCAGTAATTTTAATCAGATACACAACCAGTAATAACAATCATAACACTAATTGCGTTGCACAAGTGGCAAACTGGTACCTAATGACTTATCGTTCTATTAATGTCTATTGAGTGGGTTCCTCCACTTCCTAGTCAAAATCAATCATCGTTCTTCTTTTGTAGGAACAGCTTTATTGCCCGTTTTTCTTCCGCATCTAATTCTGTATATAGTAAACTCTCTTTTAAGTCACTGACTCGCTCCGTGAGTTCATCTAAATCGAAAAATTCACTTAAATTTTTTTTATTAATATTCCAAATTTTACGCCCAGCATGGTCTCCAAGGGAGGACGCCGTTCCTTCGCTTACAAAATGAGAAATAAAGAGAATTATATCTTTATCGTTATTATTTATATTTTTTATATATTCTTCAAGTAACTCTTTCTCTCCATATCGTCTCCAAGTATATAATATAGAAGCAAACTTATTATGTTCTATAAGTCTTCTTTCTTTTGACCACTGTATAATGTTTATGAGCAATAATTCCTCAGCTTTAAGAAGCTTCTCCTCAGACATTGTTTGTTTTTCTTTTGAAATTGGAGGGGTCCCCTCAATTCCATATTCCTTACGTAAAAGACTTAAAAATCGTACAGGGGAGTAAATGCTATTGTTACATGATTGAATGACTTCTGATATAATATTTTCTCTTTTCTCAAGAACATCAAAACGCCAAAACAAATGATAAAGCGCCTTGGATAATCTAAAGCCCGAATCAGGCAAACCTAAGATATCTAATTTCTCAGGAATACTATCCCCTAAATCTAATAAAACCGAAGTAATTGTTCTGATGTTTTCGATAGGTACTTCCTCAACAATATCCAAGATTTTTTCAAGAAATCTATAAATTCGATTGTCATTAATTAGACTTCGAGCAAAAATCCGAAATTCATCTTCATTAATACTCTTTTCATAGATTGCCTCTTTAATTATTTGACTGGATAAATCTCCTTTCGATAATGATAATCTAAAATAGTTATCAAAAAACTCCGGACTACAAATTCTCTTTTGCTTCCTCCAGGTTCTTTCAAAACCGGAATAACTCGTCCCTCCCAAGACCTCTTCAATTCTCGGGAAAATTCTTTTCAAAAGATCATCCATCTTTTCCTGGATTGTAGAAGAGGCAATGATTTCGTCATATTTCTTTTTCATTTCATCTTTCTTGTATTCTATATTCCAATAAAAGTCTATGGTTTCAATAAATAATCCTTTATTTTCTCTTATCTGCCGATAAAGATCAGGAAGAAACACTTGAATTGTGACAATACTAATTAAATCCACAAGATTCACATCATCTTTAATCATTTCAAAACTAAATGAAAGTACGTTACAAAGTCTGTTGATATCACGAATGTTTCTTATAAATTGTCTGATTCCTCCTATATAGACGTTTCCCCAGTATGTCGTATCAAAGGATTCTTCTGGAATATCTCCAATGATACTGTTTAATTTTTTGAATAATATTTGTTCTAATTCACTTTCACTTACAGCAGGAATTACAAAGGGGACTTGGATAATTTTTTCGAGATATTCAATACCTGAACCTCCTTGGACCTCTTCCAGAGCAGTCACTATAACATTTTTATCAAATGCAACTAAGTACGCAGTATTATTAAAATCCCCCAAAGACTTTATTAATTGGAATATTTGTTTTATTTCTTGTTTATTAAGCCTATCAACATCATCAATTATTACCAGTACCTTTACTTCCAATTTCAATAATAGCTCATTGATTTCACTTTTTAGTTCCGATAATTCTTTAGGCTCTTGCTTCAAAGCTTCTGCTATATCAGAGGTCAGTTCTGAATACTGCCTAACTACCGGAAAATATTTCAGTGGTTTCAATAATGCTGAATAAGATAATAACTTTTGTGTTACTATTTTTGTCTTTTCTGCAATAGTCCTTTTTTTGATTACTGCTATCATTTCATTAAAAAATTGTTGAATTAATTGATTTTGGTCAGAGTAATTCCACGGATTAAATTTAAGCAATATCATCTTCTTTTGTAGGTCTGCTTGTTGGTTTTCAATGTGTTCTAAACAAAGATTAATGATTGATGTTTTTCCAGTCCCCCAATCTCCATATAGTCCAACTACAAAACTTTCAGGGTTCTTATATCTAAGAAATGCTTCTCCTAAAGAATGAGCAAAAGCAGATCTTCCTAATGCGTCTTCAGCTTCACCTTTTATAGGAACGTCACTGTTGAACATAATACTCCTCCTATGTACCAGAGCTATAAACTAGCTATTTTAAAAATAAAAATGCTTTATAACAAGATCAGCCAATTTTTTTAGCACTTCAATCCAATAAATATCCTTGGCTTCAGGGTTTAAAACTTCAATTGTTGGTATGTTTAAGGTATCTAAGGAAGTTGAGAACGGAGAGACATCAGTATTATCAACAAGTCCATTATTTTTTGTGTAGTGAACAACTTCTTCAACACCATTAATCTATCCATATCCTGTGATTCACTATAAGCTTCAACGCTCGAGTTCGTCCGCTTTCTCTGTGCCAGTCATACTTTCAGAAGTGCATAGAATAAACGTTTTCGATTTCTCGGACCATTCATTCACAACAAATTCATCAACAGCTTCTTTATTCTTCGCAGGATTGAACTTCTGCGCCCGTTTGAATTGATATACTTTGTAAGTATTTGTTACTTTCTCTCTGGCATAGATATCAATTCCGGCTTGATCTTGCCCTCTTCCACTTTATAACTGACAATGAATAATATTCGACTCAGTTTGGACCAATCTTAAGCATAGTTTTCGAAATCTTCCCATGATAATTTTGAAAAAGAAGTTCTTGTATTCTCGTTTCTACTGGTGGATGTATTATAGTCTTTCGAGGGGTATACAAGAACGAAGGGACATTGGTTTGATAATCCAAACTTCGACAACTCTCTTGTTAGAATTCTCGCTAAAATTCAGTTTTACATATTATACCACAGCAAAACCAACTATCTGTCTGCTTTTTAATTAGGATTCTATATTTCATCTATTTAAACAATGGAACTAATTTACAATGCCAACCGTATCAATATCAACACATTAAATTGGAGTGATTTTATGAGTTCTCTCTCAACAAATTTTCTGATTAAAGAAGCAAAACTATTTAATTACTTTAAAAACGAGTTAACAGAAAACCATATTTGGATTACTGGAAAATCCAAAGTTTTCTTATTACTTACTCTGCTAAGTATTTTATCAATATTAGTCGGGGCCTTCGGTCAACTGATGGGAATGGAAATTAATAGTGTTTCACTTTTCATTACACTTGGAGTCATTCTTTCATTTGTTTTCACGCGTATTTCTGATTATCTCTCAATTAATTATGCCCTCATACATTATCCGGACTATTCACCTCTGCTCAAAAAATCATTTTTCAAACGCACTAATAAACAAAATTTTCTTAGGGCTTACAGAAGTGACAAATTAAACGATAAGCTCTTAGAGCCAGACTTTCAAAACATAGACATTGATACTCTTATTGAATACTATAAAAACTCGAGTAACTCTTTAACAGCAAAAAAGTGGTGGCCCGTTACTTTGACAGCAGTTATAGCCTTTCCCGTATGGAGTGAATCTGTAGCAGTACTTATTAGCAGCGGAAGTAGGATAGAAGAAAAGATGGCGATGGCTTTGGCATTACTTGTAGTATCGTTTTCTATAACTTTTTTAATTTCTTCAGTAAAGACAGCACTTGAATCAATTCTGTTAATGCATTCAATTGAATTGAGTGAAATGGCAAAACTTTTAGAATTAATTAAGATTGCTCGTTTAAATAGTATCAACAACCCTACGTAACCCACTCTACTTAAAGTTTAGAATTTTGATCTCAACAAAGAGGAGTTTTTATATGACAATCGATGACATTGATTATTCTGATTTTAATGCAGATGTTTTAAAGCAATCCTTAGAGTCTAAAGATTATAAGCAATCCGCGTTAATAATTAGCACTTTGTACATAACTAGCCCAAATAAGTTTAGGAATACTGTTTTGCTATCTGGTTGTTTACCTGACCCTTTAGATTTTAATTTTGAAAAAAGGAAGGAAATTATTGGTGTTTTTATCGGGGCGTGTAACTTAGCTGAAAAAGCAATGTCTTCTTCAGAGATGCTAAGTAATGAGGCTGCACCTTTCAAGGAGATATGCACTAATTTAGCAAAAACAATACTTATCATCGCCGATCACAATAAAAAAAACACCAGTGAACTTGTTAAATATGAATTTTTTAAGCTACCATTAATCCAACAAATACAAGTATTTTGTATAATGCTTGAAAAGCACGCGCAATTTTCAAATAATTTATTATCTGAAAAAATAAAAAAAGAAGGATTATATACTGGTCTGGAATCTGACATAGCTTCAATGAAAAAAGAAGGTCGAGGCAAATTCTCTATTCATGATGACTTAGAAGCTGGAATCGAAATGGCAGATACTTTATTCAGATATTTATATTTCAGATCAAAGAAAGAAATAGAACACCCAGTACCACTAGATGAAAGTACTATAGTTTCACCTTATAGTTGCCCTGGTATTGAATTAGTTAGCTTTTTGACTCAACACAGAAATGTATTGGAATTTGTTTGGGAGAAAGTTAAATATAGTGGGTGGGAAATGAAATTAGTACGGGGCGAGGAAAGTGAAATCATCCATTATTTTGTCCCGCCTAATGAAAGGCAATATAAAATTTACCGAAGTGCAATTGAACGATATAAGTATATGGCCTTTATGCAGTCTCAAAATAAACTTGTACGAAATCGCATTTCAATTAATTCTATATCAGAAGCAATTACCGGTATTTCTCATAATGTTAATTTTACGGATATCAATTCACTTTTTTCAATTGATAAACATTCCTTTTTTAAAATTGAAAAAGACCTATCAATATTTATTGAGGCTCAAGCATTTTACCTGGAATACTCCATAGATTTTTGGTTTCAGGATATAAAAGTTGGCTTGAGTAAGGATATTTCAATAAATGATATTTTTAACGGAATTAAATATCTTTATATTCTTGCATTCCTCTTTAGAAAAAAAACAGTTAACTTTGATATCAATAATAAAAAAGACCATAAGAATCTTTCACCTGTTATTCCTCTTGAACTATTAAATCGTCACTTTCAATATTTATACGAGTATCCAGAAAAGAAAGCAGAGGAAATTTTAGATTTGTTTGTATTTAAACCCAATTCCAAATTGGATTTGTTTTCTCAACCACTCGTATATGTTGGTAATAACAATATTATTTTCGCTCCAGCATTAGTTTTGCAAATAAATGTTTCTCGCTTGGTGGAGCAACAACTTGCATTGTGGAATATAGAGATCTCACAAAAAGGCAAACATTTTGAAGAAATCATACGTACACTCCTATCTAATAACCCCCATATTAATGTAAATACTAATAATATTGAGTTTGATGCCTATGACGGTTTGAGGGTTGAATTTGATTTTTTAGCTACATTTGAAGATTATTTGATTCTTATGGAAATGAAATGTATTAAAAAAACCTTCTCGGACAAAGAACTTAAACAACGGAGCGATACCATAAACTATGGAATTAAACAGCTTAATCGCAGAGAAAAAATAATTATAAAAGAATGGGAAAAGATTAAAGAGTACTCAAGCGTTACTCTTCCCGAACTCCCTCCTACCCACAAAAAAGTAATTAAAATACTCTGTCTGAATATCTTTGAATTTACCGGTGCAGAAATAAATGGTGTCTTCATCACCGATATTTCATCAATTGGTAAGTTTTTTACTTCACCTGATATCGAAGGGTACTCAATTATCAACAATAAAAAAAAGACATTTTCCAGATCAACCTTGTGGTCTTCCAAGCACCCCTCCATTGAAGACTTCAAGAGATTCTTAATAGAGCCACACACTATGAAAGTGTTCTTTAACAGCCTAGAATCCAATCCTATATTCGTTCCTATTCTAAATGAATACGACCATCAAATAGCTTTCCAAGACTTTGTACTTTCTAAACATCCGTTTGCTAAAGAAAAGATGGCTTACAATAAAAAGATTGCGAGCAAAAAGAAAAAGCATACGCGCATGAAAAAGTGATTATAAGCAAACATAATAAGATGAATTCGAGTTTCTTCAAGATTGCTTAATTTAATGGCCTATACAAAACAGCAAGATTAAGCTAATAAAATTCAGGACAAATAGCCAAGTCATTTTTGCCGCCTATTGAAAGCAGTGAAAACGATTTGGCTTTTTCTTGGTTATTCTCCAATTCGCCTATGCCTAGTGCCGAGGTTATGTACTTCCATTTGTTTATCTAGATTTCCGATATTTTTATTAATGTTATTTTGACATTTTGTAAAGCGATACAAGCCTTAAAACAATAAAAAATCCATCGTCCGAGATAAAATCAAGACTAGGGCCGTTCATTTAGGTCACGGATTTGCTGTCCTACTGGGATTGATAAGATCAGATATTTGATATCATGTCAACAAATGCCGAAAATAATTTACAATCAAAAAGTCCCGATATAGGAAACTGAACTGTGACCGTATTTGTGGAAAGTTTAAAAAAGAAGACCTTTAAGAAGCGGTTAATAGGTGACTCCTGAATTCATCGGGAGTCATTTTTTTTAATGCCCATTGATATCGCTCGGAGTTATAGTAGGCGATATAGTCATCCACCCTTGTTCGTAATTCCACGAGAGTCATACATGACTTGTACTCCAAATCATCCTTCATATGGCCAAAGAAGCTCTCGATGGCGGCGTTATCCCAGCAGTTTCCTTTCCGTGACATGGACTGTGTAAACCCAGCTTTGTGTACGAGAAGGCGGAATCTAGGATGAGTATAGTGCATTCCTTGATCCGAGTGTAACAGAGCTTCTGGATGAATATTGCCATCCAGTCGTTCAAGTAGTTTCTCCAGTGTTCGTTCTACAATTGGCATGGCCAATGACGAAGAGAGGTAGTGAGCTAGAATCTGTCTCGTAGCCCCGTCTTTCACCACGGATAAATAAGCACATTGTCCATCGCCATAATGCATATAGGTAATATCCGTCAGTAGCACTTTCTCGGGCTCTCTTTGGTCAAACTGACGCTTGAGTAAGTTGGGACACGTTTGGTGCTCTTGTGTGGTTTTTGCCATCTTCCGATAGGGATTGGCTTGCCGGATCGTAGCAATGAGCTTATATTTTCGCATTAATCTTCGAATTTTCTTATGATTCATGATGATACCGTTCTCCCGTTCCAGCCTCATCTTCACGACCAATGCTCCTGCTCTACCATTTAAAGCATCATAGTGTTTCTTGATGAGGAAAGCGTCACGCTCGTCCGCTTCCTCTCGCAACTGTCTGGCTTCCTCAACAGCTTGCCAACGGTAATATCCGCTTAAGCTCACACTGGCTAGCCTGCGCAAATAACGCGTCACTCGCTGCAAACCGTGCTTACGTATCGTTTGGTTAATAATTTCAAAGCGCTCGGAGGGTGTCAATGTTCCCTCTGCATCTTCTGCTTTTCGAGCGCCTCTAGCTTTTTTAAAAAATCGTTCTCCATCTCCAAAAGCTTGATTCGTGCCTCTGCACGTTTGAACTTTTCCTCGATAGAAAGTTCTCCAGCTGGTCGTCTGCCCGGGGATCCCTTTCCTCGTTGTTCCTCTAGTAATCCAGCATCTCCCAGAGCATTGTACGTATTACGCCAACGGGTTAGGCAATGCTTAGGCTTCTTGCGACCGATAATATCTACGTCAAATCCCGCACTAAGGAAGATTTCCATTGGAGTTTGACCCTCCTTATAGGCCTTAACCGCAGCCAACTTAAACGTTGACGAATAGGTGATACTCTTTTCCGTCACGTTCTCTACATTTGGATTGTTCTCTAGTAGTTTAATCTCTTTTTCGTTGAATATTTTTGAGCTTCCTCTTGTTTTATTATTCATGAAGGCTTCCTCCGCTATTTCGCTATTTCGATTAAAACACAAATGACCCATAAGAGGGTCACTTTTTTCAAAGTTTCCATCTTACGGGTCACAGTTCAAACTCCAAATCGGGACTTTTTTTATATTTCTTGCATTTCCTTATAATAATTTCTGAGAACAAAACTTTATTGTAGAACCAGTAAAAATAAAACCTATGTCTAGTCAAACCCAAATTGCTTGAAATATTATCAATTTTGTTCATTGGTCGCAGCAGTAGACAAGGGTAACATAGTCACACAGAGGATTGCCGCCAATATAACTGGCATCACTTTGGTCCACCTTCTCTTTCGCACAGGCATTCCCCCCCCTTTAATTGCACGTTTAATCCAATTCAATTCCCTATTGCGTGAAGTTCCTTGAAATGAGAAAATACACATGGTATTACTTCCATAGTTTTCCGTAATAAAGAAAGGTAGGGATCGCTTTGGTCTCATCATCCCCCATTCCGCTCAATGAGCTTTTTAGTATTACTAAATTAACAGCGCAAAGCAAACATATTAAAGCGGGAAATATCCTTATCAACCTATTCGGACCAGATATTGGCAGGTTTTCCCAATATAATCAGGATGGTAATGTTCCTGATGGTACGGGTAAGGTCATTATTCTTCGTCCTGATATTATTGATGAAGATTACCTGTATTTACTTCTTAATTCCTCTCGTTATCCGATTTCTTGGGATAGAAACAAAACAGTACACCGGACAACAATTGAATACCGCTTTCTTTACCATGAGAGCATCACTCTTCCTAAGTTGCCGATACAAAAGAAAATTGTTCAAGTATTCCAAAAAGCAAACTGCCTGCTTGATATGAGGCGAAAGTCGGACAGCTTGATGCAGCAAACGTTTAATGCAATGTTCATCCATTTTTTTGGCGATCCGGTTCAAAATCCAAAGGGATTCAATATTATACCATTAAGTGATGCAGTCGCAATCAATCCCTCCAAAAAAGGCATTTCGGTTCCCGATGACCTGTGGGCACCTTATATTAAAATGGAAGATCTATTGGCAGAGGGATATTTATTATCTGATTATCGACGAGTTAGAGAAATGCTTGAAGGCAGTTATAGCTCTTTTGCTAACGGTGATGTTCTGTTCCCTACTAGCTCTCCAAGTCTAGAAAATGGAAAAGGCTGCGTTATTACTGGTCTGGTGCAAGACATTGGTTTTGGGTCGAGAGAATTTGCAGTGCTTCGTCCGATCTCTGATGTTACTCACGCCTTCTGGATACACCGATTATTATCTCTCCCAAGCTCCCGCAAGTATACCGCGCAGTTCCTGACTGGCAGTACTGGACGTCGGCGCATCTCTGTTTCATTTTTAAAGTCATGGAGGGTCCCCGTGCCGCCGTTTGAGCTTCAAAAGGAATATGCTGACGTCGTCTATTCTATGAATATGATTCGGCAAAACCAATCTCTCGCTAAAGAACGGCTGGTTCAGTTATTGGATTTCGCTCAAAACAATTTTTTATAGCCCTCATTTAAGAAAGGACGAGCAGTATGCTTGAACTGAATAGGAAAATATTAGAAAAAAAATTAAACGCGCTTATGGATCTGCTGTGGCGAAACGGAATAAGCGGATCGGAAGAAAGCATTGACATTATTATATTTCTGTTTTTATTTAAAGTGCTGGATACTCCTCAATCGCACAAGGGAATAACGTGGAGTAAAGTCAAGGAAAGAACCATACACCTCCCTGTCAATGAACTGGTCGAGGATGCCAAGAAGCAAATCGAGCATGCAGCCGGTCATGGCTTTACGGGGCCTTTCTATTGGAATGCACCGATGCAAATGCTGTTTGAAGCTATGGAATTAGTAGAGGATATTGTTGAGGAGACTAATGGTAGTGCAGATTTTGGGTACATCTTTGATATTCTTGGTTCTACTATAGCTAAGCAAAAAAGGTCGGCTGTATTCACACCACAGAGGCTTGCGAATACTTTAGTGCGCATGACTGAAGTTCAGGAATCTGATATTTTAGTAGACCCATCCTGCGGAATTGGAAGCTTTTTGATTGCTTCTTTACCTTTTACAAGGCATCTAAAAGGATTAGATACTAATGCTTTTTCAGTTCGATTATCGAAAGCCAACTTATATTTAAGTGGCTTTACATCTTCGACAGTAGATCATCATAACTATTTGGAAAAAGGAGTAGACTACGTGGAATCCCAGGCAAGCGTTGTTCTAACCAACCCACCATTTTCAATGAAAATGAATTTGAAAATTTCACCCTCAATCAAATTCAATATCAGACAAAAGCAGACGTCTGAAATTCTTTTTCTTTGGATAAGTCTGTCGCTGTTGAAGCCAGGGGGAAGAGCTGCAATTATTTTGCCGGAAAGTTTCTTCTTCAGCGAAATGCATGCAGAAGCAAGGAAAACCCTATTTGAAATGGCAGTAGTGGATGGTATTGTTTCAATGCCGCGCGGGATGTTTAAATCTCATACTCAGTTAAAAACCTCCGTCCTTTTATTTCGAAAAAAGAGTTCTAATGTAACCGAGACTAAATATGTCTGGTTCTATGAAATGGAATCCAACGAAGTCGCTCAAAGAGAAAATCGTCATTCAGAGGAGGAAGATACTTTTCACAATTTGCTCTCCGCCTGGCGCAGACGCACTCAGGACGCGGATCAATGGTTTAAATCCAAAAACGAGACATACCCTTTCCGTTCATACCCGCTCAGGCATGTCGAGTCAAAGAACATTACATTCGCTTCATTTAAAGAAATTGAGAAAGAAAATTATCTTCTGAGCGCGACAAATTACAATTACATTGAGCCGGAGCCTCAGACTCTTGGAGATCCGCAACAATTGCTCCGCGAGGTACTTGATTTGGAAGAGCAAATTGCGGAGGAACTGCATCAAATTATAGATCAGGCACGTTGGATAGCTGAAACGACGAATCAGGAACTTTCCGATGCTCCTATGGAAGCTTCTCCGCCTGCCCAAGAGTCTGTCTGGAAAGAAGAAGATTCTCATAAGATCATGATGGATATAAGACAGAACGAGCGAAAGCAACTCATGAAAAAGCAACGCAAAAGTATTAATTCAAACCTTGGTTGGTTTTTGAACGAACTGGCTGAATGGCAGATAAAGCTTCTTAATCGATTTTTCAGAAATCCCCAACCACTTGCAGCGCATGAAGCAGCGAAAAAAATCATCGGTGTACAAGCGGCGCTCCAGACCATTTTACTCTTTGAATCCTTCGGAATTCTGGAACGCACCTTAGATAAGGAGATAAGGATACACTCCCTTAATGAGGCTGAAGACGAAACCACCGTTGTCGATCGCCAGGGAAATCCACTGAGTATACACCGCTGGCAGCCGGCAATTTCGTATATGGAGGGTGAAAATTTGTGAAACTGAATCGAATCTATGTTGAGGAATATAAATTGTTAAAAAAATTCACGATTGACTTTCACGAGAGTACGAATTCACAATACCGGGCATCCTGCCGCTTTCTGATCGGGCAGAACGGCTCCGGCAAATCGGCCCTGCTAGAGGTAATCAGCCTCATTTTCACCCGCATCATGCAGGACGAGTCACCGGGATTCCGGTTTCAAATCGATTATTCTATAATGCTCAGTGGCCGAGAAACGAAGATCTCCGTATGGAATTTGGAGGGTCCTTTAACCTACTCTATTGATGGCAGTAATCAAGATATGCAAACGAATCCGTTCAGCGACAGGCAGGAGTATCATCCAACCAAAATTTTGGCTCAGTCTACAGGTCCCAATAATATGTTGGATGACGTCTTACTTCAAACGCCGGAAGATGCTTTAATCAGTGACGTATTTGATTATATCTCTGATCCGCAACATGAAGTTGAAGACGCGGCAGGACTGGACCGTCTTCTCAGCAAAATTGAGCGGCTGCACGAGGATCCTCGTTATTTATTTATTAATGGTGAAACTGCACTTTATGTCATTATTACGTTGTGCGTTTTCTCTGATATCTCCAGCGATCCTGAACTAAATCGCATCTATTGCCGTAAGAGAAAAAAGCTTTTTGACCTGGTCGGGAACTTTACTCCAGTTTCTTTTTCGCTTTCGGGAAACGATGGAAAGATTGCATCCAGGTTCGGAAAAGAGAGCGGCTCGATAGAGCGGGAATTTATGAAGTTAGTTTACAGCGAACAGGAATCAGGCTCCTTGCCTTTATATGATTTTGTAAGCAGAACACTCACTCAGCTTAACGGTGAAATCAAGCAGGTTTTTACACAGTCCTCCACTCATCACTATCGTAGGAATGCTGTTTTTCGTTTGGAGCAAGACCCTAATTTTTCGCATTTCAACTACTTTCACAAAAATATCAGTCAAGCGACGACACCATTGTCTTTTCTGTCATCCCTGATTTATGCCAAACGCATGGGACTGTTGGAACAGGCGGAGCTTGCTTTTAAGCTAAAAGGATCTGATGTCATATTTACTAGTGAAAACCTTAGTGATGGTGAATATTTATGGCTTGCTCATTTAGGTATCCTCCTGCTCATGAGCTGTGAAGACAACATTCTGCTTTTGTTGGACGAGCCTGATGTACATCTGAACGAAGCTTGGAATGTAAATTTTATCAATTATCTAAACGAATTCATCTCATTAGAAGACACTGCCGCCAGCCATGAAGTCGTTATTGCTACCCATTCCTCCATGATTTTGACCGATGTTGATCCGAAACAGCTCTATCAGTTTAAGCTGATTTTGGACAATGGACAACCGCGTTCAGAAATCAAGTCCACACGTATTTCCACCTTCGGAGCTAATTTAGGAGAAATCAGCAAGCAAATTTTTGGGACTGGAGGCATTATCGGATCGTATGCTGAAGAACTGATTGATGAAGCCTTTCGATTGGCTGATGAGGAGAACAATTATGACAAGCTTAAACAACTGCAAGATATGCTGGGGCCTGGCTACCACTACTTCCGTGTCTCCAATCGTTTATTGGAGCTGGAGGAGAAGGATTGAAACCTCATGCTGATTCGAATGAACAAATCAAAATATCATAATGAATTCAATATAGTTTTGGACTTTGTGGACCAATTGTTGGAATATTCAGTCCAGCATGCGCAATTTGTTGAAAAGCATTTTCTTGCGCACTTTAACGCGGGTAAACCAACCGGAGCGGGCTCATGGTATCTATCTAAAAGCAAAAGTTCAGATGGCCCCGTCGTTTCAGGATACTTGGGTTTATTCCATGAGTTATCTATTCAGGAACGGAGTCAGGTGCATGATGCTTTTCGAAACGATATCTGCTTTTTCGATCAGTACGATACATCCACATTCTGTTTTCAGTCAACCAAGCTTCCGCCAATACTTAAAAGTGCACTCAATGGTTTTATCGTGCCATTCTACAGTCTAATCTTCAATAAGACAGGTTTTGACCATATCGGAACGTTTTCTAAACACCCTTTTAAACGCTCCTATTTTTTTGAAGGTTACCAGCAAGAAAATGAAAATGTTAAACTATGTCCTGCATGTCTTTGTGAAATAGACATTTCACAAAGTTTAATTGCCGATTTGGATCATTATTTTCCCAAACATGAATATCCGGCCTTGGCGATCCTTCCAGATAATCTCATCCCTGTTTGTTTAGCCTGTAACGAGCGGATCAAGATTCAACAAGACCCACTTGATACTTCGGCCATACCGGGGGCGATTCAAAGGGCATTTATCCCGTACAAACATGAAGCTATTGATGAAATGGAAATAGATATTAGATTCGGGACACGTGATAAATTCGTTGTTCAGTTAACAGCTTCATCAAAAGAAGACACAGCCATTGCCAGGGTTGAAAACTTTAATCGTATCTATGATTTAAGCGGCAGATGGCCAGGAAGGCTTGATAATTTATATGATAGTCTATTAAGTGATCTAGCCGAAGATTTTCCTGATTGGGAGCATTTGGACCAATGGTTGAGAATCAAATTGACTGGAAAGCGCAATAGCTCGGAGAAAGGAAAAAGAAAGCTGCCTTTATATTATTTAAGACTAAAGCTGCTTGAGATTTTACTAAACGACTCTTTGAAATTCAAAGCGGCTTTAAGAGATTTACGAATGCGTAGGATACCGGAGGATTAATTTATACGTATACTTTCAGGATTAGTGTCGATGTTCTTGATTTTGTGAACAGCTCAACACTAAAAGGAAGGTATCTTTGGTGAAGTTGCTCCATCAGAGAATTGGAAAGAGGTGCTGATTATCTCAGTACCTCAAAAGTGTAAGTTTTAGCGTACCGTATAATTCACATTGAATAAATCTGTTACCTCTTGTGAAATTATTAGGTCCTCAATTATTTAAGTGTCTTTCATCCTGCTAAATCATCCAGAACTCACAGTGATCTCTTATAAAGGAAGCACTTTCAATTTTCACACAAAAATCAGTAATTTTGAAATGCCCCCATTGAATCATTTCATTCAACGCTAAAGTCTGAAACGTTCTATCTCGAAGGGCTAACCTGCACAACGACTACAATCGCTCTACAGACCGTTCGAGACTACTTTACCTACTGTAACTCAATCCGAATTCAAACGAAACAAAATAACCAGTCGCCGATTGAAGTCCTGCGACTGGCTGCTTAAACTTGCAATGTGTTTTGATCCCTTCTCACAAACGGACTCAGTCCCTTATATAGGAGGGCCTATTTTCCAGCATTATTCCACAGTTTAATTGCTAGTTCCTCGAACATCTCTTCATACCCCCATTCAGGTGAAATGATAGGAACTCTTTTTAAGTCTGCAAGAATTTTTTCTGAAGTTATTTCCGCTTTGCATTTTTCCCGAAAAGATTTAGAATCCTCTGCGATTATTCCAACTAAATCAACAAGTCGAAACTTAAAACTGCCTGTGTAGCGCCATTCTCTTTCCCACATAAAGTCATGCTTAGGTTCAACGATATTTATTAGAGAATAATATTGAACTAATTCTTTATGAAATTCAGATTTTTCAATTGTTAACTCTGCATATCTACTAATATCTTCAAAGTTTTTACGAAAGTCATCTAGCAAATATTTTTTTAATTGAGAGCCTGTTGAATTGATATAAATAGCAGGACTTGCTCCCTTATTAAATAGTTCAGCTTTCCAAAAGACCAGCCCATATGGTTTTAGTTTGATTTGGCGTTTTATATCGGCAGTAATATTTTTAATTTGATGTAAAGGCACCTCTGTAAAACATACTGTGTTAAAGCTATTTTTGAGTTTCTTGGTAAAATTTAATTTATCGAAATCATATTTAAACAGACAATGATGGTTCCGTGCTTCAAGCGTTTGTGTTTTGATTATATTCACAAGATTATCGAGCGCATTATCCTTATTATAATCTCTTGTTAAATGTACCAGGAACCGTGAGAAATCATCTCTATCGCGTGGGTTTCTATCCAATGTATTCACCTGTCAATCATATAGAATTAGATATTAATCATACCCCATTATATGCCAAAAAATCAGCTTACGGGCGGATTTCTATCACTTTCACGATACAGGAGGCCGTTAGGGCAGTCCCAAAATAACGATTCTCCCATATCGAAACGCGCTGATTGTGTCTCCATTAAGTAAGTATCATCCGGATATTAACATCTTTCCGTTTACAATTAGGGTCAAGAAAAAGAACCGGTAAACCCTAAGTAATGGCTTGCCGGTTTTGAAAGTAAAGTCGTGAAACTTACTGCATCTAAATGTATAAATATTCACCTAGGTGAATATTGAAGATTTTTCTTGTTTAAAATGAACTTTTTCTCACGTGAAATGAAACAATTCTCATTTAAAATGAAAAATCACAAATTACAACACAAACACATTCTACCTACTTCTTACCCACACCGGCTATACCCGCAGTTGCTGCAGGTCTTACAGCCTTCGATGTTAACCAGCGAGGCGCTGCCGCAGGATGGGCAGAGGTCGCGGGAGACCGCCCCATGGCTGTGTGCGGCATGGCCGCCGTGGCCGTCGTCCGCTACTGCCGCAGATGGTGGTACGCTCGCTTTCAACTCGGCGTTCAGCGCTTCGTTGAAATCCTCCAGCTCCAGCGTTGCCGCGATCGGAGCTGGGACATGGTCGTCATGTGCATTGTTCAGCACATGTGTTTCCAGTGCCTTCGCTACCGCGTCGGCGATGGACTCGACGCGGTTCGCGCCGAAGCCGATGGCACCGGAGCCGCCGATGCCCTTGAGATGCTTGATCAGCAGCTCGACCTTCTCGCCGTGGTCGCCGTAACGGAGGAACAGCGAGCAGACACGGCCCAATGCTTCCGCCATGGCGAAGACGTCGGAGCCTGCTTTGCCGACATTCAGGAAGATTTCTGCCGGAATGCCATCCAGGTCATTGATGGTGATATACGCCATGCCGAATGGAGTGTTGATCTTATAGGTTGCGCCGCGCAGCACCTGCGGGCGTTTCTTGTATTGCTTGTCGACAACATTGGCATTGGCCTGTGGTGCAGGGCTCGCTGCCACAACTGCGCTGGCCGGTGCAGCTTCTACTGCTTCCGGTGCAGCCGTTTCCGCTGCCGGAGCCTCTTTCTTGTCTTCCTTCTTTGTGGTTTCCAGCACTTGCACATCGCGGCTGCCATCGCGGTATATAGTTACACCTTTGCAGCCCAGATCGAAGGCCATTTCGTACAGCTCGGCAGTTTCTTCAACGGTGAAGTCTGACGGGCAGTTGGCGGTCTTGGAGATCGAGCTGTCCACCCAGCGCTGAATTGCAGCCTGCGCACGGATGTGATCTTTAGCCGACAAATCCATCGAAGTTACGAAATAATCAGGCAGCTCTTCACCCGGATGGGCTTCCAGCCATTCCTGTGCGATTGGCACGAACTGCTCGTCGTAGCCGAGACGGCTTTGACGGAAATATTTGAAGGCAAAATAAGGCTCAATACCAGTCGAAGTTCCTACCATTGTACCTGTGCTGCCTGTAGGCGCCTGGGTAATAACGGTAACGTTGCGCATGCCATGCTTGCGGATGGATTCACCCACCTCCGGATAAACTTCGGTGATATTTTTCATAAATCCGCTCTGCAGATATTTGTCGGTATCAAACGCCTGGAACGAACCCTTCTCGCCGGCAATTTCCGCTGAGGCCAGATACGCTTCGCGGGCCATAAAGCCGTACAGCTTGTCCAGAAACTCCAGCGATTCAGGACTGCCGTAGCGGATGTTCAGTTTGATCATCAGCTCAGCCAGACCCATGGTTCCAAGGCCTACGCGGCGTTCCAACTTCTGGTTGGCTTCATTTTCCGGGAAATGATACGGAGTCTTGTCAATGACATTGTCCAGGAAACGAACAGAATAACGGGTAGTCGTCGCCAGATCGGCCCAGTCCACATCATGATTCTCCGCATCGTAGAACTTCGAAAGGTTGACGGCGGACAGGTTGCAGACGCCCCAGCCCGGAAGTCCTTGCTCACCGCACGGATTGGTGCAGATAATCGGATTAAAATACCAGCTGTTGGACATTTGGTTGTAGTATTCCATGAATACGACGCCCGGCTCTGCCGATTTCCAGGCTGATTCAATAATCGTATGCCATACATCGCGTGCTTTAACAGTACGGTAAGGAATGACCCGGCGGCCGTCCGCCTTCCATTTATCAAGGTCTCCGTCCCAAATCGTATCATAATCAGGGTCAGTCGTATCCGGGAATACAAGCTCCCAGTCGAGATCCTCTTTAACAGCTTTCATAAAAGCGTTACTGACACATACTGAAAGGTTGGCATTGGTCACTTGACCCATAGTCTGCTTCACAGTAATGAAATCAACCACATCCGGGTGCCAGTCATTGATCATCAGCATCAGCGCGCCACGGCGGCTGCCGCCCTGCTCAATCAGGCCGGTCGTATAGCTGAACAGCCCGCCCCAGGAGACAGAGCCGCTGGATGATCCGTTCACGCCTCTAACGATAGCACGGCGGGGACGCAGCGAAGACAGGTTAATCCCCACACCACCGCCGCGGGCCATAATCTCGGTCATTTCCGACAGTGTCTGCATAATTCCGCCGCGGCTGTCTTTAGGCGAAGGTACTACATAACAGTTGAACAGCGTCAGCTCTTCACTGGCACCGGCACCTGCGGCGATCCGGCCGCCCGGTACAAGCTTCCAGTCATCGAGAATGGAGCGGAACTTGCCTGTCCATTCTTCCTGAAGCTCAGGCGTTTTCTCTACCGAAGCCATGGCGGCTGCGAGCCGGTCCCACATTTCCTCCGGAGTTTTCTCTATATTAAGCGTAAGCTTTTCTACATCCGATTTCACCAGTTCACCACTGCGTGTCTTCACGGTAACAATCCGTCCGCTGCGCTCCACAATTTCGCCAACTTCCTTGGTAGGGAATTTGGGATCGTCTTTGGTCAGGACGAGAACAACATCGCCTACTTTGGCATTATTGCTGTCCGCATCCTTCCACGCATACCGGTCCAAAAATATTTTCTCGCTAAGGCCCTCAAGGCGCTGCTTACGTTTCACTGTACTCAATAGAAAAACCTCCCGGATGTATGATATGTAAATCTTCCGTTCCATGATGTGGGCTTACGTTTTGTGACCCACAACAAAAACTCCCAGCTGCCCTGCTTGTGCAAAGGAAGTTCCTCTTGTCAATAACAAATAACCGTCAAATGCTCTGATAAATCAATATTTCAAGCATTTGTAACAATATATTGTGTGCGTCAGCTTTTAAACTATACCACATATTGTATCGGAGGTCTTTTTCGATATAAGAAGCCCCATGGCGAAAAATCGGCATTCATGACGCCTTTTCTCACTCTTGCTCGTTTTTTTATTAAATCAGAAACTAAAAGTTTCATCTGCGGGTGAGTGAATCTTTAATATGCACAACTCTTTCGCAATCCATATCAGGTTATGAATTCTCTCTTTTACGCGCATACTACTTCTACGCTAGTTCGATATGATACAGCGCCGGAGGAGGCTGCAACATGACGCAATTATCCCGCAATTCCCTGACGCAAGAGGTCAAGACACCCGTACCGCTGCTGCCTGTTCCCCTATCCTTTGAGCGAAACTGGCTGCATGATCTGGAGTCGAGACTGGAGAAAGGCGGGCCTTGGGGAGACCTGAGGTTATCCCGGCTTGCCGTGCAGGGTGAAGAATCGGGCCTTGTCACCAGCTTCGACGAGCTGCAATGCCTGAAGCATTTGTCAGGACTGTCTCCGCTTCCCCACCAGCTTGATACCGCTCATAAGGTACTCTTTGAAATGTCTGGCCGGGCGATTCTCGCCGACGAAGTCGGACTCGGCAAAACGATCGAAGCCGGTCTCGTGCTTAAGGAATATTTGGTACGCGGACTGGTAAGCAAAGTGCTGATTCTGGTTCCCGCCTCACTCGTCCTGCAGTGGGTACGCGAGCTGAACGCCAAATTCGGCATTACTGCCGTAGCACAAAAGAAGTCCTATTCCTGGGGAAATGACATTGTGGTCGCCTCCATGGACACCGCCAAACGTGATCCGCATAAAGAACTGCTGCTCGGCAGCGAATACGACATGCTGATAATCGACGAGGCCCATAAGCTGAAGAACAAGAAGTCCACCAACTACCAGTTCGTTCAGCAGTTGCGCAAAAAGTACTGCCTGCTGCTCACCGCCACTCCTGTACAGAATGACCTCGGCGAGCTGTTCAACCTGATCACCCTGCTGAAGCCGGGGCAGCTTGGCAATCAGGGGGATTTTGCCGCTAATTTCGTCGTGGACAAACGCCAGCCGAAGAATGAAGTCCAGCTGAGAGGCGAGCTGTCCAAAGTTATGATCCGCAACCGCCGCGGCGAGGGCCCGGTCAACTTCACCAAGCGCAAGGTCCGCAATATTCCGCTCACGCTCTCACCGGAAGAGAAGGTATTATATGACGGCGTTACCGCCTTTGTCAAAGACCAATATCAGGAATCAGGCGGCAATCTCAGCAGCATGCTCTCTCTGGTTACGCTTCAGCGTGAGGTATGCAGCAGCCGCGATGCTGTATTCATTACCTTGGTGAACCTAATCAAAAAGCTACCTGCCGATTCTCCGAAACGGGAGCGGATGATGGAGCTGCTGCAGAGCATCCGCACCGTCAAGACGAATACCAAAGCGGAGAAAACGATGGAGCTGATCCGTGAAATGAACGAAAAGGTTATCGTCTTCACTGAATACCGCGCCACGCAGGAGTATCTGCTGCAATACTTCCGTGAACACGGGCTGCAGTGTGTGTCATACTCCGGCGGGATGAACCGCGGCAAGAAGGACTGGATGATGGATCTTTTCCGTGGACGGGCCCAGGTGATGATTGCCACGGAAGCCGGCGGTGAGGGCATCAATCTGCAGTTCTGCCACCATATGATCAATTTCGATCTGCCGTGGAACCCGATGCGGGTCGAGCAGCGGATCGGCCGTGTCCACCGTCTGGGCCAGGAGAACGATGTGGTCATCTACAACCTCTCCACAAAAGGCACCATCGAAGAGCATATCCTGCATCTGCTGCATGAGAAAATCAACATGTTCGAGATGGTTATCGGCGGTTTGGATGTGATCCTGGAACGTTTCGAGAAAAAGGAATCACTGGAGAAAAGCCTTTATAAAATCATGCTTGAAGCCCGCAGCGACGAGGAGCTGCGCAGCGGACTCGACCACATCGGCGAATCCATCAGCGAGCTGACCCAAGGCATACAGAATGAAAGCGAGGCCACCTGATGACCCTTTCTCCGCAGCAAGTCCGCAAGCATGTCATGGATTATCTGGAAGCAACGGAGTGTTCGATCCTTGAGGTATCTCCGCTGCATGTGACAGTGAAGCTCTCACCGCGCGCCGACCGGATGCTCACCGACCGGCCTTATTATTGGGGGTTCGTGGAACGCACCGGCGTCGATCCGGAGACGCTGTCGTTCACCTTCGTCTTCGACCCGGAGAAGTACGACAGCTTGGCCGCGCAGGCCGCTCCTCCGCCCCGGGCACAGCGGGGTGCGGCAAGCCGCCCTGCGGCCGGGCTTCTGCCGGGCGCAGGAGGCAACCATGGCGCGGCAGAGATGGAAGCCGGCGCGGACAGCCCGGCTGCCGGTTTCGGGCAGCCGCCATCCGCAGGGGCAGCTCCCGCTGAAGCAGATCCGCAGGAAGGCATTCTCGCCCGCTACTTTGGCGTTGTGCCGGTACTGCCGCGGATCGGACCGGGCATGATCCGCCGCGAGGATATAGTATACGGCAGCAAGCGGCTGAAGCAGATCTGGGCCGCCGCGCGTGATGAAGGTAAATGTCTGCAGCTGTTCGAGGACCCGGGAAACAGGCAGCGGATGACACTGTTCTCTGCGGCCTATGAACCGTGGCTAGGCGTCTGTTACAAAGTAGAGATGACTTGCGATCTGAAACGGGAAGAGCTGCATTTTATCGGAATTTCCTTAACCAGCGGGGTCATTGCCGCCGACTTTGGCACGAAGCTGAATTCACGGGAATTAACTCCCCGCTTGCCGGAGAACATTCACGTCCAGCCCTCCGAGCTTACCATTGCCGCCGGGGCCGACCGGCTGGAGGCTTATTTGACTTCACAGCTGGCGAAACTGGACTACAGCTGGGCGGAGGAGGCCCGGGAAAGGCTGCGGCTTGAGCTGAGCATCGTAGACATTTATTATGAGGAGCTGCTCAAAGAACAGGACGAAGAGAAGCGGCTGGCGATCCAGGAGCAATACAACCGCCGCCGGAAGGAGACCTCCTGGCAATACGAGCCGCAGGTTGCAGTTTCTGCCGTAACCTACGGCCTGTTCCATCTGCGCAGCACATAGAATGCGACCCTGCTCGCTAAAAGCAGGCAAAAAAACAGCGGAATTCCCGCAAGCCGGCGCGACAGTATGCAACACCCTTTTTAGAGCTTGTCCGCTACAATTAATTTATACCCGTTCCATGAATATGATTTGATTTGGACCAAGAAAGGTGAACGACGACATGACTATAAAATCAAGGCGGAAGGCCGTGCCTGGTCGTCGCGGCCGCTTCCTCCTCATTCTGTGCCTGTGCACAATCGGACTGTCGGCAAGCTCTGCCTTTCCGGCTGTCTATGCCGCTAAGGACACCCGCGTCACTGTCACACAAGCAGTCTCCCATGATGCGCTGGCCTCACTTGCAATCAAGACACAACCATCAACGGAATCGCTGCAGGACTTCACTAAGCTGACCATCCGCAAGCTGTCCGCCGATGCTCCCTTCACAAGCTGGAAAGAAGCCCGTACCGACTATTATCCGCTGGGACCGGGCACACATAGCTGGCTTGTTAATATCATGGACGGCGGGCAGCGCATCGGATACCTGATTGTCTCGGCTACAGAGCAGGGCGGTTATATGCTTAGCGAATACGGCACCGGAACCTCCGGGCTGCCTTACAGCTTGACCGATCTGCGCCAGTTTCTGGTGCAGGAGGAACTCATCTCTTCAAATTATTCAGGAAAGCTTGAACTGACACCTCTTTACGCCTCTTTGCTCCCGGTGTGGAAATTAACGCTCGACCATACGGATATATATATCAATGCTTCGGTACCGCAAGTTCTGCCGTGGAGTTCAGACAAAGCAGAAGAGGTCCTGAAGGTACAGTTAGATGGAGTCAATACAATCTCCGGGCTGGACTCGGACTGGTCTCCCCTGCAGACCTACCGGAGTGAAGGTCTGGATGATCCATACGCTGATTTGCAGTGGCTGACCAGCCCCAAGCTGATGCTGGACAGCGCAGAAAACTTCACTGTTCTGCTGAATCAAAGCGGCAGTCTCGTCTTTCAGTCTGCTGGCAGGAACGATACGACCGGAGCGCCTTTTATGATTACGGGGTATCAGCGCTGGCTGCCTGCCGGTTCCAGCGGAAAGACAAGCGGCAGCAGTCCGGCCATCGTCTATGCCGCTGCGGGTCCGAAAGGCAAACGTTACCTCCCTCTCTCAGCGCTTCAACAAAGCGGTACCCTGCACCAGCTGCCTCTAGCCGCCAAAACAGTGATCGGTGCGCTTACAAATTCAAAACGTTAAGCTTACCCTTTGTCAGTACAACGTCTTTCCTGCTAGTATGCAACAAAACAACCTTCCACAGTGCCATATACAGGGCATCTTGGAAGGTTGTTTTTAGTTCAAGCTGTACTTGCGATTTGCCGGTACTCTTGCACCCGGATCATTTCTTGTCGTTCCGGCTCCATTTGCTCCGCCAGATCGACCAGCCGAGCGGCAGCATGCCAAACCATTTCTCTGCCCACGGCTCTTTCTCGGCCTTTCGGCGCGCCCGGCTGGCACGCGGATCTTCGATATAAACGACTACCTTTTCCGTAATATACTTCACCAGTTCATCACCGCTGGAAGCCATTTCGCCACCTCCTGTAACTGAATGCTGAATTTGGGCACACACCTTTGACTTCTGTCTGGATCTCCATGTTCCTAGTGTGCTCTAGAACAGCTATATCTAAACCGTGATACTGCTTTTCGTATAGGTTTGCCTGTTCCAGCACAATCTAACAAAGTATCCAGTCCGGTCAAAAGATCATTACCGCACAAGGAGGTCATCCAGCTTGAACTACTTGAACTACCTGAACCAAACCAGAAACCAATCCACCCGGGGAAACGTTACACTGCGCCGGCTGTTCGTTATCGTGTCAACCGCCCTGCTGCTTATGCTTCCCCTGGGACATGCAGGAATTGTGCAGGCGTCTCCGGCGCCTTCAGGAGCCGGGGCGAAAGAAGAGCGCCAGCATATGCTCGGCCATGATCAGCGGATCATTCTGATTGATGCCGGGCATGGGGGAATTGACGGTGGTACGTCATATGGCACCATCCTTGAAAAGGATATCACGCTCGCTATCTCCCGCCGGCTGTTCCTGCTGCTGCGCAGTGACGGCTTTGATGCGATCCTTAACCGGACCGGTGACTATGCCCCCAGCGATGAGAACCGCTGGCTGCGCAGCTCCTCCCGCCATTTGCGGGATCTTGCCCAGCGCAAGGAGCTGGCCGAGACGCTTCCGGCAAATGTCGTGGTCAGCGTTCATATTAACTGGGCCGCTTCCCCCTCCAAACACGGGCCGCTCGTGCTGTACCGCCAGGAAGGCCGCAGCTTCCTGCTGGCCAGTTCGATACAGGACCAGCTCAATCAGCTCTATAATGTAAAAGCCAGCCCGAGACAGGGTAAGCCTTTTTATCTGCTCAACAAAATAACCGCCACAACAGTGATCGTTGAGGCGGGATTTGTGAGCAGCCCGACCGACCGCGAGAAGCTTTGCAGTCCGAAGGGCCAAGAGGAAATTGCTGAAGCGATTGCTAACGGTATTGCCGGGTATCTTATGGAAGTGTAAGCTTCGAATTCCATTGCCATTCGTCCCGGACCAGTTCGGAAATGCCTACAAACTCGACACTGTCCTTTATTTCACCAATGCCGCTGCGGATGCCCGCAGCGGTCTCTTTGCCCTGGATGCCAACATGGCCGATCGTTACACAATAGTTCTGGTTCAGCGCCCTTTCCTGCACCAGCCGCATTTGCTTCACGACATGGCTTGCCGTATGAACATCGTCCAGAAAGATATGATTCTCCACAGGCGGCAGCCCGATCTCACGGGCCATTCTGCCGGCTACCGAACGGTAATTCGTATGGCTGTCCACAAAAAATAATCCGCGTTCCTTGCAGACCGCCAGCACAATGCCCATCACCCGCTCATCACCGGTTACCTTGGAGCCCATGTGATTGTTGATTCCCACGGCAAAAGGAACATTGTCCAGTGCAGCCTCGACCTGCTTGCGTACCTCGGAATCGCTCATCCGGGTCAGAACTGCACCCGGACCCAGCCACTCGGGTTTGCCTTGCTTCGGTTCCATCGGCAAATGCACCAGCACATCGAAGCCCTGCTCATGTGCGCGCCGTGCATCCTTCTCTGTAGTCGGTAGAAACGGCATTACGGCAACAGTGATCTTAACCGGCAATTTGAACATTTCCTCCGTACCACGCATGTCATTGCCGAAATCATCGACAATGATGGCTACCCTGCTGCGGGTATGTTGTTTCTTCTCCTGGGTTCCTTCAGCCTTAGCGCTGCCGATCACGGCAGGTTCGGCAAGGACGGATGAAGACACTACAGACCGGCTGCCCCTGACGTGATGTGAAACTGAACCAGCTGATGTTCCGTGCGCAGTTGCAGCGGCCGGAACCAGCGCCGTCATCAATGCGACAACAGTAATGAATGGATACAGAATGGTGCGTTTGCCCGTATGATTGCTCTTTTTCAAGAGGATCTCCTCCTTCGATGCTATGGTGCCATTGTTCTCATTGTTTGGAACCTGAAGGAGAAATATGTACGGGACAGGTACGCAATAATTAACAATCGTTATCCGGCCTGCTGCCCCCGGCGGTCAGCGGCAATGATCGCATCAAATACATCCTGCGGGGATACCTCAAACGGCATATTTGCCATCGGGCTGTCTGCCTCACAGCTGGCTTGGGCCGCAGCCATAAGTTTCCCCGGCTCCATCCCAGAAAGGCCCATATCCTTAAGCGTTACAGGCAGGCCGACCTCCCGGCAGAAAGTAACAACGGCAGCGATCTCCTCCTCCGCTGCATGCTCCAGCATCAGCTGCGCCAGCGTGGCGAACGCCACCTTTTCCCCGTGAAGCATATGCCGGCATTCCTCAAGCACAGTCAGTCCGTTATGAATGGCATGGGCGGCGGCAAGTCCGCCGCTCTCAAAGCCGATGCCGCTAAGGTAAATATTCGCTTCCACGATACGGCCGACAGCCGCCGAGGCTATTCCTTGGCGGGCATCCTCTAAGGCCTCAGCTCCTTCAGCGAGAAGCGTATCCAGACAAGCACGCGCCAGCGCAAATGCGGCGATCGAGCTCTGTCCCCCTGCATGGGTCACAGCGCCGGAATTACGGCAAGCCCTTGCTTCAAAAAAAGTGGACAACGCATCGCCCATTCCTGCCGCCAGCAATCTCGGAGGGGCTTTAGCAATAATATCTACGTCGGCGATTACGGCATTAGGACTTTGCAGCAGAGGGAGATAGCGGTCAAACTCGCCCTCCTCCGAATAAAGTACCGACAATGCGCTGCAGGGCGCATCCGTAGAAGCCACTGTCGGAACAATGACCACCGGCAATCCGGTATAACGGCTTACGGCTTTGGCCGTGTCCAGTGTTTTGCCGCCGCCGATGCCCAGAATTACACCTGTCGCGTTCAAGTCCAGCTCCGCAACAATTTGCTCCACCAGCTTTAGACAACATTCTCCCTTGAACTCACGCTGAACAAGCGGCATAGACTCAGCGTCAAAGCTGCTGACAATATCATTTCCGTAGGTAGCGAGGATGTAAGGATCTACAATGGCATAAGCCCCTGTGGCTCCCATTTGTCTGCAATAAGCGCCCAGCTTCGAGATTTCACCGCCGCCTTGAATATATTTTGACGGGGAATAGATGACTTGATTCATATAAAGTTCCTCCTTTTTCCAATCCCTATCAGTTTAAGGAAGAACCCGCCGCCCGGCAAGGACAAAGCAGACATCCTCTGCACTTTTCTAATCCCCTAATCTATTCAACTTCAAACCCACCTCTCCTTGACTTGGAGTCGGCTCCAAGTTATACAATGAGCGCATCATCAACCGTCAGGCCTAAGGCCACTATTACTGCACTTTGAGGAGAGATTACTATGACAACACAAACACAGCGCGGAACCGCGCTGATTACAGGAGCCAACAACGGAATTGGCCTGGAATTGACCCGCAAACTGCTGGGTGAAGGCTGGGAGGTGATCGCACTCATCCGCTCAGGATTTCCCGAAGATGATGCCCCTATCCTTGAAGCACTAAGCAGCAAGCGGCTGCGGATTTATAAGGCGGACCTTTCAGATTTTCATAGTCTGGGAAAAGCGCTCGGGGAGATTGTCACGGCTGAACCCCGGATTGATCTGCTGTTTAACAACGCCGGCGGCAGCTTTGCGGAATTGAGTTATTCCAAGCAGGGGCGGGAGCTGCACTTTGAGCTGCAAACAGTGGTCCCGTACATTATAATGATGGAACTAAAAGGACTGCTCCTGAAAGGAACTCATAAAACGGTGATCAACACTGCCTCCAATGCAGTTCTGACACTGAAGGAATTTAATCCGGATACCCTGGAACGTCCGTCATCCTTCAAAAAACTGTTCGGCCCCTACGCTACTTCCAAAATGGCACTTTCACTCTGGACCAAAGAAATCTCCACGCAGCTAGCCGCTGAAGGAATAATGATCCGCAGCGCAGACCCGGGGGGCAATAATACGATCCGCAGCGGCAAAAAATCGGGTTTACCTTTTTATCTGAAGCCGATTATCAAGCTGTTCTTCCCCCATCCCAGCTACGGGGCCGGTCTGCTGTACAAAGCGGCTTTCGGCAAGCACAGCCATGTACCCGGAGTATTTCTCGTCAAAGATGAGGTGAGCCGCCTGAAGTTCGCCTCCGAGAGCCGCAAAGTTCTGGAAAAAGTGCAGGCCATTTATGAACATGAATATGTTCCTGCCTACAGCAACTCTTGATAATGAACTGTACAGGCTAATTAATTGTTGTGCAACCACTCCTTATAGGTATCTGCACGTAATTGCAGTTCATTATACAGCACGCTGGCGTGGTAGCCGTCGCAAACGGCATGGTGGAATTGTCCCGATAAGGGCAACAGTATTTTTTTGTCATGCTGAAAATATTTCCCCATTGTAAAGATGGGCAGCAAATAGGTTCCCTCGTTATACACGTTCAGGTTAAAGCCCGTGAAGCTGACCCACGGAATGCTAGAAATGGGGAAGGTGTTAGGTGGTTCGTTCGCTTTAGCGGCAAATTGTTTAACACTTCCGTACATCTTCATATCATCAAGATAACGGCTGTAGAAATCACCAAAATCTTCACCGTACAAAGTCCAGATGCTTGAAAAAGTCTTATCATCATCATGGAAGATTGTAAAGCTAGGTGACAGGCTGTCCCAATAACCTAACCGGCCTTCAGAATCAAAACAGGTGCGAAACTCACTATGTCGGTTTACCACCGTAGTTATCATGTGGATTAGTACCGGGTACAACTTAATCCCCTTAGTCTTAAGTTCTGAAAGCAGACGGGTTATGTCAATATTTGAAGTCATGCTATAGGTGCATCTGACATTATTTAAATAATGTTCAAAATAGGGCTTTCTACTCCAGTTATCCATGACAATGTGATTAAAATTCATATATTCTGACCTCCTAAAATTATTGCATTTTTCATTTTAGGAGGTCAGTTCGACTGATTTCACCATATCCTCATCACAATCCCTTGAGAAATTATATTATGCCGATGAGTATACCATCATCATAACCAAAACATCAAGAATATCCCAATCCTTTAAATGCGCGCAGCAGCAGCAATTTTTCAATCGCAATACTCGCTTTCCACCAGTTTTCGGCGACTGCAAATTCTTTCTCATAAGCAGCCCAGCTCCAGGTTAAATTCCAAACCCCCTCCGGATTTCGGGTGCTCAGTATGTAGTCCAGCTCTTGTTGAACCAGCGCTGCGTGATCCGCGGCACCCAAACTATCCGGAGTTTTGATAAATGCAGAAGGTCTGCAGCTGTATCCGTTCCAATCCCCGGCTCCGCGTGCCAGCAGCACTGCGATTTGGGCTCTGGCAGCTACTATTAGCTGCGGATAAGCGAAATGCTCCTCGGCCTTAGCGGCAGAGATACACTCCAGCATCGTGAGCACACATTTCAGCGGATGCATCTCTATATCGGGATGCTCCAGAAACCTGCCTGCCAAATCTTTGGCAGTTTGCATGCCTTGTTCATAGAGCCGGCTGTCTCTGTCAGCAAATTTGAGGATTGCCCCGGCCAGAATCGCTGTCGGATTATACATACTGCGGGCAGTGCTGTTCGAATCCGTATGCCACCATGGGGCATGAGGATAATCATTATTGGAGTCCACTACATTCCTCCAGATACCTTCATCCATCTCGGCTCCACTGTCCAGATACCTCATCATCCCTTGAACGATCGGATGGGTCCGGTCATCAAAATGAACCTCCAGCAGCTTCTCTACCGCTGTCGCTGTCTGAATCGGTGTGGAGTTCGGATTCCATGAGTCGGCTTCAAGCGCATGTCCAAAACCGCCTTCTTCATTCTGATAAGCAGATAAGGCCTCCAACACTGCGGACAAAGACCCTTCTTCAAAATGGAACCTCCATCTGGCGAGATCCAAAGGGCGGGCATTGCGGTAAAACCAGCTGCGAATTCTGTTATAATCCATAAGCGGTAAACTCATTATGATTCTCCTTCCCGTAATTAGATCAGCCTGTAAGTCTTTGGAGCTAAAGTATATACTTGTATTAAACAAAACCCGCTATGTAGATAGCTATGACATCACTCATTATTTTTTTAGAATGATTGTTCTCATATTAGCAAAAAATTCATCTTCTGTTACCCCACTACCTAAATCATTCTTTACACAGCTATCATAGTATATCGGGAACGATCAGTAAACAATTAATCTTTCGTTTATGTTTGGAAAAATTGCGGTTATGTTAATATTAAAAATATGTACATGCATAACATAAAAGAAAAAGCGGGTAGAGGAGTGAACTATGAACAAGACTAAGGATACCGCAGGTTTGTTCTCTTTGATGAAGCAGCTGTTTCAAAAAATCAAACTCGACGATGTGCAGGGTATCAGTGCGCAGTTGACTTATTATCTGATCCTCTCCCTGTTTCCTTTCCTGATCTTTATTATGACGCTGATTGGTTACGCCCATATTTCTATCGAGGACAGGATTGCGGAGCTACAGCAGATCATGCCTGCCGAAGCCGTCTCCATAATTGAAGAGATTCTGCAGGATGTGTCCGAGGGACGGAGTGAGGCCCTGCTGTCCTTCGGGATGCTGGCCACGCTGTGGGCTGCCTCCAAAGGCATCAACGCTATCATCAAAGGGCTTAACCGCGCCTACGATATTGATGAGAGCAGGGTGTTCTGGAAAATACGGGGGATTGCTTTCCTGGCCACCATGATCATCGGTGTGGTTGTTCTGCTCAGCATTCTGCTGCTCGTACTGGGGAGCTGGCTGAAGACACAGATCTTTCTGCTTGCTGATCTGCCCTACGGTCTGCAGAAGGTATGGGATCTGCTGCAATATATTGTACCGCTGTTCGTGCTGTTCGTCGTGTTCACTCTGCTCTACTGGATTGCACCCAGCCGGAGGCTTACGCTAAAAGAGGTTATGCCCGGCGCGATGTTCTCCACCATCGGCTGGATCATAACCTCCATTCTCTTCTCCATTTACGTCAACCAGTTCAGTGATTTCACCAAAACCTACGGAAGTCTCGGAGGCGTCATGATCCTGCTGATCTGGCTGTACATCAGTTCAATCATTATACTGGTCGGCGGCGAGATCAATGCGCTCCTGTTCAATCGCAGGCCCATCCGCAAATAGATTTCGGTGAGGCTAAGGTATTTTAGACTACACCATTCTTCGCTTCATCGTGCGGTTTGACGGCTTCTGCCCCGGCTATCTCCGGCAGGTATGCTCCTTCTTCTTGCAGACGTCTGCGCAAGGTAGGGATATCCACGGCATGCACGTCATTGTCAGGAAGCTTCACTGCCAGTGCTGCGGCAATCCCGGCGGCTTCGCCCATGGCCAGACAGACCGGCATCACCCTGACACTGCCTTGGACCTCGCGCACACAAGAGATGGAACGCCCGGCGACCAGGACGTTTCTCAACGTCCGTGGGGTCAAACAACGGTAAGGAATGCCATGCGATTCGCCCGGACCGTAACGTTTAATGACTTCCTGCTTGCCTCCAGCCTGCTTCTCTTCCTTTTCCGTCCCATGGATATCAATGAAATAGCTGTTGCGGCAGATTTCATCCGCGAAGCTGCGGCGGTTCACATAATCATCCACACTCAGTACGTAATCCCCGGTAATTCTTCTTGTCTCACGCACTCCCATTAACGAACCTGTACTGGCTACAAAAGAGCTGCCGAAGGAAGCCGGCATAAACTCGGCAAGCGCATCCCTGTAAACTGCGGCAAGCTTCCTTCCCTGCATCAGGGCAGCCGATACCGAAAAGGCATCCGTGTTGTCCACTTCCCATAAATGGCCGGCGTTGAAGCCTACCGTACGGGGAGCAATCATATTGTTGCAGATATGCGAATCCGGGATCATCGGATATTTACCGGACCGCAGAATGTCATAGATCGGACTGGTTTTATTATTGCCATGCAGCAACGGTCCGTTCAGATAAGCATATTCATCCACATTCCCGAGGTTGAAGCAGTGCGTGGCCGGCATGAGGTCACCGGTTTCGGTATCGCCCTTGAGGTATTCCGCCCCTGCCCAAGCCGCAACATCGGCATCTCCTGTACAGTCGATATATACTTTGGCCTGCATAGCCTGCAGTCCGTTTTTGCTGGCCGTAATCAGTGCTTCCACTCTACCGTCTTCACCGGTTTCCACAGAGCCGAGCAGGGTCTGGAACAATACAGTTACACCGGCTTCTTGAACCAGCTCATCATAGATGACCTTCAGCTTCTCCGGTTCAATCGGCACCCAGTCCATGGCATCCTTGTCAACATGCGGCATCTGAGCTTTCAGGGCTTCAAATACTTTCATCGCCAGCCCTCTGTAGATGATAGTCTCCATGTCAGAGAATGGACACCATGCCGGCACCAGTCCCGAGGTTCCCATTCCGCCAAGGCTTCCCGTCGCTTCAATCAGCAGTGTTTTTGCCCCTTCACGCGCGGCGGCGGCGGCAGCCGTGCAGCCCGCAGGGCCGCCGCCCACAACGATCACATCCCAGTTGTCCTGGAGCGGAACTTCATTGCTCCGCATCCTGTAGGTTTTCATTCTGTTTTCCTCCAAACACTCAGCCTTTTATTTAGCGGATGCCGCATACCAGTCATTAACTTCTTTGACACTCGCTTCTCCGCCAGCTGCATTGTACTTTTCAACAAATGTTGTTACCGCATCAGGGGACTCCTCACCTACGATTACCTTGACAGCAAAGTCATTGATCATCTGACCCAGTGAAGCATTGCTCTTGGAATACTCCGGCAGGGATGGAGCAAGCGCAAGCGGATCGGAAATTCTGGCCTCTGCTGGCAGCTCATTGTTAAGGAAGGAGAAGCCGGCAAACAGACGTGCATCCTTCTGGACACGGGCCTGCCAATAGATTGGATACAGCTTTTCGTCGATACCGGTCAGATAGTTGCTGGCATTGCCCCGTTCATCCGTGAACAGCGGCAGAATCGGGCTGTACACGCCATCTTTAAACGTATGATGTTTGCCTTCCTCTCCGATGGCGATCAGCTTGAACGTTTCTTTCTCCAGCTTGGCATTGATCCATTTAATCGCATCTTCCGGATGTTTGGCAGATTTCGGAATAAAGGTAATGCGGTCGAACCCGCCGCTCATTCCTAGGCCCATTTGCCCGTCTTTCCCTTTTAAGGCAGGAAGGTAGGCAAACTTGGCGTCCGGGAAATTCGCAGCCAGCGCATCAGCAATGCCCGGAATGTCATACCAGGGAAGCTGAATCACACCCACCTTGCCGCTGGTGAACTTCTCCTTCAGGGTAGCATCCTTGTTTACTGCAAATTCCTTGTCCAGAAGACCCTGCTTATACAAATCGGACATATAAGTTAAATATTCCTTGAATCCCGGGTGCAGCGGTGTCGGCACCAGCTTGCCGTCGACCTGGTTCCAGCTTGTGCCAATTCCGAATGCACCAGTAATATTGGCTGTCGTTGCGAGAGCACCGTCAATTGACATCGGTGCGCCGTTGCTGCCGTTGCCGCCGGGATCTTTTTCCTTGAACGCCTTGAGCACTGCTGTAAATTCATCCAGCGTCGTCGGCATCTTAAGCCCCAGCTTGTCGAGCCAATCCTGGCGGATCATCAGATCAGCCCCGGCAAACTGCGAAGAACTGTTCGGAATAGCGTAGATTTTGCCGTCTACCTTCATGGCATCAAAGGACGCCTCCGAGATAGAAGCTTTAATATTGGGACCAAACTCATCAATTAGCGGTCCCAGATCCACCAGGGCACCCATTTTGGCGTAATCGGTATACACAGCTTTTTCACCGGAAATGGTAATGACGTCATAAGGCTCACCGGAGGAAATCAGCAGGTTTAGCTTATCCATCGCTTTGTCCGCCGGTAGCATTTCGTATTTCACCTTGTAGCCGGTCTGTTCTTCAATCACTTTGGCAAGCGGATACGTGTTGTAATCATCCTTTGACCACAGATTGAGCGATTTCAGCTCAGGTTTGGAATCGCTTTCAGTTACTGCAGCGGTTGTAGCCGCCGGAGCCTTCGCCCCCTCCTCTGTTCCCTTGCTCTCTTTGTTGCCATTGTTGCCCGATGAACCGCAGGCCGTTGCTGCAAGCAGCAGCCCGGTGCACATCATGAGAGACAATCCTTTTCTATATTTCATCCTTATAACCCTCCTCCAATAATATGGGGTGATGCTGTATATGAAACGCTCTGTCAAAGAGCGGCTTCATAGCGCAAGCTGCGGGGACAAAACTCAGCCCTTTACAGAGCCGATCAGCACCCCTTTGATAAAATACTTCTGCAGAAACGGATACACAAACAGGATCGGGACAGTGGAAGCTACCACAGTCGCTGCGCGTATGCCTTCCGGTGACATATTCATGAGATCGTCCACGCTTTTGTTCACGGCATTGGCCGCACTGGCATCCATTACGACATCCTGCAGATACAGCTGCAAAGTCTTAAGCGCGGTATCGTTGATATAGATCATCGGGCCGAAATAATCATTCCAGAAACCCACGGCATAGAACAGGGCAATGGTGGCGATAACCGGCATGCTGAGCGGCAGGATGATCCGGAACAGGATAGTGTACGTCTTGGCACCGTCAATCCGTGCCGATTCCTCCAGCGCTTCGGGAAGACTCTCGTAATAACTCTTGATAACCAGCATATTAAAGACACTGATCATCCCGGGCAGAATCAGCACCCATAGATTGTTGATCAAATGCAGCTGGCGCATCAGCAGATAATTGGGAATCAGCCCTCCGTTGAACAGCATAGTGAAGATGAACAGCACCATAATGAAGGAAATACCCGGCAGATTACGTTTGGATAACGGGTACGCGGTAAGTGCGGTCATCAGGATCGAAATAGCCGTTCCTACTACAGTGACACCAATGGATACACAAAAGGCGCGTATGAACATCGAGGAGGAAATAACCTCCTTCAAAGTGTCAAGCTGGAATCCAACAGGCAGGATGCCCACCTTACCGGAAGTGATTGCCCATTCTTCACTGACCGATTTGGATAACACGTTCAGCAGCGGCAGAAGCATAATAATCCCCAGGGCGATCAGGAAGACATACACGGAGATATCGAGCACCAGATCTCCTTTGGTTCGTTTGGTCATTGTTATCTTCTCTCCCTTCCCGGATTACCAGATTCCGCGCTTAAGCAGCTTGCGGCTGATATAGTTGCCTGAGACAATCAGGATGAAACCGACGACGGAGTTAAACAGCCCGACTGCTGTACTGAAGCTGTAGTCCATCTTGCCAAGACCGATCCGGTACACGAAGGTTCCGATGACATCAGCTGTTTCATATACCACCGGATTGTACATTGTGAGAATTTGCTCTGTACCCGCGTCGAGTACTGAACCGAGACGGAGTATGAACATCAGCACCACCGTCGGCAGAATTCCCGGAATGGAAATATGCAGCATCCGACGGATTCTGCCCGCCCCGTCAATAGCAGCCGCTTCATATTGCTCCTGATCGATACCGGCAATGGCGGCAATGAAGACGATGGCATTCCAGCCCGTTTCCTTCCAGCCTGCGGTAAAAACCACGAGACTGCGGAAATACTCATTACTGACAAAAAAACTGATCGGCTCTCCGCCAAACCACTGGATGATGTTGTTGACCAGCCCGCCCGATGTAGAGAGGATGGTCACGAATAAGCCAGAGATAATGACCCAAGACAGAAAATGCGGAAGATAAATGATCGTCTGAATCGTCCGTTTGAAGAACATCAGCCGAACCTCGTTCAGCACCAGCGCGATGAAGATGGGAACCGGAAAAAGCAGCACAATTTTATAAACGCTGATTAACAGCGTATTCATAAACACCCTTCCGAATTCTTCCGACTGGATCAGCTTATGGAATTGCTCAAGCCCCACCCACTCGCTGCCCTTAATGCCTTCAAAAATGTTGAAGTCCTGAAAAGCAATCAGCACCCCGTAAAGCGGTGTATATTTGAAGAGCAGGAGAAACAATAATCCGGGGATCAGCAGTACATAATAATCCCTGTTTCTCCATGCATATCTCCACCTGCTTGCGGACCTGATTCTGGTTGGCTTAACCTTGCTCTTCGGGTTCAAATCCGTGACACCTGCGCCCAAGATGGCTCACCCCCAACTGTTTATGGGTTAATTATAAAGATCGACCCTGGTACTCTTGTAGGAGGTAAAGCGATTATTTCTGGTCTCAGGCGACTGTAAAAAAAAACGCAGGAACTATTCTGATGAAACCGCTTTAAATCTCACAGTAACAAGGGTTCCCTTTCCGATCTCCGTCTCAATGGACAAGCCATACCGGTTGCCTGAGAAATAGCGGATTCTTTCATTGACATTATAGAGCCCAAACGAGCCCTCCAAACCGCCCGGCTGACTCCCGGCAGAGGGATCGATCAGCAGACGGTTGGCCTGATCCTGGCTCATACCGATCCCGTCATCAGAGACTGTGAGCACGATATCCCCCTGCTCATGAGCAGCTGTGATCATGATTCCCCCTTGTTTTTGCTTCGTCTTGCGAATGCCGTGAAGCAGAGCGTTCTCCACCAGAGGCTGCAGCGTCAGCTTCGGCATCATATATTGTTCAAGCCCCGGTTCCGCTTGAATGGTGAACGTAAACGTGGACGGGAAGCGGTTCTGCTGAATCTCAAGGAACACCTTGGCCAGATTCAGCTCATCCACAATGCTGACGTTGTCGCGCCCTTGGTTCAGGCTGAGCCGGAAATAACGGGCCAGCGCTTCAATCATCTGGCTCGTGTCCTCAGCGTCATGGGCAATGGCCGACCAGTTGATCATATCGAGGGCATTGTACAGGAAATGGGGATTGATCTGCGCCTGAAGTGTGCGAAGCTGAGCCTCCCGCTCCTGCATCTTGGCCTGATACGATTCTTCCATCAGGTTATTGACCTTGTGAATAAGATGGTCCACACTGCGCTCCAGCAGCCGGAAATCACCATCAGGCATAGAACGGCGGTCTTCCAGCCAGCCGATCCCTTCCTTGCGGATCATTTTAAGAATCATCTGCACTCTGCGCTGCATGCCTTGAATCATGAACATGAAGAGAACAAAGACCAGTACCAGGAACAAAACCGTAATTCCCGCGAGTGTAGCAATACTGGTGAACTGATTCATCGCTGTAGCCCTGTGTGAAATCTCAGGCTCCGATACCTGTGCGACCAGCTTCCAGCCAGTCGTTCCGATGGTGGTGTACACTACGTTTACTTCTTCACGGCCTAACGAGCGCTTTAGTATGCCTTCCTCCGAGTGTTCGATGGTATCAAACAGCTCTTTAGGCAGGACATCCGCGTCCTTTTGCAAATTCCCTGCTTTATTATCCGACTTATTCAGACCGGCACTATCTGAACTGTAGATCAATCTGCCGCTGGCATCCGATAGAAAAGGAGCGTACTTGTCCGAGAACTGCAGCTCCGACATAATCTCCCCGATCAGACCTTCGGACACATCCATCACGAGAATACCTACAATCTCTTCATATTCCTGGGGATTGCGCAGCATCCGGGCAACGGAGAAAATATTCTTTTTACCAATGTCGTTATACTTCTCCTGATAAACACCGGTCCATACCATCCCCCCACCGGCCTCTATCACCGATTCATACCATGGATATTGCTTTGCATCCTCAAAGGAATACAGATTAATCCGGTCTCCGGCATACAGGCGGGAAGGATCAACAAAAAACCGCAGGCGGAAAATATCCTCATTCTCCTGTGCGGTTTCGGCCAGATTGCGGAGCTCCTTAATTTGTTTTAGCTGCTCCGTGATACTGACCTTCTGGAGCAGATTATCGTAGAGGATTTGGTTCATAAACACTGAATTGCTGCTGTCGCGGATGTGTTCCAGCTTGTAGGTTAAATTCAGCCCTGCCTGCTTAAGTGTAAGCTGCATCGAACGGGTAACTTCCTGTTCCAGAATTTCATTGGACCGCTGATAGAAGGAGGCCAGTAAAATGGACACCGGCAGCAAGATTAGCAGGGCATAGACAAGCAGCCACTTTCTTGCGGCCAGAATCCCCTGTCCAAGTCCAGTCAGATAGCTCCATCCCAATTTCATAAAGGTGACACCTCATTTCTCCGGCCTTTTTGTCGTATCGCCCTTGGGAGGCTCAAGTTCTAATTTTGCTGTTCTCTGTAGGCGCTGGGTGTGCTCCCGGTCATTTTTTTGAACAGCTTGCTGAAATGGCTGGGATCGGTATAACCTACGGCATAGCAGACCTCGTAAAATTTGTTCTGCGGATCTCTCAGCAGCATTTTCGCCTTTTCAATCCGTACTTTGGTCAAATATTCAAACACGGTTTCGCCCGTTTCCTGCTTATACAGCAGCCTTACATAGGTAGGACTGAGATATACGCCTGCTGCAATATCGGCGATCGTCAAATTGTCCGCATAACGCTCTCCGATTAGGCGGCGGACCCGTTCAATGACCTCACTGGACTTTCCGCTGCGTTTGGCCTCCACAAAATCACAGACATGCCGCAAATACGATTCCGTATACCGCAGCAAATCCTGTATCGTTTCCTGGCGCATAACCAGCTTCCAGGCTTCCATTTCCCGTTTCTCCCACTCTGCCGTCATGCCGTTCAGCTCCAGCAGCACCTGGCTGGACTGCAGAATCAGGTGGAGACTGACATTCTGCGCGTAACGGGAGCCCTGCCCCCGGTTCAGCTCCAGCAGTCCAAATATTCCACTCAGTTCCCCCTGCAGCCGGCTTTGATCGCCTGACTTAAGTGCGGTGATTACGCGTTCGCTCCATTCCGGCTCAAAGCGGTAACGCAGATTCTCTCCGGACTCAATGTTGTCCATCGTCAGAATGCGATTTTTACCCAGATACCATTTCTGGTCGGCGGCAGCTCTTGCCTGCTTATAGGAGGCCGGCACCTCAGAAAGGCTGCCTACTCCATCCCCCACCCCGATGGTTACGCTCAGCTTCAGCCATTTCCGCAGATTGTCGCGGATCGATTCCGCCAGCAGCAGCAATTCGTTCTCGGGAGAGCGGTCAGCTGAAGGCTCCGCATTTTCTCCAGCTTCTCCTGGCCGGGGCACTGCATCTAGAACATCTGCCGCCCTGCCCGCAAGCTCCGGTTTGATCTCCCTGTCCGCCTCCTGCCCTCCAAAAGAACGGGTCAACAAAATGCCGACA
Organism: Paenibacillus sp. FSL H7-0357; assembly: GCF_000758525.1. Taxonomy (NCBI): domain Bacteria; kingdom Bacillati; phylum Bacillota; class Bacilli; order Caryophanales; family Paenibacillaceae; genus Paenibacillus; species Paenibacillus sp. FSL H7-0357. The sequence goes on along the minus strand of NZ_CP009241.1, from coordinate 2,899,992 downwards.
TACTCTCCCGGCTCCTTCTCAAACGTCACACCGCGCATTTGCTTATCCGTTAACTCTTGAATGATATTCAGCACCGTATAGGACAAAAGCTGTTTATCCCGCTCACTGCGTGAATCCATTACCTGCGGAACATCATCAATTACGATGACCATAATGATATAGCTGTCCGCAGAGAGCAGCGGCAGTCCCAGAAATTGCAGTTTATCCTGCACCTGGGCCATGTTGAAGTTGTCGGTGACCACTGACAGCAGAAATTTCTCGCGCAGCAGCGGCATGCTCTGGGTCAGCTTAACCTGCATTTCCTTTACCCGGTCCCGCTCCCGCCTCTCCGCATCCAGTGCAGCAGTCACTTTTCCCATCACGGCGTACAATTCTTTTCTGCTGACTGGTTTGAAAATATAATCAGCCGCATGCATCTGCAGCGCCGATTTCAAATACTCTGCATCGTTATGCCCGCTGATGAACACAATTTTGGCATCCGGCAGCAGCGCACGGACCTCCGCAGCCATCGTAATTCCGTCCATGGAAGGCATCTGCACATCCGTCAGCACAATATCCGGCCTAAGCTCACGTATGAGCGTAAGCCCTGTATCTCCGTCATCCGCAGTTCCGATCAATTGAATCCCTTGTGCTGCCCAGTCTACATAAGTGCGCAGCCCGTTCACCACCGAGGGCTCATCATCCACAATGACTAATGTTTTCATAATATCAGTTCCTCTCTGTATGAGATTATTTGTTTCACAGAATTAAATACCTTATTTCATTGTAAAAAATTTCAACCGATTAAGATATTCTCCTGCAAAAATAATAAAAAGTAGGATTAATGGATTGTAATCCCCCTCATTTCTTATTTCCCGGGAAAGTTTTTTGCATAATAAGTCACGTCGTGATATAGTCACGTTATGACATAGTCACGATGAGACATATATTTTGTGAAAAAGGTGATCCTGGTGTCCTCCATTGAAAAAGCACTTAAAAAGTACGTGCCGATGACCGAGACAGCATTCTACATTCTGTTGTCCCTGACCAAACCGCGCCACGGATACGGAATCATCAAGCATGTTGAAGAATTGTCAGGCGGACGGCTCAGACTGGGGTCAGGTACGGTCTATGGAACATTGACCAAAATGAACAAAGACGGCTTGATCACCGTATTTGCCGATGAAGAGAGAAAAACGGTATATGAGGTATCGGAGCTTGGAAAAAAAGTGATGACCGTAGAAATTGGCAGATTGAAAGAACTGCACAACAATGCGATTAACTGCGAGGAGGAATTCTTATGAAGACTGTATTTCGGCCTTTCTGGAGCTATGACTTGCTCAAAACAGAAACCTGGCTGACCGGGATGGCCAGCCAGGGATGGCTGCTTGAAGGATGGAATATTAAACTTCGGCGGTTTATTTTCCGGCAGGGCAAGCCGGGTAACATTACCTATCAAATCGGGTATGCTCCATCAGCTCAAACCTCCTTGTCCACCTATCTGGCCGCTGAGGGCTGGACAAGGAACGTGCATCAAGGGAAGTGGACCATTTATGCCAATGAACGGCAACCCGGCCAAATTAACGCCTACCCCTCCCGCCAGGAAGCGATCAAGCGAAACCGGAAGATTTCTTATTTTTTCATGGCGATTATCTTTTATTTGTTATTAATTGCACTAATTCCGCTAATCACGATAGGTTTTTCCCTTTCCCATGATACGCCCCTCCGGGTAGTGAAAAGCCCCATGTGGCTGGTTACCTATATCGCTGGAGCCTTTGCCATCGCTCTGCTGGTACTCGCGTTCTATTCCGTTATCAAGATCAGGGCAGCCAATAAAACATTACGCGGGGACAATCAAGACAGCTACGAACTTGACGTACAGCCCGACCCTGCCGGACCCAAGATCATCCGGATCAAACTAGCCTGGATGTACGCTCCGGACCGGCTGGAGCAGTGGCTTGAGAACAAAGAACGGCTTGGATTTAATCTGTGTAAAGTCGGTCTAGGCGGGACGCTGTTCTATTTCTGCAAAGGCAGCCCACGGCGGATGAACTATCATGCCGACTATCAAGTGATTTCCGATGAAGGTTATTTGGAGCTGCACAGGGAAGCCGGCTGGAAGAACGTCTATAGCTCCCTCTCCTCCTTGCAGAAATGGACGATCTGGAGCCGGGAATATTCGGAAGGCGCTGAGCGCCCTGAAATATACAGCGATCAATTCCACCGCTTGAAGCACGCCCGAAAAATCGCCATCAGCTATACTTCGCTATTCCTCCCGCTGCTTCTGCTCTATAGCGTGAATTTGGGGGCATTCATTGATGGCATGCTAAATGACGGAATCACCGCTTCCCGGGCATGGAACACTTCGCTAATGTTCATCTGCATGCTCCTCTTCGGGTCGTTTGCGGGCAGAACCTGGCTGTATTACCGGCGTCTCAAAAACAGTAGACCGTAAAGGACAAAATGCCAATATGAAAACAACCACCCTAGCAGCTATCACTAAAAGCCCGTTAAGACGCTCGCTCTACCATTTCACCAGAGCACGTAATCTTCCGGCTATTGCCGGACTGGACAGACTGGCCGCATCCGTGCTTTTGGACCCTGAGCATGCATGCGGTGTGCACCGGACGACGCTGCAGCAGTCCCGCTATCAAGGCCGCTCAGTCTGGTTAAATGCCCATCTGCGGATCACTCCTGAGGCCATGGACCCGGAAACAACACCGGAGCAATTCCGCGCCTGCCTTGACCGGCATGTCTTCCTGTGGCCGACAGAGCGTGATTGCCTTGCCATGGCTGCTATGTACTCCCGCAGAGAACCCGGCGAACATTTTGCCATCCTGAAATTCTCCGCCTATGAACTGCTGAGTGATCATTTTGAACATATCAGGCTGTCCAAATATGACTCCGGAAGCTCCCCGCGTTATCCGCACCGGATGTCTTACCGCAAGAGCTGCGGGATGCTGCTGCCCATTGAACGTTTCATGGAAGCTGCCGGACATTCGATCCCAACCAAACCTTCCGAGATCAAAGAAGTGCTGGTTGAACAGCAATTGACTCCGGTAAGCCGCTATCTGCAAACGGTATATTGCTCCGACCCCGGGCAAATCCCCGAGGTCTGGAAGCCGCTTTTTATGCCGGGATACCTGTAAAATAAAAACCAATAAACAACAATCCGGGCATTAAGGTTGCCGGGAAGCCTTTGAATCCCTTTTTATCTTTAACAGCAAGAATCACGGCAATGTTCAGCAGCTGTCCTGCCAGAATGGGCAATACAGCAAATAACAGGCCGAACTCACTGTCCGATTTCAATGCAACCATTGTCAGCATCGAATAAAAGACCAAATCCCCCACACCGATAACCGGAATCAGCCCCCGTTTCCCGGGAACCGGAAGACAGATGGACAGCCGCACGGCTGTATTATTTTGTCCCATTAGTTTGGCATTAAGTGTGAACCGCCCTCTCTTGGTGAAACTAAACACATCCATTACCACCACTCCGAGGGCAGCACCAATAATCGCACTCTCCGAGACGAATATGTAGGCTGACAGCATATACGCCAGAAACAGTGCGCAGACGATGTTCAAACCATTGTGCAGATAAATAACAGTCCGGCTGATACTCTTCTTCCAGATCCAAATATTTGCCGCAAACGCAGCTGTGAATCCGGCAATGGCAATCGCATGTGGCAACTCACGAACAATTCCCGCCAATGTCGTTATCAGCGCCGTAAGAAAAAAAATATAGGTTAATTCCCAATGCATCCTGTTCTTCGCAGCAACATCCATTGTGATCTTCCTCCAGTGTTATGTAACTCCTTGTATTCCCGCTTCTCCTAAATCGGCTACATCTGTTTGCTGTATTTAATCATGTAGAAGAGTTGCGTAAAATAGCCAAATAAATAAAGGCCAATGGTAGTCAACACCACCCATAGAGAAATCCCTGCAAAGATAAACAGAAACGGCAGTGCAATCATGACCACAAACATAATATCGAAGGCTTTGGCCTTGGCTTTCATCCGGATAGCTGTATTGCGTTCGTCGCGGAAATCAATCACAGCCTGCTTTTTGAGCTTGGGGTGCTTCCGGTAATACCCTTGAACGATAAGATTAGCAGCACTCATACTGAACAGCCCCGAGCCTATCCCCACACATATTCCGGCAAGCTTTTCTGTACTTTCATCAATCACCAGAAGGCCGACTACAGTCAAAATACCTCCAAGCAGCAGCAGAATAGTAAACAGCCAAACTGTCTTGTTCATTTTCATTCCGATTCCTCCTCATAGATAAAAATATCTTCAATGGCCAGCTTGAAATAGCGGGCAATTTTAAAGGCTAGAATAATGGACGGATTATATCTCCCATTTTCGAGCGAACCAATGGTCTGCCGCGAAACTTCTAATGCCTCGGCAAGCTCCTCCTGCTTAATCCCCCGCTCCTTACGAAGCTGCTCCAATCTGTTTTCCATGCTTTCACCTCACTGATTACGGAAAGTTAACTTTCCATAATAATAGCATTCACCTTTTTCAATGTAAAGCACACTTTCCATTTCCTCATAACTCTAATAAATACAAAAAAGGCCCTTGATGGCATCACTGCCAAATCAAGAGCCTGCCAATACGGGCAGAACTATTCAAAAAAATTCTCTATTTCATTAATAATAGTTTCAAGGTTTCTGTTGTTTTGAAAATGGCTTGCATTTTCCAGGACAACAATTTTTTGCAGCTGATTAAAAATCTCTTTCGACCTTGGAACAACCTGTTCAGCAGGAAAAAATATATCTTGATCAGCGACAATTAGTAAGGAAGGTGCGGTGTACGCCATCAATTCTTCCTTGGTTGCATACTTGGGAAATACCGTTTCCAACCGGACATAATCATATATGTATTGTATCTGCAACAACAAATCTTCATGGATTTCATCATCGAACATTGCTGCACAAGCCTTGTATAAATTTTTATCGGTAGAAATAACTTTATATACAGCAAGCGGAATGAGTATCTTCCTCATCATGCCGGTCATTTTACCTCCCGCAATACCTGAAGGTACAAGAAATACTGCTTTTTCAATACGCTCAGGTGCGTAGGCAGCCAAACGTATAAGTATTCCGCCTCCGTATGAGGGGCCGATAAATTTCGCCTTCGCTAGACCCAGACCATCCATAAAATCACAAACCCACTCAGCATATTCATTTGTTTTGGGATTGAGCCGGATTTCATCACTTTTGCCCGGATGTCCGATGGTATCTGGCGCATAAATACGATAGTTCTTCGATAGAGGTTCAAACCACTTGAGCGTTATTGGATTTACTACATTTCCTCCATGAAAGCAAATTAAGGGTGGTGCCGTTTCATCACCCCCGACTAAAATATGGGTTTTGCCAAATCGCGTATCCACGTATCTGCTCTCAAATTTCGTATCCAGCCGGGATTGCAGCTTGTCATAGATGTGAAGTATTTTTTCTTTACCCAAGGGACTTTTATAGATTGACTTCATCGCTCCACTCTCCCTTCAAAAATCCTCTCCGCAAGACTTTCGATAAAGAAATGTACCACTTCTTCATGATGCTCTCCGCTAATCTCATTTTTATGAAGTACTGTGAAAAATATCGCCCTCATCGCAGATGATACAAAGCCTATATCACATTCAACCTCAAGGTACTTTAAGAGCATTGAGATCTTGTCCTCGTCATCCGATAGATGTTCTTTAACAGTTTCTTCCGGCAGCTTTTGGATCAAAAGCTCGTAATCACCGTTTTGAAGATTTAGAATCCACGGGTTTTTCTGGACCTCTATAAACATTTGCTTTAGACCCTGGATAAAACTCTGCTTTGGAGGCTCATTAGAGGTTTTTAATGCTTCAAGCATTGCATTCTTTATACGTTTATCAACGCTTTTAAGAACATCGAAAAAAAGCAGTTCTTTTGATGGATAAAATAAATAAAATGCACCTTTTGAAATACCCGCCATTCTGACGAGCTCGTCCACGCTGGTTTTTTTAATTCCATACTTTCCCCAGCATATCTCAGCCTTGCTTAGGAGCCTTCCCTGTATAATTTCCTTTTCCTTATCGCTAAATTTCTTCGCCATGCCGCCTCCTCAATACTCTATGACCGATTTTGATTTTATAGTCATAGAATAACGTTATTACTCCTTGAAATCAATAGGCCTCCCTGTTTTCTTGCCCCGGATTCTTATACTCCATAAGAGCTGAACAAAGACATTCACATGCCAGAAGAAAAGGCAACTAACGCTGGCGGCACGTTCAATTCGCCTAAATATACTAAGCCACACAAAAGAAAAACCCCTTCCTAGGAAGGGGTTTCTTTGTAAAACAGGATGCGGTCAAGAGGACTCGAACCTCCACGATATTGCTACCACTGGCACCTGAAGCCAGCGCGTCTGCCAATTCCGCCATGACCGCATATTATGATGACTCGCTTTCGCGGTCACAAGATAGATCATATCATACAGAGAAATCAGAGTCAATCTTTTTCGATTTTTCTTTGGTTTCATTAATTTTTGGTTAAATATTGCTTTTATTGATGAATAAGAGGTATAATAAGAACAAGGGTTCGCATAATATAAATGAGGTGATTTATAATGGCGACTACCAAGAGAAGTACACTAATCACACCAGCTATTCCTGAAGATATAACCAAAGACGAATTGTCCCTTGTCAGAAGCTATCTGTTGCTAACGTTTATTCATAAAGTATTTGAACGGGATTGCCGGGTGATCGGCAAGAGTGGTCTGTTTAAGACGCCACAGCTTTACATGGAACTGGTGTCCAGCGCAACTAAGAAGACCTCGCTAATGCTGCAAGAGGTAACCCGTGAGCTGGCTTCACATCATTTGAAGATCACCACCATCCGCCAGGATCAGCGAGGCGTTGAAGCACAGTATGCCTGCCGCGGTTATGTGGGAGAGATCAACATCCTGTGGCCTGGATTCCGCAATGAAATGATGCTGCGCATGCGCGCTTATCTCGGATTGAATCCCGAGCTCGCCGTTCTCCCCAAGGAAGACAGCGTCGAACAGATGGCTATGTCCATCTAATATCATAATGAAGTATATAAATAATGACAGCCCTTATCCATAACCGGACAAGGGCTGTCATGCTGTGAGTTGCTTATATATTGTCCGGATCTTGTCTAGGCTCCGAAAAAGGCTGATACACGTAATTACGGTCAAGCTTCACTATCCGCTTATTGGGACGGCGCACCATCACCTGTGACTCGTCCCAGGCCAATACAATACCCTTGACGTCATTGCTCTCCAACGCATCACGTACGACACGTATTTTCTCTCCGGATATCCGGTACGCATCCAGCTGTTCATCACTGATCATGTGGTAATACTCCCCTCCCTCCGTTAGTTAGCTTGTCCATTGTCTCCCGCAATTCACTCATGAAAAAGGCCCGAATGATAAATCATCTGGGCCTCAGTTCCTTACTAGAAAGCAATTCTGTATGTCTTATGAAGATACTATATCAGCGCTTCATTCTTCTCAAACCAGAAATCAAGAACTTTAGCGGACATCACACGTTCTTCCAGATATTCAACCTGATGATCACTGAAATTCTGTTTCCAGTTGAAATCCAGTTCTTTACACAAACCTGTGATTGTCAAAAGTTCCGACCAGGCTACATAACGTTTGTACCAGAAAAATTGAGGATGTTCAATCATATAGGGATACAGATCGTCGAACTCCGTGTGTTTACAATCCAGCGCACGCTCGAAATGATCCTTGGCCTCGGATAATTTATCTATAAAGAATTGCTCTGTCACCGGTTCTTTCCCCATTGTGACGCCTCCTCTCCTATGTCTAATGTTTATTATAAAGGAAAAGTCATAGGGTGAAAAGCAGATGTTTTAAAAATAGGCTATACACCTATTAATTGCCACTGCTTAGTCGCCAAAGACTATTGTTCCTTCACTTAGAGACATAATTCGGACCAGCGACTCCAGACGGATGCCCTGTTCCCGGATGGTGCGGGCTCCTGCCTGAAAGCTTTTTTCCACCACTACGCCCAGCCCCACCAGTTCGGCCCCTGAACGCTGGATGATCTTGATCAGTCCGCGTGCTGCATCACCATTGGCGATAATATCATCAATAAAAAGAATCTTATCATCCGGGGAGATATACTGGCGGGACAACATAATATCAGTAACGATTCCCTTGGTGAACGATGGTACTCTTTCGCACAAAGCATCAGGATCGGCGAGCAATGTTTTTTTGCGGCGGGCAAATACAAGCGGCACCTTCATTTCATAAGCGGTGGCAAATGCCACGGCAATACCCGAGGACTCCACGGTAACTACCCGCGTAACTCCGGCGTCCGCAAATCTCCCGGCAAACTCCCGTCCCATTTCCATCGTCAGCATGGGATCCACCTGATGGTTGAGCAGACCGTCTAGTTTCAGTACCTGATCCGAAACGACGACCCCTTCCTGCAAAATCCGCTGTTTCAATACTTCCATAACTTTGAACCTCCATTACCCTTTATAATTCCAGACGTTCCACTCTAATACACCCATTTGCCATTAGGCGGAAGTCATGTCCTTCTGTTCCTCATCATAACCTGTACTATATGGACTGCACAAGGCAATCCTGCGGGCGGTGCCCATTTTTTATATTCATAGCATTGAAGGAGGCGAGCCATGAAATCCCATGTCCGCACATTGCAAATCGCTTTCACTTATATTGGCACAATTGTAGGCGCCGGATTTGCCACCGGCCAGGAAATCCTAAGGTTTTTCACCCGGTACGGCCACTGGGCGGTATTAACCATTCTGCTCGCGACGGTGCTCTTTATTTGGCTGGGCACCAAAATGATGGTGATTGCCCGGCGCATCGAAGCTGATTCTTATGAAGACTTTAACCGCCATCTCTTCGGCGAGCGGGTTGGCAGCAGCATCAGCCTCTTTACCTTGATCGTTCTCGTCGCAGTCAACAGCATCATGCTGGCAGGGGCAGGGGCGATATTCCAGGAGAATCTGGGATTGCCGTTCCAGGCAGGTCTGTTAATTACAATATTCGGCTCATACTTTTTACTGAAACGCGGAATTTCCGGTATCCTGCAAATCAACAGTGTTGTCGTGCCCTTAATGCTTACTTTGTCGCTAATCATCATTTCCAATACGCTCGGTGTGCCGGGAGCAGGGCGCTTTCTGTTCCTTGAAACCGATCGCAGCATCTTCGGGGCGTGGATGTCGCCACTGCTCTATACCGCCTTCAACCTCGGGATGGCCCAAGCCGTGCTTGTTCCGCTGGCCCGCCATACCGATGATGAAAAATCCCTGGTGCGGGGCGGCATCCTCGGCGGGGCAGGGATCGGGTTCATGCTGCTGGCCGCTCATTTTGCCATGAGCTCGCAAATGCCTGGCATCCTGCAGTTTGAAATCCCTATGGGCAGCATCGCCTTCCGGCTAGGCCCGCTTGTGCAGAGCATTTATCTGCTGCTGATCTTTCTGGAAATCTTCAGCACTTTTGTAGCCAACATCTATGGAGTCGGAGTACAGCTTAAGCAACATTTGCCCATCGCCCCGTCCCTCGTCACTCCCCTGCTGATGCTGATTTGTTATTTATTCAGCCAATTTGGCTTCAGCTCACTATTGGGAGTTTTCTACCCTATATTCGGTGCCTTGGCGCTAGTCTGGGTTATTATGCTGCTGCGCGCGCCTATGTCTCCTCCGCCCCGGATAGCTGACCCTTCCGGCCCGGAAGGCAAAGCCATCACCATTGTAGCTGTCAAACCGGTGATTCGGATCACACGGAAATAACAGCTGGAAGGATAAAGCAACTATTCCCTCCGGATGACTCCACTTCAGCGGGAAATAGAAGGATAATTTATAGCGTGAAGCATATAATTTCTTTTAATTTAAAGAGCCGTACGGCCGCTTGGTTCGCAGCCGTACAGCTTCTATACAGAGATCACAGCGGCTGCCGGTATCAAACGTGCAGCCGCTTCGGCTACATGCCGATGGCAGGTCATCATGACAATCTGCCGGGTAACCGATAATTCACCGATCAGTGCCAGTGCCGCATGCAGGCGGCGTTCATCAAAGTTGACGAACAGGTCATCGAAGAGCAGCGGCAGGCTGGCCTGGCGGGTCATCGTCTCTGCCAGGGCCAGGCGGATAGCCAGATACAGCTGCTCCGCCGTTCCCCGGCTGAGCAGTCCGCTGTCCAGAAGCCCGGCAGCCTTATGCTCAGCCTTCAACTCCTTGTGCCCAAGCGTCATCACGATTCTCAGGTATTCCCCTTCCGTCAGCTTGTTGAAATACGCCGAAGCCAGCTGCAGTACCTGCGGCTGCTTCTCCTGCTCGTAGATGCGGCGTGTCCTTCCCATCAGTTCGGCAGCCAAGGCTGATACAGCATACTGTCCGGCCAGAATCTTCAGCGCCGCCCGCTGCTCCTCCAGCTGCTGGAGCACCGTGTCTTCCAGGCAGCGCTCCTTCAAATACTCGCGCTCCTGCAGCAGCTTGCCCCGGTGCTGAAGCAGCGCATTACGTTCTTCCTCAATACTTGCCGCAGCATCCTCCGCTGCGGACCGTTCCCGCTCCAGCGCAGCAGCATCATGATGCTCCAGCAGCTTCTGCAGTTCCACCGCTTCCCCGTTCTCCCATCCGCCGAACATGGCCAGCTCCCACTGGCGGATCGATCTGGTCAGCTCCAGACGCCGCTGCACGGCTGACGAACGGCGCAGAAATCCCTCGCCGTCCGTAGCACCGCCCTCCTGCAGCAATCTGCCGCTGCGCCCATTCAATACCTCAAGCGCTTTACGGCCCCCGGCAAGCTCCGCCTGTACTTCATGCAGCCGCTCTTGGGCAGCTTCCCGGCGGAGCAGTTCCGTCTTGAGCTGGTCCCAATCCCGCTTCCTGATCTCCAGCCAGCTCAGCAAGGTGAGCGCGGCAGTTCCAGCGACAGGTTCTATTAATGGCAGAACCCGTGTATTACCTGTACTTGCTATATCGTTCAGGGATAAAACCTCAGAATTTACGGATGGCAACAAACCCGAGGGATCTGCTAATCTTGCTGCAGCGTTGTCGGCGGCAGCTGACGACAGTTCGCCTCCCGATGCTGCCTCATGCCATAAATTCAGGCATTCTTGTTCATAAGCAGCACACTCTTCTTGCAGCTCCTTAAGCCGGGCCGCCAGTTTGCTCTCCTGGCGCAGCAGCTCGTTCCCCTGCTCCACTCTGGCGAATATATCCGGCAGCCCTTCGGGCGACAAGCCTTCCGGCAATCTGTGCTGGCGCAGCCATGTTTCATAGCTCTCATCCAGCTGGGTAAATTCAGCCTCAGCACGGTCCATCTCTTCGGCCAGCGCCCGCTCCTGCCCGGAGAGCGTCTCTACCTCTGTCAGGCAGGTTTCCCGCTCCCCGGCCAGCCGTTCCACCCGCTGCCGCCAGGCATTCCAGGCTTCCATGAGCCTGCGAAGCTCCTTCATGCCAGCCTCCAGCCCGCTTGCTTCAGGGCTGGGCGCTGCCGCCGGCCTGCGGCCCGGCCGGCTTAAAGCACTCTCCGGCTCCGCCCCGGAGAGCAGCAGCCCGCGCAGCCGCAGCATCTCCGCTGCGGCCACGCTCCCGTCCCCGCCATGCTCCGGCGGGGACGTTCCCGGTCTGCGCGCGGCGTGCAGACCGGCCCACAGGGCAAGGTCCGCGGCGGTCAGCAGGCCGAGCGCGGTCCAGGTGCTGACCGGCGGCGCACCGGTCAGGTACAGCGCGGCCGGCAGCAGCAGCGTCAGCGCTGCACCTGCCGCAAGCAAGCGCCGGTACAGTGCAGCCCGGCGCTCTCCCGCGCCGGAGCCGCCACCGGCGCTGGGGCCGCGCAGCGGCCCTGCCCCGCCGAGTTGCGCTTCGCGCCAGCGCTCGGCGGCCTGCTGCAGCTCGTCCCACAGCTGCAGCACTTCACGCGGGCTGCGCGGGGCGAGGCCCGCGAAGTCCGCGGCGCCGCTTGCGTGCTCGCGCGCAAGCGAACGTTCCGCCGCCTGCAGCGCAGCGCCCGCTGCGGCGAGACGGGAGCGGAGGCTCTGCCGCTCCGCCTCACGCGCTTCCATTCGCCGGTCATACCCGGCGAAGGATGCCGCGAAGCGCCGTGCGGCTTCACGATCCGCCGCCGCACCGGAGAAGTCCGCCAGCTCGGCTAGGCTCCAGCCTGCGCCAATCCCGCGCAGGATGCGCTCCAGATGCTCATGCAGCGCAGCAAGCTCGCCCGTGAGACGCTGCCGTTCCGCCCTCCGGTCCTCATAACTGGAACGCCGGCGGTCCAGACGCTCAAGTGCCGGTCCTTGAGCAATCAGCAACAGATCCGGCGGATGCTGGGCAAGCTCAGCGATAAGTTCCTGCTCCACACGCTCCATGCGGAATACCGCTGCTTCGCTGCTGCGGATCTCCCCTTCAAGGGACTGCCAGCGAACTGCACCGTTCTCCGGAAAGACCTCAATCACCGGCAGCTCTGCCAGCTCCAGCCCCGCTTCCCGCCACTTCAGCCACAACTCGCGGATGTCCTGCACCTTCCGAAGTTTGACCAGCATCTCCCCGGTGGAAGTCCGCAACTTTTCCAGCCTCGCCAGCTCCAGCTGTGCATTTTCCAAAGCAGCAGTATTCTCATTATACCGGGGAAGATAAGAACGGCTCTCAGCCATTTCACGTTCCAGCTTGTCGATGCTTTGCAGGATTTTGGCCGCATCCTGCACTTTGCCGCGCGGCTTATACAGCTTCTCGGCTTCCTGGATCAACCGCCGTTCGGCCCGCATAATTTCGCCGCCACCGCCCATCCCGGCATGGAACAGATAGCTGCTCATCTCCTCGGACTGCAGTGCCCCAAGCTCCTGAAGCTCGTCCAGCGACACGGCAAACAGCTGCCGGAACATGCTTCTGGAAATGCCGCCGAGCAGACGGCGCTCCATTTCCGCCTGCCCCACTTCCTCGGACCGTCCATCCGGATAGCTGACGGTAATGTTCAGCTTTTCGCTGCGTCCCGCCGTCTCTCCACCTGCGGCATAACGGCGGATTCTCCATAGACCTCCCTGCTCGTCATTCGCCGTCAGCATGCCGCCATGCAGACCACCCTGTGCGGGCTCATATCTTTCCGCCAGATTCACCCTGGTCGGGATCCCAAAAAGCATCGCCCGGATGAACTGCATCGTAGTACTTTTACCAGCCTCATTACGTCCAAACAGAACAGTTACGCCCTCCTGCAGCTCCAGTTCCCGGTTATGCAGACGCCCGAAGCCTCCGATCTGCACATGCTGTATCTTCATCCTGTACTCCCCCGCTCCTGCCCGGTCCCTTCGCTGGCTGTACCCGTTGCACCTGGCAGTCTGATGTCTGCTTTCTCCCCCTCAGCGGTCTCTTCCACCCCGCTAAGCAGTGTAATCCCCAGCTCTGACGCGCTTTTCAGCCAGCCCCGTTTCTCCTCTTCATCTGCCGAGGACAGCAGTCTGCGGAGCTCCTGGTTCTCCATGAGCGGCTTCAATGCACTTCCGATTAGTTCATCCAGTCCTTCTGTCGTCTCCCCGCTGCGCCCCGACAGCCGCAGCATTTCACCCAGGAAGCTGTCCTCCTGCAGCAGCCGTTCCCGGTCTATCGCTAGGCCCGTTTCCACCGAGAAACCCTCTGTCCACACGAGACCGGCATATTCTTTCCGCTCCGCACGGTTCGCCTCACGCCGCTGCAGCTCAGAGAGCAAATCATCCGCTGCACCCTTTTCTGCCAGTATCCTGTGCACGCCTCCCCTACCCGTAAGCCGAAACCGCACAACCGACATCATTTGCGGAAGCTCATTCCTGATTTCCTCAACTGCCTGCTCGACAGCTTCAATCCATTTCACCTCATCCGCCAATCCTTCAATGGAAATCTCCCGCACCTGCCAGCGGATGGAATCCAGTTCATGAAACTGGAGCGATGCAGCTCCTGCTTCATCCACATCCACCACATAACAACCTTTGGGTCCGGTCTCTTTAATGCTGCGGCCCTGGATATTGCCCGGATACACAATAGACGGGCGCTCATGCAGAATACTGCGTTTATGTATATGTCCCAGCGCCCAATAGTCAAATCCCCGGCTGATCAAATCCTTGCGGGTGCAAGGGGAATAGGTTTCGTGCTGAAGATCCCCATCCACGTTGCCATGCAGCAGCGCAATATGAAACAGGCTGCTTCCGGGCCTGCGGCTAAATTTCAAGGCAGTATTCTCCGTTACCTTTGCTGTTGGATAGGAAATTCCGCTGACCACAGCAGCCTCCTTCCCGTCACTCCGGCGGCGGGCGATGGCCTGTCCCGGCTCTCCGGAACTGAATACAGTAACATGCTCCGGCGGTTCTGTTGCCAGACGCGGCCCGTCGAGCGGATCATGGTTGCCATGAATCAGAAAGACCTGGATGCCATGCCTTCCCAATTCCTGCAGCGCTTCCTGAAACCGCAGCTGTCCCTGCAGCGAAGCATCGGAGACATCGTACACATCCCCGCTGATGACCACAAAATCAACTTCTTCATGAACGGCTACGTTAACAAGCCGCCCGAGGGCGGCGAAGGTGGACTCCCGTAAATAGGAGCGTATAGCCTGCGGAAGCTGCGCCAATCCGGCAAAACGGCTGTCTAGGTGCAGATCCGCGGCATGCAGGAAACGAAAAGGAATCATCTGCTCACCCTTTCGTTCCCGGCTGATATTGCAGATAGGTTTTTTTGAGCTCATTGGCCACCCGGGTCAGCGAATACAGGCTTTTTGCTTTATCCCAAGCCGAACGGGACAGCTCATAGCGGTAACCCGGATCGCTGATTACTTTTTCCAGCGCATCCGCCAATGCCACCTCATCGTCAGGATTGACCAGAAGTCCGTTCACCCCGTCCTCAATTTGTTCCGGAATCCCTCCCACATTCGTGCCGACAAGAGCCAGACAGCTGAGCGCCGCCTCCGCAAACACCGAGCCAAAGGCCTCCGCGCGTGAAGGGAGTACAAAAATATCAAAGAAAGGCATGAATTCTTCCGGGTGTAAAGTGTATCCGTAAAAAATCGTCTCATTATAAATGCCCAGATTCTGGGCTAATGACTCCAGCTCACCGCGGCTGGGACCATCCCCAATGATGTGCAGCACATATTCATGGCCCCGTTTGTTCAGCTCGGCACAAGCTTTAAACAACGTATCTATCCCTTTGGCCGGCACAAGCCGGGTTACGGTCACCAATTGCGGGATGCTGTTGTCATGCGGAACAGGCTTGAATCTTTTCTCATCGAAGCCGTTTGGAATGACGCCAACGCTCGAGGGCTGGTCAATATATGGCGCTAAATAATCGGCAAAAGAGCGTGAAACCGTCATCAGGCGGTCACTGACATGCTCCAGCTCACGGTATACCGAGACAAGAAATTGATGCTCCGGACCGCCTTCTTCAATGATTCCATTCAGAATCAGCTCACGTTCATAGCTGGAATGCAGGGTCTGGATCAGCGGGATTTCCGGATAGATCTTTTTCATCGCCAGACCGGCAATCGGATGATGGGCATGGATCAGATCATACTTTTTACTCATCCGCAGCTTAGTCCACCATATATAATCGCGGTAGGTCTGAATATATTTTTGTACAACCGGACTTTCGCCATACTTAGTCCAATCAAAGGTCTCAAATACAATCTCTTCGCGCCCCTTGCCGCGAATCCGTTTGGGCAACCAGAAGAGATCCATATCCCAGCGGCTGGAACGGAAACGTTCCTGGAGATAAGGAATCATTGAAGAAACACCACCGGGCTGTTCCGGCGGAAAGAATAGCGCTTGCAGCAAGTTCATCTGGTACATCCCCTTTACAATTGCCCTGATTACGGTGAGACCCGGCAATTATGATATAGTAATAAATATGTACAATTACTGGTACGCTAAGGTCCCCTACCTTGATTTTATCGGTATCCACCTGAAACAGCAACCAAGAAGAACGCTTGAGCCTGAATTGATTTTGACAAGAGGAGAATGAATGATGACGGAAGAACAGCTGCCCGCCGCTTATACCACTTCCATGAGAGAAATGCTGGGGCAGGAGGCGGACGCTTTTCTGCAAAGCTATACTTTGCTGCGGACCCAGGGTCTGCGATTCAACACTTTAAAAAGCCAGCTTGGAACCGGCATCCGCGCTGCCGAACATGCGGTTTCACTATTCGGCCTTACACCGGTACCTTGGTGCCCCTCAGGGTATTACTACGAACATCCGGCCCGGCCCGGACGGCATCCCTACCACACCGCCGGACTATATTATATTCAGGAGCCCTCGGCAATGTCCGCGGCCGAGCTGCTGGGGCCGCTTCCCGGTGAGACGGTGCTGGATCTTGCCGCCGCTCCCGGCGGAAAGACAACACATATCGCCTCTCTAATGCAGGGACAAGGTCTGCTTGTGTCCAATGAGATCCATCCCGAGCGGGCCAAAATTCTAGCCGAAAACGTCGAACGCCACGGCATCTCCCACGCACTGGTGACCAGTGCAGCTCCAGGGGAGCTGTCACGGCGTTTCCCGCAGGTCTTCGACCGGATTATGCTGGATGCCCCCTGTTCTGGTGAAGGCATGTTCCGCAAAGATCCCGCTGCTGTAAGCGAATGGTCTCCGGGCCATGTCGAGATGTGTGCGGCAAGACAATGGGATATATTGCAGGATGCCTATATCATGCTGAAACCGGGCGGCAGCCTGGCGTATTCGACCTGTACCTTCAACCGCAGCGAGAATGAAGATACCATCGCCCGGTTTATAGAGCACTATCCCGATATGGAGCTGATTGCTGAGAAACGCCTCTGGCCGCATCTGGAGAAAGGCGAAGGACATTTCGTCGCCCTGCTGCGCAAGGCACCTGCAGAAGAAACTGCGAATAGCCGCAGCAAACGGGGCAGCGGACGGGGCAAAAACAGCCCGCGAACAACCTCTTCCGTGCGCGATGCTTACCAGCAGTTTCTGGGCTGGGCAGCGGAGCATCTGCCAGGATTCACCGGCCAGGGTGTACCTCTGCTCTTTGGAGAATCCTTGTACCTGCTCCCGGAGACATTTAACGATAGCCTGCATGCCGGTCTGCTCGAAGGCCTCAAAATCCCGCGGGCCGGGCTGCATGTGGCCCATCTGAAGAAAAACCGGATCGAACCGGCCCATGCCCTGGCAATGTCTCTTCAGCCCAGTCAAGCTGCCCGTAGCTGGGACCTTGCGGCCGATAGTCATGAAATTCAGGTCTGGCTGCGCGGAGAGAGCCTGACGGTTCCGGCTGAGCTGCACGGCTGGACACTGGTCACGGTTGACGGACTTCCCGTTGGCTGGGGCAAAGCCAGCTCCGGTCAACTGAAGAATCACCTGCCCAAAGGGCTGAGGATCCTAAAAGCCCATATTGACGAGCAATAGGCAACTGACCAGTTCGTGATGCCTCCCCCGGCATATGATGACATTATCCCAAAGACGCCATAGCATAACAGCGCGGCATGGGAACTAGACATGAATTAAGGGAGGAATCAGACATGGGTGCACATCCAGGCTTTACATCGACCGGTGCGATTTTGGTGCTCTTTATTTTACTTGTCATCATTTCCCGTTCGTTGTTTGTCTAATTCCGCTCAAGCAGCAACGCACGGTGGCACCAAGCGGCCCGCCGTCCCTTTAAGGGGCGGTGCAGCCGCTTTTTTGCATTTCTAGTGCACTGCTGTTTATATCTAGCAATGTTTTATCAGTGATCGCAGATTGATAAAGCAGATCAAATAAGCAGAAAAAAAGCATAAACCAGCGCCTCAGGGCACCAGTCTATGCTTTCACATTTATATTCTCACTTCACACTATTCTTACTTCATACTTTCTCAAGCATTACGATAGGCAGTACTTCACCAGCGCGTCGCGGACCCCGCTGTCGTTGTTGGTTCCAGTAACCGCGTTTGCCGCTGCTTTGACCTCGAGTGGTGAATTCTCCATCGCAACACCCAGTCCGGCGTAGGTAAGCATCGAAATATCATTATAATAATTCCCGATTGATAAGACTTCCTCCTGAGGAATCCCAAGCTGCACAGCCAGATTCTTCAGCGCATTCCCCTTGGAAGCCTCGGGATGCATGAAGTCTACAAAAAATTCGCCGCTGCGCAAAATGTTGTACTGCTGCGTCCAAGTGCCCCATTCACGCTGTGCTTCATCCAGAATGTCCGACTGGGTGAAAACCGTGAATTTTACAATCGGTTCACGGAAATCATCCCAGGCCGGCAGTGAAGCAGGCATAATCCGGAAGTGCTCGTACATAAAATTAGCCTCTTGGGTCAGATTCTCCACATTATCGACGTACATATCAAAAGCGGTATTAACATCGAAATGGATATCATGCTGCCGGCAATAATCAATGTAAGGGTCGAGTCCACGGGCATCCAGCCCAAATTGATGCAGCACTTTGCGGTCATTGACTCGGACAGTCGCCGCTCCGTTGTGTCCCAGCACATACCCCGACAGGCCCATTTCTTCCATAAATGGAATCGAGTTCTGCGGGCTGCGGCCTGTGCATAATACTATCTGGCCGCCCAGCCGCGTAACCTCAGCAATTGCCTCTTTGTTCTCATCACTTAAGTGGTGATCATCATTCAACAGTGTTCCGTCTACATCCAGCGCAATCAGTTTGTATCTCATACCCCACCATCCTTGTCTGTCTTTTATATCTATATATGCAAGCTTACAAAACCCCCGTCAACTAAAACACGTACTTTAATTAAGCCGGTATTAAATCAGCAGCGGGGCTATTTCTCATGTTTCCCGGCCGTCTGCACCGAGCAGACTCAGCTCTTCTGCCGTCAACTCCCGGCAAGCGCCCAATGGCAGGCTCTCGTCCAGCTTCAAATCCCCCATAGACACCCGCTTCAGAAACGTCACTTTTTTGCCAACCGCAATAAACATCCGCTTCACCTGATGGAATTTCCCTTCGGTAATGGTTAGGGAGATTTGTGAGGTGATTTTGCTGCCGCGCTCTCTGCCAAGGATTCTCAGCTGTGCCGGGAGAGTAACATAACCATCTTCCAGTTCCACACCTGCGGCAAATGCAGCCACATCCGTTGCGTCTACTTCGCCCTCCACGATAGCCTCATACGTCTTCGGCACATGTTTTCGCGGGGACAGCAGCTCATGGGCGAGCTTGCCGTCATTGGTAAGCAGCAGCAGTCCAACCGTATCCTTGTCCAGTCTCCCGACCGGAAACGGCTCGAACTGCGCATACGCCGGCTTTAATAAATCAAGAACAGTCCGGTCCCGTTTGTCTTCTGTAGCAGACAAGACACCTGGGGGCTTGTTCATCATCAGATAGATATGCTCGCGGTACAGAATCGGCTCCCCATTGAGCTCTACCCTGTCAAGATAGGGGTCAACATGAAACCCGCTGTCCTTTACCACAATCCCATTAACAGTAATCAGCCCCTGCTTCGCCTGCTTGCGGATATCACTGCGGGAACCTGCGCCCATATGGGACAGCACTTTATCGATCCGTTGTTTCTTAGCATTATTTCCCGATGCCCCCATGCCTTATGTCCACCTCCACCCAGCCGGATATTCATTCTTCAGCATTCCGTCCTGCCACTTCGCCCAGCCTGCGCTGTACCCGTCGATACAGACCAGCACATACCCTTTGAGTGCACTGCCTGACTTCACAGACAGTCGTTCTGCCGGAATGGATAATGTTTCGCCTTTAAGATAGGAGACCGCTTCACCGCTGCTGCCGGACAGGGAAAGACTGCGGCAACTCTCCTCCGGGTGCAGGGCCGTAGCGAGCGGATGCCCGGGAATAAACCGGCCGCTGCGCACATGACCTACATACCAGCCTGGACGGATCGTCTTCAGTCCATCCAAGGCTTCCTTCGGCAATGGCGAGATATACAAATGTTCGCCGAACCACACGGGATATCCCGCAGGCTGCCAGCCGAGCTGCTCCTTAAAGAAATCGGTATAGGCGGCAAGCCGTGTCTCTTCTCCTATGCTTTGTTGTTCTCTGCCGGAGCCGTTGCCGGATTTGCCGAATGCACGGCCGCCTTTGCCGCCGCGTCCTCTTTCTGTTTTGCCTCCAGCTGCTTTAGCTGAAGGTGATGCTTTGCCTGACTTGTTCCGCGCAGCGATCCCAAGCGCAATGTCCCGGTCTCCGTCTTCCTCTTCCGGAGCGAGGCTTCCATCATGGCGCAGCACGGCCATGAAATGCCCCTCGCCCTTGACCTTATGCGGCCACAGCCGGGCCGTCTCCGGCAATTCGCCGAACCCCGGGGCGAAAGAGCCTGTGCCTCCTGCCGGAACCGGTGAGAACCGGGGATGTGCGGCCAGAAAATCGGCTATCGTCCCCTCATTCTCTTCTACAGCAAACGTGCAGGTCGAATAGACCAATGTCCCGCCGGGCTTCAGCGCCGCAGCGGCAGAGACAAGAATGTCCCGCTGCATCGCCGCATATTTCTCCGGCGTTCCCGGCTCCCACTGCTTCACCATGTCTTCATCCTTGCGGAACATGCCTTCACCGGAGCATGGCGCGTCGATTAGAATCCGGTCAAAGAACCCGGGAAATGCTGCTGCGATCCGTTCCGGGCTTTCATTCAGTACAATGCCATTGCGGACACCGTAAAGCTCCAAATTTTTGGCCAAAGCCTTGGTCCGCTCCGGATGAAGATCATTGCTGACCAGAAGACCTTCGCCTTGCAGCTTAGCGGCGATCTGCGTAGATTTGCCGCCCGGTGCGGCACATAAATCCAGCACCCGGTCACCCGGCTGCACATCAAGCAGCTCTACAGGAGCCATTGCACTCGGCTCCTGTATGTAATATAGGCCGGCATGGTAATACGGATGTTTGCCAGGTCTGGCGCCTTCCCCGGTATAGAATCCGGTCGGACACCAGGGAATCGGCTCCAGCTCAAAAGGTGCTAGCGCCAGCAGGTCCTTCACCGATATTTTCAAGGTATTGGCGCGGATGCCGCCATAAGGAGTTTCCTTGTAGGTCTCCGCAAATTGTTCATACTCCGTTCCCAACAGTTCTTTCATCCGCTGCGTGAACGTGCCGGGCAATTGTGCCGCCATGTTGCTTTCCTCCTGCTTGTTGTTTCTGAATGTAGGAATGAATAATTCAAGGAACACCCCGGTGGAGTGCTCCTTGTTGTCTTGCTGGTATTTAATGCTTCATTTGCGGTGCGGTGAGTGAGCCGGCCGCTGGGGCCCCCTGCGCTGCGGCAAGTTGGGTGTAATCCGGGCAGCTGCAATCCTTACAGCCTCTTCCAGACCGGGATCTGCAATTTCAAGGGTCAGATCATAATAGGGAAACGGCTGTTCATCATAGCCTTCCAGCTTGCGGACATACTCACCAGTCTCCTGTACAAGCTTCGCAAGATGAATTCCCAGCGTTTCATCCGGATACTTCTGCAGCACAATATGTGCCCCGCCCAGCATAATCCTCCCGCCGCGCACATTCCCGTTGCGGAAATGATACAACCCGACCGCTACCTGAAGAAGTGCTTTGTACAGCGGATCACGGTCTTTAGCCAGCCACAGCTCTTCAAGCACCTCATGACATTCAAAATAATCTCTGTCTCTATTGAAATAGACCAGGTACGCCAGATACAGCGGTTCATAGACCATCCGGCAGACTGTCCTTCTTCGCATTAGAGAGCAGCTCACGCACATGGTCCAGCAATTCCTTCATCGCATCCATATCCTGCGCCTGCCAGATCACATTGAAACGTTCCTGGCTTTCAATCGCCTCGTTCACCAGATGATAGAAATACAATTGATGAATCGCCTTGAGCAATTGAGTCGTCATATTGGAATTTTCTTCGAAGGTTTTTTGAGCCTCTAGAATTTCTTCACGGATGCTGGACATTTCACTGTCCAGTATGGAAGCGGCCTCTGCCGCCGTCTTGAGCCGCACCCGCATTTCATCGGGCAGGCTTTCACGGTATTTATAGTTCAGCGAATGCTCGATGGTTGCCCAGAAATTCATCGCCAGTGTGCGGATTTGAATCTCGGCGAGCACAATCTTTTGCCCCAGAGCCGTCTGAACAGGATATTTAATAATCATATGGAAGCTGCGGTAGCCGCTTTCCTTGTAATTGGTGATGTAGTCCTTCTCGTAAAGCACTTCAAGATCCTTGCGGGCACGGATATACTCCGCCACTCTGCGGATATCCTCAACGAATTGGCACATGATGCGTATGCCGGCGATATCCTCAATGCCTGTCTCCAGATCTTCCATCTTCACATTCAGCCGCTTGGCCTTCTCCAGAATGCTGGACAGCCGCTTCACGCGTCCGGTTACAAACTCGATCGGCGTATATTCCTCTCTCTTCTTGAGCTCCGAGCGCATCGTCTTGAATTTAACCTTAAGTTCCTCCACAGTCTGTTCATATGGAAGCAAAAAAGTTCCCCAGTCCCTGCCGTCCATCGCCTTCGTCCTCCTGTCCATTCATCCTTCAGTGATGATCAGCGCCCACCGCTTCTAGGATATTACGGAATCCGTCCCGCCGCAGAAGCTGCCTAAGTCCGGCATGCAATCTGCGGTTAACCTCCGGTCCTTCATAGATGAGAGCTGTATAAATTTCAACCAGGCTGGCACCCGCCCGGATTTTGTCATAAGCATCCTGGCTGGTAAAAATACCGCCTGAACCAATAATCGGCAGCTTGCCGCCGGTCTGGCGATAAATGCTGCGAATAATCTCTGTGGAACGGTCGCGCAGCGGTTTGCCGCTGAGGCCCCCTGTCTCTCCGGCTTTGTCACTCTTCAGCCCCTCACGGTTGAGTGTGGTGTTCGTAGCGATCACGCCGTCCACACCGGCTTCCGAGAGTGTATGTACCATATATTCAAGCTCGGTGTCGCTGACATCGGGAGCAATCTTGACCAGCAGACTTTTGGCCATACCGCTTTTCTCACGCTGGAGTTCCATTTCTTCTTTCACTTGGGCCAGCAGGTTCGATAATTCACTGCCATGCTGGAGACTCCGTAAATCCGGTGTATTCGGAGAGCTGATATTAACCACAAAAAAATCACCGTACGGATAAAGCGTACGGATACACTGCCGGTAGTCCTCATGTGCTGATTCATTTGGGGTCACTTTATTGCGCCCGATATTGACCGCCACAGGAATTCTGCGTTTCTTCAGCACCTTCAGCCGCTGGGCCATGGCCTCTGCGCCTTCATTATTGAAGCCCATCCGGTTAATCAGCGCTTCGTCCGGAAGAAGACGGAATAACCGCGGGCTGTCATTGCCCGGCTGGCTCTTGGGCGTAACCGTACCCACTTCCATAAATCCGAAGCCAATTGATGAGAAGCCGCCCACCGCTTCAGCGTTCTTATCCAGTCCTGCTGCAAGACCCACCGGAGTAGGGAAATGCAGACCGAACAGGTCTACCGCAAGATCGGCTGTCTCTGGAACGCCGTACATCAAGCGCATGGCCGCGCTGCCGCCCGGAACCAAGGCCGCTTTGTTCAAACCGCCTATGACGAGATGATGTGCCTTCTCCGGGTCCATTTTAAAGAAAATTGGTTTACCTAAATTTCGATACAGCACCGTTCTCGCTCCTTCAAGGGATAATACGTGATGTCCCGCGACTCCCCGTTTCTATAGGTTTCTTCTTAATTTTATCCGTTTCGGGAAGAAAAGAAAAGTTTTTTGCCCAGGTGATGTCTGCGAGCGAAATGCAGAGTATAGTATTTTTCTTGCAAACGCATTACAATGTAAGGGTAATCACCGATCAAGAGAGAAAGAAGGATGACCAGTATGTCAACTAAACGCAAACCTCCTACACTCCAGCAGAAGAAGGAAGAAGTCAACCGCAAAGCAATCCTGTGGATTAGTGTAAGTCTGGCCTTGCTGATTCTTCTTATTATTGTTCTATTTCTTGTAGCAGGTAATTAATTCAGCCAGTGGTAGACTTTGTGGGGGTTGGTCTGATTTTGAGGTGCTCCAGAGGGATAGGCTTCCTCCGGAAGCAGCAGCTCCTCAGGCAGAACCCCTTTAGTAATCTGAACCTTCGTTCCCATCGGTACCATAGCGAATAATTCCTCCACATCTTTGCGGTTCATCCGGATACATCCCAGCGATTCATCTTTGCCTATGCTGTCAGGCTCATTTGTGCCGTGTATGGCATAGTTGCTGTCCGAGAGCTGCATCCCGCGGCTGCCGAATTCCCCGTTGTCATGGCCATTCGGATTGACCACCTTGTCTGTGATCGTAAAAGTCCCTTCAGGTGTTTTGTCGCCGCCGAGTCCAATCTCATAGTTCCGCAGAATTATCGAGCCGCTGGTCACTGCCAGGCGGTGTTTTTGTTTATCTACAATAATAGTCAGCGGTCCTGTAAAAAAGGGCATTTCCGCCGCCGCATCACCGCTTGCTCCAGAAGAATTGCCGTTCTGGCCAGCTGCAGGAATCCCCGTTGCCGTGGCAGTATCCGGCTTGGCAGTAGCCGCCGGGGCCTGCGGGACTGCCGGGGAAGCTGCTGCACGCAGCGAGGCAAACTTCGCTTTCATCAGCGGAGTCGTTCCACCCAGCCAATTTCCCGGAAACGGCGCCTCCAGCTCCCCAAGGGATTTCGGCAGCACGCCCTTGCTGCTCTTGTAGGATCGCATGGCGCTCCACAGCACTGCCAGCTCCTCCTGGTCCTCCTGCCATCCTGCCGCCTGTTTCTTCAGCTCTGCTGAATCCGGGGGCTGGCAGGCACAGACCGCCGAATTGTAGGATTGGTATACAATCCGACCTTCCTCACTCTTCTCCAGCCTTGCCTCGAGCGGCAGCTCCTTCTTCCATATAAGCCATTTGCCGGAGCGCTCCATTCGCAGGATCGCCGTTGAGCCGGTCGGCTGGCTGCTCTGCAGCAAGCCCGCCAGCGCCTTGCCAGGTCCGGCAGCATCCCCCGGCTGTGCCGTAAAAGCCAGCTTTACCGGATCCGGGGCCGGCTGTACTCCAGTCTCAGGCACCGCCGTTGCCGTAAGCTCCTCCGGTAAATCTACCGGAGCTCCGCCGGCAATCTCTGGAGCCGAGTTGTCCGTTTCACCGGGACCGGGAAGGGTACCCGGCGCAGCTGCATCCGGCAGAAACACCAGCAGCAGCAGAACTAGCGTAAGCAGAATACGGCGCATTCTCTGCTTGTTCTGGTGACGCTGCCGGGCAGCCTGAAGCAGGCCGTCTTCATATTCACGCAGCATTTCGGCCGGCACCTTGCTGTGCTCGAAAGCTTCGTATACTTCACCGGCCTGATTGAAGCAGTAATTCGCTTTGCCTTGCTGGCCGTTCTTATAGTATTCCTTACCAAGCAAGTACCATGCCATCTTGTTTTCAGGATGCAACTGAACATACGCCTTAAGATGCTGCGAGTTTTTCATCGGGGCCTCCGCGGGTTTGTGATTCTTTCTATATATATATCGGTCAGTCCATCAAAAAAAGACATCCCCCAACCGAATTTACGCCGGCGAAGAGATGTCTTTATGTAAATATAAGGTTCGCGCTGAGCGATCCTTATATCCTGTAGTCAACGAAAAACCTCTGGATTAACCTTCTTTATTAAAAGGAGCATCCGCAATTTTAATGGAGTCCGTTGGGCATCCATCTGCAGAATCCTGCAAATCGTCGAACAAATCATCCGGAATTACAGTACACCCGTGATTGCTGTCATTCTCGTAGATCACTTCTGCCAAACCTTCATCATCATAATCAAAAATATCAGGGGCCGTCGCGCCACAAGCACCACAAGCGATGCAAGTATCTTTTTCGACCCAAGTGTATTTAGCCATTTTTTCTCTGCCTCCCGTTAAACAATACAGCCTGCTGTAGCAGCCTGTTATTTTTCTCATATTAATATAAATAGAATACAATTTCAATGAGTTTTCAATTCGTTTCCATTTTCGACGCATATTCCATTGCTTGAATGTCCGTGCCAGGCAAGGCTTTTCTCATGTTTTATCAGGATCAACACTTTCGAGATTGTCCTTCTGCAGTGAGGTGCCGCGCTCCTTATGATTGCGGAGGCGGGCCGAGTGGCTGTCACTGAGCATGCCGGCCGTCAGCACCGCATTCTCGCCGAATTTGTTGCGCAGCATATCCATCGTTTTGTTCAGGGACTCCTTCTTCGGCTGACGTTCATAATCGAACAAATCCAGCTGGATAGCGGAGTCCTCCTTGGGGCTCAGTCCCTGCAGGGTAACACCCAGCAGACGCACCGGCTTGTCCCCCTTCCAGTGCTTGGCAAACTGCTCGCACACCGTCTTATAGATGTCTTCAGCGCTTTCCGAAGGAGTCTCCAGCTGGCGCGACCGGGTAATGGTCTTCATGTCGGGTGTGCGGATCGTGAGCTGCACACCTGCTGCCACCAAGCCCTGCTTCCTCAGCCGCCGGGCAACCTGGTCGCTAAGATTCAGCAGAATCGGCCGGGCCTCTGCCAGACCGACTACATCTCTCGGCAAGGTTGTCGTATGCCCGATCGACTTGCTCTGTTCGCGCTCGGGATTCACAATGCCGTGGTCAATACCGTTGCCCGCCCGTTTCAGCCATGAGCCCATGACCCCGAAATAATCCACCAGCATCTTCTCATCGGCCGCAGCCAGCTGGCCGATGCTGTAGATGCCAAGCTTCCGGAGCTTTTCGGCTGTTTTTCCGCCAATGCCGAACATTTCATTACATGGCTTGTTCCACAGAATATCCGGCACATCACGCAGCCGGAGGACGGAGATTCCGTTGGGCTTTTTCAGATCCGAGGCAATTTTGGCCAGCAGCTTATTGGGGGCAACCCCAATGGAGCAAGGCAGTCCAAGCTCCTCCATGATCCTGCGCTGGATGGCCCCGGCAATCTCCAGTGGAGTCCCGAACTGTCTGGAGCCGGTAATGTCGAGATAACATTCATCTATTGAGACTGCTTCAAGCAGCGGAGTATAGCTGTAGGCAATCTGCATGAATGCATTCGAATACTTACGGTATAGATGAAAGTTCGGTTGAATAACAATTAAGGATGGACAAATCCGGAGTGCCTTCTGCACCTGCATGCCTGTTGAGATTCCCAGCCTGCGTGCAGCATAGGAGCAGGTGACAATAATCCCTCTTCGCAGCTCCACGCTTCCGGCAACCGCCGTCGGTTTGCCTTTGTATTGCTCCGGATCCTCCGCCTCATGCACTGAGCAGTAGAAAGCATTCATATCCACATGCAGAATAACCCTGCCGCTCGTTGGGTAATACTGATCCACGTTCTGCACAATATCTACCTTCTTATCTTCAGGGTTTCCATTGTCGGATTTAGCATACCTCTTCAACTGCCGGAAGGTCAACAAAAGCAGAAACGCTGTAAAGTTCTTTGTTACATTCCCGCGTAAAAATGCTATAATATAAAAATTCATTTCCCTTAAGCGGATGCTTCCGAAGTAAATTCTGTACGGAGTAAATCCAGGAAGCCATTCTCACAAAACTTTTAGGAGGACTCCCATGTCTAAGTCCATCTCCATCTTCGATACGACACTACGCGACGGCACCCAAGGCGAAGGCATCAGCCTGTCGGCGGATGATAAGCTGAAGATTGCCAGAAAACTCGATGATCTGGGTGTGCACTACATTGAAGGTGGCATCCCGGGAAGCAACAATAAGGATATCGAATTTTTCAAAAGGGTCAAGGAATTTCATTTAAATGCCAAAATCACCGCATTCGGCAGTACCCGGCGCAAGAACTCTGTAGCCGAGAACGACGACAATCTCCAAAGAATGATTGATGCCGGCGTACCGGCGGCTACTCTGGTCGGGAAATCGTGGGATTTCCATGTGCATACTGCCCTACAAACTACATTAGAAGAGAATCTGGCGATGATCGGCGACTCCATCGCTTATCTGAAACGCAAAGGCCTCGAAGTGATCTTCGATGCCGAACATTTCTTCGACGGCTATAAGAACAATCCGGAGTATGCAGCTGCCGTCCTGGCTAAAGCACGGGAAGCCGGTGCGGACTGGCTGGTCATGTGCGATACAAACGGCGGCACACTCCCGAATGAGATTCAAGACATTGTATCCGGTATGGCCGGGATCCTTCCGGGCGCTTCGTTGGGTATCCATACCCATAATGATTGTGAGCTTGCGGTCGCCAATACGCTCAGTGCCATTGGCGCAGGTGCCCGGCAGGTGCAAGGCACAATCAACGGTTATGGTGAGCGCTGCGGCAACGCCAACCTGTGCTCGATCATTCCCACTCTGCAGCTTAAGATGGGCTATCACTGTATTCCGGGGGATTCCCTCCCCCAGCTGACCAACACCGCACGCTTCGTGAGCGAAGTTGCCAATGTGAATATGCCGGTTAATCAGCCTTATGTTGGAACGGCCGCATTCGCCCACAAAGGCGGCATTCACGTCTCTGCGATCATGCGCGACTCGCGTACCTATGAGCATATTGCTCCTGAACTGGTGGGCAACAAACAGCGCGTGCTGGTCTCTGAGCTGGCCGGCCAGAGCAATGTCCTGTCTAAAGCCCAGGATATGGGCCTCAGTCTTGACCCAAGCAGCGAGCAGGCCCGCAAGGTGATTGACAAGATCAAGAACCTGGAGCATCAGGGATATCAATTCGAAGGTGCCGACGCCTCACTAGAGCTGCTGCTGCGTGAAGCCACCGGCGAGATGAACGAGCTGTTCACTTTTGAATCGTTCAAAATGCTTGTGGAGAAGACAGCCGGCAGTCCGGTCGTTTCCGAGGCCTTCGTCAAGCTGAAGGCCGGCGGAGAGAACCTGTATACCGCTGCAGAAGGCAACGGCCCGGTCAACGCGCTGGACAACGCCCTGCGCAAGGCACTGCTGCCCTACTTCCCGCAATTGGATGAGATGCATCTCTCTGACTATAAGGTTCGCGTGCTGGATGAACAGGATCAGACCGCTGCGAAGGTACGGGTTCTGATCGAATCCAGAAATTATACTAATACCTGGAGTACGGTTGGAGTATCCAGCAATGTCATTGAGGCCAGCTGGGAAGCATTGGTCGACAGTATGCGCTATGCCCTTTTGGGACAAATCTCACGCGAAAACGACAAGAAGTCCAGCAGTGAGCCTAGAGGCTTAGTCAACCATTAAAGATTCGGCCTCACAAATGCCTCTGACAAAGCCCCCCTGCAGCCGGGAAAACACCCGTTCCGCAGGGGGGCTTTAATAGTTGCCGTTTCTTTAAGAGCCGGTTAGTGTGATGATTTTCTTCTCCAGCTCTTCGGGAGTCAAGACACCGAGAATGATCTCGGAGATTACCCCATTTTTGTCAATCAACACATTGGTAGGAAACACCGCACCGTTATATTTATCGAACACCTTGCCCTTTAGATCAAACATGACCGGAAAGGACAGCATATATTTTTTGATGAAACGTTCGGCATTGGGCTTATAATCCTGGCTGGTCACATTGATTCCATAAATATCAAGAACATTCTTATATTTAACAGCCATTGCATTCAGCTCTGGAGCCTCCAGCTGACATGGTTCACACCAGGAAGCCCAGAAATTAAGCATCAGCGCCTTCTCCCGAGGTCCTCCTACGTCATAAACAGTGCTGTCGTTTCCCTGCAAAGTGAAGGGGGGAGCCAGCAAGCCAGCACCTGCACCGCTTTCCAGCTTGGTTGATTGCTGCACTACTGGTACTGACTCGGGCTCAGCCCTGAATTCATGCGCAATTACGAGAACGGCCAATATCACAATCAAGGCCACAACAGTTACATTTCGTTTATTCACAGCTCTCATGGGAAGACCGTTCCTTTGCAAATGGGATGGTTTGCTCCTATTGTACCCCCAATATGTGCAGTTTCAAACCATCCTTTACATCCAAGTAAAATCAGCTTCTTCTGTACCAAAAAAAGAGGATTCCGTCAGAGACGAAATCCTATGAAGAGAGAGGGGTGAATATATGACAGCATACCAGGGAAAAACCCAGCCCATCAGACTGGATAGCTCCGTACAGCTCATGCTGGGGAAGCATTTGCTGACCTGTTATCCGCATGAAGCTTGCGGCGTACTGCTGGGTGCTGCCGCAGCGGGCGGCATGCACATCAAGGACTATGTCCCCATGAGCAACGTAGCGCCTGACCCGCTGCATGCCTTCGTTCCCGATCCCCGCGAATGGGTAAAGGCACTCTATAACGACCCCGCCCCTGTCGGTTTGTTCCACTCCCATCCCCATTCTGCCCCCTGGCCTTCTCCCTCCGACATTAAGGGACTAAGCGCACTGGGTCCCGAATTCAAGGTATACCTGATCGGTTCTCCGGGTACGGACAAGAATGAGGAAATAACGTTGAGGGGCTTTCATATCAACCGGCTGCCTGATTCAAGTGGAACAGCGGGTTACAGGCTGCTGCATGCTCCGCTCTATGCTCTGCTTAAATAAGCATAAAGATCTCCCAAGGTATCAACCTGCCGCTTCTGGGAGATCTCATTCAGATAAGACACCCATAACCGCGCAGTCATTTTGGCATCCTCCAGCGCATGATGCCGCCCTTGGATCGGAATTTCGTGTACGGCAAGAAGTTCATCCAGCGTATAATTGCTGCGGTGCGGCTCAAGCCAGCGGGCCAGCATCATCGTATCCAGCACTCTGTGGGTAAGCTGCACTTTGGAGGTTTTCCATAATGCAGCATTCAGAAAAGACTTGTCATGTGCACTTCCGTGCGCCACCAGCACCCGCTGGCCCACAAAGGACATGAAATTATGCAGCCCGTCCATTAACGAAGGTGCAGCGGATGTCATCTCTTTGGAAATTCCTGTAAGCTTGGTGATATTATCCGGTATCGCCGTCTGGCAGTTTACCAGTGTATAAAAGCATTCATCTTCTTTTATTTCTTCCCCTACTACACGAATCGCACCAAACGACATAATCTCATCCCCATGCTGGTGGGAGAAACCTGTCGTTTCCAGGTCAAAAATAACGGTCTCAAGTTCAGCGAGAGGGGTATGCAGCACTTCAGGACGCCGTTTCTCGCGCATCAGGGAACGGATAAAGGCCATTTGCTGCGCCGTTTGCTGTGCCGATTCCCCGCCTCTCATCGACGCGATGGCGGACGGCATTCCGCCTTGTCTCAGGTTGTTCCAGAATCCGCCGCCTTTGTTCGGCTCCTTCATGACTGTCTCCTTTCCGCTGACCGGAGCTGACGCTGCAGTGCCCTGTGCAGGCGCCTGACAAGCAGCAGACTTTCCCGCAGCTCGGACATGAGCTGCTTATTCTTCAGATCACTTTCAGCAATATAATCACTGCTGGACAACAAGCCGTCGTTTACACTGTAGGGAGTGTTCGCACGCATCCGCAGTGCGGTCAAAAATGCCCGGCGGATCTCTTCAAGGTGCTGGTACTTGTCAAGCGCCCCCAATACTTCCAGCCTCTTCAGCGTGGAGCTGTCCCAGACTCCCTCAAATAAAGACAAATGTCTAACAATATTCACGAGCGGAATATAAACACCATATTTGACATCAAATCCCCCGGCATAATCGCCGAACCGTTCCGTCAGTACCTGTCCAAGAAGATTTAGTGTCGCCTTGTGGCGGACTGTATTGCGCAATACCGCCGCGGACAGCTTCTCGTTGCCGATAAATCCGGCATGAAAAGCCTCCCGCCACTCCGCGGATAACTCCGCGTTCCCGGCTACATGGCGCATATCGGAGGAAATAATCAGATAACGTATCGGCTCCCATTCCAGCTGGTGCATCCAGCTCTGCAGCTGTTCTTTCCATTCCGTCAGTGTCTTGCACCAGAGCGGCTCGGAGCACATCACCTTGCCGCTGCATTTCTCATAACCCACTTGTTCAAATAAATCCGACAACATCGCACCAAAGGCCCGGAAATAACTCTTCTTGAGCCCATCCGGTTCCCCTTCCACAATCAGGCCGTTATCCTGATCACTCCAGAGCGTAGCTTCCTGCCTGCCTGCGCTGCCAAACACAATAAAGGAATAGGCGCAGGGAGGCGGGCCGTAGCCCGCCTCTTTCATCTGCGCCTCACATATGATTACTGCCGCCTTCGCAATACTGTCATGCATTGCATTGACACGAGTCATCCATTCCCCGATTGGAACAACGTTTAACTGTACCAGAAGTACGGTTTGACAGGCCGTGCGCCTTGCCTTAAGCTCCTGCGGCGAACCGGCCGTTGCGATGGACAAATAATTATTATCTTCATTCCACTCTGCTGACTCCATCGAAGCCACTCGGTCCGCCCCCCATCTATGAAGTAGTTAATTTTTAAGGGTCTTGGATTCCGATTCTGCAATCAGTTTCATTTGTTCAGGATAACCGTAAGTACCATGTTCACTGATATCAAGGCCCATCAATTCTTCCTCTTCGGTAACACGCAAGCCGATAGCCAACTTAATTACGTAGAGAATGATGAAGGACAGAACTGCTACGAAGACAAAGGTACCTGCCACACCCAGCACCTGTACGCCGAGCTGGTGGAATCCGCCGCCGTAGAACAATCCGGGTTTACCAACAAGCGCGCCTTCCGCGATCAGATCAGGTGTTGCGAACAACCCGGTGGACACCGCTCCCCACATCCCAGCGATACCATGTACAGAGAAGGCATAGATTGGATCATCAAGGCCGGCACGTTCCAGCCATTGTGAAGTCATGAAAGTGAATGCTCCCGCTACAAACCCGATAAGAATTGCCGCCCAAGGCACTACGAATGCACAAGCGCCTGTGATTGCAACCAGTGCAGCCAGAACACCGTTCAGCATTGCCGGGATATCCGACTTGCCGAAGTAGAGCCAAGAAGCGATCAGTGCAGCCAGACCGCCAGCCGCAGCTGCCAGGTTAGTTGTCAATGCTACGTGGCCGAAGAATCCGCCCATTGGAGACAACGCGCTACCAGGGTTAAATCCGAACCAGCCGAACCAGAGGATGATAACACCGAGTACTGTGAATACTTGGTTATGTCCCGGAATAATAACCGGCTTGCCTTCTTTGTTGAACTTGCCAAGACGGGGTTTCAGCAAGATTGTCGCGACTACAGCCGCCGTTGCACCTGTAAGATGGACAACCGTTGAACCTGCATAGTCCTGCATACCCAGTTCAGCCAACCAGCCGCCGCCCCATACCCAGTGAGCTACGACAGGGTAGATAACTACAGAGAACAGAATTCCGAAGATAATGTATACACTAAGCTTAGCGCGTTCCGCCATACCACCGGATACGATGGCCAGAGAAACTGCGGCAAAAGCCATTTGGAAGAGGAATTTAACGTTTAAGGTTACATCTGAGAATGCCAGGGAATCGAATGATGCTGCTTGTGTTTCACCACCATAGAAGAAGCCTGTAGTTCCGAAGAACCCGTTGCCGTTACCGAAGCCCAGGCCAAAACCCAGTGCCCAGAAACACAAGCTGGCAATTGCGAGTGTCAATACGGTCTTACCAGCTACGTGGCCTGCATTCTTCATCCGGACCGAACCGGCTTCAAGCATCGCAAACCCCGCTTGCATAAAGAATACAAGAATAAATGCCAGGAAAGTAAACGCCGTATCCAATCCGATTTGGAGATCCGGTGCTGCCGGACCTTCAGCGGCAAATGCGCTGACCGGGTAGACCATCAGTGTAATCATGGCCAGAAACATCATTATCATCTTTTTTTTCATTCTTTACCCCACTCCCCAATGTTATATTTTCTAACAAAGCGTGAAACTCTTAATGTCATTATAATCAGAAGTCAGGTAAATTGACAAGACTATTTTTATGAATGTTGCGATTTATTTCTTGAGGCACATGATTTCTTCACTGTTTGCCTGTAGCTACGCATTTTCGTTGTTGAATCACAGGTTTCCAGCCGATCAGCAAAACTTATTCATGCAAACGCATACAGCAAAAACGGACTTCTCCATGTATGAATATGTATTTTCATTAATGTAAATGATCCAAGATGCTGTATTGTATGTTAAGTATCCTGAACATATATCAAGAGAATGACGCTTATTTTGCCGAACCCTATTCTTTTCATGAGCAAAAGAAGCAGCGCACTCTTCCGTCACTCCAATAAACATGACACATCGTGTAATATAATTATAGATCCCATCCAACCTTGTTATTATGCCGCAGATCGCAAGGTCCATTCGGTGTACAATCTTGGTGTACAATCTTATAGAAGGAAGACCTGCTTTTCCGAAGGTATCTTTGGCTTTAACCCTGCATATACTTAAAGTAAGTGTCACGTTTGACTGTACGGTTTATCATTTGATATCATTATAAGTGTAAATATAGTAAGAAGAGCGCCGGATCAAACCGGCCGGATTCTGTTAGCGAGGTGAGAAGAACTTGGGGATATGATCCTGTACCGGATTGGCGAACTGGCCAAAGCTGCTAGCATCAGTGAACGTACAATCGATTATTATACGAAGCTGGGACTCATTGTACCAGAAACCAGAAGCATGAAGAACTATCGGCTGTACAGCCATGAAACTTTAATCGCTCTGGAACGTATCAATCAGTTAAAGCATGAGAAATATACATTGGAAGAAATTAAAACCATGATGAGCAAGTGGAATTCAGCCGCACCAGAAACCGATGTTTCGGATAAACTCGTGGAGCTGGAGCTGCAGATGCAGCGGCTTGAGCGCGAAGTGAAGGCACTGGAACCGATGATCAGCGGACTGAAACCGGTCCAAGCCAAACGAGCGCTGTCAGCACTGCTTCCGCAGGGCGTTGCGTGCATGGAGGCGATCCGGCTGCTGCTCTTGCAGGGGCCGCCAATGTAAATACTATTTTTACACCATAGTGGAGGAATGTTATATGATGCCTTTGATGTACCTGTTAGTTATTATCGCTTTTCTATTCTCGTTGTGGGCTCAGTTCAGAGTTAAAGGCAACTTTAATAAATGGTCCAAGGTTGCCAACATGAATGGTTTGACAGGTTATGAAGCCGCACGGCGCATGCTTGATGCCAATGGCCTTTATGATGTACCGATCGAGCCTGTGCGCGGCACCCTTTCCGACCATTATGATCCGGTCCACCGGGTTGTGCGCCTGTCGGAGCCTGTATACTATGAAAGCTCCATCGCCGCTGTTTCTGTCGCATGTCACGAGATCGGCCATGCCATTCAGCATAAAGAACATTATCCAATGCTCACACTGCGCCACCGGATGTTCCCGGTTGTCAATTTCGCTTCCGGCGTAGCCCCCTTCATGCTGTTGGCAGGATTTATTTTCAGCTCATTGAATCTTATTGGTCTCGGTATTATCTTCTTCTCGGCTGCAGTAGCCTTTCAGCTTGTCACATTGCCGGTTGAATTCAACGCCAGCAGCCGGGCCCGCCAGGTCATGGTTGAGCAAGGCTACATCCGCAACGAGGAAGAGCGCGGCGTAGCCAAGGTCCTGAATGCAGCTGCCTTAACTTATGTTGCTGCCGCTCTGGTCTCCCTGCTTGAACTGCTGCGTCTGATCATGATGTTCTTGGGAAATCGTGATTAAACCATCTAGTTAACCCGCTGTCGATATACAGAGCAAATACCCCGGAAGGCTACGAGCCGACCGGGGTATTGTTATTTCTATCTTTGAAATATGTCAGCAGGAAAGTGCGGAAGGAGCGGGCTACCAGCGGCAGCTTGCCCTCACTGCGGTGAATGATTCCCACCGTTCTGGTCACAACGGGATCTATCACCCTCACTTGAGCCGGCTGCATAGGATTGGTCTGATACAATGCCGTTTCCGGCAGCAGGCTCACTCCCATGCCAGCGGCAACCAAACCCCGTATGGTATCAGTCTCTCCGCCCTCAAAAGCAATCTGCGGCTTAAACCCTGCCTGCAGGCAGGCTTGCCATACGATCGGCCTCAGTGAATATCCCTGGCTGAACAAGACGAACTTTTCTTCCCGCAGCTGTTCAAGCCGGATTACCTTCTCTCCGGCAAGCGGATGATTCTGCGGAAGGATCGCAAACAGCTCTTCTGTCATTACAATATCTCCGGCCACATGACCGTCATTTTCGGGGAAGGGAGAAATAAAAGCCAGATCCACTTCACCGGACAGCACGTCTTTAATCAAAGACGGAAAAGACCCCTGCTTGAAACGAAACTTAACCTGAGGATAATGCCGGCGAAACTCCGCCACAATGGAAGGTATAAGATGCGTACCCAGGCTATGCGGAAATCCGATGCGGATCTCTCCAAGCTCCGGGTCCAGAAATTCATGCACCTCAGCTACCGAGCGCTCCAATTCCTTCAGCACCGACTCTACCCGTTTGCAAAAAAGCTGCCCCACCGGGGTGAGCTGCAGATTGCGCCCCTTTTGCATGAATAAGTCCACTCCAAGCTCCTGCTCCAGCTGATGAATCTGGCGGCTAACCGCAGATTGCGCCACATGCAGCTCTTCTGCCGCTCTGGTAACATGCTCTTTTTGTGCTACCTTCAAAAAATATTGCAGCTGTCTAAGTTCCACGAATCCAACACCTCCTACCTTCGGTTTTTTTTGAATACCCGTATAATAAGTCCATAAAGAAAGAACCCGGCCACGAGGCCGCCAATATGGGCTGTATAGTCCACATGAGGTGTAGCGAAGGACATAATAATCCCCATCACCAAAAGCCCGTACAACGTCTTACGTGAGCTCTCATCCATCATCGCTCTCTGCAGCAGCGCAATATAGAGGAATGCGCCGTATACGGCGTAGATCGCTCCTGAAGCCCCTACTGACACCGTACCGT
The DNA here is from genome assembly GCF_000758525.1 of Paenibacillus sp. FSL H7-0357. Lineage (NCBI taxonomy): Bacteria > Bacillati > Bacillota > Bacilli > Caryophanales > Paenibacillaceae > Paenibacillus > Paenibacillus sp. FSL H7-0357. The sequence goes on along the minus strand of NZ_CP009241.1, from coordinate 2,863,407 downwards.
AATCCACCACTGAACGGCTGCTGACCGCGACTCCCAGAAGATTGGCAAGGAAACCTCCCGCCAGATAGAGCAGCGCGTAGCGCCACCAGCCCATCAGCCGTTCCAAAGGCGGAGCAAACACCAACAACGCAAAACAGTTAAAGAACAGATGGGCAAAGCCATTGTGCAGAAACATCGCTGTCGCATAACGCCACAATTCCTCTTTCAGCGGGCTGACATTAACGGTTCCCCCGTAATCAATCAGTGTCTGGATATTTGTGGAGCCGCCGTTTAACGTCAGAACAATAAACATAATCACATTCGCCAAAATAAGCAAACAGGTTACCGGATAATACCGGAGATAGCTTCTCCACTTTTCATATCGTATGAATATCATAACACCCACCCTTTATGTAAGTTGTCGGTTGGACATCCAGCTTCTAAAAAGATTATAATTTATTGTGGCAGTAAGAATCCAATATTGCAATTCAAGGAGGAACCAAGGATATGACGCAAGAAAGAACAGGCGTGGCCGCATTTAAAGGCAACCCCATCACACTGGTGGGTCCGCAGCTCAAAGCCGGAGATTCCGCACCACAGTTCACAGTGAGCAAGAATCTGCTGGAAGATACTTCCCTCAGTGATTACGCCGGCAAAATCAAGCTGATCAGCGTGGTGCCTTCTCTGGATACCGGTGTATGCGATGCGCAGACCCGCCGCTTCAACAGCGAGGCCGCAGAGCTCGGCGATGATGTCGTTATTCTCACCATCAGTATGGATCTTCCGTTCGCCCAAGCCCGCTGGTGCGGCGCAGCCGGCATTGACCGGGTCATCACACTGTCTGATCACAAGGAAGCAGCCTTTGGACAAGCCTACGGCGTCCTGATTAAAGAATTCCGTCTGGACATGCGTTCCATCTTCGTAATCGACAAAAACGATACTTTGGCTTATGTGGAGTACCTCGGCGAAATGTCCGAGCATCCCAATTACGAGGCTGCAATTGCAGCTGTAAAGGAACTGCTGTAGCCTGCAGCCGAATTGTATTTCATTCGTAGTACATGAAAATCTATAAGTTCTTATTCTCTAAAAAAAAGCGGCAGAAGGTCATCCTTCTCCCGCTTTTTGCTTATGGGTAGCCTTATTGTTCAATGATAGGCTGCATCTTCACACTTCACGAAACCGTATACAATCTCTGAACAGAAAAGTGCAGCTTGCCTTTATTCTGTCTTGAATTTGCCCAGCTTCCTATCAAGAGACTGGTACAGACGCTGAATTACTCGATAGTTGGCGCCCAGGTCGCCAAGCGAACCTCTGGATGCCGAGTACATATCTACGCCGCAACGCACCGGTGAGGTATTTAGCACCGACACGGTAATATCCAGCGTACGCCCGAATGCCGTTCTCTTCTCAAGCGTAATCTCTCCTACAGATTGCACTTCATGAAGCACCTTGAAGCCAGGAATCTTCTTCAGCGTTGAGGATACTTCTTCCCACGCCTTATCTCTAGAAAGAGTGTAGTAACGCGTCTTTAATGCCGGATCTTTTGCACGGTCGCTTGTTCCGTCATGACTGCGAAATAAACCGACCAAGGTTCTTTTCAACGACAAAATTCTTCCCCCTCTTCAAATCCCAAGTTCATTAGTCTAAGTGTAACACTCTTATCCCAGGAACAAAAGGGCATTGCTCACTTTCACCTTGTTCACTATAAACAAAAAGGTACCCCATCCCCGCGGGTAAGCGGGAAACAGGGCACCTTGTCAAAAACAGTAGAAAACCCGCCTATGCCGTCCGGCTACAGTGTCTTCTGAACCTGCTATAGCAGGTGGGTGACCGCAGAAGTCGTTTTTGAATTCCCCGCGTCGTATAGACAGGGCCTTTCAGCCGCGCTTCGTATAGATCTCCCAAGACATTATCATTGGTTCAAAACAACGAGCAACCGTAAACGTACATCGCAGGATTTGTTACTATTATATTGCGTTTTGACGAAAAAGTAAACCTGTATGCGCTTTAATTTACACTGGAATAAATTTCTCGCCTAATTTCGCGGCTTATGTGTAATTAATGTTAAATCCGTTTTTTATCTTTATCTGAATCATACTCATCATCATCATCGTCGTCATCGTCGTCATCTTCATCATCTTCATCGTAATCTTCTGCCTCAAGCAATTCCGCAGCTTCTCTTTCAGCGGCCTCCTGGGCTTCTTGGGCTTCCAGTTCCTGTTGCTTCTTCTTCTCCACCTGCAGTTGCAGCTTGTTGTATGTAGCGTAAAAGTTAAAGAAGGCGAAAAAGGCAATAAGTGTAGGAATACACAAGGCGTAAAGCACCGGATACTTCAGACCTATATAGACAAGAACCGCTGCACCAATAAGCGTGGAGAATACGCGGATCGGCCGGGCGATTGTCAACAGAACGGAGTTGGTCACCACTTCTTTGAAGGTCATTTGATAATGAACCACAATCGAGAAGAAATTAAACATGGAGACGAACAAAATAATCATCAGCACCAGCATCAAAATACCGACGATTCTGAAATTCGCCATTTGCGTCATGTATACGGTCACATCTACGTACATCACAACAAACAGCACTGTGTAGATTAATCCCCCAAGCATACTCTTGAAATAATTTTCTTTGTACCCCTGGAAAAAAGTGCGGAATGTGCTAACATCACTATTGCCCATAACCCATTTGCGTACAACCGTAAATAGTGCCGCTGTTGCCGGGAACACCGTAAACGGTGCCAAAATGCCCATCGCCCAGTTCAGTGTGATCTGTTCATTGGGGCCGCCTGCACCCGATCCCCACATAATCATCTTCATTACTCCCATGAACAGAAACGGAACCGAACAGATTGCCCACAAAATGTTACTGAAGGCGATACGTGAAATCCATTCCGTGACGCGGTATAGACCGCCCATTGCTCCTTTAAACTCCAATTCCCTTCCTCCTGTCTGTCTCGCGCATACTGCGTATCTTAACTATACCTTATTTGACCCGGACTTTTCCAGCGCCCATTCTTAAGATTCTGGGTTATGGTCTATGCAAGCCCGGCGATCCGTCCATATATTAGGAACGTAACCATTACAATCACCTTAATTCAAAGGAGGTTTTACCTATGTCCTCACCAGTTGGCTGCAACGTCTGGACTTCCACAGGCACTATCCTCGTTCTGTTCATCCTGCTCGTTATTATCACTCGTACTTTTGTTATCTAAGGCATGAAACACAAAGCCTAAATATGTTCAATTGTACAAAAAGAAGACGAGAACCGTTAACCGGTACTCGTCTTCTTCCATTATCGCCGGTGCTGCTAAATGTCGTAATCTTCGCGTTTAGCCGGACGAGTACTTGTGCTGCTTGGACGCGCCGATGGTTTGCGGTCGGCACTGCTGTCGCGGTTGCCTTTGTAACCGCCGCTGCTGCTGTTGCTGCCGTAGCCGCTGCTGTAACCACCACGGGTTGTGCTGCCGCTGCTACTGTCGCGGTTGCCTTTATAGCCGCCGCCATAGCTGCTGCCGCTATCACGGTTGCCTTTATAGCCACCGCCTGTGCCGGAACCAGTGCGGTTGCCGCCGTAGCCGCCATTAGGCTTGCGGCCGCTACGGATGTCATTCTTGCCGCCGCGGCGTTTTGCGCGGATCGGATCTTCCGGTGTCAATTCAACCTGTGTATCCTTGTTGTCGCCGGTAAGCAATTTCATTGCTGCGGAGAGCAGTTGTACAGAATCATATTGCTCCAGCAATTGAATCGCGATGCCTTTGTATTCGTTCAGCTCGCCGCCTTCTTCAACCATTGCCAGCAGACGTTCTGCAGTGATGCGTTGTTTGCCTTCAATTGCCTCAGCCATTGTTGGCAGCGGTTTGCGGGTAATCCGGTGACGGGTTACACGCTCGATCAGATGCAGGTGGTCCATTTCACGCGGAGTCACGAATGACCATGCTGTTCCTTCTTTACCTGCGCGGCCTGTACGGCCGATACGGTGTACATAACTTTCCGGATCTTGCGGAAGGTCAAAGTTGATAACATGTGTTACACCGGAAACGTCGAGTCCGCGCGCTGCTACGTCAGTAGCTACAAGCACGTCAATGCTGCCGTCACGGAATTTACGCATAACCGCATCACGTTGGTTCTGGGACAAGTCGCCATGCAATCCGTCAGCAGAATATCCGCGTTTCTGGAGGCCTTCGGCAAGCTCGTCAACCCGGCGTTTGGTACGTCCGAAGACGATTGCCAAATCTGGGGACTCCATATCGATCAGACGGCTCAGTGCTTCAAACTTCTGGCGCTCAGGAACTTCGATATAGGCTTGGTCAATCAATGGAGCGCTGATTTGTTTTGGAATTACGGAAACATGTTGCGGGTTCTTCAGGAACTGTTGGGCGAGACGTTGAATGTTAGGAGGCATTGTAGCTGAGAACAACATGGTTTGACGTTCTTCCGGCACGAGCTTGAGGATCGTCTGGATGTCTTCCATGAAGCCCATATCCAGCATTTCATCAGCTTCATCCAATACGATGGTCTGCACGTCATCAAGACGGATCGTCTTGCGGTTGATGTGATCCAGAAGGCGTCCAGGTGTTCCGATAATGATCTGTGGTTTCTTCTTCAACCCGCGGATTTGACGGCCGATATCCTGTCCGCCGTAAATAGCCAGTGAACGCAGACCCTTGAAGCGGGTCAGTTTGCCGATTTCTTCAGCAACCTGAATCGCAAGCTCACGGGTTGGCGTCATAACTAGCGCCAGGATTTTTTCTTCTTCCCGAGCAATTTTGGAGATGAGGGGAATACCGAAAGCGGCTGTTTTGCCCGTACCGGTCTGTGCCTGGCCGATCAAGTCTGCTCCAGTCAGCGCGAGCGGGATTGCCTGCTCCTGAATGGGTGTTGCTTCCTCAAATCCTAGCTCTGTGATTGCTTGAAGTACTTTTGGCTCCAAGCCGAATTCTGCGAATGTTTTCAAATTATTCATGCTCCTTCTATACAGTGGACATTCCACATGCTTGTCTGTATTCTTAAGTAGCGGTAAACACATTTATAGGCTGTCCAAACATGCCGTAATCTCTGCATGGTTTACGCGTATTGGGACGAAAAAATGTCCTATGATCAAGCTTGGTTATTTAGCCTGAACAATTGTAGCTTCACATCCGAAGCAATGCAAAAGTACCATTGTAACGTTCTACTCAAGAATATCCTATACATTATATCACAAACCCGATCAGGAATACCAGTGTATTCCTTTCTTTCATTACTTACATTACACGTCAGAGGTGAATTTGCTTGTTACGACTAAGACAACTAGGAAATTACCTTGCCATCATCTTGGGTTCGGCGATGATAGCGAGCGGCTTCAATCTGTTCTTAATCCCCCACCGGCTGTTAAGCGGAGGGGTATCCGGTGTGGCAATGTTAGTGGGTTATTTCACTCCCCTTAACATCAGTCTGCTATATCTGCTCTTCAATGTGCCGCTGCTTGTGGCAGGGTGGTTTCAGCTCGGGCGCAGATTTATTATTCTCAGCATTTTATCCGTAGGGGCCACAACTTGGCTAATGACGCTGGTACCGCAGACAGCTGTAGCGTCGGATATGCTTCTTGCCTCCGTTTTCGGCGGAGTGCTGGTAGGTGTCGGCAGCGGTATTTCCTTCCGGGTTGGAGGATCTACAGGCGGCTTTGACATTATCGGCTCCATTATTACGCGCTACCGCGACTTCCCGATCGGGAATGTGCTTGTAGGGCTGAATGGTATCGTCATTCTGGCCGCTGCCTATTTTGACGACAATTGGAATTTAGCTCTTGCTTCGATGGTCTCCATTTATGTAACCGGAAAGGTCGTCGACCTGATTCACATCAGTCATGTTAAAGTGACTGTGTACATCGTAACTACAAGGACAGACGAACTGCTTCAGCAGCTTCTGGGCCTGCAACGCGGGGTCACAAAGATCAAAACAGAGGGCGCTTATTCTCATGTTGAACGGGACATGCTAATGACAGTGACTACCCGCTACGAGCTCGCAGAGCTTAAAAGAATCATTAGAACCAGCGATCCCCAGGCTTTTGTGAACATTGTGGAAACCGTTGGAGTCATGGGTTCCTTCCGCAAAAGATCACATTGAAAGAAATGCGCATAAATTAAAATTGTGATATATTATACTCACACAGGACCCTTACAATTTCATGAAGATTGGGATTTACCCCTCTTTTTTCCGGCACTTCGTTTTACGGGTGTACCCTGAATTCAATTCAGTACCATTCGAAAAAGGAAAGGGTGATTTTTATGGAAATGGAAACGGTAAAACTGTCAGCAATCGTCATGAGGTGGTATCCTGATATGATGCCGTTTCTCAAGCAGAATGAATTGAATTCCGTAATCGTTCTGCGTGACGGTCTGAGTATTCTGGAACCGGCAGATGCCATGGATATCATCCATTACAGCATTTGCGAGCATCAGAATTCTGCGTATCTTCAGTGAGTAAGACGTTTCGAAGCAAGTCTTCATAGTTGCCGCTTGGGGTTCGGCTATGTGCCGGGTCCGGGCGGCATTTACTTTTTAACAGGACCGTTTAAAATCTGTACATCCCGTTTATAAACAACAAGAGCGGTTATTTTTAACAGCCAAAAATTACAGGGATTGTTACAAGTCTGTTCTTTTTGGCAGCTGCCGTTCCTTTATACTTTAAGGGAATGTACATAAAGGGAGAGAATAGCAAATGAACATCACCTGGGCATTACTGATGATGGCCCTGGGAGGCGTTGGCGTGCCGCATGGCGGACACGACTCTGACGTGACGGCTGCATTACAGTCCGCCACCAATCCCCCCATCATCGCAGAGCACAGCAGCAATCCAAACGGAGCATCGGCATCACCAAACGCCACAGGCGGCACCACATCCCCTACTCCGGTTACAAGCGTTTCACCCGGAAATGAAGCAGGAGGTACTGACGACGCGATTCTTGCCGATCCGCAGCCGGATGCCCCCAAGGTTAAAGGTATTTATGTGACAGCCTACAGTGCAGGCGGAGCACGGATGGAAACGCTGCTTAACCTGCTTGATAAAACGGAACTAAATTCCATGGTCATCGATATTAAGGATGATGCGGGATATATTACCTACAAGACAGACAATGCGGAACTTCAGAAGCTGGGTCATCCCCAGCCGTTCATCGGTGACATCAACAAGCTGATGACCCGCCTAAAGGAGCATGACGTATATCCGATTGCCCGGATCGTAGTCTTTAAGGACTCTGTTCTCGCCAAGAAGAAGCCGGAAATGTCATTCGTAAATACAAATGGCACAGTCTGGAGCAATAAAGGCGGAGACAGCTTCGTCAATCCCTATAATGAAGATGTATGGAAATACAATGTAGACATCGCCAAGGAAGCCGCCAAATTGGGCTTCAAGGAAATCCAGTTCGATTACGTCCGTTTCCCGGAAGGCTTCGAGAAACGTGCTGATACTCTTAAATATACCAAGAACGACAGACCACGTGTAGAGATCATTGGCGACTTCGTTAAATACGCCAAAGCAGAGCTAAATCCGCTGGGCGTACGGGTATCCGTTGATATTTTCGGATACGCCGCTTCTGTTCCCGCTGCGGAAGGCATAGGCCAGGATTTCGTGAAAATATCGAAGAATGTAGACGTCATCAGCCCGATGGTATACCCAAGCCATTACTCAACAGGATGGTTCGATGTGAAAGACCCTGACAAAGACCCTTACGCGACCATTAAGGGTTCTATGGTGGATACACATAAGAAGCTCGACCCTCTGGGAAGCTACAAACCGATTATCCGCCCCTGGATTCAGGACTTCACCGCAAGCTGGCTTGGAAGCGGCCATTATGTGAAATACGGCAAGACGCAGGTGGAAGACCAGATCCGGGCTTTGAAAGACGAGAAAGTGGATGAATTCCTCCTCTGGAATGCTAACAACCGTTATACTTCGGGTGTAGATTACGAGAAATAATGACTACAGCAATTATCCTTGATGAAATCAATCAGCAAATATAAGCCAAGGACCCGGCGCCCTGCCGGGTCTTTTACTGATAATATAAGGATTTATAGGTTACACACTTTTATAAAATTCAGATGACGAGGCAGAAACCGATGATACATACTTCTTCTCTTAAGCAAAAGGCAAGCCAATTCCTGCATATTTTATTTCCTATTCTTGTAACGCAGATTGCATTGTCAGCCATTACTTTCTTTGATACCAATATGTCCGGCAAATTCGGCACGGATGATCTGGCCGGCGTAGCCATCGGCACCAGCTTATGGATCCCGATTCAAACCGGGCTTAGTGGCATACTCATGGGTATAACACCGATAGTGTCCAATTTAATAGGCAACCGCCGGGATAAAGATGTCGCTTATCAGGTGACCCAGGGCATCTGGCTCTCGCTGATTGTTTCTCTGCTCGTCCTCATGATCGGCGGTTTCGCTCTGTCGCCTGTTCTTGATTTTATGAATCTGGAGCCGCAAGTACGGAATATCGCTTTCCGCTTCCTGTGTGCCATTTCCTTCGGCATCATCCCTCTGTTCGGCTATACGGTAGTCCGCAGCTGTATCGATGCATTAGGGCAGACAAGAGTTTCGATGTTCATCACGCTAATTGCTTTACCTGTCAATGTTGGGCTGAACTATCTGCTTATCTTCGGGAATTTCGGTTTCCCGCGCCTTGGCGGAGTCGGAGCCGGGGTCGCATCGGCGATCACCTACTGGGTGATCTTCGGAATTGCCCTGACCTTCATTTACCGCTCCGAGCCCTTCAAAAGCCTGCAGCTGTTCCGCAAGTTCTACGCCATATCGCTGAGCAGCTTCAAAGAGCTGCTTAAGATCGGCGTGCCTATCGGATTTTCCATCTTTTTTGAAACGGCGGTTTTCTCGGCAGTAACACTGCTCATGAGCCGGTTCGACACAGTAACCATTGCAGCTCATCAGGCGGCGATCAACTTCGCCTCCACCCTGTACATGATTCCGCTCAGCATCTGTATGAGCCTGACGATTCTCGTCGGCTTTGAGAACGGGTCCGGCAGGCAGAAGGATGCCCGCCAATACGGCATTATGGGCATTGCCTCGGCCGCCGTGCTGTCGCTGCTGACAGCTCTCGTCCTCTTATTCGCCGGCGATTCGGTTGCCGGACTTTATTCCGACGAACCCGAGGTCATCTCCCTGATTCAGCACTTTTTGATTTACGCGATCTTCTTCCAGATCTCCGATGCCATTGCCACACCGACGCAAGGGGTGCTGCGGGGCTATAAGGACGTAAACCCGGCATTCATCATTTGCTTCGCCGCCTATTGGGTAATCGGCCTGCCTACTGGCTATGTGCTGGCGACTTATACCGATATGGGCGCCTACGGCTACTGGGTTGGACTGATTACCGGTCTGGCGATTGGAGCCATTCTGCTGCTGACACGGCTAGTCAAAGTCCAGCGGCGGTTTGCTTTGGCCACCGGGGCTGGAGAACAATAATGGCTTTGAGTGCAGCACTGCTTTTTTCGGCACCATGCCGAAGAAGTGTGATGTTCTCGCAGTTAATTAAAAAGGAACAGCGCGCTCATCCGCGACTGTTCCTTTTTTTGAGTTAACGACTTTTTACAAGCATCTCTACCGCTTCCTTAATCACTTTATCCGGTGAATTGCCCTGCTCCAGCTCCTCCTGAATGCATTGCTCCAGATTAGCGCCGATAACAGCACCCACAGTGCGGTCTACAGCTGTTCTTATTGCCGTCAGCTGGGTCACAATCTCCCGGCAATCCTGCCCTTCCTCCAGCATGCCCAGCACACCACGCACCTGGCCCTCAATACGCTTCAATCTGTTTTTGATGCCTTTATCATATTCCATACATCCCACATCCTTTAGATAAACAAATTCACACCCGAATCCTCAGCGGCTCCCAGATAACTGGCTACCCCGCCAAAATCAACGCCAGCTATTAATTCTTCCTGCTTGATGCCCATGATGTCCATACTCATCGTGCAGGCAATGATCTTTACGCCGGCATTCAGCGCACCCTGCATCAGCTGTTCCAGAGAGTCCACATTTTTCCGTTTCATTGCATGCCGTATCAGTCTTGCACCCAGCCCGCCCATGTTCATTCTGGACAACGGCAGCTTTGTGGTACCCTGAGGCATCATCATTCCGAACATTTTATCCAACCCTTTTTTCTTAACCGGAGAAGCATTTCTCTGACGAAGAACATTCAATCCCCAGAAGGTAAAGAACATGGTCACCTGCTTGCCCATCGCTGCCGCACCGGAGGCAATAATGAAGGAAGCAATCGTCTTGTCCAGATCACCGCTGAACACGATCATCGTCGTACCCTCCTTGGCTTCAGAAGGCACTGCTGGCAAGGCTTCTCCCGTCACCCTGTTTAACCCTTTACGTACAAGAGCCTTCACTTTCCCTTCCGACACATCCACCGATTCCAGTGTATTCTGCGTCTTGAGGCACCACTGCTTAATATCTGCGGCAAAACCGAAATCCGTAGCAGCAATCTCCAGCTGCTGTCCTTCCTGCATGGACTTTACAGTCTCATATACTTTGAGTATAGGGCCCGGACACTGCAGTCCGCAAGCATCCAGCAACAGCAGCTGCTCCCCGCTGCCGCTTTGTGCCCTGTCATCTAGTGAATCCGGAGAAGTTGGCAAATGGGCTGCCGTATCTTTGCTGCGCTCCTCTGGCGGCAGGATATCCTTCATTGCCATTACAGCATACGTTTTGTATCCACCATCAACATTCTTCACGCTGTACCCATGCTGACTCAGCATTCTTGCAGCAATATAGCCTCTAAGCCCTACCTGGCAGGATACCGCGATCTCCTGATCCGCAGGAATCTCGGCAAGCCGGTTTCTCAGTTCGGACAATGGAATGTTCACTGAGCCGGGAATGGAACCTGCCAGCCGTTCCACCTCGTCCCTGACGTCGATGATCAGTCCGCCCTTGGCGGAGAAAGCATCCACCTCATGCCACTGCAGATTGCTGACTAATCCATCCACAACATTGGAAGCGGCATACCCGGCCATATTGACAGGGTCCTTAGCTGAAGAATATGGCGGTGCATAGGCCAGCTCTATATCTGCGAGCTCGTTCACTTTCAGCTTGCCGCGAATAGCAGTGGCAATGACATCAATCCGCTTGTCAGCACCGTCTGCCCCCACAGCCTGTGCTCCGTATATATCACCATTGTCGGGATTGAACAGCAGCTTCATGGCAATCGGGGATGCCCCGGGGTAATAACCCGCATGTGAATTGGGATGGATATGAATGGCCTCATAAGGGACACCGAGAGCTGTGAGCGTCTTCTCATTGTTCCCGGTAACTGCTGAGGTCAGGTTAAAGGTCTTAATGATTGCCGTTCCCAAAGCTCCATCGTAGGAGATGGCGTGACCGTTGATATGATCTGCCGCTAGACGGCCTTGCCGGTTCGCTCCCCATGCCAGAGAAACCATGGTGGCGAATCCATGATTGCGGTCCTTGACCTCAATGGCGTCACCGATGGCATAAATATCGGGATCGCTGGTCTGCAGGGTAGAACTGACCTTAACCGCGCCGCGGATTCCCAGCTCTAGACCGCTGTGGCGGGCAAGCTCATTCTCTGGAGTGACTCCAATTGCCATAATGATCATCTCGGTCCTGATCACGTCTCCAGAAGAAAGCCGCAGCATTCCGCCCTGTTGCTCAAAAGCCTCCACCCCCTCATTCAGCCTTATTTCCACGCCGTGCATCCGGAGATGCTCTTCCACAGGTTTGGCCATTTCCGGGTCCAGCGGATTGAGGAGCTGTGCACCGCGGTCAATAATCGTCACCTCAAGTCCACGTTCACGGAGGTTCTCCGCCATTTCCAGCCCGATAAAACCTCCGCCGATAACCGTGGCATGCTTAGGACGCATACTGTCTACAAAAGATTTAATCCGGTCCGTATCCGGGATATTTCTTAAGGTGAACACATTCTTGGTCTCGGAGAGACCTGGAATATCAGGCACAATAGGTCTGGCTCCCGGGGACAGAATCAGGATGTCATATGGAATCTCCCCCGTCTCACCCGTTCGGACATCACGGTAATGAACAAGTTTATGCTGGCGTACAATTTCCGTTACTTCAGTAAGCACACGAACATCTATGTTAAATCGTTCCTTTATACCCTTAGGCGTCTGAAGAAACAGCTTATCGCGGGAATCAATTGTTTCACCAATATAATAAGGCAGTCCGCAGTTGGCAAACGATACATGCTCCCCGCGTTCAAACAGGATGATCTCATCCTGTTCATTCAGTCTCCGCAGCCTCGCGGCAGCTGTCGCTCCACCAGCAACGCCACCAATAATAATGATTGTTTTACCCATCTTCTTTTCCTCCTTATAATTATACCCCATGGGGTATATAATATACGGGTGGGGGTATATTGTCAAACATAAAAAAACCGCCTATCTCTAGGCGGCTTGTGAAGCAGCATTTGCTGCTCTCTTGTATTCTATTGGGAAAGACGGGAAGCCAGCTCGTACAATTCCGTATCGAAATCTTTCTTCGTATTCACCACAGTATCGATATCGGTAAGCGTCAGCTCACCTTTAATAATGCCGCAGCCTTTATCCGATTCACCTTCGAGCAGTTTGCGAACAGCAAAGTCACCCAAACGGCTTGCCAGGTTGCGGTCGCCTGGAGTCGGAGTACCTCCGCGCTGAATATGACCCAGAACCGTTACGCGGGCGTCCAGTGAAGCATGGCGGTCTTTCAACGCTTGTGCAACGTCTTCGCCCTTGCCTACACCTTCAGCGACAATAACGATACTGTGGCGTTTGCCTCTGGCAAAGTTGTCACGCATCCGGTCAGCCACCTCGTTGAGGTCATAAGGCATTTCCGGTACGAGAATGGTTTCGGCTCCGGAAGCCAGGCCTGCATGAAGAGCAATATCTCCGCAGTGGCGTCCCATAACTTCTACAATGGAGGAACGCTCATGCGAGGACATGGTGTCACGAAGCTTGTTAATGGCATCTACAACTACCCCTACTGCCGTATCAAATCCAATCGTGTAGTCCGTGAAAGAAATGTCATTATCAATCGTACCCGGCAAAGCCATTGTCTTAATTCCCAGCTTGCTGAGCTTGTTAGCCCCTTTGTAAGAGCCGTCACCACCGATAACCACAAGGCCGTCGATGCCCATTTCGTTCAGGATGTCCGCACCTTTCTGCTGACCTTCAGGCTTCACGAATTCAAGACATCGCGCAGACTGCAGAATGGTACCTCCACGTTGAATAATATCGCCTACACTGCGCAGATCCATCGGGAAAATGTCGCGGTTCAGCAGACCCTGATAGCCGCGCTGGATACCATACACTTCAACCCCGTAAAAAATTGCGCTGCGCACTACCGCGCGAACAGCGGCGTTCATGCCCTGTGAGTCTCCTCCACTGGTCAATACTGCGATTTTTTTAACATTAGTCATCCTGTTAGTTCCTCCTTAAAATTGTGCGGTGCCCATCCCTTATTGAGGGAATGCGCTCCACGACATCTAATACATGTGTTTGCGGATCCAGCGGCTGTTCACAAAAAAGAACAGTCTGGTCAGCGGGCTCTTTCTCATCAGACGCTTCGATACCGTGCGAACCTCCCGCTGTTCGCTGACTTTCGGATCGGATAAATAAAGTGCCAGAAGCCCCTCAATCACCATGCGGTGCATGGAGGTCTCGGGAAGATTACGGACATCCTTACGGGCCCACTCCACGATGGAAGCGATCCGGTTCAGCATAGTATCTGAATTGTCATAATAATTGCAGAAATTAAGATCACCGCCGGCCCGGTCTTCATCCTGATCGATCAGGTAATCCAACATAATGTGCAATCCGCAAAGATGCGGAAAATACGCAGCACGAATCGAAACCGATGCCGATTTAGTCAGCTTGGGGTCGCAAGAGGCCAGAAAAAGCATAAATACACCCAGCGTGGAACCTGTTGCTGCTGCAAACTCATTCCATTGAAGATGCGGAGCACGCTTTCCCTCTTTCGCCCACCACTCCTTCAGGGCATCTTCCCTGAGTTCGGGGCTTATGTGCTTATAAACCTGCAAATCCGTATACAGTACAGCCAGATCATGAATCTCCGCGACCGCCGAAGCATACCCGGGCAAAAGCGCGGTCATCTCCTGACACTTCCGGACCAGCCTGTACAAATATCCGCCGTCATTCTGCTCGCTGCGCAGCGCATAATAATTAACAGGCTCTGCACCGGGGGTAATTGCGTCCAGCATGGATTGATGCAGCAGCCTGAAATCGGCAGGATCCAGCGAAGTACTGCGATCACATAAGTTGTCCAGATAATCACTGATCGTTTGGTATGCGACAATTAACGGAATCAATATATGTCTCATTGACAAATTACCGGCGGCATAAATCCCGCCGCCTTCACAATGAAACTGCTTCGTCTCAATGCTGGCAAGCGCTTGCTTGCGGAGCTCGGGATCGGGAATCCCTTCCGCATCCTGGCGCCAGAAGCCCAGACATTCCCGCACTTCCGGCAGCACGTACTTGTAGACCCTGTTCATAAGCCCAATAGGGCCCCGCGGGCTAAGGTAACGGCCTTGCTCAAATTCACTCAATGACAGTGCCTCCACATTGTTGTCTCCTTATCCAAATCATCATTATTATAATATCATCAACGTATTTGTACAAACAACAAAATCACTTTCGCAAAAGGTTGAAAGATTCAGAAATACCTCAATTTTAACAAACATGCCGACTTTTCTTTATGCTATACTATCCGTATTTGATATCCGGAGGAGTGCAACTTCATGTATTCAGGACGGACCGGCGGCCGGTACAGCGATCAGAACTGGCTGCGATCCTTTATGTTCACACTTTACGGCACAAGTGTGCTGGTAGTTTCGTATTTCCCGCTATTCTATACCCATCTGGGCTTCAGCAGCCCTCAGGTCGGACTGATATATTCTGTCGGACCGCTGATCTCCATTCTTTCCAATCTGTTCTGGAGCATGGTCAGCGACCGGCTGGGCACGATCAAAAAGATCATGGCTATCCTCCTGGCAGGTCAATTGGTAACTGCAATAATGCTGGCTAGGGCCACCGGCTTTACAAGTGTTATGCTTATTATTTCCCTTTTCTATTTCTTCTATTACCCGGTTTTTCCGCTTGCAGACACTATGGCCATCAAAATAGCGCAGCGCCACGGACGCAACTTCATTGCCATACGCGTATTCGGCTCTCTCGGGTATTCCTTCTTCGCGCTCACCATCGGCTACGTTCTGCGGGCCTTAGGTCCTTCCTACAGCATTACCGTCTGTCTTGTTATCATTGCTGCCGCACTCCTTATCACCTTCGGGCTGAAGGATGCCAAGCGGAATGATGAAGCAACCGGGAGCAGTGTCAGCTCTGGAGAGCCCCCTGTCAAGAGCGGCGGACTTAAAGAAATTTTACTGCAAAAGGAAGTGCTGTGGTTCTTCGGCTGTGTATTCGTACTCGCCCTCGGCCACAGAATGAATGAAGCTTTTCTAACACTCAGCCTGAAAGGCATGAATGCCGGTGATGAAGTCATCGGCTGGGCACTGCTCGCTTCGGCACTTAGCGAAATCCCTGTCTTCTTTTTGCTCAGCAAATATGGAGAAAGATTCAAAGAGCTGCCGCTGCTCGCGATTGGCAGCCTTATGTATGCCTTGCGCTTTCTGCTTATGTCGCTGGCCGATGTTCCCGGGGCCATTATCGCTATTCAGGCGATGCACAGCATTTCGTTCGGAGTTTTTTATGTGACGGCCGTCCGGTACATTACACGGATCATTCCCGACCATCTGCGTGCAACAGGACTCGCTCTATTCACGGTGGTGTGGTCCAGCGCCTCCGGCCTGCTAAGCGGTACATTCGGAGGCCTGATTTTTCAGGACGCCGGACGCGAAGTTTTTTACCTGGTGGCCACGGGCTTTTCACTGCTCGCCTTCCTTGGGTTTCTCGGCAAGCATCTCGTTGATGTTGGAGGAGGCCCCGGACGTTATTTTAACCGTAAAATAAAACCTGCCGCCAGCAAGCCGCCGGATTCGCCCTTCCCGCCGGCTCAATAAAACAAGAGACCTTACTGCCCAGACTATGGTAGGTAAGGTCTCTTCTCTATAATAAAAAACCCAAATAAAAAAACACAGTTCCCGAAAGAACTGTGTGTCTTGTAAGTTGATGGTTACCACTCTTGCAAGTGCTTTGCCATAAATCAAATATATATTGCGGCTGACAGCTGAACTGTCCGGCCGTTTCTTATAATTTAACTACGTTAGCTGCTTGAGGACCACGGTTACCGTCAGTGATATCGAATTCAACTGCTTGACCTTCGTCCAAAGTCTTGAAACCGTCGCCTTGAATTGCTGAGAAGTGAACGAATACATCTTCGCCGCCTTCTACTTGAAGGAAACCATAACCTTTTTCTGCGTTAAACCATTTTACTGTACCTTTCAAATGAACAACCTCCTAAAAATACCGCCATATATGGCGTATGCTTACATTATAACCCAACTATTCCTGCAAAGCAATCCATGAATTTCCTATATTAGTGATTTCATTTGCTTTTCCCTTCCCCGGTGCGTTATCATTGAGCCAAAAGCCAAAAATCGCCAGGGTGGTAATGATAATGATCAAAAAACATGAAATATACAAAACAGACAAGTGGAACATGATGACTGTCGAGGTTCAGGGACGCTATATTATTCTCCGTGAAATTTCTGATCAATGGGGAGAAGAAACGCATACCTTTATGAGCCGTCCGGCCATGATGCAATGGGTTAACAACCGGTTCAACAAAGAATCCTATAAAGATAATGAAGAAGAATACAAGAATATCATCGCTGCCTTCAAGCAGGTATAACCGGACATGGATAACGAGAATCTCGTAATATATGTAGTCGTTGTTCTATGCCTTGGGGCTGTGCTGATTATGGGCAAGGACAAGATGCCGCCGCGCATGAAGCGCGGCATGGCCCTGACTGCCGTAATCCTGATTGCCTTGGCTTTTGTCTTCATTATTTATAGCTTGTTGGCATAACTTCTGTAAATTGTGCTTAAGCGTTAATAATCAGAATTTGGCAGGGCATACTAAGCTGACTTTAAGATCTAGGAGGCTGCAGTATGTCCTTTCGCGCCAAATCCCTGCCGCTTCTGCTTGCGCTCTGCCTGCTGCCGGGCAACTATTCCGCTTCAGCTGCGCCGCAGAAGATTATGCCTACTACATCCCATCATTCAAGGAGGATTTCTATGGAACAATTATTGAAGAGAAGTGAAGTACCCGCCGAGAACCGCTGGAAGCTTGAAGATATGTTTGCTTCACAGAAGGAATGGGATGCAGAATATGCTGAAGTTAAAGAGCTGATCAAGAAAACGGCTGATTTCCAGGGAAAGCTTGATTCTTCCGACAAGCTGAAGGCCTGCTTCGAGCTCGATGACCAGCTGTCGCTGCTGACTGAACGCCTGTATGTATATGCTCATATGCGTCAGGATGAAGATACGGCTGCCCCAACCTATCAGGCACTTACCCAAAAAGCGAAAAAGCTTAGTGTCGAAGCCGGAGAAGCTCTCTCTTTTGTAACACCTGAGATTCTGTCCCTGCCGGATGAGACTTTGGACCGGTTCATTGCTGACCCTTCCTTATCGGCTTACACGTTCACTTTGACGGAAATGAAGCGCGAAAAGGCACATGTCCTGTCCAAAGCGGAAGAAGCCCTGCTCGCTCAGGTTGGCAATATCTCCCAGGCACCGCAAACGATCTTCAGCATGCTGAACAATGCGGACCTGAAGTTCCCCAAGGTCAAGAATGAAGAAGGCAAGGAAGTAGAGCTGACACACGGCAGCTATATCCAGTTCCTGGAGAGCCCTGACCGCGAAGTGCGGCGGAATGCTTTTAAGGCAGTCTATGAAACTTATGGCAAGCAAAAAAACACCATTGCCTCCACCCTTAGTGCAAATGTGAATAAGAACGTATTCTACTCACGTGTGCGCAAGTATCCGTCCGTTCTGGAAATGTCGCTGTACGGTGACAACATTCCAAAAGAGGTATATACCAACCTGATCGACACCATTCACGAAAGCCTGCCGCTGATGCACCGTTACATGAAGCTGCGCCAGAAGCTGCTCGGGGTTGACGAGTTACATATGTATGACCTGTTCGCTCCGCTTGTGGACGAATATAAGCTGGACATTACCTTTGAAGAAGCCAAGAAAATCACCAAAGAAGGCCTGAAGCCTCTCGGCGAAGATTACCTGAGTGTGCTGCAGGAAGGCTATGACAATGGCTGGATCGATATTTACGAGAATGAGAACAAACGCACCGGCGCCTACAGCTGGGGTTCCTACGGCACCCATCCTTATGTGCTGCTGAACCATAACGACAACCTGAACAGCATGTTCACGCTGGCGCATGAAATGGGCCACGCCCTTCACTCCTACTATTCGGACAATGCGCTGAAATACCGGGATGCACAGTACACCATTTTCCTTGCGGAAGTGGCTTCCACAACTAACGAAGCGCTGCTGATGGATTATCTGCTGAACAAGTCGACTGATCCGAAGGAAAAAATGTACCTGCTTACCTATTATGCCGACCAGTTCCGGACTACAGTATTCCGGCAAACAATGTTCGCCGAGTTCGAGAAAATCATTCACCAGCGCGCGGAAGACGGCGAATCGCTTACTCCGCAGGATCTTTCGGCTGTGTACTATGACCTTAACGTCAAATACTATGGCAAAGACATGGTTGTGGACAAAGATATCGAAATGGAATGGGCACGGATTCCGCATTTCTACAACAGCTTCTACGTCTACAAATATGCTACCGGCTTCTCGGCTGCAACCAGCTTCGCGAAGCAGATTCTTGAAGAAGGCAAACCGGCGGTGGACCGCTACCTTGGCTTCCTGAAGAGCGGCGGCAGTGACTATTCGATCAACATTCTGTCCAAAGCCGGAGTAGATATGTCTTCTCCTGAACCGATCCGCGAAGCTATGAGCGTGTTCGAAAGCGTGATTGAGCAAATGGAACAGTTGACCAAATAAGGCAGAAAGCTTAGTATTACATTAATCCCTTGCCCTTTGCGGGCGAGGGATTTATATTGTCATACCGTCTAGGAGGAAATCATATGAAATTGCAATGGTCGCTTATTCTCGGTCTTTTCTTCGCTCTGCTTACTGCTGTGTTCGCAGTCATGAACGTCGATACGGTACCGGTTAATTTCGGTTTTGATGTTGTCAGCATCCCGCTCATTCTCGTCATTCTGGGCTGTGCGCTGATCGGTGGAGTCGTTGTCGGTTCTTACGGCATTTTCCGCCAGTATAAGCTGCAGAAGCAGATTAAAGGACTGACAGCAGAGCTGAACAAACTGCGTGACGCAGGTAGTTCACTGGACTCTCTGGGTACACAGTATGACAGCCTTTCCACAGAACACACTACTCAACACTAGGTCTCTATTCCTTAATCATGAACAGGAGGGCTTAACCTTGCTTACCATTCAGCCTAATGAAGACTATATTCTCTCTATTCTCAAAAAACTGCTGGATACTCCAAGCCCCAGCGGATTCACGGCCCAGGTCATGAATCTTGTGGCTGAAGAAGCAGCAGCCTTGAACGTACCTTTAAGCTGGAACGAAAAAGGCGGCGTTATTCTGACCGTCCCCGGCCTTGATCCTTCGCGCACCATCGGTATCAGCGCCCATGTGGACACCTTAGGCGCTATGGTACGGTCCATTAAACCGAACGGAACACTTCGCCTCACTTCTGTCGGCGGATTTACCATGAGCAGTATTGAGAATGAGTACTGCGTCATACATACCCGTACCGGGTTGACCTACACCGGCACCATTTTGACCAGCCATCCTTCGGTCCATGTCTATCCGGATGCGCGCGATTTCAAACGCGTTGAGGAGAATATGGAGATTCGCATCGACGAACTCGTCTCTACCAAAGATGACGTACTGAAGCTCGGCATTGGCGTCGGAGACTTTATCTCCTTTGATGCCCGCGCAGTGATTACGCCAAGCGGTTATATCAAATCCCGCCATCTGGACGACAAAGCCAGTGTGGCCGCTCTGCTGGGCCTGCTGGAAAGCATGAAACGCGAAGGCTGGAAACCGCTGCACAACCTCTCTCTGCTGATCTCCAATTATGAAGAGGTCGGACACGGGACCGCCTGGATCCCCGGAGAGATCAACGAGTTCATCGCTGTCGATATGGGCGCGATGGGTGATGACCTGAGCTGCAAGGAGACCGATGTGTCTATCTGTGCAAAGGACTCCTCCGGCCCTTACGACTATGCCATGACCGGCCGCCTGATCGATCTGGCGAACAGTCTGGCCATTCCGTTCGCGGTAGATATCTATCCGCAGTACGGTTCCGATGCCTCCGCTGCGTTAAGAGGCGGCAACAATATCCGCGCCGCGCTGATCGGCCCGGGCGTGCATGCGTCACACTCCATGGAGCGCACACACAAGCAGGCCGTGCTCAATACCGCTAAGCTGCTTGCCGCTTATGTCGGTTCAAACTGAAACCGGCAGCAAGCTGCAGCGGATTTTACGGCGCAAACACTGGCTGATTGCCGTTGCGGTGCTGCTCATGCTTATCTTGATTACGGTGATAGCCATTACAATGGCTAAACCGGATACACAGCCTGCGGAGGTCTTTGACGGCCTCCCTCATGCCTACTCCTATCTGGAGGCGGAAACTTCGGGCAAGGTTCAGCTGCACATGATGTCGCTGGCACCGGAAGATATCGTCCTGCGTACTGCCGGTGCCCCCTTGCGGCAAATCGCCGCGTATGGCATTAACGGCGGTTTCTTCTATGGGACCGATCTCCTGTCGATAGCCATCATGAATGATAATCCGTCGAGCGGAGCCCGGGGAGCCTACGGCTCCGGCTGGTTCAATGCCAAATACGCCCGTGGAACGATGGTTTGGGACGGCGCAAGCGGCAAGCTGTCGGTGCGGGTTGTTTCTTCCGGCGAGGAACTGGAGGTCACTGACCGCTCCAACTATTGGGCACAGGGCGGGATCAGCATGAATCTGCAGCATGAAGAGCTGTGGGCGTTGTCTGCTGCCGCAGAACATCTTCCTAATGCTGATGAGCAGCGGATGCGCTCCGGCCTGGTCTACGATAGCGCGGGCAAGCTGTGGCTGATCGTCACTCCAACGCTAAGTACAGCGGAAGAGTTCCGCACAGCCGTACTGGAGCATGTCCCCGGAGAAGGAAGGGAAGGCATCTTCCTGGACGGTGACGGCTCCTCGCAGATGAACGCCGACGAGGCTGTATTAACCGGCGATTCGCGTCCGGTGGTGCAGATGATTGCCGTGGCCGGGGGCAAATAGACCGTTTAACGAATTAAAACATGAAGGCAGGCTCAGTCAGCGGAATCGGACTGAGCCTGCTTTTTTTAAAAGATAAGAATTTATATGTTTCACGCTATAAATTATCCTTCTATTTCTCGCTGAAACGGATACCGTCCTTTTGAGGACGGCGAAGCCGTTTCCACTTGTTGTGCAAATCAATCTTCATCCAGTTTACCGGCAGGGTTGATACCTTGGATCACCGACCTTATTACTCCGGTCCAGAATCGTAAGCCGCTCCCCGGATCTGGCGATCAGGTAACGGATGATTTCAGTTCCTTCATCTGTATCTACGTCAAAGGACAGGCTGGCCGTAACCCGAAGTCTAGTTGATGTACGACTCGTAACCCGAAGTCTCCGGGGATAGTATGGCAGGGGACCTGTATCTCCTGCAATCACGTACAATCTTCCATTTCTTGTAACAGTCATTAGATTACAGAACATTCTATTGCTCAAAACAATACCCCAATATCTTCTGAAATAAGCTATCACCTTGGCTCTTGTACTGAATCTCAGCGGCAGCCTTAAATATTCCCTTCCGTCCACAATGATTACTCTGTTAGTATCAGCCGAGTAAAACACTTCAACCCAGACCGACTCCGCATTCTCTATAAACCTTTTCAATTCTCTGACAGACTGAGTTATTCTTGGCATAACATCTCCTCCTCCCTATTACTGTATTACGCTAACAGCAATTGGAGCGGGTGATAGACTACATAGGTTAAGAGAATTTATCCTCTGTAAAATGAAACAATAAACTTTCATTGCCGCATATCAAAAAGCAAGCCGACCTCCGTTAGCAACGGAAGTCGGCTTGCTGTGTATGTTCATCTTATTCTCTTACCTGATCCCTGATCTTAAGCTTTGCCGGCGATTCGCTCTGCCAGCTCGTTCAGATACGTCCAGCGCTCCATCAGGCGTTCCAGCTCTGCTTCGCCTTGCCGCTGCTGGTCCACAAGCTCCTGCAGCCGGCCAGAGTCGGCAAAAGCGGCTTCCATCTGCGCAGTGATATCTACCAGATGCTGCTCCGCCAGCTCGATTTGCTCGTCGATCCCCTCATATTCCCGCTGTTCCTTGAAGGTAAATTTCAGCTTCTCCCGGGTTGGAGGGGAGGTCTGTACATTCTGGCTCTGCTCCGGGGCAGAGCTGCGTTTGCCCCCACCCGCTGCTTCGTCTTTGCCATTATCACTGCGGACAGTAACGTTTTTCGCCAGCCACTCCTCATATTCACTGTAGTCACCGACATGCAGCCGGATCTGCCCGTTCTCAAAAGCGATCAGCTTATCCACCGTACGGTCCAGAAAATAACGGTCATGCGATACAGTGAACACTACGCCGGGAAATTCGTCCAGATAATCCTCCAGAACGGCGAGCGTCCCGATATCCAGGTCATTGGTCGGCTCGTCCAGCAGCAGCACGTTAGGCGCCCCCATCAGTACACGAAGCAGGTAGAGGCGTCTTTTCTCACCGCCGGACAGCTTGGAGATGGGTGTCCACTGCATCGCCGGAGGGAACAGGAAACGCTCCAGCATCTGCCCGGCCGTTATGACACTGCCGTCAGCGGTGCGGATGATCTCCGCCTCTTCCTTTACATACTCAATCGCCCGCATGGTGTCGTCCATATCTTGATGCTCTTGTGTAAAGTAACCCAGTTTGACCGTTGCACCCAGCTGAACCTCGCCGCTGTCCGGCTGAAGTTTGCCGGCAATCAGATTAAGCAGTGTTGACTTACCGCTGCCGTTTGGACCAACAATCCCTACACGGTCCTGCGGTACGGCGATATAGGTCAGATCCTTAATCAGTGTCCGGCCGTCCAGCGCCTTGGTAAGATCCTTCATTTCAATGATTTTGCGGCCCAGCCTGGTCGAAGCGACGGAAATATCCATTGCTCCAGCCGAAGCGCCGCCCTGGCTTTCCTTCAACTTCTCGAAGCGGTCGATTCGCGCTTTCTGCTTCGTGGACCGTGCTTTGGCTCCGCGGCGAATCCAGGCCAGCTCTGTGCGCAGCAGATTCTTGCGCTTCTGCTCGGCCGACGCTTCCCGCTCTTCACGGTCCGCTTTCAGCTCCAGGAACCGCGAGTAGTTCGCTTCATAGCGGTACAGACGCCCTCCGTCCAGCTCCAGCATGACACTGGCTACCCGTTCCAGGAAGTAACGGTCATGCGTAACCATCAGCAGCGCTCCGCGCCGCTTCTGCAGATACTGCTCCAGCCATGCCACGGAGTCGGTATCAATATGGTTGGTCGGCTCATCCAGAATCAGCAGCTCGGAAGGTGTAATCAGGGCGGCCGCGAGTGCTACACGCTTGCGTTGCCCCCCCGAGAGCGTCTCCATCAAGGCGTCAAAACGGGTGATGCCGAGCTTCGTCAGCACGGTTTTGGCTTCACTCTCCAGATGCCAGGTTCCGGCGGCATCGATAGATTGCCCGATCCGCACCAGTCTGCCCTCCAGTCCGGCGTCGCCGGGGTTCTTCTCCAGCAGGGCCATAATTTCCATATATTCACGCATGGTAGCAAGCTCAGGATCATCTCCTGCAAATACCTGCTGCAGCACGGTATTACCTGGTTCATAGGGCGGATTCTGCGCCAAATACTGCACCCGCACACCGTTGCCGATTGCGATTTGTCCCTCGTCGGCGGTATCCAGCCCGGCGATGATTTTTAAAAAGGTCGATTTGCCTGTTCCATTCACACCGATGACACCAATCTTGTCCCGGTCATCCATACCAAACGATGCATCACGGAACAAAATTTTCTCTCCATAACTTTTGGAAAGATGTTCCACGGTCATAATATTCATACGCTGTCCTCGCTTGCCTTATATTTTCATTACCGATTTATGCTGCGTTTAGTTGACCCTTTTGGCCGTTTAATAGCCATTCTCCGCACTCAGACTGCCGATTGCCCCGTGAATAAACAGCGCCGCAGCAAATTTTGCCCGCTTATACGCGTCCTCTTCCGTAAAGGAGGGTTGAAACAGAATATCCATCTTCAGCCGGTCCAGCATCCCGATATAGGATTGAGCCATCAGCTCCGGTTCGGAGGCCCCGCCTTCCAGGAGCACCTTCACCACGGCCTGCATATATTCCTCCATAAAAAGCGCCATATAGGCCACCAGCTCCGGGTTGTTGTTGGGAGCCCGGAAGAACAGCTTGGTGTGCTGCTTGCGCTCGTAATAATACATCAGATGATGTTCGGCGATCACCGCCAGCTTCTCTGTCGGAGCTGTACAGTCCTCCAGCTTGTGCTCAAGCTGCTGCATGAAGCCCTCGCAGTCGCGGCGGGTGACAGCCATAAAGAGCTCTTCCTTGCTTTTAAAATACAAATAAACTGTACCCTTAGCGATTCCCGCATGTTCCGCCACTTCGGACATTTTCGTCTCGTAGAAACCTCCTGAACCGAAAAGCTCATAAGCGGCATCCAGAATGGCAGTATGCTTGTGATTTGCTGCACTGCTCATCCGGTTCACCTCCTGACTATATGGCGCATTGCTGTATTGTTGACTTTCTAACTGGCTGTAAAGCCGATCAGCAGCGCGGCAGCGCCGCCGATGACCGAACTCAGCGCATTGACCGCGTCGTTGTCCATCCAGCGCCAGCCGCGGGCATACACCGTGGGCTGACCACAATGCTGCGAGGCTTCCACCTCGCGGCCGCATTTAGTGCAGCGGTTCATCCGCTGCACCGTAGCGCCCAGGATCGAGTCGGCGAAAGCGCCGGCGAGACCGCCCACGAGTCCGGCGAGCGTAAGCCGCAGGAAGGAATGGTCCGGCATGCCGGAGGCCGCCCGGAGCGCCCAGGAGGCAACTCCAATGAAGGCTCCGCCTGCGGCGGCGGCCAGAGTGCCCGGCAGCGATACGCCGCCGGAGGTTCCTGCCTGGAGGATTTTGCCCGTGAGCACCGACCGCGGAGGTTTCTTGGAGAGCGTGCCAATTTCCGTGGCCCAGGTATCCGAGGTCACGGTTGCCATTACGCCGATAAAGAGAAATCCCCAAATCTCCAGGGGATAAATGGCATTCAGCAGGACGAGCAGCATGCCCATTCCGCCGTTGGCAAACACTTGCCCGGCATCCCGGCGTCCTGTCTTGTCATACGTCAGCTCCAGTTCGGCCTTATTCTCATGATGAAGTTTGGATAACATACTGGAAGAGATGAAGAACAGCAGCAGGATGCCGAACCAGAAGGCATTTCCGGCACCAAAATAAATGGTCCCCATAACAACCGCCGCCAGCATGCCGGATAAGCTCAGCGACTGTTTGGCATAAGCCGCTCCGGCGACCAGCAAAGCGCCGCAGGCACCGATCACCCATAACATAGATTCAACTCCGCTTCTGCAAGAATAAGCATCTTCCGGAGACGAATCTCCGGAAGACGAGGACTGATTAAGGTTAACCGATCAGGCAGGTGCCCATAAGCTTCTCGCCCCAGTACAGCTCGAAGGAATCGCCTGAAACAACCGGACCTACCCCGGCAGGGGTACCCGTGAATATCACATCATCTTTGCCAAGCCCGTAGCGGGCGGCAATGAATTCAACAATCTTTTGCAGCGAAAAAATCATGTTCTTCACATTCCCGCGCTGCACTTCCACCCCATTCTTCAACACGGTGAAATCTGTTGCTTCCAGCTCCTCCTGCTCGGGAAAAGCAATATAAGGGGTGTGCGGAGCAGCGTTCTTGAAGCCTTTGGCAGCCGTCCATGGCAAGCCTTTCTTCTGCAGATCATTATGCACGTCACGCAGGGTGAAATCCAGGCCGAGCGCCATGACATCCACCAGTTCCTCCACGCTCATGCCCGGTACATAATCACGCGCGATGCGCAGTACCAGTTCACCTTCATAGTGAATAAGTCCGGCATCCTGCGGGAGATGAATAATGGCCTTATCGAGAGATACCGCCGCATGAGAGGGCTTCAGGAAGATCAGCGGCTCCACCGGAACCTGGTTTCCCAGCTCCTCGGCATGTAATTTATAATTGCGTCCAACACAGTATATGTTATTAACATCTGCACACATTATAATCAGCTCCTTTCCCGTCCATTGGTAATGTCCTTAAGCCTTCAGAAAAGTTTCGCCCCAGATATCCGGACGGTTCGTACAGATCATGATATCGGAATGCATTTCAGCCAGACGGCGCATCTCCTTCGCCTTGTTCACCGTCCAGGCCATCGTTTTGACACCGCGTTCGGCAAGCAGCTTCGCCAGCCCCGGATTCAGCCTTGCAAAGCTGATGGACAGAAAGGAGCAATCCAGCTCCTTCAGCTTACGGGCCGGATCACCGGTTCTGGAATCATAAATCAGACCGGTGCGAAACCGCGGATCCAGCTCCTTGATCCGCTGCAATGCCCCGGCATCAAATGAGGTCAGCACAACATCATCCCGCATCCCTTTGGAAGAGATAAGGTCAATGACTGCCTTCTCCAGACCCGGATACATATCACCGCTGGTCTTCAGTTCAATATTCAGGCGCAGCCGGCCGGAAGCAAGCTCAAGCACCTCTTCCAGCGAAGGGACCCGCTCCCCCCGGAAGGCACGCCCTTTCCAGCTTCCCGCATCCAGGCGCCGGAGATGCTCATAATCCATGTTCTTAATCTTGCCGTGTCCGTTCGTCGTCCGGTCCAGCGTAAAATCATGGATGACGACCGGCACCCCGTCCCTGGTCAGCTGAACATCAATTTCCATCCAGCGTACATAAGGCAGAGCAAGCGCCATGCGAACGGCTGCGAGCGTATTCTCCGGCGCTTTCCCGGAGAATCCACGGTGGGCTACACACATGTTTTTCATCATAAGTACCTCCAGCAGAAGTATGGTCTGTCTCCGGATTCCCCCGTGAAATCTGCAGGGACCGGTGCGAGCTGCTTACGACTATCTTGTTGGTTTAGCCCTATTTGCCGGCTTGTACGACGGTTCCGTCGTTTCTGATAGTTACAAGTCCTGAAGATAAGGATTGAACCTTATTCAGCAAAAGCTGTCCATCCACATCATTCATAGGCACCGGCTGGCCTAATTCGGCGTCCATCGGGCTCAGTTTCAGCGAACACTCGCCTTTGTCAGTGCATTGTGCCTGAAAAACAGCGGTCTCCCAGGTAGCAGGAACCTTGGACCGTGTGAAAATAAAATTGCCTGTGCTGTAAGCGATCCATTTGCCCTTGTACGGCTCTATCCCCTGCAGCACATGCGGGTGGCCGCCCATCACCAGGTCCGCTCCGGCATCAATAAAGCTGCGTCCCAGCTCCTGCTGGGTCGCATCATATTGTTCAACCCGTTCCTTCCCCCAGTGGACAACTACAACGACCAAGTCAGCCTTCTTCTTGGCTGCGGCGATGGCCTTCAGCCCTTCTCTGCTGTCATAGACAGAAGCAACACCGGGCTTCTTCGCTCCGGCGATCCAGTCGGTATGAGGAATAACACGTGTGAAGCCAAGCAAGGCTATCCGGATTCCCTGGCGCTCAAAATACTGGGTCGTATAAGCTTCCTTGCTGTCGGCTCCTGCTCCTACATAAGGAATCCCCCGCTTGCTGAGGTTGCTCAAAGTATCCAGCAGACCTTGCTCCCCTTGATCCAGCGTATGGTTATTGGCAAGATTTACCGCATCCACACCGGCTGACTTCAGCGCATCCAAGGCCTCTGGCGCTCCCTTGAATACAAACTGCTTGTTCTCGGCGCTCACACCACCCGTAGTAATCGGTGTTTCCAGATTCACTACGGTGAGATCATCCTTCTTAAACATTCCATTCAGGGCAGAATAGGAATAATCATACCCTTTCTTCTGGAGCAGTTCCCCAACCTTGCCGGCAAAAATCACGTCCCCGGCAAAATTCAGCGTGACTGTGTCCCCGGCATTCTCCGGCAATCCGGAAACCGCATCGCCGGTATTCTTACCACCATCTCCGCCATCTCCATCGTCTCCGGAACCTATTGCAGTCTCTGGAGCTCTGCTAGCCTCGGGGGATGGCGTTGCCTCTGTTATATTCTCCTGTGCCGGTGAAGCCTCTGGAGAGGGTTCTGGAGTAGGTTCAGCACTAGCTGTGACCTCAGGAGTTACGGTCGCCGTAGCTTCAGGCTCAGGTGTCACGGCATCCGGTGAAGGCGAAACTACCGCCTCTGAAGGCGGTGGCGGGGCAGCATTCTCTTTGTCGTGATCTCCAATAAAATAATAGGTTAGCATAGCGGTCATCAACAAAAGCAAACTTACGTTGGTCCACGCCCAAACCCTTCTGCGCCGGCGTTTAGTGCTGCGCTTATTGTTCTGTCGTGTGCGTGATCTCGGCGGATACATGGGTACAAACAATCCCCTTTGCCTTTAAATTGGTTCTATTATAGCATAACTCATGCTGCTCCCTCCAAAATAGCCGGGCGGGAATTCCATAAAAAAAACGGTGAAGCGCCACCACCTCCGCTTCACCGTTTGGTTCTAACCTATGGATGCACCCACAGGTGCGGGCTGCTTGTTCAAGCTTCCGGCTGCGGCTTCAGCCGTCTCCTTGGCCTGTTTGATGCAATCAGGCATCCCGATGCCATCATAACCGGCGCCAAAAGCGTAGACGCCCGGGAGCTTCTGCGACAGCTCACTGCGAAGCGCTGCGATACGGCCGGGATGGCCGACCGGATACTGCGGCATGGAGTGCTTCAGCCGGGTAATCTCCGTGAAGAGCGGCTGTGCGCCAACTCCCATAATTTCCCGCAGATCCTTGCGCACCAGCTCCGCAAGCGCCTCATCCGGCAGCTCAACATTCTGTTCATCGCCTGAACGGCCGACATAACAGCGCAGCAGCACCTTGTCCTCAGGGCTTGTATGCAGCCATTTGGTAGAAGTCCAGGTGCAGGCGGTAATATTGCGCCCTTCCTTGCGGGGAACAAGGAACCCCGAGCCGTCATATTCCGTAACGATATCCTTCTTGGCAAAGGCCATTACCACATTGGCTACCGATACATAGTTGACGTTATCCAGTGCGGACACATCCACATGGGGGCGGAGCAGCTCAGCGGCAGCAAAATTCTGCACGGTGACGTATATATCGTCAGCCAGCAGCGTTTCGCCGTTATCCAGCTCTACCGCGTACCGCGGACCGGATTCGGCTGAAGAAGAGCGGCCGCTATCTGTGCGGACGGTAATAAGGGCGGCACCCGTTCCGGTGCGCTGCTCCACATCATGCAGTTCATGAATCAGGGCATGAACCATACTTTGCAGTCCTTTGCGAAAGGTCAGGAAGGCGCTTTTTTTGGTTCCCGTATGCGTCTCAACAGGCTTGCGGCCCGTAGTCATCCCGCGGATAAGACTGCCGTATTGGCGTTCCACCTCACCGAACTGGGGGAAGGTTGCCTGTAGGCTGATCTTGCGCATATCTCCGGCATATATACCGGCAAGCAGAGGTTCGGTCATATTCTCCAGCACCTCAGTGCCAAGACGGCGCTCAATCAGCTGGCCGAGCGATTCATCTTCGCTGCTCCGGCGCGGCGGAAGAACGAAGTCCAGCATCGCCCGCATTTTGCCGCTGAACGACACAAGCCCGCTCTTCAGGAACGGCTTCAGCTCTGTAGGAATGCCGAGAACAAGCCCCGCCGGCATCGGGTGGAGTTTGCCGCGCTGCAGTATGTACGTCTTTTTGGCATTCGGATTGGTGGTGACCAGCTCATGATCAAGCTTCAGCTCCTTGGCCAGATCGCTCATAGCCGTTTTGCGGGCCAGAAAAGAATCCGGCCCTTTCTCAACAACGAAGCCGTCACGTTGCAATGTTTCGATCTTGCCTCCGAGCGCCTTATCCTTCTCGATTAGCACAATATCCGGCTGTAATCCGGCTTCCCGGTAGTATTTACGAACGTAAAAAGCGGCGCTGAGGCCGCTGAGGCCTCCGCCGATGATGACTACCTTACGGGGTGAACCCGTCATGACTGGTTCACCTTCAGTTGACTGGCTTTGGTGCGCACCACATCGCTGAGGACCGACATATAGGCCGGGTCACTGTTCAGCGAATCGGTGCGCATCAGCCGCAGATCCAGTTCCGAAGCCAGTGCCTGCGCCTCAATGTCGAGGTCATACAGCACTTCCAAATGGTCGGAAACAAAACCGATCGGGGCCGACAGCACGTATTTCACCTGAGCTTCGCCAAGCTCACGCAGCGTATCCAGAATGTCCGGGCCCAGCCAAGGCTCAGCCGTTCTGCCCGCGCTCTGCCAGGTAAACTGCCAGGAGGTTACACCGGCCTGCTCGGCAATCGCTTTTGACGTTTCCAGCAGCTGATCCCGGTACGGGTCGCCCATGGCCAGAATCCGTTCAGGCAAGCTATGGGCGCTGAACAATACACGAACCTCATCCCGGGCGGCGCCGGTCTCTTCAAAGAGGTCAAGCTTGGCAGACACTCTGCGGGTGAGCACATCAATCAGCTCGGGATGCAGATGATAGCTCTCCACAAATTCCATGTTGACTCCGCTGGCTTCAGCTTTTTCCCTGGCACGTTTAATGTAGGTTCCTACACTCATTACCGAATAATGGGGGGCAAGTACAATCCCGACCGCCTGGGTGATGCCATCCCGCGCCATAGCTTCAACACCGTCTTCAATAAACGGATGTGCATGCTTAAGCCCCTGATAACACATATATTGAACATCCTCACCGCTGTGGCCGCTGTTGAGCGCCTCCTGCAAAGCCTCCACCTGCCGGTCCGTGTTCTCTCTAAGCGGGAAGACCCCGCCGACAATGGCCTCATAGCGGTCCTTCAGTTCTTTCAGTTGCTCGGCTGAAGGTGCATTGCCGCGCCGGATGTGGGTGTAATAAGCCTCTACGCCCTCCAAACTTTCAGGCGTGCCGTATGACATCACGAGAACTCCGATTTTTGCTGTCACAGATTCCATCCCCTTTTACGAATAATGTCCATACTCTGCAATCTGCTGTTCATCCTAAGCTCTTGGTTGTGCAGCTTCTTTCAGCGCCTGCTCCGAGTACTCGTGCACATACTCAGTCAACTCCCTTAGCGTGTCCAGAGAAGCCTCGGGAAATAAGCCGTGACCCAGGTTGAAAATATACCCCGGCTCCCGGATGCCTTCATCAATCAGTTCCTTGGCCCGCTCCTTCAGTACCTCCATCGGTGCTGTAAGCAGATAAGGGTCCAGATTACCCTGGATCGCAAATCTGCCGCCTGTTCTTCGTCTGCCTTCACTCAGGCTCACACGCCAGTCGACTCCGATGACATCAGCCTTAAGATTCGTTAGGCTTGGCAGCAGTTCGCCGGAGCTTACGCCGGGAAAGTAGATCTTAGGTACATCGAGATCCGAAAGTTCGGCAAAAATACGCGTAATGGTTGGCAGGACATATTGTTCAAAATCACGGGGAGCCAGAGCTCCTACCCAGCTGTCGAACAGCTGGAACGCTTTACCGCCGCTGCGGACATGGGCACGCAGATAGGCGATCACCATATCTCCCAGCTTCTCCATCAGCTTCTCCCAGACCCGGGGCTGGCTGAACATCATCTCTTTCGTGCGGTGATAGCTCTTGGAAGGCCTGCCTTCGATCAGATAGCTGGCAATGGTAAACGGCGCGCCTGCAAAGGTAATCAGCGGCACCTCCAGCTCCTTGTCCAACATGGCAATGGTCTTGAGGATGTGGCTGAGATCCCCTTCTACATCAATCGGCTTCAATCTGTCCACATCGGCTGCGGAAGCAATCGGATTCTCGATTACCGGTCCGATATTCTTGACGATGTCGAATTTCACGCCAAGCGACGCCACCGGATTCATAATGTCGGAATAAAGGATCGCCGCATCCACGCCCAGCTTGCGAACAGGCATCAGAGTTACTTCCGCTGCAAGTTCAGGCTGGCTGCAGATTTCCAGCAGCGAGTATTTCTCCTTGATTTTACGGTACTCTGGATCATAACGTCCGGCCTGGCGCATGTACCATACGGGAACATGGTTTGTCTCTTGCTTCTTACAGGCACGGATAAAAGTGTCATTGTAGGTCATCATAAGATCTCCATTAGATTTGATAGGTTATTTGTAAACACATATAACTTATTATGCCCTTTTTAAAAGTAGGTAACAACCACTCCACCCTTCATGGAATGACAATCCCATGACATTACTATGACAAGTGTTGCACCGTCCAGCCAAAAAACTATGATATACTGATAGAATGTCAATTTTTCGTGAATATTTTCTCTTTGAATCCTCTGAAAGGAAGTGAAAGCACTTTGAAGAATTGGGAGACATGGAAAGTCAACCTCATGGTGCTTTGGTTTGGCCAATTCCTGGTAAATGCCGGGATGACCATGATTACCCCGTTCCTGTCCCTTTATCTTGCCAAAGATCTGGGAGTGCAGGGTGATCATGCAATCGGAATGTGGGCCGGGCTTATTTTTGCCGCGAACTTTCTGACCTCATTTCTGTTCCAGCCGTTGTGGGGCAAGCTGGCCGACAAATACGGCCGCAAAATCATGCTCCTGCGCTCCAGCTTCGGCATGGCGATCGTCATTGTGCTGATGGGATTTGCACAGTCTCCAATGCAGCTGCTGCTGCTCCGTTTGCTGAACGGAACCATCTCCGGCTTCAACCCGGCCTCCATCGCGCTCGTCTCGGGAACGACACCTAAACCCCGGATGGGCTTCGCCATGGGGCTGATGCAGTCCGGGTCGGTTGCCGGTACTATTCTGGGACCGCTGATCGGCGGGGCGCTGGCTGACTGGATCGGGTTCCGCCCGATCTTCTATGTCGTCGGGGCGCTGCTGTTCGTCGCCTCGCTGCTGGCCTTGTTCCTCGTCAAAGAGAAATTTGACCGGGTCGAGGCTGCGCAGGTTCCGCAGGTTTCCGTAATGGAAGGCTTCAAGGAGCTGGCCAAGGTTCCGCAGCTTCCGGCCTTGTTCGGCGTTACCTTTCTGCTGCAGTTTGCAATGATCAGTCCGATGTCACTGCTGCCCCTGTATGTGGAGAAGCTGCACGGCTCCGCTGTGAACATCGCCTTCTGGGCAGGAATGGTCAGCGCGGTTACCGGCATCTCCAATATGCTGGCCTCCCCGGTACTGGGCAAGCTGAGCGACAAAATCGGCGCCCACCGGATCTTAACCTTTGCGCTGATCGGAGCTTCGCTGTTCCTGATCCCGCAGGCTTTTGTAACCAGCGTCTGGCAGCTGATTATTGTCCGTTTCCTGATGGGCGTCTTCATGGGGGGGCTGCTTCCGAGCGTCAATGCACTTATCCGTTCCTATACGCCTGATGGCAAGGAGAGCCGGGCTTTTGGCTTCAACAGCAGTACCTTGGCCCTTGGCAATATGCTGGGAGCGGTGATCGGCGGATTCCTGTCGGGCTATATCGGTATTGAGGGCCTGTTCATCATCTCCGGCTGCTTCCTGCTGATCAATACCGTCTGGGTACGGCTCAAGCTGTATAAGAATACGGAGCCGCGGCTATTCCGCTAGCATAGGGAGTAATCCGGCAGGTACCCTAAGCGCAAATCCGGTGTTTACTTTACTACCGCCAAAGCCAGTCCGTCATAGGCGGGGAGCAGTGTACTATTCAGGCGTGGATCAGCCGCTATCATTTCGTTGAAACGGCGCATCGCCTGCACGGCGGGTCCGTTCTTGTCCGTGTTCAAGGTGCGGCCGCGCAGGAAGATATTATCCCCGGCGATGACCGCACCCGGCGAGGCCAGCCTGATCGCATATTCGAGATAATTCGGATAATTCTCCTTGTCGGCATCAATGAAAAAGAAATCAAAAGTCCGGCCCTCCGCTTCGAGCAGCTTCAGGCTGTCCAGCGCAGGGCCGATTTTATATTCCACCGTATCGCCGAATCCGGCCTGCTGCAGGTGGCGCTCGGCCAGTCCGGCATATTCGGCCTTCAGCTCAAGCGACGTCAGGCTTCCGCCGTCCGCTAGTCCGCGGCACAGGCAGATGCCGCTGTACCCGCCAAGCGCGCCGATCTCCAGAATGTTCCTCGAACGGGACAGGCCCACCAGCATGGTGAGCAGCCGTCCATAACCCGGAGCGATGGACACCTCAGGCATGTGGTTCCCGGCGATTGCTTTCTTCACTTCAAGCAGCAGCTCATCCTCTGTATAAAGCTGTTCGCTGTATTCTTCTTGGTTAGGCATATGTATTCTCCTTTAGTTCATGTTGTGAAGTCCCGCGCATTCCCCTATACTTAGAAGGATCAGCTGCGCCGTCCTTGACGAGGCGCATATTTAGAATGCCGGCAATACGTTGTATCGCCTTCCGGTAACTACCTTATTGTACTGGCATTGCGTTACCATCTACAAGTTAAACGGAGTTGAGAGCATTTGGGCAAATTACAATTGATCGCCACCGCCCCCATGGGGCTGGAGGCTGTAGTAGCACGCGAATTAAACGAGCTGGGTTATGAGACCACCGTCGAGAACGGACGGGTATTGTTCAGCGGAGATTATATTGACATCTGCCGCTGCAATTTATGGCTGCGCACCTCAGACCGTGTACTCGTTAAAATGGGCCAGTTTCCGGCCAAAACCTTCGATGAGCTGTTCGAAGGCGTCAAAGCGATCAACTGGGAGGACTGGATTCCCGAGAATGGGGAATTCCCTGTGGAAGGCCGCTCGCATAAATCCCAGCTTACCAGCGTACCCGCCTGCCAGGGGATTGTCAAGAAAGCCATTGTCGAGAAGCTGAAGCTTTCGTACCGTACGGAATGGTTCCCGGAAAATGGACCGCGTTATGTGGTTGAGATGATTCTGCTGAATGATATCGCCCTGATCACGCTGGACACGACCGGCCCGGCGCTGCACAAACGCGGCTACCGCCGTCAGGCTACAGAAGCGCCGCTGAAGGAAACGATGGCAGCCGCCCTGATCCAGCTTAGCCGCTGGAACGGCCACCGTCCGCTGTACGATCCTTGCTGCGGCTCAGGCACGCTGCTGATTGAAGCGGCGATGATCGCCTGGAACATCGCGCCGGGACTGCGGCGTTCGTTCCCTTCCGAGCATTGGCCGGAAATCCCGAAACGTCTGTGGGAGGAAGCCCGCGAGGAAGCCTTCGACGCCGTGCGCGATGATTATCCGCTGCAATTAACCGGCAGCGACATTGATCCTGCGGCGATTGAAATTGCCGAAGCCGCCGCCAAAAGCGCCGGTCTCGCCGGTGAAATCACCTTCAAGAACATCGCTGCCGCGAAGGCACGGCCGGAAGGCGAATACGGCTGCATCATTACCAATCCGCCTTACGGCGAACGGCTCAGCAACGACAAGGAAGTCGAACGTCTGACCCGCCAGTTCGGTGAAATGATGCTGTATCTCCCGACATGGTCCTTCTTCGCCATCAGCCCGTCGAAGGAATTCGAGCAATTGTACGGCCGCAAGGCGGACAAGCGCCGCAAGCTGTATAACGGGCGGATCGAATGCCAGTATTATCAATACCTTGGGCCGCTCCCACCGCGCAACCCTCAAAGCTGATTACGATACGGTGCTGTCTCACAGACTGTACAAGAAAACCGGACAGCGATCCTCCAGTAACGGATGGATCACTGCCCGGTTTTTTTAGATATTTCCAACGAGGCTGTTCCCATAAGCCAGATCACGGCTTTTGGAACAGCCTCGTTTTTTGTGCGAAAGATGCTGGACTCCCTAGAACAACAATTTATCCGGATCGGTGCCGATCCGCTCCCCGGCATCCAGTCCGCTGATTGCAGCCAATTCCTCCTGCGACAGCTCGAAATCAAAGATTTCGCTGTTCTCCTTAATTCTGGACGGAGTGACCGACTTCGGAATAATCACGATACGGCTCTGAAGCCCCCAGCGCAGAATAACCTGTGATACGGTCTTGCCATGCTTGTCCGCGATGTTCTTCAGCAGCTCATTCTCCTGCAGTCTGCCTTTCATCAGCGGAGCCCACGCTTCGATCTGAATGTGATGCTGCGCGCAGAAATCATGCAGCTCCTTCTGGATAAACCGCGGATGCAGCTCCACCTGATTGATAACAGGCACGGTGTCACTGTCCTTCAGCAATTCCTGCAGATGATGGATCTGGAAATTGCTGACTCCGATCGCCCGGACGCGGCCTTCCTGATTAAGGCGCTCCAGTGCACGCCAAGTCTCTTTATATTTATCCTTGCCCGGCCAATGGATCAAATAAAGGTCGATCACATCCAGTCCCAGCTTCTTGCTGCTGGTCTCAAAAGCCCGCAGGGTCGTATCATAGCCCTGATCACTGTTCCATACCTTTGTGGTCACGAACAGGCTGTCCCGGTCTACGCCGCTGGCGGCTATCGACCGGCCCACTTCCTCTTCATTGCCGTATACCGCTGCGGTGTCTATGCTCCGGTAACCCAGCTCAAGAGCGGTCGTGACGGCCTTTGCGACCTCCTCGCCCTCTGCTTTGTAAGTGCCGAGACCAAACCAGGGCATGACAACCCCATTATTCAGAATCGTTCCGTCGGTAAGATGCTTCATACAGTATCATTCCCTCCTATGTATAGATCAGTTTAGACAACAGGTTCATTATACCATGTGCCTCCCCGGTACCCAAACCAGGCAGAGCCTGAGCGGATCGGGCAGAACTGGAAAGGTCCGCAATGACTGAATAGGACACCTCTGCAAATTTGAAAAATAAAAAGCCCCCGCTTTGTCAGCGGAGGCGAATCT
The DNA here is from genome assembly GCF_000758525.1 of Paenibacillus sp. FSL H7-0357. NCBI lineage: Bacteria > Bacillati > Bacillota > Bacilli > Caryophanales > Paenibacillaceae > Paenibacillus > Paenibacillus sp. FSL H7-0357. The sequence goes on along the minus strand of NZ_CP009241.1, from coordinate 2,826,492 downwards.
TATTGTGGGTGGCAATGGGTCGGCAAAACAACCGTTCGATTGCCACCCCTCGTGATATATGACGGAGTTATTCCTTAACTGCCGGCTGCTTAACAAAGGCTGCGGCTTTCGCCAGCACCTCATCTTCAGTCGGAGCACTGATGTAACGGCCGTTGATATAGATAAAGGCCCGCTTGCCGCAAGGTCCGCAGTAGGACTTGCAGCCAATCTTGATCTCCGCATCGGGAGCCATCTTGCGCAGCTTGGGAAGAATGCTTTTCATTCTCGTGTAATTGCATTGATCGCAAATTTGTATTTCGTTAGCCATAAAGCAACCCTTCTTTATGTCCATAAGGTACGGGCGAACGTTTAGTGATCGCCATGATTTCCTTTAGACGGATTAGTGATGACAAAACCTTCTTCAGGGAAATACAGGTAATCAATCTTCACGCCATCCAGCAGCGGCTGGTTCGGATCGAGAATCACATCGATCTCCTTGTCCGTGGATACTACCACATCATTCTCTTTAGGCGTGTCCAAATCCAGACCGTAGTGGGCATGGTCGCCGTGAGCGTGGGTAATGGCTACGCGCAGCTTGAGCTCGCTGTTGCCTTCAAGCTCCATTGTTTTCTTTATCACTTTAGCCGCATTGCGGGTAATTTTGACGTTCATCCTCATCCATCTCCCAGGCATCTTAAATTTAAATACTCAATAATTTATTTTAAGGAAAGTAACCTGTAAAAGCAACCATATCGGCGAAATAGATCAGAATGGAGCGTATAAAGATTCTCTAAAAATTCATCTTCCGCTCTTCAGGGCAGGATATTTGCGGTCCATCCGTGATACAAACCAGCCCATCAGCAGCATCGTCACACCAATGTCGTCAATCGGCAGAAACGGCATAAAATCGGGAAGCACCCAGTAGAGCAGCACCGGTATAGTGAACAGCAGCTTGTCCCCTATCGTTACATTGGGAGAAATGACATACTGCCAGGAATTACGGAAGATATGGGACCATTGTTTAAGCGAAAGCAGTTTTCTGAATTTCATGACGGTCCTCCTAATAATGATGTAGGTAATATATTGAATCCAGACACTCGGATAATATTGGTCAGGGCTTAATCAGCAGTTATATCCCTAAAAAAGGATTCAGCCGCAAAGCACGTATAGGAATGACTGCGGCCGTACCCTTTGCTGTTATATTACGCAAATTTACAAAGTTTGTTTCATTTTTATTTCAAATTTGAGAGTATAGCACCCAAAATAAGCCCGGTTTCCAGCGCCATGTCTTCAAAATCAGCCAGCGGCAGCGGATTTTTGCCGATTCCCAGCTCCACCGTGAAGCCCGGCTTCCGGAAGCGCTGAATGAACCAGTCCTTATAACCGGCATCGCTGCCGTTCAGCTCAACGGCCCGGTAGCCGCTCGCCGCTGCCAGCCTTGCCGCCCATCCCTTGCTCTCCGGCGGCTCATATCCCCTGTAGTTCCAGTAGATCTCACCGCCCTGACTGTGCAGAGATACGGCTGCATCACCGGGATACTGCTCCGCCAGCGCCGCCAGTGCGGCGGCTTCCGGCTCACTGAGCGGCGCCGGTCCGCTGTAGTCCCGCGGGGCAGGACCCGGCACTCCCCGGCGCGCCTGTTCCTCTTCCCAGTGAGCCGGAAACTGATCGCCCAGGTCCACCCCGCGGATGTTAGCCTTCCAATGCCGGAAGCTCCGCCGCCCGCAATTCCATTGCAGCAGCTCCTCATAGTGGGGCTGGCCGGGCAGTACCCCCTCCTGCACCAGCTCCACCCCATCCGGATTAGCCATAGGTACTGCCCACAAGGTCCAATGCTTATGCCACTCCTCGGGGCGGTGGCCGTGCCAAGCCCTGCCTGCGTCATACGCAGCGGCATATTGTTCGATGAACGACATCAGGCACGGCGAGGTCAGCCACTCGTTGGCATGCAGTGCAGCGTTGACATGGAGATGACGGGGCCCGCTGCCTATCCGCAGCAGGTGGAGCGGCTTGCCGAGCACACTTGCGCCGATGCTGTCCCTTGTAACAAACGGGTATTTGGCCACCAGCTTGCCGATATCCTCCTCGACATCATCCGGACCATACTCGCTGCGTACAGACACTACAGACCGCGAAGCTGCCGGAGGAATAACCAGCACTTTGCCCGGTATGCAGCAGCGGCCTGAGGTCACTCCGGGATTCAGCATTTCAAGCTCATCTATACTCACATTAAATAAAGCGGCAATCAACCCGGCGTCATCCCCCTCCTGTACAGAATAACGTCTGCGCGGAGCGGAAGGCAGAAACAGGATTTGGCCCGGATATAAATAAGGCTGCCTGCCGGCCCATGGGTTTCCTTGAATTACATGCTCCGGTGTAAGTCCATGCCTGGCGGCAATTCGGCTAACGGTATCTCCCCTGCGGGCAATATATTGCTGCATATGTCTCATCCTCTCGGCCCTCTAGTTGCCGTCATCCCCTGCCGCCCGGGCGGACAATACCCGCGGAGACAACGGGACACAGCCCTCAACCCTATTGTATGCAGCCCCTACTGCCCTGCATGAAAGAAATGAGCACAGTTCACCCCTTCCGCACAAATAAATGTAAACGCATACAATAAATCCTGAAGTATCGCAACTATTCACTTGTGCAGGACAAAATCACCCTGGCAGGTGAATAAGGTCTTGGAGGTAATTTATAGCGTGAAGCCTATAAATTCTTACATTTAAAAAAAAGACCCGGAGTGATACCTCCCGGTCTATCATGAACGCCCTTGTTTCTGAAATTTCCGAATCCGAGGGATTGTCCCTATTGTTTCCTCACAGCAAAGCCTATAACGAAGATACCTGCCACACAACGGGAGTGCGCTTGATCTGTTCTCCAAGCCAGTCGCGGGCGATCCGCTGGAACATCTCGGCATCTCCGCTGCAGAAAAATTGATGAATCGGACTTTCATCTCCGCGGGCAAGCTTGCCTTTGTCATATAGGATCGTGCTGATCTCCCGCGCGGTTTCATCCGCGGAGCTGATCAGCTTAACACCGGGTCCCATGACCTTGCCAATCGGATCTACCAGGAACGGATAGTGGGTACAGCCCAGAATCAGTGTATCAATCGGTTCATACTTGATCCCGTTGAGCGATTCCGCCACCGCCGCTTCGCTCTCCGCCGTGCGGAACAACCCCTGCTCGACATAAGGGACAAGCGCCGGGCAGGCCTGACTGACTACCTTAACAAATGGAGACAACTCCTGAAGCGCTGCGGTATAGGCTCCGCTCTTAATGGTGCCGATGGTGCCAATTACGCCGACCTGGCCTATTTTGGTTGCGCTGATCGCCGCACGGGCACCGGGATGGATGACTCCAATGACAGGAATGGACACCTTGGCAGAGATATAGTCAAGAGCTGCCGCAGTTGCAGTATTGCAGGCAATAACGATCATTTTAGGATTAAATTGAATTAGATAGTCCACGATTTGCTCGGTGAACAGTTTCACTTCCTCGGTTGAACGGGGTCCGTAAGGGGCGCGGGCAGTATCTCCAAAATAGATGATTTTCTCCCGCGGGAGCTGTCTCATTACTTCTTTGACAACCGTAAGTCCCCCCACACCCGAGTCCAATATTGCTATAGCTTGCTGCACGAACACACCGCTTCCTTTTACTTGTTTTGTGTAGCTTATGTAAGGCTTAAACAAAGTGTACCTGGCCTTCAGCCCCAATTGCAGATAATACTCCTTTTGCCGTTACAGTTCAAGAGAAGCATTGATCGGCTCCGGTGTCCAGCCCAATATTCCACTGTTGTTCCAGCCGCCAAGAGCCACCTTCCGCCACGTTGCGAAAAGCGGCTCTTGGCCGGAAGCGCGTATATTATTAGGATTCCCTGAGAATGGCCTATCCCGTGAAATCAGGCGATCTCACCGTTGCCTTTGTCATCCTTTACTTCATCCTCCAGAACGACTTCAATTTCCGCAGCAGATTCATCACTGCCAGCAGCAGCCTCTTCAAAGGCGGCTTCCGCAGCGTCCGATACGGCTTCTGCTTCTTCAACTGCTTTTCCGCTGAGAGTGATATACTTTTCTTCCTCATCGGTATGGATGTACTGCTTGCTCCATTCCTTGACTTCGGTTACAACAGTTTCTACCGCCTCTTTGGCTTTACCGTACAGCTCCGCGCCTTTGTCTCCGGCCTGCCCGGCGACATCCTGCACTTTATCAATGGCTCCGGTGGTACCTTCCGCAATATCTTTACGCAACTCTTTGCCTGGTTTAGGGGCAAACAGCAGCGCTGTCACTGAACCTACCACACTACCGGCCAAAATACCCCACAGCAAACTTTTGGATTCCTTTTTCATCCTCAATCTCTCCTTTGGATTCAAGTGCCTCTGCCCGGCCACCCGGGCAATCGCCTAGTTCTGGTATATCATAAGCATGGATGTTTTGTCCTGTGACTGATTAGGAGGTCATTTCAGAAGTTTTGTCTTTTTCTCTCGGCGTAATATCGTACCGGCAGCACTGGCCGCCCTCCGCCATACATTCACTGCGCGTAACTTTGGCACCAAGGAGTTCCTCGAACAACTGATGCTCACATTGGCAAGCCTTCCGGTATTGGGTCGCTACCTGGCGGATCGGACAATTATATTCGCGCATAATATAGGAGCCGTCCTCTTCCTTATTCCATTCAGCCATATAACCTCCGGCATTCTGGATGGAAGACAGCTCTGCAACCCGCTCCTCCAGATTGCAGTTCTCCATCATCGGAGCGTACTGGGCCAGCATCCGCCGACGCCGGCCTTCGAACAGCACATTGACGGCCTCCAGGCCGCTGCCGTGATCCAGCTCCCGCAGCAATTCAAGCGCCAGGTTATGATAGCTTTTGGGAAAATGGTCTTCAGCCCGCTCAGTCAGTGAATAGACATGCAGAGGACGGCCCATGGCCTGGCGGACGACCTTGGTCTTGGCCAGCGATTCCTGCTCCAGCTGCAGTACATGACGCCGTACGCCCATTTCGGTAATTCCCAGTTCCTCCGCCAGCGCACCGATCGTCAGCGGGCCTTTCTTCTTCAGGAGTGTCATAATCAAACGTCGTGTAGATCCGCTTTCCTGCCCCTTTTTCATCCGCAAGGACCTCCTCTCTTTCACGGCTCTCGCCGTGTATAATAGTTGTGCAGCACTGGCTTAGTTCAGGCATTTCCCCAGTTATTGTCCGGTACCCAGTTCCTGGTCCAGATACCTGCGCACTTCCTCCGCGAACTGCTCCAGCACCTGCGGAAGTACATGGGTTAACGGATGCAGCGTGCTGCGCTCCCAGGTATAATAATCCTGCACCAGCGGTTTGCGCAGTGATACGAGCTGGATAAGCACCTCGTAGATTCCGCTGTCACCGAGGACTTTTTCTTCATGGATAATGGAGATAATATCTTCATAGCTGCCGGCATCACGCATGATGAACCCGTCGATCAGGTAGCTGCCGACATCAGTCACAACCTCTATCGCCAAATGCAGGCATCGTTCCTGCACGAGTCCTGTGATAATGCTGCCATCCCATGCAGATGCTGCATGTTGAAGACCGGCTCTGATATCGGGGATTTGGCCAAGTATCATTTCGATTTGCTTTCGGTTGACATAATACACAGCTGACCCTCCAACTCTGGTGGTTTAAGTAGAACGAAAGTAATGGCTGCTACTTTCCGCGTTTGCCGCGGCGCTTCAGCCAGAACAGCATAATAAAGCAGGCTGCCAAAAATACGATCAGATACGTTAAGGCTTCCATCGGATACTCAAGCTCACGCATTTACGTCACCGCTTTCGGTATTTAATGGGTTTTCCTGCCACAGACATCCTGCTTTAGATTTCGTAATCTACTGCAATCGAAAGCTCCTTGACCTCATTGATATGGGAAATAACTTCCTTATGGGCCGGGTGAACCTGGTAAGCCTGCAAATCTTCCATGGATGCTACCACTGTTACAAGTGCAATATCAAAGGAACGCTCGGAATGAATCAGATCGGCACCAACCTCGATGGAGAGCAGCTGCGGAATTTTGCCTTCCATGTTCCGTAGGACCTGAACTGTGGCTTCGACTTTCTCCGGGGACCGGTCTTTCAATTTAAAAAACACAATATGCTTAATCATCTATTTCGCTCCCAACGATTAAATTTGTAAAATGATTATTAAAAATATATCATAACACCATCACTTCTGAAAGAAACTTAAGCATGTATGTAAGTTAATTACAGCATTAACCATTGCAGCACTTCAGAAAGTATTGTAGTATAACCTTAAAAATTCGGAGGAAGTATGCCTAAGAATCAACCAGAATCTCACAAAATCCAGGCCTGGTCTCTGATCAACCGTAAATATCTTGGACAAGGTGTACGGGTCAAAAGATTTCGCCGGCCTAAACGCAGTCAAATCCGCAACCGTGTGCTGCTTGCCATCCTGATGGCCAAGGACATTAAGCTGTCCCGGCTTGCGGAAGAGCTCTCCGTCTCCTCGCGCAGTGTAAGCGCCTGGGTGTACGAGGGGCGCATCCCCTCCAGAACCAATCTGGACAAGGTCTGCCGCCTGCTTGGCTATCCGTCCCACATCCTGTTCAACGAGGCACTTGTACGGCAAAGTCCGATAGTCTGCCAGCCGACACCTTCACGGTTTATGAAAAGAACACTTGCGGGCTCACCCCGCAGCAATGTCATTCTTACGGGTCTGTGCATGGTTTACGATTTCTCCGTCACCGATGTCAGCATATGGATCGGTGTCCATCCCGGCACCTTCCGCAAATGGCTGCATCAGAGCCATCTCCCAACCCTCGCACTACAGGAGAAAGCAGAGAATTTCTTCCGTATCCCGCGGCATATCCTGTTCGCTGATTGTGAGCTGCATTAACCCGATTAAACCGCAGGTTCATCCAGCAAACGGCTTGTCCTAAGTACATCTTCTTAACAAACAAACACACAAGGTCCTTCTTCATTGCGAGAAGGGCCATTTGACGTTTCCTCCGGCTCGGGACTGCTTTGAGCAGCTATGCTTTTTATTTTATGAAAAAGGCCATACTACAAGGTGAACTCACTTGAGCTAGTAACAAACAGGAGGAACGCGGATGGAATGGAACGGTATACTGACTGCCGGTTTTACCGAAACATGGGAAGTGGCAGCCGGAGTGTTGGGTCTTCGGACCTTATTTGCGAACGCAGCTTTTATTGGCCGGCCCGGATCAGATTGGATTCTGGTCGACACAGGACTTGGAAACTTCGCAGGGAGCATTATGCACACGGCCAGGGAGCAGTTTGGCAAACCGCCGCAGGCGATTGTGCTGACGCACGGGCATTTTGATCATGTCGGCAACCTGAAGGAGCTGCTGGAAGAATGGAAAGGAACTCCGGTGTATGCCCACCCCCTGGAGCTGCCTTATCTCACCGGAAAAGAGGATTATCCTCCGGCTGATCCATCCGTTGGCGGCGGTCTGATGGCCGTAGCAGCCCCGCTTTATCCGCACCGTGGCATTGATCTCGGCGCAGCTGTGCATCCGCTGCCGGAAGACGGAAGTGTTCCCGGGGCCAAAGGATGGACATGGGTGCATACGCCGGGGCCCAGCCCGGGGCATATCTCTCTTTTCCGTCCCGAAGACAGGGTGCTTATAGCAGGAGACGCTATAATTACAGTGAAGCAGGAATCGGCATTTGCGGTAATTACGCAGCACAAGGAACTGCACGGTCCTCCGGCTTATTTCACGTTAGACTGGGTGGAGGCGGAGAAGTCTGTGCGCAAGCTCGCACTTCTCGATCCGCAAGTCTTGCTTGCCGGCCATGGCCTGCCCATGGCTGTTCCAGAGCTGTCGCCTGCATTGGCTCATTTATGCAAGACATTCAAGGAGCTGTCTGTCCCGACTCAAGGGAAATTCGTTTAGGTCTGAACCGCGTGGCCGGCAAGCTGAAATCCGGTTGCGCGGACTACAAAAAAAAGCGTCTTACTGCCAGGGTCCTATCCTCTTTTGCATGCGAGAATAGTTCTAAGTATGTATTCATGGCTTCCGCCCTGCGGACTGTGCAGCGAATCCGTAAATGTGCCGGTCTCAACAATCTCTGTTCCGGCAAAATGCTCCCGCAAATCGGCATCGCTAAAAAAGTGGGCATATTTCCCTTCCTTATACTCATAGGTCCCCGGCTCCAGCCTTCTTCCGCAGCCATAGTTCGGATCTTCATCAGAGAAGCTGGTGAAGTAGAGCAGGCCACCGGGCCGCAGCTGCGCAAGAGCCGCATCAATCAGGCGGTACCGCTCACCGGCAAGAAACAAGTGAAGCACATCGTAACAGTAGACAGCATCCACCTGGTGCTCCAGCTGAGGCTCCAGTGCCGATCCTTCGATAAACCGTGTGCTGCTGTCCCATTCCACAGCAAGCTTCAGTGCGGCACTGCTCAGCTCTATGCCGTAAGTGTCAAACTGAGACGAGAACACCTTCGTATTGCGGCCATAGCCCGCACCCGGAACCAAGACGGACTTGATCCCCTGCTCAAGGAACCACGCTTTAGCCCGCAGCGCCGATCCGCTGGGCTGTTCTCCCCAAATCATACCTTCTCGGGCAAATCTGTCGCTCCAGTATTGTGACACATGCTTCGCCTCCTCTATTCCCGGATTTTGACCCTGTACCAATATTGATAAATCTCCTTGTAGCCCAGCTTGTCATATAGGGCCGAAGCGCCCTTATTCGCCTGTACCACCTGCAAAAAAGAGGCTGAGGCGCCCTCGGACCTGGACCAGTGGAGCAGTCCAAGAATCAATTGCTCCGCCATCCCTTGTCTGCGGTGAGCCGGGGCTGTGACGATATCATACAGCCCTATGTACCCATGCTGGATTACCCCAAGCCCGCAGGCAGCCGGAAGACCATCCCTGAGCAAGAGAGCGTAACCTTGCTTCAAACAGGAAGCGGTCAGCATTCGGCGCAGCGTCTCCCGGTTCCCGGAGGACAACCCGGTTAAATCAGCGAAGACCTTCAGCCACTCCTCTGTCAGCTCGCCGCGGATCTGCAGCGTATAGACATTGCGTAATTCAGGCAGGTCCTGGAGGTCAAGAACACGGACGGATGACGGCTCGACGAGGCCATATCCCTGCGACTCCAGTTCCTTATCCAGACCGGCAGGCCGGGCATACGGAGTGATTTTGAATACGGGATTCAGTCCTGCATCCTCATAATATTGTTCTGCAAGCCGGATCTTCCGCAACATTCCAAGTCCGGCATCCTGTTCCTCCGGGCCGTAGAGCGGATTAACCGAATTCGCCCGTTTCGTGTAGCCCGCTGCCGAACGCAGCACCCAGCCCTCCAGCATTACGCTCTGCTCCGCAGGCCAGGTATTCAGCGTAATCTCTTCTATTGTCTTGTACAAACTTTTTCCTCCCTTCTAAGCTGCGTTTGCTGCGCATCGCATTCAGCAGCTTTACGCCTGCATCCTCATGTGACGTAAAGTGATCATATTCAGGTGATTCCTTGGCATACAGGGCAATTTTGCCCTCAGCATTAAAGTGCACGCCCCAGCCGTACCGTTTGGGCAGCATCGAGGCCCGCAGGCAGGGGTGGCTTTTGGAGAACAACGCTCCCCATATTTCGTCCTTTCTGCTGATCCGCTCTTCTGGAATCAAACCTGCTTTTCTTCTATAATAATCCACTCCACAGACCCAGGCAAAGATAATGAACACAGCAAAACGGCCAATCCCCTGTAAAGTCGAGAATTAGCCGCTCCTTTAAAGCTGAAACACAACACCTGATTTTACCAGCTGGACTTGGTTATGCCGGGGATTTGACCCCTCAGCGCCAGATCCCGGAAGACGATCCGTGAAATTTTAAATTTGCTTAAATACCCTCTGGGTCTGCCGGAAACAGCGCATCTGTTCTTTTGCCGGGTAGCGGAGGAATCACGCGGCAGCTTCTGCAGGGCCATATAGTCTCCTTTGGCCTTCAGCTCTCTCCGTCTATCTGCGTATTTAGCCACCAATTCCTGCCGTTTTAATTCTTTGACTACTTTTGATTTCTTGGCCATATTATTTATCCGCCTTCCGTAGTTTGAATGAGTTGCCAATGATGAATTCTGCTCTATTCGTTAAGTGCCGTCTTCAGCGCTTCCAGGTTCTGGCGCATGATGCCGATATAATCAAGGTTATTGCTGCGGTCCTCATCCGTCAGCCCTTCGATCGGATTCAAGACAGCGGCCTTGGCACCAATTTCCTGGGCAATAGTATCAGCAACACTGGAGGATACCAGCGTCTCGAAAAAGATCGTTTTTACGTCATGGGCCTTGGCGAATTCAACAATCCCGGCCATTTGGGCAGCGGATGGCTCCTGTTCTGGAGAGAGGCCGGCAATCGGCACCTGTGTCAGGCCGTATGCCTCAGCCAAATAGCCAAAGGCAGCATGCTGAGTAATAAAATCTTTGCGTTTTGTATCCTTGAGTCCATCCTGAAACTCTTGGTGCAGCGCCTCCAGTTTGGCAATATAGGCATCGGTGTTGGCTTTGAAGGCAGCTGAGTTCGCTGGGGAAGCAGCGGACAACGCGGCTTCGATAGTACGCACTTCCTTGATTGCAAGTTCGGGAGCTAGCCAGACATGGGGGTCCAGACCGCCGTGATTATGAGCATGGCCTTCCTCCGCATGTTCACCTTCTTCGTGATCATGAGCTTCTTCAGCATGTCCGGCTTCCTCATGTTCGTGATCATGGGCTTCCCCGTCATGTCCGGCTTCCTCACGTTCGTGATCATGGGCTTCCTCGCCATGTCCGGCTTCCTCATGTTCGTGACTGTGAGCATCCGCTTCTTCCTCTGAGCCTTCCTTAATTTCAAGCCCTTTGCTGGCTTCCACGGTGACCATTTTGCTGCCCGAAGCACTGTCCAGTACTTGCTCGACCCAGCCCTCCATACCGGCTCCGTTATAGACGAGCACATCGGCATCCGTAATCTTGGCCATATCCTGTGCCGTCGGCTCCCAGTCATGCGGCTCCATGCCGGCCGGAACCAGGACTTCGACATCGGCAAGCTCGCCTGCAACATTCTTGGTGAATTCATACATCGGGTAGAAGCTGACCTTAATGTCCAGCTTGTCTGCTGCCGGAACGGCAGTTGTCTCGGCTGCAGGCGCATTAGAAGCAGTAGCAGCAGTAGCGGCAGGATCTGCGCTATTGTTTTTGCCGCAACCGGCGGCAATCAGCAGGGTTGATAGGGACAAGACGGCAAGATGGCGGATATTGAATTTAGACTTCATAAATGTTAACTCCTGTTCTTATATGGGTTTATGGAATTTGCTTAAGGATTTATGTGTGTTACGGCGGTTCCGCCGCCTGCTCAGCTTCTGCACTGCGATGGCGGTCAGCAGGAACAACAGCAGAATGAGGGCAATCGTGCCTCCGGGAGGCGTATTGATATAATAGGATGTTGCCAGGCCGCTAAAAACACCGGTGAGGCCCACGCCGATGGAAATCAGAACCGCAGCGGTGAAGCCGGAAGCGATACGCAGCGCAAGCGAGGCTGGCAGCACAATAAGTGCGGACACCAGCAATACCCCTACCACCGGCATCGCTGCCGCAACGGTCATCCCGGTGAGCACAGCGAACGAAAAGGATAACAGGCCCGTTTGCACGCCGCCGATGCTGGCCGTCTCTTCATCAAAGGTCAGGCTGTAGAGCGGCCGCCGCAGCAGGACGAAGTACAGCAGGCCTGCCGCTGTGACGATAGCAATCAGTCTAAGCTGGGTATCACTCACAGCTACGATCGAGCCGAACAGATACGAGCTGAAGCTCTTGCTCAGATTCTGCTGCAGGCTCATCAGCACAACTGCCAGCGCTAACCCTGAGGTCATAATAATGGCAACCGGGAGCTCGCTGTATGTACGGTAAGAACGGCGTAGCTGCTCGATGACGATACCGCCGATGACAGCCACCGCGAAGCCGCTGAGTGCGGGATTCAGCTGCAGCACTGAGCCCAGCGCCACACCCGCGAGCGACACATGGGAGAGGGTATCGGCCATCAGCACCTGACGGCGGAGCATCAGATATACGCCGAGCAGCGGCCCGATGATCCCGATCAGGCCCCCGGCCCAAAATGCACGCTGCATGAATTCGTAACCAAACATTGCCAGCCCTCCTGTTCCTTCCGTTCCAGGCTGATCACTGTATCTAGATAAGCGCTTGTCTCCTCCAGGCCGTGCGTGACCATAATGACGGTGCGCCCGTGCTGGCTGACATAATGTCGCATCAGCTTGTAGAAGCCGGTACGGCTGGCGATGTCCATGCCTGTAGCCGGTTCGTCCAGCACCAGTACCTGAGGCTGTCCCGCGAGCGCACGGGCGATGCAGACCCGCTGCTTCTGCCCGCCGGACAATTCCCCGATCCGGCGGGCACGGTAGTCCCACATCTCCACCTGTCTCAGGCTGCGCTCGACAATTTCTTCCTCACTTTTCGTAAACCTGCCGAACAAGCCAAGCCGGGCATAGCAGCCGGAACGGACCAGTTCAATAACCTTGCTGGGAAATCCGGCATTGAAGGAAGCCACCTGCTGCGGAACATAGCCGACAGCAAGCTTGCCCCCTCCCGTGATCTCCCGGTTCAGTGTGACTGTTCCGCTCCACGGACGCAGCAGGCCCAGCAACAGCTTCAGCAGCGTGGTCTTTGCCGCACCGTTCGGGCCGGTAATCCCGATGAACTGCCCGGCTTCAATATCAAGCGACAGGGAGTCAATCACAGGCTCGTTCCCGTAACCAAACACCACATCCCGCATGGATGATAAAATCATGGCACATATCCTTTCTTTCCTAATCCGCTTTGGATTAATCGTAAACATTACGTATTGACTCCAAACATATTATCGTAATGATTACGATTTGTAAACCCATCACGGCAAATTAATCGTAATTATTTAGAATAACTACAACGATGTGCAACAAACAATATGGATTCCAAATGAATAAAAAGGACCCAATCTCCACTTTCATGTGGAAACAGGTCCTTCAAAATGCAAACTGGCTGGAGGCACCCTCTATGAGATCCGCTCTCTACTTGTTCTCGCTTACCGCCTCTACTCCTGAGCGGCTGCCAACAGCTCCTCGGCAGCCCAAGGAAGCGGATTATTGAACTGGCTCCAGTCCTGCTGCAGTTCTTCTCCGGTCAGCAGACAGCGGTCCAGTCTGGCTTCAATCGCCGCACGGTCCATGGCCACTCCGATGAACACAATCTCATTCATCCGGTCGCCCCACTGCTCGTCCCATCTGGCCTTCACGTCAGGCTCGGCCGCCAGCACTTCAAGCTGCTGCTCCTTCGGCAGAGTCGCCAGCCAGTAACCGGCCGGACCAAATTGGATCGAAGGCCCGGCCTGGCTTAAGCTCGCGGCGAGATCGCCCTTCGCAGCCAGCCAGACCAGCCCCTTCGCCCGCACAACTTCTTCCGGCCAATTGCTGAAGAAGAAGCTTAATCTCTGCGGGTGGAAAGGTGTTCTGCGCCGGTAGACGAAGGAGCCAATGCCATATTCTTCGGTCTCCGGTGTATGCTCCTCCTTATTCAGCTCCGCAATCCAGCCGGAGGACATACTTGTCTTCTCAAAATCAAACAAGTGCGTATTGAGAATCTCCTTGGGATCAACGACACCATTAACCGTACGGATGATCTTGGCGCCCGGCTGAAGTCTGCGCAGCACAGCCTCAAGCTTGTTCAGCTCCTGCTCTTCAACGAGATCGCATTTATTGAGCAGCAATACGTCGCAGGTCTCAATCTGATCAATAAGCAGATCTACAATATCGCGGAAATCCCCTTCGCCCGCCGTCATATTACGGTCGATCAGACTGTCTCCGGAAGCGAAATCATGCCAGAAACGGTTGGCATCCACAACGGTGACCATCGTGTCCAGTCTGGCGAGCTCCGTCAGGTCAATATCCAGATCAGGATTGGCATACGTAAAGGTCTGCGCGACCGGAACCGGCTCACTGATCCCGGAGGATTCGATCAGGATATAATCAAACCGGCCTTCCGCGGCCAGATTGCTCACTTCACGCAGCAGGTCGTCGCGGAGTGTACAGCAGATGCACCCATTGGACATTTCCACCAGCTTTTCCTCGGTCCGGGAGAGAGTGTTGCCGGATTTCACCAGACTAGCATCGACGTTGACCTCACTCATGTCATTGACAATGACAGCGACCTTCAGGCCGTCTCTGTTGTGCAGAATGTGATTGAGCAATGTGGTTTTACCGGAGCCCAGATATCCGCTGAGCACGGTAACAGGAATTTTATTCATAGATTTACTCCTTAGACTTTTAGATGGGATAGGGATGACAGATGAAAGGTTATGTGCAGCGCAAGGCGGCTTCAGAACCCAGCCTGTTTAACTTAGCGTGTCTCCCGGTGCAGCGTAACCCGTTTCAGACGGGGACAATATTTCTTCATTTCGATCCGTCCCGGCTGGGTTTTCTTATTCTTGGTAGTGGTATAGTTGCGGTCGCCGGTTTCTGTGCAGGCCAAAGTCACAATTACTCTCACAGCGTTCATCTCCTTTTATTTAATCGTAATATTTACGATTTACACATTCTACATGTTTGAGTCCCCTGCTGTCAACAAGGGCATGCAGAAAATTTCTACTCTCTCAAATATGTGGTCTTTCCTTAGATCAAATTACGTATAAATGGAAATATGAAAATATGATTCTTGCAATTGCAAGATTCAAACGGGAGTGTGGACGATGAAGATACCGGTGATTATATTAAGCGGATTTCTGGGGAGCGGGAAGACAACCCTCCTGCTCACTCTGCTGAAAGAGAGCAAGGCACGGGGACTGAATCCCGGTGTAGTGATGAATGAGCTGGGCAAACGCGATGTTGACGGCTACATTCTGCAGGAGCATACGGGGACAAGTGTGGAGAAACTGCTGGACGGCTGTGTCTGCTGCAGCCGCAAGGACGAACTGCCGGGAAGCCTGAATGCACTGCTCGCCCGGCGGCCGGATATGATCTTTATCGAGCTTACCGGCGTCGCCGATCCCGAAGAGATCGCAAAGTCGCTGCTGGAACCTTCGTTCAGCAAGCGGCTGGCGCTGCACTATACGGTCACCCTTCTCGATGCCGAAAACATGCTCGAGTACAACAGCCGGTTTTCTGCCGACAAGCAGCTTGTCCGGACACTGCGCAAGCAAATCAGCGGTGCCGATCTGATTATCGTCAATAAAAGTGATCTTGTAGAGCCGGAAACCTTATGGAAAATTGAAAAGGCCGTCCGCAAGTATAATGCGGAATCCGAGATTGTGTTTACCCACTACAGTGAAATCAACGTGGCTCCGCTGCTGGCCGGCATCACTGCCCGGACATCCCGTACCGCAGCTGCCCAGCGCAGCTCCCGCAGCATCAACGGGTCCGTGCTTAAGCGGATGAACGCCGGTCAGCCCCATGGTGCAACCGCTGTGCAGGAACCAAGGCTTGAAGCCGAACCCTCATATTCGCAGGTGGCTGCTGTGACACTAACATTCCCGCAAGCGGAAGATAGCGGAATCTACAGGGAACAGCTGGAGGGCTTCTTCCGCGAATGGGGCGGCAGCCTCCTCCGGGCCAAAGGACATGTACGGCTGAGGGGTCAGGCTGAAGTCCAGCTGGTACAATTTGCCGGAAACCGCGCAAGCTGGGAGCCGTCACGTTATCCCGGGCTGCCTTATGTCGTCTTCATAGGGTTACATTTGGATGAACAGCAGCTGACGGAGCGCTGGTCTGCACTGTTCGGTTAATACCGCATGCCGGGAAGGAGCCTAAGATGCCTTGACAACCTTTTCTCCGTTTAAAATACTGCCGCTGCTCATTCCCGCCGTCTTCCTGATTATTGCGGGCATCGTGTGGCTGCCGGAGCACCCGGAGCTGCTGGACAATGCCTATGTGGATACGTTCAAAACAGCTTTTATCGGCATTCTGCTGGAAGCCCTGCCGTTTGTGCTGCTGGGTGCGCTGCTGTCTTCCCTGCTCCGCGTATTCGTTCCGGACGAGATCATCTCACGCTGGATTCCGCGGAGACCGGTTCCGGCGATCCTGTTCGGCTGCCTGCTCGGCATCCTCTTTCCCGTATGCGAATGCGGCATGATCCCGCTGGTCCGCCGCCTGATGCATAAGGGAATGCCGCTGTATGTTGCCGTCGTATTCATTCTCTCGGGACCCGTGGTCAATCCCGTCGTTTATGGGGCGACACTGACGGCCTTCCGCTCCCATCCCGGACTCGCTTATGCCCGTATGGGTCTTGCGTTTGCCGTTGCCGCGCTGATCGGCCTTATCATTTACATCACGGTGAAAAAGTCGCCGCTGCGGCTTTCTATTCAGCGTGAAACCGGGGAACGCCATGAACAAGGCACACGCGGAGGCAAACTGGTTGCCGTCTTCGTGCATACATCGGACGAGTTTTTTGAGATGGGCAAATATTTGATTATCGGCTGCCTGCTGACCTCCGGCATTCAGAGCTTTATGAATCAGGGCAGTCTGGCCGCTATTGGGGAGAAGCCGCTGGGATCCTATCTGTTCATGATGGGGCTGGCCTTTGTCCTTTCCTTATGTTCAACCTCCGATGCCTTTGTCGCTTCCACCTTTCTGCACACCTTCCCGGCGGGATCACTGCTGGCATTCATGGTGCTTGGACCGATGCTGGATTTCAAAAATTCGCTGATGCTGCTCTCGCTGTTCAAGACGAAGTTCGCGCTTTACTTATTTTTCCTTATCTTCTCCGCCGTCTTTATCGGATCAGTGCTGGTTTCATTAGGGTTATGACGCTATTTCTCACAAAACTTTCAGGAGGGCCAGAGATGAACGATTCCGGCAGTATCCGGTTCCACTATCTGCTCAGGGCGGTTATTCTGCTTCTCTTCGCGCTGTACATTGGGCATCTGGTCCAGCAGGATGCGCTGCATTATTATGTCGCCCCGAAGCTGGCGCGCTGGATTAAGCTCTGTCCCATACCTCTTGCGCTCATGGCACTCAGCCTGGGGATTCAGGCCTTGTTCGGCAAAAGCAGTGTCCTGTGCGACTGCGAGCACCGTCTGCCCCGCACCGGGCTCAGAAGCAGCGCGCTTTACGGCTTGTTCCTGCTTCCGCTGCTGCTCGGCTTCCTGCTTCCCGACCGTGCTCTGGGCAGCGCGGCCGCAGCCAAAAAAGGCATCGCCTTATCCTATACCACGGTGGAACCGCGGGAAAAAGAGTCATTCGCCGCAGCCAATCCTTATCAGGCGGAATTCGCGGAGCTTGCCGCCAACCTTCACGCACAGGATGTCATTACGGTTTATCCGGAAATTTTCTCCGAAACGTTCGGAGCAATCGACCTGTATAAAGGCCAATTTGCTGGTAAAGAGATCACCGTCTCAGGTTTCCTGTACCGCGAACCGGCGGTGGCCGGCAAAAGTTCGTATGCGGTCAGCCGTTTTCTCGTCCAATGCTGTACTGCCGATGCCACTCCTTTCGGAATCCTGCTTGATCCGCAAACACAAATAAGCCTGCCCGCCGATACCTGGATTGAGGTTCGGGGCAAGCTTCAGGTTGTGAAATACGGCGGCAAGGAAATCATGCAGATTGATCCAGACAGCATTACAGCGATTCCCCAGCCTTCCACTCCTTACGTGTACACCAATGCCGACTCGGTGGCCGCATGGGAGCAGATTCAAAGTTTACCGGCAGCTAAATAACTGCGTCCAGCTCATCATCATCATCAATGGATCTGTCGGGGTTGACGACTTCAACCATCAGCCGGGCCGGAATACAAATAATCTGCTGCCTCGGTCTGGAAATAAAGCCCATCTCCAGGGCAATCGGCAGCGGCGCATCAGAATACGTCATCTGAATTCCATAATCATACACTTTTAATATATTGTGGCCGAACTTAGTCTTCATCTCAATAATCTGCTCTTCTTTGGTCAATGAAACAGTTTTATACTCTTTGCCGTTCACTGTAATAACGGCTTTCAAATCCCCTTGTGCATAATGCTCATTCCGGTTATTCATCCATTTGACTCCATAGATGGAGCCGGCTACAAGAAAAACCAATACAATAATAACAAAATCGCCGCGTTTCATCTTTTGCAATCGCGTTACCCTCTCGCTGGCTATATTTATACGTAAAAATTACGAATAATCTAAATATAGTCAGCGCAGCAGACTTTGTCAATGCTTGCCCAGCCGCTTCAACAGACTGCGCATCCATACAGTGATCGCCGTATAAATCAGCAACACGACAATCAGCGTAAGGATCCGTTCCTTGGCAGAGCCGTCAGCGAACAGTACGGGACCCAGGCCGAAGAACGTGGTCAGCAGGTAAAGGATCGCAAACAGCACATACAACAACACTCTCACTAGCTGCCCTCCCTCCTTGCTTTTCAACCTTCATTCTTTCAGAATAACCTCAATTGAGGCCAATCATTCCTGACTCCCGTATGGCTCTTCAGCCTATCTGCGGGAATAAGCCGACCATTCCCTCAGCACCCTGTCCAGCTCCTCCGGCCGGATCGGCTTGGAGATGAAATCCTGCATGCCCGCCCTCAGGCACATCTCTTTGTCTTCTTTGCGGGCAAAAGCTGTAGTGGCGATAATGACCGGGGACAATCCAAGCTCCTCGCGGATTTTGGCTGTCGCTTCAATCCCATCCATGAGCGGCATCTGAATGTCCATAAATACCAGATCATACTGCCCGGTGAGCACGGCCTCGACCGCCATTTCCCCGTTGGACGCCACATCGGAATCATATCCCCGCTTCTTGAGATACGCCTGCAGCAATCTCAGGTTCACAGGATGATCCTCGGCAACTAGAATCGAGAGCGGACCGTACACCCCGCTGGAGGAGCCTTTGTACTTGCTACGGTTCTCCCGCCGTTCCGTAGCCGGGAACGCAGCAGCGCCGCCCGCGGAGGACAATTCTCTTGGAAGAGTGGTATGGAGGGTGAAAAAGAACTCCGAGCCTTCATCTTCACGGCTCTCCACGCCTATCGCTCCACCCAGCAGCTCCACCAGCTTCTTGCTGATGGCCAGTCCCAGACCTGTTCCGCCATATTTGCGGTTGATCGATGGATGCAATTGGGAGAAGGATTGGAACAGCAGCCCTTGGCTGTCCAGCGGAATACCGATCCCAGTATCCGTCACGGTAAATTTAAGAACACACTCGCCGGAATCTCTGGATGACACCAGCTTCACTTGAATCCCGATTTCCCCTTCTTCGGTGAATTTCACCGCGTTGCCGACCAGGTTTACAAGAATCTGGCGCAGTCTGGTCTCATCCGTTAACACCAGCGGTGGCAGCGCGTCATCCAGCTCGCAGTTTAGCGAGAGCCCCTTCTCTTTGATACGGGGATAAAAGATATCTGTGACGTTCGATACAACCTGGCGGAGATCCACAGCTTGCAGCTCAATCGTCATCATGCCCGCTTCAATTTTGCTGAAATCAAGCACCTCATTGAGAATATGCAGCAGCGTCCCACCGCTTTTGGTAATAATCTGCGTATAATACTGCTGTTCTTCATCAAGCACGGTGCCTTCAAGCAAATCAGCCATGCCGATAATCCCGTTCATGGGTGTGCGCAGCTCATGGCTCATAATGGCCAGAAATTCAGATTTGGCCCGGTCCGCCTGCTCGGCAGACTCCTTAGCCCGTACAATCGCCTTCTCTTCGGTAATGTCGCGGAACACAACCACAACACCCTTCCGTACACCGTTATCGAACAGGGGGGTCATCCGGTATTTAACGAGAAAGCTTGAACCGTCCTGTCTCCAGAATACGCCCTCTTTCTCATCATAGGTGAGATGATCCTCCAGCCATTCCCTCAGATTCTTCCGCCCTCCAGGATATGGCTCTCCGTCGAGCCACGTCTGCTCGATCGTAGGCAGCCTGATCTCACCCGCCAGCTCCCCGGCTTCGTAGCCAAGCATTGCGGACGCCGCCGGATTGATAAATACCGTCGCACCCTCAAGATTCATGCCAAAAATACCTTCTGAAACGGAATTCAGAATCAGCGCATGCTCATAGCTGAGCTTCTCAATCTGCTCCAGATGCCGTTTGCGCTCCGTAATATCGCTCGTAATGGCAAATACGCCCACGACCCGGCTGTCTACCATTATCGGCACATAAATCATGCTGACCTCGACAACATGCCCATCCCGGTGAAGCAGTCTGCTCTCGAAGGTTTGAGCTACACCGCTTGCAGCAACAAGAAAGCGTTCTGCCACAAAATCCAGCTCTTCCGGATCAAAGATATCGCAGTAGTTTGACAACAGCAGGCTTTCACAGGAATAACCCGTCAAATGCTGCAGGCTGGCATTCAGCGATTGGATCCGTCCCTGCAAATCCATCGCGCTGATGGCCGAAGGGTTATATTCAAACAAAGACTTATAGCGGTTTTCGCTCTCCAGCATTTTGAGCTCATATTGCTTCCGCTCCGAGATGTCGCGGGTGATGCCGACTATCTCCGTATCCCCTCCAGCACCGGTACCAATGTGGCGCAGGGTCGTTTCTGTCCAGATGTAAGAGCCGTCTTTACACAGAAACCGGAAGACGATAGGCTCAAGCCTTTCCCCTTTCATGCTGCTGCGCAGATAGGCCTGGACACGGGCTGCATCCTCAGGATGAATATAATCCATTCCCCCGGTGCCTACCATCTCTTCAGGTGTATATCCGAACATCTGCAGACTCACCGGAGAGGCATACAGATAGGTTGCTTCCTCATCGGTTGCATTGCGGGAAATGAAATCCTGGGAATTTTCCGAAATGAGCCGGTAGTTCTGTTCGCTTTCCCGAAGCTGCTGCTCCATTTCCCGATGAGCTGTAATGTCCTGAACCACTCCGCTAATCTGTCTTATGTTACCTGAGGAATCCTGAGCCACTTCCCAATGGGCATCGATAAATTTCTTCATGCCGTCGGCCGCCGTAATTCCGAAGACCGCTCCGCCTTTCGTCCCGTGTTTCACCGAATCAAGCAGCGCCTCCATAACCCTGGGCAGATCTTCAGGCTCCACACATTCCTTGATGAGCAGCGGATCATAGACGGTATGATTGCTAATATCATCGGTAGGGCCAAAGATACAGCGCATTTCCTTGGAAGCAATCAACTGCTGGCTGGAGGCCTCCCATTCCCACGAGCCCATCCGGGCCAGAAACTGGGCGTTCGCCAGCATGTCCTCGTATTTCTTCCGGACCGTTATATCCCGGGCAACCGTCAAGACCTGCTGAACCCCACCCTTATCGTCGCGCATGATCTGGAAAGAGCTTTCAATCCAAAGATAATGCCCGTCTTTATGGCGCACCCTGCGGGTAAACACATCGTTGTCCGAATAGAGCAGTCCCTGCTCGGTCATCTCCAATGCGTCTTCCTCATGGTAGTAATCCGGTCTTTTTTTACCGATCATTTCATGGGTAGAGTATCCCAGCACTCGTTCAATGGAGGGTGAAACATAATGGATCGTACCCTCAGGATCAGCGAGAGATATCAAATCCGGTGTATTCTGCGAAATCAGATTATAGAGATAATGCTCCTCGAGTATCTTCTTCTCTGCCAGCTTGCGGTCCGTAATATCCTTCATTTCCGCAATCATATATAAAGGGGTACCACCAGCTTCATCAAATGTCAGAAACAAATGCAGTGCCACCCAGAAGACTTCACCATTCTTGCGTGTAAATTGATTTTCACTGTCTACAGCCGCACCCGGGCTCTGCAGCAATAGGTTTATAACCTGCTCATGATCTGCTGTGTCTTTCTCTTCCGTACAGGAAATATCCAAATACCGAAGGTTCATAAACTCCGCTTCCGTATACCCGAACATACTGCACAGTGCAGGGTTGGCCAGTTGTATCGTCCCATCCTTCATGGACACGACTGCAAATCCTGTAGAAGACCGCAAATACAGATATTTAAAAAGATTGTCGGACAATGATAGAGCCTCCTCTGTGAAAGTGGCGGACAGAAATTAAATGTAAATGTAAGTATATCTTTTTTTCGGTCAATTAGCTTCTAATATGAAGTCTATCATAGAGACAAATGAAAACGAATGAGCCAATTTACTGGAGATTAGGTATGCGAACAAGGGCTTTTTGCCCAAAAAGAATGAACATAGAAGCGGGAAACCCATTCGATGCAGTTTGCAGATCGGGACGTAATGTCAGCAGTTTTGCACGGCAAAAAACCGCCTCTCAGTCACTACAATGACTTTAAGGCGGTCAGTTATATGTTATGCCGTTTGTTTAGTTTTTCGGCTCCGGTGCAAGTCCCGCCGTCCTTGCGGGTGCAGCGTGCTGGACTTTCTGCTTCGCTTTATCAATCTCAGGTTGTGAGGGAGTCTCGCCGGTTAAGCGAAGATGCTGAAGAGTTAAGTTCGTTCTATTTCAAACAGGCTGCCGAGCTAGCTACTCTGCCCGCCTGGGCTGCCTTCAGTCCAGTCTCCGGGCCGGAAGCAGGAAGGCACAGAACACGGCAAGTGCGCATGACAGTCCGGCGAGCAGCCATTTGTCAGGATCCCATCCGCCCTTCACTAGCCCAAACAGAAAAAAATGTCCGGTCAGACGGCCCTTTGTCATAAAGTCGAGCAGATACCAGGCAAAGCCGATAATGTATCCGCCCGATATGTTGCGGAGTAATAGAGCGGCCGTCATACCTGCGGATCCGATCGCCATTGCGGTAATGGCAACTCCGCCGATCATCGGCCATAGGTCAAAGACCGCGCCGCGCAAATGCAGGCTGGTGAAAAAAACGGCAATGATCAAGAAAATAAACAAAGTAACGGACAGCCAGCGAAACAGAAAGATAGGGTGATGCCGCACCTTCTTGGCGTAGAGCACCTCACCGATTCCGCCTTCCTCCAGCATCGCCAGATGGGGGTACACGATCAGGCCAAGGAAGCTGATCAATTGTTCTCCCAGCTTGGCGACATCTCCCCATTCCATGAGCTGAGGATCCATGAAGAAATGCACGCTGCACAGCAGGGCGATGGACAGCAGCCACGAATAATGGGCGGTCAGCTTCAGGTTGTACCAACCAAGCACGCGGAGTGATTGACCTGTCATGAGGCTTCCCCCGCGGCTGTTTTGGCTTTTCTTGCAGAGGTTTTGTTCCCCCGTACCCATCCGGAATCCGCCTGGCTGCGGTTTCTTTCCCAGAGCAGCGCGGTTCCGGCTGCCAGCAGCACCGCAAGCAGAATGTAGAAGCTGCGGTTAATTGCGATCTCATCCACCCAGCCTTTATATAAATCAGCGTCCCTTGGCGTGTTAAAGCGGATGATCAACTTGTACAGCCCATAGGAGCCCATAAGCGGCAGCACAGAAATAAACCACCAGACGATCTGCAGGGCGATCGGCACAATCCCCCGGCGGAACAGCATAGAGCCGAACATTCCGAAGGCAATCGAAGCCCAGACTGTAGGCAGCAGCCACCAAGCTGTGTATCCAAGGAAGAGGAAAATCGCCTCCGCCGTCTGTCCCTTCAGTTCCAGGGCATTTACGGTCTGCCAGCCGCCGGCAACTGCAAGCACAAGATAAATCAGGGAGAGCATGATCCCAAGCGCGATAAACTTTGAACCGACGTAGGTCCATGACGAAACCCGGCGGCTGTATATCAGCTCGCTCATTCGGCTGGAGCGGTCACGGAGCAGCAGAAAGGCCGAAAGGAATACCGGAAAGATACCAGCCGGGAGTGCGAGGTAATCGCTGAAATACCGTGCGGCTCCGGGTAGCAGCTCTCCGGCCTCTACAACCTCGTTGTAGCGTACAAGCGTTTGTTCCTGCGCTTTCACCGCTTCCTCGTAGTTATCGATACCAAAGCCGAATTCATCCATCCCTCTTTTGTACATACTGCTCCCGCCAAGTTGCTCGTTCAAATCATCAGAAACCTTGTAAACGTCTTCCATCGTGTACTTGTCCGAATCTTTAAGAATGATGTCCAGCTTGGAAGCAGCCTCGGTGAGGGCAGCTTTTTCTTGCTTATCCAGTTTGCTCTCTAGCGGAAAGCCGATTCTCAGCTTGGTTGTTGAACCGGCATCCAGGTCCCAGCCCATCTCTTTCCTCATTTGCGTAGCAAGTTCAGAGGTGTTCCCGGGCAGCTTCCAGCCGTAAAAAGGATGTTCCGGGGGACCCACATTTTGCGGCTCAGTCATAACGGGAGGCCGAAGCTCGCTCCAGGTCTGCTCTGCGGCATATTCGGTGAAATAGAAGAAGCAGGCCACTAGTATAAATACATAAAAGACGAGACTGCGCAGAATCATGCGAATCTCTTTACCAATGAGCCCTATCATACGAACGACTCCTCCTTGCGCATCAGGTAAAGATAGGCATCCTCAATAGACGGTATGGCCTGCTGCGCTCCCGGATAAGGCTGCTGATCGGCGAGAACACGGATGCGCATTCCTGTGCCTTCCGGCACAGCAGACAGCACAGGGAAGCGGTCACGGTCCCGCTCCCACTGCGCCCGGTCAAGCTCCACCGTCCAGACGCGTCCGGCGGCAGCCCCCGTCAGGTCACCGATTCTGCCGTGATAGCGCAGACTTCCCTTATGCAGCACGGTCATTTGCTCACAGGTGGATTCCACATCCTCCACAACGTGGGTGGACAACAGGACGATTCTCCCTTCAGAGAACCGGCTGAGGAGCCGGCGAAAGCGGATCCGCTCTTCCGGATCAAGCCCTGCCGTGGGCTCATCGACGATCAGCAGCTTCGGTTCATGCACCATTGCCTGGGCCACGCCGAGCCGGCGCTTCATTCCGCCGGACAGTGCTTTCACCTTGGTCCGGCGCTGCTCCGTCAGGTTCACCTGCTCCAGCAAATCGTCGATTCTCCGCTTCCGCTCCGAATGCCCCTTCACCCCGGACAAAAGTGCGAGATAATCCATCGCTTCAAGCACCGACATCCCTGGATAAAATGCAAATTCCTGCGGCAGATAACCGACCAGCTGGCGGATCTGCGCTTTGTCCGTCAAAGGTACTCCACCGATCGTTGCTTTGCCGGATGTGGGTGTAAGTAAAGTTGCAAGCAGCCGCATCAGCGTTGTTTTGCCTGCCCCGTTAGGACCAAGCAGGCCGTGTATCCCTTCGCCTACTTTGAAGCTGACACCGTTTAAAGCCTGCTTACTCCCGTAGGTTTTGGTCAGTTGTTCAATTACAAGTTCCATTCTGGTCCTCTCCCTCACATGCTTTTGACTACTTACTACTAATCGCTTTCCTGGTCCCAGGTAAACTCCGTGTTCTCCACCATCAGTCCTATTCCGATCAGGAGGAGTGACAGCAAGACGAGCAACACTACATCAATAACTTCGAACTTGATCATTACAAAAACAGCAACCGCAGTAAGCACAATACCCGCCAGCTTAGTATTTCTTTGCCTGTCGAGCTTCCGGCTGTTTCTCTGCACCTTCTCAGCCTCACGTTTGTCATACTCCAGCAGACGGGCTTTCCGGTACACTTCCTCTAGAAACGCTTGTTCCTCTTCGGCTGGCTTCACAATCCCACTCCTCCTTTTCGTATATCTGCCTCAGCTTCTTGCGGGCCCGGTGCAGCAGCACTTTGAAGCTCACCGTTGTACGGCCCATAATAGCTGCCGCTTCTGTATAAGACATCTCACCTACATCAACGAGATACACGGCCATCCGGTAATCCGGCTTGAGCGTAAGCAAACGCCGTTGCCACTCCTGGTCCTCCTCGTGCACAATCGCCATCCGCTCGGGATCCTCCCTGCCGGGAGGCGGCATGCGGTTTCCTTCAGGCAGGTTATCTCCTGAGTAATCCCCTGAAAAGGAGGAATCGGGACGCCTGCGCTTCCCTGCTTCAACCGGCAGGGTCCGCTGCCGCTTCCGCAAGGAATCTATGCTTTTGTTGCGGAGGATTGTGAACAGATAGGTTTTAAAAGACGCGCGGGTATCGAATCTCTCCGGATACACCAGCAGATAGGCAAAAGAGTCCTGTGCCAAATCCTCGGCGGTATGATAATCCCCGGTCAGATGATAGGCAAACCCTACCGCAGGCTGCCGGTATTGACGAACCAGCCATTCAAAAGCCTCCCGTTCTCCCTGCCGGAACCTGATCAGCACGGCTGCCTCATCATCCGGGTGACCCGCAGCCTCATCCTCCATAATGGAGCGCTGTCTGTTTCCTCTCTGGATATCGTTCGTCCGAATCCCCTCCTCTCCCGCAGCCTTCTACTACTTATTCGTCCAAGCCTCCGAAATAGTTACAGTGCTCCCGAAAAAAAACAAAACGGGTCCGCAAACTGCTGCATCAGCAATCTGCGAATCCGTACTTTTTTGACAACTTCCGTTTGGAACTTGAGAGCTGCACCTTGAGTTTTTCCTATCAAACCACCTGATGGTTTTTAAAGGCGCGATAAGTAAAGGGCAGGAGCAGGGCAATAACAATTATTGCAAAGCCTGTAGCAAACTTATAGCTGGGAATCAGCTGTCCAAACACAGAATATCCTTCGTATTCGGTTACTCTCGTAATGCCGTCAACCATTTTGCCAGGCAGCAGGTTCATAATATGATTATACAAGCGGCTGCTCTTGCTAGCCGGAAAAAACAGCGGGCCGATCAGCAAAATGACAATGACAATGATAACGGGAAATGGGGTGCTCATCCGGCTGGACAGCCAGAGCGTCACCGCCCCCACGGTCAGACAGGCCAGGCTGCCAATAAGAATTGCCCATAAATAGGTCTGAAACACCGTGAAAGGAACCGGGGCAAAAAGCTTGATCATCTGCACGCTGGCGCTTCCCCCATCAAATCCAAAAATCCCAAGCATCAAGAGAGTGTAGGTGCCTAATCCCACAGCAAGCAAGCCAAGGGAGACAATCAAACCGGCTTTCAATTTGGCGGCAATCACCTTATTGCGGCCATAACGGGAGGACAAGATTATCGCATCCGCCCCGCTCTGGTATTCACCGGCAAAGACAGGAGCAAGCCAAATCGCAATCACAAACGCACTGATCAATAAAACAAACTGCAGGTTCTCGAACACACTCTCCCAGCCGGTTACATAGTCCATTTGGAAGGGGACTGGAATGGACTTATTCATCCGCATAAAAAAAGCATTCTCTTTGGCAGAAGCATTGCCGGGAGTATAATCCCTGTCTATGTACTCCTTCACCTTATCGAGACGTTCCTGGTAGAAGGTCTTTGCAGTACTAGGTGTCATGCTGTCGATAATATAATGATCGTATTCACGGGAATGGGAAAAAGCAAACCGGATCAACGTATCAATCTGATAACTCTGCTCTTTGTAGGTTACATAAGCCTCATTTGTGAGCTCCCCCTTCTCGTTAAGGTTTTTCGGATCATGTATGACTTTTTGATGTTGCTTGACTGCAGCCGCTATTTTCTCTATCGTCAGCGGTCCGGCTAGCTGGCGGTTGTATTCCTTTCGGAGCGGGATGGCTTCCAGTCCTTTTAGATCATTGCCGTCCTTGTCCGTTATGTACGCACCCGAAACGAGCGCCCATACTCCTAATAAGGCCACGACGATTATAAGTGTTATGCCTATAAAAAATGATTTCCGTCTCATGATCTTTCTGAGCTCAAACCGGGTCAGAATATCCATAAACTGCACCTCCTATTTGACTTCGCCAGCCGCTGCAGCCGATTCATCTTGAAAATGGTATAGAAACAAGTCTTCAAGCGTCGGTGAAACCGAAACTGCATGAGCTGCGGGTTGGACCTTAGAGACAATACGCAGCTCAACCCGGTCCCGCTCATGCCGCAGATTGCTCACACAGTACCGTTCATTCCACGCCTCCGCTTCCCTCGCCGGAACATGGCATAACCAGACATTGCCCTCCATCGTAGCTGTCAGCTGTTCTACCGTCCCGCTCATTAGCAGCGCACCCTGTTTCATCACCAGAATCTGATCGGCGATATATTCCACATCGGACACAATATGTGTCGACAGGAGGATGATCTTATCGCGGGCCAGATCGGCTATAAGGTTGCGGAAGCGTACCAGCTCCTTGGGATCCAGTCCCGCCGTTGGCTCGTCCAGCACCAGCAGGCGGGGATCATTCAGCAGTGCCTGGGCGATGCCGAGCCTTTGCTTCATCCCCCCGGAAAAGGTGCGGATTTTCTTGCGGGCCGCCTCCTCCAGAGCTACCATGCGCAGCAGTTCACGGGCTTTCCCCTTCGAAGCCTTCAGGGTCAGCCCTTTCAACGATCCGACGTACCACAGAAACTCTTCCGCGCTGAAATCGGGATAATATCCGAAGTCCTGAGGCATATAGCCCAGCAGATCGCGGTATTGTTCCCCCATGCGGCCAATCTCCTGGCCGTTCATCTGAATCATCCCCGAGGTCGGCTTGAGAATGCCGCAGATCATCCGCATCAGCGTTGTTTTACCTGCTCCGTTAGCTCCGAGCAAACCATACACACCGCTGGTCAGCCGGGCCGAAATGCCGTTCACCGCCTGTTTCGCGGCAAAGCGCTTGCTTAGCTCATTTATAGTCAGTTCCAACACGTTATGAACCCCTCCTTATTCAATGCTCCCTGTAGCCAAGCGGCCTGCGCTGCGGTAATTTCACATCAGGCTGGAAGCGGTCTCCAGACTCCGGCAAGTCTTGCGCAAACCGCGTACCTGCAGCGCTATTCCTGCGGTTGTCACCAGCAGCAGCATCTGCCATACTCCCATTGCTGCTGGTTCAAACACCCACAGGTTCGGGGTAAAGGCAAGTATCATCTGTACCAAGGCCACCACGCCGGCGAAGGTCAGGCAGTAATATCCGCAGCTTGGGGTGCGAACCCGATTGAGCAGCCACAGGCAGCCGAGGCAAGTTAAATTAAAAGGCACAAGCAGATAGATCAGCATGGTTGCAACATCACTATGTATCCAAACACTTAATATCGCAGCCAGCAGGGTCAGACCCAGCAAATCCGTCATCCCCAGCAGACTCATGCGGACCATCGTCAGCTTCTCCAGGAGATGGCGGGTGCTGAGTTCTATCTCCAGCATATGACAGCTAAGCGAACGGGTCAGAGTACGGATTCCAGCCATTACCAGCAGAGGTGCGGATATAGAGACCATCATGACGATTTGCACACTCTCTCCCATTTCCTGAAGGGCGTTTCGCAGTAACAGCACCATTCCCAGGACAATCAGCAATTGCACGGCCCATACCTTCCAGCTGATGAAGCGAAGCTGGGCCAGATAGAACTCTCCGAACGACGTTCTCCGTCCGGCTTGTCTCTGGCGCAGCACCTCCACCGCCCCTCTGGCGGTATCTTCAAGATGCTGCCGTTCAATGGGGGGCGTGGGGTAGTTCCTTAGGGCGTTGACGATGGCTTGCTCTGATCTCTTGTTCAACGGGTTCACTCCTTTCCAAGTGGCTTCTTAGTACAGCCAGCCCGCGCTTCACCCGGTACTGCACCATACACACGTTCACTCCTGTTACGCGGGCAATGTCACGGTAGGTCAGATCCAGGCAAAAGCGCATAAACACCAGTTCCCGCTGCGCCTCAGGCAGCAGCTCAAACAGCTCATGCACCAGCTGCTCTCTTTCCACCTGTTCTTCTATTGAGCTGCTTTGCTGTGCAGCCCTCCAGTCTGCTGCATCCCTCTCGTCCTCCAGGGATAGCGGCTGCCCCTTCCTTAAATGATCGTTGCATAGATGGCGGGCGATAGTGTATAAGTACGCACGGCATTTTCCGGCGTCAGTATAGCGCTCAATATGGCGGCAGAAGCGGTAAAAGGTCTCTTGAGTTAAATCCTTCGCCTCTTCCGCGTTCCGTACCCGCCAGCAGCAATACTTCTGGATGCCAGCGTAGTGCCGCTCAATCAGCGGTGTCAGATATTCGGTTTCCCCTTCCTGAATCCGCCGAATCCATTCCCTTTCATCCACCTCGTCCCCTCCTCTCTAATAGGTATAACTGTTTTTCTGCCGGAAAAAATGAACAGATATTGTGTCATTATTGTGACGTTATTCAATATTCACAAACCTGATCATATAAGAACCGGAGGAACGGACAGGCAAAAAAAGAAGCAGCGGCTAGAAAGCTCACTGCATCTCAAGATTGCTCAAGGACTGAGGTTAGTATATATTTCTGGTCTCTATACGCGCCAAATTGGTAATTCGCTTCATGAACATCAGGTGAGGTGATGTAACCGATCATTTGTATATCTGCAAATTCACCGCAATAAACCGAGTGTACCATGTAAAATTCCCCACTACAGTTCGATGTCTCACATTTCAGCTTCACAATATGCAAAAAGGATGATCTGCTCACCTTAGAACAACTGGGCAGCAGCTACCGGATGAAATCGCGCTTTGCCAAATTCCACAACCTGCCCGAGCTGATGAAATGGTAGGGAAGAGTTAAATCCAGTTAGGGTATGATCGGCAGCAATAAATAAGAATCAAATTCATCCCCTGTATATAGAGTAACGTCTGCTTCCCAAACCCTGTCATCCGCCGTCTGAGTCAGCAGTGCGCAGCCGCTCTGATTCTGGCTGCCAATTTCCAGGAGCAACCGATTTCCTTTAGCTACAACAATCGCGCTATCCCATATCTCTATATCCAAGGGGTAGACTTCCCCGGGAATCAGCTTCTGAATCTCATCGAAGCTGTAGTAGGGCTTATATTCCGCCGATATTTGATCATCCGTTTTACGTAAGGAAGCGCGTAGCCAGCCTTGGCTAATGGGGAATTGGTCCGTTAGTGCTCCTGAATTAACTACCTCATTGCCAAGAGGGTCAATGTTGCGCAAAGATACAAAAATGTCCATATCATCTGTAGTTGACGATGCCCACAAGCGGAGCTTGATAGGCCCCAGAATCTCTGTTTCGTTCTCCAACGGAGCAGTTTCAAACAGAATACGCTTGGAGTTGTTTTCCTCTCTCGAGAATGCTTTCACCATAAAGGGCTCGGCCCAGTGCCTGGACTCGCGCTCCTTATCGCCATCATAGCAAAGCTGGCTCTTGGCTTGCGGAAGTTCCACTGAAAGCAGCTTTGAGCTTGCATCAAGGTAGAATCGAGTCCATTGGGTACGCATAAGCGGATACTCATTCTCGTAGCGCCATGTGTAGCTATTACCTCCGCGGGGAATGGCAAGCTTCACCTTCGGCTCCCTCGTTATGCCGGTATCGATTCCCTTGAGCCAATAATCGAGGAATTTTTTCTGCAGCTCACGACCCTGAGCGGTATAGAATTCACCAACATGGCTGCCGATATGCACTTCAAGCCACTTGTGCTCCGATGCTGCATTCTGAAATCCCAGAAAGTTCCCCCGGGTATGCATTCCGGCGCTAAACCAGTTGCTTGCGGATAATAAAGGTACCTCTACTTTGCTTAGATCAGAGAACCGATTCGTCCATGATTGATCACGTAATGGATTGTTTTTGACCATCTCCGGGAAATCAATGCGATTGTCCTGCAGTTGTTCCTCGGAGAGGCTTCCACCGGGATTGTATTGATGTGTCAAAACACCGTTTTTCCACCAGAATGAAAGAAAGCCGTTTGCCTGAATTCCACCCGGATAACAGAAATCCGCATAATAATCTACTGTACCTTCCCAAGGTATGATGCACGCTAAATGAGGAGGTTGTTCGGATGCCACAGCCCATTGGCTCATTGCCAAGTAGGAGATGCCCAGCAGTCCTATCCGTCCATTGCTCCAGGCTTGCGTTCCAGCCCATTCGATTGCATCATAATAATCCTTCTTTAAAGCACTTGATAATATATCAAGCTTCCCTGGAGAATTACCGATACCACGTTCATCTACTCGCAATACAGCATACCCTTGTGGCACCCAATATTCAGGATTTGGTGTTTCCCAGCTTAGTAACGGTCCTTTATCCTGCAAATGGGTATATTCTATTGCAACCGTCGGGTTAGCAGGAGCAAATTGTGAGAAATGCGTATCCTTTCCATACGGACACATCGTCATGATTACAGGAAAATCCCCGTCCGCATTAGGCTGATACAGATTTGCGGCGAGATAATTCCCATCTCTCATCGGAATCTTTACTTCCTTCCAGGTAAGCTCATAAAAGTGATTACTTCTTTCGTTAGTGTCGATAGGTAGAGGATTCATAGCTTGCCTCCATTTGATAGTTTTTCTTGAAACCAGTCAATCAATAAGCTGTGTGCTTCTGTGTCCTGTTCAATTTCAAGTCCTTCCAGCCTGGATTAATTAGAACAACGGGAACATCCTTAGGTGCAGCATTTCCATACCAATGGATACCCTCCCTTCTTCCAGCAATTGGATTCACTTCTTCTATCATTTTTATATAAGAAATATTAGTACACGTGTACTAAAGTAAGTGTATTCCTACGAGTACATTAATTCAACTTTGATCTTTTTCGAGAAAATCATTCTTAGCTGAGGATTCTCGGCAAACATCTCTTGAATCCTTCCATATCCTTAATCAAGCTACTTATTTCGGCTTGAAGGGCCAATTTGTGATATAATGCTTTTGATTTCAAGTGCATATCACAAACGCTATAAAGGAGATAGGCATGGATAATAATTTAAGAGATAAGATCCTTGAGACTTCAATTGAATTATTTAATAAAAATGGATATGCATATGTAACATTGAGGGATATTTCCGATGCGCTAAATATTAGTCCTGGCAATTTGACATACCATTTCAAAAAAAAACAAGACCTCATGATTGGTGTTATGGCAAGGCAGTATGAAGAATATCAATACTTAAATTTCTCAGCGGAGGTTTCTATCCAAGGGCTGAATCAGCAGTTTTTAATCCTTAGTGCATTCCGCGAAAAATATTTCTTTTATTTCTCCAGTTTCACAGAATTGCCTAAGCTGTATCCTGAGATAGCTAATATGCAAATTAAGGTTGTTAATGATTTCTATACACTTTTTACCGATACATTTACCCTATTTGTTAATAATGGAATTATGAAAGAAGAATTATATGCCGGACAATATGAAGATTTGTCTATTTCTTTATTATCGATCAATATGTATGGGACACAGGAAATAATTCTTCTCCAAAAATTTCTTCCAAAGCAGAAAAATATCTTTTCCATCCTTTGGAGCCTTATATTGCCTCATTTAACAAAAGAAGGGATGGATATGTATAGTCGGATGACACAGGGCGATGAAACTCCTCCCCCACAACTATGCTGCAAGCAAGATAAACCGAACGGAGGCTTGAAAGAGTCAATATGTGACCCCCAAGGTACGTAAGATCTGACTAAGACGGCGGAACAGTATCCCTCCCAATAGATGGTGACATTACCCAACAGTTAGGCTTCCCTCACTATTTTGAGAACTTGCTCCTCAAATTGTTTCATTTCCATTCATCCCGCTTGACAGCCATTTTCATTATTCGAACGACACAAACATACCCTGTAAAACGCAAAATAAAAAACCCTTCCGAAGAAGGGTTTGGTTTGTAAACTATGATGCGGTCAAGAGGACTCGAACCTCCACGATATTGCTATCACTGGCACCTGAAGCCAGCGCGTCTGCCAATTCCGCCATGACCGCATATTATGTATACAGCGATTTAATCACCGTAATTAAGAATATACTCCCTTTTGATGTAAAGTGCAAGTTTTATTTCCGAAGCAGTACATTAATCACTCGTCTGGACAGGACAATCCCTATTTTTACACTGAAACATTAATCACTGACTAACTTACGTATTCAAAGTAAATTACATATAACACTTCATAAAGGAAGGTTAGATAATATGGATTCTTTGGATCACAAAATCATCAATGCACTTATGGCGAATGGAAGAATGACCTGGGCCGAGCTTGCCGGACTGCTTGGCCTCTCTTCTCCTGCGGCTGCTGACCGGGTTCGGAGACTGGAGGAGCAAGGAATGATCAAAGGCTATACGGCGCTGATTGACGCCGAATCTGCCGGTTTTGGGTTGGCGGCGCTCATTGCGGTTTCGCTGGAGCGGCCAACGCACCGGCAGGCTTTTCTGGAATTGGTGCTGAAGCTGCCGGAAATTCAGGAATGCCATCATACGGCTGGAGATGACGACTACATTCTGAAGATCCGCTGCCGGGGAACCCGCGATCTTGACCGGATCATCAGTGAGGAGCTGAAGAGCCTGCCGGGTATTGTGCGGACCCGCACAACGATCATCCTCGGAACGGTTAAAGAAACACCGAATGTCCCGCTGTCGCCTGAAGACACTGCACCATGATCAGCTGGCCCGCCCTCTTCAGCGGCTTCGGTTTCGGTTTCATAATTGCCGCTCCTGTCGGTCCCATGTCTCTGCTGTGCATTAACCGGACACTGAAGCACGGCTTCTGGGCAGGCCTGGCGACCGGTGCGGGAATTGCGCTTGCCGATGCACTGTATGCTCTGGCTACCGTCACCAGCTTCCGAATTGTGACTGAGTTCACTTCTGCCTATGATCTGCCGCTCCGGCTCATCGGCAGCCTCTTCCTCGGGGTTCTTGGAGTAAAAGCTCTGCGGCCGGGCAAATCCAGTGCCAAACCGGAAGCCGTCCGCAGCGGAATAGCCTACAGCATGTTCTCCTCCTTTCTTCTGACTTTGGCTAATCCGGCCACCATTCTAAGCTTCATGGCGCTCGCAGCTTCACTTGGAAATACTGTCGGGTCTTCCCTGTTCCTCCCGGCCGGAATTGCGCTCGGCTCCTGCTGCTGGTGGCTGCTGTTATCTGCTATTATCTGCTGGATCAGCGGCAAACTGCCAGATGCCTTCATTCGATCTTTGAGCCTGATATCCTCGATCATCCTGATCCTGTTCAGCTTATACGGCATCAGCTTGGCCTTATTGGGGGCAGGCGGGTGAATCCGGCTTGAAACTGATGATAGGCATAACCATTGAATCTCCACCACTTAGCTGACGCTTGAAGGGGTGGATTCTTGCGAACAGAGGAGCAACCTCCTCTTATGGGCAAGCGATCCCTGCGTTCTCGCAGTTCTACGTTTTTTAGGTAATAGCTATACCGCTACCTGTTTGATATTATGAGCCGCATTTTCATCCCGATCATGGTGTGTTCCGCAAGCTACACATGTCCATTCTCGAATCGAGAGGTTCTTCACTTCGGGATGGATCGTGCCGCATACGTGGCACTGCTGACTGGTCGGCTCGAAGGTGTCGGCAACCCGGAGGGTTCGTCCATACCAGGATGCTTTATACGTGAGTTGACGCACCCATTCGCCCCAGGACGCATCAGCGATGGACTTGGAGAGTTTAGGATTTTGTATCATATTCGCCACACACAGATGTTCGATGCTGATCGTTTGGCACTCACGGATCAGCTTCGTTGTCATCTTGTGGAGAAAATCGTTCCGAGAATTTGCAATGTGTTCGTGAATACGGGCAATGTGTTTCTTGGCTTTCTTCCAGTTCGAGCCCCCTGGTGTGCGTCTCGCCAAACGCCGCTGCCACAGCGCAAGCTTTTTCTCATATTGACGGTAAAACCTGGGGTTGGCAAAATGCTCGCCGCTTGAGCACACAGCGTATTCCTTAAGCCCCAAGTCAATGCCGATATGTGCATCTGCTTGTGGGAGTGGGATCTTTTCTACCTCGCAAACCAGGGAGACAAAATACTTATCGCTGGCGTTTTGCCGTACCGTAGCGGACAGTATACGACCCTCCAGCTTCCGAGAGTTGGCGAAACGCATCCAGCCGAGCTTGGGAAGCTTCAATCGGTTGCCTTCAATGGCGATATTTCCGTTCGTGAATTTCGTGGTGTAGCTTTGTACTGGATGCTTCCGGCTTTTGAAGCGAGGCGCTTGATTCTGCTTTTTGAAAAAGCGGTCAAAGCTATCTGCCACATGCCGAACGGCGGACTGTAAAGCAATACTATCGACTTCTTTGAGCCAGTCATATTGGGTTTTTAGGACGGGGAGCTGTGTCGCACAGGTCTGATATGACAAACCTTTGCCTGTCTCGGCATAGGTTTGATTCCACTCTTCCAGGAAATGATTGAACACAAAGCGGCAGCAGCCAAACATTCGACGAATGAGTTGCTGTTGCCCGGTATTCGGGTAGATGCGGTATTTATAGGCTTGATGAACGATCATGTGCGACACCCCCTTTTATAGTATTTTCTTAAAGTATAGCACATACGTTCGCTGAATAGTTGAAAACCGCCGATTCATCTCCGCCTATAGAGGTCGGAGTCTTTTCGGCTTTTGAAGATAAACTCTAATTGATTTATATATTTCACTTATAAGATAACGCATGATACAACAGAAGTATTCCTGTTTGACCTGAAAGGAGACTTCTGATGAATCAGCAATGGAATACCGGTACCTATGATACGGATATGGCCTTTGTTTCCCGCTTCGAAGAATCTTTGATTCATCTGCTGCAGCCGCAGCTTCATACTTGCTAACACAACGTTTCTTTCGTAAACATTGTTGCCACGCTCGCCTTTCTGTTACAATAAATGGGAACAATAGTTTGCATTAGGATGATAACCTCAATTGATGGGTTCGAATAACAAGTCACAAAAGAGGGGTTGGTTACATGTATGCTCAACTATTTCTAGGGATCGCAATGATCATTTCCGGGATAGGTCACTTGCTAAGTTTTAAACTCTTCATTGGTAAAAATGCAAAAACATTAATTAGCGAGGAATCCATCGGCTCCTTCCAAAAAGGGTTGGCTCTGCCCCATTTTTTGCTAGGACTTATTTTCATAACAATGGGGCTGGTTGAAAAAGAAAATAGTCTTCAACTGCCTGTATTTATAGGAATTTATATAATACTTGCCTTGATTCCGTTGACATTGGTTTTAAGAAACAATAAGAACCATTCGGGCCGCTATTTTCTATAGGGATTCACATCACAATCAAATATCACAACAGAACCCGCCGTTATTTGGCGGGTTCTGTTGCGTCTCCTACATACCGGTTGCTTCCGGCTCCCAGCCCCGCCACGAGCAGCAGAACACTTGCCGCTACGAGCAGTGCCAACGGACCGTTCCAGCTGTGCGTAGCGTCATGAAGCAGGCCGAACAATGCCGGTCCCATGGCTGCCAGCAGGTAGCCGATCGACTGGGCCATTCCCGACAGCTCGCTTGCCTCCTGTGTGCTGCGGGTGCGCAAGCTGAAGAACATCATTGCCAGACCAAAGGCAAAACCTCCGGCAATGCCGATACAGATCGCCCATACCGGCATCCATGCGCTGCTGCCGAACCAAACGCCGGAGATTCCGGCCATGAACAAAACAGCCGTAATAACAACCAGCCCCCGCTGGTTCTTCAGTTTGCCTGCCCATAAAGGAACAAAAAAAGTAAACGGCAGCTGGGCCAGCTGCAGCAGTGAAAGGATCCAGCCCGCATGGCTGGAGGACATGCCCCGCTCACCGAGAATGACCGAGAACCAGGCAATCAGAACGTAATAAAGCAGAGATTGCAGGCCCATGAATAAGGTAACCTGCCAGGCGAGCGGTGAACGCCACATTTTCCCGGCTGAGCCGGGCGTGCTTGTTCCACTCCCTTGGCCCAGGCTCTTCATCTGCGGAATCCAGAATAGAGTAGCCAGTGCAGCGACAATGAACCACAGGGCAAGCGTACCCCGCCAACCGAACCCTGCCTGGTCCGCTATCGGAACACTAATGCCGGAAGCCACCGCTGCGCATAAATTCATCGAAACCGTATAAATCCCGGTTAGAAGGCCAATACGCCCGGGAAACTTGCCTTTGATCAGTCCCGGCAGCAACACATTGCATACCGCAATCGACAGCCCGATGATTGCGGTGCCTGCGAACAATGTGAGGGTTCCCGAGGCAGAACGGATCAGAATTCCCATCGACAATGCCAGCAGCGCCAGCATCAGCACGTTGGCAAGGCCAATACGGCGGGCGAGCTGCGGAGCAAATGGGGACAGCAGCGCAAAAGCGAGCAGCGGCAATGTAGTTATTGCTCCGGCAAGTGTATTGGATAATCCCAGATCATCGCGGATCATCTCCAGCAACGGTCCGACAGAGGTGAACGGGGCCCGCAGCGCCGCTGCGACAAAAATAATGCCGACCACGAGCAGAATACGTTTAGATCCTGCGTTTCCTTGGGATAAGGTGGATAATGAAGTCTGAATCTTGCGGTCTTCTTGCCTTGCTTTCATGAGGCTCCTCCTGATTGCAGCGAAAAAATCCGTCAAGCACCGGGCTTGTACGGAAATGAAGCTGTTCTATGTATCACGCTTTGTTACATTATACCCCCTTATGTATGCCGGTGCACAGCTTCTTGGATTCTCAGGATAGCTTAACTATACGGCCTTCCATCTGAAAAAGCCGCCGGTCCAAAAGGACCGGCGGCTTTGGAGAAGATTAAATCAGCTGATTATACCCAGAGAGACTTAGTGATGATTACAAGCAGGATGAACAACACCAGAATCGCTCCAGTGGAAGTGAAAGCACCGCCGTATCCTCCAACATTTTCGCTCATGTTAACTCCTCCTTTATACTTGAATACTTTTAAAATATGTGAAAATATCAAGTCTGGTCTGGGTGATACGGCAAGAATTAACGCACTTCCCCTGCAATTTAAATTATTCCGGCGGTTGACAAATCGGACAACCCTCTTTAGTATCCTAAGAATAAAGGTAGTTGAGAATCACTCTCAACTAGAATACATAACATTACAGAAAAGAGTGAACAAGAGATGCTGCGTCGTTTTTTTTCCTATTATCGTCCTTATAAGAAGCTGTTTGTTCTCGACTTCACCTGTGCGGTGGGTGCGGGGCTTCTGGAGCTGGCCTTTCCGGTGGCCGTGAATAAATTTATTGATGATCTGCTCCCCGGACAAGACTGGTCATTAATTCTGATCGCCAGCGTTGCCTTGCTTGCCATCTACGCTCTTAATACCGCAATGAATTATGTTGTCACCTATTGGGGGCACATGCTGGGAATAAATATTGAAACAGATATGCGCAAAAAAATGTTCGATCATATCCAGAAGCTCTCCTTCCGCTTCTTCGATAACAATAAAACCGGGCATTTGCTCGGTAGGATTACCAATGATTTGAACGATATCGGCGAGGTGGCGCATCACGGTCCGGAGGATGTATTCATTGCCGTGATGACGCTGATCGGAGCCTTTATCCTGATGGCCGATATCAATCTGAAGCTGGCCGTGATCACGTTCATTATCGTGCCGATTATGGCTTGGGTCATCATCCATTTTGGACGCAGCATGACCTCTACCTACCACCGGCTATTCGGCAACGTAGGCAATTTCAATGCCCGGATCGAGGACAATGTCGGGGGAATCCGCGTGGTGCAATCCTTTGCCAATGAAGAATATGAAAAAGAACTGTTCGCTGTTGACAACCAAATGTTCCGCCAGACCAAATTGATGGCCTACAAGCTGATGGCCAAGAGCTCGTCAGTCAGTTATATGATGACACGTTTGATTACAATTGTGGTCATGGTCTGCGGCGCCTGGTTCTTTATTCAGGGAGAGCTGGAGATCGGTGAGTTTGTTGCTTTCATCCTGTTGTCCAATGTCTTTTTTCGGCCGATTGAGAAAATCAATGCCGTTATCGAGAGCTATCCGAAAGGTATTGCCGGGTTCAAGCGTTATCTTGAGGTGATTGATACAGAGCCAGATATCGCCGATAAGCCGGGTGCGGTGGAAGTCGGTTCGCTGCGCGGAGATATTATCTTCGGAAACGTCAGCTTCGGCTATGATGACAATCGTTCGGTACTGCAGGAGATCAGCTTGAAGGTCAACGCCGGGGATACGATTGCTTTTGTCGGCCCTTCCGGCGCGGGCAAAACCACAATCTGCAGCCTGCTGCCCCGCTTCTACGACGTCACCGGCGGCAGCATCTCCATCGACGGAATAGACATCCGTGACATGAAGCTGAATTCGCTGCGCAAGCAAATCGGGA
The DNA here is from genome assembly GCF_000758525.1 of Paenibacillus sp. FSL H7-0357. Classification (NCBI taxonomy): domain Bacteria; kingdom Bacillati; phylum Bacillota; class Bacilli; order Caryophanales; family Paenibacillaceae; genus Paenibacillus; species Paenibacillus sp. FSL H7-0357. Next base: position 2,786,749 of record NZ_CP009241.1, on the reverse strand, counting down.
TTGTGCAGCAGGACGTCTTCCTGTTCTCCGGCACAATCCGTGAGAATATCGCCTACGGCAAGCTGGATGCGGAGCTTCCGGAAATCTGGGAAGCTGCCAAACGCGCCCACCTGGAAGAGCTGATTAGCAGCCTCCCGGATGGCATGGATACAGTGATCGGGGAACGCGGCGTGAAACTGTCCGGGGGACAAAAACAACGCCTGGCTATCGCCAGAATGTTCCTCAAGAACCCTCCGATCCTGATTCTGGATGAAGCAACCTCGGCACTGGATACGGAAACGGAAGCCGCCATCCAGCAATCGCTGGCTGACCTGTCGGTGGGCCGTACCACCCTTGTGATTGCCCACCGTCTCACTACGATCAAAAATGCCGACCGGATTATTGTTGTAAACGAAGACGGCATCTCCGAGGAAGGCCGCCACGAAGAGCTGGTCAACGCCGGAGGTACCTACAGCCGCCTGTACCAGGCGCAGTATAATGCGTAAAACGCAGAGAATGAAATAAATGGTCAAGGAAACAATAGCGCAACGTAAGGCCGAGAATTGTCCTATGCAGGAATGATAGGACATAGAATATCATGCAAGAATAAGAACAACCTTCCGCTCTACAGCCCTATGGGCTGATTGCGAAAGGTTGTTCTGCGTTTACCTGCCTCTTTCCCTACCCCTTCACTGCACTGCCGGCCACCCCTTGAATAATGTACCTCTGCCCCAGCAGAAAAACGATAATCATCGGAATAATGCCTGCTGTCGCTGCCGCCATCATGCCGTTGTAGTCTACGTTGTTCTCAAGAATGAAATTTTGCAGGCCAAGCGGAACGGTATATAAATCCTTATCTAGCAGAAAAACCAGCGCATTCTCGTAATCATTCCAGTGCCAGGAAAAGTCGATGACTGCAAGAGTAGCCAAGGCGGGCTTGGCCAGCGGCAGCACCAGCCGGAAAAAGATCCGGAAATGCCCTGCCCCGTCGATAAATGCCGCTTCGGAAATTTCCGCAGGTACGGACAGGAAGAACTGGCGCAGCATAAACACTCCAAAGATCGTGAACATGCCGGGCAGAATCAGCGCCCAATGTGTATTATAGATGCCCGCCCAATCAAACATCAGAAACTTCGGCACGAACAGCACCTGCGGCGGAACCATCATCATCGACAGGTAGACCAGGAACAGCGGCTCCCGCCCCTTGAACTGAATCCGGGCAAACCCGTAAGCGGCAAAAGCAGAGAAGAACACTGCGCCGGCCGTGCTGATCAGCGATATTTTCAGCGAGTTCAGGTAGTAGGTAATAAAGCTGTCATTCCCGCTCCACACCTTGATATGATGCTCCCAATTCAGGCTGGAAGGAATCCACTGAACCGGATATTTGAACACATCTGCAGGCGACTTGAACGAAGTGCTGATCATCCAGATAAAAGGCACAATCATCAGCAGGGCGAAACCGGACATCACAAGGGTTGTGATGATTTTGCGGATATTAAGGGAAGAATCAGCCTTGATCTCCTGCAGGTAAGGAGCTGCCGGTCTAATCGTTGTTTTTTGCATAGGAAATCCTCCTGAAAATTTGGTGGCGAAGCCATCACCCGGACGCTGAACCGTCCACTCAGTAATGGACCCAGCGTTTTTGGCCGGCCCACTGGAACACGGTGAAAATCATGATAATTGCGAAGAGCGCCCAGCTTATGGCGGCGGCATAACCCATCTCGTAATAGCGGAAGGCATTCTGATAAATGAACAGTGACAGCACCGTTGTGCTGTTTCCCGGCCCTCCCTGGGTGATCGCCTGAATGATGCCGAAGTTCTTGATTGTCATGATCAGTCCGGTGATCAGCAGCAGAAAGGTTGTAGGACTCACCAGCGGCCAGACTATACGGCGGATGCTCTGCCAAGGACGGGCTCCGTCAATTTTGGCGGCTTCCATCAGCTCTTCGGGAATTTCCTGCAGGGCAGCCAGAAAAATAATCATGTTGTAGCCCAGCATGAACCAGATCCAGATGATGTCAATCGCATACATCGAGGTTTCCGTCGTGGACAGCCACCCTGGCGGATGGTTAATGCCAATACCGCGCAGGAATCCGTTAATCGGACCCGAGGTCGGCTGGAACAGCAGCATCCAGACAAATGCAATGGCTACGCCGCTGGTAATGTAAGGCATGAAATAAAGCGCCCGCAGCGTTTTTTGAAAATAAACAGATTTGTTCAGAATAACCGCCACTATAAAAGCCAGCAGAATCGACACCGGAACGGCCAGCAGAAAGATAAGCGTATTCTTCAGCGCCACATAAAAAAGCTCGTCTCCCAGCATCCTCGAAATGTTGTCCAGACCGACAAAATGAATCTCCGGGTCCATAAATTTGTAATCGGTGAACATCAGATAAAACGAATAGGCGGCCGGTATAATAAAAAACAACAGGACCCCGAGCATATTCGGTCCGATAAACAGATAGCCCAGCCTGCTCTGCCGCTTCATCCATGATTTGTTCATTGTTCCCCCACTCCTTAGCTGTATGATCTCGACTTAAGCATAACAAGCCTGGCGGCGGCTTTTAAGGAACATAACCACCGAATGGATATCACAGAATTACTTAATTTGCAGCTTGTTTGCTTAGGGGCATGAGGATGGAAATGTTCTATTCGTGGACAAGTGGAAACGGCTTCGCCGTCCTCAAAAGAACGGTATCCGTTTCAGCGAGAAATAGAAGGATAATTTATAGCGTGAAGCATAAAATTCTTATATTTTAAAAAAACCGCTCCCCATAAGGGAACGGTTCTATGCAGCACAACCGGCTGCGGCTTACTGATTCTGCTTCAGCCATTCATTGTGGCGTTTGACCATACTCTGTACCGTTTGTTCCGCAGTCTGGCTGCCAAGAAAATATTTCTCGTATTCCTGGGCGCGCATATCCACGATTTCCTGGGCGATGCTGCGGACAAAGGTTGGCGTCTTATCGCCGTAGAGCACGAACTCAAGTGAAGCTTTATCATAGGTGTCCGCATGATCGCCAAGCAGATGGGTGATCGCGGTCTGCTGGTCCACCGCATTGGAGGAAGGCAGGCGACCTCCGGCCGCCATCGGAATCATGCCGCCGTCGGCATACCATTTCAGGAACTCCCAGGCCGCTTGCTTATTTTTGGATTTGGCGTTGATGGAGATGAAGTCGCCCAGTCCGCCGCTTTTGACGAAATCCGCCTCATTGTCCGCCAGCCTTGGAACGGGAGCAAAGGCGATGGTGAACTCACGCGGAAAATCCGTCATATTGTTGGAGCTGCGGATCAGCCATTCCCCAATGTTGATCATCGCTGATTCTCCGCCCAGGAACATGTTCTCCACAGGCATCTTGGAGGTCAGCTGCTCGCCAAGCGGCGGGGTGGTGGCATCCTCCTGCATCATTCCGTTCAGTGTTTCAAGCCATTTGGTGATCAGCGGATCATCAAGGTTAGAGCTGCCATCCGCCTTGACATAACCGTTCTTCACGAGAGCGGAATCCAGCGGATCAACCAGCGAGGCAGTATGCTGCACCAGCCCGTACTTGAAACCCTCTGCCTTCAGTTTGGCGGCATATTCTCTTGCTTCATCCCAGGTCCATGCCGTTGGTAAGGCCAGCCCGGCTTTATCGAGCGCATCCTTATTCAAGGCAAAGAACAAAGCATTCTTTTTGGTTGGCATCCCGTAGTATTTATCGTCTATTTTCCAGGTAGCAGCATCCGTACCCATTTTCTCGTCGATGTTATAGTCGCTGAATTCGCCGAGGTCGAGGGCAGTGCCGCCCTTGATGCGTTTATCCAGATTGGTCAGAGTATAATTGACGAACAGATCGACGTTCTGCCCCGTCGAGAGTGCAGTATCAAGCTTCAGGTTGCCGTCATCATCATTGACAAAACGCACGTATTCGACCTGAGTCTCAGGATGCTCCGCATTCCAGGTATCCACAACCTCCTGTGGTCCGTTCTCCGGCGGAACGGCACCCCACATGGTTAACTTCACCGTTTTGCTGCCTTCCTTCCCCTGCGCTTCTCCACCGGTGTTATTTTTAGTTCCTCCGCATCCGCCCAGTATCCCAAGCATCAGCACGCATGCCGCCAGCAGGGTCAACCCTTTTTTAGTTTTCATCGTTTCTGTCTGCCTCCCCGTTTTTGTTATGGATTGTGCTTCCCTTACATCCTAGCAGGGACGCTGGAGGCATTTTAGATACAAATCCACCATCATAGCGGAACAAATATACGGAATTTGCAGCAGGGACCGGGCAAAAATGCTCACACATATTTCTTCTATTCCTCACGGTGGCGGTATTGGCTCGGGGTGCATCCGGTCCAGCGCTTAAAGATTTTGATGAAATAGTTATCGCTCGGAAAGCCCACCCGATGCCCCACCTCATGCACAGGCAGATCGGTCTCCCGCAAAAACACTGCCGCTTTCTCCATACGCACACCGTGCAGATAATGGATCAGCGTATGCCCGGTTTTCTTTTTGAATAAGGCGCTGATATAATTCTCTCCCATCATCACATAGCGGGACATGGACTTGACTGTAATATCGCGGTCATAATGCTCTCCGATATATTCAATGATCTTGCTAATCTCCGGATGCGAAACAATAGGCCCGGACAGGGAGCCGAAGCCGGACAGCGGCGGATTTTTTACCTCATCTTCAGGAAAAGCCCCACCCGGTCCGGGGTTAGCGGTGTCAGGTGCTTCCGCAGAAGCTGCAACAACCGCCGGAATCCCGTCTGCCTCCAAAAGAGCAACATTCCGGTGACTGCCGGCACTCAGCTCGGCGCTAACCTTGCGCAGCGTATCCCGCAATGAACCTACGCTCATTGACAGCTTGAGAATATAATTGGAGGCCCCGTATTCCATCGCTTGGCGGACATATTCGAACTCTCCCATGCAGGTCAGCATAATAAATTTCGTATTCAGCCCCGCTTGACGGGTCTGCTTCAACAGCTCAATGCCGTTCAGACCAGGCATCACGATATCCGCGAGCACCAGATCAGGTTTATCCCGCGTGATTAGTTCCAGCGCTTCGGTCCCGTTGCCGGATTCGCCGATAACCATGAAGCCGAGCTCCTCCCAGGAAATAATCTCCCGCACCGACTCTCTTACGAATACCTCATCCTCCACCAGCAGTACGCTCCACATGAGACCTTCCTCCTTTTACTCGATCTTCTTGTCCTGCACATAAGGTGTCGACAGCAGGAAGGGAATACTGAACCGGATCAGGGTTCCCGGTGACAGCTGGAGAATCTCCAGCTCACTTTGGCCCTTGAAGAGCAGCCGCAGCCGTTCCTTCAGGTTGGACAGTCCGATCCCCTTACGGGTCCGTGTCACCTGCAGGCGCCTGGATTCCTCCATGCCGATACCGTTATCCCCAACCTCCAGCGTAAGCTGCGCTTTGTCATTTCTGTAAATACGGATACTGATCTGCCCCCGTTCAGTCAGAGGGCCGACGCCATGGCGGATCGCATTCTCCACCAGCGGCTGCAGGCTCAGCTTCGGCACCAGCGCATACTCCAGCTCATCTTCAAAATCACAGGTTACCTCAAAGCTGCCCTGATACCGGATCCGCTGAATATGCAGGTAAGCCTGAACCAGCTCGATCTCGTCCTTGAGGTAGACCAGCTCAACCTCAGCATTCAGGCTGACCTCCAGCAGCTTGCCCAGCGACACGCACATTTCGGAGATCTCCTCATTCCCGCTGCGGATGGCGCTCCATTTCATCGTGTTCAAGGTGTTCAGCAAAAAATGCGGGTTCATCTGGGCCAGCAGCATATGGAAATGAACTGCTTCCTTCTGCCGCTCCTCTGCCTTCAACTGGGCAATCAGCTTATTCGTGTCATCCAGCATTGTATTGAAGGTCCGGGTCAGCTCCAGCACTTCGCCATGGCTCCGGCCTTCGGGGATGCGGATTTTCAGGTTTTTGCGGACGACATCCTTCATCTTGTTCTGCAGATGCGACAATGGACGGGTAAAGGTAGCAGAGATCATAAAGGCCATTAGTACAAATGCAGCTGTGAAGGCAAAAAACGTCAGGAAATAACGCTGCTTCAGCCCGGAAATTTCTTTAAACAACACGGCCAGCGGAATCCGGTTGACCATATACCAGTCCAGCGACTCGATATAGACATAATTGATCAGTGTGCCGGACTTGTCATCGGTCAGATACGCCTGTGCAGGATGGAGGGCAATTTCCCGGGTGATCTCCGGGGCCAGCACCGCTTTTTTGGAGGAGCGGGCCACAGTCTCTCCCTTGCCGGTAATCAGAAAATAATCCTGACTGCTCAGCGATTCCTTGAGGACGGACTGGAACCAGAAGGAATAATCGATACTGATCCGGGCCAGCCCGTAGCGGTTGCCTCCGCTGTCCTTCATATAGGCATACAGCGAGAGCAGATAAGGGCTGGTGGATACCTCCCGCAGCATATTGTTCTCGTCGCGTGAATCCCACTGGTAGAACAGGCCTTGGGCTTCTGCGGAATCCAATGTTTGCGCTGCTGCTTCACCCGGGAGGGCAGCCTCTCTTTGGACCGTGCCCTGATCTGCAGGGACAACGCTCCCCAGATGGCGGCTGAAGAGCTCACGGTACGGTTCGTAGGCCAGCGCCTGTTTCGGCAAATAAGAAGTGTATACGCTCTCATGAAAGTCCAGCAAGGTGAAATATACGGAAGGATTGTATAGGAAGAAGCTGTTGTTGAGCATTTTGAATTTTTCTTCGATCAGTGCCTTATTCTCTAGAGGCGACCGGTTGCCTGGCTTTGTCAGAACACTGCGGACCGCCGAATCCTGCTCCAGAAAGATCAGCGTCTTGAAGGCTACGCTCATCTGATCCTCCAGCGTTCCATACATCTGCACCAGCTGCTCGTGGCTCTGCTGGCTGATTTTCTCCTCGACGAGGGATTCAATCTGCCGGTAGTTGTATACATTCAGCACACTGAACGGCAAAAGGATAAGGATGAGAAAAGCGCCGAACAGCCTGTATCTCAGCTTCTGGGGTATAAACATTTTCCAGTCCGGCTTCTTCATTTCCGCAGCTCTCTCCCTTCATTTGTGGGCTTATTATAACATCTGCAGGGGCCACCCGGCTGAAGCTGGAGGAAATTGCATTGTTTTGTCGCATCGCTCCTATAGACCGGGGTTATGATGCACAGATTTGTTCTATGCTTCTACAGCCTATGCCGTTTACGGTATTCCGCCGGACTCATTCCGGTGCTGTTCGTGAACACCCGGCTTAAATAGAATCCGTTCTCATAGCCGCATCTTTCGGCAATCCGGGCCAGATTCAGTTCACTGTCCTTCAGCAGAAGTCGTGCTTTGGCCAACCGGAGTGATTTCAAATAGGAGGAAGGTGTCTCCTGAAAAGCTGCGCGGAAGCGCCGCGTAAACTGCACGGGACTTAATCCCAGCTCCCGGGCGAGCTCCAGCAGGCTGAGTGGTTCAGCGGCTCTATCGGCAATGATGGATGCAGCTTCATCCATCATTGCGTCTTCGGAGAATTTACGCCCTCCGGCTTCCGCCCGGCTCTCCATATGAACCGGCAGCCACAGGTCTTTGATAAGATGCTGTTTCCATTCCCTTGCGGCTGGACTATTGTCTTCACTGAGCTGGCGCAAATAGGCATAGGTCGAGCTTAGGCGCTTCGTATCGCTAAGCTGCAGGAGCCCCGGCTGCGGCAGGCTTTCATCATTCTCCGGGGTGAACTGGATGTAATGGAAGGTGAGCGGTGTAATTGTCTCACGAATGAAGGGAATTCCGGGAGGGCAGACGACCAAATCTGCAAACCCCGCTTCACCGCCATGTTCTCCAATTTCATAGCGGAACAGCCCCTCCTCTACCGCAAAGGCGACCCAGGAATCATAGCAGTCGCTTGGCAGGGCAAAACTCGTCTTCTGCTTCCAGTAGATATGGTCCAGAAGTTTCATGGCTCCATCCCTTTCACGAAATAAAGTATATGCTTAATGATATAATCGTGCATTTCAAAAGTAAAGCAGCAGCTTCATTATGAAATTATAGATATGCATTAAGAATATAATCCTAAGAGGTGCTCATTCATGAAGCAGGAGCTAGTGCAAAATGACATTACGGTGATCGGCGGCGGGCTGGCTGGAGTATGTGCGGCGATTGCTGCCGCGAGACTTGGGCAAAAGGTGGCTCTGATCCAGAACCGCCCTGTGCTCGGAGGCAATTCCAGCAGCGAGGTGCGGGTCTGGGTCTGCGGAGCAACGGCACACGGCACGAACCGCTACGCCCGGGAAACGGGAATTATGGGTGAATTGTTCGTGGAGAACCAGTACCGCAATCCGGAAGGTAACCCTTATCTATGGGATCTGGTCGTACTGGAGGCTGTCAAGGCTGAGTCCAATATCACACTCTACCTGAATACGGATGTCCATGAGGTTCTGGCTGAAGGAGACGAGCAGGAGCGGACGATTACTGCGGTCACCGGCTGGATGATGGGTTCGGAGCGGAGAATCACTTTTAAGAGCAGCATGTATCTCGATTGCACGGGTGATGGCCTGATCGGATTTTTGGCCGGAGCCAAATTTGCCCTTGGACGGGAAGCCCGGAGCGAATACGGCGAAGAGTGGGCGCCGGAGATCGCCGATGACATTACGCTGGGCAGCACCATCCTCTTCTATACCAAAGATACCGGCGTTCCGGTGAATTTTGTGCCGCCTTCCTTTGCCAAGGACATCTCACAGACGACGATTCCGATCCGACGTGTCATTAAGAGCGGTGATTCCGGCTGCCACTACTGGTGGATTGAATGGGGCGGCGAGCATGACGCCGTTCATGACAATGAAATGATCCGCGACGAGCTGTGGTCGGTCATTTACGGTATCTGGGATTATATCAAAAATTCCGGCAAGTTCGGCGCTGAGAATATGACGCTGGAATGGGTCGGCTCACTGCCCGGCAAACGTGAATACCGGCGGCTTACCGGAGACTATGTGCTAAACCAGAATGACATTATCGCCCAGCGCGAATTCGCGGACGGTGTAGCCTTTGGCGGCTGGTCGATCGACTTGCATCCGCCGCAGGGGATGTATGCCGACGCCAGCGGCTCCAAGCATATGCATGCCGACGGGGTATATCATATCCCCTTCCGCTCCCTCTATTCCGCCAATGTGCGGAATATGCTGATGGCCGGGCGCGATATCAGCGCCTCCCATGTCGCCTTCGGCACGACACGGGTGATGGCCACCTGCGCCGTGATCGGTGAAGCGGCCGGAACCGGAGCCGCACTCAGCAGCCGCAAGGGAATCACCCCGCGCGAACTGCAGCAGCGGCATCTGGAAGAGCTGCGGCAGACGCTGCTGCGCAGCGATGCCTCGATCATCGGGCTGCGCAGCAGCGATGAAGATGATGTCGCCCGCAAAGCGCGGGTCACCGCCTCAAGCACGCTGGGCGTGATTGAGCTGGCTCAACCGGGCGAAGCTTATCCGCTGCAGCATGATGCCGCTGTGCTTATTCCTGCGGATCCGGGAATCAGCCGCTTTCAGCTGCTGATTGATGCCAAGCAGGCCACTTCGGTTACAGCCGAGCTGTGGGACACCGGGCGCAGGGAAAATTACGTGCCGCATACCCTGCAGGCAAGGGCAACTGCCCACGCCGTAGCCGGTGAGCAGCAATGGCTTACCTTCGATCTGCAGTGGCAGCCGCAGGTGCCGCAAAATGCTTTTATCATCATCAAGGCGAACGATGCGGTCAGCCTGTATCATTCGCAGCAGCCGCACAGCGGCGTGCTCGTCTTCTTCAAGGATGAAGAGCCGCATGTATCCAAGGATCTGGAGGACCACTCCACGGATCAGCCCGTGGTGCTGTGGAAGATGCAGGGCAAAGCCCGCCAGCCGTTCTGCTGCCGGATCGGGTCGCCGACCGCCGCCTTCGCAACGGACAAAGCCGTAAACGGCTATCACCGCCCGTTCGGCGGGCCGCAGCAATGGATGTCGCAGCCGATGGCAGGCGGACAGCCGGAATGGCTGCAGCTGCAGTGGGATTCGGTGCAGTCCATCGCCGAAATCCACCTGACCTTCAACGATGATGTCAACGAAGATCTGGTGAACCTGCATCATCACCGCACGGCTTTTGCCATCATTCCCGAGCTGGTTCGTGACTACCGGGTAGAGGCGCTTGTTGCCGGCGGGAAGTGGACTGAGGTTGCAGCCGGAAGCGATAACCGCAAGCGCAAGGTGATCCACCGTCTGCCGAATCCGGTGCAGGCTGACCAACTCAGAGTACTGATTGATTCGACGAACGGCAGCCGTTATGCGGAGCTTATCGAGATCCGGGCATACGGGGCCGTTCACCAGTAAGGGTCCGGCATTCCGCAAAGACAAAAAGCAGTATCAGACCTTCGTCCGATACTGCTTTTTGCAATCTGTCTGTGCATTCTTTTAGCCGAACAAAGCCTACTTTTCCCGCCTGAAACCTGGTCTATTTCTTCGCGATATGCACCTTCAGCAGCTTGCCTTTTACCGTAGTGTCTTTCATCGCTTGCAGCACCAATGCGCCTTTGCCGTTCAGGATGTCCACGTAGCTGACGTTATCCTGGATCGTGATGATCCCGATGTCGTCTGCGGTGATGCCTTCAAGCTTCGCTATGGTGCCGACGAAATCGACGGCTCTGAGCTTCTTTTTCTTACCGCCGTTAAAATACAGCTTCATGATGTTCTCGTTCATGACCTCGGTTTTGCCCGCTTTGCGGACCTGCTGCTTGCCCAGCTTCAGATCGAAGGCCGGTTTGGCGTAGGCCACAGCATCGTCCGAAGGAGCTTTCATTACCGGCAGGCTGAAACCGATATAGCCCTCAATGTCCGCTACCCATTTGTGCTCATTCGGCGTAACGAGCGTGATCGCTTTGCCGCTTTTACCCGCGCGTGCGGTCCGGCCGGTGCGGTGGACGTAACTTTCTTTTTCCAGCGGAATATCGTAATTGATCACATGGGTGATGTTCTCAATATCAATACCTCTGGCGGCCACATCGGTGGCAATCAGATAACGGAACTGGCCACGCTTAAAAGCATTCATGACCTCAAACCGCTCGTCCTGCATCATCCCGCCGTGAATCTTATCCACCGGATACTCCAGATCGGCCAACCCGCGGAACAAGGCGTTCACCTGATCCTGTGTGCGGCAAAAAATAATGCAGCTGTCCGGATTCTCCACGGTGAGCAGATCACATAGCAGCTGGAATTTGGCAGCTTGTCTCACTTCAATCAGCGCATGCTCAATCGACGCTGTCGTGATGCCGCTGGCTTCAATCTCAATATCCGCCGGACTCTGCATATATTTGCGGCATAAATTCTTCACCGCCTCCGGCAGCGTGGCGGAGAACAGCATCGTCACCCGTTCCCGGGGCAGCTGCTGGATGATCTTCTCGATCTGCTCGATGAAGCCCATGCTGAGCATTTCGTCGGCCTCGTCGATGACGAGATATTTGATCCGCTGCAGGGGCAGCGTACCGCGTTCAATATGGTCGAACACACGGCCCGGCGTACCTACGACAACATGCGTCTTTTGTGTGAGTTCAATTTTCTGCGGGGCAAACGGCTGTTTGCCGAACAAGGCGACCGCCTTAATCCGCTTGAAACGCCCGATGTTGGTGATATCTTCCTTCACCTGAGCAGCCAGCTCACGGGTTGGGGTCAGCACCAAAGCCTGCGGCTTGTTCTCCGCCCAATCCACCAGCTCGCAGAGCGGGATACCGAACGACGCTGTTTTGCCGCTGCCGGTCTGCGATTTCACAATCAAATCCTGCCCCTGCAAGGCTACAGGAATCACTTTACTCTGTACTTCGGTCGGCTCCAGATACTTCAGCACATCCAGGGCCCGGATAATTTCTTCATTCAAACCATACTCTCTAAACTGCAGTTCACTCATGTTCACTTCAACCTCTTCTATGCCGATTGTTCCGGTTCAAGCGGGGGTTCCCGCGTTCCTTCCATCTTGTGCATAGTCTCATTATAACAGTTAATGGCTGCCTTGATTCCATTCCTTATAAAATTGCTCCAGAAAGCCCAGCATGAAATCATGCCGTTCTTCGGCCAGCTTGCGGCCATAGGGGGTATTCATCAGGTCTTTCAGTTTCAGCAGCTTCTCATAAAAATGATTGACCGCCGTCCCCTTGGAATAATCGCGGTATTCCTTCTGCAGCGATTCATCGCGCGGCGCGATCTCCGGATCATACACCGGACGTCCCTTCGCACCCGAGAACACCATCGTTCTGGCAATGCCTATGGCGCCAAGCGCATCCAGCCGGTCTGCGTCCTGCACAATCCGCCCTTCCAAGGTCGACATTGGTTCACCCCCACCGCCGCTGAAGGACATCGTCTCAATGATGAGCATGATATGTTTGATTTGGGCTTCATCCGCCAGGTGCTGCTTAAGCCAGTTATGTACTTTATCCAGTCCTGCTTCCTTGGAAGGGTTCAGCTTCTCGTCGGCAACATCATGCAATGTCGCAGCGACTGTACAAATAAAAACATCCCCCTTCTCCATCTCCGCAATCAGTGCCGCCGTATTCCGCACACGTTCTGTGTGAAACCAGTCATGACCGGTGGAATCTCCGGCCAGCTGCTCCTTCGCAAACCTTTCAGACTCGGCAATAAGTTGTGTATGATTCACAGTGAATCCCCCTTTTCGTTCAATTGATTATTCAAAACCATCCGCAGTATCACACTTGCAAGGATTTTCACTATCCGCTATAATGTGCTGTAATCCAGTCTGAAAGGGCGTTGATTCCAGTGAACAGCACAAACAGCATTACCATCATACAGAATCAGCTTCATCATCACAAGCAGCGTTAGCACTCCTGAACATCTATCAGGGAGGGCTAACGCATTTCGCGTTTGACCTCCCTGCGGCAATTATAAGCGCGCAGGACCATGAGGTCCGGCGCGTTTTTTTATGCTGAATTATATTTCGAGTTAAAGGAGCTGCTTAACATGCAAAACATTAAAGGAACCTACGATTATTTCGGCCGGGAGCAAGCGGTCAGACAAAAGGTACAGGCTGTGCTGCGCGGGCTGTTTGAAAGCTATGACTTTGAATCCATGGATACAACACTGCTGAATGAGCTTGAATTGCTGACCTCCAAATATGCCGGTGGAGACGAAATCCTCCGCGAAATGTACCAGCTCACTGACCAGGGCGGCCGCCGACTGGGGCTGCGCTACGATCTGACGATTCCCTTTGCCAAGGTGATCGCCCTCAATCCGGGGATGGAGTTCCCCTTCAAGCGGTATGAGATCGGCAAGGTGTTCCGCGACGGTCCGGTCAAAAAAGGCCGGCTGCGCGAATTCCTGCAATGCGATGCCGATGTGGTCGGGATTGCCGGTCCGCAGGCTGAAGCGGAGCTGATGCAGCTGGCCGCCGAGGTATTCCGCAGACTGGACATTGCGGTGGTGGTCAAATGGAACAACCGCCGGTTCCTCGGCGAGATTCTGGAATCGGCAGGTGTCCCGGCGCAGGAGCATCTCTCTGTGATGCTGACCCTCGACAAGCTCGCCAAAATCGGCATCGGCGGCGTGCTGGCGGAGCTGTCTGATAAAGGACTAACTCCGGAAGCCTTACTGGCGATTACCGCTTTGCTGGAATCCGGCAACCCGGGTTTTGAGGAGCTGACGCGTAAATATGGACTCGCCGGCCGTCCCGGTGCGTTAGAAGTTCTTGCTCTGAAACAGCTGATTGAAGAAATTGGCCTGGACGGCTTCTGTGTCTTCGATCCGTTCCTGTCACGCGGCCTATCCTTCTACACCGGGACAGTCTATGAAATCTTCGACGCCTCCGGTGTTTATACGTCCAGCCTTGGGGGCGGGGGAAGATATGATTCCATCATTGGAAAGCTGGTCGGACGGGAGGATATCGAATACCCTACGGTCGGCATTTCATTTGGCATGGAGTCGATCATGGCCCTGCTTGGAGAGCGTCCGGTGCAGCAGGAGCCGACTGGAGTATGGATCGTTCCCATTGGCGGGAATATGCCTCAGGTCTTGCTCGCCGCTACAAGGCTGCGGGCCGCAGGCATCCGCGTAACCGTAGATTCCGGTACCCGGAAGCTGAAGAAAACAATGGCCGCAGCCTCAGCAAAAGGCATCCGCTATTGTCTGCTGCTCGGCGAAAGCGAAGCCACACTCGGCAAGCTCCGTCTCAAGGACATGTCTGCGCACAAGGAGGAACTGCTTACGGTGGAGGAAGCAATCTCGCTCATCTCCAGCTAATTCTCCTGGACCCGCAAAATTCCGGCTAATCATTTCATTTCCTCGGGCTCAATCACCTCGAACAAAAAGGGAGCACTCTTTAAATATTCCCTGAGATACGCCTGGGAATAAGGCTGCTGCTCCCGCAGTCCGGGGACTTCCGCCGGGTTCGAGGCATGATGGCTGTAATTTCCGATCATAATCATAATAAAAAAACATTCCAGTCTACGTACATATCCGCTTTCCAGCTTCTTCCGGCTTGCATAGCCTTCAATAAGCCGCTTGCGCTGCCCAGGGGAAAGCTCCAATAATGCGGCAGCCAGATCGTAGAGATAGTACCCGTAACCGCATCTTCCAAAATCTATCGGATAAGGCTGCTCCCCGGCAAACACCACGTTTCCGCTATGCAGATCTCCATGAATCAGTCCATATTGATCTTCGTTTACCTCCATGCCCTCCAGTTCGGAGAGGATTTTTGCAGCAGCTAACTGATAAGTCTTCCATCCCGTTTCGGATACAAACCCGCTGTAATAACGTCCAAGCTTATCCATCTCACGCTTAAAGCTCTGCTCCCCCCATACCGGGCGGATAAACCCAGCCGGAGGGGCGAATCCGGCAGCCGCGATGTGCAAGGCTCCCGTCATAGCTCCCATATCGAATATTCTCTGATCCGTCATATGCCCGCCAGCATGCTCCCCTTCGACCCAGCGGGTAACTGTTACCCACAAGGAAGAGGTATCCTCTTCGGAATCTGCCTTGAGGATATAAGTGCCTGCTGTATTGGCCACTCCCTCCGGCATCGTTAGTCCTTCCACCCGGTTCAGCGCCTGAAGCAGCAGCAGTTCCGACTGAATCTCTGCATTGCTCATCCATCGCCCGTGCATCCGCAGCAAATAGCTTCCGGTGCTTGCCGTCTCGATTTTATAAGTGATGTTATCGGACAGGCCGATATACGAAATTGCGGTCCAATCCAGCCCATACTGCGGCAATGCCCACATCACGATGCTCCTTGCCTGCTTCAACAGAAGCCTTCTATCCTCATCCGTATCACAGCGAAAAGCTTCGAACATTATTTTTCCTCCTTAACGAATATGTCCGTTTATTATAATGGCAGCGCTGCTTTGCTAATATATAGACAACTCTTATAAAGAGATTATTGCACACAAAAAACCGCATCGGACTGTTCATCCCATACGGCATTTTGTGAATCTATTTTTTACAGTAGATAATTTTTTTGATGCTGTCGTATGACAGACAAAATTGCTCAGAAAGTTCACGGGCGGTAGCTCCGCCGGCATGCTGCTCCCTGATTTCATTGTTTCTCGCTGTCAGATACATTCGGCTGCCCGAATTCTCGCCCCATTTCTTCCGCACGCCTTCAGGCTTCGGAATATAGAGCATTCCACCGTGAATATATTTCTGAATTTCCTTCAGCAATACTTCCGGCAGAATCACATCTGCGTTAACATATTTCATTTTATAGCCCGCTCCTTAAAATTAGTAAACGTTTTAAGGGAGCAAAGTCTATAGGAGAAACCATTATCTTCTACAAGATAACTTATGCGGTAATCTGCTTACAGCTCTATACAAACAACCGCGGTTGTTAATCTATAGACTTTGCATAGAGCTGTGTGCCGAAACTTGTCATGGTCCTGTCTCCCTTCTGCTCAAATCCGGCAATGCTTACATTTAATTTACCATAAAATGACTTGAAGATGAAGACGCAGGCCTTCACCTCCTTTTTGAAGAAGGCCTTACTATACCTTCATCTGTCTCTTCAAGTACCACTCCCGGTAGTCCTTGGGATTTCTGCCGCTGTACTTCTTGAAGGCGCTTATAAATTCGTCTGCCACGGAATAACCTGCCAGCATTGCGATCTCAGAGCATTTCAGTGCATTTTCCCGCAGCTGCTGCTCAGCCTGGGCCATTCTCAATTTAGTGACATAGTCGTTCAAAGGAATGCCAACATGCATTTTGAATAACCGGCTGAGCTCGGCCTCAGATACATGAAATAACGCTGCAAGAGATGGAGCTTTCAAGTCGCAGGCAAAATGTTCCTTCACGTATTTCCTGAT
The DNA here is from genome assembly GCF_000758525.1 of Paenibacillus sp. FSL H7-0357. Taxonomy (NCBI): domain Bacteria; kingdom Bacillati; phylum Bacillota; class Bacilli; order Caryophanales; family Paenibacillaceae; genus Paenibacillus; species Paenibacillus sp. FSL H7-0357. The sequence goes on along the minus strand of NZ_CP009241.1, from coordinate 2,770,482 downwards.
AGCCTCGGCCAGCTCTCTTCCACCGGATGCCTGCGTCCTTCTCACTTCCGCCATGACTAGCTGTCCCAGTTCCTGCAGCAATTCCTTTGCATGTTCACTCGATGTGCAGGCGGCAAGGGTCATTTGGCTGTTCCATAAATATTTTTGGAGCGTTGTGCCGCCGTATTCAAATTTCCCCGCAGCTCCACCTAGAATCAGCAGCGTACGCTGCGCCAAAAAGCGGCAAACCTCCAGTTGAGAAGCCGCATCGTCCTCCAGAGTGAACAACGAATCCAGCTCCAGGCGGAAAGCAGCACTAGCTGGCTGTTCCAGACTCAACGTCAGCCTCTGTTCCGTCGCCTGGCTGAATGCAGTCAGCCGGTCAGCGGCACGGCTCTGGAGAACCAGCCCTGTGCCGCTGCCGGGAATAGCGCTCCGGCTCCCGCTTAAAGCCAGTAAACACGAGGCATAGCCGTTCTTTAACCGCTTCAGTCCTTTGATCTCTGCACCGATTCCTGCGGCAATTCCCAGCCTCAATCCGTGCTCGACATTCTGCTCAAGCTCTCTGGCGAAGTGCTCAGCTCTGTCAGCCTTATGTGACGCATTGTCTTTCATGACAATCAAGAAATACATTACCGGGCTAATGCTTCCGGTATCGCAGAACGAATACACGCCCTTCGACCCTGCAGCCGTCCTGCGGCATATCTGCTGGAAATCCTTATAAAGCTGATTCCGGCGCTTCCGTGGCTCTCCTATTTCTCCTGCCGGAATCTGCAGCTCTACGGCTGCACATTGCAGCTTCACTCCCTCATCGGCCAGCGGATGGAGCTGTAGCTGCCGCAGCCGTTGTTTCACCTTCTCCGGACTGAGCCACTCTTCCCGGACCATCTGCAGCAGAAAGCTCTCCTGCATAAGCCGGAGCTGATCCAGCCTGCGCGTTTCTCTATCATTAACGGTTAACAGGGGAAACGCTAATCTTACGCCATCCCCATTCAACTCTGCTTGATTATGGCTGTATCCCTTCTCTTCGTCCCCGAGCGTTATCTTAATCATTACATCCCCCCATATCAGCGGCTGCACAGCTGTATCCTATCCATAGTATGGTCCAAAAAAGGATGAACCTATCAATAGATGTAATGATGATGAACAAAAAAAAGAACCCCGCCAGTGTGCGGCGGGGCCTAAGTTATAGCTTTATATTTTAAATTTCTCCACCAGTCCCTGAAGCGCTTTGGCACTTTGCGTATTTTCATCGGCCATCGTCGCCTCATGGAATGTCTTCTCTACAATATCCGCCGTCTTCTCGGCAATATCCTGCACGCCGATTGCACCTTCATTGACAGTAGCTGCCACCTCATTAACCGCAATCGCGATGCTTGATACCGTCTGGTCCAAGTGATCTGCGGACTCCTCGAACTGGTTCATGAGCGTGTTGATGATGGAGGCGTCACTGTTGTACTGCTCGCTGACCTCTGTCAGGCGCTCATAATCACCCAGCACATTGTGGTCAATAAACGTAAGCATGGCTTCGGAATTCTCTTTCATCTGCTCTACAGAAGAGTATACATTCTTGACGACATCCTGAATTCCCGCTGCCGTTTCGGAGGATTTCTCAGCCAGCTTGCGGATTTCTCCCGCAACTACCGCAAATCCCCGCCCTGCTTCACCCGCGCGGGCAGCTTCAATCGCCGCATTTAAGGCAAGCAGATTGGTCTGGCTGGTAATCGACAGAATGGTATCTGCCAGGAGATTGATTTCATTGATCGCGCCCGACTGCTCAATCGCCTTCTCCATTTCGATACGCACCGATTCGTAAATCCGCTTGGCATTATCCGTAGACTGCACGGCGTCATGCTGCAGCACCAGTGCCCGCTCGATAATTTGGCTGGTCACTTCCGTCCCTTCCTTGACCTTTCCGGAGATCATTCGGACATTGTTCTCGATTTCATGAATCGCTGCTGTCATCTCTTCTGTTGAAGCTGCCGTCTCTTCCATACCTGCCGACAGCTGCTCCGTCGTGGCTGAATTGTCATGTGCATTCTCTCTGACATCAATGGACAGCTTCTCCAGCGTTTCCGCATTGTCCAGCACCTTCGTGGAGATGGTGATCAGGCTTTCAGCCATTTCCCGGAGCACAGCGCGGGTATGGAACATGGCTTTAGCAATGATTCCAGTTTCATCTTTGTTCTTCAACAGATACTCATACTGCGCATCGTATTTGAGTTCCAGCTTAGCGGTCTGGTTAATCATCTCTGTCAGCTTTATGATCGGGGAAGAAATTCTGCCGGCGACAAGCAGTCCAATAATCAGAGTCAGCAGCAGACTCCCCAGACCCAGCAGGATAATATAATGCGTCATATTGTCTACAGGCTGCATGACCTCCCCGACATCACCAGTAAGCACCAGTGTCCAGTTCGTTTCGGGAATGACGGTATAAGCAGCTTTTTTCTCCGCATCACCGATGCTGTACTGCACTTTGCCGTCTTCAACCTTCTCTCCGGCTTTCACACGTTCCACAACAGCCTTGATCTGATCATTCTCGACAGGCAATCCAATCTTCGTCTCATCGGGATGATACAGCATGTTTCCGGTCTCATCTACCAGATAGGCGTACGAGGAAGGCGCATTTGCCACATTGGCACCGGACAAGTATTTGATAATACTGTTCGCATTGACAGCCGAGGCGACAAAGCCGATCATTTGGCCGCCGCTGGTCACCGGATGTACAAACGCCACAACATAAGCCCCTGTAGCTTTCGATTTCAAAGTTTCACTGATGACGGGGGCACCGGTCTCAATCACGCGCTTTGCATAACTTCTTTCGCTGAAATCCGTACCCACCAGCGCCGTGTCGCTATCTGCTACCGCAATCCCCTTCATATCGGATACAAATATATGTTCAAGATTGCCGGCATCCTTCACGATGCCTTGCAGCTTGGTGTTCACTTCGGCCTGCAGCGTATCTCCATCTGCTATGCCGCCGGTTTTGTTTTGTTGCAGCAGTTCAATAATTTCGGTCTGTCCGGCCACCAGAGCCATACTGCGTTTCTCTTTATCAATCATCGCCGCTATGGTTTCCGCTTTATTGGTGTTGACTTGCTTCATTGCAGATTCGGTAAGGCCCAGAATGGTGTTGGTGGATTTGTAATACGTGAAAGCCCCCATGATTACAGTAGAAAGCAGGGTAACGGCAATCATCATAACTGACAGCTTCATACGAATTTTCATTAATTTCTACGTCCTTTCATACTGGTCTTATAGTCCTGGTTATCTTCCTATTTCTATGTAATTTGTTACACTTATTATCGGTCTCCCTAAGAAAACAGTGAAGATTAGATGTAGAATTTCAGAAAATAATAGCGTATTTCGTCGAAAAAATAGTTTTTTAGTATCATTTTTATTGCTACTCAAAAAAAGCAGGCCGGAAAGTTATTCCGCCTGCTTATCGTTATAATGCTTCTATGAGGAGATCGTCGTTTCCGTTGGAGATGTTGAGGTTGACTGTGCTACAGCATCTTCGGATTGCATGCGTCTCATCCTGCTGCGGATTACAAATCCTGAGCATGCGGCCAGAATCTGCTGGAAGAGCATCCCGGAAATGACCGGGAGCGCCACAGCGGGAGGGAAATACTTCACCGCCAGCACAGCCCCCGCGCTCAGGTTACGCATCCCGGAGTTAAACTGCACGGCCACCGAATTTTCGTAATCCCAGTGAAGGCGGCGTGACACCAAGGCTCCGATCACATACCCAAGCACAACCGTTCCAAAGGTGACGAACAGGATCAGCGCGAGTTTGCCGTCCGGATGCTTTAAATACCGGGCAATACTGGCACCGTTAATCGATACGACGATAAAAAGCCCCACTTTGACAAATGGAGCCAGCGGCGGACCGTACACTTTGCCGGCCGTTCCCTTTGTCCATTGATTCAGCAGCATCCCCGCCAGAGAAGGCAATACGACCATCCACAGCAGTCCCTTCATCATTTCCCCGAGCTGGATTTCCACGCTTGCCCCCATTAGCAGATGCAGTGTACCCGGTACGATCAGCGGTGACAGCAAGGTATCAATGAGAATCAGCGCCAGTGTAAGTGCCACATTGCCGCCGTGCATGGATACCCAGACCACGCTGACGACTCCAGTCGGAATAGCGAACAACAGTACATAACCCGTAACCGTATAGGGGTCGCCCGGAAAAAAAGCCTTCGCCGCAACCCAGCCGATCAGCGGCATGACCACATGCAAAATGACCATCAGAATAATCAGCTTCTGCGGTTTGAGCAGTACGGCCAGCAAATCACGAAAATTAGACTTGAGACTGCCAATCAGTGTCATGAAGGCAAATATCCACGGCACCAGCCAGGTAAAAGGCAGAAGCCTGCTCTCGTTCAGAACGCCAAACGCGATAGCAGCCGGTGTCAGCAGCGGCATTATTTTTTCCAGCAGCGTATTGGAACGCAGCAATCCATTCCTTATTCCATTGAGCATGTTCTTCTACCTTCATGTATGCAGCAGCATACATGCCTTCTCCATAGATTTCACATTGCAGACTTTATTGAAATCTTAACAGATTCTCATGATGCCTCTGTCTGTTAATCATGGCGATTTGCAGAAAACTACGCCATGCTATTCGCAATCCCCACGACAATCCAGGACAGAATCAGGATTACATTGCCCCATAACAGCAGTTTCTTGGGAGCTGCAAACCCTTTCCACTCCCCGTCCCTGAGACCCCAGGCATTACTGATAATTAAGGACAAGCCGTTAAAGGCGAGCCAGCCGACCACGGAGCCAAGCGGTCCCAGCAAAGCTGTCGCTTTGGCATAAAAGCCAAGTGCCAGAAACCAGACTAATGCGGTAGCCAAAGCTTTGACATAGGCGGTGCCTGCCCCCTTAGCAACATAATCCCTGTAAGTGCCGTTTTTGATCAGCAGGATGAGCGCATAGGCGAAGTTAGCAACAAAACCACCGGACAACGTAATTACCCAGGAAATAAGGCTGGCGCTGATCTTGGCCGTTCCGTCAGCAACGGCAATATCCACAGCCTGATTCGCATAGGAGAAGCCGATATTCATCGCTGCCGAACCCAGACCGGCAACCGAAGCTATAATCAATCCTCTGGTAAGGCTGCTGCCGGAGCTTGTCCCTTGACCGGAAGCGGTAATCAGCTTTTCCTTGAGCAGACCGGCCTTAGTAATGACTGCAACCCCGCCCAGCATAATCGCCGCACCGATCAGAAGCACGGTGAACGAACCCGCAGCAGGTATATTTCCAAAGATAAACAGCGGAATTAATGAGCCCAGGGAAGCCGAAATGCCCATGTTTACCCCGTAAGTGAGCGAAACCCCGATGGAGTCAATCGCTTTGCCGAACATTATGGAGCTGATCCCCCACAGAAAACCGCAAAAAGAGGCGGTCCATAGCACATCAGAGGAGGTCTGCCGGATGTAGCTGAAGAAATTAGGCACCTCGATCCATGTCCAGACCACCGGAATGATCAGAATCCCCACCAGCGAGAAGATCGTCCAGAAGGCCTCCCAGGAGAACGGCTGATATTTCTTCATGCCGAGTCCAAAGCTGCCCTGGAAAAAACAAGCCAACAGCAATAGTAAAAATCCGTAAATCACGTTGTAATCCTCCCGAACTTTGTCTATGTAGGTAAGCTGCAGAGTATCTCTGCATTAGTAGTGCACATGATGATGATTATACATGAAAGTTTTCATTGTGGGATGAAATTCACAAGAAATATCTCACGCTGATCTATCAAACCGGCAGCAAAAACAGACCGCAGCTGGAATGCCGCGGTCCTGTCTGCTGCTGAGCTGCCGAACCGGCTCTTTCAAGCTGAATCCGGTTCGTCACAGCTCTCTATAGGCCTTGCGGAAACAAAGCGTCCAGCGCCGGGCAAGGCTGCTTCTCCAGAAACTGTGAGAGCGGCTCAGGCATGTTGCTGTACAGCTCGTTCAACGAGGTTCCCTGATAAATGTTGCCGATGATTACCGGGTGGCAAAGCTCGGAGATCAGAATATCGCCGTTGCCATGCAGGTGCAGCTGTTTCTTGCCTTCTATGCAATGCGGGAAATATACCCCAAGCTGCTCCTGGAAACCAAGTGCTTCCATAAAGCGGTCCATGCAGGTGAAGTAGAGCGTTGTATCTTCTTTTTTGCGTTCAATCAGCTCATTCACTGCATTCTTCAGCTGTTCGCGGGCAGCAATGGCTTTCCAGCCGGTATGGCCCATGATGATGCTGTTCTGAATCTCGTGCGTTCTAACACCCATAGAGTAGACATGATCGCTGATTTCTTTCATATTGTCCTGTGTTTCATTGAACAGCAGCGTTTCCAGCACGACGTCCACACTTGTCTTGGCGAACATCGTGATGTTCTCTCTGATTTTGTCATAGACGCTTGGATGAATGTTGTAATAACGGGAGAAGGCATCCGCTGTCGTAAAGTTGAACGAGATATGGATCGTAGTCAGCCCGGCAGACACCAGTTGTTCGATGCGCTCCGCATTCAGCAGACTGCCGTTGGAGTTCAATTGGGTCTGGATGCCCCGGGAAGCGCAGTAGGATACAATTTCAACGCAGTCCTGAAACTTCAAGGTGACTTCACCGCCGGAGAGGCGGACCCGCTTCAGCCCGGGAAGCTCCTCCAGAATACGGATAACCTCCTTGCCATTAATGCTCTGCCCGTCGTTTCTATTATATGCACAGCAGTAATCACAGCGGAAATTGCAGTTCGAGGTCACGCCAACCTCCAAACCTTCCAGTTCATACGTCAGCGGTTTGTCCAGCTCCAGTGATTTATATTTCATGCTCATGTTTGATAAGCCTCCTAAAAAAATAAGATATCCTGCTCAAGGGTCAACCTTAGAGATTATAAAGGTTTGCAGCTCAAGATAATGTGATATTTGTTGTATAAGAACGCAATCTGCACTGCTGCCTTCCCTGGAAATAGCAAGAAGAGGCTGCCCGGCGGGCAGCCTCTAGTTCCAAACCGACTAACATTCATCTTCAACCTTCAGATCCAATCTATGATTTCCGGCAACTCTACCGTTCTACAACTCTAGCGATTTGCTCATCTCATTCCAAACAGGCTGTCCGATCAGTCCAAGCCGCCAGATGGCGATGCCTTTGAGGCCATACCGTTTGGCCAGTCCAATCTTGGCGTTGACGGAAGTTGCATTCTCACTGTATACCGAGATTCCGAGCACCAGCTTACTTTTATCCACCTGCTGCAGGGCCAAACGAATGCCTTCATCCACTTTGTTCATCGGCTCCGGACCTGACTCATCCTCATACGCATAAGCCATAATCACCAAATCATCGGCCAGCGATGCCAGCGTCTTATAATCATACCCTTTGTAGGAGCCGTTCAGCGGGGGAAGAATTACGGTCAGCTTAAGACCTGCCGCCCGCGCCATTACGGATAATTTTTTGACAAAAACATTATATTGGCTCTGTACCAGCTTCTTGTCGCCGGTCATCCCCAGCCCTTCCAGATCAAGCCCGATTCCCTTAAAGCCTTTCTGTGAAGCCAAATCAACAATGCTGGTAATCGTCTTCTGCTGAAGCTCAAGATCTTCCATATTCTTGGTCAGCTCCAGCTCTTTGTCCCCGGAATAAACCATCAGGTAAGGCGTGGTTCCTCCGGCAGCGGCATTCTGGACGATGGACTCCGGTGTCACATCGCCGTCAGCCTTCGGCCACCAGAAATCAGTACTGGCTGTAGTGAATTGTCCGCTGCGGTCGATCCGGCTCCACCCAAAGGCGACCGCGCTAAAATCAGGAATCCGCGAAACTTCGCTATAGGCTCCCTGCGCATAAAACCCAAGCGTATACATATCCTTCTTCGGCGAAGTGATCGATACAGTCTTGCTCGCCTGATTCCAGGATACCGCTGCGCCAAATTGCTGGCCAAAGAAGCTGAGCGGGATCATCGTGGTGCCCCGGATATTTTGCGGAGCTACAGCCAGCTTCACGGTTGCGCCGTTCACCGCTGCATTTTTGCTGCCGAGTGTAAGGATAACCTTAGTGGTCCCGGCGGCACCGCTTGTGGTTGCTGTGATTTTACTTGCGGCCTGGTCCCATACCACCGGAATTCCCAAAGCTTCCGCGATCGCCCGGAACGGCACCATCGTGGTTCCGCTCATCACCGCAGGTTCAACCGGAAAAGGCAGCGGATATCCGTCCAGCATAATGCTGACACCCGCCGGGGCAGCTTGAGTCGGCTGAGCAGGCAAAGCGGCAAAGCTGCTTACAGAGATTGCTGCACATAATAGCAGCTTCGTTAAGCGTTTCATGTATAAAATCTCCATTCTATGATAGGATGTCGAGTCTCTCAAACCTAGTTCAGTTCCGTCTACCATTTTACCAAAATAGTTATTTTTAGCAAATTAATAGATTGTAACTATCACATAAACGCGCTCAAAAAGACGCCGACGGCCCGTTCCGCATCCACATCAACGGCAACCTCTATGAATTCACCCGCTTTGGGCTGTGCCCGCAAATCGGCAACGACCATTCCGGCGGTATGCTCACCCCGGGTCTCCACGCGGACCTTCATCTGGCGGCAGGTCAGCAGGTCCGGCTGCAGCGCGGCCATCAGCGCCAGCGGATCATGCAGCGGTGCTCCACCTATCAGATAATTCGCTTCACGGTAGAAATTAAAATAATACTTCAAGGATTCGTCCATGAAGTCAATCAGCGCTTTGTTCTCTTCCTTGCCGAACTGCCTCAGAAGCTCCAGGTGCGCTGTGGTGATGAGTGTCTTCAGCGTAACATCCAGCCCGACCATCAGCACGGGAAGCCCGGAGGTGAATACACGGTCGGCCGCTTCCGGATCTCCCCACAGATTTGCTTCCGCAACTGCTGTAACATTGCCGGGCTTAAAGACGGTACCGCCCATGGCGACTACTTTCTTGAGTTTCCCGGTTAGAGCCGGGTCCAGATCAAGCGCCAGCGACAGGTTGGTCAACCGTCCCAGCGTTACGAGTACAATCTCGCCGGGATTCTCATCCGCCAGGCGGACAATAAATTCGGATGACGTTTCCAGCACCGGCTGCTGAGACGATGGAGGCAGCTGAACACCGCCAATCCCGTTCTCACCGTGCACATGGGTCGAGAAGCCGCCCAACTCGCGGACGAGCGCTTGGGACGCGCCAAGGGCTACGGGAATCTCATAACCGGGATTGGCCAAGGCCAGCAGCCTCAATGTATTATCTGCCGCCTGAGCGACATCAATATTGCCGAATACAGTGGTGATTCCTTCCACAACCACATCTGGAGTCCGCAGAGCATATAATATGGCCAATGCGTCGTCAATGCCGGTATCACAATCAATAATTATGCGGGTTTTACTCATCTCTATTTTTTCCACTCCCATTATGTATCCATATCATAGCTTTCATCTTAACACGGGTATCCCAAGTGCTCAATGCCAGGACAGGTTAATGGGATCTGCCTAAGGCTTTAAATTTCCCCTAAGGCTGTCTGTGGGAGGCGGGCAGAGAAAAATCGTTGTGCAAAATGAAAGAGTATCAGCAGGCGCAAAAAAGCCCGCCGTATCCCCTGAACATGGCAGTGTTCAAAAGTGATACGGCGGGCTTATGAGTAACAGCGTAAATCCCCTTATTTTACATAAGGTGCTGCAGCCTGACTGAAACGCTCCAGTGCTTCGGCCAGAATGGAACGCGGGCAAGCCAGATTAATCCGCAGATGGCCTTGTCCCTCCGTACCAAAGACTGATCCTTCGTTAAATGCCACTTTGGCTTCACGGTACATCAGCTTCTTCAGACCCTCAGCGTCCAGTCCAAGTGCGCGGCAATCGATCCACAGCAGGTAAGTAGCCTCTGGTGTCATTGGCTTCACCTGCGGCAGGTGCTCCGCGAGGTAGCCGATGGCATATTCCGCATTGCCGCTGATATGCTGTATGAGTTCATCCAGCCATTCCCCGCCTTCATTATATGCCGCTTCCACAGCCTCTGGTGTAAAATAAGGAGACATGTGCAGGCTGAGCGCCTTAAGCTTGTACTCAAATTTCCGCTTCAATTCCGGATTGGAGGTTACGATGTAAGAGGTCTGCAGGCCCGGCAAATTGAACGTTTTGGTAGCGGCCAGCGTGGTCAGTGTAATATTCGACAGCTCCTCCGACAAGGAAGCGAACGGAATATGCTTGTGGCCCGGCAAAGCCATATCACAATGGATTTCATCCGAGATCACCGTCACCCCATACTGCAGGCACAGCTCTCCAAGGCGCAGCAGTTCTTCCCGCTCCCACACCCGGCCTCCCGGATTATGCGGGCTGCACAGCAGCAGCAGCTTAGCGCCGCCAGCCATCAGCTCTTCCAGTTGGACATAATCCATAACATAATGGCCGTCTTCGAGTTTCAGCGGATTAATGGCCACCTTGCGGTCATTCATCCGGATCACATCATAAAAAGGATAGTAGACGGGCGACTGCAGAATCACCTGATCTCCCGGCTTGCTGAACAGCTCCACCGACAGGCTGAGCGAGGTAACGATTCCGGGGGAATCCGTGATCCAGTCCTTTTGAATCTCCCAGTCATGGCGTCTGCGGTACCAGCCGGCAATCGCCTCTTTATAGGAATCACTCGTCACGCTATAGCCGTATATTCCCTCCTGAACGCGCCGCAGAATCGCTTCTTTCACGGCAGGCGGGCTCTCGAAGTCCATATCCGCTACCCAGAGCGGAAGAATCTCCTTGTCTCCGAACAGCTTCTCGGACTGATCCCATTTGTAGGAGCGGGTATTGCGGCGGTTAATTACTTTGTCAAAGTCATATTTCAAGTGAGGTTCCTCCATCCATTACGGCTTTTCAGATTATTGTATCACAGGGGGATATCTTCAGGCACCTCTCGCATTAATTCCTATCCATCAAGTGGAAACGGCTTCGCCGTCCTCAAAAAGACGGTATCCGTTTCAGCGAGAAATAGAAGGATAATTTATAGCGTGAAGCATATAAATTCTTCTATTTCAAAAAAGGCCAACCGGATTCTCCGATTGACCTTCAACTTCTACTTCTCCACCGGAACCCGCTGGATCGACTTCCCTACCTGCTTCAGAATCTCCGCCATCGAAGCCGCATCATTCACATCATAATCGTCAATATTCAGGCGCAGCACCGGGCAGGCGCTGAACTCGCCAATCCACTGCGAATAACGTCCGTGCATATGCTCCCAGTAGGAGACATCTGTCTGGATTTCCATCTCGCGGCCACGTTCATTGATGCGGGTCAGGATCGACGGCAGGCTGCCTTCAATATAGATCAGCACATCAGGATGCGGGAAATAGGGTGTCATCACCATAGCCTCGTACAGGCTGGTGTATGTTTCGTAGTCCGTTTTGGACATCGTGCCCTGATCGGCATGCATTTTGGCAAAAATTCCGGTGTCCTCATAAATAGAACGGTCCTGCACAAACCCGCCGCCCAGCTCGAACATTTTCTTCTGCTCTTTGAAGCGTTCGGCCAAGAAGTAGATTTGCAGATGAAAGCTCCATCGTTCAAAATCATGGTAGAACTTCTCCAGATACGGATTGTGGTCTACCTGTTCCAGCGAAGTCTGAAAATTGAGACGCTTCGCTAAAGCTCCGGTCAGTGTGGACTTTCCGACACCTACCGTACCGGCTACTGTGATAATTGCGTTATCAGGGATGTTGTATGGGTTCATTTCATAAGCTCCTTTAGGTGGTCGGCGATTGCGGCAAAGTCTTCTTGGTTTCCCACAAAATCTACCTGGGTTCCGTCGATGGTCACAATAACGGTTGACGGTTCGCTGACGGCCAGAGAAGCCATCGCATCGTCGTAATCCTCTATTAATTGCTGCAGATAAGCAGGAGCAATCTCCTCTTCGAACGGGCGGCCGCGCTTGGCGATTCTGGTAAGCAGCGTATCAAGATCCGCTCTGATATAAAGAATGATATCCGGTTTCGGCAGATCATCGGTCAGCACATGATAGATTTCGCGGTATTTGTCACGTTTGGTGCCTTTCAGCGTCCGCTCGCCAAAGATCAGGTTCTTATAAATATGATAATCCGAAATAACCGGCTTGTTCTTAGCGATGTACTCGTTCACGGTATCTTCAAGCTGCTTATACCGGTTGCAGAGAAAGAACATTTCAAGCTGGAAGCTCCAGTCGTCCATGTTTTGATAGAACTTGTCCAGGAACGGATTCTCCTCCACAATTTCTTTGATGACCGGAAGCTGCAATTCACCGGCCAGCATCGTGGCAAGTGTTGTTTTACCGGCTCCGATCGGGCCTTCCACTGCTATAAAGGGTGCATGTTTCATTAACGCTGATTTCCTCCTCAGGTACGGACAATGCCGGGTAAAGCTTGCTGTGATTATTCCTTTAAAAAACAGACTAAACTATTGTATCACAGGAGGGCTTTCTGTGAACGGATGAATTCGTGATTTTTTTTGCAGGCACAGCTCCAGAAAAGGCCGTATCCGCTTCAGACTTAGCGGATACGGCCTTTTGATTGATATTGCTTTACTCTTCCCGAGCAATGTGCGGTATTAGATTGGTTAGGAAACTTTTTTACCAGTCCTTGCGTCTAACCTTACAGGTTGTTTTATTTCCTATATAAGTCAATTACGCAAATTATCGAGGAGGATTTCCGTGAAAAAATGGACGATGACTTTATGCTTGTTGCTGAGCTTAACCGCTTCAACGGCTTCAATACATGCATCCGCTGCCGGGAGTGCCGAAACTGCCGCTACAACCGCCGCAGCAACAGTGCAGGCAACTGCCGGCATTATGTCCTATGGACCAGAATACCTGATTAAAAATGACGGAAGCCTTTGGATATGGGGTGGCACCAAATCAGTGCCTACTCTGCTTCCGGGGCTGAAGGATGTACAAGCCGCCTATGGGTTTGGCCTACAGGCCGGAGGACTGGCCGTCACAACGGATAATGCCGTGTGGAGGTGGCAGACCAACCCTAAGACTCTGGCGGTGGAAGTCACTCCTGTGCAGGAACTGACCAAGCTAACAGAGCTCTCTACGCTTTGGAGCCGTTACATAGCTATAGATGGAAATGGCGCGGTATTCAGCTCTCCCCGAGTATCAGACGAAGACAAATCCCCCCTCTTTACAGCTGTTCCCGGCATAGATAATGTCGCTGCGGTGAATGGTTATAATGAATGGGATGGAAACAAAGGCTGGGAACGTATCAACTTCCTGAAAAAAGATGGCACTGTATGGACCTCCCGCGATGAGCTGTCCACCTTTGAGCCTGTCCAGAATTTGACCGGTATCATCCAGCTGACGCAGCAATATGCGCTTAAAAAAGATGGTACACTTTGGACCTGGCCTATACAGTCCTATGACTCCGCTGATTCCGGAAAGCCATTTCCGTCTGTCCTATCCGCTTCTCGGGTGAGCGGATTGACAGATATCCGCTCGATCCATGGCAACTCGCGGACCATGCTGGCCATCGATGCTCAATCACGCCTATGGTTCTGGGGTTCCACCGTAACGGGCTGGTCCGACGGAACCACTTATCATGAGCAGAAAGTCCCCGTGTGCCTTACAGGCATCAAGAACGTGACTGGTGCCTACTTCATGGAACGGTCAATCGTCGCCCTGACTGCAGATGGCAAAGCTTACACGGCCTCCCTTGAAGGCGACTCCATGTCAGCGGATGCGAAATTCACTCTCCTTGCCTCTGATATCACATCTATTCAGGAAGGTGAGCGCCATCTTATTTTGCAAAAAAAGGACGGGGCCCTCTTGGGCTGGGGCGTCAACAAAGACGGACAGTTGGGGTATGGTGAGTATGAGTTCAGCTATAAAACTCCCGTTCCCGTACAGAAGCCGATTGCAGTATCTTTGAACGGCGACAGGGTTACTCTAACGAACGGTGTAATTACCCGGGGCGGGCAAAACTTTATTCCACTCCGTTCATTGTTTGACAAGATGGGGGCCAATGTCTCTTACAAAGAAGATACGAAGAGTGTCCCTTCAGGCAAAGCAGGAGGTACAACAACCACTGTGGATAAAAAAGTGACGATTACCCGCGCCGCTGGCGATAAACCCGCCATCTCGATCACGATCAATTCTGTTACAGGGGCTACGACCGTGAATAACAAAACGGTAACTCTTGAGACCCCGCCGTTTGTCGTATACGGAACGATCTACCTGCCGCTGCGCTTCATCAGCGAACAGCTTGGCGCAGCTGTCAACTGGATGCCGCAGGAAGAGGAGATTGCAATCACTTACAAATAGATCTCCAGTCCCCAGCTTATCCAATAGCCGATCTAAAGCAGAAAGCGGGCCTCCGCTCCACGTTTCGTGGAAGCGGGGTCCGCTTTTTCCTGAGGTTTATCAATTCAGGATTTCCTCTACTGCAAGCTTCTGTTAAGATCATAAGTCAGTCTTAGCAACAATAACGGGCAAAGCTCCCGGTATTGTTGTATAAACAATCCTCTTCAAAACCTTTGCGGGAATTTCTCCCGCTAATTCGAGCCATTCCACTCAATCGGGCCATTTGGTTAAATAAGGCGGGAGAAATTCCCGTTAGTTACTCAGATTCCGGTAGTATCATCTATTTAGCGGGCGCAATTCCCGTTACGAATTTCTGAGTTGTCCGGCGGGACGGCAACAAGTTACTTACCGCTCAAGACTGGCAGTAGCATCCATTAACATCCGTCATCATCCATCAACATCCATTAGCATCCATTAAAATCCATTAATATCTATTAGCATCCATTAACATCCATTAACATCCGTCATCATCCATCAACATACGTCACACTGCTCACATTGCACTGCACGCTTTAGGTTAACCGCTCTCCAAACCGTGCAGATCTGGTCACCAGGGAATGGTGTAGCCTGCCTCTCAGCCCCGTGAGCCATTCCGGCTCATGCTCCCATTGTTCAGCGGTGGACCTCAGAACTCTGGCATACCCGTACAAATCGGCGAACCGTCTGCACGCCGCCATAGAGGGTCCGTCATCGGGAAGACTAAACTGGCTGCGGTACCCTTCCATAAAGCGTTCTTTCTTTAGTCCAAACTCTTCAGGATCAATCTCCTCTACCAGGCTGTCCAGCGACTGCTCGATATCCATAGCATACCAGTGATACATGCAGTCATCAAAATCTATCGCGCTGATGGTGTCACTAGCTTCATCATAAAACACATTGTCCAGTTCAAAGTCATAATGGATCAGCCCGTAATTGGCTGGTGTAACCGGGAGCTTGCTGAAATACTCGGCAAGCTCCCGAGCTTCCGCCACAGCCGCCGTTTCCTGCGGAAACGCCTTTAACACATCCACGGTCCAGTCCAGCACATCGCGGTACGACCCTCTCTTGATTTGTACAGGGCTATACGTGCTGGACAGCTGATGCAGCTTGCCCAAGGCCTCGCCATACCTGAACATGACATGATCGCTTAAGCCGGTATCCTGCAGCTGAACTCCGGGTACACGCTTGAAGACAGAAGCATAATACTCTCCCCAGGGAGTCCTCGCTTCTACCAGTTCCTTTCCTTCCAGGGAGGGAACGGCCTCCAGCACGCCATATCCGCAGTCCTTCAGGTAGGAGATGAACTCCAGCTCAGCCAGCAAGTTCTCTATAAGCTTCTCCGACTGCGGGGCAAACCGCAGGAATTGACCGTTCCCGGCACTTCTGAACGGATATATCGCATTGGAGGAGATTCGATAGTACTGGAACAAATGCAGCGACTCCGGATCATATGTCCAGTTCCCCAGCAGCATCTCCGCCAAACTTTCATTCGAGAATAAATATTTTAACTTCAGCATGCGTTGCAGCAGCTCCTTTTCAGTTCACAATTGGATTAAGTAATCAATTCCTCTTCACCGTCAATGTAATAGTAGATGGATTAGCCCGGCGTTTCATGCCGATCACTCCTTTCACGTTCAAGCTAGCTGGCTTCATGCCTCGATGTTACGCGAGTACTATGCTTAAGAGCAATAGATAAAACAGCTTTAACCATTCAGTACTTCCGCTTCCCCCGTTAACCGCAACCAAAAAAAGGCGCCCCTTCACCCATAAACACAGGTGGCGGAACGCCTCGCTATTATAATTATTAAGACAATCTGTTGCTAAAATCGCTATATTCAAATTCTCTGATCACCTTAAGGCCCTCTTCTTCGTTATACGAAGCAATGGCCGGCAGGTTCACACCGTTGAACATATGATTCTTCACCATGGAGTAATGCGCCATGTCGAGGAAGACAAGCTTGTCGCCGTATTTCAGCGGCTCCGGGAATGAATAGTCCCCGATCACATCTCCTGCCAGGCAGGTCATGCCGCCGAGTCTGTACGTATAGGCATGTTCGCCCGGCTCTCCGGCGCCGATAATGTTCGGACGGTACGGCATCGCCAGCACATCCGGCATATGGCATTCGGCCGAAGTATCCAGAATGGCAATATCCATTCCGTTATGCATCGTGTCCAGAACGGTAGCCACCAGGTATCCGGTATTGAGGGCAACCGCCTCACCGGGCTCCAGATAGATCTCGACATTATAGGTTTCCTTCATATGCAGGATGCAGCTGATCAGCTTCTCCAGATCATAATCGGGACGGGTAATATGATGGCCGCCGCCGAAATTCAGCCATTTCATGCCATGCAGGTACTGTCCGAATTTCTCTTCCACGACCTTAAGCGTACGCTCCAGCGTATCCGAGTTCTGCTCGCACATCGTATGGAAATGCAGGCCATCGATACCCTCAAGCTCATCGGGCCGGAAGTTCGGCAAAGTTACGCCCATCCGGGAAAAGTTGAAGCATGGATCATAAAGCGGCACTTCAATCTCGGAATATTCCGGATTGACACGGATGCCGCAGCTGATTCTCTTCGGAGCATTCTGCACCCGGTCCTTGAACCGGCTCCACTGATCAAACGAGTTGAACACTATGTGGTCGGTATAACCGAGCAGCTCATCGAACTCGCGGTCCATATAAGCAGGCGCGTAGACATGCACCTCTTTGCCCATTTCCTCGAAGCCCAGACGGGCTTCGAACAAGGAGCTGGAGGTCACGCCATGCAGGTACTGTCCGACAAGCGGGTACAGGGCATGCATGGAGAAGCCTTTTTGCGCAAGCAGAATTTTCGCACCACTACGTTCTTGCACGTAGTTCAGTGTCTCGAGGTTCTTCTTCAGCAGCCGTTCATCCACAAGGTAAGCGGGTGAAGGCAGCGAGCTGATATCGATATCTATATCCTTCATTACGTTACGCCCTAATCCAGCAGCGTTGGCGAGAAATCTTCTTGCCAAGGCAGCCCGTGTTTGTTCAGTGCATCCATGAATGGATCCGGATCAAATTCTTCTACGTTGTAGACGCCCGGTTTCTTCCAGATGCCTTTTATAATCAGCATAGCCCCGATCATTGCTGGAACGCCGGTGGTGTAGGAAATGGCTTGGGAGCCAACCTCTCTGTAGCATTCCTCATGATCGCAGACATTGTACACATAGTAAGTTTTTGGCTGGCCGTCTTTAGTGCCTTGAATGATGCAGCCAATGTTGGTTTTGCCTTTGGTTCTTGGTCCCAGGGATGCCGGGTCAGGCAGAATCGCCTTCAGGAACTGCAAAGGAATAATTTCTTTACCTTCATAAAGGATCGGCTCAATGGAAGTCATGCCCACATTCTCAAGCACCTTCAGGTGAGTGAGATAGTTCTGCGAGAAGGTCATCCAGAAACGGATTTTCTTCACACCCTTGATGTTGGCAGCCAGGGATTCCAGTTCTTCATGATACAGCAGGTAAATATCCTTCGGACCGATCTCCGGGAGATCGTAGACTTTTTTCTCGGACAGCGGTGCAGTTTCAATCCACTCGCCATTCTCAAAGTAACGTCCGTTAGCCGTAATTTCGCGGATATTGATTTCAGGATTGAAGTTGGTGGCAAACGGATAACCGTGGTCGCCCGCGTTGGCATCAACAATATCAATCGTATGGATTTCGTCAAAATAATGCTTCTGCGCATAAGCCGTGAACACACCAGTTACACCAGGGTCAAAGCCGCTGCCGAGCAGCGCGGTAATTCCGGCTTTCTCGAATCTTTCTTTGTACGCCCACTGCCAGGAATACTCGAATTTAGCAGTATCCTGTGGTTCATAGTTGGCGGTATCCACATAATGCACTCCCGTTGCCAGACAAGCATCCATAATGGTCAGGTCCTGATATGGGAGAGCGACATTAATAACGACATCCGGCTTGAAGCTCTTGATCAGTTCAATGACCTCGTCCGTGTTATCTGCATCGAGCTGAGCAGTAGAAATCTTCGTCTGGCCTCCGGCCAATTTATCTTTCAGAGCATCACATTTCGCAAGGGTTCTGCTCGCGATACAGATCTCTTCAAATACATCCGGGTTCTGACAGCATTTATGCACAACAACACTTGCTACGCCGCCAGCGCCAATAATTAACGCTTTTCCCAAAATTAACAACCTCCCAAAAAAAGTTTTGTCAGCGTTGCTTCAGAAGAATAGCTTTATACAAAACTTGCTTCGGAAGCATGGGCTATTCCATATGAAAAATCAACAAGGCTGATTATACAGAATACTTTTGAATAAATCAATAAAAAACGACAAAAACTGATGCCTTTTCTGTAAAATCTACGGGTTTCCTTATTAATACTCTGTAATTCATAGTAATACATGAGAATGCTCTGTTTTTCTCGGCTTCTTCTCATCATTGCGCCAAAGAAGCAGAAGCTATATTGAACAGATACCCGTATACAAGGCCAACCGGACTATTGTATCACAGCAGGGGTCTGCTTCATACGATTTATTTTAAAATCAATGAATTTCCTCACCTCCCTTGCAGCTCCGCAAAAATCTGCCGGGTCTCGGATGCCTCCTTATGGTTATAAACCACATAGAGGTTAGGCAATCTGATTACAATGTACGGAGGGGATTGTTTATAGAGGTATAGCTTGCTTTTGCCGAAATCATCCAGCTTAAAGTTTCCTATAGCCACTTTGTCCGTGCCAATACCGTTAGTCCTTCTGCCGCCTTCCGGCAATTGATCCACCAGCTTCAGTTCAAGAACATCCTCTAGTGCAAAGCTGTAGTTGTACATCGGAAATTGAATCTTAACAGTTCCGCTGTCGCCGATCTTCATTACAGGTGTAGAGAACTCTGCCTGGACACTGATCCATCCGGTCCCGATGATTACTACCGCCACAAACACAAAAAGGCCGTAATATATATATTTACCCGTTTTTGTCCCTATATTAATCGTAGTGCCAATTCCAATCCGCTTCGGCACCATAATGGAACGGTCATTAGGGTTATTATAGGTTGTCCCGTTCATCCAATACTCATCATCATCCGTGTATAAAATCTCCTGTTCCCCCGCAAGCGCCACCGCCTCAAGTTTCTTTAAGCTATTATGTACATATACAATGCCCAGTATCGGTACAATCGAAAAACTCAACATGCCTAGGCTCCATATAAGTCCTGCAGTGCCTTCGTTCAGGGTTTCGGCATAGGCAGTGATTGCTGCGGTACAGCTGCCAACCAAAGCAATCCCAAACCACAGGCGGGACCAGCGGCGGCGGGCGGTCTTGTTAAGCAGGATATTGATCTCGCTGTTCACGGTATATACCCTTGGTTTCATTCTGTAAAAGGAAGCCGATATGATGAAGAGGAGCAGGGTCATTCCCAGCGCAGTACCTCCCGCAGCATGTACAATGTACGAGGCATCCCCAGAAACCTTGAATCCAAAAGGAAGGAGTGCAATTAGCGCCGGAACAAGGTACAAGAACAGAGAGAGTTTTGCCTCTTTGCTGTGCAGAGCATTAGATAGTCTGGTGTCCATACGCATGATCCGCTTCTCCCCGACGAACCATTCATTTTTCCGTTTCAGTTCAGCAATTGACCGGTGCGTCCGGACAAAAGGGATTCGGAGCAGGGCCATCATCAAGGCTGCCCATAGGAACAGGTAGATGACTGCTAAAGAAACGTAGGCATGTACCAGCAGCATAGGCAACAGCATCAGCAGGGTGAGTGCACCGTACCTTTTGTACATTGTCCTGCACAAATTCTGCAACCTCTGCAGTTCCTCGTTGTGCAACGCATGAGCAGGCAGGCTGACCCCAAACCACAGGATGCCATTCGGCTTGCTTGAGCTCCAGTACATCGTAAAGGTGACAGCAAAGATGAACAAAGCGATTCCCATCAGAAACACAGTAATCATTGGATACCTCCCCTATTCCGTCAGCGTGCCTGGTTTAAATGCCACCGTTGAGAAAATCCCTGTGCATAGCTGCATGAACTCCTCCCGCCCGACTCCCTTCAGACTTGCTTCAGAGATGACCAGACGAAGCTCATTTTCCAGTTTGGCTTTGAATTCAGGCTGTCCGTTTCCGCTTGGCGAGACGGTCGCCCCATGCCTGCGGTCTATGGAAATGAAACCTTCATTCTTCAGAATGGCGTAAGCCTTGTTTACGGTCATAGCATTTACGCCAAGGTCTGCGGCCATCTGCCTGACTGTCGGCAATTTCTCGCCGCACTCCAGCCCGCCGCTGCCAATACCGATCACTATCTCATTGCGCAGCTGGACATAGATGGGAAGTTCGCTTTTGAAATCTAGAGTTATAATCATATAAGCTCTCCGTTTCGGATTATTTGTATTACATATAGTAATACAAATAATACTTAGTGTCAAAGCAGACAACCTCTGTCTCCCCTCTCGAAGGGTCCCTGGTTGATCCTCTCTTCATGATCTACTAAAAAAGGAGTCTCCCTCCAGCCGCCAGCGCGGTTTTCGGAAAACTCCCTTATATGATTGCTCCGCCATTAATTCACTCACCACAGGATCAGACTCTGCTGCCCCCGGCATGCTCTGCTCCAAACAGCCAGTGCAGGGCATGCGGAAGCTGCTGGCTGAAAAACACACTGTCATGTGTTCCTATAGGGTTGGTCTCAAAACGCAATGTCTCGTCGCTGAAGCCCTGCTCCAGCAGCAGCTCATGCGCGAGGCGCGACTGCGGGACCATTTGCTTTTGCAAGTTTGTCTTGTACAGTCCCTCCAGCTCTCCGACATACATGTAGATCCGCTGTTCCGGCAGCGTCCTGCTCTGTCCGCGTATGTAATTCAAGATACCTTCATACCAGAACGATGCGGAGACCAGCCCGATCCTGCCAAACACATCGGGATAAAGGTAAGATCCATAAAGCGAGATCAGTCCGCCGAAGGAGCAGCCAAGCAGGCCCGTATGCTCTGGTCCTGGCAAAGTATGATAGCTGCTGTCGACATACGGCTTGATCCTCCCGACAAGTTCCTTCAAATATTCTCCGCCGCCACCGCCAAAATCCGGTCTGTCCGGCATCAGGGCCGGCGACGGCCATGGTGTGTATTCATGATTCCGGTCATGCGGGGTAATGCCGACAAAAATCAGTTCCGGCAGCGCTTTGGTTATAAACAAGTGCTCCAGGTAATTCAGCGAATGCTCCATCACTTCGCCATCATCCTGCAGATAAACAACCGGAAACCGTCTGCCCTCTTCCCCATAGGACATCGGAGTATAGAGAGTCAGCCTGCGGCCGCCAATCTCTTCCTGTATATAAGTTCCTTCCATGATGTTAACCTCCTTCAAGCGCACCTATTTCGTGCGTGTCTTGAACAAAAGAAAAATGAAATACGGCACACCGATGATAGAGATGACAATGCCTACCGGCAGTTGAGCCGGAGCGAACACCGTTTTGCCGATAAAATCACCGATAACCACCATCAGCATCCCAATCATGCCGCATAAGGGGACGATATACTTATAGCTGTTGCCGATCAGTCTTCTGGCGATATGCGGTGCGATCAGGCCAACAAACCCGATGCTACCGGACACGGAGATACAGGCGCTGACCAGACCGACACAGCAGAGCAGCAGGATCTGCCTTTCTCTGCCTATAGCGACACCTAATCCCTTTACACTGACTTCATGCAGCTGCATTAAATCAAGAACAGCTGCGCGTCTCCAGATCACTGGAATTAATATCACCAGCCAGGGCAGGGTCGAAAGCACCTGTCTCCAGTTCGCGCTGTACACGCTGCCAGCCAGCCAGACGGCGGCCATCTCATAGTTTTGCGGGTCCATTTTGAGTGAGACAAACAGGGTAATTGCCCCAAAGCCGGATGCAAGCGCGATGCCCACAAGAATCAGCTGCTGCGGATTAAATTCACCGTTCTGCCTGGCGAAGATATAGAGCAGAATGACGGCAACCAGCCCGCCCACAAATCCGAACATCGGCATGGACAGGACCGCAAACCAGTCCGGGGTCTTCATCGTCCCTGCTGCAAAGAACATGTACAATACGACAAAAGCTCCTGCAGCAGCATGAATACCGAGAATTCCGGGATCCGCAAGAGAGTTGCGGGTGATGCCCTGCAGCACAGCACCGGCGATTCCCAGCCCGAATCCGACAAGTGCGCCAAGTACAATGCGCGGCAGACGAAAGTCAAAGATAACGAGGTCATGATCTGCGGCGGGATTAATCCGCAGTAAAGTGCGAAGCACATCCTTCGCTGAAAGGTCGAAGGTTCCGTTGGTCAGGCTAATGTACATGAAACACAGCGTGAGTGCACACATGATCAGAAACAAGGACCAGAAAGCAAGCCGCTTTGGTTTCGGTGAAAGATAGGACTTGCTCAAGTCTGGCCACCCCCTCTTGTCTTAATTAAATAGAGGAAAAAGGGAACCCCAAACAAAGCGGTGACTACACCGATCGGCGTTTCAAACGGAAAATTCACGAACCTGCTGATGAGATCGCATGCAGCCAGGAACAGCGCGCCAAAAAAAGCGGAAAAAGGAATGATCTTGCGGTAGTCCTGACCGATCAGATAACGCGTAATATGCGGGATTATGAGGCCGACAAAGGCTATTTTCCCGGCAATGGCTACTGAGATTCCCGTCAGAATGACGACACTCAGCATCGTCAGGCCTTTTACCACTGCGACCTTAAGGCCGAGGCCTGCAGCGGTCTCATCACCAAGCGAGAGCATCGTCACGGAACGGGCCATCATCAGGCCCAGAGCCAAGCCGACCACGGCAAACGGAATTGCCAGCTTGATTAACGCCGGGTCCATCATATGCAGCCGGGCGTTGTACCAAAAGCTGATATTTTGCGAAATTTGAAAATAGGTAGCGAGCGCCTGCGACACCCCTCCAAGAAAGGTGCCGATAATAGTACCCAGGACGGCCAGTGACAAGGGCGAGGCACCGCCGGGCAGCAGCTTGGCCGTACCGAAGACCAAAGCTGCCCCCAGCATCGAGCCTGCCAGTGAATAGAGAATCATCGTCATGGATGAAGCGCCGGGCAGGAACACCATACATAGCGTAATGGCAAATACAGATCCGTCGCTAATCCCCATAATTGAAGGAGAGGCCAGATAATTCCGGGTCATCCCTTGCATTAAGGCCCCGGATACGGCCAGGAACGCGCCGATCAGCAGCGCCCCGGCCACCCGCGGCATCCGCGAGGTCCGGATAATCAGATGATCAATATTGTCCCCGTCCAGATGAAACAGCGCATTCCATACCGTGCTATAGCTGATGGATTTAGTGCCATAGAGCACCGACAAGACACCGACGAGTATAATGAGGACGACCCCCAGCACCAGCAGGGAGGTCGTCTTTAGTCCGGCAGATAATTTCATATCATCCCACTCTTTTGTACAATCTCAGATTACTTGTTCAACTGCTCCACTGCAGCCTGCAGGAATTGTATGCGGCTCCATGCCGGTCCGCCTTCGGACAACGGATCAATTACATTGACGAAGGTCTTGTTATTTTTCATCGCATTAATTTTTTGGATAATCGGATTGCTTTGCAGGTCTTCCAGCGCTGTTGCAGTCTCGGCATTCTCATCAGCAGCAAATTGGATAAACAGGATATCCGGATTCATTGACGCCAGCTGCTCGACCGAAATGCCTTCCTGTGCTTTCGCAGCTTCTACCTCTGCCGGAACACTTAGGCCAAGATCGTTATACAAGATAGGGTTAACAAACACCGCCGCAGGGAAAATAAACATTTGTCCTGCACGGATACGTATTGCCACTACCTTCTGATCCTTCAGCTTCTCACCAAGCTCTGCCTTTGCATTTTCCAGTGCTGCCTGATATTTGGCGATTTCCGCCGCAGCCTGCTCCTGCTTGCCAGTCAGCTCTGCCATCAGATTCAGGTTCGCTTCCCAGTTGCTGGCGATATGCGAGACTTGAATGAGCGGAGCGATTTTCTTCAGTTGCTCTACTACTTCAGGCTTGAACTTCGTAGTCCCGAGGATCACATCCGGCTTCAGCTTCAGGATGGTCTCGAAGTTCGGCTCGGTTTTCTCCCCGATCGATTCAGCCTTGTCCGTAATGGCAGCGAAGCGTTCCGGAAATTCACCGCTGAACGTAATTGCGCCGACTGGATGCACATCCAGCACCAGCGCATCCTCCATGGCTTCCATTGCTCCGGTAATAACAATCCGTTCTGCTGATGCGGGTACCGTATATTGCTCCCCTAAATATTCAATCGTGCGCGTGCCTGCTTCAGTTACTGCCGGTGAGGCTTCTGCCGTTGCCTCTGCCGTAGCCGCCGGAGCTGCTGTTGCGGTTTCCGCAGCATTTGCGGCCCCATTTGCCGGCGTATTGTTGCCGTTGCCTCCGCACGCTGTAAGTACGAGTACAAATAATGCTATCAGTCCTGCTATCCCAAATGATCTTTTCATCTTTCTATAAATCCCCTTCCACTCTGTAAAATGTCCAATCTATATCACAACAAGTGATAATGATTATCATTTTCGATTATAACGAAGGGTCTGCTGCCGTACCATGGACAAAAGGCGGAACATTTATGGACGATTGGCTGCAAGCAGCTGCAGCGTCTGCCGGAGCATCCGCAGCTGCGCATAAGCGGAATGCTCACGCCAGGGATCGGAGCTCATATGATGCACCCGGTGTCTCTGAACCGCAGAAAGCTTCAGCCATAACGGATGATTCTGCAGCTTCTGCCACTCGCCCAGCGTATCGTTCTCTCTGCGGATCAGCATGAACAAATGATCTGCCGGCAGAGCCGCAAGCTCTTCTAGTGTAACCGGCACGTTATAAATACCTTCGCCGGACTTAAAGGCCGGCTTTAAGTCCAGCTCCCGGTAGAGCATGTCCAGTATGCCGTGATTGCAGTACAAATACAGCTTGCTGCCAAGCATCCGGATCACAGCAACAGATTCATCACCCATCGCTTTGTGCAGAAGCTCTTTGGCGCTGCGCACCTCACGGTCATACGCTGACAGCCACTGCTCCCCTTGCCAGCTCTCGCCCAGAACCTGTGCCAGTTCCTGAAACTGTCCACGCCAATCACAGCTGCCGCCATGACTATAATAGACTGGAGCTATCTTCTCCAGCGCGGTTTTCTCCTGCTCCTTCAGCTCATCCCGGGCGATGATCAGGTCAGCCGGATACTGGCTCAGCAGATCAATGTTAGCCTGCCATTCCTGGTTGTTGCGGTACGCGCTGATATGCACGGGAATATCCCCGCGGTAGTTCAGATAATAATATTCCGTCCATTTCGGATGCAGTGCCGCCGCGTAGGGTGTCAGGTTCAGCGGCAGCAATTGTCCCAGCACCGCCGGAGTATAAGCAACCAGCTTCCGGTGACGGCTTTTCATATAGACTGCAGGCGGCACACCGATCATCTTTTTGAATTTCCGGCTGAAATAGAACTCATCGGCATACCCCACCCGGTGGGCGATATCCCGCAGCTTCAGTCCACTCTCCGCCATCAGTCGTTTCGCCTGCTGCAGCCGCAGTTCGGCGGCGTATTCCACTGCACTTTTGCCGTATTTCCGCTTAAACAGGTCCACAAAATACTTAGGGCTGAGCTCGGCGGCTTGCGCCAGCTCCTGAGTCGTCAGCGGCTCCGTGAAGTGATCCTCTATGTACTGCTTGGCCTGCTCCAGCGCCCTTCCCGTATCTCTGGGCTTCTGCCGGCAGCTCATACGAATCACATACAGCAGCTCCTGAAAATCTATTTGCGCGCGAAAGCTGATGTTCTGTTGTCCAGCCCCGGATATCCGAAAAACTTCACTGCAGACGGAAGAGATTTGCTTAGCTGGAAAGTGCGGCAGTATGGTATCCGGCGGAAACAGAAGTGCGTCATGGATTGCATGGTCACGAACGTTCTCCGGTTTACCGTAATGATAGACTTCAAAATAAAAAATATGCATATCCAGGCTGGCGGCCGGTTTGGCCGTTCCGATCGTTTGCTCCGGCAGGCATAGACAGACTGAACCTGCGGACAGCTCCACCTGGCGGTGATCCACATGAATCCGGACTGCTCCGCCTGCCACCAGAATCAGCGCATAGCAGAAATTCAGCTGCTGGGGCAGCCGAACCTCCCCGTCTCCCCTCAGTGCCTGAACCGACAACAGTCTGAAGGACAACTGATCCCAGTCCGGCAGAGTCTCAGCATCCTTTTCAGCGGGAGAAGTTACTTCTGGTTCCATTACTTTTAGGTCCATTGTTATATAACACCACCATTACAGAACTTTTATATTACTTTATTACAAACAAGTATAATTGATAATCGTTCTCAATGGCAATGACGAGAATACTTCATTAGATGCAAAAAAATCCCCGAACCCCTTGTTAGGGGCTTCGGGGATCTTCCAGTTACAGCGGAACATTACGGTCTTACTGCCCGAATCCGACGCGGGGACGCTCCCGCTCCTTCGTTTCCACGGCTACGGCACGGATAGAGCTGATCGGAATGTACAGTACCTGATATTCCGTACGGTATTTCACGAACCGCTCGTCGATCTCTTCCAGAACACCGCCTCTGACACTGGAACCATCCAGAAAATTAACGGTGACCTCTTGCCCTTGCAATGCTGCCAGCATACCCATCCGCTCCATTCGCTTAAAGTTTGGTAATGATTTTGTCAATAATCCCGTATTCCAGCGCCTCTTCGGACGACAGGAAATAATCCCGGTCCATATCCTTTTCGACCTTCTCCACCGGTTGTCCGGTGCGCTCCGCAGTGATCCGCACAACCTTCTCCCGGATCTGCAGAATACGCTTGGCACTGATTGCGATATCACTTGCCTGCCCTTGTGCACCGCCATGCGGCTGGTGGATCATAATCTCGCTGTTCGGCAGGGCGAACCGTTTGCCTGTAGCCCCGGAGAGCAGCAGCAGCGAAGCGAAAGAAGCCGCAAAACCGGTACAGATTGTATTTATCTGCGGTTTGATTACCTGCATCGTATCATAAATTCCGAACCCTGCGGTAGTTGAGCCGCCCGGGCTGTTAATGAACATCTGAATATCCTTATCCGGCTCATCCGCCGCCAGAAACAACAGCTGGGCAATGATGCTGTTAGCCAGCTGATCGTCAATGGCCGCACCCACGAATACAATCCGGTCTTTCAGCAGCCGGGAATAAATGTCGTAAGAGCGCTCGCCCCTGCTCGTTTGTTCAATCACATAGGGAATAATACTCATTCTTATATACCTCCTGTAATGTGCCTTAACTTTATACCCTGTAAACGGATCATGGCGGGCAAAGGATACGGCACATACAGAATTTTTAAATTTACGGATGATGCGTATCTTTTATGATGAGCTATTCGTTTATATAATAGAGGGAACAAATTAAATGGGATAGCCAGAAGGAGATGCGTAAGCGTGATGACCCTTGAAGAGTACAATACCGTTAACCATACCGGTGAGAAAAGTCTGCAGTCGCTTGGAGCAGTCCTGAACCGCTATTGCCTGACACTTACCCGGTCCAGCATTGAAGCCGAGGATTTGGCTCAAGAGACCTGGGCCAAGGCGCTGGGATACGGCAAATTTCCGGCCAATCCGAATCCAGAAGCCCTGCTGCTGCGGATCGCCAAAAATACATGGATTGATGCTGCACGGCGACGGGCTTCCCTGAGCCGCGCTCTGGAGCGCGGGCATTCACAGGCAGAGCCGTTAACGGGCGGAACGATCTCCGAAATTGAAGTGGCCTTTCAGGCCCTAATGAAACACCAGTCTCCGCTGCAGCGGACGGCCTTTCTGATGCGGGATGTGCTGGGCTATTCTGCGGGTGAAACGGCGGAACAACTGGAAACAACCGAAGGCGCGGTGAAATCGGCGCTGCACCGGGCACGGCAGGCACTCGCAGCCGTTAGAGAGGATCTGTCGGCGGACGGCGGGCCTGCGGTTCCGCTGGATGCCGATTACCGGCAACTCTTGTCGGCGCTGGCCGATGCTTATGAGCAGGGTCAAATCCCTGTCATGCTGGAGCTTCTCCGCCAGGAACATTCAGCGGAACTTACGATGGCTGTAAGCACAGGTACCGTGCAGGCGCTGCACTTTGCCAGCAGCAGCCGTTCAACCGCTGGCCGCAGCAGCAGCACTCATGCCGGGCTGCGGATGGCCGCCTAACCCAAGGCTTCAGGTGGGTCAGCTATTTCAATTTATAAAGGAGTGTATTGAATGAGGAACATACTTGTGCTTGGGGGAACCCGATTTTTTGGCAAACGGCTGGTGGAACGGCTGCTCCGTGAGGGAGACAGCAAGGTAACGATTCTGACCAGAGGCCGGGCGGAAGACAGCTTCGGGGAACAGGTCTCCAGGCTGAATGTGGACCGTACGGACGCCAAAGCGCTTGCCGAAGCCGTCGGGGATACCCCTTGGGATGTGGTCTATGACAATATCTGCTTTTCACCGGATGAGGCTGATGCTGCAGGCCGTATTTTTGCCGGCACCGCTAAACGGTACATCCTCACTTCAAGCTTGTCGGTTTATGATCCAAGGCCGGAAGCTTTGACCGAAGCTGACTTCGACCCTGAAGTATACCCCTTGCGATTAGGTGCGAAGGAGGACTTCAACTATCAGGAGGGCAAAAGACTGGCCGAAACGGTTCTGCTGAAGCAGGACGCATTCCCCGTGGCTACCGTGCGCATACCCATGGTGCTGGGAACGGATGATTATACGCGGAGGCTGCTTTTTCACATCGAGCATGTCCGCGAAGGCCGGCCGATCGGCATCCCGAACACCCAGGCTGCCATCTCCTTCATCCGTTCGGATGAGGCGGCGGACTTCTTGTATTGGCTTGGCTTCTCCCAACTGACCGGACCGGTAAATGCATGCTCGGACGGGACTCTTACCATTGGGAAGATCCTCTCCATCATTGAAGCAGCCACGGGTAAGCAGGCGGTGATTGAGGCCGAAACTGCAGATGAGGATATGTCTCCCTTCGGCATTACCGAGTCCTGGCATATGGATACAACAAAAGCCCGCTCGGCGGGCTTTCCATTCCTTGCACTCAGTGACTGGTTTCCGGAGCTGGTGACCCAGCTCAATGCTTCACTCGGCAATCGCGAGTAATTTTTCCGTTGGTTCGTTGAGTTCATTCCAGTGTTCTTCCAATACCAGCAGCTGACCGGATGGCGAAACGTCCCCGGTCTCCTCTTCTATTTTGAAAATATTAATTTCCGTGAACAGCCGCTGCGAAATATCGTTAATCTCCACTGCCTGCCGGGCAATATCGCGGATCGCCTTGTCCTGCTGCGTGCTGGAAGCATTGACCTCCTGAACGCCCGCAGCTGTCTGCTCGGCTACGGATGCTACAGAGTGAATGGATACGGCAAGCCGGGAATTAATCTTCCGGGTCAGCTCCACCTTATGATGAATTTGTCCAATTTGTCTGCTGATTCCGGTAATCGAACCGTCAATCGCCTCGAAAGATGCAAGGGTTTCCGCTACCTGGTGATCCTGCTGCTCGAGGCTTTTTTTCGTCTCCAGCATGTAGCCCTGAAAGTCGGTCATACTGTTCTGAAGCTCATGAATGATCTCGCTGATATGTATAGAGGAATCTTTGGTCTGGACCGATAAATGCCGGACTTCGTCCGCAATAACGGCAAACCCCTTGCCGGAAGCTCCGGCCCGCGCAGCCTCAATCGCAGCATTCAGCGAGAGGATATTTGTCTGCTTGGAAATTTCGGTAATGGAATTCGTGATCCGGGTAATATCCTGGGATTGCTCCACCAGCTTCTCCAATGCTTGATACACCCTGCCGATGGAATCACGGGAATGCCGGGAAATCTGCTGCAGTGCGGTAACCGTCTCAGACCCTCTGCGGGTATTGTGATTGGCCGTTTCGCTTGTCGTGAGCATGGCACCGGTATGATCCGTAATCTCATCCACTTCCCGCTCCAGCTCTTGCAGCAGGACTGCACTTTGCTCGGACTGAACGGCTTGCTGATCCGCACCCACGGAGATTTCCTGTATCGTTCTGACAATATCCTGATTGGTATCCGCGGTAATGGATGAGGATTGCTGGAAGGAATGCGAATAATCCGCCAGGGAAGAAGCGACGGACAGGGTCTGCCGCAGCATCTCCCGGACCCGGGTAACCATATGGTCAAAATGATAGCTCAAACGTCCCAGTTCATCATTATAAGGAGAGTTGATCTGCTGCCGTAAATCGCCATCGGCAATTTGCCGCAACGCATCCTGGAGCCTGCGCACCGGTCTCAAGAATGAGCGGATCAGCAGCCAGGCCAGCACCAGTGTGAACAGGAAAACTCCACCTGCGGCATAAAGCACAATGGATACTGTTTGATCCAGCAGTGCAAAAGAATGATCCTGTGCCCTCTCAGCGTTCCCCGCGGCAGCGTCATACAGCTTCCCGTTGGTCTCCAGCATCGATTGATTTACAGCCGTTGCCTTCATATGCAGGGCGTCGATTTGTTCCAGTACCGTCAGTGGATCAAGGCTCTCATCCTCCATCGTCTTGACCAGTTCCCCGAATAACCCGGCATATTCTCCGGCCCGGGTCCGGAGCAGCTGCAGCTCTGCGTACGCAGGCGTCTCCTGTTCAAAATCCATACTGGCAATCTCATCGGTGAGCCGCTGCTGCTTGTCCTTAAAAGGTGCGGCAAGCTCCACATCACTGGACCCGGCCAGCGAACTTTCCAGACCGTCCAATTCCTGCAATAGCTGCGTGATCGTTTGAACGGTGATTCTTTTTTCCATCTCCGTCTTCTGCCGTTCCATAGAGAGCTCCACCTGATTAATCTTGTGTCCCTGGTACAGAGCCACCCCCAGGAAGATGAAAGTTATCGCAGAGAATACCAGAATCAACTTCCATTTCATAGATAGGTGCAGCAAGCTTCTTTTCAAGCGTATCATCCCTTCGTATCACGCGTACTATAGGTATATTTTACTAATAAGGTCATTATAGGAGCTGGATATTAAATACTCTCCAAGGTTTTGTATGCGGATCGTAAAGAATCTGTTGCGAAAATGTTAACAAAACCTGCACTGTGTGCTCAACCCCCCCCCATGTCCCCATATCCGCTGAACGTCCGGTCGCTATGCTCCCAGCTATTTCAACCTGCTTACGGACCTCATGGACGTTATTTCCTCCCAAAGAGCCGCCAAAGCTTCCATCCGGACCGGAATGACGCTATTACACTAAATCATCGTAGTTGGAGCGTTTTTAGGGCGAATAAGTTCTCTGGAGTCCGCAACGTCAGAAATAAAGCTTTTTTTGACAAAATAAGGGCGCTGGGGTCCGAGTACTGCTGTTCAAACTTCTTATATTTTAAAAGCAAAACAAGCCCCCGGAATTCTCCGGAAGCTTGTTCTTGACCCATTACTTATTCTGATTCGTCCGCTTATTGGGCACTTTCTTCCATATACATGACTTCCCACAGATGCCCGTCAATATCCTGGAAGCTCCAGTTGTACATAAAGCCGTGATCTACCGGATTGTTAAAAGGCTTCCCGCCTGCGGCCAGCGCCTTCTGCACCAGCTCGTCCACCTCGGTTTTGCTGGAGGCAGAAATGGCCAGAATTACTTCTGTCTGACCGGATGTGTCGATGATCTTTTTGGAGGTGAAGGTGTTGAAAAACTCCTTGACCAGCAGCATCGCAAAGGTGTTGCCGTTGATGATCATACAGGTTGCGTTCTCATCAGTATACTGCGGGTTGAACTCAAAACCTAAAGCGGTAAAAAAGTTAATCGAATTCTGCAGATTGTCTACCGGCAAATTAACAAAAAGCTGGCCTGCCTGAAATCCCATTCTTCTCATCACCTCGGTAATTATTTGAGTGTATTCCGCTCGATTATAACACGAATTACCGGAGGATGCCTCTAGTTGCGGGAACCCCGGACTCCAGCGCGTTTGCACAATTGCCACACTTTGCAGAGTTGATATTGGAGCTATACAAGAGTACCTTAGAATTAAGCGCAAGTTCAAACACATCTGCCAAGGATACCCCAAGGATTACAATCCAAAGAAGCAGAATGCAATCTCTGTTAACATGAAGAGTTTAAGATGGAGCTATCTAAGCGTAAAAGGGGTGGAGCGATGCCTAATATTTGGATGCATTTAGAGTATGGGCAGGTGCTGGCGGAACAATTTGCGGATCAGTTTCCTTTTCTGGGCGGGCTGAAGGAGCGGCCTGAATTGTACCAGCTTGGCTGCCAAGGACCTGATTTACTTCTATACCACAGCTTTCTGCCGTGGAAAAAAGATACCGGTGCCCTCCGGCTGGGCGACCTTATGCACTCTGTACACTGCGGTCCGGTGCTGCTGGAGCTCTGGCAAAAAATCCGCAGCCTCCCTCCTCCTGACCTTGCAGAAACACAGCAATACTTCCTTGGATTTCTGACGCATCATCTGCTGGACCGCAATCTTCATCCCTACATTAACTGGAAAGCGGGCTACAAGCACCGCAACCATCAGCGGTTTGAGATCGTCCTCGATACCGTGTTTATGCAACGGCTGAAGCAAATCGATACCTGGCGGATTGCAGCTTGGAAAAAAATTCACGTCGGCTCGCGGCTCCCCCATACCGTTCACACTCTCCTTCATGAAACCGCAGCGGCCTGGTATCCCGAAACAAAGGGCCTCCCGGATGAGATCTGGCAGGAGGCGTACCTGGATATGGTTCTGGCCCATAAATGCTTATATGATCCCAAAGGCTGGAAGAAGTCGCTGCTAAGGGGAAAAGCGCGCCACCATTTCTACCAGCCGCTTTCCCCAAGAGACGAGCAGTTGGATTATTTAAACGAAAAGCATGCCGAATGGCGGCATTCCGCGCTGTACTCCGAGGTCCGGACGGAAAGTGTCTGGGAGCTCTGGGAACAGGCGCTGGCGGAAGGGCGGAGTGTACTGCAGGCCTTGGCCGATTGGCTGAACAGCAAGGTGCCCGCAGAAGCAGCCCGCGCGCTGGAACAGTTCAAGCGGGTTCTCGGCAACCGGTCTTATGATACCGGCAAGGATTGCAGCAGCAATCTCAAGAATCAGTTCGCCGAACCGATCTGGGACTCCGGTATTAGCTCGTAAGGACATTTATATTTATTCAAGGGTGTAGCTCCGAAAGGGGCTCCTTTTCGTATTATTAGGTCAGCCAGAAACTTCTGGTTGGCCAATTTTTCTTGCCCTGCTCACGAAAAACCCCTGACGCTCAGGAAGCGCCAGGGGTGTTAAAGAAATCCGTTGCCGATTTCAGTCGGCAAGCTTGAGCAGGGCAGCCAGCATCTGCGCGGTTTCCTCACGCGTAGCTGCAGCCTGCGGCGCAAAGTTAACACCGCCATCCGGGGCGGTTTTGCCCGAAATGATCCCCGCCTGCTGGACAGCTGCAGCAGCTTCCAGCGCAAAAGAACTAATGGACTGCCGATCTGCGAATACGGCAGTGCCGCCGCTCACGGGCAGAGTCCAGTTCCGCTCATCCGCCAGACGGATAATCATAACTGCGAGCTGTTCGCGTGTAACCTTCGCCTTGGGTGCAAACTTCCCGTCTCCGGTGCCGTTTACGATTCCGCTAACGTTCGCCCAAGCGATTGCCGCTGCATAATAGTCATCCGCCTTCACATCTGTGAAGCTGCCGGACACTGCCGTGTTCAGCTCCGCTCCGGCCAGACGGGCCAATAGCAGGGCTGCGTCTCCACGGCTCAGGTTGCTCTTCAACCCAAACTGGCTTTCGTTGATTCCGGAAATAATGCCGCGTGCCGCCAGATACGTGATAGAGTCTTTGGCAAAGCTGGCAGCAGTATCGGTAAAGCCCGGGTTGCTGTAACCAACTGCATAAGCAGAGAAATGAGCGGTACGGAAGGTCAACTGGCCGGTCACCGCATTATAGCGGCTGCCAGGAAGCACAACCAGCTCGCCTGCAGGCGTAACATTGTAGGCCACTATCGCATTGGCATCCTCCGCAGATGACAGTGAATACGGGATGCTCACCAACGCTTTCCCTTCCCCAAAGCTGGAAAGGGTACGGCTACCGTTTTGCACTGTAAGGTTGATAACCGGACGGCTGCCGATTGTACTCCGCGCGGCTTCGCTTATACCTCCAGCGAGATTGCCCATGACACTGCCAAGATCGGTTCCCGTAATAGATAGTTTCACCGGTTCACCGTTTGCCGCAGCGTTCACTGCAATTACCGAAGTGCGGTCAAGCGAGACAGTTCCCTGACCGGCTGCGAATGTCACACTCTGCACAGCGCTGCCGGAAATCGCAGCCCAGACTGCGGCGGGAACCTCCAAGGTTACGGCTTTGGCCGCACTGCTTGTTGCAGCAACGCGGAAGACCAGCTCTTTGCCGGCAGAAGTTTTCAAGGATTCCAGCGCTGCTGCCACGGCTTCGGCAGTAACGGACAGAGTTGCCGCTCCATCCGCACCTGCTGCGGCCTTGAGTTCAAGAACAACCTTGGAGCCTTCAACAGTTACCGCCGGGGATTGAGCTGCAACTGCCGGAGTCTGCCCCACGGAGCCTCCTGTACCCGGATTCGTAATAACCGGATCAGCCGCCGCTACAGTCACCAGCGATTCGGCTACGCCATATCCATCCGCACTGTATACGGAAACGGTCACCGTTCCCGCTGCCAGCGGAGTTACCGTCCCCTTCTGATCCACTGCGGCCACTGCAGGATTAGAGGAGTTCCAGCTAAGCGGTGATTTCTCCGGCGTTCCAGCCGCAGGCTTAACCTCAGCTTTGAGCGTTGCCGCTGTCCCTCCGGCTTTTAGAGAGAGTGACTTCTGGTCCAGCGTAACCTTTGTAACGTTTAATTGATAAACCGCTACAGTGCCCCCTACCTCATTGGCTACCAGCACCAGCGGAAGTCCGGTCGGACTGTCCGTTGCCGGAATGAACTCGATGCCTTCCGGCCCGGTGTCCGTAGCGATATTATTTTTCGGCGTGAATTCACGGGAATTAATATAGTTGAGAAACTGCGGCTGCTCAGGATTACTGACATCGTAAGTCATCAGGCCGCCAATGCGCTCCAGGCCGATGAAGGCCAGCGCTTTTTGCCCCACCTTACCTACTTTAACATATTCAGGCTCCGGTCCTTTTTTAGTGCTGCGGCTGTCCAGCGTTGTATTGCTGTTGCTTGCATTGAAGTAATCAGGCAGCCGCTCCGCTGTAATCCGCTCAAAATCACTGCCGCTGTCATAAACCTGCTTCAGCGTATCAGCGTCCCATACCGAGAAGGAACGGCCCCCGTACAGGTACATGCCGTCATGACCCATATCCGACATGACCTCTACACCGTCATATTTCGTATTTCTGTTCAGGAACAATGCAGCCGCAGAGTCAGGTTCTAGTGCCCCCTTCATTTTGCCGATCGTGCTGGCATTTTCCTTACTGTCCCATTCCGTGGCATCGCCCTCATTGGCCGTGAACAAGTAGGTCTTGCCGTTTACGGTATACTGGCTGATCCCATCCGGCATATAAACGCCGTAGAACGGTACATTTTCCAGCCTGCTCTTGCTGTCCTTCACGAGGTCAAGTCCATTTAGCGGATCGCTCAAATCCTTAAATCCAAGCCCCTTGACCCACAGCAGCTTGCGGGAAGCAATATCAACTGCAGCTACTGCATTGTTCTCCTGAAGGGTAATATAAGCGGTCTTCTGATCTTCGGACAGCTCGATAAATTCCGGCTCCAGATCACGGACTGCCTCTTCCTTTGTACCCTTCCCTGTAATCAGCTTCGTTGCCGGATCAACCGCCCCGCGGATATGCACGAGATCGTCGATCCGCTCAGGGTTGTCGAACTTGACGTAATCCGCTGATTTCGCAGTCGTGTCAATGATCGTCACACTGCCTTCCGGGTCTCCCTCCAGTGTGCGGGGCTCGGCCTCGTCAGCCGTAAGAATAAAGCGGCCATCCCCGGTGAATTTGATCATATCGGGCTGGACTCCAGCCTCATAGGTATCCAGCAGCTTACCGTCATAATCCAGCACAAGAATTTTGCCGTTCTTCATGGCATCCGCTTCCTGTACGGCTACAGCAATCCGCTTCGTTGCCGAGTTGATGTCCACACTGGTCAGATCGCCATAGCTGAAGCCTCCGGTTTCCGCCAGCTGCTCCACGTTGATGCTCTTTTCCTTTTCCGGATGGATGCCGTCCTTCAGATTTACGATATCTACTGTCGCAGGATGTGTCGAACCGTTGACCAGATAGAACTTTCCGTTATCACGGTTATACTTGACGATCTCCGCCACACCGCCGTCTTCATTGGTAACCCCGACGGAATATCCGCCAAGCTTTGTAATGCTGATAACATCCGCCGTTGGCTCTCCCGCCGGTTTATCTACCGTCAGCGGGAGGCTACCCTCCGCCTTCATAGCAGGAACACTGCTGTCGTACACCGAGACGCTGACCGTTGCCGGACCTGACGTCACCGGAGTTCCGCTGATTTTGCCGGTTGCAACGTCCAGGCTCAGACCTTCGGGCAGCCCCGCCGCCTCAAAGGTATAAGGCAACGTCCCGCCATATACGGACAGTGTCACCGAATACGGGGACCCGGCCGTGGCCGCAGGCAGAGACTGGTCCGCCAGGCCAAGAGGCTGAACAGCCACGCCCCATGCTCCATCGGCACTGCTATGCGGCTTCATCCGATTCAGCGTTCCCGCATCCAGTGAATCGAAGCTGATCTGTTTAAGATCAGTTTTATTGTTGTCCGTATCGGCAAAATCGCTGCGCCGCACCGATTTCTGCTTCGAGGTGCCGCCGGATTTGCCGGTTGGATAATCGCTTTCATAGCCGTCGATGGTTGAACCGTTGTCATTGCCGGCCGTGCCGATCATATCCACGTAGGAATCCGGTTTATTCAGGAACGGATTTACCGTTTCCAGTAGCGTGGTACTGTTCAGCAGCACCACCTTCATTCCTTTATTGTAAAAGAGGATATCACTCCATACCTGATCGCCTTTGCCGCTGATATCGCTTTTATAGTCGGGGTTCACTTTGCCGTCTGTAATCAGATAAGAAGAATGCGCGTTGATCGTGCCGGTCAGCTCCAGCTTGCTCCAGGCATCGTTCATGGTTGGATCTGAGTATTGCACGGACCAGCCGCTCAAATCCACAGCGGAATCCGTAGGATTATAAAGTTCGATATAGCCCTTGGAGAAGTACCCTCCCGTTGTTTCGACATCCCCGCCGCCATATATCTGGTTCACGACAATATGGGGAACGGTTACATCATAAACGCCGCCAGCGGTATACGGAGTGCCGGACCCGGGTGCTGCTGCAGCTGTTGCCGGACCTGCGTTCCACGCCGGGCCCACTGCCAGTTCTGCGGCAATCAGCAGAGAAAGGATTGTTTTGCCTGTTGAATTCAAGTGATTGTCACTCCAATACTCTATAGATTTTTTACTACTATAGAGGACGAGTATGTTCTGATTTGCCGATTTGCATAAACGGAGTGTAAACCCCAGAATAAATCACCACATGAAGGTGGAAATGAGTTGATTCCCCGATAACCTCACTAAAATATTCGCCTGTTATGATCAAGACAACAAGAGTACCGGGAGGGATTATCCATGCGTATTGCCTTGTTTACGGACACCTATCTTCCTCAAACCAACGGAGTCGCCCGCACGCTTCAACGGCTTGCCGGCCATTTACACC
Source organism: Paenibacillus sp. FSL H7-0357 (assembly GCF_000758525.1). Classification (NCBI taxonomy): domain Bacteria; kingdom Bacillati; phylum Bacillota; class Bacilli; order Caryophanales; family Paenibacillaceae; genus Paenibacillus; species Paenibacillus sp. FSL H7-0357. Next base: position 2,732,620 of record NZ_CP009241.1, on the reverse strand, counting down.
GCCGCGGCATCGAGCATCTGCTCTTCACCCCGAAATCCGCCCCTGAAGAACGTTTCGCCGATCCCGTCCGTCCGATTGCCAGCATCCCCTTTTTTCTGTATCCCGAGTGCCGGCTGGCGCTGCCCGTCATGTCCTCCATCCAGCACGAGCTGCGGTCCTTCCGGCCTGATCTGCTGCATATGGCCACCCCGTTCAACATTGGTCTGTACGGTCTCCGCTATGCCCAGAAGCAGAACCTCCCTCATGTTGCCTCCTACCACACCCACTTCGACCGTTATCTTCAATACTACCGGATGAGAAGAATCATTCCGCTCTACTGGAAATACATGAAATGGTTCCACCGTTCCTGCGATGCCATCCTGGCCCCTTCGCGGGAGACAGAGACTACGCTGCGTTCCCATGGCTTCACCCGGCTCCGGTTATGGTCGAGGGGAATTGACTGCGGTCTGTTCACACCGGAGAAACGCAGCGGACAGGTACGGGAGCGTTACGGAATTACGGCACCCGTAGTATTGCTTTATGTAGGACGGATTGCTCCGGAAAAAGATATCCCCACTCTCTTAACCGCCATGCGGCAGCTGCCGGAATCCACGGCTGCGGCGGTTCATCTGCTGGTGGTGGGAGACGGCCCGCTGCTGCCGGAGCTGCGGGCGCAGGCGCCGCGCAATGTCACCTTCACCGGGGGCAAGCACGGGGAGGAGCTGGCAGAGCTGTATGCCTCGGCAGATGTATTCGTGTTTCCCTCCAGCACGGAAACCTTCGGGAACGTTGTTCTGGAAGCGATGGCCTCGGGCCTGCCTGTGATCGCTGCCGGGGCAGGCGGCACAACGGATCTGGTCTTGTCCGGTGTGACCGGGTCATTGTTTGAACCGCATCATCCGGGAGAACTGGTGAAGGAAATATGCTCTATGGCGGATCAGCCGGAGCAACGGATGGCTATGGGCCGGGAGGGACGGCGGCTCGCGCTCGGCCGCTCCTGGGAGCATATTTTTGACGGCCTGATCCGGGATTACGAAGAGGTGATTGAGAACCGGCGCTCGAAGAGCCGAACGGGGATATTTACAGCCTAGTGTAAAGAGGTTGACGGATTTCCCCCGCTGGTGCAGGGAGGGATCGCATAATTTTGCCCGCAAAAAACAGCGCGTTTCCTCCCCTTCGAAAAGGGTAGAGAAACGCGCTGCAATCCCTACGCTGCACAATCAATAATTACAACATTCTGCTAAAGGTAAAACAGCTTTGTTCTTCACTTTTCGGTATCCAGACCTTTGCAGAGCGCCAATTCTTTGGTCTTACATTCGGCATATTTATTCAGCAGATTACTGGCATGGTCCGCCATTCTCTGGCGCAGTGACGGAGGTTCAAGCACTGTAAGCTGATGGCCGTACAGCAGCAATGTTCCGAACCAGCCGTTCTCCTCTTCCGGGACGGTAAAGCCCATGACCAGTTCCTGATCCCGGACTTCTATAAGCACCGCATTGGGGAGCAGCTCCTCCATCAGCACCCTGAGACCTGCCGGGCATGCAAGCTTAACGGTTATGTACGGCCGGTGATCCTGCGCCTCCGCCAGCAGACTTTCCGCATCTCGATGCATTGTTGAAAAGGTCCCGTCCGTGGCCCGAAGCTCCCGGATTCGGGAAAGGCGGAACAGCCGGTATCCGCAATGGTCACAGCAATAAGCGAATAAATACCATGCATACCACTTATAGGTTAAGAGCAATGGCTCGACATTTCTGTCTGCCACCTCATTCCTTGCATTGGTATATTGAATGTGAATCACCTTTTTCTGGCGGATGGCATGCTCTATAACTTGAATCGCCTCTCCCGTGCCCGCTCCCTCCCTTAGAACCCCCAAATCAAGCTGAATGGGCTGCGGCGCTGCCTCCTTCTCCGGTGTTAAGGACATGATTTTCTCCATGGTATCCTCTGCGCGTCTGCTGCTGTAGCCCGATACCAGCCCCTTCAGGGCGGCCAGAATATAAGCGTAATCCTCGGACTGAAGCAGCTGTCTGTTCATTTTGAAGCTGTCGAGTATGTAATAACCTCCATTAGTGCCTTGCAGCGATCCCACCGGAATCCCGGCGAGCCCAATAGATTCGATGTCACGTTGAATCGTACGCGACGAAACCTCGAATTTATCGGCCAGTGCACGGGCACTGACTACCTCCCGATTGAGCAGATAGACTACGATTCCCAGCAAACGGTTAATTTTCATCCGATTCACCTGTTTCTTCTCAAACTGATTCTATCATCCGATAGATCCGGGAGGTTTGTAAAGGATTAGTCTGACGATTCGTCATTCTAACAATTTCTGAGTTTCTACTTGAAACTGATCAGAATAAGCTTTCAGATTGCCGGCAAGTCCCGCGAGCTGCCCGGAGACGATTGATAATTCTTCTGCGGACCGCTTCTGTTCCACTGCACTTGCCGCAACTTCTTCAGACATTGCCGAAGTCTCTTCAGTTGCCGAAGCTATGTAGCTTAAATGTTGTTCTACTTCCTGCCGGATAGTGTGCATGTCCGCCGTACGGCCTTGCAGCCGCTGTGCCAGCTCCTGCACTTCAGCCGAAATACTGCTGACCTCTCCGAAAGCTTGAAGACAATCAGCAATCTGACTCTCCTGTTCCTTAACCGCCGCTATATTCTCATCGAATTGGCTGCCCATACGATGAGTCTCTTGTACAAAGGACCCCAGGATTGCATCAATCTCCTGAATAGATTGTTCGGATTGCCGTGCAAGCTGGCCCATTTCTCCAGCGACCACCGCGAAGCCTTTACCCGCATCACCAGCTCTGGCCGCCTCAATAGAAGCGTTCAGTGACAGGATCTTTGTTTGTTTCAGAATACTGTGGATTTGCCCGCTGATCGATGAAGCCAGTTGGGATTGCGCCGTCAGTGATCTGGAAATCTCCTGCTGGTGCCCGACCCGCTTAGCATTCTCCCGTCCCTTCTCCAGCAGTGCCTCATGTTCACGGGTAACCTGCATTTGAACAGCAAACAACCGCTCTGAAGTATCAGTAAATTGATGCACATATGAACCCACTTCATCCATAATTTTGCCGAGATTATCTGAATGCTTCACCGATTGCTCTGTTTCCTCAGCCTGCTTCATGGAACCCGCAGCAATTTCCTCAATCGCACGGGACAGCTCTTCGGTCTGGCGCTGGTTCGTCTGGACCGTGTTGGCTATATTGCCCGAGGACTGCTGCAGCGTACTTGAGCCTTGCTGTATTCCAACAATGATCTTCGTTAATTGCACGACCATCCGGTTAATCAATCCGCTGATATCGCCCAGCTGGTCTTTCGTGATATGTCTTGAGATCACTTTAAGATTCCCGTCTGCGACCTGCTCGAGACTAGACTTAATATCACGAACCTGCCTTAGGATTCCCCTCACCACGAACAGCATCATCAGCAGCGATAGAATCAGCACAACAGCAAAAATAGGGATAACCGTCCGATAGGAGTCAGCCAAAGTTTCTGCTGATATTTGATTCACTGCCTTAGCAGAAATATCAATGCCTAAATAACCAATAATCTTACCCCCTGAGTCCTTGATGGGCGAGAATGAAGATAACAGCTGGCCCCAGGTCGGATCATTAACAATACCCGTGGTGACTACTTCACCACTTAATAATCGCTTCTCAATCTCGGGAGCAAATTTCATTTCACCCCCATAAGGACTATAATCAGGGTCATCCCATCCTGCTCCGTCTACCGTATACTCCCAACCCTCGGAAGTCTTATTATACATGTATACATATAGCGCCCCTGATTGAAGACGTGCTGTAATGAGCTCGTTTCTAAGACGTTTGTATTCATTGCTTTTCTCTGAAGCATTGGCATGTAGTTTCTTGATAGATTCGGATTCTTGGCCCAGCAGCTGCGTGGTGTTCACCGCCAATTGCTGATTGTTATGCTGCATCGTAGTTAATGAAGCACTTGTACTGGATGTTATTGTGGACCACATAATCAGTACACCCATAGCCAGCAGCGGAACCAGAATGATCAAATACAATTTCAATCTTAAATCAATCTTCATTTTACTGGTGTGTCTCACGTTCTGTTCCCCCTTTGATGTAACTATATGGAATAAATAAAGACTGCTATAATCGCGGTACTCCAAATAGCACTTTATATTTATCGTATTGATGAGGGTTTAAATTAAGAGGAATGCAAAAAACACAAAAAAGCCCCGTGCAATAGGATATTTCATCCAATTCCACAACCTATATAGACCCTTTTTCCCCAAACGTTAACTGTTTCCGGGCACAATAGAAGGATCATTCTGCAGAGGACATCTAATTCCTTATATAACAAAAAAGAAGCCGGGCATCTGCCCGGCTTCCACTTCAGCTGTCGAATGCAGCTTCATTCATTGACTTCGGAGTTCTATTTCACCGTAGCATTGTACTGGCCGATTTTCTCGGTAATCTGTTTGCCGGCATCCTCCAGCGCCTGTTTAGGCTCTTTTTGTCCGTTCAGCGCTTCTTCAATCGCACCTTCAACAATCTGGCGTGCTTCGGGGAATACGCCCATTACCGCACCCGAGGTCGCCGTTGAAGCACTCGAAGCATGAAGCTGATCAACAGCAGTCTGGAACTGCGGATATTTCACCATATTATCCTTGAGCACCTGCTGCTCATAAGCAGCCTTGTTAATCGGGAAGTACCCGGTGCTTACACTCCATTTTGCCTGAACCTCCGGTGAGGCCACATATTTGATAAATTCCCATGCCGCCTTCTGCTGCGCTTCCGGTTTGTTGTTCATAATATACAGGCTGGCTCCTCCGACAATCACTCCGCCGTCCTTCGCCGAGGCAGGTTTCGGCAGGAAACCTGTGCCAACCTCGAATTTGCCGCCAGCCGCCTCTACCATATTGCGCAGCGAAGCCGTAGAGTTCAGTGTCATCGCTACCTGACCTGCAGCGAACGCGCTATCCGTATCATCTGTGTCCCGTCCCAGATTGGCGACTACTTTATCGTCGACCATCTTTTTCCACCATTCCAGTGTGCTTACACCGGCATCCGAAGCCAGCAGCGATTCTGTGGCAGCGGCTTCGCGCCCATTGCCGTTATTAACATAATCTGCGTTCTGATTGGCAAACAGCTGCTCCATGAACCAGCCGTAGATGGCAATTGTCGCTCCGGCTTTACCGTCTTTGCTTAATGCTTTGGCAGCGGCTTCGAATTCCTCAAATGTCTTAGGCGGGTTCTCAGGATCAAGTCCGGCTGCTTTGAAAGCATCTTTATTATAATAAAGAATCGGATTGGACGTATTGAACGGCATCGCATTCAATTTATCGTCAATCGTATAGTATCGGATAATGTTGGGTTCCAGACCTGACAGATCAAAGCCGTCCTGGTCGATAAACTGCTGCACCGGTGTGATCATCTTCGAATCAATCATAAACTTGCTGCCGATTTCATAGACCTGGATCAGATCCGGTCCGCTGTTCGAGCCGATGGAGGCTTTCAGCTTGTTCAAGCTTTCATCATATTTACCCTGGTACACCGCTTCCACCTTGATGCCTGTCTGGCTGGCATTGAAGTCGGAGACAATCTGATTAATCGCTTTTTCACCCGCACCGGACATAGAATGCCACCAGCTGAGTTTTACCGGAGCGGCAGCGGCACTAACTTCCCCATCACTGCCTGAGGAGGTGCTGCCGGCTGCATTATTGTTCTCATCTGCATTTGAATTGTTGCCGCAGGCAGCAAGAACCAGCATCAGGCTCGCAAGCAATGGAACCATACCCTGTTTGAATTGTTTCATTCTAAGTATCTCTCCCTTTTCCCCTATAATTTGGATTGAAGAAGCTATATACGTATTCATCATCTGCAATAAGCAGCTGAATAGCTTTTAGCTCTGTGCATCCAATCCTTACCCCTTCAGTGCACCGGCCGCCATGCCCCGGACAAGCTGCTTCAATCCGAATACCAGCAGCAGCAGCGAAGGCAGAATGGCCAGTGTGATTCCGGCAAATACCAGATTCCACGAGGTTGCTTCCTGAAATTCAAGCATGGAGATTCCGATCTGCACCGTCCGCATCGGTTTGCTGTTCGTAACAAGCAGCGGCCAGAGATAGGAATTGTACATATTCAGAAAAGAGTAGACAGCCAAGGTGCCCAGTGCCGGTCTGGAGAGCGGCAGCATATGGAACAGAAAGTAGCGAATATGCCCGCAGCCGTCGATTTTGGCTGCCTCAAACAGCTCTTTGGGCAGCTGCATAAAGAACTGCCGCAGCAGGAAGGTGCCGAAGGCCGTCGCCAGAAAAGGTATGGTCAGACCCTGATAAGTATCCAGCCAATCCAGGCTGCGTACAGTCAAATAATTGGGAATCATCGTCACTTCCCAGGGAACCATCATCGTGGCCACGAACAGGCTGAACATCAGTGATTTCCCTTTGAAATTCATCTGGGCAAAGGCATAAGCTGCCAGACTGGCGGTGATTAATTGGCCGATCATGACAATGCCGGATACCAGAAAGGTATTGCCAATAAAGGTGGCGATCGGAATAATATCGAACACTTCGCTAAAGTTCTCCGGATGAAAGGAGTGCGGAACGATGGACGGCGGATAAGCGCTGGCCTCTTCCGGGGCCATAACGGCCATGAAGAAGCTGTAGAATACGGGATACAATACCAGTGCTGCCACCACAGTGAGCACACAGTAGGTAAGTACTTGTCCTGCTTTTGGCTTTTTCATTGATAGTGCACTTTCCTTTCCACCCATTTGAACTGGATCAGCGTCAGCAGCATAATAACCAGAAACAGCATCAGTGCCTGGGCGCTGCCCGTTCCGAAGCGGAAGTTGACAAAGGCCTCACGGTAGATGGAGTATACAAACACGTTGGTACTGTTCATCGGTCCGCCGGCGGTTAAAATATTGATCTGGCCAAACGCCTGGAAGGCACTAATGATCGAAACCACGAGCACGAAGAATAAGGTCGGGGACAGCAGAGGCAAGGTGATCTTGTGAAATACCGTGACTGCTCCCGCTCCGTCAATTCTGGCACTCTCATAGATTTCGTCCGAAATGCCCTGCATTCCGCTCGACAGGATGATGTAATTGAACCCGAGATTCATCCATACTGTCATTAATGAGATAGACAGCAGCGCGGTATCCGGATTGACCAGCCATGCGACCGGCGTCATCCCGGCAAGCTCCAGCAAGTAATTCAGCATACCCAGCGTGGGATGAAACAGGAATTTCCAGATCACTGCCGCCGATCCAACAGACAGCACCATGGGCAAAGAGAAGGCGAATTGGAACAGCCGTTTGCCGCGCAGCTGATTGTGGGTTAGCGCCGCGAGCACAAGTGCAAGCAGCAGGCCGGTCGGGACCGTCAGGAGGGCAAACAGCGCCGTCACCCGGATACCGTCCAGAAATAGTCCTGAAGTGAAAAGGGCTGTGAAATTGTCAAAGCCGACATACGCTGCGATTCGTCCCGCCGGGTCCGTACTATGCAGACTTAAATATACGGATTTCAGCAACGGGTAGAATAAAAACACACCGAACAGCAGCAACGAAGGAGCCAGGAACAGGTAGGCAAGCATATTCTCCTGAACCTTCAGCTTGCTTAAATATGCCGGCCGTAAGGGAACTCCAGCCGATGCCGCTTTTTCTCTTGCAGGCAGGGTTAATGAATTCTCTAGTTCACTCAAAATGGAAGCCTCCTAATGACCTAACAGTCCGCTTTTATCTTCTTACTACCTCTGCAAGTGTAAGGCTTGGATGTCAACGCAGCATCAGGAGGATGGCAAGCCAGCGTTAAAATTATATAAATTTTGTAAACGGAGAGATAAATTATCTCAACTATTTATACAAAAAAAGGCCTCCTCGATTTCTCAAGAAGGTCTCTGCTTACACTTGTTATTCTGCCGCTTTCTCCTGATTCAGATTCAGCCACTCCTTACCAAGCACACCATAGGCAAAAGTATCATGCCATTTCGGCATACCTTGTTCATCGGTTTTAAAATAGCCCGTCTGGAGAAAATGCCCCTCCCGCCGCAGCTTCAGCCGTTCGAGCAGCCGCCAGGATGGTGTATTCCGCGGATCACAATGGGCGGTTACCCGTCTAATGCCTAGAGTATTGAAGCCGTACTCCAGCAATGTACGGCAGGCTTCAGCCGCATAGCCGCAGCCCTGATACTCACGGTTGAACACATAGCCAATCTCCCAAGTCTGAAACTCCTGCGGATGCTGCTCCTGAAAGTATAAGTTACCGATTACTTTGCCTGAATCCTTCAGGCACACTGCCCAAAATGCCTGATCCGTGGAACGTCTCACCGCCTCAGCATGGCTGTCTTCTTCATTGTAAACACCATAAGGCTCATATTCTACAACCTCCTCGCAGGAAAGATATTCATGCAGGTCCTGCCCATCTTCCGCTCTGAATCTCCTAAGCACTAAACGCAACGTTTCCAAAACTTCCATTAACCCTCACCCTCTGCTGCTTTGATTATGAAGAGACCTTCAATTCTTTGACGAATTGTAGCGGACATTCACCGCCAAGTTATCGCCCATGCCGGGCGCACAATCAAAAAACTGCCCTCCCTGCAAGGGAAGGACAGTTCTCGAACAATCTGCCGGATACTCGGAGGTTATGTAGGCTCAAAAAATAGAAGAGATATTAAAGACGGGTACTCGAATTCAACAGTTTCAAGGGAAGTGACAGCCTGATTATGCTCCTCCAACTTGATCATTAAGGATTACAATATGAGACGGATTTGAAGGCAACACCGGCAAAAATAAAATGGCTAAAAAACTGGTAGCTACTAACAACAAGGTCAGCTTCTTTTTCATTTTCCCACACCCTTTTTAATAAATTTGTGATACTGTGTCAGTAATTCAAACAACGCAAACTCTTTAAATCTCTCTGGTAAGCCTACACAAATGATTATATCATAAACTTTTCTTTTTGTTGTATAATTTCCCAAATAAAAACTGACTATTTGACAAAGATATACAGTTTTTTTCATCCGGCAATTACTTAGATGCATATGTAAAGAATTAATAGCTGCTAGATACTACTAATAACGAGGTCAGCTTCTTTTTCATTTTTTTCCCATACCTTTTGAATAAATATTTGATACTGTGTCCGTGTTTCAGGAGGGGCATATTCTTTAAAACTTTCAAATAGGCCTACACAATTGATAATAGCATTATTATTGTTTTTCGCACCGTACGAGTCCATACTTTCCAATAAATACCTAAATCCTTCTGCATACATTGCTTTATTTAGGTAATATTTTGACAACTCGTAACTAAACCGTGCTGTTTGTTCAGGAATAACCTGCCGGGTATAAACATCAGAAGCAAGGTCTTGTTCATAAGAGTGAATCTGAGATTCGAATTCAACTAAAATGTGATCGATATCAAAAGAATACTGATTAGCTGCTTCAATGATATTAAGGAGCTCAGTAAAAATTTCTTTTTTGCCTTTAGTAATTTCAACAAGGTCAGAAATCACACTTTGATCTCCGCCTCGAAGCTTATTTATATAGGTATTGACTTGTGCCCAATGCTGAAACAATTCAACCCAATGTAACGTCTCAGGGTCCGTCTCTTTGACCCAACTAAGATCGGCATAAGCATAGGTGCATTCCAAGGCTTGCTGAAAATCTCCTCTGGCGTCCCATACACTTGCAAGAAGCAGGTTCGAATAGGCTATGTATACAAAGAGCGGTAGGCTGGTTGCCAAGTCCTCTTGCATTCTTTCTTCTTTGCGGTGTTTGCTAAAATACTGTATCCGGGCCTTCCGGCCCATCTCCTGGGCAAGCTCCTCAACCTTGTCCCACCGCCGTAAAGAACGGTAGATATTCGCTAAATCTTTAAGTGCATCCAGCTGATCCTTCTCATCTAAACGTTCGACAAAAGGTTCAAACTGACAGGCCGCCTCAAAGTTCTGGATTTGGTCATCTCCAATGCTAAGCGTGAAGAGACGGTATTGGCAAAAGGCCAAACGTTCGGAATGCTGGCGGATTTCACATCTGGCCACATTATCATACAGAATCGCGGCAGAGTCATTCCAGTTTCTCTTGAAAAAATCATTGGCAACATCAAAGAGCAAGGGTGCGTAGGTCAATTCCTCTAGAAGAATAGTAACCGTCTTCAGAACGCAATCCAGTTTGTTTAGTTCTGCGCAGCGGTAAAGAAACGGTCCGATCCTTCGCCAATTAGGCGTCGCTTCTATCATACTTTCCTGAATATAATTTTCGTAAAAATAACCCGCAGGCAACGAAAGCACCGCGGTCACCCTGTCAACCTGATCCACGCTCATTACCTTATTGCCCTTTAATATGGAGCTTATAGATCCTACATTTATACCGATGGTTCTACCCAGATTACTCATATTCCAGCCTTTTTGTTTCATGAGGTTATCCAACTCGCTGCGGATCGTGGTTGTAGCTATCAAGTAAACCACTCCTTCAGAATCAACTCGTAGCAACATATGAGAGAAATTTTATTATATTACAAATATAACCATAGTTTTACCGTTGGTCAATTGAAATATATATTTCATAGTTTTGGCATCATCGTGTATAATGGTTATCTATTTTTTTTGGCAATTCAGTTTCCATTGTATTGCAATAAAGCAAGACGGGGGATTTCTCCCCCGCATCCATTCCTTCTTATGCAGATATGTCAGCGACCAAATTTTTCATCCATTTTCTGGAGTATATTCGTATCAGTCCAATGCTAAGTCTAACCACTTCTTCCATGGACAATATCATGTATACCAGAAATACAGGTTGTTTCCAGACAAATGACATTAATAATCCGGAAGGGACACCAATCAGCCATGTCGCAGTGGATTCCATCGCGAATACAAACTTGCTGTCACCGCCGCTGTTGAGAATGCCGCCCGCCAATATCATGTTGGCAACCTTCACCCACAGGAATGCAGCGAATACCCAAACCAGGCGGGTTCCCATGTGATGCGCTTCATCTGACACCTGAAAGATAGATACATACAAAGGTGCAAATACGGCAATCAACACGCCGATTCCAAGGGAAACCAGGATACCCAGCTTAATGAACCGCTTTGAAAAATCCAGTGCCGCATCCTGCTCGTCGGCCCCCAGCTTATTCCCAATCATGATGCCGGCCGCGCTAGAGAGCCCGGATAATAAACCGATACTTAAGCTCTGAAGCGGATAGGTTATCGTCATCGCGGTTATTTCAGAAGTTCCCATCCGGCTGTAAATAATGGCGTACACAGTTTCACCCAGCACCCAAATCAGCTCGGTCAATACGATCGGATACGTAGTGCGAAGGAACTTCCCAAGAAGCGTCCCGGATGCCCCGAACCAGTCACGGATATGGGTTGCTCCGGGAAGACGAAGCTTATAGGCAGCTGCGATGATAAAGCAGCATTCAAACAAACGGGCGATAAGTGTAGCAATGGCTGCTCCTTTTAACCCCCATTCCGGAAAACCGAATTTCCCGAAGATTAGCAGATAGTTAAGTATAATATTAATGCACACTGCAGCTATGCTGGTTATCATAGGGAGCTTCACATGTCCTGTAGCACGCAAAATAGCGGAATAGATCATCGTCAGCATGACCGGAATATAACTCAGAGAGATCACTTTCAGAAAACCGGACCCCTCTGTGATCAGCCGCTGGTCCTTAGTAAATAAGCTGAGACTGAATTGCGGGAAGAAATGAATGGGCAACGTAAAAATAATCGAGATGCCCATTCCTAGAAGCAGTCCTAATCCCAGCAGCTGCGCGGTGCTTCTCTCATCCTTCTTCCCCCAGAACTGCGCGGCATAAATGGATACTCCTGTCGCCAGTCCGGCCAATACTACAGTTATAATCCCGTATATTTTTATCGATATGCCTACAGAAGCAACGGCCACATCACCGAGTTGTCCGACCATCAGCTGATCGGTTAAGGTTAGCAGTGCCATAATCAGGCTTTGCAGAGTTACAGGAATTGCTATTTTATAGATATTGCTATAAAAATCCGCCTTTGAATCTTTTAACATTACCGGGCCCTCCCATCATCGTCATACAGCCTTCTGATAACGAAGCAGTGTATAGTTTTTTTGCGGGAGAACTTCGACAACCTTGAACTTCTTTGCAAAGCTCAGGTCATTATATCCCTTGCCGTCAACAAGCGTTATATTGGTCTCGCCTCCGATAATAATCGGCAGCTGCATTAAGATGATTTCATCTACTAAATCCTGGTCAAATACATTCCAGTTTAGAAATCCGCCGCCTTCTATCATAATGCTGTGCACGTTGTAGCTAGCCTCCAGTTCACGGAACAAATTCACAAAATCCACTTTGTCCTCTCCGCAGATTAACACCTCTTTATTCCTGTTCTTCAAAATACTTATCTTCTCAGGATCCTGACCATTTTCAGTGGTAACGATCAGCGTTCTGCCGTTGTCGGCAAAAACATGGCTGTCCAGTGAAATATCCATATGTGAGGTGGGGATAATCCTCAGCGGGTTATTATTCTCCTCATACCGGTTTGTCAGCATCGGATCATCATTTTGTATTGTATTTTTCCCTACCATAATAGCGTCAACTAAGCCCCTGAATTTATGAATATATTCAATATCAGGTTCCTCGAACATACTGAACAATTGTTTGCTGGACTGCCCCGCACCTAAAGTAAGCTTTCCGTCGATTGACACTTGGCTAAAAATAGTCGTTTTCATGGTTTTCCCTCTTCTCTATAGAGTTTGTTGTTTGCTGCTTCCGTTCACATGCTCTTCCATTAACACCAACAATCTCGCGGCGTCTTCTTGAGACAAATATTTCAAGCCTGCGGAGATGGCATCCCAGACATCCCTCATAACCGGCTCAATCGGCATGTTACGCGCACTTTCAAGGCAGGAAATCAGTTTAGCCCTGACCGGTGAGGCGGTAACCCTGATGTCCTCCAACACCCCGGTATGCACTGGAATCCGCTGTACACGCTCCGCCCATTCCCGTTGACTACTTTCACTCAGCAGATAAGCGGCAAATGATAGAAGCTCGTCCGCTTGCTCCGATTCCAAAGAATTCTGCGGAAATACCAGACCGATGGATGAAGCCATTGAGACTGCCGGGTTGCCAATAATAGTCGGCAGCGCACCTACTAACAATCTGTCTCGCATATGAAGGTCTAAATAATTGTAAATCCATTCCCCGCAAATGATGGCACCAATCTCTCCGGCGATAAAACGGTCAAGGAGTTCAGTTGAACCGTGAAAACTGCCAAGCACCCCTTGGGCAGTTTGCCGCTGAACAAACCGCAGGGCTGCTTCCATTTCCGGAGTTGACAGATCAGGTTTCCCTTCCTTCAGCGGCCAGCCTCCAAATGCAGTCAGGAATGGGATAAAGCAATACGGGTCTGCCAGATCAGAGGCAACCGGAACAATTCCTTTAGCCATGAGCTCCTCCGCCTGTTGTTCAATCGCTTCCCACGAAGCTGGAGCCTCCGGATAGATTTCCGAGTTGCAATAAAGCACCAGATGATTGCCTTTCAGAATAGGAATACCATACTGTCTGTCGCTCGACCGCATGGAGTAACGGATATCCTTATCAGTGGAGCCGGACATGGACCAGAATTTCTCTGGAATCTCCGAGTACATGGCTGCTTCCCCATAGCCGGCCATATCTGCTGGAACCAGCGCCATTTGCGGACCAGCCCCGGCAGTTTTCACCTGCTGTAAGCCAGCGGTCAGTATGGAGATATTCATGACTTTCGGAATAACGGGAACACCGAATTCAGAGCTATACTGACGGCAGAGTTGCTCCAACACCTCTATGGAGGTATCTCCCTTCCCATCGAATTCATGCCAGATATTCAGTTGCTGTTGCTGTACGGTTTGTTTGTTCATAGCAGTCCTTCCTCCTTGGTCATTTGATCAGTTCCATTAATAGTACCAGCGCCTGATAAGGCCGCATCTCATAGGTTTCTTCGCTGCCAGGCTTGTCCCATCCGCCCTGTTCGCTTTCTATCAGCAGATTTGTCTTTTTAGACCCCGGATAGATAAGCTCAGTCTTTAATGTCTGCTCTTTTTCCGGGTTCAAATTAAAACAAACACTGAACAGCTCATCTTTCAAATAGTAAGAGTAGATCATAATATCGCCTTGTGAATCGGAAAGATAAAAGTTCGTTGGCTTCAGCAGATTAGAGTGTTGTCTCTTTATCTGCTTTAATTGCTCCAGGAGCGGCAGCAATGTGGATTCATTGGTCCAGTTGATCGTCATGGTATTGAAAAAAGCTTTTGGAATATCTGCACCGCCGGTATTATCCCCGAGACCGCAATTGAGCGGCTGTTCCTCATATACTTCCATTCCTGTAGTCAGATAGGGAATTCCGTTCGGAAGGAAATAATTGAACACCGTCATGAGACGGGCCAGCTCCATCCCGCCCCGGCTTGTAATTCTTGGAGTATCCGCCGTTTCCGAGCAGGCAAATACGTGGATCTGCAACTCCGGAAGTTCCCGCAGGTACTCCTCCAAGCGTTCGACACGGATATCGGTCATGATGTTCCACCCGCTGCCTAACATCACATTGTATCCGGTTCTTGCCGCTTCACGGTGGTTGCGATTGAATAAATCCTCACTGATCAGAATCGCTGTTGGCTTAATATCTTTAATCACCTTGAACATAGATTCCTGTAAGGGAACCGGGAGCGTGTGTCCAATATCCATCCGGAAACCATCAATGTTATAGGTGTTCAATTGGAAACAAGCAGCCTCTATCAGCGTGTTCCATAATTCCCGGTTCGGCTCCTCTCCCGGGTATACATTGCACTTGATCGTATCAAAAAGTACGTATGGCGGTTGTCCTTCAGGTAAATAAGACCGGACCAATGGAGAGGGATCATTGTACAGACGAAAGAAGGCAACATCTGTCCAGATTGGCTGAACATCATTAATCCAATCCGAATGTGCGGGGGCCGGGGTAATCCCCATCTCACGTTCGATCATCGGTAATATGGATTCGCCTGACTCAAGCGCGCGCCGTTTGATGTCACTCCAAAGGGCTGCATCCAGTTCATTCGGCGGCAGACGGAATTGGTTCAGAAAAACCAAGGTTTCATCGCTGCGGTAAATGGTTTCCAGCTTATCAGGTGTGCATTCGGCGAAGAACTCCAATTCGGCGATTTTCGGCGGCTGGAATCCCGGCAGCACTTTAAGATCAATCCAGTAAAACCATTCCGGGTGTTCTGCCAAAAAAACATTATCTCTTGCACTCACCCGCGGAATTAAATCAAGTACTACTTTGATATCCAGCAAATGGCAGGCCTCAACCAAGGTCGCCAGCTCATCATGGATGGTCAGCTTCTCCATACCGTCCAGCAACGAATCATGTAAATTCTCATCTAAATCAAACAGGCTGTACACGGCATACGGCGAACCAATATCCCCCTTGAGATTCAAATGGCTGTACTGGGTTACAGGCAGCAAGTACAGGATATTGACATTCATTTTTTTTAGCATTGGCAACAGAATCATAAATTTCAGAAACGTTCCGGACTGGATATTTCCGGTATGGCTATAATCCCAGGCTGAGGTATAACGGAGCAAGGAGCAATAGATGACACTATTATCTAAATCTGTCTGGTCGATATTGACGTAACCCGAAGACAACTCAAGCAAGTACTGCAGATGCTTAACCATAAACCCTGCCGGATCAACGAGAATTTCGCCATCCTTGTTATCCAAGGCCGACAAATAGCCGCACTCGTTCCACAAAGCGGGTATCCAGATGGGTTCCACTTTATTAAATTGGCAGCCAGCAAAATATTCAAGCATCCGGTTTATTCTTTCATCCCGTCTGATCATTGAGCGCATCTCCCTATGAAAGTTCTTTTCAGAAAACAAACACCGTTTTTAGAAGCGGCTTGTCCGAAGAAGCTGCAGGATCCGGCACATGTCCCAGCAACTCCTGAATGGCGGTCCCGGATTGATTCAAACTGTACTTGCGTGTAATCAGGGAGGATACTTCCGGTACATCCTTCGCAAACTGAAATGCATCCGCAAAGGTGTTCAGGTATTCACCGGCTCCCAGGAGCCTTACTGCGTTCTGGGTATAAAAAGTTGGTGAGATTGTATACTGGTATTTCCCATTGATGCCGAAGGGGATTATCGTACCGCCGCGCTCCACCCACTGTTCCGCCATCTCCATCTGTGTGCCCACCGTATCCATTACGATGTTAAATTTCTTCTCACCCAGAATGCTGGACACCAGCTCCGGGGTCAGCTCCTCCGGCGGGCAGGCATAGTCAGAGATTTGCTTCGCCTTTGCCAGCCGGCCTGCATTGATTTCCGTGGAAATAGTAGTGCACCCTATGCGTTTGGCAACTATTTGACATAAAAGCCCCATCGGACCGGAACCAAGAATTAACACCGAGTCACCTGCGCTGATCCTTGCTTCACGGAAGTTATGCAGAACACAGGCGAGTGGTTCAACGGCCAGTGCCGCTTCCCAACTCATTTGTTCAGGTAATTTATACAAATACTTTTCATCAGTAACAAACCAGGGAGCAAAAGTGCCATTTTTGTTCAATCCGGCAATCGGCATGCCCTGTCCATCCGTTCCGATGCAGAGATGTTCTTTACCTTGACGGCAAAATCTGCACTCGCCGCAGCTTTGATTGGGATCAATGACTACTCTGTCGCCTATTTTCAGGCCTGTCACATTCGCCCCGGTTTCGATGACAGTTCCTACAGCTTCATGACCGCGTATCACTCCAGTAATACCAGGTTCTTTTCCTGTGATGACAGCCAGATCGGTTCCGCAGATCCCCGTCATTTGAATTTTTACTTTGACATCAGTTAAAAGCGTGATCGCCGGGATGTCCAGTTCAGACAGATTCAGTCCCTGCGAACACCATACCAGTGCCGGCATCTTCTCCGGTAATGCACATTCAGCTTGTTCTGATCTCATTGCCTAATCCCCTCTCCGTTTCCTTACATTTACTTTCTTTTCTTTTCACACATTTCCAAATCTATTCACACCAACTCCATACGCCTCCTTTGTTTCTGGAAAAGATAAAATCAGAAGTTGTGCAAACGTTTGTTCAATTGCATTTTTTATACTATCATATATTTTTTGAAATGTAAGGAATTTTTTGTCGAATATTACATCATTTTTATTTTTTCTATTTCATATCATTAATGATCACCAAAATATGACTGCATTCGTTTATTGGGTCCATCAATCTCAGCTCAGGAGATCGGGAATAAATTCCGGTCCAACAGGCTCGCTCTGCGATTAGAAGCCAGGCTAGGCCTGGCCTTCTTGGTCTAATTCACTTATAAGTTGTCTCTCGCCGATCTATTATTTTCACTCTTAGCGTTTCTTCTATCCGTATCATTTGGCAATCTGTCCTGCCTGTATATTGCATTAAAATTTTTTTCTGTAGACCACTCCCTGCCGCGCAGGTTACGACTTTGATCCAGCAATGTTACCTATTTGCGCACGGAATTCGTGAAAATATGACAAAAACTGATTTTCATGAAAGCGCGCCTGTGAGGCGCACATAAAAAACCGCAGCGACATCAGCTGCGGTTTTCCGTTCGAATATACTGTTTTCTCCAAACTCTCCGCCAAGGGAATAACCTGCAGTTTTATTTACGCAGGCCTCCCAGGATGGCTCCCTTTGCAAAAAGCCGCTCAATATGACGCTCCACCTCAGGATCCGGGATTAACGGCGGGGCCTGATGCGGTTTCGTACGGGCGTCTATAATGACATTGTCGCAGGACCAGTGCTTGTTCTCCACTACACTGTTCACGCCATATATATCATGTGAAGGGTTGCTGCGTGTGAAGGTCGCCCATAGGAAATTGTTCAGGGTCCCGCTCATAAACTCGCTGTCATCACACAGAATAATCATCGGCAAGGAAGGGAGCGGACCTTGTTCCTCAATGGCGGTGCACAAAGACCTTAGCTGCTGCTGCGCTTCCTTGTAATTAATGAATGCCGGACCTTGCAGGGCAACGATGCCCGGCATCACCATTCTGGCCTCCCCAAAGCCCTGCAGCCGGGACAGAACCTCCGGCACTTCTGTGCACAAGTTTCGCTTCTGCTCTCCCACTGCTGCAAAAATCACCTTGCTGCCGCTGTTTATCCCTGTGCCGGAATAATCAAGCGTATCAATCGTCGTATTGGTCTGAAAATGAATGTCGCGGTGAAGGTTAATCCGCTCCAGAATATAGGTCAGGAAATCAACCACATTATGAGTGCTTATGGCCCGGTCCTCCTCGGCCGTAATGAACAGATACTTGGCCAGACTAAGCTGGCCGGTTCCCAGGATCCGGTTGGCGATGGTAAGAATCTCCGCCGGCTGCTTCAACTGCTGATAAGGCGTGTACCGTTCGCTGCCAATGGCAAACAGCAGGGGATGTACACCCGAAGCATCGACCGCGTGTACTTCTTTCACTCCCGGGATCTCCTGCTTCACAGCGCCTCCGGTCAGTTCATGAATCAATTCCCCAAAGGCGGTATCCTCCTGCGGCGGCCGTCCCACTACGGTGAACGGAAAGATCGCCCCTTTCTTGGCATACACCTTATGTACTTTCATGACCGGGAAAGGATGCACCAGGCTGTAGTACCCCAAGTGGTCGCCAAAGGGACCTTCCGGTTTGGTCTCACCGGGATGTATTTCCCCGGTAATTACAAAATCCGCATCTGCGCTGATGCAGAAGCCGTCTACATAGCTGTAGCGGAAATGGCGTCCGGCCAGCAGGCCAGCAAAGGTCATTTCGCTTAAGCCCTCCGGCAGCGGCATGACAGCAGACAATGTGTGTGCGGGAGGACCGCCGATGAAACAGCTCACTTTAAGCGGTTCGCCCCGCTTGTTCGCTTGGGACTGGTGGATTCCGATGCCGCGGTGGATCTGGTAATGAACCCCCACTTCCTTATTCACTTCATACTCATTGCCGCTGAGCTGAATACGGTACATGCCCAGGTTGGAATTCATTATGCCCGGCTTGTCCGGGTCTTCCGAGTACACCTGCGGCAAGGTTACAAAAGCCCCGCCATCTCCCTGCCAGTGCTTAATCTGCGGAAGGTCGGAGATTTGAATTTCCTCGAAGCCTGCCGGGACACCGCCGAGTGTCTTAAGCGGCAGAGCCTTTCTCGCGGCCAGCCCTGTACCTATATATTTAAAGGGCTGCTTGAGCGCCTTCATCGGATCATTACGCAGCGCGATAACATTCTGCGAAGAATCCCAGGTATCCCGGAATATAAACTTGCTGCGCTCAATGGTCCCGAAGAGGTTCGACACCGCACGGTACTTCGAGCCTTTGACATTTTCAAATAATAATGCAGGGCCGCCGGCCTCATAAACCTTTAAGTGGATCGCTGCCATCTCCAGCAGGGGATCCACTTCCTCATGAATACGGATCAAATGTCCGTGCTTCTCCAAATCTATAATGCACTCTTCCAAATTGCGATAGGTCATGGTCTTACTCCAATCTGCAGAAGAAATATGAACCTCTTTATTATAGCAAAAAGCCCTCTTGATTTCTCAAGAGAGCTTTTCCTTACAAATCTCCGGTAAATTCAATTTCATTATAGGAGTAAAAAGATTGCAGAATCCTCTCACGGTCATCCCCGAAGAGCTGATCGGCCACCCCAGCTACAAGCTTGGGTATGGCGTTCCGGATGCCTGAAATCGCCGAAGCGGACAACCCGCAGCTTGCTAAAGCGGAATAGTTAAATACAAACAAACCATGCAGCAGCTTCTTCCCGTCTTCCCCACGGCTTTGCAGCGCAAACCCCGGGCTGAGATAAGGATGCGCATCAAGCAGCGGATTTGCCTTATCTTCCGGAGCTTGATAGCAGTCGCTCCAGCGGGCGATATAGCGCTCAATCAGCCGCAGCTCGGGCCGCAATCCGGGATCACTGAGCAGGCCAGTGCTGACCACAATATAATCAAAGGCAAACTCTCCCTTGGGAGTTGTTACTACCGCTCCGCCCGGAGCAGCCTGAACTTCAAGCCACGGGGACCCGAGATGCAGCGTGAAACCGGGCCAAGCCGCGGCACGGGCAAAGGTATCATTGGTCGGTGGCTGATTGTACTTGAAGAAATGGGAGATCACCGCATACTTATCGTCATCCGCCAATGTATGAAACCTTTCAATCATCCCCGACATTTCCATCTGGCGAATCGGGTTGACGCTCGGCAGCTTCTCCCGCCGTACAAAGACATGGGCTTCGGCTGCACCTTCGGAGAGCATGTAATTAGCATTATCGAAGGCTGAGGCTCCGCCGCCCAGAATGGCGATTTTTTTGCCCTTCAGTGCGCTGAAATCAATGGCCTCCGAAGTATGTGCGTACAGATGCTCCGGCAGATTGCCGGCAATGAGCGGCGGCACATGCCATTCACCGCCACCCTGAATGCCGGTTGCCAGCACTACCTTCCGGGCCAGCAGCAACCCGGAGGGTGCTCCCGGGCCGGCAATGTGCAGGCGGTGCAGCCCCTCTTCTCCAGGCTCAATCAGCTTCAGCTTCACCTCATTGATGACAGGAAGTCTGAGCACCTGCCGGTACCAGCGCAGATAGTTCATCCATTCACCGCGCGGGATTTTGTCCATGGCCGCCCAGCCCTCGGGACCAGCCTGCGCTTCCCACCAGGAGCGGAAGGTCAGGGATGGAATCCCCAAATCAATGGAGGTCAAATGCTTGGGCGTGCGCAGTGTAACCATCCGGGCATAGGTCTCCCAAGGCCCCTCTGACCCTTCACTGTTCTCGTCAATGACCAGAATGTTGGATATCCGTTCACGCAGCAGTCCAAAAGCCGCTCCCAAACCGCTTTGACCGCCTCCGACAATAACAACATCGTAGACATGCCCTTCCAGATGCTCCAGAGGACGTACCCAGTCCGTACCGCCATAGGCCAAATAGGAAAGGTCCGTTTGTACTCGTTCATTTAAAGTTTCCAGGCTCATCATACCTCAGACCTTTCAATGGCATCTTTAGGATATCAAAGTGCATGGCTCTCTCCGCCAACCTTCACGCTGATACTGATGGCCACATTATATCTTGAATGCTGCGCCTTTTAAATATAAATGTTAGGTTTATTGTCATTATAGCTAATTTCCTGCCAACCGATTGTACATAATCACTAATATTTAAGCTTATTAGCTAGCTGTATATTGACAAACTAAGCTATTGCACTCCACACCTTCTTGTCCATGGAATAAAACATGCCATTCACTCCAATTCCAGAAGAGATTCTCCGCTAATGATTGTTCCGTGATTGATCCCTTCACAAATCTCTTTCATGGAACCCGGCTGGTCAAAGTTGAATACATGCATCGGAAGATGATAATCCCTGGCCAGGATAAACGCTGACTGATCCATGACCTTCAAATTATGCTGAAGCACATCGTTGTAATGCAAGGATTTGAACTTTCGGGCCGCCCTGTCATGTTTAGGATCTGCACTAAGTACACCATCCACCCCTTGTTTGGCAACCAGCAGGGCATCACAATTCACCTCGATCGCTCGTTGAACCGAAGGATAGTCTGTTGTCACATAGGGCTGACCGTTCCCTCCGGCAAAAATCACGATGTACCCTTTTTCCAAATGGTGAATTGCCCTTAGACGGATATACGGTTCAGCAACGGATGTAGTCGGTATTGCTGTCATTACGCGCACTTCTCTGTCAGATTTGGCCTTGAGTACTCCACGCAGCATCAAGCTGTTGATGACGGTCGCGAGCGTGCCGATATTGTCAGCCTCCGCTCTTTCTATGCCCCAGCTCTCCGCCATGTTGCCACGGAATATGTTGCCTCCTCCGATCACGAGTGAAACCTCAACGCCCAGTTCCACCACGGACATAATTTCACTCGCGATATGCTCCATTTTTTCCGGTTCAAAACCAAATTCCGTCTTTCCTGCCACTGCCCCGCCGCTTAGTTTAATAAGAACTCTTTTGTACCTTACCAATCTCTACACCTCCGTATAATAAAAAAACACTAAAGCATAAAATGCTTTAGTGTTTCAATAAAATGAAAATATGAAGATTTGAAAATGAAAGTGCTGTTTGATCGCCGCTCTTCCGTTCCCGCTTCATATTTCCACCTCTTCCAGTATTTTAATTCAATCTATTGTATACTCATCGAGAAGAAAATAGCAATGGCTAATGTCTTAATCTGATTTCTTGAAGAAATAACGGCAGGCCGCTATTCACAGTTCATTCCCTCTTTTTCTCTCAGAAGCAGAGTTTCATACATCTCCCTGACCATGATTATTGCCTCATCAATCTCCAGCTTTTTTGTACTTGAGTGGATCAGGGTTCCCAGCCCGATTAAATAGATGGCGAGATTCAGAAAAACCCGCTTAAGTCTGTTTTCTGAGGCTGAATTGAGCAGTTTGCTATGACGCATGTAGGCCATGCTTATGGCTTCGCCTATAAATTCTTCCTGATCCAGATCATAGCTCTTATAACCGGAGAGATACACAGATCTGAACAAATGCTGTTCTTTCTTGGCAAAATGCAAAAATCCGATAGCCAAATTGAGGGCAGGTGAATAGTACCCATCCTCATAACTTGTCATGCTGTAACGCACATGATCTACAACCCTCTGATACGCCAGGCTTTTGATCTCCTCCATATTTCCGTACAAGCTGTAAATCGGCTGGGTGGAGCAATTCAGCTTCTGCGCGATATTTCGGGCTGACAACATTTCAAGCCCTTGCTCCTGCACAATGGCAAATGCCGCCTGAATAATTTGCTCTTTCGTAATATCTGATTTCGGCGGCATGATCTGCACCTCCCCTATGAATAACGCTTGTGCTATAACGAAGGTTATTAAATAATAATAGGATTGTCAATCCTTCCCACTATTCCTGCATGGAATAATTTTCAAATAAATGGTACATTCAAAATATAAAATAACCAGCCAATATTGTAGGCATGGTTAACTTAGAATGGAGGAAATAACCTTGGAAGAGACTCCTGGCTCTAACCTTTTTTATTTATCCGAGAACGGTTTTTTGATCATTAATGCTTTATTAGGAATTACAATCATTATAGGCATCCTATTGGCATTATCGTTTTTTCGCAAAAATCTGACTGGAAAGAAACTAATGTTATTTGGCGCCGAACTGATTTTTTTAGGACTCATTTTTAATGCTATCGTTGATTACAAGGTCAGATATCCCAGCTTGAGTTTTCTGACTATATTACTAGGAGCAATAATAAGTGTTATTGGTCTTCTCAGTAAGGATTAAGTTCTACCGATTTCTGCAATTCAGCTTTTCTATATAGATTGAACTTAAGGTTTTAGAGTACAGGATCAGTCGCAACTACGGTGAATATTTGGACTTCCGGCCGCTGTTGTCTTCAAATTTCTTGATTTTAACCGCTATTAGCGGTAGAAATCCGAAGACTGCTTATGCTTTCGATGCTAGCTTTCCTTCGGAAAGCTTTCAGGCGGACACTACCGCTCCTCCAGTTCCAAAATCCCCCTCCGTTGCTCCTTTCCCTTATCTCAAGTTTTAAGTTCAATATATAGCCCTTTTTTTCACACCAGGCAACCGCACTGAAGGCATCATAACCTTATTATCGTTGATCAATATATTGCCGGGCCGGAAATCCATATACACCACACAAGGACCATCCGTTTCTGGCAAGCTGCAAACCCCCTGATAGAATCCATCATTTTCCTCCCAAGGCATTAATAAGCCGCAATTCCCGGTTAACCGCCTCAACCATTGCTTTCGTGAAATCCGAATCAAAAAAAAGTCCTATGCCCTCAGGAATCGGCGCTGCGGTCTCATGATCAAAATCTGCAAAGTCACTGTCCTCCGGCAAATAATAACCCTGTTTCGCCCGGAGATCTTTCCAATCCACCACCGGTGGCTGCCCGGCCAAATCAACTACAAAGACCAATCCAATGCCCATATCCAGGTATAAATAATTATTGTGTCTACGCGGCAACTGCGGCTTAGCTGAATTCAATTCAAGCGTATATGATAATTCATTTTCGCCCATCCGCAGCACTACTACTTCGTTGCTGTCTGCATCCACGAGCATCGTAACATATGGGACAAATCCGGCAAGAAACCGCAGCAGGGCAGAATTCCGTAAGGAATCCTCAAACATCCAGCCGAACGGCATCAGACTGGATTCTCCCCCGGATTTGAAATAGAACTTCCTCAGCAGCGTTTGCAGTTCTTGCACATCTGGCGCATCATAGGGCGTAAGCAGCTTCAAATTCACAGGATAATGAATCAGTTGTCTCTTGCCTCCATGGTAATGGCTGCTCATATCCTTGTGACGGTACAAATCCTGTATTACGGGCAATATCCCGGTCTTCGTCTCCTCGAACAATATCTTCGATTCCGGTCTGAGCTGCTCCAGAAAAAGCGATTCTATTACACCTTCATGGCCGGCTTCCCTTACTACCGTAAAATGTGGCGCCACCTGCTCCATCAATATGGCTCTAAACTCTTCGTCCTGTACCGGGATTACCTGGGCGAAGGATTCGTCGTCCAACACACTCGAAGCAATGAAATATTGCCCGAGCACTGTCATCCCGGAAGGTGGCTTGTCCATCGTCAGTCTGTTCTTATAAAAACCAGTTAACATGTCCAATTCAAACCGCTCCTGCTTGGCGTTATATTCCAGCAAGCAACGGTCTTTGATCCACTCGTACATAGGACACTCCTCCAGTCTGAATACCAAGCTGATGCGGGTACAGGAAAAACATTACAATTCCAGTTTACTCTAATTTGCTTCCATATCATAACAAACAGCGCACACCGTCTTGCATCGGCGCACGCTGTTTAGACTATGTCACATCCATGGATCACCCCAGATTAGAATCTGGCGATGAAAAATTCACGGTCTGCAGGAACATTTCGGCTGACTACAGGATTTCCGTTGGCATCTCTTATTCTCAAAAGATACGGGACCGTTGTTAACGTAGTGATTGTGGGGAATCTGGCCACACCAAAATCATCAAAATCGGCTGTTGTTGTTACGCCTGCATTGGTCAAGCTAGCTGTCCATCCACTTGTATCTCTTGGTGCATTAGACAGATTCGTAGCAATTACGATAAATCTGTCGAGGCTTTGTCTAATTCTGCGTTTCTTTTTCACTGCGGATGCCTTTGCCTTGCGGGCCATAAGCGCTTTTTTTGCCATAAGCGCCCGTTTTGCCATAAGAGTCTTCTTGTCCACTGGCTTCATTTACTCTTCACCACTTTCTTATAGGATACACTATTAGATTCATTTCCCGTGCTCTCTGAAACTACAATGGCCTACTTGTATTAAAATGTGGTAGTGTCCTAGGTTCATAGATACGTACCCGCCGTATCTTACTGTGCATACACTGACTGAAGAGGTGATCACTGAGCAATGAACGCACAGCTATGGCTGCAGCAGCATGCCACCAAATTAAATCGGCCCCTGAAACTCAAAGTCCGGCAAACCTATGCCTCTGGCTACAAACCGGTGGCCGTTCCGGTAATTATTCAGTTTAAACGGCCAATCACATCCTCCCGTCTTCTTGCTTTACACAGACATATCGGCCCGCAGCCATTTATCGTAAGCCGCCGTCTGCCCCTGCTCAATGCCGTATCCTCACAGGTATCATTGAAATGTCTGGAACGCATATGCTGCTGGCATGGAGTTCACAAGGTCTATTTGGACGCAATCAAAACGACTTCATTAAATATAGCCACCCCGTCAATCGGAGCTTCAGCCGTTCGGCAAGCGGATGGGCTTACGGGCAAAGGAATCCATATCGCCATTCTCGATACCGGAGTATTCCCGCATCCGGATCTGACCCGGCCGGTGAACCGGATTATAGCCTTCAAGGATTTTATAAATCACCGGAAACAGCCCTATGACGACAATGGTCATGGCACGCATATCGCCGGCGATGCCGCAGGCAACGGCTGGGCAAGCCGGGGGAAATACAGAGGCCCGGCACCGGAAGCCGGAATTGTGGGCATTAAAGTATTGGATAAGAATGGTGATGGCTATGATTCCACGATTATTAAGGGGATTGAATGGTGTATTAAGCACCGGAAACGGTTGAAGCTGCGCATTCTTTCACTGTCCTTCGGCGGACCAGTGAATACTTCATGTGAGGACGACCTGCTCTGCCAAGCTGTAGAAAAAGCAGTCAAAGCCGGGCTCACCGTCGTGATTGCCGCCGGGAACAGCGGTCCAGGCCGGAGAACGATTGAGTCACCGGGCGTTAGCCCTTCGTCAATAACAGTTGGGGCTGTGGATGACCGCCGGACGCTGCCGCAAGGCGATGACCGAATCACCGATTTCTCCAGCCGCGGGCCGGCACCGGGAGGAAGGAAGAAGCCTGACATTGTAGCTCCTGGCGAAACGATCATCTCTCTGCGGTCTCCCGGCTCACAGTTAGCCCGCCAATATCCGTATTTGAGAATAGATAATCAGTATTTTGTCTTGTCCGGCACCAGCGTCTCGACGCCTATCGTCTCCGGCGCAGCCGCGTTGCTGCTGCAGCGTTCCCCTTCCCTCTCCCCCTTGCAGGTCAAAACAGCTTTAAAACGGAATGCTTTCCGTCTGGGTCTCCGTCCAAATACCGCAGGTAGCGGAGAAGTGAATGTCAGGTTTCTGCGGCGGTACGCAAAGGGCACGAGCTGAGCTCGTGCCCTTTCAATGCCTAGTTTTTCTTTTTCCACAGTAGCCTTAACCTTTTATACGTAATTCATGGTATATTCTGTTTTATTATAGTGTAGGGGAGTTGTGCTTGGTAATGACTGAAATGCTGCATCTGCATGGCTTTGATCATCAATTTGTAGATTACTCCGGGGTTACCCTCGATGAGCGCTACGCTGTCTTTTATGTCAGTGACGTTATGGATGAAGAGGCGGTCACCGAATCCGGGCCTTTTGCCGGAGTGCTCCGTTATGATCTTATCAACCATACCACGGACTTTGTCAGCTATGGCCATAAGCCCTATATCCTTAATTATTCGGACGCCGGGCGTTGGATTTATTATGCGTATTTGAGCTGGGAAGGCCGGACGGCCGTCTTGGCGATTCATCAGCTGGATTGCCGCAGCATGCAGGCCAAGGAGGTCTATATTCTTCGTTTGACGGATGAGCTGGCGGAAAGCACGGAGGTTTCGGCAATAAGCCGAATGGGATTATATGGTCTGAACAAACGTTATCTATTGGTTAGCCTGCCTGATCTGGACCCCTTCTCCAAAAAACGAAACTCCGGATTTACCGGATATCTGCTGATCGACGTCGAGCTTGGGCAAAGCTTCCCCGTTCCCGAGAGGATCGGGCCGAATGACCGGATCGTACATTTATCATACACCTCAGTCTTTGAACAGGATCATATCGAACAGCTTATGCTTGTGACGGGCCGGATTGGAGTCTCTGAGAAAAGAGCGGCATGGGATTACAGCCAATACGATATGCTCGAAGGTACAGCCATACAAAGTGTGGCCATTATTCCGCTGGAACAGTTCGTTCAGAATGTCCGCAATCACCTGCCAATCGACGAGACTTTTATTATTGACCAATGTGATCCGGCCCATGGGTATGCCGGCATCAGCCGGAGAGGATCTTCTCTTTTCCTATGCAAACAGCATTTTAGCGAGAACTCTTCAGAACTATGTACATACGGTCTAAAGGACAGGCAGATGGAAAGACGCGGACTTGATGAGTGTTATGACAATATTTATATCGGGGAAGATCTGAAAAAGTTTGGAATCAGAACATCGGAGCCTCTGGATCAGATTTATGATCTTGACAGCGGTGAGTTGTTGTACACGGCCAGCGATCAATATACGATGGCACGGATGATTAATTCCCGCTGTATGCGTACCCGCAAGTTCATCGCAGAACAGAATGGCCTATTGCTGCAGCTGATCGACATTTATACCTTGCAAGTCATTGGAACCGTTACCGGCCGCTGGGCATCCATCAGCTATATTCCTGAGGCTGGGGTATACCTTTGTTCTGAAAGGATATGACTCTGCAGAAATGCACAAGTATTTCATCCGGAAATCAGCATTAATTACAATTCCGGTAGAAGACTTGCTTGCGGTCTATCGTTTCCCTACAGGTCGAGAATAGGTACATTGCCATTCACCCAATTCAACTGGCTATCAATCATGAACTGAATCGACCAATGTTTGTCGGATGGGTACCAATCATGGAATGCAACAATAGATGCATATAGAGCTTCGATAGAATCTGCAGTTTTGAGCTCGATCACATTACTCATCAGGAGCATGAATTGATCCGGTTTATGCTCGGCCGCCTCCAGCTCCTTCAGTAACCACTTGTAGGAAGGGAACAGCTTCTCATTAAAGGCAAGGATCAGTCTTCCGGCAAACAGGACAACATTCGTCCGGGAATAATCCATCAGCAGCTGGTTATTCCTTTTCAAACCCTCGTAGTAATACCATTTCCAGGTTTCAAATTGTGCGTAGAATTTTTTGATATGGTCCTCCTTCTTCTCTATGGGATATCTGGAGGCCACCTGTATCCATTCTTCCAAACCCTCAACCTTGGAGTAGGAGAGGAACGTATCCTTGAAAGCAAATTTTGCAGGCTCGCTACCGTATTCGGCAACCTTGCGGATATAATCTACCGATACAACTTTCCCGTCCACATAGCCCCCTTCATAGGGACAGGACTCCGTTTCAAAAAAACCGAGTTCATTGGCTGCATATGCCTCTTGATAGTCTTCTTCAGAAAGCACAATCATAATATCAAGATCAGAGGTTTCGTTCGCGTATCCATGCGCGATGGAGCCTCCGATAATGATTCCCAAAATCTCCTCCCTGACCTTTAGCTTGGCGGTAATGGCATCAATGGCTTTTTGGTGATGTGTGTACATTTTGCGCGCACTCCTTTAGTTAATATAAATATAAATTAATTAATAATAATATTACTACTAATCCAAAAAAATCATAGCACACTCTTTGCATATTGCAACATTTTTTTGTATACATAGGAAAACAATGTGAACAGCAGAAAAAAGCCCGCCTGACACTTCACACAAGTGTTGGCGGGCAATGCATATTTATAGTTCAACAAGTGGAAACGGCTTCGCCTTCCTCAAAATAGCATAAAGCATATGAGTTCTTACATTTTCACAAATCCCGAGCCACTTCCCGGGCCCAGGCCAGCAGCCATTCGTCCTCGCCAAAGCTTCCGATGCACTGAAAACCGAGCGGCAATCCCTCAAGGCTTGCTGACGGAAGGCTGAGGGTCGGGCATCCGGCAAACCCCCATATGGCGGGCATTCCCGACCATCCGGTATTATTGTCCGCTACCTTCGGAGCGGTTCCGCCTTGGGCTGGAGACACCCAAATATCTATCCCTTCTTTCACCATCAGCGATTTCAGCTCTTCCCGCAGCACCCATTGCTTCCTGCGGTACCCGTCCAGTTCATCTTCTGCGATGGCTTTGCCTCTAAGAATAGCCTCTCTCACCGGAGGACCATAGAGCTCAGCATAATGCTCAAACCAGGATGCATGCCCGCGTGCCATCTCTCCTTCAATGAACCGCAGCATGCTGTCCCCGTAAATAAACTCATCTTCCCATGGCATGTCTGCATAACGGACCTGGTAACCCAACTGCTCAAGATGTTCGATTTGCGCAGTAAAGGTGGCTTTGACCTCCGGGCTCATCAGTTCCATGTACACTCCCCGCGGGATACCGAGTACAGGCTTCCGATCTACCTGGCGGGGGGTCCAGTCCGGAACAAGATGGGCTGCAGCCACTTCCATGCTTGGCAGATCCTGCGTGAAGATGCCTATCGTGTCAAATGAAGGCGACAGCAGAATCACTCCATCCAGCGGGACTCTTCCATAGCTGGGTTTGAATCCGGTCACTCCGCAAAAGGAAGCCGGTGCGATCACAGAGCGCAAGGTCTGGGTGCCTATTGCAAGGGGACATAGACCGGCGGCTACCGCTGCCGCAGATCCTGCGCTTGATCCGCCGGGCGTGTGCTCCGTGTTATGCGGATTCCGTGTAGCGATAGGCCCGTTGTAGGCAAATTCTTCGGTCACTGTCTTTCCGGCAATCAGCACTCCCAAGGCGCGAAGACGTCTTACCAATGAGCCTTCCTTATCCGTCAATACTTCTGGAGGAAGCGCGGAACCGGCACAAGTGGGTAAACCGTCGACATGCAACAGATCCTTTATGGCGACCGGGATTCCCCATAAAGCCAGTTTGTCTGCCATTGCAGCGGATGAAGCCAGCAAACGCTCCGCTTCAATGGCCAAACGCGCCTCCAGATGCACTTCCGGAACAAAGGCATGGATCTGTGGTTCAAGCTGGCGGACCCTTTGCAGATAAAGCTTTACCGCTTGCTGCAAAATAATATCCGGGTTTTCTTCAATACTGGGCAGGTCGGTTAAGGAGGAGTGGGCAAGTTGCACGGTATCATCTCCAAGGTCATTTTTATAATCTCGAATGATATACGGTGCCAAGTCCTATAAGTTACATAAATTCCCTATCCATCAACTGTCGCTCTTTCCCGCCTTGCCATATTCACTCAGCTTCTCATTCAGCCGTTTGGCTTCTTTCAGTCCGTCAATATGCATCATGGCATACACCATTCCTTTGACCACAAGAATCACAAGGACGAAAGCAACCAGAATCTCTCTATCCATCACCTGACTGGAGCTGAAAAACCACAGCCATGCGATGACAAAAACATCCGCTAGCACAAAACAAATGTAGAAGCTGATCCTTTGCGCTCTTTTCCCCAGTTCAGGGGTATCAATCAATGCGTATTTAAAGGAAGTAAAGGCTGAAGCGGCTAATATAATTTGCCAGAGCAGGGAGGGTTTCATCATTTCTGTAGAAGATAAGGTCAACACTAACGCGGTTAAGACAAATAAACAGCCGCAGGCGATTAGAAAATCCTTTGCGATGCGTGAGACATAGCTGCTGACTTTCATCGAAAAGCCTCCTTAGAATCCTAATTTTTTCTTGAGTACAGGCACATATTGCCTGGAAATGTACACCTTTTCGCCATTCTGCAGCAGTGCCTCAAATTTCCCGTACAGGATCGGGCTGACCGATTTGATTTTGGCAATATTAAGAATGGTTGACTTGGATGCCCTGAAAAAATCGCCCTGCTCATAATCGGCCTCAAGCTCATACAGTTTAAGGCGAGACTCATACACCTTCTCCCGGCAATAAATAAACACCTTGTTGTCCACCGCCTCGAAATAAAACACATCCCCCGGACTTATCACATGCATTTGCATACCGGTCAGGCCAATCAGCTTTTTGGAGTTTGATTTAATGGAGTAAATAAGCCTTAACAACGCGTCGTCAGGTTCATTGCACCTGAGGATAATTTCCGGCTCGCTGCCTTCCGGAATATCCTCAATCGTAATCTTCACCTTGCATCGCCCCTCCCGCACTTCTGCTTACAGTCACAGTATATTTTTCCGGCACTCTTTATTCAATGGGTGTGAAGCAAGCTGCGAATTTAGAACGATAAGCTGCACAAACAGCTGTTTAAGTCAGAGGAGATTAGCTTGCGAATACTGCGTGAATTCCATCAAACAGTTTGTTCATTGCAGAAGAAAGATGATATTATGACCCTGAACCCCCAATGAAATGAATTGGAGTGAAATCATGATCAACATACTGGTGGTAGAAGATGAAAAGCATGTAAGAAGACTTCTTGAAGCTGTTCTAAAACGCGAAGGATATTCTGTTGTTACTGCCGAAGACGGAGTTAAAGCATTGGAGGTCCTTGATTCACAGCATATTGATCTAATCCTTCTGGACATCATGATGCCTAATATGGATGGTTATGAATTCGCAAAGGAAGTAAGGGATGCCAATAGCTTGATCCCCATACTTATGGCTACAGCCAAACAGCTCCCTGAAGATAAGAAGAAGGGGTTCCGGCTTGGAACCGATGATTATATGACCAAGCCTATTGATACCGAAGAAATGCTTCTCAGAATCCAAGCTCTGCTCCGCCGTTCCCAAATTGCAAGTGCCCGTAAACTGGCAGTGGGTAAAGTCGTACTTGATTATGACGCCTTGACGGTAACCCGGGAGGATGAGAAGCAGACCCTTCCGCAAAAAGAATTTTATTTGTTGTATAAGCTATTATCCTATCCAGAGCGGATTTTCACCCGAATCCAGCTCATGGATGAAATATGGGGCATGGAAAATGAAAGTACGGATACAACCGTCAATGTTCACATCAATCGGCTGCGGAAACGGTTTGAAGCTTATCCGGAGTTTGAACTGGTTTCTGTTCGGGGTCTGGGATACAAGGCGGTGAGAACACCATGAGCAAAATGAGTAACAAACTCAGCAGCAGAATCTCTCTGCCCCTCTATTTCTCTCTTGCCGTATTCGTCATCTTTCTCATTACTGTAGTGATTACCGGGCTGCTGTTCTATCTTGCGAATGTTTTTGGTCTGTTAAATGAAAAAATTGCCCAAGATGGCACCTTGCTTCCCGTAATGACATTAATCGCCTGCACAATAATCGGTACATCGATATCGGCTGTCACAAGCCGGAAAATGGTAAAATCCATCCGTATGTTTATAGAAGCCACGGACAGGCTTGCCAAAGGTGACTTTTCCATGCGTCTTCAGCTCAAAAGTCCTCCGGAATTTAAAATTCTTTCGGAGAATTTTAACCGGATGGCCGAAGAGCTTGGGGGAATCGAAATTCTGCGAACCGATTTTATCAATAATTTCTCCCATGAATTCAAAACCCCCATTGTCTCGATCAAAGGATTTGCCGAAGTGCTCAAGCATGATGATCTTAGCAAAGAGGAACGGGATGAATATCTAGACATTGTTATTGAGGAATCAGCTAGACTAGCCTCCCTCGCCTCGAATGTTCTTGAGCTTTCAAAAATTGCGGCGCAGACGATTTTAACGAACAAAGCACGGTTTAATGTTGGAGAGCAGATTCGCCAATCTGTGCTGCTGCTTGCTGCCAAATTGGAGAAGAAGAATATGTCACTGAATGTTAACGTTCAGGATTACAATATCTCTGGAAACAAAGAGCTGTTGAATCAAGTCTGGCTGAATTTGTTGGATAACGCGATCAAGTTCACACCTGACAAAGGCCTAATTGAAGTTGACATGAAGCAAAATGAAAATACCATTGTCATTCTGTTCCGCGACAACGGTTCCGGGATTAGTCCGGAAGGTCTTCCCAAGATTTTCGATAAATTTTATCAGCAGGATACTTCCCACTCGACTGCTGGCAATGGTCTTGGATTAGCGATCGTGAACCAAATTATTCATCTGCATGAAGGAACGATTGCCTGCAGCAGCACCCCCTCACAAGGTACCACGTTTACAATTACAATACCGAATGGACTTTGACTCTAGTCTTGAAAGAACTGAATGGTTCTTTCAGGGCTTTTATTTTTTTCAGAAAAGTTAATTTTCAGTTTATCTTGTTTCGTTATCATGGATGCAACACCACATAAAGGAGTCAGAGATATGGTCACTATACTTAAATACTTGAAACCGAAGGAATGGGCTCTAGTCGGGTTTAGCCTCCTCTTCATTGTTGCACAGGTATGGCTGGATTTGGAATTGCCCGGTTATATGAGCGATATTACCCGTCTTATACAGACACCGGGAAGTGAAATGAGCGAAATCATTACAGCCGGAGTCTGGATGCTGCTCTGTGCCCTCGGCAGCTTAGCCACCTCCATTATTGTGGCAGGCATTGCCGCCAGAACCGCGGCTAACTTCTCTTCAAGATTACGCTCCAAATTGTTCGATAAGGTACAGTCCTTCTCCATGGAAGAAATCAACAACTTTTCTACAGCCAGTCTAATTACCCGGTCAACGAATGACATAACGCAAGTGCAGATGCTGATTGTCATTGGTCTGCAGCTGCTGTTGAAGGCTCCTATCCTGGCAGTCTGGGCGATGCTCAAGATCACTGGCAAAAGTTGGCAGTGGTCGCTCTCTACCGGTGTCGCTATTGGCGTGTTAATCCTGATTGTCGGCATATGTATCGTGCTCGTGCTGCCGAAATTCCAAAGATTGCAGCAACTGACGGACAACCTTAATCGTGTTGCAAGAGAGAACCTTACCGGACTGCGTGTTATTCGCGCGTATAATGCGGAAAGTTATCAGGAAGATAAATTTGGAGCAGCCAATAACGAGCTTACCCGGACGAATCTCTTCGCTAACAATGTATTGTCCATGCTGATGCCGAGTATTTCTCTCATTATGAGCGGTTTAAGTCTATCTATCTATTGGGTAGGTGCTGTGTTGATTCAGAATGCCGATGGTGCCGCGAAGATGGGCTTATTCTCCGATATGATTGTCTTCTCATCCTATGCGATGCAGGTGGTTATGGCGTTCATGATGTTGATCATGATTTTTATTTTAATGCCCCGCGCCCATGTCTCTGCCAAACGAATCAACGAAGTGCTGGATACTAAACCAAGCTTACAGAACGGATCGCTTACTTCCTCCAAGGCAGATCGGGTTGGCGAAGTCGAATTTAGAAATGTCAGCTTCAAATATCCTGATGCAGAGGATTATGTTGTAGAGGACATCAGTTTTACGGCAAAAAGAGGAGAAACCGTGGCATTTATCGGTTCAACCGGATGCGGAAAAAGTACCGTTGTTAACCTGATCCCCCGCTTTTATGATGCTACAGCAGGTGAGGTGCTGGTGGATGGTATCAATGTCAACCAATACGAGCAAAGTGCGCTGCGAAACAAAATAGGATATGTATCCCAAAAAGCGATTTTGTTTGGCGGTACGGTAAGCTCCAACGTTGCTTTTGGTGATAACGGAAGTAATCTTGCATCTGATGTCGTTGATGCCGTTTATACCTCTCAAGCTTCGGATTTTGTAGAAAAGATGGACGGCAGCTACGAGGCCCATGTCGCCCAAGGCGGTTCGAACCTGTCCGGCGGGCAAAAACAGCGTCTGTCCATTGCCCGGGCCATTGCGCGCCGTCCTGAAATATTGATCTTCGACGATTCCTTCTCAGCCCTTGATTATAAGACAGACCGCAAATTGCGCAGTGAGCTGAAGAAAGAAGCCCGCGGCACTACGATGCTGATTGTTGCCCAACGAATCGGCACAATTAAAGACGCGGACAAAATTATTGTACTGGAAGCTGGACGTGTGGCAGGCATGGGGACACATGATGAATTAATGCAGTCCTGCAGTATCTACCAAGAAATTGCCTACTCACAACTTTCCAAGGAGGAGCTGGCCTAATGAACAAGAGCAAAGAGCAACTCAACACCTGGAGCAAACTTCTCCGCTATGGCAGAAAATATATTCCCGTAGTTCTTATTGCAATTATCAGCGCAGCAATCGGCACGGTACTGACTTTGCTCGGGCCGGATAAGCTTTCAGAGATAACAGACTTGATCACCGAGGGCATCGTCACCGGTATTGATATGGAAGCCGTAACTTCCATTGGACTCTTCCTTGTATTTATCTATCTCCTTAGCTCTGTATTGTCTTTGGCACAAGGATTAATCATGTCCGTAGTTACACAGAAGGTTTCCAAAAGCTTAAGAACCGATCTCTCCCGCAAAATGAACAGGCTTCCGATCTCTTATTATAATAAATCTACAACCGGTGACATCCTGTCCCGGGTGACTAACGACGTGGATACCATCGGGCAAGCCTTAAATCAAAGTGTCGGCACACTGGTCACCGCCCTCGCCCTGTTTGTCGGGTCTCTCATCATGATGTTTAAAACAAATGTGATCATGACCATTACAGCGATTGTTGCCACCGTAATTGGCTTTGGTCTCATGGCGGCAATTATGAAAAAATCTCAAAAGTATTTTCAAAGCCAGCAAGAATATTTAGGAAAAATCAATGGCCATGTGGAGGAAGTCTATTCCGGACATACTGTAGTGAAGGCCTACAATGGCGAATCGCAAATGCGGAGTACATTCGAATCTCTGAATATGAATCTTAAAGATAGCGCATTTAAAGCACAGTTCCTCTCCGGTCTCATGATGCCGATTATGATGTTTATAGGCAATCTGGGGTTTGTGGCCGTTTGTGTCGCAGGTGCTATACTTGCTATGAACGGAACGATATCCTTTGGGGTTATTGTGGCCTTCATCCTGTATGTCCGTTATTTTACACAGCCGCTGTCACAGATTGCGCAAGCCGCACAAAGTCTGCAGTCGGCGTCTGCCGCAAGCAAACGTGTCTTTGAATTCCTGGATGCCGAAGAAATGGACAATGAGAGTCACAAGGAAGGACATCTTGAAACCGCTGCGGGCAAAGTGAAATTTGAGCATGTGCAATTTGCTTATGACAATTCAGACAAGCTTGTTATTAAAGATTTCTCTGCAGAGGTTAAGCCTGGACAAAAAGTCGCTATAGTCGGTCCTACCGGCGCAGGTAAAACAACGCTTGTAAACCTTCTAATCCGGTTTAATAAATTAATGGGCGGGGAAATTTATATTGATGATACCCCGATCAGCAGTTTGACCAGAGAAAACATCCATGATTTATTCTGTATGGTTCTGCAGGATACCTGGCTTTTTGAGGGCACTATCAGGGAAAACCTAGTGTACAACAAAACGGGTGTAACCGATAAAGAAATCGAAGAGGCTTGTAAGTCAGTGGGCTTGCACCATTTCATACAGACCTTGAGTGCCGGATATGATACCGTGCTCAACGATAAAGTCAATTTATCTACCGGGCAAAAGCAACAGCTTACGATCGCCCGCGCGATGCTTAAGGACGCGCCGATGCTCATCCTTGATGAAGCAACAAGCTCGGTCGATACAAGAACAGAGCTGTTGATTCAGCAGGCGATGGATAAGCTCATGGAAGGAAGAACCTCCTTCGTGATTGCACATAGGCTCTCAACAATTAAGAATGCCGATGTGATTCTGGTTCTGAAGGATGGCGATATCTTGGAAAGCGGCAGCCATCATGAACTGCTTGCCAAAAATGGCTTCTATGCGGAGCTTTACAATAGCCAATTCGAACAAGCATCTTAATCCGGTTACAAAGAACAAAATGACACCAACCTCTAATAAGCTTGCTAATTTGAGGTTAGTGTTATGCAAAAAAGCCGCATACCCCACAGATCGCGGGGTATGCGGCTTTGATTGTTGTGCCAAGCTTTATTTTTCACTCTTGATCGTAAAGCTGCGCACCTTCATCCATTTCCCTGCAACGAATTCATCAATGGTCCCTGTTTTTGTTCTGACACAAAATTTGTGCTGTGTTCCTTTGTCAAAGCCCGTGGCCTCAAAGAGCAAATCATCGCCTGCCGGACCTTTATAATAGACCTGCTTCAGGCCAAGCCTGCTGAGCAGTTCCAGCTTTACACTCTCAATAAACGAACGTGAAATCTCAGTTGACATCCAGGTTCCTCCTGCGGTATTCTCTACTTTTCTTTGGATCTGACCAGCTCCGGGAAAGCTGTGTCTTCTTAGAGGATAACGCAAAAACGCCTCAATTACACTTTAAATTTCAAAAAATGCTGTAATAAGCAAACCGATTCTTATTCAGGAGAGTATCCCTTCCTTTAATACTGCTTAGCTAAGATTTCATCAATTCGGGCCGCCTCCTGCGCGTCCGCTGCAATCAGCAGATCATGGACCGCCTGGTCCTGGCCTCCATTCTTTTTCAGTGCAGCCAGATACCAGCGGGCGATCTCGCGGTTAGTAACATCCGCATAATCTGCACTTAAGGCCTGCTTTAAGATATCCGTAGCTTCCTGTACTTCACCCATCATAAACTTGATCTTACCCGCGTTCAGGGCGATGAGCGGGGTTACAGAGAATGGATTTCCTTGCAGCTGTTCGGGTGGCAGTGTTTTCAGATGCTCCACACCGGCAGTCACATGATCGTAGGCTTGAAGTCCAATTGTGAAATATTCTTGTTTAGCTGCATCGTCCTTTAAGTTAAGGGCTTGCTCTCCCTGCATAAGGGAGCGGCTGATCAGCGTACTGTACCAATCGATATCCCAATTATACTTGCTGGCATTATCGTGGTAGACCTTGAGGGCAAGGTCGCTTTGATTTTTAAGATCATAATAAGAAACCAACTGTTTCAGTAATTCTTTATCGTAAGGCTCTCTCTTTAGCGCAGTCGTCAGCAAGGTGTGCGACTCCTCCAGAAATTGTTCGTTCTGCGTCTGGGAATACACCTGCTGATCCAGTGAAGACAGATAGATCGTCGACTCCGGATGGCCTGGGCGTATCTTCAGCGCCTTGACCAGCGGAGCTTTGAGCTCATCATAGGATTGGCTCACACTGAACAACTGCCGGGCTTTATTGCCGACATTGTTGGAGCTGATATAGTTAATGGACAGAACCAGCATGAACACCGCCCCTGCCGTAAGGATTGCAAGGTACCCGTAACGCACCCCTGCCTTGTTCCAGTTCCGGCGCAGCGGTTTGCTGTCCATCACCACTGCCATTCCTGCCAGGCCCAGAAAAACCAGAATTCCCATAAACGCATAGCTCATATTGAAATCCAGCAGGCTGTGAACAAGAATAGATAATGCAATAATCAGATAAAAGAAACCGTTGCTGAATTCATCCTGCTTCCTTGCCGCATACCCGCGAATATACTTATAAAAAATAAAGAGAATGAAACTCATAAACACAACAAATCCGACTATCCCCACCTCAATCAGATACTGCAGGAAAAAATTATGCACTTGGTGGCTGACATAGGGATTATTCTGATATTGCCCGAACACTGCCTGCCAGCCGTCACCTCCGATCCCAAGAACCGGATTATCCTTAATAACCTTCACAGCATCCTTATAAAAGGTAATCCGCTCCAAAACACTATGCTGTTTGAAGTTAATATTCTCCAGCCGGACTTCAATATGATCCGGAAGAATACTCCGTACGCCTGTACCGATCAGCAGAAAGGCAATAATACCGACAAGCGCTACCGAACCCAGCGGAATCCACATTCCATTCAGTTTCCGGGAGTTCTCGCCGTCCAGCTTGCCCCGGAGCCATGGAGCCAGGTAACGCTGCACTGCCCAGCTTAATCCGGCTGTGAGGAGCGAAGCCCCGAGCAAGTAGCTCCAGCCCTTTAAGGCCGATGATGACGTGAAATCCGTATTGAGGCTGATTCCCAGATTAGTGACGGGTGACGCAATAATTAAAGATGCCAATCCGGAAATTCCAAGATGAATGATCCATAGAATCTGCTGCACAGACTTCAGGAATAACAACAGCAATATAAATACTACCGGCATCATGACAAGCCCGCCGCGTGACAGCGTGAGCAGCATGGAAACGATAATCGGGACGAGCATGAACCCGTGTATCAGCCAGCCGTACCCCTTCTTGGAGCGGACCAGTGCAAACAGAGCAACAAACAGAAAGGCCATTAAGAAGGCTGCATACGTATTGGCATACTGAAATATCGAGGTCAAGCGCAAACCGTTGGAATCGGTTATCAATGCACCATTGTAAGTTCCATTGACCACTTCATTCGTGAACCAGCCTACCAGACTGCCCGCTAACTTCCCGCTCCCTAACCAATTGAGCAGGCCAAACCATACAATGATATAAGCAATACTCAAGATGGCCTGCTGTACCGCTAAGTTCACCTGCTTTTGCTTTAACAGGTAGAAGGAGATTATAAAGACGGCAGCGTACATAGTCTGAATAAACAGCATGTTCATCGCTGAGAAATGCGAAACAGCTACAAACAGTGTGAGCGCGTAAATGATCGGCAACATAAATGCAGCCAGGACAAGCAAGTCACTTTGCTCCTGCAGCTTGAATTTTTTATAATTCAAACCTACCCAGCCAAACAGCATAAGACAGCATAATAGAGCAGACACAAAGAGAGGTTTCTCGAATATGAGCTGCTGACTGTTAAACAATCCCCTCTGAAATGGCGCCCACCCCAGAAAAAGGATAAAAGCGGCAGCCAGCAGCCATACCACTCCTGTTGATCTGTCGTTATGATTCAGCTGCACAGCGTTTTTTCCATACACAGGTTTCGACACAAGTTATAACCTCCACACTTACTAGATTCATAAATTTATAATGTTTAATAAGTCTCACAAGGCTCAATGAGCCCTTTTCCCATATTTCAGCAGATGGTAGAGCCCCAGTGGTTTCTCTTCGCCATGCGCCAACCGGACAAGGTTCGGCCAGTGCGCGATAACCGCCAGCAGCAAATATACAGTGACAAGCGCAGGTACCCACCACTCCTCTATGGGAACTAC
The DNA here is from genome assembly GCF_000758525.1 of Paenibacillus sp. FSL H7-0357. Taxonomy (NCBI): domain Bacteria; kingdom Bacillati; phylum Bacillota; class Bacilli; order Caryophanales; family Paenibacillaceae; genus Paenibacillus; species Paenibacillus sp. FSL H7-0357. Next base: position 2,692,470 of record NZ_CP009241.1, on the reverse strand, counting down.
CATCCAGGCATAAATCGTCTCCACGACAAAAAAAGTTAAGGCAAACACCGACATTCTATCAACGATCAGCAGCATAAGAAGCCCACAGACTAGTAGAATCAGTGTAAACAGTGGCTGGAGCGCCATAAACACACCTATTCCTGAGGCAAATCCCTTACCTCCTTTTAGACCCAACAATAAGGGATAATTATGGCCTAATATTACAGCACAACCCGACAAGTAACCTGCTAGCCTCCCGGCTTCGACTCCTCCAATTGAAGTCATAATCACCTTGGCAATAAGCACACAGATCAGCGCCTTAAGTAAGTCTATCAATAAGGTCGCTACTCCGTATTTCACGCCAAATACCCGGGCCATGTTCGTCGTTCCGGCATTTTTACTTCCTAGCCCCCTGATATCCTTGTGCATAAACTTGTTTGAGACTATCACCGCTCCGCAGATATTCCCCAGGAAATAGCTGACGACTCCAATTAAAGACAGTTGCCACCAATACTGCATTAAGATAATTTGATCCACTCCTTAGCGTATGTATAACGCAAGCATTTTCAATTGATGACTGTAATAATATGTAACTTATATTGTACAGGAAACTCGGAAAATGTAAAATAATGAACAGGCAGGAAGATTACTCTGAATAAGTGAAAGTATCTTACCTCCGTTAAAAGTCATCATTTATCATTGTCTGCTTTCAGCAAGGACGCCAGAAGTTTCCTCCCGTTTGCTATAACTTTGGGCATGTTATTTTGAGTGCCCCAATAGAGATCTCCCAAAGCCAGCTTAATGCAGCAAATCCTGATATGAATCTGCTTGTGGATCAGAATCTCATCACCATAGCCTTCAAAAAATGCTAACTTGGCGCGCTCATCCTTAATAAAATATTTCTCAAACAGTACCGAAAAATGGTCCACATCTACGCCCCATAACATGTTCTCGAAATCAATCAGCCCGCTGAAAATCCCGTTAGAATCTACCAGCCAGTTGCCTGGGGTAGAATCCCAGCTTATAGGCACAGGCTTGCTGCCTTCAAAAACACTGGCATTCTGTAGAGCCCACTCCAGCAGTTCAAGCTCAGCAGGCTGAAGAAGCTTTAGTTCCATACATTTGCCGGCCATATCCTCAAGCGTGCTGCGGATATAGACAACAGGATCCGCATGATGATATAGCTCAATGGGATTCCCGTCTTTATCCGGACGGCCAAACCAATCACCGGTCTGTGAATCATGCAGCTGCCTGGTCAGTTGCCCTGCTTTATTGTAAGCAGCGTATCGCTCAGCCGGCTCCAGGTTTGCTTCTCTCATAGTGATTCCATCGAGTGCGGAGATTATGACGGCTTGCCAACTCTCCCCCTCAAAAGCTGCAATAAGCTCCGGGACATAAGGCTTTAAGCCATTCACCCAGTGGTTGTAGGCATACACTTCGGGATGCCATCTTTGAATACGGCTATGAGTCTTCAGGTAATAACATGTCTGATCTTGAGCCGCTTGAATCTTCCACACTCCTGTTCTTGAGCTGCCTTGTCTGTGATCTGAGAGAACTTTAAATGATCCAATATGCGCTTCTACAACGGCAGACAATTCATACGGATAAATCTGTGGCTGATTCAATGTTATCCCCCTTTATGATGGTGATCTGCGCAGGACAAATTTCTGATGGGGATAATCAAATTCCTCTGTCAGCTCATCCTCAACAAATCCAAATTTCTTATATAACGGACACGGGGCTGCCCCCAGCGGATCATTTGCTCTAAACGTAGTTACGGAAAGCTCCGTATCCTCCGGAAACAAAGATAACATTTGATCGATCATCGCTGTGGCGATTCCTTGTCTGCGGTGATCCGGGTGTACAGCCATGCAGGAAAGACATTTGGCATTATAGGAGAAGAGCATCAGCCCGGCAACCTCGCCAGCATAGACCGCACAGATAGCCGTCCGCCTGTTAATGTTCTTAATTACGGTCTGTTTATACCCCTCCAGTAATTCTTCGCTGTGGAGACCCGGAAAATTACTGCGGACAGCTTCAATCATTGACATCCATGAATCAACATCCTGCATTTCCGCAAATTTCACTTTGTATTGTCCGTTCATTACTTTCGCTCCTTCACTCCATGATTAACGGGGGCATGCCTTGCAGATCAAACTACCCAATTCGGGATGTGATGTTTAAAATATGCTGCTACCTTCTGCATTTCGTTCATCACACATTTTATCGAAGAACATAAACTCAGTGATGCAATCAAAAGGAAAAGACATCAGGCTCTAACCTCTCTCGGTTCAAGCACACTGCGCAGGTATCTTCCGGTATGGGAAGCTTCCACTTGCGCCACCTGCTCTGGAGTTCCCTCCGCGACAACATATCCTCCCTCGTTGCCGCCTTCCGGTCCCATATCAATGATATAGTCTGCGGACTTCATCACATCCAGATGATGTTCAATGACGATGACAGAATGCCCGCTGTCCATCAGCTTGTTCAGGGCAAGCAGCAGCTTCTGTATATCCGCCAGATGCAATCCCGTTGTAGGCTCATCTAGAATATACAGGTTGTGGGCGCCTTTCTTGATCTTGCCCAATTCGTAAGCCAGCTTCACTCTTTGCGCTTCTCCGCCGGACAAGGTGGTTGAACTCTGGCCAAGGGTCATATATCCCAGTCCAAGCTCGTTCATAATCCCCAGTTTATGCTTAAGGTACTTATGGTCCTCGAAGAAGATACTGGCTTCTTCCACGGTCATTTGCAGAACATCGGCTATGCTTTTATCCCGGATCTTGATTTCAAGACCTTCTTCAGAGAACCGGTTGCCTTTGCACACCGGGCAGATGGATTCAATGTCAGCCATAAACTGCAGGCTTGTGACGATAATCCCGTCGCCCGCACAGTGTTCGCATCGTGTCCCGTTCGCATGGGTAAGGCTGAAGTCGATTGGCTGATACCCGCGCGCTACGGCATCAGGCTGCATGGCGAACAGGTCACGGATTTTATCGTATATCCCGATATAAGTGGCCGGATTGGATTTGCTGTTTCTCCCGATCGGTGTCTGATCAATATTGATCACATGGTTTAGCAGCTCCGAACCGAACAGATAATCATGCTCCCCGGCTACAATCCGTGCACCCGTTTTATCTATTCTCAGCTGCTTGGACAGAATCTCGTTGATCAGCGAGCTTTTCCCTGAGCCGGATACCCCGGTCACGCAGATAAAAACACCCAGCGGAATGTCCAGATCCACATTCTTGAGATTATTCTCCCGGGCTCCCTGAATGGATAAGAAGTGATCTCCCAGATTCCGCCGCTGCTTGGGAATGGGGATGCTTGCGCTTCCGGATAAGTATTGGCCTGTAACCGACTCCGGTTCGTCCATAATATCCTGCATCGTTCCGCTCGCAACAATCTCCCCGCCATGAATACCGGGTCCTGGACCAATTTCGATGATATGGTCGGCAGACTGTATCGTATCCAGATCATGTTCAACCACAATGATCGTATTGCCGATATCGCACAGCTTTCTCATCGTATCAATCACCTTGCTCGAATCGCGCGGGTGAAGTCCAATGCTCGGCTCATCCATAATATAGAGCATGCCCATCAGCTCACTGCTGATCTGAGTCGACATTTTGATCCGCTGCATTTCGCCTCCGGACATGCTGTCGCTTCTTCTGCCCAGGTTGATGTAATAAAGCCCGATTTCGATCAGCAGGGAGATTCTCGTGTGCAGCTCACGGATAATGGTCTCCCCTACATCCCGTACCTCTTCCTCAAAGGTCAAGCCATCCAGAAATCCCAGCAGCTCATGCAGCTGCATGCGGGTGAGCTGGTCAAAATTCCGGTCCCCGACCGTAATCTGTAGCCGTTGTTTCTTCAGCCTCGCTCCACCGCATGCCGGGCATATTTTTTCGATCATACATTCCTTGATAAAGTTCGGTTCAAACGCCTCCGAGGTGGATGACTTACGGATATATTGCTTGTACCAGTGTTCCATCTCATGCACAAATCCCGCAAACGGCCGGTCCCGGCCGGTAATCCAGTTCTTCTTTTGTGAGGTAGGCGGGTGCAGCATGGGGACGAGTTCGCCTTTGGTGCCGAAGAAGAGCAGCTCGTGAACCGATGTAGGAAGTTCATGGAATGGTGTATCCAGGCTGAAGCCATATTTTTGGGACAAGCTGTACATCATCACCGAGCGGTAGCTGTCTTTGCCCGATGTGTTGAACACCGTGTTCTTCAGCGCTCCTTTATTAATGCTTTTCTCCGGTGCAACCACCAGAAAGCGCGGCTCCACGACATAGGACATACCCACACCCATGCAGGTATGGCAGGCGCTTGCCGGAGTATTGAAGGAGAAATGGAACGGCTGCATATCGCAGAGGAAGAAATGATGCTCCCGGCAGCCAAAATGGTCGTAGAACCCGTCCTCCACTCCCCCGATCACTTCTACCTTGATCAATATATCCTCATCCAGCGCCAGCATTGCCGCTTCGATGGTCTTGGTCAGCTGTATGTAGGTGTCATGCTTTAAAGTAAACCGGTCAATAACCATCTCAATCCGGTATGTTACTGATTCATCCAGCTCAATCTCTTCCGACAATGACACCGGAGCTTCGTCAATAAGCAAATGCTTGAAGCCTTTGGCCCGCAGCTGCTGGAAAGTATAGCTATAGTCTTCCCCGTAGATTTTGTATACAGGGGCCCGCAGCTCAACGACCGTACCTTTAGGCAGTGCGGAGATATGCTCGGCGATCTGGGCCGCAGACAGCTGCTTGAGCGGATGGCTGCATTCCGGACAATGACCGATACCCGCTGTCGCGAACAACAGCCGCAAATAATCATTGGTATCCGTTACAGTACCTACGGTGGAGCGGGGATTATTGTTACCCTTTTTCTGTTCTATGGCAATGACCGGGGACAAGCCCCGCACAGAATCAACCTTTGCTTTCTTCACCTGGCTGATCCGGCTTTTGGCAAAATTCGAGATCGAATCGAGAAATCTCCGCTGTCCCTCCCCATAGATGACATCAAACGCGAGTGAGGATTTACCGGAGCCGGATACCCCGGTGATGACCGTTAACTTGTCCCGCGGGATCTCTACGGAGATATTCTTGAGATTGTTCTGCTTGGCCCCCGATATTTCAATTGTCGTGCGTACGGACATATGCGAATTCCCCCTTCTTTTTATGGAATATACAAAAAACCAATTTCCTCGACGGCCGGTTTGCTCTTGGAGGTGATGCGGATCGTTTGTGACACCTTCTCGATGACACCCTTCCCGGCCATATACTCCAGGATGTTGATCAAGAAATGACTTTGCATATGAAAATGCTTCGCCAGCAAGGTTACGGTCTTCATCTCCTGATCTGCCATAAATTCAATGACCGGGCGTTTGATCATGTCGAGATGACGGTCCAGAAATTGTCCTATCGTGTCAATGGCGTTCTGAATTTCATCCTCACTTAAGCGCCTGGACATTGGGTTCTGATAAAAGGGGGCCATACGTTCCGGACTGTGTTCGAGGATCTTCAGGACCGACTCCCGGATCGGCGGCTCACCTTGTGAGCACAGCTCCATATTGGCTATCAGACTGCCTGCCTTAAGCAAAAAATACTGGGCATAAAGCAGATCTTTGCGCACCGTCAGCCATTTTTGGCATTTGTGGTACACATCAATCAACTCACAGGCATTCCAAAGCAGGGACAACGCAATATCATAGCTTCCCAGCTGCTTGAAATCTTCGAAGTAATCATAGAGACTGTCATCAGAAGTATAGATCATCCGCCCCTTCGCAAAAAAAGACTGCGGCATCGAGCCGCCGATCATCCGTTCAAAGCCCCGCTTAAAGGTACTTCTCTCAAACAGCTGGACATTTATAGTAATGCCATCCTCCACGAGACAATAAGCGTTCTGTTGCAGGGTTTGATCGCGGACGACCAGGCCCATGTCGATATCGCTTTTCTCCCAGACTGAATCATAAGCGAGACTTCCGCACACAATGACGGCAATAACGTTCGGATCTTCCCTGACCCTGTCCACGAAGCTTTCGGTCGCGGCCAGATAGCGGTCTTTTAACTCCAGCAGTACTCTATCATCCATATCCAATGATCCTCCACCCGCTCCATATGATTGAAATCGCTTGCCGATTCTGGAGCTTGTGGTAAAATTATACTTCACGTTTTCCATGAAAACCGGACAGAAATTGCTGGAAGGGAGACCCCTATGGATCATTATTTACTGGAAACTATCAACCGGACAACGGAATATATTGAAGAGCATCTGCTGGAAACGCTCTGTCTTGATGATATCTCCGGGCATGTCAATGTCTCCAAATTCCACCTGCTGCGCATCTGGAAAGGGGCTACAGCCACTGGCCTAATGGAGTATGTGCGCAGAAGGCGGATTGCCCTGTCGCTTGGCGATCTGCTGAATCAGCGGAGCAACATTGAATATATTTCCGCCAAATACGGCTTCAGCTGTGAACGGACCTACAACAGGGCTTTTAAGGAAGAATATCATGTCACTCCGGCCAAATGGCGCAGATCGCCTTCGCCGCTGAATATCCTGGACCGGTTCAATGCCGACTTTATGAGCCGCGCCGGAGATGGCCTCGTTTTTTTTCGCTCCATCTCGGTATTGCCCCCTTTTTCAATAGCAGGGCCTACCTATTCTATTCATGCAGAGGACAACCTGCTGTCCCAGGCTGCGGCCCGTTATGGTGTCGAATTCTTCACGCTTTCCCGTTCCAGGATTATGAATCCGGTAGAGAAGGATGTCTATATCGGCTTCACTTCCATTCCCGAGCCCTTTACCGGGTCTATGATCTACCAGCCCTCCCTGCAAATCAACCACAGCAGCATCATCCCGCCTGACCTGAATATCAAACATATTAAACCGCATAAATACGGTGTATTTACCTACATCGGGTTGCATCGGCCCGAGGAGATTACGCCGCACTCTCTGAGTGAAATCTGGGAATACATCACCTCAACCTGGATGCCGACCGTACCTTTTCAATTAGAGGAGAAGTTCAGCTTTGAATATATTAATTACGCCAAGGGCAACAAGCATTATTGCGAGTGTGATCTGTATTTTCCGATATCGGGATTATGAACTAGAAGCGCCTCAAAATAGTACATACAACAAACCAAGCCCCAGTACCTCAGAGCTTGGTTTGTTTGCGCGCTATAAAGGGAATTACGTTCTAAATAGAACACTATATTTCTTTCTTCCACACGGTCAGCTCCACGTCCAGCTCAAAACCGATACGCTCATAAAAAGGCTGCATGGGACCCGTATATGCCTTGACCATCCCCATTGCCCGCAGCCGGTTTAGAGCTTCATAAATAATCGTTCGCCCCAGCCCATGCAACCTGTAATCCCTATGAGTACCCACCGGTTCAAGTATGCCCATCTTGTTCTCCTCATCCAGAAAAACATTGCAGAAAGACACGACCTCCCCTTGCCCATTAACAAGTGACAGATCAAGCTCAGGCCGATAACCGGGAGCTTCAGCAATCCCACCGTAGTATTGAAGCATCTGCTCCGCATATGGAGTTCCCGGATAATTAAACGCCATAATATGCCCCTGCGCCTTAGCCCTATTAGGGACATCCGCTCCAGAGCAAAGAGTGAACCCCGATGGAATCTCCACAGGAAAAATCCGGTCCGGTGCGATAGAAACGAAATTATCGCTTTCGTTCGGAAGAAGCTCATATCCGCGACTTAGCGCCATCTTTTCCAGCTGTGGCATAAAGGCCGGAATAGCCAGTTTGCAATAACCGGCTGTTCCCTGGCGGGACTTCTCTTCAATGAATTCGAACATTTCCATGAGTAGGCTTTCCTGCGGCTGTTCTGTATCGAGCTGGAAATAGAAATCGCCATCCTTGCAGGCTACGGCAACCAGCTTACCGTCCTCTTCTTCCCATAACCCTATATTCTGCTCCCACTCGGGAAGCCATCCGGTATTCTTTTGCAGGAAAAAAATCTCGAATTCAAAGCGTGCAATCAGCCAACTATTCGGCCGCCCAAGTTTACTATAAACATGTGAAAGAAATTGGCGTACTTTCAGCATATCTTCCGGAGTGTAGGCTCTGAACCGTACCGTCATCGTTAATCATCCCCTTAGTCTTCTGTATGACCTTATTGTAAGGAAATTGCAGGTTGGGATGATATACCGAGATCTCTTATTAAAAGTTGTAAACCAGGCCTCATCTAATTATTTTGGTGTATCGTCCCCCACTCACATAAACCTTCCAAAACAGGTAATAGTGTTTCGGCTTTATCTGTGAGACTGTACTCGACTTTAGGGGGAACTTGTGGATACTCTTTCCGTATCACCATACCGTCAGCTTCCAATTCTTTCAGTTGTGAACTCAATGTTTTATACGTAATAGCACCTATCTGTCTTTTCAGATCATTAAAGCGAACCGGTTGGTTTTCTGCCAGCAGGTACATAATCACCATCTTCCATTTACCGCCAATAACGGACAAGGTATAACCAAATGGTGTATCTTGAATGTTTTTAACCTTACCTTTATATTCAGCCATACTCATATTTACACTATCCTTTCTGGTAGTACCTATCAAAAAAGTGCGTACTATATTTTTATTTACATTCACTTTATACTGACCTTACTTTGAAGTAAAGGAGAGAAAAAAATGGCTACTGTCAAAACCTACAATCACAATCTTTGGGATCACGGCATCACCCAGGGCTATAGCGTCAACGGCACCATCTACATTTCGGGACAATTTTCCCATGATACGGAGGGCGCGTTCGTTGGCGAGGGCGATATCGAGGCACAGACCCGGCAGACGCTGGAGAATCTCGATCGCGTGCTGGCGGGATTTGGTGTCACGAGGTCGAACCTCGCTTATGTGGAGATCTATCTGACAAACGCGCAAGAGCACTTTGAGACATGCGTCGGACTGTTCAAGGAATACATGGGAGAACACCGGCCAGCCGGCAGTCTCGTCGGTGTGGCCTTCCTGGCTTACCCTGAGCAACTGCTCGAAATCAGTGCCGTCGCACACACCAACTAACTCCATCATCGCACCTTGAAATCCAGCGCCTTACGCTGTCGCAAAACTACGCTGCTCGCGGCTCCTCATAAAGTTAAAAACCCGCAGATTCATCTGCGGGTCAATGTTATCTCTTCGAATATACGATTTTCTTAATACTCTCCACCGACAATCCGAACTGGTCAGATAATTGATCGATGGTCACACCCTCGCGGAAACTCTGGCGGATCTTTTCATTACGGGCAACATAATAGTTAGCCGCACCTGAATTCTCGCCCCATTTTCTCCGCTCGCTTGAACGGGTTGGAATATAGATCAATTCCCCCTGAATATACCGCTGGATCTCTTGGAGTAGTCGTTCCGGGAACACATCCGTCGCTCTTATATAATCCATAATTGGCTCGCTCCTTAAAATAGAATAGATATTCTAAGGGCAAAGCCTGCTTTAATAAACACAACTTTTAAGTTACTATAGGCGAAATTATTCCTTCGCTCCATGCCAAGCTTCGCCCTGTTTATTCCGCAGGCTTTGCATGGAGCTTGTTGAGTACGAAATCAATAATCTGGTACAAGGTTTACACCCCCTAATCAGTGCCTTATGTCACCAAGCAGAGTTACAGATCATGGTATTCACAAATCTTACTGTAAAATATAAATCCAAACAAGGCAACGACTAAAATTACACCTCCGGGAGTTTTGTAGGAACACAAGAAGCCGCCCAACACCCGAAGGTGTTCAGCGGCTACTTAAGCTGGTTTTACATGTAGACTTGACCCTTCTGTACTGCCGGAAGTCCCTTCCATATTCCGCTGTCCAGAACAGCGCTGGCCCCTTCATCCTTACTGCCATAAACGAAGATATGGTCCGCCAATTATTCAGGCAGCATCTCCAGGGAAATATTCTCAAAGCCTTCCTTCATATGGAGTGCCTTGTCCGTTGGCGGAAGCTTCAGCATTTGATAGATCGTGGGACTGCCGTAATTCCCGCAAAAGAAAAACGTCACCCCAATTTCTCCAGTGACGTTAATATACTAGGATTGCTGATATACGGTAGCTGTAATCTTATCTTTCGGACAAATAAACATATAATAGATGCCCTCTCCGTAAGGGCCAAGCTGTGACCAATCCAACTGGGCTATAAACATCATATTTTCAGAGCAGCAGGGACAAGCCGGATATTCTGCATCCTGAATCCAGGTCGGGTGTCCGCCAACCTGCGAGGCTGCGGGTTCCAGTGTCCACTCCACGGCATGATATGCATTTCGCGGTTGAGCAGCGAGATGCAGGCGGGGTGCAGCGGCTAAATACTCGTCATTATCGTCCCCAAGATTAAGATCCGGCAAAGGTTGCGGTGCTTGATTGTATAAGCTCCAGCGGGGTTCTCCTTGATTTCCAGTTTCCATATAAATCACACTGTAACTGCCGCAGGACAGGCATGTATCCACCTTAAGCCACTCATCTGCCAGAGCCAAATCACGAACCGACGGATGATTATTCCGCAGTTCCATCAGCCGCGTAAACCCGCTGCCGCACCACGGGCATTCCTCCGGGCCCGCTCCCAGGAACCGTGCCGGTTCATTCGCAGCAAACTCAGCATTCAGTGGTTCCGCCGCCCGTTCAATCGCAAATCCGGTGTGAGAAAACAAATCCCGCCGCACTCCGGCTTCAGTAAGCTTCCAGCCGGCCTCAAGTGAGTACTGATCAGGTGAAACAAAAAGCTCTTTCGCCCACTGGGGTGGTTGCTCCCGCCACTGCTGAAACTGCTGAACAATCCGTCCGTCTCCTATCCAGGCTAAGGCCAGCAGCAGATGATTGCGGTTCTCACTATCCTGTTCCACCTGTTCCAGCAGCTGATCCCGGACCTCTGCTGAAGCATCTTTATACAGAATCCCCGGGTAATACAGCTCATGGCCGATAAGCACAGGGAGACAGTCCGTAAGCCGCACGTTGTTGTAACAGAGCAGCGACAAAAGAATATCCACGCTGGTCTCCTCGTCACCGGCACTGAGCAGATCTAATGCATATGCCTTCATCCTCTCTGCATCCTCACCCGACAAGGCAGAATACACCTGCTCGCGGTTTAAGGGATAAGGAAGATAGCGGATCAAAGGGTCGTAGGCTTGTTTTGTATGCATAATCTTAAGCACTTCCACCGGATCAGCGGTTCCTTTATATAGATCCACATCCCTGCGGTGCTGTTCAATATAAGCCTGGCGTTTGCGGCGTTCCTGTTCCTGATAACACGGTATGCAGAATCCGCCCGTTTTATGGGCAGTAGCCGGTAAAATGGTTGCCGCACAGTTTTGGCTTTGGCAGGGAATCCGTTCCGTCACTATTTTCCACCTCACTTACAGGTTCGCCCTGAATGATTTCTCCTGCTTCTGCAGCTTCTTCTTTTTCGCTTTGTCCGCTGCTTGTTGAAGATTCTCAGCCACTCTAAATTCAACGATCCGGCTGATTAAATCATAGGGCATCGGCTTATCTAAAGGGAATTGAACGGAACCTTTGGCTCCCTTATATTCCGCCAGTTCCTCTTTGAAGGCTTCAACCCCGCTCGGTGCCGGATACAATCCAATATGTTTTTTAAATGCCGCAAAATGGACCAGATTGCCATGCAGCTCGAAAGTAGGCATCTGATAACTTATCTTTTCTTTCGCCTCAGGGGCCGATTCTTGAATGACCTTTCTCAACGTTTGGAGGATCTCCTGAACTTCAGGAGCTGATCTCGAAATATAATCATCCACAGATTCATAAGTAATTTTGTTGTCCATAACATTTCCCTCCTATAGCCTGCCGGCGGGGAATCCCCAGCATGAATTATTTTTTTCTGATCTTTTCTGTTTCCCGCTCGTAGATTTCAATGTACTCCTGCACCGCAATCTTGCGGCTCAGTTCGGCAATAAGCCCGTATGGAATGTTGTTTGTTTTTTTGAACCGGATACATGATTTTCCCATATCAAGCTTTGTCTGGACATGCTTCGGATACTCCCCGCGGAACCACGCCAGCAGCTCAGGGTGCATATACACTCCCATATGATACAGTGCGATAAAATTCTTTTGTGAGGCTATGCTTATAAACGGAAGAGGCTGTTCAGGATTCACGTGATAACCCGGCGCATACAAGTGATGTGGAACAACATAGCTAATCATGCCATAGGACATCGTTTCCTCGAAGCCGCTTGGAAGATTCCCCTTGATTGTGCTCCGTAGCTGCGTAATGGCTTCCTGACGATCTTCCGGCAGTTGGCTGATATAGTTTTCCGGACTTTCCGACTCGTATTTCATGCTGACCCTCCTCGAAGAAAACACTTTAATTTATCTCAATATTAAATTGAATCCGGAAACTAGACAAGTTCAAGTCAACGTCGCCTGTTTCCTTCCATCAGCAGACCGTTGAAAATGGGTGAATGGAGTAGGCATATCGCCTGATCCATGTATCCATGGCAAACGTATACTATGGTACATTCACACAATAAAGTTGAGAGAGGAATTAGCATATGATCGAACTTGCGTTAGCTTTTCAGGATCAGGATGGACACTATGCCGAGCATGCCGGAGTTGTTTTAGCCTCGGTTTTCCACAATACCGCTTCCCGTGTTAATGTTCATATTTTGCACGATCAGACTTTAACGGAAGAGAACAAGTCAAAGCTCATGAGACTAACAAGCCGATATAAACACACCATTACCTTCTATCCCATTACTCTTCCTGAAAACATGCTTCAGGTAATGGAAAATGTAGGCTCGATTAATGTATGGACACAGGCATGTATGTACCGCTTGCTTCTTCCCGCACTTATCCCGGTTGAAAAAATCATCTATCTGGACTGCGATGTGCTGGTCAATATGGACCTTGAAGAGCTGTGGCGAATTGATCTGGGTCAGTATTATTTAGGCGCGGTTTGGGATCAGGGCATTATGGAAGTTGCACATGTTATCAATTCCAAAGGTTTGGTTCCCGAGCATTATTTCAATTCCGGAGTGGTTCTGTTTGCCCTGAATACTATCCGCTGCCACCAGGAATGGTACGAAGAAACACTGCACTTTTTGCGCAGTTTCCCGGATTCCACGATGCCTGATCAGGATGCATTGAATGCAGTTTTCGGGGGGAATTACCTTCAGCTGGATCGGCGCTTCAATTTCTTCAACCAGTCTATACCCAATCATGATTTCCATAATAAAATTGTCCATTTTACCGGAACGGAAAAGTTTTGGGATCAAAACTCTCCGGGGGCAGGTCTGCATCATAAATACCTCAGCCTGACGCCGTGGAGAAAATTCAGAACGTATTTGAAACGGAGAAAGCGGAAAGTCACCCACCTTAAACTTCGTTACAAAAAAAGCAGAAGACTTCACTTGAAAGTGAAACGGTCGAAGACTCTCCGCCTCTCCTTAACCGAACTAAGCATCATCAGACAGCTCAGAAGCCGTAGAGCGAATCTTCTCAAAGCCAAAAGAAAAAGCCGTTATACTAGACATTAGCTTGGAGCAAACAGCCATATCCAATGATATGGCTGTTTGCTTTTAATTTAATATGGACTATATAAACTAACCGAGCGTAAAATATGGAGGACTGTAAAGAAAGTAAAAAGGAGCTAACACGATGGAGGATTCTTACATACAGGCAGCTGCAAAACTTAGCACTCTCTTGTTCATAATCATTGCTTTGATCCAATTGCTGCTGACGTTCGGTTTGCCCTGGGGCGAGATCACAATGGGCGGGAGATATAAAGGCAAATTGCCTGGAAAGCTGCGTTTTTTCAGTCTGCTGTCGGTTTTCATTCTCTTGTTCTTTTCAGCAGTTTCGCTGCAACACGCCGGAGTCCTTGCCTCAGGATTCAGCTTTCATTTCACATCTATTTTTATCTGGATCATTGCTGTTTATTTGGGCCTGAATACGTTCGCCAACCTTTTCTCCAAGAGTCCAAAAGAAAAATGGATCATGACCCCTTTAGCCGGGATCGCCTTCTTATCCGTGTTAACAGTGGCCATTTACGGGTAAGCACCGGTCAACAAATTCACCCATCTTATCGAAAGGCAGGATCAAACCTCCATTTCCTCCAGCCACTCTATGCAGACCGGTATAAAATCAGCATAATCCGCCATAGCTTGTATTGTCGGTATGACTTGACTCATTCCCAGCTCTTGTTCCGCAGCGTCTGTGCTCTCCACTCCTAGTGAGCGTTTGATGCTATAGCTGAGCCAGTCCAGCTTCCCTTGAAATCCGCAATTCAGCACATCATGCCAGTTATCGCCGATCTTGCCTCCATGCTTGCGGTATGTGCTGATCATTGTACGGAAAGCGTCTTTGTTAACATTCCCCTGCTCAGAGCCCGACCAATACAAAGCTACTTCGATCAGCTCCTGCATGGGGTTAACCGCCCCGGCTGCTTCCCAGTCAATGATAACCGGAAGATGATTGTTATCCCATAACACATTTTTCGGATCTAAATCTCTGTGACTGATCACCTTGTTATTCATCAAAGCAGCCCCTGCTGCGTTCGCCTGCTGCTCCCACTGTTGCAGCTTATTCAAGTATTCTGTCAGCATGGACGACCATTCCAAGTGAGCTTGCTCTCCCTCGAGGGCGTAACTCTGCCAATCCACGGTTGACGGTACATAATCTTCCTTGGCTGAATCAGCTTCATCTGTAAGTTGAGAGAAATCTATGCGATGTATGCCTGCGAGAATTCCGGAAATTTTCTCGCAGGCATCTATATCAATGGTCCCGGAGGATAGCGGCTTACCGTCCACCCAAGGAAACAGCAGCACATATTGACCCTCTACTTCATGCATAAAGTTCCCCTTCGCTACGATAGCCGGAAGCGCGTTTATACCTTGCTCACGGGCCAGAGTTGCCACCTTTTCCGCAAAAATATAGTTCTCCATCGCTGTGCTCCGCTTCATAATTTGCGAATTCAGCACTTTTACGGCGTATTCAGCTCGGTCCGTAGTTAAGCGGTACATTTTATGAAGGAACCCGCCGAAAATTTGTTCCGGCTGTGTTGTTAATTGCCCCAAATCGTAAGCTGCGCACAGCTTGTTGAAATCGAATTGCTGATGCAAAGTTTCCATAGTCCTATAATCCTTCCACTTAATTAAATTGGCCCGGCCTTCGGCCTCATTCTAATCTATCATAGAATTGGTTATTTCTGGTGTGAAGAAAACGGTTCTGAAATGGAGGGTTATCTACTTTCATTGTTGAGTTGGAATTTTCAAGGTATAATCACAATTATAGGTCGTGAAGAACACGCCGCTTCCACACTATTCATCTCTCGAGTATCAATCCGGGATGAGTGGTGTGAAAGCGGCTTTTCTTTTTGTCCGTAACAATTCTTGATCGGTATCGAAATACCCATCTTATTAGGGAAGGAAAGCAATGGCTCGATTTGAGCAGCAGTACATGGAATGGTTAGAAATTAATCTCACGAATGAGCTTAATCCTAGACGGAGGGAGCTGCTGGCCAAAGGTCTGGGACATGGAACGGTTGAATTCTTAAGGAGAGTCTGGTTCCCGGCAGTCGGAAATTTTGACCATCTGTTTCCTGAATGGGAGGTTCGGGATTTCAATAATGGCTACCGGTATTTGGATTTGGCCTATATGCCAGGAGGTGCCAGAGGAGGAATTGAAATTCAGGGCTATGGTCCGCATGCCAGAGATCTTGATGTCAGGAGGTTCAAGGATCTGTGCATGCGCCATTGTTTGTTATCGCTGGACTCCTGGACATTTCTTCCGATTGCCTACCTATCAGTTATAGAAGAACCGAAACAATGCCAGTAGCTTGTGCTCGCTTTTATTGGCAAAATTCATCGCAACCGATGTTTCCTCCACATTAACCTGGCTTGAAGCGGAGACTCTTCGTTATGCGAGACGGTTACTGCGTCCGTTCACACCAGTAGAACTGACTGCCCATCTGAAGGTAACCAACCGCCATGCCAGAAGAATCCTGCAAAACCTGGTTGAACAGCAGCTGATTGACATTGAGAGCGGCAAGCAGCGTATACGTACCTACCGGCTTCGGTTATAACGAGGTAATCGTTTGGGACTATGAATGGATAAGCTGAGGAGGACAGGCTGAGGAAACACGCAGCATTGCAATTATGTTCATCGAATAACCTCAAGCGGACCGGGGATACCTTATTTGCAAAACTTCGGATCTTATACCCGACTTTCGGACTCAGATGCAGCTATTTGCTCAAATCTCTCCTATTTAGGAGTAACTGAAGGCGAATAAAGGCTATACGGTCCGCGAACCTGGTAAAAAGAGCTATCCAGCATAAATAGAGGCTATACAGTCCGCAGCTTGCGGGGATGATCTGCTAGGTACGTATTCTGGTATTTCTTCTGGTGTGTACTAAGGTACTTCTTCGGTTACGTACTCTGGTACTTCTTCTGGTGTGTACTCTGGTACTTTTTCGGTACGTATTGTGGTACTTCTTCGGGTACGTACTCTGGTACTTTTTCTTGTGCACTTCCAGTGCGCTTCCGGTGCGTTTTCCGGTAGTTTTCGGGGACGTTACGTATTCCGGTGCGAGTTTTCGGGCGCGTTACGTATTCGGGTACGTATGGTACGTATTGCCCGGTAGCTAAAGTCCGATGGAGCACACTAAGAAATTGCGCAGCACCTATTAGTAATTACGTAATGAGTATTTAGTAAGTACTTACGGAGTACTGGCCATCTGGTGTTTATAACAACTCAAAGAAACGGCATTTCTGCCGTTTCTTTGGATGCATTGCCAGAGAGTTACCCTCTATTCAAAACTCTGCAGCAGCCGCTCCACATACTCCGTGGAAACCTCGGTACGCTTGCGCATATTGCTCTCCCGCCCCAGCTTCAAATAAGAGGTTAGCAGCTCTTTCATAGCAGTGCCTTCGTCAATAAAGCTGCGGATATAGCCCTGCGGCTGTGCCAATTGCAACGCGGCTCCCAATTTAACAAGGGCCGTCTCCGTTAACCCCATACCCTGATAAAGTACACTCTGCAGGATCAGCACCTGAATCTGGCCCCGCTGACGGTCCTCCTTGCATAATAACTGATACATCCGCTCCAACAGCTGCAGTGCGTTATCTGATTGTTCGCAAGCCGCAAGCACTCTCGCCAAGATCAGATGCTCGGCAACAAGGTTCGGAGACACCTCGTCCGTAAAGGTTACATCGCAGCTCTGCAGCCAGGCGCGGGCCTCTTCCACCCGGCCCTGCTCCAGTGCCAAGAAGGCTTGCTCCGCTTCAACTCTTTTCATAAATAGCAAATGATCCGGGGAATCAATCTGTGAGCCCAGACCGGAAAGCAGCTCCGAAGCACCTTCAGGATCCCCCTGGGCAGTATGAATTCTCACGGCGCTGACGGTAAGGTGAATCAATATGCGTGCATAAGGCTTAATATCCTCACGCTTGAGCGCCTTATGAATAGAAATAGCAGCTTCCTCCAGGCGGTTCCACTCGTAGAGCAGCTTGGTATAGGAGACAAACAGGAAACCTACAAAAGGATATTCCCGCTTACTCTCCCAGACAGTTATCCACTTCACCAGTGTCTCTTCTGCATAATGAAGATCGTTAATATAGACCAAATGATCGTCGAAGGCATCATATCCCTGGTGTCTGTTGCGCCCCATCGTTTGAAAAAAGCTGCCCTCCGGGATATGCTGCTCCATCTCTTCGAAGTATTTCGACATGCTTACCAAGTCTTTGCGCAGATAGGCGGAGACCGAACACATAAAGTAGATGTTGCCCATCGCCTGATGAAATGCTTGTTCGCTTAAAGTGGCTTGCAGGGTTTGGAATGAGACCTCAGCCTGCTTAATTCTATTAAAAGCTGCTTCCCATTTCCCTACTCCGAGCAGCACAGAGATATAGAAGACTTCCACCATTGGTTTCCCGGCAAAATAATGCTCAGGAATGACGGATAACCATCGGTTGAGCACAACACTTCTGGATTGCAAAAGGTGAAGGATATTCTTCTCAATCAACCGGACAGCGTCCTCATATTGCTCGCCCTCCAAGTAATGTTCCACCGCTTCCGCTTCAAATCCATAATGCTCCCACCAATGCGCCACATGGATATGGGCCTCAGTTATTTTTGCCGGATCTTCGGCTGTCAGCTGTTCCTGCAAGAAATCAGACAGCAAATGATGATACCGGTACCAGTTTCTCTGATCGTCCAAAGGGATAATGAACAAATTCAGCTGTTCCAGGCTCTCCAATTGCTCCTGGCAATCCGGCTGACCGGTTACCACTTCACAGATGGAATGGTTCATCCGGCTCAGGATCGAGGTTTCCAATAGAAATACGCGTATGGGCTCAGGCAAATGAGAGAACATTTCCTCCAGCAAATAGCGGGAGATGTCCTGATGCTGGCCTCTAATGCCATCAATGGAGCGGGGGATGTTATCGCTGCTCTTTAGAGCAATTGCGGCCAGCTGCAGTCCGCTGATCCAGCCTTCGGTCTGGTGGTAGAGCTGTGTCACCTGTTTCTTCGTCAACCTTAAATCCGTTGTCTCCCGGAAGAAGATCATCCCTTCATCCAGTTGGAAGCTCAAATCCTGCATAGTAATTTTATGTACAGTGACTGCTTCCGTTATAATGCTGGACAGTATGGCCAGGTCGGTACGGCCAGCGATAAAAAAGTGAATATGAGGCGGCAAATGCTGGAGTAGATAGACCAGCGAATCATGTATTTCCGGGAGACTGATGAAATGATAATCATCGAGTATAATGACCAGATCGGCAGCAGTTTCTCTGAATTCATTCAGCATAACGTCCAGTGCAGGCTCGGAGAAGATTGAGGAACCTTTCTTAAGCAAAGGCCGGATTCTGGCACCAAACCCAGGAATCTGCTCCTCGACCGCAGCTGCCACATAGCTCCAAAATGTGATCCAGTCGTTATCCTGCTTATCCAGGGATACCCAGGCGGCACGCGATCCGCTGTATTTGACCCATTCACTTAACGCTGTTGACTTCCCGTAACCGGCGGGTGCTGATACAACAGTCAGCCTTGCAGTCATTCCTTCATTGATCTTGTTCATCAGACTTGGCCGGGGTACCAGGGAGTTGCGGCCATGGGGGATGTGTAGTTTTGTGCTTTCAATCATTATGTATTTCCTCCAAATTGCAGCAAGCAACCCTATGTTTTAAATTTGTATAGTTAATCCTATTATATCAGACGATACTTCCGATAATAAAGCTATGTTCTGCCCGAAACCATAGAGAACATAAGGAGTTATAGTGAATCTCCGGAATGCCCTATATAATGGAAGTAATAAACAAGTAGGAGTGTAAACGATGCAGCAACGCAAACGGATTCTCATCATTGAAGATGAACAGGACATTTCCCGTATTCTGAAGGATTATATTACATTGCAGGGTTTTGACGTACATATTGCAGACAATGGCGTGGACGGTCTTCGGCTGCTTGAAGCAGTACAGCCCGATTTCATTATTCTGGATATCATGCTGCCTGATGCAAACGGGATTGAGCTGTGCAGACAAATCCGCGATAAAACCCGGACGCCAATCCTCATTCTAAGCGCCCGCAGCAGCGATACCGATAAAGTGCTGGGGCTGGGATTCGGTGCGGATGATTATATGACCAAGCCCTTTTCCCTCAGCGAGCTGGTGGCAAGAATTCAGGCTCACCTGCGCAGAATGGAGAGTCTCGGAAATCCGTTGCCGCAGGATGAACTGATTTCTATCGGTACCCTGACCATCGACAAAAAAGCCTATAAAGTAACGCAAGGCGGTCGTGAGATTTCGTTGTCTGCCAAGGAATTTGAGCTGCTGTTCTTTTTGGCCGAGCACAGAAACCAGGTATTTTCCAAGAGCCAGCTGCTCGATCAAATCTGGGGCTACACCTCCTATGGGGATGAGAGCACCATTACCGTGTACATCCGCCGGCTGCGGGAGAAGCTTGAAGCGGACCCCTCCAATCCTGAGTATCTCAAAACCGTATGGGGAGTCGGCTATAAATTCAACCTGGATTAAATCAAAGAATGGAGCAGCTGAACTATGTATTGGAGAAATTGGTTTAAACCGTGGTTCGCCTCAGTCATCGCTTGTATTGTAATTATGGGGGGCTGCGCGGCGTTCATTCAGTATAGACTTTCGGCTACGGAGCAGGATGTTCTTCCGGACGAAGTGGTGAATCAGGCGCGTATTGAGATAAGCGGCATTATGCTGGTTCTGGAGCAGCATCACACCGAAGTCTCCAGTCAGAACAGGATACGGGAAGAACTGCGTAAGTGGAGTGAAGAGAAGCAGCTCCACCTGCAATACACTGGCCTTGACGGTACCCTTCTTTTCGACTCTTCTGCTCCACATTCCATGAATAAGGACAAGCTGAATCTTAAAAGTGATCTGCATTATGATCTATACAGCTCCAAAACAGCACAGGAAATGTTCAAGCTGGCCTTCCCGGTTGTTGATCCTGATTCTGGAGTGCAGGCTGGAAATGCGATCTTCACCTTGCCTGGCTCACTCCTCGCTTACAGGCAAACTGCGTCTTTTCCTGCCATGTTCACTCTGCTGATGATAGCCTTGCTCCTCGTGCTGCTGCTTCTATTCCGGCTCCGGTACAAAATCAATCACGACCTCCTTCATCCGGTTAACGGTTTAAAGGATCATGCCGAGGCCATTCTCAAGGGGAACTACGGGCAGAAAGCCGAATATGCAAAGCAGGATGAAATCGGTGAGGTCTACGCCGTATTTGATCAAATGCGGAGTGAAATTATGACGCTAAGCATGCAGAAAGAAGCGCAGAGCAAGGCCCAGAAGGAGCTCATCTCCAATATTTCACATGATTTGAAAACACCGCTGACCATCGTAAAAGCCTACATTGAGGCGATCCGCGAAGGGGTCTGTTCCGATCTGCCGGCGGTTATGGCGTATATGGAGATTATGCAGGCGCAAGCCAACAAGATGGCCATGCTGGTCGAGGATCTGCTGGTGCATGCTTTAAGAGATTTGGACCAAATTTCTGTACATCCCGTGGAGCATTACAGCAAGGAGATTTTCGAGTCCATCCTCAGACCGATGGGCCCTTATATCCGTACGGCGGGCGTGGAATTTACTGAGCCTTCCGAAATCCCAAACGTGCTAATCCGCATAGATCCTGTCCGAATCGAACAGCTTCTATCCAATCTTATCGCCAATGCGCTGAAGCATACTTCTGCCGGAGATACGATCCGGGTAGCCATCGTTCAGGAACAGCATCAGCTTACGGTGACCGTATCCGATACAGGCGAGGGAATTCTGCCGCAGGACATGCCCTTTATCTTTGAACGTTATTTTCAGGGACATGCGCCTTCACAATTTGAGAAGCGGTTCAATGAGGGGTCCGGACTGGGTCTGTCGATCTGCAAACATATTATTGAAGCCCATCATGGCACCATTTCCTTTAAAAGCGCCAAACATCAGGGGACCGAATTTTATTTCACCCTGCCTATATGCTGACAGCTCCTTGCCTTGTAATAATTTATTAATAACCTGATAAGCTTATTGCAAGATTCCCCCTCTACAATGAAGGAAAATGATAACTGGAGGGATTTATGCATGCCGAAAACCGCGATACTTCATACCAAAAACCTGTGTAAAACCTATTCCACCGGCAGCGAGCAATTCCACGCCATCCGAAATATTGATTTGGACATCTACCAAGGGGATTTCACCGTAATTATGGGAGATTCCGGGTCGGGAAAATCAACGCTGCTCTACTTGCTTAGCGGTTTGGACACGGTGACCGCAGGTGAAGTCCATTTCAGCCAGCAGCGTATGGACAGCTTCTCCGAGAAGGAGCTTTCCGGGCTGAGGGCTAGGAAAATCGGATATATCTATCAGAGCAGCAATCTTGTGCCCGATCTGACACTGCTGGAAAATATCGCTTTACCCGGCTATGTTGCAGCAAGACCACGGCGTGAAGTGAAGCAGAAAGCCTTGTCGCTGATGAAGGCCATGAGCATTGAAGAGCAGCAGCACCGGCTGCCAGCCGAAGTGTCTGGGGGCCAGCAGCAAAGAGCTGCTATTGCGAGGGCATTAATCAATACGCCTGAGATCATTTTTGCAGATGAGCCGACAGGAAGCCTGAATTATGATCAGGGCGTTGCGGTACTCGATATTTTGACAAGCATGAATGCCGAGGGACAATCCATCGTCATGGTCACTCATGATATCAAATCAGCCTGCCGTGCGAACCGGCTGATCTTTATCCGCGATGGTCAGGTTGGCGGCGTGCTGGAGCTTGGTGCTTTTACCCCTGATCAGCTGCAGGACAGAGAGTCCCTCATCTTCTCCTACATCTCCCGTGAAGGGAGCCATACGTAATGCATGCAATAATGACGATTTGCTGGGGGAATCTGAGGAAACGCAAAGTTCAGAACAGTCTGATTGCGCTGCTTATTCTGCTGTCCACGCTGCTGACGAACACCGCGATAACCGTTATTTCCAACTCGGAAGATCTTTACGAAAGCCTGCATCGCGACACTAAAGGCTCCCATGAACTATTAATGTTCAGCAGAGGTCTTCACAATCCGCAGAAGTCAGCCCAGTGGTGGTCCCAGCAGGATGGCGTAACGGCATCCGTGCTGCTGCCTTACAAGCCTTTGGCAGGAGTTAAACACCGCGGAGAAGATATCCCCAACCTGTATTTGTATATGATGAATACACCGGACCGGCCTTTTGGCACAGATGAGCTTGTATTTGCCCAAGGACCGGAGACTGCTCATCCTGAACAGGGTACGATTTGGATTCCAACCTCGCTCGCCTATAAATATGATGTTTCCATTGGTGACGAGCTTCAGTTCAAGACAGGCAATACTCCTCTTAGCTTAACTGTATCTGCTGTCGTGATCGACCTTCCGCTGGGAGGGCCCTTTTCCACAACAGCGCGGATCTGGATGAACAGCAGCGACTACCAGCAGGATCTAAGCTCTGTTCAAGACACAGATTCATATATTCTGGGACTCCGTTTCGCTGACTACAGCCAGCGTGCTGATTATTGGGAACGGTTTGAGAAATTTCTGGGCACTCCATTTATGGAAGAGATGAACAGCTATGAGCAAATTTCAGCTTTCTACTTTATCATGAATAAGATCATCGGTTTTGTCATGAGCTTCCTTGGCATTGTAATGATGCTGGTTGCCTTGTTTACGATCAGCTTTACGATTTCGGATGCAATTCTGGCCAATTACAAAACCATCGGGATTTTCAAATCCATGGGTCTGACTTCAAGGCAGATTATTGGCACCTACGTTGCCCAGTACAGTTTTCTTGCACTGCTGTCCATCCTGCCCGGGCTATGGATCAGCCGCTTTCTATCGGGAGTTATTATTGAACAGTCTCTATCCTTCTTAAAAACAGATCATTCCTCGATCCGGCTCCAGGGAGCTTGGACTGATTGGATGGTCGGAGCAGGGATGCTGCTGCTGATTCTTGTATGCGTGTGGATTTATGCCAGCAAAACCCGTTCCATCCAGCCGATGCAGGCCATTCGTTATGGCATGTCTGAAGCTTCGCACAGCAGCCTTGGCAAACGTTCGAAAGGCCGGGGAAAGCGGGGCCGTGAGTTTGAGCGCTGGCCGGTTCCTGCTGTCATCGGGCTGAGAAATGTAACCAAAAATCTTAAGGGCTCTATCCTGATGCTTATTCTGACCACCGTTACAACGTCAGTGCTGGTCTTCGGCTTCGTCCTCCTGAACAGCATCTATCAAATGCAGAAAACCTCGCCGCTCTGGGGTTATGATGCCTCTGATATTGTTGTCATGGTCGTGAACGAAGCGGATTTCGACCGTGAAGCTCTGAATGCCGAGGTTAAGGCCGATCCCGCTATCCTGAACCTTAACTGGGCGGGCCAATCCATCGGCGTTGTGTCTGCGGAAACCATGCGAAGCTCCGGGAAGGTGGACGATGTTTCACAATCCCTCAGCATTCCGCTTAATGCCGTAGAAGGGAGTCTGGATGAGGTGGGCTTCGCCTCCATAAACGGCAGAAATCCGGTCAACCGGAATGAAATATCCATCGGCATCAACATCTCCAGGCAGCTCGGGAAAGAGCTCGGAGATGTTATAGAGCTGTATGTTGAAGGAGAGCGGCACACCTTCACAGTGACCGGCATTTATCAGTCGATTGCCAATATGTCCAATCAGGCCAGAATAACCTCGGATGCGCTCACCCAGTTTCACCCTGATACAGCTTACTTGAATTTAATAAACGACGATGATGCAGAAAAGATAGTGCAGCAGCTGAATGACAAATATGGCCCTGGAATTCAGGCCATCAAACAGCAAACCCTGCTCGATTCGGTATTCAAGGAAGCTACGGCGGTCCTGATCATTCCGATGAGCATTCTGAGCCTGCTGTTTCTGCTGGTCACCTGCCTCATTATTTACAGTACCTGCCGGATTCATATCCGCAAGGAAACCAAGACCTATGGCATCTACAAATCCATCGGGCTGACTTCGAATAACATCCGGGGTGCAGTAACCTGGAGCATTGTAGCGCTGTCCGCGGCCGGGGCGGTTCTCGGCATCGGCTGCGGGGTATTCCTCCTCCCCGGCATATTAAGAGGGCTGCTCTCCTCCTATGGTATTGTCAAGCTGCCGCTCCTAATGCAGTGGGCTGGCATCTCCTTCCTCGCTTTGCTTAGTATAACCGTGGCCGGTCTCGGCTGCTGGATCGCCTCCAGCGTTATCCGCAGCACTTCACCACGGGTTCTGGTCACGGAATAACAGCAGCTATTTGAATAACCCATTGAACCGCCCTTTTGCGGACCGCTGGGTTTAGTAGATAAACAGCAAACAGACAGCAAGCCAGCTCAGATGTCGAGCTGGCTTGCTGTCTGAAAGGAGGTATTCGGGTGCATCAGAAGGAGATACTATCCCCGGGAAGCAGAGAATACAGTCCCGTAAACCCTTCTTCCTCCAGGATGGAAAGCACCTGATCCGTCTGCTTCTTAGGGGCATGAACCAGCACTGTGCGGCGGCTTGGAACAGCCCGCAGCATCCGGCGGATGTCAGGAAGGCCTTGATGCACCTTGTAGCGGATCAGTGAAACCATGCAGCTGCCGCTGCCTTGCTGCCCAAGCAGGTTGCGGCCAAAGCTGCCTTCAGGCAAATGGCCTGTAAAAATCACATGGCTGCCGGGAACATCAAGCAGCTGCCGGTAATACCACTGGGCTGTAGGCGACTGGAGCAGTGCGTCGTTCGTGAAGATTATCTTATTCTTCCGCTGCCGCAGTGCCTCCTTCCGCTCGGAAGGACTGGAGACTGCTTCCAAGTTCCTGCTGTTCAGGAGCTGTTCAATGCAGCCGGAAGCCTCATCTCTCAGCCAAGCTGAACGGGTTCGCAACGCCCGGAGCGGAGCCAGCAGAGCTTCTTCCACCACAAGCTGCGCTTGTGGAAACCGCTCAGCAGCCCAGATGAGCAGCTCCTGGCCCCGGCCTTGCAGCGGCATCGGCAGCAGCACACAGCCGCTGCCTTCTAAAGTATCCCGGACCGCAGTCTCCAGCTGCAGCAATTTCACATGCTGCTCTTCGGGATCCGCTCCGTAGGCGGCGTCGATGATGGCCAGATCGGCGTCTCCTTGCTCCCTGCCTGCCTCAGGCCCGGACAAGAACAGCGCCTGTGGCCGGTCCACTGCCAGCAGCTGCGACTCCTCGGTGTAATCACCGGAGAAGTAGACCGTCTTCCCCTCCCACTCCAGGGCAAGCCATACCGCACCAGCCAGATGTCCGGTTCGTCCCCACTGCACACGCAGGCCGGGTGCAACGTTCAGCCAGCTGCGGGGTCCGGCCTGCTCGTCCAGAAACATAAATTCCATCGCCTGCTTGTCTTCATCTCCATAAGGCAGCCTGGCTGACTCAGCGGCCGCATACCGGCTCCACGCCTCGAAATAGCCGGGCAGCTGCCTGACGGTATCGCGTGTTGTCCATACTTTCCCCTTATAGCCATATTTATAAAGCAGCGGAAGGGCCATCGAATGGTCCTCATGGGCATGGGATAGAAAGACCGCTTGAAGCTGCGGAATAACCGCGGCATCCAGCAGCGGATACTCTCCTTTCCCTTCCTTCTTCACACCACAATCGAGCAAAATACAGGCTTCCTTACCCTGTAAAAGGTAGGAGGAGCGCCCATGCTCCCCGGCGCCCCCCCATATGGTCAGCTTGGTCATAGTTGTCTCCGCTTTCTGTCTGGACTTAAGTATTGAATTACAAGCAGCAATGCAGTTGTAACGCCTACGGAGATTACGGCCATTGCCATGCCCATCGCCACTGCACCTTGTTCAAACTGGGCAAAGATATAAGTCGCCGACGTCTGCATCGACGGCGGCAGAATCAGCAGCGAGGCCACCAATTCACGGCCGGAGATGGTGAAGGTCATCATCCAGCCAGCCGCCATTCCGGGAAGAATGAGCGGCAGCAGGATACGGCGGAACACGTAAGTCTTGCTTCCGCCAAATACCTGCCCCGCCTGCATCAGGGAGGAATCAATCTGCCCGTAGCTGGCTTTGACATACTGCACGGTGTAGGGAAGGAACAGCACGACATAGGTCAGCACGACCATCCCATAGGTGTTATAGAGCGGGACCGGCATCCAGCGGGCATTCCACAGGAGGATCAGCCCAACGACAAGGACAATGCCCGGAACGGTGTTCGGCAGCAGGCTGAACAGATCGGTCCATTTTTGCCGCCATGCTGTGCCCTTGCCAATGATCAGCGCGAGCCATGTACCAAGAATTACTGCGATGCTCGAAGCAACAATCGCCAGGCTGAAGCTGTTGATCAGTGCCTGCAGGCCTGGTGATCCTGGAGAGAGCAGCTCAGCATAATGACTTAACGTCAGGTTCCCCCACGACAGCCCCTCTCCGCGCAGCTTCAATAATGATGCGGTAATAATGGAGAAATACGGGACTCCGACGGAAGCGAGCAGCAGCAGCACAATATACCCCCAGCTGAAGAAGCCCAAGGCTCCCTTTGCGGCGTAATGCTTGCTGCGTATCCCTTTCCCGCCCACCAGGCGGTAAGAATAGCGGCTGCTGATGATCGTCTGGATATACCAGAGGATCAGGCAGACTCCGAGCAGCAGGCTGGCCAGTGAAGTCGCTTTGCCGAAATCAATCGGCCAGCTGGAAATATATTTATGAATTTCCGAGGTCAGAACATAAAACCTGATTTTGCGCCCGAAGGTCGCAGGTGTCCCAAATTCAGCAATCGTCTTAACAAAGATCAGCAGCACACCAAGCCCGTAACTCGATAACAGCAAGGGCACAATAACTCTTCTAACCTTGTAAAAGAATGGAGCGCCGTGAACCGAAGCCGCTTCCTCCAAACCGCCCCCGATCTGCAGCAGTGCATTGCGCAGCAGCAGATAGAGGAAAGGAAACAGATGCAGGCTCATAATCAGCACCATCCCCCCATAGCTGAAGAAATAAGGGGTCAGCGCTGCAGAAGACGGAAGAACCTGCTCCATATAGCCACCAGTTTGCATAAATAACATCCACCCCATGGAACCGATGTAAGGCGGCGTCATGAACGGAATCAGCAGGACAACATCCAGCCAGGCGTGACGCCCGATGTCACTCTTGGCCATAATCCAGGCCAGCGGCAAGGCGAACACTGTAGTCAAGGCGACTACGCTTGCTCCAAGACCCAGAGAATTCAGCAGCACCTTCATTAGCCCGCTGTTTCCGGTAATGGTCCTGAGCGGCGCGGTGATATCGAGTTTTTGACCAGAATAAATGCTGGTCCAGAAGATCAGAAGCAGCGGCAGCAGCACCAGAATGGCCAGTATACACAAAGCAAGGCTGCTGCTCACCCACTTAAATGAGCGTAAAGCGTTAATTTTCATTCCGCTTATTTGAACAAATCCGTAAATGTTGTGGACACTTCATCGCCATGTTCGTTCATCCAATCCCAATTCACGTCAAAGGTTTTGATTTCATCCAGATTGGCGCGGTTCTCCGCCTTCACATCGCTTCTTCCCGGCAGCAGGTACGCCTTGGCTACGAGTGCCTGGGCTTCATCAGAAAGCAGATAATCAATAAATGCTTTGGCGTTGTCCACATTTGCACTCGTCTTAATAATGGCCGCCGGACGCGGGCTGATCACTGTGCCTTCAGCCGGATACACGATATCCACCGGCTCTCCATCCGCTTTGGCTTTGTAGGCCATATAATCTACCCCTGCGGCAACCACGGATTTGGCACCGGTAATTACCGGATCCAGTGCTTCCTGATTCGCCCCTGCCATCGCCACCCCATTTGCTTTATATTGCTTGAACAGATCCCAGCCGCTGTCTCCCTGAGCACTCAGGTAACCGGTCATGAAATCCAGTGCCGAGCCAGAGAGCGAAGGATCGGGGATGTTGACCACGCCCTTCCATTCCGGCTGGCCCAGGTCAGCCCAGGAAGCCGGCGGTGTGGTTACTTTCTTGGTGTTATAGACAATTCCCAGTGCGGACGCACTGTAGCTGAAGTAATTCCCTTCCGCATCCGACCAGTCACTGACAAGTTTGCCGGCATTCACCGCTTCTTGATAAGGAAGCAATAATCCGTCGTTTTTCATGCCCTGCATGGAAGGCAGGGAGGCAAGAACCACCACATCGACCACCGGGTTGGATTTCTCCGCCTCCATCCGAGCAAGAATCTTGCCTGTGGTGCCCTGGAACATTTCCACTTTGACTCCGGTCTTCGCTTCGAACCCTTCTTTGATTTTATTCGCCAGTCCCTCAGGTCCAGCGCTGTATACCACAAGACTGCCGCTAAGCGTATTCTCTGCCGGTGGTGAGGCTTGTTCAGTGGCAGTCGGAGTATTATTGTTTTTGGTCTTGCTGTCGTTCGCTTTAGCGTTAGCCTCAGGTGTATTGGAGGAACCGCAGCCAGCCAGGCTGATGCTTAGTACGGCAGTCAAAAGAACGGAACCTAGTTTGCTTTTTTTAATGAAATTCAAGGGAAGACCTCCTAATAATAATTGTGATTAGTTCAGATGGTGAATGTGCTCCTGTGAGGCGTAGACCTGAATGCTCTCACCCACCGTTAAGCGGTGTGAATGATAGGCCGTCCAGGTGCCCATTCCCTGCATCTCCAGAATGACCTCATAGCGGTCACCCATATAGCTGACATGCCGGATAATTCCGGTAAATGCCTGAGAGGTTCCCTCCCTGTCGATCCAGCGTAGTTGCTCCGGACGAAGCATTTGCTTCCCGGGGACAATCCAGTTTGACCTGCCGATAAAGCGGGCAACAAAAGGCTCTGCCGGCTTCTTGTAAATTTCCTCGGGGGCACCGGTCTGTAGGATGCTTCCGCCATGCATGACAACCACCTCATCCGACATGGACATCGCTTCGGTCTGGTCATGTGTCACGTACAATGCCGTGATGCCCATGTCCTTCACCAGGGAGAGCAGCTCCAGCCGCATCTCATCCCGGAGGACGGCATCCAGCGCACTGAGTGGTTCATCGAACAGCACCAGCCGGGGCCGGGTCACCACCGCTCTGGCAAAAGCGACCCGCTGCTGCTGCCCGCCGGACAGCTGATGGGGAAACCGCAGCTCCAGTCCTTCCAGCCTTACGCTGCGCAGCGCTTCCTGCACCCGGCTGCGCAGCTCCTTCTTCTGCCGCGATGCCCGCAGCCCAAACGCTACATTCTCAAAGACACTCAGATGCGGCCAAAGCGCAAAATCCTGAAAGACCATTCCGAAATTCCGGCGGTGAATCGGCTGGCTGATCTTCCGGCTGCTGGAGAAAATAAGTTCCCCGTCAGCCACAATTTCTCCGGCATCCGGTGTTTCCAGTCCTGCTAGCAGACGAAGCAGGGTGGTTTTACCGCAGCCCGAAGGCCCAAGCAACGTGGTAAAGCTTCCTGCCGCAATGGTCAGATCGGCAGGCTTCAGGGCATGCACGTCACCGAATTTCTTTTCCAGTCCGCTAATGATAAGCTGCTTCATTCTCATGTACCTGCCTGTTCTTAACTTATAAAGAGATAATGACTGCACTAAAGTAGGATTGCTATGAACATGTCCTTAGTTTATAGGCAAACAATTCCCGCAATATTTGCCGGGTGTAACGCCGATATTAACTTTTTCACCGATTTATTTTAACATTCATAGAATTTTTCTATGTTATCGTTTAGCTAGCAGACGAGGGAGTGAATAGAAATGAACCTGAATTTGATTAAGCTGCAGATCGTAGAACTGCTCCATAAACACAGGAAAATCACGACAGTAGCCGAAGAACTGGGACTGAAGCAGCCTACAGTGACTTATCATTTGAAGAATTTGGAGCAGCAGCTCGGGGAGAAGCTTTTTGAGTCGAGAATGGATAAAATGATCCTGACGGAAAGCGGCAAGGCGTTTCTTCATTATGCCGTCAAAATCAATGCCCTGGCCGCAGAAGCCGAGCGGGTAGTGAAGGAGTTCAGTAATGCAGGCCGCGGCACGCTCAAAATCGGCGCAAGTTATGTGCCGGCCACGTATATTCTCCCCCAAATCCTGGGCCAGTTCGGAGAGCAGCATCCGGGAACAACGATTTCGTTATCGGTTAAGCCCTCCCCTGTAATTAAAGAGATGCTGGTGAACCATGAAATTGATCTGGGCATATTGTCCACGGAATCCTTTTATGTGCCGACTCTGCACAGCCAGTCCTTATGCGAAGATGAGCTTGTACTGGTGTTCGCCCCCACTCATGAATTTGCGGCTCAGACCAGGCTTAGTCCGTCCGAGATCGCATCGGCCCATTTTATTCTGCATGATATGGAATCGAGCACACGCCAGTTGACCAACAAATGGTTTGAACGATCCGGCGTAACGCCAAGAGCCCATATCCTGCTCGATTCACTGGAGGCGATCAAGCAATCGCTTATGGGCGGCAGACATGTGTCTTTTATTTCGCGGCTTGCCGTGGAGGATGAGGTGGCGAGGGGAAAATTAATGATGCGGACTATTCCGGACTACAATTTTCAGCGGCATATCTTCTACTCCTATAATCGCGACCGCCACTATTCCCCGCTGATCGGCTTGTTCATCGACCTGATCCGCACGATCCGCATCTGAAGGCGAGACAAGCACATAGCGACTCGAACATCGTAATTGGAGATAGAGTTATTGAGGGCAGAGTGATTGGGGGCAGAGTGATTGGGGCAGAGTGTTGGGGGCAGAGTGTTGGGGGCAGAGGTTGAGTGCGGAGGAAATGTTGCGGACCGAGGCGCCCTTATTCACATGAATCCGCCTCATTAAGCCACCTTGCGGACTGGAATGCAGCTATTTGCACAAATCACCTCTATAAACATGATGCTGAAGCATAATAACGGCTATACGGTCCGCGAACCCGCTGAAATGAACAGATACGCATAAATAAGAGCTATACAGTCCGCAGCCTACGCGGGGGATTGCCCTGAGCGGGATTGGCCTGTGCTGGATTGGCTTGGGCGGAGCTTATCCTGCTATGCCAGTTGGTTTACGCTGGGGATTGGCTTGCTCGCGGCTTGACCTGCTCAGAGGCTTGGTTTGGGCGGGATTGGCCTGCCCAGGGGTTGGTTTACGCAGGGGATTTAACTTGCGCGCGGCTTGACCTGCTCAGGGGCTTGGCCTGCTCAGAAATCCCCCTGCACAAGGGATTGACCCCTCCCGCGCCACGGCCTTCACCAGCTGGAAAATGCGTGCTTATCCGGGGACGCGGGCAACAAAAAAACGGCATTTCTGCCGTTTTGGAATAACTGTTCAAGGTTCAGCTTACTTA
The DNA here is from genome assembly GCF_000758525.1 of Paenibacillus sp. FSL H7-0357. NCBI lineage: Bacteria > Bacillati > Bacillota > Bacilli > Caryophanales > Paenibacillaceae > Paenibacillus > Paenibacillus sp. FSL H7-0357. The sequence goes on along the minus strand of NZ_CP009241.1, from coordinate 2,660,759 downwards.
CGAAGCTTTCTTGCCGTATGCATACAGCTTATTCCCCCATACATATATCGTTCCGTCCTTGCCAATGATGATTGGAGACCGTGCGTCTGTGTTAATGGGCAAGCTCCAGTTGATTTTTTTAGTCTTCATATTGATGGAGCTAATGTAAGCGCCACCGTATAGACTATCATAGCCGCTAAATACAATATTCTGGCTGCTGTCAAGGGTGAGGCCAGGTACGGAATACGGATAAAAGCGGTAGACCTTGCCTTTGACAGTCGGCTGAAAACTCCAGAGCAGCTTGCCGGCAGGACTGTACACATGCTGTGCAAAAACAATATGCCCATCCGTGCTGATGGAAGCCGGAATCTGGTTGCCGATATGGCCCGCTTCTACGCTGATGGTCTTGGTGATCTTCCCGGCGGTATTGATTATATACAAGTTGTTGTCCCCGCCATAGGGTTCACCGCTCACATAGAAATTGTTGTTGTAATAGACAGGAGCATACGGAATAATGCCCTTATACTTTGTGCTGGACAACAATACTCCCTGCTTGCTGATCTTTAAAAATTGGGCATCCGTGAATTCGGCGATCATCGCTCTTGAACTATAAGGTCTCATGAATCCCTTGGATATCGACAAGTATACGTTGTCCTTCACAATTAGAGGAGCAGAGAAATATACAGGGACCGTCTCCGTGTCCGAAACCATTGTGTTGTTGAACTTGGTTTCACCACTCGCATTCATGCCGATCAGCTTCACATGTTCCGTATATCTCTTCGATCCGCTTGCTTGAGTAAAGTACGATAGCGCAAGCGCCACATAGCCGTCATCGCCTACGGTGATATTGCCGAGTCTCATTACATATTCATATGTATTTTCCCAAAGCAGCTCTCCGGCGATAGTGTATTTGGATACAATCGCCGTTCTGTCGTTCAGCCTAGAAGAATCCGTCAGCTCCCGGCCGTCGAGCGAGCTTGATACGATCAGAAACTTATCGTTGGACAGGTTGAGTGCATTCGCCTCTACACCCTTTATTTCCTTGGACCAGAGGATCTCGCCGCTTGCCCGGAGTGACGTTAATTTCACTACCCGCACTCCTTCGGACAGAACATACAAAATACCTGCTGAATCAATAACCACCTGCTTAATTTCTCCTGTGAACGGAACCGCCCACTTCAACTCCGGCTTGGCTAACGGTGCAGCATAACTGGATTGCCGGGGCCCATTATCACTCGGATAGACGGAATTCGCAGCTGCCCCCACCCCGGGAATCAAGCTACCCATTATAAACATGAACAATATTGAACACAAAACAGCCTTCTTCAATCCCATTTCCCCCATAACACATTAGATCTCTATGCGAAACATACTTCATCTGCCAAACACTGGTTGCATAGGAAGTTGTAATAATAGGCTCAGTATACCAAATTGTAACAGGGGTGCCAGCCTTCCTGCAGAAATCCCCCCGGAGTACAGCGTCACAGCCATGCGCTCCGGAAGCTGGTTAGAAAGTTTCCTGTCAGTGATCAGCGGCTGGATACTACACTAGCTTCTATTCGAATATAGCTATGATCCCTTCTGCCACTGGCTTCCACAGGCGCGGGTACTCCTGATTAATCAGTCCCCTCACTTGCTCAGCCTGAATGCTGCTGAAATGATCCTGTTCGACCAAGATCGTGTACGCCCCCTTGGCCACGTCGCCGATCGCAATATGCCCGCTTGCATAACCCCCGATGGCGATCCGCGAGGCAACCGCACAGCCGCCGAGCGAGAACATTCCGATGGACAGCCCGCCGATGGCGAAGATTCCAACGGCAAGCCCTCCTATAGCGATAATTCCTGCGGCCAGTCCGCCTATGGCCAACAACAAGCCAAGAGCCAGCCCGGCAATACTGATCATCCCCCCTGCAAGTGCGCCGAAGCATAGGCCGCCAAGCGAGAGGATTCCGACTGACAAACCGCCAACGGCAATATTCCCAATAGCCAGAACTCCCTTGGCGACATAAATTCCGCGTCCGACATTAATATGCACCAGCGGAATCCCTAACAACGTTCGTTTGCTCTTGTATTCATAATGATACTTTGCAGTTACATCAGCGTGGAAGTTCCCAGCATCGAGTGGCGGGACTGTTTCCTGATTACCTGAAACTTCCTTAACCATATGGTCCATACTTACACCAAAGAACTTGCTTAAGGCAATCATCTTATCCATTTCCGGATACGACTGACCCGATTCCCACTTAGATACGGCTTGCCGCGACACACCGATGACCTCCGCCAAATTTTCTTGGGACATCCCCCTTTGTTTTCTGTAGCCTTGCAGTTTATCCGCAAAATCCATCATCATCACCTCAAGCTTATCGTATTAAACCGGTATGTTCCTGACTACCAAGCGACGTTAACAATCTGTCAACCACAGGTTGCATATGTTCGGAAACACGGTTTTTAAAGCATTTGACGGATTCCTTGAGCTACGGCATCGGGTCGTTCGATATGAATATTATGTCCGCTGTCTTCCACAACGACCAGTTCGCCCTGGTCAGACAACTGGGACATTTCTTCAGCTACATCCAATAAACAGCTTGTTATTTTATCGGCTATCCCTGACGGAAGTTTCTCTAAATGCTCCACTTTGCCACTTTTCAGCACAAGTAAGGGCAATCCTGCAGGAAGACTTTTATTCCGGACGGCATCATAGCCAAGCTGTAAATTTTTGAATTCCTGATATACTGCCAACCCTGTCGCTCTCTGCGGCGTCATTAGTCTCATCCGTTCCGCTATAGGCTCAGGGAAATGCTTCAACAGAGCTTCAAAATCCTTCAGCTTATTACGCTGCAATAGCCAATTCAGAATCCCTGCTCTGGTCAACCAATACAGCATCCGAAACATCCATATTCCCGACTTTTGGCCCTTCACATGTTCTCTTGGGAACCGGTCTGTCAGCTCATCTTCGTGACTCGCATCAGCAAGCACGATGCCAGCCAGATTTTCCGGATAGCGCTCCGCATAAAGACGCGCATTTACACCACCATAGGAATGGCCCACATAGATAAAAGGCTGTCGAACGCCTGCTGCCTGAAGCAGCTCGTGCAAGTCTTCAACAGCTTCCTCATTGTTTCTAGGAACGGATCCCTTCTCACTCCAACCATACCCCGCCCGATCGTAAACAACAGTCTGTGCAAATGGCGCTACTTTCTCCTCAACTAGTGACCATGTATCCGAATAAGATCCGTAGCCGCAGCCATGATCGAAAACAACGGTCTTACCTCCTGGTAACCCACTTATTCTGATATGCATCTGTTTGCCTTTAACCCGAATTAACTTTCCTGGTGGTGGGATCAACTTCGTCTTCAACATCAGCACTCCTTTGCTGAACCGATGATAACATGGATGCATATGGATTTCCGTGACAAAAAAATAGATTTGCAACTTATCACCAAAAACCGCCAAACACTTAAACGTGCTTGGCGGAATATCGGTGCGTACAGCTCTGCTGTCCGTTTGGAAATCACTCTACTGCGCTTGTGCTGGAAAATAATCTGCTGCAGCCGTTCCAGCTCCTCCGTCCCATACAAACGGTACCCCGCTTCACTGATCTCACACGGCATCAGCAAGCCGGTTTTGTGATAGTGATGCAGAGTTTTGACGGTTACCTTGGATAGTGCGGCTGTCTCCTTTACGCCATAAAGCAACTGAACCCGCTCCTTTCAAAACATAGTTTAGGGCCTCCTCTAAGGGGAGAGTCAATACCCCCGTCCAAATTAATTAAAGGTCTCCGAATATTAATTTTTTTTGTTTTTTTGAGGCTCCAGCGTATATAATATAGTGCATATGGTAGAGAAAGGATGTTGATGGTTTCATGAAATTTACAGAATACCCTTATGAACGCCCCGACGCAAACAAGTTTAAGCTGGAGTTCACGGCGCTGCTAAAAGGTCTCGAAGCGGATAACTGGGAGGAACAAAAGGCAGCAATCCTTGCGCTTAACAAACTCCGCAGTTCTTTTGAAACCATGACAAGCCTCGTCTACATCCGGCATTCCATCAACACTGAGGATGAATTCTACAAGGCAGAACAGGATTACGTAGATGAGATCAGCCCCATTGTCCAGGAATACATAACTGAATACTACAAAGCGCTCGTAAACTCCAAATTCAGAGCTGAAATTGAAAAGGAATGGAGCCCGCAGCTGCTCCAGCTGGCTGAAATTTCGCTCCGGATTTTCAGTCCGGAAATTATTGAGGATCTGCAGCTGGAGAACAAGCTCTCCACCGAATACTCTCAGGTGATCGCTTCCGCCAAGATCCAGTTCGATGGGGAAGAACGCACCTTGTCCCAATTGACACCGTTTGAAACGGCAACAGACCGCGATACGCGCAAACGTGCTTATCTGGCCAAAAATGAATTTATGGCCGCACATGAGGCCGAATTCGACCGTATTTACGACGAGCTCGTTAAGGTTCGTACCCGCATAGCCAAGAAGCTGGGTTACGCCAGCTTTGTAGAACTCGGTTATGACCGGATGATGCGTACCGACTATAACGCCGGGATGGTCGCCAATTTCCGTAAGCAGGTGCTGGAGCATATCGTTCCCGTCTCCCTGAAGCTGAAGCAGCGCCAATCCGAACGTCTGGGTCTGGATGCCCTGAAGTATTACGATGAAGGCTTTAACTTCAATACAGGCAATGCTGAACCCAAAGGCGATCCCGAGTGGATTGTGGCCAACGGTGCAAAGATGTACAAAGAGCTTTCTCCGGAAACGGATGAATTTTTCACTTTTATGAAGAACAACGAGCTCATGGATCTGACAAGCAAAAAAGGCAAACAATTCGGCGGATACTGTACCTATCTGAGCCAGTATCAGGCCCCGTTCATTTTCTCCAATTTCAACGGAACGGCAGGAGATATTGATGTGCTGACCCATGAAGTGGGCCATGCCTTCCAGGTCTATTCAAGCCGTAATATGCTGTTGCCTGAATATGAGTTCCCGACTTCGGAAGCGGCGGAAATTCACTCAATGAGCATGGAGTTTTTTGCCTGGCCGTGGATGGACCTGTTCTTTGAGCAGGATGCCGACAAATACCGCTTCAACCATCTGGCATCCGGATTGGAGTTCATTCCCTATGGTGTTTCTGTGGATGAATTCCAGCATTTTGTCTATGAGAATCCAGAGGCCACACCGCTTGAGCGCAAGCAGGCTTGGCGGGCAATTGAGAAGAAATATTTGCCACACCGCGATTATGACGGCAACGCTTATCTGGAACAAGGCGGGTTCTGGCATAAGCAAGGACATATCTTCCGCTCACCGTTCTATTATATCGACTATACGCTGGCCCAGCTCTGCGCTTTCCAGTTCTGGAAACGTTCAAATGAAGATTTCAAATCTGCCTGGAGCGATTATTTGCGCCTCTGTGAGGCCGGGGGAAGCCAATCTTTTGTCCAGCTGGCCCAGCTTGCCGGTCTGATCTCACCATTCGAGGATGGTTGTGTCAGCTCCGTCATCGGAGAGATTGAAGGCTGGTTAAATTCCATTGACGATAAAGCACTGTAACCGATAAGCTGCAACACAAAAAGCAATTCCTGCCGGGTAGGAGGAGTTGCTTTTTTGTCATGCTTATCCAATGAGAAAGTAAGGCCTGTTACTTCCCGGCATAAAACAACAAATAATTATCGAGATTTGACTTCCAGTACTCTGCTTCATGCGCCCCTTGGCCTAAGTGATATTGTACGGAGACTTTTTTGCTCTCCAGAAGCTTGGTTAACTGTTCGGCTCCATCATAGAACTTATAGTGGTCCTGATCTCCACAATCCAGATACACCTCCAGCTCCGACAGATCGAGATCCTCTGCAAAAATAAGCGGATCGCGGGTTTGCCGGTCTTCATCAGTTGGATAGAGGAACCGTTTCACACCATTTTCGCCGCCTGCCTGGGACCAATCGTCCTGGAACAAAGCCGGGCTGTGGCCGCCCACCTTGCTGAACAGATCGGTATGAAGAAAGGCAGTATGCAAGCTTATAAATCCGCCCATGGACACCCCTCCGATAAAGCGCCCATCCCGGCTTGTTATGGTGCTGAAATGCTGATCTACATATCCTACAACATCCTTATACAGGTAATCTTCATACATGCCGCTGTACGTAGTCATCGGATCTCCCGGATAGTCAACTGCATAGTTCGGTGATGTATTAAGTCCATAGCTATTGTCCATCTGCGGAAAGACCATGATCAACGGCTCAATCTTCCCGGCTTCGATTAAGCGGTCTGCGTTCTGATCTACTTCAAGGCCGGATAACAGATCTGTCTCATTGCCCCCATAGCCATGGATGAGATACAGCACAGGATAACGTTGCTCCGGGCTGTAGCCTTTCGGGAGATACACGTTCAGCTTCATCTCTTGGTCAAGCGATTCACTCTGAAAAGAAACCTTTTGAATTTCCGAGCTTTGCAGCGGACTTGTCCCCTCCTTCTCCTTTGAAGCGGGTGAAGATGCCTGAGCAGTTATGGGATTATTGTCCGATGAACATCCCCCGATAAACATCATTAACAGTAACAAGAAGGTTATGCCGATACTTTGTCCGGAACACTTCATACCATCCTCCGTTTCAACTGGTTTCTATTTCAAGTAGAACCAATTCATATTTAATCAACTCTATCATAAAATCATATAGCTACAATGTGATATACAGCGCTTTCAATTTGCGGATCTGCTGCCCGGAAAAGGGGATTCAGTTTCTCTCCAACTTGACGGACTGCCATAAAATAGTAAGAATAGAATGACTGCGGAGTTTCGCTTCCCCCTGCTTCAATATTCCATAAATATAACTCGCGAGGTGAAAGCCATGATGGTCGGGCCGGATAAAAACAAGCTGTACCCCAATGAGAATATTAAAACTGTATGCTATATCCGTAATCTGCCAGCCAGGGCAAATGTGGAAATCGGTGACTATACCTACTACAGTGACAATAACGACAGCCCGGAGCATTTCTACGAACACATACTGCACCATTATGAATTTTTGGGCGACAAACTGATCATTGGCAAATTCTGCGCCATTGCAGAAGGTGTTACGTTCATTATGAACGGTGCCAATCACCGCATGGATGGACTGACAAGCTATCCCTTTAATATTTTTGGCGGCGGCTGGGAAAAGGTGACACCTACGCTGGAACAGCTGCCTTTTAAAGGAAATACCGTAATTGGCAATGATGTCTGGATCGGCCAGCAGGTTACAATTATGCCGGGGATCACGATTGGGGACGGTGCCATTATCGCTTCCAATTCAACCGTAACAAAAAATGTAGAGCCTTATTCCATTGTCGGCGGTAATCCCGCCCGTTTAATTCGAAAACGCTTCAGTGATAAGCTGATCGGGCTGCTGTCCAAAGTGCAGTGGTGGAACTGGGATGAGCACAAGCTGTTTCAACATCTAGAACTGCTGGTATCAGGCTGTGACGAAGAAGAACTTCAAAGGCTGCTACAGGAAGATTAATTGGGAAAAGGGGGATCAGAATGCACAAGGAGTCGGTTTCGCTGGATTCTTATGAAGAAATGGCAGAATACTATCTCAACTATGTAGACAAAAAACCTTATAATGCTTACTATGAACGGCCAGCTACCTTATCCCTGCTGCCGGAAGTGGAGGGCAAAAGCGTAGTGGATGCAGGATGCGCGGCTGGCTGGTATAGTGATTGGCTGCTTGGCAAAGGTGCTTCCGTTACCGCGCTCGATTTCAGCCCCAAAATGATCGAAATGACCCGGAGAAGAGTTGGCGACCGGGCCAAACTTGTCTGTGCGGACCTGAATGAGCCCCTTGATTTTATCGGGGATGACTCCACTGACCTGGTGATTTCCTCGTTGGCATTGCATTATCTGAAAGACTGGACACTCGTTATGCGTGAATTCCATAGAATCCTGAAACCGGGCGGGTTCCTCGTTTTTTCCGTTCATCATCCGTTTATGGATTTTACCGTATTTCAACGGGAGAATTACTTCCTGACTGAATTGCTGGAAGATGATTGGGATGTCAATCACGTCAAAGTGAAGGTTCAGTTCTACAGACGGCCTCTAAATGCGATTATGTCCGCTGTACTTCACGCTGGCTTTATACTCGAAGAGCTGCTGGAGCCTATGCCGACGGAAGAATTCAAACAAGCGCTGCCTCAGTCATATGAGAAGCTGCTGCGCAAACCGCAATTTTTATTTATCCGGGCAAGAAAAGCCTCCGAACACTGATGCCATTATTGTTTGTGAAAGGTTGGGGATTAACCACCTGTGGTTGTCCCCCCTCAACTCCACTTCTACACTTTCCGTTTTGCGATTGCCCGGTAATTGTCGGTCACGGCGACAGGTATACTTCCTTTAAGATAAAAGCGGTCTCCCACTTTCCACGTGTGGCTGCCCTTGTTTTCTCTGCGCATATAAACATAGTTATACGGGGATGTGGCATAGGTACGATACCCTTTGGCGCTGCATCTGCGTAAAAAAGCAACATCTTCTCCCAATGAACGATCCGAAAAACGCACCTGCCTCGTCACTTGTCTGCTGAACAGCAGCGTTCCCCCCTGCACAAAATCCGCAGCTTTATTCTTTTCTCTGGGCGATCTGATAATGAGCCGTTTGGTGCCTGACAGATACACAAGACAAGCATGTTTTCCGACGATATCACTTTTGGTACGCTTGAGCGCACTCATCTGCTCCTTCAAATAGTACGGGGAGTAGTAATCATCATCATCAAACTTGGCGATAAACGGGAAACGGGCTTTGGCAATCCCACAGTTTAGACATTGTCCGAGCGAAGTTTTTTCGGGTACCTTATACACCGAGATATTGGGATAGGCGCGTATTTTACTTTGATACTGCTTCAGATTCATGCTGTTTCTGTTAAGTATAATGATTAATTCTTTCGTTTTGTATTGCTGGCTTCTAAAGCTGCCTAACAGATTATCAAAAAATTGCGGGCGGTTGGTGCACACGATGATTGAAACGCCGTATGGATCAGCTGCTTTTCCCAAGGCCGTTCTCCCCTCTCCTGTCGTCCATTCAACATATGAGAAGGAACAAGCTGCGGTTCGGGCTTATGGTTTGTGATTTTATTCGCTACACTAAAATGATTATAATGATATACCAATATATGTAATATGAATTCATTGATTCACAACATATATTAAACAAATGGATGGGAGACTCTGGATAATGTTACCTATGGCAGAGTTAGAAGATAAACGGCCTTACCCGATCAATCTGTTGATTGCTCTGCTCACAGTCGCTTACCTTGCTTATGCGTTTCTTACTTCCAATAATTACGGTAATCTCACCGTCTCGCTGGAACATGATTTCTCCAATATCCTCTATCATAATAAAGATACGACAACGCTCTATTTATATTATTATGACGATGGACTGGAAAAGCCGGTGATCGTGTATTCCCTATTCATTATCGTGACATCGCTCTTATTGCTAGTCAGTTTCCTGATCCGCAGAACGCTCAGCACCTTTCTGCTCTTATGCTTTTATGTATTCAGCTTCTTCCTGATGGCCTATCCTTATTACCATCTAAGAATGACTGGAGATTATATGTTCTTAACAAGCCTGCACTTTTTATTCCTGACCAGCTACGTGAATGAATACAGCTTGTATTACTTCATACCGTACTATGCAGTCTTAATTGGACTGACCTTATATTTTATAGTCAGCCAATTGCCTCTGCGGCAACTACGCTCTTCTCGGTCCCGCTAAAGGCTCTGAAGTATGTACTGTAAAATACAAAAGCAACCCCGCCTGGTGGCAGGGTTGCTTTTGTATGGTTTCATGCTTTTCACATTTTAGTCCAATCCATGCTCTTTACGGATATTGTACATGCCTGTAATCAGCAGCTCGGACGGATCACGGTTCAGCTGCAAATGGGTTAGCAAGAAATGTAGCGGAATCGCGCAAACGTTAGGGCCATCAGTAATGGCCGGGAATCCGGCTTCCAGGACCGGGCCATGCTCCGGGTTCAAGGCAAGCCCCGCGTGAATTTGCTCAGGAGCAAATTCTTCACGAATAGCTTCGATGCATTGCGGAACCAACACGTTGTCGATGACTGCTTTTGCTTCTTCCTCGTTTGCAGGCGGTTTGGGAAGATCCTTGCCTCCTGGAGTCTTCATCAGCTCGTGGAAGAAAGAAGCCATCCAGATCGCAGGATCATTTCCCGACTGAAATCTTGCGATCAGCTCGCGAAGGAAAAACCCGCAGAAATAGTCATTGTTCGACGCATCCTTAACACGGTACACAAACACCGCACCGTAAGCCTCCAGCTGCGACACTTGTCCTTCCACTTCATTAAAGCTCATTTTCAAAGCTACGAGGCCGTTATGATGAACAGCGTTCAGAAGCTCGGACCAATTCTCGGCAGACATATTCTCCTGATTGCCTTCTACTTCCTCGTTTGTTGGTTCATTCGTTGTCTCATTATTCATTGTCCAATTCACCCCACTTCCTATCATACCATTCAGCAGCTTGGGAGACTATCTGTACCGATTAAGAGCACGCGTGTTTTGAAAATTGTCACTTATAAGCGTCCCAGTCCTCCTGCTGCTAAAGGTCCTGTTTATTCTGTTATTTTCTTCAGTTTCGAAGGGTTGTTGATCTTATACTTTACAGGATGCTGGGTGAGCTTCTTGGTAACCACCTTTGCTTCAAAAGAAACTTTATCCCCGACCGCAAGTTCAAGTTTCTTCAATGTGGCGCTGTGGCTGGACCAAACTTCCCCGAGCTCCAGCTCGTGGCCTTCTATAGCTATCTCATCATAAATGATGACCTCATCATCATTATCTGAAAAGTGGTTGGGCACGGTGGTAAACTCTTTGACTGTAGCGGACATTTGCAGTTTCTCTTCAGGCAGTTCAAGCGCCGCTTTCTTTTTCGCTTTCTCCTGTTTCTTCAAGGGTTCCTGCGGTTGTTCCTCAGTCTTCACACCGGCAGCCGGCGGAAGTGGTGTTGGTTCGATTGCCGCTGGTTCAATTACGGTTTCTTCACTTACCGCTTCATTGCCAGCTTCATCCGCTCCATCTGTCACCTCGACTTCAGCAGCTGCTGCTGATTTTTGTCCAAAACCGGAGGTCTGCATCTCCTTTAAATAAGCAGGGTGAATGCAGTGCTGCTGCTTATTCTCAAACTGTATCACTACAGTCATACTATCGACGTACCCCACAATCTCACAAGGCAGCGTGATGCCGTTTCTCTTGTACTGATAGGTCTTCACCCGTGTTGCTGTACTCGACAAGAGATTCCATTCCTTGCATTTGTTTATCAATTCATCTTCACTGTCAAATTCCTGCAGCTCTATAGGTCCAATTGCGAACGAATAGGTCATCTAAATTCTCACCTCTCCAATCATTGTAACTTATTATCCCACATTTTCAGGGTCAGCTCAAAACGGATGGCTCGGCGATAGCCGATTTCCCCGCAACACAGGTATCAGAAAACGATAATTAGTTCATTGACGGGTGGTAAAATATAACTTATTATCACCGGGTAAACTGGCATCAGCTTTCTTCAAACTGTTACCCGTTTAATATAAATCCCTTAAAGGAGAGAATGTATGCTAAATCCACAATTATATCTGAATGGTGATTGCTGCAAAGCTATCGAACTTTATCAAAAGGCTTTTAACGCCACTACAGATTCCATCATGTATGATCCCGACAAGGAGCCCCAGAAATTTGTCATTCACGCGGAAATGCATATTCTCGGCCAACGGGTTATGTTCAGCGACTACGGCGGCAACAAAGAACATTCATCCGATTCTATCTTAGAGCTGGTCGCTACCTTTGATAACGAAACAGTTCTGCGGGAGGCCTATCAGATCATGAAGGATGAAAGTACCACAATTACGCCCATAGGTCCGGTATTTTTTAGTCCATGTATGGTCCAATTTGTGGACAAATTTGGCGTTCGATGGTGTTTTATGGTGTAAGCTCCAAAACTCTCTCTATTCTTCCTTGATAATAACATTAAAGTTGACGATAAGAATAAGGTACTATAAATTAAAAAGAGAGGAAAATTAACCCTCATTTAAAGTACATAGTTAAAATAAACCAAGCAATGAATTAGGAGGATTTAATATTTATGCACATTTCAAAAAAAGCATTCGTTTCTACTATTCTGGCAAGCGGATTGTTGTTCGGGGCTGTCGGTGCCTACGCTGCTGACGGGATTTCTTTAGTCAAAGCTTACCTGAACAGCACAATTAAGTTTACTGTAGATGGAGCTTCCTGGACTCCTAAAGATGCCAGTGGAAACAAAATCTCTCCTCTGGTCTACAACGGATCTACTTATCTTCCCGCCAAAGCCGTCGGTGAAGCGCTGAATGCGGAAGTCCTCTGGAACAGCGGCAGCAACACCGTTGTCATTTCAACTACTGGTGGCGCCAATGCCGGTATCCCTTATAATGATGCTGCTCCTAGCACACCATCAGCGAGTGCTCCAGCAGCCAGTGCTCCGGCAGCCAGTGCACCTGCAACTCAGACGGCCAGCACACCGGCTGGTTTGATTACACTGCCTGCGAATCATGATCTCAATGCCTCAGGTGACAAATACAAATCCGTAGGATTGGCATTTATCCAATCCTACGGCAAGGCCGTTAGCTCAGGTTCAACTGCCGATTACGATGCCCTGGTGGATAAATATGTGATTGATGATTTAAATGACTATGACATGGGCTACAAAAAAAGAGCGAAGGAAAACTTCGCCAAAACTGTCCAAGCCTTTGTCAAAGTCAATGAAAAAGATATTCTTACGAAATATGCGGCTATTCTAAAAAATGCAACTGTCGACGGTGTAACGTTAGATAAGACATACTCTGATAAAGGGGCTACTTATACTACTTTGGTCTATGAAGTTGACTTGCCCGGATTCTTCATCTCTAGTTTCAGTGTCTATATGGAATTTGAACTAGACAAGAAGACCAACACGTTGTACCTCAAAGCCGTCAATATGTAATTTGCATTATAATCCATTGAGCGGGGACACCCTCTAGCAAATAATTGGAGACACTATGGTTGATCCGATTTATTTCTAGAGGGGGTTCCCGCCTTTTTATTGGGTTCTGGCAACACGAAACCCGAGATCGTCAATGGAAAATGTAGGGTGACTGCGGCGGCGGCAGGTTGCTCCACAACCTCTGGCTTCTTCCGCCCAGCTCCCACCACGGAACACCCTGTAGGAACCGTATATTTTCGCATCATATTGATCCCAGCACCACTCCCACACATTTCCCAACATATCATGGAGCCCCCATGCATTCGGCTTTTTCCCGCCTACCTCACGGACCCTCCCTTCTGAATTCCCTTCATACCAGGCAACCTCATCAAGCTCACCGTATTGATACCCGGAAGTTCCTGCTTTACACGCATACTGCCATTCCGCTTCTGTAGGCAGACGGTACCCATTTGCTCCCCAGTTACAGACAACACTCTCGCCGTCATTACTAACTGAGTAACATTCTTTTAGACCTGCTTGCTGAGACAGCAAATTACAAAAGAGGATCGCATCATGCCAGGAGACATTCACTACCGGAGTCTGAAGATCATCATCAATAGGTCCAGATGCACCCGGCAATATCGAAACATATAGCTCTTTCGTAACAGGAACCGGCGCAAGCCAAAATGATTTCAGCTCTACAGCCCATGAGGTCTTTATCCGATCATCCCTTAATGTAATTTCTCCTGCAGGAATTTCCACCATAGGAAAACCGGTATGACTGTGCTGCGCTTTTGACAACTGAGTCCCTCTCCCTCCCGGTCTATTTTTACTTCAGCATGCTTAACTTTACAATCGCTTGTTGTTCGGTTGGCATGAATAAGAAGTCATTCCCACGGTTACATTCATAGATGAAATCTTTAAGGCTTTGACTGGTATATATAGAAAAATCACCAACCAGCGCAAGCTTCACTTGATAATTAATGAACTTCTGCAGGATCTCGCCAGCCAGGCGTGTTTTCAAGTCGAAAAAGCTGTCGCTTACATTGGATTGGTTCAGAACAATACGGTCACAGTCCGTTTCATATCGTACGGTAGCTATAAAATTCAGCGCTGACTGCACATCCCCAATTAATACTTCGCTGCTGCTCACAACAGCAATATCTACACCACCTGCTTCTACCTTCGCTACATTCATAATTGTCCTCCTAATATTGCATATTCAATGCTTGGTGAACCTTCTGACATAATCCTCGCAAATGTACCGGTTATCTTCGCTGCGGCTTGGCGGTATGTCCGCTACTCTGAAGAAGCTTAGTCCTACTACCATAGCCAGCAGCCCATAGGCAGCACTTTGCGCATCCTCTACAGTCATCTGCCCCGCCTTGTTGCCGTAATCAAAGATCTTTGCGACGCCATGGACATCAGCCAGATAACTGCTGGACACAACTTCCTGTAAATTACGGTCCAAGACGGCTTTCGAAAAAAACTGAATAAACAGCCTGCCTTGAGCTGAATACGGGATATGCATCTTTTCAATTCCATCCAGCTGCGATACATTAATCTGCTCCCCCGTGTCATTACGGGCTGGCGGTAAGATATGCTTCAGTGTAACGTCGAGCATATCCCCGGCTGTCATGGTGTTTGCAATTTCCGCTTCAATCTTTAGGCCATAATAGGCCAAAAACGACTTAAACGCTTCGATCGTCAGGTTATCCTTATTCTTAAAATAATAGGTGACTACTCCCTTTGAGCAGTCTGCAAGCTCGGCAACCTTATCCAGAGTCATGCCATCCATTCCGTAAATGCTGATACAGGTTAACGTGGCGTTGATAACCTCAGCCCGGCGAGTGGGTTCCATTCCTAGTTTGGGCATATGTTCTCCTTGCTCGTTTTATTTATACTGAACAGTCGGAATAAAAAAAATGTACTTAATAATTTAGTATTTTGTCAAACCCTGGGGTATCATGAGTTAAATATTCAGCTGGACAAATAGAAAGAGACCGCAATCTCAAGGAATGCGGTCTCTTTCCTAAGCCTGCGGTCATTGATCGATTATTTTTTTATCGCATGGAGATAATGAATTGTCTCAAAAGCAGACAAATAATCCGTCCGGTGACTGAAGAAACGGTCATTGATCTCAGCCGGTGATAGATGCTCGTAGATTAGTAAGCCTGCGCTCTCCAGCAGCTTCTCGATTTCCGAATACGTGAAGCCTGATTTCATCGGTTCTCCACCGGCTGAAGCCATTTTCACCATATTATCAACTCTATTAGACATCCCTTTTTCCTCAAACAGTCTGTCGTCTGCATAATCAAGGACTATTGAGCTGCCTGACGGGATGTTAGCAAATAAATGATGGATCAAGGTCGAAATTTCCTCTTTAGTCAAATAATAAGAAACTCCCAAGAGGCTAAAGAACGTTTTTGTGCTGTCAAACCCCGCCTCTATCAGATGCTGATAAGAAAACTGTTTGGTAAAGTCCATAGGAACAAAATGAAGATTTCTCGGGATTGTTAAATTAGCCTCATCCAACCTGTTCTTCTTCAATTCCTGTGTAGCGGGATGATCAACCTCGAAAATTTCCACTCTGTTCTCCAGTTCCGGATGCCGGAAACAAAAAGTATCCAGCCCGGCTCCAAGGATAACATACTGCTTTAGTCCGAGCATCGCTTCATTCAAGAATACATGTTCACAATATGCAGCCCGTGCCAAAGGCGTTGGAGAAAGCTGGACTTGTGTAATCCACTTTAAAATTTCATCCGGGTCCTCTTGATATTTTTGAGCAATTTCTTGGTTAAAAAAGGATATGCCTTGGATCATATTCTCGCTGATGTCTGTAAATTCTTTTGCCGTAATTAAATCTTTGGCAATAAAATCATCGAAAATTTTGGGTGTGTCATATTTACTATGATAGGCTCGACCAAATGCTGAGATTAAGGAAGTTAAACTGGACTCATTTGTCTTCATACAATCATCCTCCGCATAAACAAAAATAAGACTCCCCCTGGCCAGGAGAATCTTATTATAAACGTTAAATTCATATATGTAAATTATAGCATAAATAAAATATTTTGTCAATGATAAATCTGATCAACATCACTTCAGCCGATGGTATTGTGCAATTAATTTCTCATCAGACTCTACCGTTGCTCATTTCCCTTCTCTCAAGTTTTAAGTTCAATCTATCTAGCAAATTTGATTATTGATAAAGATCATCACTAAATACGGCAACAATGCCCATGTATAACTCCGTAAGTATAGTACTATCTGGATCCTTGTTATGAGCAGCTTGACTTACACCTGTTGTGTAAAGGTAGAACAATTGATACGCCAAAGGTTTAGATATTTCATGTCTTCCTTTAGTGAATTTTCTTAGTGCCTCTAAAAAACCCAGTAGTTCTCTTATACTTTCTTCCGGAAATTCCCTATTCGTTCTTATATACAGAAGAATATTTAATATGAGAGTTGATATTTCCTTTTCTAATTGAATTTCATCACTCATAGAATCCACCCCACTTTCCAGCTATGCGCACTCTTCCTTCATTGGTACATACACATTATCTAGGCATAGAATATATTAAAAATCCCTTATTCGATTATGTGCTTATATTTATACTGATTACTTGCCCTATATCTCCAATAATACCCTTTTCAAAACACTTTGCAGGAACTGGAATCAGGTCACCTTCGTTCAACGCGGATTTGATCATTCTTTGGTTTGCCAAGTCATAAACAGTCACAAGAACACCGTTCAGGAAAACCGCGGATCTCATGCCGTCATCACTCCAATGAATTTCAATATCCTTACTATCTAATTGGAGATGGCCAGAATAACTGAATAAAACATCATTACACTGCTGTACCAAAGTAATCTCATTCTCAATTGAAGACAATACAGTTCTCACTTCGGAGCGGGTGTCTTCAACCTCGATAGCCCATTTCTCACCAGGAGACATCTCCATCTTAAGTATTCGTCCAGGTAAAACCGATGTATTCAAATCCATCCTCATATTTGACATCATAATGTTCATCAAAGTTTCCATGACGTTTATAGCTCTGTCGTTTACAAATATCTCATTGTTCTCTATCCTGATCCTTTTAGACCCGGTTACTTGTAAATCTCCACTCAAGCAGTAACCTTTTGGCCCAAAGACTTTTTGAACCAAATAAACCAGCCATTCCACAATATTAACCGTTTGTTTACTGGAGTTCCACATGATTTGCTTACGATCTTTGGTTGGTATCCAATGCAACCAGAGGTCCGGTTGGCAACTGGGCGGAGTGTTATAATCAACAATGGATGGATCTACGCTCTGTCCAGACTCTGGAAAATCTAATGGATTATAATAAAATTCGCCGTCAACCCCCATATCTTTATCTGGAACTATACTAGAAAGTATCTTGACATCTCTTTTCATTCTTCTTGTTTTCGCAAGGCCTTCCACTAAATGATAGGTCTCTTCATCCAGTTGTCGGTCAAAGTTTATTGCTATCTTCACCATACTTTCCCTCCCAATCAAAAAGAACAACACCGTGAATTCATTTGTGGTTATACGAAATTCAATGTACTGAAACATTTCGTCGCCTACTGCTTTGTTTTGGATTTGGTGCAATAGACTCTAAGGCTCTATTCACAGTCAAGGGATTCTGGCTAATGTGGGAAAAATGAACATTACAATAAAACTTCAAAAGTAATCTGTCTACAATAAAAACTAAATATATTATTTTCATATTCATCAACCTTATATCTGAGACCTTCTAACTGGTCTTTTGAAGCATCAGAGATATCGAAAGCTAAACCAAATAAGCCAGTTAAATTTCCTATTTTCAGATCTTGCACTCCTGTGAAAGTTATTAGCAATTGTTCATCGTAATCAAATGTTGATTTGGCAAGAATAATTTGTAAGGAATCCTCAAGGTCTAGGGAAAATAAATATTAAATTTCTTTCATTTGTTTCATGTACTCCTCGTAGGCTTCCTGAATTTTCTGCCTACATATACGTTCCCATAATTCTTTGAATTCAACTTCCATATTTTCATCTTTGTCAACAGGGAACATTTCGCCTCCTAATCCAATCCATGCTTTTGAGTCGGGTACTACCCCAAATTCTCCTGAGTAAGCAAGTTCATGCGGAGCATACGTATAACTAACATTCGGACAATTCTCAGATAAACAATGATATCCAGGGTTACCTATTCCATCTTTTCAACACAAAGGAGGTCGAGAAGTATTGTTTTCACAATATACTTCTAAAAGAACATGCCTAAGTTTCATTGAAACACCTCAATTATAATAATCATTGTGGGCTGTTATAACTTCTACCCCAGTTCATTCGGCACTGGGTGGGGGAAAAGAAAGACCTTGAGAATTGTCGCCCCCAAGGTCGGTTACTATAGTAGTTCTATTTCGATATCAAATTACTTGCCCCTTAATGCTTCAAAAAATGCTTTTCCACAGTTCATAGGTTCAGTAATGCAATTATAGGGCAGAGAGTACATTTCGTAAAACCTCCGCTTTTTTTGCTCAAACGCTTTCTGACTCCTTCTTATTTGAAAGTCGTTTGTTAAGTCTATTTCCTCTTTCAGGCGCATATCAATAGTTTTCATTCGTAGCTGCTCATTCAAAACCTTGCAAATAAATACAGCCACTTCAAATGTTTCTTCATTGCTAGTTACCGCAAAACGTACCGAAATTTCCTCTATACCTTCCTTTTCAACTAATCCGGCGTTTATTTCGATCTCAACAATAGTTTTAACATCTGAATAAACATAATAACATTCCGCCTTTTTCCTTACTGTTATATCGGGTGGCACATATGCTCGAATCCCTTTTATAGATAAAATAGCTTCAACTGCTTTGGAAAAAGGGGTTCTTTTCCCTCCCACATAGTCAACAATATCATCTTCAATAGTAACTTGGGAGTCATGTGGAACTAATAACAAGTTGTATGATTCTAAACCCATTACAATCACCTTCCGTAATAATAATCATTAAGCAACTGATCTGGAGTTTTCTTATAAATGTCTCTGAGTTGCTGACTCTCATTACATCACAACCAGTATTATGAACCCAAATCCCCAAATCACTTACAAAATAGGTATGGAAATTAGCAACCGTAAAGTTGTATACCTTAACTGGGTTATCATGCTTGACTATCTTGATATTGTCAATCATTAAGATATTTCCGTTGCTTTGCTGTAGCTTATCCCCAGCCTGCAAGTCAGCCGCAAGCACCCAACCTTTACCTTCAACCCAGAAAGGATGATTGTCGGTTGTCTCAATGACCTGGTTGCCTATTGTAAGTTCATAGATGATTTCCTTGTCATTTCGATACAGATGTGTGACTTCCTTATAAGCCTGCTCTCCACTCTCTTCATCCTTGGAAAGAACCTTATCTCCGACTTCAATGTCTTCAATATTCTTCTCCCCTTCGTCTGTTTGAACCTTAGTACCCGCTACAAAGCAATTACATCCAGATGAAGATTTGCTCTTCGTCTTATTCTGGTTGCCTACACTGCCACGCATACTGACGTTTGTAGCAAATCCCATCGCCATAGCTGCGACATACTCTGCCTCTACTGATTCATAATACGCACTTATTAACTCTTCTCTCGCCCAGCCTGCATTACCGGCACTGTTCGTGTAGGCACTTGTTCCCGTTAACAATCCATATAAGTAATTGTACTGGTTTTTCTTCATGAAAGATGCAAAGTTGTAGTGATTCCATATGAAATCCTTGTACACCTGATAATTCTTATTGGTTGTACTGAATTTAGATTTCACCCTAGCTTCATCCACTATGATTCTTAGCTGCTTGACATTATAGGGTTCCCATGCCATATTCCCGCTAGGATCTGTATACCTCAACGGATTATTCTCCACATACGTATATAAGTTCAACGTCTGCGGATCATTAATATCCCCCTCATACGTATCCTCATTTATAAACCGGCCAATACTTGAGTCAAAATCCCGCGCCTGCGCATGGGAGTAGCCACTGTAGTAATCATAGCCCAGGCTGGTGTAGCCGAACAAGTTGTCTGGACCGGACCAGTTCAGGTCGAATTTCTCCGGGTTTTCGGCTACGCCGAATTCGTCGTAGCGGTAGCGTGCCGAGATGCTGCCGTCCTGGCCTTCCAGTCCGATCACGCTTCCCTGTGCATCACTCAGATAATAGAGTGTCTTCGGCGCTACAGCCGCCGCTCCTGCACCACTGGCTCCACCAGCCGGTTCCCAATCGTTGCTCTCATCTTCGCTGACCAGATAACTCATGCTGATCCGTTCTTCACCGGCTCCGTAGACGTAGGACTGCTTCCAGTTCTGGCCGTCAGCTCCGGTTGCCATAAGAGGCTGTGGAATGCTCATGGTGATGTCATTGGTAAAATAAATATCAATCTGCCGCTTCTTATATTGCGGCTCCCAGCCATCCCGGTTCCCGGCAGGATTGCTAGAGAGATAGGCATCCTGAATTGCACCGTCACCGATGGTAGTCCGCATGGAGACCCGGTTCCCGTCACCGTCATACTTGTATGTGGTGATATCGCCGTACGCGTTGGTGTTCCCGATCAGCCGGTTCGATGCATCCCAGCGGTTGCTCTCCAGCACTTGAGGGCCTGCTGCCTGCGCAACCTTCAGCAGCGCGTCAGGATTCAGGACTTTGTCTGCCCCGTACACCTCTTCCGTGACGCCAGATTCAAGATCTGCTTCCGGCAGGCCGGATAATGAAGCTCCTTCATCATCGGTTGGAATTGTTCCTGCTGGACTTAAGGATGGATTTGCAATCGATGACAGCGGATCTAACAGCTCCGACAATGCATCTGTATTGGTAACTGCATCTGCATTTGCGTCTGCGGCCCCGCCTGCTTCCAATCCTTTTACTTTCTTATCCGAATAGACACTTTCCGGCACTGTAACCTTCTGTGCATTGGCCTAAATGCAAACGTACAGCTAGATATCTTTCGTACATGCGTGTGCTTTCCGTTTCTTTCATCGCTGCGGTCAGTTTTTCAATCTCTTGTTCATGTGTCATTTCGCTCCCCGTCCTTTTCGGTTCTTTACTATCTTTCACCCGATCAAGCAGTTCTTAATTTTATGAGTTCAAGATATATAGTTCATTTTTGGAATTAAGCATAAGTTTAAAGTACAGCTTTGTACTGTCGATGTTATCAAGTTCCTTTCGCCGGAAACAAAAAGCACCTGAACCTGCCATGTTGGCAGTATTCAAGTGCTCTAAGGGTTACGAAGTTGCTTGCAGGCTGGTTTTCATAATCGTCCGCAGCAAAGCTCTTTAACCTGAATAAGTACATCTTTTTCCAGTCGGCCATGCTAGTTATGCCGACTATTGTTTAAACTTTGAAAGTGTACATTTATCCCGGAAATTTCGGGGTTTACTGCTTCATAAGTACGGATGTGGTTGCAACAATTTCAGCATGTTATCCAAATGATACTCTGGCAGTTCAGGCTTACTCCAATAACGGGCTACCCGATGCAGAACATTGATGATAACCTTCCCATCTTTCGTTGCGATAGCCGGCGCCTCATAATCTTCTTTCCACATCCAACTGCCCTCACATTGAGCAAGCAAAAACTCACCGATAAAAGCACTTTCGTTTAAAATCAACTCCCAATCCACCACTCCATCCCGGTCATATGCGCTTACTGGTCCATATCCTAAAACCTTGGTTATTTTCCAAACCCCATAATATGATTCACTTGTAGAGTCTTCTATTTTCTCATTACCCGTTTGTGCAAATACATCCGTCTGAGTCGCTGGTGAAACAGATGCTTTATTTCGAGAAGAAGAGCAACCAGTCGAAAAAATGCTGAGTACCAGTACTTCCAATATAATCAATTTTCTTTTTCATGTTCACGTCTCTAATGGAATATGAGTACCAATGTCACGTCCACCTTATGTTTTTAATAAAGACGATAATTTATTCAAATAGTCAGACAAAATATATTTATTCATATTTGAATAATTATAAAAATATTGAATGTGCGTTTGTTTTTCAAATAATTTCTTGTTCAGTTCTTCAGTAAAAACCCCTTTATGAGTCAAACTTTCAACAAGCAATAGATCTACGTGTTCAGTTAAATCCATACTATTTATCACTTCGAATAGTTCTTTTTTCATTAGTTTTAAAAAATCCTTATCACATTCAGGTATAAAAAAAGCAGAAAAAAAGGTTAGAAAACTCGAATCTTTTTTTGATAACTTAAGAAAGGGGATAATATCCTCTCTTCTTTCAATTAATTCTTTTTGAAGATCTATTGCTTCTGTTATTCGTTGAGAATTTTGTAACTCATCTAGTCTCTCAATCATGGTTGATATATCCATCTCACTGTATTTTTCCATTTCTTATCGTCCACCTTTCTTTTGAACCCATTTATTATAAGAACCAAAGATATTTAACAAAGTGGTTGTGTATCTATTCCAACTTCCTTGAGTATTATAATTATATGAATCTTTCGCGGGGTCCCCAGTATTTGGACGTTGAGAAGCCCAATACTTAAGATTCCCATCTGTAGGTACAACCGAGACATGGTTCTGCCCATCAATAATGGCTACAAGTATTCCAGTAGCATTTATTTGTTCAACTGTTGTTTCAATAAAACCTCCAGAGGTGGGACGAGTTAGTTGGAACGATAATCCTGTAGTCGCATCTGTAGCCCTAGGTGTCAAATTCCAAGGACTATCACTTCCTAGCCGATAAATTTTCGTTGGTTCTTTTCTTTGTTTATCGTTATTGGGTTGGTTTACAGGTGGAGCTTTGGGTTTAGGATTTGGATCTGGTTTGTTAGTATTGTTTCCACCTGGAATTACTTTAAGTTCTATTTTTTTCGGAATCGACACATTAGGCGCCTCTTCTGGAGCAGTAGCCCACTGATAAATCTTGTATCCTCCATACACTACAATACCTGCGCCAGTAACAACAGCCAATACCTCTCCAACACCAGGAATTAAATATAATCCTCCTGCCGCCATTGCTATATTTCCTGAGGGATCAACATATCTTAAAGGGTTGTTCTCCACATACGTATAAAGATTCTGACTCAGCGGATTATCAATCTGCCCTTCATACGTATCCTCACTAATAAACCGGCCAATACTAGAGTCAAAATCCCGCGCCTGTGCATGGGAATAGCCGCTGTAGTAATCATAGCCCAGGCTGGTGTAGCCGAACAAGTTGTCTGGACCGGACCAGTTCAGGTCGAATTTCTCCGGGTTTTCGGCTACGCCGAATTCGTCGTAGCGGTAGCGTGCCGAGATGCTGCCGTCCTGGCCTTCCAGTCCGATCACGCTTCCCTGTGCATCACTCAGATAATAGAGTGTCTTCGGCGCTACAGCCGCCGCTCCTGCACCACTGGCTCCACCAGCCGGTTCCCAATCGTTGCTCTCATCTTCGCTGACCAGATAACTCATGCTGATCCGTTCTTCACCGGCTCCGTAGACGTAGGACTGCTTCCAGTTCTGGCCGTCAGCTCCGGTTGCCATAAGAGGCTGTGGAATGCTCATGGTGATGTCATTGGTAAAATAAATATCAATCTGCCGCTTCTTATATTGCGGCTCCCAGCCATCACGGTTCCCGGCAGGATTGCTTGAGAGATAGGCATCCTGAATTGCACCGTCACCAATGGTAGTCCGCATGGAGACCCGGTTCCCGTCACCGTCATACTTGTATGTGGTGATATCGCCGTATGCGTTGGTGTTCCCGATCAGCCGGTTCGATGCATCCCAGCGGTTGCTCTCCAGCACTTGAGGGCCTGCTGCCTGCGCAACCTTCAGCAGCGCGTCAGGATTCAGGACTTTGTCTGCCCCGTACACCTCTTCCGTGACGCCAGATTCAAGATCTGGCACAGGGCGGTAAAAGGAAAGGCCTTGGGAGTTAATATCCTCAAGGCCCTCAAAAATTAAAGATTATTTAGGTTAAAAAAACTTAATTTCTTGTGTATGATAGATTTCCGACGACTGGTTGCTTAAACTTAGTAGGTGTTTTAATCTCTGTTTCACAAACAGGGCGCAGTCCCGTTTCCTCTCATGTGGTCTTTTATTGATAAAGGCCATCATTGAAAACTGAAGTAATCTTCATATATAATTCTGTAACAATGCTGATGTCTACATCTTTATTGTAAGATATTTGGCTAATAACAGTTGTATATAGATAAAATAATTCATATACTAGTTTTTTAGATATATCATCTCTCCCTTTAGTGAATATTTTTAAATCATCCAAATAATCAATCAACATTGAAATTTCTCCATTTGGTATAATTCTGTCTTTCCTAATCAAAATAAGAATTTTATGAACAATCGATGATATGTCCTTCCTTAATTCAGCTTCATTTGTCATGGAATCCACCCCACAATCGCACTTATTGGAATGTATTTATAAACTGATACTTCACTATCATTCTCTGCCATTTCAGCTGCATATTCAACACCAAATGGTTCATACAGTCCCATAAATTCATATTGTGCGGACTTTTTAATTGAACTAACTTTATTTAAGTCAATCACAACAATTCCATGCTTGCCTCTATATCGCTCATTAGCTATTCTCAACTCTCTAGTTGTAGCTATCCAAGGATCAGAACCCATAGATATATCTTTTCCATCTTCTTTCTTATTTCCATCTAGTATGTGCTCAAGTAAAGACCATTCTCGATGGGGAGGGGTGTGTTTGGAAAGAATACCTCTCCCAGCTACTAGGTTACCGACATCATAGGAACTAAGCGATCTATACACTATATTTTTTGATGTATTTTTTTTTATATCCTCTGCTTCTTCTAAACTTAGAATAGAGATATTTAAACTTTCTGCAACCTTTGTATTTATATATTCTTGATCTTCACCTACTGGAGTTGCAGCAAAAAGCGCGCTTATAAAAGCACTAACAACTGAGCCAATCAGCCCTGTTTTTGAACCTTTCTTAGCCCCTTTAGCTGCCCCGCCTGTTATAACCTTAAAATCTCTAATTACTTCATCTACAGTTTTTGGTAGTGCCTCATGTCCG
Source organism: Paenibacillus sp. FSL H7-0357 (assembly GCF_000758525.1). Taxonomy (NCBI): domain Bacteria; kingdom Bacillati; phylum Bacillota; class Bacilli; order Caryophanales; family Paenibacillaceae; genus Paenibacillus; species Paenibacillus sp. FSL H7-0357. Next base: position 2,635,797 of record NZ_CP009241.1, on the reverse strand, counting down.
CTAGGATCTGTATACCTCAACGGATTATTCTCCACATACGTATATAAGTTCAACGTCTGTGGATCATTAATATCCCCTTCATAAGTATCCTCACTCATAAACCGGCCAATACTAGAGTCAAAATCCCGCGCCTGCGCATGGGAGTAGCCGCTGTAGTAATCATAGCCCAGGCTGGTGTAGCCGAACAAGTTGTCTGGACCGGACCAGTTCAGGTCGAATTTCTCCGGGTTTTCGGCTACGCCGAATTCGTCGTAGCGGTAGCGTGCCGAGATGCTGCCGTCCTGGCCTTCCAGTCCGATCACGCTTCCCTGTGCATCACTCAGATAATAGAGTGTCTTCGGCGCTACAGCCGCCGCTCCTGCACCACTGGCTCCACCAGCCGGTTCCCAATCGTTGCTCTCATCTTCGCTGACCAGATAACTCATGCTGATCCGTTCTTCACCGGCTCCGTAGACGTAGGACTGCTTCCAGTTCTGGCCGTCAGCTCCGGTTGCCATAAGAGGCTGTGGAATGCTCATGGTGATGTCATTGGTAAAATAAATATCAATCTGCCGCTTCTTATATTGCGGCTCCCAGCCATCCCGGTTCCCGGCAGGATTGCTAGAGAGATAGGCATCCTGAATTGCACCGTCACCGATGGTAGTCCGCATGGAGACCCGGTTCCCGTCACCGTCATACTTGTATGTGGTGATATCGCCGTACGCGTTGGTGTTCCCGATCAGCCGGTTCGATGCATCCCAGCGGTTGCTCTCCAGCACTTGAGGGCCTGCTGCCTGCGCAACCTTCAGCAGCGCGTCAGGATTCAGGACTTCGTCTGCCCCGTACACCTCTTCCGTGACGCCAGATTCAGGATCTGCTTCCGGCAGGCCGGATAATGAAGCTCCTCCATCATCGGTTGGAATCGTTCCTGCTGGACTTAAGGATGGATTTGCAATCGATGACAGCGGATCTAACAGCTCCGACAATGCATCTGTATTGGTAACTGCATCTGCATTTGCGTCTGCGGCCCCGCCTGCTTCCAGTCCTTTTACTTTCTTATCCGAATAGACACTTTCCGGCACTGTAACCTTCTGCGCATTGCCCTTCGCCGTGAACAAGCTCAAAGCCGTTTCGCTGTCGATCCCGCTCACTTCCAGCAAATTGCCGCGCTTATCGTAGGCGTAGTCCTTGTAGTCGCTGCCTTTTTCGTAATGGGTCAGCTTGTTGGCCGCATCGTAGGTGTAGCTCTCCAAGGTGGTAATTCCGGCTTCAGTTGTTTCTTTGCCCAGACGATTGCCTACGGTGTCGTAGGAGTAAACGACCTTGGAACCATTCTGCTTCTGCACTTCAACCAGTTGGTTCAGCGCATCGTACGCATAATCCGAGACGTCTGCCGGACGCTGTGTGCCTGCCGGATTATCCTCATCGCTGCCGCCTTCCTGGCGTTCCGTGCGTATTTTGTTCCCTGCCGGATCGTAGACATAGGTCAGCTGCTCCAGAAGCGCGCCGCCCGGTGCCTGATGCTTCATCTCCAGCAGTTGTCCAACCCCGTCATAGGTATAAGTGCTTTGACCGTTGTTTGGCAGCAGCTTCTCCGTCAGTCGGCCGCCTGCATCGTACTGATAGCTGGTCGTCTGGTTCTGCGCATCCGTCACCTGCTTGATGCGGTCCAGCTTATCGTACGCATAGTTAACCACTGAGTTATCCGGATAGATCACTCTGCTGCGCTGTCCGGTTGCGGTCCATTCATAACGCACGTTATTGCCGTCCGGATCAATGACCGACGTTGGCCGGTTAAGTGCGTCATAGGTATATCTTGTGTTTCCGGTACTGTCCGTCATCAACTCACGGCGTCCCGCGAGGTCATATTTGTAATTTACAGTAAGATCGTTACCGTACTTAATCTGCTCCACTTGATTGCCTTTATTATAGGCATACACGGTTGTATTACTGTCCGGTTCAGTAACCTTCTGCAGGTTGCCGTTCTTATCGTAAGCAAGGCTGGTCTTCTCCTGCAGCGGATTCACTGATTCAATCACCCGGTTCAGTGCATCGTAGTGATAGGAAGTCACTGCTCCCAGGGCATTGGTTTTGTCCAGCAAGTTGCCGGAGGCGTCATAGGTGTAATGGGTGGTGCTGCCCTCCGCATTCTTCACATCTGTTAACCGGCCCAGCGGATCATACATAAAAGCAGTTTCACGCTGATTCGCATCCACGATCTTCTCTACATTGCCTTGAGCATCATAAGCATATGAGGTTTCGTACCCGAGCGCGTTGCGTACCCGTGTACTGCGTCCCAAATCATCGTATTCGTAGGTGGTCTTCTGGCCTGCCGCATCGGTGAACCCGGTCATTAGTCCGCGTGCATTGCGGGTTACGACCGTTTCCTCATTCAGCGGATTGATTGTCCCTGCATCCAGACCTCTGCTGTCGTATTTGGTCTTCCAGATGGAATGATTAGGGTCGATGACGGCAATCTGATTGCCGTTCTTGTCGTACTGGTATTCCGTTACCCCACGTAGCGCATCTGTTACCTTCACCAGTTGTCCCAGTGCATTGTAGTCATAATAGGTGCTATTGCCCAGTGCATCCGTCTCTTTGATGGTATTGCCAGCCGCATCATAACGGTAACTCGTCTTGGCATTCAGTGGATCGGTCACACTCAGCAGTTCATTGCGTTTACTGTAGGTGTAGGAGGTGAGGTTACCCTTGGCATCCTTCCGGGTGAGCATATTTCCGTTATCGTCGTAGGTATAAGTGCTCTTCCCGCCTTCAGCATCGGTAACTTCCTTTACTTGTCCGACACTGTCGTAGCTGTAAGCCGTTGTCTCACCCGCCTTATCTTTTTGCTCTATCACGCGGCCAAGCGCATCATACGTATTGCTGGTACTATGCTCAAGTCCGTCCTTCGTGCCGTTTAACCGGTATACCTGGTAAGAGCTGACGGTCTTTGTCCCGGCTTCATCCGTTTGTTCTTCCACATTGCCATTTGCGTCAAAAGTGACCGTGCTCGTCTGGCCAAGTGCGTTGGTTATGGAAACGGCACGGTCCTTCTTGTCATATTCGACACCTTGCAGCTTGCCATCGGCATCTGCCACTTGGGTGGTGCGGTGCAGGGTATCACGCTCAATCACTGTCGTATATCCGCTCGGGTCCTTAATTTCCTGTGCGAACCCGGCAGCATCATTGATATATGCTGTGGTATGCCCTTCAGCATCGGTTACGGAGACCGGAACCCCTGCACTGTCTCTGACAATGGTGACAGTGCTGCCGAGGGCATCCGTACTTGTGACAAGATTGCCTGCGGTATCATAATCGTAGGTGGAAGGGTTGCCGAGGGCATCGATCTTCTCAACCGGACGGTTCAAGGCGTTATAACGTGTGAGGGCGGAAGTACCATTCTCATCAGTCAGCTGAGTAACATTGCCGCGCTCGTCATATGCCAATTTCTCTTTATTGCCGTTAGCGTCTGTGATCGCGGTTACCCGGTCACTGCTGTCATAGCTGTATTTAACGATCGAGCCATTCGCCGCTTGCCGCTGAACGACTTGAAAATTATTATTCCATACATAAGCAGTATCTTGATGAAGCGCATTGGTCCACGTTGTTTTATTCGCAGTAGTGGCGATGGAAGAGGCCAATCCGGCAGCACTCACCGTTCTGGCATTCCCGGAATTCACATCGCTTGCTCCGCTCTCCGAGTAGGTCAAAATGGTCTTGCCTGCTCCCACTCCCGTATGAACAACAGGAGTCTGGTTCGGAGTCATGTCTCCGCCAAGGACGAATAGACCGCCCGTCTGCACATTCAGATTATTGTTAACACTGACGTTGTCACGAACGAACAGATCGCCGCCGGACACGGTTAGATTCGCCGTCTGGTTATTGGATACGATTCCGCCAACGACCATCTCCTGGGCGATGTTCATTTCCACCCTAGTGTTAATGGACAAGTCTCCGGCAATCAATATCCGCTGCGCATCAATGGTCAACCCGCCGCTGTTATAGGTCAAACTGCCCGTTTGCAGTGTATCCCCCACAGTTACGGAAGAATCATTGTTGAGATGAATCGTTCCGCCGGACCACAGATTGCCGTACAAGCCTTGAACCTTCTGCACATCCAGTGCAAGCTTGGTATTGGCATTAAGTCCCTGCTTCAGAATCAGCGTACCGTACACACGCACGGTAATATCCCGGTTCGTATTCATACCATCCACGATCAGCACCACAGGCTTGTTCGGCGACCCGAATGTTACGCTTTCTTCAAGATTTAAATGACCCGAACTGACAACTGCCGGGGATGTACTGCTGGCCGCAATTGCACTTTGGATGGCAGCAATCCCGCCTGGAGCGGCAACCGCAGAAGTAATGAAGGCATCCCGTTTGTTCTCGATGGCTCCGATGCTGCCCGCCAAATAGTCAGCAATGAGCGGCTTCAGCCCGGCAACCTGCCGGTATGCAGGTGCATGAGCAAGATTATGCATCGTACCGGACAAAATCACTTCATCCGAGTCCGGAATATCCCGTCCGTTCGCAGGATTTATCCCAGTCTCGCCGCCTTCCGACACCTCTCCCCGAACTACTGGAGCTACACGCCCTTCATAGCTGGATGAACTCGTCTGCCCGTAAAAATCGGTAAAGCCAGTCACGCGTTGATGGTCATCATAGGTCACACTCATCGTTGCGGTCCCTTTGGCATCCGTAACACTAAGCACATGATGTTTGTTATCATAGGTAAGCTTAGTTGTGGCCCCATCCACATCAGTAATCGACATCAGGTCTCCAGTGGCCGGGTGATAATGAAATGACATTTGGCGGCCGGTTGGATCACTTGCAGTCATCAGTTTCCCTGCTCCGTCGTAGCTTAAGCTTAGAGAAGCCCCGGCTGTACTGACCGTTGCCAGCTTCGTACCCTGGTAAGCAAATGTGATCTTATTCCCGTTCAAATCCGTAATGGACTGTAGCAGCCCCTCTGCATTGAACCGGTAGAGATCGCCTTGAGGTGATGATAGAGTATACGCCCCTGCTGACGGAGCACTCAGCGTCCAGTCCGTGCCGCGCGGTGTCAGATACTCTCCTCCCGACAAAGGTACGTACTCAAAACGTGAGCCATCCGGGCTCATCACTTCTACCTTGCCGTCTTCTACCGCAGTCAGCTTCCATTCATAGCTGTGATGCCACCCTAATCCACTTACACCTGTATAAGGGTCACGGCTTAAATAGTTCACGCCGAATTGCAGCGGCATCAACGCCTGCAGCGAGATTGAATCACTGGAGTAGACAAAATCTCCCCGGGCCGGATCAACCGGTGCCTGTCCGGACGGGTTCACAATCCGCAGCCGATCCTGAAGTGCCGCTTCTGTAAACTGCGGCAGATCCCCGCTGTTTATAGCCCGGCTGGTTTGCGGATTGGTCAGCAGAATGGAGGTCAGGCCGCTGATTGTTCCCGCAGAGGTTGCAGACTGGTTCAATACTGCAATGTCCTGAGCCTTCTCCTGCATGGCCTGAACAGTATCCAGCTTATAATAATAGGCTGCCAGCGCCTCCCAGCTGAGTGAAAATGCAGGCATAGGCGCACGCAGCACTGCGAGCGGCTCCGAAACCCCCGAGTACTTACCTTCCTCTTTCGCTCTTGCCGTGATATGCACGGCTTTGCCCAGCGTTATCCCGATCTGTTCACTCCATTGGCCTGCGCTGTTGACAGCAATATTAGAGTACAGCCGTTTTTCCCCATTGGACGGATAATAAAGTTCCACTTCCAGCTGGGCCCCTGGTTCAGCAGTTCCTGAAACCACAGATTGTCCTGCAGCAGCAGGTTTGATCTGCAAAGCTGCCGGAGGAGGCAATTCATCGCCTCCAAGGATTTCAAAGCTGGCGATCTGCCCGTAGTACACGCCAACACCGTTATACTCGGCAGGGGAGATACAGATGTTATAGCGCCCTTCATCCAGCGGTACACCGCCGATTTTCCCGTCCCATTCATACTCATGAACGATATATTGGCCGTTCAGCTTCGTTGGATATTCACCGCTCTTAATCAGATCCCCGAGGAGCGGGGACGATCCGTCCCGCTGCGGAGTACAGAGGCTGATATTCGTTTTATGATACTCCTGACCGTTGTCGGCCGCGTTGAAGCTGAAGGAGATTTTAACCGATTTTCCCGATTCCGGGTTAAGTTCACTGGGTTCAATCCGCATATTGGTAGCTGCATAAGCCGGAGAGATGAACTTATCCAGACCTGGAAGGATGGGAATATAAGAAATGACCAACAGCAAAGCAAGCATGAGGTTAAAACGTGCCTTCATGCTGCCGCCGCGCCACTTCCTTTTGAGCGCTCCGAATTTCATGATTTGATCTCCTATCCGTTGTAAGTTAGAGTAAATTCAGCTCAGCCAGCAGCTTGTACATCACGACCGCTGCTTCTGCTCTTGTTGATGAATCTTTAGGCTTCAAAAGCTGTCCGTTACCCTGCACCAGCTTCTTGCCCACCGCCGCAGCTACAGAATCCCTTGCCCAACTGCTAACGCTGCCGTTGTCCTTATATCCGCCCAATTCGGCTTGAAGCTTGGCAGATTCAGCAGCAGAAGCCCGGCTGCCGATAGTGCTGTCTATTGCCCGCATCAGCATCACCATCATCTGTTCACGGGTCAGCGGATCATTGCCGTGAAAAAGTCCACCTTCTCCCGTTACGATTCCTGCCGCTGCAGCTGCTTCCACATAAGGGTAGGACCAGTTCGCAGCTGAAACATCACGGAAAGCCGGTGTCTCCGGCCGCTGCGGCTGCAATCCAAGAGTTGCTGCCAGCAACTTGGTGAATTCAGCCCGGGTCAGGATCCCTTTTGGCGCATAAGCGGTTCCGTTCATCCCGTTCACAATCCCCCTAGCCCCCAGCACCTCTACAGCTTGCTGCGCCCAGTGGCCTGACATATCTGTGAATTCAGCTCCGCGCAGCATTACCGCATATAGTCCGGAAGCTATAATTCTGGATTGAACAACGGCGTCTTCCGCCGCAGTCACTCCGCCAATATAGTTCCATATGCCTTTTGCCAGATCGTTGCTATAGATTCCAAGCTTCTCACGACCTGTCGTCCAAGGCGCTTCCTTCGGGTACCCTACCGTCAGCTTGGCCGGCATCAGGAACGGAGCACTCGCTTGCACCTGCCACGCAGAACCTGCCTTCAGCAGTTTTTTGCCTGTTGCGTCGAGCAGTACTTCTTTCTCCAGCTCAGCTTGGGCCAAGCTTACAGTGGTATTGTCAGGGAAGGTTCCTGCTGCAATCTCCAGCCGTGCCCAGCCATTCAGTACAGACAAAGTACCTCCCGCACTTCCGATAACCTGACTGTCCTTGGCTCCGGTCACTACAGTGGTCTTCACTTCCGGGGTTGCACCCGGACTCGGATCTGCGCCTGGATTTGGAACTGCACCTGGAGTTGAGGTTGTCCCTGGAGTTGGAGTCGTTCCTGGCGTTGGGGTTACCCCTGGACTTGGAGTGGCTCCCGGACTCGGAGGGGTTGATCCTTCTTTCAGGTCTATCGACTCTATGTAATCATCCTTCTTGCTGTAAAGCAGTTTATCCCCGGTAATGCCGATCAGCTTCGTTCCGGGCTCTATTGCTGGCAGTGATTTCACTGCATATGTAGTAAGGTTCACTTGCTGCAATGTGGCAGCACCGTCCCTTTCCTCTTGAAAAACTGCCTGTCCTTCACCTATCGACATGAAGGCATACTGGGTTCCTCCAGGCTTCATCTCGGTGAGATCCACAGGCAGAGCAGTTAGGTCCTTGATATTCAAAATCACATATTTGCTCTCGGAAGACCCATTTTTTTGCTTAAACAGCACATCGCTGCCGTTAAAAACAAACCAGTCCACATAGCTTGCTCCGCCCAAACTAACAAGTGCACGCGTAGCCCCGCTTTTCAAATGGAGCAGACTGAGCCCCCCGTCACGGGCATTCTTATACACCACATTGCCGCCGGCCAGCACCGGGAAACGTCCTTCGCCGAGGTCGGCTTCAACACCCGTAGCCAGATCATGATAGATCATGCTGCCGTAATTTTTGCGCTCGTACCAGACTACACCGACTCCATCTGTAGTCGGATTGCCATATGTGCCAGACTGTTTGTTAAGCTTTCTTCGGGTACCCGTCTCAAGATCGGCAGTGTAAATATCCCAGTTCAGTGAAGACTCCTGCTCTGTTCCTTTGTCGGCCCACACTGCAACGTTGCCGCTCACATAAGGCGCATCCTTGGCGGATGAACCCGATGTAAGAACAGTGCTGGCACCACTGGCCTGATTCATCGCGTGAACCTGCTTCACCCCGTCGGCCTCTGCTTCCAGCCATACAATCTGGTCGCCGGATACGTTATAGTCCGTTCTACCCGGATCGGTCCCGGCAGCCAAAACCTGCTTCATGCTAAGGCCTCCGCTAAACAGGCCCACAAGCATACTCACCGCCACTGCGGACACAACCGTCCGCGAAAACTTCCCTTTCCTTCTAAACCTCATTTACTTCTCTCCCCCAGCGCTATTTGTAGGCACGCCAAAAAACCAAGTGCCTTGAGCGGCCCGGCTGTCTTAACATCCTCCTTTGGATGAAGTAGACCCGTGGCTTTGCGTCTCCGACTTTCGTACGGATTTGCCTTTGTTTCAAACTCGGTTTTTCTGTCCCGTTATGGGTATGCAGGTGTGACTTTAGTTGTACAGGACTCTTTCTTTATCGGAATTTATCCCTATTAAATTAATAAGTCCTAGTTCTCCCTTACTTATATACCTTTTCCTTTTTTCGGAAATAGGCCTCATTCTTCGACATTTGTAAAGATTTAAAACAAATTTAGAAACAAAAAAACGGCATCTCTGCCGTTTAATTGTGTTATAGACTCTCAGGATTCGAACCCAGGCCCTATATAAAGGATTTCACTAACTACTCCTGCTTTAATGCTTGGCTGCGGCTGCAGGTGCAAACAGCGAGTTTGCAAGTAGAGCTACCGTTCCTTTATACACTGCGTGCGACGCTGCGACACTTCCCAAATGTCCTCCTATGTGCAGGTGAATCACTCCGTGAAGAGAGGACCAAATCGTACCTACAATAAATTCCGCATTTGAATCACCAGCAATTAGGCCTTGCTCTTTAGCGCTGACAATCACGGACAACAAGCGCCGCATAGCAGTAACAGTGCCTTTCATGCTCTGCTCATCCGGTTTGAAATCTGCAAATGCTCCCCCAAACATCAATTTATAGTAGCTGGTATAGCGCTGGCCAAATTCCCAATACACTTCTGCCAGATTAATTAAATACTGCTGCAGATCCTCTGACTGTGAAGCACTCTCAAATTCGCTCGAGAGTATTTTGCAGCCCTCCAGATATAATTGCTGGGCTAAACCTTCTTTATTAGCAAACAGACTGTAGATGATCTTGGTCGAGCAACCCATCTTCTGAGCTACTTTTCGCACGGTGACAGCTTCCGGCCCTTCTTCCTGAAGAATAAAGGCTGCTGCATCAACTACGAGTTGACGAAGACTAGCTGTGTTCTGTAAGCGGGCTTCCTGGTAGGTTGTCAGCTTTCTATTGCTTGCGTCAGCAAAATTATTAGGTTCATTCAACTTAATCGCCTTCTTTAGTTATGTTGTTATTCTCGGGAAACGCAGTTTCCAATCATATACCACGCATTCTATACAGTCGATTCCACAAAGTCAATCATACATGCACATATCTTCTTGCAAATTTTAAAAAAAGAAGGTTTGACTTTCTCCAGCCAGCAGGTTACTATGATTTCAATAGGAAACACTGTTACCAACTAACAAGCTAATATTGCTTTGGGCACTACGTTTAAAGTAATTTTTTTCGCACAATCGGTAACATCGTTTCCTAACGAATACATCGTTTTAATAGGAGGAGTAATTTTATGAATATTCAAGGAAAATGGTCGCTAGTCACAGGTGCCTCTTCCGGCATTGGCGAACAATTTGCAATACAGCTGGCTAAACAAGGAAGCCATCTGGTTCTCGTAGCCAGATCTAAGAACAAACTCGATGACTTGGCAGCGGAACTCGAAAGAAGCTATAACATCAAAGTCAAAGTCATAGCTATGGATCTTACGGAAGCAAGTGCACCAAGCGAATTGTTCCAGCAATGCCAGCTGTTGAAACTTGAGATTGAGCTGCTGGTCAATAATGCCGGATTTGCCACTCATGGGAGGTTCGAGCAAATCTCAGGCCAGCGGCAGCATGAGGAGATTATGTTGAATGTTGCTGCCGTCGTAAATATGACTCATTTATTCTTGCCGGATATGCTGCGCAGAAGCTCTGGTACTGTGATCAATGTATCGTCCACCGCAGGATTTCAGCCGCTCCCCTATATGGCTGTGTATGGGGCAACCAAAGCTTTTGTCTTGTCCTTTACAGACGCATTATGGTGGGAGAATCGTGACCGTGGAGTCCAGTTCTTTGCACTTTGCCCCGGTTCTACAGATACAGCTTTCTTCACCGTCGTGGGGACAGAGGATGCTTCAGTCGGGAAGAAAGCAACTCCACAGCAGGTAGTTGAGACTGCGCTGCGCTCACTCGCGAAAAAGAAGATATACACTGTTCCAGGCTCGCAAAATTACCTCGGAGCACAGTTGTCCAGATTCGTTACCCGAAAGCAGAGTCTGCGGATTGTTGGAAACATGCTTGCCCCAAAATAGCGTATAATGAACAAAATAGAAAATCCACAAAAAGGGGATAGGATACATGATATTGAGCATGAATTGGATTACGCTCAGGGTGCGGGATCTGGAGGCATCCCTTAATTTTTATCACAGCATTCTGGGACTTCCGATTGACCGCAGATTTGAGAGCAGAGGAAGACAGATTGTTATGTTAGGCACGGAGGGGCAGCCCAAGATCGAGCTTATTCAGGGAAGCGACCCGGCTCTGAAGCCGGAATGCGGTGTGTCCATTGGGTTCGAGGTGGCGTCACTGGATGAGGCAATAGAGAGTTTCAAAAGCCAGGGTATCCCGGTAGCGCGTGGTCCGATCACGCCGAATCCACGCATATCGTTCTTTTATGTACTGGATCCGGACGGTTTCGAGGTACAGATTGCAGAGCACAGCTAAGCCTGTGTTTTCGTCTTTTCCCTATGGAGCAGAAGCAATAAAGCTGCACCCCGTCACAAGATTCATAAATTACCCGAAACGGGGCACGGCATTCGACAAATTTGCTTCAGTGTCCTGCTAGGGTGTTAGTTAACTTTGGTAAACAACCACTTCTGAGCATCAGTTCCATTGTCGGTCCATTGCTGGACCACTGCCCCATCTGCCGTAGAAGATCCGGATACGTCTATGGCCAATCCGCTCACTTTGGAAACAAGTTTGAAGTACCCACCTCCCGCATCCACGATTCTCCACCGCTGGGCATTGGAACCATTATCATCCCATTGCTGAAGCTGTACACCGGTGGAAGTACTTGAGTTTGGGACATCCAATACTTTTCCGCTATGCACTGCTGTAAGCTTGTAGTATCCGTCACCCGTACTCTCTACCTTGAATTTCTGGTTATTGGCAGTGTAATTGGTCCATTGCTGCATTTTAGCTCCACTTGCTGTGGAAACGTCCACTACATCCAGCGCCTTGCCGCTCGCCTTGTTTGTTAAGGTATAAATACTGCCGCTTTCGATGTTTGGCGAAGTGGACGCCTGATACACGCGTACATAATCAACCAGCATTTGTGCCGGGAATGGAGTTGAATTGTCGGGACTGCCCGGCCAATTTCCGCCCACGGCAAGATTGAGCAGTATAAAGAATGGCTTCTGGTATTCTTCCGTATTTCCAGTTCCGTTCTCAATATAGAAGGCATTATATTGGTTGCCGTCTACAAACCACTTAATATAATTTGCATCCCACTCAATGCTGTAGACATGGTACTGGGAAAAATCCAGATTGCCGGATACCTGTCCATACTCAGCATGTCCATTGGCATCCCAATGCACTGTGCCATTAACAAAGGCATTATTGTTTACACGTTCCATAATGTCGATTTCCCCGCACTGAGGCCAATGCGCCAAATCGATGTTCGTTCCAAGCATCCAAAATGCCGGCCATATCCCCTGCCCTGAGGGCAACTTGATTCTCGCTTCGATTTTTCCATAGGTAAAACTTTTTAATCCTTGTGTCTTTATCCTTGCAGAGGTGTAATTCTTTCCGCCATAGGATTCTTTTAGTGCAGTAATGACGAGATTCCCCCCGGTAACTTTCAAGTTCTGCGCACGGTTGGTGTAGTACTGCAGTTCATTGTTTCCCCCGCCATCGCCGTTAACTTCGGCAGACCAATTGCCAGTATTCAGAGAATTCCCGTCGAATTCGTCGCTCCATACCTGATTCCAGTTAGAAGCTGCATTTGAATGCCCAGCGGGTACTAAAGAAATCAAGAGTGTGAACAGAAGTAATAGAACCAGAACTTTTCCCCTTCTCAACATCATCTTTCCCTCCTCTTAAAATGAAAGTTTTAATAGGACGCAGGAAAACAGACGGTAACAGTCTACCCTTGATCAGCCCAGTAATATCACCTCACTTATTTTCTCTTATTTCAATGCACGGCGCGCGCTCCGCACATTTGAAACCCGGAATAGCCAGAGCATAAATAAGCGTTTTCCACACTGTATAGGTGCTGACACCTTTGGAGGGGGGGAGTCGAATCGGCTCAGACTATTGTTATTCCAACCGGTTTCGTATAATCGTATATAAACGCCTGTTGTCTTCGTTACAGGGGTAGTTTCACAGGAAAATATGTAAGCGCAAACATTTTGTATAAATCCATTATAAACCGGTTTCGGTTCATTAATCTACCTAAATTTTGTCCAATTTTCAAAAAAATAGTGGATATAATGTAGGAGCTCGCACAACTTAGTAGCCTTAATGCTGAGACATCTTCACAATCCGGCGATAATAAACAATAGTGAGCACAGCGAACAGAAAATAGATGAGCGTATATACCGACATGGCAATAGCTGCCGGGAAGGTGAGGTTAGATAAAGACAGCGCAGAAGCCGCTTTTACGGCGAAGATGGAATGCAAAAGCCCGATCGCAAGCGGTATCGCGAATACAAACATCTGCTTGCGGATAATGCCGCCCATGATCTCACGCTCTCCGAATCCGAGCTGCCACAGAATCGTATAGCTATCCCTCTCCTGCTCCGCCTCTGTCATTTGCTTGAAATACAGAATACTGCCCGTGGAGATCAGGAAGATCAGGCCGAGAAAACCTGCTATGAAAATGATCAGCCCGAATTTCCGGAGCGACCCTTTATAAAAGCTATCGAAATCGGGATTGCCTCCCTCTTCCTTGACATATTTCGCATAGATACCAGCTGCCGCTGCACGCTCATTCTTATCCGCAATTTGGTAAGTGTCGATCACAATCGCTTCATATGCAGGCGAAGATGGCATTTGCTCACGAATAGCCCTTATCGAGGCCAGCGGCATCACAAGCTGATGGCCGTGTAAGCTGAAATTCATGGCATAGCGATCATTTCCCCGTGTTAATTGTATGTTGGCGTGAACCCCACTTGCCCCGAAATCAACAACTTGTGGAAAAGTAACCGGAAACGGCTGCTTGCTTAGCGCCTTCTTGAGACCAGTGTACCAGACGGCCTCCCCCTGTCCTGGGACAATAATGTCTGCACCGCTTGCCTGCAATTGTTCTGCCGCGAGCAACAACAGGCTGCGTCCGTCCCCTTGCCCTTTACCGATCGTCCCAGGCAGCCGGACAGCCTCAACCGGTCGATGAGCAAACGCAATTCCGTCCTTCTCCAGTTCAACACGAAATGACTTCGCAGCCCGCTCATTATTGGCAAAGATAAAGTCGTAAGGCAGCATTGCTCTAGACTCACTCTCCGCCGAATAGTACAGCGAATAAGAGATGGCTACCATCGTCAGCGTCATCGCAGATAGAATGGTAATCAGAGTGAGCGAGTTCGCATTCCCCTTCATGCGATGCATGATCGGGGCTAGCGACAAACTGTTTTTTAGCCCAAGCTGTCCATCCTTCCCCTTTCGTATCCGGAAGAACAGCCAGCCTATCGTCACACGAAACAGCAAATAGGTCCCAAGTATGGTCGAGGCAAGAATCACAAGCACCTGCTGGAACAGATTCTGGCCGAGGGTTTGGCTGGAGAGCAGATAGCCTGTAACGATCAGTCCAATACCAAGCAGCCCCATCAAAGCGGACAGAACAGTCTTCGGCTCTCGCGGATAATCGCCCTGCTTGTCCGCCTTGAATAGATCGAGCAGCGTTGAGCGGTAAACCTTGAACAGCATTTGTACCATGGTAAGGCCGATAAGCACAGTAAATACGATGACGGTCTGCAAGGCGGCTCCACTCGAGAAAGAGAGGGTTACAACGCTTTCTATACCGATCAGTTTCATCAGAATAAGCATAAAAATCCGCGCCACAAGCGCTCCCCCAACTATTCCGATCAGGAGCGCCCCCATCCCCAGCAGCGCACTCTCCGTGATGAGCAACCTTGCTACCGCGCTGTGCGTCAGCCCCACCAGCTGATACAGCCCGATTTCCTTGCTGCGGCGTTTCAGAAAAATGCTGTTCGCGTAGATCATGAATACATCCACAATCGTGAGCACCAAAATTCCGGCCACATCAAACACCAAAGTAAATGGAATATCGCCGAATGATGCTGCCATTACCGATGAGTCATTCTGCAATGTGGCAAACACGAAATAAAGGGCTGTACTGAAAATTAGTGCAAAATAATATAAGTAGTAATTTTTAATATTTTTCCGCACACCACGGATAATCAACTCAAACAGTGTCAATATGATCACCCCCGAGCACGGCCTGCACATTCAATATATCTTTGAAGAAAGCTTGCCGTGTCTTGCTGCCACGGTACAATTCGGAATACAGCATTCCGTCCTTCAAAAACACTACGCGGCTGCAATAGCTCGAGGCCACAGGATCATGAGTCACCATCATAATGGTAATATTGTGCTGCCCGTTAAGCTCCTCCAGCATTCCCAATAGAGAGGAGGCCGCCTTCGAATCCAAAGCACCAGTCGGCTCATCCGCAAATACGATGGAGGGCCGGTGGATTAATGCGCGTGCAGCTGACGTCCGTTGCCGCTGCCCCCCGGAAATTTCATTCGGATATTTATGGGCAATCTCCCCGATGCCAAGATCTGCAGCCATGGCCTGAAAATCAGCCTCCACCGCTGCTTTCTTCATCTTATCGAGGGAAAGGGGCAGCAGGATATTCTCTTTTACCGTCAACGTATCAAGTAAGTTGTAATCCTGAAAGATGAAGCCCAGCTTCCTGCGCCGAAAAGCAGACAATTCGGTGTTTTTCATAATCGAGACATCCGTATCTTCGACGAGAATTTTGCCTTCCGTCGCTTTATCAATGGTCGCCAACACTTTGATCAAAGTCGACTTCCCCGACCCGGACGGCCCCATGATTCCGACAAACTCACCTTCCACTACACGCAGGTTGATGCCCTTCAGCACCTGCTGAACATTTCCCCTGACACCAAATGATTTACGGACTTCCTGCGCATGCAGTACGGTTCTCAGCCCATTGTTTTGATTCATCTCCATAGCCTCCACTCTGATATAACCTTCATTTTAGAGAAACAGGCCATGCCCGTCGCCCGTATCAGATGACAAGCAGGAGGTTCTACGTGACAATATTATCATATTGAAGTCCGGACAGATTCGAACGCATTGATCGCGGTGAAGGTCATCTGCATGGCCGTTCCTGATTGGGGCTCCGACTCTACCGTTAACCTAATCCCGATTTTGTCGGCAACAGTTTGAGCTAAATAGAGCCCCAGTCCAGTTGCCGCATTTTGCAGTCTGCCGTTCCCTCCGGTGAAGCCTTTATCGAAAATACGCGGCAAGTCATGTGCGGCGATGCCCGGTCCTTCATCTCTAATCGTCAGTCTGACAGGCCCATCCTCAGTGGCTGTAGTAGACAGCACAATCATTCCGCCGTCCGGGCTATATTTAACCGCATTCGTCAATATTTGCCTAATAATAAAACGGCACCATTTGCGGTCCGTTCTAACTAAAGTCTCTTCGCCTTCAAACTCAACAGCTATATTTTTCTCCATACACCAGGAGCTAAGCTCACGTACTTCCAGTGCAGCAAGCCGCTGAATTCCCGTCTGTTCCAACACATAATCAGCTTCAAGTGTCGGCAAACGCGAAATGTATAATTGCTGGTCGATGAGTAAATGAATCCGCAGCCATTCCGATTCGATTTTACGCATCGCCGGATGGTCTCTGTTGGTATCGATGGTTAATTTCACTGCAGTCAGCGGCGTCTTTACCTCATGCACCCAGGCAGCGATATAATCCTGCTCCATAGATCGGGCAGAATGGCTCTTCGATATTTTATGCCAGTACCAGTGGTCCACTGCCCGTAAGAGCTGGTTCGTCGCTTCCTCCTGATACAAATAAGTTGACGGCAAGGTTTCAACCCAATCCTCATGGATCCCTTCAGCCAGTTCAACCAGCGCTCGCGGATACCTCGTTTCTTTGCGAAAACGCCACCCAAGGAAAACGATCATCGCCAGAATTAGCAGCAGGTTTAAATAGAGCATCGAATTGCCCCGGATGGAAATACCATTATCGATCCAGATCAGCAAATCTACAAATAACAATGAGAGCAGGAAGAACACAATCCAGCTTTTCCTGTCATACAGATAGCGGAGGAATAAACGTTTCCCGCTCATAACGTACACGCCATATATCCAAGCCCTTTTTTTGTTACAATTGCTTCTTCCAGTTGGAAAAGCGCCAGCTTTTGACGCAGCCGCGTTATGTTCGCTGTCAGCGTATTGTCGTTGACGAAGGTCTCATCATCCCACAGCTTGCGGATCAGATCCTGGCGTAAAATCACTTTATCCTTCTCCTTGACGAGCACCACCAGAATAAAAAATTCGTTCTTGGTCAATAACACGTCCTGCCCATCCTTGCGGATCAGGCCACGCTTCATATCAATAATGGTGCCGTTCCATTCGATAAGGTCATCAGCTTCCTCTCTGTAAGCATAGGTCCGGCGGAGAATCGCTTGTATTTGCGCGAGCAGCACGTCTATATGAAACGGCTTTTGAATATAATCGTCCGCCCCCATATTCATCGCCATCACCATATCCAGCGGATGATCGCGCGAAGATAGAAAGAGAATCGGCACTTTTGACACTGCCCGAATCTCCCGGCACCAGTGAAAACCATCATACATTGGAAGTTGTATATCTATGATGACCAGCTGGGGCTGCACTTTAATGTAGGTGCTCATCACATCATCAAATCGCTCCGGTCCCGTGACATGAAACGACCACTGCTCCAATCGTTCCTTTAAGGAAGCAAAAATGGCCTCATCATCTTCGATAATAAATATATTAAAATCCATATCGGCGAACTCCCTTCCGGCTGTTGCTCCTTCATCATACCATTCCGTGCTTCCATACAAAAAGGGGAGGCAAATGAATCGCCCCCCACTGTAATGAACTTATTACGGAAGCAGCATCGTGAACAGCAAAGCCGCCAGTTCCTGCTTGTTCAACGCCCGCTGAGAGCCGTAATCGAACATGCCGTTCGACTCGGTCACCTCCGGTCCATGCAGCTTCCAGATGACCGCAGAGCTGACAGCATCGGCAGCCCATTTCGACGTGCCCGGTGCAAGGACAGCCGTGGAATCCGGCACCCTAATTCCCGTTACAGTAAGCAAGCGGCAGACGATAGCCGCAGCTTCTTCGCGAAGAATCGGACGGTCCGGTTCGAACAATCCGCTCCCCGTTCCATTCAGCATACCAGCCTCGACAGCGGCTTGAATATCCTTTCGGTAGGGAGAATTTTCAGTATCCTTGAATGCGGACGGTTTTGAAGATTCAGGGATACTCCATATCGCGTTAAAAGTATGGATGAACGCTCCACGGGTGACCGTTTGCGTAGGCTCAAATGGCTGTGACAAATCATCCGTTAAGAAGCCCAGTGACTTTAAGCTAAGAATGTAGCTTGCATACGGATGATCGGCCGATACATCCGGGAATTCGGCTGGATCCTCCGGTATTTTGGCCGCATAGCTGAATAAATTAGAGTATTTCATATAGAGGATACGGCCCTCGGCATCCGCCTTGAAGGCTAGAGGATTCCCCTCCTCATCAACGAACAGCAGCTCGCCGGTCTGCTTCAACTGGTGACGGCTGAGCATATCGCTCACCCTTAGAGTGCCATCTCCTGCCACTTCGACTTTGGTCAGTAGTTTAATCCGCAAATCGGAGTACAGGCCTTCAAACTTGGCAAGATCTTCCGCGGACTGTACCTTGAAACCCTTCGCTTCATACGGCGATTTGCCACTCGCATAATAATGATTCATAAAAGCGGTAAACAGATCATTACGCAAATCCTGATTCGTATTGTAAGAAACGAAAACACCCGTTTTACGGTCAGGTAGAATCCACAGCAGCGAACTATAGCCCAGAATGTCGCCACCTTTGGAGATCACTGTTTCACCCTTCATTTTGGCCGGAAGCACGGGCGATTCAAAGCCATATGTCATATCCGGCAAATCCGGATGGATGGCTATCTGGTAAGCCGACATCGCCTTCACCGATTCAGGTGACAGGATAACCGTACCGTCCGCCGCACGGCCATCATTCAGAAAAGCTTTCATGAACAATGCCATATCGGAGGCGGTCGATAACATGCTGCCCTCCGGCCATTCACCCGGCGAAAAACCATACACCGGAATAGCATTGCCCTCCGCATCATAAGAAGTTACAAGCCGGCGGGTCAAATCTTTGGTCATGCTAAAGCTGCTTGAAGTCATACCGAGCGGCTTAAACAGATGTTTTTGCACATAACTCCCGAAGGATTCTCCACTTACCTTCTGCACAATGTATCCTTGCAGCCTGGAAGCAAAATTATCGTACATATAGGACGTTCCCGGCTTGCGAACAACAGGTGGGAACACATCGTAGATGCTTTCTTTTAATGAAATAGGTTTCTGGGAAGGGTCAAATAAATAGCTGGCATCCGTAGGTTCGCGTACTTCAAAACCGGTCGTATGCGTCAACAGATGCTCTATCGTTACCGGTGTATCGAAGGGATTTGTTACTTTGTAACCATCCAGGTACTTTTCAATGTTGTCCTGAAGCGAAATTTTCCCTTGATCGACAAGTTGCATAATAGCTGCGGCTGTAAATACTTTAGAAACGGAGCCGATCCGGAAGGTACCCAGGTTAGCATCAACCCGTGCCTTCGACGTTTTGTCAGCTACGCCGTAACCTTTGGAGACGAGCACCTTCCCGTCTTGAACAACAGAGACCGCAGCCGATCCGGCTTTTTGCTTGATGGCATCCCGGGCAAAAAATGCGTCAAGAAACGCCTCAACTTCCTTCGCATCACGGGGCCCGTTCTTTAAATCTCCCGGGGCAGCGCTGCTGAGTGCGGCAACTTGTTGGACCGAGGCTAAATGATCTGATGGCTCAGACGGCTGAGCATACGCGCTTGCTTCACCGGCAAGAGTCAACATCAGCAGAGCGGCCAGCATGCCGGACGTGCGGCGGGTTTTGTTATTCTTATTCTTACTCAACGAAAATCCTCTCCTTGCTTCCCTTAAATTTGGGCTTAACCCAAGTCAGATCGAACAGGCAGTTCCAACCAACACATTAATTGTATGGTTAAGCGCAAATCCTGTCGTTCGATCCAGGTGATAAGCAGGAGGGGGTTTGTTACATTGTTGTCACTTTGGGAATCACTTTCTAGTTTTCTTGGAAAATATCCTTAGCCACCTGTATCGCAGTTGCGGCGCGCGGCCACCCCGCGTAAAAAGCGAGATGAGTTATCGCTTCGATCAATTCTTCCTCGGATAGACCGTTCTCCCGGGCCAGACGGATATGAAAGGGCAACTGCTCTGTAAGTCCACCAGCGACTAACGCCGATACCGTAAGGAGACTGCGTTCCCGAAGCGATAATTGCTCTCTCCGCCATACCTCCTCGAAGAACACTTCTTCCGAATAGCGGGCAAACGCTGGGGCAATCTCCCCAAAGGTTTCAAGGGCTTTCGATGCAATTTTACGATGCTTCATTCCAATCCCCTCCTTTCCTTCTATGGACGTTCAATCATTTGTGCGATGCCACTACCAAACGTCCAGTCCTCAAATTCCGTATCGACCAGCACGACGAAGACGTCTTCTTTCCTGATGTGGAGGGTGTTCGACAACAGTTGAGCCAACTTGCTGTAAAAACTCTTTTTTTGCTCCGTGCTTCTTCCGGATTTGAGCGTGATTTGAATAAAGAGCAGTCCATCCGTTCGCTCTATGTTCAAGTAATTCGGACTATAGTAAAACTCACTTGCTTTGTGTGCATGGAATACTTGAAAAAAATCATCCTCAGGTACGTTAAAATGCTCAACTAGAGCACTCATGATATCACGGCTAATATTGGGTAATTGCTCCGCATCGTATTTATTTTCCAAGTAACTTACCCTGACGAATGGCATGTTCACTTCACTCCTTTAGCGATTTATCCTTATTGTACTCCCCATCACTTATTCTGTATAATTGAATTAAATGATATAAAAATTCAATTTATCCGATGGAGATATAGACTATGGACTTAAAGGAACTCACTACATTTCAGACTATCCTTCAAGAAGGAAACTTCTCCAAAGCCGCTGCAAAACTGAACTACGCACAATCTACGATTACGAACCAGGTTCAGCGGCTGGAGAAGGAACTGGGCATCAAGCTTTTCAAACGAGGCTGGGATTCAGAGCTTACCGCTGCCGGGCAAATAGTTGCAACAGAGATCGACAAGCTGATTCAACATTGGAACTATGTAGCAGAACAGGCCAAAGCTTTGCAAAAAGAGGAGATCGGCACTCTAAGTATCGGAGGACTGGAATCATTAACAGAACAGGTACTGCCAAACTCGCTGAAGCGGTTCCGAGACTATAAGCCCAATGTATCCTGCCACTTCGTAATCGGGAACACAGCCTCTCTGTCCCGTTCACTGCTTCAGAATGTATTGGACTTTGCCATATGCGGAGAACCTGCCGAAGCGGCTTCGTTTCACTTTGAGCCACTGTACAACGAGCGTATCTCTTTCATCGCAGTGGACAACCACCCGTTGGTAGGGAGAGACGGAATCCCTTTTGAAGAATTACTGGGTTATCCAATCATATCCGGGGGAACTACCTGTTTATATTATTCGCGGTTATCGAAGCAATTTTCCCGTTACACTGAAACTCCTTTTCTGTATACAGTAAGTCAAATCTCAGCCATTGCAGGGTTCGTCCGGCAAATCCCTTCCTCCATAGGAGCCGTTCTCGATTCTACGCCATTACCGCCAAATGTTGTGAGAATCCAAGTTGAACTGAAGGATTCCGCCATTCCGGTCGGCCTGCTGCAAGCACGCAATGATGAGTATATCTCCTCTTCCAAGAAGCTTTTGATGCAATATATAAAAGAAGAACTGGAGCATGATCGACGCCGAAATTAAACGCAAAAAAACACGTCAATATTTGACGTGTTTGGTGCGCTTGTCCGATAAGAGCAAGAGCTTTGGAGTCGCTTTGTATGTGCCGACCGCCCTGGTCCAAAGGATGCGGTCTATCTCTGCCCGTAATACCTTAAAGCCGCCGCCCTTAAAAGCGGCTATTGCCTAGAGAGTCGTGTTGACGCACGGCTCTCTCTGCATTGTACGTCTTTTCTATCCAAACTATACCACGATTCAAACCAAATAAAAGCCACTCCGCTACCCGAACAGCAGAAAAAACGGCATCTCTGCCGTTTCTTCTGTGATGGACTCTCAGGGACTCGAACCCTGGACCAATTGATTAAGAGTCAACTGCTCTACCAACTGAGCTAAGAGTCCAAATAGATGTCTAATTATTCGAATTCCACTAGACTGGTATCTTTCAAAAAAAGAAATCATCTTCAAAAGACGCTTTAATATCATATAACTTTATATTGCTTATGTCAAGAAAATAATTACTCGAGTTCTTTCATTATTTTAAAACTACCGGTTTTTGCGGGACAGCACATAGTAGACCGGGAGTCCGGCCAGCGTAATGCCGATACCCACAAGGGAACGCAGCGGATCACTGACAATCGTACTGGCCAGAATATAGATCCCGCCTGCCACCCCTAGGATAGGGGTAACCGGGTAGAGTGGCACACGGTAACGTCCTTTCTCCTGCGGCAGTTTTTTACGCAAGATGAACACACCAAACACACCCATTGTAAAGAAAATCCACAACACAAACACCAGCAAATCCGTCAGCGTATTAAAGGTGCCCGAGAAAATATAGATGACCGCCAGCACACTTTGAAAAATGAGCGCATTGGCTGGAGTCTGGAACTTGGGATGGATGCTTCGGAGTACCCGGGAAAAAGGAATCTGATTCTTCTCCCCCATTGCCTGAGGCACCCGCGCCGCGGTCATTAAATACCCGTTCAGCGCACCAAGTACAGACACGATAATCCCCGCAGTAATGAAAGCCCCGCCGCCGCTGCCAAACAAAGCCTCGGCTGCATCAGCCCCAGGAGTCTGGGAAGAAATGATCTGATCGTAAGGCAGCGCCTTGAAAATTGCAATATTGAACAACACATAAACGGCGATCACGAACATCACACCAATGGAGATGACCTTCGGCAGAGTCTTGGCCGGATCTTTGATTTCTCCTGCCATATTGGTCACGCTGATCCAACCGTCATAGGCCCATAATGTGCCCAGAACCGCCGCCCCAAAGCCTGCACCGGTCGCAGTAGCTCCAATCCCTCCAAAGCCGGGAGCCAAATCCGAGAATAAACCTACTCCTACGATACCTGCAACCGGAATCAGCTTCCCAACAGTCGCAACCGTCTGAATAATACCGCCGAATTTGGTGGCAATGACATTCATGAGGAGAATGAATGCCAGAATGGACACCGCCAGCAGCTTCTGCTGCCAGTGATTGAGCGGCAAAAAGTATCCGGAGTATGTGGCAAACGCTATCGCCAGCGCCGCAACAGAGGCCGGATAGGAGATTACAGCCTGCACCCAACCCAGCAAATAACCGAACACCCCGCCGTACAGTTCACCTAGATAAGTATAGAGCCCTCCTGACTTAGGAATGGCGGCTGCGATTTCCGCCACGCTCAGCGCCGAAGCCAGCGTAATGATTCCTCCAATCCCCCAGGCCAAAATACTCATCCATGGCGTACCGGCATGATTCAGCACAATACCCGGCTTCAGAAAAATCCCCGATCCGATGATCATCCCCACCACAATGGCCAGAGCTTCAATGAATGTTACATTTTTTGTCAGCGGCTTCGTATTCATAGTGAAGTTAAAAGTCCTTCCTGTCACGAAATTATAGATCTCCCGGTTGTATTATATGTATTGGGGAACCGCAGCAGCTTCACCGGTTCATCCGGGTTTACGCGAAAATCACGTATATATAGTTTACGACATAACAGTAAAAAACACATCACGAAACCGCAAGGTGTATAAGGAATTTATCGGGAATTACGTATGCTGATTCTTCTAATAACGGATACGCTAAAGGGTCTAAATATTTGCTTATTTTTTAAGTAATTGTGTGCTAATATATTCTGATGAAACGTCACCAGTCTCCACACCTATTCTGCAGAATCTGAGGGGGCTTCCTAACAATGCATGAGAAAAAGGTTTCTTGGCTAGAGCTTTTTTATGATTTGTTATTTGTAGCTGCTGTTTCCAAAGCTACCCATGTATTACTGCATGTCGAGCATAACAGTATTTCCGTTGAGCATCTGGTGAAATTCATCCTGATTTTCGTTCCGATTTGGTGGGCTTGGGTAGGGCAATCCGTATACATCAACCGATTCGGCCGTGACAGCAATGCGCAACGGCTCTTTATGATCGTGCAGCTGTTTTTTGTTTTGATCATGACCGCTAGTCTTGATGTGGACTTTGATGCGAATTATTTGCCGTTTTTTGTCGGATATATCGGTTTAAGGAGCTTAACCGCCGTCCAGTATGTGCTCTCTTCGCGGACAGAGGCTGCACATAAGCAGAAAACAGCCCGATTCTTAGGAGCCTCCTTTGGGCTGGGGATCGTTATCTCCTGCGTTTCCCTCTTTTTTGACTCCTCAGTACGGTATTTGTTTCTATATGCAGGCATTGCTGTGGACATTATTGTACCTCTGCTCGGACGAAAGATTTTGGTCAAGACGCCTATTCATACTGCGCATTTATTAGAACGATTTGCGTTGTTCACCCTGATTCTGCTTGGTGAGTCGGTAGTCAGCATGCTGTCTGTCCTGCAATCCTATAAATTCACAGGATCTTCTGTTTTATTTGCAGCCCTGGCTTTTTTATTAGTGATAGCCATCTGGTGGCAATACTTCGAGAATGTGGAGAAGCACGTAGACAAATCGAAACAAACAGCAGGACAGAGCCTCATATACGGGCATTTGTTTATTTATTTTTCACTCAGTATGATTGCCGCTTCCATACAACTTCTCTTTATAGATCAATTGGAGTACGTCTTTATGCTTTGTTTTGCCTTTGGCTCTGTGCTGATCTATTATATTTCCGTGATGTTCATACTCTATCAGTACAAATTCAATCATCTTAGACCCAGCTTCACCGTTGTTACTCTGTTAACCGGCATTCTTTGTGCCCTGTTTACCCTGGACCTATTTATAGCGGCCTCTCCACATCTTATATTAGGCGAGTTGATGTTGTTCTTCATCATATTTGCCAAAGCAACGGCTTGAAGTAGGTTATCACTAAACGGCGGTTGAGCGAAAACACAAAGCAGCGAATCTCCAATAACCGGGAGACCCGCTGCTTAGTTCGCCTTCGGATTCTCGGGACGATTTCCGCCAGCCGCTATTTATTTATGTGTCCCTTATACAGATTATCAAATAGGGACTCGGAGCAAATCTCCTCCAGTGAAAAACCGTTTTTCCCTTGCTCTCGCATGTTCTCTGCAAATTGGGCTACCGTATTCAGGGCTCTTGTGCTCTGCACAGGATAATGACCAACCGAGCTCTCAGCTGACAGCATCACGGCATCGCTCCCGTCCATTACGGCCTGAGAGACATCTGTTACCTCTGCGCGCGTCGGAACCGGATGATCGACCATGGATTGCAGCATTTGGGTGGCCGTAATTACATAGGTCTTCGACAGGCTGCACTCGCGAAGAATCGCTTTCTGAATAAAGGGGATACGTTCAAAAGGCAGCTCCACGCCAAGATCTCCGCGCGCAATCATGATTCCCTCGGAGGCCTCCATGATGGATGGAAAGTTACGCACGGCATGAATAGTTTCGATTTTAGAAATAAGGCCAGGTTGACTATATTTCCCCAGTGAAGCTACATACTCTCGAATTTCCTCCAAATGCGACGCCTCACGGATGAAGGAACACGCAATCCAATCCACATGATGCTCCAGCAGAAACTGAAGATCCCGTTTGTCTTTTTCCGTAATGGCCGGCAAGTGAAGTACCGTTCCTGGAAGATTAACGCCTTTTCGGCTGCCGATCATTCCACCGACTATAACCCTTGTAGTGATCCTAGACGGATGCTTGTCCGTCACCTCAAGCTTGACTTCCCCGTCATTGATTAAAATAGTCGCTCCTTGTAAAATATCTTCCATTACACCAGGATTATCGAGCGCTGCGCGTTCCCGGCTCCCCGGTTCATCAGACTGGTCAAGGATAAACGTTTGGCCCTCATCTAAGCGAATCGCGTCCCCTTTTACGTTCTTCAGACGGATTTTCGGTCCCTGCAAGTCACCCATTATCCGTACGGGCTGTCCCGATTCGGCAGCTGCTGCACGCAAAGCTTCGATTACCCGCTCATGCTCTTCATGGCTCCCGTGCGACATATTGAGCCGGGCAGTCGTCATCCCGCTCAGCAGCAATTCCTTGAGAACAGCAGGAGAAGAACTAGCCGGACCTATCGTGCAGATCAAATCAATACTCATGTGAACTCACCTCTCATACTTGATTGGCTTCCCTGTCTTTTCCTTTAGTTTGCATTGTTCGTTTAATCTAACTAAACTATACATGATTGAAACAGTTACCATTCACTTTATGGAAGGGAAGGGGAAACGACCATGAATACGAAACAATTGGACCGGATTCACACAGGAAAGGGCTTCATTGCAGCTTTGGATCAAAGCGGTGGAAGCACGCCTAAAGCACTGCTGCAATACGGTATTCAGGAAGACCGCTATTCCAATGAAGAAGAGATGTTTGAACGGGTTCACGAAATGAGAACACGTATTATCAAGAGCTCAGCGTTTGATTCCAAGCACATTTTGGGTGCTATTCTTTTTGAGAACACGATGGATCGCTTCATTGACGGGCAATTAACCGCCGATTATCTCTGGGAAGAGAAGGGCGTTGTGCCTTTTTTGAAAATCGATCAAGGCCTGGACGAACTTGAAAATGGGGTTCAGCTCATGAAGCCTATTCCCGGATTGGATGACCTCCTGAAGCGCGCAGTGCAGAAAAACATCTTCGGGACCAAGATGCGCTCGCTGATTAAGGAAGCAAATCCCGAAGGCATTCAAAAAGTTGTCGAACAGCAGTTCACCATCGCTAAGCAAATTGCAGGTTATGGTCTGGTGCCGATTATCGAACCGGAAGTGGATATCCACAGCGCAGATAAGGGACAAGCTGAGAAGCTTTTAAAACATGAGCTCTCCACTCAATTATCCGCCCTTGGCAAAGATGTAAAAGTCATGCTAAAACTGTCCATACCAACTGAGGACAATTTCTACAGCGATTTGATTGAAGATCCGCATGTGGTACGGGTCGTGGCTTTGTCTGGAGGCTATTCCCAAGCTGAAGCCAATGACAAGCTGGCACATAACCATGGACTGATCGCCAGCTTCTCCCGCGCTTTATCGCAAGGGCTCAGCGATCAGCTATCGGACGATGAATTCAATGCTTTGCTCGCAAAATCTACAAAGGATATCTACGAAGCCTCCATTACCTGAGGGTGGCTATCGGACACAAAATAAACCCCGGGCTTTTATGCAGCCCGGGGTTCATTTATATGGCAGAGCCGTGATTTACATAGTTTGTTTCGTCGGAACTTTGGCTCGATTATGGTATGGTAGTACCAATTACATACCAAGGAGGATCCATGGATAGCATCCAGTATTTATCCCAGTTTAATCTTCTGAATAATCTGTCCACTGAGGACTTAATGGAGATGGAGGAGATGACTTCCATTACAGCAGTCCCGGCGAATACGTTGATCCAGACACCGTCGACATTTACAGAAGGGTTGTTTTTTGTCAAAAAGGGCAAGGTTCGTCTTTACCAGCTGAGCAGCACCGGCAAGCAATTTACGCTCGATATTCTGAGTGAAGGAAATGTTTTTGGCGAAATGGCCGGCATCTCGCTGGGGACAAGAGAGCTCTTTGTAGACACGCTGGATGATTGCGATATTTGTCTGATGAATAAAGACCGCTTCGAAGGGTTCCTGCTGAGCCGGCCCCGTTTCATGTTGAACCTGATACAGACGTTAAGCAGCCAATTTAATGAAATGGGCAGTCTGATGTTGCAGTTGGCACTTGGGGATTTGCGGTTTAGGCTTGCGCATATTCTGCTGCGTTTGTCCCGCAGATTCGGCTGTGAAGAGCAGGACGGATTATCGAGGATCAACCTGTCCTTATCTCACCAGGAACTCGCCAATATGGTTGGAGCCACCCGTGAGGCAGTAAGCGGCGTCTTGCGGCAATGGAACAGGGACGGCCTGGTCCAGACAGGCTTTAAAACGGTCCGCATCCATCCGGAGCGACTTGAGAAGTTGATATCAGATCGTCTTTAAGCTGTAATCTGCATTACATCCTCCATGCGCTTGCTCAGGGTATTTTAAGGAAAGCAACCCATGAGGAGGTTTTTTTTGATGAACGAAACGGCTTCACTTCCCGCAGATATCCTAAATCGCAAAGGCGCCAAGAAGGCGGCGGATATTCCGCAAAATGTGCTGGAACTCTTAAATCAAGGTTTTATTGAGAGCGTTAATCTGACAGAATGGCTGGCAGTGGATCACCGGGCGTTATTGTCCATTGTGCTGAACACTTCCGGTCTTTCACATGAAGCAGAGGTAATGCTGCCAGCTTTAAATAAGCTTAAAGAAGACAAGCCGATGAAGATGATTCCGGCCATTGCAGCGCAGTGGCATCGCCTGCTGAGCGAGTTGCCTGAGACCGGGCGTGGCCAATTGTTCGCCATGCTGGCGTCACACCGCTCCGACAGCGTCCGTTGTTGGGCGGCTTATGTCGTCGGAGTCACTCCAGATATGGATATTGCCGGTATACTGCAGCATATCCGCCCGTTTGCTGCCGATTCCCATTTTGGAGTGCGTGAGATTGCCTGGATGGCCGTAAGAGCCCACATCTCAGTCAATCTGGAGGCAGCCATCACCCTCTTGGCGAAATGGGTCCGGGACGAGGACGCAAATATCCGCAGATTTGCCGTGGAGTCGACACGTCCCCAAGGCGTCTGGGCAAAACATATACAAGCCTTGAAAGAAAACCCGGCACAGGGGCTTCCGCTCCTTGAACCCCTTCGTTCCGATCCGGTCAAATATGTGCAGGACTCGGTGGCCAATTGGCTGAATGACGCCAGCAAAAGCCAGCCGGATTGGGTGCTGCAGCTATGCTCCGACTGGCTGGAGGGCTCTGACACAAAGGAAACGAAACGTATTACTGAGCGGGCGAAACGGACCCTTACGCGTAAGTAAAGCAGTGACGCAGTTTGCATTTTCTAAAAACAAATCTCTGTATATTCTAATGTTCGAAAATGAGGGATACAACATGGAACCAATATTAAATCATTCATGGATTCTAACCGAAACGGAAGCAATAATATTACAGCAAAAGTTATCCTTAAAAGTTATAAAAGAAGATCAATTTGCTGAAATTCGTTATATCGCTGGAGTAGACGTCGCATATAGTGAACAACGTGACTTGCTGATCGCCGCAGTAGTCATTTTAGAAGCAAACTCATTAAACATAGTAGAATCAGTGGTAGTTGAAGATTCTGTTCAGTTCCCTTATATCCCAGGGCTGTTCTCGTTCAGGGAACTTCCCCCTTTAGTTAAAGCATTTAAGCAGATCAAGACCTCTCCTCAGTTAGTTGTCTGTGATGGTCAGGGGATTGCCCATCCGAGGCGATTTGGTCTGGCCAGTCATTTAGGTGTTCTATTTGATATTCCTACAATTGGTTGTGGAAAAACCAGGTTATTAGGAGAGTATGATGAACCCAATTTAACAAGAGGATCTATTTCACCACTGCAAGATCAAGGAGAGATTATCGGAAATGTTCTTAGAACACAGAATAATGTTAAGCCTATCTTCGTCTCCACTGGTCATCGTATTTCATTAGATACCGCTTGTGAATGGGTTCTACACCTATCACCCGATTATCGTTTGCCAGAGACAACACGTCAGTCAGACCAACTTGTTAAAAAGGCTTTAGCAAGTATCGAATAAACTTTATTCAGGGCGGATTACCGCCCTGAATATGTTATCCTGTCTTCATTTTCTAACCCCTGGTTAACATCAACAAGTTGCTGATTCGGATAGACAGATCTACCTTCTCATTTTCTGTTAACTGTGCACCTACATCATTTATATCGAACTGTTCCAGCTCCTTTGTGATTTCTACAAATTGTTCATTTCCCTTAATATCATATCTAATTAGTAACTCTACAAGCGTAGTTTTAACAACAATATTTTCGCTAAGCGTATTCGTACATTCACGTTCAAAACGCTCCAATACTTTCTCTATCATTTCATTTTTATTTTCCACTTCATTAACAATGATCCCAAAGTAGTTCTTAACTTCTTTCTCCATTTCATGGTAGTACCATCTTGTGTAGGGGCTATAATCTACTGGAATATTATCAATTTCATCTAATACCATATCTCTGCGCTCTAATATGTCCTTATACTCATCTGGAGTTGTTTCAATTTGAAGCTTATGTAAATCTAAAGAATTTAAAGCCTCAACTATTCTTTCTTTTGCTTTAATGAATATTTTTGAATGCGTTAAGCAGATTCTTCCTTCTGAAATATATACAACAGCCTTCTCCATTTCCCCTCTACTTTGTACACCAAAATATGCATCAGCTGTACAGGCAATGGCTTCAGCATTGCTCATCTTCTCGCTTTTATAATCAAAATATATTTCATAAAACGCACCAAATAATGCTTCATAATTTCGTCTCACCTATCTGTCTCCTTTATTCTCACCGTACGGATGATTAATTCGCAAGGTGTAATATCCCCCATTTTGGCAAGGATGTAACTACGGTGAATATTTGGACTTCCGGCCGCTGTTGTCCCCAAATTTCTTGATTCAACCCGCTTTATGCGGTGGAAATCCGGTGACAAAGGCGGTCGCTATCGCTCCTACAGTTCCAAAATTCCCCTCCGTTACTTTTGCCCTTTTGTGTAGTCTTTAAGTTCATTCTATAGAAGGTTAATCTAATACATACAAATTATGATTGATGCATTTTTTATGCTTTCTTTTTTACTGTATTAATAACCTCTAGTATATTAGATCTCAAATCATCAAGCATATTTTTCTCATACTGATAATGGCCATCTATTCCTCTATGAATTATTGCATTCATTACAGGATGATATTCTTTATGTGTTGCATGAATTAAATCCTCAGCAAAATCAACTGCTTGTTTTTCACTGTATTTAAACTCGTTAATTAGTAATGCTACTATAAGAGCATGAGCCTGTGGTTGGTTTAACTCGTCCCTTTGAACAATGGCATTTAGTGCACCAAAACAAAATGCTGCAATAACCTGCCTCTCAAGCTCAGATGTATCTTCAAATCTAATTCCGATGAGTTCAAATAGTTCATTTGAAAAAAGTCTTAGTTCACGTGATACGTGATTTACTTTTAATCCTTCAAATTTATGCTCACTTAAAAAGTCAGTCATTCTCTATCTCCTATCATAAAATATATTAATAAGGGTTTAGTATATGTATAACGTACCTTTGGGCCATCTTCCCATCCATCCACATGGACAGTGCCCGAGTTTGAGAACTTCTAGCATTTCGCTAAAAAACTTTGGACAGCCTTTAAACCCGGCAAACGCACGTTCAATACCTGCATTAAGCAATAACCAACTTAATGTATCACCGAACTCTTCTTTTATATTCCGCTCTTCAACACTATCATAAAGTTTAGCTATGGCTGTTTTATACTGTTGTGACTCTCTTACTGCAGCAACAATTGAATTGAAATTCCTAACACTATATCCTAATTTCCTCATAATAAAATCTGCAAGATTATCCCTACTCTTTGATATTACCTCCTCCCATTCATCTTTTTCGTCAAATTCCTCTGCTTTCTCCCACCCATCAACTTGTTGTACCGAACATAGTAAATCTATTTCTGCTTGTTTACCGCAATTTGTAAACCACTGAATATTCTCAAACTCGTTTAATAACTCTTGACTAACTATTATCTCTTTCATTTAGGATTAAACCCGCTTTCCATCAATATTATTAATAGTTTTCTGTCTGTGAAAGTGGTCCGCTTGGTACGCTTTGCAAAAAAAGACTTACCTCAACTCAAATTCCGAGCGGAGTAAGTCTGCCAGACTAAAATACACTTCTAACGTCCAAATTCCTTCAATAGATTTAGTGCTAAAGGATCGAAGTAATTTTTAATCTTTTCACTCTTGAACATGTTACCTCCATAAATGCTGTGTTGTGACTGTTATCGAAGCGGATCTTTGGAATCATTCTGGCTGGTAGAGAGAATTTACAAACTCACCAAAACTTGAAGATACTAGTTTAATGAATTCTGGTCTCAACTCATTGTCCTCTTCGAAATAATCCATATCACAGAAATAAACTTTCCCTTGATCCTCCTCATTAACAGAAAGACATATTAGACTATCTGCAGGGTCTATTCCAATAGGAATAAAGTTAGGAGGGATTATTGCTCCACCATTATATTTTTTATAATAGTCTTCTAGATTACACTCCGTTTCATTGCTAAGTGGCAGAAATAACATAATAGACGATGTTATTTTTTGATCTCTTGTTTCAAATCTTCTTCGAACTGTCTTACCTCCGTTACGATACATTAAAAAATTCTTATAATCATCTGGCAAGACAAGACTATACGTTTCTTCAAAAGTTATAAGTTCTTGATGTTGAATTGGTTTAAACGTTGACTCAAATTCTATGTTCACAAAACTCCACCCACTATTCTCATTCTTCACTAATTACCTTTAACTCTTTACTCTCACATAAAATATGTATAGCTTCATATATATTATCGCCGAATTTCCAAATATAATAATCATCCATAATGCCATATACTTTCCCTGTTTTAGACATAAACATAGTTGCATTCTCGTCATATGCCAATCCGATTACAACTAGCTCTTCTCCTATGATTGTTTCATACCTGCTATAGTGTTTCCTTTCGATGCCTTCCCTTAAAAATTCAGGACCTACCTGAAAGCCATCTGATTCGTCACTAGGCACTGAATACTCTAATCCACCGAATTGTTCAAATGCCTCCTTGGCAAGATCAAATACTTCAAACCCTTTTTCTGCTAAAAAGTTTATTGTTGGCCTAATCGCTACTTTCCTTTCAGGATACCAGCCAGCATCCTTTAAAATATCAATAGTTCTTTGTGAAAAAGTCATATGTTAACCTCACTCATTTTGTTGTTTAAGCAAAGTAAGCAATAAGTCTGCCTTCGTCTGGATAATCACCATCCCACCCGCATGGAAAACCACCAGCCTTATAGATTCTAAAAACTTGTTCATAAAAATTTTCAACCTCACCGTTTATTGCACGATTGATTGCACAGTTTCTCAAGTCCACTACAACAGTTTCAAAAAAATCGTGATAGGGGTGAGTTATTTGACTTCTAAGACCATCCGCTATTAATCCAGTTAATTCATCCAAACCCCTAGGTTTTTGGGTAGAATCTAATTTATATAACTTCCCCTTGACTTTTCCCATTTCAAGTTGTCTTATATCAGACCAAGTATACTCATCTTCACCAAAAACTTCAGTACCGGCTAGCCTTTTCGCCTCTTCATATTGATTAATTATAACGATATTTTGGGCTCTCGCTATTTTCGGGAAATCCATAATAGAATTAGAGAATTGAATAACTTCCTCAACTAAATTGCTGTATATTCCGTTCTTCATAACTTATCAAACCACCTTTGCCACAAGTCTATCTGTTCCCGGGTTATACCTCTTCTGGTTTTCTAAATAAACATAAAGTATCTAGGGCTTCGAAAATGTTATCTCCGAACTTGAATAAAGAATATCCATTTTTTCCGTATACCTTCCCGGATTTCGAAATAAACATTATTAAATTTCCGCGATATGCTTCTCCAACTACAACAAGCGGCTCTTTTACTCGCGCCTCGAATTCCTCAAAGTCTTCTTTTTCATAATAATCCCCAACAGCTTCTTCAGGACTAAATATAAAGGTTTCCAAACTTCCATCGGGATGCTTAAATTTATATTCGATTCCACCAAATACTCTTAGTGCAGCAATCACTGAATCGAATACTTGATACCCCATTGCTTCTAAAAACTTTACTGTCTCGCTTAAATCAACCTTATTATTTGGGTTCCAGCCTGCTTGTACCAGTATTTCTTTCACATCATATGATAAGTTATTCAAATCGCAACATCCTGATAGCCTACTACAGTTACTTTTTCATTCAATAAACGAATTCCCACTCCATTCTCTATATCCCATGTACAATCAAAAAGTATTCCGATATCTCGGCCTTCATAAATCCCTGCATATGAAACAACAATTCCAACCAAAGTAATCATCTCAAGAAGTTGGCCGGTTGTTGCAACTAAGGGATAATACTCATTAAATTCAATATCATAACCCAGTTCATATCGTTTTTGTTGGTAATAGTCTAAAATGGGTTGCAAGAAGCTTTGCTGTAATTGCTGCCAGTTTTGCATTAAAGATTGATACGCCGTATACTGATCTTCATCAAACTTGCCATCTTCTTCACCATCGATCATCAATGCAATCTCAGTTTCTTTTCCAAAAAAATGAATCGTAGTATCCTTAGCCCAAGTATAGTTATACTCAAGTTCACCAAAAATCGGATCGTTTATTTTCATTTTAAAATCTCCTCTTTTTATTTGCCGCCGATGATGATTCTGTAATCCTTACCTGTAATAATAAACTCGCTATTTAATTCAATGGATACGCCCTCATATTTTTCGTTAAGTATTTCTTTAAGTTTTAACTTATCTAACCCTTCCTGAACATATAAAAATAGGTCTTTAATATTTCGATTTATAGGGTCTAGGTACATCTCCACTCTTATAATATCATTTGAATTTCTTTCAATATTGCTTATTTTGTATACTACTTTCTCAACATCCCCCTCCACCTTTGTATCATTACCGAACATTTCACCTAGTGTTGAGTAGTTTGGTTGTCCACCTATAAATATTTCCACCAACCCTACAACTAACTCCTGAAAAGAACTTTCTGAAAATTTCACTTTTAACAATTCCCACGAGTTATCCACCATCCAGCTCATATCATTGAAATCATTATCACTATCGTCCAATACCCCAATAACTACAGGCTTTCTATAAAGAAACTTCGCATTAATGCTTTCGTCATTTTTTATAAACATTAAACTCCCTCCAATTTTCTGTGCTAGTTGAACTCGCTAAGACTTTTTATGATCCCATAAATTCCGATACATATAAAAAGGCTCACTCCTAACTCATGATTCAAGTTGGAATAAGCCATATCTTAATCGTCATCTGAATGAGGGGCAATCGGGTAGCCTGACGGATCAAACATATATTCAACACACGCTTTTTCATCAGAAAAAACCAGACTTACCATATCACCCCCGCCATAAGGTGAAGGGGGTACGTTCATATTAATAATCCATGAGTACCCTTCAACATGTTCAAATTTCTCATAAAAAAATATTGACTCACCGTGATTAGGATAGATTACTCCCTCTAAATCATACTCGTCATTATAGCTTTGAGCAATTTGGAGCAATTGGTCAGTGGTTAACTTAGTGTATATTTCAGGTATTTTATTTCTATCGATTCCTAATATCCAAAAAGAAATAACTTTTTGTTCATCAGAAACAACCAAAAGCTCTTCAAAATCCCTAAAGTCTAACTCAACAATCCAAGCGCCGCCCGTCAATGCAAAAAAATCTTCATAATACTGAACAGATTTATCTATGTCACTGTCAATGGTCGATGGAATGTAGTGTTTGTTAAACCCCATGATGTGCTTGTTACGTTCATTGATGTACTCTTGTGCAATTTTCAACGCTTGTGATGCAGAAAGTTTTGGTCTAGACATCTATATCCCCCCCTTTCAAAATTATCCTATAAATTAATGGATTACTTATTTTCACAAAATCACTCTTTAAGCATTAATTTATAATCTCTATCAATAATTACAAGCTCATTGCTAACATTAACAAGTAAATCGGAATAGTTCTCCTCGATCCTGCATTTAAGTTCATTCATATAAGGTAGTACTTGCATATGTAAATAAATCTCGGTAATTTTATGACTATCAGAATCAAGAAACATTGTCACATTAGTAATGTCGTTTTCCTTCCGATTCACCTGATTAACAGTGTAGATAATCTTTTTCATGTCATCTATCCTCTTTTTTTCAATGCCGAACAGGCTACCTAAATTGATGTAATTGGGATTCCCTTTTCTAAATATCGAGACTAAATCAACCAACAAGCCGTCAAGAGGCTTTTCAAAGAAATCCTTTTGTAATGCTTCCCATTCACGATCCGTAAAAGTGAACCAATTAGGGCTTACCGCTGAAGTATCAATCATCCCAGGTTTTGATCGTTCGTATAAATCTCTTTTTAAACCAACTTCGTCATTATTTGAATACACCATACTTTCCTCCAACTTTATTAGCTAAGGCATCATTAACGTATTATCTTTAGCAACCCTTACAAAAATCTTTTAATAAGTATTGGTTATTTCTTTATTCAAGATCTTTTCTTATTCTTTTTTTTGAAATATATACCTATCTTTAATATACCTGCGTTGCAAGAATTCTGTGAAAGTATCTGTAATCTTATAAAAGCCATCCTTCTTTTTACCTTCTGAGTAAAAGTAGACAGGTGGATTTTCACCTTCATCTAATTTAAAGAAGCAAAACATACAACCTTGACTCATCCAAAATACAAAATCGTTTGAAGTAAGCTTTAGTGGTACATTATTTTCTTCTAACAATTCTGCTCCCCCTTCATTTAACTCTAACAATTCATCCATAAAACATGATTCACCACGCAAAAAGGTATGATCAGTGCCGTTTCCCATTGTTTCAAGAAATTCAATATAAGCCATTGGTAATGTTTGATCGCTAATCATTTTTCTCACATTAATTAAATCTTCGTTTGTACAAGGACTCATAGGAATTTTATCAATTCTAAATTGTGAGACTAACTCATTTAAATATTTCAAAATGTTTCACCCTCATTAGAGTCATTTACTTTTTAGCTAAAATATTCTTTTACTACTGCAGTTAATCGGTCGTTTCCTAACTCAATGTTAGTCAAATAATAAAGGAAATAATCTTCCACTTCACTTTGATTGAATAAACTCAGATATTGAAATGCAAGTAGTGTAGTATTATCTATTCCATAATTTTTTACCACTTTTGTTTTTACATATTGAATCGCTTGATTAATGAATCTATTGTCTTTTGTCTTAAAGAGAACATTAAGAACGAATGTAATCTCATCCTCATTCTCTATTTCGAAAATCTCACGCACCTCAATCTCTTCTAATTCTTCTTGAAATAGCTGCTCCTTAACCAAGTTAAATATACTCAAAGCCTCTAATTCATCATTATAATAATCCTCCCAAAACCTTAGATAAGCAAATTGCTTCGGCAAT
Source organism: Paenibacillus sp. FSL H7-0357 (assembly GCF_000758525.1). Taxonomy (NCBI): domain Bacteria; kingdom Bacillati; phylum Bacillota; class Bacilli; order Caryophanales; family Paenibacillaceae; genus Paenibacillus; species Paenibacillus sp. FSL H7-0357. The sequence goes on along the minus strand of NZ_CP009241.1, from coordinate 2,598,883 downwards.
AGAGCTGAGCTATTATTGGGCTTGTTCCACAATATCCAATCAGAGTTCACTTTAGCGGATACAACTTTAAATAAAGAGATTGAATAAGGCACAATTTGATTGACATCATTTTCTACTCTGAAAAATTCCTCACCATTTTTACTGGTTTCCACAGAAAAAACTATATATATTTTATTCATTGATAGATTCTCTTTTTTCGCTAAATCCTCTTTAAGGCATACTCTCATTTATCTTACTCCTATAATATTCAAATCGACATCCAATTCTATTATCCGGAATAGGTCGTTTTCATTTGCTCTGAGATTTAACTTTTAAAAAACTTGAGATATTTAATATTCTTTGGACTTCCAAAACATCTACCTTCTGATTTCCTATTGGCAATGCTGAAAAATTCCTTCGCTGTTTCTAAATCACCTAGTTCGAAAGCAACTTTTCCAGAAATAAATTCCTTATCACCCGAATCTATGCGATCAAATCCAGTTAAAAATATTTTATCTGCCCACAGTTTTGCTTTCTTAAGATCATTAATAATTAAACAAGTAGCAATAACATCCTTCACCAAATGATAGCTTTCTTCACAATATATCCCCTTTGGGTCGGGTATTAAATTCCAAGCCTCTTCTAACAAAGAAATAGAATCTTCATGATTTCCATTATTAAATTGTTCATTACTTTCACTCACAAGACTTTCAAACTTTTCATTGATTGGTGATTGCAAAGTAGCCATATTAACCTCCTCAAATCATATCTTTAATCAATTCAAAATACTTATCATCTTCACTAAAATAAATTTTGTATCCTTCTAACATGTAAGCTCTTAACAGATAGTCCTTAGCTTTAGCAAGCTCCCCACACTCGAACAAACTCTCTCCTAGTCTCAGTAAAATAAATGGATTTGAAATCCCATCTGGACAGTTTAAAGCATTATAAAAATTACTTTTGGCCATTTCGTAGCTATTGTTATGAAAATAAGCGTCGCCTAATGCTGTATAAATCCATGTACTTGTTTCCCAGTTGTTCTTCGGTAACGGAACCAGTTCCAGAGCGGCAGTATAACTCTCGATAGCTTTAATAATTTGTCCTTTTTCAGTTAAAGCATCTCCCTCTTTACACAATTGTAAAATTTGTTTATATACTTGATCATCTAGTTCCATTAGCAGTCCCTCCAATGATTATTTATCTGTAGCAAATAATTTCCGCTTGATCTAGAGGACACTGTTTTCCATGAATTGCTCGAATTCCTATGAAACAACAAAAAAACAGGTCAATCATGGTGGTATCTTACCATAATCGACCTGATCATCGTAACGCTATTGTTAAGTTATATGTGTTGTTAGTTGAATGATGAGTTCATTTGGAACTGGGCAGCCCTCATTTTATCACGGGTTATTTCACATCATGTTATCACAGAGGGTGTCTTATAACCGTACATTATACTTTAAGTCCGTAAAAATACTTATGTCCCTTCTCCCAGTTTTTCTTTGAAAGTCCTTCGACATAATTAATAAAACCTTTATAGTTGTCTGCATTTATTACTGTGTAGTAATCGCCTGGCACTTTCTCCCCAGACCAAATCGATAGTAAGGATGGAACTAACTCCATTTCAAGACGCTGTCCGGTATTAGCGGCAATCATAACTCTTTCAATTAATTTTTTTGTTAAATTACCAATAAATGCAATTTCTTGATTATAGTAATACTTTTCCGAGTTACACCTGTTAATGTACTCCAAATAATATTGACCAATCTCTTCCACGGTTGCACCATCACCTAAATGCTCTTCAAATTCAATAAAAGCATCTATCGAATCCCTTATAATGATCGACGTATCATTAATTTCATCCCAATCTTCAAGCAATGCTAATAGGTATGGAACAACTTCGAGAGAAAGCGTTGTAACTGCCGCTGACGCAAATGTATGAACCACATCTTCTGTAGCATTTTCTAAAAACAGAAGATTGTTCGAGTCTCTTAAATCTTCATGCGTACAAATTGAGCAAAAAATCCGAATGCAAAGATTTAATGCTGCTTCATCTTCAGAATGATTTAACAAGTGAATTAAGAGTGTTTTTTGCGTAAAATCTCCTAACTTGAAAAGCTCCACGAGTTGGAGTATAATACCTCGTTCCGTCTTTGAACGTAAAATGCTTTCTTTAATATCCGAAATATTGGAATTTGATATTTCACCGTACCAACTGCTATTCATAAGGTGCGTATAGTTTGCCATTTTCCACCACCCTTTTATTTTTTCCTTCATCCAGTATCCATCTGCCATTTTAACACTTTATTTTTTTTGAAAACAGCAACTTCAGTATATCTGAGAATTTACCAAAGTGTATGATTCCATTTTCATCCGAGTCAATACTTCGACATTTTTTTACCATCACCATTTTCATGGTGAAAAAACAATTAAAGCTAGGGCACTACATACTTCTCCCCTTTTTTTCAGCAGCATTTCCCCCCGATTATACTGCATAAGCCTACACTAACCTTCAGTCCGTCCAGAACGATGTAACCCTGCTACTCACGTACTCCCGGGCTTGCTGACAGTTATCATGAATTCCAACAATTAGCTCGTATAATGCGCGGGCCTGTGCTATAGACCGTACCTTCTTTTCTGCTTTCTGCACTGGTTGCTGTTTTTTCAATTCTGCTGTCACAACCTGTACACGTTTTGCCATTTGTTTCATCCTTCTTTGATTTTGGGTATGTAAAAAAGCTCATTCCTACTCATGGTTCAAGTGGGAAAGAGCTTTGGAGTGTTATTGCGGCTGTAAATAGGTCAATATAACATTCTTAGTAGCCCCTTTTCCAAGCAGTCAGGCTAACACCCGAAATGTCGTGGAAACAATCCTTTATATTTTAGGCAAAAATAAATTAGAACTTATAATACTCTACCAGATACTCACACGCTGCTCTGGCGCTACATACATCGTATCTTTTTCTGTAATTCCATAGGTATCATAAAATTCTTTAAAGCTGGCAACTGTGCGATTCACACGAATTTTGTTAGCGGAATGTGTGTCATTGCTAGAAAGATAGGCAACCACTTCCTTACTCATTGTTGTACGCCAAATCGTTGCATAGCCTTCAAAGTAAGCTTTGTAATCAGCATTTTTCGTTTGAGACAATACTTGCAAGGAGGCGGCCATACCACCAAGATCAGCAATATTTTCGCTCACAGTCAAGCTACCGTTATTATATACACCAGGAATGACTTCCAGTCCGTTATAATAAGCAATCACTTGCTCCGTTTTTTCTTGGAACTTCTTATAGTCCTCAGGTGTCCACCAGTTTACAGCATTTCCATTTTCATCATAGGAAGAGCCGAGATTATCAAATGCATGGCTGATTTCATGGGCAATCACCATACCAATTGCACCTAAATTTGTTTCATGCTTCGCATTAATATCATAAAATGGTGCTTGAAGAATACCTGCTGGGAATACAATTTCATTATTGAGTGCGTTGTAATAGGCGTTAACATTGTAAACACTCATTTGCCATTTACTTTTATCCACAGGTTGGCCCAATGTTGCTACTTCTGTTTTCCATGATGCTTTGCGAATAGCTACAAAGTTATCAAATAATGTTCCACCCTCTTTAATGGATACGATGGATACGTCTTTAAATCTGTCATCCCATTTATCAGGATAACCGATCTTGTAGGTCATTTTATCTAGCTTCAGCATAGCTTTAGCTTTAGTGGTTTCAGACATCCAATCGAGCGCCTTAATACGCTCCTTGTACACCGCAATAAATTCCTTCACCATTTTTTCCACGTCTTGCTTCGCTTCAGCTGTAAAATGGCGTTTTGCAAACATTTGACCTAAGTAATCACTCATTACACTTTGTGTTAATTGAATTGCAATTTCATCTTGTGTTTTTTGACCTTGAATACCAAATAGATTAGCTTGGAAATCCAACGATGCTTGTTGCAACTCTTCACTTAATACGCTACTGGTATTAATAAGCCAAATCGCTTGCATATAGTTTTTAAAATCTTGCACATGCTCATCAGTCATTAATTGTGAAAGCTTATTGGCTTGCCCCTTGTCCATTACAATTATTTTATCCACGGAACCAAGCTGTAGCTGCTTCAAATAATTAGCCATATCCAGTGAAGGGAACAACGCATCAAAGTCTTGGATCGTATATGGATTATAATATTTATTTACATCATTCTGGTCTTGAATGTCCATCGTTGCTGCTGCTATTTGCTTCTCAAACTCATACAATGAGTTTGCCTTTTTCTCGGCAACTTCCTTGCTGTCACCAACAAGTTGGTATAACTTGCTCAAATACGAGACATACACTTGTTTTGCTTGAGCATTGTTAGAAACATAACTCGTCTTGTCTAAAATCAAGCCTACACCTGCATAATATAATGCATTAATGTCACTTTTTTTAGCATCTGCCATGATACCAAATGATAAAATAGATCCAAAGCCGAGCTCTTTCTCCATCTTCAAGCCTACATTCATTACCTCCTGGATTGTAGAAGCTTGATTCAAGGATGCAATATAAGGTGCAATTGGCTTAATTCCCAAAGCATTACGATGCTTCAAATCTTGTGCATTCGTATAAAAGTCTGCAATTTTCTGTTCTACTGATCCTTTAGCATGTGTGTCCTTCACAACTTCTTGCAGCATATCTTTAATTCGTTCTTGATTTTGTTTATCCAATTCGTTAAATGCACCGTTGGTCATTTCTCCAGCATCAATGGTAGATGCATTCAGCCACTTTTTATTTACAAACTCATAATAATCATCACGAGGGTTTGTCCCCTTTAACGCTACCATTCTTTTAACTAGTGCAGTTAATTGTTCAAGTGTAACTTGATCCTTAGCTCCAAGTTTGCCATCCGTATAACCGTTAACGATACCTGTCGCAGCAATTTTAGTCATCTCAGCTTGTGCCCACACCGGGATGTCACTAAAGGAAGACGCTGTATTTAAGCTACGCAAATCGTTTCCTTGCGGCTTCGGTAGGTCTGAGAATGCTCTACTTAGCATAATTAATGCTTCGGTACGAGAGACATACTCACCGTCTTTGGTTTTGCCTTGAGCATCCCCCTTCAAAATGTCTTCTTTCTTCAAGCCAGGGTTGTAATCATCTGCAACATTTAATAAATAAGTAACAACCTCTTCTCGTGTCATTGCTGCTTTCTCATCCTTAGCCAGTGCATGTGGCGCTAGTGAAGTAAGTATCAAGGATGAAGACAACAAAAATGCTAATAATTTCTTCAAAGCTTCCCCTCCTCGGATAAAATAAAATCTAATTGGTATTATTTTCATATATCATTTTGTTATTACGTGGTGTTTGTTCTGAAGTTTCACTTTGCTATATGTCAGCATTTTGCATATATTGAGAACGCTCACAAGTACATTTACGCTTTGCCCTTAATTACGGTTCGGATTACGTATCGTTTGCACTGCATTCTTCTTCAAGGATGATATGTACATACAAAGAAAATCAAGGAATTATTGTAGAGGTATAACATGGGTTTAGTGTGTTTATGGTTGAACAAAGGATACATTCGTCACTGGGTAGCTGTAGTAACAGTTCACCTCTCCCAATATATCCCGATCTCCTCAAATGAAGTTATACTTTCACTCAATCCTTCAGTATTTTCTGCTCCAATTATTTTGATCTCATTTTTTGTCAAAGTGATGTTCTCCTGAGGATTATTTACTTTCCTTGCATATATGGACTTTAACAACTCTACTTGTTCAGAAGTCATCTCATAATAATCTCGCCAAGATTCAATTGCAGCGTCTTTCTCCATAAACTGCCTCTCTAATAAATATCCACCACATTGCACTATTCTTACGATATTATCAACTGAAGTAATGGTATCATTATCACCCCAAAATGCAGTAGTGATAGATGGTGAAGACGTACCATCTTCATCTTCTTCAAGAAGATATTCTAAAGTTTCATTCTTAGCCAACTCAAGGATATCCTTTGGTGCACCCATAAAAAAATCTAAAGCTGTAAGGATATCGGTTCGAGTATAGTTTTCATTTCGAAGTGCCCCAACAAAGTAATTAACTTTGAAAGTAATAGTTCCTCTTCCTCCCGAACCATCGACAACATTATAGTTATTATCATCCCATGAATGTTCGTATGATAATCCAGGATAGTGAGACCGATGCAAGTATACAACCGCTCCATAAATTATTTTTATTTAATTGACTATTCAATATCACAGGTTTCATTTTTTTCTCCTTCTCGGTTTAGTTGGTGGTGTTTTCTTGCTTGATTTATCAATGTCCGAAGGTAACTTATTTGATTTGTCTCGATTTTGGATCGGGTGTAACACACGGTATGGTGCGCATTGTTGTATTGTTGATTTTATCGTACAACTTGCTTTTGGGGCTGTTATTTGGTTTACACAAAATCATTATCGTTTTCTAATTGATGAAATAGTTAATAATTTATGATTATATTTTCAAATGATTTGATCGTTTTGTCGGATTTTTTGTTTTTTACATTAATTTCATAAATATGCGGTTTATAATACTTGTATTGCTTATTTTCTTTATCGTAAGGAACCTCTTTCTCAATGATTTCGACTTCTATTGCACCAATAAAGCACGAAACAACTTCAGCAAATAAAGATAATATCTCAACATGTGTGAAATTGCGTAAATTCCCCTCATATAATCTTGTTTCTCTCCATCAAAACATATAAATTGAATTGGTGTCCTTGAGGTTATTTCAACCTCTCTATCATCATCAGACAATATTTTAATAGTTACATCTGGATTTTTTTCAAATTTAGTTATAAGGTATTCCCAAAGTTCTTCATTAGAAAATTTCATGCACACTTCTGAACCATAATTCACTTTTCCTTCTTGCATTAATCAATCACCGTCTCTTTATAAATTGATTTACTGGAGGCTTTATAATGCTCCCATAGGTTTGATACAGGAACGTGATAAATAAGTTAAACATACCCTTTATGACGAATAAAGGGCTTTACATTGAACCAGTCCCGAAAGGACAGGACGAGTTGATTGAAGAAGTTCACTGTCACTCCATGATATTCAATAGCAACTTTGTCTATTGAAAGCTGAACGTTAGTCATGCGTTCCCCTACGGGAGAAACTTTTGACGGATTTGCTGCTTGTATCATAGAAATGAGGGAGTCGGTGGCTATTCTTACCACATGACCTACTTTTTAAGTAAACCGGTCATCACCATATAGGATTCTTTGTCGTAATAATTGCTATAATGTCCGTTCTGTTGCGGACTAAAATCCAAATTATTTGATTTAGCACCCCTACTAGTAATGGTCGTGGCCATCTTAGAAGATGCATTACCTTTTTATCCTCCCTATCGTGGCAGAGTGTTCTACAGTTGCGAAAGATTCTGAAAAAAACGCAAGAAAGCACAGATAACAAAAAACAGGTAAATCATGGTGGTATCTAACCATAATTGGCCTGATTATATATTGCTATTACATACATAGATTATAGATTAAAGCATTTGATGTGCGTACAACCGAAATAGTGAAATCTTTATACGGGTATTACATGAGTTATGTCTAATTGGAATCAGCCGCCGACTCATTCGCACTGAGAGCTATTTATCAAAACGGGCAATATGGGAGCGTGTAAACGAGTTCTACCCAATCCTATAGCATCACTTAATCTCGGTAAACCCATTCAACTTATGACTATTATTAAATTTAACCATCAGTCGTATAGAGATATAAAAAAATCTGAAAGAGTATCGCTGATTTTATTAAATTCATCTAACTCTAAACTTTCATCATAACAATATACTGCCGGATCGTCTTTATCATCTAAATTAAAAAACCAAAACATGTATCCTTGATGCATCATAAATACAAACTGAATATCAGTGAGCTTTTTTTTAAATTTATTTCCCTCTAAAAGTTCAATTGCCCCTTCTTTTAAATCAGAAATATACTTCATGGTAAAATCTGAACCAGCTATAAATTCAATACCATTTCCAGCTTTATTCATAAAATCCAAATAAGTTTGAGGCAGTGTCTTAGTTGGTGACAAATTTATTAATTTGGATAAATCCTCCTTAGTACAAGGTTTCATAGGATAAGAACCTTTCTCTAAGGACGTCAAGAATTTATTTATACGACTCTCTTTGAAATAAACCATATTAAATTCCTCCATTATATTTTATTCATCTAGTGTTTGCACTCGCGTAATTCTAATATTCGGAAAATCTTTTTGAAATTGATCAATAATATCATTACAACTTCGACAAATTGTTTTGTAAGAGATATTTTCAATATCACCTCTAACATTTGGAGTATCTTTATACTTTTCTCTTAGATGTTCAATACTTTTCTGCTCTGTATCATTTATCCTACCATTTTTATCAGAACCACTATATATATGTTTGTTTTGAATAATCCGCAAGAAAACGAAGATAACAAAAAAACAGGTTTATCATGGAGGTATCTGACCATAATCAACCTGTTCAATGTAGCGGAATAGCGTTATTTAGGTTATAAGATCAAGCGTTTATCTGCGTATAATCGAATTAGAGAGAGAAACCTTTATACGGTTATTACATGAATTATACGTGATATTGGTTTAATGATGGCTTTTATCTGCACTGGGTAGCCCCCATGATTATCCCTCAGAATCACTCAATGGAACAAAGGCAATAATTTTGCCATCGGGATACTTACCTTCCCACCCACATGGCCATCCACCTGATTGATATATGCGGAACATTTTTTCATAAAAATTATCGTTTTTTCCGTTTACAAGACGATTAATTGCGCACATATAGAGGTCGCCTTGTACCTCCTCGAAAATATCTAAATAACCACTAGGAAAGAAATTTTCAGAGTAGTTTTCACTTGAATCAAATAAACCCTTCAATTCACGGTCAAGTGGTCGCAAGTTTTTTTCATATACTTCACCTATAATTTCACTGTCCTCTGAGGATTTAACATACTCCCACAGTGTATCTACAATATCCAAGTCCTGGGTCCAAGCTGTTTCTTGTGCTTTTTCGAAGTCATCAATAATTGTAATATTACTATCGAATTCTTTACTTGTTTGGAATAATCGATGTGTTTGAATATAGTTAATAACTTCCTCAACTAATGATGAATACTCCCCATACTTCATCTATTTAACCACCTTTCCCATAGTTCTTCGGTTGCTCCGCCGCCTCTATTCCAAATTGGCAACCTTTTATTTTCACCAGATCTATAAAATTTGCTTAGCCCCATTGCCTTTACTTTAGATTTATAAAGCGGCAACCCTTTTTCTACAGCTTTCTTTAGTTTTTGCTGTAAATTAAATACTTGTTTCTCAAGAATCTCAACACTTTGATTTACGTCCATCTTATCTAGCTGATTTCTTACGACATCATTATATACCTTATGATAACCCTTATGTCTAGATAAGCCACTAATAAACTCACTTGGTTCTGGAAGGAATATTCCATTAGAAGCATGGTTCATATCCATTCCGACTTTCTTAATAACCGGATGGTTGTTTACTTGAGAAGGTATAATATGCTGTGCCTGATATCCAGACCACGAAGTTGAACGTGGTAAACCCATAGATTCCAACATGTTCTGGCCTAATTCGGTCGGGTCTCCTTTTGTAGTATACCCTGGCGTACCCGGTATTCTTCTACTATCACCCGTCCCCCCAGGCATTTTCTTCGCTAAATCATCTTTGCCTGCCTCCATCTCACTCCAGAACTTCTTCTGCTGGCTATTTTGTGGTAGAGGATTATCCGGTTTGCTGAATGAAACATTAGAGGGACCATCCAGTGCTTTTTGTGGACCGGACAGACGGTTTTTCAGCCGGGTCATCGTATCGGATACCTGATCCATTACTTGATCTGCGGTTTTCTTAACTTCATGTTTGACCTGCTGCTTCCATCCCGTCCACATTTCATCCAGCGCGGACACGTTCTTGTGCAACGCTTTTTTCAGCTTGGCCGAATTCGTCAGGATGGTATTCATGCCGCTCTTCAGCTTCCCGGCCAGATCGAACGTACTTACATTGCTTGCCAGCTTCTTCGCTTTAGTCAGCACTTTCCCTAGACCGGCATTCAGCGCCTCCCCCGCATTATCCGCTATTTTTCCGATCGCCCTTGCGACATCGGCTCCTTTGTCCGCCACTTTGTTTACGGCTTTGGTCGCCTTCCCCACCACGTTCGCAACCTTCATGAATTTCTCGCTCTTCATGAGTAGCTTCGCTCCGGTCGCTCCCCAGCCTGCAAAGGGAACTGAAGCACCTACCGAAAGGAGGGCACTCGTATAATCCCCGCGCAGCGCATAGATCCCCGCATTCGCCAAATCCGCGATTTCCCCAACACCCGGGATCAGGCCCGCCACATCCAGCACCGTCTGGCTTACATCCAGCACCTTACTCCAGAAGCCTTTTTTCTTCTTCTTCGGTTGCTCTTCAGGAGCGGGCTCTTCCGGCACTGCCACTTCGCTCACGAACGGGGCTTCGTATTGCGGCTCCAGGTCTTCGACCTGCACGGGCAGCTTTATGATGCCATTCATCGTCAGGCTGCTTCCCCGCAGGTCCGACATTCCGTCCAGCACCAGACTGCTGTCCCCGCTTTGCAGGAACAGAATTTCCTTCGCTTCGATCTCTATACTCTTCTCGCTGTCCAGTACCAAATCCTGCACAGTCTTTATCTGGATGCCGCTGTTACTCGTGATCGAGATGCCTCCGTCGTCCAGCGTGATGAACAGGCTACCTTCGGTCGCGATCAGCGACATCTCCGCATCAGTCATCCGCATCTCTTTCCCGAAGTTCGTTCCCCAGCTCTTGGTCGCCGGATCCGCGGTCTTCGGTGACGGACTGCTGCCCCGTCTCACCGATCCCATCGCGAACGCATCTTGTTCACGCCCGCTTCCGAAATACACCTGCACCGAATCTCCCGCTTGCGGCATGCAGTAGAACCCTCCACCGTCACTCGCGTAGACCGCTGAGTACGGCATCCAGCTCGCTTCGTGTTCCGCTTGGGTCGCATCCACGTCCAGATGCACTTTTACGGTATCCTTCGTGACCGCCAATATCTTGCCTTCCAGCGAGGCTCCTGCCAGTTCATCGTTGCGGATTTCATTCTCCCGGATCCCGCTGTGGGGACTGAGGGTATACGTATGTATGAGCATGCCCTGCATAAGCCTGCTCTCTGCCGCTGCTACCCGCAGCTCCTGTCCTTGAAATTGTACGGTATCTCCGAGTCCGAACCAGCGCCGCGTCTCTACCCGGTAAGAGGTAAAATCTGCTTCTCTTACGTCTGCGGCTCCCACCGACCAGGACATCTTCAGCGCGTGCAGATCTCTTGTTACTGTATAATTCTGATCCTTAAGCTCATGATATCCGCCATCCGGGACACCAAAATACAGCTTCGGCGCATCCGCCGTCACCTCCGGGATCACCACCGCTCCGAACCGGGAAGCGATTCGCCGCAGGAACTGCCAATCCGTCTCGCGGTATTGTACCGTCAGCCCTCCCAGCTTCGTGCCGCTGCTTACGTAGTCGATGAGGTCAGACTTTGGGTAGGCTGATAAGACCTGGCGGATCACGTCCTCACATTCCATCTCACTATGCTGAAACGAACGAATTCGCGGCTCGATGTCCAGCAGATACGAATAGGAAACGGCCTCCAGTTCCAGGATATATACCCCCTGAACATCCCGGACGCCAACCTCCTGGATGATCCCCTGAAACAGCTTACGTATTTCTTGGCCTCGTTCACCAGTCTCGATCAGGGAGATATTCTCTCCGTTTGCGGTCATATCGATTTCCCGGTCCTGTTGTTCTTCGGGAAGAACAGCGGTCAGGAACAAGCGTGCATGTCCGCCTGCCTTCCGCTCCATATGTATGTTCTGGATGCTGTGCACGGGATAGGGCGAATGGCACTTGAGGTTCCATGTGCCTGTTGCGGCTTCCACAATGCCCATTGTCTCACTCCTCTCCTTTACATTACCGGATGGCCCCGCCGAACCCGCTCGTCGTCCCCTCCAGGCTCGATCCCCCAAGCTCCTGACCGTCATCCTCGATCACAATTCGTCCCCCATAAACACACTGGTTCACACATGTGCTGAGCAACGCAGGATGTCCCTCCACAAGCACATCTGTTTTTCCGTCCATCCACGAAGTCGAAATCCCCGGAACACACGGCGCCTTCTTCCGCCCTTCAATATCAAGTTTCCCGATCTGGACAGCCGGGTTCAATAAGCTGGTACAATTCCCGAATGGCATAATGTGGATCATCGGGTTCTTGTCCTCCACATTCAGCTGTGCTTTTTCTTTCAGGTGTACGCCGTGGCTATAAGGGATTTTCAAACGATTCAGCTGAGTTCCGCATGTACAGCTTAAGATTGCCCCGGCAACCACGTAGCTCGGCTCTGCCCCTCCTCCGTCCTGTTCCACAACATCCGGTCTCGTTATTCCTTTGATTTCTGCCATAGAGCTTCCCTCCTAAATTCAACTGCCTATGTTAGTTGAAGTGCCTACAATAAACGATTTCCATTTGCCTCACACCATCGGCTCCGCTGTTGTCATCTCTACCCGCTGCATACATAACCCAGTAAAGTCCCTGCGCAAAATGGCTTCCGCGAGGGCGAGGTTGATCAGGAACACATTCTCGTGCAGCCGATTATCCACGGCCTGGACAATCGGCCAGATGCAGGTCTGCAAGCAGTCCGCATCTACCTTCAGCCGGGTAAGGCGGCCGCTGCTGTCGAACTGGCTGTCTTCGTTCAGACAGGCAAGCTGCGGTGGAACCAGGAACCAATAGGGGTACAGCTGCTCTCGTTCGGCGTCCATTAGTCCGGCCAGACGGAAGATCAGGCGCGGGGCAAAGGTCTGAAGCAGCTGCTTCAGAGGATCAGACCACAGCGGATAGGGCCGCTCAATGAGGTCCACAGCCACCGGCTGGTGACTGGGCTGCAGCGCAAAATGCAAATTAGCCCGCTCCAGTTCCCGTAAATCCTCCCCCTTCAGCCATTCCGGACGGATGGCTTCTTTTACACCACGCGGTTCAAGTGCCCCCCGCACACGCATGTCCTGTGAGAGCTGGAACCAGTCGTTTCTCATTGATGTTCCTCCTTCAGCCAATCCGTAATGGCTTCTTCAGTGAACGGAAGTTCCGGCATTTCCGGACGTTCGCTGAGCAAGCTGCACGCGCCCGTGTCCATCTGCACTCCCATTAAGCAGGAGCCTGAGAAGTTCGTTCCACGCAGATCAGCTCCCCGGAAATCCGCATCGGTCAGATCGCACCATCCAAGGATCGCTCCGGTCAGCTTCGCCCCCGTGAATCTTGCACCCCGCAGCTTGGCCAGAACAAATTCAGCCTCGCTTAAGTCTGCTCCGGCAAAGGATACTTCTTGGAAGCCCGGAATCTCCCAATTCCCTGGATCAGGAAGCCCGCAATCCGCCTCCACCCGATGAAATAATGCCCCCACCAGACGACAATTCTCGAAGCTTGCACCGTGCAGCCACCCCTGATTCCATTCCGTATCCGTCAAATCGCAGCCTTCCCAGACTGTACCCACCAGATTGCTCTCTGCGAAGCTGCTACCGCCAAAAGCGCTCTCGCGAAAGGCAGAATAACGAAAATCCATTTCACTGTAATCTCCGCCTGCCAGATCCAGCCGCTCCAGCGCGCCGTATCCGTAAGCACCTTCGATCCGCTCAGCCAGCCATTTCCGAATCTCGGTCTCATCCGTAGGGTCGCTATCCTTGCGGTAGACAGACTCGCTGATATCGAGATACTCGCCCACACGCACTTCAACAATTCCGCATTGCTCCAGCTCACGGAATCCCTCGGTAAGCATCGCCTCCGGCATCGCCGAGCGGAGCAGTGCAATGACATATTGATGCCCATGCTGCGATTCACGCAACAGCAGCTTCTCCAGGTCGGGACGGCTGATACCTCCGGTATACGGGGAACCCGGGCGTTGTCTTTCCTCCTCCAGCAGCAGCAGGAGCTCATCCAGATAGCCGAATGCCCAAGAAGCATCATACTCACCCGCCACAGAAGCGGGATCAAACAGCCACGTCTCATCCGAAGCCTCCACCAGATAGACTCCGTGTCCTTCCTGCAGCCGGGTCCGAAGCATCGAATAGGTGAAATGCCCGATGGCTCCTTTCTCTCCTATGCTCTGCAGCTCCGCCACCTCCCGGCACAGCTTGTCAAAGTGGCGGATGAACGCCTCCTGTAGCGGCTTGCGGTTGGCCTGATACAGCTGCTCCCAATGCAGCAGCACCCGGTTACGGACCGGCCCCACAATTTCTTCCATAAACATCTCCATCACGGCAGTCTGAGCCAACAGCTTCCCCTCCTGTTATCGCTTGCTCCAGTTTCGGCTTTCCTTCATAGTGGAACTAAACCGTTGTTTATAGGATGTTATCCGCACATATTTGCTTAGTTCGTACGTACTTCAGTTCCGCTTAAAGCAGTCGTGCCGTCCATCTTCAGGCTGCTGTCCTTACAAATCAGGCTGAGCTGATCCTTGGCGGAAATGACAATGCTTTTATCCGCGCTCATCATGATATCTTCCTTAGCATTGAGCTTGATCAGCTTGCTGCTGATAATCTCGATCCCGCCGCCCTCACTAAGCCGGATGTAGATCTCTCCGTCCTTGCCGGTCACAATTACCTCATCCGGCGTCATCTTCAGCTCCTTGCCGGCCGGTGTGCGGAAGAACTTGTGGTCAGGGTTGCTCAGCTTGTTGCTCTCGCCTTCTTCGGCATTCTGCCGCACCGAGCTGGTTGCTACCCCTTCTTCCTCCTTGTTCCCCGGAAAATACACCCGAACATGATCGCCCTTCTCCGGCATGACGTACCAGCCGCTGTTGCCTTCTGCCGTGTACACAGATGAATACGGAAAGTCATGCGCCTCTCCTGTCTGCTGCTCCGAATCGATGTAGAGATGAATTTTGAGCTTGTCCTTGTTGATCCCGATTACCTGGCCTTGCAGCGAAACTCCGATAATTTTGTCATTATAAAAAGTGTTCTGGCGAAGTCCATGACGCGAGCTTAAAATATAGCGGTGACGAAGCAGGCCCTTCTTCATTTCAGTGTAAGCTTCGTATACATACAGCAGCTTGCCTTTGAATTCGATCGCATTGCCCAGATCCAGTACCCGGCCCGTCTCGACCTCATAATATATGAAATCATCCTCGCCTACCTTGGCTGACGTATTCTGCGTAGTGTAACGGAATTTGTCCATTCTTTTGCGAACCCGGTAGTTAAAATCCTGCAGCTTACCTTTCGAGGAGGTATCGAACACGCCAAAATAGAACTTCGGCGTATCAAAGACCGATGCAGGCATCAGACCGGTACGCAGACGTGAAGCGATCCGCTTCAGAAACTGCCAGTCTGTCTCTTCATACTGAAGCGTGAACTTGCCGATAGCCGCTCCATCTGTTGCCGCGTCCATAATATCAATATTGGAATAACCCTCCGCGATCTGATCCAGAAGCTGCGGGTAAGTCATGCTGTGGTTCTGGAAGGAGCGGCTTTTCTTGCGAATGTCCAGCTCATGGGTATGGGAGACCCCCTCTACTTCAAGGATATGGACACCGCGGTTCACCGACACACTCAAATTCAGAATAAGTCCACTGAACAGCACCCATTTGCCGCCTTCTTCATTCACCTGGGTGATCTCCACCACTGTATTCGATGAGCTCAACCGGACATAGCTGTCCTTCTTCTCTTCATCCACAATACCGGTGAATTTCACATAGGTGTGCTCATTCATTTGTTTCGTAATGGTTAACTCCTGCAGACTGACCAGTTCAAACGGGCTAACCCGCAGATTATCGTAAGATAAGGCTGGTTCACTCATGAGACTCGTCTCCTTCCTTCTGTGGAATGAACTGAATGGATTTCATCATGGCCAGTGCGACCGGCTTCCAGTCATCAAGCTCCTCGTCTGTACAGTTAAAGGTACACATCAGTGCCCGATCCTCAAATGAAGCGAACAGAATCAGATTATACAGATTGGCATTAACCGCCGGGGTCAAAAATTCACAAGTGGCGACCGGCTTGCCGTTAATGCTGAACTCATGGTCTCCATACCATTTCGTCAGCTTCTGCGTCCGGCGCAGCATCTGGATCATGGCCTTCTTGAAATCGGACAGCTCGTCCTCCGGCAGCGGGTTCATGGTGTGATTGATAGCAATGTTAATTCTGGCATTGGAAGTCGTATATATAACACTGGGTCGATGCTCAGAAGGATATTTCCGCTTTGCCATCTCCTTACTCATGAGCTTAAAGGTCTGCGGGATCAGCATGCGCATCGCACCGTCCAGCAGCTCCGTTTCCACAAAGGTGTGCGGCTCGTCTCCAATCTGCACCACCGGTGCGGTTAAATCCGGTCCTGCCTCTTCCGGAATCACTCCGTAATTATCCGCAGGCTGTCCGCCTGTATTGCCGTTAAGCATGGACACAATCTTCTCATCCCAATGCTCCATCTTCACCCCATCCTTCCAATAGTCGATTGATGCGCAGCCGTTCTACTCCACCAGCATCCGCTGCATACCCCCGTGGGCTTGCCCCTTATGTCCCTGTCCTCCGCGCGCATTTGTGAGAATCCGGTCCAGATAGCGGTGAATCTGCAGGCTCGGATAATCCCGGTATTCCTGTCCCAGCCGGCTCGCAATATAATGCAGGATAACGCTCCGGGCGATGACACCTTCATTCATACACAGCATGCCGAACATCACATCATGCGGATCCGGCGTACCGGTACGCATAAGGCGCTGAGCATAGTCCTGAAGCACAGCCGGAGGAAGGGTGCTGGCACCGGGAGCCGCATAGGGAACCTGCAGCACCTGGAGCGTATTGTATTCGGTGGCCAGATCCGCGAAGCTCTGGTAATCCTTGCGCAATCTGGCCCCTTCCTTCAGCTTGAAGCGGGCGAGCTCCATCTCATGGGAACCGGTCCCGGACGACGCATCTTCCAGTGCAAGCAAGCTCCGCCCCAGAGACAGGTCATGACCTGTCTCCAGCTCGGTGAACCGGAGCTTCAGAACAGTTTCTTGACCTGTGGCCTTATAAGCAATTTCCGCCGGCTCCGTCATCATATAGAGCCGCCTCTCATGCAGAAGTATGCCGGGGCTTACCGATAACCGTTCGGCGTGTACCTCCACCTCTGCCCCAGACACAATTCCATCTGCATAATCCCTGTAGTACAGCTCCCAAAACTGCCGGGGAAAATCGCGCAGATCCTCAAGCATCCGGGTCTTTAGAATCCGCCCTTTATGAAACTCAGGGTAAGTATAGGTGAACATTTGCGGCGCTCCTTTCCCAGACTTGCCTTTTTACTTCAGTCCATCAAAAAAGTCCAGTTCCGATGATTCATTCTCATAGGCGAACAGTCTTTTGTGACCCAGCAGCAATTGCTCATCACGGCGGGCCACAGGCAGGACATGGAAACCCCAATGCGAATGATCCGCGAACACGAAAAACTTCGTCTCTCCGTTCATAATGGAATCCGTATCGTCCTGCGGAATCTTTGTACCAAAGCGGGACTGGATGTCCTCATACACCACCTGCTCGTAATTCTCCTTACGATTGACGTATACACATTTCTGCCGCAGGGTCCCGTCGCTGCCGCTCACATACAGCTCGACCTCGGCCGTCTCGAACGGCCGGGAAATGCTGCCGGGCAGACCGTCACTCCGCTCCAGACTGTTAATCAATACCTTCTGCCGGAGGTTGTGGGTATACGCGCTGACCGTATAAGGAATGACCGCCGCCTCATGGGTGATTTCCGCCTGAATTGCCCCCGTCTTTCTGGCACTGAGATAGCGGATCGCTCCCCGCAGGCAAGCCAGCTTCAGATCAGGAACACGGCCTTCCGCCGGTTTCTGGCGGAATTCTATACTGCGCCCCGGCACGAACTCCTTCAGCGCTTCCCGGAAAACATCGATCCGGCAGGACTGGCCTGTCAGCTTAATCATCGAATACTGGCCAAGCCTTCCCTCCCGGTAGAACTCCTCCAGGAACTTCCGGACTACGTCATAAATATCCGCCTTGATGAGCTGGGTTATCTCCTTGATGTTAAAGACCACATCCGGAAATTCAAATTCATCACGGAGTTCGCCGTTCCGCACCACGGACAGGAACCAGCGCTCCATCGTGGTAATCTGCAAATCGCTGTCCTGTCCGTCCTCGATGGCGGAGTGGAATCGGTTGCGGAGCATGCCGGTCTTGCGGAAGAATTGCTGCTTCATCTCTTCAGCAATCTCCCAGAGAAAATGGAAATTTCCGCGGACCCGCAAATATTCGTCCCGTGAACGATGCTCCCGGTGGGCGTAGGCTGTAGGAATAATCTGCTCCGCCTCCAAATACCGGCGATCGAGCTCCGCATATACACTCTGGACTCCCGCTTCATCGACCTGGCGGAACACATCTGCCCCCGGTGCTGCAATCAGGCTGTCAATATCGGTTGCGGCCCGCCGTCCGGAGTAATAATCCGCGAAGACAATCTTCATGAACTGCATAATTCTGTAAGTGATATTATTGCCGCCGAAATTGGTATCCCCATTCTCGTAGGTGGTGTGGATGTCCAGCTTGTAAGCAATCTGTCCGTCTTCCACAGTAAAGCGGCAGGAGGAAAGGTCGGTTGTGCCCCCGCCGCAATCAATTACCAGAGCTTGATACGGCACGCCCTCCATAAAGGCATTGCGTTCGATACCGTCGGCAATCGTGTTGTACAGCACTGACATTCCTTCATCGAGGGCATGCTCGCTCTCAATTTCATATTCGGGCAGAATCTCGCTGAACATCTCAAGGAACTGGGCCTTCATCTTCACAGGAGCGGACAGATGCAGCCGTTTGAACCTGCATTTGAACTGGTGCTCCGCCGTTAGAATTACATGTTCAAGGTAGGCGCGCACAATGTCCAGACGCGTCACTACAGCTGCATTGCCCTGGGCATCTACTACTTCCTCCTGTTTACTGTAATCGCTGATCCAACGCTTGATGCCGCGGAAGACACTGGCCCGGCTGCTGTAGCCCCCCCTGCGCATGCTCTTCAGCGCTTCATATCCGAATTCGTACAGGATATTGCCGGGTTCCGAGCAATCTGCGATGCTGACTGCTGTCGGGAGCACTTCAATCCAGTCCGTATTCTTAAACGTTGTATCCGGAAAGGTCACATAATTAATCTCCTCCAGGCGGACACGTCCGTTCAGCAGGTCCTGGCTGCTGGGTTCCTGAATATAACCTCTATGCAAATAAGCACCCGCCGTCGTATTGGAGGTGCCAAAATCGATGGCAAGCACGGCTTGCGTCTGTTCCAGCTCACGGATGTCGAGATGGGCTAGCGGAATTTTGGTATATTGAATGTTAACAGGCGGCAGAGGTTTGTCCGAATAATAAATCTTGTACAAATACTCCGAGTCACGCTTGCGGAAAAACAATAGACTGTACTGGCGGTTCCTGCTTCTCTCCCATCTCGCTCCACTGTCGGCGGTTAAGTAGAAGGTGCCCGGCACGGCTTCATCCTGCTCCAGATTGAAAATCCCGCACAGCTCCATACTTTCGTTCACCAGCAGCACATTGGAGTCCGTAAGCCCTCCCGCTGCAGTAACGATGTAGCGGTCCAGCCTGTCCACCTTAAGCCCTTCGTACAGAATCAGACGTGCTGGAACACTAATCCCGCCATCACTGCTTAGCGGCGAGGTCATATGGCGGTTGATCGCCTGCTGAATCCGTTCGAACCCGCCCTTATGCACACGGCCGATACACAGTACATCATCCGCTCCCAGAAATTTCAGGATAATCCGGATCAACTCTTCGCGGTCCGTCTGCGGACCCAGCCCTTCTACCATCCGTTCTTTGTAACAAATGTTGCGAAGCTGAAAGGTCGTCATGTCCATAAGCTCTGCCCGCGTATATCGGGTGGTTCCCCGAATGCGTTCACGGCTCGCAGCGTCAGGATGCAACCTGTATGTATAACCGTTCATGTTCGTAACCTCCTAGGCGGCTGCTCCCGCAGCATCTGAATCTGCCCTCTCTTCTTGCTCCTTTAATACAAGGCAATGCAATCCTGAACCATCGTGTGATCCACGTCGATAATGCCGAAATGGCGTTTCCAGTAAATCTCCGTTTCGAAGCGTACCGGTAAAAAAAGCTCCAAAATCAGCTCCAGCTTCTCCCTTGTCTCCGGGCGCTCTTCCTCACCGATATAGAGCAGCAATTCATCCTTATCCTCACAATTCGCATACAATGTGGAACGCGGGAACATCCGGACCAGCAGTTCCCGCAGAAGATGCACCGCTTCGCCGGTATCGAACAGCCGCAGAACATGCCCGGCGATGACTTCCTGCTCTTCCCGTCCAAACAGCTTCAGCCGCTGCCGGATCCGTTCTCCGAAGACTCCCTCCTGCATTTCCCGCAGTGTGAAGCGGATTTGATATTCCCGTTTGTTCATCCCCTGCATCAGGTCCAGTTCAGCCAGGAAATGAATGATCAGATCGAATAAGGTCTCACGCAGTTCGGAATCCTCAGCGTTGTTAGGATCGAACAAGTCTCTGAAAATATCGTAAAAACGATAGTACGGGTTCACCTCAACCTCCTGCTCCACAGCAGCCGCATTGAGATCGGCATGGCTTAGCTCCATATAAGGTGAATACACCTTCGCCGGAACAAAGTGAATGTCGCTCCGCTTCATTCCCGCCCGCCCCGACCGAACCAGCAGATCCCAAATATAGTTCATACCCAGGCTCCTTCACAGCGGTACTCCGGAAAGATTAGCTGAACTTCAGAGACGAGGAAGCTGAGCACATCGTCACTTAGATAGGATCCGGCAAGTGATCGGTCCCTGGCCACAGCGCTGAACAGAAGGCGCATCCGGTACTTATCCGTCTGTACGCGGACCTGGTCGCTGACGAAGCTGTTCAGTTCATAAGTCAGCGGAATCTCCTGTCCCGGCGGCAGAATCTTGACATCCTCCAGTTCTACCTCTCGCGAAACCTCAAACGCCCCGGTCAAACGGGCAATGCCACCTTTGGATCGAACCGGACTGCCAGCTTGCCGGACATATCTGCCGATATACCCTTCTTGTCTGCGGTTCGACAAAAGAGGATAATGCATCCGGCCAATTCCAGAATTCATCGGCCTCGTCACCTTCAGCATGGTCCAGGAATCCGATTTATCCAGCGGAGATACAACTGTAATCTCTTCCTCCGAGCGTTTAATATAACGGATATTTGATTCCTCGCCATCTACAAGATATCCGTGTTCTGTGCCTGTTCTTCTTAGCGGCAGCACATGCTCG
Organism: Paenibacillus sp. FSL H7-0357; assembly: GCF_000758525.1. Taxonomy (NCBI): domain Bacteria; kingdom Bacillati; phylum Bacillota; class Bacilli; order Caryophanales; family Paenibacillaceae; genus Paenibacillus; species Paenibacillus sp. FSL H7-0357. The sequence goes on along the minus strand of NZ_CP009241.1, from coordinate 2,577,602 downwards.
TAGTTCACCCGGTCAGCCGCCGGAACGGGAAAGCCGCCGATCTTCATTTCCATTCTCTGAATATTCCAGATCGGCACCAGATTCATATGTTTATACGGTTCCAATTCCTCCAACTGTATGGAAATCTGCTTCACCGTCTCCTGGTTGTCCCACTCCGCACCGCAGGATATCAGGATGCAGTCCATAAATTTGTAGGCATAAGGGATGTGGACTGTTTTCCACGGCAGACTGTTTTTACGGAATATCCGGTACAGTTCTTCAATGCGTTCGGTGTACATTGAGCTCTGCTTCAGCCGGACCGTTATCTCATACCGGCCTCCGCTGGTGATCATCTCACCCTTGAACTGGCGCTTGCTCCGGGTAAGAGAGCGAATCTGTGAGGTATCGCACTGGAGGAACAGCGTACATAACTTCATTTCCTCCTGCTTCGATAGGGCAGCCGCAACTTCAGCCAGATTGATAAACTGCGGCTCTGAATCGCCAGGGACCATGGGGTACAGGAATTCATGCAGTGGATCAAGCTCTTCGCGGGGACAGAGTGACGCATACACATCATGCCGCACCTCCTCCGGCTCCAGTTCATTGAAGACGCGCTCCTCAATTTGCCGGTTCAGCGTCTCCTGATATTCCACCAGATTCAGAAATAAACCGGTCATTACATCCTTCAGCATCCGGCGCTGCTCCAGATCCTCCATCTTGTTCAGACGGTCACGAATGATATCTTTCATGGCTGCACCTCCTCTTCAGCGGATTTCTGGACCGTTTCCTCTTTCGGCAGCGCGGCATCCACGCCGCTGCCCGGTTCTGTGCTCGCTGCACCTTTTGCGGCACTTTCCTCTAAACCCTTACCAGCTTCATTATTACTTGAATTATCTGTTATACTTCCGTTGTTATCCGTACTTTCATCTGGAGTCACCAGAGGCAAATCCATACTTCCCGTAAGGTCTGCAGCTCCGGCAGCATTCGGGTCTACAGCAGGTACAGGCGGGTTCAATTTCTCTTCCAGCTTGGAGATCTTGCGCTCCATTGCCAGTACCCGTTCCAGCATATCAATACTCTGATAGACCTCTTGTGCTGCTGCGTAAGCATCCAGCGCCCCGCTGTAATCAGCGGCTTCATTGTAACGGTCGCCCTTGGCTTCCAGCTTATCGGCCTGGAGCTGACTTACTTGCCGCTCCACATCCGATTTTTTGGCTTCCGCCGTTTCCAGCTTGGTTGTAATTTCGGCAAGAGCCTCTTTATAAGCGTTCTCCGTGGCGGAGGACCGCGCCCGCAGGTACAGCGTAATGGCGCCGCTGGAGTCACCGTTCTGGAATTTGAGATCTGCTTCCCGAAGCCAGTCCTGTACCTTCTGGAAGGCGGTCATCTGTCCCAGTCTGTCTTCAATCGCCTGCCGCTTGAAGATACTGTACGGTTCCGAAAGTTCCAGCGCTTTGGTATAGCTCGCTTTGGCTTTTACAATATCCCCCTCCTTGAGGTGGGCTTCGCCGTCAACCAGCTTTTGCGCAGCCGCCATTTTGTCTGTCAGCAGCTTTTTATGAATCCGGTCCTTGAGCTTGATCGAGTTGTTGCGGCCCAAACTATAGTCGGATACTGCCTTGCCATACTCCTGCTCTGTAACATACACGTCAGCACTCTGTTCGTACTGGAGCATATCGGCAGCTAATTCGGCCTTCTTAGCCGCACTTTTGACCTTATAGAAGATCCCGGCGCCACCTACCAGAAGCACCGTTAATAGAATAATAAGAATGCGTTTGATCCACTTCTTGCGGTTCTTCGGCTCTTCCTGATAGGTCTTATTAGCGTAGATACATGCTGCCGTATAATTATCTATCCGCATCCGCTGTTTGCTGAGCATGACTTCCTCAAGCGTATCCGCCAGCATAACCGGATCATTCGCCGCCTGAACAGAATCAATCATCTCTGCGTCCTCGACAGCCTGCCACAAACCGGAGGTGCACATCACCAGCACATCGCCATCTGCCAGCGGAATCTTCCCGGAGACATAAGGCTTCAGCTTGCCCGGCATCCCGGCATATTGCAGCAGATTGCCACGCTCATCATTCGTATCGATCTTGTCCTCGGCAATTTGTCCTTCGTCTGCCATCTGCTGGGCAAGGCTGTGGTCCCGGCTTTTCAAGATCAGGCGCTCCCCGCGAAAATGATAAAGTCTCGCATTCCCGGCCGATGCCCATACCATCTTCGTATAATCCGTCACCACAATTAGTATACTGGCCTTCAGACGGACTCTTCGGCTCTCATAATGCAGCCACTCATGGGCAATCCGGATGTAATCGGTCAAACGCCGCCGGGAGAGGGTGGGTTTCTCCAAAAAGCTCTCCAGAATCGTCTGCACAATCATTTCGGCACTGTGAGCCTCTTCATCTGAATCCAATCCATCGGCAATGATATAACAGGCCTTATCCTCCAGCTCAACGCACCCGAAAAAATCCCGGTTAGTCATAAAAGAACCCGATTCGGAGACGAAACTCATTAAAAAATCGCTGTTCTCCTTCCTCATGCGTATCCCCATTTCCCGTATTGATGATTTATGCTATGTACCCGGCGGGACATCTCCTGTTCTACCAACGCCTCTCCACAATAATGACTGTAGCGTTATCCTGATGTACAAGCCTTTTCTCCTCTATCAAATCAATCATGGCCTGAGCAGCATCATAGGGTGACAGCGGCCGGGACAGTATCGTCTCCATTTCCATTTCCGTGAGCGTGTTGTATACCCCGTCGCTGCACAGCATAATCTTGTCCCCCTTATACAGCTGAAAAGGTTCTTCTGCCAGCTCCATGCTCCTGAAATTCTCGGACCCCAAATAATTGACCAGAGTCTTGCGCTGCGGATTGCCTAGCGCCTCCGACTCGGTAATCTCACCGGACAGATACTGTTCCTGCAGTGTGTTCTCCAGCGTATGCTTATGGTTAACCGGAATCAGAATACCGCCGCGGTATACGAACAACAGGCTGTCCCCTACCGCCCCCCAGTAGAGCATACTACTGCGGATCATCGCCGCTACCAGCGTGGTCCCCCCTGCACTCCGTGCAACTGGTTCATGATCTCTCCATTGGCGTTCATCGCCGCATCACCGAAGAATTCCGGCGGATCGGGGAAGCGCTCCAGTTCCCGAAATTCTTTAACAAAAGTATGAACGGCCGCCGTACTGGCCACCCTTCCCCCGCTTAAACCGCTGATTCCATCCGCAAGCACAGCTAGCAATCCGAAAGGCATATTGACCGTCGCAAAATAGTCATCCTGCTCTTCACGCGCACCGATCGTCTGGCCGTTCCCGATTCCGTCCCCGGAACCGGTGCCAGCCTTCGGCATCTTTTGAATACGATGCCTGAACATAATCAGTGGCCAGATCAGCAATATCCAGACAACAATCATCCAGTATGGGGTCAATGCACTATCATCCAGCAGTTGCTTCAGCGTATTCATTGCTGCTGCTCCCATTCAAAGTGAACACCGCACAGGGGAACAAAAATAAACTTGCTGCGTCCCAGCTGAATGACATCATAAGCAGCCAGCTCTACCGGGGAATATACCGCCTCGTTATTGTGATAGGCAAGTCCGGAAGCATCACCGGGCAGCAAGTAGAAATTGCGTTTCTTCGGATCATAGACAATCACCGCATGATTGCGTCTGGAGATCGTATTGTCACCCAGAATGCGCACATGCATCTCTTCCGAGCGGCCGATAAAATTCTTCTCCGCCATAATCCGGTAGTCCTGTCCCATTTGTGCCCCTTCAATACAAACCAGCCAACCCGTCACTGGTTCAATTCCGGTAGCCTCTCCCAAATACGGCATCGTTCTGTCATCTTCGGAGGGACGGGACGCCATAGCAATGGCTGCTCCCTTGCTGCCGGACGGAGCCGGGCTCTCCACGGTAAGATTACAGTAAGGACACGTGTTGCCGTGTCTTCTTGTGCTGAACATATGTCCGTTAGCGCATCTTGTCAGACTCATTCGCTCTCATACCCCCGCATGTGTTGTTCATTTCACCAGAATCCTCGTGTTGGCAATATAAATTAAGTCCCCCGCCTCAAGCAGGCTGGGTTCCTCGATTTCCAATTTAACTGCTTTGCTCTGATTGCTTTTCCGTATACCCACACCGCTGGAGGATTCAATATCCTCTATGTACCATTTGCCGGATGCTTTGTTCAGCACAGCATGCTGGGCGCTGATCAGAGAAGCATAAGGTGTATCTGACAGATCTATATCTGCTTCGCCGTGCCTTGAGCTTTTGCCGATCAGAACACTTGTCTCGCCTTCTATGTACCATTCCTTTACACTTTCACCGTCATCACTCAGCAGCACCAGCTTTACAACCTTGCTGCCGGGTTTGACCTTGTTCTGCGCCTTGATCTTCTTGGGTCTTGTTCTGACTGCAATTATGACTGCTGACAACAAAAGGATTGCTGCCGCAACCACCTGTGCCCCCCTAACCTTTGCAACCACAAATATGTAATAGAATATTACAGCCGAGATGGCTGTTATCAATAGATCCAGCACCAGGGTCCAGATCGACCTTCCTTGTTTCACTCCCATAACCTCCGCCTTACCGGGCTACGCCCCAGAATGACTGCCGGATCACTTCTTTCGGATTCCAAAATAGCGCTCGAACAGCTCCGATGCTTCCATACTTTTTGCTGGCTCAGAGCGTTTGGGGATGCTCCGGTCACTCTCCTTTTTCGGCTGGAAACCAAAAAAACGTTCGAACTGCTCTTCCATATTTCCCGGATCAAAACTGACCCGCTCCTTGCCTGCGGATGGCTTCTCCGGCGGCTCTTCGGATGCCCGGGTTGTACGCGACTGCGACTGCGACTGATAAGCCGTCCTTGACTCTTCATTACCTAGTACCTTATAGGCCTCATGAACCTGCTTAAACCGCTCGGCGGCCTGCGGATCTCCTCCGTTCGTATCGGGATGATACTTTTTGGCCAGCTTCCGGTAAGCTTGCTTCACTTCGGCGGATGATGCATTTGGGGCAATACCAAGCACTTCATAATAATCTGTCAATCGCCTCACCGCTTCCCCTTACGATTTAGAGATAAATAAACATTAAGAGGCGCATAAAGGCCCCTTAATGTTCTGAACATCAGGCAGACACAGCCAGCCCGATGTCCCAGTCCGATTACCTGATATTAGGCCGAAAATCCGCCATCGATTTTGGTAAGTTCGGTTTTGTCTTTCTTTTGTTTGATGTACAGTGTGAACTCACCTACACCTTCGGTATCCCCGTAACGTTCTGTGTAATCCACAACGAATGCGTTAGGGAAATGGATCTTGCGCACTACTTGGTCTGCTGCAATAACTTCGAGCGTTACCTTGCGGTAGCAGTCCGCTTTTTCAGCAGGAACAATAGACCAGAGCGCCAGCTTGATGGTGTCATCTGCATTATCGCCGTCAGTAGCCGTGATAATTTTACCAGTGATGCGCAGGGTTGCTCCAACATCGGTCGATCTTGCGTTTGAATCATCCGGAGTGTCCGTGTCGTACACAACAGAACGAATATTGTCCATTCCCAGTTCGATTGTTTCTGCACCTTCAACTTTTAAAATAAAACCCATAAATAAAAAACCTCCTCGAAAAATAATGTTGAAATATGTATAAAGGCTAGCTCGGATGAACAAGCCTCTGATACCTTAATAAGTTCTGTAATATAATCTTTTATCGTTGTTATATGAATGATTAAGCCTTAACAGTGCTGGTTCCCTTGGTTATCATGACCTCAAGATTCTTCACATTGCCGTTGAAGACCAGATCTATATGGCACAGGTTGCTCTTCTCGTCGATAATATAGCTCATATCATCGCCTTCTTGAATGATCGAGTTAACCGATCCGCGTTTGCCCAACCAGCGGCTCTTCTGACTGCTCGGATTGTTGCTGAAGAACTTCACTATGTTCTCATGCTTGAAATCTCCGGTCTGGAAGCGCAGGAAACGTTCGATATAGGTACTCACCTGTGTTTTGTAAATGGAATCATATCCGTCCTCTGACATAGCCATACTTCTCGATTTATATACGGTAATCCGTTTAATATCCGTATCCTGAAGCTGTGCGTTCTCAGAGGAGAAAATAAATCCGAAGTTCTTGCGGTTAATGGAATCCTTAATTGTATTCGTGAACCCCGAGATTTCCTTGGTCATCGTTGTTACGGAGCGCAGACTGTTGTCTCCCGCTTCGATATCGAAGCGTACCCCCGGAAATTCCCGGTTTACATTCTTAAAGTTGCTTCTCAGATATTCAGGACATTGATAAGCAGCTACAATACCAGCGGCAACGTAAGCGGCTCCAATATATACGCCTTCGATCCATAACTTCAGAATGTCTTCTTTATCCTTGGACAATTCCACACCGTTCTCGGTCTGCAGCATTCTGCTGTCAATGATAACTCCGGACTTCTCCTTAGGAATCACCGTGAAATTCGGTGCACTCGGGATCGCAAATTCACTGTATTCCTTCCGTGTCAATCCTGCACATTTGTCAATGTATTTGTCGATTCCGGCAGTAGCCATACTGCTGAACGTAGTGTCCTCGCCGGACTCGAAACTGAAGAACAACTGCACCTTGTAGTCCTTGATCACTTGCAGCAGCATTGTAAGTGATTCCATGCTGTTGCCATCCTGCTTGACCACTTTGTCGTTTCCGCGAAAACGTTCTCGGCTAACTTTGACCTTGCCGGTTGTCTCTAACTCAACGGAAGGAACAATCCCGAACCAGATCGTATCGGAGAATTCATTTTTCGAGTTCACTGTATTCAAATATGTCTCCAGCCGCGGGATATTGCTGCTCTTCACGAGCATATCCAGCTTGCTGTTGGCGATCAGCATCGAAGGCTGCATGCCTTTGTTTTTAACCGCATACTGGTCGAAGAACATCTTAACACCCAGTATTTTTTCCACTAGCGGCTTAACCGTCTTAACGAAATCATCTTTGGCATTCTTGTAGAATTCCAGGTATGTATTGTAATTCTGTACTTCCATTGCGGCATTGACTTCAGCCCGGACCGCCGGAAGCGGACAGAATGTGCGTACTACCAGGTCCTGCACATAAGTAGACGGAGATTCGGACAAAGAGCCGTAATCTTCAGCAAATACCTGTGTGAGGTCTGTATTTGTGCTTTCATCCAGAAGCATCAGGTCGGTACTGTCACTCTTGGGAGCCTCGATGATCTTCAGTTCACCGCTCTCACCGATGGTAAGCTGGCCTACTTGAATCAATTCGGAAGATGTATCTTCCTGGGCCCGGCCGAGCAGCAGCCGAGTCTTGATATCCTCGATGGCCAGTGGCAGCATAGCCATGACATTGTTATAGTTGCGGCTGGCTTCCTCAAACATAATATTCAGTTTATCGCCGACATCCAGTTTTTTTGGATCTCCGTCATCCAGCTTGTCATACTGGCCGTACATGTAGTGAATCTCTTTGCGGACCTGGCGGATATCATCCATAACCTTCTTTGGAGAGATCATGTCCAGCAAATTTTCAAATTTGAAATCAACATTCGTAATCCCTTGGCTTCTTTTCGTATCGATCAGCGTGAACAACATTCGCAGGAAGTCATTGCTCTGATCAATCTTAATCTCCGAAATGGTATCATCCGGAATGCCTTCAGGCTTCTTCAGCGTGTACATTACTTTCTGGTTCGCCGCATTAAAAAAGGAGTAAATGCTCGGTGAAAACTTGTCGAGGAACTCATCAAAATTGTGCACAAGAAGATGCTCATTAATCTCTTTGATCTTATCGTCACTCAAGCTGTCGATACCTTTTACATCCCCGACGATGGTGATCAAATCGAGCTTTTCCGGGTTGATTTCCTCAAAAAGCAAGGTTCGGTTCGTTTGATTGATAATGTCCATTCAGGCAGCATCCCATGTTAAAAAAGGCTCATGAGGATGCCTTCCCCCCTCCATTATTTTCTGTTACCCGGCATGCATTCGTGAGTCTTTGGTTACACCATTCGACTAAATACTGCCATTTGATGCGATAATTTTTGGATTCATGGGACCCATCTTAACCAGTAAAGATAATTTTTGTCAATATAAAGGCATATAGTTCCATTTAATCATTTTTATTACTAACTAGACTAAAAGGACTATTTTGTATTTTTTCCTTATTTTCCCTCAAAAGGCTACCGATGATAACCTTATCCCAGCATTATATGGAGCTGCATCAATAACTTTAGGCCTAAACAGATACAAGGGGGGATTCCGCAGCTTATGTACTTTAGATCACTCAGGAAAATTGTAGTAGTGATGATACTTATTTCAGGTTGCTTGGCAGGGAACGGCGGGACTTCCAGCTACGCATCATCCGGCAAGAACTCTACCGCTTCCGCTTCGGCAGGAGGTCTGGATGCCATGTTTGTACTGGATGTCAGCTACTCCATGAATCAGACGGACAAGGACCGGATAGCCGATGAAGTTATCCGCATGTTCATGGATATGAGCGGGGGGCAAAAAACCAGGCTGGGCTTCGTGGCCTACAACGACCGGATCACCTCTTCTGTCCCGCTCACGGATATTACGTCTTCCGGCGCACGACAGCAATTACGGAGCAAGATCGACAGCTTGAAGCGGACCGGCTACACGGATCTTGGCCTTGGACTGCGGCGCGGCGCGGAACTGCTGGAGAAATCCCGGGCAAATGGCAGACAACCCTTCCTCATCCTTCTCTCCGACGGAGAGACCGATATTGGAAACAGCTCCGGTAGACGGACTTTTGCTGATTCTGCAAATGATGTGGACAAAGTCATTAACATGGCCCAAAAATCAGGATACCCGATTTACACCGTTGGCCTTAATTATGGAGGTAAGGTTAATTCAAGTGAATTGGAGCGGATCTCAAGTGAGACGGGCGGTACCTCTTTTATTACCGGAAGTGCAGACGATTTGCCTGAAATATTTAACCAGATCTTTGCCAGTCAGATTCAATCCGTACTTACATCCGTAGCAGCCGTTACAGCAAATGGCTCCCTTCAGGAAATCACCGTGGAGATTCCCAATTCCAGCATGGCTGACGCCAATATTATCATGCTGTCGGAGCATCCGGTAACGGAGGCCCAGCTCTATTACAAATCAAGCAATGTAAGCTTCATTCAATCGGATAAATACTCGCTGATGAAAATCGTCAAGCCGGTTAAAGGCAATTTCGTGCTGAAATTCCGCGGACATGCCGGTGATCTTGTCAAAGTCAATCTGCTTGGCAATTACAATATGCGTGCCGAAGCCGCTATATCCGGCGGACAAAAGGCGCTCAAAGGACAAGCTACCGCCTTCGAGGCTGCACTATACGGAATAAACGACGGTTCTAAAGTACAGGATTCCGATATTTACAATCGGCTGAAAGCAGAACTGATCGTAACACCCAAAGAAGGCAAAGTTGAACGGATTCCACTAACCAATACGGGAAGCGGCTTTCAGGGCACCTACATATTTCCTAAATCAAATACATACCAATACCATATCCGTGTAGACGGTTCGGATTTCTACAGAGAAGGCAAAACTGCAGTTATCGAGATTAACAATCTGCCGCCGGTCGCTTTGAATAAATCCATTGATTTGTCCAAGGATGACGGAGCTGTTAAGCTTGACTTAACCAGCTACTTCGAAGATCCCAATAAGGATTCGCTTACTTATACCGTGGATACAGAACAAGGAGATCGGAGCCTGGCTCAAGCAGACATCAAAGATGGACAACTCTTATTGTCTTCGCTGCATTCAGGAAAGTCCTATCTCTCAATAACAGCCACAGATGATGAAGGCGCCAAAGTAACCGCCCGAATCCCTGTACATATCACTTCCATGGTGGAAAAGATGCTGCGTATTGGCGTACTTTCCGTACTGTTACTGATCGCTATTGGACTGCTGTACTGGTTCGTGCTGCGACCAAAGCCAGTATTTCGCGGCAGACTGGAGGGTTATTTCCTAAGTACTGCAAGCGGTACGGATATTCCTGTGACCCACTGGCCGATGACCTCGTTTCAACAGCGCAGGATGAATCTGGCTGAATTACTTAACATGATGGAGATCCGGGAACATGTTCCGGAAGCGGGAAATATCTGGTTCAAGGCCGGCAAGAATGAAACCTTGATCGTCCGGCATGATTCCCGCTGCACCGTCGTACATGGGCGAACCCCTGTGGAGCGTGGCAAGCAGGAAGTGCTTGAATACAATGATCGGCTCTATATTACGTTCGAAGATGGTCTGACGGAGATTGAGATGCGTTATAAGGCCATTAAGCCAAAAACTAATATTTATGTAGGCCAGCAGAGGGATTCGGAAGCTATATAAGCTGTGGAGAATTACCGGGGGACTTGCGAGTGCTGCTTCCAGGCAAAAGAAAAGTGACCCTCAAGTCAGGATCACTACCGGTTACCGTATGGGACAACCTTTAGAGGTTGTCCTATTTCTTTCCGGACGACAGATCCATCGCCGCCTTCCCAAGTACTGCTGTACCTTTCCACTTCCATAGAAAAGACTGAACTTGCAGTGCCCTCCTGAACTTGGCGAGTGACGGGCAACGTTGTTCCTGCCGCATAGCCAGTCCCCAATGAACGGTTCGCGACAGCCAGCGGCTGACTTCCGGATTCTTGGTCCTAACTGCAGGAATTTGTTCATCGAACAAGCGCAGCTTCACATCGGCAGGTGCTTCACCGCAGAAGCAGTAATGTAATAGCGCAGCCAGACTGAATATATCAGACATCTCATTATGAGGTGACAATTCAGAGTAAAGCTCCAAGGGAGAGTAACATGCTGATGTAAAGATTGTCTGCTTCTCCCCTTCCTTAAGCGGAAGACGGACAGCAGACCCAAAATCAATAAGCTTCGGAGTGCCATCCTCCATAATCATAATATTGGAGGGCTTGATATCCCGGTGAATAATGCCTTGAGTATGTATGTATTCCAGCGTCTCCACCAACGGCAGCAGGGTATGATTGATGAATAATGCGCGGTCAACCGCTCCACGTGCACTCAGCCACTTATCCAGAGATGTTCCCTGGCAGTATTCCATAATAATATATCCTGTCCCGTTAGCTTCCAGATGAGCAAGATACTTCAGAAGATGAGGATGCTTCAATTCAGAAAGAAGCTCCGCCTCCTGCATAAACGAATGCAGAAGCTCATCATATTTGTCCAGGCTATTCCCCAATCTAATTTCAACCGTTCGCTTATCAGCTTTTCGCCGGGCCAGCACCGCCGGATAAAACTCCTTAATTGCGACAGGTTTCCCCGTCTCCTTTTCCCTTCCCAAATAGACGAGTCCAAGCTCACTGCGAGATATTACTTTTTTGATCTGATAGACGCCATTCAGCAATGTGTTACGCGGCAAGGCAGAAGCATTTGATTTTCCGTCCACAGCCAGCCCTCTCTTTTGTTAGAATTCTATTATACTGCATTCAAATCGAGTGAATATGAATATACATTATTCGTATATGATGTTTATCGACCGCTGTTGCTCAATTTTTTAATCAGTCAGCAAAAAATCTAGAAATGTTGTCAAAAAGCTTTCTTGCAAAGCCAATCCGCTTTCGATTCAGCAATGAAACGGCTTTTCTACCGGACAAGTCACATATATATTTATACCTTTTTATACGTCATTTTTGCAATCTTTTTCTTCTTTGTAAATTTCATCCTCTATTAAGATTCTTACACAACACATCACCCGGGCAAGTTTGGTTATATACAAAATTGCCGTTGTAACATCCATACTCTGGAAATATACTTAAGTGGTATCGTGCTGAAAGCTATTACCATGCAGAGCGGCACGAATAGGCGAGTTCTTTTGAAAGCGCTTAGACAGATTAGGTATCCTTGCATGGTGCTAATAATTTCAAGGAGGCATATATGTATGCTGTTTACGCCAGGCATTACCGACTGTTCACCGGCAGAGGTAGGTTATGATACTTCGAGAATCGGGGTTTTGCACAACCACTTCCAGAACCTGATTGATCAAAATAAAATCCAGGCCGCAGCTTACTGCGTCTCAAGGTATGGAAAGACATTTATGCACGGTGCTATGGGACCGCTTTCGTTCCGGGAAGACAGGGCGGAGCCGCTTTTACCAACAACGGTTCATAATATCGCATCCATTACCAAAGCCGTTACCTCAGTAGCAATGGCCAAGCTTGTTGAGGACGGTATTCTCCGGTTTGACCTTCCTGTCAGCGCGTTCCTGGAGCAGTTTAACGTGGACCCTTTTAACAAAATCGATATTTACAGCCTTCTGACCCATACCTCGGGCCTGTTTCCCGACTGTGCGGGCAGCTTAATTCCCTATCATAAATCCTATTGGCAATTAATCGGTGAATATTTCGAAAAGTATAACCCTGAGAATGGGGATCCGGACTGGATCACTGCCGCACTGAGCTGCGGGGTCAATAAAAAAGTCGGCGAGGAATGGCAGTACTCATCATTTGGCTTTTGCCTGCTCGGAGAAATCATCAAAAAAGTGACTGGCGTAACCGCTGAACAGTACATAGAAGAGCAAATCCTGAAGCCTCTTGGCATGAAGGATACTGTTTGGGAACTGACTCCGGAGCTAGCCGGACGCGCCATTATAAGAAACGAGAGACATGAGAAGCGGCTGAACGATCTAATTAACGGTAATCAGCCTGAAGTCTCTCCAGAGGAAAAGCTGTGGGATACAGTCTCCAGCACCGGCGGAGGCCTGGCCTCTACGCCAGCCGACCTCATCCGGTTCGCCAACATGCTTCTAGGCATGGGAACACTGGGCGATACCCGTATCGTCGGCCGCAAAGCGGTTGAGAAGATCACGACCCGCACCCTGTACGGAGTTCCTGATTACTGCTGGGGTGCCGATAACAAGGACCGGAGCTATGGCATTGGACTGGATATGAGGAGAGGCCCCGCCTTCCTCTACTCTCCAACCAGCTATTTTCACGAAGGCGCTGGAGCCTGCTGCATGGCCATCGACCCTACAGAGCAGCTTGCCGCTGTATGGTTTGTGCCTTTTACCAGTGATAATTGGTACGCAGAGGGCCTATTTAATGTAACTAATATCATTTGGTCTGGACTCACCTGATGAATAGCCTGCAACGCAAATGGCTTATTTGCCGGACGGTGGCGGAGGTAACCTACAAAGAATGGAGTGCCTACCGCACTCATTCCATGGTGTCCATTATCGTCGGTCCTGTATATTTTATGGTGCAATATTTTATCTGGACGGCGGTATATGGAGATCATGCTTCGCTCGGCGGTATCGGACTCCCCCAAATGATCCGCTATTTCGGCGCTACTGCGCTTATCGGTTACCTGGTCATGGATTTTGCCGATTGGAACTTATCCATGCTTGTGCGCACCGGTAAATTTCTCACCTTTCATTTGCGCCCGATTCATCACCGTTCTTTCGCTTTGTTTCAGAAGATCGGGCATCGGTCTCTCGGTTTCCTGTTTGAATTTTTACCCTGCCTTTTGATCTTCATTTTTATTTTTGGAGTTGATATGCGGCCGGCAAGCTTTCCATGGATGCTTCTGTCGGTGCTGCTTGCCTTTCTAATGATTTTTTATGTGAACTACATGATCGGCCTGACTTCATTTTGGCTTGTCCAATCAGCTGGAATACGAAGTGCTTTTATGTTGGTGTCGGGTATTTTTTCAGGTGCGCTTATTCCGCTTGATTTTTTTCCGCACTGGCTTCAGGTGATCCAGTTCTTCCTGCCGTTTCAGTACATGGCCTACCTGCCTGCAATGGTTTTTACCGGCCATTACTCACTTGGAGGCGTTGAGCTTTCCATTGAGCAAGCCGTGGGCATACAGGCGGCGGCCTTGTTAGTTACGTTCGGATTAAACGAGCTTGTTCGCCGTCTGGCCATGAAGCAGTTTACTGCTGTCGGCGCGTGAATGCCCCCATGAAAGGACAGTTCTTTACATGAAACGGTATCTGGATATTTACAGGCAGTGCATGTATTCCGCTTTGCAGTCGGCTGTAGCCTATCGTATGAATTTTATTATCAGCAGTCTGATCACCCTGGTCGGCAACATTCTGTTTCCGCTGGTGACCCTGCTTATTTACCGGGCGGGCACCAGCTTTCCCGGTTGGAGCTTGTTTGAGGTGTTGTTGATCCAGTCTGTATTCACCATGTCCAGCGGCCTTTCGAGCCTTATTTTCGGCGGCGTTCTCTGGACCACAATGTCGCATGTCCGTGAGGGAAGCTTCGAGGTTATTCTTATGAAACCGCTGAATCCGCTGTTTTTTATTATTGCCACAACATTTTCTACCGAAAGTGTTGGCCTGTTTCTGGGCGGGGTTTCGCTATTCATATTCTCTGCTATGCATGTCGGCGCCATTCCGGTCCTTTTCTGGCTCCAATTTGCCGGGATGTTTATCGCAGGGACGGCGGTCCTTGCAGGATTATCTCTAATGATGGCCGCTATGTCCTTCAAATGGGTGGGCAACTCGAGAATTTCCGAACTTGCTGACAGTGTGCTGCACATTGGAAAATATCCGCTGCCCATATTTCCGAAGGCTGTACAAGCTTTGGCCACGATGATAATTCCTGTGGGAATGGTAGGCTTCTTCCCTGCTTCCGCTCTTCTAGGACGGGTGCATGCCAGCGATTTCGCTGCTGTTCTGCCCTGCTTTTTATTTCTGGCGGCAGGAGTATGGATTTACCGGCATATGATCAGATTGTACGAGGGGGTAGGCGGATGATGCCGGTTATTGATGTGAAGCATTTGACTAAAACGTATAAAACCTATAAGCGGGGCGCAGGTATGGGCCAGACCTTTAAGAGCTTCTTCCAGCGCGAAGAGGTCGTGGTCAACGCCGTCAACGATATCAGCTTTGCCATTGGGCAGGGGGAAATCTGCGGTATTCTGGGTCCCAATGGGGCGGGAAAATCAACGGCGATCAAAATGCTCTGCGGCGCGCTGTTTCCCACAAGTGGTGAAATTCAAGTTCTTGGTTATTCGCCTGCCCGGGACAGAAAGCGTTATGTCGGCAAAATCGGAGCCGTATTCGGTCAGAAATCTCAATTGATCTGGGATATTCCGCCTATCGACAGCTTCAATATGAACAAAGCAATCTACGGAATCGCCAATCAGGACTTTAAACACCGTCTGGAAGAGCTGACGGGGATGCTGGATATTGCGCATGTGATCGAAAAACCCACACGAGTGCTGTCCCTTGGCGAACGCATGAAATGCGAATTCGTCATGGCTATGCTGCACCGGCCGGAGGTTTTGTTTCTGGATGAGCCGACCATCGGGCTTGATGTGATCGCCAAGGTCAAAATCCGCGAATTCATTCACCAGATGAACAAGAAGCATAATATGACCTGTATTCTGACCACCCATGATCTTGAGGATGTGGAGGAGCTTGCCCACCGGGTCATTGTCATTAACCACGGGGAAAAGGTTTTTGATGAATCGCTTCAGCAGCTGAAGCTTTTTCTGGGGGATAAGAAACGGGTCAGTTTTACTTTTGCGGAGTCCGTGCACAAAACCATCTTCGACAATGCCTACACCAAAGTGGTCGAGCGCCCGTCAGACTTTCAAATTACGCTTGAAGTGGATACGGCACTTATTTCAATCAGCGATTTTATCGAAGAAATCTCCAGGAAGCGCCGGTTCTCCGACATTTCGGTCAAGGAACTGCCGATCCAGCAGGTTGTCATGAATATTTATGAGAATGCGGAAGGTGTGCCCGGCTAGCGGTTTGACTCCTACTGGATCATATTACTGTAAGGCTAGGGCGTGTATGCAAACCCAAACGAGCCATATCATAATCGAAGCCAACGTCAAAAAAGTCATAAAGGTACTGGCCAATTTGTCATAGCGAGTGGCCAATCGATGTTTTACTTTGTTGGAAAAACATTCGATCATGTGGCGTTCTTTGTAGAGATCTTTGTCCCATCTACGTTGTTTCCATCGATTCTTCTTACCCGGAATCACCGAAGTCGCAGCTTGCTTTTGCAAGAGGCGAAGAATCCGGTTTGTATACGCTCGATCGGCGAGTATCTGTTTCTTCGTTAAGTCCATCTGCCCAAGCATCTCGTAGCCGGTTACTGCGTCATGGCACTGACCTCCGGTCAACACAAAGCGCAACGGGTTGCCTAGGGCATCGACAATGGTATGGATTTTGGTCGTTAACCTTCCTCGGGATCGGCCTATGGCTTGTTGAGGCCCATCCCTTTTGCACCTGCCCAATGTTGATGAACACGCACAATTGTTACATCAATCATGATGCTTTCTAGGTCGGGTTCGGTCGAGACATGATCTAAAATTTGGTTCCAGATACCGGCGATTTGCCAGCGCCGAAACCGACTGTAGACAGTGGACCATGAGCCGTAGTGTTCCGGTAAACCTCGCCAAGGTGCACCTCCCACAGCATGGCACTCAGCATCTGACGATGATCTTTCGGGGTTCTCCCTCCTTGTGGTTTTCGTTCCGGCGGAAGTAGGCCTTTGATCTTTTCCCATTGGTCATCACGAATTTCGTTTCGTCTTATCCCATCTATTATTCACCCAATTTTTATAAAATCATAGTTTGCATATACGACCTAGAATCACATTGAATGAATAAACAGACTAAAATTAATGCTATAGCGAAAAACATAAGTTTTACATTCTTGACAACCATTCCCCTTAAATAGCTCATATCTAAGAGGAAAGGTTATAGCTACCTGATTCTTCTTTCTCGAAATTTTCGCAGGTAGTACGAGGGCCGCATGGTCCATAGCGCGATATTGTGTTATCTGATGTATCAGCCCTCTTCGATTTTCTTTCATGTTATTATTTTTATTCACTTAATATCCTCGCCAACAATAATCTTCCAACCGTCATCCTTTTTAATAACAGGTAATGTGATCTCAGTAGAATCCCGATTATTTTGTTTGTATTTAATTATCGCATGATATTCTGTTTTCGTGATTTTAACCAGTTTTTCAAGACTAGTTTCTGAAATGTCATCTTGAATATTTTCATATTCATTTTTCTGATCTTGTTTACTTGGAAATCTTACATCATCAGCATATTTTATCATTTCAGAAATGGTTCCCGATTCAATAGCAGCCAAGTAACTTGTTATATTCTTTTTTATTATTTCTTCTTCATTTGGTTGGTTGGTGCATGCGATAACTATACAATCATAAATAATACTGTTAAAGATTTTAATAAATTCATCGTAAACTCCTCCTAATCATCATAATCACTTCAATTTATTTAACCATATAATAAATAATATGGATATTATCGCAAAACAAACTACCTATGCAAAAATAAAGCTCGAAAAAATAAAAGAACCAAAAATAAAAGGACCAAGAATAAGTAGCGCTAATACACCTCCCCTTTTAGAGTTTAAATTTCTAAAAAGAAGAGAAAGTCTCACAATTATATTTCGGATAAATTATTCATTGTTGCGAAGTGGGATAAAAAGCTCTATCTGGACAAAATGAGGCCGCTGAAAAACTACCATTTTTTCGAAAACACCAAAACATTAGGGGGTCAAATATGATTCCCGAAACGCGAAACTAGCCTTAGAAACGATTTTAGAGGCTCGTTTTTTTGATGATTTTTTTAAAAGAGACTTTTTCAGCGGCCTCGGACAAAATACGTTTAGCTTTCTCTCCTATACTGCTCATTCCAATGATTGTCTCTTGAATAGAGACTCCACTACATAAGTCAGGTGCGCACCTCACGTATTACAAAGCATATTTCCTTTCATTCTAAAAACGATTGAGATATGCGACACTGTTATGTATTGGTTACACACTAGTGGATCCATCCAGATCGTATACCTTTTCTCCATTAATTTCATACAGATTTTACACACACATACTCAGCATAATAAGCACCTACAAGAGAAGATGGCACCCTTACTAATTTGCAAAATGCTATTCGACTTAGTGTTGCTATAGTTGCAATATAATATTTCCGCGGAGTGTCAAGTACTATTGCAGCTTGGGTAACGATACCGTTTATCAATGTAACTATAGCTTAAATACCTAGTCTGCGTGGCTATCAAAAACAAAAAGGCCTAAAGAAATAAAAAACAGTAGAACGAAACTATAATGAATAAGTTCATTCTACTGTTTTTTATTGATTTCGCATTATAAAGAGATAAAATCATTTGAAAGGTAATAGTTCTGTAATTGCCTCACAAGATTACTCGTTCCAGGATCGGCAACCTCAGTTTCCCAGCCTTTGTCAGTGACAAAAACGTATTTCTATCTTCACAAACGGCTCTACATACAAAAAATCCTTTGTTTCACTTATGTCTGCTTGTTTAAAGAAAAGGAGTTTATTAATTCGTTGAAAGTCACTTCTTTTTTAATTAACAATATAGACATATTATAGCATGATTTTCATTTACATTATTTTATATAAAATGTAATAATATAATAGTATTTAAAATTATTGAGAGGGTGAACTTATTAATGAAAAAAATGAGTTTGTTCGGTAAAGTTACAAAGACTCTGATTGTCATTCCACTAATTGTAATTTCTGCTTTTTCAGCTACTACAAATGCATCTCAAATTAGTGATCAGGATCTAGCAAAACAATCAGTAAGTAATTACTTTAATGCCATTCAAGATGGAGATATTTCTGAAGCTGTAAAATGGGTAATTGATACTAGATTTAACTCCCCTGAGGAGCAAGCAACTCAATATCAAGAACTACTAATTACAGATCCTTTTTCAAATCCTACTATTGAGAGCATTAATTCTAATTCAGATGGTTCGTATACTGCAACAATTGAACTAACTCGTAAAGATGATGGAAGTTTGAACGAAATTACTCTACCAATAGTACAGAAAGATGGAAGTTGGAAACTATTAATTGAGGGAACAGAAATAAGAGATAAAAATGTTATAACGACTTATTTAAATGAAAATAAAAGTGAATCTACTATCACGCCAATGGCTTCAGTGAATATTGGAAATTACGAAGACTGGTTAAGCAAATCCGATGAAACGTATAGTAATGGATTTAACATGCATTCATCAAGTATTGGTGTAACTGTATGGCAATATAACCCTGGATCTACGGATCCAGTATATGTTACATATTTAATTGTTATAAAAGGGTATTTAGCCGATTTAGTCCTTGGAGAAACGATTCATGGTCCTGTTTACAGACCAACAACCGGATCGGCCGATTATATAGTAATTAATAACTCAAAAACAGGTAATGCACAAAACGGAGTAAACTTAAAGATTATAAATCCTAGTGCAGCTTCAGGAGTATATGTCAAAGGTTATATATATGAAAACCAGTAATTACTAATAAAAAAGCAGAGAAAGTTATATAAAGCAATTTGTTATAATCCCCTCTTGGTAGACAGTAAAAAAAGGGTTCCTGTAAAATGAACTCATTACTGTTGACCGGAGGCTTTTTTATGTCACCTAAGAAAGGACAAGCCTTTACACGGTATAGCGCGAAGAAAAAAGGCGGTTCGTCTACGATTGGAGGTGAACTGGAGCTATCCCGTGATTATGAGGTCGGAATATAAATCGATACCAAAATCTTAAATTGGGTGCATAAATTCCAGAAGGGAGAGGTTTCGAAGACTACTGAGGAAAATGGAATAAGAAACACTACAGTATAGAAGAAGTAGTAGCCTATTTGAAAAGCGCGCTGGTTGAATACCTAAAAAACTCAATCCTAATTTGCACCAGATGGGAATTTGGATACAAATACTCAGTGCTAATCCATTCAAAGAAATGAGTGGTCAGTATCTGGCGGTTTTACTGTGACGTATCGAAAAGCTTCAACGAACAATCTACTATAAATGGAGAAAACCGGCTTGTTACGGGAAATGCGTCGGCTTGCCTTTGGTTATAAAGGGAATGTGAACGGCTCTGCGCAAAGAAGGGCTTGCAATGAACAATAAAAAGGTAGGGATTAAATCGGTCATCTGAAAGAAGCGTACTTCGCCGGGAGCAAACCTTCCGCGGTCTTTAGAGAAACTTAACGGGTAGCCATTCTCGGCGGAAAAACTGTTACGACAATACTTGTATTGAATCGTATTTTCCTCTCAGTTGAAGACAGAGAAACTGTATTTGGAGAATCCTAAAGAAGCATGGTCTACTACAATCAAGAACATTTCAAAAGCAAACTCGGCGACCTGTCTCCGGTTTAATACCAAAAGCAAGTCGCCGCTTAGATGGCTTTTTTTCTGTCTACTTGACGGGGTTATGACCAATTGTTATTTACTTTTTTATTAATTATTACAGGTTTTCATATATATAACCTTTTACAAATACCCCCTGTGTATAACTGGGATTAATAACCTTTAAGTATACCCCATTTTCTGCTTTACCTGAATTTGCGTTATGAACTACTATATAATCGGCAGATCCGGTTGTTGGTTTATAAGTAGGACCATGAATCGTTTCGCCAAGGACATCGTAACTAATCCACCCATTTTTCACAATTTGGTATGTAACGATTACTTCCTCCGAAAACCCAGGGTCTTGCCATACAGTTACACCAATATTTAATGAATGCATGTCAAATTTATTACTTAACGTAGAACCAGCTCCATTTAGCCATACACCCCCATAATTTCCAATATTCACTGAAGCCATTGGCATGATAGTAGATTCACTTTTATTTCCATTTAAGTAAGTCGTTATAACATTTTTATTTCTTGTTTCTGTTCCTTCAATTAATAGTTTCCAACTTCCATCTTTCTGTACTATTGGTAGAGTAATTTCATTCAAACTTCCATCTTCTTTACGAGTTAGTTCAATTGTTGCAGTAAACGTACCGTCTGAATTAGAATTGATGCTCTCAATAGTACGAACTGAAAAAGGATCTGAAGTTAAAAATTCTTGATATTCAGTTGCTTGTTCTTCAGGGGAACTAAATCTAGTATCAATTACCCATTTTACAGCTTCAGAAATATCTCCATCTTGAATGGCATTAAAGTAATTACTTACTGATTGTTTTGCTAGATCCTGATCACTAATTTGAGATGCATTTGTAGTAGCTGAAAAAGCGGAAATTACAATTAGTGGAATGACAATTAGAGTCTTTGTAACTTTACCAAACAAACTCATTTTTTTCATAAATAAGCTCACCCTCTCAATAATTTTAAATACTATTATATTATTACATTTTCTATAAAATAATGTAAATGAAAATCATCTTATAATATGTCTATATTGTTAAATAAAAAATTCTATTGGCGGAATTACTCTTTTTGGATCTTGAAAGATTGTCAATCTAAGTGTGCAGGAAATTAACAAAGATATATAAGTAGTCTCCCCCCATAGCCCACCATGTAGTATGGATACTACTCCAAATGATCTAGCCAATCGTGCGACATGAAGTATCTAACGACTGTTAGCGTAGTTCTACTAAATCTTACGTTCTCCGTAGTTATTTGGACTGCTTGAAAGCTGGTTCTAGCTAATAGTAGTAGGCATACACGTAAGACGAATTCTACACGAATTGGTTCAACTACAGTTACTGGATATAGCAAGCGGCGGAAAGCAGCGCAATCGTACGTTCCTACTGAGATTGTAACTAGGTAACTGCTGGGTGGCTGACTAATTAGGGAGTTGGGTAAGGGAGTCGAGTGAATCGCTGCGGACCGGGGAGCCTTTATTTCCACCAAAAACACTGTTTTGTCTACCTTCCGGACTCAGATGCAGCTAATTGCTGACCTTCCGCGTAAAACATGCCTGATGGAGGGGAATAAGTGCAGCACGGTCCGCTAGCATTGCTAAATGTGCCAATTAGAGAAAATAAGGGCTGTGGGGTCCGAAGTTCATCAGAAGGAATTCAGGGACTCGATAGCCTATCGCAGAAGCTGGTGTTTGGTGTTTAGCGTTGGATCAGGCGGGTGCGAAGGGTGAACTTCGTAGGTGGTAAATCATATCTGGCCTTCCTTTAGCAAATACTGCACAGCACTTTGGAGTTCTGCCTGCACCTTCTTATATTCTATGGCTTGCCAGGTTTTAAGCAGTGGCACAAAACGGGCATTGCCTGTCCCTTTGATCTTCCCAATCAATAGAAGGATCATTCCGCGATTGCGATCCTTAAGCGTTTCTACATAAGAATAGTCATGCCCGTCCAGCAACGAGCCAAGCTTGAGCAGCAACTCCTCAGCATATGTTTCACGTTCTATAGCCCACCCTTTTTCCGAAAAAACTATCAACGGCAATCTGTCGCTATATTCGATTTCCAGGTATCCTTTGCGTTGTAAATAATAAAGGGGAAAATCCGCTCTCCCAAGATTCCCCATATTCTGCTATGCTAATATAATTACAAAGAACGAAGAAGCAGGAGGCGCAAGTAGAACAATGGATGCATTTCAATATGAGCTTACTTCAGAGACTGCTATCAATCTGAAATATGAATATGGAGGAGAATACTTCACGTTCAGCCTGTACCGGGATGACAGGGGATGGGTTATTCACCCTTTTGATGGTATGCTGCTGGGGAATCAGGCGATGTGCGCTCTTGTCGTACAAGAGTTGTTCAAGCACAAGCCTTTTCAGGTAATGCTGGCGAAAGAAAGTATTCTCTTTTCCGATATACGTTCTACCGTTAACCTCGAGAATGTTAGCACTCCGATTGCCGCACGCAATGAGCGGGAGTCACACGATAGCCCGGCCGATGACATGATGGAATTTGTTGAGCAGCACACGGTTGAAGAGGTCATTGATTACGAGTGTGGGCTTATCGGGAGCCGCATTTCGTTTTATAAGGAAATCCTGCAGCGTATGTTCATGGACAATCTGGGTCCTTCGGATCCGGAGTTCCAAAAGGTACAGGATATTGTACGTATTTACGAACATTCCTTGGAGAAGCTATCCAGTCTGAACGGTCCGAATCTCGACGCCGGAAGACGTGGCAGATTCTAACCTGTTTCAGGTATTGATCCAGCTCTACTAATCTTTTGAAAGGCTGATTCTAATGACATTTGATCTGATTAAGGGACAAAAATGCAATTTAACGAAAGACAAGCCTCTACTTACCCGTATTATAGTAGGAATGGGCTGGAATAATACCAGATCTGAGGTTGAGGTTGATTTTTCTGCTTTTTTACTTACGCCGGCCCAGACTGTCTCTAAAGATGAGGATCTTATTTTTTATGGCAACCCTTCTACTTCGAACCAATCCGTAGCTGTATTGCTGTCCGATAAAAGAGCCTACGAGGGGTTAACCGACAACACCCAAATCGCTGTTGAGCTCCGGCAAATTCCTACGGACTACGAACGGGTTGCATTTGCGCTAACGATTTATGAGGGTGAAAAGCGGCAGCAAAACTTCTCGCTATTGGACGATGCATATTTACGGATTATCAACGCCGCTGATGGAACGGAACTTATCCGCTACAGGCTAGGTAAAGCTTTTTCTGTAGAGACCGCCATTGTCGCCGGAGAAATCTATAGATACAATAATGAATGGAAATTCAGCGCTGTGGGTTCCGGATATGCAGGAGGTTTAGCTGCCTTATGCGAAAGTTATGGAATACAGGTTAATAACATAGTGCCGTCAGTTCTACCCTCTAGCCCAGTAATTCAATCGCAGCAGTCACCCTTTCCTCTTCCAGAGCTGCGGTCACGCCCTAAGGCGGGCAATTTGCCTCCCTCTTCACCAGCCTCACCTCCAGCCCCTCCTCTAGATCTCAATACCATCTTGCTTAAGAAACGCGGGGAGATGATCAATCTCCAGAAAGGGACTGAATCCCTGGGCGAGATACTGATCAATCTCAACTGGTATCAAAAAAAAGCATCGGGCTGGTTCGGAAGTAAAGGCATCGACCTTGACCTTGGTTGTCTGTTTGAATTAAAAAATGGCATTAAAGGCTCTGTCCAAGCACTCGGTGAATCCTTCGGAAGCTTGAACAGACCGCCTTATATCTCCCTAGACGGGGATGACCGCACCGGATCCATTGCCACGGGCGAGAATCTGCGGATTAATGGCCATTATCTTTCCGAAATCAGCAGAATTGTTATCTTTGCTTTCATCTATGAGGGAATCACGAACTGGTCGGAGGCTGACGCTGTTGTAACCATCAAGCAGCAGAGCGGACCGGAGATCGAGGTCCGGCTGGATGAGCATAACAACAATAAGGGTATGTGTGCCATCGCCATGATTCGTAATCAGAATGATGATACATTCAGCGTGGAGAGACTCGTAGAATATTTCGGCGGGCACCAGGAATTGGATCAGCATTTTAACTGGAATCTAAGATGGGAAGCCGGTAGCAAATAGCGCTCTCCCCAGATGCAAGAGTAAGAGACTTTTTCCAGAAACGCACCCATTTAACTTAATGGATAATAGCCAGTTCTGTATTTTGTTCATATGAGACAACTTGCTTGTCTGTTCCTCTTGCGTAAATCATTCCTTCCGTTTATCGGAAGGAATGAACGTTAACGGAAGACTATGAATGGAGTCTATCACGAACATACGAGTACTACTTGTTGATGCTTTACTCGTCTATTCCCTTCAATGAAGATCAACTCCTTTTTCGCTAAAAGCTGTACAGTCCTTTATCTTCCGCTTTCCGTATCCAAACCTGCATGTATCCTGATTCCCTGTTGTCCCAGGCATAATAAGGGATGAATTGACAAGGTCTACCTTCCCCATCCTTGCCTTTCAGAACGGTAACGCCGCCGAGCAGTTCCGGTTGATGATCCACCAGCAACGTCTCATGGGCAGGAAATGAATACTCATCATAGGAAAGCCAGGAATTATCCAACTGCTCCAGGCAATACACGATAGGACCTCGCTGAATGGCAATCCGGCCTTGATTCTCCAGCACCTCCGGCCTCGCCTGAATAATTTCTACTGGCATATCCAGTTCAAGTTCAATCGTATCGTTCTGTGACCAAGCTCGATGAATAGCGATATAACCCTGCTCAGTCAATGCCTCGACTCCCGGCAAGGATTTACCTCCAACCTTAACCTTATAACCCCTGCACCAGCCAGGTATCCGCAAATAAATGCTGAAAAAATCACTTTTATCCGCTTCCACCGCAAGCTCAATTTTACCGTTCCAAGGATATTGAGTGGTTTGCTTGAGCTTAACGCCCAGCCCGCTCTCCATTACGATCTCCGCTTCACCATTCATATATTGATTGACTGCAATACCCTGACCGGTCTGAGCATATGAATATTGACCAATGGACGGGAGGAACCGTGCCAAATTAGTCGGACAGCATGAGGTGTCAAACCAAGGCACCCGGTGGTGATCACCCTTCGAAGCCAGTGGATTAACATAGAAAAACTTGTCTCCGGTCAACGATATTCCTGCCAAAGCGCCATTGTACATTTCCCGCTCCACCACATCCGCATATTTGGCATCTCCAAACAACAGATTCATGCGGTGGTTCCAGAAAACCATGGCGATAGCAGCACAAGTCTCACAATAAGCGGATTCATTCGGCAAATCATAATCATGTGTAAATCCTTCATTATGGCGAGATGGACCGATCCCCCCAGTCACATACATATTGCGCTCTACCGTATGTGACCATACCCTATGCAGGGCATCAACAAAATCAGGATCCCCCGACACGTGAACCACGTCCGCCATAGCGGTATATAAATACATCGCCCGAACAGCATGACCAGTCACCCGCCGGGTGTCTCTGACCGGAACATCGTCTTGGCAATACGCAGGTCCCCACTCCTTGGTGTCCCATATTTCCCCAACTCCATGTCCATGTCCACGTTCCTCAAGCAACCATAAGGAGAGCTTCCAATATCGTTGTTCCTGGGTAACACGGTAGAGCTTCACAAGAGCAAGCTCAATTTCCTCATGGCCTTCCACCCAATGGCGTTTACCTGGACCAAACAGATCGTCATAATGATCCGCCAATTTGCAAGCGACATCAAGAAGCTTACGCTTGCCGGTTGCCTCAAAATAAGCAACCGCTGCCTCGATTAAATGCCCTCCATTGTACATCTCATGCTTCTCCATATCCGTCCATTTGGACTCGGGTGCTTCAAGCGTATAATAAGTGCTCAAATAACCGTCCGATTCCTGGGCTGAGGCTATAAGGTCAATAATCCGGTCCGCTTGCGCTTCCAGCTCCGGGTCCAGCTCCGACATAAGCGAATAGGCAATGCCTTCGATGACCTTATAGACATCGGAATCATTGAAATAAATGCCTTCAAAAGTCCCTTCTATTAATCCTCCTGCTTTGGCAAAATTCGATATACGCCCTGTCTCCTCACATTTCGTGAGGCAGGCAGGCAGCGTAACCTTTTTCAACACCTCCAGACGCGGACGCCAGAAAACATCCTCAATGATTACATTCGTGAACGGTACACCCTGCCAATTACTTAGCTGTGTTTTAATTTTTGTCATTATGAGGTATCCTCACTTTCCTGTCATTACCCCTTCAGCCCTGATAATGTAATCCCCTCAAGGAAATATCGTTGTCCGATTAGAAATACGATTACACAAGGTAAGACAACTGCTGCTGAAGCCGCCATAAGCAAATCCCACTGCGCAGTGTACGAACCTTGAAACATTTGCAGCCCAAGCGCCAAGGTAAAGAGACGATCACTTTTTAAATAAATCAGGGGGCCCATGAAATCATTCCAGGAAGCCAGGAAGCTGAACAGTGCAACTACGATAACCGCCGAACGGCTTAGTGGAAGTATAATTCTCATGTATATTTGTAAATAGGTAGCTCCATCCACGAATGCCGCTTCATCAAAGTCCCGTGGAATCGTCAAGTAAAACTGGCGCAATAAAAAAATGTTGAAAATTCCCCCACCGAAATAAGCAGGCACGATTAATGGATAATACGTATCGTAGAAACCAAACATTTTCCAGCCTAGAAAGCTTGGAATGATTGTTACGGCAGCAGGCAGCATCATACTGGTCATTAGAATAGCGAATACTGTGTCCCTGCCCTTCCACACGATCCGTGAAAATCCGAATGCTGCAATGCTGCTCGTTAAGACTGTACCTACAAGAACACTAGCTACAATAATAAGCGTGTTGGTGAAAAAAGTATCGAACGGCAGCACAGTAAGGGCTTTATGGAAATTCTCCCAGTGAAACGGCCTCGGAATCCATTCCGGCGGCATCGTAAATATTTGCGATAAATCCATGAGCGAGCTGCGGATTAACCAGACGAACGGTACGATAAACAAAAGGGAGATGACTATAAGCGCTGCATAACCAGATCCAAGGGAAAGCTTTGATTGTCTCAAGTACGCTCTCCTCCTTCGTAATGCACCCATGATTTCGAGGTTTTGAATACAATAAACGTAAAGAACATGATGACGATGAACAGGATCCAGGCCAGAGCGGAGGCATACCCCATTTCGGTATCTCTAAAGCCTGTACGCCAGAGGTAAAATACATAGAACAAGCTTTGGTTATTCGGTCCACCTTCAGTTAAAATATAAGCTTCATTAAACACCTGGAAGGATCCGATAATGGTCATGATGGTATTAAAAAATATCGTCGGTGTAACCATTGGAATCGTAATATGGCGCAGCTTGCTGTACCAGCCTCCACCATCCACATCAATCGCTTCGTAATACTGTTTGGAAATACCTGATAGGCCTGCCAGAAAAATAATCACCGTACTTCCAATCCCCCATAATGTTGTAAGTACAACAGACGGGATAACACTATTCTCCGCATATAACCAGTTACTGGTTGGTAAATGAAGCCAACTGAGCACGGAATTGATCAGTCCCAGGTCGGGATTCAGCAGCCACATCCAGATCATCGCCGATGCCACAGCTGGCACAATACTCGGAAGATAGATAATCGTCCGAAATATGGCTCTGCCTCGAACGTTCATATTCAGCAGCATGGCAATACAGAAAGAAAGAATAATAACGGCTGGCACCCGAAGAATAACGAAATAGAAAGTAACCCCTAACGATTTGAAGAACAGCTCATCTTCACCTGAGAACATTCTCGAATAATTCTGAAAGCCAATAAAGGAAGTTTGCTCCTTAAATACGTTATAGTCCGTCAAACTAAGCACCAGACTTGCAATCATGGGACCAAGTGTAAAAATAATAAACCCGAGTATAGCCGGAGACGTAAATAATAGTCCGTAAAACAGTCCCTTTCGCATAGCTGCCTCCAATCTTCTATAATCAGAACGCCGTCCCTTCGATTATTGTGCGATATCCCGGCGCCCTTGAACTTGTTCTTGTGCTTTCGGCGCTATGGAATCCATAGCTTCTTGCGCGGTCTGTTGACCAAGCCATACTTTATCCAAGGCCGGATTCACGATATCCATTATTTTATTGAAATTTTTCACATAACCCGTTGGTGTCTGATGACTTTTCGTCAAAAGCACATCTATAATAGCTTCTTTATAAGCAGAAGGTCTTGCATCCAGGTTCTCCGTCCATTTAGCCAACAATGCCGGGTCCGTATACCAATTCTTGTAGGATGGCATCCATGTGCCTGACGTGATCATATCAATAGAAGACTCTGGATCAAGCAATGCCTTCAATAACTCCCAAGACTCCTGCGGATGTTTAGTGGACTTAAAGATAGAGAACATTCCAGCAACAATTGTAGTTCCCGGCTCTTTCAAGACGGGCAATACCCCTACATTAAAGTTGAACTTCGATTGCGCCAAGGCGGCGCTTGCCCATTGCCCGTCTATTGCCATCGCTACCTTTTTGGTTTGAAGCGCTACATTCGTCGCCGGTATGTTTTTGGCTTGCACAGGTGATGGCGAAACATGGTGTACATTCATTAAATCAGACACCTTCTGCAACGCCTCGACAGCTTCCGGCTGATTAAGCGCAAACGTCTTCCCATCCTCCGAGATAAAATCTCCGCCGTTGGAGTATATAAAATTGCTGTAGACTCCCCACCAAGTGGAAGCATTAACGCCATATTGCTTTATATTTTTCGGATCAAAATCAGCATCCTTTGCCGTTCTGCCCTTCGAATCAACAGTCAGTTGTTTAGCAACATCTACAAATTCATCCCATGTCCATGCTTCCGAGGCTTTAGCAGGCGGAGGTGAAATCCCCGCTTCCTTAAAGATATCTTCGTTATAAAAAAGACCAAAGGATTCCGGACCTGGTCCTATACCAATCACATTACCAGGCTCAAGAGAATACATAATATTGGGCACCAGTTTGTCTATGCTGATATCCGGGTCTGAGTCCATAAATTCCTGAAGGTTATAGAATTTACCCTGTTCTGCTAATGGAAAGGCAATGGTACCAGACTCCATCATGGCAATATCAGGCACATCATTCCCCGCTACCATTGTTGTCAGCTTCGTATCATAATCTGTCGCAATATGCTGAAGATCAACTTTGACATTTGGAAATTTCGCTTCAAACTTCTTAATCGCTACCTTGTAAGCAGCTACTTCATCGGGTGAACCCCATTCCGAAATGCGCAGCGTAACGGGATCTTTTGATGCGGCATCGCTGGATGCTCCATCACCGGATGCTGAGGGTGACGTGTTATTTTTGCTGACGGTACCGGATTTCGAGCAGGCAGATAAAATGGTAACCAGCATCAACAACAGTGCCATCAGCACAAATAGCGATTTTTTTTGTCGTGTCATATCTTGAACCCCTCTCAATTTCACTTGGTTCATAGCTGCAGTCTATGATGCTTAAATTATAAGGTCTGTAATAGCGCTTACATAACCCGAACCTTTTTGGATTGGTGGATTATTATTAGGTATTCAGTGGTAAAGTGATCACTATTATGGTACCTCTCCCCGGCAAGGAGTTAATGGCCACACCATAGCTGTCGCCATAAGTCATTTGAATACGTGCAATGGTATTCTTAATGCCTATCGAAGTGGATTCCTTGTATAAAATCTCATCGATAGTGTCATTACTCATGCCTCTACCATTATCTTCAATGACATAATAGCGTTTTCCGCTGTCGATCCAGCCACGGATGCTGATCACCCCACCTGCTTCTATCTGATCGAAGCCATGCATGATAGCGTTTTCAACAAAGGGTTGAAATAGAAGTCTGGGCATTTTGTACTCGTAAAGCTTCGGTTCAATCTCATAATGTACAGTGAACTTGTCCTCGAAACGAACGGACATAATATAGAAGTAGTTGTTCATCCACTTGATTTCCTCCGACAAATGAACAGCTCTCCAGTCTTTCCGTGAAGTATAATGCAGCATATTGGATAAATTGACCAGCATTTTGCTTAATTCCTTCTGATTGTTTTCAATAGCCGTCCAGTTCATTACGTTGAGCGTATTATACAGAAAGTGAGGATTCATTTGCATACTCAGCGCTAGAATCTCGGCTTCCTGTTCTTTTAATTTAATTTCATAATTTTCTATAACCAATAGCCGAATCCGGTCATTCATCTTATTAAAGCGCTGAAGAAGTATGCCAAACTCATCATTTGTTCCAACATCAACTTGCTTTTGAAAATCCCCTCCACCTACGGATCTCATGGCAGCCAGCAGCTTCTTAATGGGCTTGGTAATCCTGCCTGCGATAAAAAAAGCACAAATGAGCGCCACAAGCCCCATAATAGCGGCGAGGAGGATAATAGATGTCTCGATGCTTTGCAACAAACTGCCAACCAGTGAGGACTCCGGCATCCATACAATGGATATCCATCCCGTGACTTCCGAACGATCGAAGCAGACGATTACGGCTTTGCCCTCCAGTGTCATACTTCGCGCACCGCTGCTTTCCTGCTGCAGTTCCTCTACCCATGAGTCCGAGAAGGTTTGTGTGATTTTCCCTGGTTCACTGCTTGCAACGACTTTTTGATCCTCATCCAGCACCAGAAAATCCGAGCCTTCGGGGATACTTTCGTCATATAGAGATTTCAAAGCTTCCGCTTTAAAGCTTATTGCTAAAATGGGTCGTTCCACCTGAGCATCCATCTTCTCGAGTGTCGTATTGTTCAGCAGAGAGAAATCAAGCAGTCTGGTCGCAGAAAATAAATGGCGGAAATCCAGATTGCCGGACTCTAAGTAGGGCTGATTAAACATATCAACAAAATCATATGTAGGGTACCATACCAATTTCCCGCCTGCCTGCTGTGCCTTGCGGTATATATCCGATTGTGTAGGATCTCCTTGCGGCAGCAACTGGCCGAAAGTAAAATAGGAAGTCCACAACTGGTAAGCATACACATCCTCATTGTTGGAAAAATATTTACTTAGTACGGCGGTTAACTGACGGTCTGCTTCAAACAGCTCTACTTCGTTCTGGGGATCCATTTGGTTAAAAATTTTGAATAAATCCTTATCTATGAACATTGCTTGGCTATTCTGATCAATGATCTGCAGCTTAGTGTCCATAATCTCATTATTTTTTCTGACAATCTCATATACATTTTTCTGCGCTTGCTCCGTCACGACCTGCAGGCTGGTTCGATAGAAAAGAGACCCCAAAATGAGGAGTGGAATTCCGATTAGAAAGATATAGCTGACAAACAATCGGGATCGAAATGTCATCTTCATTCCTCATTTCTCCTCTGTAGAAGTGAAGTGTGTTTAAACGCTTCGGGTGAGATTCCATTGTATTTCTTAAACACCCTGCAGAAATATTTGGTATCCTGATAACCACACTCTGCGGAGATTTCATATATTCTGAGCTTGTTCGCGGACAGCAGCAATTTAGCCCGCCTCATTCTGGCTTCCGCCACATGATCGGAGAATGTTTTTCCCGTACGGTTTTTAATCAATGTACTAAAATAGGAAGTATTAAAAGAAAAGTGTGCGGCTGCTCGTTCAAGAGACAAATCTTCCTTCAGATTTTCCTGAATCCAACTCAAGCAGCTCGTAACGATAATTTCGTTTTTATCCAGCCGTACCTGTTGTAATGCATAATGAACCTTCTGTAAAGTAACCTCTACAAGCGCAATCAATTCTGTATAAGATCCACAAGCTTGAATTTCTATAATCATCGTTTTTGTTAGAAAATCCCCAAGCTGGCGGTCAACGATATTTCCCATCCTGCTTTTAACCTTCATAAGCAGTAGCGAGGCATTTTCTTTTAAAATAATCGGCTCCGTATGCCCATCATCTGATAGCGCTCTGAGTGCTCCAATGCACATTTCTATAGCTATGTCCGCATCATTTCCCTGCAGAGCTTCAAAGAGTTTCTCCGTGTCAAGTATCATTAGATACTGAGACAGACGCAGCTCATCCTGAAACAGAATCCCTTTCCAGCAGTCATGAAAGTTAAACTTATTTACGCTTTGGGCTGCCCTGTAAGCTTGCGGTGCTTGTTCCAATAATGATTTACATTCCAGCCCTATTCCGTGGGTAAGCTGACCCGTATTCTCCCATTCTGAGGATAGAGCGGAAGCGATGGCACGAATCTCATTTCTTTTCTCCGGGGTAAGGATGGCTTTACGGATAATTGTGACGGCTTGGAATCCACCCTCCAGAAGTACATTCAAAGGAATCGTAACAGCTTCCCCCATTGCCATCCATCCTTGCTCCAGGCTTCGCAGGAAGTTGGCGCTTTCAATATTGTCATGGCGGCCCGGGCGGATTCTGAGCTCTGAGAAAATAACCACGCCGCCACCCTGCAACCAATCATACGTATCCAGTTCATCCCGCTCGAGAGTCGTTAAGCTACCGTTTAGCCAGGTTAAATATAAGCGGTTTCTATAAGCTGAGGAAGTATGGTGAAGGCGTAACTTCAACGCCTCTGCTTCCAGGTTCAACATCGATTCTGTGAGCAGCTCCTGCTCTATACGCCGCAATACATCTTCTACCTTCTCTGCCTCTACAGGTTTTAATAGATAGTCATATGCACCAAGGCGAACGGCATTCTGGGCATACTCAAACAGATTATAAGCTGACACCATCACAACCTTCGTTTGAAGTTCTTCTTCTTTGAGCTGCTGCAAAAATGTAAGCCCGTCCATATTGGGCATACGGATATCCGTCAGCACAACATCCGGACGCTCCAATCTGACAAGTTCTAACGCGCTGGGCCCGTCTTTTGCAACCAGGACTCGAACGTTAGGACGCAGATTGTTGATTAAATTCGCCATTCCTCGAAGGTGTCTGGGTTCATCATCAGCCACCACTATTTTCATCCCATTCAGCCCCCTGTTCAATTTGGTGAAAGTTTCATTTATTGTAACGGAAAAAAGCGCCTTCATGTAATAAGGCGCCAAAATTCCGTTCAGGCTTATTGCAAGCCATTCCCATATTTAAACTATCGTGAATATTGAACAGATCCGTCTCCTTTAATCGAAGTAAACGGCTTTCCCTGTGCGCGCGGATTCATAAAGTGCCTCCAAAATCAAGGAAACTACATATGCCTGCTCAGGTCTTACGACCGGTTCCTTATCCTGATCAACCGCTTCAATCCACTTTCTCATCTCCAGGTCAGGCGCACTTTCCTGTGTGCCATCATAGAATGCTACTCCACCTGCGTTCAGCTCAATCTCATTTTTATATAAGCGGCCATGCTGTTCTCCGTTAATCCGCAGGCCTTCTTT
Organism: Paenibacillus sp. FSL H7-0357; assembly: GCF_000758525.1. Taxonomy (NCBI): domain Bacteria; kingdom Bacillati; phylum Bacillota; class Bacilli; order Caryophanales; family Paenibacillaceae; genus Paenibacillus; species Paenibacillus sp. FSL H7-0357. The sequence goes on along the minus strand of NZ_CP009241.1, from coordinate 2,544,196 downwards.
CATATCCGCGCCGGCTTCCGTTCCGCTCAAGCTGCATTTTGCCTCATCAACCTCCAGCGAGTTCAGGGCCCAGCTGGATTCCAGCATGATCGTTGCACCATTCTCCATAACAATCATTCCAAACGCCGAATCCTCCACTTTAAATTTGGCGGGATCCCAGGGTCCCCAGGCATTTGCAGCATTCTCCCGCTGGGACAGCTCATGATATTTGGTTCCCAAGACGACCTTGGGCTGGTAATTGTCCATCATCCATAAGGTCAGATCAAGTGCATGCGTTCCTATATCGATGAGCGGTCCTCCACCCTGCTTCTCCTCATCAAGAAAAACGCCCCAGGTAGGTACTGCTCTTCTTCTGATGGCATGCGCCTTGGCGTAATAAATATGGCCTAATTGTCCTGCTTCGCAGAGCTTTTTCAGAAATAGGCTATCCTCTCTGAAGCGGTTGTTATAGCCTACCGTTAGTTTTTTTCCTGTTCGCTTGGCTGCATCAACCATTCTTTTGGCCTCTGCTGCCGTCTTGGCCATCGGCTTCTCACACATGACATGCTTGCCGGCTTCCAGCGCAGCGACAGAGATTTCCGCATGAGACTCATTGGGGGTAAGCACATGAATAATATCAAGTGTGCCATCTTTAAGTAATGTTTGATAATTAGTGTAGACTTTTGCGTCTTTGCTTCCATATTGTTGTGCTGCTGCTTCAGCCCGCTCCTGAACGATATCGCAAAACGCAACCATTTCAATATTGTTCAGCTTGCTTAAACTTGGCAGGTGCTTCCCGTTCGCGATTCCACCACACCCGATTATGCCTAACCGATACACTTTACTCATATCTATCATCCTCACTTTATCGTATGTTTCCCGTTTCTATAGGTCGCGGGAGTTATTCCTAACCGCTTGCGAAAAACATTATGCAAATAGTTGGCATTCGTAAAACCTTCAGACTGAGCAATCTGTTCAATCGGCTGGTTGCCCTCCGACAGCTTGCGGCAGACACCTTCCAAACGGATATTCTCAAGAATCTGGGAGAAGGATTGATCAGGATTGACCTTATTAAAAATCCGCTGCAGCTGTCTGGAGCTGATTTTTAGCTTTTCTGCAACATTGTCCAGCGTGACAGCCCCGGAATAATTAGCCCTGATATACTGAATGGCGTATTCATATCTGTAAGTCAGCATATCCCGCACCGGCGCTTCCGCTCTAATCCCTTCCGGATCATATGCTCTTGCTGTTTTTAACAAAATACTGATTACAAACTGTTTGATGGCTGTATAATATCCGGTGAACTTATCCTCACAAGCTTCATAGGCTTCCAGAAAGCAATTCATGGCATGATGCCGGTCATGAATTGGAATGAGGGGGAGTTTCCGGAGTTTGTCGATACATTCTTCCGCTTCTGCTACCTCCCACGGATCCACTTCTGCTCTGCTTTTCTGTCTAATATCAATATGGAGGCAAAGTTCGTCCATAGCTTCTTCCTGGTCAGCCTCCTGGTAATGCATCACACCCGGCCCCGTTAAATAAAGCATACCCTGCGATAATGGGTACTCCTGCTCAGCGAGAATCACTTTTCCTTTACCTTTAGGAATAAAGTGAAACTCAAACTCTGCATGATTATGGAAATCTATGATTTTCCCGGCCGGGAATGAGGTTAAATGGAACCTCAGTACAACAATCTCATAATGTCCCCATTGAACTGTAATATCGAGTCTCTCCAGCAAATCCGACTTTTGAGACATCGTTTGGTAGATCATGCGTTTACATCTGCTAACGGGATGACCCGTCCTTCTTTTGCCGAGCGATTTGCAGCTTCCATTAATCTGGTCAGTTCTATGGCAGTCTGAACATTATTATCAGCAAAAGTATCACTCTGTATATGATTGACCCATTGATGAAAAGCACTGTCGTGATTATCTTTTATTGGAATCTCCGTCCAGCTATTCGGGGTACCCTCAGGTTTATTCGTCTTAAGAAGTAATTTATCCTCCGGCGTTCCGAAGAGCAGAGTTCCTTCTGTTCCGTGAACCTCGATGGTAAACGGCGAATGGCTGTTCACAAATCCGGCCTCCACCACACCGATCGCCCCCGAAGTTGTAAACAGGGTTGCTACTGCATTGTCCTCCACGTCTTTCCCTGTGATATATCCAAAATTGGCACTTACACCGGTCACATCCTGACCTAAAAATAGGCGGGTTAAATACATAGGATGGCATCCCAAGTCGATCAAAGCCCCCCCTGAGCATTGTTCCTTATTATAAAAGTGCTCAGGCAGCCAGCCGGCAATGGCCCCATTGTGGGATAAGCGAACTCTGACATACGTTATCTCCCCCAGTAGCCCCCCGCTAATCAACTCCATAATAGACAAAGTGTATCCGTCGTTCAATCGCGGCAAGGATACGGTAATTTTCACTTGATTCCGATTTACCTCGGCAATAATATCATCAACTTCCTGCACTGTTGGAGCGATAACCTTCTCGGTAAAGATATGTTTGCCTGCTTTGGCGGCGGCCACTATTACATCCTTATGAATGTTTGTCGGCGCATCCACGATGACAGCGTTAACATCTTCCTGAGCCAACATATCATCGAGAGACTCGAAGTAAGGAACCTTCAACGTTGCAGCCGCTTCTTGTCCTCTTATCGCGTCTTCGTCCCATACTGCAGCGATAAACGTATCCTCATGCGCCTGCGCTTGCTTAACATAGTCCCAAGCATGTACATGCCAAAAGCTGACTAGACCAATGCCAATGCTCATTTGCTATAACCTCCAACATATAGTATTCTGACATCCCACTATAAGGTAACATATCTGAGTCGCTTTTTTTAATAGGAAAACACGACAAATTATATATAATATTACGACATACGTTCACTAACTTAAACACAGCAAGCGCACAAAAACGCCCCCAGACATTTCTGCCTAGGAACGGTTTTTGTATCTTTGCCAGACTTTCCAATTTAATGATTTGTTAGATCGGTCCCTCTGGAGGCGATGACTTTCTTGTACCAATAGAAGCTTTTTTTGCGTATGCGTTCCAGGGAGCCGTTACCTTCATCGTCCTGATCGACGTAGATATAGCCGTAGCGTTTTCGCATCTCTGACGTGGAAGCTGAAATCAGATCAATGCAGCCCCAGCTCGTGTAGCCCAATAGTTCTACACCGTCGGCAATGGCCTCGGCCATCTGCTCGATATGCTGAGCCAGATATTCGATGCGGTAATCGTCCTTGATTGTACCGTCCGCTTCAATAACATCTGCAGCACCGAGACCGTTCTCGACAACAAAAAGCGGGATCTGGTAACGGTCATGCATCTCTTTAAGGACAACCCGCAGACCGGTCGGATCAATCTGCCAGCCCCAATCTGAGGTCTTCAGGAACGGATTCACCAGACCCGACGACAGATTACCCTCTGTCCGCTCTGTGATACTCTCGTCCGTACTGACCGTTGAGGACATGTAGTAGCTAAAAGACAGGAAATCAACCAGGTTCTCCTTCAGAACAGCTTCGTCCCCCGGCTCCATCTCAATGCTTACTTTATAATCAGCCAGATGCCGTTTGATGTATGACGGATAATATCCCCTGACCTGAACGTCGGAACAGAACTGGGCCATTTGGTTCTCTCCCTGTGCCTTCAGCACATCCCCGGGATGGCAGGAATACGGATAGATCAGTTTGCGGGCCAGCATGCAGCCTACCTGCAACTCCGGATTAATCTCCCTTGCACGCTTGATAGACAGAGCACTGGCAATGAACTGGTGATGCAGCGCCTGAAACGCAGCCTGCTTCTCATTCTCTTTACCTTCGGTCAGCACACCTCCCCCCAGAAACGGAAAGCGGATTACTGCGTTGATTTCGTTAAAGGTCAGCCAGTACTTCACCTTGTTTTTATAGCGCAGGAAGACCGTGTCCGCATAACGGACGAACAGTTCGACCAGTTCGCGTGACTCCCACCCGTTGTAACGGGTAACAAGCTCCACTGGCATCTCGTAGTGCGAGAGCGTAACCAGTGGCTCAATGCCATATCTGTTCAACTCATCAAAAACATCATCATAGAAGCGTAATCCAGCTTCATTCGGCTCTTTCTCATCCCCGTTTGGAAATATACGGGGCCAGGAGATCGACATCCGGAACACTTTAAAACCCATTTCTGCGAATAAGGCAATGTCTTCTTTGTAACGGTGATAGAAATCGATCCCTCTGCGTTTGGGGTAATTCCCCTCCTGCGTATCCGAGATGGCGGCAGCAAGCTCCGCTCTGGAGATGCTGAGAGCATGCTCAAGAGCTTTGCGCTGTCCCGGCGGAACATATTTGACCACATCTGCAGTAGACAGCCCTTTGCCGTCCTCGCAATACGCACCTTCAACCTGGTTGGCTGCAACCGCTCCGCCCCACAGGAAATTCTCCGGAAACTGGTTAGGCATCGGATAAGCCTCCCTTATTCATTTAGTTTACTGCGGCCGCCGTCTTAGACTCAGCCTGCTGCTCCAGCTCGTAGGCTTCGAAATCGGCTTTTTTGAAGAATGGATAATAAATTGCAAAGCTTACCCCGATCATTACCAGTTGGAACGCGGATACGCGCCAGCCTCCGTTCATCCAGCCATTAACCAGCACCGGAATACCAAGCGGCACTTGAATACCGTGCAGAACCGGCAGAATTCCGATCGAAGTCAGAAGAATAGCCAATCCGCTGCTCACCAGTGGTGTTAGAATAAACGGAATCATGAAACGCACGTTAAGCACCAGCGGCATCCCGAAGATGACCGGCTCGTTAACTCCAATAATACTTGGAATAATTGCAAGCTTGCCCAGCGTTCTATACCGGGTAGACTTGGCGAACAGCATGGCAATAATCAGGCCAAGCGTTGCACCCGCACCACCAATCAGCACATAGACCGGGAAGAACGGGGAACCGATAATATGAGTGCCTTCTACACCTCTTTGGTAAGCATCCAGATTTTCAAGTCCAAGCGCTACCCAGATCGGTCCTACTACGGAGTAAACCACCAATGTACCGTGAACACCGAAGAACCACAGCAAATGGATTAAGAAAATACAGATCAGCATCGCCCACCACGTACCACCGAGACTCGTTAGCGGCAATTGGATAATGGAAAAGACAAATTCATGCATATTTCCATATTTCGTCGCTCCGAAAATCGCTGTCAGGATCAGCATCACGAAAACAATAATGAAACCCGGAGTCAATGCGGCAAAGGATTTCTCAACAGTAGGCGGAACACCCTTTGGCATCTTGATATAGATTTTTTTCTCCAGCAGGTAAGTATACAGTTTGCCGACAATGAGGGCTACGATAATGGCTACGAACAGCCCCTTGGCTCCCAGCCAGGAGTAACCGAAGGCTTTGGTGGCGCCATCGTCCAGGAGCCCCTTTGGAGTAACCAGCAGAAAGCTCATTAGCGCAAGAATTCCTGCCGAGAATCCCTGTTGTTTAAGCTGTACCGCAAAATTGTAAGCGATGGAGAACACCGCATACAGAGCGATTAAATCGGTTGTTATCGTAGCCGGAATCGCAGTGTACGTCTTCAGGCCGGAACTTTCCAGGAAGTTCTGGTAAGGCTCCAGCTTCAAAGCATTAATCAGGGAAAATATCGCACCCAGGATCAATATCGGCATCAAAGCCATCAGCCCGTTGGAAATAGCACTGATATAATTATTTTTCTGAATCTTGGTACTGACTTTCTGGATTTTGACCCTCCATTCTGCCCCGCTTGACATGAACTAAGCCCCCTTCTCCATAAGTTCAATTGCTGTTTCCAGTACTTTATCCCCATCCATCATGCCATAAGCCATCATCTCAATTGTCGTTACCGGGATACTAGGATATTCGGCAGCCAAATCCCCTTCGGCATGGCCCATTTGCGGCCCAAGCATAATAATGTCAAACGGTGCCTGATCAGCAATATCGCTCTCCGCCACAGCATCAATGATAACCTCTATTCCCTTGGCGCGTGCTGCATCCTTCATGCGCTCCACCAGCATACTTGTCGAGAAGCCTCCTGCACAGGCGAGAAGAATCTTTTTCATCTTCAGTTCACCAAACCTTTCAATTGTTGTTCCAGCGCTTTGCGCTCCTTAACTTCTTCAATCAGTTCCACGGCCAGCTCACGAACCGTAAGAGCATTCATCAAGTGGTCCTGTGCATGAATCATCAGCAGCGTGATTTCTGTTTTTTCGCCCCGGCCTTCCGCTTGGATCAGACCCGTTTGGACTTTATGCGCTTTGGTAAGACTCAGTTTCGCGTTCTTGATCATTTCTTCTGCTTCGTCAAGGTTCCCTGCGCGTGCTGTGCGAACCGCTTTGAGGCTGAGGCTCCGGGCTTCCCCGCTGCTCGCTATAATCTGCATAATTGTTTGTTCGTAATCCATGGTTTCTTCACTCCTGATATTTATAGTAGGTTCTCTATCTCCATCATAAATTGCTCATAGCTATTAACGGCCAGCAGCCGGTTCCTGCTATCTTCTTTCTCCATCAGTACCAGCAGCAGCTTGCTGATTTCTTTGTGCAGGAACAACTGCCCCGGGCGCAAATTAATCAAAAAGATTAGCTGTACCGGCTTTCCGTCATGCAAGAGCTGTTTTTTCAGCACAGTTACATTGATGCAGTCGCGGATGGCGCTCATCCGCATTGGATGTGGACCGGCAATGCCGTTTTTATAAATGGTTGTAAATTTATTCTCCCGAAACAGTACCTGCTCAGGGAAATCCTCAGCGGCATAATGAAAGTCTGTAATCTCACGGCAGCGCTGCTGCAGCAGTTCTTTGTAATCATCCGGCCCGTCCGTATGGAACAGCTCCTTGCGGAATAAGTCCTTGAAATCCATCAGCTTATGGGACGGCTGTGTATGGCCCATCTGCAGCGACAAAATCTCCTTGATCCTCTGAATCTCCTGGTCATCCAGCAACTGTTTAATATGAATGACCAGTTTCTCATTCATTTCTGTATCAATCGGCACCGTGGTCAGAATCAGATCAACCGGTCTGCTGCTGATTTCCTTAAGCTCGGTAATGGAAGCTGTGATAACGGACGCCTTGGGAAATACTGCCTCAAGCTTCAGGCGAATGAGTTGTGCGCTGCCTCCACCCGTCGAACAAATAACAGCAATACGTTTGAACTGCTCCAGATTGCGCTGCTGCATCCGTTCAAGATGTGCAGCGAAATGAAGGGCGACATACCCTGCTTCGTCCCGGGACATCTTGAACCCGTATTGCTCTTCAATAATCTCAGCGAACCGGAAAGAGATCACGAACACATTGGCATACTGGCTGTAAACATCCTCTACGAGCGGATTTCCCAACTGAAGATTATAGTAAAGACGGTTCAGTAGCGGGAACATATGCAGAAGCAGCGCTTCCTGCAGGGAATGGTCTTTATTGAAGCCGGTGAGGAACTCCCCATCCAGCCGCTGCAAAATCTCGTTAATACCTTGACGCAGCTGCGATTTGGTCTCGTCTGACATTCGCTCCATAATCGTTTTGCCCGAAATATGCAGCGCCAGATAATCCACTTCAACCAGAGGTAGCATTATCTCATAGTTGGACTCGATCCATTTGGCAATTCTCTCTGCTATATCGTGATACAGCGGCTCCGGCTTGCCCAGCATCGCTTGTCCGGGTACGATATAATTATGCTTTGAGACCCGGTATAGGAGAATAAACAGATGGGTGACAATATTATTCAGGAATACATCCGAAATTTTCAGTTCCTTATCCTTCAGCACCTGCAGTAGATAGGCCGTGAGCCTCTCCCTATCAAATTCCCGCCCATAAGCATGGAAATCCTCGGTTTGCTGGAGGGTCTGGCTGGATTGCAGGATAAAATAGGAGAACGCCTTGCGGAAATCCTTCTCGTCTCCCTCAATTTTCATTCCGTAATGGGCACGGCGGGCCAGGCTTAAACGAAACGCGCCCAATCTCTGCTCCACTTCCTTCAAATCAGAAATAATGGTGGAGCGGCTGACACCTATCTCCTCTGCCATCTTATCGATTGACCGATAGCTGTCGCTCTGCAGGAGGTAGAACAGCAGGTATTGCTGCCGTGACTGCTTATTGTCCAGATCCACCTGATCGCTCTGGAGCAGTCCCTTCTCCCGGTAAATCTGGAATAATTCCGGCTCCTTGATCTCAAGCTGATAGCCTTGACCACGAATCATTCGGATCTGAAACCCGTGCGCTTCCCCGGTCTTGTCGAGCGAACGGATAATATCACGGACCGTCCGTTCGGACAACCCGACCTCCGCAATTAATTCGCCCATCTTAACCGGAACCTTTCTGCTTAATAAAATATTGACGATCGTATATTCCCTCATCGGTCTCCCTCGTTTGTGATACTAGTATCGGTGTGAAGCAACTCAGCTGGTTATGGCTCCATCTTACTTGAAAACGTTATCTTAAGAACAGTTTGTATTCTGCAATTTGGAACGGCAGAATTTAAAGGGTATCCCTTCAAGAGATTATAGAGTGTATTTATCCCTCTACTGTATTACTCTCACTTGCTTATAAGATGCCCCTGAGAAGTGCTTTTATAAACCGCCTTTTTTTTCGAGAGACAGCCTCATATTGTCCAATGGGGTCTGTTGTAATAAGTTCGGGTGGGGGTGATTGTTCGGGTTAAGGTGCCTAGCGCTGCCAGCGATACGCTCTGGCGTAATGGTCAGGGGCACTACCCAGATCTGCTTCATATTTACCGGAATAGTAAACCAGCTCACTCTAATCCTCTCTGCAAATACTATAGTCAGCATGTTCGTAATGAAAATGCTTGTTCGGATTGATCGTTTTTCCCTTTAGCAAAAAATCTAATGACAATAAATATCTAGATAATTCATACCCGATGGAAGGAGCGCTTCGCTCTATTTTATTAATCTTATCTAAAAAAACAAAAGATCCGTTGCCAAATTTGGTACGGATCTTTTATTACTATTTGGACATCATTTTATTTGAACCGCTGGGCTTGCCTTGAAGGCATAATGGTTAGTTCCGGAATGCTGACGTGCTCAGGCTGCTCCAATGCATAAAGCGCCGCCTCTGCAACATCATCGGGATGTAACGGCAGAACTTTCGAAGCAAACGCGCGTATTTCATCCTCGGAATATCCGGCCACTTGAGAAAATTCCGTTGCCACCGCCCCGGGCTGAATCGTCGTAACGCGAATCCCCTGATCGATTGTCTCCAAACGTAATGCAGACGCTATGGCGTTAACGCCATATTTGGTAGCGCTGTATGGACCTCCTCCGGCAATCACTTCCTTGCCGGCAATGGAGGAGATGATGATGACATCTCCCTTACCCTGACCCAGCATTGGCGGAAGCCCGTAGTGCAGCGTCAACATTAGACCGTGTACATTCGTCTTGTACAGCTCCTCCCATCTTTCCAGATCCACTTCTACCAATGGACTTCGATACCCGAATCCGGCATTGGCAACTATAATATCGAGACGGCCCCAGCGGTTAATCGTTTCATTGACCACATGCTGTACTTCTTCAGCCTTTTGAATATCAGCAGGTACCGCCATAACCTCGTACAATCCCTCTTTATGCAATTCCTGAACCAGCTCATCCAATCGATCCTGCCGACGTGCCACTACAGTCACATGGGCGCCGCGTTTTACCAGTTTCCTGGCGATCGATGCCCCGATTCCGCTGCTGGCGCCTGTCACCAAGGCCACTTTACCGGTCAGACTCTCCTTCTCATTCCAAGATAGCTCCAAATCATCCAGATTCATTTTGCACCCTCCCAGACTCCAACCTTATTTTGTTAAAAGCACGCGATGAACGCCCTTGCTGCCTCCAGGTGCCGTTCCTATATATAAATATCCGTTATGGCTTGCAGCCGTAGTTACGCCATACACTTTGCCTTCCGGATCATGCCAGCTTCCGATAAGTTCTCCCTGCGGACTGAACTCCGCAGCAAGCCCATGCTTCACCGGTGCGCTTGCGCCGTTAAGCAGCGACTGCGGCACTTTGGCCATGGTACTGGCCAACCAAGGTTTGCTATGCATCTGATCTACAAAAGAAAGGCGAGTCGTGAAGATACCGACCCAGAAATGACCTTGGTCATCACGCGTAATGTTGTCTGGAAAGCCTGCGAGATTGTCTGCGAAAATATCAGATGTACCCTCCTTCGGTCCTTTGAGCCAGTATCTGGTCAACTGATAATGATACGATTCTGCCACAAGCACAAAATCTTCATCCGCAGACAAGGCAACCCCGTTTGCAAAATAGAGGCCTTCTAACAGAACGGTCGTCTTCTTGGTCATTGGATCGTACTTCAGCAAACGTCCATGCGGCTTGTTCTCGGCCATTTCCTTGAAGGTCACTCTACCATAATTAGAAGTATCGGAGAAATAAATGGAGCCGTCCTTGGCAATATCAAGCTCATTAGCTAAATAGATCGGCTTGCCGTCCACTTGATCGGCCAATACCTCTATGCTCCCGGATGGGTTTATAGACAGCAGTCCCCTCTGGACATCCGTAACGATCAAATCGCCTTTGGCATCGAATATAAGTCCATTAGGCGTTCCTTGGGTGTCTGCAAACAGTTGTGCTTTTTGCGGATTGCCCTCTGCATCGAAAGGAACCCTGTAAATTTTCCCGTCTGAATCTCCTGTATATAGCTGGCCTTCTTTATCGAATGTAATGAATTCCGGGAATTGAGGGGCATCAGTAACTAGCTGAGCCGAGCTGAGTTTGTTGTTCTGTTGCCACGGACCCGCTTCCTCAAAAGAGGGAGCCGTCGGTGCGGACCATTTTGCCGGTTTGACCGGTGAAGGATAAAGTAAGAAAACGAGTAATCCTACAACGAGCACCGCAAGCAGTGATAGAACCCATCTAGATATCCTAGCACGCAGTGAGCGTTTAGGACGATTCACGCTTTCAGTAGATTTAACGGAGTTAACTGGTTTATTGGGCATTAGAGCGCCTCCTGTATCATTTTTGAGAGATTTTAGATTTGGACTACGATTTTACCAAAATATTGCTTTCCTTCAGCCAAGAGCGCGATAGCTTCTCCAATTCGTTCTAGAGGGAATACGCGGTCGATGACGGGATGTAAACGATGATGGGCAATCGCCCGATTCATCTTTTCAAAGTGATCCCGGTTGCCGACTTGACTGCCGCGAACCGTTGCGGCTTTGTGCAAGATGCTGGAGACATCGTATTCCGGAATGGTCAAGCCCGATAAGAACCCGACCATACTCACGGTCCCTCCAGTGCGAAGTGCATTTATGGATTTCCCCATCGTTGCCGCTCCTCCAACATCCAGAACATGGTCGACGCCGCCAGTCAGCTCTAACGCTGCCTTATCCCAATCAGGAACCTCCGAATAGTTGATCGTTTGCCATGCGCCAAGAGCTTTTGCTCGTTCCAGCTTGTCGTTGCTGCTCGACGTGATGATGACTCGTGCTCCGGCCATAAGCGAGAATTGAAGCCCGAAGATGGAGACACCGCCTGTTCCTTGCAGCAGCACAGTATCACCCGCTTGCAAACCACCGTATTCGATTAGCATGCTCCATGCGGTTAATGCCGCGATCGGCAGGGTGGAGGCCTCCTCATAAGTGAGGTGATCGGGAATAGGGACGACTCCGTCTTCATGCAGAACGACATACTCGGCCGCTACTCCGTTCAACGGACCTCCCAGACTTTCTTCTAACACCCCTGGTCTTGGGTTGCCGCCAATGAAGCGCTGTTGAAAATTACCTGCTACTCGTTGTCCGACCTGAAATCTAGTTACGCCTTGTCCAATGGCTACAATTTCTCCCGCTCCGTCTGATAATGGAATGAAGGGGAATTTAACTTCGATCGGCATTAATCCGCCGAGGACCACTAGATCCCGATAATTGAGAGAAGCTGCCCTCATGCGGATCAGCACCTCCTTAGGGCCTGGCGTTGGTTTGTCGATTTCCGTCATGGTTAATTCCTCAAAGCCGAAGCCGTTTGTCAGTTGTATAGCTTTCATCGTATTGTCCTCCCTGGAAGATCAGATTGATTACCCGGATTCTTAATTCTTATCCCCTTATTTGTCATCGTGGTGCTCTCCTTTTTGATACTGTGTTATACTATAGAAACACTGTTACCAAAACTCAGAACTATTTTTCGATTTTTTTGAAAGTTAAGTGAAGCGCATTTACGGTAACAGTGTTTCCTGTAGGTATCATTGTATCCACTCAATTTCAGAAAGTCAATATGATTTTTGAGCCTCCATCGTTTATTGACAAGTGAAGGAAGGACAACTGTAAACAATTCCTGGTAACGAAAGTTGAAAACCTACCGAGAAGCTCGCATGCAAAATACTGAAAATCTCCGTAGGAGGACACTGGGAGATGTGCAAGCAGCCTATGTGATGGAGGAGTCGAGTGAATCGTTACGGACCGGGGCGCCTTTATTTCTCCAAGAAACGCTGTTTCGTCTATCTTACGGACTCAGATGCAGTTATTAGCTGATGTTCATATGAAATATTGCCTGATGTAGGGGGATAAGCGCAGTATGGTCCGTTAGCTCTGCAATATATGCTGATTAGCGAAAATAAAGTCTGTGGAGTCCGCAAGGAATTCAGGGTAGCAGTGGTTAGTCTGAAGTTGGATTTCGGAGTTAGCGGGCAGCCAGCCAATCGTAACTGGTGGTCGACGTTGGCATACAGTGTTGGGAGTGGCAGTCAGCATTAGCATTTGACGTTTGGGGATTTGGACTAGGCAGTTGGCGTTTACCTTTAACAACTGGGGTTCAGAGGTTGAGCTCCGGATGGGATGCACGAGCGGGCTGTTGCCGTTGGCATTTGCAGCTCAGAAATTCCCACTCTCTGCTTATTTCTCCAACTCCCATAAACAGCAAAAGAACGGCATTTCTGCCGTTCTTTAGGATGGACTCTCAGGGGCTCGAACCCTGGACAAATAGATTAAGAGTCTACTGCTCTACCAACTGAGCTAAGAGTCCATATGAAATTTGGTGGAGCCAAGGGGGATCGAACCCCTGACCTCATCGCTGCCAGCGATGCGCTCTCCCAGCTGAGCTATGGCCCCATGTGGCTGATTTAGAACTACAACTATGTATTCTAAAATCCGGACTGAGCTGTTAGCTCCCATCGCTTCGTCATGTTTAAGTTCCGTAGGCGACTTCTATATAATATAAAAAATCGCCTTCGGTGTCAACACTTTTTCAAAAAAAGTTTTTCGGGGTGCGCAAAATGCTTCTACAACCCCTCAAACTCCTCGGTGTTTTTAGAGAGCAGTCCCTTCAGTTCCTTCATAAACATGTTGATATCCTTGAACTGGCGGTACACGGAGGCGAAGCGGACGTAAGCGACCTCATCGACAGGGTAGAGCTGCTCCATGACCAGCTCGCCGATCTGGCGGCTCTCCACTTCGGCTAAGGCGATGCCGCGCAGCGACTTCTCCACCTCGGAGACAATGGACTCCAGGCGCTCTACGGAGACGGGACGTTTCTCGCAGGCACGGATAAGGCCGCGCAGGATTTTGTCGCGGCTGAATTCTTCGCGGCTGCCGTCTTTTTTGATCACGATCAGCGGAGTTTCTTCAATCATCTCAAAGGTGGTAAACCGCTTGCTGCAGCGCTCACATTCCCGCCTGCGCCGGATGGACTTATTCTCGTTGGCCGGACGCGAGTCAAGCACTTTCGTATTCGTGTGATCGCAGTAAGGGCATTTCATAAGCCTTAAGTCACTTCCTTTTGCATTAATGGTCGCTTTCCGGTCCGGCATACGCCGGCTACCGGTAAGCTGATTTTATTTCCAGAAAACACCGTTTATTTGTTGTTATGAATATGCCATGTCCGGCACATAATACAGTTACCAACCGATAGGAGGTGAACAGCAATGAGCCAAAACAACAGCTCCAATAACCTGGTAGCTCCAAATTCACGCGGTGCCTTGGAACAACTGAAATATGAAGTTGCCCAAGAACTAGGTATCACGCTCTCCCCAGATGGATACCAAGGCAATAAAACTTCTTACGAAAACGGTTCGATCGGTGGTTACATCACTAAACGTCTTGTAACCCTGGCTGAGCAATCACTGGCAGGTCAATACAAATAACCTGTCCCCATAAGCTTGCCTAAAGAAGTATTAAACGGCCCTCAAGGCTGTTTAATGCTTCTTTTTTCGTACAAATACAGTCTTCTCCCTTAGAACTCGCTGTAAATCTCCGTGTACTGGTCGTAATAATAAATGACTCGCTGCACATAATGCCGGGTCTCGCCAAACGGGATATCCTTCACGGAAGCCGCTGTACCGTCCCAATTGCCCTTTTCCAGCCAGCTCTTCACTTTCCCGGGGCCTGCGTTATAGGCCGCGATTACAGCGGTACGGTTGCCATCAAACTGGCGGGAAAGCGATGACAAATACCAGGTTCCAAGCTCAATGTTGGCCGATGGCTCCCTCTTCAATTGTTGCAGTGAGACATCGGGAAGCTTGGCCTTTTCAAGCGCCCACTTCGCCGTATCCGGCATCAGCTGCATGAGTCCCAATGCGCCTTTTTTGGACTCCCGGCCGGTCTTATAGTTCGTTTCCACCCGGATGATGGCTGCCACAAGGAACGGGTCCATATCGTAGGTAATACTGTGCTCACGAATTTCTGCTTTATAATAAATCGGATAAAACCAGGACATCCAGTTGGTACTCAAGAACAGGATTCCAGTGAATCCAACGAATAACAGGAGCAGCACTCTTTTTTTACGCAGCCATTTCATCATAGGCCCAGCCTGTCCCACAATACGGCAACCTGCTGCTCAGTTTGGGCAAGAGTACCGCTGTTGTCGATGATGTAGTCCGCTCTGCTGCGCTTCAGTTCAATATCCAACTGGGCATCCAGTCTTCCTTGGGCCTGCTCCAGAGTCAGCCTGTTGCGCTCCATCAGCCGGTCCAACTGGACCTCCCGGGGAACATAGACGACCACAATTTGCCCGAAAAGGTTGTCCAGCTCCGATTCATACAGCAGAGGGATATCTACAATAGTCAACCGCTGCGGGTCTTCTTGTTCCATTGTGTTCATACGGTCTTTGATTTCCTGGCGAATCGCCGGATGCGTCAACTGATTCAGCGCCTGCCGGGCTTCCGGATCATGAAAAACGATCTCCCCCAGCTTGGTGCGGTTCAGTGTTCCATCCGGCAGCAGGATTCCTTCTCCAAAATGCAGCACAGCTGCAGCCAGCACCGGATGTCCCGGGAGCATGACTTCTCTGGCGATGGCATCAGCGTCCACGAGTCTTGCTCCCTTTTCCACAAACAGTGCGGACACGGTGCTTTTTCCAGAAGCAATGCCTCCGGTTAAGCCCATAATCATGTACTCACCTCATAATAGCTTCATTATTCCCATTGCAATTAACATTAACGCAGGCAGTACGGCAGCATGCTTCATCCAGTAACGTCCAGACAGCTTAAGACCTGTTCTCATGCCCAGCAGCAGAAAGGTTCCGCTGAACAGGGCGATCATAAGCGAGGTGGATACCGGACTGAATCCCAGCAGTGCAGCCCCAAGACCCGCTCCGAAAGCATCCAGCGACAGTGCTATTCCGAGCAGCATCGCTTCCATGGAGGAAATGCTCCCGGAGGCGTCCATATCGGCCGAAGACGGCGTACGGAGAATCTGGATGACCACCCCGAGATGGCGGAGCTCCAGTGAAAAGACTGCCGCCTTCTGCGCGTCTTTTTCGATCTCACTCACAGAAACCGCAGTCGTATCTGCAAGGTCAGCAGTTGCAGCCTCCCCCTTGGAAGCCACTCCCGAAAGCAGTACGGTTCCTGTCTCCCGTCCTCCCGGACTGTGCTCCTTCTCCTTCTGAATCAGCATCTGGACGAGGGACCAGCAGCCCATCAGGACCAGAATAATCGCGCCGATGCTTGAAGCGGCCTGCGGTGAAATTACCTTCGCCAGCAGCACACCTACCTGCATAGAGACACAAATGACTATCCCCGAGCAAAGCGAGATAATCATAATGGAGAGCAGCGGTATTTTCATTTTGCGGAGTCCATATGTAATGCCTACACCAAAACCGTCCAAGCTCAGGGCAAAAGCCAGCAGCAGCAATGAAAACAAGGGGCTGAGCACCCGCAATCCCTCCCGTGAAGAACCGGCAGCCCGTGCGGAACGTTCCGCGGGCTCCGTTCGCTTTATTGAGCATTCTTCACACAGTATATGGGCGGGACAAACTGTCGGTGCCTTACTTTTGCAGCAGCATGAACAGCAGAGGTGTATAAT
Source organism: Paenibacillus sp. FSL H7-0357 (assembly GCF_000758525.1). Lineage (NCBI taxonomy): Bacteria > Bacillati > Bacillota > Bacilli > Caryophanales > Paenibacillaceae > Paenibacillus > Paenibacillus sp. FSL H7-0357. The sequence goes on along the minus strand of NZ_CP009241.1, from coordinate 2,527,977 downwards.
GCCTGTAAATCATCTCTTGCTCTAGTGCGATGCCCTACTTAACTGCCGCAGCCAAAGGCTGGCAGCTTGGGCAAATATGAGTGCCCCGGCCGCCTACAACACTCTTCTCGATGAGAGTACCGCAGGTGGCGCAGGGCTGATCCTTACGTCCGTAAATGAGCAATTGCTGCTGGTAGCTGCCGCTTTCTCCCTGGCCGTTGACATACGACTTCACAGAGGAGCCTCCGGCATTCACCGCCTCAGTCAGCGTTGCCACAATCGCATGATGCAGCTTGTTCAACTGCTCTTCCGTAAGCGCCTTCGCGCTCACCTCAGGGTGAATTCCGGCGCGATGCAACGCCTCATCTACATAAATATTGCCGATGCCGACCACATATTCCTGATTCAGCAGCAGCGGTTTGATTTTGGTGTTTTTACCGGAGACAATTTCCTTGAATCTCTCCACTGTAAAGGAAGGATCAAGCGGTTCCTGCCCCAGCTTGCTCAGCGGCTTAAGGAGAAGATCCTCGCCCGGCTGGAACAAATGCATGGTACCAAACTGACGCACATCCGTATACCGCAGCTCGGTGCCGTCGGTGAAATGGAAGATGACATGCGTATGCTTGTCCAGCGGCTCATCTCCCTGGAAAAGACCGTACCGGCCCTCCATCCGCAGATGGGAGACCATTACCAAACCGTCAAATACAAAACGCAGAAATTTGCCTCTGCGCTCCACATGAACCACGCTATGGCCTGCCAGCATATGGGCAAAAGCCTGAGTATCGTCCGGACGCTGGATAATCCGCGGCAGCCGGACGGTGACATTCTCTATCTGCTTGCCTTTAATTAATTCATTAAGTGTTCTCTTGACTGTTTCTACTTCCGGCAATTCCGGCATAATGGCTCACCTCTCCTCCATTATACCGGAATTGCCGGGCCTGCGGGGAGTCTATTTCGCCTCATACCAGTTACTTCCATAACTTACCTCTGCCTTCAGCGGCACAGAGAGCTTGAGCGCGCCGGCCATAACCTTGGGCAGCAGTTCCTTCATCAGCTCAAGCTCATCTTCCGGCACCTCGAAAACAAGCTCATCGTGCACCTGCAGCAGCATGCGGCTCTTCAGCCCGCGCTCATACAGCGCCTTGTCCATATGGACCATAGCCAGCTTGATAATGTCTGCAGCCGTCCCTTGAATTGGGGTATTCATCGCCGTACGTTCGGCAAATGAGCGCAGATTAAAGTTCTTCGCATTGATCTCCGGCAGATAGCGGCGGCGTTCCAGCAGCGTGGTTACATAACCTTGCTTGCGGGCATCAAGCACGATATCGTCCATGTAGCGGCGTACACCCTCATATACTTCAAAGTACTGCTCAATAAAATGTGATGCTTCCTTGCGGGAAATCCCCAGGTTCTGCGACAGTCCGTAATCACTGATGCCGTACACAATGCCGAAGTTAACCGCCTTGGCGGACCGGCGCATGTTGCTGTCGACCTGGTCGGCCGTGACTCCGAACACATCCATCGCTGTCTTGGTATGAATATCCATATCATGCAGAAAAGCTTCCTTCATCCGCTCATCACCGGAAATATGTGCCAGCACGCGGAGTTCGATCTGCGAGTAATCTGCCGCCAGAATTGACCAGCCCGGTTCGGACGGTACAAAGACCTTGCGGATCTTGCGGCCTTCCTCCAGCCGGATCGGAATGTTCTGCAGGTTCGGAAATTGGCTGCTAAGCCTTCCTGTTGCGGCAATGGTCTGCCGGTAGAAGGTATGCACCTTACCGGTCACCTCGGAGACTTCCTTGAGCAGCCCCTCTACATAGGTGGACTGGAGCTTGGCGATCGAGCGGTATTGCAGGATCAGACGCACCACATCATGATAAGGGGCCAGTTTCTCCAGCACCTCGGCATCGGTGGAATAGCCTGTTTTGGTCTTCTTGACGACAGGCAGACCCAGCTTCACAAACAGGATTTCCCCGAGCTGCTTAGGCGAATTCAGGTTGAACTCGGTTCCGCATATCTCGTAGATTTCAGCAACCAGCTTGGAAATCTGGGCTTCGAATTCTTTCCCCAGCTCTTTAAGATCTTCTTTATTGACGGCAATCCCCTGTTTTTCCATATCGGCAAGAATGCGCGACAGCGGCATTTCGAGATCTTCGAACAGTCCGGTCATTGCCGTCTCGGTCAGCTCCTGCTGCTGCTTCTCGACGATACCAAGCACGGTAGCGCTTTTGCGCGCCACATGATTGCCGAGGATTTCAAGCTCCGGTATTTTATATTTGGCGCCTTTGCCGAACACCTCTTCATCCGGAGATAAGCGGGGCAGGCCATATTTGGCGGTAAGATCATTCAAGTTCTGATTTGCTTCTGTCGGATCCAGCAGATAAGCAGCAAGCTGCACATCATTGGCTGCTCCGGCAAAAGGAATCCCCTGCCAATGCAGCGCCAGATCGGCGCGGTGCAGATCATAACCGCTCTTCGGCGCCTTGCTGTCTCCCAGCCAGGCCCGCAGCGGAGCAGCAGCATGGCTCTGCAGCAGTGCAAACGGCACGAAGTAATGCCGCTCCGGCGAAGACAAGCCAAGGCCAATCACTTCTGCACGGTGCGGGTTCTCACCGTTTGATTCCACATGCAGCGCGGAAATGCCCGGGAGAGCGGAGATCAAGTCCTCCAGCTCACTTTCACCGACGATGGTAATATCCAGGACGGCAGCTTCAACCGCTTCTACAGCTCCATCACTGCTGGGCGAATAAGCGCTCAGCGACAGGCGCTCAAGCAGGGATTTGAATTCCAGCTTGGCGAGTGCCGGGCCGGCGGTATCCCCCTTAATTCCGGTGAATTCCATATCCTCCCAGGCATGTTCCAGCGGAACCTCGCGGTAAATCGTCGCCAGCTTCTTGCTCATCACGGCACTGTCCGCATGTTCCTCCAGCTTCTCTTTCATCTTGCCCTTCAGCTCGCCGGTTCCGGCCAGCACGCCTTCGACCGAACCGAACTGGTGCAGCAGCTTAAGTGCGGTCTTCTCGCCTACGCCAGGCACTCCGGGAATGTTATCACTGGCATCACCCATCAGCCCCTTAAGGTCGATGATCTGCTCTGGCGTCAGATCGTATTTCTCGCGGATTTGCTGCGGTCCGTACAGCTCGACTTCTGTAACGCCCTTACGGACCAGTGCCACCGTCGTATACTCCGAGGCCAGCTGCAGCATGTCCTTGTCCCCGGACACGATCATTACCTGGCGTCCGGCTTCATCAGCCTCACGCGAGATGCTGCCGATAATATCGTCAGCTTCGTAACCGGAAATCTCAAACTGCGGCACCCCCATATCACGCAGCAGGTCCTTCAGCATCGGAAACTGCTCGGAGAGCTCTGGCGGTGTCTTTTGACGGCCGCCCTTATAATCTTCATACCCTTCATGCCGGAATGTAATCTTCCCGGCATCGAATGCTACGATCAGATGACTCGGCTTATGCTCCTCTATTAAACGCAGCAGCATCGTCGTAAATCCGTATACCGCATTTGTCTGCTGCCCCGCCGTATTCGTCAGCGGCGGCATGGCGAAAAATGCGCGATAAATGATGTTATTTCCATCGATTAGTATCAACTTGTCCACTATAGCACCTCGCCTTTATCTTGCTTACTCCCTACATAGTAACATATGCCCCGCTCAAAAAAGAACCAAGACATCCGAAATGAACTGCGGATTCTACCGGTAAAGCAAGTTCCCGCCCGCTAAATAGAGAAAGCGCCCGAAGTTTATGTATTTAATGTAGGATTTCCATTATTACCCTTGCAAAAACCTCTTAACTTCCAAATAAAAATGAAAAAAAGCAGCAAGCCTCCAGTACAGGAGTTTGCTGCTTAGTAGGTACACGCGAAATTCATCCGGGGCTGCTGCACAAGGTCAGCCAGCACCGGCTCAATCGTGCCTTCGTTATTGATTCAGATCCGGGCGTTTGCCTGTTACGAGATAAACCACACTTTCGCCGATGTTGGTCGCGTGATCGGCAATCCGCTCGATATAGCGGCCAACCAGCGTCAACAGCATCGCCTGATTCAGCGATTCCGGCTTTTCGACCATATAAGTGTACAGTTCATTAATCGTTGCACTGTACAAATGATCGACCTGGTCGTCATCCTCGGCCATCTTGTACGCCAGATCGGTGTTCTCATCCAGATAGGATTGAATCGCCTCGTCGATCATGACGGCCACAATTTCAGCCATCCGCGGAATATCCACCAGCGGTTTGATCAATTGCTGGCCCTGAATGCGCAGCGTAACCTTCGCAACATCCAGTGCCAAATCGCCCATACGCTCCAGATCGCTGGATATTTTGAACGCAACAATAATTCGGCGCAGGTCCTTGGCTACGGGCTGCTGGGTGATAATCAGCCGCGAACCGATTTCCATTATTCTGTCTTCCATGGCATTCAGCCGTAAATCGGCTTTGACGATTTCTTGTGCACGTACGGTGTCAAGAGTCTGCAAAGCTACGATTGCACCTTCCAGAGCATCCGTTACATGCTCGCCCATCTGCTGCAGCAGGCTGCGTAGTTCTTCCAGATCTTTATCGAATTCTTTTCTGCGAATCATAATAAAAGCGATCCTCCTCAAAAACGTATGGTCAGCTTGTCATTTCCAGTAACGGGTCCCTGCGGGGGTTAGCCGAAGCGGCCGGATATATAGTCTTCTGTGCGGGAGTCCTTTGGATTGGAGAACAACAGTTCCGTATCCGCAGCCTCTACAATTACACCGTTCAGGAAAAACACGGTTTTGCCCGATACCCGGGCCGCCTGATGCATATTATGTGTGACCATAACAATGGTGTACTTATCGCGCAGCTCCTGTACCAGTTCCTCAATCTTTAGTGTGGATACCGGGTCAAGCGCGGAGGTTGCCTCATCCATCAGCAGAATATCCGGTTGTACCGCAAGCGCTCTGGCAATGCAAAGACGCTGCTGCTGTCCACCGGACAGGCTAAGTGCAGATTTTTTCAGAAAATCCTTAACTTCCTCCCAAAGCGCGGATTGCCGCAGACTTTGTTCTACGAGTTCATCCAGCTCCGCTTTGGCGCGGACGCCATGCAGACGGGGGCCGTAGGCCACGTTGTCGTAGATCGACTTGGGAAATGGATTGGGCTGCTGGAATACCATGCCGACCTGCTTGCGCAGGCTCTCCACCTCAACCTCGTCGCTGTAAATATTTTTGCCGCTGATGTTCACTTTACCTTCAATACGTGTTCCGGGAATCATGTCGTTCATACGGTTTAGTGTGCGCAGTAATGTGGATTTACCACAGCCGGAGGGACCGATAAAAGCTGTCACCTGTTTCTCCGGAATCTGCAGATCCACAGCCTTCAGTGCATGAAAAGACTCATAGTAGAGATCAAGTTTCTCTATGTCAATGATGGATTTCATTAGTTTTTGCGTCTCCTTCTCATCATCTTCGTTCCCCATGATAAGCTTTCAGTGTAAATAGAGTTGAAGAGAATTGTTAACGCAGTGTAAAATCGGTAACAATCGTCCCGTTTTCACGAAATGCCGATGATCTTATTATTTCATTTCTTTGTATATTTTAAAAAAAGAACACCGTCATTTCAAATGACAGGCGCTCTTTTCTTGCTAACTACCAGTTTGTAACCTACACCGCGAATCGAATCAATATGGACTGATTCCGGATCAAGCTCCAGTTTCTTGCGCAGTGAGCTGACGTGGACATCCACCGTCCGCTGTCCGCCGATATAATCAAAGCCCCATACGGCATTCATCAAATCGTCGCGCGTCAGCACCACACCCGGCTTGCGCGCCAGATACAGCAGCACTTCAAATTCCTTCGGCCGCAGATTAATGCTGACTCCGCCCAGAGAAACCTCATACCGTTCAGGGTAAATTTCCAGCTGTCCCAGAATAATCGTCGATGCCGATACTACAGCTTCCGGCTGGACTTCTTCGGCAAGTCCGGAGATCCGCCGGAGTACTGCGCTGACCCGGGCAAGCAATTCCGATACACCAAAAGGTTTGGTTATATAATCATCAGCACCGGATTTCAGGCCGCGAACTACATCCTCTTCGGCATTTTTGGCAGTCAGCACGATAACAGGCGTACGGATGCCTTGTCCGCGTAGTTTATCAAGAATATCAATCCCGTTCATTCCCGGAAGCATGAGGTCCAGTACGATCAGGTCAAAAGGTTCTCTAGTCGCACGGTCATATCCTGCCGTTCCATGATCCTCTACCGTCACTTCATAACCTTCCTGCGTCAAATTATAGGACAGCAGCCGTGCCAGCGTCGGTTCGTCTTCAATGACAAGCAATCGTTGTGCCATAGGTTCCCCCGTCTTCATATGTTTTTAAATTTACAAATCAGTTCGCAAGCCCATCATATCACCGGAATGTTAACTCGGTGTAAAATCTCAATGACTTCTGAATTTTTAAAAAGAATTCAATTCCATAGTAAACCTTGAAGGGCCCACTGGCAAATTTGAAAACGCACTGCCGGGAGCGTGTCCAGCTGTAAACGGGGCTTCATCCTATTCTGCCTGCTCCTGCAACAGCGGCAATTCCAGAATAAACGAGCTGCCGATGCCGAGATCACTCTCCACCGTAATCGAACCGCGATGCAGCTCCACCAGATGCTTCACGATTGACAATCCGAGGCCGGTTCCGCCGGAGCTTCTCGATCTTGCCTTATCCACCCGGTAAAAGCGTTCAAAAATCCGCGGCAAATCCTTGCGGGGAATGCCCATGCCGGTATCGCTGACGGTAAAGACAACCGTTTCCGTGCCGTCCGCCTTATGGCCGTTGACGACGGTTACTTTCACACTTCCCCCATCATGCGTGTAATTGATTGCATTGGAGAGCAGATTCATAAAGATCTGGCGCAGCTTGTCTTCATCACCCTCCACGAACAGCTCGTTCGGCACATTTGCACTGAGGCTGATTTTTTTCTTTTCTGCCACTTTACTGAGCGTCCCCAGTACGGAATCAAAAAATTCAATTAAATGGACAGGAGAGCATTCGAGCTGCACGCGCTTTGATTCGATTTTGGACAATTCCAGAATATCTCCGATTAACCGGTTCAACCGTTCATTCTCATCATAAATAATCTGCAGGAAAGAACGTGCCGTCTTCTCATCCGTAACGCCGCCTCCAAGCAGGGTCTCGGCAAACCCTTTTACCGCAGCCACCGGTGTCTTCAGCTCATGTGAGACGTTGGCCACAAACTCACTGCGCATTTTCTCCAGACGGCGGATTTCCGTCACCTCCTGCAGCAGGAACAGCATGCCCCGGTAAGAGCCATCCTGCATCATCGGCACACCGTCAAGCCGGACGATCCGCTCGGCCGGGTTATAAATGCTCCGTTCCTCGTGGATTGCCTCCTTACGGGTAACTCCCTCGTCAATCAATCGGGTAAGCTCATAATGATGCTTAATTTCCTTGTAGGAATAGCCGGCCATTTCACTGTTCTTCACGTCCAGCAGACGTTCCGATGCCCGGTTCAGCAGCGCAATCTCGCCCTCCGCATTGATCATCACAATACCGCCGGTCATATTGTCCAGCACGCTCTGCAGCAAATCCTCGTTATCACGGATCGTCTTCAGCTGGGTCTGCAGGCTGTCGGCCATGGCATTGATTGCTGTAGCAAGCTGACCGATCTCATCCTTGCGCTTCATCGGCACTCGGGCATCATAATCCAGGTCGGTTATACGCCGGGCCACTCGCGTAATCTGCTCCAGCGGAGAGGTCATACTTGAAGCCACCTTGTAGCTCACCAGGGTTGCCGCAATAAACAGCAGAACCAGCCCCCCGGCCATAATCAGCCAAGCCCGGCTGAGTCCTTCCGTCACCGCGTTTAGCTCCATGGAGAGCCGGATATAACCGTCGAACCCCTGATCCGAGACTACAGCTCCGGCTACATACAGCATTTGCCGGTCGAGGGTATCACTGTAACGGATCGCCCGTCCGATTCCTTCCTTGGCGGCCAGCACTTCCTCCTCACGGGTGGAGTGATTGTCCATTTGCAGCGGATCCTTCTCCGAATCGCCGATGACCTTGCCGTCCTTGGTAATGAAGGTGATCCGGGAATTGGTCAGCTTAGAGATATGCTTGGCCTGCTCCGTATAGAAATTCAATGCGCCGGAGCTGTTCATATCGGCAAACTGAAGTGTTCCGGAGAGCAGCTTTATTTCCCGGGACATGTTTTCCTCCAGGGCCGCAATATGGGAGTCCTTAAACAATTGGGCCATGGTAAGTCCGGCGCCGATCATGGAAATCCCGATCATAGTCATCAGTATAAAAGTAAGCCGGATACGAAACGGTTTCATCTAAAAATCCTCTTCCTTGTCATTATGTCATTGAGAACATCCTACCTCCATTTTGGCTAAAATACCAGTTCTCCAGGCAATTATCAACACAGTGTAAAAATAGGACAGCATGTGCTGCCAGCAGAGACGTAAAACATTAAGGCTCCACCCGATTTATGGTATTATCATTACAAAACCTGTTAAATTCGAGAGGGAAATCTAATGAAAGTAACGATTTCAGATGTTGCAAAAGCCGCCAATGTCGCCAAGTCGACTGTCTCCAAGGTACTGAACGATTCTCCGAAAATTTCGCAGGACACCAAACGCAGAGTCCGTGAAATTATGAAGCAAATGAACTATACCCCGAGCAGCATCGCCACCGGACTTGCCAGGCAGAGCAGTAATACCGTGGGGCTGCTGGTTGACATGTCCAAAGGAAGCGAATTTCTGAATCAATTCTTCTATAACATTATAGGTGGAATAGAGAGCGTGATCGGTCCGCTGAAATATGAGCTGACCCTCTGCAATGTGCAGCATAATGATGAAGAGGGAGATTTCCTGAACAGACTGGTCTACAATCAGCGCGTCGACGGAATTATCGCCAACAATTCAGTGCTGACGGAAGAACTGTCCGCGCAGCTCGATCAGCTTGGATTTCCCTACATCTCCATTGGCGAAAGTAACGATCCGGCCAGCTGGGTCGATTTCGATAATGAAGCCGGCGGCAGAATGCTGACACGCCACCTGCTGGAGCAGGGTTACTCCCTGCCCGCTTTCATTGGCGGAGAGCCGCATGAGCGAATCTTCACTTCCCGCTTAAACGGCTATCTTAAGGCTTTGAACCAGGCAGGCAGGTCCGCCCCGGAAAGATTCATTGTGAATGGGCAAGCCGACGAGCATGAAGGCTACCGTGCCGCCATGCAGCTTCTGCAGGGTAGTGACCGGCCCGACTGCATCGTATGTATGACTAATTATGTTGCCTTCGGCGTGCTAAGAGCCGCCCGCGAGCTGGACATTGAAATCCCCGCACAGCTCGGTGTGGCTGCTTTTGATGAATACCCTTTCTCCCGATATACCACACCTCCCCTGACCTCATTGAATATAGATACCTTCAAGCTTGGGGTAACCTCCGGCCAATGGCTGATGGATCTTATCCAGAGCAAAAATACGGGATCACGGCAGCTTCTGCTGGAACCGGAGCTTATTGCCCGGGAATCCACGTTAAGACATATTGTCCGGAATTAGCTTAGCCATAATCTGTTCTTCGCTAAAGTTTGTGGAACTTAAAACAAGGAGCGGCCTCCCGGGGAGCCGCTCCTTGTTTATAAACATCCATTTGGAAACCGATTAGTGTGGCAGAGATTTAATTGCAGCTGTTATTGATCCTTCCAGCGCTGCACGGTCAGCGTGACTGTCTGTGCTCCGCCTGCCGGTGTCAGTGTCCGGTTGGCGATGTCCGTACCGCCTGAGGCGGTTTCTACGGCCGCCCAGCTTCCACGGGTCAGCTTATACTGCACAGCAGTTCCTGCAGGCAGGCTGAGTGTAATCGAATATACGCCGTCGCTTCCCTTGGTCAGCTGGTAAGCAGGGTCCGCTGCGTTCCAGCTGTTAAAGGAGCCGGTCAGATACACCGGTCCGCTTGCAGGCGTAGTACCCGGAACACTGACCCGGAACGTCACGCTGTCGGCCTGCGGTTCTCCAGCCGACAGGCTGCCGTTCACCAGACTCGAGCTCCCCGCGCCAAAGTGATAATTGTTGCCGCCGTTGCTGTCCCATGTGCCGCTGCCATTATTAAAGGCAGCGGTCAGACCGGCCGCATTGCCCAGCGGAATCTCTAGTACTTTATAACCCGCATAGGAGGAAGACTCCATCTGCACGCCTGGCGTAGTCGTCCAGGTCGTTGAACCGTCCAGCTTGTAATGGATATAGGAATTGCTGAAAGCTGCATTCTTGTAATAGATCGTCGCCGTATTGCCCACAGGTGTCGCTGTTGGCGTCACCGTTGCTGTTGGCGTTGCTGTAGCAGTCGGCGTTGGCGTTGCTGTAGCAGTCGGCGTTGGTGTTGGAGTCGGTGTCACCGTCGGTGTGGCTGTCGGTGTTGGAGTCGGTGTCACCGTTGGTGTAGCTGTCGGCGTCACGGGTCCGCCGGATTGGATATTTCCGGTCGGTGTATAGGTCCAGGTGCCGGTGCCGAAGAAATAATTGCTGCCGCCGTTGCTGTCCCATGTGCCGCTTCCGTTGTTGAAGACGGCCTCAAGCTGGGTGGCAGCACCGATATTGACCGTTATTTTATTGTAGCCTGCCACTTCTGCTGCCGGTATGGCTACGCCAGGTGCCGTCGTCCAGCTCCCTCCGGCCGGACGGTAATGGATATACGGTGTGGTATAGCCCTGCTTATAGTAGATCGTCACATTGTTCCCCGCAGGTGTAACAACTAGAGCGGCTAAGCTGAATCCCGACAGATTGGATGCGGCATCAAAAGCTTTTATTGTATAAGAATAGCTGGTATTACCCGCTAACCCGTTATCCGTATAAGATGGGGTAGAAGTAGTCCCAACCTTGACGCCATTGCGGTAAACCTCATATCCGGTTACACCAACGTTGTCCGTGGACGCTGTCCAGCTTACCAGTACACTGGATGCATTTTGCACAGTAGCTGTCACATTGGTTGGCACAGACGGAGGTTCGTTTTCTGAAACAGGCTGTGTTTTGGAGTAGACTTTGGCTGTATTTGCGCCCACAGTTACTGTGATTTGCTTGCCCGTTACTCCTCCCGCTTGCACTGTCACTTTGTCAGACGTATTGAACTGGTTCAGCAGAACCGTTCCAGCAGTCAGTGTGCTTTCAGCGCGCAGCGGGATAGTGATGGTCTGCGAACCGTTCGAGGCATTGCTGAATACAGAGATGACCTCCTGGCCGACATTGGCTCCGGTGTCAATGCGGCGCGAGAACGCGTACAGGTTCTGGGCAGACCACATTTCACGCTGGGTGCCGGTGCGCAGGGCCGGGTTATTTTTGCGGATTTCATTCAGCTTGGCGATATGCTTGAAGGTGCTTGCGTCTTCATTAAAATAGTTCTGAATCACATTGCCGCTTGCATCCCGTTTCACCATCGACCAGCGGTTCCAGGTATCGGCGATTCCGCCGGTCATAATCTGGCCGTTGCCGTTGCCCTTATTCTGCTCTGTACCCTGGAAGACCACCGGGGTTCCGCGAACAGTGAAAATAAAGGACAATGCATTTTGCAGCTTCTCGACGTTTCCTCCGGCTTCCGTCAGGAAACGGTTGCGGTCATGATTATCTATAAAGGTGACCATATGGTTAGCATTTCCATTGTAAAGGGAATCGAGCGCCAGCGTACTTTTGATATTGGACTCGAAAGACTGACCGTAGGCGAAGCTGTTCAGCACGGAGAAAAATAACGGGAAGTCGAGCATTCCCCATTCCTTGTTATTACCCACCCAGCGGGAGACAAATTCGGCATTGCCGTCAAAGTTCTCGCCGAAGGTATTGACGTTCAGCAGATTCTGCAGCTCTCCAATGTCCGTAGGTTTCATCAGCTTGGCTGCATCGACACGGGCGCCGTCTGCCCCTGTATAATCAAACCAGCCCTTGATGGAATTGAACACAGCCTGCTTGGCAGCCGGAACATCGAAATCAATATCATCCAGCCCGCCGAGATCATGATTCTCCAGGTAGTCCTGAGCCCACTGATCATATCTTCCGTCGGCCAGCGACCAGTTGATATCCCCGTTATGATGATACCAGGACGTATTATTAAAAGGGGCTGCTGGCTGCAATGCCGGGATATCGTAATAGGCCTGACTGCCGAGCATATAGTCCCCAATATGATTCGGCACAACATCAATAATCACTTTTATTCCCAGAGCATGGGCGCTGTCCACCAGCTCCTTAAGTTTTTCTTTTGTCCCGAAATACGGGTTGGCAGCATTGGGGTTTTTCACGTTGTATCCATGGTAGGCCGTGTTTTTCCCTGTGCCGTTGTTCTCGCGGTTCGTCATTTGTGGTTCAGCGACCGGAGAAATCCAGATTGCCGTATACCCCATGTTATGAATATAGGGAAGCTTGTCGATAACCCCCTGCCAGTCGCCGCCCTTCATGTAACGGAAATCTTCTTCTGAGTTCTCCCCGTAACGGATTGCTGCGCCGGTGGCATTATTGGATGTATCCCCATCATTAAAGCGGTCAACCATAATCTGATAAATCGTATCATTTTCGGTAACGGTGCCTATGCTGGCGGCTTCAACCTGCGACGGCGGGACCACAAATAAATTCATCGTGATCGAAAGAACAATGGACGTGATTAGAACGGGAATAAGCCATGGTTTACGTTTCATTCTCATCTCCCTCTCATAAAAGCGTTTACAAAACCTGTGTTAGACTGTAAATGCAATTCCATCACTTGCCTCACTGCATTGCAATTCGGGAAACCGGTTTCCTCCTAGAAGAAATTACCATGCAAACGTATGCCTTGTCAAGAAATTTAAATTTCTTCGTTTTTTGTCCTTAATTCTTCTGAACATCGGCAAAAAAAGAAGCCTCGCTCCAGAGTGAAAATGAAGGTTGGCTTCTGTTATTGTGGTCTTTATCTTCCTGATGACTTATTTGAACACAGGTTCGCGGAACTGGGCCAGCTTGGCTGCAGAATCCTTCTCCACATCAGCATGCAGGCTGTTGCCGTGCGAATCCATCGTTACGATTGCCGCAAAGCCGTCTACCTGCAAATGCCACATCGCCTCAGGGATTCCGAATTCCATAAAGTCGACTGCATTGACCTTCTTGATACATTCGGCATAATATTGCGCGGCTCCGCCGATAGCGTTGAGATATACGCCGCCATGCTCCTGCAGAGCCTTCAGCGTTTTGGGGCCCATTCCGCCTTTGCCGATCACGGCGCGGATGCCGAATTTCTTAATAATATCCCCTTGGTACGGTTCTTCGCGAATGCTTGTAGTCGGCCCTGCCGCTTTTACATGCCAGCCTTCCTCATCCTTCAGCATGACCGGGCCGCAGTGATAAATGACTGCACCGTTCAGATCAACCGGCGTTTCGTGGTCCATCAGGTATTTATGCAGCGCATCGCGGCCGGTGTGCATTTCCCCGGACAGGATTACCACATCGCCCACCCGCAGGCTGCGGATATCTTCCTCGCTGATCGGCGTCGTCAGCCGGACCTCGCGCGATCCGCCGGCCGTTGCAGGTTGCCCTGCTCCTTCAGCAGCTTCAGCGGCCGGCAAAACAGCCGGAGCCCCTGGAATCGTGGCATCCCCGGGAACGACACCGGACCCGGCAGCACCTGCGGCATGCACAGCTACCGGCTCGGGCGAAGGTACTCCAGCATCATCAACGGAAATCCCCGTGCCGCTCTCATACAGCCATTCCCTGATCTTGCCGGTCGCAGGATCAACCAACACGCCCTGGCGGCGGAAGGCCCAGCAATTATAGGCCACCGAGACGAAGAAGCTCGCCGGAAGCCGGTTCATCACTCCCACCTTACAGCCCAGCAGCGTGACTTCGCCGCCGAAACCCATCGTGCCGATGCCCAGCTTGTTGGCATTCTCCATAATATAATCTTCCAGCTTGCCCAGATCCTCTACCGGGTTGATATCCTCCACCTTACGGAACAGCTGCTTCTTGGCCAGCTCATAGCCTGTCGTGCGGTCTCCGCCGATGCCCACACCGATGAAGCCCGCACTGCAGCCCTGTCCCTGTGCCTGATAGACGGCATGGAGAATACATTTGCGGATGCCGTCGAGGTCACGGCCAGCTTTGCCCAGTCCTTCCAGCTCTGCCGGAAGGCTGTATTGGATATTTTTGTTCTCGCAGCCGCCGCCCTTCAGGATGAGCCGGACATCCACGCCCTCTTCCTCCCATTGTTCAAAATGGATTACCGGTGTCCCGGCGCCCAGATTGTCTCCGCTGTTCTCGCCGGTAAGCGAATCTACCGAATTGGGACGCAGCTTGCCGTTTTGGGTCGCCCGGACAATGGCGCTGTGTATATCTTTTTTCATTTCTATCTGATTAACGCCTACAGGTGTATGAATAATAAACGTCGGCATCCCCGTATCCTGACAGATCGGCGATACCTGAAGCTCAGCCATTCCGATATTCTGTGCAATCGTGGTCAAAGCAAGTCCCGAGCGGGTCGCCCTGTCTTCCAGCGCGCGCCCCTTCGCTACCGCCCTGCGCACATCGCCCGGCAAATTTGTGGAGGTCTCTACGATCAGATTATAAATACTGTCTTCAAAATGCTGCATCTTCATTCAGGACTCCTCTCCATCAGTTCCAGGTTGTCTAAACTCTGTTACAATTAGTTATTATAATATCATATTAATCGGCTCATGAAAGGGGTTACTTAAAAATTGAACTACCATTTTTCAGCCTATTTGTATCGCCTGCAATATATTCAGCGCTGGAGCCTGATGCGCAGCACCGCCCCGGAGAACGTGGCGCAGCATTCATTCCAGGTAGCCCTGCTGGCCCATATGCTGTGCTCGATCGGCAACGCTCATTTCGGGCGGTCGCTAAATGCCGACCGGGCTGCGGTGATGGCGCTGTTCCACGACGCCTCCGAGGTATTCACCGGCGATATCGCTACGCCGGTGAAACATAACAACCCGCGGCTGCTGTCCAGCTTCCGCGACATGGAGCGGGCCGCCGCCGAACGTCTGGCGGCGATGATTCCGCCGGAGCTAAGCGCGGTCTACACGCCGCTCCTGCAGCCGCAGGACAGCCCGCCCGGCTCAGAGGATGCCGGGCTGCTGCGCTATGTCAAAGCAGCGGATGTGCTGGACGCCTACCTAAAATGCGTCTGGGAGGTCGCTGCAGGCAACCGCGAGTTCGCCGCTGCCAAAGAGCAGACCGCGACAAAGCTGCGCATACTGGAACTGCCGGAGATGGATTATTTCCTGGCCCATATGGCTCCAGGGTTTGAAATGTCGCTGGACGAGCTGTCCGCTGGCATGAGCAGTGAGCCCGGGGCAGATTCGGCAGATTGAATGCAGCAATTTGATCGCTTCGAATTTATTAACGCAGGGAGTCCACCTGATGGTGTGGTGTAATCTTTGGTGAATGGAGCGGCTCTGTCAGGATATCCCAGTCCTTGAATACCGGCTGCAGCCCCTTGGCATACAACATTTCTGTAATTTCATGCACTTTGCGGCCATCCGATATTTCAAACTGCGGGGTTCCGCCTTCAAGGGTATGCCCGCCTACCTCGGTGGATACTCCTGCGGACATTTTAGTGATGCCGAGATGGACCAGATGATCGCGCAAAGCTGCCGGTTCCCGCGTGGACAATGAAATGCCCGCACGGGGCAGAAACAGGCGGTAAGCCAGTATGATCTGCACCAGCGCACGGTCGGTTACATCACTTGCCGGATTGAATTCTCCGAGATAAGGGCGAAAACGGGGAATCGACAAGCCGATCTCGCACTCCGGGTACTTGTCCTGCAAGTATCTCGCATGCAGGGCCGTTGCCAGAGCCTCCTGGCGCCAATCATACATCCCCAGCAGGGCACCAATATTCACGGATCGAAACCCGGCGCGGCAGCCGCGTTCGGGCGCATCCAGACGGTTGCGGTAGACTCTCTTCGGACCCTTCACATGCAGCTTTCGATAGGTCTCCTGATGGTACACCTCCTGATACAAGGTAAGACCGTCTACCCCTGCCACCCTCAGATCATTGTATTCTTCCGTAGAGAGCGGATTAACCTCAATGCTGACTGAAGAAAAATAGTCACGGAGCACCTTCACGCACTCCCTCACATAAGCGGCCGGACTTTCACTCCGGGATTCGCCGGTCAAAATCAGAATGTGGCGCAGGCCTGTGGCGGCGATGGTTTCTGCTTCTTGCCTGACCTCCTCCAGTGTCAGTTTTTTGCGCGGAAAGTCATAAATCGAACTAAAGCTGCAATAAGTGCAATGATTCACGCAAAAATCGGCCAAATACATCGGCGTAAACAGCTGCATCACATGCCCGAAGTGCGTACGTGTCAATCTTTGCGCTTTCTGCGCCATTTCCTCCAGGTAAGGCTCCGCCGCGGGAGACAGCAGTGCCATCAGCCCGTCTTCGTCCAGCTGTTCCAATCGTAGCGCCCGCTTCACATCCACCGCAGTATACTGCTTCCATAAAGTCTCGTAAGGAAGCTGCTCTAACCGAATCACCGTATCAAAAAAGCTCATGCTCTTCCTCCCTTCCTTCTCTGCATTGACTAGGACAGAAAGCCGGTCAGCGGCGACGAGGCCGTTGCCGCCTCCTCCACCGGCCCCAGTCCGGCCAGATAAGCCTTGCGCCCTGCGGTTACCGCCTCACGGAATGCCTCCGCCATCAGAAGCGGATCACGCGCAGTGGCAATTGCCGTGTTCAGCAGCACGGCGGATGCGCCCATTTCCATTGCCTCAGCTGCCTCGGAAGGTCTGCCAATACCGGCGTCAACAATCACCGGAAGATCCACTTCTGCGATCAGAATCCGCAGCAGCTCCTTGGTCTGCAGGCCGCGGTTCGAGCCGATGGGCGCACCCAGCGGCATAACAGCGGCAGCTCCGGCTGCCTTGAGCCGGATAGCTGCGGAAAGATCGGGACTCATATACGGCAGTACAACGAAACCCTCTGCAGCCAATATTTCCGTGGCTTTAACTGTCTCCATATTATCAGGCAGCAAATATTTCTGATCATTAATGACCTCGATCTTTACCCAATTGCCCAGTCCTGCCGCCCTGGCCAGTCTGGCAATACGCACCGCTTCTTCGGCTGTGCGCGCGCCGGAGGTATTGGGCAGCAGCGTCATATGGGAGGGGATATGCGCAACAATGTTGTCGTCACTCTCCGGATCAACCCGGCGCAGAGCCACCGTAATGACCTGAGAACCCGAGCGTGCAATCACTTCGGGAATAAGGGTATTGCGGCTATATTTCCCGGTTCCGATAAACAGCCTGCTGGATAAAGGGGTTCCGCCGATAACGAAAGGATCTTGCATAAAATCGCCTCCTGAGATAATGGCCCGCTAAAATGCGGCCTCTGTTGCTGATACGCCGAGTTTTGATCTTACCTGTTATGTCTTACGTCTTATGTCTTACGTCTTACCTTTAACTCTTGCTTCTTACGTCTTACCTCTTACGTCTTGCCTTTAACTCTTGCTTCTTACGTCTTACGTCTTACGTCTTACTTCCTACCACTTGCCACTTACCTCATACCACTTACCTCTTGCTTCTTGCATCCGGCAACACGCACTGGCACTTTAGCCACCGCCGACAAAGTGGACCAGCTCTACGCGGTCACCTTCGCTCAGCAGCGTATTTCCGTAAACGTCCTTGCCGACGATCTCACCGTTCAGCTCCACGATAACCAGTCTCCCGGTCCACTCGGACCGGCATAGCAGATCAGCTACAGTCCGGCAGCTCTCTTCATAGGTCCCGCCTTTTCCATTCACGATCAAATTCATGCTTGCTCACCTCCTTTAACTGGTGCAGGAGCATTATTAAATGGCTTCAAGCTTAGGGTACGGCCTGAACTGCTGATCTGTAGGCTGTAGCAGCGGCCACAGGATCTCCTGCACTGCATATTCCGGACATTACGGCAATTCCGGCAGCACCCGTTGCCAGAACCTTTCCGGCATTGCCCGGCTCAATTCCGCCTATGGCGATCAGCGGAATGCTGCTGCAGCGGACAGCCTCAGCCAGCTGCTGCAATCCGCGTTCCCGCTGCCCCGGCTTGCAGGCCGAGGGAAACACATGCCCGAACAGGCAGAAGTCCGCTCCCTGCCGGCCGGATTCAGCCGCCTCCTCCGGGGAATGCACCGACCTTCCCAATCGCAGGTCCGGTGCTACGCTGCGCGCTACGGCAGGCGGCAGGCTGTGCCAAGCCAACTGGACCCCGCCCG
Source organism: Paenibacillus sp. FSL H7-0357 (assembly GCF_000758525.1). Taxonomy (NCBI): domain Bacteria; kingdom Bacillati; phylum Bacillota; class Bacilli; order Caryophanales; family Paenibacillaceae; genus Paenibacillus; species Paenibacillus sp. FSL H7-0357. Next base: position 2,509,793 of record NZ_CP009241.1, on the reverse strand, counting down.
CCCCTGCGGCCAGAGCAACGTCTATCCGGTCGTTGATCACCAGCTTGGCAGGCGGAACCCCCGCTATGATCAGCTGCTCCGTCAGAGCTATGAGCTCCCGCGCAGACATTGCCTTTTCCCGGAGATGGATATAATCCACTATGAATTGCACAGCCGCAGCCAGCTGAACAAACTGCGCCGGATTCTGCCTTCCATCCGAGATCAAATGTATCTCTTTCAACACGTTCACCTTCTCCTGTTCTTTTGCATTACCGGCAAACACAAAAAAGACCGCCCCCGTAAAGGAGGCAGTCTGGAATATATACAGGAATACCGGGCCATTCAGCCCCGCTGCAGTTATTCGTTCTCCACTTCCCTACGCTGGTATAAACCAGATCAGGTTCAAAGGGTCCGAACGGGTATGTTCGTCTCAGCCTTGCGGCACCCCTAGTGACAAATTCATATTCAATTACGCTTAACGTTTCATATACTAACATATTATTCCTTGAAGAGCCATCCTTTAAAAGAGGCCTGCATCAAAAAGAGCGGAACCCAAGGGTCCGCTCCAGACTCTAATTATTCATAGCAGTGAAATCAGCAACCGCGTTTAGCCGTTTACGACCTCGCCGCCATTCACATGCATTACCTGTCCGCTTACATAAGATGAATCATCGGAAGCCAGATACACATAGGCCGGAGCGAGTTCCTCCGGTTGTCCCGGGCGTTTCATTGGCTGCGTGCCGCCGAATTCACTGACTTTCTTCGCGTCAAAGGTCGACGGAATAAGCGGTGTCCAAATCGGTCCCGGCGCTACGGCATTTACCCGGATGCCTTTGTCCGCCAGATTCATCGACAGCGAACGGGTAAAGCTGAGAATCGCACCTTTGGTGGACGAATAGTCCAGCAGCTGCGGGCTGCCCCGGTATGCTGTGATCGAAGTTGTGTTGATAATCGTGGACCCTTTTTTCAGGTGGGGCATGGCTGCCTTGGTCAAATAGAACATCGAAAAAATATTCGTGCGGAACGTCCGCTCCAGCTGCTCAGAGGTAATATCCTCAATCTTCTCCTGCGGATGCTGCTCGGCCGCATTATTAATCAGGATATCCAGCTTGCCGAGTCCTTCCACCGTCTTATTGATCAGATCCTGGCAGAACGCCTCCACGCCGATATCGCCGGCAATCAGAACGCACTTCCGCCCCTCTTGCTCCACCTGGCGTTTAGTCTCTTCGGCATCGGAATGCTCATTGAGGTAGGAAATAACGACATCCGCACCCTCCTTGGCAAAATGAACGGCAACCGCCCGGCCAATACCGCTGTCTCCTCCTGTAATCAGAGCCGCCTTGCCCAGCAGCTTGCCCGCCGCCTTATAGGCTGAGGTCTCGAATTCCGGCAGCGGATTCATTTCACTTTCAATTCCGGGCTGGCGGTCCTGCACCTGCGGAGGTAATGTTTTTTTGGTTTGCGTGTTGTCTGGCATGATCCATTCTCCTTTCGCTGTGTACCTGTTGGTTACTCATCGTTTTAGGGTTGGCTCAGGGTGCCTGGTTTATGCACCTGCAGATCATCTCTTCATTTGCTTTACGTTATGTTACTTACCACACCTTGGGCGCGGTCAAACTAAAATGTCAGTCGTTTTTGCCGGGGAAGACGATATACTTTAGAGAGAAAGCACTAATCCAGCAATGGAGTTGCAGATTTATGCAGACTCTGCGCAGAGGGGAGAGCACGCAATATGGTCAAACACACACGCAGCATCATCGTTGCTGTCAAAGGAGTTATTGTACATGGAGGCCGGATTCTGCTTGTTCGGCGTGCGGCAAGAGATTCTGTCGGAGCGGGCACCTGGGAATGTGCGGGCGGAAAAATAGAATTCGGAGAAGACCTGGAGGCGGCTCTGGAAAGGGAGATTTATGAGGAGACCGGACTTGCGGTTACTGTCGGCAATCTGCTGTATGCAACCTCGTTTCTAACCGATCCGGCAAGGCAGCTTGTCATTATCACCTATTTGTGCCGGAGCACAGACCATGCGGTACATCTGTCCGTAGAGCATTCGGATTATAAATGGTGTACCCGGCTCGAGCTTCAACGCCTGCTTCCGGCGGGAATCCTCGCTGAATTTGAGAAAAGCCATGTTTTCTCCCTGAACGAACTGCTGTAAAGCGTTGTATGCTACAATCTGTGGCAGCGGCATGGCGGGGTGGTACCCGATAGACTTGTCCCGAAGTAATGTCTGCACCCAAAAGCCCGCTCTCCATGCCATTCCGGAGGCGGGCTTTCTGTAGTCTTTCTATGAAGGAAGTCTTAAATAATACTGTTGTACACCATGAAAAACACCATCAGCACCAGCGCCACCATGAGCAGCAGGCTTAAGGTACGGATTTTGCCTGTCTCTGCGGATACGTCACGGTTCTCGCGCATGCCGGCTGCGGCAAGACGCAATGGTTTGCTGATGATGCCGCCGAGTGCAAACATCGCAAGCAGCAGAACAACAACCACGATCATCCATGGCACCGAATATTCACCCTTCGTCATCATATAGCCGCCAGTCAGCAGTTGGATGACCAGACCGTACTGAGCGAAGCGGTTGAAGCCGCCGATTGCACTAAGCGTTCCTTCTCTCGCAGGGACGCTCAGCTTCTGGACACGCCCGAGAACAAACGGCAGCACCAGATAAAAGCCCAGCGCCAATGTACCGATCATATGTAGAAAAAACAAAAAGTGACCCATAACATACCTCCTCTAATGTTTTCAGTGATTTTAGTTACACTTCAATTATACCTAACCAACAAATAGAAGAAAAGAAAACCCCCATTTTAATTTCTAAAATGAGGGCTCCCGCAGGCTGATGCTCAGATCGTAACTAACGAAGTAACGGCACGTACCGAATCTGCCGACTTATCCAAAGCCGTTTTCTCCTCTGCCGTAAGCTCCAGTTCATATACCTTCTCAATACCGTCCGCACCCAGCAGCGCCGGAATGCCCATGAACAGCCCATCATAGCCGTATTCACCTTCAAGCAGAGCGATTACCGGGATAATCCGCTTCTTGTCCTTCAGGATCGCTTCAGTCATCTGGACCAAGGAAGCCGCTGGCGCATAATAAGCGCTGCCGTTGCCGAGCAGGCTGACAATCTCGCCGCCGCCGACTCGTGTACGCTGTACAATCTCGGCAATACGCTCTGCGGAAATCAGCGTATCAATCGGAATGCCGCCCACGCTGGAGTAGCGTACGAGCGGTACCATATCATCGCCATGTCCACCCAGCACAAAGCCGCGTACATCTTCAACCGAAACGTTAAGCTCTTGGGCGATAAAAGTACAGTAGCGGGCCGTATCCAGCACGCCGGATTGTCCGATTACCCGGTTTTTGGGGAAGCCCAGTGCATTGTAAGCCACATAAGTCATCGCATCTACCGGATTGCTCAATATAATTACGATGGATTCCGGAGCGACACGTTTCACATTTTCGCAGACCGATTTCACAATTCCTGCATTGGTATTCACCAGATCATCGCGGCTCATGCCCGGCTTGCGGGCGATGCCTGCCGTAATAATCACGATATCCGAATCCGCTGCATCCTCATAGCTTGAGGTTCCCGTAATCTGGCTGTCGAACTTCTGCACAGGGCCGGCTTCCAGCATGTCCAGCGCCTTGCCTTTGGTCGGGTTCTCGAGCTGCGGAATATCCAGCAGCACCACGTTGCCGAGTTCCTTCTGGGCAAGCATAAGCGCCGTGGTAGCGCCGGTGAAGCCGGCACCCACGACTGTAATTTTATAACGTTTGATGGCCAAGAGATATCCTCCTACAAGACTACAGATTATTGATAATTTCGTCAGCAAACGCGGAGCATTTCAGCTCTGTTGCGCCTTCCATTTGACGGGCAAAATCATAAGTCACCGTTTTGTTGTTGATCGCGGTACTCATTCCTTTGTAGATAAGGTCAGCCGCTTCCTGCCAGCCCAAATGCTCCAGCAGCATTACTCCGGAAAGAATGACCGAACCCGGGTTCACAACGTCCTTATCAGCATATTTCGGAGCCGTACCATGTGTTGCTTCAAAGATAGCATGCCCTGTTAAATAGTTGATGTTCGCTCCCGGAGCGATGCCGATGCCGCCGATTTGAGCAGCAAGCGCGTCGGACAAGTAGTCACCGTTCAAGTTCAGCGTAGCAATCACGTCGAAATCGGTCGGACGGGTCAATACCTGCTGCAGAGCGATGTCGGCAATGGCATCCTTGATGATGATTTTGCCGGCAGCTTCCGCTTCCTTCTGGGCAGCGTTGGCCGCAGCTTCACCATCACGTTCCTTGATGACATCATATTGGTTCCAGGTAAATACTTGGTCGCCGAACTCCTGCTCAGCCACTTCGTAACCCCAGTTCTTAAACGCACCTTCGGTAAATTTCATGATATTGCCCTTATGCACAAGCGTTACGCTCTTCCGTCCATGCTTGATCGCATATTCAACTGCAGCGCGCACGAGGCGCTTCGAACCTTCGGAAGACACTGGCTTGATGCCGATACCGGATGTTTCCGGGAAGCGGATTTTGTTCACACCCATTTCCTTCTGCAGGAATTCAATCACTTTCTTGACAGCCTCGGAGCCTTCCTGGTACTCGATACCCGCATAAATGTCTTCTGTATTCTCACGGAAAATAACCATGTCCACCAGCTCCGGATGTTTCACCGGTGAAGGCACGCCATCGAAATAACGCACTGGACGCAAACATACATACAGGTCCAGTTCCTGGCGCAACGCCACATTCAAAGAACGGATTCCGCCGCCGATTGGAGTGGTAAGCGGGCCTTTAATAGCTACAATATATTCACGAATGGCTTCCAGCGTATCATTAGGCAGCCATTCACCATATGTATTGAAGGCCTTTTCGCCGGCAAATACTTCATACCAGGCAATTTTTTTTGTACCGCCGTAAGCTTTGGCAACAGCCTCATCAAGCACCCGTTTGGAAGCTTTCCAAATGTCGCGGCCAGTGCCGTCACCCTCAATAAAAGGAATAATCGGATGATTCGGAACCACCAGTTTGCCGTCTTCAATCGTGATTTGTTCGCCTTCTGTCGGCAGATCGTATTTTTCTAGTTTCAACATTTGTGGGGAATCCTCCTAAAAAGTTTAGTTTAGTTTGGTTAGTCACTTGCGTACATTCATTCTACTAGAGGGGTGGAGCGGCCCGCAAGGGCCGCCTTTATCTCTCGTCAACGGGAACGTATTTCTGTTCGGACATCCCAGTGTATTCAGCACGCGGGCGGATGATGCGGTTGTCTACATATTGCTCCAGAATATGCGCTGTCCATCCCGAAGCGCGGCTGATGGCAAAAATCGGCGTGAACAACTCCCGCTCAATGCCAAGCTGTGTGTATACCGAAGCCGAGTAGAAATCCACGTTTGGCTTCAGTCCCTTCTGCCCGGTGATCAGCTCCTCAATCTTGACGGACATATCGTAGAGTGTAGTGTCATTCTTCATGGTGCCCAGCTCGTGGGACATCTTCATCAGATGTTTGGCACGCGGATCCCCATTCTTATAGACACGGTGTCCGAAGCCCATAATTTTCTCACGGCGCTCCAGCTTCCCGCGAATATAGGGCTCCACTGCATCCAGACTGCCGATCTCCTCCAGCATCTTCATTACGGCCTCATTCGCTCCGCCATGCAGCGGACCCTTAAGGGCACCAATCGCAGACGTCACACCGGAATATATATCGGAGAGAGTAGCCACAGTCACACGGCCGGCAAATGTGGAGGCATTCAGCTCATGGTCTGCATGCAGCACCAGTGCAGCATCCAGCGCCTTGACGGATACGACATCCGGCTGTTTGCCCCATAGCATATAGAGAAAATTCTCTGCGATGGACAAGCCTTCTTTGGGTGCAATGGGCTCCAGACCTTTGCGGATACGTGCCAGCGCAGCCACTATGGTCGGAATCTGCGCCTGAAGCTTCACTGCTTTGATTTCATTCGCTTCACGGCTCATGTCATCCGCCGCTTCATCATAGAGCGCGAGACTTGATACAGCGGAGCGCAGGGCAGCCATCGTGTTCGCTTCTTTGGGATACAGCTTCATTTGTGCAATGACCTGCTCCGGAATCGGTGCAAATGCGCTGAGATCACGTCGCAGAGCCTGCAGCTCAGGCGTAGTAGGCAGATTGCCAAACCACAGCAAATAAGCGGTTTCTTCAAAGGTGGCATTCTCCGCAAGATCGTCAATATCAAATCCGCGGTAAGTGAGGACGCCATCCACAATCGAGCTGATTGAGGAAGTCGTGGCGACGATGCCTTCCAGGCCTTTAGTAGCTGTCATAGTATATCTCTCCTTTGCGAACAAGGGTATAAAAGCCATTTCTAACATCGTGAAAACATTTACATTTTAAAGGTTTAAAAACATAAAAAGAAGGCGATAAGACATCCTTAAAGATTGCAACCAACTTTCAGTGTAGAACCTTTAATAATCATACCGGATTTTGACGGTTATGTGAACAACGTGGAAGCTTTGACACGCATCAAATGATTTTATCGGAGAGATAGAAAAAAACTTCCGATCTTCCTGTTTCATGATTGCGCTTTCAGGTTATAGAGTCTGCCCTGTTTTTGTGCTTTATGACTTTTGATAGTCTGTAAAATCAATCTATGAATATACATAAGACGAGCAGTTATTTTCTTGCGGGAGCAGCAATAGTGGAGGGATGAACGATGGACACGCTTGTGTTAAAAAGAGTGCTGCGCGGCCTTTGGGTCGTTCTCGCCGCTGCAGGGCTGATGTTCGCCATCTATGTATTGCTTCCGCTGCTCTATCCGCTCCTCTTGGCCTGGCTGCTCGCCTATATCATTCATCCGCTGGTGGTGATCCTGAAAGGCTTTAAGCTTCCGGGCTGGCTCGCCGTCTCGCTCTCGCTGCTGTTCTATATCGGAGGTACGGCCCTTGTACTGACTGCGCTGATTACCCGGCTGGTGAAAGAGCTGATTGTGCTGCTGCAGACCTTAGATCTCCATACCGACCAATGGCGCGAGCTGCTGCTGTCACTGGGCCGCAATGCCAGCATTCAGAATATTATTAACCAAATCAACCAGTTTTACCACGACAACCCGGACTATCATGCCACTATCGACAGCAACATCAGCCGGACTACCGAAACCGTGGGCCACGCCATGACCCAGTTGATCACCGGTTTTTTCAATATGATTCTGAAGCTGATTTCCGCGCTGCCAAGCATGGGAACCATCCTGATTGTGATCGTGCTGGCCGCCTTTTTCCTCAGCACCGGCTGGGATCGCCATAATGCAAAATTGACTTCATTGCTGCCGGCGCCTCTGCTTAGACCGGTCTCTGAGATTTGGAGTGATTTGCGCAAAGCGCTGTCCGGCTATCTGCGGGCCCAGTTAGTGCTGATTTCCGTTACCGGGGTTATCGTCATTATCGGGCTCCTGCTGCTGGGCGTAGACTCCGCCTTTGCCATCGGTCTGACGGTCGGCATCGTTGATTTGGTCCCTTACCTTGGCGTCGGTGTTGTATTGCTCCCTTGGGCGCTGTACTCCTACATGACCGGCAACCTGGCTCTGGCCATCGGATTGCTGGTACTCTACGGGATCATTCTTGTGACCCGCCAGGTGCTTGAGCCCAAGGTGCTCGCCAGCAGCATCGGGCTGGACCCGCTTACCCTGCTTGTTGGCATGTTCGCCGGCCTGCAGCTGTTCGGCATGCTCGGTCTTCTACTGGGTCCTGTTATTCTGGTCATCCTTGACGCCTTCCACCGTGCCGGTGTGTTCCGGGCGCTGCACAGCTATATTGTGAGCGGACGTCTGCATTAGTCCAACTAGGTGTATGGAATACAGCGGGAACCGTAAAACAGTCCCTTATAACTAAACAGAGCGGAAGCCATCCAAGTAGACGGCTTCCGCTCTGTTTAGTTTCCTAGGTTCATGCTATTCGTCTGGTACACAAAGCAGCGCATAGACAGGTTTCTATTACCTGCGGTAAAAGGTGAAGCTGCCATTTTTCATTTTCTTCTCAATCCATCTAAGCAGAAAAACCCGGTACAGCGGCCGGGTCAGCGGAAACACCAAAGAAAAGCCGATTATGTCCGTTACAAAGCCCGGCAGAATCAGCAGCAGACCGCCGAAAAAAATACACAAGCCGTCCAGCATCGTCCGTCCCGGCACTTTGCCTTCCTGCATTTGTATTTTGCTGTCCTGCAGTACCTTTTTGCCTTCGAACCGCATCATGAGCAGTCCGATCACTGAAGTAGCCAGAATGAGCAGCAGCGTTTTGGGCGCTCCAAGATAACCAGCGACATAGATGAACCCGAATAATTCCACGGCCGGGATAATAAACAAGGCAGCCCACAGCCATTTGTTCCTGATCATACTGCTCCTCCTTCTTCTTCCCTGAGCGCCCCGGTTATCGCTTGATACAGCTCCGGCAGCGCCCGATCCAGTCTTACCGGCTTCCAGTCCTTGTTCAGCCAGACATGACTGGTAGAACCGCTAACCAGAAGTTCTCCCGGAAGAGTCTGGGCAGCAGTCAGCGCTGAAAGCTCTCCGTGTTCCGCAGAACCTTCGCCGCCACTTTTCCCATCCTCCTCAATCCGGCGCACCTCATATTCATACACAACTCTCAAAGCTGAAAAAACCTTAAGCCGCGCATACACGGCGATAAGATCATCATATCGCGCCGGACTTTTAAATTGCAAATCTGCCGCAGTCACAGGAAGAAGCACTCCCATGTTCTCCAGCGAACGGTAGGCGAAGCCGAGCTCGCGGAACATCTCGGTGCGCCCGCTCTCGAACCAGCTTAAGTAATTGGCGTGGTACACCACACCCATTTGATCGGTTTCCTGGTAACGCACGCGGAAAGCAGTGCTGTGCCAGCGGCTGGAAAGCACCCGATTACGTGATTCCATAACATATGCTCCTTTCTGTATTAACTTGCGGAAGCGGCAGCTAGACGCCAACTCCGCCCGAGGACATCGTCTTCGGAACGCTGCTCCTTGAGCTTCTGGCTACATAGAAGAGCAGTACCGCCCCGACGGCAGAACTTATCATGCAAGACACATTCATCAGCCCGACACCGCCCTGACTAAGCAGAAATCCATTCAGCAAATTGCCCAGAATTCCCGCAAAACCGGAAAATACGATATTGAAGACACTTTGGCCTGTTGCCTGCATTTCGGATGAGGTAATCTGCGACACATATTCAACAGCAGCAATATAAAAGAGCCCGAATGACAGACCGTGCAGCACCTGCACGCCGATCATCACCGAAGGATGGGGAAAGGCTACCTGAATCCCCCAGCGCAGCACATAGATCAGTGCACCCAGCAGCAGCGTACGCTCGCGTCCCAGCTTACGGATGACTTTCGAGGCATACAGCATGGAGGGTACGTTGGTCACAGAGGCTAGGAAAAGCGCAATTCCGGCATACCCGGTGGAGCCGCCGACAGATTGGAAGGCAACCACAAAATAAGTGCCGAAAGCTGTCATCGTCTGGTTCACCAAAAAGCTGCCGCCCAGAAAAGCCAGGAAGATGCGGTTGCCGAGCAATTTTTTGACCCCTTGAGCCAGCGATTGGCTCATCATATGATTCTCTTCCGCCTGTCTGGGCAGAGTCAGGGCAAAAATGACGGCAACTGAATTTAAGAGCAGGAACGGGAGCCATATCGTAGAGACTGAAAATCTCTCAACATACTGCCCACCGGCATAGGCCCCTACAGCCGCTCCTATGCTCATCATCAGCCGGATGCTGCCGTAGGTGGATCCGGCTCTGTTCGCCGCTGCAATGGCGTAAGAATCGGCGATAGGGGCCTGTGTGGACGAGAAGATCGTGGACACCGTGTATACCAGCAGAAGAACGATGAAATATTCCGAACGGTAGAATACGGCCAGCACCGCCGGCACAGCCACACTTAGAATAAGTACAAGACGCGCCTGGTTATACCTGTCGGAGATAAGACCCCATACAGGCTGAATACATATGGCAATAAGTGTTCCTACCGCCATCATCATACCAATTTGGCTGACATCCATTCCGTTATACTTCAGCAACAGCGTCAGATAAGAACCAAACGAGCCGCCGGCAAGTCCCAGGAAGAGATAAAAGCCGCGCAGCTTCAGTAGTTTTTCCATTTGTGCTATATTTCCTCTCCAATCCTTTTTAACAGAATACCCAACCTTTGCAAGACTTCGCCGCATTAGATAGAGCAGAACCTAATAGAGGCGGTGAACAAGTGAGCACAGTTTATAAATTAAAGCGCGGTCGGCCTTGTCTCACGGACAAAACCAATAAGGGAAGAGCTCAAAGCACAGGCTTCGGCTGGACCTCCAGCAACTGGAGCGGATATGCCATCACAGGCAAAAAAGGAGCCTTCCGGAGGATCTCCGGCGAGTGGGTTGTCCCCTATGTCAAGCCCACTTCCAAAGCCAGCTATTCCTCGGCCTGGATTGGAATCGACGGCTTCAAAAACAGCAATCTGATTCAGACCGGCACCGCACATGAATCTATAAATGGAATCGTCCGCTACTATCCCTGGTGGGAAATACTGCCGGCAATGGAAACGGTTATTCCTCTCCCGGTCTCTCCCGGAGACCGTATGCGGGCAACGATCGCCAAGATCAGCCGCGGCAAATGGCGCATAACCCTGCGGAATCTCAGTAAGAATTGGATTTTCCGCACTATACAGCATTACACAGGCCCACAGTCCTCCGCTGAATGGATCATGGAAGCCCCCCAAGTCGGCGGAACTATAGGCGCGCTTGCCCGGGTAACACCCACAAGGTTCAGCCGCTGCACGATCAACGGTAAAAGCCCTAAGCTCACTCCAGCCGATGGAGGTATTATGGTACAGAACAAAACCGCAGTTGCCGTCCCTTCAAGCCCCAACTCCGCCGGAGATACTTTTGTAGTTAAACGTGTATATCATAAGGGCTCGCCTCTCGTTAACACAAGAAACCCCATTCTCATACGTTCCTAGTGTTTATTTTGCCCGAAACTCTCAATCCAATATATACATTTGACCCTCGTATATCAAGCAAAAAAAGCAATGGTGGAATCCACCATTGCTTTTTATGAATAGAACAATCTGCGTTATAGAAGACTCCTAAGCTTAGTCAGCTGGAATGGTGTCTACTTTCACCAGGTTTGTAGAACCGGAACGTCCCAGTGGGATACCCGCTGTAATTACAACAAGATCGCCTGCTTTAACCAGACCGGAATCTTTACCGCCTTTAAGGGCAGTTTGCAGCAATTCGTCTGTCGACGTTGCTTCTTTACCGAATACAGGAGTTACGCCCCATACGAGAGCCAATTGACGCATAGTTCTTTCTTGAGTAGTCACGGCAATAATTTGCGATTTAGGACGGTATTTGGAAACCACGCGTGCAGTGTGGCCAGTTACAGTCGAAGAAATGATAGCTTTAGCGTTCAGGTCCAGAGCGGAAATCGCTACGGATTGGCTGATGGCTTCAGTAACCGTTGTTTCTTGAGCAATTTGTTGCTTCATGAAGATTTCACGGTGGTTCAGGGCAGACTCAGCTTTCTCAGCAATGCGGGACATTGTGAGAACGGACTCTACCGGATATTTCCCGGCAGCAGTTTCACCGGACAGCATGATTGCATCTGTTCCGTCGAAGATAGCGTTCGCTACGTCACTTGCTTCAGCGCGGGTAGGACGCGGGTTGCGCTGCATGGAATCCAGCATTTGGGTAGCTGTGATTACCGGTTTGCCGGCGATGTTACATTTTTCGATCATCAGCTTTTGAGCCAAAGGCACATCTTCAGCAGGGATTTCCACACCAAGGTCGCCGCGGGCAACCATCAGGCCGTCGGAAGCTGCCAAAATTTCATCAAGGTTGTCAACACCTTGTTGGTTTTCGATTTTGGAGATGATTTGAATATGGGAAGCATTGTGCTTCTCAAGCAGTGCACGGATTTCCAGAACGTCGCTAGCTTTGCGAACGAAGGAAGCGGCGATAAAATCGATGTCCTGTCCGATCCCAAAAACGATATCGTTGGTGTCTTTTTCCGTAATACCCGGCAGGGAGATGGCAACTCCTGGTACGTTAACGCCCTTCTTGCTCTTGATCGTACCGCCGTTAACAATACGGGTCTTGATTTCTGTGCCTTGAATGTCGACAACGGTAAGTCCGATAAGGCCGTCATCGATCAGGATGGTCGAGCCTACTTGAACATCATTAGGCAGGTCGCTGTAAGTGATGGAGATACGGTTTTGGTCGCCAAGGATCTCTTCCGTAGTCAATGTCAGATACTCGTCCTGAACCAGTTCAATCGGTTCTACTTCCAGCTTGCCTGTGCGAATCTCCGGTCCTTTGGTGTCGAGCAGGATGGCAACAGTTTTGCCCAGTTCTTTAGATGCCTGACGGATCGTCTTGATCCGGTTGCCGTGCTCTTCAAAATCGCCGTGGGAGAAGTTCAGACGGGCCACATTCATACCAGCCAAGATCAATTTTTTGATATTCTCCAACGATTCACTAGCAGGACCGATCGTACATACAATTTTACTTTTCCGCATTAGGTTTTCCTCCGTTTTTTCGTTCTCTCTGTCTCACTTTTTCCAACTACAAAATCTACTATAAGGCTTTCTGTTTGTATAGGAACTTTATCACATGCACCTTTTACTGCGCCCTAATGAATATTACTGCAACTTGGACACAAAATCAATGTTATAGCCTTCTTTTGCTGTAAATTTAAGTCGAATACATGAAGTTTCAGGGCAAAATAAAAATAACCCTGCGAATGCCGCAGGATTATTTCAATGGTAATAAATGTTTATTCAGGCAAGTCCATATTTTGTACCTGCTGATAGTACTATATGTCTGAAAGTGCAAATGAAACAGGGAGTATTACTCCACGTTCTGCACTTCTTCTTCCGGGTTAACGGCTTCCAGCTGAGCTTCGGAAAACTCGCCGATTTTGCGGAATTTGCGGTAGCGGTCTTCTTTAAGTTCCGCAAAATCCAGGCTCGACAGCTCCTGCAAATGGCGCCATATGGCATCCTTGAGCGCAGCGGCAGTAGACTCGTAATCACGGTGTGCGCCACCCCGCGGTTCAGGAACAATTTCCTCAATCACTTCCATCTCCAGCAGATCTGCGGCGGTGATCTTCATCGCTTCTGCGGCTTGTTCCGCCTTCGAGGCATCCTTCCAGAGAATGGACGCCGCTCCGTTCGGGGAGATCGCTGAATAGATGGCATGCTCCAGCATCAGAACACGGTTGCCTACAGCCATCGCCAACGCTCCGCCGCTTCCGCCTTCACCAATGATGATGCAGATGACCGGCACGCCAAGCTGAGACATCTCATACAGGCTGCTGGCAATCGCTTCGGACTGGCCTCTCTCCTCCGCCGTATTGCCGGGGTAAGCCCCTTTGGTATCGACAAAGGTAACGATCGGACGGCCAAACTTCTCCGCCTGCTTCATCAGGCGTATCGCCTTGCGGAAGCCTTCGGGATGCGCGCTGCCGAAGAAACGCAGAATGTTCTCCTTCGTATCCTTGCCGCGCTGCTGGCCGATCACGGTAACCGGGACGCCATTGAGCTTGCCGATTCCGCCTACTACAGCCAGATCGTCGCCGTACAGACGGTCGCCGTGCAGCTCAATAAAATCAGTAAAGATCAGCCCAATAAGATCAAGCGAAGTCGGACGTCCGTGATGCCGGGCCAGATGCATCTTCTGTGAAGCAGAAATATCGGTATAAATCTCTTCCTCAAGTACGCGGTAACGTTCCTCAAGCCGGGCGATCTCATCGCTGAAATCAATGCCCTTCTCTTCACCGAACTGCTTCAGTTCGGCAATCTTCTTGCGCATTTCTACCAGAGGCATTTCAAAAGGCAACTCTCCCGCCAACCTAAAAGCCCCTTTCACGTCGTGCAAATCCAAAAGCTTGGTTAGCGTGGACCGTAATTCCTTGCGGTGTACGACCAGATCAAGCTGACCATGCTGAAGGTTGAATTCAGCAGTCTGAAAATCATCCGGAAGCTTCTGCCGAATGGTCTGCTCAATGACGATTCTTCCGGCAAAACCGAATACTGCTCCAGGCTCGGCAATAATAATATCGCCAAGACTGGCAAAGCTGGCGGATACTCCGCCCGTTGTCGGGTCCGTAATGACAGAGATATAGAGTCCTCCCGCTTCGCCAAACCGGGCCAGCGCTGCGCTTGTCTTCGCCATCTGCATCAGACTGAGAATACTCTCCTGCATCCGGGCTCCGCCCGAAGTCGAAAAGATCAGCATCGGGAGCTTCTTCTCCGTAGCTTCTTCTACAGCCCGGGTAATCTTCTCTCCTACAACCGAGCCCATACTGCCGGTGAAGAACTCAAAATTCATCACGGCAACAATCACCGGATGACCGCCAATGGTTCCCTGGCCTGTAAGCACGGCTTCAACCTGTCCAGTTTTGGACTGCTGTTGTTCCAGCTTGGAGGCATAGCCCGGAAACTGCAGCGGGTCTACGGATGCCATTTCACTGTCGAACTCGATAAAGCCTTCCGGATCAAGGATCATTGCGATCCGTTCCGACGCGTTTAGCCGCATATGATAACCGCACGAAGGGCATACTTTCAGATTTTTCTCCAGCTCCTTGCTGTACTGGATCGTTCCGCATTTGCTGCATTTGCTCATTAAGCCCTCGGGAATCTCCCGTTTGGGGCGTTCGCCTTCTACCGGTCCGCCGCTCCGCTCCAGACGTTCTGAAGGAATAGTCGCGTACTTCCGTTTTTTCTGAAATAAATCTTTGAACAAGGGTCGCACCTCTTCAGCCGTTTATTTGCGCATATAGCAGCTTGCCGCTGTCATGAATGCCATCTTGATGTCTATTCAGGGATGTAAAATTAGATTAAGGACTTCCTGCACTTCCTCCAGTTCTCCCGAAGGAACCAGAATCTCGAACTGCTGCTTGGACATATTGACCGGACGGCACTTTACCATAAATCCTTCTTCCGTAAGCTTGCTCTGAATCATATCCGCCACTCTGGCGGTTGGCGCAATATAAATTACCGTCCACATGCCCTGCAAAGCCTCCCTAATCTCAATTCCCAGCCGTATCCCGTATAATGGAATCATGATAACACAGTTTTCTTTTTTCCCGCAACAGGAGTAAGGCGCAGAAAGCAAGACCAGGGAGCATTATCCACCAAATAATGGGGGTTAATTATTCCGTACCGCTGACATGGGGATACACCTTGGCCCCTTCATGCCGGTGCGCAATTCTGGCGGATGCCGCCGCCGCAATTCCCGCGACAAGATCGTCCAGAAATACATGAATCCCCTGCTCATCATCATTCAGCTTGCCGATAATGCCGAGCTTTATTTTATCCAGATAACCGAAGCCTGTCAGCCCGATCATTCCGTATACGCCGGTGATGCCAAGCGCCAGAGTCTCGTCCGCTCCGTAGAGCGATTCATCCGCCTCCATCACCGCCTGCAGCGGCTGCGGCAGCAGGCCTTTTTCAGCCAATTCATCCAGCGCAACGCCTGTCATCAGCGTGTACTGCACCTCTCTTTTGCCCAGCACCGATTTAACGCTCGATAAACACTCTTCTTCGGTTAAATCCGGATAATACGCCGACTGCAAAATATATACGATCTCAGCGATGGACGTTAGCGTGACTCCCCTGCGCTCCAGCAGCTCTTTTGCCATTTGATAGGACATGATGTGATTCCCCTTTCCGCACGGGACAGTTCCCTGTGGTTTCCTAATGTATGCGGAAAAAGGCGGAAATGTTCTTATTTTATTCGGACTGTACCTGCTCCAAGCATCCCCTCGATCGCTGCGAACAGCTCCTGGGAAGGCTCGATCCGGTAGCCGTCGCTGAGCGCGAGCAGCTTCTGGTCACGCTCGTAGAACAGCAGGGTGGCTGCAGGGCCGGGATGGGTCTGCAGCAGCGCCTGCAGGCGCGAGAGCAGCGCCGGGTTCTCGGAGTCCGGCGTGATCTTGATAAAGACACGCTGGCCGCTCCCCGCTGCGCCGGGACTCCGGCCAGCGGACTCCACAGCGTCTGCGGCTGCAGGACGCTGTCCTGCCGGTCCCGGCGCTGCGGAGCGCGGGGCTTCCTGCGGTGCCGCTGCTTGCGCGGCAGCGGGCCTTGCGGGCGCAGGCGCGGTAACGCCGCCTGCGTTGCTGCGGGCGGCGCCAGGGCCGCCTGCGCCCGCCCGGGAAGCAGACGCACCTCCGGGTGCGCCTGCCGCCTGGGTGCGGCCCGCGGCGGACGCGCGGGCGGCAGCTGCGCTGCGACGCTGCAGCAGGCTGCGAATCGTGTCGGCGCCAAGCGGCGCGACCTCTTCGGCCAGCAGCTTGAAGCCCTCGTCCTCCTGCTGCACCTTGGCGCGCAGGGCCAAGAGCGCACCCTTCTCGATCAGGCTGCGGCTCCGCTTCCACACCTCAGGGAACAGCACGACCTCGCAGCGCTCGATCTGGTCCTCCCATTCGACAAAAGCCATCGCTTTGCCGGATTTTGTCGTAATTTCCTTGAGCGACACCACCATGCCTGCCGTTACGATCTGGCTCTCATCCTCGGCCTCGCCGAGATCCATCAGCCGCTGCATGCCCGGCTCCTCCAGCAGCTCGGCGCTGTCGTCCAGCGGATGGCCGGACAGATACAGCCCGAGCAGCTCGCGTTCCAGCTCCAGCTGCTGGCCGATGGTGAATTTCGGGATATCCGGATAGCGGATTTCCCAGTTCGGCATTTCAATCAGGTCGTCGAACAGCTGGATCTGCAGCTCGTCGCGCTCCTTGCGCCATTTCAGCGCGGCATCGACTGTCTCATCCAGCATCGCAAGCAGCTGTGCCCGGTGGCCTTGCAGACGGTCGAAGGCGCCGGCCTGCAGCAGCGATTCTATCACGCGCTTGTTGCAGACCCGGAGATCAACGCGGCGGCAGAAATCCAGCAGGCTGTCGAACGGCCGCTCCTTGCGGACGGCGATGATGTTCTCCACAGCCAGCGTGCCGACATTCTTGACCGCAGCCAGACCAAAACGGATATGGCCGCTGCCTTCTCCCGGCACAGGCGTAAACAACACGCCGCTCTCGTTGACATCCGGCGGCAATACGCCGATACCCGTGCGGCGGCATTCCAGCACATATTCGGCCACCTTGCGGTGTGTGCCCATTACTGCTGTCAGCATCGCCGACATAAACTGTACAGGATAATGTGCCTTCAGATAAGCCGTCTGGAAGGCCAGCACGCCGTAAGCTGCAGCATGGGCGCGCGGGAAGCCGTAATCGGCAAACCGCACAATCATATCATAGACAGCGTTGGCATCGGTCTCCAGATAGCCGAGCCTCAAGCTGCCCTCCACGAAGTGACTTCGCTCTTTATCCAGCGTCTCGCGTTTCTTCTTCGACACCGCGCGGCGCAGCAGATCGGCTTCACCGAGCGAGAACCCGGCCATCCGCGAGGCGATTTGCATAATCTGTTCCTGATATACGATGATCCCGTAAGTATCGGCAAGGATCGGTGTCAGATCGGCATGCGGATACTCCACTTCGATTTCGCCGTGCTTTCCGGCAATAAACTTAGGAATAAATTCCATCGGACCCGGGCGGTACAGCGCCAGCACGGAGACTATGTCCTCGAACCCTGAAGGCTTCAGATCCTTCAGCACGCGTCTTACCCCCGCCGACTCCAATTGAAAGACGCCGGTCGTTTCACCCGCACCAAGCATCTCATAGGTTAGCGGATCGTCATCGGGAATGCTGCGGAAATCGGGTGTACTGCCGTTCATTTCCTTGATCCAGTTCGTGCAGCGTTCAATAATCGACAAGGTCCGCAGCCCCAGAAAGTCCATCTTGAGCAGTCCGACACTCTCCAGATGCTCCATGGAGTACTGGGTGAGCGCGGTGCTCTCATTGCCGGCCTGAAGCGGCACAGCATCGGTCAGCGGACCTTTGGAAATGACGACCCCTGCGGCATGCGTGGAAGCATGGCGGGGCATGCCCTCGACCTTCATCGCCATGTCCAGCAGGCCTCTGGTCTTCGGATTGCCTTCATACAGCGCCTTAAGATCAGGGCTGCTCTCCAGCGCCCGGGCAATGCTGATGCCGAGCTGGCCGGGAATCAGCTTCGCAGCCTTGTCCACCTCGTTATAGGGCAGGTTCAGCGCCCGGCCCACGTCACGCACCGCCGCCCGCGCCGCCATCGTTCCGAAGGTGATGATCTGCGCCACATGCTCCTGGCCGTATTTATCAACGACATAAGCGATGACCTCATCGCGCCGTTCGTCGCTGAAGTCGATATCAATATCCGGCATCGTGATCCGCTCGGGATTCAGGAAACGCTCGAAGAGCAGATTGTACTTCAGCGGATCGACATCGGTAATCCGCAGACTGTACGCGGTCAGGCTGCCTGCGGAAGATCCGCGGCCCGGTCCGGTAGCGATGCCCTGCCGGTGGCAATAAGCGATGAAGTCCCAGACGATCAGAAAGTAATCGCTGAAGCCCATGCTCTCAATGACACCCAGCTCATAGTCGAGCCGGTTCTCAGCTGTTGCCTTTTGCTCCGGCGAGGCCCACAGCGGTGTATCCGCATAACGCTCCTCCAGCCCGCTGCGGCACAGCTCACGCAAGTAAGCTGCCGCATCCAGCCCTTCCGGCAGCGGGGAATATTCCGGCAGAATGTGGCCCCCGAACGTCAGCTCCAGATTGCATTTCCCGGCAATGGCCCCGGTGTTGAGAATGGCTTCCGGCACATGCGGGAACAGTGCCGCCATTTGCTCGCCGCTTTTGAAAAAGAGCTGGTCTGTCCCGATCTTCAGCCGTTCCTCATCATCCACCGTCTTGCCGGTGCCGATGCAGATCAGCACATCCTGTACCTCGGCATCCTCCTTGGCCAGATAGTGCACATCGTTCGTGGCGACCAGCGGAATATCACATTCGGCGGCAAGGGCGATCAGCTTCGGGTTCACCCGCTTTTGCTCCGGAATGCCATGATCCTGCAGCTCCAGATAGAAGTCCCCGCCAAAAATCTCTTTATATCTCAGCGCCGCCCGGCGCGCTTCGTCATCCCGCCCATGCAGCAAATGCTGCGGCACCTCGCCCCCCAGGCAGGCGCTGAGGCAGATGATGCCTTCAGCATGCGCGGCCAGGGATTCCATATCGATGCGGGGCTTGTAATGCTGGCCTTCCAGATGGCCGATCGAGATCAGCTTCATCAAATTTTTGTAGCCGGTTTCATCCTTGGCGAGCAGGATCAGGTGGTAGATCGGCTGATCCTTGCGGCTGCCCCGCTCACGCCGCGAGCCGGCAGTCAAATAAGCTTCACAGCCGATGATCGGCTTGATGCCATTAGCCTTGCAAGCTTTATAGAAGGGGATTGCCCCGTACATCACGCCATGATCGGTCAGCGCCAGCGACTTCATGCCGTATTCGCCGGCCCGGCGCACGAGATCGGTAATGCGCGCCGCCCCGTCCAGTAAACTGTATTCGCTGTGCACATGCAAATGCACGTAAGGGCTCATATCCCCACTTCCCTTCAGTCAATAATCAAAACATAAGATGAAACTATTTTATCATATTAAAGGGGGAACCGCCCATAGAATGGAGTAAGAGCACAAGGACAGGCTGAGCTGACGAACAGGCCTGGTCCGGAAAGGGGCCTTGTATGAACGTGTTTTTGAGCAAAGCCGTCCTAGACTTCTTTATTGCCTGCGGCATCGTACTGGGTGGAGCCATGCTGGGCGGAATCGGTGCGGTTGTCTCCCTGCAGCCGCCTACACAGACTATGCTGGATATCGCGGACCGGATTAAAATCTGGGCGCTTGCCGCCGCTGTAGGCGGAACGATTGACCCGATGCGGGTCATTGAGAGCAACATGCTGGGAGGCAACCTCTCCCCCGCCATCAAGCAAATTCTCTATCTAGTATTTGCCTTCCTGGGCGCTCATATGGGCAGCGAGCTGGTCAAATGGGTGTGCGGCAAGGGGTGATGCCGGAATGAGAATCCCCCCTTTCCACCGCTACCGCCGCTTCTCGCAGATTTCCGCCGTGTTTGTACTCGGCATGGTCGCAGGAGCTGTCGCATACAATGCTATTTTTCATATGGGGTATAATGTGCTCTGGCTGAACAATCAGGATCTTCGTGTGCAGATCGAGCAATACCGGAAGGATATCCAGACACTCAAAAAATACAACAACACCTCTACCGTCATCCGGGAGATCAAGCTGCGCACAGAGGACAGCAAGGTCAAGGACGGCGCTGCGGCTCTGGATCCCGTTACGACCAAAGAGATTATCAGCAAAATGGTCTCCGACCTTGAACCGATGCGCGGACGTAGTATGTTCGAAATCGACACGGACGGCAAGCTGGCCCGGCTGCTTCTGGACGGTAAAATATACATCGTGCGCGAAAAGGAATACGCGGTCAAAATCCGCACCATGCTCGTCATGGAGGGGGTACTGCAAATCTGGGTGGAAATTAATCCGTATAAGCGCAGCTGAGGCCAATCATGCTACAATAGTGGACAGGTGATATACGGATACATCATAGGCAAAACTATCATTTTCCACTACGTTGATAAAGGAGCTGCCTGTCCATGATTCTGCTCATCAAGTACGTGCTGTTTGTCCTGCTGGTGATTTGTATGATCGGTGCCGCCGTGTACAGCTTATCCTCGCGCAGAGCGCCAGATCCGATGGAAAAAGGCCGCAAGCGCGCTATTATGAATGTGCTGCTCGGCGCCATGCTGGTGACGCTGTCGCTGATGTCGATGTTTCTCTTCCGCGGTTCCACGGTCAATGTCATTGTGGAGGCGGTTTTCCTGGTGATCGGCGCCTTCAACATTTTCTCCGGACTGCGCAGCCACGGATACTACAGCCGGAACAGGAATGAAAATCATTTTACCCGCCATTAGTCTGGCTGCATTGCCGGCATCTTCAGCATCCTTAAGTGAACCGGTTCAATTAGAAGACAACCGCTGTATCGTATATGCGTAAAAGACTATCCCGGCGGGATAGTCTTTTTGGTAGAATATGAAGGTTCAGCCGTGGTCGATCGACTGCAGCATCAGCACCGCTTTGGCAACTATTGTGTCATTGTGGGAGATCTCAATTTCCAGCTTGCAGGTCCGGCGGCTGATCTCCAGCAGCCTCGGCAAGACGATAACCGAATGCTCAATCTGCACCGGGCGGATAAAATATGTTGACATATTGTCCAGCACGTAGTCGTTCCCGGTGATGTCCTTAGCCGCCTTGAATGCGGAAAGCGTCATCAGCGTGGATAACACGCCTTCGGAGATTGTACCCAGATCCGTCGCCATTTGCGGTGTGATGAAGCCGTGGAAGAACAGCTTTCCTTCCTCGTCCCGCTCCTCGGCAAAGCCGTTCCAAATCAGGTGGTCGAAAGTCTCCCCGAGCTGCGGCTGATTGCTGACGTCACGCAGGCTCTGCAGTACCTCCCTGCGGGTCAGCGAGCCTACAAGCTTGCGGTTGCGGTCCACGATGGGCAGGAAGTCAATGCCCTCCCACATCATGATCTGCGCCGCCGAGGCCAGCGACGTCTGCAGGGCAGCTGTGACAGGGCTGCGAATCATCGCCTTCTCAATGCTGTGCTCCTCACTGAACTCCTCCACATCCCTGCGGCCGACGATGCCGATAACCCGGTTCCATTCATCTGTAACCGGGAAACGCAGTTCGCCGCTGGTCTGTGACAGCATCCGCAATTCCCCGACGGTGCTTGTGACTTTCAGGGTGTTCAGCCGCGGCTTGTTATCCACGATATCTTCAACCAGCATGATCTTTTTCTTAATCAGCCTGTCAAATATGGCCCGGTTAATCATGGAGGCCACAGTAAACGTATCATGCCTTGAAGAGATCACCGGCAGGTCCAGCTCGTCAGCAAGCGCTTTGACCTCACGGCTTGTCCCGAAGCCCCCCGTCACAAGCACGCCTGCACCCTGCTCCAGCGCAAGCGAATGCACATCATCACGGTTACCCACAATCAGCAGGCTGTCAGCGTCGATATAACGGATCATAGCGTCAACCTTCATCGCGCCGATGACATATTTATGGAGATGCTTATTCAGGCCGTTCACTCCGCCGAGCACATGTCCTTCCACAATATCCACTACATCCCCGAAGGTAAGCTGATCGGAAATATTCCGCGGCTTCTTCTCAACGCGGACAGTACCGATGCGCTCCTTCGTAATGACAATGCCGAGATTCTCGGCCTCTTTCACTGCACGGTAAGCCGTACCTTCGCTGACCGCCATTTCCTTAGCCAGCTTGCGGACGGAAATTTTGGTGCCAACCTTAAGGCCTTCAATGTGCTGGAGCAGCTGTTCATGTTTTGTAATGTTATCGCCTTGACCCTCCAACTGTTACACCCCCATAGCCCGATCTGTACTATTCTGTACCTATTATACACGGAGGCAACAGTGGAGTACAACAGCATCGGAAGCTTAGATTTGGCTATATCTGTGAACATAAACAACCCCTGCCCCCGCCAAAGCGGCGGATGCAGGGGTTGTCCTGACTGCGGAAGAAATTCGGGAACGGGACTACTTTTGGTGGAATTACATCATCTTTCCGCCACACGGGACTCCTCGTTCCATTTGCCCTGCCACTGCTCCAGCTTATGCTTGCGGACAGACTCCAGGCGCTTCTGTTTCTCTTCATCCACACCGATTATAAAATGCAAATGTGACGCTATCACCAGAAAGGCAAAAATGCACCAGACCACGCCGAACCCCAGCACCCAGCCAGGCCCGTTCTGAAAGGACAGCTTCGGCAGTGCATAGAGCAGCATGGCCAGTGCCGCCAGCATATACACACCATGCTTGAACTTGTTTCTTTTCTTCATTACAGACAGCTCCTTCTCTCTTAAAAGGTTGTTCCATGGAATCTATATCTCTACTCTATGAACATGCAGCCGGAATTATGAGACAAGTTGCAAAAAACTTCCGGGAAGTAATCTACACCATAGCCTGCACTGTTCTGATATGAGATGATGTTAGCATTACGGGGAGGCGATTCTACATTGAATAACGCATTTAATCATACTGAGTACATAATCCGCAAAAAAGTTTTTTCCATTATGGGCGCTAAGCTGCACATCTACAACAGTTCGGAAGAGCTTGTGCTTTATTCGCAAATGAAAGCCTTCAAACTTAAAGAGGACATCGCACTGTTTACGGACGAAAGTATGGAAAAGGAGCTGCTGCGCATTAAAGCCCGCAATGTAATCGACTTCAGCGCGACCTACGATGTGCATGACTCGGAGACCGGTGAACATATCGGGGCGCTCCGCCGCAAGGGGCTCAAATCGATCCTGAAGGATGAATGGACCATCCTGGATCAGCGGGATACCGAAATCGGGCTAATCAAAGAAAACAGCACACTTATGGCTCTCCTGCGGCGCTTCATCACCCTCATTCCGCAAAAATATAATATTGAGCTTGGGAACACTGTCATTCCCGCCTTCCGGCAAAATTTCAATCCCTTCGTCACCAAAATCATCGCCGACTTCTCCGAGGACCGCAGCGGCCAGCTGGACCGCCGTCTCGGCCTGGCTGCCGGGATTCTGCTCTGTGCGGTGGAAGGCAAGCAGGAGTAATCTTCATCGCTATAAACAACAAACAGGAGGGTGTCCTCTAGCCATCAGGCTAGGAGGCACCCTCCTGTTGTTCATACATTGCAGCCACCCCAGGCAGCAGTGTGACCGGATACAGAATTATTGACCGCCGTACATTTGCGACAGGCTGTCAGTGATGATTTTGTTCACGTCCTCGATAACGACACTTAGGCGGCGTTCCGCATCAAACAGGCGACGGATGCCCAGATTCAGGTTCAGCACCTCGAACAGCTTCTCCATCTTCTCCATTTCTTCCTGTGGAGGCATCTCCCCGCTCATCATGCGCTGCTGCAGCTCAATCTGGCTCTGCCGGAAGCTGTCGAGCATCCGTTTGCTTTCCGGATCGGCCTCAATTACCTTCATAGCGCTGGAAATATCCGAAAACTCTGTACTTTCCTTAATGGCTCTCGCCAGTTCATGCGCCTTGTCAATTACGTTCATTATAATTCCTCCTAAAAGTTTTGTGAGCATCGCTTCCTGATTCAGCTTCGTTCAAAACTCGCTTCGGTAGCATCTGCTTAAGTTTTGTAAGCATTGCTTCCTGATTCGCTTCGTTCAAACCCGGCACGGCTTTTTAAAGAATAGGTCAATCACCAAGGGTCAGATGTCTCCATATGATGAATGATATGTAACCCTTAAGATTCATATTGCCGGCATCATGCTGCCTACTGGAAGGAGATCCACGATGTCCAAATTCAAGATCCCGGTCCACACGGTCCACTCGGGCATCCTGCAGGAAAACGCTGTAATGCTTGGCGAAAAATCCATGAAAAAGCTCAAAATACCCGCACACGGAACGATCCGGCTCACGTTCGGCTCTTTCCGGCAGGAGGTCACCGTCATTCCGGTTCCCAAAGCCGACAGTCTGCGCGTAAACGAAGCGCTGGCACGGAAACTCGGACTGCGGCAACGGCTTTCACTGAACGCTTCATACAGCTCCGGCAGCCGCACCTTGCGGCTCGGACCGCTGATTGGAGTTCTGGTGAGCCGGGACCATCCGGACCGGCCCGAAAGGGTATTCGGCCCGATCACCCTGTTCTGCCGGGAGCTTACTAATGCCTGCCATGCACAAGGCGCCTATGTATATTTCTTTACCCCGGAAGGGCTGGAAACACACAGCTCCTCCATTGAGGGCTGGGTATACGACGAGGGATGGCGGAAGCTGAGTCTGCCTATTGCCGATGTGATTAACAATCGGCTTACGACTCGAAAGGTGGAGAATAAACCTAGCGTACAGCATTTTTTGGCGGATGTAAAATCCCGCTACGGAACTCATTTCTTCAATGAAAAGTTCCTTGACAAGACTGAGGTGTTCGAAGCACTGGCACAGGATGCCGCCCTGCAGCGGTATTTGCCGGAATCGCATGCCTTAACCGGCTTCGCCGTATTAAAAAAAATGTGTAGCAGCTATCCCAGTGTCTTCCTGAAGCCGGTACGCGGCAGCCTTGGAAAAGGCATTCTCCGCATTTCCAAAGATGAGGGAGGCGGCTACCGGCTGCTGTCCACGACACCGCTTGGCACGCGTAAACAAGTCTATCCGACCTTGGCGAAGTTATTTCAATCCATTGCGCCCAAGATGAAAACCACCCGCTACCAGATTCAGCAGGGGCTCCCTCTACTAGAGCTTGGACGGCGTCCGGTAGATTTCCGGGCACTCGTGCAGAAGAACGGCACCGGCAAGTGGGGTGTCACCTCAATCGTTGCCCGTACCGCCGGAAGCAACCATTTTGTCTCCAATCTGGCGCGGGGCGGCACGCTCAGCACCGTCCGCGAGGCCATCGGCAAGAGCAGCCTCTCGACCGGGACCAAAGAAAGCACACAGCTGCAGCTTCCACGGGCGGCTCTGGCGATAGCCAGGGGTGTGGAAACCTATATCCCCGCGCATTTCGGGGAGCTCGGCATTGACCTTGCCTTGGATCAGTCGGGAAAAATCTGGCTCCTGGAGGTCAACTCCAAACCGTCCAAAAACGACAACACGCCCCTCAGTGATGTGAAAATCAGACCGTCCGTCAAACAGATGATTCTATATTGCCGCTACTTGGCCGGGTTATAAGGAGGGCATTATGACAGAGACAGCAATGGGGTTCCTTGGCATCATGACGGGCCGCCGCCGCGGGAATCCTCCCATCGCGGAACCTGAGTTCTGCAGTCAGTTATGCCGGGTAGCCCCGCTGTATGATCTGCAGGTGCTTATCTTTCACCCGGAGGGAGTTGCAAGAGACGGCCAATCCATACGCGGCTATATCTGGAATGACGGACAGTGGCAGCCTACCCTGGCAGCTCCGCCCGACATTCTGTATAACCGTTGTCTATACTCAAGCCTGCAGGAAAAAAGATCCGCCGCTTCCGCCCTGGCTGCCTTATCCCGGTCACTTCCCTGGTCGCGTGGATTGCCAGATAAATGGAGCGTCTATGAAATTTTGCGGCGCAGCCGCAGAGCTTCCGCATGGCTGCCCGAGACCAGACTTTACACCGGCACCGGTGATTTGGGCACGATGCTCGCAGAAAGAGAGGACGGCGTTTTTCTGAAGCCAAGGTCCGGCACCCATGGCAAACGCACAATCCATGCGAAGCGCCTAAGCAATAACGAGGGCGGGCGCATAAGCTTAAGAGGTCGTGATGAGGCAAATGCCCCCTTTGAGAAAGGTTTCCGCACGCTGGACGAAGGTCTGAGCTGGATCCATGACTTTATCGGCCCGCGCCGCTATATTATACAACCTTACCTTCATCTGACCGGCAGCGGAGGACAGCCGTTCGACGTGCGTGTACTAATGCAGAAGAACGGCAGAGGCGTCTGGACGCTTACCGGCATGGCCGTCCGGTTGGGCAGCCGCGGTTCGCTGACTTCGAACCTCCATGGCGGGGGAACA
Organism: Paenibacillus sp. FSL H7-0357; assembly: GCF_000758525.1. Classification (NCBI taxonomy): domain Bacteria; kingdom Bacillati; phylum Bacillota; class Bacilli; order Caryophanales; family Paenibacillaceae; genus Paenibacillus; species Paenibacillus sp. FSL H7-0357. Next base: position 2,483,360 of record NZ_CP009241.1, on the reverse strand, counting down.
GCGGTTCCCGCCCAGCCCTTCCTGCTTGCAGAATACGGCAAGATGGGAATCGAGCTTATGGAGGAACTTGCAGCAGCCTCGGCTTTGCTGCCGCCGCTGTTGGAGGAATCATGCGGCAGGCTGGGAGAACTCGGCCTGGACTTCGGTATCGATGAAGGCGGCAGGATCTATCTGCTTGAAGCTAATTCCAAACCAGGGCGCACGGTGTTCCGGTTGACGGGCGACCGCCGGGCTGCTAAGCTCGCCGCCGAGAACCCCCTGCGCTATGCGCGTCATCTGCTGCTGAATTCAGCAGCAAACCGCAAGCCATCTACGCGGCAGTTCCGTTACAAACGGGAGAATGATATCAATGGTTCCTAAGGAGGATTCATAAATGGGTCTCACTTTTTGCAATGTGCATTTCACCAAGCAGCCCCAAAGAGTTGTCTACGTCTCGGGTGAACTGATGAAAAGCCTGAAACTAACCGGCAAGAAAAATATCCGCCTGCGGCTCGGAAAAGATGCCATTCCGGCAACGATCAAGCCGATCAAACGTGCCGGCAAGCATCTGTTCCTCGCCACTGGAGTAAAGAGTGCAATCAAGGTCCCCAAATCAGGCGGCGTCTATCTGCGCAACCTGCAGGATGAAGTACAGCTTGGACCGCTGGTCGGTGTATTGTCCGACGGCCCCGGGTCCTCGGCGAGCCCCTTCGGGTCCCGCACCGGCTTTATTAAGCAGCTCCTGCGGGAAGGCAGCAACAGATGTTATATTTTCGCCTTCATGCCGCGTGACATCGACTGGCAGCAGGAGCAGGTGAACGGCTTCTTCCTGAATGCCAGCGGCAAATTCGAACGCAAAGTAGTACCGCTGCCGGATGTCGTATATAACCGTCTGCCCAGCCGCAGAGCAGAGGTGTCCCCCTATATCAACCAGTTGCGTGAACGGTTTGCGCGCAAGAGAATTCCGTATTTCAACTGGAGCTTCTTCAATAAATCAGATATCTACCGGCTGCTGGAAAATGACGGGGCAGCAAACCGTTATGTACCGGAAACGCACAGCAACCCAAATCCGGATAAAATGCGGGAGATGCTCGAACGGCATCACTTTGTCTACTACAAACCTTCCGCAGGCAGTCTGGGCCACGGAATCTACCGGCTCACCTACCTGCCGAAGAAAGGCTACTTCGCCCGGTACCGTAAGAGCGGTAAAAATGTGCTGCTGCGGTTTACCAACTTCGACAGCCTCATGCGCATGCTGCGCGCCCGCCATGGCCAAAGCCTGAGTAATTATGTGGTGCAGCAGGGTATCCGCCTGATCGAAATTGACTCCTGCCCCATTGACTTCCGCTTCCATATGCATAAGAACGGCAGCAATCAATGGGTGGTTGTAGGCATCGGAGCCAAAAAAGCCGGCAGAGGCAGTGTGACCACCCACTTGAAGAACGGGGGCGCCCTGCTCACACCGCAACAGGCCCTGGGCCGCGTATTCGGCGCCAGAGCGGATGAAGTGCTGCAACGGGCGAAAATAACCGCCGTTAAGCTGGCCGAGTCGCTGGAGACCCAGCACCACCATCTGCTTGGCGAAATCGGCTTTGACCTTGGAATTGACCAGGATGAAGATATCTGGATGTTCGAGGCTAACGCCAAACCGGGACGCTCGATCTTCCGCCATCCTTCCCTGCGCGCTGAGGGCAAAGCTTCCATTGAGCACATCCTGGAGCATTGCCTCTATCTCAGCAAATTCCGCAGGAGGGATGATCTGTGAACAGCCGAATCCCTGACCCGAGCAAACCCGTAATAGCTATACTAACGACCAGTGACAGAGTAAAGCAATTTCGCGGCAACCGCAATAACTTCCGCGACATCATCCGCACCGGCAGAGAAATGGGCTTTCTTGTGTACGTTGTGACTACGCGTGATTTAAAGCTGGAGGAGCGGACGGTGAACGGCTACGTCCCTTCCCCCAGCGGCAAGCTGTGGTACAGCATTCCTGTCCCGCTGCCGCAGGTCATTTATAACCGGATTTCCAATCGTGAAGAAGAAGAAAAAGCACCAGTCGCCCGCAAAATTGCCGAGTGCCTGGAGCATGACCATATCAAGCTCTACAACCCGAGGTTTTTTAATAAATGGGATTTGTTTGAATGGCTGAAGGCATCGCGCGCAACCTCGAAGCATGTGCCAAAAACTAGACGGCTGCGCAGCGCAAATACCCTTATCGCCATGCTGAGTACTCATGACAGCCTCTACCTGAAGCCGGAAAGCGGCAAAGCCGGCAAGGGGATTATGCGGCTTAAATACCGCGAGGATGTAAGCCTGCCCTATCGGCTGCAGATACAGAGCGGCAAAAAGAACGCGACCTACAAAGCGGCCTCCATGGACCGCTTGTGGGCACGGATCAACAAGGAAAAAAAACAATCCCGTTATATTGTGCAGCAAGCCATTCAGCTCGCAACACACCACGGGCGGCCTTTCGATCTGCGGGTCCTCCTGCAGAAGAATAGCCGGGGAGGCTGGGCAGTGACCGGAATCGGTGCAAGGCTGGCCGGCGCCAGGAGCATTACAACCCATGTGCCGCGCGGCGGCAGCATTGAAGAGCCGGCAACCATGCTGGAAGGAACCTTCGGTCCAGAAAGGGCCGCAGCTATTCTCAAGAATGTCCCCACCACCGCGCTGCTGATTGCCCGCCAGATTGAACGGGCCTCCGAAATGATGCTGGGTGAGATGTCCATGGATCTTGGTGTCGATGAGGCCGGTGACCTGTGGTTCTTCGAGGCCAACTCACGGCCGATGAAATTCGACGAACCGGCCATCCGCAAGCTGTCCCTGGAGCGGATTTTTCAGTACAGCCAGCATTTGGCCCGCATGAACAAGTAGAAACCTGTAAAGGAAGTGACACGCCATGCAGATATCCTCTATCTATGACAGCAGTCCGGGCCAGTGGAATTCCAGATTGGCCGGGCTGCTGGAATTTTTGAGGGAGTACGGGGAGCAGCGGATTACGCTTCGTGCATGCAGGATGCTGGCCCGTCTGACTCCGGAGCAGCTTGCCGAGCCGGGCGTCTCCCTGCTTGTCGCCACCGTACGCGGTCAAAGCGGCCGTCAGCTGGCAGGCGTGAGCTTCGTATCCGGCTACGGCAAAGAAGCCTGTCTTGTTGCCGTCCATCCTCTATACCGGAACAGACATACCGGTACAGCCCTGCTGTCCGGGCAGCTGGAGCGGCTCGGCCGCCTGGAATGCAACGTCGCTACCGACAATACGGCAAGCCTGAAGATGTGCTTTAACAGCGGGCTTGCCGCTGTGGCATTGAAGAGCGGACCTACCGGCAAGCCCACGCTGCTGCTGCGGTCGCCCCAGAGCAGAGGCAGCGTGGAAATTTACCCACAAGAAGGTGAGCTCCTGTGCCAGAACCCGTCTTAGGCATCCTTACACTGTACCTGAACGACGCCAAACAGCTTGAAGAGAAGAGTGTATACAGGAGGATGATTATTGAAGGCAGCCGCATCGGATTGGATGTCTTTGTATTCACCCCCGCAGATGTGAATCCCGCTAAAGAGTTGATCCATGCAATGGTCTACGATCCGGGGAGCGGCAAATGGTCGCGCAAATGGCGGCCATTCCCGAATATGATCTATGACCGCTGCCGGATCCAGCGCAACGCCCGCTTTCAGCAGCTGCTCAAATTCCGCTCCCGCTATAATCATCTTACCTTTCTGAACCGGCCGCTGCGCAATAAATGGACCGTTCACCAGACCTTTTCGCAGAAAAGCCGCTTCCGCCAGCATATGCCGGAAACTTTGCTATATCAGTCTTCCGCTGATCTGCACCGGATGCTGAAATTCAGCCCTGTCGTCTACGTCAAACCGATTAACGGCACCGGTGGACGCGGCATCCTGCGGATTGAACGGCAGCGGGACGGCAAGCAACTCTACGATATCCAGGGACGCCGCCAGAACCGGCAGATTATTGCCCCCCGCAAGGTGTCGCTCACCCGTCTGGAGTCCATCGTGCGCCAATGGTGCCTCGGCGGACGCTTTCTGGTCCAGCAGGGTATCCCGCTGCGCCTGCCCAGCGGGCGCTACCACGACTACCGCATGCTAGTGCAAAAGAACGGCCAAGGCGTGTGGGAGCTGACCGGCATGGCCGGCCGGGTGGGAGCAGCCCGCAGTGTAACGTCTAACCTTCATGGCGGGGGACATGCGGTACGTGCGGAAGTCCTGCTGAAGAAATGGCTCGGCAGCGAAGAAAAAGCGTCCAAAGCCATGAAAACGGCTGAAAAACTAGGGCTTGAAGCGGCAGCCTTCCTTGAGGACAGCTTCGGCGCCCTATGCGAGCTGGCGCTGGACCTCGCTATCGACCGCGAGGGAAAGATTTACGTGCTGGAGGTCAATCCCAAGCCGGCCCGCGAAGTGTTCGCCCGCTCCGGCGACAGCGGCACCTACCGCAAAGCGCTGGTCCGCCCGCTGGAGTATGCGATGTGGGTGTATAAGAACAAGAACACGCCGAGTCCGGTGAAGACAACTGATGAGTAAATCTGTTACTCAAAGCCAAACAACCGCCTCTCTGAGTGATTCAGAAGGGGCGGTTGTTGATTCTGTAAAATATACGTGTAAACTCTCAAACTCATTAAACTGGAAGTAAAAGAAAGGTTGGGAGAACACATGGGACTTGGGTCAAAATAGCAATTTCAGCTCCAAGACTGTTATTTTAAGAACTTCTGGCTATATAGATTGAACTTAAGGTTTTAGAGTTGATGTTCCTTACCGACAACTGATTTCGACATACTAATTCTGTTCTTCCCAATATGTCTGAGGAAAGTCCCCCAAACAATGAGGTCGCCTTCGATTATCTTTTCCTTATAATTCCTTTTTCGTATTTAGCGAAATAATTAATGGTTTCTACCTTGATGTTCTGAAACACCTCTTAGGTTATTAAAATTGGTCATAACCACATCCAATAAAAAGAAATTCGGCTACAATCACACTACACAATCTTTATTCTGCTGAGTTAGAATCAACACAAAACACCTTCAAGATTAACTACATATCATCCGACATGCTTTATTTCTCTTGAAGGTGTTCTGTTTCTCTCTCCCAACGCTAGAAGAACACTTTATTATTCAATTATCAAGTAACAAATCTCTGACCATTCCGACCATAATACACCATCAAATACTTTAACCTTGACCATTAACAATTTGTAATTGGGAAGATTATCAGTGACTGTCCAACTCGTGGTATTGCTGGTCGTATTCTGAGCCACTGTTCCTGAATCCAGTACTACTTCTCCCGCTTCATCTAGAATCTGCACTTGGAATCCTGTGAACGTGGTTCCTTCACTGTCATTTTGCGTCCACCCTATGCTTGGTGTTGTAATTCCCACCACTGTCGGTACTTCCTGGCTTCCCGACGGCGTGGTCAGGACTACCTGTGGCGCTCCGTTGGTCTGCACCAACACCGGCGTCAAACGGGCAGTCAGGCTACCGTCTCCCAGTTGCCCGTATGTGTTGCTCCCCCAAGACCATACACTTCCGTCGTCTCCCTTGGCCAGACTATGGGTTACCCCTGCCGATACTTCCTTGATTCCGCTCAGTCCCGTCACTCGGATCGGTGCCCAACGATTTGTCTGAGTACCATCCCCTAATTGACCCAAGTTGTTGTACCCCCAAGCCCACACACTTCCATCACTCTTTACTGCCAAGCTGTAGTACGCACCTCCTGCTATTCCAATGACTCCATTCATTCCGGGCACCTGACTCACTCCCGTGGTACCTCCAGTTGCTGTTCCATTCCCTAGTTCTCCAACACTATTGGCTCCCCAAGCCCAAAGTGTTCCATCTTTCTTCAAGGCCAACTGGTGAAATCTTCCTGCGGCGATCTGTTTGACGCCGGATAGATTATCTACCTTGGCAAAGGCTGAATTCACTACTTTCCATACCGTTCCATCATTCTTCAACGCCATACTTGTTCCATTAGCTTCAATTGCCGTGATTCCGCTCAGACCTACCGCCTTGACCGGAGTTAACCGTTGGGTGTTTGTTCCATCCCCCAACTGATAGCTGGAGTTAGACCCCCAGCCCCACACGGTTCCGTCACCCTTCAGAGCTAAGCTATACTCACTCTCACTATTGCTTATGGCAATGACTCCGCTGAGTTCCTTAACCTGCACGGGTATCGCACTGGACGTAGTGCTTCCATTCCCCAGCTGGCCCCTACTATTACTTCCCCATGACCACACGGTTCCGTCCGCTTTCAGTGCCAGCGTTGTTTCTCCTGCTGCTGACACTGCCACTACATCCTCCAGTCCCGTGACCTGCACGGCTGTACTGCTGTTCAACAGGCTGCCATTTCCCAGTTGCCCTTGAGTATTCTGTCCCCAAGCCCATACAGTCCCGTCGCTCTTCAACTGTACGCTGTGGGTACCTCCTGCAACAATGCTGGACCCTGCCTGACCTTCTCCGCTTACTTGCATCCAGCCTGCGGCGGACCACTCGGACCCCGCACCTTCATCACTTACCTTCACCCGCACCTGCAGCTTCTGACCCACTGGCAGTGCTTCTGTGACTGTCCAACTCGCGGTATTGCTGGTCGTATTCTGAGCCACTGTTCCTGAATCCAGTACTACTTCTCCCGCTTCATCTAGAATCTGCACTTGGAATCCTGTGAACGTGGTCCCTTCACTGTCGTTTTGCGTCCACCCTATGCTTGGTGTTGTAATTCCCACCACTGTCGGTACTTCCTGGCTTCCCGACGGCGTGGTCAGGACTACCTGTGGCGCTCCGTTGGTCTGCACCAACACCGGCGTCAAACGGGCAGTCAGGCTACCGTCTCCCAGTTGCCCATATGTGTTGCTCCCCCAAGCCCATACACTTCCGTCGTCCCCTTTGGCCAGACTATGGGTTACCCCTGCCGATACTTCCTTAATTCCGCTCAGTCCCGTCACTCGGATCGGTGTCAGAATCTGACCATAATTACTGCCCTCTCCCAGCCGCCCCTTGTTAGACCCCCATGCCCATACACTTCCGTCACTCTTTACTGCCAGACTGTACTGGTCACCAGCCTTGAGCTGAACCACTCCACTGATAGTTGTTATTTTTGCTGGTTGATTTGTTAAAACAGTCGTTCCATTTCCTAACTGACCATAAGTATTGGTCCCCCATGTCCACACGGCACCATCTTCCCCCAGTGCCATCCAATGGTCAGTTCCCACTGCAATTTGCTTCACTCGGGAAAGACTTGTTAGTTGGGCAAATACATACTTATTATTTTGGACCATCCGGCTCGCCCATACAGACCCATCATTCTTCAGGGCTAAACTATTGCCACTTCCAGCGGCGATTGCCGTGATTCCGCTTAGATCTATCGCCTTGACCGGAGTTAACCGCTGGGTATTCGTTCCATCCCCCAACTGATAGTTGGAGTTAACTCCCCAGCCCCATACGGTTCCGTCACTTTTCAGGGCTAGACTGTGCTTATCACTTGACGCTATGGCAATGACTCCGCTCAGTCCCGTGACCTGCACGGGTACCGCACTGAACATAGTGCTTCCATTCCCTAACTGGCCGTTACTGTTACTTCCCCATGACCACACGGTTCCGTCCGCTTTCAGTGCCAGCGTTGTATCTCCTGCTGCTGACACTGCTACCACATCCTCCAGTCCTGTGACCTGCACGGCTGTACTGCTCTTCAACAAGCTGCCATTTCCCAGTTGTCCTTGAGTATTCTGTCCCCAAGCCCATACAGTCCCGTCGCTCTTCAACTGTACGCTGTGGGTACCTCCTGCAACAATGCTGGACCCTGCCTGACCTTCTCCGCTTACTTGCATCCAGCCTGCGGCGGACCACTCGGACCCCGCACCTTCATCACTTACCTTCACCCGCACCTGCAGCTTCTGACCCACTGGCAGTGCTTCTGTGACTGTCCAACTCGCGGTATTGCTGGTCGTATTCTGAGCCACTGTTCCTGAATCCAGTACTACTTCTCCCGCTTCATCTAGAATCTGCACTTGGAATCCTGTGAACGTGGTCCCTTCACTGTCGTTTTGCGTCCACCCTATGCTTGGTGTTGTAATTCCCACCACTGTCGGTACTTCCTGGCTTCCCGACGGCGTGGTCAGGACTACCTGTGGCGCTCCGTTGGTCTGCACCAACACCGGCGTCAAACGGGCAGTCAGGCTACCGTCTCCCAGTTGCCCATATGTGTTGCTCCCCCAAGCCCATACACTTCCGTCGTCCCCTTTGGCCAGACTATGGGTTACCCCTGCCGATACTTCCTTAATTCCGCTCAGTCCCGTCACTCGGATCGGTGTCAGAATTTGACCATAATTACTGCCCTCTCCCAGCCGCCCCTTGTTAGACCCCCATGCCCATACACTTCCGTCACTCTTTACTGCCAGACTGTACTGGTCACCAGCCTTGAGCTGAACCACTCCACTGATAGTTGTTATTTTTGCTGGTTGATTTGTTAAAACAGTCGTTCCATTTCCTAACTGACCATAAGTATTGGTCCCCCATGTCCACACGGCACCATCTTCCCCCAGTGCCATCCAATGGTCAGTTCCCACTGCAATTTGCTTCACTCGGGAAAGACTTGTTAGTTGGGCAAATACATACTTATTATTTTGGACCATCCGGCTCGCCCATACAGACCCATCATTCTTCAGGGCTAAACTATTGCCACTTCCAGCGGCGATTGCCGTGATTCCGCTTAGATCTATCGCCTTGACCGGAGTTAACCGCTGGGTATTCGTTCCATCCCCCAACTGATAGTTGGAGTTAACTCCCCAGCCCCATACGGTTCCGTCACTTTTCAGGGCTAGACTGTGCTTATCACTTGACGCTATGGCAATGACTCCGCTCAGTCCCGTGACCTGCACGGGTACCGCACTGAACATAGTGCTTCCATTCCCTAACTGGCCGTTACTGTTACTTCCCCATGACCACACGGTTCCGTCCGCTTTCAGTGCCAGCGTTGTATCTCCTGCTGCTGACACTGCTACCACATCCTCCAGTCCTGTGACCTGCACGGCTGTACTGCTCTTCAACAAGCTGCCATTTCCCAGTTGTCCTTGAGTATTCTGTCCCCAAGCCCATACAGTCCCGTCGCTCTTCAACTGTACGCTGTGGGTACCTCCTGCAACAATGCTGGACCCTGCCTGACCTTCTCCGCTTACTTGCATCCAGCCTGCGGCGGACCACTCGGACCCCGCACCTTCATCACTTACCTTCACCCGCACCTGCAGCTTCTGACCCACTGGCAGTGCTTCTGTGACTGTCCAACTCGCGGTATTGCTGGTCGTATTCTGAGCCACTGTTCCTGAATCCAGTACTACTTCTCCCGCTTCATCTAGAATCTGCACTTGGAATCCTGTGAACGTGGTCCCTTCACTGTCGTTTTGCGTCCACCCTATGCTTGGTGTTGTAATTCCCACCACTGTCGGTACTTCCTGGCTTCCCGACGGCGTGGTCAGGACTACCTGTGGCGCTCCGTTGGTCTGCACCAACACCGGCGTCAAACGGGCAGTCAGGCTACCGTCTCCCAGTTGCCCGTATGTGTTGCTCCCCCAAGACCATACACTTCCGTCGTCTCCCTTGGCCAGACTATGGGTTACCCCTGCCGATACTTCCTTAATTCCGCTCAGTCCCGTCACTCGGATCGGTGTCAGAATTTGACCATAATTACTGCCCTCTCCCAGCCGCCCCTTGTTAGACCCCCATGCCCATACACTTCCGTCACTCTTTACTGCCAGACTGTACTGGTCACCAGCCTTGAGCTGAACCACTCCACTGATAGTTGTTATTTTTGCTGGTTGATTTGTTAAAACAGTCGTTCCATTTCCTAACTGACCATAAGTATTGGTCCCCCATGTCCACACGGCACCATCTTCCCCCAGTGCCATCCAATGGTCAGTTCCCACTGCAATTTGCTTCACTCGGGAAAGACTTGTTAGTTGGGCAAATACATACTTATTATTTTGGACCATCCGGCTCGCCCATACAGACCCATCATTCTTCAGGGCTAAACTATTGCCACTTCCAGCGGCGATTGCCGTGATTCCGCTTAGATCTATCGCCTTGACCGGAGTTAACCGCTGGGTATTCGTTCCATCCCCCAACTGATAGTTGGAGTTAACTCCCCAGCCCCATACGGTTCCGTCACTTTTCAGGGCTAGACTGTGCTTATCACTTGACGCTATGGCAATGACTCCGCTCAGTCCCGTGACCTGCACGGGTACCGCACTGAACATAGTGCTTCCATTCCCTAACTGGCCGTTACTGTTACTTCCCCATGACCACACGGTTCCGTCCGCTTTCAGTGCCAGCGTTGTATCTCCTGCTGCTGACACTGCTACCACATCCTCCAGTCCTGTGACCTGCACGGCTGTACTGCTCTTCAACAAGCTGCCATTTCCCAGTTGTCCTTGAGTATTCTGTCCCCAAGCCCATACAGTCCCGTCGCTCTTCAACTGTACGCTGTGGGTACCTCCTGCAACAATGCTGGACCCTGCCTGACCTTCTCCGCTTACTTGCATCCAGCCTGCGGCGGACCACTCGGACCCCGCACCTTCATCACTTACCTTCACCCGCACCTGCAGCTTCTGACCCACTGGCAGTGCTTCTGTGACTGTCCAACTCGCGGTATTGCTGGTCGTATTCTGAGCCACTGTTCCTGAATCCAGTACTACTTCTCCCGCTTCATCTAGAATCTGCACTTGGAATCCTGTGAACGTGGTTCCTTCACTGTCATTTTGCGTCCACCCTATGCTTAGTGTTGTAATTCCCACCACTGTCGGTACTTCCTGGCTTCCCGACGGCGTGGTCAGGACTACCTGTGGCGCTCCGTTGGTCTGCACCAACACCGGCGTCAAACGGGCAGTCAGGCTACCGTCTCCCAGTTGCCCGTATGTGTTGCTCCCCCAAGACCATACACTTCCGTCGTCTCCCTTGGCCAGACTATGGGTTACCCCTGCCGATACTTCCTTGATTCCGCTCAGTCCCGTCACTCGGATCGGTGCCCAACGATTTGTCTGAGTACCATCCCCTAATTGACCCAAGTTGTTGTACCCCCAAGCCCACACACTTCCATCACTCTTTACTGCCAAGCTGTAGTACGCACCTCCTGCTATTCCAATGACTCCATTCATTCCGGGCACCTGACTCACTCCCGTGGTACCTCCAGTTGCTGTTCCATTCCCTAGTTCTCCAACACTATTGGCTCCCCAAGCCCAAAGTGTTCCATCTTTCTTCAAGGCCAACTGGTGAAATCTTCCTGCGGCGATCTGTTTGACGCCGGATAGATTATCTACCTTGGCAAAGGCTGAATTCACTACTTTCCATACCGTTCCATCATTCTTCAACGCCATACTTGTTCCATTAGCTTCAATTGCCGTGATTCCGCTCAGACCTACCGCCTTGACCGGAGTTAACCGTTGGGTGTTTGTTCCATCCCCCAACTGATAGCTGGAGTTAGACCCCCAGCCCCACACGGTTCCGTCACCCTTCAGAGCTAAGCTATACTCACTCTCACTATTGCTTATGGCAATGACTCCGCTGAGTTCCTTAACCTGCACGGGTATCGCACTGGACGTAGTGCTTCCATTCCCCAGCTGGCCCCTACTATTACTTCCCCATGACCACACGGTTCCGTCCGCTTTCAGTGCCAGCGTTGTTTCTCCTGCTGCTGACACTGCCACTACATCCTCCAGTCCCGTGACCTGCACGGCTGTACTGCTGTTCAACAGGCTGCCATTTCCCAGTTGCCCTTGAGTATTCTGTCCCCAAGCCCATACAGTCCCGTCGCTCTTCAACTGTACGCTGTGGGTACCTCCTGCAACAATGCTGGACCCTGCCTGACCTTCTCCGCTTACTTGCATCCAGCCTGCGGCGGACCACTCGGACCCCGCACCTTCATCACTTACCTTCACCCGCACCTGCAGCTTCTGACCCACTGGCAGTGCTTCTGTGACTGTCCAACTCGCGGTATTGCTGGTCGTATTCTGAGCCACTGTTCCTGAATCCAGTACTACTTCTCCCGCTTCATCTAGAATCTGCACTTGGAATCCTGTGAACGTGGTCCCTTCACTGTCGTTTTGCGTCCACCCTATGCTTGGTGTTGTAATTCCCACCACTGTCGGTACTTCCTGGCTTCCCGACGGCGTGGTCAGGACTACCTGTGGCGCTCCGTTGGTCTGCACCAACACCGGCGTCAAACGGGCAGTCAGGCTACCGTCTCCCAGTTGCCCATATGTGTTGCTCCCCCAAGCCCATACACTTCCGTCGTCCCCTTTGGCCAGACTATGGGTTACCCCTGCCGATACTTCCTTAATTCCGCTCAGTCCCGTCACTCGGATCGGTGCCCAACGATTTGTCTGAGTACCATCCCCTAATTGACCCAAGTTGTTGTACCCCCAAGCCCACACACTTCCATCACTCTTTACTGCCAAGCTGTAGTACGCACCTCCTGCTATTCCAATGACTCCATTCATTCCGGGCACCTGACTCACTCCCGTGGTACCTCCAGTTGCTGTTCCATTCCCTAGTTCTCCAACACTATTGGCTCCCCAAGCCCAAAGTGTTCCATCTTTCTTCAAGGCCAACTGGTGAAATCTTCCTGCGGCGATCTGTTTGACGCCGGATAGATTATCTACCTTGGCAAAGGCTGAATTCACTACTTTCCATACCGTTCCATCATTCTTCAACGCCATACTTGTTCCATTAGCTTCAATTGCCGTGATTCCGCTCAGACCTACCGCCTTGACCGGAGTTAACCGTTGGGTGTTTGTTCCATCCCCCAACTGATAGCTGGAGTTAGACCCCCAGCCCCACACGGTTCCGTCACCCTTCAGAGCTAAGCTATACTCACTCTCACTATTGCTTATGGCAATGACTCCGCTGAGTTCCTTAACCTGCACGGGTATCGCACTGGACGTAGTGCTTCCATTCCCCAGCTGGCCCCTACTATTACTTCCCCATGACCACACGGTTCCGTCCGCTTTCAGTGCCAGCGTTGTTTCTCCTGCTGCTGACACTGCCACTACATCCTCCAGTCCCGTGACCTGCACGGCTGTACTGCTGTTCAACAGGCTGCCATTTCCCAGTTGCCCTTGAGTATTCTGTCCCCAAGCCCATACAGTCCCGTCAGCACGTAACCATACACTAAATGCATTAGAAGCAGCTATCATGGTATCTCTGGTACTTACAGTAATATATTGACTATTATAATTCCCTGCATTATCAAATGCCTTAATCTCGAATTTGTACGAAGTACCTGGTGTTAAATTTTGCACAAGATAAGTATTATCTTTGGTATTTCCCACTAAGTTAGTATTAGCATAAATATCGTATCGATTAATCCCACTTAATGTATCAATAGAATGATTCCATTTTAAACGGATACTTGTTAATCCCTTACCAGTCAAATCAGAAGGAATTGTTAAATTTGATGGCTTGGTAGGTACTGTTTTATCAATATATATTGATTTCGCAGACTTGTTACTAATATTTCCTGCATTGTCGATTGTTCTAGCATATACAGTTGTAATTCCCTCGGAACTAATTATTACTGGGCTATTATAAACTATCCACTCACCATCTAAGCCTATTTTATATTCACTGTTCTTAACGTGACTCAGATTATCTTCACCATCAAGTATAGTAAAGCTAATATTTTCATTACTCCAAGCATCATCACTCAGAACTATTGCTGGGTTGGTTGGATTTGTCTTATCTATCTTTGCTACCCCAGAAACTTCCTCACTAAGGTTAAATACATTGTCCACTGATCTGGCGTAAACATTGTATATTCCTTCTGTATCAATTACAAAAGGCGCAGTATAATCTTTCCATTCTCCATCATCTATTTTATATTGATACTTTAGAAATCCACTGTTCGGAAAACCCTTATCCGCATCTGTTCCATCAGACAATGTTATGGTAACTGACTGATTTGTCCATTTTGATGGTTCAATTGTCATTTTGGGTACTATTGGGTTGGTCCTATCAATTTTTGCCTCTCCAGAAACCTCATCACTTAGGTTATTAGCATTATCCACTGATCGAGCTACAACCTTATATAAACCCTCAGTATCGATAATTATTGGTGTAGTATAATCTTTCCATTCTCCATCATCTATTTTATATTGATACTTTTGAAATCCACTGTTCGGAAAACCCTTATCCATATCAGTTCCACCTGACAAAGTAACGGTGACTAACTGACTTGTCCATATTGATGGTTCAATTGTCATTATCGGTTTGTGGGGATTGGTTTTATCAACCTTAGCCACCCCAGTTACTTCTTCACTAAGGTTAAATACATTGTCCACTGATCTTGCGTAAACATTGTACAATCCTTCTGTATCAATCACAAAAGGCGCAGTATAGTCTTTCCACTCTCCCTCCTGGTTGATCTTGTATTGATATTTTTGAAAACCGCTATCTGCATCTGTTCCTCCAGCTAATGTAATCGTGACAAACTTGTTCGTCCATGCTGTAGGATCTACCGTCATTATTGGTACGGTCGGGTTAGTAGTATCCACCTTCACCGTTTCTGTTAATACTTCGGAATCATTTCTATTTTTATCTCTCACATAAGATTTGAAATTATATATTCCAGTATCAGGTAGTGTTATAGGTTCAACATACTCCTTATACTCAGAACTATTCAGATCATAAAAATATTTATAAACACCAGATGCATTATCGTCTCCGGCTAAATTATAATAAACGTTCTTACCGTACCATTCATTTACACCTTTTACTCCAGCAACGTGTGAGCTTAATGTTGGTATTGTTTCGTCTTGAGTTCCTCCTAGATCTAATTGTACAGAAGGACTAACGCTACCTTCGAAGTTACCATCACCATTCTGATCTACTTGAAGCACTACTTGCCCATTCTGATTAACATCAGCTTTAAATATTGAACCAGGAGTAACAGTAACATTATCAAAACGCAATGTTTTATCTTCAACATCATTTTCATTTGCCCATACTATTGAAAAGGTTAATTCACCATATCCTGTACCAACAATACGAATTTTATAGTTTTCATCATCGTTTACTAAGGCAATCTTTGTTTCACCATCTGTAAAATAGTTGGCGTCAGGAATGTTTGATTCAAAAGTTTCTGAACTTGTTGGTCCAGTATGGTTACCAGATGAATCATATAGATGCAATTCTACCGGACATTCTGCTTTAAATTTCACTGTTTTTATTTCTTTCGTCTCGTCACGTATCTTTTCGGAGACAAATTCATTTGGTTTATCTTTTAAAATATTTAGAATTTTTTTTTGTACTTCAACACTTTTCACAAGACCAACATGTGATCTCGCAATATAATAAGTCCGTGATTCATCAAGCAAGAAATTTACTGTAGCGCTGGAAACAGGTACAACAGCATCTCCTTGTATACTTTTCACATCACCAAGAGCTTTATTGTTTTTTGAAGGGGAGAAGTAAACAAGTTTACCAGGAGTTGCTTTCTGATCACCTACAATATAGTAAGAATCTACTTTTTTAAGAGTGTTGAGCACATCCAAAGCAGAATGGAAATCCTTTGCTTCGTCGAACAAAAAATCATTCGACCAGTCTCTATTATTTTTTATTAAATTTTCCGTATCACTGAAAGTGTTATACTTAGTAACTTTCACTTTTGGTCCGTAAGGGTCAGTATATGATTGCGTCTCAATGTATCCGTTGGTTTGAAATGAAAAATAGGATTTATTAGGGAGTAGCTCGTAGATAGATGGAACATTTTTCTCCAAACTTCTTATTGCATCACCCACAGCCACGTAAGCTAAGAAACTTTCTGTCAGATTCCCTGTTTCAAGCATATTGACCGCTTGGGGTGCTCCAAGAAATGGTGTACCTATTGTAATCATTTTTTTTATTAGTTGGCTATTTCCCTGTCTAATAAATTCAGTGGCGACAAGTCCTCCCATGCTATGAGCAACAATATAGTAATTACTATACGGAGACGCAGCTCGCTCAATATTTATTTTTTCTTTCAACTTCTGTGCATTTATACTGGAGCCTAATCTCCAATCGTAGGGAAAATCAACGACGTGAAATCCTTCATTTTTAAAGAAAGCTAAAATACCATCATAATCACTGATACTGTTGTGAACACTTATGTTATTTTTACTTTCTCCTAAAGTGGTCATCTGAAGGCTATTAATTTGGCCGCGAATGCGAGGGAGATTTAAGTTATCTTCAGGCTCCCATACCTGTTCATCACCCAGAAATAACTCACTTCCCATTATTCCGGGTAAAAATATTATTCTATCTTTATAAACAGTAACTGTACACTCATTAGTATAGTTTGGTCGATCTGTTGGCTGTACAACAAATCTATAGCTCCCTTCATCTTTGGGTTCATAAGAAAATCTCTCCCCCCAACTTGAACTCCTGTAAATATAATCTGACAATAATTCATTATCCTTATAGATGTTTACTAATACAGGGTGTGCTCTATCATCGAAACTGTAATTGATATAAATCTTCTCTCCAAATTTTACAACAGCATTATCTGGAGAGACTGACGTGCTCAATATTCCGATTGAAGACTCTTCGGATAGATTGTTGCTGTATACTGATTCCTGAACTGAACTAGCATATGAATAATTTTGAAAACTTCCAATTGAACTAAATAAAGAAACAAAAATTGTAATGATTATACTGATCGAAAAAATCCTTTTCATAGCACTAATCCCCCTCTATACTTTCAAACGCTTACCTTCTTTTCTTACTTTGATTAGATAATATAAAGCCAAAATAAATTGGATTACTAAAATGCTCCCAGGAAGCAGAATAAGCATTTCCACCTGATATTTTGGGAATAATTCAATAGAAACGACAACTGCATCCCCACTATCTCCACTAGTTTGTATTCCTTTGAAAAATAACAAAAGTAAAAAATTTGGGAGCGTAGTAAACAGAAACCAGGTGACATGATACTTTATCCTCTGAGTCCTTATAAACAAAAAGGAATTAATAAAACATAAAAGTAGCGGCACAAAGTATACCTTAAATGAGAATTCTAATAATCCTGTCCCCCACCCTTCTATTCTTATCTCAAGTAAATAAATCAAAATTAGATGTAATCCAACAACTATTAGTACATAAAGAATGGCTTGAAATACTGTCTTTATAAATTCCCTCATTCATTTGCCCTCCCTTTATTACTTAATACTCGTTCGATATTATCTCCCCTCGTCGAGTTTATTTACCCTACCTCACAGGCCTTGATCCCAATGTTTGACTTTGCATTAATAAAAGCAAAATAGCACTTATACACTTATTAACCTTATTATGTAATTATCGGATATTTGAAGGGGAAACTGAATAGTAAAGCCTATCTTATGAGTTAAGAGTATATCTTCATTTGAACTGACTTAAAGTTTATGAAACAAAAACAAAGTTTGAACTTAAGAGAACTCTCTTTATTGTGCCTTTTGAATTCTGAGTGTGTAGATAAACTTAAGGAAAGGCTGAACAGAAAATAAATCCAAGATGATATTTCAATCACAACCGCACGTATAAACAACATGTTAATTGGGTTAATGCTACGTGGAGAAAAGCGACAGACCATAGACAAAACAGCTTTTTTTATACCAATACAACATCATCTTAGATTATTATCTTTCACCTCTATCATAGTACACCTTTGGCCGCCTCTTCATTTACATCTATGATGCATGTGTTATTGTGTTCACCCCCACAGATGTGAATCTCAGTAAAGAGTTGATTCTTGCAATGGTCTACGATCCGGGGGAACGGCAAATGGTCGCGTAAATGACGGCCATCCCCAAATATGATCTATGACCGCTGCCGGATCCAGCGCAACGCCCGCCTTCAGCAGCTGCTCAGATTCCGTTCCCTCTATAATCATCTTACCTTTCTGAACCGGCCGCTGAGTAATACATGGACGGTTCACCAGACCTTTTCGCAGAATAGCCGCTTCCACCAGCATATACCGACCACCTTCTGTACCTGTCTTTAACCGATCTGCAGCGGATGTGTAATTACAGTCCTCCCGATTACATCAAACCGATAAACAGCACCGGCGGAGGTGGCATCCTTAGAATAGAACCGCTGAGAAACATCTTGACCTTCTACGACAACTAGGGACGCCGCCAGAACCAGCAAATCATCGCACCCTGCAAGGTTTCACGCACCCGCCTGGAGTGAAATCTAAGCTGTAGTTAAAATCACAAATACCTCCATACGCACTACGAGTCATTAGAAGAAATTCACAATGGCATCCACCCTCTTATATCCATCAAAACCCGCTAAAATTTGTTCATCTGATCCAACACCATGCCAGTGTCCATTTTCGATAACTTGAAGGTAGATCACTTTATTCCAAGGTTACATTAGGATTCAAAGTAATCTCAAAAGCACGGCCCCAAATAAAATCCGGATCATCATGAAGGAGTTCTGCACTGACATATTCCGAAAATGACCAAGTGGTTCCACAAATCTGGCGGACGTTATAAGCCGTTCCAGAACCGCCGTTAAGGAATGCACTTTTCCCGGAAAGCGAAGCCGCATGCGTCTGCATCCGCTCCCTCAGCACGTCTTGTAAATGCAAATAGTCCTCTGGACTATTGAACAAAAGCATATTTTGATCTGCAATCGTAGCGATATTTGTATACAAAGAATTGGCTCTCGAGTACTCCCGGATTTCACCAATGGCCAACGTTTTGTAATAATAGTCTTTCAAGAATCGCTTAAACAAAAGCGTACCGTGAGCGTTGACTGCTGAACTGAGTGCCTCGGCATCTTTTTCCGTAACCAAGTACGTATACCGCGCCTGGCCCATACCCAGTGCAATTCCGATCTTGTTACCTGGCGTGTTCCAGCCACTGTATCCTAAAATACTCCCGGTATGCTCGCTACCCAGCAATGCTTCGGTTACAGTGGCATTCGCTGCGCCGCCACCCACGAAATCAATGACTACAGTTGGAACGTGCTGGGTACTATTGGCAGCAATCCGGCTGACCGCAGCCGTTACCTGATTCGCAGCAGTTATCGCGATAATTTCCACGGTAGGTGAAGTGCTCACAGATTTTCCGCCAACAATATCCACATGACGCAAAATATTTTGATGCACATCCATATATTCATATGGACTGGTGATGGTGGAGCCATGTGGTCCAAAGTATTGCACGGCATACCTTGGCTTTGCTCCGCTACGATAGAGCTGATTCGCCATACGTGCCACTAGCGCCTGCCCCAATCCGTCTGCATCCGGAAGAATAATAGCCCGATCTGGGTTTTGACCATTCGTTCCGCCAAGACAAGTATTGATGCGCCCTTCCAGAAAGTTAATCTCATTGATTTGTACCCCCTGCGTATTGGCATCATCGACACCCACCGCGAGAAAATCAATGTATCCCGCTTGGACCAGCTTCTCTAGAATGTAACGATTACTCTTGAACTTGTGCTGTCTGGTATTGTAATAATGGTCTTTATTAAAATGGGTCGTACTGCCATAAGAACCGGTTGGCGACAAGTGATATCCGGTGAGAATATCAGCAAACTGTGAAAAACTTTTCCGTGGCTGCAACATGAAACTGCGTGATTCTGTATAGGCTTCAAAGGTTAAACCTTCTGCAAAAATCGTTGTGGCCAGCCTCAAAATGGTATCCATTACATAGACCGGCTTCTTAGGATAAGATTGTTTAACTAAACGAATCACGTCGAGCAAATTCGTGATAGTCGCATCATAATCCGGGTAAGCTCCGCCTGCACTCGTCCGAAGACGGCGACTTCCGATCAAGCCCCCATAAGCTAGCATATCTGTTGAGATGATAAAGCCATCTACAGAGGCTGCATTATCAAGAATAAACTGCCGGATGTTTGCGGTATTCCCATAGGTGGGTAAAGAGGTCGCCAGTAATGTTGTTCCAGATGCTGTCTTTTGTGAATCCAGCCGGTTTCTAAGGTCGCTCACACTTGGCGTGATCACATTGATCCCCGCCGATCTCCCTTGGACAATGACATCATCCAGATTGACCGGTCTATCATCCAACGGTACGTACAGTACATTTTTCATTTTTATCAAGCTCCCTCCCAAACCCATTTCGTTCTCCTTTATTTGTGCCTTACTTATAGGGTAATTTAAGCGGACGTAATACAACCAAAAAAATATATTGTTTGTTGTGCGTGCAGCGCGGGTTCTATGTATATGTTTTGTCCTCTTTCACGTATGCAGATGATGTACTTTATCTTTTTCCAATAAATTCCCGACTGTAGAGGGCAAGGCAGCTAGCCAGGTTGCCTTACCTGCGCAAGAGAGTAGTTTAGGAAGGGGATTATTTTCACTACCTCCAACAAACCCGTGCGTACATTAATATTTGGTCAAAAATTCATTCGTAGCTTACGAGAGTTAAGTTTCTATTGGTCATGGTCATTCGAACGATCGAATCGATACTGGAGGTTATAACTAAAAAGACAAAAAGAAACCACATGGAATATAATTCACATGTGGTGAAAATGAATTCTCAATCAATATTCAGTTTCCTATTCATCTTTGGCGTACCTTCATTTTATCATCTTCATTATGAGTTCTGTGAAATTATCAGACCTCTCAATTAACCAAGATTACCCACGTATATATCCCCTAAACTCTCACCATCTTGAGTTTTTGTGACATGAAAATTATATTTTTCTTGGAGTAAGGTCTTCTTGTTTGTAATTCCACCAATTCCATTGTTCATAATAAATGGTTTTGACCCAATACTCCGGGCCTTCATGAAAAACAATATCATCTTCAGATGTAAAATCTTTTCCTCCCCAGTACGAATTAATTCTTTGAAAAGCCTCATCTTCAGTTATATTAGCAATATCTATCATGAGTAGAACAATGTCAAGACAGTATACCTCCGTTTTAAGACACGTCTGAAACTCCAATTGATTCTTAATCATCATAATTCTGTGTCCTCCTTTCTATTTACCATAATATCTTGAGCCTATATAACCTCGTACTATTTTAGATGCTAACTGCTGATTATGGACGCTCATTTGATATCCCCAAAATTTGTAATTTTCTTTAGAGGTGTTTATATGAATTGGTCTCCCCCTCAACTGTATCCTAGTTTATAAAGCGGAGCTTTGAATAAAGAAGGTGGCAACTGAGAGAGCACTCCCAGTTACCACCCATTCTATCATCCCACCTTAAAAATTCGTATATTCGGCATTGCTTAAGCTTACCTTTTTTCCATCTTAAATCAGCCGATTCAAATAAATCTATTCCCAATGCAATTGAGTTATTAAATCCCTCCATTTAAGCATCTGCACATTAGATTGATCTTTTTCTGATGTTTCGTCAATTACTTCTTTATAGATACAATAATCCGGCTCTCCTTTTTGATTATTCACTACTCTAAAATCGTACCAATTCTTCTCATAGGTATTATTTAATACAGCAGATTGTTTTGTAGTTAAATTTAAAAAAACAATTTCAGTAACATCAGGAATCCGATCTTCAGAAATAAAAACCACATACGAGTCGTCTGCGGATAAAAAGCGATGAAAATAATATGGGTTTATCTTGAAACAAAAATGATCATCAAATGTTACTCTATTTAATCTCCATACTTCTCCACTAAGATAGTCATTTTCAAGCAATAATCCATCGTTATCTTCATCAACAATTTTGACATAATATAAATAGTTTTCTGTTAGGTAAACATCATTAATATCAAATTCTCCATATTGGATAATTTCCTTTTTCATATCATTTTTACGATTGACCAGCCAAATCGATTTGGTCCTAATTTTGTTTTCATTCCTATCAATTACATTTCCATTGAAATCAACTTTTCTAATACTAGTCTTTGAAATAAATATTTCATCATTAGAAAACGCAAGGAAATTAATTTCTTCTTCCACTAAAGTGGAAAGTAGTATTCTGCTAGAGCTGAGATTAGATATGTTCATATTTCCACCTCCTAAGGGTTAATAAATTTGCGGGCAGTGTAGGCAATAGTAGAGGAAATAAAGAAAGTAGCAGTCTTACTCCTCGTATCCTCCCCCAACAACAGACAAACTCGTTTCAATATTCTCTGTATTATCCTTTTGAGTGCGGAGAATTGCTATTAAGGGGTATATTATTCAATCCAATCGACACTGGGTGGGGCTTTAGAAAGAAAAAAAATCACATGCAGTATGTGAGTCCCATGTGGTTTGTAGTATATTTGTTTATTTTCACCAGATTATTGACAAACACTATAAAATTTATTTTACAAATAATTCACTCCAGTCTTTTTGAGGTTCCTGTTGCAATATCTACCTCAAATTTTTCTTCTGGTATACCTAGATCTTCGGTAGTATTTAGAATATAACGGTCTGGTTCATTCGTCGGCTCAAGGTACCCCCAATGAGTTCCATAACTTTTCTTTGTATAAACTACAATGGTCCTTGTACTAATTTCGACATCAATATCCTTTACTTCATCTGATAAAGCATTCCTTACATGTAACCTTGCGTGGCTATTCTTTTGAAACATATTAATTAGGTCTAATCTATATTCGTATTTTTGATCGGTAGTAATTTTTAAATCATCACTTTTAATTCCCTCCGTTAACCACCCCTCAATATTGGTGTTCTGAAATAAACTAATAGAAAGATAAAAAAGTATAACAATACCAGAAACAAGAAATGCATTAGCAATTAAACTAGATGGATTCCATCCTTTAATTAACAATACAATAAATACCAAAACTATTACTAAAGCGGGACCTCCAATAATGACTAATTTTACTGTGCCCACTAAGTCTAATTTCCTTTGGAAATTTGCCGTTGTGCCCAATATCGACCATATAAGAGCTGATAAACCTAGAAAAGCAGATATAATACATAAAATTTTAACCAAATATTCATATAATCACCATTCACCCCACGTTTCCTTTCAATTTCAAAATAGGTTCAATATATTCTTCCCAGGTTTTAATACTCCCGCCTAATCTCTGAATCGCATCGTAATTATTATATACATGAATTCGTTGTCAACTAATCTTATAGGTTCATCTGGATGTAATAAATGATATTGATAAACCTCTGAGTACATTCTTTTATTACGCGGTTCTTTTGTGGTACAAGTCACACTATTAGGTTCAACTTTTGCTACGCTCTCAAAGAACTCTAATGCTTTATCACGATCTCCCATCGCCAAATTCACTCTTCCAAGATTTATCAGCGGTTTCTCCCAATTAGGATTATTCAGAACTAAGTCTTGCAATATACTTTGAGCTTTGGTTAGTTTGCCTAATTTCAAATAACAACATGCTATATAATTTATACAGTCTTTAGAATATCTAATGGTTAGAGCCTTCTCAAAAAACTCCAGGGCAGTTTGATACCCTCCTCTTTCATAATTATTTTCTGCATCCTCAAATAACTCATCATAATTGTTCATTGGATACCTCACTTTTATTAAATAATTAATTGAGCTATTCATCGACTTATATCATGGAATAGGAATAATATAGACCATACTTGTAGGCCTAATTTAGCTCTTGAATCAAAAGAAGAAGGGGCCTGCTCTTCATTCCATAAAGAAGAGAATTGCTTTTCAATTCCTTTCATTGCAAAAGCGATAAAATCTCGGCTGCCTCTTCGTTGACTAATTCTTGTTTTTCACGTTCAGTAGGGTTTAAAGCTAACCTTTTAAGGTCAGCCTCCATTTCCGACAATACAGATTCCGGTAAATTTTTAACCAACTTCACTAGTATTGAATATTTCCAACAGTCATCATCAGAAGCGAAAATTTTCCTTAGATGAGGAATTAATTCATTGCCTAAGGGTAGCAGCAACTTCCCAATTTCTTTTGTAGTAGGCCAATTTGCATCTTCAGTCCACTCTAATAATTCAGGTATAATAGATCTAATTAAATTGATATCCAATGTTTTCAATTTATTAATTGAATCGATATCCATTTTATCTTTCGGGATTAATCTTTTGATATCCATCTTTATCCCCCTACTTATGATCATATTGAAAGGTGATTGCTTTCAAAACTAAAGTTAGATAATAAGGATTAGTATCAGCATTCTCTCTTGATTCGATCCATAACTTATGTTCGTATGTATTAACAGCTCTGATATTCACATGACCTGATACAGGATCATCTATTTCAGCACTCAAGACTCCTGTGGCATTAACCGCTTCGATTGATGTAAACCAACCTTTAGGTTCATCTGGCGCAAGAAATGTGGATAATCCCTTTGTATCTTTAAGTCGAGGTGTATGATTTGTATTTGTCATTGAGGCACTATGATTTATTGTCTGCTGTCACCACATTATGCCTGTCATGGATACAAGGCAGTTTTGAGAAGTCCCTGAAAGTTCAAGTACTCTTTCTTTCCTCCAATTCTCAGGATGTCAATTGTTATTCCCATGAAATGAAATATAGCACTATTCTTCCTCTAGATAAGGTGATTGAAAAGGTTCAATAAAAAGACCAGAATTAACTATAAATTTTAAAGAATCCTTACATTTTAATGCACTGTCAATATACATGTAATAATCAAACCCAAAGTGAACAAACATACAACTAGCCTGGAGTTTGCACCAAAGCTTTTCTCTTAGCACTAATTTACATAACAACACCAATTCATTCCCAGAAATAGAATCACCATTCTTAATATTACTATAGATTTTTTTCATTTCATCAGAATAAAGAGTATGGAATCTGTCGTTTAAAAATCCAAAATCATGTTTCTCAAGATTTGTCACTTGAAGTGAGTTTATTTTCATCTCATTCATAATTGAAATTAAAGCCATTATATATAACGATTCGGTTTGTAAATAATGTTCAATTAAAAACACTTCATTTGAGTATGATTTTCCAACATCACTTATAGAAGTCCATTCTTCTTTTGTATAATCCCCATTAATACGGTTACTTGGGCTATATTTGGTAATTCTCCAATAATACATATTAGTCTCCAATCTTGGTTAAAAGTGCATCAAAAGTACCTGACCGAGTATCTTTACTGTTTTATTCTTTTACTGATTTCGCCATTTTCCATGTTCCACCATTTAGCTATTATATCTGTCTGTTTATTTGTCATTGGCAATGTCTTACCTTTTTTTGAGTTGCTAAAGGTTTGTTGCTCCTAGGACTATTCATACCTATAACCATTTACAACTGCGTCTTTAATAGCTTGATCTTCACCATATATATCCATTAGTTGTCTTTTAGCCGACGAAGCTTGATCATTTGAGCTTTTTGAAGATGTAACCATATTGAAAAGTTGTAACCATTCGTTTCTTAGTTTTTTACTGAAATAGTGCATCGGTTTTCGTTCGCCAAGATCACTTCTAATATCTCAATAAACCTGAGATTTTTCTCCATACTTCCTAGCAATCGAACGCATTGCATCAACATGACTTTCAGTATATTGTCCTGTAGGGTCAATATGAGTTATATGATTATTTTCCACAAACGTATAAAGATTCTGACTCAGCGGATTATCAATCTGCCCTTCAATCGTATCCTCATTTATAAACCGCCCGATACTCGGATCATAATCCTCCATCGTTACGGGAATTGTAATAAGTGTAACTCTTAACCGTTCCACACTATTGTAAGCCTATCATCTTATCCACCGCCATACCCAGTATGCCTTACTAGGTTGATTACATATCGCCATACTCGGAATGTCAAATGTTTTTTTCATAAAAAAACCACATGGAGCTAGTGAGTCCATGTGGCATGTAATTTTCCCCTTATGATTTAATTATTTCTCCATCTGCAACTTTTCCTAATTCATAAAGTACAAATTTGCTTCCTACGACAAGCAAATTTCCGGGTGCTTTTTCAGGAAACAAAAATTTTATACTACAAAGTGTTTCATAGTTATCATAGTTTGAAATAATATTCAGTACAACACTCCAATCCTGTCCTTCCTCATCAGCATGGAAGTGTGCAGCTGTTGAATATTTCGTCAAAGGAAACCTCTTTTTCCCACCTTGTTCTGTCGGAACCCAGTTAATTCTAGCTATAACCTTATTATCCATGTCATTTCACCACTGTTACCTTCCCAAAACCAGCGTTTAGAGCTTCTAGCTCAAAATAATATGCAGGACCAATATTGTCAAGCTTGCTGGAGTAATATGCTCCATTTAACATACTTTCATTAACAGATACAGATATAATTCGTGAATTACCAGGCATATTCGCCCACTCCTTTGCATCGTTGAGTGTTGTGGCAAACCATTTCCCCTCCATATTGAATCCAGCGTCAAAAACTTTTGATTTAGCAATAGCAGCCAATTCGGCATCACTCATTGATCTGAACAAATTGACCATTTTGGACCCCGCATTTACTGCTTGTGCTGCTATAACTGTCCCTGTTGAAAATGTTGTTCCCATTGTTAATATATCCGAAGTGGCTAGTGCTGTGGGCGCTATAACAGGTCCGTAGAATATTCCAGCAGCTAGAGCAGGAACAGCAAGGGCTTGTGTAAGATAGTCCTCATGAGATCCTCCGTTGTGTGTAAGAATGGATGTAGTTTGCCAGTTGAATAGTTAGTTATTGCAATAACTTCAGCACCGTTTGCTACTCTTATTGCAATGGCTTTATCGTGTGCAGCTTGCATAGCAGCAGTATTACCTGCTGCCTTAGCTTTATTAAAATCAGCCGTATACGTATCAATCAATTTTTGGTCTGCCTTGCTCCAATAATTATCCTCAGCAATACGATGTCCTGTTGGGTCGGTATAAATCAACGGATTATTCGAAACATACGTATAAAGATTCTGACTCAGCGGATTATCAATCTGCCCTTCAACCGTATCCTCATTTATAAACCACCCGATACTCGGATCATAATACCGTGCATGCAGATAGTAAAGGCCCGTTTCTGCATCGTAAATATCACCAGCACTACTAAATTTCGTTTTAATTCACCCTACTCGATGTTCCTGCTGTGATGTCGATTTTGAACTCCTCTTCAGGGATGCCAAGATCTTTTGTCGTGTACAGAATATAATAAGATGCTTTATCCATTGCCTCAAGCTCCACCCAATGATTAACCTTACTAACCCCAAGTCCTATAATCTTGCGTGTCTGAATATCGATTGGAATGTACATTTCCTCTCCCGATCCAATATCCTTTAGGTAGAGCCGTGCATGACTGTTTCTTTGAAATAAATTAATTAAGTCAATTCGATATTCATACTTTTCATCTGCTGTAATCTTTATAGAGTCACTTTTTATCTTTTCATTCGCCCAACCATGGGTACTGACACTTTGAAATAGGGCAACAGAGAGTACCGTTGATAACACTACCACAAGACAGATTCCAACGTAATCTACTCGGCTCGTTGGAGTCCATCTTTTTATAAGTAATACGATAAATAATACAGCGAACAATAAAACTGGAATACCTCCACCCCATAAATAAGTAGTTCCTATAATATCCATACCTCGTTGAAAATACGCTGTTGAACCTAGAAGAAACCAAACAAATGACGAGGCACTAAATATTATAGAGAGTATCAGTAAAATTCGTAACCAGACTTTCATATTCCCCCGCCTTTGGGTTGTACATATCAGCTATGCATTGCCGAATGAGCTTGGATTTAATTTCCTTTCTTCTCCGCATCCGTGTAGTAGGAAAAAGAATCAACCATTTTCCTTTGTTTCGAGTTAATATTCCCTCACAGGAGTTACGATAGTAATCAAAGTTTCCACTTCATTGAGCTATTAAGCTTCGGAGTAATTGGATGTAGCTGTTTGAGGATTTTACCAACATCTTTTCATAATCATGGAATTGCGTATTTTTCCACTCTTGAAAATCACTTTCGTTATTAACACCTTGTTGTCTTAAATAATATTCAATGCCCATGATAGATAAATTACAAAAAGAGATGTAATCGTTAAAACTCAGTTCGCTATTCTCTATTGAACTAAACCTCTTTTGTGCTTTATCAACAGCCTGATTAAGAATCCCCTTCCAAAGGTTTTTACTAAAGAGCCCTCTTTCAAAGAAATGTTGTAATATCTCATAATTAAGAACTTCATAATTAGCAGTGACATTAAATAAGGTCTTCTCAAAATCCAACAAGTCATTATTAGCAAAACCATTAAATAAATAATCAAAATGACCATATGAATCATCTATTGAAAACCACTCAACTATCTTTTCTGCGATAACAGGAATCAATTCATTAATGTGTCCTAATAAGAATGAACCTACAATTTCATGTTCATCATCATGATTTTCATACAATTTTTGAAATAAGTTTAGTAAAACCTTATAAGAACCTGGCTCGTGTTTTAACGCATTCTGTTGAAGTGATTCTATAACATTGTTAATTCCCATTTCACACCCCTCACCAGTTTTCCCTACGATAGATTTGAGTATAGTAGTGTATGTAAACACTATCACATTTATCCGTATTGAATTCATCCACACTCACACCGAGTCTAGTAGTAGCTCATTCACCTTTTTGTTACCCAATATCAGGATGGTTAGAGAAGTAATCAACCGTAGAAAAAAACCACATGGAGCATAAGACTCACATGTGGTTATATAGAGAATTATTCCTCATATAATGTAACACTTAATCCAAGCTCACCCATAATTTCATTGCCTACTTCTACAATTATGTTTTTCTCCGGAAAAATCTCTTTAGCTCTTCTGCTCCAATAATATACAATTATTTCTCCGAACTGTTCTAATATTTTGCTGTTATCCAGTCCTTCTGTGACATTCCCGATAAAGAAGTCAGCGAAACTCCAACTATTAACCCATTGTTGTATGTCTCTCTTATTATTATTAAATTGCATTTCTAGGCGTTTTACTTTTTCAATGGCGGCATCACCCTCTTCAATGAAAAAATCAGCAATAAATATATACCCATCGATTTCAATTAGGTCAGGGCATAAAACATAAGAAACAGCAAGAAAGTCTTCTAGCGAACAACTATTAGCAGAGTGGTTGAAAAGACTGATTCCATTGCGAGTCTGAAACTCTTCAAAAATCTTATTATTAACAATGCTCTCGTGAATTGTAACTCTATTCATATCCTCACCATCCGAATAAGTCTTTAATAAAATCAGGAATAGAACCATCAAATTTATATGGTTGGTAGTGTTGACCACACTGTTATTCGATAACTGAGTGACAGTTCGGATAGAGTCCACTTTTAAGACCGGCATTCCCGTATTGACAACATCAAAGTTTGGGGAACTTGTATTATAGTAGTTGTACTCTACTACCTTCAAGGACACTCCCTACCGCAATCACCGTTCGTTCCACAGCTCTATTCATTTCGCTGTGTTCATTAATCGTCGTCCCGGCAGCGTTGATCTGCTGCTCATCCATGGAATCCCGGAGCCGCGCTGGCCATTCCCGGTTAGACCACACATCTGCAGCTCCGAGTGCAGTCCAGCTCCGTACCGCTGTCAGTGACAACGGATAAGCCTCACTAATCACCACCATCTTCACAGCTAAACTCAGGGCGAACAGTAGGAATTCCTGGGCCAAATCTTCAACCACCAGGATTATTTTGGGCTTAATAATAGATGATACTTCTTGTGCTTCCTCGCACGTTCCGCACTCATGAAATCTGAAACGCGGATCACTAAGTTCAGGTTTGATGCCTAAAAGTACAATATGCAATGATGCCCTACCTCCCCATCTAATTTTCTTACAATATGATCCTGCACTCTTTAGGCACGTAAATCGTTCGAAGAACGTGCTAAAAAAGTATGTATTTCTTCAAAGCCTCTATAAAGCACACGACTCAATCCTGGAATGTCTCATGAACAACAAATGAGCTGCGCAAATGCAGCTCTTCTGAATTTATTATAATTTTGTTAGGTGTTACTCTTATTTCTAAGCATTAATACAGCGTAGATAAAACACACAGGACATCTGCTCGTTTGGCATCACGACGTTCTAAGTAGTTCCGAACTTTATGCGGTTGCAGTTCCTGTGCAGGCTTTATCTGCTCGATAGTTTTTCTCATTTCTGTCCCGCTTGAGCAAACTCAAGAAGGTTATAATGCTGTGAATAGTATTGCGTTGTAGTATATTCGTTTCCTTCATCGTCAATGTTGTAACAT
Source organism: Paenibacillus sp. FSL H7-0357 (assembly GCF_000758525.1). Classification (NCBI taxonomy): domain Bacteria; kingdom Bacillati; phylum Bacillota; class Bacilli; order Caryophanales; family Paenibacillaceae; genus Paenibacillus; species Paenibacillus sp. FSL H7-0357. The sequence continues at coordinate 2,453,304 of NZ_CP009241.1, read as the reverse complement.
CATTTTCTTCATTTCATCTGTTCTAGTTAAGTAAACCATCAAGATTTCCGACTTTTCAGATGGAAGCAACTCCTTCTGGAACAAAGTTTTATCGTCGATCCCAAATAACTCGGACAATTGCTCCAGACGTGGCTCAGGTATCTTACGTCTTTCTTTGATCCAGTCTTGAAATGTTTGTTTAGAAACTCCGATTGCTTCTGCTACCGATTTGTACTCCATGTGAAACGTGTCTGCTATAAATTGTAATCCTATCATTTCATTCACCGCCATACCTAGTATGGCTCAAAAGTTTGACTGTATAATGCCTTACTAAGAATGTCAAATGTATTTTCACAAGAAAAAACCACATGGATTATATCATCACATGTGGCTTTTCTTTATTTTTAATTATTTACACCAATAGAATAATAAGTAACATCGTCCAACCGTTCCTTATTCCCTTTTAATATAGCATCATCGAAGCTCAGAACTACGTTGTTGGGTTCATTAGCTTTTTTGTCTATAAATATTTGTAAGTTAGTAGGGCGTTCTGTTTGATATGGGATCATCTCTTCATAAACTATTTTGTTATCTAACACAAAAATAAGTCCGCTCATTAAATCAGTTGAACCTTCATATTTAACACCTAAAGCATTACTAATTTCCTTACTTGAACTTCCCACCTGAAAAACAACCACCTTATCCCATTTAAATGTAGTAATTTCGTTAAGTGAAATATCACAAATCTCACCCAAATTGCATTTGTCGTCTATGATGCGCATAATTTGATCACTTAAAGATTTCTCCTTTTGACAGCTTGATATTATTAACGTTAAGAAAGCAAGAAATAATATCCCAATCCCAATTTTTTTTATAGAATAATTATGCATAAACTCCACATCTCTCCTTGTAAGAACAAATTCAATCCTCATCACAAACTTTATTGATCTGCAGCAAATCCATCGTTATCGAGCTGTGTTATCCTTTTTTTTGCCGCTTCATATTCTAGATCTGACAGTTTCTGCAAATCAACTGAGAGTCTTCTGTGTCTGCGGAGTGCCCCCAATAGTCACGCAAAGGGATGCATTGATGAGCTGATTGTGCTCGTCATACTGGTAATTCGACACAGTCCTATTCCGGTCGCTCTTACTCGAAAACAGTCCTAGGCTGTTGTACAGCATGCTTTCATTCTGCGAGGAAGCGTCGGTCCGACAAGCTGACTCGGTTCATTATAGGTTTTACATATTAAATCTTGAAAAGAAGATGACTACAATAATTTCAGGTTGATACGGAATTATCAGAACGAAAAAACCACATGGCTCTTCTTATTCCATGTGATTAAGATTATAACTTTTGTCATCTTAGAATATATTATTTTTTTTCAAATACCCATTGATTTCTCGAAAACTCTTCTTCAACCATGTTATTGTATTTTTCCTCCGTTAGAACTTTAACTCCCTTTTCGAGGAAATTATTCAATCTGTTATTAAGTAGTTCCTGAAAATCTCCTTGTCTATTTTCTGTAACTATTAACTCAATTGACCCTCTGGTGCCTCAATTACACTAAGCTTGAATTTACAGGAATCCATCTCTTTATTTTTTTGTCAAAACAACACAATTTATAACAAAATTCATGTCTATTTTTTTGCTTCATTTTGATCTTTTTTTTCACTCTACTCATAATAGTAAAATATGGCAATACCGACTTCCGACTTATAGACTAATCTCCACAAGTGAAAAAAAGCACCTGAACCTACCATAATGGCGCATTCAAGTGCTCTAAGGTTTACGAAGTTGCTTGCGCGCTTGTCCTTCACGACCGTCCGCTGCTTAGCGATTATGAGAATTGCCCCGCGAATGGTCAAGAGCTCTTATCCCGTCAGGCTGTTCGATTGTCCTAATGTTTAGGATTGTTTTACGATTCTTCTGTATCCCCCCTGCACAGTATTTCTCGACACTCTTGCCTTCAACAAAATTGCATTTGAGCTCTTTCCTGATGCACCAGAGGGATATTGATTTCAGAAAATATTTTCAGAGATTAACATAATTCTAGAAAATCCCTAAAAAATATTGATTCAATAGTTACTTGCGAACCAAAGATATCAGTGTTTTTTTCTAAACCACAAATTACATATGACAGCTCTCCATAGGAGAGTCGCATATAGCCCAGGGGATTGTAGATACTATTAACGATATCTTCAAACTCTGCTTGAACTCTAGTATATGGCTGGGTATCAAATCCATCTAGAATTGGGCTAACCGCATTTTTATCCAAATTCTTTGTCTCATATTCATGTTGCAAGTAATAAAGAGGGACAAGCTTAGAAACCATCAGTCGGCATTTATAGCTAATCTCAAAGTCGTCTTCTTTAATATCTCCAAAATCTAGCAACCATTCAGTAGCTGGCCAAACTTCTCCTACATTTATTTGAGTATAATCAAATCCATTTTTCTTAATGAACTCAAGCACTTTGTTCGGAATTAAACCTACACTTCTGCATTTATTTAAATATTCCTGAATATTTTTTTTCTCCACTAAATACTTATCTATATACTCTTTAATCATATTATTCATTAAAACCCTCCTTAATTGGTTCTTATATTATGTTTACCAGATTTGTCAGCTGGCTTAGTCGATTTTAGATCAAAATTAACTTCACCTTGATGTATACCACGACTATTAGTAACCTCAAATCTACCGTGTTGTGTGTCAACAGAATATAGGCTCCCTGTTGCAGGATCAATGTAAACATCTCTACCATTTAATTTGGATAACCTTGAGTCCTTTTTAAAACCATAATTTGTTGCCATGGTAGCCGCAGTTGCCCGGACACTAGCCACTCTTTCGCTTGGTGACAGGTTAACAATACTTTTCTCAAATGATCCAACATCAAAAATTAATGCCCCTAAATTTAATATCCGCTGCTGAAAATCAAAGGGTAAAATATCAAATTGTTCTTGTGTTATTACATTAATTTTAGGTTGTTGTATTATCGTTTGCCTTCCTTGAAATCATGGCTGTTGAAGTACAATAACGCTTTGCTACTGGCCAGGCTGCTGAATAACTGTAACACCCTGATCATAAGTGTCAAAAATGTTAATACCTGCTTTATCCATAGCAACTCCTTTTGTAATTCCAGCCCCAATTGTTGCAACTACAGCTCCACCGATCAATATTACTACACTAATGGATTCAGCTACACACGCGTCCCAGATACAATTACCTGTGGGATCAATATAAAGTAAAGGATTATTATGAGTATAAGTATACAAGTTCAAACTCAGCGGATTATCAATCTGCCCTTCATACGTATCCTCATTTAAAAACCGCCCGATACTCGGATCATAATACCGTGCACGCAGATAGTAAAGTCCCTTTTCCATTTCTGCGTCGTAAATCTCACCAGCATATTTAAAGGAGTTTTGTATTCCTTCCGTCTGGACTATTCTTTCTCCTGCTACGAGAGGACTTAAGAGTGTCCCCACTCCTCCACTCATACCTGAAACCGCACCAACAACTGCATCGTTTATTGATATTTTTCAACACATTACATGTACGTACAGGCATATATAGAGGAATTCATACGGAAGTGATGAGCGCTAAGTTCTTTCAAGGTGAGCCGCCCGATTCATTCAGTACTGGGTGGGGATAAAAGAAAGACCTTGAGGATTGCCGCCCTCAAGGTCTTTGAAGTAACATTAGGTCATTTAAAATTAATAGTCGTTGATTTTGATTTATATCCTTCTAGTTGACTATTCTTCCATAACTCCTCTACGCCGGAACCTCCAATGTTTATACCGAAAAATTGAGGGTCTAGAAATAACTCCTGTTTATTAGTGCTACTAGTTAAAGATAAACCAAGTGCATCGCAAATAATTTCTTCAAATGTTATTTGTATATTAAACATTTCCATTTGACTAACTTTGTTATCAATCAAACTATTATCAAAAATAATGTCACTAATATTTGATTTTGTTGGTATAGCATTTTCAACCTCTACCCTAACTTTGAATGTTGGAGTTATTGAACAGAAAGTTTGGAGTACTGCTCAATCGCTTCAATTTTTATGAGGTTAACACCAAATTCTAGAAACAAGTAACTTCTATAAGGTACAAACTCCGCAAGTTCACTTTCTGTTTCCGGGGGTAGAACTACACCGGTTACATAAAAGCTACTCAAAAAATTATTCTGGACTATACTTTTTATTTCTTCCAAATACATTGTTGCGTTCTCCTCCTTCTATTATTGAAAAATAAATTTTTTATCCAATCCTTCTCCCGACTCCAAAGGTGTGTGCCATTCACCATTTTGTTTTGTGGTCAAAGTCAAACCATTCCCACGGTAAACCTTGTATACCTCCCCATTTGGTAGTAACGTGGCATTCCCAATGAATTTAACTTTACCATCATTAATTAAACTCCCAAGATCACTTAAAAATCTTGTAGTTGTCTCGTCATCATAGTTCTTGTATTTGGTGCCAAGGGAGTTTTCAAGGAGTTTTTTATGATCAAGATAATGACTTTTGAAATTCTTACCTGAGGTAAGAGAATAGTACAATTATGCACCCAAATCCCAAGATTGGATACAAAGTAAGAATGATAATCAGCAACCATGAAATTGTAAACAGTTGCTTGTCGCGGCGCTATTTCAATTTTATCAATTGCTAGTTTAGTACCATCACTTGAAACAAGCAAATCTCCAACCTTTAGGTTTTGTACCCGTAAAGATTTCCTGCAAGTTCCATCCTTGCTCCTGACAATAAGAGCGGACTTCATCCTGTTGATACTTCAAGTTTGCCGCCCCTACTATGAATTGTCGTGCTATCCATCCAAGAAGTTGCGACTTCTGACCTTCTCACCCTTTCTATCGAGATAGGGTATTCTACAGTTGCAGACATATCGAAAAAAACGTGAGAAAGCGAAGATAACAAAATATAGGTCAATCATGGTGGTATCTGACCATAATGAACCTGTTCAATGTATCGCCAAAGCGTTATTTAGGTGATAAAATTCAAGCATTTCTGTGCGTATAAACAAAATAGCGAAATTTTCATACGAGCATTACATGGGTTAGATCTGTTATTGGTTGAATGATGAGTACATTCGGCACTGGCCCCCCCTCTGCCTCGGAATAAAGAAAAACGGTTATCCATTATGGATAACCGTCAATATCTTATGAGTCTATGCTGACTAGATTCTACCTAATGCTCTATCAGCTTCTATTTGAAGTTGTATCGTTTTAGTTCCCATGTATTTCTGTGCAGTCCCTAGAATCGATCTGTCATTTCCGAGTATTTCCAACACCGTAACTGAAAAAACGTTTTTTAATTGAGTATCTTCGCAATTAGATACTTCTTCAAAATAATTAAAAATACTTTCTAATAGATTGAGGTTTCTTTCCCCACTTAATAGTTTAATTATTTCAGGCATGAAGATGTCCTCAATTATGACAGTTTCTAGCACCTCACCTTGAAACGCGATTGATTTTCTATACGCATCATCAGTTGACGGTAAGAAGTCTAACATTTTTCTCAAGAATTCTTCCGTTTTTTTATTCATAACCACCAACTCCTCTATTTAAACAGTCTTATTGCTTTCTCTAAATCATCTGTTAAAGCATCAACTATATCTAAATCATTAAGACCAAGTTTCCCGAATTTCGCTAGATCATTTAACTGTTTTAACCGTTGCTGTGCTTTTAGTAGATGCGTTGAAGTACCATCGTAAAACTCTTGTGTTAGTATAGCAGCAGTTCCGCCATCTCCAACCTTTCCTCCTGGTCTATAAAGTTCATTTACTATACTTCTTAAATCTCCATTTTGAACAGCAGATAACAATTTTTCTCTAGTAGAACCAGTAAATTCGGACATTTTGCCTAAAAGATTAGTAACACTATTTACACTACAATTTGTATTATGCACCCAAATCCCTAGGTCACTGACGAAATACGTATGGAACTCATCAACCGTCATGTTGTAAACCGTGACGTGCTTGTGCAACAGTTCGATGCTATCTATCTTGAGTGTATTCCCATCGCTCTGTACAAGCAAGTCTCCAACCTTGAGGTCTTTGACGAATGTCCACCCTTTGCCTTCCACATAGAATGGGTGGTTACAGGTCGATTCAATCACTTGGTCGCCCACATGGATTTGATAAATCTCATCAGTCTCGTGGTTGAACGTAGCCGTAACCTCTTTATAAGCTACCTCGCCAGTCTCTTCATCATTGGAAAGAACCTTATCTCCGACTTCAATGTCTTCGATATTCTTCTCCCCTTCGTTAGTTAGAAACTTGATTCAGGAAAGAAAGAAGGTGGCAACTGTTTTTCAGCTACCACCATTGTATCATTAGCTTGCCGCCCATTCAGGTAAAGCGATAAGACGGTATTCGGTTTTGTTCTTTATCATGCTGTAAAGGATGTTTACCAGCTTTCGCATGATGCAGATGATAGCTTGCTTCTTCTTTTTGCCTTCGTTAAGCCGCTTTTCATAATAACCATGGAATACAGGATTGAGCGGCTTCTTGGACATTCTAGCGGTCTGAACTTGTCTGACTGCTAATCCCCATAGAGTCTTGTTCAACGCTCTGTTTCCTTGCCGTTAATTTCGGTTTTTCCCCCTGCCGCCGCTACTCATTTGGCTTGGTGTAAGCCTTGTGTACTTAGCTAGCTTGTCAGCACTGGTAAATCGGGTAATGTCTCCGACTTCCGCCACGATTACCGAAGCGGTAACATTATCAATGCCCGTAAATGTGTTCAGCTTGAAGTCTAGCTTCTGTATGATGTCCCGTATATGATTCTACACATCGTGTTGTCCTTGTTGAAAAAGAAGACCCTGGAATGTTATCCAGGGCCAAATGAATTCTAGGACTTCTTATCCCATACAAAAGGATTACTCTTTATATAATCATATTCTTTAAGCACACTAACCATATCCTCATTGAAAACGATCCACCTCAATATATTGTGGCTATTTTCAAAGATATTTCTAAATACATTGTCATATTCAATAACTGATTCTACTCCCATTGTTGCAAGTAAGAGATTCTTTGATATTTTTTCAGAAAGCACGATTTTTGAAATGGAGTCATAAAAACTTTGATTATAACTATAAATAATTTCATTATCTAAACTTTTCATCAATTTTGTGTCTATAGATATCCTTATGTCAAAAATACCATTTTCAAGTTTGTCAATCATAATTCCAAAATAGTACGTTGCAACTATCAACCCACTTATTAAAACAATATCACCAGAATCAACTAAATCCTCAAGTGATTTAGCGCTTAGTTTTAAGGTGTGTTCTTTTAAATTTTCGAATTCCCAATTCTTTATAGTTTCAACTTTTTGAATTATGACTGATAACCCTAAAACATTCAAAGATTCAATTATATGTTCAATGTCTATAAAATCTATAGAAAATAAAACAATATTTATGTTTGCGCTCAATCTTTATCATCCCCCATTAGATATTGCTGTTTTAACTATTGTAGAGTCCGCCCCTGGGTACAAACTAACAAAATCTCCGTTTTCCTTTACTCTCAGCAAATCTTTTCCCTTAATATAATAATATTCTCCATTTTTGGCATCATGAACAACTCGATCAGCATTCCTGTAAATAGTTTCAGCTAGCCCCTTGTATTGTTGATGACTTAGGCCAGGATAATCTTTAATGTGCTCGCCATACTTCCAACCAAGTTGTTGGTTTCCATAATTAACCTTATCAAAAAGTGGACAAGGTCCTGTATTATGCACCCAAATTCCAAGACCACTAACAAAGTACGTATGGAACTCATCAACCGTCATGTTGTAAACCGTGACGTGCTTATGTTCCAGTTCAATGCTGTCTATCTTGAGTGTATTCCCATCGCTCTGAAGAAGCAACTCACCGACTTTGAGGTCCTTGACGAACGTCCATCCTTTGTCCTTCACATAGAACGGATGATTATAGGTCGATTCAATCGTCTGACCACCCACATGGATTTTGTAAATCTCATCCGTTTCATGGTTGAATGTCGCTGTAACCTCTTTATAGGCTACTTCGTCAGTATTCTCATCCTTGGAAAGAACCTTATCTCCGACTTCAATGTCTTCGATATTCTTCTCTCCTTCGTCTGTTTGAACCTTCGTTCCAGCGGTGAAGCAATTACAACTCAACTTCTTGGAAGCATTCAATGCATCTCCAGTTAGCTCGAACTCTTTTTTTATTAATTTACCCTCTTTGTTAAGTAATTGTAACATTATTTTGCTGCCTTTTATGATTTTTCCTACCGGAACTAAATCTGCCAAGGCTAAACTTTTAGCAATCATTGATGAATCGGAATCTTGGAGAGTCTTGATATTACTCAAAATCAAAAAATCGGCAATGTCTGCTACGGGTCCACTCCAGTTCCACGGATCGTCGGTTAGATATGCATTTCCAGCAAAGCCGCTCCACCCGGGTCCCATTTGTGCATCATGTCCCGTCGGATCAATATAAATCAACGGATTATTACTCACATACGTATAAAGATTCTGACTCAGCGGATTATCAATCTGCCCTTCAACCGTATCCTCATTTAAAAACCGCCCGATACTCGGATCATAATACCGTGCACGCAGATAGTAAAGTCCCGTTTCTTCGTCGTAAATCTCACCAGCATATTTAAAGGAGTTTTGTATCCCTTCCGTCTGGCTGGTGATATTCCCCCATTCGTCATAGCTGTAGGTGTTAACTGGTGTTCCGCTGGTATTGACGATTTGCACCACATCGCCATGACCGTTGTACAAATAGTAGTAATCCTTCCCTGCTGTCTTGTCCTTTTTCACCAATACCCGGTCTCCACGGACAAAGGAGGATTTTTGTATTACAGTGTTGCCGCTTAATTTCTCCTCTGCGATAACTTGGCCACTAAAATCATAGTTAACCTGAGTATGGGTCGTTCCAGTGCTCTTCAAATACCGAAGGCCGTCCGCATAGTAGGTGAAGATGGTCGTATTCCCATTTTTGGTTAATCCGGTCAAGGTATTTTGCAAATCATAGGTGTAGCTTGTATCGCTCAGATCCAGACTGGTGCTGACGCTCTCGCTTGAGGTTAGACGATTGCCACGCACATCATACGTGTACTGCGTACTTTGACCATTCGGCCGTTTGATTGACAGTAGACGATTTAAAGCATCGTATCCGTAGCTTGTCGTTTTTGCTGCTCCATTATTGAGGACTTCAGTTACCGCTGTAATATTCCCATTATTATCATAGCTGTAGTTGTATCCCGAAAGCACGGAGCTACCCTTTGTATTCTTCATGCTCTCTACCCAACCGAGTGCTTTGTTGTACGTGTACTCTGTTTTTAAGATACTTCCATCCGTCAACGGCGGGTACGTAATTGTCTTGACTCGGCCATTTGCATAGTAGCTATACTGTACATTGTCGGATGCAGCTTTGCTTAGGGACGCGCTGCCATTGGTTTGGACGTTGATCAGCCGCTGACTGTCAAACTGGTAGTTTACATAAAACCCAAGATTGTAATCATTTATTTGTGTCATTCGGCCCAGTACATCCAACTCGTTTAAGATGTACGACGCGTGGCCACCCGCACCCGTAGAAGAATATCCAACGGAGTAGTCGTTGCGTACTTGGTTCATGCTATCCAGGTAACGTTTCTGCGTTGCCCTTACGGTTCCATTAACATAACTATTGATCGTGCGGTACTTTGGCGATCCATCTCCATAGATAACATCGATTTTTTGCATCGTGGACGTATTATTGATTACTCCACTAACGGAACTGCTCTTTAATTGACCTCTCTCGTCGTAGTTGTAACTGAACACACTGCCCATACGGTCCGTTTTACCGGTCTGTTGACCCAGATTATTATAGGACACACTTTCGCTTTGGGCGGCGGCGTCCTGCTTCGTCGTCATCAGTCCGATTTCGTTGTAACTCTTCGTGTTTAAGGTTTGTTCCGACTCACCCTTGCCCTGAACGGTCACCTTAGATATTTGTCCATTTCCGTCATAGCTGTACCGTGTGGTCTGATTCAGCGCATCCTTAACACCAGTTAACTGATTTAATGCGTTGTAACTGTAAAGGGTTGTCACGCCAGCCTCATTGAGATGGTTCATCGGGTCGGTATATCCCGTAAGATTGCCGATAATATCGTAACTGAAGCGTTCAGTGATGGGCTGCGACTGATTCGGCCAATCTCTAAACGTCCGCTTCGAAATCACCCGGCCCCACGCATCATACGACTCCTCGATGTAATTCATCGTTTCGGAGGTGCCCGCCGCAGTCAGGTAGCTTACCGCTTTCCGCTGCTTCAAATTATAATTTGTCACAAAGACATTACGATAGGAATCCGTTAAACTTTTTTGCTGGCCCCAAGCATCATAACCCACCGTTATTTCATTGGAAAGCGCATCTTTTTGATAGATGGGTCTGCCCATATCGTCATAGTGATACTGGGTGAACACCCACTTTCCAGCGTTATCATCAAAGTGTTCCTCTAAAAGGGCCAAACCCATTCCGTTATAAAGTACATTGGCATAGGTTTTAACCACGCTGTTATTCGATAACTGAGTGACAGTTCGGATAGAGTCCACTTTTAAGACCGGCATTCCCGTATTGACAGCATCAAACTGTGCGGAACTTGTGTTGTAGTAGTTGTACTCTACGACCTCGCTGTACACTTCCCCGTTGGCGTTGGTGCGATTTGGATAGGTCTCTTTTTTCAGACGCCCTGCAGCATCATATTCATACATTGTGGTCTTGCCATTTCCGTCGCTCTGACTTTTCAGCAACCCGTAACCCATCTCATAGCTCATCGTGGTTTTCACAATCTGCTGATTGGATTTACCAATGTTGAACCACTGCTGTTGTTCGGTAGGGTAAGCACGGCGGCCTTCGGGCCCGTACTGGGTCACGCTTTTGGCCACCAGTTGGCCTTGGGCAGTCTTCTCCGCCGTTGCCTGGGAGATCCCTCCCGTACTATTAAAATAACTATAACTGTATACCGTCCTGTCTCCTAACGCATTGGTTACCGTTACCGGCCGCCCTTCAGCAGTATAGGTATAACGTTCATTTTGCGGTGCTGCATCATTTTCATTGTTATACCAGGACTGCGTTTCCAGCAAATGATACTTAGGTTCATACTGGTAGGTGGTTGTATAATGCTGTTTGATTGCCGGATTATTAAACTGATCTCCGGTCAACGGCTTCGTTTGACTCTCAACCTGCCCCCAGCTGTTATACACGGTTTCGGTGTATAAATGATTTGCGGTTGCTTCAGTGTCTTGGGGAGCATACTCCGAGAGGGTAGTCCTTGTGGGATACCGGGTAAAGACTCCATGAAACGCCGTATTGTCAGTGATCTTCCGCTCGCCTCCAGCCTCCCGGGTTTCCGTCCGAAGCACTCTGCCATCTTTATCAAATGTATGAGTGGTTTGGAGCCCATTACTGGCAGTCGTGCTAACCACAGTTGACGTCGTACTAAACCGAAAATCCGCAGGCAAAACAGCGGGATATTGATCCGGGGTATTCCCCGTATAATCACCTGTATAAGTATAGTTTATTTCCTGATACGTCTTGGATGCCGTCTTGTCCTTTCTAGATTTCGCCCGATACTCTACGACGGTGGAATTCGGGCCGGTATGACGATCGGCTTGTTCATATTCATATTCTGTAACAGAATTGGGATACGTAATTTTTTTCAGGAACGAATTAAAAAGAAATCCGTCGTAAGAACCAACATAAGAAGAAAAGCCATTTTGATACTCGAAATAGGTTTTCTCTCCGTTTTGATCGGTAATTGACGCAAGGTACGGAATATACTTTTGAAGTGGGGGTATGCCTATATTTCTTTGGATTTCCCCCAATACTCTCCCTTTCGTCAATACCACCTTCTGAACTTCTTGCGTTGCGTTCTCTTCGCTATAGACCCGAATATCTACGTTTTCCCCATCAAACACCTCGGAATCCAGGTCTTCCTCGTAATTAAATTTCACCACACGGCCAACGGTATCCGTTATCGAGAACAATCTTCTTGATCCGTCGTATTTAAATGTAATCGTATTTCCGAAGCGATCTACGATTCCAATTAACTCCCCATCATTGGAAAAGTATTCTCGTTTAAGATCTAAGTATTCAATGTAGGAACTTGATCTTTGTTGCCCATTACTGAATGCGCCATTGTTCCAGTTTTCATATACCAGTCGCTTGTCTTTGCCTTTATAATTGAGTAAATTTGTATAAAGTGAGAGTTCATCATTACTATTGTCATCACGAACTCTATACGCATTGCCTGTTCCATCGTGGTAGATGAACCCCGTATCACCAGCTCTTTGTAAGTATGGGAATTGATACGACCACCCACTGCCTAAGACCGGAAGACGATAATTGTAGCTATATTCCCAACTCTGGAAGTTGGGATCCCACCATGTACTAATAAGAAAGGGAATACTTTGGTTAGAGTTATACATAAGGCCAATATCTAAGTCCAGTCCATCCACACCAGGCAAGTGAATCAGGTTTTCTTTTCGGGTCACACTCCCTGACACTGGATCGACCATTTCACTGGAACTGTTGCGGTCATTAAACTGCGGTTTATAGGTTTGATTGATTTGAGCAAGGGCTAACTTGTTGATTACACCGGATACGGCTGCATCGAAGGTACTCATGGAGAGAGCTAATTCTGATCGATACCCTTTCCCGGTACCCTCTTCTTGTCCATATACTGAGGAGGAAACTGTTTGCTTTCCGTTAAACGAAAAATGGTTCAACATTTCAGTTGCATACACATTTTCCTGTACAGTAGGCTTACTGAATATTCCTGCTTCTTTTTCAAGCTCCTGCTGGATATCTTCCCAGGATCTTCCCTCATTCAGTTTCCATTTCCAAAGTTCCAGCGGGGTTCGCTTCTCCTGTAGCAAGCTCAGATAATTCACCCAATATACATCAACCTTGGAGGCTCCAGCCAAAACAAGCGGTTCAATTTCTGTTTGGGTTAAATCCAGGGACCTGGGTTCAGCCGAATGGGCAAGAGGCTTCTCTAAATTTCCCTTTGTTTTCCCAGGAACTAATTTCATACGCGTTTCATAGGTTTTCTCTTTTAACATTTGAATGGTTAACATGTTCGGATCGTAAACGTCTCCAGTTACGGATACAACCTCGTCTATAAGCTTTTTATTTTCAGCAAAGGCTGATTTCATCTGGATATTTCCGGGATTAAATGTAGGCTCAATTTGCTGTTCGGATATGGTATTCAATGGGGCTGGAGAAGGAGCAGGACTTTCCACCTTAGTCTCGGCCTTCACATATTCAGAGGAAGGGCTCGGATTGCTCTCAGCAGCGGCTATACGTTCATTTGTAACTGGAAAACCGCCTACTAATATAGTAAAGGATAAAGCAACGTTGAGAAATGAATTCATCTTTTTTCTATTCTTCAAATAAATACTCCCCTATCATTCATTTTTTAAAATCATGTATAGCAAAGAACGAATCTAGTGCAAGAGCGGTCCACACCCTAATTCAATTCACAAAAGCTATTACTGGTCTCCAGATTGTTCCGTCATAGGCGGCTTCGGCATTTTTATTAACTACAAAATAGATCGCATCGCCTTTACTCACCCCCACGGTCAGACCCACTTCATAACCGACTGCGTCATTATAGGCAATTGTCTTTGACCAAAGCTGCATCTTATTTTTCAATACCTTAGCAACGATCCCGTCCCCTCCGCCTGTACTACTCTTCGCTACATTTCCTGAGATTCGGATCTTACCGGACTTGGGTGCAATCCACTTTCTAACTGAATCCGTCTGATCCGGATGTTGAAAATCATTCAAAATAATCGTATAGGGGGTTAATCCCTCCCATTGATTATTTTTATATTTCAGATCTGTGTATTTCGTCCCGTCCCATTCCTGGTAATACCAATTCCCTTGCCCCTGCGTACTGCTGTACTGATCCTGAGCGGAGCTCGCCTCCATGTATGCTATTACCGGTTTCCACGTCGTACCATCATAGGAGGCTTCGGCATTTTTATTAACTACAAAATAGATTGCATCGCCTTTACTCACCCCCACGGTCAGACCCACTTCATAACCAACAGCGTCATTATAGGCAATTGTCTTTGACCAAAGCTGCATCTTATTCTTTAATACCTTGGCAACGATCCCATCCCCTCCGCCTGTACTACTTTTCGCTACATTTCCTGAAATTCGAATCATCCCTGATTTGGGTGCGATCCACTTCCTTACCGAGTCCGTCTGATCCGGATGTTGAAAATCATTCAAAATAATCGTATAGGGGGTTAATCCCTCCCACTGATTATTCTTATATTTCAGATCTGTGTATTTCGTCCCGTCCCATTCCTGGTAATACCAATTCCCTTGCCCCTGCGTACTGCTGTACTGGTCCTGAGCGGAGCTGGCCTCCATGTATGCTATTACCGGTTTCCACGTGGTACCATCATAAGAAGCTTCAGCATTTTTATTTACTACGAAATAGATCGCATCGCCTTTGCTCACCCCCACGGTCAGACCCACTTCGTAACCGGTTGAATCATTATAGGCAACTGTTTTTGACCATAGCTGTATATCATTTTTCAATACCTTAGCAACGATCCCGTCCCCGCTTGTTGTATTACTCTTTGCTACAATTCCCGAAATTTGTATCATCCCTGACTTAGGTGCAACCCACTTTCTAACTGAATCCGTCTGATCCGGATGTTGAAAATCATTCAAAATAATCGTATAGGGGGTTAATCCCTCCCATTGATTATTCTTATATTTCAGATCTGTGTATTTCGTCCCATCCCATTCCTGGTAATACCAATTCCCCTGTCCCTGCGTACTGCTGTACTGGGAAGTGGCGGAAAATATAGAACTTGTGCCGGTGTACAATCCGACGAGATTTACTTCATTAACTTTTGAAGTCAAGTTCCCCTGCAAATCATATTGAAAGCTAACTCTTCCGCTTCTTGAATCTATGTAGTTTAGTCTTCCTGCGGAATCATACGTATAATTTTGATTATTGCCCGAGTTTCCGAATACAAAGGGAGGTTCAATAAAGAAAGCTGATAATAGTAAAACTATGATGCCAAATATCCATACAGCTGACCGTTTCTTCATTAGCATTCCTCTTTCGCAAATTACTTTCAGCGCATAGTAGCACTATTCCGTTCGAGTCCCCTTCAGATTGCCATTTGAGTCATAGTTATAGTAAGTAATCTTATTGTTGGGTTGTTTGATCTGCATCAGCCTTCCATTATCATCGTATAGATAAGTTGTCGCTTGCTTAATAATAATGTCATCTATGGAGAGAGCGCCTCCACCATAAATTCCCCAGAACAAATAGTAGTTTTCTTGATTCCCGGTAGTAAAGCTGACTGTTTCTACTCCTTTTGTTCCCGAGGCACTATTCCATGTAGTCCAGCCTTTGGTTTCAATATCATCTAGACCACGTGCTGAGAAGTAAAAATAGCGGTTAGCATTGGTTGAATCCATATCAATAGATTTATAAGAAAAGGTCACTGAATAAGTCGTATTGCTCTGAAACTTCACTTGATCCAAATCTGTACTTGCGAAATTCGCCCACTGCTGGGAAGCTGTGGAGCTTAAATAGGCAGAATATGAACCGCTGACGGTTTTTGAGGATTCATTGGTAATCATTCCGGATACGGGTGAAAAGCCAGTCCCGCTATATGAGCCACCTTCAAAAGATTCGCTTACTTTAGAGATTTCTATATCATCCAGCGAAAGAGCGCCACCTTGACGGATGCCCCAAACCAGATAGTAATTATCCTTGCTCCCTGTCGTGAATGTAACGGTTTTGCTGCCCTTACTGCCACTAGGGTTCTGCCAGGTAGTCATTCCTTTCTCTTCTAGCTTGTCTGAACTTCGGGCCAGGAAATAGAAATACCGGTTGGCGTTCGAAGAATCCATGTCAGCTGATTTATAGGAGAAAGTTACTGAATAAGTCGTATTAGGTTCGAATTTATACTTATTAAGATCTGTATTTACAAATTCCTTTGTTGGTTCGGTCGCCAGTGATTTAAGGTAAGCTGAATATTGTCCAGTAACCACTTTGGACGATTCATTAGTAATGACTCCAGAGCCTGCATTGAAATTAGTATTGGTAAACGAACCACTCTCGAAGGATTCATTCACTTTTGTGATTTCTATATCGTCAATGGACAGGGCGCCGCCTTTAAATATTCCCCAGATCAAATAGTAATTCTCTTTGTTTCCCGTTGTGAATGTTATCGACTTTCTTCCCCTGTTCCCACTAGCGTCACTCCAGGCCGTCCAGCCTTTATCATCTGTATTATCCGTACTTCTGGCTAAAAAATAAAAACGGCGATCACTTCCGGTTGGCACCATATCGATAGTTTTATAGGAAAATGTAACTTTGTAGGTCGTATTTTTTTCAAACTTCACTTTGTTCGTATCCGTATAGGAAAATGCTTTCCAATCCTCTGTGTTTAATGAAGAGAGATAAGCTGAATATTGACCGTTAACTATTTTTGCAGGGTCACTCGTAATAACACCGGATCCGGCAAGGAAATTAGTCTGATCAAATGAACCCTTTTCAAAAGATTCGCTCTGTGCGGAAATTTTCTTCACGATTGTTATATCATCAATAGAAAGGGCACCCCCTGCGTGGATTCCCCAAATTAAGTAATAGTTTGCTTTATTTCCGGTTGTGAACGTCATCGTTCTTATGCCGTTTCCCCCACTTGCATCATTCCAGGTTGTAAACTGCTTGTCTTCCAGGTTGTCAGTACTGCGAGCAAGGAAATAAAAAAAACGGTTCGCATCCAGCGGCTGCATATCCAATGATTTGTAGGAAAAAGTCACCGAGTAGGTTGTGTTTTTTTCGAATTTAATTTTGCTTTGATCTGTATAGGAAAATTCCTTCCACTCCTCTGATGCTTGAGAACTCAAATAGGCGGAATACTTTCCACTAACTATCTTTTGTGCATCACTGGTAATTGTCCCATTCACAGGGAGATAGCTGGTTCCGTTAAAAGTACCACTTTCAAATGATTCTTTAGGAGCCACTACATTCTCTGCAGCAAAAGCCTTGTTCTGAAGAAGGCTGAATACAACAATAATCATTAAAAATGGCAGTGCATAGCTAGTAATTTTATTGGTTTTCATTCTGACTCCAATCATCCTCTCCACTTTTCCAACTTCATTCTTTTTACTGCTTGGCATTCGTTATCTCTGCTATTTGTACCTCAGCTACCGGTTAACATTACAAACTAAAGCCCCAACATATTTATTATCAGCATAGATATGCGTGATATAGCTTCCCACCTCAGAGTTATGTCTTTGAAAGAATACTGTGGCTTTCCAGACTCCAGGGGCAACCTTCACACCTTCAATCCACTCAAGATCATCCTGCTCTTTATTAGAAGTCCATGTAGGGAACTGAACACGTTTTATATTAGGGTCTAGTCCGTATATCAAAACATCGTATGAACCGGCCGAGATATTGGCTGTTTTCGGTCCTGATACACCTACACCTCCCTTAACAGCAACTGACGTTCCTCCGATATAGTTTGAATTGCCATACTTGTCATGGGCATAGATATGTGTGAAATAGTTACCTGCTTCATAATTGTGCTTACTGAAGGGTATCCGTATCTTCCACGTTGTATTGCCTATCCGCTCACCGATCACATAGGGCCGCTCAATATCATCCTGGTCATTCTTTTCTGTCCATGTAGGGAATTTCACTTCTTGTATAGTTCTGGACACGCCTTCTATAACTACCTCATAGTATTCAGCATCTAATCCGACCGTTTGAGGAGCTCTGACTGTTTGAGTATTCTTAATTTGAGTCGTTACACCCGCTACAGCTTTGTTATCCGCATAAACATGAGTTACATATGCGCCAGTTTCCATCCCATGTTTGGACAGAACGACCGTACCTCTCCAGAGATTTGGAGCAACCTTTACACCATCAATCCATTCGAGATCATCTTGCTGATTGTAATCCGTCCATGTCGGAAAACGTACGGTTTTAACACTGTCAGGAACTCCTTTCAGGTAAATATCATAGGAGACTACTGAAGTGCTGAAGATATACGGTTCTGCGGGTGTGGCCTTACTTCGCTTAAGAAGGTTGCCATTCGCATCATAGGTATACTGAATCATTGAATTATCCGGAAGAATCTCCATCTCAAGCCGACTCTGATTGTAAATATTGATCTTCTGCCGCTGTGACGTGCCGTTCATATCTTTGATTATATAATTGGAATCAACACCTTCTAATACCGCAGCCGCTGAAGTCTGAGAATTAAAGATAAAAAAAGTTAAAAAGACACTGGCTAGCAGGGTCACTATCATTGATTTCTTCAAGAACGTCCCTCCAAATTTCTGTTATTTATTGATAAAAATATTAGATTGCAATTCCTAGAATCGATTTATTATAGCAAATCATTTATACGGAAATTGTCGAACCTTGCTATAAATTCTGAGTATATTTATTGACTCCTAAAGTGATTAAATCTGGGCTATAATAATAGGTAAATAAGCTTATGAGGTGTATTAGTGAAAGAAGACAGGTATGAACATGTGGATGAATTATTGGGGGCTTTTCAGCAGTTCTCCAAGATGAATTGGCAGAAGCTAACGATGTTTGGGCTAAAGCCCAGTGAAATACGGGTGCTGATCACGATCAGGCTCCGCAATACAAAAGCGGACAAGCAGGTACTGACTGTCTCCGAGATCAGCAAGCTGCTTAAGGTAACTTCCCCTACGATTACACAGATGGTGAACAGCCTGCTGTCACAAGGTTTTGTTGTGCGCACCAGCGACTCACAGGACCGGAGAATCAGCAGCATTGTATTGACGGAAAAAGGCGAGCTGCTTGCAGATAAAGCCGTCGCCAAGATCCGGGAGATGTTTAAAGGCATGGTCGATTATTTGGGCCAGGAGCAAAGTGAAACTTTAATTGAACTCCTGAACAGGGTACATGCCTATTTTGAACAAAT
Organism: Paenibacillus sp. FSL H7-0357; assembly: GCF_000758525.1. Taxonomy (NCBI): domain Bacteria; kingdom Bacillati; phylum Bacillota; class Bacilli; order Caryophanales; family Paenibacillaceae; genus Paenibacillus; species Paenibacillus sp. FSL H7-0357. The sequence continues at coordinate 2,434,349 of NZ_CP009241.1, read as the reverse complement.
ACAGAATCAGCCGGATGGCTACTAGAGTGTACAAAAAAAGCACAAAGCGTAGGTTGACAACCTATACTTTGTGCTTTTGATTATTGTTCCAGGTCCGGCAGCTGTAAAATATAGCTGTTGGACAGATGCAACAGACGCTGTACAGCATCAAATTGCGCTTCTGTAGATCCGCCCTCAAGACTGGAGTTATCCAGCTGACTGTAGTTGGTACCGTCCGCGTAGGCATCTCCTGTTACATAAATGCTCTTGTCGTTAATGAAGGAGCCTGTCGGCAGGAAATGTCTGACCGGCAGCAGGTTGGTCTGCTGATTAAACAGATCTTCACCAAAATGCAGCTGATTCTGAACCGACACTCCCAGCAGATTGGCCACCGTCGGCAAGATGTCGACTTGGCCGCCCGTGTGATCCATTACCGCAGGCAGTTTAGCACTCGGCGAATGGACGATGAACGGAATGTTGAACATATCGGTGTAGCCATATTCATGGCCGACCAGTCCATTGATCAGTTCCTTCTCATCGCTGCCAAGCGTGTACATCGGCAGTCCCTGGTGGTCGCCATAGAAGACGACAAGGCTGTCATCCCACAGGCCGCTTGTCTTCAGTTCCTCAAGGAATTGCCCCATCGCATAATCCGCGTAATTCTGGGCGCGAATATAATTGCCCAGCAGCGTTCCCTCGAAGCGCTCCGGCAACTCCATCTTATATTTATCTTCCGGCATATGGTAGGGATGATGGGCAGTCATCGAAATCACCATCGCATAAAACGGCTTATCCCCGGCATCCATCTGGGAGAGCTGCGGCACTGTTTTGGCAAACAGCACTTCATCCGATGCGCCAAAGGCAATATGGTCATCGTCGCCAAAAAAGGCCTGGTCATAATAGGTGTCAAAGCCTACCGCTTTGTATAACTCCTTGCGGTTCCAGAAATCCACACTATTGGTGTGGAAGGTTGCCGTGTCATAGCCATTCGAGGCTAGCAGCTTCGGCAAACTCGGTACAGATTTCTCCATATACGCCGAAGAGGTAGCCGGCTCATTCTTGGGAACGTAGAAAGAGGTGTTCACCACAAACTCCGCATCCGAAGTTGTCCCTTGGCCCGCATTCGTATAAAAATTATTGAAATACGTGTTTTCTTGTACCAGCTTATTAAGATTGGGAGTGATCTCCTGGCCGTCAATGGTCAGTCCGAGCAGGAAGCTCTGGAACGACTCCATTTGCACCACAATGAGGTTTTTGCCTTTATCAGCCCCATAAAATTGCGCTGTTGCCGGCTCCTGGATTCCTTTCACCTCATTGACCGCCTGCTGGGTAATCTCCTTGCTGTCAATAAGCTCCTCGTCCTCGGTGGTATCCGCAAACAGGGTATACAGCTCGTAATTAAGAATCCCCATACTCTCCGCTTTTTTAATCTCATTCATGCTCGCATGATTAGGCCAGATGCTAAAGAAGCAGAGTCCGATGGAAACGGCCGTGATGACCAGCAGAACTGCCCGGTTCATGCGCTTCAAACCTCGTTCCTTCCATTTGGCAATATATTTGGGACGGAACATAAAGAAGAGGAAGAAAATAATATCCACAAAGATAAACAGGTAATAGGGGGCGATCAGAGAATACGTGCTCTCTCCTACCTTAGTGACTTTATCCGCTTGCTGCAAAGCATGATATGTAGCGATCACACCGTAATACTTGTAATACATCAGAACGGAAAAATAAATAACCGTAATCAGCAGATTGGCGATCATGTAGTACAATATCTTCCGCTTCGAGGCCAGCCATTCAATCAGACTGAACACAATAATGAAAAAGGGGATTTCCGTTAACACCATACTCCAGTTGGGACCGTCGTTAAAGACGACAAACCAGGCAACTGCACTCTTTATAAGCAAAACTAAGCTGAATAATACTATAGGCTTGTATAATTTATTTTTAATATTGAATTTGTTCATAATGACTCTATCCCTTTCTTTAAAAACTTGGCCAGCCGCCGCACCTCCTCCCGATTTCAGAAAGCTTCTCGTTAATCCGGATTAGGGATAGATCTGATGCGGTACCGGATGACCCTTTTTTTCAGCCAACCGATAACAACAGCGTCTACGAACCCTGTAATCGCCGGACTGAGCACACCATATTTGGAATGTCCGTGTTTTCGCTCCTGATGCGTTACTGTAACCTCGATGACTGTAAATCCGTTCATTTTAGCCAGTGTAGGCAAAAAACGGTGCATGCCATTGTATAAAAAGAAGCTGTCCGCCACTTCCCGCCTCATAAGTTTTAAGGGAGATACAGAATCCTGGATCCTTTCGCCCGTAAGCCAATTTCTTACTCCGTTGCCGATCCATGAGGATATCCTTTTCAAAAAAGTATCCTTCCGGTTCTCCCGTTTGCCGTTCACAAAATCCACTCTGCCGATAAAGGGCATCAGCCTGAATATATCGCGCGGGTCGCTTTGCAGATCGGCATCCATGAGCGCGACCAGTTCTCCCCTGGACTGCCTTATGCCCGCCCAGACAGCAGCCGTCTGCCCGCAATGTTTCTCGAAATGAATGACCTTCACCGACTTGTCAGACCGTGCAATCTCATCCAGAATCAAGGCGGTCCGATCCTTGCTGCCATCGTCGACTAGCACAATTTCATAGCTGTCCACCTTTTCTTGCACCGCATCCGTTATGCTCTGGTGAAGCTCCCGGATATTGCCTTCTTCATTATAAATCGGTACGACCACAGACAATCTAACCAAACAGATTCACCTCAGTACCAATTAATATATTCACGCCGCACCCGAAGGGTTACAGGACAGTAAAAAAACGCAGGTTAGTGCGTTCCGGTCCGATCCAAAAGATTTAACAGTACTACTGCATTAAATCACAAAATAGATAGGTTATCAACCTATTTTTCCAGACATTTTGTCCGGCAAACCGCCGAAGAACTTAATCTTTTCCAGAGTAAAAAAATAACGCCCCTTGTCCGCAGCACCGCGGAGCAAGGGGTGTTTGTAGGCAGGCTTGAATTGCAGATGTACCAGGAATGGCGCATCCTGCTTCTAACCGTTACTCGGCCCGGTCGTACAATCCGATTAATTCATCGAAAGAAGTAATAATAACGTCTGAGCCCTTCAGCTCATCCTGACGTCCGAAGCCTGCATAGGCACAGCCGATTACGGTCTGTCCGTTTCCTTTGCCGGCCTCCACATCGGAGGAACGGTCCCCAACCATCCACGCACTGCTGATTCCGTGATTGTCCAGAAGAATGCGCAGCAGCTCGGTTTTGGTCGCAGTGCCTTGTCCACCAGCACTGTACAAGCCCTCGAACAAATCCTTCAGCTCATGCACAACAACGATGCTGTGGATGTAATCCTCCAACCCGTTGCTGGCCACAAACAGCTTGACTCCACGTTCATGAAGTGCGGCAAGGGTCTCCTTAACCATTGGATAGAGTAGAGTGCCGCCTGCTTCCAATCCCTCAACCTCCATCTGCAGCAGCAGCTCATCCGCCCGGCGGTGTACAGCTTCATCGGCATCCGGCATTACATTCTTCCAAATTTGCTCCAGCAGCATGCCAAGACTGCCAAGAATAAGTTCCTCCGGCGGAGTCGGCCCGGTATGCAGCCCTTCTTCCCGCAGGATATCGAACATTTTATGGTAAGCAGGCAATAACAGGGTTTCCGTCTGGAACAACGTTCCATCCATATCAAATACAATTGCTTCCGGTTTCTTTAGCATCAGGTGACTCATCCCTTCCAAATTGTTTTGCGAGTGATCTCTGCTCTGCGCATGCAGCTCTAAGTTACATTCCTTTATGATATAGGAAAGCAGCGTGTATTGTCTATGGAGTCGAGATTAACAAAAGGGGACCGGTGGCGGACACTGCAACGTGTCTGCCACCGGTCCCCCGCTGTCATTGGAATCTGTAAGGTTAGGAAAAGAAATTAGATATGGTCAAAACTCGAAATCAATTCATCAAGAACATCTTTGCTTACCATTTTACCTTTGAAGTTAATCAGGTTTTCCGCACTTCCGGAGAAAATGCAGGTAGGCTCATATTTTCTGAGAATGATTTTTTCACCATCAACAAAGATCTCCAGTGGGTCTTTTATGTCAATTCCCATTGTTCTGCGAAGCTCAATCGGAATCACGATACGTCCCAGTTCATCTACTTTTCTTACAATACCTGTTGCTTTCATCATTATGCATCCTCCCTTGATATAAACACTTTATATAATCATTTTTGTGTTAAAAGCTATCATAGCTTCTAAAATAGTAGTAATGATTACGCTATATCTGCATTTTAAAGTGCTATTTCTTTCCTGTCAATTTTATTTCTACAACTTTTGATATTTATCGACAAATTATTCGTTATAAATTAGAGTTGATTCGACAAAATATTCGAAGTTTATACATTATAATAGCCGAAAACGGCTACCATTGATAGTTTTTTATGGAAAAATGTTAAATTAGGGGGACTGGCAGAATGAAGATTCAAATGGCATAGCAAAAAACCGCCTAAATGGTCATAAACGCGTTGACCTAGGCGGTAATCATGATCCAAGAAGGTATTAATCATTTAAATGAAACAGATCCTTTTTCCGCAGCATTGAATCCAGACTGGCTTGACGCACACTATTTATATACACGTTATTTGCTTCTTCACCACTACTGGAGGTCTCTGTAAATGACCCGAATTGTGAGAGGAGCGTGCTGCTGTTTAATTTACTCAACAAGTCCAACTGCTCGGCCTTCTTCTTTTGGTCTGCCTCTACTTCTTTCTGAATCTTTTCCCGCTCGGCAGGTGTCAAATAATCACCAATAACCCAAAACGTAGCTGTTCCATCCGGATGTATAATTACCCCGCTGGCATCACCCGGTTTATCATTAGCGCTGGACGCAAAATGGTCCTGTATGATATCTTTTACTTTTTTTTGCAATTGTGGATCTGTTGCCGACTGATTCAGTATATTGGGAGCGATCGTAACATTTCCTTTGCCAACACTATGGGAATACACACTCTTTACTGCTTCTTCGGTCTTGGGTATAGCTTGCACATTGATCTTAATGCCGAATTTATTTTCCAATTCCGTCAAAACTGCTTCCGAATTCGTTGTCGATAATGCATCTTGAAAAGAAATCCCTGAATTCTGACTTTTCTGGCTTGCTATTGTTGCCCCCGCACGATTAAGGCTGCTGAGTGGAGCTACATTCAACAAATTAAACCAACTCCTTTATTCTTTTTTCCGAAGCATCCATTTAGTATATCGGCTTCCGGAATTTGTATTTTAGACTTTCCTCAATATGTACAAAAAAAGAACCAGCACCCGCTCCCCAAGAATCAGGTTGAGGGGGAGCCGGCCCTGGCTGCAAGCTTTACGAACTTTACGAAGTAATCTCAAACAATCTCGCTGTTTTTCCCGGTGGGAGGGCCACCGTCAGTACTCCTGCTGATTTATCCCAATTCCAGGCCAAGTCATGCTGCTGCGGATAGGCACAGGCGATGGCTGGTTCAAGCCCCTTCAGCTCTTCTATCGGCAATTGGACATTCCCGGCTTCTCCGGCAATCCGCCATACCGCGACGTACCTGCGTTCCCCGCGCCGCAGCCCGAGGCTAACCCATTCGCCCCCGCTATCCGGCAAGCCGAGCGGCCAGAAAGGCGTGGCATGCGGGATATCACTGCGGATGGTTTTGTAATAATCCAAAGCTTCCTTCACCAGTTTTCTGCGGCGGGGCTCTAGCTCCGCCAAATGTCCGCTCTGGTGCACACGCAGCAGCAGCGCATTGACCATATTGAAGATGACTTCCTCATCATCGCCCTCACGCAGCGGATACGACCAGACCGCGGACTGCTCCGGTGTCAGTGCCGCCGGCGAGCCTGCGGCTATGGAAGCGTACTGTACATAATCCTCCTGGTCGCTGGTCGACTGGATACTGTGCCGGCTGAGCATCGCATAATCCATACGCATGCCGCCGCTGGAACAGTTCTCGATCACAAGATTTAGATAACGTACAAAGATGCTGTCCAGCCAGGCCAGATAGGCCCGGTTATGCTGCAGCAGCCCGTCGCCGAAGCTGTCCGCAGCCGTTTCTGTTCCGATGCCCGCATTGATGTTGTAATCCATCTTAATGTATCCTACGCCGTATTGCTCAACCAGACGGGCAATAACACCGTTTGCATGTTCAATCACTTTCGGGCTGCGGTAATCGAGCTGGTAGCGGCTGCGGTCCTTGACCCGTTTGCCATGCCGCATGAAAAACCAGCTGTCATCGGTCTCCACCAGCTTCGGACTGTTGATGCCCATAACCTCCAGCTCCAGCCATAGCCCGGGAATCATTCCTTTGCTGCGGATATAGTCCAGCACATATTTAATCCCTTCCGGGAACCGCTCATTGGAAGGCTCCCACTGTCCTACGCCATCCCACCACTCTCCAGGCGCATACCATCCGGCATCGATGCAGAAATATTCACAGCCGACATCGGCGGCGGCATCGATTAAGGGCAGCAGCTTCTCCGTCGTCGGGCTTCCCCACAGGCAGTTCATATAGTCGTTAAAAATAATCCGCAGCAGCTCATTATCCTCATTAGGTCTGCGGATAATCCGGCGGTACGCCGTAAGCTGTTCCGCTGCACCCTGGAATCCTCCCTGTACAGCACCCACAGCTACAGGCACCGAGGTGAACTCCTCACCCGGGGCCAGCTTCAACCACCAGTGATTGTCATGCTCTGTAGGCCCGCTGGCCAGCAGTGTAAGCTGATCATACTGATCCGTCAGCTCCCAATGCCAGGAGCCGTTATGCTCAATCTGCCAGAACAGGCTTGTCCCGCTCTCCTTGTTGTGCAGCACAGCCATGGGAAGCAATTCTGCCGCCGACCAGGAGCCAGTATTGCTTGCGGCAATCCGTTTCGAGCCGCGGTCGGCCAGATGGGACATCCCCAGCTCAGGCAGCCGATAGGTCCGCCACTGCAGCTCACTCTGCCACCCGCTATGCGCGAGGGTTACCTCGATCTTGTCGTTGCGGTCTCCGCTTCCCTCCTTGTCTACACCTGTAAGAGCAAATGAGGAGATGTATTCCACTGCCGCCTCGGCTTCCCCGGCATTCTTCAGCGCTGTCCAGCTGCGTACAATCTGCACGCCCTTATAGAACTGAAAATGCTGTACCGCCTGAATTCCCGTAATGTGATCGGCCAAGGTCAGCTCCAGCTTGCGTCCCAGCGCATTCACCGTATCGCTGTGCCCGGCATATACCATCCGGAGCCCCGGATAGGAGGCCCGGTGGGTGCGCCCGTGATATTCGGCGCGGTCTTCACCCGACAATTGCAGCTCCAGCAGCCGGAAGCCCGGTTTATTCTTGTCGGCGATAGCCCCGGCTTCCAAAGGTGACGCTCCGAAGTGCAGCAGCCGGACATCCTGCTCCGCTGTAATTTCAATCGTAAGATAAAGTCCATTTTCGGCGATTTCAATGATCTTGCTGTCCATATTTAATTTAGCCTCCTGCCATATGTTGGTGTCTCTCCTGATTATAAGGGCTGTTTTTGTATTCGTAACTATTCGCGCTCTACAACTACAAAATAAACTCCCAGCGGTGAAAGAGTAACGGAGGGGAATTTTGGAATTGGAGGAGCGGAAGCGTCCGCCTTTATGTTTGGATTTCTACTGCGACCAGCAGTTTAAATCAGGAAATCCAAACATAACAGCGGCCGGAAATCCAAACATTCACCGCAGTTACGGCATTCACCGCCTCCCGCCAACAATAAAGGGACGGCCCCCCGGTAAATGAATCTTACCTTCGAGACCGTCCCACATCGAAATGTTTTATTGAGCCGATCCGAATTGGATCCAGGCTTTCTGAATTTCGTTGATCGCTTGATCCTTAGTCTTGCTGCCGCCGATGTAAGCCTGCATCAGTTCACCGAATTTCTGGTGGAAGGTATCCAGAGAGTAGTTGACCGACAGGTCGCCGGATTTCTCCGTCTTCAGGATTTCTTCCATTTCCTTAGGCATTTGCAGGTCAGGCATTGGAGCATCCTTGATTGGCGGGATTACCTTAGCCACAGTGGAGAACCAGTTTTTGCCGTACTCAGAAGTATACAGCCAGTTGAAGAACTCAGTTGTTTCCTTAACTACAGCAGAATCCTTGTTGATGCGCAGCGCCTGGTCAGCACCGGTAATGATCTGGGACTGCTCAGCTTTGTCGCTGACAGGATAGCCGGCGATACCAAGGTCAAAGTCAGGTGTGATTTTCTTAATCGCTTCTTCATCCCATGCGCCTTTACCGGTCATGAATGCGGTTTTGCCAAGGGCGAAGTCGCTGACTTCAGCATTGCTGTCGCGTTCAAGCGGCTTGTCTGTACCGTGTTTAACTGTAGTGTCAATGAAATTGAAGAAGTTATTGTACAGCACCGGATGATCCTTGATGGTCGTCTTGCCGGCGATGAAATCCGCTACAAGCGTTTTAGCGTCCGTTCCAGCATCGATTGCAGCCGCATCCACAAAGTGTTGGAAGATATGCTTCCATACCCACCACTCTTTGTAGGCATTGGCGAACGGTGTAATGCCTTTTGCCTCCAGCTTGGTGATCGCATCATCCAGCTGGGCGGTTGTCTTTGGAATTTCTGTAATGCCGGCATCAGACAGCAGCTTTTTGTTGTACATCAGTACGAACAGGTTGCCTTTCACCGGAAGTCCCAGCACCTTGCCGTCGGTAGAGCTCATATTGGAGCGGACCGCATCGGTCATCGCTGCCGCAAGCGGCTCATTCGTAAGATCGGCACTGTATTCAGCAAAGGTATCAATATCTCCACCGGCTGTCGTCTGGAACACGTCAGGAGTGCTGCCGGCAGCAATTTTCGATTTAAGTACCGTATTGTAGTCAGCCTGCATAATTTCCAGGTTGATGGTAACGTTCGGTTTAACCTTTTTGTATTCTGCGATGTAGGCATTGAACGCATCGGTGTACTCTGGAGATGCGGTAAACATATTAATCGTTACGGGCTTGGAAGAATCAGTTGCGGCAGCATTATCCGTCCCGTTTGTACCAGCCGTATTATTAGTAGCGGCATTATTGTTGTTCCCGCCGCAACCGGCCAGCAGACCGCCGACGAGCAGCAGACTTGCAGATAGTCCCATAAATCGTTTTAACATGATGTTGCCCCCTTTTTCTTATGCATCTTGTGTGGTCTTGTTGCTATTCTAAATAAAAAGAAAAAGGATAAGAATGTACATAAGTGAACTTATGAGGGTAAAAAAGTGGGCTAATGTAACCGTTTCACTTTTCTACCCCGGGCAAAAGAAGCCTGAATTCAGAAGGTGAACAGTCGTAATAATTGCGGAACGCCTTGCTGAAATAGTTTTTGTCCTTATAGCCCAGCATCTCGGAGATATCCTGGATTTTGAGGGCAGGATCAGACAGCAGGTCCTTGGCCTTGTCCATTCTTACCTTTTGTACATACTCATGAATGCCGTAACTGTATTGGGCCTTGAACAGCTTCATCAAGTATTCTCTGCTCAGGAAATACTTATCCGTGAACATCGATATTTTAATATTCTCGAAATAATGGTTATCAATGTATGCTTTAATATTTTCCAGCACATTGCCGCGGTTACCGGCAAGAGATCTGCCGATTTCACCGGTATAGACATCCAGAATATGATTCAGCACATCTTCAAACTGCTCAAAGGAGGCAAAATCACCGGCGATCCCCAGCCCGCGCAATCCCTTGTCTTTGCCGCCGCGCAGCCGCTCAGGAACCGCATTCAGTTCCTTGGCGATATCGTTCAGCAGAATAATGAACTCCTGAATCGTCCGGTCAGCTGCACCGAGGCTGAAATGCCCGGAAGTCTGCCATTGTCCGGTGAATTCGCCGAGAATGCTTTTGGCATGATTCACATTACCGCTCTCCAGAATATTGCGGATAAGCGGCATCCGGGCAGTCAGCGAAGGGCTGTCCTTAACTGGAGGTTTGGTACCTGCACCGGCAGCAACAATGCCGCTCTTTAGATTCAGCAGATCAATGGCGTCCAGCGACGCTTTGGCGGTGTCATACGACTGTGCGATATCCATACAATCGCTATAAGGCTCTCCAATGCCTCCTGCACAGGCAATTCCGAACAGCTCCTTCAAAGTCGAAGCAGCCTTTTTCATATGATGCAGGGACAAAAAGGCCGCATCCTGCCCGTAACCGCCCTTCATGGTAAAGATAGCGATAAATTCACGCTCTGCCCGGGGGCTGACGAAGCTGAACGCTTCAAAATCCCCGCCGCTGTTCTCATTAATGACATTCGTTACGGCAAAATGCATCAGATCCCGGTCCTCATGAAATCTACCCTTGCGGACCTGCTCCAGATTAAGCAGCCGGACAATCCCGACAGCAAAAAAATTGCCGGGTGTATCTGCACCGATCAGCGGCAAAAAGGCTTCATTGGACTGGTTCTTGAAGCTGCGCTCGATAATCGAGAGATACATCTTCTCCTTCAGCTTCGGAATGGACATGTTCAGCGTGATGTTCCGGCTGATAAATTCGCTTTCTTTCTTGCGTTTCGCCTCCAGCAGATCGACGGCCTTGCGCAGCGCACTGTTCAGATCATTCCGGTTAACCGGCTTCAGCAAATAGTCGACAACCTTGGAACGGATAGCCTGCCGGGTATATTCGAAATCATTGTAGCCACTGATAACAATGAGCAGCAGATCCGGAAATTCATGTTCGGCGATTTGCAGCAGCTGGCTGCCGTTCAGCTCCGGCATCTTCATATCGACAAGCGCGATATCTATTTTGTGCTGCCGCAGCATGGCCAGTCCAACGTTGCCGTCCGTTGCCTCCAGCACCTGATCTACCCCTAGTCCCTTCCAGTCCCCCAGAATGTTGATGGCTTCGCGCAGCGGCTCTTCATCATCTATGATCAGTACTTTATACATGTTGTCCCAGACCTCCCCGCGGTAATTGCATTTCCATTGCCGTTCCGTGCTCATTACTGCTGATCGCCAGACCCGCTTCTTCTCCATATAAGAGCTTCAGCCGTGTATTCAAATTTTTCAGTCCGATGCTTTCATTCCCGTCATCGGACAGGTCTCCTCCAAATTCCTCCCACTGGATCTGCAGCGAGCTTAGCACTTCCGCAAGCCGTTCCCCGCTAATGCCAGGCCCGTCATCCAATACAGAAATCACATTATAGGTTGGAGTAATCCGCGCCTCAATCCTGATCGTGACTGTAGAGGATACCCTCTCCAGCGCATGCTTGATGCAGTTCTCCACCAGCGTCTGAATGGACAGCTTGGGAATACTCAGCTCCAGCAAGGTCTCGTCCCAATCGTAGACGATCTGCATCCGGCTCCCGAAACGGGCCTTCTGCAGCGCCAAATAGCGTTCAATATGCCTCAGCTCTTCCCTGGCCGCAACAACATCACGGCCGCTGATGCAGTAACGCAACGTCAAAGCCAGATTATCAACCATCTCGACGATATCGTCATTGTTGTTCTTCAATGCCTTCGTAGAAATCGCCTGCAGGGCATTATATAAGAAATGCGGGTTAATCTCCGCCTCCAGCGCTTTGAGCACCGCATTTTTCTCGACGATTTTCATTTTATAGCGTTCATTGATCAGTTCATTGGTTTTCTCCACCATCTTATTGAAATGGCGCGACAGATACGCGATCTCATCGTTGCCCTCCACCTGTGCCTCTGCATCAAAGCTGCCGGTGCTGAACCGCTTCATTTGCAGCGACAGATTTTTCAGCGGATTTGTGATCCTGTTGGAGATGAAGCTGACAAGGATCACCGAGACGATCAGAAACAGCAGGCCAATGAAGTAGTTTAATTTACGTGTCGTTGTCGCCGCTTCGTAAATTTCTTTGTAGGGAATCGGCTTAATCAGCTTCCAGCCCTCTTTTTTATTAATGTCATAGATCACCAGATATTTTTGTTCATCAGCCGACCACGTAAGTCTTCCGCCTTGGGCTGGTGTCAGCTGGTCCAGCAGGCCTGCCGCTTCACTTTTGGCATAAAATTCACGGTCATCCACCACAAACGCCTCATTATCCGGGCTGACATACATCAAATGCTCTCCGCTGCTGAACGGAATATCCTTCATGATCTCAGCGGTGACGCTGGAGTTGAAGTACAAGGACAATACCGCCTGCGGTTCTCTGGACACGATCGAACGGAGCAGCCTGTGGTAGCCCATGAAGCTTTTGTCGGTATTGATAGGATAGTCATCCTGTTCCAAAGTGTCCTGCACAAAGGATTGATAAGAACGGTTAAACGGGCTTGCCAGCGCACGCTTATACCAGGTGAGATTCTCAATCGGGGGGTGCTGGGCGACCCGGATTGTAATATTATAGTTCTCTTTGGTGACATAATAATACTTCTGCTCTTTGATCACATAGAGGGTTATGGCCTCCAGGTCATTGCGTGAAAAATAGAGGTTCTTCAGGTAATCCTCCACATACATCTTGGAAGCATAATCCTCCGATTCATGCATGATGGCGTAAGTAATCTCATCATAGGAGATTTGCGGCAGGGACAGCTGCTCGATCCCGTCAAGGTAACTCTCCAGATTACGGCCGACCAGCAGCAGGTTGTTGCTTGTGCTCGTTATTCTGCTGTTCACTGATTCCTTGCGCAGCATTCCATAGGAAATGAACGTCAGCAAAGTAACCACCAGGATAATAATGGTCGTGAACAGCAGAATCAGCTTATTCGCCAGACGGCGTGAAATCCGCTCCAGTAAAGGCTCAAACAGCTTATGCAGAATTGATCTAATGATGTGCGGCGGCCTCCTTTGCTTGCAGGGTTCAATACCGGAAATGGTTGCCTCTGCAAAATGCCAGGACCCTTTTCTCCAGCTTCAGCATCTTTTTGGTGTTCTTTTCAGTTCACCTTTTTACCCCTAACTGTACTCTTAAATCCATTTTTGAGTATAGGGGTCTGCTCTATAATACACAATATAGACTAACCGGAATGGTTATGTGTGGCAAGCCAGGCACATTACTCCCACCCTATAAATACAAGAAGAGGTGCTTCCATGTTAAAAACACTCGGCAGAAAATGGCGTGAGAAAATAGAATTCGGAATTTTCACGCTTCCTGTTCTGATCTGTATCGCTGTAGCATTCTACATTCCTTTTGCCATGACCATCCGTTATTCGATGACCAAATGGAACGGGATTTCCAAACATCCCAAATTTGTCGGACTGGATAACTTCAAGCAGATCTTCACGGGAGATACCAACTTCTCCGATTCGGCGTGGTTCACCATCAAATATGCGGTGCTCTACATCATACTTGTTAACGTGCTGGCCATCCTGCTGGCCGTGCTTCTGGACATGAAGCTGAAGACGACTTCCTGGCTGAGAGCGGCTTTCTTTATCCCTTATATCCTCAGTCTTGTTATCGTCGGCTTCATCTGGAAATTCATCTTCATGCAAGGCTTCAACTCCCTCGGAGAAAGTACAGGCTGGGGCATATTCGGCCTAAGCTGGCTAGGGACGCCGGGACTGGCCTTCATCTCGATCTTAGGAGTCTCCATATGGCAATCAGTCGGCTTCTATCTCGTCATCTATATTGCCGGTCTGCAATCTGTACCTGAAGACCTGAAGGAAGCAGCCACCGTGGACGGTGCCGGACCGCTGAGAAGATTCTTCAGCATCACCCTGCCGCTGCTCGCTCCATCTATCACCATTTCGGTATTCATGGCCCTGACCAACTCGATCAAGGTGTTCGACGTTATCCTGTCACTGACCGGCGGCGGCCCTGGCGGAACTACCTACAGTATCGCTTATGATATTTACCGGGATACCTTCCAGAACAATCTGTACGGATATGGTACGGCAAAAGCGCTCATCCTCTTCCTGGCTGTGCTTGTCGTGACGATCATCCAGCTTACGTTCTTCAAGAGAAGAGAGGTTGAGGCATAATGAAAACAAACAACAGCAAAGCGGGCAAGATCATTCTGGAAGTTGTTCTGGTCCTCCTATCTCTTTTGTTCTTGTATCCGCTGTTCCTGACCGTAATCAACTCTCTAAAAAGCTTCAGTGAGGTCATGACTGACGTTATCGCCCTGCCGAAGAAGTTGACCTTCAGCAACTACTCCTATGTATGGGAGTTCATCAATTATCCAAGATTGTTCCTGAACAATTTCATTATTACCGGCGTCGGCCTGCTGGGAATCGTGTTCATTTCGTCGATTGCGGCTTATAAGCTTGCACGGACGAAATCCAGATGGAGCGGAGTGATCTACTTCCTCTGCATCATGCCGATGCTCATTCCGTTCCAGTCGATCATGCTGACCGTACTGCAGACTGCCAAGAACCTGAACCTGTCCGAAAGCACTTGGGGACTGGGTCTGCTGTATTGGGGCTTCGGAGCTCCGCTGGCCGTATTCATCTATCACGGCTTCGTCAAAGGCATTCCGCTGGAAATCGATGAAAGCGCCACGATCGACGGGGCTTCCGGCTTCCGCCTGTTCTTCAGTGTAATCTTCCCGCTGCTGAAATCGGTAACGACAACCATCGTCATCATCGACGTCATGTGGATCTGGAATGACTTCCTGCTTCCGCTGCTTATGGTCAACGGCTCGCCGGATACGAAGACACTTACACTGGCGGCTTATACATTCGTGGGCCAATACACTTCGGACTGGCAATATGCGATGACGGCCATGGTAATGGCTGTACTGCCGTCCATCGTCGTATTCATCTTCCTGCAGAAGTATATTGTTAAAGGCGTTGTCGCCGGGGCAGTGAAGGGCTGATTTCAATACAGTGTTAAACCTCATATGACAAAAAAAGAGCATGTGATTAGCCATTTGGCTCGATCACATGCTCTTTATATTATTGAGGTCAGAGATCCTCTGTAACTGTACCGTCTGCCGCTACGACAGCATTAAACGACAGCTTGTTCATTCGCTTGATGGTCTCCTGATTATAGGCGTTGCCCATAAAATTCGGCTGTCCGCCCATAATCTTAACCGGCGTAATTTTGCCGGTTACGCCGCTATCGCTGATTGTAAAGTTGACCAGCATCGAATGCAGGGTCTTCTCTCCGCCGCGCGTAGAACGGTTGAACACAAAATTACCCAGCGAATAGTAGATCGGCTTGTGCTTGTAATATTCGATCCCCATCAGGTTGTGGCTGTGCGCGCCAAGGATAATATCCGCGCCGCAGTCGATCATTTGCTTGGCCAGCGTCCGGGCGTAGTCCTCCGGATAGTCCTTGAACTCCTGGTTCCAATGGATATACACAATGGTATAATCGTTGTCCTTAGCCGACTTCTTAATCGCACCCATCAGCGGCTCCGCAGTGTAGGCTGAAGCAGCTCCGGGATTGTTTTTCCCGGCATACCAGGAGGTGCCGGATAACACGCGGCTTGTGCCCAGCACAGCTATGCTTTTACCTTTGACAGTCTTAATATACGGTTTGAAGGCTTCTTCAATATTGTTGCCTGCACCCGTATGGCCAATCTTGTGCCGGTCCAGATGCACCAACGTATCCAGCATGGCATTCTGCCCGTAATCGAGGATATGATTGTTGGCCACGGTCACGCCATCAATTCCCGCATAGCTGAGTCCACCCAGTGTTTCCGGCTTGGAGCGGAAGGCAAAGGTCTTCTCGGCCGCCTTCCCTCTAACCGATACCGGCGTCTCCAGATTCGCAAACGCAAGATCCGCTTTCTGCAGGACCGGCGCCACTTTGGTGAATGGAAAATGAACCCCGTATTTTGCAATCTGCTCGCCCACAAAACCGTCCAGCAGAATATCTCCGGCAAAAGCAAGTGTGATGTTCTCCTGCCCCGCTGCCCCTTTGCTAAATACAGCAGACGAGGGAACAAGCAGGCACAATATAACTGTAATGATTGCCAATCTTTTCAATACTCTAGCCCCTTTTTATAAGATATTGTTCTACTATACTGAAAGCAGATTCTTAAAAGAAGGGTATAAAGTCCTGCTAGTTTTGCGCTTTTTTGAGCACAGCTCTGAAACAATTCAGTCCGCCCCACAAATCCGTTCGCACAGCATCCTCAGGAAGATTGAAATCCGTCTCCCCCCAATACTGGAATCCGGACTGCAGCAGCACGTCGTTCATCAGCGGCAGATTGACTGTAGGATAATCAAAGGTCAGTACCAGCAGGCCCTCTCCGTTCAGCGTTCTGTGGAACTCCTGCACCGCACGCACAGAATCCTCCAGCGACAGATGCTCCAGTACCGAGATGCAAAAAATCGTATCAAAGCTCTCATCGGCATACGGCAGCTTGGTGAGATCGGCCTGGGCCAGATGAAGACTTGTTGTCCGTCTCGCCCCTGCCTGCCGCGCCGCTTCGGCTCCGATATCATCGGCAATGTTCTGGAGGATCGCTTCCCTTGACAGGATACGGGCATCAAGATCACAGGCATAGACCTCGTCGCTGAATCCGGCGAGATAGAACTTCAGCGGATGGGAAATGCCGCAAGCGGCATCCAGCACCACATCATGGGGCGAAATAAAGTTTGTACACCACTCGTATTCATAAGGGCGGCTCCACCAGGATTCCGGCAGATCGTAAATCAGCTTCTCACGGCGTGCATCGGAATTTACAAAAAAACGGGAGACATACGGATGTGTCGGCATGGCCAGGACTCCTTTTAAGGGAATTTCGGTAGTGAGAGTATATTCAAGATTCCCAGTTTCATGCCACGCCCTCACATCAGTACGTAGAAGCAACAAAATTCCCCACAAAAAGACGGTGATCCTTATTAGGAATCACCGTCTTTTGAGCTTATGTGCAGCCTATGAGCTTAAGCTTAAACGTAATAAGAAAGCAGCTTGGGATCGATGCCATGTTTGCCGATCAGGTTGTCCAGCATCTTCGACCATTCCTGGTCCATCAAGCACAGCTTAGGATGACGCTCAAACCACGCCACCGACAGCTTCACTCCTTCTGCGAATGGAACCGTAGCCTCGTAATCCGGCACAAGCCGTTTGATTTTACTGTTGTCGAACACACTGCTTACCGCCTGGTCCCCGATCAGGCCATCCGCCGTGCCCGCCGGTGTATGGGCTGCGATGAAATCCGTGGAGATATGCACAACCTTCGGCTCTCTGCCTGCAGCCTCTCCAATGGCAGCATAAATCTGATTCCAGCTCAGCACTTCATCAGAAGTGATATGGATAGCCTCTCCAATGGCTTCAGCATGTCCCAGCAGGCCGACAACCCCTTTGGCAAAATCGGTATTGTGGGTCAGCGTCCAAAGTGAGGTTCCATCCCCATGAATCACGAGGGGCTGGCCTTTGCGGATGCGCTCTACCAGTGACCAGGGATGCTGCCAGCTCGTCAAAACTGCAGGAATTGCTGTAACGCCATAAGTATGCGACGGACGGACAATTGTAACCGGGAAGCCGTTGCTGCGATGGGCTTCCAGCAGCAGTTCCTCACAGGCGATTTTATCGCGTGAATACTGCCAGTATGGATTGACAAGCGGCGTCTCTTCTGTGATCCGGTAATGCCGCTGCGGCTTCTGGTAAGCCGATGCCGAGCTGATAAAGATATATTGCTTCGTCTTGCCGGTGAACAGATCAATGTCGAGCTGCACCTGCTCAGGAGTGAACGCGATCCAGTCTACCACAACATCAAATTCATACCCCTTCAGCACTTCACGGGCTTCCGCCCCCTTGCGGATATCTCCCTGGATCACCTTCGCACCTTCCGGCACGAATTCGCCCCGCTCTCCGCGATTAAACAGATACAGCTCTATCCCGCGCTGAACAGCCAGTCTGGAGACGGCCTCGCTGATTAATCCTGTCCCTCCGATAAATAATACCTTCATCTCTTTCTGCTCCTCTCTTTAGCCCAGAATCTCTTCAATCTTGGTCACAATATCCCCGGAGAGCTCTATGCCTGAGGCCAGAACATTCTCCTCAACCTGCTCCGGACGGCTTGCACCGACCAGCGCGCTTGCCACATTAGGCTGACGCAGAATCCAGGCCAGCGCCAAATTGCCGACAGAAATGTCCAGTTCAGCCGCAACACCCTCAAGCTGACGCACTTTGGCAATTTTCTCTTCCGTTATCCCTTTACGCATCCAGTCCAGCTTAGCTGCCCGGCTGTCCTCAGGAATATCAGAGACGGAGCTGTACTTACCCGTCAGCAGACCTTGGGCCAGCGGGGAAAAGACAACTTGTCCGATTCCTTTACGCTGGCCGAGCGGAATGATCTCTTTCTCAATATAACGTTCGAACATATTATAAATAGGCTGGTTAACAACGATATGATCCAGAAGGTAACGGTCGGCGACCGCGAGCGCTTCCGCCATTTGCGCTGCCGTCCATTCACTTACACCCACATAGAGCACCTTGCCCTGACGGACCAGATCATCCAGTGTCCGCAGTGTTTCTTCAATAGGAGTTTCCGGATCATAGCGATGGCAGTACATAATGTCCACATATTCGGCCCCAAGCCGTTTCAGACTGGCATGGCACTGCTCGGTAATATGCTTGCGGGACAATCCGCGGTCATTAGGCCCCTCCCCCATAACGCCGAAAACCTTGGTCGCCAGAACATAGGACTCGCGGGGAAATCCGCGTAAAGTTTCGCCCAGCACTTTCTCCGCCGCTCCTTTTTCATATACATTGGCCGTATCAAAAAAATTAACACCCAATCCGTAAGCGGTTTCAATGGCTTTAACGGCATTCTCACGTTCCACGTAACCGCCGTAAGTCAGCCAGCTTCCCAAGCTGATTTCACTGACCTTAAGCCCTGTTCCACCCAATCTGCGATACTTCATATCACACTGCTCCTCTCCATAGATCCGGCTCTAATGGCTCCGGTTGTTTTGTACACAACTTTTATTTTAGATCAGTTCACCTGTAAATTCCATCCTATTTGAATAAAATAGAAATCGTATGGTAAAATTTAAAGGTCTATTTTACCAATATACGGCAATAAAATGATAGGAAGTGGAGACCAGATGGTTATGACAGAAAAAGAAAAATCACATTTAGGTTTATTGTACGATGCAAATTATGACAAGGAATTGATCGAAGAACGTTTATACGCTAAGGGAATGTGTTATGAATACAACCGGCTGCATCCGGCAAATACCGAAGGTAGAGAAGAAATCATCAGAAAACTTCTGGGAAGCACAGCAGAGCGGTTCCTGGTCGAACAGCCTTTTGTCTGCGACTATGGCTATAATATTGAGATCGGAGAAAATTTCTATATCAACCACAACAGTGTAATGCTAGATGGGGCGAAGATTACCTTCGGCGACAATGTATTCGTAGCGCCCAACTGCGGATTTTATACTGCAGGGCACGCACTTGACGTGGAACAGCGCAATCAAGGGCTGGAAGTTGCCTTTCCGATTGCAGTAGGAAACAACGTCTGGATTGGCGGCGGCGTAAGCGTCCTGCCGGGCGTGACCATCGGTGACAACACGGTCATCGGCGCCGGGAGTGTCGTAACCAAGGACATTCCCTCCGGTGTGCTGGCAGCCGGCAATCCCTGCCGGGTCATCCGTGAAATTACGGAAGCAGACCGGGATAAATACCGGCGGGAATAGCCGTCTGAGTCCATTGGATATTGTGATCTTAAGAAAGCAGCCCTGGTGAGGGCTGCTTTTTTCTTTGGCTTGCTGGACAATTGCAAAAACTCAGGGTATATTATTTACAATACTTTTAATAACCAATATCGAAAGTGTCGAAGGTATGGAGGATGCACCCAATGAATCAGATCGCCAACAATTCTATGCGCGTTAAAAGGATAAATCAGGAGCTGATCAAGGAAGCCTTAAAAGCGATGAAGCAAGGCACAAAGGCTGCGGTAGCCAGCGTTACAGGGTTAAGTATAGCGACCTGCGGAAACATCCTCAATGAGCTGGTAGAAACCGGCGAGGTTATTGAGACCGAACTGGAAGCTTCCAGCGGAGGACGTCCGGCAAGGCGTTTCCTGTACAATGCTGATTTCTCCTATATCGCCTGCATCTATGCCAAAACGGAGGACGGCTCGTTATCCTTAACTTTTGCGGTAACAAATTCAACCGGTGAACTTGTGGAACAAGGTCTGCTGGAACCCGAGCTTATTGACGCGGCAAGCTTTGATCATCTGGTCGCAACGCTCACACAGAAATATAACAATATTAAGGCCGTTGGCATCGGTATTCCGGGTCTTGTTCATCAAGGTGTTATTAATATTTGTGATATCCATTCGTTAATCAATGTTCCGCTGGAATCACTGCTTAAGGAGAAGTACAACGTCGAGGTCACTGTTGAAAATGATATGAATCTCACCGCCTACGGATTCTATAACAAGCAGTCCTATGATGAAGACAAAACCATCGTGGTGCTGACCTTTATCCGCGGCAGCTTTCCGGGCTCGGGGATTATAATCGACGGACATATTCACAAGGGAAATACCCGGTTTGCTGGCGAAGTTTCTTTTTTGCCCTTTGGAATTTCCCGGGAAGAGCAGTTCATCCGCTTAGGTGGAGATGATACCTTTCTCCCTTTGGCCGTGCATGCTGTAGCTTCATTGACCGCGGTTATTAATCCGAAGACCATTGCACTTACGGGAGAGCAATTCAGACAAGAAGATGTGCAGCACATTCTGGAAAGCTGTCTGGAGATCATCCCCGCAGAACATATGCCTCAGCTTATCCTGCTGGATGATCCTGATGATGATTACATGAACGGCCTTATTGCCATCACACTCGAAAGCATGACGTACTCTTTACAGCTTATAGAGAAACGCCGGTAATTCTGGCGGCAATCTTGCAGTAAAGATAATAAAGAACACTTCAGGAGGCCGAAATCATGGCGACAAACAAAGAAAACATGCTAGCGGGCAAGCTATACCTTGCCGGAGGCGGGGAATTAGCCCGAGACCATAAGAAATCCAGAATGCTCACCCGTTTGTTCAACAACAGTACGGAAGAACAGTTAGGATATAGAGTGGAATTGCTCAAGGAATTATTCTGTTCTACAGGGGAATCCTTGTATATTGAACCCCCTTTCCGCTGCGATTATGGCTGCAACATCACAATCGGCAATAACTTTTATGCAAATTATGACTGCATCATCATTGACGTGGCACCCGTAACCATCGGCAGCAATGTGTTATTGGGTCCAAGGGTAGGTGTATATACTGCCGGCCACCCCATTGATGCAGAGGTCCGCAATACCATGCTCGAATTTGGCAAACCGATTACTATTGGAAACAACGTGTGGGTCGGCGCAAACACAGTAATAAATCCCGGTGTCAACATCGGCAACAATGTGATCATCGGTTCCGGGGCCGTAGTCACCAAGGATATTCCCGATAATGTTATTGCTGTGGGCAACCCCTGCAAAGTGCTTAGATCTATTACTGAAGAAGACAAACAGCATTGGGAAACTCTCAAAGACGAATATTACAGAGACATTGAGATTGATCAATAAGCAGCATCAGAATCCGCCGTTTTGGCGGATTTTTTTAAAATATAAGATTTTATTTCCCGCTGAAACGGATACCGTCCTTTTGAGGACGGCGAAGCCGTTTCCACTTGTAGTACGTCTAGTAATTTCTGCTCAAATTTAAAAGATTAATAGTTTCGAAAAACCACTTGCTTTAAAAAAGTAATATGCTATAATAAACGCATAGAAGTTATTAGAAACTATAACTAAGAAATCACTCAGGAGGTAATTCAAATGACAAAGTTAAACATCGGTATTATACTCGGCAGCACTCGTCAAGGACGGGTAAGTCCGCAAGTAGGTGAATGGGTAAAAGGAATCGCAGACGCACGCGGAGATGCCAACTATGAAATCGTGGACATTGCTGATTTCAAATTGCCGCTGCTTGGTGAAAGTGATAATTACGCACCCGCTCAGGCTTGGGGAGCAAAGCTTGCCACACTCGACGGATTCGTATTTATTGCCCAGGAATATAATCACAGCCTTACGGGAGCACTTAAGAATGCACTGGATTCTGCCCGTGATGAATGGAACAATAAAGCTGCAGGTATCGTAAGTTATGGTTCTGCAGGCGGTGTACGCGCCGCTGAACACTTGCGTGGAATTCTCGGTGAACTGCAGGTTGCGGATGTCCGGGTACACCCGCTGTTGTCCTTGTTCACAGACTTCGAGAACGGTACAGTCTTCAAACCGGCTGATCTGCATACCGCAAATGTAAACGCGATGCTTGATCAAGTGCTGGCCTGGAGCGGAGCGCTAAAGACATTGCGTCAATAATAGAGGAACGGTATTTCGGGCCACTTCACACTGTGAAGTGGCTTTTTTGCGTTACTCCCTTTCCCCTCTCTTCATCTCCTGATGCCCAGCGCTAAAGCTTTAAAAGATCATGAGCCTTGGACCGCCCTCCGGCCAACCGGACGATTAGCGACGCTGCTGCCAAAAATACAGCTACACCCGCAAGAATAATAAAAAAAGAGTGGTCAAGGGCAGTACGGCCTGCCTCTTTCAATGCTTCTGCAGCCTGAGGAGGCAAGCCCTCTGCAACCAGCAGTGCTTCATCCAGACTGTCCTTCACAATCGCAGGCACCTTAAGGCCCGAAGGAATTTTCATCGACAGGGAATACACAAGCGCCGACATACTTCCGATGATAGCTATACCCGATGCTCCCCCCATCTCATATGCAACCTCTTCAATGGACGCAGCCATCCCTGCTTTATGTGAAGGGGCATAGTTCATAATCGAATGAGAGGCAGCTGTCATACCTGCTCCCAATCCGGCACCCAATAAAGCCAGTCCAACAATTTGCCCGGCAATCCCTGCATTAAACTGCGTTAAATAGATGGCCATCCCCAGACTGGCAATCAGCAGAGAGAGGCTCTTCAACCGGATAACATCAAAACGGTGCATTACAGCCCCCGTTATCGGGCCGGCAATTAAAGCTGCAGCCGGGATGCTTATCGTGAACAACCCTGCTTGGAGCGGTGTCAGACCTTCCACCAATTGAAGACGCTGGGTCACAATATATTGAATCCCCATTTGTGCAAATGCACCAACCAGGGCAGTGATAAAACCAGTGGAGAATCTTGTGATTTTGAATAAAGAAAGATCAATTAGCGGACTGCTGCTGTTGTTCTGGCGGCGGATAAAGATGATCAGTGCCAGGGCACCGGCAACGGCCCCCATTATGGCGAATGTTATGGACCCGTCACGCCGCGCAAATTCTTTAATTGAGTAGATAAGTCCCACCATAGCGATCATGATCTGGATCGAACCGATGAGGTCCCATTTCTTATCTTTATTGCCAGCATGTTGCGGAACATACATCACTGTTAAGGCCAAGGCAATGATCGCAATTGGCAGGTTAATCAGAAACACGGAACCCCACCAGAAATGTTCCAGCAAAAGCCCGCCGACAATCGGACCAAGCCCTGCACCGCCTGAGGAAATGGAGCCCCAAATGCCGATCGCAAGTGCACGTTCACGATCATCCGTAAAGGTAACTCTGATAATGGACAATGTTGCAGGCATCATCATGGATGCTCCAACTGCAAGAAGAACCCGGGCTGCAACCAATACTAGAGGGACGGGGGAAAAGGCTGCAGTAAGTGAAGCAACAGAAAATACGAGCAACCCGAGGGTGAAGATTTTTTTATAACCCAAACGGTCCCCAAGTGTCCCCATCGCCGGAAGCAAACCCGCCATAACAAGAGAGTAACCATTGAGAATCCATAATTTTTCTGACGCAGACGCACCGAGATCATGCGTTAAGCTGGGCAATGCAGTATACAGGATGGTCATATCCATCACAATAAGCAAAAGTGCGCTTGATACGATAGCCAGAATCATCCAACGTTTGAACTTAGACATGTTGTTCCTCCAATAATACAAAGTATATTTTACATTTCAAACGTTAAACTATAGGGTAACCCTATAGTCAAGCGTTGAATTTCAGGATAAAATATTAAGCTATATAGATTGAACTTGAGAATTACATTTAGGGAAAAGTGGCGGAGGGGAATTTTGGAACTGGAGGAGCGATAGCGTCCGCCTGAAAGCTTTCCGTAGGAAAGCTCTCTTCGGAAGCATGGGCAAGGTTTGGATTTCTACCGCGATTCGCGGTTAAATTCAGGAAATCCAAACCTAACAGCGGCCGGAAGTCCAAACATTCTCTGGAGTCACGGCCATTCCCAGAATAGAAGAATTATAAGTTCAATTTATATAACACATCTAGAATCGGATGGAGGAACTGCATATGACGGAAAATCACAATCAATACCTTACTACCAGCGAATTTGCCAAAACTTGCGGAGTCACCAAACATACCCTGTTTCATTATGATGAAATCGGGCTTTTAAAACCGGAATATACCAACTCAAAGGGCTACCGTTATTATTCCATTCCGCAATCTTACACGCTTGATATTATAAATGTGCTGAAAAAGGCAGGGAGTTCACTTCAGGAAATCAAGGGGTTCATGCAAAATCAGAACACACCATTGCTCCTAGAGCTGCTCAAACAGAAGCTGGATGTCCTGGAAGTCGAGCGGAATAAAATTAAAAGGATGCAAAGCCTATTGAAAGGTGCTATTGAAATGACGGAGCAAGCTCAGGGGGAGGTAGACGATGGGCCGTCGATAGAGGAATGTGAAGAGGAATATTTCATTGCCATACAATTACAACAGGGCGATGGTGACAAGGAGTTTGCTCACAAATTAAGCGAACACCGGGAATATTGCGAGAGTCATTTTATTGATTGCGAGTTCCCGATTTGGACCATTTTAGGCAAGGACCGCCTGGAGTCGGGAGATTATTATGCGGATTATATTGCCAATAGGCTCAAGACCCCGATTCCGGGGGAGCGGATGATCATCAAACCCAAAGGACGCTATGTCATCATGAATCATAGAGGATCGTATGAAACAATGCCCGTAACGTACTCAATTATAAACAAATATATAAGTAGCAAAGGAATGGCTATCTCCGGGAGTGCTTACTCAGTGGATCTCCTCAACTATTTGGCAGAAAAAAATCCGGACAACTATGTTATACAAATATCAGTTGAAGTTTCAGACTGCTAACCTGCACCGGAACAGAAAGCGGAGAATTCCTGGGAATCCTCCGCTTTGGTTAGATAGGATCATGACCTTGTGATCTGCGTTGTCGGAATAATGCTATATGCATATCTATAATCATATTGTAATGGAGCAGCTGTTGCCTTACCCAATGAAACGCGAATCGGCATCTCATAGAGTTGCCTTAACGGCTCCTGTTCTCTTCCTCTTATAGCGGATGCTTCCTTCTCAGCGGATGGTTGTGCTGAAGGCCCATCACAAACTGTTACATGCAATCCGATTTGACCATCTTCTGTAATTGAAACTGCCTGTGACATCTGTTCAACCGACTTCGGATCTATCGCTTTATTGATCTTTATGTCGTTTTCAAAATATTTCTCGATTTTATCTGCAATCCATTTCGCATATTCAGGATCTTTATCCATCTTTTCCTGTGTGGCAGGATGTATAAAAACTACGTGAAGACCTTTTTGAATTTTTTCAAGATCACGTTGCACCCATGGTTCATAGCCTGTCGCAGTCTGGGTGGTTGGTTTCCAGGTTTTTAAGGCCTCAGCATCTATATGATCTTCAAAAATCTTTGAATCAGGAAAGTCCAGCCTGTTCCAATACGTAAATTGAGACGAATCCAACACATGATATTTTAAGTCAGGGTAGGTCTCTTGCAGACTCTGCTTCGCACTGATAAATGTATTTGTTTTTCCCACTTTTTGTTCAACGCCATTTAATAGGTTCTTGAAATCAGACACATTTGCTTTGCTATTGTAGAGATTATTATTGGTAATAAGCGGTCTGAAAGAATTCAATGCCGCAACTCCCTGCATACCCATCACTCATCCTCCTCATTTTGAATAGGATACCATTTTTTTCAAAACCATGCTGTTAATTTTTGCAGACATCAGGCAACCCATTGACGAACCTAATAAAACCATGATTCAAACAGGCTGTTGACGGGCCTATAGATCAGCATGACCAGAAGGAGCGGGCTTGGTACTTTGATTCTGTACAAGAAGCAGACAGTCGCACCAAGGCCCATGATCCAGAGTACGCCCCAGACCAGCAAATCCCGGGTCCTGCTTCCCTGCTTTAGCAAGGGCACATCGACGGCTATACAGACAGCCGCAATAACCAGAAATAACAGCAGCAGCATTTCGCTCACTCCTTGACATCATCAATAAAAGATTTGTCCGTAACACCGATCCGGTTAATCGACATGGTGACTTTGTAATGGACAGGCAGCGATTTCAGGTAATTGTCCCCCTTTGTCTGCTTCAGCCTGGCCCAAGCTTTAGGATTGGCACGGTAGATCAACTGTCCAAAGCCCATGACATCCACATTGTAGCGCTCGTTAATATGCTTGACGGCAGTTTCCATCCGCAGGATTATCCGCTCTTCCGATTTCCTTTCAAGTTGTCTAATCACGCTCTCCGCCTCCAGGTTATCCTTGCTCTGGACTTCTTGCACATTGCCCTCCGCCTTTACATGAATATAAATATGCGGTTCGCCGCCGACCATCTTCATTTTCCGTTTAGTGGTTGTCCGTATCGCTTCAATAACAATAGGCCGGCCGTCGTCCCCTATTACAATACCTGAGGTTTTGACAACGTTATCGGTGATGTAATTGTAGCCGATTGTCTCTTTATCACTTAACCACCCGACCATCTTGTCTTTCTTGAATACAGCTAAGCTACGGTATTGTAAACTGGCTTTAGGTACGCTCTGTTCCAGATTGCTCATCTTGTCGCCTTCGCTGGCATTGCCAACCACCTCAACTCCGGTCAACACCGGGTTAATTCCTTCATACAGCAGATCATCAACAAACCTGTTAAGGGGTACCGCAGCAGTTTTGGCTGATATCTTGTAGGATTTGTCCAGGGAACTAAACAATTTATTCGCCGGTATTTTATCAAGCGGGGTGAGAACCTTCAGCATTTCTTCCGCTGTGGTCCCTTTCGCGACCATGACATAGTAATCATTCCGCGGCTCCCGGCTCCGCTTCAGTACATCAAGTATCTCAGCGATACCGGTCCGTGCTAGCTCCTCTCCGATCACCAGTACGCGGATATGCCCTTTGTAGGCGGTTCTCGAACTGATGAGATTGTATTGCCGGTCCGATTCATAGAACGTGGGCACTGTGAAGCTGGATACAACCACTGGTACCCCGCCGCCGCTCGTTCCTCCTGCTGTCTGCGAAGAAATCGAAGAAGGAATAACCACCTGCATCGTGACCCTGTAGCCGGATTCCGCCTTATCCAGTCCCATTCCCAGCACAAAGGCTAATTCATTTAATTCCTTTCTTTCCCAGCAACCGCTAAGCAGCAGGGGAATGAGAAGGGCAAGCAGCAGCCGAGGAAGGACTTTACTTTTTATTGGGCTCATAAATCGGTTCCTTCCCCATGGAAGTGTCTTGGCGGTTTAAATTCTGTACTTTCAAGTTAGCCGGCCTTGTCTTTAAAAGCGGCCAAGGAAAGCGGAAGATCGAATCCTTCAGATCTTTCGATTCGTATGGAGCGATTGGACTCATATAAGGCATGCCGAATGAACGAAGGCTTGCCAAATGCAGCACAATCAAAAACACGCCAAACAATATCCCGTACAACCCTATAAAACCAGCCAGCACGATAAATACAAAACGAATCATTCTTGCGGCAATGGCCATGCCCGACTCCGGTATGACAAAGCTGGAAATGGCCGTAATGGATACAATAATAACCATCGCCGATGAGATAAAACCCGCCGCAACGGCTGCCTGGCCAATGACCAGCGTACCGACGATTGAGATGGCCTGCCCTATATTCTTCGGTATTCTCACACCCGCTTCCCGGAGAATCTCATACGTTAATTCCATAAGCAGCGCCTCTACGAAAGCCGGAACCGGGACGCTCTCCCGTTGTGCGGCAAGGCTTATGACCAGACTGGTAGGGATCATCTCCTGATGATACGTAGTAACCGCCACGTAAAAAGAGGGGGCAAGCATCGTAATAAAAAAAGAAAGAAAGCGAACAAACCGCAGCAAGGTGGCAATATCGGACCGCTGATAATAATCTTCGGCAGATTGGAAAAAGGAGACAAAAAAGCAAGGCACCAGCAGGACAAACGGCGTTCCGTCCACAAGAATCGCCACTTTTCCTTCCAGAATTCCCGCCGCGATGGTATCCGGCCGATCACTGTTATAGATTGTCGGGAAAGGCGTGGCAGTCTTATCCTGAATAAATTCCTCGATATATCCGCTCTCCAGAATGCTGTCTGTATCTATTTGGTCCAGCCGGCGCTTTACCTCCAGCACCAGGTCAGGGCTTGCGAGATTAGTGAGATACATAATGGACACGCTGGTCTGCGTCACCTTGCCGATCTGGAACGTTTCGAGCCACAGGTGACTGTCTTTTATTTTTCTTCGGATCAATGACGTGTTCGTTCTCATATTCTCTGTGAACGCCTCCATCGGCCCCCTCACAACCGATTGCGAGCTGGGTTCACTTACATTCCGGTCATCCCACCCGGGAAGCCCGATCCGCAGGGCACTCGGTATTCCGTCCACCAGCACCATCACATTGCCGGACATTAGCTGATACGCAAATTGTCTCAGATCATCAGTAACAGATAGATCTCCTGCGATTAGGATACGTTTCTGCAGAAGCTCAAACTTCTGCCCGGCATCAAGATCCCGCAGGAGCTCAGGGGCACAGCCTTCCTGAAGGGAAAAAAGAATAGAGTTATGCAGCACCTGCGTGTCTACAAGACCATCTATATAGATCACCGCAATTTGCGTACATGGATCCAGCTGCAATTCTTTGATTATCAGATCGGTGCTTTTCCCGAGCAATTGGGATAGCTGCTTCTGATTATCCTCTAGCCGGTGTGACAATGGGCTCCTAAGGACATCCTCCATAACGTAACCTCCGTTTTTCGTGAACAAACTGTCCTTAGTATGATGCGGAATTTGATAATTATCCCGATTCCACCTCTATTTTGTTTAGGGTGCATAATTATGGAAGGATATTGCATGCTAAGGAAAATAATATTGAAACGCTGAAAAGGGCTTGCAGCAGATACGGAGGAATCACATGAGACTTGAAAAGGACCAGATCAGTACAGCTCAAATGATAGTACTCGGGCTTTTCACTCTTATTGGGGACATGGCGCTTGTATATCCTTCGATAATGACAGCAGAAGCTCACGAAGATGCGTGGATCGCCGGCCTCATTAGTATTCCCTTGGGTCTCGCAACCCTAAAGCTGATGATAACTACAGCCAATATTGATCCTAATAAAACAATTATCGAGCTTTCACAACAAATTTTAGGAAAATGGGTGGGTGGAGCGGTAGCTCTGAGTTATTTAATCTTTTTTCTCATTGCTGCCTCTACCTATGTCAGGGAAATTGAAGATTTTATGTGCACACAGGTTTACGAGGCGACCCCCGGGGGAGTTATCCGTTTCATGGCCATTGTTCTGCTGGTGTATGGCTTAAGACTGGGTCTGGAAACGCTGGGGCGGGCGGCCCAGATTTTCCTCCCTTTCTTTTCGGTTTTTCTGATCGGCCTGCTCGCTCTGCTGATTCCCGATATTCATATAGAGCAGATCTATCCGATTATGAATACACCGTTTCCTGACATGCTGCACACGGTCTTTTTTGGGGTATTTTATCCGTTTGGGGAATTATGCGTATTCTTCATGGTGTATCCCTATGCCAAAAAACAAAGCAATACAAGCCGGGATATATTCATCGCCCTGCTCATCGGAGGGGTTGGACTGAACCTTATTTTGTTTCTTTCCCTGACGGTGTTGGGCGCTTATTTCTCCGAGCACAACTTCTATGCAGCTTATATTCTTGCCCAAAGGATTAACATCGGCAATTTTCTGCAGCGGCTTGAAGCTTTAATGGCTACCACATGGATTATAAGCACCTATTTCAAAACAGCGCTTTACTTCTACGCCTTTGTCTTAGGGACCGCCCAGCTGCTGAAGCTGAAATCATACCGTCCCCTAATTTTTCCGGTGGCATTTTTGCTTTACGGTCTGACCCATCTGATTGCAAAAGATCTTATTTTCTACGTCAAAGAAATCCCCGCCTACTGGGTAGACTGGGACTTCACCTATTCCATCGTTTTCCCGCTAATGCTGCTCATTGTCTATCACATCAAAAAACGCATCTGAACTTACGCCCGTCCCGTACGGTAGCTCTCCTCCGGCCCAAGGCAGGTATAGGGCAGCGTGGAAGCAGACAGCACCAGCTTTTGAACAACCAGTCCGGCAGCGAGTCCGTAAAAGCGGAGAGTATGCACCCCTTGGGTCAGCGTATGGCGGGTGACGGGCGTATGAATATTGTCCATAACGGCGCGGCACCAAGGTTCATTGTCATGGTTGCCGCCTTCATAGTGCGGCGGCAGCGCGTCCGCAATCACCGGAGTTTCGCCATCAAAACCTGCCGCATATTTCAACCCTCTGACCGGTGAAAGATTGTTTGTCGGAGCAAGATAGGCGGTCAAGGTGTACTCCCCGTCCTGACGCACCAGAATCCGGTACTCCAGATATGGCGCATGCTCCGGCCCGGCAAAAGATGCTCCGTCCGGGAACATTTTGACCGAGGATAAAGAACGGCCATAGTTCTCGATAATCCTCCATTCAACTCCGGATTTCGAAACACGGCTTAGGGCATGCTCCGCCTCAATCGCCACGATATTATGAGCTTCAATAAAGGTTGCCGGCGGCACCTCCCGGTGGTCAAACCAGTCCAAGGATACATCGATCCTAACCGTTCCTCCGGCACCTGTGAGGGTAATTTCGCCCGATTCCTTCCCCTTTGCTTTCTCCCAGTCCACACTTACCTGTATCGTCTTCCCTGTGTCCACCCACTCCTGCGTGCTATCCAGCCTGATCCAGTCCGCATTGCAGTCTGCCCGATACATGAAGCCCGCCGCTCCACCATTGCTGATCGTG
This sequence comes from Paenibacillus sp. FSL H7-0357, assembly GCF_000758525.1. Lineage (NCBI taxonomy): Bacteria > Bacillati > Bacillota > Bacilli > Caryophanales > Paenibacillaceae > Paenibacillus > Paenibacillus sp. FSL H7-0357. The sequence goes on along the minus strand of NZ_CP009241.1, from coordinate 2,403,437 downwards.
ATCTCATACGTCTCTTGGTGCAGATTGCTGAATACCGGTAGAGTAGCCGTACCCGTAACATATCCTCGCTCCGTTCCCTCTACATCAACGATCATTTGAGAATCCTGATCAGGAATTATGGTGTGCACTGCCGGATACTTCCACCCTTCCGCATCCCAGCGGACATACCCGACATGAGCGGAACTCATCATCCCCTGCCATTTCCCTCCTGAAAGCCGGGTATTATAATAATGCTCCAGTTCCTTATCCCGCTCGATTGCTTCCGTTGTCAACTTCGCATAGGTATTGGCCAGAACACTGCCCCGCTCAGCATACAGCTTGCTCATTCCGGCATAGATATGCATTTTGACCACATTGGCCGAAGCTACCGCAGGATAATAGACGAGCTGATAATAGGCATCCTTCTGCGATTCAGGGATCAACGCATTATAGTTATCGGCTGCATTTTCAATTCCAAGCGCCAGCTGCAGAACTCTCTGCGCCTCGTGACCGTTCACAAGACTAAAGGTTGAAGTATTGATAATTTCCGGTTTGCGCCGGCCGTTCATTCTAGTGTAATCCGATAACAACTGGCCGATTCCTTCTATACTTCCTGCCTCCAGAGAATGGCCGAATTGCTGCTCCACCCACCGTCTGGTATATTCGCCAGTCCGGTTGATTGCATGGCTCCCCCAAGCTTCAAAGTCATATGCCAAATCCAGAAAATAGGATATCGGCAATTCCATGGGCTTAAGGTCTCCTACATTAACGACCCATACCTCGCGGATGCCGTAATCGAATGCCATAGACATTTGCTCCCAGACCTTCTCCAGCGGAATGGTATTCACCCATTCATAGGAATGCGGACCGCCATGATAGTCAAAATGATAATACATGCCCCAGCCGGCACTGCGGTGCTGCTCGTGTACCGCGGGGATTTTCCGCAGATTGCCGAAGTTGTCGTCAGCCAGCAGAATTGTAACATCCTTCAGGACCTCCCAGTCCTTCAAGCCCTTTACTTCAGCAGTGCCGTACCAGTATTTCTCTACTTCCTTGTATACGGCGAGAATTTGCGGCGCATGGTCCAGATTATATTTCCGTAGTAAGTCTTTCTGGGTCAGGATGATGTCCTTAAGCAGTTCAATATTCTCCCGGTCAGAACCCTCCAGTGCGGAATCGGCCTCCCCCCGCATGCCGAGGGTGATCAGGTTATGAAAGCTCTTATTGCGCTTGATTCCATCTTCCCAGAAATTGGTGATCGCCTGTTTATTCCGGGCAAAATCCCACAGGTTGCTTGTTCCATACTGCTTGTATACCTTCTGCCATTCGCTGCCTGCCCGGAACAGAGGTTCATGATGGGAGGTTCCCATGATGATGCCGTATGCTTCAGCATGCCTGGCATTGGCGATCGGGCTGCTTTTGCCGTTCAGGCTGAATTCAGCACTCCACATAGCCGGCCATAAAAAATTCCCTTTCAGTCTGAGAATCAGCTCAAATACCTTATCGTAAAACTCTTCGTTGAAGTCGCCAAACGCCTGAGTCACCCAAGAGCCCAGGGAGGGCCAGTCGTCATTCAGAAATATCCCTCTGTATTTGACGGAGGGTTCCTTGGATGTGCTGTTGAGCTGTTCTGCGGAAAAAGCCAGCAGCGGCTTCTTGTCCGGGACAACATCCCCCCAGAATACCCACGGGCTGACTCCAATCCTTTCGGAAATTGCATAGATGCCGTATATCGTGCCCCGCTTATCACTCCCGGCGATAACCAGTCCCTGATCTACTCCGGGAACCGGATGTTCCACCCTCTGAATCCGGTAGCATTCCCGCTTGCCCTGAATGGCGGATACATCAAGAATCCCCTCTGCAATTAACGTATCAATGACATCATTGCTGCCAATCGATCCGGCAATAACAGCCGTTCCAGCCAGGTGCTCCTTTTGTGTAAGGATGGAAGGCTCTGTACCCGTCACGAGATGCACATCCGCGGCAAAAGACTTGGCCACCCGATGTAATCCGTCATAATCCTCCCCCTTGGGATCTATGTAAATCTTGCCCGCGATTCCCTCTTTTACAAGCGTAAATTGCTTGACCGGCGAGGAACCAGGCTTTGTACGATTCGTTATCATTGCAATGTCGCTCCTTGTTTTTCTTGATTAATGTAGGTTCAGACAAAACTCTGCTTAGGCATATTATATAATTAAAGCGGTTTCAATCAACATATACAAACTAAAGGACTTATTGTAATAACTATTGGGATTTATGAATATCGTTGAGCCCTCCCGGATTTCAAGTCTATAATGAAAGTGTTCGAAAGCGCCTTCATACACATTGGAAAGTGAGGCTGGTTTAAAGTGGAAGACAATAGTAAGGTCTATTCTGCCGGTATAAATGAAGGTCCTAAGGCACCCAAGGACCCGGCTCAGAAAAGAAGCGGATTTTTCGTGCTGTTTGAAACAGCTATTGAGGCGACAGCGCGGGCTCAGGGCAGGCCTTCACAGGAAATTTATCTCGAAGGCAACTATCTGATAGACAAGGCCAAATATATAGGTGGAGTCACAGATGAGAAGATTCTGGATCTTTTGGGGAGCTGGACTGGATTTCGCCGTCTGGTTCATAGTATCGGGGTGTCCGTAAAGACAGCCAGGGCAGATGTGGAGGTGTCTTTCCATCTCCAGAACTGGGGCAAAACGAGTAAATATGAGACAGGCACCCGGCTGGTTGTTCCCTGCCCGGGCGACGGAACGGAAATCATGCTCAAGCTAGAGGACTTCACATGGTCCGAGGATGATGAGTCTCCCGGCAAATTCGCCTTCGAATTCAGCCGGGAGGGCGAGCTGGCGACGGGTAGTATCATTTTCTATCTGAATGACGGTTATGCTGTGCCTGAACTTAGCACTGAACCTCCGGTTTCGTTCGGCTCGAATGAATACAGGGACATGATCGCAAAGTCCTTGATGCATTCAGGCAATAATACAAGATTGAGGGCAGCGATAGCAAAGGCAGTCAAAGGTGAGGACGTCACGATCGCATACATCGGAGGTTCCATCACTCAAGGTGCGGGGGCCAAGCCTATACATACCCAGTGTTATGCCTATCAGTCCTATTTAAGATTTAAGGAACTATTCGGCAAGGACGGCGGAGAGAACATTCATTATGTGAAGGCCGGAGTAGGCGGAACGCCATCGGAGCTTGGGGTCATCCGCTATGAAAGAGATATTCTCAGGGACGGTGCCGTAACACCGGACATTGTAGTGGTGGAATTCGCGGTAAACGACGAGGGCGATGAAACAAAGGGCAACTGCTTTGAAAGCCTCTGCCTGAAGATCCTTTCCGCGAGCAACCAACCGGCCGTGATCCTGCTGTTTAGTGTTTTTGTGAATGACTGGAACCTCCAGGAACGGCTCTCCCCCGTAGGCCTGCACTATCATCTCCCTATGGTGAGTGTAAAGAACGCAGTGACAGAACAGTTCCGACTGAGCAAGGCTGAAGGTAATATCATATCGAAAAGGCAATTTTTCTATGATATCTATCATCCCACTAACGAGGGTCACCGGGTAATGGCGGATTGCCTCACCTTCTTATTCTCCGAGACCTATAAATCGCTTACGACCGGCGGGGATATCACACTGGATAAACCGCCGGTTCTGGGAAATGATTTTGCCTGCACCCGGCTGCTGGACCGCAAGAGCCATATAGGCGCTGCCAGCATTGAAGCAGGCGGTTTCTCGGGAAGCGATACGGAATTGCAGATGGTGGAAATGGACGCGAACCCTTACGGGACCCCAGAATTCCCGCATAACTGGATGCATGAGGCTGCTTCGGGACAGGACAGCTTCAAGCTGACGATAACAAGCAAAAACCTTATCCTGGTATACAAGGATTCAGGCAGTCCCGAATTTGGAAAAGCGGACATTCTCGTCGATGGCAAACTGGTGGTCACTGCTGATCCGCATGAGAACAACTGGACACACTGCAACCCGGTTATCCTGTACCAGAATGAGCTTAACTTGGAGCACGTGATAGAAATAAGAATGGCCGCTGGTGATGAGGACAAATGCTTCACGATCCTCGGCTTCGGCTATAACGTATAAGAGCTGAATATCTGTACAACCCATCAAGACAAATATCAAAAAGAATCAAACAACCCGAATAAGGCGCTGTTTGATTCTTTTTTATAGTCCTCGTACAAATCAAACCAGCGGATCATTACCACTCAATAAAAAACGGCCTCAACCACGTCATCAATCAAGTCGTTGCTGTTCTAGTACAAAGTTCAAAATATCGTCTGGGGACTTGTCGCCTTTCTCAAATCGCACATGCACCGCCTTAGTGGCTTTCGCTTCCGTCCAATCGTTCGCTTCCGCGAGCAGTAGGCAGGCTTTGAAGTATTTCTCGTAAAACGCACTTTGCTGCTCGTGCGCTGCTTGAATCACTTCCTTGCTAAGGTGGAACGCTGTTAATTCGGGACCGCGTTCCGGGCTCGCCGCGGCGAGCGCCCGCTTTACCCCTGGTACATCAAGGTCGACGCAATAGACCGGCTTGCCGGGTTGCAGGCGCCAAGACTCATTCAAAACGCCAGCATCGACGGGGTCGACCCCTACCTGATCGACCAATTTGAAAACAATGGCTTTCGCCGCGGGATCGTCGCCGGCGACAGGCAGAGCCAAACGGCCCGGAGTTCCTGCAGGCACACCCCAAGTCAAGTTATACCACGGGGTCGCATTGAACGCCTTAATGACCGGGCGTTTGATTTGCTGCTCCACCCAACGGCTTTCGGGAAGTCCTTTTTCGATCTCCTCGATCACGCCGTCGCGATGCATAAATGGATAATAGTTGTTTGTATCGATGACGACCACGCTTGGAGCGGCCTTGTCCAGAAATCCGGACGGCAGGCTCGGAATGCGTTTTATCGGAATAGAGATGATCACGACCTCAGCGCCTTCGGCGACGCCCCGCATCGTTGCCGGCTTCGCCCCTGTCTCTTGGGCCAAATTCTGCAGGGCCTCTGCATTGCCGGAATTGGCGATGGCAACGTCATGCCCCCATTTTGTAAATGCTCTGGCGAGGTTCCCCCCGATACGTCCGGTTCCGATGATAGCAATCTTCATATTATTAAACCTTCCTTTCGTCTGATTGGCTGATATGTCGTACACTCATTTAAAAGTGACTACAGTCAGTATACTCCGGTCACTTTTAAGCGTCAATCCTTCTTTGCCAAGCCATAGCTTTGACATCGACAAAAAACATGCATTATAGTTATAGATGTTCATTCGAAGAATAGGAAGTTGACCTTGAACCTGCGGAAGAGGGAAGATATGAAAACGGCGGAAACGAAGCGGTACCTCAAAGGGAAACAAACAAAAAAGAAAATATTTGCTATAGCCAAAGAGCTCATTTTAGCCAAAGGCTACAATCAGGTTACGGTAGATGAAATTTGCGCGAAATGCGGCCTTTCCAAAGGGGCTTTTTACATTCACTACAAGTCGAAAGAGGCTATCGTCAAACAATTATACCGCGAGGATATCAGCGAATATATAAATGATCAATTCCAGAAGTATGTGGACGAACATCCAGGATCTGCCCCGTTAGACAAGCTGAAAGCATTTGTTATTATCGCTTTAAGCTTTTCGTCGGTCGCTGGAGCAGAATTGACAAAACTGGCACATATCTTCAATTTATCCTCGACATCGCCGGACGGCTCCTCCTATCTGGCAGACTGTTTGAAACCGGGATTGCTGTATGAAATCGTGGATGAAGGGCTATCCCGATCGCTGTTCACCGGCGGATTGTCCAGAGAAGAAATCGTAAATTATTTATACACCTATATCACGGGAGCTTTGGTCACCTGGTGCCAATCCGACTTTGCCTACGATATCGTGAAAACGGAAGAGAAATCGGTGGAAGTGCTAGTAAAAGGCCTTCAATGACCGACATGCGGAGGGAATCCCCCTCCAAATGGAACATGTCATACAATAACATCCCGAAAGGGATACGTCAGACTGTCGAGACTTTCTCGACAGTCTTTCATTGTCTCCGAATGATTAAAAAACGGCGTTTTTAAGCTTCATTCAGCCGAACCGAATATGCGCTGAGCGACTGCTGCTCATTTTCAATGTATGCAATAAACCGCTTGGCAGTTGGAGAAATATGACGATCCTCTCTCCACTTTAAGCCTATTTCCCAATACCAGCCCTCATCAGTAATCGGAATCCAAACAAGTTCATCCAACATCAACCCCATAGTCTTAGGCAAGACAGATACACCGAGATTTGACTTAATAAATCCGGCTACTGTGATTAAGTCCTCGGCTTCATACGCCGAATCAAGGACAAAACCAGTATGCTGGAAACGTGACATAATCGTCGCTTTTAATCCGCAGTTGTTTTTCAAACCAATGAATGGTTCGCCCGACAGCTCTGCCAAACTCAAAGCTGGACGATTCGCTAAATGATGCTGGGAGGATACAACAATAAACAACGGTATATTTTGCATAACCACCCATTTATGATTATCTAAGGTGGATTCCTTCGATGTAATCATAAGATCCGAGTGTCCTTGTTCCAAATGATCATCTATATCTCCAAGATTTCCTTGTGTCAATTCAAAGCGGACTTTGGGATAGTCTAATTGATAGCTTCGGACTAAATGGGGAATTAAGTCAACGCCAAGAATATTGAGATAAGATAAAGTAATAACCCCCGTATCCGGGTTAGACCATTCTTCGATTTCTTTTACGCCGTTTTCAATATTTTGCAATGCTTTGCCGACCCATTTAGAAAACATTGCGCCATTACGGTTCAGCTTCACATTTCGCCCATTGCGCTCAAACAAGGGAGCGCCGATTTCGTTCTCAAGTTTGGCAATCGCATGACTTAGCGCTGGCTGGGTAATGCCGAGTGCCTTTGAAGCCAGCGTCATGTGTTCTAACCGTGCAACAGTCATAAAGTACTCTAATTGTGTAAGCTCCATAACATGACCTTCTTTATATTAATATTATTCATAAGTTTCATGAATATAATAAATTGGACGTTATAAAAGAGTCAAGTGTAATATTATATCCAGCTCCTCTTGAACATTACATAAAGGTTTAAGGGACAGAGCGCTGAACACACGGATTCAGTTATTCATAATAAGGAGGTATAGATATGAGTAGATCATTTGAGTACTCGGCAACAGAATTTAAAGGCAAGAAAGTGCTTGTAACGGGCGGAACAAAAGGAATGGGACAAGCTGTTGTGAATAGACTTGTAAGCAGCGGAGCAACAGTCCTGACAACGGCCCGTTCCGTTTCCGCTGACATGGCACATTCGGTTAAATTCGTTCAAGCTGATCTTGTGTCACCTGAAGGGGTAGAGCAAGTGATTACAGCAGTGAAAGAACAGCTTGGCGGTATCGATATTATTGTCCATTGTGTAGGCGGATCAACTACTCCGCCAGGTGGCGCTCTTGTTCTTAGCGATGACGATTGGCTGCAGGCTTTAAATTGGAATCTTCTGGCCGCAGTCCGGCTTGATCGCGGCCTTATTCCATTAATGTTGGAAAATAAATCAGGTGTTATTCTTCATTTCACCTCAATCCAAAGGAGATTGCCCCTTTATGAAACTACATTAGCTTATGCAGCAGCTAAAGCTGCTCTCGCTAATTACAGCAAGGGACTTTCTAATGAATTTTCTCCCCGTGGCATTCGGATTAATTCATTGTCTCCTGGTTTTATTCAAACTGAGGCAGCAGATGCGTTAATTGATCGGATGCAAACTACAACAGGAAGCAGAGAAAGTGCGCTCCAGCAGCTTATGGATTCGCTCGGAGGAATTCCAATTGGCAGACCGGGATTACCTGAAGAAGTCGCTGAGCTGGTTGCATTTTTGGTTTCTGACCGTGCAGCATCCATTACAGGAAGCGAATATGTCATTGATGGCGGTACCATTCCGACAGTTTAATTGTTCAAACTAAATAAGGGGGAGAAATAATGGAAATCGATCAAATCCCTGCTGCGATCAGTAAATTTATTGATGCATCGAATAAGCCCGATCCGGAAGCATTTGTAAACTGCTTTTCAGAAGATGCCGTTGTGTTAGATGAAGGAAAAAAGCGGATTGGCCAAAAAGCGATTAAAAAATGGAGTGATCAATACCATTTTGGAGCAAACGTAACATTAGAGCCAAAAGCAGTAAAAGAAAATAAGGATGAGGTTGTTGTAACATGCAAGTTGGATGGAACTTATGACAAAACAGGTTTACCCGATCCGTTATTGCTGGAATATCACTTCAGCATTGTAGATGATAAAATTGTGAGCTTATCCATTTTCTAAGATATTACAAAAGAGATTAAAGAGGACAATCGGATAGAGGGTGTACTCCCTGTTTCACCATTGGGAAAAAGCAGTCCCAGCCATTGGTATGTAGCCCGGGCTTTCTCTTCGGCAGCGATGTCTTCATAGAGGCCGGCCAGCGGATCGCCCTGATACAACCAGCAAAACGAGCAACCCGGCTTGGGCTGCTCGTTTTATTCAGCTTATTTACATAAGCCTTAGTCGTTAAACTCTACAATGAGAAATTGAACTGCTTCTTATGGTGCAAGGACCTTATCCAAGAGACGGATGATCATCACTACTGATTCGGCACGGGAAGCAGCTTCGTTCGGTTTGAACACTCCGTTGCCTTTACCCGATACGATACCTGCATTAGCGAAGGCATTGATTTGCTCTGCTGCCCAGTTCGTAGAGACGTCGGAAAATTGCGTCGATGTGCTGGTAACATAGTTCGTAAGACGAGCCAGCATAGTCACAATTTCCGCACGGGTTATCTCCTGTTTGGGATGGAATGAACCATCGGCGTAGCCCATAATCACTCCATTATCTTGAAGCGCAACAATCGCCTCCGAAGCCCAATGCCCTTGCGTATCGGAGAATCCGGTCCCCCCCGAAGCTGTCAGACCAAAAGCTTTTACAAGCATTGCAGCAAACTCAGCGCGCGTTAATTTGGCGTCAGGACGGTATGATCCATCCGCATAGCCAGTTACGATCCCCATCAGGGCCGCGCGATCAACGAACGCTGCACTCCACAGAGCTGCAGGTACGTCCGGGAATTTAACAACAGAAGCTGTTCGCTCTTTCGCCACGATAGCTTTAACCTTATCTAAGTCTACTCTGTCGTTGAACACAGGTTTCACTCCGGTTGGCTTCGCAGGCTCTACAGTTACAGCTGGTGTTGGTGTTGGCGTTGATGTTGGTGTTGCTGCCGGCGTTGGCGTTGCTGCCGGTGTCGTGCCTCCATTGTTGTTGCCTGTGGCCGCCGTTACCGAAACCGAAATCTCCTTCTTGATTCCCCCAAAAGATATTACGATCGAGGCCGTCCCCGTGCCAGCCGCTGTCACTACCCCTGTTTCACTCACAGTAGCAACAGAAGTTGCGCTCGATACATAATTCGCATCCAAGGTCTTAAGGACAGTAGAAAGATCCGAATACTTTGCCGTCACCGACAAGGCTTGCGTTTGACCTGCTTTCAAGGAGAGCGAAGCAGGTGTTACAGCCAGTTCAACCAAGGTCAGAATTGGAACCTCAGTAACCACAATTGGAATCGCAATTGATTTGCCGCCGAACGAAGCCGTGATCGTTACCCCTTTACCTGCTGCAACGCCAGTAATGACACCTTCACCCGATACCGAGGCAATGGCAGGGTCCGAAGTCGTCCAAATGACCTGATCCGTTACAACTGTATTCACTGCATTGTCATATACTGCCGTGATAACAGAAGCAGCTGTCTGACCCGCTTGCAATGTGTGAGTGCCTGGATCGGCTGTCAGCTTAAGCAGAACAGGAACCGTACCTTCAGCCTGAACGGTTACAGAAATTTTAACTGGCGACATGTTGCCGTAACTCGCCTGGATTGTAGCCCCGCCAATTCCAACAGCGTGAATGATGCCTTTGGCATCTACCGTAGCTACACTCTCATTCGAAGAAATCCATGTTGCTTGATTCGTGACATCGACAGCGGAATTATCGCTATAGGTAGCGGTAAGAACAGTCCCGCGCTCGTCACCGACCTTTAACGTCAATTCGGCTGGTGATACTGCCACGGAAGTTACCTTTAGCTCATCCTTCTTCTCAATCGTGTAGTTGTCGATCAATTCTTCGCTTTCCGTAGTACGAGCTTGAATTATAATTTTATCATGGCTAACTTGAATTGCAGAGTATACCGGAACATCATCGTCAAACATGAAATTCAGATACTCATATTTTGTTCCATCGTAGAATTTCCAGCCAGATGCGCCTCCGTCCAAATAGACAGTCCCCTGCTCTCCGTTCAACAATGGCTTCCCTTCACTCATTGGATAGGTGCGCGCGTACACGTGGTCGTGACCTTCCAGCACCAAGTCTACTTTCAATTCTTCCAGAATAGGGGCAAAATATGTTTGTGTATATTCGATCATATTGCCGCGTCCATCTTCGGTATGATAAGCAGGTTTATGGAACATAACAATCTTCCATTTTTTATTACTTTTCTGAATATCCTCACGAAGCCATGCTGCTTGCTTGTCCATAATTACTTCGTCTGCTTCGGAATTCAGCACAATGAAATGCACCTCGCCTGAATCGAACGAATATGCATACTCCTTCTGGATATCGGGCCCATTATTTGGAAGATCCAATCCCTTGGCAAAAATATCTTTGCCTTCCCCTTTAACATCATGATTCCCCATTGTGTAACCAGAAGGAATAGAGGATGCGTAGATCGATGAAGCTTCCCAGAACTGGTTCCACTCATTCAAGATCGACCCATCGTCAACCATATCGCCGCCATGCATAATGAACTGGGTGTCCGGATAATTAGTTAAAGCATTGCTGATCAATTGTTGATAAATCGCAAGCCCATTATCACCTTTGGTGTGCGAATCAGTTACAAATACAAAAGAAACGGGATGATCCGGTACTGCCTCCAATGTCTTGTAATCGTACCATGTACTCCAATGTCCTTCGTAGCCGACTCTGTAATGATAATCCGTACCTGACTCGAGGCCAGTAACCAATGATTTATGGAACTTAATTTCGCCCAGAGGCCCACCTGCGACCTCATGAATGACCTCCACATCAGAAAGCGCAAGCTGCTCTACCGCTTTTTCCGGTACATTACTCAAGTCACTATTAACCAAATCGCTATCTTTCACATATTGGATAGAAGTTTGTTGAACTCTAGGTGCCGTCTGCCACCCTACACTCATCATTGTACTCATATCTTCGGTAACAAAGGTTTGTACATATTTCGGATCGTCTCCACCAAACTGAGAAACAACGGTCATGCTGATACTCTCGCTGGTACCGCCATCCTTGACCGCTTGCACCTTCCAGGTGCCTATTGCAAGGTTAGCTAGTGACGTATGGATCTCTCCCCTGGCATCCGTCAAGCCCAACCCTTCGGTAAGATCCTTCTGCTGTACATCAGCGGATGGTATGTAACCGGTCTTGGTTCCATCCGGCATATACACTTTTACGAATCCGGATGTACTTCCTGTTGCGGCGAAAAATTGCCCGTTTTTCTCTGCCGCCAGCAACACTGCGGACGAACTATCAGCGCTCGTATATATATTGGAACCCTCAGCTGTTACGGTCACATAAGTCCGAGGGCCGCTTGCATCGGTAAAATCAATTTCCGCTCCTTCTACCGGATCTCCTGCGTGAGTTGTGACGGTGATTATATTCTGTGTTTGCAGGCCTGATCCCTTAACTTTTAGAGTGTACGGAAACCCGATCTTATAATTAACCGGTGAGGCAAAGGAATTCACCGAAGGGCCGCCGTCATACCCAAAGCCGCCCCCCACCATGGCAATATGCTTATACCTCTCGCCACGTTCCATCTTCGCGGATCTATTCACGCCGAAATCGATGATTGCCAGAGCATCCGCATGGTCGCCTTGCAGTCCCTCTGCACTAAATTCAACATAACCGCCTGCATTATCGATGGTAGTCTGCACATTGCTTAAATCGGAACGTGCGTTAATAGCATTCGCTTGCAGCGTCTCCGGATCGAACTTGATCTTAGCATGCACGCGCTTGGCTTCGCCTACATCCTTCGCCTCGAGCTTCAACCGGTAGGTCTCGTTGCTGACAGCTTCCGCTGGAGCTTCTAACGTAAACATGGCGCCATGCTCAATATTAAAAGCATATTCTGCTGCTGCCGGATTGCCGGCCAGATCTTTAACCTCTGCCAGCACTTGATGATAGCCGCCGCCGAGCGGTATAGCCGGGTGATAGGTTATCACCTTATTATTCAGATCATATGCATAGGCCGCCGGTGCAACAGACTGACCATCCACAGTTAACCGGATTGAGTCTGGATCGATACCCGACTTAGCATCATCCGCTGACAGGATAATGTCAGAGACGGGGGCGTTCAAGGTTTGATTGGGAGTGGGTGTAGTTGGACTTAATACGGGAACATCCATATCTTCATCCACCGGTTCATCATAAATGAGCCTGACGTCGTCAATCCAAACCGAGCCTTTATTCTTTTTGCTCATTTGTCTTTCTTTCATCTGGAAGTAGAACGCCAGGGTACCCGGCAGAGTCAAATCAGCCCCTATTTCAGCCTCTACATACTTCCAGCCGCTCCAGTCTATACCTACCTCTTCACTCCTAATCTCATACGTTTTGGATTTTCCAGTGGATGAAATGTAGAACTTAGAGGTTAGACCATGTCCTTCGTTATTGGCGTATACCCACATCCCGATTTTTTTGGGAACTCTGTTTGTCAACGCCAACTGAGTTGCTGGCCCTACCGCAACTTGGGATGGATTATCTGTTACGCCAATGAAGTCATAATCAATCCGCAAGGACCTTGCCCCGTTACGAACGTATTTCGGATTCGTTTCAAGCGCCATACTGCCGCTATGAATGCGTGCACTGTCAAAGGTTAAGTCAGCTAAGTTAACCTTTTCGAAATCTTCTGCCATGACGATACCGCTAGGCTCCGCTGCATCCCCATAGACAGTCGATGACGATGAAAGGGAGGGGGGAATAAGCGGGAGCAGAACCGTCATTGCCAATATCCCGCTCAATACTCTCTTTACAAATGGATGATGATAACTCACTAACTTTCACGCTCCTTGTTGTCTGTTCTTGTTAACTTCGAAACCTCTTTATAAAAATTAAAATTTTAAAGGACTAGTTATTACAGCATAACGCGGCAACATGTTCGTAAGATCATCGCAATGTTAGCAATAAAAAAATTTCAGAACATGAAAAAAGAGCCGCAGAACTATCTCTGGGCTCTTTCATCTCAGCGGCGATGTCTTCATAAAGGTCGGTCAGCGGATCGCCTTTGGCGGCAATATAGGCCGGGCGCTCTCTTCGGCGCTGATGTCATTGTCGAACAGATATTTTTTATGAAAATCCTCATCCAATAACATTATTTCAGCCTTCCTGCTGACAGCCTGGTTTCCAAGCTTAACATCAATGATAAACTCATCGCTCAGCATCTGGCGGTATTGGGATATAATATCTTCTACAGGCAATTCACCCATTAACTTCGTTTCAGGCGGAATCACCGGAATTCCGGCTTGCGCTACCAGATGAATATTTTGTTTAATATCTGCAGCAATCTTGCTTAGAGTACTCTCGTTTCTTGCTGTCTCTATATCCACCATTCCGTCGTTCGTATAGAGATGCTTGTTCACTACAGCGAGCGCAGCATGCGAAACATGGAATGCTTGAATGTCTTTTTGTATTTCATAAGGCAAATCAACTGTTTCAAATATTTGGGCAAGCCTCGTCACTCTTTCAGTCAATTGTCCATTTATTTCACCAAAAAAAGTTTTGGAACCGAATTGGGCGTATAGAACACCGTCTTTGATGTCTCCACCTGCACCCGGGAATCCTGGAAGTAAACGATCACCCACGATTTCAAGCCAGCGGTCGTATCCCACGGTGTTGCTCAAGGTGATTATTGTTTTGCTCTGATTATTCTTGATCGCAGACAGGGCAGATTCTGCCTGATCATAGCGCACAGGAACAAAGATGAAATCGTAGGTATCGTCACTCGCAAGCTTTTCTATCATCTTGATAGATATTTGCTGTATCGTCTCATTATCGTTATATCGCAACCCATCCGTTTTAAGCGAATCCAACCTCTTTCCCCGGGCAAGCAATGTGACGTCCAGTCCTGACTGTGCAAATCTGAGTGCGTATAAACTGCCAATCACACCGGCGCCAACTATCAAAAGTCTATTTTGTTTGATGTTCAATACTATCCTTCCTTTCAGCTAACTATCACAGTTTGTTTAAGCAACACCTGTCTGATACGATAATAGTATGGTACTATTACGATTTCAATCAGCAGAGTAAAGAAAAAGTTGCATAGACAACACATTTAGATATCTGATGTTTACATAGGGAGATATTGATATGGCAAATCAGGAAGATCCAAGAGTTTTGCGCACACGACAGTTAATTAGGGAAGCATTCAGAGATTTGTTGCGGTATAAAGGATTTAATGCAATTACCATAAAAGATATAGCACAGAGAGCTACCATTAACCGTGCCACCTTCTATGCCCACTATGAAGATAAATACGCTTTGCTGGAGAAAATAACAGAACAGGCTTTCCAAGAGTTGATTCCTGAGCAAGTGGTGAAAGCGCAGGAGTTCACGGATGAAATATGTACAGAGTTGATCTTGCTGACACATAACTACATCGTAGATTTTTATCAGGTATGCAGAATGGACTCCAAATCTATTGATACGCTTGTTCATGAAAAGGTAAAAAAGATGCTGCAGCAAATGATCGAAAGCATAATTTTGAACGGTGATAATCAGCGTATGGCAGACCGCCATCATACCAAGGTCATTTCGGCTATGACAGGTTCAGCGATCTATAGTGCTGCGTATTACTGGTTTATAAGCGGGGAGAAAGATCGAACCGATCTACTTGTAGATACTGTCCGCTCTTACGTGATGAACGGTTTACGGCTCTAATCGAAACTGCATTGAGTTGTTACCAGAAAAAAAGAACCGCAGATACTTCTCTGGGCTCTTTTCTATCAATCTGAATAATTACTTCATGTATACATCTTATTAAAACACCTTCTTCTTCCCCCGCTCATCAATCAATATCTGCACCGACTCCTTGAACCGGATTGCATGAATAATCTCCCGCTCCCGCAGGAATTTCAGGCTGTCCTGCAGATCCACGTCATCAGTCATATCAATCAGCCATTGGTATGTAGCCCGGGCTTTCTCCTCAGCGGCGATGTCTTCATAGAGATCGGCCAGCGGATCGCCTTTGGCTGCGATATAGGTCGTGGTGAACGGGACACCCGCCGCATTGTTGTAGAACAAGGCATGATCCCGTGTCGCATAATTCGGGCCAAGGCCTGCCGCTTCCAGCTCACAGATAGAGGCGTCCTTGGTCAGCTTGTAGATCATGGTGGCAATCATCTCAAGATGGGCAAACTCTTACGTACGTTGTTGTTGTCTGTCATGTTCCACTTAAAAACAAGGTTCACTAAATCGGTGTTTTTATTATAAAACAAAACCTTGTCGTTAAAATGTGTTTGGATATGTTTTATTTAAAATGATTTTTCAATACTCCTCCAAGCTCTGATGTATAGTGTGTCAACCTTAGGCTGATTTCGGTACGCATTACATCCCGGGTTAAACCAAAACGCTCTTGGTACCCTCGAAAGTAGATCATATTATATGAAATAAAATCATCCTGAATATCCTCGACCACTTTTATATTTCGCTTTTTCAATTCCTGACGCAGCTGGTAAACCTCCTGAATAATTCGCTTTTGGATATATCGACCAGCTATTATGTAGGATCTGCTGAGCACATTGCCGGATCGTTCGACCTCTTTCAGACTCTTGCTGACCATTGTGTCTATGTAAGGGAGCAGTATTAAGTCCCGAACCATTTCCCTCTCATCATTTGACAGCATACTGCCCGTTGAATTGTTCATATCTTTCGCCTCCTGTCTTAAGTATATGCGAACAAACGTTCTTTATACAACAAGAAAAAAGCCCCTGCGCTGGGCAGAGGCTTCTTGACCGGTGCTTCCGGTTTTGATGTAGTTAGATTATCATTTCTCTTACTTTTTGGCAACTATAAATGACAGCCAAGCAAGCTCTGATGTCGTCAATTCCTTACTGTCGATCTTATCCAACCAAGTCGTATCCTTAATCGTACCTGTATCCAGTAACGCCTTTACTTGAGCGCGTAAAGTTGTCCATTGATAGTTTGTTAATTCCAAAGTGTCGTCCTCCTTGATGGCCTCTGCGGCCTTAGTGAATAATTCCAGTTCCACCTGGCGACGGCGTACAAGCCCGGCCAGGACATTACCCCCGCCCTTGTTGTACTTCGTGATATTTTGAGCAATCTCCACTATCGTCCGGCCTGCGCAAAGCTTTTTTAAGCTACCGCTGCCGCAGTTATAGCAGAAGCTCACCAGCGCATCAAATTGATTTTGATTGAGCTGCGCTGTGACCGGTACATACGCCGGGTTGTTGACGTATGCCTCGTATTTAGCGAGGTCGGCGACCAGCATACTGTCTGCCTGAGCCTGTGTCATGGTCATGCCCGCCTTGATATCCGGGCCGTAATGGCCCCAGCCGATGGTCCAATATTCTTCGGTCGGTACCGGTTTATAGGCTTTCAACCTGCATCCTTCAAACGACTTGATGAGGTTAATTCCCACTTGCGATATTTTACGGCTCACTGTCACTCCCCCTTTTTGGCCTGCTTAAGTAGTTGATTTCCGTATACGGCGACAGCTCCGCATAGAATGCCCTGAAGAACGCTCTCAGGTGTAAAGCCCAGTGTGAAACAGACTGCAAAGAGAGCCACCAGTGTGACAACATAAATGATCGTCCAGTCCGGCACCCACGGCGTCTGCTTAAGGATGTAACCGACCACCCAACATACCGCCACGACGATAAGCAATTCTGGCTTGATAAAATTAGCTACTGCATTCCATTCCATGATCTTAACCTCCAGTAAGTTTAATAGCTGCTATGATTGCAGCAATAACAACGGTAATGATTGACCCCCCGATAGTACGCCATAACCACCGCTGGCCGTCTTCGATCCGATCCAACCGGTGATGTGCCGATTTAGTTGATTGCATGGCTTCCCTTGCTAAATCCCGAGTAGCTTCGATGGTTGTTGTCAGCGTTGGCACTGCTTCAAGCGTCTTTTCCATTCGGGCTAGCATGATCTGAATTTCAACAAGCTTATCCTCAGCAGTCACAGGTCCTCCTCCTCCCGGCATTCCCCTTCCCCCTCTCATATGAACTCCCTGAAAAGTAAAAACACGCCTGCGTAGGCGCGTTATCTATCTGCATTAGTTTTTTTGCCTCGCCTCCTTTCATGAGATCCCTTTTTACTGCGATTCGCGGGCGGCAGTTGAAGCTCCTTAATCCGTTCATTCAGAGATTCGCTAATCCCTTGAAGAAACCGAAGTTCATTGCCGCTGCTCCGATGATAAGCAGATGCCGCTGATATCAAGGTGCAAATATCCGGCACTGTGGGCTCTATTTCCACGGCCATCTTGTTTCTGATTACTACTGTCATAAATTATCCCTCCGGTAACAGAAAGAGCCTCGCCAATGTTGGCGAGACCCTGAATGTTAAAGTATGTTATTTTTTATAATCGGCAATTTGAGCATCTAGTTCAGCAAGCTGCTGTTGAAGAGAAGTGAGTTCTGATTTTATTTCTTCTAAACGCTTATTTCCATCGGCCAATGATTTTTCCCATTGCGTTTTAGTTGTGGAATTAGGATTTTCTTTAATTAATGTTTCCCAAAATACAACTTGATTTTCCTTATACTCAAGCACATGAGTTTCTTTCTTCGATATTAAGTCTACTAACTCAGACCTTTTAGATTGAAGCTCTTTAAGTGTGACAACATTACCGCTTGTTGAAGGCACATCAACTGCCGCCGAAGCGTTATCACTCATAATAATTTTTTTCCCTTCCACGTTCAGATTCGTACCAGTTACTTCGGCCAAGGCTCTCACAGGTGCATAGGTTGAACCGTTGATGATAACTGCGTCGGCTATCTTAGTCCCATTCTTTTCAATACTAAATAGCCCCTGAACCTTCTGTCCTATCAAACTGGTTGGTGCAGCAAATACTGAAACACTTGTAAATAATAGAACACCTACAATCAATCCTGTAACGAATTTTTTCACTCGTATAACCCCCTATCAGTTTCCCTAATAATACCATTATGTTAGGAGACTGAGAAGGTTCCGCCAGCAGAACCGGGTGGAATCGTAACAGTATGTGAATGTGAAACATTCGCCTTACCATTCAGAACTGAATATATATTATCAATAACGTCTTGGAGAGTCATTCCTTCGTTGTCACTATACAGTCTAGACCATGCCGGAATGTAAACATTTCCGGCAGGAGAAAGGTGAACAGTAGGCCCTGCCAATCTTGTTGCAGTGAATCCCGATATAACTAATCCTGCCGTTGGAGAATTGTAAATTGTAGATTCGTCGCCATTTGCCAGAAATCTAATTTTACTGATCCCATCTTCATAAGCAGGAATTAGTATACCGTTATGCTCGTCCGCGTACACTCCAAAGGCAACGCTGGACGGATCAATTACCACTCGCGGCCAGAGTGTATCTGAGGTCTGGTACTTGGTTCCAGTTATCACCCCACCTTCAATGTCTGTAGCCGTAATCCTTCCCTGAAAATCGGCGTCCACGGCCTTCATTTTCCCGGCAGGAGTGACACTGAAATCAGCATCAGCAAAGGCTTCATCACCTAACCAAATGCCCCAGTCGCTGGCACGGAATGCATTGTCCCCGCTGCCGATCATGATAGTTCCGCCTAATATCTCTGAACCCTGTATAATAGACGCCGTTACCTTACCGGAGAACACTGCATTGCCTTCTGTATCTAAATAAATAACATCTGTCCAACTGGAGCCACTGCCGTTTCCCTTCTGAATCTTGATCCCTTCGGTGGCATTCATAACTGTTCTAGCCATATTATCCGACCGAATAGCTTCAAATCCATTTTCCGGTCCGATCCGGGTACCGTTGTAAACCTTATCCTTCACTACCGTTGTCTTCCGTAAGCTCACTACTGCATCCGTGATCCCTGGTATCTTCTTGGATATAGTCACTTTGCTGTTAATCCGGCGTCGCGGGCTGTAGGAATATCCGACAATGCGCTGCTGCTCATCAATGCCAAGCTCAGGATCACCTATCCCTACCGTGTCGCCCAGCTCAAAATATTCCAGCCCGTAAAATTCTGGCAGGCTGTTCAGCTCCAGCACATCAATCTCGTAGGCGGTAACACGATCCCCGGAACGAATGTCTACGTCTTTGACGATTCCCTTCAGGTTCTTCCCCAACTGGAACCGGACAGGCCTTAATGCCCCGCGACGAACCAGCAACGATATGCTGTACCGATCAAACCGCAGTTCACCGCTCGATTGTACCGCGATTTCCATCAGGATTGCGCGGGCGCTGATATTTTCCTCGGCCAGATTCACGGAAATAAATCCGCTCAACTCCACGGTACCAACAGTGAATCCAGTACCTTCCAATACCATAGTGAGCAGTTGCAGCGGTGTTCCTGCATGAACAAAACCGTCTGCCCACTCATATTTCACTAGATCATAACTAACCTGTTCGCACTCCACGGCGACCAGTGTAGATCCGTCTCCGGCCCGCGTGCGGCGATGATGGACGATGTTGAATAGCTGATCCTCTATTTCGGCCAGATTGCTGTCTGTCAGGTATTCACTTTTGCCATCTGGGTCGATCAGTGTGGTGAAGCTAAATTTATACTCGCCGTTGATTGTCTCGTCTATGCTGTCGTTGTCGTACAGATCAATGACGGCCAACGGTTGGAGCAATGGGTTTAGTACAGTAATCAATGTAGCCCCTCCTTTACATACAAAAGAGCCACAGCGTAATCCTGCAGCTCTTACAGAATATTCAGTTAGTGCGCAGTATGGTCCAAGTAGCTATTACCTCTCCAAAGTCTATTTTTTGTAATTTGTATTACTGTATAAAAGTAATGGGATAGGAGTAAGACTGCCGGTGCAAATACTATATTCCATATAAACGTTTCTTGGATATAAGATAATTTTAAAACCGATACCATTAAAGACACAATATTAATGATAAGGTTATGAGTAACAAAAATTCCAGAGGCATTCTGCCCGATTTTAACTATACATCGAGTGTTTGTTTTAATGTGATTACGAATACTTAGTAGCAGAAGGACAGCAGTTAACGGTATGGTAGACATATAATAATTCCCTCCATTCCCCCCTAGCCAATCTACCGTTAGTTGCTTCTCTAAGAACTGAATACCGAACAGACCAGCTGCCATCAATACTAAATGTAGATTTCTAATTTTCACTTTATTGGATAAGGCTCTAGCATGCTTAGAAGCAAAGAACCCTAACGTGGTGTAAAAAAGACCAAAGAAAACGGCATCCTTTGTATCAACGGGAAGTCTTATTAACCCGGAGTAAGACTGCCCAAACTGCCCTAAGACATTTAAACCTAAACTCATTACAAGTAATAGCCCTGTTTTATTAATTTTCACAAAAAAGAAAAGTATTGAAACAGACCAAACTAAAGCCGGAAGAAACCACAATGGATATGCCGTAGAATTTGTGCCAAAATAAAGCACCTTCCAGATCGAGTACTCTTCTGAGTACTTAAGAATATTGAGGTAAAGGGATGAATTTTCTGTATAGGATTTCAATAAGATTACTGACAAGTCAAACATAAAATATAAAAACAACCAAGTAAAATACATCTTCAAGTTTTTCTTAACGAATTTATTAAAGTACTTGCCTTGATTCTGAACTTCCTGGACTTTCTGCCCAAATAAGTAACCAGAAATACAAAAAAACAGAGGTACGGCAAATCGTGAAAATGTCACAATAGTCGCAGAAAGTCCAGGCCAAAAGCCAACTTGACTTTGGTAATCGCTAAATGGTTGAACATGCACACATATCACAAAGAAAATAGCGAAAAATTTTGCAATATCTAAAGAATAATTCCTTTCCATAACTTCCCTCCTGTAATACCACAGTATATCAGGATGTTATAAAATGTGATATGCAACTTTTTTCTACAGCGGTCAAACGGTAATTGCAGTCTGGCTCAATTGATAAAAGGTGCTGCTGCCGCCAAGTCGATAAATCCCAGCATAGGCCCCATAGATTACGTTAAACACGTCCCCGTTTTGCGGTGTTAATTGGTTTAATGGATGGCTGCAAACAGCGGACGTGCCATTGTAGGACAATTTAGCAGCGCCAGTAAGTCCATCAACCGAGAACGAAAAGTTACTTGAGGCGACCAATAATCTTAAGATGCCCACCCCTGCAAGATCAGCGATTTTAAAGCCCGCAGCATCGACGTGACAATTGTTAATCGACAGATGGCAGTTATTTTTTATTCTATTCTTGATCCCTGTCATGGTCGAATTACTTATGTTAACGGGGTTTAAGGTGCTCTTATTTGATCCATCGAAATCAAGCATGTACCCTTTGTTTGAGTCAAACTTGATCAGTGAATTGCAGATGTTTAATTGCTGAATTGAGTTATTTACAGACTTAATAAAAACAAAATCAGTACCCGAGGCAATTTCGAATCTGCAATTATCGAATGTTAAATTTTTGACGGTATACTGAGACCATTCTGTACCGAAGTAGAAAAACGGCTGGGCATAATCTCGCGTAGTTCCGCCACCCTCAAACTTGATGTTTCTGAGATACAGATTACCTACAGTCCCGATTGCTGTTAATATTTTGTTCTGTAGGGTAGCGGTCACTTCCATGTCGCTAACTGTCATGTTGTCCACGCGCGCCGCAGCAGATATCAAATCACGAGATGTTGTTGCGCTCAAACATTTCACATTCGATATTTGAACGTTTTTAATCCGGGTACTCTTAAGATAATCATTTGCAACCGCTTGATCTGCGCCCATGAATTCGACGACCGGATTAAGTGTCGTCATGTAAACAACAATATTTTTAATTTCGATATTGTCATAAAAACCCAAATCACTCTTTCCAGCGCCCACAAACCTAATCGGACCATTTACAGGCTTGTCAACACTTCCGAGAAAGAGGTTTTCGATTAGTATGTTTTCGCCATCCCCGTTCTCGCTAACAACAAAAGTACTATAATCCCCTGTTGTAAATCCAAGACAGTTATCGCCCGTATAACCGGTGATATTCGATATTCGAATATTTTTAATAGGAGCTTGAAAGTGAAAACCGTCACTCTCATTATCGAAATTGACATTGTCAATGACAACGTTCGTAACATCCACCAGTAAGAATGCGTATTTGACCGCACGTCCTGCCTTTGCGATGTTTGTTACTTTCACCCCGTCTACCTTGTTCAGAAAGATGCCATGTCCGGGGAATAATCCAGCGGAATACGCGCCTGTAATTGGATTGTTTTCTCCATTATAATTATACTCCCCGCCATTGATGGAGATGTTTTTGTCTCGGTACTTTGGCTCCGCTACTTCCCCCTTATTTACAATAAGGTAGTCACTTGTACCCCCGATCAGAATCAGTCTGACTCCTTGACCTAGGCATAACGAGGTGTCGCTGCCGATGTACAAAGTCCTTGTGTAGTAATCCCCTGGCTTTGTGACATTGACAGTGCCGCCTTTATTGAGGGCTGACTGTAGTGACGCAGTATTATCTCCTTTTCCAGGATCGGCCCCGTAAAATGATGCGTCACTCGCAATATCCGCCAACTGCGCATCAGTGGCATCCAGTCGAGCAGATAGGATCGGTTTATTTCCACGAGCGTCAATTAGCTCCGTATCCTTCGTTCCATCTCCGTTGTGCGCAACAATGGTCGTTATACGGTTATCCTGGTTAACAAGCTTTGTCTCAGCCTCTGCAATCCGGCTACCGTGATTACTGACCGCTGCTTCCGCAGTACCCAAACGGCCCTCATGATTTATGACCTGGTTATTCATGTTTGTTAAGCTGCGATTGATTTTGGGATATGCTTCAGATAGTTTATCTGGAGGATTCCCATTGTCCGCACCCTTGATTTGTTCAATATTCGCCATTGCTATCACCCCGCATACTTTGCTTTGAATTTAATGGACATGCTGAAGTTCAGGCCCGTACCACCAACTATAACCGAAGATACTCCTGGAGATAGTGCGCCGAACCTAGCATTAGTGTTTAGCAGCAAGTTCGTTGAACCGATACGCGCTGTACCTCGCTGGAAGTCAAGAATCAGCGTTCCTGACATGGCCGCATTATATGTGGTTACCACACCACCCACGGTCAGCGAGAGCGTGCCGAAGCTTCCAGCAATCTCAATAACTGGTTTGACATTCAAAGCGCCGAAATTATCAACGACCAGCGTGACCGGACCAGTTACCGCAAACTCATAAGCAGCATCAACGGATACTTCAGTATCTACCAGCACCGGTGAATCAACATTGATATCATCTGAATCGTAGATACTATAGGCGAATGGGTCATATGCTACCATCGGCAAGGAAAATTTACCTAACCCAACCATGCGATCAATAGGTAATTGACCGGATAATCGCACCATGTAATGACGATCTGGCTGATTGGAGAAGATCAAGGACATCGTGCGCGGCCTGCCGTCACCATCGACTAAATGAGCAGCTAGTGCCGACACCCGCCGCTGTAATTGGTAGGAATTCCGCTCCATGAACGCACACTCCAGAGGCAAAGAACGCGGCCCCATGTCTGATCCGAAGTCATACGCCCCATGCATGTATGGAACAGTGTATATCCGGTCTACTGTCGGCGGTAGGATTGGCCGCTGTGACTCCCGAAGTGTTTGCAGGCCTAAATCCTGCGGGCGCTTATCGCCCAAGTATGCAACAACGCCGCTCAATGGCTACACCCCCGCTCCGCGCAGAGCGCCAGTGATTTGCCCGCCGAGCAATTGCCCTAGCACCGTCAAATCGTCGTCACTCCGAACAGTGAAATTAGCCCCCCGGAACATATCCGCGAAGCTGATTGTATTCGTTACTTCAGATTTACTAACCGTCCCGCCAGCATTCATATCTGGAAGCACTCCAGTAACACTTCCGCTCAGATCCTGCATAGCTGCATTGACCTGTCGAGCGCTGTCTGCAATCCCTTCAGCCATGCCTGCGCCGACCATCATACCAACTTGATCCCGCATGACACGGGATGGAGAGTGGATTCCAAGCGCATCCTTCATGCCGTCTACGATACCGCCAGCAAAGTCAGATATCTTATCTTTGATCCAGCCGGTCATGTTCTTAATGCCTTCCCATAACCCCTTGACTATGTTTTCGCCAATATCCAGCATTTTACCAGGAAGCGTTGCGAAGAATTCCACGATAGCACTAATTACCTTTGGAATCTCAACCTTTGCGGTGGAAATGAGGTTGGATGACCATTTAGTAAATTCAGTAAAGGATTTACTAAGCTCCGCGCCTATTTTCCCAGGCAACCCCATGAAAAAGTTAACGATGCTGGATATCAGTTTTGGAACTTCCGTAGCGATCCAGGTACCTACGTTGATACCCCATGTCTTGATACCGCCTATTGCTGTGGTTAAAGCGGACGCGATTTTACCAGGAAGTTCCGCAAAGAAATTTCCCACCTTCTGAATTAACTTCGGTACCTCGGTATTTATCCAATTTAGTGCATCCGCCCCCCACTTAATCAGTGTGCCGAGTGCATAGCCCATGGCATAACCGATTTTCGTGGGAAGTTCGCTGAAAAATTTAATAATATTTTGGATTATTTTTGGAATCTCCGTTGCTACCCAGGATAAAACGCCTGTACCCCATTGTTTAATCCCATCTATTACAGATGTAAACACAGCGGAGATTTTTCCCGGTAGTTGACCAAACCATTCTGTAACTGTCGTAATCGCACTTGGAATGTCCACTGTAAATACCTGAACTAACCAATCCCAAACAGCAGCACCAGCAGACCTTATGGATTCCCATGCTCCAATGACCGCATCCCTGAATCCATCATTGGTTTGCCACAGTACGATTAATCCAGCTACCAGCCCGCCTATCGCTGCAATAATAAGGCCTATTGGATTAGCGGACATTGCCGCATTCATAAGCCACTGGGCAATTGTGGCCCCCTCAGTAACCAGCTTAAAAGCTTTGTATGAATTTACAATCGCTGTAACTGCTTGTACTGCCTGCATCGTAATCATGGAACCTCCGATGCCTGCAAGCCCTGCCGCCACACTACCAGCATTGTCCACCAGCCACTGCATGCCAGCTACAAGAGGACTGAAATCCATGTTGGTGATTACATCAAGCAGATCATTGACCGCAGGCATGACCACTTCACTAACAGGCACAGCGAGTTCAGAGACAAGGGTACGCTTAATCCCTTCAAGTGCCGATCCGATGTCATTATATTGAACATCATTTAGTTGCTGAAGCGTGTCGCGGGTCATATCGGCGTTATCGTCGATATCTCCGAGCGCTTTGATTGCCTCAACTCCTAGGTCTTCCCACATCGAACCGAAGAGTGCAACTCCGGCCGCATTTTGGGCAATAGGGTCTTTCATCGCACCCAGTCGCTCAACAACTTCGTTAAAGGATGCTGCTGATTCAGGCCCGCCTGCGGAAAAGGTTGCAAACAGCTTAGATGCATCCAGGCCCATATCTGTGAGTGCAGCCCGCGCATCATCCGTGCCTTCACGGGTAATGATCCCGAATTCCTTGACGGCATCCCCCACAGTTGCAATCTCAAACGCGCCAGATGATGCCCCTTGGATCAGGGTGTCCGTAAATTCATTTGCATCAAGGCCCAGTTGCGCAAAATGCGGCGCGAACTCGTTCAT
The DNA here is from genome assembly GCF_000758525.1 of Paenibacillus sp. FSL H7-0357. NCBI lineage: Bacteria > Bacillati > Bacillota > Bacilli > Caryophanales > Paenibacillaceae > Paenibacillus > Paenibacillus sp. FSL H7-0357. Next base: position 2,377,621 of record NZ_CP009241.1, on the reverse strand, counting down.
GATATCTAGGAGGTCACCGCTGGCATTGGCCCCCATTTGGGTACCTTGAGCGATTAAGGTATACGCTTCATCTGCCGTGATGCCGAAATTATTCATTAGGGTATTGACCGTTTTAATGCTGTCGGCTACTTCAAAGCCGAATACATCCCGCATGAGCAATGCATTTTCAGTTGTGTCCTTGAGCTCATCGCCTGTCTGCTTGGTAACCTGATTGATTGCCGCCATGGAATCTGCGATATCGTCCACGGATTCCCCGAAGTTATCTCCATAAATATCATTTGCGACAGACCTGAATTCTTCCATTTCTTCCGCTGTCGCCCCGGTCTGCGCCTGAAGGTGGTTCATGGCCTTATTGCTCTCGTCACCGAATTTAACCAGGCTAGTTACCGCCGCTATAGCTGCCGCGCCAATTGCGGCAATACCAAGCGCCGCCTTTTCCGCAGCAGCTTCGCCCATTTCTCGCAGTGAATCCGCAGATTCATCGGCGGCATCCGCCAAGTCACCTGTCTGATCGGAAGCATCATCCGCACCGTTGCGTAGTTCTTCAAGTGAACTTGTAACATTCCCTATTTCTTGTAAGTTCCGGTTCAGCGCTTCCGTCTCGCGGTTGATTGCAATCTGTAATGTTTGAGCTGCGCGGCTACTTTCACCCTGCTCTGCAACAATTTGCTCATATTGTGCGGTCAGGTTGGCCACTTTCTGCCGCTGCAAGTCCGTAATACCATTCAGGGCACTAATCCGCTGCTCAAGTCCGTCCTGGGACGCTCCCCAATCGTCCATGCCAGCAGCCGCAGCCCGAAATCCGGTGTCGATAATCTTAATTTGCCGATCCAGCGCGGCAATGTTCGTTTTAAAATCCGTTGTATCTAGACTGACGCGACCGCCGATGTCATTTGTATTGTCTGCCATCTATTCGCCCCCTTATATCCAGCTAGGCGCAGTGTTCGCGCGGCGATAGGTCTTGCCATTGATAACACGAGTGTTAGGATCATCTGACGGTTTGAAGTTGAGAAATGACAGCAGATTATGAAAATCCGTCTCATCAATCGCATGAAGCGTCCATTTTAAATTTTTCGATAAGTTGTACTTAAGGCTCAACAGTGTTGTACGATAACTAGCCGGGGAATCGTCTTTCGGTTGATCCCCCGGGCTTAGTTTTTTTTGATACCGCTCATGACGTTTGTGCAGAGGCTCTGAAATACATCCATCAGTTCAGCAGTTTCAACTCCTTCATTCAGTTCGTCATAGGTGAACTGCTTGCCGAACGCCGCGACAATGACCGCTTTGACATCTTTGTAGAATTCACGCACTTTCTTCACATCCGGTGTCCCAGTCCTGAACCCCTCTGCCCGCTCCGCTATGTCAAAAATCGTATCCATCATTCCCGTTTTAAGGCTACATGTGGTGAATGTCTTCGTAGTAACTCCCTGCTCATCCGAAAAATTAATAATTACTGGTTTCAAAAAAACCGCCTCCTGGATAAATAAAATAGGACGGATCGCTCCGCCCCTTAATTGAATTATGCCGTTGTAAAGCTAATCACCGTCTGCGGCAGCGTCTGGCCGTAAACATCCTTTGCCCCGTTGATGATCACCGCGTACTCTGTCGCTGCTGCCAAGTTTGCATTCGGGTTAATCGTTAGCACTTTACCTGTGGAGTCCAGTGTGATTGCCGAAGCAATAACGTCAAAGCTGCCATTAAGCAGCACAGCCGAGTATGAAGAAAGCTTGTTCGCAAATGTCAGAACCATATTGGCCCCTACGGCCACGCTTGTAGCATTATTAGCTGGGACGCTGGTAAATGTTAGCGCGGCAGGCGCACCGGAGTTATCCGGGGTCTGGACTTGCGCAAACCAGCCCGTAGGATCAAAGGCTTCGTGTGTCGTATCACCTGATACCTTCTTGATAGGCTTGTCCTCACCCATAACATCAAACTGCTTAGTGGTTGCAACGGCAGTAAAGGTCAACTGATAAGTGCGGATATCAACATCCGCTGTTTTAGTCGCAGCCTCTTCCGCTCCCCCAGAAAATGTGCCCTTGAGATACCATGTATAGCGATAATCTTCTCTGCCGATGTTTGCACGGTATCCAACTGCCACATCTGGCGGATTGGGCTGGCCGCTGTCGATCAGCCGTCCGGTTGCCGGGTCAAAATCTTTGCCGAGCAGCTCCGCAGCCAGATAAGCCGGAATGCCGGACACCGTAATCGTCAGGGTGGTTACACCCTCAGATACATAGTTGTTTCCCGGAACGTTGTCATAGTAAGTCGGCGTGTTGCTGGTTTCAGCTTCCGCTGAAATTTCTGCAGCCGGTGCAAGATACTTAGGAGCCTCTGCTGTATAACTGTCCGTTGTATCCGTGACCTTGGCAAAGTGCAGGTTATCAACTCCGACAAATTCACCATATTTCTTTTCCACATTCATTCCTCCATTTCATAGAACCTGTAATCACAGGTATATCCGTAGTGTCCTGTCGCCTCCAGGAACGGTAGATCGCGCCCGCCAACTCTCAGGAACCCAGCCGCCAACATGACTGCCTTAATCGCCTTAGAAGCGCCTTGTTTGATTGCGGGCCTCTTACTATACAAAACTACTTGAACACGCCATACAAGAGATGTAGGCTTGTTGTCCGCATGTCCTGCGGGGCTGTCGTCAATCACTTGATAGGTTACAAAGCTATCAGGTAGCACATCATTAGGGGCATACGTGCCTTGCTCCCGCACATCGTGCCCCAACTGTTCCAGGGTGGAACAGGCCAACTCATAGATGTTAATCAACCGGCAACCCCTCCCGCTTCAGCACTTCACGCTGGATCTTCTTGACCTTGTTCTTATTCTTTTCGAAGGCTGTCCGAATACCGGGGTCTGCTGGTTGAGTAGGTGTACCGTATTCCACGAAAGTGGAGTGCCATGCCCCCGGCGATTTGGTATCATCAACACCGACCTGGACAACAATGTTATTGCCGAACTGCTTCGGTTCCGCGATATCTACCCCGGCCAGTGTGGTTCCGGTCAGCTTATGCTTCTCAGCCCATTTCTTAATATCTGTCTGGATCGGTGCGGCGCTTTCGGTCAGTGCGGCCTTAACAGCATCGTCCACGCTCCGGCCAGCTGCTTGCACCCGAGCAAGGTAATCCTCAACGCCGGACACGTCCAAGGTGATAGTACGCGAGTTGGTCACTCTGCGGCTTCGTGCCATTTAGCCATTCACCACCCGTTTGACCTTGACGATCATGAATTGATTCCGCATTTCCACATTCTCGACATTCGTGACCTCATAGGGGAGTTTCACATCATCATGCAGCAGCATGCGAGTCTTTTCCGTTATGTCCGGGCGATACCACATAGTAAGCTCCGCAGTGTCCGCAACAACTACTGTCCCAGCCGTCACACTCTCCGAGCCGCCGCGCCCCTTCCAGTTACATAGACCTAAGGGGATATCGGCATCAACATAGCTGATATCTGGCGCACCGTTCACCTTCGTTTCCTGCCGGTGCTGTACCCGGATCTGTGTGCTGAACTGCTGTACTCCAGGTTTCCACATATCAAGTCACCTTCGGCAAGCTACGGCAGGCGAGTTGCGTCAGCAGCAGATGAAAAACAGCGGAGAATTGAATATCTCCGCTGCTCAGATTGTATAAGTCCGTCACACCGACCACGATAGCCCCAAGAGCCGCATCATCGGCCATGACTTCTTCAGACACGCCAGCTCCGCCCATGTAGGACTTGACGGCCAGCAACTTCGGCAAAAGTATGCCGTCAAAAACATCTCCGCCTGCGGGCATCCCCAGCCCGATTTTGCACTGCATCAGCAGTTCTGCATCCGTCATTAATTGTCACCGCCTTGTTCTGGGGCATCGGTCGAGTCCGCAGCAGGTTCCGCCGCTGGTTCAGTAATCGGCTCGTCTGCTGGGTCAGAGGTTGGAATAGTGCTCAACTCCACATCCACGGACAACGGCACCAGGACGATTTTAATTCCGGCATGTTCTTGCTCAAGCCGCAGCTTGCTGGCAAGCTGTTCATGCTCTTCCGCAGACAATTCACGGGTAGCCTTCCAGAGCAGCACCGTTTCACTCGCCTGATTGGAAAGGTCAACACCCTCAATCTTTGTAGCCTGTGATTTCTTAGCCATCATATTCACCACCTTTAAGGGGCCTTGTGGCCCCACGTATTAGGATGCTGCTGCCTTCTTGACAATGACCACGCCGTTAGGGTCAATCAGTTTGCCATCCGCAATCAGAATCGCCTTGTCCACCCACTCATTCGTGTCATGGTCGAAGTAACGGAACATAGTCATTTGCATGTTGGAGTTAAACCCATAGTTCTTGAGGTTGCAGTACACCGCTACCACATCACCTGTAGCAGCAGATGCGTATGGTGCAATTACATCGTCTTCAACCTGGATAACTTCTTTCCCAGCAAGCCGCTCCTGCGGTCCATCGGCAATGCCATAATTAACCCTGCCAATAGGTTGACCGTTATCATCAACCATCCCGTTAATGTAGCCTTCAAACGTACCGGAAGCCATCAAGAACGTTGCTCCAGCCTTATAGGCCAGGGGCATCTTGGCAAGAACAAGCTTTGACCAACTCTCCCAGCTTGCAAATTCGGTTGGTGTCATAGATACGATCTGAGCAGCCGGAACACGGGTATCAACAGTGATCCCCTTGGGCTGTCCCGTGCCTGTACCTTTGATTACGGCCAGGTCAATTGCTTGTACCATAGCCTCAACAATCAAATCAGTAATTACCGTTTCAAATCCAGCAAGAGTAACTGTATCTGCCAAAAGCGAAATAGCCACTTTGCATTCCAGTCCAAAATAGGTGAATGTAAGTTTGGTGTTAGCCTGCGCTTTTTGCTTGTCGGATACCGTTGTTTCACCGATCCACGTTGCCACTGGTTTGAGAGTTAGAATCGGAACCTCAACCCCGCCCTTGATGTTGAGCTTACGCACTCGACTGAAGACTTGACCATAGACGGTTACCTTCTTGATAATCTCATTAAGGATGGTTGTCGGAATGACTGCCGACACATCAGCTGTAGTAGTTGTCGCATTAGCTCGCAGCTCCGGCTTAACCTCGCCAGTTTTTGCGAAGATCATAAAGGCGTTCCGGTATTCAACAGTTCCATAAGGGTCAGCCGGTTCCTCGGAGCGTTCTTGCGACTGCCCTCCGATGTTGAATGATTTCAAGAACTGAGCCATTGCTGCATTTCCAGCAGGAAGTTGTCCCGCTCCCCGTTGTTCGGGTTCTGGTGGTGTGGCCCCTCCCGCAATTGGATCATCAGGCATTGACTCCAGTTGTTGCCGAAGCTCAGCGATTTCAGCATCAATAGCTTCCACTTGTGCACCAATCGAACGCACTTCTACAATGTCATTGCTCTTCAAGCCCTTGTCTTTAAGAGCAGAGCGAGCCTCTTCTTTATTTTTCAAAAGCTTTTTCAGGAAATCTTTCATTTTCGATAACCTCCAGTTAATTAGATGAATTTCAATTTCTCTTTTGCCAAATCCAAATCGCTCAATGAACTATCCAGTCCAGACCTCGCACTCTCCAGTGCGGCGCGGGCGCTATCCAGTGCCTGCTGGTCACGAGCATTTATATCAGTCCCGTCATAAGCCGGGAAGGATACCGCAGAGATTTCAATCACTCGGCCAATGTCTTTAATGCGGCGGGTGGGAAGTTCTGTATCAAGCCCCTCCCAGGTTTCGTCCCGTACAGTAAAAATAAAGGACATTCCAGAAATGTCCCCTCGCCCAACTGCGCTGTATAAAGCTTTAGCCTCCATGTTGTTCTCAACATCCAGTTCAGCCCTCGTATTCAGCCCCTGCTCATCCACTTGAAGTTGAAGTGTGGAATTTGCATTGTTATTCCGGCTTCGAGCCAATGGAATCCGCTTCAGGTCATGATTGACGCTCATGATCACATCCTTAAAATCGGTTTTGTCGAATGCTCCGCGCTCAATGATTTCCTTGAACCAGCCTCCGATAACGGTTGCTTGATCAAACACGGCTGCATGTCCTTCCATGATATTCCCTGCCGGATCTGTCCGAAGATCATTCATAACAAACGCCCGGCGCTCCGGCTCATGCATAACCGGAAGCTTATTCTTCTGCATCTTCTTTCACCGCCTTAGTAGGTTGGGGCTTCGTTCCGTTCAACTGATAGATGTTGATGATGGCTCGATCCACATAGTTAAGGCTCTGCGTAATTCGGTTGCCATCCGGGAGTGGAGGGTAACCGAGCAGAGCCAGCTTTTGATTATCATTGAGTAGCCCCTGCTCCCCTGCCGTCTTGATCAATTCAAGCTTGGCCGCTGTACTGAGGTACATCATGTCCCGCTGATAAAAAACGATCTCATTCCCCATATCAAGCTCCCGGGGGCTGAAGATCGTTTTTGAAAAGGCTTGACTGAGTCCGATTAAAATAGGTTCTAAGGTGCTTTCGTAGAAAGCCTGATACTGCTCATCATTGTAATCACGGGCAAGCATAGGTAAAGAAACACCGAACCATTCCTGAACGCTAGTTTTAAGAAAGTCCATCGTATCTTTATCCACCATCTTCGGATCAATGGACACAGGCGTGAAATCTCCCTTTAAGTCAATCGGGAGTATGCCGGAATCACCTGAAGCCATTAGCTTTTCAAATCTCTCCCGCTCCTTACGCTGCGTATCATCATCCATCATGGTTGCAATCTTTAGCACTCCCCGTATGGACATGCTTGTCTTGATGCCTTTTTCGATTCCTTGCAGCACGGTGTCATTGATCCGCAGGATCTTCAGCAGCGCCTCATTATCTGGCTGACCGTTCAGCCCCCCGCCCATGATTTCATTCATTGAATACCGCTTTCTGATATGAATCACATCAGAGTAAGGAACCGTAAAGTTCTCGCCCGAAGAAAAAAACATTTTCACATACAAACCGCCAACAGGATCTTGAAGGAAATCAACCTGATAGGGATTGAGCGGATACATCGCAGAAAAACTCCGACTTTCTGAACCATCTTCGCGCCGTTGTACTGTATAGACCGGATAAACGAACACATTGAAATTCATAAAGAGTAGCCAAACGATCTTTTCCAAGAAATCTTTTGTCGTCATTAACTCGTTTGGCCCAAATTTGAAAAGTCTGTTCAGATTTCCGCGCGGTGTTGTCTGGATGCCATTGTTGTCAGTACGGATATGCCTCGGCTGAAGCTTACTGATTTCTGTTGCAATAATATCAATACAGTTTTGCACCACGTCTGAAGCGTAGATATCATTTCCGAACCGACTGAAGACAGGCATGTAACCACTCAACATTTTGGCTCTGATGAATTCCTTCGATTTTGTAACAATCCCTTTCAAACTATCAATTAACGCCACATTGTTGTCCTCCTTCCTCCAATCCCTAAGCGCAGAGGCGAAGGAAATCACTGCGATTGTCGATGTACACCCGATAAGAAACAATTAGGGTAACCGCTCCATCAATTTTCCTGTCCTCTTTCCCTTGCACCTTGATTGGCATTTGCTCCATCTTGGAATTGACTGTGATCGCCGTGTTTTCCAAACACCATCTATCCAGGCCGTCATTGTTGTAATGAATCAGATCGCTTTTTAAGTCTGCCTCAACGAGCTTCATCGGCTCCGACATCGGTGCCCAATCCTGGGCGACTCTAACCATGTCAAATCCGTACTCTTCCATCTCCTTCACCCAATAAACGGCGGACCACTTATCATAGCCGATCTTCAAGAAGCGAATCCCGTAATCCTTGACCAGCTTCACGAACCAGGCGCTAACCAAACGGAAATCATTTTCATTCCCTGGACTCACCGTAATTCTGTCCTGACGAATCCATTCTTTGTACTTCTCTAAATCCTCTTTCGAAAGATTAGACAACTTCGACTCTGGAATGAAGTATTGCGAAACCGTAAATTTCTTACCATCCTTTAGGAACAACGCTCTTGCACAAGCCAAGTCGCCAGACTTGGAAAGATCCACCCCGCCGATAGCTACGCGCCCACGCATTTCCTCCAGGTCAAATGTTTGATCCTTGGAGTTGACGATATCATCCATAGTCAGCCAAGCAGCTGCGTTGTTTTGTTTGATGTTAAAGTCCTTTGCCAACACAAAAATACGAGTAGCCTTGTTGGTCTTGGACTCTTCCATCATCCCGCGAAGGAAGCTCCATTTCTTGATTGTGCCAAGCCCCGGATTGCTCTTCACCCAAGTGCGCTCATCCTGCCATACTTCCTGTTCGCTGTCCTGTGTGTACATCCACACCAGCCAGCGCGGGCGATGCAATTCCCGGCTCAGCACCTGTCGAGCCTCTACCATCCTGCCGTCCAGATATCCATCATTGGTGAATCCCTCAGTTGTTAGCTCATAGTACAATGGTTCATCCTGGGTGGATAAGGATTGGCGGATCGGCATCACGCCGCTGTTGTCCTTCATTTCATGGACTTCATCCGCAGCGCCCACCGCGATATTCCGGCCTTCCTTCGCACCTGTTTTGGCGGATATCTTCTTGATGTGGCCCTTATTCCGGTAGCTGAATTTACTATTCTTCTTCCGGCGTTTCGGGTTTCCGAAGTAAATGCCGGTTAGGTTTTTGCGTGTCACCTTTTCAAGGGATGGACTCTCTTCCCGCATGGCATTAATGGCATCAAACATAAGTGAAGCCTGCTCATAGTCATTGCTGGAGCAAAGAATCTTGATGCCCTCTGGCCCGCAGAAGAACTCAGCCAGATTCATGGCCCCGATTAACGGTGTTTTGCCATTCTTCCGGCCCACGACAAATAGTACGTCTTGGAAAAGACGTACCCAGCGCTGAATTTCCTCTTCGAATATCTTGAAAGCATGTAAAGCTGTGATAAACGCCTTCTGGAACAATACCAATTTGAACGGCTTTCCCGCATAAGGCGCTTCAAAGTGACGGCACTTCTCTTCAATAAATTTAATTCGTTTGTTTCCATCTTCCGGTTCAAATCGGATGTTGGGATCTCGCAGGTGTTCGTCTAAAATATCGAACGTTTGCAGCAGCTCCTGCCCGACTAATATTTCACCGCTTCGGCATAGTGACATGTACTCATGCAGCCATGATGCAAACGGCGCACTCATTCAAATTCCTTCATATCATCGTCTTCTTCATCTATGATGTTCTTGTTCAAGATGCTGTTCAGCGTCTTAATAATGACCGAATAGGAGTTGACGTTCTTCAGGTATTGCCGAGCTGCCTCAACCGGCTTCTGTAGATCCGGGTTTGTCGGATGGATCTTCACCATTCCCGTTATCTTAAGAGCCTTCTTCAGAACGGTGTTTTCAGCCTTCAGGAACGCCGCATCCTCCAGCAGACCCTCAACAAGCTGAGCCTTTGAAGGATCAACATCAGCAAAGATGTCCTGCAACTTCGCCAACTCTTGGCTGTAGACCTCCGATTTTTCCATAGATTTCAACACCTCAATCCAAATTCAAAATTTTTGGGTTTACACCAAAATTGTGTCCCCTCTACGGTTCCCAAAATATTTTTTTTAAACTTTTTCAGGGGGGGTACCATCGAGATAAAAAATTCCAGTATCCATGATTGGTTCATTGGATTTGATTAAGTCATTAACAAAATTGATCGCTGCTTCTTCCGTAATTTCCCGGATGGTGTATTCGGTTGATTCACTTGCCTCTTCAGTCGTTCTGCTAAACTGAACCCATACCTCTGCCATATAGTAAACCTCCTTCATTCACGGTATTGTTCAAACCATTTCTCAATGTACCCGCGCCATTCATCCTTCCGATACTGCAGCGCCTCATTGCTCTCCAGCCTTGCAAGGCAATCCTCCCGGCTTACTGGACAGTAGATCAGTTCCGCACCAGTCTCTTCGGCCAGCCGATCACGCTTGAACTTCTCAGGGAATCCGCCGACAATCCAAGCTGTGCCCCACTTGCCCAGCCTCGTCTTGATGTTGTCGATAAGGAAGTTCTGAACACCGATCACATTGGAGAACAGTGCATCGGGCTTGTCATAATCAGGCAGGCCGGACAGCGCCGAGTACAGCATGTCCATGTTAACGATCAGATCGCCCCGGCTCATCTGCTGCCGCACAAGCTCCAACAGACCGGACAACGGCGGGCCGTAGACTAAGAAGACTTCTTTCCTGTTTTGGTATCCAAACCGTTTATGCTCCTGGTTATGGCAGTCATAACAGATGAGCTCAACCAAATCCGGGTTAAGGCTGATTGAATGGTCGTTGACATTCTCAGGCGTTAGCTCAATCTTGTGGTGACCAATGATATCAACGGATTTGGCGATGATCCGGCCGCAGCGCTGGCAACCATTGCCGCGCTCTCCTATTAAGGTAAGCCGGAACAAGCGCCATACTTCCGATGTGTAAAACGCCTGCAGTATTGCATGCCGTGCCATCACCACGCCTCCGATCTGAGTTTATTCACTTCAAGCTGCATGCGTTCAACCTTAAGCCGCAGCTCGTCGGTCGTCAGCTCGTTGCGGTCGAATTGATCCAGTAGAGCAATGCACCTGAGCTTCCGGCCCTGAACCGCCGTTAAAGCGCCATGTATTTGCAAGATGCGCTCCATCTTCTGCGGCTCCTTGGTCTTCTCTTCAACAATCTGCTTCTTCACAACCTTGACCGGCTGGAACTCAGGAACATCATTCACGAAGCGCAGCATCTCTGCTCCGCCTGCTTCAACATCATCCTCTTCATAGAATTGATATTTCCGTTCTATGCTGAGCCGATCTTCTCCGGCCTCGATATCCTTCATGTTCTTCATTAGCATGTATTCGCGGAACTCAAGCAGCCTGACTTCATTCAGCAGGATTTCACGCGGGTCTGTTTCCATCTTCATGAGCTGCAGCTTATGCTCAGCCGCAATCTGACTCATCCACATGGATTCATAGTTCCCATTCTTCCAGGCGTTTGAATTACCTGGCGGAGCAGCACCACCCTTATTGCCCACGGCATTCGTATTCCCCGGCTGACCGCCGCGTTTCCGACTTGGCCGCGCCTCCCATGCATCTTCATGTTTCCACTTACGCACCAGCGATGAAGCGATACCCAAGCGCTTTGCAATCTCTACCAGCGGAAGCGTTCTACCGCTTTTCTCCCACATCCGAAATGCTTTGTCACGGTTCTCACTGCGGCCCCTACTCACTCATTACAACACCTCCGCACATCATTCGTGTTTGAACAGTACACTTTTAACAGTTATTTACATTCGTTACTTTAGCGACCTAAAGGCTGCTGCTGCTAAACCCCTCAAAAACAGGCTTTGAGTGAACCATAAAGGAATTCTGGTGCAGTAGAGCATCCACCATTTTTTTCTGTTCCTTCATATAATGCATCCGGCCTCTTTTTACTGAGTGCGACACACGTTGAATTGTGGTGCGGTAGAATCAACGCATTCTCATGGTTGCACGGTCTAAAAGGTCTTGTGTCAGGCCTATATAGCGCAATGTAACCCTCATATCGCTATGTCCGAATGCATCAATTAGTAACGCGAGATTTCGCTCATCTTGTTGATATAGTCGATATCCCCACGTTTTTCGAAGCGTGTGATTGCCAAACTCCTCAAGACCAAACTTCCTTGCTGCCTCATTAAGAAAGCGATAGGCCGTTGAGCGGTCTATCGGTTGCTGCTTGAGCTGACTTATCGTTTTCCTTTGTCTGCTTGCAAACAAATATTCGTCATCCGCCTTATCAGCAATGAATGTATCCAAATCAGAGCGAATACTAGGATGAACAACAAATCTTTTGCTGTGCCCATTCTTCTTCTCCACCTTGTTTATATAATTGTATCTGGCTTCTCTTACTGTGATTGTGAGCAAGTCAGAGACACGAAGGCCGGAGTATATCCCGATACAGAAGAACAGGTAATTCCGCATACTACGACTCCGAAAATAATGCTTCATCCCTTCTATGATCCGATCGTCTCGGATCGGCTGAACAGTCTTCATATCACCACCCGCATTCATGGACAGCAAAAAAGCCGCCCGAGAGCGACCTTAGTTAAATTTTGATATATTAGCCCGTATTTGCACCCTTTTTAGTGCTCATAGCGCGCCCAGGCGGAGCGCGTTGAGAGTGATATTATAACTCTCATTCCCCCGAACAGACCGCCGCACCAAGTGCTATCAGCTCCGCCACTAAATTCGTTGTTATCACAACGGGCATCAACACTGCTCAGCTCTGAAGAGTCCTACCGCGATAAGGGGCAGTAGGGACACCCGGACGATGTTTCCGTCCTATGTCCCTACTTTAATTCCAATATACAGACGCAATGTTGACGTAAAACAGACCCAAAACAGACATGTTACAGACGCAATACAGACACGTTTTAGATGATACCGAGTAGTTTCAGAGTACCGGCTACCGATTCCGTTCCCTCCAGAATCTTCCGATCCAGCGAGCGCCCGGTGAAGGCAGACCATTTAATCACTGCTGCTTTGCGTGGATGTAGGTCAACGAAGCGATATTTCATGATTTCTCTAATTTCAGCATCCGTTATGGCCTTAATCGCTAACTCGATATTCAGAATGATCGGAGTCCATTTTTTCAACGTGGCTGCTTCTTCTGCCGTAAGCTCGCTTCTACCTTTTAAGTCATTAACGATACCTGCCATTTTGGGATATTTACGAAGTAGCATTTTGGTAGCCACGATATCCGCCTTATTCGCACTCGGAAACAATTCCCCTTGCTCCCATACCATTGCCATTCCCCTCAATCCCCTTTGTGTTATAATGGGTTGAGGTAGAAATTACTGTTTATTGACCCCCGGCCCGGCCAAGGATTAGGGGGTCTTTGCATGTTCATTAAGCATACTTTTGACCTCGCGGAATCTTTCCGTCTTCATTCAATACAACATCACTTAGTATGATTGCAGATGATTCAGGGATGTACTGACCTCTGAATTCCCCGAATGTTATGCTGTAACCACCGCGTTCACGCTGCGCCCGGAAGGAAACCCCGGAAACAATGCAGCCAGCTGGTGAATTGACATTTTTCACTGTCTTGATGATCACCCTTATGCCTCCTTTCTTCGATTATCTGTAATATTCGCCGTTTTTGGATAGGAGACCCAGGCAAAACCTATCTCTTCGGCGATCAAATCTTCTCTTATATAAGAATAGCCTTTTGACAGGTACTCACTTGTGCAGATCCGCAAATCTCCAAACGCTGTCTTTATTGTTGAACGCTGAGCCAATTCAGAACGAGGACATACATAGAGTTTCATGCGCTCGAACTTTCTGCCTCTGCGGATTACATCGGCAAGTGCCTTGTTGATCATCTGCACAGCCTGTGGATGAATAGGGGACAGTGTGCTCATCAGGGAATCCCTCCTTCACAGATTCATTCGCTAATCAGCTTCACTCATGGCCTTTTTACCGCTACCTGTTACTCGGAAATATGCCATGCTATCTTCCCAGCCTGGGTGCTTGGTTGCATACCCTTTGTTGACAAGGTCATTCCAGTCTTTGTCGTCTGCTGAAGCATAGAACCGATTTTGATTTCTCAAAGCATGTTCCACGCAACCAATTTGATTTTTATTCATTATCCTTCACTCCTTCATTGTTTCTTCGTGCTGCTCAATCATTCGGCAGATGTTGCCGTGAATATTTCCGTACCTTACCATTTCTGAACTCGACTTCTACAACCTTGAGGCCCGAAGAAACTTTATGTGTACTGATGACCCTGGCAAGTTCGTTGATGATGAAGCAATTTACTCGATAACCGAATTTTCTGGTTTCCCCGACTTTCAATTCGTCCGCCTCCACTTCTTATTGATAGGTATCTTCGTACTGCGCACTACTTTGATTTGCTGCCAAGAGGAGGCAGGCCAGTTAACCATACCGTGATATCCATAGTCAGCTGCGGGTTGTCGGCAGCTTCCGCATAAGCCATTAGCGCAACTCGGGCAGCATAATCACTTTCGGGCTTAAGCACAAAGTACTGACCCTCTGCTTCCTGTCCGCTTTTGCGGTTGAAGACCTGATACTTGTTATAGAGTCCTTCTCTGCGAACCACACTCCCGTGTACTCCCAACTTTACAAACAGGCTTTCCCAGTCCCCAGCTTCAAAATCAATTGATTTACGCTGATCGTTAACGACGATGAGACTACCGTCAGTGATAAGTAAAGCTCGCTCATATATCTTTCCTTCCGTAAAAACGTCAGTTGTCGTCCCTACATACCTCACATCAATTACAGACATGATTTATTCCTCCTTCGCTTTTCTTTTCGAACTGTTCAATAAAACTCAGAAATTTGATATACCTCTGATATCGCTTGGATTTACCAGTAATTCAGAACCATTTTCATCAAAGATGAAAGTTCCGTCTTCCCTTTTCCCTTTGTATATTGCAATATGCTCACTGGATGTCATAATTCCAGTGAATCCTTCAGGACGTTTCACTCCAATATTAAGAAAGTACTTCTGTTCTTTAAGAATTTTAAAGGTCACTTTACTTTCACTCCTTCGCTATATGCGTCTACTGCGACATTACTCTTTCAGCCTGGATGTATACCTTGCCTCGTACTCCACTTCTACAATGAATTCTGTGTCACAGACATTACAGGTAACTTCGTGCTGCCTGCTGTCATGCATACCATCATCAGAACATTCCGATCCGCACACCGGGCAAAGAACATCTGCCGTGTACCAGCAGTCATTCTCAGAATGACCTCGTTCCCGAGCTTCTTCGAGAGCCTCGCGTTTATATTCTTCATGCTCCCTCTCTGCGCATGGCTTACACTGAAATCCGTCCGGTCTACCCCAGGGTATTTCGTTCAGCTCAGTTCGATGTGTACCGCAGGTCACGCATCTGTCATGTTCATAGCAGATAATATAAGAGTAGGGTTTTCCGTTACCCAGGCATTTGTGGCACCCACATACCCAGTACCAAGCATCATCGAATTTTTCAGCGTAGAGGCCTATGATTGGAGGTTCAAGGCGAATTTCCGGAAATTCATCTCTTCTAAAGACATTCGTATTACCGGAACGAATACGCTCCGTCCATTCCTTCGGAATTTCAGGAATTAATATTTTGGTATCCTTCATTCGATTTCTCACTACCCTTCTATGTGCGTTTACTTCGCACTGCTTCATGAAGCATGCGACCGTTCATAATTGACAAATTTATTAAATTGCTTCAGGAACACCAGTTCAACGGTTCCTACCGGGCCATTACGCTGCTTGGAAATGATAATTTCGATGATGTTCTTTTTCTCCGAATCGGCGTTGTAGTAATCATCCCGGTAAAGGAAGGCCACAACATCCGCATCCTGCTCAATAGCTCCAGACTCGCGAAGGTCGCTCATCATCGGGCGCTTGTCCTGGCGCTGCTCCACTCCCCGGCTGAGCTGGGAAAGTGCAATCACCGGCACGTCCAGTTCCCGGGCAATTTGCTTCAGCGTCCGCGAGATTTCGGATACTTCCTGCTGGCGGTTATCGCCGCTTTTGCCCCGGCCCTGAATCAATTGCAGATAATCAATAACAATCAGCCCAAGACCTTGGCTCTTCTTCAATCGGCGGCAGCGCGTGCGTATCTCCTGAACAGTGATAACACCCGGATCTGCAATGAAGATATTAGCTTCGCCAAGAATGGAAGCAGCCCCGGCCATCTTATCCCAATCATGAGCCTTCATTTCACCTGTCCGCATTGCGTTGGCATCCAGATTAACTTCAGCGCTAACCATGCGCTGTACTAGCTGCGGGGCCGACATTTCAAGGCTGAACACTGCGACAGTTTCCTTGGTTTTGACTGCCACGTTCTGAGCGATGTTAAGCGCGAACGCCGTCTTGCCTACGGATGGACGGGCAGCGACTATAATTAGATCACCTTTATGCAAGCCAGCCAGCATACCATCTAAATCCGTGTATCCGGTATAAAGCCCCGTTGTAATGCCGTTCTTTACGTTTTCGCAACGTTCTTCCGTTGATTCGATTACCTTGAACAGCACCTTTTTTATTGGCTGGAAATCATCGTCAGAGGAAGCCTGATCC
Source organism: Paenibacillus sp. FSL H7-0357 (assembly GCF_000758525.1). Lineage (NCBI taxonomy): Bacteria > Bacillati > Bacillota > Bacilli > Caryophanales > Paenibacillaceae > Paenibacillus > Paenibacillus sp. FSL H7-0357. The sequence continues at coordinate 2,361,639 of NZ_CP009241.1, read as the reverse complement.
GATAAAGCAGCTGCTTCGTTCAACATACTGTTAACAACCAGCCCGGCATCGTCACTTTCGTACGCCTGTTTCATCTGCCGTTCAGCCGCATAAATTGCCTTGCGCAAAGTGTGCTTGTCCTCGAGAACGCCGATGTAATAGCCAATATTTGCCGCTGTCGGAACTGCATGAGCTAATTTAGCCAGATAGCTAACCCCTCCGATCTTCTCCAACTGCTTCATGCGGTTTAGCTCATTCACAAGCGCCGGAAGCTCGATAGGATCATCTTCTCTGTGCAGTTCAAGAATGGCCTTGAATATCTGCTGATGTGCCGGATTAAAGAATGTGTCAGGCTGTAGACTGGACGCAATCTCTGCGGCATCCCCTGTTTTGTCAATAAGGATTGCACCGAGAACCGTTGCTTCTGCCGCCGGGCTATTCGGTAGTTCGCGTATTAATTCCGAGCTTTGCATAAAGTGACTCCTTCCATCCTGCAGGCGGCAGTACCACATTGGTGCGCTCTGCATCTCTTAGGGCCAAGTATTCGGCCGTCTCCTTCTTCTGCTGCTCTATTTCTCGAAGGTCGCCCACCTTGCCGCGAATCTGGCTAATTTTTGGTGGGAAGGAATTGGTCTGAATGTGCTTCCGAACGTTTTCAACTGCCACATCAAAAGGGAAATCCTTCAGGTGTTCATAAAGCCTGTCTATCTCAGGATCGCTAGTGTCGATCTGATGTGCATATTCCTCTTTGAGCTTAATAAGCAAGTCAATAACTTGTGCTCTCTTCAAGCTCCTTAGCCTCCTTTGCTCGACGCTTCAGGTCTTCAAGTTCCTGCTGCTGCTTAGTTTTGCGCGGCGGCTCTGACTGAGCTGCCGGAGTTTTAGGCTTTCTAGAAGATTTGCTGCCACCCTGGGACTTCCGCCAAGCTTCCTCAATGCCTTTTACGTAATAAGCAAAGCTGTTTGGCTGCTCAAAAGGTTCATTGTCTCGGGCTTGCTTGGCCTGCTTCGCCTTATACATGGTTTCCATAGTTTGGATAGTAAAAGGGGCCGTAATCCCTCCGGCGACTATCTGACCCATGGCATGTCGTTCAGCAGTTGAGACGTGTATATCGAATTTTGAGTGCATTTTGCAATAAGCATCCAAGATGGCAAGATAACCATCGTCGGCGGGTGGGTTTTGATTCGGTTCTTCTTCCCACCACTCTTTTTCTAATTTAGTAATAGTAGTAGTAGTAATAATATCTTTTGCATCGGACATTTTTGTCTGATCACTACCCAATTCCGGCCCATGATCGGACATTTTTGTCTGATCACCTTCGCTATGAACGAACAAATATGTCTGATCACTGTCCGACTGATCGGACAAAATTGTCTGATCACTTTCTGATGATCGGACATTTTTGTCTGATCGCTTTAAAAGCCCTTTTTTCGAATGTTTGACCTTGATAATCAAACCTCGGGGCGCTCTGGTGATATGAAGGTATCCATGATCCTGCAGATCACTGATCCACCTACTGACTGTTTTGTCTTTTACCCCGAAGTTCGCGCCGATTTCAGATAGTTTCATCGGCTTGCCACCAAGGACAATCCCCCAAACGGTTCCATCGTCTTCGACTTCGGCGGTAGTGGAGCTAATGCACCAGACAAACAGCCATAATGCTGAGCCAATTTTTTTACAGTGATCCGGCGTCAGCAGCCCCGAGAACATTGGAAAGGGAAAGCTATCTGCGGGCATATTCTCACCTCTGCTGCCTTATCATCGTTTTCCCCTCTTAACCGGCGGTCGCTTTAATATCTCAGTCACATCCGTTCGGAGGATAAAGGCTAAATTACCATCTTCCTGCCGGAGCTTAGCCCAAGGTCGAGCTAAACCCCATGTATCTGTGATCTCACCGGACAGGCCGGAGCTAGTCCTAACGGTGTCGCCTTTGAGTACGAGCATATTCCCCGCCCCCTTACATCGCGTAACGCAGCCGTAGGGCATGTATTAGAATCTCGGTGTTTCTGTCGTCCAGGCGGTCAGCCTCTGACATGTCAAACTTGTTTCGTCCATTGAACAAGTGCAATGCAACTGCAAGCATGAACTTTTCAGAAGTACTCCATCCCTTGGAAACTTTCTTGAGCTTGTCAACGTGAACGGACAATTCTTCAAAATCAACAAATTCCGGTGTAAGAAAATGACTAAGTTTTGCATGTTTCGTGAAAATGTAAATCAGCCCCCGCCAGTAACGATCCTGCAACAAATGATCTGGAATCATTATGCCTTTCCCCTTTCAGCAAATTTGCGGATATCCGCGACCCCTTGCGGGGTTTCGGCCTGTATCCCTCAGGCCTCATCAGGCGGGAAAGCTATCGTTGAAAGCGTCGTTCATAGCTCTAATTTCAGTCAATTTCTCTTCATCCGATGTTTCTGTTCTCTCAAAAATACGATTGACCTTAAGAACAAAAAATCTGCTGCTCATAGACCTTGCTTCAAATTTATTTTTGTATGCATCTTTGTACTCGCCAAAAGTATTCAAATTATGGCGATAATAAAACTCATAGTCCATCATACCGCTTGCCCCCCCTTGCGCTCCGCTCGGTCTAAGGTTAAAATGGACACAATGAGGCTCTTTAGACGGAATCTCAACTGCGACTGCCCTGACCGGCGGTCGTTTTTCATTTCTGCTTTTGCTATGCGGATCATGGTGTTCAGATAAACTTCTGCATTTTTGACTTTCCCCGGCAACATCTTGTCCGGCTGTTTGCGGATCACTCGCAAATTGTATGGAGCAGTCTTCCCGGTTGCTACCGCTTCGGCAACCAACGCTGTTCTTTCCATCCCTCTACCTCATTTCACATAGTTTTTAAGCTTCAACTCAGCCCGATGTTCCTTCCAGGTCCCCAACCAACTGAACGAATACTCCTTGCAAATTGCTGCGGCTAAGTGACTCAGCGCCGTGATTGCTTCCACCGTTTCCATTAGCAGACGCTTAATCTGTTGGCGCTCGGTTTCGTTAATCTGCTCATTCGTTTTGCTGATTGCAGCTTGTTTAGAAGCATCAAGCACTTCCTGCATTTCCTCTATGGTTTTAAATAGGACACTTGCTCTATGTAGGTCTACGTTGTCCAGCCATGGGGTAAAAGCTCCCCCGGTCACTTCGGCTGCGGCCGCGAGGAACAACTGTCCATCGTCATAATGCTCAGCTGCGGCTCTCATGACCGGCTCGGATGCCTTTCGCGTACCCTTAACGATTTTCCCAACCTGGGAACCGTCAATATTTGCTGCTCTGCCAACCTGTGCTAATGTGTAGCCCTGACGTTTCATCACATCTTGTAGGGCTGTAGGAAAATGTCCAATTGCCACCTAATATCCTTCCTTTTTGTCCAAGTTATGGGGATGCTATTGGACAGAGGCATGATGTATGATTAAACCAAGCAATTCCCCTTGCCGATGCCATTCCCCGCCCGCCGCTGCGATTATGCACGGCGGGATTTGTTATATATAAATGCCTTGTTTGCGGAGCTTCTTAACAATGTTCCAACCTGCCAAGTGAAACTCTCGTTCTACTTGTGCGATAGCTTCTGGTGTTCGGGCTACAAAATCATCACAGAATTCGATTTTGCTTTCCCCGATCCAAACGGTTTTAACTACATTTCCTTCTGGTAGTGTGTTTTTAGTGCTCACTGCCGCATCACCTCTTGATCTATGTGTATGCAGCTCATTGAGTGGGACAGCCATTGTATCTACCTCCTGTCTATGCTGAGGTGCAAAGTCGTTTCAGTACTTCAGGTGGTATCTTTTCGCGGTAGGCAGCTGCCATTAACTCGACAGGATCAGATGATAATACTTCAGCTAATGCTTTATTCATTTGGTCACTTGCTGGTGATAACTTCCCGTTTTGCAATTTGCTCAGATAAGACTTTTCAGTTTTAAGGCCTTTTTGTTGAAGTAGTTTAGAAATCTGAGACAATGAAAGATTCGAATCATGAATAAGCTTCCTTAATAATTTTGTATAACGGTTCATTTGGCGCCTCCTTGACTATTTAATCACCAGTGACTTCTAAGTCACTTGATCTGTTGACTACATAGTACCAACGTGTGACTTTCTTGTCAACACTTTTTTGGCACTTAATAGTCAAATCGTTGTTTTTAAAGTCAACACTATATATGATTGAGATTGAGATTTTGAAATGAAAGGTAGGAGTGAGGGTGAAATATTCTGAATTGTTGTCAAAATACATTGAAGAAAGTGGATTGAGTTTAGGGGAAATTGCAATTAGACTTTCGAATAAAAATATTAAAATTGATCGCTCCTATATCAGTAAACTAAAAAATGGAAACAAGCCCCCTGCTTCTGAAGATGTAACCAGAGCACTTGCTGAAGTCACTGGAGGAGATACTGACGCTTTACTACTGGCTGGGCACATAGAAAAGGCCCCCGAGGAAATAAAGGAGGGCCTCATTGAGTACAACGCTTCTCATCGTATGCTAAAAAATGAATCTTTACAATTTCATTGTTTATCTGCATTAGATGCAATAAGGGATTTTAAAAATAGGTTTCTAACTACTGAGGTTATAGAGGAAGATTTGCTAAATAATATGTTAAGTACCCTTAGTTATTTTACTGACATTGAAATTGATGAAGACCTCATTAGATCCAATCCATTTGGTGCTTCTGAGTTTCTGTCAAATAGAATAACGAAAAGACTTGAAGAGTTCTATGCAGCAAATACGAATTATTCAGCAAGGGTTGATTTGAATGCTTATAATAACATATCTGACATCAAAGAAAAGAAGCAACAATACGAAGATGATGAAACATCTAAAAACAGAAAAGATCTAATTGAAATGATAAAGCAAGCCTCAGAAGAAGACCTTCCAGATTTAAAAATATTAGTCAAACGATTTATTAAATAATTTTGATGCATTCTTTGATTCTCTTTCCTTCGATCTTAGATAATCAGCTAATAAATTTATTTCTTCAGGTTCGGCTTCTGTAATTAATTGTATTATGTACTCTCTATCGTCCATAGGAGTCACCTTCCAGTTCATGGTGAATTATTTAGTTCATCTTAACATAGGAACTAACGTTCGTAAACGAGGAGACTAATGTAATTAAATAGAAAAGGAGTAAGGCGATGCGGTATATACCGGATCGTTGTCGACTTCTGGAATTTTATAAGGAAACTGGGATTAGCCAAAGAGATTTACATATCATCACTGGATATCCCGAAAGTCAGTTATCCGATTATGCACACAATCGCACTACCATGGGATATGCAACTGCAAAGACAATAAGCGAAGCTTTAAAGTTGCCTAACTGCGATATGTTGTATCATTGGCGTGAAGTGGCTGTTCCTGCTAAAAATTCTAAGGAGACGCGGAGGTAATTCCTCCCGATCCGGCGTGAACTTCAAGATTTCTTGAAGTAAAAACTGCAGTAAACCGTCTGTTCTTATATTATACATGTGGTGCAGCGACTTTTATGTCATATAATGTCGTTTCCTATTCACAACTCAAGGGGGTTCAATTGCAGCGTTTATTTATCTATAGCGGCTTCGCCCTGCAACGGCAATTTCTGAATTATCGACAAACGTCACAATTAAGACACCTTTGTCTCTTTTTCGACCTTTAATGCGATTCTTATTGACCAAAGTTGATTTATCATAGTAAGTAAAACCGAACTGCTTTAAAGCTACTGAAAGATCTCGGAGAGTTACAATCGGTACATATGATCCATTGGTAGTATGAAAGGCAGGAAGTGGTTCTGCTGATTTGCCAATACTAAACATCGAGATGTAATTCACTGAATGAATCGGGAATATCACGAAGTCAGCTTCCTCTCCTGTTCTGCCCTCAATTTTTACTCCTATTATCTCCATACCCTTAATCCCCTCTGATAATCATGACGTTGTATCAATAGTAGAGGTATCAGAGTAAAAAATCTTGTTGTAATAAGTGGAACAATTTTCCGTATAGTCCCACTTATGACGCTATGGTGTTTGACTTCCATCTGCTATAAAATAATCACATAGTGTTAGAAGTCATTGGGAGGTAGCCAATTTGAACATGAACAATTCGTATGAAGAATACGCTCTTTATTTACGCAAATCCCGTGCGGATATAGATGCTGAAGCTCGGGGCGAAGGAGAAACCCTAAAGAAGCATCAGACGGCGCTGCTTGCATTGGCTAAAAAAATGAATATTAATGTATCAAAGGAGTATAAAGAAATCGTATCAGGCGAGAGGGTAGCGGATCGGCCAGAAATGCAACAACTGCTTCAGGATGTTGAAGATGGTAAATGGGCGGGAATTCTGGTCATGGAAATAGAACGACTTGCCAGGGGTGACACTATGGATCAAGGGTTTGTTGCACAAGCCTTTAAATATAGCGGCACAAAGATTATCACACCTGTTAAAGTCTATGATCCTGACAATGAATTCGATGAAGAATATTTTGAATTCGGATTATTCATGTCTCGGCGAGAGTACAAAACTATCAACCGTAGGCAGCAAGCCGGACGGATTCAATCCGTCAAAGATGGTAACTACATCGGGAATGTTCCTCCATATGGTTATAGTAAAATACGGTTAGAGGACAAGTCATATAGCCTAATGCCCCATCCTGAACAGGCTCCAATCGTTAAAATGATTTATGATATGTATACAACTCAAAATATGGGAATGGGTAACATTGCAAAGAAGCTCAATCTCCTTGGTGTTCCAACTGCAAAAGGATCACTATGGACGGTTGCTACAATCAGTGGAATTTTGCAGAATCCAGTATATGTCGGGGATATTGTATGGAACCGTCGTCCTGTGAAGAAATCTCGCAAAGATGGAAAGTTGCTAAAAACACGTTCTGAAGTATCAGAAGCTCAATGGATTAGAGTTCCAGGCAAGCATGAAGCTATAATCAATAAGGAAACATGGGAATTAGCTCATAGAATACTAAAGGGTAGATATCATGCCCCTGCCCCTACTGGAGTGATAACCAGCTCTTTAGCCGGTCTTGTTAGGTGTTCATTATGCGGACGCTTGATGGTTCGCCGTCCATATTCGCGTGAGGCTGAACCATCCCTCATATGTGTAACACCATTATGTAAGCAAGTTAGCTCATTGTTCTCACTCGTCGAAGAACGCATCCTTGAAGGCCTGCGGATATGGATCAATCAGTATAAGGCCAAATGGGACAACAATATGCCCGTTGAGACAGAGGATACCGAAGAACTACTAAATGCAAAATCTCAAATTGTTAAAGATTCGGAGAAAAATCTAAGTGAATTACGGAAGCAGTCCAGTGCTTTGCATGATCTTTTGGAACGTGGCGTTTATAGTATTGATGTATTTATGGAGCGATCACAAAACTTATCTGAAAGAATTGCCGATGCTGAAAGGGGATTATCTGTTGCGAATGATGATTTAAATCTGGAGAAAAATCGTAAAGAGGCAAAAGATGGAATTATACCACTAGCGGAGTATGTACTTGATACGTACTATTCTATAGAGGATGCAGCAGAACGTAATACACTGTTAAAATCAGTGCTGCAAGGCGCGGTATACAGTAAAGAAAAAAGGGGCCATTGGTCAAAACCGGAAACGATGCGGAAATTCGATCTAAAATTATATCCAAAACTACCGGAGCATTGAGGTTTTTTCATAACTGATAACCTCAATGCGCTGATTCCTCCGTTGAAATATCCGTGAGTACGCCGATAACCTTATCGGGAATCGCATATCTCTGATTCATATAACGAAGCGCTGCCGCCAGCTCCCCGTCCGCGCCTCCATATTGCTCCATCAAATACCGCGCCATCCGCACATCGCATTTGCCGACACGTACCGGGTACTGCAGTTTTTTTTCATATATCCACATTCGGGAACGAACCCTCCTTATAGTTTTATTCGCCTAGCCGCTTCGCCGGGGCCAGCGTGCCGCTATACCTGCCAAGGCCAAGGGCTCTGGCTCCATTCCCACGGACATTTGGAGTAGGCGCGGCCAAAGTTCTGCAGCGGGCCGTACAGCTCCTGAAATTGATTGGCCAGCCGGGTGCGCTCCTGAGTCAGCTGATTGAACTGTTCAATCGCTCTTAAGTCCTCGGGATGGGTATCCAGATACAGGTTAAGCTCCACCAGGGCAAAATCCAGAACCTGCAGCTGCTCCAGCATTTCATAGTAACGGGGCTCGCAAGGATTTGCTTCCATCGTCCTAAATTCCTCCTTTGCCGGCTTTGGATTCATACGGACTGAACAGGGCAGGCCAAAGTGTACCCGCCCTCAGTGCTTCAGGTAACGGAAACTGCGGCAATCCCGGGGGCTGAAAAGCAATAAATTGGTTGGGCGGCACAACATACGTTTTGAACGGCACCGGCGGACAAGGGTCAAATGGTCCCCTATACGGTGTCCATACACGTTCCTCGGAGTTCAATAGATACACCCTCCTCAAAGTTTTGTTAGCAAATACTTCCTTGATTCAGCTTCGTACAATCCACGCTTCGAAGGATTTGCTTGATTTACTTTTCTTCTGAACGCACATCTCCTCGTAACTAATTTATGACTGGCTGGGGTGGAATCAGAACGCCCACGCAAAAAAACCGCACCTTTACAAAGAGAAGGAATTCTCCATGTAAAGGTACGGTTATTAAACTATCCGGCTGTATTGAACCGGCAATATTATATAAGCTTATTCCTTTTCTTCATCCGTCCCGGTATCATCCTCTTCATTGACAAGTGGCTTTTCCCGGTGGATATTGATTCTTGTAATCCGCAGCCGGGTGGATTCTTCTACTTCAAAGGTAACATCGCCCACAACAATCCGCTTACCCTTGGACGGATTACCCTCCAGCTCTTTGAACAGCCAGCCGCCGATGGAATCGACCTCATCATCCTCAATAATCACACCCGTAAGATCGTTGACATCCTCAATCAGCATCCGGCCCTCAACTGAGATATAATCTCCATTGCGCTCGACGCTCGGACGCTCATCCTCGAATTCATCATGCAGATCGCCGACAATTTCTTCAAGAATCTCCTCAGCGGTCAGAAGTCCGGCTGTACCGCCGTATTCATCGACAACCAGCGTAAGCTGGGCTTTGTTCTTCTGCATCAGGCGCAGTGCATGGCTGATCTCCATCGACTCCGGTACGTTCAGAATCGGGCGGACCAGTGAAGCCAGATCATTCTGCTGTTCTAAAGGTGCGAACAACAGGTCGGTAATGTGGATGAAGCCGATAATCCGGTCCTTATCCTCGTTGGCAACCGGATAACGCGAATGTTTCGTCTCCGTAATGATCCGCATATTCTCTTCCAGTGTAAGATTGCTATAGAGCACATCCATATCGGTACGCGGAAGCATAACTTCACGGGCCAGCAAATCGGAGAATTCAAAAATGTTATCCATCAGCTTCATCTCGTCTTTATCAATGACACCGCTCTTGGCGCTCTGATTCATCAGAATCCGGATTTCCTCTTCCGAGTGAGCCGCCTCGGCTTCACTGGCCGGTTCAACCCCCACCAGTCTAAGAAGAGCATTGGCGGATGCATTCAGCACCCAGATAAAGGGCAGAAACAGGTTATAGAAGAACATTAGCGGTGCAGAGAGCAGCAGCGCGGAGCCTTCAGTTTTTTGAATCGCCAGGGACTTTGGAGCAAGCTCACCCAGCACAATATGTAAAAATGTAATAATGGAAAACCCGACAACGACAGACACAGTGGAAATCAGTGTATGGTCGGTGACGCCGAGCTGAAACATTAGCGGTTCAACCAGCAGCTCTGAGATGGCCGGCTCACCGACCCAGCCTAGACCCAATGAGGCGAGGGTAATACCGAACTGGGTCGCTGACAGGTAGGAATCGAGCTTTTTGTTGACCTTCAGCGCGTATCCAGCCATCTTGTTGCCTTCACTGACAAGCTGGGTCAGACGGGACTGTCTGACCTTTACCAGCGAGAACTCCGCCGCTACAAATATACCATTCAACAATACAAGCACCAGAACCAGCAAAAGATTAAGCAGCAATCTTCCTATGTCAAATTCCGTATGCACCACTATAACAACGCCTCGTTTCTACAGAGTGATCGCTTTCCTTGATTTGAAATCTACCTCTGGATAATACATATCGGCCACCAAAAGGTTGGGCCCGCAGCAGCCAGCTTCATCACAGTGGCAATTCACTTTCTGATTAAGCGGATGCTTAGTCTGCCACTCGGCGAAAATGTCATCCAGCTTGCTGGTACTGATGTTGCCAAAGGCAGAAATATCGGCAAAATCCGTGACAAAGACATCACCTGTAAATAAATTTACATTCACACGGTTTCTTCCGTCCGGATCATTGCGCAGCGTCACATTCTTCTCGGTACGCAATCTGCGCAGCAGCTTCTGATCCTGTTCCAGGAAGCTGCAGGCAAAAAACGGCAGAGTGCCAAACAGCATCCACATCTCCGGATCGCGGTGATCCAGCAGGGAATGAATGGCATCACCCATTTCCTTCAGAGACAGCACAGGGAGCGAAGAGGCAAAGCTGGAAGCGTACATCGGATGCACCTCATGCCGTCTTGCACCCATATCGCCAATCAGCTTATGAATTTCAGGCAGCTTGGTGTGTGTACGGTAGTTAATCATAGATTCTGCTGAGATCAGCATACCGTCTTCACTGAGCCGCCGTGAATTCTCAAGCATCGTGTCATATAAACGATACGCCGCTTCACGTGACACCGGATGACCGCTGTTGGCGAAGCCTACCTCATGGAAGTCGTCTCCGTTCACATAATTGAATGAAATATGCATCACGTCCAGATACGGCAGCAGTTGCTCGTAACGGGCGTAGGGCATAGTCAGATTGGAGTTGATCTGCGAACGTATGCCCCGCTCACGGGCATATTTCAGCAGCGGCACGATGATATTCTCTACAGTCGATGCGCGGAACATCGGCTCCCCGCCGGTAATACTGATCGTTTGCAGATGTTCTACCTGCTCCAGGCGGTCCAGCATATTCTTCAGAGGCAGCATTTCTCCTTCTTTCATCGTCAGGCTGTCGCCAACCGCACAATGTTCACATCGCATGTTGCATAGATTGGTAACCGTCATCTCCACACTGGTCAATACATGCCGTCCATGCTTGCGCAGTGAAGTAATCGGATCCCATGGATCGAAGCTCGGCGACAGTTCACGGACAGTTGTGGAGGATGGTTCTAATATACTCATTTCTTATTGCTCCTTTAGTGCGTATTCCTTATTATTAACCCAAAATAAATCAAAAAGAACGTTGACTTAACCTATATCATACCACGAGCAGCAAAAAAACTGCACTTTCTGGCAATTATGCCGCTCCAAGCGGTGTAATTGCCAGATCCATTTGTTGCGGCCCGGGGAACCTTTCCTTAGGAAGAGTATAAAAAACAGCGGGGAAGAAAGCAGGCCGCACCGCTGCGTACCCTGCTTTCTTCCCTCGCTGCGAAACGGCAGGGGAGCCGAATAGATATCTCCCTGCCGCCAACATCAATTAGGTCACCTTCACCATAGATTGATCCTCATCTGACACGCCGACGATCACAACGGAAAGTGCTCTGCCAAGATCCCGTTCAAAGGGAATAACCGTCTCACCTTCGGGGCCGGCAAATACCCGCACAACCGGCCTGTGGGGGATACTGGGATCAATTTTGACCACGACGCCGCTCTCACCGGTGCTCAGCTTCACTGTGAGCCCAAGCGGGTAGATCGCTACACGGTCTCTGAACAGCTCCAGCTGGTTTTGCTCATACAATGTCCCTGATCCGACATACAGCGCCTCTACCGCCTGATGCGGCAGCATCGCTTTTTTATAGATCCGGTTCGAGGTCATGGCATCGTAGGAATCGGCTATCCCCAGCCACTTGGCATATTCATGGATTTGCAGACCGGTCAGCCCGCGGGGGTAGCCGGAGCCGTCGATACGTTCATGATGCTGCAGGGCACAATGCGCCGCGAGCAGCGGGATATTCGGCTCATCCTTGAGAATCCGGTATCCAATTTCAGTGTGAGCCTGCATATGGCGGAATTCCTCGTCGCTGAGCATCCCCGGCTTCTGGATGATTTTGACCGGAATCTGCGTTTTGCCAATGTCATGCAGCAGCGAGCCCAGCCCAATTACCCGCAGCTCCTCTTTGCTGTAGCCATGGGCAATTCCAAGCACCAGCGTATACAGACAGACATTAAGCGAATGGACATACAGATAGTTGTCAGCTGTATGCATATCCGCCAGCATAATCATCGGGTCCTCCAGTGATGACATGTCTTCCAGAATGGAGTCCATCATCTTGGAGAATTTTTTGTCGAGATGATAGAAGCCTTTAGTTATGCCGGAAGCACCGGACATATCCTGAAACTGGCTCCTAATGACCTTCAGCGCCTGATTGCGCGTCTCATCATGCAGCATTCCAGTAATTACGATATCTTCCGTGATGGCATCCTCTATATAAATATAGCCGATGTCGATCCTTGCCAGCCGCTTAATTAAGGCATCCGTAAGTTCTATTCCGTCCGCTAACAGAACAAGTCCTTCATCATTATAAATTTTTTTACCCAGCTTCATTCCCGCCTGAAGCCGATTCACGGATACTAAACGCACCTTGGCTCACTCCTGCCTTTAACGGTAAATTACTATTCTGTTTCAAAATCCTAGGGTCAACACGCTGTGTCTATACCGTTGCCTTGAGCGATCCGGCAAGAAATTTGTGATGAACGGTTACATCCTTGCCGGTACCAAGTTTTTGGAGATTAACGCATAATAAACAGCCAGAAAACAGCTGCCAGGATAAACCGGTAGATCGCAAAGTGCGTCGGTCTGATCTTTTGAATCAGCTTCATAAACAGGATTACGACCACATAAGCGACTATAAATGAAATTACGAATCCAATGGCAAAATCCCAGATGGTATCACTTGTAAAATACTTGTACGAATCCAGCAGCTCATAACCCGAAGCCGCACACATAATCGGAATGGCGATGAGGAAGGAAAAATCCGCCGAAGCCTTATAGCTGACACCGCTCAGCATACCGCCTGAGATTGTAGATCCGGAGCGGGAGAAGCCGGGCCAGAGTACGGAAATAATCTGATACATGCCGATAGCCAGCGCCTGCCCGTAAGATAGATCATCAAGCTCATGCGCAGTTACACGGATCTTGCGTTTGTTCACCCATTCTGCAACGATCATTAGAATCCCGCCGGCGACCAGTGCCCATAACACCGTCGTAGCCCCGAAAAGCCCCTTGATAAAGTCACGGGCAAAAAATGCCACGGCCAGCGCCGGAGCAATTCCGAGAATGATGTGCACCAGATTGAGACGTGAAGCAGGCATCACACCGCCTCTGCCTTGACGGCTGCGTCCGATCCCCAGCAAATTCAGAACCCGCTGGCGGTAGACCAGCGCAATGGCCAGAATCGCACCGAGCTGAATGACAATTTCGTATGTCTTCATTATCGGCTCTTGCTCGTTATAGCCTAATAGTTTCGTGGTAAGAATCATGTGGCCTGTCGATGAAACCGGAATAAACTCCGTAATCCCCTCTACAATAGCCAGAATAATTGCTGTAATAGTATCCATCTTAGCCTCCTGTTCTTGAACATATGAAACTTGTTGCAGCTTGTTGCTCTAGATTTTTACATATGTAGGTGGTGCCACATTAAGTCGCTCTGCTCTCCCAGCGGACGAGCATACATTCCTCAAGACTTTCCGGACGCTGCAGCTCCATCCGTAACAGATCGCGCAGAAAATGTGGCAGCAGATACACTGTATCACGCCCGTTAGCGATACTCTCATATCCGCTCCGAAAAGTGAACATGTCCAAAGTCCCTACTTCATATTCCCGGCTTTCCTCCAGCGGTTCTCCATCGACAAAAATGGCAATATCGTTATCATAAGGCATGACCGCCGGATCGTACAAGATTTTTAATCCATCCACAGCCAGGCTTCCCAGCACGTTCCCCCGGAAACCATAACCGAAGATTGCCTTATTGCAGAACTCATCTGACAGGCTCTGTTCAAGCGCCGTGCGGATATCTTTGCCGGCAAGCTTGATAGTACAAGGATTAATCGGTGAGGGACAGAGCGCATGAAGCATCCCTGCAGTGATATTCCCCTTCGGAAGCGGCCCGAGCAGCTGTCCGGTATTGACTAATGAGATCGGACTGCCTGTGAAACGCCGCACCGCCTGCGCCAGCAGATTGCCAAAGGGTGATTCGCCCTGCTGATCCAGCGGCAGCTCGCGGTCACTGATCGCCACCGTTTCCTCCAGCACTTCAAGACCACGCTGCAAATTCATCTTCACGGCAGGAGCAATGACATCCTCGCTCAGATTGGGATCAACAGCAATGCATCCGCCGTTCAAGAACTTGAACGAATCTCCAGGCGCTGTCCGTTCAAACACAAGACTTCCTACATAGCGGCCGAATTTCCCCGCACCACATACGGCGGTCCCGTTAATGAGGAGCGGCGTTTCCAGCATATGATGCGTGTGTCCGCCGAGGATCGCATGCACACCTTCCAGCTTCTCCGCCAGCGCCCGGTCTGCAGGCAGGCCAAGGTGAGAGAGAATAATGACAAGGTCGACCTGCGGGGCCAGAAGACGGCACTCCTCACGCAGCGCCTCCTCAGGGTCCATGACATCCCAGCCCATCAAGGAATAGAAGGAAGTGAAAGCTGCCGTAGCTCCCGTAATCCCGATTCTGATGCCTTCCTTCTCTACAATCGTATGGCGTTTGATCCAGTGAGGAGGTTCTCCTGTCGACGAATCCAGGAAATTGCAGCACACCACCGGGCACTGTAAGCCGGTAAATATCGCAGACAATGTCTCTTGCGCATCTCCCTGCGAGAAGGTCAGTCCTTCGTTGTTACCGATGGTGACAGCGTCGTATCCGGTCAAGTTAAGAATATCAATGTTCGCCTGGCCCATAGTACCTTCGGTTTCCACAGCTGCCCGGTCCATATGATCCCCGATATCCACGAGCAACACGGGATCTTCGCCTGCCTCAGCCTTTAGAAGTTCTATCTGCGCAGCAATCGGACTCATCATTTCGAAGTGGCTATGTATATCATTCGTATGAAATATGGTCAATCTTTGCGGCGCGGATTCCATCAGCTTCTATCCCTCCCACCTGTTTAGCCGTTCTGAATGTAGCGCAGGTGTCTCATCTTATAAGACCTAGCATAACATTTTCAGGGCTAATATGGTATATTTGAATCATTATCAGAACCTAAGAGGTGAATAAACCATGCATATAACTATACGTCTGTTTGCCGGGCTGGCTGAGGTAATCGGCTCTTCTACCCTGTCTTTTCACATTCACGATAACTCCGTAACTGCGGGCCGTTTAAAGGAGCTTCTCTCTGCCTCCTACCCTGATGCGGCGGCACAGATCAGCGTTTCTTTGGTAGCTGTTGACCATGAATACGCTCCTGATGATACTGAGATCTCCGAAACCTCCGAAGTCGCCCTGATTCCTCCCGTTTCCGGAGGAGAAGCCGAACCCTCAACGAGCGAGACCGAAGATGGTCTGTTCAGTATTACCGATCTGCCGCTGAATGCAGAAGCTCTTCTGGATAAAGTCCTTGACAGTGATCATGGAGCTTCCTTAGTCTTCGTCGGAACTACGCGTGAGATGACCGGAGACCAGCGGACAACAGCACTTCATTATGAGGCTTACATCCCGATGGCGCTGGGCAAGCTGCAGGAAATCGGCAAGGGGGTTCAGGAACGCTGGAACGCCCGCTGCGCCATTGCGCACCGGATAGGACTCGTAGGCCTTAAGGAAGCCAGCGTTATTATTGCGGTGTCAGCGGCGCATAGGGATGTCTGTTACGAAGCGAGCCGCTACGCCATCGAGAAGCTTAAATCCTCCGTTCCGGTGTGGAAAAAGGACATCAATGAATCAGGAGAACAGTGGCTCGGCTCTGACCTAAAAGCACAGAAATACCAGATAGATTAACCTGTAATTCAAAACCATTGAATATTCCCGACTTTGTTGCTATGCTGGAAAAAATAGCTAATGTAAGGTGGCATATTCATTGAAAGTACACGTCATGGATCTTAAACCGGGTGATTGCCTGCGGATGGACACTTTTAATTCAAGAGGGCTGCATGTACTACCTAAAGGATCATCTCTCCAGATCGAGGAGATAGCCAAGCTGATACAGCATGGCGTTGATTATGTTGATATCGAGGAGGCACACATAACACCGGTCCCAACCAGCAGATCCTCCATCATTCAAGCCGTAGCTGCCAACTTTGATACAAGTATTGAAGGCTTTGAATCGGTATATATGGAAGCGTTAACCAAAGGGAGCTTTAATCAAACCGTAGTGGACGATATTCTCCAGCCGTCACTGAACTCCTTGGATAAACACAAGGATGTAGTCTCTCTGCTGCTTCTGCTGAACCGGGATGATAATTACACTTATAACCATTCACTTCAGGTGGGCATGCTTTCTTATTATATCTCCTCATGGCTGGGGTATTCCAAGAAAGAGTGCTACGAAATTGGCCGGGCCGGATACTTGATCGATATCGGAAAATGCCGGATCTCCCCCTCCATTCTGAATAAGCCGGGCAAGCTGTCCCCGGAGGAGTTCGATCAAGTCAAATTACATACGATTTACGGTCACGAAATCATCCGCAGCTCCATGAACGATCCTCATACCGCGTTGGTTGCCCTGCAGCACCATGAGCGTGAAGACGGCTCCGGGTACCCCAACAACCTTACGAAATCAGACATCCACCCTTATGCCCAGATTGCTGCCGTAGCTGATATCTACAGTGCAATGACCACACACCGTGTTTATCAATCCAAGCAAGAACTGATCTCTGTGCTGCGTGAAATCAATAATCTCAGCTTCGGCAAGCTAAACGGCAGACCTGTACAAGCCTTTATCCAGCATTTAATGCCTAATTTCATCGGTAAACGCGTACTGCTGAGCACGGGAGACATGGGTGTCATTGTCATGAACAATCCGCTGGATGTTTTCCGTCCGCTTGTGCAAAGCGAAGGCATATTCCTTGACCTGTCCCGCGAACGCAAAATCACGGTGGTTGAAATTTATATGGAATAGTTCACTTCGGTTTAGATATTCCCACGCAAGAAGAGGTTCCCTTTCGCCAGTGACGGCTGAGGGAACCTCTTCTTTATGATCCATAATTATTGCTTGTGAGAAGCAACTCACATTATTACTCCCGAGTCCTACAATTCCTCACCATTGCTGGCGATGACTTTTTTGTACCAGTGGAAGGAATCCTTTCTGGAACGGTTCAAGGTACCGTTGCCGTCGTCATCCAGATCAACGTAGATAAATCCGTAACGCTTGGACATTTCAGAAGTGGACATGCTCACCAGGTCTATCGGGCCCCAGCTGGTATATCCGATCAGCTCAACGCCGTCCAGCACCGCTTCCTTCATTTGAGCAATATGCTGTCTTAAGTAATCAATACGGTAGCTGTCATGGACAGAGCCGTCTTCCTCAACCTTGTCATACGCGCCAAGACCATTTTCGACGATGAACAAAGGTTTCTGATAACGGTCATACATCGTATTCAGCATAATCCGCAAACCGATGGGATCAATCTGCCAGCCCCATTCCGAAGCCTTCAGGTAAGGGTTCTTCACACCGCCGAACAGATTGCCCTGTGCGCGTTCTCCCTCTGGACTTACAGACACAGTCAGCGTCATGTAATAACTGAAAGCTACATAATCAACGGTGTGGAGTTTCAGAATTTCATCGTCACCCGGCTCTTTATGAATAACCACATTGTTTTCCTCGAAAAACCGCTCCATATACTTCGGATATTCCCCGCGGGCATGCACATCCGTAAAGTAGAGATTCATCTGGTTCTCCTGCTGATTCTTCAGGACATCCTCAGGATTGCAGGTATTCGCATAGCTTTCCATCCGGGCCAGCATACAGCCCATCTGCGAACCCGGGATGATCTCATGCACCAGCTTGGTGGCGAGAGAGCTGGCGACAAACTGGTGATGCAGCGCCTGGTAGATCGTCTGCAGCTTGTTCTCTGCCCGGTCGATTACAACGCCGCCGCCTGTGAATGGACTTAGCGTCATCATATTGATCTCGTTGAATGTGATCCAATATTTCACTTTGTCCTTGTAGCGCCGGAATACGGTCTCCGCATAACGGGTGAAGCAAGCGATAACTTCGCGGCCTGCCCAGCCGTTATATTTGTGTGTCAAGCCCAGTGGTGTTTCGTAATGGGCCAGTGTTACAAGCGGCTCGATGCCATATTTATGCAGCTCGTCAAAAACATCATCATAGAATTGCAGTCCTGCTTCATTCGGCTCGGCGTCATCGCCGTTCGGGAAGATGCGCGCCCAGTTGATCGACAGACGGAACACTTTGAAGCCCATTTCGGCGAACAAGGCAATGTCCTCCTTATAACGGTGATAGAAGTCCACCCCTTCACGTTTCGGGAAACGTACGCTGAATTCCCCGGACAGAATCTGTTCAATCCGCTCGGAGGTAATTTCTATAGCATGGTCATTTGTACGCTCGGCCTTAGGCACGTAGGCAACCATGTCCGCACTGGACAATCCTTTGCCGTCGGCATCGTATGCCCCCTCCAGCTGATTTGCGGCTGTAGCGCCGCCCCATAAGAAGTTCTGCGGAAATCCTTTTTTGATCACTGTCATGATTTAATCTCCTCTTTTCTAATTGATAATGGTCAACAGCAGGTCGCCATTTTGTACTTTGGCTGCAGTAGTCTTAAGCACATCCAGATAATTTGCAGAGTTGGTCACGATCACCGGTGTTGCAGTCACAAAGCCGGCTTCACGAATCGCTGCTACATCGAATTCCAGCAGCAGTTGGCCCTGCTCGACCTGATCTCCCTCTTGTACCCGTTTGTCAAAATGTTTTCCCTTGAGCTTCACGGTATTGACCCCGACATGAATCAGCAGCTCGGCGCCGCTCTCAGAGGTAATGCCAATCGCATGGCCTGTCGGGAATACAGTTGTTACGGTTCCTTTCACTGGAGAGGTCAGCCGGCCTGAATCCGGTTCAATCACGATCCCCTGGCCCATGGCTCCGGAGGCAAAAGCTTCGTCCGGCAAAGCTTCCAGCGGCATAAGCGTTCCTGTCAGCGGGCTGACCACCGTCTCCTTGTCAATCTGCGAGGGTGACGATGCGGCAACAGGCCCGGGAGCCTCCTCAGCAGGTACTGCAGGATCATCGAATCCGAACATATACACCAGAATAACCGCTAATACAAAAGCAACAACGATACCGATGACAACCCAGGAGAATCCGTCGCCAAAATAGGTCGGCAGAGCCAACAGGCCCGGTAAGGAGAAGCTTATTGCTTTGGCTCCGCCGATAGCGATGATCGCACCACCGATGGCTCCGGAGATGCAGGCATAGATGAACGGTTTCTTCAGCTTCAAGGTGACGCCGTAGATCGTCGGCTCGGTGATCCCGAACACGGCAGCCAGTGTTGAGGAGCCGGACAAAGCTTTTAGCTGCGGATTCTTTGATTTCAGGAACACGCCGAATACCGCACCCGCTTGTGACAAGACTGCAGCAGTAAGGATAGGCAGCATAGTGTCGTAGCCCAATGTGGCAATATTGCTAAGCATAACCGGCACGAAACCCCAGTGTACACCAAAGATTACGAACACCTGCCAGAACGCTCCGGCAATGGCACCGGCAACCAATGGACTTAAATTGTAGAGCCAGGTGTAGCCGGAAGCCAGCCCATCACTGATCAATGAGCCTACAGGACCGAAGGCCAGGAAGGTCAGCGGAATAACGATAAGCAGTGCGAACATCGGAACCAGAATATTTCTAACCGATTCATGGATGAACGAGCGGAACCACTTCTCTATATAGGACTGTACCCAGACCGCCAGAATGATCGGAATGACACTGGATGAATAGTTGATCAGTACAACCGGTATTCCCAAGAAGCTGAGCGGGTCCGGCGCGCTGACTGCGGTTATCACTGCCGGATAGACTAAAGCGCCTGCTACAGCAATGGAGACAAATTGATTAGCCTTGAACTTGCGCGCAGCCGTAACTGCCAGAAATACCGGCAGGAAGTAGAATACGCTGTCCGAAGCCGCATTCAGAACCAAATAGGTCCCGCTGGCTGCATTAATCCACTCCAGAGATAAAATTAAGGCGAGCAGCCCTTTGAGGATCCCTGCCCCTGCCAGTGCCCCGAGAATCGGGGAAAAGATACTGGAAATGATATCGACGGCTTTGCCCAGAATACTGGTACTCTCTGAAGACTCATCGGCTTTGCCGGATTTTTCGGCATCCTGGAGTGAGGTTTCCTTCATAATCTGCTCGAACACCTGGCTTACATTGTTGCCTATGACTACCTGAAACTGGCCGCTGTTCTCCACCACAGTGATAACACCTGGAGTTTTCTCCAATGCCGCTTTATCTGCCTTCCTCGAATCCTTCAGCTTAAATCTTAATCTTGTGGCGCAGTGGAACACAGAATTCACATTGTCTTCGCCGCCTACAAGCGTAATAATCTGTTTGGACAAGTCTTTGCTGCTCATATTAGTTTGCTCCTTTACAGCTTTAGAATATAGATCGTTGCAGCAAGTATAGGTTGTGCCAGCTGTTGACCTTATACTCCTGCAAACAAGAAAAACCTGAACTCACAGCAAAAAGGAAACGTCATCACACGCCCATTTTGCCATCAGTTCAGGTTTTGCCTGCCTTACCAGTAACACCCTGTCAGATGATCACTATTTTATTTTCACTTTCAACCCAAGCTTTACTCCAGATTGTTGCGTTCCGTTACCCGCTGGATATGGATGGTCAGATATACGTATTCATCCTTGCTTAAGCTTTGGTTATAGGCCTTTTCCAGATAATCATTGATTTTGTTGGCGCATTCAAACGCCTTCACATAAGTCTGCTTAAGCTGATTGTACAAAAAATCCTCACCGCTGCTGCTACTCTCCTTCTTCAATACCCGCATGGAGAAATATTGCAAATGTGTAAGGAACCGCGAATAATTCAGTGAGCTCTCGTCCAGAACGACCTTATAGTGGTAAGTGACGATATTCAGAATGTTCTGGACAATTTCCGTCATCTTGATCGTCGACTTCATTTCACTGCCGTCCATTCTGGCATTTACCAGATGCAGCGCGATAAACCCGGCTTCATCCTCGCCCAGCGAAAGTCCGGTAGCCCTTTCAATGATCTTCAGTGCATCCATCCCAATGGAGAATTCCTTCTTATAGAAACGTTTAATTTCAAACAGCATCGCATTTTTCAGTGCAATCCCCTTTTCAAAACGTTGGACAGCAAAATGGATATGATCTGTCAGGGTCAGATAGAGATTGTCGCTAAGCTCTGTACCAAGAACTCCATTCGCATAGGTGACAATTTCATTGGCTAATTCCAGATGAGCCACCGGAATGTCATTCAGAAGTTCAGTCAGTCTGGCCGTGAATTGATTTTCGTTCAGCAAAAAGATTTTATCGACCTTTTCCGGATCTACATAGTCGCCGGCTACTTTTTTGAAGGAAATCCCCCTGCCCATCACAATGACTTCCTTGCCTTTCTGGTTCTTGGTTAAGAGCACATTGTTATTAAGTATCTTCTCTATAATCATCTGTTGATCACCCCCCCGACATATAGTTTGTACAAAAAAAGCCTAAGCTGATCCCAATATCATTAAAAAAATGATACTCGCATCAACTTAGGCATTGCCCGCCTTACCGGTCACAATCCTGTATTACTGTTATTGTAGCACAAAAAAAAGCGATTTCAAGATTTTTTGTTCTTTTGTCAAAATTTTATTATTCCCGGTGATTCTGCATGGTTTGGATTAACCACCGCATGGCGAGGCTTAAAAAGAGGCAGTGATTGAAGTTGTTTGCGAACTGCTCACAACCTTTGAGGAGGAATACCTATGCTACCGGTTCATCAGCGTCTAGCAGAGCTTTATACTGTAAGCTGCAGGCGCCCGCTAACGGCGGCCGAAGAAGCCGAGCAGCGTCATTGCCTGCAGGTGAACACCATGTATTGCTGGGAGATGGCAAGGCTGACCCATGAGGCTGTTCTTGCTGCGCATACAGAGGACACCGAATGGCAGCAGGAGATCAGCGCACAGATGTTTGAAGTGCGTATTTCCGGCAAAGTTGGGAAACGACGCCACTAGGCATCCCTTCTTATCCGCTATTGTAAATAGGATAATCTAAAAAAAGAGCAGCGACTCCAGCAATTCTCATGCCGGATGGGGCTGCTCTTACTTCTATAAGAAGCGGAACTGCGCTTCGATTAAACCGTTATAAATGCCATCTCTGGCGGTAAGCTCGGCATGATTGCCTTCTTCCTTAATCTCTCCGTGATCCAGCACGATAATTTTATCGGCGTGGCGGATCGTTGACAGACGGTGGGCCACGATAAAGGAGG
Source organism: Paenibacillus sp. FSL H7-0357 (assembly GCF_000758525.1). Classification (NCBI taxonomy): domain Bacteria; kingdom Bacillati; phylum Bacillota; class Bacilli; order Caryophanales; family Paenibacillaceae; genus Paenibacillus; species Paenibacillus sp. FSL H7-0357. The sequence goes on along the minus strand of NZ_CP009241.1, from coordinate 2,339,263 downwards.
TGCGGCCCTGCAGCAGAATCTTCAGCGCTTCCTGAATTTTGATCTCCGTCTCGGTATCAATACTCGCCGTAGCTTCATCCAGGATCAGAATACGCGGATCGGCCAGGAGTGCCCGGGCAAAGGAAAGCAGCTGACGCTGGCCCATGGACAGCGCACTCCCCCGCTCCTCCACCTCGGTTTCGTAACCGCCGGGCAGTTTCATGATGAAGTCATGGGCATCCACTGCCTTTGCGACCTCTTCAACCTCCTTGTCGGTGGCATCCAGCCGCCCGAAACGGATGTTGTCGCGGATCGTTCCTGAGAAGATAAACGTATCCTGCAGTACGATACCTATCTGCTCCCGGAGACTCTGCAGGGTAACCTCACGGACATCCTTGCCGTCGATGGTAATATCGCCGCTCTTAATGTCATAGAACCGGCCGATCAGGTTAATGATCGTACTTTTACCGGAGCCCGTGTGGCCCACAAGCGCAATCGACTGGCCGGCCTTGACGTCCAGATCAATACCCTTCAGCGCCGCACGGCCCTTTTCATATTCGAAGATGACCTTGTTAAAACGGATATCCCCTTGAATCTTCGGCAGTGGTGTTGCCCCCGGTTTATCCTGAACCGAAGGCTGCTCATCCAGATACTCAAAGATCCGTTCTGAAGACGCCATAGCTACAAGCAGTTGATTGTACATCTGGCCCAAGCGGTTGATCGGGTCCCAGAAGTTGCTCACATACGTACTGAATGCCACCAGGTAACCGACGGTCAGCTCTCCGGATTGGATCAAGTATGCCCCCAACCAGAACAGGATCATGGTGCCGAACCCGCCTGTTATTTCAATAATCGGGCCAAAAGCCTGGTTCATCGCTGAAGCCTTGTTCCACGATTTCCGGCTATCCATGTTCATCGCGTCAAAGTAATGCATATTTTCCTGTTCCTGTGTGTAGGCCTGAGTTACCCGGATACCTTGGATCGACTCATTCAAATGTGAATTGATCCGCGAGTTCTTCATCCGCACATCCTGCCAGGCAATCCGGATCTTCTGCCGCAGCTTGGTTGAAACCAGGAACATAACCGGCACCGTAACCATCACGGCAAGCCCCAGTTTCCAGTTGATCAGCAGCAGAATCACAGTAATGCCGACCAGCTGCACACAGTCGATCATTAAATTCACGACCCCGTTGGTGAACAGATCCTGCAGGGAGTTAATATCATTCGTTACCCGTACCAGTACCGAGCCGGCCGGGCGTTTATCGAAAAAGTTAAAAGATAGCTTCTGGATATGCCGGAACAGGTCCGAGCGCAAATCATAAATAACTCGTTGGCCTATAACATTAGTATATTTGATCCGGTACACCCCTGCGATCCACTGGATCAGGTACAGTACAATTACACTTACCGTAAGTGTGTACAGTAACGTTAAGCTGGGGTTCCCCTCTTTCGGGGCAATTGCCTTGTCAATAGCCATACTGGTCAGAAAAGGGACCGTAAGCTTCGTGACTGTGCCAAGAACCATCAGAGCAGAGACGAGCGGAAGCATCTGCTTCGCGTAAGGCTTCATATATCCGAACAACCTCGTGAACTGCTTCCAGTCAAAGGATTTGTCGATCTGGTCATCATCCTTGTATACAAAACGTTCCTCAAGCGTCTGTTCCTCGGTTTTATTGTGCTTTGTACTAGCCGCTGTGGCTTGTTTGGCTTCAAGCTTCATGCTGAATCCCCTCCCCTCTCACCGAATTCCGGGCCAGATAATCGGCGTATTGAATCCGGTACACATCCTGATACGGGCCGGGAACTTCAATCAGCTCCGCATGCGTTCCCTTTTGAACCATCCGTCCTTCATCCATCACGATGATCTGGTCGGCATGACGCAGAGAGGAAATCCGGTGGGCAATGATCAGCGTGGTCCGTCCGCGCATAACCTCCTGGAAGCCGGTCTGGATCTCATGTTCCGTCTCCATATCCACGGCGCTCGTGGCATCATCCAGTATGAGGATACGCGGATTCTTAAGCAAGGCACGGGCGATAGCGATCCGCTGCTTCTGTCCGCCCGAAAGCCCCATTCCCCGCTCTCCGACTACCGTGTCATATCCATCAGGCATCTCCATGATAAAATCATGCGCTTTGGCAAGCTGTGCCGCCCGGATGATTTCCTCCATGCTCACATTTTTGAGACCGTAAGAGATATTATTGCGGATAGAGGACGAGAACAGGAACGTCTCCTGAAACACTGTCGAAATCTGCGAACGCAGGCTGCGAATATTGTATTCCCGGATATCCACGCCATCCAGTGTAATGCTTCCTTTATTTACGTCATAGGCGCGCATCATCAACTGGGTAATCGTCGATTTGCCGGAGCCGGTACCGCCAAGGAACCCGATAACCGCACCCGGCTTCGCTTCGAAATGAATGTCCTTTACAGCCGGCATTTTATTCCCGTACGCAAATGTAACATGGTCGAAAATGACCTCGCCCCGTACCTCGGAGGATACAAGCTCGCGGGCATTCTCCTTATCCTTTACATCAATCTGCTGGTTAAGGACTTCAAGTACACGTTCTCCCGAAGCTTTGGATTGCGTATAGTTGTTGATATGGAAGCCAAGACCCCAGACCGGACCGATAATATACCAGATCAGACTGAAGAAGGCGACCAGTTCCCCCAGTGACATGCGGCCCTTGATGACCAGCGTTCCGCCGACACCGAGCAGAATGGCTATACTGACGGAGGCCAGAAGCTCCATGACCGGGAAAAATTTGCTCCACAGCTCGGCGGCAAAAATCTGGTTATCCTTATAACGTTCATTACGGTGCGAAAATTTCTCAACTTCATAAGCCTCTCTGGCAAACGATTTGACCGTCCGTACACCTGTAATATTCTCCTGAACAGCCGTGGTCAGAGAGCTGAGGGCAAGCCGCATCTCCTGAAAGGCCGGATGAATTTTCGATTCGAATCTGAGTGCTACTGCAGCCAGAAAAGGCATAGTGATCAGTGTGACGAGCGTAAGCTGCCAGTTGATCGTGAACATCATAATAGACCCAAACAGCACCATAAAAAATACATTCAGCAATTGGGCGAAGCCGAAGCCGATGAAATTCCGGATCGCTTCAAGGTCCCCGGTCAGCCGGGACATCAGGTCGCCAGTCTTTGCCGTATCATAGTAGCGGAAAGACAGAAATTGCAGTTTCTCATAGCAGGCATTGCGCAGCCGGTAGGCCAGAAAATTACCTAGCCGTCCTCCAAAAAAACCATGCGCAAACTGCAGGCAAGCTTTGACGATTACCACGGCCAGTACAGATAGAGCGAGTACGGGCACCTCAGTAAACTTCAGGGGAACAATCACATCATCAATTAACCTTCGTAGCAAATTCGGGGTAATAAGCCCCACTGCAGTTGCGGCAGCCAAGCATAAAATCGACAGAATCAGATAGTGCAGCTTCTCCCGATAAAAGCCCCGCAGTTGCCTGAGAACATCCATATCTCTCCTCCTTAAAGCTTTACGAAGTAAAGCTTACTTCGTAAGCATGAACTTGGCTTTACGAAGTAAAGCTTACTTCGTAAGCATGAACTTGTTCCTACTGGGCGGCGCCTGCCCCGTAAGATACATTTGGCTTGCGATGCAAATCTCACATCGCAAGCCAGCTTTTTTAGCGCTTCCATTTTAGGGACTTTAAGCAGTTTATCACCCATATTTTAATGCGGCAAAGGGTAGAATACGCCGTTTTCCACGTTTTTCCCGAATAAAGGTGGCCTATATGATAATAAAAGGCCACCTATAGCTTTAATTGCTTCCATTTCCTCGCAAATACTGTTCAATTAAGCAAACACAAGATTCAGGGTGTATTTTTATGCATATTTCATCCATTTCCGTTAAGCTTGTTACAACAAAAAAAACGCAACCGCCAAAACATGAGGTTCATGTTCCAGCGGTAGCGTTTTTGCATTGCATTTTGTTGTTTCCTCTGCTGTACAGCTCTTAGTTCTTTGCAGGCCGGTAGCAGACTACTGCCACACCGGAGGAGAACCGCTTAGTCTGCACCAGCTCAAAACCCTGCTTCTCCAGCCCATCTCCAAAGAGACGTTTGCCCTTGCCCAGCACTACCGGAAAAACCATTAACCGGTACTCATCCACTAGACCCAGCGAGATCAGGGACTGCACAAGCGTGCAGCTGCCAAACACGAGAATGTCTCTGCCGGGCTGCTCTTTCAGCTTCGTGATTTCTTCTACCAAATTATTCTTGATCACAGATGAATTGTTCCACCCGGCTTCTGTCAGGGTTGTGGAGACTACATGTTTGGCATAACCATTCATCATCTCGCCGTATTCCCCGGTCTGCTCCAGCATATTAGGCCAGGCAGCCGCAAAGCCTTCATAGGTTACGCGCCCCAGCAGCAGCGCATCGGCAGCTTTTAACTCCGCGAATTTAAACTGATCCTGCTCATCCGAGCTGTATTGAAAGGTCCACTGCGGGTCCTCCATTACACCGTCAACAGTTAAAAATTCAGACACGATCAAGTTTCTCATGTGGGCCTCCTGAATACGTAGTGGGCAAAAGCAAAATATGTGCCCGGCAGGCCTGAAAGATGAGAACATCAGGGCTGCTGCGGACACACTTTATGGTGACAACTATAAATATTAATTTAAATTGTAGGAAGGTGGAAAACCTTAGTACAGCAAGGTTATCCGATACTTCCTTCCATCTCGAACTTGATGAGACGGTTCATTTCGACCGCATATTCCATCGGCAGTTCTTTGGTGAACGGCTCGATGAAGCCCATGACGATCATCTGTGTGGCTTCGGCTTCTGTGAGACCGCGGCTCATCAGATAGAACAGCTGCTCCTCGGAAACCTTGGATACCGTCGCTTCATGCTCCAGCACGATATTATCGTTCATGATCTCATTATATGGAATCGTGTCCGAAGTGGACTGGTTATCCAGAATGAGCGTATCACATTTGATATTCGATTTCGCGCCTTCCGCCTGACGGCCGAAGGAAGCGAGTCCGCGGTAAGTTACCTTGCCGCCGTGCTTGCTGATCGATTTGGATACGATCGTCGAAGTCGTGTCCGGTGCCAAGTGGATCATCTTGGCGCCTGCATCCTGGTGCTGGCCTTTGCCTGCCACTGCAATCGACAATACGGAACCTTTGGCTCCCCGGCCTTTTAACACAACCGCAGGATACTTCATTGTCAGCTTGGAACCAATGTTGCCGTCCACCCATTCCATGGTAGCATTCTCTTCAGCAACCGCACGTTTGGTTACGAGATTGTAGATATTTGGTGCCCAGTTCTGAATAGTAGTATACCGAACACGGGAGTTCTTCATACACAGAATTTCAACAACGGCACTATGCAGGGAATTAGTGCTGTAGATTGGTGCGGTACAGCCTTCCACGTAATGCACGAAGCTGTCCTCATCCGCGAGGATCAGCGTACGCTCGAACTGACCCATGTTCTCGGAGTTGATACGGAAGTAAGCCTGCAGAGGTACTTCGCATTTCACACCCTTCGGAACATAGATAAAGCTGCCCCCCGACCACACGGCACTGTTCAGTGCAGCAAACTTATTGTCTGTCGGCGGAATGATCGTGCCGAAGAATTTCTTTAACAGCTCGGGATGCTCACGCAGCGCAGTATCGGTATCGGTGAAGATAACCCCTTGGTCTTCAAGGCTCTTCTGCATGCTGTGATAAACAACCTCAGATTCATATTGTGCTGATACACCGGCGAGGAACTTCTGCTCCGCTTCCGGAATACCCAGCTTATCGAAGGTTTCTTTAATCTCGGAAGGAACTTCCTCCCAAGTTTTTCCTTGCTTCTCGGAAGGTCTTACATAGTACTGAATGTCTTCGAAATCCAGATCATCCATGTTGCCGCCCCACTGAGGCATCGGCATCTTGCGGAATTGCTCCAGAGCTTTCAGGCGGAAGTTCAGCATCCATTCCGGCTCGTTTTTGATTGCGGAGATTTCCTTCACAATTTCGGCCGTAAGTCCTTTACCAGACTGAAATATCGACTTGTGCTCATCACGGAACCCGTACTGGTATTCCTCCATATCAGGCGCTTTCTTAGCCATGGTGTCAGCCTCCTTGTTATCTAATGTTGTTGGTGTTCTTCTTCGACGTCTATTCCTTTGCGAAGCGCGTTCCATGCCAATGTGGCACATTTGATCCGCGCCGGAAATTTATTAACACCGGAAAGGGCTTCTATATCTTCATAGTCTCCGAAATCTACTGTCTCACCCTTCATCAGGGAGGAGAACTTGTCAGCAAGCTCAAGCGCATGCTCTATAGTCTGTCCCTTGACGGCTTCCGTCATCATGGAAGCCGACGACATGCTGATCGAACAGCCTTCGCCGCTATACCGGGCATCTTTGACGATGCCGTCCTCTACCTTAAGCTGCAGCGTAATCCGGTCGCCACAGGTCGGGTTGTTCAGCTCAATCTTCACAGCGTCGTCTGCAAATGAACCACGATTCCGGGGATTTTTATAATGATCCATAATTACGCGTCTATACAAGTCATCCAAGTTCATAGGCGAAATACTCCTTTGCCTTGATTAAAGCTTGGACCAGCGCATCTACATCCTGTTCCGTATTGTAGAGGTAGAAGCTGGCCCGTGCCGTTGAGCTTACCTCAAGCCAGCGCATCAGCGGTTGGCAGCAATGATGGCCGGCGCGGACGGCAATACCTTCCGCATCCAGCACCGTCGCCACATCATGCGGATGCACATCACCCAGATTGAATGTGACTACACCCACCTGACGATTACGCGGGCCATACAGTGTCAAGCCGTCAACCTCTGCAAGACGCTGCTCCGCGTAAGCGGCAAGCTGGATTTCATGACGGTGAATTTCATCCAGTCCGATCTCCTGCAGGAAATCAATTGCTGCTCCCAATCCGACGGCACCAGCGATAATCGGTGTCCCGCCTTCGAACTTCCAAGGCAGCTCTTTCCAAGTGGATTCATAAAGACCGACGTCATCAATCATCTCGCCGCCGAACTCAACCGGCTCCATAGCTTCCAGCAATGCCTTCTTACCGTACAAAGCACCGATGCCGGTCGGGGCCAGCATCTTGTGACCGGAGAACGCATAGAAATCGCAATCCAGCTCCTGGACATCGACCTTCATATGCGGCGTGCTCTGTGCTCCGTCCACCACGATAACTGCACCCTTGCGGTGAGCAATGGCTGCAAGCTCTTTAATCGGATGGGTAACCCCCATAACATTGGATACATACGCGATGGCTACGATTTTGGTCTTGTCCGTAATCGTATTCTCGGCATCCTCCAGGGTAATCGTTCCATCCTTCTGCAGCGGTAGAAATTTCAGGGTTGCCCCAGTCTTCTTGGCCAACTGCTGCCATGGAATAAAGTTGCTGTGATGCTCCATCTGGGTGATGACAATTTCGTCGCCTTCACTAAGAACAGCAGGGCCATAAGAAGAAGCCACTATATTTAACGCTGTCGTTGTGCCGCGGGTAAAGATAATCTCCTTCGTGCTACGGGCATGAATGAACTTCGCAACCTTCTCGCGGGCTCCCTCATAAGCATCCGTAGCCCGGCTGCCCAGAGTATGCACACCGCGGTGGACGTTGGCGTTATCCCATTCATAATAGGATTTCACCGCTTCGATGACTTGGCGCGGTTTCTGTGAAGTTGCCGCACTGTCCAGATAAACCAGCGGATGGCCGTTAATCTTTTGATTCAGGATGGGAAATTGCTCCCGGATGTTACTGTTAATCATTGGCCTAACTTCCTTTCCACAAGAGATTGGAGCTGATTGCGCAGTCCCTCCAGTGGAATTTGCGACACTACAGGTGCCAGGAAGCCGTATATGATCAGTGTTTCTGCATCGTGCCGTGTAATTCCGCGGGACATCAGGTAAAACACTTGCTCGTAATTGACCCGTCCTACGGAAGCGGCATGGCCGGCTGTTACATCATCTTCATCTATAAGAAGGATCGGGTTGGCGTCGCCGCGTGCCTTCGGGCTCAGCATCAGAACTTTCTCAGTCTGCTGTCCATCGGCTCTTGTCGCGCCTTTTTCGATCTTCGTAATTCCGTTAATAATAGAAGTCGCAGAATCCCGCATAACAGCACGGGTAATCATGTCACTCGGCGTATTCTTTCCGAAGTGCTGCGCCTGCGTCGTATAGTTCAGCTTCTGCGAACCCGATCCTACTGCGATCACTTTGGCATCGGAGCTTGAACCATTGCCTTTCAGCACCGACTTCGTGTCACTCGCTGTATCGCCGTAATTCATTTCACCGACAATCCACTCAATAGTTCCATCGTTCTCAACCACTGCACGGCGGTAGGTCACATCTGTAGTGTCCACGCCAAGCTGATGTACCGAGGCAAAGCGCACTTTGGCGCCTGCACCTACAAATACTTCAACCGCACCGTTATGCAGTCCGGCTTCAGTTTTGTCAGATACATAGTTATCTACATAGGTTACTGAGCTGTTTGATTCGGCAACCACCAGAATATGCGGAACGAAAGCAGCTTCTGCGTCGTCCGTCAGCAGCACCGCTTGCAGCGGAGTGTCGATAACCACATTCTTGGGAACGAAGAGGAACACTCCCCCGTTCCACAGGGCGGCATGAAGTGCAGCAATGGAATGCTCGTCTGGCAGCACAGCCTTATGCAGATAACGCTGCACAAGATCTCCATGCTCTTTGACTGCTGTCTGCAAATCGGTAAAAATCACGCCTTGCGCAGCAAGCTCAGGAGCCAGCCGTGTATAGACAGCGCCTGAATTGCGTTGAATAATCAGACTGCCTTCCTCCTGACCCTGAATCAGGGCCGTTATGGAAGCAGGTGCTTCACTAAGTGCTGTAAAAGGCTGGCTTGCTTTGTAGGTTCCATAGTTGTTCACGTTCCAGCGTTCTATCCGTGTCTTTTCCAGTTTCGGCAGCTCCAAGCTTGCTGCCAGTTCCAGCGCCTTTAACCGGCTGTCCTTCAGCCAGCTTGGCTCGCCGCTGCTCTGCGATAATTCGCTGAGACGTCCGGCATCCACCGGAAGAATGGTTTGCGTCGTCATAAGTGGTTTCCTCCTTCCTGGCGTCTCTTTAAGCTTCCTGTCCTACAGTTTCATCTTCAATGCCGAGTTCTTCTTTAACCCATTCATAACCTTCTGCTTCCAGACGCTGCGCGAGTTCAGGTCCGCCGGATTTCACAATGCGGCCCTGCATCATAACATGCACGTAATCAGGCGTGATGTAGTTAAGCAGACGCTGGTAGTGGGTAATAACCAGGAAACCGCGTTCCGGGCTGCGCATCGAGTTTACACCTTCAGCGACAATTTTGAGTGCATCAATATCAAGGCCGGAGTCAATTTCGTCAAGAATGACGATCTTCGGATCCAGCATCATCATTTGGAGAATTTCGTTGCGTTTCTTCTCGCCGCCCGAGAAGCCTTCGTTCAGATAACGGTGCAGGAATTCCGGATTCATATCCAGTTCCTTCATCTTAGCTTCCATCTGACGGATGAAACGGATGAGGGAGATTTCACTGCCTTCTTCACGGCGCGAATTGATGGCGCTGCGCAGAAAGTCGGAGTTGGTTACTCCGCTGATCTCGCTCGGATACTGCATGGCCAGGAACAAACCGGCGCGTGCGCGTTCATCTACTGCCATCTCCAGCAGGTCTTCACCTTCCAGCACAGCCGTGCCTTCAGTTACTACATACTTTGGATGACCCATGAGTGCCGAAGCCAGTGTACTTTTACCTGTACCGTTCGGACCCATGATAGCGTGAATTTCGCCGCCCTTCATCTGAAGATTGATACCCTTCAGAATTTCTTTTCCTTCGATTGTCGCTTTTAGTCCTTCAATGACAAAATCTGCTGCCATAATAATTATTCCCTCCACTCATCAATTTGCAAAAATCAGAAAGCTGTATTGAAACAGGGGGTTCCTGTTTGCCAGCACAATTAGATTTTATATCACATTATAATTATTATAAAGTGAATCACAGTGATTATCAATGATTCTCACTAATTTTATTACAAAGGAAGTTTTTTTACAAATATCTATTTTCAATTTTCATACCCGTCATCCACGTTTAGAGCTTTTCTCAGCCTGTTACTGTCCAAGGGCAGAGATGATTTCCTCTTTCCTGATCCGGAACTCTTCGTCGCCCAGAACCGGGCGCAAGTTGCCGGCTTCAGGCGGGGACTCCAGTTCAATCCAGGAGCGGCAGCCTGAATACTCCGGCCGTACTTGAATAATGGCGGGAGCCTCGGGAACGTATACACGAAGCAGCAGGACATGAAGCGGTTCCTTCGCTTTCCAGCGCAATCTTTCGGACGCAAGTCCTTCGCTCCAGATGTGATAGGGGTACAGCCGTTCCAGCTGATTCAAATTACGAACCTCCAAATCAGCAGCCGCTTCAGCGTATGCATTCAATGAAATCGCAGCGGAATCAGCGCCGCCTGCTTCCAGTGTCTGGGAGACGAGCGGGCGGTATGGCTCCTTCAGCAGTTCGGCACGCTGGTGTTCATAAGTGGGATAGAGATAGAACGAAGGGCTTTTAAGTTCAAAACGCCGTGTTTCTTCCTCTATCCCCCCTTTGCGCATCAGCATAATCATCCGTCCTTCTGTCAGCGTTTGGATGGCTGCGGCCCATTCTTTTAAGGCTACGGGGTTGGCGTTCAAGGTCAATCACTCCTTCCACTTATCCTGTTCAAAATCATCATCTTCACTATAAATTATATCCCTTGCCGCAGGAGTCTACAAATTTCGCAGCCTGCCAACGCTCATGCCACAGTAACACAAAAACAAAGCCTCCGCACAGGAGGCTTTGCAGAATTTCAAATGTAATTTCGGGTCAGGCTGGAATCAGCCCAGGAACGAGCGCAGCATCCATTGCTGCTTCTCCAGATCGGAGCGGATCTTGATGAACAAATCGGCTGTCGGCTGATCACTGGCGTTCTCCGCAAGCTCAATGCCTTCCGTAAGTTCTTCGGATACCGTAGCAAAATCTTCAATGAGGGATTGGACCATGCCCCGGGCATCTTCTTTGCCCGTTGCTTCCTGAATGGTGGCAATCTCCAGATATTCTTTCATTGTAGCTGCAGGGCTGCCTTTGATACTCAGCAGGCGTTCAGCAACTTCGTCCATTTTCAGCGTAATATCATCATAAAGCTCTTCAAATTTCACATGCAGGGCGAAAAATTGTTCGCCTTTGACATACCAGTGAAAGTTATGAACTTTAACGTACAATACATTCAGGTTCGCAACTTGACGGTTGAGGACTTGTTCCAATGATGCAGTGTTTACTTTGTTAGATGCTTTAGCCATGATATGATCCCATCCTTATCCATAATTTAGCCGGCTGCTTGTCCAAGGTCCGGCCTTGCAATTGTCTATACTTACTTTACCCTTCCAGCGGTTAGCCGAAACAAAATGGAAGCCACACCTGCAGTGAAATCGAGCTCTCTCCGAGGGCTTAAACCAACTCCTTATCCGTAGGATGACCAAGATTGCCCACCTTATGCCCTTTAACTGCCCTCACAAGTGGAAACGGCTTCGCCGTCCTCAAAAGGACGGTATCCGTTTCAGCGAGAAATAGAAGGATAATTTATAGCGTAAAGCATATAAATGCTTATATTTCAACAAAAGGGCCCCCAAAGGGCCCCGTGCAACACGCCAAATCATTACGTTCATTACCGCTCAGAGCATGCGGAGCAATGCCTCACTGCCTGTCATCCCCGGCAAAATCCCAAGATTTTCCGCTTCTATAGTAACAGACTCCAGCGGAGCTGCCAGGAGCTGCGCCAATGTGCGTACACCTACGGCCCGTGCGGCAATAATCTGCCGGTCACTAAGCATCTTATTCAGCAGTCCCACATCCAGCGCTCCGCACATAATATACCCTCGGCTTGTGCTGATGGTGAGCAGCGTTGTTTTGGGAAGTTTCACCTCGACTCCAACTAAGGTGTGATCTCCGACCTGAATAGGTTCTATGGTAACCAATAGCAGCGCCTCCTTTTTTCGTCATCCACGCTCTATGTGTATGCGGAGCCCTCTTGCTGTGTGTAGACGATGGTCCTATATCCTAATAAAATACAGAGACTTTAAGCCTTATTTCCAAGCAAAGAAGTATATGATTATTGTTTATTTAATGGTATAGTTTATTTACTTTAGGAATCGATTTAGTAAAAAGCTGGGGGATTTATGGACAAGAAACTACAACACACGGACGGAAATTATTTATTTAACGTCGACATCCTGATTAATGCCCGTACCAACCCGCTTGCACTGCAATATTTACTTGAAATGTTGAACAACAGCGACAAAATCACAGATTTCAACATTAACTCAGGTCTTGAGCTGGGAAGAACCATTGACAACCTTCTACGTTCTGCGAAGATAGCTCTGCAACAAGAGTCAGCCCCACCAGTTCCATTTAAATTGCCAGTGAAGCCGGCGGACAAACAACCGGAAAAACCCGCAGAGGATAAGCCCTCAGTGGATAGCCGTGCGGATGCTTATGGAAAGATCAGACAGTACATTCAGAACAATCAACTGGTCCGTATCCGGACGAACCGTCATGGTAAGCAGATGTCCATGCCCTGCCGTATTCTAAATTTTGATGAAGCGGCCAACTCTATAAGCATCTACCATGTTGATGAGAAACAGGTCTATACCTTTAACCTCAATGAAATTGACGAATTTCATTAGCACGAACCTGTGCAGCACAAACAAGCACCCTACCGGAATGGCATTCCGTGAAAGGTGCTTGTTTTATTTGCTTATGCCTTCCGGTTGACTTCAGTCAGTTCTTGCGGGAAAGGGCTTCCCAGGCCAGACATATCCAGCCGGCAATAAAACAAACGCCGCCGAGCGGGGTAACCGCTCCAAGGATTTTGATCCCGGTAATACTCAGTACGTACAAGCTGCCGGAGAAGAGAACAATTCCTGCGATCAGCAGCCTGCCGCTCCAGCGCAGGCGGACACTCTCTCCCCATTGTCCTGCAATAATCGCGACCAATATCAGTCCCAGTGCATGAATCATATGATAATGCACACCGGTTTCATACACCTTCATGTAATCCTCGCTGATCGAAGCCTTCAGCATATGCGCTCCGAATGCGCCGATCCCCACTGCCAGCATAGCCAGCAAAGCTCCCCAGGCGATAAATCTCCGTTGCATAATCAGAATACAACTCCTTATTATTGGACTTCCCCTATCTTACCTTACCAACAGGGGTCAATTCCAGCGGAGTTCCGGGATTTTTTCAATGTGGGACTTGCATTTGAAGCGTTCTTATGAAAAAGTGGATAGTATCAAGAATCCATTCTTTTACAAGGAGCGCACTTTTATTATGGACTATAATTCTCCACCAAAATCCGACTCACAGGAATCCCGGCAGGACAGCCTATTTCCAGGACAAAATGATCTGTCAAAACCTGAAGTACCTTACACCTACCAAGCGAATAAACGTGATTTCAAACATTCCGGCCCAGGTATCGCCTCTTTTGTGATCGCGCTGGTCACGTTTATCGGTTATGCAATTACTTTAGTGGTGGTAGGGAAGCAGGCTTCTTCCATTCTTAGTGAAAGCAACAGCGGCATCAATGAGTCTGCAGGAACCTTCATGTTTCTGGGATTGACCGTTTTGATACTTGCAGCTGTTAATGTAATCGGAGCAGTTGTCGGAATTATCGGGCTGACTCTCCGCAACCGCCGAAAAGTGTTCGCCGTCATCGGCACCATTATCAATGCTATCATCCTTCTGTTGTTCATGCTGCTCATTTCTACCATTCTGGTCAATGCCGGCTCCTACTGATTATCCCGCTATTTACTTTCATTAATAGAAAAGAGCCACTCCCGTCGATCCCAGTAGCAGACAATTCCTTACGGCCTTCCTGCTCCAAAAGATCGAGATTAAAATCAGAAGGCAATTTTTCAATTTCAGCGTAATAATCAGGATCCACCTTCATAGATAACCGGTTGCTTGCCGCATCAAAGGTAAAGATATCAAATACATAAAGCGAATAACCTTCTCCGTCCGCAAGCGTGGCAGTCTTCTCTTCCGCCATACCTTCCAGCGTAAGCTTCATGGTTCGGGTCTCCGGCAGTTTGGTCACCGGGGCTGCCCCTTCTTCCGCCTTGGACAGCTTAGAAAGAATCCGCTGGACGACGGAAGGATCACCCTCCACCGGCTTTTCTACATATTCAAAAACTACAGGGTCCTCCATCTCAAGACCTTCAAGCACACTCTCGGTGCCAGCACCCAGTTCAAAAGCGGTAGGGCCTTCTTCCGTTTCTATTTCAATCGAATGACTGTCAATTTGACCGACATAGCTGCCGGTTCCTTGGATGACCTGTGCTTCAGCAGTAGCGGTAGGACTAGGTGCAGGCGCTGCTGTGTATGCCACAGGTGAAGGAGAAACCGTTGCCGAAGGCTCACCCGGAGCCTCAGCAGGAGTGTTGCCTCCGCAAGCGGTTAATGTCAGCATCAATACAGCGACTGCCGCAATAGCCGGTAATGAACGTTGTGATTTCATGTTGACTGCCTCCTCATAGACGTGCGGTATGGTCAATATCTGCTTACTACCCTTATTAACGTTTAACCCATAGTCAGGGTTGCATAAACTTTGTCGAAATTGATGGGGAGCGCACTAGAAGTGTATGAGGCGGCATTTCTTCAGCTCATCATCCGGTACCCGGACTGCTTTTTTCATTGAGCACAGTAGGCGATTTTCCCATTGACCACAGTCATCCGTACGTTCACCTGCAGCAGTTCCTCGGGATCGCTCAACACGTCACGGTCAATTACCGTGAAATCCCCCTGCAAGCCCGGTGCGATACGTCCGCGTTCACGCTCTTCTCCCGCGGCAGCCGCACTGCCCGTTGTGAACAGACCTATCGCCTCCGGGATGCTCAGCTTCTCACCCGGCAAGTAGCCCTCATGGGATTCCCCCGGCTTGCGGCGGGTAACGGCAGCGTGCAGGCCAAGAAATGGATTCAGCGGCTCAATGGGCGCGTCACTGCCACCGGCACAGGTAATTCCGGCCTTCATCAGCTTATTCCAGGCATACAGATGCCCTGTTCTTGCCGGGCCTACCCGTTCCAGCACCCAGGGAAAGTCACTGGCCACAAAACGCGGCTGGATATCGGCAATGAGCCGAAGTCCGCGCATTTGCTCCACCAGCGCGCCATTCAGCACCTGGGCATGTATGAAGCGGTCCGGCAGGACGGCTTCCGGAGACAGCCGGTGATGGTCCATCGCAGCTAGCGTCATCCGGGCTGCCGCATCTCCGATCGCATGCACAGCAACCGGGAATGACAGCCGTCTCGCCGCGCCGACAATTTCATTCAGCTTCTCCTGTGTATGGATCGCGATGCCGGATGTATCCGGGGCATCGCTGTAAGGCTGCTCCAACAGTGCGGTCCGTCCGCCGATGGCACCGTCGGCGAACAGCTTGACCGCACCAAGCCGCAGCCACTCGTCACCGCTGCCTGCCTGCAGCCGCAGCTCCTCCACCTCCTGCAGATAGACATAATACAGCAGCTGGTGTGTGCGGAAGAACAGGCCTTCTTCGCGCAGCTCACGGTGAATCTGCAGCATCGTCTCCACACTGTCCAGCAGCCGCAGATCCTCTGTATGCACGGCTGTAAGCCCCAGAGAGAGCGCGTCGGCAATTCCCCGGCGGACCGCATTCTTCTTGGCGGTATAATCGGGCACCGGCTGCACGGCATTAAACGGCTGTGAGGCATCCTCATAAATCCAGCCGTTCAGCTTCCCTTCAGCGTCACGGCCGTAGGCTCCGGAAGCGAAGTCTGTAGTGGATTCGGTCACGCCTGCCCGCCTGAAAGCCTCGCTATTGCCGAGGAAGGCATGAAAGCAAGTACGCGTAAGGAATACGGGATGCCGCTCTGTCACCGCATCCAGCTCGGATATATGCGGCGCTGCGGCAGGCCGGAATTCATTCTCGTTCCAGTTCAGCCCGAGGATCCATTCCCCGGGAGGCGTAATCTCTGCGCGTCTGGCAATTGCATGCAGCATCTCTTCTTTGGAGGTCATACCCGTGAAATCCAGCATGTCCAGCTTCATCCCGTGCATGCCCAGATGCACATGCGCATCGGTCAGACCGGGCAGCACATAGGCTCCGTCCCAATCGACAACGTTGTATTCTCTGCCGCTAAGCTGCAGGGCCAAGTACCTGCCCTCTCCAACGGCAGTGATCCTGCCGTGCTCCACATATACAGCGTCATCGCCGGATTGGCTGCGAAATGGCAGAACGCCATTTTTAAATAAGGTTGCGGTCATGTACTTCTGCTCCTTTGTTATAACAACTTTTATATTAAAAGCATGTTTCTTTCAATCTATGGGCATGAGCCGGAAGCATGCAGCTGCGGAATTAATACTATGGTGAAGAGCCCTATTTACGTCCCTAAAAAGGAGTGGTTTCCTTGAAAATCGATATCGGCTGCGGTTCCGCTAAAGAATTGGGTTATCTGGGAATCGACTGCATTTCATACCCCGGGGTGGATCTGGTCTGCGATATTAATAAAGGCATTCCACTGCCGGACAATACTGCCGAATTCATTATGGCCAGCCGAGTTCTGCCCTATGTAAACAATCTATTTGCGGTGATGAAAGAGATTCACAGAATCAGCATCCATAAAGCCGTAGTCTGTATTCTCGCACCTTATGCACATAGCTTCGCTCACGTCTCCAATCCTTTTTTCAAACAAAAATTCGACGAGTACACTCCCCGGTATTTCACAAACCGCTTTTTCCAGCCTTCCGCAAGTCCGCTCTCTCCGGTGATTCCCGATTATCCGGTCCCTTCGCCGCCCTTCGATTACAGACTGCTGCGGATGGAGCTGTTCTATCAATACCCGTTTAACGACTCGCTCTACGAAGCAGAAGAACTCGAGATTCTCAAGACGCTGCAATCTAATGTAGTTCATGAAATCATGTACCATTTTGCCGTCGTTAAGAAAGAAATCACCCCGGAGGAGCTCGAAACCATGAGCAGAAATCATTATCCTGAACCGCGTGTGCTGCTGGAACGGAGGCTTCTCTCACAGCATAGACAAGATTTCAGCAAGTAGAAATATAAATATGTATTTTTAAAAAAATCCCCCGTGGACAAACAATTATGCCCGTCACCCGTCATAGGCTAATATACCACAAGAAATTTGGCACATCGTCCTTATCCAGGAGACGGTCTGCTTTTTTTCGTCTGCGCAGTTCAGCAACCTTGAAGGAGGTGAAAATTATTCCTCTAGTCGTTCGGGCTACGATTAACGCAACAGGCGCAATTACATTTACCGGTAATACACTTGGACTAAGCAGATCCGAAACGGCCGGGGTGCCCGGTACACAGGATAGTATAGGTGCATTCAGTACGGTCAACACGGCCTCTGTATTCGGCACCTACCCAGCCGGTACGACCAGCCTGTACCAGAACAACAGCTCAGCCGCCATACTGACGCTTCCCGCAGGAAGCACCGTGCTGTACGCAGAACTGATCTGGGCCGGCTCCTATATTAACGGCTCGGTTAATCTCAGCGCCTTCATCAATAATCCGGTCTCCTTCACCACACCCGCAGGGAGTACGACCAGTGTAACTCCAGATGCAGCCACTGCTAATACTATAGATCTGGGAAACGGGGCCTCCGCCTATGTCCGCTCAGCCAATGTCACCAGCATTATTCAGGGCGGCGGTGCCGGAACCTACACGCTCGGCGGTGTCGTCGGCACCATCGTAATCACGGGTGATGCAACCGCCAACCATGCCGGCTGGACACTTGGTGTGATCTACCAGAACCCCTCCCTTCCCTTCCGCAATATGTCGCTGCGGGCAGGAGCTGTGCTTGTACAGGCCACTTCAGCCCCGGTTGTCACGACTATTACGGGTTTCGCCACACCGGTCACCGGCGCTCTGGGCGGACGCATCTTGTTCAGCGCGCAGGAAGGCGACGCGAACCGTTCAGGCGACCAGGCGCTGTTCGGCCCGACCTCCGCCACACAGGTGGCCTTGTCGGGTCCCAACAACTTTGCCAATAACTTCTTTGCTTCGCAGATTAATAATGACAACGGCGCTCTGAATACGACTGGAACCTTCGGAACCCGCAACCAGACCAACGGCAGTCCAGGCACCAATATCATCGGTGGACGGCAAGGCTGGGACATTACCAACGTCGACGTTTCGGCAAGGCTGGTGAACAACCAGTCCTCTGCACTGCTGACGCTGACCACCTCTGGCGATGCCTATGTAGTCAACGCGAATGCGCTCCAGATCAATATTAACGCTCCGGTAATCACGCTGACCAAAGGCTCCAATGTGGCCGGTCCGATCGTTGGTGATACGATAACCTATACCGTTACCATCAACAATACAGGTACTGCCAGTGCTACGAGTGTGGTACTGTCAGATACACTGCCAAGCGGCTTGACCTTTGTAGCCGGAAGCGTTGTAGTCGCCGGCGTTTCCAGGCCTAGCTATGATATTTCAGCCGGAATTCCCTTAGGGTCACTGGCACTCAGCTCTTCTGTAACGGTTACATATCAGGCCAGAGTGACCTCGCTGCCGCCCAGCCCGCAGACGATTGCCAACTCCGCCAATGCCGCATTTACATTCCAGAGTGTAGCCGGAGGACCCATTGTTTCGGGAGTCATCCCATCCAATACAGTAACGGTTCCAGTGTACTCGCCGGTTCTGGGTATGGTCAAAAGCGCCAACACCGCCAACGCAACGGTTGGAGATGAGATTACCTATACCGTGCAAATCTCCAACACGGGAAATATCGGTGCGTCCACTACGCTGACCGACAATATCCCTGCCGGAAGCACCTATGTTCCCGGGAGCTTTACCGTTAACGGGACTCCCTTGGCAGGCAATCCCGCCACGGGCATCGCAATCGGCACGATTGCCGCCGGAGGAAGCTCCACCGTTCAGTTCAGGGTTGCCGTGAACAGTCTGCCGTCGCCGCCGCAGTTAACCGACCAGACCACTGCAGCCTATACCTTCCTGGTGCCTGACGGACGTACCGTGGCCGGTTCAGCAGCATCGAATACGCTGACCCTTCCGGTGACACTGCCCAATGTTACAGTGGTCAAAAGCACCAGCTTCCCTGACGTTGCCGTAGGGGACACTTTGACCTATACCTCCGTCATCAGCAATAACGGGATTTCGGCGGTAACACATGTTGTCCTGTCCGATCCGATTCCTGCAGGCAGCACCTTTGTTCCGGGCAGTGTGACCGTTTCCGGCTCATCCCGGCCGGTCGCAGACCCGGCATCGGGAATCTCTGTGGGGGCAATTCCTCCTGGTAACAGTGCAACCGTAGCTTTCCAAGTGACGGTCACCTCTGTACCGGGAACCGGACAGCTGTCCAACCGTTCTTCGGCATCCTATAGTTCCGGGATGTTTACAGGCATTTCCCAATCCAACATCACCACAACACCTGTGTATCAGCCTGTCATTGGCATTGTCAAAAGCGCAAGTCCGGCCAGTGCGACTGTAGGCGGCAACGTGCTTTACACCCTTCAGGTGCAAAACACAGGGAATCTGGCAGCAACCGTCACCCTAAGCGACAATATCCCCGCCGGCTCTTCCTTTGTTGCGGGAAGCGTTACAGTGAACGGTTCCGCTCGTCCTGCGGATTCTCCGCTCACCGGAATTCCACTGGGGGCCGTGGCTCCCGGTTCTACGGTAACCGTCAACTTCCTGACTACGGTGCAGTCACTGCCTTCTCCGGCGGTATTGACCGACCAAGGAAGCAGCAGCTATACCTACCAGTTGCCCAGCGGACGTTCCCTCAGCGGGGGAAGCCTCTCGAATACGGTCAGTATCCCGGTTTCCGCACCGAATATCACCTTATTCAAAACAGCCAATCTCTCCGCCATCGCTGTCGGTGAGAATATAACCTATACCGTAGCGGTATCCAATCCGAGCGGGGTGGCTGTAAACAACGTCGTCCTGTCTGATCCCGTACCCGCGGGAGGAGCATTTGTGGCTGGGAGCGTCACGGTGAACGGGGCTTCTGTACCATCCGCCAATCCGGGGGCGGGCATTGCTCTTGGCACCATCGCGGCAGGGGCCAGTGTGGTCGTCACCTTCAAGGTGAACGCTGCCTTCCTGCCAAATCCCGCCGAACTGGTTAACCGGGCCAGCGCTTCATTCACGGCAGGAGCGTTCAGCGGAACTGCCCTGTCCAATACAGTGACAACTCCGATCTTTATTCCGGTCATCACTCTCGTTAAAAGTGCCAACAGCGCCCAGGCTTCGGTAGGCAGTTCCCTATCCTTCTCGATCCTGGCCAGCAACACCGGTAATATCGCCGCCACGCTGAACCTGACTGACAGTTTACCGCCGCAAGCAGTATTTGAACCGAACAGCGTCATCATTGGCGGAACACCGCTTCCCGGTTTCAACCCGGTGACCGGAATCCCGGTAGGTCCGCTTGTGCCGGGCGATAGTGTCACCGTCAGTTTTCTGGTCACCGTGACGGCGCTGCCCCCGGGCCAGCAGCTGCTCAATTCGGCTGCTGCTGCAATCAGCTTCACTCTGCCTGACGGACGGCAGCTCGGAACAAACGCTGTTTCGAACACGCTCAGTGTTCCTGTCTCCGCTCCCAATGTCAGTATCGTCAAAAGCGTGAACGCCATTGATGCCGTTACGGGTGACATTCTTAAGTTCACCTCGGTGCTGACGAACACCAGCATCGCGGCTGTCAGCAACATCATTCTCAGTGATCCTCTGCCTGAGAATATTGCCTTCATTCCCGGAACCGTAATTGTGGGCGGCGTTTCCCAGCCGCAATCAGTTCCGTCCGCCGGCATTCCAATCGGCAGTCTGGCCCCAGGGGCGTCAGTCGCCGTAACATTCGAGGTGAGGATAACAATGCCGATTCCTTCACAGATCAACAACCAGTCGACCGTCAGCTTTACCTCCGGTGTATTCTCCGGTTCTTCATCTTCCAACGTAACCACGACACCGGTAATACAGCCGCAGATTTCCCTTGTCAAAAGTGCCAATGATCTTAATGCAACAGTTGGCGAATCCATTATCTACACGATTGTTGTCAGCAACACAGGCAATCTGGCTGCCAATGTTACTTTGACCGACAACATTCCCGCAGGGACTACCTTTGATCCCAACAGCGTTATCGTTGGCGGCTTTCCGCAGCCGGGAGCCGCACCCGATACCGGTATTACCGTCGGCACCGTAGCTCCGGGGGCCAGTGTTACCGTCAGCTTCACTGTCTTTATAGTCTCCTTGCCTTCACCACAGCAGCTTGTCAATCAGGCCTCCTCCTCCTTCACTTTCACTCCGCCTGACGGCCGGCTGCTTACGGGTACGGCTGTATCTAATACGGTAACTATCGCGGTCTCCGCTCCCAATCTTTCCGTAGTGAAGAGCACTCCTGCAACAGCAGTTGCCGTTGGAGATACGATTGCCTATTCCGTAAGCATTACCAACACCGGGATTGATCCCGTAAATAATGTATTACTCAGTGATCCCGTGCCTGACGGATCCTCATTTATACCCGGCAGCGTATCAGTAAACGGAGTGCCTTTCCCAAATGCCAATCCGTCTTCCGGGATTGCGATCGGAACGTTAGCCTCCGGCGCAACTGCAATCGTCTCTTACAGCGTAACGGTCATTTCCGTTCCCGCTGACGCCTCTATTGACAACCAGGCGACCGTTACCTATACCTCTGGTATTTTCTCAGGTACCACTTTGTCGAACCCGGTAGCCGTTCCCGTCTTCCAGCCGAATGTCTCTGTGGTTAAAACAGCCAGCACCGCTAATGCCACAGTCGGCGATACCGTAACCTATACCTTGACTGTCAGCAACACCGGCAATTATGGAGCCACTCTGAACGTAACGGACAATATTCCGGCAGGAACCACTTTTGTGCCCAACAGCGTCCTGATCAATGGGCTGCCTCTGCCGCAGGCTGATCCCACTACCGGTATTGCCGCTGGAACTGTCGCTGCGGGAGCCACTGTCGCCGTCACTTTCTCAGTTGTGATTACCTCACTGCCGTCTCCGCAGGTGCTGGTCAATCAGGGGACCGCAGCGTACAGCTTTACTTTGCCTGACGGACGCACAATCACCGGTTCAGCACTCTCCAACACGGTCACGATTCCTGTATCCAGCCCGAATCTCGCCGTGCTCAAATCCACCGCGACAACGGCAACTACCGTCGGGGACACGATTACCTATTCCGTGACCTTGACGAATAACGGGATCGAAACCGTCAATAACGTTGTCTTTACGGATGCTCTTCCTGCAGGTACCGCCTTTGTGCCGAACAGTGTGCTTGTGGACGGTGTCGGGCGGCCCGGGGCTTCACCTTCTACCGGGGTAACCATAGGCAGCATCGCCCCGGGGGCTTCAGTGACCGTAGCCTTTACTGTAACCGTAACTTCGCTGCCGGCAACCGGACTGCTGAACAACCAGTCCTCCGTCAGCTTTACTTCCGGAGCACTTTCCAACGTAGCATTCTCCAATATTGTCACCACACCGGTCTACGAACCGATAGTGGCAGCAGTCAAAAGCGCAAGCTCTGTCAATGCTACCGTCGGGGATACCATTACCTATACCGTAATTGTAAACAATACAGGCAACTATCCGGCTACTGCTACTTTGACCGATACGATTCCGGCAGGAACCCTACTTGTAGCAAACAGTGTGCTGATTAACGGATTCCCGTCCCCGGGAGCCGATCCCGCAACCGGCATTCCGCTCGGTTCTATTGCTGCCGGCGCCAGCTTAACAGTCACTTTCTCTGTTCTGATCACTACGCTGCCGCCAAACCAGCAATTGACCAACCGGGCTACCATCACCTTTGCGTATACCCTGCCGGACGGCCGGACCTTCAACGAATCAGCAGTCTCCAACATCAATCAGATTTCCGTTTCATCGCCTAACGTATTGGTATCAAAAGCCTCCACTGTAACAGATGCCGTAGTAGGTGATACCGTTCCCTACACAGTCACCGTTACCAATAGCGGGATTGCATCGGTCAACAATGTCGTGCTTAGCGATCCGATACCACCGGGAGCTTCCTTTGTCACAGGCAGCGTAGTTGTCGACAGCACTCCTCTGCCGGGAGCGAACCCGGCCAATGGAATTTCCCTTGGCACTCTGGCTCCGGGAGCTTCTGTCCAGGTCTCCTTCAATATTGTTGTTACTGCGCTGCCGAATCCACCGAGCCTTAATAACCAGGCGTCCGTGAGCTTTACCTCCGGTGCTTTCTCGGGTGCTTCCTATTCCAATAACCTGATTACTCCGGTGTATCAGCCGATAATCAATATCCTAAAGAGCGCGGATACAGCCAATGCAACCGTCGGAGACACTGTCACTTACTTCATTAGCGTCACAAACACCGGGAACTTGCCGGCTGTGGTTACCCTTACGGACTCCATCCCTGCAGGAGGTGTATTTGTTCCGAACAGTGTGCTGGTGAACGGTGTGCCGCAACCGGGAGCCGATCCGGCAGCCGGAATCAACCTTGGAACGGTTGCCCCTGGAGCTACAGTCGTCATGACAGTCACCCTGCAGGTTACCGTGGCTTCGCTGCCTTCACCGCAGCGACTCGTCAATCAGGCAGCCGCAACCTTCACGTTCACGCCGCCGGACGGACGTCTGCTCTCAGGCTCTTCCTTGTCCAATGTACTTGTGATCCCTGTATCGTCTCCGGACGTCACCGCAGTCAAGAGCACACCGGCTATCGATGCCGTAGTCGGCGACACCCTTACCTATACAATTGTCGTGACGAACAACGGTATCGTCGCCGTCAACAACGTTGTGCTGGTTGACCCGATTCCGGCCGGAAGCCAATTCGTTGCGGGCAGCGTTACCGTAGACGATATCGCCCGTCCTGGGGCCAACCCCGGATCAGGCGTTGTCATCGGCACGATTGCTGCCGGAGCTTCAACAACTGTAACCTTCAAGGTTCAGGTAATCGCGACATGACCCCTGGCTCATTTCCTCAACCTGTCGTGACGAATCAGTCCATGGTACTGTTCAGCTCGGCAGCGGGTATAGACGCTATAACCTATTCCAATACCGTCCATACCCCGGTCCTCAGCCCCGTACTTTCCTTATTCAAAAGTGCGGACAAAACCAGCGTCTCCCTTGGGGAGACGCTGGTTTACTCGCTTGTTGCCAAGAACAGCGGCAACGTGGCTGCACTGGCAACGATCAGAGATATTCTCCTTGAAGGCGTATCCTTCATTGCTAATAGTGTGCTAAGAGACGGAGTCCCCCTTCCCGGGGTATCTCCGTCTTCCGGCATACCGCTGGGAATAATATCACCGCAGGCACAGGTCCGCATCGCCTTCCAGGTCATTGTCGTTTCGCTTCCCCCCTCACTGGAGCTTCGCAATGAAGCCAGGGGATTTTATTCTTTCACTACACCGGAAGGCAGGCTTGTGCAAAGCGAAATCCTTTCCAATCCGGTAGCAGTTTCTTTGCTTTCCTACCAGCTCTCCACCCTTCTGGCCGCAAGTACTCCGACTACCTTTACCGGAGATGTAGTCACTTATATGCTGCAGCTCAGGAACGAGGGAGCACGGCTGCTGAACGATATTATCGTATTCATTCCCGTGCCGGATGGAGCCATTTTCGTTCCGGGAAGTGTTGTCGCCGGGGGTATCTATTATCCCGATGCTGATCCGGCAGAAGGAATCCGGCTGGGAGGCCTAAGTACAGACACAGCCGCCGAAATTTCTTTTCGCGTACGGATCACGTCAGTCCCTGAGAATTTCCTGTTAACAACGCAGGCGCGCACCACCTACCAGGGAGATGAAGCTACTGATACCACCGAGAGCAATACCTTGGAAATATCCATTATCCAGGCAGGCGTTACAGTCAGTCTAAAGGTTGATCGCTACAGCGCGGCGCCCGGAGACAACCTGCATTATAAGTTCACCGTACAAAACAGCGGAAATCTGGCTGTAAATGCTGCACTGGTGGATGCAATTCCTCCAGGAACATTGTTCATCTGGGACAGCGTTATGGTTGACGGTGTGCCCATGAAGGGTATTAGACCGGGAGAATTCATCCCGCTGGGCACAATAAGAGCCGGCTCTGTGGTCCTCGTGGAGTTTCTTGTGTCTATCCCTGCAGCCACTGATATCAAGCAGACCCCGGCGGTGCAGAACCAAGGCAATCTGCAATATACCTTCACACTGCCAGACGGACGAAATGTAAGACTGGTTGCCCGCTCAAATGCGGTTACCACCTTGATTCTGTCGCCGGTCATATCCATTGAGATGAATGGTGAACCGCCGATTGTCGAGCCCGGGGGGAATGCCCAATTCAGGATTTCAGTGATCAATAGCGGCAATTATCCTGCCGACGTTTCTGTCATACGGATCGTGCCCCAAGGAAGCCTAATTGAGTCCGACATCGTTACGGTCAGTACCCTTACCTCATCTGAAGCCTCTTACCGGGGGACGATGCCGCTGGGTACAGTGCAAGCTGGTCAGACGGTCCATCTCACTTATTTTGTCAGAATCAATGACGATTTCATGGGCCGGTCCCTTCAAGGCTCCTCGACCGCGCTGTACCTGTTCACGATTGACGGCCGGAGATATTCCGGGGAATCCCGGTCAAACAGCTATAAGCTTAATATTGAAGAGATCAGTGAATAAGGGATCAAAGTTCCCGGCTCCGCAGTTTATACCCATTGATATCTTCACATATCCTCCCTACCCCTGAATATACTTTAGTTACAGCATGCCTCAGAGTTACTCACTTTAAGAAGCATGTGCTTACGCCCGTACCGATTTATATTCCATGGGAGGTGGTCATCCTGTCGCAATCACCCGGTCCATATGCGTTTGTCGTGTCAAAAGAAGACTGGTCCCTTCACCGCAAAGGCCATCAGGATCAGGAACGTCATCAGCAGAAGGTCAGGGAAGCCATTAAGGATAATCTGCCCGACCTCGTTACCGAAGAGAACATTATCATGTCGGACGGAAAACAGATTGTGAAGGTGCCGATCCGCAGTCTGGATGAGTACCGGATTATCTATAACTTCCGC
Organism: Paenibacillus sp. FSL H7-0357; assembly: GCF_000758525.1. Lineage (NCBI taxonomy): Bacteria > Bacillati > Bacillota > Bacilli > Caryophanales > Paenibacillaceae > Paenibacillus > Paenibacillus sp. FSL H7-0357. The sequence goes on along the minus strand of NZ_CP009241.1, from coordinate 2,313,245 downwards.
AAGCAAAAGCATGTCGGCCAGGGAGACGGAGACAGCCAGGTTGGTGATGTGCTCGGGCGTGATTCACAATCTGCCCAACCGGGCAAAGGTGACAAGGCCGGCGATCAGCCGGGTCAGGATACGGTTGAGGCTGAAGTGAACCTCGAGGATTTGGAGGACATTCTGTTCCAGGACCTGGAGCTGCCCCACCTAGCACCGAAGGATAAAGAAGAGATCGAGGTCAAGTCCATCGTCTTCAACGATATCCGTAAAAAAGGCATGATGTCGAACATCGACAAGAAGCGCACCTTGCTGGAGAATCTCCGGCGCAACGCCAGCAACGGAAATCCCGGCATCCACAGCATCAGTCCCGACGATTTGCGCTATAAAACCTGGGATGATATTACGGTTCCTCATTCCAATGCAGTCATCATCGCCATGATGGATACCTCCGGATCTATGGGGACCTTCGAAAAATACTGCGCCCGCAGCTTCTTTTTCTGGATGACCCGCTTCCTGCGCCGGCAATACGAAAAGGTCGAGATTGTGTTCCTGGCTCATCATACGGAAGCCAAAGAGGTCAGTGAGCATGATTTCTTCACCCGGGGTGAAAGCGGGGGCACGATCTGCTCGTCAGCCTACCAGAAGGCGCTGGAGATTATCGACAGCCGGTATCCGCCGGCCAAATACAACATCTATCCTTTTCATTTCTCGGATGGCGACAATCTCACCTCGGATAACGAACGTTGCGTCAAGCTGATCGGGGAGCTGCTGAAACGCAGCAATATGTTCGGATACGGCGAGGTGAACCAGTACAACCGCAGCAGCACGCTGATGTCCGCCTACCGGCATCTGAAGCAGGAGCAGTTCATGCATTATGTCATTAAGGATAAGAAGGAAGTGTACCAGGCGCTCAAGACCTTTTTCGGCAAAAGAGATTTGGCGAAATCGTGATGAGCGGGATTTAGAGGAGAACTAATAAGATAATAAGAAGGTATCCCACGGGCTTCATTCAACAAATTCAAATCGGGCGGGTAAGCGATGTCCCTTGGTACGCAGGTGACGGCATCCAACAGAGCTTCTCTTCGAACCGCATCGGTCAGCATCTGCCGTGAGTGACATATCCCCTAAAATAAAAATGCAGCGCGTAGCCTAAGCGGATACACGCTGCATTTTTATACTGCACCTAGCCCCTGACTGAAGATCCCTTCCCTAAATACAAGCTTTTTCAGGGCTACCATTAATCATTCCTGTTTTTTGCAATAAATTCAGCAATTTGGATAAAACTCCGATCTGTTAGTATATTCAGGTCTCCTTGCAGCACCACGTTAAACTTTTTTTCAATATTAACGAGAATCATGATGAAATCAAGGGAATTAATATAATTGGACAACTCCAGGTCACCTTCCAAGCTGGTCAGCAATCCAGTTTCACCCGATTTTCCTGCTTCTTCAGCTCTTTGCAAGAGATGAGCATTAATGATTTCAAGCAATTCCTGAGTAATCGTATCCATGGAATGCATAGTAGACGCTCCTTTGTATGGACCTAGTATGTGTTAACACCATCATCGATCTGTATAATCCCGTTCATCTGTGTACTCTTCATCGCTTCGTTAAAAAGGTTTCGTAAAACTTTAACTCGGCATCGTAAATACTGCTGATTCGATCCGGCAATTCGGCGAATTGTTCAACTTTAAACTGATTGGAGTATACATATTTGCCCACGATCGCTCTAATCATGCTCCACTCATTAGTAATACTCTGTAGAATGGCACTTAAAGGCTCCTGCTCCATCTGCAAAAGCTTCAGCTTGTAGCTCTCCGCTTGTTTCGCCAATATGATTGAATTCAGCTTATCGAGTTGCTGTGCAGCATAATCTATAGATATGTGCGCTTGCTGCATCAATCTCCCATACCACAGCTCCGACACTTCCAGCAGCTGGTCTAGACCTTCTGTAATTACATTCATATTTGCCTGAATGAGTTCCTGATATTGTTCCGCTTCGCCGGAAATCATGGAAGCAGCTTGATTCAGCTTATAAAATTCATAGTAGGAATCCAGCTTCATTTGTCCTTGATTGAATTCATGATCAAATTCAATATAAGCCCGCTCCAAATCTTCCATCCGAATTGTTTTTTTATCATAGGACAGGTTCTCCATCTGCAAATGTTCAATAATATGAAAATGGCCGGTACAATCATTATATCCATGAACTAAGATGGTGTGTGGCAAATGCTTCTTCCGAAAAGTGTCTTTGCGAATCGGCAATTCGTAACAATCAACCCATAGTATCACAGGTCTCCCCATGTCTACCGCACTCTTGATTTTGTCAATGACTGTTCCGGCAAACTGTTCCTTCTCGACTGCGATTCCAAGCCCTGCAAGAGCTTCAATAAGACCCTTATTGCTTCTGTAAGAGATTCCGCAAAGAGCGCCTTCCCCTGTCAGGGCCGTTTCATACACAACCCAATCGTTAATCAGTAACGGCAATATACTAAGCTGAAAATGCCGTATAACCGGAAACAACGAATTATACAAGCAGCTTTGATAATAGATTTCGTTAAAAGGTTCTATCGGTTCAATGATTTTTGCCATCCCTTTTTCCCCGCTTTCACTTCAAGCACGCACTCAGTCCTCAACCTTAGAATTCGAGTTTTCCAGAGTTTCCGCTATTTTCTCAAGCGTCCGGTCTTGTTCAATATTTAAATGGTCTACCGCCACACCATGCTTTTCCAGCTCAACCTCCACCCGGATAAGCAATAAGGAGTGTCCCCCCAAGTCGTAAAAATTGTCATCCACCCTCATCACATCACGTTCGAACAGTTCTCCCCAAATGCTTGCCAATAATTTCTCAAGTTCGGTGTATTCACCGGATTCTCTTCCAACCAGCTGTACGTTCTTGAAGAACGGTTGTTCCTGAATCTGACCATTCATCGCTACTTGATTTGCGTGTACAGCATTCATCTCTCCCAGAATCACTCTGGGCCGATTCGAATATAGGATTTGATCAAGTGCAGCCAGCGCAGAACGAGGTGTAATATGGCTAATATCTTTATCGCTTTCTTTGACGCCGTAATTAGCAGCCATACCGACTTCCTTCCAGGCCGGCCAATTGATAGAACAAGCCGTCATACCTAATCGGGATCGGTAGGAAGCGAATGAATCCATAAACCTGTTGGCAGCCGTGTAGTCCCCTTGACCCACTCCCCCAGTAAGCGAAGCGAGCGACGAGCACAGCACAAAAAAGTCAAGGTCATTGTCTTTCGTAAGCAAGTGTAAGTTCCATGTCCCCATTACTTTAGGAGATAAGACCGCGTCCATTTGCTCTTGGCTTCTCCTGAACAGCATCCCGTCTCCTGCGATGCCTGCAGCATGAAAAATTCCACTAATATTTCCGAAGCTGGCTCTAATCTGCTGGATCAGCACGTCCATTTGATCGAAATCGGTAACATCCGCGCTGTAAGAATGTATGGTTGAACCCAGACTCTCCATTTCTTCTATGCTTTCAATGATGCGTTTTCGTTTAGGATCATCCCCCGCTTTAATAGAGCTCCATTCTTCACGGCTCGGCAAGGGCGTCCGGCTTACAAGGGCAATGGAGATTTGCTGTTGTCTCGCCCAATGTTTGGCCACTTCTAAGCCAATCCCCCCATGTCCTCCTGTAATGACATAGACACCATTGTGGCGAATGGAAACGGCTTCGGTTGTTCCAAGATCCGCTGCCTGTAAGCTTTCTATATATCTAACGCCGTTGCGGTATGCAAATTCTGTCGCTTCTCTGATTGATGATAACATTTGCCCAATTACGGGAGGTTCAATCGTTATGTCCAAATCAAAGCTGCGAGTGTACAGGTACGGATGTTCTTGATGAATAACCTTCGCCATCCCGAGCATAGCGGCACCGATCGGATCGATCTGTGGCTCGTCCCCTGTCACGGCATTTGCAAATCGGGTAAGGACAGAAATCACTGTTTCTTGTCTTCGCTGCTTCTTGAACAATGCTTTTGATAAAGAAGCCAAGCTGTACACGCTGCGAACGAGGCGTTCCTGCAGCTCCAAGGTATGGTGCGGCAGCCGTTCTTCGAGATCAAAGGCATGGATGACATGCCCAACCTTTCCTACTTGCTCGAGCAATAAGAGGTAGTCAGAGTCATTGCCTGAAATCACGTATTCATAATCCGTTACTTTGCTGTACTGGGGTCCATAATAAACTTCAATATAATCCCGGTTTTGTCTTTCCAGCAATGTACAGATCTGGCCGCAAACCGGAGCCGTTGTTCGAAAGAAAACCGTCATCCCGTCAATGGGTTCCGGGAGTTTGTCATTAATACTTTGGGGCACCCATTTTGGCTGGTAATAACAATACTCCTCTTCATGCACGGATGTTAAAGTCTCACGTCTCTCAACAGGCTGTGTATGCTTCTCCGGAATGTTGATCCAGCATCTGCTTTTCGAATAGCTGTAGGTCGGCACACTGACTTTATTGTAAGAACGTGTCGGATATAACAGTTTCCAATTCATCTCTGTTCCTTGTGTATAAGCCTGAGCGAAATCATGAAACGTTCTTCCCGCACCGGACGAATCTTTGCTAATATTGGACAGAAGTTCTTTGACGTGCTCGGAAGCGGAACCGGATGCAGTTTCATAATTCGGCCAGGTGACTTTGTTAGCGCTGACGTTATGGCTGCCGTAATAAATATGATGCTCTTCCATCGTAACGAATGGGGTTTTTAGAAATCGCTCCAATTGCTGAAGCAGTTCTTCTATGCTGCATGCCTTCAGCACCAAGCGGTGAGCGTAGTGGCCTCTCCCCGTATTAACGGTGTAGCAAATATCCCCGATTCTATGCTGGCCGGCAGAACTCGATAGGAAAAGTATATATCTGTTTACCATATCTAACAGGTTCGTTTGTTCCATGGCAGATAAGGTGAAAATATGATGCAAATTGTCAGGGGAAGCCTCTGTTCGTTCAGGAGCCTCCTCTAATACGACATGGCAATTCGTTCCGCTTAAACCGAACGAACTTACCCCGCATCTTCTTTTTGAACCTGGTGAACGCTCCCACTCGATTAACCGGTCTGCAATATAAACGGGCGAATTAATAAACGATATATTAGGATTAGGTTGTTTAAAATGCAGCATCGGTGGAATTTGTTGATGCTCTAAGGCCAGCACGGCCTTAATAAAACCGGCGATTCCCGCTGCATGATCCAAATGACCGATATTCGTTTTGACAGAACCGATGGCGCAAAATTGCATCTTTGAGGTATGCTTGCGGAATGCATTGTGTATCCCTTGGATTTCGATAGGATCTCCCAGCTTTGTTGCCGTACCATGGGCTTCCAGATATGAAATGGATTCGGGATCGATTCCCGCATCTTGCCATGCTCTTAGAATAACCCGCTCCTGTGCGGCTGGATTCGGTGCTGTTAGTCCTACCGAGCTTCCATCTTGATTCCATGCGCTGCCCTTAACGACCGCATAGATATGATCATGATCCAGCATCGCTTGATGCAGTGGTTTCAACAGAACAGCCGCGACTCCCTCTGCAGTATTTGTTCCATCCGATTCTGCATCGAATGTTCGCGTGTACCCGTCTGATGATTCAGTTCCCATTTTGTAGTCATTCGCCTGACTGGCCGGTAACATATTGATTCTGACGCTTCCCGCTATCGCAGTATTGCATTCGCCTGCGCGGATAGAGCGGCATGCCAGATGAAGTGCAGACAAAGATGAAGAGCATGCAGTATCCACCAAACTGCTGGGGCCTTTAAAATCAAATATATAGGAAATCCTCCCGGCAATAATCGATTTTAGATTACCTGAAGTTGTCAGACCCACAAGCTCCGGAGCGGACCTTTGCGCGAGTGCTTTGTATTCATTGAGCCCGTCGCTTGATAATCCGACAAATACTCCGGTTTCGCTGCCAACGAGCTCCCTCCCCCCGTATCCCGCATCCTCCATAGTGGCATAGACAGTCTCCAGAAAGAGCCGTTGGTGCGGATCCATTAACTGGGCCTCAATAGCCGGCAGAGAAAAAAACTTATAATCGAACATGTCGATGTTACCAAGATAAGTAGCTTTCTTAAATTCCTTAGGGGCGATGCCGCTTTGCTTTAGCACATCTGTAATATCTTTTTTGCGTGTTTGCGGAATTTCTTCTATTAGACTCTTCCCTTCAACCATACAATTCCAAAATTCATTTGTATTTTTTGCGCTCCCAATCTGACAAGATACACCAATCACTGCAATATCCTTACTTGAGATTTGTTCAAACTTGATATTCTCGTTCGTTGATAGCACTTCAGAAGTATCGAAGTCGACTAGTCTTTTTTTCACATCGTACCCTCCAATTCGAAACCTGCTCTGATGTATAATCGGTAGAACAGAAGAGAAGGACCTTCGCTTGCCTTCTCCTCTCTTCTCCTGTTCACTTCACGTCTCTTACAAACCGACCTTTTTTTCACATTGTTCCAGCATTTTAGCCAATAAGCTTACGAACTGGCGAAGCAGCCTCTCTATAGACGTTTGTAAAATCCGGCCCTGGTTGTACTCACATGTCATGGACTGGACAATGCCAGCCTCTCCACAATTGAGCACAAGATCAAACTGCTTTGCAAAGCCTGACGGCAATGGGTCAGCGCCTGTAAATGCACAAAGGATTTGGCCTTCTTGCGGCTCATAAGCAGCATACTTCACCTGGTCCCAATGAAATCGCCCTTCCGTTTTCAGGTATCCGTCTACTATTGCAAAAACTTCCTCCAGCTCTTCGGCTTCCCGGAACGAAACCTCAACCCGGTATACATCGCCGCCTTCTATCAAGCAAGGCAAAGTAACCGTTTCTGTATGTGCGTATTCCGACATTAAATATGCAAAAGCGGTCAACAGCACAGACATCTTTTGAATGCTGTAGTGACTCGAAATGCGTTCCAAGCTTTGACTCGTTCGTTCCGAGAGCTCAAAGCGCAATACATCGCCCGGAATGTAGACACCTTGCTCGGCCATACCTGACGTTGGGAATGCGAGGGGGAGGTGCTTCCATGTAGATGCTTGTTTTTGCACATGGACCGTTTCGATATACTGAGCCAATTGACGCACGTTCGGGTTTCCGAACAAATCCGCTACAACAAGTACGCCCGGATACTTTTGCTCTAGTTTGGAATATATATCCATAATGCGCAATGAGTTTCCACCCACATGGAAGAAGTTATCCGTAACCCCGATGTCGTCTTTGTGAAGAACCTCTTGCCATACTTTCAAAATTCCAGACTCAATCTCAGTAGCAGGCGGCAGTTTTTCTTCTTGATCATCCATGGCCACATCTGGAACAGGCAGAAGTGTTCGGTTCACTTTGCCGTTATTATTGAGCGGAATATGGTCCAATTCCACAAAATAGGACGGGATCATATAGTCCGGCAGATGTCTGGACAGGTGAGCATGTATTTGGGCTACAGTCAGCGGCATGCTGCATACCAGATAAGCGCATAGATATGCCTGCCCTTGCTCGTCCTTCCGGTCGACTACGACAGCTTCACGGATATGCCCATGCGCCTGAAGCTGCGCCTCGATCTCCCCGCACTCGATCCGGTAGCCGCGGATCTTCACTTGATGGTCGGTCCTGCCCAGGTACTCCAGGTTGCCGTCCGGCAGCCATCTCGCCAAATCCCCGGTCCGGTACATCCGCATCCCCGGCTCGAACGGGTTGTCTACGAACTTCTCCGCTGTCAGGTCCGGCCGGTTCAGATAGCCCCGGGCCACGCCGGCTCCCGTGAGACAGATTTCGCCCGGCACACCCATGGGCAGTAACCGGCCTTCCTGATCCAGAATATACACCCGCACATTGGACACCGGTTTACCGATCGGAACGATTCCCATCTCTTCTTCCGCCTCGTCTGCCGGCCACATCGTGGCGCACACCGTCGTTTCCGTCGGCCCGTACGCATTGATTAAGTTGACGTAAGGACTCCACTTCCGCACCACCTCCTGCGGACAGGCCGAGCCCGCCGTGATGACCGTTCTCAACGGGCGGACCTGCTCCGGATGCATCCGTGTTAAGTACGCCGGCGGCAGAGTGATTACTGTAATGCCGTTTTCCCGGATGTACTGCTCGAACTCCCCGAGGTGATGGATCACTTCCACCGGCACTATATGCAATTGCGCCCCGCTGCACAGGCTCATCACGATTTCCGATAGAGAGGCATCGAACGAGAGCGATGCAAATTGGAGAATCCGGTCATCTCCGGTAATCTGCAGCGTACGTTGAAACATGGACGTCAAGTTGGCCACACTCCGGTGCTCGGCCATCACTCCTTTGGGCCGCCCCGTCGAGCCTGAAGTGTAGATGACGTATGCCAGGTTCTCCGGCCCGCTGACCGCTTCTAAATTGCAGCCATCGATACTGCTGCTTTCCCCGACAGACATTGTACCGGTCGCAGCGGTTTCGGCCTTTGCTATCGTCAGTCCCAGCTTCGCTCCCGCAAAGGCAGTTTCCGCCAGCAGCGCCTCATCGCCTATCAGCCACTGACTGCCGCTGTCCTCCAGCATGTATTGGATGCGCTCTGCCGGATAGGCCGGATCGATCGGCAAGTACGCCCCGCCGGCTTTCAGGATGCCGAGCACCCCGACGATCATCTCCACCGAGCGTTCCATCAGGATCGCCACGATGTGGTCCGGCCCCATACCTTGCCCGCACAGCGTCCACGCCAGCTGATTCGCCCGCGCATTCAGCTCCGTATAGGTGAGCTGCTGTTCCCCGTACACGGCCGCCACCGCATGCGGCGTCTTCTTCACCTGTTCCTCGAACAGACCGTGAATCGTCGCTTCCCGCGGATACTCCGCCGCCGTGTCGTTGAACCCGTGCAGCAGCTGTTGCTTCTCCTCTGGCGTGACAAGCTCATACGAGCCGATGCTTGCTTCCGGCTGCCCGATGATTTGCGACAAGAGCTGCATGAAGTGCATCAGGTACCGCCCGGCTGTCTCCTCGTTGAACAGCGCGCAGCTGTATTCCAGCATCAGTTGAAGTCCTTGATCACTCTCCGCAACGTTCAGCGTTAAGTCAAACTTCGTCGCCAGGTGATTTAGCTCGACCGGACGAACGTCAACATCCGCCAGGGTAAAGCGCGCCTGCTCCATGTTCTGCAGCACCAGCATCGTGTCAAACAGCGGGTTGCGGCTCCGATCGCGCCGCACGTTCAGCTTCTCTACCAGTTCCTCGAACGGATAGTCCTGATGCTCGAACGCCACCAGCGTCCGCTCCTTCACCTCGCGCACGAAGTCCATAAACCGCTTCTCCCCGGACGGGGCGTTGCGCAGCGCCAGCGTGTTCACGAACATTCCGATCATCGGCTCCGTATCACCATGCGTCCGCCCCGACACCGGCGTCCCGACCACGATGTCGGTCTGCCCTGTGTACTTGTGCAGCCACACGTTATAGGCGGCCAGCAGTACCATGTACAGCGTGGCTCCGGTCTCCGCAGCGATTCGTTTTAGGGCCTCTGCCGTCTCGGCGTTCACTTCGGTGTATACCCGTCCGCCTTCACTGCTTGGCACCGCTGGACGCCTCCGGTCGGCCGGCAGCTCCAGCACCGGTGCTTCCTCCGCATAGGCCGACAGCCAGTACGCCTCATGCCCTTGCATCCGCTCCACCCCGAGCGTGCCCTGCTGCCAGACCGCGTAGTCCTTGTACTGGATCCGCAGCGGCGCCAGTTCCCCGCCGGCATACGCCGCCATGAAGTCCGACACCAGAAGGTTCATCGACACGCCGTCCGACACGATATGATGCATGTCCCACACCAGCCAATGGCGCTCCTCCGCCAGCCGCAGCAGCCCGGTGCGCAGCAGCGGCGCCTGACTCAGTTCGAACGGCCGTACGAAGCTCCGGGTGAGTTCCCGCGCCTGCGCTTCATCTGCATCCCGGCATACCCATTCCAACGCCACGTCTTCGTGCACCTGTTGCCGCGGTTCGCCGTCGATCCACGTGAACGACGTGCGTAGCGATTCGTGACGGGCGATAACCGAACGAACCGCTTGTTCCAGCCGATCCGCATCAATTTTCCCTGTTAGCTCCACGACTCCCGGCATGTTGTAGCGCGTGCTCTCCGGCTCCACCTCATGCAGCACGTATAGCCGCCGCTGCGCCGAAGACAGCGGATAATCCTTGCCCGGCTTCGCCGGTTCGATGGCGCTGTATGCCATCTTCGACATCCCCTCGATCTTCCGCGCCTGCTCCTTGATCGTCGGCAGTCGGAATACGTCCTGCAGCGTCAGCTCTACGTTCATCGTCTTCTGGATTTTGGACACCAGCGCGGTTGCCCGCAAGGAGTGCCCTCCGATTGCAAAAAAGTCGTCGCTCATCCCAATGTTCTCTACGCCAAGCACGTCCTCCCAAATCCCGAGCAGCTTCCGTTCCGTCTCGGTACTCGCTGCCTCATACCGTTCTTCCGAATGCATTCTGGCATCCGGCTCCGGCAACGCTTTACGGTTCAGCTTGCCGTTAGGGGTCAGCGGCAAGCGCTCCATCGGCATCATATACCCCGGTATCATATAGGACGGCAGTGCCCGCCCGAGGTGCTCCCGAATCTCCGCCGAAGCCGTCTCCTGCTGCAGCACCACGTACGCGCACAAGTATTTCCCGCCGGCCGCATCCTCCCGGGCGATCACCACCGCTTCGCGGACCGCCTCATGCTTCAGCAACTGGTTCTCGATTTCTCCCAGTTCCACCCGGTAGCCGCGGATCTTCACCTGGTAATCTTGGCGTCCCAGGAACTCCATGTTGCCGTCCTGCAGCATGCGCCCCATGTCTCCCGTCCGGTACATCCGCCCCTGCGGTACAAACGGATTGGTCATAAACGATGCGCTGGTCTTCGCCGGATCGTTCAAATAGCCTCTGGCTACGCCCACTCCCCCGATATACAGCTCGCCGGCCACCCCGTACGGCACCGGATGCCGATCTGCGTCCAGAATGTAGAAGGTATTGTTCGCCAGCGGCTTTCCGTACGGAATGCCCGTTTGATCCGCCGTAACTTCCTGGATCGGATAGTAGTTGGACCATACGGTGGCTTCCGTCGCACCCCCAAGTCCTATCACTTGGACGTTCGGGAAGTATGCCTTCGCGCGTTCCGCCAAATCGACCGGAATCCAGTCCCCGCTCACCAGCGCCAGCCGTAAAGCCTTCTGGCTAATCGCCTCCTCCTGTTCCTCTAGGCCATGCAGCACATGATTCAGCGTCGTCGGCACCGAGTCCCAAATCGTAATGGCTTCCTCTTCCAGCAACTGCTGCATCTGCTTAGGATCCTGCACCTGCTCCCGGCTTGCAATCACAATCTGGGCGCCTGCCGCCAGCGGTCCGAAAATGTCATACACCGACAAGTCGAAGCACATCGACGTGATGAACAACAGCCGGTCTTCCTCATGCACGCCAAATTCCCGATTGACCCAGCTGACCAGGTTCACTGCCGAATGATGCTCAATCATGACGCCCTTCGGCTCCCCGGTTGAGCCGGAGGTGTAAATAATGTACGCCAACTCGTGCGAATCTTTGGCAAGGTGAAGCGCCTCGCCGGAATGCTCAATCAGCGAAGGGTCCCGGCTGTCGACGAATAGCGCAGGCGCTTCTGCATACGCCTGATCGACGACAACGACGCTCACTCCCGCATGGCTGATCATATGTGCGATCCGGCTTTGCGGGTAGTCCGGATCCATCGGTACATACGCCGCGCCGGCTTTCAGAATCGCCAGCATGCCGACGATCATCTCAAAACCCCGCCCGGTCATCAGCCCGACATGATCATTGAGTTTCACCCCCTGGGCCCGCAGCCGCCGCGCCAACCGGTTCGACCGCTCGTCCAGCTCCCAGTAGGTCAATGGCTGGCCGTTCCAGTTTAGAGCGGTCCGCCCGGGTGTCCTCGCCGCTTGTTCCTCGAACAGTTGGTGCAGCGTCTTCTCTGCTGCGTACGGCATATCCGTCCGGTTCCATTCATACACGATCGCTTGCCGTTCCGCAGTCGCCATCAGGCGCTCTACCGACAAGATATCGGTCTCCTCGTCACATAGGGCCTCAAGGATTCGTTCGTACCAAGCGAACGCCGTTTCGATCTCCTGATCCTCAAAATAAGCTGGCGCATATTTGATCTGCATGTTCAGCCTGTTAAAGTATTGCGATACTTCCAGATCAAACCACGTATTCGTCATTTCGTTTGCTTCCAAGCTCAGCGCCGCCATCTCCGATGCCAACTCTTGCCCCGGCCCCATCTCCTCCAGCACATGGAAATCCGTATAGTTAAACAGCGTATCGAAGATCGGGTTGACGGACGGGCTCGACACTTCACCAATTGCCTGGGCAATGTCGGCCAGAAACAGTTCATGCGCCTTCATTTGCCCAAGCTGCCGTTTTGTACGGTTCACCAGTTCCCGCTTGGACACTTCGCGCGCTAGCCCCATGCGGATCGGCACCGTATTGAGGAAGCAGCCTAATACTTTGTCTGCATCTTCGATGGCCGGCCGGTCGTGGCTGACCACGCCCGTGACAATCTCTTCCTCCGTCGTCAGGATGCCCAGCAAATACACGTGCGCGCTCAAGCACAGCTCCTTGACGGTACAACCGTACCGCTTCGCCTGCCGCTTCAAGGCTTCCAGCAGCGTGCTGCTCAGTGGCCTGCGGTAAATTTTGCTGGCCGCTCCGCGGTCCCTCTTCTTGCCCGCGTAGTTAAACGGCAGCTTATTGCGGGTATACCCCGCCAATTCGCGGATCCAATATTGCCGGCTCTCCTCGTCGCTCTCCCGGAACCGGTTGATGGCCACATAATCCTTGTAATTGCTATCCAGCGGCTTGATATCCGCCGGTTTTCCCTGCAGCAGTTGCTGATAAATGCCTGCAAACTCCTGCTGGAAGGACGCCACGCTCCATCCGTCCAGAATCGCATGGTGGAACGTAAACACCATGCAATAATCGTAGCGTGCGTTCTGCCGGAACAAACGAACTCGCCACAGCACCTCGCCGTCGAACCGGAACAAGTTGCGCTGGTCCTGATCGATATGCGCGCGGATGACGCGCTCCTGTTCCTCACGGCTAAGTGAGGAGACATCTTCCACCGAAAACTCTGGCACGATCCGGTCGTGCACGAGTTGGACCTCTTCCTCGAAATGCGTGAGATCGAAGGTGGTGCGCAGAATCGGATGCCTATCGGATAACCGCTGCAGCGCTTCTGCGAACTGTTCTACCGAAACGATTTTGAAATGATATAAGAACTGATCGTGGTAAATCGGCTCCTCCGGCCGCAATCTTGAGTAGAACACCATGCTCTGTTGAATTTTGCTAAGCGGATACACGTCCTCGTAATCCTCCGGCAGGTGCTTCGCCTGCTCGGAATCCTCCATGATGCGCCGCTTCATCTGCTCCAGCATCTCCCGCCCCGACTCCAGCTGCCGGTTCGGCTTGTGCTCCTGCGCCAAAAGCTCAGCCAACTCTCCGATGGTCTGATGCAGGTACACATCTTTTAGCGGGAGGGCCGCCTCCATGTCGCGATTCATCCGGCTGACGAGGCGGATCGCCTTGATCGAGTCGCCGCCCAGCACAAAGAAGTTATCGTGGACGCCGACCTGCTCCGCTCCCAGCACTTCCTGCCAAATCTCCGCCAGTTGCCGCTGCGTCGGCGTGCTTGGCGCTTCGTAGACGCTGCCGGTATGCGCCGATTCCGGCGCCGGCAGCGCCTTGCGCTCCACCTTGCCGTTAGAGTTCAGCGGCAGCTTCTCCAGCTCCACAAAGTAAGACGGAATCATGTATTCCGGCAGCTGTACCGCCAGGTGCGCCCGTAGTTCTACAACCGGAACAGCTTCGTCACTCACGAGATACGCGCACAAGTATGCCTGCCCTTGCTCGTCCCCGCGGGCCATGACCACCGCTTCGCGGATCTGCGCATGCGCCAGAAGCCGCACCTCGATCTCCCCGCACTCGATCCGGTAGCCGCGGATCTTCACTTGATGGTCGATCCGGCCCAGGTACTCCAGGTTGCCGTCCGGAAGCCATCTCGCCAAATCGCCGGTCCGGTACATCCGCGTCCCCGGCTCGAACGGGTTGTCTACGAATTTCTCCGCCGTCAATTCCGGCCGGTTTAAATAACCCCGTGCCAGTCCGTCGCCCGTGATGCACAGCTCCCCCGCGACGCCCATCGGCTGCAGTTGCTGCCCTTCGCCCAGAATATAGGCCCGCAGCGTCGGGAGCGGCTTGCCGATGTTGCTGATGCCGCTTGTGATCTCCGCCTCTCCAAGCTTCTTGTACGTCACGTGCACGGTCGTTTCCGTGATCCCGTACATATTGATCAATTCCGTATGGGGATACTTCCGCTGCCATGCCCGCAACTGGACCGGCGCCAGCGCTTCTCCGCCAAAGATCACGGCTCGCACGCACAGCTCCGCGTCCGCCTCTTCCATTTCCCGCTCTGACAACGCATAAAACGCGCTCGGCGTCTGATTCAACACCGTCACCCGCTCCTGCCGCAGCAACCGCACCATCTGCTCCGGGTCCCTCGCCGTCATCAGCGGCACAACAACCAGCTTGCCTCCATACAGCAGCGCTCCGTACATTTCCCATACCGAGAAATCGAAGCAATACGAGTGGAACAACGTCCACACGTCCCGTTCGTTGAAATCAAACGCCATGCGGTCGTTGAACAACAGCCGCACCACGTTCCGGTGCGTAATCATCGTCCCTTTCGGCTTTCCGGTCGTCCCTGAGGTATAGATCACGTAGGCCAGATGCTCCGGCTTCGTCGCCTGCGGCGGATTCTCCGCCGGCATCAGCTCCGTTTCTAAGGCATATACCCGGCATCCCGCAAACGGAAGCGCCGGCGTCCGAAGCTCGACGTCACGGGTCGTCACCAGCCACTCCGCTCCGCTGTCCGCCAGCGTATAGGCGATTCGCTCAGCCGGATAATCCGGATCGATCGGCAAGTACGCCCCGCCGGCCTTCAGGATGCCGAGCATCCCGACGAGCATCTCCACCGAGCGATCCATCAGGATCGCCACGATACGGTCCGGCCCCACACCTTGCCCGCGCAGCGTCCACGCCAGCTGGTTCGCCCGCGCGTTCAGCTCCGCATAGGTCAGCTGCTGATCCCCGTACACGGCCGCCACCGCATCCGGCGTCTTCTCCACCTGGGCTTCGAACAAACCGTGGATCGTCGCTTCCTGCGGATACTCCGCCGCCGTGTCGTTGAACGTATGCAGCAGTTGTTGCTTTTCCTCCGCCGTGACAAGCGATATCGAGCCAATCCTTGCTTCCGGCTGCCCGGTGATTTGCGACAAGAGCTGCACAAAGTGCATCAGGTACCGCCCGGCTGTCTCCCCGTTGAACAGTGCACAGCTGTATTCCAGCAACAGCTGAAGTCCTTGATCACCCTCCGCGACGTTTAGCGTCAGATCGAACTTCGTCGCCCGGTGGTTCAGCTCGACCGGACGAACGTCAACATCCGCCAGGCCAAATCGCGCCTGCTCCATGTTCTGCAGCACCAGCATCGTGTCAAACAAGGGGTTATGGCTCATATCGCGCCGTACGTTCAGCTTCTCTACCAGTTCCTCGAACGGATAGTCCTGATGCTCAAACGCCGCCAGCGTCCGCTCCTTCACCTCACGCACGAAGTCCATAAACCGCTTCTCCCCGGACGGGGCGTTGCGCAGCGCCAGCGTGTTCACGAACATTCCGATCATCGGCTCCGTATCCCCATGCGTCCGTCCCGACACCGGCGTCCCGACCACAATGTCGCTTTGCCCTGTGTACTTGTGCAGCCACACGTTATAGGCGGCCAGCAGCACCATGTACAGCGTGGCTCCGGTCTCTGCCGCGATTCGTTTTAGGGCCTCTGCCGTCTCGGCGTTCACTTCGGTGTATACCCGTCCGCCTTCACTGCTTAACACCGCCGGACGCGTCCGGTCGGCCGGCAGCTCCAGCACCGGCGCTTCCTCCGCATAGGCCGACAGCCAGTATGCCTCATGCGCCTCCATCCGCTCGACCCCAAGCGTACCCTGCTGCCAGACCGCGTAGTCTTTGTACTGGATCCGCAGCGGCGCCAGCTCCTCGCCGGCATACGCCGCCATGAAGTCCGACACCAGAAGGTTCATCGACACGCCGTCCGACACGATATGGTGCATGTCCCACACCAGCCAATGGCGCTCCTCCGCCAGCCGCAACAGTTCGATGCGCAGCAGCGGCGCCTGATCCAACGCGAACGGCCGCACGAAGTTCCGGACGAGCTCCCGGGCTTGCACTTCATCTGCATCCCGGCATACCCATTCAAACGCCACGTCTTCGTGCACCTGTTGTCTCGGTTCGCCGTCGATCCACGTGAACGACGTGCGCAGCGATTCGTGACGGGCGATGACCGAGCGAATCGCTTCCTCCAGCCGATCCGCATCCACCTGCCCTGTTAGCTCCACGACACCCGGCATGTTGTAGCGCGTGCTCTCCGGCTCCACCTCATGCAGCACGTATAGCCGCCGCTGCGCCGAAGACAGCGCGTACGATGCCTGCGCCTCTGCCGGCTCGATTCGGCCGTAGCCGCTTTCCTCCGTGCTGCGCACATAGACCGCCAACGCCTTCACCGTCGGGCGTGCGAACAGCTCCCGCAGCGGCAGCTCCACCGCCAGCTGCTGATGCATGCGCGACACCAGCGTCATCGCTTTCAGCGAGTGACCGCCGCGCTCAAAGAACGAATCGCCGATGCCGACTTCGTTTACCCCCAGCACCTCTGCGAACAACTCCGCCAATTGCGTCTCCAGTGCATCCCGCGGCGCTTCATAGCCTTCGCTGTACGCCTCCCGGTCCGGCGCCGGCAGTGCCTTCCGGTCCACCTTGCCGTTAGAGTTCAGCGGCAGCTTCTCCAGCTCCACAAAGTAGGACGGGATCATGTAATCCGGCAGCTGTGCCGCCAGATGCGCCCGCAGCTCCGGTACCGGAACGGATTCGTCGCTTACAAGATATGCGCACAAGTATGCCTGCCCTTGCTCGTCCTCGCAGGCCATGACCACCGCTTCGCGGATCTGCGCATGCGCCATGAGCTGCATCTCGATCTCCCCGCACTCGATCCGGTAGCCGCGGATCTTCACTTGATGGTCGATCCGGCCCAGGTACTCCAGATTGCCGTCCGGCAGCCATCTCGCCAAATCGCCGGTCCGGTACATCCGTGTCCCCGGCTCGAACGGGTTGTCTACGAATTTCTCCGCCGTCAGCTCCGGCCGGTTGAAGTAACCCCGTGCCAGTCCGTCCCCCGCGATGCACAGCTCCCCCGCGACGCCTATCGGCTGCAGCTGCCGGTTGTCACTTACAATGTACAGCTGCGTATTGGCGATCGGCCCCCCGACGGTCACTGTCTGGTCGACGGTCGCTTCCCGCACCGCTGACCAAATCGTCGTCTCCGTCGGACCGTACATATTGAACAGCACGGCCTTCGATTTGCTTTGCAAATCAGCCAGCAGATCGTCCGTCCATGCCTCCCCGCCGACTAGTATTTCCGTTACGCCTTCAAGCCACGCCACGCAGCCCGCCGACAACAGCATCTTCAGCCGCGACGGCGTCATCTGCACCATGCCAATGCGCTGGCGTTCGATCAGCGCCGCCAGCTGCTGAGGGTCCTTCTGCTGTTCTTCGCTCGCTGCCACGACCCGCATGCCTTGCGTCAACGCTAGCAGCGTCTCCACCACCGAGATGTCGAATGACAGTGTGGTCGCAAATAAAATCGACTTCGCCGGAGCGAATGGAATCACTCTCGTCATCCCTGTGATGAAGTTAACCACCGAGCGATGCTCAATCATGACCCCTTTGGGGTTTCCTGTTGTCCCCGAGGTATAGATCACATACGCCAACTCGCCCGACGTTGCGTGAAGTGCGAAATTCACCCCGGCCGGTGCTTGCCCGGCTTCCGCCAGGTCCAGCACCGTGCCCTCAAATCCGCATGGATCCAGGCCAGGCTGAATCAGCAGTACCCCCGCGCCGCTGTCCCCGAGCATATACCGGATGCGTTCGGCCGGCAGCGCCGGATCGATCGGCAAGTACGCCCCGCCGGCCTTCAGGATGCCGAGCACCCCGACGAGCATCTCCACCGAGCGACCCATCAGGATCGCCACGATACGGTCCGGCCCCACACCTTGCCCGCGCAGCGTCCACGCCAGCTGATTCGCCTGCGCATTCAGCTCCGCATAGGTCAGCTGCTGATCCCCGTACACTACCGCCACCGCATGCGGCGTCTTCTCCACCTGCTCTTCGAACAGACCGTGGATCGTCGCTTCCCGCGGATACTCCGCTGCCGTGTCGTTGAACCCGTGCAGCAGCTGTTGCTTCTCCTCTGGCGTGACAAGCTCATACGAGCCGATGCTTGCTTCCGGCTGCCCGGTGATTTGCGACAAGAGCTGCACAAAGTGCATCAGGTACCGCCCGGCTGTCTCCTCGTTGAACAGTGCGCTGCTGTATTCCAGTAACAGCTGAAGTCCTTGATCGCCCTCCGCGACGTTCAGCGTTAAGTCAAACTTCGTCGCCCGGTGGTTCAGCTCGACCGGACGTACGTCAACATCCGCCAGGGTAAAGCGCGCCTGCTCCATGTTCTGCAGTACCAGCATCGTGTCAAACATGGGGTTGCGGCTCATATCGCGCCGTACGTTCAGCTTCTCGACCAGTTCCTCGAACGGATAGTCCTGATGCTCAAACGCCGCCAGCGTCCGCTCCTTCACTTCGCGCAAAAAGTCCATAAACCGCTTCTCCCCGGACGGGGCGTTGCGCAGCGCCAGCGTATTCACGAACATCCCGATCATCGGCTCCGTATCTGCATGCGTCCGTCCAGACACCGGCGTGCCAACCACGATGTCGCTCTGCCCCGTGTACTTGTGCAGCCACACGTTATAGGCAGCCAGCAGTACCATGTACAGCGTGGCTCCGGTCTCTGCGGCAATCTGCTTCAGCCCCTCGGCTACGTCCGCGCTAATCTGCGCATGAACCTGCCCGCCTTCACTGCTTGGCACCGCCGGACGCGTCCGGTCGGCCCGCAGCTCCAGCACCGGCGCTTCCTCCGCATAGACCGACAGCCAGTACGCCTCATGCCCCTGCATCCGCTCCACCTCGAGCGTGCTCTGCTGCCAGACCGCGTAGTCCTTGTACTGGATCCGCAGCGGCGCCAGCTCCCCGCCGGCATACGCCGCCATGAAGTCCGACACCAGAAGGTTCATCGACACGCCGTCCGACACGATATGATGCATGTCCCACACCAGCCAATGACGCTCCTCTGCCAGCCGCAGCAGCCCGGCCCGCAGCAGCGGCGCCTGACCCAGTGCGAACGGTTGCACAAAATTCCGGATGAGTTCCCGTGCCTGCCCTTCATCTGCATCCCGGCATACCCATTCCAACACCACGTCTTCGTGTACCTGTTGTCTCGGTTCGCCGTCGATCCACGTGAACGACGTGCGCAGCGATTCGTGACGGGCGATAACCGAGCGAATCGCTTGCTCCAGCCGATCCGCATCCACCTGCCCTGTTAGCTCCATGACTCCCGGCATGTTGTAGCGTGTGCTCTCCGGCTCCACCTCATGCAGCACGTATAGCCGCCGCTGCGCCGAAGACAGCGGGTACGATGCCTGCGCCGATGCCGGCTCGATTCGGCCGTAGCCGCTTTCCTCCGTGCTGCGCACATAGACCGCCAACGCCTTCACCGTCGGGCGTGCGAACAGCTCTCGCAGCGGCAGCTCCACCGCCAGCTGCTGATGAATGCGCGACACCAGCGTCATCGCTTTCAGCGAGTGACCGCCGCGCTCGAAAAACGAATCGCCGATGCCGACTTCGTTTACCCCCAGCACCTCTGCGAACAACTCCGCCAATTGCGTCTCCAGCGCATCCCGCGGCGCTTCATAGCCTTCGCTGTACGCCTCCCGGTCCGGCGCAGGCAGCGCCTTCCGGTCCACCTTGCCGTTAGAGTTCAGCGGCAGCTTCTCCAGCTCCACAAAGTAAGCCGGAATCATGTATTCCGGCAGTTGTACCGCCAGGTGCGCACGCAGCTCCGGTACCGGAACGGCTTCGTCGCTTACAAGATACGCGCACAAGTATGCCTGCCCTTGCTCGTCCTCGCGGGCCATGACCACCGCTTCGCGGATCTGCGCATGCGCCATGAGATGCGCCTCGATCTCCCCGCACTCGATCCGGTAGCCGCGGATCTTCACTTGGTGGTCGATCCGGCCCAGGTACTCCAGGTTGCCGTCCGGCAGCCATCTCGCCAAATCGCCGGTCCGGTACATCCGCGTCCCCGGCTCGAACGGGTTGTCTACGAATTTCTCCGCCGTCAATTCCGGCCGGTTCAGATAGCCCCGCGCCAGTCCGTCGCCCGTGATGCACAGCTCCCCCGCGACGCCCATCGGCTGCAGTTGCTGCCCTTCTCCGAGAATATAGGCCCGCAGCGTCGGGAGCGGCTTGCCGATGTTGCTGATGCCGCTTGTGATCTCCGCCTCTCCAAGCTTCTTGTACGTCACGTGCACGGTCGTTTCCGTGATCCCGTACATATTGATCAATTCCGTATGGGGATACTTCCGCTGCCATGCCCGCAACTGGACCGGCGCCAGCGCTTCTCCGCCAAAGATCACGGCTCGCACGCACAGCTCCGCGTCCGCCTCTTCCATTTCCCGCTCTGACAACGCATAAAACGCGCTCGGCGTCTGATTCAACACCGTCACCCGCTCTTGCCGCAGCAGCCGCACCATCTGCTCCGGGTCCCTCGCCGTCATCAGCGGCACAACAACCAGCTTGCCTCCATAAAGCAGCGCTCCGTACATTTCCCATACCGAGAAATCGAAGCAATACGAGTGGAACAACGTCCACACGTCCCGTTCGTTGAAATCAAATGCCATGCGGTCGTTGAACAACAGCCGCACCACGTTCCGGTGTGTAATCATCGTCCCTTTCGGCTTTCCGGTCGTCCCTGAGGTATAGATCACGTAGGCCAGATGCTCCGGCTTCGTCGCCTGCGGCGGATTCTCCGCGGGCATCGGCTCCGTTTCTAAGGCATATACCCGGCATCCCGCAAACGGAAGCGCCGGCGTCCGAAGCTCGACGTCACGGGTCGTCACCAGCCACTCCGCTCCGCTGTCCGCCAGCGTATAGGCGATTCGCTCAGCCGGATAATCCGGATCGATCGGCAAGTACGCCCCGCCGGCCTTCAGGATGCCGAGCATCCCGACGAGCATCTCCACCGAGCGATCCATCAGGATCGCCACGATACGGTCCGGCCCCACACCTTGCCCGCGCAGCGTCCACGCCAGCTGGTTCGCCCGCGCGTTCAGCTCCGCATAGGTCAGCTGCTGATCCCCGTACACGGCCGCCACCGCATCCGGCGTCTTCTTCACCTGCTCCTCGAACAGACCGTGGATCGTCGCTTCCTGCGGATACTCCGCTACCGTGTCGTTGAACGCATGCAGCAGCTCTTGCTTCTCCTGATCCGAAACCATATCGATCTGAGCAAGCGGCGTGTTTATCTGTTCCATTATTAAATCAAGGAAGTAAACGAGCTGCTGCTTCAACCTGATCAGGCTCTCATGAGCATAGCGACTTGCATCATAATGCATTACAAATGAAAGTGTGTCGTCCTTCTTTTGAAAAGATATGTGTATGAGACATTCAGAGAGGATAGGGTCAATCGTTTGGTGAATGCTGTTAAGTGAGACAATCGTACCGAAACGCAATAACTCGTTACGGTTCATAGGCAGCCCGGTTTTCTCGGCTATATAAGGATGGGGAAATTTCTGATGTTTGGCGGCTTCCGTTAAGCCATTGCGCACCTGGATTAGCACGTCCCTGAAAGTACTCTCAGAGCGGATTTGGATTCGAATCGGCAATACAGCCGAAGCAACTTCTTCGCTTCCTTTTTTTTTCAGTGGAGGCATACCTACTAATAAATCCGTAAGATTCAGATACCGGGAAAGAAACAACAGCGTTCCGGACATTAATACCATGAACATTGCCTGTTCCGAGTTTTTAGATAGCGACTCTACACGATGTAAGGTCTCATTCGAAAGTTGCTGCTCAACCTGCCGGAACGACTGGCCGGCTATAACGCCTTCTCTGCCTAGAGAGAGGGTTGTTGGTGCGGGAGATTCCGCAAGCTGTTCAAGCCAATAATCAACGGCCTCCGAGTATTTACCACTAGAAGCCATAAGCCTAACGGTTAAAGAATCCATTTTTGAACCTCCAATACATTGAGTAGCTTTGCGTTCGATCTGTATCTCTACCAGTCAGTCAAAACATCAGCAGTCCTTGAAATAACCGGGCATACCCGTTTCGTTAATTGCCTGTTCCAAACGTAATTTCAGCTCATCGGCAGGCAGCTTCTTCCCTTTAAGAATAGTCCGAAGCAGATGTAGCACTTTCTCTGTCTGCTCTAATGTTGGTTCTTTTCCGGAAACAGTTATTTCTTCCTTCATTCTCTGGATCATCTTATACGGCCCGATCACATTTCTTTGATATTCATCCGCATTTGAATTGTGATTTTTGGTGCATACGGCAATAGATAAGCATTTATCCATCAGATTACCCGTGCTTCTTAGATGACTTCTCTCCGAATCACCCCTCAGGTTGTCAAGACAATCTTGCATTGTCGAATGGATGGAATCTGTTGCATATACCTTCGCTTCTGGAAAATGTTCCTTCAAAAGCGGCCCTAGTGTTTCACGAGGCCCCGTATCGATAAATGCTTGAACGGGCAGAGTCGCCATCCTGTTCATGCAAGCCGTCCACAAAACCGGGTTCATTAATTGGTCAGTGAGCAACGGAATAATATCCTGTTCACTTTTGTAAAAATTCCCTGTAACATTCGAGACAACTGGATGCTGCAAAGGATGAAGTGTAAGTCCGCCCAAGAATTCGCGAAACGGAGCTAAGGCCGGTTCCATGAGCGGACTGTGAAAGGGCGCGCTGACTTTTAACGGTATCACTTGCGCACCTGCATGTTTCATGGAAATCGCTGCTTCTTCCACTGCGCCCTTTACCCCTGATATTACAGTTTGTTTGCTGGCATTATAGTTAGATGGCACCACGGTCCCTATATTTAGCGAAATCTCCCTGCATATCTCCTTCACTTGCTCTGATGAAAGTCCAACCACGGCATACATCAAACCCCGGCCCTCCGGCACCGCTTCTTGCATATATTTCCCTCTGGCATGCACTAGCTTGACTGCGTCGGCAAACGATATAGCTTCCGCTGCACATAACGCCGATATCTCCCCAAGGCTATGCCCCGCAAGGACGGGTTGCACAATTTCAACCTCTTGAAGTATTATGCGATAGGCAATCAAACTTACAGTTAAAATTGCGGGTTGGGCGATTTCCGTCTTTCTAAGTATTTGCGTGCTTCCCTCGAAACATATTTTTTTAAGATCGAACCCAAGAGCATCGTTGGCCATCTCGAATAATTCCCGTGCGATAGGATACGCTGAATGCCATGCTTGACCCATCCCGACATATTGCGAGCCTTGGCCAGGGAATATAAATGCCATTTTATACAAATACAACACCTCATTATAATAAATCCATTAATGTCCATAATGTCCAATTATTAACTTTTATCGGTTTTTTATCGAAGAGTCACAAAAATCGATGCATTCGCATTAAAAAATGAATAGGAACGTGAAATTATGCATGTAATAAATCTGACAAAATTAGAAATTGATTTTTGTGAATTCTAGTTCCAGCTTCTTTCCAGATCAACTACCAAGCCAATGGCTCCGAAGCTTTTCATCGCTGGAACTAGAATTCTGTAACTATTTCAGATAAAAGAGTACACACTATCGATCAGCACAGAAACTAGATTCATATAAACCGACTTGGCCATTGTTACCGAAGATTAACCCTAGTAATACAACAGACCCTGTTATTCAAAATGAATAATATCGAATAATTCGTCTTCCTCCTCTTCTTTTTCATGTTGAAAGATTTCCATTTTTAATTCTCTAATGCAAACGGAAGGATCGGTGGCCGTGGCTTTGATAAGTTCACAAAATCCTTGAAGCAGTCTCGTCGCCGTCCCATGCTCGAATAAATCCCGGCTATACTCTAAAGATAATTGAAGGCCCTGTTCGATTTCGACAACAATCATCGTCAGATCCATCTTCGTTGTCGAAGTCTCTTGTTCAACGGAGCGAACCTCAATATCTGTTAAATAGAGACTCGATTGCTCCATGTTCTGCAGCACCAGCATCGTGTCAAACAGCGGGTTGCGGCTCCGATCGTGCCGCACGTTCAGCTTCTCTACCAGTTCCTCGAACGGATAATCCTGATGCTCGAATGCCGCCAGCGTCCGCTCCTTCACCTCGCGCACGAAGTCCATAAACCGCTTGTCCCCGGACGGGGCGTTGCGCAGCGCCAGCGTGTTCACGAACATCCCGATCATCGGCTCCGTATCCGTATGCGTCCGTCCCGACACCGGCGTCCCGACCACAATGTCGGTCTGCCTCGTGTACTTGTGCAGCCACACGTTATAGGCGGCCAGCAGCACCATGTACAGCGTGGCTCCGGTCTCCGCAGCGATTCGTTTTAGGGCCTCTGCCGTCTTGACGTTCACTTCGGTGTATACCCGTCCGCCTTCACTGCTTGGCACCGCTGGACGCCTCCGGTCGGCCGGCAGCTCCAGCACCGGCGCTTCCTCCGCATAGGCCGACAGCCAGTAAGCCTCATGCCCTTGCATCTGCTCCACCCCGAGCGTGCCCTGCTGCCAGACCGCGTAGTCCTTGTACTGGATCCGCAGCGGCTCCAGCTCTTCGCCGGCATACGCCGCCATGAAGTCCGACACCAGAAGGTTCATCGACACGCCGTCCGACACGATATGATGCATATCCCACACCAGCCAATGGCGCTCCTCCGCCAGCCGCAGCAGCCCGGCCCGCAGCAGCGGCGCCTGACTCAGTTCGAACGGCCGTACGAAGCTCCGGGTGAGTTCCCGCGCCTGCGCTTCATCTGCACCCCGGTATACCCATTCCAATGCCACGTCATCATGCACCTGTTGTCTCGGTTCGCCGTCGATCCACGTGAACGACGTGCGCAGCGATTCGTGACGGGCGATGACCGAACGAATCGCTTGTTCCAGCCGATCCGCATCCACCTGCCCGGCCAGTTCCACGACGCCCGGCATGTTGTAGCGCGTGCTCTCCGGCTCCACCTCATGCAGCACGTATAGCCGCCGCTGCGCCGAAGACAGCGGATAATCCTTGCCCAGCTTCACCGGTTCGATGGCGTTGTATGCCATCTTCGACATCCCCTCGATCTTCCGCGCCTGCTCCTTGATCGTCGGCAGTCGGAATACGTCCTGCAGCGTCAGCTCTACGTTCATCGTCTTCTGGATTTTGGACACCAGCGTGGTTGCCCGCAGCGAATGCCCACCAATCGCAAAAAAGTCGTCGCGCATCCCGATGTTCTCTACGCCAAGCACGTCCTGCCAAATCCCGAGCAGCTTCCGTTCCGTCTCGGTACTCGCTGCCTCATACCGTTCTTCCGAATGCATTCTGGCATCCGGCTCCGGCAACGCTTTACGGTTCAGCTTGCCGTTAGGGGTCAGCGGCAAGCGCTCCATCGGCATCATATACCCCGGTATCATATAGGACGGCAGTGCCCGCCCGAGGTGCTCCCGAATCTCCGCCGAAGCCGTCTCCTGCTGCAGCACCACATACGCGCACAAGTATTTCCCGCCGGCCGCATCCTCCCGGGCGATCACCACCGCTTCGCGGACCGCCTCATGCTTCAGCAACTGGTTCTCGATTTCTCCCAGTTCCACCCGGTAGCCGCGGATCTTCACCTGGTAATCTTGGCGTCCCAGGAACTCCATGTTGCCGTCCGGCAGCATGCGCCCCATGTCCCCCGTCCGGTACATCCGCCCCTGCGGCACAAACGGATTGGTCATAAACGATGCGCTAGTCTTCGCCGGATCGTTCAAATAGCCTCTGGCTACGCCCACTCCCCCGATATACAGCTCGCCGGCCACCCCGTACGGCACCGGATGCCGATCTGCGTCCAGAATGTAGAAGGTATTGTTCGCCAGCGGCTTTCCGTACGGAATGCCCGTTTGATCCGCCGTAACTTCCTGGATCGGATAGTAGTTAGACCATACGGTGGCTTCCGTCGCCCCCCCAAGTCCTATCATTTGGACGTTCGGGAAGTATGCCTTCGCGCGTTCCGCCAAATCGACCGGAATCCAGTCCCCGCTCACCAGCGCCAGCCGTAAAACCTTCTGGCTGATCGCCTCCTCCTGTTCCTCTAGGCCATGCAGCACATGATTCAGCGTCGTCGGCACCGAGTCCCAAATCGTAATGGCTTCCTCTTCCAGCAACTGCTGCATCTGCTTAGGATCCTGCACCTGCTCCCGGCTTGCAATCACAATCTGGGCGCCTGCCGCCAGCGGTCCGAAAATGTCATACACCGACAAGTCGAAGCACATCGACGTGATGAACAACAGCCGGTCTTCCTCATGCACGCCAAATTCCTGATTGACCCAGCTGACCAGGTTCACTGCCGAATGATGCTCAATCATGACGCCTTTCGGCTCCCCGGTTGAACCGGATGTATATATAATGTACGCCAACTCATGCGAATCTTTGGCAAGGCGAAGCGCCTCGCCGGAATGCTCGATTAGCGAAGGGTCCCGGCTGTCGATGATTTGCGCAGGCGCTTCTGCATACGCCTGATCGACGACAACGACGCTCACTCCCGCATGGCTGATCATATGTGCGATCCGGCTTTGCGGGTAGTCCGGATCCATCGGTACATACGCCGCGCCGGCTTTCAGAATCGCCAGCATACCGATGATCATCTCAAAGCCCCGCCCGGTCATCAGCCCGACATGATCATTGAGTTTCACCCCCTGGGCCCGCAGCCGCCGCGCCAACCGGTTCGACCGCTCGTCCAGCTCCCGGTAGGTCAATGGCTGGCCGTTCCAGTTTAAAGCGGTCCGCCCGGGTGTCCTCGCCGCTTGTTCCTCGAACAGTTGGTGCAGCGTCTTCTCTGCTGCGTACGGCATATCCGTCCGGTTCCATTCGTACACGATATCTTGCCGTTCCGCAGTCGCCATCAGGCGCTCTACCGACAAGATATCGGTCTCCTCGTCACATAGGGCCTCAAGGATTCGTTCGTACCAAACGAACGCCGTTTCGATCTCCTGATCCTCAAAATAAGCTGGCGCATATTTGATCTGCATGTTCAGCCTGTTAAAGTATTGCGATACTTCCAGATCAAACCAGGTATTCGTCATTTCGTTTGCTTCCAAGCTCAGCGCCGCCATCTCCGATGCCAACTCTTGCCCCGGCCCCATCTCCTCCAGCACATGGAAATCCGTATAGTTAAACAGCGTATCGAAGATCGGGTTGACGGACGGGCTCGACACTTCACCAATTGCCTGGGCAATGTCGGCCAGAAACAGTTCATGCGCCTTCATTTGCCCAAGCTGCCGTTTTGTACGGTTCACCAGTTCCCGCTTGGACACTTCGCGCGCTAGCCCCATGCGGATCGGCACCGTATTGAGGAAGCAGCCTAATACTTTGTCTGCATCTTCGATGGCCGGCCGGTCGTGGCTGACCACGCCCGTGACAATCTCTTCCTCCGTCGTCAGGATGCCCAGCAAATACACGTGCGCGCTCAAGCACAGCTCCTTGACGGTACAACCGTACCGCTTCGCCTGCCACTTCAAGGCTCCCAGCAGCGTGCTGCTCAGTGGCCTGCGGTAAATTTTGCTGGCCGCTCCGCGGTCCCTCTTCTTGCCCGCGTAGTTAAACGGCAGCTTGTTTCGGGTATACCCCGCCAATTCGCGGATCCAATATTGCCGGCTCTCCTCGTCGCTCTCCCGGAACCGGTTGATGGCCACATAATCCTTGTAATTGCTATCCAGCGGCTTGACCTCCGCCGGCTCTCCCTGCAGCAGCTGCTGATAAATGCCTGCAAACTCCTGCTGAAAGGACGCCACGCTCCATCCGTCCAGAATCGCATGGTGGACCGTAAACACCATGCAATAATCATGCTGTGTATTCATCCGGAACAAGCGAACTCGCCACAGCACCTTGCCGTCAAACCGGAACAAGTTGCGCTGGTCCTGATCGATATGCGCACGGATGACGCGCTCCTGCTCCTCCCGGCTAAATGAGGAGACATCTTCCACCGAAAGCTCTGGCACGATCCGGGCGTGCACAAGCTGGACCTCTTCCTCGAAATGCGTGAGATCGAAGGTGGTGCGCAGAATCGGATGCCTATCGGATAACCGCTGCAGCGCTTCTGCGAACCGGTCCGCCGACACGATCCTGAGGTGATGCAAAAACTGATCGTGGTAGATCGGCTCCTCCGGCCGCAATCTCGAGTAGAACACCATGCTCTGTTGAATTTTGCTAAGCGGATACACGTCCTCGTAATCCTCCGGCAGGTGCTTCGCCTGCTCGGAATCCTCCATGATGCGCCGCTTCATCTGCTCCAGCATCTCCCGCCCCGACTCCAGCTGCCGGTCCGGCTTGCGCTCCTGAGATAAGAAGTCGGACAGCTCTCCGATAGTCTGATGCAGGTACAACTCTCTTAACGGGAGATCCGCCTCCATGTCGCAATTCATCCGGCTGACAAGGCGGATCGCCTTGATCGAGTCGCCGCCCAGCACAAAGAAGTTATCGTAGACGCCGACCTGCTCCGCTCCCAGCACTTCCTGCCAAATCTCCGCCAGTTGCCGCTGCGTCGGCGTGCTTGGCGCTTCGTATTCCTTTCCCGCCTGCACCAGCCCTTGCGGCTCCGGCAGCGCCTTGCGGTCCACCTTGCCGTTAGAGTTCAGCGGCAGCTTCTCCAGCTCCACAAAGTAAGACGGAATCATGTATTCCGGCAGCTGTACCGCCAGGTGCGCCCGTAGTTCTACAACCGGAACAGCTTCGTCACTCACGAGATACGCGCACAAGTATGCCTGCCCTTGCTCGTCCTCGCGGGCCATGACCACCGCTTCGCGGATCTGCGCATGCGCCAGAAGCCGCACCTCGATTTCCCCGCACTCGATCCGGTAGCCGCGGATCTTCACTTGATGGTCGATCCGGCCCAGGTACTCCAGGTTGCCGTCCGGCAGCCATCTCGCCAAATCGCCGGTCCGGTACATCCGCGTCCCCGGCTCGAACGGGTTGTCTACGAATTTCTCCGCCGTCAATTCCGGCTGGTTTAAATAACCCCGTGCCAGTCCGTCGCCCGTGATGCACAGCTCCCCCGCGACGCCCATCGGCTGCAGTTGCTGCCCTTCGCCCAGAATATAGGCCCGCAGCGTCGGGAGCGGCTTGCCGATGTTGCTGATGCCGCTTGTGATCTCCGCCTCTCCAAGCTTCTTGTACGTCACGTGCACGGTCGTTTCCGTGATCCCGTACATATTGATCAATTCCGTATGGGGATACTTCCGCTGCCATGCCCGCAACTGGACCGGCGCCAGCGCTTCTCCGCCAAAGATCACGGCTCGCACGCACAGCTCCGCGTCCGCCTCTTCCATTTCCCGCTCTGACAACGCATAAAACGCGCTCGGCGTCTGATTCAACACCGTCACCCGCTCTTGCCGCAGCAGCCGCACCATCTGCTCCGGGTCCCTCGCCGTCATCAGCGGCACAACAACCAGCTTGCCTCCATAAAGCAGCGCTCCGTACATTTCCCATACCGAGAAATCGAAGCAATACGAGTGGAACAACGTCCACACGTCCCGTTCGTTGAAATCAAATGCCATGCGGTCGTTGAACAACAGCCGCACCACGTTCCGGTGCGTAATCATCGTCCCTTTCGGCTTTCCGGTTGTCCCTGAGGTATAGATCACGTAAGCCAGATGCTCCGGCTTCGTCGCCTGCGGCGGATTCTCCGCGGGCATCGGCTCCGTTTCTAAGGCATATACCCGGCATCCCGCAAACGGAAGCGCCGGCGTCCGAAGCTCGACGTCACGGGTCGTCACCAGCCACTGCGCCCCGCTGTCCGCCAGCGTATAGGCGATTCGCTCTGCCGGATAATCCGGATCGATCGGCAAGTACGCCCCGCCGGCCTTCAGGATGCCGAGCATCCCGACGAGCATCTCCACTGAGCGATCCATCAGGATCGCCACGATACGGTCCGGCCCCACACCTTGCCCGCGCAGCGTCCACGCCAGCTGATTCGCCCGCACGTTCAGCTCCGCATAGGTCAGCTGCTGATCCCCGTACACGGCCGCCACCGCATCCGGCGTCTTCTTCACCTGTTCCTCGAACAGGCCGTGAATCGTCGCTTCCCGCGGATACTCCGCCGCCGGGTCGTTGAACGCATGCAGCAGCTCTTGCTTTTCCTCCGCCGTGACAAGCGATATCGAGGCCACCGGCCGCTGCGCATCCGCCAGCATTTGCTGCGCGATCTCTCGGATATGCCCCTCCATTCGCCGGATGAATGTTCCATCATATACCTTGGCGTTGTACCGGAATTCAATCGACAACGCTTCGCCCGGGGCTAGCACGACGGTTAGGTCATAATTCGTCTGCTCAAATACTTCAACGTCACGGATCCCAAGCGTTCCGCCTGCTTGGCCAATCGCTTCAGCAATCGGATAGTTCTCGAACACCAAAATATGATCAACCAATCCTTGCTTCAGCGCGCACAGCCCCTGAATCTCATACAGCGGATAATAGCTGTGTGATTCCGACGCCAGCGCCGCTTCCTGCACCTGCTGCAGCAGCGCCGTTACGCTCTGGTCGGGGGAACTGCTGACCCGTACCGGCGTCGTATTGATAAACAGGCCGATCATCCGCTCGATTCCCGGAACTTCCGCCGGTCTCCCCGATACGACAGTCCCGAATACCACATCACCGCTCTGGTTGTATTTCTGCAATAGCAGTCCCCAGATCGTCTGCATCACTGTGTTCAGCGTCACCTGTGCCTGGCGGGCCAACTGCTCCAGCTCCCTGGTCATCCCCCGATCCAGACGGAAGGCATGCTCCTGCGGCTCGGCTCCCGCATGCCCTGCTGTCCAAAGCGCTCGCGGCACACTCGCCTGTTGCTCATAGTTTGCCAAGTACCGGCTCCAGTACTGTCGCGCCGCTTCCCCGTCCTGCTTTTCAAGCCATTGCATGTAACTGTTAAATTGTATTGGCGTGTCAAGTCGAATGGGCTGCTTAGTCTTCAAGGATTGATATATATGCATAAATTCCTGCATAAGAATGCTTACACACCAACCATCCATCAAAATATGGTGGAAGCTCCAAATCATTATGTGTGAATCAGAATCCTTTTTTAGAACAGCTAATCGAATTAAAGGCCCCCTCAATAGGTCAAAGCCCTCATCTCGATCATTTTGCATGTACTCGTTCACATACCTAGACTTTTCATTTTCACTCAACTGAGAAATATCTTCGAAAATCAAGTCCGTCTTTTGATTTTTCACTACGACTTGAACAGATTTCTTCACCTTTTCCCAGACGAAGATGGTTCGAAGTATATCGTATCGCTCAATCAGCTTCGCAAAGGATTGATTAACTAGGGTTACATTTAAATCACCTGCAAGCTCCAAAGTATATTGTTCAAAATACTCATTTGATTTGTGAAGCAAAGAATGAAATAACATACCTTCTTGCATCGGCGTAAGATAATAGATGTCTTTTATCGAGTCTCTTCTTCTACTCATGTTTACCTCCCGGCAAGTTGTTTAGAGACGCTATTATAAAACCTGGGCTAATTCCTCCGACCATTTAGTTTAGATACTTGGTACCTCGTTCTCTTCAATAACAACGTTAGGGGAGATGTTTTTATCTCTCCCCCTTCTGTTAACCCTTTTTTTCCTAGTCTATTTGTTCAAGCAATGAGTAAATGTTCTCTACTTCATCAATATCTAATCCACTAGAACTAAAATCGCTCGCGGTCTTCTCGCTGTGCGCCTGCCCCATGCAGTGGGCAATCAGTCTGCGAAGCTGTTCCGCATAACACGCCATCCAGCCTTCCACCGTTTCCCTCCGGTACACGTCTGCCGCATAGTCGCATGTAAACACGAGCTCCCCGCCGATCACCATCCCGTTCAGGCTCAGCTTGTACTCACTGGGGAGGTTCGGGTCGATGCTGGTGCCCGTCCCGTACACCGACGTTTCGAATACGCCAGTGGTCACGTCCCGGTCCAGCTGGCCCAAGTAGTTGAAGCAGATCTCCGGGCGAAGGTCAAACGTCAGCTCCTGTTTGTGCTCCGCTGCTGTCATATACTTCAGCACGCCATACCCGAGCCCTTTGTTCGGTACGCTGCGCAGCCCTTCTTTCACCGCCTTGATGCAGTCGGACAACGTCTCGCATGCCCCCAGGTCAAGCAGCGTCGGCACTATCGTTGTAAACCAGCCCACCGTACGGCTGACATCCACCGCTTCCCCGATCTCTTCCCGGCCATGCCCTTCCAGGTCCACCACAAACCGCCGATCACCGATCCATTCCTGCAGCGCCAGGCCCAGCCCCGTCAGCAGGATGTCGTTGATTTCCGTATAGTACGCCCGGCCCGCCTGGTTCAATAACTGCGCCGTCTCTTCCCGTGACAGCCGGATGCTCACCGCTCCGCCGGTTCGCTCCGCTTCCTTGAGCCCTTCGTCCGCCGGCAGCGCCGCAGCCGGCGTCTCCTCGATTCGCTTCCAATAAGCGATTTCATTCAGCTGTTCCTCACTGTCCGCATAACGCGCCAGTGCCTCCGACCACGTCTGGAACGCATCCGTCTTCTCCGGAAAGCGGATCTCCTCGCCCCGCTCTGCCTGCTCATAACCGGTCTGCACATCTTCGAACAGGATCCGCCACGACACCCCGTCCACCACCAGATGGTGGATGACGATCAGCAGATGATCGCCCTCGCCGGTTTTCATCAGCCCCAGGCGTATCAGCGGCCCCTGCTCCAGGTGCAGCCCCCGCTGCAGCCGCTCGGCTTCCGCCGCAATCCGTGTGTCCACGGCATTTTCCCCGCGCAAGTCGATCACGTCCAGCCCGAAACTCGCCTCTAGTGGCCCGCGGCTCCACTGCACCATGCCCGTAGCTTCTTCCCGATACCTCATCCGCAGCGCATCATGATGCTGGGCGATCCGTTCAAACACACGGCGCAGGACACCTTCGTCGAATCCGCCCCGGCGATGCAGCATGACCGCCTGGTTATAATGGTGCGGCAGCTGCGGCGACCGTTCAAACAACCCTTGCTGGATCGGAGTTAATCGTACTTCGCCTTCTACCGGACGCTGATCGATCTGCCGCGCCAACTTCTGCACATGCGGGCTCAGCTCCATAATCGTCGGATACCGGAACAGATCGCGGATCCCCAAGTGCAGCCCATGCCCCCGCAGCCGCGCGGCGATCTGAACGGCTTTGATCGAATCCCCGCCCAGCTCGAAGAAGTTGTCTTGGATCCCGACTTGTCCGACTTGGAGCACGTCCTGCCAAATCGTTGCCAGCTTCGCCTCCGTCTTGCTGCGCGGCGCTACATATTCACTTCCCGCCTGCATCCGTCCTTGCGGCTCCGGCAGCGCCTTGCGGTCGACCTTGCCGTTAGGGCTGAGCGGCAGCTTCTCCAGCTCCACAAAATAGGACGGGATCATGTAATCCGGCAGCTGTGCCGTCAGGTGCGCTCGTAGTTCTGCAACCGGAACAGTTTCATCACTTAGGAGATACGCACACAAGTACGCCTGCCCTTGCTCGTCCTCGCGGGCCATAACCACCGCTTCGCGGATATGCGCATGCGCCAGAAGCCGCGTCTCGATCTCCCCGCACTCGATCCGGTAGCCGCGGATCTTCACTTGATGGTCGATCCGGCCCAAGTACTCCAGATTGCCGTCCGGCAGCCATCTCGCCAAATCGCCGGTCCGGTACATCCGCGCACCCGGATCGAACGGGTTGTCTACGAATTTCTCCGCCGTCAGCTCCGGCCGGTTCAGATAGCCCCGGGCCAGACCGTCGCCCGCTATACATAGTTCACCCGCGACGCCTATCGGCTGCAGCTGCCGGTTGTCGTTCATAATGTACAGCTGCGTATTGGCGATCGGCCCTCCGATCGGCACCGCCGCTTTCGCGAAGGTCGGAGCGCTGTCGTAATACGCGACATCGACCGTGGCCTCCGTCGGCCCGTACAGGTTGTGAAGCGTGGCTCCGCTCCCTTCCATTAACTTGTAGAACCCGCTCACATGCTGCGGCTTCAACGCTTCCCCGCTGGCAAATACCCGGTGCAAGCTGCCCAGCTTCTCCGGGCTAAATGCTTGCCCGGCCTGCTCCAGTAAGACGCTCAGCATCGACGGCACAAAATGCATAACCGTGACCCCGTGACGCTCCATCGTTTCGGCCAGCACCGCTGGATCTTTCTCTCCCTGCGGCGGAAGCATGCAGACCTTGGCCCCGGTCATGCCCCACCAGAACAGCTCCCACACCGAAACGTCGAACGTTATCGGCGTCTTCTGCAGAATGACGTCCTGTTCTCCGATGGGGTAGCGGTTCTGCATCCATTGCAGGCGGTTGATGACCGCACGATGCTCAATCATGACCCCTTTCGGGTTGCCAGTGGTCCCCGAGGTATAGATCACATACGCCAAACGCCGGGAATCCGGCTCTAGCGGCGGATTGGCCTCGGATTGCACCCGCCCTCCATGCGTCAACTCGATGACCGTCCCCTCAAATCCGCATGAATCCTGGCCGGGCTGAATCAGCAGTACCGCCGCGCCGCTGTCCCCGAGCATGTATTGGATGCGCTCTGCCGGGTATGCCGGATCGATCGGCAAGTACGCGCCGCCTGCCTTCAGGATGCCATAAAGCCCTACCATCAGCTCCAGCGAGCGTTCCGCCATAATTGCTACAATCGTTTCCGGCCCCACACCTTGCCCGCGCAGCGTCCACGCCAGCTGGTTCGCCTGCGCGTTCAGCTCCGCATAGGTCAGCTGCTGATCCCCGTACACTACCGCCACCGTATGCGGCGTCTTCTCCACCTGCTCCTCGAACAGACCGTGGATCGTTGCTTCCTGCGGATACTCCGCCAGTGTGTCATTGAACGCATGCAGCAGCTGTTGCTTCTCCTCCGCCGTCACAAGCTCATACGACCCAATGCTTGCTTCCGGCTGACCGGCCATTTGTGACAAGAGTTGTACAAAGTGTATCAGGTACCGCCCGGCTGTCTCCTCATTGAACAGCGCGCTGCTGTATTCCAGCAACAGCTGAAGTCCTTGCTCACTCTCCGCAACGTTCAGCGTCAGGTCAAACTTCGTCGCCCGGTGGTCCAGCTCGACCGGACGAACATCTACATCTGCCAGGCCAAAGCGCGCCTGCTCCATGTTCTGCAGCACCAGCATCGTGTCGAATAAGGGATTGCGGCTCATATCGCGCCGTACGTTCAGCTTCTCGACCAGTTCCTCGAACGGGTAATCCTGATGCTCGAATGCCGTCAGCGTCCGCTCCTTCACTTCGCGCACGAAGTCCATAAACCGCTTCTCCCCGGACGGGGCGTTGCGCAGTGCCAGCGTGTTCACGAACATCCCGATCATCGGCTCCGTATCCCCATGCGTCCGCCCCGACACCGGCGTCCCGACCACAATATCGCTCTGCCCAGTGTACTTGTGCAGCCACACGTTATAGGCGGCCAGCAGTACCATGTACAGCGTAGCTCCGGTCTCTGCGGCAATTCGTTTTAGGGCCTCAGCTACGTCCGCGCTGATCTGCGCATGAACCTGCCCGCCTTCACTGCTTGGCACCGCCGGACGCGTCCGGTCGGCCGGCAGCTCCAGCACCGGCGCTTCCTCCGCATAGACCGACAGCCAGTACGCCTCATGCCCTTGCATCCGCTCCACCCCGAGCGTGCTCTGCTGCCAGACCGCGTAATCCTTGTACTGGATCCGCAGCGGCGCCAGCTCCCCGCCGGCATACGCCGCCATGAAGTCTGACACCAGAAGGTTCATCGACACGCCGTCCGAGACGATATGATGCATGTCCCACACCAGCCAATGGCGCTCCTCCGCCAGTCGCAGCAACCCGGCCCGCAGCAGCGGCGCCTGACCCAGTGCGAACGGTTGCACAAAATTCCGGATGAGTTCCGGGGCTTGCCCTTCATCTGCATCCCGGCATACCCATTCAAACACCACGTCTTCGTGTACTTGTTGTCTCGGTTCGCCGTCGATCCACGTGAACGACGTGCGCAGCGATTCGTGACGGGCGATAACCGAGCAAATCGCTTCCTCCAGCCGATCCGCATCCACCTGCCCTGTTAGCTCCATAACCCCCGGCATGTTGTAGCGCGTGCTCTCCGGCTCCACCTCATGCAGCACGTATAGCCGCCGCTGCGCCGAAGACAACGGATAATCCTTGCCCGGCTTCACCGGTTCGATCCGGCCATAGCCGCTTTCCTCCGTGCTGCGCACATAGACCGCCAACGCCTTCACCGTCGGGCGTACGAACAGCTCCCGCAGCGGCAGCTCCACCGCCAGCTGCTGATGAATGCGCGACACCAGCGTCATCGCTTTCAGCGAGTGACCGCCGCGCTCAAAGAACGAATCGCCGATGCCGACCTCGTTTACCCCCAGCACTCCTGCGAACAACTCCGCCAATTGCGTCTCCAGCGCATCCCGCGGCGCTTCATAGCCTTCGCTGTACGCCTCCCGGTCCGGCGCCGGCAGCGCCTTCCGGTCCACCTTGCCGTTAGAGTTCAGCGGCAGCTTCTCCAGCTCCACAAAGTAGGACGGGATCATGTAATCCGGCAGCTGTGTTGCCAGTTGCGCCCGCAGCTCCGGTACCGGAACCGCTTCTTCACTTACGAGATACGCGCACAAGTACGCCTGCCCTTGCTCGTCCTCGCAGGCCATGACCACCGCTTCGCGGATCTGCGCATGCGCCATGAGTTGCGCCTCGATCTCCCCGCACTCGATCCGGTAGCCGCGGATCTTTACCTGATGGTCGATCCGGCCCAGGTACTCCAGATTGCCGTCCGGCAGCCATCTCGCCAAATCGCCGGTCCGGTACATCCGCGCACCCGGATCGAACGGGTTGTCTACGAATTTCTCCGCCGTCAGCTCCGGCCGGTTCAGATAGCCCCGGGCCAGACCGTCGCCCGCTATACATAGTTCACCCGCGACGCCTATCGGCTGCAGCTGCCGGTTGTCGTTCATAATGTACAGCTGCGTATTGGCGATCGGCCCTCCGATCGGCACCGCCGCTTTCGCGAAGGTCGGAGCGCTGTCGTAATACGCGACATCGACCGTGGCCTCCGTCGGCCCGTACAGGTTGTGAAGCGTGGCTCCGCTCCCTTCCATTAACTTGTAGAACCCGCTCACATGCTGCGGCTTCAACGCTTCCCCGCTGGCAAATACCCGGTGCAAGCTGCCCAGCTTCTCCGGGCTAAATGCTTGCCCGGCCTGCTCCAGTAAGACGCTCAGCATCGACGGCACAAAATGCATAACCGTGACCCCGTGACGCTCCATCGTTTCGGCCAGCACCGCTGGATCTTTCTCTCCCTGCGGCGGAAGCATGCAGACCTTGGCCCCGGTCATGCCCCACCAGAACAGTTCCCACACCGAAACGTCGAACGTTATCGGCGTCTTCTGCAGAATGACGTCCTGTTCTCCGATGGGGTAGCGGTTCTGCATCCATTGCAGGCGGTTGATGACCGCACGATGCTCAATCATGACCCCTTTCGGGTTGCCAGTGGTCCCCGAGGTATAGATCACATACGCCAAACGCCGGGAATCCGGCTCTAGCGGCGGATTGGCCTCGGATTGCACCCGCCCTCCATGCGTCAACTCGATGACCGTCCCCTCAAATCCGCATGAATCCTGGCCGGGCTGAATCAGCAGTACCGCCGCACCGCTGTCCCCGAGCATATACCGGATGCGTTCGGCCGGCAGCGCCGGATCAATCGGCAAGTATGCCCCGCCGGCCTTCAGGATGCCATAAAGCCCTACCATCAGCTCCAGCGAGCGTTCCGCCATAATTGCTACAATCGTTTCCGGCCCCACACCTTGCCCGCGCAGCGTCCACGCCAGCT
Source organism: Paenibacillus sp. FSL H7-0357 (assembly GCF_000758525.1). Classification (NCBI taxonomy): domain Bacteria; kingdom Bacillati; phylum Bacillota; class Bacilli; order Caryophanales; family Paenibacillaceae; genus Paenibacillus; species Paenibacillus sp. FSL H7-0357. The sequence continues at coordinate 2,275,297 of NZ_CP009241.1, read as the reverse complement.
GGTTCGCCTGCGCGTTCAGCTCCGCATAGGTCAGCTGCTGATCCCCGTACACTACCGCCACCGTATGCGGCGTCTTCTCCACCTGCTCCTCGAACAGACCGTGGATCGTTGCTTCCTGCGGATACTCCGCCAGTGTGTCATTGAACGCATGCAGCAGCTGTTGCTTCTCCTCCGCCGTCACAAGCTCATACGACCCAATGCTTGCTTCCGGCTGACCGGCCATTTGCGACAAGAGTTGTACAAAGTGTATCAGGTACCGCCCGGCTGTCTCCTCATTGAACAGCGCGCTGCTGTATTCCAGCAACAACTGAAGTCCTTGCTCACTCTCCGCAACGTTCAGCGTCAGGTCAAACTTCGTCGCCCGGTGGTCCAGCTCGACCGGACGAACATCAACATCTGCCAGGCCAAAGCGCGCCTGCTCCATGTTCTGCAGCACCAGCATCGTGTCGAATAAGGGATTGCGGCTCATATCGCGCCGTACGTTCAGCTTCTCGACCAGTTCCTCGAACGGGTAATCCTGATGCTCGAATGCCGTCAGCGTCCGCTCCTTCACTTCGCGCACGAAGTCCATAAACCGCTTCTCCCCGGACGGGGCGTTGCGCAGTGCCAGCGTGTTCACGAACATCCCGATCATCGGCTCCGTATCCCCATGCGTCCGCCCCGACACCGGCGTCCCGACCACAATATCGCTCTGCCCAGTGTACTTGTGCAGCCACACGTTATAGGCGGCCAGCAGTACCATGTACAGCGTAGCTCCGGTCTCTGCGGCAATTCGTTTTAGGGCCTCAGCTACGTCCGCGCTGATCTGCGCATGAACCTGTCCGCCTTCGCTGCTTGGCACCGCCGGACGCGTCCGGTCGGCCGGCAGCTCCAGCACCGGCACTTCCTCCGCATAGGCCGACAGCCAGTACGCCTCATGCCCTTGCATCCGCTCTACCCCGAGCGTGTCCTGCTGCCAGACCGCGTAATCCTTGTACTGGATCCGCAGCGGCGTCAGCTCCTCACCGGCATACGCCGCCATGAGGTCCGACACCAGAAGGTTCAGCGACACGCCGTCCGAGACGATATGGTGCATGTCCCACACCAGCCAATGGTGCTCCTCTGCCAGTCGCAGCAGCCCAGCCCGCAGCAGCGGCGCCTGATCCAACGCGAACGGCCGCACGAAGTTCCGGATGAGCTCCCGGGCTTGCACTTCATCTGCCTCCCGGCATCCCCATTCAAACGACACGTCTTCGTGTACCTGTTGTCTCGGTTCGCCGTCGATCCACCTGAACGACGTGCGCAGCGATTCGTGACGGGCGATGACCGAGCGAATCGCTTCCTCCAGCCGATCCGCATCCACCTGCCCTGTTAACTCCATGACCCCCGGCATGTTGTAGCGCGTGCTCTCCGGCTCCACCTCATGCAGCACGTATAGCCGCCGCTGCGCCGAAGACAGCGGGTACGATGCCTGCGCCGCTGCCGGCTCGATCCGGCCGTAGCCGCTTTCCTCCGTGCTGCGCACATAGACTGCCAACGCCTTCACCGTCGGACGCGCGAACAGCTCCCGCAGCGGCAGCTCCACCGCCAGCTGCTGATGAATGCGCGACACCAGCGTCATCGCTTTCAGCGAGTGACCGCCGCGCTCAAAGAACGAATCGCCGATGCCGACTTCGTTTACCCCCAGCACCTCTGCGAACAACTCCGCCAATTGCGTCTCCAGCGCATCCCGCGGCGCTTCATAGCCTTCGCTGTACGCCTCCCGGTCCGGCGCAGGCAGCGCCTTGCGGTCGACTTTGCCGTTAGGGGTCAGCGGCAGCTTCTCCAGCTCCACAAAGTAGGACGGGATCATGTAATCCGGCAGCTGTGTTGCCAGTTGCGCCCGCAGCTCCGGTACCGGAACCGCTTCTTCACTTACGAGATACGCGCACAAGTACGCCTGTCCTTGCTCATCCTCGCGGGCCATGACCACCGCTTCGCGGATCTGCGCATGCGCCATAAGCTGTGCTTCGATCTCCCCGCACTCGATCCGGTAGCCGCGGATCTTCACTTGGTGGTCGATCCGGCCCAGGTACTCCACGTTGCCGTCCGGCAGCCATCTCGCCAAATCCCCGGTCCGGTACATCCGCGCACCCGGCTCGAACGGGTTGTCTACGAATTTCTCCGCCGTCAATTCCGGCCGATTGAAGTAACCCCGCGCCAGACCGTCCCCCGCGATGTACAGCTCTCCAGCGGTGCCCATCGGCTTCAGCTGCAAGTCGTCATCTACAATGTACAGCTGCGTATTGGCAAGCGGCTTGCCAATCGGCACCGCCGCTTCCGCGATGAGTGGCATGCAATCAAAATAGGAAACCTCAGCTGCTTCCGTCGGCCCGTACAGGTTGTGAAGCGTGGCTCCGCTCCCTTCCATTAACTTGTAGAACCCGGCCACATGCTGCGGCTTCAACGCTTCTCCGCTGGCAAATACCCGGCGCAAGCTGCCGAGCTTCTCCGGGCTAAATGCTTGCCCGGCCTGCTCCAGGAAGACGCTCAGCATCGACGGCACAAAGTGCATCACCGTGACCCCGTGACGCTCGATGGTTTCGGCCAGCACCGCTGGATCTTTCTCTCCCTGCGGAGAAAGCATGCAGACCCGGGACCCGGTCATTCCCCACCAGAACAACTCCGACACCGAAACGTCGAACGTTATCGGCGTCTTCTGCAGAATGACATCCTCTTCTCCGATGCGGTACCAATTCTGCATCCACTGCAGGCGGTTAATGACCGCGCGATGCTCCATCATGACCCCTTTGGGGTTGCCTGTGGTCCCCGAGGTATACATCACATACGCCAAATGCCGGGAATCCAGCTCTAGCGGCGGGTTAGCCACGGATTGTGCATGCCTTCTGGAAGTCAACTCGATGACCGCGCCCTCAAATCCGCATGGATCAAGGCCAGCGTCAATCAGCAGCGCTTCCGCGCCGCTGTCCCCGAGCATGTATTGGATGCGCTCTTTCGGGTATGCCGGATCGATCGGCAAGTACGCCCCGCCGGCCTTCAGGATGCCATAGATCCCTACAATCAGTTCCAGCGAGCGTTCCGCCATGATCGCCACAATACGGTCCGGCCCCACACCTTGCCCGCGCAGCGTCCACGCCAGCTGATTCGCCCGCGCATTCAGCTCCGTATAGGTGAGCTGCTGTTCCCCGTAAACAACCGCTACCGCATCCGCCGTCTTCTCCACCTGCTCCTCGAACAGACCGTGGATTGTCGCTTCCCACGGATACTCCGCCGCCGTGTCGTTGAATCCAACTGTAAGTTGACGGGTCCCCTCTTCATCTAATAGACGGATATCTTGCATCATGAGACTAGGCTCCCCAAGGATATCCTGAAGCATGACATTAAAAGAGTTAAATATCTGTTCTACAATTCCATCCGAATGGTCAGCTTTGTAATCAAAAGCCAATTCGAGTTCACCAGTCAGAGACCAGTCTTTAATCATAAGCTGAAATGGATAAAATTGATGCCCATTGTAAACCTCGTTCGCTTTTACAGTCAGGTTTGCCAAATTCGTCACAAGTCTGGTGCCAAGATTATTTACAACAACAGAAAATAGCTGATCTATTCCCCTTTTGCGCAGTTCTAATTCTTGCACCAGATTATCGTAAGGATATTTTTGATGAAAGTAACATGACATCAATTCCCGCTGTACTTCCCTGCTAAACGAGTCGAAGCTCTGCATAGCATTGATCTGAACCCGAAGCGGCATTGTACTTACAAACATACCTATTGCAGATTTTTCTTTCGCTCCGGAACGATTCAGGACTGGAGTCCCAATTACTAAATCGCTTTGCCCTGTCGTCCGATACAAATAGGCGAGCATTAACGAGACAAACCAGGCGTTTAGTGAAACCCGGTTCTCATCAAGTCTTTCTCTGATCCGGTCAGAGAGCTCTTTGTTCAGCTGGAATGATTTCCGTGTTCCGGCCGAATCGCTGGTGACAACTCTGGAAGTTCCCATAATCGTGGGGGACTCATAGTCCTGATAACGGTTTAACCAAAACTGCTTGTCTTTTATGTACCGGTTAGACGTTAAATAATTTTCTTCATGATCTGCAAAATCAAGAAAATTGCTGGACCTGCCAACCGGATTGTTTTCACCTTTCGCCAGCTTTTCATAAATTGCCAGTGTATCTTGAAGCCATGCTTGCCCTGACCATCCATCAGCAATGATGTGATGTGCCTTGATTAAATATCCGAACTCATCGTCACTGATTTTGAAGAGGGCTACGTAATATAATGGGTTATTCTCGAATTGGAAGGGGATTGCCGCTTGCTGCTGCGTCCAAAGCTCAAGCGCCTCATTAGGGTTATTTGAAGTACTGAAATCGATTAGTGGGAACGGGGTTTTATGATGGGGCACATAATATTGATAGGGCTCACCGTCCTGGTTGCGGGAGATTCGCAATCCAAAGCCTGCGTGGTTGCTAAGATTATAGTGGATGGCTGCTTCAATCCAATCTAAATTCGCTTCTCCTTTAAAAATAAAATACAGCGTTATATTATTGAGCGAAGTGTCAGGATAATGCTGCTCCATCATCCAAATTCTCTTCTGTGCGTGCGTTAATGGAAATGCAGATTTGCTCCCGCTTAACGGTCTCATACAAGTAAGTCCCCCTCATTAATTATGCTGACTCTGAATGAACTGCATGCTTCTGAAGGCAACCGCAAACCAATCTGAGAAAGTGAGGTCGAATTAGGCAGTATGATGATTGGCCTGGATTATAGGTTCTTGTTGTAAAAACACATCTTGCTGCGATTAGCGGAAATTGAGAGCCTTCATAAGAGCCTCTATAACCAATTGCGAATGACTATGAATAAAAAAATGATCTCCATCAAAACCAACATACTTGCAAGCGTTGTCAGAAACTTGGTCCCACTCTTCTATATCTCCTGACAGGGTGTCATCCTTGTAACCGAAGAATATGTAGACGTCACACCCAAGTTTACTGTTTCTTTCTTTGAACATATGAGTCTCTGACAACCGGAAATCCGACCTGATAATAGGCAAAAAAAGATCCATCAATTCCGTATTATCAAAAAACTGCGGCGGCGTTCCGCCTAATTCCATTAAGTGCCGCTTAAACTCTTCATCCGGGAGCGTGTGAACGATGGTTTCATCCTTGTCTGGTATATGCGGAGCAGATCTTCCTGAGAAAAAAACGGCATCAGGCTCCTTATACCCCCTACTTTTCAGTTGATGAATCGTTTCATAGGCAAGAATTGCCCCCAAGCTATGCCCGAAAATCCCATAGGGATCTCCACTTAATTGCGGCACAATAATCGATGTAATATCTTCAACTGCTTCTTCAAAAGATCGATAAAACGGCTCGTGCACTCTCCTGCCTCTGCCAGCTAACTCCACAGGAATAATCTCAGCGATTCCGTTTAAATGGCTTGACCATTGACTGTAGAAGAAGGCCGAACCACCTGCATAAGGTATACAGAATAATTTCATAGTCCATCTCTTTCATGTTTTTTTAATATTTGAAAGAAAATCCCAATTAACTGATTAGAATAAAATAACCAGGGTAGTTCGAAGTAATACTTACTAAACTTAGAATGAGGATATCCAGACTAGACCCCTCCAGCCCGCATCAGCGGGGTTAGAGGAATCTTGATGTAAGGCAACATGCTGAAATTCTGCTATCCGCTGCCTGCCTGGAAAGATACACAACTAATTTTGAGGTTCTTCGGAACAACTCTACTGCAATTGTTCCGGACTGTCCGCTTCCGGATTTTCAGCTTGCCCGTGAAAAGATATCAGCGATTGCTTCAAGCTCTCTGCCAGTTCCTCCAGCTGCTTGGACAGCGCCACCAGTTCGCTGCTTACCGTCAATTGCCGGGAAGACATCGCCGCCACTTCTTCCGTAGATGCACTGGTCTGCTGCACCACGGAACGGACACTGCCCATCGACTCGCCAAGGCGTGCCTGGAAAATAGTCAACTCAGAAACCGCAGCCGAGGATTGACCCAGGTATTCAATGAAGTCTTCCATTTCCTTGCGTACAGCCGCGAAAATCTGGGACGATTCCCGCACCGAGCCGATCTGCTCGCTGAACAGCGGCACGGCCTCGCCCACCACCTTGACGGTGTCCTCGATACTCCGCCCGATCTCCTCCGTAATTTGCGAGACGGAGGTAATCGATTGGCTGGACTGGCCGGCCAGGGCACGGATCTCGTCGGCGATAACAATAAAGCCTCTGCCGGCCGCTCCGGCACGGACTGCTTCAATGGAAGCATTAAGCGCCAGAATATTGGTCTGCTTGTTCATGGCAATCATTGGCGCCAGAATATTGCGGATCAAATGAGTGCTTTCCTGCAGCTTGGCCGAATTCTCTTCAATCAGCCGCATCATCTCCACCGTCGACTCACTTTGTGCAACCAGTGTCTTCATCAGCGCCGCTCCCTGCTCGCTGACTGCGATCACTTTCTCGGCTGCCGCATCCATTACCCGGTTAATCTGGTCCACCTCATGCATCTTGCCGCCCATCAGCTCCACATCATGGTTGCTGCTCTCGGCTTCCGCCGCCAGACTGGCAGCACCTTGGGCAATTTCATCCGTGGCTACCGCCAGCTCACGGGCGTGGTCCGAGATCGTTGCCGAAGCATGAACCAGCTGTTCGGATGTCGCCAGAACCTCTGTCGCCGAAGCGCCGCTCTGGCCGGCCAGCCGGGAAATCTGCTCCATCATTTGGTTGAAGCTATGTCCAAGCCGGCCGATTTCATCGCGGCCCTTGAAGTTGGTACGAACATTAAGGTTGCCTCGCTCCCCTTCCTCCATCAGCAGGGCCAGCTTACCGAGCGGCCGGCCAATCAGACGGACCAGCACATAGCCGATCAAGAGAGCAATCAGCGCCGCCGCGAATACTACGAGCATTGTAATGTACAACAGGCGGTCGGCCGACTTGGTGAAATCACTGACCGGCGCATAGCCAAGCAGTGTCCAACCACCTGTGGTCAGCGGCTGGTACACCGCCAGTTGCTCTGTTCCGGCTTCATCGTCTGCCATAAAGGAACGATCCAATTCTTGGCCCGGCTGCGGCTCGACCTCTGCCCTCGAGGGCTTGATGAATGAGGTCTGCTCCAGCAGAGCATCATCCTTCGCATACACAACCTCTCGGTCAGCATCAAGGATGCGCAGCTCACCGTCTTCTCCGATGCGCAGATTCGCTAACATGTCGTTGAGAGAGCTTCGCTTGATCTCAATCAGCATATAATATTCCGCTTGCGGATTTTGCATATTGCGCAGAAGCCGTCCCATCGTGAGAGAAGCTTCCGAGTATGTATCGAAGAAACCCGTCGGCCGGACCGGGAACCACACTGGATTGCCCTTGGCCTCGTCAATCTGCTTGAATCTCGCCAGGATCCCTTCATCGGTGCGGATCCCCGTAACGCCCGAGGTTTTATAAGATTCAACTTCGGCGAGGCTGCGGGAAACAAGCCGGATGCCCAATAGACGCTCATCGGAGCTTTTGACTGCATCCAGCTTGCTGCTGATACGCCCTTCGGTGGCAACCTTAGCCACGATCCCGATACCGGGATCATTTACCGCCTCCAGATCTGCCTTGAGCGCCTGATCTACGGCAAATTGCCGCGAGAGCGCTTCATACTCGACAAAGAGGAAATCCAGTTTATCAGCGGCCTGGACAATCGCTTGCGATGAAGCAGCAGCTACTTCATCGGTAATAATACCTTTGGCGGCGTAATAAGAAGTCAAACCAAGCACGGAGGACAACAACAGAATGGTACTGAACAGGATTACAAATAATTTGACGCCAACCGATTGCAGATGCAGGCTTCGCTGCCGTTTCATAAGTCTACTCTCCCATAGAATAAAATAACGCCACATTAGTGGGTTTTATCCTTGAAGCCTAATCAGGTGCCCAGCTGAAGGCCCTGAATAACTCCACAAAGTGGTGATTTGCCTGGATGCCGGTTCAGATCCTTTGCAAGGGCCCCGCTATTAAACCCCTAAATTAAATAAAAATACATAAGACAAGGTACACCCTTCGCAGTCAAATGAAGGCTGTACCTTGTTTTCGTTAAATCGTGCAAAGTGGCAAAGGGCCAGATTACCCCTTGCTCGCCCCAGCCGTCAACCCTTCGACGAGCAATTTTTGCAGGAAGCCAAAGAGAATCATGATCGGAATAGAGATCAGTACAGCGCCTGCAGCAAAAGTCGTGAAATTGGAGTTCTGATTCGAGTCCACCATGTCCCACATACCGACGGCAACGGTCCATTTATCCTTGGTCCGCAGAATGAGTCTTGCAAAGATAAAGTCAACCCACGGTCCGACAAATTGGGTAAGCGCCATGTAGGTAATCATCGGTCTCGACAGAGGCAGAATAATTCTCCAGAAGATTCCAAAGTTACTTGTTCCGTCAATGCGGGCAGCTTCGTCCAGCGAACGCGGTATCGTATCGAGGAACCCTTTCGCGATTAGGGTCCCGCCTAGCGGAGCACCGGCTGCATATACGATAATCAGAGCCAGATGTTTATCCAGCAGATCAAACTCTTTCAGCAGCAAATAGATGGCAATCATACTCATGAAGCCTGGAAACATTCCAAGCACCAGCAGTCCGGACATGGTGGTCTTGCGCGCCTTGAATCTGAACCGGGAAACTGCATAGCTTGTAAGCAATGTCAAGAAAACGCCCAGGATCATTGAGAACAAGGCAATCTTAAACGTATTAAGCCACCAGGTAGGGAACAGCAGGGTGTTATCATAGAATAGCGCCCGGTAATGTTCAAGCGTAAACGTTTCAGGAATCAGTGTTTTACTGTAAAGGGATTTGCCCGGCCGCAGCGACGATAACAGAATCCAAATGGCAGGATAGAGTGCTGCAACAGACAGAATCAGCAACATCAAATAACTTAATCCGAGCCGTATTTTTGTTTTAATTTTTGCTCCGCTCATTGGATCATGTCCTCCTCCTGGAATGATTTCGACCGCCGGTAATTGTAAAGCGAGAAGCTGGCTACGATCAAGAAGATAATGATTCCGACCGCAGATGCCATGTTATATTTGTTCTGGTCAAGCGTGAGCTTGTAAAGCCACGTCACGAGCAAGTCGGTGGAACCGGCGTACTGATAATCCCCGTTTGGGGGATTACCGGCTGTTAACAGGAAGATCGCATTAAAGTTATTGATGTTGCCTGCAAACTGGGCAATCAGTGTAGGCGCCGTCGAGAACAGCACCATAGGCAATGTTATGATGCGGAATTTCTGGTAGTTGGTCGCCCCATCCACTTCGGCCGCTTCATACATATCGCGCGGAATCGTTGTCAGAACCCCCATAATCAGCAGCATGGATACCGGAATACCGACCCACAAGTTAACCACGATAACCGTTACTTTGGCCCAGAATGGATCCGTTAACCAAGGAAGGCCACCGAGCCCGAAAAATTTTAGATATTGGTTAATCGGACCAAACTGGCCGTTGAACAGGTTACGCATGAGCAGAAGGGAGATCATCTGCGGAATAGCATATGGAACAATCAGAATGGCTCTCCAGAAGCCCTTGAAACGAATGCCTTGCTGACTGACCAGCATCGCGACCAGCATGCCGCCGAAATAGGTAGTAACCGTGGACAAGATCGCCCAGATAATAGTCCAAGTAAGTACCCCGTAAAAGGTCTGGCTCCATGATTTAAGTACCACCAGATTACGGAATGTTTCAAAGCCAACCCAATCCACCAGCTTGGCCGGAGGCATATGGTTAGGCGCAGCATAGTTCGTAAATGCCAGCATGATCATGAAGATGATCGGCATTACTGTAAATAGCAGAATACCTACAGACGGCAGAATAAGAAATGTCTGCGCAAACTTGTAATCGAGGATATAACGGATGCTCTGCTTAAATGTAGCCGGAGTTTGGCCTGCGTCTCGCGCAGCTCCAGTCTTTCGGGCATCTTTAATGTTCATATACCACGCAAGCAGAAACAGAACAAAGAATATAATTGTAATCAAACTCTGAATTAGAATAAATATAGAATGATCACCTTTGACCAACTTGGCAATCCCTTTGACCTTCTCAAAATGTTGGGAGGTTGTACCCAAGGTAACGATACCCCAGAACGCCCGTCCCAGCTTCTCAATAAAGTAAGTTAAGCTTAATGCCTCTACAATCAAAAAAATAAAACCTTTGATAAATTGGCGGTTATATATTTGTCCCAATCCCATAAACAATGTAGACAGTATCGTTGCTGTTCTAGTATGGTGTCGCTGCATTTCCCTTCCGTTCTCCTCTCCTGGGAAATCAGAGAATCGCCCGCCGCTACCAGGCGGCGGGTGATTTGATTTCATAAATATTCTGTTGGAATAGACCTGCAGATGTTTACTTCGAAGCGCCGTTGTTCAGATCTTTGATCTGTTGGGCTGCTTTGTCCATTGCAGTCTTAGGGTCTACGCCTTTGTCCCAGATTTCCGGCAGGGCTGCATTTACAGGACTCCACACATTGCCCATTTCAGGAATGGAAGGCATTGGCTGGGAGTTGTTAGCCTGTTCAGCAAAAACGGATACATAAGGGTCATCCTTGATTTGCGGGTCTTCCAGAGCCTCCAAGTTGGTTGGAATCGATCCGACCAGTTTGTTCAGCTTAAGCTGGGCATCCTTGCTGGAAGCGAACTCAGCATAGAGCTTGGCGGCATTTGGATATTGCGTATACGCGTTAACCGCGAAGATCTTGAAGCCGGCCAAGGAGATGGCAGTTTTTCCACCGACAGTCGGCAGCGGTGCCAGTCCCAGATTGTCGCCCAGAGCCTTTTTGTATCCGGCCAGTTCCCAAGGTCCGTTGATATCCATTGCGACATCGCCGGAGTTGAAGAGACTGCGCTTAATATCCGGGTTAATATCGCCACTGTTGATTGGCAGAATTTCTTTCAGTTTCTTAAATTCACTCAAGCCTTGGATTGCGCCGTCGGTATTGATCCCGATATCGTCTTTGTTCGTGCCGTTATCCCCGAAGAGATAACCGCCGTTGGAAGCGATGAACGGATAGTCGAAATACATGTTGCCGACTTCCCACATGATTCCATAACGGTTTTTGGATTTGTCGGTGAAGGTTTTGCCGAAGGTGAGTACATCATCAAAGCTCTTAGGCGCTTCAGTAACAAGAGACTTATTGTAGTACAAAGCATAAGTTTCAGCTGCACGCGGGTAGCCGTACAGGAGACCGTCATAGCTGGCACCGGTAATCGAGGATTCTGTATTGTTCTTTACTGTTTCTTGCTCGAACACATCGTTTGGAAGCAAAAGCTGTGCGCTTGCTGCTCTGCCCAGGTTGTCATGCGGAATCAGAATAACGTCGGCAGCCAAACCGGAAGGACCGTCTTGGGACAGCTTGGTAACTTGCTGTACCGGTGACAACTCTTCAATTTTTACCGGAACATTGTATTTTTCAGTGAATTCCTTCGCGATTGCGTCTGTAAAGGCTCTTTCTTCCTTACTTTCCCATACGGTCAGGGTCGCGCCATCTTCTGGGGTGATTTGTGTGGTTTCGGCGCCAGTGTTGTCTGTGCCTGCGTTTCCGGCCGGAGCCGTGCTTTCTGATGGTGCGTTCGTTGCGGTTGAGTTGCTGCCCCCGTTATTTCCGTTGTTGTTAGATCCGCAGGCAGTAACAGAAAGTGCCATAGACGCTGCGGCGGTAAGAACCATAAGCTTTTTCAACTTCATGCTTTAACCCCTCCTAATTTGTGTACGCTTGCCAACAATGATACTGCAGAACTTGCGCAAACGATTTCAGAAGATCCAAAAAAAATGTCTGTTTTATTCTTTCAACCTTCTGTATCCGCTTTAGTCAAGTTCTAGAAAGCGCTTCATTACTTAATTTATAATACAACAGGAATCTTAATTGTTAAAACGTTTGCACATGGTGTATTCGTCCATTTTCGGCTATTTATCCATGATCATAATACAATATATCCCTTATTCGCAAGATTACTCTTATTTTCTTTTGTTTTCTTCAATCTCAAGTCAATCATTTGTTTTTATTAACAATTTATAGCCACACTTATCTCCTCTAATGAATTTCTTGAAAATTGGGTCACCGTAAAAGCGCCTGATCGCAAGTGAATAATTGTGCAATGGTTTGAACAATAGTATTGAACGGCTATTTATTCCGTGCTATAATCCAAACCATTATGAGCAGCTTGATCTGTTGGAAGCAGCAGAAGCATCCGCCCTTTGTTCTTTTATAACTAAAAGGCAATGTTACTTGACACAGGTACAACCTCGGAACTATCTCTTCGGCGGCGGTTGTGCCTCTTTGCTATGGGCGAATGTAAGGGCGATATTGTGCAATCGTGGCACAATGTTTGCGCACTGCGGGCACATGTCCGTATATCACCCCTTAAGTTCCTTATATATCCACTTCATGCAAATTGCGCATAATGCACCGTCTTAGTTCTGCATTGGGATTCCACAACACAAACCAACTTTTTAGGAGGAATTATCATGTTATTGGAAGCTGTATACCACCGTCCGCGCTTGAATTGGTCTTATGCCTATGACCGCCAAACCATCCATCTTCGTCTACGTGCCAAAAAGGGAGATTTGACAGAGGTGTTCGCCTGGGCCGGCGATAAATATGCCTGGGATGCTACTAAAGAATTGATTCCGATGAAGCTTTTCACTTCAGATGCGATGTTTGATTATTGGGAATGCGAGTCGGTTCCCCTGTACCGCAGGCTGAAATACGGTTTCCTGCTGCAAAAAGGTCATGAGCGAATCTGGATGACGGAAAGCGACTTTCAGACAGAACGTCCGGCGAATCCGAACCGGCTGTTTGAATTTCCGTACATAAACCCTGTAGATGTGTTCGCACCACCGGCATGGGTGAAGGACGCTGTCTTCTATCAGATCTTTCCGGAGCGCTTTGCGAACGGTGATCCCAGTCTGAATCCCGAGAATGTGCAGCCTTGGGGCGGTACGCCTACACCGGAAAATTTCTTTGGCGGAGATCTTCAAGGAGTCATTGACCATCTGGATCATTTGACCGAGCTTGGCATTACCGGCATCTATTTCACTCCTATCTTCGCGGCTACTACCAACCATAAGTATGATACAGAGGACTATATGAAGGTTGATCCGCATTTCGGTGATGTGAAGACACTCAAAAAACTCGTCGATGCCTGCCATGAACGCGGCATTCGCGTGCTGCTGGACGCCGTGTTCAATCATTCGGGCAGAACCTTTGCCCCATTCGTTGATGTGCTGGAGAACGGTGAAAACTCCCGCTACAAGGACTGGTTCCATGTCCGTGAATTCCCGCTGCAAGTGGTGGACAACATCCCGAATTATGATTCCTTTGCCTTCGAACCGCTGATGCCAAAGCTGAATACAGAGAATCCTGAAGTTAAAGAATATTTGCTGAATGTAGCTGAATACTGGATTCGTGAGGTAGGCCTTGACGGCTGGCGTCTGGACGTTGCCAATGAGGTCGATCATGAATTCTGGCGCGACTTCCGCAAAGTAGTAAAACGCGCAAATCCCGAAGCTTATATTTTGGGTGAAATCTGGCATGAATCTGCCCCTTGGCTGGAAGGTGATAAATTCGATGCGGTAATGAACTATCCGTTCACCGATGCCGTAATTGATTTCTTCGTCTCCGGCACGCTTGACGCCGAAGGTTTTGCCAATGCCATCGGCAAGCAGCTGTCGCGTTATCCGCTGCAGGCCAGTGAAGTGGCCTTCAATCTGCTGGACAGCCATGATACACCGCGCCTCTTGACCTTGGCCGGAGGAGACAAGAACAAGCTGAAACTGGCCACATTGTTCCAGTTCACCTTTATGGGCACGCCGTGCATCTACTACGGCGCTGAAATTGGCATGGATGGCGAAGGCGATCCGGGATGCCGCAAATGCATGGAGTGGGATCCCGAGAAGCAGGACCGCGAGCTGTTCAGCTTTTTCCGCAAGCTGATTGAGATCCGCGGCAGCCATCCTGCACTCCGCACCGGTGCTCTCACCTTCCTGGAGGCGGCCCCGCAGGGCAGCAAGCTGGCTTATGAACGCAGTCTTGGCGATGATATTATCATCGTACTGATGAACACAGAAGGGACAGGCCAGACTTTCCACATTGGCGTAGAAGAACGTCAATGGGAGAACCTGTTCACCGGCGAATCCTTGCGCGCTGAGCGCGGCAAGCTGTCCGTTAAGCTGCCAGCATACGGCTATACCGTCATTAAGGCGGTAGTATAACAAGCTCCATCAATTCAATCCAGACCTGATATCATTCATAAATAAAAAACGGCACTCTTCGCGATGAAGAGTGCCGTTTTCGTTATGTGGCTATTTATTTGCCAAGCAGATTGTAGATCACTTGTGCGCTTTCAGCGCGGGTCATCAGCTCTTTGGGAGCAAACTTATGATCGGCTTTTCCTTGCACTAACCCCAGCTCTGCAGCGGCATTTACATAAGAGCCCGCCCAGGCACTGATGCCGGAAGCATCTGCAAACCGGGTTGTCCCGGAGGCCACCTCAACCTTCTTACCTTGTTTGACTTCCAGCGCACGAATAACCATAACGGCCATTTCCTCGCGGCTGATGGCAGCATTTGGCGCAAAGCTCTCTTGGCTTCGTCCGGTCACAATTCCCCGGCTTACTGCTGTTGCCACGTACGAAGAGTACCAGGCATCAGGCTTCACATCAGTGAATGCAGCCTGACCTTCCGCAGTCACACCAAGCGCACGAACCAGCAGTGCGGTAAATTCCGCGCGGCTGACATTGCTCTTTGGTTTGAATTCGGAAGAGGTAACACCCGTAACGATTTGTTTGGCGCTAAGCGATTTAATTGCCGCTGCCGCCCAATTGGCTGCCGGAACATCCTTAAAGGTCTTGTCAAGCTCAAGTGCCGCATATTTACTGAAATGTGTAACTTGTGCCGTAATGACATTCCCGTTCAAGGTTCCCCCCGCATATGCCACACTTCCGCTATCGCCCAGAACATAGATACCGAGCAGATCTTTATCCGGATTGCCGGTAATCTTGAAAGCAAGCGTAACCGGCGCTTTAAGGGTCGTAACCGGAATACGGGTGCCGTCTTTTTTGACAATATGCAGTGTAAACTCATATACATCCGATGCAGCGGTCACTCTGGTATCCTGAAGCTTCAGCCCGGCCAGGAAAGTGTCTGCCGCCTTGCCTTGAAGCGGACTGGTTGCGAACAGAATGTGCGCACCCTCCCCCTCAGTCCCGGACAAGCTTCCTTGAATCCCGCTCAGCACTGCACTAGGCAGGGTTACAGAAATGCCGCCCATATGAAGCACCAAATCATTTGTTCCGAGGACGCCCGCTGCCTGAATCGGTATGAGCACTGATTGCTTGCCTGCAGCAACCTGCACTTCCACCTTGCCATCCTTGCCGTTTTTCAAACTGTCTACCCCAATGCTTTGCGGATCTGCAGTTGTTGTTGGCGTTGGTGCTGGTGTCGGTGTCGGAGTGGGTCCCGGCGTACCCTCAGATACCACCGCCAGAATAACTGTTCCTCCCTCATCTCTTCCCGGGAGCTCAAGCGTTACTTTCCGGTCGGCCGATACGGCATATGTTCTGCCGCTATACTCATCTTGGACAGAAGCAAATGCTGTGAACGGCACCGGAATACTTACAGTTACAGCCTTGGTGCTGGTGTTGATGAGCGTCACAACATTCTGGGAACCATACTGCTTGTCAAAAGCTAAATATCCCAGTTCATCCGAACCTGCCAGCTTCGTACGTATACCTTTGGAATATACCGCAGAGTATTTGGCACGGATATTCAGCAGCTTCTGATAGTGATCGTGAAGACCCTGCTCTGCAGTAAGCTGATCCCACGGCATATCCGAACGGTTCTCGCTGAATTCTCCCTTCGACATGTCTCCGGCATTTCTGCCCGAACGTCCAAGTTCTTCCCCGTAATAAATGACAGGCTGTCCTTTAGCCGTGATCTGCAGGGCGGCAGCGATCTTAAGCTTGCCTTTGTCCCCGCCTACATAGTCGGACAGGAAGCCGTTCTCATCATGGCTGCTCAGGAACTGAGCCATCATCCGGGTATTGTCAATCTTCGATTCACGGTCCTGCAGGTAAGCATCCACATCACTGATTTTGCCGTTCGTGAAATCTCTTGCCGCATTCTTGAAGCCGAAATCCAGCAAGCCGTCCATTTGCCCGGTTTGCAGCATGCCGCCATCGCTGTCAATGGTGCCTCCGTAGTATTCACCGACCAGTTTGAAGTCGGGATCAATCGCCGTCAGCGCATTTTTGAATGCTTTCCATGTCGTATCTTCCACATGCTTAACGGTATCCACACGGAAATAGTCGATGGTATCGCCACGCGCTGTCCGTGCGTTGTCCAGCCAGCCCGTTTGCCACTCAATAATTTTCGCACGAACTGCAGGATCTTCCGTTTTGAAGTCCGGCAAGCCGGCAAGTTCTCCCTTGATCGGGTCAGTATCGGCCGATATACCGTCCGTACGGAGCATGCCGTCAAAGCGCGCTTTATCCTCTGCGGTAACGGTCGGATAGTTATCCTCTGCTTTCAAACCGTAGCCTGCATGATTCAGCACAACGTCTACCATGATTTTGATACCCTTGTCATGTGCCTTCTCAATCAGTTCGCGGAAGGTCGCCATATCGCCAAGATGTTCATCCAGCTGGGTGAAATCCTTGGCCCAGTATCCATGGTAAGCATGCTGGGTACCGCCGAAGTCAACCCCCTTATTGAAATCAATGTTGTCGACAATCGGCGTGATCCAGAGCGTGTTGATCCCCAGCTGTTGAAGGTAATCCAGACTGTTGATCATCCCGCGGAAGTCTCCGCCGTGGTAGGCTTCAAGATGTGTTTTATCGACGTTCTCATTGTTGGTGAGGTCACCATCCTTGAAGCGGTCGGTCAGGGCAAAATAGATCCGTGCCTCATCCCAATCGAAATCCAGCTTGGCTCCCGTATAGGTTCTGGCTTTCACTTCAATGGAGGTGCTGCCTTTATGCGTATTTCCGTACTGGTCAATAAGCGTGACCGGAATGGTTTTGATGCCCGCGGCTACGGTATCCTTCACCGCAATGGTCTGTTTCATGAGCCCGGTATCGAGCTTCACTTCGCTTGGACCCCCAATGGCAGTCAGATCCATGAATCCATGCGTATAGGTTACAGCTTCTTCGGAGGCTGCACTGACCGTCACAATTGCATTTTCACTCGATGTGACAGCTTCCGGTTGAACTTTTGCACTGACTGTAACGTCTGGACGGTGATATACGGCAACCGATTCACCGTTCACCGTATTTTTCGGATCGGTGAGTTCTTCAGTAACTCCATCCTTAGTGATCAGGAAGGTATACTTATACGTTCCTTCCTCCACGCCAGTCAGTTGATAACTGAACCACTCACTCGACGGATCATACACCATCGGGTATTCTTTGCCGTTTACTTTCACTTTGGCCTCGCTGATAGATTCCAGGTTGCCGCCGCGGAAAAGCTCGTCATCACGGTACTTGAAGGTAATCGTTCCGTCCTTCATGACCGGACCGCTAATAACCGGCTTGATGTCAAGCTCCTTCACCATACTGGTCACAATGACCTTTGTGAAATTTTCACCCGGGGTAAGCGGAATAACACGGTCATCCGGGTAGTCTTGTTTGCCCGTATTCCAGTCCGTTCCTTTGCGCAGTACGAAGCCCACGCTTGTGGCATTTGGCGCCACCTCAATCAGAACACTGGCTTTACCATCCTTAAACGTTGTGAAATCAATTTGATCATTTTTAACTCCAGTGTTCCATATCCAGAGATTCCAATCCGTATAATCCTTGTCGTCACGGACATAGGTCAATTGGACATAACGTTTGCTATCCACCGGCTCTTTCGTTACCTTCACGGTTACCTTCGTTGTTTTTCCGCCATAGGTAATGGTAAGATTGGCTGTTCCAGCCTTGAGCCCCTTTACGAGACCTTTGCTTGTAACGGCAGCCACTTCCGGTTTATCGGAAATATAGGTGGCAGTATTCGTAACCGACCGTTTGCTGCCGTCATCATATTTGGCATATACAACCGATTGATGTGTGCTGCCAATTTGCAGTGAGTAGCTGCTGCTGTCCGTTTCCAGAGAACTCAGCACAGCTGCTGCGGCATCCATCTTGATAATTACAGCAGTCAACGGCTGCAGTTCAATGGACGTAGCCGTTAATGCAAAACCGGACTGGGCTGCAGCAGGGATAACTTCAGTACCCGCTTCGTCATCATCAACCAGTACGCTGCCGCCTGTTAAATCCTCGGAAAGTGTCAGCGTTCGTGATACATTGTCGCCATTCATGAACACATAATAGATGCCGGTGCCATCAGTGGCCTTGTTCTTGTACCCGATCACAAGACCGGTCTCCTTCATTTCCGGCGCCGGAATCAGGCTGACATTAGAATCCACCAGACTCATGTCGCCCAGACGGAATGCATCTGTAGACTTTCTCAGCTTAATGAGGCCTGAGGTATAATCTTTGGTCATGTTCTGCACCGGGAAGTTCACTTCATCGGTTACCTTGGACCAATCGAACATGTTGACCGCATCCGATGAATCATAGGAATCATGAATGAAATACCCGAATGAATTATTGTTTGCGTCCTTTAGCTCTGTAGCTTTTTGCTCAGGAATAGTATCTGCCTTCCACTGCTTGGTGCGTCCATACTCCTGGCCTGCCTGCAGGAAGGAGGTACCCTGGGAAGTGAATACCAGCATGTTTCCGAGCCTGATCCGCTTCTGTATTTCCAGCTCGTTCCCGGGAATTGCCGGATCCTTCTTGATGGACTGCGCAATTACATCATGCAGTGTCAGATTGTCATGGGCTTCAATGTACGGCACGATATCCCCCGGATCATCCGCCGGGATATTGGACGGCTGGCCTTTAATATTGTCCAGAATCGTCTCAATGGAACGTGCCCCGCCCGTAATAAACCTTGGTTCACCTTCCGAACCATAACCTGATTTCAATTCATTGCGGAATTCATCGGAGAATACGCCGACACTATCCGTCTTATTCATCCAATCCTGATCCGCGCCTTTACCTGCAAGAGAAGGATCGGAAGCGGCTCCGCCGAACGTTTTCCAGCCCTCGCCGATGAACAGCGCCTGCGGGTTAATGGCTGCTGCTGCATCATAGGCAGCCTGCACAGCATCTGCCGTGGCATCGCCCATCATGTCCCAGCGCATGCCGTCGATTTTGTATTCACTGAACCAGTACTTGACGGAATCCACCATCAGCTTCTCCGCCATCTTATGGTTTGTCGCCAGGTTGTTGCCGAAACCGCCGATAAAGTTGCCGTTTGCATCCTGGAACGCATAATAATTAGGCACGATATCGTTCAAGAATTCCTTCTTCGCCATATGGGTATAGACAACATCCAGAACGACGCCCATCCCGGCCTCATGCACTGCGTCGATAAGCCCTTTAAGTTCCTTGATCCGCAGTTCTGGATCGGCAGGATTCTGTGAATATGCACCATCCGGGGAGAAGTAGCTATGCGGATCATATCCCCAGTTGTACTGATTATTTTGCGCTGAATATTCACTTTCTCTTTGCCCCATCTTCGTCTCGTCGCCGTAATACCATGCCATTACAGGCATCAGCTGAATATGGGTTACGCCCAAAGATTTAATATAATCCAGCTTCTTCTCAAAAGCGGCATAGGAGCCCCAGCGTTCGCCGCCGAGACTGCTTTCGATTGAAATATCCGACGTGAAATCACGGACATGGACTTCATAAATGACGGCATCCTCGCGTTGTTCATAACCGGCGATATCTGCCTCATGGAAGTTAGCCGGATTGGTCCGGCTCAGGTCAACGATGGCTGCTTTACCCACTGTATCTCCGCCAGCGCCCGCAGCACCTGTGGTATCCACAGTGAACACGGCCATGGACTTGGCGTACGGATCAAGCACCTGCTTCATAACCCCGTCATTGGTAACTTCATATTGATAATAGTATCCGCTTACATCTGACTCCCCGGGAGCGCCGGTTAAATCAGACGCCTTCAGCTTCGCAGACCAAACGCCTTGTTCGCCCTTAGTCAGACTGATATGGCCGACAAGTTTGGTAGCATCACTCTTATCGTACACATTTGCTACAACAGAACTGGCCACAGGAGCCCATAACTTGAGCGTGGCCGACTTCTCAGCCGCATTATACTCAGCCCCAAGGTCGTCCCCTGTATAATTGTACATTTCATCGATCATTCTCCAGCCGCCGGAAGCGGACACCGTTTTGCCGGAAAAAGATACACTCAACGGCGTTTTACCCAGATCAAAAGCTGCTGTATCCACCTCAATGGAAGTCGGGCTCTTAATGGTTACTGCATTTACCGGGACAGCTGTACCTTCTTTGTCCTTGACGGTAATTCCAGCTTTTAATGCAGCAGCATCTAAACCGTCGGTTAAGGTGAAGCCCAGAAGGATTTTGCTGGTCGATAGTACTTCAGCCGACACGAGTCCTACCGGTTGTTCCCCGAACGGAGAAACATAGACATTGTTATCCCCTTCCTTTACCCACAGCTGATTGTAACGGTCCAGCAGGCTGAAAGCTTTATCGCCGCCGTCCTTGTCCTCGTTTGTCGGGTTAACGATAAGGAAGCCAATTTTCTTGGCATTTTCTTTCAGCGGAATATCGATATACGCACCGAAGCGGTCCACATTCTCAGGGAGAAACGGAGCAGCATCCGACGGCCAGTTAACCGGTGCTGTTGCGACATCATCCCACAGCCATAAACCGTACTGGCTTTGATGATTGTCGCCTCTCATGTAATGAATCCGGACGGTATTCGCAGGAATTACTGCCGGCTCATACGGCGTCACCTGATCCGAACCTTCCTTGATCCAGATTTCATTAGCTTGCGGAGTATTGATTGTGAACAGCTTGTCGCCGCCGTCTTTGGCCTCATTGTTGCGGTTGACGACTAAGAAGGAGACTTTTTTGGCTCCTGCCTTAAGCGGCACGTCGGTATACGCCCCATAAGAATCAGTTTGACCTTCAGGGAATGGTGTGGCACCCGCCGGCCACCCGGAGGAAGGTACAGCTACATCATCCCAGAGCCATAAACCCTGATCCGCATAATCACCGGCTGTACGTTGGTAGTGAACCCGCATATGCCCATCCGGTACAGGGGCATTGTTACCCGGAACAACCGGAGCCGTAAATTTGGCACTGACAGCATGATCCGCCGCGTTGTATTTGAAGGTGACCGGCAGATCCGCCGGCAGATTCAAGGCCTGTTCATGCTCAGGATAAGACTTATCCTCCTGCGGGGTTGCTCCCGGCACAAAGACGCTGTACGAATAGTCGCCTTTAGGAAGATCAGCCGTACGCTCATATACATTGTCAAAGTTCGGATCGGACAATGTCATCTTCGCATCGGCTGGCGAGGAATCGCCCGCATCGCCAAGCTCACTTTGCAGAGTACCCACCAGCCGCGGCAGTCTGTTGTCTGCGATTGGCGAGTAATACGTCGAGTCGGCAATTTTTTTGGTAATCTCGTTGAAATAGAAGGTAACCGTTGTTTCAGCAGCCAACGTAATCACGATGTTGCCGCCGTCATCGATTCCTTCAGTATGGGTATAACTGCTGTATCCATAGCTTTCGTCCCAGGTGCCGTTAAGGGCTACCTTGTACTTATAGGTCCCTGCCGGCAGCGTGCCTGTAAAGACATAAGTACCATTGTTTGTGTAGGTCATCTGAGTGACTGTTGCATCTGGTGACCAGTCATCCACTTGCCCTGAACCAGCAGACAATTCTGACTGGAGGTCGCCTACAAGCACAACTTTGGATGTGGCTGCATCCACTTTTGCCGTGTACCCTGTAAAGTAAGAGCACACAAGAATAAGGATCATACTAATGGCAAAAGCCTTTTTACCCCATAAAGCCAATCTCATTCCTTCAATCCCCCCATATTTGCATTCGATTCCTAAACAGAGAAAACATTGATTTCATATGCCTTGATCCAACATTTCATGCTTCTAAAGCCTGATGGAATGACACCCCCTTATAGATTTCAATTTTGAATTCATTGCGCAAACGTTTGCAAAAATAACAACCCTACACATTCACTGCAAACTTTATTTTGTGCAGCAGACATGGTGCACAAAATAAGCACTTGTAAGCGCTTTTATACCTTGTTTAACATACTAATCTTAGTCTCAACTTGTTGTCAACCAAAAAAATAAATTGCTAAACCACCCGTCAGCCGGGACAGAGAGTTCATACTAATGGGCCTGTAGTAATGCCATTTTTTGCACAGATTTGCATCATCAATAAAATAAACATATGTAGCGTAAGAGTTTTAAAGAAAAACCGTTTGCGCATTTTATGACTTTACATTTCAGATTACCCGGCAGCATTTTTACATCAAAATACAAATATTTCTTATATTTTTCCATTTCATTTGTGGAAATGTGCAAATTTTAAGCGAAGGTTCTAGCCCTTATTCCCAAATCGGCTCTAAAGGGCCTTTAGAAAGACTTTGTCTATTTACAATTTACAGCACTTCGATTAATATTACTTTGTAAAGCAAACGGTTCCATGAGGAGGTTTCTATGACAGTTACCATCAAGGACGTGGCTAAGAAAGCGGGAGTTTCTCCCTCCACTGTATCCCGGGTGTTGTCAGGTCATCCCAGAATCAGCCTAGAAACTTCCCGCAAGGTCAAAGTGATTATGGAGGAAATGGGCTACACTCCGAATATGATGGCTAAAAGCCTCGTTTCGAAGACCACTAACAGTATTTGCATCATCTTACCGAAACCAGCTGAGGAGCTGTTCTCCAATCTGTTTTTTATGGAATTAATCAGAGGGATTGTGACTCAATCGAGCCGATCCGGTTATGATGTGTTGATTAGCTCCGGAGCGAACGAAAAGGAAGAGCTTGAGGCTGTTTCCCGCCTGCTGAAGGGCCGCCGTGTTGATGGCGTTATTCTGCTGTATTCACGCAAAGATGATGCGGTTATTGATTTTCTGGAATCAGGCGGCTACCCCTTCGTGCTTGTTGGGCGAAGCGACCGCTATGAGGATATTTTATCCGTGGATAATGATAATGTCATGGCCGCTTACGACGCTACAAACCACCTAATCTCCATGGGACATGAACGCATTGGTTTTGTCAGCGGACCGCCTAACCTCATCGTTTCACGCGACCGCCTCGAAGGATACCGCAAAGCCATGCTGAACAGTGGCCTGGAGATGCGTACAGAGTGGATTGTAGAGGGCGAGTTTCTGCAGGACAGCGGATATAGGGCGATGTCATTTTTCATGAATCTCCCGAACCGTCCAACGGCACTTGTTGCAGTGGACGATATGGTCTCTTTCGGAGTATTGCGCGGACTGAATGAACTGAAATACAAGGTTCCGGAAGATTTGGCGATTGTCAGCTTTAACAACATCCCACTATCGGAACTGTCCAGCCCGCCGATCAGCAGCATCGACATCGGAATTTATCATCTTGGCTATACGGCCTCCCAAGTGCTGATCCAAAGCATCAAGAAGCCGGATATTCAGGCAGGATATACGAACCGTTTTGTCATTCCCCACCGCTTGATCGTTAGAGAGTCATCTATGTATGCTCCAGGGAAGAAATGACCAAGTCACAAGAATAAATGAAGCGAAAGTGCTTCATTTATTTTTTCGAACTTTGTTCAAACGTTTGCGCTACTTATAAACCGCAATATATCCGTCAAAATAGCTTACAAAACTTAAGTTTATGCTTTCGAAGTGAGTTTTGTACGAAGTCGATTCAAGGAAGCTATGCTTACAAAACTTTTAGGAGGATCAACATGTCAGAAATTAAAGCCTGCCTGTTCGATTTGGACGGTGTGATCGTCGACACTGCCAAATATCATTTTATCGCCTGGAGAGAACTCGCGGAAAACCTTGGGTTTGAATTCACCGAACAGGATAACGAACGCCTTAAGGGTGTCAGCCGCGCCGCTTCACTGGATATTCTGCTGGAAATCGGCGGACTTTCTCTGGACGAGGCGGAAAAAGCCCGGCTGGCCGAGCAAAAAAACAACCGCTATGTCGAATACATCGCCAAGATGGACAGCTCGGAGATTCTGCCCGGTGCCCTGGACTTTCTGAAGGAATGCCGGGAATCCGGCATCAAAGTCGCCCTTGGCTCCGCCAGCAAAAACGCGATGACCATCTTGAATAACACCGGTCTGACACCGTATTTCGATGCGATCATCGACGGCACACATACCAGCGCGGCCAAACCTGATCCTGAAGTGTTCCTGCTGGGGGCCCAGGCACTCGCCGTATCCCCTGAGCACTGCGTGGTCTTTGAGGACGCCGAGGCCGGAATCCTCGCTGCCACCCGCGCCGGTATGCGCAGCGTAGGCATCGGTTCTCCTGCAACACTGGGGGCAGCGAACATCGTTGTGCCTTCTCTCCAGCAGATCGCACTAGCGGAATTGCGGGAATCTTTTGCAACGGTTTGACGAACATTAACATCTATCAGCAACCCTGTGAATTTTCTTTTGCCCTACTCTATTTACCTGAACTATATGTGAGAACAAAGTTACGCTGAGCAGCAGTGAAGGCGGACGGACCTTCGAAGAAGACCCTGCGTTCGTCTTTGTCCCCGGATGCTTGCCCAATACCCCCATTTCCGAGCATCCGGGGACAACAGCGATCGTAACATCCATTCGCCCGAGGGGCAGCCAGCACGTAACCTGTATAGTCGAACTCATAGTTCCATTTATATCATCCCCACCTAAAAAGGAGCCGGTAATAATGAAGCAATATCTAAAAATTGATGAATGGTCAATCATTGAAGAATCCTTCGATCCCCAGACCCAAGAAATTTCTGAGAGCGTATTTAGCATCGGAAACGGATATATGGGCGGAAGAGCCAACTTTGAAGAGCAATACAGCGGACACAGCCTGCAAGGCAGCTACATGGCCGGTGTGTATTATCCGGACAAAACCCGGGTCGGCTGGTGGAAAAACGGCTATCCGGAGTATTTTGCCAAAGTGCTGAACAGCACCAACTGGATTGGTATTAACATCGACATCGACAGCACACCGCTGGATTTGGCTACCTGCACCGTTACTGAGTTCCGCCGGGTGCTCAACATGAAGGAAGGTACACTTTCCCGCAGCTTCACCGCCACTCTTGAGGACGGCAAGGAAGTTAAGGTGGAAAGTATCCGCATCGTCAGCATGGCCCGCCGTGAGATCGGCGCGATCCGCTACTCGATCATTCCGGTGAATTTTGCCGGAAAGCTTACCGTTACCCCTTACCTTGACGGCGACATCAAGAACAAGGATGCCAACTATGACGAGAAATTCTGGAACGAAGTGGAGAAGAAAGGCGAGCCGGACGGCGGATACCTCACCCTGAAGACGAAAAAACTTGATTTTCACGTCACCTCGGCATTTACCTTTGATATTCTGGTCAACGGCGAAAAGCTTACTGCAGAAGCTGAAGTCACCGAGGATGAGAAATATGTGGGCAGTACGGTAACTCTCCCCGTGCAAACCGGCGATCAGGTTGTCATCTATAAATATGCTGCCAATGTCACTTCCCGCAATTACGGCCTGGGACAGCTGGTTGATGCTGCGCAGACGGCACTGCAAAGTGCCCGGGAAGCCGGATTCGTCGCACTTTTGACCGAACAGGCTACTGTGTGGGGCGATAAATGGAAGGAAAGCGACATTATCATTGAAGGTGATGTGTCGGCACAGCAGGCGATCCGCTTTAACATTTTCCAGCTTAACCAGACCTACACCGGTGAAGATGACCGTCTGAACATCGGACCCAAAGGCTTTACCGGGGAAAAATACGGCGGCAGCACCTATTGGGATACAGAAGCTTACTGTGTGCCGTTCTACTTAAGTACAGCGGATTCCTCAATCGCCCGTAACCTGCTGATTTACCGTTATAAACATCTGGAAAAAGCCAAAGAAAATGCGCTTAAGCTTGGTTATAAAAAAGGTGCACTGTACCCGATGGTAACGATGAACGGTGAAGAATGCCACAATGAGTGGGAAATCACGTTCGAAGAAATTCACCGTAACGGTGCGATTGCCTATGCGATTTACAACTACGTTAATTACACCGGGGACAAAGCTTATCTCGGCCAATATGGTCTTGAAGTGCTTGTGGAAATCTCCCGCTTCTGGGAAGAACGCGTTCACTACGTGGCCCACAAGGACAAATATGTGATGCTCGGCGTAACCGGACCTAATGAATACGAGAATAACGTCAACAACAACTGGTATACAAACCGGATTGCTGCCTGGACGATGGAATACACGCTGGAAGCCTTGGCATATCTGCAGGAGAACGAGGCTTCCCGGTACGCAGAGCTTGCCGATAAGCTGGAGCTGCAGGACAGCGAAACCACACAATGGAATGAAATCATCGCCAAAATGTACTATCCGGCCGATGAAGAACGCGGCATCTTCCTGCAGCAGGACGGCTTCCTCGATAAAGAGATCATTCAGGTGAAGGATGTTCTGCCGGAGAATCTGCCGCTGAATCAAAAATGGTCCTGGGACCGCATTCTGCGTTCCTGCTTCATTAAACAGGCCGATGTGCTGCAAGGTTTATATTTCCTTGGCGACCGTTACGATCTGGACACCAAGAAACGGAATTTCGACTTCTACGAGCCGATTACCGTTCATGAATCCTCCCTCTCCCCATGTATCCATGCAATTCTTGCCTGTGAGCTGGGGTATAAGGACAAGGCTTATGAAATGTACCTGCGGACTTCGAGGCTGGATCTCGACAATTATAACAATGACACGGAAGACGGCTGCCATACTACAAGCATGGCGGGAACCTGGATGTCGATTGTACATGGCTTCGGCGGACTGCGCGTTCAGGAAGACCGCTTGATCCTTAAGCCTTCCAACCCGGGACACTGGACTTCGTATTCCTTCAAGATCATGTTCCGCGGTTCGCGGCTTAAAGTCATTGTTACCGATGTACAGGTTACGGTTGTTAATGAAACCGATATTCCGGCATCCATCACGATTCACGGCAAGGAGTATACTGTGAACGGACTCAGTAGCGTCACTGCTGAAGGCTCCACCGTCACGGCATAATTCCGGCTAAATGGCCCCGGAGGCTTCAATCTCCTTCGGGGTTGTTTTTTATAGGTTAAACTCAAAAATCTGCAGAATGGGCTTACGCCGTATCTCCGGGGAATGTTTGGACTTCCGGCCGCTGTTATGTTTGGATTTCTTGATTGTTGCCGCAATTTGCGGATGAAATCCAAACATAAAGGCGGACGCTAAAGCTCCTACAGTTCCAAACTTCCCCTCCGTTACTGCTGCCCACTAAGATCTTTTTAAGTTCATCCTATATCTTTTATTATTCATTATGGTTTCATTATAAAATCACTCAAAGGAGTCGTTTAAAATGAAAAGAGCCTTTTGGAAAGAAGCCGTAGTCTATCAAATCTACCCTCGCAGCTTCCAGGACAGCAACGGAGACGGAATCGGGGATCTGCAAGGGATTATCTCCCGCCTCGATTATTTGCAGAAGCTCGGTGTCGATGTCGTCTGGCTGTCCCCGGTCTATAAATCCCCCAACGACGACAATGGTTATGATATTAGCGATTACGAGGATATTATGGATGAGTTCGGCACTTTGAAGGACTGGGAGGAGCTTCTGGCCGGACTGCATGAACGCGGCATCAAGCTGATGATGGACCTTGTGATCAACCATTCCTCGGATGAACACGCATGGTTTGCCGAATCCCGTTCCTCCCTGGACAATCCTTACCGCGATTATTATATTTGGCGGCCCGGCGGACCGAATGGCGAACGGCCCAACAATTGGAGCTCCGTCTTCAGCGGTCCGGCCTGGGAGCTGGATGAAGCTACCGGAGAATATTATCTTCATCTGTTCTCCCGCAAGCAGCCGGATCTCAACTGGGAGAATCCGCAGCTTCGCGAAGCCCTCTACAAAATGATCGCGTTCTGGCTCGACAAAGGCGTCGATGGCTTACGGATGGACGTCATTAATATGATCTCCAAGGTGGAAGGCCTGCCTTCCGCTCACAGAGAGGGGCTGGCTCCGGGAGAGCTGGCCGGTGGCGGCGAATATTTTATGAACGGCCCGCGGGTCCATGAATATTTGCAGGAAATGAACCGTGAGGTCCTCTCCAAATATGAGGTGATGACGGTTGGTGAAACTCCGGGGGCCAGTGTAGAGGATGCGATTCTGTATACAGCCGAAGACCGGCAGGAGCTGCAGATGGTGTTCCAATTTGAACATATGGATGTGGACTCCGGTCCCGGCGGCAAATGGGATGTCACCCCTTGGAGCCTCCAAGGCTTGCGCGACATTCTGCATAAATGGCAGGTTGGCTTAGCCGAACGCGGCTGGAACAGTCTGTACCTGAATAATCATGACCAGCCGCGGATGGTCTCCCGGTTCGGCAATGATGGTGAATACCGTGTTCTGTCAGCCAAAATGCTGGCTACACTGCTGCATACGCTGAAAGGCACGCCCTACATCTATCAAGGCGAAGAAATCGGCATGACGAATGTGAAATTCCCTGTGCTGGAAGATTATAAGGATATCGAGATCCTGAATATGTACCGGGAAAAGGTCACGGAAGGCGGCGCGGAGCATGAGACGATTCTACAGGCCATCCACACGAAAGGCCGGGACAATGCCCGTACTCCAATGCAGTGGGATGCCTCCGCAAATGCAGGTTTCACTCAAGGCGCGCCATGGCTGAAGCTTAACCCGAACTACCCAGATATCAATGTAGAGCAGGCGCTGGCTGATCCGGATTCCGTGTTTTATTATTACCAGAAGCTGATTAGCTTGCGTAAAGAACATCAGATTATGGCTTACGGCGAATATAAACTGCTGCTGACGGAGCATGAATACATTTATGCCTATACCCGGACGTTAGACGATGAACAGTGGCTTATTCTGCTGAATTTCAGCGCTGACCCGCAGCCGGTTGATCTCCCTGCTGAGCTGGCGGCTGTAACCAGCATCATTATCGGCAATTATCCGGGAGAGCCGGATGCTGCCAGCCTTGCAACCTTGCGGCCTTATGAAGCCCGGGTCTATCAAATTCGTCTATAGCATACACCCGATTTGTGTTAACCTGTCATTAATGAGCAGAGAATAACAGGCTTGGTTGACTGGCTCATGATAGTATAAATGCAAAAGGGAGATGGCAAACGTGGAATGGCTGATCCGAATGAAAAATGCCTTGGATTATATGGAGAGCAAGATGACCGAACCCCTGCGCATAGAAGAAGTGGCTAAGGTGGCTCATGTCTCCCCTTTTCATTTCCAGCGCATGTTCGGCATGCTGACAGGGGTAACGGTGGCAGACTATATCCGCAAGCGCAGATTGACTTTGGCCGCCCAGGAGCTGGCCATTTCCAAAATCAAGGTGCTGGATGTAGCGCTGAAATATGGATATGACTCCCCGGAAGCCTTCGCCAAAGCGTTCCGCAAAGCGCATGGACTCACCCCCTCCGCCGCGCGTGAACCGGGTGTACAGCTCAAGGCATTCCCCCGCCTCTCCTTCCATCTATCATTGAAGGGAGATCAGGAAATGGAATACAGAATCGTGGAGAAAGACGCATTTACCGTCATCGGCAAATCAATGGAGGTTACGACCAGGGAGGGAGAGAATTTCCGCAGAATCCCTGAGTTTTGGAATGAATGCAATGCGGACGGCACTTCGGATAAGCTGATTGAAATCGGCACAGGCAAAGATTGGCTTGGCATCTGTATGAGTATGGACATGGAGAAAGAGCTGCTGTCCTACTGGATCGGAGTGGAAGGTACGCCGGAGACGGATCCCCAAGGCTATGAAACCGCGGTGGTTCCAGCTGCAAGCTGGGCCGTATTCACCTCAGTCGGCCCCATGCCGCATGCGATTCAAAATGTGTGGCAGCGGATTTTCCAGGAGTGGTTCCCGGGTACCGGCTATGAGCATGCAGGTGGTCCGGAATTCGAGCTTTATCCACCAGGCGACCCGGATGCAGAGGATTATGTCTGTGAAGTGTGGATTCCGGTGATGAAGAAATAAGCAACTGGGCTACCCGATTAGGGTAGTCCTTTTTGTTTAAACCTTGCCGGAAGCAGCCGCGTAAAGAGATTGGCATATTTCCCAGCTCCTTCTCTATTAATTTTCATTTTGAGAATTGGCAATAGCTTGGTATAATAAACAGATTATATGGCTTATTCTATTATGTCATATTGTCATCCGAGATTCGGTGAAGGAGAATTTCATGTCTATCGTAAAAATCTTTTCAGACAGCACTTCCGATTTGCCGCAAGGCTGGAAGGAAACGTATGATATTGGCATCGTCCCGCTGTATGTAGTATTTCAAGACGGTACCTACAAGGATGGTGTAGATATTACACCTGAGGAAGTGTATCGTCGTGTCGCCGCAAATGGAGCACTGCCGAAGACCGCTGCACCTTCGCCCGCCGACTTCATGGCCGCTTTTGGGCCGGTCATCAGCAGCGGAGGAGACGTCGTCTATATCAGTCTTTCCTCTTCTTTATCCTCTACATATCAGAATGCCCTGCTGGCTGCAGGGGAGTTTCCTGAAGGACGCGTTCAAGTGGTTGATTCCCAGACGTTATGCGGAGGGATTGCGCTCCTAGTGATGAAAGCGGTTCGCGCCGCAGCCAAAGGCCACAGCAGCAGGGAAATTGCCGCTATGCTGAAGCAATGCCGCGACCGAGTGGAGACAGAATTTGTTGTGGATACACTGGATTACTTATATATGGGTGGACGTTGTTCAGGTATGCAGAATTTTATCGGCAGCCTGTTGAAGATCCGGCCTGTGCTGCGGCTGATTGACGGTGCGATTGTACCTGTGAGCAAAGTTCGCGGCAAGAAGGAGAAAGCTGTGGAACAAATGCTCCAGCATGCCCTTGCCAATGCCGGGGAAATGGATAAGGAGCTGCTCATCGTGGCCCACACACTGGGTGAAGAGGATGCCAACTTTTTGGTGGCGGCGCTGCGTGAACAGACCGATGTTGAAGAGATTGCCGTCATTCATGCCGGCTGTGTCATTGGCAGCCACTGCGGACCCGCTACAGTAGGCCTCATGTATATGCACTAACTATTGAACAGCCAAGTGGAAACGGATACCGTCCTCAAAAGGACGGTATCCGTTTCAGCGAGAAATAGAAGGATAATTTATAGTGCGAAGCGTATAAATTCTTATATTTTCAAAAAAACCAGCAATGCCCCGATAACCGGAGCTTGCTGGTTTTTGTTATGGCTATGTTTAATCCAGTTCGAACATTCAATACAAAGACGGCTTGTTCACAGGTAGGGTGTGATTCCCGCTTCTGCTTCTGATTCAGCTTCTTCATGGACGAATGGCAGCATAAAGCGGAAGGTCGAACCCCGTTCTTCTTCACTCTCCACAAAAATCGTTCCGCCCATCAGCTCGACGAGCTGCTTGCAGATGGCCAGTCCCAGTCCCGTTCCGCCATATTTGCGGTTAATGAACGGATGCAGCTGCGAAAAGGACTGAAAGAGCAGATTCAGCTTGCTGTCGGCAATTCCCACTCCTGTATCACGGACAGAAAATTCCAGCAGGTATTCCGGTGAACCCGGCAGCGGAATGTTCTTCACCGACAAGGTTACGCTTCCACGTTCCGTGAATTTAAGCGCATTACCGACCAAATTGACGATGATTTGGCGCAGGCGGCTGGGATCGGTCTTCACTATGGCCGGAACGCTTGTATCCGCCCACCAGCGCAGCGCCAGCTTTTTCTCTTCAGCTTTGGGGGTGAATAAATCTATAATGCTCTCCAGCATTTCACGCAGATCAAATTTCTCCGACAGCAGCGGCATTTTGCCGGCTTCCATTTTACTGAAATCGAGAATGTCATTTAGAATTTGTAGCAGACTATAGCTGCTGCTGCGCAGAATCTCGGCGTAGCCGCGCTGCTCTTCTTCCAGCTCTGTTTCCAGCAGGAGGTCGGCCATGCCAATCATCCCGTTCATCGGGGTACGGATCTCATGGCTCATCATCGCCAGGAAATCGGACTTAGCCTGAGCCGCCTGCTCTGCTGATTCCTTGGCCCGGAGAATCTCCCGTTCATTGGTAATATCACTGAAAGAGCCCACTACACCGCAGATGATTCCTTTATGCAGAAGCGGTGCAATCCGGTAGCTGACAAAAAAGCTGGTGCCATCCTTCCGCCAGAAGATTTCATCCCCTCTACTGCGGGTGACACCATCCTGCAGGGTCTGCCAGATCGGACATTCATGCTGCTGGTACCTTGACCCGTCTCCGCGGATATGATGAATCACATCCATCAACGGCAGCCCCCTCAGCTCGTAGGGCTCATAACCCAGCATATCTGCTCCCTCACGGTTGATAAAGAAGGTCCGGCCCAACGTGTCGAGCCCGAAGATTCCGGCTGCAATAGAGTTGAATATCAGGCTAAGATGCCTGTCCTCTGACATCTCCAGCACCAGCTCTGCCTTCTGCTGCTCCTCCACCATAGCCAGTTCTATAAGCTCCTCTTCACGCCCCGGTGTCCGCTCATCCGTCCATTCCATGGGAGAAACTTCCCCGGTCAGGAGCCTGCCGAACCATTCCTGAAGCAGAAGAGGAAGAACACGGCTCTGGTCATATCGGATAATGGCGAACACGCCTGCGATCCCTTCTTCAGCTTTTACCGGCACATACGTAACCGCAGCCGGGCTGCTTCCGCGGCTCTCATCCGCCTCTAGTTCAAAGCCGGAGCCGATACCCCCGAGCGCTGCAGCAAAATGTTCTTCTCCGGGAGGTTCTAGCCGCAAACCAGACAATGGCTCATGAAGCTCCGGATCTGCGCCAGCGGCAACTTCAAAAGCACGGTTGCTGTCTACATAATATCCCTGCCTGTCCAGCACAATTATCAGGTCGGGGTGATGATCGTATAACGCTTTATAAGCACCTTCTTCCGAAAGCACCCGATCCAGAATAAAAGACCATTGTTTAGTCATAGCCCACCTCCTCTGCTGCTTCAATCCTGTATCTTCATCTATTCATTAACTGCGGATAAACTGTAGCCATAACTTCAATCTGTACTCCGCTCGAAAATTGCTGAATTAAGAACTATTATAGCAAAAAAACCGCAGTTGGTCGCCATCAAAACATTGATGCCAAGCGGTTTTACAGCAAAAAAGTCCCTCCGGCAGATGAGCAAGAACGGTTGGACCATCCTTAACCTCACCGCAGAGGAACTTAGGAAATGAAAACACTCAAAGCTGTACTTCCGGTTACCTTCAGGCAATATCCTTCTGTTCAATATTCCGGATCGACAGGTAAGCAATGGCTACGCCAAGCAGACTGAGGAAGATGGAGAACCCTACCAGATTACCCGGCTGGAAATTACCAAAATCGGAGGCACTCACGCTGACAAGCAACACTGCAGTAACTATGGTGGCTGGTACGGATTTCTTGCGCATTCCAATATATAAAGGAATTAGTCCAATCCCTGCCGCATATGCCGCATCCGCACCTATCCGGATCATCTCTCCAGGAACCACAGCCAAATCCAGCTGTCCCGGAATCGCATGGGTGAAGGAGTTAAGTCCGATCAGAAGAGCGCTAATCAGAACATCCGTTACAAAAATACTGATCAGTGTAAAGAGGAATACGATGATAATTTTGGCACCTAAGAGCTTTTTACGGGAGATAGGGTACATAAAGAGCAAAGTGATAGTATTGTTCTTATACTCATCAATAACCAGCTTGCTCAGTACAACCGAAGCAAACACCACAAAGGTCGCCTTGACAAGAACATACAAGCCGTCAAACATCTCTGCATAAGACTTGAATTCCCCGCCGCCGCTGCCGCTGCCTTCAGAATCAACGTAAGTAAGCAGCAGCATAAAGACAAAAATTGCGAGGTTGGCGATGGCAACGCCTTTGAGCATGCCTGCCAGTTTGTTTTTACGGATTTCCAGTTGTATCAGCTTAAGCAATGCCCTCACCCCCCATCAGTTCCACAAAATGATCTTCCAGCGAATGATTCTTTTTACTCAGGCTTTCCAGCTCCACACCCGCTTCTACCAGTGCTTTATTCAGTTCAAGCTGCTGTATGGCATCGTAAATGCGGATCGTCCGCGGGTCGAGCACCTTGAAGTTGGTGAGTCCCAGCTTGTGCTCCAGAACATACACCGCTTTGCTGCTCTCTCCGGTAATCAGTTCAATGTATTGCGTGTTCTGGCTGCGAATCGTATCCATCGCCACTTCCTCCAGCAGAATTCCGTCACGGATCATGCCGATGGTGTCGGCGACCTGTTCAACTTCACCCAGAATATGGCTGGAGATCAGCAGCGTCATTCCGTATTCGCGGCTCAGCATGCGGAACACCTCACGCAGCTCCTTGATGCCCATGGGGTCCAGCCCGTTGATCGGCTCATCCAGAATGAGCAGCTCCGGTTTCGTCATGACTGCCCGGGCAATGCCCAGCCGCTGTTTCATCCCCAGGGAAAACTGCTTGACCGGCTTTTTGTCCACACCCTTCAGCTTCACCAGCTCCAGCGCTTCTTCCATGGCCTTGGCATCGTAGTAACCCATATACTCCCCGTGCAGCTGGAGATTTTCTCTTGCCGTCAGCTTGTCGTAGAATACCGGATATTCAATAATGCAGCCCATACGTTTCAGCATTTCATAGGAACGGTTTGTCATAAACTCGCCAAAAAATTCAATCTCCCCTGCCGTCGGCTTCACCAGATTGGTGATCATTTTCATCACCGTAGTTTTGCCCGCACCGTTAGGTCCCAGGAACCCGTAAATTTCGCCTTGCTTGATATTCATATTCACGCCTTTGACAGCCTCTTTGCCTTGATACTCCTTGGTTAAATCCCAAGTACGCAGTATGGTGGTCATTTCCGTTATCCCCTTTGGCTTCTTCGTTTGTCTTCCTGGTTCTTATTGTACACAGCGGAATTTTCTTTTTTATTACCTGATTCTTACGAAAATCTTAAGATGCAGCCGTAAGTGCAGGTTAAGCCGCCGGACCAGTATAGTTTTTAGAAGGTCAGCCTGCGAAAAGAAAGCGTAAATACCGTTTTGACGTAAGGTTTGCTGCGTAAGGTAATGCTGCCGTTCATCTGTTCGGTCAACCGTTTGGTGATGGTCAGCCCAAGGCCGCTCCCCTGATAGTCACGGTTGCGGGAATCCTCCAGTGTGTAGAGCCGTTCGAAGACTTTATCCTGATGCCCTTCGGTGATACCTTTGCCCCGGTCCCATACGTCTATGCACACCTGGTCTCCTGCGCTGTAGAGGGTGAGTCCAAGTACACCTCCGGCATCCCCGTAATTGATCGCATTGGACAACAGATTGGACAGCACCCGGTCCAGCGCCTCCTCGTTGCCCATCATGTACATCGCCTCATCCGGAATCCCAATCTCCACCTCACTGCCCTTGGCATTCAGGATATCGTAAAAGGAAAGTATGTTCCGCCGGCAGACCTCGCCCAGCTCCACCCGCGACAGCGCGATCTGCTTATCCCCGGACTCCAGCTTGGCCAGATCAAAAAAGCTGTTCATCAGCCGGATCACCTCTTCTGCCTTGGCATGAATCATCCGCAGAATATGCGCCTGCTCCTCTTCCGTTATATTCCCGTCATGGAGAATCGTTTCAATATAGCCGAGCACCACCGTCAGCGGAGTCTTCAGATCATGGGAGATGTTTGCCAGCATGCTGCGCATAGACTTCTCCAGCTTGGCCAGTTCGACCGCTCCCTTGTGATTGACGTCCAGCAGCCTGTTGAGATCAGTCAGCAGCGTTTGCAGATGAGGGTTGCTATTGAACAGAAGCAGCCTTTCGTGCGAGCCCCGGTCAACAATGCTCGTAAGTTTGGTATGGATATAATCGAGGTGGCGGGAATGCTCCCGCAGACGCAGGTACTGCCAGAGGATCACGATCAGTAGCAGCAGGATAGCCACACTCAAAAAAGCGATCATTCCAGCACATCCCCCAGCTTGTAGCCAATGCCCCATAACGTTTTGATGTATTCCGGCTTTGACGGGTCATCTTCAATTTTTTCACGCAGTCTGCGCATATGTACATTAATGACATTCTCATCCCCGTAATAATCGTCTTCCCAGACGACGCTGTAAATCTGCGCTTTGGTGTACACCCGGCCGGGGCTGCTCACGAACAGCTTAAGAATCTGGAACTCCTTGGCCGTAAGCTTGACCTCTTCCCCGTTCTTCAGCGCCGAGAAATTATCGAGATCGACGGTGAGTCCACGCAGTGCTATCGTGTTGGCGCGCTCCTGAACGGCAGCTGTTTCCTGAACAGGACTTCCAGCAGCGGCATATCCTGCCCGCCGGATCGCCGCCTTCACCCGTGCCGCCAGCTCGATCATCGAGAACGGCTTCGTAATATAATCATCCGCGCCGAAGCCAAGGCCCAGCGCCTTGTCCACATCACTGTCCTTAGCCGACATGATCAGCACAGGCACCAGACTGTCCCGGCGAATCGTCTGCAGCACATCGTTGCCGCTTCGTTTCGGAAGCATCAGATCCAGCAGAACCAGATCATAGGCGCCGCCGCGATGAAAAAGCTTTTCCGCTGCCTCACCATCAAATGCAGTCTCCACCTCATAGCCCTCTTTTACCAAAT
Source organism: Paenibacillus sp. FSL H7-0357 (assembly GCF_000758525.1). Classification (NCBI taxonomy): domain Bacteria; kingdom Bacillati; phylum Bacillota; class Bacilli; order Caryophanales; family Paenibacillaceae; genus Paenibacillus; species Paenibacillus sp. FSL H7-0357. The sequence continues at coordinate 2,238,688 of NZ_CP009241.1, read as the reverse complement.
AAGAAAATACCATTCTACTAATATCTTCATCGTCCTCAACCAGCAGTATACGATGCGTCATGACTGAACCTCCCAGCAGCTCTAATAACCGTCTTGTTGTTAAAGTATAGCAATAGATTCCTTGATACAAAAGCTAAAATCAGCGGTTCCCTCAATCGCATCATCGTTTATTTATAACCGCAACGGACTGGATTCATAGCCTTTACCCTCCTTATCATTGCTGGAAATGGCCGGATCTCTGTTAAAGTATACCAATTGTCCGGTGCGGTTACTATTTCAGTTTCACTAAAGGTAGCCCCGGTATGATGACCTTAACAACTTACATGATGAGGTGATGGTTCAATGATGAACATAAGAAAAAAACAACCCTGGAGTTTCAAACGCAAACTTCTGATCGTGATGATCGTGGTCCTCCTGAGTCTCGGCACGGTGATCTATAGCCTGGCAGACCGTTACTTGATCGAACATGTCGAAGTCGTCGTAGCGGATGACACAGCCACAGCCGGCGTAAGCACAGCAGCAGCCACAGTTGCAGCCGAGGTTAACGCGACTTCCGACGACTGGAGTTATTCCAGTGACGATATCCAGATCCAGATCGACCAGGTACAGACCGGGTCCGGTTCAGACCAGATCACTTATTTTGTCGCTGATGTCGTGCTTAAGGAGGCAAGCAGCCTGCGCTCTGCTTTTGCCGAAAGCAGCTTTGGCACGAACATCATAGAGGACACCTCAGAGATTGCCTCCAGCAACAACGCGGTCTTTGCAATCAACGGCGATTACTATGGCTTCCGCGAGGATGGGGTCATTATCCGCAATGGAACAGTGTACCGGGATGATCCCGTGCGGGATGCGATGGCGCTGTTCGATGACGGGACCATGAAGACGTATGACGAGGAAGAAATTTCTTCGTCCGATCTGCTGGCCCAGGGAGCCACCAATACCCTCTCCTTCGGGCCGATTCTGATTCAGGACGGCAACATCGTCAGTGATTTCAGCAGTGTCAAAATCGACAGAAATTTCGGCAACCGTTCCATCCAGAATGCGAATCCCCGGACCGCGATTGGCATGATCGCACCAAACCATTATGTGTTCGTTGTTGTGGACGGGCGCAGCGAAGGCTACAGCCGGGGCATGACCCTCGCCGAGCTTGCTGCTGTGATGTCGGATCTCGGAGCCACCGAAGCCTACAATCTGGACGGCGGCGGTTCATCCACAATGTATTTCATGGGACGGGTTGTGAATAATCCGCTGGGCAAAAATCAGGAACGCGGCGTCAGCGACATTCTTTATATCAAGGAGGGAGTAACCTCATGACGATCCTTATTCCGGCCTATGAGCCAGATAAACGACTGCTGGAATTAATTGTGCAGCTGCAAGAGTATCAGCTTGGAGCGATCATCCTTGTAGATGACGGAAGCGGCCCGGCTTACCGCGGAATCTTCGACATGGCCGAAGCCTTCGGCTGCACTGTCCTGACGCATGAGGCCAACCTGGGAAAAGGACGCGCTCTGAAGACAGGCTTCCGGTATATCCAGGAGACCGGACTGTCCGGCTATGTAGTCTGCGCGGATAGTGACGGCCAGCATCTGCCTCATGACATTAAGCGGATTGTCGAGGTGCTCCAGAACCAGACCACTCCCGGAATTGTGCTGGGCAGCCGCCGGTTCAGCGGGACCATTCCCCTTCGCAGCCGTTTCGGCAACTCGGTGACACGGGCAGTCTTTTCCCTCACTACAGGCACCAAAATCTATGATACACAAACCGGCCTGCGCGGCTTCTCCTTCCCGATGCTTGACTGGCTGTGCCAGATTCCCGGGGAACGGTTTGAGTATGAAATGAACATGCTGCTGACTGCCCATAGAGAGGGGTATACCCTTACCGAGAAATATATTGATACCGTGTATCTGGAAGATAATAAATCGTCCCATTTCCGGCCTCTGGTGGATTCCTTCCGGATTTATCTGCCGATCCTAATGTTCAGCACTTCATCGCTGCTGTCGGCCCTGCTCGACTTTACGCTGTTGTTCCTGTTCCAGAGTCTCAGCCACAACCTGTTCCTGTCAGTCGCCGCCGCGAGATTGTGCAGCTCCATCTTCAACTATTCCATGAACCGGAAATATGTGTTCACCGGCGGAAAGGCGTCCAGGCTCCAGGAATCGCTGCCCAAATACTTCGCGCTGGTCATTCTCGTGCTGCTGTTCAATTACGGGCTGCTCTATTTCTACAATGAAAAGCTGATCATCCCGCTTGTCGCCGCCAAGCTGTTGACCGAGGTTTCGATCTTCCTGTTCAGCTACTGGGCGCAGAGGAGGTTTGTGTACTGAGGTAGGAAGCATTAAGAGGCTGTGAGGCTTAAAGGCTATAAGACTGTAAGAATGTAAGGCTATACCTTTCGGGTTCGGCCGTGACTGCGGGGAATGTTTGGACTTCCGGCCGCTGTTATGGACCAATTTCCTGATTACAAACCGCTGATCGCGGTAGAAATTGGTCCATAAAGGCGGACGCGTTCGCTCCTCCAGTTCCAAACTTCCCCTCCGTCACTTTCCCTTTTGGTCGGGTTTCAGATCTAAATCAAAATCAAAATTCAAGTTCAAGCTCAAAGTTCAGAGCTCAAGTTCAATTTCAAGCCCAAAGTCTGCGAGTCATATCGTCGGGTATTCAAATAAGCTCTCCACGAACGAAATGCATCGTTTATGGAGAGCTTTTTAATTGCCCATTATCTGCTACAATTAAAGGACAACCTAACTGGAGGTGCCAGCAATGCAATGGGAAGAAGTTCGTAAGATTTATCCCGATCAATACGTCAAGCTGCAAATCCTTGCATCTCATACCGAAGGTAGCACCAAGTTTGTTGAAGAAGTCGCGCTGATTCGTGCCATTCAAGACCCGAAAGAAGCGACCAAAGAACTGCTTCAATCTAAGGATGGCATGATCGTGTCTCATACTGCAAACGAAGAACTGAAGGTTGAGATTCGTACACTTCGTGGCTTACTTGCATATGTTAAAGAACTTTGTTTGCTATAATCAAGAAATAATCCCCTTACATTATTTACATAAAAGTGCGACCTAAGTAGATTAGGGCCTATGTGGGTACCAACTCGAACGATCCGATCTGCCTCATGCCGTATTCCCCCGTTTCAAAGAGCAAATAGACCCTATTTCTGGGGATCAGGTCGTCCTCGAAGGGAAAATGATGCCGAGTCATTTTATTGACGGTCCCATGTAAGTCATAACAGTGTTGGCTCATACAGATTGGCCCCTTTAGATCTAGAAAATCATGATATTCATGTGTTAATAAATGTAATCTTAACACAATAAGATTGCTATTGGTTTGTGATATAATTACACAAAGGCGGTGAGCAGAATGTCCATTTCCAAGGAACAATTAGAACAGAGCTTTCAGGGAAAATCTTACGTTGACCTTAAAGATTTGGTCCAGCTAATCGAAGAAAACTTTGGATTCAACGTTACGCTGCAAAGGAAAGATGAACAGCCTATATTTACAGAGGAACAGAAGAAGCGAATGACTTCGGTCATTTTTAAAGATGAAGGGGTTTTGTCCCAACTGCAACAAGCTCAGAAGGATCGCAAGGATGGAGTTTCCACATACAGTGATAGCGAAGAGGAGTTTACACAATTACTGAAAGAGGCCCAAGAATGAAATCTGACCGATTCAAGGTTCTCTGGACCACTTACGCTCGGGTAGCTCTTGCCCGAATGAAGGAATTTAAAGTAGATTCCATGAATGTCTTTAGACGTTCAAAATCTGTATTGGCCGATGAACCCAAGTATAAAGCTGATGGAGTTTCTGACTTCCCTGGCTTTGAGTTTAATGAATACTTTTGGGTGTTAATCGGCAATGTGATTATTATTTACAGGATTGACGAGGATCTTCGGGAAGTGTATGTAGATGCTTGTTACTTTGCAAATACTGGACTGTCTCATTATATATTTTGGGGAATTGACCCTGATGAAGAATAGCTTAACAATAAACTGACTGTTTATTGTTAAGCTATTTTTTTAACTCTTCGATTACATACTCCAATTTACATGAAGTCTATTTATCCAACTCCCGATTCACGGCATCATACTCCCTCCCCTCCTCCCATATACATTAAGAAGAACAGTACCGATCTAACGGAACCTCTGCGGTCTAGCCGGAATAGGTTGCAGCAAACACAGCAAGCTGGAAGGAGCGATGGATTCATGCCCGGGGATGAGATTAAAGCGCTGGAGCGGGCGATTGCCGAGATCACGGAGATTGCGACCGGATTTGGGCTGGATTTTTACCCGATGCGTTATGAAATATGTCCTGCCGATATTATTTACACGTTCGGAGCCTATGGAATGCCTACCCGATTTGGACACTGGAGCTTCGGAAAAACATTTCACAAAATGAAATCGCAATACGATTTCGGACTAAGCAAAATCTATGAGCTCGTCATTAACTCCAATCCCTGTTATGCCTTCCTGCTGGACGGAAACTCGCTGATCCAGAACAAGCTGATTGTCGCGCATGTGCTGGCGCATTGCGATTTCTTCAAGAACAACATGCGCTTCTCCATGTCCAACCGGGATATGGTCGAGAGTATGTCAGCCACAGCCGACCGGATTGCCGGCTACTCGGTGACCTACGGAACGGATGCTGTGGAGAGCTTCATCGACTCTGTGCTGGCAATACAGGAGCATATTGACCCCAGTCTGATCCAGCCGCGCAAGCTGGGCAAAACCCATCTGCTGGAAGCCAAGATGAAGGAACGCAAGGATGCCCCAGCCGGCGGTACCGCTGCGCCAAGTCCTTATAGTGAGCTATGGAATCTGGATACGGCTTCAGCAGAGCCGCAGGCAGCGGAAACCGCAGGAAAACGGGCCTTCCCGCCTGAGCCGGAGAAGGATATCGTCTGGTTCATCCAGCAGTATTCGACCGTGCTGGAGGACTGGCAGCGCGACATTATGACGATGCTGCGTGACGAAATGCTCTATTTCTGGCCGCAGATGGAGACCAAGATCATGAACGAAGGCTGGGCCTCCTATTGGCATCAGCGGATCATGCGCGAGCTGGACCTGACTCCTGAGGAGACAATTGAATACTCGAAGCTCAATTCCTCAGTCGTGCAGCCTTCGCGCCAGAGCCTGAACCCTTACTATCTGGGGCTCAAAATCTTTGAAGACATCGAACGCCGCTGGGACCGTGACAAAATGTTTGAGGTACGTGAACTGGATTCGGACATTTCGTTTATCCGCAGCTACCTGTCCAAAGAGCTGGTTAATGACCTCGACCTCTATGTCTTTGAGAAAAAAGGCCCGGAATGGAAAATCACCGACAAGGCCTGGGAAAATGTACGCGACCAGCTTGTGCTTGCCCGGGTCAACGGCGGTTCTCCCTACCTTGTTGTTCAGGATGCCGATTACGAGCGCAATGGTGAACTGCTGATCGCCCACCGCTACGAGAGTATTGAGCTTGACCTGAAATATCTGGAACGCACGCTCCCGCATATCTATGCCCTCTGGGGCCGGACGGTGCACCTCCAAACCGTGGTAGAAGACAAAAAAGCCCTTTTTACCTATGACGGTAAAAAGGTGCAGCGCAAGTTTGTGTAGTAGCACATATTTTGTGCGAGCGGGCTTTTCTTAAGGTCGCTACCCACAGCGACCTTAACAATAGGAAAACAGGCAAAGGCTGTGGAGGTGAGCGTAACGGAGAGAATTTTGGAACTGCAGGAGCGATAGCGTCCGCCTTTAAGGTTGGATTTCCACCGCTGCACAGCGGCTCAAATCAAGAAATCCAACCTTAACAGCGGCCGGAAGTCCAAATATTCGCGCAGTGAAGCTCATTCACCGGCAGCCTTTGCCCATCTTTCAAATGTTAAAGTCGCACCCTCACCGGAACATAAATCTCCATCACCGTATCCACCCTGGAATGGCAGCGTTCGTCGTAGAACTCGTAATCTAGCTTGCCTTCGTCATAGACATACCCGCTGCCCTTGAACCATTCCTCAAAAATATACTTCCAGGTGCTCTTAATCACCTGAACAAAATCCCCCTGATCCTTCTCTACCGAAGTATCTACGGGTGGTGTGGTGAATACCGCATAGTCTGCCTCAGGCACCTCAACTGTCAGCATCTCATCGGTCACCTGGCTAAAATCGTCAACGATCACGCCAAGCAGATAAGTGGCGTTTCCGCTCTCAGCGGCCGGAACACATAAGCCGACTTCTCCGTGCCTTGGGGGTGCGAGAATTTCATACATCTTTGATTCCAGGTTCTCTCCATCATAATGGCTCCAGAAAGAAGCGATATCCTTGGTATAATTGCCTTCGGCCACATTGGTTTCAATACCGTAACCAGCGACCTTAAAGGCCGGTTTATGCATAATAACTGGATTCATTAAATAACCTCCGATTTTGACAACAGAACCGCCCTGAAGATAACCGTCCATACGGGACGCATACTGCGATGGGCTATAGCCATAGGCCTTGCGAAACGCCTTGGTAAATCCGCCTGGCGTCTCAAAGCCATACTCCAGCGCAATATCAATAATTCTCCGTCCGCTGAACAATTCGACCGCTGCCAGTGACAGCTTCCGGCTCCGTACATATTCCATTACAGACATCTCCTTGCACAGACTGAATACCCGGCTAAAATGATATAGCGAATATCCGGCCTCGGCGGCAATCTTCTCAGCAGTCAGGTTGTCTTTGATATTTTCCTCAATATAATCGATACATCTCTCAATATCCTTGCTGTAATTCAATGAGTCACCCAGCCTTTCCCCGTACGGTGATTTCATTATAACAAGCAGTTTGCAAGCAGGCTGTTCCTCGTTTGCTAAGAAGCAATTTAAGCGGCATATACAATCAATGAAGGAGTAAACCGGCTTACCGGAAGATAGGAAGACAACTGTTCGGCAGCACACGCTAAAAAAAACAGGCAAGCCCCGTATACCGGAGGCTTGCCTGTTGTATATATGATACTTTTCAACATATTGTGTTGCTGTGCAAGAGATGTGCTTAAGGAATCGTAATGGTCAGAGAGCCCCCGGGATCTATGACCCCGGCTGCGGCTTTGAACTTCAGATCGAGCGTATAATCCTTAAAGTTATTCATGTCATTGACCCTATCGAGCTGGTAGTTTCCGTCAGGCAAGAGTACGGTGAATTCCCCGTCTTTTATTTGTCCTGAATACGAGTTCTTGTTGTCAGTATCATGCAAGTATAGAACAACGCCAGTCATAGGTTTACCGCCTTTAGTAACTGTACCGGAATACTCCACAGGCACGGTAATCACAAGCGGATTGGGCACTGACTGTCCAGCTGCAACACTAAAGGAATAGTAGATTTTAATGTCCTTCTGACTGGCTTCGTCAATAAATTTATCCACTGTGTAATCAGCCTCCGGGAGATACAAGGAGAACTTTCCATCTTTGATTACAGCAGAGTATGCCTTGTATTCGCTGCCCCCGACACTGTGGAGATGAATTGTTCCATTGGCAACTGGAGTTCCATCTGCACTAATGATTGAGCCCGAAACTTTTGGAGGAAGCTTCAGAATATACGGCTGCGGGTTAAGATGTCCATCAGTTACAGTGATGCCAGTATGTAATGGAATATTCTCCCTGGTATCATTAACGGTTACACTATATATCTTATACTTTCCATCGGGAAGATAAAGACTGAATACGCCATCTTGTGAAGAAGTACCGTAGCTCGTATATGTCCCTCCATCAGTGCTGATATTTAAGTAGCTCCTACCAAGTGCTGTACCATCAGCATAGGTTACCTTAATCTCGCTCTTGAAAGGGATGGTAATATCCAGGGTTTTCATTTGCTTATCAACAATTTCGAACGAGTAGGCCGGAATAGCTGAATCATTGTAACTGTACACATCATATTTACCCGGCGCCAAGGTAAGTGTAAATTGTCCTTTAGCCACAGAAGTTCTGGCTCCTGCCGTCTGACCTCTGACTGACAATATGCCATCGGGAACCATTGATCCGTCCGGATATTTAAGTGTACCCGTTACATTATAATTGGGGACTTTAATATCCAGCAGAGCCGGGACCGGTTTCCCTCCGGCTACCGTAAAGTTGTAGGTGAGATACATATTCTCCTGTGAGCCTGTGACGTTGTATCTGTCCACTTTATACTTGCCGTCAGGCAAATAAGAGCTGAACTTCCCGTCCTTCACTTGAATCGTTACAAAGGCTTGGGTGGTCTCTTCTGTAATGGACAGAAACCCATCCTTTATTGTTGAACCATCCTCGAATTGCAACGTCCCCGTTAAGTTCTTGAGCTGCACGACTACAGACAACGGATCAGGTAAGCTTTTGTTATTCACAACTTTGAAGGTATAAGAGACCTGTTGCGATTCATTGCTGTCTTCGCTATAGTAGCTGCTAATCTTATAATCTCCATCCGGCAGATAGACGCTGAAAGAGCCGTTTTTCACTTTGGCACCGACAGAAGTAGGATTTGAGGGATCTTGATCAAAAATGTAGACCGTTCCATTCTCAACCACTCTGCCATCCGAATATTTCACAGTCCCCGTCACATTTTTCGAAGGAATAATTAGATTTAAATTGCTTGGAACGGTTTGTCCGTCTAGCACTGTAAATGAATAGCTGAGTGGGGTCATGTTGTTTTGGCTGTCATAATACGTATATACCTGATATGAGCCATCAGGGAGATACAGGGTGAACCTGCTGTCTTTGATAGCTGTAGCATATTCGACTACGGGAGTGGTTGTGGTACGCACATACAGCCTGCCGGAGTTCACCGGCTGGTTTTCACTATCCACAACAGTTCCCGTAAGCTTCTTGGGAACGACAACCTTAATGGGATCCGGAGCTGGCTGACCGTCAGCTATGGTGAAGCTGTAGTTCAGCGATATTCTTTCAGAGTTATCATAATTATTGAATTCGGTCAACTTATACGTGCCGTCTGGCAAGTAGACGCTAAATTGGCCATCTATTACCTCGGAAGAATAGCTGATATAACCGTTTCCGTTCGTTGTGTTCAGCAGGAACACTGAACCTTTGCCGACAGAGCTTCCATCCGAATAGCTTAACTTTCCTGTAAACAGCTTCGGCAGCATTATTTCAAACGGGTTCGGACTCGTCTTGCCGCCGGACACGCTGAATGACTGGTAGAAACCAATCATCTGTTCCTCGGGAGTGTTAAGATTGTAGGTACGGTAATTTCCGTCCGGCAAGTAGAGGGTGAACTCTCCATCCTTAATTTCGGCAAAATAGGTTGAGTAAGTACCGGAATCTGTCCGGTTCACATACAGCCTTCCGGAAGCAACCGGTGTTCCGTCGGAATTGTTGATTGTTCCTGTAACAGCTGCAGGAAGCGTAATGCTTAGCGGACTCGGTGAAGATTGTCCTCCTGTAATGGTGAACGTATAGTTCACTGAAATGCTCTCTTGGCTATCGTGTTTATATAAACTGCTGACCTGATAATTGCCATCAGGCAGGTACAGATTGAAGTCCCCATTCCGGACCACAACACTGTAATTGGAAGAAGGATTGGTATTGACGCTGTTGATGCTCAGACTTCCATTGCTGATTGTGCTGCCATCGGCAAATTGAAAGGTTCCTGACAATTTCGGAGACAAGGTCAGCTGCAGCGTCCCTGAATCCAGCTTACCGTCAGCGACAGTAAATTGACGGGACAAAGCAATAACCTCTTGATTCCCTCCGGTATAAAGCTGGTTCAAGTAATACTTGCCGTCCGGTAGCTCTATTCCAAACCAACCGTTCTTCAGCTCTGCTTCATAGGTGATTCCTACTCCATTCTTCAGCCTGTATAGATACAGAGTTCCCTCTTCAACCATCGATCCGTCTGCATACGTAAAACTCCCCTTAACATTGCCGCTTAATGCTGGCGGCGGGGTCGCTGTTGGTTTTGCGGTTGGCTTGGCTGTGGCTGTCGCCACTGGCGTCGTTGCCGTCGCCACAGGCGTTGCTGTCGCCACTGGTGTTGCTGTCGCCACTGGCGTTGCTGTCGACGCTGGCGTTGCTGTCGCCACTGGCGTTGCTGTCGACGCTGGTGTTGCTGTCGCCACTGGCGTTGCTGTCGCCACTGGTGTTGCTGTCGACGCTGGCGTTGCTGTCGCCACAGGAGTTGCGGTTGCGGCTGGCGTTGCTGTCGCGGCTGGTGTTGCTGTCGCCGCTGGGGTTGGGGTTGCAGTTGTCGGCGGTACAGCAGGATTAGTGTTTCCCGCCGCTGTTGGTGATGGCGTCACAGCCGATTTGTCAACACCGCCAATCTTGACCTTAACATCGGAGCCGCTGTCTTTACCAGCTTCCAGCTTGACTGGCGAAGTTTCCATCGTAATGCCCACGGCATTGATGACCGCAGTGTCAATTTTACCTTTTCCTGTAACATCCAGGCCAGTATTGATATTCATCCTTGTGATGCTGGCTTCATTCTTCAGTTTATTGCCTGTGGCTTCTTTAGCCACGTTTAGACTCTGAATCGTGCCTTCAGGAATATCTACAGCAATATTATGTGCTTGAATGTTGACTTCCTTAAAGCTGCCTTTCAAGCTTATCTTGGCGTTTGCCGGCAGCTCTTTCGATAAGGTTACTACACCTACAGCTGCCCCCGTGATCGATTCAATCGCCGCTTCCGATTGAACCTGCAGATTGGCAACCGTCGTCGTTCCTTCTGCCACAATTCTTACACTGCCATTCTTTTTGTCGATGATGACCGTGCCAAGAATGCTCTTGTCAAAATGAATGCTGCGAGCACCGCCGCCGGAGACGGTAGTCGTTCCCTTGACAGTCACATTCTCAAGGACCGCTTCGCCTTCTGCTATACCTTCTCCTAAGAGTAAATTACCGCTGATCATCGTATTCCGGAGTTTAATATCCGGTGAGTTGATGATAACATTCTGAAGGGTGGCGGCATTCCCTGCTTCAGGGCCATAGGTCCCTGGTGTACTGTATGTTACGCTTACTGCTGAATTATGTATGTCCAGAGCTCTATCCAGAATAACTACAGCCTCGGCGCGGGTCGCCCGATCACCCGGATGAAAGCTGTTGTCTGCAAAGCCCTGCATAATCCCCTTCTCCTGCACTGCACTGATAGCGTCTTTGCACCACGCCGGACTATCCGCTGTATCGCTGAAGTTGGCATCTGCTGATGCAGTCAACCCGAGCAGTTTGCTGACAATGACCGCTAATTCCTGCCGGGTAACCTTGTTGCCCGGTCCAAAAGAGCCGTTGCCGTATCCGCTAATGTATCCAACAGCATTTGCTTTTAACAACTCCGGATACACCCAGCTTGAAGCTGCCACATCCTTGAACTCCACGGACTTGCTCTCCACAAATCCAAAGGATTTGTTAACTAATGAAACCAGTTCGGCTCTGGTGATGGGATTAGCCGGTTTAAAGCGGCCATCCGGATATCCGGAGATGAAGCCTTTTTCCATCCACTTGCTAATTTGCGGTTCGGCCCAATTCCCGGAAATATCCGAAGCCGTCCCGGCGAATACGGAAGCGTAGGGAGATATCGTGAAACAAATCACAATTAATAAGACAAAACCTTTCTTCACAATCTTCATCTTCGACAACGTTCTTCCCTCCAATGATAAAAAAAATGAATCCGCTATTAAATTACACGATCTCCTAAATTTCGACTATAAGAAAAAACTGATATTCCTATGAAAATGTCGACTTTTGTATGTATTTTTGGTGGCTATTTCTCCATATTCGCTATATTTAACGGTATTTGCAGCATCACAAGGACTATACGGTCCGTGAATCTGGGTATATGAGCTCAAAGTACATAAGTCAGTGCTGTACGCTCCGTTGCCCCTTTGGCAAGTTCAGCATGTATCGTGCACCAGCTTTCTGCTTCAGCGTTTTGCATGGGCGTTTTGCATGGGCGTTCAGCAGTACATTTTACTTAAAAGAACACCACAAAAAGGACCGCCTCATGGCAGTCCGCAGTGTTGCAGTTACATACAAAAGTATGCAGCTTGCAGATTTCTTTATTGGAGAATGTGCCTAATGAATGCGGTCACCGGTTCAGCAAACTTCCGACATATTTCAGCAGCTCGTTGGCGCAGATCGGGCAGTAGTTATGCTCGTCGATCAGGCGTCTGGATACCTCGTTGATCCGTTTGAGCTGGCTTTCATCCGGCGTTTTGGAGGAGGTGGTAATCTTGACGATATCCTTGAGATCGGTAAACAGCTTCTTCTCGATCGCTTCCCGCAGCCGGTCGTGGTTGTTGTACTCGAACTTTTTGCCTTTGCGGGAATAGGCGGAAATACGGATCAGGATTTCTTCACGGAAAGCTTTTTTCGCATTTTCGGAAATGCCGATCTGCTCTTCAATGGAGCGCATCAGCCGCTCATCCGGCTCCATCTCCTCATCCGTCAGAGGATCACGAATCTTTGCCCAGTTGCAGAAGGCTTCGATATTATCGAGATAATTTTCGAACAGCGTTTTGGCGGACTCTTCAAAAGAGTAAACGAACGCCTTCTGCACTTCGCTTTTGGCCAGAATATCGTATTCCTTGCGGGCGATGGAAATGAAATTCAGATACCGTTCCCGCTCCTCCTTGGTAATCGAGGGGTGCTGATCCAAGCCATCCTTGATCGCCCGCAGCACATCCAGTGCGTTCATGCACTGTAGGTCGCCTTTGATCAGGGCGCTGGAAATCCGGTTGATGACATAACGCGGGTCGATGCCAGACATGCCTTCATCCAAATATTCGGTCTGCATCTCCTTGAGGTCGGCTTCCTTGTAGCCTTCAACCTCTTCGCCGTCATACATGCGCAGCTTTTTGATCAGGTCCATCCCCTGCTTCTTGCTCTCCTTCAGGCGGGTCAGGATTGAGAAAATCGCAGCGGCGCGCAGCGCGTGGGGCGCAATATGCACATGCTTCATGTCGCTTTGGGCGATCAGCTTGGCGTAGATTTTTTCCTCTTCCGACACTCTCAGGTTGTACGGCACAGGCATGACGATCATGCGGGACTGAAGCGCTTCATTCTTTTTGTTGGAAATAAAGGATTTGTACTCCGTTTCATTCGTGTGGGCGATGATCATCTCGTCCGCCGATATCAATGCGAAGCGCCCGGCCTTAAAGTTGCCTTCCTGGGTCAGCGACAGCAGGTTCCACAGAAACTTCTCATCGCATTTGAGCATTTCCTGGAACTCCATCACTCCGCGGTTCGCTTTGTTCAGTTCCCCGTCGAAGCGGTAGGCGCGCGGATCGGATTCCGAACCGAATTCGGTAATCGTGGAAAAGTCGATGCTGCCTGTGAGGTCAGCGATATCCTGCGACTTCGGATCGGACGGACTGAAGGTCCCGATGCCCACCCGCTCCTCCTCCGACAGCAGCACCCGTACAACCTTCACCTGCTCGATGTCGCCATGGTATTCATTCTTCAGCCGCATTTGGCAGGAAGGGCAGAGATTGCCCTCGATCCGCACACCCAGTTCTCTCTCGATCTCCGGGCGCAGCTCCAGCGGAATCAAATGAAGCGGGTCCTCATGCATCGGGCAGCCTTCAATGGCATACACCGCTCCTGCATCCGTACGCGAATACTGCTCAAGGCCACGTTTCAGCAGCGTAACCAATGTCGATTTCCCTCCACTGACCGGTCCCATAAGCAGCAATATCCGTTTGCGTACGTCTAGACGCCGGGCTGCGGAATGAAAATATTCCTCCACCAGCTTCTCCACCGCCCGGTCGAGTCCAAAAATCTCCTGCTCAAAAAATTTATACCGCTTGCGTCCATTAATGTCCTCTACGCCGTGTGACTTGATCATGTCGTATACGCGGGAATGAGCTGTTTTAGCGGGAGAGGGGTCTTTTCTCAGCAGTTCTATATAGTCCTTGAAGGTGCCGCTCCACGCCAAACGGTCGTTCTCAGCCCGATACGAAGCTATACGCTCAAAAATATCCATTGCTCGCTACCTCCTCTTGCGCTCCTACTTGCTCCACAGCTTTAAAAGTGTATTACATACCTATGCGGCGAGCCCGGAATAGTTTACCTCTTTTTTGCTGTGCTATAATAGAGCATCATGATTTCCCTTATAAAATACCGGCACAAAGTGCGGGCTTGTCCTCCAAGCTTATTCAGACACTTTGCCATTCAACCGTAAACCTGTAGATTCAGCCGGGGACGCAACATTAGGACACAGGAGTGACAAATATGGCCGTAAAGCATGAAACGGAGCTATATGCTCCTTTGAAGAGTTTTTTTGAGAGACAAGGCTATGACATCAAAGGCGAGGTGCGGACCTGTGATTTGGTTGGACTGCGTGAAGGTGAGGAGCAGCCGCTGATCGTGGAGATGAAAAAATCGTTCAACCTCGCCCTGCTGCTGCAGGGGGTTGAACGATTGCGGTTAAGTCCCAACGTTTATCTCGCCGTGGAGCGCGTGCGTGACAAAAAAGGCGCGGTGAACCAGCGCTGGGGCGAACTCAGCGGGCTATGCCGCCGCCTTGGCCTTGGACTGATCACTGTCGTCTTCTACAAGACCAAGGCACCGCTGGTCGAGGTGCTCGCGGAGCCGGGCGACGCGCCGCCCCAGCCCCGCAGCCGCACACGGCGGCGCGAGCGGCTGCTCTACGAGTTCCGCGAGCGCAGCGGTGACTACAACACCGGCGGCAGCACGCGCGTCAAGCTCGTGACGGCCTACCGCGAGAAGGCGCTGCGCGTGGCGCTCGCGCTGCAGGCCGCTGAGGCCGAAGCCGCCCTTGCGGCGGCCGGCCTCGCCGCGAAGCGCGCCGGACGCGGCGGCGCGCCAGAGGCAGACGCAGCAGCGGACGCCGCTGCTGTGTCTGCCTTAGGCCCGGCGGCTGCGGACAGCCGGGCGAAAGCTCCGCTCGGCGTCACACCCGCCGAGCTGCGCAAGAGAAGCGGCGTGCCGGGCGCCGCCGCATTCCTGCAGAAGAACTACTATGGGTGGTTCTTCCGGGTGGGGCGCGGCCGCTACACGCTCACGGCCGCCGGAACAGCGGCGCTGATCGAATATGCGAATATCACCGGAAGCCGAGCCTAAACTTTATTTTCCATACAGCTCATATTTCCGTCCGTTCAGCAGAAGGGCTGCCCCGCTGCCTGCAACGCAGGCGACCAGCAGATTCATGCCAATAGACTGCCAACTGATCGTATCGTTAATATTGGCCGCCTGCTCCTGATAGATGGGACTGACCGTCAGCAGATTGGCGTATTGCTTGAAGGACTCATTAGCCGACGTTCCTAAGCTCCAGTGCGAGCTGTCCTGAATAACCAGAGCGAACTGGACAGCAACAACCGCAACAATCAGGACAGCAATGCAGAGATGGCTTAACAACGGTTTGCGTTGTCTTTTGCCTGCAGCCAGCGCCAGTCCTATTAAGGCCAGTCCGGCAGGAATACTGCACAGCTTGGACAACAACAGATACAGGATTCCTAGCGCCGGACTGGCCGAATCAGCAATCCTCGCCTGATATAAGCCATCAGGATTTAAAAACACCTCCAGCAATGTCGTCGACCATACCGCCGTGGTGCCGAGCATAAAAACAGCCGATTTCACCAGAAACAGCGATGAAGTCTTGACAGGCAGCATATGATTAACCGGCATCGTACCCGTGAAGAATTCCCTGTAATAATCCACATAGATGTACACCGGGATCAGAATACCGATGACCATGTTTACGGTGAGAATCAGAAATGCCAGATCTTGGCCTGAGCTGAACAGGAAATACAGGTTGATTAAGCAGCTTAATCCGGTTAACGAGGCGAACATTGCAAAATGTCTTTTGCACTCCAGTTTAAATTGATGGACTAGAATCACGTAACTACTCCCCTTCTCAAATGGTTAAACGATGCTTTTAAACAAATCTTCAATGGGCAGGCCATACTCCCGTTTCAATTCCTCCACGCTCCCCTGCAGCTGCACTCTTCCTTCGTCCACAATCGCTATATGCGTAAACAGGCTTTCGACATCGCGAATCAGGTGGGTGCTGATCAGAATGGAGCTGTCAGGGTCAAAATTATCCAGGATAATCTGCATGATTTTATCACGCGTTGATGGATCGACAGCCGCTAATGGTTCATCAAGTACGAATAATTGGGCCCGGCGTGCAAACGTAAGCGATAAGCTCACACGCTCCTGCATTCCTTTGGACAGGGACTTCACCTTATCTTTAAGATTCAATCCGAGCATCTCTATCATTCCGCAGGCCTTGTCCCGCTGAAAATCGGCAAAAGCGTGATGATAAAAATCAATACACTCCTCAATACTCATCCATGAATACAGAAATTCTCTGTCCGGCAGATAGGATACAATCTTTTTCGTTTCCACACCGGGATGTTGCCCACCGACTGTAATCGTCCCTTTATAATTCCGCAGCAAAGCCACGATCAGCTTCATAAGCGTCGTTTTCCCCGCCCCGTTCGGCCCCAACAGCCCTACTATACTTCCCTTGGGAACTGTTAAATTCAGTCCGTTTAAAGCAGCCTTTTTTCCATACATTTTCGTCAGATTCGCACATTCCAGTACATTTTCCACATTGCCCCTCCTCTTCATTCGGTCTTTCTTATATCCATATATATACATTCCAAATCATTAGACTCCTGTACTCGAAACATCCCTGCAAGCTGCGCTGAAATGCCATGTATTTGCATAAACAAAAAGCAAGCCCCCCATACCGGAAGACTTGCCTTTTTCACCAATACCAGCCTGCACACTGCCAATATCCAACGATTTGTTATTAATCAATTATTACATACTGAACTAATTCCTTAAGATCTTCAAATATTACATCCGCCTCTACATCCGTAGAAAACTGTGTACTTTGTTTCCATGCTGCTCTGAGACCTGCGGCACGGCTCGCCCGGATATCATTGTCCGGGTGGTCGCCGACAAACAGCGTTTCCTCCGCCGTAACCCCTAGCTTAGTCAATGCCCGAAGGAAAATCGCCGGATCCGGCTTGCGCAGACCTTCCCACTCTGAAATCAACACCTCATCAAACAAAGGGCTGATCCCCAGAGCTTGAAAATTATCATATTGGAATTGTCCATAGCCGTTGGATACCAGCGCGAGTTTGATTCCGTTTGCCTTTAAGGTTGTAAGCATACTCATCATATTAGGAAATCCGATGCAATGTCCTTGGAAACCATGCAGATAATCATTCAAAAGTTCTGCCCAGCTTAGCTCACGGATAGAAAACTCCTCAAGAAGCTGCTGATACACTTTATCTTTCCAGACATAACCGTGCTGATCCAGCTCGACAAACCGCTGCAGAAATTTTTCTTTGGCAACAGAATGAAATTGTGGATATCGTTCATACTGATCGCGGACAAAAGAGACCAGAGAGGACTCGCGGTCCAATAACGTTCCATCCAGATCGAAGAGCACCGCTTTAATTTCCATCTTCCTGCCCTTCCACACGTAAGCGCGTTGATTATTAAGATTATCGGCCGCTGACTCCCGCCAACCTCTTGATTGTTGTTTGCTGCGGATGAACTCTGGTTTAGGTTGCTTGCTCCGAGTTCAGATAAGTGTATTTGGTGCAGCTATTCGGGAGCAATATAGTTGTTTCAAAGATATAGTTGTATGCTCTGCAATTAAAAATGGCGAATCCTTTCGTTTTGCCCGAATGACATCTATTTAGTTGTACGAAGTGCAGCTATCTCCTCATTCGCCCATCCATATGGAGTTTTAGATGTATAAAGTGCAATTATCGCGTAATTCGCTCATAGGGTAGAGATCACGACCCCATGTTCACCCAAAAAGCCCATTCTCGCCCAATTCTCCTGCACAGAATGCAACAGAATCCTATCAGACTGCCAAAAACAGGGAATCTATTGTACTAAATACAGCAGACGCTACTCATAGCCTCTCATATGTCACAAACTACAACCTCTAACTTCTAAACTCTAACCAATCAACCCAGCTGTCATCAATAACCCTATTCCCCTTAGCTCCGGGCCGTAAACTCCGTCACGGCCTCGCTCATCAGGTTCATGCCCAGCAGCAGCTCATCCCGGCCGGGATGGCTGAAGTTGAGGCGGATGCGGTTGCCGCCGCCGCTGACACAACACAACGGGCCGGGCAGGAAAGCTACGCCTTTAACCAGCGAGGCCTTAAGCAGTGCCATAGCGTCCAGCCCAGCCGGCAGCGATACCCACAGGAACATGCCGCCTTCCGGCAGACTATAGGTGCTGCTCTTCCAGGCCGGACGCTTCAGCAGTTCAGCCATTAGCTTGAGGCGGGTATTGTATTCCCGGTTCAAGAGGGCAATATGCTCGCGCAGATCAAAAGAGGTGACATCCAGCAGATGATGCAGCAGCC
Source organism: Paenibacillus sp. FSL H7-0357 (assembly GCF_000758525.1). Taxonomy (NCBI): domain Bacteria; kingdom Bacillati; phylum Bacillota; class Bacilli; order Caryophanales; family Paenibacillaceae; genus Paenibacillus; species Paenibacillus sp. FSL H7-0357. The sequence goes on along the minus strand of NZ_CP009241.1, from coordinate 2,220,387 downwards.
GCTGATTTAGGGAGCTGGACTGCCAGTCGGCCATCTGCTTTGCGGCAGCCATCATGCCGATAAGCTCCCGGCTGCCTGCCGCCCAGCCCGTCCGCAGAGCGGGCGCGACCGTTTTGCTGAAAGAACCGATATAGAGCACATGTCCACCCTCGCTTACATTCTCCAGCGCATAAAGCGACGGATATTTTACGGACGGATGCTGGCCATAACGCTGAAAATGCAGATCACCATAGGAATCGTCTTCGACAATCAGCACGTTATGGCCGGTACACAGCTCCAGCACCTCCTTGCGTCTTGCCAGGCTCCAGAGAATACCGCTTGGATTCGTAAAGCTCGGTGTTGCAAACAGCATCTTAGGCCGGTGCTGCCGGATTTGGGCACGCAGATGCTCCGGCAGCAGGCCGTCCCTGTCTCCCTGCACGGGAATAATCACCGCACCCTGCATACGGAGCGCCTGCAGAATGCCTGGTGAGGTGGGATTCTCTACAAGAACCCGGTCTCCGGGATCTATGTATACCCTGGACAGCAAATCGATGGCTTGTTGACTTCCCGTTGTCAGAAGAACTCCGCCCTCGGCAACAGCCACACCTTTGGCTTTCAGCCAATCCCCGGTAAGCCACTCCCGCAGCGGACCGTACCCTTCCGGATCACCGTACTGCAGTGCCCCGGCATCTGCGGAGATGACTGTAGACGCGGTTTCGGCAAGCAAGGACAACGGGAACAATTCTTCCGCCGGAAGCTCTTCCGCCAGTGAAATCAACGTGCCCCGGCGCGTCTTGGTGCGGATACTCAACAGCGGTGAAGACAGCAAGGTATGTGCGCGGGCAGAAAACTCATATCTCATATGTTCCCCCCTCCCCTGGTACCAAGAATATTCCAGCCCAGCCGGCAATATGTCGTTAGGGTGATCCTATGCGTAGATTTGCTTGTTCTGCCTTGAGAAAAGAGCAAACTTCTCGATAGCCTGCGCTCTCGTCGACACTTCAAGCTTCACATAAATTTTGCGCAAATAATTGTCAATGGAACGCCGGCTCACCTCTATTTCAAGGGCAATTTTATCATAAGTGATTCCCTGCACAATACGCTCCATAATGAACATCTCAGTCTGGGTCAGCTGCATGACACCATCCAGCCCCTGTGACGATGGTGCCAGCCGAAATCCTTTTTCAATCCAGTCAAACGGTATAGAGAGGAAACCTTCCCGCAATCCGTCGATCATCAGCAGCAACTGGCGGGGAGAAGCTCCCTTGGAGAGTATTCCGCTTGCCCCAAGCTCAAGCAGCGGCTGAAATAAAGTCTTGTCCTCTTCTTCCGTCATGATGATGAAATGAGAATTTGGCGAACTGCTCTTCATCTCCGGCAGAATGCTCTCCACATTTCCTTCCGGCATCTGATAATCCGCCAGCACCAGATCCGGCTGACTTTCACGCACATTGTAAACGCCTTCGTTCCAAGTCGAATACATCCCGAGAATTTCCAGCTCCCCCCCTTCCTCCAAAATCAGTTTTGTTCCAAGCATACTTGTGGGATGACATCCCACGATGATCCCCCGCCACACCTTCATCATTAACTCCCTGACCTCCTGCTATCTATATAATTTACCCAGAGTGAAAAACGCCTCGGGGTTTTACGGTTATTACGTATGCAAGGATGGTTGCATTTTTATCCTTTCTTCCTTCTTTTACCTTGTATACGCCCATCAGATATTCCAATCTATAGAAATTGTATCGCAGTAGTTTAATAGGATGCAATTACTTTTTCACGTTTTCAGACTCTCTTTCACTTTTGCGAAAACTCAAAAAGTCTGATAGAATGGGGACTTGAAAAAAAACAGCCTGAGGTGATGTAATGCAACCGCTAGCGGAATCGACCCCGGTACACTCGCGCCGTACTGCAGCGAGAAGCGGCCCTTCCGTAAAATGGTTTTTACTGTTCTGGATTTTGATGATCGGGCTCGGCTTCTATGCCGTGTACAGCTATACCAACCATCTAAAGCAGCAGGTGCTGAGCGAACTTGGCACTCAAAGCCAGCAGCAGCTTACCGTTTTGAAGACCGATTATGAATCGCGAATTGCCGTTCTCTCTGAAGAGGTGAAGGAATTGCAGAGCACTGTTCAGAGCTTTAATGAACTGCTCACCTTTACCAAAGACAATGCAAGCAGCAAGACAGACAACAGCAACAAGCTGTATACCCAGTTAAACGAGGTCCGCAAGCAACTCGATGCCCTGAAGAAAGAGATGGATCTGCTGAAATGAGAACCCCTGTCCAACGAGTCAACCGGTTCTTTATGCTGCTGACTGCTCCCTTCTTCGGGTTATTGCTCTGTCTGTGGTGGTATCAGCCGCCGCTTGACCTGAAGCTGAACACAGAACAGTTCGCTGCAGCCCCGGGGCCGCTTGAATTAACAACCTCTTTGAAGAATGATTTGAAGCTGGCCGAGGCCTCTGCTTCCTATACCATAGATTCAATAGGTGCCAGTGCACAGCTCTACAAACAAACAACAAACGCGATGAATGCCATTGTTAATACCGCCAAAACCCAGGCATCCCGCCCGGAACAAATCTATAACCGGAGAATTTCAGCCAGGCTGGGAATTCCTGCCGATATTGTGAACAGCGATCGCATTACCATCGAACTTTACCGCTTAAATCCCGGCAACTATAAAGCCTATGCCCTAAAAATCAAGCTGAAGGATGCTTCGGCCATGAAAATGAGCCTGGCCGGAGACGGCTCCGGCGGAGCTGAAACTACCATGCGCGCCGTCAACCGTTACGGTGCAACAGCCGGCATCAATGCCGGAGGATTTGCCGATAAGGGCGGTAAACGTTATCCCTTGTCCACAACCGTTGTAGGCGGCCAATATTTGTACGGATTCGAGCCGAGTTACAAGGATCTCAGCTTCGTTGGCCTGAATAAATCAGGACAGCTGATCGGCGGCAAATTCTTCAGCCGGACACAACTCGACCAGTTGGAGCCGGTGTTCGGCGCCACCTTTGTCCCGGTCCTGCTGAAGAACAACACCAAGATGGTGATCCCGGATAAGTGGAAGACGAGCCCCAAACGTGCCCCGCGCACCATAATCGGCAAGTACAAGGATGATCAGCTTCTCGTGCTCGTGGCGGACGGCTACAACGAAAACGGCAACTCCGGTGCCACACTGGAGGAAATCCAGAACAAGCTGTACAACATGGGTGTGATCGATGCCTACAATCTGGATGGCGGGGGATCTTCGTCCCTGATCTTTAGAGGAAAGGTTATTAACAATCCATCGGACGGGAATCTCCGCCAGGTGCCAACCAGTTTCCTGTTTTTCAAATAACTTTTTCCAGTTGTCTATGCGGCATCTCACATTTTTCTTTTGTTTTTGATATAGACCAGGTTATAATCAGGATAACGAATACAGATCCTTATGGAGGTGTCCAGCATGTCGTTTTCCTTGACCTTTTGGATCATAACCCTGGTATTTCTGCTGTTCCTGACCGGAATTCTAACCTCCTCCTACAACGACGATAAGACCAAGGGCTTATAAAAGCCTGGATGGACCCAAGCATTCGCTGCTTCAAAAAAAGAGCACCGCACATCTGTGCGGTGCTTTTTTTTAGTAATAGAGGCGGCAGACACCCTGCTGCGGCCATACTATGTACAATTAAATTTGCTTGCTTTCAGCAGGAGAAAGCGTAATTTCTAGGCGTGTCTTGAAAGTTGAGTCATTTCCCCAAGACATTCAGCACAAATATAACGATCTTTATATTCACTTACACCCTCAATTGATCCGCAGAATACACATTTGGGGCGGTAACGCTCCAGAATGATATGGTCGCCCTGTACCAGAATTTCTACCGGGTCACCTTCATTCATTTGATACCTTTTACGCAGGGACTTAGGCAGAACAATTCTACCCAGCTGATCTACTTTCCGAACAACGCCAGCAGGTTTCATATCTAACTTACACCTCTCCTGTTCAACTAATAATTAGTAACTACTACTTTTTTCGGCACTATTCAACTATTTCGTTAATCAATTGTCGAATCCTGCTGAAATAAATAAAAATTCATGTCCGTTTTTAGAAAAGTTGTGGAAAGTCTAGCTGGCGCAGCGCTTCATAGACAATAATGGCCGCCGAGTTTGACAAATTAAGCGATCTGACAGCTTCGCTCATCGGCATGCGCATTCTCGTTTCTTTCCCGGCTTCCAGAATATCGGCTGGCAGACCCTTGGTTTCCTTGCCGAAAACGAAGAAATCCTCATCCTGAAAGGCAAAATCGGTATAGCGCTTCTCGGCCTTGGTTGTAGCATAGAAAAACCGGCCTTCCTTATACTTCTCCAGCACTTCCCCAAACGAATCATGATATTCGATATTTACGGCGTGCCAGTAATCGAGTCCTGCCCGTTTCAGCGTAGCGTCGTCTGTACGGAAGCCCAAGGGACGGACCAGATGAAGATGCGTGCCTGTTGCCGCGCAAGTGCGGGCAATATTGCCGGTATTCGCCGGAATTTCCGGTTCTACCAGCACAATATGAAGTGCCATAGTGTGAATGCTTCCTCTCTGAAGGCTCTAACAGCCCTATAATGTGTTAGTAAGGACATCCTCTAAGGTGAGGGCAGCGCTTATAGATCATACACGGCGCGTGGTGTGCCACGCAGAAAACCTTCCGCCTGCAGGCGGAAGGTTCAAAAGCTTTCATACATTAGCCCTGAGTTTGCCGGAAATGCTGCATGAAATCGGTAAGCGCCTTAACACTCTCATAAGGAACCGCGTTATAAATGGAAGCACGTAAGCCTCCAACACTGCGGTGGCCCTTAAGACCAACAAAACCTTCTTGTTCGGCGGCTTTGACGAATTGCTTCTCAAGCTCTTCCGACTGCATCCGGAATGTAACGTTCATGATGGAGCGGCTGCCTTGTTCCGCAACTCCGCGGTAGAAACCATCACTGCCGTCAATATGATTATAGAGCAGCCCGGCTTTGTCGCGGTTCTTGACTTCGATACCTGCAAGCCCGCCCTGCTCCCCAATCCATTTTAACACTTCATTAACCATATATACAGAAAAGGATGGCGGCGTATTGTAGAGAGAGTTGTTCTTATAATGCGTATCGTAACGCAGAATCGTCGGGATATTGGAAGGCGACTTCGCGATCAGCTCTTCCTTGGCAATAACTACAGTTACGCCTGATGGTCCGAGATTCTTTTGTGCGCCGGCATAAATCAGTCCGAATTTATTCACGTCAAAGGAACGGCTCAGAATGTCGCTGGACATGTCTGCAATCAGCGGGATAGAGCCGGAATCCGGAAACTCCGCATATTGTGTTCCTTCAATCGTTTCATTCGACGTAACATGCAGATACGCTGCATTATCCGCTGCCTTGATGCTGCTAAGCTCTGGAATCGCCAGAAACTTCTTGTCCTCTGAGGATGCGGCGACATGGGCGCCACCAACCAATTTGGCTTCCTTGAGGGCTTTATCCGCCCAGCTTCCTGTCATGACATAGCTGCCCACTTGGCCCTCAGAGACAAGGTTCATCGGAAGCATGGCGAACTGGGTGCTTGCTCCGCCTTGGATGAACAATACCTTATAGCCCTGCGGATTGCCAAGGAGTGATAGCAGACGTTCCTGAGCTTCGTTATGAACGGACTCGTATACCGCCCCACGGTGCGACATCTCCATAATGGACATTCCGCTTTCCCGGAATTCGACAAACTCCGCTTGTGCGCGTTCCAATACTGCAAGCGGCAGCGCCGCCGGACCTGCATTAAAATTGTATGCTCTCTTGCTCAAAATTGCCCCCACCCTTTCTCTCCTGCGAATATGGATAGAGATTATGATAGCAGTAATCTAACACACCATCAAGTATAATTATTCACATAGAAGGTATAATCGCCAGGCTTAAATGGTGAAAAACTGATAGCTGCGGCTCCAATCCTTGCTGTGACGCGGTAAAATGCTGATGTCCGCAAAAACTTCCGGCGAAATAACATGCTTCTCGCCCCACAGTGCTATCTGTTCCGGCTGGAAACTTCCGTATTCCCTGATCCCAACTCTGCTTGGCTGATGAGTGATTTCCCAATAAAAGGAATCCCCTGCATCTTCCCAGCCTCCCAGCTTACAGTAGAAGGGGCGGTCCGGCTCATTCTTCCAGCTTAGTTTATCTCCGGTTCGGCTGAGCAATTCCTCTGTATAAATGGATTCCGCCTGCTCTACCCTGACATTGTCCGGCAATCTCAGTTCATAGCCTGATCCGACATTTTTACCGTTAATTCCAACAAAATTATGATTGTACTCCTCCGTCAGAAGCTCCTTTGACCCTCTGTTCTCCAGAGTGTAAGAGATGTTCAGCCTGTCTTCGTCAAGCGAGATCCTCTTGGTCAAAAGCATGCTGTATCCCCGGCACTCCATCGGCTGCACCGAATAGGTAACCGAATCTGTAGTGTGTTCTTCCATCACCTCAAAGGGAATCAGCGGATAAATTCCGGCAAAAAAATAGGGAGCATCTTCCTGCTTCTGCAGCAGCCCTACTCCCGGCTTTGGAAACCATTCTCCAACTTCTGCATCGTCATAGCCAATTGCCCGGGAAATGCCGAATTCATTACATAGCCCAAAACCGCCAGTACCCTGCCCGGGCACGAGGCTTTCCGGAACGCAAAACGTATGTTTACCCTGCTCCAGTGTTACCTGTGTAATAAACCCTGTCCAATCAAATCTAGTGCCGTTATAGGCTCCAGTATCAGCAATCTCCACAGTAAGTATCCCATTAGTGAGAGTGTAAGCCATAAGTTATTCTTCCTCTTTCTTTTGCTTATTTTTATTGTTACCAATATTCTCAGAACCTCTTCATCGCTGAAAAAAGCGCCTGCAGCCGCATTTCCTGCGAAGCAAGCGCCTTTTCGTATACTTTTATGCAGTTAGGCCAGCTCCACTTGCAGGAGATGCAGTTCTCCTTCCGGCAGCGCACGGAGTATGCTGCGCGGTATCACAACACCCTCTGAGACGCGCTGAAGCGTCACCTCAGCGCCGTTAAGCGACACAGAGTGTATTTCATACTCCCCGTATTCTCTGCTTCCTGTGGACGTATAGGCGACCTCCAGCATGCGTTCCGCAAAGATCGTCTTAATCGTTGCCTTCCCCTGCTCATCGAACTGTTCCTTCACCAGTTTAGGCTGAAGCAGCAAATCGCCGAGCCGGCCCTTGACACCAAACACCTCTGTGACCATCGTCAGCAGCAGCCAGCTCGCTGAACCGGTTAAATAGGTGTACATTCCTCTGCCCTGCTCATTGATATATTCGGGAATGCCGGGATACATCCGGCTGAGTTCGAAATTCGCGCTGAGCTTGTACAGTGAATCCAGCACTTTGCGGCCTTCCTGAACAAAGCCGCGTTTATACAGCGCGTTCCCATACATCACGGTCATATGGCTGAACATAGCCCCGTTCTCTTTATGACCAAAGGCAAAACCAAAAGCACGGCCCAGATTCTGCTGGATGCCGCCAAAATTGGTATTTAGCCGGTATCCGATATTGTCGTCCAGCAGGTTGCGTTCTACTGCTGCGACGATATGCGGAATTTGCTCTGGCGCTGCTGCATGGCCGAGCAGCGGGAATACCTGGCCTGTCAGTGTCATGCGTACACCTTCGGCATGTTCGCCTTCGACGCGTTCTCCGTCGTTATTATAATAACCGTTGAACCAGCCGTCGCCATGATCACTTTGCACCCACTCATTCCGCCGCAAGTGATTGAATATCCATTCTGCCTTTTTCGCCAGATCAGCTGCCACTTTCGCTATTGGCAGAGTTACCCGGACCCCGCTTACTTTGTTAGGCGCAGCGGTGTAGTAAAGGTTCAGCTGTTCCCGCTTGGCTATTACAGACTCATAGTTCAGCGATTTCTCTAATGTATCCAGCAGCAGCGTCATCTCTTCCGCCAGCTCCAGTGACTCCAGCCCGGTACGTTCCTGAAGAGTGCTCAGCAGCACGGACAGATCATACAGGTTGCTGCCATAGAAGGCAGTGAAGGTCACACTTTCTCCCCGCTGGGCCGCCATATCCAGCCCGTCATTCCAGTCTGCGCCCTCCAGAAGAATATTGTTATGCTCCCCCACATTGAAGAACGGAACCAGATTCTGCAGCAGAATATGCTCCAGAATCGTCCCTTTGTAGGTCTCTCCGGTTGAGGTCTGCAGATGGCTTCCCCCCGCAGCGTCCCAGGAGGCGTCGCGTTCCCGGCACCGGCTCATGAAGGAGTCGCGGAAATAGCTTTGCTCCTGCAGCAGAAAATCCAGATCCCCGCTCTGGTCCAGGTACAGCATAGTGGTCAGGAACGGCCAGGCCCCATGATCCATCCAAACCCGGGGAATATTGTTGCGGTCGGCAATAAATTCGCCCGGCTGCTGGCCGATAATGGTCGCATTGCTGCCATCGATTCGCACACCTGCATAATTATTCAGCAGCAGACTCCGCACATCTGACGGCTCCATAATAAGCAGCGCCAGGCAATCCTGCCACAGATCGCGCCAGCCGCGCCCGCCTCTTCCGTAGTCATGATAAGGGAGGAAAGAGTTGCCGTACAACCTGCGAAGCACAGGCTGCAGCGTTACCCATTTCATCCACTGGTCAGCAGCATGATCTCCGGTATGAAACTCAACTGTATTCACCTTGTCCGCCCAGAAAGCCTTGTTTTCTTCCAGTAAAACGTCAAAGGCTGCGGCGGATCCGTATTTGGCCATTAACCCCGGAATATCTATTCTTTCACTTTCAATGGCCAGAATCACCACATAGGAACGGCTTTCTCCTGGAAGCAGAGATGCAGTGGCAAAACGCAATCCGCCAAGAGCCTCATAACCTTCTTTATGTACGCCTTCTTCGCCTGTCTGAGGAGCCTGATTCCGCACAACAGCCTCAGGCCAATCCAGGCTTCCACCTTCACCGATAAATTCCTCCTGCACCGGGAAGAAGCCCACAGGAGTTCTTCCTTCTCCTTCTACACCGAAGACGCCATAGGAGGTATGATTCACGCGATGGCCCCGTTCATCAAAGGAAAGTGCCGGCTGAACCTCGACACCGTGTGCTGAAGTATAAATCCGGTTGAGCAATGAGGTCACATGCCGGTGATCACGCAGATCATCCGCTGAACGGGCATACAGCGGAACAGCCGCAGTCGGCGTTATGATGATCTCAGCCGCTCCGGTATTCGTAAGCACCACCTGCATCAATTCTACCTTGTCTTGGCCGCAGGGTACAATGCTGGTGATTTGCGCCTTGATACCGAGTTCACGGCTCTCACGGGTTACCCGATGCCATAGGAGCCCTGCTTCCAATTCCGAATCATCAGAGTTAGGCTCATAGGCCTGTGCATGCTGTCTGGCTGAACTCCCCGCTGCCGACCAGGCGCCTTTACCCTCAATATATACCCAGAAATTGCGGGAAGCACGCGAATTATGCAAATCCTCCACCGAAAGCGGCGGAGTAAGAAATGTATTATGCCCTGAAGTGGCTTGGCCATGAAGATTCGGAGTGACCGAAGACATCATCCCTCCCTCATTCACCAAGGGAAAATATAAAAAACTGCTTTTTTCTGGATACTTAAGTTTAAACTCTCCATTTGTTCCGGTAAATTCCCAACCTGACTTAGACGTTTGTTCCACTGCAATCATCCTTTCCATAGCCTATTATTTTGTTACTTTTTTATCCATTTTACAGAAACCGCTTTCGGTATTTATTATCACATCGTTAGATATCGTTGTAAAGTAATTTTCGTTTGGTAACCTTGAATAATAATAAAACATAGAATAAAGTCTGATATATCAAGGTATAAACAAATTTATTACATAGGGGGATCACTTACACCAATCAATAATAACCGCATTAATTCGTCCGAAACTATTTTCGATAATTCATATTTTTGATCAATTCCACTCGAATAAACCTCAAAATCTTGAGTTTTCTTATCAAAAAACGCCTTAAACCAATCACATTACATATAAGCTCATGCTAAATGCACTCAAACTATGTAAAATAATGATATATCAACGAAAATTTTCGTAAATTGTTTTTAATTTTGGGACATTGATTAAGAGAAATAGACCACAAAGAAGCCCCCGGGATACCCGGGGGCTTCTTAACAAAAATTAAGCTAACTTATAGGTCGAAGTACAGGGAGTATTCATGCGGATGTACACGAATCGCAACTTCTTGAGCTTCAGAACGTTTCAGAGCGATATAGTTATCGATGAAGTCTTTAGTGAATACGCCGCCTTCAGTAAGGAATTCGTAATCAGCTTCCAGAGAATCAAGCGCTTCGCTCAGGCTGCCCGGAACGCTGCGGATTTTTTCTTTGTCTGCATCGGACAGTTCGTAGATGTTCTTGTCCAGAGGACCGTAACCCATTTCTTCCGGGTTGATCTTCTTCTTGATTCCGTCCAGACCGGCCATCAGCATAGCTGAAAATGCCAGGTAAGGGTTGGCTGTGGAATCCGGTGTACGGAATTCGATGCGACAGCCTTTAGGTGTCACAGCAGCTACCGGGATACGAACAGCAGCCGAACGGTTACCTTTGGAGTAAACCAGGTTAACCGGTGCTTCATAACCAGGAACCAGACGTTTGAACGAGTTAGTGCTTGGGTTAGTCAGCGCGATCAGTGCCGGAGCATGATACAGGATACCGCCGATATAGTGCAAGGCCATCTCACTCAGGTTGGCATAAGCGCCTTTTTCGTAGAACAAAGGAGCGTCGCCGTTAAAGATAGATTGGTGAACGTGCATACCGCTACCATTATCGCCGAACAGCGGTTTTGGCATGAATGTTGCCACTTTTCCGTATTGGCGTGCAGTGTTTTGCACAATATATTTGTAAGTCAGCAGATTATCAGCTGTTTTCTTCAAGGTATCAAAACGGAAGTTGATTTCCGCTTGGCCTGCAGTTGCCACTTCATGGTGATGACGTTCAATTTCAAGTCCGGCTTCAGCCAGCAAACGGCACATTTCACTGCGGATATCCTGTTGGGAATCCACTGGCGCTACTGGAACATAACCGCCTTTAACGCCAACTTTGAATCCCAGGTTCCCGCCTTCGTCTTTACGGTTGGTATTCCATACCGCTTCTTCGGAATCTACAAAGTAGGAAGAACTGTTCATTCCGCTCTCATAACGCACATCGTCGAAGATAAAGAACTCGGATTCTGGTGCGAAGAAAGCTGCTGTACCCACACCGCTTGCTTGCAGGAATTCTTCTGCTTTCACTGCAATACCACGAGGGTCGCGCTCGTAACGTTCACCATCAGGGGTGAAAATATCGCACATGATGTTCAGCGTCGGATGAGCTGTAAAAGGATCGATATATGTAGTGCTTGGATCAGGCATCATTACCATGTCAGATTCTTCAATACCGCGGAATCCTTTGATGGAAGAACCGTCAAACGCAACACCATTTTCAAATGTTTCTGCTTCCACTGCGGATGCTGGCAATGAGATATGGTGAGCACGTCCACCCAAATCTACAAAACGAAAATCCACCCACTCGATATTGTTTTCCTTGATCGTCTGCAACACTTTTTCAACCGACATGAATATATTCCTCCCCAATTTCCGAACATTAGGCCGCTCACAGTATCAAATGTTCTTGTTTATAATTTTTTTGCTGTCGTCATTATAAATCTCAAACCTAACATCGTCAATGCTTATGTCAGGTATTTTTGAAGACAATGTAAGATATTCTAACGCTTTAGTGAAAAAAGCAACTTTCTCTATTTCCTATGTCACATTCATTCAATACGATACATAAAAACCGTCCTCTCCCTACGCCCGTAAGCGAGAAGAGGACGGCCTAAAGGCTGATTTCTGCTTCTTGTACTAAAGAATCGGGGCAGGCTCAAGAGACTCCGAGAACTTGCGTCCCACCAGCGGAGCAAGCTTCTCCAGATCTCTCAGCAGGGTGTCAAACTGCTCAGGGAACAGAGACTGGACCCCATCGCCTGTCATGGAATTGTCGGGATCGGTATGCATTTCGATAATAAGACCGTTGGCTCCTGCAGCAACAGAAGCTTTGGCCATCGGTGCAACCAGTTCACGCCGTCCTGTACCATGGCTCGGGTCAGAAATCACCGGAAGATGGCTGAGGTTCTGAAGCACCGGAATTGCTGACAAATCCAGCGTGTTGCGGGTGTAGGTTTCAAAGGTGCGGATTCCGCGCTCACAAAGCATGACATCACGGTTACCGCCGGCCAGAATGTATTCAGCCGCATTGAGGAGCTCATCGTAAGTAGCACTGAAGCCGCGTTTAAGTAATACCGGACGTCCGCAGGTGCCCAGCTTGCGCAAGAGGTCGAAATTCTGCATATTGCGTGTGCCCACCTGCAGTATATCAGCATGCTCCGCACAAATATCCACATACTCCGGTGTCATGACCTCGGTAATGGTCAGCAGACCATGCCGCTTGCCGGCTTCTGCCATCATTGTCAGTCCTTCTACACCGACACCCTGGAAGCTGTAAGGTCCGGTACGCGGCTTGAACGCGCCTCCACGCAATACTTGGCCGCCGGAAGCTTTCACCAGCCGGGCGATTTCGTCAATCTGCTCCGGGGATTCAACGGCACAAGGCCCACCCATAATGACAAGATTTTCCCCGCCGATCTTCACGCCGCGGATATCGATAACCGTATCCTCCGGATGGAAATCGCGGCTCGCCAGCTTATAGGATTTGGAGATTTTCACTACGTTCTCCACCCCTTTCATCTGGCGCAAATGCTCGGCAAGCTTTGGTGTGACACCACCGATCAGGCCGATAACCGTATGATCCGCCCCCCGGGAGAGATGAACCTGCAGCCCTTCCTTTTCGATAACGGCAATAATATCATTTACCTGCTCTTGCGGTGTTTGATTGGATGTAATAACGATCATATTATAGCTCCCCTTTTAGGCAATTATTTAGCAAATGTTACCTTATAAATCGCACGGCACTATCACGCTACGACGCGTGTACGCTTTTAAGCACTAAAGTAATTTTACCGCATTTTGTTCTTTTCGTCAACCTTCAATTACAGTTCCAGCTGCATTAGTTACCATTTATTAGTATTCATGAAGCTATATCTCTGGTGCACATTGGAAAAAAAGCTGGTACAGCATGGAATAATAAAAGGGATATCTATCCAATAACAAAGAGCACACAGGTTCCGCTGCCGGAATCTGTGTGCTTCATATTCACCAAATTTATAAGTTCAAATGCCGGGACAAACCTTAGGTAGCGCTCGCAGTCTTGTTCTTCACCGGAGGCAGCAGCTTCGCCATATTCACCGTACGTTTGATTTCCCATGTCTCCGGAAGCGCCGGATCATACTGCTCCAGGTAACTGATAACTTCCTTCGTAATCGGTGTAGGCGTCGAAGCGCCGGACGTTACCCCTACCTTGGATACTCCCTTGAGCCACTCTGTATTCAGTTCCGACACGTCGGAAATACGGTGGGCAGGCACGCCCGCGATCTCTTCTGACACCTGTGCCAGACGGTTGGAGTTATTGCTTCTAGGGTCGCCAACAACGATGACCAGATCACATTGACCAGCCTGCTCCGCTACAGCTTCCTGCCGTACCTGGGTAGCCATACAGATCTCGTTGTGTACCTCAGCGCCGGGGAACTTCTCCAGCAGCTTTTTCATGATATTTTTAATATCCCACTGGCTCATTGTGGTCTGGTTCGTAATAACGATACGGGAAGAAGGCACAGATAACCCTGCAATCTCCTCTTCCTTCTCAATCAGGTGGACATGCTCCGGGGCAATACCAACAGCGCCTTCCGGCTCCGGATGGCCCTTCTTGCCAATATAAATAATCTCGTAGCCTTCCTCTGCCTTCTCCTTGATGAGGTCATGCGTTTTGGTCACATCGGGGCAGGTGGCATCTACGGTCGTCAGCCCCTTGGCGCGGGCCATCTTGCGCACCTCCGGCGAAACGCCGTGTGCGGTGAAGATAACGGTACCACTGTCGACTTTATCGAGAATATCCAGACGGTTATGGCCGTCTAGAGTTATAATTCCGTCATCCTCAAAAGAATTGGTAACATGACTATTATGAACAATCATGCCCAGTATATAAATCGGCCGGGGCAGATCAAGATTTTGTGCGGCCTGCCGTGCCATTACCATGGCGTCGACGACACCGTAGCAATAGCCCCGGGGAGATATTTTGATAACTTCCATGAATTCACCGGCTTTCTGCTGTCAATGACGGCTGTAATAGGACCTGCCTAATTATACCCTATTCCAGCGGCGGAGCAAAGAGAAGGGGCAGCCAGATGACAAAAGTAGTCCCCTCGCCCTGGCGGGTAACGACCTCCACTGAACCGCCATGCTCATCAATAATCCACTTGGCGATGGACAGCCCGAGACCAATTCCTTCCGTAATACCCCGCGACTCATCGGCCCGGTAGAACCGGTCAAAGATATGCGGCACCTCATCCTTGTCCATCCCGATTCCGGTATCCGTGATGCGGATCCCCACCTGGCTCTGATAAAAGACAGCGTCCAGCGTCACTACTCCGGAAGGTGTGTATTTGAAGGCATTATCGATAAAAATGAATAACATCTGCTGCAGATAATCCTTGTTGCCGACAATATATTTGCCGTTCAGATGCCCCATAGCCCCTACAGACCATTCCGCCTGCCGCGGCAGGAAGGACGCCCGGCGGGCGACCTCAGTCATCATCGGCTCAAGCGCTACCGGCTCCTTATCAAAGGTCCGCCCGGTATCGGAACGTGCCAATGAGAGCATATCTGCGACCAGCCGGCTCATGCGCTGCGATTCATCGGCAATATCCTTCACCGACTCCATAGAGAGCTGGCGGATTTCCGCCTCGGTCATTCTGCTCTCGCCCGGCCCCATCTCCCATATTTTTTGCAGCAGGTCGATGTTCCCGCGAATCGTGGTAAGCGGAGTCCGCAGCTCATGCGAGGCGTCGGATACAAACCGGCGCTGGGTTGCATACGAATCCTCAAGATCCTTATAGAAATCCTCCATCCGCCCCAGCATGCTGTTGACCGTTTCAATCAGCCGCCCGATTTCATCCGGCGGACCGTCATATTCAATGCGGGAGCTCAGATCGGTTCCCGTCTGAATTCCGTTCGCAGCTTCAATGACCATGCCGATCGGGCTCATGGATTTACGGGCCAGGAACAGGCCGAAGGTGAAGGCTGCGATCAGCGTGGCAAAAGAGCCGACGAGCAGGATGTTCTTGAGCCGGGTCAGCATTGTCACTTGTTCCCCAATATATACTGCAACCTGAAGTACACCTGCATGATTGCCGCTGCTAGTAGCAACATCAACTGCCTGCTGGTAGATCAGAAAGGGATTCCCGCCATAATAGGACTGAGAGAATCCTTGCTGTTTCTGGATGTTTTCTTTCGCAGGATATTTGAATTCCAGATTGATCTGTGTCATGTTCGTGCTGAGAATCAGCTTTTCCAGGTCATAAATATACACTTGGGCAAATAAACTTTGTCCTGCAGGCCCTCTAAGCACCGGCCCCAAAGTACCGTCATTGTTCAAGCCCATGTCGGGTTGAACCTGCTGTGCCTGCAGTTTAAGCCGGTCCTTCAAATCACCATACGTATTAAAATAGACAAAACCGTAAATTGCGGCTGATAAAGCCAGCAGCATAACGGCCAAAATTCCTGAATACCAGGCTGTCAGCCGCAATTTAATAGACATGTTTAATTGTCACCTCTTAGAATGTAACCGGCTCCCCGGATCGTCTGGATCAAACGTTTGCCGCCGTGCTCCTCCGTCTTCTGGCGCAGCATGGCAATATAGACCTCAAGCACATTGGACTCCCCGCTGTAATCATAGCCCCAAATTTTATCCATAATCAGGTCACGTGACAATACGCGCTTCGGATTCTGCATGAACAAATGCAGCAGTTCAAACTCCTTGGCCGTCAGCTCCAGACGTTTGCCGGCGCGAGTCACTTCACGCGAGTCCACATCCAGCGTAATATCCTCATACGACACTGCCTGATCTGTGCCGCCTCCCTGCTCGCTCTTACGGCGAAGCAGTGCGCGCACCCGGGCCAGCAGCTCCTCCAGCGCAAAAGGCTTTACCAGATAATCATCTGCTCCGAGATCCAGCCCTTTGACCCGGTGTTCGATTTCATCCTTGGCTGTCAGCATCAGTACAGGCACATTGCTTCCGCCTTCCCGCAAACGACGGCAGACCTCAAAGCCGTCTACCTGCGGCATCATCACATCGAGTATGACTACATCGGGATCGCTGTTCAGAACAGCACGCAGTCCATCGGCCCCATTAGCCGCAGTTTTAACATCATAACCCTCAAAGGCAAGACCACGGCGCAGCATGGAAATAATTTTTTCATCGTCATCAATAATTAGAATATTCGGTCGCATCAAGCAGCCCCCATTGTCTAAATCGTTTATCTCTATTGTAGCATGAATGCGCGGCCCAGCGCCCTGTGCAGCAAAAACGGAAGGGTTCCCCCTTCCGCTGTTCACTTTACCGTCCGGTGTATTTACTGCTTCTGAGTTTTGGTGGTGTCAAAATCATTTTTGTTGCCGATGGTAACCGGAAGCTCCAGCGTTTTGCCGTCACGGACCACATTCATGGTGACCTTATCTCCAACCTTCAAGGATTGGATATAAGTAATCAGATCCTGGCTGGTTGCATATTTCGTTCCGTTCACACCTGTAATGATGTCATAAGGACGCAGGTCGGCGGAATAAGCCGGTGATTTAAAGACAATCTCAGCAACTACAGATCCTTCTTTGATGTCAGTGCCCATTTGTTTCGCCACTTCATCTGTAATGGTCATGAGCGAGGCACCGATAAATGGAACAGGTTCTTTCGGAATTTCCTGGTTGGCTTCAAGTTTGTCTACTACCTCTTTGATGGTGTTGACCGCAATGGCAAATCCGATACCTTGAGACTGCGTGCTTACGGCAACGTTCATTCCGATAACCTGGCCGCTCATGTTAAGCAGCGGTCCGCCGGAGTTACCAGGGTTGATCGATGCATCGGTTTGAAGCAGGTTTTTGTAATTGCGTGTCCCGCTGCCGTCTTCTTCGTTAATATCAATGCTGCGGTCCTTCGCACTCAGCACACCAGCAGTGACTGTATGATCAAAACCTTGCGGGTTGCCGATCGCGACAACTTCAGAGCCTACCTTGATGCTGTCTGAATCTCCAAGAGCCACTGTAGGGAAGTCTGCCCCTTCGATCTTCAGCACTGCCAAATCCAGATCTTTGCTGGCGCCGAGCAGTTTCGCCTCATAAGGTTTGGTGGTTCCATCAACAGTTACTTGAATAACATCTGCATTATCAACAACATGCTGGTTAGTCAGTATATATCCGGCCGAATCATAAATGAAGCCTGTTCCAATACCGTAAGGAGTTAGCTGGGATGAATCCGACTCTGGTTCCGACTGGGAATTCTGGTCCGTCCCGGAAGATCCACTGCCTCCGAATTGATCACCGAAGAAAAATTGTGAGAACGGATCGCTCGTGTTTGGATTGGTTGAGCTTCTGCCAGAGCCTGTTTTGACCAATGTCTCGATTTTGACGACTGCCGGTCCAACTCCATCTACTACACTCGACACATCACCTGATCCGGTAACAAGTGCCGTGGTGGACGTCGAAGGAGTAATATTGGCATTGCCGACTGCCGTCTTGGCTGCCGGGCTGGCCACTGTAGCTGTTGCCGCCTGTTCACCACCTGTGAACCAGTTACCGCGGTCTGCCATGAACATCGAGCCTGACAGCACGACCATCCCGGCGAGGAAAGAAATCAAGGCGGTTTTTACCGGTCTCTGGGGCTTGCGGTTATACTGCCAGCCGTTGCCGCCATCCGAACCGTTGCCGCCATTGCCGCCACGTCCACCGCCGTCATTTCCGGTAGTGCGAAGTGAAGTGCTGTAAGGGGCCGGTTTGATCGGCTGCGGAGGAGTGACCTCTACCCGCTCCGACTCCATCCGGTTGTAATGCTGTACATCATCCGGATTCATCTCGTCTTTGTTCAAAGATTTAAAAGGTCCATAGGAATAGTAGTATGAGGATCCTGAATCGGTTGATTGGTTATCATTGCTGCTGTCATTGTTCTTAGTATTATCCCATTCCCGATCCGGTGAAGGTTCATTATCACGATTGAAGTTGTTTTTGTTATCGTCCATGTTTACGTTCCTCCCGTGCCTTGCCTGTTCGACAAGGAGTATTGTGTTGTTCTCTTGTTCTTATTTTGTACTTTAAACCTTAAGGTCACATTAAAAACAATTTAAGCGGAGATAAAAGATAATAGGGTTCAGACATCGTAGCAGAGGAATAACAACCAACGCTGTTGTATCTGTAACTTCAGGATTTACAAAAACAAAAAGGCCCGCGCGCACATTGCCGCGCCGGCCTCTAACAACATCTTATTATGATCAAGCTTCATTCTGCCATCCAGTAAATAGTCAGGTCCTATTTACTGATAGATTCCTATAAAACCATTTGTAATGAATCCATTTCCTTTATCCCTGCGCCCAGCCCTTGCGGTGGGCGTAAATCGCCAGCTGTGTGCGGTCGTCCAGTTCGCATTTCATCAACAGGTTGCTGACATGTGTCTTCACCGTCTTGATGCTGATATGCAGCTCCTCGCCGATGTCCTTGTTGGTTTTGCCTTCGGCAATAAGCAGCAGCACTTCCTTCTCACGCTCGGTTAGGCCGGAGGAATCCCCCTGTACAGTCCGCTGGCGGATGCCGCGGGTCAGCGCCTGTGAGACATCGCCGGTCATGACCGGCATCCCGCGGTACGCTCCTTGCAGCGCGTAGATCAGTTCCTCGGCCGAGACAGTTTTGAGCACGTAGCTGACAGCTCCGGCTTCAATGGCGTCTACGACCAGATCATCTTCCAGGAAGCTGGTGAGGATGACAATTTTAAGCCCGGGGAATTCGGATAGGACGGCCCTCGTCGTTTCGGCACCGTTCATCACCGGCATCATCAGATCCATCAGCACGAGATCAGGCAGACCGTCCTGTCCGCCGGCTTTCAGCATTTCCAGCGCTTCCTGGCCATTCGCCGCTTCGCCGATAACCTCGAAACTGGGCTCCAGCATCAGATACGTTTTGAGCCCCATCCGCACCATATCATGATCATCCACAAGCAGCACTTTTATAAGACTCATGTTTTACTCCCCCTGTTCCTGATAGCCCTGCACAAACTTTGGAATATGTACGCGGATCGTCGTTCCCGCTCCCTTTCGGCTGATAATTTCCACTTGGCCGCCAAGCTTTTCCGCACGCTCGCGCATCGTGGTGAGCCCGTAGGACCCCTGCTTGTGCTGCACATGCTCAAAGCCCTGACCGTCATCGCTGATGCTCAGTACGACCTGCCTCGGCACTTCGCGCAACGACAGGCTGACCACCCTTGCTCCTGCATGTTTGACGATATTGGCCATCGACTCCTGAATAATCAGGAACAGCTGATGCTCGATCGCTTCCGACAATTCGCCCTGCAGTTCAAGCTCCTTCACGCCTTTAAGCCCATTCTGGCGGCAATAGTCCGGAAACCATTTCTCCAGCGCCTCAAACAGATTACGGCCTTCCAGTTCCACCGGACGCAGCTGCGCAATCAGCGCTCTCATCTGCTTTTGCGCCATTTGGGACATCGTAATTAACTGGTTCATCACTATCTGGCCCTGCTCTTCATTGCGTTCCAGAACTTTAGGCAGCGAAGAAGCGGACATATGAATCGCAAAAAGCTGCTGGCTCACCGTATCATGCAGATCCCGGGCCATTCGCCTCCGCTCTTCCAGTACCGCGCTCTCCGCCGCCTTTTCTTTTTCAATCACTTCCTGTTCCCCGAGCCGCTGCAGCAATTGCATCTTGTTCTCCACGGTGTCCATCATAATGTTGAATTCATGGTAGACACGCGCAAAGGACTGATCATCACTTTCAGGCATCCGTACAGACAGATTGCCTTTAGCCACCTGCAGCATGTTCAGATCCAGATGATCGATCCGGCGCTGAATCCGCTGTCCCGCCACATAGCCGATAACCACGGTGAACAGTACAATCCCAACACACAGGTACACCCACATGCGGTAATCTACAACTTCGATATAGCCCAAGCATGTTCCGGCATACACAAGTCCGGCAGCCAAACCTCCGCTGAGCAGGAAATAAACGAGCAGCATCCATTTGGTATTGCTAAAGATCGTCCCCATCCTTAACCTACCGTTTTGACTTTAATGTCGCCGATGAAAGCACTCACGTTAATACGGACCTTTTTGCCTGCTTCCTTGTAATAAGGTGTCTTGCACTGCACATTGCTCATAAACCCGCTGCGCGACTGCTCCAGTACCTGCATGTCACCGATAAAGGAACTGCTGGTCACAGATACCCCAAGATTCATATCATCCGGAATATACACTTTGATGTCGCCGACAAACGCGGAAATATTAATCTTCGTCTCCCCGTAAGGAATTTGCGCATTGGTCAGGTCCAGCACCGTGTCACCGATAAATTGCGAAACGTTGGTATGCTTCAATTGAAAATGCTCACGTCCCATATGGACATCTCCGATAAAAGCAGACCGGTTCGTCGTTTCCTTATGATCCTCTGTCTGGTGAAACTCCTCATGCCACTCGCCGTGTCTACGGGCATGCCGGTCCTGGCGCTCCTGCCGTCTGCGTTCATGACGTTCCCGGTTCTCCTGCCAGCGCGATTCCGCAGCCGATTGAAAACGGCCATCCTTAGGGTCAATCTCTTCTTCATTAGTGTCTTTATTTAAATATTCATTCCAGTCACGCTCTCCGGCAGGTTTGCCGAACTTCTGCTCAAACTGCTCATCCAGCGTCGATTCCAGCGGCTTTGGAGGCGGGGCATCCGGTGAACCCTGGCCCGGCGGGTAGAAGCTTGGCGGCGCTGGCGGTGCTGGCGGAACGGGAGGTACCGGTGGTGTAGCATTGCGCGGCTTGAAGATCACAAACAGTCCTCCGCCGATCAGCATGACGGGTATCAGCAATTTAAAGAAGTCGCCTGCTGAAACATCGAACCAGTCCAAGTTGCGCCCCAGAAAAAAGACCCCGAGCGCCAGAAAGAAAAATCCGCCAAGCGCTGATGAAAATTTAGATTGATGGTCGTCGGTGGATAGTAAACGCTGCACACCCATATAAATGAGAATAACCGGCCAGTAGTCAGAAATTAGTGATCCTATGCTGAAATCGGTATAACCCATCTGCCTCAGCAGGAACACTGCGCCGAGTCCAATCAGGATCAGACCGCCAAGTACCTGGCTGGTGAACCTTCTTTTCATAATCCATTTCCCCTTTAGTTGTTATAGCAATCATGTGATCCGTTTCTTATAGCCTTAGTCTACAGGAATACTGGTGCGGGGAACAGCGGCGCGAGAAGTAAATAAGCCTCAGTCTCTGGACGGAGTCCATTGGTATTAATAGTAAGAAATTTCATGGATTATTTCAATGGCTACTCTTTAAAGCCGCAAAAAAAAGCTGCCCCTCAGCTCAATATGAGCGTGATCGGGACAGCCTGCTTCATTGCTTTTAGATGCAACCCAGAGTCCATCACCGCATTACTGCTGCGGTTTTTGGACCGGTTTGGACAACGTGTTGTTGCTTTGCTTTGTTGCGCCGTCATTCTCGACAGCAAACTCAGCATTGTATTTTTCATTCGGTGTTTTGTAGTTTTCTTGTACCTTTGGTTTTTTAGCCACGGAATTCACCTCCCTTTTCGGAAGAGGCAAGTGTTTTGCCCCAGTCCGTATTATGGGAAGTGACGGGCTGTATTATGCATACCCAAGTGAAAAAGAATTCAAACTGCCTAACATCCGTAATTGCGTTTAAACGATTTCCTCCAGCAGGTCTTGCGGAACGGTCTTGTATGTCTGGATCGCCCGGCTGAGACTCTTCAGCATGCTCTCCGTGCATTTCCCGTTACCGCGTTTGATGAGCTGGACCACAACTGTTTTTTTGCCCCACTCCTTATACACCTGCTTGGTAGTGGAAAAATATAAGTCAATCTTCCGTCCTTTAATCGCCGATCCGGTATCTGCAACAACAGCGTAGCCATAACCCGGAATATAAAGGATGCTGCCCAGCGGCAGAACCTTCGGGTCCGCTGCGATGGTGGAGACGGCATTTTTGTCCCTGCGTACCTTGACACCTGAATACGTGATCCCGTATTGCGGATGCTTTGAGGTTTTGCCTGTAGACTCAAATCCGGCCGTATAGCCGGTTGCCATGACCTTTAGCGAAGTGATGATCTGCTCCGGCGCCGGTGCGGCTACAGGCACGGTGGCCGGCAGCTTGGAAGCAGCATTGGTCTTCTTGCGGCCCTCCGTTCCTTCCGCTGGCTGAGGCGCCTGTGTTGCGGCAGGGCGCGTTGATCTTGAGGCGCCGCCGAGTGAGGATGCTCCGCTGGAGATCGTCTCCTGAGAATGCAGGATCACGCGGCCGGTAGCCAGCACCTCTGACGGCTTGGTATTGCGAACACTTGTAAAAACAGCTGAATCCTTTGTATTTTGAGAAGCCTCTGACTCCGTTGTACGGACGTTTAGCGGATTGGCAGTGTCTCCCGTCCCGCTCGCCTCAACCGACTTGCGTCCATAATCCGGATAGATATCCGCAGCAGCCAGCATAAGCACGATGGTAACGAATAGACACCAAAACCTCTGACATAAGCCCATTTTGTTCATTTGTTAAACCTCCCCCTATTAGCGAAGGTTTCCCGTTTCACAAAATTTTATACATGAAGCACCAGGTTCCGGCTTCATGGGGCCTATGACAGAGGTTCATATCAGGTGACTAAATTACACGCTCGGCGATCTCTTTGGCAAGGGACTCAATAACTTCCTGCAGCGGCTGGGCGCCGATATCGCCTTCTCCCCGCTTGCGGATGGAGACGGATCCCGCGTTCATCTCGTTCTCTCCCACGACGAACATATAAGGAAGTTTTTCCAGCTGGGCTTCACGGATCTTATAGCCCATCTTCTCGTTGCGCAGATCCACTTCAGCCCGGATGCCGCTCTTCAGCAGCTTCGCTTCCACTTCTTTGGCATATTCGTCAAAAGCAGAGGATACCGGAATAATCTTCACTTGCTGCGGGGAAAGCCACAGCGGCAGCGAACCGGCAAAATTCTCCAGAAGGAACGCTACGAAACGCTCCATGGTGCCGAGAATTCCGCGGTGAAGCACAACCGGACGATGTTTCTGACCATCATCGCCTACATATTCAAGCTCAAAGCGTTCCGGCAGCAGGAAGTCGATTTGCACAGTGGACAATGTTTCTTCCTTGCCCAGAACTGTTTTGATCTGAACGTCCAGCTTCGGACCGTAGAAGGCGGCTTCGCCCTCTGCTTCGAAGAACGGCAGGCCCGCTTCTTCAACAACCTCGCGCAGCATCCGCTGAGCAGTCTCCCACATTTCATCGTTAGGGAAATATTTCTCGGTATCCTTAGGATCACGGTAGGACAACCGGAACCGGTAATCAGAAATCCCGAAATCGCTGTACACCTGCTTGATCAGCTCTAGCACGCGTGTGAACTCGCTCTTGATCTGGTCCAGGCGGCAGAAAATATGGGAGTCATTCAAGGTCATGGAGCGTACACGGTGCAGACCGGTCAATGCGCCGGACATTTCGTAACGGTGCTGAATGCCAAGCTCGGCAATACGGATCGGCAGATCACGGTAGCTGTGCATCGAGCTCTTATAGATCATCATGTGATGCGGGCAGTTCATCGGACGAAGCACAAATTCTTCGTTGTCAATTGTCATCTTAGGGAACATATCTTCCTGATAATGCTCCCAGTGGCCGGAAGTTTTGTAGAGTTCTACGTTGCCCAGCACCGGAGTGTATACATGCTGATAGCCAAGGCTTGCTTCCAGATCCACAATGTAACGTTCCAGAATGCTTCGCAGCTTAGCGCCCTTCGGCAGCCAGATCGGCAGACCTTGTCCAACCAGCTGGTTAAATGTAAAGATCTCCAGCTCCTTGCCCAGCTTGCGGTGGTCACGTTTCTTAGCTTCCTCCAGAAGATGCAGATGCTCGTCCAGCTGTGCTTTCTTAAGCCAGGCTGTGCCGTATACGCGCTGAAGCATTTTGTTCTTGCTGTCGCCGCGCCAGTAAGCACCGGCCACATTCATCAGCTTGAACACTTTGATCTTGGCAGTCGACGGCAGATGCGGGCCGCGGCACAGGTCAAAGAATTCGCCCTGCTCATAAATAGTAATCACGCTATCCTCAGGCAGCGCTTCGATCAGCTCCAGCTTGTAAGGATCGCCCAGCTCGCCAAAGCGATCCAGGGCTTCCTTACGGCTAACTTCTTTGCGTACAATCGGCAGATTCTCGGAAACGATGCGATCCATTTCCTTCTCGATCTTCAGCAGATCCTCAGGATTCAGCGGATGCTCCAGATCCATATCATAATAGAAGCCATCCTCAATTACCGGACCTACTCCCAGCTTGACTTTCTTTGTGCCGAATAGACGTCTGACCGCCTGGGCCATCAAGTGGGCTGTACTGTGGCGCATAACTTCAAGGCCTTCCGGCGAATCCAGCGTTACAATTTCCACCAGCGCGTCTTCCTGCAGTGGAGTCGACAAATCTACGACAATCCCGTTCATTTTGCCCGCTGCGGCATTCTTGCGGAGTCCGCTGCTAATGGAGGCGGCCACATCATCGATGCTGCTGCCATCGGCGTATTCCCGGACCGAGCCGTCCGGTAGCTTGATACTTACTGACATTGTTATTCCTCCTAAAAGTTTTGTTAGCATTTACTTCTTGAGTTTTCTTCGTACAAAACTACTTCGAGCCTATTTCGGAACGGAATGATCCACGCACACAAAAAACACCCGTCCCGCAAAGGGACGAGTGATTGCACCCGTGGTTCCACCCAAATTCGATTCCTCCCGGCTAACTACCTTAAATTAAAAGCAGCCATTTATGGGATTACATCCTTCGTCAGCATGGGAATAACGGCCATGAACCGGCGGTTCTTACTGTCCCGCAGCGGCTGGCTTTAACAAGCAGCATTCGGGAGTTCATAACCGCAGCTACAAAGGGGTAAATCGGAAGCCGGATACCGGAGGAACTTGCAGCCTTGTTTCCTCTCTCTGAAGCGGTCCTGAGCTAACGGTCCATGTCTTTGTCGGAGCTGATAACGTGAATTATGGAGTAATTATAAATCTGTCCTCACCTTCCGTCAAGCCTGCAGCCTGCCCGAAATTCCGCAAGCTGAATTATTCTTCCCGGCGTTTACTTCCCGGCAAGCGGCCCGAACGCTTCAAAGACTCACGCAGCAGGTACTCAATATGTCCGTTTACGCTGCGGAATTCCTCTGCCGCCCAGCGTTCCAGTGCCTCATGGAGCTCAGGATCGATCCGCAGCGGAAAGCTTTTTTTGGCCGCCATGATGAACCGCCTCTAGTACAACGAGCCGGCGTTAATGACCGGACTCGCTCCGCGCTCCGACACAATCGCTACCATCAGATTGTTGATCATCGCCGCTTTGCGCTCTTCATCAAGCTCAACGACTCCGCTCTCTTTAAGCTGGCGGATGGCCAAATCCACCATTCCAACTGCGCCTTCCACTATAATCTGGCGGGCAGACAGTATAGCGGATGCCTGTTGGCGCTGGAGCATCGTGCTGGCAATCTCCGTAGAATAGGCCAGATGAGTCAGCCGGGCTTCAATGACCTCTACACCGGATAAGGACAATCTCTCCTGCAATTCGGTTGCCAGCTCCTTGGCAATTTCATCCGCATTGGCACGCAGTGACATTCCTGATTCGTTGAAATTGTCATAGGGATACTTGCTTGCTACATGCCGCAGAGCCGTCTCACTCTGGATTTCCACAAAAGCCATATATTTATCTACATCAAACAACGCCTTGGCCGAATTGATCACTTTAAACACAATGACAGCGGCAATCTCGATCGGATTGCCTTCCACATCATTCACCTTCAGCTTGACGCTGTTGAAGTTGCGTACGCGAAGCGATACCGTCTTGCGAATGCTGAACGGGATAACCGCCCATAAACCGCTGCTTGAAATGGTTCCGACATATTGTCCGAAGAAGGTCACTACCACTGACTTGTTAGGCTGAACTACTGTAATACTCGTACACAGCACAGCAGCTAGAGCGAACAGGATGAGCGGTACTGCCACATACTCCTGAGACGCACCGTAAATGCCCCCGCCTAAACAAATGACAATTAAAGCAATAACCCAAAAACCGCTGACCGGGCGCAGTGTTTTCTCTTTCATAAAGACACCTCCATAAGATATGTATTTGATATGATTATGATATCACTTTTGGTTGTATATGTAAATCCCTTTCTCGCCTACTTTTTTTATTCCCCCAAAAATATCACTGCGTTATTGCTCATATTTCCCTATACTACAAATCTATATAGAATGAACTTAAAAACTACACAAAAGGGCAAGTAGCGGAGGGTAATTTTGGAACTGTAGGAGCGATAGCGACCGCCTGAAAGCTTTCCATAGGAAAGCTCGCTTCGGAAGCATAACCAGTCACCTGATTTCCACCGCATATAGCGGGTTAAATCAAGAAATTCTTACGACAACAGCCGCCGGAAGTCCAAATTTTCACCGTAGCTACGTCCTCGCCTAATGGGAAAATCTTAAATTCAATCTATCTAGCAAAGCTAATGTGATACACAAAAATCAAACGAGGAAGTGGAAAACATGAGTGTTAAAGAACAGGTATTGGATATTATCAAAGCTTCGCCGAACCCGCTTAGCGCAGGTGAAGTGGAAAAGCTGTCGGGACTGGAACGCAAAGCCATTGACAAAGCCTTCACCGAGCTGAAGAAAGAAAATGCGATTGTTTCCCCCATCCGCTGCAAGTGGGAAGCTGCAGCGAAGTAATCCCTGAGCAGCCGCAGCGGTCAGCGGGCTGCAGAGATCAACTTTCTGCCGGATATCCTCTTAATGAACAATGAAAGGCCCATGCGCACATAACCGCATGGGCCTTTTTTACAAAGGAAATAAACATTCTTGGCACAAGTGGAAACAACTTCACCGTCCTCAAAAGGAGGGCATCGTTTCAGCGAGAAATAGAATGATAATTTATAACGTGAAGCATATAAATTTTATATTTTAAAAAAAGATGTTCCGCTGCTCTCTAAGAGAGCCGGCGGAACATCCGGGTAAAAGCTGAAATTAAGATGCTTTATTCTCCAGCATGCGGTAGATGATCACCGCTGCCTGAGCACGGTTCGCATTAGATTTCGGTGCAAACTTGGCGTCATCCATCCCATTCAGAATTCCAAGCTCTGTCAGCTGTGCAACAGCTTCCTGGGCATAGGAGGCAATGGAGGACTTATCGGCGAACTTTGCCAAAACCGCAGTCTTGTCTACGGAAGGCAGCTGCTCTTTAAGCGCACCCGCAATCATAATCGCCATTTCCTGGCGGGTAATTACACGTCCCGGCTCAAAGCGGTTATCTCCGGAGCCTTTTACAAGACCGGCATTCACCGCAATGGAGATCGGCTCAGAATACCAGGTTCCTTGCTTAACATCCTTGAACGTTGCACTTCCTGGCGTGCTAAGGTTCAGTGAACGAACAAGCATGGTTACAAATTCTGCTCTGGTTACAGTTTTCGCCGGAGCAAAAGTATTGCCGTCCAGGCCTTTGACAATGCCTTTGGCGGCCAAAGCACTGATCGCTTCCTGTGCCCAGGCTACCTTGCCCAGATCCTTAAATACAGGAACCGCTGTTGCACTCGGCACCGGCGTTGCGCTAGGCGCTGAGGTTCCTGCCGGCGCAGGTGTTGCGCTAGGCGACGGGCTTGCTGATGTGGTTGGAGAAGGTTTTGGTGTTGCTGTCGGTAATGTACCGCCTCCTCCTGTACTAGGAGCCGTAAGATTATTGACGATACGTCCTTCAAGCGCCGCAGTAATGGCACCGCCCTTGAATGTCTTCACAACGTAGTCATAGAACACGTCGAGGTCAATAGGTCCCGGCAAAGTTGCGCTTGCCTTTGTCAATACGCTGTAATTGTCACCGCCTGCAGCCATGAAATTGTTGACTACTGCCGTATAGCTCTGAGTCATGCTGATCGCGGTTCCGTCAGCCTTGGTAAGGTTGGCCACACGGTCAGCAACCGGCAGGTACATGTTGGCCGTATATTTCAGACCGGAAATTTGCAGTGTTTTTGTATCTACCGTTCCATCGGCTTTAACGTTCCACTGCTGCTGAAGCAGCGTTTTGATTTGTTCGCCGGTCAGGGTCAGCTTCACCAGCGTGTTGCCGAACGGCTGGATTTTGGCCAAATCGCCAAATGCCACATTTCCCTTTGGAAGGTCAGCGCGGATGCCGCCCGGATTCATAAAGGCGAAATCAGCAGTCCCTTTGCCGTCACCGAAATCGGCTTGGCGCATCGCATCGGCAATCAGGTTGCCGAGGTTGGATTCCTTGGTGTAGGCATCGTTGCGGTTAATCGTTCCGTCTGTAGTGCCTACAGGCTGAGTCAGCTCCGGATGAAGCGCCAGATACTTATTCACCAGTGCCTGAGTCTCGGCATCAGGTGTGATATTTTCCTGGAATGTGGTCGTAACTACAGCCGTTTTGCTCTTCACATCACGGGTAGTAGAATCAATGACAAGCTTGATGTCTTCAAAAGCGGTGCCGTAAGAGTAAGCCTGAACAACCAGCTTGCCGTTCACAACCCCATTGGCCAGCGCATGGTTATCTCCGGCTACGATAACGTCTACCGGCGAGTTGGCCGGAAGCGCGTTGGCCAGATCGGCAGCTTCGCCTGTGGTCACATCATTTTTAGTTGTAGCGGGATCATGGGCAAGTACAATGATCGTTTCCACGCCTTTTTGCTGCAATTCCTTTGCGTATTTCTCAATCGCCGCAACTTCTTCCTCAGCGGACAGGAATTTCACGCCAGCCGTTCCGGCAGGGGATACTTTGCTTGGCGTCGCTTTGGTAACCACGCCGATAAAGCCGATTTGGATACCGCCAACTTCCTTAATAACGTAAGGCGTGATGATCGGTTCTCCGGTTTTGCTGTCTACTGCATTAGCATTGATGTAATCAAAATCCGAACCCGCATGATTAACTTTGCTGTTAACGGGGTCCACACCGCCGAAAATTTGTGTTTTCAGCGCTGCAACACCTTGATCGAACTCATGGTTGCCCAAGGTTCCCACATCAAATTTCATCAGGTTCATCCATTCGTGGGTCGGCTCGTCGCGTTCAAGCGAGGATACCGGTGCAGATGCACCCACGGAGTCACCGTTATGGAACAGCAGGGAATTCGGATATTTCGCGCGTGCCTCTTTCAAATAGGTGGCGAGCACAGCTGCAGTACCTGCCTTTTTATCGCCCACCATAGAAGTTGTATCCAATTGACCGTGGAAGTCATTGATTCCGAGAAGGTGAACCTCGACATCCCCGGTAGGCGAAGGAGTGGTTTCCTTCAATTTCAAATTGTAGATTTCAAAATCACGTCCGTCACGCTCACCGGTATCCGTAATATTCCCGGTCATCACTGCTGCTGCAGCTGGAGAAGAGGTAAAGGTAACGTTGACATTCCCCTTGATCGGAGCAATCGACCAGTTGTTGTCAGCAGTTGGATCAATTGTACCGGCAGTGGTAATGTAATCCATCAGCACCTGGCGGTTCTCTTCCTGGGAATTCAGGATCATGACTGAGTCCTTCACACCTGGGAAGTTGCCGCCGCCGCTGGCACGGTAGTTATTCGTTACAACGACGAATTCCTGATTCATATCCAGCGGCTGATCGTTGTAGGTCACTTCCGTCACCCGGCTGGAAGTTGCGTCATTGATAGACCCGTCCGGCTTGTACTTTGCGTTCTTGGTCACATCAATTTGGTATTTAATTCCGTCAATTACATCGAAATTATATACGGCAAAAGAAGGATTAAGCAAAGACTGCGGCGTCGAAATGCCCGTTTTGATACGGTTGAAGGCACCGGCGCTCATTTCAAGCCATTCTTTGACTGTGCTGCCTTTGACCAGAATCGCCTTCAGCGTATTGTCATAGAGATAGAGGTCGCTGGCGCTGCGGATCGTCAAATCGCCTTTATCAATTTTGGTGTATTCGTCAGGGCCATTTCGTCCCGCTTTGAAAGGCGCCCCGACACTGAGAATTGGCAGATCCTTGTATTCCGGTGCGCTGGTGGCGATGTAATTCTCCACGTACCATTTTTGCGCATAGGTTACGATCTGTACTGTCGGATCATCCTGTACCATAGCGAAGTAGCTGTTCATCGGAGCCGTAGTTTCGCCCAGCTTCTGGCCGGTGTACGCGATTGTAGCTTCATGGTCGGCAGCAACCGCCGCATCCACTTCGGCATCCGGAGCAACATTTGCGATGTTCACTTTGTTTTCTGTGCGGTAGATCGAACGTGTGGAGGATTCCGAGTTGGCTTTATCCACCTTCCAGCCGCTGTCTCCGTCTTTGACAACCGAGAGATCGATGATGCCCAGGTATGCACCGCCGTAGCCGGCTTGTACAGCAGGAACATTATTGATGTGTCCCTTTGCATTGTCGATGACCGCTTTGTCGTTGTTGTACGGCAGCTTGGTCACGGGATCTTTAAAAGAAGCATCCAGCAGGGTATCATTCCCGTTGGTCGGGAATACCTTGTGGCTGTGGGAGAAGGTAATGGCATCGATACCCGGCACTTTGCTCAGCGCATTGACGTCATTTTCGGAAAGATCACCCTTCACGGCAGATGCATCAAATCCGGTATGTGCCATCGCCACGATTACATCTGCGCCCGCTTGCTCCATTTGGGGAACAAACTTCTCTGCGGTTTCGGCAATATCCTTGGTGATATATTTGCCTTCCAAATTCACTTTGTCCCATTCCATAATTTGCGGTGTTACCAGTCCAAGGAGTCCCACCTTGATCGTCTGCGTCTGGCCGCTGCTGTCAGTAACTGTCTTAGGAATGATGATATAAGGCTTATAGGCATTGACGTCATCTGCAGGATCCGCATTATGGTCGTCAATATAAATGTTTGCATTCACATATTTAAAATCAGCATTCGTAGCTTCGCTATCTTCCTTACTTCCATTAACTACCCGATCCAAATACTCCAACCCGTAGTTGAATTCATGGTTGCCGAAGGTCGCTGCGTCATAGCCCATCACGTTCATGGCTGCGATCAGCGGATGAATTTTGCCCGCCTTTGTCATAATGTCCGATTTGGTTGCCATATAAGTGCCAAGCGGAGTGCCTTGAATCAAATCACCGTTGTCGAGCAAAAGATTGTTCGGGTTCTCTTGTCTGGCCGTTTTGACCAATGTTGCTGTGCGGTCCAGACCTACCGTCAAGGATTTATTATTCTTGAAGTAGTCCCAGCCATAGACATTTGTATGCACGTCCGTTGTACTCATGAGCCGCAGTTTAACTGTGGCCGAAGAGTCTGCTGCAGCACCTGCGGCTTCAACCTTTTCCGCTCCCAAAACTGAACCTGCAAACATCCCTCCCAACACTTGCGCACCAAGAACCGTTGCCGCCAGTATTGAAGCGATAGGCTTGTTCCATCTTGTTACTTTCATAAGTTAATAATCCTCCCACTTTGTCTCTTTATACCGACCGCAAAAAGTGTATCATGACAAAGTTAAGGAATCTGTCGAAGTTTATCAAATCTAATAAATAGTTTTGTAAAACTTGAAATATTAGTAGATTCGACATAGCCGCTGGTTAGTTATCACCACGCAGGCACACAGCAAAAAGCACCCGCCCGTGAATTGCCAAGTACACGGACAGGTGCTCTAACGCATTGTTAT
Source organism: Paenibacillus sp. FSL H7-0357 (assembly GCF_000758525.1). NCBI lineage: Bacteria > Bacillati > Bacillota > Bacilli > Caryophanales > Paenibacillaceae > Paenibacillus > Paenibacillus sp. FSL H7-0357. The sequence continues at coordinate 2,188,615 of NZ_CP009241.1, read as the reverse complement.
GAAGGTTTATTAAACTTAGAATATCAGCGGAGCTTCCTAGTTCTGCATCACAAAATCATTGTCGATCTTCGCATTGGCATCCTCGAACGTCCGCAGAATATCGTAGCGTGTGTTGCGCTGCGCCGGGATCTTGCCCGCCTCACGGATGAGCTGGGTGATCGACTCGATGTTGACCTTGTAGGTCGCACCCGCCGAGGAAACCACGTTCTCTTCAATCATTGTACTGCCGAAATCATTGCATCCGTATTGCAGGGACAACTTGCCAACCTCAGGACCCATCGTTACCCAGGAGGATTGGAAGTTCTTGATATTATCCAGCACAAGCCGGCTGATGGCTACCGTCTTCAGGTATTCCTCCGGCGTCTGTCTGTCCAGCTTCAGGTTGGTGTTGTCCGGCTGGAATGTCCAGGAAATGAAGGCCAGGAACCCTTCAGAGTCATATTTATTGGCGATACACTCATCTTGAGCTTCACGCACACGCAGCAAATGAAGCGCGCGCTCTTCCATACTCTCTCCCAGGCCAATAACCATCGTTGCGGTTGTGTTCATGCCGATTTTATGTGCGGTCTGCATGACGTCCATCCATTCGCGCCAGGAGCCTTTCAGCCGGCTGATCTTGCGGCGGGTACGGTCGTCAAGAATTTCCGCTCCACCGCCTGGTAGCGAATCTAGTCCTGCGGCATGAATCTCCCGCACTACCTCTTCCAGAGAAAGGCCGGACACTTCCTTCATCTTCATAATCTCCGCCGGGGAGAAGGAATGCATTGTAATTTCCGGGAAACGCTGCTTAATGCCACGCAGCAAATCCGTATAGTAGCTGAACGGCAGATTCGGATTCGTGCCGCCCTGCATGAGGATTTCCGTACCGTTTACGGCTATGGTTTCGGCAATTTTTTGATAGATGGTCTCATCCGGAAGCACATAGCCCTCCTCGGATCCGGGTCTGCGGTAAAATGCGCAGAAACGGCAGTATACATCGCACACATTAGTGTAGTTAATATTGCGGCCGATCACAAATGTGGCCAGCGGGTCCGGGTGCCAGCGTTTCATAATAATATCTGCGGCAGCGCCCATTTTCTCAATTTCGTTGCTCTCGAACAACCGGATAGTGTCCTCCAATTGAAGACGTTCGCCCTTCAGCGTCTTATCCAGAATAAGATCTATCGCACTCATCGTTCGCAGCCTCCTCTTAAGCCCATTTAGTATGATGGATGAATTAAATTTGTATAACATTTGAATAAGCTCGTTTCTTCATCGTATCACAATCCGGGCGGCTTGAGAAACTTTTTGCGTACACGCGATTCCTCAGCCGAGGCAAAATCCTCCCTCAAAGTAGGGCATGGACTTCGCAGCTTCATCTGGAAGTTTGCTGGGGGCTGGGGCTCCTAAGGTGTTCAATCTCTAAATCCGCCATTTAGTGGGCATACGGTGAATTCAAACGCACTTTTACCGCTCATGCCGCTGCATTGCCCACATACGCCAAATTCAGATGCACTTTTACCGCTCATTCCACATTTTTTACATTATTTACTTCTGCATACAATAAAACAGCAGCGCCATAAAGCGGCGCTGCTGCCTGTATCCTTTATCATTTGCCTGCGAGAACCTGGTCCAGATCAGTGATAGGGTCTTCGACCGACTCGCTTTCCGGTCGATTCCCCCGCCGAAATGAAGCAGTTGGACAGCGGATTTTAACGATTTTTCATTCTCGCTCATCCCTGTTGTTTCCCTTAATTCGCAGCTTCCTCAAGCTCGATCCGCGCTGCTTCCAGCGCCTGGCCGAGATCGCTCTTCAGATCATTCACATGCTCTATTCCGACGGAGAAGCGCAGCAGGCGGTCATCCACGCCTACGGCATCGCGAATTTCGACCGGAATGTCGGCATGGGTCTGCACCGCCGGATAGGTCATCAGCGACTCGACACCGCCCAGGCTTTCGGCGAAGGCGATCAGGCGGATATGGCGGAGCAGCGGCTCCACATATCTGGCGTCTTTTACCTTGAAGGAGAAGATCCCGGTGTTGCCCGAGGACTGGCGGTTCTGAATCTCGTAGCCCGGGTGATCAGGCAACCCCGGATGGAATACCTCTGCAATAGCCGGGTGCTCCAGCAGATAATGAGCCAATTCCAGCGCATTGCTCTCATGCCGCTCCATACGCAGGGCCAGCGTCTTCATGCCTTTCATCAGCTGGTAGCTGTCATTTGGTGCAAGCACTGCACCCAGAGAGTTATGCAGAATGGCCATTTCTGCCGACAGCTCGGTGCCCTTGGTAACGATAAGACCCGCAAGGACATCGTTATGGCCACCCAGATATTTGGTGGCACTGTGGACAATAATATCCGCGCCGAGCTCCAGCGGACGCTGGAAGAACGGGGTAAGCAGCGTATTGTCTACGATTGTGAGCAGCCCATGGCGGCGGGCCCACGTACACACGGCTGATACATCCGTAATCATCATCAGCGGATTGGTCGGGGTTTCAATAAATACAGCCTTCGTATTCGGAAGGCGTGCCGCTTCCAGCGCATCAAGATCGTTTGTATCCACATAGGAGGCGGTGATCCCGTACTTGGACAGAATCCGCTCCAGCAGCCGGTATGTGCCCCCGTACAGATCCAGCGAGACCACCAGATGGTCACCATGCCCGAACAGCGCAAACACTGTGGTCAGCGCAGCCATCCCGGAGCTGCAGGCAAAACCGGCGTCCCCGGATTCCAGCTCCGCAGCCGCCTCTTCCAGCACGGAGCGGGTTGGGCTTTTGGTGCGGCTGTAGTCAAAACCTGTGCTTTGTCCGAGTCTAGGGTGGCGGAATGCCGTTGCATTATAAATCGGATAATTTACTGCCCCTGTACCGGGATCTTCCTGCGAGCCAATTTGCGCCAGTCTGCTTTCAATCCTAAGTTTCTCGTCCATCTGTAAGCCTCCTAAATGTGGTGTAATCATTTCTATATGGTGTGAAGCAGCTAACGTCTTCTCTTTTAAATTATTGGACCAATATCGTAAGGGGTCTCCTGGTATACATAGTAATTGAGCCAATTGGCAAACAATAAGTTGGCATGGGCCCGCCAGACGGCCGGCGGTGTGCGCTGCGGATCATCCTTTGGATAGTAATGCTTCGGCAGTGCGACATCCATCCCCTTGGCTGCATCCCGGTCATACTCCCATTTGAGGGAAAAAGGATCATATTCAGAATGACCGGTAACGAAAATCTGTCTTCCGTCATGTGTTGCTACCAGATAAATTCCGGCTTCCTCCGATTCGGCCAAAATCTGCAGATCCGGATTAGCGAGGATATCCTCACGGGAAATGTCGGTATGGCGGGAATGTGGAACATGGAACACTTCGTCAAATCCGCGCAGCAGCTTGACGTTATTATGGCTCAGGGTGTGCGGGAAAACTCCGAAGCATTTCTCATCCAAGCTAACCTTGCGCACTCCAAAGTGGTGATACAATCCTGCCTGGGCAGCCCAACAGATATGCATGGTCGAAGTAACGTTGTGTTTGCTCCATTCGAAGATTTCTTTCAGCTCTTCCCAGTAGTTCACATCCTCGAACTCCATCTGTTCTACCGGGGCGCCGGTAACAATTAATCCATCCAGACGGCGGTGGCTGATTTCGTCAAAGGTTTTATAAAAGCTCTTCAAGTGCTCTGCCGAAGTGTTCTTGGAGGTATGGGAGCTGGGATGCAGCAGAATCACATCAACCTGAAGCGGCGAGTTTCCGATTAGGCGCAGCAGCTGCGTTTCCGTCGTTTCCTTAGTCGGCATTAAATTCAGAATAGCGATTCTCAAGGGGCGGATGTCCTGGTGGAAGGCCTGGCTTTCATCCATTACAAAGATATTCTCCCCGGATAATACCTCTTTGGCCGGCAAGCTGTCGGGAATTTTAATTGGCATTGTTGTGTCCACTCCTTAACTGAATTTGAGTGCCGCTAATACGGCTTGTGTTTAAAATACAACCAAAAAAGACCTTTCTCGGGCGAGAAAGGTCATAGATTTGCAGTCATATGTGCCTCTCTCATCTGCCAGAGAACTTCTGCCGGGATTCAAATATCCCCTGCAAAGCTTCCGCAAGAATTAGCACCGTGCGTTCACACGCCGGTTGCCGGGTTTCATCGGGCTAGTCCCTCCACCTGCTCTTGATAAGATTTAGCTGTATTCAGTTAGAAAAATCTAAAATGTCAAACGTTGTTTTTCTTAAAATTCACTTTAAATCATGAACCTCCTTTTCGTCAAGTCCATACAATGCTAAAGAGCCCCTGAAAGTGAAAAGAATTTTGCTTGAAAGAGGCATACCCCGGCGTTATACTAGACAAGTGTTTCATACCATAAATGACGAAAAGAAGAGGTGAGAGAAGAATGGAAGGCGACCCGGGTGCGCAGTTAAGCGTGCAAAGTGAGCTACCACACAGGATTAACATCAGCTTGCCGGCGGCGGGAGCAGTTCTTCTTCATGCTCTCGAAACGTCATTTGGCCTGATTCATTGATTGTACCACCGGCCAAGCTGATTTTTTTCTCTGTGCTTTAATTAGCATCTCCCTGGAGAAGACCGGGGACAGAAGGAGTGAATCAGATGAAAATCCGGCTGGTGAACGCAGGGGTTTTTACAACTATTGAGGATATTGAAGAAACACTGACAGCCCCTACAGAGGGCTTCTACTGGATTGATGCGGATGTTGAGGATTTGGAGCTGCTTCAGCCCCTATACAATCTGCATGACCTGGCCGTTGAGGATTGCCTCAGCGAAGAGGAGCAGCGCCCGAAGATTGAAATTTATGAAAGCCATTATTTTATAGTTGTCAACAGTATCCGTTTTGATGACGAGGAGATTTTCCTCCGTGCACTGAACGTGTTTCTCGGCAGACATTACATTATTACCGTCACCAAACAAAAGATCCATGAACTGCGTGTGCTGAAACCCATCCTGTGGGAGCAGGAGGTCAGCGAGCCGGACCGCTTCCTGTACCATCTGATCGACACTGTCGTGGATAACTATTTCTCCGTCGGCGACCGGATTGAAGTGCGGATTGAGAAGCTGGAAGAGGATATTCTTATGCATACCAAGAAATCGCATCTTAGCGAGATTATCGGTCTGCGCAGCGAAATTCTCTGGCTGAAGAAGATGCTTGGACCGCAGAAAGAGGTTATCAACACCCTAAATAAAAAAGACCTCCGCCTGATCGATGACCAGCTGCAGAAGTATTTTAGCGATATTTATGAAAATGCGGTCAAAATCTCTGAAACCTTCGAGACCTACCGCGATCTTATGGGCAACTTGCGCGAGGCATACCAATCGAGTATTGCCAACCGTGCCAACGAAATTATGAGAGTATTTACAGCCATTACAACGATATTCATGCCGCTGACCGTAATTACCGGGATCTACGGGATGAACTTTGACAATATTCCCGAGACCCATTCAGAGTACGGCTACTATGGCGTTATTGCCGTTATGGTGACGCTCGGCTGCGGGATGCTGTTTGTTTTCCGCAAAAAGGATTGGCTATGAACAACAACGGACGAATACGCTAGGCGAAGGCACCGGTACCGCAAGGGAATGGAAGCCTTCGTCTTTTTGTTTAGAAGAAGCTGAATAGCATCATTTCCTAATCTTCGTTAAGCATTGCCCATTGCTGAAATATTTGTAGGATCTCTTCTAAATTGTTCACTCCTCCTCTTCCCTGGAAAATATTATCGCTTACCTTGCCGTATACCCAGTCGAGATCCGACCTGTCAATATTCAGCAGTTCAAAACCTTTATCCTCCAGTTCAGTTCCCCCCAGAAAAATGTCAACAGACCACCCGGGATTATCAAGTGTCGTGATGCTGACAACCTGGCTGTGTTCCCAATCTCCGTCACATTGCCGTGAATACCACACTTCAAGCCATTGTAAAACATTCATGTATACAGCTCCAATCCAGAATATGTTCAGCGGCAATCCGCAAATCCCCTTTGATCATCTGCCTAAAGGTTAATGTTCATTACCCTGTTTGCATATTTTGTAATACAAATCGAAAAAAAACCTAAGCGGAACTCTCTCCTGCAAGGGGAAAATCCCGCTTAGCTACAATTCTTTCGCTTAGGCAACTCCATTTCGCCCCGGCATCGAAAGCCTTATTCTAAAACCCCGTAGCCATCTCCACTCCGCTCTCCGTACCGCGCCGGAAACGGATCCGGATCAGCCGCAGCCGTTCATAATACATATCCAGCCCTTCGGCAGGTGAAAATTCCTCTCCGTACGTTTTATACAGCACAGGCTTCAGGAAGGAATCCCCCAACAGTTCATAAGCGGTCCATATACTGTCCTGCTCGTTTGGTGAAATTCCCTGTAGTTCCAGCTCAATCAGCTTCTCCACGGAATATCCGTCCTTCTCCAGTTCTTCTACCGCTTCGAGCACTTCACGGCGGCTAACCCCGCTCGTCGTTTTGAGCTGGTCCATTCCCAGGCCGTTTTCAATCCCCTGGAGCACTATGCGCCGCAGCCGCAACCGTTCCAGCTGTTTCTTGTACTTAAGCTCTTTCTGCTTATAAAGCCATGAGCTGAAAGCTTCCTCTTCAACAGCCTCGTTGACCCAGCTCAGCGGATAACTGTGATCACGCGAAGCTCCCGAAGTGATGTTCAGCCATTCGGCCCCGTATTGCGAAGCCTTTCCCTCGCCGACCCCCGGGATTTGCAGCAGTTCCTCCGGCGTGCGGGGAAGAAATGCGCTGAGCATCCGCAGCAGACGGTTGCTGGCCAGAATATAAGGCGCTTTGCGCTCACTGGATGCCCTGCCCCTGCGCCAGGCGCAGAGCTCCTCATAGATGGCTTCGTTAGCGTGCTGTTCGCTGTAATGCTGCAGCTTGAGCTGCTCCTGATTACGGCTGTTCAGACCCTCTTCTTCATGGAATACGCCGTCGATTAACGGACGGTAGCCGTCCCCCATCTTTACCGCCAGCTCATGCCTGTATACACATAACATCTCATTCCATGAGCCGCCCTCATACCAAATATTGTCGCTCAGCTCCTCGGCTCCGGAAAAATCGCGCCAGCCCACACTCCAACTGCCTTCTTCCTCGCCAATCCATAGCTGGGCAAACGCTTCCTGGTCCGCCCCTGACATTCTCGACAACCGGTTCATAAATACGATCTGCATCCCGATCCCTACCTTCCTCGTCTTACAGCAAGCATGATCGCGTCAACGCCGGAGCTTCCAATCTATAGAGCACGACTGCTATATAGACCCCTTGAACGCACAAAAAGCACCTCTCTCACGCTGAACGTGAAAGAGGTGCTCCCTCTTAAATGCTATACTGTTAAATCCTAGGATACCATAGATTGCCGAACAGTCAATCTCTTTTTGTGTTAGGCTCTGTCCAATGCCATTTTGGCTAATCCAAGCGCTCCGGACAGTCCGGCATTGTCTCCAAGCTGTGGTGAAACAACATAGTTGCTGATGCCTTCATTCAGCGCAGGATGCTGCACATAACCCCCCAGCAACTCTTGCAGCTTGGCATGGATTAACGGGAACAGCTGACTTTGCTTCATGACACCGCCGCCCATAACGATCTTCTGCGGAGACAGAATAAGCACATAATTCATTAGTGCATGCGCCAGATAATGGGCCTCCATGGCCCAAGCCGGGTGATCCGCAGGCAGTTCGCCTGCCGGCTGGCCCCAACGGCTGCCGATCGCCGGACCTGCGGCCAGGCCTTCTAGGCAATCCCCATGATAAGGGCAAAAGCCTGCAAAGTTGTCCTCCGGATGGCGCGGCACGAGAATATGCCCCATTTCAGGATGGGATAAGCCGTGAATCAGCTCACCGCCGACCACTGCCCCGGCCCCGATGCCTGTGCCAACGGTAATATAAAGACAGCTGTCCAGCCCCTGAGCCGCGCCCCATTTGTATTCACCCAACGCTGCTCCATTCACATCCGTATCAAAACCGATCGGCACATTGAATTGTCCGCCTACGGCTCCTACCAAATTATATTGTCCCCAGTGAGGTTTCGGAGTCGTCGTAATATATCCATACGTAGGGCTTCCCAGCACCGGATCAATGGGTCCAAATGAGCCGATGCCGATGGCGTCGACTTGTTTATTGCCAAAATAATCGATCACGAGTCCCATCGTCTCTTCGGGCGTTGTCGTTGGAAAGCTGACCCGGTCGATTATCGTCCCGTCCTCATTCCCCACTCCGCATACAAACTTCGTTCCCCCTGCTTCAATCGCTCCCAACAATTTCACTGCAGTGTTCCCCCTTCTCCATGAACGGCTGGCCGTTAACCGGCTCTACCGGTAGTTATACAATATTGAAGCGCTCTCTTGCCTTTATTATACGTGGGTTGCAGGGTTATGACAAGCGGTTGACATACTTCTGTTTTCCGAAAAAAAGGACATTACACGCTATCCCCTGTTTAACCGGAGCAGCTGTTTTGTCCTTTGTCATAGCTGGTAAATATCTGGCTTACTTACGTTCATGATAGGCCCGGCATGCTGCGACAAACCGTGCGGCGGCCGGCAGATAAGAAGCCAGATGAATATGGGCATAAGCTGCCATCACATTGCCGCTTACATAACCTTCCGGCTGGCTGCCGCCCCTCCCTTTGCTCTCATACGCAAAGGTCCTCGGCTCTCCATGGTCATAACTCATGACGGAGTAATGAAATTCATGTCCGCGCAGCGTCTCTCCCTGCTGCAGCAGCAGGCAGTCCCGGATCGCGGTAACTTCCCGGTAACCAAGCGCCGCACGACGCTCCTGCATAACCGTATGGGCCGGAATAATCCCGGCCATCTCATGCAAGTTCCCGCTGCGGTCGGTCAGACTGCGGGCCAGTACCATATAGCCGCCACATTCGGCATAGAGCGGCATTCCGCCCGCCGCAGCTGACCGGATGCCGTTCAGGAAAGCCTTGTTCCCCGCGATCACAGAAGCGAACTCTTCGGGAAACCCGCCGCCGATATAGATGCCGTCCGCATCCGGCGGAATGCCCTCGCCGCGCAGCGGGCTGAATTCAGCCAGTCTTGCACCGGCTCGAACCAACAGCTCCAGATTGTCGGTGTAATAGAAATTAAATGCCGCATCATGGGCAACGGCAAGAACCGGGCGGTAGTCGGCTGGTACAAGGGACGGATGGATGGGGTGAACCGGCGGCTGGTAGCTGGCTGACGCGAGTGACGGAGCGATGGGAAGATGGCTACTTGGAGATACGGCTGGGAATATCGCAGCGGATTTGCTAGCGATTTCCGGTTGGTCTGGCCGCTGGGAAGCAGCTGCCCGTTCACTTTCCACACCCCGGGAAAGGTGCAAATCGGGAGCAGGATTAGTTGGTAATCCTGTTTCCGCGATGCCTGCCGGTTGATCTTCACGCAGGCATCCGGACGCCGCCACCGGGTAGTCTTCAGCTGGCGACCCGCCCTGTGGAGGGTCACCAAACAGGGAGATCTCTGCCAGCGGGATCTCCGGTAAGAGGAGCGGATGCCGCAGCGGGGGCGCTGCTCCGGCAAGCTGCAGCAGCGCCGAGAGGTCGGTGCCCTCCGCCAGCAGATCGGCGGCACGGTCGAACAAGGGCTCCAGCTCCCCCCGCTCAACGGCGGGCAGCAGGCCCAAATGCCGCTCCGGAATGTCGAGCCCGCTATCCCGCAGCAGCCAGCCCAGCACGGGAATTCCACAGGCAGCTTCAATCGCCGCCTTCACCGTCTGGTAATGGCTGGCGCTGCCGCAGCGGTTCACGATAACTGCGGCAATACGTACGCGCAGCTCCAGCTGCTGGAAGCCCAGTACTATTGCCGCCGCACTGCGGCCCATGCTGCGGACATCGAGCACCAGCAAAACCGGACTTTCTGTCAGGATGGCAATCTCGGCGGTTGAGCCGGTTAGCCCTGTCGCTTCTTTGCCGTCATACAGCCCCATGACCCCTTCGATCACCGAAAGATCCGCTTCCGCTGAGGAGCGCAGAAAGTACTCCAGCAAATACTCGCCTGAGGTCATCCAGGAATCAAGATTCCGGGGGGATCGTCCGGTGACAGCGGCATGATAGGCCGGATCAATGTAATCCGGGCCGCATTTGAAGCCCTGTACATTCAGTCCCTGCCGGGCAAACGCCCGTATCAGCCCAAGTGTTACAGTCGTTTTTCCCGAACCGCTGCCTGTACCGGCTACAAGGATGCGGGCACGCCGCTGCAACGGAAGCCCGTCTCCTTCCCACTCATACATCTGCATTTGCCTCCCCTCTGTCAAAAATAACCCTGGCCACGGCAATCGTCACATTGCCGCTTTTTTTCTTGGGCAAAAGCAAGTCCTTCGCACCGGAAGACAAAAGGGCTGCAGGCTCGCAAACACCATATGCTCCGGTCGCCTTGAATACAATTTCCGACGGCTGGTCCAGCGGAACCGTATTCAGCTGCTCCGGCGGATATAAAGCCAGCTCCCAGCCGTGCTTGGCGCACAAAGCGAGCAGTCCGGCTTCATCGCCTTTGATCCCGGCAGTGGCCGCATTCCGCACGCTTAGGAGGGACAGCCCCAGCTCTGCCAGGGTTTCCGCCACCACGGCTTCCAGCTCCGCCGCCGAAGTGCCGCGGTTGCAGCCCAGGCCGAGCACCAGGCTGCGCGGACGGTACACTACGGTCCGTTCCGGCAAAGCCGCCGCTTCCGGCGCTTTCAGCAGCCGGTCGGTTACAACAATTGCCGCGCTGAAGGAAGCCGCGCGCATTTCAGCCATATCCCCGCAGAGCTGCACATGCTCGGGCAATGCCGCTCCGGGGTGCAGCCAGCCGCACTCCCCGTGCTCCTGCAGGAAGGCTACCCGCTCGCCGTTCACCAAGGCGGCGCTCACCGCCTTCATGTGGGTGAAGCTCTCCGGCCGCCAGCCGAATTCATGGCCGAGCAAATCCGCCGCGAACGTCCCCTGAACATCCGAGGCGGTCGTGATCACCGGATGGCTGCCCAGCAGCCCGGCAATCTGCAGTGTCAGCCTGTTGGCCCCGCCTAAATGGCCGGAGAGCATGCTGATTACATGCTCTCCGCGTTCGTCAATCACGATGACGGCGGGGTCGGTTTTTTTATCCTGCAGTAAAGGCGCAGCTAATCTTACCGCTGCGCCAAGCGAGAAGAAAAGAATCAAAGCCTCATAACGTCGGAATAGAACCGGCAGCAGCTCTTTTAGCGGCTCAGCAAATATCCGGCGTTCCCCCGGTAGCTCTTCAAGCTCCCCGCTGTACTTGGCGTAGCAGAATACTTCGGTACCGCCCAGTTGCTCCCCCAGCGTCAGCGCAAGCTTAATGCCGTTACGTGTAATGGCGACAGCCGCATATTTCTTATCCATGATTGCCGGTCCCTTCCCGGCAGCCGTGGGTAAACGTCTTGTCGTACAGCTTTGAGCGGTGAGCATCGCGGTCGACCAGCCCGGGATCCAGTGCCCAGCCGGCCAGAATCATCGCATGCATCGTAATGCCCGCTTCACGCAGGTCAGCCTCCAGTCTCTCTACCGTTGTCCGCAGAATCTGCTGATCCGGCCAGGTGGCCCGTTTGACCACAGCCACAGGCGTGTCCGGACTCCATCCGGCGGCGAGGAATTCCTCCGCCGCATGTCCGGCCAGTGAAGCGCTGAGGAACAGTGCCACCGTGCAGTGATGGCTGGCCAGACGGCGCAACTGCTCGCGCTCGGGCACGGGCGTGCGTCCTTCGGCACGGGTCAGAATGACCGTCTGCGTCAGCTCCGGCACCGTCAGCTCCGCGCCAAGTGCCGCCGCTGAGGCAAAAACAGAGCTGACACCCGGCACGATCTCATAGCCGACGCCGCACAGCTTCAGCAGCGACATCTGCTCCAGGATCGCACCATACATCGAGGGGTCGCCTGTATGCACACGTGCTACGCTTTTGCCGGCCTGCACCGCTTCTGCCATCAGCTCCACCTGTCGCTCCAGATCCATCCCTGAGCTTTGCAGCACCTCAGCACCAGGCTTCGCGCTGGAGATCAGCTCTTCACTGACCAGCGAATCGGCGTACAATACGAGATCGGCCGAGCGCAGAATACGGCTGCCCTTAACGGTAATCAGCTCAGGATCGCCGGGTCCTGCCCCGACGATGTAGACCTTAGGTTCCAGCTGTACTTCCGTCATTTGCTCACCACCATCAGACTCAAATACTCCAGATCCGAGCCGCGCAGCTCGCGGGCATCCCGCCAGACGGTCTCATAGGGAGAAGTCACCTTGGTGACAACGGACGCTTTTCCTCCAAGACCCAGTTCATCCAGCACCTCCAGCACCAGATCAAGCACCTTCGCCACCTTAAGGAACACTACAGTATCATGATGCAGCAGCGCTTCCTTCAGCGCCTCGCGGTCATCGGTAGCCGGAATAATACCCACCCGCTGATCGCCGTCGGCAAGCGGCTGTTCGAGTGCCGCAGCGGCACCCAGCACCGATGAAATTCCGGGAACCGATACAATCGGCACAACGGGATGCTGCTCTTGCATTAAACGGGCCAGATGAATAAAGGTGCTGTACAGATTGGGGTCACCCTCCGTCACAAAAGCAACATCATTGCCAAGGCGCAGCTCATTCCAGCACAGCTCCACAGTCCAGCGCCACCCGTTCTCCAGCTGCACAGGGTCTTTAGTCATCGGAAACACAAGTCCCAGCATGACCTTTTCGTCCTCATTTACATAGGTGTCGACGATCTCCTGTGCATAGGATTTACCGCCTTTTTTGGCAGCCGGATAGGCGATCACCGGACATTCTTTCAACAGACGGCAGGCTTTGACCGTAATCAGCTCCGGGTCCCCGGGACCGACACCCACTCCATACAAGGTACCTACAGCCAGCAAAGCAGCCTTAGACTCAAATGCATTCTCGGCCTCCAGCTGGCCGTCAACAAACTCATACTCTTCCACAGCAGTTTGGGCCATCGCTTGGGCTGTCTCTTCACCGGCAGTATACTGCCCGCTTGTGGGCACCAGCTGCGGTTCCGCTTGATTGTTTGTCATCTCCAGTTTCTCCTTTTATTGAGCTGAATGTTTACTTGGATATATCTTTAGGTCACTACTGCCTATGGCAGGAGGGATTTATGCTGCGACAGTTTCGTGTATGTACGGCCTGGCATTTTGCGGCACAGGTATGCATATAAGAGTTCGGATTGGCACGCACGGGTGCACGTATGGACTGAAGCTATTAGTAACTAAATCTGGTAGTGACTAACTCAGATATGGACTAATCTTCCATGTGCTTCGCTCTAGATTGCCGATTGCATATCCGGACGATGGTCAGTTGATTCCCTTGCAGCTGCTGGATGCAGCACTCAGTTTCTCAAGGGGAGGACTAGCACAGAATGCTTGGTCCATCGCTCATGATTCGAGCACCTGGTGGCTACGCGGACTGGAGAGGCGCTATTTGCAGATTTCTTGCTGTTTTTCGCTCTTCTCGGACTCCAGAGACGTTATTAGCATCATTTACCTCCACGGTACAGCCCAGCGAATGAAATAGCGGCGCTGGGGTCCGTTTACTTGGAAAACTAAAGCTCATTGATAAAATAACGTCGCTGCGGTCCGCCTCTGCTCGTAGCTAACTTCGTGACGTTACCTACTAAATATCGTGGCCGTCTAGTCATCTTCGTATCGCCACCTTCTTCGCACCGTGGCCGTCTAGTCGTCCTCATATCGCTACCTTCTTCGCATCGTAGCCGTCTAATCGTCCTCGTATCGTTACCCTCTTCGCACCATAGCCGCATTCACAACTTTATCTTTTTCGCACCGCAGCCGATGTCCGCCTCATACCTATCTTCCGCTGCCCTGCAGCGTTCATCGGTTAAACCGTCTTTTGGCCGCTGACCACATAGACGGGATTCATCCCTTCAAACCGGGTCATGCCAAGAATCGGTTTGCCCCGCGAGGCCTGCAGCATCGTTACTTCCGGAACAAATCCGGCGAGTGCCAGTGCCTCCATGCTGCCATGCAGCGTCTCAATCGTGATGGCTCCCACAACGATCCGCCCTCCGGGCCGCAGCCGGGCCGCACTATGTGCAATTATAGCTGCCAGCTCACCGCCGCTGCCGCCGATGAACACAGCGTCAGGGTCTGGAAGCTTATCCAGCCCCTGCGGGGCTTTTTCATGGATAATTGCAAAATCCGCACGAAACTTCCGGCGGTTGGCTTCAATGTTGGGCAGATTATCTGCCCCTTTTTCCAGGGCATAGACCCTGCCAAGACGGGCAATCCGCGCACACTCCACCGCTACTGCACCGGAGCCGGAGCCGATATCCCAGACAATCGCATCCTCGGACAGATACAGCTCCGACAGGACAAAAGCGCGGACCTCCCGTTTGGTAATCAGGCCCTTTTCCGGCTTTCGCTGCTGGAACACCCCATCGGGATATGCGAATCCGCGCCGCACCTCCACCGTACTTCCCGGCTTCCGCCGCAGAATCACTACATTTAGTGCTGCAAACTCCGCCTGCTCCAGCTCCTCCAGTTCCCAGAACCGGCAGACCTCTTCCGGGCCGCCCAGCCGCTCGCAGACAAAAGGCTGATACTCTGTCATGCCAAACTCCCGCAGGTAAGCTGCAATCCGCGCAGGAGTATTGACTTCATCCGTCAAAAGAGCAATCTTCTGCCTGCCGTCAATCCGCTGGGCCAGCCCGTTAATCGGCCTGCCGTGCAGACTGATAAGCTCTGCATCCTGCCAGCTGTCACCCAGCCGGGAAAAAGCAAGCTGCACACTGCTGTAATACGGAATCACTTCGACCTGCTCCGGCCCGAACCTTTTGGCAAGGTAGCCGCCAATCCCAAAAAACAGCGGATCCCCCGAAGCCAGCACAGCAATACGTTTTCCTGCTTTCCACAATCCCTCCAGCTTATCGGCAAAAGGCTTCAGCCCGCCCTGCAGCGTGATCTTTTCCCCATCGTACCGGCTGAAAAACGACAGTTGCCTCTCCCCGCCGAGCAGTACCTCGCTCTCCTGCACTTTTCTCAAGCTACCCGGCGTCAGCCCGCCTGCGCCATCCTCGCCGATACCGATGATATAAATTACATTAGCCACAGATTTCCGCCCTTCCCAGCACTCGGCCTTTCATCGTGATCAGCACCATTTCTACCGTCATCTCCCCATTCATGTGAATCAGGCAATGTCTGCAGGCATGAAGGCATAATTGTTCAAAAAAAGCGTAATTCCCGGCCTCCGTCATCATGTCCACAACCTGCGAAGCCGTATTGGCGGCAGCAATCTCCTGCACCAGTTCTTCGTCAGCCCCGGCTTCGGACGCTACTTGGGACAAAAAACCGAAATCAACCGGTGCATTTTTTGAATGAATCAGCATGGCACCCTGTGCTACTTTGGAATATTTGCCCGCCATACCGACAAGCGTCACCTTGCTGAATCCATAGGCTTTGGCATGGCCGAGAGAGAACCCCACGTATTCGCCCATCTGGATAAAAGCTTCCTCCGGAAGCTCCGGGAACATTGCCATGGCATATTTTTCACTGCTGCCGCCGGTAGTGAGGATCAGGCCCCTGTTCCCTGTAGCAGCTGCAACCGATATGGCCTGAACCACACTCGCCTTATAGGCTTCAGTGGAGAACGGCGTAACCACTCCCCTTGTGCCGAGTATCGAAATACCGCCTACGATGCCTAGGCGCGGATTGAGTGTCTTGAGCGCAATGGCTTCGCCTTCGGGCACACTGATTACCACCCGCAGTCCCCGGGCGGCGCCATGCTCTTCCAGCACCTCGGATACAGCTTCCAGAATCATACGACGGGGCACCGGATTAATCGCGGCTTCTCCTACCCCTACCGGCAGCCCCGGCTTCGTTACTCTGCCGACGCCCCGCCCGCCGTCAATCTCCACACCGGGATGTTCCAGCCAACTGACAGTGGCCTCGATCCAGGCCCGGTGAGTGGCATCCGGATCATCCCCGGCATCCTTCACCGTGGCACAGATTGCCGTGAAATTATCCTGACGCTGCCATCCGGTCAGTTCGAAGGTATGCCGGAATCCCGCCGGCAAGTAAAGCTCCACGCTCTCCGGCGCATCGCCTGTGATCAGCAGGAGTGCCGCGCCTTTGGCTGCGGCGGCAGCACAGGCGCCGGTGGTATAACCCCGGCGCATAGGTTTTGAAGCGGTCTCCTCAGTCATGCCGATCCCTTCTTTGCTGTATGTTATGGGTCTCTGTTGATACCGGTAATTGCTGCACTTGCTTGGCTCACTACATTTTAACTTAGTGCTTCTACGTGCTTAGTGCTGCTTCTTAGCTTATTAGTTTTTTTAATGCTCTTAGTACTTCTTAGTACTTCTTAGCTCTTCTTAGTGCTCTTAGTGCTCTTAGTGCTCTTAGTGCTCTTAGTGCTCTTAGTGCTCTTAGTACTTCTTAGTACTTACTTGATGTTACTTTTCACTTGTGGTCTGTGAATGTTCTGCTCTCTGTTTGGCTCTCATTAATTCGCTTCTTCTTGTCTTAGCTTGGCTAGTCTTGGCTTGTTTCTGCTTAGTTCCCGACTTCTATGATTATTTATTCTTTATTCGTATAAAACCCTACCTTTACTGCTACCGTCCAGATTCCTGTTGCTCAGTATCCTGCCGGACAGCCAGCAGGCTTAAGGCATTCACCGCTGCTACAACGACCGTACTGCCGCCTTTGCGGCCTATGTTCGTAATGTAGGGAATATCCAGCTTGCGCAGCTCATCTTTGGATTCGGCAGCGGATACGAAACCAACGGGCATGCCGATGACAAGTCCGGGCTGGGCCGCTCCTTCTTTTACCAGACGAATCAACTCCAGCAGCGCCGTAGGCGCATTGCCGATAACATATATCCCGCCGGGAGCTTCCTTACAAGCTTTGCGCGTCGCGACAATCGCCCGGGTCGTCCCCAGCATTTTGGCTTCTTCGATGACATCCGGATCGGAAATATGCACCCTGACATCTCCGCCGTATTTATGTATCCTTTCCTTGGCGATACCGGCCTCTACCATCCGCACATCGGCAATGATCGGCTTGCCCTGCAGAATGGCAGCTATACCCGCTTCAATCGCCCGGGGATGAAACACCAGACTCCGCCCCAGCTCGAAATCGGCAGATGCGTGGATGATCCGCTGCACCACCGGATACTGTATAGCGTTAAAATAATGTACTCCCAGTTCCTTCGTGATCATTTGAAAGCTCAAGCTCTCAATTTCCTGCGGCTGCACCGTCAGCGGTTTGAAATCCGTTCCAAAGTCCAAGCCCATTCCCCTTTTCATAATTCAGTAGATGTTTCCACATCTTTTCGCTCACGCCCCGCCAGTACTGCTTTTACCGCATAAGCTATCTCATCCATTGCATGATAGACACTGCCAAAATCACAATAAGGCGTGTCCGGACGCGTTATCAAAATAACGTAAAGCCCCATATCCAGCGCAGCATGCAGCTTCTCATCAAGAGATCCCTCTGCCCCGCTCTCCTTAGTGATCATGACCTGCGTGCCGTACTGCCTGTACATCGCTTCGTTCATTTCCCTTGAAAAAGGTCCCTGCATCCCAATAATATTCCGCTGTTCTATCCCAAGCGCAAGGCATTTCTCAATGTTCTCCAGGCAGGGAAGCAGCCTGACCGTCAGGCGCACCTCCGGATCGCTGAGCAGCCGCTCCGCAAAAATCTCCAGTGTTTTCCCACCGGTGGTCAGCATGACCGAGCCTTTTAATTGTTTTGCTTTGCGGGCCGCTGCTTCATAAGAATCTACACAAATCAACCGGGGATGACTGTCATAGTGAAGGCTTCGCCGCTCGTAGCGAAAATAGGGCAGCCCCAGCGCTTCCGCAGCGGCCATTGCATTGGCATGGGCCTCAAGTGCAAAGGGATGGCTTGCGTCTACTACAACACTGTAATTCCCCTCCTGCAAAAAGGAGGTCATCCCCGGCTGGTCCAACCTGCCAACCGCAGTCCGTATTGCGGCTGCTTCAAGCCGCTCCGCTGCACTTGGCGTCACGACAGAAGCCACCAGCGGCAATCCATGAGATGACAAAGTCAGCGCTAATTCCCGGGCATCACTCGTTCCGCACAACATAAATATCATAGCGTTCAGAATTCCTTCGGTCCGTTGGCCGAAGATACTGTCTGTACTGAAAGTTCCCGCTGACGCGGCTGTATTTTGCCTTCCGTACCCATCTCGGAGTGATGCTCCTGTTCATGCTGCCTGCTGCAGCACTGATGCCCATGAGCCGCATGATTATGCCCACATCGCCCGTGCTCCTGGCTATGATGTTTCCCGTGATGGTGGTGGTGATGCCCATGCTCGTGATTATGATCTTCTCCATGATGATGGTGATACCTGTGGTCATGGCTATGATCTTCCCCATGATGATGGTGATACCCGTGGTCATGGCTATGATCTTCCCCATGATGATGATCATGCCCGTGTCCCTCTTCATGTTCATGTTCTTCCTCACCATGGTGGTGGTGATGGTGGTGTGCGGCCGCCTCAACACGGTATTTGCAGTTATCGCAGTTGGCGAAGGATTGGCCTTCCAATGTCTCTTCAATTCGCTCCGCAAGCATGTCGGACAGCAGCGGGTGAGAACCAAGGTAACTGCCTTGCTCCACCTCGACCTCAGGATGCCCGGCAGCGAACTGCGAGATGATATCAGAAAACTGCTTCATCAGAACTCCGGTGAAAAGCAGGTACGGCAGCACCACAATTTTACGCGCACCCAATACCAGACAACGCTCCAGCCCCTCGGGCAGCGAAGGTTTGGCAATGGCGATAAAGCAGCCCTCTACGCTTTTATAAGCAGTCCTTTCCCACAGCAGGCGGGTCAGCTTATAGAAATCACTGTTGGCATCAGGATCGCTGCCTCCACGGCCCATAACAAGAATAATGGTGTCTTTGTCCTCCACTTTCGAGGTTTTCATCTCAACTGCAGCAGTGCCTGTATTGCCAGCTCCGGAGACAGAATGCACTTCCCCCGGACCCGCTTCTTTCGCATTCTCCCCCAATGTCAGTATCTTGTCTTCCGGCTGGGCCGGCTGTCTCCACGCAGTTGCTTCTGCGATCCGGTCCAGCAAAATATCCACCGCCCGCTCCTGTACACCGACCGGACGTCCGTACACAAATTCCACGCCGGGATACTTTAGCTTCGCCTGGTCCATGGCCAGCGGAATGTCCAGCTTGGAATGGCCAGCCGCGAACAAAATAATCGGTACCACGTAAACCGTCGAAGCGCCTCCTTTTACACAAAGCGCTATGCCCTCAGCAATCGAAGGCGAAGCCAGTTCTATAAAGCAGGTTACAAAGGTCAGCTCCGGCTTGCGGGCGGCAAGCTCACTTGTGAATTTCCGCAGCTCCTCGTTGCCCTCCGCTACCCGGCTGCCATGTCCTACGAGCAATACTGTTTTCATTCGTTGTGACCCCCATGCTGAAAAAATGTATAAAACCGTTCATTGATTTTGCCCTGCGAAGCGTATCGCAGGGCAATCGCTGTAACTGCGGTTATGAGCTCATCTTCATTCATTCCTTCTCGGAACAGGCTGCCTGCATGTGCGCCTCTTCCCGACTTCTTCCCGCCAAGATACAGCTCGAAGCTGCCCTTGGAGAACACTACGCCGATATCCTCCAGCACGGCTGAGCTGCAGGCCATGCCGCAACCAGCTACACCGATCTGTAGTTCCCGCGGCACCGGCCGTCCGTGGAGATGCTTATGAAGGCGGATAGCTGCATTAAGTCCGTCTTCCTTTCTTAATTCACAGAAGCCGCAAGTTTTCACTCTCACAAAATTCCCTGGCAGGCTCACATTCAGCCCGGCCTCTGCCAGCCGGTACGCCTTATCCTCCTGCTCAGCCCCACTGCTGCGCAGCAAAAAATGTCCGTCCCGCGTATATACCAGCTGACCTTCATCGCCTGCAAGCTCCGCAAGCAGCGCCATCTGGGCGCCGCTATATCTATGGCTGCCAAGTGCCGGCGAAACCTCCAGTTCGGAGGCTTCGAATTGCCCCGCCGGCGAAACGGCGGAAGCAAAAGCCTTAGGCAGCTCCGTCCGGGCCGCTGCAGAAGCAGCTCCGCTCTCCGCAGCCGCCGCGCTGCCCATAGGGCCAGCAGCGTTATTCACCTCTGCTGCGGCCTCTGCGGCAACCGCTGCCGCAGCCAGCGACCACGGCTCTGCCGCTGTCCGCAGCCGCTCATGCGGCTTCAGCGCCTGCGTCTCGGCGCCAAGACTGTACTTGCGCTCATAGCCGCGCGGCGTCACCATCAGACCTTCATAGACGGTAGTCGCGGAGTTGCCGACCACAACTGTGGAGAGCATGCCGATCTCATGCTCCAGCATATTCTGCAGCGTAGTTACAACCGTCTGCTGGCGGTCACGGTAGGCGCTTTTGACAATGCCGACCGGCGTGGAAGGATCGCGGTAGCGAAGCAGAATGCTGCGGGCTTCCTCAATCTGCCGCGTCCGTTTGCCGCTGCGCGGATTATAGAAGGCAATTACAAAATCCGCCGCACCCGCCGCATCGACACGCGCCGCGATGCTCTCCCACGGCGTTAGATGATCGCTCAGACTGATCGTGCAGGCATCATGCATAATCGGCGCTCCCAGCAGTGAGGAGCAGGACTGGATCGCCGATATTCCGGGAATCACCTCAACTTCCACACCGCCCGCACGCTTCCAGCCCCGTTCGATCAGCACCTCGTACACCAGTCCGGCCATCCCGTACACACCTGCATCCCCACTGGAAATGACCGCAATGCTCTGTCCTGCTTCCGCCCTGCGCACCGCTTCCTGGGCCCGGCTGACCTCTTCGGTCATACCGGTACCGACAATTTCCTGATGCTTCAGCAGCGGCTTGATCAGCTCTACATAGGTGTTATAGCCGATGACAGCTTCACTTTCCTCAAGCGCAGCCAGTGCGCGGCCTGTAATATGCTCCAGGGCACCGGGGCCAAAGCCGATAATCAGCAGCTTTCCTTGTTTTTCCATCCTTTTTCCCCCGTCCACAAAATAACCTGATTTCATGCTTCCCCTGCTGCTTGCTACAACGCTCTATATATAGCAGATGCTTCTGCCCAAACAGCATTCACCTCTGTCATTGACGCAATCATTCTATTGAATTTCCCGCTTCAGAATGGCTTTGAACTCTTCTGCATTCCGGGGAGCAGTCTGCCCGGCAGTCAAACGGCCGGGCAGGCTATGCCATATATCGGCGAGCAGCGGCAGGTCAAGACCGATCGCCCGCATGTCTTCCCCGTCTGCAAAAATATCCTCCGGCGATCCGGCTACCCGGCAGGCGCCTTTATCCAGCACGATGATCCAGTCTGCCCAGCGGTAGGCCAGATTCATATCATGCGTCGCCATGACCACCGTGGTGCCCTTGGCATAAATGCTCTCAAGTCCAGCAAGCAGCTGTCTCTCGGAGAGCGGGTCCAGATAGGAGGTCGGCTCATCCAGCAAAATCAGCTCCGGCTCCATCGCCATGACCCCTGCGAGCGCCGTGCGCTTTTTTTGGCCCAGACTGAGCTGATGAACCGGCTTATCTTGCAGAGCCAGCAGATTCAGCTGCTCCAGCACTTCCAGGCAGCGCTTCTGAATAGCGGCCTCATCCATGCCCGTCCCCCGCAGTCCGAAAGAAATATCCTCGATAGGCGTACTAAGAATCAGCTGCTGCTCGGGGTCCTGAAAGACGAGGCCCACGCGGCGGCGCAGGGCGGCCAGCTCTTTTTTGGAATAGGTTAGCGGGGTACCGCCCTGCAGCACCTTGCCTTTCTGCGGACGCAGTACGCCAACGGCATGCAGGAACAAGGTTGATTTGCCGGAGCCGTTGTGGCCGAGCACTGCTGTTTTTCGTCCTTTGGGGATGGAGACAGTCAGCTCCCGCAGCGCAGGTTCCGCCGTGTCCGGATAACTGAAGGCGACCCCCTCAAAGACCAGGCTATATTCATTATTCATTGCAATCTCCTTACTCTTAGTTCAGTCTCCACTTTAACTCCTGCCGTTGGCCGATTCCCCAATCAAGAAATCACCAGCTCCGCAAGATCCATAGCTGAGCGAGCAGCAGCAGGGAAATACCGGTGCAGGCCTGAACCGCGAATCTGCGCGGCACCGGGCGTGACACATAAGGCGGCAAAATGATCTCACCCATGTACCCCCGGGTTATCAGCCCTTGCGACAGCCCATAGTAGCGGTGCATCGTATTGGCAAACAGCGAGCCCGCCATTCCCGCAACTTCCCGCAGTTTGGCCACCCGTCCTCTTCTGCCGCCGCGCAGCCGCCGGGCCAGCATCATTCCATGTGCTGTATCGCTCAGCAGGAACAGAAAACGGTACATAATCAGCATGAGCTCCAGTACGATCTGCGGCATCCGCAGCCTGCGGAGTACCTGCAGCAATTCTCCGAACGGTGTTGTAAATATGATAAATAAGCAGCAGGTCAGGCAGGCCAACACGCGCGCCAGCAGCAATCCTGCCCGGTGTAGCCCCTCCGCCGTAATGTATAGCGAACGAGTCAAAGCCGGGAGCTGCAAGGATATTACCGCCTCACCGGCAGTTGGAAGGCCAATTTCAAGCAATAGGGCCGGCAGGCTCAGACAAAAGAACAAAAGTGCCGTACCAAACAGCAGGCCGTAGGCGCGCAGCGGGATTTTGGCGTACAGGACACACCACACGGTCATCCAGCCCGCAATCACAAGCTGCAAGACCGGATGAAGTGCATAGGAAAGGATGAACATGACTGCTGCGAACAGGCTTTTCCACATCGCGGGCAGCTGCCTCAGCGCATTGCTGTAGGATAACGCATCAATTCTTCTGATCATTAAGCTTGCGCCGGTCCTGTCTGCCTTTCAGCAGGCCGATGGAATAGCCAATCACTCCGGCCCCGATCGCCGCCTGCAGCGCGAACAGCATGCTTTCCGTTTCGCCGGGCAGCTCGGTCAGCGGTTTGAACCAGGGCTCATAACCGGGATCAATCTCTGTAATTACACCCTCTGCGGCATCGTCAGCCCCGCCGAATTCCCCGTTCACCAGCAGCAGAGGCAGCACCACCAGCAAAATCACCGCCAGCAGCATCAATCCATTTTTCCACTTGTTGCTCATCACAGACTTCCTCCCTTGGTTTGCCGTTTCAGCAGCGACAGCTCATTCGGGCTGTAGGATTTCAGCCAGTTCCAGAGCAGCACGGTCAGCAGCCCCTCGCTGATGGCGAGCGGAATCTGCGTCACGGCAAAAATACCGCCGAACTTAATCAGAGAAGCCAGCACACCTCCGTCTGCCGCCGGAAAAGCCACTGCAAGCTGAACCGAGGTCACCACATACGTCATGAGATCAGCCACTGCCGCCGCCATAAAGACTGCCAGCTTTTCACGTCCATTCACCTTCATCAGCAGCTTATAGACCGCATACCCGGCAAAAGGACCGGCCACCGCCATCGAAAATGCATTCGCACCGAGTGTCGTTATCCCCCCGTGCGCCAGCAGCAGCGCCTGAAACAGCAGTACAACAGACCCGATTACGCTCATCGGCAGCGGCCCCAGCATTACAGCACCAAGTCCCGTTCCTGTAGGATGGGAGCTGCTTCCGGTTACGGAAGGCATTTTGAGTGCCGACAATACAAAGGTAAATGCACCCGCCAGCCCAAGCAGCAGCTTCAGCTCCGGGTTGTCCTTGGTCATTTTCTTCAGCTTAAGGACTCCAAGGGCAAAAAACGGCAGAAACGCCGCCCACCAGAATACGGCCCAGCCTACCGGCAGAAACCCCTCCATAATATGCATCGCGTTAGCCGTGCCCGGCTCATTCAGCAAAAAATAAACGGTAAATCCGGCAATAAGTGCAGCAAAACTCCAAAACTTGCGTTTGTTCATCCTTTTCCCTCCATGGATTCGTCATTTTGTGCCGCATCAAATCAAAAACTCCCGCCCCGGGGGGTGGGAGTGCTATGTACGTCATCAGATATGTAAGAGATGGTGGTCCCGCTGCAACAGCGCGGAGAATTCGCAGAATTGTAATGTGGGAGAGCTGAAGCTGGCACTTGCTCTGCACCAAATCTTCAAAATCCACCGTCTCCAAAACTGCATGCCTTCATCTCTTTAACCAATTCGTACACCGCTCCTATCCGCGTAGAGTCGTGGTGCGCGCAAACAAGGTAGGTCTCCTGGCTCGGAATCATAACGCCTTCCTTCGTCTTCCCCGGCTGTTTGCCGAGTGACATGCTGAAGTTCAGCTCTTCCTTACAGTGGCGGGACCGCTCGGGATTTGCACCCGATTCCCTGTTACCCCTTGTAGTTACAAGGGCACCTTGTCTTATCGCTAATTTATCCTGTCAATTATAGTGGACTTCGCCGGGTGGTGTCTGTGATAAAAGTGGAGCGGCAAAGTTCTCCAGCACACCATCCGGTGAACCCTACGGGTTGTAAGAAAGCCATTTAAGTAATATAATTATTAACTATATAACTTGAATCCGGAGGCGTACCCAGAAAATGAAACTTGATCTTACCGAAGATTCCCTGCCGGTGTACGAGGCGCTCTCAAGCGCTGTACGTCTGCGAATGCTGCAGCTGCTTGCTGTTCAGCCCATGAACGTAAAGGAATTGGCGGGAGCGGTCAAGCTGAGCAGCGCCATTATGACAATGCATGTGCGTAAGCTGGAAACGGCCGGACTGATCCGCACCCATATGGCCCCCGGACGAAGCGGACTGCAGAAGATTTGTTCTCTTGCCGCTGAAGGGGTGGAGATTATCTTCCCACTCCAGGCCAAAGCAGAGCGCAAGGGTCACCGGAAAGAAATACCGGTCGGACATTATTCCGACTTTGAGATAGAGCCAACCTGCGGACTGGCCACTACCGAGCATATCATCGGCAGCTTCGACGATCCCCGTTATTTCTGGGATATGGAGCGGATGAATGCCGGAATTCTCTGGTTTGGCAAAGGTTATGTCGAATACAAAATACCCAACTTCCTGTTGTCCAGCCAGCAGCCGGAGGAGCTCATCATTACGATGGAGATTGCCTCCGAAGCACCGTCAACCAATAATAATTGGCCTTCGGATATTGCGTTCACGCTAAATGGCCAGAAGCTCGGGTATTGGACTAGCCCAGGCGATTACGGAGACAGCCCGGGGAAATATACCCCTGCCTGGTGGCCGGCGTACACCAATCAATACGGCCTGCTCAAGCAGCTGCGCATTACCCCAAAAGGAACCTATATGGACGGCTTAAAACTCTCAGACATTACGCTGGAGCAGGTTGCAATCCGCAACAAGCAGTGGACCTTCAGGCTCTCGGTGGAAGAGGATGCCGAACATATCGGCGGGCTCACCTTATTCGGCAAAGGCTTCGGCAATTACAACGAGGATCTGGTCGTAGAGCTGTTCTATACCGATGGATTCAATGGTGCTGACGCGGATAAAAGGGATGCAGCAGCAGGTACTGACAATGGGAATGGGACAGATTCCTAGCCAAGCGACGCCTTCACTGTAAAGTCCGCACATATATTCTTCTCTTCTCACATAAACGCCCCCATCCCTCGCGGTATTGTATCCACGAGTGATGAGGGCGTTTAAAATTTCAGTATGCCTGGGACTCCACGGGGTTCTTTCCGGTATTCACAGCCGATGATGCTTCCTCTGTGACAAAGGCTCTCCAACGGCTTGGCGGAACGCTACTCCGTGACCGGACTCCACAAACCGCCGCCCGGCAACGGGCAGCCGCGCTCCTTCAGCTTGGCCACTACCGGAATGATACAGCCGCAGGCTGTGCATGTTACGCCATCCTGGAGCTTCGGACAAGCTGAGCAAAGGGCAACCCGCTCCCTGTATACTTCATCTGAAGCGGTGTTGTCCGGGGTGAACATTGATGAAGCCAGAATCCGGGCAATCTGGGCATCCGTCACCTTATACTCTTCCCGGCAGCCCTTGCAGGTTGATAAAGTGCTCATAACGGATGCTCCCTTAAGCCTTCGGGGTAATTTCCAGCACGGTCACCGACATCGGAGGCAGCTCAACGTTAAGCTTGCCGCCTTCCAGCTTAAAGCCGGTAAACGGCTGTGGCGTCACTGCCTCCGGCTGGCTGAATGTATTGTGGGCATCAATTGCTGTTCCGGCCAGCGTCGTTCCTGTAATTTCAACCTCTTTCCCGGCAAGTCCGCGCAGCTCCAGCGGAAGCGATGCTGCAGCAGCATGATTCAGGTTGCACAGGCTGACATGAATTACACCCTCCGCCGTAATGGAAGCTGAGGCCGAGACTTCCGGAATCTCGCGGCCTTCGAAGCTATAGGTGCCACTCTCCAGAGAAAGATCAAGCAGTTCCGCATCCTGATGCACCTTGTACATGTTGAATACGTGGTACGTAGGAGTCAGCAGCATTTTCTCGCCTTCAGTAAGAATTACAGCCTGCAGCACGTTGATCGTCTGGGCAATATTCGCCATCCGAACGCGGCCGCTGTGCTTATGGAAAATGTCGAGGGTTACACCGGCAACCAGCGCATCACGGATCGTGTTCTGCTGATAGAGGAAGCCGGGATTGGTTCCAGGCTCAACATCATACCAGGTTCCCCATTCATCGACAATGAGACCCACACGTTTCTCCGGATCATATTTGTCCATAATCACACTATGGCGGGTTACCAGCTCATCCATGCGCAGCGCCTTCTCCAGCGTAGAGAACCATTCGCCAGTTTCAAATCCGGTAGCCGCCCCCTTCTGTTCCCAGGCAGGACCCGGAATGGTGTAATAATGCAATGTGATGGAATCCATATAGCGGGTGGCTTCACGCATCAGGACCTCCATCCAGTGATAATCATCGACATTCGGACCGCAGGCAATGCGATGGATCTTATTGTCTCCATAATTGCGCACATAGGTCTGATACCGGCGGTACAGATCGGCATAATATTCAGGACGCATATTTCCGCCGCAGCCCCAGTTCTCATTGCCCACGCCAAAATATTTCACGGCCCACGGTTCCTGCCGGCCGTTCTCCTGACGCAGCTCCGCCATTGGCGAAACGCCGTTGAACGTCAGATACTCCACCCACTCCGACATTTCCTGAACCGTGCCGCTGCCGACGTTGCCGTTGATATAAGGCTCGCAATCCAGCATGGCGCATAGCTCCATAAATTCATGGGTGCCAAAATGGTTGTTCTCCACCGTACCGCCCCAATGCGTGTTGATCATCCGTTTGCGTCCTTCGCGCGGACCGATGCCGTCTTTCCAGTGATATTCATCGGCGAAGCAGCCGCCCGGCCAGCGGAGCACCGGAATCTTGATTTCTTTAAGCGCTTCCACAACATCGTTGCGGATGCCGTTCGTGTTCGGGATCGGCGAATCCTCACCTACCCAGATGCCTTCATAAATACAACGTCCCAAATGCTCGGAGAAATGTCCATAAATATTCCGGTTGATTGTTCCCTTGCGGATATCCGCATTTAATACTGCACGCTGAGCCATTTTAATAATCCACCTCTCATTAATTAATATATATATTAACCACTTAATAATTATATTAATATTATAAACACTGCTAAACCCCTTCGTCAATCTTTATATAACATGTTCCGCCCCATTCGCAAAAAAAGCACTCTGGAACCTATATGGGTTCAAGAGTGCTTTTGCAAAAAAATAATCAACCTGTATCAGCAGCTGGCGAAGATCAGCCCAGATCCCCAAGCTCGATCTGCACAATGCCCCGCTCATCCTGCACACTGCCGATCAGATGCATCAGGCTGCCGAATTCCAGCTCTTGGAACTTGCGGGCTGCCGTCTCGCGCTGCAGCGCCCACAGGCATTCAGCCAGCGTGCAGACTACCGGAACATCACAGCGGATTTCCGCCAGCTCACGGGACAGGTGAAGCATATCAAGATCGGCCTCAATTTTGGCACGCACGCCTTTAGGAAGCAGATGAAGATTCTCGATTACCCCTTCCACCGTACCGTATTCGGTCAATAGCTTCAGCGCCGTTTTCTCGCCAATGCCTTTTACACCGGGGTAGTTATCGCTGGTGTCGCCCATGAAGCCCTTCAAATCAATCACCTGGGCAGGGGTGAGGCCCTTTTCCTCCAGCAATTCCGCCGGATCATAAACTTTATAGTTCGAGCGGCCTTTTTTCATAATGACGACTTTGACGTTATCGTTGACCAGTTGCAGCATATCGTGATCGCCGGTGAGAATGTACACCTCGGATTCCCCGCTGTAGCATGAAGCAAGCGTGCCGATGCAGTCATCCGCTTCATAGCCCACCAGTCCAATATTCGGTACGCCTAGTTCAGCCACGACTTCCTTGACCAGATCAAACTGTGGAATCAGCTCCAGCGGTGCATCAATCCGGTTCGATTTGTAGCCGTCATACTTCTCGGTGCGGAAAGTCCCTTTGCCCATATCCCAGCAGCAGACCACATGGGAAGGCTCGAATGTGCTGACCGCATCGAAAAAATACTGCAAAAATCCGTACACCGCATTGGTCGGCAGTCCGGCCTTCGTCTTGCGGATATATCCTCCATAAGAGGTCGCATAAAAGGCCCGGAACAGCAGAGCCATTCCATCGACGATCATTACCCGGCCCGTTGTTACTGAACTCATGTGTAACCTCTCCTTATATTCCATCTTATTAGGCGTTGCTCCAGGCTTCGCCGTATTGCTCTTCTTTATAGCCTACAGTGACTTTCTTGCCGTCAGTGACTACCGGGCGTTTGATCAGCATCCCGTTGCTGGACAGCAGTTTAAGCTGCTCATCTTCACTAAGACTGGACAACTTGTCCTTCAAGCCCAGTGCTTTGTACACCTCACCGCTCGTATTAAAAAACTTCTTCAACGGAAACCCGCTGTTCGCGACCAGCAAACGCAGCTCTTCCACAGTGGGCGGCTGCTCGGCGATATGCTGAAGCTCCAGCTCATGCCCCTGTTCCTTCAGCCATTTGACAGCGCTGCGGCAGGTTCCGCATTTTGGATATTGATATACTTTCAGTTGACTCATAGCAGCTCCTTTGGCAGTTCCCTTTTAAAATTTATAGTGAATTCAATTGCAGCCCAACTGCAGCTAAGGAGATGACCCGTGGTGCTGTCATGTATCATTCACAGATAGAATTGTAATTCCGGTCTATCTTTTCGTTTTACAGTGCATTAGATCAGTAATACGGGCGTTACTAGAGGGAAATATGCCCGCTAGTTCCAGCCGAACCCTCAATTATAAAAGGACAGCGGGAATTACTCCCTCTATAATTGTAGAAATCACGCTATAACACACTATCGATAAAATTACAGGTAGTAAATCCCGCTATTCACTCCGCTACTTCCAAAAGCGATAATTACAGGGACCTTTTCCCGTTAATCACGAGGTCCAGGTGTTGCGGCGACATATGCTTGTGCAGGTGCAGTGCAGGTGCAGTACCGCTACTCCCCAGCCGTCTCCTTTTCCAGCTTCTGCTCAAGCAGCGCCATATCCGGCGGCAGTGGTGCTTCGAAGACCAGCTCCGCAAGCCCGACCGGGTGCTTGAACGACAGCCGCACCGCATGCAGCGCCTGCCGCGGAATTGAGGCATCCAGCTCCGCGATGCTTGCAAGCCATCCCGCTTCCTCCGAAGTCAGCTCCTCCTTGCCATACAGCAGGTGACGGTACATGCCGTCACCGATCAGCGGGCAGCCGATGGAGCTCATATGCACCCGGATCTGATGGGTGCGGCCGCTTTCCAGCTTCAGCTCCACCCTAGCCGCACGGCCCGGGTAGGTTGCCTTGACCTCATACCGGGTCAGCGAAGGATAGCCGTCCGGCGTCACAATGCGCCGGTGCGGTTCTGCCGGGTCACGGTCGATGGGACCGTCGATATCACCGCGCGGCACCGCAGGAATTCCGTGAACAAAGGCCGCATAACGTTTGTCCACGGTTCCGGCAATCATCTGCTCGGAAATATGCTGGTGGCTATAAGGATTTTTCGCGATTACCAGTACGCCCGACGTCTCCTGGTCCAGCCGGTGAACCGGGCGGAAGCGGTACTGTTCTCCCTTTTGCGCCCAATAATGGACGACCCCATTTGCCAGTGTGTCAGTATAATGGCCATGGGTCGGATGGACAATGATTCCGGCTGCCTTGTTCACGACCAGCAGATGCCCATCCTCATACAGGATATCAAACGGAATATCCTGCGGCAAAATATCCTCCGACGTTTCCTGCTCCATCCGGATGTCCACGGTGTCTCCGGCGCTGACCCGGACGCTGATATAGACTCGCTCGCCGTTCAGCATAATCCCCTGCTCTGTCATCTTCAGGCGGGAGAGCAGCTTGCGGGACACATCCATCCGCTTCTGCAGGATGGTCTTCAGCAGCCAGCCGTCCTCGGACGGCGGCACAATATAGGAGATCGGTGAATAATAGCTTGTCATATTATTTGCGGAACACCTTTTTGCTGCGCACATACTCTACATCAGCAATCTCCAGCCGTGTATTCGCTGTGCGGGCCAACGCAAAGAAATAGTCCGAAAGCCGGTTCAAATAAATCACAGCTTCCGGATTAATATCTGCGCTGCGGCCCAGCGTAACCGCCCGCCGCTCTGCACGGCGGCAGACGGTGCGGCAGACATGCAGCACTGAGGACAGCTGGCTGCCGCCTGGGAGAATGAAGCGCTCCAGCACCGGATTCTCCGCCTGCAATTCGTCGATCCAGCCCTCCAGGCGAACCGCCATCTCGCTCTTGACCTTATATTTGCTCTCGCTGATTTTCACAAAAGCCAGATCCGAACCGCAATCGAACAGCTCATGCTGGATCTCCAGCAGTTGTTCCCGGACATCAGCGAACCTCTCGTCCTCCATCAGACTGCGGGCCTGACCCACAAAGCAGTTCAGCTCATCAATCGTTCCGTAAGCCTCGACGCGGACATCATCCTTGCCTACCCGGCCGCCGATGACCGATGTTTCTCCCTTATCCCCCGTACGCGTATAAATCGCCATCTCTTTTCTGCCCCCTTCACTCTCAACATCACATATTCATAGTTTAATCGGTAGGATGTAAGGTTGGCAAATGAAGATCGGTATTTCTGCCATGTTAATAACTGCCTGAGTCCGGGCAATCCATGACAAGTTCAGTCAAATTAAGGTTTTCGCGTTTTTGTATAGCCTCTTCTATCACACCTATGCCTCCTGTTCCTGCAGGAAGCTGATAATTTCCCTGTTGATGATCTCCGGCTGCTCATGATTAACCCCATGCCCTGCATCCTCGATCACTTTATAGCGGAAATCCCCATCCTTCAAAATCTCCAGGAAATCCTTCTTGTGGCCCAGCTTGTAATCCCCCACCAGAAAGTAAAGCTTGTCTCTGATCGCAACCGCCGTCTCTTTATCATAAAGCTGAAGCTGATGAACAAACATGGCCTGTTGATTATGGTTCTTCATTAACAGCACCAGATGCTCAGCCACTTCGGGATGTTTGTCAAAAAGTCCGGAGTTTGGCGAGCTTAGCTTTCGGGTGACCTTTAGCAGATTATTGCGGGTCGGAACGAGAATTTCCGGGAACATCATCATTAGCGTCTGGATCATCGCCTTCATCGGAGCAGAAATCATCCCGCCTTCCATGCACACCACCCCGTATACTCTTTCAGGCAGGCAGGTCGCATAATTAAAAGCCATGTAGGCACCATTCGATACACCCGCCAGATGGAATTTCCCGATCCCCAGCCCATCGGCTACGGCAGTAATCCAATCCACCTGTGAGAACGTCCGCTTGCTGAAATTGGCGTTAGGAATACTTTTGCCGGGTCCGCCTATCGTGTCTACCGCGATGCAATAGAAATGCCTGGATAATTCCTGCATATTGAGCATCCACATCACTGCAGAATTATCACCCACCCCGTGAAGCAGCAGCAAGGGCGGATTGCCTTCATCTCCTGCCGTTATACAATGTGTTGATCCGTATTCCGTTTCAATATCCAGCTCGCGGAATTCCGTCGCCCAGCGTTCCAGCAGCTCATTATAGGAACGCAGCACCCTCTCCTTGCCTGCTTCACGTTTAAATACCTTGACCATGACTGTTCTCTCCCTTAGGTTCAATGTCCGCTTCTGTTAGCTTCTCTTCAAAAAGCGCAGCACCAGCTCTGTAGTAGGAAAAGAATTCTGCTCCGTGGCCTGAGCTCTTGCGATTCCCAGCCCCTGGATGAATGAAAAATAAGCAATCGCCAGCTCCAGCGGATCGCCCTCCACAATCTCCAAGGCCCGCTGGCCTTCCATAATAAGCGGAATCAGCTGCTCAAAAGGCTCTCTAATCTTCTCCTTCGAGATCCGCTTTGCTTCTTCCGGGATAGCTTCGGAGGTTGCTGTCTGCAAAAGAATCAGCTGCCAATGCTGCATCGCAAGACTGCCCGGGGACAGAAACGCCTCGGTCAGCCAAGTGATTCTCTCCATAGCCGTCCCTTCCAGCTCCGCTGCATATTGCACGGATCTTCCTGCCCCTTCCGACGCCAGTTCGACAATCTTGGTGAAGATCTCCTCCTTCGATTTGAAATACATATATACATACCCCTGGCTGAATCCAGCACTGGCCGCAATATCCTTGATTTTGGTCCCGGCAAATCCTTTCCTCGAAAAAACCTCGAGCGCGTGAGTTATAATTTGGCGCGTTGCCTGATCTGGAGCGAGTTGCTCAAAGCCGTCGATAAATCTCTGCTCCAGCATTTTGCTTTGAATGCTCATAGACACCTCCATGAAATGAATGATCGTTCATTCATAACCCATTATAAGGAATTTACTAGTGATATGATACATCTATTTTAGCGAAAAATAGAAGGGGCTGACCCAAAAGCCATGAAATGGCTGCTTGGGTCAGCCCTTTTTTAACGTAGGAGATACGTAAGCTTTTTGGGTGGACGCTCCGCGAACGGACCGTTGTTCCAATCGCTGTTGTCCCCAGATTTTATTTGTTCTCCTTAGCGGTGAAAATCCGGGGACAAAGGCGACCGCTTCCGCTTTTCCACAATCGTTCCGTCCTCTCCGCTGTTTAAGCGGGAATTGGACCTACAATCTTTAAAAAACGCAAAAAAAAGAAACCATCCTTTGGTAAAATGGAGTTACCACACAACCATTTCAAAGGAGAGGTTTCTTTTGTACATTCAATATACCATGGACCAACTTTGCTTGCCAATGGATCTGGAGGAAGATATTCCAGAACATCACCTCGTTCGTATCGTCAACGCCGCCGTTAACCGGCTGGACGACGGCATTTTTGACGCGGCCTACCCGGGTGGTGGCCGTGACAGCTACCATCCTAAAATGCTGACCAAAGTCATTATTTACGCCTACACGCAGCGCATCTATTCCTCTCGCCAAATCGCCAAATCCATTCGGGAGAACATCCCCTTCATGTGGCTCGCCGGTCGGCAGCGGCCAGACTTTCGGACGTTGAATCGATTTCGTTCCCAGCGGATGAAGAACGTTCTCGAAACCGTATTTACCGCCGTGCTTCAGTTTCTGGCTGACGAAAAATACGTTTCCCTCGAGCATTACTTTGTGGACGGAACCAAAATCGAGGCGAACGCCAATCGCTACACGTTTGTTTGGGGGAAAGCCGTCAGTAAACACAAAGCCACACTGCAGGATAAGGTACATGCCCTGTTCGCTGACATTGAAACGGCAGAAGAGCAGGAAGAACAAGAGAATCCAGGTAAAGATCTGGCTGAACTCGGCACAGATTCCGAAGTGAGCAGCGTGAAACTTGAACAGGTGGTGCAAAAGCTCGAAGCTCAGCTGGCCCAAAAACCGAAAGACAAGCCCTTGAAAAAGGCTGTTCGGAAGCTGCGCAAGGATTTGCTTCCCCGACTGCTGAAGTACGAACAATACCAAAAGCTGCTTGGTGACCGGAACAGTTTCAGCAAGACAGATCCAGATGCAACGTTTATGCGGATGAAAGAAGACCACATGCGAAATGGCCAGCTGAAACCGGGATACAATGTGCAAATCGGGACCGAAAACCAATTTATTTTAGCCTACAGTTTACACCAAAGACCGACCGACACCCGCTGTTTAGAGCCGCATATGGAAAAAGCGTAGCAGATCCTCGGAAAACTGCCAAAGACAGTCATTGCGGATGCAGGCTACGGCAGCGAAGAAAACTACGCCTATCTGGAAAAGAAAGAGATTCAGGCGGTGGTGAAGTACGGCAGCTACCACAAGGAAAAGAGCAAGGCCTGGAAAACGAATGTTGGTAAAATCGAGAACTGTACATACGATGCAGCCGAAGATAACTGGACGTGCCCAGGTGGGAAAATGCTGCATTTCCACAGGGAAAGCAAGGAGACCTTAGAGAGCGGCTATGAAATTCGTAGACGTCATTACCGAAGCAGCTCCTGTGACGGCTGCCCCCTAAAGGAGCGTTGCACGAAAGCGGCAGGAAATCGGGAGGTGGTCGTCAGTCTGGAACGGCTGCGATACCAGAACCAAGCGCGGGAACGGTTGCGGAGTGAAGAGGGCTACGCCTTAGCTGTACGTCGAATGACGGAGCCAGAAAGTGTATTTGGACAACTAAAAAATAACCGGGGCTTCCGGCGTTTTCTGCTTCGCGGGATAGAAAAAGTGACGCTAGAGGTCGGTTGGCTTTCGCTTGCCCACAATCTACTGAAGCGAGCAGCCATGGACCAAAAACATAGAGCAGCGCTCCTCCAATAACAGGAGGAGCGCTGCTCTATTGACTTTTATGCTTTTAAAATTGAAGGTGGCCTGTCTCCGCTCATAAAAAATCTACTTTTGAGACAGCCCCTTCTCCAAATGGATGTATGTGCAGTCAATCCCTGCGCATACGTCCTCTCATATATTCATTAATCTTCAGGTCCAGCAAACTGCTGATTTCAATCACAATATCTGAGGTGAAGGATTTCTCCTGTATAAAGAGCTGCTCCATTCTGCTGCGAAGTGCCTGAATCTCATCTTCCAGAGAGAGTTTGCGAGTTGAAGCATCCGCCTTGCAGGACCGTTTTCCGTTTTCCGGATAACATTCCCCGCTATAGGAAGGCAAGTAACAATCGGCGCAGAGCACAATCATCCCTCCTAAACTTCATCTCACTGCCTTATTCAGTCCGTTCACGTTCCAGCTGTAAGACGAATTCACCTATCCGCTCTATCGCCTCGTTCAGCTGGGATACCGATGTGGCATAGGAACAGCGCAGATAACCTTCGCCGCCTAAGCCGAATACACTGCCAGGAACAGCAGCTACCTTGTACTCCAGCAAGAGACGTTGGGCAAATTGATCTGAGGTCAGTCCGGTACGGCGTATGCTTGGAAAAGCGTAGAACGCACCTTGCGGCTCATGGCAGTCCAATCCCGCATCGCGCAGGCCTTTGACGATCAGGCGCCGCCGCTGATTGTAGGAATCCGTCATCCGGTCTTTCTCTTCCATACCGTTGGTCAAAGCCTCCAGCGCAGCTACCTGCCCCATGGAAGGGGCGCACATTACGGTATACTGATGAATCTTCAGCATGGCCGAGATCAAATCGGGGTGGCCGCAGGCATAACCCATCCGCCATCCGGTCATCGCAAACGCTTTGGAGAAGCCGCTGACCAGAATGGTCCGGTCGATCATCCCCGGCAGTGATGGGAAGCTCACATGATTGCTTCCATAGGTCAATTCGGCATAGATTTCATCTGAAATCACAATGAGATCATGTTTCTCGACGACTTTGGCAATCGGTTCCCAGTCTTCCCGGCTCATGATCGCCCCCGTCGGATTGCTCGGGTAACAGAGGATCAATATTTTCGAGCGCGGTGTAATTTTGGCTTCAAGCGCCTCTGCCGTAAGTTTGAAGTTATTTTCTCCAAAGGTCTCGATCCCGACCGGAATGCCTCCGCCAATTGCAGTAATCGGCGAATACGAAATATAGCAGGGCTCAGGTATGAGAATTTCATCTCCCGGTGCGATCAATGCGCGGAGTGCCAAATCAATTGCTTCACTTCCGCCTACCGTGGCGATAATCTGATTAGCGGGATTATACTCAACAGCGAAACGAGATTGAAGATAATTGGCAATGCCTTCACGCAGCTCCGGCATCCCTGCATTGGAGGTATATCCGGTAAAACCTCGCTCAAGCGAATAGACACAGGCTTCACGGACATGCCATGGGGTCTTGAAGTCCGGCTCCCCGACCCCGAGGGAAATGATATCCTTGCTGCCAGCCGCCAGGTCAAAAAACTTGCGGATGCCTGAGGGCTGGATTTGCTGAACCAGCGGTGCCAAATATGAATTCATTGATTTGCCTGTATCTCCGGTTGGTTTGGGTTCATTGGTGATCATATCATTACTTCCTTTACGGAGATATCATCAGACGCTTGTCCTCTTCATGCTCTTCAAAGATGATACCGTCCTGTTTGTATTTTTTGAGGGTAAAGTTGGTTTTAGTAGAGAGCACCGAATCAATCGGAGACAGCTTCTCGGAGACAAAATTGGCGACTTCGCGCAGGTTGCGTCCTTCCACTTCCACTAATAGATCGTAGGCGCCGGACATCAAATAGACCGATTTGACCTGCGGGTACAGATAGATCCGTTCGGCAATGCCTTCAAATCCGCGGCCCCGTTCAGGCGTGATCTGCACCTCGATCAATGCGGTCACCCGTTCGTCATCCACTTTATCCCAATTCACGACAGTAGCATATTTTACAATGACATGATCTTTCTCCATTTGCTCAATAACCGTCTTAACATCATCTTCTTCCGCTCCGAGCAACGTCGCCATCAGCGCCGTAGAGCTTCGGGCGTCCTCCTTGAGCAGTTCCAGCACTTTCCGCTTCAATTCATTCATTTCCTTCATGCCTTCCCTCCGGATAGTTCGCACCGGCAACTGCGTAAAGATCACGCATCGTCCTGCGAAAAGAGTTTAATACTAATATGACACGAAAATGACAGTTCTGCAAACAAAATAACCCCATGGGGAAGACGGGGCAGTGCTCGAAATAAGGGTCGCCAACAAAAAAAAACCGTCCACCCCTCCGGAGGAAATCCGGCGGATAGCGGACGGCTTTAGCTGCTGAGGTTTTTACGCACGAACAGGTCAGGCCCTTCGTTGCTTCACCCCCCGGCAGGAAGGTTACATATAGTAAGAGCTTTGTACGTTCGGCTGATGCTGGGGAACATTTCCATAATGTGCGTTTGTTCCGGCTGCACCTGTTTTTTGCTGTACGAACTGCTGGCATTTCTGCTGGGTCTGGTGAGCGGTCTGAATCTGCTTGTCAATATCTTGGCGCAGTGCCTTGCCTGGCGTAGTGTACATGTTCATTTGGGACATCTTCGTGTACAGTTCCCCCTGCAGGCGTAAAGTATCCATGGTCAGGTCGTTGAACACCCGGCGTACAGTCGGACAATTCGACTCCGTCGCAGCGGTCGTATATTCGCGTACCGTCCGTTTCAAATCTGCAAGCACTGTGTTGAGTAAATCCTCATCCGACATAAATGCCGATCCGTTTTGTGCGTACACAATATTACCCCCTCAATAGTTTGGTTTTGAAATTGCTTTCCATACTAATACCCGGCCGCTTTATTGCGGCTGTGTCGGTGCGTATTGCTGATGCTGCTCCAGCAGCTGCACAAGAGTATTCATATGACCAGTATGGCTTTGGATTTGTTGAACGCAGATTTGGTGCACCGTGGCGTTCTGAGTCGTCCCGGCGGTTGCGGCCATCTGCTTGATCAACAGATCCTCATTAGAGATGGAGTCAGCGATGTATTCCACTTCTTTGCCGCTAAGCGCCTGCATTTGGTTCGATTGCATAGTGTGTATTTCCCTCCTTCTAAATGGTTCAAGCAGTCGTTATTATGCCGCGTATCCAGGCACATTATGTGTGCATTGATGTTATGCGTGCTCCCGGATGAATGCCGGTTAAACCAGTGCATAAGAGCGGGTAAAGCCGGCGAAACTACCCTATCGGTATCTCATAAAGGAGAGATCAACAAATGAAACTAAACAGCGGGCAGCTGCCTTGGGGCAGCTCTTTTCCAAATCCTCCATCCTATCCTGCGCTTGAAGGGGATATTACATGCGATTGCCTGATTGTTGGCGGAGGTATGGGCGGAGCCATGTCCTCCTACCGCTTATCTTTAAGCGGAGCAGATATAGTTCTCATTGATAAAAGAGCAATTGGAGACGGAAGCTCCCATGCCAATACCGGCCTGCTGCAGATAGCCAACGACAAATCGCTGACTGCGTGTATGAATACGTTTGGGGAAGCAAACGGTGTGCTGTTCTATAAGCTGTGCCAGCAGGCTGCCCGGAGAATTCTGGAGCTGCCTGACAAGTTGAACATTGATCCGCACATTATTCCCCGCAGCAGTCTGCTGTATGCAAGCACACCTGAAGATGTGCCAGCTCTGCGGCTGGAGCATGAGAATCTGGTATCACACGGCTTTGATTCGGAATTCTGGGGGCAAGACAAGGTCAGCTCACATTACGCCTTCTCCAAACCCGCCGCACTATATTCCAAGGGCGATGCAGAGACAAATCCTTTCCGGACTGTTCACAGCCTAATTGACAAAGCCCGTGACAACGGTGTCCGCATCTATGAGCATACCCGGGCACGGCATTATGAATACAGCGCCGAAGGTGTGACCTGCATAACCGGGAACGGACGGATCTTCGCCAAGAAAGTGATTTTTGCGATGGGCTACGAAACCCAGGAGATGAAAAAAGACCGTGGCGCCGAGCTCATCAATACCTACGCCATTATGACAAAACCGCTTGATCATTTGCCCAAGTGGCATGAGCGGAGCCTGATCTGGGAAACTGCCCGCCCGTACCTCTATTTCCGGACTACGCCGGATAACCGGATTATTGCGGGAGGCAAAGATGAGCCGTTGACCGATCCGGAGCGCCGGGATATCCGCGTGCTCTCCCAGGGCCAGCGGCTGCTTGAAGAGCTGGAAGCCCTTTTCCCGGAAATCCGGGGAATCGAAGCGGAATATTCATGGGGAGCCGTCTTCGGTTCAACCCGGGACGGACTGCCCTATATGGGCCCGCATCCAGAGTATCCCCACTGCTATTTCATTGAAGGCTATGGCGGAAACGGCACGGTCTACAGCATGATCGCTGCCGAGCTTCTGGCCGATACCCTTGCCGGTAAATACCGGCCCGAGCTGGAGCTGTTCTCGCTGACCCGGTCAAGCAAGCCGTCTCCTTCTCCCGCCGTACAGGCATAAAAGCAGCAAAAAGCTTGGGCTCTGTTGAGCCCAAGCTTTTATTCTGCCTAGTAGAAGAGGTATTGATTACTTATTGTGCTTTTACGAATTCAGCAGATTTAATACCTGCCTGACGGCCGAAAATAATGATTTCCGCTACAGAGTTGCCGCCGATCCGGTTTTGTCCGTGCAGGCCGCCTACAACTTCCCCAGCCGCAAACAGTCCTGTAATAGGTTTGCCGTCTTTATTTAGAACTTCTGTGTTCGTGTTGATTTTTACGCCGCCCATGGTGTAATGAATCCCGGGGCCGATTTTAATCGCATAGTATGGCGCACCGGACAAGTCGTTGTCCATTCCTGTAGTTCTGCCGAATTCAGCATCCTTTTTATTCTTCACCGAGCTGTTCCAGGTATCCAGTGTCTTTTGCAGCTGATCTGCCGGGACATTCATTTCTTTGGCCAATGCCTCGATAGAATCTCCTTGGATCACAAAGCCCATCTTTTCGTACTGTTCAATCGCTTTAACACGGGTCTTTACGCCGGAATCAAATACAAGAAAAGCCGATTTCTCTGGAAGTGTATTGATTGCAGCTGTGACTTTGTCCCGCGTGTCCAGTTCATTGGTGAACCGTTTGCCTTCACTTGAGACAAGCAGAGCGCCTTCACCGCGGACAGCTTCCCCAATGAGATAGGATTTGTCCTGCTGCACCGTCGGGTGAACCTGAATTTGATCCATATCGACTGTCGTGCCGCCGAGCTTCTCAATCATCTGGATGCCGTCACCGGTGCTGCCGATCTGGTTTGTAGTCACATATCCTTCCAAGTCAGGTCTCACTTTAGAAATCATATCCATATTCGCGCCGAAACCGCCGGTCGTCACAATAACAGCAGCCGCTGTAATGTTTTTCTCATCCTTTTGGTTAAAGAGGACTTTGACGCCGTTTGCCTTGCCGTCTTTTTCAGTTATCTCCTTAACATCCGCGTTCACAAAAAGCGGGATGCCTTTTTCTTGTACGTTTTTCACCAAACCTTTGACAAGGTATTGTCCGACCGCTGAACCATCTTCAGGACGGTGTGTACGTTTTTCCTTCATCCCGCCAGTAATCGTGATATTGTTCAAGCGAATTCCGATGGAATCCAGCCAATCAATAGCGCTTGCTGAATTGTCAACGAAGAAACGGAGCATTTCTTTATCGTTGGTATCATGACCGCCTTTTAATGTCTCTTCATAAAATAAATCATTGCTGTCTTCAATGCCCTGCTCTTTTTGGAATTTCGTTTGCGAAGCGTTCATTCCGGAAGATGACTTTGTTGTGTTCCCGCCGGCAACCGGCATTTTTTCCAAAATAACCGGATTCATGCCTTTTTCTTTTGCTTCAAGTGCAGCAGACATCCCAGCCCCGCCTGCACCGACAATGATAATATCATATTTATCTTTTAATTGATCGAACGGTGTATAGCTTGCTTCGGATGCCCCCGAAACGGCTTCAGTTTCTTTCGGCGCGTTTGTCGCGCTGTTCTTGCTCTTGTTCTCATTTGCGTTGCTGCTGGTATTGTTGTTGCTGTTTCCGTTACCGCATCCAGCGATAACAAGCATGACGGAGAGAATGAGAAGAAGAGCAGCTGCTGTTTTCTTTTTCATGTGTAATCTTTGCCCCCTTGTGCATATTTTCACAATAATCATAGCGGCAAAGATGCTGTTCTTGGAAGCTTACGTAATTAAAAAAAACATTTAGTAACTAAAGTAACTAGATTTTGCTGCTGGGGCTCGGAACGCTTACGGAAGATGGAATATGCAAAGAGCCCGCGTCCGACGCGGGCTTCTTGTGCTGGAAGTATGGTGATGTAGGATTCGCTCGTTTAATTCATCATACTGGCAGCAATGCGGATGACCTCATCCTTGGTCAACTCAGATTTCTCCTGGCGAACCGACACATTATAGACGATCTGCGCTTCGGGGTCAGACCAGACCAGGTTATACGTATACCCCATGTCGATCTCCTTGTTGCTGGAGTTTTCGAGATAAATGAGCTGCTTGCTGCCAATCTCAATATTCTCCACCTTTGTCGTTTTGGTCCACGACAGCGGATATGCCGGTTTGTCTTTGTCATCAACACGTGAAGCACCGATTCTCACCTGAACCTTCCCCTTCTTGTACACCAGTGAAGAAGAAAGATAGGCAATGTTCTCCGCCTTCTCTACTCTCCAGGTCAGCCGGAAGTTGTCTCCCAGGTCTCTCACGCTTCCGCCTTCAAGCTGCTTCTCATCTGGAACTTTTATGAAAGAAGGCTTGATAAACGCCTCGTCCAAGGCATACCCATCCGGCATATACCCCGGCTGCTTCACTTCCGGAGCGTGGTGCTTCTCGACACTGGTCTTATAAGTGGAATAGTCCTTGACTATGATCGGCGGGCAGTACAAGCCAAGATGAGATTCTTCTTTCCGGTCTTCACGTGTGATAACATAGGTGGCATACTCTCCAGGAAGCAGCAGCGTCTTAATGGCATTGTAGCCCTTTGAATATTTCATGTTGTAGAGTTTATTCTCTTTGTAGATTTCATTCTCTGTACTCGGCTGTACCTCGGGATGCAAGGGAATCAAGGGTTCTATCGCCTTCTCTATCATACCACCTGATGTCGTCGCCGGAAGCGGCTTATACGGCAGCACCTTATACTGAGCTCCAGCCCCCTGCCGGACTTCACCGGAATACTGGGTATAGCCGCCGCCCAGCAAGACCAATACAAGAAGTGCCGCCACCCAGCCCTGCACCGGAATCCGCAGGAATCTCCTCCGGCCCCGCCCAGCCGCGGCTTCTGTCTCCAGCCTGCGCATCACGTTAGGAGCCGCTTCGTTTGGCGGAAGTGTCTGCAGCGCTGTCTGCTCTTCTGCAGCAGGTAAGGTCCCGCCAAGCCCGAGCGCTTTCATTACCGGTCCATGAACATCAACGGGGATCAAATTGGCCGAACGGTCTCCATCCTTCAGAAACTGCTCCTCCGAAGTCAATTCACTCTTGCCCATAATTGTTTCTCCTTTCTCTCAATCGCTTTTTTAAGTTTGCCTCTGGTCCGTTCATATCTTTTGCGTGCGGTAGCCGTACTGACGCCCAGAATTTCGCCGATTTCCGCAAACGATTTATCTTCATATATTCGCAGAATTAACAAGTTCCGGTCTTCCACATCAAGCTTCCCCAGAGCGGCCGAGACCGGCTCGCTGAACAGGCGGTTCTCAACCATTTGTTCGGCGCTGTTCACCGCAACGTCCTGCCGGAGCAGCTTGCGCAGTTGAAGCTGAAATTTCTGCCGCCGCAACTGATTCAGACAATGGTGGTAAGCGATCTTGTAGAGCCATGATACGAAATCCGCCTGCGGCTTGTATTGCCCGATATTCTGATAGGCCTTAATCAGGACATCCTGCACCGCATCCTCCGCCTCTTCCCTGCTGTTCAGCAGCCGGAAGCAGTAGAGGTATATCCGCTGCTGGTACAGCCTGATTACATCTGAGAACAGGCGGGCATCTCCGGCCTGTATCCTCCTAATCTTCTCTTCTATAGAATCCACGTTGGTCTCCTTTCTTCTATTTCTTCTGTTTCTATAGATATAACACTTGAGTAGCCTCAGGCGTGACATTTATTTCTTCCGGCTGCACAGCAAAAGAGACCAACAGATGAATCCCTGTTGATCTCCCTGGTGTAGAGCCTGCTTCCGAAACCGTCTGCTCTACGCTAACTCGACGGTCTGGTTGAGGTTCAGCTCCGGGTCATCATAGCCGGTCTTCAGGAACGCCTCGCAAATAAAGGCAGGGCCTGCATTGGTGGGGGTTGGCGGCAGTGACTTTCTCTCGCTGGCCTTTCTTAGGGATCGGTAACGTAAAGGGAGTTACACTCAGCTTAGCTGGCAGCAGCCCGGCTCCACGATGTAGAATCCGGCACTTTTACTGCAAGCTAGCCGATGCGCTCTGTAAGTACTTTCCAGCCCTCTGACTGGCCCTAAAGTTGATTCCCTGTTGACTGAAGATATCGAATCTTCCGGCTGGAGCGGTCGGCCCCGGTTCCTCTATTCAATTCTAGCTGGCGATCGTTTTCCCGCTTCCCTTCATTCTGTGCAGACGCAGATTATGAACCAGTACAATCAGCTTGGCAGCACCGATCCCGAGAGATAGGATACTCAGGACAAAGACGAGATGTCCAATCCCAGGCAGAAAGGAGACCACCACTCTCCATGGGGCAAAAATATGACTAGGACCGTATAAAACCGTAATCGGCAGCACTACATTAAACAAAAGCAGGCAAAATGCGAATACGCTGGTCCGCAACGGGGTAAATCGAAAGCTTTTCTTGCGTTTAAACAGGTTGAAAGCCGACACTCCCAGCATAATTGCCATTGCTATACAAGCCAGATCAATGAAAATATGGGTACCGGCAATACTGCCCACATCCTCAACCGGCTCGCGTCCATGTATAATGTCAAGAATTCCATCAGCCACCATGCTTAATTTGAAGCCGCGCACCAAATAATCATGGGCATTGATCAATACCACAACACCTACGTCCCCGTCCAGCTTCATATCGGAGTGAAAGCTCTCAACATCACCCGGATGCTGAACAATACCATTAACGATCTCCCAGCCCATGCCATATTCACCGCCGGTGGTAGGGTCTTTTATGGCCGGCTGATGCATCTTCGCAACACTTTCCGCAGTAGCCACGCTGCGATCATGGAACTTTCCGCCATTGATTTGAGCAATTAAATAATGGTTCATATCTTCTGCGCTTGAGATCAGATAGCCGGACGCAAGCATGGATTGGTTGTCCGGCTGCTCAAAAGGAACCATGAAACCAAAGACGGACTTGTAGCCTGTGGCCAATCCCTGTAGTTTCGCTTCGGGTGTAGAAGTAAAACTGTTCTGCATATCCAGAGGAGAATACACATGATCCTGGATATATTCAGCATAAGACTTGCCGGAAACGGCCTGAATAATTCCGCCCAGTATATCGTAATTGTAGTTGGAATATTGAAACTTGTTGCCGACGGTCTCGGTTAATGGTGTGTCTTTCAGATTGTGTATAAGTGCATCTATAGTTGGCATCGTGTTGGTAAAAGCTGTCCGCCCATGTAACGTGGACAGTCCGCTGTTCTGATTCAGTAAATGCCGGACCATAATGGTTTTGGACGCTTCCTTGTCAGCAAGCTCGAAGTCCGGCAAATAGCGCTGTACCGGCGCATCCAGGTCAATCTTCCCTTGCTCAACTAATTGCATGATGGCCAGCGCCGTAAACGATTTGGAGACCGAGCCTAGAATAAAAGGGGTTTGCGCTGTAACGGGCTGACCCTCAGGGCCGGAAATTCCATATCCCTTGGTGTAGACGGTCTGGTCTCCCTGTACAATCCCGACCGCCATACCCGGAACATCCAGTTTCTCCCGCATCGTTTCCACAAATTTGTCAATTCGGTCCGCATCTACAGCAAGTGGAGCCGCTTCCGCATGGGCCATCCCCGGTTGCAGTAAGGGCAGCACGCTGCCTGTGACCATAACCAATATAATCATTAATACTTGGATGATAGTCCGCTGTATTGTTTTCATCTCTCTTAACCTCTTCTCCTGATTCTGTCCCTTCTCTTGTCAGACATATGGATCAAGAATATCCTTTCAACCTTTCAGCTATATTTCGAGAATCTTAAGTTAATCTTAAATTTCCTGGTGCAGATGCTTATGTATAGCTAAAAATGAAAACGGCAGACCTGTAGTTTCGGGTCTGCCATTTTCGCATGATGTTATGATTTAACTATCACTTCTGCAACACTCACCGTCCAACATTTCCACTGCCTTCTGCAGAGCTGCTTTATTCAGTAACGCCGCTGCTTTCCGCTGCGTTACTGTTTTCTTCGGCGGGTGCTCCTCCTTCATTAATGCTAC
The DNA here is from genome assembly GCF_000758525.1 of Paenibacillus sp. FSL H7-0357. NCBI lineage: Bacteria > Bacillati > Bacillota > Bacilli > Caryophanales > Paenibacillaceae > Paenibacillus > Paenibacillus sp. FSL H7-0357. Next base: position 2,143,656 of record NZ_CP009241.1, on the reverse strand, counting down.
TGCTTTCAGTTTCGGCGCTATTATTTACTTCCTCTGCACCCTGTGACACTGCCGTAGGGTCCGCAGCCTCTACCAGAGTAAGCGAAGTTCCGTCAATCCACCACGTCCCGTTCAAGCTCGAGACCAGCAGCCAATTGGCGTACTTGCCTTTGACCTCTACCTTCTGTGGCGGAAGGATGCCCGCCTTGGGAGCCAGAAGATCAGGATACTTATACAGCTTTGTTTGTGCATTCAATTGAGCAGTGGCTTCTACTGCCTCCACGACAGCCAATGTCCCAGGTGCAGGACAAATCCAACCCACACCGCTGCCGTACTTGATCTGGAACCAGTTTCCCTTACGTGCGATTACATATACTTCCTGCGGCTGCTGCGTGCCTATGGCTGGCGAATTGCCGGTACCGGAGAATACTGCCGATTGGGTGAACAGATTCATGGGTAGCCCAACCTGCTCCAGCGTCTGCTTCTTGAACCAAAGATCATATGAGACCGCAGCTGCATACACTCCGACTTTCTTATTCTTCGCCCAGATGTTATTAAAAGCGCTGAGCGGCAGTGGCCCTTCACCGGCGTACGAGCCGATTTCAATCGTAAGGCCAGGTCGTTTAAACTCCTGGATGAACCAATCCTTGTAGCCTCCACCGGATGGATTCTTCTCCGGCTTCACCAGAGAATAACCGGTAAAGAGTCCGACATCGGCGGCGATTTTTTTGTCCCGTCCCAGATTGGCTGCCAGCGTGTTGAAGTTCCAGAAAACAATCTCGCCGGAGCTGTGATAGGAAATGGTCATTTCCGGATCCAGCGTATAAGTGAAATCCATCATAAGCCGGATCTCCGGCGCTTGCGCCGGTTTCACACCCTTGTAATTCTGGTACGACGGATAAGGCGAAGTATTCCTGATCGCGCTCCAGCTCGCTGGATACTGGCGGTTCAGGTCGAGCCCTTGCATATTCGCTTTCCAGCGTTTGAAATTACTGCTTCCTCCATTGTAGCCTACCAGTGTGGAAGCTAGACTCTTAGACAAACCCGCTGTCCCCTGCTGAGCCAGCGTGACACCATCCGGATTCACCATCGGCACGATCCAGATACTGACATTGTTCAGCAAATCTCTCACCTTATAGTTTCCCAGCTTCTGATCCTGGACATAAGCTTGAGCATACGAGTCTGCCATTTTCATGAGCAGTGAAGTCGTCATCCATTCCCGGGCATGGTGCGAGCCATTCAGAAACAGAGAGGCTTCCCCGCGACCTAGCTGAACTGCCCACAATTCGCGTCCGTATATCGTCTTACCCAGCGATTTGTAAGTGATCAGTCCAGGATATTTAACGGCCAGACTCTTGATATCTCTTTCCATAGTGGAATAGGAATAGACCTGGCCAGGGTTCACAATATTAGCCGAACCTAGCGACGGACGCGGAAAAATAGCAAGACCCAGAATTAACAAACATAGTACCATACAAAACTTGTAAAACAGTGATTTCATCGACAACCCTACCATCCTGAGCATGATCCTCTCTACCAATATTTGAGTTAACACTAGTCAAAAAGGCCTAGCATTGTCAAGTAGATTCGACATATTATTTAGAGAAAGGACCAATATGCCTAGTATTTGCTTCTTAAATTCATAGAGGAGTGATGAAACCCCAAATCCATAGCGAATAAGCGAGTAACCACGTCTGGTTCAACGATTGTCCTGTACAGTAAAAAGGGACCCGAAGGTCCCTCTTGATTGGCAGCTGCCGCTTATATATATTTAGCTATAATTTCATGGCCCGTAGCAGATACTGTGTACATATATACCGGCCTGCCCACCGATCCATAGCTGATCTCCATCTCCAGCACACCGGCCTCCGTGAGAAAAGCCAAATATTTGCGGACAGAGATCCGCGAAAGCGGGGCACTTGCCGTAATATCCTCGGTGGAGAATACCGGCCTTTCCAGCTGCTGTATGGTGTTCCAAATGCTCTCCAGCGTCCCTTCTGCAAGTCCCTTGGGCAGAGTCCCCGCTTTGTCTTCCTCGGTTCCCAGGGAATGCCGCAGCAGCTTGTCAAGCTGCTCCTGGCTGAGATGCTCCCTATGCTTCATCAGCAGATGATCCTCCCGGTATGCAGACAGCGCCGCCTGAAAACGGGCGAACTCAAAGGGCTTGATCAAATAGTCAACAGCCCCATGCTGCAGCGCTTTACGGATGCTCCCATTGTCGCTGGCTGCGGAAATCACGATAACGTCAACCATGCTTCCCTGCTCCCGCAGGGAGGACAGCAATTGCAGCCCGTTGGTATGCGGCATATAAATATCGAGCAGTATCAGGTCTACTTCACGATCCACAAGCATCTTTGCAGCCTCATCGCCTGAAGAGGCCCAGCCTGCGAACTCAAAACCCTGCACCTGCTCCAGATAATGGCGGTTGAATTTCGCCACCATCGGATCATCCTCAACAATCAGCACCTTAATGTTCATACAGTTTCATCACCCTTTACAGCATATGGCACATCGGCCATAAACGTTGTTCCCGGCTTCCTATCCTCTACAATCTGAAGCTGGATCAGTAACTTCTCCATTCATTCTGCCGCACCTGCCCCTCACCTTCGAAGAGGCTCAATTAAATACGACTACAAACATAATATCATTACGGCAGATAATTTTGGAGGTAAAGGCCTGAATCTCCCTGCTGCCGGATAATCTGATCTCAGAAAATAATATAGAGCACCAAAAGGAGACTCTATCCTCGGACAGAGTCTCCACACCATTTACGGTTTATAGGTTAGCTTTCGCTGCAGCAGCCAGCCAATCGGCTAAATCATTGATTTGATTAAGCATTGCAATGGGATCGCGGTACCAGGAACTCGATTCATTCCACAAATATACGCGTCCTTCCTTGACCGGAGGAAGAATTCCCCAGATGGGATCAGCCTGCAGCTGCTCCAATGAGGATTCGGAGGTTAGCACAAGATAATCTCCCATATACTCCGGCAATAGCTCCAATGAAAATTCAGCATAGGATTCCTGAAGCATTTTTCCCGGTACTGCTGCGGGAGGGTTCATCTCCAACTGCTCGTACATAATACGTCCGCCTCTGCCGGACTTGCTGCCAAACAAATATACAAGACCATCAAACTCTTGCATAACGGATACCGTTTCATTCTCTGAGACAGCTTCCTGTACCTGTTGCTTCGCGCTGGCTATCTGCTCCTGGAAATGTTCCTTCCATTTCCGGCTTTCTTCCTCCTTGCCAAGCACCTTGCCGAAATAGTCCATTTCAGCTTCAACGGATTCAAATGAATTGTACGGCATCACAACAGTAGGAGCAATCTGTTTATACTTATCATAGGTTTCTTGATCCGTTACATGACTAATAATCAGATCAGGTTCCACCTCAAGCAGCTTTTCCAGCGAGTTGCCCACATCCACCACACCGTCAAGCATTCCTTCAAGGTATGGACTTGACATTAAAAACTCCTCTGCCGCAACGGGCTTAACATCCAGTGCAAGCACAGTACCCAAATAGGAAATAGCAGCCACCCGTTGAGGATGGACGGGAATCTCCACTTCACCAAATGTCGTAGAGACAGTTTTGGTTTCCTGCGGCAATCCGTCCGGCTGAATGGCCGGAGTCGATACCGCTTTATTCTGTTGTTCATTTGGCGCCTGGCTGCTCCCCGCAGCTTGTGATCCGCCCTGAGATGTTCCGCAAGCAACAAGCAGCAGCATGACACATAAGCTGAGCATTGTGGTCATTTTCTTGTAATGGTTAAGCATATCAAACTCTCCATCCTCCGTATATTGATAATGATTTTCATTATCATCAATATGATATCGTTGGATAAGTTTCATAACAAGAGACGGATTTAACTTCTTTATAGCATAATCCGAAACACCACTTTGCCCGGCTTCTAATTGTGCTCTAAACATTCCGGGAGCAACACCCATGTTTTTTTTAAATATACGGTTGAAATATACAACGTCAGTATAGCCAACATATGTAGCGATTTCCTGCAAAGAAGCATTGGTAGCAAGCAGCATCTCCTGTGCTTTATACATGCGAAGTTTGATGACATAGTCAAGCGGGCTGTAGCAGGTCTGCTCTTTGAATTTTCGTGAAATATATTGAGGACTGTAATTAAGCTGCTGCGCTAGGCGTTCAATGGATACCTGACCACGATAATGCTGTGACAAATACCGCACAACCTGCTCCGCTACTGATGTCTTGGCTGCTTTCCAGTACTGCTTATCCTTTAAAGCGTGATGGAGGAATTGCATGAACATTCCTTTTATCAGCAGCTTACCTATAGGGCTTTTGTCAGTATGCCAGCCCTCCAGCATCTGCTGGGCAAGACTGAGCAGTTCCAGCGGCTCTGCTGGAGAAATTCCCCACATATGATCGAAGGGGCTGTCCGTTTGCATCAGGATATGAAATTCACGCAAGGAGTTCTGCGACAAAACAGCCTTATAGAAAATGAAATACAGCTCCATACCCTTCTCCGTATTTACTTTAAGCCGCCTGCCTTTGCCTGCGTGCAGCAGATAAAATCCATCAGCCAGCCAGATTTCTTCATCCAGCCAAAGCTCGCCGCTGCCGTGCGTACAAAATATAAAAGAACTTGCAGGCAGGACATAAGGCAGATGAAACTCACCTGCTTCTACCCGCCGCAGCCGTATATCCAGCACTCTTAGAAGCACCTGATCCCAAAGCTGCAGGTGATGATCGTTGTCCATAATCAATGTTCCCCTTTATCTTCACGGCTGGACAGCACCTTAATGGTCATACAGCTTCATCACCCATTACAGCATATGGCACATCGGCCATAAACGTTGTTCCCGGCTTCCCGTCATCTACAATCTGAAGCTTGCCCTGCAGCTTCTCCACGCTTTTCCGGACCAGGTACAGACCGATCCCCCGTTGCTCTCCCTTGGTGGAAAAGCCTTGAACAAATACCTGCTCCCGCAGCGCCTCTGGAATGCCCGGTCCGCTGTCCCGCACGGTGCAAATCAGGCGCCCCCGGTCATAACAAAAAGCAAGCTCTATCTCCTTGACGTTATGCTCCTTCAGTACCTCCATAGCGTTGTCAAGCAGATTGCCGGCAATCGTGATCAGTTCATGAATGCACTGCGGGTCTGCCGATTCCGGCAAATAGCTGTCCCCGGTCAGCTGCAGATCAATTCCAGCTTCGCGGGCCCGGCTCAATTTCCCCAGCAGGAAGCCTGCCATCACGGGGTCCTTAATCTGTCTCGTAATGGAGCCAATTTCCTTCTGGTAGTTGCCCACCATTCCCGAGATGTATTGCTGCAGCTCATCGTACAGGCCCATATGTGTCATTCCCATAATGACATGCAGCTTGTTCATGAATTCATGCGTCCCGGCCCGCAGGGCGTCCGCATATACGGAAATGCCGGACAGCCGTTCAACCAACACGGCAAGCTCGGTCTTGTCCCGGAATGTAGCGATGGCTCCCGCAATCTGGCCATTCACCCGGATCGGAACACTGTTGACGAGCAAAGTGATACCGTTCAGCTCAAGATCCTGATCCACCTTCGCTTCCCCTGTGGCCAGCACGGGCTCAAGACGCAGCTCAGGCCAATAATCTGCGATATGCCGGGTCATCGCATTGCCAGTAATGCCCACCGTTCCCAGAAGCCGCTCTGCTTCCACATTGATCATTGTGATCCGGGCTTTATCATCTACCGCAATAATACCTTCGCGTGCTGACTGCAGCATGGCGCTGCGCTCTTCCAGCAGCTTGGAAATATCTGAAGGCTCCATGCCGAACATCATCTGTTTGATTTTCCGGGCCAGCACGATCGCCCCTCCGGCTCCAAGCACAGCACCGGACAGCAGAATCGCAATGATGGTCCATTCATTTTGCCGTATCAGACGGTGTACGCGTTCCAGTGAAAGTCCGACTACGACTACTCCCACCTGAGAACCTCTGTTGTTATACACTGGCACAAAAGCGCGCAGTGACTTGCCCAGCAGCCCCTCGCCTTCGGAGATACTCTCTTCCCCGCGCAGCGCCATCTTCTGTCCTCCACCCACAAAGTGCCTTCCAATCATCGAGGCATCAGGATGGGAATAGCGGATACTGTTCATATCGATTACGACTACAAACATAATATCATTGCGGCGGGTGATTTTGGAGGTATAGGCCTGAATCTCCTTACTGCGGCCCTCCCCAAGCCCTTCCGACACCAGCGGCATCAGGGCAAGAGTGCGGGCAATCGTAATGGCTTTATCCTCCAGGGCATGGCGGGTCTGCGGGATAATCTGATTCCGGAAAATAATGTAGAGCACCAGCATGACCAACATCACCACAGCGGATACCATAACTGCAACCTTCGTCCTTAGGCCATAACCTTTTTTCTTGGCCAAAACTTAACCTTCCCCCCATCCGGTCATCACGCCCTCTTCAAGACGGATGATATTTGCCGCTTCTCAGCAGACGGCGCAAGACCAGCCAGCTGCCCAGCGGAGATGCACCCAGCAGCAGCATCAGCAGCGTGATGACCTGCGGTGAGTCGTTCACAGACAGCACCGCAATGAATACGAACACCCCTAGCAGCCGTCCGCTCATGAGGCTCAGCTCCCTCAGCACGACAAGCTCGACCCGTTTGCCGGCAGCCTCCGCAGACAGGCCCATCAAGTCAAAGCTGGTCGAAACCATAGGCAGCATATACAGCGGAATACAGAGCGAGGTTCCTATGCCCATTATCAGCAGCGTCCCGTAGCTGACTTTCCAGAGCAGCGGCGTAATCACAGCCACCAGCAGCAGGCCACCGGCCAACATGCCTGCGGAGCGGAATTTGGGCTTGAACCACTTACCGGCAACAAAATAACTGATTAGAGATACAACTGAGGTAATTAGCGCAAACTGCCCCAGCTTGCTCTCCTCCCTAGCCGCTATGTACACCAATAAGCCGATCAGAAATGAAAAAACGCCCTCACGCAACCCTTGAAACAGCAGCGCAGCCGCTGCCGGTCTCCATGGGCTGCCGGCACGCCGGAGCTCTTTCCATGGCTCCAGCCACAGGTAGGTCCCTTCGCTCTTACGCTTCTGCAGCAGAAAGCTGAGAACGGCTGAAATACCATAAGTGCAGAGCGAGATTATAAATACGACGCGGTACCCGTGTTCTCCTGGCCACAGCGAGATCAGCCAACCGGAAACCCACGGTCCGACGATGCCGGTAAAGGAACCAAGCAGCCCCATCCACCCATTGAAGAAATCGCGGTTCACCGCTTCGGTAATTTCGAAAAATACGATGTTGAACGCCAGCCAGAAGAAGCCTATCGAGAGCCCCAGGATCAGGCCGAACGGCCAGATATAATGTACTGCTTGTCCGCCCAGCCACAGCACCAGCAAATAAAAAAAGCCCGAAACGGCGATTCCCAGCCGCAGGGCATTCATCTTATTATGCTCCTTCACCCATTTGCCGCCCACCCAGAAGCTGAGGCCAACAGCCACCTGCTGAGCAACAGTAAACCAGCCGATCATGGCAAAATTTTGGCGGCTTTTCCACAGATAGACGTTCAGAAAAGTGCCTGCCAGCACACTCGCCAGCATATACAGCCCGGCCACGGCAAGCAGCAGAACCGCCTGATTACGCAATAAGCTTTTCATAATTAACCCCCTGCCTTTGGACATTCCTAGCTTTAATATGTCCAGAAAGCAGGGCTGACATGAATCGGCATTTATTCCGCAGAGGTGCTCAGGTTACGCACAAACTGAATACGGTCTTCCTGCGCCAGATTGTGCTGAACATGAAAACATGAAGGACATACATAGAGATTAAGCGCAAACGGCGCTTTCAATACAGCTCCACCCAGTGCTTCGGGAGTTGATGGCTCAAAGCTGTCTACCTTCTGTGTACCGGCAAGCACCATCAGTTCATGACATTGCGGGCACTCGGGCGCTTCAAGCTGTGCAGCAAGAATTGCAGAAACGCTATGCTCATAACGCTTCATATCATAATCGTCGCTGAATTGGCTGGCGGTATTGAAGATTGGCACTACGCTCTCCTTGTCGCTGTCGTCCCACAAGTCCTCATCGCTGATTTCCTCTGACTCCGGTTCGTCCTCAGTCTCCGGCTCGTCTTCTTCCAGATCGTCACTGCCCAGAGTGACTGTACGGTAGCCGCTAAGCTCATTGTTGCAGTGGGGGCAAGTCTCTTCGGGTCCAAATTCCTCGTCCCACACGATTTCGGTATGACACCAAGGGCATACGGTTGTTTCCATCACTAAAATCTCCTTCTTACCTCACATTTAAATTCAATTCACCATTAAATAAATAATACCGGCCGCTATAAAAGCCAGGGCAGAAAAAAACAGAATCCGGATCAGCATCTTCATGATTTTCCTACTCCCTGAGTTTAGAATATAGCGGCGCCAATTACATAAGACAGTGAAACCGAGATCAGCATGGCCGTCAATCCGACAGCACGGTTATCTGCGGCAATTTCATCATCAATTGAAAAAACAGGGGTTAAAAACTCGAACAAAAAATAAGCCAGCAAGAGCAGCAGAAATCCGACAACCGACCATTTCATCGTCTCGTAAATTGATGCCCCTGCCTGTATGCTGAAGCGCAGGATATTGCAAATGCCGAAGATTTTGCCGCCTGTCGCCATGGCTACCGCCAAATTCCCTTTGCGGATTTCTTCCCAGCAGTTATATTTCGTCACCATTTCAAAAAAGGACAGAAACACCACCAGCCCCAAAATCGCCACGGTGAAGTAACCGATCAGTGCGCCCAGCGGATGGCCCAGCATAAGATCAATAGTTTCTTGCATCTTTCCCCCTCTTTCCGCCAGGCTCCGCCGCTATTGCAGTTCAGCCACGGTTACGCCCGCGCCGCCCTCATTATAATTCCCGAGCCGGTAGCTTTTGACATGCTTATGCTTGCGCAAGTACTCCTGAATGCCTGTTCGCAGCACGCCGGTTCCTTTGCCGTGTATGATCGAAATCTGGCCCAGGTTGCCGAGAAAGGCTTCATCAATAAAGCGGTCGGTCTCCATGATTGCCTCTTCCAGGTTCGTCCCGCGCAAGTCCAGCTCACTGCGGATGTTCTCGTCACGGGTACGTTTCACTGTAGTAGCCCGGCGAAGAGCAGGAACGGGGACATCCGGGGCGGAAGCCAGGAACTCCAGATCGTTCAGATTAACCTTCATCTTCATAATGCCGAATTGCACCAGCGCTTCCTTCGTTCCGCTCAGCTCCACGACGAAGCCTTTCTGATTCACGCTCGGCAGTTTGACTTCATCTCCGGGCTGAATCCGCCGCGGCGCTTTGCCGCTGCTGCTGCGGGATACCGCCTTCTTACGCGGTGCCGGCTCGGCTTCATCGAGGCGGCGGCGTGCTTCAATCAGCTTATGCTCCTTGACGGAGGCACCTTCCTCCATCGCCAGCCTCCGCAGATCGCTGATGATTTCCTCCGCTTCCTTACGCGCCTTGTCCAGAATGGCACTGGCGTCTTTCTCCGCCTTCTCCAGCCGCTTGTCACGCTGGCTCTCCAGCTTCTCCAGCTCCAGCTGCTGCCGGTTGCGGAATTCTTCCGCTTCACGGCGGACCACTTCGGCACGCTCGCGTTCATTCTCTGCACCCAGACGGTTCTCTTCAAGTGAAGCAATCATGTGCTCCACGCGCAGATCCTCTTCCTTGACCTCGCCGCGGGCATGCTCAAGAATGTCACTCTGCAGGCCGAGGCGTTCGGCAATGGCAAATGCGTTGCTTCTGCCCGGCACACCAATCAGCAATCTATAGGTTGGGCTGAGACTTTGCACATCAAATTCCATGCTGGCATTGATGACCCCTTTGCGTTCATAGGCATAAGCCTTCAGTTCGCTGTAATGCGTGGTGGCCACCATCCGGCATTCTATCCGGTGAATATGCTCCAGAATCGCAATGGCGAGTGCCGAGCCTTCGGCCGGATCTGTTCCCGCTCCCACCTCATCCAGCAGGATCAGACTTTTCGGAGTCATACGCTTCAGTATGGAAATAATATTGGTCATATGGCTGGAAAAGGTACTGAGGCTCTGCTCAATGCTCTGTTCATCCCCAATATCGGCATAAATCGCATCAAATACACACATCTGGCTGCCTTCCTCTGCCGGAATGAACAATCCGGACATCGACATCAGGCTCAGCAGGCCGATGGTCTTCAGCGTAACCGTCTTACCGCCCGTATTCGGCCCGGTAACGATGATTGAGCTGTATTGATTGCCAAGCTCCACATCCAAGGGAACGACTTGTTCCGCCGGAATAAGCGGGTGGCGCCCCTTGCGCAGCTTGAGGTAGCCACGATCATTCATCCGTGGCTGGGTCGCTTTCATATCGCGTGCCAGACGCGCCTTGGCAAAGATGAAATCAAGCTCGCCAAGGATATCGACATCATAGGTCATCTCTTCGGCAATGTCGCCTACCAGCGCGGTCAGCCGATGGAGAATGATCTCAATCTCGCGTTCCTCGCGCAGGCGGGTCTCCCGCAGCTTATTATTCATCGCCACAATGGACTCCGGCTCAATGAACAGCGTTGCCCCCGAACCGGACTGGTCATGCACGATTCCGCCAAAATGGGCGCGGTATTCGGCCTTGACCGGAATGACAAACCGGTCACCGCGGATCGTCACCAGCTGATCCTGCAGCATCTTGGCCACTGAGGAGGAACGGATCATTGAATCCAGCTTTTCACGGATTCTCGTCTCCCCTCCGCGCAGCTCCCTGCGGATCGTGGCAAGCTCATGGCTTGCCGAATCGAGCACATCCGCATTCTCATCAATGCAGGCCCGGATGTCATCCTCTACATGCTTCTGCTCCGAGAGCAGATCGCTTAAGGCAAACAGAGAATGGATCTTCTCATCCTCATGCATGGCCGCAAGAAACCGCTTGACCCGGCGGGCTCCGCCAATGGTATTGCCAACCGACAGCAGCTCCGTCGTTCCCAGCATGCCGCCGATGGAGGCGCGTTTCAGCGCAGGTCGAATATCGCTGACCCCGCGGAAAGAAGGAATACCCTTCAACCGGTCAACGTTAGCCGCCTCATCCGTGGCCTGCAGCAGTTTCTTCACCCCTTCAAAATCACTGGAGGGCTTCAGGTCTTCCGCCGCCAGCCGTCCCATCGGAGTTTGCGTATATTGCATCAATTTATTTAAAATCTTGCGATATTCAAGCGTATGCAAAATCTTGTCGTCCAATTACTGTCACAGCTCCCTTCATAGATGTTTACATTATACCTAATTCGGCCCATTTGCGCTATTTAGGCATAGAATCGGCGATTCAGGTCACAATAACAACTGCACATATCCTTGAAACGAAGGCAAAGGAGGTTAGTTCAGTGAAATTTTTGGGTCATGTCGTCCGTTTCATCGTTGCAGCCATCGTGCTGCTGGTTGTCGGCTGGATTGTCCCGCAGTTTACGATCGGCGGTTTCTGGAGTGCGCTTGTCCTTGCCCTGGTGATCGCTCTGCTTGGCTGGGTTATTGAGGGCATCTTCGGCAAAAAAACAACGCCCTTCGGCCGCGGAATCGTCGGCTTTATCGTCAGCGCGTTAGTCATCTGGATCGCCCAGTTTGTCGTGAGCGGTGTCAGCGTCTCCATCCTTGGCGCACTTCTGGCAGCACTCGTCATAGGGATTATCGACCTGTTTCTGCCGGTATCCACTCCGTTCGAAGCGGGAAAATAACGTAACGGCCAGCAGAGGCTCTGCAGACAACGAAACCCCCTATTTCCGGATTATAACGGAATTAGGGGGTTTATTATAGTAACTTACGCATAGGACATGACCGGATCATCGTCATGGGCTACAGATGCGGTAACCACAGTATTCTTTCCGCTCCGCTTGGCTTTGTACAAGGCATTGTCTGTCTTGCGGAACAGCCGCTCTTTGCCGTCTCCGAGCTGGTAATCACATAACCCGATGCTGACCGTAATCGGCTTGTCCCCGGCATAGGGATGCTCCATCTGGGCGATATTTATCCGCATCTTCTCTGCAGCGGCATAAGCATCGTGAAAGCTTTTATCCGTGAAGATCACTGCGAATTCCTCACCGCCATACCTCGCCGAAAAATCATTTAAGCTGATCAGGCTGCCCATCTTGGCCGCAACCTCCTTCAGCACAAGGTCTCCGACCCAGTGTCCATAAGTATCATTCACCTGCTTGAAGTTATCAATATCAAACAGCGCCAGCTGCAGCCGCAGCCCGTTGCTTTCACACTGCTCCAGCAGCGAGTCCAGATATTCATGAAATGACTTGTGATTGTAAAGACCGGTAAGTGCATCAATCTTCAGCATCTTATCGGAAATTGCCCGCTCGACCATAAGTTCCTGTTCGGATATGGTCAGCTGCTCCAGATGCTCACGGGCTTCACGTGCCCGGACAATTACGGCCTGAGCCATTACAACGAACACAATAAACACGCACTCTACCATCAGAAACTCCAGCACCGGCTTGTCCAGCAACGGCCGTTCCAGCCCCAAATAAACACCGGCATAAAACAGTAAGCTAATCAGTCCCAATCCGTGCAGCAGTCTTTGATCGAAATAAACAAGCGCAATCATAATTGGCATCATCAGGGTCATTTGTGCACCGTCAACAAACGGCTCCAAGACGAAATACATCAAATAGGACACAATAAACCCGCAAACAACAACAGCCTGCTTGTGATATTGCAAGGTAGTGCGCAACCACATTTCGGCGAGTATCATCGCGATCACAATCATTATATTACATCCTATAAATAGGTGCCCCTTGCTCGGAATCAGCACCGTCTTGACTTCAGGCATATGGGTTGACAACATAAAGATGAGCTGGGCAGCCAGCATGAAAATTACCAGCACCCAATACCCGCTTAATATTCTCCGGTGCCATATCTCCGCGTTCAACGTATCATTAGCTAAATTGATGTATATCCCCTACTTCTAACCGTTAATATAATAGCTTTCATTATAATAAATTTAATTTATTTTTGCATCATTTATTTGCATTTTTCGACAAACTTCGGACATATTTTTAGACGAAATTTTGAGCCTGATTGTTTTTCAACAGTTTTGAAAAGTTTATCCAAGACTTCCGCTTAAAAGTAAGCTATGCTATTGTCACCGAACGGTATCAAAATATAGTTATAGGAGGATGAAGATGATCCAAAGATCAGCTATGCTGCTGTCCATCGCATTTGTTCTTATACTATCGGCCTGTAGTGGCGGCAACGGCAAGCAAGCCGGCTCCACCAGCAATAATGGCACTGCCGCTTCCGGCATCAAGCCGGAGGATGAACTCATCATTTCTGCTACGAATTACAGCTTTGACCAGGAGGAATATCATTTAAAAAAAGGCGTGCCGGTGGAGATCACCTTTAAGAACGAAAGCGGCAATCACGGAATTCTTGTTCCTGAGCTGGAGCTTCAATTAACCGCCAAGGATTCTTCCCGCGTCATTGTTCCAGAGGAAGCAGGAACCTTTGAAATGACCTGTGCAATCATGTGCGGCTCCGGGCACAGCTCGATGAGCGCCAAGATTATCGTGGAATAATAGCATACAGTTATCCGCAGATGCCAACTTGATATCTAACAAGTGGAAACGGCTTCGCCGTCCTCAAAAGGACGGTATCCGTTTCAGCGAGAAATAGAAGGATAATTTATAGCGTGAAGCATATAAATTCTTATATTTAGATAAAGACGGGGCCCAGGCAGAATTCACTGCCCGGGCCCCGTCTTTATCTTGCGTCCGCCATTCAACTATCCTGTTCGATCAGTTGAATCCATTCATTATATTCACTTTGCAGCTTGGCATATTCCCCTTGGAGATTGCGATGCTCCTGAGAGAGCTTATCCAGCTCACCTTGCCGCAGTTCGAACTGCGCCTGCACCAAACGAAGCTGGCCCTGCACGAGCTCGTAGCTCTCACCGATTTCTGCGAGCTGCTGCTGCACTTCGCTGCGCTCCCGGTTCATGGATTCAGCCTCGGCTTCGGCTTCTCCGGCCTGCTGCTGCCAGATCTCGATTTCCTCGCGCAGAGTGGCTTCCGCTTCGCTCCACTGCTGCTGACGCTGCTGAAGTTCTTCATATTTATGCTTCCAGGATGCCTCGTACTCCCGCGCTTCCTTCAGCACTTCCTGCTGCTCCGCTGCGGTTACGGCAGCTTCACGGCTGGCTTCGTAGAGCTCCTCGAGACGCCGTGTGGACTCTTCGCTTTCGGCTTCCAGCAGCTCGTATCTTTCGCGAAGCTGCTCGCCGTCCTGCAGAACATCATCATACTGCGCAATGAGTTCCTCATAACGCCCGCGCAGCGCCGAAAGTTCCTTGCGGGCTTCCGCTGCAGCTTCGCGCTGTGCTGCGCTCTCCATTTCCGCTTCTGCACGCAGTTGGGCCTCACGGTCCAGCTGCTGTACCATTCCGTCTGCCTGGCCGCGGAGCGTATCAATCTCACGCTGCAGTCCTGCTGACTTCTCTTCGGCTTCCAGAAGGTTCATCTCCAGCTCGCTGATATCCTCCATATGCTTGTCCGCAAGCTCCTGCCAGTTCCCGGCTTCTTCTGCTGTACGGGTAAGCTCCGCCTGTACGTTCAGCAAACTGTCCTTGGTTCCCTGCAGCGACTTGCGCAGCTCTGAGGATTCTTGCTGTGCCAGCTCATACCGCTGGCGTAGTCCTTCCAGCTCATCGCTGAGCAGCTCTCCCAATTCGGCGGCAGACCGCAGCTCCTTCTTGGTGTGGCTCAAGGTATCGGTTGTTGCCTGCAGCGATTCTCTGAGTTCTACGGCTTCGCGCTGTACCTGCTCATAACGCTGGCGCAGCTCTTCCAGCTCCCCATTCAGCAGTGTTCCCTGCTCCGTAGCGGAGCGCAGCTCTTCAGAAAGCTGCTCCTCCCGGCTTAGAACCGCTTCATATTGCGCCAGAAGCGTCGTACGGGCATCACGTTCACCCTTCAGCCCCGCTTCCGCCGCTCTCAGCCTGGACTGAAGCTGCCCGGTTCCGCCGCGCAGCTCGCTAAGCTGCTTCTCCAGCTCTCCGAGCTGCTGCTTATGCCGGTGCTCTTGGGTACCCTGTGACTGCCGCAGCTCCTTATTCTTGGCAAGCTCTTTCTGCAGCGCTTCTCTTTCAGTGCTGAGTTCTTTGTCCAGCGCGGATTTGGTATCCGCCAGTTCCTTGCTCAGCGAAGTGCGGATCTCCACAACCTCGCTTCCCAGCGACTCCCGGGTCTCGGCCAGTTCCTGCTGGAGAGCCGACAGCGTTTCCGCTTTCTCCTTGGACAGTGTCTCGCGGAGAAGCTCCAGCTCCTGCGCATGCGCCGCTTTCAGTACTTCCAGCTGCTCCAGACGTGCAGCTTCAAGCCGGTCCAGCTCCTGCCGGTGACTCTCGCGGGCAGCAGCCTGCTCATTCTCATTCGTATCCCGCAGCGCCTTCAGTTCCACCTCGCGGGCCTGAAGCTCTTCAGCCAGCTTATCCCGGTCCGCAGCGGCCGTCTTCCCTGCTTCAAGCAGCTGCTCGGCATGAACCTTGCGCTCCTGTTCCTGTATCTCCAAATGCCGTTTGCGTTCCTCTTCAGCGGCGGCAATCAGCCGTGCTGCATCTTCTTTGGCCGCAGCATCCAGCCGTTCGAATTCCTCCTGCCGCTCCCGCTGTACTTCGAGGAGACGTGATACCTCCACGCGCAGCTCCGTGCGCTCGCCGGTCAGCATATTCAGCTCATTCTTAAAGTCCTGAACCTGGATGGCCTGCTCTGCCATATGTACGGCTGCAAGCACCGCAATCCGCGGTGTATCCAGTCTGGAATGTGATTTGGAAATTGCGCGCATGTGCTCGTCCACATAACGGGCAACCTGCTTCATATATTCAGTGCTGCTTCCGACAAGTTTATAGGAAGTTCCATATATCTCCACGGCGACACGAGTCCGGTCCATAGCCACAGTTGTGCCCTCCTTTGTATGTGTGCGGATTCTAAGTTGCTATCCCTGCTTCTATTGTAGCGTTATTCTTAAACATTTGGCAAAAAAACGTCTTCATTATATTGATTTAGTCCATATCCGCCGAACCTTAAACTTATTAGAAAAAAGCCGCAGCGAATCTCTGGTTCTAAATGGATTCGCTGCGGCTTTGCACAATTCCTGCTACTTTCTTAATTCCGCACCAAAAGTTTGCTGAAGTGCGGAAACAACCTTATCATGCACTTCCCCAACTTCCTCGTCGGTCAGTGTATGTTCCGTATGACGGTAGAGCAGCGAGATCGCTACGCTCTTCTTCCCGCTTTCCATTTTGCCGCCGGTGTACACGTCGAATACCTGCACATTCTGCAGGAGTGTTCCTCCGTTCTCACGGATGGATGCCAGCAGATGGCCTGCCGGAACTTCCGAATCCACAACGACTGCAATATCCCGTTCCATTCCCGGGAAGCGCTGCAGTTCACTGTACTGCAGATTAGCCCGTGCGGACTCATAGAGCGGCTTCAGCAGGATCTCAGCTACATAGGTATCCTCCAGATCAAGCTTGCGCTGCAGTTCAGGATGAAGCTGGCCGATTGTTCCGATCTTCACGCGCCCTTCATCTCCCAGCAGATACACCGAAGCGGAACGGCCCGGATGATAGTCTTGCGGGGCATCAGCTTCGTAGACTACGCGTCCGGTAAGTCCCAGATGGGCAAACACGGTTTCCAGCGCGCCCTTAAGATCGAAGAAATCGACAGGCTCTGCCGTCACATTCCACTGTTTGGCTGCGCGGCTTCCGCTCAGCAGCAGTCCCAGCACCGGCAGCTCACGCGGCTGGCGGGTGAGCTGCTCTTCATCGGTGAAGAAGACATTGCCGATTTCGAACAGCGCCAGATCGCTTTGCCGGCGGTTGGTATTGTAGAGGGCAATATCCAGCAGCTGCGGAATGAGGCTGGTACGCAGCACGCTGCGTTCCTCGCTCATCGGCATGGCAAGCTTCACAGAAAGTTGACCTTCCGCAAGCGCAGGGAACCATTTGCTCTGCTCCGGCTGAATGAAGGAATAACCCATGACCTCCTGATATCCGCCAAGGGACAGCAGGCGGCGCAGCTCGCGGCGCAGGAACTGCTGTCTAGTGAGTGCTCCAGGAGTGGTAATACCTTCCATCAGGGTTGTCGGGATATTGTCATAGCCATACAAACGGGCAATCTCTTCAATGAGATCCACATCATAGCTGATGTCGCCGCGTCTGGTTGGCACCTGAACTTCAACGACTCCCTGGGAGGCATCGCCGCATTTGAAATGCAGACGGCCAAACAATGTCTTCACTTCCAGCAGCGACAGCTCCGTGCCGAGATAGTTGTTCAACTTCTCCAGCGACAAGGTCAGAACCTTCTCCTGTACAGAGTCTCCTCCTGCCTGAACAATGCCTTCATGCACTGAACCCCCGGCATAACGCGCAATCAGCGCTGCCGCCCGGTCCAATGCCGGAATTACGGCATTCGGATCCACTTCTTTCTCGAAGCGCAATGATGCTTCAGAGCGGAGGCCGAACTGGCGTGAAGCCTTACGGACCGTTCCACCGTCGAATTTGGCCGATTCCAGCACCAGATTCACTGTTTCTCCAGTTACTTCCGTTGCCAGTCCGCCCATCACTCCGGCAAGCGCTACGGCTTTTGCCCCATCGGCGATCACAAGCATTTGCGGCTCCAGCTTGCGTTCTTGCCCGTCGAGCGTAGTCAGAACCTCGCCTTCCTGCGCAAAGCGGACGCCAAGCACGCCGCCTTCCACCTTGTCACTGTCAAAGGCATGCAGCGGCTGTCCGTATTCCAGCATGACGTAGTTAGTGATATCCACGATGTTATTGATCGGACGGACACCTGCAGCCATCAGCCGGTTCTGAATCCAGAGCGGAGAAGCAGCAGGCTTCACTCCGGTAATATAGCGAACTGCATAGCGGGAACAGTATTCGTCATTCTCGATTTTTACAGAAATAGAGTCGGATGCCTTGCCCCCGGTCTCTACCAGATCCGCTGCTGGATCAGGCAGCTTCAGATCCCGGCCAAGAATCGCGCTTACCTCATAGGCCGCGCCAATCATGCTTAGGCAATCGGAGCGGTTCGGTGTCAGATCGAATTCAAGAATTTCATCATTCAGGCCCAGAACCTTCAGGATATCCTGGCCGATCTCGGTATTCTCAGGCAGAACAAGAATGCCTTCCTGCAGTTCTTTCGGCAGCAGCTTGTCATTCAGCCCAAGCTCCTTGGCCGAGCAGATCATGCCTTGCGACAATACGCCGCGCAGCTTGGCTTTTTTGATGTCCAGACCCGGAAGCTTCGCGCCTACCAAGGCTACAGGTACCTTTTGTCCCGCTTCGACATTCTTTGCTCCGCATACGATCTGCAGATCCTCGCCCTGTCCTGCATCCACGATACACACGTTCAGCTTATCGGCGTCGGGATGTTTTTCTTTCGATTTCACATATCCGGTTACAATCCCGGAAAGCCCCTTGTTACGGCGCTCGACACCGTCAATCTCGATGCCTGCAGTGGTGATTTTGTCCGCCAGCTCTTCAGCGGTTACTCCCTCTAACGATATATAATCAGCCAGCCATCCGGTTGATACTTTCATGTCCGCTCACTTCCTTTATTTCAGATGTATTTATCTACCAGCCCGCTCACCCGTCAAAAATCTAAATGCCCTTGAACTGCTTCACGAAGCCCATATCATTGGTATAGAAATAACGGATGTCGTCGATGCCGTATTTCAACATGGCAATCCGCTCCGCACCTACGCCGAAGGCGAAGCCGCTATACTCCTCAGGGTCGTATCCGCCCATTCTGAGTACATTCGGATGCACCATGCCAGCACCGAGGATTTCCAGCCAGCCGCTCTGTTTGCACAGCCGGCAGCCGTCTCCGCCGCATTTGAAGCAGCTGACATCAACTTCAACGCTAGGCTCGGTGAATGGGAAGAAGCTCGGACGAAGACGGATCCCCGCACTCGGGCCGAACATTTCTTTCATGAACTGCTGCAATGTACCCTTCAAGTCACTCATGCGGATTCCCCGTCCAATGACCAGACCTTCGATCTGATGGAACTGGAAGGAGTGGGTGGCGTCATCATCATCGCGGCGGAACACTTTGCCCGGACAGATGATTTTGACCGGTGTTTCACCCTGCATTGCCTGCATGGTGCGGATCTGCACCGGAGAGGTCTGCGTACGCATCAGGAGATCATCCGTCAAATAGAAGGAATCCTGCATATCGCGTGCCGGATGGTTCTTCGGCAGATTAAGCGCCTCGAAGTTATAGTAATCCGTCTCTACTTCAGGGCCTTCTGCTACCCGGTAGCCCATGCCGATGAAGATATCTTCAATCTCCTGCACCACCCGGGTTAGCGGATGAATTCCGCCTTGCGGCAACCCGCGGCCCGGCAGCGTAACATCGACTTTCTCTGCCCGCAGGCGGTTCAGCGTTTCCTGCTGCTGGAATGCCTCCTGCTTGGAGCCGATAATATCTTCTATCGCGCTGCGCACCAGATTCGCCACCTGGCCGATTACCGGACGCTCTTCCGCGCTAAGCCCTCCCATTCCCCGCAGAACCTCGGTTAATTCGCCTTTTTTGCCCAGATACTTCACGCGTAAGTCATTCAGAACCTGCGGATCTGTTACTTCCTGCAGCTTAGCCAATGCCTCAACCTTCAACGCTTCCAGCTTCTCTTTCATGGCGTGTACTGCCCCCTTAATCATCATATTGTCAACAAAAAAAGGCCTTTCCTCCCGGTAAGGGACGAAAAGACCGTGGTACCACCCTTGTTAGGCTGCCGTACCACTTCCCTTAAGAGCTGTATTCCCTCTTTCGGTGCGGTAAAGACATGCCTCACTTTAACAGAAATAACGGTCTGCGGCCGGTTTCCCCTACTGTCTTCCTTCAAAAAGATCTTGAAGTGAATTCAGGGAACTGCTCCGGAGTGAACTTCGGCAGCTCTGCTCTCCTAGAAACGCTCTCAATCTGCGGCGTTTCCTCCCTGTAAGCCAGGCACTGCGTACTCTTCTCCATCACTGCATTTATTATGATGTTGCTGGGAAACTGCATCTTCTTACTCAGAAGATATGTCTATTCATTATATGCACAAAATGTCGTTTTGACAAGCCGACAAATTCAGAGGAATTAATCCCTAAACTCGCCGGGAACGAACCTGCTAACCTTTAATATAGTGGACGGGAGCGGCAGCTATGATATTTTAGTTACTTAGCACAGAAAGGGAGTATCGTTTGTAGAAAACTTGGGTAATAGGACTCAGGGGTTGGAGTATGAATAAGCCTGTACTATACATAATGTTTAAATCTGATGCTAATTATATCAAGATCCCCATCTCCTCCCCGGCTTACCGGATCGCTTGATGACCCGAACGGTCGGCTGGCAGGGGATTTTGGGCATTTCAGGCTCGGATCAACCTCTTATATTCCATTCTCGGCCCGGATGCCCTAAGCAGGACGTCCTACATACTGATGAGAAGGATCCCTAATCGTACTGGAAGCACTATGTTTCTATGACTATTTGAAAGACACTCTCTCGTTGTCCCTGCGGCCAATTACCCGCAGCTGGGATTAGTTCCGCATAGGTATCATCTACTATCAAAGAGATTTCTCAAAGTTTTATGCGGGGAGAGGATGACAGTGGCTTTATACAAAATCAAAAACACACGCAGATTAATCCTTTTATTTGTCGCTATCTCCGTTATTCTGGCGGGCATCAGCACCGCTTCTCTGCTGTATCTGAACCACACAATTAACCGGCTTTCAGATTCACTGTACAGCGATGTCTACCAAAATTCAGAGCTGATTCTGAATGCCGACCGGGATCTTCATCAGGCTGCCCTTGCGCTGCACACGGTGATGAACCGGAACATTACGCGTGAACAGCGCGGCCTGCTGTCTCAGGAGTTTCATGACAATAATGCCCAGGTGAAGCAGCGGCTGGGCATGGTCAGCTACAACATCAACGCTATGAATCATCCGGAAAAGAGGATGACACAGAGCAATCGGCTGCTCTCCCAGCTGAGAAACGAGCTGCTGAGCTTCGAAGACGCTTTTGAAAGCTGGAAGAATACCGGGCAGAAACTGATCTCCCGGCGTATGGAAAGCAATTGGAACCCGGATACGTACTCAGCTATCATGATCAACACCCGGCTGAGTGAGGTCCGCAGCAGCCTGGATCAATCCGAGAACCTGATCGATAACTACGGACAGCAGATTACCCAAGAGTTCCGTGAGAGAAAAAGCACCCTGTTCGCGGCCTACTCGCTGATCTTGTTCCTGCTAATGCTCGTTATTATTTATCTCTGCCGCAGAGTAGTTTCGCTGCAAAGTGAGATGCAGGAAGATCAATCCCTATACCAGCTGATCGGTGAGACCATATCTGACTTCATTATTTTGACCGATCCAAACGGTATGATCCTGTACGCCTCACCTTCCCATTCCAGCGTGCTTGGCTACGTGCCGGACAAAGATGTTCCTCTTTCCAACTATATCCGCGAAGCTGAAATCTCCTGGGCGAAGCTGAAGAGTGTGGTTCAGGGGACTCCACGAATTTCGGAGCTGCGCATGCGTTCGGCAAAAGGCCACTGGGTGTGGCTGGAAACGAAAATCTCACCGATCACCGGCAGCCATGCTTTTCCCGCGCAGTATATGCTTATCTCTCGTGAGATCACCCAGCGCAAGCAACATGAGGAACGGCTCCACAAGCTGGCCTTCTATGATCATTTAACAGCAATCCCCAATAGAGCCCATTTTAAAATGTACATGGAGAACCTGATTAATCAGCCTGAGGACCGCAGACAGGAAATAGCAGTTGCGCTGCTCGACTGCGACAGGTTCAAGCAGCTTAATGATACCCTTGGCCACTTGGCCGGAGATGAATTCCTGCAGTTGCTCTCCCGTGAGCTGCAGCAGACGGTTAAAGGATTCGGTCAGGCGTTCCGCATCGGCGGCGATGAGTTCGCCGTCGTGCTTCACCGCTTTACCAATCCAGAGATGCTGAACGAAATGCTGGACCGTTTACTTCAGCTGTTCAACAAATCCTGGTCTGTCAACCAAGGCTCCAGCTTTCATACTTCCGCCAGCATCGGCGTAGCCCTATATCCGCAGCATGGCGGCAGTATCAACGAACTGCTCCGCGCCGCCGACCTGGCGATGTACCGCTCCAAAAACAGCGGCGGCAACGAAGCCAATCTATACAATAAGCTTGTGGATGAAGAACATTCAGACAAGCATAAATAAAGAAACAGGCAGCAAAACAGGCTGTTCCGGAATCACTGCCCAAACGGCGGCGATGCTGGAACAGCCTTTATCAGCTGAGTGGCTATCTGTTTAATCTATAGCTTAACTTCAGCTGCTTAACTGAAGCGGATTATCTCCATCGCCGCTGCTTGCACTGCTGCGGTCTTGCACCACTACCTTAAGCAGCGCTTCATTGCCGGAGCAGTCAATAAAGCGGTCTCCGCTACCCTTCTCTTCCCAGTCATTCAGCCGCAAAATATATCCAACCGACTCTGTTCCCGGCACCACTTCGATCCGTGCTACCGCACGTCCATCCTCCATCTGCCGGAAATCGCACTGCCCATCCTGGATGCCTGTACCCCACACCCAAAGATTCCAGCCGCGGTAATCGCCGTCGGGGCGGTCATAATGAACCTCAATGATCTTTGCCCGCGGTGCAGGCTCGCCGTAGACATCATACAGTACCATCATCGACAGTCCTTCAAGCTCTACTGCATGATCTGTAGCAATACGGAAGGCTTCTGTACCGGCACCGGAATGATCTACCACAATGTTCCAGCAGCCGCCTGTCTCAGGCAGCTGCTGAGTAACAGGCCCCCTATTGGCGTTGAAAATAACAACGATATTGTTCCAGACATCACCGCCTGCATTATCCTTCAGCTGATAAGCGACGACGCCGTCTTCACAGCGCAGGAACTCCAGTGAGCGCTCGATCTCCTGCCGTCCATGCAGACGGAAGGCCGGATGCTTGCGCCGCAGCTCAATAAGCCCTTTATAATATTGAAAGACAGGCATAAATGTCTCTTTGTTATCCCAGCGGATCGCATTGACCACATCAGGGGAACGGTAGCTGTTATGATCCCCGTATTTGCTGCGCAGCATTTCATCTCCGGCATGCAGAAAAGGAATGCCCTGGGAGGTTAAAATGATCCCGTTAGCCAGCAGGGATCGGCGCACAGTTTCATTGTCAAGAACATCCTGCGGGTCGATTGCGAAGTACGGATTTGCTTTAGCGACCGCCTTTTCGACCTCACCGCCGCCCTTCAATCTTCCGTTCTCCAGTTCAGGCAGATCCGCCGCCTGGCGCTGGCCTTGGGAAGCAAGCACCTTATCCCACAGATTCAAGTTATCATGAGCGGTTACATAATTCACCGTTTCGACAGGCGAGTCGGTAAATTCATGAATCGCTCCTTTTATTCCCGACGCCACTGAGCCTTCTTTGCCGTATTCACCGGTTGCGAAGCCTTTGCCCCAACCATCGCTGTCGCCTTTTATTGCCGCGCGGAAGTTGTCATTGAACACGGCATAACCTTTGCCCCGCTGCACACCCTTCAGCGTTTTGTCCGCCAGTGGAGAGTCCCCTCCTGTCCACGGCTCCCCGTAGATCAGCAGATTCGGATTAATGGCAAGGCGCAGCTCTTCCGTAATTTCGCGCATGGTTACGCTGTCCATCAGACCCATCAGATCAAAGCGGAACCCGTCGATATGATACTCCGAAGCCCAGTATAACAAGGAGTCCTTAATATATTTGCGCACCATAGGCCGCTCTGTGGCAATTTCGTTGCCGACGCCCGAACCGTTGGACAGTCTACCCAAATAATCATGACGGTAGAAATACTCCGGCACCAGCGGCTCGAATGGCCCCTTCTCAACAGAATACGTATGGTTGTACACCACATCCATAATGACCGAAATGCCTCGGCTGTGCAGTGCCTGCACCATTTCTTTGAATTCACGGATCCGGGTCCCGGGTTCAGCCGGGTTGGTACTGTAGGACCCTTCGGGTACATTATAATGCTGTGGATCATAACCCCAGTTATATTCGCTGTAATGTCCCGCTTCGGTGTCCAGACCATTTGCATTCAGTTCGTTTACCGTCTGGAAATCGAATACCGGCATTAGATGCACGTGGGTAATCCCCAGTTCAGCCAAATGATCAATCCCCAGTGCATTCCCTGCAGAATCACGTAATCCGGTTTCCGTAAAAGCTTTGAACTTCCCCTTATGCAACATGCCAGAGCTCTCATGGGCGGAGAAATCCCGTACATGCAGCTCATAAATTACCGCATCTGCGGGATGTTGCAACTGGGGTGAACGGTCCTCTGCCCAGGAGGGCGGATCGGTCTCACGCAAATCCACAATCGCCGACCTCACCCCGTTCGCCGAAACAGCGGTTGCATAGGGATCGGCGGCCTCCCTTATACTGCCGTCGGCAAATACGGTGCGGTACATATAATATTTGCCTTTCAGATCTCCGGTAAGCTGCGCCTGCCAAACACCGCCGTCCTGGCGCTGCATGGGGATAATCACTCCACTGTCTTTGGAATAAACGGCTGATACATCTGCGCCGGTCCCGCCGGTCTCGTACAATACAACCGATACGGTAAAGGCCGTCGGGGCCCATACTTTAAACTGGCTGCAGCCTGCAGTGTAGGTTAGTCCAAGGTCTTTGCCTTCATAAGTCTCTATTATTGTCTCTGTATTTATATAATTGCTATTCATGTATTCCACCATCCCCCTGTTCTCCGCCATATTGCCGGATAACGGTTTACTTCACTTAAATCCAACTATTTCCACTATGGAAGAAATTAATACTTGCACAGATCTGCAAGCGAAGTCTATAGAGTACTGTCTTTCTTTTGAATCATAATATAATATGTAACACTATGTTCACAGGTTTGGGTTCCACCCGTTTTATGTGCCCACATTCTATTATCGGCTGCTGCGCCCAGGTATTTGAGCTTGTCCTTATAAATGACAGCACGAACAAAAGATGATGTACTGCCGCTGACAACAAAAAAACGGCCTCCTATAGAGGAGGCCGGCAGTAGTAGTTGGAAGAGTGAATTGCCTAAACGGATAATGCAAGAAAGCTTTGCGAATTTACTTCACGCTGCTCTGCACAAGTGCAGCAACTTCCTCGGCGGTGCCAAGCTGAAGTGCTTTAGCAGCCATTTCCTTCATATCTGCAGCGGACAGCTTAGAAATCTGGCTGCGTGCAGGCAGGATGGAGGTTGCGCTCATGCTGAACTCATCGAGGCCCAGACCGAGCAGCAGCGGAATCGCTGTGCTGTCGCCGGCCATTTCGCCGCACATGCCGGTCCATTTGCCTTCGGCATGGGCTGCGTCGATAACGATTTTGACCAGACGCAGGATCGCCGGATTGTATGGCTGATACAGGTAGGATACCCGTTCATTCATACGGTCGGCAGCCATCGTATATTGAATAAGATCGTTGGTACCGATACTGAAGAAATCCACTTCTTTGGCGAACTGGTCAGCCAGAACCGCCGTTGATGGAATTTCTACCATGATGCCCAACTGAATGTTGTCCGATACTTCCTTGCCTTCTTCGCGCAGCTTAGCCTTTTCTTCCAGCAGCAGATCGCGGGCTGCACGGAATTCGCCGAGCGTAGCGATCATCGGGAACATGATGCGCAGGTCACCGTGAGCACTTGCTCTAAGCAAAGCGCGCAGCTGGGTGCGGAAAATATCCTGACGGTCCAGACACAGGCGGATCGCACGGAATCCAAGGAACGGGTTCATTTCCTTCGGCAGATCCAGGTAAGGCAGCTCCTTGTCGCCGCCGATATCCAGTGTGCGCACAACAACCGGCTTGCCGTTCATGTTCTCAAGCACAGTGCGGTAAGCATTGTACTGAATTTCTTCGGAAGGCAGCTTGTCTCGGCCCATGTACAGGAACTCGGTGCGGTACAGACCTACACCTTCGCCGCCGTTCTCGATCACACCGTTCACATCATTAGGTGTGCCGATGTTGGCAGCTAGTTCTACATGTTTGCCGTCAGCCGATACGGTCGGCTCATCGCGGAGTTTTTTCCACTCGGCAATTTGCAGATCATAGGCTTCCTGTTTAGCTTTATATTCGGCGACTTCAGCATCGCTCGGGTTGATTAGAACATCTCCGCTCAAACCGTCGACAATCACCAGATCTCCCGCCTTGACTTCAGACAGTACATTCTTGGTGCCGACTACCGCCGGAATTTCCAGGGACCGGGCCATGATGGCCGAGTGCGAGGTGCGTCCGCCGATATTCGTCGTGAAGCCCTTCACGTATTTACGATTAAGCTGCGCCGTGTCGGATGGAGTCAAATCCAGGGCAATGACGATAACCTCTTCATTGATTTCCGCAGGACTTACATAGTGAATACCCAGCAGGTGGTTCAGGATGCGTTTGGTTACATCGCGCATATCAGCGGCACGTTCCTGCAGGTAAGCACTTTTCATATTTTCGAACATTTCGATAAACTGAGTGGCAACTTCATTTAGGGCATAGTCCGCATTAACCGATTCCTCGCGGATTTTATCCATTACGGGACTGATGAGTTCGGGGTCTTCAAGAATCAGCAGATGGGATTCGAAAATCTCCGCCTTCTTCTCGCCCAATTCAGCGAGCGTGCGCTCCTTAATGCCCTGCAGCTCGCCCTTGGATTTCTCCAGGGCGCTCTCCAGTTTGGCAATCTCGGCTTCCACATCGCTTACAGCAGTCTTCGTGATTGTATAATCCGGATGTTCCAGGATAAATGCACGGGCTACGGCAATACCTGCTGAAGCCGCGATTCCTGAAATTTTATTCATGAAGCTCTCCCAGCCCTTCTTTAATCATCACATCTTGCAGTGCGCTCAGTGCTTCCGCTTCTTCACTGCCTTCAGTAATCAGACTCAAGGTATCGCCAGCTTCAAGACCCAAAGACAATACGCCGAGAATGGATTTAAGTGTTACTTTTTTACCTTTGGCTTCCGCGAATGCTTCTGTGCCTTTAAACTTTGTTGCTGTATTTACCAGCGCTGTTGCTGGGCGTGCGTGAATTCCGTCTTCGTCAATAATTCTGAATGTTTTTTGCATGATAATATCCAACTCGCTTTCTGTTAATTTGAATGTTTGTCTTATGTGAAGGCCGCGCTCCCCTTCATTATAAGGGAAGCGCCATGCCAATGCACATTTTACTGAATGCTGATGATGTCTTTATCGCCTACAGCCACTTTACCCGGCTTCTTCAAGGTAACCGTCGACCCTTCAGGCAGATTGGAGAAGATGACCGGTGAAATAACGGAAGGCGCATGGGCTTTCACGTATTCCAGATCCACTTCCATAATCGGCTGTCCTGCAGCTACCAGGTCGCCTTCTTCTACAAGAATTGTGAAGCCTTGGCCTTTAAGCTTTACAGTATTAACACCAATATGCACGAGCACTTCCTTGCCGCCGTCGGACATAATCCCGATGGCATGCTTGCTCGGGAATACATTGAACACTTTACCGTATACCGGTGAAGCAATCTTGCCGTCATCTGACAGGAAGGCGAAGCCGTCACCCGTCATCTTCTGGGAGAAGACAGCATCTGGAACCTGCGTAATATCAAGCAGCTCGCCATTTACCGGGGACACGATGTCCTCAGGAATAATTGCTGCGCCTTCTTCACCGACCTGCTTCTCAAGCTCAGGCTGCGGTGCGGCTGAAGCAGCTGGTATTCTGCCGTTCATGACATCCTGTATCTGTGACTTGATTGTATCTGAACGTGTACCAAAGATCGCCTGAACGTTATTACCAACCTCAAGCACACCGGAAGCACCCAGCTTCTTCAGCCGGTTCTTATCTACGCCTGCCTTATCCTTAACCTCGACGCGGAGGCGGGTGATGCAGGCGTCCAGATGGGTGATGTTTTCTTTGCCGCCCAGTGCGGACAAAATGTTGCGCGGCAGATCATCACCGCTTGTAGATACATTCCCCGTGTTGACGTCTTCCGAATCATCGGATGCATCTTCACGGCCCGGAGTTTTCAGATTGAACTTCCGGATGACATAGCGGAATCCAAAGTAGTAAATCACGGCAATAACCAGACCTACCGGGATAACCAGCCACCACGCAGTACGGTTCGGGATAATACCGAACAGCACATAGTCGATAAAACCGCCGGAGAAGGTCATTCCGATCTTAACATGAAGGATTTGCATAGTCATAAAGGAAAGACCTGCAAAGACAGCATGCACTGCGAACAGAAGCGGAGCTACGAACAGGAATGAGAATTCCAGCGGCTCTGTAATCCCTGTCAGGAAAGAAGTAAGGGCTGCAGAAACCATCAAGCTGCCGACAATCTTTTTGTTCTCAGGTTTGGCTTCATGGTAGATCGCCAGTGCCGCTGCCGGCAGACCGAACATCATGAACGGATATTTACCTGTTGTAAATGTACCCGCTGTGAAATCCACCCCGTCGCGCAGCTGCTGCATGAAGATCCGCTGATCCCCGCGTACCAGTTCGCCGGCTTTATCGACATAACTTCCGAACTCATACCAGAACGGCGAATAGAAAATGTGATGCAAGCCGAAAGGAATCAGTGAACGCTCAATGACACCGAAGATAAAGGCCGACAGCGTCAAGTTCGTGTTGATCATGCTTTGCGACACATAGTTCAGGCCGTGCTGGATCGGCGGCCAAACAGCCGTCAATACAAGACCAAGAATCAGGGAGGTTACTGCCGTCATAATCGGCACAAACCGTTTACCCGCAAAGAAACCGAGATACGACGGCAATTCTATGCGGAAGAACCGCTTGTACATCGACGCGGCCAGTATCCCGACCAGGATACCGCCGAAAACCCCTGTCTGCAGCGTCGGTATTCCCAAGACACTGGAATAGGAGAAATCCTTCCAGGTCAATACATAAGCGTTAATGCCCAGTACCGTTCCCATGGTTACATTCATGACGAGGAAACCGATGATTGCCGCAAGACCGGCAACCCCTTCACCACCGGCAAGACCGATGGCTACCCCGACCGCAAACAAGAGTGACAGGTTATCAAAAACAATCTGTCCCGAGTTCATCAAAACGTTGGCAACGGCCTGAACCCCGCTGTTTTCCAGTGCCGGTACGTATTGGAGGAAATCCGGGTTAACCAGCATGTTGCCGATCCCGAGCAGCAAGCCCGCCGCAGGCAGGATGGCTACAGGAAGCATAAGCGCTTTACCGACTCTTTGCAAAACGCCAAACAACTTTTTGAACATTTAGGCCACTTCCTTAATAGTAATTTCGCACAAACAGGAAACCAAAAAAGGCATGAGCAACACAGCATTAAGGTTTGTCTCTCTAACACTAAGGTTAGATTGCCCCAGCTTGGGGCCTGACAACCAAAATACTGTAAATCACTCATGCCTGATCGTATCAGTTACACGTAGGTATTCTGTTTTATTGGAACAGGGAACATTGTAGCACCGATTTTTTGAAGTTGCAAGCATGTTTTTGTAAGGGGTTCATTTCAACCCTCATGCTGCTCCATATCCTCTTCATCCTCTTTCTTCTGGGCCAGACGCTGCAGATGAATAGTCAGGTAGCTCACTTCAGCCGGATATACCGGAATACGCACCCGCTGCTCAATGACCTTAGTCAGCTTCCAGGCCAGCATGTACATTTCAGGATATTCGCGCTTCATTAACCCGTCAAGAGAAGAAGTCTCCCGCACACTCTCACCACGGCGCAGTCTTTCCAGAACAAAACGCAGGTGGGTGACCAGCCGGGAATAATCCAGGGAATCCCGCGGAACATGATAACTCAGATTATCCTCCACCAGCCCCACGAGATCACCGATCAGCACGGAATGCTGCTTCACCTCGGAGATATGACGGTTGCTCAATGCGCTTACAATATGCAAAGCGACAAAACCGATCTCATCAAAAGGCAACGTTACCCCCATCGCCTGATTGATCCGCCCGACTGCATATTCGGCCAGACTGTATTCCTCAGGGTAAATTTCCCTGGTTTCGTACAGAAACGGATTATGTATGGCGATATCTTGTTCATGACGGCGGATGGCAAATGAAATATGGTCAGTGAGTGCAATATGAATATGTTCATTCAGCGGTTGGCGGCTGCTCTGCATGATATGCAATACAATCTCCTGAACTACCTCGATCAGCTTCTCGTCCACCTGCGGAACGAGCTGCTTGTATTGCTCCTGCTCCTCCTGGCTGCGGAGAATAAACATCTTCTCCACGGAAGACAGACTGATCCGATCACGCATTTTCCGGTTAAAGCCTATGCCCTTTCCGATCACCACAACCTCGGCGTATTGGGGATGCTCGGCAATAATCACATTGTTATTGAGTACCTTAGCCACTGTTATGCTGCTCACTGCTTACACCTCTTTGAATTCTGAATACCTTTGCCGCTGCGGCAGCTGCATAACTTGACAGCATGTGTAGATTATACTTGGCTACCGCCATAACATCAAGATTTCAGATGTGGAAGAGGCTGGATCATTTTACCCGGAAGGTTCTGCCCGAGTATTTATAGACCAGGAATAAGGCGATGGTCATGTAGGCTACCGTGGTCAGCAGTACCATTCCCGCAAAATAAGCCGGAGTGCTCTCCAAGCGGAGGCACACAATGGTTGCAGCCAACACAATACTGTTGACAATGGTGAAGAATGGATTCTTCAAATTCAGCTCTGTGCTGTAAGGCTGGAAAATATAATACATGAACAAGTGATGCACGGAGAAGAACAGGGATAAGCCGAGGATAGCCCCGCAAAAACCAGCTGCATCCGCAATCCCCCAGGTTTCATCCGAAAGCAGAATGAGCAGATTCACAGCTATACAAATAGCTCCGGCCGGAATCAAATTCAGAGCGGTTATTCTCAGCAGGCGAATCCGGAAATTGCTCAGCACCGCCGTCCGTTCCCGGTAGAATCCATACCGCAGCAGACTAATGTCGCAGTTGTAAAACATGGCTTTGCAGACCTTCTCACCGATCGAGGTAAAATTCATAATAAATACAAAATAAGAAAGGCTGCCGATTAAAAAATGTGACATCTTGGTAAACATTGCCGGTGAGACCATCATCGACAGCAATCCGGCTGCGAACAACACGCCAATGATGAGCAGCCGCCGCTGAATCGGCTGTATTAAAAAACGTTTATGCCGGGAGAAAAAGATCGCATTCAGGTAAGCATAGCCGCTTTTCTCCTGAAATTGACCGGGACTCAGCTGTTCCGCTGAAAAATCCTTTTCTTTCGTCTCGACATCCTTCACTCTCGATTCCTTCATCATACGCCCCATATCCAGCAGCGGATCGTCTATTTTGGTCACGGCATCAACCGCACTGCGGTAACGGGGATAACGCGCAATATAAACGGCGGCAACCACTCCTATAGCCGCAATGGCTAAACCCGCCGGCAGGTTGAACAACATAGCGCTGTCCACGAAGGACACTTCTGCATACAGCAGAGCATAGGCAAGCGGAAATCCCACGCCTATGACGGTCCACACCCACCCTGTTTTTTTGACAAGCACAATGTCCGTACGGTCGAAGAGCCATAAATGCAGCGCCTCACTTCCCAAGCGCCAGGCAGTTAACAGCAGGGCAAGCAGCACTCCCTGCCAGACCGGGACCTGCAGCAATGAAGCGAAGAGGCACATGGCCGGTATATAATAAACAAAGAAACTGAAGGTCCGAAGCGACAGAGTAGCGTGCATGTACTGATCAGCAGGCAGCCGCATCAGCTTCACACAAATATATTTGTCCCGCTTCGGTTCCAGGATGACCGCATTTGAAACTGCGGCTACGACACAACTGATTATGACCAGCACTTGCAGATAGAGCTGATACTGTTCAGCAGGCGGCAGTTCCTTGCCGATTGTGATCACCGGCCAATAGACTACAATTCCCAAATAAGCGAATTTGGTCAGAAAGCCCCATATTATCTTCAGAATAAGCACGATTACAGTCAGCGTCTTTTTGAGTCCTGTCCGGGAATACAAGTCATTCTTTGCCATCTTCCCAATTACCGGCAACCGCTGGAGATAATAGATCAGCCGGTTCGCCCCGGATGCGCCCCTGATATCCAGTATGGTGTTCAGCGTCTTAATCATTGCTGCCCTCATCCTTTAGCAAGGTTATGATTCTCTCCTCGAATTCCGGGCTGTGCAGAGTGTCGGCAGGAATCTCCTGGAGTGTCCCGTTATTCAGGATAACGAGTTCGTCGCACAAGTCGGCTGCAAGCTGCAAAATATGGGTGGAGAAAATAATGATATGATCCTGCTTCATCTCCCGCAGCAGCTTCTTGATCTCCAGTGCCACCACAACGTCAAAAGAAGTCAATGGTTCGTCCAGCAATATCAAGGGCGGACGCGTAATGATAAAGCAGAGCATTTGGATCTTGTTCTTCATGCCATGAGAATACCCTTTGATCAGCCGGTGGCGGTCCTCCTGCTCAATCCGGATAATGTCGAAATAGTCTTCGATGCTTTTGCCAGGTTCAATCTTGTCGCGGTTGATATCCATATAGAATTTCACAAACTCATAGCCTGTAAGAAATTCCGGCAGGATGGGCAAAGAAAACACATACCCGATATCCGCCTCGCGAAGCGGACTGCTTACTTCGTTTTCCCGTAAAAAAGCCCCGCCGCTGTCCATTCCAATCTCCCCGCTCAAGCAGTTGAACAGCGAGGTTTTACCGGCACCGTTGCGGCCCAGCAGACCGTAAATCTTGCCTTTTTCAAAAGTGTAGTCAATGCCTTTGAGCACTTGTTTATCTCCGAAGCTCTTACGGATGTTATCCAAGAGCAGCTCCATACGAAGTTCCCCACTCTCCATAAAATTCAAGGTATGACAGGCAATGCGCCTGTCATACCTTGAGTTATCCCGCATTATCCTTCAAGTTTATCAGTTGGAACCACTGGCACTGCCGGTACTGTAGGTACTGCAGGTACTACCGGTACCGCAGGTGCAACCGATACTGCCGGTCTGTGGTCCGGAGTTCCCGTTTTTCCTTTAGTCAAACCTTTAATCAATGCCTCTACATCAATTCCCGAGACACTCTTCAGCATTTCCGGTGCCGTCGACATCAGCTGGGTCACATAATTGCTGACCCGCGCCGCTCCTTCACCATTGCCCGTATCCACCACAGTGAGCTTGTCGATGGATGCCAGCGGCTCGGCAATTTTACCGGCCAATTCAGGCAGCATCTTCACGATGATGTCGAGCACGGCAGCTTCGCCGAATTTCTGGAACGCTTCGGCCAGCTTCTCTTTGGCTTCTGCTTCTGCGAGACCACGCAGGCGGATAACTTCGGACTCCGCTTTACCTTTAGCCAGCTCTGCGTCGGCTGTTGCCTGGCCTTCCAGGCGTTTCTGCTCGGATGTTGCCTTCGCCTGGGTCTCAATGCTGTACTGCAAGGCATCGGCTTCACGCATCCGCTTGGCCTTATCGGCTTCTGCCGCCTGTTCCACTGCGTAGCGGTCGGCTTCCGCTTTCTTCTTCACTTCCGCATCGTACTGCTTCTCGCGCACCTGTATTTCTTTGGACTGCAGGTCTATCTCGCGTTCCTTGCGAACCAGTTCGACCTTCATCTGCTCTTCCACCACCGTCTGCTTGGCGCGCGCCTCCTGGATGTGATAAGCCTGATCGGCTTCCGCCTTGGCTGTATCCTGATCACGTTTAAAGGCTGCAACCTTCAGCTGATTGTCCTTGGAGGCTTCGGCGATGTTCGTATCCCGCAGCAGTTCAGCCTTCTGCCCTTGCTCCTCGGCGTTTGCCTTCTGGATCCGCGCATCCCGCAGCGCTTCCGCTTCGGCGATTTCTGCATCCCGCTTCACTGCAGCAATCCGCGGTTTACCTAGAGCTTCCAAGTATCCGTGCTTGTCGCGCACATCTTTGATGGTGAAGGAGACAATCTGCAGTCCCATCTTCTTAAGATCGCGCGCTGCTACACCCTGAACCTCCTGGGCAAACCGGTCACGGTTGCGGTAAACCTCTTCCACAGTCATTGAGCCGAGAATCGCCCGCAGATGCCCTTCAAGCACTTCCTGCGCCTCGCTCTTCAGCCCTTCTATCGGCTTGCCCATGAACTGTTCGGCTGCCGTTGCCACATCTTCGGTAGAACTGCCTACCTTGATAATAGCCACACCATCGGCGATAACCGGCACCCCTTGCTCAGTGTATACCTCCGGTGTCGTCACATCGAGCTTATGCGAAAGCAGAGACATGAACTCGGCCTTCTGGAAGACAGGCAGAATGAACGCCCCGCCCCCGCGGACTATCTTGATTTTACGGCCCGAGCCATCATCTGAGATATGATTGCTGCCGAGAAAGGAACCGGTGACAATCATTCCTTCATCTGGTCCGACCGTCTTGTAACGTGCCCAGAACGCAATCCCAAGCACCAGCAGAACCGCTACAACTACAATAGGAATAAACAAATAATCTGGAATGTCTAAGCCTAACATTAAGAATCCACTCCTTTTCTCTCTTCAAATTCAGTTACCAGCGCAACACCTTCCCGGACCTCTACCACTACAACCTTAATCCCGGCCGGGAGGGAAAGCTGCTCAAAGCTGGCTGCCGTATGCAGGCTGTTGCCTGCGCCAAACTTCACCATGATTTCGCCATAGCCCTGTGCCGGAATAGGAACGGTAATTTCTCCGATCTTGCCAGGCAGCTCGCTCATGGAGAACCCGTTTGACATCTCGCTTTTGTCCATCGGTTTGACGACTCCCAAGTAAAGAACCACCCCCATAAAGGCTGCGATCAGCAAGGACAAGGCAAGAACAGCGCCATCTTCCAGCCTGCTGTAACGCGTGAGCAGAATGCCTGCTCCGCCAAATACGGTGACTCCCCCGGCCAGCACAGCAGGGTTCAGGAAATCAAAGGAAGCTACATCAAATATCCCATCCAAAACATTGCCGATCAGATCTCCCACAACTACGCTGACTACGGCAAAAATGACGCCGAGCGCCAAACAGCCCAAATACAGCGTTTGCATTATTTTCTCCTCCCGTCTATAGTTCCGGACTGTCATACTAGTATAAACGTTCAAACCATGTCCTTGGTTTCACAAACTTGGATGATTATCTCAATATTGTATCGTGGAAGCAGCCTTGAACCCAAACCGGCCTATGCCAACAGTTTATGCAAAAAAGCCGTCCCCATTACCGGGAACGACTTGATTTCCTGCCCGGAGCTGCAGTTCTGCAGCCCCTTTATGATGGCGTTCTTACAGCGCCATTGTATAAATTTTTACGACATCCTCACGCTCCAGCTTGCGGAAATTACCGAACGGTCCGAAACGCACCGCTTTGTCGGCCATATTTCCGATTTCGCTGTCATTGATATCATAGTCGCCCAAGGTCTTCGGCGCACCGATGGAATCCCAGAAGCGGCGCAGTGCTTCAATGCCTTCAAGACCGGCTTCTTCATCGCTTTTGCCGGACGGATCAATGCCGAATACGTTCACGGCCAGCTGGCGGAAGCGGGCAGGGTTCGTACTGAGGTTGTACTTCATCCATTGCGGGAAGAGAATAGCCAAACCGCCGCCATGCGGGATATCGTAGACTGCTGATACGGCATGCTCGATGTTGTGTGTTGCCCAGTCTCCGGCGAAGCCCATGCTGACCATGCCGTTCAGAGCCATTGTGCCGCAGTACATAATCGTTTCACGCAGCTCGTAATTGTTCAGGTCCCCGATCAGCTTCGGTGCCGTTTCAATAACGGTGCGCAGCAGCGTCTCACAGAAACCGTCCTGTACAGGCGTGTTTCCGTCGGTATGGAAATAATGCTCCAGAACATGCGACATGATATCCACCATGCCGTAGACAGTCTGGTCACGCGGCAAAGTGAAGGTGTTCTCGGGATCAAGGATGGAAAATGCCGGGAAGGCATGCACGCTGCCCCAGCCCATTTTTTCCTGGGTGACTTCGTTGCTGATGACAGATCCGTTGTTCATCTCGGAACCGGTAGCCGCCATCGTCAGCACTGTGCCCAGCGGCAGCGCGGCTTGCGGAGCAGCCTTGCGTTCCACAAAGTCCCACATATCCCCTTCATATTTCGCGCCTACCGCAACTGCCTTGGCACAGTCCAGTACGCTGCCCCCGCCTACGGCAAGGATCAGCTCAATGTTGTGCTCCCGGCACAATGCCACACCTTTATGTACAGTGGACAGACGCGGGTTCGGCTCGACTCCGGCCAGTTCGGTCACGACAGCCCCGATGGAATTCAGCTCAGCCAGCACATTATCGTACAAACCGCTGCGTTTGATGCTGCCGCCGCCGTACATCAGCAATACGTTCTTACCGTATTTCGGGACTTCGGTCTTCAAAGCCTGCAATGTTCCTTGTCCAAAAACCAGCTTGGTAGGATTATAAAATTCAAACTTGCGCATATGGGTAAACCTCCATTAGTTGATGAATGTGATGCAATTTCATATTATAGACCTCCGGCGTGCGTCATTCAAATCACAGCGTCTCCCCGTATCACGCCAAGCTGAACGAACTGTATAAGAAAAGCCCCCAAACCTGCATGGCCGGGGACATTAATACTAACATTCAGTTGTTTATAGGGCTCCGAAGCTCTGCACAAACCGGCGGAAAGCGGCTTGTCCTTCCGGTGTCCGTTTGTAGACCCCGGCATGCTCCAGAATATGGGTGAACTTGATACCGACCTCATTCTGCACGATTTTGACAGCTTCTTCGTGGTTGTGACCTGTGCCAAAACGTTCGGCCAGCTCTTGTATCCACGAGGCATGCTGTGCAAGCGCGTGATCAGCTTCACTCTTCACGGCAGCCAGTAGCGGGAGATCTCCGGCAAGCACGCCTGCGATAGCATCCAGCTCTTCCTTCAGTCGTCCCGGCAGAATAGCCAGACCCATAACCTCAATCAGGCCGATGTTCTCCTTCTTGATATGGTGCATCTCCCGGTGCGGGTGGAATATCCCTTCGGGGAATTCCCCGCTGGTCCGGTTGTTGCGCAGCACCAGATCCAGCTCGAAGCCGCCGTCTTCCGCTCGCCGCACGATTGGAGTAACGGTATTATGCGGGGTTTCCACACCGTCAACTTCGCTGAAAGCTAATACCTCAGCCTCAGGATCGCTGTAGGATTTCCAGGCCTCATAGAGATCGTTGCCGCATTCCAGCAGCACTGCAGGGTCTACTCCATGCAAACGCAGGACCGACATCGGCCACTTCACGATGCTGAGGCTGACACCCGGGTAGGAGGCATGGGTGAACGTCTGCTCTTTCGGTGCTTTCTGGATCGGGAAGGTATGGCGCCCGCCCTGGAAATGATCATGGGTCAGAATCGACCCGCCGACAATCGGCAGATCGGCGTTCGAGCCAATGAAATAATGCGGGAAAGCTTCCACAAAGCTGAGCAGACGCTTCAGCGACTCCTTGGTCAGCTTCATCGGCACATGATCGTGATGGAACACGATGCAATGCTCGTTGTAGTACACATACGGCGAGTACTGTAAGAACCATTTCTCATTGTTCAGCTTCAGCGGAATTACACGCAGATTCTGGCGCGGCGGGTGATTCAACCGTCCGGCATAACCCACATTTTCGCGGCAAAGCAGGCATTTCGGATAGACCGGCGGAGGGAGCAGCCGGGCCATGGCGATTTCCTTCGGGTTCTTCTCGGGCTTGGACAGGTTAATCGTCATTTCGATATCCCCGTATGGTGATTCCTGCAGCCAGAACACATTCTTCGAAATCCGGTCCATGCGGATATAGTTGGAATCAATACTTAATTTGTAAAAGCGGTCGGTTGCCGCCTCAATGCCCTTCTCCGCCGAGAGGCTATAGAATTGGGCATTGACTTCAGATGGCCGTGCCATCAGCAGTCCCATAATCTTCGCATCCAGCAGATCACGGTACGTATCGGTATTCTCCGGAATCAGTCCGATTTCGAAGCCATAATCGATCAGAATGTCCAGCGGTCCCTGCGGGCTCTCAAGCGGTGTTTCACTGAATTCAAGGGCATACGGCTCACTGAAGCCGAACTGGTCCAGCAGTTCATTGCGGCTATAGTCAACATCGGCAGGCTGGATCAGCTCCTGGTGCAGCGCAAACAGCACAAGCTGTTCGATGGCATGCAGCGCCTTCTCTCCGGCCGGAGCGGTATTAATATCGTTAGGCATTTAAATTCTCCTTAATGTGGTGTAGCAAGTTGTCTGTGTCCTTTTTGGGGGGCAGCTGGTTCAATAGAATGCCATACTCCCCCGGACAGCCAGGAGTTATTCTTCTCCGTATCCTTGCGGATTCGCTGAATGCCAGTTCCAGGCGCTCTGAATAATATCCTCAAGGTCCGCATGCTGCGGAGTCCAGCCGAGAATGGAACGGGCTTTGTCAGAAGAAGCTACCAGCACAGCAGGATCACCGGCGCGGCGCTCTTGAATGACAACCGGAATGTCCAGCCCGGTCACCTTCTTGGCGGTTTCGATCACTTGTTTGACCGAGAAGCCGAGGCCGTTGCCAAGGTTGAAGATATTGCTTGCACTGCCGCTGCGCAGATAGTTGACCGCCCGGACATGGGCGTCAGCCAAATCGCTGACATGGATGTAGTCGCGGACGCAGGTTCCGTCTTCGGTCGGATAGTCTTCGCCGAAGACAGCAATGCTCTCCCGCTGCTTCAACGCGGTTTGCAGCACCAGCGGAATCAGATGGCTCTCCGGACGGTGGTCTTCGCCAATCTTGCCGCTGGCATGTGCCCCTGCAGCATTGAAGTAGCGCAACGCCACGTATTTGATGCCGAGCACCTTGTCAAACCAGGCCATCATGCGTTCCATCGTCAGTTTGGTTTCACCGTACACATTCGCCGGCTCTGTGCGGTCAGTTTCCTCGATCGGCACCTTTTCCGGTTCGCCGTAAGTTGCGGCCGTGGAGGAGAAGACGATTTTGTCCACACCTGCATGCTGCATCGCTTCCAGCAGACACTGTGTACCATATACGTTGTTGTCATAGTATTTGACCGGGTCCTTCATGCTCTCGCCCACCAGCGAGCTTGCGGCAAAATGGATCACCGCTTCAATCTTGTTCTCCGAAAACAGCTTGGCCAGCAGCACCTTGTCCCGCAGGTCACCTTCATACAGCTTGCCGCCCAGCAGCGCCTCACGGTGGCCTGTCAGCAAATTGTCGATAACCACAACTTCCTCGCCCCGCTCCAGCAGCTCAGCTACTGTATGAGAACCGATATACCCCGCTCCACCTGTTACCAAAATCGCCATCTTACTTCACTCCTTTCAATTCTTCCACACCATTGCCGATACCGCATACGTAGAATTCGCCTACCAGACCGGATCTGGTGGTATAGGCTTCACCGACTTCACGGATAAAGCGTTCGACATCATCCTCATGCACCAGTGATACCGTACATCCGCCGAATCCCGCACCGGTCATCCGTGAGCCAAGGGTTCCGGGAATCCGCTGTGCTTCTTCAACCATAATGTCCAGCTCCTCGCAGCTTACTTCATACAGATCGCGAAGCGAGACATGGGAGTCATTCATATATTGACCAAACTGCTTCAGGTCATTGTTCTTCAGTACTTCAACCGAGTCAAGCACACGCTGGTTCTCTTCCACTACATGGCGGGCTCGGCGTCTGACTGTTTCATCTGTAATTTTGTGCTGATGGATTTCAAATTGCTGAGGTTTTAGCTCTGCCAGGTAAGACAGGGAAGGAACCTCCTGCTTCAGAGTGGACAATGCTTCGTCGCACTGGCTGCGGCGTTCATTGTATTTGGAATCCACGAGACCTCTCTTCTTGTTCGTGTTGCCGATCACCAGCTTGTAGGCGCCGGTCACAAATGGAATCAGGTTGTACTCCAGCGTATCGCACATCAGCAGAATCGCGTGATCACGCTTGCCGTTGGCTACGGCAAACTGGTCCATAATTCCGGAGTTTACGCCGACATACTGGTTCTCCGCACGCTGGGACAGCAGCGCAATTTCTACTGTATCCGTATCCCCACCCAGCAGTGTCAGGAACGCGAAGCCGGTAACCACCTCAATGGAAGCGGAGGAAGAAAGGCCCGAACCGTTCGGAATATCACCGTGGAACAAGAGGTCGTAGCCGCCGGAAACCGGAAGATCCTTCTTCGCCAATTCCACCATGACGCCAATCGGATAATCGATCCATTCCCCTGTTTTGGCCTTGCCGATTTCGTTGTAGTCCATGGAAGCTTCGTAAGGAAGATTCGTCGATGCGAATTGAACCTTGCCGTCGCTGCGCGGGCGTACAATCAGTGTTGTGCCGAATTCCAGCGCTGCCGGCAGTACATAACCCCCATTGTAATCCAGATGCTCTCCAATAAGATTGACACGGCCCGGTGCGTAGAAGACGCGTGCCTCTTCAGTACTCTCCCCGTACTTCTCAATAAATTTGCTGTTAAGTTCCTGTATGCTCATTAGTGCCACTCCATCCTTTCGCTGCTCTTGCTTCAACTTGGAATCAGTCTTGCTGCCTTCATGGTTATATTATAATAAAATCAGACTTGCCCTGATAATGCAATCATGTGTGCAATGCATGGATAAATGTGACTTCCGTGTTATAATCGGAGGACGGGCATTTCCAGCGATTACCCGTTTCCAAAGCGGTGACAGCGTTAACTCCAGAAAGGAAGCTTCTTCGTGGAACATACTTATTCCGTAGGGTCAAATCCCGTCTATTATGATAAGCAAAATCTGCATGTACTGTTTGCCGGCGAAAGCCAGACCTTGCCGCTGCATCAGGCCGGTCCCAAAATCTATGATTATTACCTGCTTCACTTCATTGAATCCGGCTCCGGGACCTTCCGCACCGAGCAGCGCAAATATGAGCTGGGACAAGGCGACTGCTTCCTGATCCATCCCGGCCAGCTGGTCAGCTATCTCTCGGACGAGAAGCGGCCCTGGCGCTACCGCTGGGCCGCTTTCACCGGCGCGGAAGCCGACGCGCTTGTGCTGCAGACCGGCTTTACTCCGCAGAAGCCAGTGCTCTCCACCGCCGAAGGCAGCGTCATCCCCGCCGCGATGGCCGGGATGATGCAGGCGTTCTACGCCAATAAGGAGAGCGCCCACCTGACTTCACTCGGCTATCTATATCTGATCGTCGGAGAAGCCGCTGAGCGGCATATCTCCTCCTCCAGGCTGTCGGGGGCGGAATCACAGGTCAAGCGCACCGTGAAGCAGATGATCCACTATATGGCTTCCCAATATGCTCACCCGGTCTCGATTGAGCAAATGTGCGGCAGCCTCGGCTATAACCGCGCTTACCTGTCGCGGATCTTCAAGCAGGAGACCGGTCTCTCGCCCGTGACCTATCTGCTTAAGCTGCGCATCGAGAAATCGCGCCAGCTGCTGCGGGAACGTCCAGAATTATCCGTAGAGCAGGTTGCAGCATCCGTTGGACTGACGGATGCCTTGTATTTCTCCCGCCAATTCAAACGCTTCTGTGCCCAGTCCCCAACCGCTTACCGCATCTCAACGTCCAGACCCGGGGAGAAGCAGCAGCCTTAAGATCTATGTTATTGAGGCCAGAATTCTGTACACCATCCCGAACCCAATAAGACACTGCGGCTCGCGATAGCCGCGTTGATCTCAGTCCACCCGGCAACCCTGCTGAATTCTCTGCACCTTGCCGTGGCCCGCGCTGAACCCTCTCACCTTATTGTGTGATGCGCTGCCACACGGTATCAGGCTGATTAGTTAACCCCGTGTCCCTCCGGAGATAACATGCTGCAAACGGACTCCATAGCCACTATTACGCTGATCCACCTGTCTTTTACACAAATTCGGACCTCAGAGGCTTATTTTCCAATATTGCGCGTGTTCTGCCACTTTTCAGATAGAAAAACGGCTATACGGTCCGTTTGTGTAAGTTTTGGATGTTTCTCCCTGAAATAACGTCCCCTCAGTCCGATTCACACCCCACTTCACCCCCCCTCTATTCCCTATGTTATGTCCTATCCCTTTCCCAGGTTATGCCCTATTCCTAATTGTCCAACTACAGCAACAGCCCGTCTTCCGGTCAGGAAGCGGGCTGTGCAGCAATAGGCCCCTAAACGGGATGCATATGGAGGCCATAAATGTAGTGGATGCGAAGCTTACACATCACTCTCTGTTTTGAGGATGGTCTCGATCCGATCCAGCTCCTCCTGGGTAAAGTCCGCATGGGACAACGCGGCGATGTTCTCTTCGATCTGGCTCACCCGGCTTGCGCCAATCAGTGCAGAGGTCACTTTGCCGCCGCGAAGTGTCCAGAGAAGCGCAAACTGGGCCAGACTTTG
Organism: Paenibacillus sp. FSL H7-0357; assembly: GCF_000758525.1. Classification (NCBI taxonomy): domain Bacteria; kingdom Bacillati; phylum Bacillota; class Bacilli; order Caryophanales; family Paenibacillaceae; genus Paenibacillus; species Paenibacillus sp. FSL H7-0357. The sequence continues at coordinate 2,101,431 of NZ_CP009241.1, read as the reverse complement.
GCCGCGAGCGACAGCCATCTGGTTAAGGGCGCGGATCTTGCGCTGCACCTCCGGTGTAATCCGGCTTTCATTCAGCGCGGTGGATGGACCGGCCGCTCTTGAATCCTCAGGGATACCATTCAAATATTTATTGGTCAGCAGGCCCTGGGCCAGCGGAGTAAACGCAATGCTGCCAATACCGTTCTCTTCCAGCACATCCTGCAGTCCACCTTCGATCCAGCGGTCCAGCATCGAATACCGCGGCTGATGAATCAGAAGCGGAGTGCCGAGACCCTTCAGAATGCTGACCGCCTCTACGGTCTGCTCCGCCGTATAGTTGGATAATCCGATATATAGCGCTTTGCCTGACCGCACGGCATAATCCAGCGCGCCCATCGTTTCTTCCAGCGGTGTCTCCGGGTCTGGACGGTGAGAATAGAAAATGTCGACATAGTCCAGACCCAGCCGTTTCAGGCTCTGATCCAGACTGGACAGCATATATTTGCGTGAACCCCATTCCCCATAGGGTCCTGGCCACATATAATATCCCGCCTTAGTAGAAATCACCATCTCATCACGGTAGGGGGAAAGGTCACGGGCGAGCACCTTGCCGAACAGTTCCTCTGCCGAGCCTGCGGGCGGGCCATAATTATTGGCCAGATCAAAATGGGTAATGCCGAGATCAAACGAACGGGTAATCATCTCCCGGCCATTCTCATAAGTGTCGATCCCGCCAAAGTTATGCCAGAGTCCCAGTGATATCGCCGGAAGCTTCAGTCCCGATCTGCCAGAGCGGTTGTATTGCATAACTTCATACCGTTCATCGCTAGCCACATATACCATTGCTTATCCCTGCCTCTCGTATCCTCAGTTGTCACATTACCCTATTTTAAACCACTGGCGGCCGTTGTAATCTTCTAATGCTGAAATCGCCTGCAGTGATACGCACAGGATGTGAGATCTATAAGATTCTCAGAGCTGGTCCTGAACGGCTCCCATCACTTTCCCGATCCGGTCGGTAATTATCAGATCCGCCCTATGGTCATACGGTGTCGGGTCACGGTTCAGCAGCACCGTATGCCGCCCCCGGAAGTAGGTGACGAGGCTGGCTGCAGGCTGAACGGTCAGCGAAGTGCCGCCGATAATAAGCAAGTCCGCAGCCGCAATTGCTGCGACCGCCCCAACCAGCACATCATGATCCAGCTGTTCCTCATAGAGCACAACATCCGGCTTGATGATGCCGCCGCATTCCGGGCAGAGGGGCGCCCGTTCAGCAGACTGAATCACCTGCTCCAGACCGTAATAACGGTTGCAGCCCATACAATGATTGCGGTGGATAGAGCCATGCAGCTCCAGCACCACACGGCTGCCGGCCAGCTGGTGCAGCCCGTCAATATTTTGCGTAATGACCGCTTTCAGTTTGCCTTGTCGCTCCAGCTCTGCCAGCAATAAATGGGCACCGTTTGGCTCTGCCTCCGGGTGAATCATTTTGCTGCGGTAGAAATCAAAAAAAATGTCCGGCGAGGACATAAAAAAACTGCGGCTTAGCATCACCTCGGGCGGATAAGGCGAGTTATGCTCAGTCTGGTATAAACCCGCCGCTGAGCGGAAGTCCGGAATACCGCTCTCCGTGGATGTTCCGGCTCCTCCAAAAAAAACGATGTTTCCGCTGTCCTTGATCCAGGAAGCCAAAGTTTGCAATGAATCCATAGTCTGCACACGCACCCTTTCTACGAGTTATTTGTTAGCAGGTAATGCGGAGCTCATGAAAGCCGGGAACGACGATGTCGGCATCCTGCAGATGTCCAGCCGCTCCGGCAGGAGAAATGCCGACCGATAGACGCAAGCCTGCACCTTTTCCGAGCTGCATATCCGCATTGCTGTCACCGATAATAACAGTCTGCTCCGGCAGCAGGCCCAGTTCCCGGCAAGCGGTTTCGGCCATCTCAGGATCCGGCTTGCCATTCGAAACCCGGTCCCTCGTGACAATAGTATGGAAGTAACCGGTTATTCCAAGTAAGTCCAGCTGCTCACCTGTGGTCTTGTCACCATCGGATGTAACTACACCCAGCTGTAAGGAAGCATCGGCACATTGCTGCAAGAATGGCAGGAGGTCCGGCAGAGGCCCGATTGTGCGGCGTCCGCGCATTCCATTCATCGCATCCTTGGCAATGGCCTTCACACGGACCAGCGCTTCATTCCAGGGAACTCCGGCAGTGTACAGCTGCCACGCGAGAATGCCATAACTCTCTTCCGTAGTTGCCATAGAGAGAGGTCCGGCGGGATCATAGCCTATTACCTTACCTTCAGCATTATGAGATGTGCCAAGCACCTTGGACAGATCAACATGCGATCCGGTGCCGATAAGGGCAAGCTCATTGCCGAGACCTAGCAGCACCTCCTCCGCCCAGCTCCCCCAAGTGGCGAGCAGGTCGAGCAGTGTTCCATCCTTGTCAAACAATATGCCTTGGCAAGGCACGGAGAGATCCTTTACATGCAGCAGTGGCATCATACGTCTCCTCTCATCTATCTATAGCCATGATGACTAGCCCGCTACCGCAGATTCCCCATCCAGTCCAGCATCGTTCGTGCTGTACGGGCCTGCTGATCATCCTCGGTAATCGTTGCTGTACCGTCACCTTTTTGTGGCCCATAACTTCCAAACTGGGCATGATTTCCACCCATAATCGAGAAATATACCGTATTGCCCGGCAGATAGGAACGTCCCTCGTTGTATTTGTCCCTGTCAACAACCTCATCCTCCGTACCAAGCAGGGATAATACGGACAATGTAGTGTCCTTCAGACTACCTTTCTCATCTGGATAGGAAGCGAGAAAAAAAACACCCTTCAGCTGATCCGGATGCTCTGACGCATAACGGGACGCCATCACACCGCCCAGCGAATGACCGCCGAGCACAAATGACTGCTTGGGATGCACGCGGATGATTTCATCTGCGGCATCGCCCTTGATGACCGCGAGATTCAGCGGCATCCGGGCTATATAGAATGGATGCCCGGCAGCGGCAATCCGTTTGGCCAGCGGGGCATAAGCCTCCGCTTCCACCAATGCACCGGGGTAAAAAATCACTGCCGTCCCCAGAATGACCGTGGGCTCGAAAGAGATCCAGTTGTCGTTCTGCTCAACAGACACACCTCCGGCGGACACTAGCGCAGACTCGGCCTTCTCTGCCGGAGTATAAGGGGTTAAGTATTTCCACAAGAGCAACCCCGCCACAATTAAAAACAAAAGCAGTGCTATGAGGATGCTGCGTCTGGTGATTTTTTTTTTCAATAGTGTTCACTCCCGGGTACTGCATACAAAAATTATAGAGGAATCAAGTAAATCAAACAACCTTCAACACATCGCCACAATTGAGTCTAATGATAGCGCTTACCATTGTGATGTATTTCACAATTTATTCTTCGAAAATCTTGTATTTTAAAATTAAAGTAATTTCCACAGTGCATAATTTGGAGGTTAGGTCATGACCAGGGAAAACACGCTGGAAACGCGCGGAGAAACTTTTTTCCTTAACCTGCGTTTCATGCTTATTGTTACCGTATTTGTAGGCAACGCCATTGAACCTTTAATTAGCCGCATGGATGGAATGCACAGTCTTTATCTGTGGATCTTCAGCTTTCATATGCCGCTCTTCGTGCTCGTAACAGGCTATTTCGCCAGAAAGAGCCTCACCGGGTCCGCAGGCCGCAAGGTGCTGCTGCAGATCGCAATGCAATATCTTATTTTTCAAAGCCTATACTCAGCACTGGACGTTTCCCTCTTCCATGTATCCAATATCCATCATTCCTTCTTCGCCCCTTATCTGCTCCTATGGTTCCTGGCCAGTCATGCCTGCTGGCGTCTCCTGATGCTGGGGATGGGCAAATGGTCCCGAGCGGCACAAATCGCCTTCGCCGTAGCGGCGGGAGTGGCCGTCGGATATTTGCAGCTTGACGGGGTCTGGTTCAGCATCAGCCGCACCTTCGTATATTTACCCTTCTTCGTAATCGGCTATCATTTTTCATTCAGTACCTTTGCCAAATGGGTTCAGAAGTATGTCAAAATTGCCGCAGCCGCATTCTCTGTCCTCATTTTTGCCCTCCTGGCAGTACTGGGCTCCGGGTTTCCAATGGGCTGGCTGTACGGAAGCATGACTTATATGCAGCTTGGGGCAGGCGAATGGTATGCGGGTCTGTACCGGCTGGCAGTCTACGCTCTGCAAATCACCGCTTCCCTGGCTTTTCTGGGCTGGGTGCCTTACCAAGTTAGCCGTATGACTGACTGGGGCCGCCGCACACTCTATGTCTTTCTGCTGCATGGCTTTATCGTACGTTTGGCCGCCATTTCCGGAGTCTACGCCTATATCGGCAACGCCGCCGGGACAACTCTTCTGCTGCTCTGCGCAATCCTCTCTACGGTGCTGCTGGCCCAGCCCGGGGTAAAACGTCTGCTTCACCCGATTGTCGAGCCTTCTGTCGACTGGATGATCACCCTGCAGCGGACCGCCCTGCGCCGCACACCCTGACTCTAGCGTGCTATAGAGGAAGCAAGCTCCGTCTTCTAACGATACGCACAGCTGTTATTTCCTTATTGAATAGTGAACATTCGCGGAACGTCCACTCAAGCTTTTACCTATGATCTTTCGCAACAATAAAAGGGGGTGTCTTAAAAGCCAATTCATTCACGGCTTTTAAGACACCCCCTTGATGATGGAGAGTAGATAGAGCTACAGGTTTGCTTCATCCTGCTCCATCGTATATTTCACATGCATTATTATATGTTGTTCGTAATCTCCAAATTGGCGGCCAAACAGGTTCAACCCGCCCTGATGAACAGCATCGGGGTTGATTCCAATGCGCAGCCGCAATTTAGGGCTCCGGTTAATCAGAAGATCATCTAAGGTAATACCCGACACCTTCTCCATATCGAGTGTCGTCTTTTCATGGTCAACACGCCAGGTCTTGAGAAACCCGTATTGTGTGGATCCATCCCACCACCAATTCGGATTCAGTTTGCCGCGCCGGTCACCGAAATCACCGGGACTGGTCCACATGCCGATCTCTGAACCATTCACCCATACGGATATGTTCGAAGGCCAGTTCTGATCATAATTCGGAGCTTCGGAACACATCTCCATAGACAGCTCAAGCGATTCAATCCGCGCTCCGGAGGGGATATCCATAGGCAGCAAATATTCCAGGAACCCTTTGCGGAGCCAGATCAGCTGTGCGTTGACATGTTTGGGGTGATAAAAGCTCGACGGTTCATCTTCTTTAATAATAAGGCCCTCGCTATTCGCCATCCCGCATGTAGGAGATACCTCACAATCGCTGTAATGGCCGATCGGCATCTCTACTTCATAGACATGGGTTACTCCCGTCGGCATTGGCTCTTTCAGATTCAAGGCAATGTGGAGATCATCGTAATTCCTGCTGCAGACTTTCATCGCCCCGCGGGAGGCCGGAACTAATTCTGTATGAATTAACTCAGCTGCTTCCAATACTTTGATATTGCTCGCAACCGTCGAAACCGGAAGCTTCAGCTTCTCGGCTATTTCGATAATATTTAAGTTTTTAGAGTTTAAGAGCCGAAGAATATCAACCCTGGAACGGGTGGATAAGGCATGGGTCACCGTGACCAGTTTGTCCGGGTCATTTAAGCTAAGTTCCAGCACAATTCAGCTCTCCTTATTTCCTAATCATTATACTTATCTTACTTCTTAATGAATTGAAAAACAATTAAGTCTGCTGTTCACAGGTTTGATATCAATGAAATCAATTTCTCCGTATCCTTCGCCTTTCGCAAACCGGATCTTATTCTGTCCTGCCTTCAGTTGTACCCGGGCTGTGGACAGCCCCCAGTTCTCCCAGCCTTTATTGGTGATGTAAAACGGGCTGGAAGGTCCTGAATTGACACTAAGCTGAAGATTGGACCAATTCCAGCCAGCCGTTCCGTTCGCCGTCCGGGCCAAAAGAATATATTCGCCTGCAGATGCCGCCCGAACTGAAAATTCCACGTAGCTCGCCGCTGTATCCAGATGACCCGCTTTAAGACCTCCCGAGCCCTTGCGACTGGCTGAGGCATAAGCCTCTCCACCAAATATCCCCTCTTCCCCTTCATAACGGAAATGAGGGGCTTCGCCGGAGGGCAAAGCAATCGGGTGATCAGGATCTGCGGGAGCACCGAGATTAGGCGTCTGGTCGGCATTCCAGCTGAAGGGCTGCGTGCGAACCTCGCGGTTCCATCCGGCTCCCCTGGATTTGGCGACATGGTAGACGATCCAGTCCTCCGTGCCGTCTACAGATGTAGTAAACGAATGATGCCCCGGCCCGTAAAGTCCGTTTGCTGAACTGAATATAGGCTGGCTGCGTTTAACCCATGATGCGGGATTCATTAGATCACTGGATGTGTCCGCTGTGATCAGTCCCAGACAGTAATCATCGGTCCAGCTTCCGCTTGCCGAATAGACCAGACTGATGACACCCCCGCGCACTATCACCTGCGGGCCTTCATTTACATGCGGGGAATGGTTGGTTTCCCAGCTATGGGTGGGTCTTGAAATCTCTACGCGGCCGGAATCAATCGTCCAAGGATTGCTCATATGGGCAATGTAGAGATTTTGCCGCACATTGACATCGCCCTCCCAGCCCGACCAGATAAAATACAGCTCGCCATTCACTTGCAGCACAGTGCCGTCTATAGCCCATTTGTCGGCCGCATCTGTGATCCGGCCCTTAAACTGCCAGGTTCCCGTTGTCGGATCGGCGGAGGTATTCTCCATGACATACATCCGGTGGTTCACATTGTCTCCGTCGTCCATCGCGTAGTAGATGTACCAGGCCCCGTTAATATAATGCAGCTCAGGTGCCCATATGCCGCTGCCGCCTGTATTCACAACCTTAGTGGGAGCAGCATCTATCGTAGTCAGCTGGGCGGACTTCCAGAGGGTAACATTGCCGCCGGTTGTTTTGGTGAAATAGTAGAACCCGTCTGTATGCTTATAAACCCACGGGTCCGCTCCATCCTGCATGACTACGTTGTAGAAGTTGTTATGGCTGGGGACGGCATATGTCTCCTGACCCATTGGAAGAATAAGGAGTACGCCTATGGCCAGCAGCCACTTATTGCGGACATTTCCCTTCATAACCCTTCACGTTCCTTTCGGATGATGTTAGAAGGCTCTACTCTTCGATGGCTGCCTTACGCGAATTGATGCGGCGAATCAATTCGGGATCAAATTTCGGCTGCCGGTCATAGGTATACAGGCCGTTCACTTCCTGCTCCACGTCATATAGCTGGGTATAGCAGAAGCCGAACATCATCGGATGATCCAGCAGAACCTGGGTCAGTCCCTCGTAGCGTTCAATAAAAGCTTCTTCAGTTGCCGGCCGGTCCCCATAACCCCAGGACTTCTCGTCTTTCTGCTGCGGATTCCACCAAATTCCGCCGTACTCGCTGATGAAATAAGGCTGGCCTTCATACGTTTGCCGGTCCGGGAAGGTATTGAACACTTCTCCGCCATCCTTCATCGGTTCATATCTTTCCCGGAATGTCTGCGGGTTCTGATCATAATCATGCAGATCAAAAATATCCGTCACCACATGGAAATTGCCGCTTGTATCAATTACAGGACGCGTCGGGTCCATTCGTTTCGTAACCTCGTATACAATCCGCAGCACATCGTTATTTTGCTTGGTGCCGTCTCTGTCCCAAGTCTCGTTAAAAGGACACCAGCCGATTAGCGCAGGATGATTGTAATCCCGCTGCATGCCCTCAAGCCATTCCGGAAGGAATCGGGCCAAGCTCTCCGCTCCAGTGATATTCAGCCCCCAATTCGCATGCTCTCCCCATACCAGATACCCTAATTGGTCTGCCCAATACAGAAAACGCGGCTCGAAAATCTTCTCATGAAGTCTCGCACCATTAAAGCCCAGTCCCATGGAGATTTCGATGTCTTTGCGCAGATCCTCATCGCCTGGAGCGGTATAGATCCCCTCCGGATAAAATCCCTGATCCAGCACAAGACGCTGAAACACCGGTTTTCCGTTGATCAGGAATTTCATTCCATCCAGTAATACGGTTCTGAGGCCAAAATAAGAATCGACGGTATCGGTCTCCCGGCCCTGTGTATGCAGGGACAGCTTCAGGCCATACAGTCTGGCGTTGCCAACCTCCCACAAGTGAACCTCCGAGAGCGGAAGGGTAAGTTTTACGGAGTGTCCGGAGACAAGGACACGGGTCTCCCCAACGGATCTGCTGTCATACAGAGCAGAAGCGGTAAGTATGCCTCCCGATACATTTCCGTGCACCTTGACTTCGAGATGCACGCAAGCATTGTCGGGATCAGGGACAACCTTCATGTCCGACAAATAAACGTCGGGCACCTGCTCAAGCCAAACTGTCTGCCAGATCCCCGTAGTACGTGTGTAGTCGCAGCCATGCGAGTGGAACATTTCACTTTGTTTGCCCCGCGGCTGGCGCCCGGAACGGACATCGTCTTCAGCATAGACGGAAATGACATTTCCGCCTGGCAACAGATTGGAGGTAATATCAAAGCTGAACGAAGTGTACCCGCCGCGGTGCGTGCCTACGGAGACTCCGTTAACCCATACCTCCGCCATGTAATCAACTGCACCAAAATGCAGCAGCGTTCTGCCATTGGTCCAGTTCTCCGGCAAAGTAAGCTCCCGTTTATACCATACGGCTGCCATAAAATCTGTATATTCTACGCCGGACAGCTTGCTTTCCGGACAGAAGGGAACCGTTATCGTTCCCGAGAGATCATGTCCTTTGTCATGGTAACCGCGTTCTTTTCCGCTTTTGCCATGATCAATCTCAAATTGCCATTGACCGTTCAGATTGATCCACTCGGTCCGGACAAAGTCGGGACGGGGATATTCAGGACGGGGAAGCGTTGGTAGATGCGCCATTGTGTAGCTCCTTTTGTGAAATATTATTTATTATGGATAAACATCATAATATTGCGAATGGCTTCAAGCGGCGCTTTGGGCGTTCTGTCGTAAGTGAGCAACCCATTGATTTCCTGTTCGACATCTGTCAGCTGGGTATAGCAGTAGCCTTGAATCACCGGTGAAGTGAACATCGGGTCCACCACTGCCTTAAGCTTAATCAGGAAGTCCTCCTCATTCTCTGCTCCCGAGTAACCCCAGCCCTCCCAGTCACTTTTCTTAAAGGCAATCCCGCCAAACTCCGATACAAGAATCGGCTGGCCTTGATAGGAAGCTCCGCCGACAAATATTTTACGGTTCGCCGGCATCGCATTCACGGCGGATTCTGCCGTGGCATATCTTTTTTCCAGCACTTCCTGGCGACTTTCATAGTCATGAATGGTTACCAGATCCGTAGTCATATGCTCCCAACCATCGTTATAGATAACGGGTCTCATCTCATCCAAAGATTTTGTTAAATGATACATTGCCAGTCCGTGCTGCTGCTGGCGTGTATCAATCTGGACATTGGGAACTCCCCAGCTCTCATTCAGCGGAACCCAGGCCACGATGCTTGGGTGATTATAGTCCCGCTCAATAATCTCCTGCCATTCGCTGGTGTACCGCCGGACATACTCTTCAGAATATTCATAGGCATTGGCTGCTTCACTCCAGACGAGCAGGCCAAGCTTGTCGCACCAGTACAGGAAACGGGGATCTTCTGTCTTCTGGTGTTTTCTTACTCCGTTAAATCCCATTTCCTTCGCCAGTTCTACATCACGCTTCAAGGCTTCGTCCGTAGGCGCGGTTAGAATTCCCTCCGGGAAGTATCCCTGATCCAGCACCAGTCTCTGGAAATACGGGCGGTTATTCAGGCACAGCCTGCCGTCCTCAATAGACACCTTGCGCATGCCGAAATAACTCGCAGCCTCATCGACTACCTCGCTATTCCGAAGCAGCTCGAATTGAATGTCATACAAATTCGGATGCTCGGGGCTCCATAGGCGTCCAAGACCATGATCCGTAAAATCACCCAGTCCGAGGGTCCGATGCTGCTCGGCATTCCTGATCGCGTATTGATCTTCCGCAATCACTTCACCGCTATACGATACCGTTATGCGAAGTTTAAGCTCATCGGCAGCCTTAAACCCCTGGAGGAATGTCCGGATGCGGATTTCATTGCGGTCAATGTCAGGCGTCAGCCTAGTTTTGCTCAGATGTACCGCTGACAACGGTTCGATCCAGACACTCTGCCAGATTCCGGTCGTGCGGGTATAGAAGATGGCAGCGGACTGTTCCAGCCAGTATTGCTTGCCCCGCGGCAAGGTTACATCCCGGCTGAAATCTTCCGCCCGCAGCACAATCGTGTTGCTTCCTTTAATCAGCGACGGTGTGATATCTGCCTGAAACGGCGTATGACCGCCTGCATGTGACGCCACCAGTTGCCCATTTACCCAGACTTTTGCCAAATAATCCACTGCACCGAAATGAAGGACAAGCCGCTTGCCGTCCCAAGCCTCCGGGACCTCGAAGCTTCTCCTATACCACACCACATCATGAAAAGAGGGATCTTCAATGCCGCTCAGCTTGCTCTGAAAAGCAAAGGGCACTTGGATGGTTTCTGTAAATAAAGCGGGAGCACCAGCCAGGTACCATCGTTCATCCTCACCAACCCGTTCATCATCAAAACTAAAATCCCATTCTCCGTTCAAGCTCAGCCACTCTCTGCGGAGAAACTCGGGCCTTGGATACTCCGGACGCGGAACTTGTGTATTGCTTGCCTCTGTCAACATGGTGTACTTCACTCCTGTTTATTAATTTCTATTTCATTTTATATAGTCTATTGCCTCATCCTTTGATCGAACCTACGTAAACCCCTTTAACAAAGTATTTTTGCAGGAATGGATATACCATTAATATAGGAAGCGTAGAAACGACAATCGCACAATATTTAACGAGTTCACGGAAAGCCGTTTGGCTCTGCGCACTGTCGATGACTACCCCGCCCGCACTGCCGATTGATGTTGCGGTTGCGTCATTGGCTACTAATATTTCCTTCATTAATAACTGCAGCGGGAACAGCTCTCTGTCTTTTAGCAGCACCATCGCATTAAACCAGGAGTTCCAATTCCCGACAAGGTAGTATAAAAAGATTACGGCCAGTGTGGCTTTGGACAAGGGCAGAATGACTTTCGTTAGAATATGGGCCTGGCTCGCCCCGTCAATCGTAGCCGCTTCTTCCAATTCCTGCGGAATGGCTTGAAAGCTGGTCCGTAAGATAATGATGTTCCATGTGCTTAAAGCGCTTGGCAAAATCATGGCCCACAAATTATTGTATAAGCCGATATCCTTCATTAATAAGAACCAGGGAATCAGCCCTCCGCCAAAAAACATGGTGATCGTAATCAGGATCATGATAAAGTTTTTGAAGTATAAATCTCTCCTGGATAACACATAGGCACCCAGTATGGTCATGATCATATTGACTAACGTGCCTAACCCTACATAGATAATCGTGTTTTTGTACCCGTTGATCAGACTGTTATCTTTAAACACCAGCTTATAGCCGTCCAAAGTGAATCCCAGCGGTCTCAGCAAAATTCCTTTATGAGCCACTAAGGAGCCCGGGTCGCTGACGGAAGCAAACAAGATATGCAGGATAGGATAAAAGCACACCAGCGTTAATGCGGTTAATAAGGCATACAGGGTGAAATCGAATATTCTGTCCCCTGTGGATCTATGCTTCCTGATTTTTTTCTTTTTAGGCTGCAGGTTATCTTTCATGGCTGTCCCTCTTTCTTACCATAAGCTGACCTCGGATCTGCGTTTGGCTATTCTATTGGTCATCCACAGCAGCCCGAAGTTAACGATCGAACTGATTAATCCCACGGCCGTAGAATAACTGAGACTGGCTTCTCTTAAGCCGCGGCGGTAAACATAGGATGCAATGACATCAGCAGTATCGTAGATCAGAGGATTGTACAGCAGGATAATTTTTTCGTAACCGGATGACATTAACCCGCCGATTGCAAAAATAAAAAGAATGATAATGACCGGACTGATCTGAGGCAGCGTAATATGCCACATTTTCTTTATCCGTCCTACGCCATCAATTTCAGCCGCCTCATATAACGAAGTATCAATGGAGCTCATCGCGGCGAGATAAATGATGCTGTCCCAGCCGATGCTCTGCCAAATGCCGGAGAACGTATAAATCGGCCGGAAGAAAGAAGAATAGCCAAGCAGTGAGGAGTACTCTTTTCCGGTTACAAATTGAAGGATTTGTGTAATGATCCCCTCATCTGCGGCAAAAATATGAATGATCCCGCATACAACCACCAGTGAAATAAAGTGAGGCATATAGGTAATGGTTTGAACGGTTTTCTTAAACTTGGCCCCGCGGATTTCATTCAGCATTAAAGCTAGAATAATCGGCGCGGTAAATCCGAAGGCGATCCCCCAAACATTCAAAAGCAGGGTATTCTTAACGACTCTCCAAAAATACGGCCCTTGGAAAAAATCAATAAAATGCTTAAACCCTACCCAGTCGCTCTCGCTGAACCCCAGCAAGGGCTTGAAGTCCTTGAAGGCGATCAGAACTCCCCACATGGGCCCGTAGCAGAAGATCAGAAACCACGCAACTACAGGAACAGCCAACAGATAGACAAACCAGTTCTTCTTCAAATCCTTCTGGATCATGAAACAACCACCTATCGTTTGTTATATCGATCCAAGGCTGCCTGATGGATACTTAAAAATTCGTCCAGTCCCATACTCTGAGCTTCCTTCAAAAATTTATCATAGGCATCAACCGGCATTTCACCCATTATGATTTTTGCAAAATACTCTCCACGGAGTGTCGACAGCTGGTTGCCAAGCTCGGCTTCCCGTGAGGCTTCATCTTTGGTAAAGGAAATCGGCGGCATTGCCATGCTGGTATCCATATTTTCAGTCCAGAATTTCCGGATATCGCCGGAGTAGCTTCCTTTGGTGGCGATCAGCGGGTTGGCATGATGCTCATCACGGATATTCGGCCAGCTATGCATGCGGTATTTATATAAAGTAGTCGATACCGGCTGACCTTCAGGGTCCTTATAGATATAACTGTCCTCCGGATAATAAGGCATTCCCGTCTCATCTATCAGATGTACCTTTCCGTATTCGCCAAAGTTAATCAATTCCCAGCCCTTTTTGCTGAAATTGAAATCGAGCCAGGCCATTGCCGCTTCCACATTCTCGCTTTGGGTAGTGATCGCAGCTTCAGTCCCTGCCCTTTTAAAATTCTTGTACGTAGTGGCGGATTTATCCCCCTTGTTCAGAACCGGATTCAGTGCTCCCACAAAGTCGATATTGCTCTGCTCTTTCCAGTAGCTCCACATCGTATCCGGAGAATCCATCATCACAGCGGTGTCCCCCGAAATAGCGCTTGCCATTCTTTGGTTAAAGTCGGCCGTTGCCCAATCCGGGTTAAGCAATCCTTCTTTATTCCATTGCTGCATGGTCGACAGGTACTCTTTGGCTTTCGGCTGTGCCGGTCCCCAGGCCACTTTGCCGTTCTTATCGAGGAAGGTCCAATCCCATACTCCATATGCACCATTAATGATGCCGGTAAAGATTTGGCCGTAAGAGGATCCGTAATTAAGCGGTGCTTTGTAGCCGGCTTCCTTTGCTTTGGTCAAAAAGGTATGCCATTCATCAATCGTATTCGGAATTTCAAGCCCTGTTTTGTCCAGCGCCTCCTGCTTAATCAGTGTTCCAAACCAGGTCCATTCGGAATACGGGGCGATCCCGTAAAAGCCCAGCAGCTTGCCGTCGTCAGTGACTGTAGTTTTTCTTCTCGATTCATCGGAATTGCGCCATTTCGTATAGTTCGGTGCATTTTTTTCCATCAGATCTGTCAGATCGATATAAGCGCCGTCATTTACACCCGCTTCCAGACCGCCCGGATAACGTCCCGGCTCAATGATAATGTCCGGAAGATCACCCGAAGAAATCATCAAAGTAAAGGCGTCGGCTTCCTGGCCGATTGGCGGCGTGATGAAATTTACCTTGATTCCTGTTAATTGCTCCACCTGCTTTTGGACCACATGATTGTTCATATCCGGGATATTGGAATTTGCAGGCATCCAGACATCCAGAACAACGTCTCCTTTAACAGGATAAGCTGAATAATCGCTTGGAATCACTTCATCATAAACGTCGCCGAGGTATGTATCATTCAAGGAATGATTCACTTCGTCGGTTTGCTCCTGGGTTGGCGCTTTATTGCCGCGTATGTCTCCGCTGATATCTTTAAAAGCAACCGGGTCTTGTGCATTGGATGTGTTCTCTTTGTTGGAGTTACTGCTATTTCCGGCCCCATCTTCTGCCTTATTGCCACTGCATGCTGTTACAGTCGAAATGATCAGTACTAATACAAATAAAAGACTTAACTGACGCTTTGTATTGTTCTTCATACTTAACCTCCCGCTATAAAATAAGTCCCGCAATATCTTAGGCGAACCCAACGTTTGAAACCACGCTCCTTTGCACCATGCAGATTGCTCCCCTTTTACCTGTAAAATGATCAGACATAAAAATCATGCGATTGATACAGTTTTTCTGTATCTTAAGTCGAATTATAAGGATGTTGATCTTCATTGTCAACGCTTTCAAACAATATTTTTGTAATATTTTAAGTCTCAATTAAACAAATAATCCGGCCTACCAGACTCCTATTCGAGTGCGAAAGGGTTTTAAAAACCTATGATATACCTAGTAACGCTTGATAATCAGCCGTTTAATACGTTATTTACGGGAAAAATGTTTTCTGGACTTCAATTCGCATGAAAAGGCCATTTGTTACAATATTACTGTAACAAATGGCCTTTTCTATCTTGATTTTATATTTGTTTGATCCTAGGCTTTACTCACCCGACGGGACGGTCAAGGCATGAGTATCGCTATAGGGAACCCCGAAATCCGGTGTTCCATCCGGCTTCCACCCGAATTTCTGGATCCGGGTTGCCCGCAAAGCTACATCCGCTCCAGCGGCAGGAAGCGCATGATAGACGATCCAATCCTCCCGGTTATCGGGTGATCGGGTAAAGCTGTTATGTCCGGTAGCATAAATCCCGTTCTCCACACTTTTGCAAAATACAGGCAGCATCGATTTCTCCCATGATAGCGGTTCCATAGGATCAGAAGCTTCGCTCATTGTGAGCATACCCAGTGCATAATCCTCAGACCAGGTTGTGCTCGCCGAATATACCAGAAAAATGCGGCCGTTGCGCTGCAGGATCACCGGGCCTTCGTTAATGGCCATACCGCCTTGTTTCTCCCAAGACAAGGTTGGAGCGGTGAGCAGACGATGTTCCCCTGCGAGCGTCCAGGGATCGCTCATCCGCATAATGTAAACAGCTGATCCGTACTCAGGGAAATGACCATATCCCGCATACAGGAAATACAGCTCATTCCGCAGTCTCATCACCGTACCATCCAAGCCAGGAACAGGTGTCTGCAGCGCGCCTTTCCACACCCACTCCCCTTCCATCGGATCAGACTGTTCGTTCTCCAGCACGCAGATTCGGCGCGACTCATCGCCTCCGCCGTCATTGGCGGTGTAGTAGATATACCATTTGTTATCCAAGTGATGAATCTCCGGCGCCCACAGGTTGTAGCTGTAGCTGCCTCCCGGTTCGGGAGACCAGATTAATTTCTTACGGCCTTCCGCAAGACCGGTCAAAGTACTGGATTGGGTGAGTTCCAGACCTTTCGAGCGGGTAGACATGAAGTAGTAGCAGCCATCGGTATGTTTGAATACCCACGGGTCAGCTGAACTTGCTGCAATCGGATTAAAAAAGGTTGTACGCTGTGACATTTTCTTTCCTCCTCAGTGATATGATGGACAATCCCCGATCTTCCAGCACCTCCCATAAAAAGCTAAGTACCATCTTACTGAGCTCTCCTTAAGTTGTCTAGAGTGGGAGGAAAATACAATCCCGCTTGTCCGTCAGCTTCTTCCGGATTATAATCCCCTCTGGATGCACTTCCAAATAAATCCTCCCCCTCCGGGGATAGGCTTTTTCTGCGCCCCTCGGCCCATTGCGTCATCCGACAAACTTCACATTGTCCGGTAGAAAAAAGAGGCCTTTTGTGATAGACTCACTAATAACAATGGCTGGCTGCTATTCATGGCAGCTTACCGTTTAAGCTTAATCGGTCTTATTTTTTATAGAAACGGCTTCGCCCTACTTCTCTTTTAAGAAGCTGGACCCCGTTCTATCTATAAACCGCAGACACGCAGCTTTTGGGATTGTGATGCGTTAATGCGACACTATACGACACCAGGCAAAAACTTCCGTAGTGAGATTGGATACATTCACGGAAGCTGAAGCTAACAAACTTTTCAGGGGGGAAATTTCATTATGGCAGCCAAGAAAATGCGTTCAGACATGATTAAAAAAGGCTTTGACCGGGCTCCACACCGCAGTCTCCTGCGGGCAGCCGGAGTAAAAGAGGAGGATTTCGGCAAGCCGTTTATCGCGGTCTGCAATTCCTATATTGATATCGTTCCGGGTCATGTGCATCTTCAGGAGTTCGGCAAAATTGTTAAGGAAGCCATTCGTGAAGCTGGCGGCGTTCCCTTCGAATTCAATACGATCGGTGTAGATGACGGAATTGCGATGGGCCATATCGGTATGCGCTATTCGCTGCCAAGCCGCGAGATTATCGCCGACTCGCTGGAAACCGTCGTTTCCGCCCACTGGTTCGACGGCATGGTCTGCATTCCTAACTGTGATAAAATCACCCCGGGCATGATGATGGGCGCACTGCGCGTCAACATCCCGACTATCTTCGTCAGCGGCGGCCCGATGAAGGCCGGCGTAGACAGCAAAGGCAAGAAGTTATCCCTTACCTCTGTATTTGAAGGCGTAGGCGCCCATCAGGTCGGCAAGATCAATGATGCTGAGCTGCTGGAGCTTGAACAATTCGGCTGTCCGACCTGTGGCTCCTGTTCGGGCATGTTCACCGCCAACTCGATGAACTGCCTTGCGGAAGCGATGGGACTGGCGCTGCCGGGC
The DNA here is from genome assembly GCF_000758525.1 of Paenibacillus sp. FSL H7-0357. Lineage (NCBI taxonomy): Bacteria > Bacillati > Bacillota > Bacilli > Caryophanales > Paenibacillaceae > Paenibacillus > Paenibacillus sp. FSL H7-0357. Next base: position 2,084,438 of record NZ_CP009241.1, on the reverse strand, counting down.
AATGGTACAATCCTGGCTGTAGCGGAAGAACGCAGAGATTTTGTCCGCAAATCGGCAACCCAGCTCATGGAGCTGATCAAGCTGGATCTCAAACCACGCGACATCGTGACCCAGGAATCTCTGGACAACGCTTTTGCTTTGGACATGGCGATGGGCGGCTCCACCAACACCGTACTGCATACGCTGGCACTGGCTCAGGAAGCAGGCATCGACTATCCGCTGGAACGCATCAATGAAGTAGCGAACCGCGTGCCTTATCTGGCCAAACTGGCTCCGGCCTCCGATATCTTCATCGAGGATGTAGACCGGGCAGGCGGCGTAAGTGCCGTGCTGAACGAGCTGCTGAAGAAACCGGGAGCCATCTTCGGTGACTGCATGACCGTTACCGGCAAAACGCTGGCTGAAAATGTCCGTGGACATGAGATTCAAGATACCACGGTTATTCATACGCTGGACAACCCCTATTCCGAGGTTGGCGGTCTGTCCGTGCTTTACGGAAATCTTGCACCGGAAGGTTCCATCATCAAGGTCGGTGCCGTTGACGCCTCTGTAGGCGGCTACCATAAAGGCCCGGCAATCTGCTTCGATTCTCAGGAAGAAGCGCTGGAAGGGATCGCAAACGGCAAAGTGAAGGAAGGCCATGTCGTGGTTATCCGTTATGAAGGACCTAAGGGCGGTCCCGGCATGCCGGAAATGCTCGCACCGACTTCGCAGATCGTCGGCATGGGCCTTGGTGCCAAGGTCGGCCTGATCACCGATGGCCGCTTCTCGGGCGCGTCCCGCGGCATCAGCATCGGCCATATCTCTCCGGAGGCGGCTGAAGGCGGTCCGATCGCTTTTGTCGAAGATGGCGACATCATCGAGCTGGACCTCAACAACCGCAAGATCGAACTGCTGGTTGAGGAAGAAGTCCTTGCAGTCCGCCGCAGCGGCTGGAAAGAGTTCGAGCCGAAAGTCAAAACCGGCTATCTGGCCCGCTACTCCAAGCTTGTTACCAACGCCAGCAAGGGCGGCGTGTTGAAGATCTAATCAAGCTTTAAGGCATCAGCCTAATTATAGTTCAGACAAAAAGAGCAGTCCCCACTACGTATGTGGGGCTGCTCTTTTGTTTAGCTGATTCGATCATTTCTGTATGTAGTCCGCGTCCGGCGGATTCAGGTGCACTTCTCCCTCTCATTTCACTAGGGCGTGTCTTCAAACCGCTTCTCCGCCAAAACCGCTGCTGTATGCCCAAGTAATCATAGGTACAGTACCATTTTCTGATCACACGCGAAGAAAGGCATTTCACCAACAGGTAGTTTTTTTGCGGAGGCTTACGTCTCGGGGTTTCAGAGACTTCGCTCTTCTTCCGAAGGCGTGTGTGTGCGTCCGGAAAGTGTATTCCTCGCTCTGAGCACAAACGGACCGAGTTGCACTTATTTGGGGTTTTTAACCTGTTACAGGAGGACAACGGACTCCAGCGCAGTTATTTCTCCCTGATAGCCGTTTTTAGATAGAATGCAGAGCTGATAAGGTCGCCTGGGTCCGCATAAGAGAATAAACAGGGGTTTTACTCTCCATAGCGTCTCCTGAGTCCTTCCCTCGTAATTAAGAGGGATTCTCACGAATGCTCACTCATTCGCAGGATTTCATCGCTACGAAGCGGTGGAGATGGTTGGCTTGCGATGGAAATTGAACCGTCGAGCGGCTAGCGGGCGGGCGGGAACAGAAGCAACGCATGACGTGCCTTTAGATCGTCGATATCCTGCACACTCCACTTGGCCCACGGAGGTTCACCCTCCCAGATCTCAACGGGTCTACGCCCTCACATTCCTTCGTTACACCTGTCCATGGCGTGGAGACCGATAGCGTTTACTTAACGGGTCAATGCCCTTACGGACTCAAGCACTCGGTTCTCTTATGCATATATGCTGTACAATCCTGCGAATAAGTCAATTCTCGTGGTTCGGGTTTACGCGGCAACCGGGGCTGCAAGTGCACTGCGGTATGTTTCCCCTCGCTGCACCATGCCGATCAGAATACGAGCCAGCTTGCCAATCAGTTTAAAAAGCGACGCCTGCTTCTTCATACCCTGCGCCTGGTTGTGCGCATGCCACCGCTTGAAATCGGGGTTTTGCCGCACGAGATTCAGCATCCCCCAGTATAAGTGTTTGCGGAGCGTACTGTCGCCGCGTTTGGAGAGCTTGATTTGTCCTTTGAATTTGCCGGAGGTGCACTCGGCCAGATTCAGGCCGGCTCGCCGCAACAATTGCCTGCCATGCGCATAGAGGCGCAAGTCGCCAGCTGAAGCCAGAATGGCTGCCAGCGTCATGTTTCCAAGCCCGCAGATGCTCCGCAACTGCTCGGCCAAGGGGATCTCCGCCAAGATAGATTGGATGGCCTCATCCATTTCGCCGAGCATAGCGACCACGTGCTCATAGGTTTGAAGCAGGCGGCGGATGTCTTGCCGCGCTTCTTCCGTTGCCCTCGTATCGCCAATACTGTGCGTTGCTGCTGCCAGCAAGGCCGCCGCCTTAGCTCTGCCGCTGACGCCAGAAGCACGTCTCATCCCTTGCTTACGCCAATGGTCAATGACTTCGTCGATGCTCAGTCTCTTTAGGTCACACGGCATAGGGCAAGCGTGGAGCGACGCCAGCGACCTTAGCACCGTCCAGTCCGGGAAGACTTGGCGAAATTCCGGGAAGTAAAGGTCTATCCAGCGAACGATCCGGTTGCCCAGGCTTGTCGATTGTTTGACCCAATACTCTCTATCGCTCATGAGCGTCTTTAACCGTTCGAATACGGCTGCCTGAGTAACGTAGTCTGTGTAATAGCCACGGCTTACGACGTCCGCAATGACAAGCGCATCCTTGGGGTCGTTCTTGGATGGACTATTGTCCCGGTTCTCTTTGTTGCGGTGAGTCGTCACTGGATTGACCAACACCACCTCGATCCCTTGCTGAAGCAGCCAATTGGCGAGGTTAAACCAGTAATGGCCGGTGGGCTCCAGACCGATTAGAAGGGATGTCAGCCGATGCTTCGACTGAGCTTCCTTTACCCAGCGCAAAAACTTCTCAAAGCCTTCCAGTGTGTTAGGGAAAGACAGGTGACGGGGAGTGAGCGAACGTCCGCGAAAATCGGTCATCTGTGCGGCGTGTGCATCCTTAGCGATGTCGATCCCGACCACTGCATGCTGCATGCTAATTCGTTCAATGCGTTGATTTGTCCTATCGTTTCGGTTAGACTTCATAGTAAGCGCCTCCTGATGGGTTTTTAGGGCTGTAGACCCCTTACACCCCCATCATACGAGGCGCTCTTGTTTTTGTCTAAGCTGAAAACTTAGCGTATACAGGAATGTTTACGAATAAACGGACCCGCTGCAGGCTTTAGGGACCCTACTTTCAATACTAAATTCCCTGCTTCCCCAGAACTCTTCCAGTTTGAAGTCACGCTCTAGGTATCGTGAATGTGGGTTAGTTCATCCTTCTCAAATGCCTGACCGATAAAGAACTCAACATCTTTAGGCCTAACAACTTTCATGTTTAAATGTTCTTCTTCAACACATATTCTATTCGCCTAGGCAACAATCTTATTTTCAATCCTCAAATACTTTTCGGCGGAATTCATTAGGGGTTATTCCATATTCCTTTTTAAAAACACGATAGAATGAGCGCAAACTGTTGAATCCGGAATCAAACGCGATATCGGTGACCGGATGGGTAGTTGATAACAGCAGCATGTGGGCAAAGGCTGCCCGCTGTCCATTAATATAATCCCGAAAAGAGATGTGGAACTGTTCAGAAAAGATGCGGGAAATAATAAATTTGCTGATGCCAAGCTCTTTTGAAAGCGTATCCAGATCTATATGATCTAAAAAGTGAATGTCGATATAAGCGAGAATTTTGGGAATGAGATCCACTTCTTTCTTGTAGTCTACTTTTTTCATTAACAATAATGGCAAAGCGTGCCCTAGTACTACAGAGGTGTAAGCCTTGAGCAAACGATTGTCACATTGTTCTTTATATAGTGTATACAAGGTTGTCAGCAGGCCCGGAAGCATCTGATGCTTGGGGATTACAGGGTTATCCGGGACATGATTAAACAATTCCCCCGGAAATGTAGCATCGAAAAAGATCAGCAGGATCTGGTTCTTCTCTATCGTTTTGTAGCTATGAGGTTGATTGGAAAAAATGATCGCCATGTCCCCCTCTGACAAAACATAATCTTGTCCATTGATGCTGATATTGATTTTGCCGGACAAAACCATCGTGATCTCTACATTCTTATGCAGATGAAGAGGATAGGTGTTATTGGTTGAAATAAAGGAATGAAACGCCTGGTCACGATGCTGATATTTAATATTCATGTCTTCCTCCCTATCGTCACGGAATACCAAGCAGTGAAATTTCTGCAATACTAAGAACATAATATGGATTTGCTCATCTGCGCAAGAATCAAGAGCAATAGTTGGCACAAAATAATATCTTTTTGGCAGGTAAATGCAGCCTAAAAGTTTTAAAGTATTAGCAGTAGTCTGCTTGTTGCAGTAAAAAGAAACAAAAAATCACGTACGTACCCACAACATTTGACTGAAAGGAGGAAGTATAACAGGAGCACTGCCTCAAGATAAGGCTGCATCCATGTTATACGTCAAAAGATGAACAGAAAGAGTAAAAGATTCAACAAGGTTTTAGCCGTTTTCACGAGTATTTCGGTAGCGTTTTCATTTTTGGGAATCCAGCCTCTTGATGCCTCAGGACAGGCAGATGGAGACAAGATTTTTACAGGTGCCTCAATTATAGCCTTTCCGGGCGCGGAAGGTGGAGGCGCCTATACCAGCGGTGGCCGGGGAGGCGATGTATATATCGTAACCACCCTCAAAGATTACGCTGTCAATGACAAACCGATTGAAGGGTCTCTTCGGTATGGGATTGTATCTACACCTAAAGAGGGGCGTACGATTGTTTTTCATGTTTCCGGAACGGTTGAACTGAAAAGTACCCTGCGGCTCAACAATATCAAAAACCTGTCCATCGCCGGGCAAACCGCCCCAGGCAACGGAATCACGATTGCAGGTTGGGATACCGATATCAGCAATTCGGAAAACATCATTCTTCGCTATATCTCTTTCCGTCCGGGTGCCACCAATGTATTTAGCGGCAGCGATTCAATGGATGCGCTTTGGGGCAGGGACAACAACTACTTCCTTATTGACCATTGTTCCTTCAGCTGGAACACGGATGAAACCTTATCGTTATACAGAGGCGAAAACGGTACAATCCAGTGGTCCATGATTTCGGAAAGTCTGACTCTGTCCGGGCATACCAAAGGAAGACATGGCTATGGCGGTATTTCAGGCGGAGATAAAACAACGTTCCATCACAATCTGTACGCGAACCACACCTCGCGCAACCCAAGGCTGGGCGGCGGTTATGCAGGTGCTGCGGATGCAGAGCATGTCGCAGTTGTTCAGTTCTCCAACAACGTAATTTATAATTGGGGCTTTAATGGAACTTATGGCGGGGGTTTTACCTTCACTAATTTTATGAACAATATCGAAATTGCCGGTCCAGGTACAAGAGATAACGTGACTCAAAGGGTTATTGATGCCGGGGAATCCAAGAAGCTTGGCGGCTTCTACATCGCGGGGAACCGAATCAGCGGGGAGCTTACTGGTTTGCTGAATGAATCCTCTGATACTGTGAAATTTTCCGGTGACAACAGCGGTGATCAAATGACGAACTTAGTAAGCAAGCCGTATCTTTCGGCGGACAGTACGGGGGTAAATCACGGTACTACCAATAAAGCATTTGATGATTACGTTAATTCCGGTGTAAAACCTGCTAACCAACCGTTACTAAGAAGCATTCTGCAACAAGCGGGAGCTACCTACCCGCGTCGCGGCGCTATCGACGCAAGAATTGTTGCGGAAGTAGAGCAAGGCTCGGGAAGATATATCAACACGGAACATGAGGTTGGGGGATACCTCTCGGCCTTTGGTGTCGTAGAAGAACAGAGAGAGGATCAATTTGACACCAATCAAAACGGCATAGACGACAAGTGGGAAAAGAAGAATAATATCTGGGGCATCAAGGATGCCTATAAAACAATTACAGAAAGCGGTTATACATGGCTTGAACTTTATACTAACGGTCTTGCCGATATGGACCATGTTGCCGAAAATCCCGAAGCCAGCCTCATGGCACCAGGGAACAATACCCAATTTGCTTTAGGGAAAGAGATCGAAGTTAAAATCAAAGCCTCTTCCAAATTCGGACATAAAATAAAGAAAGTTGCTGTATACAATGGATCTAAATATCTTGGAGATGCAGTGAAGAAAGGCAACACTTACACCTATTCGATCAAGGGACTAGAGGATGCTTCCCACTATATCTCTGCAAGAGTCACGGATACCAAAGGAAATGAGACACAAACCACTGCCGTCAACATCTATGTCAATACCTCCTCCTCTGCTTTGGCTGGCAAGGGCTGGACCTCCAAAGATATCGGCAAGCCGGACATTAAAGGTTCCGGAAGCATGACCGGCGATGTGATTACTGTTAAAGGAAACGGAAAGCTTGGAAGTAGCGAAGGCAGCCTTGAACGATCAGATGCGAACAATGCGGCCAAAGACGACTTTCATTTTGTGTATAAAGAAATGAACGGAGATATGGCGGTTACCGCGAAGCTGGAGAAGATTGGAGACGTTGACAACCATGCCTTCACAGGACTGATGATCCGCGATGACTTGAAAGAAGACAGTGCTGCTACGGCCCTAGGCCTCTCCTGGGTGAAGTTATTTAAAGCTACCGCCTGGTCAGCTTATCTGACGGGAAGAAACCTTAAGGGCGGAGAATTTGATGTATTGACCGAAACTTTAGACAGCCCTTCTGCTGCCGAAAAAGCCGGGATTCAACTACTTCCGGATATTCCGTTCAAGATTAATGGTGTGGAGCAAGGCTATTGGCTTAAACTTGGCCGTCAGGGAGATACTTTCTATGCTTATGGATCTATAGACGGAAATAAATGGACGCCGATCGGCAAGCGGACAATCGTTATGCAAGGTTCGGTATATGTCGGATTTGCTGTTGACAGCAATGATGTTGCAAATGTGATTGAGCAACTAAACTATGCAAAGTTCTCCAATATTACTGTAGAGAATAAATTTGCCCCTATTGGCGACTAGATTGTACCCGGGGATGCTATGAATAAACGCTAAATAGTGTGATCTTCTGCACAGATGTTACACCAACACGGCAGCCGGTACAACGGCTGCCGTGTTGGTGTGTTTGTTAGAATAAGGTTACCCGTTCGTTCAGCGGTCCTCTGGTTTTTTACCACATGCCATCACAAAGGTCATCATCGCATAGGCTTCAGGGGAATTATTAAAATTCTCAGAGGCTTGTTGTAATTGTTCATATTCTTCTTCATTGATAATTCCCTTATTGTAAAAAACCCTAAACCGGTTAATATCAAACTGCCGTTTAAAACCTTCCATTCCATGAAGATCACTATGCTGGATAACAGTATCCATATCTAAATCGCTATAACCTGCCTGTGCTAAGAGTCGTGGCAGCCCCCTGCCGATATACCGATTGCCCCCTTTTGCAGCTTGATGATCCGCTAGCTTCTTTATCACAGAAGGCAGTAAATCCACATCCGGGCTAACCGCTCCAAAAATCCCGTCATCAATATCGATAATGACAAGCTTCCCCCCAGGCTTTAGTACACGATAAATTTCTCTTGCAGCCTCCACCGGATTATGCAAATGAAGAAACAGTAACCTTGCAATAGCAAAATCATAGGAATGATCAGGGAGCCCGGTGTCATAAACAGAAGAATGTACAAACCGCAGTTTGGACGAAGGGATATGATGTAACCGGTTTTTAGCTTCAGCCAGTAGCTTTTGATCAATTTCCAAAGCTGTAATCTCACTTTCCGGCAAACTATGAACCAATTGTTCGGTAACGAAACTGGGACCACTTCCAAGTTCTAACACGCTCATTCCATCCTGCAATCCATACCATTGTAAGTTACGAAACTCTTTATCCCACCCCATCATTGTTTGTACTTTCAGCCGCTCAACCTCTTCTTCAAAACCTAGAGCAACATTGCCAATATTGTAAGTAGAATTACGCTCTTTCATATGTCACCTCCGTGATAAAACAAAATATTCGACAGTCCTTAAAGTGATTCCTTTCTTTATCACATTGCATATTTCCTTATACAAAAACAAAAAAATGCCCCGTCAGCCAATTACGGCTGCCGGAGCATTTTAAGCCAGCTATATCGAATTATATAAAAGTTCGGGAATCCTCAAATCAATGCATAACCGTCGCTCCCGGCAGTTCAGCTTCCAGGGTCAACTCTTCTTCGCGAATACACTCACGCGGGTTCGCTTGTTTCTGCGGGCGCTGCTGATTCATCTGATCCAAGAGCTGTGAAATGGGCATCAGAATCATCTTGGGGATCAGAGCCTCGCTGCGGACTTTCAGCCTCTCACCGCCTGAGGGATGAATAACACTAAGCAGAAGACTTAAATAAAACTTGGAGGAACGGGCAAACCAGCCGTTCGGCAGATCCAGGACCATGAAGCCGAATTTTTCCGGCCCGCGGTTGAGCATGCTGACACCGTACAGCGCCTTGGCCTCGGCCAAATCCACATCGCCGGCAATTTGCTCCGCAAGCACCGGCAGATCCTTTTCCATCCTGCGGATCATGCGGATTGCAAGCTGTGCCGAAGAGCGGGAATTCAGGCCAATCTCGAACAGCTGCCGGTTGTCGATATGCAGCTCAATGACCTTATCGCCTTTGTTCAAGACCTCGCCGCCTTCCATCTGCACGGGGCCGCCTTGATATTTGCGCAGCCGGTAATGGAGGAACGGGTCAGCCGGTGAGATCGTCTTTAAGCGGAAAAGGAACTGGAAGACTTGCTCCCAGGCCAGCCACAGGCCGACAATCAGCCGTTTGCCGTAGGAGATCCGCTGAATCGGCGAGTTCTGCACAGTCTTGATCATCTGGTCGATCCGGATGCTGCGCAAGCCCCGAAGCCGCGCTTCCTCGAGCATCCGTTCCAGGGCAACCAGCATATGCTCCGGCGCTTTCGGATCTGCACCGAGTGTTGTCCCGCAATCATGGAGCAGCATCACTTCGCCCGGGTTCAGCTTGTCGATCAGCTTCTCGGTCAGCCGGTCTGCGCCAAGCTTCTCTTTCCAGTCGCCGAACATAGCCGACCAGAGCACAATTTGAACCTGGCGGCGTTTGGAGAAGTCGAACAGATTGACTATCCCCCACGGCGGACGGTAATAGGTGCTCCGCTCCCCGGTAATACTGAAAATAATATCATCCGTGCGTTGAATCTGCCGCCTGACAGTAGCGGGACGCATCACCCAGTTGCTCTTGTGCACATAATTATGAATGCCGATAAGATGTCCCTCATCATGCATACGCTTAATAAGTTCCGGATTCTCTTCGGCATGCGCCCCGACTACAAAGAAAGTCGCCTTGGCATCATAACGTTTAAGCAGATCCAGTAAAAGTGGTGTATAGTGCGGATCGGGACCATCATCAAAGGTCAGTGCAAATTCGGAGCGCCCAATCCCTTTACGGAATACGCGGTAACCGAAGATCCGGCTGATCATTCCAGGAATGAACGCATAAAAGGTCGAGATGTAAAATAACCAGAGCAGCAAAGTCTGCATGTATATTCACCGCTTTTCCAGAGTTGACTTTGGCTCGTCTTACGTCTGCAAGCAGATATTCGGGTACGGCCAAGTAGAGTATAATATGCCTCGCGGTTTTTAGGTGAGCAGAATCCCACGAAAAAACGTTACCCCCTATTTTAACACAGGTACCAAAGAAAAAGACGCTTTTTTATTAAAATCGTGTACAATGAATTGGAGTCTAAATTGTCAAATTTTCTAAAAAAGTAATCTGAAAAAGGAGTCGTTTATACTTATGCTGCCGCTGTACAAAAAATATTGGCGCACCTTCTTTGATATTGGTTTGGTGGTGCTGACGGTGTATCTCGTAATGCTAGGTTTCAGCAAGCTGTATCAACTGGCCGCACCGGTATTCCTGTCTTTTTTTGTATTCCTGCTGATCGAGCCGCTGGCCCGCTTCCTGAACCGCAAGGGAATGGGCAAACCGTTCGCCTCCGCAATTTCCGTACTGCTGTTTCTGATTATTCTGCTGGGCGTCTTGTTCGGTGCAGGACTGCTCATTGCGACAAAAGCCATTCAATTCTCGGATAGCTTACCTGAATACACAAAGATGCTTCAAATGCATTTTAAAGAAACCACCACTTATCTGCAGCATAAGATTGATGCGCTGCCGCCTGATCTTACAACGAAATTAAATGGCTATTTCACCGATGCCACCAACATTCTTTCCAAGTGGATGGTCAGCTTCTTTAAGTATATGGTCGGTGTGCTTGGCTCTTTCTCCTCCTTTATGGGTAATTTCGGCGTTGCCATTATTCTCGCTTTTTTCCTCAGCATGGAGATCAAGGACTGGCGCAAGATCGCTCATGATAAAATGCCCAAGACCTTTAAGACGGCTTTCGCTTTCGTCCAAGGGAACGTTTTTAAAGCCATCGGTTCCTATCTCAAAGCCCAGCTGATCTTGATCAGCATCACTTTCGTTATTGTGCTGGCCGGTCTGTTCATACTGAGAACGGGAAATGAGATCACCATGGCGCTGGTATGCGCTGTATTTGATGTGCTGCCGCTGCTTGGGGTATCGACGATTCTGATTCCCTGGATCATTTATTTGTTTATCGTGGGCAACACTTCGCTTGCGATCGGACTGCTCGTCCTGCTGGCGGTTGTGCTGATTGTGCGCCAGCTGCTGGAGCCGAAGATTACCGGCAATTCGATCGGCGTATCCTCAGCGTTTCTGATGTTGTCCTTTGTACTCTTCTCCATGTCCGCCTTTGGCGTAGCCGGACTGATCCTGTCTCCGATCCTGCTTATTCTGATCAAAGAGCTGATTCAGCAGGGTTATCTCCAGCGCTGGATCTACCTGCCACAGGAGGAATTTATCGTTTCACCGTTCGCAGCAGCCGAACCTTCGACTGCCGGAGGATCCGTCACCGGTGAAACAGAACCCTTTCAAGCTCCCGAAGACGCGGCCAACAAGTCGAATACCTGACCAAACAGCTTAGTTGCCGTATGGGCACTGCCGGGGGCCACATTCTCCACAGCGATGGATACGGCATACCGTGGATGGTCAACCGGACCGTAGCCGATAAACCACTGATTGTTGCGCGGTGCTCCCTTCACTAGGGTCTGGGCCGTACCCGATTTGCCGGCCAGCGGCCAATGTGCTTCTTGCAGGCGTCTGCCGGTTCCCTCTGTGACGACCAGCCGCATCCAGGACAACAGCAGCCTGGCCGTCGACTCCGAGATTTCTCCGGCGGAAGCCGGAGCCAGGTGTCCCGGCAGCTCCTTAAGCGTCTGGCCGTTTCTGAACGCGACCCGCTGCAGAATGCGCGGTGCTCTGACCTTGCCGCCATGCAGCAGCGTGACGACAAGATTGGCCGCCTGCAGCGGCGTCACTCTTACATCCCGCTGGCCAATGGCTGTCTGCACCCTTGCTCCGCCGTCATCCGGCAGCAGGGTCGTAAAGATCGTTCCTTGCTGCTCCCCGGCGAGCGGCCGGAGCAGTGGCAGGCCAAGCGTGTCCTTCGCTTGCCAGCCTACATCTCTTCCTAGGCCAAGCGCCAGTGCGGTGGCCTGAAGCTGCGCGCCGCTCAGCCGCTCGGCGAGGGAAGCAAATACTGTATTGCAGGACACGGCGAACCCTTGCGCCAGCGTGAGGGAACCGTGTCCTTTGCCGTTCTGGCAGGACAGACCGTATTTGTCATAATGCCCCGAGCAATAGAACTTCTCGTCCGGCGAGGTGATCCCGGCCTCCAGCGCGGCTGCGGCCGTTACAATCTTAAAGATGGAGCCGGGTGCGGCTGCCTGCAGTGCCCGGTTATTCCACTCCCCGCCTTCAGGCGAAATATGCCCTGGATTATAAAAGGGCAGAGACACCATCGCCTGTATATCACCATTTTTGGTATCCAGCACTACCACAGCTCCCTCTTTCAATCCCGCCTCCGTAACCAGCTGCTCAATTCCTGCTTGAAGCTGCTTATCAATCGTCGTATAGATCGACAAGGGGTAATAGGGATTCCCTGGCGCCTTCACTTTTATAGGGCTGCCCGGAAGCCGGTTGCCATGCGCATCCACCTGGGCATATGCCTCTGTGTGACCAACACCTTGAAGCAGCGGTTCCAGGGTTTTCTCCAGCCCATCCGTTCCGGTCAGTGGAGTTCTTAGTCCTGTGGGAGAGTCCTTCGCCTTCGTCTTGGAAGCCTCCGACATATACCCCAGCCATTGCCGTCCTGACGCTTCATTCTCATATCTGCGGGAGAACGGCAGGACTCTGACCCCGCCAAGACCCAAATGCTCCACTTCTTGTGCCTGCTGCGGTGTCAGTGCCTGGGGGGTCTTGGTTGTGGCAGAGGGCCATAGAAACGGCTCCTTCACTCCGGAGATTCTGCTCTGCAGCTGCTCATACGGGACTCCGAGGATCGCGGCAAGACGACGTTGAGGTTCCATTCCCGCTTCCGCTCCCGGGCTAATGGCAGCAGCAGGTTGTTCTTCCTGCGGAAAAAAGGCTGCCGCCCAAACGGTTTCACCGGCAAGCGGATTTCCTCTCCGGTCATAGAGCCGGCCACGCCCGCTGTCCAGCACGGTCTCCCGCTCACTCTGAATCTCGGCCATCCGGGCAAGAGAATATTCCGCACCGGGGACCGGCTGATTCTTAAGCAGCAGTTGAACCCATGCCAGCCTTAGAATGAGGACTGCAAGCAGTGCCGACAAAATAAGCAGGCCCCAGAATATACGTTTATGGATTACCTTATGCAATGCCATTCCTCCTGAATGTATGTGCGAATCAGCCAACTGCGTTGTTCCTGGGATCTATTATGCCCACCTTGCTGATTTATTACATTGGACGGTTCAAGGTATGGAAAAAAACCGCTCTACCCGTAAATGGGTGGAGCGGTGTAATGGATGCATTGCTTTTTTGCATGCAGACGGTTAGACACTGAATTTGGACAGTCTTTCCTTAAGCATGCTTGAAGCATGTTCCAGCTTGCCGGAAAGTTCAACCAGATAATCGCTCACATTCTGCTGCTCACCGCTTAAGGAAGCAACCTCCTCGGAGGCAGCTGATGATTCCTCCGCGAAGGAGCTTACATTGCCAATCGTCTCTGACAGCACTCGTTGTGACTGGTTAAGTCCGTCGACCGATGAAGAGACAGATTCCAGCCGGTCGATGAAATGATTCATCTGTTCCTGTACGGATACGAAGATGTCGCTGGTATTGCGGACAGAAGTCACCTGTTCATTGAACAGCGGAGCTACATCCGATAACGCAGCCACAGTCTCATTCATATCGTTCATGATCTTGTCGGTAATCTCAGCTACAACCGTAATGGAACGTTTGGATTGGTCAGCCAATTGGCGGATTTCATCGGCCACGACCATAAAGCCCTGGCCGGCTTCCCCCGCTCTTGCCGCTTCAATCGTAGCATTTAGTGACAGGATATTAGTCTGCTGCGTAATATTCTGCATAACCTCAAGCACTTTAATCACCGAAGAAGCAGTTTCCTTCAATTCATTGACTTTCACCACAAGATGATGGGTCATTTCGCCTGTCGTTTGTGTTCTGCCCAGCAATTCCTTTAACTTCACAACGCCTTCTTCACTAGCTTGTCCTACACTATGCGCCGTGCTTTCCATCTCATGGGCGGCAGCAAAAACCATATCCATCTGCCCGGAGATTGCCGCCGTCATTTCATTTCCGCGGTCCGCTTCCAGAGCCAGATTGCCAGCACCGCCGGCAATCTCTTCGGTCGCCGCAGCAATATCCATTGCCGCAGCAGCCGTCTTGCGTGATGCACTGCCTAGTGCATCGGCGGTCTCCAGCACTTCGCGGGCGGTCTCGTTGGTATGGATAACCAGCTCTGTAATCCGCTCCATCATTGCATTAAAGGAGCTCGACAACTGGCCGATCTCGTCGCGGGAAGTGATCTTGGTCCGCACACGCAGATCGCCTTCGGCTCCCTGAAACATCAAGTGCCTCAGCTTTGATAGCGGCCTCGATACCATCCTTACCATCCACAAGCCGATCATAATGGCAATTACTGCGGCTGCGCCAACCGCTATGTACGTAGTGTTAAGAATACGCGCGGCATCCTTGATCAGATTCTCAGCAGGCACCACCCCGAGTACTTTCCAGCCGGAGCTCTCCAGTGTGCCGTATACCGCAAGAATGGATTCGCCTTCCTCATCCTTGGTCGGCAGCGAGCCTGAGGTTTGATTAACGCCTTTCAGCAGCGTTCCGCCCAGCCGCAAATACGTATCTGCCTCCTGGTGCTGTGAAGAGGCAATCAGCTCGTCTTTGTCCGTTAGCAATTGAATGTAGGAGTCCATTCCCAGATTGACTTTGCTGAGATGGTTCTCCAGTTCTGTAGTCTTGATATCGCAGACAGCGATGTAGCCGGTGCCGCCGGCATCCCCCGCGATGGATTTGGCGAAATGCAGCACTCCCGACTGGTCCCCTTGCTTCAATGCCTGCGTAATCCATAAGCTCTGCGGTTTCTCCTGCAGCTGCTTGAACCAGGAGGATGCGCGGATCTCCTCCACAAAGGCGCTGTCAGTCGTTCCCGTTGCAGAGATAGGGAGACTGGCATTTAACGGTACAAGGTACACGGCTTGAATCCCGCTTACTGCAGAGAGCCAATGTTCCAGCTCCCCGGTGATCACTTTAGACTGCTCCTGAGGTTGCCCGAAGTTTGCAGGAGACTGATTACCTTGCGTTACTGCATTCTGAATATCCTTGTTGTAAAAAAGCTGTCCCAGGCTGTCTTCAAACCGCAGCAATATTACGTCCAGCTTCTCTGCCGTTTGTAGGACCGTCTGCTCATTGGAGGACAGCGCGTTGTTCTCGATCGTTTGTCTGGCTACGGAATACGAGGTATATCCGAGGGACAGGACAATTCCCATCGTGGCGATGAAGAACACGAGAAATAGCCGCATCCCCAGCGACTTGGAGGGATGCAGCCGGGTTAGGAACCCTTTACTGCCTTTTGCTTGCTTGCTCAAAAAAATTCACCGCCAAATCTACTGTTTTCTTGCAGGGAGGATTACACCCGTTACAAGGTCATGAACGTCTGAAGCGTCCGATCAGCAAGATATGGAAGATACTCATGACCGTATTCATAATAAACCATGAGGTCTTTTGATGCTGTGATTTTATTGTATGCAGCAAATTGTGTTGAAGGAGGACAGATTGTATCCGCCAAACCGGTCACCCACAGCACTTTAGCCTGGATCCGGTCCGCCAAATTCTGAATATCAATATAACCCAGCCGGTTGAAAATCTCGTCCTCGCGCAAATGATGCGGATCAAAAAAGCGGAAATAGTAGTTGATCTCCTCATACGCCGAGGTTGTGATATTCGTTTCCCAGGCCCGTTTGTAATCGGACAGGAACGGATAGACCGGCACAGCTATAGCAATGCGCGGTTCAAGCGATGCGCAGGCTACAGTAAGTCCGCCGCCTTGCGACAGGCCGAAGGCGCCAACCCGCGCCGGGTCAACTTCAGGCATCGCCATCAGAATACGCGCCGTCTGGGCGGTATCCAGAAATACGTTGCGGTAATAAAGGTTGTCGGGATTGGGATCATCAATACCGCGGATAATATGGCCGCGGATCGTGGTGCCCTGCACCGTAAGATTGTCTTCGGACGGCCCGCCCTGTCCCCGGCAGTCCATCGCCAGCACGCTGATTCCGTGAGCGGCATAAGTGACCTTCTCCATCCAGTCCCCGCTGTCGCAGGAGTAGCCGTGGAACATGACAACGCCCGGCCCCTTTCCTTGCGCCGCCTTCTTCGGTCTTACATATTTGCAGTGCACTCTTGCTCCGCCTACGCCGGTAAAATAGAGATGGAAACATTCCGCCAGCTCGCTGGTAAATTCCGCAGGCACAAGTTCATAATCAAGCGGCTGGGCGTTAAGGTCGTTTAGCGCCCGTTCCCAGAATAGGTCGAAATCCTCCGGCTTCGGGCTGCTGCCCCCGTAGGCTTTTAATTGGGACAGGGATCGTTCATTGGTCACTTATCATCTTCTCCTTAAGGTGGTGTGAAATCTTGGTAAATGGGGCGGCGATTGCCTTCACCCCGTTAATTAACAATCAAGCAGAAGCCTCAGAGGCTCCTGCTTATCTTTTTGCCGCCTGTATTAGATCTTGCCCAAGCCCGCGTCATCGCCGACTTCCTCATGGGTATCAATCACATAATTAACGATTTCCTGAACAGTCGTGTAAGCAACGCCTACATAAGTATCTGCAGCGCCGTAATAGATCGCGATGCGGCCGGTTTCGGCATCATTCAGCGTAGCGCAAGGGAAGAGCACGTTGTTCACGAAACCTCTTTCTTCGTACCATTCTTCCGGTGTCAGGACGAAGTTCTTGGAGCGGTATTTCACTCTCGACGGCTCATCTTTATCCAGAATAACTGCGCCCATGCTGTATACCAGACCGTTGCAGGTTCCGGTTACGCCATGGTAGAACATCAGCCAGCCTTCGGAAGTTTCAATCGGAGCAGGGCCGCCGCCAATTTTGGTGCTCTGCCACCAGCCTTGACCGCCTTTGGTCATCACATGGCGGTGTTTGCCCCAGTAGACGAAGTCAGGGCTTTCGCTCAGGAACACATCCCCGAACGGGGTATGTCCGCTGTCGCTCGGACGGGAGAGCATCACGAAATTGCCGTTGATTTTTTTAGGGAACAGCACGCCGTTACGGTTGAACGGCAGGAACGGATTTTCCAGGCTGATGAAGGTTTTGAAGTCCTGGGTTTTCGCTACACCGATAGCCGCGCCGTAGAAATCCGTACACCAGATGATGTAATAGGTATCTTCGACTTTCACCAGACGAGGATCGTAGGCATAACGCGGCATGTACGGATTGCCTTCTTCATCAATGAATTGAATCGGCTGATCGTCGATTTTCCAGTCCAGACCGTCAACACTGTAGCCCATCCGCAGATGTGGACGGGTCGTGTTGTCCTCTACGCGGAATACACCGAGAAAGCTGCCATCATAAGCAACAACCGCACTGTTAAAAATCCGTGCAACCCCTTTAGCCGGATTGCGCTTAATTACCGGGTTGTCATTATGTCTCCAGACCGGGTTTTCGTTTCCTGCAGGTCTGTCCTGCCATGGGATATTCGGCAAACCATTTCCAATCAACTTTACTTCTTTCATAGTTAAGTCTCCCTCCAAAGGTACTGCAGCCCTGCTGCAGTTCTTAAATGTAATGTGTTGAATCTACCTGTAACTATTTTACAGAACCTTGAGCAAACCCGTTATAAATATATTTTTGCAAAGAGACGAAAGCGACCAGTGTCGGGATAATCGCAATCATGATCGCGGCGCAGATAACCTCCCACTGCGAACCGTACGGGCCTTTAAATTTAAACAGCGCAGTCGAGACGACCTGCAGGTCACTTTTTGGCATGTACAGGAATGGGGTGTAAAAGTCATTGTAGATATTTACGCCCTTTACGATAATGACCGTTACGATGGCAGGACTCAGCAGCGGCAATATAATCCGCCAGTAAATTGTCCAATACGAAGCCCCATCCAGCATCGCAGACTCATCAAGCGACTCCGAAATCGAATCCAGAAACTGCATGAAGATGTAAACGGCGATAATATCTGTACCCAGGTACATCAAAATCGGCGCCCAGCGGGTATTGAACAGCTCCAGGGAGTTGATGATCTGGAATGTAGCCACCTGAGTCGTCACACCCGGAATCAGCGTAGCCAGCAGGAAGGCGCCCATCATCAGCTTGCTGCCTCTGAATTTGAAGCGGGACAGGATATAAGCCATCATCGAACCAGTCAGTGTTGCACCGGCGATTGAAATCACCACGATAATGATCGTGTTCTTGAAGCCAAGCAGCATTTTGCCGTCGACAAAGGCCTTGGTGTAGTTCGAGAAATTCAGCCAATTTTCCGGCAGTGTTAGCGGTCCGGTCGAAGCATATTCGGCGTTTGTTTTTAGTGAAGCGAAAAGGACGACAACGATTGGAATAAGTGCCACCAGCGCTCCTAACAGTAAGGTGAGGTATTTGAAGAAAGAAGCAGCGGTATATTTAAAAGTATGCATAGCTCTTACTTCTCCTCCTTGATCAGAACACGCTGTAAAATGGTAACAAGTATAACTATGCCCAGAAGCAATACGGCCATTGCGGAAGCAAGGCCAAGCTTGCTGTATTTGAAGGCCACATCGACGGTCTGGATGACAAACGTGCTGCTGCCATTGGACCCGCCGGTCATGACATACGGAATTTCGAAGACACCGATCGCTCCGCTTACCGCGAGAATCAGATTGAGCTGCAATATACGTTTGATGCTCGGAATAATAATATGTCTGAACTGGTGCCAGCGGTTGGCGCCGTCAATTTCCGAAGCTTCATAAATATCACTTCCGATCGAGGAAATCGCTCCAAGGAAGATGATAAAGTTCATTCCCATGTATCTCCAGACGGAGGCAAAAGCAAGGGAAATATTGATCAGATGAGGATTTAGCAGCCATTTCTGCTGCCAGGCTCCAAGTCCCAACAAATCAAGCAGTGTATTGAGAGTCCCTTCCGGCTTGAAGAAGAACAGGAAGATAAAACCGATAGCCACACCGTTAAGCAGTGTCGGGAAGAACAGAATTCCCTTGAACCAATTTTTCATCCGGACATTAAAGCTTAGAATGGTGGCAAAATACAGCGCCAGTCCCATTTGGACAAAGGTAGCAAAGAAGTAATACAAACTGACTTTAAATACGGAAAAATACTCCGGTTTGGTGAAGATGGTCTTATAGTTTTCGAGCCCTACATATTCCATCTTCTTGCTGAGTCCATCCCAGCTCGTGAAGCTGTACTGGAACATCTTGAACACCGGTAAATACGAGAAGGTTAACAGTAAAAGAAGCGGAACCAACGAAAATAGAAAAATAATCAAAATCCGCTGATTTTTATAACTCAAGTTAGACAATTTGGGCACTCTCCACACCTCCTAAGAACAAATGCTTTTTACTCCAAATCCAGCTCCAGGCCGCAAAAGTGAAGGGGAAAATGCCTCTTTGAGCATCTTCCCGTTCTCTTGAATCTTTCTTCACCCTGCGTTTTATCAAGTTAAAATGTTATAGCAGTCACCGGCACTTACTTTGCAGCGGTAACTTTTGCTCTTGCTTCTTTCCATTTATCGTTCAGATCTTTCATGATATCGTCATAGGAATCTTTGCGGTTACCGATAGCCGCTTCAATGATCACTTTCTTGAAGTCAGGCTGCCAGAGGCCAATTTGAGCTTCCTTGTCGATGGCATCAACCCAGCCTTCTTCTCCAGCTTTAGCAGGAGCCAGTGTATCAAAGGTTACTTCCGTGCCTTCAAATTGTTTGAGGATTTCAGGAAGCTCAGCACCCTTAACCGGGCTCATGCCGCCGCCTTCAGTAGTCGGATAGCCGGATTCATTAATGAACCAGTCCAACCAGGCTCTTGCTGCTTCTTTATTTTTACTGTGAACGCTGACACCCAGGTTGTAGTCATCAGACAGCGGAACCAGAACCTTCTCGGCATTGGTAGGGAATGGCATGAAGCCTACATCGTCAGGATTTGTAGCCACTCCTTTAATTTGGCCGATCGCCCAGGATCCGAGCATCATGGTACCGATTTTTCCGTTAGCCAGGTCAGCCTTGGAAGATTCCCAGTCTGTTGTTGTAGGATCTTCTTCAATCAAGCCGTTCTTAGCTGCATCGTACAGTACTTTGTACAGGTCATAGTGAGGTTGTCCCTTAACGAAGTTGTCATCGGAAGCTACTTGAGCGATATTCACATAATCGCGGTTGCCGGCAACGGTAGCCAAATCCGCTTCCCATTGAGTCAATGTCCAACCGGCTGCATAGTTCGTGTACAGCGGAACAGCCTCGGTTTTATCTTTGATGCTCTGCAGAGCCGTCATGAACTGGTCCATCGTTCTCGGTGTTTCCGTAATGCCCGCATCTTTAAATACTTGTTTGTTGTAAATTACGCCGGAGAAGTTAACAGTGATTGGAACACCGTAGGAAACTCCGTCTACCGAACGTTCTTCAAGCCCTGTATATTTCTGTTCAAGGTCGGACATTTGGCCCAGCGGCTCGAAAAAGTCCGGCAGATCCTTGATCGCTACGCTTGTAGGCAGCAGCAGCACGTCACCGTAATCGTCGGTGCTCATACGGATTTTGATTTGATCCTCATAGCTGGAAAGTGCTTCAAAGTTCACTTTTACGTCCGGATATTTCTCATTGAATTTTGCTGCGTAATCTTTGAATACGGTATCAACAATATCCGTTCTTTGTGTAATCACAGTGATTTCGCCTTTGATGTCCTTGGCGGCATCACCTTCAGGAGCAGCAGTAGCCTCCGTGTTGGTTCCGGCGTTTCCTTTATTGTTCGCTGTTTCATTCTCCGCGTTGTTGTTCGATGAACAGCCTGTGAACAAGCCAGCCATTAGCGTAAGTCCCATTAAACCAGCCATTACTTTGCTTTTCTTCATTGCTTTTGACCCCTCTCTTTTATTCACGATTCTAGATAACAAAATACTAACACTCTATATCACTCATGATTGAGATAAATCACCGTTAATTCGTGTTTTGTCTGCAATCGTTATGAAAAGAATGATGGTATCGCTTACAAATATATTATAAATCGTTTCCAGAACCAAAACGATGGTTTCAATTGTTTTTTCTGGTCTTCAATTTGTTATTTTTGTTTTTCTAAATTTAAATTTGTTATCTACCTTATATTAAACAACCTGAAAAGGAGGGCTTTCGCCCCCCTTTTCACGAATCATTTCCTATTAAAGAGCAGATTACTTGGTGCCGGATGCTAGCTTTTCGGAGTCCTGCATCCGCTTTTGTAATCCTTTGGTGTCATTCCGCACATTTTCTTGAACAGCTTGTTAAAATATACAGGATCGCTGTAACCGACCCTTTCGGCAATTTCATAGTTTTTGAGATCAGGCTGTCCAATCAGCAGCTCCTTGGCTTTCGCGATACGAATACCGATAAGATAATCCGTTATCGTCTGGCCGGTCTTGAACTTAAACAGGCGGCTGATATAACTTGCGTTCATGCCAACGGTCTCTGCCAGACGCTCCAGCTCAAAATTTTGGCCGTATTCCTTCTCCAGAATGCTTTTGGTCTGTTCAACCACATAATGCTCTCCGCCCTCGGGAGCCTGAGCTGGAGGATTCTCCTGTTCAGGTACGGCAATCTTCAGTTCCTTGTTCTCCTCCACCCGCTTCAGCAGCTCGTACAATTGTGCCTTCTCTATCGGCTTAAGCAGGTAATCCAGTACGCCGTGACGCATGGCCCTCCGGGCATAGTCAAACTCGCTAAATCCGCTCAGCACAGCGATGGATAAATTTTTCATATGGCCCCTGGCCTCTTCTATCAGCTTGAAGCCGTCCATCCTCGGCATCTTGATGTCCGTAATCAGGAGATCAATATCCTCAGGGGCCAGCTTGGAAAGATGCCCCCAAGCCTCCTGTCCATTGCCGTATGAGCCAATGACCTCCACTTCCAAGTCCATGCGGGAAGTAATCTTCTCCAGCCCGCGTCGTATTACTTCCTCATCGTCCGCAATCATGACCTTAATCAATTCGAAACCGCCTCCAATTGTAAATCCGTTACGAATGATTGCGCTACCATTTCAATTATATGCCTCATTAGCCGGTTAGAAAATGTGTTGTGTTGCTCTTTTATAGTCTTCAGTTTACTTTAATTAATTCCCCCTTGAAATCAAACACAAAAAGGTATATAACTAAATTGTATTGTTGTTATTAATAAATAACAATATTATAATAACAACACAACAAAAAAAATTATTATTTGTTAGCATTATTTTATCTATTCTTCCAAGTAAAGCGAGGTTTCCAAATGTCACTGCTTAATGAATATGTCGGAGGTGTCACCTGGGGCTTTATGGGCAGACGCGGAACCTGGACTACTGAAGCAGCCGAAGCTTCGATGGGGCTTATGAAATCGGTTACGGGTGCGAACTGGACCGCAATTGCCTTCAGCGCCATTCAGGCCACTCCGCAATCTACGGAAATTCCGTACTGGGAGAAGCCGACAGTCACCGACGAAGAAGTAGTCCGGGCGATCCGCAAGGCCAAAGAGCTCACTTTAAAGGTCTGCCTGAAGCCGATTGTCAATTGTGCAGACGGCACTTGGCGCGCTCATATTAACTTTTTCGACAAGGATGTTCCCTGCGAGCCCAAATGGTCGGAGTGGTTCCGCTCTTATACTGACTTTATCCTGCATTATGCTGCGATCGCTGAAGAAAGCGGTTGCGAAATGTTCTGCATCGGCTGTGAGCTGGTTCAGACCGACCGGCGCGAAGCCGAATGGCGGGCCCTGATCGCTGAGGTACGCAAGGTCTACCACGGGATCATTACCTACAATTGCGACAAATACCAGGAGGATAACGTGACCTGGTGGGATGACCTCGATGTGATCTCCTCCAGCGGATATTATCCGGAACAGGACTGGGAGGCCCAGCTTGAGCGGATTGAAGCGGTGGTGAAGTCACACAACAAACCGTTCTTCTTTATGGAAGCCGGTTGTCCCAGCCGTACCGGGAGCGCCGCTATCCCCAATGACTGGACGTTACAAGGTGAACCCAGCGAAGAAGAGCAACGCCGGTTCTACCAGGCGATGTTCGGCAGCTGCGAAAGCCGTGAATGGGTACGGGGCTTTATGTTATGGGATTGGCCTGCACACCTCTACCCGCTTGAAGAGGCGGCAGACAATGATGATTACTGCATGTACGGGAAGTCGGCAGCAGGTGTCATCAAAGCGTATTATGGCTCCAAAATCAATAACTAACGATGGGAGTGGACCAGAAAAATGAAGAACTCACCCGAAGATTGGCTAAAGAAGCTGGAAGCGGAGTTGCAGGACAATATTCTCGGCTTCTGGATGGAACACACGCTGGATGAACAACACGGCGGCTTTGTTGGCGAAATTGATAACCAGTTGAATGTTGTCGAAGGCGCAGAGAAAAGCCTTGTGCTTAATGCACGGATTCTCTGGACGTTTGCGAGTGCTTACCGCATGTACCGCAAAGCTGAATACCTGTCCATGGCTGAACGTGCCTACAGCTACCTGCTGGAGCATTTCACAGATAAGGAATACGGTGGATTTTACTGGATGGTAGATGCTTTAGGTGCACCTTCCCAGCCGAAAAAGCAAGTATACGGCCAGGCTTTTGCCATCTACGCGCTAGCCGAGTTCCATCATGCTACGGGAAATTCGCAAGCCTTGGAACAAGCGGTTGAGCTGTTCCGTCTCTTGGAAAAGCACGGTTATGATCCGCTTTATAAAGGATATATCGAAGCACTGTCGCGTGAATGGCATGTAACGGATGATCTGTCGCTAAGCGCCAAGGATATGAATGAGAAGAAGTCGATGAATACGCATCTGCATGTGCTGGAGGGTTATACCGGCCTGTACCGTGTATGGAAATCCGAGGAGCTGAAGGTTAAGCTGGCCGGGCTGATCGAAATGATGCTTGATCATATCATTGACGCGGAAGGCAAGCATTTCCACCTGTTCCTGGATGAGGAGTGGCATGTGAAATCTGAGCTCGTCTCCTACGGCCATGATATCGAAGGCAGCTGGCTGCTGGTGGAAGCCGCAGAGGTGCTTGGCGATGAGAAGCTGCTCCAGCGCGTGCGCACAGTTGCCCTGACCATGGCGGAAGCTGCGCTTGAAGAAGGCATCGCCAGCGACGGAGGCATCTGGAATGAGGCCGAAGGCAGCGGGCTGCTGAGCAAGGATAAGGACTGGTGGCCGCAGGCTGAAGCTGTTGTCGGCTTCTACAATGCCTATCAGCTGACAGGGAATCAGCGGTTCCTGAATGCTGCCGAAGGTGCCTGGAACTTTATTGACAGCTATTTAGTGGACCGCAAGTATGGCGAATGGTACTGGGGTGTTGACGAGAAGCTGCAGCCGCTCGCGCATGAGCCGAAAGTCAGTGCCTGGAAATGTCCTTATCATAACAGCAGAGCCTGCTTCGAGATGATCGAACGTCTTAAATCAACTATAAAGGAGAATATCTAATGACAACTTTATTCGAAGAACGCAAAGAGCAATTAACGGCACGTTATGAAGCCCTGATCGGACGCAAAAATGAGAAGGTGCCTTACGGCAACGGGACTTATGACCGTTATCAATATCCGCTGCTCACCGCGGAGCATGCCCCGCTGATCTGGCGTTATGATTATAATCCGGCAACCAATCCTTATTTTGCTGAAAGAATCGGCGTTAACGGCATCTTCAACCCGGGCGCCATTGAATTGGATGGCAAGTTCTATATCGTAGCCCGCGTTGAGGGCAATGACCGCAAATCCTTCTTCGCCGTAGCCGAAAGCGACAGCGGTGTAGACGGCTTCCGCTTCTGGGACCATCCGGTAGTGTTGCCTGAAACAGAAGACCCGGATATCAATGTCTACGACATGCGTCTGGTTAAACATGCAGATGGCTGGATCTATGGCTTGTTCTGCACCGAGCGTAAAGATCCGGATGCACCGCACGGCGACCTCTCCAGTGCTGTAGCCCAGTGCGGAATCACCCGTACCAAGGATCTGAAGACCTGGGAACGTCTGGCTGACCTGAAGACCGGTTCCGCCCAGCAGCGCAATGTCGTGCTGCATCCTGAATTTGTGGATGGCAAATATGCCTTCTACACCCGTCCGCAGGATGGCTTCATCGACGCCGGTTCCGGCGGCGGCATCGGCTGGGGATTGTCCGATACAATCGAAAACGCCGTAATTACCAGCGAGTCCATTATGGACCAGCGCTATTATCACACCATCAAGGAAGTGAAAAACGGCCAAGGCCCGGCTCCAATCAAAACTCCGCGCGGCTGGCTGCACATCGCCCATGGCGTGCGCAATACAGCAGCAGGACTGCGGTACGTGCTTTATGCTTTCCTGTCGGACCTGAATGAGCCGAACAAAGTTACCCATGCTCCAGGCGGCCATTTCATCGCTCCAGACGGTGAAGAACGTGTCGGCGACGTATCCAACGTAGTGTTTTGCAATGGTGTTATTGCCCGCGATAACGGAGAAATCTATATTTACTACGCATCCTCCGACACCCGCATTCATGTAGCTACCACTACAGTTGACCAAATGCTCGACTATGTGCTGAATACACCGGAAGATCCGCTCCGTTCCTATGCCTGCGTACAACAGCGCATCGCATTGATCGACCGTAACTTGCAGCTATAATTGCCTACACTTCATACGTAAAAAGGGTCCGCCGGGTTGATCTCCTGGCTGACTCTTTTTTTATATTTATATGGGCTGAGGTAAGAACCGGCAAGCGTAATGACCGTATGGCTTTTTGGCCGAATTCACCACTCTCAATGCGACTTAATTGTACTTCGTACACTTAAAAACGTAAATTCCACTGCCACCGCGAGTATAGTTGCATTCTGTACATTTATGTTGGGATATTTCGGCTTGAATGGGTGAATTCATTATTTTTAACTGCATGAAATGCAATTATTTCTAGAAATAATCTGCTTATGCCTTGAATAGTTGCAGGGAATGCAATTAAAGCTACAGGTGCTGATGATGCCTTCTAAATTGCCCCAATAACCTCTCTTGGTTTCAGGCCAAATTATACAGGTGGCGGAACAGCGCAAAAAGAGAAACTATACTTGCATTTTTTCCTGTTTTTTGAGATTTGAGCAGACTTAGTGCCAACTTACACCGCTGCGCGAACGATGTAATTATCCAAGGTTGCCTGCAACCCTTGGGATGACTGGTGCTGATTGAAGATCCGGCTGATCTCAGGCATACATTGCAACACCATTTCGTGAACCGCAGGTGTCTGGCCAAAACAGCGCAACCGCACAATATCCAGCGGCTCATGAAAATACTGCTCACTCGTAACAATCTCGATTTCAGCGCTTGTAAATCCGCTTGCCTCGAGCCGTTGATTGATCTTGTCCAGTACCGGAGTTCCTTCCGGCTGAGGTGCAAACAGCCCGGGAAAGAGCCTGGACAGCTCTGGCGACAAACGGTCGCCGGGATGGAGAGCAAGCAGCCTCCCGCCTTTAGTGAGGATTCTCGTAAGATCGGAGTATGCGGAGGTCGGGCCTTTACGGTTGTAAGCACAATCAAATTGTCCGTCTTCGAAGGGAAGCTTGTGCTTGGTATTGGCCGTAACAAAAGAAACATTGGAGAGGGCTCTGTTGTTGGCCGATTCAATAAAATCAGCAGTGACATCCAGCCCGACAATTTGCTTCACCACAGGACTCCAGCGAATCGTAAAATCCCCGTGGCCGCAGCCGATATCGAGCACTCTTTGCCCTGGCACCAGCCCTGCAACCTCCTCGGCGAACATCGCCTCCGCATCGGGCCCCGTGATCGTGGAATTCCAGGGGTACGTATATTTCCCCGTCGCCCCTCCCAGTCCGGCATACCATTCAAATGAATGCGGCAGTCTCCAATCCGGGTGTTCTGTCGGATCTGCTAACGTCTGGTTCATTCCATCTCCTCCTGTCTTCATCGCATTCCCTAGCTCTGCGGTCCGGCCGCTGAATCCCGGTGGACGATATCCGCAGCGATCAGAATCTTCTCCAGAGGTGCTGACGGATTATGAATCCGGTTCAGCAGCTTCTCCACTGCCGCCCGGCCCATTGCCTCCTTGGGTACATGCACAGTAGTAAGCGGCGGAACACCTCTTGTTGCATCCTCGATGTTGTCAAATCCCGTAACCGAGATATCGCCTGGTATGGAGAAGCCTTCTTCCTTCAGCGCCTCGCTGACTGTGAGCGCGATGAAATCATTGGCGCAGACTAGCGCAGTCGGCATGGTTTTGGCTTTTTTCCGCTTCGCCATCCATTGGTTAAACTGCTCTTGAATGATTGCGTCATCCATACCTTCCAGCTGAAGCATCTCGTCATCACCGGCAGGGGGCTTCAATTCACTCTCTTCCAGGGCGCTGCGGAAGCCGATCCAGCGGTCCCGGAAGCTGCGCGAGTAGCGGATATTACCGATAAAATGCAGCAGCTTATGCCCAGTTGCCATCAGGTGGTTGCTCAGCCGGTTCATGGAATCAGTATTGTTGGCGAATACTGTATCACTCGGAATTAGCGGATCTTCATGATCAATCAGCACCATCGGCAGTCCGATACGGTGCACCTCCAGCAGCAGCGAGGTAGAAATCTGTCCTACCCCAAGCAGGCCGAGAAGACCGTTCGGGTTCAAAATATTGACGAAATTATCTGCACGGTGCTCGGAAACAATCACCATTCCGAGGCCTTCCTGATCCAGTGCAAGTGCGATACCGTCAACAATTTTGCCCCAATAGAGGGAATCCTGAGTCTGTGAACGGATATTGGGCATCAGCACCAGCACCGACTGCTTATTCCGGTCGCTCCCTGAGCCCTGGGAGGAACGTTTTATATTTTGCACGTATGCATTCTTCTGTGTGAAATAGCCAAGCTGTGAAGCAGCCTGGATTACCCGCTCTCTGGTTGTTTCGTTGACGCCGCCCTTGCCTGAAAGCGATTTGGAGACGACAAACTTGGATACACCGAGATGATCGGCAATTTTCTGCATGGTAACCTTTTTAGCCATATGAAAACCCTCCAAAATAATCTTGATTTATAAAACAATTCCCGTTTATGGCTGCGGAGAAGCCTGCTGCCCCTGACGCGCTTCCTTCCACTTCTCATTCAACATGTCAAAAGACTGCTGTAAATCCGGCGCGGCAAGCAGCTCCTGAATATAATCTCCTGACCAGAACGACAGCTTCGCCCGGTTCGCCATCTCTATGAAGGCATCACTTTGCACCGTAGCCTCAACCAACCGGGGATTGTAGGAGAGAAACTCGCGGAATGGCTCCATAGAAGGCTCTGCAGCTCCCTCAGGAGGCAGGAAGCCCCAGTCAGCCGTGTAAGAGGTCTCTTTTACAAAATACTCTACCCAGGCCATGGAAAGCTCCTTATGCTTGCTGAATTTGCTGACTCCAATGAACCAGTCCGGATTGAGCGGAGCATAATGTTCACTGCTATTATCATACGGAAACGGGAAGAATCCGATATCCCCTTCAGAAGCACCGGCATCCAGCACCTGGCGGATCGTCCAGTTTCCGAGCAGATACATGCCGACCTCCCCCTTCGCCAGCTTGGTCTTGGAAATCTCCCAATTGTTTGAGAACAGCTCGTCCTCCACATAACCCCTGTCTATTATCGTTCTGGCAATGGACAGAGATTGCCCCCATGCATTATCAATCTGCCACGGGCTGTCCTCATGAACCATGTTGTTCATGTATTCGGGATCACCGGTCATAAAATTGACCATATTATTTCCCCATTCCCGCAGCGGCCAGACGGCTCCGTAATTTAAGTAGACGGGGGTAATTCCCGCCGCCTTCAGCTTGGCGCAGGCTGCGTAGAATTGTTCAAGGGTCTGCGGAATTTGCGTAATGCCCGCCTGCTCGAAAGCCCGCTTGTTATAGACGATTCCACTGGTTGTCGTACCTGTAGATAATCCGTACCTCTTGCCACCGTAAGTAGCGAATGTGGTGAATCTTTCCTGGGCGGACATTTCATTATCCAGCGGCTCAAAAAAAAGCTCAAGCTCTTTCGCCGGCAAATTAACAGGCAGCAGCAGAACATCCCCGGCGTCCTTGGTCGATAATCGGACGAGAATGTCGCTCGCATAATTGGACAAGCCTTCGAATTCCACATTAGCTTCCGGATACTTCTTTTTAAACTGGTCGGCATATCCTTTGAAGGTTCCATTCTCAATCAGATCGATTCGATTCGTCAGCATGACAATCGTGCCTGATAAACTGGATGCGCCCCCGTTTACGGCAGCTGATGCAGCAGGCTCCTTGCTGTTGCTGCGATTCTCGCAACCCGCTGACAGCAGCAGCAGAACCAGCAGCACCGTTTGTACAGGCCAATGCATTTTAATCCTCTTCAAGGTGTTCCCCCCTCTCTTAGCTCTCGCCATCCGTCCGTTCGCTTGGCTCCAGCAGTGGCAGGGATAAGATTACATCCGTCCCTTTCCCGGCCTCACTGAACACTTCAATGCCGTAACCCGCACCATAATGCAGCTGTACACGCTGGTGCACATTTTTCATACCGATTCCTCCATTGATGCTTTTCTTTCGAGGTGTCTCGCGTTTCAGACTGTCATTGAGCTTGTCCAGCGTGTCCTGATCCATACCGCAGCCGTCATCGCTGATATGAAACAGCAGCTTATGCTCCGTAATCTCACATTTAATGCTGAGATGCATCTGCGGCTTGCTGTCATCCAATCCGTGATAAGCAGCGTTCTCTATGATCGGCTGGAAGACCAGCTTAATGATGGAGTATTCGTTAAGCTCCTCCGGGACATCGATCTCCAGCAGGAAACGTCCGGGATAACGGCTGCCCAGCAGCTCTACGTAGTTGCGCACATATAGCAGTTCCTGCTTCATCGTCGTTTTGCCGGTTAATTCACTCGTGCTGTAACGCAGCAGCTTGCCCAGTATGGAGATCATGTCGGCGGCTTCCACATCGTCATTAAGCTCTGCAGTCATGCGTATAGACTCCAGTGTGTTATAGATGAAGTGAGGATTGATCTGGCTCTGCAGCGCCTGTAGCTCCGCCTCCTTCTTCTGCTCTTCAATCCGGTAGATATCCTCGATCAGCTGCCTGATCCGAGCAAGCATCCGGTTGAACTGGTGACCCAGCAGGCCAATTTCATCCCGGCGTTTGACTCGGAAGGTGACATCAAGATCGCCGTTCTGCACTTTTTTCATTAGCTGAATCAATTGAGTCAACGGTTTGGTCAAAGCAAAGGATAAAATAATCGAAATAATCAGCGCCAGCACAATGATAATCAGCGTTGCAGCAAAGGTCACATTGCGGGTCAGCTTCACATCACGGGTCAACTCATCGACCGGAATGGAGATAATCACCTTCCAATTGGTCTTGGAGGAGCTTGAATATATATTCAGCCTATCCCTGCCGGACACCGTATCGTAGAAGCTCCCGGCGCTGCCCTGCGCCTTACGGTACAGCAACGTGTGTGAAATATCCGTCGTCAGCAGCTTCTGATCGCTGTCATACACAACTTTTCCGTTCTCATCCACAATTAATGACTTGCCGTGCGTAACCTTATCCAGTTCGGCAACTTGGTTTTCCATGTTGCTGATATTGGCATCCACCGCGATCAGTCCGATTGGATTCCACAGGCCGTCGACAATTTTACGAACAACCGTAAACGCATAACGGGTGCTTTGCAGATTGCTTGTGTATGCCTGAGTGCCGAAAAGCAGTGCTTCCCCGCTGGAATACTTGGCCTGCTCGCTCCAGAACTTGTAGCTTTGCTTCAGATCCAACCGGACGCCTCCGTCTTTGGCCGAATAATAACCGTTGCCATAGCCGTCAAAAATATACACGGAATTCGTGCCCCGTTTGATATTGTTGATGAAGGATATATTTCCTTCGATCCCCCGCTGTATAGACAGCAAAAGATCAAAATCACCGGGTGCAATCGAAGAACTGTCCGTCTCGCCCGTCATGCCCTGCTTCTGCTCATAATAACGGTTCGAGCGCAGCAGGTTCTGCTTGATATCGTTTACATAAGCGGGCATGGATGAGATTCGTTTCATATCCTCTATGTAGTCATCAATCCCGTCCATCATTTGATCAATCAGCTTTTCTGAATAAGCAATGGTATTATACTCGATGGACTTGGAGTAGCTCTTGAAGCTGATTACACTGATAAAAGAAAGCGGGAGTGTAATGATAATCAGAAAGACGAGGAGTAGCTTGCGTTCCATGCTCATATCCCCGATAAAGGACCACCAGTTGTATTTGCGTTTACCCTTCATACGGCCCTTCTCCTTCAATGGCGTTTACCTAACTTTTCTTATATTCATAACAATTTGCCTAACAAAATCATTATACGTGTTAGTGTGTGGTTGTACAAGAAGATAGCACGCAAAGTTCCAAGTTAACTTCAAAGATTGTTTCCATAGCCCTTTGCCAAAGCATTGAAACCTGTTAAAGCGGAATAAGGCCGCTTCTTCCTGTGGAAGAAACGGCCTTATCGGCTCAAAAACCTGCGTAACTCTAATGATTTATTTGATGGTAAACAGCGCCAGCTTATCCTTCAGCTGAGTTGAAACGCTCTCCAGCTTGCCTGACAGCGAAACGAGGTGATCGCTCACGTTCTGCTGCTCGCTGCTGAGTGAGGCTACCTCTTCCGAAGTGGCCGAGGATTGCTGCGCTACCGCACTTACGTTGCCCATGGCATCCGACAGGACACCTTGGGAATGATTGAGGCTTCCAATGGCTCCGGTCACTGATTCGAGGCTTGTAATGAAATCCTCCATCTGTCCCTTAACCGATACGAAGATATCGCTTGTGCTCTTCACCGAACTCATCTGCTGCTTGAAGAGCGGTGCAACTTCGGACAGCACAGTTACTGTCTCGTTCATTTCAGCCATGATTTTATCGGTAATCCCGGCTACAAGGGCAATGGACTGCTTGGATTGATCCGCCAGCTGCCGGACTTCCCCAGCCACGACCATAAATCCGCGGCCTGCTTCGCCCGCTCTTGCTGCTTCAATGGTTGCATTCAATGAGAGAATGTTTGTCTGCTGTGTAATGTTCTTCATCACATCAAGCACTTTGATTACAGAGAATACCGTTTCTTTCAAATCGTTGACACGATCCACCAGTGCGGTTGTCATCTCTCCGGTACGGCCTGTCTGCTTCAGCAGCTCTTCCAGTTGCTTCGCTCCGTGTCCGCTGGCTTCACCGACACCACGGGCCGCCTCATCCATCTCGGCATTGGCAGCGATAACGCTCTGCATCTGCGTAGCGATCAGATCCGTCAGTTCATTGCCGCGTTCAGCTTCCAAAGCCAAACTTCCTGCACCACCGGCGATCTCTTCCGTAGCAGCGGCAATTTCCTTCGCGGAAATGGCAGTCTTGCGGGAAGCTTCACCAAGCTCACCAGCAGTATCCAGCACTTCACGGGCTGTGTCCGTTGTCTGTGCAACCAGTTCTGTAATCCGTTCCATCATTGTATTGAAGGAGGCCGACAGTTCGCCGATCTCATCCTTAGATACGTATTCGGTACGCACGCTCAGGTCACCTTTTGAACCTTCAACCATAAGATCCTTCAGGCGTGCCAGCGGTTTGGCGATCATCTGGACCATCCAGAACCCTAGCACTACCGCGAGCGCGGCTGCGGCAAGCGCCGCCAGATAAGTCGTGAACAGAATCGGACGTGCTGCCTTCACCAGCTCGCCGGTAGGCACCACTCCGGTCAGCTTCCAGTCAGCCTTGGTCAAGGGATTATACACTGCCAGCACATCCTTGCCGTCGGCATCACTGGCTTCCTGACTTGCGTTGTTGCTCTTGCTCTCCTTGATGAAGGCTAGCTCTGAAGCCACCCCATCATCAGCAGGTACATTAGAAGCGACTACTATACCATCCGGGTCCACAAGCTGAATCCGTGAGCCGTCTCCGAGGGAAACCGTTTTGAAGGCTTCCTCCAGCAGTGTGTTTTTCAGTTCAAGCATGATTACATAGCCTGAATTGGAACCCATGTTTTTGAGGGATCTTACCATCGCGATATTTTTCCCTTTATCACCTTCAATGGCCGTCGAGAACCAGTAGTTCTGGGATGCTTTGGTTTCCTTGGAGTAATAATATTCATATTCCTGAGTACGGCCTACAACCGTCTTATACCAATCCTGATCTCTTATTCCATCCATTTTCAGTCCGGAGTTGCCGCTTGTAATTACACTATAGTCCGCTGACTGCGGAATCAGTGAAATAGCTACAATGTTCGAATCCGTTGTCGTCTGGCTGGATAGCTTCTTGCTTATTGAATCGGTAGCTACAAATTTATCATAATTGGAACTTGCGGAAGCCAAATCCGTCAAATCACTTTGCATTTTCGAATCAAAATACAGTTGCAGTGCCAGATTCTCATACTGTTTGATAAGAATATCAAGCTTATCAGAGGTCTGGATAATGGTCTGCCGGTTAGCTTCTGATACATTATCTTTAATCGTATTCTTGGCCTTGTTATAGGACAACAGTCCCAAGAGCAGTACCACAATAACAATTGAAGACAAGAAAATCAAAAACAGCTTGACACCAACTGATTTCAGCGGGTTGACCCTTTTCACCTGACGCACCGAAGTATGTAGTACCCCCTTAAGGGTTACCTTGTCGCGCACTTTCTTGACCTTACTTTTGCTTGCTGTCTGTGTTTCACTTGTGCGGTTTGTCTCTGCTTTTTGTACTGTCACCGGTTTCTTCTTGTTCTTCCCCACTCTCATCCTTCTCCCTTTCTGCTGTTCTCCTCTTTTTTCACGCTCGGGAGCCCCCATTACCATCACCTACCAATTAGTTTAGAAGATGTATGTAAGCGTTCACGGAATATATATCGGCATATTGGGTCTTTTTTCTTAGTTTTCTTTACAAATTCCCAGAGAATATTTTATATTTCCTAAGAATATCCCGAATTTTGGCGGGAGCGCAAAAAAAAGAGATGCTCTTCAAAAAAATAAGAGCATCCCTTGTAAATAAATAATAAAATTATTTTCTCTTCCGCATCATATCGAAATAAGCTACCGGCTGGTCTACCTTCATGCGGACACGCTGAAGCGGGTGGCGGGCAACGTCAAGCCGGTTGCCTTCTTCATCCCACAGCTCTCCGACGGTCTGCTTGAAGAAGGTGTTGTCCGGGCCGAAGAACTCCACTTCCTGCCCCGGCTTGAAGTTGTTGCGCTGCTGAATTAGAGCCATGCCGCTTTCGGCATCATACTCCAGCACCAGTCCGGCAAAATCATAAGGAGCCGCTTTTTCCTCCGGCTCATAGATATGATCCTCATGATCCGGGGTATCGTAGAAAAATCCGGTGTTCAGCGGACGGTTTGCCGCTTTTTGCAGCTCTTCCAGCCACTCCGGCTTCAGCTCATAACCTTCCGGATCGGCCATGTAAGCATCAATGGCCTTGCGGTAGGCGTTGACTACAGTCGCCACATAGTGAATCGACTTCATCCGGCCTTCAATTTTGAAGCTGTCAATGCCCGCCTCAATCAGTTCAGGAATGCTCTCCAGCATGCACAAATCCTTGGAGCCCATCGAGAACTGGTTATCCTCCGGCTGATGTAGTGGAAGCTGGGTTACACCGGGCTCAAGACGCTGCGGGGACGAAAGGGCTTCAGCCTGCTCTTCCTCAGATACCCAGGCACCTTCCGGACGGGCATCTTCGAACAGATCGTATTTCCAGCGGCACGACTGGCAGCAGCCGCCGCGGTTAGAGTCACGGTCCGTGAAGTGATTCGACAGCACGCAGCGACCGGAATACGAGGAGCACATGGCTCCGTGGATAAAGCTCTCGATCTCGATGTCCACATGTGCTTTGATCTCGGCAATCTCTTCAAGGCTGGTCTCACGGCCCAGTACTACACGCGGCAGACCTTCCTCTTTCCAGAAAGAGACAGCCTGCCAGTTCAGTGTGGACTGCTGGGTACTGAGATGCACCTCAAGGCCCGGCACCAGGCGGCGCGCGGTATCGACGATGGCCGGATCCGCTACAATAATGGCGGCAATCCCGGCTTCATATAGATTGCGCAGGTATTCTTCAATCCCGGCGATATCTTCGTTATGGGCATAGATATTGGTGGCAACAAATACCTTGGCCCCGTATTTCTTGGCGAATTCCACGCCCTCACGCATTTCTTCAAAGCTGAAGTTATCCGCTCCGGAGCGCAGGCCGTATTTCTGGCCTCCAATATATACTGCATCCGCACCATAATGCACGGCGAATTTCAATTTCTCCAGATTACCCGCCGGAGCAAGGAGCTCCGGTTTGTCCAGACGGTAACGTTTGCCCTTAAACTTAGGCTTTGTCATGGTTCCCATTCCTGTTCTCCCCTCCATATCTTTGCTGTATAAATAAACCTGAAAATCTTCCTTTTAGATATGAACGCAACTGCGGTAAGTGTTTGGACTTCCGGCCGCTGTTAGGTTTGGATTTCCTGATTTGAACCGTTAGCCACGGTAGAAATCCAAACCTAAAGGCGTACGCTATCGCTCCTACAGTTCCAAACCTTCCCTCCGTTACTCTATCTTTAAGGTTAGGCATTAAGTTCATTTTAAAATCAGCAAATCATTGCATTATTTATATTTTAATATACCTGTTCCTTGTAGAAAAAGCCGAATGTCAGTTCACGCTCAGGGTCCTGCAGCGCCCGGATTCCGTCCATCCATTCCTCCTGGAACGCATAACCTGCCGGATCAGCGGTGTAGAGGTCTATCGCATGGCGGTAAGCCTTAACTACAGCGGCATTGTAGGCAGCGGGCTTCAGCAGCCCTTCAATCTTCAGGCTGTGTACTCCGGCACCCAGCAGCAGATGAAGATCCTCCAGAATGCAAATATCGTCGGAACTCATAATATGTGTCCCGTTGACATCTTCATAAATCGGAAACTTCTCATTCTGGCGCTCTGCTTCAATCAGGAATAAGCCGCGCTCCTTGCCAAGGCTTCCGCCTTCACTCGGACGGCCTTGATGCGACATATAGCTCTCTACCAGCTTGCGTTTGGAATGATATATATTCGTCATCCCGTGGACGTGTACCTGGGCTTCGATCTCCAGCAGCGGCACCATATCGGTCATCTCATCCATATTCAATTCACGGGCCAGAACGACCCGCGATGCTCCCTTGCGGCCCCAATAGTTCGCTGTGGCATAATTGGTCGAGGTCATTTCCGCATTCCAGTGAAGCTTCATGCCCGGCGCTTCCTGCTTCACAGCCGCCAGCACCGCTGGATCTCCGAATTCAATGCCGTCAACGCCAAGCTCACCGATCGCCTTCACATAAGCAGGAAGCTCATCCAGCAGACGGTTCGTCATCAGCCCGCCAAGACCGGCATAGACCTTGCGGCCTTTGCCGTGAGCCAGACTAACGACAGCCGCTGTGTCCTCCAGCGAGAAATGTCCGGCAAGTCGCATGCCGAAACGGTCATCCCCGATGAGGAGCGCATCTGCCCCGGCATCCAGCAATACACGCGCTTCTTCCAAGGAAGCCGCCGTTGCCAGCAGCTCCGGTTTGTTATTCATGTTGATTCCTCCTAAATTCATCCGCCCAGCTCATCATCATTTATTTAAAATAGAGGGAGAATTCCCCCTCAAACCCTAAAACGCCTACTGGAATTCCTGGAACGGCAACAGTTCTCATTTTACAGGTTTCCTACTGATTTTGTTCACTTTTTTTGATATTGGCTAAATGTTCCTTGTAGGTCTTGCCAAACAGATGTCCCTGCGTGCCGTCTTTTTTGGTCACATAGAAATAGTACTCTGAGGCTTTCGGCGCAAGCGCAGCCTGAATCGATGCAAGGCCTGGACTTCCGATAGGGCCAGGTGGAAGACCCGGGTTCCGGTACGTATTGTACGGGCTTTCGACCTTCAGGTCCTTATTCAGCAGTCTTTCCTTCTGCTTGTCCAGCAGATACTGGACAGTTGCGTCGATCTCCAGGTTCTGGCCTTTTTTCAGCCTGTTATAAATAACACCGGCTACAAGCGGACGTTCTTCGTCCACAACTACCTCCCGCTCCACGAGAGAAGCTACGGTCAGCAGTTCATGCAGCGACAATCCGCGCTCCGCAAGCTGCGCCTGCCAGTCCGGAATACTGTCCAGCTTCTTCGTCAACTGCTCCAGCATGGCTTCAACAACCTCTTGCGGTGTACTGTCCTTGGCCAGCTCATACGTTTCCGGGAACAAATAGCCCTCAAGCCGGTGCCGTAAACTAGCGTCCTCGGGAATCTTCAGCGTATTTACCGCAGTCAGCCCCGCCCCCGAGTTCATCATTTTCAGAAACACATCAGCCGGCTGGTTCCAAGCCTCTGCAAGCTTCTCAGCTATCTGCTTCGCCGTGAATCCTTCGGGAATGGTGAACACCACCGTATCTTCCTTCACCACATCCCCGGCATTCAGCCGGGCAATCAGCTCATCATAGGTGTCCCCTGGACTTGCCGTATAGGTGCCTGCCTTGAAGCTTGACCCTTCTTTGACCCATTTCAGATATCCCCTAAAGAACATTCCGTTACGTATAATGCCGTTATCTTCGAGCAGGCTGGCGATTTCCGCACTCCCCATGCCCTTCTCTATCGTAAACGTGACGGCTGGCCCTGCAGGCTCTACCGGCTGCATGCCATTCCAGATATACCATGCTCCTCCCCCTCCTGCCAATGCCAGCAAAAGGATAATAATGAGCACAGCGCGGATTGCGGCTTTCAAATGTGACTCCTCACTTTCCGACTATAAAGTATAAAATTGTATTGTCTTAAATTCAACATAAATTTCATGAGAACGCTGCATCAACCTTTTATGGTCGTATATCAAGCAAAAAGAGCGCGGAAAATTCCGCCCTCTTCATGCTCAACATAATGTTGCATACAGATAAAGATGCTTATTCCGTGTCCTCTGCGGGAAAAGTCAGCTCATCGTACAGCTCGGAAATATCTTCCCACTCTTCATCGTCAACGATGCTCTCCAGCTCCGGAAGACCGTCAGGCGAAACTACAATCCGCAGAATCTCCTGCTCCGCGTCTTTTCCGGAACCGGTCAGCACCGCATATGCGCGGTCACCGACTTCAAACTCGGCAATAATATCGTAAACGGAAGATTTACCCTGCTCGTCTTCCAGTTCCACTGTTTCTCCGTATACTTCTTTGAGCTTAGATGTCCATACCGCTTGTTCGGCGGAAAAATCAGTCATTCTCGGCTCCTCCGTCCAATTCGTCTACCAAAGTATTGAAAGTCTCTTCAACAATGGCCCATTCTTCGTCATTCTCGATCATGAAGAGCTGCAGGTCGTCACCATCTTCCTCGTAACGGAACGCATACACCTCATCGCTCTCTTCATCCTCGGAATCGAGTGGAACCACCATCATATACTTTGCATCCGAACCGTCGACTTCAAACTTCATGATGACCTCAAATTCCTCTTCATTACCTTCCTCATCGGGAATATAGATAATTTCCGGTTCTTCTTCTTGGCCGATCTGCTCGTTTGTCATATCCGCGCACCCCTCACCTTTTACTGTTAGCATCCAAAAAATTTTGCAAAATCAAGGCTGCGGCCATTTTGTCCACAATCCCTTTGCGTTTCTTCCGGCTGACGTCTCCTTCAATCAGCACCCGCTCAGCGGATACTGTCGTCAGACGCTCATCCCAAAGGTGTACGGGTAATTCGAGTTGTTCCCGCAGCTGGCCGGCGAATTCTATACAGATTTCACCACGCGGTCCAACTGAGCCATTCATATTTTTCGGAAGCCCAACCACAATTTCTCCAATTTCGTGCTCTTTCACCAGTTCGCGGATCCGTTCGAACTCATTCCCGTTTCCGCGGCGCTCAATCGTCTCTAGAGCCTGGGCTGTCCATCCGAAAATATCGCTTGTGGCGACTCCGATTCTACGGTCGCCGTAATCCAGACCCAGCTTCTTCATTTCGGCTGATCCACCCGATGATTGGCAAGGTAGAAACGGACCAGTTCCTCAATCAGCTCATCACGTTCTTTCCTCCGGACCAAACTTCTCGCATTGTTATGGCGCGGAATGTAAGCCGGATCTCCGGAAAGAAGATATCCAACGATCTGATTGATCGGATGATATTCTTTCTCCACGAGCGCGTCGTATACGGCGAGCAAGATTTCCTGAGGAGAAGCTTCCTTTTCATCGCCCTTCACATTGAATTTAACCGTTTTGTCCATGGAGTCCATTTGTGACACCTTCCTTCTGCAAAATCACCCTAAAAGGGCAGCTTCGCAAAGTTGCTGCTGTACAGCTTACTTGCTGCCTTCATCATAACATATTCATGCCCCAACGAGGAAATCCTGCCACAATAATAACGCTTTTTTTGGCATTTTATCTACATTAATATAGATTTTTTTGGCTTTTAAGCTATTGCAGAATACCATGAAAGGCGAATATTCGCAAAAATTCAAAACTTTTTATTTTTTTGAATAAAGCAGCGGCACTGATATGGAGCACTCAGTACCGCTGCTTCTCTGTCTCACATGCTTTTACCTTGTTCGCAGGCAGCGTATCAGCCTAGGGCTGATCTGCCTTAATGTTAGTTGACAGCTACCTTGGGAACCCCTGTAGCCTGATGTTTACGCCAGTGCAGCTACCAGCTCTTCAGCCTTAACGAGTGCTTCGCCAAGCTTGGAGGCATCTTTACCGCCGGCTTGGGCCATATCCGGCCGTCCACCGCCGCCGCCGCCGCATACCGCAGCAACCTCTTTGACCAGCTTGCCGGCATGGAAGCCTTTCTTCACCAGCTCCTGAGGTACTGCGACTACAAAGTTGACCTTATCGTCCATCGCTGCACCCAGCACAAGTACAGCATCAGGCAGCTTGGATTTCAATTCATCGGCCGTGGAGCGCAGGGCATCCATATTGCCGGCTTGAACAGCAACAGCCAGCAGCTGTGTACCGCCGCCCACTGTCTTCACGCTGCTTGTCAGCTCTGCCGCAAAGGTAGCGCTCAGCTTGGATTGCAGTGACTCATTCTCGCGGGAAAGCTCACGAACCTGGGCATGCAGCGCGTCAATCCGCTTCGGCACATCATTCAGGGAGGATTTCAGCAAGCCTGCTGACTGCTTCAGCAGATCAAGCTGGCTCTCCGTGAACTCATAAGCATAACGGCCGGTAACAGCTTCAATCCGGCGTACGCCGGAGCCGATGCCGCTCTCGCTGACCAGCTTGAAGATTCCAATTTGCGAGGTGTTGGACACATGGCAGCCGCCGCACAGTTCAAGACTGTAGTCACCCACCTGAACGACACGTACCACATTGCCGTACTTCTCACCGAATAGGGCCATTGCCCCCATTGCTTTTGCTTCTTCAATTGGCTTGCTCTCGATCACGACATCCAGGCCGCGCCAGATTTGAGCATTTACGCGATGCTCAATATCACTCAGCTCCTCCGGCGTAATTGCGCCGAAATGCGAGAAGTCAAAACGCAAACGTGCGCCTTCTACTAAAGACCCGGCTTGGTTCACATGGCCGCCCAATACTTCCTTGAGCGCTTTATGCAGCAAGTGGGTTGCCGTATGGTTCTTCACGATATCCTCGCGCTGCTCGCGGTTTACTTCCGCGCGGATACTCTCGCCTACCTTCAGCTCCCCGGCTTCAACAGTAACCAGATGAACATGCTGGCCATGCGGTGCTTTGAACAATCCGGTTACCTTGGCAGTGACAGAGCCTCCGGTAAGCAGGCCGGTGTCACTGACCTGTCCGCCGCTTTCGGCGTAGAACGGTGTTGATTCCAAAATCACCTGGCACTCGGTACCTTCACCGGCTGTATCGACAAGTTCACCGCCGACAACAATAGCAAGTATTTTTGACTCTGTTACGGAGTCATTATAACCAACAAATTCACTTTTAACCGTCAGCTCAGCAAGCGCGCCGCCCTGAATCTTCATGCTGGCTCCATCCTGGCGGGCAGCTCTGGCCCGGTCACGCTGTTCCTGCATCGCGGCATCAAAGCCTTCACGGTCAACAGTAAGTCCTTGCTCGGAAGCAAAATCTTCCGTAAGGTCAAACGGGAAGCCGTACGTATCATAAAGTTTGAAGGCATCTGCTCCAGCGATGGCAGCAAGGCCTTCCGTCTTTGCTTTGGCGGTAAGCTCGCCAAGAATGGCCAGACCGTCGGACAAGGTTTCGTGGAAACGCTCCTCTTCCGTACGGATGATTTTAGCGATATACTCCCGGTTGTCTACAATGGATGGATAGTACACACCCATAACCTCACCGACGGTTTCCGTCAGCTCATACAGGAACGGACGATCCAGACCCAGCGTCTTGCCGTAACGGACCGCACGGCGGAGCAAACGGCGGATAATATAACCGCGTCCTTCATTGGAAGGAAGCACTCCGTCGCCTACTGCAAAAGTAACGGTACGGATATGGTCAGCAATCACCTTAAGTGCGATATCCTGCTCCAAGTTGTCTTTATAGGTAACTTTGGCCAGCTTCGCCGTCTTCTGGATTACCGGCTGGAACAGATCCGTGTCGAAGTTGGAATCGACATCCTGCAGGATGGAAGCCAGACGCTCCAGACCCGCTCCGGTATCGATATTCTTATTCGGAAGCGGTGTATAGCTGCCGTCCTTGTTATGGTTGAACTGTGAGAACACCAGGTTCCACACTTCGAGCCAACGCTCATTTTCCCCGCCCGGATACATTTCCGGATCACTCATGTCGTTGCCGTAAGCTTCACCGCGGTCGTAGAAGATCTCTGAGCAAGGTCCACATGGGCCTTCGCCGATATCCCAGAAGTTCTCATCTCCCAGCTTAATGATGCGTTCTGCAGGCAGTCCTACCTTTTCATTCCACAGCTTGAAGGCTTCTTCATCCTCGGCGTACACCGTCACGGAAATGCGCTCCGGATCAAAGCCGATCCATTCCTTGCCGGTCAGGAACTCCCAAGCCCAGGTGATCGCTTCTTCTTTAAAGTAGTCGCCGATGGAGAAGTTCCCCAGCATTTCAAAGAACGTGTGGTGGCGGCGCGTCTTGCCCACATTCTCAATATCATTGGTGCGGATACATTTCTGCGAGTTGGCCAGGCGGGGATTCTCAGGAATCTCCCGGCCATCGAAGTAAGCCTTCAGCGGCGCCATACCGGCGTTAATCCACAGTAACGAAGGGTCATTAT
Organism: Paenibacillus sp. FSL H7-0357; assembly: GCF_000758525.1. Taxonomy (NCBI): domain Bacteria; kingdom Bacillati; phylum Bacillota; class Bacilli; order Caryophanales; family Paenibacillaceae; genus Paenibacillus; species Paenibacillus sp. FSL H7-0357. Next base: position 2,042,600 of record NZ_CP009241.1, on the reverse strand, counting down.
GGGGCACCAGCGATGCGCTGGGCTCGATTTTGTGGCCTTTACTCTCAAAAAACTGCAGCCATTTGGAACGGATTTCACTTGCTTTCATCATGTACAGCTCCCGTCTTATCATTAATTCGGCACTTCTGCCGGAATGCACAAAAACGCCCCTGAATGAATTCAGGGACGATTATTATCGCGGTACCACCCTGGTTATCGCCCTGCCCATATGCATGGGACAACTGCTGGCGATCGCCTTGTCGCGGCTGTTAACGGGCGCCCCCCGGCGGGATTGTCCCCGCACTCCGAAATCAGCTTTCCGCCGGTCTGTCTTCCGGATTCTCGCAGCCATTACGATTGTAATCGTAACGGAATCCGTTCTCTGAGGGAGCCATGCTCCGGCGTACTTCATTTCATCAACGTTTTATCCGATTTGCATTTTGACATTTCAAGTATAGCCAGCGCCCCTAAATCTGTCAATCTCGGAGGGCAAACGGCTGATGGAAACTTCCCAGTCTATATTGTATAATCGCTGACTTTGCATAACCAAACCATGTGAACCGAATCCGGTCCCCAATAATCCTTAACCACCTTATACGGCTTGCCAAATTTCTGCAGCCATTTTGCCTGCGCACGTTGGTAGCCACTGTCCAGGCAAAACTGCTCAATCCCTTGCTTTCTTAGATATGCCATCAGTTCCTTAATCAACGTCGAGCCTACACCGAGACCCTGATAGCTTGGCAAAACGTATAAGCTTCCTAGCTCTCCCACATCATCAAGTTGATTTCCGGTGCATGAGCGAATATCCTCGTCGCAGGGTGCAAATGAAATCGTGCCGACAACCGTCCCATCTATTTTGGCAACAAGGAAGTATATATCCGTATTCGCCGGGTTCAGAAAGGCATCAACCATTTGTTTTTTATTGTCAACTTCATGTTGAATGTCCTCCTGCAAATGCCCCAGTCCCTCCTTTTCGAAGGCATCTGAAATTGAAGATTTAAAAAGCTGAGATACAAGTCGTCTATCGCCTTGAGTGAGCGTATGTATGGTTAACTGATTAGTCCTAGCCATTGTAAAAATCACCTCTATATTAAAATAACACTTCTATGTTATACAAATGCCCAAATTAACCCACTCCAAATATTTCTCTAATATATAGATTTAATGTAATATTTACCCATTTGTTTGAGGACGTAACTACGGTGAATATTTGGACTTCCGGCCGTTGTTGTCGTAAGAATTTCTTGATTGTACCCGCTATATGCGGTGAAAATCCGGTGACAAAGGCGGTCGCTATCGCTCCTACAGTTCCAAATTTCCCCTCCGCTACTTTTGCCCTTTTTTGTACTTATTTAGTTCATTTTATATAGCTTATAAATTCTACAAATGAATTCACAATACTAAAATATTTTCAAAGAAAGCAACCTTTCGCGCCCATAGTAAAATAGCACTACATTTGAAGTATTGCTGTTGGTGTCAATGGTTCCTATTCTCTCTTCCATGCTTAAAGGCAGTAATTATGTATGTAGAGCCATCCTCAGATGGCTCATAGGAAACGATATAACGATCAATACGAATATAGTAAGTGTCTTTATAAGTTTTTGACGGAAACAACTTTCCTGACCGATTTGCTTAGAAGAAATTATTGAACCATGCATAATATCCCGTTTGGACTCTCGGATCATTTCTGCAATTTCAGGATCAGCATCAAGCTCAGCAATTTGCGCAGCCGAAAGAGCATCTGAGTTGTCCTGAGACTGGATTAATTCGAACACTTCATATTCTGTGTCATTGATTACAATTACAGGCTTCTGACGGTCATTCATAAAAGAACGATACACTTTACCGCTCTTATCCTTTAATTCCAGATACATGCTCATCAACTCCTTTGTTCAATATTATACCCTGAATTCGGATACACGGATACAACGTCATGATATAGCAAAAGACTGATAATCCCAATGTAGTACATGTAGTAATTATGTAGTAACGCCGATAATACTGAATAACACATCTTAGTTCTCAGCAGCAATATAAGCTTTATATTTACTCTGGTTAACACTATACAAGACCCCATAACACACCAAAAGACCCCCGCCCCATACTTCGGGAGTAAGAGGCAGCAGGTTCAAATCCTGTCGTCTCGACCATATTAAAGGCTAAAGCGGACCGTCCCATAAGTGGATTTTTTGAGAAACGAGACAGTCCTGTTATTAAAAAGAGACCATAAAAAGATAACAGACCAGCGATTCTTCCGTTAATGGAGAATCCCTGGTCTGTCTTTTTGGTCATTGGCTGCTTTGGTTTAATAAATTATGGGTAGGGGGAACTACCCGACTTCGAGTTTTAGTTCATAGTTCATTGGACGCTTGAGTCCTCGTATTCTAGCAACTGCATTATGGGTTCCCTATGCCCGTTATTGAGCTTGCCCAAGCAGCCTGAAGATAACTGTTGCTGCTTGAGCTCTTGTGGCCTGGCTGTCCGGGGCAAACTTGCCGTCCGGCATTCCGCCAATCACTCCGCTCTTGCTCATGTCTTCCACGGCATCAGCCGCGTAGGATGACACTTGATCAAGATCAGAAAATGACACAGGGGCAGCATTGTTACTGATATTAGCATTGACACCGGCATTCGCCGCACCGCTCAACGAAACGCTTGCAAGCTGTGTCAGACGATGCAGCATGACGGCCATTTCCTCACGGGTAATCTCCTCATTCAGTCCGAAGGTGCCGTCCGGCTTCCCCTTAACAATGCCCAGCTTCTGGGCGCTGGCAACCGCTCCGGCATACCAGGCACCCTGCTTCACATCTGTAAATGTGCTTACGACTGACTCATCAACCAGGTCGAACGCATTCATCAGGATCTTGATGAACTCTGCACGGGTGACGTTGCCTGAGGGATTAAAGTTATCCGCATTTGTTCCTTGGATAGCTCCTCTGGCCGCGAGTGCTTCGATGCTGTCCACTGCCCAGGCTGCAGTTGCAATATCCTTAAATGAAACATTCGAGTAGCGTATTGCGTAACTTCCGCTCCGGTTGAGATTGAATTCCAGTCTCCCGGCAGCGGCGTTGTATTTGCCGCTCTTCACAATTTCCAGCTCGCGCTTATCATTGAGATAATAGGCCACTACCTTGTTCGGGTTCTCCCCCGGCTTCAACGTGTACGGCAACGCGAGCTTGACGCCCTTCGCCTTCAGTACGGAGGCCGGAACAGCAGTCCCGTCAACACTCAGTCCGAAATCGCTGAGCACATTCACTCCCAGCAGCGCGCTTGCCTGCAGCGGTAAGCCTGCCGGATCTATAGCGCTGACAGAAATCTCAAGCTTATTACTCTTCCCGTCGGCATAGACTTTCAGGAAACTCTCGTTCAATAGAATGTCCGCCGCTCCAGTCTCAATCTTGACTGTGCGCACAGCTTGTGCTCCCATGAGCGCTTGCAATGGAAGCTCAACTGAAAGCTGCTTCACGCCTGCCGCCGCTTTAATGGATACTGTCAACCTGCCGTCTGTTATTCCCTTGGCTGCAGCTTCAATATTCCCGGCTGTCAGCACTGTCTTGACCGTTCCGTCAGCTCCGGCCACCGGATGCAGCACAATGCTGCCTATGCTTACGGCAGCAGGTGCTGCTGTCGGCGCCGCGCTTGGCGAAGGCTTCGGCGTCGGAACATATGTCTCGGACCCGGATGCCGGATTTCCCGGCGTAGGTGTCGGTGTCGCCGAAGGCAGCGGCGTTGCTGATGGCGTTGCCGCCGGAAGCCGCTGCAGACCGGCAACCGCCGCCGCAAGCCTGCTTAACGCGGCGTCGATTCCCGCCTGGTCAGCCGTTCCGCTCTCCAGCAGCGCAGCCGCAGCGGCTACAGCCTTCTGGAGCGCCGTCCAGCTGTCCGGTGTATACAGCCCCTGTTCCAGCTCCAGCACTTCCTTCAGCTTCGCCTCAAGACCAGTCGTGATCACCGGCGGAGTTACGAAAGCCAACGTCAGTGTATACGTCCGGTTCGTCGTTTTGTCCACAGCCGTTACGGTCACCTTGTATCCGGTCTGGAGCTCCGTTGCAACGGTTATGCCGTCACTTCCATATACGGCAAAGGTTACGCCTGCCGGAACTTGCAGCCCTTCCTTCAATTCTGTCAGCGTAGTCGTCTCCGGCACGATGATTTCTTTCGCTACCTGATCGACAATGCCGCCGGGAATCGTGATTCCGCTGATCAGCGCATTGCGGCCTTCCACCGGCTGCAGCGCTTCAAAGGCCGCTTTTAAAGCTGTATAAGCAGCATTAATGTCACCTTCGGTCGAAGCCCCGTTCTCGTACACAGCTTGAGCCGTTGCCAATGCGGCATGAAGCGTCTCCCACTGCCCCGGCGCAGCGGTATAGTTCTCTTCATTCACCGCCGGATCTGCAGCCGTATCAATAGCAGTCTTCAATCTTGTCTTGTCATACTTCACAAATATACGGCAGCTTGCTGATAGCTCTGTTCCGGCAACCTTGCCGGAAATCATGAAGTCTGTAGCAATCGTAAGCTTGTTAAGCGGAATATCCTCCCACTGCACATCTGCCATGCCCTTATTCCCATTCGCATAAGTTACCAATACTTTGGACGGCAGTGCAGGAACTACCCCTATCGTCGTATTTACGGCAACCTGCTCTATGCTTACAATTTTGCCGAATGTGCCCGGATCGGGCGTTTCTCCCTCCGGCTTGGCCGAGATCGCGCGCCATTCCTTGACTCCCGTGAAAACACTAGCAGATTGTTTAACCAGCGTCAGCCGCAGCTTATCCGTTTCCACCTTATCAAAGGTTACATCGTTAAATTTGTCCTTCTCCTTGCCCTTCTCACTCAGGTTGGTGACAGGGACAAATTTACCGGCTGCCTCATCCCAATAGTCAAGGCTGTAATCAGCTGGTACCTGCACGCCGCCGCCGTCATCGAAGAAATATATCGAGCTGCCGGAGAGGCTTACCTTCTGCTTCCAGGTATATTGCAGCCATTGATTGTCCCCTGATCCGCCCCAGTTGCCGTACTGTGTTTCTATTGTATTATCACCTAAACCAGTAGAGAAAAGCGGAATATATCCGTCGTTAACCGCATACACCGACTCCCAGGCCGAGGTGTATGAAGCGCTCGGCACAGCCAGCAGCGCCGCATTTCTGTAGCCGAGAGTACTAACGGCTATACGCAATTGGTCGGTAGTAGCCTTTACTTCATCCAGAGTGTAGTTGCCTTTGCTCAGTAATGTTTTAGCCGCAGTTAATGCGGTCTGCAGTTGCTGCCAGGATTCCGGTGTGAAGTCGCCGGAATTCCGGACAATTTTCCCTTGCGCCGAATCCCGGTCTGCGAATTTCGCAACCATATCGGCCAGTTCAGCCGTTGCTATGAACACGGACACAGGAACTTCTATGACCGTTTGCTTGTCTCCATCACTGACGGTCAACTGATACTTATATTCACCTACAGTCTTGAAGGTGGCTTTCAAAACAGCCTGATCGAGCGCACCCTCTTCGACCTCGCCATCACCGGATATTTTCTCCCATTGATAGGTCAGCTTGCCGCCAGGCAGACCGTCATCGTAAATTTGGGGAACCACAGCCAGCAGTTCATCCTGCTGCACTCTTACCGGGGTATCTACCGTTACCTTCGGTGCCTGATTTACTGCTGGCGTAACCGTCAGGCCGTTATTGTAGATTTGAATTTCTTTGATCCCTGTTGCAAGTTCGAGTGCATGGGTCACACTGACACGAATCGCTGTCGTATTAACCTTCTCGAACTCCACATTGTTATAGTTGGAGGCCACAACATCCGGGTATCGGAATTGCCCTTTCACCGGCTTCCAGGTTATGCCGTCCGCCTCCAGATACTCGACACCGAACGTCTGCGGTGTACCGTAGCCATCCAGGAGACGGTTATTGTAGAAATAGACCTTCACATTGTCTACGGGCTTGGTGGCGTCAAAATTGAACGTGACCGTATCGGCAGGATTCGGCGTACCGCCGAACAGAGCTGTGTTGGACGTGTGGTCAATAGAAGCTATCGTCGAGCCGTCCGCCAAGCTTTTAATACTTGAACCGCTCTCGATATAAGTCGATTCGATCGTCGTTCCGGCAGCAGCGGCCAGATTCTCACCACCATTGACAATATCAACGCCTGCCTTGTTGAACATATCCACCGTTTTTGCATTCGTTGCCAGTGAAGTATCATCAGCCTTGGCTAGAGGGGTAGCGCTGCCTTTTTCAAACAACACTTGCGTCTTAGAATTGTCACCAACCGCTCCGGCAACATCACCCTTAGGCATTTCCACCTTGCCAGTCGCCGTATCATAAATAATATGTGACATTTCATTCGTGGTCATCACAAGCTCACCGTTTATGAACAGCGAGAAGCCGGACGGAATGTCTTGATAAGGCAATTTTTTGTCCCCGGTATATACCTTAGGGTCCTGCCAGACGATCGACAGATCCGCATCATGATACCGCACATTGTCTACCGCAAAATGGTCATATGCGACATTGATCGGCCACAGCTCGATCTTGTCGTCCGTTCTCGGCTGAAGACCTGCCATATCCTCCAGTACGGTGTAATTCATCATGCCCAGCGTATCGTGGTGAATCCAAGCCCGCACCATTTTGCCGCTCGGGTTCGGAGGATTCTCCTTTGTCCACGGCGTTCCGAAGAAATAGTCCTCCAGCCAGAAGAATTCATTGGAATCGAGGTGATCCGTATTGCCCGTCTCCACCGTATGCAGCCATGCACCCCAGTCGAACAACGTCTTGTAAGTATCACTGTTAATATTGTCCACAGGGTAATGGCGCAAGGAAGCACGGACAGTATTAATGTAGTTGCCGAAGTTGCACCAGGCGAACTGGTCGGTGCCGAAGGCATCCGTCTTGCCATTCTTGAAATCCTCCACCCGTTTCATAATGCTGTTCTGATCCGCTGTGAAGAACGGAAAGATCGGATAATAATCAGGATCCGCGTAATCGGTCAGCTGGGTCAAATATTTAGCCTGAAAGCCCTCCTGTCCTTCTGTCGGCACAACGCCGAAGTTGAAGACGAACATGTTGTTATCGCGCCACGGGTTGAACACATCCTCTTTACCGACAACCTTTTTATGCAAAAAGCTGCCTTCACCGTTCGTATCCGCTTTGCCGTCTCCGTCAAAATCCTTACCGTCGAACCACATATCGTTCAAAATTGTACTCTGAATCTTCCCGGCAGTTTCATTCATCCGGGTCTCATTCGCCGTATCCCCCAGCTGTTTATACATTTGGGCTGTGGCCACTGCATTGCCATAAGTAGTCGCAGAGCCGTCCAGGCGGGCATTGTTGCCGTTGCCGTTCCAGTGCATGGAGACGGTGTCACCGTCATTTCCAGTCATCGGGCCGTGGTTATAATAGACGAGATTCGGATCATTGCCCTTGAAATGAGCCAGTGTGCCGGTCACGTCATTGGCTGAGAAATCAGCGAATTTCTTCAGGATTTCCGAACCGCCACCATAGATTTTGTATGCTTCCCAGCCTACCTGCGAGCTGTTCTGCATCATATCCCAGGTCCAGATATTGGGCCGCCCGGGGTTGTTCTTGTAATTCTTGTTCTCGGAATATTCGCCCTGCGCCAGCCAGGTCCCATAGGCATAGGACGGATCACGGAGCCATTTCAGATCCTGCAGCGCCCACGGCACGCTGACCGTGATACCGTTGTTGTAGCCAAGCACACCCTCCATATTCATCGGGAACTGCCAGTCATTGCCGGGAATGTTGGCATCCAGGATATTAAAGCGGTTACACCACCAACGGTAATAGAGCACTTTTTTCACATTTTCATCAGGGACATCAATGTACGGGATATTATCCGCCCACCACTCGTTGTACTCCTTCACCTGGGTGGAAAAGGCCTCATTGTTGCCGGGCGCAGACTTGAACTCCTCATACTGCGTCTTGGAGCCGGGAATTTCATCCGCGAGCCAGCCCATAACCACCTTCTGGTCAAGCGTCCCGCCCGCAGGAACGGTAATCTCTCTGACCAGCTCATTCCCGGCAGGAGTAAGTCCGGTTCCGCTAAGATGAACATCCACATATGACATCGCTTTCACAACTTTTTGGCCGGACTTCCCGATCATCAGCGGAGCCGCTACCCGGTCACCGATCAACTCCTCCCCTTCTGCCCTGGATACAAACGGAGATTTGACCTTCAGTGTCAACTGGATGTCGCTTGCCGTGGGATTCTTGAATTCCAGCAGTGTTACTGCACTGTTATCATTCGTAATAAATTTGCGCTGGTTAATCTCCAGTTCCCCGCTACGGTAGGTTTGGTTCTCGTGGCTGGGATAATTTTTCCGGGCAGACTGATCCTCCGTAACCTCTCCCGTCGAAAGAGAGAGCGTATACATAACATCCTGGTTCAACGTATCCGCATAATACACACTCCCGGCAAAACCCAGCTTCGAGTTGTCCTGTGTCTTCATGTACAGGGCGCTGCCCCTGCTGAACAATGTATTGGCGCTGGCATCATCATTCCCATTATCATCAGGAATCACGCCTTCGTTCACGAGCAATGAATCCAGCCAGGGCAGATCGGCATTATCTTTCTTAAAGGCATCAAAGTCAAAATCCTCAATCGTCTGCATCATTTCCCCGACGGTAGCTTTGCTGAAATCAATTCCTTCCGGGGTAGTGATGTTACCCACTTTCCACTCCGGTTTCCCGTAATCGGTTCCTACACCCTTATGATCGAAATCTGTCGTATAATTCGCCGATGCCGGGACGATCCCGCCATTTAGGACTACGGCAGCGCAAAGCGCTGCCACACAAGCCTTCCCTGACCGCTTAGTCTTTCTCATAACTTGTTGTCTCCTCCTTTTTATCCCTTGATTCCTGTCAACGCAATACCTTCCACAAAATATTTGTTGCCAATCAGGAAGAACACCAGGCAGGGAGCCGTAACGATCAGAGCGAGCGCCATAACCTGTTCATAGTTCGGAATGCGCATTCCGTTCACAATATACAAACCCATTGGCAGTGTATAATCCGCTTCTGTCTTCAAATAAATCATCGTATAGAAAAATTCATTCCAGCAGTTGATGAAGCTGAACAGGGCCACAACAATCATTGCCGGACGAATGAGCGGCAGCATGATGCGGGAGTAAATGCGGAAATAACCCGCACCGTCAATCTTAGCCGCTTCACTGAGTTCAAGCGGAATGGTCGTGAAAAATTGCCGGAGCAAAAAGACAAAGTATGCATTGCCGCCTGCGCAGAAAAATGCGGGAATAATAAGTGCTGGCTTGCCGGCCAGTCCCAAGGAGGTATACAGGGAATATTGCGGCAGCAGGGTTACAGCGCTTGGCAGCATCATGGTGCTGATTACGAGCACGAACCACATCCCGCGCAGCGGGAACCGCAGCTTGGCAAAAGCATAACCGGCAAAACTCGTGGTCAGCACTGTTCCGATTACATAAGGCACCACAATTGAGACTGAGTTCCAGAGCTGCCGCAGAAACTGGATGCGCTCAAGCCCCAGCCGGAAATTATCAAAGCCCGGCTCACTGGGGATAAATACTGGCGGGCGCGCCAGAATCTCTGAATGGTTAACGAATGCGCCGCGCAGCAGCCAATAAAGCGGAAAGGCAAATACCAAAGCGAGCAGGCAAGAGAGTAGGATGAGTATGACGTTCACCGCTTTTGTTTTGTTCTTTGCTCTCTTAAGACTTGAATATTTTACAGTCGCAGATACAGCCATTATCTCACCCTCTTTCTTTTGCCCATCGAATCATCCTTCTTGAGCGCGCCCTGGAAATAGAACAAAATAACCGTAATGACCAATGTGATCAGGAAGACGACCCAAGCCTCGGCAGACGCCAGCCCGCGCATCCCCACCTGCACAAAGGAATGATCATAAATCATAACGTTGATGAAATAAGTCATCCGGTCCGGTGCACCGTTTCTGGACAACACCACACTCTGGGTATAAATCTGGATAGAGGTCATCATGCACATAATCAATTGGAAAAAGAGTACTGGCTTGATCGTCGGGTAGGTGACCTTCTGGAACTTGTGCCAGGCATTGCCCCCGTCCATCTCGATCGCCTCCAGCAGTTCACCGGGAACGTCCTGCAAGGTAGCAATGAAGACAACAATCGTGCCCCCGCATGTCCACAAGCTCATAATAAACAACGTCTCGAAGATCCGCACAGGGTCTGTCAGGAAGTCTAAAGGCGCTATACCCAGCTGCAGCAGCAGCCAGTTGACCAAACCGCCCTTGGCCTGATTCTGCAGCAGCATCTGCCAGACAATCGTGGTCGCCAGCATCGGAATGACTGAGGGCAGGAAGAAGACCGCCCGCAGCATATTTCTGCCGAGAAACTTGCGGTTCAGCAAGAGCGCGACCAACAGACAGAAGGCAATAACAAGCGCTACGTTGATAAAAGCGTAAATCAGGGTGACCGTGATCGATTTTTTGAACTCGGAGCTTGGATTGCTGAAAATATATCTGAAGTTGTCCAGCCCGATCCATTCCATCACCTGCCCGCCGCTCATCACCGTGATTTTGTGAAAGCTGTAGAACAAGCTGGCTAACATCGGATACAGGGTCAGCACCAAAAAGCCGATAATCGCGGGTGCTGCAAATAAATATCCGGCTACCGCTTCCTTGGTGGCGCCTTTGGCAGGCTTTTTAACATAGTTGGGTGCCGTACCGGTCTTGCTCTCTGGATTCATAAGCCATAGCCCTCTCTTTGAAAATAAGCTTTAATTACGAAACTTTTCCGCTTTCCCACAGTTTCTTAATCGTTGGCATAATCTCATCGTAGATGTCCTTGACACTCTTCTGACCGGTCAGCGCCTTGTCGATGGATTTCTCGTATTCTGTATTCATCTTAAGATAGGCCGGAACATAATAAGCAGGCCACTGTGCAATGGAATCCTTGGTTGTGGAATAACTGAGAATCGTTTCTTTGGCACTTGCCGGAAGATCGGCAGTCCACTTCTCAATGAGGGCAGGGTCGGTGTACCAGTCGGCTTGGTTAGGCAGCCATGCTCCGCTCTTGAGCAGATCCAGGGCATTCTCCGGGTTAACCATGTAAGCGTAGAATTTCTTAGCTTCCTCAATATGCTTGGACGTATTGTAAACTACCAGTGGAGCACCTGCGTTCATCGTTACGGCTTGTTCCATCTTTGGCAACACGCCGACACCGATATCATCATTGCCTTTGATGTTAGCCAAATCCCACGAGCCGCTGACCGCCATCGCATAGCCGCCGCTCAGCGCATCAATGACCGAACCGGCGCCGGTAGTCCATGAATAATTGAAGGGCGAGGCTACCTTGTCCTTGTTGATAAGATCGGCCAGCTTCTGGATACCCTCAACCGATTTGGGCGAATCCCACAGAAACTCCTTGCCGTCCGGGGATACAATACCGCCTCCGTTCGCATTGGCTGCCCAGAAGTGATGGAACTCACGTCCCGCGGTAAACCCGATGCCGTAATTCTCTGTCAATGAAGCGTTGAACCCCTCATCTGCGGCCGTTTTGCCTTTGGTATCAGTGGTCAGCTTCTTGGCATTGCTCACGAAGGTGTCCCAATCCCAGGCATCCTCAACCTTGGATGGCGGATAGGCGATGCCCGCAGCATCGAACTTTGCTTTACTGTAGTACAGCAGCTCCAGTTGGTTGGAGAGGCCGACACCGATAACTTTTTGCTCCGGAGAATGGATTGTAATCGCTGCCAATTTCTCCGGTATTGAACCATCAGCAAGCAAATCACTAATGTCTTCGAGAATGCCCATTTCATTGTACTTCTGAATATCCCCCTCGCCCATGTAGCTGATATCCGGCAATTGATCGGAGGCTAGGCGGGTCTGAATGAAAGTATCAAAGGTTCCGTCCGCCGGCAGCACTTGCGCATTGATCTTAACTCCAGTGTCAGCTGTATATTTCTCTGCAGCCTCTTCCACCAGCTTCTTCTGCGCGTCATCGCCCCAATACAACAGTTCAAGCGTGATATCCTTGCCGGACGTACCTCCCTTATCATTCGCGGCTTTTTCTGTGGCTTTGGCGGCAGTGTTGCCCGTGTTTTTCTCTCCATTCCCCGAACAGCCGGCCAGTGAAGCGAAGACCATTGTTAATGCCAGTGATAGAACCAGAGTGCGTTTACCAAACTTCATGTTTGTTGCCTCCCTTTTCTTTTAAATCTATATAAAATGAACTTGTGAGTTTTTCATTTAGGTATTCTGCGCAACTGCGGAGAAGACTTGGCCTTCCCCTTCGCTGCTCCTTTACCTAATGTCGATTTTCCAAGTTCACCTATATTTATTTCGATTATACTAAGTTAAACGTTTAATCTAAAAGCTTCACGGGTTTTGTCCGTTAAGTAGCCTGTCCCATTCTGCCGCTCCTGCCGGCGATTATGGACAAGCGCTGAAGACGCCGCCCTGAAGTCTTACTTGGCGCTGCAGCCGGCCTTGCCCGGAGCGGAAACCCACCTTGTCTTCAAGCAGCAGGTATCTGGAAGGGTACGCTGCATAACTCGTAATTGTCCAGCCGTCCGTCTCCTCGGTAACATAACCATTAACACAACGCAGCTTGCCGCTGCTGTCTCTATAGAGATAGGCGGTTGTCCCAAAGCCTAATAAGTAGGCAACCAGTTCTTCACCCATGTCCCAATCATCTCCGGATACAGTGGAGAACAGCGAAGCGAATAACGGATCACTGCTTGCTACAAATACCGACTGTCCAAACCTGTTCCTCGACAGCTCCGGCATATTCAGATTAGGTGCAGCCACACTGTAAGTTGAGGCCGCCTCTCCCGGCTGCAGGCGGCGCGGAGTGGAGCGCACATTCCAGTCATAACAATTGAACACGGCCATTGTAGAACGGTAAGCCGCCTCCAAATATTCGGGATTGCCCAAATGCTCGTAGGCAACCCGGGCCGAGCCGGACACCAATCCCCCCCATAAGGAATGGATCATGGAAGAGAGGGCTTCCCACCAGCGGTCCGGGTTCTGAACCCTGTAGTCATTACTGAACCCGATGTTCGCCAGAATCAGCTGTCCGTAACGTTCCGCTTCGTCCAGATTCCCAAGATGGCACAGCGTTTCACAGGTAGGTCCGAACCCTGCGTTATCATAGAAGTGCTCTGTAATTGCCCCGCCGTATTGCTGTACTTCTGTCTGCAGATTCCGGCCGAACCGCTCCCATAACTGCTGCAATTGCCCCTGCCATTCCGCAAGTCCCTCCTCCTCAAGTGCCTGCAGCAAATCCCGAATATATAGAGTGAAAATGCCGTTCAGCCCTGCCTCGTCCTTCTCTCGCTGCCTGGAATGGCAGTCCGGGTTCAGACGCAGGCATATCACTTCGGCAGCCCACTCCAGATAAAGCCGTGGCGGATGCAGCCTCAGCAGCGCAGCATCCATTCTCGACAGCAGGTAGAAAACATGCGCAATATAATCCAGATCATAAATCCGGTAGAACCCTCCATACAAGGGGCGCGGCCGAGTGAAATCGCCCTCCTCGAACCAATGGAGCTTCATATCCAGCACTGCAGCAGCCTCGGCCTTCGCAACCTGTTCCGGCACTGCAGCCGACATGCTGTTCTTCATCAGCAGGAAGGTCAGCTTGCCAAGTGATTCTCCCTGATTGGACAAGGGACGGAACGCGTAGGGGCGTTCCACTCCATCTGCGCTTCCATAGCTATGGGCTACCAGCCATTCTGCCCGTTTCTCCAGCATAATGTCGATCGGCTCCAGCACGTTCCACACCAGGATGTCGCTGCGTCCGTCTTCAAGCACCAGCTCCAGCTTATGCTCACCGGGCGCCGGACGAAGCAGCGTAAGTGTGTACCTGCCATTTTCTCCTATTACCGGAATCGCCTGATCTGTAATGTCTTCGCGGCGGAGCTCCTCCGTTCCCGGTGGAGCGCTGAATAGGCAGATTTCACGTATAGACTGTTCCTGCGTTATCCCAACCTCAGCTTGGAAGATTCCGCCCTGTGTCAGCACAGACGTATAGCTCCAGTGCGGGTGGCCAAACGCGGCTCCCTGGCGGTAGAAATCATCCTGATCCTGGCAAGGGAGAAATACATACTCCCAGCTGGAAGTCTGCCCGGGCTCCAGATCCAGTGTATGGTAAGCGTTACCATAGATCCAATCCGCAGCTGCTGAGTCGGGCATTGAAGCCCCATCCTCCACCAGCGACAGCCGATGATACAGCAAGCCGTCCAAGGAAGGGGATACCTGCTCAAGAAAGCGGTTACTATAACGGCAATAGGAGCCTGCCGTGACTGTTCTGCCCCCAGTCTGATAAATACCCAAGTGCGGCGCCTCATTGCTGCGCCTGATAGCGGCGAACTTGGTGAAGTCTCCGCCCAGATGAGTGAACACTGCACACGATTCACGCATATTCCGCAGCACGTTCTCATCCCTGAACATGATATAGGCCAGCGAGAACCATACATGCAGCCCGTTAATCCGTACAGCTTGTGCGGAGCGGTTGGACAATTCGATGCTCCACCTGAAGCGCTCCTCCTCCAGTGTGTACACGAAGCGGATCGTTACCGGAAAAGCATCAAACTCAACAGTAGCGCGATGCTCTCCCTCCTGGATCACCCTCGGCTTAAGATCCACACTGTGTATGATCTTCCCATTCAGTTCGAGCGTCCATTCCCCGAACAGCTTATCCTCGTCTTCGTACCCTGCCTGTTGCAGATAAGCGGGATCAACCACCCAGTTCATTGCGGCGGGATCTTCCTGCATCACCAGGGACTGCATGGCTCCCCGGGCACTAAGCTCCATTCTGTATTTTGCATTGCTGAGAAACATCATCGCCATCACCTCTTTCGCGTCCTGCTTTATAATCTAAACGTTTAGATAAATGAAAAAAATATGATGTGAGACATCGGCTTTATCTCACATCGTTTACAGCAGCTACAGAGTCCCGCTCGATTAACCGGCATTCCGGCATAATCAGGGGCGCAGATTCATTCCCATTGATCACATTGTACAAGCTCTCTATGGCCTGATAGCCCATTTCGTGCAGCGGAAGTTCCATCGTCGTAATCCGCGGGCGCAGATAATCGCTGAATTCCCGGTTATCGAAGCCAATCACCGACAAGTCCTCCGGAACCTTAACGCCTCTTTCGTCGGCTGCCTGCAATACCCCTACCACCATAACATCATTCATAGAGAGGATAGCCGTCGGCGGCTCCGGCAGAGATAACAGCTCGCCGGTCAGGCGATATCCGGATTCCCGCTCCCAATCCCCCATCTTGATCAATAAAGGATCAAAGGGCAGTTCAAAGTCAGTAATCGCCCGATAATAACCGTTCAGCCGCTGTCTGGACGGAATGGAATCCATCAGCCCGCTAATGACCGCGATTCTGCTATGACCCTTCGCGACCAGATGGGACATAGCCTCATACGAAGCCTGCTCGTCGTTATAATGTATGGAAATGTCGTCCCGTGTATAACCATAGGTATATACAATAGGTTTGTCGTCTGCATCGATTAGTCCGGTTAAGTCACGGGTATGTACACCGATATAGATAATCCCGTCCACCTGCTTGCTGAGCAGCTCGGACACGGCATTGGAGGCGTACTTCCGGTATGCCTCTATATCAGCAAAATTACGGCCGATACGTTTATTTAGACGAAGATTGACCAGCAAAATATGCAGATCATGCCGATCGCCAAAATCATTGATGCCATCGATAATCTCGGGTGCATTAAACACCGTCACATCCTCTGCGATAACACCGATCGTATTCGTACGGTTGAGCTTGAGGCTCTTGGCAATATCGTTAGGTTTGTAATTCAGCTCCTCAATGGCTTCAACTACTCGCTGACGCGTCTCTGGACGGACATTGCGGGTACCATTAAGCACATAGGAGACTGTAGCAATCGAAACATTGGCTTTAGCAGCGATATGCTTAATGCTGGTTTTGCTCATTGTAATTCTCCTATTCTATGCCGCAAACATTATGTTAAACGTTTAGATTGTTAAATGACACCTAGAATATACCATACGAAACTATCAGTAGGCAAGAGATTTCCGTCAAGTCTAAACCCCTAGATGAATCAAGGGGTTGTATTGTTTAAGAAGGAATAACCGTAATATTTCTCCGCATTACTCATGCTTGTCCAAATATCCGGACTTTCCCCGCCTATGTACCAGTAGGCCACTCCCGCTAAATTTTTAGTAACAGCAAAATGATATTTGGCAATTAACGAGCGCCCGTCCTCAATCCAAATCATGTGTTGCATAACATTGTTCGTATAGCCGGCAACATATTGAGCCAATGATTCATTCCATAGCGGTTTCATCGAATAGGTATTGATCCTCTGATTTTGCTCAGTGAACGTAATGAATTCGGAGGATGAAACTGTTCCATTTTGCTTTAACATCCAGTCCCGGTTATAGAATGGCAGTGCCAATATGACCTTGTCATTTGATACAACCTTTAGCAAGGTTTCGAGTGCGTTTGTGATATAGGGTAGCGAAGCATTAGAGCCTGGATTGACACTTCCACCGTAATGCTCATCGTAGCCCATCATTACTACATAATCCACTTGTTCCCCAAGCGCAGCGTAGTCAAATGCCTCTGTCCAATCCGTACCAAGATCAGGCGATACATCTATAGACAACGTAGCATTAACGCCATGCAATCTTTCTGCTAATAAAGCAATAAAAGCTGTCAAATATTTTCGATCCGATGCCTTTATATTCTCAAAATCTATATTTAGCCCATCAATGCCATATTTACTTACCATCGCTGCTAATTGGATTATTGCAGTATTTCTTGCTGTTATGCTAGATAACATTAGATGAGTAGCTTCTTGATCGGACCGGTTACCGACCATCGCCCAAATTTCTTTGTCCTTCGTCTTTGCCCACGAAACAAGCGAGATTTCTGTTGAATCCGTTACAATCCCAGTTCCCCCTACAAAGTACCACCGTGGAGATAAGATGTTCACATTCGATTTCAGAATAGTGCTCTTATACTCTGCGGTTGTTTGTCCATACTGCCAGCCAATAACAATATGTTTTTTTGGCTCGTTCTCAAGCTCTGTGGCCCAGCTTTTATTTTGCAGCACCCGATAAATAAGTACAGTTACTTCCTGCCTGGTAATTGCATCCGTTGGACGAAAATATCCTGTTTCATCGCCCTTCATTAATCCTAGCTTACTAACGGCAGCAACAGAATTACCAGCCCAAGCAGCAATACGATTACTATCCTTATATACTGTCAGATTAGTGGATTTGCCGTTCGTTTGTTGCAATGCACCAGCCATCCAAACAGCTGCCTCTTGTCTTGTAACAGCTCTCTTAGGTGCAAAGGTAGTCTCCGAGGTACCACTTGCCAGGTTCAGCTGAACAGCCGCCTGAATCGGACCGTAATACCATTCATTCATTACTACATCTGTAAAAGCGGTTACTGGACTAGCCACTGGATCAAGCTTTAGCAAACGTTCCAGCACAGTAATAAATTCTGCTCTGGTCATAGACTTTGCTGGTGAGAAACTCGTCAACGAGGTTCCTGTAATAAGCTTTTTATTATATAAATCTATGATCTCTTTTTGGGCATAGCTTGTGTTTATATCATCAAAAGGCAGCCGCCCATCGGCCAATATATGCTGACAAAACATGCTTGTCGAGCAAATGACAGCGGCTGCCGCTATTATGAATCTACCTAATATGGCCTTCACGTGATTCCTCCTATGACATCAATTTTAGAATTGTATCAAAGATAGAATCTATATTCATTGATGAAATACTGGTAAATCACAGCAAAAAACAGCCAGTCACCGGAAATTTTCCGGCGGCTGGCTGTTTAGGCTGAAAGCTGTAAATACAGGTTACAGATTCCAAATGCGGTACACAATAACTGCCGCTTCAGCGCGGGTGAGCGTATCGTCCGGTGCAAGCTTGCCGTCTTTGCCGCTCACAATTCCGAATTTCACCAGATCCGCCAGGCTGTCTCGGGCATACGTTTCCGGTCTGTGGAGTTGATCCGTTGCTACTGTTACTGTTATTACTGTTGTTATTGTTACTGTTGCCGCCCTCGTTCGATTGGCCAGGTTTACCCGTAAGCGTAAGCACACCGTAAACAGAGGTGTCCTGATATCCATTGCCGGTTGTATCATTCCATGCGGCAGCACTTTGCCGGGCCCCGTCTTTGGCGTCATTGATCTGTACGTCGAAACCGATCTTTTTGTCGTTGCTTGCTGAGATTTTTTTAAACGGAATCTTCACTTCTACTGTGTAGTTTGTTCCGGTAACCTTGGTTGATGATTCGAATCCGCCAGCGATCCCAGCCGGATTGAAGGAAGTCCCGTTGTCAAAGTTGACTCTGAACTGTCCGTCATCGTCTTGATAGAACGTCGTCTTCCCATTGTTTTCATCCAGGAAGATTTCGACGGAATCCTGTTCCCATACGTTCTTACTGCTCTTGTCCAGCTGCGCGTCGCTGACCTGAATCAAAACATACAGATTTTGATCATCCCAGAGGGTTTTGGCCACTCCGGTCGCGCCCTGCCACGCCATCTGGTACCGATTTACCGGCAACTCCGCCGCCTTGCTCCAGACAGCATCAACCGTCCCGTCAACTACAGGTGAAGCATAAACAGCGGTGGATTGGTTTGCGCCGGTAGAATCAGGTTTATGCTCCTCCATAAATTTACCGGGGTTGATAACCCCGTAGTAAGCCGGCTTGGCCTGCAGGTTCTTATCGAATAATAACGGATTAGCAGAAGCTCTCCAGCTCGTATGGTCGTCCAAGCCCCAGAAGGTAACGCGCTCTATATTTGCGGCGTGAGTTTTGAAGAGCTCCATCAATTGCGCGTATAAATAGCCCTGGGCATTCGCAAGCTTCTCGGAAAGCTGATTGTTGCTCCCAGCCTGAATATCAAGCTCGGTGATGCTTACTTCTACGCCTAAGGAAATAAACTTCTCCAGCGACAGCTTTACGTTTTCGGGATTGGTGTTGACACTGTAGTGCCCCTGCATGCCGACGCCGTCGATGAGGCGTTTCCCCGGATGTGTAAGCGCATACCTATCATTGATAGCTTTGACCATGTTATAAATGGCTGCCGCTTTATTCTGGTTATCTTCGTTGTAATCGTTGTAGTACAGCTTGATATTCCAATCTGGATGTTGGTCCAGCACTTCTCTTGCCGCCAGGAAGGCCTGCTCCACATAATCTGCGCCAATGGAACTCTTCCAAGGGGATTCACGCAGCGAGGTTTCCAAATCTGCCGGATTACCCGGATTATCGCTCATCGCTTCGTTCACGACATCCCAAGAGATCACCTTGTCACCGAAATGTTCCACGACCGTTTTAATATGGGTGTGCAGATTTGCGAGCGCTTCGTCCCGCCCCAAGGGAAGGCTATTACCTTCCGCATCCTTTGTCGTATTCATCCACACGGGGGATTGCTGATGCCATACCAGCACATGCCCATGCATCAACATCCCTTCAGACCGTACCTTAGCAACCATGGAATCCGCAGCGTCAAAGGTAAAATTGCCCTTCGCCGGCTGCAGCGCATCCGGTTTCATCGCGTTTCCTGCGGTAGCGACATTGTGATGCATTTTAAGCAGCTCCAGCCGCAGGCCTTCCAGATCCTCGGCTGTTATCGCGTTGCCGATCAAAAAATCATTTTGATAGGCAGTCTTTACAGGAATCAGGTCCTTTTGTATGGCGATTGGACCTGTGCTTGTTTTCTCAAAATGGATGTCGTCGATATAGAAAGATGCTGCTGCGTTATTGGCGCTTTCAACATAGATGGTTAAATATTCGCCGCCCACACTGTTATAACGGTAGCTCCCCTCAAATTTAACCCAACCGTCGCTGGCACTGATTGTTTTGGGGGATAGAGCCACATAATTCGCGCTGCTTCCATTCCCGGTCTGCGTGGACAGCTGCAGCTGCGAGCTTGCGGGTTCGATCAGCTTGACCCAGGCCGAAATGTTATATTCGCTGCCCTGGTCCACATACTTCTCCACACGCAAGGACGGCCCATGCCACGTAGCTGTTCTGCCCTCTACTTTCAAGGCAAAGGAACCACCCTCGGTATGATTCTCTGTATCTGTAAGAGTCAGCTTCTCAGTCCCGGCTCTGCCTCCAAAACCGCCGGTAGTCTGATCCTCAAAGGTGATGGCAGTGAACGGTAAAGCCGGTTCTCTAGGCGGCTCTTCTCCACCGTCCGAAGCGATTTTCTCGGTGATAAGGAGGTCTCCGATATAGAAAGAAACCTCGGCTCCTGCTTTGTTGGAGTTCATGCGCAAGGCCTGATCTTTGCTTGTATCGACGGTAAATTCCTTAGTCAGGGTGACGGCTTTGCCCGCTTCAAAATTCACTTCCGCATAATTCCCATAGCTGTTCACAGTTTGAAGTGCTGCACTCGCGCCGGTGGGCAGATTCACATTTGCATCCACATAAACAATTGAAGTCACCGTGTAGGTTTTTCCGTTTTCCAGGCCGAGGTCGCTGAATTTGAAATCAGCCGCGTCCCAGTTGTTTACTCTGTTGCTTACGTATAATGCCGCTCCGTCTGCATTGCCTGCAAAAGACTTGCCGGTGACAGCCGTCAGGCTGGCACCTCCGGATTGAACAGCTTTGCCTGCACCGGCCGCAAAGGTTTCGTGATAAACCGTTTTCGTTACTTCCAGTTTCGGTGTTGCAGCTTGCGCAACCGGAGCAAGACAGCCTAACGGAATAAGCAGACTCGCCGCCAGTACTAACGAGAAGACCTGTTTAATCATTTTACTCATGCGTTGCACTCCTCTGTATGAATTTGGGTTAGACAAGTTAAGCGCTTACAACTATGGAAAGCCGCCCCCTTTCTCACTCCAAATCGTAGCATAATGCAAAAAGTGCGTCTTACTCTAAATTAAAGATTGTACCGTACTTTTTATATATCATTTGAATTGCGCTTAATCCGCAACTTACCTAAGAACTTGCACAACAAATCAACAAAATGATTGGCTTATAATAAACATAAGAACAATTGAGCGATACTATGGAGGTTATTATGAACTGGAAATCGGCGATTGAACAAACGTTGGCCACCACCCGTCTTAACATCAAGCGCTTTGGAGACCAATTTCCCATCGTAAGCCTTGGGGACGGCAAATATCATTTAACTGACCATACCAGCTGGACGGAAGGATTCTGGTCCGGGATATTATGGCTGAGCTACGAATACAGCAAGGACCCGGAGATTCATGCTGCAGCCATCAAAAGTGTGGACTCTCTCAAAAAACGCTTGGAGGCTGAACAGGGACTCGATCATCATGACATCGGCTTTTTATATTCGTTGTCCGCGAAGGCCCGCTGGATTGTCGATAAGGATGAAGATTCCCGTCTGCTGGCGCTGCAGGCTGCCGATATTCTGATGAAACGCTGGCGGTCTGCCCCGCAGCTGTTTCAAGCCTGGGGACCAGAAGGCGATGATGCCAACGGGGGCCGGATTATCATTGACTGCCTGATGAATCTCCCCCTGCTCTATTGGGCTACTGACCAGACCGGGGACCGCAGCTATGCCGACTGCGCCAGCATTCAGGCTGAGAAAAGCCGCCGGTTTCTGGTGAGGGGAGATGACTCTTCCTACCATACTTTTTATTTTGATCAGGTAACTGGAAATGCCATCCGCGGAGGAACTGAACAGGGTTTTCAAGACGGTTCCACTTGGTCGCGGGGACAGGCGTGGGGTGTGTATGGCTTTGCCTTAGCTTACCGCCATCTCAAAGAACCTTATTTCCTGGATACCTCAAAACGGCTTGCCCGTTATTTTCTGGAGCAGCTCCCGGAGGATCATGTTGCGTACTGGGATTTCGATGCTCCGCAAGAGCAGGACACACCCCGCGACAGCTCGGCTTCCGCTATCTTTGTGTGCGGTATCCTTGAGCTGCTTGAACACTTGCCGGAAGATGATCCGGATCGGGCATTCCTTGACGAAGCGGTCCACAAATCTATAGATTCCCTGGTGAACCGCTATTTCACACAAGGCAGTCAGACTGAGGAAGGTTTTCTGAGGCATGGTTCCTATTCCGTCAGGGGAAATTCGTCTCCCGATAATTTCATGATCTGGGGCGACTATTTTTTCCTGGAAGCGCTGCTGCGGCTGGAGCAAGGAATTCCGGGATATTGGTACGAACGTTAAAGTGAATTTGGGCACCGGATAAGATAAATCAACCTTACAACCGTATATGTAATCGCAAACCGGCAGGCTCCCCATCGGAGCTCTGCCGGTTTGATGTGCAATATGGATTGCTGACGCTTTTATTAAACTATATAGAATGAACTTAATAACTACACAAAAAAAGGCAAAAGTAGCGGAGGGGGATTTTGGAACTGTAGGAGCGATAGCGACCGCCTGAAAGCTTTCCGTAGGAAAGCTCGCTTCGGAAGCATAACCAGTCACCGGATTTCCACCGCATATAGCGAGTTAAATCAAGAAATTCTTACGACAACAGCGGCCGGAAGTCCAAATATTCACCGTAGTTACGTCCTCGCCAAAATGGGAAATCCTTAAATTCAATTTATATATTTTATTTTTCATCGCCTGCTATTTATACTGTAAGTAAAAATGGTTGCAAGGGAGCGTTTCATGAACAGGAACGATCATACGCCCAAAGGGCTTGAACCCGGTCTATTGATGTACAAGTATAAATATGAAGATGAGGAATCCCATTGGTTTCACGCGCACAGGGGAATTGAAATATTGTACATATATAACGGTCATGGAGAAATCATGGTGGAGAATCAGACCTACCCCATTCAGGATCATACGCTGGTTTGGTTCCAGCCCTATCAGTTGCACCAAGTGATGGTTCCTCCGGCCCCCAACCGTTCTTATATTCGGACCAATCTGACCTTTGACCCCAGTTTTCTGGAGCATTATCTTACCGCTTTTCCTTTCCTGGAGAAGTTTTTCCGGAACATGTGGAAGGGCACTCTGCAGAGGCCGGTTTTCTACGCCATGAATAATACTCCGATTCTGGATTTGCTGGAGGAATTACATCATTCCGTAAATGATTCTGCCGCAAACAAAGAAGAAGATACCGGATTCCTGATGCTTCAGCTGATGCGTTTGCTTCAAAAACAAGTGTCCGGTGTCCAAACCGAAGACAATCCCATCCAGACGCGTGGAGGCTCACATGTCGAACGGATTACCGACTGGCTGGACGAACATTACAAGCAGCCCTTCAGCCTCGAAACGCTGGCTGCCAGTTTGCATCTGTCGCCTTACCACATTTCACATTTGTTCAAGCAACATGCCGGCATCACCCTGTCCGAATACTTGATTCAGCGGCGTGTAAGAGAGGCTTGCATGCTGTTGGCCAATACCGGTAAATCCATTCAGGAGATTGCTGTGGAGGTGGGCGATCTTTCCCCGTCATATTTCAGCCAGATGTTCAAAAAGATCAAAGGAATTTCACCAGACCAATATAGAAAGAGCATCCGCTGAAGCCCTACCATAGGCTGGATCACACAATCTCTTAATAATCACAAAAAATCGCCCCTTGGTAAAATGGAAGTGATGAGCAACCATTTCACTAAGGGGCGATTTTCGCCTGCTCTAGCTGATTCGGACACCAGAGCCGTTATTTGCAGATATTCGGCACATTTCCGGTGCTTGCGGGCACCAGTGACGTTATAATCACTTTTCACACGCTGTTTGCTGCTCTCCGGCGAAATAACGTCTTTCCAGTCCGCGACGCTGCACGCCATGCCTCTTTTCCACAAATAACGGCTCCTCAGACCTCAGCGCTAATACAATGCCCAGATTGGAACCGAAAAGATCAACCACAGCGGCATCCCCCTGCTGCTAGAGAAGACCAGCGGCTGCTACAGAATAACTTCAACCTTGACGGACGAGCGTCCAGGGTACGGCGGCAGGACGTTGCCCTCCACCCGTTCTCCGTCAACGGTGATTTGTTTGACGCCTTTGCAGACCTTGCTTACGTTCGTAACGGTGATGTCATAGACACAGCCTCTGAAGCGCCGCTTCACCGTAAAACCTTCCCAATCTGCGGGAATGCAGGGGTCGATGGACAAGCCGTTCATCACCGGCTTCACCCCCAGAATATACTGGGTGGCGGCGACATACATCCATGCAGCCGTTCCGGTTAGCCAGGACACGTTGGCGAGGCCGAACTTGTCAGACTCCGGCCCGAACAGGTTGGAGGCATAGACGTAAGGCTCTGCTTTGTACCGCCATAAGCCAGCCTTATCCATAGCCACATTCGGCAGCAGCTGGCGGTAATATTTGTAGGCCAAATCTCCCCGGCCCAGCATACATTCAGCTATAATAGCCCAAGTGTTAGCGTGGCAGAATACGGCTCCGTTCTCCCCCGTCCCCTTGTTGTAATTGGTCAAAGGATCGGCAGGATCAGGAAAGCTGGTGATGGAAGGATGGATTTTTTTGATGCCGAGCTCCGTGTCCAGCATGTCGCGGACGCTGTCCATCGCCCGCAGCCCCTTATCCTCGTCCGCCATGCCGGACAACGTGGCCCAGGTCTGGGCATTGAGCCAGATTTTGGCTTCGTCGTGTTCATCGCTGCCGAGGAACCGGCCGTCGTCCATAATGGCCCGCCGGAACCATTGCCCGTCCCAGCCGATGCTGTTGACCCGTTTACGCTGCGCCTCATACATGGCTTCATACTGAGCGGCATGCTCCGGATGGCCGGCGGCGGCCGCAAGATCAACCATACGCAGCAGCACCGTTCCAAGCTGCATCGCCGTCCAGATACTCTCGCCCCGCCCCTCACGGCATACGCGGAACAGCTGGTCGTTCCAGTCCGAGCGCAGCATCAGCGGGAAGCCGTTAGGCCCCAGCTTCGACGCCGTAAAATCAATCGCTGCCTTCAAATGCTCATATACCGTGCCTTCGCCGCCGTCATAATAAGGCAGTTTGGCCTCCAGAAAAGCGGCATCTCCGGTTTCTGCAAGCAGATCCCATGCGGCAAGTGCGGTCCACAAATGGTCGTCGGAATGGATACTCGTTACCGGCTCCCAGCCTTCGTTCGGAAAGAAATAATGGTTAACATGGCCGTCCTTGTACTGTTGGCCGAGCAAAAGCCGCAGCTTGTCAAAGGCAAGCTCCGTGTCGAAGGGCACAACCGCCAAAATATCCTGCGAGGTGTCCCGGTAGCCCACTCCGCGGAACGTACCGGTGGCGTAAAAGGAAATGTTGCGTGAAAACAGAAAGTTACGGTGCGCCTGGTACGGATTCCAGATGTTGATCATCCGTTCGGCGTCCTTGTCCGGCAGCCGGCTCTCCCACGCTCCCAGATAGCTCGCCCAATTCTCTTTCAGCGCCAGGAAGGAGGATTCTACAAATCCGGCTTCCCGGGAGTGGGCTACGGCCCGTTCAACTTCCTGCTCATCCGCTGCGGTGCCGAGAAATACATTGATGGTGCGGCTCTCGCCCGGCTGCAGCGTAAGATTGAACTGCAGCGCACCACAGGGGTCCCCGCCCATCAGCGTCGATCCGGTGCAGCCGCCGTTCTCAATCGCCTCCGGGTTGGATTCGCTGCGGTAACAGCCGATAAATTCCTCGCGGTCGCCGTCATAGCCAGCTAGCGGTGTATCCGAAGCCAGATAGACCAGCGGCGTCTCTTCCGGTTTGGGCTGGTTTTCGACCCCGTACCGGTACACCAGCGTTTCCGCTGGATGATATTGCACCGAAACCTGATGTTTGTTGTAGCATTGCCACTGCAGCTCGCGCATAAATTCCATCATGCCGAACTCGGCGTAGGCATAAACCTTCAGTTCTTTCGCTGCACTGCCCTGGTTGGACAAGGTCAGATTCCAGATCAGCGAGTTCTCGTATGGCCCGACAAAATACACCGTCCTGGCGGCGATATCCGCACGCTTCGCCTCGAAGCGGGTATAACCCATGCCATGGGCGCTTTTCCACTCATCAGGTTTGTCCGAGGCGGGCTCGCTGGTCGGGCACCAGTACCCGCCTGTTTTTGCATCCTGCACATAGATATAGGGACCCGAACGGTCCATCGGCAGGTGAAAGAAACGGTAACGGGTAATACGCCAGATCTGTGGCGACTTGTAAAAGGCCACACCGCCCCCCGCATGCGACAGCATTGTGTGGAAGGTACCGTTCGACAGGTAGTTCATCCACGGCGTAGGCATATCATGCCGTTTAAATTCAACTTCCTTCTCCTCGTCGCTGAAGGTATAGTAATCCTTCGGCTCAGCGCGGTTTGTGCGTAATCCGCTTGACGGCAAGCCGCCTCTGGCCTCCTCATGTTCCTGCTGCCCGGATGGTTCAGCATGCTTGAAGTGTTCCGCTTTCACTGGGCTTCAGCTCCTTTAAGATGAAATTAGTTTGTTTATTTCGGTTCGACCTCGTCCAGGGTCAGACGGTATTCCAGGTCCTTCATATAGGTGCCGTCGGCGTTCAGAAAGGTCAAACCGAAGGTCAGGTCACCACCGGTTCCATGCAGTATCGCGATCAGCCGGTTGAGGCCGCCCCGCAGGATAAGCTCCTGCTCAGGCTCCGCCACCAGCACGCCGTTCAAATAAATCTCATAAGGCACGGCTGTATTGACGTGCAGGCGTCCGCGGCGAAGTTGTCCGGGCACCTGCACAAAGCAGCTCAGAAACCACGGATCAAGCCCCGCATCCGCAATCCGCAGTGTCCCGTCGCCGGAACGCCGCTCTTTCTTCTGCATCCAGCCATAAAGGCCTTCGCCCAGATTATTCAAAGAAAACTCCGGATCGGTGTAGTAAGCCTTCATCGCCCCGTAATCGACATGGGGCGGACAAGGCAGCGCCATCGCCACTTCCATGGCCCACTCGCCGTCACCCTTCACGCTATCCAGTAAACCGTCGTCAAAGGACGCGCCCAGATTGGCGAGCAGGCGGGTATACAGGCGCAGCGCCTTGTCACTCCCGGGGTCCGTCAGCAGCTGCGAGCAGAGCACGGAACCCGCCCCTGTCTTCACTTCGGCAAGGAATGTTCCAGCAGAACGTGTGTTTCTGCGGTTTAGCTCCACCAGTGCCAGACGGCTGTATTCTGCCGTGTAGCCATGCACGAAATAGTCCTTCCATGGCGTGCCTTCGACACTGGTACAAAGAGCATAAGCGTCCGGCAGCTCCAGGCTGTTGAGGGCCAGCGCACGGTTCATGACCTCGCGCGGCGACAGAAACACCTTGTCGAAGCCGAAGAGGTCGACCGGACTGAAGCCGCGCACGGCGGCGCGGGCGTAGTCCGCCGCCAAGTGATACGTCTCGTGCGGCACCACACGCACGGGACAATCCAGCAGGCGGGCAAGCTCAGCCTGCTGGCGGTCCTCCGCCGGCAGGAGAAGCACCTGTCCGCCGGCTTCGGCATGACGCCGGAGCGCCTCGGCTGCCCCCGGCGCCTCAAGCATGCAGGCTTCGGCCACGATCAGGCCGTAGTCCTGCCCGTCCCCGGGCGCCGCTTCGCCCGGCGCGTTGGCCACTGCCGGCGCTGTCATATCCAGCGCCGTATACCGCAGCCGCAGCTTATCGAGGAACGCTGCGGCTTTCCCGCCGGGGCGCAGCAGCGCGGCCACCGGCCGGGCCTCAGCCCCGGCGTTGTCCCCGGCGCGCCCGGCGTAGGCCAGCAGGTTGCGCAGCAGCAGGCAGGCCTGCGGCACGCGGCCAATGTTCGCCATCAGCTCCAGCTGATTGGCCAGGAACAGGCCCTCCCCGCTGCGGTATTCCAGCAGCGGCGACCACAGATCGCCACCGTCGCCAAAATCGCCCGCGCTGCATTCCAGCAGCAGGGTGAAATCGCCTGCGGCCGGCTTCTCGAAGGCGGCATGGACAATCGGCAGCGGACCCTCTTCGCGCAGTTCCTCATGCCAGAACATCAGATCCTCGTCGCCAAGCCCCTCAAGCACGGGATGCTGGTAATTGCCCGCATGGGCGCGGAGGAAGGGCCGGCGTGAGAGCGGCAGCCTACCCAGCGAAAGCTGGGTCTGCTCCAGCAGCAGCAGCTTGCCGCCCCGCGCGACAAACGCCTTCAGCAGCGCCTCCAGTCCGCCATCCAGACCCTCGGCCTTGCTGCCGATAACGAGCAAATGATCGGCAGCAAGCCCGGCCAGTCCAGAACGGTCTACCTTTCCGCAGCCCGGAACAAGCCGGCGGATGTGTTCGTAATCCTCATCCGCTCCCCAATACACGGTCTGACGCTGTACGTTCACGGGTTGGTTCAGCAGGCTTGCGGACATGATCCTGTATTCTAAGCGCAGCTCATGCACCCGCCGATCACCGTGAAACAGCACCGCCGTCAACACCGCCTGCTCTCCGGCTGCGGCGCGGAACGGCACCCACTCCACCCCGACGACCTTATGCTCGGCGGGACTTTGGCGGAAGCCGAAGCTTTGCTCATGGACGATGTTTTTCCCCTGCAAGACAACGAATTCCACCCGGACATCCTGTGTAGAGAACGTGTCGTTGTATACGTCGAAGCTGCGGCTGACCGGCGCATCGTCATAGAAGCATCGGTTGTACTCAGCGGCGATAATCGTAGCCGGCTTAAAGGCCTCAGCCATAATGCCAAAGGCTGGATTAGGCGTGTACAGCGGATAATCCTCCGGCAGCAGACCGTTGTTGATTGAAAGCGAATAGGCCGGAATAAACTTTGGCTTCACGCCGGACATCCCCGGCTCAGAGGATGGCAGGACAATGTTCTGCTCCGGCATCGCCTGCATGAAATAATGGGCGAAATTGAAGGTGGAAATACCGGACACGCCCTGCCGTCTTGCATACTCCACAAACAGCCGCTCCTTCTGCGCCAGCCCCGCTGTGCTTTCGTCCGTACCGCGGTAGGCCTGCAGTCCAACATACATGCTGCTGTTTTGCGGACATATATACCACCAGCCGCCATGTTCCCCGAAGGTCAGCGGAACTGTCCTGTCCCACTGGCCGATCGTGCCGTCGATGTTGTAATGGCGGCTTTCCACCTCCGTATGCACTTTGGGCAGCAGCCTGTTGTCTCCTTCGGCGATGATCGGACGAGTAGGATCAAGCTCGCGGATTGCAGCCATAAAGCCGGGCATATGCAGTTTGAAGCCGTCCCGTCCGTCCACCCAGCGCATTTCGTTCTGCAGACTCCAGAGAATGACAGACGGATGGTTTTTGTCGCGCTGCACAAGCCGCCGCACATGCTGCCGGCAGTTCTCCACAAAAGCGGGATGGTCTGCCAGCATGGATTTGCTCGAGCCATAAATCGCCGTCTCATCGACGATCAGCATGCCTTCTTCATCGGCGATCCGCACATAATCGGCCGGATACGGCTCGGCATGCAGCCGGATGCTGTTGACACCCACGGAGCGGCATATGCGGTACCAGTTGCGGATGTACGCTTCCGTCTGCTGCGCCCCGCCCTGAAAATGCCAGGAATCGCCGCGCAGATTGACCGGAATGCCATTCAGTATAAACTGCGGGCCTTCGCACCAGATTTCGCGGAAGCCGAAATCTTCCACACGCCGGTCGATGATCTCCTCTCCATGCAGCAGTTCCAGCACCGCACTGTATAGAAACGGCTCATCCGGGCTCCACAGTCTGGCACCGCTCCAGTCCATATTGAATGAGGCACAGTACACTGCCCCGGCCACTTCGTTTTCACATAGCCTGAGCGTCTCCACAGCGGCGCCATCGACTGAATGGGCCATGCATTCAGCAGACAGGACCGGTGCAGATTCCAGATCAACTCCGTAACATTCCGGTCTGTCTGGCCGCATGCCGGTATCGGCTTGCTCCGCTCCTGCCCCTTCAGATCCTGCGCTAGCCCTATCTGAAAATCCCAGCGCTTTCCGGCCCTCCTCAGACTGCCGCAGCACGCCTTTCTCCCGAATGCTCAGCTTTACGCGCAGCGGGCTGCGGGCCGCATCTCCCGCTGCAGAGGCAACAGCATTCACCTCTATCCGCCCTTCCCGAACGAAAGTACGAATAGTTACATCCTCCAGCGACAGTGCCGGATAACCTTCCAGATATACATCCTGCCAAAGTCCACGGCAAATCCTTCCGTACCAGGAACCCAAAAGTCCGGTTATTTTTTGCATGCCGTTTGGAAGCGCCACTCTGTCGAATCCGCCGCAAACGACATGCAGATGATGCTCCCGCCCCTGCACCACCAGGGAAGTAATGTCGAGCCTCAGCGGCAAGTAGCCGTCTTCCCAAACACCAATCTCCTGCCGGTCCAAATAAATGACGGCCTTCTGCATAATGCCGTCCAGCCGCAGCACGATCCGTTGACCGGCCATGCTCTCTGGAACCCGAAAGCTTCGATGCAGCACTCCCGCTTCCGCGGCATCCCATTCCTCCGGATAACCGTACAGCTCGAACGGGGCGTAGTCATACTCCTGGAATTTGCCGAATCGTTTGCCTTCCGGGAGCGGATAAGTCCGCCTCCAGCTGGAAGGAACCTGGATCTTGCGGGCTTCATAAACAATTTTTTCCGGCAGCCTGCGGCATTGCGGCTGATCATACAGGGGCATGAAATCCCATTCCCCGTTTAGACATAGCAAATTACGCATCTCTTATTCCCAACTTTCCGGTGAAGGAGCGCACCTCAAGCACTAGATCGAGCTTCCGCCAAATATCCTGGCCGGCAGGGGTCCCTTCCCATTTGATAAAATGCGGCTCCATAATTTCGGCCCAGTTGTCCGGAGTAAGTGTCGTTTTCAGCCTTCCTTCATAAGGGGCAGGCTCCCGCGTGGCCGGCTGCTCCGCATAAAAAAACAGCACATTCTCATGAAGCCCGATAATTCCGTATTTATCTCCGTCACCCGGCCGTTCTTCCTGATATTGATAGTGGTAATAAACATAGCTGGCGGCTTCTCCCGGCTTCAGCAGTGCAAGCCGTCCGTAAGGCTCGCCAGCAGCGTTTGAGCGCTCCCAATGCTGCGCTGAAACAGGTTGCTGATAATGAAAAATATCAGCCAGCGGCGCCCAGCGGCGACCCTGTTCCCCTCCCGGCCAAACTGCCAGCCGTTCTGAGGCTTCGGGCAGCAAACTTTCCGGCGGAACCGCCTCTTCCAGGCATTCATAATAAAGAAACAGCTGGTGGCTGCAGGCAAACAGGCTCAGATTGACCACATTGAGATGTTCCATCGCTTCGGCGAGCGAAGATGAGACCTCTTGGCTCCGAAAAAAAGAAGCAAGTTCCTTGCCCCTGAGCCCCTCGGCCCTGTATAAACAGCGCTTCATGCCGAACCTCCCTTTCGCTTGTTTTCCCTATCATGTTACCGCATACAATTCTTCTTCGCCTTGACGATCGGGACCTTATTTAGCATGATAGCGACATGAGATCTCAAGACCGCCTGAAACCGCAACTGCGGTGAGGAAATAGGCGTAAGAAGGTTCTTCGAAATCCAGCTCGGCATGGAAAAGGCCCGCCAAAAAGGAACACTCCCTTTTGCGGGCCCGGTTAAATCATAAATTGAAATGAATAGATGTGGAAACAACTCCGAACAGCTCCGACAGCAGCGTCCGCGCTATCACGCGGTGACCTGATGCGTCCGGATGGATACCGTCACCATAGCTATAACTGGCGTCAAGCCTCCGCTCATTCCGGATATGCTCCAGCAGCGGAGTGCGCAGGTTGATCACACCATCGGCGGGACAACCGCCGGAGAGCAGCCAGTCCGCATAACGCTCCAGCACGCGGTCATAATCCCTGTAGGGCGCCAGATAATTGAAATCAGGCGCCTCTTCAGGCAAGAGCTGGCCATTCATTGAAGCGGCGTCGAACGGCGGCGGGGTCATGAGCACCGCTTTGGCCCCGGCTTCACGGATCTGTGCGCTCAGCTGACGCATTCCCGCCTGATAGGCCGCGAACCGTTCGTCCGAGTAGGGATGGTAAATTCCGTCGTTCATGCCGTAGCAGGCTACAACTACACCGGGAGCGGCAGCGGCGAGTTCTTCCGCCAGCCGGTCATGGATACAGGGCCTTGGAAATGGATGTCTCGCTTCGCTCAGGCCTGATGCCGTCTCGCTGGGGATACCGCATGCTATCAGTTCCACCGCCTGATCCGGGCGGTGCTTCCGCAGCCATTCCTCTGCATAACGGATATATCGGCCATCCGCCGTAATGCTGTCCCCGAGAAATAGAATCACCGGCTTCACCGGATCATTTGTGATTGGATCGGCAAATAAATGCAACATTGTTTTCCCTCCTGACAATAACGCAGGTCTTGGCTTAGCCGAAGTCCGGCGATAGGCCCGCAACCTTAATGGTAACGCTGCCTGCCCAGTTTTGCCTTGACGATCCCGACCTTCTTTAGCATAATATGGCCATGACAACTAAACTTTTTGCGCGGGACATCGGACTTGAACCCGGCTTTACCTTCAGGATCCAGAAATGCCCGCTGACCCATGATTACTACGTCCATAGCCATGATTTCTCCGAGCTGGTCGTCATTCTGTCGGGAAGCGCCGTGCATATTATCGAAGGGAGAGAGTATCCGGTTACTGCCGGACAGGTTTTTCTGATCCACAGCAACGTTTCCCATGGTTATAAGAATGTCGATGGCATCGAATACGTTAACGTCATGTTCCAGCCCGAACAACTGCTGCAGCTGCCCGAGCTCAGGCTGCTGCCGGGCTTTCAGGCGCTGTTCTACATTGAGCCTTTCTACCGCAAGGAAATGTATTTCAAGGGCATGCTCACCCTTGACGCCGGGCAGCTGCGGGAAGCGACGCGGCTGCTTGATGTGATCCTCGAAGAGCATGACCGGCAGCCGGAAGGATACCGGCTGATGATCCGCACTTATTTTACCGCTCTGGTAGGCATGCTTTCGCGCTATTATCAGAACAGCCTCGGAAGCGAGGACAACAAGGCGCTGCGGATCGGCGAAACCGTGACCTATATCGAGGAGCATTTTCTGCAGCCCATTTCCCTGCAATCCATGGCGGATATGGCCTATTTGTCCACCCGCCAGTTTCTGAGAGTCTTTACCCGCAACTACCAGACCACCCCCATGGATTACGTCATCCGCAAGCGGCTGGACTATTCCTGCACGCTGCTGCGCAGCCCCGGCCTCACCATTTCACAGGTGGCTATGGACAGCGGATTCCATGACCAGAACTATTACTCCCGCCAGTTCCGCAAAGCATTCAACTGCACGCCAAGTGAATACCGCGAGAAAATGCGGGATTCCTAACGGCATCTGCAGTCACTCCTTATCTTCATCCCTGCCGGCGGCCATTCCCTCATCCCTCTGACGCAGCCGCCGCCGGTACGCCCCGGGCGTCACGCCAAATCTCGCACTAAACAGCCGCGTCATGTAGTTAGGATCGCGAATGCCTACCCGTTCGGCAACTTCGGGTATGCCGAGCACTGTACCACCCAGCAATTGTTTGGCTTCTTCCAGGCGCAGACGCAGCACATACTGCAGCGGTGTTGTGCCGATATGCTGTTTCATGCACCTTGTAATATAATCCGCCTGAAAATGCAGCTCCTCCTCGAGTCCGGCAAGATCAAACGGCTGTCTCCAATGACCGTCCAGATAGGCTGCGGCTGCCCGGGCCAGCCGGACCGCAGGCTCCGGCGCAGAAGTCCGGGCGCATTCCGCCTGCAGCGCGGCCAACAGCTCTGCCAGCAGCAAATGGAGCCGGACAGCGTTCTCTGCACTCAGCCGGTTGTGGATCTCGTTCATCCCACGCAAAATCGGCTCCAGCGCTTCTACATCGACTGCAGCAAATTTGGGCATATACAAACGCTGCTGCGCAGAAGGCTCAACATCCTCCACCGTCCCTTTGGCGAGCAGCGACGACCAGGGAATATCCTCCCGCCGGATATGCGCTGTCGGACATCCATGAATGAAATGCACCCAATAAATTTCCGTATCCTCCCCGCAGGGCCGATGCCCGGCATGCGGCAGCCCCGCCTCCAGCACCAGCAGCTTCCCCGGACCCACGGCATATTCCTTATCTTGTTCTGTCATATACAGCGTTCCCCGCTTCACCAGCAGCAGATCGTACACACCGAAGGTGCGGGCGAAATGCCGGTCACCCGGCGACCAGACGGCATGTCCTACTGTCACAAATTGCGGCAGCGGCGGGATGGCGAATTCCAGACACAGCACAGTATTCCTCTCCTGTCATAAGTCGATTTTGTGCTATTCAAAGTCTATATTATCACTGGTTACTCCGGCAGAAAAGAGGTACATTGACTGGGAATCCGCTTTTCATCCAACCATATAAGGGGCTGTTTATCTATGCGTTTTCGTCAGGTACACCTCGACTTTCATACTTCCGAAGCCATTGCCGGTATCGGAAGCGAGTTCTCCAAATCCCAGTTTCAGTCCATGCTGCGTGCCGGGCATGTCGATTCCATCACCGTTTTCTCCAAATGCCATCATGGCTGGGCCTATCATCCCAGTGAAGCCAATGAAATGCATCCGCATCTCAGCTTCGACCTGCTCGGCGAAATGATCGCGGCGGCCCATGAAATCGGGGTCCTCACACCGGTTTATTTATCAGCCGGTCTCGACGAAAAGCTGGCACGGCGCCATCCCGAATGGCTGATCCGCGACGCGGAGGACCGGACACGCTGGGTGAAGGACTTCATGACACCGGGGTATCACGAGTTTTGCTTCAACACACCTTTTCTGGACATCTTACTGGCGCAAATCCATGAAGTGGTCTCCCGTTATGACGCGGACGGCATCTTCCTCGATATCGTGGGCATCCGCAAATGCCGCTGCCAGTACTGCGTAGCTGCGCTGCGCGCGGACGGCCAAGACCCGCGCGACGAATCTGCCGTCGCCGCCTTGGGCGAACAGACTTATCTGAACTATGCGCGCCGCGTACGGGAGACCATCGACGCCGTGAAGCCCGGTCTTCCGGTCTTTCACAACAGCGGCCATCAGCGGCGGGGCCGCCGTGACCTCGCCCGTGTCAACAGCCATCTGGAGCTGGAGTCGCTCCCGACCGGAGGCTGGGGCTATGATCACTTCCCGCTGTCGGCACGCTACGCCCAGACGCTGGGCATGGAATTTCTCGGCATGACCGGCAAATTCCATACCTCCTGGGGCGAATTTGGCGGATACAAGCATCCGAACGCCCTGCGGTTTGAGGCAGCGCTCAGTCTTGCCCATGGCGCCAGATGTTCGATCGGTGATCAGCTTCATCCCACGGGCCTAATGGATGAGGCGACCTATGCCCTGATCGGCACCGCCTATGCGGAGGTGGAGTCAAAGGAGCTGTGGTGCGCCGGGACAGAGTCCATCGCGGATATTGCTGTCCTGTCCCTCGAAGCGGCGCGTGAGGCCTGTCCGGACGGGCAGGAGCTGAAGGGGCGGCGCAATATGGCCGATGCCGGTGTGGTGCGCATGCTGACCGAAGGCCATTATCTGTTCGACATCGTGGATACGTTAAGCGATTTTGGCGCTTACAAAGTGCTGATTCTGCCGGACGAAGTTCCGGTATGGCCGGAACTAGCCAGCGCTATAGCGGAATTTACAGCAGGAGGCGGCAAAGTGCTCGCCACCGGGCGTTCGGGCCTGAACGCAGCAGGTGATGCTTTTGTCCTGAATTTGGGTCTGAACTGGAAAGGAACTAATCCGTACAAGCCGGCTTATTTCCGCCCGGACTTCACTCCCGGCGCCTTGCTGCCCGCCTCCTATGTGATGTACGGCGAAGGCCAGCTTGTGGAATTAAACGGCGGGCAACCGCTGGGCTGTCTGGAGAATCCGTATTTCAACCGTGATGTCTTCACTTTTTGTTCACATCAGCATACGCCCAGCGCCAAGGAAGATAATGGGCCGGGCATGGTCGAAAGTGAAAACGGCATCTATATCGCCTGGGATGTGTTCAGCGATTACGCGGATGGCGGGCATCTCATCCTGAAGGAGATGGTACTCCATGCTCTATCCCGGCTGCTGCCGGAGCCTGCTCTGCGCACCCGGTTGCCGGCCCGCGGGATAACGACCCTGCAATACCAGCCGGCGGAACGGCGCTATGTCAACCATCTGCTCTATGCCGCCCCTGTGCTGAAGGGACGCATAGAAGTCATTGAGGATATCGTGCCGCTGCGGGACGTTTCCGTCAACCTGCGCCTCCCGTCTCCCGCTCCCGTCCAGCGGGTCTATCTGGCCCCGTCGATGACAGAGCTGCCGTTTACGGCGGGCCAAGAGGGCGAAATCGGTTACACGGTTCCTTATCTGGAGAATCACCAGATGGTAGTGTTAGAGCTGGCGTAAGTAGAATTACCGGCCGAGAGGCTGGGTTGGCGGGACATAGTTAGCGTTATCCTTCGGAGTCCAAACGGTGAAACCTTTGATCAAACAAAGGTTTCACCGTTTTGTGTTTTTTTCAAATTCCGAACTGATATTTCTTAAGCCCTATAGACATAGTATAATGGGCATTATGTTTTTATCATTTACGGAAGTGGTGCCTAACCTAATGTTTCGATATATGATTGCAAACTTCGCGTTATTGACCGCGTTTCTCTTTCTCATCAACCTGCTGTTCCGCCATTCCTTAAACAAAGTATCCCATCCCCTGCTGTTCAAACTGCTGATTGGAGTGCTGCACGGAGTGTGCGCCCTTCTTCTGCTGCAGTTTAGTTTCAAGGTTAACCCCACTACCTTCATCGACTTCCGGCATATTATTGTGATCTGCTCCGCTTTCTATGGTGGCTTGCCGGCTTCTTTGCTGACCGCTCTGTTTGTTATCATTGGCAGACTGACCTTTTTTGGATCGCTTTCCCCTACAGCTGTGGCTGCAAGTGTCAACATGCTATTATTGGGCATCGGCAGCGGATTAATTATGCAGTATATTGACCAATATTGGCGGCGTTGGCTCCTTTCCCTGCTGCTTAGCGTAACGCTCATTTCCTTTATGTCGCTACTGATGGGCCCCACCATGGATACACTTATTTATTTGGCTCTCATTTGTTCCGGAGGGCTGTTTTCGGCTAAGCTGATTGCGTTTTTTTCTTACTCTAATCAGCTTGTGCAAGAGCTGGAGAACAGTGAGCGAAGATATCGCTCCCTGCATATGCTTCAAGAAGCCATTTTCCAGTCCTCTGTAGGTACGGTAATCACTGTTTTTGATCCTAAAGGGAGAATTACTCATATTAACAAGGCCGCGGAAACAATGCTTGGCTATCAACCCAAAGATTTAATCGGCCGGGAAACGCCCCTTATTTTTCATGACCCTGAGGAAGTGGCTGCCTATGCCGAGGAACTGTCCATCATGAAGAGCAAGCCGTTCAAGGAATTGGACGTGTTCTTTTATTGCGCGATGGAAGAACCCCCGGAGGGCCGCGAATGGTCGTATATTCGAAAAGACGGCTCCCGCCTAACCATATCACTTATCGTGTCCCCGCTTTGGCTGGACGGAGAAATAAGCGGATTTATTGGCACGGCCACAGACATTACAGAGAGAAAAAAGGTGGAGAATACACTGCAGCAGTTGTCTTTAATGGATGGGCTTACGGAAATTGCCAACCGGCGCAATTTTGATGAAACGCTGATAAGAGAATGGAAGAGGGCTAAACGGAACGGCAGTCAGAATGGATTGTCTCTTATTATGTTTGACATCGATTATTTCAAAGCCTACAACGATTCTTATGGGCATCAGGCTGGAGATGATTGCTTGCGCAAAGTAACGGCCATTGCCAAAGGAACCGCCGGTCGTCCATCAGATACGTTGGCCCGTTACGGCGGCGAAGAATTCGCCATTATCCTGCCGGATACAAACTCCACGGGAGCGTTGAGGCTGGCGGAAAAACTTCGCTTTGCTGTTGAGAATGAACGGATTCCCCATGTTGGCTCGAAGATTAGTGATGTCGTCACCATCAGCATAGGCGTGTCCACTTACGTCCCCAATGCCGCCATTCTTCCGGAGCAGCTAATTGCAGAGGCAGATCAAGCACTCTACTATTCCAAAGCGAATGGCCGCAACAGCGTGAAGGATTATCATGCGATAATTGATCTAAACCCCAAAGAACAACAATTGAGTTAAAATCGAGGTCAAAGCGTTGAAAACGCAGAAAATACCTTTATGGCGAGGCTTCCGAAATAATACAGTTTTACAGATTTTAAAAAGGCTGTCGGGACGTTCTCGACAGCCTTAACAGGTACATCTAAATCAGCTTATGCGCAAACCACTTCTTGCCCCGGAAGCGCCATAGAAAAACACCCCCGCGAACAGCCCACTCGCAGTTCATCGCCAGCCAGACTCCCATGACGCCATAGCCCAGCACGATCCCGAGGATATAGCCAAATACCACCCGAAACAGCCACATTGTCAGCATCGAGGTGATTGAGGTGAAGCGCGAATCTCCCGCTGCCCGCAGCGCAGACGGCAAAATAAAGCTGACGGCCCACAGCGGAACCTGGGCAATGGAATTCACCAGCAGCACCACAAACAGATCGTCAATGATCTCGGGAGGCGGAGAAAAGATCGACACCAGCGGGTGGAACAGCGGCATCAGGATCAAGGCGATCAATGCCAATGAAGCGGACCCGATCCAAAGGAAGGCCTTGATGAACTTTCTGGCATCGGCGACATTCCCCCGCCCGATACATTGGCCGACTACCGTTACAATGGTTAGCGACAGCGCACTGGCTGGGATTTGAAACACCATGGCCAGCGAGCCGGCGATCGCATTGGTCGCAATGGCATAAGTGCCAAGGCTGACAATAAACACCTGGGTCAGCAGTTTGCCCCCGTTGAAGAACATCTGCTCCGCTGCGAACGGCACGCCGATGAACATGATTTTCCGCAGCATGGTCAGCGGAATATGGAACAGGTCGCGAAAACGCACACGCAGGGCCGTATCCACCTTGAACAGATACACCATGGCACAGACCATCCCCGTGTACCGTGCGATATTTACCGCAAGCGTCATCCCCAGCACGCCCATGTGCAGCAGATTAATGAAGACTACGTTCAGGATAACATACAGCAGGTTCATGATGAGCGACAGCATCAGAGAAGCCCGTGTCCTGCCCACTCCCCGCAGAGCTCCGCATACCGCCTGCACCACCGCGATGCCCAGATAAGAGATACTGCTGCCGATCAGATAGATCCGGGCATTATCCAGCACGTCGGGCGAGGCGGTTCCGAACAGAAGGTTCAATATGGGAGTATGTAAGCCCATCATCAGAAGCCCGATTCCCAAGGCGATCAGCGACACCGAGGTGACCGAACCGGCCGTAGCCTGAGACACCATCTTGTCATTTCCGCTGCCTTTATACTGTGCGACTACCACCGTCCCCCCGGTTGCAACCGCAACAAATACATTGATCAGAAAAATATTCAGCGAATCCACCATATTCACCGCACTGACCGCCGCCATCCCGGACGAGCTGATCATTGCGGTATTTACCAGATTAAGCCCGATGATGAAGGCCTGGTCAATCAGGATGGGAATAAATAAAGCTATAATTTGCCTATAATCCATACCTTCGCCGGAAAGATATTTCTCCAGCAATTTTTTCTTCGGAAGTCTAGCGCGAAGCTGCATAAACATATCACATCATTTTCTATATAATGGAAAAAACTCTTCATTCGAAGAGCTTTTCAACAAAATATCCCCATTGAATTATGGGCACTTTACATTCAGTTTACTATAAATGCCATCTTAAGTCTTCAATGTTTTCCCCAGCACGCACAAAAACAACCCGTAGGCCTATGCCAACGGGTTGATTATTTATGATCTTGCACAAATGTTACTGAGCCTGAATCAGCTCCGATTCCTCTGCCCCGGTAATGACGGAAACGATGCTCTTCCGCAGTTCTTCTGCATTAGATGCCTGGTACGGATCAGCATTAAAAATAATAGCATCTGCAAGATATCCGCTGGAAATCCGCCCCAGCTCATTGCCGCTTCCCAGAATCTCAGCAGCAGTTATTGTGGCAGCCTGCCACACTTCCGCCCGGGTCATGCCGTAATCCATCAGCGTATCCAGCTCTTGAAGGTTGTACCCGTGAAGCGCTGGAGTAGCATAATCCGTACCGAATCCTATGCGGACCCCCGCCCTCTTGGCATAACCAATGGCTTTAGAGTGGGCTTCGGCAGCGCGGGCGGCCCGGTCACAAATAACCGGGTTCAGAGCCAGAACGCCTTTCGGATCTGCAGCAATGCTATAAATTGAGGTCGTAGGCACAAAGGCTGTTCCGGATTGTGCAAGTCTGCCGGCCTGATCCCCGGTCAGGAACATCCCGTGCTCTATGGATTCCACTCCTGCAGCGATAGACCAGTCTACCGTTACCCCGCCCCAGGTATGCACCAGGACTTTTTTATGATGAGCATGCGCATGGCGGACAATGAAAGAGAATTCTTCCTCTGAAAAAATCGGCTCCAGCACTTTTTCCGTAGGTGCACCAAGGCCGCCTGTTGCCATAATCTTAATCCAGCCTGCTCCTGTATCAAAAATCTCGGCCAGCCGCCCCTCCAGAACCTTAAGTCCGCGGGCATCCGCCGCTCCAAGCATAGCGCTGCTGGTTTGCACCCTTAGCGGCTGCTTATAGTGCTGAACGAGATGCCGTACGGTGCTCGGCAGAATCCCGCCCGCATCACGCGCCGTTGTTACACCGGTCCGCAAAGTGGCTTCGAAGGCCGCAGCCTGCATGACTTCGAGCTCATGGCTGCCGCGTTTCAATTGATCCTCATGGTCAAAGTCCGTCCAAGCCAGATGCGTATGAAGATCAATAACCCCCGGACTGATCCATAAATCTTGGCCTGGATGAGCGGACTGATCCTTAGGCGGCTCCGTTTCAGCTATAGAGGAGAACCGGCCGTCCTTAATGTTAATATCAAAACGTTTTCCTTCGATGCCTGCTATAAAAATATGATTGAAGGCTAACGCCTCAGGATGTTTATTGATCATGTTCATTCCCCCAAAGCAGGCGGATTGCCTTGAGCGCAGGATCAGGGTCCTGATTCAGCAGCCCGGCGAGCGTCGTAATGGCTTCTTCCACGCTTTGACGGGAAGCATTTGTTCCGAAATGATTAATCCGCAGAAGCTGGCCGAATAGTTCTCCGTCACCGGGAGCTACGATACCGATAGGCTGATTAATACGCAAGCCCGGTTCCCCGGAAATCCGCACCGTCGTAGTCAGCGTAGAATAGTGTTGGCTATCCTTCTGCCAAGGCTCCAGACCCAAGGCCTTGATACCGGCAATGGCCGAGGCCGCAGCGGATTCATGGCGCTTGATGACCTGTTCCAAGCCTTCTTCCTCAATGGCTGTCAATGCCGAGATCAAAGCTCTTGCCTCCAGCGTTGGAATGTTGGGAGGAACACGTAACGGCGTTGTCCCCTTCTGTGAGGGTTTAAGATCCAGTAAGGACAGAATGGAATTGCGCGGAGCATTGCTATTAGATTCGAGGAATTCCCAGCCGCGCGGTGAGATGCTTACGGCGCTGACGCCGTTAGGCCCGGCCAAAGCTTTCTGCGCGCCTATAGCTGCAAAATCAACGCCCCATTCATCCACCGGCAGGGCTTCTCCCCCGACCGCCGAAACGGAGTCTGTCACCGTAACGAGGTTAGCGGCGCGTGCGAGCTTAATTATTTCTTTGGCCGGATTCGATCCGCCTGTCACCACTTCTGCCTGAACAAAGGAAAGCGCACATGGTTTAAACCGTTCAATCGCCGCAGCGACTTCCTGAACAGTAACTACTTCATCAAAGGGGACCTTTACTTCAACAACCGTTGCCCCGCCGCGTTCAAGCCATTGTCCAAACAAACTTCCATAGG
Organism: Paenibacillus sp. FSL H7-0357; assembly: GCF_000758525.1. Classification (NCBI taxonomy): domain Bacteria; kingdom Bacillati; phylum Bacillota; class Bacilli; order Caryophanales; family Paenibacillaceae; genus Paenibacillus; species Paenibacillus sp. FSL H7-0357. The sequence continues at coordinate 2,000,929 of NZ_CP009241.1, read as the reverse complement.
GACCTGTCACTATATTTAGAATCGTACGGCCAGGCGCAGATATCCCCGCCGCTACCGCCTCGATTCCCAGAATTGCCTCTCCGGGAATGATGACCGGGGGATGACCGGTAGACAAAAGCCGGGAGAGCAAGCTTGTAAGTGTGTCAAATTCAGACAATGACAGCGGTATAAATCCTTTATGTTCTCGGCTCATATAAACCTCCTGATGTGATCGACTTCGGCATTTTCGGAACGGCGGATAAGAGCTCACGGCTGTATTCCGTTTCAGGGCGGGCGAAGAATTGATCCTTCGGACTGATCTCAACCAGCTTTCCCTGCCGCATGACTGCTACCGTATCGCTGATTGCATGGATAACCCCTAAATCATGGGAGATGAACAGCATGGTAAGATTAAGCTCATCTTTGAGCGTGTTAAACAGTTCGAGCACACTCCGCTGTACAGATACATCCAAGGCGCTGGTCGGTTCATCCGCAATCAGAAGACTCGGCTCAACGCTTAATGCGCGGGCAATCGCGATCCGCTGGCGCTGGCCGCCGGAGAATTCGTGAGGATACCGGTCCAATGCCTTGGCTTCCAGCTGAACACGGCTCAACAGCTCTTTACACCGCTGCTCGACCTCCGTGCGGCCGACAATTTTATGAAACAGAAGTGCTTCGGACAGAATCTGCCTGATGGAATGCTTGGGATTCAGCGAAGCGTCCGGATTTTGGAAGATCATCTGGATTCGCTTGCGCTGCTCACGGCTTCTCTTCCTGGTTAATTCTTGTGCACCCAGCAGGATCTGCCCCTCACCCGGGGTGATCAGCCCGGCAATGACCCGTGCCAGCGTGGATTTGCCCGAGCCGGACTCTCCTACAAGGCCAAGGGTAGTATGCTGCTGCAGATTCAGATGGATATGATCGAGCGCAGTAAATCCGCCGTAATGAACCGCCAGATTTTTCACTTGCAAGGCTAGCTCCATGGTTGTCCGCTCCCTTCAAGCTCCGGCAGAGGAAGCACCGAGTTAATCAGCATTTGGGTATAAGGATTTTGCGGGTTCTGTAAAACGCTGAGGGTATCACCCTGCTCAACAATCCGCCCCTCTTTCATCACACACAGCTTGGAGCACAGGGCAGCTGCAATCGCAAGATTATGCGTAACAAATACCATAGCAAAGCCCAGTTCATTCTGCAGGCGGGTGATCGTTTCAATGATTTGCCGCTGAACGGTAACATCCAGCGCCGTTGTCGGCTCATCGCAGAGAAGAATGCCCGGCTTGCATGCCAGTGCAATGGCGATGACTACCCGTTGGCACTGACCACCCGAAAGCTGGCTCGGATAACGGTCCGCCCTCTTTAAAGAATCGGGCAGGCCAAGCATTTCGAGCAGTTCCAGCGCCACGCTGCGGGAAGCCTTCCGGCTTAATTTTTGCCTATAATATACGACTTCCGCAAGCTGCTTAACCACCGGACATAGCGGGTCCAGCGCCCCTCTCGGGTCTTGAAATACCATAGCGCTGCTTACGTCACTCTTAATGACTCCGCCTGTCTGTTCAACACCTCGTGGAAGCAATCCCAGAATCGAACGCAGGGTCAGTGATTTTCCGGAACCCGATTCGCCTACTAATCCCAGACTCTCCCCTTTGCCCAGTGAGAAGCTTACATTGCTTACTAATTTAGTATTGGACTTGGTTCCCAGCGATAATGCTTCTATTTCCAAAACCGGACTTGTAGAAATCATTTTTTCCTCCATAAGTCTGCCAACCCATCTCCCACAAGAGACAACGCAATTCCCGTATACACCACTGCGAATCCCGGAACCGCCGAGAGCCACCAGGCTGTAGTTATGAAGGATTGTCCATCCGAAATCATGGTTCCCCAATCCGGGGTTGGCGGTGCAATGCCAATGCCAAGATAACCGAGTGTAACAATGGCCACCAGAAGTCCGACCATATCCGTCATAAGGACTACAACCGCTTGAGGCAGTACATTGGGCAGGAGATGACGAAGGATAATTTTCACTCCAGGCAGCCCTAACGTCTGAGCGGACGCCACCCATTCCTGCTCGCGAAACGATGCGCTAATACCTCTGACTACACGGGCAAACACAATCCAGCCTACAAGCATAAAGGTGATATAAATGCCCCGCTCACCTGCTCCGCTGGCAAAAGCCACGATAATCACGATCAGATAAAAAGGAAAAGCGATAAACGTATCCGTGAGCAGCGTAATGACCTTATCGGCCCATTTTCCGTAATACCCTGCAACCATTCCCAAAAATACACCGGTGCAGAATGGAACAATTTCCGCCAGAACCATGATGCTCAAATCGGTTCGCGCCGCATAGATCAGTCTCGTAAACAAATCGCGTCCCAATTGATCCGTCCCCAGCCAATGTTCGGCAGACGGAGGCTGCAAAAAAGCGCTCAAATCTTGCGCAGAAGGGTCATAAGGACTCAGAAACGGTATGAATACAGCCAAGATAATAAGCACTGCAAACATAATGCTCCCCACCAGAAGGGAAGGCGTATTCCTTATTCGATGGAGAACGTTTGTCTTCCTGGCGTCCTCAAGCAACATAGGTTCTGTTATTATACGTTTCATTGTTTTCCTTTCGTTCTGGGATCGAGCCACCACGAAATGATTTCAATCAGGAGGCTGATGATCACAACAGATATCGCACAGTAAAGCGCTATTCCTTGAATGACCGGGAAATCCCGATTCGAAATTGAAGTGAACAGCAAGCTGCCAATTCCCTTGATGCCAAACACCTGTTCAACGACCAGCGTACCACCGATCAGATAAGAAATATTAACGCCAAGCAGCATTAGCGTCGGAAGCGCAGAGTTGCGCAGCACATGCTTAAACAGGATCACCCTGCTTGGCAATCCCGCCGCCTTCAGGGTGACTACAAAATCGGATTCCAATATCTCAAGCATCTGTGCCCTTAACGAACGTACCAGCGTAGGAATCTGCGAAAAGGCGACGGTAATCGCCGGAAGTGTAAGACTGTACAAGGTTCCTAACCACCCTTCGCCTACACCCCCAACGGGAAACCAATGAAGCCGGACACTAAACAGCAGAATCAAAAGCATGCCAACCCAAAAGATTGGCATACCCAGAGTTATTGTAGGAAAAATACGGATCAAATGATCCGGCAGCTTATCCTTATGTGTGGCTGCAACCGTAGCAAGCAGAAGGGCAATAATGACTGCCAAGATACAGGCCATCACAATGAGCAGCAAAGTAACGGGAGCCCGCTCGGCAATCAGCACTCTTGTAGAGGTTCCGGTAATAATAGAATTGCCGGTATCACCATGTGTGAACAGCGTCTTCACAAACCGGACGAATTGTTCCCATAAAGGGAGATCCAGCCCGAGAGTATGATGCATACTCTCGAGGGCCTCAGGTGTGCTGTATTCTCCCAGAATCATTTTTGCGGGATCTCCCGGCACGATTCTGATGATGAAAAAAACTGCGGTCACTACAAAGAGGATCACTGCCAAAGCTCTTAATAGAGCGGTCACAAGCCAGCTGTAAGATGTATTCCTACCTGACGATTGGCTTAACGGCGTGCTACTTTTCATCATTTACCGATACGGACTTCTTCAAAGCGAACGCTGCCGTTAGGTAAAACTACGAGACCATCCACTGAAGATCCTACGCCTTTCAGGATATCCGGATAATATAGAGGAATGTACGGAACTTCATCAGCAAGAGTTTGCAGCAGCTTGGTGTAGGTTGCCTCACGTTCCTTGCCATCCGGCGTTTTTTGGCCTTCATATAGAAGTTTGGTCACTTCATCATTCGTGTAATGGGTCCAGTACGATTTACTGAAGCCTTCCGGGTCGGTCTGGAAAGCGATAATCGAGTTCGCTTCGGGAGAATCGGCTTGACCGCTGTTGAGCATTGCCGCAAAATCATAGGCGAAGAAACGCTCACGGAAAGTGGCCAGTTCAATGGATTCAATCTCAATGTTAATCCCGATCGATTTACCTGCTGCCTGGATAATTTGCGCCTCTTGTGCTCTTGTGCTGTTGCCGGAGGCTACAAGCAATTTTGTATTGAATCCATTAGGGAAGGCAGATTTGGCAAGCTCCGCCTTGGCCGCATCGAGATCGAAGTTCAGTGCCTTGATTGTCTCATTCGCATTATATGGAATGGTTGTCGGCAGCAATGAATTTGCAGTCTGTGCATATCCAAAGGTAAGCGCCTTAGACAAGCCTTCACGATCCAGTGCCAGAGCGAGCGCACGACGGACATGCACATCAGAGAAATTCTTGTCCAGCGTATTGAAGAACAATTGCTCTGTCACCCAGCTGCCATTGGTTACTACTGTAGTGTCAGGGCCTTTTTTTATTTCATCGGCATTTTGCAACGCCAAAGATTCAATAGCATTCACTTCTCCGGCCTTCAGCTGGTTAATGGCCTGGCTGTCATCTTCAATCAGCTTGTAAACAAGCTTATCAATATAAGGTTTCCCTTCTTGCCAATAGTTCGGGTTCTTGGTGAACGTCAGATCGCCAGCAGCATCCCACTGTTCAACAACGAAAGGTCCTGTACCTACCGGTTTCTTGAAAAACTCTTCTTCGGATACCCCGCCGAAATTGTTCGGAATAATTCCGTTCGAGAAGTTGGACAGCTCGGAGATGAACGGTGTGTAAGGCTCTTTAAGCGTAATAACAAACGTTTGTTTATCCTTCGCTACAGTGGTAACGACCTTTGCCGCTATCGCCAGCGGTCCGCCAACCTTCAAATGCCGCTGTAAGGAGAATACTGCATCCTCTGCAGTAACTTCAGTACCGTTCGAAAACTTCAAGCCGTCACGCAATACAAACGTATACGTCAAGCCGTCTTCACTGATGCTATGGGACTTGGCGAGCCAGTCCACAATTTCACCCTTGCTGTCAAAAGCAACCAAAGATTCAAATACTTTATCAATGGCAAAGGCGTTATTCGATGTAATCTGATTATGCAAATCAAGTGAGGTTACGGAAGCAGGCCGTCCATAGACGAAGGTTCCTCCCGCCGCAGGCTCCTCCGGAGTTGCGCTCTGCTTTGCCCCTTGATTCGTGCTCTGCTGGGCGTTCTTATTTGACTCAGAATTATTCTTGGAATCAGAGCATCCTGCAACCACCACTAATAATAGAAGTGCTACGGTTCCTATCCAAAATGACTTTCTAAATGCTTTAAGCTGTGACATGTCTGACTCTCCCCTCTTATAAATCATATATGTTTAGTATGGATTGTATTATGGCGTAAACCGTCTTCTCTGTCAAACAAAATATCATGGTTACGGAAGGTCAAACCCGATTAAAACAAAACGGGACGAAGCCGGAAATCCGCTGCTTCGTCCCGTTTACTATATTGCGATAACGTGCCTAAGTCAAACATTCCGGGATCATAAAATTTCCTGGAGCGCAACTTTCACTTGCATCGCCTTGTCGATGCCGGCGGTTACTGTTCCTGGCGAAGCGGGGTTCACCTCAAGCACGTTGTCAATCCCCCCCGGAACGATAACCGGAGTGACCGTAGACAGCCCGGCAGCGCGGATCACGTCAAGATCGAATTCAATCAGCAATTGCCCGGCCTTCACCTGCTCACCGGTCTCCACATGAAGCACGAAGCCTTCTCCCTTCAGGGAGACTGTGTCAATACCTACATGAATAAGCACCTGCGCTCCACTGGCATGCTCCAGAATGACGGCATGTTTGCTTTTCTTGATCACATGGGCCACGGTACCGCCGAACGGCGCGTAGACCTTGCCTTCGCTGGGTTCAATGGCGATGCCATCTCCCAATTGTTTGCCGGCAAACCCGGGGTCCGGCACCTGATCCAGAGCCACCAGTGTTCCTGTAAGGGGTACCAGGAATGTAAGGGTTCCCGGCTCATCTGACGCCTCAACCAGATTCGGAGCGAAAACCGGGGAGGCCGTGCGTACACTCACATCTGCGGTATTCTCCGGCCGTATCTCTTCAGACTGAGGAAGCGCTGACGCTGTTCCCCCTGAGCCTGCCGTCTGCTCTGCCGGAACTGCGGACATCTCATCACGATAGCCGAACAGCCAGGTAAGCACGAAGGCTACAGCCATCGCAACCAGATTGACCAAAATGTACAGCGGAAGTTGGCCGTTCAGATACAGCAGGGTTCCGGGAATCACCGTAATGGCCATGCCGTTGCCGGCCAGTTGAAACAGCGAAGCCAGGAAACCGCCGGCCGCGCCGCCGATGAGCCCCATTACAAAAGGTTTCATATACCGGAGGTTGACCCCGAATATCGCCGGTTCGGTAATACCGAGCAGAGCGGACAGTGAGGACGGCAATGCCAGCGCCTTCAGCTTGGTGTTCTTCGTCTTCAGTCCCACAGCGAGACAAGCTGCGCCTTGAGCAGCCATTGCGCAGGTAATAATCGCATTAAACGGGTTGGCGCCCGTACGCTCCACCAGCTGAATCTCCAGAAAATTAAAGATGTGATGCACGCCGGTCACGACCACAATCTGGTGCAGCGCCCCGATCAATAGCCCTGCAATGCCCAAGGGCAAATCAAGCACATAAGTGGTTGCATTCAGTACGCCCGTCTCCAAGGAATGGAACAGAGGACCGATGGCGAACAAGCCAAGCGTGATCATGAGCAGCAGAGTCAGGAATGGCGTCAAAATCAAATCAAGCGCTTCTGGAATGCGCTTACGTAATGCCTTTTCCAGCTTCGCCCCGATCAGTCCCATAATAAATGCCGGCAGTACCGACCCCTGATAACCTACAATCGGGATGAATCCGAACATAATCAGCGGCTCCGCTGTCCCTCCGGCAACTGCATAGGCATTGGGCAAAGCCGGATTGACAAGCATCAGCCCAAGCACAATCCCAAGAATGGGACTGCCGCCGAATACCCGGAAGGCCGACCAGGCCACAAGTGCAGGCAGGAAAGCAAAAGCGGTATCCGTGAGCACTTGGGTGAACAGCAGAAAATTGGCTGAGATATCCTCAGGCACGAGCCCGAACAAAGAAAGAATCTGCGGCTGGGTCAGCAAACCGCGCAGTCCCATAAACAACCCGGTGGCTACCAGAACCGGAATGATGGGAACGAATACGTCCCCAAAAGTGCGAATTGACCGCTGGAACACATTCCCCGCCTTTTTGCCCTGATCTTTCAGATCTTCCTTGGAGGTGCTCTGAAGGCCCAGCTTCTCTACTTCTTCAAAAATACGGTTGACGGTGCCGGTGCCGAAAATAATCTGATACTGTCCGGAGTTAAAAAATGCCCCTTTGACTTTGTCGATACCCTCGACCTGCTCTTGGTTAATGCTATCCTTGTCCCGCACCATAATACGCAGCCGGGTAGCGCAGTGCGCGAAGGAGATGATGTTTTCTTCTCCTCCTATAGCCTGCACAACCTGCTTGGCGATCATTTGATTTTCATTCATAACGCTATTCCTCCCCGTTGTATTCAATCTCCCATTGGACAACCCGGAACTCCGCGCTGCCGCCTTCGGTATAAAGGCGGATGCCTGTGCTTACCTGTTCAGGAAAAATTCTCGCCGAAAATACCGTTTCTCCGTCATTCACAAACACTTCAACCGATGATGTATCCACAAACAGTTGCAGGGTTAGCATGCGATCCCGAAGATCGGCCGTGCAGCTCCGCTCCCTCCCGAACTCCAGGGCCAGAGCTTGACCTGACTCGGAACGGTCCAGTACCACTTTCCCCGCAGCGGTATCGTAATAGATGACCGTTCTCTCATTGGGGCCGACACGGAACTCAATGCCGAAGCGTTCTGCTCCATCCTCCCGGATCTGGGCCAGCAGCTCATAGACGGTACCCCCAAGCTCCTTCATCTCAGCTGTCCCACTGTGTATTACTGTGTGGGCCTCTGTCATCCGCCCCCGGCGTTTGACCAGTTCTCTGGCCGGACGCTGGATCAGACGGCCGTTCTCCAAGGTCAGCTCGCGGGGCAAAGTCAGACAATGCGCCCAGCCATGCTGATCCGTAGGGTAATCAATCTCCGGCAGCCCCATCCATCCGACCAGCAAACGTCTGCCGTCGGGTGCCTGGGTTGTCTGAGGCGCATAAAAATCAAAGCCATAATCAAGCTCCCGAAATTCACCATGGCGGAAATCCCTGTCCGGCAAGCGCAACGGATCGCCAGTGAGATATCCTGACTGATAGATATTCGGGAATTTGTCGCCCTCCGGCGAAAGACCTTGCGGGGAAAACAGCAGCACCCCTGCTCCGTCCAGTTCAAAGTAATCGGGACATTCCCACATATATCCAAACTTCATCAGCCGGGTGCCAAGCTCCCCTTCAAAACGCCAATTGTGCAAATCCGGCGAGCTGTACAGCACCACGCAGCCTGTATGATCAGTACGCTGTGCACCGATGACACAGTAGAAGCCCTCCGCTGCCTTCCACACTTTCGGATCACGATAATGATCTGTATAGCCAGGCGCCACATCGAATATCACCGGACGCTCGAGCTTTATAACCGTTCCGTCCCGTTCCATTACAGCCAGGCACTGATAGGGCAGTCTGATCCAGTCCTCGGTGCGGGTATTCCCCGTATACATCAGGAACAGCTTGCCATCCTTCTCAATCGCACTGCCCGAGAACACCCCGTGTGAATCGTATTGCCCGCCCGGAGCAATGCCGATGCCAAGGTTCTTCCAGTGCACCAGATCGGAAGAAGAAGTATGATACCAATATTTCATGCCATGCTGCGTCCCCAAAGGAAACCACTGGTAAAACAAGTGGTATTCGCCTCCGTAGTAGGAGAAGCCGTTAGGGTCATTCAGTAATCCTGCTTCCGGCTGGATATGAAATTGTTGTCTCCATGGGCTGTGTGCGACCAGCCGCTCAAGCGCTTCCCGTTCACCCGGCTCTGCTTCTTCGATAAGACGGTACAGCTGTTTTCTATCCATTTTTATCATCGGACTCTCCACTATCTATTTGGTCTAGTTCTCTTTAACGGAACCGGTTCCAAGTATCTTAAAAAGAAAACCTCTTTTCAACATCGCTGTGAAAAAAGGTCCGGAACCGGTTCCAATATTATTGTATGCTGAGTCCAGTCAAATTGTCAACGCTTTCTCGCTGAATAATTTCGCAGCCGGAGACGGAGACTTTGGCGACCTCTTCTCCATTCACCAAGGCTATGATGTTCTCCGCAGCCAATTGCCCGGCTTCTCTGTAATAAAATCTCATAGTCGTCAACGCCGGATGAACAATCTCAGTAACCTCGTAATCGCCGAATCCCGTCACCGACACTCCGGAAGGAATTAGTATATGTCTGAGCGAGGCTGCTTTCATCACACCGAGTGCAATATTGTCGGTCGCGCACACGATGACTGTAGGCACCCTGTCCTCAAACAGCAAATCGGCCGCCGTCACAGCCTCGTTCATTCTGAATCCGGAGGTATAGAACCTTGCATCGCAATTTCCGTATTCGCGAAGAGCCCTTTGGAAGCCTTGCTTCCGCCTTACACCTACCGCGATATCCTGCTCCGTAACACCAAGATAAGCGATCTGGCGATGTCCTTTTTCAAGAATATGCTTGCCCATCAGATAACCGGCCATTACATCATCATGAATCACGCTATGCAGGTCTGCATGCTGCTGCCCGATCAGTATAACCGGAATTTTGCAGTCCCGGACCGCCTTCAGGTGCCGCTCCGTTACTTGCGCCGCCAGCAGCAGCAGACCAGAAACTTTTTGCCTCGCCATCTCATAAATGAATTCAATTTCCCGCTCCAAGTCCTGATTGGTGTTGGCAATGAGCAGCTGATACTGGCGTCCCCGCAACTCATCGTCTATGCCCATCAAGGTCTGCGAGACTGCATAGGAGTCCAAGCGCGGAACGATTGTGCCGATAATGCTGGTCCGCTTTGCCTTCAGGCTTTGGGCGAATGTGTTGGGCACATACTGGTTCTGTTTGATGATGCGTTCGATTTTCTCTCTCGTCGCATCGCTGACAGAACCACCGTTCAAATATCTTGAGACCGTACTTTTAGCCACACCCGCCGCCCGGGCGATATCAATGATAGTTTTCATTCTCAGGGCTCCTAGCTGAATTTTTCTTTCGTATCCCTCTATTTTACCACATGGATACCAGTCAGCTTAATAGAACAAATCCCAGCCTAAGTCCCATTCAAAAAAATTGCCTGCCCCTAATGCACACTGGGACAGGCACCTTCAACTTCATCATACATTTACAAGCAGATTTCTCAAACTTATTTCAAACTCTTCCAGACCCAATTCTCCACTTCCGGCAGGTCAATGCCCTCTTCACGGATATACTCATAATGCTTCTTAACCATAGCATCCATCTCATCCGCGATGGCAGTGTGTTTGTCAGCTGCAGGCAAGCTCAGAACAGCTTCCTTCGTCAGATCGAAACGGTCCATCTGATTCAGTACACGCATATCGAACGGAGTCGTGATGTCGCCGTTCTCACGGTAGCCATGCACATGCAGGTTATGATTGTGGCGGTCGAAGAACAAGTCTTTAATCAGGCCTTCATAACCATGGAAAGCGAAGATGACCGGTTTATCCTTTGTGAAAAATTGATCAAACTCATCGTCGGATAAACCACGCGGATCAAGTTTCTGGCTTCTCAGCTTAAGCAGATCGACCACGTTGATATAACGGATTTTCAGCTCAGGCAATTTCTCATGCAGGATAGAGATGGCAGCCAAAGCTTCAATCGTAGGTTCGGTACCTGCAGAAGCAAATACAACATCAGGCTCTCCGCCTTTGTCCGTGCTGGCCCAGTCAATGATCTTGAGTCCTTTATCAACCAATTCCTGCGCCTCTTGAGCCGAGAACCACTGTGGACGCGGATGTTTGGACGACACAATCAGGTTGATCTTTTGACGGTCGTTCAGGATGGTGTCAAATACAGCCAGCAGGGAGTTGGCATCAGCCGGCAAATATTCCCGGATGAATTCCGGTTTTTTGTCTGCCAGGTGACCCAGCAAACCCGGATCCTGGTGCGTATAACCGTTATGGTCCTGCTGGAACACGGTTGAAGTTGCGACAACATTGAGTGAAGGGATATCAGCGCGCCAGCCTTGATCGGTTGCTTTACGCAGCCATTTGAAGTGCTGGGTAATCATCGAATCCACAACGCGCAGGAAAGCTTCATAACTTGCAAAAAAGCCATGACGTCCGGTTAATACATAACCTTCCAGCAGTCCTTCCGCCTGATGCTCCGATAATTGGGAATCAATTACACGGCCATACGAAGCGAGGAATTCGTCATTAGGTTCATTAATTTGATCCAGCCATTGGCGTTTGGTCACTTCAAACACAGGTCCCAGACGGTTGGACATCGTTTCATCCGGTCCGAAAATCCGGAAATTGCGGTTATCTTCATTGAGCAGGACAACCTCTTTCAGGTATTTTCCGAGAACGGCCATATCCTGCGCTACTACTTTACCTGGAACGGAGTTATCAAGCACATAGTCGCGGAAATCCGGCAGGCGCAAATCTTTGATAAGGTTGCCAGCGTTAGTAACAGGATTCATCCCCATACGTCTGTCGCCTGTAGGCAGGATTTCGGCAAGCTCTTCGTTCAAGCGGCCGTTCTCATCAAATAATTCTTCCGGTCTGTAGCTGTTCATCCATTCAAGCAAAGCTGGAGCATGCTTCATATTTTTCTGGTCAACCGGAATTGGAACCTGATGGGCACGGAACGAACCGGTATTCGGCACACCGTCCCATGCTGCCGGTCCAGTCCAGCCTTTAGGGGAACGGAAGACGAGCATCGGCCATACCGGGCGGGTAAGGTCGTTATTTTCACGCGCATTTTTTTGAATGGCTGCAATTCTTTCGACGATGGTATCGAGTACCTTCGCCATTTCCGGATGCATATGTTCAGGGTCTTCGCCTTCAACAAAGAACGGCTCCCAGCCCATGCCTGTAAAGTAAGCGGTGATTTCTTCTTTCGATTGACGGGACAGAATCGTCGGGTTGCTGATTTTAAATCCGTTCAAGTGCAGAATCGGCAAAACAGCGCCATCTGTAACAGGGTTGATGAAGCGGTTGGAGAACCATGATGCGGCCAGTGGTCCGGTTTCAGCCTCACCATCTCCAACGACAACAGCCGAAATCAAATCAGGGTTATCCAGAATAGCGCCAGCGCCGTGGGATAAAGAATAACCCAGCTCGCCGCCTTCATGAATGGATCCCGGAGTTTCAGGTGCAGCATGGGAAGCAACGCCGCCCGGGAACGAGAATTGTTTGAACAGTTTTTTGAGACCCGGGATATCCTGCGTAATTTCCGGATAAATCTCAGTATAGCTTCCGTCCAGATAGGAATTCGAAACCATAACCTGACCGCCATGACCCGGACCTTCAACATAGAACATGTTCAAATCATATTTAGTAATTACACGATTCAAATGGGCATAAATAAAGTTCTGGCCCGGAATAGTACCCCAGTGTCCGATAGGTTTAATCTTAATGTCAGCATCTTTCAAAGGTTCTCTTAACAACGGATTGTCTTTCAAATACAGCTGACCTACCGAAATGTAGTTGGTTGCACGCCAATAAGCGTCAAGCTTTTCCAGATACGTTTTAGACGAATAATCGACTTTCATGGTTGATAATCCCATTTCATCCACTCCTATATATATATTGTTGCTTATTGCCATCCTTTTTCTCTACAAATACATCATACCTCTGCTCAAAATAAATACAACCTTTTTGACAAGTGATACGGTCCAATTTTGTGAAAATTTGAACATAGTATGAAAAACTCAGGAAAAACGCTGTCAAAACACGGTTATATTGAAATTTATGTAAATACGTTACATCCACAAAAAAGTAAAGTATACAAAAAAATAAGACCGGGAAAGTTCCCGGTCTTATTCTGCTCCTTAATGAACAGATACAAACGTATTAAATTTCAAATATTGATAATGAAACCGCATATGGGAAAATTCAAAGGGAGTACCATTGTCCAAAAAGAAAATCCCCTCCATAATGCCAACAGGTTCATTTTCTTTCAAGTGCAGCAGCTCCTGATCCGTGGACAAGGACGGCTCGGCAAAAATAGATAAAAATGATTTGGTTACGGCCAGGTTGCGCGAGTCTTCCAGATAATTAAAAATGGAGCCCTCGATAATTGTCTGATTTAAATCCTGAACGATTTTTATCGGGATATAACCCGTCTCTATCATAAAGGGATCATCATCGAACAGGCGCAAGCGGACGATTTTGTATACAAAATCATGGGGCCCCAGGAACAAATCCCGCTGCAATTCTTTTGTTGGCGGAATAACCTCGAAATTCAACACTTTGACTTTAGGTTTCTTGCCATGCATCTGGAAATTGTCGGTGACACCCAGATTGGAACCTTCGTAATTGAAGATGGATTCGTTTTTTATGTATAAGGGGTTAATAAACGTGCCTGAACCTCGTTTTTTGAAAATGATTCCGACACTTTCCATTTTGGTTAATGCGCGCTTGATGGAGCTGCGGCTAACCTGATACGTTTCGCTAAGACTGCGTTCATCAGGTAATCGCATATCCGCAAACTGTCCAGCAAAGATTTTCATTTTAAGGTCATCAATTATTTGCTTGTAGACAAATTGTGTCATGGAGTACTCCCTCTCAGGTCTTCTGTAACAATTGATATGTATTCAATCAACCTCTTCTGTCTAACGAAAGGGTATGGATTAAAAATCAATATTAACTATATCATAATAATGAGATGGTTTATACTTTTCTCCACCCGATTTCTGCTAATTGAGGAAGGTTTATTTCAAAGAAAAACCTGATGATCTGCCGAAATATAAGAATGTGGCTATTTTTCCGGAGAGGGGGAGTTTATTATGCATATTGAAATCGTCAAAAGTCTGATCAGCCAAGTAACTGAAGAAGTCTTCTCAGAGAACAAGGATGCTATTGAGAAGGACGGAATTCAGAAAGAAAGCGTTGAATTAGCCGTTCAGTTATCCGCCTTAACAACAATAAAGATCCTTGAAAAACTTGAACTCATCGATAAAAACTAAACGTCTGTCTATCTATATTACATACACACTGACATAGACAAGAACGCAAGCAAACCGCAGCAAGGGAATCATCCTTACTGCGGTTTTTTTATTGCTCTCTTTTAAGCGGCAGACCTTTTTACTTACCATTAAAACCGCTCTTTACAAACCCGCCTTATTCACGCCGGGCGGCTGCATCTCCCTCTTCATCAAGCTGCCTTAGCTCCGCTATCTGATGCAAGTGATTCAGCATCTGCTGAAAATGATCGGCTTTTTTCTGAATCGTAAGGACAAGCATCTCAAACTGTTCGGAATCCTGCCCTGATTTCTCTATGACATGCAGCAGATCGGCATTGATGCGTTCCACATCTTCAAGGCTGCTGTCCTGGGAAACCTGAATTTTCTCCAGATGCTGGAATACTTCTTCCTCCGCTTCGACGATCTCGTTCATATAAACGGTCGATTGGCCGATCCGCTCGTTCGTCTCTGCCATGGCCCGTGTTCCATCACTGGACTTGTCGTGTAGCTGTTCTATCACGTCAGTCATCCCCGACAGCGAACCCATAATTTCTTCCACGTGACTGCGGGTACGGTCGGCAAGATTGCGGATTTCTGAAGAAACGACCGCGAACCCCCGCCCATGCTCACCAGCCCTTGCCGCCTCGATGGCTGCGTTCAGGGACAGCAGATTGGTCTGCTCGGCGATTTCCGTAATAATGCCCGCCAGCTGCCCAATACTCTGAAAATGCTGGCTTAGCTCTTGATTTAAAGACACAAACTGGGTGAATATCGCCGAGGCTTTCTGCATTTCAGCAGATATCTGTACGTTGGCTTCCTTCGCATATTCAATTTTGTTTGAGGAAGACGCGAGACTGCCATACATTTCATTGATAAGCCTTTCTGTTTGCTCGCTGTTGGCCTTCAAATGCTCCAGCAGCCGCTGCGTTCCGCCGATCTGGCTGATCATCTCTCCGCTTCCTGCGCGCAGAGCTGCGAAATCCTCTACCATCCGTCCCTCTTCCTGGAGGATGAACCCGGTTTCGCGGCTGATCTGCTCCGCCAAGGAATAGGCATGAATGCCATAGGATAATGGCTTGGAGACGGGATTCGAATCATTCCAGGTGCTTGATTGGCCGGGCATACTGTCCTTTTCTGTCTGGATGACGCTGCCATTAGTTACTATTTCCGCGTCACGGCTGCTTTTCCCCCATGAAGCACGCAGCTTGTTGATCCATTGCATAATGAGTCCCCCTTATCCGACCAGCAGTAATACCATTGTCTGGTTGGCATGCTTTTTGTAATATTGCTCCCCGTAGCTGATGAAGCCGGCGGTGTTCCCGCAGAACCCGATCATCTTGTCGTCAAATCCTGCCCACAAGCCATCCCGGAGGAACAGCCTGTCGCGCAGCGTACAATTGATGTTCAGTACAAAAGCAGGCTTAAACGGAATCTCACGCAGTGTCTGCTCCAGCACCACAAGCGGGTCAGCCGCGCTAAGCACCTCCAGATAAGTGCTCGGCATCAATTGGCTGTAGAAGGTAATAGACTTGTCCGGATTGATGACCATCGGAGATGCGATAATCAGATCGTCTTCGTATCTTTTGCCCAGCGGGTTGCTCAGGAAATGCCCGGCTAACAGGTCTTCCTTCACATCCAGTACACGCGCATATTCCTCTGCCGCCGGGCGGCCGTTAAACGAATATACCGTTCGTCCAAACACATCCGCTTCTGTTACCAGCAGTTTCGTTCCGGTCGGAACGTATATGTTCTCTTTGATCAATGCGGTACGGGCGGTCAAGTTGAAAAAGATTCCCAGGTTGCGCACCCGGCGGCTTCCGATATAAAGATAGGTCTCTCCGCTCTCATCATCCGCTGCGCTTCCGCCAAGCACCTTGAACTCTTGATCGATGAAATAAAGCGAGGAGAGAATCGTCTCCTCCATTGCAGCCCTTCCGTCGCACAGCAGCAGCAGAAACGCATTCACGTTGTCTTTTACTTTATGGTACGAGGCCTTGAGGTTATCGCCGCTGAGCACGGGCGGGTGCAGAATTTCCACAATATCGGCGATATCCGCATCGTATTCAAATCCCGAAACCACGCCGTTCCGGTAACCCTTCGGGGTATATTCACCTTTGGTCGAACATAACACGGCATTTGCAGGCGCATGCGGGGACAGTTCCCTGACAGCACCAGCGGAGGCGAACAGCACGAGACCACGGCTGCTTGGCTTTTCCCCCAGGTAACGTTTGACTTCGTACAATGTGTCAAAAGATAAAGCTTTCATTATGTATAACAACCTTCTTTCGCGGGAAGCTTCCCTTGTAAACTGTTATTGAAAAATTTAGCTTTTATTTTCAATTCTCTAATGGTAAAACGAGAATGGGGATTGTTGTCTGTGAGCAATGTCGCAGGCAGCTTGAAGAGACCGCAATTCCATGGCTGAAAGGGCATACGCCTATAGGTCAGTTGAGGTCATGCCCGAAAGCTTGTATGATGAACATACAGTTACCCGAAAGGACAGGAAAGAAGGTGCATCATGACTTATTCACAGCGTTCAACCCACAGCGCAGCCTCATCTGACTTCACGTATCTGGAGTACCAGATTGGCATTGCCGGGGAAGAATTGAAGCAAGCTGAACATGCCGGAAAAGCTTGTGAGGCAGATTTGAACCGGTTAAGAACCTCTCCGGCGTATGACCCGGTGACTGATGCCTCCGAGGAGGAGAAACTGCTGGAGCAGGCAGCCAGACAACATGCCTTAGCCGAAGCTATCCGCACAAGTCTCGCCGGACTTGAGGATGAGCTTGCAAAGCTTGAGGATGAATAATATCTGATCAACCAAGCGGAAACGGATATTTTATAGCGTGAAGCATATAAATAATTATATTTACAAAAAGCCGCCGAACCTCTCAGGGTTCGGCGGCTTTTGTGTTGAGCATCGCGTAGTGCGATATTAGGTCAGTTTTGGGTCAGTTTTACCAGACTGTAATTTTTCTTGCCCTTGCGGATGATGATGAATCGTCCGCCGATAGCATGATCAGCCGTAATCTCCACTTCAAGCTCACTCACACGCTCACCGTTAATGGAGATTGCCCCTTTGGTGATATCCTCACGCGCCTGGCGTTTGGACGGCTCAATCCCTAAGTCCACCAGCCATTCCACGATATTTTTCGATTCAGCGGCTGCGGTATAGGTCGGCATTTCCTTGAAGCCTTCCTCGATTTCGTCTGCGGTCAGAGAGCGGATATCCCCGCTGAACAGGGCAGCGGTGATACGTTTTGCCTGCTCCAGCAGCTCTTCGCCATGAACAAACCGGGTCATCTCTTCGGCCAGTGCTTTCTGAGCTTCCCGTTTATGCGGTTCAGTTTGTACTTTTTCGGCAAGTGCTTCGATTTCCGTCTTACTCAGGAACGTGAAGTATTTGAGGTATTTCACCACATCGCGGTCATCGGTGTTGGCCCAGAACTGGTAGAACTCATACGGCGTCGTTTTCTTAGGATCAAGCCATACGGCACCCCCGGCGGTTTTTCCGAATTTGGTGCCGTCCGATTTGAGCATCAGCGGGATGGTAAGGCCGAATACCTTGGCTTCGCTGCCTTCTTTTTTACGGATAAGATCCAGTCCGCTCGTGATATTGCCCCATTGGTCAGAGCCGCCGATCTGCAGCTGCACATCCTCATGCTGGTACAGATGCAGGTAATCGATCGACTGCAGAATCTGGTAGGCGAATTCGGTGAACGAAATCCCGCTGTCGAGCCGGCTGGAAACAACATCTTTGGCCAGCATCGTGTTGATGCTGAAGTTTTTGCCGTAGTCCCGCAGAAATTCGATCACGTTAATGTTCTTCGTCCAGTCGTAGTTGTTGACCATGCGCACCTGGTTGTCACCGTCGGTAACAAACAATCTCTTCATTTGAGCAGTCAGCGCTGCAACATTCTCCTGCACCTGCTCCATCGTCTGCAGCGAACGTTCACTCTGGCGGCCGCTTGGATCGCCGATTGTGCCGGTTGCCCCGCCGATGAGAATTACCGGACGATGTCCGGCGAGCTGGAAACGCTTCAGCATCATAAAGGGAATCAAATGGCCAATATGCATGCTGTCGCCTGTAGGGTCTACGCCGCAATAGAGCGAAATCGCCTTCGTATTCGTTAGTTCCCGCAGTCCTTCCGCATCCGTCTGCTGATTAATCGCATCGCGCCATTCCAGTTCATCAATAATGTTCAACATGATACAGCCCCTTTTGTGTAATTATTCGTGTTCTTTGGATTTACGTTGAAGCAAGCACAGCGGCTGGGTTTCGGAGGATTTGGCCAACAAAAAAATCGCCCCCTTGTCTATGAAGACACAGGGACGACTATAATTAACCGTGTTACCACCCAAATTGCACGAACACTTAACAGCTGTGTCCGTACCACTTTCAGCGAGTTATCGTTCGCTTCCTTCCGCTTGGCATTACCCAAGATACTCCGGAGTGTAATTCGCAGTCCATGTGTGTGCCGGGTTCCATCACCCCCCGGCTTTCTGTGACAGGGACAAAGGCTGCTACTGTCTCGTTCAACGTATACCAACTATAAGATTACAGAAAGTATAGCCAATTCCAAATTTGTTGTCAATGCAGCGGCTGTGTGTAACCCCAATCTGCGTCTCACTTTTGTTTCATCTATAAGACATGTTGCAGGCTATGCCCAATATTCTACCATTCTTCACAGTTACCCCTACTCTGGTTTCAGCTTTGCTTTCACAAAAACGATTGGCACTATATTCACCACTGCGAAAATCGCAATTGCCGCATATAGCGCCCACCAGCCCGGCAGCAGGCAGCCCAATACCATTGCCGCACCCCCGGCGACATACCATTTTCCAGCGAAGCGCTGAGCCCTGAACCATGCCTGTTCATCTCTCATTGTCTCTTTGGTCCGCAGACCCGCCAGGGAATTCCGTCTCAGCTTGGGCATCCGGTTGCCGGTTAGCAGCATAATCAGTCCGAGCATCCCGGCAGCAATCCGCACAAGATCCATTCTCGAAAAATCAAAACTTCCCGCTTGCACTAATAATGCCTGAACCGATATTCCCGCAAACAGCACGGTGCAGCAGAGGGTGGTAATATCCAATGTTTTGGTGATGGATCTTGCGTTATCTTCGCCTTTACGTGCGGCGCTTCGAATGATGAAAAAGAATATCAGCTTAAAGAATATGAACCCCATCAGACCTAAAGCGGCCAGAAAGGGTACCTCCGAGCTGGATTTGGGCACAAAGCGGTCGGCATTCCCTTTGATGTCGAAATGCATCGGCACCATGTCCGGCATTTGCGGGTACAGATAGAGATATAAACCCATCGGAATTAAGGCAACAAGCAGGGCAATGCTGCTGGTCATCTTGAATTTGAGCATCTTCATTCCTCCTCTTTGAACGCTAGAATCCACTTCATTACATCGTCAAATACACTGGTGTTCAGTTCATAATAAATATACTTTCCGTCCCGCTCGGTGCGGACCAGATCGGCCTCCCGGAGTACGGACAGATGATGCGACACGGTCGCCTGCGTCATCTCAAAGCGTTCGCCGATGCTTCCTGCGGTCATCCTTCCGCCCTTCAGCATTTCGAGCATCTCTCTGCGGTATTCATCCGACAGAGCTTTGAAAGTATCCTTAATTCCCATGCGCACCTCCCGTTAACAATTAGATCAAAATCATTTCGAAATATTTCTATATGTAGAATATACCATTTTCACTAAAATTACAATAGGGGAGCTCCCAATTATCCATGAATGTAGAACAAGCCTTGGAAGATACTCCAAGGCCCGTTTTTTTCTTTTTTCTAAACTATTATTTCCTCAATCATGCCCTGACTGGACACCAGCTGCTCTCTCACCTCATCCACCACATTCCTCAGGCGTTCACAAGTGTCAATCAACTGGTTGACCTCTTCCCGGCCCACCTTCTCAATAATCTCGTTCATGACGCAGGAATACCGCTCCATCTTCTTGTTGAATTCCGTCTGCCCCTGTTCCGTAAGGCTGATATAGATCACTCTGCGGTCTGTTACAGACATAGCGCGTTCAATATACCCCTTCTCTTCCAGAGAGCTGACAACCTGCGAGGCGGTGGGTCTGCTGATTTGCAGCAGCTCGCTTAATTTGGAGATCATGACTCCCGGACACTCCGGCGCCTCCGGTTCTCTACTTTCTTTCTTCATCATGACATTGATGGCGAACATCATAAGAAATTCCCCGTGGGGAATCGAATCATTCCATTTGGTGCGGGTGGTCAAGCGTTTGATGTTCTCGAATACCATTAGCAGCTTTTCTTCTTGACTATCCTGGGGATTCATAAGACACCTCCGGTTATAGTAGGTCATACCCTTACCTTACATTTCTCGAAAAATAGCGTCGTTCAGCTTCTGCAGCAGCTGCCCGAAATTCTCCCGTTCCTCTTCGGTCCAGTCCTCCAGCATTTTGCCGACCTTATCCTGGCGGATATCCATGTTCTGTTTCAGCATGTTAAGTCCAAGTTCAGAAATCTGCAGCGTATAAGCCCTTCCGTCCTGCGGGTCCGGTTCACGGAACAGATAACCCTTCTGCTCCAGCGTTGACGCCTGTCTGCTGATCGTAGAGATATCCAGCCGGAATTCCTCAGACAGCGCCTTAACACCGGCCGAGCCATGCGAGGCGATTTGACGCAGCAGCAGATACGCGGAGAAGTCCAGCATACCGAGTTTTTTATATGTGCTCATTGAAGTCAAACGGCGGCTGAGAATTGACATTTCCAGTTCTATGGTTTCTATCGGACGTTTCTCCATGGCAGGTTGTGACCTCTCTCTCAGCTGAAGCATATTATAGTGATACAAGTAATTTTCATAGGAATACACGGATGATTATTGACATCATCATGGCAACTTGTATAATACAAGTATATAGTTTCATTATACAAGTTATTCTTATAAAAGCTAGTGAATTGTTACTGGGGGAACTTTATGAAAGCTCATGAATTTATGATCACGCAGGTCTACAAGGTCAAAGAATATGATACCGTACGGACCTTTATTGAGAAATGCATTCAGCACCGGATCAGCGGCATGCCAGTCATCAACGACAGAAACGAAATTGTCGCTTATTTAAGCGATGGAGACATAATGCGCTATATCGGCAAACATGATGATGTCATCGTTGATTCCTTTTTCCAATTGAATGTGATTAAAGGCGATGAGGATGAGTACGAAGAACGGACCCGGAAGCTGCTGAATCTAAATGTGATGGCAATTGCCAAAAAGAAAGTCATCACGGTATCCTGGGACGAAGACATCGAACGGATCGCCGCCATTCTGGGCAAAAAACAGATCAAAAAGGTTCCGGTTGAACGCGGACGTGTGCTCGTAGGCATTATCAGCCGCGGCGACGTCATCCGCCATTCCTTCAAATCACTGCTCTAGCCGCACATCGCTTCGAAAAGATAGACATCTTCCGGCTGTCCTCCCCAGTTGCGGACAGGTGACAAGACAGCCGGTTATACCCCGGGAAGCTCCTGCCCGCAAAGCCCATAAAAGAAAAGATGCAGCAGCTCATCCAGAAAAGCAGCTTTATCCTCGTGTTTTTCCATCACCCCAAGCATTTCCTCGGAACTCTTCATGTAGATTTGAATAAGCATCAGGAACGCCTCTACAGAGACCTTATCCGAAATTTCACCGCTCGCTTTTCCGTCCTCCAGCATTTTGACCATCAGTGGAATTATCTTGGTATCATGCTGCTCCTGAATGTACGCGTACATCTCCGGGTCATCAAACATAACCTCCTTGATCAGCGCCGGTGACAGGTTGTAATACGTTTCTTTCTCCTTAAAAATAGTGTAACTGATCAGTTCCCTCAGCGACTGTTTCTTCAGCATTTCTTCCTCGAATTCCCGGATGGCCCGCTGAATAAAATCCTTGAAAGACTCCTTAAGCAGCTCTTCCTTGCTGCCAAAATAATTATAAATCGTGACCTGCGAGACTTCCGCCTCCTTGGCAATATCAGCAATCCGCAGCCGCTTCGGCTCCCAGGTCCTCAGCATGACCATGGTTGTCTTCATAATATTCCCCTTGATCATTGCCTTTCTCTTCTCGAAGCCGTTCATGTCTTCACCCTAACTTGACCATTTTGTGTACTGTCCGAAAAATAATGAAATATATTATTCATATGAGTTCATAATTATATTGACTTAGGTAATTCCCGGGACTATTATAACATATGAAATATACAGCCACTAATATTTCATTATTACGGCGGGGGTGCAGCATGCTGAAGGTAGAGGGCTTAACCAAACGGTTTTCAAACGGCAGAGGGATTGAAGAAGTATCGTTCACGGTAGCGAGAGGCGAGGTCTTCGGTTTCCTGGGGCCTAACGGAGCAGGGAAATCGACAACGATCCGGCATATTATGGGATTCATGAAGCCGGACCGGGGTTCTGTCACGATTAACGGGCTGGATGTCTGGAAGGGACAGGGAACAGTACAGAGGCATACCGGGTATTTGCCGGGAGAGATTAACTTTATTGACGGCATGACCGGCAAAGGTTTTCTTGATTTCATGACTTCGATGCAGGGTGTGAAAAACTCTGCCAAACGTGAACAGCTGATCGACCGGCTGCAATTTGATGCCGCCACCCCGATCCGCAAGATGTCAAAGGGCATGAAGCAGAAGGTTGGAATTGTTGCCGCCTTCATGCACAGCCCCGACGTTATTATTCTCGATGAACCGACCTCAGGCCTGGACCCGCTGATGCAGAAGGTATTTATTGAACTCGTGCTGGAGGAAAAAGCAGCGGGAACCACCTTCCTGATGTCTTCCCACAGCTTCCAGGAGATCGAACGCACCTGCGACCGGGCAGCAATTATCAAGGACGGGAAGATCATCGCCGTCAAAAACATTCATGAACTGCAGTCGATGCAGCGCAAGCTGTTCGAGATCATTTTTGAAACGGCCGAAGAAGCGGAGCGTTTTGCCTCCTCCGGCCTGCAGGTGCTTACCTGTGAAGGAAACCTGGTGCGGATTGCCGTACAGGGAAATTACAATGAATTCACCCGGGAGATCGCCAATTTCCGGATTCGAAGTCTCGATGTATCGACGCAGAATCTGGAAGATATTTTCATGAATTATTATGATCGTGAGGCGGGTGTCCAATGAATCTTCCACTCTATAAAGAAATGATGCGGGTCAATTTGAAAGGCATTATGAATTACGCCTTTGGTTCCGCCTTCTATATTGTGTTTATGATCTGGCTGTATCCGGGACTTGCGGACAATACGAAAGCCATTGATGATCTTGTAAAAGCCATGCCCGAGGGGGTCAGCAACGCCTTTGGACTGAGCAATGGCTTCGCCAATGCCGAAGCCTTCATTTCGGGAGAATATTACGGGCTCATCCTGGTGCTGATCCTGTCCATCGTTTGTGTGCAGATGTCTACCCAGCTGGTAGCAAGGTTAGTGGACCGCGGCTCCATGGCCTATCTGCTGGCCACGCCGACCACACGCCGCAAGGTTGCCTTTACGCAGGCACTCGTGCTGGTCACCTCACTGTTCATTATTATGACTGTAACCACACTGGCCGGATTCGCCGGCAAGCTCTGGTTTCTTGGTACGGAATATGAATTCGGCATGGGCCGGTTTACCCAGCTTAACACCGTTGCGTTCCTGTTGTTTTTTGCCATTGGCGGCCTTGTCTTTCTGGTCTCCTGTGTATGCAATGACGAGAAGAAAGCACTCGGGACTTCCGGAGGCATCACCTTCGGTTTCTTCACAATCGATATTCTCGCGAAAATCACAGATAAACTGGATGCGCTGCGCTACTTCACGTTGTTCAGCTTCTACCGCCCCGGCGATATCGTGCAAGGCACGGCGGATGTCGCCTGGATTTCCTTCTGGCTGCTCCTGACCGGGCTGCTGGCCTTCGCTGCAGGCATCCAGATTTTCCGGCAGCGCGACCTGCCGTTGTAAGCCGGGGGAATCAAAGGTACCTTTACACTTCATTCCACCAAATAGACCGCGGGTGGTGAATTCAAAGGTACTTTTACGTGCGGATTCCTAACACTTGTACACGCTCAGTGCGAGTCCGCACCTGCGTGTCATCAAGTTTGCGAGAGCGCTGCAATTTTTCAAATTGCAGCAGCTCTATACAATAAGAAGAACCGACTTTGCCGTCCTTAGCAAAGGACGGCAAAAAGGGCATCCCCGCGGCAGATTATCCTGCCCGCAAGGATGCCCTTTGCTGCTATGCGGATTACCGCAGAATCCGCTCCGCAAACCGGGCGCCGAGCAGCTCATAGCCCTCGGCGTTCGGATGCAGGCCGTCCGGCAGGCGTACGCTGTCGGACACGCCGAACCAGGACAGGCCGTCGCGGTAGTGCATACGGCTGTCCCCCCGGGCCCGGAACACTTCGACGGTCCGGGCTATTTCTTCACGCATCATCGGGAGCGTGAAGCCCAGCTTGTTCGGCTCGGTCTCACGCTCCGAGCCGTAGATCGGCGAGATCACGAACAGCTGAGTGAGCGGATGCCGCTCGCGAATCGACAGCAGCATGCCGATGAGCGCCGGAGCGAAGACACGCGGGCTCAGCGTGGCGGCGCCGTAGACGTTCACGCCGACACAGAGCGTGATCAGATCGGCGGGAAGGCTGGCGATCAGCCGACCCGCCATCGAGCGCATTTTTCTCCAGAATCGCCGCCGATATGGAGTAGGACAGTCCTCCGGTCATCAGCACCGACAGCAGGATTACAGCCAGAAATGCGGTTTTGAGCTTGCTGCGGAATGATTGCTTGCGGAAAACTCCCAATTGTCTTCACGCCTTCCTGTAGATTCGTTGCCAGAGTTGTTTCTGTATGCTTTGATTATGTCACCCGGGGCCCTAATTCGACAATGACCGGCCGTTAGAATAGTGACTTTACCGCCTGTCGACAATTGGTTGACCGCCCCTCGCAGAAAGGCGCACAAAAAGCCAGCAGGAAACCGCGTTTCACGCGTTCCTGCTGGCTGTGTTGTTGTTATAGGCGGTTATAGGATCATCTGTGATGCACCTGCGAAAGTCTGGCGGTAAAGCAACATTTCAGTAGCGGGAATTACACCCGGTAAATCACTCTAATTCGATGTTAATATACCATTAAAAGGAAATTATCCCTCTAATTTTTGGCGAATTAGCTTTACTTCTTCTAACGCCAGATTTAGCGGGCGCATTTCCCTATAATGTCTCCCGTTATGTGATGGGCGTAAAATCAGCGGGCGTATTTCCCGTTATGGCTCTTAATACCTATTATATGCGCCAGGATCCAGGAGCCAGCCGCCAGGCGTCAGAGGCCAGAAGTCAGAAGTCAGAAGCCAGGAGCCAATTCGGTGCGATCCCGCAAGCCTCATCAGATTACCAAAGTAGTCGCATTAGAAATCACTAGAGGTTTAAGGTGAACCTGCCATGAACCTACAGCTGAATCAATTGATCCACCTTCACCGGCAGCCCGGTGGCCATGGAGCGGTTGGCGGCGATTCCTGTCATGATCGACCAGGCTCCATCCATATGGGAGGCTGCACGCCGAAACCGGTCTTCGGCAGGCCGTTCAAAAATATCCCGCAGCATCACCGGGTCGCCTCCCCCGTGACCGCCGATGCCTTCCTCAATCTCCACTTCATACGGTGCGGCAAATTGCGGATAGACAGTAATCTGCTTATCTTTTACCGCCCCCTCCAGTTCCTTGCCGCCTCCGGCATTGACATAGGATTGTTCTACGACCTTGACCTCCAGCCGCCCCTTGGTGCCGTTGAATACTACATTGAAGCCCTCCCACGGCAGATAAGCATTAAGCGAATAGTTCATAATCGTCTTATTCTTGTATTTGACCATTACACCCATCGTATCCTCAATGCTGATGTTATCGCCGAACACGCTCTGGTCACGCAAATACCCGTCTTCCTGCTCGGTATCCAAATACATCCGTTTCAGCTGCTCGTTATCTTTGAGATGGAGGGCAAACGGATCATTCTGCGCTGCTGCGCTGCCGTGCACCCGCTGGTAAAATTCGGTTACTCCCCGGTTCTCGGCATTTTCCCGGCCATAAAAGCGCAAATCGCCCATTGCAAAGACTGTATCCGGCTTAGAGTCCAGCCAAAAGTTCATGAGATCGAAATGGTGGGTAGACTTGTGAACCAGCAGGCCGCCGCTGTTGCGCTTATCGCGGTGCCATCTGCGGAAATAGTCCGCACCATGCTGTGTATTCAGCAGCCACTCGAAGTTGACGGACAGCACTTCACCAATAGTCCCTTCCATCAAGAGCTCGCGGATTTTGGTATTATGCGGTGCATAGCGGTAGTTGAAGGTCACCCGCAGCTTCTGCCCGGTGCGTTCGATCGCCTCAAGAATCTCCTGGCATTTCTCTACGTCCGTCGTCATCGGCTTCTCGGAGATCACATCACAGCCAAGCTCCATCGCCCGGATGATATAGCGGTGATGTGTGCGGTCAATGCTGGTTACAATCACGGCATCGGGCTGCGTTTCCGCAATCATCCGGTCAAATTCATTCGCTTTGTAGACAGGAACCTCATGGTATCCGTATTTCTCCACCAGCAGGGTGTTGGCATACGCCATTCTTGCTCCATTCACATCACAAAAGCCTACAATTTCAGAGGTTTCACGATAATTCGTGGTGATCTCACCATAAAAAAACTCCGCCCGGCCGCCGGTTCCTACGAAAGCATATTTCTTTTTGGACATAAGGATCACTCCATCACTTATTGATTTAAAAGCGTTTTCTTCCTATAGTGTATAGTATAAAATACATCTATTTCTAAGCATTATTTAGCGTTTTTTAGTGATACTATGCATATTTTAGCTTCTTATAGAGGAGGCGCGTGAAAAATGGAACCCCCGTTCATGATTGAACAAATTAAAAGGGCCGGAACCTTCAGTATGGATTCCGACCATTATCACGACAGCTATGAAATTTATTATCTGCTTGCAGGAGAGCGCAATTATTACATCAACAATCTGGTATATGCGCTGCGCAGCGGCGATCTGATCTTTATTAACCGCAACGAGCTTCACCGGACTGTAGCCAAAGGAACAAGCCGCCATGAGCGGATCCTGATCAATTTCCGGCATGACTTTCTTAACAGGCTGATGGAGCAACTCCCGCTGGAGCTTCCCTTTCTCAGTGGACAATGCCTGCTGCTGCGCCCGGATGCGCATGAACAGGGGATGATCGAGAACCTTCTCTTCGCCATGCTGGAGGAACAGAAGGCGGAGCGGGCGCAGCACATCCCCTTTATGCAGACCCTGCTGGTGCAGTTGCTCATCGGGATGAACCGGATACGGGAAAGGGCTCCGGACAGCATCGTTCCGGTGAACAATGACAAACAGCGCAAAACCTATGAGATTATCGAATATTTACAGACCCATTACGCCGAGAAGCTGACGATAACGGAGCTGTCGGATACCTTTTTTATCAGCAGCACCTATCTCTGCCGCCTATTTAAGCAAACCACCGGCTTCACCATTGTCGAGTACCTCAATACGGTCCGTGTCCAGGAGGCGCAGCGCCGTTTGCGGGATACGAATGACAGGGTCACAAAGATTGCCGAGGAGACCGGCTTTGACAGCATCGCTCATTTTGGACGTGTGTTTAAGGCAATCGCCCGGCGTTCGCCCCTGCAATACCGCAAGCAGAACCGCTGATGTCATTTGCATCCCCAAGAATAGCGGGAGCTGCCGCCAATCCAAAACGCACAAAACAATATCTGTCCTGATACACATGGATGTCCGGTTTCAAATCCTTGTCTGTCCAGCCCGGCTTATCCCTGTAGCTGTCCGGCCCTACCTTGTATACTTCGCCTTTAATATGATGGTGGGGTCCCAGCAGATTGCGGCAGCTGCCGGTCAGCACCAGTACAATTTCATTTACTCCGGGCTGCAAATAAGTGGTAATATCAGCTTCATACGGTTCCCACAGGAAGGTTCGTACCTCGGCCCTGTTAATGAACAGCTTGGTTACAACCGCATCCGGTGCAGAGTGAAACTGAAAGGTCCATTGAGCTCCGGTTGTTTCTTCTCCCCCCAGTTCAAACGTCTGAAATAAATGAATGCTTCCCGCGAAGAACGGAAATCCCTGCTGTGCGAGATCGCCGGTGCATGCCCGCTCTGGAGCTTCAGTCAGTGTAAAGGGTCCTCCGGTCCATAGCGCCCTGCGTTCGGTCTCTTCAAAAAGCTCCGCAGCTTCCACACCGAAGGAGCCCAGCAGATAGATGCTTTCTATTTCCTGGTCCAGCGTCAGATTGTTCCCTTCGGCTTCAAATTGCTTGGCCCGCTCCAGCTTGTCGTTGAGCTCGGCAGAATGCCTGAACATCCCCTTCAGGGTAATGACATTGCTGCCCCGGATGGCCAACCCTACTATATCAATCTTCTGCAGGGAAGAATCCCTCCACCAGCCGCAGCTTGCACTGGAGACTGCACTTCCGTTCAACAGGATTTCCAGTTCCTCAGGCTGTTCAAGCACCAGATACAGCTCCCGCGGACGCTTAGGATCAAAGGCCACCTGAAAAACAAATTCCAATTCAAACGCAACAGACCGGCCATAAGCCAACAACTGCTCCTGAATGAAAATCACCGGCTGCGTTTTCGACCATGCTCCGCCTTCCACCCGCAGCCGGGCGGAGTCCAGCGTTAAGCTGTTAAGATCCGCATAGGCAATGTCCCACTCCGGGGCGAGTTCCAGCCGTGTGCATGCTTCCACTCTGCTAGGCGGATACGGCAGCTCTGTTTCTTCTGTTATTTCCTCTTCCACCGTTGAACCTAACTTCCCAGCTGCAACAGTTGCTTCCGGCAACGGATCGAGCTTCAGCATGTAGGAACCTCCGGCATACAGCGGTAGCCGCAGCCGGACACCATCCTCCCGGATCTCCTGTCTGAGCACGTGAAGGCTCCCCGTCTCCAGATCAATCAGTGAAACGGTGCCGGGCCTGGACACTTCCATATGCAACATCGGATAGGACTTCTCACCGGAATTCACGATATAACAGAGCACCGCGCCCTCCAGTTCCAGTGTCCGCACATTAAGCGTATCCACCGCAATTGCCGTTCCGTCTTCCTCCGTAATGTGCAGGAACGGCCGGGAAGCAGCGGATACGGCGTGGCCTATCTCATCACGGCTCCATTCGGGATGGACCGCAGCCTGCATGAGGTCTGCAAGTCCGCCATCATGCTCCCCGTTCACCAGCACAGGATAGGGGTCGAAGGCTATCAAGTGGCCGCCTTGGGAGACGAACTGCTCCAGCAGCTGAGCAGTTGCCGTATCCAGCGTGAGGCTTGGCGGAACAATAACCACGCGGTATGCTGCCTCACCAACCCACAAACAGCCGCCGCTGACCCGGCCATGGCCGGCAAGGATGCTTTCGCTGCCGTAATCATGCTCGATCAGGCTCTGGCACAGCCACCGGGACAGCTGCGCGAACGCCTCATGAAAGGGAACCACCGCCGAAGAGTCAGCACCGCGCTGCAGGGTCCAGGCTGTGCGCACCGGATGCAGCAGCAGCACCTCCGCCCGGCCTTTGCCCTCCGCCAGCAGCAGGGACAGCCGGGCGAAGTAGTCATTAAAGCCTTTGTAGTCCTCCCACCAGGGCTGCTGGTAGTACAAGGAAGGCGGGTAGTCCCGCTTCCGCAGGCCCCGCAGCGTATAGCCCTGCAAATGCTGGCACATCAGATTGATGCCGTGCACGAACTGCCACTCCCCGATCTTCCGCAGATCGGCGAAGCTGATGTTCCAGCCCGAGCACCCGTAGCTCTCGGTGATCGCGCGTTTCTTGCCCAGCTGGCGGGCCGCCGAGCTCACCTGCTTCGGCACCAGGGCATCACTGCCGACGAACCGGCCCAGCCAGTCGCATCCGGGAATTTGCAAATGCTCATAGAAGGCCATGGGATCGCCGACAGAGGTCACCTGATGCATCAGTTCCTGCTCATCGACAACATGTCCCGTTGCTGACCAGCCTTTATCCGCACACCAATCGCCGATTTGTTTAGCATACGCCTGGGTGAACATAAAGGTCACAGTTTCCCAATAGTCATAGCGGGCTTTGCGGCAGCCTTCCGTTTCCAGGAACAAGGCGGGAAGAATCTCCTTCACATCATAACCCCAGCGGGAGGCGAAGCGCTCCTCCAGCTCGAAGGACCAGGGAAGTCCGCCGCGTCCAAACTGCGGTTCGTCGGTGAACACACCGTGTAGCTCCGCCCCGTAATCTGCGCCAAATTGCTCCCAATACCGTTCGTAGGTCGTCGTGATAAATTCCTGTACAGCCATTTCACTAAGCGTATCTGTATAATACGGATTCACCTCATAGCAGATGCGCAGATCGGCATTCGCCTCCTCATCCGCAGCCAGAAGAATGTACCCCTGCCCTTCTGCTCCACGGGCATAGCATGCAATCATCCGCTCCGCCGCACTCTGGAAGGGAGCCTGCTCATAAACCAGCCTCTTCTGCTGGTAAGGCAGTCCCTTGGCTGGAACCTCTCCTCCCGCGAAGCCGCTGGGCCAGCCGTTCTCATCATAGAACCAGGCGTGCATCCCCAGCTCAAGGCTCTTCTCAATGGAGATACGGATGGCGTCCATCCATTCCTCACTCATGTAAGGCGTCTGCAGCCCGCCGCGGGCATGCATGAAAAAACCGCCAATGCCGACTTTATGCATCTCTTCAATCTGCCGCTCCAACTCCTTCTTCTCCAGCCTGTCATTCCAGGACCAGAGGGGGAGCGGGCGGTACTCCGCCGGCGGATTCTCCAGATGATTCCATATCTTCGTCATCGGACAATCAGCCTTTCAAGCAGAGCGCGATCAGATCATCCACATGCGCGGTTGCCAAACATTCAATCGTGTCCGCTGAGCCGTAGTAGATTTTGACCTCGCCGCTCTCTTCCAGAATCATCCCGCCCGGAAAAATAACATTATTGCGGAAACCTCCGTCGGTTTCATAACTGGCCTCCGGCGCCAGCAAAGGTTCCTTGCTCATGCCGATAATCCGCTTCGGGTTCTCCAGATCAAGCAGCATGATGCCTGCCGTATACCGTTTCTTCCAGGTAGGCTCCCAGCCATGCTTTCCGCGGGAAGGATCTACATCCACCGCATGGAAGGTCGTCAGCCAGCCTTTGTCCGTCTTCACCGGAGGCGCAGCCGGTCCCACCTTGTCATTGGCGAATGGCACATGCTCTACCCCAAAGAGCAGATCGGCATTCCCCCAGTATTTCAAATCGGGGGATTCAGCAATCCAGGTGTCAAAACGATCCTTGCCGCCCCGGCTGTACACGGTGAAGGGGCGTTCCAGACGGACATAGTTTCCGCCGATCTTCTCGGGGAACAGCACCATATTGCGCAAATCCGGCGACGACAGGCTGAGGATCTCAAATTCCTCAAAGTCATCCGTCACCGCAATACCGCCGCGGATGCCATGCTTCGTATCCACTGCAAAACACATATAGCAGCGTCCGTCAATGACGGTTAACCGGGGATCATAGGCCCGGATGATTTCCTCATCATGCAGCCTGAAGCATTTCTTCGGACTGGCCTCCCAGTGGATGCCGTCCTCGCTGAAAGCAATCCCGAGGTCTGTCGTATGATGCGGCTCAATGGTCTGATTGCTCAGGGAACCATAGTCATTTCGGAAGACCATCACATACTTGCCTTTGAATTTGGTCACTCCAGCGTTGAATACAAGTGCGGTAGGATAAGGTACGCGCGCAGCATCGAGCACCGGATTGCCGGGGTAGCGCTGAATCAGCGGACTGGATGTAAGGATTGTTGGTACCTGAACTGTCATAATATAAACCTCCTGGTTGTTGCTTGAAGTATTAAAAGTAGTATCAAACTCATTGTTAGACGTATTTTCGAGATAGTTCCACGCTGTCCGGAAGGAATGCTCCTATCCTTTCAGGGACCCTGCCGTCATCTGCATAAAGGACTTGTTGGCGAACACATAAGCCACCAGAATTGGTAGAATGGACAAGCAGGCCCCCGCCATCATATAGTGGGTCTGCGAAGCGGCGGAAATGCCGTATTTCAGATTAGCCAGGCCGACAGTCAACGTTTGCAGCTCCGGCTTCGTCATCGTGAATACAAGCGGCAGCAGATATTCATTCCAGGCACCGCGGAAGGTGAACAACGCGCCGACGCCGAGGCCGGGGCCAAGCAGCGGCAGGATGATGGTCCAGAAGGTGCGGCCAAGCGAGCTGCCGTCGATCCGCGCGGCCTCATCCAGCTCCCGGGGAATGCCCTTCATAAAGCTGAGCAGGATAAAGAAGATTGAGGCATGCGCGGAAATCAGGATCAGTATGACTCCCCATAAGGAGCTGTGCAGATGCAGCTTCACCATCAGATCGAACTGCGGGCGCAGCACTACCGCGCCGACGGCAACAAACATCGTGAAGGACTGCATACCGATATAGATCCTCTTGCCGAAAAACTCCAGACGGTCCACCACATAAGCTGCCATGGAGGAGACCACCAGAGTGCCCACTACCACCGAGAGGGACACAATTAGACTGTTCATCGTATATGTGGAGAAATTAGCTTGCTTCCAGGCCTCCAGGTAGTTAGAAAACTGCCATTTGCTTGGCAGGAAGGTCGCACCCGTAGTCAGCTCACTGTTCGTTTTGAACGAGCCGAGAATAGTGATTACGACAGGAATTAAAGTAATAAAGGCGAACACCAGCAAAAAGCACCATAATGACGTCTTTCCCAATACCGTTTTGGTTCTCATGTCACATCTCTCCTCAATCGATCCGATTCATTCGCCGGGACGCATAGAAATAAATGATGGAAATCATCCCTACGATAAGCGCAGAAACGAACGCGACCGCACTGCCGTATCCAAACTCCTGCACCTGGGTTGAGGCTGCGCCGCCGCCGACAGGAAAGAACAGCTTATACAAGTACAGGAACATCACTTCCGTCTTGCCCGCAGGTCCGCCTTCCGTCAGCACCATAATGCTCTCATAGCCCTTCAGTGCGTTGATGATTGCCAGCATAATGACCATCTGCAGGACCGGACCGAGCATCGGCAGAGTAATGAACCGGAACTGCTGTATTTTATTGGCTCCATCCAAAGCGGAGCTCTCATAAACATCCTCGGGTATATTCTGCAGTCCGGCTAGAAACAGCAGCATGTAATTGCCCACCGCGCCCCACACAGCGACAAGAATGACCGTAAGCATGGCATGTTTCGGTCCGAGCCAGTCAATGCCGGAGGATGTAATGTTAAATTTGATCAGGAACTGGTTAAGAATCCCGTTGTAAGAATTAAATATGGTAAAAAAGACCACGGCCATGACAGCTGTACTGATCACCGTAGGCATGAAAAAGATAGCCCGCAGCACCTGTCTGCCTCTGAGTTTACGGTTCAGAATCGCAGCCAGCAGCAATGAAAGCGGGATGGAGAGCAGTAGCTTGCCTCCCGCATATACAAAAGTGTTGACAACCGAGTCCCAAAACTGGGTATCCTGCAGAATCCGGGTAAAATTATCTAAACCGATGAAGCGGGCCGTTCCATAGCCTTTGTAATTGTAGAACATGTAGCGGAATGCCCAGGCAATCGGATAGATGCCCAGCACCAGTGTGAGCAGTGCGCTGGGCAGCAGATAGCTGTAAGCAAAAACAGCGTTTTTGGTTTTGCGCATAGGATCTCTCCAGACTCCTTTCCTGTCTTGCTGTATATAGATAAGGATGGGGAGAGCCTCCCCCTCCTTATCCGATCTCTACATCATCGTGGCAGTGAACTTACTTGGCGAATTTCCCGCCAAGCTTAGCCGGGTCAAAACCAGCGTCCGGTTCGGCTTTCAGACCGTCGTTCTTCATCGCATCGTCAAGCGCCGCATTGTACCGTTTGTTCAGATCTGTGATGATAGCATCCAGATCGCCGCCGTTTAGCATGTACTTGAAGAACGCGTCATCCGATTTCATACCCTCCGGCGCAACAGTAGGATAGACCGGCCATACGCCGTCATATTTGTTTGGCAGGAAGCCTTCGATTCCGTTGACCTCCGGCGTCTTTGCTGCGGCGCTGATGGAAGGCACCATCGAGATGCCGTAGCCTTTTTCCTGATACGCTGTAAGCATCTGATCGCTGTACATGAATTCCATGAACTTCCATGCGGCATCCTTATGCTCCGATTTGGAGCTCAGCGCAAGCCATTGTCCACCGAGGAAACCGGAAGCCCCCTTCACATTGCCGTCAATCGTTGGAGCGGGAGCCGCAGCCCAGTCGATTTTGGCCGGAAACTGTGTGCTGTATACGCCAGGCTCCGAGGAGAAGCTCAGATACATTCCGATCTTACCTTCGGCAAACTGTGCCCGCAGCGGGTCAATATCCAGCGACTCAACACCCGGCAGCATGCTCCCGTTATCCTTGATCTGCTTGAAAGATTCAATGATCGGCTTGAAGCCGCTGAAGTCAAACCTGGCCGTCTTGAAGTCATACCCGAAACCGCCATAACCGCTCATTTCAGCAATGACCCGTGAAGAGCGTCCAAGCGCACTGGGCGGATTCTTAAAGTTCTGGGCGAAGCCATACGCACCATCCGCTTTCCCCGCTTCGGTCAGCTTTTTGGCGGTGTCCACCAATTCCTTCAGGGTCGTTGGCGGGTTCTGGATGCCCGCTTTGGCGAACAGGTCTTTGTTATAGATGAGACGCATCGTCGTTCCATAGTTGGGAAGGCTGTAGCGCTTGCCGTCAAATGTGTTCAGATCGACCATTTCCGGAAATTTCGCTTTCAGCTCCTCACTCAGGTACTCGTCAATCGGAGCCAGATACTCCTTTTTATAAAAGGTGCCAATCGTATTCTCCTTCACCCGGATGATGTCCGGGGCGTCGGAGGTCTGGAATGAAAGATCTAGTGCGGTATCGAAATCATCACCCTTGACGACCAGTTCCACCTCGATGCCGTCGGTGTTCGTTTCATTGAACTCGGCCACCTTTTCTTTCACAAATTCGGCGTCATGGCGATCTCCCGTCCAATAGCTGATTTTGGTCTTTTCTCCCGGTGCTGATCCGCCTGGCTCTCCGGATTTATCCGTAGTATCGGAATTGCCGCATGCGGTCAGGCCGAATGCCAATACTACGCTTGATGCAGTCAGAAGCAGTTGTTTCCTCATTGCTGTTAGCCCCCTTATATTTCAATACTGATTCCCTACACCTTGATTATAGGGCAGCTCCATAATCTGCATAATGCGGGTAATCCCACATTAAGGGCAGCTTTCTGCTGAAATAATGCCAAACGGGGATGAATCTCCGCTGTATAAGCAGATCGTTCATCCCCGTGGTGTTGACAAATATGTTGAGGCCAGGTTACGCAAGCAGACGCGATTCACCCGGCATCAACCTTTGCCCAGATAAGATATTTTAAACTCCGAAGGTGTCATATCGGTGGACTTCTTGAACACCTCACTGAAATAGCGGCGGTGCTCGTAGCCCAGCTCTATGGCGATTTCCTGCACCTGCATGCCTTCAATCAGCATACTTTTAGCCTTCTCCATCTTTTCATGCGTGACAAACTGCTGAAAGGAAATGCCCGCTACCTTCTTGAACAGGTTAGAGAAATATCCCTGGCTCAAATTGATCTGCTTCGCCACCTGCTCCAGTGTCAGGCTGGTATGGAGATTTGCACAGATATACGCTTTTGCCCGATGAATAATCAGAGTGGACTCCATGGAACGCTCCTCTTCAATCCAGCGGCAGCCTTCCGCACACAACCCTTCCAGCAGCGTGCGTATCTCCTGCAGAGAAGGGGAATGCTGGTTCCTCAGCCGGTTCACCTGCTGCTCTAGTGGCTGAACCTTCTCGTAGGGGAACAATTCCAGCATAACCCGGCAGATTTTGAACGCCAGCTCATAACCGATGTTCTCTACGTACTGCGGCTCGGGCAGCGGGTCCAACTGCAGCAGCTCGTCAAAAATATGCCGCAGCACCTGCTGGCTTTTGTCGCGGTTGCCCGAACGGAGCGCGAACAGAAATTCCTGTTCAGCAGCAACGGAATAATTGTTCACGGACCGGGGTTTATGGACGATACTGGAATAACTGTACACAGCATTTCCGTCTGTATAGAAATGATAAGCCAGCGCGCTGAGCGCCTGTGCGTAGGAATCCGCAAGCTCATGTACCGTTGATACGCAAAGTCCCGTTCCTACCGAGATCGTACACCGGGAATATCGGCTGATATTCGCACAGCAAGCCTCCGCAATCTGCTCGGCAGTACCGGGATCCTCCCCGTTCATCACACAAACGTAACGGTTCGTTGCCTCCCGGAAGATAATCCCCCGCGTCCGGGAGCGTATCGTCTCCTCCAGTATATTTTGCAGGCTGAAGCGGACAAGCTCGATCTCCTGCACCGGCTGGCTGCCGAACTTCTCAGAAAAATGATCAATCTCCGCGATAAATACGATGAAATTCTCCTGATTCAGCGGAATCCCTAAATACTCCCAGCGGGATTTCGCGCTATGTTCCGTGGTCTGATGCTGCATCAGAAAGGTCAGATACTCCTGGCGGAGAATCGGCAGACTTTCTTTGATTTTGGCTTCCATTTCCCTGACTTTCTCCTGCTCCTCACGCTCCTGCAAGCATATCGCCTTGGCCTTCAGCACCACATTCACAATCTCTTCGAGTGAAAACGGCTTTTTGACAAAATCCATCGCCCCGAGGCGGATCGCCTGCTGCGCATAAGAAAACTCTGAATATGCGCTGAGGATAATGATTTTGCACTGGGGCGCAAATTCCAGAATTGCCCGGGTCATCTCAAGCCCGTCCATGCGCGGCATCCGGATGTCCGTAAGCACGATATCAGGCTTGCACCCGCGGATCATCTGCAGTCCTTCTTCGCCATCGAGCGCTGTCCCTGCCACTTCAATGCCGTGCTTTTGCCAGTCCGGCTTGCGGGCAATCATATCCACCACACTTCGGATATCATCGATAACACAAATTTTGAGCAGCCTAGGCACTCTATATTCCATAGCTTCCTCCCTCCCCCCTCAGCGGGCTGAGCGGTATCCATAAATCAGTGCGGGAGCCAGCGCCCGGTTCACCGGACAGCTCCATCCGCGCCTCACCGCCGTAATATAACATCAGCCTATGCCTGATATTGACCAGTGCATAGCCTTTTTTGGAAACTTCACGTTTGTGCATTCCTTGCTCCACCTTCACAACATCCATTCCCTTGCCGTTGTCCTCCACCACAATATGCAGCATGGAATGCTCCGTGGAAATCCGCACTTGAATGACACCGCCCCTTCGGCGGTCCGCAAAGCCGTGCTGGATGCTGTTCTCCACAATCGGCTGCAGCAGGATCTTGGGGACCGGGAAGGACAACAGCTCTTCTTCTCCGATATCAACATTGTACTGGAACAGATCTTCATAGCACTTTTGCTGGATGGCGCAATACTGCTGCACATGGGAAAGCTCGTCCTCCAGCGGAATCAGATCCTTGCCGCCGCTGAGGCCCAGCTGGAACATTTGCGACAAGGCCAGAATCATCTCGTTTACATCGTCATTTTCACCCATCACCGATTTGCAGTAGATCGTATTCAGCGTATTGTAGAGAAAATGCGGTTCCATCTGGGCTGTCAGCGCCCGGATTTCGGCATGGCGTTTGCCCTCCTCGTTCTGTCGCACATCCTCGATCAGGCTTTTGATTTCGGTCATCATCCGGTTAAACTGGAAGCCAACCTGGGCAATCTCGTCATTATATTTGCTCTCATAAGACACACTTAGCTGGTTCTCCTCCACCCTGCGCATCAGTCTGCTCAGCTTGAAGAGCGGCTTAAGGAGGGCGGCTGTCAGTTTGTTCGAGAAAAACCATGTGGTCAGCAGAAACACCAGAATGACATATAGAATTGTCCGCTGCACACCCTTCAGCTGTCCGAGAAGCTGATCCTTGGACTGTATCCCGGCCAGGATCCAGTTCGGCGCAATTGTCGATTGCTTATAATTGACCAGATAATCTTCTCCGTCAAAAGGGTAAAAGAAATTCCCCTCGCTACCAGTGGTGCTGTCACGCAGAAATGCCGGGTCCTTCGGCGGCTCCTCGCGGGTGAACCCGCCGCTCTGCACCACCGCTTCGCCTTCCTTGTTCAGCAGCAGGTATTCCCGGTCATTGCCGGAGCTGTTCTGATTCAGCAGCGAGGTAATCCGGTTCTCCCGGAGGTTGACGACGATGAACACATTCGTAATCGGCGTATGCTCATATATTCCCCGCACCACAAAAGAAACGACACGCTGATTGCCTGTAAACAGCCGGTCGTAATGGGCTTTGGCCCAATAACCGCCGGGATTTTTTTTACTGTTGTCGTACAGCTCCGAGCCGTAAAATGAATGATCTTGCGCCCGCACCTGCGTTGTCGAGTAGAAATCGCCGATTGGCGTTGCAATAAGAACGTTCTCAATAATCGGTTCATTGAAGGTGGCCTGGGAGAGAACATACTGCATTTCCGACAAATGGACATAGTAATTTTTCACATCATGAGCCTGAACATCGATCATCATCTGCCTGTAGGCATCACTCAGCATCAGCGATTGTACCGACATGGCCACATCATTCAGTCTGTAATCGAGCAGCTGCATGGTCTTGTCCACCGTTTCCCTGCTGGTCTCAAAGGCGTTGTTCTGAATTTCCTTCCCGGCAATCCGGTAGGTTAACAATCCCATCGCACTGATTGATAGCGTTATCAACAGAATGAAAGAGAACAGCACTCTCTGTTTGATGGATATCTGATAAAATCTGTCGCTAAGCTTCTCCCGGATCAGCCCGCCCCACCTTCTCGGGGATTTCATGGAGGCACCCGCCCCTTCCTACAGCAGAAATTTCGCCAGTTCGCCGGCTACCAGCCGGTGCCCCTGTTCATTGGGATGATTCACATAGGACAGCAGATCTTCGAGTTCGCCTCCACCGTCGATGTAGGTCTGGAAGGCGGCGAAGCTGTCACATAATCCGACCTTGTATTCTTCAGCGAGCTGCCGGATCTGCCCGGCGTGCTCCAGCAAGGAATGCCAAGCTTCGTTTCCTGTACCATACGACCGATCCCAGGTAGGTGTCAACAGGATGACTTGGTTCCTTGTTCAAGTGAGGCTTGTCCATGGCATACAATATTTAAAGTCCGGTTCTCCGGCCATTGCCGTTTCAGTTCCTTCTTCAATTCCTTTAAATAGTTGTCCGGGCTAGTAGTGTTACTCTCCACATCTGTTCCTCCTTCAGTAATAACAACCTGGAAAATCAGTGATTTCTCGCATTTCCCATCTTACTCCACATTCTTTTGAAGTCAACATAAAAAGAATACCATTGTTGTTTTCTCTTTATTTCATACAAGTGGAAATTGCTGCGCCTATTGAACGTTGAGCCAAATAAATGTCCAGCTTCCCAAAAAAATAGAGCATACCGTCCTATGCGGACAGCAGCTCTATTTCATGGGCAAAACTTCTTCTGAGCAGCCTTAGCATATCCCGCTCTTCTCCACAACACTCAGCCATTCCTTGGCGATCAGATCATGCCCGGCAGTCGTCGGGTGAACGCCATCCCACAGCCAGTAGGCTGCCTCTGCTCTCTCCACAGCTGCGTTGAAAGCATCCTGCAGCGGAACATGCACGGTGCCGAATTGCTGCGAAAGCTCGCGGACAACCCCCTGATAATGGCTGATCCATTTGGACCATCCACTCCAGTCTTCCGCGGGTGCTCCGGTATTCAGGATAAACGGCTCGACCAGCACCAGCTTCGTATCCGGCAGCACTTCGCGCGTCTCTTCCAGCACATGGCGGTAAGCACGTTCGTAACGGTCGGTGCAGCCGCCCGGCTCGCCCTTCATCATTCTCCAAATATCGTTGACCCCGATCAGGATGCTGAGAATATCCGGCTGCAGATAGATCGCATCCTCATTCCAACGGGCATACAGATCGGAGATCCGGTCACCGCTCACTCCGCGGTTGTAGAACATAGGCTGCTGCTCAGCCAGCTCATTGCCCAGCTTGCCGCCAATGATGTAGGCATAGCCATGCCCCAGAATATGATTGGGATCGTTATCGCGGCCACGGTTGCCGTCGGTGATGGAATCTCCCTGAAACAGAATAACTTTGTTTGGCTTAGCAAATGAAATAGACATCCAGCTCACCCTTCAACTATTATAATTAGATAGATTTGGCACTATCTATAATTTTACCGTAATTGCGGCCGATCCTTCAATGATTTGTGATGCTGCTATGCAATGTGATAGGATTTAGCAAATGACATGGAAGGGAATGGAACAAGAATGAAGTATAGAAGATTAGGCAATACAGGCCTTAAGGTCAGTGAGATCGGCCTGGGCAGCTGGCTTACTTACGGAACAGCCGCAGAGCAGAAAGCAGCGGACGCCTGCGTGGCCAAAGCTTTTGAATGCGGTATCAATTTCTTCGATACCGCCAATGCCTACAACCGCGGGGAAGGCGAGAAGGCGATTGGCGCAGCTCTCCGCTCCTACCAGCGGTCGGATTATGTGCTCAGCACCAAGGTGTTTTTCCCGATGGGAGACGGGGTGAACGACCGGGGGCTTTCCCGCAAGCATATTATGGAGCAATGCGAGGCCAGCCTGAAGCGTCTCGGAACCGATTACATTGATGTGTATTTCTGCCACCGCTTTGACAAGGATACGCCGGTGGAAGAAACCTTGCGCGCGCTGGATGACCTTACAGCCCAAGGTAAAATCCTCTATTCCGCAGTCAGCGAATGGAGCGCGGCGCAAATCGCCCGTGCCGGAGGCATCAGCCGCAGGCTGAATCTCCGCCCGTTGGCCTCCAATCAGCCGATCTACAATATGTTCGAGCGTTATATCGAAGAAGAGGTACTTGAGGTATCGGGGCAGGAAGGACTGGGACAAGTCGTCTTCTCGCCGCTCGCCCAGGGCATTCTGACCGGCAAATACAAGCCGGGACAACAGCCTCCGGCCGGGACACGCGGCGCAGACGATTCAGTGAACGGCGTCATCCGCAGCTATCTGCGCGACGATGTCCTTGGCGTCGTTGCCCAGTTGGATGACCTGGCGGCCAGCCTCGGCCTGAAGCTCTCACAGCTGGCGCTGGCCTGGGTACTCCGCCAGCCAGGTGTCAGCTCTGCACTGATCGGAGCCAGCAAGCCCGGCCAGGTTGAAGAGAATGCACAGGCCTCCGGCATTCTCCTCCAGCAGGAAACGCTGGAGACCATCGACGGCCTGCTCCGCCAGGTGGCCGATTTCGCACCGGCGAGATAGAGAAGCTGAGCGAGAAAGAGAAGGATCATTTATAGCGTGAAGCATATAAATACTTATCTTTACAAAAAGGACTGTCTTACCCGCAGAGGTTATCTACGGGTGAGACGGTCCTTTCCATACTAATAATGGCCAGGCATCAGGCTGTCTTTCTTTTCATTCATCCGCCCGGCCCCGCCGATTAGTGTTTTATACTTCTTTTGATCCTCTATAGTGGCCAGATGCCTGCATTCTTCAAATAATCTCACGCACCGGAGTACACATGCATCACCATTTATTTTGGCGGAATACTCCAATGCCTTTAACGTATAATGAATAGCCGCCTCATAACGTTGTGCATTAAAGTAATAGGCGGCCACCTCACAGAGAAGGTCTGTATATTCATCCCAGGTAACCCGGGAATTAATGATGCCGATTCGGCTCCGCTGCTCTTTGAAATCCAGCTGATCCTGAAAACGTTCGATAATTCCATCCACATTGAACTGATAGCGGTTGGCGGCCTGCATAATTTTCATTAAAGCCGGAAGAATTTCATTTTCCCGGGCCGCAATGAACTCGGCATACTCTGTAAGCACATCCATTTGACCGGCCATTAACCGATGGAGATAGGAATTGGCAATCGCCCATTCCTGAAACTGCGCCTTCACCTCCCGGACCTTCTCCGTGTCCTCACGCACCCAGCCGGAGTCCGCGTAGAGTGAAGCATAATGCAAAGCCCGTTCGTATTCGCCACGTTCATGGCATACCGCCGAATGGAGCAGATAAGCGTAAAGGATGTAGAAGCAGATTGGTCTTGCCGGCTCCTTACGCGTCTCACGCTGTTTGGTCACCAGGTACTGATTCTGATATTGGATGGAGGCTTTGCGCTCCATTTCTTCAGCCAGAATATTCACTTTGCTCCAGCGGTGCAGGGAAATATAAATATTCGCCAGCGCGTGCAGCGCATCAAGCTGATCGGCCTCATCCAGCCGTTCGACAAAATATTCAAATTGCGTAGCAGCCTGCAGGTTATTATCCTGATTATCACCCAAAGCGATCGTGAACAAGCGGTATTGGCAGAGCGCCAGCCGTTCGGAATGCTGATACTTCTCGCTCTCCGCTACGCCTTCATACAGCAGCGCCGCAGCTTCTTTTTTGTTATTCCTGTAAAATTCCTCTGCCGTGTCAAACAGCGCTTGAGCATAGGAGATATTATCCATCAGATTATGTACCACTTGCCGGATGCATTCCAGCTTGTCCAGCTCGGCGCAGCGGTGCAGAAACGGGCCCAGCCGCCGCCAGTCCGGCGTGGAATGAATAATGCATTCATCTATATACATTTCATAAAACGCACCTTCAGGCAGACCCATTCCGGCGGTTATCCGGTCCAGCTGCTGCATTGCAATCGGGCGGTTGCCATTGATAATGCTGCTGAGCGTTCCGGAGTTGACAGCGGATATTCCAGCAAATTGATTAATGGTTTTGCCTTCCCTTTTGAGAAAAGCGTCCAGTTCCCCTTGGATCGTAGTCTTAGGCTCCAAACAAACTCCACCTCTCAAATCCAAATATTTGAACAATAATCCAGATATTCCTACATAATAGGTGTAAATATTACACAGGTCAACATCCATTGGCACGTTCAAAAGTGGTTGACAGATGGAAATAAAAGCTCTTATCTTCTAATTCCTTACATCAAGAGATCAGCTTGGACTTCTCAGCCTGTTCTGCGGCTTTGCGGATGAAGCGTTCAAGCGGTTTCTGCAGCGTAAGCCCCAGCAGCAGCGCCAGCACGCCGAAAAGCAGCAGAGCCAACACATCGCGGAAGACCACCTCCGGCAGAATCCCCCCTACCGCTTCCCGCAGCAGACTGATCGCATAGGTAAACGGCATAAAAGGATTCAGGATCTGAAAGAAATGCCCGGTGGTACTGATGGGAAATGTGCCTCCGGAGCTGGAGAACTGCAGCACCATAAATACAATCGCAATTCCTTTTCCCAGATTGCCGAAGACCGAAACGAGGGTGAACACAATCGTCACAAATACGATGCTGATTAACACAGCAAACAGCACAAACCAGCCTTTATCCGCGACATAACAGTTCAGGATATAAATATTGCCAAACACCGCTACCAGTGCCTGAAGGATTCCGATGGTCAGAAAGGTCAGCAGCCGCCCGAAATACAGCTGGTGGCCGGTATATGTGATTCCTCCTGTATCGACTCCCGTTCGCAGCAGGGAAATCATCAGGGTTCCCCCCACCCATAAGGAGAGCACGACATAAAAAGGAGTCATCGCCGAGCCGTAATTCGGAATCGGGTAGAGCGTCTTCTCCTTCAGGACGACCGGACTGGCGAGAAAATCGCTTTTGCTCTTGATATCTCCGCCCAAGAGCTGCGCGATATCTTCCAAATTCACTTCACTTTTGATTTGCCGGATGGTCGCTGCCGCTTTGCGGACTGCGGCTTCAAGCGTGGGAAGATCCTCACGCACCAGCTGTGCAGCGCGCTCCACGCCCTGATCAGCACGCGGAAGTCCGGTGGTGATCAGCGCCGCTGCCCTGCGGAATTTCTCCTCTGCGGCAGGCAGATCATTGCGGGCAAATTCAGCGGCTCCATGGATCGCTACTCCGGCAGCGGGGAGTCCGCTCTCGATCTGCGGAAGAACATCCGTGACGAAATGATTGAACGTAGCCATCTTGTCCTCAAGGCCGCTGGCTGCCGCATGCACATCTTCGCGGATTGCAGGCAGGTTCTGCCGCAGCGAAGCAAGGCCCGACTCTCCGTATCCGATTGCCGCCGCTGCCTCATCCAGAACTGTATTCAGTGCGTCAAGGCGCTGTGGAACATTTTGCAGTGCCTTGGCGGCAGTCCCTGCGGTGCTGGTTAGCTGCTTCATGGAGTCCGTTACCGCCGGCATGCCTTCTGCATTGTAGCGCGCAACAATTCTATTCAGCGCCGTTTGGCTCT
This sequence comes from Paenibacillus sp. FSL H7-0357, assembly GCF_000758525.1. Taxonomy (NCBI): domain Bacteria; kingdom Bacillati; phylum Bacillota; class Bacilli; order Caryophanales; family Paenibacillaceae; genus Paenibacillus; species Paenibacillus sp. FSL H7-0357. Next base: position 1,956,777 of record NZ_CP009241.1, on the reverse strand, counting down.
GCCCGGCGGCCAGACTAAACTGCTCAAGCGCGCCGGCGTCCGGGCCGCCTCCGGCCTGCAGCGCCGCCGCAAGCTTGTCCGCCCGGGAAGCAGCGGATGTGAACTGCTCCTGCACTTCACTTAGAGCATTGATGTCGCCGGTCCGCACCGCCCCGGGCGACAGGCTGTTCACCGCGCCAAGCAAAGCCGCGGTGTGGCCCAGTGTCCCGCTTCCGGCCGACAGCCGGGCTGAAGCGAGCTGCAGCTGCCGGGCTGCCGCCGGCTGCTGTTCCTTGCTGTTCTGCAGCTCTTCGGCAAGCTGCACGGCGGCATCCCCGGTCTGCTGCAGCAGATAGAAATTCTGCTGCATAATCAGGGGAATGCTCTCGAAGGCCGCGCCGTTCTGTTCCAGAAACTGCTGCAGCTCCTGCCCAAAGCTGCTTCCGGCCGCAGCCAGCCGATCCGCCTGCGGCAATGCCTTGGCCGCGGCATTTACCACTGCAGCAGCTTCCGACAACCGCTCGGAAGCCCGGTCCAGCATCTCGTCCACCTTGCCGAAATTGGCATCCAGCCCGCTGACCAGAAGAGCAGCCCGCTCCAGCTCAGGAAGCTTGCTGCTCAGCGTCTGCAGCTGCCCGGCGGCTTCACTGATCTGGGACCAGTGCTCGTCGATCGTCTCCGCCGCCGCTCCAGCCTGTTCCACCTCCGGCAGCTTGCTGGTAAGGGAAGCGATCCTCCCGGCGGAAGAGGATATCTCCGGCCAGTTCTGCTGCAGCTTGAGCACCAGCTTGCCCGCCTTGTCTATTTCCGGCAAGCTGGCCTCCAGCTTGAACAGCCCCTGCTCCACCTTGCGGATTACCGGCAGCTCGGATTGAAATTCCTCATCAATGTGGCGGAGGGCGTTAAGCACCGTGCTGCTGAGTGTTTCGATAAAATGCTCACTGATTTGCGTCGTGATCGTCGAAGCACCCTTCGCAGTGATTTTGGGCGCGATGGCATTGATTTTTTCGTTAACGGTATATTCTACCTCGGGCTTCACCAGGTTGCCCTCAACGATTCCGGCCATCCGCTGCGAGAACTCTGCGGGAATGACGATGCTCGCATAATAGTCTCCGCGCCGAACCCCAATTTCAGCGGCCCGGGCATCCGTAAAGGTCCAGCCCAGTGTCTTATTGTTATGCAGGCTGTCCAGCACCTGGTCACCGATATTGAAGCTTTTTCCCTGCAGCTCCGCCCCTTTGTCCAGACTGGCCACGGCGATTTTGATGCCGGAGGTGTTGCTGTATGGATCCCATACTGCGGCCACATTTACCCAATCATACACAGAGGGCAGCACAATAAGCGCTGCAATCAGCAGCACCGCCACCGGAATCCTGAACAGGTTGCGCCAATCGTTCAGATAGATCCGCCATATTTCCGCCATCCGCCAGTCACCCCCAAGCCGTTATTTGGATATTTTAATATGCCCCGGCATGAAGCTTTTTACAAATCTGCTGCCGTTTATCACATCTTCGGCAGTTCTGATAGACCTCAGCAAAATTTTTGCAACATTTCTTGCTAATTTACGTTAATAGAGGTACATACCCCGTTTGAGAACTATAGCGAAGGGTAAAGAGGTATATAGGCTATTCACAAGCCATATTTAAGCCAAGGGGGAAATGAAAAGATGTTATTGAAAAACTCCAAGTATGTACTGCCTTTGCTGGTCCTGCTGTTTCTTTCCCTCGCAACAACGGCAAGCACAGCGGGAACACGTGCGGAAGCGCAAAGCGGCGGGCAGATTCAGCATCTCACAGCATATATTCACGATCTACAAATCGTAGACGGCAAGCTGATGCTTAATGCGGACGATATCGAATGGTTTGAAGGCGCGGACGCCAACCGGGTGTTTGCCGAGCGGGAGCCAGATGACGCGGCAGAGCTGGGAGGCGCACCAGACGGATATTATATCGTTAACGACAGCGATTTGCTAACCTCTTATCCGGTTGCCGATAATGCCGGTGTAACCATGCAAATCTATGATCATACTGGAACGATCGAGGATCTGGATATCAACTGGAACGAGGGAATTTCTCTACCACAGTTCCAGAAGGAATTCGCCAAGACCGATATTATCGACTTAAGCCAATTTCCATACCATCTCACGATCGAAGATGGTCAAGTAACTTCAATTGTGCAGCAATACATTCCATAACCATTGTTATAGTCGTACAAATTAAGACGGTGTCTGCCCATCCGGGCAAACACCGTCTTTTTGGTACGCCTTCTTAGCGCGCGCCCCATAGTTTTAAGTTGAGAGTTGCCAAGGGTGGAAAAACTAAAGCATTAGACTAGAAATGCTGCTGCCAAGTGGCTTTCAAAAATAATACCTGCAGTGTCCATGAAATAAGTACTAGACTGGCCCAACAATAAAAACAGCGGTAAGCCTTAAAATAAAGTCCTAGTCTGCCGCTGTTTATTGAGCTATCGTTTTCCTTTAGCTGAATTGAAAGACTTATTTAAAGCTTTCTTTAAGCGTCCAAGGAATAATGCCCTCAAACTCTAATTGCAGAGTAGGGTTAGGGAACCCATCAGGGAGTGAACTGACTCCATTGGTGAATCCAAATTTAAAACCATTGATCTCAATCATATTATTCGTGGCTAAATGACTGACTTCTTCACTCGTTTCAATCCAACAATCAGGACCGCTTATTAACTCTCCTACTATATGAAAAAAACCGCCGTATAAATGCATACCATCTTTTATTTCACAATATTCCGAGACCTCACCTTCTTTGGTTGGGTCTATTCCTAAACTTCGAAAAAAATCTAAAACTGGCTTAGGTATTAGTTCAATAGCACTTACAAAATTCTTACAGAAGATACAATCACATCTTTCAGTGATTTGATGATAGGCTTGGTAAAAATCTTTAGTTTTCTCAACATCTACTTCAAGATTCCAATCCCCAATTTTCATCTGCTTCATGGAAATATCCCCTTATAAAGAGTTCTTAAAACAGTCATATACTAAGGGTCGAGTTCCTACACCGTCATGCTCAATAACTTAACGACAGAAGGAGTAGTTGCGATATTATGCTCTTATTTTTAGGTAGTAGAAGTTCTGTCCGCATCATTCTACTATTCAAATTTTAACTGGAGCGAATCACAAATTGGCATATAGCCTATCTTTTGATAGATGCTATTAGATGTGGGATTTGCTAAGTCCGTATATAAGACGCACTTAGTAAACCCTTTATCCAATGCAAGTTGGCTTATTTGCGCCACAATTGAAGTAGCGTAACCCTTCCCGCGCTCATATGGAGGGGTATATACAAATGCCACGCCAATAGCCGTCTGCATTTCCCTTGTATATCCTGCCATAGAAACGGGTATCCCGTTGTCCTCTAAAATATAGAGTTTTTTCGATGCTATTCGGTAGAGGTAAGGGTCTGCATCTTGCGGGATGGACATTTCTGTTTTGCCATAACTCCCCGCTGCATAAAATGCTTCAGCCCAGTATGGGAAAAAGTGAATATCCTTTTCATCTAGCAATCGAACGATACCAACCTTTTGAATGTCTGGGTTTGCTGCCGTAAGTTCATATATACGTTGGCTCATGGTTGTTTTAAAGGTTATTCCCTTGCGGAAGGTATATTCTTTGGCAAAATACTCTGCCAAGGTTTTTTCGGTGATCACACCTGGAATTTCACGGTCTTTCAGCCCATCTATCAGACAGTTTATAGCTTCTGGGTTAATTATGTTGTCTGTTGCATAAAGCGTAATATTGTGTGGCGGTGTCATTATGGCGGTAAGTTGTATGCCCTTAGCATCCGAAATAGTTGCCATAAGCCAATTTACAGGGTTACGCCAGTCTGTTTTGTCTTTTCCTTCATGCCCAATTATGATATTGCCAAGAGGAATCAAATTTTGTGCTTCATGACGCATCAGCACATCATAGGTATCATTGTAAAACTCATGCACATCCGTATACAACTTGAATTGCATTGCAACATCACCCTTTCATCTGCTCAACTTTTATCCGGATTTTTCGAACTAATCCTTCTTTCTTACAGTTGCCGCAATGTCAAACGTTCTGTAACCATCAATTTACTCATTCGATAACCTCCAATTTAATAATTAATTTATGAAGACGCAAAAAAACCCCATCCCATTAGGGACGAAGTTGCTCCGCGTTACCACCCTGATTGACGTTTATAATAAACGCCCTCTTAGCCATCGTCCAACAACGATGCTTCTTTGTAACGGTAGAATCCCGGTCCCATCTACTATTATTCGGGGGACAGCTCTGAGGTGATTTTTTGATTCGGATATCCGCTGCCTCGCACCAACCGGCAGTTCTCTGAACGGCGTTACCAGATCTACTTGGCCTCTTCATCGCATTTGCTAATTATTATTTAAGTTTAATATAAGATATGCGGAATATTCTGTAAATAGCTCAAACAAAAACTCACATTATTAAACTATTCTGCCCGTTAGTTGAACAACTTGTTACTGCAATTATCTTAGTTTCCTTATACTAAATCGTTCTTAGCTAAGTCGAAGGCTACTGCGATTTTAATCTGAAACGTTTTACTAAGTCCCTTTATCCAATTCTCAATTGAATACACATCGACAATCGGAGCAACTGTTTTATCATAACGGTCCAGTTCAATCTTAATAACTGAGTGAGTATCAACTAGAAAGCTAATAATATCCTCACCTTGGTCGGGTGTCCAAGATAAAACGTAGGCTGTCTTCATCACGGGAAATGTCTCTCTAATTATGTTTAAAAACCTACGCATGGATATATCATTGAATAAATGAGATTTTGATGCTATTAATTCTTCTCGATATGACTGTTCTGTCATAGTTCCTTTGAGTTTCATGTGGTGCCTGCTTTCCTTAAAGATGCGACCCATTCGCGATTACGGCGAATAATTAACTTTGCCCTTATATATTCAAGGTAGGCACCATACTATCCTGCCCATTAGCTGAATAGGCAGCCGATGATCTCGGCTACCTATTGTCATGGAGCTATCGTTTCCCATTAGCTTAATCTCATAGACCTTAAACAATTGTTGCACTGTAACCTCTTTCCTTACCTTTTTCAACTGCATTGATATAACCATCAAAATAATACGGTATGTCATCTTCTTTCCCATTCTGAATTCTACCTCTAACTTTATCGAAAGCAAAAATTGAAATTGAAAAATCTGGCTCACCAGTGACTAAAACAGGTTGTTTTCTATCTTGTATCCAATAATAATTCCCACCAAAATTCCTTCTTGCTACTTCGAAAATGTAACTTCCAACCATAGAAGAAACAGAATCCAAAGAATCGTTATCTATTTCATACTCACATAATTCTTCAAGAATATCGTCTACTTTACGTAGGCTTTGTACACTAAAATCAAAATTCCCTTTATCAGAAAAATTATTTGTGAAGCTTTCTGCCGTTGAAATAATGTCTTGTTCTAATCTACTTTGCATAAATTCTAGCCTCCAATTATAAACATCATTGGAATATGGACGTATCTAAATACGTTTATTTTTCACTTTTATATCCCATAATCTCCTCTCCAGACATTTCCATTATCCTGCCTCGTTAGAATTCCTGTAATACGAATAATTTGGAGTTTGAACAAAAACGAGCGCCTCTGTACGATGGGATTATGCAACGGGTCAAAAGCCCTTAAAATCCACATCAGGAGGTCGCTCTATCATGAAGTTTAAGGCACAAGATAAGCAAAATCAACTCATAGAAAACATTACCGTTCATCATTTGGTCATAGGCGTAGACATCGCCCAAGAAGTCCATGTGGCCCGCGCAGTCAGCTTTCGTGGGATTGCTTTGGGCACTCCGCTCGAATTCGGTAACCATCGTGAAGGGTTCGATCTGTTCGAACGCTGGATCCAAGATCTACTCAAATCCTACAAACTTAGCAGCGTCATAGTTGGTATGGAACCCACTGGCCACTACTGGTTTAGCCTGGCACATTGGCTACTCGATCAAGGCATGGAGCCCGTACTGGTTAATCCTCATCTCGTCAAAAAGAACAAGGAAAACCGGGATAATACACCGTCTAAAAGTGACCATAAAGATGCGCTTGTCATAGCAGACATGGTTAAAAACGGGTACTACTCCCCCGTTCGTTTTCATCCCGAAGAATACGAGGAACTACGTATTTTAATGGCAAACCGAGAGACGGTTACCAAGCGCCTCAACGCTGCGGTTAATCAGATTCATCGCTGGGTAGACATTGTTTTCCCTGAACTTCGTCAGGTCTTTAAAATCCTTACTTGCACCAGTGCAATCGCAACACTCAGACTCTTCCCCTTGCCTAAAGAGATCCGCCTGTTAAATACGGAACAGGTCCTTAGCGGTTGGAAGCAATATGTAAAGCGTCATGCTGGAGTTAAACGTGCTGAACTACTCATTTCACTTGCGAAATCCAGTGTGGGTGCCACTCAGGCACTCCACGCATACAAGCTCCATCTTGGGCAATTACTCGAAGAATATGACCTGGCCCAGCGCCAGCTTGAACAAATTGAGCATGAGCTCCGCCTCATTCTTGAGCGTATTCCTTATGCACAGAAGCTCCTTGAAATACGAGGCATCTATGTTACCAATCTAGCTGGTGTACTCGGTGAGGCTGGTGATCTAAGCGGATATACGCACGGAAATGCTTTACTGCGGCATGCTGGGTTAAATCTAGCTGAAGCTAGCTCCGGGAAATGGCGGGGAAAGATGGTGCTCAGCAAACGAGGTCGGCCACGTTTACGTCATTTTCTTTATCTCATGACAATGAGTATGGTTATGACAAATCCGGAAATACGAGCGGCACATCGTTACAATGTAGAGGAAAAGAAACTGAAGAAGATGAAATCCATTATGAAATTAATCGGTAAAGTAGCGCGAATGCTAGTCGCATTGGCTAAAAGCAGTACCGCTTACGAACCGATCAAGGTATTCCCACAAGCAGCATAAAACCAATCAATCCTCATCGACTCATGCATTCGCAGGATGACAAGAAGCACGGAGTATCGGGAGACGTTAAACAAATGGGCTCGGACCCGTTCCGTTAGAAAGACCGACCTCCACCCCTTAGTTAGATGTGACGAAGGAATGAAAGGGCTATGACCCGTTGAGACATGGGAGTGAGAATCGCTAGGGCGAAGTGGAGACGTGCACATAATGGAACAATATGGGTGATCCTTATTCACCCTTTATTTACGCATGCCCAATTCTCCACCTCCCTGCCACCGGCTCCTTCATCATCCTCTTCATCACTTTAACTACAGGATGAAATCCTGCGAATTCATGAGTCTGGGTGAGGAAACTGAATCATTTCGAGGGAGCTTAATGAGGTCGCCTATTGGTCCGCGGCGGCCTTATGATGTGTTTTCTACACTAACGTTACCCGTTAGTTGAATCAATTTTCACTAAAGTAAGCCATCTTAATAAACGCTAAAAAACCAATAATTTTAGAAAATAAAAATTAAAATGTATATTATTCCGACTGCTAATTTAATAAGTGAAATAACGTATTCTTTTGAGCCTTTCAAATACCTCCATTCGATAAAGGCATGTTGTCCCATGGCAACTATAAAAAATATTAACAAGAACCACTTAAGTGAGTTGATATTTGTTGTATCCAAAATGAAGAAGAAAATACAAAAACTAATGACAGCAAGTAGTCCTTTTACCCACCTATTGATATTCTTTCCAATAGTATCTGAAATTTTATTTAATTCTTCTACAATGAAATACTTCTTTATAGTTAGATCTATTAAGGCTAAAAGTATCACTAATAATGAAATTGATAAACTCGTGGATTGTATATTTGAAATTGAATACGTCATAAACCACCCCTTTTAGTATGCTTAATAAACATTACTCTAAAGCCTTTTAAGACATGAAAATCATACCATTAATTAGGACGTTGAAATAAATGAATATTGCGCTAAACTGCCCGTTAGCTTCATGAAGCAACGACAGTCCAATGCTTTATTCCCCTTAGACATCCAATAAATCCAACCTTTTCACACATATTCGAACGTTGCACTATTTACCCGAAAACACTATACCTATAAGCTTATTTATGAATCAAGCTTCGTGTATCATACTTTATAGATTATAGGATTGGTGATAAATATGACTATTGGAACAACACCGCACACTGCGGCAAATAAACCTGTACTACACGATTTCCGGATGGATCAGGTCAGCATTACCGATCCCTATTTCATGAATGCGTTCGCTAAAGAAATCCAATATCTCAAAAGCTACGAATCCGACCGGCTGCTTGCAGGCTTCCGGGAGAACAAGGGACTGGCTCCCAAAGCCGATAAATATCCCGGCTGGGAAAATACAGAGATTCGCGGCCACACGCTGGGGCATTACCTAGCCGCCTTGGCCCAGGCCTATCAGAGCATCAAAGATGATGAAATCGGCCTTAGACTGAAGTATATTGTCTCGGAGCTTGCACTCTGCCAGCTGGAGAGCGGATATCTTTCGGCTTTTTCCGAGCAGCTGTTTGACAATGTGGAGAATAAACAACCCGCCTGGGTACCCTGGTACACCATGCACAAGATTATCTCCGGTTTGACAGCCGTTTACTCCGCCACCGGAAACGAAACAGCTTATGCCGTTGTAACAAAATTGGGCGAATGGGTGTACCGCCGCACCTCCTCCTGGTCTCCCGAAATCCAGCAGATTGTCTTATCCGTGGAATACGGGGGAATGAACGATTGCCTGTATGAGCTGTACAAAATCACCGGAGATGAGCATCATTTGAGCGCAGCCCATCAGTTCGATGAGCTGACCTTGTTCACACCGGTCCGTGAAGGCAAGGATATTCTCAAAGGCAAACATGCCAATACTACCATTCCGAAATTCCTCGGGGCCTTGAACCGCTATCTGGCGCTCGGCAAGAGCGAACAGTTCTACCTGGAGGCTGCCGCGCAGTTCTGGGAAATGGTTGTGCATCACCATAGCTATATTACCGGAGGCAACAGCGAATGGGAGCATTTCGGCGATCCGGATATGCTGGACCGGGAACGCTCCAATTTCACCGCGGAGACCTGCAACAGCTACAATATGCTGAAGCTCTCGCGCGAGTTGTTTAAGATTACCGGTGACGTCAAATATGCCGATTTTTACGAAAACACCTTTTTAAACGCGATTGTCTCTTCACAGCACCCGCATACCGGGATGACGATGTATTTTCAGCCGATGGCAACAGGCTACTTCAAGGTATATAGCTCGCCCTTCGAGCATTTCTGGTGCTGCACCGGAACGGGCATGGAGAGCTTTACCAAGCTGAATGACAGCATTTACTTCCACAATTCCGGCAGCATTTATGTGAACCAATATTTAAGCTCGACGCTGCTTTCTGAAGAACATGGCCTTAAGCTGACGCAAACCGCCGCCCTTCCGTACAGCGATACCGTGCAGTTCACGGTGCAGACCCTGCAGAATAAAGATACCGCTCTATCGCTCAAGCTGCGGCTGCCGGACTGGATTGCCGCTGAACCCGGGCTAAGCCTGAACGGACAGTCCGTCAGCTTTGTGACTGAAGAGGGGTATGCCGTACTGGACAGGGTTTGGGCGGACGGGGATAGCCTTGAGCTTAAAGTGCCCATGAAGCTTGCCTATTTCAACCTGCCGGATGCACAGCATGTGGTTGCCTTCAAATATGGCCCGGTGGTGCTGAGCGCCGCCTTGGGACAGGACGATATGTCACAGTCGGCGACAGGAGTAGCCGTCAGTGTGCCGACCCGAAATATGCTGGTCAAGGATTTCATTACCACGGTTAACGCCAGCCCTGAGGAATGGCTAAACGGTTTTGCTGACCATTTTGAGACTGTGGAGGATGGCCTGGCCTTTGCCCTGCGTGGTACTGACGAAGACAACCGCCTGGTATTCACTCCTCACTATAAGCAACACAGTGAACGTTACGGAATCTATTGGCGCCTTGTTGAAGCAGACTCTGCGGAGCTGCAGGCCCATATTCTGCAGGCCAAGCTGCATCAGAGAGTGCAGGATGCCACCATCGACAGCCTGCCGGTCGGCAATGACCAGTACGAGCTGGAGCATGGGATACAAGGCGAGAATACCTCTGTAGCCACCTGGGACGGATATAACATCCGCAAATCGGAGAATAACGGCTGGTTCAGCTATAGACTGAAGGTTATTCCGCAGACCGACAACTACTTGTCGGTTACGTATTTCTCCGGCAGCAACGGCAAGGAGATCGCCATTTATGTGGACGGCGAGCTGCTGGCCAGCGAGACGCTGCACACGGATAAGCCGCGCAGCTTCTATAACAAGCGGTATCTCATCCCGGCTGCAAGTGTACAGGACAAGACAGAAGCGGAAATCAAGTTCGTGATCCCGGGTCAGGAGAACGGCATCTTCGACCTGCTGCGCATGATGACAGGCTTTGACGCCGATGCCCGGCTGCAGGAGCTGAGCTTTAGCAGAGGGGTCTTATCCGATCCGTTCAGCAGCGATACCACTTCCTACACGCTGACAGTTCCGCAGGGGACAGAGCTTCTTGAGATGAAGGCGGTGCCGAAGCACAAGAACGCGCTGGTCTATGTGGGCGATATTCTGGTCGAGGATACGTCACCAAGGGAAATTGCACTGGACGGCAGCCGTACAGAACTGACCCTCACTGTCAAAGCGGAAGATCATTCCACGGTTCAAGAATACAAGGTTACTGTACTGTTGAAATAATAATGCTCAACCCCATCCCAAGCAAAAATCCAGCCGCAGTAGCGGCTGGATTTTTGCTTGTACGTATAGTCTACCTTGTAATAAGGGGCGGAAGACCAAATGAATCAAGCATGTAATTGGACCACATCATTACCCTTTGACCGAACCGATCATGACCCCTTTATCGAAATATTTCTGGATAAACGGATACACAATCAGAATCGGCAGCGTGGAAACGATGATGACCCCATACTTGACCTGATCCGCATACTGCTGGGCATAACCTCCGGCGGAACCACCCGCGCCTGCGCCTTGCGAGAACACCTGATTGGACAGCAGGATATCTCTTAACACAATCTGCAGCGGCTGCAGGTTGTTACTGCGGATATAAATCAGGCCGGTGAAGAAATCATTCCAGTGTGCAACCAGATAATACAGACCGATGACCGATACTACCGCCTTCGACAAAGGCAGGGCTACCTTAAGAAAAAATTTGAAATGCGTACAACCGTCCATGGAAGCAGCCTCGAACAGCTCCTTGGGGATGGAATTCTCAAAGAATGAACGGGCAATGATCAAATTGTAGACGTTCACGCAAAACGGAAAAATAAAGACCCACATCGTATTAGTCATATGCAGATCCTTCATCAACAGATAAGTCGGAATCAGTCCGCCGTTAAAAAAGAGGGTGATTACAAATGTCAGCATCAGGAATCGTCTGGCCCGGAATTCCTGTCTGGACAGCACATAAGCCGCAGGCAGCGTGAACAGCAGGTTCACCGCCGTTCCGAGAACCGTATACAGCAGGGTATTTCCGTACCCCGTCCAAATCCGCGAGTCCTTGAAGATTTCACTATAGCCAAAGAAGCTGATATTTTTCGGGAAAATCGTTACCTGCCCCGTCGACACCAGCGTGGAGTCACTGACGGAGGCGATAATTACAAAATACAGCGGGTACACGATGCTCAGAAAGATAAGCAGGCACACTGCATATACGACGGCATCAAAGAGGACATCCGTCAACTTTTTACCCTTTTGGTTAATAAGCTGCATGAACACTCCACTCCTTCCCTAAGTGCTGCTACCACAGGCTGATGTCAGAGGATTTCCGGGCAACCAGATTCATCGCATACAAGAAAATAAAGTTGATCACGGTATTGAACAGGCCAATGGCCGCGGAATAGCTGAACTGATTGCTGATAATCCCGATTTTGTAGACATAGGTGGCAATGACCTCAGATACCGGAAGGTTGAGGGCATTCTGCATCAGGAAAACTTTCTCGAAGCCGGTACTGAGCACGTTCCCCATACTAAGCACGAACAAAATGATAATCGTAGGGATCAGCGCCGGAATATCGACATGCTTGATCGTCTGCCAGCGGCTGGCTCCATCAATTTTGGAAGAGTCGTAGAGCTGCGGGTCCACCGTGGAAAGTGCAGCCAAATAAATGATGCTGTTCCAGCCGCAATGCTGCCAAATCTCCGATAACACATACACGGGAACAAAGGTTTTGGTTGAGCCCAGCAGATTGATATCACCCAGACCGATCGAACTCAGGATATGGCCGATAACCCCGGAGTTCGGAGAGAGCAGCACATTCAGCAGTCCCACCATCACGACAATGGAGATAAAATGGGGCAGATAAACGGTCGTCTGGAGCGTTTTTTTCGCCCGCTTCCAGCGCACCTGGTTAATCAGCAGGGCAAGTATAATCGGTGCGGGAAAACTCAGAATCACGGTTGCCAGACTGATGGCTATCGTATTCTTCATCAGGTCCGCAAACATATAGCTGTCGAAAAACTGCCGGAAATAAAACAGCCCTCTCCATGCGCCCCCCGTCAGCCCCTTGGAGAAGTCATAGTCACGGAACGCCAGCTGGATGCCGTACATCGGAATGTAGTTGAAAATAAAGATCACAACGATTGCCGGAAAAATCATAATCCACAGCTGATAATCCCGTCTGAAGGTATTCACCACGGTAGGCTTTTTATGAGCCGATTTCATCAGAACCATCACTCCCATTAAGGAGCCGGAAGAACGGATGCCTTAAGTCCCCCGGCACGGCTTCTTCCGGACTCAGTTTCTCTTAGGGTCTGCGCTTGCTGCTTATTGATTGCTCTTGTAATCATCGTAATATTTCTGTATGATCTCAATATTTTTGGAGACGCCGGTCTTCTCAATGTTTTTCACATAAGCATCCCATTCCGAATCAATTCCGCCCTTGGTGATCCATTGCGACCACTTCGAGAGGGCCAGAGACATCATGCTCGTATTGTTAAGACTCATCGCGTTGTTGTCCGCTGCACTGTATTTAATAAACATGCTTGGCAGCACATCCGTATCCTTGTTGATGGCGTCTAGAGCCGCCTTAAGCGATTCGGTCTGTTTACCGACGGACTGCATATCCGTCCCCAGCGTCAGCTTCAGGGAATCCGCAATGTACATTGCCCCGTTATCCGCCCAGGATGAGGTCCATTTCCAGGTGCCCGGGTCCATCGCCGTGTCTGTAGGAGGCAAAATAGTATAGGTTCCGTCCCCGTTATCGCCAATGTTAGTGCCAAGCGAGCCGAACAGTACCTGCATACTTACTGTAGGATCATACAGCTCATTAATAAACTTCATGGCCGCTTCCTTGTGTTTGGATTTGGCGGACATTTGCACGGTGTTGACCCCATAGTTCAGCGAATTATAGTCATAACTCCAGGAAATCTTGCTGGTTGATCCGGCTGACACTTTCAGAGGTGACATCGAAGTATACTGCGGAGCCAGCGCATTGCCGACTCTGTCGGTCACTTCCCAGCCCCAGGTGAAGCCGACAGCCGCCGTGTCCCCGTTGCCCCGGGCGACGGATTGGAATTTGGTATAGTCCTGGGTGAACACCTCAGGATTGATAAGTCCTGCGCTGAAGCATTTATTCAGGAAAGTTACCAGCGTTTTGTAGCGTTCATCCGTGAAGAAGTTCTTCACCTGTCCGTCCTCCACAAAATAGCCGAGCCCGCTGTTGTCCGTCAGTGTAATACCTTCGCTGCCCAGCAGCACCGTAGGCATGAAAGCACCAAACGCTACAGTTCCTGTAGGCGCAAAGTCCATCGGAATTTCGTCGCCCGGATCGCCGTTTCCGTTGGCATCTTCATCCTTGAACGCTTTCAACACATCGTATAATTCATCCCAGTTGGTCGGCATTTGCAGGCCCAGGTTATCCAGCCACTTTTGGTTGATGAACTGGCGTGTGGTCGTTTCCGGCCAGAATCTTTGATATTTAGGCAGGCCGTAGATTTTACCATCGAGCTGTGTGGCAATTACCTTGGTCTCCGGCTTGGCGTCGAACATGGCCTGCACGTTAGGGCCGTACTCTTTGATCAGCCCGGTCATATCCTCGAACAACCCCGGGAACTGCGAGAAATCGGCATCGGTGATGGAGTTGACGCCCACGATCAGGTCGGGAATATCTCCGCTGGCCAGCAGCGTGCCTTTTTTCTGATCCCAGTCCGCCGTGACCTCCTGCCACTCAATTTCAACCCCGGCCCGTTCTTGGGCTTCCTGCAGCCATTTCATTTTAGTGAATTCCTGAGTTAACGGATGTTTGGTCATGATGGCGGTAAGCTTAACCTTCTTGCCTGTGTTGCCTGAGCCGGCAGCCTCTGTATTTGTATTTGTATTGTTGCCGCCCGAGCACCCGGACACCGTTGCTGCGCTGAACACCAGCACGAGCAGACCCACTAGAAATTTTTTCATTTTGTATCCTCCCTTTTTCTGTTCGATCGTAGCAGGAAAAAGATGATATACTTCATGAATACCTAAAATTAACCAAATGAAACCGAAATCCAAATACACACATCACCAAAATGTATCCGCTTTCAAATGCAGTTTAAAAAATAGAGATCATAATCTCCGGGAATCTAAGCGGATTTATGAGCCTTTTCATCCTTCTCCTTCCTTTGGAACGTCGTTTTGTTATCTCTAGCTTACGCTTGTTTTAAATTTGGATAAATAGTTTAAAGTTCGAATATGTGTGAAAAGGTTATCAATTACCTAAACATTTTTAAGCGGTAAGCGCTTTACTTCGGGGCAGCTTTCCTTAATAATAAGAGTACGCAAGAGTGTACAAAAGTCAGATTAAAGGGGACAAGCGGATGATTGCTTTCGAGCTGATCGTAGATACGCCGGTCGATTTGGAGATCACAGGCAAATTTATCGCCCCCTCCTCCGATTGGATTCACTTAAGCAGAATTTTGCAGGATTACGAGCTTATTGTCATGACCGAGGGGGTATTATACCTGGCGGGAGACCAGCAGCATTTTGTTGTCTCCAAGGGAGAGTATCTGCTTCTGCCCCCCTCTACCAAACAGTACGGATATAAGGCTTCGGAATGCAGCTTTTACTGGCTTCACTTCAAGTCACAGGACGGGATCAGTATTACCGACATCTCCACCCATCCCCGAAACAGGGAGGACAACAAACTGCTGCTTCCCCAGTACGGAACCTTGAAAAGTCTCGAGAAAATCATTGTCATGATGAAGCAGCTTCAGGATTCGGTCCGGGGCTACAATCAAAAGACACTCAATAACTATATGTCCACGGTCATTTTGTGTGAGCTGTACAACCAGGTCTTTCACAGTGAACATAATCCCGCCAAAAAAAACAAGCAGGAACAGCTGTACAATGACATCGTGGACTATATCAAGTGGAGCAGAAGCGAGCATATTAAGGTATCGCAGATCGCCACCTACTTCGGTTATAACGAAAAGTATTTATCCCATCTCTTCACCCGGATTTCGGGCATCTCCCTGAAGCAGTATATTTTGCAGCAAAAGATGGAGCTGGCCAAATTCCTCCTGTCGGACACCAACCAGAATGTAAGCGAGGTCTCACAGCAGCTTGGCTACAAGGACTGCCATAACTTCATGAAGTCCTTCAAGAAGATCGTAGGCTTAACGCCCACGGATTTCCGGAACGCCTACGCCAAACGGCTGCTTTTTTATGAGTGAATACACCAACAGCAAAGAGTCCAGGTCCCCATGGTTATACGGGATTCCTGGACTCTTTGTTGGTTTGCAGCTGCTCAGTTCAGAACCTTACTTGCTGCTGTCCTTCACGGGCAGGCCGAAGTTTGGTGTGCCGTCTTCGTTCCAATGCAGCACCTGTGCACGGGTATGACGGTTGGGGTCATAAAGCGGATCGCCGGTAATTTCTTTATAATTGCGGGCATGGTAGATCAGCACATCTTCACCTTGTTCATTCACAGTGAAGCTGTTGTGTCCCGGACCGTACTGTCCGTTCTCTTCACTGGTCTTGAACACAGGCTCGGGATGTTTAGTCCAAGATGCAGCATCCAGCAGATCGCTGTCTTCATCGGCATACAGCAGGCCCATGCAGTAATTGTAATCGGTAGCACTGGCCGAGAAGCTCATGAATATGCGGCCGTTGCGTCTCAGTACCGCTGCGCCTTCATTTACACTGAAGCCAATCTTCTCCCAGGAATACTCAGGTGTCGCAATCATGGTCTGGGGACCGGTCAAGGTCCAGGGGTTGCTCATTTCGGAAATGTAAAGGTTGGAGTTCCCTGGAATTTCAGGGTCCTTCTGCGCCCATACATAATACAGCACTCCCTTGTGCTGGAACGTAGTCGCGTCCAGGGCAAAGGACTCCCAGGCTGTTTTCACCTGGCCTTTCTCTACCCATGCGCCTTCGAGCGGATTGGCCGATTCGTTCTCCAGGGCAAACATACGGTGATCGAACAAACCCTCGTTCGTTTCGGTTGTGCGGGCAGCGGCGAAATAAATGTACCATTTCCCGTCAATATAATGAATTTCAGGTGCCCATATATTTGCGCTTAGCGGTCCCGTCTCATATTTCCGCCAGGCTACAACCGGCACGGCTTCAGTAAGTCCTTCAATGGTCTCTGACCGGCGCACCTCGATCCGGTCATATTCCGGCACGGAAGCGGTGAAGTAATAATAGCCATCAGCATGTTTATACACCCATGGATCAGCGCGCTGTTCCACAAGCGGATTGCTGTATTCTCTATTTGTGTTCATAATGGTTTCTCCTTTGATCTGATCAGTAAATATAAAGAATGAATTCGCTGCTTCTCTACTCCAAAGTAAGCACAACTACAGACGCAGGCGGAAGGACACAGTTCAGCAGTCCATCCTCCAAAGCTGCAGCTTCATAGACAGACGGCGCTACCTTGTCTGGCGTCTGGAACGTGTTATGTGCACCAAGCTCCGTATGCGTCAGAATTCGCCCGGTTACCCGGGTTGGTGCTGCACCACCGATACCAAAACTGAGAGTTGCACCGTCCTCATGGCTCAAGTTGCAGATCGACACATAGATCTTGCCTTCCCCGTCACGTGAAGCAGATACGCTAAGCTGTGAAATAGCAACCCCCCCGCTGGTGTATTGCGGACTCTCAAAGGCAACATCGAGCAATTCATTATCCTGATGCACCTTATACATCTCAAACACATGATACGTAGGGGTTAGCAGTAATTTATCGCCTTCGGTCAGGACCAGCGCCTGCAGGACATTTACCATCTGCGCAATATTGGCCATCTGCACCCGGCTGCTGTGATTCTGAAAAATATTGAGATGGATGCCTGCTACCAGCGCATCTCTCAAAGTGTTCTGCTGGTACAGGAACCCTGGGTTCGTTCCGGGCTCGCTCAGGAACCAGGTCCCCCACTCATCTATAATTAATCCTACCCGCTTCTCCGGGTCATACTGATCCATAATGGCCGAATGTCGGGTAATGAGCTCATCCATATGAAGTGACTTCTGCATCGTTTCGAACCATTCAGCTTCGTCGAACCCGAGCGCCTGGCGTTTCTCCTCCCAACTGCCGGGAATGGTATAGGAATGCAGGCTGAGGCCATCCATGAAACGGCCGGCTTCCCGCATTAATACTTCCGTCCAGTTGTAATCGTCCACATTCGCTCCACCGGCAATTTTGTACAGCCGGTTATCCCCGTAATTTCTGGAATAGGTCTGATAGCACCGGTACAGGTCCGCATAGTATTCGGGACGCATATTGCCGCCGCAGCCCCAATTCTCATTGCCGACACCGAAGTATTTAAGGTTCCAGGGCTGTTCTCTTCCGTTCTCCCTGCGCCAGTCCGCCATTGGCGATTCACCGTCAAAGGTCATATACTCGACCCATTCCGACATTTCCTGAACCGTACCGCTGCCTACGTTGCCGCAAATATACGGTTCGCATTCCAGCAGCTCACACAGGCGGAAAAATTCATGGGTGCCGAAATGATTATTCTCCACTACACCGCCCCAGTGCGTATTAACCATCCGCTTGCGGCCTTCCCTCGGTCCAATTCCGTCTTTCCAGTGATATTCATCGGCAAAACAGCCACCCGGCCAGCGCAGCACCGGAATGTCCAGTTTCTTCAGCGCTTCGATGACGTCATTGCGGATGCCGTCCGTATTGGGAATCGGCGAATCCTCGCCTACCCACAGACCTTCGTAAATGCATCTGCCCAAATGTTCTGCGAAATGCCCATATATATTTTTGTTGATTTTGCTTTTGGGTAGGTCAGCGTGAATCACAAGCTTTGCAGTCATAGTTTCTCTCTCCTTGGCTAATATTTTTTTTATTTAGCCCTTTATCCCTGAATTCAAATTTATCGATTGAACAAAGTATTTCTGCGCGAACACGAACAGCAGCAGCGTAGGAATGATAGCGAGAATCGCCGAACCCATGAGCTGTCCGATCATCCGGTAATTTCCATAAATATCCTGCAGCAACAGCAGTCCGGCAGTAACCGGCATTTTGTCAACATCCGTGAATACGATTACCGGCCACAGGAAGTCATTCCAGGATCCGGTGAACGAGAACAGGGCACACACGATCAATACCGGCTTGATCAGCGGCACGATAATCGACATGTAAATTCTGTAATGGCTCGCACCATCGACATGGGCCGATTCGTCGAGTTCCTTCGGAATGCCGTTCATAAACTGTCTGACCAAAAAGATATTCCCCATACCCGCAAGTCCGGGGATTACCATTGCCCAGGAGGTATTAACCCAGCCCAGAGCATCAATAATTTTGTAGGAAGGAATCAGATTCACGACACCCGGGAAGAACGAAATACCGAGCAGGGTGAAAAAGAGCGTGTCTCTGCCTTTAAATTTCATCCGCGAATAGCCGTAACCGGTAATGGAGATTACCACAACCACCAAAAGAGTATGCATTGTGGCAATAAGCAGTGAGTTCATCAGCCAGCGCAAGATTGGTGCGGTAGAGGTGTTTTCCAAAATCGCAATATAGTTGTCAAAAATCCACTCTTTCGGGAACATTCTGAACCCGGAGCTGACCACCTCGGTTTGCGACCGGAAGGAGGTTGTGATTCCGAAGATGACAGGAACGATCCAAATAATGCAGAGAATAATTAAGAAGAGATAGGAAAGATATTTAGAGATACTGATGCCGGAGCCTTTTCTTTTCCCTGCGTTTTGTCCATTAAGAAGCGGACTATTATCCATTTGTTGTGCCGCTTGGTTTGACATACGGGTACACCTGCCTTTTCAATTTCCATTGCTGGTCCATTGTCTTATCGAGTGTTAAGCTGCATTCCGGTTCATCACATAATATTGCAGAGCCGAGATGACCAGGATTATAAGTCCCAATAACACCGCCATCGCCGATGCCATTCCCGCAATGGATTCCCCGTTGCCGAACGCCAGTTGACGAATATACATCATGAGTACATGCGTGCTCTGCCGTGGTCCGCCGTCGGTCATCATGAGCGGCTGCCCGAATACGTTAAAGGCTCCGGCAGTAGTCATGACAAAGGTATAGATGAGCGGAAAACGAATGGAAGGCAATGTAATACTCGTGAATCTGCGGACGGGTCCTGCCCCGTCTATTTCCGCCGATTCATACAGATCCTGTGCCACACCGCTTATGGAGGCACGGTAAATAATCATATTGCCCCCGACGCCGCCCCAGACTGTAATGATAATAATGATAATCCACGCATATGGCTGATTGGCCGGCCAGGATACGTCTGAGCCGAACACATTCCCCGCCATTCCGAGCTGCTTATTAAAGAGCAGCAGCCAAATCAGCGCGCCTGCAGATATGGAAATAAGGCCCGGAATGTAGATGATGGACTGGATCAGGCTTTTCCCTTTGACTTTCTTATGTTCCAGTGCAACGGCAACAAGCAGCGGAATCACAATCAACAGCGGAACACTGAGCAGCACAAAAATCAATGTGTTCTTAAGCCCGTTATTAAATTGGGTATGAAAGGTGGAACTGTTGTCAAACAAAATGGTCTTGTAGTTGTCTAAACCTACCCAGACCGGATCATTCATCAGATTCCATTTGGTAAAGGAAGCGTAAATCCCGTAGATCGTGGGCAGTAAAATAAATACAGCAAATAAGATGACATGTGGACCTACAAAGAAAACAGGCGCCAAATTAAGTTTCTTTTTCATAGGCATTCTTTTCTCCTTTGGCATAAAGCAATGTGCCGTAATCCGGCACATTGCTTCATGCAATCATTTCCGCTTCCTTTTATTACTTCGCTGCTCCGCTTGTGCCCTCAGCGATTTTATCTTCTACAAACTTCTGCATTGTCTGAAGAGTTTCATCAATATCTACGTTGCCGCGGACGATATCTCCGCAATACGTATCCACTGCTTCTGCAATATATGGGTAGTATTCATAAGTGTAGATGTAGAGGGATTCAATCTCTTTCTCATTCGAAGTAAAGAAGGACTGCATGTAATCCTTATACTCAGGGCTCTCAATAACTTTTTTACTTGCTACGGTCTGTCCGGCTTTGGCCCATTCAATGGAATTCTGACGGATGAACTCCAGGAAATTGCCGATTCCGGCTACCTTTTCTTCAGATCTGTCTTTATTCTTGAACATGGAGAACAAGTGCGAAGAGGATCTGTTCGTGAACTTGTCAGCCGTGTTGGAATATACGTTGGTTACTCCGAAATTGAGGCCTTCAACTCCAGCATGCGCTGTGGAGCTCCAAGTGCCGTCTGTGGAGAACAATACATTGCCCGATTGGAACATCAGGTATCCGTCTTCACCAAACGGTGTCATCAGACCGGCATCGTTGATCTTTTTAACATTTTCAAAAGCTTGTTTCATCACCGGTGTGTTTACAGCAGGTTTTCCATTCTCCTGGATATCTCCGCCAAGGTTCTGGATTTGCCCGAGGATAACCCAGCCCAGCAGGGCATCGTTGACCACAAAGTCGCCTTCAGCCAATTTACCTTTCAGCGACAGCATTTCATCTATCGTCACCACATTGTCGTCGAGGAAGGATTCCGCACCATATTTCTTAAGCAAATCTTTATTGTAGTACATAACATTACTGTGAATATCGAGAGGCACTGTATATTGAGTTCCATCTATTGTACCTGTTGACCACGCTTGCGGCAGGTAATTGTCTTGTTTAATTTCAGGCTGAGCAGTTGTTACTGCAGTCATTGGCTCAAGTGTTCCTTGCTTCACATAACCCGGTACACGGTCAGCGTGGATAATGGCCAAGTCAGGCACGCCT
The DNA here is from genome assembly GCF_000758525.1 of Paenibacillus sp. FSL H7-0357. Classification (NCBI taxonomy): domain Bacteria; kingdom Bacillati; phylum Bacillota; class Bacilli; order Caryophanales; family Paenibacillaceae; genus Paenibacillus; species Paenibacillus sp. FSL H7-0357. Next base: position 1,935,560 of record NZ_CP009241.1, on the reverse strand, counting down.
TTGCCGGAGTTCAGAACCGTCGAAATTTTGGTATACATATCCGCGGTAATTACATGCTTCACCTTTATCTCTGGATTGGTAGCATTGTAATCTTTAACAAGCTGGTCCATATAGGCACCGTCATCACCGGTCAGCGGCGTCCAGAAGGTTATTGTCTTTGAATCATCTTTCCCGCAGCCTGCCAATACCGTCGATAATGATAGAACAAGTGCTAATGCCGAAAAACCCCACTTTTTCTTCAACACTTTCTCCTCCTAATAATTAAATTAGTAAATCATCTACAAAAATGTTTTTGCAAACAATGAACTCAGTTTGTTGCCTGCCAGGGAACCCAAGATCAGTTCACCTTGCCTAAACGAATCACATTCCATGAGGCCTTGGACAGCAGAGTCTCTACAAAACCATCCTTGCATTCGGTTCCGGTTGCTTGTCTTGGTTTCACATGTTCTTCCTTGGCTGTATTAACCGCTTTCAGATCCTCGTGATGGAGCTCAATATGCTCGATTAACCGGTAGCCCTCAAATCCGCGCACATCGCATTTTAAATGCAGTGCTTCTTCCAAATGCCGGTTAATGGCGAAGATCGTAAGCTCATCGGCTTCCTCATTATACACAAGGGCACTGTCGAGATAAGGAACATCGGTATAGTCCTGAGCGTCATATTTCGGCGAATTGACAATCGGCTGAAGCGAAACGCCGCGCCCGTATTTGGAGGTATGCAGGTATGGATAGAAGATTGTCTGCTTCCAGGCTGCTCCACCCGCTTCTGTCATAATGGGTGCAATTACGTTTACAAGCTGTGCCAGACAAGCCATCTTCACACGGTCCGCATGTCTGAGGAAGGTAATGAGCATACTGCCGATCAGCAGGGCATCTTCAAAATTATAATGATCCTCAAGCTGAGGCGGACCTACTGTCCAAGGCTCAATCTTCGTATCCGACTCATTGGAGTGGTACCAGACATTCCATTCGTCAAAGCTGAGATACATCGTTTTCTTGCTGCGCTTCTTGGCTTTGATGTAATCGCAGGTGGCCGTTACGGTGCGGATGAAATGCTCCAGGTCCATGCTGCGTGCCAGGAAATTGGCAGAATCGTTGTCCCTGTTTCCATAATATTGATGAAGGGAAACATAATCGGCGACATCATAAGTATGTTCTAGAGTTACCGCTTCCCATTCCGGGAAAGTCGGCATCGCTGAGCTTGAGCTTCCACAGGAAACCAGCTCTATGTCCGGATCTACCAGGCGCATCGCCTTACCGGTTTCATAAGCCAGTCTGCCATATTCGGCAGCTGTCTTCTGGCCGATCTGCCAGGGTCCATCCATTTCATTGCCGAGGCACCAGGTTCTGATCTTATGCGGCTGCTCCACACCATGAGTGCGGCGCAAATCACTCCAGTAGGTTCCGCCGGGATGATTGCAGTACTCCAGCAAGTTACGTGCGGCATCAATACCTCTCGTACCCAAATTGACAGCCATCATCACCTCTGAGCCTACTTCCTTGGCCCAGCTCATGAATTCATTCGTACCTACCTCATTAGGTTCAATAGTTCTCCAGGCCAGCTCAAGCCGCTTCGGACGCTGTTCTACCGGACCTACGCCATCTTCCCAATTGTAGCCGGATACAAAATTCCCTCCGGGATAACGGATAATCGGCACACCCAGTTCCTGGACAAGTGATTTCACATCACCTCTGAAGCCAAGAGAATTGGAGCTGGGATGACCAGGCTCATAAATTCCGCCATATACTGCACGGCCTAAATGTTCAATAAAGGAGCCGTAAATCCGTTTATCCACTTCAGCGATAACAAAGGACTTATCGGCGATAAGCGTCGCTCTTAGTGTGTCTGCCGACAATCTCATCACTTCCATTTCACATTTTTATTAATTAATTAAAAAACATTTGAATGTATTCGCTTACAGATATAAAATAACATATATAAGCCTTCATGTAAATATAAAAGTATAAACCTTTTTATATGTATTCAAAACAAAATGAATTTAAGGCTGTTTTCAGAAAATAATAGGTCCTTTTCATCTTATTCCACTAAAGTATCTTTATAAATATATGAATCAAAGGACTTATTAGCTTAAAAAATGACTTAAATTTAATTGTATTACACAAATAAAGGAAGAAGTCTTTCCTTTTTACCTCAATTAGTTTATAATTTTATAAAACAGTCTTTCATGACGTCCGCGGAGGAAGGTATTGTACAATGATTTATATTAAAGATTTAATGAGTGGCATTGATATTTTCAAGGCACTGAGCTCCGAGATTCGCATCCAGATCCTTGAGCTGCTTGCCACCAATCAGGCACTCAACCTGAATGAAATCGCCAAGAAGCTGAATCTCAGCAATGGCGCCATCACGATGCATATCAAGAAGCTGGAAGAAAGCGGCCTGATCGAGATTAATACTTCTGTAGGCAAACATGGCATTCAGAAAGTCTGTTACCTTAATAAAGATAAGCTGATGGTTGATCTCCGCAGCAAGGATGTCGACAACCTTTATGAAGTTGAGATTCAGGTTGGCCATTACAGCAACTATCAGGCTGTTCCTACCTGCGGGCTGGCCACCAAGGACAGCATTATCGGTGACTTCGACGAGCCGCGCTATTTCGCAGATCCCCAGCGGATTGATTCGGAGATTATCTGGATGGCTGAAGGATTCCTGGAATACCGCATTCCGAACTATCTTAAGGCCAATCAGACCTTCCGTGAAATTCAGTTCTCCATGGAAATTGGCTCGGAGGCTCCCGGTTTCAGCGATAACTATCCTTCAGACCTCTACTTTTATGTAAACGGCATCGAAATCGGTTACTGGACCAGTCCCGGAGACTTCGGGGATCAGCGCGGTACCTTTAATCCAGACTGGTGGCCTCCTCACCTGAATCAATACGGCATGCTCAAACTGATCCGGATCAACAATGAAGGAAGCTTTATCGACGGCTGCCGCATTTCGGACATTACCCTTGATGATATTAAGCTGGACTACAAAAGCGAGCTGACCTTCCGCATTGCCGTTACCGACAAGCCGGTCAACAAACGCGGACTGACCATTTACGGCAAGCATTTCGGCAATTACAGCCAGGATCTGATGGCCCGCGTGCTTTATAATGTACATGAGGTTGAAGAAGTTGGCAGCTGTGTTTCCATGACAACAACCGAGTAATCACACAAGGACCATCCCAGGCGGCTAGCCCAGAAGATGGTCTTTTTTTCATGTCTATGTGAAGCATTTCCTGCCTGTATAATTGTCATCGGCTTAACCCACACTAACCGATGTCTCCCATACCACCGAGAAGGAGTGTTTCATATGCGTGAAGGTCTGATCCCTGCCGTTCTTGGTACCGTAGTTTCCGCTTCCGGCGCAGCTTTTCTGGGAAGCAAATACAAGCTGGCCGCAACCGGCGTGCTTGGCTTTGGTCTGGCGCATATTGTCTTAGGCGCGATCGATTTGTTTGAGCACCGGTAAAAGGTTGGAAGATGCCGGCCCTTGCCTAAGTACGGGCCGGTTCCTTATTGGAACAATCGGATTACGCGCAAAAAGGCCCTCACCCTCCGGGCAAGGACCCACATAAGCATATGGTTTATTTCACTGCTACATAAAACAACCGCTGGGCACTGTCATCCGCCTCTACCCATTCGAAGTCAGCATAGGTCTTCACATCACTGAATCCGGCTTTCAGCAGTTCCGCTGTCATCCACTCCGGATCATAAGCCCGCTGCACATGAGTCTCCTCAAAGCGGCGGTACAGATCACCCCGTTCCTCTTCACGAACAAAGATAGACAGATGATGCTCAATTTCCCGCCGCGGCACATCCAGCTCACTGGTCCAAATATACGATATGGAGGGCTCATTCATGAAAAAGGGCTGCTCTTCCTCGTAACGGATCAATGTATTGGGATGATGCACGTCAAACAGGAAGGTTCCTCCCGGCTTAAGACCGGCAAAGGTACTGGCGAAAACCGCTTGAACGTCCTGCTCTTCCAGCACATAGTTGAGGCAATCACAGAAAGAAATAACGGAATCCACCGGTTCCGGCAGCTCCCATTCCTTCATATTCTGCCTTACCCAGCGCACACTGCCCTCCCGCAAGAACCTGCGGCCCTGCGGATGCTCCTCCAGCTTCTTTTGCGCCACAGACAGCATGTCGGAAGAGAGGTCAATGCCCGTCATATGATACCCTGATGCGGCAAGCGGAATGGTAATGCTGCCGGTTCCGCAGCCGAGTTCGGCCACGGTGAGCGGCTTTCCGTGCAGCTTCCAGGCGGTTTCCGCAAACTCCAGCCAATCCGGATATGGCATATCGGCCATAAGCTCGTCGTATACATATGCAAATTTCCCATAGGAAGACACTGCGCACACCGCTTTCTATAATTACCTGTAATCAAATGCTGTCATAACCGCTTAATTCTCCGATGTTCCTTCATCGCCCTGATTCTCATCCGGAGCTGTGTCTTCCTTGCCTGCAAGGTAGGTCCAATTCTCCTTCTGGGTAATGAGGCCTTCCTTCATCAGCTTGCCCATCGCCCGTTTGAAGGCCGACTTGCTGATGCCGAAGCGCTGCTTGATAATATCCGGAGGCGTGGCATCCGAATACGGCATGGCACCGCCCGGTCGGGAATTCAGAAAGTCCAGCAAAGCAGCGGAATCCACATCACGTCCCACTTCCTTGCGGTGGGTCATGGAAAGGTTGACCCGGCCATCCTCGCGGATATGTGAGACCCGGGCTTCAAACTGCTCGCCCAGACGCAGCAGACGGCTACGTTCCGAGGAATGAACCATTCCGATAATGCCGAAGCCCAGTACTCCGCCGTCCACAAGCACGAAGGTGCCCATTTGCAGCGGTTTGTACACTCTTGCGGTCACCATTTGCCCCATCCATGAGGTTGGCGCAGGAAGCGCCAGCGGAGCAAGCTCCTGTTCACCGGCCAGCTTGGCACGGAGACGCCCCTGCTTATCGTGCTCCATCATGACAAATACTTTGTCACCAACCTGCGGGCGCAGCTCGATCAGTTCAGGAAGCTCGCGGATCGGCAGCAGGAGCTGGCGTCCGAGTCCCATTTCCAGAAAGCAGCCGAGACGGGGATGAATATCTGCGACTTCCAGCAATGCCATTTCACCAAGTGTCAGAAAAGGCTTCTTCATTGTTGCCGCGAGCCGGTCTTCCGTATCGAAGAAGATGAATACTTCCACTTTATCGCCCGGCTTGGGCTTGCTGCCAACCAGCTCCGTATAATGCAGCATAACATCCTGATCACCGGCACCCAGGAAGTAGCCGTAAGGCGATACTTCCCGGAGTACATCCAGTTTAACTACAGTTCCGGCAATCAGACTCATACGTTCTCCACAATCTTGGCGTCAGACCACAGGCGCTCAATGTTGTAATATTCGCGTTCATCGCGGTGGAACACATGCACAACGACATCACCAAGATCCATCAGCACCCAGCGCGCTGCGTCCATGCCTTCGATTCCGCGGATCATACCGCCTGCTTCATGAACAACCTTGCGTACTTCAGTGGCAATCGCTTGCACCTGGGTATCGGAATTACCGTGACAAATCACGAAATAATCACTGATTGGGGAAACATTGCGCAGATCCAGCGCGACAACATTCATCGCTTTTTTATCTTCCACAGCTTTTAAAGTCAGTTCCAGCAGCTTGCTTGATTGTACACTCATTATTTATCCTCCAGTATTCTTACTAAATCATTACGCGCCAGCACCGTTAACGGAAACACAATCCGGCGCTTCTGCAGCAGCAGGCTGATCGTCGAATCAAATCCGGCTATCAGCCCTTCCTCCAGACTTACTTTGGAAAGCCTGCGTATTTCGTCCACACCGGGAAAATCCCGTCCGGGCTCGATATAATCGGCCAGGCAGACAATCTTCTCCAGCAGACTCATGCCTTCACGGCCCGAAGTATGATAGCGTATGGCTCCCAGCACTTCTGCATCGGTAATTTCATAATCCCGTTCCGCTACAAATGCCCCCACTTCCGCATGCCACAGCTGCTTATCGTAGGATAACAGCTCGGAGGGCAGACCATTCTGCTCAATAATTTCCTTCATTCTCTCCACAGGCCAATATTTGGCCACATCATGCAGAATCGCCGCTGTCTCCGCACGGGCAGGATCGGCACCATAATGCTCAGCCAGCTTCACTGAGGACTCCATTACGCCAAGGGTATGCTGCCAGCGCTTATCAGGCATCTGCGAAGAGACCGCTTCAATCAGCGCTTCCCGGCTGTAGGCCATACAATCCACTCCTTTGCACATAATCGAAAACCTTGTCCGGTACCATATAACGGATTGATTTCCCTTCAGCGGAGCGCGCCCGGAGCATCGTGGACGAAATATCCACCAGCGGCATGTCCGCCAGCAGCACCTTGTCGGCGATATAGCCGGGCAGCGCTGCCAGATCCAGCGGAGTGCCCGGACGGCCCACACCGATAAAGGTCAGACGCTGCACAAGTTCTTCAATCCCCTGCCATTTCGGCAAATATTGCACCATATCCGCACCGATGATGAAATAAAACTCATGGTACGGGTATTCCTGCTGCAGGCTGCGCACGGTCTCCAATGTATAGGAAACGCCGCCTCTGAGGACTTCCCAATCCAGTGTGCGGAAAGACTCATTGTCCTCGACCGCACACTGCACCATCGCCAGCCGGTCTGTACCCGAAGCTCCGGCTTCATGCTTATGGGGCGGGATATGCGAAGGCATAAACCAGACCTCTTCCAGCAAATAGGTGTCCCTCGCAGCTTCCGCCGCCATCATATGTCCTATGTGAAGAGGATCAAAGGTTCCTCCCATTATTCCAATTTTCAAGAGAGGCCTACCTCCTCTTATCTTCCTGCGAAATGACTCCATGTGACTGCAAGGCAGCCGCAAGGCGCAGCTTTCCTAGCGTGGAAGCTCAATCGTTTTGTTGTCGCGTGACTCTTTGTAAAGAACGATAGTTTTGCCGATAACCTGCACCAGCTCGGAGCCGGACTGCTCAGCCAGAGCTGCACCGATTTCCTTCGGGTCATCCGCATTATTGTTAAGCACGCTGATCTTCATCAGCTCGCGTTTTTCAATAGCTTCTTCAATGTGACGGACCAGGTGGTCGTTCACACCGCCTTTGCCGACCTGAAAGACAGCGTCAAGATGATGGGCCAAAGAGCGGAGATAGCGTTTTTGTTTTCCAGTTAACATAAATGAACAAACCCCTTAATTAACATATATTATTACCCTAAACTTGCGGATCCATTTCACTGGCACTGCCGCCGAGGCAATCGATAATCGTCTGCCGCATAATATCCACGGGTGCAGCCTGCCCTGTCCAATACTCCAGCGCATAGGCGCCCTGATATACGAACATTCCCAGACCCCCATGGATTGTGCAGCCCCGCTTCAAGCCCTCGAGCAGCAGCCGGGTACGCAGCGGATTGTAGATAAGATCGCTTACGACCATTCCTTCACGCAGCAGTCCGGGATCCATCGGCAGGTCATCCGGATGGGGAAACATTCCGACAGATGTGGTATTGATTACAATATCCGCATCCTTAGCCGCTTCCGCGATTTCATCCATGCCCACTCCGGCAACCTTGCCCCGGCCCTGGAATAATGCCGCCAGTTCCCCGGCCTTCCCGGCAGTACGGTTAGCGATCTTAACCGAATATGGCTTCTCGGCCAGCAAAGCGCTGACAATTCCTCTCGCCGCGCCCCCGGCACCGATTACCAGAATACGGGTTCCGGACAGATCAGGGACCGCTTCCGCCTTCAGCGAACGGACATAACCGATGCCGTCCGTATTGAATCCGGTAAGTACCCCGTTGTCATTGACAATCGTATTCACTGCACCGACAGCAACCGCACTTTCATCCAGCTTGTCCAGATACTCCATCACCGCAACCTTATGCGGTATGGTAACGTTGACTCCGCGAAAGCCGAGGGTCTTGATGGCCTGCACCGCATCGCCAAGCTGATCTCCGGTAATATGCAGCGGGACATAAGCCCCTTGTATGCCCAGCGCTTTCAGCGCGGCCCCGTGCATGATCGGGGATTTGGACTGGGCAATCGGATCACCCATAACCCCCAGCAGCAGATCCGTATTTCTGTCATTTCCGTTTACACTTGTCACAGGCAATGCCCCTCCCTTCGTCAGATCAGCGAAGGGCGGGTAACCACCTTCACGCCGCGCGGAACGTGAACTGCCACAACGGCACCTTCGGTTCCGTTCACCTTGATCCAGCCCAAGCCGGAGATGAACAGATCGGTCTGGCTGCCCCGGCTGATCCGGAATTCATGACGCTGCCACTGCGGCAGCTTGTCCATGTCGGCAGTTACCGGCGGAGCCAGCATTACACCGCGGTGATCCTGATACAGGGAATCCGCACGTTCCAGCTTCGTACGGTGAATCTTGAGCGTAGTGCTGATGAAGCAGGTGAAGGATTGCCGGGCACCCTGAATGAAATCAAAACGCCCCAGACCGCCGAAGAACAGCGTCTGGCCTTCATTCAGCTGATATACCGCAGGTTTGAGCGGATTCTCCGGCATAACGGCACCGAGGTCCTTGCGCTCCACCAGTTCACTATACCGCCAAGGATATACAATTCCCGGAGTATCAATGATATAGTGACCGTCATCCAGCGGGATTTTGACCGTATCGAGAGTCGTTCCCGGATATCGCGAGGTCGTCAGTTCCTGCTCGAGATCACTGTAATCGGAAATAAGCCGGTTAATCAGCGTAGACTTACCTACGTTGGTTGCCCCTACGACATAGACATCACGCTGTCCGCGAAGCTCATTCACCGCTTCCAGCAGACGTTCGAACCCCTGATTGCGCTTCGCGCTGCAGAGTATAATCTCCGCAGTCCGCAGTCCATGCTCCTTGCAGCGCTGCTGCATCCAGTTGCGCAGCTTGTTCCAGTTCGTTACCTTGGGCAGCAAATCACATTTGTTCACTGCAAGTATAACCGGATTATTGCCGACAAAACGCTGCAGGCCGGAAATCAGGCTGCCTTCGAAATCGAAGAGATCGACAATATGCACAACAAGCGCGTTCTTCTCGCCCACTCCGCTGAGCAGGTGAAGAAATTCATCCTGGTCGACGGATACCGAAGAAGCTTCATTATAGTTTTTGATGCGGAAACAGCGCTGGCAGATAACCGGTTCCCGTTCAAATGCAACCTCCGGAATATAACCCGGGAGATCCTTCTTTTCGGTCTGCAGCTTAATACCGCAGCCGCTGCATTTTACAGGGCGCTGTGTTTCATTCTGTTGATTCATTGGGGTTTATCCTCCTCATGCCACAATCCTTGCTTGCGAAGCCGTGTCAGGGCAATCTGCTCGATCCGGCGGTTAATTCTTGTTCCAATGCCTTCATCCTTCACGGAGATGGGCAGCACCAATACCGTATACAGGCCGAGCCGGTTGCCGCCGAATACATCCGTAAGCATCTGATCGCCAACTACGATCGTCTGTTCCGGCTTCAGATCCATCAGCTTCATCGCCTTCACGAAAGGCGTATTGATCGGCTTGCGGGCCTGATGTACAAATTCAATATTAAGCGGCGTTGCAAAGCGTGACACCCGGTCCATGTTATTGTTCGACACAATGATCAGCTTGAAGCCCAGCTCTTTCACCTTCTCGAACCATAACAGCAGCTCCGGAGTGGCCAGAGGCGCTTTGGCGCCGACTAGCGTGTTATCCAGATCCGTAATGATACCACGGTATCCCCGGCTGTACAGCTCTTCCAGCCCAATATCAAATACCGTATTCACCCGGAGTTTTGGAACCAACCTTTCAAACAATACGTTCACCTCGATTTCATACGAAAAACTATATCATACTCTTTGCGCTTCGCAAATGAATCTGCGACGATGTTAGGACTGCCGCGTTTATTTATCTGATTTCAAAAGACTGTGCAGCCGCAAAGCTTCAGTATACACGCTGCGCCAATCTTTGTCTTCTATAACATCCGGGCTGTACTTCGCCTTCTCGAACATTTGCAGCAGCAACGCCAGACTTTCTGCAGCCGCCGGACGTTCACGGCTCCAGCGGGCCACCGATTCACGAAGCGTTTCGTGCTCTTCTTTAAGCATGCCCTTTCTGCGGGCATACTTTACCCACCGCTCGGTTTCAGCCACAACTTTTTGCACCGGAGACAATGGTTTGCCGTTGCGCAGCCGCCCAAGCAGGAACCGGAGACTGAACCGGTAATGCCAGAGCAGATAACCTCCCCACAGCAGCAGCACTGCCGCAGCGGCCGATACGGCCCAGACGCCTACATGAAGGCTTTCACCGGTTTTGCCGGGATCTGCCACCTCTTGTTCAGGCTCAGGTTTATCCTCTTCCGGCTGTGTATCTTCCTTACTCTCAGGCTCTTCGCTCTGTGTCAGAAGAGGCACATTATACCCCGGTGTCGCTTCAACCGGAATCCAGCCGTATTCACCGTAATAGATTTCCGCCCAGGAATGGGCATCGGCATTCGTAATCGTATAATTATTATTGGATAATCCCTGCTGGGCCAGACTGTCAGGAAGCTGTGCCTGTTCACCGGGTGCATATCCCTTGACCCAGCGTGCCGGAATATCCAGCGAACGTGCCATGGTCACGAGTGCGGTGGAATAGTAGTCGCAGTAGCCTTCCATAATCTCGAACAGGAAGCTCTCCACGAAATCCTTGCTTTTGCCGCGTGACAGATCCGGCTGATTCGAGTATGGATAGGTTTGCTGCAGATATTGCTGGAGCAGCACAATTTTGTCATAAGGGGTCTTCGCGCTTGCGGTTATTGTCTCTGCCAGCTCTGTGACCCGCTCTGGAAAATTGTCGGGCAGTTGCAGGTATTGCGTATTATTCTGGCCGGTGTACAGCTGATCGAAGGTCTGTTTGCTCAGCTCCTGCACGGATACGACAGGGACCTCCGAAGTAAGCACGTAAGTCTGGGGATAGTTTCCGCTGTTCCCATCCGTATCCCACAGCATTTCGCTGTCTGCGCTTCTCCATAATAAGCGGCTGCTCTGTTCCTTGCCGTCTATGGAATCGACCTTCGCAATGGAATAGGCTCCGAACAATACCGGATAATCAATGTTCCCAAGCAGCTTTACCGTCTGTTTCAGGGTCTGCGTCTCCACCTTGGAGCCGGGTTCCCTGTCCAGCTCTTTGCCTACCGCTGCCCCGGACAGCGGACCGCGTGTAAGCCGGTCGTCATCACTCCATCCTTTTCCGGAATATACGCTGCGGGTTTCCCCACGCATGTAGGACCTTATATCCGAGGTCACCGTCATGACTGGCGAATAATCATAGTTAAAGCCCCCGCCCAGATTATCGTCGTTCATACTATAACCCGAAGTAGTCCTTCCTGCAGAAGCATCACTGGTTCCGGCATTTGTTGTTCCCGATGTGCCGGAGCTTGCCGATAATCCGGTGCCGTTCCATTTATGCCAGGCGGTATAAGGATCTGTCAGTGTCGGCCGCACCTCTGGCATGTTCACACCTGTAATAATGACAAAGGAGAAAATAATGGCGATATTTATGAAGATCTTGAAAGGATATTTCAGCAGATAAGTCCAGCCGCGGGGATAATGCAATTGAAAGCTTCTCAAATGCTGGGTAACAAGCCAGCCCATCCCCGCGAACACCGTCCAGGCGACCTCCTGCCAGAGTATGGCCGAAGTGAAGGAATCCAGTGCCGCAAAGGCTACAATATTCGTGGTGATAAACAGCAGAATCCTCGCCTTGGAGGAGACCCACCACGATGACAGGAGCAGCAAGGCCAGCGCACCCGCAGCAAACCATAGATATGGAACCATATTTATGGCGATGTCAGGCAGACGGTCGCGCAGTGAAGGCAGCAATGGATCAGGAACATAGAGTTCGTAGCGCAGAATTACTCTGTACACGAAATATAGCATGGCGCAAACTTCAAGAATCAGCCGGTATCCCCGTTTAACAGGTAAAAGAATTTCAATAACCCCCGCCGCAGCCAAGGTCAGCAGTACGGCGGCAGTGGTCGCCTTCAGCCAGAAGGGCTCTGTATACGTGAGCCATTGCAGGGCGATAACCATCAGCCATAGCAGACTGAAGGAGTAATGCCATGAGGACTTCATCCCGCTCCACCAGCGTCTCATCATACTTTATCACCTCCGAGCACTGAGGGCAGCTCATGAAGCGAACTTACGCTATAGCCGGTTGCCCCGCGGGATTTCAGCACATCTATCCATTCTCCGCCGCGGTTGACCGCTGCCGGATTGCGCACATGAATATGGGAGGGCGTCATTCCCCGGCTCTCCGCCCAGCGCATCACATCCAGTACAGGCTGTCCGCTCTGCGGACTGATCAACACCAGATAGGAGCCTTTGGGAAACATACGGTGTCCTTTTTCCAGCCTGGGAACCAGCGGCCCGCGGCCTTCCGCATTAATGTCAATCAAATATTGGATCATCTTCTGCCGCTCCGCAGCGCCCTCGGCAGGCATGAATATCTTGGTGTTCTTGTCCAGACAGCATAAACCGATGCCGATCCGGTCGCGGATCCCAAAGCCTAGCAGGGAGGCGGCAATGGACACCGCCAGCTCAAACTGGTTCGAGCCGGCATATACCATGGCGCTGCCGTCCAGCACAATCATCGTCTTGGGTACAGATTCATGCTCAAATTCCTTGGATTTCCAGTTGCCTGTCTTGGCGGTGGCATTCCAGTGGATTCGCGTTAACCGGTCGCCATAGACGTAATCGCGGACCCCGTTGATCTGCGTTGTCTCTCTCCGGGAATGAAGCAGCGAGGCTTGCTGCCCCGCCAGCCGTGACTTCCGCTCATAGAGCTGCCAGCGCGGCACGAATACCGCACGGGGCAATACGCGGAATTGCCCTTCGGCCATAAAGGTGCCCTTATGCTCCACCAGGCCAAAGATATCCTCACTCAGGATATCCGTTCCTTCGAACGTATAGCGGCCGCGCTCCAGTGCCGGCGTCTGAAACAGCAGCTCCCCCTGCCCTCTCAGGCTGGGAACCATGCTCTCCTCAAATACCCAGGATTCGCCGTTATGGCGCTTCAGAATTTCTCTCACCACCACATACGGCAGAGGCAAAAAGCCCGGAATCGTAACGTCCAGCTTCACCCGCAGAAAGCCGCCCGCATAGAGCAGATCAGGCTTGTCCAATTCGGAATACAGGCTGCGCGTGCCTTTGGCCCGCCGTACTCCGCCTAAGCCTCCAATCATCAGATATATCATTAGTACCGATACCATTATAAACAGCATGAATGATGTTTTGCCGCCCTGAAACAGTACGTAGAGCAGCGTGATGCCCCAGATCGCAAGGATGCCGGCGAATTTCCCCGGCTGAATGACAGCTGCCGCTCCGGACAAATACCTTTTCATCATTATTGCCTCATCGTCACAGGCACATGTATGCTCTGGAGCAGCTTCTGAAGCAAGGAATCTACACTGATATTATCCAGCCGCGACTCCGGACGCAGCAGAATGCGGTGTCCCAGCGCATACGGGGCAAGAATCTTCACATCATCCGGAAGAACATAATCGCGCTCCTGCAGGAAAGCATAGGCTTTGCAGGCCATCATGAATGAAAGCGAAGCACGGGGGCTGGCACCAAGCAGGACTAGCGGATGCTCTCTGGTCTGGCGGACAATATCCAGCAAATAGTTCAGGACAGGATCGCTGATATAAATCTCGCGGATTTCTTCCTGGATAGCCGCAATTTGTTCCATCCCTGTTACCGGGGTAAGCCTGTCCACCGGCTGTCCCTCCTGATGGCTCATCAGAAGATTCTTCTCGGTAACCGCATCGGGATAGCCAAGGCTGATACGCAGCATGAAACGGTCAAGCTGTGCTTCAGGCAGCGTGTAGGTGCCTTCGAAATCAATCGGGTTCTGCGTCGCACAGAGCATAAACGGATGCGGCAGCGGATACGTCTCTCCGTCGACGGTTACATTCCGTTCTTCCATCACTTCTAGAAGCGCAGATTGCGTCTTGGTTGTCGCACGGTTGATCTCGTCGGCGAGCAGAATATTCGTCATCACGGGACCGGGACGGAAATGGAACATCTCATCGCGCGGATGATAGACCGATACCCCCGTTATATCACTTGGGAGAATATCGGGATTGCACTGAATCCGGCGGTACTCCCCGGACATTGATCTGGAGAGCGCCCGAATGAGCTGGGTTTTGCCCGTTCCCGGAACATCCTCGATCAGGACATGCCCACCGGCCAGCAGCGCCGTAAGCAGCAGCTCTATTTCAAATGTTTTGCCGAGTATACAGGATTCCAAATTATGGCGAACAGCCTTCATGATGTGAATTGATTCTTGACGTACGGGCATATATAGTAAACCTCCTATGTCAGAATAAGCGTAATACTTATATTTTACATGATTATGGGTCCCAAAGTACATTATTGCAGCCCGTGAAATTAAAGATACACCAAACAATGGACAAGGAAATCTCTCTATTATATAGAAGGAAAATTATTGTTCCTATAGAAATGATTATAAACCGAATCCGTTTTTCTATTCTGGCAGGCGAAAAGAGGGTCATCCATGGACAAGTTTTATGCCCTATGTCTTCAAGGAGACATTAACCCGGCAATGGTGTATCTGCGTTCAATCCAGCCCAAAACCGAGCAAATCGAAAAGATTGAGGCATTGTACATCAACAGATTTTTCAACAAACATGACGAGGTAACACTTAAGGAAGAAGACCCTTGGGTTAGACGGGTGATTTCAGCCTACCACGCTTACTTCCGCATGGTGCTGACCCGTCCTGATGCAGCGGATGATGCTGAGGTTAAGCTCATGGAGGCACTCCGCAATTTGATTGAGATTGAGCAGCCCGCCGCCCTTGATTGCATTGAAGATCATCTGAAGGAAGGATTTGCACAAAAGGGCTATTATTTTTGGGGCGGAGTCACCCCTCCGTACAGAGGACCTTATATATGGCGAAAGATGGAGACGTTAAATTTCACTGTGGAACTCCCCTCCATCAGCCAGCCCGTAACCGTACATATGATGAAGGACTTTATTCTGGAAAGCTGGATCAGTTTCGCTACGTGTGAACAGAGAACCGTCGGGGGCTGGGCTGTGAAGGAAAGCCTGTATTGCAATGCTAAACGTTATGAAGATATCGAAGGCGCAGAGTTTCGAATTTCTTACCTGAAGCACGAAGCACAGCATTTGTATGACTTCAACCAATTTCCCGGGCTTGAGTCCAGGGATTTGGAATACCGGGCTAAATTAGTTGAGCTTATCTATTACAGCGATCATTCCGTGCTCACCAAATTTTTGCTTCAGGCCAAAAATGCCCCCAAGCTGCCCCATCCGTATGCTTCCTATCACATCATCAGGAATTTATCGGCGCTAATCTTCAAGAAGGATTACGAGCCCGGCATAAAGCAATGGCTTGATCAGGAGTACTCACTAATTTCCGCTGCGGCGGAGAAACTTCTTGAGCAGAGCACGCAGGAATTAAGGAAGGTAATGTAGACAAAACAAAAAAGACCGCCAAAGTGGCGGCCGGAAATGAAACCTATAGTTTTCAGCTGATCAATGCGTTCCCTTAGGCCGTACAAGCAGGGCTGCCAGAAACGAGAATACAATGGCTGACGAAATCCCGGCACTGGTCACATCGAAAATCCCCGTCACCACGCCGACCCAGCCGTCCCGTTCCAGTTCCGTAAGCGCTCCGTGCACCAATGAGTTGCCAAAGCTGGTAATTGGAACGCTAGCCCCTGCCCCGGCAAATTTCACCAGCGGGTCATACAGCCCAAACGCGTCAGCGATTGCTCCGGCAACGACAAGCGTACTCATCGTGTGAGCGGGCGTCAGCTTCAGTACGTCGAACATGAGCTGCCCGATGACACAGATGGCGCCTCCAATCAAAAATGCCCATACATAAATCATGCTCCTTCACCTCCGCTCTCCAGAGCTACAGCATGCGCCACGCACGGTATGCTTTCTCCCTGCTGGTATGACAGCGGTGAAAGCAGCGCTCCGGTTGCCACGATCAGCACCCGCTTCAGCTCGCCTTTTTTCATCCGTTTGAGAATATGTCCATAGGTGACCACAGCCGAGCAGCCGCAGCCGCTCCCTCCGGCGATGACATATTTCTGCTTGTCGAGATTATAAATGAGCATCCCGCAGTCATCAAATGTCGTCTGCTCCATGGGAATGCCTTCTTTGGCCAGGAGATCTTTGGCAATGGGCAGGCCGACGGAAGCCAGATCACCGGTTACAATTAAATCGTAATGGCCGGGGGACAAGCCCGTATCGCGGAAATGTGCAGTTATCGTATCCGCGGCGGCCGGAGCCATGGCTGTGCCCATATTAAAAGGGTCCGTCAGTCCCATATCCATAATGCGTCCGAGCGTTGCCGACACAACATAGGGGCCTGCAGCCGAGCCGTCATTGCGGCCGACAATGGCACAGCCCGAACCGGTTACGGTATACTGGGCGGTCGGCGGCTTTTGGGAGCCGTATTCGACTGGATAGCGGAATTGCTTCTCCACGGTACAGTTATGGCTGGAGGTTCCCGCAAGCGCGTATTTGCCCCCGCCGGAATCCACAATCATCGAAGCGATGGCGAGACTCTCCATGGAAGTGGAACATGCGCCAAAGACGCCAAGATAAGGCACACCAAGCTTTCTCGCCGCGAACGAGCTGCTGATAATCTGATTCATTAAATCCCCGCCGACGAAAAACTCCAGCTTCTCCTGCTCGAGTCCCGCATGCATCAGCGCCAGCTTGGATGATTTCTCGAAAAGGGCTCGCTCTGCCTTCTCCCATGTCTGTTCGCCCATTTTGAGCGAGTCATAGATAAAATCAAAATCGGAAACCAAAGGGCCTTCCCCTTCTTCCGGCCCTACTACTGCGGAAGAACCGAGAATGACAGGACGGGTTGTGAATTGCCAGGTCTGGCTGCCAAGCTGCTTCATAGTTTAGTGAGAACCTCCCCAGCCCATAATGGCATAGACTACCCCGACTATAAAGGCTGCGACGACACCGAATACAATGACGGAGCCGGCCAGCTTGAACATATTGCCGCCAACTCCGAGCACAAGACCTTCGGCACGGTGTTCAAGCGCTGCGGAGCACATACTGTTGGCAAAACCCGTGACGGGAACAGCAGTGCCTGCTCCTGACCATTGGGCCAATTTGTCATATACACCGAAGCTTGTCAGGATGACGGAGATAAGGATAAGAACCGCAACGGTAGGGCTTGAAGCTTCCCTGGAGGTCATATCGAATATCGCCATAAAAGCCTCCTGGATGCCTTGTCCGATTACGCAGATCAACCCTCCGGACAAAAAAGCCCGGATGCAGTTTTTGAACACAGGGCGGCTGGGCACATACGGCTTGGACAATTTCTCATAATCCTGTGGGGTCATGGTGTCAAGCCGAAGCTTGACACCGGACTTTCTAGTTTTGGCCGGCAAATGAGGACACCTCCTGGAATGTATGCGAGGGGAGGGCTGGACCAGTGAGTGCGGACATTTCCCCTCGGACTTTTCTTCGCTTAGAAGTTTTTCCTTATTGTTCGCCGTAAGCGGCTTCGTTATGTCTCCCCAGCTCAGGTAAAATACAACAGTATTACAATCAGCAGTATAAACAGAATCAAAATCAGCACAGCTTCGCGCTCCGGCCCATACCGGCGGAGGTATCTTTTCGGCACCCCACGGGCATTCACTTTACCGTAGTAGCCCTGCGGGTTGTCTGCGGACCTGCTCCCAGCCACCCTCATCTTCCTCGCTTCCTTTCCCGGCTCCTGCCTGCAGAGCCACTACTGCATAATATTCGCAAAGGCGGCGCCCAGTGTTCATTTCCCCCTTTGCAGACATGGACAAGTAGCGCGACAATGTTCATACTAGACAATAGTAAAGGAGCGATATGTATATGAATCAAGAAACGACTAATCTGTTCAAAACATTGACTGAATTCCCCGCAGCTCCGGGCTTTGAGCGCGAGTTGCGTGCCTATGTCAAGGATGCTATGACACCGTATACCGAAGAGTTCGTCCAGGATCGACTAGGCAGCCTGTTCGGTGTGCTGCGCGGCGAAGAGAACGGCCCCAAGATTATGGTGGCCGGTCATTTTGACGAGGTGGGCTTTATGGTCACCGGCATCACCGACAACGGAATGATCCGCTTTCAGCCGCTCGGCGGCTGGCTGGCTTCGGCGGTTGCCTCACAGCGGCTGCAGATCATTACCCCGAAGGGTACATTGACGGGTGTTGTCGGCAGTACGCCGATCCATCTGCTGAGTGATGACGAACGCAACAAAACCGGTGATATCCGCAGAATGTACATAGATATCGGTGCGGACAGCCGGGAAGAAGCACAGAGCTACGGCGTAGCTCCGGGACAGCAGATTCTGCCGATCTGCCCGTTCACCCCGCTGGCCAATCCGAAGAAAATCATGGCCAAAGCGTGGGACAACCGCTATGGCTTAGGCCTTGCCATTGAGCTGGTCAAAGCGCTGCACGGCAAAAAACTGCCAAACACCGTGTTTGCCGGCGCTACAGTTCAAGAAGAGGTCGGCCTGCGCGGTGCCCGCACAGCAGCTAACCTGCTGTCGCCGGACATCTTCTTCGGCCTGGATGCCAGTGCCGCCGCCGACATGACCGGCGACCGCCAGGCCTTCGGCCAGTTGGGCCAAGGAGCGCTGCTGCGCATTTACGATCCGACGATGATTACCCACCGCGGCCTGCTCGAATACGTTCAGGATACGGCAGATACCCACCGGATCAAATACCAGTATTTTGTCTCCCAAGGCGGAACCGATGCCGGGCAGGTGCATGTCAGCGGAATTGGCGTGCCGTCCACAGTGATTGGAATCTGCTCGCGCTACATCCACACATCCTCTTCCATTATTCACAGCGATGATTATGATGCCGCCAAAGAGCTGCTGATCAAGCTCGTAGAAGGACTGGACCGCACGACGCTGCAGACCATTATTGAGAACAGCTAAGCTACGCTGTTCGAAGAGCCGCAGGGGATAGAATCTTCCCTGCGGCTCTTTATGATGCCCTGCATCGTTATTTCAGTTTGTCATACTCTGCCATCACCGACCGGTGCACCGCATGATCTGCGGCCAGGCCGGTATATTTCGTAACTGCCGCTGCAGCACCAAGCTCTGCGACAGCCGCCTGAAGCTCAACCGCTTCCGGATCATCGCTCACGTTGAACAGCAGTGCTGCCGCCATGGAGCGGGTCAGGGCCGTGAATCCAAGCCCTCTGTCAAAAGCCTGGAGCGCCGGCGATACCAGCCGGTCATTCGGCGACAGCTTGCGGATCGGTGAACGTCCTACACGGGTAACTTCATCCGTCAGGGCCGGATTGCGGAAGCGCTCCAATATTTTATCGATATACTTGCTGTGCTGCTCCGCGTCGAACCCGTGCTTCTGAACCAGCACCGCACCTGTCTCCTCCAGCACTTCGCGCACAAGACCGGTCAAACCCTCATCTGCCATGGCCTGCTGTATCGTCCCGTAACCGCGCAGGTACCCGAGATACGCTGCCGAACAGTGCCCGGTATTCACCGTGAACAATTTGCGTTCAATATAAGGTTCAAGATTATCTACATAGTGAACACCTTCCACCGGACGATAACCCGAAAGCATCTGAGAAGCGTCTACCACCCACTCATAGAATGGCTCTACCACTACCTTGAGGATATCCTCATGCTGCTGCAAGGGAACAATCCGGTCTACAGCCGCGTTCGGAAAAGCTACGGATTTATCCGCTTTGGACCGTGTCTCAGTATCCAGCTTAGCGTATACGAGCTCTTTCAATTGCGCACTCCCGCCGATCGCATTTTCGCAGGCAATGACATGCAGCGGAGCGGTGGAACCCGCAAGCCGTCTGCCGATCCCCTCAGCCAGCACCCCTGCAATATGCTTCAGGATGGATACTCCAACCGCTGTCGTAACAAGATCCGCTCCGGTAATGGCCGCGGCAACTTCTTCGGCATGGGTTACACTGCTTAGTGCAGTCACGTTCTTCACGATCACCGTCTCCTGACCCTCGCTGGCCAGCGTCACCGGATATTCCCCGCGTTCTTGAAGCTGTGTGACGAAGGTTTCATTCACATCGACGAAGGTGACCTCATAGCCTGCCTGCGACAGAAGCAGACCGATAAAACCTCTGCCGATATTGCCGGCACCGAAATGAACAGCCTTCATCATTCCAGGCCTCCTTCAAAGATGGCGATCACATCGGCCGGGGTTGGCGCATTCATGACCCGCTCAATGGCATCCTCTTCCGAGAAGATCATCGCCACATTCGTCAATATCTCCATGTGCCCGTCACCTGCCGCTGCAATGCCGATCACAACAAAGGCCGGCTCATCTCCGCCAAAATCAACACCATCCGGAAAGCGGATAATGGATAATCCGGTAGATTTAATGAAGGGTCTGGCTTCTTTGGTTCCGTGGGGAATGGCCAGTCCTTCGCCCATATAAGTGGAAACGACCTCTTCGCGCTCAAGCATCTTCGGCACATATTCTTCCGTTACATGTCCGGCATCCACAAGCAGCTTTCCGGCCATGGTGATCGCCTCGTATTTATCTTTGGCAGCACCGTTCATAATCACTTTATTCTCTGACAGTATACTCATATGGTTTCTCTCGCTTTCACATTTTATTTTCGAAAAAACGCAGCAGCTCTGACGACAGATATCGCCTGATCTCGGACTCCGTACGCTCCTCAAGCAGCTTCACCAGCTCGGAATTAAGCAGCATTGCACTGATTTCACTCAGCACTTCCAGGCTTTCCTTGGACAGCTTGCGCGGTGCAAGCATCAGCAGGATGACTCTGACCTCGGTACCCCCATCCAGAACAACCGGCTGGCGCAGACGGTACAGCGTCAGGGAAGACATCAGGATGTGGCTGCTTCTTGCATGAAACAGCGCAAGACCAGTGTCCGGAATGACCTGACTGGCCATCCTTTCCCGTTCCAGCAGCCGCTCCAGCAGGATATCTGCATCGCCGACCACCCCGCTGCCATCCAGAAAATCGAGCATCGCCGAAATCGTTGCGGGCAGCGTTATCCCGCTGTTATCAAGCGGATAGAAGCGGAACCGCTCCAGCAGGCTGACCGTTTCATCCAGCATGCCCTGGTAGCTTTTCAACCGCTCCAGGGAATGCTCTTCATTCGCTGTTCTGTCGTACTCGCCTTGCGGAACGCCCTCCCGTTCTCTCAGCGTGGTGTTCTGGATATAACTCAGCAGTTTTTCTATTTCTTCCCCTGTCAACAGAGGACTGATTTTGATATAGCGGTCTTTGTCGAGCGGCAGATCAATCGTTGAAATAATCAGATCGTAGTCAACCTCAGGCAGCCGCGCCGCTTCGTACCAGGAAATATTGCCGAGAATTTCAATCTGCGGCATTTCTTTGGCCAGCCGGGTAGCCAGCAGCCGGGAAGAACTGAGACCGCTGGCGCAAACCAGAATTGCCCGGACGCCCCGTCTGAGCTGATTCAGACGTTCGACAGAAGCGCCGAAATGCATGACCAGAAATCCGATTTCCTCATCGGGGATGTCCAGTTCCAGCTCCAGCTCCTCCACCGCGGCCCTCACAATCTGGAACAAATATTCATAATCCTTACGGATGGGACCCAGCAGCGGATTGCGGATACGGGTTCCCTCCCGGAGCCGCTTGAAGGCCGGATCCATATGCTCCAGCAACCCTTCCCGCAGGGAGCGGTCGCTTTGAAACGGTACTCCGGTCCGTTTGACCACGCTCTCCGTCAGCTTATATACAATCTCCATCAGCTCAATGTCACCAGAGGCGAATCCGGCTGAGGAGAATGATTCCTGGACCCTGTCGAACAGACCGGCTATATATAGAATCTCTGCCCGCGGAATCTCAGCTCCCAGCGCCTGGCCCAGCCGCTGCCCAAATTGCTCGGCGGCAGTAATATGGCGGTGATCTGACATTCGGGGATATCCTGCTTCCCCGCCGTTGTCGATACTCCGGCCAATCTCAATCCGTCTGGTGGTTACAGCTAGGCCAAGCAGCATTTCCATATAAACGATCTCCGGCAGTTCCGCCGTCCATTTCCATTCCATATCCCACAGCGTGTTCTCCACGTCCATCAGATTGGTTTTGCCTACCGCATCCAGAAGAATCCGGAAGACCGGACTGCTCGCGGGCTGCGGATTATGCCCCACCAGATCTGAAAGATCCAGATGCTCGGCGGCCAGCCGGCCAATCGCCCTACGCTTGTCAATCTCGCTGCCGGTAATCTCAACGCCGTAGCCCCGCCTGCGGACCAGCTGCAGGCCGAACTTGCGGACCCAGGGCTCCAGTTCATCCAAGTCATAGCTCACAGTAGCCACCGTAACTTTGAGCCAGTGGGCCAGTGTGAACAGCTTCACCGGCTCTTCTGCCTCCAGCAAGGAGCAGAGCTCATACACCTTGCGGTCCTCGCTGGAATGTTCCGCTGGCTTCTCTTCCCGCAAAAACAGGCGCAGCTCGGCAAGACCGGCCGCCGGGCCGCTCAGCTGAATCCCTTTTCCTGATTTACGGATCAAATCCAGACCGAAATCTGCCAGCGTAAGCTCGATGTCCTCCATCTCGCGGTGAACCGTTCTTACACTCACACCGGTACTCTCGGCGATTTCGGCGGCAGTAATCTCTTCACTGACCCCTAAGAGAAGCCAGATGATTTGACGCTGCCTCGCGGTAACTTTTCTCATAACCGTGTACCCCCGCCCTAAATGGAGACAAACGCCGGCTTTGCGGGCCAGCGTCTCCTGAGTTAGCGTTATGCATCATTTCTATGCTTGTTCCACTTACTTTAAACGTTCCACAAGCTCGTCATATTTAGGGCTCTTCAGGAAATTGTCGATGGAGATATGCTCTGCTTTCGGATTGCTGGCAATCGCCCGGTCCGTCAGCGTTTTTTGGGTAACCACGATATCAGCATCCGCAGGGATTTCGCTGACTGCGGAATTGACAACCGTAATATTGACTCCGGCAGCCTGCAGTTTTTTTCTTAGCACGGATGCGCCCATCGCGCTGGACCCCATGCCTGCATCACAAGCGAAGACGATTTTGTTCACATCAGCTTTGCCGCGGACATTTGCCGCTGTAGTTACAGTTGCGGCAGCAGCAGCGGTTTGCGCTGCAGTCCCTGCCGACTTCATGTCTTTCACTTTTGCCGCAGCTTCTTCCAGATCCATCTCTTCTTCGTTGTTCTTCTTCACGGTCTTAAGGAGCAGTGTAGCCAGCACGAAGGATACGGCTGTGGCAACAATGACACCGGCAAGCATTGGCACATATCCGCCCTTAGGTGTCATGGCGAAGTAAGCAAAGATACTGCCTGGCGATGGAGAAGCTACCAGACCTGCGCCCAGCAATTGCAATGTGAACGTTCCAGACACGCCGCCGCCGATAACAGCCAGGATCAGACGTGGATTCATCAGAATGTACGGGAAGTAAATTTCATGAATACCCCCCAGGAAGTGAATGATAACCGCACCCGGTGCGGAGGCCTTCGCCGAACCGCGTCCTACCAGCCAGTAAGCAAGCAGGATACCCAGCCCTGGTCCCGGATTCGATTCCAGCATGAACAGTACCGACTGTCCCAGTCTCTGTGATTCTTCCAGCGCAATCGGTCCGAGTACGCCGTGGTTGATTGCATTGTTCAGGAACAATACTTTTGCCGGCTCAATGATGATGTTGACAAGCGGCAGCAGGTTATGATTGACCAGAAATTCCACACCACCCGAAAGGATGTTGGTCAAGCCTTCGACCAGAGGTCCGATTCCCTTCAGCGCAGCAATGGACAAGCCGCCGCCGATGATGCCAAGCGAGAAGTTGTTGACAAGCATTTCGAACCCGGCTTTGATCTTGCCGTCAACCGCACGGTCGAATTGCTTCAGAACCCAGCCGGCCAGCGGGCCGACAATCATGGCGCCGAGGAACATCGGAATAGAAGAACCGACGATAACCCCCATCGTGACTACTGCCCCGATAACACCGCCGCGTTTGCCGTGTACCATCTGTCCGCCCGTATACCCGATGAGCAGCGGAAGCAGAAATTTGATCATTGGATCTACTAGAGCTGCAAGGCTTTCATTTGGAAACCAGCCTGTTGGAATGAATAAAGCCGTGATTAAACCCCATGCGATAAAAGCGCCGATATTCGGCATAACCATACCGCTGAGCATGCGGCCGAATTGTTGAACTCTCACCCTTGTACCCCCGGATGAAGTTTGCGTTGTTGCAGTTGTGGCCATTTAAAATGCCCCCTTAATAAATTAAATGGGATGCCTTTATTTAAGCTTTCTTTAAAAGATATCCCTTATGCACACAGCGTAAATCAAAGCGCTTTCTTTGTCATTAAATTGAAAACACGGTTTCGTCATGAACGTTGTTGACAACATTTAAGAGCTGTTGCCACAGGCTTTTGGACATGCATCCGGCTTATGGACACAAGAAAAAACGGCCCTGCCATCCCTATGGGATGAGGTCCGTTTCTTTAGCAAAAACAAAAATAATTTATGGCGTGAAGCCTAAACATCCTTATATTTACAAAAAAACGGAAGTCTGCATTGGCTGCAAGACTCCCGTTTAGGGTGTGCTTTATTTAAATTTCCACTCCGTTATTTTTAACCTTTAAAAGTTTTAGATCATATCCAGCGGAACTCTCCAGGCGGGCTGCGGAAAAGCCTCATCCAGCTGCCACAGCTCATCGGTACTGAGCTTGATTTCCCCTGCTGCCGCGTTCTCGGCTACATGCCGCGGGGTCGATGCTTTGGGAATAGCGATTACGTCGCCTTCCCGGATGCTCCAGGCCAGCAGAATTTGCAGCGGTGTCGCTCCGTGTCTAAGGGCAACCTCCTGCACTGCAGCATTCTCCGTCAGCCCTTTTCTCAAGGTGCCTGCCTGTGCCAGCGGAGAGTAGGCCATTACGGGTATTTTGTGGCTCCGCTGCCAGGACAGCAGCTCATGCTCAATACCTCTGGAGCCCAGGTGGTAGAGGACCTGATTGACAGCGCAGCGGTTGCCTCCGGGGATGCGCAGCAATTCCCGCATATCGTCCGTGTCCAGATTGGACACGCCCCAGCGGGCTATTTTTCCGGCGGCCACCAGTTCCTCCATGCCTTCCACCGTCTCCTCCAGCGGAATCTTCCCCCGCCAGTGCAGCAGATATAGATCCAGATGATCCGTACGGAGCCGCTTCAGACTGTCCTCACAGCTGCGGGCCAGCTGTTTCTTGCCTGCATTATGCGGATACACCTTGGAAACCAGGAATACGCTGTCGCGGATTCCCCGGATCGCTTCGCCGACAAGCTCTTCCGAGCGGCCGTCCCCATACATTTCTGCCGTATCTATCACACTAAGGCCCAACTCTACCCCATGCCTCAGGGCAGCTATCTCCTCAGAACGTCTGGAAGCATCATCACCCATACACCAGGTTCCCTGTCCGATTCTCGGCAAGTCTGTTCCGTCCGGAAGTTTAATCCGCCCGGGTATATTTTCATTCATAGTGGAAGTCTCCTTATACGATGGATTAAGTACTACTTACTATACTTACCATGTTACATCATTCGAAACATCGTACAGGTGTCTATTTCTTTAACATCTCGGCGATGTCAGCCTACCATTTTCAAACCGACGGCAGCTCCGAGAATCACCACAATACAGATGATCCGCCGCAGATCCCGGGCTTCACCATACAGGAGCATGCCCAGAATCGCACCTCCGGAAGCACCAATTCCTGTCCATACCGCATAGGCCGTGCCCATCGGGAGACTTTCCATGGCGAGCGACAGCAGCAGAAAGCTGCCTCCGAATCCTAGGACCAGCAGGGCAATCGCCTGCCAATTGCGGTCCCGGTGCAGCTTGCCTATCATCGCCACCCCGAACATTTCACAGCAGCCGGCAGCAATCAGCATTAACCAAGCCATTTTAGGACACCTCCTTTTCTTTAGAATCACCGGTCACAAGCTTCAGCCCGATAACACCCGCCAGCAGAACCAAGACCAGCACCAGCTTCAGCGGCTTGAACGGCTCACCGAACCAGAGGATATCCGCCAGGACGGTCCCGGCTGTGCCGAGTCCGACAAATACAGAATAGACCGTACCTACGGGCAGCTTGCTGCTCGCCGAGATGATCGTATAAAAACTGATGATAATGGCCACTACCGTAACGAGCCACTCCCACGGAGCCGAAGCGTGCTTCAGCCCGATGACCCACACGACTTCGAAGCAGGCAGCACCTGCGATCTTAACCCATGCCATACTGTTATTCACTGCCATTCCCTCCTCTTCCCCTAAATAAGTTATGGTACAAACCTCTTAACCGCGGAAACAAAATAAGCCCGGAAGGTCATCGTCTAATTGACGATACCTCCCGGGCTTTTATCCCTCCGTGTAGACATGTACATCGTAGTACATGCGTTTTCCCTCGGACCAGACCAGCCTGTAGCAGCTGCGGAACCCTAGAAAACAGAACAACTGATTAAGTTACATTGTATGTTAGCAAATACCGCCGATAAAAGCAACCCTCTATTATTCCCGGCGCTGCTTCCGGTCTCATTGTCCGCTTGAATGCTCCAGCAGGATGCGCACACCCCAAGGCTCAAGCTCAAGTTTTTCCTCAGGCTGAACCTCTCTTCCGGACAACAGCTCTGCCGCCGCGCCATGCCGGTACACCATAGACACCGGCTCATCGCTGTAATTAAAATAATAGCGTACCCTCTGCTGCTGCCGGTTCACTCCAGTCTTCACAATCAGCGGAAAAGCCAGCTCCTGATCGGGCCCCCATAATCCGGCCTCCTGCGCAGCGGATTTCAGGATGCTGCCCGCCAGCCCGCTGCTTGTCATGCAGCCGATATAGGTTGCCGTACCGTTTCCGAACCTGTTGCGGGTGACGGCCGCATATTCGCCCCAATGGGGATGGTCATAGCGGAGCAGCACTTCTGCCGTATCCGGTGTAATCAGCTCCATCCATGTATTCACCGCAGGATCTGCCGCACCGGTATCCAGAGCTTCGCTGCGCAGTGTCACCTCATGCGGAGTCACAAACATGCTGTAGCTGATTCCGCAGGCCTCGCTGATGATCCCCGGCTGCTCTGCCGTGCGCACTTTGAGATCTTCATCCGCAAAGCCGGATTTGAAGGAATAGACGGCGTGGCCTCCCTCGCGCACATATTCATTTAAGCGCAGCAGTGCTTCATCCGGAACGGCATAAAGTGCGGGAACAATGATGAGACTATATCCCGAAAGCCCGGTACAGCCGGGCTGAATGAAGTCGCATTCGATATTCATCTGGTACAGCTCATCATAAAGCCAGCGAACCACATCATTGTAGTTCCTGCCATCCGGCAGCTTGAACCATTCCATCGCAGTCAGGGCTTCATTGCTGACCATTACCGCGACCTTGTTATCCTTGCGCAGGTCCACCAGCGCCTGACTTAAGCGGGCAAAATCCCGGCCGATAGTCTTGGCCTCGTTGTATACCGGATTCGGCTTAAAGTCGTGGCTGAGCAGCCCCTTCCAGTAGGTCTCAAACGAATTATGAATGGAATGCCAATGCCAGTAAGCCACCATATTTGCCCCGGAGGCGAGATGGCTGAAGGCCTGGAGCCGCAGCTGGCCCGGATAGGGTGTCCAGTGGGGAAACGCCTGGGCCTGTGTCTCCAATACAAGATAATTGCTGCGCTTCAGGGAACGGGCGATATCCCCTCCGAAGGAGATTTCCGTTCCGGTCAGCTCATGCTGCGAAGGATGGTAAATATCCACTCCGGCGATATCGAAGGCTTCAGCCGCAGCAAAATGATCCACGGATGGCTGTACGCCATACGAATAGCCACGCCATTCAAAATCAAAATTCTGTGTGACGAATTGTCCCGGCTGCTTGTATTCGTTCACCAGCGACACCTGCCAGGCAAGAAACGCCGTCACCAGACCGCGCTGGAAACGGGCGAATTCCGCACCCAGGCTGCCGTTGATCGTACCGACAGCGGACGGAAAGTCCTCCCAGCTGTTAATCCGGTTGCTCCAGTAATCCAGCCCGAACCGGTCATTGATCTCATCCAGTGTTCCATACTTCTGCCGCATATGCTTAACAAACAGCAGCTGCACATTCTCTCCGGCTGTCCCGTAGTGCTTCGTCTCGTTGTCCGTCTGGTAGCCAATGACCGCCGGATGCTTGCTGACCCTGCCGATCAGCTTGCGGATGATCCGCTCCGCATGGAACAGGTAGACCGGGTTCGTTATATCCATGATCTGCCGTGCGCCATACCGGCCGGGACCGTCCGCCGTTACAGCCAGCACTCCGGGATGCTCTTTGACCAGCCATGTGGGAACGGCATAGGTTGGGGTCCCGACAATCACGGAGATTCCAGCGGCATGCATCGCATCCAGCACCCGGTCGACGGAAGTGAAGTCGAATATCCCGTTCTGCGGCTCATGCGTGCTCCAGGTCGATTCGGCGATGCGGACGGTATTGATCCCGGCCTCCAGCATCATAGCAATATCCTCATTCAGCCTCTCATAAGGCATATATTCATCGTAGTAGGCGACGCCGTAACGTAGTTGATTCATTACTCTGTTGCTCCTCTCGCTTTAGCCTTTTATTGCCCCTTCGGCAATGCCCTGCATAATAAACTTTTGGAAAAATCCATAGATAAC
The DNA here is from genome assembly GCF_000758525.1 of Paenibacillus sp. FSL H7-0357. NCBI lineage: Bacteria > Bacillati > Bacillota > Bacilli > Caryophanales > Paenibacillaceae > Paenibacillus > Paenibacillus sp. FSL H7-0357. The sequence continues at coordinate 1,906,914 of NZ_CP009241.1, read as the reverse complement.
GATCACAGGAAGTGCAGTCAGCACCAGCGCCGCCAGAATCAGCGACCACTCCTTATTGTACTCTCCGAACAGTGTGTTGGTCGATAGAATCAGCGTATATTTGGTAGAGTCGGTGAGCATCAGCAGCGGCAGCAGGAAGTCATTCCAGATCCACAGGAAGTCCAGAATCGCAATGGTTACCGTAATCGGCAGCAAGAGTGGAAAGATGATGCGGAAGAAGGTCTGGAACTCACCGCAGCCGTCAATCCGTGCCGCTTCCTCCAGCTCGCGGGGGATCGACTTCACAAAGCCGTGGTACAGGAAGATCGCCATGTTCACTCCAAGACCAATGTAGATCACAGCAAGGCCGTAGGTGCTGCCGCTGACATGCAGTGCTTTAGCCATCCGTGTAAGCGGAATCATAATCGAATGAAACGGTACCAGCATGGAAGCAATGAATAGCGAGAAGATCGCCGCGCTAAGTCTGCCGGAGGTCCGGGACAGCTTGTAACCGGCCAGGGCAGCGCAGAAAATGATGCCTCCAATACCGATGACCGAGACAATAACCGAGTTCAGGGTGCTGCTCAGCAGGTTGATTTTGCTAAAAGCCTGGCTGTAGTTCTCAAAGTGAAGCTTGGTTGGCAGCGCCGTGAAGGAAGCGAACATCTCGCCTTGGGTTTTCACGGAATTGATAATCGCCAGATAAATCGGGAAAAAGGACAGGACAGCACCGATGCAGAGAAACAGCGTGATGAATAGGTTGGCTCCCTTTCTCAGTCTCATGCTTCCACCTCTTTTCTCTTCATGACACCGATCTGGATAAAGGTGAAGAGCAGGATAATTACGAACAGAATCACCGATTTGGCGCTGGCATACCCGTAACGGAAGTTGTTGGAGAACGCCTCTTCGTAGATATTCATCGTAATGACCTGTGTACTGCGTCCCGGACCGCCGCCGGTAAGCCCGTATACCACCTCAAATACCTTGAATGCCCCGTTCAGCGTAAGGAAAAAACAGATCGTAACCGCATGCGTAATCATCGGCATCGTCACCTTGCGGAAGGTCTGGAACGGGCTGGCCCCGTCAATGACGGCAGCTTCCTTCAGGCTTTGCGGCACCCCCTGCAGGGCGGCCAAATATATAATCATCATATAGCCGACGCCATTCCACAGCGATACGATAATGATCGAATAGAAGGAAACGCTGGGATCTCCGATCCACAGCTGGTCCAGGAAGGACGCTGCCGTCTTCTCGGCAAGCTGCGGCAGCACTTGGGAGAACACGAAGGTCCACATAAAAGCGCTGATGATGGTGCTGATCATATTTGGCATGAAGAAGATCGTCCGGAAAAAACCTTTGGTTCTTGTTTTTGTCTCAATGAACACGGCGAGCACAAGTGCGAATACATTTTGCAATACGATCATGAACAGCACGTATTTCAACGTAAAGAGCAAGGCGTGTACGAAATCCGGGTCCTCGCGCAGCGCTTCAATGAAATTGCCGAGGCCGATAAAAGAATAATTGCGGTTCAGCCCGTTCCAGTCCGTGAAGCTGTAGTACATGCCGCCGATGGTCGGAATCAGCAGAAACAATGAATAAATGATAAATGCGGGTGCAACGAAAGCAAGCAGCGAAACAACACTTTTATAGCGCTTGACCGGCATAGTATCCGCCCCTCTCCCTCTGTGGTGTGCAAAGCAAACGGGATGGAGGAAGGAGGGCCAGCGCCCCCGGTTTCTTCCATCCCGGACTGTAAAGCTGTTGCTTATTTATTTACCTTGTTGTAGGATTTCCAGGCTTTGTCGAGCGCCTTGAGCACATCATCCTGGCTCATTTGTCCGGCATAATAAGCCTGCAGTCCTTTGCCCACCTCATCCTTGACGGATTGCGGAATCGCCGGGTCCTGCACCGACTTGCCAGCTTTGACATAGGTGGTCGCTTCGGTGATCCAAGGATAGCTCTCATAGGTGTGCACCGTGGACACCGGATTGAATTTCATTGCCTGGAATAGGCCGTTGGAGGCTTGATCATCCAGCACATAATTCAGGAAATCAAGCGCAACCTCCTTGTTCTTGCTGGTCGGGGATACCGCGAGCGAAGTCGAGGCGCTGAGATTGATCAGGGTCGCATCCGCATTGTCGCTGATCGGCAGCGGAGCAACACCGAAATCCAGATCCGGGTTCGACTTCAGAATGGTTTCCGCATACCACGGTCCCATCAGCCACATAGCTCCCTTGCCAGCGGCAAATGCCGCCGCACCGTCATCGCCGCCGACTTCGGTGGCCTTCGCCGTGCCGTTTGCGTTGATGAGATCGAACACATCAAAGATCGCGGATTTCATCTCGGTAAAGGAGCCCTCATCCTTATTCATCTTGTTCACGAATTCAGGGTCCGCAGTTTTCATCATCCCCCCTACAGCCAGCGGAAGCACCAGCTGCGGAATCCATGATTCTTTATAAGAGAGCACGAACGGCGTCACATTCTTCGCCTTCAGCTTCTCAGTGACGGCCTTCATCTCTGTCAGCGTTGTCGGCGGGGTCAGGCCATTCTCGGCAAATATGGTCTTGTTATACAGGTAGCCCCAGGACAGGGTTTCCAGCGGCAGCGCCACAACCTTGCCGTCCGTAGTGGTTACAGAGGGCTTCACGCTGTCCAGCAGCTTGCCGACGAAGGGCTGATCTGTCAGGTCTTCCAGGTACCCGGCCTTGTAATAGGATGGAATTTCGTTCACAGCATGGATAGCGAATATATCCGGTGCATCATTGGAGGCCAGGCGCGTCTTCAGAATTTGCGAGGCATTGTCCGCCGTCGGCATTTCGAGCTGTACGGAAACATCGATATTTTTGTCCGCTTTCTCTTTCTTCACGAACTCGGCAATATAATTATCATATTGTTCCTTAAAGCGCGGCTGCGCGATGAACATCTTCAGGGTAACGCTTTTGGCTGTACCGCTGCCTGTATTTCCTTCTTCCGCAGCATTGCTGTTGTTTGTACCGTTATTGCTGCCGCAGCCGGCCAGCAGTGTGGCGGTGAGGAATGTACAGAGTACACCTTTGGTCATCTTGTTCATGTTGTAAGACCTCCCAATGTCTATGTTTTGTTTACGCTTTCATTGTATCTTTATTATGAAAGCGGTTAATTGGACGGAATTACCCTTTCGGATTGGACATTTTTAAACCGGCTGCTTGCTTGCGCATTTCACCGGGGGCAACGCCGTAATGCTTCTTGAACACTCTGTAGAAATAGCCGACATCCTCATATCCGGCCAGCTCTGCCACCGTCTTGATCGGAATGCTCTCCTCAGCCAGCCATTCCTTCGCCTTCTCCATCCGCAGCTGCAGGATATAATCCGTAACATTGCAGCCATACTCCAGCTTGAACACCTTGCTCAAATATTCCTTGCTGACGAAAAAAGCTCTGGCCAGCCCTTCCAGCGTTACCGCTTCGGCAAAGTGGGCATTGATATACTGCCGGACCTCATCCAGATTCAGCTTATTCTTGAACTTGCGCTGTCCGATCAGCTGTTCCAGACTTGTCCCGTAGAGCTGTTTCAGATACGCTGCGGTGCTGCTCCCGGACATCAAAACCTCACGGGGGATCTCCGCCTTCAGGACATCCTCCTCCAGTGCGTTACTCCGCATAAGCTCCTTCAGCAGCAGCAGCATTTCACTTGCCGCCTGCCGCAGCATTCCCGGTCTGCCAGAGTCTCCCTGCACCAGTTCCTTCTCTATGCCTTCAAGAACAGCATTGACCCCTTCGGGATTCAGCTCATTGAAATGCACCCTCATCAGCTGCTTGTAGGAGGACAGCGAGAAGGATACCTCAATATCGAGGGCATACGGTTCCCGGGCACGGGAGCTCTCCTCCAGCTCCTTCCGGCATTTGCGCAGCACGGCATTCAGTTCCCCCGGATCAATCGGCTTCAGCAAATAATCCACCGCACCGTAGCGGATGGCATTCTGGGCATATTTGAAATCGTCGTAGCCGCTCACAACAATCACTTTAATCTCTGGATAACACTCATGAAGCTGATTCATCAGCTTGACACCGTCCGCACCAGGCATCCGCATATCGGTGATAACAATCTGCGGGGACAGCTCACCGGCCAGGCGCAGCGCCTCGCTCCCGTCTTCTGCTTCTCCGGCAATCTCCATGCCCAGTTCATCCCATAAGCCAAACGTCCGCACAATGTCACGGTTCCAGCTTTCATCATCCACCAGCAGCACTTTAAGCATGGTTTGCACCGTCCCTTTCCAGTGGTATTGTTACAGTCACCTTTGTGCCTTGCCCCTGAATGCTATCTAGACCAATCCCATATTTCCCGCCAAAATGCATCTGAATCCGTGAAGCAACATTGCTTAGGCCAATCCGCTCCCCATGCGTCCATAAATCGCCGCTGCGCCGCTCCAGTCTTCCCCGCAGCTCCGCCAGCTTATCCGGCTGCAGCCCGATCCCGTTGTCGCAGATGGTAATGACCGTGTCCTCCCCTTCACAAGTTACCTTGACCTCAAGCACCCAGGGGCCCGACTGCTGTTCCAGCCCATGAAAAAAAGCATTCTCGACAATCGGCTGCAGGCTCAGCTTCGGAATCAGACTGTCCGTCGCCTGCTCATCCACTTCAATCGCATAGCTGAGCCGGGCCGCGAAACGCTGCTGCTGGATCTGCATATAATTGTTCAGATGGTTCAGCTCCGCCCGCAACGGAGCCAAGTCCTCCGGCTCGCGGATGATGTAGCGGAACATGTCGCTGAGCGATCTCAGCACCCCGTAGCTTTCCGCCGGGCTGTTCTTGAACAGCATGCTGCCGATCATCTGCAAGGTGTTCTGCAGGAAATGCGGATTAATCTGCGCCTGCAGTGCTTTAAGCTCGGCACTCTTTTTCTCCAGGCCGATGACATATTCCGTCCGGATATGCTCGCGGATGCGGTACGACATCTGGTACAGCTTCGTCTCCAGAAGGCCAATTTCATCGACCCGGTTGCTTAGCCGCACTTCACGCTCCTTCATTAAGCCGAAGCCCTGGATGGACCGGGCCAGGCTGACGATTGGCGTCGCCAGCCTCCAGGCCAGAATGACGGCGAGCAATATCGCCACGACCACGGTAATGGCGCCTACTATCAATCCGAAGTTCATGGTCGCCAGCGCACTCTGGTTAATAAAGCTGTTCGGAATAACGGTAACCAGCTTGAGACCCACTGGATCAATCGTATTGTAGAACACATACGCCTGGTCACCGCGGAAATAACCCTGTGCCTCACCGGTGCCAGCAACCCGGTCCAGAATGGCTTCCGAAGGAGTCACTCCCCAGGGCTGGTACAGCACCTTGCCGTCGCTACTAGCGATAAATACCGTATGATCGTTGCCCCGGCCTAATAGATTTAGCGTCTGATCCAGTACACCCCAGCGGATCTCCAAGGAGATGCCTCCGAGCTTCTCCTGGTTCTCAAACCGGTTAATGCTGCGGATCAGCTGGAATTTCCCGTTGTCGTTGCCGCCAACAGCTATTGTGAAATCCTTATTTTGCTCAAAAAGCAGCTTATACGGAGCAGGAATTCCGGCTGTTGAGGCAATGTCACTCTGCGAGGCGTTGATAGTAAACAGCTTGTTATATTCTTTCAGATACAGTTCCACCCCCACCACATGATTGCCCGCAGAGTAGAACAGATTCGTCAGCGTATCAATAATGTTCCGCTGTGCGGCAAATTGGCTGGACAGGCTGGACTCCTCTACATTCGCGAGGTATTCGCTCAGGTGGGGGCTGATCAGCACGGTATAGATCAGATTATTAAGCTGGGCGAACTGGTCACCCAGATAGACACCGGTCCATTTCATATTGGAAAGATTCGTGCTGATGACCTCGGCCTCCATTGAACGGCGGCTGTTCTCGGCTGCCAGTGCTGTGATCGTCACAATTGGCACAACAGCGAGGATAATCATAGTCAGAATAAGCTTATTGCGGATACTGCGGCGGAAAGGCTCAGTAAGTTTCATGATCCAACCGGGAACCCTCATTGCTGCACCAACCTCCAAGTTTCACTTGCCATAGTTTGCCCAAGTCAGAATGGAATTTTCTTGGGTTCAACAATTCATGTTAAGTGTTGTATGCTTTAAATTATTTTATCTTAACAAAAAACTAACGTCCCGCGAAGAATGGACGTTAGTTTAAGGAGAATGCCCCGTTAACTAAGGACAAACGTATGGAAGGATTCCGGTTCAAGCTCCAGGGAGTACGAGGAGGAACCACTATGCAAGTGCAGCATCCGCCGTTCCTTGAATGGATTGGCCAGAACGAGCGTGATTCCGCCCAGCGGTGTCCGGAAAGCAATGGCATGGCCGCTCCACGGACCTTTAAGTCCTACTCTTACTGAACCAGGGACGGCAAAACGGGAGAAATGCTTCATCACGTAATACTCCGGATTCACGGTCGCTTGTCTTTGGCCGGGGTCAATGGTCAGCAGGGAATTCTGCTCCCAGCCCCAAGTGCTCCTTCCCTTGGGTTCAAGCACCATGTTCCAATAGATATAAGCGTTCACACCGTTCATGAAATAATGCTGGTACAGGTTAAATACATATCTCGCATAAAACCACGTGTTTTTGCCATCGCCGCATTCATTTTCGGTCTGCATATACCGCAGCTCCGGGTAGCTCTGCACGGTACGTTGGATGGCATGTTTGCCGGCCCATTGATAACCTACACCCTTGATATATTTATAGGCTTCGGGATCCCCGAGCACCACCCCGGCGAAGGCATCATGATCGCTTGATTTAGCTTTAAGCCACTCATCCCAAGGCTCCGGGGCATTGATCGTCCCCAGCCAAATTTCCGTCTCCAGCCCATGCTTCTCGAATGCCGGGCCAAGGTAGTCGCGGATGAAGATCCTCAGCTGCTCCCCGGTCCAGACGCAGGAAGGAAACTTCTGGTCGGCAACCACCTCATTCTGCACATGCACCTGATGAATCGTTATACCTTCTGCACGGTAGGCTTCCACGAACTTCACGAAGTAAAGGGCGTATGCTTCAAGAACTTGCGGCTCCCAGCGTAGTGTTCCATAGTTATACGCTTTGGGGAACTTCATCCATGTCGGCGGGCTCCAGGGGGACGCGAACAGCTTGAGGTCCGGGTTCAGCTGCAGGGCTTCCTTGATGTAGGGAATCAGCATCTGCCGGTCACGCTCGATGGAGAAATGCTCCATGGCGTAGTCCCCGTCATTCTCGTTCAGGCTGTACCATTCCAGCGCATAGTCGCTGGCTCCAATCGGCAAGCGGCAGATGCTGAACCGCTGCTCCCCTTCGGGATGGAACAGCTCATGCATCAGCCCCGCCCGTTCTTCCTCCGGCAGATGGCCCAGCGCCACAAAGCCCAATTCGTTAAAGCAGCCGCCGAAGCCTTCCAGCGTCTGGAACGTCTCTGCGGTAACGGTCAGATTAGCGGCCGTCCCGGCTTGTTCTGGACCAGGGATGTTTTGGGCTATCCAAGGTGCTTTTTCCGTGCTGGCAAACCATTTCTGAATTGTATCAGCCATATTATAAGTTCCTCCATAGGTGTAGTTTGGAGCTGTATTTGATTTTAATGTTTGCGCTTTCATTATATCCCGTGTCATTCATAATGGAATTGGATAATCCGGCAATCACGGATTGGATTATTTTAACCTGCCAAAAGGCAGCGGCCTCATAACGGGACGCTGCCTTTCTATTCCTAACAGGTTATGTCTTCCTGCCAGTGGTTCGGCAGACGGCGATTATTGCTCTGCAACCAGCGCGTTCAATTCCCGCAAATCTTCGGCCAAATCGGCCTCGGTATATTTCCCTTGGCCAAAACCGATCATCGCACGCAGCGGCATATATTTCATCATGGCAAGGAACATTTCCGGATTATCATCCATCGCATCTTCCAGGCCAAAGATACCGCTGTAATTCTTTGCTTTTTCCGCAGTCAACGGATTTTCCAGCAAATCGCCTACCGTGGTGTTGCGGTGGAAACTTACCGCAATCTTCGTTGTCGAAGTTACCGTAAGTGGAGCGGAGAGCCGGATATCCCGCGATGAAGAGCCTACGGCAATGTTGAACGTTCCGCTTTCCACATGCCAGTCCGCCAGCTTCACGTTGTAATAGGCAAAAGCACGCTTATTCAGAGTAAAGGAGACTTCACGCTGCTCCCCCGGCTGCAGCTCCAGCTTCTGAAAGCCTTTAAGCTCCTGCAGCGGTCGGATGACACTGCTCTCCTCGTCACTGACGTAGAGCTGGACCACCTCTTTGCCTGTCCGGCTGCCGGTATTTTTGACATTCACCGTCACCTGAACAGCATCTGTATCCCTGATACTGCTCTTGTCCAGTTTCAGACCGCTGTACTCGAATTGCGTATAGCTGAGTCCAAAGCCGAACGGGAACAGCGGCTCGATTTCTTTTTTATCATAATAGCGGTAGCCGACGAACAGGCCTTCCTTATATTCCACCGTATCGCCTTCACCGGGGAAATTGAGGAAGGAGGGATTGTCACTCAGCTTCTGCGGGAAGGTCTCGGCCAGTTTGCCGCTTGGGCTTACTTCACCAAAGAGCAGATCGGCAATCGCGCCGCCAAAAGCCTGCCCGCCCAGATAACCTTCCAGAACGGCCTTCGTATGATTCAGCCAAGGCATCTCAATCGGGGAGCCGTTGCTCAGCACCACGATAATTTGGTCTTGAACTTCAGCCACCGCCTTGATCAGCGCCTTATGGCTCTCAGGCAGCGACAGATGGCTGCGGTCATACCCCTCCGATTCATAGCTGTCAGGCAGTCCAAGGAACAACACCGCAGCATCTGCGCCTTGTGCTGTTTCCTGTGCTTCCTTCAGCAGCTCACTGTTGATTTCATTGCTGTTCAAGTCATAGCCCTGTGCATACAGGAAGCTTGCGGAATCGCCCGCCACCGCCTGCATTTCGGCAAAAGCATCATCCAGCTTCGTCGGATTGACATGCGAGCTGCCTCCGCCCTGGTAACGCGGCTTTTTGGCGAATTCGCCGATAATGGCAAGCGTTCCGGTCTTGGCAAGCGGCAGAATATTATCTTCGTTTCTCAGCAGCACCATACTTTCCCGGGCCACCTTTCGTGCCAGCGCATGATGCTGCTCCAGATCGAACGTTGCATTCTCCTTGCGTTTCTCCACTCTTTTGAAAATAAAGGACAGCAGCCGCTCCACAGCTTTATCCAGCGTTTCCATGGACAGCTCCCCGCTGTTTACTGCGGCCACGATTTTGGCATCACCAATGCCTCCGCTTGACGGCATCTCCAGCTCAAGCCCGGCCTGCAGCGCCTTCACCCGTTCATTGACCGCTCCCCAGTCGGACACGACGAAGCCCTCAAAGCCCCATTCCTCTCTAAGCACCTTCGTCAGCAGTGTTTCACTTTCGGAAGCGTATTCACCATTCAGCTGATTATAAGAGCACATTACACTCCAGGGCTGGCTTTGTGTCACTGCGCCTTCGAAGCTGGCCAGGTAAATTTCCCGCAGCGTCCGCTCATCAATGATGGCATTTGTAGACATTCTGCGGTGTTCCTGGTTGTTGGCGGCAAAATGCTTCAGCGAGGTGCCCACGCCCTGGCTTTGCACCCCTTGGATGTGGCTGGCGCCCATTTCCGATGATAGATAAGGATCTTCCGAGAAGTATTCGAAGTTCCGCCCGTTCAGCGGGGAACGTTTAATATTGGTTCCCGGTCCAAGCAGGACCGCTACATCCTCCGCCTGACATTCCTCGCCGAGCGCCTTGCCGACCTCATGAATCAGCTCACGGTCCCAGGAAGATGCAAGCCCGGCTGCGGATGGAAAACAGGTTGCCGGTACACTATTATGGAGTCCGAGATGGTCGGCGCTCCCTTGTTGCTTCCGCAGTCCATGGGGACCGTCGGTTAGCATCAAAGAGGGAATGCCCAGCCGCCCGATGCCTTTCGTGTGCCAAAAATCCAGCCCGGAGCAAAGTCCGGCCTTTTCTTCCAGTGTCATTTGCGAAATGAGGTTTGAAATGTGAGTTGTCATCATATGCCTCCTCGAAATAGGTTTTTCTACTCCCATTCTAATATACTTCAACCTGCATTTATGGTATTACTATTGTATTATTGGTATTTTCATTGGATCGGGAGGTCGATGGATGAAGATGTTAGACTACCTGGAGGAAACAGAAGGATTACAATACATCTGCAAATTAATCTACGAAGCTTACCAGATTCCGGTCTGCTGGCTGGACAGTGCAGGCAACCTTCAACTGGCGCTCCCTCCTTCTATGGAAGAACGGCCGGCTGCGCCCACCCACGCCGGGATGCTGGCCGAAATTGCGGAGTTCGTCTCTGGACTTGAAAACAACCTTCCCCGAAACACCGGGGGGACTTCCTTTTTGCCGTATCTGCACACTACCGGTTTTCTGGAAAATTTCATTATGCTTAAGCTGCCTGCAGAGCTTGGGACTGGCGGAACGATAATACTCGGCCCTTCACTGGCCGCTTCAATGACCGAGACTACTGTAGCCAGCCTGATGAATGACCACAACCTCCCGCTTGGCCATGTGGAAGAGTGGCTTCAGTATTACCGCGGCCTGCCGGTGCTGAGCCGGATGAGATGGTACCATGCCGCCCTGCTGCTGTACTCACTGGTCAACGGACAAGCCCTTTCGGTCACGGAGCTGCTGCTTGCCTCTACTCATCATGAGCCTGTGCAGCATACGGAAAGCCGTTCGGATCTCGATCACTCCTACCGGCGCGAGAACACCTGGCTGCATCATGAGCCGATGCTCGAACGGGAGATGTTCCGCCATATCGTAATCGGAGACAAAGCAGGACTCCTGCGGTCCCAAGCCTCCTTCTCCGAGGAAAGCTTCGGGCGGCTCTCCAAGAAAAGCCAGCTGCGCAGCAAAAAAAATCTGGCCATCTCCTCCATCACACTGGCAACCCGGGCCGCGATCGACGGGGGCCTGTTCTGGGAAATCGCCTATACGCTGAGCGACTTCCACATTCAGCATATCGAAGAACTGAAGGATATTCCCGCCGTTGACAAAGCCCAGCTCGCGGCTCTGTGCGATTTCGCCGATCATGTGCGCGACAACCGCCGATCAAAGCTGTCCCGCACTTCTGCACTATGCCAGAACTATATTTTCAACCACATGTACGAGGAGCTTACTTTGAGCAAATTGGCTGAGGTGGCCGGGCTGAATGCCAGCTATCTCTCTCAGCTGTTCAAGAAGGAGAATGGAATTTCTGTCAGCGATTATATCCAGCGGGAGCGGATTGAGGAGGCCAAGCGGCTGATCGAGCTGCCCGGGGTCACGTTGTCGGATATCGCCACCCGGCTTCATTTCAACGACCAGAGCTATTTCACGAAAGTCTTTAAGAAATATACCGGAGTAACACCCAGGCAGTTCCGGCATGACCGCTGAATTATCTACTAGATGTGTCATTCTCCTGTGCAATTAAGGTGCAGAGCTGCAATAATATGGTACAATCTTGGTAAGAAACCTTGAAGGAGCGATTACTTTGGGCATCGGCATTGTTTTTATTGGTGTGTTAGTGTTTATCGTCGTCCAGGCGGTTATCCGTGATAACGGCAGGAAACACGGCGGCAGCAACCGGCTGCGGAACCGAAATAATTCGGCTGACAATTATTTCTTCCCCGGCGCGGATCCAAATCTCTTTACGGGCGATAACGACAACAACAATCACACCCGCAATCACCATGACGGAAACAGCGGGAACGGCGGTCATCACGGTCATAGTCATGGCGGCAGCAGCTGGGACAGTCATCATGGCGGGCATGGCGGCTGGGATGGCGGCGGTCATAGTCACGGCGGAGGCTGGGATGGTGGCGGCCATAGCAGCGGTGGCGATTCCGGCGGTGGGGGCGGCGGTGGTGGTGGGGGCGATTAAGCTTGCCTCCAACTTATATAGTGTGCAAAGAGAACTCACAGGCGTTTTTGAACTGTGGGTTCTTTTTAAATACAGCCAATTTAGATCTCCTGCAGCAACAGGCCCCATGCTCTCTGAAATTCTTAAACAATGAATTCCGATTAGTTCAGTTACAGATAGGGTCAAAATTTGGTCGAAAAAGTTTGTTCAACCACCTAAACTCTTTGCACTCCATATTTCTAAAAAACGAACCTTATCGATTTCGGCAATCTGCGGAGTAAACAAGTAGCTCTTGGCAAAGGCATCATAGAGCGGTGACATGAGCTCGTCCACCAACAGAACAACTAAACCTTCAATGGCATCTTTGATCAGCTTTCCGGACATGAGGTCTTTGAACGATTGAATCATATCATCGACTTTATGAATCATGTCATCTACCCAATCGGGAATATACCAGCTCGTCTCCCGCTCCACAAGCGGTGAGGCTGTGGGTTTAAGATATAAGAAGCCAGTGTCAACGCGGATCACTAAGTTCAGGTTTGATACCTAAAAGTACAATATGCAATGATGCCCTACCTCCCTATCCAATTTTCTTACAATATGATCCTACACTCTTTAAGCACGTAAATCGTTCGAAGAACGTGCTAAAAAAGTATGTATTTCTTCAAATCCTCTATAAAGCACACGACTCAATCCTGGAATGCCTCATAAACAACAAAAGAGCTGCGCAAATGCAGCTCTTCTGAATTTATTATAATAAGGATCATGCAACTGGGGCTTACTCTAAAGGGTTTCGTATGCTAACCTTGGGCTGGTCGGACGGGCATACGTTTCTCCCTCTGGACTTCGCTCTCCTGAGTTCTGTGAAGGCAGGTCTAACCGGGATTAACTCAGAAATCGACAAGCGCTTCTGCGGCTATAAATGACGGAAAGAACCACCGCTTTCCGCCCCGCGCGATTTTTACGCGCAGTTGCTCATCCGCGTTGAGGAGGAGGTACCTTAGGTTTAGCGATGCTATACCTTCTTTATATGCCAGGATTAGGATTGAGTCATTTAGCTACTCTCCTAGCAGTTTACTTGCCTAACGTAACTTGCTTTATAGGCTAGCTAATGCCTGATTAAAGTCTTCCATTAAATCATCGATATCCTCGAGCCCAACAGATAACCTAACGGTGTGCTCTAATCGTGTTTCATGCTCGGTGCGAGATTTCTGTTCGGGATTAATGGCTAGACCTGGGGAATAAATCAGGCTTTCAAAGCCTCCCCAGCTCACGCCGATTTGAAATAGCCTCAGATTGTTCATTAGCTTTGCTACAGCACAAGGACCGCCATGCATCTCAAAGCTGAACAAACCTGTATTCCCGCTAAACTGTCGTACCGCAAGCTCATGCTGCTCATGCTGCTCCAGCAAAGGAAGATTAACTCTGCTGACTTGAGGGTGCTGGCTAAGCATAAGCGCAATTTGCTTCGCGGACTCAGCATGCTGCTTCATACGTAATCCGAATGTCTTCAGTCCACGAGTAACCAGCCACGCCTCCAACGGTGCTAGTGTAGCCCCAAGCAATACAATTTCATTGTTCGCTATCGCGTCGATCCGCTCTTGCGATGCAATTACTACTCCAGCAGTCACATCACTGTGACCTGACAAATATTTGGAAGCGGAATGGATCACGATGTCAATGCCCCATTCAATGGGGCGCATAGTTGCTGGTGTTGCACAAGTGTTATCCATTACGGTTAGTAATTGATGTTCCTTGGCGATTTGTACGACAGCCGGAATATCGAACACATCCATGTAAAAGGTTGAAAACCCTTCACAATACAGTATTTTCGTATTCGGCTTAATCGCTGCTTGTACCTGGTCTAATTGTCTGAAATCCACGAAATCAGCAGTAATACCAAACTTAGGCAAGTAACTTTGAAGCAGCTGATGTGTGCCACCGTATATCGGATAGCTGCAGACCACATGGTCGCCTTGGCTCAAGCAGTGAAGCAACGTAGAGGAGATCGCTGCCATTCCCGAAGTGAATAGCTTGGCCGCCTCTCCCTTTTCCAACGCCGCTAGCTTCTTCTCTGCTATCTGCTGAGTAGGATTAGAAATCCTTGAATAATAATAAGTCTCTTCCAGCCATTGCGACTTTTGGAATGCCTCATACGAATCAAATGTAAATAGTGTATTAATAAATACGGGTGGAACAACCGCTCCTAGAAACGTTTCATCCCCATAATGGGCAAGAATGGTCTGCATACCTGCGTCCTTGGTTTCCTTCCCTAATAACTTGCTCATCTGACCTCTCCACCCTCTACCTCTATCTATTCAAACTTATCGAGTGTTCTCCTTTAACGGCTCCATCTGTCAATCCATCTACAACAAAACGCTGTATTCTACTTAATGGACAGACTATCTCTTCATAGGGTTTCTACCCTTTTACAGCCCCATCCGTCAGTCCGTTAACAACAAATCGCTGCATAAAGGCAAACATAATCAACGATGGAACGGTTGCTGCTATGCCTCCAGCCGTCATGACACCCCAATCAATATCATAGTTGTGTATAAACATGTTCAATCCTACTGGAATTGTTTTTAAACTGTCGCTGCTAATAAGCATAACTGCTCCAAGCAGATCGTTCCACGCTCCAATAAAGGCAAATATGAAGGTTGCAATTACACCAGGTACCATTAGAGGCAGAATGATTTTGAACAGTGACTGCATTTTGTTGCAACCGTCAATCAATGCAGCTTCTTCAAGATCCATCGGAATTCGATCGAAGAAGCTCCGCATCAGGATCAAGCTAAACGGAATCGTTCCCACTGTGTAGAAAAGGATGAGTCCACCCATTGTGTTTGTTAACCCAAGCTTGGAATACATAATAATCGTCGGTACCAAAACAAGTACTCCGGGAATCAATTGTGTTAACAGCAACCCATAAATGACAAGATTATGCCCTCTGAATTTGAACCTTGCCATCGCATAACCACCAAGTACAGCCAGAGAGGTGCCAAAGAATCCGGTAGCTAATGAAAGAATAATACTGTTCTTAAAAAATACAGCAAAATTAGAGGTTTCGAAAAGATAGATGTAATTGTCAAATGTAATGTGTTTAGGCCAATACTGAATATCTGTTGTAAGGATATCTAATTTGGGTTTTAACGATGTGATGAATAGCCAATAGAATGGCGCTAATACCATCAGCAGATAACCCGACAAAACAACAAAACGGACTATAACAATAGGCGTACGTTGTTTTTTGTACATTATAAGTTACCTGCCTTTTCAAATTTAGTGAGACGAAGGAAAACAAAAGCAAATAGGAGTAATAACACCATAAAGAATAGACCAATAGCCGCCGCTTGGCCGTAGTCTAGCGATGCAAAAGCCTTCATGAACATATAGGAAGCTAAGGTGTTAGATGAATTTGCAGGTCCGCCAGTCGTCATAATATAGATCAATTCGGCAGATGAAAACACCCAAATGGTCCTTAGCAGCAATGTAATCAGAATAGTTTGCTTGATATAACTAAAGGTAACATTCCAAAACCTAGAAATTATGCCCGCTCCATCCATTTCCGCCGCTTCGTAAATCTCATGCGGAATAGATTGCATCGCTGCAAGCAGCATGATTGCAAAGAAAGGAATCCCCGTCCAGGCCATGGCAATAATAACCGAGTATAGCGCCATTTTAGGATCGGACAGGAAATAAATTTTATCGTGAATTATCCCAAGCTTCAACAGAATATCATTAACAGGCCCGTACTCTGTATTAAAAAACCAGCGGAATGTCAAGCCGATGACAAAGGAGGACACTGCCCATGGCAGGAAAACGACAGCCTGATAAACATTACGCAAAGGAAATGGGCGACTCAATGCCAAAGCGAGAATTAAACCGAGTACAAATTGCGCCCCTACCGTTAAAACTACCCAGATTAAAGTGTTTTTCATGATTAACGGAAAGTTATTATCCGTAAGAACAGCTTTAAAGTTTGCAAGCCCGTTAAAACCAATATCATTAGGAGCGGTCAGCTTATAGCTTTGGAAGGCATACAAGATAGAACTCAATAAGGGATACGCCAGAAAAATAAATAAAAGAAAAAAACTAGGAAAGAGCAGTATATACGGTTCATTCTTACGAATAAATTTCAATTGAAGAAACCCCCAGTCACTTCTGAATTTCAAAAAGACATATCAGAGGTCAGTGAACCAACCCCTGATAGTGTAGGAATCATATGCATCGTATCCTTACTCGCCTTTATAATTTGCTGCATGTGGAACTGGAATGTCAGGGTGGTCTTTCATAAATTTCTGTTGTGCCTTCGTTAAGAAGTCTCCCAAATGCTTCAACGTATCTTCTGCTGATTGTGTACCCAATAAATATTTTTGTACTTCTGCATCCATAAAGCTTTCTCTGAATTCACCAAGCTCAGGGAATTTGCCATAATCAGCAGGAGGTATCAGCTTCGGATCATTCAACATATCGATAAAGCCTTTCATTGGACCTTGGCCTAGTTCAGGATCTTTAAGAGAATCTTGCATGATTGGGATCATGGTCATTACTTTACTATATTTATTATTGTTTTCCGGTTTGGATATGAACTCAATAAATTTCCAAGCTGCTTCTTTATTCTTAGAGTTTTTGGAAATACTGTAGCCCCATGAAGCTCCTGCTCCGGCATATGTGTTGCCGTCTACTGCATGAGGATTAGGAATAACTGTCCAAGTACCATCCTTCATGGAATCTTTTGCCGTAGCTACTACTTCAGTAGTTTGAGCTAGTATTCCGGTTACGCCAGATGTGAAACCCTGCACCATTTCTTGGTATCCCCAGTTTATGGAGTCCTTTGGAGCCCAGCCTTTTTTATAGATATCGGTGTATCTCTTGAATGCAGTCAATGCTTCGGGTCTTAAAAGAACCGATGTGCCGTCTGCTTCATAGCTTTCGCCTTTTGTAACAGAGAAAATGTAAGCTAAGATTTGGTCAAACCCTGCACGAGCTCCACGATATGAAAAACCATAACGATTTTTGGCTGGATCTGTCAATTTCTCGGCAACATTAAACAATTCATCCCATGTTTTAGGCATTTCCAGATTAGCCTCTTTCATCCAGTCTGTTCTTATGAACAATGCTCCGCCCATAAAAGCATCCGGAATGAGATAAACATCTTTGAATGGTTCACGCTGCTGTTGCTCGATTGTAACGTTTTTTGCGAACGCTGTAAGATTATCCTTATTATCCCATTCATCATATTGGGTCGAAATCGGCTCCAGATATCCTGCTGGAACAAAAGTAGTTAACCAAGCTGGGTAAACGTTGACTACATCGGGCAATGTTTTGCTTTGACCTTGTGTTGTCAGCTTTGCAAACGCTTGATCCCAAGGCACTGTTTCCAATTTCACTTTGATATTCGTATTTTCTTTTTCGAAATCAGCAATGATTTCATTAAAGAATTTCTCTCTCTCAGGCGATGGAGCAACATCAGTAAAGCTGATTTCAATCTTCTTGCCTGAACCTCCACTGCCGCCGCTGCTGCAAGCGGTTGTAACTAGTAATGCCGTGCTAATAGCTAGTAAACCAATCATCCTTTTATTCATCGAAATACCCCTCTCGATGCAATTTTGTATAATTCCATTTCCAATTACAAGGTGCTGCGTTTATGCATAATTCCACATTCCGGAAACTAAGATGAGATGAAGGACCTTCAACCTATCGTATCCGTCTGTTAAACAATAATTATCTTTTAAGCTAACGAATCCATACTCTAAAAGAATGCCCTCACTCTTCGGGGACAATCCAAAATGGCTGGGACCACGCACTCTTGTTACCATGCCCCAAGCACTCGATACGTACATAGAATGCTTCACTCAGTTCTTTATTGTGTAATCTGGGATTCTCACGCAATTCCTTCATGGTCAAAGTGGAAGAACCTCCATTTACTTTTTTCAATACAACCCCATTTCGACTAATCCAATGAACTTCATCAGCATCGGATTCTATTGAAATACACTGATTGTTATCTTTTGATTCAATTTTTGAAATGGATACTCCCGTTGATGCATAAAAGCGTCCCTCTGAAAGTGCGGCGACAATTCCTTCTGGATCAATGGCTTGCGAATCTGGCCACTGCACACAGTTCCAAGCTATAAATTGATCTACCCGCTCATGCTGGTCATCCGTTGCATGTCCATAAACCTTCCATCCCTTACTCAACAGATAGTCCCAGCGATCAGTCGCTAAAGCCTGTCCGAAAAGTCTTTCGATAACTCCAGTATAGATTTCTATACCTTTAATGCCTTCCATCGAATCGAGCATTTGATCTGTAGCATATTCATGAAAGGGCTTGAAGTTGGGATGATTGAAAATGCAAAGTCCTCCGGCCTGATGCACACTATCCATAATTTCGCTGGGAGTTAGTGAATACGCAGGGAGTACTCTGTCAGCTCCAAGATATTGAAGAGTTTGTAAGTCTTTAGCCGCGACCTCTACGGCCGGGATCACACACATCTTAGTATAGGGCTGTAGTTCTTCTCGTCTGAGTAAAAGATCATGTTCGGAAAGGGCAAAGTAATCGTATCCAGCTTCCTCATAAGCACGCACAATTGTTAAAGGTTCATCGGTGCCATCTGACCTCGTCGAGTGTCCATGATGATTGCCGCGAAGCCATTTGAAGCTGATGTCTGACCCTAAGTAGGACGATATAAATTTATGTTGTTTTATTTCCAATATTTCCACTTCCTCTCTCAATCAGTTTGGTCATCCATGAATTAAATGCCCCATAAACGAAGTTCCAAGTCGATGGGCCGGACCGGCGGCTGGATTTGGTCAGGGATATAAAGTAGTTCCTCGCCCAGCATTTGTCCGTATTGCGTAAGCATGTCGTCGTTCAAGAAACGGGTTTCGATAAAGACATCGCTGTCATGTACTGTAATGATCCGATAAGATGGTTTTATTAGGCAAGCGGCGGTCTGAATATACACCCATGGGCTGCTGTGGTGTGTAGAGTGAATATGATTGTGACCGTTGCAATACAACCCGATTCCCTGCTTACTCGCGAGAATGCGTGTTAGCCGGTCATTCCTGATGGACAGATGCTCCATCTCGGAAAAAGTGGTGGTTCCAAACAACGGGTGATGGGCAAACAATATAACCGGCTTGCTCTCGCTGCTCAATATCAATTCCTGCAGCCAGTCGAGTTGTTCGTCCGAGATCGCTCCCGAAGAGTCATCAGGACACCGTTCCCGCACTGTATCGATAAACGCCACAATGGCATCCTCCGTCGACACATGAAAATACAGGGGACGCCGCATTACCGAAGGTATCATCTCCTTAGGGATCGTCAGAGCATCATGATTTCCTATCGCTTGGTAGAAGTGAATATGTCTCTCACTCGCAATTTGGTAGATCCGGCCGAATTCCGCAGGAGAGCCAGAGTGCGTTAAGTCACCGACTGAAACATGCATATCGGCCGGGACCTGAAATACATTATCGAGATAACGTTTGAGGAAATCTTCCTGATACTCCTTCAACGAAGGATCAGCGAACGATTGCGAATAATGCAGGTCCCCCATCACTACGATCTTCAACATGGCTTTCCCCCTGTGCTGGCTTTGATATCGTCATTTTTAAAGGTAAAAATGCCGCGAATTCAGGCACACAATCTTTTCGTAAAAACGTTCCTAAGACCCTATCGCCTCTTAGCATGATTACTCCCAGGGGAATTATTCTGGTAGTATCAGATCTGACTGCGCAACTTTCTGTAGAAACCGTCAATTGTGGGAACCTTATAAGTGGGAACTGGGCTTGCTCGTGGACGACTTCTATGGTAAGAAATCCAAAGCGTGTCAATTCCCGCATTCTTGCCCCCCTTAATGTCGGTGTAAATATTGTCGCCAACCATTAGGCACGCGTCCCGGCTCGTTCCGTAAAGCTCAAGCGCTTTTTGAAACGGATATGACTCGGGTTTTCCAATGGAAATAACACTTGGCCGGTCCAACATGGAAAGCACCGACGCCAGCAGTGCCCCCGTCTCTGGCACTCGTTCCCCGAATGCACCTGGGTGGTACACATCGGAATTGGTAATAACCAGTTTTGCACCCCTCTGCACTTGGTTGACGCTTCTACTCAATTTCTCATAATTAAA
The DNA here is from genome assembly GCF_000758525.1 of Paenibacillus sp. FSL H7-0357. Taxonomy (NCBI): domain Bacteria; kingdom Bacillati; phylum Bacillota; class Bacilli; order Caryophanales; family Paenibacillaceae; genus Paenibacillus; species Paenibacillus sp. FSL H7-0357. Next base: position 1,886,935 of record NZ_CP009241.1, on the reverse strand, counting down.
TTGGACATCCCGGCCTAATACTATAAATTCGGATTTGCTGTGATCGTCCAGGCGGACGACTCGATGTCCAAATCCCCTTAGGCTTGCCTCCAAGGATTCCGATCCGCACACAGATACAGTTACCTTGCCGTACTTCTCTAACAAATATTTTCCGGTTAAATCGGTAGCTACCATAGCCTGCATTCCCAAAACAGGAAATCCCATGCCCGACATTTTGGCAAGTACCTCCTCCGATGTCTCGGTAGAATTATTGCTCAGAAAAATGATCTTTTTGTTCTTGTCCGCAAGGTATGAGATAAGTGCGATTGACCCTGGGTATGGTTCATTTCCCGCGTACAAACATCCATCCAGGTCAAAAATATAAGTTTCATAATGCCCAAGCTCACATGTCATCCCTATTTTCTCCCGATTTTGGCCTATGGAGTATAATTCTTTCAATAATTATTTCCAGTGAATTTCACTTCTTTTAAGCTTTTTTAATTCTATCTTTCATTTGTAAACTACAAATACATCTCAGGAAAATGTGATGTAAATATACGTCCAGGTAATGGAGAGATGAATCGATGTCCTCCGCTAAAGGTCATGATCCGAAACTTACTGCCTTCCATCGTTCGCTTCTTCAAACTAATAGGTTTGAATGGATTACCGATCTGAAGTTTAATCTTGCAAAAGCTGTATCGTAATCTCCTTCTCCAATCCCGCATACAAACTTTGCAAAATAAAATAAGTATCGTATTTTAATAAATGTGGATTCGATTCATGGATCATACCTCCTGACTGTTCGCCTTCATAAAGGAAAAATATTCTTTATAAATTCAGTTATTGAAGAATATTATTCCTTGACGATCATGCATTGTTATCGTAACCGTTAAATGTTAACTGAGGATTATTGTGATGTTTAAATATTGTAAATTTGAACGGGGTTTACTTGAATTGATTGGAGTGAGATAATATAAAATCATAGATGTTGATTAATTAAAAGTATGGAGAGCGTTCATGGACATTGAGAAGGATTACCTAGTCATTATTAAAAATTTTTTACCCTCTATGCATCAAGGAGAAAAAAAAATTGCGGAATACATTCTGAGTCACCCCGCTGATGTCATTAATATGACAATTGCTCAATTGGCTATTCTTCTGTCAGTCGCAGATTCAAGTATTGTCCGATTCTGCCGATTAATTGGTTTGAACGGATTTACTGACCTAAAAATTAATTTAGCTAAGAACATTTCCAAATCATCATACCTCATACCAGAAGAGATCAGTCTTCATGATGACGATTACTCGATTGCTTTGAAGGTATTCAGTTCAAGCATTCAAACCTTACAGAATACAATAAATACATTGGATAAAGAGGAATTCCATCGAACGGTTCAACTTTTATTAGAGGCTAAGCGAATAGAAATTTACGGCATTGGAACATCCGCCACACTCGCCCAAGACACTTATTATCGCTTTATGCGTATCGGTCTTCCGGCTTATGCAGCCACCGATCCTCATATCAGTCGCATATCTGCAAGCATGCTAGATGATGAATGCGTGGTACTTGGTATTTCACATACCGGCCGCACAAAAGATACAATTGAAGCATTACAAATTGCAAAAGGAAAAGGCGCAAAAATTATTGGCATTACAAGTTTTTATAAATCTCCCCTTCTGGATCTCTCAGATAGAAGATTGGTCATCTCATCTATTGAAGCAGACTTTCTAAAAGAAGCTGTGTCCTCTAGAATTGCACATCTGGGATTAATTGATAGCTTGTGTACTTGCCTTATCATTAGAAGGTACAAACAGACAGAGCCGCTACTTGACAGTATGACTTATATTCTAAATCAGTTGCGTTATTAGTTTTATCTGGAAAGCTACATATCAACGGCTAATACCCACCCTGCCTATTTTGCGAACAAATGATATGAAGCTGGAAGGGATTAAGTTGTAGCGGTAGCTATATCTTCTTTTTTTTGGCGGTCATGCATGCTTAGTTCGCGTCATTTGTTCAATAACTATTAACTTATGGCATATCACCGAACCACCACCTTTTGAGTCTAATTTAATCTAATTATGATAGTTTCCTAACAATAAGGATATTCCTACCATGTGGTCCTAAGCACTGAGTCGGTAATGTTTCTGTAACTATCCTGCCCTATTAGCAGAACGAGGGGGGTAACCTTGGACTCACAAATTTTATATCACAGTATTCCTTTGATAGGGTTTTAGCTTGGGGATTGACAGTTACACCAGCAGGAATTGCTGCTTTTGGACCCCAAGTCACAGTCTCAGCAACGAATGGTACTGTTACTACAGCGTCTGGGCTCACACATTTTTTTAATGAAGCAAATATTCACGCCCCTCAATGAGCCCTCTAACTATTTATTTCACGGGAGTATATCGACTTACCGTACCAATTTTTGGGGAAATTCATACCTAGAATCAGGTGATATTGTAGGTGTTAATTTTAAGATTGATAGCTCACGCGCGGGAGGGATAGTGTCAGTTTCATGCTTGGTTCCATAAGATAAAAACAAAAATAAATTTTAGACCTTTTTCATTGAGTAAGGGAGGTATTGCCGTGGGCGAGGGACAAAACACAGATGAATACTCTTCTCACTTCATCAAAGATGAAAATCAAAGAACACACAAAAAAGATATACGCTGGTTCAGAGAAATGATAAATTTTGATACTTTACGAGAAGCAGAAGAATGGGTTTATAATGGCGATGCTTTTAATAAAATAGGGACTGAATTTGAAGGCTATACTACTGGCGACCCTAAATTAGCATATGCATTACTTTATAACCTAGTAAGAGAAAACACACTAAACCAACGCTTTCACAATATATATGCTGATAAAGAGTATAGAGATGGACAAACCTTATACATGGTTTGGGTAAGTTGATTTTTAACATTTTTTCGCAAAGGAGGCTATATTATACTTTCATTGAGTAGCTTCTTCATGCCACCCCTTCTCATGGCTTCCGTTGCAGTAAACTCACCAGATTTCCATGCCTCATATACTTCAATGAATGTGTTATCAATTTCACGTTTGGGTCGGCCAAAAGTAACCCCTTCCGTCCGGGCTACTTCAATACCTTCAGCCTGCCTCGAACGATTCTTCCGTTCTTTGCTCAGCCATATATGCCAAGAGGTTTAAAAATTGATTCTCCATGACCTTTCCGAAGTCTCCCATCGTCTTAAACTTCTGGGAATCGAATAGCGTTTCATTATCCAGACACACAATGTCCGCACAAATCTCGCGTGTGATATGCTTCCACTCGGTAATGATACCGTCATAGTCCCGGCCTAGCCGATCCAGCGCATCAAATAAACCAGATCTCCTTCCCGGAGCATAAGCCGCATCGCCTGATAGCGTGGACGGTCAAAATCTTTGCCACTCTGCTTATCGACAAAAACAAATCGCTCCTCGATCCCTAACTCCCGGAATTTCAGAAGCTGCCGCTCTACATTTTGCTCCTTCGTTGAAACTCTTCCGTAAGCAATCTTCAATGGAGCCCCTCCTAATAGAAAAAACGTCTCAGATGATCCCTTGAATCATTGAGACGTTCCATAATTAATTTTATGGCTTTTTGAAACGAACTAATGCCCAGTCAGGCTCGGGAGATTCTACGAAGTGAAGAAGGTTACGCCCTGGCCGTACGCCGAATGACGGAACCGGAAAGTGTATTTGGACAATTGAAGAACAATCGGGGCTTTCGGCGCTTTCTGCTTCGCGGCATGGAAAAAGTGACACTAGAGGTCGGTTGGCTTTCGCTTGCCCACAATCTGCTAAAGCAAGCCACTAATGACCAAAAACGCAAAGCAGCGATCCTCCAATAACGGGAGAATCGCTGCTTTGCTTACTTTTTGTGGTTTTAAGAATGAAGTGAACTGTCTCCCTTCATAGAGAATCTACTTTTGGGACAGCCCTTTCTATACCTGATTTATGAGGTTCTAGGCCGCAATTGCGTCCATTTAGTAGGATTGATTACAGGGGCAGCTCCGCGCTGTACTCTTGGACTAACCTCTATCCAAGGTTGGTCATATCCTAAGTTAGCATGGAACTGTACATTTGCTTTACTTGATATATCAAAATCGGTTGGAGTTCCTGAAGAATTTTATTTACTACTTCTGTATAATTATCTAGTTCTCCAACTTTGGCAGCGCTCGTAACAAAATTACGCAGTAACGGATCATTCATGTTTTCACTTTTGCTTAAAGAAGCTAACACTTCTTTAAAATTAGGATCGCTTAATCTACGCATAGCTGTAATTGAAGCAGCTCTTACTTCAACAGGTTCACTAGAGTCATCATAAATTGCTTTCAAGTTAATTGACTTCTCGGCAGCAATTTCAGCACTCAATTTAGCGTCTTGTTGTGGTTCTAATTGTAATAAAGCGTATCTCCGAAGATTTTCATCTTCACTTTTATCTTCTATCACAGTTTTAATTTTATCAAAACCGCCTTTATCTATTCCATTGCCATTAGCTAGTATATCTATAGTCAATGCTCTTAATTTTGGATCGTACTCTTTTTCTGTCACTACATCTGAAACTTCAGCAGGAACGATGGTTGATATTAAAAGGATAAGAAGTACCAATTGTTACAACTGGCTTGTTAAGTTTCATCACTTGACCTTCTTTCGCTTTTATTCGAGATAACTCATATAATTCAAGAAGTAGGTGTATATTTAATTGAGTATAGCTAGTCAGACGATTGGATGTTATTCAAATGTAAAAATTGGAGGTGTGGTTAATGAAACTAATTCGTTCTTTAATGAAATCATTTCGATTTTGGTTAGTTTTAATTTCATTTGTTGCTATTGTTGTAAATGTTTCAGGAAATGACGACTATAACATACTGTTGGCCATAACTAGTCCGTTGGTCTGGATATACGAATCATCTCATTTTGTACGAAAAGCAGACATTCCAATAACGGGAATTTATCTCAGCACATTAGCTTTCTGGTATCTTGTTGGTTTCATTTTAGATCGACTGTTAAAAAAATTAAGGAACAACAAACCCTAAATAAGATTTATTTCCAAAACCCGTTCATATACCATTTCCTTTTTGAAAAAATAGTAATATAATCCTGTACTCTTTCAATATACAGAAAAATTTTTCTAATATATAGCAAATAACGTAACAATTTTAGATTTTAAGATTTTTACCATTAGAAGCAATCTTCCGACATGTGAAGGAACTTTCCCAAAAGTTGTCATAGACGATGACCTGAGGGACGCCCCTATTTTTATTCAGATTAAACAAAAGGAAACCATCCTTTGGTAAAATATAGTGTCGAGTAACCATTCAAAATGGAATAAAAGCGCCTGCGGCAAATGTGCAGGACCTCACGCTCATTTCGCTTTCTTCAGCAGTCTTAGCCAGTTTCTTTTTACTTTTGCTGGTGGACTGTTTAAGGCAGCGTATAGCTCGACCCATAGCTTGCCGGCAGAATGAACAGACTGCGGCTCGTACTAAGCTGGGTGTCTCGATTCCTGCGGCCTCTAGAGCAGCAGAAAAGGCTTTTGGATCAAAATCACCACTGGTAATAAACTGCTCACGAATATCCTCAAGCACCCAGTCTTGCGGAGAAACAACGTGACCGTCTTCTACAAAACAGTAGACGTAGTTCAAACCGCTCCCTCCTTTGGGCTACAATTGCCCGACAACTTCCACGTCATCAATCATCCACCCCATGGTGTCTATGTAGACAACCACCGTACGGATAATCATCGTTTGGCCACTTTATTGAATTTGGTCGTTACCTTCAGCTCGTTATAAAATTCCACCTTGGATTGGGAATCCGTATGCTTTTAAAGTATCAGTCTCAAAACATCACCAAGCCAGCTAACTATGGCACCAGGCTTGCGCATCGATCTGCAGCCTGCTACAGCCATGCGCTGAAGGAAGCCAGGCTACAGGGCGTCCACCTGGGCCAACTTACTTGGTCAAGTGTTCCGGGGAGCGCATCCTGACTTGCAGCCGCCCACTATTGGCGCACTTCTGGATGCCGGCCAGCAGCGATACCCGGCCGTCGCATCGTTCTGCAGCGACTTCGTTGAAAAACTAAAAAAAGCCCGAGAAAGATTTCTCGCGCTTTTATTAAAATATACTTGTGTTACTTCTAATTGTTTTTTTAGAATTTCTCGCCATAATCCCGTATGAATTTCACCGCTACCCATGGACACTTTGGTTCTTAGCAGGGGGAAATTCGATTCCAAGGATATAAACAGATGTTTCGATAAAACTGTGTGTGAAGAATTGTAGACGCAAACTGCACACTAGCGAATTCCAAAAGAGCTGGTTTTGAGGGCTCCAGTATAAAAACCACATGTGGACTTCTCTTCATTTTGATTTACTTCTAAAACATATGATGTTACCGTCAGGGTCTCGAAAATGTACTGACCTTGCTCCCCAAGGATAGGTTGTAGGCACAGTTACAAATTCAACATCAAATGCCTTCAATCGTTCATATTCATTGTCAATATCATCAACATTAAAACTTAGTGTAATATTGCCTGATCCCCAATATCTTGAAAAATCAAATTTCATATCTGATTCTGCAGCTTGTTTCGAATAGATCGCCAATCCAGGACCTTTCGTATGAATTACCGAATGGATATGATCTCCTACGGCTTTTTCATGTAAAACGACTTCATAGAACCTAGTTAATGTTGTGACATCCTCTGTAATTAGACATACATCTGAAAACAGCATAATTCTTATCTCCTTTAGAAAAATTTTAGGATCAGACTCACAAATAACCACTTGATATTGAAGAATTCGCGAAACAGATGAATATTCCTTTTGCATGACTCAACTATACTATCTGTTAGATTAATGAGCGAGCACCAGTCCTATACTTTATTTTTACAGAAATGGTTCCGAAAGATGTTGCACAGTACGAAGATACATACCATAAGGGCAAGGCCCTTATAAGGGGCGACCAGAGCTTGGCAACCATCCACCTCAAACGGCGAATAGAGCGATTTTACGATGATTCTGAAGGTGAGACAGTGTTTGCTTTATACGAAGATGTAGACGGATATGTTCACTACCAGTCAGTAGGATTTGATGCTGACAGGCAGCTTGTGCTATCCCGGCTATTTTATAGGATGTTTACTCGGTCTGACTTACAGGCTGAGAAGTAAAAAGTAGTAGACGCAAACTGCTCATTAAAAAGGGGGGCTCAATGAGGGGTCTCAATATGGATATAAAAAAGCAGCGAAGATATTACGTGAATCGTCAAGCAGATGGCTCAATAGATATTATGGATATATTCCATCTTTAACGACAAATCAACTTGAATTTTGTGTCTCTTATTTAGAGAAACAGCCTTTATTCGAAGATAATAAACTTAATAAAGAACTATATAGATTGAACTGAAAATCTTTACGCCCGAACCAGTAGCCGATCAATCAATTCAAGAGGGCTCTCATTGACCCGTTTCATGAAAGCTGCGACATGAGTACGGATGACGTAATACTTATGAAAAAAGACATTGTTTACTACATCGTGTTTTAGCCATTTCCACAATCCTTCAACAGGATTAAGTTCAGGGCTATACTTGGGTAGAAAAACAAGCTGAAGTCTCGGATTCTCTCGCAGAAACGGCTGAATTGCATCTGCATGATGAGTGTGGGCGTTGTCTAACACCATGACGAGTTTTCCTTAGGGATAGATCTGTAAAATATCTATTAAAAATCGTCCAAAGGCCGCTGCATCAAACTTTTCTTCTTCTCGGTGGGTCACATGACCCGTCTCGTAGTCGATGGCAGCAAACAGTTTGGCTCCTTTATGCTCGCCATGAGTCGGGATTTTGCGTTGTTGTCCTTTCGGAAACCAGTTGTTCTGCAAAGCCAAATAGGCCCTTATCATGGATTCATCTTCAAATAAAAGATGGTCAATTTCTCCCTGGTTCAGTTTCTCCTTCAGCTCAGGTAAAGTGACCTCGCGGAATTGTTTTTGTTCCTCTTTGTTGGCTCGTACCAGCGTATAGGTGGCTTTTGTGTAGCTAAAACCAAGCCGATTCAGCATTTTAGAGATTCCTTTTAGGGCTATTTCTCGCCGAACTCACGAAGGATCCATGCACGAATGATTCTTAACGTCCAAGTGTATTTCGCTTCGAATCCAACATCCACCGGTCTTTGCTTGGCAATGGTTTCCTTGTTCAAGTTATATAGGGTGAAATTTCTTGATTTGTTTGCAGTAACTTTAATACAATGCTAAATACTAAACTATACATTTAGATTTTGGAATTTAATAACCAAGTTTTTTGGGAATAAAACCATCATTACTGTTCACCATACTTCGGCTACTCTTCGTAAGTGAATTCATCTGTGTCCATGTAGACTACATATTAAAAGGCTTATTGGAACATAATAATACATAGAGGAGAATTGGAGATTTAATGCGTAAGGAAATTAATATTATCGTAAACTGATGTTCTCATGCACTTTAAAAGGTATTATAATAAAATTAGGAAAATCACACATTTTATAGTGGGATATTTTCCTTTACGGACCTTATCGATTCGTTCAACATTTTAGTGAATATAATGTTTTAAAGTAGGAAATAATTGTTGGTATAGAAAGGGTGGGGATAATATGTTTAAAAAAATAGGCTTAATAGCCTTTGCAGTGACTATTATTTCAGGAGTGGTATTAATATCGAATTCAAAAGCAGACACCTATCCAGAAATGGAAACCGTAAATAAGACAGTTAAAAATCCTGTTAACACTAATTTTTCAACAAATAACGTGAAATCCGTAGAATCAGTAAAAAACGTAGAATCCGTAGAATCAAAAATCGCAAAAGGGTATTATAGTCAATTCTATACACCTCATGGCATGTTCGTGCGAGCAGATGAACAAAGTATCTTTAAGGAATCGGAGATAGCAAGAAATATAGATGAAATCGGGCCTAATACGAATCAACTAATTTTTGAAGGCGAGTTTTTTTTAAAAGTAGATGAAGCAGAATTTTCTAAAAATTATCCCAATTCGTTGCTCTTAGGTAAAACCTTAAATGATGAAAACCCGACTGATACTGATGTTCCATCAAGTTCATCAAAATAGTAATTTCACTTCATAAAGAAGGAGCCATTGTTTTCGACAATGGCTCCTTCTTGGCCTTCTTGTTTTACTTAATCATTGATTGATCCATATCCACTAGCATTTGTAACTCCAATATTTTTTATTTCCAAAGCATAAGTACCCGCTTGAACATTGTCAAAAGTTATTGTTTTAGTAGCACTTGAATAGTTACCAGCAAGTTGTATGCTATCTTTTTCAGCAGCTCTCAAAGTATACTCAACAGATGCAGTCCCGCTACCATAAGTAGGGTACTGAGCAAGCTGTACCGTCACATTTCCGTAAGAGTAATGATTGAACCATGCTGTAGTTGTAAAGTCATTAACTGAAAGAGGTCCAAAGGAATAGTTTGTCAATAAAGAGAATGGTGTCACGATTGGGTCCATATTTTCTTCTGTATAATTTGTGGTAACAACTACCGAACTAACTGCATACGTGCTAGTTTCTACTACCGGTTCAGCAGCATAAGTGCTTGGAACAATAAAGGTTAGTAAATAAGCAGATGCTAGCAGAGACAATGCCATTTTTTAAGTTTCATTACAAAATTCCTCCCATTAGATAGATTTAGTCGCCAACTATAAACCAATATATTCATTTTATGTAATAATCGCTATAAGGAAAGGTGCTGTTCTCTAATTTATCAAAACTATTATTCTCCAAGGCTAAAACTCTTTCTCCATCGTCTTTGGTTGCTTTAATGATGATATTTTTAATATCTAAGTCTACATAAAAATTATCGGAAACCATTCTTAAAATTTCAGATAAAACTATTTTATTTTCAAGGGATGAAATGATGTCTATTCTTAATATACCAGTCTGACAAGCACCATCCCAAAATCTTGTTGTATTAGGAACAGGTGCTATTTCGATAGTGCCTACTATCTTATTTATCTGCTTATGATTAATACTCCATCTTATATAAAATCTATCGTTATATTCTTGCACCCATCCCTTAATACCTTTTGTTACAGCATCAATGTTGTGTGTATCCCATACACCGCCACAATTATCATTATTCATACGGCTTTTTGTAATCGGGTCAGAATAGCACTCAAATAAGTCTATTGCGTCTTCCTCTTTAACTTTTGTGAATATTAAGTTAATGGTTTCATAAACTGGACACTTATCAAATGGATTAATATTACTCATTATTGGATACCCCTTTATTTGTATATATAACTCTCATATGATTATATAGCATCTCGAGTTTAAAAAAGGCCAGTTTGTACGATGATAATTCCAAAAGCCGAAGACATAGTGATTAAGTGTTTTTAGAGAGATCTTTTCAACTTATTCATTCCTACCAAACAAAATTAACATAAAAACCAAATTCAGTTTAACACAAAATGATTAAGTATTGCGCAGTCCGAAGATACAGCGAAGGAGTGAGCTAATGGCGATGCCGAAGTGCTATGGTTGTGAAAACCTTAGAGAAGGCGAAGCCTTAACTTACCGTGTAGCCAAGAAAATCATAGGAGTGGTAAAAGCTAAGTACTGTGAAACGGGTGGGTGCGTTATTGCGGCAAACGAATTAAGAACAAGTCCGCAATGGTGCCACTTACGTACTAAGTAAATTAAATAGTACGAGAAAACTTACTGTGGAAAGAGCTTAAGCGCTTTTGTGACAATGACGGATGGGAATTTTTCAAGGAAACAGATCATTATTTTTATCGGAAAGTATTGCCGGATGGCCGGCCGTTTCCCGATCGACAGCCACCAAACCGATATCAGGGTGAAACATTCTCAGGACAAAATTAAAGCCCCTGACCATGAAGGCCAAGGGCTGAAATTCATTGATATACAAGGGATATTAACGTTTCGAGAACTGTGGAGCGCGACGTGCTGCTTTGAGGCCGTATTTCTTACGTTCAGAAACACAGGGTCTTTGCATCCTCGATATGAGAATACCCTATTACGCGTTAGTTAGCTGGAGCTACACGGAAAAATGGAAGCGGTTGAGCAGCGTCTCGCCTTTAAAGACCAGATACACATCGTTTCCACCAGCTTCAATTTCAGCTTGAACAGACAATGTCTGCCACTGTTGCAGGCTTTCGCCCGCCGGAACCTCAAGGGTCGCCGCCAGTTGTCCTGCCGGGCCTTCTGTTCTGATCTCAATGCTGCCGCCGGTCACGGAGGATACGAGCGCGTGGAACGTTGCGGTGCCTTGACCGAACTCCACATCTTTGAAGGCGATCCATGCTCCTTCACCTGTCGGATGGACAGAAGCGCCGCCCGCCTTGCATTCATCCAGATATACCGCTTCGTAGTCGTCGTAGTTCTCGGCTTTGACCGTCGCATAGAGATTGCGGGCCGGAATCGTTTCGCCATGCACTTTGATCTGGGCGGTCAATTGAATATCACTTGAAGAGCGACCGATCATTACGGCATATTCGCCGTTTTCAACACAGTATTGTTCACGCGTTACATCCCAGAAAGCCAGCTCGGCAACCGGCAACGTGAATTCCACCGTTTGCGTTTGTCCTGCGGCAAGCCGGATCTTTTGGAACCCCTTCAGCTGCTTCAGTGGACGTGTGACTCGGGAAGACAAGGACTGCACGTATAATTGAACGACCTCGTCGCCATCCACGGCACCGGTATTCTCAAGCTGAACGGACAGGCTGATCGTTCCGTCCTGCTCCACTTCCCTGGCAGCCAGCGACAGGCTGTTATAAGATACCTGCGCGTAGCTCAGGCCATGGCCGAACGGATACAGCGGCTCACCGTCAAAGTACATGTACGTTCTTTTGCCTTTAATAATGTCGTAATCCATCAGCGGAGGAAGCTGATCCACCGACCGGTACCAAGTCATATTCAGCTTGCCGGACGGGCTGTAGTCGCCAAATAGAACATCGGCTACCGCGTTGCCCAGCTCTTGCCCGCTGTGGGAAGTATAGAGGACCGCCGGGATATGCTCATCAATCCATGTGGAGGTGATCGGGTAACTTCCGACAATAACCACTACCGTATTAGGGTTGGCTTCATACACAGCTTTGACCAGATTCTCCTGCTCTTCCGGCAGGACGATATCCGGTCTGTCGATCTCTTCCTTGCCGTTCAGGAGCGGATGATTGCCGACGAATACAACGGCAACTTCTGCGGCCTTCGCCGCTTCAACCGCAGCTTCTACTCCGTTTACCACGATATTTTTGCGGAATGTGTTGTCCAGCGCAACAGTATCCTGATCGGCTACACGGAGGGTTCCGTCTTCGGCATGGATTGAGATCGGCTTGTCATTCCAGGTCCGCAGGCTGACTGTACCTTCGGCTTCCGGTACAATATTCAGTGCTTCCTTCACATACCAGCCATAGATTTCATCAGCGGAAGCCGTCAGTGTATCGGCGTCGCTAAGGGTGACATATTGTCCCCGGCTTGTAGCTTCAAGAGTGTTGCTCGTCCAGCCCCAGGCCGTATGGCGGAACAATTCTCCGCGCTCCTTAGTCTCATGTTGCACTGCCAGTCTGCCGTCCTCGCCAGTGATTCCTACGGCTTGGCCTGTTGCCGCCGAAGTCAGGATGATCCGGTCATCGCCGCTTTCGAACGACACCTGTTTGCCTGCAAGCTTCTTGGTCACTCCCTGCAGAGGTGTGACAGCATAAGGCTGGGTGCCGGAATACCAGTCTCTGAAAGCTTCGTCCCCGAGCGGACCGATGACCGCAACTTTGGACAACTCTTTCGGGTTCAGCGGAAGCGTGCTGTTCTCATTCTTCAGGAGTACAATAGACTGCTTCGCAGCTTCCAGCGACAACTCGCCATGCTCCTTGCTGAGAATGACGGAATCGTCGATTGCCGCATACGGATTGCCTTCTTCAGGATCGAACTCACCCAGAAGGAAACGGACACGGAATGTGTTGAACAGCGCACGGTCCAGATCTTCCTCGGCAAGCAGCCCTTCAGCCAGTGCTTCATGAATAACCTTGATCGTCTCTGCTGTTTCTTCTGTCACGCTGTCGATCCCGTTTTTGATCGATTCAGCCATCGACTGGGCGAATGACTCATAATATTTATGATCCTTCACAATACCGAACAAATCCCCGGCATCGCTTACAATAAAGCCGTCCATTTCCCATTCGCCTTTGACAATATCCATCACCGCAGGATGCAGGATGACCGGTACCCCATTAAGCGAGTTGTAGGCGGTCATCATGGACTTGGCGCCGCCTTCCTTGAAGGCAGGCTTAAAGGCTTCCAGATAATATTCACGCATATTTCTCGGATCAATGCTCGACGAGTCAACGCCGCGGTTGATCTCATTATTGTTGCCGAGAAAATGCTTCAGTGTTGCTACCGCTTTCAAATACTTGGGATGATCGCCTTGGATTCCCTGCACCAGTGAAGTACTGAGGCGTCCGGTTAATTCCGGATCTTCGCCGTATGCCTCTTCCGTGCGGCCCCAGCGCGGATCACGTTCCATATCCACCGTAGGTGCCCATAGTGTCAAGCCGTTAACGGTCGGATTCTTCTTGTAGAACGCTCTCGCCTCGTCACCGATGGCTGAGCCAATCTTTTTCAAGAGTTCCGTATTCCAGGTGCAGGCCAATCCGCTGACCTGAGGAAAAGCAGTTGCCTTGCCCAGCCACGAAATCCCGTGAGCCCCTTCCGTACCATGTTTATAGGCTCCTACGCCCAAGCGCTCTACAGCGGCTTGATATTGCGGCATCAGGTTTACCTTTTCATCCAGAGTCAATCTGGAGATCAGATCTTGCACGCGTTCATTTACAGGTAAATCCGTCTGCTGATATGGGTATGTAGCTGTTTCCATTAGTAGTTCACTCCTTCAATCTTTGTGATAACGGTTTCATCGTAGCTCATGGATAGCCGGTTAAGGCGCTTCCACAGGACTCTCCTTCACCATCATAAAAGATTACCGTGAGCAGCAACACCTTAACAATTATAATAAAAATCAGTTCATAATTAGAGATTCTAATCATGAACTGAGAAAACGCCGGGCATCAGGGGAGATGCCTGACAGATTACCATCCGGGTGATGGATAACAAACCTGCTGTCCTGGTAGTTCAGCTCTGCCGAAGCCGGCCGGCTGCGGATTTCCTTGGGAGAAAGGCCGAACCTGGCTTTGAATACCTTGTGAAAATAGGAATACGTCCCGAAGCCGCAGCTCCCGGCAATATTCTCCAGACTTAAGTCGGTGAAGCGGATCCGCTCCAGGGCGTTGGACAGGCGAATCTCCTGTGTATACTGGATAATGGTATAACCCGTCAGCTCTTTAAAAAGATGTACGGCTCTGGATACACTCAGTCCGGCAAACCTGGCAACTTCCTCCACTCTTAGCGGATTCAGCGCATTTTTGTTAATATAGCGTCTCATCCGCAAAACCAGTTCATTCGAGCGTCCCTGCGGGTTATGCCCCGAGACAGCTTCACCCGACAAACGGTCAAAAGATAGGCATAGCGCACACAATAAATGCCGGATCAGCTCAGGGTTACCTTGTGCGATACGGTGCTGCTCGATGCTGAGCTGCTGCCATAACGAGAGCATACCTTCATCCAGATGAACTCTCTGCTGAGTCAGCCGGGGCTGGGATTCCCACCATTCTTCGATCCAAGAACCTTCACACAGTAAATAATAGTCGCCACTTTCGATTTTTCCGTCAATTGCATCCACCGCTAAATGATATGGCTCTCCAGGACGATAGATTAATAAGTCGCCTGGCTGTACAAGACTCATTTTGCCGCCTACAAGCGCCCTGCAGTTGCCCACCACCTGCAGCCGGAACAGGAAAAACGGTGGCGGCGTAAAGGAAGATTTAAACGGAAGTGTATGAAAAGAATAGGCGCAGGCATGCAGCCTCAGGTCCATATCGTTCACCGCCTCAGCTAAATAGTAGAGCTTTTCGATCAGATAAAACATTCAATAATCGCAAGCCATTATCTATACTATAACCAAATCAAAGAGAAAGCCGCAAGGCTAGAAAGTGAAGGAGAAACTTTACGTACATGTTGACGCGAACCCGCCAGCTTTTCCTGATTCCAAGCTACTCCCTGTTTATGATCTGCATGATGCTGCAGGGGATGGCCATTTCCATCAGCTCTCCCTTTTTGGCCGTTTATTTCACAACAAAGCTGGGGGTTTCCGCAGGAACCTTCGGAATCTTTACCGCAGTAACCTTAATCAGCGGGGTCTGGCTCAGCTCGATCATTGCCAAACGCTCCGATTCCGGACTGAACCGTAAAACACTCATGGTCACAGCCATGCTGTTCAACGCACTGGCTTTTGCCGGTTATTTATTCATCCACGAATTTTATGCGCTGCTGCTGTATATGACGGTCTTCACTGCGATTGGCGCTCCGGCCATGCCGCAAATGTTCGCCAGTGCACGGGAAGCGGTAAATGCCAGTCCGTCCGCCGATCATGCCTTTGCCAATTCAAGTCTGCGCTCGATGTTCTCCCTGGGGTTTATTACCGGCCCGCTGATCGGCTCGATCCTCCTTTAATCACTTGGGGTTCCAGGGTATTTTCATGAGCACCTCACTGATCTTCCTGCTTAATGCCTTGCTGGTCTGCTTCTTCGTGAAACGTCCTGTATTAAAGAAGCCAGCCGGTATTCAAGCCGCAACGCAGCTGAAGCTGTATCAGAACGCCAGAGTGCTTATCCCGTTTCTGGTGCTGACCCTGTTATATGCCGGGCACTGGCTTAACAATCTGAATATCTCATTGTTCATCATTAACACCTTGGGCGGCAGTACGCAGAATGTAGCTACGGTCTCGAGTATTTGTGCGCTGCTGGAGATTCCATTCATGCTCGTATTAGGGGTATTGTCTGCCAAAACCTCCAATCGGGTGCTGATGTTCTGGGGAATACTACTGGGAGCTGCTTATTATATTTTGGTGCTTGCCTCGACACAATTGTGGCATCTCTTGGCCGGGCAGGTGCTGCTGGCTTTCTTTGTTGCCGTGATTTCGGCCATCGGAATCAGCTACATTCAGGATTTGCTCCCTGATCTGCCCGGATATGCTTCAACGTTATATACCAATGCCACTACCATCGGACGGCTGGGCGGAAGTCTGGCCGGAGGGGCCGCTGCCGAGTGGGTCGGATACCGGAATGCTTACTGGGGCTGCTTGCTGCTTGTTGTATTCTCCCTTGCACTTATGTTGCTTCCCCAGCGCTACTCCGCACAAAAGGTGTATGAATCCTAAATGCAACCAGACAGGAGGCAATATTATGAAAATCATGCTTGTTGACGACAAACCTCATGTACGCAATCACCTGAAGCTGATGCTGAAACAGCTCCATTTTAAAGAGGATGTTATTCTTGAGGCTAATTGCGATCAGGAAGCCATTCGGCTGATTACCGAACATGAACCGGATATTATTGTGACCGATGCCAAACTGCTGCTGCTCGGAGAAGCGCCTTTATCTGAACGCCTTGCCAATGCCCAATATCCGCAGAGTACAATTATTGTCACCAGCAGCCATCCGTTTGTCCTCGAAGCTTTCAGCAAAGGGGGCATTGTTTCCCTGCTGAAACCTATTGCTACAGGCGAGCTGGAAGGCGCGTTAATGAGAGCCTTTGCCGTCACCGGATAACCGGGACAATACATCCTTTGTTTTAGAAAAAAAGAGTGCCCTATCCAATGATAGGTGCACTCTTTTTGCATTTATTCAGTTGATTCAAAGATTAAAAGAAGTGTTTGGCGTTCACTATCTTCTCCGTTTTTTAGGCACGGCTCTGCGTTTGGCCAAAACCGGTCTTCCCGAGGCTAGCTTTCTGGCCTTCAGCGGAACTCTGCGCACAAGCCGTTTTCCAGGCTTTGTAGGCAATGCTGTCCGAAGATGGATTAACCCTTTTTTGCTTCGGCTGCTGCTGGAGATTAACACAACTGTGTAGTTGCGGACGCTGGATCCGACAGGAACTCTACGAAAGCCAAGTTCTCTGCAGTCGTTGCAGTCGCTGTCCCAGCACTGATTGAAGGCGTCATTAGGGATATCTGTATAGTATCCCCCTGACCAGGTATAGCTGTCACTCTCTGCATAGTAAAAGAATGTGTTGCCCCCGGCATACCCGCTCCACACTTGTCTCGACTGGCCCGGTTCGATCCGGTACCAGCCGATTGTGGCGTAGTTGACAGGAGAACAGCTGAAATCCGGGTAAGCATAGGCAACAAATATCGTCTCACTTGTACTGTTGCGGAAATTAAGCCCCATTGTCTTCATTCCCTTCATCACTTTTTTCCTTACCCTGCATCATATGAAAATAGTGAATAAAGGGGTTGGACAATAGTTTATTGTTAGACAAATAGGGCATATTGTCACTCCAGTCATTGTGCGGCATGTACGACAAAATAAATAAATCGCCTCTGGACTTCATAAAAGAGCGGATAATCGCCCATGCCTTTTACACCTCAGGATAATATACTATCTTATTCTAATGAGGTTAGGTGATGAACAGTGGCAACATTTGCTGAAGCTCTTGTGATAAAGAAAAACATAGCAAGTACCGTGCTCAAGAACCGGAAAATTCATGGAGTCGGGATAGGGTATTACGACCCCAAACATCCCAAAAAAGGCGCAGCCGTGATCCTCTACGCCAATGCCGTGAGCAGCACCGCCCTGGGTTTGGGTCCAAAATTCTCCTCGCAGGTCAAAGGCAAGCCTATAAATGTCCCCATCCGGGTAGTAAAGACCAAAAAAATACGCAGCAATGCAAGTTACCAGGACCGGATTCGTCCAGTCGTAGCAGGCTACAGTATTGGTACGACCGGCGGTTCAGGAACCGCAGGCTTAATTGTCAGCAGCGGCAATCAGCTGTATGTGCTCAGCAATAACCACGTGCTTACCAATCCGACCAACTCCAACAACCGGGCGGAAACGCTGCAGCCGGGCGGCGCGGATGAAGGGCGGACCGTAAGGGATCGGGTCGGGTATTTATCGCGTTTTGTAACTTTGAAGACAAATGGTACTAACCGCATAGATGCGGCCTTGTCCCGCCCTGTAAGAAACAGCATTCTCAGTCCGAAATATGCAACGGTAGGCAACATTCCCGGTCATGTCACTTCCTACCGTGTAGGGGAGCGTTTCAAAAAGGTAGGACGGACAACAGGTCTGACCAGGGGAAGAGTCGATTCGGTGAATACGGATGTACAGGTGGATTATGGTAGGGATGTAGGCGTGCTAACCTTCCGCAATCAATCGATAATTCTGAGTGATACACCTGTATCGCTTCCTGGAGACTCCGGTTCTGTCTGGCTCAGAAGCGCGGATAATTTCGCGGCGGCTGTGAATTACGCCGGTACAGAGGACGGAAAGACTTCGGTTGCCTTTCCCGTCGATTGGGCACTCCGGGCACTCCGGGTGCGTGTAGCACGTCCTGCGGGACAAAGAGCGGGCAAGGTAAAGGTTGTAGATACCCATAACGGCAATGCTGCTTATACCCGCCGCCTCACTCCGAAAGAGCTTTCCATGCTTAAGGTAATCCGGCCAAAATCTAAATAAGAAACTCTAGAATAATTTGGATTAATTTCCATGTACATTCATACAAGCTCACACCCCTCTCTTCTCGTAAGATAATCTATCCTACGAAGAAAGAGGCGAGCAGCAAATGGCAATAAAAAAACTATCACTTAGAAATAAAGCTAAAGGTAAAGGTAAAAGAGTCACCCTGCGGCCAAACAGAGCGCGCTCCACGCAAAACCTTGGGAATGGTTTCCGCCGTATTCAGTTTCCCGCTGTAATCATCGAAGCCAACGACTTCCTTTTCCTCTTCTTATCTGCTGGAAGAGGCAGAGCTGTCGTTAGTGCGGGATGGACAATTTCCAATTTGACTTCCGCCTGGCCAACAGACAGCTTCCCGAACAGCGACTCGGAGTGGGTTATCATCCTTGAAAACCCGACAGGCGTTGCAAGAAGCGTCATTCCGTTCCTGATTACCAAGTCACGCCGCTAATAGCAGAGGGTGCAAAAAGAAACGGCGGCTCCCCCTTTGAGGGGAGCCGTTGCATTTAAAAGAGACACGATATCCCTAGGGTATCGTGTCTCTTTTTATTAGAGATTACACTGGCTGCTATACTCTCGACCCTGCTTCCTTGTTAATAGACGCAGGTTTCACTCCATAGGTGAAGTCACCGGCTATCCCCCGAATCCAGGCGGAATATAATCTCCCCAACCCTCTTATGGTCATAGGCAGCAACAGGGCCAGCACTATGCCGATTGCAGCCGCTACCCAGGAACGCTGATATACATTAAGCCACGGCAAGAACAGATTCATCGTCCCGTCAAAGGAATACAGATCAAAGGAAAGGGATAAGACCTTGCTTAACTTGTAAGCTGCCGGTGACAATATAATCGCAATAACAACGGCGGGAAGCGTGACAGCAAGGGTAAACCCGGCAATGCCTACGGGAAGCTGGGCTATACTATAGAGGATCCCCCGCCAGCTCTTACGATTTAAAAGCATAGACAGCATGGAACGCCAATCCTTCCAATCCACAATGGATCGGGAGTCCTCAGCTTGGAGCGGTTGCTTTTCTCCCTGCATCCACTCTGTTACCGCCTGCTCCTCCTTGGCCATCATCCAGCGGCATAGGGTAAATGTTGCAGCCAGCAAAGGCAGCCCAATCCCTACAATAAGCAGCGGCAAGCCGGCACATATGCCTGTAACGGCAATTACAAACGCTGCGATCCCCTTCGGAAGGGACAGGATAAGCAGGAGCCAGGACTTCAGCGCACTTGGTTTACGCATAATTAAAAGCCTCCTAATAAGGTCATTGTAGAAATGTACAAGCTATCCATCAGCCGATCCACACTCTGCCGCACACTTAATTCAGCAGGGAGCTCATCACCGGCAAAACACAGCTCCAGCGTGGCATCGCGGATGATTCCATCCACAGTTACCTGAATGAGCATCAGAATGTCGGTTAAGGGAACAAGGGGCCGGAACTGGCCTTTAGCTTCACCTTCTGCACAATAATTCATCAATTGCTGAAAGAAATAATTGTAGCCGTGCCCGGACTCGGCTTCTGCTTCCGCAGCCTGCTCAGCAAGCTGCTTCTTAACCAGCTCCGGCTGACTGGCATAGATTGCATTTAGCTCAAAGGCCAATTTGCTGTAGCCACTCTCCATAGAAGCCGTAATCTCTTGCCCGATGAAGGTAAAGATTGCGCGAAGGGTCTGGTCAGGTGAAAGGCGGGCCGCAAAAAGCTGCGTTAAAAAACCTTTGAAATCTATCTCAAGATCAAAACGGTCGGACAACGCAAACCACACCTCTTCAATATTGGCAAAATACTTATATACGCCCCCTTGGCTTAGTCCGGTCTGCCTCACGATATCCTTCATTGTTACTTTATGCAGCGGTTTACGCGCACTAACCTCCAGCGCTGCATCCAAAATTTCATTGATTCTACTCTCTGTATATGCCTCGCTAACCTTTGGAATACAATGTCCCCCCTCACTCGAAATAACGACACATTGTCGTTTTAATTATTCTCATCTTACGCAGCATCGGGATCATTGTCAATATTTTGAAATTGAAGTTTTTTTACCGGTCACGCAAAAAAAAACAGCCTGTCCTTAGACAAGCTGCCAGATGTATTCGTTACGTGCGCCATATAATCCAACTGCTCTATTCGTTCCAAATAAGCACATGGACCGGCGTAGGATTATAGGCGTTGCATGGATTGTTCAATTGGGGGCAATTGCTGATCAGCACCATGGCATGGCAGCTGGATTGGAGCTCTACATAACACCCCGGTCCCGACACGCCATCCTCAAACGTTAATCCGCCTTCAGGCGTTACAGGCACATTCATGAAAAAGTTAATGTTTGGAGACAGGTCTCTTTTTGCATAACGGTGGCCTTCCGGATGTTTAGCAAGCTCCAGCATAAACGTATCCCGGCAATTATGCATGTGGCCCTTCTCATGCGCATACCGGATTGTATTGCTCTGGGAAGAGCAGGAACCGCCCAAGGTGTCATGTCGTCCGCAGGTATCGGCTACTATGGAGGCAAGCTCCTTGCCGGATTCCGCCAACAGAGTTGAGCCTGTAGTTAAATAAATATTGCTCTGTGAGTTAATCGTCCGTACAGCGCTGTAATGATCTTCCGGATTGTTCGCATCATACAGCAGCGTATCTGCGGCCTGGTTTCCTTCCAAATCCACGATTCTTAGCACCTGTCCCGGTTGCAGCGCATACATCCAGCCTTCTCCGGCCGGAATGACCTGATCATAAACAGCAGCCTCCGGTTTACGGGTGCTTTCCACACGATGAAATGCCTTTAACATGTTCTTCCTCCTTCACTTAACAAGACTTTCTGCTAGTTTTGCAGAGCGTAATACGTCCATGTGTTGTCAAAAGCGCGGCGGTTCTCCGGCCGGAAATTGACGCAATAGTCCCCTGCATCCACCTGCACGGCAGGAAGCACCTCAATCTTGACAGGCACAGATGGATAATCCCCCTGCGGATCGAGAGGATGCGGCGTATTGGAAAAGATCAGGAGTACATCCATCTCCAGGCGAAGTGTCACCGTTGTTCCGGCAGCACAGTGATTGTCAGCAAACCGCATATTCCCTTCCTCATCGCAGACAACCTTGGAGAACCAGTTCACCACAGGTGAGATATCGCGCTCACCCAAGCCATTCCTTACAAGCTCAACCGCCAGATTCTCCTGGCCGCTGCGCAGCCAGCCATTGCGGCTTTCCTGGTAGCAGCTGACTCCGTATTTGCTGTCCGTGCCTGCCCTTGTCGTGTAACCACCCAGCGGATCATGCCAGCCCAAATCATCATGCAGAATGCTGGCCAGCGCCCTTCCGTTATCGCTCATAAGCACATTGCCCCTGGTTAA
The DNA here is from genome assembly GCF_000758525.1 of Paenibacillus sp. FSL H7-0357. NCBI lineage: Bacteria > Bacillati > Bacillota > Bacilli > Caryophanales > Paenibacillaceae > Paenibacillus > Paenibacillus sp. FSL H7-0357. Next base: position 1,865,049 of record NZ_CP009241.1, on the reverse strand, counting down.
GTGAGCAGTATGCTGCGCCTTCAGTGTATCGGGCATATTGTAACGCTCAGACAAATCTCGTGCATGATACATCAGCATTGAGACATTGGCGCCCGCTTCGAGTGCCGTCAGACGAATCAGCTTCCCTCTGCCAACAATGCCGGACCACTTGCCTCCCGGATGCATCGTTTCACTCCAAATCGCATTCATCAACAACTCCACTCCTTTTCCCCTCTTGTCAGCAGCTATTTCAATCCGTTCTAAAGCACAGCAGTCACATCAAACTTTATGTTAGGCAAGATAACATATCATTTCGATAATTGTCAAACAAGAAAATAAATAGTTTTGATTATAAATGAATGTCTCACCGCTTCTTTCTGAATCTTTCCCGCAAGGTTCCCGGAGGAACCTTCATCTATGTAAAATACGAATCATTCTCTCAAAACACTTCCCTTCTCCTCCCAATTCCTTGCTCAAAATAGCCGAAACAGTAGACATTTAAGGGTATCTTTGATTAAACGTTCACAAATCCGGAGCGATTTATTTAGCGACACTTCACAAATAGCACCTGTCTTTAGCGGCCTAATCTGTCAACTCATGATGAAAATCATCCCATGCTCCTGCGATGCCTTGACAGTCTTCCAGAACGGGAACGATAATGAAGAACATAATTAACGTGTTAAATTAATTTACATTAAAACATTGAATATCTCTCTTCATCATCGTTTAAGCTCTCACTAAAGTCATAATATCTAACACGAAACTTCATTATTTAACTTTCGCAAAACACATTGGTTAACTATCTGACAGAGAGGGGTTCAACCATTTTGAAAAAAATGACGATCAGCACATTGAAGACGATGTACAAAAACGGCAAACTAACACCTCTGGCATTAATGGAGGACATTATCAGGCAGGCCGAGCAAGAGAAAGAGAGCAACATCTGGATCACCCCTCCTTCGTTAGCTCATATCCAGCCTTATCTGGACAAGCTTGAACAGATGAATCCGGATGAATATCCGCTGTGGGGCATCCCTTTTGCCATCAAGGATAATATCGACTTGGCAGACGTAACTACAACAGCCGGCTGCCCCGCTTACTCCTATCAACCTGAGAAGAGTGCAGACATCATCACCAGGCTGGTGAAAGCAGGAGCTATTCCTATAGGAAAAACGAATCTGGATCAATTCGCGACCGGCCTTGTCGGTACACGCAGCCCGTTTGGAGAAACGCATAACGCGCTTAAGCCCGAGCTGATCAGCGGTGGCTCCAGTAGCGGTTCTGCCGTAGCCGTCGCAAGAGGACAAGCCGTCTTCTCGCTTGGAACCGACACTGCCGGGTCGGGACGCGTGCCGGCGGCGCTTAATGACCTGGTAGGCTACAAATCAAATATCGGCGATTGGCCTACCCGGGGTGTGGTGCCGGCCTGTGCCACCCTGGATTGCGTAACGGTATTCGCAAGCACACTGGACGATGTTTATCTTGTGGATGCTGTCGCCCGCAGCAAGCAGCCGGGCGGCAATGGCAAAGACAAATATGAAATCATCGCTTCCGTGAAACCTCAAAAGCTGCTGCTTCCTAAAGAACCTCTATACTTTTACGGCGAGTTCAAAGATGCCTACCGCACGGCATGGGAAGCGGCGGTACGGCGCTTGGAATTGTGCGGAATTCCTATAGAATATGTGGATTGCAGTCTGTTCAACAAGACCTCAAGTCTTCTATACGACGGTCCTTGGGTTGCCGAACGCTGGTCCGACCTTGGAGAATTCGTCGAAAACCACCCCGGGGACATTTTTGAGGTTACCGAACAGATTCTGCGCTCCTCGCTGGTGAAGGGCTACGATGCAGCTTCTGTCTTCACAGCACTCCATGAGCTTCGTGAATACAAAGAACAAGCTGATTTGCTCTTGAAGGACGCTGTACTCGTAATGCCGACCTGCGGCGGGACCTGGACGAGAGAACAGGTTGCAGTTTCCCCGGTATCCACCAATAGCGACATGGGCCATTATACTAACCATTGTAATCTGCTTGATTTAAATGCTGTCGCTTTGCCTTCCGACTATGCAGGGGAGCAGCTGCCTTTTGGCATTACGATGTTTGCCATGAGAGGCCAAGAAAACATGCTGAAAGGTGCGGCTGGCGAATTTATGAAGACCGAAGCCATCGAGCTTGCCGTCTGCGGTCTGCACATGCGGGGTTTCCCGCTAGAGAAGCAACTGCTCGACTGTGACGCTTCCTTCATCCGTTCCGACCGGACAGCTCCCTGCTACCGGCTGATTCGTCTTAACTCCGTCCCTGCCAAGCCTGGACTGATTCGTTCTGAGCAAGGAAGCTCCATTGCCGTTGAAGTGTGGAGAATTCCGATTGGCCGGCTTGGCGAATTCATCCGGCTGGTGCCAGCACCGCTTGGAATCGGCAGAATCAAGCTGGAGGACGACAGTGAGATCACCGGATTTATATGTGAGCCTTATGCCGAGATAAACGGCGAGGATATTACAGGATACGGCGGGTGGGCAGCTGCGGAGCTAGACAGGTTCCAGAGTGATACCCCTGCTACAGGCTGATCACTATGCTGATAAGGAAGGGAGGCGAGAACGATGACTCCAACCGGAGTATCTGCTGAAGAAGCTTCACCGTCATTTCGGTGCAGTGATCTATACGATATGGAGTCCCTTCAGAATCTCAAGCTGCTCGCAGGTAAAGACCGGCTGGATAATATCATTAGCCGGGTCAACATCATGGAAGTTCCGGATATTCAGAACTGGGCACAGGCAAATGAGTTTCTGGTGACCACCGGCTATTCCTACCAGAATAATATGGACGCCTTCCTTGAGCTTATCCCCCATCTGGTGAACCGGGGTGTAGCGGCATTCGGCATTAAGCCCAAGCGGTTTATTGCCGAGATTCCGCAGAAGATCATTGATTGCGCAGAAGCTCACGGACTGCCGTTGTTCGAGCTTCCGGAATCGACCATTTTCTCCAATGTGGTGCGTGAGGTCATGGAGAAGGTGATCACATTTGAAACCCGGAACATTCTGTTGCTGCAGCGCCGCCTTGAACAGGTATCGGAGTTGATGCTCCACGGGTATGATATGCCGGGAATTCTTGAGGTCGTCGGGGAGATGATCGGCAATCCGATCTCTATACTGAATGCTTTCAGCCAGTTCATCGTTTCCCCCGGGCAGCTGGACTATTTCAAGTCCTTCTACGACCACCTTCTAAGCTTTGATTCCAGATCTTCTCCCAAGCACAGCACTATTCATGCCATGGTTGCCGCAGATCACAACGTCAACCTGCATGTCTTCAACCTATGGGAGACAGAGAGAGACCCGATCCTGGTGCTGGTCGCGGAGAAGAACGGAGCCTGCAGCGAGCTCGATCTGTCCACAGTGTCCCGGATTCTCCCGCTGCTGAACATCCGGCTTAGCGGTGAGAACACCTATAAGCTGGTTCAGGCCAAATACTTTGATGATTTCCTGAAAGACTGGCTGATGGGCTGCATCCCAAGCTCCGAGGATCTCGATATTAAAGGCCAGTTCTACGGGTGCAGCAATCTGTCAGCCTGCAGCTACCGTGTAGTCATCGTGAAATTCCACTCCAGCGTGCAGCCGACACCGGACTCCGCCATTCTATCGAGGCTTAATCATATGGAGCCCAGAAGTCCATCCCTCTTTACGTCGATGTCCGGCAAAATCGTCGCGCTTATGCCTCAGACTGACGGAAGCAGCGATGATCCACATAATAAGGCGGAAGCCTTGGCGGGACAGATTGCAGAAGCATGCGGCACAACTGAGTTCTCCTTATGCATTGGTGAATCCAGCAGCGCACTCTCTATTAATACGGGATATATCGATACTGAGAATTTATATATTGCCTCCTGTATCAGCCGGGAGAATTCCAGACTGATTACCTGGAAGCAGCTTGGCATCTATACGATACTCTCACTGCTCCCCAAGCATGCCAACGTCGAGAAGTTTCTCGACCGCTTTATCCGGCCGCTCGTGCTGTACGACAAAGCCCATAATTCCAGCTTAATTCTAACACTGACCGCCTACTTTCAAGTGGGCTGCAACATCAAAATCACCGCACAAGCCATGTATACCCACTATAATACCGTCGTTTACCGCCTCGATAAGATCAAGACGATACTCGGCATCTCGTTCGACGATCCGGAATTACGGCTTCAGTTACAACTGGGTTTAAAGATTTACGAAATGGGAGAGTAGAGCGAACATACTTTGAAAGGGGAGTTATAAGTGAACAACAGAGGTCTGCTGCGAAATCTGTTTCGGATTCGTCGGGATATTAATCCTCGTCTATTTAATTCTATTATGATCATCACTTTCTTGCTGCTGATTTTGCTGTGGTATGTTGGGAGCAACTTTTCGGGCATCAACCCGATCTTCCTGCCTACACCTCAAGCGACCTTCTCTTACCTGTTCACAGCTATCCTGGATGGAAGCATCTTGCAGGATATCACTATCAGCTGCTATCGCGTGCTGATGGGCTTTCTTATCGCGGTTGTGATCGGCGTTCCGCTGGGCCTGCTGTCAGGCACCTATAAAATCATAAACGCTGTAACCAAACCGTTGATCGAATTCTTCCGCTACCTGCCCGTATCGGCGCTGATACCGCTGATCATGGTCTGGACAGGCGTAGGTGAGACGGCAAAAATTACGATTATTGTCGTCGGCGCCGTCTTTTCGATGACCGCCATGATTGCAGATATCGTCAAAGGCATTCAGATCGACCTGATCAACACTGCTTATACGCTGGGAGCCTCTCAAGCCCAGGTGATCCGCAATGTCATTATCCCCGCCATTATGCCGAATGTCATGGACACGATGCGCATGGTTATGGGCTGGGCATGGACGTACCTGATTATGGCGGAAATGCTGGCTTCCAGCTCCGGGCTTGGCTACAACATCATGATCGCAGAACGGTTTATGAAGACTTACATCATCTTTGGCGGCATTTTTGTCATCGGAATTCTCGGTTTGCTGTTCGACCGTATATTTGCCTTCATCAACAAGCGCCTGTTCCACTGGGCCGAAGACGTGTAAAGCAGCCACACTCGAAAGGGGACCACTCTTATGCAGCAAGTGCCAGCCATCAAAATTTCCTGCAAAAACCTCAACAAGATTTACCGATCCAAAAAAACGGAAACCTTCGCTCTTGAGAACATCAACATTGATATTGCCAACAATGAATTCATTAGTGTCGTTGGCCCCTCCGGCTGCGGCAAATCGACCCTGCTCCGCATTTTTGCCGGACTGGACGAAGCAACCTCCGGCGATATCCTGCTCGACAACCGCGTCATGACCGGCCCGGGCGCGGACCGCGGCATGGTATTCCAGGCGTATACTCTATTTCCATGGCTGACAGTAGAGAAGAACATCCGCTTTGGGCTAAAGCTGAAGAAAATGCCCAAGGCGGAGGCGGATCAAATCGTCGAGAAATACTTGAACCTAGTGGGCTTAACCGATTTTCGCAACAGGCTGCCCAAAGAGCTGTCCGGCGGTATGAAACAGCGGGTAGCCATTGCCCGAGCGCTGGCCAACAATCCGGAGGTACTGCTGATGGACGAGCCCTTTGGCGCACTTGATCCCGACACCAAAGGAAATATGCAGCTGCAGCTGCGGGAATTGTGGGAGAAGGAGAAGCATACCGTCATCTTTATTACACACGACATCGAGGAAGCCGTCTTCCTGTCCCAGCGTGTGTATGTTATGAGCTCCCGCCCGGGGCGGGTCATTGCGGATATCCCGATTGATCTGCCGCAGAAGCGCGATCTGGAGCTTAAGGACACACCGGAATTTATCCAGATCCGCAAAAAAATCCATAGCCTTCTGCATTCAAAAGATTTCGGGAATGACCTTCATGCGACAAGCTAGCTTTATCGCTACATTCCATGAGGATAAGGCTTTTCTGAAAGGCTTCCTGCTCTTATCACTTCCTATCGGCCTGCAAAGCATGTTGACCAGCATCACCAACACCTTCGCTTCCTTAATGGTAGGCCAGCTTGGAGACCTGCAGGTATCTGCTGTCAGTCTGGCGGGGCAAGTCTTTTTCATTCTCAATCTGATGATTGTCGGCATTGTCAGCGGCTCTACCATTTTTCTGTCGCAATATTACGGTAAAGGCGATCAGCACAATCTCAAGATCGCATCGGCTGTCGCATTTGCCCTCGTGCTTGCGGTTAGTGCCTTGTTCACTCTGATCGGCCTGCTGTTCCCGGCAGAGGTGCTCCATATTTTCTCCAATGAGCAAGAGGTGGTTGAGCAGGCTGCCAATTATCTGCAGACGGTGTGCATCAGTTATTTGCCTACAGGGTTGTCCCTGGCCTGCACAATGATCTACCGGAATATCGGGCGGGCCGGCCTGCCTCTCCGGATCACTCTTTTGACGATCATCATCGACATTATTCTCAGCTATATGCTCATCTTCGGCTATGCCGGTCTGCCTGTTCTCGGTATTCAGGGGGCTGCCGTTGCCATTGTAATTGCCAGAACGATAGAAATGCTGATTACGACTTCCATTCTGTACAGCAAGTTCAAAAGCTTTGCTCCGACACTCCGGAATCTATTCTCGGCAAAAAAGGAATTTCTAGCAGTATTCTTTAAAACCTCCGCTCCGGTCATTTTAAATGAGACGGTGTGGAGTATCGGTTACGCCTTGTATAGCGTCGTCTTCTATCATATGGGCTACGCGGTCGGGGCAGCCGTCGGGATCGCCAAAGTGCTGGAACAGCTGCTAATCGCATTGTTTATCGGAACCGGACAAGCTGCCGCGATTATTCTCGGTCAGACCATTGGAGAAGGTAAACCGGAGAAGGCTCCTTATTATTCCAACCGTATGGCGACCTATACCGCTCTCGGCGGAGTACTGCTGGGCATTATTATGATGACCTGTGTGCCGCTCTTCCTGAATCTGTACCAGGCAATTTCGCAGGAAGTCCGCGATACCATTGTCCTGATCGTCATCTATCTGGCAGTCATCATGCCCATCAAGGGAATGAACTTCATTCACATTATGGGAACGCTCCGGGCCGGCGGCGATACGAAGATGTGCTTCATCATTGATAATGTAGCCCTGTGGTGCGTATCCCTTCCGCTCACATTCCTGACCGGCTACGCGCTTAATCTCGGCATCGAAATCGTGTTTCTGTTCGTAATTCTGGATGACTTGTTCAAGTTCACGCTGGTACGCATCCGGATTCGGGGCAACAAGTGGATTCACAATCTGGTGGAATGATTCCTTGGAATCCTTCTGCCGGATGTTGATCATATACAAACCAAATGGAGGGGAAGAAATCAACATGAAACAAAAAAAATTCGGCTTCATTCAAACGGGTGCGACCCTGCTGGCCTCGGTGGCCATGCTGTCCAGCTTATTGGCTTGCGGAAACACGAATTCGGCGGATGGTTCAGCTGATGCTGCAGGCGGCAACAGCTCTGCCGCTCCGGCAAAAAGTCCTGTTACCGTGAAAACGGCCTATGCGCCATTCATCGGCGGAATTGGCATTTATGCACTGGATGATAAGAAATTCGACCTCGACCATAACGTTGACCTGAAAATCGGCGCGTTTGGAGCCACCTCTCCTCTGATGAGTGTCATGACTGGCGATGTAGACATGGCCTTTACGACTCTCCAATCCTATTTGGTTTCAGTGAATGCACTTATTGAAGAAGGCTCCGATATTACCACGTTGCCAAAAATCGTCTATTTGCATAATGCTTCTACGGGCGCAGACGGCATTGTATCCGATGCAAGCATCAAGAGCGTGGCTGACCTGAAAGGAAAATCTGTTAGTGCTCAATACGGCGAGGTAACCCACTATATGCTGGCCAAGGCACTTGCTACGGCAGGGATGACTATAGACGATGTCAAGCTCGTAGATATGGGGCCGGGCAAAGGCGGCGCCGCGTTTGTGGCCGGCAGCGTAGATGCAGCAACCACTTTCGAGCCTTATCTGTCCCAAGGCACAACCTCGCGCGATGGTAATATTATCATTTCGACTGCCGACATGGAGAATACGATTCTGGATGTCGTGGTAGTATCCGCCAAAAACGCTGCAGAGAAGCCGGAATGGCTGCTAAACACGCTTAAAGCGGTGGAAGACGCAACTCAATACATCGAAGGTGATCTGGATGCAGCTGCGGAGCTGACAGCTGACGATCTGCAAGTAAGTGCCGAAGAAGTCAAAGCGATGTTCCCTACCGTTCATTTGTACACACTGGCCGATAATGTGGAAGGCATCGGTGAAGGCGGCTGGATTTACGACACCATGCAGGACGTCGTTGATTTCTACACATCCATCGGTATAATCAAAGAACCGTTTGACGTAACACAGCTTGTATCTACAGACTTTTTGTGGGAATAGCTGCTAGCCCGTAAACTATTATTATAACCGGAGGCGATCCTTAATGATTACGATACCCGAACATAGCGTGTACATCCTGATTGATGTGCAGAACTCGGATCCTGCAAAATCGCGCGGCCTGACTCCACAAAGACAGGCTTATCTCAAAAACGTGGAACGCGTAACTGAATATTTCCGCACACGCGGCGATGTGCCGATTGTGCATATTCGCGAGATTCACCGCAAAGACCTGATCGACTTTGGCCGGGAGCTTGACGGCGCCGAGAATATCCATTGTGTGGAAGGGAATCCCGAAGCCACCTATTATGAGCCTACAGCACCCATCGAAGGAGAATACACGGTCGACAAACGCCGCTATAGTGCCTTCTTCGGCACTGACCTGGAAATTCTGCTGCGCGGCCTCAAGGCTGAGCACCTGTTCCTGGTTGGGGGCATGACAGACATTTGTGTGCATTATACTGCGGTAGACGCGCATCAATACAACTATCATGTGCATGTGTTCAAAGAAGCTGTTGGCACGCCAAGCAGTGACGAAGTAGCTCAAGCCGCACTAGACAACATTGAATACTTTCAAACTGGCTCGATCATCTCTGTCGAGGATTTATTTAACTAAAATCAGGAAAATGAAAGGAGATTTCTTATGAACAAAATACCTGAACATAGCGCCCTCATCGTCGTAGACATCCAGAACGACATGGAGAGCGATGCCATTCCCGTCATGGAGGGCGGCACTTGTATGCTGAACTCGCCCAAGGTTATCAAGCATTTCCGTGAGCTGGGTCTGCCAGTCATCCAAATCCGCGAGCTTCACCGCGCCGACCTCAGCGATTTCGGGCGCGAGCTCGACGGTGTGGAGAAGATTCACTGCCTGGAAGGCACTCCGGCCGAAGAATTCCATCCGTCGACCGCGCCAATCGAAGGCGAATATATTATTACCAAACGGCGGTACAGCGGCTTCTTCGCGACTGACCTCGACCTGCTGCTCCGCTGCCTAGGCGTCAAACGCCTATTCCTCATCGGCGGCATGACAGACATCTGCGTCCGCTTCACAGCCGTTGATGCACACCAGCATGACTATCACTTTCATGTCGTATCAGACGCCGTAATCGGCACCAGTCATCAGGCACATAACATGGCGCTCAAGAACATGGAATATCTGCAGACCGGTGCTAACATAACTACGGAGCAGGTTCTCGCTCTATCTCTGTAATCCTTATATGCTTGTATGTATATATAGAAGGAAAAAAAGCAGCATTCTGCCGTATGTTCCCTTGCCAGGGAGCATACAGATAGAATGCTGCTTTTGATTATTGTTCATAAACCGGGTTGGCTGCACTGCTGTGCAGCCATCTCATCAGCGTTATTCAGGCTGCTGCCGGAATAACCGTTCCTTCACCGGTGGATTGACATGAGCGGGAATCGGGCAGGTATAACCTTCCATGCCGCCCCGGTTTCTAAGCTCCTGCTTCGCTTCTTCCAGAATGTCATGGTGCATAAGCAGTTCGACTGCGGTTGCAGCCATGACCTTTGCTGCATGCAGCATGCCCTTATGGCTGGCTGAGGTCATCCCTTGCGCCACCATCTGCCAGGAATGAAATGGCGTTTCCGACGCGTAGCAGACGGTCTCCAGCTGAGCCGTCGGCACAACCCAGCTTACATCCGATACGTCAGTAGAGCCTAACATTATTCCGCTGACAGGTTCGTATGGGTCAAGCGTTTTCAGCAGTCCTCCCCCGTTCACAGCCCCTGTCTGTACAGGCTCCAGCGTTGTTAAGATTTCGCTTGCATAGCTTTGCTCGTCCTCTGTAAACGCAGGTATGCCCAAATTTGTGAAACATCGATACATAACCTCTTCCAGCGTTACGTTTGGAATGAGATTGGAGCAAGCCTTTTCGAATTGAATGTCCACTTCTGTTCCGGTCATCAACGCCGCCCCCTTCGCCACATCGTTTATTCGCTGATAAATCTCGTTCACCTGCTGCATTTCCGGTGCGCGAATTAAATAAACAACCTCGGCTACGGCCTGCACCACGTTCGGGAAATGTCCGCCCGTCTCGGTCACCGCGTAATGGAACCGTGCTCCCGGCGGGATATGCTCCCTCAAGTAATTGGCCCCCACGTTCATCAATTCCACGGCATCCAGGGCGCTTCTTCCCTTATGAGGACTTATGCCGGCGTGTGCACTTTTGCCTTGGAACCTGTAGCGGAGCTGGACATTGGCCGATGACGTTTGTGACACCACTGCATTGTTATAGCCCGGATGCCAGGTTAAGGCCGCATCCACATCATCGAAGAGGCCTTCGCGTACCATGAAGGTTTTGCCGGATCCGCCTTCCTCAGCCGGACAGCCGTAGTAACGGATCGTTCCCGGAAGCCCCTTCTTGTCCATATATTCCTTAACGGCGATAACGGCTGCCAGTGAGCCCGTTCCAAGCAGATGATGGCCGCAGCCGTGGCCGTTCCCCTTGTTCTGAAGCGCCTGTTCAACCGTTACACCCGCCTGCTGGCTCATATTTGGCAACGCGTCGAATTCCCCCAATACGGCAATAACCGGACTTCCCGAGCCATACGTACCGATAAATGCGGTTGGAAGACCCCCGCCATGACGCTCGACCCGGAAGCCGGACAGCTCCAGCTGATCTGCCAGCAGACCCGCCGACTCAAACTCTTCGAACTTGGTTTCTGCCAATCCCCAGATTTGATCGCTTAGTTGCGTAAACATTTCCCGCTTATGCTCAATCCTATCCGCCAACCAATCATAATCAGCTTGCTGCTCCTCACGTATGTTCTTCAAGATGCACCTCCGGTATATTTTTGGACGTATTATTACCTTTTCCAAAATTATAGTATACTTAAGAGGCCTATTCAATGAATACGAGTAAAGATTGGACGTGAGCACATGTTAAAAATCGGTTTTATTGTAGCGGAGCACTCGGTGAAACGCCTGAAGCAGGTGCAAGGACAGCTGGAGCAGTTATGCGAGCTGACTCTGCTCCCTTACCGCTCGCTGGAAGAAATCACAGCCCTTTATTTGTCCCGGCCGATGACGCTGGACGCTGTTATTTTTGGTGGAGAACTTGCTTATTTAGCTTTGCAGAAGGAGATCAACGGCCCGTATCCTATCCGGATGAGCTACTTGGATGTTACGGAACGCGACTTCTATAAACTGATGTTTCAAGCCCACTCGGCTCATCCGGAGCTGCGCAGCTCGCGAATGGCTGTTGACTTCCTGGACCAGGATAATGGCTTTCTCGGCATAAAAGAATTACTGCAGCCTGAATTGCTACCCTATATGCCTGAAGAGCAAGCGGACAGGCTGTCGTATGAAGATATGCTCCGGTTTCATTTGGAACTATGGGAACAAGGGAACATCGACCTCTCCGTTACCCGCTACGGTAATTTGGTCGATAAGCTGACGGAGCAAGGGGTAAATGCTGTCCACTTATTCCCCTCAGACGAAACCATTCTTGAAGCGTTCAACCATATGGCTCAAGAAATAGAACGGCTGCAAATGAAAGCCAACCGCACAGCCGTCGGACAGGTTCAAGCTCAAGGGCTCCGCAAGCTGCGCGAGCAGGATGATCCCGAAGCCGTGCTCGTTATGGCGACACTGCACAAAGCGCTGCTGACTTTTTCCGGCCGGGAGGAGCTGCCTCTTATTGTTCAGAAGCACGCAGATTATTTCGAGCTGCTGGTATCTCAGCAGGATTTGGAGGAGAAATGGACAGGCGGATTCGCTAGCTGCCAACTGCTGGCTTTCCTGAACGATCAATTGTCTGTACGCGTGGATATTGGCTGGGGAGCCGGGGAGACACTGTATAAGGCCCGCTTTCATGGGCAAAACGCGCTAACGCTTGCAGAGCGGCAGCCCTTGCCTAGCAGCTTCGCGGTTATGGAGGATGAACGCATCATCGGACCGCTTGGCGAGTCTAACCGTCTGGAGTTTACGCATGCCCATGACCCCCAAGCCGAAGCATGGGGCCGGCATATAGGCATCACGCCGCTTCAGGTTCAAAAGATTATAGCCGTCATGCACAAGCTGAAGCGTGATGAGCTGTCGAGTCAGGATATTGCTCTTCATCTGGGGATTACGCTGCGCAACGCCAACCGGATTATGAACCTGTTAACCGAAAAGGGAGTTGCAAATGTAAGCTACCAGAAGCAGGAGAAGCTGCGGGGCCGCCCCACCAAAATTTATAAGCTTCAATTTGAGGTACTGCGGGGCTCATAAGTTAGTGAGTGAGTGCATAGAGCATAGCGAGATTTGTGTGAAACAGCTTGATTACGGATGCACTCGCCAGCTCCCGATTAGCTCAAAGAGGCTGCCCTGGCAGCCGTTGAACGGCTAACTGGACAGCCCCTGCTACATCGGACTCTCTTAGAATCACAACCTAGATGTCCATATCTTTGCCGGTATAATCCACGAACATGAAATGCCCTTCCGGAGCGCGGCGTTGCTCGATCAGGCTGATAATGCCCTCGGCACTGCTGCGCGGGTTCGTCGGCGCCTCTTCCCCGCCCATATCCGTATGCATCCAGCCGGGATGTACGCTCAGCACCTGTATGCCGCGTTCTTGCAAATACACATGCAGCTGCTGCGAGAACATATTGAGTGCTGTTTTGGAGATGGCATAAGGATAATCACCCGGATAGGCATTGGTGATGCTGCCCGCTTCCGACGAGATGTTGATGATTGAACGGTCAGGCTCGGTGAGCAGCGGCAGGAAATGCTTGACCACCCGCATCGGCCCGTACAGATTAATATCCATCGTTGTCAGCATGTCCTTCAGATCCAGCTCTTCTACCGGCGTATTCCGGGCGGTCAGGATCGCCGCATTGTTGATGATCGCACCGAGCGTCCGCCCTTGCCCTTTCAGACTAGCAGCCAGCTCCGCGATTCCCTCTTCGTTCGTCACATCCAGCGCGGCCACGGTCAGCTTGGCTCCATAGGTTGCAGCAAGCTGCGACAGCGCGGTCTGTTCCTGATCAGGATGGCGAACTCCGGCAATCACTCCATGCCCGCGCTTCAGTGCTTCGGCCGCCAGCTCAACACCCAGCCCGCGTCCCGCACCGGTAATTAGAATGTTCATCTTTCGCTCCTCCTCTATTGCATAATTTCCCCAAGCGCCGCTGTTCTGTTCATGAATAGGCAGAATTCACAGCGGGAGAATATCAATTTGCATGGGTGTATTCTGCTATTACACTCTATTGCTAATTTATTGCTAATTTATTGCTAATTTATTGCTTATCGTTCTCCAGTAGCTCCACGAGCACCTTCAATTCCTTGAACGTATCCATATAAGCATAACGTCCCCCGTCATACTCGCCCTTCTGCTGCAGCGGGAACCCTCTGCCTTCGAGCAGCATAATCTTTTCCTGCATTCCTTCGATTACAAAAGCGATATGATGAGGCCCTTCCCCATGCTCATTCAAGTAATCGCGCCAAGTGCTCGGCTGATGATCCGGCTCAATCAGTTCCAGCTGCAAGGAGCCCATGTCAAAAAAAGCGAGCTTGGCCCGCGCCTCCGTCGCCCCGCCGTTATACCGGGTCTGGGCAATATCTGCCGTATCGGTAATGATAATTTCCGGCACCGCCAGTCCAAAAAAGTCCGCATACGCCCGGCTTACCTTCTCAATATCATTCACCAAAATTCCAATCTGCGTAACGAAATGATTGCCGAGAACTCCTGACATGTGCCTCAACCTCCTTCTAGTGTGACCAATCTACCATACCCACACTATGAAAGGGCTGTCAAGCCTGAGCTGATAATCGTTCCTGGTGAGTGAATCCGCGTACAAACCTCCGTACCTTCTCACGAGAGGAGTGATATTAGAGGCACATTTACCTCTCATTTCACCACTTTACCCACTTTCGGTGATATCAGAGGCATTACCATAGCTCGTTATCCATGAACGAATGTATAAATTCATATCGGCAAATTCGATTGCTACCCTGGGCCAGCACAGGTCTAAACTTCCCTTTTTCACACAAAGAGTTCATAGATTTCTTGACTGTACGTGGATTCACTCCAAGCTCGTTCACTAGATCAACAGGCCGGATGAACCCATTCCAACGTGTCGCCATCCGTAGAATGTCCCTCTCCAGCCTGCTGTACGGACGACTCTCCCCATCCGCAATCTTCAACAAGCTTGGAGCCAATAAAGATTTAAATAGAGAAATTGTCAGCTCCGGTACAGATTCCAAATCATCATAGGGAACCGCGACTACACGATACCCTGCAATTTGCAGATAAGTTTCTCTATTTAATTCCTGCCGGTACCTGGTCCGATCGGTCCGCTGCACATGTGGCCCGTACCCCTTGATCTCAATGGCAAACTTAACCTGTCCCGGTTTCCAGACCAGATCAACAAAATAAGGCCGGCCCCGCCAATCCGAGACCTCGTACTCCGGATGAAGATCATCCATATGACCAAAAATCGGCCACCAAACCCGCTCCACAAACATTTTCTCACCATGCCCGTGCCCTCGCACCAACCGGTCAAGTCGTTCTCCTGTTCTACGGTTCTTATGAGAATCCAGCCACTTTTGGTGTTCTTCAGCAAAACCCATTCCTAACTTCCTCCTCTGCATAAAAAAAATCCCGCACCCCAATATGCCATGGAGTACGGGACGTTCTTCGTCCGTTTTTTTAGATTATAGAGCTTATAGTTTTCTCGCTAATTCCCCCCCGCTAAACACCGGCTTTTCCCCCTGTTTATCCACTTGAGCCCGTCCATAATGAATGCCATTGTCTGACACAACAGCGAGTGAAATCTGGTAAATTCTAGTTTTTCTTGTTTGGTTAATCGGTGATCCGGTTATTTAATGAAATATTTACTTTATACAGAGGGGTGAGGAACGATGGACCATAAAAAAAGATCACGCCTGATGCAGCAGTTTATTTTTGTCGGGCCAACTTCCCTTTTTTTCTTTGTTATTGTGCTGATTCCATTCTTTTTGGGCCTTTATTATTCGTTTACCAGTTGGAACGGAATCTCACGGCATGTCGAGTGGACCGGGCTGCGAAACTATTTACATATTTTCACCAAAGACCCTTCGTTTCTGAATTCGTTCTGGTTCACCGCGAAGTTCACTTTGTTTGGACTGGTGCTGACGAATCTGCTCGGATTCACACTCGCTTATGTGCTGACCCGCAAGCTATTTACGCGCAATGTGCTGAGAACGGTATTTTTTGTCCCCCATGTCATTGGCGGTTTGCTGCTCGGATTCATCTGGCAGTTTATTTTTGTTAGAGGGTTTGCCTCCATGGGACAGGCCACCGGCTGGTCCTTCTTTAATCTGCCTTGGCTCGGTACGGAAGCCACTGCATTCTGGGCTATTGTAATCGTCTTCGTGTGGCAAAATGCGGGTTATCTGATGGTGATCTACATCTCGGCCATCAACAACGTGCCGCAGAGCCTGATCGAAGCGTCCAAAGTGGACGGGGCCGGACGTATGCAAGCCTTGCGCCATGTCACCATTCCGCTGGTGATGCCGGCTGTAACCGTTTGCTTATTTTTGTCCATCTCCTGGTCCTTCAAGCTGTTCGACCTGAACCTGTCGCTGACCAAAGGCGGCCCCTTCAAGGCTACCGAATCGGTCGCGCTTAATATTTACAATGAGGCCTACACGATCAGCCGGTTCGGCATGGGATCGGCCAAAGCAATGGTCTTCTTCGTCATTGTGGCCGTCATCTCCCTGCTGCAGGTTAGTGCAACCAAGAAAAGAGAGGTGGAGCTGTAATGGAGACTACCGCAAAAAAATTCAGTGCCCACCTGCTGTTTGCCGAGTTACTGATGATTGTACTGGGGCTTGTTTTTCTGGTTCCGTTTTACTTCCTGCTGGCCAATTCGGTCAAAAGCTACAGCGAGATTCTTTCGGATTCCGCTGCGCTGCCCTCCGTGTTCCAGTGGAGCAACTACGCCGATGCGTGGAAAGCTACCGATTTCCCGCGTGCTTTCCTGAACTCTTTTGTCGTCACGGTAATCAGCAATATCCTGCTGGCTTTCCTCTGCTCCATGTGTGCCTATAAAATGGTCCGCAACAACAGCAGATACAACCGCTTCCTCTATATCGCGCTCGTAGCGGCCATGGTTATTCCTTTTCAGGCGATCATGATTCCGCTGGTGCAGATCGTCAGCGGCCTGGGCGTAATGGATTCGACGGCCGGTCTGATTTTGGCGTATTTGGGGTTTGGTGCGCCAATGACCGTTTTTCTTTTCCACGGCTTCGTCAAATCGGTACCCATCGACATTGAAGAGGCTTCGCGGGTGGATGGCAGCAGTCCCTACGGTACTTTTTTCCGGATCGTACTGCCGCTGATGCAGCCGATCATCGTCACCGTCATTATTCTGAACACTCTGTGGATCTGGAACGATTACCTGATGCCTTCACTCATTCTGCAGGCCCCATCGCTCCGCACCATTCCCATCGCCACTTACAGCTTCTTCGGGCAATATACGAAGCAGTGGGATTTGGCGCTTCCGGGTCTCGTGCTCGGGATTACACCTGTGGTCATCTTTTTCCTGCTGATGCAGAAGTATATTATTGAAGGGATCGCCCAAGGCTCCGTCAAGGGCTGACGATACATGTGACTTTTCAGGCAGAGAGGATGAATCAATATGAATAAAAAACGTGGAATTCTCCTCGCATGCTCCCTGCTGCTGGCCCTGCTAACGGCCGGCTGTGGACGCGGCAGCGACAATGCGGGTGGAATCAAAACTGTGCATATCTACCAGTTCAAGGTCGAAATCTCCGAAGCACTGGCTTCGCTCAAGACTGAATTCGAGAAGGAACACCCGGACATCCGGCTGGAGATTCAGAGCGTCGGCGGCGGCAGCGACTATGGCGCTTCCCTAAGGGCGAAGTTCTCATCCGGGGATGAGCCGGACATCTTCACTATCGGCGGCAACAATGAGCGTGACATGTGGCTGGAATATCTGGAGGATCTGAGCGGAGAAGCCTGGGCTAAGGATGTGAAGCCACTGGCTGCCGAACAAATGACTGTAGATGGCAAGCTCTACGGCATGCCCATGAATCTGGAAGGGTACGGCTTCATTTATAATAAGGATCTGTTCAAGCAAGCCGGAATTACCGGGAAGCCGCTGACTCTGGCCGCTCTGCGCGAGGCTGCCGAAAAGCTGAAGGCCGCAGGGATCACACCTTTTGCCAACGGCTATCAGGAATGGTTCGTGCTCGGTAACCACAATGTGAACGTAGCCTTCGCCCAGCAGCCCGATCCCGAAGCATTCATCGCCGGTCTGACGGACGGCTCCAAGTCCTTCGCCGGAGACCCGGTTTTCTCCAAGTGGATCGACCTGCTTGACCTGACGGTGGAATACGGGAACAAGAACCCGCTCTCGACCGACTATAATACCCAGGTCACCATGGTGGCCAGCGGGGAAGCCGCGATGATGCAGCAGGGCAACTGGACCCAAGGCCAGATTGACGGGATTGACCCGGATCTTAACCTGGGCATCCTGCCGATGCCGATTGACGATACCCCGGAAGATAACGATAAGCTCTATGTAGGGGTGCCAAGCAACTGGGTAGTCAACAAGTTCTCCCCGGTTAAAGAGGACGCTAAGCTCTTCCTGGATTGGCTCGTTACCTCGGAGACCGGCAAGCAATATATCACCAAGGAATTCCAGTTCATCCCTGCGCTCGACAGCATCAAGGGAAGCGAAGAGGATCTCGGGGCACTTGGCGCTGAGGTGCTGGACTATACAGACAAGGATCAGGCGCTGACTTGGAACTGGTCGCGTCTGCCGAACGGAATGCCACAGGAGTTATCCAGCAGCATTCAAGGTTATCTCGGCGGTAAGCTGCCTAAAGAAGGCATGCTGAAGGAGTTCCAGATCAATTGGGATAATCTGAGTGTGCAGTAATTGCATGAGGACTTTTTTCATATGAGTGCACTTTATACAGCAGAATGCTCATTATTCTCCGGTAAATCGCATTCTGCTGTACTTCGTGCAATAGAGTCTGCTTCCCGGCTATTTTATAAAGATTCTGTTGTAGAAAACACAATAAAATGTGTCTCTACCTGAACTTGAGAGGGTTCGGGTTGAACTGCTAAATAGTACCGAAATCAGTAAAGTTGCCGAATTAGAATTTCAAACCAAATCGAGCTACATAACCGGCACCTTATAAGCGTTCACAGTGACAGCAGACCCATTAATGGTCAATGTGGCGTTGTAATACCCCCGGTCACCGTTTGGCTTGCATTTATAATCCCCTGAACATCCGCACACGAAGAATTTAGTTGAAGGGAACCCCGGATAAATATTGGCCAGCTTCCGATAAAACAAATGCCCGTGGTGTGTAAATATGGCCAGCACTTTATCTCTCACTTTCGCTGGAATCGCCGTAAAAAACTTATTCGTCTCTGCCCCGCTTAACACATGACTGGGAGCAACCGTAATCCCGCTCACTTTCAATGGCCAATGAAAATCAATAATATAATAATAACGGTCGTCTAAATTTTTCAGAATATTTAGGCTTTCCGGTGTGAATGCCCCTAGCGCACAATCCAGCCATACATACTTCACCTTTGCCTGCGTACCCGGGAAATTCATTTGCCCGGCAACCGCACCTAAATATTGTTTGAACAAGGACTGAGTGCTTGCCTCCCAATTTCCTATCGATGCTTTATAAGGAATACTCCCGAGCGTGCTGGTAACCGTATCCTTGAAGTCCTTGTAGAAGGCATCGGCATTATTTCCATGATTGGCTCCTGCCTGGGCATTATCCCCGCCAAAAATCACAAACTTCTTATTCCCGCTGCTCACTGATTTTGGCAAAAGCTTTCTAAAAATAGCCGAGCTGTTCCCATACCCCAC
Source organism: Paenibacillus sp. FSL H7-0357 (assembly GCF_000758525.1). Lineage (NCBI taxonomy): Bacteria > Bacillati > Bacillota > Bacilli > Caryophanales > Paenibacillaceae > Paenibacillus > Paenibacillus sp. FSL H7-0357. Next base: position 1,845,845 of record NZ_CP009241.1, on the reverse strand, counting down.
ATGACTATCTCCGATCACGGCAAAGTTAATGATCTGTGCCTGCACCTTAAGCTTCAAGCTGTCTTTGGGTCGGGGTCTGGGTGAAAGGTTCCGTTTTTTAGCTGTCCCTGCCTGCCTTCTCACTTGGAAACCACCTCTTCGAACTGGATTAGAATATCTGGTTATATTTATATTCGATTCGGATAGCAAGTTCTTGGATTCGCTGGCAGCCTAGATAGTTAGAACCATTTTGAGAACTTTGAGCCTTTTTTCACTTGATGCTGAACGTGCCAATATTTACAATATAAATTAAAATGTTCCACTATCCAAAAGGAAGAAGGATGACGTATGCGTATCAACAAAAAGGTGTCCCGAATACTGTTTCCCATCATGGTCTTGTCTGTGATGGCGGGATGCGGAAGCAACGAACAGAAGAACGAGGCAGAAGCGAATAAGGAACCCGCTACCACAGTAAGCGCCCACCCTGCGCATTGGTCCTATGAAGGTGAAACGTCCCCGGAACACTGGGCTGAACTGGATAAACTGTTCACAACCTGCAGTACAGGTACGGCCCAGTCGCCGATTAACATTCTTCATGAGAAAGTGCAGGATGATGAGAGCCTGTCCCCTATCAAGGTTGAGTATGCGCCGTCCCCGGTGTCTATCATTAACAACGGCCACACGATCCAGGTTAACCTAAAAAATCAGGACAACCGTATCACCCTTGAAGGAAAGACGTATATCTTGCAGCAGTTTCATTTCCATCTGCCCAGCGAGCATGAGGTAGATGGCAAACATGCCGATATGGAGCTTCATTTTGTCCATAAAAGTGAAGACGAGACGCTTGCTGTGCTGAGTGTCCTAATCACTAAAGGCTCCGAAAATGTTGAGCTGAAAAAGCTTTGGTCTGTGCTCCCCTCCGAGGAGAGCGAACAGGAAGTCCCGGTTGAGGGTGTCTTCGACATGAACCAGCTGCTTCCAACAGACCTTCACTCGTTCCGCTATCAAGGATCACTCACCACACCTCCATGTACCGAAGGGGTACAGTGGATCGTCCTGGAAAATCCCGTTCAATGGTCTGATGAGCAAATCGGCAAATTCGAAGGCATTTTCCCGCATGACAATCGCCCCGTACAAGCGCTCGGCTCCCGGGAGATAGATAGCGAGAAATAAAAGGATAATTATTCTTATATTCGAACAAAAGCCTTGGACAACTTCGTCCAAGGCTTTATTTTGTTTAATTCCCTTTAGCCGGGAATCCCATCCTGTAGTTTATCTTGCGCTCCAATCCCTTGCAGGATATGGTTGGCATCCCGCAGCAGATAGGAGGCCGCTTCAGCCTGGATATGCTTGCCGCTTTGGGCTTGAACCTGATGAACGAACGCTTCCACTTGACCGTGTACAAGTTTCACGAGCAGACTGTTCGCAATCCCGTGATTGTCTATCCAAGACTTCTCTTTGAACAGGCCAACGAGTGCTTTCAGCGAGCTTACATCGGCATACGTTGAGAAAGTCACTGTGCTCTCCTGCCTGTTCCCCGCGCTGTCGCTGACGGATACCGCGAACGTGTGAGAGCCGATATCCAGCGTGTACAGTGGAACCTGCGTTCCCGGCTCTACGGCTTCCTCATCCAGCCGAGCAACAGTTTTGGCGGAATCCACCCCGGACATCGCATCGATGGCCGCCCAAGACAAGGTCAGCGATTCTGTCCCCGCATAGGCTTTCGGGGCCGGCTCTGCCACAGTTAACTCAGGGGCACTGCTATCCAGCTTGAAGCTCAAGGTTTTCGATTCCTCACTGTTTCCGGCGTAGTCAACCGAGCGGTAAAGCAGTGAATACTGGCCGTCTTGGCTAAAGGTGAGCGGTCCCTGGTAAGGCAGCCATGTATCTCCGCCATTTATGCTGTATACGGTGTCCGTTACACTGGTACCCGTATCTGCAGTATTCAATTGGACCGTAACGGGCTGAGTATACCAGCCGTCCGCACCATCAGGCAGCGCCGGAGTCAAGACGGCTGTGCTAACAGGTGCGGTCTTGTCAATCCTCGTAAACTTCACGTCGTCGAACCACATTTCACTGAAACCGCCCACATAGAAACCTACCGTTCCCGAAGCATTATGTTTGGGATCGGAACCTTCCAGTCTCAGTTCTCCGTTCACATAGACGCGAATGCTGGAGCCATCCACCAGAATACGAAGATTATAGTCGGTATCCGGCTGCAAGTCTTGGGTTGGAAGATTCTTCGTCTGAAGCACCGTCCAGGCTGGACCGTAGAGAATCCACTGTGAAGTGCCGTCCGCCAATTTCTTGTATGCGATCTTGCCTGAATTGCTGGCGACAGAACGGTCATACACATAGAGGGTCCCAAGATCCGGCATCACAGCAGGCGTTCTCAGCTTGAAGGTCAGATCATAGTCCGTGAACAGCTTCGGATGAAGCGCAGAGGCGCCCTTCAGAATTTTGTACATCTTGTTTCCGTTCACCGTTACAATGCTGCGGTTCGGATCCACCGGCCACCCGTTCGCTCCCGAATCGTAATCTGTGTAGTGAAGAATATCCGACACGATAATCCGGGCAGAAGCGGTGGCCTCCGGGTTGGCAACGGAGGCTACCTTGACAACAGTCTCCCCTTTGGCGTGTGCGGTGACTGTTCCGTTCTCATCGACAGAGGCAATTTCCGGGTTAAGAGACTGCCAGACGACGGAACGATTCTCGGCATCCGACGGATCGAACTGGACCTGCAGTGGCGTCTGTTCATCGATTACCATATTGACGCTGTTCTTGTCGAGCATAAGCCCGGAGACATTTTTTGTCGGGACCATAAATTTGATGTCATCGAACAAGAGATAGTCAAAGCCGCCGGCGTAGAACCCGACTTTGCCGGAAGGATTAAAGGTCGGATCAGTGGCCTTCAGCTTAAGCTTGCCGTCAGCATAGACGCTAATTTCCGAACCCTTGACGATGATCTTCATGTTGTAGACGGTATCCGGCAGCAGGTCCGGGGCAGACAGTGCGTTCTGCTTAACGGTTCCCCAGGCTGCATTGTAGAGAATCCAGGAAGAAGTTCCGTCAGCATACTTCCGGTATCCAATTCTTCCTCCGTTGCCGCCCGGATTCAGCCGGTCGAATATATAGAAAGTGGCCGATTCCGGAATCACTGGAGGCGTCTTCAGCTTGAAGCTCAACTCGTAATTATTGAAGTCGTTCTCATTCAGCGTGGTCGCGCCTTTGAGCAGCTTATACATGTGATTGCCGCCGTCGGCCTCCACGATACTCCGGTTGGCATCGGCCGGCCAGCCATTCCGGCCGTTCTCGAAATTCGTTTCATCTATAATCCCGTCACCGACTTCGACCGTCACCTGAACCTCATCCTTTAAGAGCGGGTTGTCGGCGGATACTGCTGTAACAACTGCGTTCCCCAGGTTAACCCCTCTCAGCTTGCCGGTGGCATCTACTGTCACCACGGAAGGATCACTGGAGGTATACTGCAGTTTATTGTTGGTGGCGTTCCAGGGAAGAACCGCCGAGTACAGGGTAGATGTTTTCCCGATGCCGAGGGTAAGGCTATCGTCATACAGCACGACACCTTGGACGGGAATATTATCCGGTGCGAGATAAGGGCCTGCCTTACCTGAGATTCCCATCTCACTGAAGGGGATCGCCTGGAAGCCCGGTATCTGCTCAAATACCGCTGCATCCGTTTTCAGATTCAGATCGCCGCCCGCCAGATTCACGAAGCCGGGATCCTGTTTCGTTACCCAGTTGTTTGCGTATTGGACCAGATTGAACTTATCATAAGCACCATTCGCATTCGTCGTGCTGCTTATCGTTCTTGTCGGATTGTAGATCACATTCTTCTGGAACGTGTTCGTGTCCGGATAATACCGGTTCTCTGTAAAGAAGTCCGCCAGCTCCGGGTATTTGACCAGATGCGGCATGCCGGCGAAGTTATTGTATTTTTCGAACAAAGCGTGCCAAGGCTGCATATAGTTTTTGGAGATTTGCTGCTCCGGACCGTCGCCCAAATACAGATCCGCATAATCATACGGAACCTTGGCATCGACAAAAATGTTGTTCTTCGTGCGGACATGAGCGCCCCCGTTGTTCAGAATGGCTGAATTGCCCATCTTGTAGAAGAGATTTTCTTCAATTGTGATTCCCATGGTGAAGTTATCCGGATAGATCCCCTGAACCCCGGCTTTGCCTTCTCCAATATTATGGAAGTAATTCCTCCGGATGACCGTTCCCCGCTCCTGTGGTGCAGCCCCCAGGTTCATGTAGATAGCTCCGAGATCCGAGAACGTCTTGCACACATCATAGATGTTGTTGTATTCCACGACATGGTCGTTGCCGAAGATCAGGATCCCCGGATGCGGGGCGTCATGAATTTCACTGTGTGATATGCGGTTCCCTGCTCCTGTCAGAATTACGGCAGGGTTATACGCTTTATGATAATAAGCAAAGTCATGGATGTGGCTGTTCTCCACCACATTGTTGCCCGGCTCAAGCGTCAGCCTGTCGCCGCCGTTCAGAATGACTCCTGTTCCCCCTACATGATGGATATGCGTATTCACGATGGCATGGTTAACCCCTGAGCCCTTGGCAAAGTCATTGTACAACCAGCGGCTCTGGGTATTGATCCGTACGCCTCCTTCGGTGAAATTGCGGATCTCAGAGTGCACCAGCCGGACATGGCTGCCGCCCATGATGACCGCCCCGGAATCCCTGCCGTTCTCCAGAATCAGGTCCTCGAAGGTTACATACGACGTATTGGCCGTATTGATCATGGGTGTCTTCAGCATGGATACGGTGATCTCCGGATTGTCTGCCTGGAAGGCGGCTGTCGGCATGAAATACAGGATGCCTTGGCTCCGGTCAATGTAGTACTCCCCTGGCATGTCGATTTCTTCCAGCAGGTTCTGGGCGAAATGGAAGTCCGGATACCAGTTTTTAAAGAGGCCGCTCATTTCTCCATAAGCTAATGTGATCGACTTGTTCTCGGTATCAATAGAAGCAATTTTATTGTACGACCATTCCCAGCTGTAGCCGAAAATCCCGTCAAGCCATATATCATCCGCCTGGGTCCAGAGCTCAGGCCGATCATAGGTATAGGTGAACGTGCCTCCCCGGGTCTGCAGATCGGCATCCTTGCGGGTGGGTCCCGGATCAAGAATATTGCCCATTTGGACCGTGCCCTTATTGGGCCATCTCGCCAGAGTCATCCCTTCGCCTTCAATGTACAGCTCCATGGGGGGAGTCTGGCTTACGTCATTGGCTTTGTAGTAGCCATGACGGCTCATGACTCCGTAATCGGTAATGCCATGCCCCGGCAGCTCGACCTGCAGAACCTTAGATCTTGCATCGGGACTGATGATCCGGTTCAGAACCGCCGGATCTGTTACCGGGGCGAACCATGACTTCTCCAATTGCTGGCCGCCGTTCAGCCGCACGGATTCACCCGGATATGCTTTGTAGGTGACCGGTTTGTCTGCCGTCCCCGAATCCTGCTCCTCCAGCAGGAAGCTTGCGGTACGGCTGTATGTGCCGCCTCTCAAATAAACCGTAACGCCGCCATCAGGCAGACCCGTGCCCTGCTTCAGCTGGCGGATGGTGTCCCTGGCCTTCTCCAGGGTACGGAAAGGAGCCGCCTCCACACCAGAGTTGGAATCGCTTCCATTTTCCGCTACGAAATAGACTGCTCCGGGACTTGGGACTTCCTCCGCTTGAATCTCCGTACCCGGGACAAACCCCGGGGTTAAACCTATTATCAAGGCAATAATCCAAAAGACAATGACCGCTTTTCTCTTCATGTCAGTACAGGCCTCCTTGTTATCGGTTTTAATTCGAAAGGGAACCGTGAGGTTCCCCGGAGCTTACCCTTTCACCGACCCGATCATTGTTCCTTTCTCAAAGTACTTAAGCAAGAAAGGATAAATGATGAGCACAGGCAAAGAACATACGATTACTGACGCCATCTTCAGGCTCTCTGGTGCAGGAGGCATCAGATTGGTTGCCGTAGTGAACGGATCCAGCTTATTCTCAATGAGGATTTGCCTTATGACTTGCTGCAGGACAAATTTCGACTGGTCGGTAACATACAGCAGATTGTCCATGAACGCGTTGATATGATGAACCAGCGACCACAGCCCGATCGTCACGAGGGACGGAATGGAGAGTGGCAGCACGATACGGAACAAGATCCTAATGTCTCTGGCTCCGTCGATACGGGCCGCTTCAATCAGCGCATCCGGAATGGAGCGGAAGAACGAGAGCATGACCAGAACCTGGAAGGCGTTAGCTGCCGAAGGCAGCACATACACCCAGCGTGAGTTCAGCAAATGCAGCTCCTTAATGAGCAGATAATTCGGCACAATGCCCCCGTCGAAGATCATGGTGAACAGCAGGAGCATGACCAGGACACGTTTCATCGGAAAATCCGGGCGCGACAGCGGATAAGCAGCGCAGACGGTGACCAGCAGCGTCAGGAAGGTGCCTACGATCATGCGGAATATAGTATTCGCATAGCCCGACCAGATGAATGGATACTCCAGCAATTCCTTATAAGCTCTCCATTCGAAGTCCCTTGGGATGAAATGGAAGCCGCTGCGGAGTGCCTCCCCGCGGCCGCTGAAGGATACTGCGATAACATGGATGAACGGGTAAACGACGATAAGCGCGAGTAGTGATAATACAAAATAGATCATTGCCGGGGCAATAAGATCCTGCCATTTTTTTACCTTCATGACTGACTTCCTCCTGCTTCTACCATAATCCGTTCTCCCCTTGGCTCATTTTCCTCACGGTCAGATTGGCGCCCAGAATGAGCAGCAGCCCCACAAATGATTTGAACAGACCGATAGCCGCCGTGTAGCTGTATTGGAACTGCTGCAGCCCCACCCGATAGACATAAGTGTCGATGACATCGCCGGTTTCAAAAGTGACCGGATTCAGCAGGTTAATGATTTGTTCAAAATTTGCGCTTAAGAACCCGCCGAGACTCAAGATGAACATGATCGAAATGGTAGGCATGATCGAAGGAATATTGATCCGGATGATCCGCTGCCAGCGGTTCGCTCCGTCAATAATGGCTGATTCCTGAATTTCGGGGTTGATCCCCGACAAAGCTGCAAAATAAATGATTGAACCCCAGCCCAGATCCTTCAGGATGGAGGAACCTACGATGATGCTCCGGAAGTATTCCTTCTTGCCCATGAAAAAGACAGGTTCCATTCCGAACCAGCCTACGATTTGAGCTACAACTCCGGTAGTTGGCGATAGAAAATAGATAAGAAGACCCGACATGATTACCCAAGATACGAAATGGGGCAGATACATAGTCGTCTGAACAAATCTCTGGAAGCCGCGGGAGCGGACTTCGTTCAGGAGTATTGCCAGAATGATCGGTGCAGGAAAAGCAAAGATCAGCTGGTACATGTTCAGAAGGAGCGTATTTTTAAGCAGACGGTAAAAGTCGCTGCTATGAAACAATTCCTGAAAGTGATGGAAGCCCACCCAGGGACTTCCCCATATTCCATCCACAACCCGGAAATCCTTGAAGGCAATGATCACGCCGTAGAGCGGACCATATTTAAAGATGACGAAGAAGATAAAGGCAAACAGAAACAACGCCATTAGTTCTCCATGCTTTCTTATGGTTTTCATACTGCACTCCCCTGAAACCCCGACCGGCTCATTTCCGCAAGAACCCTTTTTTGCCCTTGCGGAACCACCGTAACCGGATTTATTTATTTTTTAAATTGAGCCTGGTACATCTCATTAGCTTCCTTGGTCAACTCATCGCCGCCTCTGGATTTCCACTCTGTAACGAACTTATCGAAATCATCGAGTGGAATTTCACCGCTGATGATTTGGGCGAAATATTTTTGCATCAGCGAAGTCAGGTCATTCTTGTATTTGCCATCGGAAGGCAGCGCCGAGAAGAGCAGCGCATCCGTCATATTTGGAGCGGAGGAGTAGGTTTTGATGGCTTCATTCAAATCCGGATTAGAGTATTTCTCACGGTAGGCCTGCGTCGTGATGTTACCGAATGAGAAGAGTCTAACGCCGATCTGATCGCGTGCTTCCTGCTTCTCGAAACCAGTCAGGAACGTAGTGGCTCCAGAGGTGGCTCCGCTCTCAACGAAGTCCCAATGAGTGCCCTTCACCCCGAGGCTGGTCATGTTGATGGTTTCTTCGTCACTGCTTTCTGCTCTCAGTATTTCGAACAGCTTCTCAAGCTTTTCCGGTTGATCCTTCACTTTGTTGCTGATGACGACAAAGTTGCTCTTCACTCCCCAGTCCCAGGAGCCGTCACCACCAGGTCCCTTAGGATTCTTAGCAAAGACCAGCTCCGAATTAGGATTCAAAGACTTCATTTCCGTCACGGTTCCCGAAGTCGGGAGCGCACCCTTGGCAATCTGCTCCTCAATAACACCAATCCGGTTATTGTAAAGCTTCTTGCGGTAGGAATCCTGTGTATCCGTGATAAACTCAGGGTCAATGACCCCGTCGGCATACCACTGCCGAAGTTTGGCCAGCGCTTCCTTCGTTTCCGGCATCACGGAGCCGTTCATCAGTTCTCCATTCTTCTCGTGCCACATGGTCGGTTCCACGCCGAACGCACCGAAGATGGAATAGAAGCCGGATGACCAGGTGGACGTCGCCGTACCCGTCAAGCCGTAGGTATCTTTTTTGCCATTTCCGTCCGGATCCTTCTCAGCAAATGCATAGACTGCCTTCTCGAACTCATCCAGTGTCTCCGGAGCCTTTGTGATGCCTACCTTATCCAGCCAATCCTTGCGCCAGAGCATCGCCAGATCATATGGCTTCAGATCAATAAACATTGGGATGGCCCATAACTTGTTGTCTACAGTAACGGTTTGAAACAGCGCGTTGTTTTTTTCAATATCTTTGGAATACTCCGGCATTTTTTCCTTCAGCATGTTCGGATCAATGTCCATCAGAACACCCTGATTCATATACGCTGACACGTTGGAGGGATCGCCCAACATGAAGATGTCGGGAATCTCTCCGGATGCGATGCTGGCATCGGTCACTTTCACCGGTTTGATCTTTACATTGAATTTCTCTTCAAGCCACTTCTGAACGGCGGAGTCCTCTACAACTCCCTGAGCCTGGAAGTGAATCCCCCATGTAATCTCCACCGGCTTTGCTGCCGCCTTTTCAGTGTTTGCAGTGTTTGCAGTGTTTGCGCTCTTGCTTGCTTCTGGCGAAGCCGCGTTTTTTCCATTGTTCGCGTTGTTCCCGTTATCTCCGCCATTGCCGCACCCTGCAAGCAGGCCTGCCACAACGATCACCGGCATAATGGCATTGCCTAGTTTCTTAAGTTTAGTCTGCACAAGAATGTCCCCCTAATCGAAACTGTATTAGACCGCATCCTCACGATAGCTCCCGGCCGGGGTTATGGTAGCGGTTACAACATTTAAGATAGCCTGCTCTGCCCAAGTACACAATCCTCTCTTTCGTTTCTTTTTATGTTTTTGGCCATTTCTGTCCCAGAAATCGGATTATGTTTTTCTTTTTTTTATATGTTTTTCGGTCTTCCCCTTGCCGGAAAACCCATCTGTGATATAATCCCCCTGTACCTCGCTGTGTCGCTGGTTAAATATGTAAGCGTAATCATCTTAGAGAAGTGGAGTGAGTCCCTTGCTGAGAAACCGCTCGATCAAACATAATACAATGTTCGTCAAGCTGCTTCTATCCTTCACTGCCATTGCCGTGATCACCGTCATTCTCATTTCCACCATTACTTACTCCATTTCGGCGGACAATAACATTCAGAACGCTATTGCGTACAACGAATCCATATTGACACAGCAGCAGGAGCTCATCCACAAGGAACTGACCGCCATCAAATATGCCGCCACCGGCATGATTACGACCCAGTCCTACCTGTATCATACAAACGGCAGCAAGTTAAGCGTCAGCTCCCTCATTGATCTCACCGGCTTCGTGGAAGAACAGAAGAAGGTCAGCCCCTACATCGATTCCATCTATTTATATTACGCCCCCTTGGAGCTTATCCTGACCTCGCGTCCCGAGATCAAGGCATCACCCATCTCCACCTTCGTGGACACCTCCTGGATTGAGGTCTGGAATCAGCCTTCTGACAGCCGCACAATCTGGGTTACCGGACGGCAAGACGGCTTTTCGCCGGATCATCCTGCCGCCAGTCTGCTTCAAAAAATGCCTTTAATCGGTCAAGTCGACGGTGCCATCGTCATGAATTTGAAGCTTCAGCTGCTATTCGACGACTATTTAAGCCATTATCATAATAAAAAAGGCAACACCCTTGTTTTAGGGCCGGATTCTGAACTGCTCTATTCCGATGCTGCTGCCGGGGAATCCCTGCTTCAACAGCTGGACCCCGGCCGGCTGACCGGGGCAAGCGGCTTCTACATTGATGATTCCGACCGGATCGTCTCCTATACAACCTCGGAGCTGACCGGCTGGAGATTCGTGGACATTACCAAACGTTCCGCTCTTCTGCAAGGAATGGACCGGATCAAGGTCATTGTCATCACGGTTGCGGCGGCATATCTGATAGCCGCGTTCACCTTATCCTTTTTCCTGTCCAGAAGATTGTATCGGCCGCTCCAGAGTGTAATTTCCTATATTGGCGGCTCCCAAGCCGGTCAGAAGGACGGAGAAGCCTCCCAACTGCCTGCCGGTGACGAAGCCGGCTTCATCCGTCATATCTTCGATCAGCTGGCCCGCAACTGGGAGACGCTGATGACGGAGAAGGGGAAGGCTGATTCCCTTCTTACCGATAACCGGACAGCGATCAAGGAGAAGTATTTGAACGACCTCATCCAGGGCGGCAGTACAGATCAGGCAGCGGAGCTGCTGGGGCTCCGGCTGGACTTTACCCGGTTTGCTGTGCTGACTCTTGAGCTGGAGGAGCCTTATCCGTTGAACGGACCGGATGGCAACCTCCAATTCCACTTGTTCCGCTACGGGCTGATGGAAGAGCTGGGAGGCGATATCAATGGTGAAATCTTCGCCAAGGATGAGAAGCGGACGGTGATTCTCCTGACCGTTCCTCCGGGCGACGACGAATTCCCGCTGGAGCAAGCCAAGAAGCTGAAGCAGCTTCTGCTGACCCGGTACAGCATGAACGCGACCTTCGCCGTCAGTCCAATTTACAAAGGAGAAGAAAAGGTCCGTTTGGCGTACGAGAATACTTTGGAAGCTCTGAATCTGAAAATGTACATCGGCAAAGGCGAAATTCTGTCCTATGACATTCTCGCCGACTGGAAATCAGAAGAGGAGGCTTATTATTATCCGTACGAGCTGGAAACAAAACTGCTGCAGGCGCTGCTGCAGACGGATAAAGAGGAATGCTTCAATGCCATTCGGCAGATCACCCGGACTGTGATTGACAAGAAGCTAGGGAAGGCCAATATCCAGCAGCTGTTCTTCCAGCTGAGCGGGGAAATTATGAAGACGCTTGTCCAGACCCGGGGCGATATGTCCGCAGTGTTCGGGGACAGACCGGCTTACGCAGATGTACTGGCACGTGCCGAGACCTTGTCCGATATGGAAGAGTGCCTGCTGGACATGTGCGGCAGGATCATCACCTACCACAAGGAGAAACGTTCCAAGATGACGGATGTGACCCTGCAGCTGGCGACGGACTATATGGATGCGAACTTCAATAATAATATTTCTGTGGACACGGTAGCCGAATATGTTCAGCGCAGCTCATCCTACTTAAGCCGTATCTTCAAGGAGTCCACAGGGATGACCGTCAACGATTATTTGATCCAGCTTCGCATGAAGCGGGCTATGGAGCTATTGAAGCAGCTCGACCTTTCCATTGAGGAGATCTGCCGGGAAATCGGATATGCGAACGTAAGCTATTTCAATAAGATGTTTAAGACCCGGACGGGGCTGACTCCCGGACAATACCGGCAGCAGCAGGCGGCCGACAAGCTTCTCGCTCAAGGGAAGGAAAAGGCCGAATAATCCGGCAAAAAGCCGCCGGGAAATTCCCGGCGGCTTTACTTGCGGATCAGGCCATTTATGCATTGTGTGATTATCGCCTCGGACTCCTACTTCAAATCAATCGTCTCATTAAGATTCGATTGCTCCGTATCCTGCTTCGTTAGCCGTTTAAACAGGTAAGTCACTTTCTCGGCCAGGTTGCCGCTCTTCCAATATTCAGCCGCTTCGGCTTGGACCCTTATCAGAATCACGTCGGGGTCATCATAGCTGGTCTGCAGAAAAGCATCGTAGCCGGGATTCCAAAATTCTTTTTTCTTCTCCACATCCTGCACAAGCTTGGCCGTTCCACGGATGGAGACATAGGATTTATCAGCGTATATGACATTAACCCTCGGGTCATGAAGAATTTCCTCGAATTTGCTGGTATCCTTCTTGGTAAGAAACCATAAATCTCCGTCGAACTCGACTTCCTGTGTCTTCATGGGACGGGATACCAGTCCTTCGGCCGAAATCGTTGTTAACATGGCCGTATCAATGCCTTTGATCAAATCTCTAACCGTCTCGACAGCTTCCTGATGACTGTTGTTCAATTTGGACATGCTTATCGCCTCGTTTCTTCCGGGTTATGGATAGGTTATCCAAATGCATATCAATTATTACCCAGAAAGCACAAAACATTACCTGTTCATTTCAGTTCAGCGGCGTGATGGTGTGTAATGCTAACCTATAGACGAGCCTGCTTCTTGTATTCTGTCGGATAGCAGCCTTCGGATTCTATAAATAATTTGACGAAATGTCTGGTGCTGTAATATCCCACTTGCAGGGCGATATCTTTTACCGGAAGGTTGGTCGTACTTAAAAGCTCCTTGGCCCGGTGAATCCGCAGACGAGTCAAATATTTCGTAAATGTGGTCCCTGTTTTTTTGTGGAAGGTAGAGCTCAGATAATTAGGTGTGATTCTCAGCCTCTCCGCCAACTGGGCAATGGAGATATTGCTGGCATAATGTTGTTCAATAGAATAGATCACTTCTGAGATCATATCCGGAGGCTCGCCCTCCAGTTTTTTCTTGTCAGTTAGCAGCTTATCCGCATGGCGGGTAAGTAGGGTTGTCAGCTCAACGGTTTCAAGCTCAGTACTATCATTCATTCCATATTGAATAAAACTCCGCATATGCTTTATTTGTTGCTTGGAGTGTTGTTCCGTCCTTAACAGGGTCGTAATTTCTTCCAACTCCCTGCAGTAATCCATATAGAGATGGTGATGGTAATCATCGACCAGCTTGGTCATTACAAGTCCCATATGAGCTGCCGCAGGAGGCTGCTTCTGGAGCTCTTCAAGCGAAAATCTGTGGTTAATTCCTATAACGGCACGCAGCGGCAGCAACCGGCGAATGTCCTGCAGACCTGCCAGCATGCCGCCAATATTTGTATATATGCTGCTATCAACCTGAGTATAGGCAATCCTTTGGTCTGTCAGACGGTTTATTCGGTGATATATGCTGTCCGTCATAACTTCCATCTGCAGATCGTCCTTCGGCTCCCCCTCCTGCCAACACATCGCCACTGCTGTTTCCCCGCTAGTCAGCGTAAATATTGCCACACGGCAAGTTAAAGAGGACCATCCGCTGACAGCTTCCTGTATTGCACTGTATAAACAGCGCTTGGCTTGTTCCATTTGTCCCGGGAATGCATGCGTATCTGTCGCAATCAGTAATACCTTATATTTCGTATAACGGGCTTCGGAGACGAATTCTGCCAGGCCGGGGGACTGCCCGTTATTCAAAGCTGCCAGTATGTAATGCTCAAATTCGTCGTCAAGCCTTTGGTAGGTCTGATCAATCTTAGTAAAAAGTGAATCCAGGACCGCTCCCAGCTCCTCCATCCCCAGAGGCTTTAATAAATACATAAAGGCTCCCAGGCTAAGCGCCTTGCGGGCATAATCAAACTCGGAAAAACCCGACAAAATGACCCACTGGGTATGGGGAGAAAGCTTGCGGCCGCGTTCAATCGCTTCCAGTCCGTTCATTTTGGGCATTCGGATATCGACAAAAGCTACATCGGGCTGCATTTTTGACAAAGCATTCAGCAGGTCCTCCCCGTTGGTTGCCTCACCGGCAATTGAAATGTCGCGCTCCGATTCCTCCAGCATGCTGATCAATGAGACTCTGGATAGCTTTTCATCATCTGCAACAAGCACTCTCATTTCTCCACATCCTTAAGCGGTATTCGAATGGTCACGGTGGTCCCCATTCCGGGCGAGCTATGAATATCAAAGGCAGCGGACGGATAAGCAAATTTCAAACGCTCCTGCACATTACGCAGTCCAATGCTATCCTCTAATTCAGCGGCTGGTTCCAGGAACCCGACTCCGCTATCTTCTATTTTTATGTACAAGCAATCTTCACCCTCTTGTTCAAGTCCCGCATCGACAACAAGGCGGCAGGGCATGGCTGAAGGTTCAATCCCGTGAATAATCGCATTCTCGACCAGTGGCTGGAGCAGCAGTTTGGGAATTTTAAATTCTGAAATCCGGGGATCAAACTGCAGGCTGAACTCCAAACGTTCATCAAACCGTAATTGCTGTAAACCGCAATATTTGCGCAGAAAAGTAAAGGTTTCCCCTATGGTAGTCCAATTCTCCTGAACAAGCGTATATCGCAGTAGCGAGCTGAGAGAAAGGATGGCCTCCTCCAGTTTTTTCTTTTCGCCGATCCTGTTCAGCGCGAAAAATCCATTTAACGTATTGAACAGAAAATGAGGCTCAATCTGGGCTTGCAACGCCCGGAATCTCATCTCCTTTTCATTCAAGACGGCGACGTATTCTTTTTGGATCAGCTCGTTGATGGTGTCAATCATATGGTTGAAGGAGTATCCCAGACTGGCGATTTCGTCTTTGCCGACGGGCTCCAGCCGGACCTGGAAATTCCCTCTCTCCACCTGCTTCATGGCCTGTTTCATTTGAAGAAAGGGACCCACAATCCAGCGCGAAACATAACGCAACAGCAGCAATGTGAGCAGCAGGCCGATAAAGGCGAATAGAAGCCCTACAATATACATCCATTCTACCTTTTCCCTCAGCTCTGATTTCGAAAGCAAGGCAACCATTTTCCAATTGGCCTGGCGAATCGGTTTGGAGATGACGACATAAGATTCTCCGGAATCTTTAACCTGAGATACCCCTGCACTGGAGATCTCTTTGAGAATGTGCTCTGACAAAGGGGCCGTGGAATAAAAGACCTCTCCCTTTTCATTGAGGATCGCACTAATGGACCGCACGCCAAAATCCTTGATCACAATCTCGTCCAGCAAGCTTGTCTCCGCATCAGCCATAATGACAGCCAGCGGACGAAGGGATTCAGGATCTTTAATAACGCGGGCTACGGAAAATACACGTTTGGTCAGCGGGGCTGTAAAATAATCCTGATGGTGGGTGCTAATAAAGGTTGCTTTGCCATCCGCCTGTACCGTTTGAAGATACCACGGCTGATCAAAAAACGGATAATCTTCAACGACATCCGACAGACCGTTGGTCTGACTGTATACGTCACCATTTTGAGTCAGCAGCAAGGCGGCTGATAAATTGTTGCCGTAGGTCAACAGAAATGCCGGCAGGAAGGTATTTAAGGACAGCTCCACCGGGTATTTGACGAATTCGGTGTTGGAAGAATAATCAGAAGTATTCTTAGTAATCAATGCTTGCATTAATTCCGGGCTAAAATAGGGAAGATAAGTGATTTGCTCTAACTGTTCCAGATAGGTCACAATATGTTCGGTCATGGAGGTAAGCGTGTTCCGCGTCAGCGCTTCGGTCTCCCGTTCCAAAAGATACTGATAATAAGCCGGCATGCAAACCATAATAATCGCCACGGGTATGGCTATGATCAATGCGTAAGAAAGGGTTAATTTGGATCGCAGCGTATGCAGTTTCATTGGAAGCCCCTCCTTTACTACAACAAGAATAAGGAAAGTACACCCAGAAGTCAATTCGAGAAATGAGCGCATAAATCGTAGAATGGTGTCATTTGATAGCGCTTTTATAAATGCTATTCTTTTGTATGTAAGCGCGTTAATTAATAATTGGGGGATGACAAAATGAAAAAGAAATATCTAAGTTCTGTACTGGCTGCCAGTCTCTGTCTCGGACTTGCTGCCTGCAGCAATAACGAAAACAAGAATGTGGAAGGTGCTGCAGAGAACGTCAAGCTGACCATGATGCTGACCGTAGGTGAACAGGGTGTACGGGATGTCATCCAGGAAATTGTAGCGAATTATCAAACGGAACATCCGGGGACACAAATCGAGGTTCAGTTCCCAGGCTCCAACTATGAAAGTATTATGAAAATGAAAATGGCCTCCAACGAATTACCGGATATTTTCGATACCCATGGCTGGGCCAAGCTCCGTTACGGTGATTACACCATGGATCTGAAAAACGAACCTTGGGCAGCAAAAATGTCGGACACGATCAAACCGACGCTTACTGATAAAAGCGGTAAAGTCTACGCACTGCCGCTCAACGAAGCGAAAGACGGCCTTTTCTATAATGTTAAAGTACTTGAAAAATACGGTGTGACGCCGCCTGCTACCCTGGATGAGCTTCTGGCTTCCGCCGAAAAAATCAAAACAGAAAGCAAAGGTGAAGTCATTCCGATGTTCTTCTCCGGGCTTGATCCTTGGACCATCGGCCAGTTCTTTGATATGATGGCAAATCCGCTTCTGATTACTCCGCCGCAGAATGAAGCCCAGGCACTTCTTGATGGCACCTTCGACTGGAATAAATGGACCTATCTGCCTGAGAAATTCAAGGAAATATATGATAAGGGCTATACGAACAACGACTTGCTGACGGCAAAATATGCGGACGAAGCCCGTCTTTTCGCTGAAGACAAGCTGGCATTTGCGTTCCATACTCCTTCGTCCTATGCAGATATCCAAAAGATCAATCCTGATGTGAAAATGGGAATCGCTCCGCTGCCGGCTATTGTTGCAGGCGACGAGCCTACCTTTGCCGGAGGCGAGCGGCTTGCACTCGGGGTATGGAAGGACACCAATTATCCTGAACAAACGAAAGATTTCCTGAATTATATGGCGCAGCCGGATAATGTCAAGAAAGTATCCGATGCAACCCTTTCTCCAGCCGCCCTCAAGGATGTATCCGGCGGTGGCGCTTTCAGTGAGTACTATGATCAATATAAGGATACTAAAGTACTGCCTTATTTTGACCGGATATACCTTCCTAACGGCATGTGGGATGTAATGATTACGAACGCCCAGGAATTGTTGGCCGGAAATATTACCGCTAAGAAATACAGCGAGAATATGAAGTCAGAAGTAGAACGGCTAAAAGCTCAGCAGAAATAGATATAGAGCAGGAACAGAGAGTCCTCACTGAAGAGAGGGCTCTCTGTTCCTCATATTGGGAGGGAATTGTGTGAAGAAATCATTACTCGGAATCAATATGATGTATTTGCCGGCATTGATTTTGTTTGCTGCATTTATTTTTTACCCGTTTATGAACGGCATACGGATCTCTTTTACAAACTGGGACGGCTATTCGCAAAATTCCGCCTGGGTTGGCTTAGCCAACTATAAACGCTTATTTACAGATCCGAATATAGGAACGGTTGTCAAAAATACATTAACCTACGGTTTGGGCAGCACAATTCTGCAAAACTTGTTTGGCTTGCTGTACGCGCTTTTGCTGAACCAGAGCATTAAAGGCAGAGGAATCGTTAGAACAATCATCTATTTGCCGGTCATTATCAGCCCTTTGATCATGGGTTACATTTGGTATTTCATCTTCCAGATGAACGGCGGCGCCTTGAACGATCTGGTTAAGCTGTTTGGCGGAGATCCGGTTAATTTCCTGGCCAATCCGCAGCTGAATGTCTGGCTGATTACGCTGGTCAACACCTTTCAATTTGTCGGTACGGCCATGATTATTTATTTGGCAGGCCTGCAGTCCATTTCTGCCGATTATTATGAAGCAGCTTCATTGGACGGCGCATCCGCTTGGCAGCGTTTCAAGAATGTCACCTTCCCTCTGCTAGCCCCGTCAATCACTATCAATGTGGTCATTAATATCATTGGCGGACTGAAGCTGTTTGACGTAATCATCGCTCTAACCAACGGAGGCCCCGGCTACGCCTCACAGTCTCTGTCGACGATGATGTACCAAATGTATTTTGCCAGACAGGACGCTGGATACGCAGCATCTATGGGTAACTTAATGTTCTTTATTACTAGCATTATCGGCATAGCTGCATTGATTCTGCTGCGGAGAAAGGAGAATGCATAATGGCAACCCCCAAAATAAACAAGTGGCAAATCGCGTTGATGGCGCTGATTGGCGTAGTTCATATTGTTCCGCTGTACCTATTAGTCAGCACCGCGTTCAAAAAGGAAAGTGATTTAAGTTCGAAGTGGGTTCTTCCGGGTTATTTCAATCTGGACAATTTCAAGAATGCTTGGCAATATGCCAATCTAGACCGTGCCTTTATTAATAATATAATCATCACGTTTTTTGCCGTTCTCCTTATTCTGGTTGTCGGTTCGCTTGCCTCCTATCCGTTGTCCCGTTTTCAGACACGCTTGAATAAATTCGTTTATATTCTGTTCATTTCCGCGCTGATCGTCCCCCCCTTGACCGTGTTAGTGCCGCTATACCAGTTCATCGTGGACTTGAATGGTCTGAATACGTATTGGGGTGTGATCCTGCTCAATGTAACCTTCAATCTTCCGATGACCATTTTCTTGTACACCGGTTTTATCGGCACCATCCCCAAAGAACTGGATGAAGCCGGGATGATTGACGGAACCTCCAGAGTAGGACTATTCTTCAAAATCATTTTGCCGCTGCTGCAGCCCGTAACGGTGACGGCGATTATTTTGTCAGGGGTTTCGATCTGGAATGACTATCAATTCTCTCTTTTCTTCCTGCAATCGTCCAGCATGCATACACTGACAGTGGCCTTATCCGCATTCTTCTCCCAGTTTACCAGCAATCTGAGCTGGGTAGCCGCCGGATCTCTGATGTCCATGCTGCCGCTTACGCTGTTGTATCTTTTCCTCCAGCGTTTTTTCATTGCCGGCTTATCCGCCGGGGCTGTAAAAAGCTGAACCTCGTTAATTAACCGTTAAAGGAGTGAGCCCAGATGAGTATACAATTTGATGCCGAATCCCGTACGTTCCATTTAACAGCGGGTGAGACCAGCTACATCCTGCGAATTATTGATGGGGGTTACCTGGCCCATCTCTATTGGGGCAAACGTCTCCGCCGATATGATGGCAGCAATGCGCTGCAATATTTGGACCGGGGATTCTCCCCTAACCCCAACCCGGATGACCGCACTTTCTCTCTAGACACACTTCCGCAGGAATATCCGGCTTATGGAGGCACTGATTTCCGCAATCCGGCCTACCAAATCCAGCGAGCAGATGGAACAACTATCTCCGATCTGCGGGTGATCTCCCATCAGATCGTACAGGGAAAACCGTCCATAGACGGACTTCCCGTTACTTACGTGGAAGACGAACACGAAGCACAGACCCTGCAAATCCATCTGCTGGATTCCCTCCTCGGTCTCTCCGTTACGTTGTCTTATACCGTTTACGAAAGACGAAATGTAATTGCCCGCTCCGTCCGGCTGCTGAATAAAGGAGCCGAGCCCTTGCAGGTCCTGCGGGCTTTCAGCGCCAATGTCGATTTCCGCGATGACAATTTTGATATGGTACATCTTCCCGGCGCCTGGGCCAGAGAACGGCATATTGAACGACAACCGCTGCATAAGGGAATCCAGTCTATTGAGAGCCGCAGGGGTGCCAGCAGCCACCAGCACAATCCCTTTCTTGCCTTGGCACGAAAAGGAGCTACAGAAGAATGCGGTGAGATCTTTGCATTCAGCCTGGTGTACAGCGGAAGCTTTACAGCCTCAGCGGAAGTGGATCAGTTCTCGACCACGAGGGTCTCTATGGGGATTAATGATTTTGACTTCAGCTGGAGTCTTGAGCCTGGCGGGGCATTTCAATGTCCTGAAGCAATCCTTGTCTACTCCGCGAATGGATTGGGAGAAATGTCCCGGACGTTTCACGGATTGTTCAGAGAACGTTTATGCCGCGGGGAATACCGCGACCAGGTCCGCCCCATTCTGATTAATAACTGGGAAGGAACCTACTTTGACTTTAATGCAGACAGTATCGAACGGATCGCAGAAGCCGGCAGCTCACTTGGCATGGAGCTGTTTGTCTTGGATGACGGCTGGTTTGGCAAACGCGATGATGATAAATCTTCCCTCGGAGACTGGTTTGTTAATGAGAACAAGCTGGAGGGCGGATTAAACAGGCTGGCCGGGCGAATCGTGGACAAGGAGATGCAATTCGGCTTATGGTTCGAGCCGGAGATGGTCTCACAGGAAAGTGAGCTGTACCGCAAGCATCCTGATTGGTGTCTGCATGTTCCCGGCCGCAACCGTTCCGAGGGACGCAACCAGCTGGTTCTTGACTTCTCGCGGACGGAAGTATGCGACGAAATCATCTCCATGGTTTCAGACATCCTGTCGTCCGCCCCGATTACCTATGTCAAATGGGACATGAATAGACATATGACAGAGATCGGCTCGGCGACCCTTCCGCCGGTGAGACAACGCGAAACCGCTCACCGCTATATCCTTGGCTTGTATAGAGTAATGGAGGAACTGACGACAACGTTCCCGCATGTCCTATTCGAAAGCTGTTCAGGCGGAGGCGGGCGTTTTGATCCAGGCATGCTGTATTATATGCCACAGACCTGGACAAGCGATAACACGGATGCCGTATCCCGCTTGAAGATTCAATATGGAACAAGCCTTGTCTATCCGATCATCTCCATGGGTGCCCATGTCTCCGCTGTTCCGAATCATCAAGTCCACCGCAGCACTTCACTGGACATCCGCGGGCATGTCGCCATGAGCGGGAACTTCGGATACGAGCTTGACGTAACCGCGTTAAGCGAAGAAGAAAAGGCTGAGATTCGGAGGCAGATTGAGCTTTATAAAACAAACCGGATGTTAATCCAATTTGGCGGTTTTTACCGGCTGCTCAGCCCGTTTGAAGGTAATGAAACCGCATGGATGTTTGTTTCCGCCGACCAGAGTGAAGCGCTAGTCTTTTATTTTAGAACCGGAGCGGAGGCAAACAGCCGGGTGAGCTCGGTTCGACTGCAAGGTCTGGATGAGAGCAGCAATTACTCCTGCGACAAAGGCGGAGTCTATGGCGCGGACGAACTGATGAACAGCGGGCTTGCTGTTCCCGCACTATGGAAAGGCGATTATGAAAGCATCATGTGGAAATTAACACGAGAAACGAACATCACCCACTAACAAAACCTACAGGGCAGAGAGGAACATTTTATTATGCAAATCAAAAATGAAGCCATGTTGATCACCTATGCCGATAGCTTGGGACGCAATTTACAAGAATTGAATGAAATATTGGACAAACATTTAAAAGGAGTGGTCGGCGGGGTCCATTTATTGCCCTTCTATCCTTCGTCCGGCGACCGCGGATTTGCACCCATGGATTATACCCAAGTGGATGAATCCTTTGGATCATGGTCTGAGGTTGAAGAGATGAGCGGGAAATTCTATATGATGTACGACTTTATGATCAATCACATTTCCAGACAGTCGCCTTATTTCCGGGATTTCCTGGATAAAAAAGAGGATTCGGAATATGCTGATCTGTTCATCCGCTATAAGGACTTCTGGCCCGGCGGCGAACCCACAGATGCGGATGTCGATCTGATCTATAAACGCAAGCCCCGTGCTCCGTACGTTGAAGTCACATTTAAAGACGGCACTACGGAGAAAGTCTGGTGCACCTTTGATGAGCAGCAAATTGACCTGGATGTGACAACAGAAACCACGAAGAAGTTTGTCCGGGACAATCTGACTTTTCTCGCCGGAAAGGGAGCTTCGATTATCCGCCTGGATGCTTTTGCTTATGCTAACAAAAAGATTGGAACGAACTGCTTTTTTGTAGAGCCGGAGATCTGGGAAATGCTCAAGTATTCCGAAGATATTGTAAATCCTACCGGTATCACCGTGCTGCCTGAAATTCACGAACATTACAGCATTCAGCTGAAGATTGCCGAGCAGGGTTATTATGTCTACGATTTTGCGCTCCCGATGCTCGTACTGCATGCGCTGTTCAGCGGGAAGGCCCATCGTCTGGCCCACTGGCTGCAGATTTGTCCGCGCAAACAATTCACCACCCTGGATACTCATGACGGCATCGGAGTCGTTGATGTGAAGGACTTATTATCAGATGAGGAAGCGGAAATGACCCGTGAACATCTCTACAGTCAAGGTGCCAATGTTAAGAAAATTTACAGTACGGAAGCATACAACAATCTCGATATTTATCAGATTAATTGCACTTATTATTCTGCACTCGGAAACGACGATCAGGCCTATCTACTGGCGAGGGCTCTTCAGTGCTTTGCACCGGGTATCCCGCAAATCTATTATGTAGGCTTGCTGGCGGGAGAGAATGATATTGAACTGCTGGAGAGCACGAAGGAAGGACGCAATATTAACCGGCACTATTATACCAAAGAGGAAATTGAGGTTGAGACCAAACGCCCCGTTGTGCAAAAGTTGTTCCAGTTGCTGAAATTCAGAAACAGCTGCCCTGCCTTCAGTGGCGATATTGCAATTCAAGAGAAAAGCAGTCATGAGCTGGAAATCACGTGGAAACATCAAGCTAGTGAGGCAAAGCTTACAGCGAATCTACTGACCAAGCAGTTTACCATTCTGGCTAGAGAACAGGCAGCAGAGTGGGCTGAGGTATTTGTGTAGGGTAGAATATAAACAACCAGCGCGCACGGATGCAATCCGTGCGCGCTGGTTTATTTTTATATCTGATAAAATAAAATCAACTATCATACATCATGGAGCAGATGATAGAACGTTGAAGGTCTATTTCTCTTTTTACAATCTTAAAAACTTCTTCCAGCGATGAGACAAACACTAAATCTTCTTGAGTGAAATAAGCTAGTGTTACTTTTACGCTCTCTTCATACGTTATAACATAAGGACTATCCTTACTTTGCAGGGTCTCTCGTGCCATTTCAATTAAGTCTATGTAATCAGCATATAGGCGCTCTCGGATGGATGCTGCATCTGCACTTAGGGGACTCCAAGAATAAGCTCCTCCTTCAACAACTGCAGTTGAACCTTCAAGAAAAGTTAATCCCGAATATTGGTTAACAAGTTCTTCATAGCGTTTTTCAATCCCCAAATATGTCTGTACAAGGATGCTTACAGTACTCAAACAAACTTGCCTCCTATCTTAATAATTATATGAAGACAAGATTCTATTCCTTTTTTAAAAATGATCTCAAGAGCTTCATTTTAGCTGACTCAAGTATATATGTATTTAAAGTTCCTGTATATATATATGAATATTTTAATATTTGAAAAATAAGCTTTTTTCTCGGACCATTGTTTCAATTGGATCTCTGCTCCCTGCAGAATTCAAATTCAATTCCCCCTCTATTCCAATGTAACTTTTTAACAAATAATAAGTCTATATATATAGAAGTTCCAGAATATGCACCGGTTACAATATAATTGAGGATGGAGGATTCACAATGAGAAAGGAACAATATTTCAAGAAACTCAGCTGTGCCATCTGTGCTGCACTGATGCTGCCACTCGGAGCGGGTGATGGAACAGCTCAGGCAGAAAAGGCGGCAGTAAGCACAAGCAACATCTATTACCAGCAAATAGAGGCACCGGCGGTACAACCTGCTTGGTCCCTGTCGATCGCAAAGCCCAAAGTGGCAGATAACCCTGACCCGGTGACAGCCATCGCAGAGAACGGCAAGGTATTTATGCTGCAACCAAACGGCAAGCTGGCCGCATTGAAGGCAGCAACCGGCACCAAGCTCTGGGAATATGGCAGCCAGTTGGCTCAGCGAATGGTGTACAACAATGGCGCCATTTACGGAATGACCCAAGCGGGGACGCTTTATAAGGTGAAAGAAGAAAATGGAGGCAAAGTTTGGTCCGCCACACTCGGCTACTCGGCTGCTGACAGCCTTACGGTAACCGGAGGAACGGTGTATGTGACTCAAGGGCAAAAAATGGCGGCCGTAGATGCCGCAACCGGTAAAATCAAATGGCAGATTGCCGAAGATCCAAATAATTACTACTCTGGCTCAAAACCGCTGGAGGCTGAGGGTGTTGTCACTAGAAATTATGCCGTATCCGGCGCACTCACCATGCCTCTGATCGCCGTATACGATAAATTGACCGGCACCAAGCTGTGGGAGGCTTCCAGGCAGAAGGGTACGCTGGCCATAAAGGATGGCATTCTTTATTCGGAGCGCGAGTTATTCATGCTGGATGATGACCCGGTGAACCGCAAAATCAAAATCGCCGCCTTCAATCTCCGAACCGGAGCACTCAAAGGAGAGCGGACCTACAGTTGGACGGACAATGCCGTAACGGACGGAATATATCGCGGGGGCGGCTCTTATGGCTCCGCATTTCTTAACGGAAACGATCTGTACATTTACCAAGGGCAGCGCCTCGCTCTATACGATTTCAATAACTATGTACCCGGGGCAGAGCCGGTGAAGAAATGGGCCCAGGAGAGATATGATCAGCGCTCCCCTCTGGGCCTGGTGCATCAGGACCGGGTCTATTTCACCGATTACAACAGCCATGGCCTGATTGCCATGAAACTGAATACCGGACAATATATACACTTTGATGAGGGAGAGAACGCTACGGTGCAAGCCGCTATATTCGGCAAGGGGGTTTATGTCGGACAGTCCGACGGACTGCTGCATGCCTATGACCTCATAAGCTCGAAACCCGTATTCACTGTCCGTACCGGATCACGCGAATTTGGCCCCCTGCTGAAGACCGGCGGCATGCTGCTGATTCAATCCGGCGGCAAGCTCCATGGGATTAAACTGCCCGCCTCACTGAAATAGCCGGAGAACAAGAAGGTTCAGGCATATTGTCATGTCGAATGAGAGGTTCATTATGAAGAAAACTAAAATATGGATAATATCCACAATATTTATGGTCGTCTTAACCGGTTTACGTCTGGAATGGCTGCAATATAATCTGGCTGCAGACTATCCAGTTGCGGAACAAGGGGTACTGGATCTGCGGGGATGGGATTCTCTGACCGAACACTCTCTGCCGCTGAATGGCGAATGGGAATTCTATCCCGGTGTGCTCCCATTCAGGAATGGCAGTTCATTGTCTGAACTTCAACCACCAAGCCAATGGATCCAAGTTCCGGCTACTTGGAATTTAAAGGATGATTTATATGGCAAGGGCAAGTATGGTTCCGGTACTTACCGCTTGAGGATTCTTCTGGACCCAGACAAGGGAGAGTCTTACGGCGTCCACATCACGCGGATAAAAAGTTCGTCAGAAGTATACATAAACCGACAGCTGCTAGGTCACTCAGGACAGCCGGGAATGACCAAAGACAACTACACACCACTAGAAAAACCGTATACAATGTATTTTACAATAAAAGATCAGAGCGAAATTGAGCTTATCATACAAGTCTCTAATTTTGACGGAATTCGTAGTGGCGGGATTGTTCATTCCGTTGAATTCGGACTGGAAAACGCACTTAGAAAAAACATAAAAATAAAAGAAAATGTGCTCTGGATTGCCTGTGTGGCTTATGCCCTTCATGCCCTCTACGGATTTTTGTTATATGTTTTAGGAGTCCGGAACAAGCAACTGATTTCTTTCTCAATGATGATAGTTTGTATTATTTTCGCTACGTTACTAACCGATGCAAGGTTATTGTATAAGTGGCTTCCCTTCACCTATATCTGGGGACAAAAAATTGTCTATATCGTTATGCTGTCAGGTGCGTTTTTTTTGCAGCAATTGATTAAGGACAAGCTTCCTTCTTGGGTGCCCAACCGGGCGGTTCGAGTCTACAAGCTCCTGTGCTGCGTTGCAATTCTGGCGGTGTGCCTTCTGCCTTTACATATTGTGAAAGGTCATGAAACCCTATATTTCGCTCTAATGTTCATTCCTTGCCTGCTTACTCCTTATGTGATGTACAGATCGACGGTCAAGCAGGTTTCGGATAATATTTTTCTGTTCCTAGCGGCTCTTGCTGCTGTCAGCAGTATGATTTGGCTTGTTATTTACGAAAAGGCCCGGATTGAGGTGCCCTCATATCCTTTCGACCTTATTATTGCGATGATTTGTATTGCAGCCTTTTGGTTCAAGCGCTTTATCGGGGTGTCACGGGACGCTCAGGAGCTGGCAGGTATACTGCAAAAAGCGGACAAACAAAAGGACGAGTTTCTGTTTACTGTGGCCCATGAACTACGTAATCCACTGCACGGTATGATTAACCTCTCAGAGTCGGTATTCGACAGAGAACAGAACAAGCTGGGGATAAACAGTGCTAACGACCTTCATTTGCTGGTCAAGGTTGGCCGGCGTATGTCTTATATGCTGAACGATCTGCTGGATATCGCCAGACTTAAGGAAAATCAGATTCATTTAAACTTTGAGGCTATTTCCGTACATGGCGTTGCTTCAAGTGTTCTCGATATGCTTCGCTTTATGATAGAGGGCAAGCCTATTCAGTTGGTCAACTGTATACCGGCAGATTTCCCGCCAGTATTTGCTGATGAGTACAGATTGAATCAAATTCTGTTCAATCTTTTACATAACGCTATAAAGTACTCCGAAGCAGGCGAGATTTCAGTGTATGCCGAAATTAAAGGCGAATGGGCGAGCATTTCGGTTGCAGATACGGGGATGGGGATGGATTCGGAAACAATAAGTAGAGTGTTCGAGGCGTACGTTCAGGCACCTTTAGACTCGGCTTCATTCAGGGGGGGAGTTGGCCTGGGGCTTAACATATGCAAACAGCTTGTTGAAATGCATGGTGGAACGATAGAGGTACGATCGGAGAGCAATATCGGCTCTATTTTCACTTTCACATTAAAGCTTGATACAGATGGAGCTGATGGGAAGCTACCTGCACTGGTACCTGAAGCTCCAGATAATACTGCTGTAAGCCATGATGTTAGAGCTTCTCTCGACACGAGCTCTCCTTACACAGAGCTAAATCTCACTTTACCTACTGACAAGATACAATTGATGATTGTTGATGATGATCCTGTTAATCTAAATGTGCTAAAGTCAATTTTTGCGAATGAGCATTATGATCTGTTTTCAGCAATCAACGGCGTAGAAGCACTAGCCCTGCTGGAAACAGGCGTATGGGACCTAATCATTTCCGATGTAACCATGCCGATAATGTCCGGCTACGAACTGACTGCACGAATTCGCGAACGTTTTTCTATTGCAGAGCTTCCTGTCCTTCTCTTAACAGCCAGTAATCGAGAAAAGGATATTGAAGCGGGATTCCGGTCCGGGGCAAATGACTATGTAACCAAACCAGTGAATGCAACCGAACTGAAGTCCAGAGTAAGATCGCTGACAAATCTCAAAAAATCGGTAAATGAAGGATTGCGTATGGAAGCTGCATTGCTGCAGGCTCAAATCAAACCTCATTTCCTGATTAATACGTTTAATGCTGTATCTGCTCTCAGTAAGATCGATCGGGGAAAAATGGATGATTTAATCGATGAACTCACCAACTATTTTAGGCTTGGCATAGATTTTCAAAACTCTGACCGCCTTGTAACACTTGATCGGGAGCTTAGTCTTATTCGTTCCTATCTGTATATCCAGCAAAAGCGATTCCAGGACAGGCTTCAGGTGGTATGGGAGATCGACGATAACATACAAGTCGAAATTCCTCCTTTGACTATTCAACCGCTTGTAGATAATGCCGTTACCCATGGCATATTAAAGAGGCCTGAGGGCGGGGAAGTACGAATTAGAGTAGCCGATATTGGCCAGGCTGTCGAGATTTCCGTTTCCGATAATGGTATGGGGATTGATGAAGAAACCCTCAAACATATTCTAGATATAAAGACAAACAGCCGAACGGGTATTGGTCTGTTAAATACCGACCGGCGGTTAAAACGATTTTGTGGGAGTACGCTGAGAGTTCAGAGCGTAGTCGAATCAGGGACTGTGGTCTCATTCAGTGTGGCGAAAAAACTTTAAGTTAACTGAAACAACTTATTTTGTAAATAGGTGGTGGAATGACAATGATTCAAGCTTTGCTTGTAGACGATGAGTATCTGGCCCTACTGAATCTGGAACTGATGCTGAACGAAATGCCCATGGTTAACGTTGTCGGAGCTTATACTGATCCGGCCAAGGCTGTACAAGCATCTGCACAGTTGAATCCAGACGTCATATTTCTGGATATCGAAATGCCGGGTCTGAACGGCATGATGGTTGCAGAGCTGCTGCAAATACAGTGTCCGCAAACCAAGATAGTCTTTTTGACCGCCTATAATAACTATGCTGTGGGTGCTTTTGAGCTGAATGCGCTGGACTATTTGTTGAAGCCTGTAAAGCTGGAGCGATTGCTCAAAACCATTCAGCGCCTTGAGGAGCAAAGGGTTGAGGAATCTTCCGATAAGCACGAAAATAAAACCGTGATCCGTAGTTTTCAGTCGCTCCGGTTCGAACGTTGCGGACAGCCGCTTCCAAATATCCGCTGGCGCACCTCAAAGTCTCAGGAATTATTCGCCTATTTACTACATAACCGCAACCGTTTCGTCGGAAAAAATCATCTCATTGAGATGTTATGGCCCAATATCTCATACAAAAAGGCTTCCACTTTACTGTACACAACAATTTACCAGGTGCGGAATTGTTTGAAACAAGCTGAAATTGATCTGCAAATCAACAGTATCAGTACCGAAGGAGGATATATCCTAGAGACAGACAACTTACTTATCGACGTTATGGAGTGGGAAAAAGGCATTCAGGCACTCCCCGCCATTAATCACGATAATTATGCGGAACATCAGCGGTTATTTGATTTTTATGCAGGAGACTATCTGGGAGATTATGATTATTTATGGGCGGAAAGTGAACGGCAGCGATTAAGATCCATCTGGCTGCATCATGCAATGGGCATGGCGGAGTTCTGCACCAGTAGCGATAAAATCACCGAGGCGCTTACTGTATACCAGCGGGTTGTTCAGATGTATCCCTATTTCGAGCAGGCCCATTTCGGACTAATGAAAGTTTATAACAGCATTGGAGAACGCGCGGCAGTCGAGGAGCGCTACAACCTGCTATCAGAGCTGCTTAACAGAGATCTCAGCATCGGCCCCCCGGCAGAAATAACAAACTGGTATGAAGAATGGAAGCAGCTTAATTTAAGAAAGCTATAATCTTCTTTTCCTCACAAAACATACAAAGACACCCGCTCTTCAGCTGGGTGTCTTCGTATGTTCCAATGAGTTCTCGATTATTTATTGCGTGTCTTATATCTTCTGGAGAGTCCTGCACCCAGAATAACCAAGACAACTCCGGTCAAATAAAACAATAGTGGACTTTCTTCTCCGGTCTGAGGCAGCCTGTTTGGCACGTCTTGATTTTCAGGCTTTTGCAGTGTGCCTGTAGGCACTTCATCGACCAGAATCTCAATCTCGACCTCCTCGGAGTTCCCATCCTCATCGGTAATGATAATCGTAAACTTGTCTTTTCCGGTAAAGCCGTGGTCAGGCACATATTTCCACTTGCCATCAGGTTTAAGCACTATTGTCCCATGTTCAGGATCACTTCCGATACTTGGTACGCCGCCAAGCGGAATTTCCCCTTCGATCGGTATTTCTTTCAATGTGCTGACTTCGGTCCGCTGCGGAGCAGGTGTGATGGCAGGTTGGGTCGGAACCGCTGACGGTACTGTAGAAGGTACGACCGACGGGGTCGCAGTTGATGTCGGCGGTGCCGGTTCCGTTGGCGTTGGCGCTACCGTTGGTGTTGGTGTCACGGTCGGCGTCTGTGGTTCCGCCGGTGTCGGCGGTGCCGATTCCGTTGGTGTTGGCGCTACCGTTGGTGTTGGCGTCACGGTCGGCGTCTGTGGTTCCGCCGGTGTCGGCGGTGCCGGTTCCGTTGGCGATGGTGCTACCGTTGGTGTTGGTGTCGGTGCCGATGGCGCTACCGTTGGCGTCGGCGCCACCGTTGGTGTCGGTGTCGGCGTCGGCGTCGGTGTTGGTGTTGGTGTTGGTGTTGGTGTCGGTGTTGGTGTCGGCGTCGGTGTTGGTGTCGGCGTCGGTGTCGGCGTCGGTGTCGGTGTTGGCGTTGGTGTTGGTGTTGGTGTCGGCGTCGGCGTCGGTGTCGGCGTCGGTGTCGGTGTCGGCGTCGGTGTCGGCGTCGGCGTCGGTGTCGGCGTCGGTGTTGGTGTTGGTGTTGGTGTCGGCGTCGGCGTTGGTGTCGGTGTTGGTGTTGGTGTCGGCGTCGGTGTTGGTGTCGGCGTCGGTGTTGGTGTCGGCGTCGGCGTTGGTGTCGGCGTCGGTGTTGGTGTCGGCGTCGGCGTCGGTGTCGGCGTCGGCGTCGGCGTCGGTGTTGGCGTTGGTGTCGGCGTCGGTGTTGGTGTTGGCGTTGGTGTTGGTGTTGGTGTTGGTGTCGGTGTCGGTGTTGGCGTCGGTGTTGGTGTCGGCGTCGGCGTCGGCGTTGGTGTTGGTGTTGGTGTTGGTGTCGGCGTCGGCGTTGGTGTCGGTGTCGGTGTTGGTGTTGGTGTTGGTGTCGGCGTCGGCGTCGGTGTCGGTGTTGGTGTCGGCGTCGGCGTCGGCGTCGGCGTTGGTGTCGGTGTTGGTGTTGGTGTTGGTGTCGGCGTTGGTGTTGGTGTTGGTGTCGGCGTCGCAGCTTTTTTGTTGGTAATTTGTTGCTCTACGCCTGTTGTCGAATTAATCGTGACCCTATGAGGTTTGGTATCCAGCAGATAGCCACCGGGTGCTGTTTTTTCGATCACAGCATAATTCCCCCCGATCAGTTTAGTGAATTCCAGCTTACCCTCTGCGTCCGTTACACCCTCACTGATCCAAACCATCTCATCATCAAATACACGGAACAGATCAAAGGCTGCACCGCTTAACTTCTTGCCAGGATCACTGTAATCCATTTTAATGATGCGTAAAGGTCCTCTGACACCGTTGCCTGTGCCGGAGCCGTTTGAAAGCTTGACCGTGATTTCCTGGTTACTCTCATTCGTAATTTCTTTTACATTTTTACCTTCGAAGCTTACTTTGTTGCTGACTTTTTCATTGTTTTGTGCAGTGATCAGCGACTGGTATTTCAGAATGTACGCCTCCGAAATATCCTTCTCAAACTTCAGCGTGAAACTTTCCTTCCCGTCGCTGTCTTTTAGAAGAGTCAGCGTATAATCCGAATCTTTCTCCAGTTCCTCCCCGGTTGGACTAATCGTTCCATCGCTGGAAACCGTTGTTTTGTAGAGATGAAATGTGCTGCTGAGCAGGATTTGGTTTTCACTCGGGATGTCCTTAATCACAGCATCTTTAACAAATGATTGGTTGCGGTTGATATTGATGGACCAGTCAATTTTATTGCCGTTTTGGGTCCCCGTCTTGTTGATATATTCTCCCCCTTGAGGGATATTGACGGAGGCGCTCAAGTCTGCGGACTCCTTCGTTGTGTCGTTATACAATACAGCCGTATTGTCAACCTTATTCAGATCAATAGCCTGGTCGGCAAACGATGTTTGGAAGGAAACATAAACCGCATAATTGATGTCCTTGTTAAAGCTTATTTTCAACTTGCCGCTATCCATTACTACTGCATAGTCCTCTTTACTTACATTGGAGCTTGTGGATGGATTCCCATTCGCACCGTAAACCCATTTGAAGACCTTAACCGATCCCATGTCAACAATCTGTCCGCCGGCAATGGTATCCTCCAAAACGGCATTAGCCAGCGTCTTCATATTATAGTTAGCACCAATATTCCAGGTAATTCTCTTCGTAGTTGCATCATAAGAACCGTTCTTGAGTCCGTTGTTCTTCACTTCACCTCTTGGGTTCAAGGTAGAAGTCACCGTTTTCCCGCTTGGAGTCGCTGCTCCATTCTCGTACCATTCCAGCCCGGCAGTGTTGATAAATCTGTCTTTGCCTGCGGACAGCCAATCATAATTGAATGTTGTGGTATAAGAAATTACATAGGGTTCGGAGATCGGATCATCAAAGGTAATGGTAAAGCCGTCATTCGCAGCTGCAGGATCATGTGCTGTGTAGACCACATCATTGCTGACTGCAGCGCCGACGCCAATAGGTTGAATCACAAGCGAACCCTTAACAAGCTTTAGCCCCGCATTGCTGAACGTATCCTTAACAATCAGGTCGTTCATAATTTTGGAATCCTTGTTAACGGTAATCGTCCATTTTACAGTCTTGTTCAAATAATCAACATTGCTGTAGTTTTTAAATAGAATTTGCTGACTTATACCTTGCGAGGCCGATACAGTTTCTCCGTTGTAAGTCACTTTATTGGTAATCGTATCATTGTCAAAGACACGATTCTTCGCTTTCGTCTGATACTCGATCCGGTAGGCAGACTTAACGTTATTGTTAAATTTCATTTCAATATCATAGGTGCTTGCAGTTACAGAGGTGGTTATCGTGTAATCAGTATCAGGAAGCGGCGTACCACCCTTTACTACCTTTCCATTAGACTCAATCGTAACCGGGAATACCTTTAGCGAGCTTGGGATGAGCTCCTGGGTAGCATTCAAGGAATCCTTCAGTACTGCATTGCTTGCCGGAATCAACTTTTGATTGTAATTGTATTCTATCGCCCAGGAAATAGTCTGACTGGCCTCATCGTAGCCTGCTGCGATTTTGTTCAGTGGTTTTCCCCTTCCCGCCGTTACAGTGACCGTAGATTCCTTGGAGAATCCGTTACCTCCACTAAAAATTGCAGTATTGGCATAGCTGGTAGCATCGGCACCCGCACTTGTAATATCCGTAACGAATTCAATTCGGTATGCCTTGGTCATCGGACTCTCTGTGAATTTCAAGTTCAATTCATCCGGAGTTGAAGATGTAAGATCATATTTGCTGCTGTCAAGTATATTGCCCACTGTGACCGAACCATCCAGATTCACATCAAGATCATGTACCAGGATTGAAGCCGTATCCAGCGACAACCCGTCCGGAATGTCATCCTTCACAGCTGCATTTCCCACATGATCCAATGCCTTGTTCACATCCACGGTCCAGGCAATTTGCGTCGGATTGTAGAACTGCGGAAGAGGAGTGCCTTTCTTCTCTATAGTTGAACCGGCTTTCGGCTTGAACTGCAGTTCAATGATCTGAGTACCGCCATGGATCGGAAAAGTCAGAATCTGCTTGGATGAGCCATGGATTTTCTTCGAGCTGAGAAGGGATTGGACCGTAAACGTTCCACCCACTTGGTCATGTTTCTCAATATAATCATTGAATGTGAAGATAACATGATTGTTGTCTTTATTGACCATATAAGTGCCGACGGATTCGCCTTCTAACAGAAGATCTCCGTTCAGATCGTTGTAAAGTTCAAACTGCCCGGGAAGATCAAACTCAAATGTTGATCCCGCCCCGTACCCATGTCCATCAGCAAGCGCCCATGTATAGTTCAGCTCGGTAAAGGAGTCAAGCTGATATACATTTCCCGTCACGGTCTCCGTGTAATTATCATCGGTGTACACAGCCAGAGTAACACTTGTGATCAAATTATCTGCAATATTTTTTGGCTCTGCGTACACGCGGTCATTAAACCCAAAGCTGTAGGTCCACTGCGTTAACAGCAGAATAACAATTAGCCAGATATTTAACTTCCTTCTTCTCACTTGTGAACTGTCCTCCATTTCGTAAAGTCCCTCTTTTACTGATAGCCGCGTCTCAATGAGACGATTCATTTCCGTGATTCCCCCTTTACACTCCCCCCCTTGTCCCTTTGACCTCTACAAGTGCCCAACTGTATAGATGCCTGGTACTGTAATAGTAAATTCCCGGTATGGACAATTTCTGAACATTTCCCCAAAATACAATTAAAAACTTTCATTTTCCGACAAACGCCAACCATTCATCTTTACGTCGCTTCCTTCCGAAACGACAAATAACCGCATAAAAGGGATGCCTCCGCGCCATTTCATAGTACGCGGGGCATCCCTTTCAACGGTGAATGATACATAGCCATAAATCTGTCGGTGTACAGTTCAGACTGGTCAAGGAAACTAGCCTGCAATTCCTTTTCCGGTGAGACGGACGGTCAGCATCTTACATGCTTGCGTTTAAACCCAACCCGACCTTTGCCGACTGCCTTTTGAATATTTTCATAAGCGTGAATAAATTTGTTTTTGGCCTTATCCTTATTGACTTCTACCGGGCCTACGGCCCTAGCGGTCTCACAAGCCTGATCATGAAGCGGCAGATAGGATACCGCTACGGTGTATAAAAAGTTGTTCATCGCGTATTTGGTGCGCTCCGGCGATTCATGAATCGTTTTTTTCACAAGCTCAAGCATACCGGCAATTTTGCTTTCGGAAAATTCATCGTCCGGCCGGTTGCCGAGCAGCCAGCAGTAACAGTTCCAGCCCCCTGACATTCTCAGCTCCTCACCGCTCGCGATCCATTTATCGGCAACCTCTTGCGCAATATCCGCTTCTGCCAAAGTTACTGCAACTACAAAATCGGACAACATATAAAAATAAGCCGCATCCATCCACCGGTCATAATCGGCTTCCGTCATTGCATTAGGGTCGGCAATGATGCCGGCAAAATACATGGCGTCGTAATTCCCTGTCGCGTATAGCTGCTCAGCCAGCGGCTGATTTATTTTGGTTTTCTTGAAGATGGGCTTCATTTCTCCGGTGGCCACGCCAAAAAGCGGTTCCTGCGCGCCATTCGAGCTGTATATTTTCTTGGTTCGTTCCTTGCCGAGCGCCTCAAGCTCCTGCATGACCATCTCTGCATTCATTGTTTAACACTTCCTTTTTTACTGGATACAGAAAGTGTACTTCACAGATTGCCCTATCGCAAGCTTGTCCATTTGAAAAAATTTAACAAAAAAAACTTGTAGACTCACGTCTACAAGCTGAAGCTGCTGAATGCTTCTCTTCTGGTTCATACTGTTGGGGTTAAGCTGCTTATTGGTTGTAATTCAGTATACAACCTTACTTACAATCTGTCCGGGGAGGTTCTGTTTGTAAAGTAAGTTATTTAGTTGACGCTGTAGTAAACTATTCTGTAAAGTTATTTAATGTGATTAATTGTAAATTAGGACGGTGTATATTAATGAAAAAGGATCGTTGGGGAAGTGCGGGTTACAAGCAAACATGCGATAAATAGATTTGCGTAAATAAGCCATGACCGTTAAAGCGGTATCCGTACAAGCGAAGTCTATGATTAGAATATGGCTCATTGAATCACCACTATCTTTTAGAAATTATTATTTGATCGAAACATTCATTCCTTATCGTTTCCTTATAATCGCTTGGTATTCTGACAGCAGATCAACAAACAAGACGATTTTATTGATTCGAGGAGGAATACATATGATTACGAAAGCTAGAACGTTAAAGTGTTTCATGGTAGTTGGGATTAGCATTTCCTTAATGCATAATGCGGTTTCTGCCTCAGCAGCGAGCCAATCCCATTCCATATCGAGCCAGACAGATGACTTGCTCCCGCTCAGACAAGTAGTAGAGAAGTTGGGCATGAAGGTGCAGTGGGATGAGACAACGCGTACGCTCAAGGTTATAAACTGGGCTGGTGGGCTGCAGATTCAACAACAGGCTAACAAATTGGTTGCCAAGCTGAATGGCAAGC
Organism: Paenibacillus sp. FSL H7-0357; assembly: GCF_000758525.1. Taxonomy (NCBI): domain Bacteria; kingdom Bacillati; phylum Bacillota; class Bacilli; order Caryophanales; family Paenibacillaceae; genus Paenibacillus; species Paenibacillus sp. FSL H7-0357. Next base: position 1,810,159 of record NZ_CP009241.1, on the reverse strand, counting down.
TTGTTCAGAACGCTGGCAAGATTGAAATGAAGCAGGGGACGACGTATATGTCGGAGCAGCTTTTCAATACCATTATGAAGTCGAAGCTGGATTGGGTACCAGAGACGAAAAATTTCCATTTGAGCCAAAGTGATTTAACAATGAGAACTGCAGCTTTTCTGACTAATATGCAACGGGGACAACTGATAGAGGCCCTAGCGTATGCTGATCAGAAGCTCGTTCAGACTTCCATCCCGACTCCTATTACTATGATGCTTAACCAGCTTGTTGGAGCATCCATCATAGAAATAAATAGGACGAATAATGCTGTGCATCAGGTGGTAACAGCAATTTTAGAGCTGCAGGGCAGCAAGTTTGATGTGGAGATACGCTATAATAACCAGGGATTGATAGATGATATTTATGTCAATATGCATGTTCCAAACAGTTATAAGCTACCAGACTATGCAGATCCCTCTTCTTACACAGAGAAGGCAGTCGTTATTAACGAAGGAAAATATACTGTACCAGGCACTTTGACGATGCCGCAAGGCAAGGGACCTTATCCGGCGGTTGTATTGATTCAAGGCGATGGAGAGTCGGATCAGGATAACACATTTATGGCGGTTAAACCTTTCAAAGATATGGCTGCTGGTCTTGCAAGTCGTGGTATAGCAGTAATAAGAGCTGAGAAGATTACTCGTGAGCATTACGCACAATCCTATTCCACTTATACCGTGCAAGAAGAGTTTGTAGATCCTGCGTTATCAGCGATCAACATCTTGCAGAAAACTGAAGGTATCGATTCGAGTCGAATCTATTTAGCAGGCCACAGCCGTGGTGGGTTGATGGTACCACAGATTGTTGCACAGGCAGAGCCAAACTCTATTGCCGGTGCTTTCATTCTGTCATCACCGAACCCTCAGTTGACGGAGATTGATACTTACTTTGAAGCGAGTGCCGAAGACCAGGTAGAAGCGGATACACTGGCGATCTATCGAGAACAGTTAGGCCTAGTGCTTCAACCAGACTTTGATCCGCATCATGCTGCGGCGTTTCAGTTGACACCAAATGCATACTGGTGGAACAGTTTGAAGAGCTATGTGCCAGGACAGGTGCTGATCAAGCATCCTCTTCCGCTTCTTATCCTGCAGGGGGGCAGAGATGCACAGGTTGCCTCAACTGAACTGGAACTATGGAAGGAGACGTTGTCAGGTCTTTCAGATACAAGCTATAAGCTCTACCCTGAATTGAATCATGCCTATATCGAAAGTGGCAAGGGTGATCCGATGTATGAATTCCTTGTTCCTGGCAATGTGCCAACATATGTGATTGATGATCTGGAGAGCTGGATCAAGAGTCATTAGGTCAGTAACTGGACAGTGAAAAGTTGTTCTATGAGAACTATTCACTGTCCAGTGATACTCTTATGAGATGGTAAATTCAGAGACACAAGTATCGTTATACTTAGAGCCTAGGTTGACTTCTAATATGGTGAACGTAATGCTGGTTGTTGCTTTAACTTTTGGCAGATCCCATACAGATTCCTTCGTGAAATCAGCAATGACAGAAGTTCCATCGGAGAAGGTTATTTTTGCTTTGCGCACACTGTTGTTCTCCAGATAAGCGGAGACGGATTTACCATACCCCGGAAAAACCTTCAAGCTGCTAACCTCAGTTTTTTGGGGGAAGCTAACCGTAAAGCTTTGTCCTATTCCACTCCCTTTAACCCCTTCGCACCAGCATGTGGCTGTATCCCCGTCGATTACTTGATTTGCATTATAGGAGCCGGCCTTCGATTTAGGTAATGTGGATGATGCTGTGATTTTTGAAACCTTAACTTTGTTGGCAAAATGTGAGGATTGCGACCATAAATCCTTGATTTCTGTTGCCTTATAGGTGTGCAAATTCACTTTATATTCGGTTAAGAGAATCCCTCTTACATACACTTCGACATAAGCAATCCAATTTTTATTGCTTTCATTATCTGCAACGGGGTAAATGAATTTCACCAGATTGGACTCTTTGCATTTGCAGTATTGGGATACAACAGCTATGGCATCCTCAGGCTTTGGAACCCGGTTCGCATAAGGATCACGAATGAAGGTCCGCGGCTGAGCAAAAATTTTGTTTATGTCCGGGGGAAGTCCTCCCATTTTAAGCACAATTGTGCCAGTTTTAAATTCAATGATACCCTCTCCTCGCATAGTCCTTGGATTTTCATGCTCGGTATAGTCCAGGTATTCGTAGGTGAATTTCACAGGTTTCTGTTCATTAACAGTAATAGGTGCCGTTGATTGAAAGGTATAGTTTTCTTCGTCCCAGACTGAATACTCTAAAGCAGCTTTGCCCGTATTCTTATCAAATGTAAGATTTATCGTACCGTCGAGATCTTCGACCTCAACCAATGCTTTGTCAACCCATTCACCTCCGTAAGACGCCCCCAATGAACTGGAAGTTGGAGACGCCGCATACAAACTGTAGGTGAAAAGGGAGTTAACAACCATAAAGATAAACAAAACATTAATCATTAGTTTTCGAATTGCCATCGCATCCTCGCTTCTTTTCATATAAATTAATTTTTGATGAACAAGTACTCATTTAATATAGTCGCTTTACAAACTCATGTACAAGCTTAGAAATAAAGTGAAGGTTCAAAGCATTATCCAAAAATAAAGCTATTGACTTCCGCCACCATATACACTAGTACTTGACAGCCATATGCTATAGTAAAAATAAAAGGTGAAGGTATGGAGCGTAATAAAGCAATAAAAGACAAAGTTAATGAAGAGGATAACAAAGTATTTGCTTTATTAAGCAATTATTTAAATAATAAACCTGACTTCATAAGCAAAGAAGAAATTGATGAGATTGTTAAATATGGTGTATCTCTCGAATATGCGTTTAATGTAATATTTGCAGCTGCTTTAGGACTAGATATTGTTGATAAGGTTGATGATGCAGACTTATTCAACAAATATTTCAATAAGATGTCTCATAAACTGGATGCCAATGAGTATTATAACAATTCGTATTTTAAGAACATTAAGATACCAACAATAAAAAAAGGCAATAGTGAACTAAAATATGAAAAATACAAACCTTACGAGGTCTTTGTTTGTAATGACATAATCACAACACACGAAGGAAGACAAATTCCACAGATTGGTTTCTTTGAAACTGAATTCATATTCCCAGCAATTCTAGAGAATAATAGAATCTGGATGACCATTACACCGAATGAAATAGAAACCATGAAAGAAGCTGTTGCCAAGGCATTTGGTAATGTGCTTACTTTTGGACTGGGGCTTGGTTATTATGCCTATATGATCTCAGAAAAAGATCAGGTTGAAAGTATTACGATTGTTGAAAGCAATGAAGATGTTATTCAATTATTTAGCAAATGTATATTACCACAATTCAAAAACACTCAAAAAATAAAGATTATCAAAGCAGATGCCTTTGAATATGCACAAGAAGATATGTCTAAGGGGAATTATGATTTTGTCTTTACGGATTTATGGCATGATGTTTCTGATGGAATTGATATGTATTTAAGTATGAAAGAGCATGAAAAACAAAGTCCATCAACTGTATTTATGTATTGGATAGAAAAATCTATTTTGTGCTATCTATAACTATGTAACTTGATTCTAACGCAGCATCAGCGTCCGACGACAGCTACCTTTTCACGTTCATCCAAAATGTCCAGGTTAGACGTCGTCGGCTTCCTAACCGATGATTTTCTCAATCTACTGAAGAACTACATTGTCTCCAGCCTTCAGTCCAGACAGCACTTCAACCTTATCAGTTGTTTCCAATCCGATTTTTATTTCTTTTCGTTCTATTTGCCCGTTACCATTATCCAACATAACATAAGAAAGGTCTCCTTCATGAATGACAGCAATGTTGGAAAGCACAGTGACATTTTCTTTACGTATGATCTCAATCTCGCCGTTCAAGCTAAGACCGCCGATCAGGAGCTCATTCGGCTCGAGCGAAATGACTACTTCGAACTGAGGAGGTTGAGTAGAAGCACTTTCTTTACCTGATGTAGCTGTTGCGAATTTTGAAATTTTCTCCACCTTTCCAGCCAGCTTAACATCCTTGGAAGCGGTCATTTTGACGGTAACCTTCATGCCAGCCTTAATGCGGAATACATCCTGTTCCCCCACAAGGGCTATAAACGCCAGTTTGTTCAAATCCACAATTTTCCCAATATACTGGTTATCCGTAACTAATTGTGGGAGTTCACTATTGTTTTCGAACAAGAATATCCCAGAAGAAGGGGCCTGATAACTCGCCGATTGGATCTTTTTCTTCTTCTCTGCTATCTCCCGCGCTTGAATATCTCCATTCACATTATTTAGATCTTCGCTAATTCGTCCTGTCTCCTGTGTAGCCAAACTCTTTAACCGTTCTGCTTCGGATGCACCTACTGCGATCGTCTCATCATTCTGCTGGCTTACAAATGAATTTAGTTCAGCTTCCAGCTTCGCCTTGCGAATAGCCGCCTCTTGGGTTGCAATTTCATTCTTGAGTGTGCTGGTATCAAGGGTATACAGCAGCTCCCCCTTCTTCACTTGATCACCGTTCTTTACTTTCCAGCTTGTCACCTTGGAGGCAAAGGGAGCATACACAAGGGTCTCGTGCTCATATTTGGATGTCCCTTTAACTTGTATGGATTGAGTAATCGTTTCTTGAGTGACCGGAAAAGTAATAGCCTCCATCGGCGGTACTTCGCCCACTACTTCCTCCGCCTTGTTAAGAACCTTTGCATACAACAAGTAACCTGCGGCAGCGATGACCGCTATGATAATAACCCACTTTATAATTTTCTTAATGTTGCTGTTCATCACTTTGGCTTCCTTTCAATTAAAAGTGGATAATTATATTTAACCTTCCATTGTCATTTAGCGTTGGCATCTTTCACATTAGTTATCAGCTGGCGGTCGATGAACAGGTTGAAAACCTGACCCCCAAGCTCCTGCCGCTCGCCTTGGAATTCATCAAACAAAGTTAATTTGTAAGTGCCGCCCTTGAGCTTCGTGTACAGATTTTTACTGAAGGACATCGAGAAGGTATTGCTATTTCCTTCTGTCAGATCCGTGCCAATTGTCAGCACTTTATCCTGTGATACGCCATAGGGATCAGTCATTCTAAGCACAAGCTTATGCTCCAAATCGCCACTGTCGATGCTGTTATCCCGGGTCAGATCATAGGTCATTACGATGTTGATAGTGTCGTTTAGTTCCAATAGTCTGCCTTCTGAGTTGATGACCGACAAATTATAGGGGAAGAATGCGATCTTCGTTAAATTACCCGCCGGTGCTGTGGTTTTAGGTGTGAGCAGCAGGGCACTTGCATTAATAAATCCGGTAGCCTCTTGTCCGCTTTCACTTAACTTGTTTCCGGTCACCCCGGAACCTAATACCAGTGAGATGTCTTCGGCACTTGCCGTCTTCGGCAGCTTCGCCCAGAACGAAACCAACTGCATACCGCCAGGTGTTGCAGCATTGTCGGGTTGATTAGGTTTGGCATCAAAAAACTGCCCGTCCTTCGTTCTGTAATACGCCTGCAGACGCGTCATCTTGCTTTGTCTTTTCTCCTGGCTGCTTATGAGCAGTTCCGTGTACACAATTTTGGAATTGATCCCCTCATAAACCGTCGTCCGGCTCTCCTGAACATTGGCATTTTTACCTTTGCCGCTGATTTTGTAGGTGCCGCCGCGGTCAATATTATCTATTGCATTCAGTGAATTACTCATGCTGAGATCCAGGAACGGCACCTTCTCGGTGTTCACCGTGCTGAATAAATTAATTCGTACATTTTCAAATTCCTCGGTATACGGAACTTTAGACATCACTACGATCTCGGCGGACTTGCCCGGAGCCAGCGTTGCGGCCTCTTTATCGATCAGCAGATCCGTGGTCGCCGCTAAATCATTGGTACCCAGCTTAATCGCTCCCGTAAGTTCGGGAAGCGTAAGGGTTACGGACTGGGTGTTGGTGATGTTCAGCTTGGCCATGACGATATCATCATCCTTCCAAGGATACCGTTGCAAAGACGTCAGGTTGTATGAGAAGGACCCAAATTGATTCGTCCGATTATAGACCTCCCCCCTTTGCACATCCGCACGGAGCGCATAAGGAATGGTAAAGTAGGCTACCGGAAAAATCAGTTTGGGAGTTACCGCCGCTGTCGTCCCAGGTGTACCAGCGGTTTCGCCAGTAGTTGGGCCAGTGGTTGTGCCGGCCGTTTCTGTTGCACTGACAGCTTCAATCATCTGCAGTTGCAGCCCGGCTTGCTCGACCTCAAGGGGGACCTGCACTGTAAGCGGAACAACCTTGGTTTCCAACGGTTTTAGCGTGAGCCCGCTGAGTGCCTTGGCGTTCACCGGGAAAGCTGTCCCTTTGATCGACTTCACGGCAAGCTCGTAGTTTGGCAGGGTCACCGCCTTGTTGCCGGCATTCTTCAGACGTAACTGAAAGGACCATACTCCATGGGCGTCCTCTGAATAAACCGAAGCATTCACCAGCTGCATTTCCACTGTATTACTGTTAATACCGACTTTTTTGACAGCACTTGGGCCCACAACAAAATTAGGAGTAGACGCAACTGGAAGCTTGAATGACATTTTGGGAAGCTCAAGCTTCAGGGTCTCATCCTTTTGTGTAAACTGCAGCTTCATGTTGTTGGTATTCAGGGCTGCGGGAATTTCCGCCAAATAGTAAATGCTCTTTTTCTCCTGCGGCTGAATCTTGTAACCTGCCTGTGCGCTGTTCACCGTCAGCTCGAAAGAGGTGCCGCTTGCCGTTTGGAGATATGGAGTGTATCCGGCTTCATTCAGAACTTTACTGCCCTTATTGGTAATGCTCAGTCCTACCTTGGCGTACACTTTACCGCTAAACTTGTAGAGCTGCAGGGAATCCGCACTTGCTGTAACTGAAATGTCATTCATGGTGGTGCTCAGGATCTTGCCGCGTTCAGCGGCTGTGGAATAGCCCGCCGGAATCGCCAGAGAACCCGCATTCTTTAGATACCCCTTGGCTTTGGCGTCCCATACGTACATGGCAATCTTCATTCCCTGCAGCGAAGTCGTTTGACCGACATTCACATAGTAGGTCACGCGCAGGCTGTCCTTGGCTCCGACCTTTTTCTTAAGCGCATCAGCAGTTACTGGATTGGCGGGAATGGCTGAACCTCCCGGAGTGACTACACGCGGAAAATAATGCACCAGATTGGCACTAGAACTGCCGTTGTTAGAGAGCTTAAGCGTATAGGCCAGAATATTGCCACCGGTTTGCGGCCAAATATTAACATCCTCTACGGTAGCTTTTACATTCGCTCCCAGCAGGATGGCCCCTAGATTCTTTGCTGTGACGCTTTCTCCTGCGGACATCTTATAGGCACTACCTACTGTTGCCGGAGCAGCTGAAACAGTATATCCAGACAATTGGCTGATAAGAAGAATACTTAGCAACAGAGCAACACTTTTACTTCTATGTAATCTCATAGTTTCCTCCTCAAAATCTATACAACATTTACAGATAACAAATTTAGTCATCTATAGCTGATATCGCATTTTTTAGATTACTTCATTGTTCTAAATTTATAGTCATGTTCTTTCAGATACTTTATCATTTCCGGCAAAGCCTTTGCGGTTTCTTCCTTGTTATAAGTATCGTGCATTAATATCACTGCTTTTTCTCTGCCTGCTACTGTATTCGTGAATTCTCGCATTAATTCTTCTGCGTTCTTGGGTGCACCTTCTGCATCTTTCGGCAATACATTCCAATCCACATGGTGATAACCCTTGGCATATAGAGCTTTATCCAGTGAAGCCACACCTGTGGGATCACTTTTAGCCCATGTCATATGACCGCCAGGATATCTGACTGCCCTGGTAGTGAAGTCTTCTCCTAATACTGTTTTTAAGGAGTTGTTAGTCTTTTCGATGTCACTCATAAAATGGTCTAGACTCACCTTCTTATTAGGATACAAATAATCATAGTTATGCGAATATGAATGATTGGCTATAGCATGTCCTTCTTCAATCATTCTTTTGATTAAATTTTTAGTAATATCACTTTTATCTACTTCCTGGCCTAGCACAAAAAAAGTTGCAGGTACCTTTTCTTCCTTTAGGACATCCAGTATTTTTGGAGTTACGGTTTCGGAGGGCCCGTCATCAAATGATAAATAAGCAATTTTTTCTCCATTCGCCCCATCAGGCATATCCCCCGAAATTTGCTGCTTCAGATACTTCTCAACGAAGGCGATGTCTTCAACTTCATAAACGCTTTTTAATGAAGCCGTCACATCTTCTGCTCCCTTTTGAAGCCCATTCTTTTGCTTAAAAATTACCTTTTGGACTGCTGTCATTTCTTCTTTATTTGCAGTGGAGGTTTGAACTTTATGTTTGTCAACCGTTGGCTTCTTTACGATCATCATATTAAAACCAACTATAAACAACAAAATCACAATAAACAGCAATCCTCTCCGGTTCCTCTTTATACGTTGTTTTCTTCTTTTATCATGTGCAAAATCCTTATACTCTGCCATCGGCTTTTTCACCTCATTGCTGACTTATTATTTTCTGTAAAGCCTAGTCTTTCTTGATCGCTACCAGAGCATTAGTATTGGAAGCACTGATTGCCGGATATATCCCCGATAGAACACCTGTCATTACTGCAAATGCAATACCTAGCGGGATATTTTTTACAGATATAGAAATCGTCATCCCCGTCGTTGACTCTCCAAGGGGGATAATAGATGTTGTTGTTAGCAACTCATTCACTCCAGATAGGGTTAAATAAGAAATCAACACCCCGATCCCCCCGCCGAGCAATCCTAGCAATGCAGCCTCAGCGATAAACATATTACGTATTTGCCATAAATTAGACCCCAAAACCTTCATAATACCGATTTGTCTGCGCCGCTGATGGGTGGACATGGTCATCGCTACAATGATAGATATAGAAGCAATCACAAGAATGAACAAGCCAATTCCGAGGGCCGTCTTTTTGATCATGTTGAACTTCTCATTCACTTCGGCTTGATGGTGTAAGTTTGTTTCTGTAGACAAGATCAGCTTTTGAATTTGCCCTTCTACTTGTGCAACATAATCCTGACTGTCTACCTTAACCAGCATTGAATCGTAGCCTTGTATTTCTGAAGAGTCTGTTCTTAAACCAAACTCTTCCGAAAGCAATTGTGCAGTTTCCAGCGAAACATAGGCTTTTTTATCATAAGCAGCCTCCTCCTTCCTAACTCCACTTGGCTGTTTTAGTATCCCAATGATGCGAAGAGAAGAACTGAGGGTGTTCTGCTGTAATTCCGCATTATAATACCGATATTGAATTTGCTGCTGATATAATTTTGAAGACTTCATATTTAGATTATTGAATTGTTGGATTAAACTATCATTATAAGGATCCTCTTGTAGTCGCTCCATCATTTTATTGACCGTAACAACATCCATCAAGCCAATAGTCGCCCCGTAGTTTAATACAACCGTGCCCACCGCATCTGAAGGTCCCCCCTGTTCAAAAGATTTGTCAAAGCTTGTGAGCGACTGAAGATCCGTGCCAAGGACCTCAACATAGTTAATGTTATTGTCTATCGTGACCATCTCAAAGCTTTCAACCTGCATAAAAGGTGCTACTGCTGTAACATGCGGGAGATTCTTAATAAGCTCTATCTTCTGCTCGGTCAGCTTTCCTCTATCAAAGTTTCCTTTTTTCGAAGTGCCGCTGCCTTTTGTAGATATCCCTACATTTGGTTTAACGGTGATTTCATTCATCTTGAAGTTCCTGTTCATCTCATCTAAGGAATATTGCTGGGCAGATTCTCCAACACTCATGGCGACTATAAGAGAGGCACAACCTATCGAAATCCCTGTCATACACAATGCCGTGACTACTTTACGTCTTTTAATTTGATCCCAGGCCAAGCTTGTGATGTCGCGAATCCGCACTAAGCCCCCCTCCCTGCAGGCATACTTTCACTATCAGCTTGTTCTGTTACCAGATATCCGTTCCGCAGTGTAATCACACTTTGCATCTGCTCCGCAACCTCGGCTTCATGCGTTACAATGACAAAGGTTGTATTCCTTGCCTTGTTTAGCCGCTGCAGAATTCCGATGATCTCTTCCTCTGTTTTGGTATCCAAATTCCCGGTAGGTTCATCAGCAAAAATGATAGAAGGCTCTGTAATAAGAGACCTTGCAATACTTACGCGCTGTTGCTGGCCACCCGATAGTTGTGAAGGGAAGAGATCAGATTTCCCCGGCAGCCCCACTTCCTCAAGTAAAGCAAGTGCCTTCTTTCTGCGCACAGAGGGGCGGACCGATTGAAAAACAAGGGGTAATTCCACATTTTCACGTACCGTCATTGTGGCGATCAATTCATAGGATTGAAAAACAAAACCGATATGTCCACGCCGGAATTCGGCCAGTTTATTCTCACTCATCTTGACGATATCCTGGTCCGCAATATAAATTTGGCCATCTGTTGGCTTCATTAAGCCTGCCATAAGATTTAACATGGTCGATTTACCTGATCCTGAGCTCCCCAGCAGAGCAACCATCTCTCCCGGCTTCACTCGAAAGCTGACTTGATGCAGCACCGGCACTAACTCTGTGCTGTTTCTAAAAGCATGTGATAAATTCTCTACTCGAAGCATGTTAAGAACTCCCTTAATATAATGACTTGTGTTTCTTGTGTTTCGTTATCTCCATTATAAAAAGTGATTGTATCGGTCTTTGGCAGACTTGTATCCAAGTTGTAAATCATTCACTGCTGCGCACAAATAAGACCAGCGCAATTAGATATACGCTGGTCTTATCTGCAGTTGCCTTGTCTAAAACGAAAAACGGTAAATTTCGCTTTTACTTAATTGGCTACCGATAATGAATAGATCATCCTCATGCCATTTCATCGTTTGTGCAGAATGGATATTTTGATATATCACTGTATCTGAATCCAGGCTCCCATTGTCCAAATAAGCAGCATGCAGATCCCCTATTTGATTGCTGTTTACCATAAAGTAAGCGATTCGGCTTTCATCGGACTGCAACGCATAATTTGTTATGATACCTTCCTTCAATAGCTTGAATTGACTGGTACCTCGGTTGTACTGGAAGAGTCCATCTGTATTATTTATTTTCCCCTGTAGCACAAAATCGCCATTATTCATTACTAAAAATTGATTGATTTGTTCACTTTTGGCCACTAACTTTACCTTACTTGTATTCTTCAAGTCCATTTCAAATATACCGTAGCTGCTGTTAATTTCCGCTAAAAAACAAACCTTATTTTGTCCTGACTTCTGGATGATATCCCATCTAATTGTAATTCCGTTCAGATTGCTGGAGCCAATGGCAGTTCCTATTAATTGCAGTAATTGATCATACGTGATCAACTGCTGAACTTCGCCCGTCGAGACATTAGTTAGTATAACGTCGCTCCCGGAGAAGCCTAAATAACGTTCATGATCAATGAACATGTTGGAATATGAATTATCATTCTTCAACTGTTTCAGATCCTTATTCAACTCCAGGCTGTACACATTAGTTCTTAAGCTCTCTCCCCCATTTTCAAACTTCGAATAGATTAGCTGTTTCCCATCGGGAGTCAAGGTAATTCCATATTCAACATTCTCAGCAATATCAGACATTTGATTATTATCCAGATGCAATACTGCTATTTTTAATCCACTTAAAGAGTTGTCTGGCACAGTAATAATAATATTATTGTGATCTCGCACTTCAAGATCATATATAGGATAATTATTAGTCAGCTTGGTTACAGCTTTAATCTCAAAAGCCTCAGCATTGCTTGAAATAAGAGTCGTATTGAACTGACTATTTTTAAGAACCACCGTTCTAGAGTCAATACTACTTAGGGCATAGATGCTGCCAAGTCCATAAAACCCCAATATAAAGACAAGCAGTAACAGGCCCAAGATCATGTAGTGCCGGTAATTCCCCAACAAACTCACCTTCTTCATTTCCAATCCTCCGGCAAGCTGATTTTGATTTCTGTGCCCTCGTTCAAGATGCTCTGTAGTTTAATGGCTCCGTGATGATCCTCGATAATATTTTTTACAATACTTAATCCAAGCCCGGCACTTCCTTTCTCTTTGAGCATGTTCTTCTTCGCTCTGTAGAACGGTTCGAACACATGGGTGATATCCTCTGCAGGAATCCCCTCCCCCTCGTCTTTGACCTTAACCACTACCACGTCTCTTTCCTTGAAGGATTCCACGTAAATTACAGAGTTTACATCCCCATACTTAATGGAGTTGTCTAATAAATTTAGAAATACCTCTTTCAGTTTATCCCGGTCCCCTAAAACGAATAATCCTTCTTGAAGCTCGAAATGAATATTAATGTTATATTTTCTAGCTTTAATCCTCATATCCTCACATGCTTCTTTAGCAATTTCCGACAAATTAACCTTCTTAAAGTGATAGGTGGTACTCAATGTTGCCGATTGGGATAGTTCCAGTATTTCAACGACCGCCCGGTTTAACCGCTGACTTTCATGAATGATATAATTCATTCCCTTTTCAAAAAAGGGAGCGTCTGTAAATCCGTTATCCTTCACAATCTGTGCATAACCGAGAATGGTCGTTAAGGGGGTCTTTAGCTCATGCGTAACATTGTCAAAAAAAACTTTACTTTGGGCCTGAGCCTGTTTAACTTCATCCCGTTCTTGTTTAATAATTTCGATCTGATCTTTAATGTGTTTAATCATGATCTGAAATCTGCGGGCTAACTCGCCAACCTCGTCGCTGGATGAGATTGGAATGTCTATATCAAAATTACCTAAAGTAACCTGATTGGAACGTTCGGTCAGCTCACGGATCGGTTTGGTGATTTTTCTGGAAATTAAGATGGAAGCAATAAAGATAAAGCTGAAAATGATAGAGGCAAACATTTTGATGATGGATTGAAAACGGGCATTCCTTTGATAAAGCTGGCTGTAATCTTTCTGATAATTCAAAAATCCAATAGGCGACTGCTTCTGCAGGATAGGGAAGGACAAAGTAACAATCACTTGGTGGTCAACCCTATTAATCGTGTAAGCAATTTGGGAGTGCGAGGCAGATTCACTCTTAACTTCATCCCCATTTATATAAGAAATTGTCACAGGTCCGCCAATTCCAGCCGATAATTCCTGAGAGAGTCTATTTTTTTCCGTGACTAATGTTTTTCTGCTCATCCTTTTTTTATGGACCAGAAAATATTGATTGATATAAATATCCAAATTTGTTTTCGTATTAATCATGTCCTCATTAATGATCCGATACATATTTTGTTCCGTAACTCTGTAGGATACAAACAGCATTGCAGAAAGCCCCACAAAAATAACAATTGAAAAAACAACCACAATTTTAAATTGAATTGGAAATTTCATGGTCTCACCTCGATACCAGCTTATACCCGATACCAAATATCGTCTCTATCATGGATAGGCTGTGCTCCTCATCCAGTTTTTTACGGATTCTTTGCACGTGAATATCTACAGTCCTGGTATCTCCAGCAAAATCAAAATCCCATACCTTATCTAAGAGATCCGATCTGCTGAATACTCTCCCCTTATGCTCTGCAAAAAATAACAGAAGATCATATTCTTTATTGGTAAGTCCGACTTTCATTCCGCTTTTTAGCACTTCCCTTTTACCTTTATGAATCTGTATCTCTGCCCCTACATTGATAACTTCAGAGGTTTGGTTCTCCAAAGAATCTCCTATTAAATCGATTCTGCGGAAAATCGCCCGGATTCGGGCGATCACTTCTCTAATATCAAAAGGTTTGGTGATATAATCATCGGCTCCAAGTTCCATGCCCAGAACTTTGTCTATTGTGTCGGACTTGGCTGTAATCATAATAACCGGGATCGCGGAGTCCAAAGAAACTTGTTTACAAATATCAAAACCGCTCATGTCCGGCAACATCAAGTCCAGTAAAAGCAAATCCGGTTTGAAATGCTTCAGAATTTCCAGACCCTGCGTTCCTGTAGCCGCTCCTTTGATAACAAATCCTTCTTTGCGAAGGGAGTAAGCAAGCAAATCACGTATGGGGTCTTCATCTTCAATTAATAATATCGTTTTCTGATTCATGGCTGCGTTAATCTCCCTAATTGCAATATCTAAAATCGTCTCTTTTTCTTCTTTATTTTATCAGATTCACCCTACTCTTTGATCAATAATCCTATAAGTTACAAATTGGAAACAACTCTGAAGCAGCATGCATCTTTTTGGGAGAAACCTTAATCTAACCTTCCGACAATTTCAGTTCTAACATCATATTTACAATTTCCACACCATATGATGGGCTGCCTGCCCACGCTCCGCCTAATGCTTCAACTGTAACGGCCTTACCCATTAAATGCGGAAAATGCCTTGGGTCAGTGGTATCCAGTTTAGGATAACCAAAGGCGCCCGCGTACAACGCTAAATGATCGATCTGCGCCTTAACTCCTTCCTGCCAACTGAAAAATCGTTGGTGTGCTCCCTCATCTATATCAGAACCACCGGACTGTGTTTTTAAGCCCGCAGGATTCAAAAATGTTTCATCAAGTACGCCTCCGAATTTTCCATAACCGGTTTCTTTTGCAGACTGACTATATACAACAACGGGGTCGACCCCGGCTTTTGGAGCCTCATTCCAGATAATATCCGCCAGATCAATAAATACATCTGTTGCCCCCTTGGATTTCGCCCAATTTTTAGCTTGTTGAACATTAGCTCTTGGTGCAGACAATATAGGAGTTTCGCTGGTCTGATTCCCTTCATCAGTATTGTTATTTATAGCATTCTTGTAAGATAGCGTAACCGTATTATTGACAGAGTCCCACTTAATATCCATGCCGATAAGTTCACCTAAAAACCTTAACGGGACATATGTATTATCATGAAGTATCGTTGCGGCTGTATCCATTTCTAAAGGTATTCCATCAACAACAGCAGATTGATCCCCAATATTCAATTCTACATTTAAATTATCTTTGGTAAGGGTAATCGTTTTAGCACTGCCACTTTGTTTCCAATTGACATTAAAGTTCAAGAACTCGGCTATGAATCTTAAAGGCGCCAGCACCCTGTTATTCTTATCTACATACGGCTTCGCATCCGGGAAACTGACTTTCATTTGATTGAATATTAAGAAAACATCTTTCTCACTAGCAGAATTCACAGCACTGGACTGGGATGAATCACCGCTGTCTGAATTCTGTTTGATACTCAAATAATCAGTTGAATCTGCCGGTGACTCGATTTTGTCATCCAAACCATTAAGTACAGACATCGTAACAAAGGTGTAGCCTTGAGATTTATAATAATCAATGATTTGGGGAAGCGCCTTGATCGTATTATCCCGGTTCCCGCCGCCTGAATGCATCAGCAGAGTGATCTTGTTGCTAGAGTTTGACTTCACCGTTTTGAGAATCTCAGCAACTGAGTTGCCCGTCCAGTCACGGGTATCTACATTCCATAGGGCCTGCACATATCCAGACGCATTAATTTCTTTCTTCACCTGATCTGATATAGCACCGTAGGGAGGGCGCATTAGTACTGGTGTAATACCCGTACTATCGCGAATCGCCTTAGTTGTGGTTAATAGTTCCTGATGAATCTCTTCTTTGTTAAGCTTAGTTAGATAGGGGTGGCTCCAAGAATGGTTGCCCAATTCATGCCCCTCCCTTGCGATACGTTTCATAACATCGGGATACTGTTTGACCTGTTTTCCTATTACAAAGAAAGTTCCCTTGACTTGGTTATCTTTCAGAATATCAAGCACTTTCCCGGTATACTTTTTTTCAGGTCCATCATCAAAGGTTAACGCTACCATTTTTTCAGACGAACTGGCTACCGACTTGCCGGTCCCAACTGTGGCAATCGAGGCTACTACCATTATAGTAAGGATAATGCGCCTTGCTAGATCATGTTGTTGTTTCATAATATACTTACCTACTTTCAGTACCCATCATTGGATTAGTGTACTTATGAGTATAGGTAGTAATTATTTCGGAATTTAGAGAACTTGTATCCAAATTGTAACTTTCACTAGAAAAAAAGACCGCTTCTTTACGAGCGGCCTTTTAATGAGAAAACTATGGTACTGAAAGGGTACAATTCTAAATAAGAATCCACCTTGAACATCTATTTCGTATCTGTTGTTGTAAGAACTTTCATCGTTTTTCCACTTGTTAAAGATGGTACCAATTTATCGAAGGTTATAAAGTGATCGGTCGCGTTATGGAAATCGAGAGCCGCTTGATCCTCCCACTCCTCCACAAATGTGTAAATAAGCTTTTCTTCTCCAACTTCATGCATAAGCGTGTAACGAATGCAACCCTTTTCCGCTTGAGAAGCTCGAATTAACGGTTTAACCGCCTCTAAAAAAGCCTCTTTCTTGTCTGGAAGTACATTCAAATCAGCATGAATAATAATCATGTTCTGTTCTCCTTCAACTTAATGGATTGGTTTACATTTCTATTGAAGCGGCTGTCCCGTGTGCACTTCCAAACCTCCGGAAACGGTCAGGTTCAAACCATTCGTTGAGCTTGATTCATCAGAGGCCAAGAAATACATGGCTTTTGCCACTTCCTCCGGTGTACAAATTCGTCTTAACGGATTGGCCTGATTAAACGATTCAATAACTTCCGGTGGATTCGACAAAAACATAGGCGTCGCGCAAGCCGCAGGGCAGACGTTGTTTACCCGTATATTATACTTTCCGTAATCCAGTGCCATAGCTCTGGCCAGATTAACGACAGCCCCTTTTGCGGCATTGTAAGCAGCCATATCGTAATCTCCGACCATGCCGGATACAGATGCGGTGTTCACAATCGTCCCTCCGCCATTTTGGATTAGGTAAGGCACAAAGTACTTAGAGGTGTAATAAATAGATTTAACATCGATATTAAATAATCGATCCCAATCATCATCTTTCGTTTCGTGCAGCATCCCGCCGGCCCAAATACCTGCGTTATTTATGATGCTGTCAGTACCACCCATGGTTTTCATTGTATAGTCATATAAGTTTTGTATATCTGCTTCAACAGCTACGTTGCATTTGAAAAAGTACACCTCTTTATACCCCAAATCTTGTAGTTCCTCCATTACAGCAGCGCCGCGCTCTTCGTTGAGATCAGCCAGCAACACTTTCCAGCCTCTTTCAAGAAAGAGCTTTGCCGCACTTAAGCCCATGCCCGATGTCCCTCCTGTTATAACCACCCGCATTAGTTGTTCCCCTTCTTTCCCAGATATTTTCGAATGCCTTCCACACAGATTTGATGGTCAAGGTCACCCGTTAGTCCGCACACTGTAATTGAACCCACAACACCTGCGTTTTGAATGCGAAGCGGATAAGAGCCGCCTACAGCTTGAAACTCTCCAGGATCAAGAAGACTGCTTTCGCTAAAAGTACTTCCTGAAGCTTTAAACATTTCTTCTGCGAATTTCGAAGAATGAAAATAACGGTCAACGACGTTCTTTTTCCGATCATACCAGTATGAATTTTCTGGCATTGTCCCATCCATGAGATGTGTGAATAAGACATGTCTATTTTTTTCGATTTTAACGCCAATCCCTCCCATGTTCATCTCCTCTGCAATTTCAATAAATAGTAGTCCAAGCTGTAATGCGTCTTTGCTGGTAAAGGAAGAAAACTGAAGCTCATCTTCTTCAGCTAGCAAATTTTCCATTATTTCATTCATATGAATCATCTCCATAAGTTATTACGACATTGTCGAATTGATTTCACTAATATCGTATAAAAAGATTATCATGGGCTCTGAACGAAGTCAAATGAATTCGGTAATGTCATATTGATTTCGCTATAATTGAAGTCTTCACAAGCAACTGTTATAATTTGTCCATAAAAGACATCAGCTTGTATATTCAGACCTAGATACCCCATTGTTTATGGGCATTTATCTTTGATCTAAAACTTTGTTGTTTTTGTTCGACCAAATACATTACAAAATATAAATAGTTTATGGGGGTACTATGAAAACGATTCAATCCATAGATAAAGCCATTTTCGTGCTGGAACATGTTTCGAAACACAACGGAAAACTATCTCTGACGGACATAAGCCATTTGCTAGGTATGAAAATCACTACATTACACGGGATCATCTCCACTTTGGAATACGGAAAACTGCTCTACAAAAATCCGAGCAGCGGGAAATACTCATTGGGGTTGAAATTGTTTGAATGGGGGAAACAGTTCGAAGCCGATTTTTCAATCACAGAAATTGCACACCCTTATATGGAGGAACTTGCAGAACAATATAATGAAACCATTCATCTGGCTGTGCCCTATGAAAATAAAATTTTATATATTGACAAGGTTGAATCCGTTCACAAATTCAGATTTACGTCTATGGTTGGGACGACTGAGGAAGCCTTCCGCTCCGCTATCGGACTTGTTATCCTGGCCAATCTTTCAGCCCCCCATCTACCAGAATTTCTTGGAGGCATTGATGAATACCATGAAAAGCAACATTTCGAAACTCCGCTTCCTGCATTATTGTCTTCAATAAAACAGGAGGGTTATTACACTCAATTCGAGTCTCCTGATGATTATTATTGCATCGCGGCTCCTATCGTAAAGGCAGACGCTACCGTAGCTGGTGCACTCAGTATTGTGCTTCCTAGCCATCGATATCAGGAAGATTTGTGTCATCAGATTGTAGAGCAGTTAAAGCGAGTTGTTTCCGAAATCTCTTCTAATATTTAACAATCGGCCAGGATAGGAGGGCATGCCCGTTCGTTACTTTCACTTTAGAGTTGGCGTACAATACAAAAAGCAACTCATCCGTAGACAAGTCGCTTTTTGAACGCTGTATTCTCTATACATCACTCTTTAAGAGAACCTACTACAATTCCTGTAACAAAATATTTTTGCATAAAAGGGTAAATTAAGAGCAGCGGCAATGTTGAGACAACGATTTTGGCGGCATTTAGTGTCCGGTTCGAAATCTTAGCGTATTCGATCAGCTTTTGCGGATCGGTTATATTTTGCGCGTCTACGCTGAGCTGCTGGATATAAGTCTGCAACGGATAATTTGACGTTTTATTTATATACACCAGAGCACCGAAATAATCATTCCAATGCCCAACAATCGTGAACAGCGTTACTGTAGCAATTGTAGGCAACACCACAGGCACGTATATGGTTGAGAGAATTCTCCACTGCGAAGCCCCATCAATGGTTGCAGCTTCCTCCAAGGATTTGGGCACTGCCCGGAACGCGTTCATCAGTAGAATGACATTCCCGACCGCCACGGCTCCCGGCAGAATTAGAGCCCAGATAGAATCGAGGAGATGAAGCCCTTTGACTACCATAAAGGTTGGAATTAGCCCCCCGGAGAACAGCATGGCGATAATCACAATATTCATGTACACCTTCTGCGCCCGGAATTGTTTTGAGCTTTTGGATAACGGATAAGCGGCCAGAATCATCAGACTCATGTTGACGATCAAACCAAGGACAACACGCTCTACCGAAATCATAAATGAGCGCCAAAACTGGCTGTCCGAGAATAGCTTCTCATAGGAACTGAACGTAGGATGAACCGGAAAAATACTTACCATGTTTGCTGAAACCGCAGCGTTATCACTGAACGAAATAGCAACCAGATTAATTAAAGGGATCAGGCAGGACAAAGTGAGAGCTAACAGCAATATCCAGATCATGATGTCCGCAATTCGGCTTTTTATGGAATGCGCGTAAATGGAAAACACCTCCCTCTTTAGAAAATTCGGTAATCTGTTAACTTTTGAGCTAGCTTATTGGCAGAAAGAATGAGGACGATTCCGACAACAGACCGCAAGAGCCCGATGGCTGTACCCAAGCTGTATTGTCTCTCCACTAGGCCTACCCGGTATACATAAGTGTCAATAATATCGGAAGTTGCGTAAACCAAGGGATTATAAAGATTGAAAATTTGGTCAAAACCGGCATTAAGTACATTAGGCAAATTCAAAGTCGTAACAAGTAATATGGTAGGCATCAAGCCGGGCAAAGTCACATACCACAGCTGTTTAAAACGATTGGCTCCATCGATGGAAGACGCCTCATAAAGTCCCGGATCAATAGCCGTCAATGAGGCTAAGTATATGATGGAGCCATATCCAAACCCTTTCCACACATCAGTCAGCACCAGCATAGGTCTAAACCAATGATTGCTGGCCATAAACAAAACCGGATCGATGCCAAGCCAGCCCAATAATGCGTTGACCGGTCCTTCGTACGAAAAAATATTCATCACGACTGTAGCCAATACGGCCCAGGAAAGAAAATTGGGCAAATAAACAACGGTCTGCATAAACTTTTTGGCAAAACGTACGCGGATTTCATTTAACAATAAGGCGAATACAATCGAAACAAAGGTTCCCACAATAATTTTCCAAATGGCGATTACCATTGTGTTGATTAAAATCTGCCGGCTGTCGGGAATTTGAAACATAAACTTGAAATTATCAAGTCCCACCCATGCTGATCCGCTGATACCTTTCGCCGGAATGTAATTTTGAAAAGCCATTACGATGCCGAACATCGGTATGAAGGAGAAAATAATCAAGAATACCATACTCGGTGCGAGCATAAGGTGGAACGCAGTTTGGTCTTTTTTATTTTTCATCAAGAATCATCTCTTTCAGCATCATTTGGAGGTGAGTGCTTCGTTGACTTCCTTTGTAATCGTATCGCCGCCGGTTTTTTTCCAGCTGCTCACAAAACTATCAAATGCATCAGGGGTTTGCTCTCCGGTAATGATCTTCAAATACATTTCAAGCTCCATTTTCGTCAATGTCGGCAACTTCAGCGCCATGGAAGGCGTTGTTCCAAAAAAGATAGGGTTAATCTCGTTAACTTTTGAATTCTTGACCAGGTTGGCAGTTGTGATGCTCGAAGTATACCCAGCCCACGCGGTCGGGTCCGGCTTCTCTCCGTTTTTTACACTGTCCAAATATTTTTTGTAGGAGCGATAGGAGTTCTTATCACTGTTGCTGAGCAATTTGCTGCTGTCTCCGGTCTTTAGCGCATCCTCATAAATCCCGACATTACGGTAAAATGCATCATAGTAATCGATATTCATGGCCAGCGGAGAGCCTCCGATATTATTGCTGCTGTAGTCTTCAAACTCCTTCAAAACGGTTGCGTCCTTTTCCAGATAACGCTGGTAATCAAACTGAAGGCTGGCCATTTTTACAGCAACCTCCGGATGCTCGAATCCCTTCCGAACCACAAGGTAACTGCTGGCAGGATTGCCGGTGAACATCGTAACTGAGCCATCCTCTGATTGCGGAGCCACATAGGAAACCCACTTAGCATCCGGGTTCAGCTTAAGCGTATCCGCCACCGTCCAGCTTCCCCACCAGTTGTCCATGAACGAACCGCTTTTTCCGCTGGTAAGCAGCGCCTTTCGGTCGTCGGATGTCCGCACGGCAAATTGTTGGTCAATCAATTTCTTGTTGTATAGATCCGCCAGCTTTGCAAGGGCAGGTTTCATTTCAGGCTGTACGGAACCATAAGCCGCCTTACCGCTTCCATCCTTAATCCACTGTTTTGGGAAAGCGCCATACAGCGCAAAAATGTTGTTCAATTCGTACTGCCCCCCGGATATTCCGGCAACATTTTCATTATCAACTACAAGACCGACCGTTTTTCCGGCTCCATTGCCGCCGGGATCTTTCTCTAGAAATTGATTAATAATATTTTCTACATCATCCATCGTTTTAGGCTCGGAGAGGCCCAGTTTGTCCATCCAGTCTTTACGCAACCACAGTACACCCGGGCCGTGTGAAATTTCGGTAGTGGGCAGCGCCATTATTTTATCGTCAAATCTGGCGGTCTCCAGAACACGGCCATCATAGGAATCGTAAATCTCCTTGATCCGGTCGCTGGCACAGTTTGTATAAGCATCCGTCAAATCCGCAATCAGATCGTTCTCATAGAGCTGTTGCAGGGTGGTCTGATCGGAAACCACCATGATGTCGGGAATAGTGCCCCCTGCAATGGCCATCGAAACCTTTTGAACATAATCCGCGCCGTCATTCGCTTCAAATGCGACTTCGTTTTGCACGTTGAGCTTATTTTTAAAATATCTCGTCCACACATTGTTGGTGGAATTATCCCCCTCATAAGCTGTCCCCTCAAGCGCCGTATAACTAGTTGCTGTCGCTCCAACCGTATAGTTAACGGTTTCAGGATAGGCTTCATAAGGTGTCGTCATGGCCTTCTTCCATGCCGGATCATTCAAATTGACCGCAGAGTCTTTGGTGGTATTGTTGGAATTGGAGTTTTGACAGCCTGCGAGCGAAGCGGATAAAAGCGCTATCAACAAGATAGAAGCAGACTTTTTAACTGTCGATTTCATTACATAATCCCCCTTAATTGATAAGAACAAAAGCCCATATTGTTTTGCATCTTCATTGTAGAACTATGGCCATTTGACCGTATACGCAAATAAATTGCGTTTTACACAAATATATAACTCACTTTAAGCAACATGTTGTGCCCGCTGATTGAATTCATTTAAACCATGGTACAATCGAAATGAATTACTGGGTTTGGCATACTGCGCTTGGAGAGGACGACCGAAATGTTAAGCATATTAGTAGTAGATGACCAAAGGGAAGAACGGGAGGGTATTGAATTTCTCATTCATGAACTGGGGTTTCCCCTCCATGTCGTAACGGCGGAAAACGGACGAAAGGCTCTCGATTATTTAGAGCATAAGTCTGTAGATATCCTCTTTACTGATGTTAGAATGCCATTAATGGATGGACTGCAGCTTTCAAAAAAAGCTTTAAGCCTTCAATCCAGCTTGAAAGTTATTCTGTTCAGCGGCTTCGCCGAATTTGAATATGCAAAAACGGCCATCTCCCTCGGTGTTTCTGATTATCTCCTCAAACCGATCAATGTTGAAGCCTTTCAAAATACCATGCAAAAAGTAATGGATCAGTTAATGGACCAAAAACAGGAAAATGCAGCTTCGCAAATTAAACAAGGTTATGTTAAGAAACATGTGCTTTTTAATCTGGTCAACGGCTTGGGAATGCCGTCCTCTATGAAGGATGTTTCGTTCGGTCTACCCGATCATTATCATGGAATGGTTTTGATGGAATTTGAAAAGAATTTTTTTGAGAATGCCGAACCGGATTTCGAGGAATTTATCTTGTCTTTGTTAGAGGGGCAGATTGATTACTTAAATCTAAATGATTGTCAAAGTCTGCTGCTGTTTTCCCAGCGCCAATCATGGTCTTTCTCTTCATCCCATGAATTAGGCATGCATATACGAGACAGCATACTAAAGAAATATAAAGTAAATTGCTACCTTGCTATTTATGATGAAATCACCATGTTACCGGATCTTTCAACAGCTCTGATTCAATTAGATCAACTGATGGAATACCGGTTCTTCTCACCGGATTATTTTGTATTTGATGTCAAAAAAGATTTTTATTTTGCTGATGATAGGCTCCCCGAACTATCAGATAATGATTTATTAGACAAAATCAGAAGTGATTTGATGGATAGAGATTTTTTTAGTCTTAGAGCCAATACAGATTTATTGTATCAAAAATATGCGAAGCAGCTTCAATTTTCACAATTATATGTCAAGTATATGTTCTCCTCTTTGTATCAGGAAATTATGACTTATTCAGCACCTATCCCTGAAATAGAGCTCTGCCGGGGAATCGAAAAACTATACAAATCAGAAGAATTAAAGGAAATAAAAGAAATCATATTTGAAGGAATTGCCCGTCTTGAACAAGAGTACAGCAGTTCGGAATTTTTAAACCGGGATATTGCCTCTGTAAAGCAGTACATCGGGGATCATTATGGCGAGGATTTGAGTTTGGATCTTCTTGCTGCAAAGGTACATTTGTCTCCCCATTATTTAAGTTCAATTTTCAAAAAGAATACGGGAAACGGATTAAACAAGTATATTAAAAATGTTCGTATGAAAATAGCGAAAGACTTGCTGATGCAGACACATCTAAAAGTATCGGACATTTGCTATAAAGTGGGATTTCAAAACGTTTCTTATTTTTGCCAAAATTTCAGAGATTTTTTCGGGCATACTCCTGAGAAATTCAGACAGTTGAATCAGAAACTCAACTTGGGAGAGAAATAGCATGCAGATATGGCAGTCTTTTAAACAGAGAATCGGTGACTTTCGATTTCAAACCAAAATAAAGCTTTCTTTTTTACTGGTAAGTATGATTCCTGTGATTGTTCTCGGAAGTTTTTGCTTCTCGAAAACCAGGTCACTCTTAGTGCAGCAAGCAAAAGCCGATCTAAATGCCACATTAACTCAAAGTGTCTTAACTGTAAATAATCAACTTGATGTTTATAATAAATTCATGAACTTTCTGAGCTTCAATCAAGAAATTATAAATGCCGCCAATAACACTTATACCAGTGAATATGAAATGTATGATCAGTTAACTAACGTAATCGATCAAAACTTCTATACCGCACGTTACTTAAATCCTGGAGTAGAACAAATCACGCTTTATACGGGGACTAATTTACCTCAACACGGAAACACCGTAATCCCTATTGATGAAATAAAGGGAACCTCCTGGTATCCGAATGTAATGAAATCGGTTGATGTTCTTTGGTCTGCCAGTGAAAAAAACATATACAGTGTCCGCAGAATCCTTAGCACGAAACACAGAAATCCCAAAGATAATATTCTATTTGCACGGGTTAACTATGATAAACTATTCAAAACTTTTGAGCCCCTCCAATCTCACGGCTCGGAGATTATTATATTGGACTCCAGCGGAAATACCGTCTATTCCTCGGGCGCTAACCGTGAAAATCCGGATATTCCGGTTACCGCTAAGCAACATTGGCAAGGTGAGAGCTACACCGCCTTGTCTTCTACTGTCCCGCTTTCGGGATGGAACGTATATTTATATAAGCCGACAAATCTAATCACAAAGTCCGCATGGTGGATTGCCTTGATCGTCCTGTTGATGATTGCCGCCTGCATCGCGGCAGTTGTCGTGGCAGGCACTCTCTTTTCGCGTAGAATTATGTTGCCTATTCACCGGCTGCATAAAAGCATGAAGCTTGTTGGAGAAGGGAATTTGGAAATTAAAGTCTCTAGCGAGTCTAAAGATGAAATTGGTGATCTGATCAGAGGATTTGGAAATATGGTGGGGAAAACCAAGACTCTTATTGATACTGTGTATGTGGCAGAAATCGCACGCAAGGAATATGAGATGAAAGCTCTGCAGGCGCAAATCAACCCTCATTTCCTTTACAATTCCCTCTCTATAATTAATTGGAGAGCACTGCGAATCCATGCGACGGACATTAGTGAAATGGCACAGCTTTTATCAACATTTTATCGTACTACTCTCAATAAGGGAGATAATCTTATATTGGTTTCAGATGAAATTCTTAATGTGCAGTCCTATATTAATATCCAATTGATTATGCACAGCAACAATTTCAAAGTGGACTATCAGATTGATGATTCCATTCTTTCTTGCCTTATGCCTAATCTGATGCTCCAACCTTTAGTCGAAAATGCGATCATTCATGGAATTGAAAACCGTGAAGACGGTGATGGAATAATACAGCTCTCAGCCAAGAAAGAAGAGCAAAGTATTGTTCTGCAGATCACTGACAATGGGGTTGGAGTGGAGGAAGAGCAGCTTGTACTTTTGCTTAAATCTCATTCTAAAGGGTATGGACTTAAAAATGTAAATGATCGGGCGGTTCTAATGTACGGCGAGCAGTATGGACTGACGATCCATAGTATTGTCGGGGAAGGGACTCAAGTTACACTCAAAATTCCTTATGGCGAACTTCAAGTATGATCCTAGTTCAAAGCATCTTCCCCGTTGTTATGAGAATTTATTTATTAAATTTATTTTCTATATCTTTAGCAAATTTCTCGCCCTCATCGGCTAAATGTTTTCTCATAAAGAATCCGCCAAAACCATTTATCCATGCTGCAAAAGCCAGTAGCCGAGATGGAAAGTCCGCTCCAATCGTACAACTAAGTTCGCAAGAGGTGTTATCAATAGGCGTGACCTTCATTTCCCATGGAACTCCAACAATGGCTGGTATCCATCGGCATATATATGCTTTTGTCCTGTCAGAGTAGAAACGCAAATGATCGTCTGTGTGCTCTTTTAATTGATAGTGCTGAACAATCATCTCATTCCCCATATTTTCCACATTAACCATATAGAATTCCCCATCTTCAAAATAACTGCCCATTGCCTTGTGACCTTTTGAAAAGGATTCATATTCAGCTGGAGTCATCTCAGTTACCCATTTGTACAAATTCACATGATTAGCAGCAATCTGCATTTTAAATTTCTTTGTCATTCTCATAGTCATTAACCTTCTTTCCTGTAATTTTTCTTGTGAGTTCATCGTGCCAGTTCATAATCATTTGATAATACTCTTTGCCAAACATCAACGTCGCGTGCTCATATCCCCCCATCTCATGACCATGTTGCTCTTCTATCAAGGTTAGCTTGTTATATTCACTGGCGACAGTGGTTTGAAAGTCGGCAATCAATCGAACAACCTCAAGATCGTCAAGATATTTATAGAAGAAAAGCTTATTCAAATACTCATAATTAAAAGGGGAAAACGTACAGGGTGTTTTTAACCATTCTATAAATTCACTCTTCCCTTTTTCCGTGATACCATATGATTTTTTAAATCTGCCTTCCTCTACCACTTCTTCAAACTTGATAAGCTCCCCCTTTTCCATTTTTTTCAGCATAGGATATATGCTTCCGAAGCTGGCATCAATAAAGTTGGAAGTACTTAACGTCATCTTCTGCTTGATTTCATATCCTGTCATATCCTTTTCGCAGAGAAACCCAAGTATTACGTAAATCAACATAGAATCCATCCCTTCATGAATAAATTATATATACAAGCGATATATATCGTCTCGATACATTAAACTTAAAGGCTGACGATCGATTTGTCAATAGCCTTTGCGGAATTTTATTTAGCAATCTTATTTAAGCATCGCTGGACTAGAATCAAAGAATGACGGTACTGCGCTTTCAATCTAAACAAAAAAATCCAAAAGGATGTTATCCCTTTAGATTTCTCAAAGTAAGCTGTAATTTTCAACATCTCTATCACTGCGTCTTATAAAACTCATGGTAACAGGTAATGGTAGGGTGTTGTGCAGCAGGTCTGATGTTATTGTTCGGGTCTCATGCTGCGCCGCAGCAATTGGGCTATGACCAGCAGGAGAGCTCCCCCCCCAGCTACAGTAGGCTTTACCAGAAGCATCGTCTGTTCCACTGGTTCATTTAAGAAATTCCCTATTGCGTAATCAATCCCGATCATCAGTGCTGCCAACACTATTAAGGCAAAAGCAAGCTTCACCTTCAGGCTTGCTTTCACCAGTTGTGCAAACAGCACAACTAACCAAAAGGCAGGCAATATGACCCTTACCAGCGGCCAGGCCAGATTCTCGAACCAGTTCTCATAGGGCTCAAGAGAATACATCAGGTAGAGGAAAGGCAGCAGGGTCAAGCTTAAAGCAAGAAGGCCGAAGACAGCTTTGTACTTAGAAGCCATGCACGAAATGAGCTTCTCATCATATTACTAAACCTTCTTTCGAAATTCATCACTAATAGTGCAGATATAACGAGTAACAGTTATTCCACTGATTTCAGCGAGGTGACCATATCAATCTTTTCAATCTTACTGTTGATAACCATACTGACTAGATAAGAGCACAGCAAAGTTACTACAATCGCAATCATATAGCTGTAAGGCTTGATCTCAGGAAAAAGCTCCATTCTCTCGCTGTTGCTCATCCTTACCGTAGCTTTGATGACATAAGTGCCCAAAGGCAGCGCAAGGATGATTCCAGTAACGGTAATTAACATATTCTCACTGAACAGCAGCCGTTTGATTTCCTTATGCCGGAAGCCGAGCACCTTCAAAGTAGCGAACTCCCTGCCCATTTCGGTCAGGCTGATCAGACCAAGACTGTAAATGACTGTGGTTCCCAGCAGAATGGCCGACAAGGTCAGGACAATCGCCGTTCCGAATACCCCTTCATTCAATTTGAACGTCGCTGCCTTCATATCTGCTTTGGCGAGCACCTGTGTAATTGCTGGACTATTTCTCAGCTGCTGAAGATCTGCACCGGCACCAGCCAGAATCGAGGTTGGCTGGAACGTTTCACCCATGGATTCCCAGGCCGTTCTAGAGATAAAAATCTCATTGGCTGTAGGAATAACCACAGTATCTGCAACGATAGCACTGCTCCATTTTCCGCCCCCGAAACGCCACTCCACCGTTCCGCCTATGTTGATGCCTAGAACCTTGGCGGTCCGTTCAGAGAGCACAATTCCGCTGGCAGGCAGTTTCATCGGTTCCCTGTTGTCCATGTCGAGATTGATGTAGTCACCCGTATCAGCAATCTTGACCGGCTGATTACGGCGCACCTCACCGCTGCGAAGTTCTAGTTCCCCTTCCTGAATGTACTGGTAGTCATTGCCCGAGATCATCTCAGTATTTGGAGCCACTACGCGGTTAAGCTCCGCTTTATAAGTATAGAGGTACTGGTTCTCATAGCTGAGTCCTACTGAACGGTTGGAAGTATTGATGTTGGATAAGCCGAACAGAATTAGAAAAGTACAAGCGAAAGAGCCGATAATACCCATGATTCCACGGATACGACTTGCGTTCATGTTGCGGATTATCCATTTGTTCTCGAACGAAATCCGTTCCCAGCTGTTTTTAAAGTTCTCCATTACCGTTTTGGCCGGTCTTTTCTTCGGCTGCCCCTTCAGCACGAAGGCAGGCAGTTCTTTAAGCTTGCTTCCGGCAGCGAGCAGTACGCCCAGCGTGCAGCACAAGCAGATCACGATCACGGCATATACGGTATGTAGCGGAATCTTCTGTGACCATTCAGGCAGGATAAACGATTGGGTTAAGGTTCGCATAAAGATCGCCGGAAGGCCGAAACACCCCAGAATTAGACCTGCCCCCCCTCCAACCAGCCCCATCCACAGGCCATAGGAAAGATAGTGATTCTGAATCTGTCTGCTGCTAAAACCCAGTGACATCAATGTGCCAATCTGTATTCTCTGCTTGGCGATCAGCCGGGTCATCGTACTGACCACAACCAGTATGGCCAGCAGGAAAAAAAACAGAGGTGCGATATAGGCGATCGTATTGAATTGAATGATTTGCTCCTCCACACTAATTGTGCTGTTATATCCCGCCTGATTCACTACCGATATGTACTTGTCACCCAACACCTGTTCGACCAGTGCGTTCACTTCCTCCAGCTCCGCTTCAGGCAGGACTGTCAGAATAATCTGATTCATGGGCTCTTCTCCAAAAGCTGCAGCGGCACTTGCTCGCCCGATAAATCCATAACCGTACATGTCGTGCCGGATGGACGGTGTTTCAGCCGATGTGTCAGTTACCTTTTCTGGACTAAGCACCAGTCCATTAATCACTAATTCCGCAGACTCCGACTGTGAACCGACTCCGTCCAGCTCTATCTTGTCGCCAACCTTAAGCCTGTTAGCTAGTGCATATTCCCGGTCCAGCCAGATTCCGTTTTGGTCAGGGCTGAAGGCCTGACCTTCCATCAGATAGGGACGGGATAGCTTGTTATCTCCCAATATGAATAGGTCCAACTGGCTGTTGCCAGAATGAACCTTATGGACAGTACGCCCCTGGGCCTCTTCTACTCCATCCAATTGGGAGATTGCAGCCACATCTTCCTCACTGATCTCCGCACCGTTAATCCACAGGTCGTTAAGATGAGTCTTGGAATAGAAATCTGAAACACTTTCCTGCAGGCGGCTGCCAACTGTAGTTATACCGGCGTAAGCGAATACCCCGCAGGCTACAATGATGATGATGGTTAGGAACTGCGCTTTCTCAGACCAGATGTCCCGAAACATTTTTTTGAGCAATATCATCACCAGGCCACCTCGCTCATCGGCACCGGTGTTTCATTGATCTGCACCTTCATCACTTTACCATCCTTCAAATGAATCACCTTATTGGCAGCTTTGGCTATTGCCGCATTGTGGGTGACCACAATTACCGTCTGGCCGTTAGCCTTGCTCATGTCCCAGAGCGTTGAGAGAATCAGCTCCCCGGTTGTACTGTCTAGTGCACCTGTCGGCTCGTCACAGAGCAGCAGCTTCGGATTTTTGCAGATAGCTCTGGCAATCGACACCCGCTGCTGTTCTCCGCCGGACAACTCTCCCGGAAAATGGTCCATTCGCTCCTCGAGGCCAACCGCCTTCAGAATGGCCGCCGCATTAAGGGAATTGTCGCTTAGCTTCTTAGCTACGTCCACATTCTCCCTGGCAGTCAAATTGGGAATTAGATTATAGAACTGGAAAACAAATCCCACATCTTTGCGGCGGTATTCCCCGAGCTGTGCAGTAGTGTAATCAGCGATATTGTTTTGATCAATGACAATCTGTCCCGAGCTGGCTTTATCCATACCCCCGAGCAGATTGAGCAGCGTGCTTTTGCCGGAGCCGGAGGGCCCCAGGATAACCACGAACTCCCCTACCTCAATCGTAAAATCCAGGCCATCCACCGCATTGACCGTCATTGCCCCCACCTGATAGCTGCGGACCACATTTGTTAGACTGATTAACGTTGTCATGTCAAGACTCCTTCATTCATATTTAATTCCTTCGGATCGACTCCCAGCATCAACAGCAGGCTGCGGGCCAAGGTGTTTGTCAGCTTCATTTCGTCCAGTGATAATCCCGGTGCTTCGGCGGGCAGCTTGTAGCAACGGGTGAGGATCAAATCCCGCACGATACCATCCATGGACACTACCGCAAACGAAAAGACATCCTCCAGTGGAATCAGCGGCTTCAGCGTAGCATCGTCCACCTTCTGAGCCAAATATTCCATCGAACGCTGCATGAGCAAGGCGTAGTCGTTAACTTCTGTAGACCTCTCCTGTATTTTCCGGAAAAACTCCAGATCAGTTACCATCTTGGTGTTCAGCTCGAATGAGATTTTCCCGCCACCTGCTAAAGAATCACGCAAATACGCTCCCAATTGGGCAAATACCGCGAAGAGGACCTTGGGCACACTTTCATCTCTGGAAAAGACCGGTTCAATCTGTTCCCAAATCTTGAACTTCCCGTCGATCCGGTTCATCAAACTGATCAACACATCATCAATATCTGAGAAATGGCGGTACACGCTGCCTGGACTAAGCTTGGTTTGCCGGATGATATCTCTCATTGTTATCTCGTAAGCAGGCTTGCTCTCACACAGTACCTCAGCAGCATCCAGAATTGACTCGCGTTTGCGCTGCTCATAACCTTCCGGAACCTTCGGCATTCCTGTTGTCACACCCCTTTCAATAAAAATGACGCATGCGTCGTTTTTAAGAGTAAGGCATTCAGGTAGTATTTGTCAACTCATAGTTCACATTGACCATTTAGTTGCTTTTTCAAATGTTCTATTGTGACGCCATTTTTCTATTCTTGAAACATAGCTGCATGAGATACCCAGGTCCTTGGCGATCTCCCGCTGCGTCCGCTCTTCACCGCCTGTATCCAGACCAAACCGTCGGGCTCCCTAGCAGCCTTGCACCGCCTCCGGGTTTGGGGAGTTCCACCCGCTTGACTGGTGCAGGTCTATATCCCCTGACGATTTCATCGCTTCTCTTTGTTGTCAGCTCTCTTGCGAGATATTCAGCTGTCTTTGCTCTTCATACGACGCGCTATCCATTAGCTCTTTTCTTTCGGTTCAACCATTCAGTAAGCTGCTGTTGCAATAGCTTAAGTACTATTGCTCTGCGGACTCCTGCCAGCACAGTGTTGCCTCTCGGCTACGGTTACAAGTTTTTTTTACTTATCTTATCAGACCTCCGCAGATAGGAACGCCACCCCCAGTTCAGGAGTTTCAGCCTAGAGATGATGCCCATGCCATGCGCACTAAAAAAGGCTGCCGAGACTTTCTCGACAGCCTGAGAAAGCAGATAATCTATGCTTTGATTATCTGCTTTCTTTTCGTATATAGAATTTTTGTATAAAGAGGTGAGCATAGTGATGAATTACGACCGATTATGGCGCTCCCTTTGCTGAAAAATTACGGTAAATACAATATGCAGGTAGACTAATTAATTTCCTCATAAGATAATGTATCAAAAATATCATTCAGCGGAATATCGGCAACTGCCATGACTTCGTCAGCAGCCCCATAATACATCCGGACGGTATCCCCGATTAACAGGGCGCCGCATGAGAAGACCACGCCGCCGAAGAAACCGTTCACTTCATAATCCGCCTCCGGCTCCATGAACGGCCGGGTCGAACGTGCCAGGACTTTGCCCGGATCTTCGAGATCCAGCAGTACGGCTCCCATACAATACCGGTGTTTGGTATCGGCACCGTGGTACAGTGTCAGCCAGCCCCGCTCAGTCCTGAGCGGTACGGCTCCGCCGCCCATTCTGCCACCGTCCCAGGACGCCTTGCGGAGTCCCATCAGGAAACGGTGATTGCCCCAATGCAGCAGGTCCGGCGATTCTGCGATCCACATTTCCGGCGCACCGAAGGAATGCGGTACCGGACGGGTTAAGGCATAGTATTTGCCGCCAATCCTCTCAGGAAACAGCATCACGTCCTTGTTCTCCGGAGCCAGGATTATTCCGTGGCGCTTGTAGGTTACAAAGTCGTATGTCTCAGCCAAGCCTACGCCTACCCCGCGGGAAGAAGCCGCACTGTATGTGATGTAATACTTATCTCCGATCTGCGTGATGCGCGGGTCTTCCACTCCCCAGGCTTCAAGCGCCGTCTGCGGGAAGATCGCCGGCTGATCCTCCACGGTGAAATGGATGCCATCCTTGCTGCGTGCCACGCGAAGATGGGACATGGAGGTCAGCATCACCATTTGACCCTTCTCCGCAACAAAGCGGGTATCACTAAGATCATACCGTTCATCGTTTGATGACAAACGTTCTACCGTAATCTCTCCTGTAACATCATTCAGCTTCGGGACCGGCACCTCTCCTTCGGCGCTGCTGACCGGTGCTTCGGCCACACGGAGCAGCAGAATGGTTTCTTCTCCATAAACAGCAACTCCAGCATTGAAGGCTCCAAGCACTTTGAAGTCCGGCCGTGAAGGCTTCACATCGGTCGTCCTGACGATAGGATTATGTTCTGAACGTATTACTGTCATTCATATCTCCTCTTTCTGCTCTATTTGGCTACTACCGCATCGATCTGCTTCTGAATCTCGTCAATTACCTTTTGACCACCGACACCGAGAATCTTGTCCTTCAGCATTTCTTTGCCTTTATCTGCCGGCAGTACACCTTGGGACAGCGGCAGGAACACAGAATCGAAGAATGGCGTGGTCTTGGCATATTCGGTCTTCACCTGTTCGGCGTCAAAGCTGAATCCGGTGATGGGGCTTAAGTTGAAGAAATCAGCTGCGCCGGCCTTTTCAACCCATTCCTTGTCACCGGCCAGCATGTTGTCCGGAGTACGCTCCAGTGTTGGACGCCAGGTGAGCACAAACCCGGGGAATACATACGCAGAAAGCTGCTTGTAACTTGAATCGCCCACGGATTCCCAGTCTTTTCCTTCAACACCATACTCCAGCAGATCGTGATTTTCTTTAACCGACAGCCAATTGGCTACATCCATGACCAGCTCGGCATGCTTCGAAGCTTTGGGGATCGTGAGGAAGTTCCACTGCTGGTAATTGGAATACGGCTTGGAGGTCTCGTCGTGGGGAACCACCACTTCAAGCTCGGCTCCATCAATCTTGAGCGCGTCCAGATACTTCAGACCTTCTACGCCATCAGCCGCATAATAGGTTGCCGCATATTTACCCTGGTTGAATAAGGTCTGGGCATTCTGCTCCTGGGCAATATTCTTGGATAGGATGCCATCCTCATAATACTTAGTCGCCCGTTCAAAGGATTGGTCCAGCGTCTTGGCATCCCACGCTCCTACAACCTTCTTATTTTCAAGTGAATAATAGAACATAGGCACTAAGGTCTCAATATAGCTTACTTTCCCAGTATTTAAGGTGTCATTAAATAATGCCGGAAGCTTGTCTGCTTTGCGGCCGTCGATTACAAACGGCTTAATCGTAGTTTCCTTTTCTTTGACGGTATACAGGAATTTCTCCACATCAGCTACTGTCTTCAGCTCGGGCATCCCGTATTTCTCACGCAGATCCTTGCGGATAACGAAGCCGTACAAGGTTCCCTGCACAGTCCCGAGTGGAATACCCATGATCTTCCCGCCAAATTTGTTGGCATCCCACATTTGATCGGGAATGGACTCCTTCAATTCCTTACGCGAAGCTACCATATCATCCAGCGGAATAATCGAGCCGCTGGCAATCATCTGTGACATCGATAACCACGGCGCATCCAGATACATGTCAAATTCCTCGCCTGCCGACATTTTAACCGAGACCGAATTACCATAATCGGACCAAGGGAGAAAATTGATATTTAACGAAGCGCCTACGTTGTCCGCTTTCAGCTTTTCATTGACTGCCTTGAGCACATCCTCGAAGCCAGAAGGCTTATCACCCGGGAAATATGCTTTTAATTCCACTGTCTCCTTCGGGCTGTCCGCTGAATTGCTCTGACCCTTGCCCTCTCCGTTATTCGGAGTGTTTGCTCCGGTATTATTGTTTCCGTTTCCCCCGCAGCCGGATACAAGCATGGATAGTGACAGTACCGCAGCTATTGTGATGCTGAGCATTTTCTTTGATCTCATTTTAATAACCCTCCCCAATTCATAATGCTTATATGCAATAACCGGAAATCCGGTTGATGCCAGAAACTGGCTTACCCTTTGACTGCCCCTACCGTCAGCCCTTTGACAAAATATTTCTGCAGCATGGGATAGAGCAGGATAATCGGACCGATAGTCAGCACTGTCGTTGCCATGCGGACCCCGTAAGTCGGCGCCACGGTAGAGATTGCAGCGGAAGCCGGAATCAGATTTTTGGCCGCTTCCATATTAGAGACCATCCGGCGCAGTATCAGCTGCAGCGGGAACAGCTTTTCGTTATCGATAAACATCAGTCCCATGTACCAGTCATTCCAATAATAAAGCGCGTAGAACAGTCCCACTGAGGCCAGAATCGGCTTGGAGATCGGAAGTATAATCTGAAAGAACACTCTCATTTCATTGGCGCCGTCTATACGTGCCGCTTCCTCCAGCTCCTCCGGAACCGTTCTGAAGAAGCTTACTAGAAGAAATACAAGGAAAGGCTGGCAGAGCAGCGGAAGAATCAGCGCCCAGATTGTATTTTGCAGATGCAGCCATTGGCTGACCACGATATAGAAGGGAATGATTCCTCCCGAGAACAGCATGGGCAGATAGCAGAAAAGTAAAAATGGAGTTTGCAGTACATTGCGCTTATTGGCCAGTGAATAGGCCAGCATGGCCGAAATGCAGAGTGCAGTGATCGTACCCGCAACTGTAATGATTATGGTTATGCCATATCCATTGTATAAAGCGTCCGAGTGCAGGAGCGCCTTGTATGCGTCAATCGAGAACGCTTTGGGGAAAAGCGTATAGCCGTTCACAATCAGCTCACTCTCCTCTGTGAACGAACCGATGACCATCAGCAGAAATGGAAGAATGCAGAATAGCGTGAACAAGATGAGGACAGCATAGGCAAAAATGCTAAATAAACGGTCAGACAACGTCTGTTTCAAGTGTTTTCCCTCCTAGAACAAAGCGGATTCTTTGGACATTTTGCGCGTAACCGCATTGGCGATAATCACGAAGATAAGACCCATCACCGACTGGAATAAACCCACCGCGGAGGACATCCCGAAATCATGAAGCTGCCGCATGGAACGGAATACGAAGGTATCAATCACATCCGTCGTCGGGTACAGCAGAGAGTTATCACCGATAATCGCATAGATCATGGCAAAGTCGCCGTTGAAGATTCTGCCTACCGACAGAAGGGTCATAATGGAAATGGTCGGAACAAGCAGAGGTAAGGTAATCCTCAGCATAATCTGCATTTTGGAGGCGCCGTCTATCCGTGCTGCTTCATATAAATCCTCGGAAATACCCGTAATGGCCGCCAAAAAGATAATTGATAAGTAGCCGGCTCCCTGCCACACACGGATAATCGTAAGGATCCATGGCCATAAGGCAGATTCAAACATCCAATTGACCGGCTCAAAGCCCAAATTCTGAATCCACGCATTGACAGGCGGAGATTCACCTCCCAGGAAGGATTGAACCAGCATGCCGATCACAATCCATGACATGAAGTAAGGAAGAAAAATCAGCGACTGCGAAATCCGTTTGAAATACTTATTGCGGATCTCATTGAACATCAGAGCAATAAGAACCGCTGCAAGTGTTGTAAAAACAATGAACAGCACATTCAGCAGCAGGGTATTGCGCAGGATGATCCAGAAGTCGTCCGATGTAAAGAAATAATTGAAGTTGCGGAAGCCTACCCACTCACTTCCGGTAATCCCTTTGGAAAAGTCATAATTCTTAAACGCAATAAGGATTCCGTAAATCGGAAAATAACTGAAGATAAGAAAGAAGAGCAATCCTGGCACCGCCATCCCGTATAAAAAAGGATTACGTGCAATTTGCTGCAGTTTGTAGCCTGCCCCGCGTTTCCGGACATTTGGCATTTCTGTGTACCCCCTCGTGAATAATTCGTTACAAGCTTTGTCTGGGAAAAACATACCAGGCTTTGATATTCCAGACCATTGCGGGAATTAACGATGTCTACTGTATGCATGAATCAGCGGACTTCCCAAAAGCATCACAGTTTCAGGAACCATCGATTGTCTTTATCAAAAGCAGCGATATGATACAATAAATCTGCCTTATCAATCCACAGAGATACAGACGGGGGTACAACATGCCTAGATTAAAACTATCCCGGTTGAATTTTTTGAAGCAACGCTCCACTTTTATCAAAATCATCATTTATTTTGTCAGCGCCAATATTATCGTACTGGCGGTTTCATTCATTGCCCTCTATTCTCTATCCTCAAAGACCCTGCTCAAAGAAATCGGCGACCACTCCGAGTCTCTGTTAGTCAATGGAGCCAAGAATACAGCGCAGCTCATGGAATGGTCTATCAATTACGCTTATTCCTCGAGCTCCGATGTCCAGATCGAGTCTTATGCGCTCTCAGAGCAGCACAGCGACCTGGACACCTATGCGGTTTGGAGCCGGCTGATGAACATCAAGAAGGGAAATCCATCCATCGATTCGGTCTATCTGATTAATGATTATACGCAGCAAATTATCGATTCCCGGCTGGGCGTGAATGAATTTGACAGCTTCTATGACCAGGAGGTATTACAGCGGCTGCGGACCCGGAAACTGACTGACGGAGCCTTTCTTATTCCCCGCACCCTTCTGCTGCCGCTGGAATCCGGCAAGGAGAAGAAAGTGATTACGGCTATCGTCCCCTATGAGACCGGCAAATCTATTTCCGCTTTCGTACTGAACGTCGATGCTGACAATATCATGACGCTGCTGCAGAAAAACAGCAATGTTCTGGAGACCAGTGTCTTTGTGCTCAATGACAAAAAAGAGCTTGTCTTCAGCACCGTGAAGCTGGACGCAGAACAGATACAAGAGTTCAGCCAGGCCGTGGAAAAGGAGACGAACGGCTGGAAGATCGTTAAGCCGCAGAAATCCCCGGAGCAAATGCTGGTCTACGCCAATACCTCCATCAATGGCATCCAAAACTGGAGATTTATCGAGACGATTCCCAAATCGATAATCTTAAGCAAAATCACATGGCTGCGGAATTTGACACTGTTACTGTTTGCAGGACTGTTTGCCGCTTCCCTGTGGGTGATCATTCTATTGTCGAAACGGGTGTATTCGCCAATCCAGGAGCTTGTTCACAATGTTATGGAGCAGCATCATGCGGAGCAGCTGGACGGGCAGAACGAAGCCAATGAGCTGGTGTATTTATCCCAGGTATTTGTCTCCCAGAATGAGCGGATCCATGAGCTGACCGAGCATGGGCGGAAGAACAAGTTTCTGGCCCGGGAGCGGTTTATACGTGAATTATTGGGAGGGCTTACCTTATCCATTGCGGAAATCCGCAACAATTGCAGCGAGCTTGGCATTGAACTGTCTGAGGAGGGAGTATCTGTAGCTATCTTCCGGATAGACCAGTTTGCTTCCTTTACAGTGCGGTATTCAGAGAAAGACCAGCGGCTGTTGCGCTTCGCCATGGCTAATATTATCCAGGAATCCCTGCAGACAGACGTTATAAAAGGGATTCTTACCGTTGATATGGGCAAAGATCATGTTGCAGTGATTCTCCCGGTTGGCAGGGGGCAATCTGCGGTTATGTATGCCGGGAAGCTTCAGCAGGCGCAGCGGCTGGTAGCACAATTTCTATCCATCGGAACCACAGTAGCCTGCGGCAAACATTTGGAGGGGTTGAACGAACTTCATGAGGGTTATATGGAGGCCTATGAGACGACCCAGGAGCGTTTCCGTTTAGGGCAAGGAGCATTTGTAATAGAGGAGTATGCAGATGCAAGTCCTGCCGAGCTGTATCATATGCCGCTGGAGCTGGAAAGGCAAATGGTACAGGCCATCCATAGAGCGGATGCTTCCGCCTTCCTTGACAGCCTGTATATGGCTATTTCTTCGCTTAGAGAACGGCCATACTTCGAATGCAAAATGTCATTAATCACTTTATTCATGGAAATCCGCCGCTCGATGCAGGAGATCACCCATCAACCCGTGCTGCCCAGCTCCTGGAGTCTGACCTCGGTAGAGAATCAGATTATTAAGCTCGAAACGCTTGAAGCCGTTGTGGAGTGGATGGCAGGAGTATCCGCCAAATTTCTGGATGAGATCGCAGCCGTCCGCAGTGTCTCAAGAAATGCCGGTCTGGTCGGGCAGGTTGAACAGCTCATCGAAGCACATCTGACCGATGCTAATTTGTCCGTTAAGATGCTCTCCGATGAGCTTGGCCTGTCGGTAAATTATATTAGAAATTTGTACAAGAACGAGACGAACCGCTCCATTACGGAAACGATTTCCGAGAAGCGTTTAAGCATCATCTGCGAGGAACTGATATCCAGCGAAGCGCCGATTGAGCCGATCGTACTGAAATATGGCTTTTCTTCATTAAATACCTTCTATATTGCTTTCAAAAAAAGATATGGCGTTACTCCGGCAGTCTACAGGAAATCCAATCAGAAATAGATCCGGGCCGTCTGTAGTGAAACCTAGCTGCCGCTTTCAGCGGATGGTCTATTTCTCCGGGATTGACGGCGACTATTTTGAACTTTCACCAACCAGATGATGCGTGTTTCTGTCAGAAGCAACTCATCCGCAGACAAGTCGCTTTCTAAACGTTCTATCGATACGCTTGATTATGTATTTCTTGATTCAACTGGTGGTTGAATATTATTAAAAATCAAATATGAAGTTATTGTACATCCCAGGTAATTCCAATAAAATTGGGTTACGTAAAGGAGCGTGAGGTATAATTATGAGGGAAAAACTAGCAAGAAATATAAGTACATACCGCAAAGAGAAGGGATTTACCCAAGAAGAACTTGCACAAGTACTTGGGATTTCTTTTCAAGCAGTATCCAAATGGGAGAACGCTCTGACAATGCCTGATATTTCGCTGCTGCCTCAGTTATCAAGAACCTTGGAAGTAAGCATCGATAAGCTTCTTGGGTATGTGCCGCAGAACCGGCCAATTACTATTTATGAGGAAGCATATAAAACTCAGGAATATTACTGGGGGACGGAACCGAATAAAGTTTGTTATCAAGTGCTGCAACTTATGCCTCCTACCAAACATTTGAGATTACTGGATATTGGCTGTGGCGAGGGAAAAGACGCCGTGTTCTTTGCCCGTAATGGATATGATGTTAGCGCATTTGATGTTTCGGACGCAGGTATTGAGAAAACGAAGAGACTTTCTGAAAAAACCGGTGTTCATGTTAATGTATTTAAGGCAGATATTTGTGACCACCGTTTGGATACACATTTTGACATAATCTATTCAAGCGGTGTTCTAAACTACATAAAGCCGGAATTCCGTAAAGAAATCTTTGATAATTATAAGCAGTTTACCAATGAGAACGGCTTACATGTCTTTAATGTATTTGTACATAAGCCATTTATTGCTCCGCCGCCTGAAAAAGAACCAAGTTCTTTTAAGTGGTACTCTGGAGAACTGCTCACACATTATCACGACTGGCTGATTAAGGATAGTCCGGAAATTGTTTTCGCCTGCAATTCATCAGGCGTTCCTCACAAACATGCCATGACTAAATTGATTGCACAAAAGATACATATGTTAGGCTAAAAGCACTGGATTATATTAAAGTGAACAACACTCCTCATTTATGATGCCGCGAATTGAACATTTGACTCAAAAAGTTACAAATAATCTATTCTGACAAAAAAAACACGCAGTTTGGCTGCGTGTTTTTGAATTCCTGCAATATGTCCTAATTTCACACCTCCAGCCACCCGTTGGCTATCACTTTTTTATACCAGAAAAAGCTGTCTTTTGGGGTTCGTATTAACGAATTAAAATCTACATGAATTAATCCGAAACGCCTGCTGTAGCCATCAGCCCATTCAAAATTATCCAGTAAGGACCAAGCCATATACCCTTTCACAGGGACACCGGCTTTCATTGCCCTGTTTAACTGAGTTAAATGCTTGCTCAGATATGCAATACGCTTGGTATCCTCAACTTTTCCCTGGATTGGCTCACCATCATAACAGGCCCCGTTTTCCGTGATATAGATTGAAATCGGACCATAGCGCTCCGTAATGTGGAGGAGTACCTTGTAAAGACCTTCAGGGTAAATCGGCCAGTTAAAATCGGTTCTTTCATAACCTTCATCTATATCCTCAAGCTCAAACAAGCCGTTATCCTTCTGATAACGTCCCAGTGAGCCCATATAATAGTTGATTCCAAGAAAGTCGATAGGTTGCTTAATATCTTCCATATCCCCAGGCTGAATTTTCACCTTCGCTCCCCCGGCCTCAAAGGCTGCGGCCATGAACTCAGGATACTCGCCCTTGAAAAGGGGGTCCATAAACCATTCCACCATCCAGCCTATTCTCCGGCGGCATGCATCCATATCCTCCTGCGTAGAACTAAATGGTTCACGCCAGCTAACATTCGGAGCATAGCCGATTTGCCCGGGAATCTCCAGCTTCCGGAACAGCTTCACGGTTCTGCCATGTGCGATCATCAGATGATGGGCAACATCAAGCGCACTCTGCAGATTTTTTTCTCCGGGCGCCAGGTCTCCAATGTAGTAGGCTTTGAAAGACACACACCAAGGCTCATTGAAGGTAGTCCAATATTTGATTTTCCCCTGGAATTGCTTGAACATCTCTCTGGCATACCAGACATAAGCATCAATGGTGTCACGGTTTTTCCATCCTCCTGTATCCTGAAGAGCTTGAGGAAGATCCCAATGATATAAGGTGCAGAAAGGTTCAATTCCGTTTTCAAGCAGCTTGTCCACCAGACGGTGATAGTAATCCAGCCCTTCCTTGTTAAGCT
The DNA here is from genome assembly GCF_000758525.1 of Paenibacillus sp. FSL H7-0357. Lineage (NCBI taxonomy): Bacteria > Bacillati > Bacillota > Bacilli > Caryophanales > Paenibacillaceae > Paenibacillus > Paenibacillus sp. FSL H7-0357. The sequence goes on along the minus strand of NZ_CP009241.1, from coordinate 1,768,596 downwards.
CTCCCGTGCCATCGGGGAAAACTCTGGACCAAGATATGGAGAACCGGTAGGTGCGCAGCCCGAGCTCCTTCATATAAGCAATATCTTCTTCATAACGGTGATAGCTGTCACAAGCGACATCCCCGTTGTCACCATTACGGATATTCCCTGGAGTATGTGCGTAAGTATCCCAAATCGACAGACCTCGTCCGCCCTCATTCCAGGCTCCCTCCACCTGATAAGCTGCTGTTGCTGCTCCCCAATAAAAATCTTCAGGAAACTGTATTATAGACAATCTGATCACTCTCTTTCCTTATAGATAAAATAATCAAAATCGGCATGCTGCCGGGTGCCTCCCAAATCCTGCACACACACTCCTACGAATGTGCCGGTAAAACGCAACGGCTCCGTAGCTTCATCCGAAAGATGCAGAATATTGATCTCTCCGCCAATAGAACACCAGTTGCCAGCTTCAATTGCATAGTAGAACTGCAGACTATCCCGATTCACAACAGCCTTTAAACGGACCAGACTGGAATCCGGCAACTGCAGATCAGCCGCGAGCAGTTCATCGTACACTCCATGCTTCGATTGAATAATCCCGATCACTCTGCCGTGCTGCTCAAGATGGGTAATCCTTAAGTACACATAATCCTCAGTGTTGTAATACAGGATCAAGCCGGCCATTTGCTGAAAGCTCTGCGGCTCAAATTCGATTGCCGTCTCTGCTTCCATACAAAATGCTTGCTGCCGGCGGGCAACCAGACTCTGCCTATGGCAGGAGCTTAAAGATTCCATTCCCTTTAACCGCAGGAAGCCTTGCCGCTCACTGAGCGAGAGCCAGTCCGGCTCCGGCGGAATCCGCAGGGTGTTCCACTGCTGACCCAACAGGGGGGCGTCGAAATCATCCCGCTCCGGTTCCGGCATAAACGGGTGAAGCGGCAAGTCTGGAGCCTGCACTGCAGCAGTAGGAGCGTTACCTCCCCCTTCCAGACGAAGCCAGCCTTCCCCGTCCCAGTAACATTTCTGCAGCGCTGTTTCCCTGCCCAACGTACAATGATGACCGTCCACCGGCCTTGCACATAAATGGGCCATGTACCATTCCCCATTTTGGGTTTCAACTAAAGAAGCGTGCCCTGCTTTTTGCAGTGTCAAACCGGATTTATTATTGCTGGTCAGCACCGGATTAAGCGGATCAATTTCGTACGGCCCAAGCAGAGAAGTGGATCGCGCGACAGTAACAGCATGCTGATACCGGGTTCCGCCTTCCGCAGTAATCAGATAGTAGTAATCGCCCTGTTTATACAGATGCGGCCCCTCCGTAAATCCTATTTCAGTTCCTTCAAAGATTGTTGTGGCCGGACCAACCATTCTTTGCTCCTCCTGCGAATATTCCTGAATGACAATGCCTCCGAACTTGTTCTTCCCCTTCCGGAAATCCCATAACATGTTGAGCAGCCATTTCCGGCCGTCATCATCATGAAATAAAGAGGGATCGAACCCGCTGCTGTTCAGATATACGGGTTCCGACCATGGACCTTCTATATCTGCTGCTGTCACCAGGTAGTTGTGCGTGTCCTTAAAGGCACCTTTATGGGATTTAACATCTGTATAAATTAAATAGAAAAGGCCGTTATCATAAGTCAGACAGGGTGCCCAGACACCATCGGAATCTCCGTTCCCCTGCATGCTCAGTTGCGATTTCCGGCTCAATGGCCGATTTAGCAATCTCCAGTGAATCAGGTCCTTGGAATGATGAATCTGTACTCCCGGGAACCACTCAAAAGTGGAGGTGGCAATATAGTAATTGTCTTCTACACGTACAATAGACGGATCAGGATTGAATCCGCGCAGTACAGGATTGATAATGCTGTGCATAGGCTTCCTCCTGTCATCCGGTTCGCTCAAACTGGTTGTTGCACAACTCCTTCGGTAATCCCCGTTTCATTGAAGGCATCTACTCTGACATATACCGGCTGGCCTTGGATCAAGGCCTTGATCGTCAACTGCTGGCTGCCGAATACCTTCTAACTATGGTACAGTTTATCCGGCATAAATCCCCACAGCACACCGGAAGTGAGCCTGTTCCGGTTCCGAAAACGTGGAGACCGGAAATACAAGCAGCTGGTTATAAGGAAGCAACGCACCATACAGCGGATATATCTGGCCTTCACGCTGCCTTTTATTACGCATTCATTTGTTCTTCTGTAATCCCGGGAATCATGCTTGCATAGCTATGAACCTGTTCTTACACCAGCAAATGCTCCAGGGGATGAAAGGACCAGTCCGTCAAATTGTCGCTTACTAGTATCGCGCTGTCATCGAAGGAAAGAGATAGTATTTTCCGTGGGTCCGCCTCTTCTTCTCTGTGGGCGATAATTCTGCCGCTTTCACCGGTAAGCTAATATTTCTACTCCATGTTAACTGGATTGCATACGTATATGTTTACAAATTTCTTTTCTAATTTATTATTAAGCCGCCTGGTTCGTCTGTGGCTTTGATCTGTATAACCTTTTGGCCACATCCGTCAGCGGTGACCGTCACAGTGATCGTGCCGGCATTCTGGGGCCTTACAACCGCTAAAGCTTTCCCGTCGAAAGTCGTACGTTCGGTATCAAAGAAGTTTTCCGAAGACTTCGGGTCAGCACTGCCAAGTCCTTGCAGTACTCCTGAGCCCTCCACTTGGACAGAAACTTTACGGTCGGCGGTGTTGTATAGATTCCCTTGTCCGTCCACCAAACTGATCATCACAAATGACAGATCTCTGTCGGACGCGGTAATATCCGTCCGGTCCGCTTCTACTTTCAGTTGGACTTCGCTGGTTGCCGAATGAAGCTTCATTCGTCCAATCGCTTGACCATCCGTAGAGGCTATGGCTACGATTTCCCCTGGCTCGTAGACTACATCGAATTCTGCTGTATATCGTTGCTCCTTGCCTGCAGCCGCCTTACCTGCCGATTTACCATTCACCAATAGTTCTACTTCATCCGCATCGGCATACACTTCCACTCGGACCAATTTTCCTTCGTACCCATTCCAGGACCAACTAGATACGGAATCGCTCCAGCTCCAGGTGGTGGGAATGGGCTGTTTGCCGTAATACTCGGGACGCTGAACTGCGATGTAAGGGTCCTTGCGAAGGCCAAACACAATTTCGCGGTAGTAAGATACCGGGCGCCGGTTGCCGATAATATCAATATCGCCGCACCAGGCCGTAAGCCAGGGATATGCCCCCATAAAGCTCTTTTCGTTAGGATCATACTTGACTCTTCCGACTCCTACTTCACCGAGATAGTCCCAGCCTGTCCAAGTAAAATCTCCGAGAACGTGGCTGTTCTCCTTTACCAGATTCCAATTTTTGTCAATCATTGTTGGAAAAGTCTCGCTTCCAACAATCACCCGGTTCGGAAACAGCTCCCTATCCATCAGATAACGTTCTTCCGCATAGTTGTAACCGGCGATGTCCACGTAACCAAACGATTCTGCCGTCCGGTGCGTGGCGAGTTCAGATGCTGTAATCGCTGCCATGGACTGGCCCATGTTGTTCATTATTGTATTAATGCCTTCCCCTTTAGCTGTAGCGTTCGCGATCGTGATCTTCATTTGTTCAGCTATGACGGCTATAATAAAGTTGATCGAATTCGTCACAAAACGAGTGCTGTCAACCGACCGTATCTTCTCCGCCAACTTGCGTCCCCAAACCGAATCAAGAGGCCTCCCCGCTTCCGGAATCTCATTTCCGATACTATACATAATGACACAAGGATGGTTGTAATCCTTGTCTACCATCGCTTGGATATCTTTCTCCCACCAGACTGGAAAATGAAGTCCGTAATCGTGATCGGCTTTCGTGGAGGTCCACATATCAAAGCTTTCGTCCATTACGAGCATACCTAGGCGGTCGCACGCGTCCAGAATTGCCTTGCTCATCGGATGGTGCGCGCCGCGCAATGCATTAAAACCCGCCTGCTTCAGTATCTCGACACGGCGCACTTCAGCGCGATCGATCGTGGCTGCTCCGAGCACGCCATTGTCGTGATGAATACAAGCACCTCGCAGCTTCACTATTTCGCCGTTGATGCAGAGTCCTTTATCCGGATCCAGCGCAAGCGAACGGATCCCGAAGGAATTCGTGTCTTCGTCCAGTTGTTCATTCTCTGTCATCAAGCGAGTTCGACATGTATATAAATAGGGCTGATTTACGCTCCAAAGCTTGGGCTGCCGAACGTATATACGCTGACGCAATGTAGCCTCCTCCCCTGCAAACGTGGTCAATGTTGCGGAATCACTGCCCACGACTCTACCGTCGGCGTCGACAATTTCTGTAAGAACATTGACCACATTGGTGTGAAGTCCTTCGTTCTCAATGACGGTTGCGACATTGACGACTGCGCGCTCGGCAAGGATATCAGGGGTGGAAATTTTGACGCCGTCAAGAGTGATATGCACCAAATTGCCTATGACAAGTTTGGTATTGCGATAAATACCAGCACCAGAGTACCAACGGGAATCTTTGTAATTCATCGAAATCACTTTAATTTCATTCTCTTCCCCATATTTGAGGAAGCGGTCTGCTTTGATATAGAAATTCGTGTAGCCATTAGGGTGTTGTCCGGCAAAAGATCCATTCAAATACACCATGGCATTCATATATACTCCTTCAAACTCAATGGTTACTCTTTTATCTTTATACTCTGCGGGCACAAAAAACGTCTTTTTATACTCATATTCCCCTTCCGGATAAAAAGCAATATTGCTGTTTTGACCTCTGTTGTCCCCTTCTACAGGTTTGATGCGTTTCCTTTCGATCATCGCATCATGAGGCAAAGTAACGCTCCTGGGCAGAATCTTTGCCGCCGCTTTTTCCGAAAAAAAACCGGTTTTCGGGCCTATCGTCCAATTTTCGTTAAAGGAAGTACGAATCATATTAAAACTATCTCCTCTCATCCAAACTTGTATTTTCTCGAATAAGTTCGATTGCCTTCACTCTTCGGAAATCATGGTACTTAACACCTGAACGGGTCCAATGAGCCCGCTGGGTTCCTGCTGCGCAAAAGACGACAAGAAGTCGCGCTGATCTTTCACCAATGTATTCGTAACTTCAATGACCAGCTTGTTTTTACCCTTCTTTAGCAGACCGTTGATCTCCAAACAGTAAGGCGGACAGATGCGCACCCCCGTATGTCCGTTGTTTAACCATACTTCTGCCGTCTCATATACCTCGCCCAATTCCAGCAATACTCCGTTTGAGGATTCGTTCCACTCAAATTCTGTTTCATAACGGAAGGTTCCAGAAAATCCTGGTAAATTATCCGGTCCGCTCATATTCTTCAAAGTGGTTGTTTTTCCCCACTCCCTGAACTGCGGATAATGATCGGCATCAGCAATGGAAACCGTCCATTCTCCTTTTAATTCCAAGCTCAAAGCCGCTGCCATCTGGGGCGGACAGGCAGGATAATCTTTAAGGGAAGGCCCATGCAGCAGGATAATGGATTCATAAGGATGTAGAACAAGCTCGACCGTTCCGGCCCCAGACTGCCCAATTGCCTCCAGCCTTTTTATCTTATTAAGAAAAGCATTATAGGCATAAACATCTCCTTGAACCGGTAGAACAATCTTCGTAGATATCATCTGATTCGGGCTCTCGTTAAAAAACATAAAAACATCTAAATCATCATGAGTATAGTGATAATTCCGGAGATAGGGCTCGTATTGCTGGGCTTTGACATCATAATATCCGTCTGCGGTAAGATTTTGCGCAAGTTCTCTTAATTCGCAAGTCTTCACATTCGGATGAACTGAAAGCAGTGACAGTTCACCGGATACATCGATACCTTCACTTGAGCGTTCCGGCAGTCCGTCAACAAAACGAATAGATAAGCCCTGCTCAGCGAATTGGACCAAACGTTGTATCATCGCCGCCGGGAGTGCTTCCGCATAAGGTACAATCAGGCAGCTATAATCCTCACGATTAACATGCAGCTTGTTATCTTGGACATATGCCGCCTCCAGAAGAGTATCAACAGGAACAACTTCACAATCGATTTGATGCTGCATCAATACCTTAACCGGCTTATGAAAGTACATTGCGCTCCCTGACCATTCAGCTTCAGCGTGATAAACGACGGCTGCAGATGCCACATGTGTACCACCTGAGATGAGGTGACTGATCCGGTTAGTGTACTGGTTCAGATAGCCATAGTAACGGTACTGCGGATTTTTTCCGCCTGCATACATATGCGGCGGACAATCCGGCTCCGGAAAAGCTTTTTGGGTAAACGCATGCGGGACAAAATGGTTGACGCCGCGAACGAGCATATGGTCTGTGAGCCACTTCATCAGCTTTAACCCTTCCGCCCAGCCATACGCCCCATACACTTCACACATCGTCCGGCCTTGTTTCTTCGGATCAATATGCCCGAGTGACACACCAAGCTTAGCGAGTCCATAGTGGTAGAATTCACTATCCGTCTCTCCTCCCGTTGGCTGGCGGAAAGATAATTGATCAAAGCCGGGAACAATTTGCCACAGCACCACGTCAAGGCCGGACATATCTTGTCCCCAGAGTGAGCGGAAGAAGTGTCCGGTGCCGGGACCAAGCCTTGCATGCACATTGTTATCTTCAAGAACATGTCCGATGTATTCTACTCCGCGTGCTCTGCACCACTCTCCGATTTGATTGCAGAAATTCTCTGCATAAAGCTTACTGACGATATTCATATATGTGTACCGGACTATCTGCGATTGTTCCCCCATATCATGCCATAGAAGATGCAACTGTGTAGGATAGCCCTCACCCAACGCCTGCTCAAGTAAGGCTGGCATTTCACTGCTCCAGGGAAGCGGCACTCCTTGTTTTCCAGGCCTCGAATTGAAATCGAAGGTCGTCTTATCATTATAAAATCCGGGTTCGTCTGAAAAGAATCCGGCAAATGTCTTGCCGAAATCTGCTTTATAGCGTTCATAAACAGGTTCATAGACCGTATCAAGCAGAATGCGGACTGAATCCCGGACAAGCGGATTCAGATAATCTTCCTGCTCCTTGCTGCCGCCATCCTTATTTTCTGAGATAATAAATACCCGCCAATATCCTTCAGGGATGTCCCAATAAAGGGTACCTTCATGTACAAACTCAGTGATATCGACACATTCATTGAGTAATGCTCCATTGGCTGGGTCACGGCGGACAGCAACCACTGAGATCAGCTTATTTAAGCCGCTGGCGTTGTGGCGCAAGGAGAACGTCGGCCGGAGTCCGGTCATCAGCAAGGTGTCGAGCAGCAGTGAAGTCCCCTTAGCAGGACCCATGGTATCGATATAGCGTTCATCCAAAAATTTACGCTGAAGCTCCTCCGGAGCCTCCTTCACCTTGCCTGCCGCATGTCCCGTAGGAAAATGATCGTCATCCAGCAGCCATACCTTCATGCCCCGCTTTCGCGCCTCATCCATAATAATATCCATATCCAGCCACCACTTTGGTCCAAGAAAATCAGGATGAGGCCGTGCCTCAACGCACAACGCCCCGATTCCGGATTCATGGACACGGGTGATCTCTTCCCGAATTACAGTTTCTTCCTCCCCGTGCTGCCAGAGAAAAGGAAGAATATAATTGTGCTGCTTACCTTGCAGCACTTCCGTTAAACGACTGCTCATGTTTACCTCCTGCATTATCTGATCTTTATCCCGTAAGTCCCTTGCTGAACGATCCGGAGTACAATATCCGCCCGGCATGTAATCGGACCAATCGGGCATTCAGCAAATTGAAGTTTTTTACTTCACTTTGGCGTACCATTCTCCGGCATCTCCGCTGGCGGCATGGTTCTGATTCTAGTTTTGATTTTAGTTAATAGTTGTGGAACCCTCGGAATTATTATTACCACTTCAACTGCATACTGCATAATGGCAAGGGCGCTTGCCGCCAACGTCTTTGTTGCGTTGATACGCTTGTGTTAATAAATCATCCTTTGACCGAACCAATCATGGCTCCTTTGACGAAGTACTTCTGCAGGAAAGGATAAACTATAATGATTGGAACAATGGCAAAGATAACGGTCGCTGCTCTTAAGGTACGCTCATTGTAGTTAAGATGCACCGTGGATGCGGCTCCCGCCATAATGACGCTGTCATCAGTGATGAATTGGCGGATTTTGATTTGCAGCGGGAACCAGTTGGTATCCTGCAGGAAGAGCAGCGGATGCTGGAACTGATTCCATAGCACCACACCATAAAACAAAGCAAGGGTTGCCAGTACAGCCTTGGACAGCGGAAGCACAAATTGGAACAGCATCCGGAAATATCCGCAGCCCTCCAGAAAGGCCGCTTCCTCAAGTTCCTTAGAGAATTGCTTGAAGAAGGTTCGCATGATGATCAGATTGAACGGATTCAAAATATGCGGTATGACCAGGACCAGCGGATTGTCATACAGACCAATACCGCGCACAGTCAGGAAATACGGTACGATAGGCGCCTTGAAAATCATCGCAACTACAACAGCCATCATAATGACCGAACCCCACCGGAATTCCGGCTTCGACAGCGGATAGGCGAATAAGGCTGTCATCAGAAGCGCCAATACTGTACCAATCAGAGTCGTGCTGAGTGTCAAAAAGAATGATTTCCATAAATCAGGACGGTCAACAATGTACTTCCAAGAGTCCAAAGTGAATTGCTTCGGCCACAGGGTGACCAGGTTCATATCTACAGCACTTTTGGAGCTTAAGGAAGTAGAGATCACGGACACAAGCGGTATTAACGCTATGACTGAGAATAGGATGAGCAAGCCAGTAATGACTCCTACGAATACTTTTTCTCCTCTTGATGCAAGCATAGTTACCAGAGCCCCCCATCCGAAACCTTATTGGACAACTTGTTAAACGTGTAGACCATGATAAATCCAATTACCGATTGGAACAGCCCTACTGCTGTTGCGAAACTATACTGCCCTTGCTGAATACCCGTCCGGAACACATAAGTATCCAAGATATCCCCTACGTTATAGGTCATTGGAGTCAGCAGGTTATATACCTGATCGAATCCGAGATCCAGGAAATTCCCGATATCGAGCAGGAACAGCACAAGCACGGTAGGCAGCAGAATCGGGAATGTAATATGTCTGATTTGTCTGAATCTGGAAGCACCGTCGATCATCGCTGATTCATAAAGCTGAGGATCGATTGCACTGATTGCAGCCATGTAAACCACGGTTCCCCATCCCGCGTCCTTCCATATGGAGGCCAGTACATAAATAGGTCTGAAGTATGCGCTTTCCTGCATCGCCAGAACAGGCTCAGCACCAAACCATCCAAGGACAATGTTGAACATCCCGCTTAATGAAAAGAAATCGAAGAGAATACCTCCCACGATTACCCACGATAAAAAGTGTGGAATGTATAGTGCAGTCTGGACTCCTTTCTTCAGTGCCGATTTCCGGATTTCATTGATCATTAACGCCAGCAGAACTGGAACCGGAAAAACAATCGCAAGCTTAAATAGTCCCAGCAGTAAAGTGTTGCCAAATACATTAAGAAAGTCAGGATGCTGCAGCAAGGTTTCAAAATGCTTAAACCCTACCCAAGGACTATCAATAAATCCCTTAAATACGGAATAGTCCTTGAAGGCGATTACAGCGCCGGCCAGCGGAATGAATTTAAATACGATGAGAAATATCATCCCCGGAATCGCCATCAGATAAAGCGGCCAGTATACCTTCATCTGATAAGAAGCAATAGATTTCAATGTTTCCCCTCCAATATCTCGTTGTTGAATTCGCTTACAATGTAACTATACAGCCAGGTGAAAACCCGCTCAATCGGGCATTTTTAAGTTCCTACCAGGTCATTTAAAGGAATATCTAATACGTTTGGTATCAGCTTGAATCTACAAGTTCTACACAAAAAGGCCGACCGACTGTAACGTGTCGAGCGGCCTTTTAGCGTTAACCCGTTTATTTTTTAACTTTTTCGTACCATTTTCTGGCCCGCTTAGTAACCTCTTCGCCGCCGGACTTATTCCATTTCTCCACAAATTCATCAAACTTGCTAAGCGGGTATTGTCCGATGATAATTTTTGCAGCATATTCCGCATAGAGCGTACGATTGTTTATATCCGGGTAGCCGTCATATATACTGGCTGGCATCCCGTCACCAGCTATGTCTTTGGCGTACTTCTGAGCCTCTTGCATATTACGGACAACATGATCAATCGCCCATTTATTGTCTTTCGATGCAGTACTATTAAAAAGGTCTAATGTCATGCCTAGGGTTGATACACCTGTAGATGGATTAAGGACTAGATTTTCTTGAGTGCTCTTGTCATCTGGAAGTTTTATAGCTATGCCATCTTTCATTTCATAGTGCATGCCTTCCACACCAAGGTATAAATCTTTCCAATTTTTCTTATCATACACGTTATTGAGCAGTTTCAGCGTGGCCATCAGCTTCTTCTCATCCTTATTGTTCTTGACGACCCAACCAGGACTTGCAAATTTCTTCATCGTGTAGAAACCTTTATAACCTTCAACTTCCGGTACAGGGAGTACAGTAAAATCAGCTTTTACGCCTGTATTCTTATAGAGATTTTCAAAAATCAAATTCCCATGCTCTACCCAGTGGAAATAGTTTCCTACTTTATCTGACTGGATTTTTCCGTCCCACTTATCCTTGCTGTTCAAAAGTGACTCCTTGTCGATTAAGCCTTCTTTGTACAACTTAGAGATGAACTCCAAAGCCGCCTTCATATTCGGAGTCACTGCAGAATAAGTCAACTCGCCATCATATATGTCCCATTCTGGGTAGCCTTCGAACATCGCCACACCGTACATGGCGAATAAATGGTCCATCCAACGGGCTTGCTCCCGACCGCCGGTTGGAATCTCATCCTTTTGGCCATTGCCGTTAGTATCATTGTCCCGGAATGCCTCTAACACCGTTACATATTCGTCTTGGGTCTTTGGCATCTGCAGGCCCAGCTTGTCCAGCCAATCCTGACGGATCATGCCTGCGTATCTTCCGTATTCCACGATATTGGGGATATAATAGATTTTACCCTGACCGGTAGGGTCGTTCGCCTTGACCACATTCCACATATCTTCTGGAATGGCCTCCAATACATTGGGTGCATATTTAGGCAGTAGTTCCGTCAGGTCGGCAATTGCACCATTTTTTGCTAAGTTATCCTCCAGCCCCGCCTGGGGCACGAACAGATCCGGCATTTCATTAGCAGCGATCTTCAGATTCAGCTGATTCAGGTAATTGGTACCCCCGTTCCACTCCACATAAGGATGAAGGACGCCGACGCCAAGCTTTTCCTTATAGAACTCGTACAGCTTGCTTCCCTTCTCAATCGGTTTATACCCGATATTTGTACCCCAGACTTCAATATCAACAATCTCATCCCCACCAGTGGCCTGGTCCTGATTCTGGTTAGCGGCTACCGAATCACCAGTATTGTTATTGTTCCCGCTGCATCCGGTTATGGTTGTAATAGCCAGGGCACCTGCCGCTAACATCAACCCAATCTTTTTGAATCTCATACTTTTCCCCCTCAAATACGTTTAGTGAATCCGCTTACAATTAAATGATACAATCAGTCTTCTCCCTGCTCAAATGGGCATTTTTAAGTTTAAACATGTCATTTTTAATAAAATAAAAGCCATTCCTAAGGGAATAACTACGTACATTCACACGTTCGGCAGCTTTTTGCGGAAATCTCTAGGTTTACAACCCGTGAATTTTTCAAACATCCGAGCAAAATGCTGCGCATCTGAATATCCGACCATCTGGCAAATTTCGTACACTTTCAAATCTGTATTCTCCAGCAGTTCTTTTGCTTTATCGATTCTTATCTGTGTCAAAAAATTCAAATAGTTGTCCCCCGTCTTCCGTTTGAACAACTGGCTTAAATAATAGGGACTGATGAAGAAACGCGCAGCCAAATCGGCAAGACTGATTTGTTCATTGTAATGCTTGGAAACATATAACTTAATCTCTGAAATAATATCTTTTTTTTGCGCCAAATTATGCTCTACTTTGAAACGGATGATCCCCCTAATAACATGAATCATCCACTCCTCCAGATACTCAAGCGTCCTAAACCGTGAAATGCCTTCCAGAGATAAAATAGGTCCGCCAACCAGATCATTCTGCTGCAGTTGCTGAAAAGACAGCTTCCGGATACTTGACAGAAGAATGGTTAAACACCATTGCTGGAGATCTGCAGGGTTCATCCCCGGCTCAGCTGTCATTCCCCGGAAAATCTCGCGGATTATTGCCACACATTCCTCCTCATGCATGTTATCGAGTGCATCTTCCAGTCTGGTTATAGCTTCCTCGGGAACGGCGTGGCTACGGTCTGTTATTTTCATAATCTCCGTAAAGGAGATCACGGATTTTCCTCCCTTAATTACTTTGTAACTTAGTGCATTTCGTGCTTCTTCGAAAGACTGACATATTCCTGTTGTTCGCTTATACACTGTACCAATTCCCACGCTGATCGACAGATTCAGCTCCCGGTAGACTGCCTGTTTCATCTCTTGAATCACATGAAGCAATCTTCCATGCAAAATATTGCTGTTATGTGCAATCACTATGGCAATTTGCGGGCCGAAATACCGGAAGCGGTATACTTGGCAGTAATTTTTCAAAGCCTGGTCTATCAGATGGAACAGTGGCTGAAAACCAAGCTCCTTCAGCGCATCAGTGCTGCCATCAATTTCAATCAGGATCGAATTGAACCAGATGCCAGCTGTAGGAATTTGAGCACTGCGAAGCAGCTCATCCACCAGACTGGTCTGATCATTCCCGATATCAAGGATGTCCCGTAAGGTTTCTTCCTGAATCCGGCTATTCATTGCATGCTTTAATTCGTCTAACCCCTGTAACTTGATCCTGTCTGCACGAATCCGTTCAATGACCTGGTTCACACTGTCACGCAGTTCTTCTTCCTCTACCGGCTTGTTGATGTAGAACTGCACTCCCAGCTTCATCCCTCTTCTCGCATACTCAAAATCTGCATATCCGCTTAACAGAATGAATTTAGTCTGAACTTTTGTTTCTTCCAGCATTTTGATCATATCGAGACCATCTGCTTTGGGCATACGGATATCCGTTATTGCAATATCGGGAAGGAGCTTTTGAATCATTTCAAATCCGTCAAGCCCATTATAAGCTTCTCCGACAACCTTGCATTCTGGAAGATAGCGGCTAATGATCTTTTTGAGCCCTTCCACAATACCCTTTTCATCATCTATTATTACTACTTTCATCCTAAACCCCTCCTGCTTTCTTGAGCATGCTGCCGATATATCAAACTTTTGGGATCAATATTTCAATTTTCGTTCCTTCCACAGCTCCGGGTATAATGGTTAAATAATACCGGTCGCCGTAATGAAGCTTAATGCGTTCCGCAATATTTTGCAGTCCCAATCCTTTTCCAGCCTGCTCACCAATGCTTTCAAATTTGTATTTATGTGAATCCGCTCCGTCTAGAAGAGCACGCAGCTCAGATTGTTTGTCCGGGCTCATACCAACTCCGTTATCCATAATCCGAAATAACATTTCTCCCTGTTCCGTCCAACTGCCCTCAATCCTGATGTCCATAATACGGCCGTAGTCCTCAAATCCATGATTTATGCTGTTTTCAACGATTGGCTGAAAGACTAGAGGGATTATGCTGCACTCCAGCATTTCATCAGGTATCTCAATCTCAAGCTTAAACATATGATCAAAACGGATATTCTGGAGCTGCAGATAATTAGCTGTGTATTCCAGTTCATGCTTAACTGAATGCTGTTTACCTTCTTTGGCTAAGGCCAGCCGGAACATGCGCGCCAGAATTTTAATCATGTCTGCAGTCTCGTCATCATCCTTCACCAGTGCCTTCATACGAATGGACTCTAACGTATTGTAGAGCATATGAGGGTTGATTTGATTTTGGAGAGCAATGAATTTTGCCTGCCGCTGTTTGATTTCTCCGATATACACATCCTCTATTAAAGTGCGGATTGTTGTGATCATTTTGTTGTAACTGTGCACCAGGCTTCCGATTTCATCATTAGCCTGCTCTTTCTCTATAGCCAGATACTGGCCTACTTCAGCCTGCTTCATACTTCTCCGGAGCGCCTTTATAGGCTTTGTAATCGTATAGCTTAAACCAAATGAGAACAGCGTTATAACCAGACAGCTCATCAGAATGACAACGACAGTCATAACTTTAATTTGATTAATTTTTTGCAGAAGCCTTGAGCGGGGGATGTCAGTCCTAATTAACAACTCCCCTTGAGATGTCTTTCCCAATAACACAATATGATTTTTGATTTCGTTATTCTTGATATAGCTAGCGCCTGAGTCCAGAACTTGCTTCCAGGATAACTTTCCGCTGGCAGCATCAGAATGGTAAACTATTTGTTGCTTAAGATTAGTAATAACTACACTTATTCCATACTTGTCCCGGGCCAAAATAAACTCATGATCAAGCTGCAGCAATGTAAAGGGATCTAAATCAATAAGCAGCATTCCTGCATATGCACCATCTGAACTGAATAGCACTCTTCCCGCTGTTACAACCGCTCCCTCCCCTTTATCCTCATAGTAGGAACGGTCATGCAGTCCGGTAATGAAGAAGGTTTCATTGGAATCGCGAAGCCCTCTGTACCACTCCTGGGACAACAGCATGTTCTCATTCACTTTGTTTGTTGAACTGCTGTACTGATACACGCTGTTATCCCTGCTAACCAGCATCACCGTACTCATTTCCGATTTGAGCAATGAGACCCGCATCAGCAGCCGCTGCACAGCAAGTCTTTGATTAACTAATTCGTCAAAAGGCAAATTTTGTGTTTCGCCGAGACCGTATATGATGTCGTTATCTACGAGTACTGATTTCGTAACCTCCTCATATTCTTTAAGAAATTCGTTCAAGGTAGTCTTGATTTGGGAAGTATACAAGGAGGCAAATTCCTGAGAAGAGTCCTCTAACCCTTTCGCGGATTGCTGAAATATGAATGCGCTTACAGATAACAGAGGAATAACACATACCAATACATAACCGAGCATTAACTTGTTTTGTAATTTCATATTTTTTAATCTTGTAAATATTCTTCTTCTCCAGCGCTTTCGGGTTTGTTCCATACAGGGCCCTTCCTTCATTAATGTTCCATTAATAATACACATTGTAAGGCATCATAGCTACAGGATAAGATTGCTGCTGATATCCAATTAGTTATACAAGAAAATATACTATAAGGAATTAATAATGAAAGAGGGGTTTTTAATTTTTTTCAGGGACATTTACATGATTTTTCTGTTTTTATAATTAGAGCATGCCTAAAAGCCGAGCCCAATAAAGGGCCGGCTTTTAAGCAAATGTGCTCTTTTACGACAGTTCAAAGATTGAAAATAAATTCAGAGGTTTATCTTCTAACGGGATGTAATCGAAATAATCGAAGTGGGCTAGAGCATTAGCCGTTTTTCCGTTGCCGGTCGAATACATTGCGAAGTATGCACCTGCAAACCCTCCCGCGACTTCTTTAGTAAGAAAGGCAACTTCCCCTTTCCCCAACATCTCGGGTTCTTCACCGGGGATTGAGAATGTGAATGTATACATTACCTCGTTCGCCTGAATTCCGAGCATAACCGACGGTTCGATGTAATCTACTTCCGCTTCAATTTGCACCAGGCTTCCTATCCGGCGTCTAAAAATCAACTTAGGTGACCCGTCTTTCATCGTTTTGGCAATTTCGTAATGGAATTTCTCGTTCATAAATACTGTAAGCCCTGCTTCTTCTCCATCTGCAGACGGTTCAAACTCCAGCAGCACATTGATCTCACAATTTTTATGCTGCTGCCTACGGCCGACAAATGCAGGTGCCCCCTTATCGCTTAAGCTGCAGGTCTGACCTTTTAACGTCAAACAACTGGAACGTTCCTCGAAAGACCATGAATCTGGAATAGGATTACGGTAAAAATTCCACACCGGCCCCAGCGTACCCCTATCGAAGTCATCTCTTTGCTCCCACTTCATTGTCTCCCCAATCGGTAGATTACCGGCATCATGCTCCAGTTCAGCAATTCCATGATTACCGACTATCGGCCATCCCTCCTCACTCCAGGAGACTGGTGCCAGATTCGTCTCCCGACCCAGGATGTGGCGCTTAGCATTTGCAATCGGCCGAATGCCCAGAAACACGCACCACCAGCTGCCATCAGCCGCTTGGACAAGGTCTGCATGACCTGTTGCTTGTATCGGCTTCGGTGTGCTTCTGTTAGAGAGAATCGGATTAGCCGGATTACTTTCAAATGGACCATAAGGATTGCAGCTTCTAGCTATTGTCTCCATATGCCCGTATTCTGTACCGCCTTCCGCCACCATTAAATAATACCATCCGTGGATTCGGTATAAGTGCGGGCCTTCTGGATGGCTTCCGCCTGTACCTTCCCAAATTAATCTTCTTTCACTCAATAATTCCCCGCTCTTAATGTCCAACTCCGCCTGATAAATCCCTGGCTGTTCCCCAAAAAAGTTGGTTGTGCCTGTGAGATATACTTTACCGTCCTCATCAAAAAGCAAAGATGGATCGACGCCTCCCCAGCCTTCAAGAAAGACCGGTTCCGACCATGGTCCCTCCGGATGTTCTGCCCAGACATAAAAACTTTTCTGGATGGAGATGTTCGTCGTAATGACGTAAAAATATCCTGCATGATAACGAATTGTCGGTGCGTAAATTCCTTCTGACCATCCTGGCGGGAACTGTCCCATTAATTGCAGCTGGCTTTCCCTGGTTAGCACATGACCTAGCTGACCCCAGTTAACCAGGTCCTTGCTATGAAAAATCGGAATGCCCGGAAAGTAATCGAATGAACTATTGACCAAGTAGTAATCTTCACCCACTCTGCAAACGCTCGGA
Organism: Paenibacillus sp. FSL H7-0357; assembly: GCF_000758525.1. Taxonomy (NCBI): domain Bacteria; kingdom Bacillati; phylum Bacillota; class Bacilli; order Caryophanales; family Paenibacillaceae; genus Paenibacillus; species Paenibacillus sp. FSL H7-0357. The sequence goes on along the minus strand of NZ_CP009241.1, from coordinate 1,751,717 downwards.
TCAGGATGGAATCCTGGAATAATCGGATTTTTATAACTTTTCATATTTGTCTCCTCCATAAAGTGCATAGTTCATCTCAAAATTATGGCTCCCTAATGAAATCCTAAGAGCGATGTCGCGCTTCAAGTTCTTCCTGAATTTCGATCATCCGATCTTTATCAAGTTCATAAAATCTCATTGTGATTAATGAGATGATCCATGCTAATAACATGATTCCGATAGAAAGGAACATAGTCATCCAAAAAATCTTTCTGGAATATGGTGTATTTACATCTGGAAAAGCTGTTTTAAATCCAATGCATGCAAGCATGATTCCTACGAATGTCTGCTGCAGTGAAGACACTCCTTTATCAATAAATGCATATACAGAAGATATTAAACCTGGTGCAAAGCGATTCGATTTATACGCACTGTAATCGATAACATCAGCTAACATTGGCATCATTAGGCCTGAACCTACATAACGGACAGATCCGCCTATCAGGAATAAAATTAGGAAGCTGATTGTCATAAAACCCATATTGTCCATGCGAATTTGTTGTGGATCGCCTAACCATAACAGCAAGAATAACAGACTGTAACTGATCAAACAGGCCCAGGTCGCGATTACAAACCCTTTTTTCGAACCAAATTTCATTGAATAGCGCATGCCAAACATAAGTACTAATATATTGGGAATCATCGCTATCGCATTCGTTGTTCCGAGCAAAGTATAATTTCCAATGACAACTCCAAACAGCAATACATTCACAATCTGGTTCCCGGCAATTTGTAAACTCAACTTGTCAATGGACGCAGACACCATAAACATTTGCAACGGCCGGTTATTCTTTAACAGAGGCCATATTTCTTTTAGTCTTAGTGCTTCCGTTTTATTTCCTATGCCATAATTTCTGCTATGATCCTTTGATGAGATACCAATAATTGCAAGAGTATAGGCAATGCCAGCAACTATAACAGTTGTAATGGTCATTTCTTGGAAAAGATGAACATTCGTATAACCACCGTATTTCCCAGTTAAGTAGGACGATAGATATACCGAGGCGGCTGTGTAAAATAACATCGTGTAAATCATCGTAAGGCCACCAAACATAGGCCGTTGTTCCGGATCATTGGTTAGAATGGAATTCCCGATGTTGAGCGCAATTTGGGATATCGCATAACCAATGATGAAAAAAAAGTATAAAACTATAAAATAAATAAGCTTAAGGCTATCAGGCACAAGATGATTTGTGAAAAATAAAAGTAAAGTTGACGCAGCCATTAAAACATAGGCAATAAGTAGAGCTGGTCTAACTTTACCAAATTTCCCATTAGTTTTATCCAGAACGACACCAATGACCGGATCTGTAATAGCGTCCATTATTCTTGAACCAGTAATAACAATTGAAGCAATAACAGTCCCCAAGCCAACAATACCAGCAGCATAGTAAGAAACAAGACCCATCAAAAAAATAAAAGCATTATGACCAAAGCCACCGATCGGATATAGATTCATTTCCCAAACTTTTGCCCGGCGATATTTTTTCTCTTTTACAGCTCTGTTCATAGCTTTTTGTTCTTTGATTAGATTTCTTTTTACCATCTGCGCCATACTTTTGCTTCCTTTCAACTATACAAAGATGCTGCATGTCTTTTATTGGGGACTATTTTAGTCTTATTGATACCATTCATGTTAACGCTTACTATTTAGGCTTCTGCTACTCCACCAGCTTACGTGCTTGTATTTCTTTCTCCATTTGAGGAATTTGTGTTTCTAGTTTAGACAATCTCCAGGCGAAGAAGAGAATCCCAACCATACAGGCCATCGGTATTAAAGCAAATATACTACGGATCATCAATAATGCACTGTCAGGTTGAATTGCTGTTTCTGAACTAATATAGCCTGAAAAACTCAATAACACTCCTATCAGACCTGAACCTATACCATTGAATACCGCTCCAACAAATCCGATCGTTACGCCAGTGCTACCTTCCATACGGGGAAGATTATGCATTTCGTTATTGGTTGCAAGATTCATAATAATAACGCTTCCTAGATAAGAGAGCGGTAACATAACTAATCCTGATAAAATACTTCCTACTATTAATAGAGGTATATTAGAACCTGCAAAATAATTGATAAGATACCCGACTGCTGCCAGGATCGCACTGAACTCAATCAAATTTGACACACTTAACTTCTTCATAAGTTTTGGGAAAACAAACATAATAGGCAGCATGATTAGGGATAGCATTCCCATGATACTTTGTAATGAAATATCACCCACAACATACTTGAAATACTGTGCACTAACATTCATCCCTTGAATAACGTTAAATAGACCAATAATCAGTGCATATACCCAAATATATTTATTTTTCTTAAACATCTGGATAATTTCTTTCAAATGAATCTTTTCACCAACCCGGTCTGCATCAATCGAAGAATCCTCTTTGACGAATATCATACGTAAAACCCCAATTAAGCATAAGGGAATAGCATAGATGAGAATAAGGGTACGCCAGCCATCAGGAGAAGTAGCAAGTTTACCCATGGCAATCGGAAATGTAACGCTTACTACCATCGCTCCGAGCATGGAGATAATACCGCCATATGAAGAAACTTTGATGACTTGCATGCGAGAAGGAAATGCCCGAATCACATATGGAGTTTGTGAAGCAGCCAGTAATGAATTGAATACTGAGAAAATGAAGAAGTACATCACAAATACAAAACCGATTTTGATAGGTTCACTCCAACTAGGTGAGGCGCTGAATAACAATACTGTACAAATCCATACTCCTACTATAGAAATCTCATATGGCCGGGCTTTCCCCCATCTAGTATTAGTATTATCGACAAGAAATCCGGCGAAAAGATTCGTAATTGCATTGATAATCTTACTTATCATTAATATTGAACCCACTACTACTGGTGACAACATCAAAGTGTTTGTACAAAAAAGTAAAAGATAACCTGTCATAATAACTTGCATAGAAGCGGCCGAAATATCGCGTCCCTTCCATGCAAGGAATTTCCCCATCGTTAACCTATCTTTTACTGACGTTTGAGTTTGTTCCTTTGCCAGTTCCATATAAACATTCTCCTTATAGGTTCTATTCCCCGTTCAGATAAATAAACATTGAAGCAAAACCAAAATCAGCGTTTGACTATTCAAGCACTGATTTTAGATTTGGCCTCTTTTTGGAAAATAATTAAGTAAAGACTCTAATTCATCTGAAATTCACCTAAGTAAGACAAGCTTGGTTTAGGAATGCGTTTTTGAGTGACACGATCGACCGCAATCAATCCAAATTTCATTGAAAATCCTTTTTGCCATTCAAAATTATCCAATAGACTCCAGTACATATACCCTGTAACCGGAATGCCATCGGCAATACAGCGTTTCACACCAGAAAGCGCTGTTTCTATAAAAGCTTCCCGCCGGCTATCATCATCGGTCGCTAAGCCATTCTCTGTTACCATTAGTTCTCCCTTAAATTCTTCAGCTACTTTTCGGATCACGTTTTCAAGCGCCTGCGGGTAATATTCATAATTCATTTGCGTCATTTCAGCACCCTCAGGTGCTTTTAGAACACCATCCGCATTCATGACTTCCCGGGTATAGTTTTGAACTCCAAAGAAATCGTCATTTTTAATAAAAGGTAAATAGTGCAAGAACTCTTCATGCCATTCTTCTTCAACCTTTTTAAGGGTTTCAGGACTTCTATCAGCCGCCTGCAGATCATGCAGACTTAATGTGACTCCCACCTTCAAGTGCGGCTTTATAGCCTTCATTGCATCTCTTGCTGCCTCATGTGCTTTCATGACCATAAGATCACCGGCTGGAGTTCGTTGCGAAACAAAGGTATTGGCCGTTTCACCAGGCTTTAAATTGAATGCAGCAGCTGATTCTTCCATTTGTTTCTTCTGATTCTCCGGCATGGGTAAATTCACCCCAACCTGTATGTTGATCCCCATTTGTGTCAGAATACGCTTCATAATCGCTGTTATCTGAAGTCCCATATTTGCTTCATTGATCGTACAAACATAAGTTAGAAGATCCCCAAGCTTTTCAACAACATAGCTGCAATACTTTGCGAAATATTCCACTGTACTTTCGGCTTCCCAGCCGCCTTCTGTAATCAACCACTTCGGACTCGTAAAGTGATGCATAGTAACGATTGGTTCGATATTATTATTGCGGCAGCATTCTATGACTTGACGATAATGTGCCACTTCTTTTTCATCATATTTGCCTTTTTCCGGCTCAATACGTGCCCATTCAATCGAAAACCGATAAGCGTTTAGCCCTGCTTGCTTCATTAATTTAATATCTTCTTCATAGCGGTTGTAATGATCACAAGCATCTAATGAAGGTTCTGCAAACATAGTATGCGGCAAATGTTCCTGAATCCAGTAATCACTGTGAATATTATTTCCTTCAACTTGATGTGCTGCTGTCGCTGCTCCTAATAAAAATTTCATTTTCCACACTCCTTCTCCCGTTTAAATTAGCTGCGCTTGATTTGATAAGTATAGGTTCCTTTTTCCACTTCATAATAACTGCCGTCAGGAAGTTCAATAGTTGATGCTGCTGGAGTTTCAAATTCGAATTCTATACCTTCTTCTTGATATGCCCATGATACTTTTATCAAACCTGCTCGTGACAAATACGAACCGGCTACTTTTCCTAAACGTGGATCTACATAAGGTTTCAGTTGTATTTTTTGGTAACCAGGTAAAAGTGGTTTCATTCCTAGGATATACTGATAATAAAATTCTCCAACGCTACCGAACGCATAATGGTTAAAGGAAACCATATTATCAGAAACGACTTTCACATCATTGACTGTTCCATCTTCTTTTAATGCGTCCCAACGTTCCCATATAGTAGTCGCTCCTCGTTTCACTTGATACATCCATCCAGGGCAATCCTCATTCAATAACACATCAAAAGCCAGTTGTGTATTTCCTGCTTCAATCAATAACGGTAGAATGAATTGGGTCGAGAAAAACCCAGTATTCAAGCCGTTCTCCTCAACGTTTGCTACAAAGTTTTTTAGTACTTTTTGACGAAGTTTCCCTTCAGGGATCACATATTTCAGCGCCATGATGTAAGCGCCTTGATAATCCCCGCTGACTGTTCCGTTATCATTTATATACTTTTCGATATAGGCTGCTCTAGTTTTTTGAAGCTGAACACTATAGCGTTCTTGATCGGCTAAATATTGCGAATATGCCGTTTCATCTTTTTCTGACTTCTTCAATAACTGTTCTTTATCCGCCAATTGTCCAGCAAGTTTACTTAGAACCTCTAAATCATGAACGATAAAGGAATTGGAAATGGGTTCATTATTTTTAGCCATCCATTCTAAATCTTTCCCTGGCATTAACCAGTCTCCAAGGTTAGGACCTAACCATAGGTCGTGATCGCCCATTCTTCTTATTTCAGCTTCAACGAATTTTTTTATACTGTCATATTGACGAACCAAATGTTTATCTGTTCCATATTGCCAATACAACATTTCAGGAATAATGGTAACTGCGTTCCCCCAACCCAGCATGTTAATAAATCCAATCCCTCCTGGTCCGCCTGCTGGAACAGTTGGGGCAACGTAACCTTCTTCATTGTCTAACTGGCTATACCGGATATCTTTTAAAAATTTCTCAAAGAAAACTTCCGTATCATAGTTATAACTACCAGTCAAAGCAAAAACTTGGCCATCTCCTGTATACCCCATCCGTTCATCTCTTTGAGGACAATCCGTTGGTACTTCTACATAATTAGACTTTTGTCCCCAAAATTGATTATTGAATAGTCGTTCTATCAAAGGATTATCGCTAGTAAAATGTCCCGTTCGTTGCATATCGCTGTAAATCGCTCTAGCGCTAATCAATCCTTCGATATACTGGGCCCCAGTTAATTCAACATAACGGAACCCCATGTAAGTAAACCGCGGAAGATAAGACTCCTTTCTTTTGCCTGCGAAGTATACAATCTCTGCTTTAGCCTTTCTTAAATTTTCCGTATAGAGAGTTGTATCATCTATCAGGATTTCACCATGTTTCACGGTTAGAGTAGTATTTTCATCTAATAGAGCCGCATTAATCTCGATCATCCCGGCAAAGTTTTGACCAAAATCGAGAATTGTTGAATTCTCTTTCCTGATAATTTTTTGTACAGGCATACTCTCTTGAAGCTTAACTTTTATCGTTGTTTCCGAAAAACATTCAGGTATTTTACCTGTAAACATACTTGCCTTACCCATCGCATCCTGCTGAATTCGCGCATCGTAAACTTCACCATCATAAAACCCTGCATATTTATAAGGGGATGCGAGCTCATCTACCTCAGTACCCGAAACAAATTGCTCAGAAGTACCATCGGCATACTTGATCTCTAGAATCCAAGAAACCGCTGTATTATTACCATAAATTTGAGTTTTGTTCTCATGAGTGAAACGTCCGTTATACCAGCCTTGTCCAAGGTAGACCTTAAAGACATTCTCACCTTTCTTCAATTGTTTAGTCACATCATAATTTTGGTAAAATAAGTCGCGATGATAATATGTAAAACCTGGAGCAAATAGTTGATCCCCAATCTTCTCCTGGTTAAGTTCAGCTTCATACACACCTAATGCTGTCATGTATAGCTGAGCTGTAGTTACTTCTTTCTGAGATAATATAATTTGCTGGGCGAAAATATTAACGGTTCCTTCTATAAATTCCGGATTACTAGCAGTAATAAAATGCTTTTTCAACTCTTCCACATGAAGCACCATCCTTACTTAAATATATCGTTTCATAAACGCTGCGCTGCGCTGAAAAGATTTAACAGCTGATTTATCAATCCAGTTTTGATGACTTTCTAACACGATAGAATCGACGCCATTAATCACAACATCAAAAGCGTTTCGGCCATTCGGCAGTTTCCTATATATATCTATCCTCCCATCACTATTCAATGCTCGAGTTGTTTCTTAAAAGAGAGTATTTCTAATTTCATTCAGTTGATAATGTAAGAATATCAAAATAAGAAAGCGCATTCTTGTGTTTTCCAAAATACTATTATAAAATCCAAAGGTAATTTATTTTATTGGAGGTATATCTATGGAACTGGAAGTACTAATTCATTTTTGTAATCTTCAATCATCCACACATCAGTTACCCTATACGATTTACAGGAGTAATGAACCCATCAGTTACAGTTCATCCTTCTTACTGGGTTTTGATTTATTGAGTTCTAATCTGTCAATTATTCAAAATTCGGATTCATATGTGAGATACTTTGTTACTGAGGATTTTTTAGTTTTTGGCTACATAAAGAGCAGCAGTGAGGATTTATTAATTTTAGTTGGCCCCGGTGCCATCGGTGAACTTTCGGAGAAGGATACAGAAAACATTATTCTTAAATATATTAAAAACATTTCTGGGGAAGAAAAAGAAATAATACAAAAGCAATTAAAAGAGCTCCCTATAATATCCATCGAACGTTTTTTAACAGCACTTTGCACAGCAAACTGTTTTATTAATCACCAAATAATTACAAATCAGCAGCTTTTAACAAAAGGTATAGAGGAAAACGTTTGGTTAAAAACACAATTAAAGCTAATCAATATTGAGCAAAAAGAAATCTACGAAGAAGCCTTAGAGCAACCTTTAATTAATTACGAAGAACAGATTTCATTTTGCATTAAAAATGGTATGACTGAGGTTCTTAAGGATGTTATGGTAAACAAGAGCTATATCCTAGGGAAATTAGGGCCTGACGCTTTACGGCATTTTAAAAATGCAACTATTATCTTAAATTCAATATCTCTTCGTGCCGCAATTTCTGGAGGATTGAATCCTGATACCTGTTATAAATTGGGGGGGCTCTATATTCAACAACTGGAGGCCTGTCAAAATATCGAAAGTTTAAGCAGGGTATCTACTGCAATGATCATTGATTACTGTACTAGAGTTCAAAATGAGAAATCTTTAAAATCGAAAGATGAGACCATTAACAAATGCATTAACTACATATTTACTAACTACCGTGAAAAAATAACAGTACAAATGATTGCGAAAAAAATAGGTATTTCTCCTGAATACTTGTCATCTAAATTCAAGAAAGTAACTGGAATTAATCTGCCTTCTTTTATTAACCAAAAAAAAATACAAGAGGCTAAGAAGCTACTCGTATTTACTAATATGCCGCTATTAGAGGTTTCTGAATATTTAGCATTTTCTAATCAGAGTTACTTTCAAACAATTTTCAAAAAAACAACTGGAATGACACCACTACAATATCGAAAGGAAAGTCATTTATATTCGAATAAATTACTTTCTTTAGATGACTCTATCTCATCTGAGATCAGAGTATAGTTTTTTTGCGCCTAATTTAAAGGATATCCTTATTACAGACTATTATCTATTCCAACATCATAATACTTTTGGGACACCCCTTTACGTCACCATGCCCATATCCCAGCAGCACACTACGTGGGAAGGCTCGAATTACTGAACGCATCGAAAAAAATACTGTAGAAATCCGTATACCGCATTCGTCGGCAATCCGGCCTTTATTGATATTGGAACATGCTTTCCTCTATCAAGTCTACCTTATTCCCGAGACAGGTTCAATGCCATAGACAGCCAGGTATTGCTTCCGTAAATGGTGAAGTTTGGCTGCGGACGGCAGCAGATCTCTGGGATGCCGCAACTCAAGCACCCAGGCACCCTTGAATCCGCCTGCCGCCAGCCCGGCGAGCATCGCCTCCAGCGGCAGCTTGCCTTGGCCAAGTCCCAGGTGCTCATCCTGCTCTGCAGCATTGTCGCTGAGATGCAGCGCGACCGCGCGGGGCATGGCCTGCTGCATCATCAACAGGCAGCGGTCTTTGCCTGCCATCAGGGCATGGCCGCTGTCGAACACCAGACCTATGCGAGAGGAATTCACCCGCGCGGCCAGCTCCAGCAGCTCTGTGACCTCCGTCCCCAGCAGCCCGGGGTACGGGGGAACATTCTCCAGCGCGATAACTGCCGCAGAGCCGGCGGTCTCCGTCAGTATCCGCTGGAGGAAACGCACCACCCGCGCTTTGGCGGCTTCCCGTGCACCGGCGGAAGCCGCTCCAGCACCTGCAGTGGCCTGTGCTTCCTCCAGAAGCGCGCCCCCCCCGGGTTCCGCTCCTGTTTCCTCAGTGTCCACAGCAGACAGCTCTCCCGCATGCAGCACCACATAGCTGCATTCCAGCACTTCTGCAACACGCAGCGTATCCAGCAGCAGCGTTTCCGCCTCCGCACGCTGCTGCTCGTCCGCTGCTGCCGGATTGCAGCCGGTAATTGGTGCATGGATGCTCCACCGGATGCCAAGGTCCTTGCCTTTGCGTGCCAGTGAAGCCAACTGGCCTGCCGTCCATTCCAGCAGCTCCACGTGCCTGCCTTCGCACATAATCTCAATGTGCTTCCAGCCCTCGGCGGTTAGTAATTCAATAGCTTCAGCCAGTGGACGGCCGATATAGACATAAGTAGATACTGCGCAGTTCTGTAATGCCGTCAATCTGAACTCCTCCTTGAACAGTTCTATTTAATGCCGGAATGCATGAAGCTCTCAATGAACTGGCGCTGGAACACTAGGAAGATCAGCAGCAGCGGGGTGATCACCAGCAGGGTAGCCGCGCTGACTTCCGTCCACTGCACCCCAATCTCGAATGATTGGGCAAAGATCGACAACCCCACCGTAAGCGGCCGGTTCTCCACCGAATTGGTGATAATCAGCGGCCAAAGAAAGTTATTCCACTGATAGCTGATCGAGACGAGTGCGAAGGCCACATAGGTGGGCCGGGCCAGCGGGAAATAAATTTTCCACAGGACCTGCCATTGGCTGCAGCCCTCGATCAGCGCCGCCTCTTCCAGCTCGGCAGGGATCGTCTTAAATACCTGGCGCAGCAGAAAAATTCCGAACGCCGAAGCCAGAAACGGCAGCATAATGCCTAACTTGGTGTCGAGCAGCGACAGCTGCTTCAGGACGTTGTAGTTGGGGAAGATCAGCACATCGGGGGGAATCATAATCTGCACCAGAAACAACAGGAACACTATGCTGCTGCCGGCAAAGGTTACACGTGCAAAAGCAAAAGCAGCCATGCTGGCCGTCAGCATCTGCACAGCAAACACACACACCACAATCAGAATCGTGTTGAGATAATAAGTGGAAAATGGCGCGGCAGACCAGACTGTAGCGAAGTTGCTCAAAGTGAAGTCCAGCGAGAACAGGCTCGACAGTGCTGCATGACGGGGACGAAACGCCGTCACCGTCATCCAGAGCAGCGGGATCATCCAGACGGCCGCGAGGGCCAGCATCAGTATATTTCCGAGCTTAGATGTAAATTTAGTTTTCATAGAATTGCCCTCCTTCCGGCAGCCATGCAGATTTAGTTATAGTGAATTCTTCGATCCAGGCCAAAGAACTGCACAGCCGCAATCAGCAGCAATACTGCAATCATAACGACCGTCAGCGCAGACGCCATTCCCTGATCCCAAAAGCTGAATGCTGTTTCATAAATGTAATAGAGCAGCAGATTGCTGGAGTTGTTGGGCCCTCCCCGGGTCATGATCATCAGGTGGTCGACAAGCTTGTAGGCGTTGGTGAGCGCAACAATACTTACGAACAGCGTAGTCGGCATCAGCAGCGGGAAAGTGATTTTGCGGAACACGGTGAACCGGCCCACCCCATCGACATGTGCGGCTTCATACAGCTCTTTCGAGATATTTTGCAGACCGGCGAGGTAAAAAATCATAAAGAATCCCGCCTCCTTCCAAATGATCATCAGGATCATCGCCCACATCACCAGCCCTGGTGTGCCCAGCCAATTGATATCGTTCACACCGAACCAGGACAGCAGCCTGCTCATAAATCCATATTCCGGTGTATAAATAAAAAGCCAAATGTTAGCTGCTGCAATCATGGGGATCAGAGTCGGATAAAAGAATGCAGAACGCATAAAACCTCTGCCATGCAGCGCCTTGTTGGCGAAAACTGCCATCAAAAGCGCCAGAGCGATTCCGAGTGGAACCGTCCCCAGCGCAAACAGCGCATTGTTCACCATAACCTTGCGGAAGACCTCGTCTTGAAACATGGTGCGGTAATTGGCCAGACCCGCAAAGACTGGCTCCGGCGTGGACAAATCCGCCTGGAACAGGCTCAGCCGCAGCGTCAGCGCGATCGGATAGAATGTAAATAGCAGCAGAAACAACAGTGAGGGCAGCAACAACAGCCAGGCGAACCCATTTCTTCTCAGACTGGTATTCATCTTATTTATTAAAAGAAGCCAGTGCCTGGTCCGCACCATCCTGCGCTTTCTGCAAGGCTTCCGCCGGTGTCAGCTCATTAGTGAGCGCAGCCTGGACGGAGTCACTCAGGATTTTGACAATTCTGCCGTTGTTGTGGGTCGACAATTCGGCGGATGCATATTCCAACTGGTCACGGGCAATCAGCGCAGCCGGGAACTCAGCAGCATAAGCCTTCATCTGTTCAGTTTCATATGCCGATTTTTTCACTGCCACATAACCGGTATCGATACTCCACTGCGCCGCACGTTCGGTTTCAGTCATGAACTTGACGAATTTCCAGGCTGCTTCCTGCTTCTTTTTGTCGATATCCTTGAAAATATAGAAATTTCCGCCGCCGGTAGGACTGCCATATTGCTTCTGCGCCGGCAGGAAGCTGACGCCGAAATCAAACGCCGCATTTTTCTTGACATTGGTCAGGTTGCCGGTCGTATGGTACATCATCGCAGTTTTTCCTTCCAGGAAGTCGGAAGGCACTGTGCTCCAATCGGTTACGCCGCCAGGCATAGCCTTGTGCTTCGCCGCCAGATCTACCCAATACTGGAGACCCTCGATATTCTCCGGAGTGTTGAACATTACTTTTTTGCCGTCAGGAGTCATCAGATTGTTGCCGTTCTGCAACGCGAAGGTCTGAAGCATCCAATAGGCGTAGCCGGTCACCGGAATCTCCAGCCCCCACTTGCCGTCACCGGCCAGCTTGACCGCATATTCCTGCATCTCTGCCCAGGTTGCAGGCGGCTTCTCCGGGTCCAGTCCGGCGGCCTTGAACATATCCTTGTTGTAATACAGAACTATGGTACTGCGCTGGAACGGAATACTGTAGGTTTTGCCCTCTGTCTGGGAATTCTCCATAAAAGCGGGATAGAAGTCAGATAAATAAGTGTCTCCGCCCTCCTGCGCTATGAACTCGTCCAGCGGAATAATCGCATCCATATCCAGCAGGCTGAAGAGCTCCGTGGACTGCAATACCGCTACATCGGGCGGCTGCTTCGACTGGACTCCGGCTTGGGTCTTGACCGCCGTATCGGCATAGCTGCCGGTGTATACCGGCTTAACCACAATATCCGGATTCTCCTTCATAAAATCTGCAGTCATGGCTTCAATGGTAGCCGTCAGCGGTCCTCCGACAGCAATCGGGTAATAGTAAGTCAGTTCCGTCTTGGTTCCGTTATCCGCCGGAGCGGCTGCGGCTTCACCAGCCCCGGTGCCGCTGCCATTGCCAGCAGCGTTATTGTTGTTTGTGTTCGAGTTTGTGTTTGTGTTGTTGCCGCAGCCTGCCAACACCGACATCCCTAGTGCAGCTGCCATAACCATTACATTTACTTTACGCATCCCTGTAATCTCCTCCATTTATCTATTCATAAGTAGCAGAAAGATCGGCAACCCTCCGCGAGCGGCTGATCCTCTTACTCTGGCAAGCATGGGAATCCCCTCTGTAATCCTGTGGTTCAGCTCCGCTATAATCAGGACAGGCGTAAATGATCCTGCAGCATCTCGGACATTGAGGTCCAGATATGATCCGGCATGGTAGAATATTGCTCCAGATCCTCTCTCGCGGTCACTCCGGTTAACACCAATGCAGTGCTGATGCCGTGGCTCAGGCCAAACTGGATATCCGTATCCATCCGGTCTCCGACCATCAGACAGTTCTCCCGGCTACTCCCGCTCTGCTCCAGTACCTTCTCCGCATAATAGGCGGATGGCTTGCCGATAATCTCTTGTACAGTGCCGCAGCTGGCTGCCTCAATGGCCTTGACCATGGCCCAGGTATCGGGAAGCAAGTCGCCCACTACCGGACAATTCGGATCAGGGTTCGCGGCAATCAGATATGCGCCCGCTCGGACAGCCTTCATCGCTCGGTGAAGCTTCTCATAATCGAATTCGCGGTCCATCCCGACCAGCACATGCGTGGCTTCCATGGGTTCATCGGTGAGTACCGTCCCCCCGCCAGCCATCTCATATTTTAGCGCCTGCTCCCCAATCACCAGCACCTGAGGCCTGTGGTTCATTCCCTGCATTTCCCGGAAATACGCCGCAGTTACCGAAGCCGCGGTCACGACTTCCTCCGTATGGGCTTCAATTCCCATCAGCCTTAGCCGATTCCGGCATTCTTCCCGGGTCCGAATGGTAGTATTGCTCAGGAACAACACCTGTTTCCCATGTTCCCTTAGATACTGCAGTGTCTGACTCACTCCCGGCAGCAGCAGGTCACCAATAAAAATGGTGCCGTCCAAATCAAAAAAATACGTCTCGTACGCAAGCACATCCTGCAATAGGAAAGCAGCCTCCTTAATAGGAACAAACCAAAAAACCCTATATCCAGCACAGTAATCAGGCATAATGAATCCGCCGTCTATATGAGCTGCATAAGGGTTTTCTCTTCGTCTCCGACCCTTGATATGAAATTGAATCGTTCAACTTACTTCTTCACTATAAATAAACCGTGTCATTCTGATATTAACTCCAGGTTAAGTTTGTGTAAAACTGCGCCAAAGCTCCGGGTTGCCCATCGATACTGCACTCGCTCCTGCTTGGAGAGCTGCCTGAATCTCATGATGCTCCTTGATCAGGCCACCGGCAATGATAGGGCGGGAGGTACTGCGGCTCAGCTCGGTAATGACCCTGGGAATCAGCCCCGGCATGACTTCAAGCGCATCCGATTCATTCTGGCGCACGTTGTTTATGCCGTGCTCCAGCGCGGAGGTGTCGATCAGGAACAGGCGCTGGATCGCCAGAAGCCCGCTTTTCTTAGCCTGCTTGACCATATGGTTCTTGGTTGAGATAATGCCAGTCGGACCAATCTTCTCGGCAATATATTTGACCACCAGCGGATCGCTCCCCAATCCGCCGATGAAATCTACATGCAGGAAAACTTTCTTGCCAGCTTCCAGGCCCTGCCTCACATATTGCTTCACAGTGAACAGATCGCCAATCAGCAGAAAGATCATCGGCCATTCGCTGTCGCAGGCCTTCTGCAAGTCTTCAGCCTTGCGCACTGCCGGTATAATTCTGTGGTCGCTGCTTCCAGCAAACAGTCCGTTCTTCACCTGTTATCCCCCTTCTGTACCTGTGATTATAGACCATTGTAACAGCCGTTTGTCAGCGTGGTATTAACGGCGGGACCGCAGTCCCGCCAGCATGTCATTAAATGAAGCCCGCCAAGCTCAGGAACCGCTGCACCCGCACGGCCGAGTGGGTGCAGCGGTTGTGCTCATTTCCGGCATCAGCAGCTTTTGAGATAAACCCTTCATTAATCCGGCTTGAATGACCATGTTCCATTCCTCGCGCGCCCATGAGATGCTTGCTGCATCCTGGAATAACTTCCATGGCTGGCGGTGATTCCGCAGCTGTGCCGCCAGCAGCGCTGTCCTGCCCGATATACCCCAGGGCGGGGGCCAGCACCACCGCTTGCTCACTTCACATCACCTCGGCATCCGGACGGAGAGCTCCGTCTCCAAAACTCAAGCTGCCGCTGCTTCAGTGGGAGCCCGTACCCGGTTTCCGGGCATTCATCCGGCCATCCACCTGCAGCAGCTCCTACCCATCCAGGAATACAAGCTCAGGCGTGATCCCCTTGCGCTCATCCTTATAGGTCTCAACGAAGGTTTCGCATTGTCCACCAGGTTCACAAGCTTTTTGCTTTTCGCACTTTTTGCATCTGTGACTGTACCCTCCCAAATGTTGTAGTGAAATCTGAGCAGCACAAAAAAACCTACAATCCGTCAAGGTTCAATCAGACCCGTATGGACCTGCATTCACTTTGACGCATAGAAGGTTTTCTCCTCGTCTCCTACCCTGCGGCTTTAAATTGGTGCTCTTATGTCTATTTTAAGGCGAAAGAATCATCAGAGTATTAACGCCAGGTTAAATTAATGTCAATTCAGAACGCTGTCCCGGAGGCAGACTGGATTAACAGTATTGCTTGGGCGGTCTCAGAACAATAGGAGAACCCGGATGGCTAAATCTAGCTACCTACGGTCAAACAGGCCAACCGATTTCGGTTGGCCTGTTTGGGAATATTAAGCAATTTAAACGTCCTGCCTGAGCCTGACTTGGGGCTTCAGGCAGGATTGGTTTGTTTTACTCGTTGATGAAATTAGCTGTGATTAAGAAGCGCTTCAGCATAGTTGCTGATTGGGCACGGGTAGCAACGCTGCCCGGTTCCAAAGTATCACTTGTCATGCCTTTTATCAGACCGGCTTGAATGGCTGCAGCCAGCTCCGCCTTCGACCAGTCGGCCTGGCCGGCATCCTTGAACGATGCCAAAATCTCATCCTGCTTCGCCTGTGATACTTTGGCGTCGATGCCCGCGTAGGTCATTGCGCGGACAACCATGACCGCCTGCTCTTCGCGCGTAATCTTGTTGTTCGGACGGAACGTGCCGTCCTCATACCCGCCAAGGATGCCTGCTTCGGTCGCCGTCGCTACCTCTTCGGCAAACCAGTTGGCGGCGGATACGTCGCTGAAGCTTGCTTGTGCCAGCATGGGGTTCAAGCCAAGCGAGCGGACGAGCATCGCTGCAAATTCAGCGCGGGTGATAGGGCGCTCCGCGTCGAAGCGATTACCGCTTACGCCGTTTACGATGAGCTTGTTGGCCATAAGCTCTACGTCGGCCTTCGCCCAATGCCCTGTCATGTCCGCAAAGCTATTGTTATTTTCGATGACTGTGTACACGCTGTTTCCGCTGCGCTTTAGCGTAGCCGTCGTTTTGCCATCTTTAGCCGTGAACAAAGTCGGTACGAAACGGAGCTGCTTCGTTTCCGGCACATATTGCACGCCGGTCGCTTTGCCCGAATCTACTGCCTTGTTCAGGATTATATCCAGAGAAACATACGCGGAATCGAACGAAACCGGGATCGCTTGCCCTGTCTTGCTGACCGCTTCGACCTTAAACTCCACCGGAGCCGTCACCAGATTTCCGCCCGTTGCAGCAATAATGCTTTGTACCGCTGCTGCATTATCGGCGTTTAGCTTCGCAAACGTGAAGCGGATCAATACGTCGTCAACACTTACTCCGAGCTGCTGGGCCAGTGTGTCGAGCTTGATCAGCGACAACGGCAGCGTATAAGTCACATTGTCAATAATAACAAGCAGTGTCTTGCCGTTTACCCGGCTTGCATCTAGCAAGCCCGCTGCAGGCAGCTCCAGCTTATCTCCGTCGGATTGAACCTTTACGTTGGAGTGCGCGGCAAGTGAATCTTTTAACTCGGCAGCTCCTACTTTGCCTTCCTTGGCTACGATCCGATCGGCAGCCTGTGTGGCCGGATTGGACGGCTGGTTTACGCCGCCAGCGCCGGGGCTTGTACCGCTACCACCGTTGCCTCCGTTGTTACCACCGTTGTTGCCTCCGTTGTTGCCTCCATCGCTGCCTCCGTTGCCATCCTGCCCCTTTACTTTTATCGAGACAGGCTGCGTGTAAATATCATACTTGTTGTTATCATCGAAGGAGGCTGTATATCTCAAGAGCACATGCGCCGTTCCCGGCTGTTTGGCCGTTACTTTGCTGCCGCTCACTTCCACGACATCTTGTCCATCCAACATAACGACATCAGGCGAAATGGTTGTTTTCGTACCTTTATAGGACTCCACGATTGCCGACAATGAGATGCTCTCACCCTTGGCCAACTCATGCTTGTCCTGCTCCGGCTTGATTGAAGCCGTCCAATCCTCCGCCCAGAAAGCGTAGTCGGTCGTAATGCCGTAAACTCCCAGCATCATGAACCGGATAACATCATTTTTATTGGTGAACGTCCACGGAGAAATGATGATGCCCCGATGCTTAGCAGCTTCCATAAAGTTTTTGCCTAAACCGTCATAGCTTGTATTAAATGAAACGTTCATTCCTTGGACAAGCTTCAGCGTATCTCTTAGCGATTTATAAACATTCGTCTCGCTTGCATATCCACTGGTTAATAAGCCCAGCGGCATTTCCGGCATCAGCTCGGACATCCGCTTCAATTGACTGGTTTGGAAGGCCATCACATCGATGATACCCTCGGCATTATTTTCCTTTATGGTCCGAACAAGTGCGTCCACCGCTTCAGGCTTGTTCGACTTGATCTCGGCCATAACCATCCGGTCGAACTCCCTGGCAAGCTCGATTTGCTCCTCTAGAGTCGGAATTTTTACATCCGGATACCCGTCAGGGTGCGGCTTGTTCGCATTCAATTGCTTCATTTGCTCCAGCGTAGTATCCTCGACATTTCCGGTACCGTTAGTCGTATGTTCCAGCAACGAATCATGAATGATGACCAAATGCCCGTCTTTGCTCAGGTACATATCGTTTTCGATAAAATCCGCACCGCTTTCCAGTGACATCCTGTTCCCTTCGATGGTGTTCTCGGGAGATATCGACGGCACGCCTCTGTGCCCGATAATATAAGGCTTGCGAATCAAAGTCACGTTGTTGGAATATACCTTCAACGCCCCAATTGCGACTTCGTGCGCATTCGTAACGATTCCGTTCACACCTGCCGTTATAAGCTGGTGCATGGCAATGTTTTTGTCCGGCTTGTTAGCCGTTTCCTTTGCCCATACCATAATCATCCGCTTCTGGAGATACTCCACATTGCCTTTGGAAGAAGCGCCCATCGGCAATATAGCCGTTTTGGCAAGGCTGGCCGTCGTTTCTCTTCGAATCTCAAGCAGCTCTTCCTCGGTCAAGTTGCCGCCTGCCGAACTGAAGTCCACGATGCCGCGAAGCATTGGATAAGCGGTTCTTGCTCGTTTGACCAGTTCTCCGTTATCGGAAATGATGGCGGCATCCTCCCACCCGTTCGTTTGCAAATAGTTCGTTAGTTCGTCTACCGAAGCCTTGTCCTTCACATAAAACGCCGGAATCACGCTGTTTCCGATCGTTTCAAGAACGGATTCGACTGTACCGACTGCCGTCTTCCCTACCGGATCGATAACTTTCAAACCTTGTCCCACATGCAGCACAATGGTTGCAGGAAGCGCAGCTCCACTCAGCTCAGCCAAGTCATTGGCGTTTTGAATTTCCTTCACTACGGAAGGAGCCATCGCGATGCTCGTGTCGGGCTCCGCAACCTGAACGAACCGTTCTTCCGGCACAGGGGGCAGCTCATCCAGCTGCAGCGTCACGCGAATATTGTCAACCTTCATTCTGCTCCCATTAGCTTGTAAGCCTACCGCTCCTTTGGAGTAAGCTGTAGCTAGACCGGTATCTACAATAATCTGGTCATTGATCGATTGCTGAACTCTGTTGTCGTACGCCTTAACCGTGTAATGATACATTTTCCCGGCGTCAATAGGTTCGCTGTTCGAGCCTTTGTCGATGACTTTCCAGCCGTTGGCGGGAGTTCTCTCTGCAAACTCCATTCCATAGGCCACAGTAGCATCTTGCCGAACAGCCATTTGGTAATAAGGGTAATCATGATTTTGAATGCGATACATGATGGAATGCCATCTGGAGGTATCTATCGCCTCCAAATGCGTTACATCGGCTTCAATTTTGTAATTGCCAAAAGCACTCAAATACTCTGGCAAAATAACCCGGGCCGGATTATCCTTCTCAGCAAGTGCATTGAGCTCAAAAGCTCCCGACTTCACCGCAGCATTGTCAGCGGCCTGCTCCTCTGAATTGAACACCTTGATGTCATCCAGGTAGAACGTTCCGGATGTATTGGCTTCACCCGGGGCGGCAAAAATGAGAATTCGTTTTGCATCGGTTATGTCATCTTTGATCGTTGAAGTATCCCAGGTGACTGTTTCCCAATTCCCATTCGTGTTAATCTCGAATTTCTTCTCGTGAGCCCCGTTTACTTCTTCGTATTTCACGATCAGTTTCACGTTGCCTTTGATCTTGAAACTCAATTGATTCCCGCCGAAATAAGCCGAATTCGGATCAACATTTGCCTTCATAAACGCCCAGGATTGTGTTTGCTTGTCATAGTCCACACGCATAGCGTTGCTGCCGTCACCGGTTACCTGGTTATCCAAGCTAAGCGTATAGACTCCTGTTCCCGAATCCATCCAACCGCCGTGTACGGAATTGCCGTCAAAATCGTCAATGATCCGTTCCGGATATACAGGTCCCGTGGACTGGGGTATCATCCAGCCTTCAGGAAGCGTACCGTCAGTTAGATGGTCAAAGTTTTCCTCATACAGAACGTACTCGGTATCTTTCGGATTTTTGACGAGAACCATCATGCTGACAGACACATTGTCCTTCGTGCCTGTAATCTCATAGAAACCTTTTTCCTGCGCGATTAGCGTACCGTTCTCAATTTGGATAGCCGAATCATCCGATGTCCAAGTCAGTTCATTACCTTTCACAACGCCTGATGTAAGATCATTATAGTCTGCCTGGAACTGCAACGTGCTAAGGTCCAATGCCGTTTGTGCATTCACAAGCACATATTCTTCTTCACCCTTTAAGGAAACGACCTTGATACCCGTCAAAGAAGGCGTCACGGTAATTTCTTTTGAAGCCTCCGCATTGTCATAGACGGCGGTAATGGTTGCTTTCCCAGGCTTAAGGGGATAAAGCTGGTTATTTTGGATTGTAATGATACTCTCATCGGAGGAATACAACTCAACCCGATCCGTAGGAACTACATCCGTAATGCCATCAGAGTAATAGACGCTGCTAGTCACGCTGGTCGTGCCGCTCAACGCCTCCAGCGTGCCGGGTACCGCAAGATCGATCTGGTCTGCTGTGACCCGGGTTACCTTCAAATTGTCGAAGGACACCTCACTCTGGTCTCCCTGGAAGCCGATCATTCCATTTTCCGGAGGCTTATCAACCGTTAGATTTTTATCTCCGTATAATGTAAAGCTCATGTCGTCCTTTTCTTTCAAGTACATCTTAACGTTACGGTCAAAAACCCTTACTTTCATTGTATAATCCGTATTCACCTGAAGCGGAGAGCCGGTTGCACTTATAGGCGTAGGGTATAACCAGCTGCCGTCGGTATTCCGATAAGACGTTTCAATCGTACCATTCTGTTTAATCGTCATTTGCGAGTAAGGCAGCTTTCCATCTGATGATGCCTGGAACATAATGGAAGCTCCGCTGCCCGAGTTTAAGAAGCTGTCGAACCGCACATCAGTTTCAATGACATAGTTGTCCCACTGCACCGGCGTCAGAATCCGGCTTTGTTTGCCGAAGGCATTTCCGTCGAACGTCAATCTACCATCACCATAAGTGTTCTGTACAACCGTAAAAGGGGAGCTTCCCTCGTTCACATCGGATATCCAATTGGGAGGTAAAGTCCCGGTCTCGTAACCGTCAAAACTTTCTTCCAAGAGTACCGGATTTGTACTCACTGACTCCTCTGCGTGCACTTGAGAAACAAAGACGCTTGGCTGAAAAAGCCCACTGAACATAGAGGCTATCGTTACACTACATATAAGCTTTGCAGACATTTTTTTCATATCGGTCTCCATTCCTTTCACGGATAATTATTGAATAGCAAAGATGTTTATGACAGCTGCCCAGCCCTCCTTTCCGCTAGCCGTTTGCAATAAACACAAAAAAACCCGCAAATTCATCAAACGAAAGTACACACGCACCTTAAAGGTGTGCATTTCATTTGCTGAATCTTTGGGTTTTCTCCTCGACTCATACCCTAGATTTTTCAGTTGCTCATTGCAATTTCTACTTTAACAAGCATTTGTTAACGGAATGTTAGTTCTCATAAAAAAATTGTAAATATGCAGAGCTACCGCAGTATACATCTACAGCCTGGCCTGCGCGGCTGTCTGCGCCCACAAATTGGTTGAGCGGTAGGGACGCGTTCAGCCGCTGACAACCTGTTCCGCGCCGAAGCAGGGCTGGACCGGTGATACTGAAGCTTAACGTTTGCCCAAAATCGCCGTAACGGCTCATTTTGCCGTACCCAATGTTGAACGTGGACGTATGTCCGGGAACCATCGCCCCGGCCCGGTGCCAACAACATTCGGATTGACCAGCAAAAAATCATCCGGACGTAGCCGCCCTGCAGCAGCCCGCTTTGCGCGTTCAGCATCACTTCCTTGGTAACCCAGTCGCATTTCAAAGTGGAATTACAACAGTAAATATGTTTGTCTAACGGGACACGTTAATTTAACGAACAAGCTGCAATTGGTACAACTTATCACTCATAAAAAAGAACTCTCCAGACACAAGGAGATCCGCAAATCCTTCGTCAATTTGTTTGCCACTCATCTCTTTCATTATTTCTTTTTCTTATACACCTTTACTCGGTGCTTTGAGCATCTTAGAGACGATGTTCAAAAACTCTCCTGTCCTTGATTCCAATTCCATACATCAGCTTTAGTAGTTTGCTGTGGTTCCTGCAGGGCATAGTCCGCATTAACCGCCACTTCGCGGATTACATCCTTCGCGCAGCTGATCAGTTCCGGTCTTCAAGAATCAGCAGATAGGATTCAAAAGTCTCCAGCTTAGCGATTTCGGCGTCCACATCGCTTGCGGATGTCATCATTATGGTGTATCCGGATGCTCCAGTATAAATGCGTGGCCACGGCAATACTGGCCGAAGCCGCGATACCCGTGAGTTTACAAATAAACCTCGCCCAGCCCTTCCTTGATCATCACTTCTTGGAGTGCGGCAAGCGCTTCGGCAGCTTCCGTTCCTTCCGTAATTAGGATCAGCGTGTCGCCGGTTTCCAGACCCAGGGACAATACGCCCAGGATGGATTTCAGGGTTACTTTTTTTCCTTTGGCTTCCGCAAAAGCTTCGGTATCTTTAAATTTTGTAGCTGTATTGACCAGCGCGGTGGCCGGGCGTGCATGGATCCCGTCTTCGTCGATAATTTTGAATGTTTGTTGCATAAATCATCTTCTCCTATTCTCAACAATATAGTATGTTCTACATTTACTGTACCAAAAACGCTTAATCTAGACCTCTGATAATTTGTACAAACGTGGTACTGTTTAAATTCCAAAAATGATATAAAGAACCTTCAAACTAATTATTTAGTATTGTTGAAGGTTCTTTATTCATATAACTGCCGAAGCAATTTTAACTTTCGGGTAAAGTGAAACTTTGCTCAGGAGCGATGCAAAGCAAGTGCTGAAGTTCGAAAGGATTCATCCGTTGGGATTTTTGCCGGTCTCAGCTTGCCTTGGCACACAGGATATGAGAAAGTAAATGGCAAGCGGACTTTTAATAGAGAATCGGGGTTGAAGAATCATGCTTTATAAATTCGGATTTTCACAATACGAAAGTAAGGTTTACGAAGCGTTGGCATCGACGATGCAGCCCATGGACGCCACGATAATCGTAAAGCTATCCGGCGTGCCCAAGGCGAAAATATATGAAGTGATCTCCCGAATGGTGGAGAAAGGGATGGTGCTTGAATCCGTTTCGGAAAAAAAGAAGCTGTATTCGGCGCTGCCTCTTCCTCTCGTCATAGAGAAATTAACGGCAGAGTTTCAGTCGGACGTTCAAGAGCTTGAGCAGCATAAGGTTCAGAGGGGGATCATCGACGACCATGTCTGGAGCTTGAAAGCGGACGCTTCGATCGGATCCCAGCTGAAGCAGCTGATGGAGAATGCGGAACGATCAATTCGGTTTTCGGCATGGGAGGACGATTTTCGTCGGTATTTGCCCATTCTGCTGGAGAAGCAAAACGATGGCGTCAAGGTGGAAGGCGTCGTGATCGGGGATACGCCTGACGGCCTGCCCCAAATCGTCCCGATGAAGCCAAGCAAGCAGCATGTGTTGCTGGAACGTTTCAGGCTGCTGATCGTAGATGATCGGGAGGTCGTATTCGCCGGCGTGGAACAGGGGTCCTGGCAGGCGATAATGACCCGGTCGCAGCCATTTGTACGCGTGTTTACGGACTACTTCCATCATGATTTACTCTTGACGAAAATCACGGGCAAATACAGTGAGATTCTACTGAATGACGAGGAGATTATGACGGAATTGCTTCAATTGAAATATTAAGTCACATGGTGAAAACGGGTAATTGGATCTACCCGTTTTTTCTATGCAGAAAATTGGGGTTGATCCCTATGTTGAATCGAGTTACCATCATAGTAGTAACCTATTGCAAAGGAACGAACTGAGGGATATCAACAGAGGGGAGTTTTGAGCTGCATGAGCTTTAAAATTTATATTTTGGCGATAGCCTGCTTTGTGACTGGGATGGTTGAACTGATCGTCGGGGGGATGCTGGATCTGATTTCATCGGACCTTCATACTTCGGTGAGCGCTGCCGGGCAGTTAATTACTTTGTACTCCGTGGTGTTTGCCGTATCAGGACCAGTTTTGCTGACGGCAGCCTCGAGGGTCGAGCGTAAAACCTTGTACCAATGCGCACTGCTGGTTTTCATTGCCGGCAATGTGCTTTCGGTTTTCAGCCAGAACTTTACGACGATGGTCATCGCGAGAATCTTGTCGGCGGCTAGCGCGGCGCTTATCACGGCGCTGTCCATTACGATGGCCTCCCAGATGGCCGAATCGGCGTACCGGGCGCGGGCGATCGGCGTAATCTTTATGGGGGTCAGCGGCTCACTGGTACTGGGCGTACCGGTGGGCATGATGCTGGGTAACGCTTTTGGCTGGCGTGCTCCGTTTGTCATGATCTCCATTCTGGCCGTCATTTCACTCATCGTGGTACAGATTTTCATTGCCAAGACGCCTGCGGGTGAGACGGTGCCGCTGCGCAAGCAGTTGGCTTCCTTAAAGAACGGCAAAATAATTTTCGGCCAGTTAATTACCCTTTTGATGCTGACCGGTCACTTGACCTTATATGCTTATCTGACACCGTTTCTGCAGGAGACCCTGCACTTAAGTCCGGCCATCCTCAGCTTCTTTTATTTTATCTTTGGTATCGCGGCAGTACTGGGCGGCGGGGCAGGGGGATGGGTCACCGACCGGTTTGGACCTGAAAAAAGCATTCTTACCATTGTCAGCTTGTTTGCCGCAGCCATGCTGCTGATGCCAATATCGACAGCTTCGATGTATGGTTGTCTGATCGTGATGATCATATGGAGTATGCTCAGCTGGTCGATCTCTCCTTCGATACAGAGCTACCTGATCAAAACAGCTCCGGAATCGTCGGACATCCAGCAGAGCCTGAACAACTCGGCATCCCATATCGGCATTGCGCTGGGCTCGGTAATTGGGGGCATAGTGATCGACAATTCGTCAGTGTATTACAACGCTTGGGTTGGAGTGATTTTCGTCCTGCTCGCATTGGGATCTGCTGTGTTGTCAATTAGACACCGTTCCGAGTCTCGTAATGTGATCGATCATTAAATTCTCCTTAAAATGTCGCCTAATAAATAGAACCGGACACCACCTTGTTAGCAGTGTCCGTCAGAAAGTCAAACGAAGCGACGTTATTGATCTTCTCAAACTGACGTCCGTCACTTTCGCCGTTGTTCTCCGAAATACTGCACGAATAGGTTCCCTATTCGTAATGGCCAGATGTGCCACTCCCGCCTCCTTGGCAAGATGGATGACTTCCTCGGTTGTGAAAGCTCCTATAAAATACGTTGACGAATTTTTTCGCACATCTTATCCAAAATCATGACTGTAGCCAGATTAAAATAACAATGGTGATTCCTGGTAGCGGAAAAGACGGAGAGTACTAGTACTGTATCAGTCTTTAAATAGTGGATATAATCCTTTTAAGCTAATCCTGGCTATATTGATGCAATGCTAGTGAAAAAAGAGGTAATCGAAATTTGGGGTTGAAAACATAAAAAGAGTTCACATAGACGACATGTGAACTCTTTCAATTTAATCATCATTTTCTGGAAATGGTTCGGTATCCAAACTTTTCCTGCATGTATTCTGCACTAACCTGGAGACTCTTAATTGGATCGCTATCTACCCAATTTTTATGAGTTTCTAATATAACACCTTCTACTCCGTTTTTTTTAGCAATTGCTGAGAGTGTATCCAGATCCATATTTCCATTTCCTAATTCAGTAGCATTTTCTTTCAGTATTGGTGTCATATAAGGACCTGATTTGGTATAACCGCGGTCATTGATATGCCATAATTTCATTCGGCTACCCAGTTTTTCCATCAAAGCCGGAACATTAGCACCACCATCGGCCATCCAGTAACTATCAAACTCGAAATTGACATATGCAGGATCTGTTTCTTCAATTATAATGTCGTAAGCTGTTTTTTCAGAGGTTACCTTTTGCAGTTCAACATTATGATTATGATATAAAAGACGTATTCCTTCTTCCGAAAGAGCTTTTCCAGCCTTATTCAGACGTTGGGCAAGTTCTTCCACTTCATCTAGACTACTATAATCAAATCTGTACATACCAGTAATAACTACAGTATCTGTCCCAAAATTTTTCGCTTCATCGGCTATCGCTTTTGCATCATTCTCTATGCTCCCGAGATTACTGTGTATGCTTATGACCTTTAGTCCGCTTTCCTCAATCAGCTTAGGCCAATCAAGCTTGCCGCCATTGCCAATAGGCATTCCTGAGAACTTTGTCATTAGTTTTACGAGTATAGAAGACTTGTGAATCATAAAATCATTTAATTCGATAGATTCATAACCTGCGTTTTTGATATTAAGTAATGTCTGTAAAGCATTATCATAATTATTACTCATTGTTCCTATCATAATCTGTTGAACTGCAGTTGTAATATGTTGAAAATCATTCTCATCATTACTTTTTACAACATTGTTTTGTTCTGCTTTTTGCTCCGTTTTGTGTGATTTCACAATTTTATTAATTCGGACATTTTCTTTGATTCCATAACCAGCAATAAGTACTATCACGAGACTAATGCACACAATGATTACTGTTAATATTTTCTTTTTGTTTTTTTTCATTTTCACATCTCCATTATATTGACTTATTTCATTAGTACTTTACAATAATATCAACATCTGTCTATTTTACAACCGACAGATGCTTTGAAAATGTCGAATACAATGGAGGATATATGTCAGAAAAAAATAATGTCAACCAGAGGGTTATGCTAACAAAACGCTTGATTGGTGAGGCTTTATTAAAAATGTTAAAGACCCGTAATATTAATAAAATATCCATACGGGAATTATGCCAAATTGCAGGAATTAATCGTACAACCTTCTATAATCACTATGGAAGTCAATATGATGTATTAAATGAAATTGCTGAGACGTACGTACAAAACACTTCATTTACCGTTATAAATGATCTTGCAGCAGGCAAAAACATCGATGAATGTCTGACTCGGATTCTACAATATATGAAAGACAATCTTGAATTTGCAAAACTTGTAGTAGATCTAGATAACTATGACCTAATCTCCCACATCACAATCTCACTACCGCAGTTTGATCATATGGTCATTAAACACTTATCAGAAAACCTGGATTTGGAGGAAAAGAAGGCGATTGCTTCGTATGTTCAGTATGGAACAGTAAGACTTCTTAAAGAATGGATTCTTTCAGATTGCTTGAAGTCACCGGAAGAAGAAGCTAAATTAATTTTAAATATTGCTGGAAGAACAATTGGTAATTGATAATCGCACATGTGCTTTTTTATGTATTCGATATCACTATATTGCATAAATATTGACTGATTTTTCAGTTATTTAGTATTCCCTAATTAAAGCCAAAAAGACAAAGCCTAAATAAAGGTGGCATTGTCTTTTTGGTGATAATATACATATAAACTGAGTGGCAACGACAATAGCTTGTTATGCCAACGTGTAATGCGAAGCAGCGTCTTTTTGGTTTTCATCTCCAACTGAACAAGTACGTGCTTGGGAGTGTAATGAATTTCAAGTCGCTTGGCTAGACGCAAAGCGGTCTCGGGCTCGAAGGCTTCATATAAGGAGGCTGTGCGGCGAAGACGAACGCTAACGTGTCTCCAGCCTGTAAGCGGCTCAGTAAAGATGAAAATCGTACAGGTTCCATGGCGTATATATTCGGAGTCTTCGCGCAAACAAAAAAACTTCAGGATCGAGATATTTAATATCTCATCCCTACAGGCAGTTTCTTAGCTCACCGCTTGAGGTTATAGACACGGTTGCAATGTCAAAAATATTAGATTATTCCTCGCTATATCATCAAACTGTAAGTCCTATTCCTCCGTATTAAGCATGATTGTCCCGTTCTCGAGTTTCCAGCAAATTTTTACCATAAAATACTGTGCGTCACATTGGAAAAAAAGTTCAATCGATCCCTTTCGCTTTCAGTATGATTCCTAATTTTAAATTATTTTTTTAATTTTTATCCACAAGTTCATATTTAGTTCATACAGGATTTATAGGATACAACTACACAATCAATGCTGGGGATTAAATATAACGGCAATAAAATCTCGCAAACAGTCATTAAGCAGATTTACCATGAAACAACATCAATAGACAAAACGAAAGGAGATTACTTTACGATGGCAATAGTTGAAGTAGATAACCTAACTAAAGATTTCGGACATGGACGGCCAGAAACCCTTTTTTCTTATCTTCAATACGTTCCTTTGCCGTTATCATCAGTATGGGAAAATCATAATTCGCCGTGCGCAAATCCTGCGTCAACGAGTAACCGTCCATATTTCATCCAATAGTTTTTTAACATCGTAAAACTATTTCCTCCCTTCATCAGTCTAACCATTAGCTATGAAAGATCAACGTGCTTGATCAAGTACCAGGCCTGGTATACGTGCAGTGACTCTAATACTTATGTTTAGAAGGGGGTTTACGAAGAGTAATGAGATTTAACAACATAAAATTAAAAGAAGAGCAGTACAGCGAAAAGCTCGGAGTAATTCGGGATAAGCTATACCGCCTCGCTTACTGTTATGTAAAAAATGAGCAAGAAGCGCTGGACATCGTATCTGAGGCTACTTACAAAGGGTACCTCGCTTATGGCAAAATGCAGTCCGTGACCTATTTTGATACCTGGATGTCACGTATTGTGATTAATACAGCTATTGATCATGTACGCCGCAACAAGCGGACGGTCTATATCGAGGATCATGGAAAAGAGCTTGCGGCTACTGAACGGGGAGCGACGCTGGAAGAAAGAATGGATTTGTATGATGCACTGGACCGGCTCGTACCAGAAGAGAGAACTTATATTATTTTGAAATTCTTTGTGAATCTTCCCTTTAGGGAAATGGCGCAAGTGCTTTCTCTATCGGAAAATACAGTCAAATCTAAATTTTACCGTATTATAAAAAAATTAAAACATTATTTGATTGAGGGAGAGGTTGATAACGTATGATGGGAAAAGATCGTTACGAGAATATCAAAATTCCTGAACAGCTTGCCAGCGTCATTTATAATGCTCAAAAAAGCGCATCCGCTCGTAAGAGATCCCTTAGAACAATGCGCTTCGCTTCATTAATTGCGGCCTGTATTATGCTCCTATTCACCGTTAACATCCCAAGTGTATCACACGCGATGTCTAAAATACCTGTAGTTGGGAAGATTGTTCAGGTTCTGCAATTTGGCGGAGGTGGCGAGCGGACAGACGGCGCCAGAGTGGGAACGGAAGCGGCAGAGAATACACTTAAAATTCATTTTAGTTCTGGGAACGAGCCTGTTGCCAATGTACCTTCCTATACAGTTGAACAGAAAGGTGCACCTAACCGTCTAATCTTTACGTTCAATGGTACCCGTCAATTTGATTATGAAACGATTGAGAAAGATTTGCATACTCTTCCCCTAGTGAAGGATGTTTATCGCAATATCATTTTGGATGACTCGGCAATGCGTTTCGTCGTTGAACTGAAAGATGGTGTAAAGCATTCCATATCTGAATTTAAAGATCCTGGATATCTTGAACTGAAGCTGACTCCAAACGGCGAATCGGCGCCGCCTCATGAGGTTTTCTCTATTCGTACGGGAGAAATGTTGTTAGGAGAGGAAATGGGTATTCTCGAAGAGCTATATCCAGATGAGGATATCTCCTTTATAAAAACAGCCACCGGTAATTTCATCGCGGTCATTGGCGAATATGATACTGTTGAAGAAGCCAAGAATAAGCTCAAAGAAATTACAGAGCATGAGTTCTATAACGGTGAATTTTATGTAGACAGCTGGATGAGTAACGAAAGCCCGAAATGATAAGCTAATCAAGTGGAAATACTTTGATGAACAACCTGACTAGGACGAGACTTATGATGATGGTGGAAAGGCTCTGATGGATAGCCGACGAAAAATACGTGTGCACTTACCCATAATCTGTTGAAGCAAGCCGCAGTTGACCAATAACGCAGAGCAGCGGTTCCCCAGAGACTTACGATTCTCATTGCCAGAATAAGGTGGTATGAGAGCATCCGCAGGATTGCTAGGTTGGCAGTGACATTCGTGTATCCTTAACTGATGAGAGAATATCGTCGTTTCTCAATCCCTGCTATAGGCAATTGCACGTGCAATTGCCTATGCTATAAGAAGGATCGGGACAAACACAACGCTAGTCATCGCAATTTCTGTACCTGTATCCGAAGTTTTCCACTCGTTGCGGTTGCCCAGGCAAGCACAGATGAATTCGGTGCCCTGGTCCCGATGTTGCTTGCGGTAATGTACATGGCCCATAATGCTGTACCGTACCTTGTATTTGCGGCACAGGTTCAGATATTCTGTGCTCCCCAGAAAAGCATTGAAGTATTCCCATCGCTTATTGGGCAATGGAACTTTAAAAAATGGATGAGTTAACATATGAGTCACAATAATGATGTTTTTGCCTTGGTATTGCTCCAGTTCACGCTCCAGGCATTCGTAAAAAAACGATGTATCTCCTGGTTTCCACATCCCCACTGTACGTACACGCTATCATGCCAGGTTTGATCCATGGCATGCATAGCCTCGTAATCTGCAAAAGTATATTTAGCTTCTCCCATGGTGTAGTCATACCATCCATAATTTCCAATTATCACCCAATCGTCATTTAGCATAAAAAGGGCGCTCAGATAGGCAGCCATCAAATGTCTGTTAGGCCTTGTATATCTCCCAGGTATTGGTTATTTTATTTGTTTCACTCCAATAATCATGATTTCCGGGTACAAACAACACTGGAATACCGGTATTGTCCCGCAGCACATGCAGCACATCCAGGCTGAGATTCATATCATTTGAAATGCAAAAAGAAGAGCAGATTTAGCCTTTGAAGAGAACTGCGAGAGAACTCGAAGAGAAAAATGAGAGAACTAGTCCGCTCCCTACCATTGACAATATGTTCGAAGCAAACTCCGGGGAGGTTTTTACAATGACATAAACAAATTACTGCGTCCCCAATACGCCATTCCTCAAAGTAGTTATCTTTCCAGTCATGCATAGATGATGTTAATTGTTGCTATATGCATCTTCGCCTTCAAATATCAGTAAGAACAGCATAGCTTGTAATGACAAACAGCGCGCACCGTAATATGCCAGTGCACGCTAATTGATCAGTTATTCTCCTCTGTATAGCTCAGCTTTGTTTCAATCTAGGCAAGTTCCGTTGCTCCATTGACTGTATGCTTCCAAAATCGTGCTCATCCTGAGATTATCCGTAGCGCGGACGAGATAGTCAGCTTGATGTAAAGATTCCGCTGATCCGATGCCTACCGCGAACATGCCTGCCCGTTTAATAGCCTCAATGCCTGCAGCCGAATCCTCTATCCCAATGCAAGCCTTATACGGAACTTTCAGATAATCCGCTGCATCGGTGAAGGTTTCTGGATCCGGCTTGCCATGCCTTATGTTGCTCGCGTCAACAATATAGTCAAAAGCACCGGTCAACTCCAGGCGCTCCAGTACGAACGGAGCGTTTTTGCTCGCCGAGCCAACGGCCAGCTTAATGCTCGCTGCCCGCAGTTCCTTAATCAATGTGTCGATGCCGGGCAAAATATCGTTTGGCGAGATAGACTGAATTAACCATGTATAATGTGTATTTTTCTTGGCCGCCAGCCGCTCCAGTTCATCGATCGGCCGTACCGGTTGCTTAGGTGAAGAAGCAATGATCCGCTCTAGCGACTGCAGTCTACTGACTCCTTTCAGTTGCTCATTCAATGCCCTGTCAACTTCAATTCCAAGCTCTTCGCCGAGCTGTTTCCAGGCCAGGAAGTGAAATTCCGCCGTATCTGTAATCACCCCGTCCAGATCAAAAATTACCGCTTTGGGAAGATTACTCACTGCGCCCCCACTCCTTGCTTCAGCCATTTCATACTCAGTTGAAACCACTCGGAGAGATGCAAGTGCTGTAACTGCTCCGCCGCTTTGACCGTTTCATCGGCGAGCGACATGCCATGCGGCCCTTTTTCGAACATATGCAGTTCACAGGGTACCTCATTGCGGAATAATGCCTCAGCCAGGCCAAATAAATCCGTCGGTAGAATCACCGTATCTTGATAAGTGCCCCAGATGAATGTGCGGGGAAGCTCTGAATGGATATAATGCAGCAGATTTAAAGAATCTTTCTCTTCATCCGACAAATTTTCTTTGCCCATAAGGATTTCACGGATGCTTGGCCCTCTCATATCGGGCATCAAGCCTTTCTCCATCAGTTCAATGACGAAATCGGGAGTTTTCTCGGAACGAGGTTCCAGTGTAACCGCCGGATAGCCAAGCAGTATTTGATTGGGCTTGATTTGGGAGGCGCTTAATCCCGTACCTTCATTAAGTAGGGGCTGATTATGATAAATCCCCAGACTAAGCGCAAGATTTCCGCCGGCAGAGAAGCCAACCACTGAAATATTGTCTTTGTCCACAAGCCATTCATCCGCATGTTCCCGAATGAGAGCCATCGCATGGGCCAACTCTAGCAGCGCAGTAGGAAACGGATTATCAATTTTTACAGAATAGGACAAGACAAAAGCGTGGTAACCCATTCTGCTGTATGCGAGCGCTACAGGTTCTCCTTCATTTTGGGAAATGACGTTATAACCGCCGCCAGGGCAGATCACAACAGCTGGACGCACCAGGTTTTTTCGGTCGAATTCTCCATCATCCAGAATATAGGTGGTGAGTGTAGCTGCTGAGTTATCCAGCAGCGGAAGCTTTTGATGAATCACAGTAAATCCCCTCTCTATAATTTTGTATCCCATTTATCGCAAAACGGATCAACAGGGCTCTTGCCTGCAAACTCCGATACGCCCATCAGCTTCTCAATCAGCAGCGGCAATGTATACTCATTGACTCCATAAGTGTTAATGTAGGTCTTGACACGCGGAACATCAAGTAGATGATATGGGTTCTCTGTAGAAATAAACACTGTCGGAATGGAATTAATATAATTTGGAACATTGATGCCCATCGGATTAAGCCACTCAATCCGGACAGCTGTCTGATTGGACTTGGTTGCCAGATTACACAGATAGACTATAATATCATAGCTTTTTATCATTTCTGTAAAAGAGCCCTGCAATCCTTCGTAGACGCCCGTTGGCTCAAAAAGGGTTACGGAGAATCCCTCGTTCTCGAGCAGTGGAATAAATGAAGCCGCCAGGCCACTGGTCTTGTTGTAACCTAGCGCGTTAGCCTCACTCTCGATGCCGTAAAGCAACACACGAGGGAAACGCTCCGGTATAATTGGGAATACTCCCTCTTCCTCTTTGACTAATGTGATTGATTGATCAGCGATGGCTCTGGCAGTTTCCCGGTGGCTATCATGCCTAAGCACCTGTTCAGCCTTGGCAAGTACCGGTACATTCTCCCGCTCATGCAACTTGAGTGATGCCTTGAGCCCCAGAATGCGGAGAACAGCCTCATCTAATCTGTTAGTGGAGAGCATGCCTGCCGCCAGACCTTCCCGCATAAACTTCAAATCTTCTTCCAGGTTTTTCGTGAACAGGAACATATCGCAGCCGTTTTCAATCGCCCGGGGCACCAGCTCATTTCTCGGCATCGGAATGTTCATCCCCGCCATCGTTGTCGCATCGGTGATAATCAGTCCATTGAAGCCAAGCCGTTCCCGCAGCAGCCCACCAAGCAGCTCGCTTGCCAGTGATGCGGGCAGAATGTCCTCATCGCGAAGAGACGGATTCAAAAGTTTGGAGTATTCAGGAAGGACAATATGCCCGACCATGACCGTCTTGGCTCCTTCATCGATCAAATGCCGGTACACACTTCCGAATGTATGGTCCCATTCTTCTGTTGTTAAGGAATTAACAGAAGTCACAAGATGTTGATCTCTCTCATCCACACCGTCGCCAGGAAAATGCTTGATCGAAGCAGCCATGCCCTGCTCCTGGCAGCCCTTCACATAAGCAGCCCCCATTGTTTTAACCCGCTCCGTGCTGCTCCCGAAGGTTCTTGTATTGGTGATGGGGTTGCGGAAGTTGAAGTCAATGTCGACAACGGGAGCAAACGCATAGTTGGCGCCTACGCTACCGCCTTCAATGGCGCATATTCTTCCTAATTCGTAAGCCAACTCATCGTTTCCGGTTGCGGCAACTGCCATATTCGAACCAACTTTGGTGCCGTCACTAGTTATGCCCTGTCCGCCCGCCTCCAGATTGGCGGCTATAAGCAGAGGAATCTGCGCCGACTTCTGCAGGGTTGATACAGTGGCAACCACTTCTTCCTTGGCCATAGAACGGCACATCAAACCTCCGATGCCAATCTCTTCTGCAATATGCTTCAAGAACGGTTCATCCTGTTTGTAGCCAACCATGAAAAACAACTGCCCGATCTTTTCCTGCATCGTCATTTTCTCAAATGTTACTTGTACCCATTTCATGTCTTCTTCATTCAGATTAAATGGCTTCTCTCTCAAACGGTTAATATCCACTTCTCCCACTCCTATCTTTACTGAGATTGTCGCCTAATGCTTTTGTTTTTGGCACCAATTCTGATTTTCTTGGAAAATTCGCGTATCTTCTCCTGATTAGAGGTATATCCCATGAAAGCCACAATGAACACACCAAGATTAACGGTCTGTATAGAGCTGTCAATCCCCATCACGACCATGCCATAGGATAGGGCATTCATTCCCAGCGCACCGGCAAAAATCCCAAGGGGGATATTCGAGAAACGCGCCAAATAAAGTCCAACCAATACCGGCCCCATTGATGAGAACATCAGCGAGGTGGAGCTCAGATTGTTAGCCGGTGACACCAATACCGTGGAGGCATTGATAACAGCCGCAACGCCGAGCAATGCACCCACTATCAAATAAGTAATAATAATATTCTTTTTCTCTTTAACACCCATATTGACCGCCAGACGGGGACTAGCCGCAAGTGAACGCATATCATAACCAAATTTCGTCCGGCCCAGCAGAATATAGAACAGCGTCATAGTAATCAGCAGCACAACATATATCCATGGAGACCGGGCAAAAATAGTTAGTTGGGGATGCATGTACAGTTGTGTCCCAGTCCCGCCATAGACGATGCCCGACAACGCTTCGTACACCATCACTACACCAAGTGAAACAATGATGGTCGGAACTCTGATTGCCAGGTAAAGAACACCCTCCAGCAGACTAAGAACCACCGCAATTCCCATTGTCAGCAGTAAAAGTGTCATTGGACCCCCGTCCAAATCGATCGCCAGATTACTGCCAATTATGCCTGAGAGAATAATAATAATCCCTGGTGCGAAGTCCCATCGCGCTCCCGACAAGGGCAACGCGATGGCATAGGCTATAATCGTGGATAGCACGCTATTTCTAATGATTCGGTCAAATGCCCCTGATGTTGCATAACCTGACCGATCCATCATGAAGGTAATTAGCAGAAAGATTACATATACTAATACTGGGAACAAAAATGTTTTGAGCAAACCCCAAACTCTCTTAATCCAAAGATTCTTCATGCACTCACTCCGTTACATTGGGACACGTAAGGCCATCCCCTGATCTATTCATTTCTGGCCTGTTGAATTTCTGGCAAAGTACGGCTGGTTAATGCCTGCAGCGATTCCCATGTAGCGGATTCGTTGAAGCTCAGCATTACTTTCTTAAGTTCATCAGCGGTAACCGAACCTTTCGACTTGTCGGATGGAATCACATATTTGTTGAAATTATCAGTTTCTTCTACTGAGCTCAGCGTTACATAGTTGACTCTTCCATTAGGCTGCCAATCGGAATACACTTTTCCATGAATCCGGTCGTACAGCTGCGCAAAGGCGTTGGCTACAATCTGCGTGTAATTGTTTGTTCCAGCCATCAAGACATTGCCACTCGCAAGACCCGAACTTGTAGAGTTGTTATAGCCTAGCGCAAGCAGATGGATTCCGGGAGAAGAGCTGTTCAGGATAGCCGGATAAACAAAGTCCATCCCTGAACCCAGACCAAAGATCGTATCCACTTCCGGATGCTCGGAGATGATTTTGGTTACTGCATCACTTGCGTTCTCTGGCGCGAAGGAATGGTATTCCGTTGGATAGATAGTAACTTGATGGTCAACGTCCAATTCTTTCATTTTCTCAGTCAGACCCGAAATGATTGCCGGAGCGTCCAAGAAAGCAAACTCAGGAAATGAAGTGACTCCGATATTTCTGGCCCCTGCCCGGTAAGCCTGCTCAGCATACAAGGCACCCAAGTCCGCCGGGTTGTCGCCGAATTGCTTGATCCCTCCGACAAAGTAGTCACTGGCTATACTTCCATCCACATCCCCCAGCGCTACCGAATAATACACACCAGCTTCTTCCGCCAAGCTCACACTTTGTTCAAGCGCGGTATCATAACCGCTTATGACTCCATCCACACCTGAGGCAAGAAGATTCTCAAGACCTTTAATATGGTCCTCCTCGCTTGAACCCACGGTTGCATAATTGAACTTCACATTGAAATTTTCTTCCAGATAGGAGCCGTAAGATTTGATTTCCTGGCCTTGAATATCCGTATAATTGTACAACATGACCCCAATGTTAATCTGATCCTTCTCTTTGCCGCCTGTATTATTGGCTTTGTCACCACAGCCGGTGAGAACGATTCCAACCAGCATCATAAGCACGCTTAGAATAAGGGTTACTTTACTTTTTTTCATTGCTTATCCCTCTTTTACATGAATTTTTTAGAATTACCGGGGCATAACCTCAGAAGAAGGACGCTTGAGCAGCAGGAACACCACGAGCAAAAATACAACACCTTTCACCAAGGAGACCATTTCAGGAGCTACTCCCACCATGACCAACCCGTTATTGAGCAAAATGTAAGTAATGCTGCCTACAATCGCCGAACTCATTTTCGCTTTGCTGCCTCCGTTCAGGGATAAACCACCCAGAATGAGGGCCACAATGACATCCATCTCCATTCCGGCTCCCGTGTTCTCGCTGATGACCGTTGAACGAGCTAAAGATAAGATGGAAGCAAAGCCTACCAGCACACCTGCCAGAGCATAACCGGTAATTTTAGCCTTTTTCACCTGTACCCCGCTTTGCATAGCTGCCAGGGAATTGTCGCCAATGGCCCGGTTATATTTACCAATCTTTGTGTAATGAAACAGTACGATTCCTATCAGACCTATTAGAATAAGAAAAATCAGAATAAACGGAATGTTTCTGCCGAGCAGCTTGAGCTGTTCTGTATCCACAACGCTAAGTTTTTCGGTCGCCGTCGATACCTTATAGGTCACCAGCCCTCTAGCAATAAACATCACCGAGAGGGAGGAAATCACCGACATCAGCCCAAACTGTATAGCGATAAACACATTAAGCAGATAACAAATGACGGATACGACAATGGCTGCTAGGATGCCAACTGCAAGCGGTGCTCCAGCATTCAGCGTATAAACCGCAGTTAAGGAGCTCAGCGCCATAACCGCCCCTACTGATATATCCATGCCGCCATGGGAGAAGATAAAGACCATTCCTACTGAAATCGTGAATAGTACAGCAAGCTGCTTGATAATCGTCCGCAGGTTAAAGCTTGACAGCAAGTCCCCACCGGTCAATAGGGCAAAGACTACGATGACAAGCGCCAAACCTGCATATTGAATTAATGTATTTTTATTTTTTTTTAGAAAGCCGAGAGTGCCCGGGAATCTTCCCCTGCCGAGTCTTCCTTGTGTAGCTGTATTGCCGTGTTCCATTAAGCTCCCGCCTTTACTCTAAATCATGTGTTCAATTAGCATAGCCTCACTGAGATTCTCCGCCCTGGAGAACTCTTTGCATATTCTCCCGTCCTTCATCATCAGAATCCGGTCGCTCATACCAATCAGTTCCGGTAATTCCTCTGAAATCATCAGTATGGAATACCCTTCTTTCTTCAAAGTATAGAGCAACTGGTACATAGTGGTTTTAACACCTACATCCACACCTCGGGTAGGACTGTCTAAAATCAGAATTTTCGAGT
The DNA here is from genome assembly GCF_000758525.1 of Paenibacillus sp. FSL H7-0357. Classification (NCBI taxonomy): domain Bacteria; kingdom Bacillati; phylum Bacillota; class Bacilli; order Caryophanales; family Paenibacillaceae; genus Paenibacillus; species Paenibacillus sp. FSL H7-0357. The sequence goes on along the minus strand of NZ_CP009241.1, from coordinate 1,714,237 downwards.
GGTTCCCGATCCATTTGCCGAAGGACACTTTCTGTTTATTGCCTCCCGACAATTCCCCTACGTTCTGATTCATACTGCTGGCTTTAATCTTCAACCCCTCAATCTGTCTCAAGGCAAACCGTTTCTCTTCGCCGGGCAGAATCAAACCAAAGTGTGAAAGCTGGTCCAGCGCGGACAAAACCAGATTATCCTTGATCGACGCTTCCATAATTAGAGTTTCTTTATCTCTGTCCTTGGATACATAACCGATCCCGCTGGCCATTGCCGCCTTAATACTCTTCAGGTTGCGGGGAATAGCAGGAGTGCCGTCCTCCTTATTCTCATAGACCAGGACCTCTCCCTTCACTGGCTTTAGACCCCCATACAATAACTTGCCCAACTCATGCATTCCACTGCCTGACAGCCCGCCTATCCCCAGAATCTCACCTTTGTGCAGATCCAACTGGATGTCCTTCAAAACGGAGCTGCTGACATTCCTGACCTGGATCATAACCTGATCGTCATAGGAACCATCGTAATCAACCCGGTAATAATTCCCTTCAATGACCCTGCCTACCATGGATTGCTTAATGTGATTCTCATCAAAATCCTGCTTCTCAATGCTTGTAATCAGTTCGCCATCCCGCATGACCGTCAGCACATCGCAAACATCCATCAACTCACTAAGATCGTGGGAAATAAACAATACGGCCTTATTCTGGTCTCTAAGCCTGCGCATAATCTGGTGGATCAGAACTCTGCCTTCATGCGACAAAGCGGTAGTTGTCTCATCAACAATGAACAATGTAGGATCATAGTACAGGGCTCTGGCGATTTCGATCAGCTTTCTCTGCTCAAAACCTAGCGTATACATGGGTCTGGTTACATCGAGCTCACGCAGCTCAATCAGTTCCAGCGCTCGCTCCGCTTCCTGATTCATCCGTTTATAATCGACGAATCCCCGCTTAACAAACCGCTGCTCCTCGCCAAGAAACATATTCTCTGCAATTGACAATTCGGGAATGGTGCCCGTCTCCTGCACAATCATTGAAATCTTATGCTCCCTCGCATCGAGTGTGTCCTTGGGACGGTAGGTTGCGCCATCAATGCGCATTTCACCGCTCGTGACGGACAACAGTCCGCTCATCATGGCCGAAATGGTTGATTTACCGGAACCGTTCTCTCCGATAAGACCTCGAATTTCTCCAAGCCTTACATTCATGCTGACCTGATTAACAGCGGTTACATCGTTAAATTTTTTACTTATCTGCTTGGTCTCCAGAAAAACTTGCTTATCCATATCCAACATCCCTTTTGCCATATGATATCGCTTACCCCACGAATATATCCTAACATGTACTACAGCTAATCTTAACTGTCCATGTTAACTAGATTAGAGCATAAATTTAATCTATAATAAGAATCCGAGTACTTCCTATTGCAAATTTCGAGCTTTCAGATTAAATAAGTGCCTAATATATTGCCATTGAAGATTAAATAACCACCTATAGAAAGAGGCGATGATATGGAATTCCGACACGAGGTTATTAGTTTCCCCAAACAACTGCCTATTAAATTCTTCCTTCACCGCATCGGGCATGTTAACCGCCACTGGCATCAATCGTTGGAGCTTATAATCAATATCAAAGGAAATGTGCATATAACTGTCAGCAACTTGTCCTATGAGCTTGGACCCGGAGATATTATTCTGATTAATTCTAACGAGGTTCATGAGCTGCATGCGGATAATGCGACAATGATAGCATTACAAATCAAACTTGAATTGCTTAAAGAATCAACTATGGATATTCAGAGAATGTATTATGACTGCAACTCAGCCCGTTCCGGTGACTCAGAGCGATTCAAAAATATTAAGCGGATCGTTGCCCAAATTCTGAAATATAATATAAACTCCAACGAGTATATCGATCTCAAAAATATTTCACTGGTGTATGAGCTGATCTATGAACTATGCTCCAATTTCAGCAGTGACAAGGAGGAAGGCCTCAGCTACTCCCAAGAGAATCTGGATAGGCTGAGCCGAATACTGGATTATGTCAACAGCAAATACAATGATCGAATCTCTTTGCAAAATGTGGCCAAAGCAGAATATTTATCCGTCCCCTATTTATCCAAATACTTCAAAACGAGCATGGGTATATCCTTCAGTGACTACCTGAAGGATATACGCCTGCATCATGCAGTAAATGATCTTACGAATGAGTCGCTGACTATTGACAAGGTGGCGGTACAGAACGGCTTTCCCAATGTCCGATCATTCGTCGTGGCTTTCACTGATAAATACGGGGAAGTTCCGAGTGTATGGAGGAAAAAGCATGCAGGCGAAATTTTGGGAAGCATAGAAGCTACCAAAGAAAAATCCGTGAATTACTATCAGGATGAGCCGCTTTCTTATTATGAGGATATTTCAGCCTTCATAGAGAGCAATCTGGAATCTGCCCCCGTCAATTTGCCTCAGCGGGTGGGCAGCAGTAGAACTTCTTTGATTGAAGTTCCAGTTTCCAACTGCCTGATGGCACTTCACCATCATTTCAAGAACTTTATTGGAGTAAGCCGGGCCAAGGAGGTTCTGCTCGCCGATGTGCAGCAGGCACTGCGCATCGCACAGGAGGAAATTGGTTTCAAATATATAAAAATGCACAGCCTGCTGGATGATGACATGATGGTTTATAGTGAGGACGCAGAGGGAAAAGCAATCTATAATTTTCATTTTATTGATATGGTATTTGATTTCCTGCTCTCCATCCGCCTGAAGCCGCTGGTGCAGTTCTCCTTCATGCCAAAGCTGCTCGCCAGCAATCTGGAGAAAACCGTCTTTTACAATCAAATCAACACCAGTCCTCCGAAGAGCATAGATAAATGGAATCAACTCATCCGGGCGCTGACACTGCATCTAATTCAGCGGTACGGCTTGGGAGAAGTCAAGACATGGCTGTTTTGCGTATGGAATGAACCCAGCTCCTCCAATTTACTGTTTGGCTTCAGCAATGACGACATCTTCAATAAGCTGTACCTTAATACTTATGAAACCGTGAAGCAGATTGATCCTTCCATTCCCTTCGGGGGGCCAGCTGCCTTCTCCACCTATAACAAGAACGAAGACTGGCTGTTTCGGTTTCTGGATTTCTCCAGAGCTGCGGGCTGCACGCCGGACTTCATTACAATCCATTATTACGATATCGATTTATGGGATTATAATGGTCAAGATAACCAGTTGAATCTGAGTCCAGTGAGCCATTCCTTCACTGAATTTATTGACCGGCTGAAGCAGCGACTTGAGGAAGCCAAGTTCGACTCGCTGCCGGTATATCTCACGGAGTGGAATTCGACAGTCTCCCATAAAGACCTGATGAGTGATACCTGCTTCAAATCGGCTTATATCATTAAGAATCTCACCGAGAACTATGACCGTCTGGATGCTTTTGGGTATTGGCTGTTAACCGATCTGCATGAAGAAAATCTCCTTCCGCAGCAGTTGTTCCACGGAGGGCTTGGCCTCTTCACCTATAACAATATTAAAAAACCGTCTTATCATGCTTTCTTCCTCCTTAACAAACTGGGGGATGAGTTGATTGCGCGCGGCGATGGATATTTCATTACCAAATCACGAACCGGCTTTCAGATTTTGCTGCATAATTATCATCATTATGATGAGGTCTACGCTCAAGGAGTTTCTATAAGTATCTCTTATCACGAACGGTACTCTCATTTCCCGATAAAATCACGAAAGGAGTTTAATTTTGAATTATCGCCGGTTAATGGCAACTATGACTTTGTGCAGCATATCGTGAATCAGCAGTTCGGAAGCGCATTTGACAATGAGAACAGTTTTGGTGCAGCCGCGGGGCATTCTGTTGAAGAAATTAATTATCTGCGCAGCATATCCGTACCTAAACTCAGCAAAAAGTGTGTTACCGCATCAGGTTCTCTCCCGATACAAGTCATCCTGGAGCCATTCGAAATTTGCCTCATAGAACTCATAGAACGATCTGAGTAGATATCCTATGATGAATCAACACTAGTCAATCTAAATGGAAAAGCGATAGAAACTGCATCTCAGTTATGTATTTCTCATTTCTCCAACTAGTAAACTTATGTATTTTTTTTGTAGATCTACCTTAAACTCAGCCAGACATGTACAATCAGACCTCTCACCTCTTCTGCCAACCCACTGTCGAATACCTTGTTGGTGGGATTAATCTCATGCTCTAATTTACTGGCCATTGCCAGGCGAGCAAATGGTAATGAGCGGCCTGTGCCAGTCTTTTACTTGCTAATGGAATCAGCATGAAAGAAATCCAGAAATGGCTGGGACACAGCAACTATTCTACACCGGCTGACACTTATTCTCGTTTGAATACAGCTCGAATGTATCTTCAGCATCAACAATGAACGGTATTCTGATATTTTTAATTAAAAAGATCGCACTGCCCTCAATACTACATGAGAGTCATGCGATCCTCGTTCTCTCCTCCGGAAAAAGGAAAGAACTGCAGGAGAGAACTCAATAAAAAGTTCTCTCCTACACTATTTCAAAAACCAAGGTTTTTCGAAAAAAAACCTTATAAATCAAGCATACTGAGGCAGGGGTCGAACACGTACGCTACTCACGTAACGCAGAATTTTAAGTTCTGTGCGTCTGCCAATCGTAATTCATCCAAATACACTGATGAATGCCGCTCGACCTATTTCACCACTAACCGGAACAATCCTTGTCCCTACTCTCCATCCGGGAACTCAACAATGCACTTCGTCCACATTTCCACATGGTTCAGCTCCTTCTAATAACATTTTTCCTTTAATCCCTATTTCACAGAAGTAGCCTACAAAAAAGACAAAGCAACTCATCCGCAGACAAGTCGCTTTCTTACGCTATATTATTACCGGATACTTTTTTGAAGTTATCATTTTCAAGCTCACCGCTTCGCCTTATAAAACTCATGATACAGCTTCATCAACGCCCTTTTTTCAATTCTTGAAACGTAGCTGCGCGAGATGCCGAGGTTGCGGTAGATTTTGCTCTTTTCGATTTTAAGATCTACTTCTTTAATGACATCATCGGTCTCGGAGCCAAGGATATCTATAAGAGTATGAATTTTTTGGAATTATGGACACGATACAATGTCAAAAATAGGACAATCCTTATTCATTCCCCATCGTACTGATATCGATTACAAACCGGTAACGGACATCTGAAGCGAGTACACGCTCCCAGGCTTCATCAATCCGGTCGGCAGAAATAACCTCGATCTCAGATGCAATATTGTGTTCAGCACAGAAATTAAGCATTTCCTGCGTTTCACGGATTCCGCCAATCATTGACCCGGCAAACGAGCGGCGGTGGCCGATCAGCGAGAATACGTTAACTGCCAATGGATCAGCGGGTGCACCGACATTGACTAATGTACCATCCAGCGCCAGAAGCGAAAGATAGGCATCAATATTAATCTGCGCACTTACTGTATTTACGATCAGGTCGAACGAACCGGCAAGCTGCTTAAATGTCTCCGGATCGCTAGTCGCATAATAATGGTCCGCCCCTAATTGCAGACCGTCTTCCTTCTTTTTCAGTGACTGTGATAAAACAGTAACCTCAGCCCCCATGGCATGAGCGATCTTCACAGCCATGTGTCCAAGTCCGCCAAGACCCACCACAGCTACTTTTTTGCCCGGAGCGGCCCCCCAATGGCGCAGCGGTGAATAGGTTGTGATTCCGGCACACAAAAGTGGTGCAGCAGCATCAAGCGGAATAGCATCAGGAATCCGGACCACGAAGTCTTCTGTTACAACAATGTGAGTGGAATACCCGCCCTGGGTATAGTGCCCGTACCGGTCGATAGCTCCATAGGTGCCTGTACTTCCATTAAGGCAATATTGCTCCTCACCTTTATGGCAATTGCTGCACTCTCCGCAGGAGTCAACCAAGCACCCTACCCCTACCCGGTCACCTACTGAATACTTTGTGACTTCGGAACCGACCTGGCTAACAATTCCGGCGATCTCATGCCCTGGAACGAGTGGATAGGTGACCGGCCCCCACTCCCCGCGGGCTGTATGAATGTCCGAGTGGCAGATCCCAGCGTACTTAATCTCAATAAGAACATCGTGCGGCTGAAGATTCCGGCGCTCAATGGTGGTTAGCTTGAACGGACCTTCCTGGCTGAATGTAGCGCGTGCATTAACTTTTATCATAGTGTAACCTCTCTTCTAGTTAATATTAAAATCTGTAACACCGGCTTTACAAAACATATGTTATTACTTAAAGTTAACTCTAAGTCAAGCAAAAAATACAATTGAGACTGGAGATACATGATGAAGACATACTCCATAAGTGAAGTTGCAGAACACTTTAACATGACACCACATACCCTGCGTTACTATGACAAGGAAGGTCTTATGCCCTTTATAGAAAGGACCTCCAGCGGGAAACGCGTTTTCAAGGAATCGGATATGGACGCTTTAAAAGTCATTGAATGCTTGAAGTCATCCGGGATGCCGATTAAGGAAATTAAACATTTTATTGAGTGGTGCTCTGAGGGGGATTCCACCTTGCAGCAAAGATATGACATGTTCCTGGAGCGGAAAGCTTCCGTAGAAGCACAGATGGAAGAATTAAAAAAAACGATGGAAGTCATAGAACATAAATGTTTATATTACAAGACCGCCTTGGATAGCGGTACGGAAGATGTTCATAAAAACAATAAAATAAAAAGTTCATCCGCTCATTAGAAATGGACTTTCAAATTCGTAAGCTTCTTGATTGAGGCCGCCATCTTTTCACCGCTTCGCCTTATAAAACTCATGATACAGCTTCATCAGCGCCCTTTTCTCTATTCTTGAAACGTAGCTGCGGCTGATTCCACTATCAATAAAATTAAAGATAGCGAAGATATTTCATTAAGAGCATTAACAAAGTTTATTTCCCCTAGTGATTTTGTGCTGATTGGTACTTTAAAGAGACAGGTTTACGAAGTGGAGAATTGCATCAACAAGATTAAGAATTTATTATTTATATCAGATCCGTTTGCGTAATTCTGATCATCAATTGTTTAAAGATAAAGGGCAGACCAGCTTGTTGAATCCAGAATTCCCCAAGGCGTTGCTCAAGCTCTTATTCCAGCGTATCCGGAACTGGAGAGGCGCTTTGAGCGCGACTTTTTTTGAAATATAAGCGTTATATGTTTCACACGATAACTTATCCTTCTATTTCTCGCTGAAACGGTACCGTCCTTAAAAAGGACGGCAAAGCCGTTTCCACTTGTCAATTCGAGTCATGCGGCTCTTGTGTTATAAATGCAGTCCATTTAAAGAGGTTGGGAGGTATAAAGATGCCAAAAACGATATTAGTTGTAGACGACGATGAAGAAATCGTAAAACTCATCACAAAGAGTTTAAGGTACGAGCAATTTGCAATAATTTCGGCATGTTCCGGGGAAGAAGCCTTATCTGCATTGGAAGAAAACCACATTGATTTCATCGTTCTTGATATAGTGATGCCCGATATGGATGGACATGATGTCTGCAGAAGTATCCGGAAATCTTATAATGTTCCAATTCTTTTTTTAAGTGCGCGTGATAAGGACATTGATAAAATCGTCGGGCTCGAAATAGGAGCAGACGATTACATGACCAAACCTTTCAGTATTCAGGAGCTTGCCTCCAGGATAAAGGCCCACTTCAGAAAAGTGGACAGGCTGTTTAAAGAGTGGGATGAACTTAGTACCAGTAACGAAAAGGCGGATGCTCCGCTCATTTTGAACGATAAGACGTTTGAAGCATTCCTGCATAGCAGGAAGCTCGACTTATCAACGAAGGAATTTCAAATTTTGTCTATTCTTATGCGTCACCCCAATTATGTATTGACTCGTGAGCAGATATATGAAAACGTCTGGGGAGACGAATACGGAGAAATAAATACCGTAACGGTCCATATAAAAAATATCCGTAAGAAACTTGGTCCTGATTATGACTTTATTAAAACCATATGGGGCATAGGATATAAATACACGGGAAGAGAGCAATAGTATGAAACTGAAAATAAAACTTCCCCTCTTATTCCTGCTGATGCTTATAATTTTTATGTTTTCAATTGGAATGTACCTGAAGCTTGTCTTTGCAGTATATTCCCCTATACGCAGTTCATTGCTGGACTCGCGATATATAGCATTGCTCCTGCCCATATTTGCCATTGCCTTTTTCATATTTATTATTCTGATTATCTATATTCATTTTTGCATAGAGAAACCCATTCAGCTTCTGAATACCAGGCTGGAAGAAGTAAATATTGTACATCCAATGCCTCCGCTAGCTTTGAGGAGTAATGACGAGATCGGAGAACTTTATAAGCACTTCAATAAGATGGAGCATAGGCTTCAACTCGCCCACAGAGAGCAAACCGATATGATTGCCGCAATCGCCCACGATTTGAAAACACCCCTGACATCTATTAACGGTTTTACTGAACTGCTGGCTGCACACAAGGACTTACCAGAAACTGAAAAGCAGGAATATTATGAATTGATTCAAAGGAAGTCAGAATATATGGTCGAACTCATCAATGATTTCTCCAGCTTCACCAAAGAAAAACTGGAGTTGGAATCCATGGTAGCTAAACCTGTAAAAGCATCAAAATTATTTGAAAAAATTGCCTTTGAATATGAGTACGAGCTGGCGGGACTTGACAACGAGCTTACTTGCCGCCATTCATTCACGGAAAATATATTGCTAATGGTCAATGAACCGATGATCCGTCGGGTTTTCGGCAACCTCTTTAGCAATGCTGTAAGATATGGAGGGAAGAATAAACTGAAAGTGTATATGACCGGATACCCGCTAGGACATTATGCCTATTTCCAAATCGAGGATAATGGAATTGGAGTGCCGGATAAGGATATTTCTTCTCTGTTCCTCAAATTTTTCACTGTGGATAAATCGCGGCAAATCCAAAAGGGCGGGCTGGGGCTGGGTCTTGCAAGCTGTAAATCCATTATTGAACATCACGGGGGCGAAATTGCTGCCTACCCTTCCGAATATGGCGGTTTGGGGATAAGATTCAGCCTTCCCCGGGCGGCACAACGCTGACTTTATTTTTGCACATCTTCTTTTACAACAAAGTTAAAGGCTGCTGCCAGGTGTGAACACCCAGGCAGCAGCCTCTTTTGTTTTTTAGCGGTTTATAGTTTTTTATATTCTCTTTATAAACATTTATTTTTCTTTTAAAGAAGCTTTATCTTTGTGTTGTAAAAATTAATTGTAGTAAAAAAACTACAATCACTAGAACTGGAAAAGGAGGATGTTGCAATGTCAATTGAGTTCAGCCGTTGGCCCAGTAACTACATGATGTCATACCAAGTCACCAAAGCTTTGGGTATGGCAAGCCTCGGTGCTACGGATGTCACCGAGATCTACGAGGCCTGCAAAAAAATCGACCCCGATGACAAGGATACGTGGCACAGGGAATGGCTCATAACCGCCCAGGCATTGGAAAGACACGGCAAGGAGGCCGAAACGGCTGGAAACTGGTATACAGCACGAAACTGCTACATTCGCGCCTGCAATTACTACAGAATCGCAGAGTATGCGGTGATGGATGATGACATCGAGAAAATCCGTATCTTTAAGAAGGTAAATGAACTCTTCGAAGCTGCCGGAAAGTACTTCGATGTCCGCCCGGAGAAGATCCAAGTCGATTACGAGGATGTCAAGCTGGAGGGGTACTTCTTCTCCCCTTCCTGGATAAAAGGTCCAAAGCCGACCCTTTTTGCTCTTAACGGTGGCGACGAGTGGTCAATTGAAAATTATTTCTGGCTAGGTCCCGCCTTCATTTCGTGTGGATATAACTTTCTGGTCTATGACCAGCCTGGCACCGGCCTCTCGCTGTACGAAAAGGGAAAGGGGAGACGGGCGGACAGTGAGGCTTTCCATTCCCGGGCAATCGACTTTCTTCTAACCCGGCCGGAAGTCGATCCCGATAAGATTATCGTGCACGGGGAGAGTTTTGCGGCTTACGACTCGCTGCGATTCGCTTCGTTCGATCACAGGATTGCTGCCGTCATCTCCGACGGCGGTACGCACGCCTTCGACTGGGATGCCATGCTTAAATGGATGCCGCCGAGTCTGGCCGCACACGGCATGAGAATTCTGGGGGCAAAAAGCTTGGAGGATTTTGCGGGGAATCCGCGTTTTGCCTATAATCTTGAGGGCGTGCTCCACCAGATAGAATGTCCGCTTCTTGTAATGCACGGGGCGGAAGAGATATTGGTTCAGCCAAATCCGCTGACACAAGCCTTGAAGAATTACGAGCAAGCGGGTTTGAAAAACAAGACGTTCTACCCGATAGAGGATAGACGACTTGGCGGATTAGAACACTGTCAGGTAGACAACATCAACGTGCTGCATGAGGTAGTGCTGAATTGGCTCTGCTCAATTGGGCTTGGGCCAGCCTCGCCCCGCTTAAGCGATTGCCAGGACATCATAAAGTAGATTTATTGAAAGATTTCTGATTGAGCTTGTTCAGGAGTGGCGTACTTAGAATCCTGAATAAGCTCTCTCTTTATGGAGGAGTTGAAATTGGATTTTCGGGACTGAATGGCGCTGGAAAGACAACGACCATAAAGATGCTCTTGGCGATGCTCAAGCCAACCTCCGTGTACCTCTTCCGACTTCCTTCAGATTCCACCTCACGATGGACAACCTTGTCCTTGGCTAATGTTAGGCGCTCACCAGCCTCCGTTCGGGACTTTCACCCTAGAGATGACGCCCATGCTGGGCGTACTAACAAAAAAGCAACTTCCCTGTTGGCAAGTCGCTTTTAAAATGTTCTATTGTTAATCGCTACTTATTACTTAAATTATCATCCAGACCTCACCGCTTCGCCTTATAAAACTCATGATACAGCTTCATCAACGCCCGCTTTTCTATCCGCGACACATAACTGCGACTAATGCCGAGATCCTTGGCGATCTCCCGCTGCGTCCGTTCTTCACCGCCTGTGTCGAGGCCAAAACGTCCGACAACTACTTCCTTCTCCCTCTCGTCCAAAATGTCGAGGTTGCGGTAAATCTTGCTCTTTTCGATTTTAAGATCGACCTCTTTAATAACATCGTCAGCTTCGGAACCGAGGATATCAATCAGCGTAATCTCATTGCCCTCTTTATCCGTCCCAATAGGATCATGTAACGACACGTCTTTACGTGTTTTCTTGAGCGAACGTAGGTGCATCAAAATTTCGTTTTCTATACAACGAGCAGCAAAGGTCGCGAGCTTCGTACCCTTGTTGGGCCGGTAGCTTTCGATGGCCTTGATCAGTCCGATCGTGCCGATGGAAATCAGATCCTCCATATCCTCGCCGGTGTTATCGAATTTTTTGAGGTTGTGGACACGATCCGATGTCATTTTAGATACTTTATCTCAAACCCCAACGAAACATCCGACTTTGGATTAAGTGAGCTTATATATGAAGCTTCCACAAAGCATAAAAGTGTAAAAAAGCAGGCCTCCTCAGAAACCAGCAAAAATAGTTGGAACTTCCTTAGCGGCGAGGCTCTTCATTTCCACTACAGACAGCATAGAAATCTGGCTGCGCGCCGGGAGGATGGAAGAAGCTCTCAATCTGAATCCCTCCAGGCCAAGCCCCTGCAGCAGTTGAAACACAGAGGCGTCACCAGCCAATTCATCGCAGCTCTTAAAGGTCTCTCAAAGCAGGTACTACCCTTTCCTGAAAGCTTAGAGCGTCAAATATGAAATACACCTGTACACACCACGCCGCTGTCATAATCATTCGCTCCGGAGCCAAAGCGAGCATCCGCGATACAGCGGGATGCAGGAATTCCGTCAGTAGACATGCAATAAATCCCCACAGCAATGAGTATTCCACACACATATCCTCCAAGATTCCATTGATTTCCACTGTAGTCCCACCATTTTCGTTGTAAGACCTTATCTAAGATCAGACCTGTGACATATTCCAGCCACGTAACCAGTAAAGCCGAAACGCAGATCAGAGCCATCATGCGAATAAACGGATCTTCGATCCTTGCCTCCGTCCCTTTCGCGACATAAAGGATCAGCAATACTCCGAACCCATAAATCGGGCAAAACAACCAAACATAAATCCTCTATTTACAAACTTCTGCTGTCTCACACTCGCATATACCGTCTCAAGAAGCCAGCCGCCCAAAGTATAGACGGCAAAAAATAGAAGCACTGTGGAGAATTCTGTGCTCATCTGCCCCACTCCCATTTGTAAATGAATTCGAATTACACAAAAGACCAAAAAACTAATGTCAAAGTGACTTAGAAGCGACCGGAGCGAAAGATAGCATACAGCAGCCAGGCGAACATCAACAGCGAGATCACGATTCCGATTTCCAGCATCGGAAGCCTCCAGAGTATCGTTTGCGCCCCGCTGATGGAAGAGCCTATAATCAGGCCAAGCAGCACCAGGCTAAGTGCAAGCAGCACAATACTGAAGGACATCTGATTGCTTATCCGGTCCAGTTTCTTCACCAGTTGCTCAAGCTGTGGAGAAACTACCTCCACTTGCATCTTTCCCTTGTTCAGCATTGCGGTTAAGCGTTTCATAGTTACAGGCAGTTCACTCATAATCTGCAGGTATTCCGGGGCATCTTCGAACGTATTTTTCAGAAAGCTCCATGGGTTTAGGCGTTCCAGATACAACCTTCTCCCAATCGGTTCTGCGACATTTAACATACTGAAATCCGGATCAAGCTCAGCAACAACACCTTCTGTAGTGAGAATGGATTTACCAACCATGGTCAACTCGGAAGGAACACGAATCCCATGCTTATACGCCACACCAAATAAATCATTAAGCATATCTCCCAAGCGCACTTCTTTAAGAGGCACATCGTAGTATTTAGTGCGCATCTCCTCTACATCCATATACAGCTTTTTCCGGTCCACTTCCTCAGGGATCATGCCCAGATGCTCAATGGCGCGCATCACTCCCTTGGAGCTTCTGTTCCGTAAAGCAATAATAAAGGTAGCAAAATGTTTTTGTGTATGTGCGGATAACCTTCCCACCATCCCGAAATCCAAAAGCGCAATCTCTTCCCCCGGGAGAACCAGAATATTTCCGGGATGGGGATCGGCATGAAACACACCGTCAACGAGTATTTGCTGAAAAATAGTACCTGCAATCCGTTCAGCCACTACACTTGTCCGTATGCCCTGCTCCTTGAGCTGCTCTATATTCGATAGGCGTATACCTTGGATAAATTCCATGGTTAATACCCTTTGGCTGGAATAAGGCCGGTAAACGGCCGGAATGCGTACATAATTCATTTCGTCCGCCGCACGGGCAAAGCGTTCCAGATGAGCCGCCTCCTGCCTGTAATCAAGTTCAGCAAGCAGACACTGACTCAGTTCCTCCACCACCTCGGTCAGGCTGTAGCTGGCCGACCAGTTCCCCCGGCGATCTGCCAGCCGCGCCAGACCTGCCAAAATATCCAGATCTGTTTCGACGAGTGTGGAAAGCTGTGGCCGCTGAATTTTAACCGCCACTTCCTTGCCATCAGCCAAAACAGCGCGATGAACCTGTCCGATCGAGGCGGAAGCTATCGGTAATGACTCAAACGTTCGAAAGAGCTGTGAAATAGGGGCCCCTAATTCTTCTTCAATCACTCTGGATACGTCGGCAAACGGAAACGGAGGTACTGCATCCTGAAGCTTGACCAACTCCTTCAAAACAGGCTGTGGAACTAGATCCGGGCGGGTGCTTGCCAGCTGTCCCAGTTTAATGAACGTAGTGCCCAGTTCTTCCAGCAACAAGCGAATATGCTTGCCCGCGCTGGGCCAATCCATTGCACTATTTGCGGTAACAGCGGCCTCTCCGCTGTTGCTATAGACCATAAATCCGAATCCGCTGCGGACAAGAGCAGAAGTGATCGCCCGGTAACGCTGCAATTGTCTGAACTTTTTTTGCACCCCCAATCCGGCACCTCCGTTAGTTGTGTAGATCTTTATTTTGCTCAAGTGCAAGCACACGAAGCTTTAGCTGCTCAAGCTCCTCCAAGACTGTCAGGTTATGTTCCGACAATATCGCCTGAACCCGTTCGGTAATCCGCGCTTCCATCCGGTGCTCTTCTTCTTCCTTGCGGTGGATAAGCTTATCTGCAAGTGAGCGGGCTTCCAGACGTCCCACCTCTCCTTTTTTGACCAATTCACCCACCGTAAGTTCAATTTGTTCCTTTCCTGCAGCCGCCAGGCCAATCCCCAGCATCATCGCTTTTTCCAACGTTGTTTTCATTCGTTTCCAGCTCCTTTGATATGATGATTTACTTTGCCATTTGAATTTGATACTTAAGCTCTTCCATGCTACGTTCTGCAGCCTCCTCTCCCACCTTGATGCATTCCTCTGTCTTAGTAAAGTCAAAGGCTGCGAATGTGCCAACGTCGGGCCGGATCACAAAATCTGCCAGCTTCAGGCTGGCATGCTTGCGCTCCGCCGTCATTAGGCTATACGAGCGGTAAACCACTTCGACCATATTACGCGGCGGCTTGTTCTCATGCTCTCTCGCCACGTCCACGGCAATGACAAAGCAGATATCCTCGCCCAGCGCTTCCTCCACCGGCAAGTTGTTCAGTACCCCGCCATCCACAAGCATCTGATCTTCATCCATCAGCGGTGCAAAAACACCTGGAAATGCGGTAGTGGCTCGGAGGACAGTGCCTAACTCGCCTTTATCCAGCACCACCTGCTTCCCTTTCATCAGATCAACCGCGATTGCTTTGAATTCGATCGGAAATTGTTCGATTCGCAAGTCATGTTTACCGTGTTTTTGCAGCAATTCGTTGATCCTATTATGGACCGCATTGCCGGCAAGCAAGCCGCGGTGGCGAATCCCAACATCGAGCAAACGGTATTTTGGTGTTCTAAGCAGCAACTGTTCAATATCCCTAGCAGAAACACCTGCTGCGTATAAGCCTCCAATTGCCCCACCCATGCTTGTGCCCACGATACGATCTATCCGGATTCCATGTCGCTCAAAAGCTTTCAATACGCCTAAATGCGCCAGCCCCCTGACGGCTCCGCCGCCCAAAACAAGTCCTGTTTTCCCCATAATGCCCTCCACTTCTACCGGGTTTTCTTTACCTCAGGATGATTAATATGCTCATTGCTGTGCGCAAACGCTGTTCCCGTTCCACTGGTACCCAGTAAGTAGTCGATATAAGGCTGCGATACACCAAAATTAATTATCCCATTCTCTTCGTGATGCCACAAATGCCTGTCTTTCATTCTTCTTCCCCAAGCTGTTCCCGGGGTAATTGGACGATGCGCCACAAAATGCCACCATTGGGCATAAAAATTGTACAACAGGATTCCGGTAAGCATTGCTGTGCTTATGGATAAATCATTTACCACCAGCCAAAGCAAGATCGTAAGAATAAGGCAGTAAATCGATCCAACCCTGTTTGAAAAAAACAAGTGCTGGATATCCTCCGAATCATGATGATGCTTAAGATGTGCATTCTTAAACACCGCTAATGCGTAATGATGATGCACATAGCGGTGAGCGAAATATTCAAAAACAGTAAACAAGAAAATCCCGAGAATTAATCCTGCAAAGGTTCTTATCCAATCGAAGTAGATAAAAGAAAGGGCTATTCCTAGAAAACTCATATTGACATTGAAACGGACAGCAGGCTGGTAATAAAACTCCTCATAGTGGTTCACAGTCAATTCCCCTTTAAAAACTTAAAAGACCCAAAAACTCCGAAAAGCAGAAGCTTTGTCAAGCTAAAGCTTCGTGCAGCATATCTGACAATAGTCGTCTGTCCTGACTTGACAGCTGGTCCATAATGCGGAGAAATTCCGATACCAGTTCTGTAAATTCGTTCCCAAGCTCGTCATTGATGGTCTGAATAATGGTGCCGAGAACCGTCCCCACAAACATCAGAGTTCCATTCTCGCTGTTCGGTGTTTTACTGACCACCAAACGAATCAACGTTTCAGTTTTGCCGCCAAGCTTCTTTACATAGACAAGCAACAGTCCGAGAATATAGCCGCAAAACTCAATGCTGGATGCCTTGGAAGGAATTTCGTTCATCATATTACGGATCAGGTCATTAACATTGCCGTTCTTTACACTTTTCAGCAGATTGCGGATATGGACCACCGTCTGCTCCCAGTCCGCCAGATTAAAGGAATCGCTTCGGTTTTGCTTGAACAGATCAGACGCCTTGACTGTGGGAGAAAATACTACCTGTGAACGTCCAGTTTCCTTTGAATTCACTTCATAGCTACGAGTCACAAACCCGAGTTTTTCTATTTCCTTCAGCATGTCATAGGCAGTCCATTTACTGACTCCCAATGAACGGGCCAGCGTCTCATAGTGAATAGGCAAGCTGGTGCGTTGATACAATTCAACCAGTTGCCCCAACAGTTGTAACCGTCGTCTCGTAAGTGGCATGAATACACCTCAAAAGTTTTTTTGTTTTTTGGTTTTTTGTGTGTTTTAATATTACCACTCACTTCCTTCGCTCGTCAATCTGAGACTAAGGTATAATTGTGTTTTTTGGTTTTTTGTGTTTAAATGGTACTGCCTTTGAATTTAGCATGCTACCTTGTCTCAACGTTGTAAGTAAGAGGAGTATAGTTTGTTTTTGGGTCTTTTGGGCTTTTTTAAAAAAATGGATAGCTAAGATGCAAAAAGACACGGGATGTGCCCCCTACTAATGGCTGTGCTGTGTGTTCTAATAATTTTAAGGAGTGAAAAAATGAAAATCATTTTGTTTTATTCTTCCATCGGTCAGGGACATATAAGTACAGCACGCTCTATTGAAAAAGAAATTCGCAAGCAAAATTCGGAAGCTATCATACTACAAAAGGATATCCGCGAATTTATGGCACCTGTCGAAAGAATACTCGACGAAAAACTTTACTGGTTTGTTGTCAAAAACTTACCAACTCTATTTGATAGCTTGTTTCAAGCAAGGCAGGAACAAGGGAATAGCGTCGGATCATTATCAAGTTTGCGAAATGATTATTCAGAACAAAAAGTACATGAGTATCTGTTAGCAGAGAATCCTGATTCAATTCTGACTACACATTACGGAGCTGCACAAGTATTGGGAAATCTCAGAGAGAAGGGGTTCATCCCGGGTATTAAGATTGGTTGGTTACATACCGATTATTTTGAGGGATACTTCCCCCGAATATCAAAACGGATTGATCGAACTTTCTTGGCCCACCCTTCGCTGGAGACTCGTTGGCTGAGTGCCGGAGTGTTCCCGGATTTGGTTGAAACCTCGGGTATGCCTGTGGACATTCCATTGAACAAAATGGATATTTCAAAAGAATGTTTAAAACATATTGGGTTTTCCCCATATGTAACAACAATTACAATAGCCAGTGGTAAAGAAGGGATCGGCGACTTTCCCAGTATTGTACTGAGCCTAGCAAATGCAATACAAGAACATTTTCAAATAATCGCAGTATGTGGACGTAACAAAAAACAATTCAAGGCTCTACAAAGAATTCAACGTACCCTTCCAAAAAATATTAAGCTGGAAATCTCGGGCTTCATTCCTCATAGTGATCTGATTTCTTTCATTCAAGCTTCCGATCTATTCATCACTAAAGCCGGGGGATTGTCTCCGACAGAGGCTTTTCTATTGGGAAAACCGACTGTTTTGCTGAGTGTGATAAGCGGACATGAAAGAGAGAATGCAGAGTTATTCTCGAAGCTGGGACTTGCCGAGTTGAATATAGCTGTTAAAGATATAGGAAGTCTGGTGCAAAAGCTTCTGTCAGATCATGATAAGCAAAATACCATGTTAGCGGCACAGCAAAAATTTCGGGAAAACAAAGATATTAGTAAAATAACATACTTCCTTCTTGATCCCGAAGTTAAGGCTCGGTGTACGCCGCCAACATTTGGATTGGAAAATGGTCACTCCGCAAGCAATGTTTATAATGCTCTTGCGAAGCTTGAAATCGATGCGCAAGCCGATATGGAAATATTGCTCTCCTATTCGACTTCAAAAAATGACGAGCGGATCGCTAGGGAAAATCCATTCGGTCACATTGCAATTCGCATTGGGGATACTGTGTACAGTTCGAATCACAAGGCGTACCCGGAAAAAGAGTCTTTACTCCAGCACTTGAGTTTAGCGACCTACTTATTTGGCGTTCTTCCTCCTTCTTGCCATCAAGAGCACACAAGCACTTATGGAATGGCATATGCACGGGATACTCTAGGTTTTCGAATCAAGGGGATTTCGGAGGAATCACTTCAAAGCATGCACGATGAAGCAGCAAAAATTGAAGAAGAGTTTCGTTTGGGGATTTGTAAATATGATGTTTATGAATACAATTGTGCAGATTTCGTTGTCCGTATTCTTCAGAAAAGTGGTTATAATATTAAACCAATAAATGGCATAGGTTCAATAATTACCATGCCACTGGACGTCTTCGAAAAAGTACGTACAGCTTTCGAAGGAGACCCTTTATTTATCACGGAATTGATTGCTTATAGACGATTGCCAGGCTCTCATGCTGCCTATCGTTTCTCGCATTTCCCTCTTTCCACGGGTCAACCAGGCAGAGCATTGGCGCAAGTTTTATTCAATTCTTCTCCCAATAAGCTCGAATTAATGACTAGTAAGCAACTTACCAGTTCTATTGGAGATGACCGAATATATTTTGAAAACTTAAGTGGCAGTTTGTCGAAATCTACGTTTGACGGTTTTGGCCGTTCTCGAAGTAACTTAAATAGAATAGATAGAATTCTTTTTAAAGATGCAAAGCGGTTGCACTTGAGTTTTATCAAGTCATTGAGAATTTTCCATTCCCATTGAGCTTGCAGTAGCTATGTAAAAATATCTTAGGGTGTGATGCAATGAGTGAAATAATAACACGTCAGGTTAAGGAGTCCGACACAAAAAATGCAGGTTACAGTATTGTCCGAGCAAACCATGCTGATATGGAACGTCTGGGATGCAGCAACGGTGACATTGTTCAACTGGAAGGCAAACGCAAGGCCCTCGCTCGAGTAATGGCAGAACAGAAGAATAGCGAACAAGGCTTTGTTCAAATTGATAACGTTGTAAGGGAAAATGCCGGCATTACTACAGGCGACCAGGTAAATATCTGCAAAGCGGTTTATATTCATGTTCTGAAGGTTACCGTTATGCCTCATGCCAGCACAAAAAGGCTGCTTCAAACGCAGCCTCATCAAAAAAAATACCTATCAAGAAATCGAGCGGTTGAATGCAGCGATGAAACAAACATCGGATAAACGACTCTACGAGTTAATACAAAAATTTTCCGAACTACATCCTCCGTCAAAAAGAACTGTTTTTTATAATGACTTATTTGTTTCTGATATGAACCCTGATATATCTCATTTTTTTCGCAAAAATGCAGCAGTTGAATATGTAGATCATATACTTCTTTGTATGTCATCTTAATGTTCCCTATTAGTTTTCTCTAATTAATTCCTCAGAAGCAATCTGAATCTAAGTAAAAAAGCAACTCATCCGCAGACAAGTCGCTTTCTTTACGCTGTATTGTTAACAGCTACTACTTTGAATCATTTTAAGCTTAGCGCTTCGCCTTATAAAACTCATGATAAAGCTTCATGAGTGCCCTTTTCTCTATTCTTGAAACGTAGCTGCGGCTTATTCCAAGGTCCTTAGCAATCTCCCGCTGCGTCCGTTCTTCACCGCCTGTGTCGAGGCCAAAACGTCCGACAACTACTTCCTTCTCCCTCTCGTCCAAAATGTCGAGGTTGCGGTATATTTTGCTCTTTTCAATCTTCAGATCAACTTCTTTAATCACGTCGTCGGCTTCCGAGCCGAGGATATCGATCAGCGTGATCTCATTACCCTCTTTATCCGTACCTATAGGATCGTGCAGAGACACGTCCTTGCGGGTCTTTTTAAGCGATCTCAAATGCATCAGAATTTCATTTTCTATACACCGGGCAGCAAATGTAGCAAGTTTGGTTCCTTTGTTGGGTCTGTAGCTTTCAATGGCTTTGATTAATCCGATCGTGCCAATGGAGATCAGGTCCTCCATGTCCTCGCCGGTGTTATCGAACTTTTTGAGGTTGTGGACACGATGCGATGTCATTTATCCAGCTAAAATTGCAAGCAATAAGTGCATATTGCGGAACTCTGAGCCAATGGCGTTCAATTTGAGCAATAATACCCGAAATGTGAATCAATCGTTATTCAACATGGCGATTTGTTATTGCCTGATTGCTTCGAAGAGCTTTGTCTTTAATAAGTAATCAAAGTTCGATATACGACTTGATCCGAACCATGTCGAGTGAACCATTAAATATTGAAACTCAACCGCTTTGAATCTGCCCGACGACAAGTTATGTAAATTAAATATTCAGTGGCGTGTCTCGTTCCTTCCCATGATCGGGTCGCCTTCTGCATTGAACCTCGAATACCAGACTTCGATCCATTCTTCAAATGTTTGCGGCTTGACTTTGTTCAGCTTCTAGATGAATTCTTCCGAAAGCTCGGCACAGTACTGGTGCTTATGCAACTCTCTAACGCAGAGGGCGGTCGAAAGCAGATGCTGATGCTCTTAAACAAAATCACATAATGTTCTCAATGCATTCGCATTAAAAAGCGCGGCGCCAATTAGAAAATGTACTCTTTGATTGTGAATTCCAATTGCTTCAACTTTCTTCGTGGAGAAGATTTTAATTTGATTTCTCTAGCATCCAAAACCAACTTTACCTCTATGGCAGATAAATATATCTGAGAAGAAATCACCAAGTGATAGTCTTTTATCCACTGTAACATTTTTCACTCGATAGCCAGATTCGATTACATCTGTCGATTTTACTATGTATACACCAGTAAAATCATATACCGCTACGTAGGATTCATCTGAAATTTGACCCATATCATTTATTTGCTTGATTAACCTCTTATAGTCGGAGCTTTCCGGCAGCTTCGCTTGAACTAAGACACTCTTTACTTTTTCTAAGTGTTCAGTACCACTCCAAACATCATATTTACGTAAGGAAATAGCGAAATCCGCGCTGACCATAGGTTCCATTGTTCGCTTCGGAAATTCTCTTGCTGTCACTTCATAATTAAATCTTCCACTATTGTCCTTGTGTTTCTCAAAAGCTTGCAAACATAGTATCTTTATTGCCTTCAACAAATCTATTGTAATATTTTCCTCGCCACTTAGATCAACCAATGCAATGTCCTTTAATGTGCTTTGCTCAGCAGCTTTAACTGCACCAACTAATATTTCTCTCATTCGTTCTGGTATCATGTTCGACCCTCATATATTAGTTAATAATTCCTGTACTTTATAATGACATCCATGGTTTTTATCCTCTGAACACCTAAACTGCACTCTTATATTTCTACAAATTCTTCCTAAAACCTTCAAGTATACTGACTTTATCCCTTTAGAAAGAGACACTGCATAATCGCTGTCTACTACCGCCTTTGCCACTCCCCTTCGATAATCTTCCCCCTCATCCATCTGCCACATTTACATCCTGATATTCTGGCAGTATTAGACTTTGCTTTGATTTTCAAGCTCTTCCAGTCCAGGATGCCTTATATTTGATTTCTGTTCGTCAGACCGAGGGATTGCCTCTAGCTTCCTGCAAATTCCGCCTCACGGCAGATACCATTCCCTTTGGCAGTTCCTACTGCCAAACCTCTTATATTTAATACATTTCATTATGACCAGATTGAACCTGAAAAGTTTATTTATTCTAATAAAATTCAGTTAAAAATCAATTGACACATCGTTAGAGCAGCATCAATCGACTTTAGCTAAAAATTGTTGTAACTTTATTTGAAAATAGGTTGGATATAATTCTAAAAGATTTGATAGTCTCTCTCTATATTCCTTTAACTGTAGAATAGTAGCCCTTCTAGAGCTTCTAGCTCCCCCCAAAATATCAGTTATTTGCTGTGCGATAACCCTGTCTGTAAATCCAAGTTCATAAATAGTCACTGCTTTTAAAGATGGTAACCCATATTTTAATATTTTCTGGAATGTCTCAATGAGCTCAATAAGTTGACTTACCCTCTTATCTTCATCATTGTGTACTAGTGGTATTAATTCAATAACTGCGGCTAATATCATTGTGCCTTCATAAGATAATGAATTATCACAAATTTCAACTATATCCTCCATCTTAAAATTTCGTGGTCTTTTACCGTTAATCATTACACCTGCATTCCTTACTTCCTCTAGCATATTTTTATAAGGTTCTCCTGCAATCCACATTAAAGTGATATTTTCCAAGAACTCAGGGGAGCTACATTTTTTAAATGTATTGTTTTCAATATTTTCATATAATAAAGGCCATAAGAAATTTAAAAGCTCAGTAACATTTCCACAATATAACAAACCCGTTACATTTATTTGTAGCCATTCTTGCATATCATATGTCTTTCTTAAACTGAACATTGTTCTTCCATATATCCTTTTACTTTCGAGACTGCCAACTATTAAATGTATGTGTCTCGCAATTTCAGTGAATAATTGGGTGAGCTGAATTTTTTGACTAATGTCTCCTAAAAAGTAAGCTAAGGTTTGCGTTGATAATTCGACAAACTGATCAACTTCGTAATCCTCGGAATCCCAGTTCGTCATTATAAAACTTTCCACTGAAGATATAATTGAAAATTTGTTTGACACCTGGCTTTCGATTGAGCTCAATGAAAACCCATCAGTTGCTATATTGCGTTTCCATTCATCTAGTTCACTTGGCGAGCTGTAGTATATTTGGACGAGTTCCGATGTATTAAACACAAGCCTAGACTCTTTCATATCACTCTCAATCGGGTCAAACAATGAAAACAATGTGCTTATGCAAGGCTCTGAATTTAAAGGATTTAGAGCCTCAGTAGCTTGTGACCAACGCCATCTATCCTTTTTACTTCTCCTTTTATCATATACAGTTGGATCTGCAAAAATTATACTTCCCTCTGTATACATACCCGACCGACCTGCACGACCTATAAGATTATGGAAATCTCTAATCTTTATTTTTTGATTTCCTTGATAAAGACTAGTTATAAGCAAGTACCTCACAGGTATATTAACACCTTGAGCCAAGGTAGATGTGCAAATCACAAATTTAATCATTGTTTCCTTAAGTGCAAATTCTGTGGCTAGGCGAATTCCTTGTGGAATGTTACCATGATGAATAAATACTCCGAGATTTGCACATTTCGTTTCTATTGCCTCGGAACCCATATTATGTTCTATAAGATTGGAAAGTCTAATAACCTCATTTTCATCAGACAAACTCTTGGGACTAATTAATGGAATGCCCCTTCTAAAAATGTCAGTAAGCTTTTCTCCCACTTTAGCAGCAGTTGCTTTCCTTCCGACAAAAATAGCAACAGTCCCATTATTCACTAGTTTTAAAGCAAGAAATAGCGCAATACTTTGGCTATCTTCTTTATTTGGAAATATCCTTGGACTTCTCTCTCTTCCTATTAGATTTAACTGTATTGGCTCAATTATCCTAGGCACAAAAAACTCGCCTACTTCTGGATTATGGTTAGATACAAACTCTAACCTCCCAAGTTGGTGGATCCAACTAGCAAAAGCAAAGGTACGAAAAGTCGGAGTTAAGTGTGACCCGTCAACATTAATCGAATTTTCACCTATTAACCACTCACCAATAATATCCGCATTACTTATTACCGCCGAAATTAAAACCATTTGAGTTTCTATTGATATCATGTGCTTAAGTGAGGTAAGTAATAGTTCGTAGGTAATGCCTCTTGAGCCATTATCGAACTGATGTCCTTCATCATAAATTATTAAACCAATATCTTCTGATATATCGGGATTATGTCTTAATATGTACAGTAATTTCTCTGGAGTTACAATTAAAATTTGTTTTACATTTAATGATGTATCTAAACTAAAATCAATTAGGGGAACATCCGTCAATTCATTTACAAGAATATTATTTTCATCAATAAATGCATTATGTAAATCACTATTTATTTCTTGACAAAGTGCACGAAATGGGGCAACTATAACTGCAAGTGAAGTTCGATTAGTTATAAAGGCTGCCCTAATAATAATTTCAATTGATTTTGTTTTCCCGGCACTAGTGGGCATTTGAACCACACCGGATTTACCAATAAAAAAACCATTCAAACCAAGTAAGTGTTGGGCAGGCCACAGTTCCTTAATAAAGGACTCTTTTTGAATTGCACTTCTCCAAGTATCAAGAGATAAATTAGTATACAAAGGTAAAGAGGACCAGCTTGAATTTTCAACTTTCTTCCTCACTATTGAAAAAATAATATCTGCTATTAATAGTTCTCTGGAGGTTCCATTTAAGTAAATGCTCTCTCGAAGTTCTTGACAATACCTCTCTACATCAAGTGTATTTCGTCCATTATGCCAAAATAGAACGAAAGCTTCGCTTATTAAAAAAATAATTGCAGAGTACATACCTTCAATCTGCAATGGTTCAGCATACTCCCCCATAAGCAACCATATCAGTAAGTTTTCTAAACCAAACGCTCCCAAATCTGGAGAATCTGTGATCTTATACGCTAAAACTTTGGAACTACCAGGTAAGTCACATAAATAATACGATGCAGAACCAAGTAGTAATAGATAAGGTTTTAAAGTTAAATCAAGTCGAGATTGTAAGTATGAATCAAAAAAATAGGCGGCAAAGTGTAAATCCTCTTTTAAAGCGGATTCTTGTTCTAAAGTAATATCTCTCCTATTTAATCTGGCAGTATACTCACCAAGCAATCCAATAGTTAAAGAGAACAATCTTGCTGGATCTTTGGGTAATTCTATGTGATGCTCTTCGAGTACCCCATATTCAAACATTTTTGCTTTAGAACGTGTTGCTCCTAATAATAATTCCGAATTTTTACTAGGCCTCATCTGCAGCCCTCCTGTACAACTCAGTAACAAGCGGCATAAGATCTTCACCCTTAATAACCATTAACATTAGGTCAACAGAATTTGGATGATTGTTCGTTATAGTTGCCCGAAGTAGATTACTCTCGTAATAATTTGAGCTTAAAATGGCAACAGCACCGTACAATTCTTTATATGGGTGATCTTCAATATTCTGAAATCTCTGAATGCGCAAAGCTTCTCCCACAATGCCTTTATCTAAAAATCTTTGTTTAATAGCATTTAATGACTCAGCACGTCTTGCATGGTCTTTAGCTGAGCCGTCAACAGCGTCCTGTAACCTTGGATTTGGTTCTCTTCCTGAAAATTGGGTTTTCGCCTCGAATATAGCCAATGTATCCTCCAGGGATTCACCATTATTATGAATAAACTTAAAGCCAAGAACGTCACTACCTTTAGTCGACTCATTTCTTACCGCTTTATTGCTATATCTAGTTCTAGGAACCCAATAATTTAAAATATACTCAAGATAATCTGCAGATAATATTTCTCCAAAGTCACCCGCTCTAATACTAGGTCCAGGAGCATTACGAGAACTTGGAAATTTAATATCGACAAGATAATTTTTCCGATCTAGTCCTGTCCCACCCCTAAGAAAATCAATTTCATTGTCAAGACAATAATGATTCCTGAAATGTTTTGCCCATTCTGATAATATAGTTTCATCAGGTTGGTGGAGAAATTCCAAAACAGTAATAGTCTTACCTTCGTTCGTTGTTAAACTTAATCCAGTATCTTGTAGCCAGTTTAAATGGACATTAGTAAAAACCATATAATCTCATCCTTCTAATCACATTAAGGTATATAATCATTATAATAATTAGGTACTTCTGTAAATTCTTTAAACAGCATATAAACCCCTTCTTAAATATACTCAAATTTTATACCGGCCATGTTATTGTATTTTTGCTAAAGTGCGAGGCATAGATTTTTTATTCTCAACAAATAATGTATAATCGCAAAACATTCATCTGTATATATCTGCATAATCGAACTGAAGCCACTAGTCCTGACTTGCAAAGTGGAGCGGTACATATGTGTCGCCTGTAGACGTTAAATACGGGGCTGACGATAAAGTTACTGCTGAGACAGGTTTTACTACCATCTTCTAAGCCCTGTTTGGTTCTTTAGTACATCTCTCAACTTCACATGTAAGACTATATGGTTGGTGGGTGTGAGTTGGTAGGTACTTGGGGTTCGATGGCTTGATTCTGCGCTATATCGTCTGGGAAAGATACAAACTAGACTATTCTTTGCCCAAGCCCTATACCCCTTACACCAAAAGTAATAAAGCAATAGTAATTCTTATATTTTAATGTTCACGATAATAATGGCCGTTGGTCTTATTTATATAATTTTCTTTCTCTAAGAACGACTTTTGAAGTAAACATTAGCTCAACAATTAAAAAGTAGACGAAACCTTCAAGGAATCTTCTTGATAGCAGTGTGTAAAAAGTACGACAAATAATTTTCTCACTTAGAGTCACAGATTACTACTTCGCCTTATAAAACTCATGCCAAGGCTGATTGGTATGACCCCACGATCGCTCGAGAAGACGAATTGTTCGGAATAAGAAATCACAAAAAAAACGCGGACCAAAAAAAATATTGAAGCGTAATAGTTACAAATATGTAGTTAGGCCTTCTTTAAGATAATTAAATTTTTTAATTAATATAATTTTGGAGGACAGCCTTTATTCTGAACCACAGAGCGAACATGTCCCTCCCATTTCCCTATAACTTGTGTCCATTCTAATGTATCAAAATAATTAATTTGCTTATCAAGATTGAATTCCGGCATATACAATCCCGTTACACCTTGCTCAAGAATACCTTCAGCAATTACTCCATCTTCTCTAAAAATTAAGATTGGTAATCCAATTTGAAATGCCATCGCAGGTTCAATGTGGGAGTATGGGCTTGTCATCCAATTGTTTGAAATATCATAACTATCTTGTCCTATATCACCATTGGGTTTTCCAATCCCCTTCTCAATAAAAGCCCTTCTAAATGCTATAGTAATTATACCGTTTGATTCTAACATTAATCTTCGAATGGCAGTAAGTGGAGCATCCATGTCGTAATCAGTCACACCTAAAGTCCTAGGCGAAAATCCTCTACCTCTCAAATAACGTTTAATTGCTCTACAAATTCTTGCTGCCTTTTTACATATGGTTTTGGATAGCTCAGAAAAACTGAAATACTCATCGTGTCCCCCTCCAGATTACGCAATAAAAGACTTGTATTATCCAAATTATAACATCAAATTTCAAATGTTTTACATAGGAATCCTACTTTTCACATAATCTTTGGAACTACATGTCCAAATTTCGACAACAAAAAGAGTCTGTCAAAAGACAGACCCGATAATCTCAGCGCTTCGCCTTATAAAACTCATGATACAGCTTCATTAACGCACGCTTCTCAATTCGTGATACGTAACTGCGGCTAATCCCCAGATCCTTGGCAATCTCCCGTTGCGTCCGCTCCTCCCCGCCGGTGTCCAGGCCGAAGCGGCCGACGACGACCTCTTTCTCGCGTTCATCGAGAATGTCGAGATTGCGATATATCTTGCTCTTCTCAATCTTCAGATCCACTTCCTTAATCACATCGTCCGTCTCCGAGCCGAGGATATCAATGAGAGTGATCTCGTTCCCCTCTTTGTCTGTCCCAATTGGATCGTGGAGAGACACGTCTTTGAGGGTCTTTTTCAGCGAGCGGAGGTCCATCAGGATTTCGTTTTCAATACATCGGGCCGCGGACGTGGTAAGCTTCGATCCCTTGTTCGGGCGGTAGCTCTCAATCTCCTTGATCAGTCCGATGGTACCGATGGAGATCAGGTCCTCCATGTCTTCGCCTGTATTGTCGAATTTTTTTCATCGCATATTATGATTTAGTGCAAAAGCAATTAAGGAGAAATGTTACTCAATTTAACGGTTCTTACCCTCATTATCCTATTGTGTCCTATCCACATGTATTCTTTAATTTCGGATGGGGATGGTCTGTAAATACAATTATGTATCTCTTCAGTAATTGGCCGTGGGATTTACCATCATTACCAATACCATGATTTTTAGTACCTTCGTCTACGGCTCAGACACCGATTAAAGTGAAGTTATTTCCTCCGAGAAAGGATGTGGCATAGTGGGACGAAATTAGTATTTGCATTTTAACTGTGACTCAATACTTGACTTTTTGTTTTTTAACCCAATTTGCTAATATTATTTCATCGGTATTTTCATCATTTTTATTTTCCGAATAACAAAAACTTATATTTTTTTCATTTTTTAATTTTGTATACAAAATTCTCCGCAAGATTCTAGTCTTATTATCATTGTAAAAACTTCTTTGAGCTAACGTTCCGTCCGATTTGTATCCATTCCTTCTAACTTGATAACAATACAATTTATTAGGATTTTCCGAGTCACTTTTACTCAAATAAGCAACAATTACTCTCAATTGGTCATCACTCTTATCCTCAACCACTTCTATGGGAATGAACCTCGAAAAATATTCCTTAAATTGTCGAAGTATATCTCCCAGATTTTCATTATATTCTATTTTAAAATACTCTCTCAATGTTTTTGTATCAATAAACAGTGCATTAGAGTTTGCTTCTACTTGCAAACTACTATTTAAATCAGACTGTCTTAAGAATTCTAATTTTACAAGTGCGTATTTTTCTTTCTTTTTTTCATTTCCCACAAACAACTTTACTAATACGATAAAATCTTCATTGTTATAGCTAAATATAAACGAGTCAATTACCCAACCTCTATCTTCCATATCCTTTTTTAATAACTTTAAATTTTCAAAAATGTTAGCCATAGTCCCTCCTATGAGCGCTGTTCATTTTTATTAACTGTACATCCAAAACTACAGGCCACTTTCTCCTCCAGAAGAGGCTTAATAGAATCATTATTTGTTGAGCTTAATGATTATTCTTTAACTTCTGTTATCTTAATCCAGAAGTTAATTTGTATAGGCTTTGTTCAGCTGCTGCTTTCCAGTGTTCTTTTTCTTTCACTTGACCGGAAGCATTCTCCGCATATGCCAGAAATTCATTAAACACAATCCTTAGATATGGAGTTAGATTTAAACTAACTTCTAGTGATCTTATTTCGCTGAGAAACGGTTTAGCATCTGCTTTATTTGATGCTAAAATAGCCGCTTCAAAGAGCGTTTCGACTTTAGTTATAATCTCAATAATGCTCTCATTATAATTTTCCATTTGTTTCATTACACCTCAATTTATTGATTTTATTTAAATGTACACTGACGAAAATTAATGAGCATTTGATTTAATACTTTCCCTGTTTTCAAACGAATTACAACTTGCTCTTCTTGTCGCTTGGTGTTAGCCTCAATCCATGACCACTTTCCATCTAAGGCAGCCAACTTGTTCAAGAAGTCTTCTTTGTTCAGATGTACATATTCAAGAAACGCATCCTTCTCTAGTGAGTCTTCAAACAACAGAACGACTTCGAAGAATCTTCTTCGAGCAATGCTTGCTTCATGTTGTTCTTCATTGTATAAGAATTCGTTTAATTTATACAAAGGACTATTTTTCATAAAATATTTAAAGGCATAATCAGTACGGAAACCGTAATTTCCGAAATAAAGAAACTCCCAATCAGGTGTAGGGGTAATGTACCTTCCACTATCTAATACCACTACCTGTCTACCATACAGTTGAGTACCATAATATTTAACACTCAACATTTGATACATTGTCGATGGATTACTGACTGCATATGCATAAAATTCAGGTAGTAGTTCACGATCCTCATCGTCATATTCCAAAACAATAGTACACTCAGGTTTTATAACATTGAAATAAGTATCTTCGTTTCTTTCCCATTCGTTCTTGTTTTTGAGACGTTCTATAATCTGCTCAAATGGAGAACGTGTTAGCAAAAATCGCTTTTTCCAAAGGTACTCTACATTATTAATATCTGCGCTTTTATCTATGTCTGTATTAGTATCGCCCACTCGAGTGTAGATGTGGTTGGTTCTGACCTTCCTACCATTATCGGAAAAGTCCTCAGTCAAGAAACATGGTGTATCAGTACTATTTTTGATGATTAAAATATCAATCTTATGGCCAGCCAACATTAATGTCCTTAACTCAACTCTAGGCCTAATTCCGGAGATAAATCTTTTTGATTTTAAGAAGTCTATCATCTGCTGTTGATTTCTTCGATTATCATCATTCTCAATGCCCACTACCTCAAAGGTTACATCAGAGATCCCAAAAATAATGTAAGCATCCCTATCAACCCGATTATTTGCCATACAAATAATATCGTGTAGCAGGTTGGCTTTGTTCAAATGGTGTTTCACTTTAAAATCCCAGTAATCATCTTCACGTTCAGTCAAAATCAGTGCCTTCACTTCATCTTCTAAATCATAAGTTCGCAGTTTAATCATCTTCTCCCCTTATCCTTTCAACGTAGCCACTCGCTCAAAGTGAATATACGTCTGTTTTGTTATATCAAACAAATAAACACTCGACGGATTTTCTACGTTTTCAATGCTCTCCGACAATACCATTTGGGTTGGTGAAAGTGAGTAAAGCACATAAAGATACCTTTTATCAATATCTTCTGGAGTTGGCGAAATGACATAATTCCACTGATGTCGGGTAAAGTCTATCAAGTAAAAATAAGATTTCAAAATAAGGAATGCGTATAAACAGAACTGTCCTATACAGACTAGAATCTTGACCACATACTCTGTTCTCTCCAAACCAGTTATGTTCATTGTGTCATAAAATGATACTGCAAATACGACCATGTTACACATGAAGACGGTAAAGGTTAATCGGTTAGCCTTAGTTTCTGATAATGTAAATTTTTTGACTGAACATTTTCCTTTCATCCATTTAATGCTGCATAAGATTCCTAAAATCATAATCCCCAATAAGAATAACACTATGAAGATTGCGGCTACGACAATGGTGTATTTCATTTTTACAAATGAAGCATAAACTGCCGTTAGCAATGAACCGTAAGCTAAAAAAAGAACTCCAAGTACCACATATAAAATAATTCTTTGTTGTGTTTTCTGATGCTTCAAATAAAACAAATTATCAAAACTCGAAGATGTTAATGCTTTTATCACCAAGTTTATAAGTATCGGGATAGTACCACTGAGCACAATTTTCAATATGATATCCATTAATACACCTTTCCTAATACGGATTCCTCATAGAGCACTTCACAACTGTATCTTCGCATGAATCCCCTGCTCCTCTAACATATGCAAAAGCACCCGGCCATCGATTAATTCAATGGGCTTGTCCTTGGCGAAACTTCTGGCATCGGGTCCATACGTTGATGTGGTAACCAAAATCCCCTTGGATGCATTCTCGTTCATCATGGTACCATATAAATCCCTAACTGCAGCTACCTCTACAGTATTCTTATATCTTTTCGCCTGAATTACGTATTTCCCACCAAATACCGGACGCGGATCAAAAGCAATGACATCAACTCCACCGTCTCGGCTAGAACGTGTCAGTTTGGATTCAAGACCTATTTTCGAAAACAAGTTACAAACCAGATGTTCAAAATCAAAAGGGTCCATCTCCAAAAGATTGGTTCGTGCATCAAGCGTAGATATCATATCTCTTTCATTTACAAATCGTTTATCGTACATGACAAGATCAACAATTGGCTTAACTGGAGTGAGTTCAGTTACTGAAGGGGAGAGCTGGGCTTTAAGGCCTTTTACACAGGCAAGGATATCCACCCTAGCAAGATCAAATTTAGTGAACTCGTCTTTCTTGGTCTGAATAGTTAAAA
Organism: Paenibacillus sp. FSL H7-0357; assembly: GCF_000758525.1. Taxonomy (NCBI): domain Bacteria; kingdom Bacillati; phylum Bacillota; class Bacilli; order Caryophanales; family Paenibacillaceae; genus Paenibacillus; species Paenibacillus sp. FSL H7-0357. The sequence goes on along the minus strand of NZ_CP009241.1, from coordinate 1,682,503 downwards.
TACAAGGCCGGATATCGAGCCCTGTACTTAAGTCCACTGTAAATACCACTCCATTAAATACAACAGAATCCAAATGGTTGCCATGGTCAGCTTCAAAAAGCTCATGAAGTGTACGGAGTGCTATTGAAGCCACAAGTATAGAGTAGATTTCATTTAATTCCTTAGGTTTAAACGGAACGCCTTTGATCTCATCTCGGCTCTGTGTATATTTATATTCTTTATTCTTCGGTACAGCCGTTACATTCGGTAATTCATACTCTATTAATAATTCTTTGCTTTCTTCCAAATAAAACAAATTAAAGGTTTGCGGAAAGATATCACTGTAGTTAGAACGTTCCAAAATCAATGTGTTATAAGCTTCAATGGCCTCTTTGTCTTTATCGAAATAGCTACTCTTAAAATCATCAATGAAACTATTATGAGAAGCTATTTCCTCAAGATATAAACGCTTTGCTTCATCATATTCAGCTCTTGCAGAGTTGAGGAATGTTTCATTTTCCTTAATCAGTTCGTTTTTTCTCATTTCTGCAGACTCATAATTACGAAGGGCATAGTTGTATGTATTCTCCGCTGCTTCAATAGATCTGAGACGCGCTTTTTTCCCGAGGCCGGTGATTTTCTCTATTAAAGGGGCTTCCATAGTCACTCCTGCAAAAAAGCTTTCTCGCTCTGGTATCGAATTAGCTGGAAGTCGCTTAACGTGGGGTTCAACGTACGCAGGATATTCATCCTTCTTATAAAGTGATTCGAATGAGATCTTGTCATCCACACCGAGCGTTTCACTTATAATTGTTTTAAATTCATTTAGCCGGTAAAGAATTTCTTCATTATAATCATTCGTTTCTTCTTTTCGTCCTTCTATGTATAGTACCTTTTGTTCTTTTTCATATGCCTTTTGTTCGCGTATTGACTGCCTAATAGCACGCTCATTCTCACGTTCATATTGCCGCTGCAATCTTAAATGTCTTTCCTGCTCACGAATAGCGGCATTTCTGGATCTTTCAGCTGCACGTTGCGCTTTCGCAGTTTCTTTAATCATTTTATTAACAGTACTTCCAAAACTCCGAGCCACCTTAACCCCTCCAAATTACCTTTTATAGAATCACATTTATCCAAATTATAACATCATATTTCAAATGTTTTACATGGGAATCCTGCTTTTTACATAATTCTTTTGAACTACATGTTTAAATTTCGACAAAAAAGAGTCTGTCAAAAGACAGAACCGATAGTCTCACCGCTTCGCCTTATAAAACTCATGATACGGCTTCATGGCGCCCTCTTCTCTATTCTCGAAACATAACTCCTCGAGATCCTTCGCGATACCCCGCTGCGTCCGCTCTTCCCCGCCAGTGTCCAGGCCGAACCGCCCGACAACAACTTCCTTCTCCCTCTCGTTCAGAATGTCGAGGTTGCGGTAGATCTTGCTCTTCTCGATCTTGAGATTAACCTCTTTAATAATGTCGTCTGTCTCAGATCCAAGAATATCAATCAGGGGGATTTGGCACATCAGCCCTGGTACCGTTACATGAGCACTGAAAAACAACTGTACTACACACCATTTTATAGTATTATCAGGATATAAATTCCAATATACCGATGTAGCTGAGACCATATTAAGGAGGTGTAACATATGGCTAAGTATTCGGATGATGAGATCAGAAATATGCCCAAAATTACAATTAAAATTGCTGCGGACTATTTGGGAATATCTCCAAATATGCTGACACTCGGCATGCGCAACGATTTGTTGCCTATTGGCTTTGCAATCAATAATGAAGAGCAATACAGAGAGAGCTGGTCTTATTCCATCGTACCGGAGCGACTTATTGCCTATAATCACGGAAAGATCAATGCAATTCAGGTTGAAAATATTGAGAAAAATCTAAATACGATTATTAATCAATTCGAAGAAATGAAACGGGATTTGGTTTTTCTATTAAGCGAAAACGAGGGATTGGGGGGATCAAACAATTCGACGCAATCTTAGTACCAAATAAAATTCATGAAATGCAGAATGAAGATAATGAAACGAGTTTTAGTGATTCTTTTAAAGAAGATCAACAAGTAGTACAAACAGAGCAAACCATCAGGATGACGTCTGCGGTTTTTCCCACTATTGAAGAGAACTGGTCGAGTGAAGGAAAGGAAGAAAGTGCTATGCCTGAGTATTCGGATATTGAAATGACTCGCAAGCAATTGTATGAAGAAATCTGGAGTATATCTGTTGCTGGAGTAGCCAAAAAGTATAATCTTACTTACGCTCACCTTATGAAGCAGATTAAAGAGGCGGGCATTCCGATACCCGCGTCTGGATACTGGACCAAGCTCAATTTCAGCAAGCCTGTAACCAAACTGGAATTACCGGAACCGGCAGACGAGAAAGTTGTAATTTCAAGAACCATTCCGTCTACTCGTAAAAAGAAGCAGCAAATCATAACTGATGAAAATTCCGGTAGATCTGCAAAGGATGCGGTTGTTGCCGAATCCTCTGCATTACAAGTTGAGGAACAGATACTCTTTCCTCCGACAACAAAGAAAGATGAACCCAGCGAAGTCGCTCAAATGATTGGACCACCAGAAACGTATGAGCAATTTGGACGAACCTACAATATTTATGATCGTGAGATCTTATACAATGAAGTATGGCTGGCCCCCGTAACCGAAATAGCAAAGCGATATGCTGTCTCGGATGTCGCAATCCGCAAGATCTGTCAATCGTTAGATATCCCCACACCTCCAGTTGGATATTGGGCCAAGCTTCGTGCAGATAAACCTGTAACTCGCATACCGCTTCCGATAAGCAGCAAGCCCACCAAAAAATCAGGCGCAAGAACTGGAACGGATTTTACTCCACAGATTGAAAAGGAAACACTTAGCTTTCTGAATGAAGAAGATAGACGTGTCATTCTTTCCGTTGCAACGCAAATCATGCTTCCCGGTGAAAACGCTAAAATGCATTCGACAATTGTAGCCCACCGCAGAGCAATCACGGAATGGAAGAAAAAACACAAGGAACAAGAATCAAGAGGTTACAATCGGAGAAGTATGGATACTACACTCTTTCTTGCCGATGCAGTGTCTGAAGAATCTTTGCCTCGGGTGCTACACATCCTTGATGCGCTAATCAAAGCTATGGAACCGCTCGAATGCTCACTAACTAATGATCTAAGATTTATTGTCAATGGCGAAACGGTCTCTGTTTCAGTGACAGAAGCACAGGACGAGATTAAGCATATTCCTACTAAAGAAGAAAATCTTCAACTACTACAGTATGAGGAAGACAAGCGCCGCAATACATGGGCGTCAAAACCAAAAATCAGAAAGCATGACTATGTTTACAATGGCCGGATTACAGTTTCGGTATACAGTGCTAAAAGCTTTCGTGATTGCAAATCATACGTTATTGAAGAACGCCTTGGCGATCTAATGATCGCGTTTTACGAGGCATCTGATATACTCCGGCAAGAGCGCGAGGCCCGAGAAGAAGCCGAACGCAAACGCAAAGAAGAGGAACGTCGAAAAGAGGAATATCGTCAACGCTTTAACGAAGAAGTCGACCAAACGCTTATGCTAGAAAATCTTTCGGAGGACTACGATATCGCTTGCAAAATGAGACGTTACATTGCAGCTGTTGAGGTATCTGGAAACTTCAATCCTAAGACAATAGAATGGATTTCATGGGCAAAAGCCAAGGCTGACTGGTATGACCCCACAATTGCTCGTGAAGACGAATTGTTCGGAAGAAGGAATCACAAAAAGAACGCAGACCAAAAAAAGCTGGAGCGTAATAGGTACAAATGGTGGTAATAGACATGAGCTGCAAGCGGGCCAGTGTCACTGGGTCCGCTTGCTCTAGCTGTTTTTAGTTACTTGTTATACTGCACACTCATCACAGGCACCGAGTCATATTCAGTATCTTATCTTCATTTCAAAACCCCTATAAATACCTTTAAATTTTAAGAGTATGTTCTTCCTCGCTCTATCCATTTCTTCAATTGCATAAGGTGAAATGAAGTGAACTCCACAGTTTTCATCATTACATCCACATAACTTAATTTCGTTTTTGCGAATAAGCTCTTCATACAAATACCTCAAGTCAATAAGGTCATCGATTATCGAAGATACTACTTCTCTTATCCCTTTATCATTTAATTTTGATCTCGGACTTATGTTCTTAATGACACTTCCATCTCTGAGTCTGTATACTCCAGTGTTCAGAGCTTCTATCGTTCCTTCAATAGCTTTGATAAAACCTGGTAAATTACTTTCTTGATAAAAAGGAGTTGAAAAGGCAGGTCTATCAAAACAATTATAGATTTCCTCTAGGATTTCAAGATCATCTTTAATCCTTACATTTTCAGCGCCAAATTCATGCCGCATTTTTTTTAATAAAGATAAGAATTGATTATAGTTCGTTTGATATACTTCTTCTATTCTTTTTATAAGCATCCTGTCTGTTATTACATCAGTTGAAAAGTCAAAATCCTTGTAGATACTATTATATTTATAGTTTCCTTTCTTTACCGTTTCAAAATTTAAGATTAGAAATTTGATACCATTTTTATAGGACAGCTCCATTCTATTTTCAATGAAATCAGATAATGTCTTTTTTATTTTTTTACCATCAACCCTTGAAGTAACCTGAACAGCAATATTATTTTCACGATCTATTAAATCAACAGCACAAGCATTAGTGACTTCACTATTAGCATTAATTAAATTGTATCCATAAAGCTCATTTAGGATAAACGCAGATAAGTTTTCTGAAATTTTATTAATATCGTAGTATCTAATCGCATTTTGTAATCGTATCTCGCTTATCCATCGGGTTAGATAACTTATACATTTATTTAATTCGATTTGATTTCTCATTAACTCACCTCTAAAATGAATTAAAAACTTGTTCGCTCACGACCCACGTTATTTCCTAAGTCCAAAAATTTTACTAGCCACATCAAATTCCTTCTCATAAGGTTTAAGTCTAATCATATCCGCCATGCAAACATATACATTGGTTTGTTCATAGAATTTTAAAGCTAAGGTATGCGACCCAAAGCCATCTAACGGACTAAATTGATATGTAAAAACCATAGGATTTTTCCCTTGTATTGGTGTATTCCAGTAACCTTGCTCCTTTTCAAACATTCTTATTCCATTTCTAATAAATTGATTTGATCCCGCAGCCGATGCATCTGGTGATAAAAACATATCCGATGCAACGACACATTTCCCTTTATGCTGAGCACGATACTTATGAAAAAATAGAGCTCTCGCAATTGCTTCAAAAGAATAACTTAACCGAGGAACATCAAGATTGATTATTGAGACAGGAACCTCTCTTTCATTAATTATAAATGTTTAAATTCTTCTCAATTTCTAACAAATTTCTATGAAGCCGCAAAGATCGTCTCAGCTTGGTTTGTGTATGTGCATACGCTATAAGATTGTTGCCAACTCTTGCAGTCAAACAAGCCATTAGATATTCATCTTCACCTGATTTCAAAGAGTTATGCTCGTCACACGAAGGAACGGTGATTAATTCGGAACGGAAAGATTGTTTAAAATGTTCCCCTACATCTTTATCTGTTGGAAAAAGACACCTTGGTGGAACATGTGAACTGTGACCCGTAAGATGGAAACTTTGAAAAAAGTGACCCTCTTATGGGTCATTTGTGTTTTAATCGAAATAGCGAAATAGCGGAGGAAGCCTTCATGAATAATAAAACAAGAGGAAGCTCAAAAATATTCAACGAAAAAGAGATTAAACTACTAGAGAACAATCCAAATGTAGAGAACGTGACGGAAAAGAGTATCACCTATTCGTCAACGTTTAAGTTGGCTGCGGTTAAGGCCTATAAGGAGGGTCAAACTCCAATGGAAATCTTCCTTAGTGCGGGATTTGACGTAGATATTATCGGTCGCAAGAAGCCTAAGCATTGCCTAACCCGTTGGCGTAATACGTACAATGCTCTGGGAGATGCTGGATTACTAGAGGAACAACGAGGAAAGGGATCCCCGGGCAGACGACCAGCTGGAGAACTTTCTATCGAGGAAAAGTTCAAACGTGCAGAGGCACGAATCAAGCTTTTGGAGATGGAGAACGATTTTTTAAAAAAGCTAGAGGCGCTCGAAAAGCAGAAGATGCAGAGGGAACATTGACACCCTCCGAGCGCTTTGAAATTATTAACCAAACGATACGTAAGCACGGTTTGCAGCGAGTGACGCGTTATTTGTGCAGGCTAGCCAGTGTGAGCTTAAGCGGATATTACCGTTGGCAAGCTGTTGAGGAAGCCAGACAGTTGCGAGAGGAAGCGGACGAGCGTGACGCTTTCCTCATCAAGAAACACTATGATGCTTTAAAGGGTAGAGCAGGAGCATTGGTCGTGAAGATGAGGCTGGAACGGGAGAACGGTATCATCATGAATCATAAGAAAATTCGAAGATTAATGCGAAAATATAAGCTCATTGCTACGATCCGGCAAGCCAATCCCTATCGGAAGATGGCAAAAGCCACACAAGAGCACCAAACGTGTCCCAACTTACTCAAGCGTCAGTTTGACCAAAGAGAGCCCGAGAAAGTGCTACTGACGGATATTACCTATATGCATTATGGCGATGGACAATGTGCTTATTTATCCGTGGTGAAAGACGGGGCTACGAGACAGATTCTAGCTCACTACCTCTCTTCGTCATTGGCCATGCCAATTGTAGAACGAACACTGGAGAAACTACTTGAACGACTGGATGGCAATATTCATCCAGAAGCTCTGTTACACTCGGATCAAGGAATGCACTATACTCATCCTAGATTCCGCCTTCTCGTACACAAAGCTGGGTTTACACAGTACATGTCACGGAAAGGAAACTGCTGGGATAACGCCGCCATCGAGAGCTTCTTTGGCCATATGAAGGATGATTTGGAGTACAAGTCATGTATGACTCTCGTGGAATTACGAACAAGGGTGGATGACTATATCGCCTACTATAACTCCGAGCGATATCAATGGGCATTAAAAAAAATGACTCCCGATGAATTCAGGAGTCACCTATTAACCGCTTCTTAAAGGTCTTCTTTTTTAAACTTTCCACAAATACGGTCACAGTTCACATGCTCACGTGTAGTTGCTTTTTTTCCACACCAATAACATTGCTGATCGATCTTTTCCACATTTTATCTCCTTCATTCTGACATTGATGCCATTTCAATTCTGTCTTATTGCTATTCTGCTGAGTGATCCTCTTTCAAACAAATTCTGCCTCATTCTGCTCCCACTTATGACTTTATATTTAAATACTTTTCTATAGATCTAATCATTTTCCCCCTCCAAATTACTATAGAATCATATTTATCCAAATTATAACATCAGATTTCAAATGTTTTACATGAAAATCCTACTTTTTACATATTTATTTTTGAACTATACGTCCACATTCCGACAACAAAAAGAGTCTGTCAAAAGACAGACCCGATACTCTCACCGCTTCGCCTTATAAAACTCATGATACAGCTTCATCAGCGCCCGCTTCTCAATCCGCGACACATAACTCCGCGAGATCCCCAAGTCCTTCGCAATCTCCCGCTGCGTCCGCTCTTCCCCGCCAGTGTCCAGGCCGAAGCGGCCGACGACGACTTCCTTCTCACGTTCATCCAATATATCAAGATTACGATAGATCTTGCTCTTTTCAATCTTGAGATCGACTTCTTTAATGACATCATCTGCTTCGGAGCCAAGGATATCAATGAGTGTAATTTCATTACCTTCTTTGTCAGTCCCAATTGGATCATGGAGAGAGACGTCCTTGCGGGTCTTTTTCAATGATCTTAAATGCATCAAAATTTCGTTTTCTATACAACGAGCAGCAAAGGTCGCGAGCTTCGTGCCCTTGTTGGGCCGGTAGCTTTCGATGGCCTTGATCAGTCCGATCGTGCCGATGGAAATCAGATCCTCCATATCCTCGCCTGTGTTATCGAATTTCTTGAGGTTATGGACACGATACGATATCAAATAAAAATAAACCAAATGCGATCGCTCCCGATTCGATTTGGTTTACTTTTGCGTTTTATATTTAATCTGTAATTTTAGATCGATTGCTTGTGCCCATTCAGGCAATTCATCTGAATAATATTTTATTCCGCTTTTATCCGCTCCAAGAATAATTTCACCATCTGCTTTACTATTATCAATAACGACTAATTGATCTATTAGGTCTAAGTGAGACAACAGATTATTCATACTTGTTACATTGCGTCTAATAATATCATCGGTTTCAATATGGTGGCCACCGTTTTTCACACGTAGAGCAACACGTTCAATATTTAGCCGAACATCCCCTAGTCCCACATAAAACACAATAATATCAAAGCCTTGTTCCTTTGCATCCCTCATCTGCCTTATAACGTTACCACCCGCTAAGGTGGTTTCCACAGTGAAATCCCACTTATTTCGGATACACTCCCTGGCTATTCTTATGGCTTCTTTCCCAGCAGATACTTTACTCTTTTCAGGATGTCCATTATTAATTTTACGGGCGAGTGCATCCGGATCAATATTTACACTTACTCCAAGCAGGTCAACAATCAAGTTGCGGATTGTGCTCTTACCACTTCCATTATTACCTGCAAACACAAACATCGTTGCAGTTGTCTCATTCATGGGTAAAGTTCTGTTCATTCATTTTCTCGATCTTACCTGTGCTGTATTCTTTAACGATGTGCCCCTCATTTGTCTTATATACTATATATGTCCCATTTGCTTTAGCATCCAATTTCGCACGGTCACCTGTTAGTCGGATCAATTTGGCAAGATCCTGCGTAAGGTCCATCAATATAGAAACACCTCATTTCCACTTATATTTCGAGTATACCACAGTACAGTACTTTTTATATCTGTCTAAAGCTATACGTATAATTCAGCGATCATTGAGTTTCTAAATAAAAAATACAAATAACCTGCAGGATTGACACATTTAATCTCGATTCTTTGTGTCTACTCTGTTGACAGAGGTACAGGTACAACCTTAAAAGTTCTAAGATAATCTTAAAAATGATTTCTTACAATTTTCTTCTTGCAATACACAACACTTCAAAAAAACAAGCATTGCGTCATCTCAATTTGAGAGAACGCCCTTCTCCTTTTCATTATTCAGGTCGGTAATAATGGTAATGTTGATTTCTGTTTTTTTTAGATACTCTGTACTTCTCTGTTCATCGAACTGCCGTAAATGTACTTTACCATTCTTTCCTCAGTCTAATCCCAATAACATGAAGAGTCCAAACGAAATAAATCCCATCCGTCATACCGGTTCTCCTATAGATTCGAAAGTAAGGTGAATTATTATCATAATAGGAAAATATAACTTATTCCTGGTGCTTCCAACCCATATGCAGAGGTAAGTAAGTTCAATAATTGCTGTATATGTTTTTGTGACTTAAAAGGCGCATTCATCAGTCGTATTCGTCAATTCTGACCATCTTGCGGATAATAACTTCGCATAGTCCAAAGAAAACAGCCCATAATGTCCCAGCGCATACCCATCATTAACTTCAATTAGTAAAGTTTCTCCTTTATCGGTTATACCAATATCTACAGCGTATCCTTGGGGAGCAGACTTGTATTGCAAGACAATATTTTCAATGACTCGATAGTCGAACTGCGATCTCCAATTCCCTCTATACCTGCGAACATCTAGAATATTCCCGTATCTGACGAAGCATCTCCACTCCGCTACGAATTTGACCACATCCGAGCATAGTATCACAGGATCTTCACCGTATGTCCCGCATCCCATTAAATCCTTCGTGCTTCTAACCACAACTCCGGTAAACTTTTTATCCTCAACCGGCTTAATGAATACATTCCATTCTCCTGGATTATTTGCAATTATGCTCAGTCTTGACTTCCATACTTTTCTCCCCAAAAATGCAGTTAATTCTTCTGGATAGTCCATTTCTGGTGCAACAATCTCGTATTTGCTAAGCATGGTTCTGACGTCCTCGACATAACTGACAATAACATCTTCCTTTTGATGACCAGACAACTCATTCACGTCTTGGAAATAGCGTATTTCATAACCCATTTGTTTAAATCCGTCATAAGCAGCATAAAAATTATGGTTCGCGATTTCATTATCAGGGCCTTTTTTTATGTATACCTTCAAGAGTAACTCACCACCTCAAATTTTTGTTGATCCCATAATCTGAAATGAACTTTTTTAGAAAACGGGCAAGACTAATGACTCTTATTCTTATACTACCTTAGAATCTCTTCGTAGTCTTGATATGTGAACCCCGACATACGGTATTCCCGTACGTTCGCAGGAGAATCGATGTCTAATTCCAGCTGATAAATATTAAATAATTGCTGCCAGCATGATTGTTTAATACTTAAAGATTCTAGGGATTCACGCAAGAGGTACATAGTCGTTTGATTGAAGCCGGCTTTGCGTAAGATGAACAAGTTCGCAGCGATTTCCCATTTCTTATTAACTCAACCTCAAGCGGAGCAAAGCTAAAGCCGTCCGACCAACCCAGGGTTAGTATGGTGTAGCCCTTGGTGAATTTGCCTGTGGAGTGGTCAAAAACTCGTGCTAATAACTCTGCTTTTTTGCTCCGGTTTCGGCTCAAAACGGAATCGTCGATAATGAATACACGTACGCGCTGAGAGGAAATGAGCGATTCGAAGTGACGCACGATGCGAAGACTTAAAGCCTGCAAAAAGCGCCGCCAAGCAAAAGATGCTTGATTCAAGAACCGATAAATAACGTCCTTGCCGGGAAGATCTGCTCCGCGGTCACTTTCCAGAAGTCGGAACCAATTCTTCCCTTCGAAAACCAAAGAGAACACGATTTGAAAAACGGCTAGACTGGAAATACCGAAGGTTTTAGAAATGCCCGCTTGTCGCAGGGTTTTTCCAATGTGAAGAGTGGCAAAAAGTTTGGAAAAGCGAGACTGTTCAGACAGGGAATGTTGTTGTAACATAGGGTTACGCACCTTTCTTGTTGGCATGGTTGCTCGACACTTCCATGATACCAAACAAGTGAGGTTTTTTTGTCAATACGAGTAAATCCACTGAATTCTCCTTACGCGCTCAAGGGTTTAAGCCATTTTTTCAGGTGGTCGAGTAGACGTGAGCCTCACGACTCACGCCCCTCACAGATCCGTACGTGCCCAATTAAGGCATACGGCTCCTCATATCATCTTTCGCAATACTGCATGGATTATCCGTATATGTTCACGTAGATTTTAGGTTCTGGTAAAGGATTACGCTGCAGGAAAAGGTTATATTTATCTGCCGTGAAACTCCTTCTCTGGCTTCTGCGATTCAACCATTTCAGTAACGTTTTAGATATCTGGAATTTGTATACGGACATTGCTCTGCTGTTGTCCGTTATTCCATAGTAGCGATAATGCCCGATTAGTTTGGCTCGTATCGTCTTCATTAGTTCCTCCACGTCTTGATGGCGTTCCGTTCTCAGCCAATTCTTGAATGCTTTCACTTTAGATTTGAACTTCTTCGCACTCGTTTTTCTCTTCACTCTGAACTTTCCCTTGCTGCTCCTGCTGCAATAATGAGTAAAACCCAGGAAATCAAACGTTTTAGGCTTTCCCTGTCCCTTTCGCTTCCGGTTCTCTTCGGCAAAACGTCCAAATTCCAGAATTTTCGTTTTCTCTTCTGCAATTTCCAGATCGAATTTGGCCAACCGTTTGATTAATGCCTCATAGAATCGTTCTGCATCAACCTTGTACTGAAAGCAGCATACGTAATCATCGGCGTATCTAATCATACTTGCTTCGCCCCGGCATGCTTTCTTCACTACGACCTCAAACCATAAGTCCAAGGCGTAATGCAGATAAAGATTTGCCAATACCGGAGAAACAATTGAACCTTGTGGGGTTCCGGCTTCTGTCGGCTCCCATCTCCCTTGTTCCATGATCCCGGCTTTCAGAAAACGTCTGACTAGCCTTTGGATATGTGAATCTGCAATTCTTACTCCAAGGAATTTCATGAGCCATTCGTGATTGACCTTCGTAAAGAAACTACGAATGTCGGCATCCACGATGTAGCTGGTTCTTCCATATTCAATATTTCGATTCAATGCTTTCAGTGCGTCATGACAGTTTCTCCCTGGGCGAAAACCGTAGGATAGGTTCAGAAAGTCCTGTTCGTAAATGGCTTGGAGGATCTTGTTCAGTCCCAATTGCACGATTTTGTCCTCGTAGGAAGGGATTCCGAGCGGTCTTGTGCTCTTCTCATCCTTGGGTATATAGGCCCTTCTTACAGGTTGTGGTCGGTAGCTCTTCCTCTTCAGCCGTTCTACCAAGTTTTTAATGTTTGATTCCAGATTCTCTTCATATATTGCCTTCGTAACTTGGTCGACACCCGTAGCTTTGCTACCGTCTAGTTCAAGGTGGCATTGTGTCAGCAGTTCCTCATTCAAGAGGTGATACAGCGATGTGAAAGACTCCTTTGGATTTTCTTTTGCTATGTTTGCTATTCTTGCCAGTTTTGTTTGCACTTTTAACCTACCCCTGTGTGTAGAAAATGTGTCCTTAACAAGATTGATGATATGTCACTGCCTTCCCTTTGCCGACATTACTCGGCTTCATCGGTAGTACGCAGTGATCCGACTCCCTGTTCGTCATTTGACATTCTTCCTTTTGATCGGTTGTTTGTCATACTCCCCCACCGGGAGAACTGACAGGGTCTCCCAAGTTGCAGTGAAGTCATTGTATAGCATGCCTGGCTCTCCGACCCCGGGAGAGCTCATCCCTACTTGCCTTTAACGCATGAATGAGTATGGTCTTCCGTACTTTCGACAACGTCGACCTCTCCGGTTTACTCTTTTCGAGGCTCTATCACTTTCAGGCCTACTATCTGGCTGTCTACGCTTAACGTCTGAAATTACTTCCAGCCGTCCAAGACTCGCTATTGATGGCTTGGCTTTAGCCTTTCCAAGCAGGATTTCCACCTGCTAAACTTCACAACCTAGGCTTGGTCGCACCGAAAGTTGAGTAAATTACAATAAAATAGTTCCGGGAGGTAATTTCTAATCTGCGATGAACCTAGGCACGCTCCCTATGGATGGTCCCTATTCAAGCAGCTTCAACGAAATTAGCCGAAATTCAGTCAACCCATTCGGAATCGGACAAGTTCCAAACTTCCATTGAACCTGCGTTTTTACGATATTCCTTGATTTCACCAGTACTCCTGGCCCTCAACAAATAAAACCATTTGGGATCAAACATAATGGACAATTTATCCGCCCAACAGAGCTTGATTGGTAATTCGCTGTGCAACTTTGCATAATGCCTGCTGTGGTATAAAACCAGTTTTTGATACTCCTCACCAAGCCATCTCTTAACGATTTTAGCACGCACCTCCGGATACCATCCTCCTTCTTCACCGTCCATATTGGGCTTACCCCAATAACCAAGATCGTGTGAGAAGATAGAGATGATCTCCTTCCAGGTTGGCTTGCCATAAAGGTAACACCAAGCTCTATAGACTGTCACAGATGCCAAAAAAACTGATGCACCCCAAACAATAGAATATGGGTACCCACTGGCATAAGCCTTCTTAAGATATTCATATTCGCTCCCTCTCGCCCTCACCCAGTCACGCACCTTCACGAACCACCTAACTATCTTGCGGAAGAGCCAGTCGGCCTCATCCAGGCGCTTCCACTCTTCATCTGTCATACTCCCTTCCTCCTCCATAAGCCGGCCAAAAAAGGCTCCCGGTATATTCCCTCCATAGGGTAGTAATGCCGGCGCCTTTGGCGGTCCAATCGGCTCAGGTGATTATTTCACAATTCATTTAATTAGTGATGAACTATTGATGTAATAAACCCCTTTAAACCCACCTGTATTAATGTTTTCTGTTTTTTTCAATACTTTTTGATATTTAGCGCAGATTAGTTCGCTCTTTCCTTAAAATCAAAACCTCATCAGTCCGACATATTCAGATAAAATTTAACTTATGATTCTTCTTAAGTATTTATTTTACATTTCTCGACATAAAAAGGTAATAAAGACTCATGTTTTTTTCCATTATAAAGTATATTATTTTCTCATGTATCAAATATACATATTTTGGAGGTAAGCAAATTGAATTCCTATATTATATTTTTTGTATTTTTTACACTATTTTTTATTTGTTTATCCATTTCAAAAATGACTATCAGTAATTTTCAAATCCTCGTCCCGATATTTTCAAACGTTTCACAAGTTAAATTAAGGAACAAAGCCAGTAAAGTGGGACAGAATGTTAATGCTCTTTTCCAATTCCCCCTGCGTCTTTTTAATTCTCCATTTATTATAATTATTTCAAATGCAAGCTGTTCAGTATGCTATGAGAATTTGGAACGTCTTTTGAATGAGCATGCCACTGAAAATTTACCACTCACCAGCTTGTTAGGCAGTGAGTCCGAAACACCGCTTAAAGAAAAATTCCATCAGCAGTTTCAAAGCCGAATATCCATTTTTGATATTGAAGATAATTTGCTTGCTAACAATGGCTTTCCAATAGCGCCGTACTATTTATTAGTAGATTCCAAGGGAAATATAATTAAAGGCAGTGCGATTTTCGATTCGGTAGTTGAAGACTGGAGGAGGTTTAGTGGAAAACTCTGAGAAGCGGGGATTAGTTCATGTACTTTAAATTATTTTCCTGGTGCATCAGCTACCTATGGAGGAGCAGAAAAGTCATTATTCATAATAAAAATGAGTACTGAATCAGCCACTTCTGTATTCTACATTTTCACCTCTGTCTTTGTATTAGTTGTAATGAGACGGATAGGGTCGCTTCAGATCGGTGACTTTTTAATAGTCAATCAAGCCCTGAACAATACCCAAACTGCTCTCAACCGGTTAACGGTAATTTACTCAGACCTAAAGGTCAGCCTATTATATCTAAAAGATCTCAAGGTCTTTTTTGACCTGGAGGAGCACCTGGAAGCCGTGTGTTTATCCCCAGAGGAAACTAGCAGTACGGAATATTTATCTCTTCAGAATGTGACATTCCGTTATCCGACTCAGACGGTTTGTACACTAAAGGGTATAAGTTTCTCCATCAATAAAGGTGAAAAAATAGCGATAATAGGCAGCAATGGCTCCGGAAAAACAACTCTTATCAAATGTCTGCTGGGACTCTATAAAGAGTACCAGGGTGAAATCCGCATAATGGGCGAAGATATTAAACATATGCCTGACGATCGCTTAAGAAAAACATACGCTGTTATTTTTCAGGATTTCTTAAAATTCCCTTATACTGTAAAGGAGAATATATACTTCGGTGATGTTGATAGTGAATCTTCCCATTCCGATAGCAGAGTGATCTCTGCTAGTACGAAGGCGGGAATACACGGAATGATTTCAAATTTACCGGAAAAGTACAACACATATCTGGGGAATTATATCCATTACGGAGTTGACTTCTCTGGAGGGCAATGGCAAAAAACCGCATTAGCCAGAGCTTTGTACAGGCATTCAGATATATTAGTGCTTGACGAACCAACAGCTTCGTTGGATTCAAGGTCCGAGATGGAAGTATTTAAAGAGTTACTTACTAATTCTGAAGATAAAACAGTTATTTTTATATCTCATAGAATTGCTTCTGCCCGATACGCTGATAAGATCATTCTGTTAAAAGAAGGTGAAATCATAGAGCAAGGTACTCATAATGAACTCGTTGCGAAGCACGGAGAGTATTATCAGCTTTACTCCATGGGAGAAGAAATAGAAGTAATGAACGAGACTATCCCCTGTTAAGGAGGACATAAGTAAATGTTTTATATTGTAATTCCGCTTATTCTTGCAGTACCTTCCTATTTCACATTTAAAAAAATCAAAGAAATCGAGCACCTGATGAACAGAAATCAGTAATAAGGAGAGCTTAAATTATATGAATACTATTTTAATGGTATCCAACATATTACTTTGGGTATTTCTAGGTATTATACTCGTTTTTATTTACTTGTTAACAAGAATATTTGTTACTCATATCAATAACTTCAACGAAAACACTGGAAAAAAAGCATTAAATATTGATGATAAGCTACCTAGCTTTAAGGCAAAGGATCAGAGAGGCGGGCTTATATCGTCGGATCAAATAATGGGCAGTGTAACAAAACTGGTCTTTCTAAGTGACCACTGCGGCTCCTGTTACCGGGTACTCGATATGCTGCAGCATGGAACTGGCAGACAGAATTATTTAGTTTTAAAACCAGACAGGCCAAAAGATTCCTCCATGAATATTAATGACAAACAGTACAACTTCCCTTTAATACGTTCTACCCGCTTAATGAATAGTTTCGGAATTGAAAAAGTACCATTAATTGTTTCCTTTAACCAGGGAGGCGTCATTACAGAAATTCATGAATTAAAAGATACAGAAGAATTAACATCTATTCTGGCAGGATAAAAAACCATTATATTTTTGAAAGGAGGTGAAAATAATGGAATTTATTTCAAAAGCGTTAGGTATTGAACCTAGAATACAGATTTGCCAATGTCAGGTAGACGGACCTGAAGTATGCCGTCAAAAAACCTTCTACCTATGCAGTCAATTTACCGGGAATAATTTTTCGGAAACCCTCTTAATTGACTGCACCACACGGGAAGAATGCGGATCTAGATCGAATTTTAGTTGTTGTTAGAATCCTAATTAAGAGCTGTGAGTTGAATGTGTAATTGCCTCAGCTCACAGCTGAATGTGTTATTGTATTTCCAGTAAATTGTATTTGGAGAAGAGATGATTCCAATAATACCTATAATTATTGTTTTTTTTACTTTTATAGTCACCAGTTCTATTTACATCGCCCTCAAGAGACAAAAAAAGAACAGCTCTAATAATTTATTAAGTGACCACGGCTTAGCAATAAATAGCATATTTCCAATGTCTGACAAACAGCAAGTTAATCACGATAGACTTGTGTTATTTCTGTCAGATACCTGTCTCACATGCTTGGAAATCATCAAAAATATAAGTGAGATTAAAAATTCCCTGGCTCCAAAAGTGATCAATGTTTATCTATCAAAAAAAAAACCGGAAAATGAAGAAGTTAAAAAAATGAGACAGCTAGGAATATCTGTTGTTGAATATCCCCCAATAGATGAAATTATTTATAAAACTAAGATTTTTCCCTTTGCCTACTATCTTTCAAAGGATAAGAAAATAATATCAAAAGGTGCCGTAAGTCACCTAAAAGACATCCAAAAGGTTACAAACAATAACACTTGACACTTAAAACCTCTTGAAAGGGCTGGTTTAAAATGTATTTAGACAATGGTCCTGACATCGGATCTATTGTTTTGGATGATTTCTTTACTTTCAAGGAAAAAAACCTCGAAATTAGGAAAGAAACACTATTATTATTCACTTCGATTTATTGCATTAAATGCATACAATCACTTCCTTTGTTAAAGAAATTATCCGACTCTTTTGACCTTATATTATTTTCAAACGGATTATCGCAGGATATTGAAGAAATGATCACTAATTTTAAATGGGGATTCCCGGTAATATCTATCAATGAAGAACATATGGAGAAGCATTTTTCGATTAGAGTCCATCCTTCGTTCATATTAATTAATGAGCAGAGAATGGTATGCAGTACAGGAGTAATCAATGATTTTAGTGATCTAAAAAATCTTTCACCACAAAAAAAGTCCCATTCCTTACTCCGTCTTTTAAATAATAATATCCGTTAGGAGGTGAAAAAGATGGATTACATTTCGAAAATGCTTGGGATAACACCCAAAATAGCTATTTGTCAGTGTCAGGTTGAAGGCCCCACTGTATGTATACAGATACTCGGAAACAGATGTGGAACTAATAACTATTTTGATGGTTACGAACAGGTCTTGTTACTAGATTGTACTACCAGAGAAGAGTGCAGTTCCAAGCCTACTTACAAATGTTGCGCATAGCATAGATTTAAATAATTCACGCAAGAACTGCTATGTTTATGGACTAGCAGTTCTCATTATTTTGGAACAAACCTAAAAGGAGGGAGATTGTATTGATGTACTTTGATTATTGTGCATCTACACCTGTTAATCCGGAGGTTCTGGATATTTTTTGCGCGGTGTCTAAAAACATGTATGCCAACCCCTCGTCTGTTCACAAATTAGGGTATCAAGCAAGTAGTCTAATTGAAGAATCCCGAGAGAAGATCTCCAAACTATTTAAGATAGCTCCAAGTGAAATAGTATTCACTTCCGGCGCAACCGAAAGTAATAATTTGGCAATTTTAGGAGTTGTGCGTGCCAGCAGAAAGGTCTTTGCCTCCCCCCATATTATCATATCCGCTATTGAGCATTCCTCGGTATACAGCTGTGCTGAATATCTCAAAAAGGATAATGTTGAGGTTACCATATTACCCGTAGATTCTAATGGTCTTGTATCTATAAAGCAATTAGAAGAATCCTTAAAAGAAAATACAGTTCTTGTGAGTATTATGTATGCTAACAATGAAACAGGGGTAATTCAACCAATCAAAGAAATTGGTGAAATGCTTAAATTGCATAATCAGGTTTCTTTTCACGTCGATGGAGTACAAGCAGTTGGGAAAATGGAAATAGCACTAGGTAGTATCGATCTATTTACATTTTCAGGCCATAAAATCGGAGGTCCTAAAGGTATTGGTGCCTTGATTGTTAAAAGCAACACGGTGATTGCACCTATTATTTGGGGAGGAGGCCAAGAATATGGAATTAGACCCGGAACAGAAAATGTCCCGGCAATCGCAAGCCTTGCCCATGCCGTGGAAATTTGTATATTGGAGCAGCTTTCTAGAACCAGACATTTACAAGATATACATCACTATATTTATAACGAAATCAGAAGCATTCCCGAGCTTGAAATTAATAGTCCTCGGGGTCATTTGTGCGCACCCCATATCTTAAATTTCTCTTATAGAGGTGTCCCCTCTTCTATTTCAATAAATATACTTACACAAAAAGGTATCTTAGTCTCATCACAATCAGCCTGTTCTTCCAAATCAAATAAATTTAGCAGAGTTTTGTTGGCCATAACTAATGATAAGGATATCGCTTCAAGCAGTATAAGGTTGAGTTTTAGTGAAGCTACTACATTTAGTGATGCTGATGTTCTATTACAAGAAATTCAAGACATGGTTAAACAAATTAAAACTAACGGAAAGTATTCATACGCCCATTATTCGGCATAAGTGTTGACGGAGCGCCGGCATAACGTTACTCTAACTTTAAGATATATACCTTTATTTGGGATTGGAGGATATTTTGTGCTCGAAGAACTTGCGGTAACTGGTATCTGTAAATCATATAGGATAGGTGAGGTTGAAACCCCAGCGCTGCAGGATATTACCTTGTCCTTTCGACAGCGTGAATTTACAGCCATTGTAGGTGCCTCGGGTTCCGGCAAATCAACGCTTCTAAGCCTGCTTGGAACACTGGACAAGCCAACGGCTGGACAGGTCAAGATCGGGGACGTTAATGTCTCAACATTAAAGGGGAACCAGCTGGCAGATTTCCGGTTTTCGGCGATTGGACTTGTGTTTCAGCATTTCCACCTGCTACCTACGTTAACCAGCATTGAGAATGTCATGTCGCCCTTCTACGGAAGAAGAACCTCTGTTAATTATAAAGCACGTGCCGAAGCGCTATTGATACAGCTTGGGCTCGCAGACAAAGCCAGGTCTCTGCCCTCCCAGCTGTCCGGCGGTGAACAGCAGCGGGTGGCCATTGCACGGGCTCTAATCAACAAACCGCAATGGCTGTTGGCAGATGAGCCTACAGGAAATCTGGACTCCCGAAATGCCGAGGCCTTCTATGAGTTGCTTCAGCAGCTAAAAACAGAACTCGGATGCGGAATCATTGTTGTCACACATGATCTTCAGTTAGCCGGGAAGGCTGACCGGACTATTGAACTAAGAGATGGACGCGTTATTCAGGAAAGAAATGTGACTACAGGCGGTGCTTTATGCTAAAGCTACTGGGATCATTCTGGTGGGGGAATAAAGAACGGTTCATCGTGCTCCTGATCGGAGTTTTAATAGTTAGTTCAGGTTTAAGCTTCCTTTCGGGATTAACGGAATCGAATAAAGGCACGGTGATGGAGACACTGCAGAATAAATGGCAGGTCTCTTATCATATTCTTGTGCGTCCGCCGGGGACAACTTTAACAGATGAACAAAATCAGCTGATAGAGCCAAACTTGCCGGGCGGAATTTCCGGAGGGATAAGTACACAGCAATGGAATCAGATCAAGCAAATATCCGGAGTAGAGGTAGCCGCCCCTTTAGCGGTAATTGGTTACAGCGATTACGGCCTATCACTGGATGGATATGCCAAGGTAGAAGAACCCGGAATATACAATTCGAAACTTAAAGTTTCGATTAACAACGGTGTGCAGCTTCAAAATACCGAGGATTATAATGTGTACGGGACCTACAAATTCCCTCTTGCTAAAGATATCGCTCAAAAGTTTAGAATTATCGATTATGGAACTAATAACATATTTGTTGATACTGTTGAATACAAATCGTTGCTAGTAGGCATTGACCCTGACGAAGAAAACAAGCTAGTTGGACTAGATCAGGCACTGGAACCCCTGGAGGAAGAAAATAGCCGATATTTCAGAGCAAGTGATACGAGTAAATCAAAGCTTAACGCTCAGTTTCAATCCAGAGAAATTGAATTACCCATACTTGTAAGCCGTAATGTCCTACCCGAGAACGCTACATACACTTTTGAGACAACTCGGTTGGATCTTCCCTTTTCCGCACCAGAGAAAGCTAGTGCAGCTATAGCCAAATTGAACACCGGCGAGGTCAAATCTTTTTTTCAAAAAAGCCCAGTGGCGTCCAAGCAATCACACACATACAGTTCGGAGCAAGTATATCAAGCACTCGTTGCCAACCTTTTTAATCAAAATATGCAAATTCAGGGAATTAGAAGTTTCCAACTCTCTACTCCTTTGAAATTTAAGCCAGTCATTAGCCCTTATACAGATAGATGGCCTATTGCTTACCAACTACAAAGCTATGATTCGCCACGAGCCACAGCGGTTACGGATAGTTCTATATCTAACTATGCAGCTTTCACCGATCAATTCCCTGAGTATTATCGGCCTTTGAAGAAACTGCAGGAAACACAGAACCCAAACAAAGTAGCTCAATTTCAACTGCTCCCGAAATACATTGGCATGTATGATCCCGCCAAGCTACAAATCACCAAAGATTTAGGCAATCTGTTCCCAATGGATACCTATAGTACTCCTACAGCAAAATCTGTACTGAATAAAAAGGGCCTGCCGGTAAATCCTCAGGTGGGGCTCTCGTCGATACATAATCCTCTAGGATTTATGACAAGTCCGCCTACAATGCTGACTACACTGGATGCAGCCGGATTAATTATGGGGGATAAGCCCATCTCAGTTATTCGTGTCAAAGTAACCGGAGTGGTTGAAATTACGGAAACGAACCAGGCGAAGCTGGAGCAGGTTGCAGCAGCAATCCGGGAAACTACCGGATTACTTGCCGATGTTACCTTTGCCTCTTCACCACAATCGGTGCTGATTCAAGTTCCGCCAAGCGGTACACAGACTGACCTCGGCTGGATTGAGCAACAATGGATTAAGCTTGGAACGGCGTTTACCTTGGTAAGTGAAGTAAAGGTCGGTTTTTCCGGTATGCTGGTTCTGATCATGTTCGTAGCAGTAATCTATGTGGCAGTTACGAATCTGGTCTCTTTCCTGGTTCGTAAACAGCAATTTGCTGTCTTGCTCTCCATTGGCTGGCGTTATTCGCAGATTAACCGCCTAATACTTACTGAAGCTGTATTTATTGGGCTGGTTGTTATGCTTGTGACCTGGTCTATAGAATCTTACTTTATTTTTATAGAGGGGCGTCAAATTGCCTTATCGGAATTCCTTGCAGTGGGAGGGCTTGGCTTCTTAATCTATATATTAGGTACCGTAGCACCTATGATTTTGGTGCGAAGAATCTCACCTATGGAATCGCTGCGGTTGGGAGAAACATCGGCTAACGTTCGGCGCGTAACTCTAGTCCGGCATTTGTTTCAGCTCGCTTTGGCGCATTTCACCGGGAAACTAAAGCGCAATGCCTTATCAATTCTGTCCATGACCATACCCGCAACGCTCATGATGTTTCTTGTATTTGTCACGCTACGCCTGAAGGGCACTTTCTATACTTCCTGGCTGGGACAATATGCTGCAGCGGAGATTGGTCCCATGCATTATGTGGCGGTGGTCATCTGCCTGACCATCTCCGTCCTGACCATTGCTGAGATCATGTGGCAAAATGTCACGGAACGCAGTGCTGAAATCTCTCTGCTGAAGGCGATCGGCTGGCGGAAGAATATAATTCGCCGTTTAATACTCTGGGAGGGTATTATTGCGGGAGTCCTTGCAGGCGTGCTGTCTCTGATTCTAGGTATACTGTTCATCACAGGAATTTATGGTCAATTCCCGGGCAAGGAGTTGTGGGTTACCCTACCGGTTGTTCTTGTACCGCTGATTGCAGGTCTTGCCGGCTCCATTATTCCGGCTGAGCTGGCCGCGGGTGCCGGACTTCGAAAAGGCCTGTCCGGCAAGATATCCGCCTCGAAGCTGTCCACGCAGCTGCTTAAAGCCGCTTTGGCCATAACCCTACTCCTAATGCTGACTCTCTCAGCAGCTTCTGTCCAGCGGATATTGCACCCGGTAGACGTTCCCGGTGCGGGTGCTGTCGTAACGGAAACGGAAGATATCAGGATTTCCGAACCTGTTACTGCGCCTGCAAATACAGGCGATTTATCTCAATTTACTCCGCATCCAATAGTGAATGGCAGCAAAGCCGTCTATGATCTTGACCTACAGATGGATGAACAAAGCCAATTTACTGTTAAAGCTATAATCGATGTTACCAATACGTCAGCAGATCACTGGGATCAACTAATGTTCTATATGATCCCCAATGTCTTCACGTTGCCGGATGAACATTATATCTACCGAAAGGATGCCCAGTTTATCCTTAATAATGTACTAATTAACGGGAACAAGACCTCTTACACACTGGATCAGGATTCATTAGCGGTCCCGCTAAAAGACTACCTTGCTCCATCTGCGCACACGAAGGTAGAGGTGAATTATACGTTCACTCTGCCAGAGAAGGGGATCCGCTTCGCTAGAACTGGCCAGAGCTATGATCTGGCCCAGTGGTATCCCATGCTGGCCACCTATGAGAACGGCTGGAACAAACAGCCTTATATCCTGGCTATAGAGTCCTATCATACGGATTTCAGTGACTTCACCCTACATTATAAGCTACCCGGCAAATATCGTGTGATCAGCACGTCTGATCTCGATCCAGTAGAAAGTGTATCAGGTGGTGTATTAAAGGCCGAGCATGTGAAAGAATTCATGGTCAGCTTTACCAAAGACCTGAACCCGGTCAGGCAAATCGTAGATAATACCGAAATCAAGGTCTGGGCGGGGACAGAAGACAAGCCGCACATGGAGAATGCGCTTAAGACTGCCGCAGGAGCGCTCCACTTTTTCAATCAAAACATCGGAACTTATCCACACAAGCAGCTTGATGTTATTTTAGGCGATCGTTTATCGATGGAGTATCCGGGAATCGTTACGATCTATTCAAAAGAAGATATCAAACATGTGATTGTGCATGAGATTGCCCATCAGTGGTTCTATGGCGTTGTCAGCAGTGATCCGTTTCATGACGGCTGGCTGGATGAAGGGATGACTGAACTTGCAACCTCACTGTATATGCAAGATTATTCTTACTCAGAAAGTTTGTATAAACCATACAAGCAATATTCCAACCTTCCGCTCTCTGATTACCAGAATGGGGAAATCGGCACCTCACTCTATGCTCAGCCACCCCTAAAATTTAGGGAGCTCCTTGAACACCGAAAGGATGACGGAACCGATTTTCTGCAGGCTTACTATAAGACCTATCAGTATAAGCAGGTAGATACGAAGGAGTTCGTAGATTTCGTAAAGGCTTATTTCGGGATGGAAGATCAATCTTTTTTTGACGGATGGATAAAATAAGGAATACTCGAAAAGGCGGCTGTCCATTAGATGGATAGCCGCCTTTTCCACACCACGGGACGGACAAGCGGTTGCACGCAGCACGACAGAATCACGATAACCGGATCACATATGTTGTGATCTGATAGACGTTATCCTTCAGCACGACCGATGAAGCCAGCAGCTTCTTGCCAGAAGGACTCCTGCGCAGCGATCGGCTATTTCAATATCTCCGGTAATAAACACACCGTCCTGGTCATCTGCAGCGTTCTTGGCGATCAATGAATACGCCAGCTTGCTGCCATCCGGCGACCGTCCAAGCTTCTTTTGACAACAGACAAATTCAAATGATTAGCAGAGTTGATCCTGAAATTGCAAGACCATTTGAACGATTAAACGATGTGTTAGGACTTTGGTTACAATAAGATTTCGGATTAAATTATCAAGTCACACCTCTACTCGCTCAAATTGGCCCCATGAACCTTAATTTAAACACGATAAAAGAAGTACGCTTTTTACTATGTCAAGACATCATTGGTAAACGAGAAATTCATCCCTTTGAGGCAATGCGAGCTCTCAGATACTTTGTTGGAGCAGAAGCTTATAACGAAACAGGTTTAGTTTTACTATTAAGTCTTGAGCAGATTGAAAAACATTAAGCCTGGAATGATATCTGGGGCTTTACTCTGGTTTGGATAGAAACTCCTTTGCCTGAAACAATGGAATTAAAAATGAAGTTTGCTATTCGTATGAAACAAATCAGCATTTTTAATAGAATAGGCAAATCCGTAAAGGAACTTCTTGATAAAATTGAATTATTATTACTGGTTGCTGATACCCAGGAACCTTTCATTTATGATGTCAGCTTGTATGTTGCAAGTCAGCTTGCCCTTATCTCACCAATAAACGCAAACGCACACATTTTAAGAGCTCTTAGAATCTCCCAGTTAAGCGCCAATAACCAGGAAGATGTTGATCTTATCCATCCAGGTACAATAATTTGGATGACAGCAGCTGGTGTCCAAAATGCATTGCAGCTTGATGACTGGTTAAGTACTCTTCTAAAGTTTTCAGATTTCCAACTATTCTTATATCCCTGGAAAAAATAAGAAAGTGCTCTAAAAAACTCAAACTCAAAATCGTATGGGCCTGTTCTATTAGGAGCACTATTATTGTCTTAGGAGAGTATCAAGATCAATTAACAAGAGCTGAGCAATTGGCGTTATATACTTTAGATACAAGTTTTGATTCATCAGCAGATTCGATTGATTCGATTGATTCAATTGTTCAATTCCCTATAAGAGGCGCGATGGGCGGTCAATATGTCTATAAAGAACAATTTACAGATGCTATCACTTGGCTTTCAAATGCTTTTAAATCATCAATAGATTCATTCCCATATCAACAAGTACACTCATATCTTGAATTGAGTAAGGCTTATGGTTCATTAAACCCTGCACTTTCAACTTACTTTTCTGGGAAAGCAGTCGAAATTTCACAACTATATGATTCTATTCCTAATATCTTACGTATAAAGTCGATTGGAGAGCATATTTTAGCATCTTTGGCTGAAGGAAGTATTAAAAATTGACGAAGTGACCGAAGGATGAAAATGGAAAAACATCTGCTACTCCTGTATTGTTGTAAGTCTCACCGAACAACAACAAAAGGAATAAACAGATGCAGATCCAGTATATCAATGAAATGCTTGACATACCAGAGTTACAAGTTCGCCAGATTCGGTTCATGGCTACCGACGAACTTCACATCGAAGCCATCCCCCGCAGCCATAAACAACGCTGTCCCTTGTGCAAGTCCGACCAAAACTTGATTCGTAAGGGAAGCAATGGTATTCGGACGGTAAGAAATTTGCCAGTGTTTGCGAAAAAAACCTTTCTGCATGTACCTTCCATGCGTTTGTCCTGCACCACTTGCGAAGTCGGATTTGGATGGTTCTATGAATTTGTCGGACCCAAGCAGCGCTACAGCTGGCTGTTTCGTTCCCATACCGTCGAACAAGCGCTGGGCTCAACGGCTACACATAGCGCCCGCATCCAGCAACTACCCGCCAGTACCGTACAACGCATGCATGATGAGGCTGTTCCGGTGGAGTGCCAAACGCATCGAGAAGCACGTGTGGAACGAAGCGAAAGAAATATCCAATCTGGTTTTAGGTGTCGATGATTTTGCCATCCGAAAAGGTCATACTTACAATACCGGTATCCATAATCTCAAAGGCGAGACCATGCTCGACCTGTTGCCGGGTCGAACACTGAACGACTTGCGGGCGTATGCTAACGCTCATCCGAATTCCCTCCTCCTCAACCCCAAAGCGGTCGTCATGGATTTAGCGCAGGCGTATCATACCTGGATCAGCGAGTGCTTTCCTCGCGCAATTCGTATTGCAGATCGTTTTCACGTTCATGGTTATGTGATCGACAGCGTACAAGAGGTTCGAAAAACCGTTCAGCCTACGCTATCCCCACGGGCAAGAGCTTACCTGAAAGCCCATCATCGCTTGCTTAATCCTCCTGCGGAATTGCCGGAAGAGCAGAGCCGGGCGTGACTGGAGATGCCGCTAACCTTCTCCCCGCTACTTCGCAGCGTCTGGGAATGGAAGGAAGCCTTCGCGATCTGGTATGACTGTTCGCCGAGCTTTAGTGCTGCCAAACTAGGATTTGAGCGTTGGTGTGGGCAAGGAGAAAAGATAGACCATTCTGCTGTTCGTCGGACCTTAAAGACGATGCGCAACTGGAACATAGAAATTGTAAACTACCATCAATGCCGATGGGACAAACGCTATGGTGGAAGGTCGTCACAACCGTATTAAAGCCTTCCAACGTCGCCATTACTTTACGCGAAATCGAAACCACTATAAAGCCGGCATTCTCATTGAATGTAACCGTCATCAGATGATGGGTGGATACTCAAGCACTGATTTTGAGATTGAGCCGTTTTTTTCAATACTTTTTGATATTTAGCGCAGATTAGTTCGCTCTTTCCTTAAAATCAAACCCTCATCAGTCCGACATATTTGGATAAAATTTCACTTTTGATTCTTCTAAAGTATTTATTTTACATTTTTCGACATAAAAAGGTAATGAAGACTCATGTTCTTTTCCATTATAAAGTATATTATTTTCTCATGAATCAAATATACATATTTTGGAGGTAAGCAAATTGAATTCCTATATTATATTTTTTGTATTTTTTATTTGTTTAACCATTTCAAAAATGACTATCAGTAATTTTCAAATCCTCGTCCCGATATTTTCAAACGTTTCACAACTTAAATTAAGGAACAAGAAGCAGGGATTAGTTCATGTACTTTAAATTATTATCCTGGTGCGTCAGTTACGTATGGAGGAACAAAAAAAGCCTTATTCTATCTTCAATACTTTTTAGTGTAGTGCTGGGCATTATCCCTTACTTTTCTTTAATCATCAGCAAAAAATTCATAAACGAATTATCGCTATTTATCATGAGCAGCAAGGAAATACCGGGATATTCAAATATAGTTATTTTGTTACTGGCACAAGTTGCAATTCAGACCTTTAGTACAGGTATCGGGTATCTGGATCAGTATCTCGAGAAAAAAAACTTATCCTTACTCGAACAAAAGCTGGTTATTGAAATGACATCCAAACTTAGTAAAATCCCGTTATTGACTTATGATGATCCTGAATTTCATAACCATTTCGGCAGAATCAATACTAATATTTCTGAACGTTTCTGGTCACCCATCAGAAGTATTAAGGAATTCATTAAGACCGTTCTTAGCATTGGTTCATATACTTTTATACTTCTGGCCGTAAGTTATAAATTAATAGTACTGTGCGTTATTGTTACTATTCCACTATTTTTCATCCAGTCCCGACTGGGCAAAAATAAATTCCATTTCAGCATAGAGGTTTCTTCATTAATGAAGGAAATACGCTATATCTATTCAATTCTTACGGACAGAAACTATGCAAAGGAGATGAGGGCATACTCCTTGAATAATTTTTTCCTAAACAGATGGAGTCAAAAATACTTGGACCATACCGGTAGAACTCTCTCTCTGGAGAAGAAGCAATACATAATAAAAATGAGTACTGAATCAGCCACTTCTGTATTCTACATTTTCACCTCTGTCTTTGTATTAGTTGTAATGAGACGGATAGGGTCGCTTCAGATCGGTGACTTTTTAATAGTCAATCAAGCCCTGAACAATACCCAAACTGCTCTCAACCGGTTAACGGTAATTTACTCAGACCTAAAGGTCAGCCTATTATATCTAAAAGATCTCAAGGTCTTTTTTGACCTGGAGGAGCACCTGGAAGCCGTGTGTTTATCCCCAGAGGAAACTAGCAGTACGGAATATTTATCTCTTCAGAATGTGACATTCCGTTATCCGACTCAGACGGTTTGTACACTAAAGGGTATAAGTTTCTCTATCAATAAAGGTGAAAAAATAGCGATAATAGGCAGCAATGGCTCCGGAAAAACAACTCTTATCAAATGTCTGCTGGGACTCTATAAAGAGTACCAGGGTGAAATCCGCATAATGGGCGAAGATATTAAACATATGCCTGACGATCGCTTAAGAAAAACATACGCTGTTATTTTTCAGGATTTCTTAAAATTCCCTTATACTGTAAAGGAGAATATATACTTCGGTGATGTTGATAGTGAATCTTCCCATTCCGATAGCAGAGTGATCTCTGCTAGTACGAAGGCGGGAATACACGGAATGATTTCAAATTTACCGGAAAAGTACAACACATATCTGGGGAATTATATCCATTACGGAGTTGACTTCTCTGGAGGGCAATGGCAAAAAACCGCATTAGCCAGAGCTTTGTACAGGCATTCAGATATATTAGTGCTTGACGAACCAACAGCTTCGTTGGATTCAAGGTCCGAGATGGAAGTATTTAAAGAGTTACTTACTAATTCTGAAGATAAAACAGTTATTTTTATATCTCATAGAATTGCTTCTGCCCGATACGCTGATAAGATCATTCTGTTAAAAGAAGGTGAAATCATAGAGCAAGGTACTCATAATGAACTCGTTGCGAAGCACGGAGAGTATTATCAGCTTTACTCCATGGGAGAAGAAATAGAAGTAATGAACGAGACTATCCCCTGTTAAGGAGCCATTCCTGTAATGAATTAAATTGAGGTTTGAATGAAAAAAGCGCCAGCTGTATACTGGGAAACGTTCCGACCAAAGAACAAATTCCAGCACAGGAGGCACTCAACATGAAGTATAAACAATCGAAGAAACAGAATCAACGGATTACACGAATTTCTGACAAGACCCTTGTCGTAGGCGTAGACATTGCTAAAGAAACCCATGTGGCCCGTGCCATCGATTTTCGGGGGATTGAACTGGGAAAGGACTGTGTGTTCTCTAATACCCGTACCGGACTGGAACAACTGGTTCAGTGGATGAAGGAGCTTCAGCAGGAGCATGCCAAGAGTGACGTCCTCTTTGGCATTGAGCCCACCGGACACTACTGGTTTAATTTGGCCGAATACTTGGGACAGCAAGGGATTCCACTCGTCATTGTCAATCCGCATCATGTTCACAAAAGCAAAGAACTGAAGATAACTCACCGACGAAAAACGACTATAAGGATGCAAAAGTCATTGCCGATTTAGTGCGTAACGGGAAATATAGCGAACCGAAACTGCCAACAAACCTCTATGCAGATCTGCGGATTCTCATGAATCTTCGCGAGAAGATCATGGTAAATCTGGGGCTGGTGCAAAGACGAATGCAAAACTGGCAGGACCGATTTTTCCCGGAGTACACAGAGGTTTTTAAAGACTGGGAGGGTAAAGCCTCTATTATTACGTTAAGCGAGTTCCCAACGCCAGAAGAGATCGTAGCGCTCGGGACAGAGGCCATTGTGAAGCGATGGAAGAAGGACGTGAAGCGCGCCGTAGGACGAAGCGAGCGGAGCAACTGGTCGAAACCGCGAGAAGTTCCATCGGGCTTACCGAGGGGCTTACCGCAGCCAAAATAGAGATTAAAGCGCTTCTAGAGCAGTACGAAATGTTCGCCAGACAACTCGAAGAAATTCTATTCGAAGTGGAACAATTGCTTGAGCAAATTCCGGGAACGAAAGAGATGCTCACGTTCCGGGCGTGGCAGTGGTTACCTTGGCGGGGTTCCTTGCAGAAGTAGGAGATTTGAGCGGTTACGAGCATGGACAGCAAATTATTCGGCTGGCCGGATTGAATCTCAAAGAGAATAGTTCAGGAAAGAGAAAAGGAAAGACAGGCATTAGCAAACGTGGACGTGCACGCTTAAGGGCCTTGTTGTTCCGGGCGGTCATGCCCATGGTAGCAAAGAACGCAGAGTTTAAGGCACTACACCAGTACTTTACGACACGAAGAGAGAATCCATTGAAGAAAAAGCAATCCCTGGTGGCCTTGTGTGGAAAACTCATACGTGTTTTGCATACGCTAGGCACCAAGCAACGACCATACAATGCAAACGACGTTTTAGGGCCGGTACGTCAGGCCCAGATTCAGATGGCAGCTTAAGAAAACCAAACTCATTTTTGCTCAATGAAGTAGAAATCACCAAAGACAACAGAAGCACGGAGCAGCCGTAGGAATCAATTCCATAAGGGCAATGACCCTGTTAAGGAGCAAGAAAAACGGCGTCCATCTCTTGAGAGGCAGAACGAAGGAATGTAAGGGCAAAGACCCCGCGTGACATGGGAGGGTAAGCCGTCAGGAGATAGGTGTGGATATCCAAAGTGCGATCACAGCATGTATCTTTGGGTTGGGGATAACTCCCCCACTCACTATTCCTGCCACCGGCTCACCAGAAAATAATGTAATCCTTACATGACTATTCCAGCTCTCGATCTGTCAATGGCTGAAAATCTGAGAATGAGTGAGTAAACAAGAGAAAATATTAATTTATAGTGGGAGGACATAAGTAAATGTTTTATATTGTAATTCCGCTTATTCTTGCAGTACCTTCCTATTTCACATTTAAAAAAATCAAAGAAATCGAGCACCTGATGAACAGAAATCAGTAATAAGGAGAGCTTAAATTATATGAATACTATTTTAATGGTATCCAACATATTACTTTGGGTATTTCTAGGTATTATACTCGTTTTTATTTACTTGTTAACAAGAATATTTGTTACTCATATCAATAACTTCAACGAAAACACTGGAAAAAAAGCATTAAATATTGATGATAAGCTACCTAGCTTTTAGGCAAAGGATCAGAGAGGCGGGCTTATATCATCGGATTAAATAATGGGTAGTGTAACAAAACTGGTCTTTCTAAGTGACCACTGCGGCTCCTGTTACCAGGTACTCGATATGCTGCAGCATGGAACTGGCAGACAGAATTATTTAGTTTTAAAACCAGACAGGCCAAAAGATTCCTCCATGAATATTAATGACAAACAGTACAACTTCCCTTTAATACGTTCTACCCGCTTAATGAATAGTTTCGGAATTGAAAAGGTGCCGTTGATTATTTCTATTAGCCAGGGAGGTTTCATTACAGAAATTCATGATTTAAAAGATACAGAGGAATTAACATCTATTTTGGCAGGATAAAAAACCATTATAATCTTGAAGGGAGGTGAAAATAATGGAATTTATTTCAAAAGCATTAGGTATTGAACCTAGAATACAGATTTGCCAATGTCAAGTAGAAGGACCTACTGTATGCAGGCACGTCTTATTCTCCTGCAATTCAATTCCCGGGGCTGGTTTTTATGAAACCCTCTTAATTGACTGCACCACACGGGAAGAGTGCGGAACTAGACCACTTTATACTTGTTGCTAGTAGAATCCTCATTAACAGCTGTGAGTTGAATGTGTAATTACCTCAGCTCACAGCTGAATGTGTTATTGTATTTCCAGTAAATTGAATTTGGAGAAGAGATGGTTCCAATAATACCTACAATTATTATCTTTTGTACTTTTATACTCAACTTTCGCAGAGTCAAAATCGAGTTGACCCCAAGCCGGGGTTAAGGTGGTGCCTTTTAAGTAAGGGTCTTGCCAACATAGAAAAACACCACTTCATTTGGTAAAGTGAGATTGTCGAAGATCCACTAAACCACAGAAGAGGTGTCCTCCCTATGATAAACCAAAAGTCTTCCTTAGATCAACTCCCACCTGAAATGAGACCGGCCTTTCAGGAGCTTGCTGTACTGAAGCACCTAAGGAAATCAGGATTCAAAAAAGCTTTTGGCTATACCTGTTCCCATCTGTTCATGCTCGTTTTCGTGCTACTCTTCCATCAGAAAAACTGGTTTCGCCTGCTGGAAAGTGCCAAAAGTGAAGCCTTTCCCGGCAAAGATACCGTTTATCGTTTTCTCAATCATAGCGGCTTTGCTTGGCGGCGCTTCTTGACTTCGCTTAGCAGTGACACCGTGCAGCGGGTCGAAACCCTGACTTCCGTCACGCGAACCACCGTGTTCATTGTGGACGATTCCATGTTCGAGCGAAATCGGAGCAAAGCTGTCGAACTGCTCGCTCCTTTCAAGGATCACGCAACAGGGGCCTACTACAAAGGGTTTCGCATGCTGACCTTGGGCTGGTCGGACGGCCATACATTTCTTCCTTTGGACTTCGCCTTGCTGAGTTCCGAGAAGTCCGGAATCACCGGTGTACATCCGGGAATCGACAAGCGCTCTTGCGGTTACAAACGACGGAAAGAAGCGTTGCTTTCCGCCCCGTATCTGGTCTCCGAACTGCTCGATCGGGCCATTGCTTCTGGGGTTTCTGCGGCTTACGCACTCATGGATAGCTGGTTCACGCATGCCCCCCTAATCGGGCGGATGGTTGAACGGGGTCTCCATGTCATTGGCATGGTGAAAAACGACAACAAGCGGTATCTCGTTCATGGCAAGCAGGTCGATCTCAAAGGTCTTTACCAAGCCGCCCCGCGCGTCCAGGGGAGGCACCGGACTATTTTGCGCCAGATTCATACGGAACTGGTTTCCGGTATTCCCGTCGTCGTGGTTTTTGTCCGCCATCGCTCCAAGAAAAACGAGTGGCTCGCGATTCTGTCGACGGATCTGACGCTGACAGCACCGGAGATCATTCAAATCTACGCGATTCGCTGGGACATCGAAGTCTTTTTCAAATGCGCTAAACCCCTGCTGCGCCTGCAAAAAGAGTTTCAGGGCTGCTCCTACGATCTGCTCATTAGCCATACAACGATTGTCTTTTCCCGCTATATTCTGCTGGCCTGGCAGCATCGGCAAAGTACGGATCAACGAACACTCGGTGGACTCTTTTATTTGCTTTGTGATGAAGTCGGCTCCTTGGACTGGGCGGTGGCTTTACAACAACTGGTGGAATTGATGAATGAAATCGCCAATCAAGTCGGCAAGAAACTATCCGCCATGATTAAAAGTCAACTCCAGCACTGGATCTCCGCTCTGCCCAACTATATCAAGGCTTATCTGCCGATTTCAGGCTGGTCGAGTAGACGTGAACCTCACGACTCACGCCCCTCACAGATCCGTACGTGCCCAATTAAGGCATACGGCTCCTCATATCATCTTTCGCAATACTGCATAGATTATCCGTATATGTTCACGTAGATTTTAGGTTCCGGTAAAGGATTACGCTGCAGGAAAAGGTTATATTTATCTGCCGTGAAACTCCTTCTCTGGCTTCTGCGATTCAACCATTTCAGTAACGTTTTAGATATCTGGAATTTGTATACGGACATTGCTCTGCTGTTGTCCGTTATTCCATAGTAGCGATCTTCCTTAGATTTCATTAAAATGTACTATTATAAACAGTTATAAACAGTTTTAGTATCCGTTTTATAAAATAAAAATGGACACCCTCCCGTGTAAAGGATTAGCGCTGGCCTTGATACTGTCCATGTTTCTCATAGATATGTAGCAATTCAACATGGAGATCATGCATTTCCTTGTAGCTCATTGTAGTGCAGCTCCATTTTATAGAACTACTCGCTCTGCATATATTAAAATAAAAAGCAACTCATCCGTAGACAAGTTGCTCTTAAAACTCACCTCTTCGCCTTATAAAACTCATGATACAGCTTCATCAGCGCCCGCTTCTCTATCCGTGACACATAACTGCGACTAATGCCGAGATCCTTGGCGATCTCCCGCTGCGTCCGCTCCTCCCCGCCGGTGTCCAGGCCAAAACGTCCGACAACTACTTCCTTCTCCCTCTCGTCCAAAATGTCGAGGTTGCGGTAAATCTTGCTCTTTTCGATTTTAAGATCGACCTCTTTAATAACATCGTCAGCTTCGGAGCCAAGGATATCGATAAGTGTAATTTCATTACCTTCTTTGTCAGTCCCAATTGGATCATGGAGAGAGACGTCCTTACGGGTCTTTTTCAAGCTGCGTAAGTGCATCAAAATTTCGTTTTCAATACATCGAGCAGCAAAAGTGGCTAGTTTGGTACCCTTGTTCGGACGGTAACTTTCGATGGCCTTGATCAGCCCGATCGTACCGATGGAGATCAGATCCTCCATATCCTCGCCTGTGTTATCGAATTTCTTTACTATGTGGGCAACTAAGCGCAAATTGTGTTCGATTAGCAAGTTACGAGCCTTAGCGTCGCCCTCAGCCATCATCCCTAAGTATTTGCTTTCATCCTGCTCCGAGAGCGGCTGGGGAAAAGCGTTGTTTCTTACGTACGATACCAGCAGCGTCAGTTCTTTGATCAGTAGCGCTATCGTGCTTATGATTCCTGGCAACTTGGCGACACCTCCCGCACATGTACAATGAAACCGATCAGCAATGAGAACTACGGGTTCATGGTCCTTTTATTGTATGTGGGTAGATGCCTAGAAGTGCCTGTACGGGAGAAATAGGTACGGGCTATTATAACAGGGGTTTTAGGTATACTCTTTGGTGTGATAAGATAAGAATATAAAAGGAGCCGTGCGTCAACACGACTCCCGTGTACAATCCGCATTAAGAGCGGCGGCTTACGGAATGCGCCAGAGATAGACCGTTATCCTTCGTCGGGGCGGTCTATTTCTTTTTGTGGAATGAAGGATCAACACAATCAGCGTCGCAAATGAAATCATTAGCGTCAGTGCTTGGTATACCTCCACTTGCCATATTTGCAATCAGTTTTTGAGCATTTTTTTGCCGATAGTAAATTCGATGAATCCCAACAATAATCCCATGATCATAATGTACCAGTAATCACTGATTGAAGGTGATAATGTCACCAGAGTGAAAATAATTGTATCTATGCCGTACAAAAGAATAGACCAACTTAACAATTTGTAAAACCTATTTCTTTTTGTAATAAAAAATAAAGCAATAAAAAAGATTAAACACACTGATAGCAGAATAGATGGGAAGTAGTAGAAAGAGGTTGTTAATGAAGTGTTGAACCCGATTGCTGAGGTTTCACTTGTTAAATTATAAAAATTTTTAAATCCATCTGTTACTATTAAGATTACTATGATGATCTGAACCGCTTTCCAATCCTTTTTCATATTAAACTCCTTTCGTTGAAACTCACACCATAACCCTCTTTATGTAATTATAGGTAAGATGAAGAAGAAATTAAAGGTGGATTTCTCGTGATAGATTAGAGCGTGTCTTCAAACCGCTTCCCCGCCAAAACCTGCTGCTGTATGCCCTAAGGAATCATGGGTACAGTAGCACTTTCTGATCACACGCGGAGAAAGGCGTTTCGCCACTAGGCAGTTTTTTCGGTGGAGGCTTACGTCTCGGTGTTTCTAAGACTTCGTTCTTTTTCAGAAGACGTGTGTGCGTCCGGAAAGTGTATTCCTGGCTCTGAGCACGAACGGACCGAGTTGCACTTAATTGGGGCTTTTAGCCTGTTACAGGAGGACAACGGACTCCAGCGCAGTTATTTCTCCCTACTGGCCGTTTTTAGATAGAATGCAGAGCAGATAAGGTCGCCTGGGTCCGCAAAAGAGAATAAACAGGTGTTTTACTCTCCATAGCGCCTCCTGAGTCCGTCCCTCGAGCGAACGAACCCGCTGCGGGCTTTTAGGTCCCCTACTTTCAATACTAAATCCCTGCTTCCCCAGAGCTCTTCCAGTTTGAAGACATGCTCTAGAAAGGCAAAAAAAGTGACCTCAAACCACAATCTTTTACAGATCGTAATTTAAGGTTTCATTCATTAAAAACTTATGATTTTCAGCCCTAAGGATGTATCCATCTGACGTCGCTATCCTTAAGCTTCGGAATCCAACCATTTGGAGGCGCTTGATCGGAAACGATAACATGCACCTCATGAAAATCAACAATTTTGGCTAATGTTCGTTTAGCGATTTTCGACTCATCTGCAACTACAATCACCGTCTCTGAACAACGAATTAATTCCCTGGTCAGTACCGCCTGCTCGTAGTCATAGCTTGTTATCCCATACTCCAAGGAAACACCATCCACAGAAATAAAGGATTTATTGACATAGAAATCCTCCATAATTTTCTCAGCAATCGGACCGGATACCCGCAAGTGTTTTACGTTGACTTCTCCGCCTATCAAAATAATTTTACCGTCGAAGGCCCCGCGTTTTTTATTTTCAATCAGTAACATCATCGCTGGTATAGAGTTGGTCAATATCGTTACATTATGCTTGCCCTCTAAAAAATGAATAATTTGCAGAGCCGTACTTCCTTCATCTATTATAATCACATCGTTGTGATCAATTAACTCCGCAGCGAGAAGCCCGATCTTGCTCTTAGCCTCAGCGTTTAATAATTCTCTTTCATATAGCGGAGGCTCCATTCCCACCTTGAACTTAACCGCACCGCCATATATTTTTTTCAATTTATTTTCTTTTTCCAGCTCATCGAGATCTCTTCGTATCGTTTCCGTTGAAACTTCAAAGAGCAAAGAAAGCTCTCTGGCAATCACTTTGCCCTTCTCATTAAGCAGATTCATAATACTGATCTTTCTATCCTCCCCAGCAAGCGACAACTTGCTCCCTCCCTTAACATAGTTTCAAAATCCATCCTGCGTATTAGGTGATGACCTTGCCGGTTTCTTCATCGAAAATATGAATAGCCTCAGAGTCTAGTGTAAGATAAATACGTTCATTATACGACACATTCAGATCCGAAGGGCTTAAAATACGAATAAAATTCGTCGTGTTTTCATTATCGCCCAACATGACCTTGATCAATTTCTCCCGCCCAAGCTGTTCGACCAGCACGACCTTTGCCGGAATACTATTCTCCAGCTGTACTTTGGAAATCTGAAGATGATGAGGCCTTGCCCCTAGGGCTACCCTGGTTCCTTTAAATTCAGCGTTCAATTTTTTAGTCGATAAAAGCTTATAGTCAAAGCCGTCTCCACGTAATATACGTTCATTTCCGTTGCGGAGCAAATCACATTTCAGGATGTTCATTGGCGGATTCCCCATAAAGTGTGCGACAAACAAATTAACAGGTTTCATAAATAACTCGTCCGGTGTACCGTACTGCTGAATTTTCCCATTTTGCAGGATCGCGATTTTATCAGCCACTGCCATCGCTTCTTCCTGATCATGGGTCACAATAATTGTTGTAATTCCCAGTTTCAGCTGCAGGCGCCGGATTTCGTCGCGGACATCAACCTTTAAGCGGGCATCCAGATTTGACATAGGTTCGTCCAGCAGCAGGAACAAGGGGTCTTTAGCAAGTGCCCGGGCCATCGCTACCCGTTGTTGCTGTCCGCCTGAGAGCTGGCTTGGCATCCGGTCTGTCAATTGATCAATTTGCAGCATTGCAGCAATCTCTTGGGCTTTTTGATGACGTTCTTTTTTCTTCACTTTCCGCTGCTTTAATGGAAATGCAATATTATCAAGGACAGTCATATGCGGATAGAGCGCGTAACTTTGAAATACCATCCCGATATCCCTGTCCTTAGGCTCCACATGATTTACGATCTTCCCGTCAAAATATACCTTTCCGCTCGTAGGCTGCAGAAGTCCGGCCAGGATCATTAACGTGGTTGATTTACCGCAGCCGGATGGCCCTAGAAGCGCGACAAACTCACCCCGCTTAATATCCAAGCTGACATTCTCCAGCGCTGTTGAATCGCCAAATTTCTTCGATATTCCCTCTAGTTTTATCATACGCCTTTGGAACCTCCTATGGTCACCTTCATCATCGTCCGTTGGGTGAATAGATAAAATATGCCGATTGGAATGGTATAGAAGAGTCCAATAGCTGTAATTAGCCCAATATTTGTAACCTTATCATCATCTGTAAAAATCAGTTTGGCCAGGTAACCGGCAAGCGTCAATTTGGTGTTATCGAAAATAAACAGCTTGATTAGCAGCCATTCCCCGTAAGCCCCCATAAAAGCATAGATGGCGATCGCTGAAATGCCCGACAGCATATTCGGCAGAATAATCTGATAAAGACATTTGAAACGGCTGCACCCGTCAATCATGCCGGAGAATTCCAAGTCCCAGGAGACCTCATCAAAAAATCCCTTCAGAATATACACATGCCAAGGAATCATTCCTGCTGCCGACAGCACAACAACTGCAAATACGGTGTTGAGCAGCCCTAAGTACATCATTATAAAAAAGCTTGTAATCAATAATGTAATCCCGGGAAAGGACCCCATAATAAACAGAAATTTCAAAGCAAATCCTTTGCCAACAAAATTCAACCTGGAAAAGGCATACGCGGCTGGAACAGCGACCAGAAGGTCTATCACCGTGATGAGCAGCCCAAACACAACCGTATTCATCACAATCGGCCAAATCATCGGAAAACTTATTCCTTCAAGAACAAAAGATCTCCTTAAAAACTGCCAATTCTCCCAAGACAATCTCCCTGAATTATAGTTGTATACCGACGATACAAATAACCAAATGATCATAAAAATGATAGGCAGCATTAACAGGACCATGAAGAAATGAATCATATTCCGTTTGCTGAATTTCCATAAGCTCACAGGGTTTCACCACTCTTATCTAGTATGGTTAGTCTTCTATCCGGGGAGGACGAATCAGTTTATTGAAATCAAATATCCGAAATAACAACAGGGTTAGCAGAAGTGAAATAATGACCACTATGACCGATATAGCAGCGCCATATCCATACTCCAACCGATTAAAGGCCTGCTGATAACCATAGAGAGCCAACGTTGTGGTATCAAACACGGGGCCGCCTCCCGTAGCAAGCAAAATAAAATTGTAGCTTGCAAATAATCCGATCGTCGAAGTCACCGTAACGTACATAATCGGCCATTTTAATGCGGGAAGAATGATGTCCTTAATAATAGAACGGTCTTTGGCCCCATCTACCCTTGCTGCTTTATATACATCTTCGGGAATTGAATTGATCGAAGCCGAGAACAGAATCATGCCCCCTGAGGCACCTGAGATGACTCCGGCAACAATAATAATTAATAGTCCTGCTTCATTGAACCAGGATACCGGTTGTTCCAGACCAAAGTACATGATGACTTTATTCGCAAATCCTCCTGGTGTCGGGTTGAATATATATTTCCAGAATACAACATAGACTAAGCCAGGCATGGTGCTCGGAATGAGCCATATGACACGATAAAGGGCACCTATTCTTTTATTTTTCACCAGATACTGTGTGCAAATCGCCAAGAGCAAGCTGAAAGCGACGGTAAGGATTAAGGAGAAAAATACATAAATCAGGGTTATCTTAATGATCGGCAATAAATTAATGTCTGCAAGGATTTTCCGGAAATTCCCCAGCCCGATGAAATCCGCCTTCATCTTACGATCTAGATTTGTTGTGGACATCCATATAGTCGCAAATGCAGGAATGACAAAGAATAATAAAGTTAGGATCGCAAACGGCGCCAAAAACAGATAGGGGTAAGATTTTTTCTTCAATCTGGCTAAATTCATTGGCCCCTTCCTCTCTCATATGTACGGCTTGCCATAGGAGGACTTTACAATCCTGCACTATGCAAGCCGTTGTTTCTTCTATTATCAAAAGTGTTGCTGCAGGCTATCTGAAAATGACTTGGTCCTGATCCACATTTTGCTTATAGTTTTCTTCGAATAACTTATAGGCTTCTGCTGCCGATGCACCATTAACCATGATTGCTTCAAGACCTTTAATTTGCTGCTTCAAATAATCAGGGTAGGCAAGATGCGGCGGACGTACCTTGGTATAATCCAGCATGTACGCTACGTCATGTAAAAATCTTAAATCACTAAACCGTGGATCTTCTTGTCCCGATTTTGTTACCGGCAGTTTGCCTGAGGCTATGGTGTGGTCCATTTGTAAATTTGGAGCCATTGCCAATTCAATGATTCGTTGAACATAAGGCATTTTCTGCTCATCTACCTTGGAGCTGACATAATACAGACGCGGATTGGCCAGTGAACCCGGCTC
The DNA here is from genome assembly GCF_000758525.1 of Paenibacillus sp. FSL H7-0357. Classification (NCBI taxonomy): domain Bacteria; kingdom Bacillati; phylum Bacillota; class Bacilli; order Caryophanales; family Paenibacillaceae; genus Paenibacillus; species Paenibacillus sp. FSL H7-0357. The sequence goes on along the minus strand of NZ_CP009241.1, from coordinate 1,642,129 downwards.
CCCGCCCTTACTTCCAGCCGGAATTAGAGTAAAGGTACTGTTTGCATAAAACCAATCCTCGAATTCCTTGTCCGTTTTCCCATAAGCTTCCTTCATACTATTGTATGATCCGGTACCTCCAATGAAAAACATGACATCACCGTTAACATAATATCCGAAGCCCACATCTTCCAATGCAGCAAAGTCCTTTGTAATGGCACCACTCTTAATCCCTTTCTCCCAAAAACTATAAGTATCTGTAATGCCCTTTTTATCGAAAATCACTTTACTTTGTTCCTGATCGTAAGGCTCAAAGCCCATCATTTGGTTGTTGATGTCCTGAACACTGATGTTGTCGAGCCCATCACTCACCAAGCCGTACTTCGTCACCTTTTTCTTAACAGCTTCAGCAGCAACGTTCAGCATATCATCCATCGTCCAATCCCCTTTTAGCACTCGATCCGGAAGTCCTTCAATATCCGCATCAGACCAACCCAGTGTTTTCAAAGCTGTTTTGTTTATATACAGAGGGGAAGCGTCCATATCCTGAATTGCACCGTATACATGCCCTTGGTATTCCATGATATCCCATAGATTTTGTGGGAGAGTTTTGAATACCTCCGACTCCTTCAGCCAATCAATGGGTTGAATAAGTCCTGCATCCAGTTCCCAGCCAATATCCAGGCTTGAATTCATAGAAATATCACGGTATTGGCCGGCTTGGGCTTGTAGAACAAGTTCATCATCACCAACAGCCGGCAAAATGTCGGCAACTACTTCTACATTTTTGCCTTGTGCCGTCAACTCTTCATTCAAGGCTTTAAAAGCAGCTGTATAGTTTGACATCCGGGCACCGTAATCGTCCTCACCTACACTGATTTTAATAATTTCTTTCGTCTTGGCATCCTTCGGTGCATTAGATTTATTCTGAACATCTGCCGCAGAAGCTGCTTCTTTCCCCGTATTATTCTTCGCACTACATGCTCCCAATACGACGGTCAATCCTAGCAATACTACAAATAGCATGAATAATTTGGTCCGCATCTCCAATTCCCCTCATCCCATTTTTTATAATCTAGTACAATATTAGTATAAGATTAGAGTGTAATAAGAGGATTAATTCCACGTTAAATATATGTTTTCATGTTGTTTTATTATGTTTTCATGTTGTTTACCGTGGAAACACTTGGGAGATAGCCGTTTCAATACACTGGAGGGCATGCTGCAGCTGCTCTTGAGTTGTAATTAGGGGCGGCACCAAGGTTAACACATTGCCATTAGAAACCTTAAAGCTCAGTCCCATCTCCATACAGCGGTACATGACCTTTTCTGCCGCTTCTACCGCCTCTTTCTTCGTTTGGCGATCGGTAACCAGCTCAATCGCAGCGAGCATTCCAATCACCCGGACATCCCCAATGACTTCATGTCTATTCATCATGGCCATCAGCTCCCGCTCCAGATAAACTCCCATTCGCTCCGCATGTTCGAGCAATCCATGCTGTTCAATATATTCGATTGTCGCCAAAGCAGCGGCACAACCTACTGAGCTCTTCTCATGGGTATAATGCCCGAGGGATATATCATGAGCCACATCCAAGCCTTCACGTGCAATGATGCCCGCCATTGGAAATAATCCGCCCCCAAGCCCTTTGCCAATAACCACAATATCCGGAACAATATCGTAATGCTCATGAACGAACATTTTGCCGGTTCTCCCGAGGGCTGTTGGAATTTCATCCAGCACAAGCAGAACACCGGATTGATCGCATATTTGACGTAATCTTTGGAAATACGCTTTCGGCGGAATCTGCACATCTGTGCTGCGTACCGGCTCCATAATGACTGCCCCGACATCTGCCTCCCGCTTCAACATGTATTCCAGATAATCAAGGGTTTTCGAGCCGTCAGGATCGGAATCCCCATAGAAGCTGCGATAGGAATTATAAGGCATCATATGCTCTGTTCCCGGCAGCAAGGGTCCCATATGGTTTCGGAATACACCTTCTCCTCCTACAGAAATCGCATCTAGGCTTGCCCCGTGGAAAGAGTCCCAAGTAGAAATTGTCTTGAAGTTTCCCGTCGCTTTACGAACAAGCTTCATCGCGATTCCAATGGCACTTGTACCCCCAGGTGTGAATAACACCTTATTCAGATCACCAGGGGCCAGCTCCACGAGCTTGCGTGCTAATTGAACTGCAACCGGACTCGTATAACGCCGCGGCAGAAAAGGCAGCTCGTCCAATTGCTTCTTGACCGCATCAATAACATAACTGTTCTTATGCCCAACCTGATGCACGCTGTTACCGTGAAAATCCATATATTTGCGGCCATCCAGATCTTCTAAATAGATGCCTTCGGCATTTGTAATTACGTTCAAACAAGGCGTCGACATCGATTGATGCAGAAAGTAGCGGCTGTCTTCTTCTAGAACTTCTCTAGTGTGGCTGCTTAAATTCGTTTCTTGCCATTGCCCGCGTTCTGCCGATAGATTAATGTCTCCTTCACTTCTCTGATAAGGCTTAATATCCATGCGGGCTGTCCCCTCCCAGCAAACGGCTGTTAATCGTTTCAATGAGACCAGGCAGCTGAGACATATCCTCAATAACATCATGCGCTCCATACTCGATAAACTGCTGCTTAGCCGCTTCAACTAGAAGCTTCAAAGCAGCCGGCTCCATCTCATTCACTTCCTCCTGCGTCAAACCTAATATGGAGCTGCCTTTAACGATGCCAACCGCCCATACTCCGGCATTTCTTGCCTCTTGCATGTCCGACTTCGTATCCCCTACTTTTACGATTTGAGAAGGCATACCCATATCCAGATGAATCATATTCGCGTAGATCATATAAGGATACGGGCGCCCTCTGCCATGGACAGAATCAGGAGTCAGCCAATAATCTGGTGCGTAACCGTTCATCTCTGCCCTGCTTGCGACAATTTGCATCATGGTGTCGTTATATCCTGTCGTCCCGCCAATTCGTAACCCTGACTTTCTGAGCTGCTGCACGGTATCGACAACATACTCAATAGGTTCAGCAAATCGATGTAAGATTTCAAGCAGCTTCGGTTCAAAAGCATCATGCAGCTGATCCACATCGCTGTCGGTGAATGGACGCCCCATCTTTTCTTCAAATTGGCTGCGTATCCGCGGCATTTCCAACATCATCTTGATATGATCCCATTTTAGGCACCCCATTGGAGCTCTGACTTCTTCCATCGTCGGTTCGATCCCAATCATCCGGAAGATATCGAAGAACACATGCACGGGAGCCATACATCCATAATCGACCGTCGTTCCGGCCCAGTCCAATATTAATCCTTGTACTTTCATAAACGAATCGCTCTCCATTCATTCCCCATTGTTTGTCGCATAGGACAATATTGCCGCACACAAACCCACCATATCTTCTAGATGCACATCGCCAATTGAACCGATCCGGAATACTTGTACGTCGCTTAATTTACCTGGATAGATTACATACCCTCGCTCTTTCAGAAAGAGATACATAGACTCAAAGCTGAAATGCTCAAAGTCCGGATACCTGAACGTAGTGATAATCGGCGACTGCAGCGCTTCGGGAAGGTATGTTTTAAATCCCGCACTTTCCATTAAATGAACTAATATTTGTTGATTCTCAAGATATCTGACATAACGCCGCTCGACTCCGCCTTCTGCCTCTAATTCAAGCAAGGCCTGAGAGAAGGCCCGTACCACATGCGTCGGAGAGGTGAACCGCCACTTCCCCTCCTCCTGCTCCATCACTTGCCATTGATCATACAGATCTAATGATAATGACCTTGCATTGTGCTTACACTTTGCCAATTCATCCTTGTTACAGAGAACAAAGCTGAAGCCAGGTACGCCTTGAATACATTTATTCGAGCTGCTGACTAAGTAATCAATGCCCCACTCCTCAACTTCTACCGGTATCCCTCCAAAGCTGCTCATGGCATCAACAATAGCTATTTTCCCGTGTCCCTTAATCGTCTGTACCAGCTGTTCGAGCGGATTAAGAATGCCTGTCGTTGTCTCACAATGTACGAACGCAACATGGGTTATCGCTGGATCTCGCTTCATCAAGGTATCCACTTGCTCTACATCAATAATTTGGCTCGGGGCGAATTCTAAAGTTCGGTAACCAATTCCGAGTATCCCTGCAATTTGTTCAATCCGTTTGCCATACGCTCCATTAGCCAGAATAAGGAGTTTGCCATCCTGGGGAATAACCGTTCCAATGGTTGCTTCGATTCCGAAGGTTCCACTTCCTTGCATTAACACTGACGTATAACGGGCTTCCGATGCTCTGCCTATATGAAGCAGCTTGCTCCGAATCAACTGAACGATATGTTTATAACTGTCGTCCCAGGTACACCAATCCTTCAGCATCACTGCTTTGACGGAAGGTGTTGTGGATAACGGTCCCGGTGTTAATAATAAATAGTGGTCTCCCATCGTAGTACCTCCTACATATTTCGAACAAGATTTCTTGCCCATTTATTTGATCTGTATCTGAAATAGCCAAAACCTGCCTTCGCAACTTCCTCGAATACGAACAGCATATACACGATCTCGACGGGCAGGTGAAAGACATACACCCCAACAAACACTAACGGAAGAGCAATAAGCCAGGTCGTGACTAAAACTAGCTTCATTGTGTACAGATTATCGCCGCCCGCTCTGAACATGCCGACAATCCACAGGTTATTTAAGAAGAACATGATCATCACTACAGCTTGAATGACCATCACATGCCGGAAGGAGGTTCGCACCTCAATGCTAATGTTGGGGAATAGATGTACAATGTACGGATTTAGCAGCAGTATAAGAGCTCCAACGACTATACCCGAATAGAGGGCAATCCGCGTGAATTTACGGGCATAGATAAGGTATTCACCCGATTCGACTTGACTTAACTTCTCGCCAATCATGACTCTGGCTGCGTAGGCAAATCCGAAAATTCCCATCATGAAATATCGGTTAAATGTGAGCGCTAATTGGTAAGTTGCTAGAGCTGCCACTCCTAAATGACCAAAGGCTACCGCATATAACATATTGCCAACCGACCACATCCCTTCATGGAACAAGAGCGGCAGTGTGGTTATGTATATTTTTCGGGTGAAATCCCAGCGGATAGAAAGAATTTCTTTCAGCGTGACATTGAAATAATATTTGTTCCAATAGACGTAACCTAATAGAATAACCGCGCTGAGCATAGAGGAGATTAAGGTTGACCAGGCTGCTCCAACAATACCGTACACAGGAAAACCAAGCTTCCCGTAAATAAGCGCATAGTCCAGTAAAATATTGACGAACATAGCCATAATCCCAACAATCAGAGTCAGCTTCACCTTACCTATCGAACCCAATGCGTTGCTAAAAACATCTTTGATAGAATTAATTAAGAAAACGAATACGATCACAGATAAATATTGAACGCCATATGCGATTGCCGATTCATCCTGGATAAAAAGTGAGATTAACGGCGCTTTAAACATAGAAACTAGAATAAATACAACTAATGAAAGGAGGATGCTTGAGATCAGCATAAGAGCAAATGCTTTTTTAACTTTCACAAAGTCTTTTACTCCATAAAATTGTGTAATGTAAGCTGAAATACCATAAATCGCTGCAAGAAGCATTCCAAGAATAAAGCTGATTTGACCCACAGCAGCCGTTATGGCAATCGCCGTATCCCCTAATCCTCCGACCATTAATGTATTGATCAAAGAAAATGAATTCCCGAGTAGCATTTGAAGTACGGAGGGGATGACTAACCTCTTCATGTCTTTACGAAATTGCATATCAGAACCGTTCATCTCTGCCCCTATTGCAGTTCATCCGGAAAAATTGGATTTGACCATGCAATATTCCCTTCGAAATCAATGCATTCCACGCGAATATACTGCTCTGTACCCTCTACCTTGAACTCGCCACTGGTAATGGGAGAAGCATCTTTGTTATATAACGCACGCCCATTACTGGGATGTGTAATAAACTTAATGAATTTTACCGGTGAGCATTTGATTTGCAAGAAGCCATTCTCTACCCGCAGATCCAAAATTTCCGGCCCCTGTGAAGAGTAGAACTGTCCGCTCTTTAGCGCCGTGATCAACGTTTGCTGCTCCAGCTTGTCCGCATCGACCGAAATCCATCCACCGAAAAATTCCGATATTACCTCGTCTATACGCCCACCATGGGCATCATCGGCAGCCACGCCGAACACTTTACGCCCGTTCTTCAGTAAATAATCCCAATGGCGAACGCCGTACCCGACAGCTTCGTCGATTTCGGACTGGTGATTATAAATTTCTACCGCAAAATAGTTCTCTAGCTTCAGCAAATCCTCAGCGCGGTTTCTGGACCATTCCGGATGATTCATAATAATTAAATTCCCTTTATGCCTCATCTCTTCTATCAGGGCCTGGATCGTATCCAAGCTTTTATATTCCGGCTTCGCATGTTCTTCGTCGTGCTGGAATCCATATTCTGAGCCTAGCGATTTATCGAAAAGCCCGTGTATATGGTATTGCTGGCCCGTTTCTTTCCTGCTCATTTCACATGCCATTTCATAACCATCCAGCATGATGAATTTGTCGTCGTCATAGCTATCGGATTTGAAATAAATTTCATGATCGCTTAAACACATGAAGTCATAACCCTTATTCTTATAAGCTTCGATTACAACCTCAGGAGCATATTGACCATCGCTGCGAGTTGAATGGGTATGGAGATTCCCTTTGAATTTGCGCTTACTTTCATCTAAATAGATTTTTGACTTCATAGCTATTCTCCTCCCTGCAGCAAATCGGATACAAATACAGGGTTGGACCATGCCACCTTCCCTGAGAAGTCAATACATTCCACGCGAATATATTGCATATCCTTATCGACCTCCATGGACGCTTGGGTCAATAGCTCACCGCTCTCAAAATCCCCTAAAAAAGCTCCTCTTTGGGGGAAAGATTTAAACATAATAAATTTACAGGGAGAGCACTCGATCATGAGTTTACCGTCCACCACTCGCAGATCGTAAATTTCCGGACCGCTGCTGGAATAAAATTCACCTTGTTTCAGGCTTTTCACAAGATCCACTGGGTTCAGCGCTGTCGATTGCACATGTACCCAGCCTCCTCCGTATTCAGGAATTCTCCAATTTGGATCATGTTCGTGAGAATCATCCGCAGCAATACCGAAAACTCGTTTGCCATTCTGCAGCGCATGATCCCAATAAGCTGCACCATAAGAGCTTGTAGTCGACCACTCCGTAGCATGGTTGTAAATCTCTATCGCAAAAAATCCATCATATTTAACCATGTCTTCAAATCGGGTCAAGTGCCATTCCGGATGGTTGAAGATAACCAAATTCCCGTGCGCCCGCATTTCGTCAATGAGCAGTTGGGGCGAGTGGTCCCCTACCCATGGAATCGGCACCGGGAACTGCTCTAAATGTTCGAATCTTTCCAGCTCTGAATCTGCGGTAGGATCATTTAACACACCGAAATGGTAGCCTGGATTTTTATCTGCAACCTGGTTTAATCCCCCTCGTTCCATCCCTGGGAGAGTGACGAAATCAACCGTATTGAATTCTTCCGTTCTGGCATAAATATCGTGGTCGGTAATCGAAATGAAATGATAGCCCTTGGTTTTAAAAGCTTCTACTACTTGTACTGCAGGTAAACTGCCATCCGACCAAGTGGTATGAAGATGCAGGTTGCCTTTATATTTAGTCTTTTCCCGGTCTAAATAAACTCTATTAATCATAACTTGCCCTCCTAATAATTTACGTTGTTTTCATGTGTTTTCATTTTGTTTTCTGTTGTTATTTTGATCATACAACCTGGAGTAAGAGCCTTTCAAGCCATTCGCTTATAATTAACAGTGGGCTAACAAAATTCATCATCCGTTAATAAAATTGCAGCTTACGGACATCAAAAACGGACATAAAAATAGAAACGGAAGAGTTCTTTTATAGACGTCTCCCGTTTCTCAGAGCAATAAATATTATATTTTCAATCATACTCTGCTTTTGTTAGTCCAATATTATGCGTAATCATAAATACAGCAAGCAGCCATACCTTTGTACAAACTAAAGAAACCTAAAAGGTTGCTAGACCTTTAAGGTTTCCATGTTATTCTTTATTAGCAACAGGAATCTGGATTCAGCTTCTTAAACACCTCAAAGCTCCGGGCCGCACATTCAGAAATCGGGATGGGGTGGAACCCATTGATTTCTGCATACAGGATATCATTTAATGGTGCAGTCCATGAGCTAGGAATTGCCTCTGCTCCTAACATAGCGCCCATAATAGAGCCGACTGTGGCCCCGTTGCAATCTGTATCCCAGCCACCCAGAACCGCTGTGGTAATGGCTTTTTCGAAGTCCCCTTGACCGAAGATCAGTGAAGCCGCCACCAAAGCCGCATTGTTGTTGGTATGAACCGGATTATAGTGCTTGAAGGCTTCCCATATCCGGTTAACCAACTCCACTTGATCCTTCGTGCTACGTGCAATCGCAACGGCTTCCCTAACATCCTTCGCCAATCTGCTGGCAGCAGGAATCTCGCTTAAGCCGATTTCGACGATCCGCTCAGGATCGCGTTCCGAGAATGCAGCAGCAATCATGGCGGCTACGAACATTTCTCCATATATGCCGTTCTTTACATGCGAGAAAGAAGCATCACGCCATGCCAGTTCAGCCGCTAGCTCCGGTTTGCCGGCTGCGCCATAGGCTAATCCGTCTGCCCGGATCTGGGCGCCGATCCATTCGCGATAAGGATTCAGATAGGTACGGACCCAATCCTTCTGTTCTTCCCAGTCTGAATTCCGGGCATTCCCTTCATTTTTCAATAAATTGTTAAGATGTGAGGTTACCTGAGCAAAGTTTAAATACGCCTGCGTTTCAGCTGTACATACCTGAGAATAAGACAAAACTCTATGCCATAACAGACCCACATCCCAAGAATCCCACTCCAGCCCTTTTTCTTCCAGCATAATGAGGCCAAGGACCGTATACCGGATATCATCGTCGCTCTCCATGAAGCGGATGTTTTCACGCAGGCTCTTAGGGGAGACATTAGCAATGTTCAGGCCAACTTCCTTTTGTGCACGGGATTGGGCAGGTACGTAAGTCGTTATTGGCCATGCGTCTGCACCTTGGAACCAAAGCTGAACATTCTTCCAGCCTGGATTGCCGAAGCTGCCGGCCATATATTCCCACTGCTCAAGGGGTTTGCCAAGTGCACAGCCAACACTGCGTCCAAGCCATGCTCCATAAAATTTGTCCCGCCAGACTGACTCGGAATGTTGCGGATGAAGCACTCTCGGCCCTTCCGGACGTTCTTTACGGATTTCATCCAATTCAGACGGCTCGGCAAACGGGAAATCGGGTCTAACCGGTAGCCTCATCAATTGCTCATATATTGCCATTAATTGTTCACGATCATTGCCTGCCGTCTCAATCTTTTCAATAAAGCCCTCTGTATTGCAGCCTTCATCTCTGCGCTGAATAACCTCTTCTTTCACCAAGCGCTGTAAACTATCCCATCCTGCCATGATCCGCACCCCAAACTTTGTATTTTATATTCATTATAGAACCTGTTTGGAGGAGAGGCTTCTCAATAACTATAGGGAAATTCTCAAATATTGCGAAATGTTTGATATTGCTGCCGGTATTCAATTGGAGAAAGCCCAATGATTGATCCAAATAAACGGTAGAACGTCGATACACTTTGAAACCCACTTGAGAAGCATACTTCGGTGACATCCAGGCTGGTATTCACGAGTAAACGCTTCGCCTCGTTGAGTCGGACCTGCAGGAGGCAATCCTTGAAATGGCGCCCGGTTGCTTCTAGAAATACGTGGCTTGCACGTGAGGGGCTGACTCCCAGATATTTAGCAACCTCCTGAAGGGTTAAAGCTTCCGTGTAATGTTCCTTAATGTAATCCATCAGTTTCCGGTACTCCCTGATCGTACGTGTCAGCTTCTGCCAATCCTTCTGTTGCAGTGGGATTGAGCGATTCCGAAGCAGGAGGGTACATATATGCAGCAGTGTTGCTTTTACCATGCTGGAGTACCCCTCTTGTTTATCGACAAGCTCGGATCGGACCCGTTCGATGAGTTGTCTTAATTCAATGGCTAGGGGTTCGCTGTGTGGAATCCGGTTCTGATAGAGTCCGTTAGAATAACAGAAAGGAATCAGGAGCCTCTCGTCCTCTGTAAGCAACAACCCTGGATCGAAATTCAGAAAGATATATGTACTTGGGTCCTCTTCATCAGACCAGGCAATATGCAGCTCCGAATGGTTAACTATGAATACATCACCAACCTGAACAGGGTACGTGTTTTCTCCGAAATGAAACCATCCCTTTCCCGAAATACAACAGCCGATCTCTAGACTGGAATGGTAATGCAGGGGCTGCATGAATGTGTTCGGTGACCAAACAAAAGCATTAACGGGTATTTCATGCTCATACTGTATGTTTAATTGCTCTCCTTCGCTCATGCATTCACCCTCCTATCGTCCAATATTCATAGAGTAGCATAAGCGGTGTAAATTGGGATATAACGTGTTACTCCATGAACAAAGGCGTAAGGAAAAAGGAGAGAAAAGTTGTAGCAAAACAAATAAGCAGCAAAAGCTGCAATTTTTTTTGTAAGAGGTGGTGTGCAAAAAACAGATAAACTACGATGCACAATAAAAAAAGGATAGTATTAAAAAGTAAAGAATCATAGTGAGTTACTGTGAATAAGCTACCGCCGCCAATAGAAAAGATTATCCCTATAACTAAAAACCACATCCACACTCCAACTGCAGCGCTTAAAGCAATAAATAGAAAACTCATTATCATTTTGTACTCCTTCGACCCGGTAAAATTATATTCCCATTCCATCCATCCGCTGACCGAAATATCAGGATTAAATTGTAAATGCACCCTTCAAAAATCATTATCGGAATATTTTATTAGTACATGTAGGTTTCTTTTGTTTTAAATGAAATCGTTGATACCCCTCCTTAAGATTGGTTGGCACGACGCCCCGCACCTATCTTTTGAAGAGCAAAATTCCGCCGCATGCAAAGAGGGCTCAAGCTTATCCGCTTGAGCCCTTTACGTGTTATTTACGGTTTCATGAATAGCTTTGCCATAGGTACTATTCTAGTTCTGCTTGCATCTGCTGAAGGATTTTCTCCACACAACCTTCCAAACCATCCCTAAACGTATCGACCTTCAGGTCATACACCTCTTCCATATGGACAAACTCCAGCTGCTCTTTGGCTTGCCCGATTCTGCGGTCTCCTCTTTCCTTTTCCCTGCGCTCAAGCTCATCTAGCGGGCAAAACACACCCACAGACATCACCGGATATCCGGACAGGCTTTTTTGCCAGTCCTCTCTTGTAAAGGCGTCATGGATCACATGATCCACGATAAGATTAACCCCGGTATCCGCGAACATCGCAATCGTCCGGTGGAAATAATACTCTGTTGCAACAGGAATTAGCCGATTATTGTCCCGGTCCTCCATCTGTTCGATGACAAGGTCGAAACTATCTAGACTATAATGGAAATAATCCGGCAGTTTGTTTAATAATGCCTTGGCTACCGTTGTCTTGCCGGAGCTTGAAACTCCATTTAATAAAATGATATTCCCCTTTTTCATGCTTAACTCCTCCGGTAATTAATTGCTTTTCTTAGCGATAATATGTGTAAATATGGCTATATCCCTGTATGGACTGTGATTGCCGATTTCAAGCTCCAGCCGCATAGTCTGGTTATGCCATTCTTCAGTCTGCTTAAGCTCATTATCAGCGATATATCCGTACAGATTATGTATTCCAAAATGACCTTCAATCTCATAACCCGCTTCGTTGAGCCATTCCACTAACTGAGAGTAAGGATATACTGTGATATCCGTTTGAATAATTCCGCTATACTCCCGGCTGCTGCCTATACTTGCAAGCGCATCTTCAGGATCTTTATTAAAAATAGCCTTTTTCATTACCTTCGCCACCGGATTATGAGCGATCAGTGACAAGTAGCCATTTGTGGCTTGACAGTTGCTGATCTGCTGGATAAAAGGCTGTGGATTCTCCGTATATTCAAAAATGTTATGGCAAAAGATCCAATCGTATTTCCCCAAACTCCCGGATGCCTCTTCAAAAGAATTCTCCAAATAAGACACTTCCGGTCCAGCCTTTTTGGCGAGCTCGATCATCTCATGGGCAGGCTCTACCGCAGTTACCCGATGCCCTTTCCTGCTGTACTCATTACTGGAAATACCGAAGCCGCAGCCGATGTCCAATATAGCCTGTGCTTGCTCACCTAAGAACCGGTCTATTTGATCCCAAGCCGTCTGATAAAATAATCGGCCCCAAGGCATTTGCGTATAATGCCAATAGGAATCCAATGCCGCTGCAAAAGCACCCGCCTTACTCATCGCTTATCCCTCTTTTCAACTTAGATAATGTTACTTAACATCATTGGTGTTGCGGATCAAGTCTCCAACAGTATTCACTGGTCACTTGGCGTCGTTGCTGTCCTCTTATTATCGAAGCTCCAGGCAATGACAGTTGCACTGTCACGGCCTTTTTCCTGATGTACCTCCATTAGCGCAGCACCGATGCACTCCTTCATATCCCTTGCCGAATAGAAAGCATCAAACAGCTTTTGCGGATTTGCATAGGACTGTGCCCCATATTCCAGAAGACCGTCAGTCGTCATGACGAGCACTTGATGTCCTTCTCTCAGTTCTCTGACTCCAGTTGAATAGCAGGGAACAGGCTGGGCAAAGGTGTTGGCATACCCGATCCATTCATAATAATTCCGCTGGTTCAATAAGAATTGCCCCCGGGCAGCGAGGTCCGGATGAAGCAGGTAGAGTGAGTTGTCACCGACAGACAGCCACCATATGTAATTCTCTTTGCGGGCGCAGAGCAGGCATGCCGTTTCACCGGTCACTTCCCTGCATCTGTTAATGAAGGCTTCCGAGGTAAAGAGGGATAATAGATACTCCTGTAAAGTATCAAAAGCGTGTGATATGGGCTGTGATAGATGTCCGGTAATTTCACTGGCTACACTGTCAATGGTGCTAACCAGCAGCTCTGCACTTTCTGCCGTTTTATGGGCATCCAGCAACATAATGAACTCCCAGCTTCCGTCCGGGTCAAGCAATACAAAGAGGCCGTCTTCGTTTTTGTCCGCACCTGCTGCAGTATTTCCGCCATAACAGCCGATAGCCATATTACCAAAATTCATTATCGCTGGATCGTCAAGGTACATTGCGTGACTGCCTACCCAGCTAAACTTAATCTTATCCCGTTCCATTTTCATCTCTATCTCCTATCTATTCACTTTAATACCTCTCTACAATGGACCAGACAATCTTATCGTCCGGGGCATTTTTGGGATTCAGCTGCTTTAGTGCTTTTATCCACAAAACTTGGATTCTTCTTGTACACATCCCACTGCACATCCGCGATATTCTCGCTTACAGCGATTCCATTGATCGTCAGTGAAGACAAGTCCGTAGATTCAACACCGAACGCAGCCACCTGATCTCTTCAGCCCCGTTTTTTCATATACCCACACGCTTTCTTCATGTTATATTTGTCATATCTATCCAATCCGTAAAGCAAGAAAATCAAATTAACTATGCTGTAATCCGCCGGGAGGACTGAAGTGCAAATGCTGTGGTCTTTGTTCATCGCGATTCTATTATCGTTTTCGTTCAGGATTGTTCAAAAAGTAATTGGGCTTATCTATAAGCAGCATCTACGGTTCTCTGTCTATTATTGGGGAATTATGGTTATCATTGCAAGCTTATTAATAAAAAACACTTATGTCTACAGCTTCCCGAAGAATCTGTCTACGGTGCTGCCTTTATTCCTTATCATTCTGATTGTCAATTGCCTCATCTCGAGATCCTCCGGCTATTCTCCCTCAGGCAGGTTTGACCGGTTCAACTTCGTGATTATCTATCCCGTGCTCGAAGAGATTGCCTTCCGAGGGCTGGCTCTGCCCGTTCTCACCCGTCATCACAGCCTCGGCCAAATTCATCATACGCCTGTAATCGAACTCAGCTTCGCTGTCGTAATCACAGCTGCGCTCTTTGCAGTCTCCCATTTACAATATTATAAGCTGAACAGCCAGAGCATCAGATTTATGATATTCGCATTTGCCGGCGGGCTGTTCTTTGGGCTGATCGCCCAGGTAACAGAGTCTATTGCGCTCACTGTCCCACTGCATATCGCTTTCAACGGTTCAGCGGCCTTTTATGCGTATTTGATCGCCAAGAAACAATCCAACTCTATGTTTAGCTGATCTCTGCTGCCCAGTTTCGCTCTTCATTTATTTCTATGTATACAAAAAAAAAGCCCCCGGCCCTAAACTACAGAGCCAGTGCCTCTTCCGTGATCCGTTTGATATCGATGGAGGACAGTGTTTCCTCATTGACCATATCCGGCAAAATCTCAGCCAGGAAATATTCCACGCATTTCAGGTCTATGTTCTTGATTTTGATCAGAGCATTGCGGTACATAACCACAAACTCCTTTTCCGTATTACCTCTTTGCAGTTCGGCGAATGCCTCGTAGACCTGATCCATCTTGTCGGCTACCTCCAGAATCAGCCCCTCCAGCGATTCATCCTTGCCTTCACGCAATTGATGAAAGAAGATGCTTTTGAAATCCTCGGGAATATGCTCTTCAATGAAATTGTGGACCATGCCTTCCTCGACCTGCTGGATTAAAGAACGCAGCTGCAGCGAGGAATGTTTGACCGGTGTTTTGATATCGCCGATAAAAATTTCACCGTAATCGTGGCTGCTCGTAATCTCGTATAGCTTCTTCCAGTCAATAACTGCACCATGCTTTTCTTCGATATCTGCCAAGGTTTTGGCGTACTGCACGACCTTCCAGGAATGGGCCGCTACACTGTGCTCCTCGAATTTAAATTTCCCCGGACAGCGGATGATCCGTTCCAGTTCGTTCAGAGAGCGGAAATATTTATGAATACCCATGGGGCCAGTCCTCCCTTATCTTCATCATATGATCCGGCTGTTTACAATCTCTTAAGCTATCGGAGGAATAGAGATAATAACAGTATAGGTCCCCATTGTTAAATGCGGATAAAGCAGTTGACTTCTTATGTTAAAAGAGAGAAAGGCGTTCTCCCGGCACAACATATTACAAATGGCAGAAGGCCTTCCTTTCCCCGTTGTACTGTTCATCCCCGCCTTACTGCGGAACCTTTCCCCGCCTCAGGTCTGGATTGAAAAACAGTCTTCAGGCCGTTTTGCCGAACTTCATATAGCCTTACAATAAGTACATAGACACCGGATATTAAAAAAAGATTCATTCTGGTAAATCCCAATGGAGAGGACGCGATTCAACCATGACAAAACTATTCCGTTCCGAAAGAGACAAAAAGCTTACCGGCTTATGCGGAGGATTGGCCCGTACACTGAACATTGACGCCACACTTATTAGACTGCTTGTTGCGGTCACTGCCGTCTTCAGCTTCGGCACCGTTGCTCTCATTTATATAGTGGCCAGCCTCATTGTCCCTAAAGAGCCTATTACCAGCTTCACGGATGACTACCATTCTTTTTAATCAATTTAAATTAAACCATTGAAACCATTAAATTCATCCAAACCTAAAGGAGAAATGAACATGAGCATATTCCAAAGAATCACCACCCTGACGAAGGCAGCAATTCACGAAGGTCTGAATAAACTGGAGGATCCGATTCTGCTAACTGGACAATATTTGCGGGAACTCGATGATAAAATTACAGGCGCTGAAAATAAACAACGCGAATTCAAGGCAGCTGCCAATGTGCTGGAGCGTCGCATCTCCGAATATCAAATCCTTGCGGAACGCAGTGAAGCGGATGCGGTCAAAGCAATGAGCGAAGGAAATGAGCCTGCAGCCAGAGCCGCTGTAATGGCTAAGCTGCGCTACCTGGAAAGCGAAGCAGAATGCACGGCAGGTCTGGAAGAAACCCGGCAGACTCTGGCTGCCCTGGAAGTCAGCATCCAAAGTGCCAAAGCAGAGCATGAGCGCCTGAAAGCCAAAAGAACCGAGCTGGCTGCCCGTGCGCGTAAAGCGGAGGAACTGGCGAGACAGCAGGCTCAGAACAGCGGTCACCCTGCTTATCCCGGAACCCGGGGCCATGTTATCAACGCCGGTACAGCATCACGCGGTTTCGAACGGATGGAAGACAAAATCAGCGAGTGGGAAGCACTTGCGGAAACCTCCGCACACCTATCTGCTGAAGCAGCAGATTCCCCGGTTAACAGTGCAGTAGAAGCCGAGCTGGAACGGCTCCGCAGCAAAAAAACGGACAGCAGCAAGTAACTAAAATACACAAAAAGGATACTTCCCTTTCAAGGGAGAGTATCCTTTTTTGTGTACTATATAGATTGAACTCAAGGTTATAGAGTACAGGATCAGTCGCAACTACGGTGAATATTTGGACTTCCGGCCGCTGTTGTCTTCAAATTTCTTGATTTTAACCGCTATTAACGGTAGAAATCCGAAGACAAAGGCGGACGCTACCACTCCTCCAGTTCCAAAATCCCCCTCCGTTGCTCCTTTCCCTTATCTCAAGTTTTTAAGTTCAATCTCTATAATCAGGGGTATCAGGATTAAACTGCCTGTTAAACCAGCTGACCTTATCCTCAAATTCGTCCTGCGGGCTCCGTCGACTTGGAATAACGGTTCTCCGGTACCGGTATACCGAGATTTCCGCGCAGTGTATCGCTTTCGTATTCGTTACGGAACAGTCCCCGTTCCTGCAAAATCGGCACCACCCGGTCCACGAATTCCTCCAGGCCGCTCGGTACAGCGGCAGCTATCATAAAGCCGTCTGCCCCACCGGACTCAAACCAGTGCTGGATTTGATCCGCCACCTGCTCCGGTGTGCCAATAAAGCTGCTGCGCGGGGTAGCAGATTGCAGAGCGACCTGGCGCAGTGTCAAGCCTTGCTCTTTGGCATTTTTCTTTATTTTGTCCGTTCCGCTCTGGAAGCTGTTTCGGCCCAAATCGCCAAGCTCCGGAAACGGCTCATCCAGTGGATACTGCGAGAAATCATGATGCTCAAAGAATCTGCCCAGATAATTCAGCGCGTTCTCAATCGTCACGAGGCCGGCAACCTCCTGGTATTTGTGCTCCGCTTCCTCCGGGGTATCGCCAATGATAGGCGCAATGCCCGGGAAGATCAGCACCTCATCGGGATTCCGGCCGAACGAAGCAATCCGGGCCTTCACATCCCGGTAGAATGCCTGCGCTTCCTCCAGCGTGTCATGTCCGGTAAAGATGGCATCGGCCTCTTTCGAGGCGTAATTCTTTCCGACCTCTGAAGAACCTGCCTGGAATACAACCGGCTGTCCCTGCTTCGAGCGGGCAATATTCAGCGGTCCTTTTACAGAGAAGAATTCTCCTTGATGATCCAGCGTGTGCATCTTGTCCGGATCAAAAAAGACGCCGCTCTCCTTATCGCGTACAAACGCGTCATCCTCCCAGGAATCCCATAATCCGCGCGCCACCTCCAAATACTCTGCGGCGATGCGGTAGCGTTTGCCATGGTCAGGATGCTCTTTCTTGCTGTAATTCAGAGCGGAGCCTTCCAGCGGAGAAGTTACAACATTCCAGCCTGCCCGTCCGCCGCTGATCACATCCAGAGATCCGAACTGGCGGGCCACGGTAAAGGGCTCACTGTAGGAGGTGGACAAGGTGCCTACCAGGCCTATTTTGCTGCTGACGGCAGCCAAGGCGCTGAGAATGGTCAATGGCTCGAACCGGTTCAGGAAATGGGGAATGGATTTCTCATTAATATATAAACCGTCCGCTATAAAGATCAGGTCCAGCTTGCCTTCCTCGGCCTTTTGTACCCACTTCTTGTATAGCTCAAAGTTCACACTCGCATCCGGCTGGGCTTCAGGATGACGCCACATCGAGGTGCTTCCTCCTACCCCGTGCAGCAGCGCCCCCAGTTTCAGTTGTCTTGGCTTGGTCATATCCATTCCTCCTCTTAATTATTGAATATAAGAAGCTGCGCTAGCACTCTGCTTGATACGTTCGATCTGGCCAAGGTGGGTCTGTACATGTGCGGTAAACAAACGTACGATGTCCGTAATCCTGACCGTTTCCCCTTTGAAGTTAATGCCGCTTTTCTCCCAGTCTTCCGGGTTGAGCCGTCCGAGGAGTAGGCTGTTGTAGTGAAGCAGGCTGCGGAACAACTCCAGGCTGTCGCCGGCATTCCCGCTGTTGGCATACTGGCCGCTGACCCAGGCATCCTGATTAAAGACCGGCAGCTGCACTTCGGTACCCGCCAGAATATCGCGGATACGGAATGAAACCACTATGCTGTGATCGGCCAGATGAGCCAGCACCTCGGTTACACTCCAGCTGGCTGGCCCGGCCTTCCATTTTAATTGCTCCTCCGTCAAATCCTCCAGTGCCTGAACCAGCTGCTGATGCGTATTCAAATAATCCCTGATTTGCACATTGCCCATTAGATCCCCTCCAAAAGTTGTCCGGCTTGCGATTGACCCGGTGTCTCAAAGCGTGCTAACGAAAACGGCCGGATATTGTGGCGGGTTTGTCCGTCTGCCGCTAAGTCAGCCAGGATTTCCCCCACAACGCTGGAAAACTTGAAGCCATGCCCCGAGAACCCGCTGGCCAGAAGCACATTCGGATGAAGCGGATGACGGTCGATAATAAAATCCTCATCCGGTGTATGCTCATATTTGCAGACCGCCCCCTTCAGCAGCCGTCCGGCTGCGCCGGGCATATACGCCTCCAGCACACGGCGGAGATCCCCTTCGTCACTCTCTTCAGTGCCGAAAGGAGCCAGCTTCTCACCCGGCTTCCATTCCAAGCCCGTGTCATGCCGTCCGATCTTCAGGCCGGCTCCGCCAATACTGGGAAAGCCGTAATATCCGCCTTCCTCGGTGCCCAATGTAAATCCGGGGAAGTTTCCGCTGTCAAAGTCAGGCGCACTCTGAAACCAGCCGACAACCTTGCGGATCGCCTTAATCGGCAGTGTGATGAATGGCGACAGCGCGCCAAACCAGGCCCCGGCACTCAGAATGGCCGCCCCTCCATGAATCTCCCCATTCTTCGTGTGGACCGTGACACTTCCTTCGCGCGCAGTCACATGAAGTACTGCTGTATTCGTCAGCAGCTCTGCACCATGAGCCAATGCCAGCCCGCGGTAAGCGGCGATGCATCTCTCACTGTAGAGATATCCGGCATCCGGCTCATACATGGCTTCGAACGAATCCGGGAGGTTCAAGGCAGGCCACCTCCGGCGGATTTCCTGTGCATCCAGCTGCTCTACTCGTACCTTCTGCTTCCCGGCTTCCGCCAGCCGACCGCGGAAGGAGTATACTGCGCTGTCTGCCAGATTCAGGACTCCCGAAGGCACAAGCAGTTCGGTTCCGCTTTGCTGCTCCGCTTCTTTCCACAGCACATGGGCACGCAGGGCCAAGTCAGTATAGGTGGGGTCACCGCTGTAGGCATGCCTGATCAACCGCGGCTCTCCGTGATGGCTTCCTTCCGTATGCGGCGGATCGAAGGCATCGATCAGCAATGTCTTGATCCCCCGCCGGGCGAGATGATAACCGGCACTCATGCCCATTGAACCCGCCCCGACGATAATCACGTCATAAACAGAGTATTTCGTTATGTCACTGCACCTCCCTCCGAGGAGAACTGTTCCAAATAACGTACAGCCAGATTGCTGAAGAATGCGGCGCCTACCGGCAGTGCACGTTCATCGAGATTGAAGGAAGGATGATGCCACTCCCGGCTTCCGGCGGTGCCCATAAAGACGAACAATCCGGGAACCACCCGCTGATAAAAGGCGAAATCTTCGCCAGCCGGTGAAGGCACCGGCTTCACGGAGGTGTAGCCGAGCTCCTCTGCCATCTGCTCTCCAAGCCGTGCAAGCGCGGCATCATTGACTACCGGCGGCGGACCTTCGATCCAGCGAACAGCCGCTTCTGCTCCTAAAGCAGCGGCTACACCGGTCGCCACCTGGCTGAATCGCTCAAGCACCTCACCGCGCACCTGTTCATTGAAGGTGCGAATCGTACCTTCCAGCACTGCTGACTCCGGGATAATATTCCATGAGTTCCCGCTGTGAAGTTGCGTCACACTGATCACTGCACTGTGCAATGCGCTGACATTGCGGCTGACGATAGACTGGAGTGCAGTCACCACATGTGAAGCTGTCACGATAGGGTCGACTCCGGCCTCCGGCACAGCAGCATGTGATCCTGCTCCTTTAATCTCAACCACAAAACCATCCGCAGCAGCCATCAACGGGCCGCTTGTAATGCCGATGGTTCCGACCGCCAGATCCGGCTTATTGTGCATTCCAATCACTGCACGGACATCTTTCAGCACCCCGCTGGCTATCAGCTGCTGCGCCCCCTTCGCCTTCTCCTCCGCAGGCTGGAACAGCAGGCGTACGGTTCCCTTCAATTCCTTCTCCCGTTGTTTAAGCTGATAAGCAGCGCCGATCAGTGCCGCGGTATGAAAATCATGTCCGCAGGCGTGCATTTTACCGGGATGTTGTGAGGCATAGGGTAATCCGGTTTCCTCCTGAATCGGCAAGGCATCAATATCGGCACGCAGGGCGATTACCGGCCCCTCTTGCAGTCCGCCGATCTCCGCGACAACGCCGGTCTTTAGCCCATAATCCAGGGTAGTTACTCCGGCCTGCTCCAGCAGGGCAGTAATATATTTCGTGGTTTCATACTCTTCGTTGGACAGCTCCGGGTAACGGTGCAAATGGCGCCGGATCCCGGTTATGATTTCATAGAACGCCTCCGCGCTGGGCTCGACGGTTTTGCTAGTCATGAAAGCCCTCCTTCCCTTCGATAATGTTTATCGGACTAGCCCTTCTTGTCAGGCCTCCGCAGGCACTTCAGCCAGTGCTTCATGCAGCAGTTCAAAGGAACGGACCCGCTTATCGAAGGGCTGCACATTGGTCGTGATGATAAACTCGTCGACGCCTGATGCTGAGGACAACGCCAGCAGTTGTTGCCGCACGCTGGCTTTTGTCCCCTTTGTAATTTCCGGCTCCCGCTCTTCTATGGTGTAATCTTCCGTACTCTGCCGGGTAAATTCCTCCGCCTGCTCCCGGGTAGCAACCGTCAGTGTCTTGCCGCTGGCCAGATTAATCCGGATCAGCTTATGCGCTCCGGCTAGTTCTTTGGCCTCCTCCTCGGTTTCGGCAGCCAGGACAGACAGCGCAATAATTGCCCGGGGTTCTTTTCCCGGCGAAGTCTCGAAGTTGTTGCGGTAAGTCTCGATCGCTTCCAACGCTATCGCCTGATCCCCATTGATGAATAAAGAGAATACGTACGGCAACCCCAGTCCGGCAGCGATTTCCGCACTGGCTACACTCGCACCAAGCACATAAATTTCGGGAGGTGTCCCTGGAATCGGGCCTGCTTTCAGCCCCGCCAGCGGATGGTCTTCCTCCAGCCGGTTATGTACATACTTTTCGAGTTCGATAATCTTGTCCGTCAGGCTGGAGGGTTCAAAGCTGCCCTGCTGCAGTGCCTGTGTGCTCCTCGGCAGTCCCCCGGGAGCACGGCCAACCCCCAGATCCACCCGCCCCGGTGCAAGCGAGGCCAGCACGTTAAAGTTCTCCGCTACCTTATAAGGGCTGTAATGCTGAAGCATAATACCGCCGGAGCCGATCCGGATACGTTCCGTCTTGGCGAGCAGATGAGAAATCAACACCTCCGGGGATGAACCCGCTACCTGCCCGGAGTCGTGATGCTCCGAAACCCAGAAACGGCGGAATCCCAGCTGCTCGGATAATTGCGCCAGCTTAATCGTATGCAAGAAGGCTTCTTCCGGCGTTTCCCCCGGATAAATTGGACTTTGGTCGAGGACACTTATTGTAATCGCCATATTTTGGCCTCCTAAATGGAATAGTTCAGTTCCGGTGTAATCCGCTTCAGGAACTGCTTCGTTCTTTCTTCACGCGGATGATTGAATAACTGTGTCGGTGTCCCTTCCTCAACAATCACACCGCCATCCATGAACACTACGTGATTGGCGACATCGCGGGCAAAACCCATTTCATGCGTCACGACAATCATTGTGATGCCTTCCTTGGCAATTTTGCGGATGACGGCCAGCACCTCGCCCACCAGCTCCGGGTCCAGCGCCGACGTAGGCTCGTCGAACAGAATCACTTCCGGCTCCAGCGCCAGGGCGCGGGCAATGCCTACCCGCTGCTGCTGCCCGCCCGACAGCTGGCTTGGATACGCGTCCAGCTTGGCTCCAAGCCCCACCTTCTCCAGCAAAGCGATACTCCGTTTTTTCGCTTCCTCCTTCGGAAGCTTTTTGACGATAAGCAGCCCTTCCATCACGTTTTCCAGCGCGGTTTTATGCCGGAAAAGATTATACTGCTGGAAGACCATCGCCGTTTTTTGCCGCAGCTGATGAATCTCTTTTTTGCGTGCATGCCTGCAGTTCACTTTGAAATCGCCGATGGCAATCTCCCCGTCACTGGGCTTCTCCAGGTAGTTCACGCAGCGCAGTAGGGTAGTTTTGCCTGAGCCGCTGGGGCCGAGAATGACAACAACCTCGCCTTTGGTGACGGTTAAATCAATATTGTTCAGCACCTGATTCCGGCCAAACGACTTCGAAATACGCTCCAGCTTGATCATGCCACTCCACCTCGATTGTAAAGATTGATCCGTTTCTCGATCAGGGACGTCAGCCGCTCGATCAGGAATGTAAGCCCCCAGAAGATCAGCGCCGCCGCAAGGTACGCCTCAAAGAACTTCCAGTTCGTCGAAGCCACAATCTGCGCCTTAGCGTTGATATCCACTACGGATACGGTAAAAGCAAGCGTTGACCCATGCAGCATACCAATAACGGAATTGGACAGATTGGGCAGACTTGCCGCCAGCGCCTGGGGAAAGACAATCCGCCGCAAGGCCTGAGGGGTGGTCATGCCTATGGAATGTGCAGCTTCCAGCTGGCCCCGGTCCACGGCAAGCAGACCGGAACGGACGACCTCGGACATATAAGCACCAGCTGTAATTGAGAACGAAATATAGGCAAAACCGATCATCGGAACCGACACCGACCTGAACCCCCAGCCAAAGTGGGCGGCCAGTCCGTCAATAAGGACAGGAAGTCCGAAATAAATCAGCAGCAGATGCGTCAGCATCGGAGTACCCCGGATAAAGGTGACATACCCGACCGCCAGCGGATACAGGACAGGCACTCTGTAAATCCGGATCAATGCGACACAAATGCCGATAAGAAAGCCCACTGACACGGAGACAACTGTTATATATAAGGTGGTAGGAATAGCGCTCAAGATTTGCAGGAACGCCGTCCAGATAAATGATGGATCCAGTTTCATTATCCTGCGCCTCCTTTACCCGATCCCATTTCCGCAATAATGCGCCGGTAGGACCAATTTTTGTGGACTCTAAACGATTTTTTCTCAGGGGTGCTCCGCTTCTCATGCCGCAGCAGCCGGTGCTCCGCCACAAGCAGCAGCTTCTCAATCGTATAGCTGATGACCAGATAGATCAGGGCAAGGGCAATGTAGGTTTCGATAAAATGCTGTGTCAAGCTGCCAAGCGTCTGTGCTTTGCCCGTCATTTCCATCACACCGAGCGTGAAGGCCAGCGATGTATCTTTCAGCAGCGCAATCACCAGATTGGAGAATACCGGAATCGCGATGCCAAGCGCCTGCGGCAATACGATCCGCGTAAAAGCCTGGAACCCTGTCATTCCCGTAGCATAGGCAGCCTCCACCTGCCCCTTATCCACCGCCATCACAGAAGCCCGGATCATTTCGGACATGTATGCCCCCGTGTGCAGGCCGTAGGTTAGAATCACAAAGACAAGCACCGGCGTCCGGGTCATATCCACATGAACCAGTTTTAGAATTTCAGGCAGCCCGTAATAGAACAGGAAGAGCTGGATCAGAATCGGCGTTCCCCGGAAAAAAGAAATATAGATTTCGGAGCAGGTTTTCAACACCGGCACTTTGTACAGGCGGGGCAGAGCTACGAGAAAACCGACTATAATTCCTGCCAGCAGCGAGCAGGCGACAATCAGCAGTGTGGTGTTTAACGTCCCCAGCAGCTTAGGCAAAAATGAAAATACATAGCTGATATCAAATGGTTCGCCCATAAACTCCCTCCCTTCCCACACTCACAGGCTTAATCATTGAACCGAATTCGCTGTAACATCCGCACCCAGCCATTCCGTGCTCAGCTTGCCCAGTGTACCGTCTGTCTTAAGCTCCTTGATCGCACCGTCAATCGCATCCGACAGCTTCTGCGAATCAGCATCATCCTTGCGCAGCACATAGAGAATGTCTGCCGACGACAGCTCGTCGCCCGTTGCCTTCAGCTTGCTCTGCGGATCAATGATCGGCAGTACAAAATCGGCAGCCAGCGTGGCGTCTACACGGCCGGAGCTGATCTGGGCAGCTGTATCGTTAGCCGTACCGTTTTGGTACACAATATTAATCGCATTGTCATGCTCTTTATTGTAGTTCTCAAGAATTTGCGCCTGTGCACTGGTTGCACCCGTCAGCACCTTTTTGCCTTTCAGATCATCCAGCGAATGGATCGACTCATTGTCCTTAGCCACCACAATGCGGTTTCTCCAGTGGGCGTAAGCTTCTTTGTTAAAAGAATACTTCAGCTCCCGCTCCGGATTTTTTTCCATAACATGGGCGACCAGGTCGATTTTTTTGGTTTCCAGACTCAGCAGCAGGTTGCTGAAATCCATCGTCTGCAGTTCGAATTCATATTCCGGCAGGCGATTGTCAATTTCTTTAATCAGCTCCACATCAAACCCGGTCAGCTTGCCGTTCTCGTCGATGTAGCAGACTTTTGGAAAACCTGTGCCTGTGCCCACGATGATCTTCGTTACCTTAGCCGGCTCTGCCGAAGCATTACCCCCTTGCGCATTAGCAGGTGCTGCTGTTTCTGCCACATTCCCGCTCTTGCTGCTGTCCGTGTTGCCACCGCCTGCACTGTTGCTGTTATTTCCGCAGCCGGCAATCGCCAGCGTGAGTATTGATGCAAATACCAGTGAGATTGACTTCTTCATGTTTCTATCCCCTTTGAATGAAATGTGGTTTGTTTATAAGTGTCTTTTTCAGCAGATACATGATGCCGTCGCCATTTTGCGGGTCAAGCTCCAGGAACCGTTCATAACCCCGCCGCTCATACATCTCAACCAGCCACGGATGTTTTTTCGCCGTTGCCAGAGTGACTTCAGGCGAGCCCAATTGTCCGAGAATAATATGCTCCTCTACCCAATCCAGCAGCTTTCCGCCGTAGCCCTTGTTGCTGTATTCCGGACTCACGGCGAACCATTTGATAAAAGGCAGCGGGCTGAACTTCTTGACCTCTTCTTCTTTTGACAAAGTGATTGTCGCAATAATCGTTCCGCTGACCTCAAGCACATAACACTCATTGATTGAAATATTGTCTTCAATCATCGCCAGATCGGCGTTTGCCGCCGGCCAATGCAGCCCCAGTTCACGAATCAGCTGATAGGCACGATATGTAATATCCAGTAATTGCTCCGCATCCTTCTGTTCTGCCAGCCGGTATACTTCACCCATCGCATGCCCTCCAACCTTTCGGATTTTAATTTTATAATCCCTATCGAATTAGTCGTGATTATGATTATGCAATTAACTTTATCACCGCAGGTATCCATGTGCTAATAGAGTTTTTTAATACATCTATACAAGAAGTCGATCGCCGGCTTTACCTATGCTAAGTTCCAGCAGGGTTTCGATAAACTCCGCATTTTCCCCGTTCAGGGAAATCAGGCTGGTCCGCAGCGAAATCCCTTCCGTCTCCGCGATATCTACCCGGATCAGCGTCCCTGCCGCCACTTCCTCCTGCACACTGAGTGCCGGTAGAAAGCAAATCCCCGCTTGTTTCAGCACCAGCTTCTTGGCCGTCTCCAGGTTATCCACCTGATATTCAATATTCGGCGGCTGCTCCATACTCTCAAATACACGGTGCAGCCGCATCCAGTCCAAAGAGCCGCATTCAAAGAAAACCAGCGTCTCCTGACGGATATCCTGTATTGAGGCACGGCCTCCCTTGGCCAGGCGATGCCCCTTGTGCACATAGAGCGAAATAGGATCCTCGCAGAATGGAAAAGCCTGAATCGCCGGATTTACGACTTTACGGATAAAAGCCAGATCGAGCTCCTTCGACTTCAGCTTGCTGATCAGCACTTCCGTAGACGCTGTCGTCAGCTTGATCGTGATATGCGGATACCTGCGCTTCAGATGAAGCAGCAGATGGGGCATCAAATAATTGGACACCGAGACAGTGCTGCCGATTCTCAGCTCATTCGGAATATGTCCTTTCGATTGTATTTGATGCTTGCCGGTTTGATAGACCTGGAGAATCTGCTGGGCATAGGGGAGGAACTGCTTGCCTTTATCGGTGAGATTAATCTGCTTGCCCAGCCGGTCAAATACCCGGCAATCCAGCTCTCGTTCGAGCGATTGTATGCGGGCGGTAACTGTCGGCTGCGAGATATACAGGACTTCGGCCGCTTTATTGAAGCTTCCATAATGGTTGATGTACACAAAGGCCTCAATATTTTCAATGTTCACACCTAGCCCCCCTTAGTCGGTTTTAATTTTACTATTCCGATGAATTAACAATGATTTATGGCGATGCGTTCTTATAGATTTTGTATATATCTTATTCACGGCATATTTTTTTGTCAACACATATTCCGTGTATTTCAGTCGGATTTCCATTAAATAAGTCACAAAGATGGATAGAACTTTTCTATTCATTTATCAGAATCATTAAATTCCTCTTATGTCTATGCGATTTATCAGTTATAATAACGTCACTCGCCTGATCTTTCCACCTGACTTATGTAAGGGAGGTATATCGTGAATATGTCAAAAGAGATCATTATTCGTGACGCTGCAGTTAATGAGCGCGAAGCCATCGCCGAAGTGCTGCTGTCCGCATACAGCCAATATTCTGCCGACATGCCTGAGCCGCAGTGGGAAGCGTACCGGAATTCAATCCTTGATTCCGTACACGGTGATGCCCCGTTCGCGCGCATCATCGCTGAAACCGGCCAGCAGATTGTCGGCAGCGCATTGTTGTTCACCTCCTCGGAAACGGCTTACGGCAAGCCGGAGCTTGGCATCCACTCCCCTGTACTGCGCCTGCTTGCCGTCTCCCCTGACGCACGCGGCCGCGGCGTTGCTGCACTCCTGATTCGGGAAGCCGCCCGGAGATCCCGTGAGTTGGGCGCCTCCACCCTGAACCTGCACACCTCGGATATGATGGTCTCGGCGATCAGGCTCTACGAACGGCTGGGCTTCAAACGGCATTTCGAGACCGATATTATGAACGGGAATACTCTGGTTAAAGGTTTCCGGCTGGATCTTACGCCCTCAGAATCCGTTTGTCCTTGGCCGCCTTCAGCCAGTGCGGAAATTCATTGAGCAGCCTGTCGTACAGCTCGTCATCCGATACCCGTTCAATCCGGTCCAAGTGAACAAAGTCCGCATTGTCCACGACTCTGCCGGTCATGTTGTCCAATCCTTCGAGCACTTCGAAATCCGAATTGCCGATCCCGACAAACTGCCAGAATATCGGCTGGACGGCTGCCTTCATAATCACCTTTTTGGTTAATTTCAAGACGCCTCCGTCATTGATAAATATGATAAATACCGGAGTAGAATCCTTATCTTCTTTGGTATACTTGCGGATCACATCCTCCATCACCGGAGGTTCATTGTTCCGCCCGAATTTATGAATCGAAGGATTTTTTAGAATATGTCTTTGTACATATTGTTCAAAGTCCCGTTCCGTAACCGGGGGCAGCCGGCTGAATTCGTTATCGTACACCCAGACATCCAGCGAGCCATTGTCGTCAAATTTGCAGGCAACGGCCAATATCCGTTCTACGACCTCCTGCACGATGCCGCGGGCATACAGATCTCTCATCGAGCCGCTGATATCCAGCACAACCCCAACCCGGGCCGTTACTCCGGTCAACTGCTTCTTTTCGAGTGTGAACTGAACTATCTTTTTGCGCAGATCAATGGTAGACAGGACAGAATTCTTTACAGGTTCCGGTGGTGTGGACGGCTCGGCTGGTGCTGGCGGCGGCGTTGGTGAAGGCGGTTCAAGCGGTGCCAGCACTTCAGCTGCAGCAGCAACCTCCGCAGAACCTACCTCTTCCACTTCAAGTCCAAAATTGACGCATAGTGCAGCCAAGCCTCCATTAAAACCGCTGCCGATGGCGTTAAACTTCCACTCCCCGTTATGGCGGTATAATTCTCCTGCTACGATCGCTGTCTCATCGGATAAATCAGAGCCATACTCAAAACGGAGCAGTTCCTCGCCGCTCTGACGATCCTGGAGCTTCAGATAAAGGCCGGATACATCTTTCATGCGGTGATTCAGCTGTTCGCCTTCATAGATAGTCAATGTCAAGGCGATCCGGGCAACCTGCTGCGGCAGACGGGACAATGAAACCGAGAGACTTTCCTTATCTCCCTGCTTCAAGACTGTGTGTGTTACGGCTCCATCCTGTGATACCGGATTTCCATAGAAAATAAAGTCCTCATCACGTTCGCAGCGTCCCCGCTCCGACAACAAAAATGCAGCGGCATCTATTCCCATCTCTTGATTAGCGGTTGACCATCCGAAGGATAATGTAAGCTCATTTACGTTTTTCCCTTTTGTTACATCTACCTTTTGACCCTTTAGCAGCTGCTGCATAGCCTCATCTCCTCATCCCTCGATGTACTCTTCCAATTTTTCATATATAAGGAATATCATACTCACAAGGTTTTGTAAAATTGCTAGATTGTATTTACCCCCTCACTACTTTAGTATTAATGATATACCTGATAGATAAGGGGCTTTACCAAATGAACTTTACAGCAATTGACTTTGAGACGGCGAATTCCAGCCGCTCCAGCGCCTGCTCCCTGGGTCTTGTCCAGGTTAGAGAAGGTGTTATTACAGCCGAGCATGTCTGGCTGATTGACCCGCGCCAGCGGTTTGACGGGATGAACATTGCTATTCACGGGATCACGCCCTCAATGGTCCAGGGGCAGCCTACTTTTGCTGAGCTGTGGCCCTTGCTCGAACCGCTGCTGCAAGGCGAAATCGTCGTGGCGCATAATGCCGCCTTCGATATGAGCGTGCTGCGTTATTGTCTGGACGCCTCAGGGACCAGCTACCCGAATTTTCAATATATGTGCACCTATCTGCTGGGAAAAAAAATGCTCCAGGAGTTGCCTTCCCATAAATTGAATGTAATCTCACAGCATTTCGGTATCCGCCTGAAGCATCATGACGCACTCGATGATGCCCGGGCTGCGGCTATTATCTTATTGAAGCTGATGGAACAGCAGCAGCAATTCGAACCGCTGCTGCTCGCGGACAGTCAAGGCTATAAAGCCGGAACGATGTATTCGGGCGGATATACTCCTTTTAAATCACCACCCAAAAAAGCAGCAAAGAAACCCGGCAAAAAACGGGTTCCACTGCTCCCTGCAGCACCTTTTGAGCAGCAGTTCTGAGACAGCCCGGCAACCCGCTGTGGATCAAAATAAAGAGCAGGTCTTCTCTGTTACTCAAGAAGACCTGCTCTTTGCGTTTTTTTGACGATTCTAGATTTTCGACCGGTAAACCGCCTTGTTCTCCAGTCCGCGGATAAACGGTGTCCATTCTTCTGTTTCCGGGGTCGTATCCAGCGCATCCTCCACCATCTGCAGCTTGGCATCCATCGCATCGATATGATGCAGCGCCACCGCTTCCGCCGTTTGCGGCTGAACAGGGCTTCCCCATTCGCCTAGATTATGATGGGATAAGACCAAATGCTGCAGCGCGATAACCTTTTCCGAATCCAGAGTAAAACCCAAACGAATCGCGGCCTCGGTAATCCAGTTCGACGCCATCGAGATATGGCCGATCAGCTTCCCCTGCACACTGTAATCCGACACAATGCCAAACTGGGAAATCATCTCCTCCGGCTTGGCGATATCATGCAGAATGATCCCCGCCTTCATCAGATCAGGGTTCAGGAACGGACGCTGTTTGCAGAGAAAATCACCAATCTCCAGCATCCGCACCATATGATAGGCAAGTCCGGCAAAATAAGCATGGTGATAGGTCTTGGCTGCGGGATAATGCATCAGCTTCTCTTCCACCTTACCGACACAGAAGGAGACGATTGCGGAAATCTCCTGATCGGCAATGCTGCTCATCACCCCTTTAATCGTATGGATAAGATCAACGGGACGGATTGGCGCAGACCGGATAAAATCAGTGAGCGATACACCGTCCGTCTCATTGGCCAGTCTGATCTTGGTAATCTTGACCTGCAGCTTCTCACGATAGGTATGTGCTATGCCGCGCACCTTCACCAGCGCCATAGGGAAAAAGGTTTCTTTATCAGTTGTGCTGACATCCCAATATTTAGCTGTTATCTGACCGCTTGAATCACCGAGTACAATATCAAAATAATCCTTTGGAGGAGTACCGTTTGTCTGTTTGAGCGTCAGCTCCCGTAACAGATAGAACCCGACAAATTCGTCCTGCGGAGATAGCTGTTTAATTAGTGTCATGTTGGAGCCTCCCATTACTAGCAGGTATTATATCCTGCTGTGTATATTAAACTTTTGACATTCACCTTCGAAATCCCTTTAAATTACTATACGATAACGATTCATAATTATGCCCGGGCTTGTACCAAGCCGGTCAATAGCCTTTGCTTACAGCATAAAAAGAGGCTATCCAGAGCCATTTACAGGGCCTGAATAACCTCCTCATAGACGTTGCTGTATTATTTGCCTGCTGCTTCCAGCGCAGCTTTGATTGCTTCTACTGCTTTGGCGGAAACATCCTTCTCAGCATCATTGGCTCCGAAGGCTGCCGGACGGTATCCGTATTTATGCAGGCCATTCGTGCTGGAAGTGGACTCAATTTCTGTCTTCACCGCAAGCTCAGCCGGTGTTAATAGATATGGGGTCTTCACTTTTCCGGCACCGTCGAGATAATAGACCAGCATCAACACAGGAATGTTATTTTTGACAGTAACCATAACATTGACGGATTTGTCGGCACTTGCTCCAATGAAAATTCCATCAAAGTAAGCTGCTTTGTCGGTTTCTACAACTTCAGCTTTACCGTAAGCTCTGTCTACAGCAGCTTTCAGTGCATTGCTGCTGCTTGTAGCGCCGGAGATGGCATCTACCGATTGTACACCTTCTCTTGTTCCTGCAGCAAGGAAGCTGGTAGTCAGCTGCGGAATTGCTTTTTGAACTTCAGCATAAGCCGCTTTACCTAAATCCACCATATTCATACCTACACGGGAAAGAGCAACATTCACAATCTTGCCGTTGCGCAGAGTTACATCTGCTCTGTTGGTTCCTTTATCATAAGCATCACCGAAAGCGGTGAAAGTGCCGTCTTTATAAGTGCCTTGTACTTTGGAAGCATTGGTCAAAGCGTCTGTCAGAGCTGCTTTTGCCGCTTTGGACAAAACTTCTTGACCCGGAACATCCGTCAAATCCACGCCTTGTTCAAGCAAACCTGCAGTCAGCAGTCCGACTACAGTTTTTTGTTCAGGTGTCAGCTTGTCATCGGCAATAATTTTGCCGTCAGCTGCAAAGAGGCTTACTTTAATGCCGCTTACTTTGTCGGCAGCAATGTCGACCAGCAGCAGGACTTTGTTCTGGTTGTCTACGCCGGCGAATTTGCCTTCAAAATATTTGCCTTCTGCAGGAACTTTCAGCGCCTTCTCGAAAGCTCTTTCTACAGCTTGGTTCCAGCCATGGCTGCTTTCGGTAGCGCCGGAAATACCGTCTACCTTTTCATCATAATTGGCCAAATAAGAACCGTTGGCAAGCAATTTGGCTGTCATTGGTGCATTTGCTTTTACAACTTCTGCATAAGCAGTTGTGCCTCTATCTACCAGATTGGAACCCAGTCTGTACAGCTTCACATCTACCAGCTTGCCGTTGCGGATAACGATATCGGCTCTTTCCACGCCTACGCTTCTTGCAGTACCGTAGGAAGAGTAGAATCCGTCAACATAAGCGGAAGTGTTATTGATGAGGGCGTTCTGCTCTGCATCCCAGAATGCCTGGATTGCAGCTTTGGAGTCAGCTTCAAATCCGGCTACAGGTTGTGCGGACGAACCGTTTGCGAGCAGTACAGACGTGATTGCCGCAATCGCTGCAGTTTGCTCTGCAGTGTAGGTTTTTTCATCCGCGAAATCTCCGCTTGTTGTCAGCGGGTACAGTTTAACCGCAGTCAGCTTGGTGGCATCGTAGGTTGCAAATACCGCATATTTACCTTGAGGGTCAATACCCATGATGTCGCCTTCGAAATAAGTGGCGTCAGCCGGTTTTACTTTCAGCGCTCTTTCAAAAGCTCTGTCTACCGACAATTTCCAGCCGTTGCTGGAGCGGGTTGCACCGGAAACAGCATCCACTGCAGCAGCTCCAACTCTTGTCTTGCCGAGCAGTCTGTCTTTCATCAGACCATATGCCGCCCAGAGGCCGCTGTAATTCTCACGGACATTTCTGTCGATCAGCTTCGGAGATGTTCTCAGCAGATCAATGGAAGCGATTTTGCCGTCTTTAATCGTTACTTTCGCGCCTTCGGTACCTTTGGAGTAAGCATCGCCGTAAGCTACATATACCCCGTCTTGATACACATCTTGTTGAACCGTTACAGGCTTAGCAGTAGCGGCCGGTTTAACTGTTGCAGCTGGTTTAGCTGTTGCAGTCGGTTTAGCCGTGGTAGCTGGTTTAGCTGTTGCAGCTGGTTTAGCCGTTGCAGCTGGCTTAGCTGTTGTAGCTGGTTTGGCTGTTGCAGCTGGCTTCGCTGTTGCAGCTGGCTTCGCAGTCGCTTTGGGCGTTGCAGCCGGTTTCTTTGTTGCTGCTGGTTTTTCAGTCGCTTTGGGCGTTGCAGCCGGTTTGGCTGTTGCCTTTGGTGTTGCTTCCGGTTTAGCCGTTGCTTCTTCCGAAGCGGCAGAAACCGCATCCACCTTCAAATTCAGTGCAGGTGCATTAATTGTGTAAGCGATTGGCGCAAGCAACAAGGCTGCGCTTACAGTCAAAGAAATCAGTTTTTTCAATGAGTATTCTCCTTTACCATATCCCCAGTAGTATGTAGCACTTTACAGCTGATCTTCCGTTTGGCCGTCTCTCATCCCTTCTTAAGAAGAAGATCCTGCTTCCTCCTAAGAGGTCATCCCCCCTTTCCCGTCCTCCCGTTAGCTATCCCATGCACCATAGAAGAGCTCTTACGAATATCCCATTCAAAAGGTGAAACAATTCACATAGATAGGTGAATTAATTCACATTTATTAGTTCATGTCTGCTAGAGGCAATTTCTGGCTTGATGGTATCAAATCAAAGCTTGGCTTCTCTGTACATAAAATCACACACCCTATTAGAAACATCACTATTTTCATTTTATTTTAATTCAATAAATTTTTTATCTCTCAAATACTCCCATTTACTCCGTCATATGATAATAATGTGATGTCCTGTATTGTACTTACAAAGAGGATTATGATACTTTATAACGATGTCATGTTAATGTAAAGGAGCGTTCACTACGTTGAATCAGCCCTCTATCGGCGTCATTCTCGCCCAAATCGGAACACCTGACGCCCCCACCGCCAAGTCGGTACGCCCTTATCTGCGGAGGTTCCTCTCCGACCGCCGGATCATTGATTATCCCCCTCTGCTGTGGCAGCCGCTGCTGCGCGGAATTATTTTACGGGTAAGGCCACACCGGTCTGCCAAGCTCTACAGCGAAATCTGGCTCAAGGAAGGTTCCCCACTGCTGCTTCATTCACAGGCCCAGGTGGCCGGACTGCAAAAGCTGCTCGGCAGCCGTTATCAGGTGGAACTGGGTCTTGCCTACAGTGAGCCCGGCATGGAACAGGCATTTGCCAGACTGGAGTCCTCCGGAGTGACCCGGATCATCGTGGCCCCCTTGTTTCCGCAATATTCTTCTACTACCACAGCATCCGTCTACGACGCCGCCTGCTTTGCCGCTCTGGGGCGCCGCAGCGCTGCCGGACCGGTATCCAAACGTTTTGTACCCGCACTCCGGTTTATGGAAGCCTACTATAATGCACCGGGGTATATCCTTGCCATGAAAGAGCTTTTACTGCGGGAACTACGTAAAATAAACACCAAACCGGATTACTTCGTGCTGACCTTTCACGGGATTCCCAGCAGATATGCAGAGACCGGAGACCCCTACCCGGAGCAGTGTCTGGAAACGGCCCGCCTGCTCGCAGAAGCGATGAATTGGGCGTCCGGGGATTGGCAAATCTCATTTCAATCCCGTTTTGGCCGCGAGGAATGGATTGGGCCATCTACAGAGGAAGTCCTGAAGGGGCTGGCCGGACGCGGGATTCAGCGGCCGATGATTTTTTCGCCCGGACTTGTGACCGATTGCCTGGAAACATTGCATGAGCTTGCTGTGGAAGGAAGAGAGCAATTTGCTGCCGGAGGTGGACAAGCAGACTCCTTCCTTGCCGCCCCCTGTTTGAACGACAGTGAAGACTGGCTGGACTTTCTGGCACAAAGCGTCAGTGAGAATGCTCAAGGCTGGCTGAAGGAAGCTGTTTTATAGTGCATTTGAACCCATAAGTAAATATAGTATCTATCAAAGAAATAAGCCGCCCCTTGCGCAGATGAACACTGCGGACAGGGCGGCTTATTAAATGCGGGTATGATAGAACTGTACACCAATCTCATGCAGTCAGTTGTTTGTATTTGGAGGTCAGTTCCTCAAACCATTGTTTGTCCTGGAGGGACAGTGCAAAATCAATCAGTTCGGCAATTTCTCCCGGCTGCAGTTCCGGTGAATCATTAAAGCTGACTTCCGCAGATACCGTTGCCGCTCCGTCTGCACCTTCGGCAAAATCGTAGGAGAAGCTGAGCTTGATGTCACTCTCCAGAAATTCATTGCGCAGGAAGTAGAGCACTTCACACATCAGAACCGGTCTGACATGATTGTCGAAAACACATTCCATAACTTTTGCCCAGTAATGCTGGTTGTTGAGATGCAGCTTGTCATTCGTTAAGAGATATTGTTCTCCTTGAAAATCATTCACAAATCTCAACTCAAGCGGCTCCATTTTAAAAATACCGGCAATTTGCTTTATAGTAATATTCACGATGTCCTGCGTTTCTAATTTGATCATCTCATCCACCCCGTTCCATATATTTGAACTTTCAGTCATTTTGTCTGATAATCACGATTTGGCAATAATTTTAATTAATTTATAGGTATTATCGTCTATTTTCATTATTTTGTTAATGTTTTTCATTAAAATTTTATAATAAATAGTTTCAATATGTGATGAAATGGTTAAATATATGCCCTCAAATCTAAGAAAATACCTTTCCCCTGCGACTTCCGACTCAAAAAAGGGCTTCCCCTCATATTGCCACGCCGCCATATAAGGACCAATTTCATAGCGAAATGGGGTGTCTCTGTCTGCATTCAGACTAAGAGACACCCCATTTAGTAGAGCGGATTCTATTTAATTCAAACTTGTCACTGTAAGATTAAGACCGCCTTAGCAAAATAATGTTACCAGCTGGATTCCCTCTTCCGGAGAGATGCGTACCAGTCCTTTATCCGAAATGCGCAAGGTCGGAATTACCGCAAGCGCAAGCAGTGACAGCGTCATAAAAGCATAATTCAGTGTGCAGCCTGCATCGTACAGAGCTTTGCTGATAGCAGCGGACTGGGCGGCTGCGGTCTCAAACGGTTCTGCGGACATAAGTCCGGCAATCGCAAGCGGGAACAAGGTCGTGCCGCCGCCGGTAATTACAGCCACTCCGCCCTGCGCTTCTGCTACAGCCCGGGCGGCCTTGGCCATCAGTTCATCATCGTTGCCGATGATCAGCACATTGTGGCTGTCGTGGGCAACGGTCATGGCGATTGCCGCCGGTTCATGGAAGCCAATCCCCTCCACAAGCCCGACCGATTTGTTGCCGGTTCCTTTATGCCGTTCGAATACAGCGATTTTGCATAGGCCGTCTCCCACCTGCAGCTTGCCGTCCTTCACGGGACGCTGCACAATGAGTTCACCGGTCTCCACATGGTTCTCGATGACCTTAATGACCCGGACAGCAACACTGCCTGACTCCACGGGAGCATGGATAATAAAATCATCAGGAACCGGAAGCTGCGGCAAATGAACGGACGCCAGCACTTCCTGCGGGTAGGTGAATGCCGGCAGCGAGGCCGTCATGATACCATTCTCGGCCACGACCACACCTGCGGCAATGGTCATAACGACGTTGACATCGGCCAAATTCCCGTCCAGCAAAATAATATCTGCGCAGGAGCCCGGAGTAATTGAGCCGATATCGCGGGCTACCCCGAAGCGCTCGGCGGTATTGATCGTTGCCATCTGGAAGGCAGTGACAGGCTTCACACCCTGGGAAATGGCATGGCGCACCACAAAGTCCATATGTCCTTCATCCCGCAGTGATTCCGAGCTGCGGTCATCGGTAACGAGCATCATACGGCGCGTCTCCAGCCCGTGTTCGGTATGCGCTGTGATCGTCTTCGCCACATCATGCCAGGCGGAACCGCGGCGCATTTTGGCATACATCCCCAGACGGACACGCTCGATCACATCTTCTGCGGTAACACACTCATGGTCACCGGTTACACCCGCTGCCGCATAGACCGGTAGTCTCCAGTCACTGGACGGCCAGGTAAAATGCCCATCCACGTATCTGCCGGCCCGCAGTGTAGCCTGGATCTCGCCGAGCATTTTCTCATCGCCGTAGACTACGCCCGGAAAGTTCATCACCTCACCGAGGGCAATGACATCCGGCCCCCAGGTATAAGCCTCCGCCACTTCCTCCGGTCCGATAGAAGCGCCGGTTGTTTCGAATTCAGCTCCCGCCGAAGGCACACAGGACGCTACCTGCATATAAGCGGCAAGCGGTGTGCCGCGCATCTCATCCAGCATCAGCTTGATGCCCTTCAGTCCGAACACATTGGCAATCTCATGCGCGTCGAAGAACCCGCCAGTTGTCCCGAGCGGCAGGACCGCACGGGCAAATTCCGTTGCTGTCAGCTGTGTGCTCTCAATATGACAATGTCCGTCAAGCAGTCCCGGAGCGATATATCTGCCGGCTGCATCAATGACCTGCGTGCCTGCTCCTATCGTGTGCGAAACATCCTTGCCGACATAGGCGATGCGTCCCCCCTGTACCGCAACAGACATTCCCTCCAGAATTTCACCGGAGATTACATTGACCAGCTTCCCGCCGGTTATTACCAAAGATGCCGGCTGATCGCCGCGGGCTGTAGCCACAAGCTCAGGTACACAATCCGCCAAAGGTTTTCTAATATAAGTCATGACTTCCACTCCCCTCCGATATCTTGCACATAACTACAAACTGAGTTACAGCGTTAAACAACTATGACCTTGTATATCAAGTGGAAACGGCTCGCCGTCTTCAAAAGGACGGTATCCGTTTATGCGAGAAATAGAAGGATAATTTATAGCGAGAAGCATATAAATTCATATATTTTAAGAAAAACGGCCTTACTGCCCTTTGCAGGACGCAAGCCGTTTCTTGGTTAAAGCGCGGGCCGTCCGTTTCATCCGGACAGCACCTGTTTCCTACACTCGACCGGCTGCAGTGTTCAACCGATTATCTTACTTTTGCATCATATACGTCAAGTGCCGCCTGAACGCCAAGCCCGGCGGGAACAGTATGCCCATGCCGCAGCAGCGCCCCCTCCAGCGCACCGAGCAGGCGCAGCACATTATTCTCCCGGCAGCTGAAGCCCATCGTACCGATGCGCCAGATCCGCCCTTTTAACGGCCCGAAAGAACTGGCAATCTCAATGCCGAAGCGTTCCAGCAGCATTGTCCGCACGGCTTCCCCGTCAACGCCCTCCGGAATCAGCACACAGGTCACCACCGTCAGTTTGCTCTGCGGATCTCCGTACAGCTTCAGCCCCATTGCCGTAAGTCCGGCTACTAGCGCCTCTTCATGCAGCGCATGCCGGGCATGCCGGGCCTCCAGCCCTTCCTCAAGCACCAGCCGCAGCCCTTCGCGCAGCGCATAAAGCATGGAGGTCATCTCTGTATGATGATTCAGCCGCTGGGGGCTCCAGTAATCCTGAAGCATTCCCAGGTCAAAATAATTGCTGCGCACAAAATCCAGCGCTTCAGTCTGGACCTCACCGGTCCTCAGGCCACGCTCCACCCGCTTGCGCTTCAGGAGCTTGGCCTCCGCCCGTGCATTGTACGTAACCGGGGCCATGCCCGAAGGAATGGACAGGCATTTCTGCGTGCCGCCGATCACGGCATCCAGCATCCAGGCATCCGTCTCCACGGGCACACCTCCGATCGTCGCCACCGCATCCACAATCAGCAGGGCATCCTGCTCACGGCAGGCCCGCCCGATGCCGGCCAGCGGCTGCACACGTCCCGTGGAGGTCTCTCCATGTACGATTGCTACGATATCAGGCTTGAAGCTCTTCATGGCTGCAATCACTTCCTCGGGGTCAAACACGCAACCCCATTCCTTCTCAAGCGTCAGCACCTCTGCCCCGCAGCGTTCGGCGATTTCATGCAGCAAATGGCCGAAGCGGCCAAAAATCGGGATCAGCACCCGGTCCCCCGGAGCAATCAAACTGACCATTGCCGCTTCGATTCCGGAGCGTGAAGTGCCGTCCACAGGGAAAGCCCATTGATTGTCCGTAACGAACAGTTCCCGCAGCATCTCCATCGTTTCATTCATAATACCCGTAAATTCGGGATCGAACTGTCCCAATACCGGAAAAGACATGGCCCGCAGCACTCGCGGATCGACTTCCACCGGACCCGGGGTCATAATGCACCGCAGAGACGGCGACA
Source organism: Paenibacillus sp. FSL H7-0357 (assembly GCF_000758525.1). Lineage (NCBI taxonomy): Bacteria > Bacillati > Bacillota > Bacilli > Caryophanales > Paenibacillaceae > Paenibacillus > Paenibacillus sp. FSL H7-0357. The sequence goes on along the minus strand of NZ_CP009241.1, from coordinate 1,603,193 downwards.
AATCTTCGTACCGCTTCATAATCATCTCTCCCTAGGCTAACTCAGCTCTCTTTATAGGCTAATTCATATAACATAGCTGTTAAGACATCCAGCCCGGCTGCCAGCTCCTCCGGCGACGAGTATTCATCCGGGGAATGGCTGATTCCCGCCCGGCTGGGCACAAAAATCATGGCTGTCCGGCATCCGGACGCAAACAGCTGGGCATCATGTCCTGCTCCGCTGATCATGGTGCGGAAGGTTTTCCCCTGACTCAGGCAGATCTGTTCCAGCGTCCTGCTCAGGCCTTGATCCATAGGCGCAGGCGCTGTGGACAACGTCCTGACCACTTCCAGCGCTAGTCCCCGCCTGGCTGCAATGTCCTCAAATCCGGCCATCACTCCAGAGCAGAAGCTCTCCAGCCTTTTCGCCTCACTGTGGCGGATGTCCAGTGTAAACTGCACGTCCCCCGGAATAACATTGGGTGTGCCAGGGTAAACCTCAAGCCTGCCTGAAGTGGCTACCAGCGGATCTCCGGCTTCCACCGCAAAGCGTTCCAGCTCCAGCAGCATTTCCGCTGCACCGGCAAGCGCATCCCTCCGGTGCAGCATCGGTGTTGTGCCTGCATGATTGGCAGTTCCGCCGACCTTAACGGTAAAGCGCCTCTGGCCGGCGATGGCCTGCACGACCCCAATCTGCAGCGCGGATTGTTCCAGCACAATCCCCTGTTCAATATGCAATTCGACAAAAGCGCCGATATCTGTTCTGGCTGCCGTTTGTCCTGCCGCAACAGCTTTATGATCTCCGAGATCCCGGAGATCTCCTAGCGGGTGCTCCGAGCTTAAACCGCAGGCTTCCATCGCTGATTTTATCGTTACACCCTCTGAATCGGCGGCAGTCTCAGCTTCGCTTCCATCATACAGGCCCGTAACATGGCCCGAGCCCCAGAAGGTCAAGGGAAACCTGCTGCCTTCTTCTTCGCTGAAGGATACAACCTCCAGGGTCCGCAGCGGCTGCCCGAAGGTCTGCTGCAAATAATTCAGAGCCGTCATGGCGGCGGCTATTCCATAAGCGCCGTCATATTTGCCGCCGTTCAGAACCGTATCAATATGAGATCCGGTTAATATCACTTTACTGTCCGGTTGTGATCCGCCGAGCCGTCCATAAACATTCCCCACCCTGTCTGTCCTGACCGCCAGGCCCATCCCGGCCATCCGCTCCTGCAGAAACTGCTGGGCCTGAAGCCATTCCGGTGTGTACAGCAGCCTGGTAACCCCGGGTCCGGGGGCGCTGAAAGCAGCAAGCCCCTCCAGCAGCAGCAGCATCTCCCGGGCCGGTGCCTGAATCAGCGGCGTATTCATATAGAGGGCTGCCCTTCATAGGTCCGCAGCCATTCCCCGCCGCCTTCGGCCACCACACCTTGTTCCGCGTTGTAGACAACCGTACCCCGGCTGAGCGTTGCCATTACCTTGCAGGACAAGGTCATTCCGGTATAAGGACTATGTTTATGACGGTATAACAGATCTTCTGCCGCCAAGGTATAGGAGTGATCCGGATTCAGCAGTACCAGATCGGCATCCAGCCCGGGTGCGATCGAGCCTTTACGGTGATCCAGCCCGAATCGCCGCGCCGGAAGTCCTGACAGCAGCGCAGAAATCTGCGTAACTGGCAGTCCACGCACATTCACTCCTTCGTGGAACATCAGCTCCAGGCTGCTCTGTGCGCCGGAAATACCGCCCCACGCTTCAAAAAAAGACAATCCGGGAGCAAGCTTAAGCTCTGTCGGACAAGGCGAATGGTCCGAGGCGATGAGATCGATTTTACCGTCTGCGAGTACCTTCCACAAGCGTTCTTGTTCCTCCAGGCTGCGCAGCGGGGGTGCACATTTGGCCAGCGGTCCCAGTTCCTCCATGTTATCCTCACTCAGGATGAGATAGTGGGGGCAGGTTTCCGCAGTAACATCAAGGCCGCGCAGCTTGGCAGCATGAATCATTTCAATCGCGGCAGAAGTGCTGATATGCACGAAGTGCAGCCGGCAGCCGGTTCGCTCACTGTATAGCAGCGCTCTGGCAACCGCCTCCAGCTCAGCTTCCGCCGGGCGGGAAGCGGCAAAATCGCGCGCTCCGGTCCGCCCGCTGCGCAGGGCGTCGGCCGACAACACCGCCGTCAACTCCTCGCTCTCTGCATGCAGTGCAAGAATGCCGCCGAGCGCAGCAATTTTCTTCATCCCTTGGTACAGGGTATCATCGTCCACCTCGCGGAATCTCCCCTCCCCTTCACCGCCGGGGTTGGAGATAAAGGCCTTAAAGCCTGTAACCCCGGCTGCCGCCAGCTGCTCCAAATCTTCCAGATTGCCGGGAACGAGTCCGCCCCACAGCACATAATCCACTGCAGAGTTCCCAGATGCGGCTTCTGCCTTGAGCTGCAGCGCGGCTTGATTGACCGTTGGCGGGTTGCCGTTCAGCGGCATATCTGCATAACAGGTGATGCCTCCTGCCGCCAGCGCCGCCGAACCGGTACGGAAGCCTTCCCAATGGCCCAGTGCCGGTTCATTAAAGTGGACATGCATGTCAATCATGCCCGGCAGCACATATAGCCCTTCCGCATCAAGGATGCGGGTATCCGCTCCTTCCGCAAGCTGCTTGCCGAGGGCAGCGATCTTACCGTCCTTCACCCCGATATCCAGCTTAAGCACTTCCCCGGGGAGCACTACATCTCCATTTTTGATGATAAGCTCATAGGTTACTTCCATGAATCGGTCACCTCCGGTCATCTGATCTTTATGATTTCATTAGCTTCCCCGGTACGTGCTGTACCCTCCGGGAGCTACCAGCAGCGGAACATGATAATGGGCGGACGGATCAGTTATATTGAAGCGGATCGGGATTTGTTCGAGAAAGAAAGGGGCGGCTCCATCAGCACTGTTCCCTTCTCCGGAGGCTTCAAACAGCAAACCGCTGCTGCGGAAATAATCTCCGGCCATAAACAGCAGCTCATAGCTGCCGGCTGCCAGTTCTGCACCTTCCAGCAGCGGAGCGTCCAATCTGCCATCGGCATTCGTTACGGCTTCGCGCAGCAGTGAAGCTGCCCCGTCTTCCAGCCTCCATAGCTGAAGTGCCATGCCGGCAGCAGGGATGCCCCCGGACAGGTCGAGAACGTGGGTAGTCAGCCGCCCGCTCATGCCGGAATCCCTCCGGGAACCACGGTACTAACTATAATCCGGCATGGCAGTCCATCCCGCAGATATATCCTGCGGAGCATGCACCGGCCCCCGTCCTTCCAACCTGACTTCAGCAAGAGAGATATATCCATCACACGGATGCCAGCCCACTGCCAAGCTTTTTCCGTTGAATTTTCAAAGTTGAAGTTATTGGAACCTTTCGTTCCATGCTTTATTAGTTCAATCCGATGTTTAATCCAATGTCCGTTCAGTGGTCTGTTCAGTTGCTCATCCAATTGCTCATTCTGCCGTCTTTTGGCGTGTACCTTCATCCGTTCCGGCATGGTGATCCCTCCTGCGGGTTGTGTAGTGAATGCAGCATTGTTTCAGTTTTAGCTGCATCGTTTTAAATGCATCATTTTTCTTTCGTTATCAGATCGCGGAGCCGGAAGCTGGTGATTTTGCCGATTTCATAGAGCGCCTGCTCCCATTCCTCCGCCAATGAACGGTTGACCCGTTCCCCGATCGCTTTGATAATGTCATCCTTGTTTTTGCCGCGTACAGCGAGAATAAAAGGGAAATGAAACTTCTCCGTATACGCCGTATTCAACCCGGTCAAACGCTCGAACTCAGCAGGCGTCAGCTGATCCAGACCTGCCCCCTGCTGTTCTGCCGCCGACAGCGGCGTGACCTGCAGCCGCGTGGCCAGATCCGGATGGGACCTCAGCAGCTCCTCAATCCGGCTTCGCTCCGCACTTCGCGCCGTTTCCAGCATGACACCGTGCAGCTGTTCCACGGACTGAAAAGGAATGTGCCCGTAAGTCCCCTCCGCCACCCAGGGTGAATGCTCAAATATCCCTCCAAGGGTTCTCACGAATTCCTCTTTACCTAGCCCATTAATCTTATCCAGCGTTAAAAAATCATCCGGCACAGTCATCGGTCCGCCCCGCTTTCTATCGCTTTGTTTACTGCACGCAAGATCCCGCCATAACCGGTGCAGCGGCAAATATTCCCCGACAGCGCTTCTTCCACTTCCTCCTGCGAAGGCGACGGATTCTCCTCCAGCAGGGCGACTACCGAGATCACCATCCCCGGTGTGCAGTAGCCGCACTGAAATCCTCCCTCTTCCAGAAAAGCCCGCTGCACAGGATGCAGCCCCGCTTCGCTGAGTCCTTCAATAGTTGTAATCTCCGCTCCCTCGCATTGATAAGCCATCGTCAGGCAAGAGTTGACCGGCCGGCCGTCGATCAGAACCATGCAGGCTCCGCAGCGGCCAATTTCGCAGGATCTTTTGGTTCCGGTAAGCTCCAAATCCTCGCGCAGAATACTCAGCAGCCGGCGGGACGGCGGAACCTCCTTAGATACCGCTTGGCCGTTGATGATGCAGTTCAATGTGAACCCCGCCCCGCTATCCCTCGCTGCCTGTTGTGGCGCAAGTCCAGGTTGACTATCCTTGATGTCCAATTCGTAGTTATCCGACATGCGTCTTCACCGCCTTCTGCGGAATAAACGGCGTAGCCTGCAGCCATTCGGGCTCGATCGGCAGCCGGTTGACCCGTTTGCGAACCGCCTGGAATACAGCAGAAGCGACTGCGGGGGCCAGATTGACCGAACCGACTTCCCCAATGCCGCGGGGGCCGTAAGTATCATGCTCCGGTAAATCTTCAATCGGCTGCACCTGGATGCTGCCGTTCATATCGACAATCGTAGGAACCAGATACGTATCCATGTTCTTCGTTACATAGCTGCCGCCAGCCATTACCGCATCTTCCGTTAATGTAAAGCCGATGGCCATACTGCTGCCGCCTTCAATCTGTCCCAGATAGCCTTGCGGATTGGCAACGGGACCTGCCGCTACCGCATGATACTGATCGGTCACGCGGACCCGTCCGGTCAGCAGATTGATCTCCACCTTAACCGCGATGGCGGAATACGTGTACAGAAAATGGGCACCCACCCGTTCCAGCTTGGTGGTCGGATATTTGAACACTGTCTCACAGACAATCGGCTCTGTGATGCTGCGCGCAAGCTCCGTATAGGACAGCAGCAGCCCGCCATCCTTATGCCGGATTCCTCCGGGGCCGGGCTTCAAGCCTTCAACCGCTGCTCCCGTCCTGGCCGCTGCGGCTTCCAGCAGCCGGGCTGTAAAATCCGGATGCAGCCGCTTCAGCGCCATCCACATCATGCTTGTGGAGCGGGAAGCAGTGCTGGAGCCGCTGTCCGGCACTACATCCGTATCGCCAATGACGATCCTAAGGTCATCTGCGGCAAATCCGTACTGCTCGATCAGCATCTGCTCCATTGTCGCTATCAGCCCTTGGCCGAACTCCTCGTAGCCGAAGACCGCCTCGATCTTGCCGTCCAGTGTCAGCGACAGCCGTCCGCCTCCCGGATCGGGAATACCGTAACCGAGACCTGCGCCGTGCATGGCGATCGCCGCGCCGGTTCCGGTCACAATCCACGGCTCCTTCGGCATCGCAGCCGGAGTACCTGGAGCCTCTGAATCATCAGCTCCAGTATGAGGCAACTCCGCTTCCTGCATCAGCGGAGATGCCGCCAGCGCCTCCCACACCTGCATCGCCCCGTGCGTCTGGGCGATCTCCTGCCCAAGCGGCCCTGGATCGCCGTAGCGCCGCAAGTTCCGGCGGCGCAGCTCCCACGGATCCAGATTCAGCCGTTCAGCGAGACGGTCTACCTGCCCTTCCAGGGCAAAGATCGCCTGATTGCCGCCAAAGCCGCGAAATTCACCGGATACACCATTGTTCGTATATACCGCAAAGCCCTCCACCTCCACATGGCGGATCTGATAGGGACCTACCACATGCTCTGTGGCAAAATTCAGCACTTCCGCCCCCAGTGTCGCATAGGCCCCGGTATCAGAAATAATCCGCACCTGATGGGCCATGATCATCCCCTCGCTGTCGCAGCCGGTCTTCATTGTAATCTTCATGGGATGGCGCTTCAGCCCGGCGCGCACCGATTCCGCGCGGGAATTATGCAGCCGGACCGGACGCCGGGTCCGCAGTGCGAGCAGCGCTCCATACGGCTGGACATTCAACTCGTCTTTGCCGCCGAACGAACCGCCGATCGGACTGGAAATGACCCGGATATCCTCCTCCGGGAGATTCAGTATCCGCGACAGCTGCCTGCGGTCCATCAGACCATGCTGTGTTGCTGAGTAGACCGTAAGCCTTCCGTTTGACTCCGGGATAAACAATCCGCCTTCGGTCTCCATGTACGTATGCATCTGGCGCGGCGTCCAGTAGGTCTCTTCCACAACATGGGCACAGCCTGCGAACGCCGCTGCCGGTTCGCCCTTGCGGTATTCCGTATGATGAAGCACATTACCCTCTTCATGCAGCAGGATCGCCTCGGGCTTCATGGCTTCCTCAGCATCCTCCAGCAGCGGCAGCAGCTCATAGTCTACTTCAATCAGCGAAAGCGCATATTCGGCAATTTCATCGCTGTCCGCAGCTACAGCAGCAATCGCGTCGCCGGTATAACGCACCCGGTCGCTGCAGAATACTGGCTGATGCGGCAGAGCAATGCCGAAGCCGTTCAGCCCGGGCACATCCTCATGGGTAATGACCGCATGTACTCCAGGAACCTCAAGTGCCTTTGCCGTGCGGATAGACAGAATGCGGGCATGGGCCTGATGGCTGCGCAGCACCCGTCCGGTCAGCATCCCTTCGGCGCTCATGTCGGTTAAATACTGCAGCTTGCCGGATACTTTCCCCTGCCCGTCGGGCCGTGTACGCCAGCGGCTTCCGCTGGCTTCCTTGTTCAGCAGCATTCCCCTCACCCCAATCCACCTAATTTTCTATAACGTTTACTTTCCTCCGCCTGCATTCAAGCCCTTCCACAATTCAGAAACGATGAGATTGCCCGCGGTTTTCCGCTTATAGGCTTCGGTGGCAAAAGGATCGCTATATGAGTCAAAGCTGCTCTCCACCGCCTCGTACACTGCAGCCATCAGACTGTCGCTGTAGACAGCACCCTCCAGAACCGCTTCAGCCGCCGGAAGCCGCTGTGGTCTGCCGGTACCTCCGCCTGCTGCAATGCGGACACCATTCAAGCTGCGGCCTGCGGCATCGAAAGTTGCCGCAACAGCTATGGTAACGAGCGAGGCTGTAAAGGCATCCCGCCGCCCCACCTTGCGAAAGATCTCCAGCTTACTCCACTCCTCGTGTTCATAGCCTGCCGAAGGAAAGCGGATCCCGGCAAGAAGTTCAGCTGCCGGCTTCTCTCCGCTCCAGCGGCGTTTCAGCCAGGCTTCGACAGGCTGCACCGAAAGGAATTTGCCGTCAAAGGAGGCCACTTCGGCATCGTAAACCAGCAGCGCCGGGAGAATATCTCCATAACCGGAAGATATATTGCCGCCAAGTGTAGCCAGATTGCGCACTGCGGGTGCGGCGATGTTGCGCGCCGCCTCCTGCACCGCCGGAGTGATCTCCCGCAAATCCAGGTTCCCGCGGCATTGCGACAGCGAAACCAGAGAACCTATGGTTAAATAATCTTCGGCGAGTCCGATTTCACCCATCCCGGCGATATTCCGTAAATCGATCATCTGCTGCGGCAGAGGAGCCGTCCCCTCTTCCCATTGCGTCCGCAGCAGCGTTCCGCCGGATACATATACGGCTCCTTCGCCTAATATCGTCTTCAGCTCCCATGCCTCCTGCAGGCTGCGGGGCTGATGCACTGCCGGGGGAGCCGGCTTTTCACTCCATATAGCTCCCATCACTTCCGCCTCCTCACCAGTTGGCATTTCTTCCATGCATTATATTCATCTCGCTGATTCAATCACCGCCGCTGCGTCAAAAACGCTGCTCGCGGATATAAGGTGTACCCAGTGACTCCGGCGTGCCGGATGGTTTGTTGCGGTTGCGGTAACCGAGGTACATCAGCACGAGAATCGTTACGACGTACGGAATCATCTTAAGGAAATAAGGCGGAATTGCACTGCCGAGCAGCTGAAGGCGGAAACCGAGCGAATCCAGTGCACCAAAGAAATAAGCGCAAAAGAGGGCACGCAGCGGATTCCATCTGGCGAAGATCACCAGCCCGACGGCAATCCAGCCGCGTCCTGCCGTGAGGCCTTCATTCCAGGTTGGCGCGTATGCCAGCACCATATCCGCACCCGCAAGGCCGATCAATGCCGCACCGGCTGTCACGTAGCTGTAGCGGATCAGCTGCACGCGGATCCCCATAACATCCGCCGTGGCCGGACTGTCCCCGACCGCACGTAAATGCAGTCCCCAGGAGGTATGGTGAATCAGCAGATGCAGCACCAGAACGAGCAACAGACTGAACCAGGTCAGGTAATCCAACCTGCCGAAGAGATCTCCTATCACCGGGACTGACTTGACCCAGCCTAGATCCAGCTTCGGCGAAGTTCCCGGCAGCGGCAATCCGCTGATGGACTTGCCCAGATAGGCGCTGAGCCCGCTGCCGAACAAGGTCATGGCCAGGCCGGACATCGTCTGGTTCGCCCGGAGTGTGACGGTGAGAAACGAATGCACCAGGCCTAGCAAGGCGGTGACGGCCACCGCTGCGAGCAGGGCCAGCAGCAGGCTGCCGCTGCGGATGTAGATGATGCAGGTGGTTACCGCCCCCATCAGCATCAGCCCTTCAGCGCCAAGCTGGATAATCCCTGCACGCTCATTCAGGATGCCTCCTAGTGTAGCCAGCAGCAGCGGCGTTCCGGCGGAAATGGCGGCTATTAATAACTGTGTAGTGAAATCCATGGCTTAACTCCCTTCTCTCAGCAGAAACAGCTATGCGCTCCGGCGGAAGCGGAAACGGTGAATCATATCCCCTGCAATCAGGAAGAACAGGATCGAGCCCTGCAGCATTTCCGAAATGGACGAAGGCAGTCCGATGGTCTGCACACTATAGCCGCCGACAATCAGGCCGCCGAACAGAATCGAAGTGACAATCAGTCCGAGCGGATTCAGCTTGGCAAGCCAGGCGACAATGATCGCAGTGTATCCGTAACCCGGAGAAATCCCCTGCATCAGCTTATGCGTAACTCCGGAAACCTCCGCCATTCCGGCAATTCCGGCAAGACCGCCGCTAATCAGCATTACGACAATAATATGGCGTTTGATATGGATACCTGCATAACGGGCAGCCGTCGGATTGGCACCAATCAGCCGCAGCTCATAACCCCAGCGGGTAAACTTAATCATCAGATAATAGATAGCCACAGCGACAAGGCCGAAGATCAGCCCAATGTGCAGCCTTGTGGTACCGAGAACCGGCAGGGACTGGGCGGCGGTAAACATCGGAGAGCCCGGGAAGTTAAAGCCCTTCGGATCTTTCCAGGGCCCGAATACCACATAATCAAGGGCAAGCAGGGCTACGTAGTTCAGCATCAGGGATGTAATCAGCTCATTGACCCCGAAATGCGTCCGCGGAATTGCCGTCATCAGTCCCCAGAGCGCACCTGCGGCAGTGCCGAACACTAACATCAGGGAAATGGACCAGAACGAAGGCAGATCAGGAAAATAAATCGTCACTGCCGTAGCAGCCATCGCTCCGACCGTCAATTGTCCTTCCGCGCCGATGTTCCAGACGGAAATCCGGTAGGCTACAGCAATGCCGAGTCCGCAGAGCAGCAGTGGAATGGCTTTAACCATCGTTTCGGTAAGACCGTAAGAGGTGCCAAAAGCACCGCGGAACATCTTCTCGTATACGACCACGGGACTCATACCGTTGGCGGCAATAAACACCGCGCAGAGCAGCAGGGCCAGAATGACAGACAGAACGGGAGTCCACCACGGAGAGCGGGTTCGGCTTGAATCATACTCCAGCCGCAGCTTGGACCGGTTGCCCGGTTTGGCCGGAACAGGATCAAGCACTGCAGCATTGCTTATATTCTTCGGACTCATACGGCGCTCTCCTCCCTATTCTGAATCCCCGCCATCAGCAAGCCAATTCTCTCTCTATCTGCAGTCTCATGGTCACTTTCCCCAATGATCGAACCGTTATAAATCACCAATATCCGGTCGGATAATTGCAGCAGTTCATCCAGATCCTCCGAGATGAGCAGCACTCCGCTGCCTGAGCCGCGCAGCTCCATCAGCAGTTCATGGACACCGGCTGTCGCGCCCACATCCAGACCTTGCGTCGGGTGAACCGCCACCATCAGCTTAGGGTTGTGGCTGACCTCCCGGGCAAACAGCAGCTTCTGCTGATTGCCGCCCGACATTTGCTGGACTGGCGTATCCAGCTCGGGAGTTTTCACATTGAAGCGCTCAACCAGCTCCCGCGACCAGGAACGGTTCTTCGCCGCCTTCAGAAAGCCGAGTTTGGAGTGCTCTTCACTGCGGTAGGACTTGAACAGCAGATTGTCCACTGAGCCCAGCCGTCCGGCAAGGCCGCTCTTCATCCGGTTCTCCGGCACATGAGATATTCCCGAATCAATTGCGCCCCGCACCGAAGCCGCTTTTACCGGACTGCCGTCAAATATAATCTCGCCGCTCCGCCAAGTCCTAAGCCCCGTAAGTACTTCCGCCAGCTCCTTTTGTCCATTGCCGGCAACACCTGCGACTCCTACGATCTCCCCTTCATTTACAGTCAGGGACAAACCGTCCAGCGCTTTACGGCCGTGATCGGCAGCGACGTCCAAATTCCGCACAACCAGCAGAGCCTCACCTTGGGTAACTTCCCGCTCCTGGCGGCTGATCGTAACCTCCCGGCCCACCATCAGCCGGGCCAGCTCCAGTTCATCTGTCTGCGCCGTGTTCAGCGTAGCGATCATTTTCCCTTTGCGCATAACGGAAATACGGTCGGAAGAAGCCATAACTTCCTTCATTTTATGTGTGGTCATGATCACCGTCTTCCCCGCCTGCTTCATTACCTTCAGCGTTTCGAACAGCTGCTCCGCCTCACCCGGGGTTAACACGGAGGTTGGCTCATCCAGAATGATGATATCCGCGCCGCGGTACAGCGTTTTGACGATTTCCACACGTTGCTGTTCACCGACAGACAGCTGCCAGATCGGGCAGTCTACCGGAAACTTCAGCCCGAAACGCTCAGCCAGCGCCTCAATCTCCAAATGCTTATTTTTCATCCATTTGCTTCCACGCCAGAAAGACGACTTTTCGCCAAGCACGATGTTCTCTGCTGCCGTGAGACTTTGCACCAGTCTGAAATTTTGAAATACCATGCCTACGCCGAGGGATGCTGCATCCTTGGGGGAACGGATTTTGGCCAGTTTACCGTGAATGAAAAGTTCGCCTTCATCCGCCCGGTATACCCCTGACAGCATGCTCATGACCGTGCTTTTCCCTGCTCCGTTCTCACCAAGCAACGCATGAATTTCACCCGCATTTGCCGAAAAATCGACTTGATCGCTTGCCGTTACAGCTCCGAACCTCTTCACAATTCCGCGCATTTCAACTGAATGATTCTGCATTATGGGACGCTCCTTTCCTTATACTTGTAGGACGGGTGGGGAAGATTCCCCTTCCCGGAACCCGCCCCACCCATAAGGCCATACTGTATGCAATTGTAGAAAACGAATTATTTCGAGATCGTGCCTATTACGCCTTTGGCCAGCCATTCCATGGAGAGGACTTCCTCAAGCGTCAGCTTTTGGCCTTCCTGAACCACAACATTGCCTTTGTTATCGGAGATCGGTCCTGTGAACACATCCAGTTCGCCGCTGATGATCTTGGCTTTGGCAGCTTCCACCAGCTGCTTCACATCCTCAGGAACCTTGTTGCCAAACGGCGCAAGCTCTACCATGCCGTCCGCCATATCCCCGGAGTATTGCTCGCTCTTCCACGTTCCGTCCATTACTGACTGGACAGCCTTCACGTAGTAAGGACCCCAGTTCCATACAGGGTTGGTCAAATAATTGTCCGGTGCGTACTTACTCATATCGGAGTCATTGCCTCCGGCAAACGCACCACGTTCTTTGGCCGCCTGCAATGTGGCCGGAGAATCCTGATACGCCAGCAGCACATCCGCGCCTTTATCCAGAAGACTGATCGCCGCCTGGCGTTCGGTTGCCGGGTCATACCAAGTATTCGTCCACACTACATCCACCTTAATGTCCGGGTTGACACTCTGTGCTCCCAGCGTGAATGCATTAAGATTATAGATAACTTCACTGATCGGAAAAGCTCCTACGTAGCCAAGATGATTGTTCTTGGTCATTTTGCCTGCCGCGATACCGCTCAGATAACTCGCTTGATAATTTTTTCCGAAGTAAGTGCCCATGTTCTCTGCTGTTTTGTAGCCGGAGGCATGGAGGAATTTCACATTGGGGAACTTGCCCGCTACACTCAGTGTGAAGTCCATATATCCAAAACTTGTAGTAAATACGATGTCATGGGACTGTGCTAGCTCCGTGATGATACGTTCTGCATCGGCACTTTCCGGAACATTCTCTACGAAGTCCGCTTTAATGCCGAGCTCTTTCTCCATGTACAAACGGCCTTGATCATGCTGATACGTATAACCGCCGTCACCCGGAGGCCCGATATAGACAAAAGCAACCGTCGGCTTCTCTGCTGCCGGCTCTGTTGTTGCCGCCTCTGATGTTGTACCCGCATTGGTTGCCGCCGGTGCTTCTGTTGCATTTGAAGCCGCATTGTTGTTGCTTCCGCAGCCTGCCAGGACTAACGCCATGAGGAACATTAACACGAAGCTGAAAGTAAATCCCTGACCCCTTCTTTTCATAACTCTCCTCCTCCAGGAAATCTCTCCTAATGACCGCAGCCATTAATGTATCTCTACTATACTGAGACCTGAAGGTTACGTAAATTTATATAACATACGTTTGTGCTATTTTATAAGATGTTTAGCTTTTTTTGTGCTTTACGCACTATAAAGGGGCTGGATAAGCTTGAAATATGTGATTGTTTCTAACATATATCTATAAACCGCTCAAACCATGTCAGCTTCCACTCCTAAGGCTCCATTCCTTGCGGATCTCCCCAAAATCCATTTCTGTGTCAGCATCCATAAAGCAATGGGCGGAATCCGTCTCCAGCATCATTCCCTTATAATCGGGCGAGCGCAAAATCCCTGCCGCACCTTTGTCGCCGTCCAGTCCCTGGAGCACCGTGAACATCTCTTTGGAAAAGAGCGCCGGCGGCATGGCCAGACCTTCATGGGTGCTGGCTACATAGTCCAGCCCCGGATTCCGCTCATAAGTGTCTATCAGCCGGTTCACCAAAGACGCAGTAATAAACGGCTGGTCAGCCAAAGCCACGATAGCGGCATCAGGCTGCATAGGCAGGATCGCATTCAACCCGCAGCGCAGGGAAAAGGATAAGCCCAAGTGGGCGGTCAGGCAGGTTTCCGTACGCCTAGTGCTCCGCTCACCGGCTGGAGGCAGCCATTTGAGGTCATCATCGGCCCGCACGACAACGATTAACGGGGAAAGGGCACAGCGGTCCAGTTCACTGAGCGCGACGCTCCCGAGTGACACCTCTTGCGATAGCTGAAGCGACACCTTGGATACTCCCATTCGTCTGCTCTGCCCTGCTGCCAGATAGATACCGGCTACTTTCAACGCTCTCCACTCCTTTCGGCAGCTCACGCGAGCCTGCCCTTCTGATTTGAATAATCTCGGCCACAATGCTGACTGCAATTTCCTCCGGCCCTTCCGCGCCGATAGACAGCCCTACAGGGGCGTGCAGCGATGCAGGCGGCTCCAGCCCCTCCAGCAGCAGCGCAATCCGGGCCTTGGAGCCGATGATTCCGATATAACGCGGAGACACCGGCAGAAGACTTTCCAGAAACTGCCGGTCGCGCTGGGATTGATGGCTGCAGATCAGCACATAATCCTCAGGGGTTATCCTAAGACGGGCTGCTGCCTCGGACGGGGAACAAATCACCCGTTCGGCACCGGGAAATTCATGCTGCAGGCTGCCTTCCCGCCAGTCGGCGACGGCAATCCGAAATCCGGATTTTGCCGCAAGGTCCGCCACGGGACGGGAATCCAGTCCACCGCCAAAGATAACAAGCCGTGGCTTCGGCACGAATAGAGTGTTGAAGAGTTCGAGCGACGGACCGGCTGCTGCCGATGTTCCGGGAAGCGGACTCCGCACTTTTTTCACCAGACAGCTCCCCCCTGCACTTCTCTGATTAGAAAAAGATTGTTGTTCAGCGCCGAAAGTTTCGACAGTATACCGGTATCCTGCAACGGCGGCAGCTTCACGAAGAAGCATCAGGCTCTCACCTGCGGCCATCCGCACATATACTTCTTCCAATAGCCGGCGCAGCTCTCCACGAACCGGTTCAAGAATCACTTTGATTTTGCCGCCGCAGCCGACAGCCTCCCCCCAGGAAAAATCATCGGGAGACAGCATGTCATACTCCACCAGTTCCGGAAGGCAGCGATCCCAAACCTCCTGCGTACGAAGCTCCAGATCGCTCTCCAGGCAACCCGGACTAAGACTCCCCAGTGTTCCTCCTGCAAAAAACAGCATAGCCGCTCCCGGTTTCCGGTAAGAATGACCTTCCACCCCAATCAGGGTTGCAAGCACCGCAGGGGCAGCATTGTCGTGGATGTGCAGTACAATATCATGTGTACTCATATAGCTTGCTCCCTCCTCCGTAATTCCGCCCGTTCAGGGTGGCGGCTCTTGTGCCATACATTTCGCAACAGCCGCTCAGGTTTCGCGCTCCAGCATTTTGCGGAACAGGAATACCAGCTTCAGCCTCATCAAATCATTGATCTTCTTGAAATCGACATCCAGCAGCTCGCTGAGCTTCTCGATCCGGTAGGTTGCGGTATTGCGGTGAATAAACAGCTTTTTGGCTGTCTCATTTACATGGCCGTCATTGTCCAAATAGACCTCCAGCGTGTGCAGCATTTCCTTGATATATTCCGGCTCCCGGCTCAGCAGTCCGCGCAGGCTGCCATTGCAATATTTCTCCATCGTTTCTGCCGGTATCTGACTCAGCAGAAGATTCAGTTCAAGCTGTCTGTAATGCACCACATTTCCGTGCGCACCCCAGTGCTTCACCATGCCCATACATTCCTTGACCTCTGCAAAAGCTTCCTTCAGACCTTCCGGCTTAACCTTGGTGCTGCTCACAGCTGCCTGCGGATAATAACCCTTGCCGAACTTGAGATTATGAAAACAATCATTGATCAGCTCACGGAACTGATCGGGACTGTGCTGACCCGCAGGATACAGCGAGAGCAGACCTTCATCCACAACGACATGAATAGCTTTCATTTCCCTCAGTACCGGATGCTCGATGAACTCTTCCTTAAGGCGGAGCAATTCGCCTTGTCTGGATTCCCCGGTGGCGGCCGTATCGGTTAGCAGCAGCTGGAAAGGGGATTGCAGCAGCGTCACCTCCAGCCTGGCGGCAGCCTGGGACAGATCGTTACACGACAATCCGCCGCTCAGGCAACGGCGCAGCAGTCCACTGAACTCCCGGTGCTCAGCATGCTCGAAATAGTCCTCATAACCCGCATGAATATGATAAGAAATCAGTTCAGCTCCTTGAACAAACAGGCTTTCTTCCACAGGCAGCAGCAGAGGATCAATAGAACAATATAAAAGATAACCTGTGCATTTCTCCCCTTGCAGCAGCGGGATACGGAAACCAACCTTGTCACCGATGCGGAAGCGCCCATTGCGGTTCTGCCAAGGCCAGCCCTCCAGCAGTAACGCCGCTGAATACTCCGCATTGTTGTAAATGGCGTCGCCCCGGGCACTGATGACCGCCAGCGGGTAACCGATCACCTCGGATACGGAGTCAAATAACGGACCGCAACGTCCCGAGCGGAGCGCAAACCGCATCAGCTTCCGTTGCTTCTCCATCATGCTCTGCAGCACGCTTGTGCTGCGCGACAGCTCGGCGCGAAACAGGCCGTTCATCTGGTCCGAGAACGTAAATTGGAACGGCAGCTCGATCAGCGGAAAGTTCAGCGTTTCCGCTTCAGCTACGAGCTTCTCCGGAACAGCATCCCAGAAACGGCCCAGCTTGATGCCAAGGCCGGCGGAGCCGCGGCGGTTCAGCGTCTGCAGCAGTGCAGAGGCATCCTGGGGACTATCCTTGATCAGATAAGCTGTTGTAAGCAGCATTTCTCCTTCTTTGATCCAATCTGAGATATCAGGGGCATCCATCACATTAATCGACTTGATAATCCGGTGTTTCCCCTTGGAGCCGGCAATCAGTCTGGCTTCGGATAAAGGATAAATGGACAACGCTTCTTCAACCGTAAGATGCATGCCACCCCTCCTTATACAAGTTCATATATAATGAATTTCGTATTTATGTTACTTTATGTAACATTATAAATAAAATGAACCGTTATGGAAAGATAAAAGTGAAAATTTAGATTTTATATGTAATAAAACATAACACAAATCGCAAAGTTTTAACTATTGCTTATGGACCGTCTGCAAAATCATGGAAAAGCAGCCTGTGTATTATGCGTTTATCGCATCAGCAGGGGTACGGCAACCATGAGATTTGCAGCAGCTGACTGCCCTTCGGCTCCTCAACGTTTGATAATTGCACTCTGTACAGTTACTGTGTATTATGCGTTTTAACGCATCAGCAGGGGTACGGCAACCATGAGATTTGCAGCAGCTGACTGCCCTTCGGCTCCTCAACGTTCGATAATTGCACTCTGTACAGTTAAGTAGTGAATTTCTCCCGTCACGCAGCCTTTAATTGTATTCCGTACATCTATTTGAGCTGATTTTAGCCGAAAGTCTCAAATTCACTGTTTTTAATTGTACAGACTACATCTATTCTCTGGTTTCCGGCTGAATTAGCTCCAATAGTTGCAGAGAATACACCTAAATCATTTATTGTCCAATACGCATACAAGTGGAAACGGCTTCGCCGTCCTCAAAAGGACGGTATCCGTTTCAGCGAGAAATAGAAGGATAATTTATAGCGTGAAGCATATAAATTCTGGCGTAATATATAATCCTTGTAGAAAAGGAAAATCCCCAGCGACTATCGAAGAAAGAAGCACCTGACAAAGAGCTTCAATCGTACCTACCCTACCACAGGAGGTTGAAGTCGCATGGGGAAATCCCTACACATTCAAGGCTTAAAGGGAACCAAGTTCAGTCAACAACTACGGGGTGTTAACCTGGAGCAGGTCCTCATCGTTGCTATCGATGCGGCCAAACTCCACCAAAAAGCCCTGATCTGCAATTATTTCGGCGACATCCTTGCAAAACCCTTTTTCTTTTCCGTCAATCAATCCGGCATGCAGACTCTATACCATGCCATCGAACAAGCGGTGGCCTCCACTGGGGCCGTACGCCTGTTTTTAGGAATTGAAGCTACTGGCCATTACTATGAAGATATCGTTAGAGAAATGGCCAAGCAAGGCTACCTCGTCCAGATTCTCAACGCGTATACGACTTTCGAAGAGCGGGCAAGTGCGCTGAACTGGTGTAAAACCGATGACCTCGATCTAGTCGCTATCGCTCATGCGCTGAAGAGCAATAAAGCCACCGAGTTTCGTTTGGCCGAGGGCCTTCAACGGCAGTTGCATGTTCTCACCCGGGCCAGACGCTCGGAGATCCGCAAACGCTCCACTCTGCGGATGGAAATCCGAACACTCATGGACATCGTTTGGCGCGAATTTCAGGGCTATGCCGACCATCAGAATGGGCGGGCTCGGAAAATCAAGGTGTTTAGCAACTTTTGGGGAAAGGCCTCCCTTTTCTTCATGGAGCACTATCCACATCCTGCTGCGATTTGTAAGCTGGGGGAAACGGGACTCCGGAGGTTGTCCATCCAGCATAACCTGAAGCTTCGAGTCGCTGCGATTCGCAAGCTCCTTCTGGTGGCTGCGGAGTCGCTCTCATCTGACGAACAAACGCTTCGTCCCGAACTCCTTCTGCTGCGAATGAAGCTGCAGGATCTTCGCGCCTTTGACGCTAAGATCGATACGCTTGAGCAGGAGATCGAAGCCCTTTTGCTTCAGACCGACGGGCGGGTTTTACTTACCGTTCCAGGCCTTGGCGTTTCCACTGCAGCCGAGCTCTACGCTGAGATTGGCGATGTGTCCCATTACACTCATGCCGGACAGTTGATTAAGAAAGCAGGAACGAATCCCGTCGTTAAGCAAACGGGCGGAAGTGCCGGATCTTATGGAAAAATTTCCAAGCAAGGGAACTCTCATTTGCGCTATGTTGCCTACTTAGCCGGTCGAAGCCTCTGCCTGCATAACCCGGATCTCAAACCGTTTTACGAGCGGTTAAAGAGCCGCGGGAAGCATCCTCGCTCCATTTTTGTAGCTATGGGGAATAAGATGCTGAAAATTGCATTTGCGATGCTACGTGACAAGAAGCCCTTTCTCTCCACCAAGCCCTCTTGTCCGTTTGCCAAGGAGATCAATAAGAAGCTCCGTTTTAGCTGTTTCATTACGCTGGATGTTGCCTGAACAAGCCTGAAATGACTGAACCGGTGGGTCTGGGACTGAGGGAAGATCGGATTAAATTCTAGAGGCCCAGACCTCGTAAATAAGCCTTATCCACCTCGTCCTGTTAATGCGAATTGTACGTTAGATCTCGATCTGCACTCAGCCAGATTGCATAACAGGATTGAACACGAGGCTATTTCCTTTCAAGTTCGAGACCTTCCGGTTCTGTCCATCGCTCTTCGTCAGTTGCTAACTATTTTTTGGAAAACAAAGAGTTAGGTGTGTTTGAGTTGCTTTTATAGTCAGTTTTAGCTTGTTGACATAGTACGCTTATATTTGCAAAAAAACTCCCGCTCTCCGCCAACAGCGGAGCCGGAAGTTCTATGTTCCCATGCGCTTATTGCCATAACCGCCGGACCCATGAGAGCAGGCGGAGATCCTGTCCATATCCGCCGATCACGGACAATCCCAGCGGCAGCCCGCCGGGACCCGCCACAGGCAGCGTTACCTGCGGCAATCCTGCCAGCCCGGCAATGCAGCTGAGCATCATCGCCCCGCTGCGGTTCAGTTCCAGCTGCCGCAGGTCCCCGCCGCGCAGCGGGGCGGGTCCAGGCACGGTAGGGATGACGAGACATCCGTCCTCCCCAAGCAAATGACGCAGCCGGGCCGTTATATCGTCACGTTGGGACTGCGCCCAACTGTGATCCTGCCCGGCCACACTTGCCGCCCAAGCGAAGCGGGCAGCAATGTCAGGCCCAAAAACCGGCTGCTCCCGCTCGATCCAGGCTCCGTGGGTTGCCCAAATTTCAGCACCCTGCAGCTCGCGGAACACATCCATCCAGTTTGTTAATCCTTCCGGCGAAACTTCAGTCTCCAGCGTTTGCCCGACTCCTGCCTGGAGAAGATCCAAGCCTTGCTTCAGGCTGGCCGAACTCTCCGGCCCAGCCAAGGCCCAGCCATCCATGCCGATGAACAGCTTGGCCATTTGCTGCAGGACATTACTCTTCCCGGAGGAATCCTCCGGTTCTCCCGCTCCGCCTTCCACTCTCCCGAGCAGAACCTCGCCTACCTGCAGCAGCATTCCGGCGCTGTCTGCGATCCAGCCCACGGTATCAAAACCCGGTGCCAGCGGGATTACCCCGTCTATCTCCACCACCCCGTGGGTCGGGCGGAAGCCGTAAACGCCGCAGTACGCCGAAGGAACACGGATGGACCCGCCTGTATCGGTTCCCAAGGCAAAGTCCACGCTTCCGGAGGCTACGGCCACCGCCGAGCCGCTGGAGGAGCCTCCGGGAATACGCCCCTCCGCACGCGGGTTGACCGGCGTGCCGTAATGATAATTCTCCCCGCCCAGGCTGTACATCAGCTCATCGGTATGGGCGGCACCGCGCAAGGAGGCACCCGACTGCAGCAATTTCAATACGGCTGCGGCATGTGCCGATGAAGGCTCATGACTGCGCAGCCAATGCGGATTGCCTGCGGAAGAGCGGTGCCCGGAGACCGCGAACACATCCTTAACGGCGAAGCTCAGCCCATTCAGCTTGCCACTCACAAGGTTCGGCACCTCCAGCTCCGGGTCAATATATGCGCCGAAACGGTTATTAAGGACCATCTCTTCCCTCCTCCTCCCGGACTGTCCGGGGAGCTTCATTGTTTACTCTTACTTGTTGGCTGCTCTACCAGCCGATGGCTGCTCCGTCGCAGCGAGGATCAGTGCCGCCGCTGCGGAAGCCGTTGCCATCTATGGCAATCGCATGGGCATGCCCCATGATTCCGTCATAGTCTGCGGCTTGGCGGACCAGATGACCGGCCCCGGCCAGCTCTTCGAGCACTTGCGGAGCTACCCGCTTCTCCACCTTCAGTTCCTGGGTCGGTTCCCCCCAGGTTCTGCCCCAGACGAACCGCGGCGCATTCACCGCCTCCTGCGGATTCATGCCATAATGCAGCATCCGTGTCAGCAGCAGACTCTGCGTCTGCGGTTGCCCTTCCCCGCCTTGCGTGCCGTAGAGAATGGCCGGCTTGCCGTCTTGGCAGGCCATGGCCGGCATCAGCGTGTGGAACGTGCGCTTATGCGGTTCAAGCGTATTGATATGCGAAGGGTCCAGCGAGAAGAAGGAGCCTCTATTCTGCAGCAGAATCCCTGTATCCCCGGCGACCCTTCCCGAACCGAATTCAAAATACAGGCTTTGGATAAACGAGACGGCATTCCCCTCCCCGTCAACTACAGCGGCATAAGCCGTATCCCGGCCAACCGGCTCACTGCCAAGCGCAGCCGCCCGGCGGAGCGAAATGGAATCTGCCAGCTCCATGGCATACTGCTTATCCAATAGCCGCTCCAGCGGAATCGAGCTGAATTCAGGATCAGTCAGCACCTGATCCCGGTCCCTGAAGCTCAGCTTCAGCGCTTCAACCAGCAGATGATAGTACTCGAAGGACCCATGCTCAATCTCTGCGAGATTAAACCGCTCCAGTATGTTCAGCGCCATCAGCGCAGTGAAGCCCTGCGAATTCGGCGGCACCTGATACACCTGATGCCCGTGGTAATCCGTGGAGATCGGCTCCACCCAATTGCCCTGATGGTCGGCAAAATCATCACGGGTGAGATATCCCCCGGAAGCCAGCATATCCTTGCTTATCTCCTCTGCGATCCCGCCCTTGTAAAAAGCATCACGCCCTCCCGCCGCCAGCGTCCGCAGCGTCCGGGCCAGCTGCTTCTGCACAAACTTCCCGCCGGCCCTCGGAACCTTGCCGCCGGGCAGATACACCGCCGCCGCGCCGGGGGACAGCGCGGCTCCCGCCAGTATGCTGTTGCCGTGCTGATCCGGCGACAGCGGAAACCCATCGGTGGCGTAGCCGATTCCCGGCTCCAGCACCTCCGCCAGGGTCAGGCGGCCATACTGGCGCTGGACCGCCTCCCAGCTGTCCGCCATTCCGGGCACCGTAATGGCGCTGCGCACACCCCGCCGGGGAATGGCACTTTCCCCGGCATAGCAGTCCCTGCGGACGCCGTAGCCGGATCGTCCGCTGCCGTTGTAGGCCCGGACGCGCCCTTCACCGGCGCTGTAGGTCAACCAAAAAGCATCGCCGCCAAGGCCCGTCATATGCGGATAGACCACCGCAAGCGTGGCGCTGACCGCTACCGCAGCGTCAAAGGCATTGCCGCCGCGCTGCAAAATACGCGCTCCGGCGGCAGAGGCCAGATAATGGGGACTGACCACCATCGTTTTCGTACCGATTACCGGCCCTATTGTCATGACTCCCAGCTCCATTCCCATGTCAATCAAGTTAGTGCCATTTAACAGCAGATCAAAAACCCCTGTCAATCGGTTACGCACAAACTCAAATTCCCCGGCATTATTTTGTGAACGGTGCACAAAGATTAATCGAAATACACCCTATCCTGTAGTTGCAGTCATACAAATTGATATAGAATGGGCACAAAAAAGCTAAAATCCGTTTATCCCGGAGGAGGAATCCCGTGAAATCCATCAGTAACGAATATGTACAGATAGCAGCCGCGATGTTCAGGACGGGAATTCTCGGCTATGGCGGGGGCCCCTCCGTAATTCCACTGATCCGGCATGATGCCGTAACCCGCTATTCCTGGCTGAGTGATGATGAATTCGGGGAGACGCTGGCCATCGCAAATGCCTTGCCCGGGCCCATCGCCACCAAGATGGCGGCATATCTCGGCTACAAGCTCAAAGGGGTAAAAGGTGCGCTGCTTTCCGTACTGGCGCATATTCTGCCTAGCTGTATTGCGATGATTGCCCTGTTATCCGCGGTGAATTATTTAAGCGGCTCCAAGGTAGTGGCAGGCATGATTGCTGCTGTCTCTCCCGTGATTGCAGTGATGCTGGGAATGATGGCTTACGAGTTCGCGCAAAAAGCGTTCAAAGGATTGGGGAAATGGATCGGGGCTGCTTTCCTGCTGCTGGCACTGGTACTGCTTGAGGGGCTTCACCTGCATCCTGCCATCGTGATCGTACTTTTTCTTGGCTATGGAACGGTTCATTACCGGATACTGGCAAAGAAAAATAAAGGAGGAACCGCCTAATGGAATGGCTCAAACTGATTTACGGCTTTTTTATGGCCAATCTGCTGGGCTACGGCGGCGGCCCTTCCTCCATTCCGCTCATGTACGAAGAGATCGTGCCGCATTACGGATGGCTGAACGATGAAGAATTCTCCAATATGCTGGCGCTCGGCAACGCTCTGCCCGGACCGATTGCGACCAAAATCGCCGCTTACGTCGGCTATGACGTCTATGGCTGGTTGGGACTGAGCGCTGCTCTCGCTGCTACGGTTCTGCCCTCCGCTGCCGCACTGATCATCCTGCTCGGCGTGATGCAGAAATACAAGCAGTCGCCCGTCGTTAAAGGAATGACCTTGCTTGTACAGCCGGTGATTGCCATGATGATGGCCGTCCTGACTTTCAAAATGGCCAAAGGTCCAGCGGACGTTATCGGCATCTGGCAGACGCTGATCATTGCCGCAATTGCCTTTTGGGCTATGAAGCGGCTGAAGCTGCATCCCGCACTCGTGATTCTTGCCGCTTTTGCTTATGGAGGGCTGGTACTCCGGTATACAGTCTAGCGGCGGCTGCCGCAAGGACCTCCTATTTCAAAATGTACTGCGAAAGCACCGACTGAACCTCATAGATATTGACGGATTTATTGAACGTCTTCTTCAGCGGCAGTGAGCTGCCGGATACATAAAGACACAGCTCTGCATCCAGATCAAAGTGCCCCGCCGTCTCCACCGAATAATGGGAGATGTTTTGGTAGGGAATGGAGTGATATTGCGTTTTTTTGCCGGTGATCCCCTGCTTGTCAACGAGAATCAGCCGCTTGTCCGTAAAAATGAACATATCCCTGATCAGCTTGTAGGCCCGCTCAATTTTTTCATGGGGGGTCAAAATCCGCGCGTATTCACGCTGCACTGCCGCCAGATCAACCTGCGTTGCATTGCCCAGCAGTCCATTAAAAAGTGCCATCACTGTTCCTCTTTCCTGTTGCTGATTTGGTGAGCTGCCTCAGCCATATAACATCCTATTGTGCAATTCCAATTATATGCTGTGGTTCATTCCGCTTTTTTTCTATTGCTATTATTGCGAATATTAGGTAAACTACTGTTAAATTTGTATCGAAGGAGGTGTAGAGGAATGGATCGCAATTGGACCAACAGTGTTATTAGCCGGCTGCCTATCGCTATGGCTGGCATCGTTCATGTAAATGCCGACAACGGGAGAAGTCTGTCCATTTACAAGAATTTAATAACACTACACAATTGTGAAATGCCTTTCCTGCCTACACTTCAACGGATCTCATAAACCGGAGAACAAACAGGCCGCAGGGAAATTTCCCTGCGGTCTGTTTTTGTTTCATGATGTCCTCCTGGAGGCATCCCCTTTGAAAGACAGCGGAGACAGGGCATTCTTAAAAGGAGAATACCTATGATCATTTCATGTCAAAACGTACAAAAATACCACGGTGCCCAGCTTGTGCTGAGCGATATCACCTTCGATATCCGCCAAGGCGAGAAAATCGGCCTGATCGGCCGCAACGGCTGCGGCAAAACCACCCTCTTCCGCCTGCTGAGCAGTGAAGAACGCCCCGATCAAGGGCAAATCTCCATCCGCAGAAACAGCATCATCGGACTGCTCTCACAGATCCAGGAAGCGGACGGCGACGAGACGGTATATGCCGTGCTCCAGCGCAGCTTCGCGAAACCCCTGGAGTGGCAGCAGCGCCTGCGGGAACTGGAGCAGGAAATGTCCGGGCTGAACGCCGGAACGGACGAACAGGACTGGAACAGGCTGCTCAAGGAATACGGCAGTCTGCAGGAGAAGTTCGAAGCAGCCGGAGGTTATGAGATTGAAGCCTCAATCCAGCGTGTAGCGGCAGGCCTTGGAATCGGAACCGGGCAATACGACCGCCGGTTCGCTTCCCTCTCCGGAGGGGAGAAGACAAAGGTCGGCCTCGCCGAGCTGCTGCTGCGCCGTCCCGATATCCTGCTGCTGGATGAGCCGACCAACCATCTGGATATGGAGGCCATAGAATGGCTGGAGCAGTTCCTCCAGACTTATGACGGCACAGTCCTTGCAATCTCTCATGACCGCTATTTCCTGGATGCCGTAGTGAAGAAGGTCATCGAGATTGAAGATGGCGAAGCCATCACATATCACACGAATTACAGCGGATACCAAGTGGAGAAAGAAGCCCGTCTACTTCAGCAGTTCGCCGATTACCAGGAACAGCAGAAGAAAATCAAGCAGATGCAGGAGAGCATCAAACGGCTGATTGAATGGGGCAACCGTTCCAATCCGCCGAACCCTTCGTTCCACCGCCGGGCGGCCTCCATGCAGAAGGCGCTGGACCGGATGGTCAAGGTCAAACGTCCAATTTTGGAGCGCAAATCGATGGATTTGCAGCTGCAGCAGGATGACCGGACCGGCAACCAGGTCGTCATCCTCGACCGGATCACCAAAGGTTACGGTAACCGCAGGCTGTTCTCAGAGGCCAGTGACATCCTGCGATATGGCGAGACTACCGCACTAATCGGCGGCAATGGCGCGGGCAAGAGTACGCTGCTGCGGATGATACTCGGCCAGGAGTCCCCGGATAGCGGAAGCTGCACCCTTGGATCAAGGGCTGTCGTTGGTTATCTTGCCCAGGAGGCAGTGCCGGAGGGCGGCGGACAATCAGTGCTGCGCTATTTTCGTGAGGAGGCCGGGCTTGAGGAAGGCGAAGCCCGCGGGCAGCTTGCCCGGTTCCTGTTCTACGGCAGCGATGTGTTCAAGGACATCACCAATCTCTCTGGAGGCGAATGGACACGGCTGCGTTTCGCGATACTGATGCACCGCCGTCCAAATCTGCTCATTCTGGATGAGCCGACCAACCATCTGGATATTGATTCCCGAGAAGCACTGGAAGAAGCGCTGGAGGAATTTCCCGGCACGGTGCTGGCTGTTTCCCATGACCGTTATTTCATTAACCGCTGCTTCGGCAAGCTCTGGGCGATTGATCAAGGCCGCTTCACCTCCTTCTCCGGAAATTACGAATATTATAAGGAAAAGCAGGCTGAAAAGGCTGCCGCTGCAAGTCTGCAAACCGAAATGAGCGACCAAGGCGGCAAACAAGTGCCGAAGCCGGATACATCGCTTAAATCCAAAGTCCCTGCTGAAATAGCTGAGGCTGCGGGTTCACGATCTGGCCTCCCGGCAAAAAGCGGGTCGTCCAAACCTGAACGTTCCACCGATTCCCGCAAGCAGCGCTCCAGTATCTCCTGGGAGCAGGAAATAGCCGCAGCGGAGGCGCTATTAGGCCTTATTGATGCTGAGATGCTGAATCCCGTTATCGCCAGCGATGCGGAAAAACTGGCTGAGCTTCAGCATACTAGAGATGCCGCACAGGAGAAGCTGGATGACCTCTATGCGTCCTGGTTGAGCGAAGCAGAGACACACCAATAACATCCTTAAACATAGAGAAAGCAAGGTGATAACCATGACAGACACTCCGGCCGTGGAGGCCTATTGGAGTACTTATATTAAAGCCCATCCCGAAGCTGCAGAACTGTATGACAGCGCGTGGTCCTTCGGCGACAATCACCGGCTTGCCAACGAATTGCTTGAGCTGGTGCTGAAAGGAATTAAGACAGGAACCGCCTCCGATTTTGATTTGAACGAAATCCGCGGACTCACCCAGCCCTTTGCCCACGGCCATTCCATCCTTCTGGATGCCAGCGGCGAACCACGGGCAATCATCGAAACTATAAAGGTAGAAGTCATTCCTTTTGACAAGGTAACTGCGGAGTTTGCCTATTCCGAAGGCGAGGATGACCGCAGCCTGGAATCATGGCGCTACAATCATGAGCTGTATTTTACGAGGGAACGCAAAGCCTATGACAAACCCTTCGATCTTCAGATGAAGGTGGTCTGCGAGAATTTTCAGATTGTCGATATCAGACAGCCCCAGTAATTCTTATATTTTCAAAAATGGCTGGCCTTCCTTATGTTAAGGAGGCACAGCCATTTTTTGTTCATTGCTTATGTATACACCCTTGTATCGTCCCGAAGTTGAAATAAGTTCTGATCCATTAAAAAAGGCCGCTTCCTCATGACGAAGAGACAGCCTTCATTGTATAGTTACAATTAGTGTAAGTTGAATCCTTAGGATTAAGGTTTAGTGCCAGATCCCCATGATCCAGCCAACCACCGAGATCCATAAAGGAATGCTAATCAGAATGCCCCAGACCAGTCCGGTAGCAATATTACCTTCTGCAGGACGTGTTGCATTCTCCTGCGTTAGCGGAAGTCTTAACTCTTCTTGTTCCATGCGATCCCCTCCTAAATTTCTTATCGACACAGTAGAGGAAAAAATGTAGACCGCCTGACCCAAAAAGTTGTGTTTCCAAATATTTTTTTAGATACAAAGGCTCAGCGGTCCTTCTATGCAAAGGCTTACATAATTAATATTAACCAATTTTTGTCTCAATTAAAACTTATATTTTATCTATTTCGTACATTATATGCAATTAACTAGTCCAAAATTACCGGCTTCTGCGGATCATTCAAGAATTGAAACATTGTTCGCAGCTGCTCTGCCGTATTCCGCTCCACGGACAGCTCAGGCAGCTTATCTTCAGCGAAAAAATCCACCTCGCTGGTCTCCACGCCTTCCGCTGCCTCCCCGCCGACAATCTTGCACAGGATAAACATTTTGTAGACATGATAAGGCTCCGGGGGATGATTATGGAATTTCTTATCCAGCACGGCCAGCAGACGGACTGCTTCCGCCTGAAAACCCGATTCCTCGGAGATTTCCTTAACGACTACCTCAATCGGAGACAGTCCAATATCGGCCCAGCCGCCGGGAAGCGCCCAATTGCCGTCCAGCTTCTCGCGGACCAGCAGAATTTTCCCCTCACGGAAAATAACGCCGCGCACATCTACCTTCGGTGTGCTGTACCCGCCTTCACCTGCAAAAGAGAGCCGGATCCGCTCCTTGCTCTCAAACGTATAATTCGCCAGAATGTCCACGCTCAGCTCACGCAGTGCTTCATAACGTTCGATGTCGTACACGTCTTTGGCGTAGGTAAGACCTGTCTGGGCAATTCCCTGAATCTCCTTCGCCCAAGTTAACCATTTCTGTTCCATAGTTTTATCGCCTCCATTAACATATCGAAAAGGATTATTGGCATAGCATTAAATGACGGGAGAACATCCCCTTTTTAGCAACACAGCGGTCGATAATTTCAAATCCTGCTGTCTCTATCATCCCATCCATCGCTTCGATAGCCACGATGACAACCCTATCTGCAATCCGGCGGGCGTTCACGAGTATGGCATACTGTTCCTCAGGGGTAATGCTGGAATATAGATTGTAAGGCATGTCCACGATGGCTGTGTCATAATGTTCCTTAATGTCTGCAATATCTCCCAGCGCCACTTCAGCCTCGAAGCCGAAATGGGCAATATTCGTCCGCGCTCCCGCCGCAATAAAGGGATTGATATCACGGCCAACGATATTGATGCCCATCGATAGTGCCTCTACCATTACTGTCCCGATGCCGCAGCAAGGATCAATGACTTTGACGCCTGCCGGAGTTGGGACCGCCATATTGACAGCCGCACGGGCCACTCTTGTGCTGAGCGCAATGGAATAGCTGCGCGGTTTTTTCATCTGCCGGAACCAGGTTGCCTTGTTCTTGTGATAAGCCCCGAAGTACCAGCGGCCGCCTAGCGTTACTATACCGTATACTAGCTCCGGATGGTTCACATCCGCTTCTCCCTCAATCCGCAGGCCGATCTCCCGCTCAATAATTCTGCGTTCATCATACTCTATTTTATCCGCAGGGGACAAATCATTGGTTTTCACAAAAATCACCTTGAAGGTTTTGCCGTTCAACTCCACCTGCTCGGTCTGCTTATAAATTTCCTGTAGGCTGTCCCCCCCGTACATCACGTCAATCCGTTCCTTAATAAAAGGGCTGCGGCTGACATCCGCTTCAATCTCACTTGCAAAAATGGCAGGCGGAATCTCCCGGCCAAACAGGCAGCGCAGCTCCATTCCGCATAAAGAAATCTCGTCCTCCGAGCATGCGTAAGTATAGATATACGCGGGATTACCGCCCTTATTAGGCATGTTTGCTTCTTCTTTCAGATCTGTATATGAATTCAATGACACGTTATTCCGCTCCTATCGCTCCCGCTGCTGGCGGGGCTTCTGTTTCATTTAGAAATTCTGCTGTATCGGCACCGGTAGGCCCGTTGTCATAGCTGATCCTCGCCCCGGCGATTTCTTCACGATTTCCGTTAACCCATTCAACAAGGGCGGTCAGCGGTTCCAGCAAGGACTCGCCCAAAGCTGTAAGACCATATTCAACGGTCAGAGGCACGGTAGGCGTCGCTTTGCGCCAGACTATTCCGTCCCGCTCCAGATGGCGGAGCGTTTGGGTGAGCATACGCTGCGAAATTCCGCCCGAGCGCCGCTGCAGCTCCTTGAACCGCAAAGATTCCACACCTAAATTCACGATAATCAGCACACTCCACTTATCTCCAACCCGGTCCAGAATCTGCCGGGCTATGGTGCAGTCCTCAAGCATCGGCAGCTGACCGTCTTGCTGAGTCAATAATCGATCCATTATGGTTACCTCCATGTAACTTGAGCATATAATAGTGCCTTCTTGCTGCACAAGCCAACTAAGTTTATCATGGTTACTGTTAGTAATCAACAACCGGAAGGGAACTGATATCAAGTGAAAACAATCGCTATCGTAGGGGCAGGTCCGGGACTCGGACTCTCCATTGCCAAGAAATTTGGTACAAACGGTTTTCAAGTCGCTTTAATTTCCCGCAATGCGGACAAGTTAAATCATCTGGCGGACGAATTAAAGGGGCTGGGGCATCGAAGCGACCGCCTTCCCTGCTGATCTTTACAATAAAGAACAATTGACTGCCGCTTTCCAGGGAATCAAAGAAAAGTATGGCTTCATCGACGTGCTGGAATTCAGTCCAACCAGCGGCAATTATCCGCCGACTCCGGCGTCACAGGTTACTGAAGAAAATGCACTTGATGCGTTCCAGGCACTGGTAGTAGGCGCTATCCGCAGTGTGGAGCAGGTCTTGCCGGAAATGCTGGCCATGCAAGACGGGGCTATCCTGTTCACAACCGGCCTCTCTTCCCTCTATCCCATACCGATGATGGGCAATATCGGTATTGCGCTAAGCGGGCTGCACAACTATGCCAACAACCTGCACACCGACCTTGCTCCTCAAGGGATTTATGTCGCTCACTTAGCGCTGGGTGTATTCATTAAGCCAGGTACAGCTACAGACCCGGGTCTTATCGCTGATGCATGGTATGATTTATACACCAGCAAGTCACAAGCCGAGGATACCTTCCCGCAAGGCGTCACTCCGGCCACAATTATCTGGTAAGCCATTTCACCAATCCATTTTGATCCATAGTGAGTTCTCCAGTATAATGGAAGCATTACACTGCCAAACCATGACGGCGGTGCATTGCCCTGAGCTCTAGGCTCAGGGCTTGTACTGCCTGTTTTGCGCAGCGAACTCCAAGGAGGTACATATCACTATGTCTTATGAAACTTATTTTCAGACTGAGCGTGAAGCTCAGCTTGCTGAATTGAAGGAATGGCTGGCCATTCCCAGCATTTCCGCCCTGTCCGTGCACAAGGAAGACGTCAATTCAGCCGCACATTGGCTGATGGACACACTGAAGCGCGCCGGGCTGGAGAATATCGAAATCCATCCCACTGCGGGCCATCCAGTAATCTATGCCGATTATCTTCACGCGCCGGGCAAGCCGACCATTCTGGTATACGGCCACTATGATGTCCAGCCGGTGGATCCGCTTCATTTGTGGACAACCCCGCCGTTTGAACCGGAAATCCGTGACGGCAAGCTGTACGCACGCGGAGCAACAGACGATAAGGGCCAGGTCTTCATGCACATCAAAGCGATCGAAGCCATTCTTAAGCAGGAAGGCACCTTGCCGGTCAATATCAAGCTGTGCATTGAAGGCGAGGAAGAAATCGGCAGCGTGAATCTGCCGCCATTCCTGGAAGCAAGCAAAGACAAACTGGCTGCGGATGCCGTGCTTGTCTCGGATACAGCCCTGCTGGAACGCGGACGCCCTGCCATCTGCACCGGGCTGCGTGGATTGTGCTCACTTGAAGTCAGCGTAAACACCGCATTGACAGACCTGCATTCCGGCTCCTACGGCGGCGGTGTGCCAAATGCGCTGCATGCGCTCGTTTCCCTGCTAAGCTCGCTGCATGATAGCAACGGCCGTGTTGCCGTCGATGGTTTTTACGATGGCGTCCCTGAGCTTTCTCCTCTGCTGCGTGAGGAGTTCGCCAAACAGGGTGTGAATGAAGAGAAGATCAGAGAAGCCCTCGGCCTTGAACAGCTGTACGGCGAAGAAGGCTACAGTTTTGTAGAGCGTGTCGGCGCCCGTCCAACCCTTGAACTTAATGGGGTTTACGGCGGTTTCCAGGGTGAAGGCAGCAAGACGGTCATCCCTAAGGAAGCCCATGCCAAGATCACCTGCCGCCTTGTCGGCGACCAGGATCCGCAGCATATTCTGGATGTTGTTGAAGCTCATCTGAAAGCGAATATCCAAGCCGGAGCGAAACTGCATGTGAAACAAATGGAAAAAGCGCGTGCCTTCAACATCGACCCGTCGAATCCAATTCTGCAGACTGCAGCAGACGCTTTTGGAAAGGTATACGGCACTCGTGCACTCTTCACCAAAGACGGCGGATCCATTCCAATCATGGAGAGTTTCTCACGTATCCTCAAAGCACCGGTTGTTCTGATGGGCTTTGGACTGGATGACGAAAACCTGCACGCCCCGGATGAACATTTCAATCTGGAGAATTTCGATAAGGGACTGCTTACGATTGTCGAGTTCCTGAAGACAGTTTAAACAAGAAGCCATTCTCCGCTGAGAGTTGCTTATCTAAAAAGGCCGGATTTCCCGTTATTGAGGGAAATCCGGCCTTTTTTTCTGATTCTTTAATAGCCATTAAGTAGAACAATCCCAACCCGCTGCTCAAAATAAAAAACCCTTGCATGACAAGGATTTCGAAGTTAAGTGTATGGAGCGGGTGATGGGAATCGAACCCACGCTATCAGCTTGGAAGGCTGAAGTTCTACCATTGAACTACACCCGCAATGCAAAGTGAAGACAAAAAGTATTGTATCATTCCTATGAATAAAATGCAACCCTATCGGCTCACGGAATTGCTACGAAGACGGCGATACAACTAAGGGCGTGAGGAAAGCCTGTTCAAATTCAGCCGCCTTGACAGGCTTGCTGAAAAGGAAGCCTTGCGCCTCATGACAATGCTGCTGGCGTAAAAATTGCAGCTGCTCCTTGTTCTCGACACCCTCAGCGGTTACCTTCAGCTTCAGGTGATGCGCCATGGATGTGATCGTCGATACAATCGCTGCGTTGTTGCTGTCTTCCATAACTTCTGAAACAAAGGACCGGTCGATCTTAAGCCGGTCGATCGGCATATTCTTCAGGTAGTGCAGCGAGCTATAGCCTGTACCGAAATCATCTATGCTGATGAACAGCCCCAGCCGTTTCAGACGGTTAAGCTGATCAAAGGCAGTTTCTTTGTCGAGAGTCATGCTTTCGGTAATTTCCAGATCAACATAACAAGGATCAAGCCCGATCTCCTGCAAAATGGCAGCAATTTTGCCGTCCAGGTTCGGTTGAAGAAACTGACGCATGGACAAGTTGATCGAGACACATATCGGCCGGTACCCTGCTGTCTGCCACTGTTTGTTCTGGAGGCAGGCCGTTCTAAGGACCCATTCACCGATTGGAACAATCAGCCCGCTCTCTTCAGCAATCGGAATGAAATCGATTGGCGAAACAAGTCCGCGCTTGGGATGATCCCAGCGCAGCAGTGCTTCCATCCCGACAATTTCTTCGGTATCCAGCTGCACCTGCGGCTGATAGACGAGATAGAACTCATTACGTTCAAGCGCTCTGCGCAGATCATTCTCCAGCTTGAAGCGTTCCTTGGCCTTCATCTGCATGGCCGGGATGTAGCGGCGGATTTCTACGCCCTGTTCTTTAGCATTATGAACAGCGGTATCTGCGTTCTGAATCAGTTCTTCTGCTGTATCCCCGTCTCCAGGGTAAATGCTCATTCCGAGACTTAGTGAAATGTGATATTCTCCCGACTCCAGCTTTACCGGTGTTTCGAATAACCGCAAAAGCTCTGTCGCCCGGACCAGACAGTTTTCCACACCGGTGCGGTCTGTCATCAGAAAAGCGAACTCATCGCCACCCATGCTGTACATTTCTTCGTTTGACTTCACTTCATTTCCTATGCGCTCTGCAACCATCTGCAGCAGCAGGTCCCCTGCGTAATGGCCAAGAGAATCATTGATGTTCTTAAAGTGGTTGATATTCATAATCAAAAACGCTGAGAACCCCTGAGTCTTGTCTTTTTCACCGCGTTGAACGATTTCTTCGGTGCGCTGCATCAGACACCTTCTATTCGGCAGTCCTGTTAATTCATCATGATACGCCAAATAATTGATCCGCGCTTCCGCCTGTTGGTTCTCATGAAAAGGCTCTTCAATTGTCAGCCGGTAGACGCCGGTAAGCAAAAGGTAATAGGCTACTCCGCTGCTAAGCATTCCAAAGAGATAATCCATCTCGCCGATACTGAACAGATTCATAAAAAAGACCTGGCCCATGGCGAAGAAGATCAGCGCACGGATAATAATGAGCAATGACGCCGATTTTTCAATTTTGCCCGGGTACACGATAATAGCTACTCCAAGCAGATAAACAAAAAGCACGGCCATATCCACAACATGCTTTAGTGTGTTAATCCATGAATAACCCCACTGTTCCGCGGCAATAGAGTGGCTAAAGATTACTCCCCCCAAAGAGAGCACAATCAGCAAAACAGCAACACTGAAGACCTTCTTCTTGCCTCTAACAGATACCGGCTGGTCCTCTCTGCTAAAAATAACTAGGATTCCAAGTGCACTTGCCAAACGGGAGAAGGTGAGCAGCCAAAGCGATTGTTCTGAAGTAATATACGAAGAAATCCCGGGAATACCTGCAAAGCTTAACGTGTGTAAGAAATCAAAAATACATACTCCAAAAAATAAAGCAGAGGTGTAAAGTCTTGCCTTGGATAATTTATCGGAGAAAAACAGCCAGCCCTGAGCAAAAATTGCGAAACCAAAAGCAATATTGCAACAGCCAATCATAAGATAGAGGGCCGAAAGCCAATTCTGATTCTCAATATTACTGAGCGGTGTACGAAAAATCTGAATTAGAAGGAACAGCACAGCTCCTACTATAGCCGCTTGAATGGTCTTTCTCTCTTCTTGTCTCATAAGTCCCTCGCGTCTGAAATGATATCTATTTTAAAATATACGGATATATTAAGTCCTATGTATAAATATCGGCTTGGCTACCCCATAAAGTTACATTCAGCTTTCTGCATTATAAAAAGAAAAAACAGCAAAAAAGCACCTTCCCCTGGCGTAGAGGTCAGTGCTTCTGC
Source organism: Paenibacillus sp. FSL H7-0357 (assembly GCF_000758525.1). Taxonomy (NCBI): domain Bacteria; kingdom Bacillati; phylum Bacillota; class Bacilli; order Caryophanales; family Paenibacillaceae; genus Paenibacillus; species Paenibacillus sp. FSL H7-0357. Next base: position 1,569,117 of record NZ_CP009241.1, on the reverse strand, counting down.
ATGTAGTCAATTATTTATCTCCGAAGTTCACCTCAGGAGTTGTAAGCTTGTCATAAAATTCTACAGCCTTATCTTTGTCTTCCGAAGAACGCAGCGCCATTGCAGAGCGCGGATGTTCATCCAGTGTTCCGGTGATCATGTAAGGAATAATATATCCCCATTCTTCCTTCTCGCGCAGAGGAATCATCAACCGCTCAACGATATCCAGAACAGGCCGCAGCGTATATTTTGTATTTTTCAGATGGGTAACCAGCAGCTCGGTCGGGCAGTTGCCTGCGGCGCGGCCCATGCCGTAACAGGAAGCATCAAGCAGTTCTACACCCTTCTCGGATGCAATAAGAGTATTGGAGAAGGCCAATTGCAGATTGTTGTGGGTATGTACGCCCAAACGTTTATTCGGCAAATGCGTTCTGAACTTTTCCACCAGATAATGAATATCATTATGATCCAGGCTACCGTAAGAATCTACAATATATACAACGTCAACCACGCTCTCGCGGATTTGTTCAAATGCCTCCAGCAGCTCATTCTCCATCACATTCGACAAAGCCATAATATTGATCGTTGTCTCATACCCAAGATCATGGAAGGTCTGCACCAGCTGCAAGGCCTTGTCCACATCCTTGCTATAGCAGGCTACACGGATGAGATCCAGCATGCTCTCACTGCGCGGCAGAATATCATTAACATCCACGCGGCCGATATCTACAAGCGCGGAAAGTTTGGTGTTCCCCTTTTGCGGGATGACCTTGCGCAGGAAATCATCGTTCAGAAAACGCCACGGGCCTGCTCCCTCCGCTCCCTTAAGCAGCTTCGGCGAATTTTTATATCCGATTTCCATATACTCAACACCGGCCTCGTTCAATCCGGCGTACAGATTCTGCACAAATTCAACACTAAAATCCCAGTTGTTCACCAGTCCTCCGTCACGAATGGTGCAATCTACAATTTTACTCTGATTACTCTTCACTATTTGTTCTCCCTTCCACATATCCTTCATTATTGCCGCCACCATAGACTTACTATGCAATCATTATCGTACAATCATACTTTAGTGAAGAAGAAGTTGTAAAGAAAATTCCAGGTTTCTTTCATATCCTTTTTCACAACAACGTGACAATGACATATATCACAGTAAATCTCTATGCGAAATGCTACAGTACAAGAAAATGAATGAGATTGATTATCAGTCTCTCTCGGAGGGATAGAAAATGGCTTCTACATCCTGCTCCTTACTGCGTTTACAACCGGGCTCTACAGGCTCCATCCATAAAATAGAAGGAATGAACCCCATATTACGGCGCCGTCTGGCTGATCTAGGGGTGTCCGAAGGCGTTAATATCCGGCTCAAGGGAAAAGGACCTTTCTGGGGGCCTGTTACTCTGGAGTGCAACGGCCAGCTATTTGCCATTCGGCGGAAGGAAGCCTCCCGCATTGAGGTGAATGTATCATGAGTTCAATAGCACTTTTGGGAAATCCCAATACAGGGAAAACCTCACTTTTTAATACACTTACTTCTTCCTATGAATATGTAGGGAACTGGGCCGGTGTAACCGTGGAGAAAAAAGTCGGCAGCCTGAAAAACGGTGCAGGAAAGCTGATCGACCTGCCCGGAATCTATTCGCTGCATCCGCTCTCCCGGGATGAGGGGGTAGCTGCCCAATACCTGATCGATGAATCGCCAGAGGCCCTGATCAATATTGTGGATGCCTCCCAGCTGGAACGGAACCTACTGCTTACCCTGCAATTGCTGGAATACGGCAAACCTACCGTGCTCGGTCTGAATATGATCGACGTCGCCAAAGCACGGGGCATTGTTGTAGATCATGAAATATTGCAAGAGCGTCTCGGCATTACCGTGCTGCCCCTGATCGCCAGAACCGGCAAAGGAAGCGGACAAGTGCTCAGTGTTCTGGAGAAAAGAACGACAATTCCCCCGGTCAACTTCAAACTTGATTATGGTGTATTGGCTGAAGCGGCCATTTCTTCGATTGAGCAGGAATTACAGCATACCCCGGGTTTACCAAACCGCCGCTGGGTCGCGCTCCAACTGATGGAACAAAATCCTGTCGTCCTTGAACTGCTCAAGAAACGTGTAAATACGGACCGCCTGCTGATGATTTGCGACAACTGTCAAAGCGAACTACAGAACAAGAAGCTGGCGTTGACCCTTCCGCAATGGATTCGTTCAATCCGTATGGATTATATTCGTGCCGTATGTCTGGCGGCGATGGATACAACAGCACAGAAACCGCATAATCTGACGGAAAGACTCGACTCCATTTTGACACACCGTTTCTTGGGATTACCTCTGTTTATCGCCTTTATGTACGCGATGTTCAAAACAACCTTTGACTGGGTAGGCGGACCTTTATCGGATATTGTAGACGGATGGATTTCCGGTCCGATCAGTGAAGGCGCCACTTCCCTGCTTCAAACGATTGGAGCTTCCGGCTTCACGCATGCGCTTATTGTAGACGGTATTATCGGCGGTGTTGGTGGTGTAGTTGTTTTCGTTCCACAGATCTTCATCCTGTTCCTGATGATCTCCTTCCTCGAGGACTCCGGTTACATGGCGCGTGTCTGCCTGTTGATGGACAGCACGATGGAGCGGATGGGTCTTAACGGCAAAGCCTTCATCCCGTTCATTATCGGCTTCGGCTGCAATGTGCCGGCCATTATGGCTGCGCGCAGTATTGAACAGCCCAAAGACCGTATGCTGACCACACTGCTGATGCCGCTCATGTCCTGCTCAGCAAGACTTCCGGTATACCTGCTGTTTGCAGCGGTTTTCTTTCCGGCCCAGCAGGCCACTGCCGTACTGGCAATGTATGTTATGGGTGTCGTATTTGCCCTAATCCTATGTAAGCTGTTCTCCAAACATCTGTTTAAGAATGAATCGTCCATCTTTATTATCGAACTTCCTCCTTACCGGATGCCGCAGCTCAAAGCGCTTGGCCGCAGTACCTGGGAGAAGGGCAAGGGCTTTCTGCGCAAGGCGGGAACTATTATCCTCGCCGGCTCGGTAATTATTTGGCTGATGTCTTACGCAGGTCCTGGCGGATTCAACGTTGAAATGGATCACAGTTTCCTGGCAAAATTCGGGGGAATGATTGCACCACTGCTATCCCCGCTTGGCTTTGGGACCTGGCAGGCAGGCTCAACGCTTGTACCCGGATTCCTGGCCAAAGAGGTCGTAGTATCTACCATGAACATCATTTATCATGCTCCGGATGCTGCTGGACTGGAAGGACAAATTTCCCAAGTCTTTACTCCGCTAAGCTCAATCAGCTTCATGGCCTTTATCCTGTTGTATATTCCTTGTCTGGCTACTGTAGGGGTTATTAAGAAGGAAACAGCGTCCTGGAAGTGGACCTTCTTCTCCATGGGCTACTCCCTCGTACTGGCATATATCGTATCTCTGGTTATTTTCCAGGGCGGACGTTTATTGGGATGGTCGTAGAATCTGCAACAAACAGATTTCTTGATGAAAGCGGGGCTTGGCAATGATAATAAATATTTTAATTATAGCGGCTGTGTTTGGTTACTCCGGCTGGATGATTTACCGGCATGTTCAAAAGGGCAAACAGGGGGCTTGTGCTGGCTGTGACAAGGGAAAAACCTGCTCGGCAGCATCCCTGGACTCTCCGTTCTCCTGCGGTGGAGGAGCAGCCAATAACAAGCTTTAACCGTAAGCACGGACGGACAGGAAGAAATATACGGGTTTGAATTCCCCGTCATACGGGTATGTTTGTTATAAGCAACTGCAACGAAGACCAATACCCAAGGAGGAATAACCATGAACACCAAAAAAACGTTATTTACCACGGTAGCATTGGGAGCAGCCTATTTACTGAAAAATAAAAATACCCGTGACAAAATCATGAACGGTATACAGTCCTTTACTTCTCAAGTAAAAGCCAAAAAATCCAGCAGAACCGTATAGGCCGCTCTGCCGGATGAATGATCAGCATTGGAAAAGCCGTAAAGCTCCGTATGATGGAGTTTTACGGCTTTTTGTTTGATGAGATCATCCTCTAGGAATGGGGCTGCTGACTTATTCCCAGCAGATATTCCAGCAACGTCCGGACCATTACACCCGTGGCACCTTTGGGATTAACCCCCCGCTCCCTGGAGAGGAATGCCGTTCCGGCAATGTCCAAGTGAATCCAGGGCAGGCCTTCAGCGAACTCGCCGATAAATAATCCGGCTGTTGTAGCCCCCCCGAATCTCCCGGCAGCATTGCGGACATCCGCGACCTCGCTTTTCAGCATCTCACGGAACTCGGGATACACCGGCAGCTGCCATATCTTCTCCCCGGACAACCTGGAAGCCTCCAGGAGCTCCTGCATAAAGGTCTGGTCATTGGTAACGGCTGCTGTGGCAACATCCCCCAGTATGGACAACACAGCCCCTGTGAGGGTAGCTACGTCTATAAACCGTTCCGCTCCCCACTCCCGGGCATAGGTAAGTCCGTCTCCCAGTACTATCCGGCCTTCGGCATCGGTATTTAGCACTTCAATGGTTCTTCCACTGAGAGAGGTCACAACATCACCTGGCTTAAAAGCACTGGCTGAAGGCATATTTTCGGCAGAAGGAATAACTATTACGGCATTGAGCTTCGGGCGCAACCTGCCCAGCGCCTCTGTGACCCCAAGCACGGCTGCCGCACCGCCCATATCGCTGATCATCTCTTCCATGCCTGGTGCTCTCTTCAGTGAGATGCCGCCGGTATCGAAAGTGATGCCCTTGCCGACAATTCCCACGACGTCCTTCCACTCGTTTGTTCCCTGATAACGAATGACGATCATCCGCGGCGGATGAATGCTGCCTTTGCCGACAGCAAGCAAGCCTCCCATGCCCTTCTGTTCAATCTCCCGTTCATCCAGCACTTCAGCAGGAAATCCATAACGTTCAGCCACATCAATCGCCGCGGCCGCAAGCGCAGACGGTGTCAGCTGATTGCCGGGAAGGTTAGTTAGGTCCCGGGCCAAATTGGTTGCTTCGCCAAAGGCCAGCCCCCGCTTGATCCCCTGACTCCAGCTATTCCCCTCAGCTTCTTCCACCTTAAGCTCACTATGGAATGTAATGGAGGTCAACCCTGAAAACGGAGGCTGCTCCTGCTTATAATGTTTGCGCCGGTACGCCCCCAGTACAAAGCCCTCTGTAAGCGCCTGAGCAGTCATTTCCGGCTCTTTCACCTTTAAGCCGGCAGGTAACTGGATCACGAGTGTTGCCGCCTTCAGCCGTAATGCAGCCCGGGATACTTGGGCCGCCAGCACCCTGATCTCCTCTGCATCCAAATCTCCGCTGCCGCTCCCCGCCAGCAGAATGACAGGAATTTCAAATGCCTCCCCAGCAGGCAGTGTATAGGTCTGATTCAGCTTGCCCGTAAAAAGCCCGGCTTTGACCAGCGGATCCATTCGTTCCTTCCACTCTGTTGCAAGACTACCCGCCTCAATTTCAGTTTGTGAGACTATATAGCAAAGAACATCGCCCTTAATGGCAGCTATTGAACCACCGCAGCTCCATTCAATATTCAATAGAACCCCTCCAATCATCTTCCATTTTAATAATCAGGCTAATAACGCAGAAAGGCTGATTCCTGCACTAAGCTGTGCAATGCAGGAATCAGCCTCTTTCGCTTATTAAGTATAACTCAGTATTGTCCAAAAATCCGCCCAGAACCCCCTTTTACTGAATAAGCGGCAAAGAAATGACAAACCGGGTGCCTTCGTTGAGTCTGCTGCTGACAGAGATGCAGCCGCCATGATTCTTAATGATCCTGTCACTTACGGACAGCCCAAGCCCCGTCCCGTTTTCCTTCGTCGTAAAGAAAGGGTTGAACAACCTGTCCAGTGTTAAGATATCCATCCCTTTGCCATTGTCGGAAATAAAGATACGGACCTCCGCCCCTTCCCGGCGTGCCCCTACCTCAATCTTTCCAATTTGGTCATCATCTCGTTCTGTAATCGCTTCCATTGCATTTCTAATCATATTCAGCACCACCTGCTTCATTTGCTTGACATCGCCGGAGATGATCATATCGCCATGTAGCGGGTGGAGATTAATCTGGCAGCCTTTCATCAAGGCTTCGCTCTCTGTAAGCAGGACAACCTCTTTAAGTAATGCCGATACAGGAATCATGCTGACCTGCGGGACCGAAGGTTTGGAAGAAGTCAGGAATTCATGAATAATGTCATTGGCGCGGTCAATTTCAGCCAGTATAATTCTGCCGTATTCTTCTTTGCCCAGTTGATGCAGATGAGGATGCAGCAATTGAATAAATCCGCGGATCGCTGTGAGCGGATTACGAATCTCATGGGCGATGGAAGCAGACAGCTTGCCCAGCATAGCCAGGCTGTCATTCTGGTAAGCAGTTTGCTCAATCAGCTTGTAATCGGAGATTTCTTTGACCGTAAACAAATAACTGCCCTTCATTTGCTCTCCGCAGCATAATGAAACCCGCCAGTAACGGCCGTATTCATCTACGAATTCATAGCTCTGCTTCCCCTTTTGCACCATCTCCCGATAACTCCGCAGTACCTGCTTCTTCTTAAAGCGGCCGAGCTGGATGTGGGATAACAGATGGGCCATCGTGCAGCCCAATAGAGAATGGCGGTTCAGTTCAAGCATGCCATACATTTGTTTATTAACAAAAGTTAGAACTCCCTCTTCATCAAAAAGTAATATCCCACTGTCAACGTGCTCCAGAACATCCTCATATGTAGTGTCCATTGATCCGGATTGAAACGTTCTTGCCGGTAAAAGCAAGCTTTCTTGATATTGGCTTATCACGATACGAAGTTCCCCCTTTTACTGCATTTGACGAAGACGCTTAAGCGACATCAAATTACTATGTATTTGAGTATATGACGAAGCCGCCAGAACATTCGGAAATCGTATTATATTATCCAACCGTTTCAACTATATTCCAATCATATCCAAGAGAAGAAGACAACGCAATCGGAGAAACTGTCGAATCCTAAAAATATTTCTAAAATGATTCTTAAGACACATTAAATATCGATCCAAAACAAAATTCCGCTCTTTTTCCGTACCAAAGGTTGTCCATTATTAAGGAATACTACAAAAAAAAGCCTTCGCTGCCGCGAAGGCTTCCGTAATGAAATATTCCAGGGCTATCCCATCGTATTCTTGGTGACCTTATGCTTTCTGCTGCAAGCGATGGCGCCGCTGGCTCATTACGGCCAGGCGCTTCTTAAGCTCACGTTCCCATTTGGTATCTTCGATCTGCTTGGCAACAGCCAGCAGGTCAAGCGCCATATCGATCTGATTCCGCACAATGGCGAGAGGATCTTCACTCTCCACATTAATGACGTTTTCGAAGATCGCTTCCTCGTCTTCCATCACATAGTCCTGAAAATCAACATCGGTTACCCCGTCGCCATGAGCATACTCTGCCAGAATCTCATACTCGTTTTCGACTTTGTAATGCACCTCTACCCGGTGGCATACCGGACAAAAAAGCAGGGGAACATTATGGACTTGCGTGCGATAATGTTTTAGGGTTCCCTTAGTTCCAACCATACTCGCTCCACAGCAAAAGCTCATACTTGTTCACCCTCCTTGGTAAGTTCCATTGATTTGGTATTATTGTATTACAAGATGCGTGGAGAGATTCCTCTCCTTCAGGCTATATATTAACCTCTGCGCCCGTTTTAAAACGAAATACCGTTAAATGAGGGCTCTTTGTTGCAAAAAACCCCCTTTCCGGGAATTGCTCCCGCAAGGAGGTTCTCATTAGTATATCAAAGAACGCTTAAAGACATAGGCTTACAGGTTCTTGTCGCCTGGTTTCCAGTTCATAGCGCACAGTCCGCCGGATTGCAAGGCTTGCAGAACACGAAGCGTTTCTTCCACGCTGCGGCCTACATCATTGTGGTTAACCACTTGATATTTCAATTCACCTTCAGGATCGATGATGAACAGTCCACGAAGCGCCACGCCTTCTTCTTCGATCAGGACGCCGTAGTCACTGGCAACTTTCTTCGTAATGTCCGAAGCAAGCGGGAAGTTGACTTGTCCAAGACCATTCATATCTTTTGGTGTGGTAAGCCATGCTTTGTGGCTGTGGATCGAGTCGATGCTCACACCCAGAATTTCTGTATCGAGTGCTGCAAAATCAGCAGCAGCATCGCTCAATGCTGTAATTTCTGTCGGGCACACAAAAGTGAAGTCAAGCGGATAAAAGAAGAATACAAGCCATTTGCCGCGATAGTCGGACAAGCTTACCTTACCAAAATCTTTACCGTCGCCCGTTACTGTTTCCATAGTGAAATCAGGGGCTGGTTTACCTACCAAACGTTCTGCCATTGCTTAAATCCTCCTTTGATTATGTAAGAAAAACAACCACTTGTGACAGCTCCGTGAGGAAACCGGCGCAATATGCTTTTCTTGAATTATGATGGTTGGTCAATTTCTTATTGCTATAGACCAAATGGTATCATCGTACAAAATCAAAGTCAATATTACATTCATTACTTTTTTATAATTATTATAAATAAGCAACTTTCTGTGAAGTTTTTTGTTTTTCTGAGTCAAAGGAGGTAAGCTGTGGTACCTTACGCTTTGCGGATCGCCGCAACAATCAAATCGCCCATTTCGGTTGTGCTGATCGCTTTGCTCTTGTCTACTGCAATATCGCTCGTACGGTGTCCTGCATCCAGCACTTCAGCCACAGCGGTCTCAATTGCAGCTGCTGCCTCCTCGTAGCCAAAGGTCGTGCGGAACATCAGCGCAAGAGACAGGATGGTCGCGATAGGATTGGCCAGACCTTGGCCGGCAATGTCAGGCGCGGAGCCATGGACCGGCTCATACAGGCCATAGCTGCCCTCACCCAGTGAAGCTGAAGCCAGCATACCGATGGAACCGGTCAGCATAGCCGCTTCATCACTCAGGATATCTCCGAACATGTTCTCGGTAACAATTACATCGAAGCTGGAAGGACGGCGCAGCAGCTGCATTGCACAGTTGTCCACGAGCACATGCTCCAATTCCACCTGCGGATATTCCGGAGCAATTCTGTTCACAACCTCACGCCATAAGCGGGATGTTTCCAGAACATTCGCTTTATCGACACTCGCCAGCTTATTTCGGCGTTTACCGGCAATTTCAAAGGCCTGGCGGACAATACGTTCCACTTCCGTTACGTTATATACGCAGGTATCAACAGCTTCTTCCCCATGCTCACCTTGGCGGCGCAGCTTCTCTCCGAAATAAATGCCGCCCGTCAGTTCCCGCACAACCATGAGGTCAGTGCCTTCCAGCACTTCCGGTTTCAGCGTTGACGCATCCTTCAGGCAATCGAATACAACAGCCGGACGCAGGTTGGAGAACAGCCCCAGTGCTTTGCGGATACCTAGCAATCCTGTTTCCGGACGCAGCTCCTTCGGATTGTTGTCCCATTTCGGTCCGCCGACGGCTCCGAGCAGCACTGCATCTGCACTGCGGCAAATTTCCAGTGTATCTTCTGGCAGCGGGGTTCCCCGTTCATCAATCGCAATGCCGCCGAACAGCGCATGCTCAGTTTCAAAGGTGTACCCGAATACCTCTTCCGCTTTCTTGAGTACTTTTTCAGCTTCAGCTACAACTTCAGGTCCGATACCGTCCCCGGCAATTACGGCAATTTTTTTAACCTCGCTCATTCCAGTCACTCCTTAGATTGCCTGCTGCGCGCAGACATAGTTCTTCTTAATATTGTTGTATCATACCGCCGGGAAAAGGACAAAGATATAGATTCTATGGAAGTGATAGGTATCTCCTATAAGTCAACCAGACTTGAAGTAAGTGCTGTATCCACAAGTTCGCACAAAAGGCTCCCCAGTCATCTTCTTGCGTCTGACCGGAGAGCCCTTTTACCACAAGCTTGTCATTGATGGATTAATGATTATCGAATCTGATCTTAAAAGCATTCTGCGAATTGGCATTGGCGTTCTTTACGGTGACTACCAGAGAGGCATTCGGAGCCAGATAATTGTTGAGTCCGCCGGACAGGCTGGAACCCCCAATCGTTCCCAGGTTTATTGTTTGTCCGTTGGCATAAACAAGAGAATAGCTGCCTTGAAATTTACCCGTTACCTGGTCGGTTCCCGTATCCAAAGGACCTACGTTGGTAATTCTGAAAATTGCAGTTTGCGTTGTACTCGAAGTATTTTTGTACTTGAAGGTGACTGTATCATCATTTTTCAGGCTGTGCTGGACAAAATAATCCAGGTTGGGAATAAGAACGGTGGAAGAGACAGCGAAAACGGAAGACACCATACTGAACATCATTACTAATGCGACTACAGCAGATAAAAAGCCTTTTCTTCTCATAATCTTCCTCCTTTAGAAAATGCAAGCGTATTTATACGCTTGTCTCCATTCTACCATTATGGTTAAATTTGTATATATATTTTTTACTGATTTCTGCAAGTGCTGCTGTGTTTGCTCTTGTTTCTTAAGTTGTTTACAATTAGTATGCAGTTGTTCGTCAAAATGGATTGAGGGAGTGGTTGCGGAGTGCAATACACGAAGCTTGGCAAGTCCGGTCTGAAGGTCAGCCGCCTATGTCTGGGAACGATGAACTTTGGTCCGATTACGGATGAGAAGGAAGCCTTCCGCATTATGGATGCTGCGCTGGATGCCGGGGTCAACTTTTTTGATACCGCTAACATTTATGGATGGGGTGAAAACTCCGGACTGACGGAGACGATCATCGGCCGCTGGTTCAAGCAGGGCGGCGGCCGGCGTGAAAAGGTTGTGCTGGCCACCAAGGTCTACGGAGCAATGAGCGACAAATTGGACGGACCCAACGATGAAGCAGGCCTGTCCTCCTATATTATCCGCCGCCATCTGGAAGGCTCACTACAGCGCCTGCAGACCGATCACATCGAGTTGTACCAGATGCACCATATCGACCGTAAGGTTTCCTGGGGCGAGCTGTGGGGTGCATTTGAGCTCGCTGTAAGCCAAGGCAAAATCGGCTATGTCGGCTCCAGTAACTTTGCCGGATGGGATATTGCCGTGGCGCAGATGGAAGCGAAAGCCCGCGGTTTCCTAGGTCTCGTATCGGAGCAGCATAAATACAGTCTGACCTGCCGTCTCCCTGAGCTTGAGGTGCTGCCTGCCTCGAAGAATCTCGGCCTCGGCATTATTCCGTGGAGCCCGCTCGACGGCGGACTTCTTGGCCGCAATGCGCTCAAGAAGATTGAGGGCAGCCGCAGCGGCGGCAACTCTGAACGTGTAGAGCAATACAAGAGCCAGCTTACGGCTTTTGCCGATTTAAGCCGTGAGCTCGGGGAGCCACAGGATAATATCGCTCTGGCCTGGCTGCTGGCCAACCCTGCCGTAACGGCGCCGATTATCGGGCCGCGGACGCTAGAGCAGTTCGAAAGCGCCCTGCGCTGCCTGGAGATTGTGCTGGAGGAATCCGTGCTGAAGCGTCTGGATGAAATCTTCCCGGGACCCGGTGGGGAAGCCCCGAAAGCCTACGCCTGGTAGACGCAGCGGGCCGTTAACTTCAGCCAATCGGCAGAAGCAGACCGGCAGAACCCTGTCCTTCTATTGATCTTATAAAGCAATAAGGAGCTGCCCCCTTACTGGGGAACAGCTCCTTATTTTTGTTATTCAGTCGTATCCACGGTCACTGCACCGTTGCTGGTTGATAAAGATACCTTATGAGTTCCGTTGCCAAGTACGGCGGTTCCATGGTTATCGCCGTCGCGCTGCCAATTGATATTCCCCTTCAGCGCACCGTTGCTGGTGTCGGCAGTAATCTTTGCATCGCTTGCTGCCGGCAGGCTGGCGGTAATTTTGCCGTTGCTGGATTTGAGATCCCAGTCGCCTGTAGCCGCCGAGTCAATGGTAATCCTGCCGTTGCTGCTCTTGGCCGTTAAGGAGCCGTCTATATTCCCCAGGGTGATCGCTCCGTTGGAACTGACAAGCTTCACTTCCCCCTGGACCTCCTTCATCACCATCGTGCCGTTACTCGTGTGGGCATCTACACCTCCGGCAACATCATGAATATCCAGGGTGCCGTTGCTGGTATCGATTTCAATGCCAGCCTTCAGGTCTGAAGCCTCAACTGAACCATCGCCGGTGTCAACCTCCACAGCCAGATTCATAGGAAGATTGACGTTCAGGTACGGATCCTTGAAATTAAATCCGATTTGAATATCGAGCCAAGTCGTTTCTTCGTCCAGCTCCAGAGTTAGGGTGTCTCCTTCCGTCGTCACCTTCCACTTCTTTTCCAGCGCACTTGCTGCTTCACTTGCCGATTTACCCGGAAGCTCCAGGCTGCCTTCATAATCAAGCGTGCTGCCTTCCACACCTTGAACCTTAACCTTCCCGTTCGGCAATTCAATCTTAATTTTCTTGATTTCCGGCTTTACCTCCACGGTTCCGCTGAGCGGAGCCAACTGTGTCTTGCCGAGAATGCGGCTTATTGAGCCGCCGGTCAGCACAGTCTGTGCTCCACTGGCTGCGACCAGCACAATGATCAGGACAACTGCCCAACCGCTGACACGGCTCTTAACCTCTGATCTGATGAAAAGCCTGAGCAGCATTTCCAGGCCGAACAGAATGAGCAACGCAGGCCAGATAAAACCCAGTGCGTCATACGTTACCACATCAAATTGGGCAAGTACAATAATGACACCCAGCACGATGCAGCCAATTGCGGCCGTGAAACTGCCGATTTTCCATCTCCCCATGGATCATTTCCCCATTTCTCTATACTTTAGGATTTTTTCTAAGCATACTAAGCCCGTACCCGATTAAACCAAGCGACAGCAGAATTGCCCCGATGTTCATATCTGTGAGAATGTGCCAGAGCCATGGGAAAGCAGTAATCAACAGCAGCAAGAAACCCACTACTACACAGCCGATCCCCACCCAGACCGGATTCAGATCGTCATGCGGATAATCTGGAGCCGCAGGCATCCCCATCGTCCACGGCGCTCCGAAACTATCTGGATGAAACATCATCCGCTCATGCTCAGCGGCGGATACTTTCATCCAGGCCGCTTTCTGCAGCGCATCAAACAGCTGGTAGAACCATAAGGCCGCGAGAGCGAATGGAAATACCGTCGGCATGGAAGGAATAAGTATGATGCAGAGCGATGCTCCAATCATATACTGAAGGCCCAACTTTTTGAATCCCAGATATAAGTGGCCAATCCCTGGAACCATCGCGAGCAGAAACGTCAGCCAGCGTCTTTTTTTAATCATCTAATATGCTCCTTTAGTGTTAATTTTTCTATTTAGCGCTTCCCTGAGCATTAAACCAGGAAGTGACTGAAGTTGACATATGCCCGTTAATTTCATTGATGCCATAAGCCAGATTCTCAAATACTCCAAGTTGCAGCAGCAGGAAGGTTAAGCAAGCAGCAAGTCCATAATGCATCCATGAGGTTCCCGGTGCAGTCCGGCGTCTGGACATAGTCGATTTAACGGTACGCTCTCTGCGCCCGGTTTCAAGCTGTTCAATACGTGACATCACATCAGCAGTAAAATCGGGATACTCGGGAAGATCCACCGGCTCACCGCCCGTCTCCATCTCGCTCCACAGTGCCGCCAGCCCTCTGGCTTCTTCCAGCCATTGCGCGCAGTCGGGACAAGATTCAATGTGCAGACGAACATTCAGCTCCACTTCTGGAGATAGCAAGCCTTCGATATAATGTGGCATCCATTCTTTTACTGTTGCACAATTCATCGCCATTCCTCCCCGCTTTTACGCATCATCTGTCTGGCCCTGTAGAGCTGCGATTCCACTGTTTTGACTGAAATCCCTTTTTGATCAGCAATTTCCTGATAGGAGTGACGCTGAAAATAATACAACTGCACGACCGACCGGTACGGTTCTGTGAGGTTGTTCAAATTCTCGTCCAGCTCCTGCGAGGCTTCCTTGCGCAGCACCGCAGATTCAGGTGTTTGCGTCGTTACCCAGTCATTCTCCGTGTAATCCGCCATACTGCGGTGCCGCCACTCCCTGTCATTTGCCCGTTTCCAGTCGAGACAGGTCCGGTAAGCAATCCGGTACAGCCAGGTGGAGAATGAAGACTGCCCCCTGAAGGAGGGAAGTGCCTTGTAGGCTTTTATGAAGACTTCCTGGGCCATATCCTTGGCCGACTCGGCTTCTCCCGTAATTTTGATACATACTCTGTACACCATGCCTTGATAACGATTGACCAGATGCCCAAAGGCTTGGTGCTCGCCGCTTAGCACAGCAGAAATCCACTCCGTCTCTTCCAGTATTCTCCCCTCCTTCAGCTTCATAAAGTTAGACGCCGGGCAACCGGAGTTCCCTGCAACGTTTTTAAATTTTTTTGTCGTGGACATTCAAGCCCATTATGTATATCTTACAACAGGATAAATTCCTTTTTGAAGGATTAATGCCTTTTCTTGTCGAAATCACCTCATTATTATGGCAAAAGCAAACTTATTCTAGGGATTGCCTTAACAACCCGAACTAAAAACTCATAGTAAATTGGCGGTGATTCAATGATTCGCGCAGTGCTTGTGGATGATGAGCGGCTTGCTCTCATGAACTTGAAGATGATACTGGAGGAGCTGGAGACTGTTGCGATTGTAGCTACCTTCACAGATTCAAGGAAAGCCGTCAGCGAAGCTGCTTACCTGAACCCTGACGTTATCTTTCTCGACATCGATATGCCCGAATTAAACGGACTGCAGGCAGCAGAAATCATTCAAATTCACTGCCCCCGGACGAGCATTGTCTTTGTGACTGCTTATAACAGCTATGCAGTGGATGCCTTTGAGCTTCATGCCCTTGACTATGTTCTGAAGCCTGTGCGAAGGGAACGGCTGATAAAGACCCTCTCGCGCGTAGAGGAAAAAATGCACCAGGAGCCGCAAGAAAACAACGGGAGTGAAATAATGATCCGTTGTTTTCAATGTCTCCGGTTCGAACGGAACGGACTGCAGCTGCACGACATCCGCTGGCGCACCGCAAAGGGGCAGGAATTATTCGCCTATTTATTTCATCACCGAAACCGCTTCATCAGTAAAGACACGCTGATTGATCTGCTGTGGCCTGATTTCAGTTTAAAGAAGGCTTCCAACCATCTGTATACAACTATTTATCAGGTGCGTCAATGCCTAAAGCAAGGGAAGACAGATCTGCGGATCAGCAATCTAAGCGGCGGGGAAGGTTATAAGCTGGAAACAGGAAGCAAGCTGGTAGACAGTGCAGAATGGGAAAAAGGAATCCTCTCCCTTGAGCCGATAAATGCTGGCAACTATGGGCAGTACCAGTATTGGTTTGGCTTTTACTCGGGCGATTATTTGGCCGACTATGATTATTTGTGGGCAGAAAGTGAACGCCAGCGCCTGCGAAGCATTTGGCTGCATCATGCGATGGAGATGGCCGAGTTCTATATCGGCTGCGGAAAAATCCCGGAGGCGGTGACCGTGTATCAGCGGATTGTACAGCTGCAGCCTTATTTTGAGCAAGGCCATTTAGGCCTCATGAAGGTCTATGACCGCATAGGAGAACGTTCGGCGGTAGAGGAGCAATACAACATCCTCACGGATTTGCTGAACAGGGAGCTCAGCATTGAGCTGCCCGTAAATATTGAGCGCTGGTATCATAATTGGAAGCAGCACATTCACTGAATCTTCTAGAATGCCCCTTCCTTTTTTGCAATCAAAAAAGCTGCCGGTACAGCAGACATTATTCCACTGTACTGACAGCTCGATAAGAACTTGTTTAGAGACACTGGACTTCTTTACAGCTGGGCGTGATCACGCTGCGTGTAGGTTTTGCGTTTCTCCAGCAGCTTGTTGAGCGCATCCAAATAGGCTCTGGCACTGGCTTCCAGAATATCCGTGCTCAGTCCGCGGCCCTGTGCGGCCACTTCACCCTGCGACAGTACGACATGCACCTCGCCCTGCGCGTCTTTGCCCCGGCTGACCGCTTTAATCGAATAATCTCCGAGTGTCACTTCCTCACCCGTAGCCTGATCAATGGCATTATAAATCGCATCCACCGAGCCGTTGCCTTCGGCCACCGCCACAATCGGCTGCGCCTCCTGGCTTTTAATAACCACCTTGGCGGTTGGCGTAGCTTCATTACCATAGGTAACGTAAATAGTCTGCAGGCTGAAAATTTCCGGCGTATCAATCAGCCTCTCTTCCAGCAGCGCCATAATGTCCTCATCGGACACTTCCTTCTTCTTATCCGCAAGATCCTTGAACCTTGCGAAGGCAACGTTCAACTCTTCTTCAGAAACATCGTATCCCAGATCGCTAAGCTTATCGCGGAAGGCATGACGTCCAGAGTGCTTGCCAAGCACTAGCTTGCTCTCTTTGAGGCCGATGGTCTCAGGTGTCATGATTTCGTAGGTAGTCTTCTCCTTCAGCATGCCATCCTGATGAATACCCGATTCATGGGCAAAGGCGTTGGCACCAACAATCGCCTTGTTACCCGGTACCACCATCCCGGTCAGCTTGCTGACCAGACGGCTTGTGCGTGAAATTTCCGACAGCACCAGCGAAGTTTTAGCATCAAAAAACTCACTGCGCGTCTCCAGCGCCAGCGCGACCTCTTCAATCGCCGTATTTCCGGCACGCTCACCAATACCGTTGATTGTGCCTTCGATTTGATCCGCACCATTCTGGATCGCAGCAAGCGTATTGGCAGTAGCCATACCCAGGTCATTATGACAGTGGGCGCTAAGCTGAACCCGCTCGATGTCCGGTACATTGTCCTTCAGGAATTTGAAAATAGCCCCGTATTCCGAAGGATTCAAATAACCTACCGTATCAGGAATATTCACTACATTGGCACCCTCACGGATGGCCATAGCCACCATCTCAGCCATGAAGTCACGCTCTGTACGCCCCGCATCTTCCAGTGAAAACTCCAGCTTGGAAAAATATTTCTTGGCATAGCGGATAGCGGACTGCGCGGTCTCCAGCACCTGTGCTTTATCCATGCGCAACTTGTGCTGGCGGTGGATGGGTGACGTGGCAAGAAAAATATGAATGCAGGGGTCCTGCGCTCCCTTCAGCGCTTCTTTCACCGCATCAATGTCACTCTCTCTGGAGCGGGAAAGACCGATCAGTGTAACATTCTTCACGGCTTTTGCCACTGCGTTTACCGCTGCCAGATCACCCGGTGAAGCCGCAGGGAATCCCGCCTCCATCCGGTCAATGCCCAGCTTTTCCAGCTGGTAAGCGATTTCGACTTTCTCTCGTGTGTTGAGGTTCACACCCGGCGACTGCTCTCCGTCACGCAGCGTCGTGTCGAACACATAAATTTTCCGCATGCTGAGCACCTCCTGAAAATTGTGCTTAAACCCTCAAATGCGGCCCGCAAAAGTTACGGCCGCATCTGAGAATTGCACTATAGTTTCAATAATCTTAAGTATATGAGCCTATTTCTTAATCCAGTGCATCATTTCACGCAGCTGGCTGCCTACTACTTCTACCGGATGAGCAGCTTCGTTGCGGCGGGTAGCTGTAAGGAAAGCACGGCCGGACTGGTTCTCAAGGATAAAGTCACGGGCAAATTTACCTTGTTGAATATCGGTGAGCACAGCCTTCATTGCTTTTTTGGTTTCATCCGTAACAATGCGTGGGCCGGTTACATAGTCGCCGTATTCAGCAGTGTTGCTGATGGAATCGCGCATAGTGGCAAGTCCGCCTTCATACACGAGGTCAACGATCAGTTTAAGTTCATGCAGACATTCAAAGTATGCCATTTCTGGAGCATATCCTGCTTCTGTAAGAGTTTCGAAGCCGGCTTTGATCAGAGCGGATACACCGCCGCAAAGTACAGCCTGCTCGCCGAACAGATCGGTTTCGGTTTCTTCACGGAATGAGGTTTCGATAACCCCTGCACGGGTACAGCCAATGCCTTTGGCATAAGCAAGGCCGATTGCTTTGGCATTTCCGGTTGCATCCTGCTCGATGGCGATCAGGCCAGGAACGCCGAAGCCTTCAACATAAGTACGGCGAACCATGTGACCCGGGGATTTCGGTGCTACCAGCAGCACATCTGCATCCTTAGGAGCAACGATTTGGCCGAAATGCACATTGAAGCCGTGGGAGAACATCAACGCTGCGCCGCTTTTGAGGTTCGGTTCAATTTCATTCTTATATACGGATGCCTGTGTTTCGTCCGGCATGAGAATTTGCACTACATCTGCACGGGATACTGCTTCAGCTACCGGCAATACTTCAAATCCGTCATTTTTGGCGGTTTCGAAGGATTTACCTTCGCGCAGGCCGATGACAACCTGAAGCCCGCTGTCGCGCAGGTTTTGCGCCTGGGCATGCCCTTGGCTACCGTACCCGATTACTGCAATTGTCTTCCCTTTTAACACACTAAGTTCTGCATCCTGTTCATAGTACGTTGTCACTGCCATTGTCAATATCCTCCTTTAATTTGGGACCCATCGTAAAGAGCGGGTACTTCAAGAGCGCCAACTCGCGGTGGTGATCCGGATTGAGATTCAGGCTGCTCCTCAAGTCCCCGCTCTTTAGCGGGGAAATTCAAAATGATCTTATCAAATTAATGCAAACCAGCAGTAATCCGTTAAAGCCGTAAATTATGACAATTAGGCATTGCCGCGAATCATCGCTGTAACTCCTGTACGGGAAAGCTCCTTGATGCCGTATGGCTTGAGAAGTTCAATCATTGCATCAATCTTCTGAGTGTCTCCCACAACCTGCACCAACACGCTTGTTGTACCGATATCGACTACAGAGGCACGGAAGGTTTCGACTACGCCCATAATTTCTGGACGTTCAGCCGGATCAGCTTTGACCTTAATCAGCGCCAATTCACGGGCAACCATCGGTTTGGCGCCAAGATCCACTACCTTAATAACATCAATCAGCTTGTAGAGCTGCTTCTCAATCTGCTCCAGAGTGTGCTGGTCACCAAGTGTAACAATAACCATCCGGGATAATCCAACCTCCTCGGATTGGCCCACAGTAATGCTCTCAATATTGAACCCCCGGCGGCCGAACAACCCTGAAACCCGCTGCAGCACACCTGGCTGGTCATTCACAAGCACAGCAATCGTATGTCTCATCACTGTCATTCATCCCCCATCAGCATTTGATCAATGGTTGACCCTTGAGTTACCATCGGGTAGACATTTTCGTCTTTGGGAACAACGAATTCTACCAGAACAGGTCCCGGCGTTTCCAAAGCTTCCTTCCATGCTGCGCCAGCCTCTTCCTTGTTCGTGGCCCGCAGTCCCTTGACGCCATAGGCTTCAGCCAGCTTTACGAAATCCGGGCTGCCAGCGAGGTCGGTATAGCTGTAACGCTTCTCATAGATCAGATTCTGCCACTGCCGGACCATACCAAGCACCTGATTGTTAATAACTACAATCTTGACCGGAATGTTATTGATAGCACAGATGGCAAGCTCCTGGGAACACATCTGCATGCCGCCGTCCCCATTGATCGAGACAACCAGCCGGTCCGGATGCGCCATTTGCGCTCCGATGGCTGACGGAAATCCGAAGCCCATTGTTCCAAGTCCCCCGGAGGTGATCCATGAGCGGGGATGATTAAATTTATAATATTGTGCAGCCCACATCTGATGCTGCCCTACATCTGTAGTAACGATAGCTTCACCTTTGGTGGTGTCGTTTATCATTTCAATAACCCATTGCGGTTTAAGCTCAGTCTCCGAATCCTTGTAGCGAAGCGGCTGATCCAGCTTCCACTGGGCAATTTGTGTTCTCCAGGCATCGGCACCTGCTGCCCGGCGTACATCGGGAATCAGCATCTCCAGCACTGTCTTCACGTCGCCAACGATCGGAATGTCAGGCGATACATTTTTGCCGATTTCTGCCGGATCGATATCAATATGAACAATCTTGGCTTTTGGCGCGAAGCCGTCCAGCTTGCCGGTAACACGGTCGTCAAACCGGGCACCGATATTAATCAGCAGATCACACTGTTGAATAGCATTGTTTGCGGTATATGTGCCATGCATGCCCGGCATTCCCATCCATAGCTCATCCGCACTCGGGAAACAGCCCAGTCCCAGCAGAGTTGTCGTAATCGGAATTTCCGTCCGTTTTACGAATTCATACATCTCTTCATGCGCTCCGGAGTAGATGACACCGCCGCCTGCAATAATAATCGGACGTTCTGCAGCATCAATGGCCCGGATCAGCTTATCGAGTTGAAGTTTGTTCGGAACGGTCCGCGGGTTATAACCACGAAGGTTAACGCCTTGCAGCTGCACCGGATTGAATAACATTTTGGCTGCCGAGACATCTTTGGGAATATCAATCAGCACCGGACCTTTACGTCCTGTATTGGCAATATGGAACGCCTCATGAATGATTCGCGGCAGATCCTCAACATCACGTACCAGATAGCTATGCTTCGTAATCGGCATTGTGATGCCTGTAATATCCGCTTCCTGGAAAGCGTCGGTTCCAATCAGGCTGGAGAAGACGTTCCCGGTGATGACCACCAGCGGAACAGAATCCATAAAGGCGGTGGCAATGCCGGTTACAAGGTTGGTAGCTCCGGGTCCGGAGGTAGCGATGCATACTCCCGCTTTGCCGCTCGCTCTGGCATATCCGTCAGCCGCGTGAATAGCGCCCTGCTCATGCCGGGTCAGAATATGTTTGAAATCATCGAAGCCATGAAGCGCATCGTAGATGTACAGCACAGCCCCGCCCGGGTATCCGAATACAGTATCAACACCTTCCAGTACTAGACTGCGCAGCAGGACTTCGGATCCCGTAATCACCTCGGGATTCTTCCATTTCTCACGTAACTGCTCTGTAGACCGCACTTCCGGTATATTCGCGCTCATCAGTATTCCTCCCTTCGATATTTAACATTCATTATGCAAATGACAGACCGTCTTTTATACAGCTGTAAGAATTGGCTATGCTCCTTGAAAGTTAGTGTTCACCAACCCAGTGCAGCTAACCATCATCTTATGGGCAACAAAAAAACCTTCCGCCACCCACGCGCAAAATAGAAGCGCGTGAGGGACGAAAGGTTGATCTTCCGTGGTACCACCCATGTTTGCATTACATCTCGCGATGTAACGCCTTATCAGGTAACAAAAATCCATCGATGTAGGCAGGGCCCAAATCTTTGTAACCTGAAGTCCCTAACGCGGACTAAACGATTCCCCCTAATAATTCCACCACTGTTGCCGATGGACCTTTCAGGAAAACAGCTCCGAGGTGAGCTCGTATATAAGGGATTCTGGTGGAGGTTGCAGCAATTCCTCTCACTCTCTGAGCAAAAGAGCCCTTAAAACTTCGTCCTCATCATTGCCGATGCATGTATGTTCGATAAAATGTTTAGACACATTATATGATTCCTCACACGGTTAAGTCAATACCCTTATTTCCGTAACTGACACAAATTGTTGTTCTGTTCTACCGTAACGCCCACACCACCCTGGGCATATGATGTACGACAATGCGTGGAAAGGAGGCGCTCTATGATTCGTTACCGTAGACCCAAGCAGGACGACACCGTCATTCTGGATCTGATTGAAAAGCAGCTCGTCCCTTTATCCCATCTCCCCCAAACCGTAATTAATCAGGTAAGAAAAGATCTGCCCCGCCGCTTGGGGCAAGGAGTTACACTGGTAGCCTGCCCAGACTATGAGAGCGATCCGCTGGGGTTTGTCCACTTTATGCTGCACGGTGATCTGCTGTATATTGATATGCTAGCCGTAGCCCCTGCAGCTAGGCGCAAACATTGGGGGAATATGCTCATGGACCGCGCAGAGCGATTTGCATTATCTCGCGGTTGTCAGCGGGCCAAGGTTGCTGTTGATACTGGAAATACTGCCGGTATTTCCTTTTATCAAAAAATGGGCTACAGAGTAGCCCGTTATCAGGCGCAAAACTACTGTTATGAGTTTGAAAAGCAGTTCAATTGACTCTGCTGCTTATAAACTTCTTAGAAAAAGCCAATCGGAGGTACCAGAGCTCCGCCATAAGGTCCAGGAGCATATCCTCCATACTTGTTATAACCGTATCCACCATATGGATTGCCTCCATACGGGGAGCCTCCATAACCTGGGCCATATCCGCCAGCATAAGGGGCCGTACCTATGGCAAGCAAATCAAACAGCACCAGCGGAATCAATGCTTTGGTTTGTACTTTCTTACCGCTGACACGCTGTAGGATCAGACGGTTTCCAGAAATGCGGAGCAGCTTGCCCGTCACTTTAGAACCATCTTTTTTCACTGCAACGATATTTCTGCCCACCAGCTTCATTACCTGTTTCTTTGTAACCGGCTGTGCCATAATATCCCTCCTAAAATTTTATAAGCATCTGCTTACACACCTGTCTCATATGCATTCGCATAAGTTTCAACACAGTTTATTCGGCGCGTCTGCCGTTCGCCTGTACACATGCCCTGTCCAGCGAAAGAGTAGCAATAACTTGCGGTTTAGCCACACTGCATCCTCTGCAGATATGGCTCAAAGCCAAGTGGAAACGGCTTTGCCGTCCTCAAAAGGACGGTATCCGTTTCAGCGAGATTTATAGCGTGAAGCATATAAATTCTTATATTCGCACAAAAAAACGCATTTTCAGCAACAGCCGGAAATGCGTTTTTGAATAATACTGCTATTCAAATCAACTGCGGGTCTAACGTTTGCTGGGATCGTATGGCTCACCGAGCGCTTTTGGCGCCGAAGAGCGGCCGACAGCACTTACCAGTACTATAATCGTCAATACATAAGGAATCATAAAGATAAATTCCTGAGGGATACTATTGGACCATTCAAACAACTGCACATAGTTGCGGATAGCCTGGGAGAATCCGAAGAATACTGCGGCTGCAAATGCACCAAGCGGATTCCATTTGCCGAAGATCATCGCTGCAATGGCGATAAAACCTTGACCGGAGATCGTATTGTGCCCAAAGGTACCTGTAGTCGTCAGCGTAATTGTCGCTCCGCCGATACCGGCCAGCAGGCCACTCAGCATAACTCCGATATATCTCATCCGCTTTACATTGACACCCAGCGTATCTGCAGCACTCGGATGTTCGCCAACTGCGCGCAAGCGAAGGCCAAACGGAGTCTTAAACAGCACAAAGTAAATGACAATAACCAGCACAATCGCCAAATAGGTTGTTGGATAGGAATTAAAAATCCCTTCGCCAATAACCGGAATCTTCGAAAGACCTGGCACCGGTATTTTTTTGAAGCCATCCAGCAGCGGTGTTTCACCAGCGCCGTCAAAAAGCAGCTTAACTATATAAAGCGTGCTGCCGGCAGCAAGGAAGTTAATTACCGTACCGCTGATCGTCTGATCGGCTTTAAAGGTAATTGCGGCCACCGCATGAATCAATGAGCCAATCACACCCACAGCCATAGCGCAAATCACACCAACCCACGGAGCCCATGCCCCCATTCCGGCATCCTGGGCATAATATCCGCCCACGGCTGCCGCAAAGGCACCAAACATCATCAAACCTTCAAGACCGATATTAACTACCCCGGAGCGTTCAGAGAAGATGCCGCCCAGCGCGGCAAAAATGAGCGCTGTGGAGAATACAAGCGTTGTATTGAGCAGTTGTCCTAACGTCTGCAGATCCATCTATAACACCTTCTCTTTCTTGCGCTTGAAGTAAAACGGTTTAAGCACCCAGCGGACAATTCCTTGTGCCGCAATAAAGAATATAATTGAACCGATTACGATACGGATCAGGTCCGGTGGAACATCTGCTCCAAAGCTCATGCCTGCCGAACCATACGTCAGTATTCCATATAGGATAGCGGCCAGTACGACTCCAAGCGGATGAGTCAGTCCAAGAAGCGCGACGGCGATGCCGTCAAATCCATAACCCGGCGAGGCTGCGAAGACAGATTGATAGTGGAATACGCCCAGCACCTCACCTGCTCCCGCCAGCCCGGCGAAGGCGCCACTGATGAACATCGCCTTCACTACATTGCGTCCAACATTCATCCCGGCATATTCTGCGGCATGCGGATTGAGTCCAACCGCACGCATTTCATATCCCTGTTTGGTCTTCCATAAGTACACGTAGAAGAACAGCGCTGCAGCAAGCGCAATAACTGTACCCCAGTGCAGACGGGCGTTATCAAACAGAGAATTCAAGAAGTTCATGGAAAGCGAAGCGGGAATATCCTCCGAACGGTTTTGCTTTGGAAGGAGCAAAAATGTTTTGACAATGTAATTTGCCAGATAGAGCGCGATCCAGTTCAGCATAATGGTAGTGATAACTTCATTAATGCCGCGTTTCGCCTTAAGGAATCCGGCTATTCCGGCCCACAGACCGCCGCAGAGCCCTGCAGCGATAACAGCAAGCGGGACCAGCAAGAATGGCGGCAGGCCAGCCAGCTTAATACCGATCACTGAAGCGGCGGTCATACCGATAAGCACTTGACCATCCGCACCAATGTTAAACATTCCTGAGCGGAAGGCAAATGCTACGGCAAGCCCGGTAAACATCAGCGGCGTCATTTCACGTATTGCCTCACCGAAATCATAAGCACTGCCAAATACACGCTGGAACAGGGATGAATAAGCGAGGATAGGGTCATATCCGCCGACCAGCATCACGACAGCTCCTACCAGGAAACCCATTATTATTGCAACAATCGGCACAATATAGCTGTCTGTCGCAAATATTTTTTTCAGTCTATGCACCCGCTTTCCCCCCCCGCTTCAAGCTGCCCGCCATCATCAGACCCAGTTCCTGGTCATTCGTATCCTGCGGCAATACTTCGCCGACGATTTGCCCTTCATAGATAACGGCTATTCTGTCGGAAACATTCATAATCTCATCCAGCTCGAAAGAAATCAGCAGCACAGCTTTGCCCTGATCACGTTGGGCAATCAGTTGCTTCTGAACGAACTCAATCGCTCCGACATCAAGACCACGTGTCGGCTGAGCCGCAATCAGGAGTGTCGGATTTTTGTCTATTTCCCGCGCAATAATCGCTTTTTGCTGATTACCGCCTGACAAAGAGCGGGCTTTGTTCTCAATGGAAGGCGTACGCACATCAAACTGTTTGACCAAATCTTCGGCATGCTGATTGATTACGTCTTTCTTCAGGAAGCCAGACTGGTTATACGGACTCTTGTAGTACGTTTCCAATACCATATTTTCACTTACACTGAAATCGAGCACAAGCCCGTGTTTATGACGGTCTTCCGGAATATGGGATACATTCATTTCCGAGATTTTGCGTGGAGACAGGTTGGAAATTTCTTTGCCGGATACGGTAATAGAACCGGAATCAATTTTGCGGAGTCCCGTGATGGCCTGGATCAGCTCACTTTGTCCGTTGCCGTCAACGCCTGCAATCCCAAGGATTTCACCGGCCTTCACTTCAAAGCTGAGGCCATTCAGCACAGATACGCCTTCCTTGCTCTTGCTGCTGACATTGGATAGCTTAAGGACGCTGGATCCCACATGCGGAGCCTGCTTGTCCACTTTGAATGTCACGCCGCGTCCGACCATTTTTTCGGCCAGCTCATTCGGATTCGTCCCGGCAGTCTTAACGGTATCAATCACCTTACCACGACGGATGATTGTAACCCGATCGGAAATCTGCATGATTTCTTTAAGCTTATGTGTAATTAGAATAATGGATTTGCCCTCTGCAACGAGCCGCTTCATGATCGCCATAAGCTCAGTAATCTCCTGCGGCGTCAATACAGCGGTAGGCTCGTCGAATATAAGTATATCCGCTCCGCGATACAGGGTTTTCATAATCTCTACCCGCTGCTGCATGCCGACCGAAATGTCATGAATTTTGGCATTCGGATTGACCTGCAAGCCATATTGCTCCGATAGTTTGCGAACCTGCTCAGAAGCGGATTTATAGTCGATTTTAAGTCCTTTTTTCGGTTCCATGCCCAGAACAATGTTCTCGGTGACCGTAAAAGGCTCTACAAGCTTGAAATGTTGGTGGACCATACCAATGCCAAGCTCAATAGCTTTATTAGGGCTATCGATAATAACCGGTTTCCCGTCGATTTCGATGCTGCCTTCATCGGGCTGGTATAGTCCGAATACGATATTCATCAAGGTGGACTTGCCTGCACCGTTCTCACCGAGCAGCGCATGGATCTCCCCTTTTTCCAGCGTCAGACTTATAGAGTCGTTCGCTACAATACCGGGAAAGCGTTTTGTAATTTGCTTCAACTCTACGACAGGAGCCGCAGCACTCATGGAATCACCCTCATCACAGAATATATAATAGACATACAGACACGGCTGTACCGCCCCTTGCGAGGCGGCACTGCTGTGTTCACGTATAACTTTTAACAGGGAACAAGGCCAGCTTTAGAACCGGCCTTGTTCCTTATTACGTTATTGTAAAGCTTTAAGAATGACTCAACGCTTACTCGGATGGAACAGTAATCTTGCCATCGATGATTTGTTTTTTGAAATCCTCAACTTTAGCCAGAATTTCTTCGGATACGTTGGCTTTTGATGTTTCAGGAAGGCCCACGCCGTTGTCTTTCAGACCCAGTACGGTTGTAGTGCCGCCTTTGAATGTTCCGTCAACTACTTGTTGGGAAACCTTCTTAACTGCTTCGTCAACACGTTTGATCATGGAAGTCAAAGTTACATCGTCGCCAAATTCTATGGATTGGTCTTTGTCTACACCGATTACCCATACTTTATCGCCGCCTGCATCATTGCGGGATTTAGCTTCATTGAACACGCCGTTGCCAGTTGCGCCGGCAGCAGGGAAGATGATGTCGTTACCGGCATCGTACAGGGTAGCAGCCAGGGATTTACCTGTATCAGGCTTGTCATAAGCGCCTGCATAAGTATTCGTTACTGTTGCTTCAGGATTAACTGCTTCTACGCCAGCCGTGAAGCCAACTTCAAAACGTTTGATAACCGGGCTGTCCATACCGCCTATAAAGGCCACTTTGTTAGTTTTAGTTGTCAAACCGGCAACAACACCCACCAGGAAGGAACCTTCATTCTCAGAGAAAGTAACGGACTCAACATTTGGAGCGTCTACAACGCTATCGATGATTGCCAGTTTGGCATCCGGATTGGCTTTAGCTACTTCCAGCAAAGCGTCTCCAAGGTCAAAGCCGATCCCCCAAGTCAGATCGTAGCCGCCTTTTACGAATTGGTTAAGGTTTGGCACATAGTCTGCGTTGGCTTTACTTTGCAGATATTTAATTTCCACACCGGATTCTTTATTAAGAGCTTCCAGGGCTTCCCAGGCAGATTGGTTAAACGATTTATCGTTTACCCCGCCTACGTCTGTAACCAGCCCTACCTTAACGTCGGATGCGCCGTCTTTTTTGTTACCGCAACCTGCCAAAATGACACTGGTTGCCATCAACATAACGAGCGACAATTTGAAAACCTTTTTCATCGAATGTGATCCCCCTTAAGAAATTGGATGTCTTCTGTGTTTTGCTTGGACATACCATTAGATCAAATTATAACTGTAAAAAAACCTAAAATCCAGTCTATAAATGACCTCAGGTCAATAATAATTTGCATTTTTCACCAAGAAAACGCTTACCCTGACACAAAGTGTTATATTTATGTCTATTTGATGTTAGGAAAGCTCGAAATAGTTAAACATATTCCTAAAACCTTATAAATATTATTGCACACAAATGTATTTTCTATTATCATGATTGTTTATATCTTGCATGAAAAGGGAGTACTGAAAAATATGGATGAACAAAACACCCCACAAGTCGCGCCCGCCTTTAAATACAGCCGTGAATCCCGCGTGTTCAAAACCGGCCGCGTCTTCCCGAATGATGTCAACAACCACAAAACCCTGTTTGGCGGCAAGCTGATGAGCACCATTGATGAAGTTGCCTCTATCTCGGCTATGCGCCATTGCCGCACGAATGTGGTAACCGCCTCTGCTGACTCCGTTGACTTTCTTCTGCCAATCAGACCTACGGACTCCGTGTGCTTCGAATCCTTCGTCTCCTGGACAGGACGCACAAGTATCGAGGTGTTTGTGAAGATTATCTCGGAGAACTTATACACAGGCGAGCGTGTTGTCGCCGCTACGTCATTCCTGACCTTTGTAGCGGTGCACGAGGATGGCACACCTGCTCCAGTTCCGGCTATTATCCCCGAGACCGATGAAGAGAAGCTGATCAGCGAATCTGCCAATGAACGTTCAGAGCTGCGCAAACTAAGACGGACAAACAGCAAAAAGCTGGCTTCACAATTGAGCACCACCAAGTACTGGGAATAAAATTTCAGCTGCAAGCCCCCTCCCTTACAGAATCTGGCCGGCAGGGGGCTTCTCTGAATGTCACCGCGCAAAAAAAGCACCACCCGCAGGTGGTGCTTTTCGGTTTATTTATCCCTCTTACGCGTTAATCTTCTCTTTGGCTACAACAGCCAGGGAGTTGAATGCGTTAAGATCGTTTACTGCCAGGTCAGCCAGCATTTTACGGTTCACTTCTACGCCAGCCAATTTAAGGCCGAATACAAGCTTGCTGTAGGACAGGCCGTTCAAACGAGCTGCTGCGTTAATACGAACGATCCACAGTCTGCGGAAGTTACGTTTAGTTTGACGACGGTCACGGTATGCGTAAACCATCGATTTCATTACTTGCTCGTTAGCTGTTTTGAAAATGCGGTGCTTGGAACCGAAATAACCCTTTGCCAATTTCAACACTTTTTTATGTCTACGACGAACTACAAATCCGCCTTTAACTCTTGCCATATTAATAAACCTCCCAAAAATGTGTGATAAAACTATTTCAAGTTAGCGAGTCCTTGTTTCAAACGTCTTACATCCCCAGGGGCCATTACTGGATTGCCGTTCAATACGCGTTTAGCGCGTTTCGATTTGTGGGACAGCAAGTGGTTCTTGTGAGCTTTGTAACGCAGTACTTTACCAGTTCCGGTAATTTTGAAGCGGCCTTTCAGGCTGCTATGTGTTTTCATTTTAGGCATGGTGTTTCCTCCTTGAATATTATGCGGCGCCAAATTGCTGTGCAAGTGACTCCAAATTATTGGGCTTTAGGAGCCAGAATCATAATCATGCTGCGGCCTTCCAGCTTAGGCTGGCGCTCAACAACAGAGATATCTTCCACTTCGGTCTTAACACGTTCCAGGATTTTCTGGCCGATGCTAGCGTGGGTAATCTCACGTCCGCGGAAACGAACGGAGCACTTCACTTTATCGCCTTCGCCCAGGAACTTAATCACATTGCGGAACTTGGTTTGGTAATCATGTTCCTCAATGTTGGCACGGAACCATACTTCTTTAAGATCCACGATCTTCTGGTTCTTGCGTGCTTCCTTCTCTTTCTTCTGTGTTTCATAACGGAACTTGCCGTAATCCATGATGCGGCATACCGGCGGTTTCGCCTGCGGTGCTACGTTGACTAAATCAAGATTAAGATCAATCGCCATTTGCAACGCTTCGCGGATCGGCTTAATTCCGATTTGCTCGCCTTCCGCTCCAACCAACCGAACCTCTTTGGCCCGAATTTCATCATTGATCATATGTTCCTTACTGATAATACTCCACCTCCGGATCTACTTTACAATTATTTTATTTACGGTTCTCCATAAAAAAGGGATGCCGGTAACTCCCCGACACCCCGTTTGATCAACGTTCATGAATTATAACCATTCATAAAGCATTGAGATCAAAACCAGCTGGCGTATTTGCCAGTCAGGTGAGAAGCCGGTGCTTCTGCTTGCAATCCCTATGTTTTGCATACTTGAATACTATACAATACTCCGCAAGGAGTGTCAACATGTTCTTTTGTGAAAATCCGGGCTTATCCTTGCTTGCTCTGAACTTCCTCAAGCCTCACGACACGCGTGTGCTTGGTATGGCTCCATTGCTTGTTGTTCTGCGTGAAGAAGGCATAGAACGTAATTGGATACCAGGAAAGCAGATACACCGGAAAGACCAGCAGGTAAAGATACACTTTTTTGAACTTGACCTTCTCCAGCGCCATGGCCAGCAGGAAGGTGATAATATTGGCGCCGACTGCAAAGAAGCTGAGCCACAACGGCAAATAACCATAAATATTGGCAATATGCGGACCATTAAGCAGCGAAGTATCTACCCACATTACAGCAGTCATCAGGAACGTCAGCAGCACGATGTAGACATTCACCCCATACAGCGCGAGATCCAGCTTCGTCAGGCTGCGTTCTTTAATGGCTTGCCACAGCAAAGGGAAGAAGTAGCGGCGGGCCACTGTAAAGTGTCCCTGCATCCAGCGCAGCCGCTGTCTGGAGGATGCTTTGAACGTGAGCGGCTTCTCATCAAATACCTTGGCGTCATAGTTGAATTTTGGAAATACGCCTTTGGATGCGCTGCGCATCGTAAACTCCAAATCCTCGACAAGGCTTGTTGCTCCCCAGCCCATCTCTTTAAGCAGATTGGTTTCGAAGCACATGCCGGTTCCGCCCAGGAAGTTGGCCATGTTCAAATTATGGCGCGACAGCTGCCACAAACGGTTGATGTACCAGTAAGATACACCGTATGCAGCAGTAATCCATGAATCCTCCGGATTCTTTGTATCAATATAGCCTTGAATTACGCGCCCGCCTGCGCAGAGATCATTATTCATCTCTGTGAGGAATTCGGTATGTGCAAGGTTGTCGGCGTCGAACATGACAACTGCATCATACTGTCTCGGCATCGCCCATAGTTCCTTGAGCATCCATTCGATTGCGTAACCCTTGCCCCGAAGGTTGGTATTGGTGCGGACACAGGCATTCATTCCGTGCTCGCGCACAATTCTTGCGGTGCCGTCTGTACAATTGTCGCAGATGACAAATACATCGTACAACTCTTGGGGATAATTAAGCTGTTTCAAATTCTCCATCAATGCGCCGACGACTTCTTCCTCGTTGTGCGCGGCAACCAATACAGCAAATGATTTTTCCGGCCCGAACTGTACCTTATTCTTTTTCTTGCGCAGTCCAAACAACGATAATGTGAACTGATAGACTGCGATTGCCGCCAAGATCACTTGGAGCGTAACAAACAATGCGTCTGTCATGATCTTTTGATGCCCCCTTTTTCACTCTTGGTGTGCTTTTTTCTTTTTTTCTCTCTCTGTCTTATTAAACGTTCTTTCTGACCCTTTTGTTGCATTCCTTACAGTAGACCAAGAGTTTCCCCTTTTTTGTGGAGTAGGCTTCAATTTATATCTATCCCGTTTATAAAGATGTTATAGAGATACCAAATGGCGGACTCCTCAATTCTCTGTAACCTTATAAACATGTTTAGCCTACTTGAATCATTGTAAGGTGTAAGGGGTTGTTAAGTCAAAACTGGCATTTTCCGACCTTAACCGAGCTTTTTCTTGAAATGGACTGCTTTAAAAACGTATGATAAAGACAGCTTTCAGGTCTTGGATCGAGTGGCTGCTGCTGCGTTTATTATCCTCAGCCGGACTATCGGAGGGACAAAGTATGAAACATTTATTCATGAAACTACATCTCTGGGAACGGCAAGTTTTCAAGTGGATCAACGGACGATTGCACAACCCTTTTTTGAACTTTTGGCTTTTCTATCTTACCCACCTGGGCGGAGCAACAAGCGCCATCGGTATCAATGTGCTGATCTGGGCGCTCTCACCCCAGCCTTTGAGAACAACGGGACTCCAGGCTCTCACGGCTCTGGCTGTCAGCCACCTGCCCGTCGCTGTTGCTAAAAAGTTATACCCGCGCATGCGTCCTTATCTGGCGCTGCCGGGAACGAATACGTTTCACAATCCGCTTAAAGATCATTCTTTTCCATCAGGTCATACTACAGCTATCTTCGCCTCAACGGTACCTTATATGGCGGCTTACCCTGCCTTGACCGTTTTCCTGCTGCCGCTGGCCGCTATTGTCGGTTTCTCCCGCATTTATTTGGGACTGCATTACCCTTCTGACGTTCTTGCAGGAGCAGTTATCGGCACTGGCGTTGCGGCAGGCACCGTTGTTTTATGGATCTGAAGCCTGCATCACAAGTCATATCGGCGAAATCCATCCGGGAACAGGTGAATCCAACATTGCGCAAAAAAAGAGTTTTATTGCTGTCGGAAGGTTTTGGCGCAGGACATACGCAGGCAGCTTACGCGCTGTCGAGCAGCCTGCGCAAGTTATCGCCCCAAGTGCAAACGAAGGTGCTGGAGCTAGGAAATTTCCTGAATCCAAAGCTGGCGCCTCTTGTTGTGTCGGCATACCGCAAAACAGTGACGACCCAGCCCCGCTTGATGGGGTACGTGTACCGTCACCAGAAATCATTTAATCGTCTTACCACGCTTGCCTTGCACCGCTTATTTTATACACATACGCAAAATATTGTGAAGCAGCTGAAGCCCGATATTATCGTCTGCACCCACTTTATTCCCAGCGCTGTGGTGTCCCGCCTGAAACGGCTGGATCCGGCCTTCAAAGCGCCGCTCGTTACGGTGATCACGGATTATGATGCCCATGCCACCTGGATCAGCCCTGAGGTAGACCGGTATCTGGTGTCCACTCCGGAGGTCAAAGCCAAGCTGCGCCGGCGAAACGTATCCGCCGCCAAAATCCAGGTTACCGGCATGCCGGTTCACCCCAACTTCTGGGAGCATCCCGGAAGAGCGGAAATTCTGGAGCAATTCGGCCTGCAGGACTTGCCGACGGTTATGGTTATGGGCGGGGGCTGGGGCATGATGAACGATGAGGTCGTGAACGAAGCGCTGGCGAGCTGGCGGGAGAAAGTCCAGATTGTCTTTTGTCTCGGCACGAATGATAAACTGCTGAGCGAGATGAACGAGGACCACCGGTACATTCATCCCAATATCTCCCTGATCGGGTTTACCCGCGAGATTGACAAGCTGATGGAGGTATCCGATCTGCTCGTTACCAAGCCAGGAGGAATGACCTGCAGCGAAGGGCTGGCCAAGGGTATCCCCATGCTCTTCCATCACCCCCTGCCAGGTCAGGAAGAGGAGAACTGCCGCTACTTCACGGCTGCAGGTCTTGGAGAACCGATTTCATCGCTGGATGTAGTCGACAAACGGATGGAGCGGCTGCTCTACAACTATGAGGACGTGCAGGCCAAACGAAAAACCCATCTGGAAGAGATCGCCAGGTTTCATCCGCTGCAAAGCGCCCAAAGCATTATTGATATGCTCGAATAACGCCCACAAGAACAAGGGGACATATAAAAATGGCAGTCCGGGAATTTCTCCTTGGACTGCCATTTTTATATACTTCTGCTTTGGTGGAGACATAAATCGGCATTAACTGTTCTACAGCCGGTATTTATCCAGCCGGGCGGCCTGATACCGCTCCAGCGCCTCTGCCCCGACAATCGCTTCGCAGCGCTGGATATTAACGCCACGGCCGTAAAATTTGGTCTCATATTCCGTCATGACATGCTCCTCATTAATGACACCGTCCGCATGCAGGTCAAGAGAGATATTCTTCATTTGCAGCCCATAGTCGGCAAACGCATTAAGGGAGAACTCAAACAGGCTCCGGGAATCCGTCTTCAGATGAATTTCCCCCAACGGACTGAGTAACCCGCGGTATTTGTCAAGAAAACGCGGATGCGTCAGGCGGCGGCGGGCATGCTTGCTCTTCGGCCAGGGATCGCTGAAGTTCAGATAGATACGTTCCAGCTCTCCTGGAGCAAACACTTCCTCCGCGTAGTTAATATTGGCGAGTGCCACTCTAAGGTTAGGCGGCGTCTCATGTCCTGCCGGCTCCCACACCAAACGGGCTTTCTCAGCCGCGCGGCGGATCAATTCATCGTACATATCAACGCCGATAAAATTAATATCGGGATATTTGAAGCTCATTTGACTAATGAACTGTCCTTTGCCCATTCCGAATTCCACATGAATCGGATGATCGTTGCCGAACAATTCAGACCACCGCCCCTTGAGGCTGCGTGGATCGAGGATTACCAGATCGGTCTGTTCCTCCAGGCTTTCACGTATTCCTTTTCTTCCGCGTAAACGCATAGGTATTCCTCCGCTTATTCACTTATTACAATAACTATCACTTGCAATATTGTGCCGAACTTATCTGCAAAAGTAAAGGGATTTCAGTGAAGAGATGCTGATTCCGTCATTTTCTACATATATTTGCCAAAAGGAAAAGGGAATTCTCCGACGGGGGCAAAAAAACCGCCGGAGAATTCCCTTTATGTTGTATTTGGAATTGGGGTCCACTAGTTCAACAGTTCATAGTCTACCTTGCCGGTGTATTAAAATCAAATTTCTTCTCGAACGCATTTCTGATCTTGCGCTGCGCTTCTGTCTTAATCTTATGGTTGCCATTAAACTCCACGCCCGTAAGCGCAAGCGCTTCATCAGGAGTCAATTGCACATCAATGGAGCCTTTGCCTTCGGCATATGATGTTTGAGAATTCATCGTGATCACCTCTTGGGTTTTATTATGGATCGGACGACACGAAATTATGAATTCAATAAATGAAAATTATGCTTGCTGTATCAGGTTTTTTACAATTTAAATATAACATAATGTGTAAGCATTAACAAGTGAAAACCCTTTATTTTTAGCCTTTTTTTCACAGATTCCGCAGGCGCCAATGTTACGCTGGGTGCTGTTTTTTGATACAATGGATAGGTTAAAATAAAATGGCTCTACGTTGCCTTTCCGGAACACCGTCATTTTAGCGACAATATAAGGATAACTTCGGGGGGGAAGCAGTCATTCAGCCCTAAAAATAAACGTTCTTATATTTAAGAGAGGAGCTGCACCTGTTGAGTCTTCTAGAGACCTCTTCTCCACTGCTGTGGGGAGATAAACGATTTCATACCTGGAACTACGAAATGCGCGAACAGATGGATACCAAGGTATTCAAAGTAATGCTCGACGCCGGTTTTACCTGCCCTAACCGTGACGGCTCTATCGCCAAAGGAGGCTGCACCTTCTGCAGCGCCAGAGGATCAGGCGATTTCGCCGGAAGCCGCCGCGATGATCTGGTTACCCAGTTCAACAATGTGCGCGACAGACAGCATCTGAAATGGCCGAATGCAAAGTATATCGGTTATTTCCAGGCCTACACCAATACGTACGCTCCGGTCGAGGAGCTGAGAGAATATTATGAAGTGATTCTGCAGCAGCCGGGTGTGGTCGGACTTGCCATCGCCACACGTCCGGATTGCCTGCCGGATGATGTCGTCGAATATCTCGCCGAGCTGAACCAGCGTACGTACCTGTGGGTGGAGATGGGTCTGCAGACCATTCATGATTCCACTTCCGAACTGATCAACCGCGCCCATGATACCAAGTGTTATGTCGAGGCTGTCGAGAAGCTGCGCCGTCACGGCATCCGCGTCTGTACCCATATTATCCACGGGCTTCCGCAGGAAACTCATGAAATGATGCTGGAAACTGTTTCGGCTGTTGCCCGCATGGGTGTTCAGGGCATCAAAATCCATCTGCTGCATCTCATGCGCAAAACGCCGATGGTCAAGCAATATGAGGCCGGCCTCCTGCGGTTTTTGGAGCAGGACGAATATGTCAAGCTGATCGCCGACTCGCTGGAAATCCTGCCGCCGGAGATGATTGTTCATCGTCTGACCGGGGATGCCCCGCGCGATCTGCTGATCGGGCCTATGTGGAGCCTTAAGAAATGGGAAGTGCTGAACGCAATTGATGATGAGCTGGTTGCACGCGACACCTGGCAGGGTAAGTACTGGAGGAAGAGCTAATGGGCTTTATGTCCGTCCTTAGCTTTGCTCATAAATTAACCGCCGAACGCCTATTGTCCGGCGGCAGAGCCATTGACGCCACCGTGGGCACCGGTGCCGATACGCTGTTCCTCGCCAAGGCGGCCGGGCCGCGAGGCGGGGTGTACGGCTTCGACATTCAGCCTGCGGCGCTGAAGCTTGCGGAAGAGCGCCTGCGGCTGGCCCGGGAGGAAGCGCCGTCAGCGCTTTCTCCCGTGACGCTGCTGGAGCGCAGCCATGCAGCGATGGCGGATGCCGTTCCGCCGGAGTGGCGCGGAACGGTGTCGGCGGTGATGTTCAACCTCGGCTACCTGCCTTCCGGCGATGCCGACAAGACCATCATCACCGAGCCGGAGAGCACGCTGGCCGCCTTGGAGGCCGCGCTCTCGCTGGTGCGCCCGGGCGGCATCGTCACGGCGGTGCTCTACCCGGGCCATGACGGCGGAGACCGCGAAGCCTCCGCCGTAGAGTCATGGGCGGCAGGGCTTGCCCAGCAGGAGGCGCAGAGCATTGTGTACCGCCAGCTGCAGCGGTCTTCTGCTCCCTACGTAGTAGCCGTAGAGAAGAAAAAAGGAACTGAAGCCTAAATAGCAATGAGTAAAATCGGGCATTTTGGCATTCAGCTCACAAAATTGACACGCTGTAAGTAACAGAAGCAAGTAAATATTACAATTTGGAAGGAAGATGTTGTGATGACAAAACCATATCCTTTAAAATTTCAGCCGGAGTTTAAAGAACGCGTCTGGGGCGGCCGCGCACTGGAGAAATTCGGGCTCGAACTGCCGGAGGGCCATATTGGCGAAGGCTGGATGATCGCCGATCACCCGAACGGCACCTCTTCCGTCGTAAACGGCGAACTCGCCGGACAGGGGCTCGATCAAATCCGTGAGCAGTTTGGACAGGAATGGTTCGGCAGCAAAGGCATCAGCGAAGAAGGCGGAAGATTCCCCCTGCTGATCAAGCTGCTGGACTGCAATGATAACCTTTCCGTGCAAGTGCATCCTACAGATGACTATGAAGGATTGCCGAAGGGTGAACTGGGCAAGACAGAAATGTGGTACGTGCTGGACGCCAAGCCGGGTGCCAAGATCATTTACGGCCTGAAAGAAAATGTCACCAGGGAAACACTGCGTGATGCACTGGAGAATGGAACCGTTATGGACAGTCTTCAGGAGATTACCGTCTCTGCCGGGGATTCCTTCTATATTCCTGCGGGCACCGTTCACGCTCTCTGCGCAGGAGTCGTTGTTGCCGAAATCCAGCAAAACTCTGACACTACATACCGGATTTATGATTATGACCGTCCGGGACTGGACGGCAAGCCGCGTGAGCTTCATATTGAGGATTCATTGAATGTAACCGCCTATGAAGGTGCGGGGGCCACCTCGATGAAGACAGACGGCGCCGTTCCCGGGGAATGGCTGCAAATCGCCTCCTCTCCTTATTTCATCGTTGAAAAAGGCCTCGTAAACGGACAATGGGAGCTTGCCACGACTCCGGACAGCTTCACCATTCTCGTCATCTGCGAAGGCAGCGGACACCTGACGTGGGAGGGCGGTTCCCAGCCTTATGCCGCAGGAGAATGTTATCTGCTTCCGGCAACCCTTGGCTCTTACGGAATCGAAGGCCACTCTACCGTGCTACGTTCTTATTTGCCCTAAAATTCATACTTATAAGGCAACTAGAGGTTAAGCCTAAGCCAGAAGTCGAGAACTAAGATCAGCCGTGGGTTCCGCTTTCATCTGTTCCATTAGACTAAGACACCCGCAGCAGGGAATCAGTGTAAAGCGGGGTTTTCTCTCGTTACTCTTTCCGATAAAGAGCTGTATCAGCGATTCCTACAATACTCAGATGTATCACTCACATAACAAGCTAATGCTTCAGAGCGGAGTGGGTACGGCGTATGATCAAGGAAGCAGATGTTTTACAAACTTTTAGGAGGGCAGGATAATGCAGGAAAACAGCTTTACAATGACCGATCCCCTCGGCGTGAATATTCATGTGTACGAATGGCTGCCGGAGCCAGAAGCTCCGGTCAGGGGCATCGTGCAAATTGCACATGGCATGTGTGAGACGGCTGCACGTTATACCCGCTTCGCATTAGCGCTCACCGGGGCCGGATATGCAGTTTATGCCAATGATCACCGTGGGCACGGCAAAACTGCCGGGAAGGTCAACCTGCTTGGCGATACCGGGGAGAACGGATTCTACTGGATGCGGCGCGATATGCTCCAGCTTGCCGGGATTGCCTCTTCCCGGCATGAAGGTCTGCCGATCTTCCTGCTCGCCCACAGCATGAGCTCCTTCCTGGCACAGAAGCTGATGTGTGAGCATGGCAATGAAATATACACCGGCTTTATTCTCAGCGGCACCAATGGTCCGCGCAATATGCTGAGAGCCGGGGAAACACTGGCCGGGATGCAGTTCAGACTGCAGGGAGCCCTTCATCGCAGCGTAATGCTGAACGGCCTCGTATTCGGCCCTTACAACCGTTCCTTCTCTCCGGTAAGAACGGCTTTTGACTGGCTGAGCAGTGACACGCAGGAGGTGGACCGTTACATCGCCGATCCTTTCTGCGGTGCGATCTGCACCACCCGCTTCTTCCGGGATTTCTTCCGGCTGCTGCGCGAAATCCAGTCCCGCGAAACACTGCTGACATTATGCAAGAATAAGCCAGTGTATCTGTTCTCCGGGGCCAAGGACCCTGTGGGCATGCAGGGACAAGGTGTGCTGCGATTGGCCAGCATCTACAAGGAGCAAGGATTAGGCGATGTGGAGTACAGGCTGTATCCGGAAGGCAGACATGAAATGCTGAACGAAGTGAATCATAACGAGGTCACAGCCGACGTGTTAGACTGGCTGGTCCGGCACCTCCCTGCCGAGTCTCTGCTTCAATCGAATGCAATATAAAAGCGAACAAAAACAGGCATTCCAGAAATAATGGAATGCCTGTTTTTTTGAACAAACTTTTAGTCAAGCCGTCGAAAGTCCAGCATATAAACAAACAGAATAATGTAACTGACACTCCGTTGAGAACGTTGCAAACAGCGGACTGCGGGTCATGCTCTGATTAGCCGCTCCCGCAGCCGTCCCCGTTGTTCATGCCCCCGCCAGAACCTGCGCTGAATTCCTCAAGCGAATACTGCAGAATCATCTGCGATCCTTTTGCACCGCTCCTGCGCAGACCGTAATCCCGAAAACCAGCACGCAGATAGAGATTTCCTGCCGGGAGATTGCGCTCATTCACAGCCAGCACCACCTCACGGACTGCCGGAAAATGAATACGGACAAAACCCGGCAGCAAAGCCATTGCAGCCTTGGCAAACCCTTGTCCCTGGCTGGCATAGTCAACAAGGAACGCACGCAGCAGCAACGCTTCAGACCAATGGTTGTAGAAGTCGGCGATACCCGCTCCGGTATGCAGGATGAAGAATCCCACCGGCTTTTCTCCAGCAACAATAACAACCGGAACCTTCCCCTCGTCCTGCAAGGCACCATCTATAGTCTCCTCAGGCAAGCCAGTGAATTCCGCCTGCTCCGCAGGAAGCTGAAACGCCAGCAGCTCTTCCCGCAGCTTCTCTTCATACAAAGTCAATCTGACCGGTGGTTGATTGCTCATAGCCGGAAGAATCCTCCTTCTACAAAGGCAGTGTATAATACTGTGCCCGCTGGCTGTCGTCCTGCTGGTACAGCACAATCAGCAGCGTGTTTCCTCCCACTCCTGCCTCAGCTTCGGCCACAGCCGTGGCCCTGTCATTTACCGCTACGGCCGCCGCTGCTGCGTTCGCTTCACCGATATTGCCAGACACACCACTCATCTCCACATTCGGTTCTGTATTCGCTTCTGCATCAGCCAATCCTTCATCGGCCCGCAGGCCGCTGATCGAATCCAGTACCGTCTCCAAACGGAAAGGCAGCACTTCCAGCATCATGAACTTCTGCAGTTCACGTTCACTGTATCCGGCCTCCGCCAGCTGCGGGGATATCAATCCCGGATGAGCAGCGATATCCTTCATATGTTTGGACCAATCCGCTTTATCCAGCAAGACATCCCACCAGATTTTGCGCGGCTTATATTTGTGCCCCAGGAAATAATCAAGCTTCATCAGCCCGGTAATGATATTCATGGCATCTGTCCCGCGATCTGTAAGGAAGGCATGCAGACGGGTGAACAAATCCTCCAGCTGGTGGCCGATCTTCTGCCAGCCCCGATCTTCCCAGTAATCCCCGAATTCCTGAAAGAAATCAAACGGCGACTGGAACACATGGCGGATCAGGTATTTTACAGTATGGTCGAGCCGATGGCTGTTCCAGTATTTCTCCAGCACATCCTCCAGCCGTTTGAGCCGGATAATATCGGAGAACGGCATCACATGGCTGCTGAGAATCTCATACGGGGCATGTTCCATATAGGTATAGTCATATTTGGCTGCCTGGGCACGCAGACCGGTGCCGCGCAGCATTTTCAGGAACCCAAGCTGCAGCTCCTCCGGCTCCATGGCAAATACATCGTTGAAGGTTTTACGGAAAGTGGAATAATCCTCCATGGGCAGTCCGGCAATTAAATCGAGATGCTGATCGATATTGCCGCTGGCCTTAATCTTCATCACCGTACGCGATAGCTTCGTGAAATTCTGGCGGCGTTTGACCAGCTCGTTGGTCTCGTCATTGGTTGACTGCACGCCAATCTCGAATCTAAAGACGCCGGGAGGAGCGTTCTGGGCCAGAAAATCCAGGACCTCGGGCCGCATGATGTCCGCGGTAATCTCGAACTGGAACACGCAGCCCTGGTGGTTATCAATCAGAAACTGGAACATCTCCATGGCATAGCTGCGGTTGATATTAAAGGTACGGTCAAGAAACTTGATAACCTTGGCTCCGTTCTCGATCAGATACAGCAAATCGGATTTGACCCGTTCGATATCATAATAGCGTACGCCTACCTCAATGCTGGACAAGCAGAATTGACAGTTGAAGGGACAGCCCCTGCTGGTCTCAAAATAAACGATCCGCTTGCTGAGATCCGGCAGATCATCCGGAAACCGGTGCGGTGTCGGCAGTGTATTCAGATCCGTCTTCGGACGCGGCGGATTGACAATCAGCTCTTCGCCCTTACGGTAAGCCGCACCGTATACAAAATGGAACTTGCGCTCATCCCGCAATTCCTGCAGCAGATGGTGGAAGGTCTCTTCCCCATCGCCGTTTACAACAAAATCAATCCCGGCTTCCCGCTTCATCCAGTACAGCGGCTCGTAAGACACCTCCGGCCCGCCTAGCACGATAGTGACCTCCGGCATCACCTGTTTGAGTATGCCAATCAGCTTGACGGTCTCCTCGATGTTCCATATATAACAGGAAAAGCCGATAACATCGGGCTTCTTCTGGAATAGGTCTGACACGATATTCATCACGGGATCTTTGATAGTGTATTCCGCCAGAAGGATATCTTCGAATTCATGCTCGCTGTACGCCTTCAGAAGACGGATGGCAAGCGAGGTGTGGATATACTTGGCGTTTAATGTGGCCAGGACGATTCTCATGCCTCATAACCTTCTTTACATTTCATTTTGAAAAAACTCCAGAAACGGCTTGCCGTATTTCCGGTACTTCACTTCCCCGACACCCTTCACCCTCAGCATCTCCGCTTCGGTCTGCGGGCAAACCACACTCATCTCACGCAGGGTCGCATCATTAAAAATGATATAGGACGGGACATGCTCGCGTCCCGCCAGCTCGCGGCGGATCAGGCGCAGCTGCTCGAAGACCGTCTCATTGACGGCCGACGGCGAAAGATCCCGCGACCGGCTGCGGTCCCGCCCGCCGGAGGCTCCGCCGGTGCGTGAAGGACGGGCCACACGCTGCTGCACCTCACGCTGGCCGCGCAGTACCTCGGCAGCCAGCGGCTGCAGCCGCACCACAGGATATTGGCCTTCTGTCAGGGCCAGATATCCCTCCGAGATCAGCACATTGATGCTCTCGGTAATCTCTTTCTCCGTACGGCTCGACATCGCGCCATGAGTCGGCAGCTGCTCGAAGCCGTATTGCAGCACCTTCTGGTTGCGTGAGCCCTTGAGCACCGAAGCAACCAGCGCCACACCGTAACGTTCACGCATGCGGTGGATGCAGGAGAAAATCTTCTGCGCATCCACTGTCATGTCTACCAGTTCCCGTTCATCCGTACAGGAGCTGCAGATGCCGCAGGGCTTGTCCCCGTGATCTTCACCGAAATAATTCAGCTGTGCACTGCGCAGGCAGCGGGTGGTGTAGCAGTAATCGATCATCTGCTGCAGCTTGCGGTATTCATTCGCCTTTCGCTCCGGGTCCTGCGGATTCTGTTCAATCAGAAATTTCTGCGTCATAATGTCCTGCGCGCTGAAGAGCAGGATACACTCACTCGGCTCACCATCCCGTCCGGCACGTCCGGCTTCCTGAACATAAGCTTCCATATTCTTCGGCATATTGTAATGGATAACATAACGTACGTTGGACTTGTCGATCCCCATCCCGAAGGCATTGGTGGCGACCATCACACGGATGTCGTCATACAGGAAACCTTCCTGGCTCTCTGCCCGTTCCTGGTCATTCATTCCGGCATGATAGCGTCCGGCAGCGATTCCCGACGCCTGCAGTCTTTGATAGAGATCATCAACCTCTTTGCGGGTAGCCGCATATACAATACCCGGCTGATGAGAATGAGTAGCGGTATAATCCAGAACGAATTCGCGTTTGTTCTCCCCGCGCAGCACAGACATCGCCAGATTATCCCGTCCAAGCCCGGTCATGAAGACGCCCGGCTGGCGCAGACGCAGCAGCCGGACCATATCCTCCATGACCTCCGGGGTAGCAGTCGCGGTAAATGCGGCAAGAATCGGCCGCTGCGGCAGTTCCTCTACAAAAGGGGATACCGCGAGGTAGCTTGTACGGAAATCATGGCCCCACTGGGATACACAGTGCGCTTCATCCACAGCCACGCATGAGATGGATAACCCGGCCATCTCTAACCGGAACCAGTCCAGCTCCAGCCGCTCGGGTGCAACATAAAGCAGCTTCAGCTCGCCGCGGCGCGCAGCCCGGATGCGCTCATTCACTTCCTTGCCGCTTAAGGTGCTGTTGATATAGGCAGCAGGTATCCCCGCAGTGGTCAGTGCATCCACCTGATCCTTCATCAGCGAGATCAGAGGCGAGATGACCAGCGTCAGCCCCGGCTGCAGCAGCGCCGGAACCTGATAGCAGATCGATTTTCCGCCTCCGGTTGGCATGATGCCCAGCGTATCATGACCCTCCAGCAAGCTCTCGACAATCTTTTTCTGGCCCTCCCGGAAGTCGGGATAGCCGTAATATTTTTGCAGTTCAGCCTGCGCCTGTTCCATAGTAGGTGCTTGCATCTTCATATCTCTCAAAACTCCTTAGAACTTTCTCTCTTTAGTTTACCGGGCAAAAGACTAATGAGCAACAACCGGAGTGGTAAAACCGGAGGTTCATATTCAAATCATTACATAAAAATCACCGTTCAAAGCAACACTTGATAGATATCCGCAATTTTCCTTTCCAGAAAAATTGGCCTTTGTGCTGGCTGGATCTATGGAGCCCTCTCTATCCTCATTATTGTCGGGCTGATTAGTGTTATGTAGGGACCCCTCCATAGTATTTCTTCACGGCCCATGGTATATTGAGGAATACAATATTAGAGGACGGAGAATGCAGGCATGAACACCAGACGAAATCCCAAAGAGGCAAGCAAACGGGGCGGCAAGCCCGGAGGCCCCTCCCAATCACAGCCAAAATCAGGGGCAAGAAACCATAAATCAGGCGCTAAGCCTGGCATCACTGCCAAAGCGAAGGGACAGGCTGCCGTCAAAAGCTATTCCATAACTGAGCCCGCAGAGCTGCTGCCTTTTTTGCTTAGCGTAATCACAAACAAGGGACGGAACTCCGTCAAGTCACTGCTCTCCCGCGGACAGGTCTCCGTAAACGGCAAACCGATAACCCGGCACAATTTCCAGCTGCATCCGGGTCAGACTGTAACCATAGACCAAGAGAAGCAAGTACAGGCCAAAGAGATGACCCTGCTGACCATCGTTCATGAGGACGATGATCTGATTATTATCCAGAAGGATGCAGGACTGCTGTCCATCGCCACCGGGGAAGACAATGAATTAACGGCATACCGCCAGCTGATGGAGCATGTCCGCCTCACCAATCCGCGCAACCGTATTTATGTCGTTCACCGGCTGGACCGTGATACTTCAGGCGTGATGATGTTTGCCAAGAGTGAAGCCATTCAGCAGAAGCTGCAAAATACGTGGAAGGAAA
This sequence comes from Paenibacillus sp. FSL H7-0357, assembly GCF_000758525.1. Taxonomy (NCBI): domain Bacteria; kingdom Bacillati; phylum Bacillota; class Bacilli; order Caryophanales; family Paenibacillaceae; genus Paenibacillus; species Paenibacillus sp. FSL H7-0357. The sequence goes on along the minus strand of NZ_CP009241.1, from coordinate 1,525,122 downwards.
CTGTAAAGGAACGTTCCTACGTGGCACTCGTGGAAGGGGCCGTCAAAAAGGCCGAAGGGACTATCAGCTCCTGGCTGAAGGAAACTTCGACCCTCAAAATGTATTCCAGTCCCCATGAAGGCGACGGGCTTCATGCCATAACTCATTACAAGCTTATTCAAGCCAACCGCCATTTCTCTCTGCTGGAGGTACAACTGGAAACCGGACGCAAAAATCAAATCCGTGTGCATATGGCTGACATCGGCCACCCTATCGCCGGTGACAAAAAATACGGCGCAGAGACTAAGGCCGTAGGCCGCCTTGGCCTTCATGCCCGCGTGCTTTCCTTCGTTCATCCGACTTCAGGAGAACTGCTGACCTTTGAAAGCGCCATTCCCAAGACGTTCCTGAAATACACAGCCCCTGCGCCAACCAACTGATTCCTGATCACACCAAGCACCTGTATTTCAGACCCGTTATCGTTATTTCGGTGGCCCCGCATGGATGCAAAAAGACACCCTCCCGGGTGTCTTTCTCTGTGCTACTAGATCTTTCCGCCTTCAACGACCAAATCATCGGTGTAGCCTTCCCCATATACTTCATTTAATGTTTCTTTATACGCCTGATGAATAAACTGCTCTTTCCCCAGCGTCTCAAGTTCGGTGTTGATCCAGTTCAGCAATTCCGTATTGCCCTTGGCAACTGCCGGTGCTATCGTATCCTGGCCGCCAAAAGCCGGGATGCTTACGGTAAAGCCGGGGTTGGATTTAGCCCACGCGATCAGTTCCGTATTATCATTGGCAATAGCTGCGCCGCGTCCGTCTTTAAGTGCCGCAAAAATCTCTGTGTACTGGTCGAATTTAAGCAGCTCGATTTCCGGATGTTCTTTTGTGAAGTAGGTTTCGGCAGTTGTACCTTTGGCTACGATCAGCTTTTGGCCCTTTTCTTTCAGCTGGTCAATGGAAGTGATCGGCGCGCTGTCAGGAGAAACGATCCCAAAGGACAACTTCATGTAAGGAGCGGCAAAATCCACTTTTTCTTTGCGTTCATCGGTTACTGTGAAGTTAGCCATAATGATATCAACCTTATTGGATTCCAGATAGGCCACACGGCTGGCTGCATCCACAAGCACAAACTCTGCCTTGGATTCATCCCCCAGCAAATCCTTGGCAAATCTTTTGGCGATATAAACGTCGAACCCCTGGTTTTTGCCTTCGGAGTCCACATAACCAAACGGCGGCTTGTCGGCGAACACACCGATCCGGATCTTGTCGTTTTTCTTAAGCTCTTCAATAGAAGCAAACTTTGAAGAAGCGGCCCCTTCCTTGTTGTTCCCCGAATTGCCGCATGCGGTCAAACCCAGCAAAAGCATTCCAGCTGCCATAACCGATACTGCAAATTTCAAACTCTTTTTCATCCCTCTTCATCCCCAATTTCTATATAGTTTGTTAATACTGAAATATATCCAGAAAGTGCTGGGCACGCTCTGTCGCCGGTTTGGTGAAAAATTGCTGCGGAGCCGCAGTTTCGCAAATTTTACCTTGGTCCATAAATATGACCCGGTCTCCAACAGACTTGGCAAAACCCATTTCATGGGTCACAATGATCATGGTCATTCCCTGCTGGGCCAGACCCAGAATGACATCCAGCACTTCCCGCACCATCTCGGGATCAAGAGAGGCCGTCACTTCATCGAACAGCATAATTTCCGGATTCATGCATAACGCTCTGACAATCGCGATTCTCTGCTTCTGCCCCCCGGACAATTGACGGGGATACGCATCCTTGCGGTCCAGCAGTCCAACCCTGCTAAGCAGCTCTTCTGCCTGCTTCAGCGCTTCCTTGCCGTCTCTCTTCTGTACCTTAAGCGGGCCGAGCAGAATGTTGTCTATAACCGTCATGTGGGGAAACAGCTCATAATTTTGAAAAACCATGCCGATATGCTGCCTTACTTCACGCCAATCTACAGCGTTCCCGGCAAGATTCTGCCCCCGGTACCGAATTTCTCCCCCCTGAATCGGCTCCAGGCCGTTTAGACATCGCAGGAAGGTACTCTTCCCGCAGCCCGACGGGCCCAGAATAACTGTAACTTCCCCCTTCGCCACCTGCAGCTCTATATTATTCAGAACCTTCCGGTCTCCAAAGCTTTTCTCCAGCCCTTTTACCTCCAGCAAAATCTCTCTGGAATCTGCCATCGCCCTTCTTCCTTCCTGAATGCTAATTTTGCCATCTGCGCTCTATTCTCTTGGAAATCCTGGACAACGGAAAACATACGGCGAAATAAAGAATGAATATAAAGCCGTAGACCCAAAAGGAAGCATTCGGCGCCTTGATCACGCCAAGCTCAATAATCTGCTGTCCGATCTTCACCACCTCGATCACTCCGATCAGCACAACAAGCGAGGTAGTTTTTACCATGCGTGTGGCCAGATTGATCGAACCCGGCACCATTCTGCGGACCGCTTGCGGAATCAGAATATACCGGTACAGCTGCCCTTTGCTGAGGCCCAGCGCTTTGCCGGATTCGTCCTGATGTTTTGGCATCGATTCCAATGCCCCGCGTACGATATCTCCGATTTCGGCTGCTCCCCATAAACTAAATACCAGGATAGAGGTAGCCTCTCCGCTGATATCGATATCGAGCAGGGGAGTAAAACTAAAATGTACCACGTAGAGCCAGACCAGAATCGGAATGATTCTGAAGGCCTCCAGATAGAGCCGCAGGACAAATCTTAGCGGTTTCGAATTCAGGGTTCTCAAGAGCCCCATCACAATGCCAAGCACCATTGCAATTGCAATGGAAATGAACGAAATCTCTATCGTGACCAGCAGACCGCCCAGCAGCCGCTCAAAATTCGATCCTTCAAACAGCACCTCAATCCCCGAATTCTGCATATCTTACCTTCCTTTCCAGCCATGTCAGGACCAGCGACAGTGGAAGCACAAGGACAAGATAGGACAACACCAGAAGCGACAGGGATTCCGCTGTTTTGTAATGCATGCCGATCAGATCCTTCGCCACATTCATCAGGTCCATTAAAGCAATGGCGCCGACAATCGAGGTTTCCTTCAGCAAAAATATCACGTTGGCTCCCAGAGAAGGAATGCTGATTGCAAACGCCTGCGGAAAAATCACATACCTGGCGAGCTGAAATTTGGATAGCCCGATGCTGAGCCCGGATTCCAGCTGCGTTCGGCTTACCGCTTCAATTCCGCTGCGGAACGCCTCGGTCATATAGCTGCCGCCCAAAAAGGTCAGGCCGACAATGGCACAGGTCACTTCGCTCAGGCGAAGGCCTACCTTGGGCAAGCCATAATAGAGAAAGAACAGCTGGACCAGCAGAGGCGTATTTCTCGACAGCTCGACGTAGGCATGAATCACCATCCGGAGCCCCCGCACCTTGTAATACAAAATAATGCTGAACAGCAGTCCCAGAACAGTGGAGAACAGAATCGCCCAGAATGCCAGCTTCACTGTCAGCCACATCGCATCCCCGTAAAGCGGCAAGCTCTCCAGTATAAAATCCCAATCCAAATTCATAAGTGCACAACCCTCTGTCGTAAAATCAACCCATAATATACAACTATATAAATGTGTATAGTCGGCTATATAATCGGCCATGAGTATCAGCTGACACTCAAAGGACTGCAGCCCTTTCAATGGCTATTCTAGCTTATTGTAAATATTTAAAATTTAACCAAAAACCTCACATAATGTGGTAATCATCTTATTCTCATAATGCCTACTTGTCAACTGTGTTTTGTGAATTTTCACTCTCATTCCCCACATGGTACAATGTAGAGAAAATCAAGAAGGTGCTTTCAGTGTTCCACCCTACTGTCTTTGAGAATATTAAGGTTTCCTTAGAGAATCAGATCTATGACTATGATAATCTGGATGGAATTCTGGTAGTCACGAACCGTTCCGATCTGCTGGACCTGGCGTTGATGTCCAGGGAATTCACCCTCTCCTTCAAGCTGGCCGGCAGCAGCAAGGTAACAAGTGAACTGGTTCTCCACTCGTCGGTGAAGGATCTCAGTGATGAAATACTGGAAGTCCCGGATTCCGTTCCCGGCTGTAATCTACTGCTGCGTTTTCATTTGGAAATCGGGGATATCCCCACCCAATGCTCTGCTATCGAACAGATTCTCACCGGGATTTGGGGCCCGGAGCTTACTCCCGTGCAATCGCTAAGCTTCCCCTTCGGCAGCAATAGCGGCCTATACACCTGCTGCGTCTCTCTCGCATTCAAGAGACAAATTAATGAAGAGCAAATGGACGATCTGCCGGAGCTGCTCGAGTTTCTGCTTAGAAGCGCTGAGGAACTGGAGAAGGTCTAATATCACAGTGAGGTGAAGCCATGTTAAAGTTCCTGCCTCCCGCCAAAAGCAATCGCTGGTTCGTCTGGTACCTGATTTATACCTTGATTCTCTGGCTGCTGCTGGCTCTGCACCGGTTTCTGCTGCTCGGGGAAAACTTCGACCTTCCGGTCTTTGCCCGTTTTGCGGCGCTCGCCCTTGTAGTCTCCGGAATTCTGCACAGCTTCGGGTGGTTTGGCGCCAAGCTGGTATGGCTGATCAGCACCATTGGCATTGTTTTCGGACTGGGCACCATGTATCAATACACTTACCAGGACATGTCCGGCTGGGAGGATCTTGCGGGATTTCTGTCTTTGATCGTGTTTACAGCGGGCGGCTTCGTTCTGGGTCTTATCGTCGAAGGCAGTTATCTGCTGACCAGGAAGCTGCGGAAACCTTAGATCCACGGGGTCCACAGGCGAAACAATTGAATAATCCGAACAAATGATGAGGTGATATTGCCATGTCCACTTCCTATTTGACCAAAAAAGCGCTGGCCCAGTCGTTAAAGCACTTAATGGAGCACACCCCGCTCAATAAAATCTCGGTAAAGCATCTTGTCGACGATTGCGGGCTGAACAGGCAGACGTTCTACTATCATTTTCAGGATATTTTTGAGCTGCTGGGCTGGATTTACAAGACAGAGGCGGTAGAGAGCATTGCTGAGTACCGGAGCTACAACACATGGACGGACGGGTTCTACAGAATCTTTTGTTATATTGAGAGCAATAGAACCTTCTGCTGCAATACGCTGGATTCTCTCGGCAGATCCCACCTTGATGCTTATCTGTACGACGTGACCAACGGCCTGGTTATGGGCGTCATTCAGGAGCTGTCAAGCGGAATGGAGGTTAGTGCCGAAGACAAGCGGTTCATCGCCAACTTCTACACTCTCGCCTTTACCGGACTCATCATTCAGTGGATGCGCGACGGGATGAAGGATCAGCCGAAGCATATGATTGAGCAGCTCAGTGTGCTGATTGAAGGGAATTTTCTGAAGGCGCTGCATAAATACGAGAAGAAGCTGTCGTTACCTTAGGGTGCGCAGCTTTTTTGGAAATATAAGCGTACTATGTCAACAAGCTAAAACTGACTATAAAAGCAACTCAAACACACCTAACTCTTTGTTTTCCAAAAAATAGTTAGCAACTGACGAAGAGCGATGGACAGAACCGGAAGGTCTCGAACTTGAAAGGAAATAGCCTCGTGTTCAATCCTGTTATGCAATCTGGCTGAGTGCAGATCGAGATCTAACGTACAATTCGCATTAACAGGACGAGGTGGATAAGGCTTATTTACGAGGTCTGGGCCTCTAGAATTTAATCCGATCTTCCCTCAGTCCCAGACCCACCGGTTCAGTCATTTCAGGCTTGTTCAGGCAACATCCAGCGTAATGAAACAGCTAAAACGGAGCTTCTTATTGATCTCCTTGGCAAACGGACAAGAGGGCTTGGTGGAGAGAAAGGGCTTCTTGTCACGTAGCATCGCAAATGCAATTTTCAGCATCTTATTCCCCATAGCTACAAAAATGGAGCGAGGATGCTTCCCGCGGCTCTTTAACCGCTCGTAAAACGGTTTGAGATCCGGGTTATGCAGGCAGAGGCTTCGACCGGCTAAGTAGGCAACATAGCGCAAATGAGAGTTCCCTTGCTTGGAAATTTTTCCATAAGATCCGGCACTTCCGCCCGTTTGCTTAACGACGGGATTCGTTCCTGCTTTCTTAATCAACTGTCCGGCATGAGTGTAATGGGACACATCGCCAATCTCAGCGTAGAGCTCGGCTGCAGTGGAAACGCCAAGGCCTGGAACGGTAAGTAAAACCCGCCCGTCGGTCTGAAGCAAAAGGGCTTCGATCTCCTGCTCAAGCGTATCGATCTTAGCGTCAAAGGCGCGAAGATCCTGCAGCTTCATTCGCAGCAGAAGGAGTTCGGGACGAAGCGTTTGTTCGTCAGATGAGAGCGACTCCGCAGCCACCAGAAGGAGCTTGCGAATCGCAGCGACTCGAAGCTTCAGGTTATGCTGGATGGACAACCTCCGGAGTCCCGTTTCCCCCAGCTTACAAATCGCAGCAGGATGTGGATAGTGCTCCATGAAGAAAAGGGAGGCCTTTCCCCAAAAGTTGCTAAACACCTTGATTTTCCGAGCCCGCCCATTCTGATGGTCGGCATAGCCCTGAAATTCGCGCCAAACGATGTCCATGAGTGTTCGGATTTCCATCCGCAGAGTGGAGCGTTTGCGGATCTCCGAGCGTCTGGCCCGGGTGAGAACATGCAACTGCCGTTGAAGGCCCTCGGCCAAACGAAACTCGGTGGCTTTATTGCTCTTCAGCGCATGAGCGATAGCGACTAGATCGAGGTCATCGGTTTTACACCAGTTCAGCGCACTTGCCCGCTCTTCGAAAGTCGTATACGCGTTGAGAATCTGGACGAGGTAGCCTTGCTTGGCCATTTCTCTAACGATATCTTCATAGTAATGGCCAGTAGCTTCAATTCCTAAAAACAGGCGTACGGCCCCAGTGGAGGCCACCGCTTGTTCGATGGCATGGTATAGAGTCTGCATGCCGGATTGATTGACGGAAAAGAAAAAGGGTTTTGCAAGGATGTCGCCGAAATAATTGCAGATCAGGGCTTTTTGGTGGAGTTTGGCCGCATCGATAGCAACGATGAGGACCTGCTCCAGGTTAACACCCCGTAGTTGTTGACTGAACTTGGTTCCCTTTAAGCCTTGAATGTGTAGGGATTTCCCCATGCGACTTCAACCTCCTGTGGTAGGGTAGGTACGATTGAAGCTCTTTGTCAGGTGCTTCTTTCTTCGATAGTCGCTGGGGATTTTCCTTTTCTACAAGGATTATATATTACGCCAGAATTTATATGTTTCACACGATAACTTATCCTTCTATTTCTCGCTGAAACGGATACCGTCCTTTTGAGGACGGCAAAGCCGTTTCCACTTGGCTAATTGGATCCAGTTGGCAATCTATTGGGCAAGAATAGCAGAAACGATGCGGAATTTAAGACTTTGAAGTGAAAAATATGCAAAAATCAGGAGGCCACCATGACAGAGGACTTTTATTGCGATGAGGTATTGAACGGCAAAACCCAGGTACATAAAGTGCTGGAGACAGAAAATGTGCTAGCCTATTATCATACGAAACCTTTTTATCCCGTGCATATTGTAGCTATCCCCAAAAAGCATATCTCCTCACTTCTCACCCTTGAAGAAGAGGACACTGAATTATTTCTTGAGTTAATTGGCGTTATCAAGCAGGTCGCCGCCATGGTAACGCAAGAGCACGGAGCTTGCAGAGTTCTCACGAACTTAGGCAATTATCAGGATTCCAAGCACCTGCATTGGCATATTGCCTTTGGCGACCCGCTCAGATCACCTTCCTTCCCTGTAGAACCTTGTTAATTACTGTAAAAAAACTATACACTTTGCCTAAAGTGACCAAAATCCATACACTCTGGCGGTTTTGATTATACCTTCTGGACCGGCCTAGGGTTACATTAGGGTTAGCAACAGCAATCAGCAACCCTATGGAGGCGAGTATTCAGTGAAAAGAGAGTACGGTAACCAACAGGTTTATTTTGTCGGAGGCGGGATTGCATCCCTTGCGGGTGCGGCATACCTCGTCAGAGACTGCGATTTTCCGGGAAAGAACATCCACATTATTGAAGAGATGAAGATCCTCGGCGGCAGCAATGACGGCGCAGGCAGTGTAGAGCATGGATATGTCATTCGCGGCGGACGGATGCTCAACGATGAAGCCTATGAGAATTTATGGGAGCTTCTCAACACCATCCCTTCGATCGACCATCCGGGAAAGTCCGTCCGGGAAGAAATTACCGAATTCGACGACGCCAACCCTACCCATTCCAACGCCAGACTGGTGAACAGCAAGGGTGAAGTTGAAGACGTATTGTCGATGGGGTTCGATATGGCCGACCGGCTGGCAATGGGCAAGCTGATTATTACACCAGAGGAAAAGATGGGCAAGGCCCGGATTAACGACTGGTTCGCTCCGCACTTTTTCGAGACGAATTTCTGGTATATGTGGGCGACCACCTTCGCCTTCCAGCCTTGGCACAGCGCCATTGAGTTCAAAAGATACATGCTGCGCTTTATTCACGAATTCCCAAGAATTCAAACGCTCGAAGGTGTCACCCGCACACCTTATAATCAATACGATTCGATCATCCTTCCGCTGCACAAATATCTGGAGCCGTTCGGTGTAGACTTTACGCTGAAATGTACAGTAACTGACCTACAGTTCAAAGACGGCGACGGCATCACCGTCACGAAGATGAACGTGCTGCGTCAAGGCGTGGAAGATGTCATTGAAGTGAAAGATGGCGATCTGGTTATCGTCACTAACGGCTCCATGACCGAAGGCTCCAGCCTCGGTTCGATGAGCACCGCACCGCGTCTCAACGGCAAAGGCAGCTCGTGGAAGCTCTGGGAGAACATTGCCGCCAAAAAACCTGGCCTCGGCAATCCATCTTCCTTCGACGATCATGTCGACGGCTCCAAGTGGGAATCGTTCACCGTTACGTTCGAAGACTCCAAATTCTTTGATCTGATGGAGAAATTCACACGCAACCGGGCCGGCACCGGCGCACTCGTCACCTTCAAGGATTCGAGCTGGTTCATGTCCGTAGTGCTGGCGTTCCAGCCGCATTTCCGCGATCAGCCTGAGCATGTTACGGTATTCTGGGGCTATGGGCTGTATCCTGACAAGGTAGGCGATTTCGTCAAGAAGAAAATGAGCGACTGTACCGGGGCAGAAATCATGGAAGAGCTGATCGGACATCTGCACTTTGAAGAGCATAAAGCTGAGATTATGGCAACCGCCAACTGTATCCCGTGCATGATGCCGTATATTACTTCCCAGTTCATGCCGAGACTCGGCAGCGACAGACCACTGGTCGTGCCAGAGGGCTCTACCAACCTCGCATTCGTCGGTCAATATTGCGAAATTCCAGACGATGTGGTGTTCACCGAGGAATATTCCGTCAGAGCGGCCAGAATCGCCGTCTACACCCTGCTCGGCATCAACCGTCCGGTTGAGCCAATCAATCAGTACCAGTATGATGTTCGGACATTACTTTCGAGCCTTGTGACTTCATTAAGATAATAAAATCATAGATAATCAAGAAACCTCTCCCTTGATCACGCAAGGGAGAGGTTTCTTTGTGCATTGACTAACTATGGGGTTATATGGACCCTAACGAGCTCAATCAGATGCTGCAAGAACCGTCATCGCAGCCTTCGGCATCCGGTGCTTGTGACTGTGGTTTGCCGACAACCTGCAGTACCGGAGCGCTCTTCTCCTCCGCCCATACTGTCTCCAGCACCTCGGAAAATACCGGGCCGGGCTGTGCACCGGATACCGCATATTTATTGTTGAATACGAAGAAGGGGACGCCGGTAATGTTCAGGCGTTGCCCTTCTTCAATATCTTCATTCACTTCAGCCGCGTAGGCATCGCTTTCCAGCATCGCTGCGGTTTCGGCAGCGTCCAGTCCAACCTCGCCGGCCAGCGAAACCAGAACACTGCGCTCTCCAATATTAACCGTATCGGTAAAATAAGCGCGCAGCAGCCGCTCGGTCATTGCCGCTGCCTTTCCTTGAGCAGCGGCATAATGGCTCAACCGGTGGCTGTCGAAGGTATTGGTATGCACCACCGTATCGAAGTTGAACTCCAGGCCGACACCTCTGGCTTGCTCCGCCAGCTGTTCGTTCATCGCTTTGGCCTTCTCGCGGGTCATGCCGTATTTGGCGGCCAGCTGATCATGAATATCCCTGCTTGCATCTGCACGGGCATTCGGATCCAGCTGAAAGCTGCGGTACACCACTTCCACCTTGTCGCGGTCAGGAAATTGGCTCAGCGCGTGTTCAAGCCGTCTTTTGCCGATATAACAGAACGGACAGGCGTAATCGGACCATATATCTATTCTCACATTGAATTCCTCCTAATGGGATTGTGAATACATTGATATTACCATTAACAAATAATACGTCACTTACAATTATATAGTTAAAAACCAAAAAACACAAATGCTAAATAAAAGTAAACGAAAGTGGTATATACGCCCTACTTATGGGGGAGTAAAATTAGATCAACACGTACTTTCGGTGCTTTACATCATTACTACTATTACTAGCGGACGATAGGCGTCCCAGAAGGAGCCAGCGGCATGCATGATGTGTCTATAGTAATTCCCACGCGCAACCGGATCAGCGATCTTACGCTGTGTATTGAATCCATCGGCAGGCAGACAGAGCTGGAAGACGTCTCGATCGAGCTATTGATTGTTGATGATGGCGATATTGAGGAGAATGTCCTGGACTATTTGCGCAAGGTGCTGGCGCAGATGCCAAGTGCTGAGCTGCGTTATTACCGCAAAACCAAACCTGGCGTCTGGCTCTCCCGTTACGAAGCGCTGAACCTGATCGACGGAGACATTGTGCTCAGCTTCGATGATGACGCCGAGCTGGATGATCCGCTGTATATCCGCCGGATGCTGGACACCTATGCGGCCGATCCGGCGATTGTCGGAGTAGGCGGCATCGCCAAAGGCCTCTCCAGCAGCAAATCCGGCAAGCTGCTCGGCGTGCTTACCTGCCAAATGTCGGCTTCGCCCGGCAGACTGTCGGCCAGCACGCTGGCAGGCTCACTGCTGCTCTGGGGAGAAACGGAGGATACCTTTGAAACGGATTTCTTCCACGGCTGCAATATGTCTTTCAAACGTGAGGCGTTGAGGGATATGAAACCTTACCCCTGGATGACCAGCTATGCCGTGGCTGATGATATTTATATGTGCCATCTGGCCAGCAAATACGGCAAGCTTGTAATCAACCCGGATATGAAGATTACCCATCATGAATCCCCAAGCTCCCGTGATAAAGCGGGACGCGTCGCCCGTGCAACCGCGGTGAACCATTATTACCTGCTCAATCTGCGCAAAGCCCCGGTGAAGAACTACGTTGCCCTGCTGTGGACGCTGACTTATTTGGCCGGCAAATCAACTCTGAAGCGCAACTTCAATGCGGTTTCAGGCTATATCAGCGGCATCCTCTTTGTACTCAATCCCCGCAAGAATAAATACAGCGAATATATGCTGGACTAACGCTCTCCACACAAACTTCATAATGGACAACAGCAGAAACACCTGCCTGCCCTTTCGGGAAGCGGGTGTTTCTGCTGTTTCTGCGGACTGCTTCTTCCGATCTTCTTAATCCGCAAAATGTCATGAAATTAGTATCCATTGCCATTCTTTCTGGGGTATGATAGTAAAGATGAGTTCAAGAAACTACTTTTATGGATGGTGGAATATGTTTAAAAACAAAAAAACGGCGATAATTCTGGTCGCTCTCGTCATCATTATCGTTGCCGTTGCCGGCATCTGGATGCTTACAGGCAACAAGGATAAAGACGCTGCCAGTACCTCCGATACCTCAGGCGGTGCAAAAGTTTCGGAACAAGGCGGAACGAAATCCCTTGAGCAGACTTTTTACATTTATGATACGGTCGTTAACATTAAGGTCTTCGGCGATCATGCCGAGCAGAAAAATATGGACGACATTCAGGCCATGCTGGAACGGATGGATATAGAGTTCAGCCGCACTAAGGAAAATGGAGAAATCTACGCGGTCAACCAGGCAGCAGGTAAGGAAGCTGTTACTGTCTCAGACGAAACTCTGGACATCGTCAAGCTTTCGATTAAATATGCCGAAGAGATGGACGGGCTGTTCGATCCGACGATTGGGCCGCTGGTGGATCTGTGGAAAATCGGCAACGGCGGCGAGCAGGTTCCTCCGCAAGCAGATATCGAACAAGCCAAGAGCCTGACCAATTACAAGGACATTATTGTTGATGAAGCCGCGAAGACCGTGAAGCTGGCTAAAGAAGGCATGGTGCTCGATATGGGCGGAATCGGCAAAGGTTATGCCGCTGACCGGATCGCCGATTATTTGAAGGAGCAAGGTCTGGACAGTGCGATGATCAACCTCGGCGGCAGCAGCATCATTGCCCTCGGCAACAAGCCGAATGGATCGCAGTGGAACATCGGCCTGCAGGACCCCGATAAGACCCGCGGCACACAGCTGGGCACTATCAAGATTTCCAATGAGGTCATCGATGCTTCCGGCGTTTATGAGCGTTACTTCATGCAGGATAATATTCGCTATCACCATATACTTGACCCGCGTACAGGATTCCCTTCCCAGAACGGCTTAAAGAGCATTACGATTATGAGCCCGAACGCAACGGATGCGGATGCCTTGTCCACCGGCGTATTCCTGATGGGGCTTGAGGAAGGCATGGCCTACCTTGAAGCTCTGCCGGAGGACGTGGAAGCCTTCTTCATTACCGATGACAACAAAATCTATGCCACTTCAGGCATTAGAGAGAGACTGCAGCTCACGGATCCAACGTATAGCTTTGCGGAGTAACTAAGAAGAAGAAGATAAGGGGCATTCATAATCCGAAGCCTATATACCCTTGTCTTTCGGAACCATAGAACGAATAAGCGGCGGAGCTGAGGCTCCGCCGCTTATTTTGTATTCCGTATCGCTTACTCCTCAGATCAGCGGAAGCTCGCTGAATTCTTGGTAACTGGCAAAGGTGAAGCTTGGGCTATGACCGGTTCCCGGCTGTCTGCCGCGCGGATTGTACCAGCATACTTTCCAGCCTGCTGCAAGCGCGCCAACTACATCATTGTTCCAGGTATCTCCGACATACAGCGAGTTCTCCGCTGTTGTTCCGCTCACGCGGTTAACATGGGCAAAGATCTCCGGGTCCGGCTTGGCCAGCCCAACGGCATCCGAGATGAAGATCATCTCTTCCGAAATCAGCTTGTCGATGCCAAGTCCGCGCAGCTTGCTCATCTGGTGAGCCTTCGGGCCATTGGTGATAATCCCCACCTTGTGCCCAAGAGCGATGAACCGCCGCAGCTGCTCTTCTACACCGTCTATGAACTGAATGGAATACTGCCGGCCAATGTAGGACGCCTGAACTTGGGCTGCCTGCTCCCGGCTAAGGTCCATCCCGTATTCGGCAAAAGCCAGCTCCAGACGCTGCACCCGTGTCTCCTCCAGCTCAAGCTCGCCCCGCAAATACTTTGGCCAGAGCTGGTCACTGTGATGCCTCACTTTATAAAATAGCTCCGCATAGTCCAGACTGTCCTCATCCGGGGCCAAAACCTCGCGTACCGCTTCCCGGAAAGGCACCAAATGATCGTACAAAGTATCATCCAAATCAAAAAAAACCGCCAGTTTATTGCTGTTATCCACATTAACGCCCCTTACTATTCCTGCTTGGTATTCAAAAATAGATTATAAGTGTAGAACTCATCATCCCGGACATAGCCTTTCGCAACGTATAGACGCTGCGCAGTAGTATTATCTGTCATCGTAGTCAAGGTCAGCCCTTTGCTTCCAGTGCTCAAAGCGAACTCCCGGGCACCGTCCAGCAGTAAGGAGCCCAAACCCTGTCCGCGCAGCTCCGCGGCCACATACAGATCATTCAGTATCCAGAGCCGCTGCATGCTCACCGAGGAGAAGGATGGATAGAGCTGGGCAAACCCTCCGGCCTCCTTATTAGCGCCGTTCCCCGTTACAGCCATCCAAATTGCGGACTCATCCGCCTCCAGTCTGGCTTTCAGGAAAAACTGGACTCCTTGAAGATCGGAAACCTGGCCATAATACACGCGATATTCATCAAACAGCAGAGCAATCTGTTCAAGGTCTTCAAGGCCAGCACGTTCCAAACGATACTCCGGCATCATCATTCCAACTTTCCGGCAACAGCCAATAATAAGATGTATACATTATTTTAAAAGTTCAGCTGCCAGGTGAACATGGAGAGAATGCATTTTAGTTTGGACAATGCTTCCTATTTCCTTACTTAGTCCCTGGAGTCATAGAAGACATGCCGGGCACTGATTATGCCGTCTTCGATGTCCAGCAGCCCGAATGAATACTGCTTCTCCCGCCGCTTGTCGGTCGGTGATCCGGGATTAAACAGCAGAATACCGTTTTCCCTGCGCATCAGCGGCTGATGAGAATGACCGAATAGAATGCAGTCCACCTCATCGCCTTCAAAAGCGAGCAGTGCATTCCCGTCCGTACCTTTGCGCGAATACGGGGCATGTCCGTGGATCATCCCGATACGCACACCTTCCAGCGTAATGATCTTGCGCTCTCCGAACCGCTGAATAATCTCGGCTCCATCATTATTGCCGGCAATTCCCTCGACCGTCGCGAGCTGCGACAGCATTTCATAGATCTCCAGCGCCACCCAATCGCCGAGATGCAGAATCTGGTCAACATGGCGGAATTCCGCCACAAGCGCCTGCGGCAGCGACTTCGCATTCCGTGACATATGCGTATCCGATACAACTCCTATTTTCATCAGCTTCAGCTCCTAATCCCCATATTGCCCGCGCAAGTATCGCAAGCAGCCATAATCATTAATATTCTGCTAATTGTACGATTTGCGCGTGGGAGAAGCAAGTAAACCGGTTGTTTCCCTTAAGCGATCGAGTCCAAAATGCATGATTACCTCTATAGTTCAGTTCCCTATTCCCGCCAGTTCCACAGCCGAACTTCCCCAATCCGGATATTGCTGATCCATGTATCCTCCCGGAGCTTCAGGAGCTCCTTTACCGGACCCGTAACAACAACTCCATACAGCTTAACGCCGTGCTCCCCGAGATAACTTATGGATTCATCCAGATTAATGAATGGGGCTACGTTGTTTGATATTTTTTTATGCTGCTGCATTAGCCGCAAGGTATCCATGAAGTTCTCCTCACGCAAAGCGCCGTCCCCGTAGGATTCAACAGGTGGAGAGACCGAACTGCTTGAAGTCACCTTGCTGAACCAGCCCGATTTCTCTTCCGAGATCTTTGTTACCTTCATGTCATCGGCATGCCACAGCGGTGTATAAGGAAATCCAAGGGGAGTGCCGGCAAAGCGTTCACGCGAGAATTGACCGGCATCTGCAGCGAACCACACAGGCAGCAGATTCAATGGCTCCAGCTTCTTCAGCAGCTCATCCGTTGTGTATAACCGGTCTAAAGACAGATAAGCTTCAGCCACGGTGCCCTCGTGAAGCTTCTCCAGCATCCGCCACTCCACCCCGTCGCTGCGCAGACTGCCTGAGTTCTTCCCTGTTTCCGGGTATTGAAAGTAATAATTCCCGCCACTCCGTTCATCCGTCCAGGAGAACTTGCCTACACCGCCCAGCCCCAGCAGAAACGGAGTGGAGTAGCTTCCCACATCCACCGTTTCCCCGCCGATTTGCTTCAGCAGCTTACCTGACATTTCCATTCTGAAAAAGAACTTCGTGTTGCTGCTCAAATGGACAATCGTATTCGGGCGGGAGACAGCTACCGCTGAAGATACTACATCACTGTAAGTCTCCCCCCGGCCACCGGTACTATAGAACACTGCAGTGATGATACCGCTGATGATCCAAAATGCCAGAAATGCCGCCAGTACAGTAAACGTATTGGCTATTCGCGCCCTCCATTTGCCGCGGCGTATAATGCCCTTTTCCCTGCCGGACGCAGATTTCCTCTTTCTTTTTCCCTTACCCTTGCTCTTGCCGTCGGAGAGATCTACCTCCTGATGTTCAGACATGTGGTCTTCCCGTTCCATCAGCTCATCCACATAGACCTGATAGGCCTCCAGCTTCTCCAGCTCTTGCTCCAGTTCAGTCCGTTCCTCTTCCGGCAGCGTCCCCTCGCTGTACTTCCGCAGCTTCTCCTTGAACTCCTCACTCATGCCTGCTCCTCCTCCGCTCTGCCTCCCGCAGCCGCTGTCTGGCGCGGAATAACAATATTTTATATTGAGACAGCCCCACATCCATGATCTCCGCCGCTTCCTTGTAAGACATTCCGTGAAAATCGTACAACAGCAGCGCGTGGCGCTGCCCCTCCGGCAGGCTGTCTACAGACAGGGCCATCTCTTCCAGACGTTCCTGCCGCAGCAGGGTGCCTTCGGTCGTATCCGGATGGGCCAGCTCATTGAAATAACCCGCTTCTTTGGTGACACTCCGGCTCTCTTTCCGCTTGTAATCCACAAAAGCATTATAGGCAACGCGGAACAGCCACGGCTTGATGGTGTCTTCACGGCAATTCTCCAGGTACAGATAAGCCCGGTAAAAAGTCTCCTGCATTAAATCTTCGGCCACATGGTGATCATGACAGAGGGAGCGCAAATAGCGGTAAATATCCTGAACATAACTCTCATAAAGATCATCCAGCGAATTTGGCTTCATTCCCTCCCCCCTTACTCTAACCACGTATAAGATTGGAAAAAGTTACATGGTCAGGATAATAATTTTTGCTGATTAAACAGGTGAGGAGCAAAAGGCCAATCAGATATTCATCCAAGATGAATCAATCACGATAACCCGGTCCATCGATGCAAAAAATACCGCGTACAATCTTTCGGTAGGCAGACGGGTGCCCTAACCAAGATAATGAAACGCAAATACAAAAAGATAGCCCGGTGTCTCCAGGACCCGGGCTTCTTTGCCAAATAAAATCAGTAAAATCCAATCGTGGACGAGCCGTCCTTCATCCATTCGCGCTTGCGTCCTTTGTCCAGCTCCCCGCGCATTCCGCGGACAAGCGCCTCCACATCGGCTCTGCCGTTCTCATGCCATTCCAGTGCCGCACTGACATACAGCTCGCCAAGCTGGGTCAGGGAGAAATCTCCGGTCAAGCGTGCGGCCAGGTCAACTCCCTCATCACCGGCAAAGGTGGAGAAGCCGCGCAGCCGCAAATACTCCAGCCTTAGCTCCTCATTCGGCATTTTGATCTCATAGGCCCGGTCAAAACGTCCGGCGCGGTTCATCAGTCCGGGATCTATCTTTTCCGGATAGTTGGTCGTGCCGATCAGAAAGATACCTTCCTTAGAGGTCGCCCCGTCCAAAGTATTCAGGAAAAAGGATCTGACCTCCTGCGGCATAGAGTCGATATCCTCAATCACCAGCACCATCGGTGCCAGCCGGGCTGCGGCTTCAAACACCTCGCCTACCGACTCGCTGCTTGTATATTCGGTGATCTGCCAATAGATCACCGGTCCGGGCACACTTCCGGCGATGGACTTGACGAGCGTCGTCTTGCCGTTTCCCGGATGCCCGTAGAGCAGAATCCCCCGTTTATAAGGGATGTCATAGGTCACATAGAAGCTGCGGTCAGAATCGAAAAACTGGTCGAGCGAGCGGTAGATTTCCTTTTTGATCGCGACATCCAGCACCACTTCCTCCCGTCCGACAGAACGGGTGATTGGCTCATCTTCCCGGAAAATACCGTTGCGCCGATCGGTGAACACCGTCACCTTATTGATATTCTGCTCCCGCTGCCGCGTGCGCACATTGCTCAGGAAAGCCTGCAGCTGCGCGTCGGAGGCGGCAAATACAAAATCCTGAAAGTTAATGCCGTTCTCCTGAAATACGGGCACGCGTGCCAGCGCCACGCCCATTGCAGGATAAGCCAGCACATTGTTGCGGATCGACAGGTGAATATTATATTCCGGCTGCTCCTTGTCATCGTCGTAGACAAAGGTACGGTCCTCCAGCCGGTCAAATATCCGCGCCACATGCTCTACTCCGGGGTTGCCGGACTGCACATCATTCTCCAGCAGCTTCCAATACTCACTGTTGGGGTCGTCGCTGGCGTACAGCTCATAGCGGACACCATAGCGGGCATAAAGAGCTTCAAGGATACCGTCTACTAGGCGGGCGTAGACGTCGTACCCTTTGATCATGCCACTCGTGCCTCCATCGTATTCGTAAATCACAGCCTGTTTCTTGCACTCCTGCTCCATCCTATTTGGTCCCCTTTATCGCTGCGAGCGGCTTGCACTTGGCCACAACGGCAGCCAGGCCGGCGCCCGTAACGCTTTCTATGATCTCATCTACATTCTTATAGGCTTGGGGAGATTCGTCAATGATAGATTCCAGGGAATGCTGGTTTACTACAATCTCATCTTCTTTGCCTACCTTTAGCGACTGGGAAAATTCATGAACAGACACCAGCCGTTTCGTTGCCGTGCGTGAACGGATCCGCCCTGCACCGTGGCAGATGGAATAAAAGTTCTCTTCTCCGCCGGGCTGGCCGACCATGATATAAGAGGCGGTGCCCATTGAGCCGGGAATCAGCGCCGGGTGACCGGTCGCGGCATAAGGCCGCGGATTGTCCGGATGCTGAGCCGGCAAGGCACGGGTAGCCCCCTTGCGGTGCACAAATTTGGTCCCCGAAGAGGTCTCTTCCTTCCAGGCATAATTGTGCATCAGGTCATACAGGGTGCGCAGCTCACATTTCGTGCCGAACACCTCACGGAACGCTTCGCGGACACCGTAGGCGATCAGATGCCGGTTCACGACAGCGTAGTTCAAGGCGGAGTACATCAGATTAACATAACGCTGGCCTTGCGGATGTTCCAGCGGGGCAAAGATCAGGCGCGGATCGGCGCTGCCAAGTCCTAGCTGCCCCATCACCTTGGCGAAGGCCGGGGTGCAGAACTGGTTGACCATGCCGCCCCAGGCCCGTGAGCCGGAATGGATCATCACGGCAACCTGCCCGTCCTGCAGCCCCCAGGCTTCCGCCACCTCCCGCTGTTCCTCCGCAATCTCAATCGCCTGAATCTCGACGAAATGATTGCCTCCTCCAAGGGTACCCAGCTGGCGGTGTCCGCGGTGCCAGGCCATATCGGGCAGCTCATTCAGGATCTCCTCGTCAAACGCCAGCTTGCTGATCTCCACATGGGAAAGCGCGCTTGATTTCTTCGGAGTGTAGCTGTCGGGCACATATTTGTTCGGCAGCCCGTGCAGCCCCTTGCGGACCACATTCTCCAGCCGGATATCGCTGTAATGGCCCCGCTGCTGCGCCTCCATCGGCAAATATTTCTCGATGGCGCGGACCAGCTTTCTCCGCAGCTTAACCTCACGCAGATCATCCTTGTGCAGATTGGTGAGATGCACGCGCATTCCGCAGCCGATGTCGCTGCCCACGATAGAGGGCGACACATATCCTCCTGCCGCATCCCATACCGCAGTTGTGCCGATGCAGGTGCCGACGCCTACATGCACATCCGGTGTATAGCTCATATATTCAATATTCGGGATTTGCAGGTTGTTGTTCGCCATTTCCATAACCTTATAGTCCAGTGTGGCAAATAATTGCCCGCTGGCATAGACCTTCAGGTCGCCTCCCGGAAGAGCCACCCGGTGTTTATATTGCGGCTCATCGAAGCCCGCTTGTTGTGAATTACTATTCATAAGTTATTTTCAATTCCTCTCAAGTTCGTTAATAAGTTAAATTAAATTATCTTTCCGTTCGTGAAATCTTTAGTGTTTCAGGTACGCAAAAAAAGCCGCAGATCAGTTCTGATCCACGGCTCCTGAAGAGCTAATCATTGCTTCAAAATTACCTAACATAATTTAAAGCTTACCCATGTGTGCAAGAATGCGACAGGATGAGCCAAGGGCACATCATGTCTCCCGGACGAAGGCGATGAGATCAGATGGTTCATATGCGGTTGTAATGTGGCAAGGCAACAATTCCAGTACAATAGTTCCAATCATGGCCCATCGGCCTCCCTTCTCTAAATGATAAACCCAATAATATATGGCTCTGCTGCAGATTGTCAACCCTAATATTGGAAGTCCTGTCCGCCAGGCTGCAAAAAAACCGCAGAATCTACTGAATTCTGCGGCTCACCTGTGTAAAAAATACATCAAAAGGACTATTTCCCCTGCACGCAAAAAAAGAAGACACCCTCCCAGGCGCCCTCTTCATAGGTTATTTGTTTACTTGAATTTATGCCAATCCTGTTTGCTGTTCTCCAGCAAATGGGCAAAATCATTCTCCAGCCGCTTCTGCTCGGCTTTCCGCTGATCCTCTACCGCTTTGCGGGCTGCCTCTTTCTTGTCATTCTCCTCGGCTTTGAGCGCATCGGACTGCGCCTTCAGCTTGTCAAGCACATCACTGCTGAGGAGATCCCGGAGTGTTGCCGGAGCATCCGATGCAGCGGGACGTGGAGCAGGGGTTATTTTCTTTTTTTTGGCCATGTAGCTCATCCTTTCGGGCATTGCATGTAGTTCAAATTTGTTTTAGTTATAGGTCTTTTCGTTTATAATGTTCAGTAAGAGGTGAGCCTTATGAAATCCCTAGATTTGTGTCCAAAGTTACAGAAAAGCATGGAAATCATCGGCAGACGTTGGACAGGCTTAATCATCTATCAGCTCCTTCAGGGACCACAGCGCTTCAGTGTTATCGAGTCTTCTCTGCCCGTCAGCGGCAGACTCTTGTCCGAACGGCTTAAGGAACTGGAGCTGGAAGGCATTGTCCTCCGCGAAGTATTTCCCGAGACACCCGTAAGAATTCAATACTCCTTGACGGATAAAGGGCGGGCGCTGGAATCGGTCATCCGTGATCTGCAGGAATGGTCGGAATCCTGGATTGAATCGGAAGGCTGCGGGCCTGAAGGAATTCCTCCAGAGTAAAGGTTAGCCTTCACATACTGCACAAACAATGGTGCGCTGCTCCTTACAGCTTGCGGCCGATAATGACCAGATCACGTTGAATGCCGTCCATTTCAGCAACTCCAGGCAGCAGTCCCCATTGTTCAAAACCAAATTTCCGCAGCAGAGCCAGGCTTGGCTCGTTGTGGCCGAATACAAAACCAACTAAATTCTGAAGACCAAGGCGCGGGCATTCTTCCAGTGCCTTGGTCAGCAGGATACTCCCGGCACCGCTGCCGCGGAACTTCCCGCTTACATATACACTGACTTCTGCGGTTCCATTATAGGCGGGACGGCCATAGAACGACTGGAAGCTGAACCAGGCGGCAACCTCGCCGTCCTGCTTCAGTACCCACAGCGGGCGATGATGGCTGTTATGCTCATGGAACCAGTGCAAGCGGTCCTCCACCCGAACCGGCTCCAGGTCAGCAGTAACCATCCGTCCGGCTACCGTCGAATTATAAATCTCCACAATTGCCCCTAAATTCTCTAGTGTTGCATCTTCAATGCTGTAATTGTGCCAAGCCATTCTTCAGATCCTCCTAAAAGTTGTGTAAGCCCTTGTCTGCTCCGGTCTGTTCCAGGCTCCACTGCCACAAACGTTCGGCATCTTCCTGATTCAGTGCCCTCGGTGACAGCTCTTTGATCTTTCGGCGGTAATAATATTGTCCGGTCACTCCCAGCAGCTCCGGCGCCGTCGCGAGATAGATTGCCGTGTCCGCCCCCTGCTCGGGTGTCAGGAAGAAATAGGATAACAGCTTCAGCACCGAGCGGCCAAAGCCTGTCTCCCGGTTAACCCCGATACTGGTCCCCACAGCACCCGGATGTACAGCATTGACCGTAACTTCCGTGCCCTGCAGGCGCTTGGACAGCTCTCTCGTAAAAAGGATATTGGCCAGCTTGGAACGCGCGTAAGCCTTGGCCGGATTGAAACCGCGCGACAGAGTATGATCATTCAAATACAGCTTTCCGATCTTGTAGGCCCCGGAAGCAACGACCACGATCCTGCCTTGCTCTGCCGCCTTTAGCTGATCCAGCAGCAGACGGGTCAGCAAGAAGTGTCCCAAATGGTTCACCCCGAAGTCCTGCTCGAAGCCGTCCGCCGTAAGCTCACGTCTAACGGCCACTACACCGGCATTGTTAATCAATACGTCGAGTATGAGGTGGCTCGCCTTGAATTCCGCTGCAAACCCGCGGATGCTCTGAAACGAAGCCAAATCGCATAACATCAGCGTGATATGGTCAGATCCGCTTTCCCGCTTGGCTTCCGCCAGCGCCTCTTCCCCGCGCTTGCGGCTGCGGCAGGCCATCACCACCGTTGCTCCCTGGCGGGCCATTTCAATCGTCGTTGCCAATCCCATCCCGGAGTTGCCTCCGGTTACAAGCACCGTCTTTCCATTCATGGCCAATCCCCTCTCTAGCAACCTGCCAATTACAACTGCCAGCCTGGCCTTTCCACAGCATATGTTTTAAGATTATGTTACATCAAATCAGGTGTACAAGAAAAGCCTTTCAGTACATATGGCTATTCAGCTGTGTGAATCGCTCGTCCAGATTGCTGCAGTCCTGTAATTGTATCCTTATTTGAATAGGATACGGCGTCAATCGAATGGAGTAAAGCATAAGTCAGCCAGCAATCAGCATCTAGCGGCTCAGACTGTCTCGCGGACTCAGGAGACGTTATTTTGTACAAAAAGAACTCCTGACTCTTCGAACGGACACCAGCGCCGCTATCTCATTGAAAATGGGTGGGTTAGCCTGTTTTCCAGGCAAATAAGGGCTATGCAGTCCGCGTACAGTGCTGGTCATGGGATTTGAGCCAAATAAAGAACATACAGTCCGCCGAGCAGAAACAGCACCAAAACCATGCTCATGGATATACGATTGGCGGGTTACGCAACGCATGCGGAGAAAGGCGAGGTCATCCTGCTGGCTCCGGACCGCAAGGTCCCGAACGGAACGCCGATTGCTAACTGAGAAAACTTATATGGAGGTGAATTCCGGGAATCCTATTCCCGGAGCTGAACTATGAATATTGGCCCAAATGTTATCGTACTGACTGTCCCCATGATCTCACCCGTAATGGGCCCTACCAAGATTTATCCGGTGCTGCTGAAAGATGGGGAGGACTTGACCCTCATAGACACCGGCATGTTCGGCCAATATGATGCTCTGCTGCAAGCTATAGAGCAAGCGGGCGAACAGCTTTCCAGCATTAAACGCATCATCCTTACTCATCAGGATATTGATCATATCGGCAATCTCCCTTTGCTCGTGCAGAAGCTCCCCGGCGTTGAGCTATTCGCCCATCCGGGCGATATTCCGGCAATCACGAACAGCCAGCCGATGCTGAAAATGAATCCGCAGCGGGTCGCGCAGATGCCGCAGGCATTTCAGGAGCAGTTCCATGCGTTTCTGGAGCAGCTGGCACAGCTCGGCAGCTTCACGGAGCTGCATGACGGCCAGCGGCTGCCGTGGGGCGGCGGCATCGAAATTATTCATACCCCCGGCCATACGCCGGGGCATATCTGCCTTTATGTGCAGGAACAAGCGCTGCTGCTGGCAGTCGATGAGCTGCTCGTCGTAGACGGACAGCTGACCGGACCGGCAGAGTCGGCCACACCGGACATGCCACAGGCGCTGCGCAGCCTGCACAAGCTGGAAGGACGGTTAATCCAGTCCGTCCTCTGTTACCACGGCGGACTCTACGACGGCAGTCCGCAGGAGCTTATCAACCAATTGACGGATGCGCTCTAACAGAGCATGTCCGGCTTATAGTCCAGACATAAATCAGGCCCGCAAGTAGAGTAATCTACGAGCGGGCCTGATTTTTTATCATGATGGGATATCAAACGAGGAGCGGCACTAGGCTCATTTCCAGTTTGGCTTCAGGGCAATCAGCTTGTCGTCATTGTTTCCGGGCTCGCCCCTGCCATCCCGGTTATTCGTCATTACATATAAGGTACCATCCGGACCCTCGGCCACATTGCGGAGCCGTCCCCATTTCTCCTGGAATAATGCTGTTGCCTTAGTCTTCCCCCCTCTGGACGACGGGGAAATCCACAGCAGCTGTTCTCCGGCCAGCCCGGCAACCAGCAGTTCGCCGCTCCATGGACCCTGTGTAATAAAAGCCATTCCCGACGGAGCCCAGGTTTGGCTGCCGCTATGCAGGAGCGGAAGCCTCAGACTCACCTCACCTTTGCCTGCGGTTTCATCGCCCTCAATAAGCGGCCAGCCGTAATTGGCGCCTGCCTCAATGATATTGATTTCATCATGGCTGGACTGGCCATGCTCCGAGCTGTAAAGCACTCCAGTGTCCGGCTGCCAGGCCAACCCTTGCGGGTTGCGGTGGCCCCAGCTGTAGACGGGAGAATCCGGCCAAGGGTTATCCTGCGGGATGGACCCGTCAAGGGAGATTCGCAGGATTTTTCCGCCCAGACTGTCTTTATCCTGTGCCAGCTCCGGCTTATATCGTTCACCGGCAGTGACGTACAGATATCCGTCCGGTCCTACTTTAATCCTGCCGCCGTTATGATTGATGTCTCCAGGGATGCCATCCAGCATCACCTTGTTAATCTCCGCTTTGCCGCTGCTGATCTTGAGCCGCAGTACACGGTTCTGCACTCCGCCGTCTGTATGGAGATAGGAATGGTAGACGTAGGCATACCCGCTTTTTTCAAACGCCGGATCCAGCGCAAGTCCCAAGAGACCGCCCTCCCCCTTGCTGACAAACGGCGCAAGAAGCTCCAGCAGCGGAGCCTTTCTCAGTTTACCATTCTCAATCACCCGCAGGCTGCCGGGCCGTTCAGTAAAAAAAATCCGCCCATCCGGAGCAAATGCCATTTCCCAAGGGACATTCAGCCCCGTTGCTACTGTTTGAGCTGTATAGGGGAAGGATGCTTTGGACTTTACAGAAGCTGTTGTTGCAGGATCCTCGGATACTGTAAATGGGGTTGGTTCTGCAGAGGGAGCGGGACCCGGTGAGACCTGCGCCTCTGCCTGCTGACCCGATTTTCCATCCGCAGTATTATTTGACGGAGAAACCAGGGATGGATCTGCGCTCTCTGCAGGGTTTTCCGAGAGGTGCGGCCCTGCACTCTTCAGCGTTTCCCCCGCATTACTGGTTTCGGAAGAAGCTGTGCAGGCTGACAACCCTTCTGTCAGCAGGATCAACATACAGCACCCTAGAAGGCTGTGGTGGACTTTTCTTTTGCCGGACATGGCTGTCACCTCCTGAAAGAATATATGAACACTGGCTTCAAAGCTTGTTATGTTCAGTCTGCAATCAATTTGGGCAACTATTACCCGGCCTTGCGGTTCGCTAAACCCTTTGGTCAAGCAAATCTACAGAGACGTGCACCCTGCCGGCTAATGATCTATAATGAAAACATTGCTTTTTTTTATCGTGATCACGAAAGGGGAACACCTGAAATGAATGAGGCTCTACAAAGTTTGGCTGGGGGAATGGCGGGAGAAGGGCTGGACGCTCTGCTCGTCACCGATCCCAAACATGTCTACTACTTGACCGGGTTTGCCAGCAATCCGCATGAACGTTTTCTTGGCCTGCTGCTGATTCGCGGAGAGGAGCCCGTCCTGATTGTTCCGGCACTGGATGCCGAAGCAGCTCATGCGGCTTCCTCCGTCACGACGATCCTGACACACAGCGATACCGATAATCCGTATGAGCTGCTAAAGTCGCAATTTGGCGGCAAAACACCTGGAACACTCGGTATAGAGAAAGAGCATTTCTCCGTAAGCCGGTATGAGCTGCTCGCCGATTCTGTGCCTGCAGCGCAATTTAGCGATATCGGTCCCCTGCTCCGGGCGATGCGCGCCAAGAAGACACCGGAGGAAGTCAGCCGGATGAAACATGCCGCCGAGCTGGTGGAGGAGGTTCTGCGCCGCGGTCTAAAACATGTGAAAAGCGGAGTCAGCGAAATTGAGCTGGTAGCCGAGCTGGAATATCTGATGAAAAAGGTCGGCGCCTCCGGTCCTTCCTTCGACACTATGGTCCTCAGTGGTTCTAACACTGCCCTTCCGCATGGTGTGCCGGGAGACCGCATCATCCAGCCGGGTGATTTCCTGATGTTCGACCTTGGCGTATATGCCGCCGGGTATGCTTCCGACATCACACGGACCTTTGCCGTGGAGGAAGCGGACAGCAAGCTGACCGAAATCTACAACACGGTGCTGGCCGCTAACCTGGCAGGCATTGCCGCTTCCCGAGCAGGAGCTACCTTCGGCTCAGTGGACCGGGCAGCGCGTGAAGTGATCGAAAATGCGGGGTACGGGGAATATTTCATGCACCGTGTCGGCCATGGACTTGGCATGGATACCCATGAGTATCCTTCCCTTCACGGTTTAAATACGGATATTATCGAGAACGGCAACGTATTCACCGTGGAACCGGGCATCTATGTGCCGGGCGTAGGCGGTGTACGTATTGAAGATGATGTCTTTATTACAGCAGAAGGTCCCGTAACGCTGACCAGCTTCCCGAAAGAGCTGACTATCCTCCATTTGTAACAGCATTCCAATATAAGATATGTCCATCAAAAAAAGCAGTGAGCCGACCCCATAACGGGAGACTCACTGCTTTTTTTATGGTCACAATCTATGAAATGCTGCGGCTTTCCGCATCCTTCAGGGCCGGCTCTTCCTCTTCAGCAAACTTAAAGGAGCGGGCAATGTAAAGGATTGGCGTGCCTGCACCGGTCAGCAGGAATTTCACTACGTAGGTAGTCAGCAAAATTTCGATCCACACCTGTATATCGAATCTGCCGGCAAACGCAATGGTGCAAAAAATCAGCGTATCAACAAATGAGCTGATCATCGTACTGCCGTTGGAGCGGATCCAAAGCTGGCGCGAGGTGCTGTAGTATTTGCGGATCCACGAATACAGGCGCACGTCGAGGAACTGGCTGATGAAATAGGCAGCAAGGCTTCCCAGCGCCAGACGCGGCATCAGTCCAAAGATCGTTTCCAGCGAGGTCTGGAAAATGGGATCTCCCTGCGGTTTGAACACCAGCGCCATCTGCATAATCACCGTAGTCATCAGCAGGGTGAAAAAGCCGAACCATACGGCATTGCGCGCTTCCTTCCGCCCGTACCGTTCATTAAGCAAATCGCTGGTCATATACAGCGTTACATACATCGTATTGCCCAGCGTCATCACGATGTCCAGCGGCATGGCAATCGTCTTGGCCACTTGAATATTGGCGATGACCGTAGCAACTCCAACCCAGGCATACAGCCCCTTTTTACCAAAGAGACGGTAACAGAGCAGAAATAGGCCGAAGTTGACAATAACGAACAAAATTCCCCACAACAAATTAAACATTTTTCTATACTTCCTCCTAGTTTTGGTTACGCGGGATGGTTACGAACCGCGGATATTTTGTTTATTGGAACAAAACATTAATACTCTACCATATAAAAAGCTAACATTCTATGAGAATTTTAAATTTTCAGAAAAGAAGAATGTTGTCACTTATTTTCGGTAAATAAATGGTTCATTCGACAATTATTCATATTTTTCTGAAAATATGCGTTATAATTCAATTTTTTCACTATTCAACCGGAGGTTAATTCTATAGAATAGTTATCAATCATATCCCCGGAACGATAGCCTGATATATGACCAACATCAATGGAGTATATAGCTGTGTGCCCGCTTATAAGCGTTGGCATGGGATCGATGCATTCAAATAGAAAAGGAGAGAATGGATATGTCACGCTTTAAGAATTCAATCAGCCGCAAATTTACACTTTTGTTGTTTGTCGTCCTATTGCTCACATCTCTTGTGTTAAGTATCAGCTTCTACTTTATATCAATGAGTACCATCGACGGCTACGTAATGCCGCAAATTAACAAGCTTCTGACCGGGGCCGCTCAGGATGTCTACAAGAATTTGAACGCAACCCACGCCCAGCAGACCCTGAGTAAGAGTGCACAGGCCACCACGAATGTCGAATACTATTTCCAGGAAAAAAGAAAGCTGCATGATGTGGAGACCATTTTCCTCATCGAAATGAAAGATGGAAAGGCCACCGTACTGGCCGCAGATCACGGCTCAAAGCTGAAGGCTGAAGAAAGCCTTAAGGTATTGCCCGCTATGGAACAAGCCGCTAAAGGAAAAACGGGGCTTAGTGAAATCTATAGTGACAGTCACGGTATACATAAGACCGCCTATGTCAGTGTTCCTGGCAGCAAGATGGTCATCGGAGTAAGTTCTGACGTTGGTTTTGTTGAAGACAAGATAAACAGCATCGTTTGGGCAAGTATAGGAATTACACTGCTGTCGCTGATCATTGGAACCGCCGCCGCGACCTTTATGAGCCGGAAAATCACACGGCCGCTCTCTCAGCTTACCGCTTATAGCAATAAGCTCGCTGCCGGTGATTTCACGCAGAATCTGGTTATCAAGGGCAACGATGAGGTCGGCCAGTTGTCGGTGAGCTTCCAAAGTATGGGACAACGGCTTAAGGAAATGATCGGGCAGGTGCTCGATACTTCAGGCAGTGTCGTCGCCGATGCCAATGATCTGAAAGCGCGTGTTGAAGTGCTGGGCGAAATGGCCGAGCGTTCGGCGCTATCCGTTACGGAGATCGGCAAAGGCAGTACAACTATTGCCAGCAGCGCACTGGAGAACTCCAGAGCCATGGAAGAAATCAATTTCGGCATTCAGCATATCGCATCCGCAGCCGGTGAAGTCACCGAGCAGATCAGTGAAGCTGCAGCGGAAGCCATGGGCGGCAATGAGGTTGCCCAGAGTGCCGTACAGCAAATGCGTCAGGTGGAGCATGCCTCTCAGAAGTCGCTGGAGCAGTTCCGCATCATGAATGAACGTTCCCTGATGATTGGCGGGGTTGTCCAGGGCATCACCGAAATAACCAAGCAGATTCAGATGCTTTCGCTGAATGCTTCCATTGAAGCGGCACGCGCAGGCGAGCATGGCCGCGGTTTTGCTGTTGTAGCCGGAGAAGTCCGCAAGTTGTCCGAGCAGTCCAAGGAATCCAATGAGCAGATCCGCGACTTCCTGCTTAGCCTGCAGGAGGATATGAACCGTTCGGTGGAAGAAATGAATCATGTGAACTCGGAAGTAGCCTCGGGCGTAGGCAAAGCGGTGGAAGCCGGCAATGCCTTTAATCAACTGCTTATTCTTATTCAAAGCATCAATCACAGCATTCAGTCCGTATCTGCCGCCACCCAGCAGATTTCGGCCGGCACCGAAGAAGTAAGCGCCTCGGTGGAGGAAACCGCACAAATCACCGGCAAATCGCAAGCCAGTGCAGAATTGCTTGCGGAGAACTCCTCACGGCAGCATGAGGAGCTGGATGGCCACTCCCTGACTGTGGAGCATCTGCATGAACAAGCGGTGAAGCTGCAGGAAGCTGTGAAACAGTTCAAGATTTAAAGAGAACCCGCTTCTTTCGAACCATATCAAAAGGCAGTCCACAGCTTATCAAAGCTTGGACTGCCTTTTTGTTAGATTGCGCTGCAATTTAATAACGCTCTTCCCCTCCAGATCAGTGTCTCGGTGCCCACAGGATAACCGATACCCCAATCACACAAATACCTGCACCGATCCAGTCATACAGATCCGGTGTCTTCTTGTCCACCAGCCAGCCCCAAAGAACGGCAAGCACGATGAACACACCGCCATAGGCGGCGTACACCCTGCCGAAAGAAGGGAACTTCTGCAAGGTGGGGATGATGCCGTACACAATCAGAATTAGTGCACCAACGAGGCCGTACCAGAGCGGCCGCGACTCCCGCAGCCACAGCCAGATCAAATAACCGCCGCCGATTTCAGCCAGACCGGCAACAATAAACAGCAGAACCGCCAGCACCATCCTTACCCCTCTTCTCCGGGAAGACCCATTATTCTGTAAACTGCCTCCATATCAAGGCTGGCTCTTACGGCATCTGCCAGGCGGTCGAATTCCTGCTCGCGGAGCGCTGCCGACGAGAAGGTCCTGGCCAGCGGGGCAAGACCTTTGGCCTGCCGTATTCCGTCAAGCCAGGCTCTGCGCAGGCTATCATTATGAAACAAACCATGCAGATAAGTTCCCCATATCTTGCCGTCTGGCGTACCCCAACCTTCAGGCAACGTCTCCCCATCCGGTCCCGTCAGGTGGAACAGGCTTCTGACGCCTGCACCTTCATGTTTTGTCGTGGTACCCATATGAATCTCATATCCGGCAACGGGAATTTCCTCAGCCGCTCCGGGGTCAAGGCCGCATAATTGCAGCGGATGATCCTCAGCCAGCGTGCCGCTTACACGCACCGTCGTCTTATGCGGCAGAAATTCCGTGGACAGGGGCAGATAGCCCAGCCCGTCACTATCCCCCGGCTCCGCATTTTCAACAGCATGCGGATCGAGCAGCCTCCGCCCCAGCATCTGGTAACCTCCGCAAATGCCGGTAAGCTGCGATGTTCCGTACTCCAGCGCATTCGTTATTGCTTCAGGGAAGCCCTGCTCCCGCAAATAATTCAGGTCTGCCGCCGTATTCTTCGTACCCGGCAGAATGATGGCATCCGGTGTGCCCAGCTCCTCTACGGAGGTCACATAACGCACAGCGGTATCCGGCTCATCCTCCAACGGATCGAAGTCGGTGAAGTTCGATATTCTCGGGTAGCGGATGACTGCAATATCCAGCTCCTTCGCGCTGCCGGGCTGCATACGGCCCGAAGTCCCTTCCAGTACTACGGAATCCTCCGCCTCTATCCGCAGCTGCGGCAGAAACGGCAGCACACCAAGCACCGGGATCCCGGTGCGCTGCTCCAGCCAATCCAGACCGGGCTGCAGCAAGGAGAGATCGCCGCGGAATTTATTGATAATGAAGCCTTTGACACGCGCCCGCTCATGCGGCTCCAAGAGTTCGAGTGTACCCACCAGAAAGGCGAATACGCCGCCTCTGTCAATGTCTGCGATCAGCAGCACCGGCGCATCCGCCCAGCCTGCGAGATTCATATTGACGATATCCCGTGCCTTCAGGTTGATCTCGGCCGGACTTCCCGCCCCTTCCATCAGCACGATATCATAAGCCGCCCGCAGACGATCCAGCGCGTCCAGCACCGTCCCTTTGGCTTCCGGCAGAAACTTCTCGCGGTATTCCCGCGCGCTCAGCGCCGTGTGCGGTACGCCATGGACGACGATTTGCGCGCTCATCTCGCCCGATGGCTTCAGCAGAATCGGATTCATGTCGCTGGTAGCCGTAATGCCGAATGCTTCGGCCTGCATGCCCTGGGCACGCCCGATTTCTTTTCCGTCCACGGTGACATAGGAATTCAGCGCCATATTCTGCGACTTGAAGGGCGCCGTCCGGTAGCCGTCCTGTGTCATAATCCGCCCGATGGCTGCAGTAACGAGGCTCTTGCCGACATCCGAAGCCGTTCCCTGCATCATCAGCACGGCCGCCCGCTGTTTCTTCTCTTGTGTGTCCGCTTGGTTCTTCATGCTCTTCTCCCCGCTTTCTTCCTGCTGCCGGAGTACTGGCGAAGCAGTTGTTCTTGTTCTAGCATACGCCGGAAATGTAGCTCTCCGCAGAACCTTCCGGCTACATCAGGTTGTGCTGCAGCAGCACCAGCAGGAGCAGCAGCGCTACCTCCAGCAGCTCGTTCAGCGCGCCGTATACATCGCCGGTGAGCCCGCCGAGCCGGCTGCTGATCCGCCGCGCCGCGAGATGGCCGCAGAGCACTGCGGCCACCGGGGCAAGGCAGGCCGCCGCCAGATGCTGCGGCCAGGTGCCGCTTGCCGCGCCGAGCGCAAGTGGCGCAGCGGCAGCGGCCAGTGAGAGCAGCGCGGCGGTGAGCAGCGCGCGCCGCTCCTGCCGGGGCTGCAGCTCTGCGAAGCTGGCTGCCAACCCCTCATTGCCGCGGGCAACAGGATAGCGGGCCATCGCCCGCACCATATACCAGCGGCTCCAGACCGGCGGCAATAACAGCAGCGGCAGCTCGTAATAGGTGCCGCCTTCAATAAATGCCGCCAGCAAGGCGGCCTTCAGCAGCAATAGCAGCACGCAGGCCAGGACGCCCATCGCTCCTACGCGGCTGTCCTTCATGATCTCCAGCATCCGCTCCCGCGAGCGGTAGCTGAGCAGTGCGTCGGCGCTGTCCATCCAGCCGTCCAGGTGCAGCCCGCCGGTCAGCCCTACCCACAGGATGAGGGTGATTACAGCGGCAGGCCATGCCGGCAGCAGCCAAGCCGCTCCAGCGGCGCATAGCGCAGCACTCCCCCCGATCGCCGCACCGACGAGCGGATAATAGACCACGCTGCGCCGCAGCAAATCACGGGAAAAGTCACCGCCGCCCTTTACCGGAAAACGCGACAGGAACTGAAAAGCGGCGGCGGCATCCTCCCGCGCACTCATAGCAGATACTCCCTGCTCTTCAGCTCAACCGGTATACCGGCAGTGACGAGAAAGACCTGCTGGCACTGCCGGGCCAGCAGCGCATTCATCCGTCCGGCGAGATCACGGTACAGCCGTCCCAGTGCATATTCCGGCACGATGCCGTCACCAACCTCGTTCGTAACCAGAACGAGCGTCCCCTGGAAAGACGCCACACTGTGCTCCAGCCTGGCGATTTCCTGCTCCATCCGCTCTTGTCTGTCCGCCTGCCCTTCCACGGCCAGCAGTACATTGGAGAGCCACAGGGTCAGGCAGTCTACAAGCACCGCCTTTCCCCCGGAGAGACGCTCCAGCAGAGCCGGCAAATCCAGCGGCTCCTCCAGCGTCTCCCACTGGCCGCCGCTTTCTTCGCGCTGCTGCCGGTGCAGGGCAATCCGCGCCTTCATCTCTTCATCGAACGCTTGCCCGGTCGCCACATAGAAAGCCTGACCGGCCAGCGACAGTGTCAGGCGTTCGGCAAAGCTGCTTTTGCCGCTGCGCGCGCCGCCTGTTACAAGGATGCTCATCGGTTCTCCGCCCCGGATACCCCTGCGCTTTCGAAGGTGGCCATTTCGCGCATAATCCGGCACACCGCCTCAATCAGATGAAGGCAGAGGGCGCCCCCTGTTCCTTCGCCAAGACGCAGCCCAAGGTCGAGCAGCGCTTCCAGCCCCAGCCGCTCCAGCATCAGCTTATGCCCCTGCTCCCCTGAGACATGCGAGGCAATCATATAATGGATGGACTCCGGTGCAAGTGCTTTGGCCGCAAGCGCTGCGGCGCCGGAGATGAAGCCGTCAAGCACAACGGGAACCCGTGCAGCGGCTGCACCCAGAATAAGCCCGGCCAGACCGGCGATTTCAAGACCACCTACCTTAGCTAACACGTCGATAGCATCGTCCGTATCCGGTGCATTGATCTGCAGCGCCCGTTCCACCACTGCGATTTTATGGCGCAGCCGCTCATCGTCAATGCCAGTCCCCCGGCCTACAGCGGTCTCTGCCGGGATACCTTCCAGTGCACACAGCACCGCAGCGCTGGCTGTCGTATTGCCGATGCCCAT
Organism: Paenibacillus sp. FSL H7-0357; assembly: GCF_000758525.1. NCBI lineage: Bacteria > Bacillati > Bacillota > Bacilli > Caryophanales > Paenibacillaceae > Paenibacillus > Paenibacillus sp. FSL H7-0357. The sequence continues at coordinate 1,491,790 of NZ_CP009241.1, read as the reverse complement.
TTCGCCGGTGATAAGTATCTCCGTTCCACTCTTCACCGCTTCCTCCGCCACGCTCACTCCGGCCAAAATGGCTCTCAGCGCTTCCTCCCGGCTCATCGCCGGTCCCTGCGCCATATTGCAGGTTCCACGCCGCACCTTGCGGTCAATCAGCTCCGGATGGCTCAGGTCACCGCCTATCCCGATATCCACCAGCTTCACCTCTGCCCCGCCTTGGCGGGCCAGCACATTCACCGCTGCGCCGCCGCTGAGGAAATTATGGGCCATCTGCACCGTAACCTCCTGCGGAAATGCGCTGACTCCCTCACTGCAGACACCGTGGTCTGCAGCCATGACCACTACGGTGCGTTTGCCGTAGCTTGGCTGTTCCACACCGGAGATTCCCGCCAGCCGGACGGCTAATGCCTCCAGCCGGCCAAGGCTTCCCGGCGGCTTGGTCAGGCTGTTCAGCCGGTCCTCGGCGCGCAGTATCGCTTGTTCATCGGCGGGGACAATCCGCCCAATCACTTCTTCCAAAGCTGAAATCATAGTTACTCCTCCTGTTTCTTCTATTACAACTCTATTTAAATAACCGTAGCTCCACGGCACAAAGCCCCCTCTCCAAAGAAGGGGGCTTTGTGCTGCCACTGCTGCTGCCGCGAACTATTTTAGTGCATACCCCTATTTCTTCCTTAAGGATTATAGGTGATATAGCAGGATCATACAATTACATTTTTACCTTCATGCACTTGGAAAGCTGTCTATACCGCTGCTTCCGGTTGCAGAGCTTTAATACTGTCTTGTGGAGAATTTCTTCACACGTATGATCATTTGCATTTACACATTCATTCACACTTGCATTTTCGTTTACATTCATATTCTTACTTTCATAAACCCTTCCATCCGCTCCAGCGCTTCGGTCAGCCTCTCTGTGGATGTCGAATAGGAGCAGCGAATATGCCCCTCGCCGCCGCTTCCGAACACATGTCCCGGAACTGCGGCGACTCCAGCCTCCCGCAGGAGGCGCAAAGCAAATTCCTCCGATTTCAGTCCGGTATGAGCGATGGACGGGAAGGCATAGAACGCACCCTGCGGCTGATGGCAGTGAAGTCCGATGGTTCTGAGGCCCTCCACAAACAGGGTTCTGCGCTGCCGGAAGCATGCCTTCATCCGGTCTTTGTCGGGCAGCCCGCTACGCAGGGATTCGATCGCGGCAATCTGGCCCAGCACCGGCGCACACATCGCGGTATACTGATGAATCTTCAGCATCGCTGCCAGCAGCTCATGATTCCCGCAGACATAACCGACACGCCAGCCGGTCATGGCGAATGCCTTCGAGAAGCCGCTGATCACTATCGTCCGCTCCTGCATGCCGGGGAGCGAAGCGATACTAACATGAGTGCTGTCATAGGTAAGCTCCGCATAGATTTCATCCGAAAGCACGAGCAGATTATGCTCTTTTACAACTTCTGCAATCGGCAGCCAGTCCTCATAGGACATGACTGCTCCCGTAGGATTATTCGGGAAATTCACTACCAGCAGCTTCGAGCGTGGGGTGATGGCCTTACGCAGCGCTTCCGCTGTAAGCTTGAAGCCCTGCTCTGCCGTAGCTTCCACCTCAACCAGCGCCCCTCCGTTTAAGTGGGCAATCGGCGAATAGGCAATATAGCTGGGAGAAGGGATGATGATCTCATCACCCGGAGCCGTGAAAGCGCGCAGTGCCAGATCAAGGGCTTCACTGCTGCCCACCGTAACCATGATCTCGTCCGCCGGATGATACTGCAGTCCAAAGCTGCTCCCCAGATATTGGGCGATCTCTTCTCTAAGCTCCAGCAGTCCGGCATTCGGGGTGTACATCGTTTCCCCGCGGTTCAAAGCGCGGACGCAGGCAGCTCTTACATGCTCAGGTGTAGCGAAATCCGGTTCACCTACGCCCAGTGATATAATATCGTTGTTACCGGCAGTGAGATCAAAAAAAGCCCGGATGCCCGAAGGCGCAATCTCCCGCACACGGGGAGCTATCCAATCCTCTGCCATCTTGCGGTTCTCCTTAAGCATGACCTGCTACCTCTTGCCTTTCTTCTTCCATCTTCGTCTCCGTTACCTCTTGCGTTACTTGGACTGCCTGATTCGCTCGCCGTTCCTTCAGAGAACCCGCGATAATCTCATCCAGCAGACTGCTGAAGGTGAATCCGGCCGCAAGTGCGCTTTTGGGCAGCAGGCTCGTTTCGGTCATGCCCGGCAGTGTATTGACCTCAAGTACGTAGGGAATCCCATTCTTCAGCAGCATATCCACCCGTGCATATACCGAGCATTTCAGCGCATGATAACAGGCCAGCGCTGCCGTTTGCACCCGCTCCAGGATCTCGGCAGGCAGCTGAATTACCCGTTCGTCGGCTCCGCCCTGCTCATATTTGGAGCTGTAATCGAACCAGTCCGCGCCCAGCGCATGGATGCCGATAACGGGCAGAAGAGTTCCGCCGAGGATCGGGCAGGTAATCTCCTGACCTTCGGTATACGATTCGACGAGTACCGACTGGTCTGCGGCAAAAGCTTTCTCCACCGCGCTCCGCAGCTCCTGCGAGCTATTCACTTTGGTCATCCCGATGCTGGAACCGCCTGAGTTCGGCTTCACCATCACCGGGTAACCGAGCCGTTCCACGGCTTCCGGCGCAACATCCTCCGTCCGGTCCCAGCACAGCCAGTCAGGCGTAGGAACACCTTTGCTGCGGAGAATTGTTTTGGACAGATGTTTATCCATGCACAGGCTGCTGGACAGCATGCCACTCCCGGAATATGGGATGCCAAGCGTCTCCAGCGTCCCCTGAACCGTTCCATCCTCACCATAGGTTCCATGAAGGGCAAGCAGCGCAAAATCCAGACCTTTTACCTGTCCGATCAGCTGTTCACGCTCTGTAATAACCACCGGGACAACCTCATATTTGCTCCGGTCCAGGTGCTTCAGCATTTCTCTGCCGGTATTCAGCGACACTTCATATTCAGAGGAAACTCCGCCCATTATTACGCCTACTTTTATCATCCCCATAACCCCTTTTCATCCCAGTAGTTGCCGTGCTGCCCTGCCGATAATCTCAATTCCCCTGCGGATATCCCCGTCAGCCACCCTGGAGAAGCCCAGGCGCAGCGTGTTTTGTCCTGTTCCATTCGTGAAGAAGATATCCCCCGCTGTAAAAATAACCCCCCGCTCACGGCAGGCATCCAGCAGCTCTCTTGTACTAAAGCCTTCGGGAAATGTTACAAAAAGATGCAGTCCGCCGTCTCCGCTTAGCCCAACATACGGCAAATACTCCTTGCAGCATTCCAGCGTCAGCTCGTATTTCCGTCTATATTCCGTTCGCGCACGTTTGAGGTATTTTTCCAGATGGCCGCCGAGCAGATATTGATACAGAATGGATTGATCCAGCGTTGAAGTATGAATACTTCGGGCTCTTTTGACACTTTCCAGATAATAGATCAGCTCCTGATCAGCCAGCACCCAGCCTACACGCAGTCCGGGAAACAACACCTTGGAGAAGCTGCCAAGATAGACGACGCTGTTCCCGCCGCCCGCGGCCGCGATTAACGGGGCTACATGTGAGCCCGAATAGCGCAGCTCTTCGTTGAAGCCGTCCTCGATGACCGGCACCTTGTACTCCGCCATCAGCTTCATCAGCCCTTGTCTTTTTTCGGGGGACATGACGATGCCGGTGGGATTGTGATAGGAAGGCACAAAATACGCGCAGTCATACTCCCGCTCCTCCAGCGCCCGTTTCAGTTCACCGAGGTGGATGCCGTCCCGCTCCATGGTTACTCCAGTGATTTCAAATCCATTCAGCCGCATATTTTTGATCGCCGTATGATGGGTCGGATTCTCGCATAGCACCTGCCCGTGCTTCTGGCCAAGTGCGGACAGCACCAAATCGAAGCCTTCCGTAAAACCATTCGTAATCAGCATATCCTTGCCGCGCATATCCACGCCCTTATGCTCCATATATTGCCGCAAATAGTCTATTAAAGGCTTATACCCCTTGGCATAGCCATAGTTCAGCAGAACGTTGCCCTCTACGGACATGCGGTCCAGAAAGGCCCGCTTTACATTATCCAGATCAAACAGGCTCTCATCGGGCGCAATACTGGTAAAAGAAATCGTGCCCTTCTCCGCGCGGATTCCGCGCTTCATTATATCCAGTTCCTCCGCCAGCAGCGCGCGGCTGTTCATCCGCTCTTTCCAGTCCACGGTCCAGTAGGGGGCCGCTGCACTCTCAGTAGAGGCAGCAAGCGAAACATAACTTCCTTGACCCTGCACCGTATACGCAAAGCCGTCATCCGTAAGCCCCGCATAAGCGGAAATAATCGAATTGCGGCTGACTTTCAGCAGTGTGCTGAGCTCGCGTGTCGACGGAAGCTTCTGGCCGCCTTGGAGGGCGCCTTTTAGAATGAGATGCTTCAAATAATCCTTCACCTGAATATATACCGGACGTCCGGCAATGAGCTTGAAATCCTTAAACATGCTTCAATCGCCCCCATAGCTATCATGGCACAGTCGCCAGCGTAAAAAAAGAACCACAACCCCGGGATTTTCTTCCGGTGTGGTTCTATGACGGGATAACCCATGCGTCCCGCGGTGATATAGCTTTTTAATTACATAATGTGGGTACTTTTCTGGGCACCGAGTCTCTGCAGACCCACAGCTTCCCAGCTGTATACACGGCACACGGACTAATCAACGCCTGCATTATGGGATTCCTTCTAGTGCTTACACTTGTCTTAGGCTGAACGGTCTATTGAAAAAGGATTACCACTGCCACTTGCCTCCGCTCCGTACCAGTGTAAGTACTGCCACCGTTCCAGGCGGCGGAGCGGCGGCAGTACGAAAAGTCACGTCCTCCAAAGCCCGTGCCAGCAGCTGGCGGATTACACCGCCGTGGGTCACCAGCAGCACACGCAAATGCAGCGGCTCTTCACTAGGGTGGTGGTCCGGAGCGGCAGTTTGGACGGTACTGTCTTCAGGGAGCAGGCTTAATTCAGCCTCATCCCCGCTTGCTTCGGCTGACTGCCTTAGTTCCTTTAAAAACGAGTCCAGCCGCGCTTCGAACGCCTCCCAGGATTCCCCGTCAGGCGGCGTGACTTCGGCAGGATCATCAATCCAGCTTCGATAATCGAGATTATTCTGCAGCTGCTCATAAGTACAGCCCTCCCACGCGCCGAAGCTCATCTCACGCAAACGGGAATCATAAAGGGCCGACGCCTCAAGACCTGGTGCGATGCAAGCCAATGTCTCCCGGCATCTGCGCAAATCGCTGCAATATACCCGCCAGAAATCTCCGCGCAGTTCAGGCTGCTCCTTGAGCGCAGTCAACTCCTCCTGTGCTCCGGGCAGCAGAGGAAGATCTGTGCTCCCCAGATAACGGCATTCCTTATTCCACTGTGTATGGCCATGGCGGAGAAGAACTAACTGGAGCTTGAGTACTTTGGGCAGTACTTGATCCAGTTTTGGAGCCAGCACCAGTGCTTTCTCATCCCTCGGCCTTGGCTCTTTCCTTATCTCCTGCTCTAGCACTTGTTTTAGTTTTGACTCTTTTCCGTGCTTTTGCCTTTGCTGTTGTTCTTGCTTTTGCTCTTGCTCTTGCCTTTGTTCTTGCCCTTGCCTTTGTTCTTGCTCTTGCCTTTGTTCTTGCTCTTGCCTTTGTTCTTGCTCTTGCCTTTGTTCTTGCTCTTGCCTTTGTTCTTGCCCTTGCCTTTGTTCTTGCCCTTGCCTTTGTTCTTGCCCTTGCCTTTGTTCTTGCCCTTGCTCTTGTTCGCGCACATGCTCATGCTCATGCTCATGCTCATGCTCTTGTCCATGTCCTTGTCCATGTGTTAGATCTGTCATGCTCGCCGCTCAGCCTCCGATCCAAATCCATGCCAATGCTGCGCAGAAGCAGACGAATATTGCCGAAGAGAGTAGCATCAGCCGGGAGGTCACAATAATATCCTCCGGTTCCATAGCACGCAGCGGGTCCCCCATGTAAGCCCGGAACGAAGTGATGCCGTGATAGACATTTTCGCCTCCCAGCCGAATGCCCAGTGCTCCGGCAACTGCCGACTCCGGGTAGCCGCTGTTCGGACTGGGATGAAGGCGGGCATCGCGAAGTACGGTGCGCCAGCAGCCCCGCCAATCCAGCCGCAGCAGCCAGGCGCATAAGGTTAACAACAGCGCAGTGATTCGCGCCGGTATGTAATTGACCACATCATCGAGCCGGGCGGATGCCCAGCCGAGGTCGCGGTATTTGTCGTTCTTGTAGCCGACCATGGAATCCAGCGTGTTCACTGCACGGTAAGCCATGGCCAGCGGTGCACCGCCCAGCAGGGCGAAGAACAGAGGGGAAATAATCGCATCGACGATATTCTCCGCTACGGTTTCCACAGTGCCGCGGACAATCTCCGGGCTGTCCAGCCCAGCCGTATCGCGGCCGACGATCATCCCCAGCGCCCTGCGCGCTGCGGGATGATCACCCTTGCGCAGCTCGACATATACGGCAAGCCCTGCCTCCTTCAATCCTTTGGCGGCAACCGTTGTGGAGAGCAGCCAAGCCCCGGCTGCCCAGCCGAGCCAGGGAGATACCCAGGACAGCAGTCCGACGAGGAGTGCTGTCAACCCCCAGGCTCCGCCCGCCACCAGCAGCGGCAGCAGGATCCCGGCCCGCTTCAGACTCCGCGGCTGCGAGACAAAGCGGCGGATCAGCCGCTCGATCGCAGAAATCGCCTTCCCCATATACACTACGGGATGGGGAAGACTCCTTGGATCGCCTACGATCAGGTCCAGCACATAGGCTGCCAGCAATATTAACGCAAGACTCACAAGCGCTCACCCCGCCGGGTTATCAGGAATTGACTGCTCATTGCCCACTCGTCCTAGCCTGCTCCTGTTGAGCAGATGGCACAGCTTGGGTCTGTCGAGCGGATGACACAGTTTGAGCCAGTGGAGCAGGTGGCACAGCTTGAGCCATGGGGGCGCTTTGGATGGCTTGCGCCTTGGAATCGTCCTGCACAACTTGATCTGTTTGAGCCGATATTACTGGTTCAGCCAATTGTTCCACCTTGGCTGGCTGCACAGAATGCGCCGGCTGCACGGATTTCACCGACTGCAGGCTGCCGGTAACAGCGGCATACACCAGCCGGCCAATGGCGCCGCCAAGATCAGTCGCTGTTCCTGCATAGACATGCTCCGCGCCGTAGCGCCCGCTTTGGCTCACCGCAAGCACAATCGCATCCGTGGTTGTGCCGGTTGCAATCAGGCCGTTCTCGGGATCAGTGACGCCGAGATCGGCCAGGGCGGCAGCTTTGGCTTCGGCTGCCGTCATTACGGCATTGACCATCGCCGCCGGAGTCAGCCGTCCGTCAATGCCGAGCATAATATTGATCGTGCCGGGGCGGTAAGCCGCCAGCACGGGGCGATCCACCCCGGCACGCGCGGCATTGCCCGAAGCGGCCGTCACACAGCAGAAGATGCCTGCCGAGCCGGTATCTTCCTCTATCACAGCTGCGTGCTCCAGCGGCACAGCAGTCATAAGGCCCGCACAGCCTTCTTGCGGGTAGCCCCATTCGCGTAATTTAAGCTCCATATCCCGCACAGGATCGCTACACTCGTAATCACGACTGACAAATTGATTGACGGCCCGCTGTAGACGCCCCATTCCCCCGCCGTACACCGCACTCGAAATCCCATCCGCCTCAGCCGGGAACTCCAGCAGCAGATGTCCTTCCTTCCATTCCAGCACAAGCCCCGGCCATACCCTGCTCAGGTACACAGTTTCCCCGCCGGTAAGATTAAAAGGGATTTTCACTTCATCCATCTTCTATCCGTCTCCCCTCACAGTTCTATTCCAAACTCTATGCACAGCATCAGCCTTGTTCGCAGTTTCAACCTCGTTCGTATTGCAGCTCCGTGTTCGCAGCTTACTGCGTCTCCGTAACTCCTACTGTAATTGTACTCAAAAAACAGGTAAGAAGAAGCGTGCCATCCAGCCGTTCTCCCTAAACATTGCCGCACAAGGAGTGAATAACATAAAACTTTCATCAACGTTGGATTCTTGCTAAGTATAGAAGGGCAGCCGGATCACTATGACTTTTTATAGAAATAACCTTGCCTATCTAACAAACTTTTTCTCTACGAACAAACAACAGTTCAGCTGACATACCTCTTCTTAGCAACATACTTCTTCACCTCTAGCTTACCTCTTCTCAGCTAGCCTCCCCCATCTCAGCTAACTTACTACTTTTCATCTACTGGGCTAATTGCATTCTGTACAACTAAAAGCCCCCATTTCAGGAGGAAATTTGATTTAGTTGCACTCCGTACATCTAAACAGCCCGGTTTCAGCAGAAATGTCCTTTTCGGCTACTTTTAATTGCACAAAATACAGGTATCTCTCAAAGCGCCCTGCTGCCGCACCTGATAGTTGCAGAAATTACATTTATTCTATTCGGGCTCTCGTAACCAATCATTTTCACGGACTTTTCATTCCATTATATCCCACCAAATGACCCTTTTCACTACGTGGCAGATGGGTGAGCTTACTCTGATCAATCGCCCAATCCAGAGAATAAATATCAAACAATCCCTTCAACTTCTAATGCAAAAAGTACAACAGATCCAACTCTTTTGACTCCAGAAAAGCTTTCTATTGCATTCTATACAGTAGAATTCGCCACATCGCTCGTAAATGGACCTTTTTGGGGAATTCTGTTGCAGAGAATACAATAGAATCAATTTCCGCCCAATTCAACGTCCATTCTACTGTACAAAATACAATAGAATACTGGTGCATCAAATCAAATCCGGCGACGCGCCTAATATCCAGCATGCAGCCCAGCCGATCATAAAAATTCCCCCTGCATAATCTCCGCCATCTGCCGGAGCAGCCGGGCATTGTCGTCGCGCCCCCGGACCGCGACGCGGATATGGCCAGGCCCCAGGCCGGCATACATGGCGCAGCTGCGCACCAGGATGCCGCTGCGGCCCAGCCTGGCCTGCATTTCCTGCGCGCTCCATGGCGCAGGCAGGCCGGCGAGCAGGAAGTTGGCCTCGCCCGGCGGCACAGCACAGCCGAGGTGCAGCAGCCCCTGCCGCAGCACCTCCCGCTCCTCCGCGATTAACTCGCGGGTGTTCGCTTCATAGGCTTGCCCGCTGCGCAGGCAAGCTTCCCCGGCCAGCAGCGCCAGGCCGTTCACGCTCCACGTCACCTGCTTGGAGGTCATTGCCGCCGCAAGCTCGGGATGCGCGACCGTGAATCCCAGGCGCAGCCCCGGGATGGCATAAAACTTCGTCATCGAGCGGATCAGCACCGTCTGACGGTACTCCGCCAGCTCCGGCAGCAAAGATTGCCGCCGCTCCCCGGGAATGAAGTCGATGAACGCTTCATCGACCGCAAGAATGGCCCCGCAGCGCTCCGCCTTGCGTGCCAGCAGCCGGAGGTCGTCCAGCGAATACTGGACGCCGTTTGGATTGTTCGGCTGGCCGAGGAACAGCAGATCGACCTGCTCCAGCAGTCCGGCGATGCTCTGCACACCGGCCCGGTATTCCTGCTCCTTCGTTCCCTGAACGGACAAGACCTCCGCACCGAATTGCTCCGCAAGCTGGCGGTACTCGGAGAAGCAAGGCTCAATGATCCCCACCTTGCGTGGTGCTGCAGCCAGCAGTAGCAGCGCCATTGACTCTGCTGCCCCGTTGCCCACCGTAATCCAGCTGCTGTCCACTTCAAGACTCTCCGCCAGCAGCGACTTTAATCGGCGGTGTCCGGGATCGGGATAAGCCGTCACGGCTTGCCTGGAATCACGCAGCAGTTCAAGCACGCCGGGCGGCGGGCCCAGCGGGTTAATATTGGCGCTGAAATCAAGAAACAGGCCGTCCCCCACACCATAGAGTTCCGCCGCTGTCAGCAAATCACCGCCGTGGCCATATTTTTCAAGCATAGTTCTGCACTCCCTCTGATCTTCCTCGCGGGTATGTTCTTCATTGACCCAATTATTGCCCCTTTGCCAAGAGTACGTCAATGCCCCGGCACCAGTGAATGCACAGTTGGGCTCTTCAGCACACACCGCTGCTTATATGAAGAATGTTTTCTATTTTGTGAAATGCAAGCTTTTAGTTTAGAATAAATGCAGTAGTTAATCATGCCTAAGCGGAGGAATACACTATGCTTTTTATCGATAACACAGGAATCACAGACGCATCGATTAATCTGGCGATTGAAGAGTTTGCACTTAAAAACCTGCCGATGGACGAAAGCTATCTGCTCTTTTATATCAACAGTCCGTCCATCATCATCGGCAAACACCAGAATACGATTGAAGAGATCAACCAGGAGTATGTAAAAGACAACAACATCCAGGTCGTGCGGCGGTTGTCCGGCGGCGGGGCTGTCTATCATGACCTCGGCAATCTCAACTTCAGCTTCATTACCAAAGACGACGGACAGTCGTTCCATAACTTTCTTAAATTCACCCAGCCGGTCATCGACTATCTGCAGTCCATGGGTGTAAATGCCGAGCTTAGCGGGCGCAATGACCTTCAGGTCGGCGAGCAAAAAATTTCCGGAAATGCCCAATTCTCCACACGCGGACGTATGTTCAGCCATGGAACCTTGATGTTCAACCTCAATTTGGATGATGTGCAGGCTTCGCTCAATGTCAATCCGGAGAAATTCAAATCCAAGAGCACCAAATCCGTGCGCAGCCGTGTGGCCAACATTAAGGAGCTGCTCGGCACTGAAATGACGATTGAGGAATTCCGCGAAGGCCTGCTGCGTTCCATCTTTGGCATGGAGCCTTCCGAGGTTCCACAGTACAAGCTGACCATGGACGACTGGGTGCGGATCAATGAAATTTCCAAGGAGCATTACCAGAACTGGGATTGGAACTACGGCCTGTCGCCGAAAAGCAATGTGAAGCATACCCGCAAATTCCCGGCAGGACTTGTCGATATCCGCATGGATATTGAAGACTCCATTATTCAAGAGATCAAAATTTACGGTGACTTCTTCGGCGTCGGCGATGTGGCAGACGTAGAGAACGCGCTGCGCGGCAAACGTTATGAACAAGCTGAGGTCAGAGACGCTCTGTCCGGGCTCGATCTGAAGCATTATTTCGGCCGCATTGAGCCGGAGGACTTTATCGGGCTTATTTTCCTGGAAGAATAGCTTTTCGCAAGTGGAAACGGCTTTGCCGTCCTTTTTAAGGACGGTACCGTTTCAGCGAGAAATAGAAGGATAAGTTATCGTGTGAAACATATAAATTCTTATATTTGAACAAGAACCAGCCAATCTCCATTAACCGGAGTCTGACTGGTTTTTTAATGAAACAGCGGTTTCCAGCGCCGTTCCTTCCTCTCTTCACATTCAGCTATGCTTTGGAAAGCTTGCGCTTCTGGTACAGCAAAAGTCCTGTTACAAAATATATTACGGTGAGCAGCGCAATCATTATGAAATCAAACCATACCTCATGTAAGCCTGCTCCATCGTTCAAAATGTGATTAAAAGCATTGGCGGTATGCGTAAGCGGCAATAAATCTGTGATCCCAAAGGAATGCCCGTGAATTGTAAATATACTCATCTTCGGCAGGGGGAACATGCTCCCTGAAAAAAACATTAGAATAAAGAAAGGAAAACAGCCGACAGTTAAAACATCAAAAACAGTATTCAGGAAGCTTGCTACCACTAAGCTTATAGCAACCATGGAGAAGCTCGACAGGATCCCAACGACAAGGATGGCGCCAAATCCTCCTGCCGGTCTGTAGCCTAACCCAAGCGCCGTCCAGTAGGACAGAACAATGGCCCCTGCTGCTACGATGGCTTGCGTAATACATATACCGGCAAGGAAATTGAAGGCTCCAAGACGGCTGAGCTTCAACCTTATAAGTGTCTTCTTATCATTTTCCTTTACAATGGAAGCTGTGGCTGTAAACAGGATCATTAAAACAGCCAAAGAGATTAAACCCGGAACATAACCTTCAAATTCGTTCAACGGCTGTTTTTTCTCCAGAAAAGTTTCATTTATACTTGCGGGCAATATTATTTTCGCTGCATCCATCCCCTGTTTGCTTACAGCATCTGCCACCCATACCGCCGCAACCGGATATCGCATATTTCCCATACTTCCATAAAAGTTTATTTGAGCAGGGTCTGCATTGTTCCCGGCAGCCTTGCCGGCTAATTTGTCAGAATAATCTTCAGGGATCACGATTCCTATATCTACGGCCTTTTCCTTAATCTTTGCCCTTAATGGCTCCTCGCCACCGAAACCGGTTACATTAAATAGTTGCGAGTTGCCCTGCCCCTTCATATTCTCCAGATTGCTGATTAATTCGATGGACGCGTGGCCTGAATCCAAATTCAGAACGCCTAAATGATAGGTGGTAGGCCCTCCCCCGTAAAAAAGGTTCATCAGTACTAAAAAGAACGGAGAGAACATCAAAACCATCGCGAGAACTTTCCAATCCCTTATGTTTTCCTTAAAGGATTTGGTAACCGAAGCCGCCAGTCTCATTCCCGCAGCCCCCTTCCAGTCACAGCAATAAATGCATCCTCAAGCGTCCGCTTCCGGATCGTCATATCCTCTATATGTATGTTAAAAGCTTGCAATCTCTGGTTCACCTTCGGAATAAGCTCAAGAACTCCACCCGCCCCCAGCAAAAATAATCCATCCGAATAGGTTCGCTCTGTACATTCATCCGGCATTGACTTCAGGACTTGATGGGCCAAATCTGCGCTTACCCCATTTACCCGTATCTGCAGAAGTTCTCCCTCCCCGGATTTTGCCTTGAGCTTCTCAGGAGTGTCTATCAAAAGCACCTTCCCATGGTCCATGATGGCCACCCTGTCTGAAAGTCTGTCGGCTTCATCCATGTCATGTGTAGTGAGGATCACCGTTTTTTCTTGTGCCAGCTGTCTGATGAAGTCACGTACGAGTATTCTGCTCTGGGGATCAAGCCCTGCCTGAGGTTCATCCAAAATAATCAGCTTCGGGTCATGGACAAGTGCCAGCGCGATATTGAGTCTTCTTTGCATTCCGCCTGACAGCGTCTTGGCAAGCTTATTTCTTTTCTCCCAAAGTCCAAGCGATTGCAGCAGGCTTTCTGCCTTATTACCGGCTGCTCTGGAACTTAGCCCGTAGGCCATACCGGCAAATTTCAATTGTTCAAGGCAGGTAAGCAGCTCCCAGATGACGATTTCCTGCGGACACAGCCCAATCATCCCTTTTACACGCTCATAGCCGGAAGACATGGAGATTCCATTTACAGTAATACGGCCTGAATCCACTTTGAGAAGACCGCACAGCATTCTTATGGTAGTCGTCTTACCGGCACCATTGGGTCCAAGCAACCCGAATACCTCTCCCTTACGAACCGAAAAGCTTACATTGTCTACTGCGGGCAGTTCACCATATGTTTTGCTTAATCCTTCTACAGAAAGAAAGTTCTCATGCTCCATACATTGGATTACTCCTTTCGTTTATTTCAGCCAGACCTGTTCAAACCGTTCAACCAGAAGCTCAATATCCTCCTCAGGATGAATCATCGCATAAGAAACAACCCCATCGAGTGCCCCCATCAAGGAGATCCCATAGGCTTCAGGGTCCCTAAGATCAGTCTCTCCGGATTCCACTGCTTTTTGAAACATCCCTACAAAGAACGCGGTGCTTTGATTTACATATTCTCTGTAATACTCCATAAGGGCCGGAGCTTGCAAAGCCTTTGACATCGATAAGAAAAAAAAGCTCAATTCTCGTGGCCTGCTTGCCCAATAGTTCAGATATTCTTTAATATATTGTCTTAATCCATCCATAACACTGCTATTCGAGTAAGCCTTTTCTGCCATTTCCATGATTGGCTCCGAAAGCTTCTGATTCGCCTCCATCAGGAGGACTTCCTTATTGGGAAAATGATGATAGAAGCCGCCTTTGCTGACACCGGCCCGCTTGGCTATAGCATCTACAGATGCGCCATCATAGCCCTTTTCGAGAAACTCTTCTACGGCTGCCATGAGCAGAGACTCCACTCTATGTTCCTTTAACTGTTTTTTTGTCATATTCCGTTCTCCATTCCGACCGTCGGTATGTTCAATATAACAAGGACTATTGGTGATATCTGTGAATTAATTAACATCTTGCTCAAGAAGGACGAGAAAAAAGGCTCCCCGCTGCTTGCAGCGGAAAGCCTTCAGTGCCCCAGGAGGGGCTTCGCCCGTCTCAAGGGGTGAGTACAAATGCATAAATGACCAGTACAAGCGTAAACACGATACAGAGATTCTCTACTGCATCGCCCTTCTTCGTGCCGGTGCTCATCAGCTTAAGCCGAAGCTTGAAGGGGATCGGAGGCAGCGGGGTAATTCCGCGCTGAGTCAACGAATCCGCCAGCAGATGCAGCGCATAGGACAGGCCGCCGGCAATCCACAGGCTGCCGCCGTCATTCATTTCCAGGGAGGCAAAATAGAGCAGCGCTCCCCACCCGGCCACTGCGTAGAGCGTATGTGTCAGCCCGCGGTGCGGGACCACGGAGGACACGACCAGCACGCAGGCGGCAATGTAGTTCCACGGGTCGTAATCGTCCGCGAACGCGAACAGTGCCAGCGCAATCAGCAGCATGACGAGATGCCGCAGCCTCCTGCCCGGCAGGAAGGACACGCTGCCCACCAGCAGCGCCAGGGCGATATTCCAAGGCGGAGCTGCAACCTCGGCAAAATAGAGATACACCGCTGCTCCGATCAGAGCCACCTGCAGGATGCGCAGCAGGAATTCGGGAATCGCCTTGCGCACCAGCAATGAATTCGGCTCATCGATATCGGGGAGCAGTGCGCTAACTGCCGCCACGGCGATCGCCGGAATGGTGATTTCATAGCCGAGCAGATTCATAACAGAGAGGGTAACCCCGGTGCTGATTACTAAATGGGATTTGCCCATCATAGAGAACCGCTCCTTTCTAAGTTGTCGAAATAAGAACAAGTGTGCGGTTATCGAAGTATACCAAGGTCTGGATTTTTTGTCCAGCCTGGCCTGAATGATTGAGCTTCACTCCTTATACCAGCTGGCCTTTTGCGCAGTTTCGGCTTGTCCTTCCCCCTGTTTTAGGATACAATTTGGACAACTTGATACAGCAGCTGAACTCTATCTAACCCTTCTTATATTCCAGGAAAGGATGACCACTGTGACCCGCTCCCGAATCGCCGATCTCAGTCTGCTGCTGGTAGCGTTGATGTGGGGCTCAACGTTTCTGATTGTACAGCATGCCGTCAGAGTGCTGCCGCCTCTCGCTTTTAACAGTATCCGGTTTACGGGTGCCGCTCTGCTGCTGGCGCTGATTACCGCTGTTTTTTACCGCCATGAATGGAAAAAGCTAAGCTGGCGCATGGTGGGCCACTCCCTGCTGCTCGGCCTTTTTTTGTTTATGGGCTATGGCTTCCAGACGATGGGCCTGCTGTACACGACCACTTCCAACACCGGATTCATTACCGGTCTGTCGGTGGTGCTTGTCCCCTTCCTGTCCTTGGCGCTGCTGAAACACGCTATATCCCGTTACACCTGGTTTAGTGCAATCCTGGCGGTGGCGGGACTTTATCTGCTGACCTTTACCGGCTCGGCATTCTCCCTGAATAAAGGCGACGGCCTGATTCTGCTCTGTGCTGTCGCCTTTGCGCTGCAGGTTGCCTATACTGGCGTGTATGCTCCGCGTTATCCGGCGCTGCCGCTGGCGACGCTGCAGCTCGCTTTTGTCGGACTGTTCAGCATTGTGGCTTCGCTCCTTGTGGACGGAACCGCACCGCTGGCTCACAGCGGAGCGCTGATCCTGAAACCGGATGTGCTGTGGGCACTGCTGATATCCATTGGCCCGACGAGCGCGTTTGCCTTCTGGATTCAGACCGCCTGCCAAAAGTACACCACCCCGTCACGGGTAGCCATCATTTACGCTACGGAGCCGGTATTCGCCGTCTTGACCGGCCTTGCCTTCGGCGGTGAGACGCTAGGCATCTCCGCTGGTTTCGGCTGCCTCTGCATCCTTGCGGCCATGCTAATGGCGGAGCTCAGCCCTGAACCGGCCAGGAACGGAGTTCTGCAGCAGGATAGAAACTGAGCCTGAAGCAGGACTGAACAGCAGTACAAACCACCGCCACAAGCCGGAAATACAAATACAAATAGATAAAACTAAGGAGAGAACCACACACATGTACAAATTGATTGCTATCGATATTGACGACACCCTGATCAATGATGAGAAAGAAGTAACTCCCGCAACACAAACCGCACTGGAACAGGCCGTTGCCGCAGGCGTTGTCGTAACTCTGGCTACCGGTCGCGCTTATGCTTCAGCACAAGCCATCGCCCGTCAAACGGGACTGAATGTGCCAATCATCACCTATCAAGGCGCATTGGTGAAGAACCTGATGGATGAAAAAGTACTGTACGAGCGTTATGTCCCGCAGGATGCCGTACGCAAGCTGTTCACCTACTGTGTGGAGCATGACCTGCACCTGCAGACTTATATTGACGACAAGCTGTATGCCCGCGAAGAGAACCAGAAGCTGATTGATTACTCCGCGCTGAACGGAACTCAATACTATATTGAGCCGGATTGGGAAAAGCTCGTTCCGCAAAAAACGCCAAAAATGCTCATCATCGACGATCCCGCATTCCTGGACGAACTGTCGCCAATTCTGCGTGAGCTGCTGGGCGATTCCGTCCACATCACGAAGTCGAAGCCGCATTTCCTGGAAATCATGCATCATGAAGGCACCAAAGGCCTGGCGCTTGAGTTCCTTGCGGCCCACTTCGGCTGCGAGCTGTCCGAAACCATTGCTGTGGGAGATTCCTGGAACGACCACGAAATGCTGGAAGCTGCCGGACTCGGCGTCGCTATGGCCAATTCCATTCCTGCGCTGAAGGAAATCGCTGATTTCATTACACTCAGCAATAACGAAGACGGTGTAAAGTTCGCTATCGATAAATTTATTCTGAATAACGTAGAAGCTTAAGCTGAGGTAAACCTTTGGTGGTGTGCTGTAATGATGGGGAATGCGGATGATTCGGCGGGAACTGGGATTTTGAAGTGTGCGATTGAAGATCGCATAAGTAACCCCCTGCTTAAATGTATTTGCTGCAACTATTTGGGGCAAAAACGATTGATTTTGAGAAATAGTTGTATTCCTTGCAATTAAAAAAGACGAAAACCTGCTTTTCAGCCGGAACCCGCCTATTTAAATGTACAAAGTGCAACTATTCCCCAATTGCTACCGAAGAGTAAAGATATAGTTGTATGAAATACAGTTAACCGCAATTGCGATTAAGCAGATCACTCAGTCTGTATGATGAACCGCTCATTACCTGACTGCTGATTACTCAACTAATTAATAGTACGCGTTCTGTTGCTCAGGGCCGCATTGACGCTACTGTATATCGCATATTAATTCTCCGCCCTGGCCATTATGCAAAAGGGTGCTTAGTCCCGGGTCTGTAGACCGTGACTAAGCACCCTTTTGTTGTCTAGCGTGGCACAGCTAGCAGCATGCCGGGAAATCTATTGGCTCCGCGCCTGTCATCATCGCTTTTACCTCACCAGCACACCTACGCTCCGACCTGTCATATGGCCTCTACCCCGTCAGCTCCCGCTCCCCGCCGCCAGTGAGCTCCTGCGCTGCGCTCCAGTCCTCCAGACCATCTCCCTCTTCCAGCTCTAGCTGGGAGTGGTAGAGTCCATGATAACTAACGCCCCTCAGCCGCAAGCAGCTCATCATGACTGCCGCGCTCCACAATTTTTCCGTTCTCCATCACCAGGATGACATCGGCGTTCTGGACCGTCGAGAGCCGGTGGGCGATGACGATTGTTGTTTTGTTGTTCATCAGCTTTCCTATGCCTGCCGGACACAAATAGGGACCTCATCCAGTGCTGTACAGCACTGGATGAGGTCCCTATTCCTTACTCCGAACGTGTGAGCGGGAGTCTTAGGCCCGTAACCGCCAGCGTCACATTTTCCGGCAAAATATAAGCTTTTCTCAGATCCACATCATGCGACATATGTGTGTACACGGCGCGTGCCGGCTGAACTGTCCGCAGCAGATCTGCTGCTTCCGTCATATCGTACACAGAGCGGGTCGACAGCTCCGCCGCCTCATAATAAAAGCTTGTACCCAGTACCAGCAGATCCAGGCCATGCATGCGCTCCGTTTCCTGCGGTGTAAGGGAGATGGAATCCGGACAATATACCCACTTATACCCCTCCTTTTCCAAGCGGAAGGCGTAGGAGTATCCGTTTTTGCCGTGATTCACTTTCCATGTGTCGATCTGCCAGCCGTCCAGCTCGATCCCGTCATCGCACGGTATCATCTCTATATTGCGGTCCAGCCATGGATATTGCCGCAGAATCACCGGAATCACCTCCGCAGGCGCGTACAGCTCCCCTTTATATCCCATCCAGCGGCAGGCATCTGCCCATTCGGGCAATCCGCCAATATGGTCAAAATGGGCATGGGTCACCAGCAGCCTGCGCATGGTACGTTGCCCAAGCGATTCCATCTGCCGCCGCCAGTCCGGACCACAGTCAATCGCCAAAAAATCACTGCCGTTATCTATAAGCACGGAGGAGCGAAGCCGCACATTCAGCCCGCCCGCTCTAGCCTCCATGCAGGTCTCACAGCTGCAATATACCCGGGGAACGCCCATTGCGTCGCCTGTCCCCAAAAACACCAAGTTATCCATCTCTAATCTCTCCTTCAGTTCCCGGTGCGGAAGTTTAAGTAACCCCCATTATAGTACATCTCCCTCTTCATCTCATTATTATTAAAGCTCTCCATGCAACAAGCATATTTAGCACAGCGGTGAAAGGGGGTAGCTGTTAATGTAAAATGTGGATTTCAAGAACGCATACAGGAGGTTATTTTCATGGAAGACTGTTTGATCTGCAGACGGATTGACATGATTAAAGAAGACACCAATCCCTACTTCGTAGCTGAGCTCGAAACCGGCTATGTGGTCATTGGCGACCATCAGTATTTTGAAGGCTACACTCTTTTTCTCTGCAAGGAACATAAACGGGAGCTTCACGAACTGGACAGCGGCTTCAAGCAGAAGTTTCTTATGGAAATGAGTAAAGTCGCTGAGGCGGTCAACATAGCTTTTGAACCGGATAAGCTGAACTATGAACTGCTTGGCAACGGTGATTCACATATACACTGGCATATCTTCCCTAGAAGATTAACAGAACCGAATCCTACTCATCCAGTTTGGTGGACACCTAGAGAGACGATGTATTCCGAAAGTGTCAGACCGAGTCATGAGGCATTGGAAGAATTGAAGCATAAACTGCGGGGAGCGTTGGAGAAGTTGTAGGCTGACAAGTATAGGCTTAAAGATTACATATAAAAACAGAGCAAAGACCGCCCTCTGCGTTGAGGTACGGTCTTATTTGCTGCAGCTTAGGCAGCGCAATCCTATCCATATGGGTTATATTCCGGCCAGTACCTGATACCAGACTCCACGTTTGGCGTAGAGTGTGCTGCGCACTTCATCCCAGCCGCCAAGATACTGAATATCAAAAAGCCCAGCCGGGACAGGATAATGGTCCGCATTCTCCGCATACACCTGCTCATTCACCGGACGGAAGCCGTATTCGGCGAAGACCTCCTGGGCCTCCCGGGTTGTCAGGAAGTCCACCAGCGCCTCCGCCGCCTCGCGGGTTCCATGCTCATCCGCGTATTTGTCCACGACCGCCGCAGGATTCTCGATCAGGATCGTATTCTGTGGAATAATAACCTCATAATTTACACCCTGGGCAATCCGCGCCAGCAGCTCATTCTCATAGGTGACGATAACATCGCCCACGCCGTATTCAAAGGCAGCCATCGAAGCCCGCCCGCTTTTGTCCAGAGATTCTACGTTCGCGTGTATGCTCTCCAAAAAAGCTTTGGCGGCAGCAGGGTCTTTCACCCCTTCTTGCGCCTCAGACAGCTTGAGACCCGCCCCATAGATGGCGTTGATATCCCACTGTGCTCCGCCAGAGGTCTTTGGATTGGGATACAACACCTTAACGCCGGGCTTCGCCAAATCAGCAAAGTCGTGAATTCCCTTCGGGTTGCCTTCGCGTGTCCCTAGAGCGACAACCGAGCGGGTCACCATCCCGGCTTCTCCCCGCTCCTTCCAAGTTTTCTCTACCAGCCCTGCCTTCACCAGCTTGTCGACATCGCCTTCCATGGCCAGCAGCGTCACATCGGCTTCGAACCCGCCGGCAATTGCCCGGGCTTGGGTCCCCGAAGCCTCATAGGATTCCTGAAAGGTGATAGTCTGGCCGGTCTCCGCCTTCCACTTCGCTGCGAACAACGGCAGAATATCGCCCATCGCGTCTTTAGCCACACTATAGGCACCGACCACAAGCGTCAGGTCTCCTTGCTGGGGAGTTTCCTCCGCTGCGGTGTCCTGTTCCTTCGCGCAGCCGGCAAGGGCCAGCGCGAGCAATACCAGCATTAAGGCAGCTAGCCATCCGTGCAGTTGTCTGCTCCTTTTGAAAAGCCTCATACCGGCTCCACATCCTTCGGGGTGTTGGGTTTGAAAAATCCGTGTTGACGCTTGGCTCGGGAGAATTCGCCTATCGTGCAACAAACAGCGGATATAAGCTGTACTTCAAGCACTGCTCAAAGGCTCGCTCACAACTGCGGTGAATATTTGGACTTCCGAACGCTGTCGCTCCTACAGTTCCAAAATTCTCCTCCGTTGCTTCTCAGCCCTATCCGCTTTATATAGTACCTCTTCTAAAGTCCGCTATCGCTTGCTCCAGCTTCAACTCGCCTCTTGCCGCTTTGACAACAGATTGTTAAACCCTGTTTGTATTTATTAAAAACTGCACCGTCCTGCTGCGGACGGTTAACGATATGAAATCTAGTGAGTGATTAAATGAATACAGGCATTGGGTCTTCCTTCAGCCCGTTCTCCTGAATCCAGCTCCGCTCATCATTAAATAAATAGGCGCGGTGGACAAGCACAGCGATCTCCTGGCCCGGCTGCAAGGTTTCCTTCTCCAGTGAACGGTAGGTCACCAGCTTGTGGCCGTTCACTTCCACCTCTACCAGCCATTCGCTGCCGCGGAAATGCAGATGCTTCACGACACCCTGCTCCGTGGCCGAAGCCATTTTAAATTCATTCAGATGGCCCACTTCGATATACTCGGGGCGGATCAAGGCTTTGGTCGGCTTGCCGCCGCCCGCATTCTTAAAGCCCTTCAGCTCGGAGGCGCTTTCGATCAGTGTGGACTCGCCGATAAAGGTCGCCACAAACGGCGTCTTCGGCTCCTTATAAATATCCCAAGGCGTGCCTTTCTGCTCCAGGCGGCCCTGGTTGATGATCATGATCTCATCAGCCACTTCTATCGCTTCGTCCTGGTCATGTGTAACGAAGATGGAGGTGATCCCGACACGCTCAATCAGCTCGCGCAGCCAGGAACGCAGTTCCTGGCGGATCTTCGCGTCAATTGCCGCGAACGGCTCATCCAGCAGCAGCAGCTGCGGCTCAGGCGCAAGCGCCCGGGCAAAAGCCACCCGCTGGCGCTGGCCGCCGGAGAGCTGATGTGGATACCGTTTCTCGAACCCCTTCAGTCCTGTGAGCTCCACCAGTTCCATAACACGGTTCTGGATCGTATTTTTGTTAACTTTTTTCACCTTAAGACCAAAAGCAATATTCTCATAAACGGTCATGTGCTTGAACAGTGCATAGTTCTGGAAAACAAAGCCGATTTCCCGCTCCTGCGGCGGAAGATTGTTCACCGCCCGGCCGTGAAAAATGATTTCACCGCTGTCTGGCGTCTCCAGTCCTGCCAGCATGCGCAGAATCGAGGTTTTGCCGCCTCCGCTGGGCCCGAGCAGCCCGATCAGATGACCTTTGGTAATCCCGAAATCAACGTCCTTGACGGCATGAAAATCTCCAAAATGTTTATTCAGACCCCGAACCTCGACATGCATACCTAATGCACTCCCTTTCTTCTCTTGCTCCATTCCATCAGCAGCAGCAGACCCGCGGAAAATGCGGCCAGCACCAGCGCTATCCCGCCCGCAGCCGTTACATTGAAATTCTCGACATCCTGGTAGACCAGGGTGGTCGCGGTCTGGGTCTTGTTCATGATGTTGCCGGAAACGACAAGCACCGCACCAAATTCACCAAGCGAGCGCGCAACCGTTAGAATTACACCATAGATTACCGCCCAGCGGATCGACGGCCAGGTCACCTTCCAGAATGTTGTCCAGCCATAGGCTCCAAGCGTTGAAGCCGCCTCTTCCTGCTGTGAACCGATCTCCTGGAGCACCGGCATCACTTCACGCACCATTAAAGGGAAGGTTACAAAGAGCGTAGCAATGACCATCCCGGGAAAAGCGTACACAATCTTCAGTCCGATTTGTTCAAAGATTGACCCCAAAGCGCTGTCCGGGCCCAGCAGCAGCACAATCATCAGCCCGCCGATAACCGGAGATACCGCATAGGGCAAATCTACAATGCTGTTTAGCAGCCCTTTTACCCGTTTCCCCAGCCAGTTTGCCCGCACCAGATAAAGAGCCATCATAATGCCAAACAGCGTGTTCAGCAGCGTAACGACAACTACGACAAACCCGGTCATCATCAGCGCATGCAGCGCCTCCGGTCTGCTCAGGGCGGCCCAGAAACCGCCGAAGCCTTCACTGAAAGCCCCCATTGCCATTTTGCCCAGCGGTGCAGCAATCAGCAGGAAAAATACTAGATAAGTTAGTCCAATCCATAATTTTCTCATGACCGTCTCCCCCGCATCTGCAGCAGATTGATCATCCAGAGAATAAGAAAGGACAACGTCAGCAGAATGATGGAAACCGCAGCAGCCCCCACCGGATTATCACTCTCCACTTCCCCGAAAATAAAAACGGAAGAGACGAGTGTACGGCCCGGAATATTGCCTGCTACCAATACAACCGCTCCGAACTCTGCGAGCGCACGCGAGAAGGCCAGCATCCCGCCGCTGATCATCCCCGGTGCCATAGAGGGCAGAATCACCTGCCTGAATACGCGGCTACTCTTGGCTCCCATCGTATAAGCCGCTTCTTCCTCGGAAGGGTCAAGCTCCTCCAGCAGCGGCTGAACCGCGCGGATTACGAAGGGAAATGTTACAAAAACCATTGCGATTACAATCGCCGGCTGATGAAACACAATTTCAAAGCCCAGCGCCTCCGCGAGCCCGCCAATCAGGCTGCCTGGACCCAGCAGCAGGAGAATCATCAGTCCACCTACTGCTGTTGGCAGGGCAAAAGGCAGATCAACAAGACTGTTCAGCAATGACTTGCCGGGGAATTGATAACGTATAAGGACCCAGGCAATCATCGTGCCGAGTACAACATTAATAACCGTGGCAATAACGGCCAGTTTTAAGGTCAAGAAGACTGACTTCCAGGCAATTGGGTCGCTTATGGCTTCAGCAAAACTGCCGAACCCTAGCGAAAATGAATTGTAATAGACGCCCAGTATAGGCAAAACGATAAGAATTACGAAATACAACAGTATAGTTGAGCGAAATCCCCAAGTCCAACCCTTGTGTCTAAGCAGCGAATTCAAGTTATAAGTCCCCCCACCTCCGGCTTACCGGTCGGTTTACTTGCCTTTATACCCATAATTATTCCTATTAATATACTTGGTTTAATATTATCACTACTTTACCAAATGCCTCTGGTATCGTCAATTACTTTCGCAGACTTTTGGGGTAAAATATATTATCATTCCAACTTCTGCAGCACCGAAAGGAGATACTTACTAATGCTTCATACCATGGAGATCACAACCAGCAAGCGGGACGAATTGCGGGATATTACCCGCGAAGTTATTTCCTATGTTAAAAAGAGCGGTGTACAGAACGGGATTATCGTCGTGTATTGTCCGCATACCACCGCAGGAATTGCGATCAACGAAAATGCCGATCCCGACGTGAAGCATGATGTGCTGATGAGACTTGACGAAGTTTTTCCCTGGGAGCATCCCAACTACCGTCATGCGGAAGGAAATACCGCCGCTCATCTGAAATCAATTACGGCCGGTCCCTCACAGAGCATTATTATCCACGAAGGCGCGCTACTGCTTGGACGCTGGCAGGGCATCTACTTCTGCGAGTTGGACGGACCGAGACGGCGGCAGTGTTATCTGAAAATTGTCGAGGGGTAGGCAGACCCGAAAGTTATAGCTATTATTGTATAGAAAAAGCGGCTCCGCCAGTTTCGGGGATCCGCTTTCTATACAATGCATAGCCTCTATAATACTTTCGCCATGCAAAGTTATACCAATGCAACGTTCTAAAGTGTGAAGGGCTAGAAAAACGGTATTTTTACAAACTGCGGCTTAGTACTTTGACATGTGTCAATGCGGCCTCTTTGACATCATCGAAAGAAACTTTATCCTGAATGTAATAAGAAATGAATCCGTGAGCGGATAAAAACAAGGTTAATGGTACGCTCTGCCAATCCTCCGAAACATAACCCTCTTCCTTCATATGGCTGCGTACAATACTTGAGAATAACTCAAAACATCGTCCCTGTTCCGCTCGACAATAAGCAAGCAGCTCTTCATCCCGGATCATGAACATAATCTCATATTGGTAAGGATGATCCAGTCCGAAGCGGATAAACTCCATAATAAGCTGTTCCACCCGGGTCATTCCCGGTTCAGGCGGTTTGTTCATTGCTTCATTAAGCAGTATTGCCACATGATTGAAATCCTCTACTACAATGGCGTAGAACAACTCCGCCTTTTCCTTGAAATGATAATAAAGAGAGCCGTGGCTATACCCCAAATGCTGACCGATGCTGCGCATGGAAATCGCCCGGTATCCTTTGGTGATAAACAGATGCCTTGCCGCCTCCAATATTCTTTCCCTCGACAACTCTCTCTCCACTGCTCTTCTTGCCATATCTTATTCCCCTTCGCTGTAGTAAAGCCGCCGCCCTTCAGTTACCAGGGATTGCCCCTCGGTAAGATCTGTTATCCATGCCTTAAATGCGTCGCCTTCATCATTTCGCGGGAGACACAGCAGCTTGACTTTATCTGTGAACGAAGTTTCTCCGGTCTTAATGCCTTTATTTCTCAGCTCATTTTCGACCTTGCCCAGCCAGGTGTACTCGATTTCCACGAATACTTCCCGCCTCAGCACACGGGTGATCACTTCTCCAGCTTCGAGTGCCAGCACTGCCCCATCCGTATACGCCCGGATAAGTCCTCCTGCTCCCAGCATGATGCCTCCAAAATAACGGGTAACAACAATTGCGACATTTTTAACACCTTGGTTGCGGATTACCTCCAAAATCGGTTTACCGGCCGTTCCACTCGGTTCCCCGTCATCCGATTGCCTCTGAATCTCGTCCCTCTCACCAATCGTATAAGCAGAGCAATTATGTGTAGCATTCCAATGCTGCTTCTTGATATTCTCGATAAATTGCACCGCTTCTTCTTCATTCTCCACCGGCATTACATGGCCGATGAAGCGTGATTTACGGATTACGACTTCCCGGAAACCGGGAGAACGCACCGTCCGATATTGTTCCAGCATCCTTATTCCAGTCCTTACCTACGTATGATAACTTGATATAGTTTAGGAGCAGCCCCGGTATGGATTACCTATGGACTGCTCCCTGATGATTACTTAGTATGAATGTTCTGTGTTAGGCAGTGGTACTACTCAGTAAGTCTGGCTTCGAGCTCAGCCTTTTCTTTCTCGTAACCCGGTTTGCCCAGCAGCGCGAACATATTTTTCTTGTATGCTTCTACGCCCGGTTGATCGAACGGGTTAACACCCAGCAGATATCCGCTGATACCGCAGGCTTTTTCAAAGAAATACACCAGATAACCGAAAGTATATGGCGTTTGATCAGGGATGGTAACGATCAGGTTCGGCACTTGTCCGTCCGTGTGCGCCAGCATGGTTCCCTGGAAAGCCTTCTTGTTAACGAAATCCATTGTCTTGCCGGTCAGGAAGTTCAGACCGTCCAGATCATCCGGATCGTTCTCGATCGTTACATGATGCTCCACCTTCTCCACTTGGATAACTGTTTCAAAGATGTTGCGGTTACCCTCCTGAATGAATTGGCCCATCGAGTGCAAATCTGTGGAGAAGTCTACAGAAGAAGGATAGATTCCTTTGAAATCCTTGCCTTCGCTTTCGCCGTAAAGCTGTTTCCACCACTCCGATACAAAATGCAGGGACGGCTCGTAGTTTACGAGAATTTCCGTTGTTTTGCCTTTGCGGTATAGAGCGTTACGTACTGCAGCATATTGATAGCTCTGGTTAGTAGCCACGTCAGGGTTGTTGAACTCATCTGCTGCGGCTGCGGCCCCTTGCATCATTTCTTCGATGTTGATTCCTGCTACGGCGATTGGCAGCAAGCCTACCGGCGTCAGCACGGAATAACGGCCGCCTACATCATCAGGAATAATAAACGACTCATAGCCTTCTTCATTCGCCAGCTTCTTGAGCGCGCCTTTCTCCTTATCAGTAGTAGCGTAGATGCGTTTGCGTGCTTCTTCCTTGCCGTATTTCTTCTCCAGCGCTGCGCGGAAAATGCGGAAGGCAATAGCCGGTTCAGTGGTTGTTCCGGATTTGGAAATGACGTTCACGGAGAAGTCTTTGCCTTCTACAAGATCAAGCAGGTGCGTGATGTATGTAGAGCTGATATTGTTACCGGCAAAATAAACTTCCGGCGTCTTGCGTTGGTCCTTCGAAAGGTTATTGTAGAAGGAATGCGAAAGTGCTTCAATGGCAGCACGTGCGCCCAGATACGAACCGCCGATACCGATAACGATGAGTACATCGGAATCATTTTGAATTTTCTTGGCAGCTTGTTGAATACGTGCGAACTCTTCCTTGTCATAGGCTGTAGGCAGATCAATCCAGCCAAGGTAGTCGGAACCTGCGCCACTCTTGTTGTGAAGCTGTTCATGAGCCAATTTCACGGGAGCAGCAAAATAATCGATCTCTTGCTGGCTGAAGAAGGAAAGAGCTTTGGTGTAGTCAAAATTAATCTTCTTGGACATCGGTAATGGTAACCTCCTGTTTATCTCTTTAGATTTGACACCGTTTGTTACAACTTTATAATTAGGATACTTTAAATCGCCTTGACTGGCAAGGTCTTAAGGCACATCCCCGGCTTTAGAACCATGTTTTTGGAAGTTTCATGGAAGCGTTTGCCGTGTAATCATGGTAGCCTCTCCTGTGGAACAAGCCCGGGTGCCGTGATAGAATGTAGAAAAACATGGCTAAAGAATCTGAGCCGGGAACTACAGGTTCAATTTCTATAGTAATCTCAAAGAGCGAAGGTGGAAATGGAATGAAACAGATCGGCTTTATTGGACTCGGTACAATGGGAGCCCCCATGGCTTCCAACCTTCTGCGCGGCGGTTTTCAGGTTACGGTATATAACCGTACAGCCGCTAAATGCGAGCCTCTCGTTGCAGAAGGCGCGTTGAGTGCATCTACACCGCAGGACGCGGCAGAGGGTAAGGATATTATTATGACCATGATCAGCAATGATGATTCGATCCGGGAAGTATTCTACGGTCAGGGCGGCATCCTGGAGGCTCTTAAACCGGGAGCCGTTATCATCGATTCCAGTACGATCTCACCCGGACTGGTGCGGGAAATCGCAGCAGCGGTGGAAGAACGCGGCGGAAAATTCCTCGATGCGCCTGTCACCGGCAGCAAACCAGCGGCTGTCGAAGGTACGCTGGTATTTATGGTTGGCGGCAGCGCAGAGGTGATCGAAGAACACCGCGATATTTTCGACTCTATGGGCAGACTGCTGCTGCACATGGGTGACAACGGCAGCGGAGCCGTTGCCAAGCTTGCTCATAATGCTATGGTCGGGATTCATAATGTCGCCCTCGCTGAAGGCTTCTCTATCGCCGTGAAGTCAGGCGTTCCTGCGGACAAATTCCTTGAGCTCGTCCAGAACGGTTCAGCCGGCAGCAAGCAGGCAGAGCTCAAAGGCCGCAAAATTATCGAAAATGACTTCAGCAACCAATTCTCACTCGCACTAATGCTGAAGGACCTGAAGCTCGCCTCCTCGCTCAGCGATTCCACAGGTGTGCCTTCACCAATGCTCGGCCTTGCCAAAAGTATGTTCCAAGCCGGATATACCCAAGGGTACGGTGATGAAGATCTCTCTGCTGTCGTCAAATGTTATGAAGAGTGGATCGGCCAGAAGATTGGCGCTGGCGCTAGCCAGGAGTAGAAATTTAATTTAGCTGAATTTTCAGACGCAGCCGGAAGTAAAGGCTGCGTCTATTTTTGCTGTATAACCGGGGTTGTCGCACCGCTCTCTGTGAAGCCGTTATTAACCTATTGTAAAGAGCATCCATGCAGGATTCTGCCTGTCCATTGACGAATATTGATTGTGAAATTAAGTACATATCATTTCAAGGAGGAACCCCATGCTGAACATTCATCCCGCTGACCCTTCGGATGCTCCGGTATTAGCTGAAATACAGAAAGAAACGTTTGACGAAGATGCACGGAAGTATCGGAATAAAGCGGAAGACGGACCGCCAGGTTATGATTCCATTGCTTGGCAGGCAGAAATGATGAAGAAAGGCCATTATTATAAGCTTCTTGCTGACGGCGTTATTATCGGCGGAATGATCGTGTTCCCTGCTTCAGGGGAAGACGAATTCCTTCTCCTCCGGATCTTTATTGACCCCCTCCAGCAGAATCACGGATTCGGACAGGAAGCATTTCATTTCCTCTTTGCCAGCTACCCAAGCGCAAGGAGATGGTCACTTGACACCCCTTCCTGGGCCGTCAGAAATCATCACTTCTATAAGAAAATGGGATTCGTCCAGACCGGAGTAATCGGGGACCCTGACAGTCAAGACGCATTTTTTGAGTACGAGCGGATCAGCTCCAATGTAACAGCATAAATCATCCCTTGAACGATCCAATATGGCAAAAGCGGCATGAGGGTCCCTATCATTTTTCCAGTGAAGACAAAAAAAGAAGCCCCGCCATAAACGCGGGACTTCCAGGTTGAAACACTTATTGTTACAGAATCGGGTAAGAACAGCAATAATCAGTTAAGCCGAATACTTCCAGTGCAAACTTGGAGTTTCCGGGAACGTGGAACGTCTCCGCTCCTTTAATTTCCTTCCACACCTCTGTGCCGGGAAGCAGCACTTTTAGATCACCGGACAAAATTTCCATGGTCTCGGGACCATCCGTGCCGAATTCATACACACCAGGGAGCATAATGCCGAGTGTCACCTTAGTTCCGTCCTCCAAAATGACTGTACGGCTGGTAACTTTTCCATCGTAATAAATATTGGCTGCTTTTTGAATTGTCGCGTTGGTGAACTGACTCATGTGCTCATTTCCCCCTTGTCCTTAATGCGTATATTATAGCAGGGCTTTTACGCGGCTGACTACATTTTCCACAGTGAAGCCATATTCTTTAATTACAGTATCGCCAGGTGCAGAAGCTCCGAAGGTTGTGATGCCCAGAATGTCGCCTTGGTCACCTGTGTAACGTTCCCAGCCGAAGGTTTGCGCCATTTCGATCGCCAGACGAGCTTTTACTTCAGGCAGAATGACGGAATCACGGTAGGCTTTATCCTGTTTCTCGAACAGGTCCCAGCTCGGCAAGCTGATAACACGTACATCAATACCTTCTTCAGCAAGCGCTGCTTGTGCTTTTACAGCCAGCTGCACTTCAGAACCGGTAGCAATGATTTGTGCTTGCGGTGTGCCATTCTTGGAGTCGGAGACAACATATCCGCCGCGTTTGATATTATCGCGCACTCCTTCAACTGTACCAGGCAGGATTGGCAGGTTCTGGCGGGTAAGCACCAGCGCTACCGGATTCGAGGTGTTCTCCACTGCGTAGGCCCAAGCCGCGGAAGTTTCGTTGGCATCCGCCGGACGAATCACAGTAAGACCTGGAATAATGCGCAGGGAAGCCAGTTGTTCAATCGGCTCATGGGTAGGGCCGTCTTCGCCGACAGCGATACTGTCATGTGTCAGCACATAGGTTACCGGCAGCTTCATGATCGAAGCCAGACGAACCGCAGGACGCAGGTAATCGGTGAATACGAAGAAGGTACCGCCGAATACTTTGAGACCGCTGTGCAGGGCAATTCCGTTCATCGCTGCAGCCATACCGAACTCGCGTACGCCGAAGTAGATGTTGCGGCCGTCATAGGAATCGGAAGTAAACTGTGTCAGACCATTCAAATGTGTCATTGTCGAGCTCTCAAGGTCAGCGGAACCGCCCACCAATTGAGGAACACCGGCAGCAAGGGCGTTCAGTGCATTCCCGGAAGCTACGCGGGTGGATACCGCTTTGTCTTCTGCTTTGAAGAATGGAAGCTTGGCATCCCAGCCTTCAGGCAGCTCGCCGCTGATTGCAGTTTCGAACTGTGCTGCAAGCTCAGGGTAAGCCTTTTTGTAGGCAGCAAATTTTTCATCCCAAGCTTTGTTAGCCGCGATGCCATTTTCCTTCACTTCAGCAAAACGGGCGCGCACTTCGTCAGGTACATAGAAATCTTCTTCATATACCCATTTGTAGAAGTCTTTTGTAAGTTTCGCTTCGTCTGCACCTAGCGGGGAACCGTGAGTACCGCCATGGCCGCCTTTACCCTGTTTGTTCGGGCTTCCGTAGCCGATAACAGTCTTGACTTCAATCAGTGTCGGTTTACTGCTGTCCGCTTGCGCTTCGGCAAGTGCTTTACCCAGCGCCGGAAGATCGTTGCCGTCTTCTACACGCAGAACCTGCCAGCCATACGCTTCAAAACGTTTAGCTACATTTTCGGAGAACGCAAGATTCAGCTTGCCGTCAAGGGAGATATCATTTGAATCATACATTACAATCAATTTGCCCAGCTTGAGATGTCCTGCAAGCGATGCGGATTCGGAAGAAATCCCTTCCATCAAATCACCGTCGCCACAGATTGCATACGTATAGTGGTCAATTACATTATGTTCATCTTTATTATAAGTAGCGCCAAGCTGAGCTTCAGCCATAGCCATACCTACCGCCATACCGATACCTTGTCCAAGCGGACCCGTAGTAGCGTCAACACCGGCAGTGTGTCCGAATTCCGGATGGCCTGGTGTCAAGCTGCCCCATTGACGGAACTGCTTCAATTCTTCCATTGGCAGATCATATCCGCTGAGGTGCAGCAAGCTGTATAGCAGCATGGAGCCGTGTCCTGCAGACAGTACAAAACGGTCACGGTTTACCCAAGTCGGGTGATCCGGGTTGTGGTTCATTGTTTTCGCGAACAGCTGGTAGCCCATTGGGGCTGAACCCATCGGCATTCCTGGATGTCCGGAATTGGCTTTTTCAATTGCATCGATTGCCAAAGTACGGATGGTTGTGATGGCCAGGTTATCCACCGTTGAATTTTCTTCTTTGTGGATCGCTTGTTCTTTTGCCTGTTCTGTCATTACAATAATCCTCCTCTAAATCAAGAATGTCATTTTGACTATTATTGTATCACTAATGTGGAAGCAATTCCAATTGTTTTTGTAAACTCTAGGTTTCAACAGCTTATATTTTGTATCTCCCAAACATCCTATACCTGATTTCACCTACATCAAATAAAACTTGCATCTTGAAGCATGAACCCCTAGCGGCTCTTCCGTTAAATAAATGCTGTGCTAACTGGCGGGAGCAATTTTATAAGCGTTTAAGGTGAAGTTTAACTTATGTCAACTTAGCCTTTGGTCCAGTTTTGAGTTAAGACTAAAGTTTGTTTTACAAAGCTGGATTATACAGTAAGATGAAGATACTTCAATTAACGGTTTAACCGGATGATATAATACTTCCAGAAGAAAGGAATTTCGAACATGACCGCAAATAGAGATATCTATATTGTGCTTACCGGGACGGGTACCGCCTTCAGCGGATTAATCAAATGGTTCACGAAAGCTGAGCTGAATCATGCTTCGATCGCCTTTGACAGTGAATTGCGCGAGGTATACAGCTTTGGAAGAAAAAAAATGTACAACCCGTTTGTTGCGGGGCTCATTCACGAGAACTTTATCGACCCCTTTTACAGCAGTGCGAATTGCGCAATCTATCAGCTCAGAGTCAGCAATACGGAATACGAGACGATGTACAACCATGTGCAGGGCATGATGCAGCATCAAGAGCGCTATAAATACCATCTCCTGGGCCTGATTGGAGTCCTGCTGAACATAAAAATAGACAGGGAGGACGCTTATTTTTGTTCCCATTTTGTCGCCTCCTTGTTTGAAGAGATTACGTTTCAGCCTGTAGATAAGCCCTCTTGCTTCGTGACGCCTGAAGATTTCGCCTCATCGCTGTGCGCTCATAAAATTTACAGCGGCAAACTGTCCTACTATATGCGCAGAACTCAAAGAACGGCTTACATAACCCAGGGAATGAAAACAGGATCTGCTGCTTCAACTGCCTCACTTGGTTCAAGAATGTTAAGAGCAACAGAAGAACGAGCCGAGGGAATCGTCTAACGATTATCCCTCCGCCCGTCCGGTTTTGCTTTTATTTTATCCGGTGACTCTGAAAATATTCGGTCCATTCCCCCATGATAGTTACTCTCACAGTATCCGTTTTGGTATTAAACTCATTTTTAGCGGTAAAAGTGAACGCAACCAGACAATCCGGCAGCTTTTCAAAAGCGGGATCATACAGTTCGCCAGTCCACAGCGTTCTGTCACTGTTCACCGGATTCAGTTGAACCGTGTAGCCACCCGTCATGGTCACATCAACCGTATCTGGCATACCCGTAGCTTTTGCCTCAAGTACAAAACTCTCCCCCGCCCAAAAGATGTTATAGCCTCGCGGACTCTCCGCATTCCCGCTCTTTTTTAAATTATAAGCTTGCCTATTCTTGTTCCACTCCCCTGTGTGCTGCACTCCGCCCTTCACCGTCAGCAGATTGACCATAAAATATTTACGTGGGGAAACGCTACTCCAGCCGAAGCCATCAAACGCCTCTACCTCCACTGCATACTTCTGATTTTCCGCCAGGCTTCCTGCCGGGATCTGCCACTGCTTCGCACTTGTAGTCTGTTCCCCCGACTGTACAGTCACAGCCCCGGTTGTAAGATTAATGATTCGCACTTTATACCGCTGCTGCAGATCACCATCCTCGTCCTGGTACTCCCACTTCATAATCGGCGTTAGCGTATTGACTACCGTTGGACTCGCCTGACTGCTGCTGGTCGGGTACGTAATGTTAACCGTAGGCAGCCGATTGGCCACAGTGATGGACTGCGACAATTCCCGGTACAGCCCCAGGGAGTCTGTGACTACTTGCCGCAGCGTAAAGGTCCCGTTAGTGGTGAACTGCTTACTGAAATTGCCCTGGGCGCTGGCTAAGCTCTCCGTTCCGCCTGCCGGCTTCAGATAATACTTATGACTAATGCTGTCGCCTTTCACGATATCCGGATCTGTGGCCTTATCCTGTATGTTCACGATATCCGTCCGGTAGATCGGCACTTGAGTTGCATTACGTCCCGTATCCGTCAGTAAGGTGAAACCCGGCTGCGGCGGATTGTCGATGATGAAGGCTTTCTCATTCGAAATTTCCGACCAGGAACCTTTGGAGTATGCTCGGCCGTACAGATAAAAGTATACGAACCGCTCAAAAGTCGGGTTCGGAATCTGATACTGCCGCAGCGTGCCGGTGGGATCATTGTTCTGAATGGTTTTAACTAATGATCCATCCTTGTCATAAAACTCTAATAAATACTTCTCTTGCGCGTCGTTCTCCGGATCACTGTATGTCCACTTCACTAGCGGATCTCCCAGCAGCTGCGCATCAATGACGGAAGGACTCGCTGCCGTTCCTACCGGAGTGGTGAGTGTCAGCGATGGCGGCAGGTTTGGAATAACACTAACCTCCAAGGTGGCGATATTGGACTTCGCTCCAATCTGATCAATCGCCCAGTGCTCAAAACGATAGGTACCCGTCTCTGGAAAGCTCACCTCTATATTCGGAGTAGTATAGCTCTTCATTTGGCCGCTGCTGTCCGTAACATTCCAGTAATACCGAAGTGTGTGCTGATCCGCTTTATCTTCGTCTACGTCCGCTGAATTGAATGTAAGTGTGTCATCCTGATAAACTTGTGCCTTCTCGATAATCTTCGCTGTTGGAATATGATTCAGCACGGTGAACGCCCGGGAAACTGTTGAACTCAACGATCCGTCAGATGCGGTTAGCTTCATCTCCCATCGATCCGAGATGGATTGTTTGGGCGAAAGACTGTTCGCGTTAATTAGATTTTGCATGACCACGGTCTGATTTCGATTGGTCCCTACAGCATAATATGGACCTTCACGGTTAGCTGTTTTCCAAACATAGGACAAGCTGTCACCATCCTTGTCCGGATCTGGAGTCAAGTTTTCTAGGGCAATAACGGTATCCCGGTATACCTCCGAAGGCATATTGAAGTCAGCAATCGGGGGATGATTCATTACCGTCACGCTCTGGCTGTAAGGCTCAGACCATAATCCGCGGTTATCGCGTACTTTTAAGGTCAGTTGATAACTTCCTACTCCATAGCTGGCGATATTCGGCGGTGTGTTGGCTCCACCGGTATAGGACCATACCGTCTGTGAACCATTTTTCACGACGGACCATTGATAGGTATCCAGTGGGTCATTGTCGGGATCAAAGGATTTGTCGGTGACCGTGGTTGCCTTCCGGTAGGAAACGGTGCTCGGCTCTACGGTAAACAGAGCTACCGGAGGCAGGTTCCCCGCCGCTGTGCCAACCGTGCGTACGCACCAGTCACTCCACACACCTAAAGCATTTTCTCCGTCAATGTCTCTCACCCGCAGACGGATAACATAGTTTTCGGTAGATGATAAAGTCCCTGAAGGAGTACCATCTTTCCATAGCTCTTCGTCGCCTTTTTTATATTGCCACTGCCGCTGCGTCAGCCCCTTATCCACTCTGGAGATATGATCGGAGTCATAGGAACTGTCGGTGATCTGCAAGGCTCCTCCGACTAATTTAGCAGTGAATAAGGCAATCGGCTTGCGGTGTACCTGGAAGGAAAGCTTCGTAAAATTGTCACTGCCCCACATCCGGTATTCACTGAATCGGTTATCTGCTGTTGGTGTATCCTTGGGCTGATAGGTAACGACATAGTAACCAGTGTATGGAAAGGAATCATACGGCGAATTCCGCCAGGCTCCGGAATCAGCAAGCAGTCCCATACTGTTGTCAAAATAATCGGGATTATGCTGGTACTTAAAGCGCTCCGCGTATTTGGCATCTCCCTCATAATCGCTGTATGATGTGCTGTTCTGGATTTGGCTATTAATAAGCACGAATGCACTACGCTTTAACCGTTGCCTCACTTTAAAGGACATCGAAGCAGAGGCCGAAGCATTCGAGGGATCGACCGCCTTCACAATTACCGTGTAGTCTCCTGGAGGTATCGCATCCTCCAGGACATCAATAGGGATCGAAAATGCTTTGGTATTATGTGCTTTGGGCACGATAATTTTCTTGTACAACACATTAGGGATTTCTACACTAATGGTAACATCATTATTATCCGCATCCTGTACATAGCCCTCCACATTAAGAAGGCTTTTACCTGCATCATTTTGCAGCGTTTGGCCGCTTGGTGTTGTGAGTGACAAGGTAGGGGTTGAGTTCTCTACCAGATCAAAATTCATAATTTTATCTATTTTAAAAGTTGTCGAATGATTGTAATCAACTACATCATTCTGCAAGATAACCGTAACTTCCATTTGTTTTGGTGGATTGACGATGCGCTTTTGGACCCCCGGATATTCGGCTTCATATTCTTTGAAAGTATCATGACTATCATGTAGAATATCCACCATCGTATCTACTTCTCGTTCATTTTGCTCTGGTGGGTTTTTTTCCGGGAGATAATCTTGACTGGTTCTAAAATGCATTTCATCCACTGGATTGTACCAAGGGTAATCCGGTAGATCATCTCTAATCCCCATATACATACCGAACTGAACCTTATTTCCTATATACATATCTCTAGAAATATTTGTTCTCCTTGCCCGATACTGGGCGGGAAGAATTTTATAATTAAATTCTTTAGTTATTTTATTAAACGTTATATTTGTAATCGTGGTCTCAGATGCATCTAATATCAAAGTACCGTTTCTTATAATTCCGTATTCATCGTCGGAATAAGATAAAGTATCACTCCATGCGGGTATGATTACATCTGC
Source organism: Paenibacillus sp. FSL H7-0357 (assembly GCF_000758525.1). Lineage (NCBI taxonomy): Bacteria > Bacillati > Bacillota > Bacilli > Caryophanales > Paenibacillaceae > Paenibacillus > Paenibacillus sp. FSL H7-0357. Next base: position 1,455,601 of record NZ_CP009241.1, on the reverse strand, counting down.
ATATTGGATAATATTTGTATCCAGGGCGTTCACTTTAGCTGTTCCCGGAAAAGCTTCCGGGAACACTGAAAGGACCATCAACCAGCAGAGCAGTACAGTTACGATCCGTTTTACCATGTCCAATCCCCTTCGGGTCCAAGATTCACTACCTCCACAATTTTCTCATCAATATGCTGATCCGATGAATCGGCATGTCTCCGATCTGCTGCAGTCACAAATTCATCAATGGTCGGTTGATTGAAGCTTTCATATGCAGTGTGCCGGATCTCATATCTGCCCACATGCGAAAGTTCCAAATTTAGCCGGTGCTCATTTGCATCGCTGAATACCACCCACGATTCGTCAGCAAAACTCTTATCGTTGTCTGAATCAAAACGGTACTCCCACACTCTACGGCTGATGATATCGCCGTCAGGGGAATAGGACAGATCATCCAGAGTGACTATCGCTTTGTTCCCCTTTTGCGGATCGCGGTAAACTCTCCCCGGTGTGGAGAAATACATGACCGGAGGATCGTCCGGCACAATTTCAAAGGTAACTTCGTTTGTTGCGCTATACCCTAACGTGTTCTCTACATAAATGGTAGCCTTATAAAGCCCCGGCTCCCTAAATAGAACATCTTTTTGATATATACCATTTAAGCTGCCGCTATACTTGATTGCTGCATTACTGCCTCCGGCCCCAGCCACCGCAGAAATGGTGATTTTCGTTTTATCGGTTTTGATTGGATAATGTTTCGGGCTGGTACTCTTGTCGATCAGCGTCACCTTGCGATTCTGCTTCTTCGTCCCGCCGATCTCCAGGAGCGCCTCCGGAATCGGCTCAATGACCCGGACGAAGGTACCCGCACTGTCGATCATCATGTCCTTGTCCACTACCGTAAGCCCAATGGAATTTTGCCCCACTCGTTCGGAGGGATACCACAGGGTGGCCAAATCTCCTTTTTGAGAGTAGGACACGAAATTGGCTCCCTCTGATGCGAAATAATAACCGATGATATCTCCATCCGGATCATAAGATCCCGAACCATTAGCAACAAGTTCATCCCCGGCTTTAACGATAGGGTTAGCAAAAATGGAAGCTACAGGAGGCCTACCCTTTGGAGTTGGCGGTTCTTCGATATTAGGAGGGAAGCTAACGGTGGGTTCGCCCTTATAAACTTCCACGGTAGCCTCTAACTTTTCGGAGAGCTGATCAATCTTCCCCTCTTTCGTTTCAATCGGCTTGCTGAAGCGTACCGTAACCCGTAATTCATAAACCTGCTGATAATTATCTTTACTGTTTTCAACTTTCATCTTTGGGATCTTAAATTTACTAAATGCCTGGCTGCTTGTTTTACTTTTCTCAAAACTTTTCTTGGTGTCTAACGTACTGGGGCTTTCTTTTTCCTGCGCATAAAACACCCATTCTGCGATGTTAGAGGAATTTTCATATCCCGAAAGTATCCCTTTTAGAGTCAAATTGACCGGCACATCCGCATTAGCATATTTGAACGGATTGGGATCGGGTTTGTTAACGACGACTAACCCGGTAAGGGATGGTCCCTCTTGAAGAGCATAATCAAAGGAAACGTTACCGGCGTAGCTGTATGTGGTTTGTTTGACTTCTCCTTTGAAATAATATGGTAACTTAAGATGATATAAGCGTCCTACTACCCATGCGCCTTTATCAAAATCATCTGAAACCTTCTCTTCCTTAATGAAAGCTGTCGGTACTGTATAAGCTACAATATATCTATCGCCTAACGGAGAGATTGTACCTGAGCCACCCTGTAGATCTAAATGTTTAATTTGAATACTTGACTGTAATACGCTACTGAACGAAACCTTTTCTTCGCTTGCACTAAACCAAGTTGCTGTATTCGGATTTACAGGCTCAGAGAAAGTTTTTACAGGTGTTGTTGGGGGGAAATTAGACGGAACCGCTGAATCAGCAGCATTTACATTAAAGGTGTGTTGAGTTCTACTTTCAGGTATATAATTATTTATTTGCCATCTCTTACCGTCCGAATAACGCCAAATTGAATTACCTACATTAGAAATAAAATTATTCTCCCATCTATCTTCATACCCATATACAGGGAATGATTCTGTTCTTTCATTCCCCTTTAGCGTGAGGTGTAATTTTCCGTTCACAACGGAAATATTTCCGACCACAGCATTATTTCCATTGTATTTCAAGGTTCCTGTTTTAATAGAGGTGCTGGCTACTCCACTGGGAAGATCCAGAGTGAAAGACTTCGTGCTATTAGCTGCTCCCGTCAACCCAGTTGTTATTGGAATTGCAATTGATGTGGACTTCGTGTCAGCAGCCTGTGCAGTAAATGTTGCAAACGGTGATAATATCATAATACAAAGAATTGTAATAATAATTTTCCTCATTTCACTTCACCTTAAGAACGATATCTTTATATTCACTGAAATTTTTATATTTAGCTCCTATATATAGATATTTTAATTCACCATCATAAGAGAATCCTTGATAAGTACTAAGTTTTTCACCCGATTTTAAACCCCAGTCCGCAAGAGCCTCTTTGCTATTAGAAATACCAAGAGTATTCACTGGTGTTATAGGTAACATTAAATGACTAGAGTCACCAAAGGATATTCTCCACTTGTCACTTAGGTTATTAGCATTTTGCTCAACGATATTCCCACTTTTATTTGCTATGGTAATCTTTGTCCAGATAAAGTATTTCCCATCAACCCAATAACCGTATTTTTTAATCAACGCCTGAGCCGCAGCAGACTTTGTTTCCATGATCATGATCTTCTCCAGCGTATAACTAAAACCCCCGGCCGTGACAGTCACCGGCAACTCAATATCCTTTTTCAAACCATAACTTGAAAGGTTGTCCCTTACAACTGGAGCAGCTGTAGCTGCCGGTTTTGGTGCTGCTGCGTTTGTAACCGCAACCTGCCCCAACACCAAACTAAACAACATCGATCCTGCTAAAGCTGCTTTAATCATTGTCTTTTTCATTTTGAATTTCCCCTTATATTCATATTTAGTAATGCATCCATTAACAGGATCGATAATCATACCTGTGAGAGACCTGGATAAGACATCAATAGTCTTATTCAGTTAAGCTATCAAATGGCCTTCCCTATCAAACGAATCTATCATCTCAAAATGCATAGCAGCGGGTATTGTGGGTCTGTTATAATCCGCATCATTAATAACGTCACGAACGACGGGAAGAAGGATAAAGATTACGATCCCTCACAGAAAACGATCGCGATAAACAATCCTGTTGAGATAGGATCTTTTTTCAAGATTACCGTCTCCTCTAATTGAACTTGGTTAGTTTCTCCTCAGCCTGTTCGTTGATCTTGTTACTTACCGATTACGCTGTTGTCTCCGGATTTCTTGATTTATACCGCTTTTTGCGGTTGAAATCCGGAGACAAAGGCGGTCGCTATCGCTCTTACAGTTCCACTCTCCCACTGCTTTAGTCTCTAGCCAGTCCTTTAGTTCAACTGATATAGCAGATATCTTGTATCTGACAAAATCACTCATTCAGCTTATACTCCTGCACCGCCGGTACAATAATGGCCTCCTGAACTTTAGCTCTGGTGACCAGCACCGGATGTTTGGTCTCGATAACAGCGATGACCGAGGGGCCTTGTATGTATTTGGCGATGCCATGAGCGCTGTCTTCGTAAAGGAACGGAAAATTCACTCCGGTGGATTCATCCACAATGTCGAACTTTACAATTCTCACCTGCGTCTGGAGCCTGCTGCCTGCCAGGGGGGAGAGGCCGCCATCCAGGCCCAGATTAATCTGAAGCGACTGCCGGAAGGTGGCGTATGCTTCAGCCGGGTCGATGATCAGACGGCCTTGTGCCCGTGCGGCTTCATTCAGTTCCTGTGATGCATCGTGGACAGCCATATTGTTGGCATCCTTCAGCATACTGCGCAGCATGTCCCACTCCTGATTCTGGATCTGAAAAAACCAGGAATAAATAAAAATCAGCAGAACAAAGGCCAGCTTAATAATATAATCCATAAATTAGATTCATCCCTTAATCAGTCAAGATACTCACTCATGATCGATCCATGGCCATAATAACGTGTCGGTTGAGACATGCCTGAGAAATTATAGGGAAACAGGTTCATCCGAGGTGCGGTCACATACACATCAAGCCGCTGTTTGCGCTCCTGCACACTCGTCGTGCTGCTTGTGATTGCAATTGAAGCTTCAGGAAATCCAACTGCCTTCAGATTCGCAATGACCTCACTTCGCAACGAAGCCGTAACCATGCCTTCTGTTGCCGCTTTTTGCGTAATATAGGAGGTGTTGGCTTTGACCTGCAAATCCAGCAAATAATCGATGTACGTAAAGATCGGCTGCAGGATGATGAACAAGACAAGCCACATAAACAAAGCGCGGAGGACGGTTGCCTTCAAACTTTACGCCCCCTTTTAATACTGCTCCACTTGCTTGGTATGTGTAATGATATCGTCCTGGCTTCCGCCAATGATGTCTGTTGCTGCCGCAATAAAGATCCCCGCAATCACAAAACCGATAGCCAGAAACATAGCGACTGAAATGGAGTCTTTTTTCATTTCGTCTTAACCCACTTGATGGAGTGAAATATCACCCAGAGCCATTTGCCCCGGCTGGGCAGGTTGAAGCATAGTTACACCGGGGATATCGGGTCTGTTATCATCCGCCTTAGAGACCACATCACGTACCAAAGGAACCAAAATGGCAATTACAATGGCAACACAGAGAAATCCGATAGCGATGAACAGTCCAGTAGAAATAGCGTCTTTTTTCATTGTTAATATCTCCCTTTTAATTGTATATTTTATAGTGATGCTTGAATATAACAAAAACCTCACTGAAACATCCCCACACCGTTAAAATTGCCCTTAATCAGCATGATGTACTGCATGGCCAGCGAGACGATCATCAGGAAAGTGGCAAGCGACGGGATCACGTTGATAATGGTGGAAACGTCGCCGATAAACGACCATTTTTTGAGATATTGATCGCTGGAGATTTTAGTGATGATCTTGCCTTGTTCCCGCAAATAGTTCGCCGCTTCCGTGTCATCATCCATCCCCTCCGTGGCCAGCAGGATTGAGCGGATATCGTTGATAAAAGCATGACCGTCTGGGAATTTACCGCAGAACCATTCGATTGCCCGCTCGTTCCCCTCATCGACTGCCCGTTCGGACAGCTCATATAAATCCTGGCGGATGTATTGGAAATGGCTGGCCGTTCCTGCACAGAAGGCACCAAACTGCATGTACCCCCGCTTACGCAGCCGGTTGTTCTCGTAGAGGCGGATGAAGGAGATCAGTTCACCGTCTTTTTGAATCAGCGCTTTCTGATGCAGCCAAGCGAGCAGCCAGCCAAACGGCAGATAACGCAGCGGACTGGTGATGAGCAGAATCAGTAAAGCAACCAGCAAATCATAGATGGAAAAGGGAACTGAGCGGATGAAATCACCCGTCACCTGAACTGCTAAATAAATCAATGCCGCCGAATAACGAAACAGTGTGATTTTGCTTGCAGATATCGAGAGGCCGCTACCATGCAGTAATTGCTGCAGCCGCTCATTTTGCACACGTTCCCCCAGCTCCTTCCACTTCACGCCTAACCGGTGAACATATCGTTCCTGCCTGCTGCTGCTGCTCACAAAGACCAACAGCGAGAGATATACGACACCAAGTATTGAGATTAATAGCAATAATCTATCCATAGTTCATCACCTTAGTGGTAGTCCAGTTTGGGTCTGGCGAGAATGGTACTAATGATGAAAGAAATAAAAAGCCCGGAGATAATGATCGTCAGAAAAATAATGCCGACTGAAGTTTCAAACTGCAGCTTAAAATAAACATCAGGCTTCAGCATGTAAATAAAAGTTCCGACAGAGGATACGAGCACTATCAGGTTGCCGTACAGCCCCAGGCTGATTGCATCCCTGCTCCCGGCTTTTACCGTCAGAATCGTCTCCCGCTGCTGCTCCATGGACCGATTCAGCATCATGAGCGAGCTTTTTAAATAACGGGTGCCTTCCTTCTCGCAATACAGCAGGTCCGACACGTATTCTACAGCGAAGGTTGTCCCGATCGCCCCGGAGAATCTGGCCGCTTCCTCATTCAGCTCACTTTCATTGCTGTAATTAGCGAACGCCGCACCCAGTAACCGTAGGGGAGTCTTCAGCACATTATCTTCAGTCAGGAAATCAGACGTTCTGGACAAAATAGCATCTACCGATAAATGCGTGAATTTGGTAGCAATTTTGATAACATCGAGCAAATCGTAGCTTCCGCGCACTTTTCTCTGGGCATAGGTGTATCTCATCCGCAAATAGGGAACGCTCGCTGAGATTGCTGCCACAAATAACGGAAGGCGCCAAGCACCTTTAACCGGCAGCCGTTCATTGAAGCTGATCCCCTCCAAAAAAGGATTGCTGAAGCTCATCTGTCCCGGCAGCTCTTTTAACGTCAACAAACCGGACAAGAAAACCGCTGTGAACAGAAAGACCGTCCGCATGGAGAAACGCATGACACTGAGGCCAGGCTCATATTTCCGGTGTGAGAAATACAGCAGATCATCCAGATGCCGGTACAGCCACATTCTTTTTTTGATCCCGCTGACCTTTTTGCCGAAAAGACTGACCCTCAGGTTCATCCGATAGTCTATTTTTTGTCCGAACTCCCGCAAATGCCGATCCACAAGCGGCTTCACCAATAGCCAGATGCCCCAGACAACCAGCACATGAAGAGCAAAGCGGATTATATAAAAGATTAGCTCCACACTCTCCGCCCCCTCATTCGTTTAACACAATCCTCGATTTCAGGCTTTCCTTCAGCGGCCCTTCCATCGGTTTCATAGCGGCCAGATGCCCCAGTTCATGGAGAAGCAGACGTGTTGCCTGCGGATTTTTCTTTTTCATCTTGGTCATCAGGCCTGTTGTCAGCTTGTCATTATAACTCCAGGCGGATTTCTCATCCTCCCAGCGCATCAGATCATTGGCAAACACCGAATTGCTGCCTTCTTCATAAAAAACCTCGGAAATCCGCGCCAGCCGCTTTTTCCCGTCCGGAACGCTTTCCAGAATAAACACCAGCTCACAGGACTTCAGCGCAGAGATTAAATGTCCCTTCAGACTGCCTCCGATCCGTGTGGACACGGCAAAAGCGCCCTGATAAGGAATATCCTCCGAATCCACCGTATGAAAAGTTCCCGTGATGCCGTCATAGCCCTTTTCTCCGCTCCATAGGTAAAACTCCCATTCGTTATAGCGCATCTCCGTCATATAGAGGATATTGGGATCATGCCGCAGCGACTCCACCCCGACTTCCATCAGCTCTTCGTTGGCAGCCTGGATCGGAATGATCCGGTGACCTTTAATCTGGTACGGCAAAATCGACTCCGGATGTTTCTCGATCATCACCACTCCCATGCAGGAGGTGGAACCGAGCAGCTGCTCCCCGACAATCGTGTTGGCAAAAGTGGTTTTGCCCGAACCCACTGCCCCGGCAATAATCGTGTTGCGGAACGTGCCCGCTAACGCCCGGATCAGTTCAATTGCTTCGGCAGGAATACATTCCGTACCGGCCTGATCCTCCAGATCCAGAAACTCCACAACCTGGCGGCGCAGCGAGATGGTCGTAAAGCCGTCCCACACCCTTGGCGACACCCAGATCGCGAGCCGGATGAACCGTCCGGGCCAGAGCGGATCATCCATTTTGAACTCTACCGAAGGATTGTCCTTGTTCAGCTTTTTGTTGGGATCACTTTTCAGCAGGGAGCGCTTCAGTTGCTCGACCCGGTCAAGTGAAGGCATTTCATACGGATAAGGCACAAATTTCCCGCGATGGTTATAAAAAATTTGCTTCCCGATCATCTGCAGCCCGGTAGATTCGCTGTAAGCCCGGTCCGTGAACCAGCGGTAGGCTGGCCCAAAGCCCTTCCATTCGTGAAAAAGCGCCTCTGCCGCCGTCCGGTATGCCTCCGGCAGCTTGCCGGTGAACGGTGTTTTGCGCAAGTATTTCTCAATCCCGTTCATAAAAAAGCTAACCGCCTGCGGATCACCGATCAGCGCCTTTCCATTCAGCTCAAAATAGCTGTCATCCTCCCGCTCCAGTCCGGCGTTCATATCGTTTTTCATCTTTTGCAGGAAGCTATAAAAGTCCTCCTTGCCCGGCTTGCTGGTGCGAAGCAAACTCTGCTTTAGCGAGAAGGGCCGATGGGAGTCCAGATAACTGTGCCGGTTATTCGGCTGAAGACCAGACGGACTATTGCCCCCCGTATACGGACGAGGGTACAGGCTACCTTGCTGCTTCCTGTGATCTTGCTTCTGGCCCGGCTTCTGTTCTGCTTGCCACATCTCTTCCCGGTATTCGATCATTGAAAAATCCCTCTCTTTCGGGCTTCCTGCGCCAGTCCAAGACTAACCAACAGGGAGTGGACCTTGTCGTCTACCTGCTGAAGCTCCTTTTTGCCAAGCGGCAGTGATTCCAGAAAAGGCTGATAATACGGCAGCTCAAGCAAAATCTCACTGCCGAACCGCAGCGCCAGATTCTTAGGCGAGGTCAGCTCTTCGACATTGCTGCGGTTTATAATCCACTGGAAGTCCTGCGGATAGAGATCCATGTGTCCGGCCAGTTCCATCAGGGGCTGAAGGCGATATTCGTGTTTGGGATGGGTTACGATCATCCGGAGCACTGATTTCTGCATTCCTGCGTACCACGCGGCACTTTCAGGAATGGAGCCAAAATCGGCAACCACCAGGTCTGCGTTCGCCCTAGCTTCCGTGAGCAAATATTCAATCTCCTCCTCCTGATAATCCTGTGCGCTTAAGTAATCGAAGTTGCCCGGCAAATAACTATATCCATCCTGCTTAACCAACCCTGCGAAATCCTCGGGGTGGAGCATCTTGCCGGTAATGCGCGGACGCAGCCTGTCCAGACTTACGGCCGTTTTGGGATCATAGCCTGGATCATACAAATCCAAACCGAGCAAAATCACACGCAGTCCTGCTGCCGCAATCCTCCTGGCGAACAGCTTGGCTACACTTGTACAGCCAATGCCCGGACCGGATCCAAAAAAGCCGACCAGATTTCCACGCTCCTCGTGTTCCTCCTCCAGAATGTACCGCAGCTTCTCTACCACCGCCGATGATGTTGAGCGGGGCGGAATGAAGAATATGCCAAGGCTCTCACACAGCATATGTATAGACTGATAGCCGCGGACTCCCTTTTGCAGATACATATATAAAATAGTTGAACCCGGGTATCCTTGGCGAAGTCCGCTTAAGGCTGCAACAGGTACCTGCTCGCTTGTTACCATCAGCATGTGCCCTTCGGCATGTTGGACTTCGGGCAATACACTTTGTGTGATGACGGTGAACCCGGCAAGCTTGATTTCGTTAATGGTTAGCTGATCCATACCGAGACTGAAAATTTTCAAGACTGCCTTCCTCCTTTCTACTCAACTCGTACAATCCATAGCTTCTTGCCTTGCTCCAAATATTGTCCCAGCAGCTCACCGTCGCTTTTCTTCAGCTTCAGTTCCGGCGCTGCAACCTTGCCCGTGGAAGTAAAGCGGTTGTTAATGTTGCCGTTCTCTGTATCCAGCACATCATTGTTATCCTCTGTACGGACATAGTTTACGGTGACACCGCTGAGGAAAACCTGACGGGCAGGCTCAGCCGGCTGGGCGGCCTCATTTGCTGAGTTGCTTGCCGATGGATCAGGCTTGACTCCTGTGGTGGACGCCGGAGTTCTGGATGCATTGGCAGCAGTAGGAGGGGCGGCTTCGGATTTATCCGGCGGATCCCCTTCCACCAAATAGATATCCACCTTGTCTCTGCTGCGGAGCGATCCGTTGATTGCAAAGATGGCTTCCTTCGGAATAGGGAAAATCCCCTCATCCTGCTGCGGCTCCAAATCACTGACATCGACCAGCGATTCCGTCAGGATACTGCCGTCCATCAAATTCACATTAGTTATCTTGTGTTCCACCTGGCTGACTTCCGTAATGACCCCTGAGGGAATATCCTTGGTCTGGACAGAATCCAGGTAGAGATCTCCCACTTTCAGCTCATAATTTTTAGGTAAAAAACCGCCCTCAGCCACCTTCACCTTAACTACTGTCTGCGACAGCACATACGGCTTAAAATAGAGATCATAGCCAAGCAGACCGCCTAAGCCAATGATCAGTATAAGAAAGGCGAAGAAATAATTTCGTTTTAACAGATGCCCCCGCTGTGATCCCAAGCGATTTACCTCCTTTGAAATACGGTTATTTGCGCATGACAAAATGCACTTTGGCATACGTAGCCAAAATGCTGGTAAAATGCTTTTTTACCTGATTGAGAATAAGAAGATTATTAGATTATACATATGAGGTAGCAAATCTAGAGGCAACTGCGGGATAAAGTATCCCGGCTGGAGAAAGGATTCCGGTAAAAGCCAGGCCAATACTGCCGTCAATGACACTAGCAATACAGTTGGTATTCCCATTGGGACAGGCTTGGCAGCGATATTACACTCTGGCTTTCACCGGATGAATTCAATTAGTTAAATACTACTGTCTTATTGTGATGAACAAGGATTCTATCCTCAATATGCCATTTGACCGCACGGGCCAGAACAACCCGCTCAATGGTGCGTCCAATACGTTTCAGTTCATTCACATCATCGCTATGGCTGACCCGCTGCACATCCTGCTCGATAATCGGACCTCCGTCAAGCTCTTCGGTCACATAGTGGGCAGTAGCGCCGATGATCTTCACCCCACGCTGATAAGCCTGGGCATAGGGTTTGCCACCCACAAATGCCGGCAGGAAGGAATGGTGGATATTGATGATCCGGTGCCGGTAATGCTCAATAAATGAAGGAGAGATAATCTGCATGTAGCGGGCCAGAATGATGACGTCAATATCATCACCGATGACTTCCAGCTGGCGTTTCTCTGCTTGCATCTTGGTATCCGCCGTAACCGGAATATGATGGAACGGAATACCGAAAGATTCAACGTACGACTGCATATCGGTATGGTTGCTGACAACAAGCGCAATATCGGCATCCAGATCGCCTGCCTGCCACTGCCAGAGCAGCTCTACCAGACAATGATCTTCTTTGGAGACGAAAATCGCCAGTTTCTTCTTATGGCTTACATTGAAAATTTGCCAGTCCATCTTGAACCGCTCGGCGACCCCTCCGAAGATGGACCGTACCTCTTCCAGACGTTCTTCCAGCTTTGGCAAGTCAAACTCCACTCTCATAAAGAACATTCCGCCATCAGGGTCCATTGTATATTGATCGGATTGCACGATATTAGCTCCGTGCTGGTATAGAAAATGCGATACAGCCGCAACAATCCCAGGTCCGTCGGGACAAGAAATGAGCATGCGCGCCCGGTTCGGGTATTGTCCGCCTGATGAATGATCTCTTTTCACATGTAATTCCATAATCCCCTGTCCATCCTCTCATCTACTTGCGCAATCTGTAGTTTAGCTTAAGCGTTCACGAGAACTTGTCTGCCGGCCAGCCAGGCGATCAAACGCTGATTGATGGCTTCCTCGCTAAGCTGCGGGAACAATCCGGCAGAAGCGATATTATCATATAAACGTTCCAGCGGTTCACGCGGATCAGCCTTTTTGGCTTTGGCATCATTCTTCAGCAGCTCCCACACATCAAGCACATACTTGCGGGAATCCAGCTCCTGCTTGGCAAAGAAAGCATGCAGCTCTTCTACCTCCTGCAGGAATTCTGCTCCGAACCGTTCAGCCACATTGCCGCGCAGCAGAGCAATCTCCACCTCGTACATCGGGCGAAGTGTCTTGGCGTCCTTCCCGATCCAAGGGGTCTCCAGAATGAACGGCAAACCTGCCAGAGCTTCATGGTGAACCACATTGTTGATCGTTTCGAAGCCAATCCAGCCAGACCCAATCGGGGTATGGCGGTCTTTTCCCGCTCCGCGCGGATTTTTGCTGTCGTTAATGTGGACTACGCCAAGCCGTTTCAGGCCAATCACCTCATCGAACTTCCGCAGTACACCATCAAGATCGCCAACGATATCGTATCCGGCATCATGAATGTGACAGGTATCCAGACAAATGGACAGCCGCTCATTATGTACGACCTTGTCAATGATCGAGGCAATCTCCTCGAAGCTGCGGCCGATCTCTGTTCCTTTGCCGGCCATCGTCTCAAGAGCAATGTGTACTTCTGTCTCGTTCGTACCGCCAAGCACCTCGTTCAGGCCATCGGCAATACGCTGAATTCCGTACTCGGCATCCTTGTCGGTATACGCTCCGGGATGTAATACAATGTGCTTGACCTCAAGTGCATGGGTACGGCGGATTTCTTCCTGCAGGAAATCAACCGCCAATTGATAGGTGTTTTCCTTGTAGGAGCCCAAATTAATAATATATGGAGCGTGAACGACGATTTCCTCGACTCCGTTAGTCTGCATAGCGAGCTTCCCTTCAGCAGGGTACATCGCTTCGATCGGCTTACGGCGTGTATTCTGCGGAGCTCCCGTATATATCATAAACGAGCTTGAACCGTACTCATTTGCTTCATTGGCCGCGCTCAGGAGACCCTTGTCCGCGCAGGACACATGTGAACCTATTTTCAGCATGCCTTTTCCCTCTTTCCTTCACGAATTAACCCTTATTCTACCGTGATCGGGAAAATAAATCTAGGCAAGCTCCCGCGGATGTCTTTCGCTTCGCAAAACTGTGGAAATACGCTATACTTTAGAAGAGATTAAGGATTGTGACAATCATCATTGTCAAAGGCGGTGTATACATGTCTTTTAAATCAGACTTGAGCTTATTATCCGCAATACCAAGCAATTGGTTTATGAACTCCATCGCATTCTGGACTTTTCTGCTGCTGGGCTGCATGTGCATCGGCGGCTATTTCATGTTCCGCAAGTTTTTGAAGGTGCTGCCCAAAGCCGACGGCAAGTCCAAGCTGGACTGGCAGAATTACTGGGTGGAGCGCAGCCGTCCGCTATGGAGCGACGAGACGAAGGCTTTCCTGGATCAGCTTGTGCAGCCGGTGCCCGGACCTTTCCGCGATATTGCCAAACATTCCATAGCTGCAGAGATCGGTAAAATCGCAGTAGAGAGCAATGCTCCGGCAGTCACCCGCGAGCACTGCATCAAAGGCTACATTGTCGCCACCCCGCGGCGTGATAACCGGTTTCTTATCACCTTCCTTGAAAAGAACGGCATCGACTACTCACCTTACCGGCATTTAATCAAGTAACAATCCGCTTATCTCCTGCTGTAGATATACCACTAACGTCTCTTCAGGACGTCCTGAAACGGAGATTGCCATATGAAATACGTAATTTGCGGCGGCAGCGGCTTTATCGGAAGAGAGCTTACAGAATACTGGCTGCAGGCCGGACATCAAATCATCATCGTCGGACGCAAGCTGCCCAAAACCCAAATGATACATCCGGGACTCAGTTACCTTACCTGGGACAGCCTTTCAGAGAATCCGGGTTCTGCTGAAGGTGCAGATGCACTGGTCAATCTGGCCGGAGCTTCGCTCAGCCAGCGCTGGAGTCCAAGCGGAAAGAAAGTTATTATGGAGTCCCGTCTTGAAACCGTTGCCGCAGCCGCCAAGCTGCTGAATATGCTGCAGCATAAGCCCCCGGTAGTGATCCAGTCCTCCGCTGTTGCCATTTACGGAACATCGCTGGCCGATACTTTTAACGAAGCCTCACCGGCCCATGTAATGGACTTTCCGTCTGAGGTTGTCAAGACCTGGGAAGCAGCAGCAGATGAAGCTTATACAGGGGTTAGGCTGGTGAAACTGCGGACCGGGGTTGTGCTCGGCAACAAGAGCGGAGCATTTCCCAAAATGAAGCTGCCCTATGCTCTGGGCTTCGGCGGCAGAATGGGCAGCGGCAAGCAGTGGCTGTCCTGGATTCACCTTGCCGATATGTCCCGGCTGATCGATTTCTGCATCCAGACTCCCGGAATAGAAGGCCCTGTCAACGCGACTGCCCCGAATCCCGTTACAAATGAGGCTTTCGGCAAAATGATCGGCAAAGTATATCATCGTCCGCATTGGTTCCCGCTTCCCGCGTTTCTATTAAAAGCAGCAGTAGGTGAACTGTCGGAAATTTTGCTGGAAGGCCAGCGCGTACTCCCTGCCAAAGCCATTCAGCATGGTTTCACGTTTACTTATCCGACCTTGCAGCCGGCTCTGGAACAGCTGAAATCAGAATAGTGTATAGATCTGCTATCAACCCGCTTCTGCCAAGGTTAGAGCGAATGAAACGTATAAGACCCTTTTACAATGGTAAAAACAGATCCTTCATTCAGCGGGTACTCCTTATAAGGAATCATGGCTTCTCCCTGATAAAGGGTGCCGTTCCTGGAGTCCAGATCCTTCAGGATGTACCCCTCAGCACTCTTGGAAATTTCAGCATGCACTCTCGATGCGCCTTCTGATTTCTCTACATACTGGGCTACCTCCGGCGAGCGGCCGATAATGAAGCTGGCTCGGTTCAGTTCAATGATTTCTGCTGGTCCGCTTTCATCCTCACCGCATCTTTCCAGATAAGGAGAGGCAGATAGCGGCTTTACCTCCGGCCTCATCTCTGAAAGATTCTCCCGGGAGAGCAGCGCCGTCGCGGCTACAGCCACCGGCGGCTTAATCATGCTGCGCCCCTCCATCTCCACTTCAGTTCTTTGTATGCCCGCAGGAACACCAGCATTTGCAGCTGTAGACAGCTGCGGACTAGCTCTGACAGGAGCTTCAGTACGGACTGGAGTTACCGGATTTCTGCCAAAATCCCATTCCAGTTCCCGCTTGGACCTCCAGCTTTTGTCCGCAGCATCTTCTTCGCCCTCTTCCGCCTCCTCTAGTTTGCTCCCTCCGAGCACAAGCCTTTCACTCCAGACCAACCAGCAAAATCCACCCAATACTAACGTTGCTATTGCGCAAACTGCCAGCCATAACGGCTTGGGACTATTTAAATAGAGGAACTTCCATAACAACGCGCCGGCCAAAACACCGCCGAGTACAACATAGGTTCTGTTAGCAGAGGACTGGGAAGAAAGACGATGCTCACTGCCCGCTTTATCCGGCTTTGTCTCCTCCTCCTCGTCCTTCCGCTTAAGTTTTGGCAAGTCATTGTTCCATGGAGGCTCATACTGCTGGGTATTGTCTGCAGGTTGTGCATTCTCGGTTACCCCATATACCGAACGCCTTGGCAGAGCGGACAGTTTACCTGCTTCACGTGCACTTGCCTTCTCCTGAATATGTCTCTCTGCACCCGGCGGCACTGCTGCCTGAGATATTTGGATTTCTGGCGGCAGCTCTGTATTATTCACAGGTCTAATGACAGGGTCCGCAGCGGTCAGCAGCTCCGAGAGCAAATCCCTTAAGCCTGCAGGAGTAAAATCCTCTCCTCCACAATATTGCAGCAGTCTCTGCACACCGCTTCCGGCAAGCTCTGTTACCGAAGCCATCATCACCATAATCAAAGACCTCAGACATTCTCCCGGCTTCGTGGTTGCTGCAGGCTGCTGCAAAGGAATGCAGGTCAAGTAGACTCTTCCTCCGTTCAGCGGACCTTCTACAAAAATGTAATCCTCATGCAGCGCATATTGCTCCGCCCGCAGCATGTACAGCCGGCCTTCCTCCATTCCCTGGGCAATTTGCAGCAGCAGCCCGAAGAAATCGTTCATGCTGAGCCTGTCGCTTTTCAGCAAATGACTGAGCATTTTGCGGCGGGACAGGGAATATTCCAAGGTCACCTGCAAATCAATTTCTCTGAGCAGTAGCCGCAGGTGATACGGAATGCCGCTGTTCATCAGCATCCGGGCCTGAACCATATTAAGCTCGCCCGCAGACAATCCATCCGGCTTGCCGAGCAGCAAAGAGATACCGTCCTGCTGCACAAAATCGCGGCTCAATCCGAACATCAAGCTTCACCTCCAATCTATAAGTAGAGATATGTACAAATGAACCCCGGAACTACAGCCAGCATAAAGGGAAACCTGAGCATTTCCTTGCCGTTCCCAGCCTTTAATATTTTCGGATTACGCAGCAGCAGAAATCCGGCAGTCCTGCTGACAATACCGCGAATCCGCCTTCCTGCCTCCCGTCTGCACAAGACAATCATCCAGCCGATTACAGCACCGAATAAAATAGAATACATCATGACCTGCAGCGTGAACAGCACACCCGTCCATGCACCTATTCCTGCAAAAAGCTTAACGTCTCCAGCGCCGACAGCGCCCATAACATACAGGATCAGCAGCAATGTAAAGCCAACCCCCGCACCGCAGGCAGCGAACAGCAATCCGTGCCAGCCATTCATTATGCCTTGCACAAGGAGGCCTGTCGTCAGTGCAGAGACTGAAATCCAGTTCGGTATTCTCATCCACCGGATATCGGTTATTAACGCCGCCGTTAGAAACGGCAGACAACCCCAAAATGCCCATTCCGTCATACATAACATCCTTCTTCCGCCATGTTCATTTCACAACCGTAAATGCCGCCTCTAGGAATGTACCGTCATCCAGACGGACTACAAAAGGCCAGGAACCCGGTGTTGTATTCACGCCGATTTTCCATTCCCATTCGATATACCCGCCTTCATCCGCTTGCTTCCAGCCCAGATATTTGGCCGTGCTCTGGCCGCTTTTATAAAATATCGACAAGTTTGCCGAAGCATTTGGCGGAACTTTAACCCGGATCTTGCCCTGGTGATTTGCCACCCCCGGATTCGGCTTCGCCAGGACTACAATGGAATGCTGCTCTTCTCCGGCACCGCCGTCTCCCTCTGTCCCTGTTTCTCCGGTATCGCCAATCCACAGCCGCTCCACCGCACTTGCCTCCAATACAATGCTCCGGTTCAGAAAGGGGACCTTCATCGGCAGCTCGTAGCTGACAACGAGACCAAAATAAGGACGTGCGCCTTTCTTCAGCTCCGGAATAATGGCATTGGAGACATGAACCCGTTCATAATCCAGCCAGTCAGATGAGAGATAAGGCTTCATTATTGGCTTCAGCGCAAGATCCAGCACCGACTGCGACGCCTCAGCCTGAAGCTCCTGAAGCGGGCCTTCACCCCGCTGTATCGCAGCGTTGACCCACTCGTTCAAGGGCTCAGGCAGGTCTGCGGCGAAGCTTTCACCCCATTGCTCAAGCGACAGGCGCGGGATACTCCAAGTCCCGGATGATAACGGGGATGTGCCTCCTGCTACGCCAGCATTGATTGGCGCAGCTGTGTCAGCTTCCCTTCCTATGCTTCCACCAGTGCTTCCTGCTGCAGCCGGCTGACCTGCTGTTCCGCTATCTGCTCCTTGTTCTTCCCCCCACTTCTGCGCAGCCAGTGCCGCCGGATACATGTGGGCCGATATCACCTTGACCGTATCCGAAGCTGTGCTCTGCAAGGCTGTAGAGTACAAGGTCATCTGCACGATAAAAATCAGGAACAGGACAAACAGCAGAAACATGGGGAGAACCATAGCCGCCTCAACAACCATGCTGCCTTCATCCCGCTGTCTGGTTAGGCTCTGCCATTGCTTCATTCTGCAACCTCCCGCTAATATGAAAAATCAGCCTTTACCCCTCTGTAATACAATCTGCCCTGAACATCCCCGGGAAGACCGGCGCTGTAGTCCACCAGCTTCACTACGCCTGGCAAAAACCAAAGCGGCATCGCCATCTTAATCTCCGCCGAGGCATAGGTGAATTTCTCGGCCGGATTAATTCCGGTGTTCAGCCGGATCAAGGCGAGCATGCGGGAGAGCTGCACATCGCCCCCTCCATGCAGGAGCATGAACAACCGCAAATAATCACGGTAGGACAGCTTTGCAGGCATGTATTTGGACAACGGGATTTCCCCTGCCCTGCATAGCAGCAGCATATCCTGAACAGCCTGCTCGATTCCGTACAGCAGCGCTGCAGCTAGAATCGCCAGCGGATTGCCGAGACGGGAACTTTCTATAAAGCCCTCCATGGTGCGGATGGCCAGCCGCAGCGCAAAGATTTCACCGTACGCTGCCGCCACATTACCCGCTGGGTTATGGAAGCCGTAGAGAATATATTCAAGCTCCTGGGTATGGGGATCAAGCTGGTCCGCAAGCGGCACTGCGGCGGCACCTGCGGAGCCGGAAGCTACCGGAGTCAACTTTGAAAGATCGAAATGCGGAAAATACATTGCAGAATATTCTGTTCGGAACAGCCGGTCTCTGGCACCCTCCATAATGCTGCCCATTGCGGCATAAATATCGTCTGTCTTTGCCATCGAAGAACTTCCGGCTGCATAAGGATCCGATGTGTTCTGCGCATTCGAGGCTTCCTGGTCCGATCCACTGTTCAGCTGAATGTTGTCCTGATAATATTGGCTCAGCGTCTGATAACGTTCCCTCGCTGCTCCGGCGCTGTCGCCAAGCTGACGAATCTGATCCAACAGCTTCATCGCATCGTTCAGCTTGGCTTTTGCCTGCCGTTCGATTTGCTTGCGCTCTCTGTCCGAAGTTCGGTGGGCTTCAATCTTCCCGGCTTCAGCAGCAATGATATCTCCATGTTCACCATAGTGCTGGAGGTAACTGGTGACGGCCTGTAAAGCGTTCAAAACTGCCATATTCATGCTGCCAAAATCCGCATCCAGCCCCGTGGCTCCATTCAATGCGCCCGGCAATCCGGAAGCTGCCTGCTCCGCTGTCTGAGAGGCAGTTTCCTGAACATTTAAGTCATGCTCCATGGCGCTGATCTCTGCCGGTACGAGAATAAGCGAATCCTCCTGCTCCCGCATTTTTTTTAGCGGCTCTGCACTCAGTTCACCGGCACTTCCCGGTATGTCCCAATTCCGCGCACTATCTTCGGCACTCCCCGCCCCGTTAGTTCTGGACTGTTCAAGTATGTACCTCATCTCTTCATTCAGCTCCCTGACTCTTTGCAGCGCATTCCCGGCATCAGCGATAAGCCGGGTATGCTCCGTACGAAAAAGAGTCAGTGCTGACGGAATCCTCGGAAGAAACTCCGTAGTTTGTCTTAAATACTCGCTGATCTGACTGCTGTATCTGGAATATTCATCCTCTTCACGGTAAAAATCCGCATAGTATTTGCCGACATAGTCGTCATACATCGCTGCAATGTCAGCCGCAGAAGTGATCTCCCCCAGAAAACGGTACTCAATATGGTCTCCCGGCGGATTCATAATCAGTTCTTGAAGGGATCTTACGCTTTCCGCAGCCTGCTTTCGCCGCTCCATCATAAGATCCAGTGCAGCCTCGCGTTCATCGTACAAGGGCTGCAGCTTGCCGAATAATTTGGTTGAGCGTGAAGCCTCACCCATAGCCGCCGAGAGCGGCTTAAACTTTCCGGCCAGCTCCAGGGCAAAATCGATCGGTGCTTTATATTTCATCTCCTCAGCAATCTGCCTTTGAAAAACATCGTAGCTTCCAAGAGGGCGACTCCAATTCAAGACCGAAGAATCCAGTCCTAAGGGCAATAAATTAAAAGCATCCCCCCGCCCGCTCTCGTATAGATTGTCGTTCAGCACCCCGGACAGCAGCTGATTGCCGTCACTGCCGCCAAAGGCGAACAGGCCATAGCTCTCGCGCAGCTGAATATCATAAGAAGACATTACCGAACGGACTGCGGCTCTCGCCAAACGTTCCTGCTGCACATTAACGGCGGCAATCCGTGCATAATCTATCAGCACAGCGGTGAACAGGAACACGAAGGCCAGTATCATAATCAGGAAAATAGAAACCGATCCCTCTGTTCCTTTCTTTCGCCACGAATTGAACGCTTTTCTTGGACTGCAGGCCGTCCCCTTTCTACTCCTCATCCGCGCCCCTCCCTTGGCCTCTTTTGGGTTCCGAACTCCACAAACCGGATCAGCGCAGCTTCTTCAGCATCTGGGACGCGTCTTTCTTTTCCATGCTTGTTCCGGTATTGCCACTCTCCGAGCCTCCCTTGAACTTCGCACCATAATAACGCATCAGATCCACTGTTCGGATAAACTCAACAGGCTCAGAAACAACGGACTGGGCTTTCACTTGAGGATTGGCCTCGTCCGCCAGCATCTCATCCAGCACGGGCAGATTCAGCATTTGCTTCAATTCCGCACTGATCTTCCGGCCGGTTAAACTGTAGGTATAATTCATCTGGCCACTTAAATTTGCCGGAACTATGCCGGAAGATTGCTGAAGCTTAATTACAGGCAAGGTACCAGTACCCTCGGCAGCATTCGGCAGTGTAACAGAAGCCCCGCCGTTCCCGGCACTAAGCCCGAATAAAGAAGCTAGCATTCCATCCTCGCCGATCCGCCAATACAGCGAGTCATACTCGCCAATAACAAATGATCCTTCCGTCTCTTTATGGCTGTTGTCCCAATTGTAGGCCGCACGTTCAGTCGCAGCGGAAGCGACCTGCAGCAGCATCGACTTCTGGTAACTGTACAGGCAGAAGAATAGCAGCAGCATCGTAATACACATGATGATAGGCAGCAAAAGTGAAGCTTCGATAGTAAAGCTGCCTTCGTCATCCTCCAGTTTCATGATTCGAATACTTCCTGGCTCTTGCTTCCTGCAGTGCTGATCAAGTCTTCTACCACTTTGACAATCTCCTTGCGGAACACCAAAACTACAGCGATCAGTACAGCGATAATCAGGATCATCTCCAGCGTGCCCAGCCCTTCCTCGTCCTTCCACAAGTTCTTAGCGCCTTCTGTTATGAATGTCATCATTCGTCTCATCCTCCTACATTTTCATCATCATAAATGCCGGTGTACCCACCAGAATGATTACAATTAAAAAGATAACCACCATCGGGAACACCAGCTTCGAAGAAGCCTGCTCCCCCCGCGTCCGGCTGATCGCCTTCCGCTTCTCCCAGAGCATCCGCGAAAGATCGCGCAGCGACAAGACAAAGTCGGCTCCGCCTCTGCGGTAATTCAGCAGCACCGTGGTTGTAAATAGCGATACCTCCTGTACGGCGCAGCGTTTGCTGAAATTCTCAAACGCCTGCTGAAAGGAGTAGCCGCTCTCCCACTCCCCAGTCATAATCGACAGCTCTTTATAGAGCGGATGGCTGTAATCTCCCTTCCGGCTCTCCACGCAGCGGATAATCGCCCGCTGCACATTCTCCCCGGCGCCGACCAGCAGGACAATGCTGTTCAGCAGCTCGGGCAGCTCCAGCATAATATTCTGCTCCCGCAGCCTTACCTTCTTGTGCAGATCACTGACCAGTGCAACGGGTAGAATAACTGCCAGACCAGCCCCCAGGAGAATTCCCGCCTTCTCGCCGCTGAACAGTGTCAGCGCGCTTCCACCGATAAGCAGCAGCCAGCTGTAGCTGAACATTTCACCCATAAAGAGCAGCGTCCGTTCTGCGCTGTAGCGCATGCCGTAACTGCGCTGCAAGGATCGCTGAATTCGGAACATCACCGAAGGAATATGACTGCCTATTCCCCACCGCTCAATCAGCAGCAGGAAGGGCTCGCCCAATCCGCGCAGCCGCAGCCCGTCCATAGGCAAACTGCGAAGCCCGGCATAATGGCTGCCGCATTTCAGGCGCAGGAATATCCATCCCAGCCCTAACATCAGAACGGCCGAACCGCAAAGCCAAATCATTCTTTCACCTCCTTCACAGCGGGATATCCATAATCTTGGAGGTCCAGAGATAACACAGAAACAGCCCGCCCAGCGCAAGTGTGGAAATTGCAATTCCGGCACCTGTATACATTGGCTCCATGTAATCTCCGGCGGTCAGGCTCATGAACAGCACCATCGCAAGCGGGGAAGCCAGCAGCGCCTTCGCCTCGAATTTCTTCTGGGCGATGCTGACGGCAATGTCCTGCTGGATATCCAGCTTCTCCCCGATGATTGTGGAGGTGCGGCGCACAATCTCCACAAGGTCGCCCCCTGTCCGCTTGCAGACAGAGAATACATCAGCGAACCGTTCCACATCCTCCATGCCTGCCCGTCTGCTGAAATCCTGCAGCGCTTCTTCCACAGGCTGTCCATACTCCATCCGGGCACATATAATATTCAGCTCAAAGATCATATCGCTGCCCCCTTCCGGGTCAAGCATCCGCAGATCCTGCACGGCCTCGCGAAATGCATTCTCTACGGAACGTCCGGCGGACAGCGAAGAAGAGAGCGAAAATAAGGTTTGCTTGAATTGCAGGTTAAGCGCAGACCGGCGGCGCTGCCGCAGGTAATCACGCAACAGCCGCGGTGCATAAGCTCCCCCCGGCACAAGCAGCAAAGACAGCAACAGGTTATGGTAGAACAGGTACCCGATGCCGAACAGCAGGAGCCCGCCTGCCAGCATAGCCAGCATTCTAGACAAAGGAGTCAATACATAGACGGTATAATCTGGCAGCTGCGGACTGCCCCCGGCTTCAGCCTCCGCAGACGTCCCTCCCTTCTCTGCGGAGGACCCCCTCCGCTTGCCCGGTGAAGAGACCGGCTTCTTCCCCAAATGAATCAGAAGACCACCTCCTTCTCAGTTCCCCTACTGTATTGCGATAATGGATAACGTTGTACCCCGGCCATCTTCAGCTTGCTGGAATGCAGCAGAGGATTCCCGCAAGGAACCAGGCCTCCCTCCACTCTGCCCTCACGTTCCCCCGTTTCTTGAAACGCATATAACGGATTCAGCGCCACCTCCCCATCCCGCAGCCCGATGACCTCGGAGATTTCCATCACCCGCCGCGAGCGGTCCCGCAGCCTGGAGAGATGGACAAAGATATCAATCGCAGAACCGATTTGCTGGCGGACCACTGATACCGGCAAATCAGCTGCACTGAGCACCATCGTCTCCAGACGGCTGACCATATCCTGTGCACTGTTGGAATGTCCAGTTGAGAGCGAACCAGAGTGGCCCGTGTTCATAGCCTGCAGCATATCCAGACACTCGGCCCCCCGCACCTCGCCGACCACGATACGGTTCGGGCGCATCCGCAGGGAGGAGCGGATCAGGTCGCGGATCGTGATCTCCCCGCGGCCTTCTGTATTGGCGTTGCGGGTCTCCAGCGAGACCAGATTCGGCACGGTGACAATCTGCAGCTCGGCGGAGTCCTCAATCGTGATCACCCGCTCCTGCGGCGGAATAAATTGAGACAAAGCATTCAGAAAGGTGGTCTTGCCGGAGCCCGTGCCGCCGCTTATAAAGATGTTGTATCCGGCAGCTACCAGAATCTGCAGCAGCTCCGCCGCTTCTCCGCTCAGCGCCCCACGATACACCAGCTCGCTCATCGACATCGGCGTTTCCGGAAATTTGCGGATCGTCATCGCCGGACCCTTCAAGGCCACTGGCGGCAGTACGATATTGACGCGGGAACCATCCTTCAGCCGCGCATCCACAATCGGGGTGGAATCGTTAACCACCCGGTTCACACCGGAAACTACGGTCTGGATAATATCCTCCAGTCTGCTCCTGGATTCGAAAGCCAGCGGCAGGCGGCGGATCTGCCCTTCCTCTTCAATAAATATCTCCTCATGACTGTTGATCATAATCTCGGTGATATTCGGGTTATCCACCAGCGGCTGCAGCACATCCAGGCCCCGGAAGGAATCGAACAGCTTTTTGACCAGTTCATGCTTTTCCTGGGCAGTTAAATAACGCAGGCTGTCCATCTCCAGAATGGTTCGTTCAATATAGCTGTTAAGCTCACGGTTTCCGACAGCCGAAGTGACATCAAGCCCTGCGCGTATGTCGCTGCGCAGCTTCCTGAACATGGCTTCATTCATGTAAGCCCCCGGTGAATACCCGCGGCAGCGCCGGCTCAATGATACCGGTGCAGAGCTGCTGCACCCCAGCCGTAAACTGCGGAGAATTCAAGCAGAGCTCCACATGATGCTGAAGTGCCCAGGAAGGGATAAAAGGAAGCGCACCATCTATTCTGAGTTCTTCCCGCCCTGGCCGGCCCGCGGCTGAATCCCCGGCAAAATTCATCACAAACCTGCTCTTGCCCGTCACCTCCGGCGGCAGACCGGAATGCGGATCTCCGCAATGCTCCAGCCACCTGAGCGTCTTATACATACTTGCCTCGTCACTCTTCAGCGCCCATAGCAGAATGCCGCACCGCTGCAGTACTGCCTGGGCCCGCTCTTCCTCAATGCTGCCTGTATCTACAATCACAACATCATAGCCAGCATCGCCGGCCAGCAGCTCCAATAAATCCAGCGTATCCTGCCGGGTCATCTGCAGCATTTCCTTGAAATTACCGATCGGTCTGAAGGCGTCACAGCGGAGGCTGTCATGTCTTACGGCGTATCTCCCGAGTTCAGGCTTTCCTGCATTCCCCTTGCTTCCTTCGCTGCCGCTTGCCTTGAGCTCATACAACAGAAGTTCCAGGCCGGAAGCATTACCCGGAGGCATCCGCAGGAACAACCCGCTGCTGTCCACACTTTCCAGGTTCAGATAAAATACAGACAGCCCGATCCCGCCAAGCTGCTTGGCCAAATTGAGCGCAATCGTTGTTTTGCCGCTGCTGCCGCTGGCTGAAACTATCCCGAGCAGCAGCGTCTCCTCCTTGGCAGCCGAAGCTGTCCTCATGCGTTTCACATCGCCTATCCGGAGGATGGACTCCAGAAGTGAGGGCAGCGACTGATATTTCTCAATCATCATACCCCCGGCCAGACTCCCCGCATTACTGCCGGAATACTTTCCGGCCTCGCTTAGAACACCCCAAGGAACAGTATTTCTGCCTTCCACCAGCCAGGCCTCAACGAAAATGGGATCGCCTACAACGGCGTCCGGCAGCCCTTCTCCCTTCATGAATTCCATAAAGGTATCCAGCCGGCTGAAAGCTGTGATCCGCAGCATCTCCCCATACTCACTGTGATGCAGGTAATGCAGCAACGGCTCAATGTATTGACTCTCACGAACTGCCAGTACGATCCTCGCCGCCATGAAATCACTCTCCTTCCTGTAATGCGTACCTTTAAAAAAGACAACAAAAAAGACAGCAAAAAAAGCACCGCCAATAACCGTGGTATACGGTCA
The DNA here is from genome assembly GCF_000758525.1 of Paenibacillus sp. FSL H7-0357. Taxonomy (NCBI): domain Bacteria; kingdom Bacillati; phylum Bacillota; class Bacilli; order Caryophanales; family Paenibacillaceae; genus Paenibacillus; species Paenibacillus sp. FSL H7-0357. Next base: position 1,430,623 of record NZ_CP009241.1, on the reverse strand, counting down.
TTGAACGGTGCTTCCGTTACTATCCTTTAATTTACAGCTATAGTAGCATATATGCAGTAGAGCGGCAATATCTTTTTTACGAATACCTCTTCTGTACTCCAAATCCTGAGCCCGCACCATATCCTGAGTTGGATATTTACCTCATTATTCCACTGCCCTATACTGTTAGTCAGTCAGCTTTCAGCACGGCCAGATTACAACTAAAGGAGATCATTCAACATGAAATTAGTGCCCAGTTTACTCGCAGCCCTCGTCTTATCCGGATCCATCAGCTTGTCAGCAGCCGCAGCAACCAAACCTATCACTGTACTCGTTGACCAGCAGAAGCTTAATTTGACCAGCGCCGCCCCGATTCAGGAGGGCAATTCCGTGCTCATCCCTATGCGGCCCATTTTTGAAAAGCTCGGCATGAAGCTGGTCTGGGATGCCAAGAGTAACACGATCACAGCCACCAAGGAAGGTCTCAGCATCAAGCTGCAGACCGGAAGCAAAAAAGCAACTATAAACGGAACCGTTAAACAGCTGGCCTCCGCACCCAAAACAATTGACAAAGTCACTTATGTTCCCCTGCGCTTTGTAAGCGAAGCCACCGGAAACAGTGTGGAGTGGAAAGCAGCTTCCAGAACTGTTGCAATTACAAGCAAGGAGAACACCGCTGATGTCAAGGGAATCTCCGCATTATTTGATAAATATGTGACGTATTCCAATACAGAGAACTATGACGGGTTCATGAACCTTATTGATCCGGAATCCCCACTGGCAGGGATCGGCCCAGGAATCAAAGAGCAGTACGAAATCTTTGATGCCAAAACTACCCTCCTCCAGATGGAAATTATTGATTCCAAAGGGAATGAAGCAACCGTACACACGATTGAAACCTCCGAGAAAGTAAACGGTCCCTTCATGCTGGATAGCCAAGCGGAGTATGTATACTCCCTCACCAGAAAAGCCGGCGGTTCTGCTTGGCAAATCAGCGGTATCCAAATCGCTGCGCTACAGTACATTCTTCCGGCAGATGTGCTGGAGGCTAAGGTCAATGTACCCAAAACGGATGAAGATCAAATTAAAGCTGTTGTTCAGGCCAATGTGGATTACTCTAACAAAGAGGATCTGGATGGGGCATTATCCACCATTGACGAAACTTCCCCTGCATACGAGCAAAGCAAAGAACTTTATATGCAAATGTTTAAAGCCTATGATTTAGCCATTACGCTTGATTCTTCTAAAATTATTGATTATACCGGGGATACTGCTGCGGTATACACAGTGCAGACGTCCAAGAAAGTAAAAGGTCCGGAGTTTCAGGACAGCCGGGCCGTATCGGTCAATATACTGAAAAAAACGGCAGACGGCAAATGGAAGCTTACGCAAACCTATATCCTCACGACGACAGCTCTTAATCAATAAATCCTCTATTCCCAAACCGAATAGGGGTTTAAGCCAGCCCAAAAAGCAGCAAGGTGACATAGCCACCTGCTGCTTTTTTGAGGTTGTGCACATCGGCTGTGCACCTTACAGAAATCTCTTGCGGATTTCCGGTGTGGGAAGCAGACATTGCTCGTCACGCCCAAACCAGCGGTACCGGTTCCTTGCCACAAGCCTGTACAGGGCATCTCTCAGAGGCCGCGGCACAAGTATGAAGATATATGCGGCAGGCCACGGAAAACGCAAGCCACGGGCGATCCGCAGCACTGCAGCCGACTCTGTATAGCAGGTCCCTTTCTCCACCAGCACGACCGTATTCAGCTGGTCTGATCCAAGCCCGCCTGCACTCAGCATTCCGCCCGCTGTCTCACTCTGCAAGGGGGCGAACAGAAATCTGGCCTTGGGATCGCGCGGAATAATAAACCGCACCAGCCCCTGACAAAGATGGCATACGCCGTCGATCAGCACAATAGACTTACCGCCCGTCTTGTTTTGCTCTTCCTCCATCTTGCCACACCCCCTCTTCATAGTATCTCCCCCGGAAATAAACAAAAACGCGGGATAGCTCCCGCGCCTCATCATCCGTCCATTTAATTATTCAGCAATAGCCTTGTCGATCCACTCGTCGCCGAGCATTTGCCCTTCGAAATCAGCAGTGAAGGATTCCATACATTTGCAGATGAAATCTTTGCGGCAAACCGGACATGGTGTCTTAAGCAGGCGGCTGATGTTCGTCATTTTCCATTCCGGAAACCGATGATAGAACGCGCGGCACTCCGTTCCGTCAGCAAGCTTGATAATGAACTCGTACAATCCTTCCTTATCATTGCTGCTGGCTTTGGTCACATTCGTAATATGCGGTCTGTAAGACATCTTCATCACCCATTATTTATATTTTTGGTACTTAGTAGCACACGTGCATAACAGATACTTAGACATATTAAAGAATTTTAGGGGTGATGTCAACCAAAGCCGCCCTTTAGACCGCTATTCCCGGCTGTTTCCTGCCTCACCGTCTCTATTTAGCCATTATTTCCAGAAATCCTTCTAAATACCGGATGCTCGTTACAACACATTCAGTTCAACTTCGATGTTGCCCCGCGTTGCCTTGGAATACGGACAGAACGCATGAGCCTTTTCTGCCAAATCCTCCGCCTGCGCACGGTCAATGCCGGGCAGCTTCACATCCATTCTTACAGCCAGTCTGAAGCCGCCGTCGCTGTCATCCTTGCCGATGGATACGTTGGCGGTGACCTCCACATCCTGCAGCTTAACGCCCTCTTTACGGGCGATATTGGCCAAGGCACTTTCATAGCAGGCACCGTAGCCTGCCGCGAACAGCTGCTCAGGATTCGTGCCGGAACCCCCGGGGCCGCCAAGCTCCTTTGGCATTTTCAAATCATGTTCAAGTACACCATCCGAGGACTTCACAGAGCCCTCCCGTCCGCCGTGAACCGTTGCTGTAGCCGTATATAATGCTTTCATCTGTATCTACTCCTTTATCAAAATGTATTTGTACCGCCGCATACCCTACATTTAAACAACAGAGATATTTTGAAACGAATATACAATGTTGTCACAATTCTGACGGGTTGCTTCTTACGATAAATAGTGTAAAATTAAATTGTGATAAATCAAAGTTCGGGAGGCGTTATTCATGAGTATTTATGATTTCGAAGCCAACACGCTGCGCGGGGAAGAAGAATCCCTGTCCAAGTACAAAGGTAAGGTGCTGCTTGTCGTGAACACAGCCAGCAAATGCGGATTCACCCCGCAATATAAGGGTCTCCAGGAAGTGTACGATAAATTCAAGGACCGTGGTTTTGAGGTGCTTGGTTTTCCGAGCAACCAGTTTGCCGGACAGGAACCGGGTGAAAGCGAAGACATCGCCGAATTCTGCGAAATCAATTACGGAGTAACCTTCCCGATGTACGAGAAGGTTGACGTGAAGGGCGACGAAGCGCATCCGTTATTCAAATACCTGTCCAAGGAAGCGCCGGGCGTCCTGGGCTCTAAGAGCGTCAAGTGGAATTTCACCAAGTTTCTGGTCGATCAGGAAGGCCGTGTCCTGAAGCGGTTTGCACCACAAACTACTCCGGACCAGATCGAAGCCGATATTGCCAAACTGCTGGACTAATCCTCCCCTATAATATGAAAAGATACTCTTCACAAAAGCCCGCGGCTCCTGTGAAGAGTATCTTTGTGTTCGCTATACCACAATCATTATGCTAATTGTCATTTCCATCCTCCCTAATTATGGTATACAGAGAATATAGCACTCGATGCTTGAAACGTAACACCGTTTAATTCCCCGGAAAGCAGGTTGGCTATGAAGCAGGATGTTTTGAAGCGGGTTTTCGATTATATCGAAGATCATCTGAATGAGGAGATCAGCCTCGACAACCTCGCCCGGACGGGATATGTTTCTTTGATGCAGCTGTACCGGGAATTCTACTGCGTATCCGGCCATTCCATTAAAGACTATATCCGCAAAAGAAGAATCAGCAACGCATGCGCCCAGATCAAGAACTGCGGGTTATCCATTACCGGAATTGCGCTGGGCAACGGCTTTGACTCCCTGCCTTCCTTCTCCAAGGTCTTCAAAAAAATCGTCGGGCTTACGCCAATGGAATACAAACGGAGCAGCGTGTTCTATACCTTCCTCCCCGGGCAGTTCCCCCTCCACTTGGCGGAGACAGCCATTAAGATCCAGTCCGGGCAACCGCTGCATGGCCTGACCGCCGTTTACCTCGCCGCAGGAGACACAGACATCGAACAGCAAGCCATCAACGCACTGAAACAAGCGGTCTTCACAGCCAAGCGTACGGACATGAGTTTTAGACTCTTCGGATTAACCCCCGTGCAGGTTGGACGGTCCAGACAATCGTACAACCTATTCATAGATACCCGGAATCATGAGTACTGGATTTCCGCCCTGGGGGAGGCCGGTTATCACTCCATAGAGCCAGCTACGTTATGCGGCGGTGAGTTTGCCGTCTTATCCGTACCTTTTACCGGAAGCATCAACCAGGCCTGGGACTACCTTTACAGCCATTGGCTGGCTAAAAGCGTGTTCACCCTGGCAGGTGATCATTGCCGTGAGGAATTCATCATTCAAAAGACAGGGACCATCAAAGAGCTTCGTCTATCCCTGCCCATTATCCGCAAGCAAAGCAGCTACATCATTGAAGTAACCCCATTTGCGCAGCAGCACTATATCGTCGCCCATGCCGTGGGCAGTCATGCGGAAGATGAAGCTTCGGCCAAGCTTTTATCGCAGATCAATCAACGCGGATTCCTTCCATCGTCGTTTTATGTGGAGATTACCAGCAATGGATACTTGTGCGGTGTCGAGCAGACAGAAACGGGCGAATTATCAGCCGAAGACGGTCTGAGTGTTGTTACCCTAGAAGCAGGGCTTTATGCGGTATTAACCGCAGATAGTTTCGGGGATTTCACCGGACTTGCGGATATTATGACCCGCTGGCTGGAGGAAAACTGCTGCTATAGGCGGGCCGGCAGCCCTTTTGCCCTCTATACCGTAAATGAAACCTATGAAGAGGTCTCCATGAAGGTGTGTATTGCTATTGGCGAACATTCTGTTATAAACGGACAATCCATCCCTTCAAATCCCATTTATAATGAAGACGAAGAACAAATGAACTAGGAGGAATTATGCATGACAGAGCCGTTACGCCAGAGCAGCTATGATGGAACTACCGAGGGATACGCCCCTAAATTCAAACCGCGGGTAATCGAACTGATCCGCCAGCAGCTGGAAAAAGAAGCCCCTCAGCGCACCGACTCCATTGGCGGAGAAAAGCCTTATGTGCTAGATTTACCGGAGCTTCAAGTCATCGGCTGGCAGAACCTCAATCAAGCAGGCGAGCCTTATGCCGATATCTGGGGACATGTCTTCGGAGAAATCGATATCGACAGCAAATTTGATTCCATTCCGTCAAAAGTCCAGAGCAGCGGCTGTTACCTGGGCATCTTCGAAGGCCGCGATTCGGTTCCCAAGCTGTGGGAGCAATCCGCCTGGGATACCGGCTATTTTTTAGGCGTTGAGGTAGGAGATCACGGTACAGTTCCCGAAGGTCTTGTGCATAAGGATTACCCCGCATCCAAATATGCTATTTTTATCGCCAAGGGTGTGCCCACAGCTGCGTTTCAGAGCACATGGGATTATATCCATCAGGAATGGCTGCCATCAGGTGAATTCAAGTTCAACGAAGCCGGGGTTTTCTTCATCAACTATACAGAGAAGTCAGGACCTGATGACGAAAGATTCGAGGCCCATCTGTGTGTACCTGTGGTGGGAAAATAGCGGCGATCCGCCGTTTGCATCCTACGAACGGCAACCTTTGTAGTCCGGGTTTCCCGTCGTGTCACCGCCACTGGCCTGACGTTGTCTATCGCGTATGTCTTTCCATGAAGTGAGCTGAATCTTTTCGGTTTGCAGTAATCTGTGAATATCCTCATCCATAAATAACAGGTACTCGATCTCCCTTTTCTTCCAGTGTGGAGTAATTGCCCGCATTTCATAAGTATTCAGCGCAGGATGGATGACAACTTCTGTTATCCCTCCTCCCACACCTTTTATAGCTTCCATCATTTTAACCTTAGCAATGTCATAGTCCTCCCCCTGCTCCAAGTGATAAGGAAGATTAATCAAGTCATCAATTAACAAGATCCCTCTTTTCCGCGCCGATTCAATCCTCTCCGTCATTAATTCCCTCATCTCTAAATCCAGAAATGATTGATTTACTATATTAACAGGCAGCTTAAAAGGCAGCCGGTACTCCTGGCACAGATCAAATACGATCTCCAGAAAATCCCGGCCTCTCGACAATCCCAATAAACTGCCTTCATGACTGTCCAAGTGTGTCGGTTCAATCCCCAGTGTTAGAGCCATCTCGATCTGACTTCGGATTTCAGTTCGGATGGCTTCAGCAGTAGCCCGCTCTTCCACATGAGCTGCATGTTCCCAAAAATATCCCTCTGCAGTAATTAACGACTGTATCCTGGAACTCCTGGTAACCGGGCCCCACTTATAGGCCGGGAGACTCGAAGTAAGCGTAAGATGAATTCCCACATTAACATTGTGATGATTTTTGGCATACTCAGCAGCCTCTTTCGCCCAGGGCCCCGGCATCATAATCATGCTGGAATTGATTGCATCTGCTTGGTACAGGTTCATAATAGCCTCATTCATGGAATGGCACATTCCGAAATCGTCGGCGGTAACGATCAGGAACCGCTCATTAGAGTTGTGAATTTTATTCGGCACTCTTTTTCCCTCCATTGGATCAGTCTATAAAACAAAACAAAAAAACCTGAAATCCCTTGAGCAACAAGGTATTTCAGGTTTCTTCATGTATGCGGTAGAGAGGACTCGAACCTCCACGGGTATACACCCACTACCCCCTCAAGATAGCGTGTCTGCCATTCCACCACTACCGCGCGGTGAGTAAAACGTTAAAGCAATGTTTGAGGCCAACATTCAATATTATAAATCCATTTCAGCAAAATGTAAAGACACCACTTTAAGAATTTTCGTCATTTTCTTTAAGCCTGCGGTATCGGGCAAACTCGATATATTCCTTAATAAATTCTTGCTCCTTCTGCAGCAATTCCTCACTTTGGCAATTCAGTTGCCGTATTTGGCCAGAAAAATAATCCTCCCCGCCTTCGCGAAGAATCTCCGTTGTAGTCTTGCCCAGAATCAGCCAATCCAGACTCACATGAAAAAAAGCACCGATCTCGATCAGCTTATGTGTTCCGGGCGTCGACTTGCCCCGCTTCCAATCCCCCATGTTGCCGGTACTGATATTCAGCTGTTCGCAGAAGGACTTTTTTGTCAGTCCTTTTTGTTTGATCAAATATTCTATCCGCTCGTATATCGACGCCATCAGCAATCCGCCTTCCGCACTATTTAAATATACTTATTTACGTAATTTTTATTGTAAAATGACGTAAAAAAGTATATAATTAACTATTATTATTCCCATTCATTATATCACACGACTGGATAGTCGATAAGAGGTGAAGTGTTTTGAACAGCAAACGTCCTGTTACTCCTTTTGGCTGGGCAATCAAACAGCGGCTGACGGAAATGCACATGGATCAGAAGAAATTCTGTGAGCTGTACGGAATTCCGCCTTATCGCCTATCCAATCTGATTCACGGCACCCGCAGGGCCGAGCGCTACAGGCGCCAAGTCGCAGAGCTGCTTAACCTGCCTCCATCCTAGCTTTCCATCCTGTAAACTATCAAGGAGAGATAACCTTTGCCATTCAGCATATCCATTTCCCTCATCCGTTCCCTTAATGCTCTGCCGCATAATGCACTGGTTATCGACAGTCAGGGGATCATCCTGTTCACCAACGACTCCTGGAAGGAATACAACAACCATTATGGACTCTCCCCGCATGCCGATTGGACTGGCGCTGATGCTCTGGAGTTATTCGAACAATCGATGTCCACCCCTTCCCAGATCACTGCACTTAAGGAGGCGCTGCATCACATCCTTCGCGGCGAGTCTTTAATATCCAGTTCCGAGTTTATTCTACAGACTGCGGCCAAAGGCAGCAGAAGATTCCGTGTAGATGCCTTTCCGCTTATCCACGAGAATCCGGCAGCAAACCAGGCTATCATTCTCTCTCTGCAGGATGTTGGTCCTGTTGTCACAAGTCAGCCTGTTCAGCCTGTCCGAACGATCCAGCCGTTGCGTTTGCACCAGAAGAATCCTCAACCTCTTGTTCCTATCTGCGCCTCCTGCAAATCCATCCGCAACAGCAGCGAGGAGTGGGTGACCATTGAACGTTTCCTGCTGCAGCAGCTGTCTTTGCAATTCACCCATGATATTTGTCCGGATTGCATCCGTGAGCTGTACCCGAAATACGCCGCAGCTCTGAAATGGTGATTTCTCCTGTCCAAGTACCAGAAATCCGCAACCTGTGAATGCAAAGAAAAAAGCCCTTGAATATCAAGGACTTTCTCTTCTAAACATCGTATGCGGTAGAGAGGACTCGAACCTCCACGGGTATACACCCACTACCCCCTCAAGATAGCGTGTCTGCCATTCCACCACTACCGCATATATGACCCGTATGGGATTCGAACCCATGTTACCTCCGTGAAAGGGAGGTGTCTTAACCCCTTGACCAACGGGCCATGCTTGATAAGTTGTCTTTGTCACAACAAAAATGAGTATATCAAACCCAGGCTGATTTGACAAGAACTTTTCTCAAAAAAATAACGGACATTCACAGCTGCAGCAATCAGCCGTTCATCCCCGCTAAATCTCCGCCTTCCCGCAGAGACCCTCCAACTTTTCTATGTCCGTCACACCCCTTGAGCAGCCAGTACCTCCAGCCCATCCGCCGCCTCATATCCCAGACTTTGTGCAACAGCCAAATTGGTCACCTGTCCGGCCACGACATTAAGTCCGCGGGCAAGCGCCGCGTTCTTCACCCCTGCTCCATGAATACCCAAATCGGCAATTTGCAGGGCATAAGGAATGGTTACATTGGTCAGCGCTAGCGTTGAAGTCCGGGCAACCGCGCCCGGCATGTTGGCCACAGCATAGTGCACAACACCAAACTTTACATAGGTCGGGCTCTCATGTGTAGTAATCCGGTCGATTGTCTCAATCGAACCCCCTTGGTCAATCGCCACATCTACAATTACAGAACCTTCTGCCATTTGCCGCACCATGTACTCTTTTACCAGCTTCGGTGCACGGGCACCTGGTATAAGCACTGCACCGATCAACAGGTCGGCTTTGCGTACAGCTTGTTCAATGTGATAAGAATCAGACATAAGGGTAGCCACTCGCCCGTCAAAAATATCATCCAGCTCACGAAGCCGGCTGGCATTTAAATCAAGCACCGTCACGCGTGCACCCATTCCCAGCGCAATCCTCGCCGCATTTGTGCCGACGATCCCTCCGCCAATGATGACCACTTCACCGGCCTGCACGCCCGGAACTCCGCTAAGCAAGATACCTTTGCCGCCATGCGGCTTCTCCAGCAGCCGAGCGCCAATCTGTACAGCCATCCGTCCGGCTACCTCGCTCATCGGGATAAGCAGCGGCAACGATCCGTCTTCAAGCTGTATCGTCTCGTAGCCGACCGCAGTTACTCCGCTCTCCACAAGCGCTTGGGTAAGGCCGGCCTCAGGAGCGAGGTGCAGATACGTGAACAGGATTAGCCCCTTGCGAAAGTAGCCATACTCTTCCGGCAGCGGTTCCTTCACTTTAATGATCATCGCTGCTTTGCTCCAGACCCCGGCCGCAGCGTCAAGCACCTCTGCACCCTTCTCCAGATATTCACTGTCCGTGAATCCACTGCCCGCGCCTGCCGATTGCTCGACCAGCACCTCATGACCTGCTTTGCGGAGCGCCCCCACTCCGGCTGGAGTAATCGCTACACGGTTCTCATTATTTTTGATCTCTTTGGGTACTCCGACAATCATTTATTCTCCTCCTTAATGTTATGCGAAAAGAAAGGCCCAATGTTGAGCCCTTCTCTTCACAGCTAAGGTGATTCGGGGCGCACTGGACACCCCGATGATAAACAAATTTGATTGCGGTTCTTAATCGTTCCTACCCGTTATTATATGCATTTGAACCTCTTACGGATTTACCTTTGTTTCGAAAGTTTGTGTGCCGTCAACGAATTTCAGAACGACAGCTGCTTTAACTGGGTCATGTGTTTCGTTGAGCGTGATTTTACCGGTAGCCAGCTGCAGATCTTTGGTTGCTGCCAAAGCATCTTTAATCTTGGCAGGATCGGCCTCACCTGCACGGGTAATGGCGTCAGCAACCAGCTTCAGGGAATCATAACCAAGAGCGGCCATCCCGTCCGGTACTGCGCCCCCATTGGCAGCTTTGTAGGCATCAACGAAGGATGTAACTTCAGTAGCTGTATCTTCCGGTGAGTAATGGTTGGACATATAAGTGTTGTCCAGAGCCTCTTTGCCGGCGATTTCAGCGAGTTGCGGAGAATCCCAGCCGTCACCGCCAAGGAATGGAACTGTAATGCCCATCTCGCGGGCTTGCTTTACGATTTTGCCAACTTCTTCATAATAGCCCGGCAGATAGATTACATCCGGGTTTTGCTCTTTGATCCGTGTCAGCACGGCTTTGAAGTCGGAGTCTTTTTGCTGATAGGATTCCTGGCTCAGCACCTCTCCGCCTTTTGCCTTAAAGGTTTCTTCAAAGAACTTTTGCAGACCCTTGGAATAGTCACTCGACGTGTCTGTGTAAATTACAGCTGTTTTGGCTTTCAGCGAATCTACAGCAAAGTTAGCCATAACTTCTCCTTGGAAAGGATCGATAAAGGCAGTGCGGAACACCCATTCGTTCACTTTGCCACTGCGCTCATCCACCGTCACTTTAGGGTTGGTGGCACCTACGGATACCAGCGGTATTTTCTTCTCGGTAGCCACCGGGACAATCCCCAGCGTGTTGGTCGAGGTCGAAGCACCAATGATGGTAACAACCTTATCATTGGTAATCAGTTTTTGCGCGGCTTGCGTGGCTTCCTCGGATTTCGAGGCGTTATCGGCTACGATTAATTCCAGTTTCTTGCCGAGTATGCCGCCTGCGTCATTGATCTGCTGTACCGCCAGCTTCGCGCCTTTGGATACGGAATCGCCGAAAGAGGCCTGGCCGCCCGTGAGCTCAAGGTTCGCGCCGATTTTGATAGTGCCCCCGCCAGAATTGCCGCCGCTTGCAGAGTTTCCGCTGTTCTCTGTGTTGTCGTTGCCGCAGCCCGATGCCAATACTGCAGTCAGTACTGTTGACAAAATAATGGCCCCAATTTTCTTCATAGTTTCTCCCAGCCTCCCGGATAATAGAATTGTATATATGTTGTTTCTATGATGCCCTTAGTGAGGCTAACCTCTTAGTGCCCGAGATAGGCCATTTTGATTTCTTCGGAATCTGCCAATTCCTTGGCATCCCCTTCAAGAACAACCCTGCCCGTTTCCAGCACGTAGGCGCGGTGGGCGATTTTGAGCGCCTGATGCGCATTTTGCTCCACCAGCAGCACAGTAGTTCCGGCTTCGTTCACATCTTTAATAATCTTGAAAATATCCTGTACCAGCAGCGGTGCAAGCCCCATGGATGGCTCATCCAGCAGCAGCAGCTGGGGATGCCCCATAATGGCCCGCCCCATGGCAAGCATCTGCTGTTCGCCACCGGACAAAGTACCTGCCTGCTGCTTCTTGCGTTCCCGGAGCCTCGGAAAGATGTCGTACACCTTCTCGAAATCAGCCGCCAGACTTCCGGATTCCTGCAGGTAAGCGCCAAGCTCAAGGTTCTCTTCAACAGACATATTGGCGAACACGCGGCGTCCTTCAGGACAATGGATCAAGCCCTGCTTGACGATCGCCTGAACACTCTGGCTGGTTATTGATTTATCCAGAAATTCAATGCTGCCTGTCTTGGGTTTAAGCAGACCTGACAGAGTCTTCAGGAGCGTTGATTTGCCTGCACCATTGGCTCCGATCAGTGTTACAATTTCCCCTTGCTCGACATGGATGCTAAGGTCCTTCAGAGCATGAATGGCTCCATAATAAACATTGATCCCCTGTACTTTAAGCATTGCCATTACGCCTCCTGTCCCAAATACGCTTCGATAACCTTGGGATTATTCCGAATCTCCGCCGGAGTTCCATCAGCAATCAGTATCCCGCGATCCAAGACATAAATCCGGTTGCAGACGCCCATAACAAGCGACATATCATGCTCGATCAACAGAATGGTGAGGTCAAATTCCTCGCGTATCCAGGCGATCAGATTCATTAAGTCCCGCGTCTCGTTCGGGTTCATGCCCGCCGCCGGTTCATCCAGCAGCAGCAGCTTCGGCCCTGCCGCCAGCGCCCGTGCAATTTCCAGACGCCGCTGGTTACCATAGCTGAGATTGCTGGCAACCTCTTCACTCTGGTCCGCGAGATTGAATATTTTGAGAATATCCATCGCCTTCCGTGTAATTTCGTCCTCTCCCTTGAAATGCTTCGGCAGCCGCAGCATGGAGGTGAATAAGGAATGTCTGGCATGCTGGTGAAAGGCGATTTTGACATTCTCCAATACTGTCATGGCCGTAAACAGCCGGATATTCTGGAAGGTGCGCGCAGCGCCCTTATGGTTGATCTTGTAGGGCTTCATCCCGCCAATGGACTCATTGTTAAGAAGAATGCTGCCTGTAGAGGGCGGGTATACGCCGGTTAACAGGTTGAAAAGCGTCGTTTTGCCGGCACCATTCGGCCCAATCAGACCGATCAGTTCACCTTTGTTAATGTGAAGAGAAACTTCGCTGAGCGCCTTAAGCCCTCCAAAGGAACGGCTGGCCTCTTTAACGTCAAGAAGCACTGCTGCCTGTGATGCTGTCATCTGCCTTCACCTCCTTTTTGCCAAGCTTGCCGAATGAAAATTTCGTTGTACCCAGCAGCCCGCTTGGACGGAATATCATCATCAGGATCAGAACGATCGAATAAATAATCATCCGCCATTCCGGGAATTCACGCAGATAGGTGTAGAGCAAGGTTACAAAGACAGCACCCACAATGGAGCCGGCTGTACTGCCGAGTCCCCCGAGAACAACCATAACGATAATCTCGAACGATTTCAGAAAGTTAAAGCTGCCCGGAGTAATCACGTAGAACGTATGCGCAGACAATCCGCCCGCTATACCGGCGAACAATGCACCGATCGTAAAGGCAATAATCTTATAGCGCGTCGTGTTAATCCCCATCGCCTCTGCGGCGATTTCATTCTCGCGGATGGCAAGGCAGGCCCGGCCATGTGTGGATCTTATAAAGTTATTGATCACAACCACTGTAATTAAGGTAAAGAGAAATAGCAGGGTCCAGGTCGTTTTGGCAGGGATGCCGCTGAGCCCGGAGGCGCCGCCGACGAATTCCGTGTTCAGCATGATGATCCGGATAATCTCGCCGAACCCCAGTGTGGCGATGGCCAGATAGTCACCATTCAGCCGGAGTGTAGGCATTCCGATCAGGACCCCAAACACAGCAGCGAGCAAACCGCCGGCAATAATCACCGGAACGAATGGAACGTTATAATCCAGTGTCAGAATCGCCGAAGTGTACGCACCTACAGACATAAAGCCTGCATGACCGATGGAGAATTGTCCGGTAATCCCGGTAATGAGGTTAAGCGATACCGCCAGCATGATGTTGACACCGATCAAGAGAAGCATCGACCTTGTAACATCACTGAATATTCCCGTTGTTAGAAGAACTTGAACGACTCCATAAAACGCCAGGGCAACAATAATGCCCCTCCAGAACTTTTTGCTTATCATCTTCACGCCGGTTCCCTCCTACACTTTCTCCCGGACATTCTTGCCGAACAGCCCGGATGGTTTAAAGATAAGGATCAGGATCAATACTGCAAAAGCCACTCCATCACGCCAGGAGGAAAATCCGAGCGAAGAAATCTCCGTCTCTACCGTTCCCAGCAGCAATCCGCCAACAAGCGCCCCGGGAATACTTCCAATGCCTCCAAGCACTGCGGCTACAAAAGCTTTAAGCCCCGGCATAACGCCCATCAGCGGATCGACGGAGTTGTAAGTCATGCCGAAAATCACTCCGGCAGCAGCGGCCAGCGCCGAACCGATAGCAAAAGTTGCCGAAATGGTGCGGTCTACGTTGATCCCCATCAAACGGGCCGCCTCCACATCGAACGATACCGCCCGCATCGCTTTACCGGTTTTGGTGTAACGTACGATATATTGCAAGAGAATCATAAGAATTATGGTTGTTAGAAGAATCATGACTTGATTGGATTCCACTTGAATGGATGTGCCGAACAACTGGTACTGTTTCTTGTCCATTATGTCCGGGAAGCCTTTCGCCTGAGGCCCGAGAATAAGCACTCCGGTGTATTCCAGCAGGAACGATACGCCAATGGCCGTAATAAGTGCGGCAATCCGGGTCGATTTGCGCAGCGGCTTGTAGGCGAAGCGTTCAATCGTGATGCCCAGCAGTGCGCTGATGGTCATCGAAATTATAAGCGACAAGATCAACACAAACACAGGAGGGAGCCCTGCGTTCGCCAAATATTTTGCGCTGTACAGTCCGATAAACGAACCGACCATAAACACATCCCCATGCGCAAAGTTGATCAGCTTAATAATTCCGTACACCATGGTGTAACCAAGGGCGATTAGAGCGTAAATACTGCCTACGGAAATACCGTTAATTAACTGCTGAATGAAGTACTCCATCGCCATCCCCTTCTCTCCATAATAATCAAAATTCCCCTTTCTACGCCTTACATTCTGTTCAATCCCTCAAGATGTCATTTATATTAACATACAGTTATTTCTCCGTCACTAATATATGAGTGGTTTTAATATAAAATTCGGAATTATACGTTAGGTTTATTGACATTATGAGTGAATTGAATGGAGTGTTTTGTGTATTATTCGCAAAAATCGATGAAAACCGGAGTAAAGCAGAGGATTTTAAAGGTCGATTGTTTTTGTATTTATTCCCTTTTCTGTTACAATGCTTTGTTTTTCTGTAAATAATATAACATTTGTCTCTTTACAGCTTCAATCCTTCAATTTATTAAAGAGGTAACGGGTTGCACTGGTAGTCCGGCTGGAAAAGCATGAGTATACAGCACAAAAAAAGAGCCCCGCTCGGGAGCTCTTACTGTCTGAAAGTATCGATACGGAGAGAGAGGGATTCGAACCCTCGCACCGCTTACGCAGTCTAACCCCTTAGCAGAGGGTCCCCTTATAGCCACTTGGGTATCTCTCCAAGTAAATGGCTCCCCGAACAGGACTCGAACCTGTGACAACTCGATTAACAGTCGAGTGCTCTACCAACTGAGCTATCAGGGAACATTACATGAACAAGGAATAATTTATCATGATTTCGTGATCTAGTCAAGCGGACAAAAGCCACTCTGAGATCGTTTACAATCAGCTCATGAATTTGACGGGCACAACACTATACACGAAGCTTAGATTTAGGCATCGATCTGAATCCATTCTCCATCCAGCGGAAGGGCAACACGGTTCAGCAGCCCCTCCTGCTGCAAGCGTGCTTTAAGCAAGTCACGTGTAACCAGGCAATGATTAATGGCATCCATATGGACGGTGATGACGGATGCTTCAGGGGCATAATGGCATAAATCAACGACATCCTGATCATTCATTGTAATATGGCCTCCCGTTATGAACTGCGCGCCTCCGGCATTGACAATGACCACTTCCGGACTATACTCGTCCAAGGCTTGTTTGACCTCCGCGCACCAGATGGTGTCTCCGGCCAGATACAGCACAGGCTCACCTTCAGCCTTAAAGACAAAACCGGATACCTTGCCCATCCGCTCTCCGATCTCTCCTGTTCCATGCCGGCCTGCGGTTCGTGTCAGGGTCACCCCACGGAACGTTAATGCAGCATTGTCTTGTACCACGGTGATATTACCGAACCCTTGGGCAGCGATTGTATCCTGATCCCCATCCTGGCATAACAGCGGGATCTCATGCGGCAAAAGTGACACCGCCGCCGCATCCCAGTGATCCTGATGCAGATGTGTAACCAGTACAGCATCCGGTGAAAGCCACTGCTGAACCGGCCCCGGCAAAGGAACGAGCGGATTTCTGCGGTCATTCTCCGTATTCACAATCGGCGGATTGGCTCCCTGTTCGCTGAGCATCGGGTCGATCAGGAAGGTAACACCGCCGTATTCCAGCCATAAGGCCGCATTGCGGATCAATTGAATTTTCATTCTAAACACCTCTTCTTTCCAGCTGTCTTCTGCTACAATTAATTATAAATGGACCTGCGTGCGGAATACATTGTGCCGTGAAAGAGATTGGCCTGTTCTATTTTCATCTGGAAAGGAATTTAACTTATGACCCCCTACCTCATCGACGATACGGATTACCGCATCCTTCAATATCTTATAGAAGACTCCACGCTCAGCCATAAGGACATCGGAGAATATGTTCATATGACGGGGCAGGCGGTAGGCGCACGAATCCGCAGAATGCGGGAATTAGAGATTATTGAAGGTTATACCGTCCGCTGGAATCCGCTCAAAATCGGACAGAGCATCCACGCCTTTATCACCGTGTTCTTAAGCTCCAACGCCGCCCATCCTCCCTTTCAAAAGTTTGCCCTAAACCACAGCAGCGTAGTGGAACTGCACCGGGTTCAGCGGGGAAGGCTGCTACTGGATGCGCGTGCGTACAGGGGATCAGGCGGAGCTGAATGGTTTTCTCGATGATCTGCTGGAGTATGGCAATTATCGGATTAATCTGGGCATGAAACAGCTCAAATAAACCGCAGTATCACCAGATGGACAGCAGAATAGGTGAATAGCAAAAACAGCTGATTGGCAATAACGCCAAACAGCTGTTTTTGCTGCATATTTTTCACGAATACCAGCCGCCCTCCGCTGAACATCAATAGAGTGACTCTGTGAAAGGTCTCTACCTCTACCCCTACCTCAATCTGCTGCATTCTATACAATAGATTGCTATTTGCAGGCCAAAAGTAAGAAATCTGCTGTATCTTTTGCAATAGAAAGCCTTTGGGTTCCCGTTATAACTAGGCTGTTATCCCTGTTCTGAGCTAGCCTCCAGCAGACTACCGGAACATTGACAAAACACCTGCCGCGCAGGATAGTTAACTCATCCACCCGCCGCTTCGGCGACGGAACCCACCCTATTCATTATCATTATTGGAGGCCAGCATGAACTATAAAATTGATCCGCCCAAAATCGCCGACCCGCTCTCTCTGCCAGTGCAGCAAGTGTTCTCCCTGGAGTCCAAAGAGGAGTTCAGCCTCTGCGCCATCAGCGATACCTTCATTGAATACCAGGAAGCGTCCAAGGTATCCTTCGATAAAGTACTGTTCAAAAATGTCACGATTACCGAGTCCACACTCCGTGCTGTCGAGCTGACGGATGTGATCTTTGAAAACTGCGATCTGTCCAACGTGGATTTCAGCGAAGCCTTCATTCACCGGACTGAGTTCAAGCTGTGCAAAATGATCGGAACCGACTTTACCAGAGCAAGATTCCAGAATGTCCGTGTGACGGACTGCATAGGGGACTTCGCCAGCTTCCGGTTCGGAAACTTCAAACAAACGGCCTTCGAGAACAGTTCACTCAACAGCGCCGACTTCTATCAATCGACTTTCAATAAAATGTCGTTCTCAGTCTGCAAAATCGATCAGGCGGTAATGGCAGGCTCCAAATTAAGAGATATCGACTTAAGCGACTGCGAATTCAGCGGCCTGAATGTGGATATTGAAGATCTGCCGGGCTGTATTATTTCCGCAGATCAGGCGGCTTCTTTTGCCGGGCTGCTGGGCCTCGTCATTAAGTAGACTGGCCATTCCCTAGTTCAAGTGCTACCAGCTTCAGCTTGCCGGCACATTTGCCGCAGCGGTAGCGCTTCGGGTCAGCCTTGCGCTTGCGCGGATATTCCATGGCACAATCGGTGCACACGAGCTTATACCGGTAAGGCTGCGGCTTGCGGGCCTTGGCCCCCGGCAGCGCTCCGCAGTAACGGCTTCCGCCGACCTGGGCCAGCAGGCTTTTGAAATCGGCATCCCGGTGCATATATCCCCGCTTCGCCAGATGCAGATGGTAGTGGCAGAGCTCGTGCTTGATGATCTTCTCCGTCTCTTCACGCCCATACATCGCCAGCTGCTGCGGGTTAATCTCTATATTATGGCTTTTGGTAAAATATCGTCCGCCTGTTGTCGTAAGTCTGTTGTTAAAGCTTGCTTTGTGCCGGAATGGCACGCCAAAGCTGCCCAGCGACACCTGCTCGATCCACAGCTGCAGCTCTTCGTTACTCATAGTCGTCATAGCGTTTCTCACAGGTCCTCTCCACAGGAAATAAGATCTCTACTTGAATTGTAACTTGCCCATAGGCTAAACTGTCAAGAAGGAAGACAAGTCCGGAGGGAGAATGACGTATGCCGAAAATGCGGTATGTAATTTTGCAGCAGAAACAGGAATTGCAGTTTGTGGAAATGCCGGAGGAATATGCGTACCAGCTGAGTGCGCTTAATCTCCGCCTCAATAAAGAGATCGACAAGCTGACGGCGGACAATGTGCCGAACCTGCCGCTGGCCATCGCGGAATGTGATTCGCTGGATCTTCTGCGCGAGGGGTATACGCTGGAGTCGGGGCTTGCGTACATCAACCGGCTGGAGAGCGCTTTTTCCTCTATTCAGGAGAATAATTATCCGCTGATCTCGCTGCTGACGGAAATCCGTGCGCTGCAGGCACAGCTGGAACAGTGGTACGAAGAGGAAGAAGAAGGTATTCATTAAATTGTAGCCTTCGCCGCACCTTTGGGCACTCCTTCCCATATGCTGTACATAGGAAGCATGCCAGAGGAGGGGTACACTTGCCACAGTGGCTCTGCCATCAGCTCATGAAGGCTTATTTCAAAAAGGACCGCCGTCAGATCAAGCTGCTGAACGAATGCTGGTTTTTTTACCGCAATTCCGCCGAATCCCGTGATTCTGTACCTAGAGAAGTATAGAGTTATATTGCAATTCAGGTGTGTGTGAAGATCAAAAGCCACGATTACCGTCAGGGTAGCCGTGGCTTTTGGTTTGTGAAGATCCTCAGGCGCTTACATTTGCCGCAAGCTCGCTGCCTCGTCGTCTATGATTTTAGAACATCGGGAAAACGTATCTCACCAGGAAGAACAGGATTCCGAAAATGATAATAATATACGCCGCGTATTTAATAAAGGTGGATGCGACAACGCTGGAATCCGATTTCTTGTGTATAGCACCCATTAACCCCGGCTTTTCCTGCTTGAAACAAATAGCCGCATCCCCACAAAGCCAGGATATACCCGGTCAGCGGAGATGCGGCTTCATTTTTAGACATTAATTAATCAGTTAAAACTGCGGTGGGAAGGCCAGGAGCCTTGCAGCTTGCGGACCAGCACAATCTGTCCAGTGTGGTAGGAATCATGCAGAATCAGGCTCATCACTTCTTCACCCGGAGCATGGCCCGAGCCGCCCCAGTCGTAGATGCCTTCCTCCAGCGCCTCAATCACTTCCCGCAGTGAAGCATGGATGGTCTTCAGCTTGGCAACCGCCTGTTCCCACGCTTCTTCCCCACTTGCTGTTACGGCAAAAGTGGCGTCGTTGCTCTCTGCATCCGGCAGCTGCGGCAGACCTTTGAGCTTATTCAGCAAACGTTCCTTGTAATAGGTCAGATGGTTGACCGTCTCCCAGATGGAGTTGCCCGCTTCCCCCGGCTTCCAGCTGGCCTGAATGCTATCCACACCCTGCAGCGCATCACTAAGCGGCGGCGCCCAATCCTCGACATCCATGGCATAATCCCAGTTTTGCAGCAAAACATCGCTAATCTTATTCTGCATGTTTTACCTCCTCAAAGTATTGTGAGCAATGTAACCACTCAAAGCTCCGATAACCGTTACACAAGAAATGTAGCATATTCAAGCGGAGGATTCAAGTAACTAGCAAACATGATTTTTAACTGTTACAATCAAGAGAAAGAGAAGGCTGCGGAAGGATGGATGAACCGTGCTGTGGGAGGATTTCATTAACAGCTATTGGCGGGATTGGCGGACAGGCGACCGCAGCAAGGACCGGGACAGGCTGGAGGATCAGGAATGGCTGGAGAAGTGGCTGGAGCAGCAATCGTTGCAGGTAACATCGCCGCCGGAGCCTGATGAACTGGAGCAATTGAAGCAGCTGCGCGGCCTGTTGTGGGGCGAAGTGCAGAAGCTCGTGCAAGGCAATAGCGCAGATCCTAAGCTGCTGGAGCAACTGAATATGTATATGGGCAAAGGGCCAGCGATTAGACAAGTAGTCTGGAAGCCGGACGGCCGGGCGGAGCTCTCTCTTCTGCCGCAACGCAACGACTGGGAACAGGTTATGGCCGAGATTGCCGCTTCTTTTGCTGCTGCCCTGCTGGAGAAGGAAACCGCCCGTTTCCGCATCTGCGACAATCCTGACTGCCTCTGGGTCTACTTCGACGATACCCGCAACCGCTCCAAGCGCTACTGCGATGACAAGCTCTGCGGCAATCTGATGAAGGTACGCCGCTTCCGGGCACGAAAAAAAGCAGAAGACGCCGGGGATGCCGGAGACCATGTTAACTGATAGGAGGATGGTCACCAGATCGAATCCGCTCCAATCATACTTAAGCCAATAATCCCATGATAGAGAATAAAGAAAGTAGCCGCCTGAAAAGGCACACATAAACAAGGTTAATCTAGCCTAAAAAGTTTGCTGAAGTGACCATGCGTATAGGGGGCTAAGCGCTATTTGGGCAAACCGTGTTGGTTTATTTGGATTTCGGTTTACGCTTCCCGTAGGGAGCGAAGGTTATGCGCGCGTGGTTGTCTTTCAGCCAAACGTGTTTCAATCAACGTTCCCGCATGGGGAGCGACGATACCAGTATTAACTCTTCGGATGGGTTGCTCAGGTTTCAATCCACGCTCCCGCACGGGGAGCGACAAAATCGCCCAAACACAACCGGGAAGACGGACAAGTTTCAATCCACGCTCCCACACGGGGAGCGACTTCCGGTCTGCCCGATCTATAAGGTCAGGGACCGTGTTTCAATCCACGCTCCCGCACGGGGAGCGACAGTTCACCCGAAACCCCTTACTACGTAAGGGTTCAAACAGCTAAAAGTGCGAACCACTCAAAATATAGATACTACATCACAAGTATATTCTGCAAAATTTACGAATTACCTTCTAACACCAAGGGTGCGAATCTCCCAGAGATTCCATGTGCGCTTCAGGTTCGCACTTTTCAGACTATCAGAGAAGAATTGATTTAAGAAGAGGACCATGCTAAGACAGGAAATGGATTGTACGAGGGTACAAAACGAAGACATACAAAAAAACTGACGCTTCATTCTTCAATTTCTATAATTCCTTTTTCTTTTTCGAACTGTTCTATTTGTTGTTCGATTAGATACTCTATCTGCATAGCAATGGACCGCTTGTTTCGGTCTGCGATATATTTGATTTTACTGAAATTTTCATCCTTTAACCGTAAAGTAAACACTCTTTTATCCGTAGCCATATATTTATTACTCCCTAAAAGTGATGTCATTATTGTATCATTGTGAAATTCGCACTCATACATTCACATTGACACCTAAGTGATGTCACTATATAATTAGATATATACATTCCATTTCATTTTTTTGTCGGAGGAACAATCATGGCTGATATAGAGCACGCTTTTAATCAATTTCTATCCATACGTATGGACTACATCGATAAGTCAATTTTGTCTCAGTCCGATGAATATAAGCACCTAATTGGTGATTGCAACCGGATTTTTTTAGATTTACTAACCAAGTTGCCTGAAGATTGTAAAGATACTCTTCAAAATTATGATACAGCCACCACCCTCCTTCAAGGGATTGCAGAAGTATTAATGTACAAACAAGGATTACATGATGGCATTAGTCTTAATCGACTTTCAGCCGATACCTAGTTTTATAGAGTGTTATTTTCTTTTTCAAGATACCACAGTACATAATATCAATCCTGCATGGGGAGATACACTCCTCCTAATAATTCATATAAAAGCACTCAGTTTTCATCAGTTTTTTGTCTAACCCTTATCTTTGTCCTTATCTTTGTCCTAACCTTATCCTTACCTTATCCTTACCTTATCCTTACCTTATCCTTACCGTTTCCTCGTCCTAATGCTCTTCCTACACTCTGTCCTGCTCCAGCTCCGCCTCAATTTCCTGATCGCTGACATAATCATCGCCGGCTGTAAGGCCAAGCTTCTCCTTGATTTTCTGCATGTCGTCATGAATTTCTTTCGTTCTGACGTGTATGCTGAGCAATAAACCAAACCCTACTGCAAACAATACCAGTATCCCGTATGGGCCCAAAAAAATGGTTAATACCACAGCAGCCAAAATCGCGAGTATCGTTCCAACTATCATCATGTTCAGCTATCCCCTTCAGCTTCATTTCGGCTCTGCCTGTTTTCCGCTTCAACCTCCCGTTCAATCATATTTATTCACCCTGAACCTTGTTTATTTATGGGAATTTTAACATTGCTTTCTCAACCTCAGCAACGCAGATTTCCCTATACTCAAAAAACATCAGCTATAGCGTCAATAATCAAAACAGCCGCCCTTCACTTGCAAGGGCGGCTCATTTATTTGCAATATTACGACTCTTGAACCACCGTCTCCGGTTGCTCCTCTAGCTTCAGCTTCTCCACCTGAATCGTGGTCGAGAAAAAGGTGGCGCCGCGGCCCATGTCACTGAGCCGGTCCGGTGTCAGAACATTGACCCGCTGCGGGCCGTCTTCCCCTTCCCACCAGAGGCCTTGGCTGATCGCGGTGCCGGGCAGCATTTTGTCGGTCACAACGGCTTTCAGCACGATTTCGCCCCGGCCGTTATAGACCTTCACTCTGTCGCCGTCACGGATGGAGCGGGCTTCGGCATCCAGCGGGTGGATCTGCAGCATCGGCCCCTTCTCCATCCGCTGATGTTTCTCCACATTGGCAAAGGTGCCGTTCAGGAAATTGTGGTTCGGCGGGGAGATGAAGTTCAACGGATACGGATCATCTGCACGGGGACGGCGTACACCGTCATATCCTTCCTTCAGCGGTTCGTAAACAGGCAGGGGCGAGAGGCCCTCCGCCTTAAGTGTGGAAGAATACAGCTCGATTTTGCCTGATGGCGTAGGCAGCTTATCCAGAAAGTTCTCCCGCGCCGTCAGATCCAGCTTCACATGGCGCTCGGCCTGCAGCCGCTCCAGCGTGACACCGTTCAGGTACGGATTAGCCGGATTGTCCAGCGCTTCGCGGATCATTTCGTCCTCGCTCTGACTGAAGGCCTCCTCGTCAAACCCCATCGCACGGCCCAGCAGCGAAAACAGCTCAAAGTTGCTTTTGCACTCTCCCGGTGCCTCAAGAACTGGCTCCTGGAGCTGCATATAGTGATGCCAGTAGGAGGCATACAGATCGGTATTTTCGAACGAAGCTGTTGACGGCAGCACGATATCGGCATACTTCGCGGTGTCGGTCATGAACAGCTCATGCACCACGGTGAACAGATCCTCCCGCTGCATGCCGGCGCGCACCCGGTCCGCTTCCGGCGCCACTACCACAGGGTTGCTGCAGAACACAAACAACGCCTTCACCGGCTGCTCGGTCATCTCCAGCGCCTGGGCCAGCCGGTTCATGTTGATGCTCCGCGCCCGCGGATTAGGGCGCAGCTTTGGCCGTTCCAGCGCCCGGGCATTAAGCGCGTTATAAGCGCCGTTGTACTTCAGCGCACCGCCGCCTTTTTTCAGCCATTGGCCGGTCAGGGCGGGCAGGCAGCTGATGCTGCGCACATTCATCCCGCCGTTATCATGATGCTGCAGGCCGTTGCCGATCCGGATGTAAGACACATTGGCTTCGCCGTACATCCGTGCAAGCTGCTCCAGGTCGTCCACAGGGACGCCGGTAATATCCGAGACAGTCTGCGGAGGATACAGCTGCGCCTGCTGGCGCAGTTCCTCATGCCCCACCGTATAACGGGCCAGAAAATCTTCATCCACCAGCTTGTCACGGAACAGGATGTGCATAATCCCCAGCGCCAGCGCACTGTCCGTTCCCGGATGGAGCTGGATAAACCAGTCGCCCCACTGGGCCGTACGGTTGCGGTGAACATCAATAACAATGACCTTCGCCCCGCGCTTGCGCGCTTGTTCCGCCAGCACCACCTGGTGCATATTCGTACTGACGATGTTGGCCCCCCAGATAATAATCAGGTCGGCATTCACCGTATCCTCCGGATTTAATCCGCCCTTGAAGCCCATCGTATGCTTCCAGCCTTCATTTCCGGCGGATGCACATATGGTCAGCTCCAACCGGCTCGCGCCAAGCGCATTAAAGAAACGGCGGTTCATCCCCTCCACACTGAGGAAGCCCATATTGCCGTAATAGTTATAAGGGAGGATGCTCTCGGAGCCGAACTCTTCACTCACCGAGCGAAGCTTCCGGGCAATTTCGGCAATGGCCTCATCCCAGCTGATCGGTACAAAAGCTCCCTCCCCTTTAGGGCCAACCCGCTTCAGCGGCTGTGTCAGCCGATCCGGATGCTGCATCCATTCGCCTGCATGCCGCACCTTGTTGCAAATCGCTCCTTTGGTCACCGGATGCTCCGGGTTGCCCTCTATCTTGACGAGCTTCCCGTCCTTTTTGTGCAGCAGCAGCCCGCAGGTATCCGGACAATCGAGCGGGCATACTGCGGGAAAGACTCCGTCCTGTATGTTCTTCATGTCAGCTCTCTCCCATCGCTTATAGCAAACGTTAAGATCATAGCTTAATCATACACTAGGGCTCCGGGCATGAACAGAGTGCCTAAATAAATCCCCATTGGAAAAGTGAGCTTTCCCGGGCTACGAGAAATGGATTGATAACATATTCCAATAGTACATAAATCCTGTATAACCGATGCAGGCAATCGCAACGAAGCAGCGCGTCAGGGCAACGACTTTTCCTTTAACAGCCTGACTGGCATTCCGCCAGAGCAAATGAAGAGCAAACAGGACAGCCACCAAAGGCAGTGAAGAGACACCCCACGCATACCACGCCGGGTAGCCGAAGGTAATGGACCCATTGCTGTAAGTCAGCTGAAGCAGCAGAAAGACGGACATGAGCAGCGAGATTGCAGTAATATGCAGCGATACAGTTCTGCGCGGCTTACGAAATAACCGCACGACATAACGGATCAGCGTGACTGCCAGCAGCGCAAGGAACAGTAATCCAGGGACAATGTACACGATGAGCAAGGTGGAAGGACGTTTCCAGAAGCCCGGCTCCGGTGAGAAGGTCGTCTCCTGGATGATGGTCATTTTCCAATGATGCTGCTTGTCGATCAACAGCTGCATCCCACCCTCCTGTTCCTGAAACAATCCATCGGCAATCGGCACGAAGCTCTTCTCCGCCGTTTCTCCGCTCCCATCCGGGAATACTCCGCTCACAACCAGTTTTCCTTCGGCTGCTGTAACCTTGTAATTTCTGCCGCCCAGGAAATACAGCCATTTGCCCCAGCCATGCTGCGGAACCTTGGCAAAGGTATAAGTCCGCTCGTATTGCTGCAAATCCTCCAAGGAATACGGCAATGGCGTCACAGCTTCCGTCTTTTTGGTTAACAGCCCGGCAACCGCATCCGTGACCTTGTTGTAAGTTATCCCACCCTCTTCACCATTGCTGACAATTAGAATGCCAAGCTTCTGCGAAGGGATAAGCTCCATTTTGGCGGCGAATCCTTCGATCTCTCCGGTATGCGTCAGCACAGTGCTACCATCTGCAAGATGTCCCCGATACAGGCCATATCCTACACCGTCAACCTTCGGGTGCTCAGCAAATTGAGACTGCTGCATCATTTCAACGCTGTCAGGCTTCAACAATGCTGTCCCTTGATAAACCCCTTGGTTCAGTAAAGCGATCATAAAATGGGCAAATTCATCGGGAATCACACTCAGGGCCCCGGCCCCAGGGATGTGGGGGTAAGTCGACGACACAGCAGTGTACTTTTTATTGGAATACACATAGGATTTTGCCATATCCGGGCTGCTTTCGGGAACCGTCAGACTTGCGCTGGGCATCTTCAGGGGAGTAAACACATTCTGGAACATATAGGCCCCTAGATCAGTACCGGCAGTCTGCTCTATCAAGTTGCCAACCAATCCCAGTCCCGCGTTGCTGTATTCGTATTCCTGTCCCGGCTCCCTCACGGGAGGCTGCTGGCGGAAATATTGCCGCAGATATTGCTCTGCCGAAAGAGACTTCTCCCGGGAGTGGGCCTGAATCTTGTAGATGGACTCGTCCAGCCCGGCAGTATGGGTCAGCAGGTGATGCAGCGTAATGGGCTGCTTTCCGAAGGAAGGCAATTGATACGCGTGCAAAAAAGTATTAAGGTCATCATGCAGCGTCAGCTTCCCTTGCTCTACCAATTGCATAGCTGAGACGGCTGTTACCGTTTTGGTAATCGAACCTAACCGCATGATCGTTTTTGCAGGGTCTACAGGAATGCTCTGTTCAACATCGGCATAACCATAACCTTTGCTGAAAATAATCCGGTCTCCCTGAGTCACGACTACGGCCGATCCGGGAACATGCCGCTTCTCAAGCTCCTCTTGCATAATAGGGTCTATACTCTGTTCAAGCTGGCTCGCCGATAAAGCGGCAGGCACAGCAGGTGTGGCGGCCGCTTCTGCTTCATGGCCCATGAAGACGTTCATCCCCAAGAAGACAAGCGGCACTGCGAGCAATCGCTGTAATTTGTTTTTCATTCTTGCAACCTCCAGCACTATAATGGTTCGTTCTGCTTTTAGCATACCGTCCGTTTCTGTCCTGAATCTTCCCTCAATCTTAAATTCATCTTAAGATCATAAAATACGCTTCAAAAAATGATAGACTGATGAAAATAGGACAACTTGAGAGGAGCGGAGCAGCAGATGAGCAGAACTGTTTTGCTGGCGGATGATGACCCGGATATTCTGGAATTACTGAGGCTGTTTCTGGAGCGGGAGAATCTGAAGGTGCTGGAGGCACTGAATGGCATCGAGGCATGGAGTTTTATACGGGAGCAGCGGGTTGATCTGGCTGTAATTGATATTATGATGCCTGAGCTTGACGGTATTCAGCTGCTGAAGCTGCTCCGGACGGATTACAAAATTCCCGTTATTATTATTTCCGCCAAAAATGAGGACAGTGATAAAATTCTGGGACTGCAGCTGGGTGCGGATGATTTCATTGCGAAGCCCTTCAATCCGCTGGAGGTTATGGCCCGCATTCAGGCGATGCTGAGACGGACCTATGAATTTAACGAACCTACCGGCCAGGAGGACCCTGAGCCACCGGCTCCGCAGGAACGCACAGTCATCGGGCAGCTCGAGCTGGATCACCTGGATTGTGTCCTGTACAAAGAGGGCCAAGACATACCGCTGACGGCGATCGAATACAAGCTGCTCACCACCTTCATGGACTCTCCGGGCCGGGTATGGACCAAAAAACAGCTATTCGAACAGGCCTGGTCTGATCCTTATTATGAAGATGCCAACACCATTATGGTACATATCTCGCGGCTGAGAGAGAAGATTGAGGACAACGCCAGACAGCCGGTGTATATCCGGACCATCCGCGGACTGGGCTACAAGTTCGCAAGGAAGGATGATTTCCGGTGAAGAAAAACACGCTTTTGTCCAGGCTGGTCAAATCCTATATCTTGTTCGCATGTACACTGGCTGTTGTCGGCATAGCCTTTCTAATTATGGCTATTGATGTGGAGCAGGAAACCATTACGGTCTCCGTGCAGTGGCTGCTGCTCCTGCTTGTATTATTTGGCCTAAACGTCTTAATCTACAGTGTTTGGACAGCCCGGCGGATCACCAGACCCCTGGAGCAGATTGCCGGAGCCATCCGGGAGATGCGGCTGCGTAAATTTCATAAGCGGCTGGATATTCAAACTGGCGATAGCGATGAATTCGCCCAGGTGCAGATGTACTTCAATGATCTGGCCGAGTCGCTGCAGCGGACAGAAGCCGAAAACCGCAGGCTGCAACTGAGTAAGCAGCGGATGCTTGTCGATCTGTCGCATGACCTCAAGACCCCGATTACTACTATTCAGGGCTACGCCAAAGCGCTGCAGCTCGGAATGGCGGACAACGAGGAGAAAAGAGAGCAGTATTTGCAGCTTATCTATAACAAATCCCAGCTTGTTACCTCGCTCATCGACGATATCTTCCATTTGTCGAAGCTGGACAGTCCCGACTTTCCTGTATCCGTCGAGCCCGGCGATATCGCCGAGCTGCTGAGGGAAGCAGCGGCGGATTATTATCAGCAGTTCGAGGACAAGCAGTTTATGCTGCATGTTGAAATCCCGTCCCGTGAAGTGCTGGTATCTTACGACACCAATCTGATGCGGCGGGCCATCGCCAATCTTTTATCGAATGCGCTGCGCTACAATCCCCCCGGCACAGAGGTTACGCTCCGGCTTGAGCAGTCGGAGGATGTCGTGCGGCTAGCTGTAATAGACAATGGCGTAGGCATTTCCGATGAACTGAAGGCTGTGATCTTTGACCCTTTTGTACGGGGCGACGCCTCCAGAAAACGGGACGGGGGCAGCGGACTGGGACTGTCGATTGCCAAGCAAATGATGGTGCGGCAGGGGGGCGAGTTGAACCTGGACAACCGCCCAGGCCGGACTGCGTTTGAGCTGGTGCTGTACCGGTAAACAAGGTCTTCGATCAATGACAGGGGATCGGTGAAAAACCCACGGCTTCATCTTCCTGCCAGCCTGCGGATAAGATTATCCTTGCGGCCTACGCCGGTGTTCACTCTTTTGGAGGCTCCCCAGGCGCTGATAACAACTCTGATGCAGTTGCTGATGCCGACTCTGGAGCTGTTGCTGGCTCTGGTGCTTCCAATGCTCTGACCAGCTTTTCCTTGACCTCATTTAGGGGTCTTCCGCTCAGAAAGCCCTCCTTCGGCTCGGACCAGGCAAATCCGTCTCCCTCATACCGGGGGATCACATGCATGTGATAATGTCCCAGGTCATTAAACACTCCGCCGTTCTGGCAGATTGTAATTCCATCCGGCCGGAAGGCGCGCTTAAGCAGCTGTGACATGGTGACAGAGACACGCATAATGTGCGTTGAGGTAGCTTCATCCATCTCTTCAACATCCAGATAATGCTCCTTAGGCATAATCAGCAAATGTCCGTCATTAAACGGGGCGATGTCCAGCACACAGGCCACATACTGATCTTCATAAACAATTTGCACCCCCGGCTCCAGCCGGTTAGCGATTCTGCATCCCAGGCATTCCATACCGATTCTCCATTCTATCCATTCTACTAGGTTACTGCATCCCCCATGTGACATCCCTGCGCACCACCATGCATCATGCAATCATCAATAATCTACTGCATTCTCTACAATAGAAATGCCTGCCATAACCTGAGATTCGTGTTCTGCTGCAGTTTGTGCAGTAGAAATCAGCGGAACCCCCTTATTATTGGCAAATTGAGAAATTCAACTGCAGGAAGTGCAGCAGATTGCCATTTCCAGCTCAAAAATCAGCCATCTGCTGCATCTTTTACAATAGAATCCCTTCAGCACCAGCCTCTCGACTTCTAGCTTTAGCCCATCCAGCGCTTTGCCCGCTGGGAGACGTACTCACTCGCATACGGCCGGCATAATCCTCCGCCCCCGTTCTCCTTCATCCAGCTTCACTCCAACTAATCCTCTCCACCAGCCTCATCCGTTTCATCCTTGCAGCGCCTTGCGCACACTGAGGATATATTTGGCTTGGTCGAGCGGATTCACACCCCGGCGGGTACGCTCGGCGGTGACGTCAGGCGGGCATTCCTCGTAGCCGGCAAAAAAAGACGTGAACGTGCTGCGCCCCTTCGTGTAGGAGCTCAGGGTCACCGGGTAATCGAGCGATGTCGCCAGCGGCAGCCGGCCCTCGATGATCATCCGCTCGCCCTGCAGCACCGGCGGCTCGAAGGTGCCGCGCATCTGCACGAGGTCGTTCATTACACGGCCGCCGTTCTCCTCCGGCACTACAATGCGTACCTGGAGAATCGGCTCCAGCAGCGTGGTGCCGATTCGGTTGAGCCCGTCCATAATGCCCATCGGCGTAGCTACGGCAAAATCCAGCGGATGGGTATGCCACACATGATGGTTCCCCTCCACCAGCGTCACCTTCAGGTCGGTCACCTCCCAGCCGTAGAGGCCTTGCTGCAGCGCCTCCGGCACCCGGCGGGTTGTCTCGTTCTGGTACTGCGGGAGCAGATCCGAGCTGCGCACCAGCGATTCATACACCAGACCGCTGCCCGGTGGCCCCGGCTCAATGAGGAAGCGCAGAATCGCCCAGCACGGCTTCGGCATCGTATAGGCGATGAAGCCTTCACCCGCGCGGCTTGGCGTCTCTTTGTAAATCACCGACGGCTGGCCGAAGGTAACCTTCAGGCCGTAACGGCTCTCCATTACGCTGTCCAGCACCTCCAGCTGGATCGGGCCCATGACCTTGATATGCAGCTCCCGCTCCTCCTGCAGCCACTGGGCATCCAGCAGCGGATCTTCGTCCGCCAGCTCCTGAAGCGCGCCGATCACCTTGTGGTCATCGAATTCCGCTCCCCAGAAGACACGTACAGTCAGCAGCGGCACAGCCAGCTTCGCTTCCTGCGGAATGGCATCCGGCCGGCCAAGCACATCACCGATCCGCACGCCGGAGAGCCCGTATACTACGGCGATATCTCCGGCCTCGAGCGCCCCGACATCCTCCGTCCGTCCACCCTCCACCTTGCGGATCTGCGTCACTTTGGCCTCTACATTCTTTGAGTAGTTCTTTACCGTATCACGGTTACGTATCGTTCCATCATACAGCCTGACAAAGGCCATCCGGCCCATGCTTTTATCGCGCTGAATGTTGTACACGATGCCGGACACCGGCTGCTCCGCATCCCCTCCAGCCCGGGGATAATAATCGATCATCGCGTCCAGCAGCTCCGTAATGCCAAGGCCTTTGGCCGCGACGCCGTAGACAAGCGGGAACATCCGCCCCGAAGCCGCTTCCGCCTGCAGATGTTTTTTCCATACCGCAAGATCAGAGGCACCGCCTGACATGTAGAGCTCCAGCAGCCGCTCATCTCGTTCGGCCAGCGCCTCCAGCAGCTCCGTCCGTGCCGCCGCATCTGCACCTGCCTGCCATAAATCTGAGGCACCCGTGTATTCCTGCTCTTTGCCGACTGGCTGCTGGACCGGAATAATATCGCCGGACAGGTAGGTGCGTGCCTGCGCCAGCACAGCCCCCGGATCAGCGCCGACGCGGTCCATTTTGTTCACAAAAATCAAGGTTGGAATCCCCAGCTTGCGCAGCGCATTCCAGATCATCTCGCTCTGAGCCTGCACACCTTCCACCGCCGAGAGGATCAGCACCGCGCAGTCCATCACGCGCAGACTCCGCTCCACCTCGGACAGAAAATCGACGTGGCCCGGAGTATCCACCAGATTAACCTGCACCCCTTTCCAGGCAAATGAAGCCAGCGCCGCCCGCACCGATATTCCCCGTTGCCGCTCGACCTCCATCGAATCTGTCATAGCCGTTCCGCTATCCACACTGCCGAGCGCACGAATCCGCCCGCTTTCATATAAAATATGCTCCGTCGTGGTCGTCTTTCCCGCATCGACATGGGCAAAGATCCCGACGTTAATCCGTTCCATTCCCTGCTGCTGAATCATCTATGTTCTCCTGTCATGGTCTGAAAGTAGTAAATATAGCGCTATCATCCTTAAGTGTACTGCGAAATGGCTCTTTTGTTCAATTGCAAGAGACATAGCGGTATGAGTTGCTAACAGCGCTGGTGAAGGGATCTGAAGCGTCGCTGCACCTTCCGGCATCCCCGCTTCCAGACTGGTTCATCCCCAATGAGAGGGGTATGTAGTTACTGACAGAGCAACTTTTAGGAGAAATTATTAAGGCAGGCCAGGTCGCTTTTATGAAAATGGCTGCACTGGAGCTGGCGCAATACGCCATCCGCGTAAATGCCGTCTGCCCCGGATCAATTGATACCAATATTGGTGATAATACGTACAAAAGCGATGCAATTGAGGAAGTGAAAATCCCCGTGGAGTTTCCGGACAGCAGTCATCCGCTGGAGCAAGCTCCCGGCAAGCCGGAGCAGGTAGCCAATCTGGTGCTGTTCCTTGCCTCGGACGAGTCCTTTCATGTCACGGGGACGGAAATATTTGTGGATGGTGCTGAGTCGCTGCTCCGCGGATAAAAGCTTAAATTACATTTAATTTGAGCCACCCTGCAACATTTTGCGGCATTCTGCCATCTAAGGGAATAAGAGGTGAGGCACAATGAAGAAGAAACAATCATTCCAGATGAACGCTAAAAAACTAACCATAGCGTGCAGCATTCTGGCGGCAAGCTTGTCTTTGGGAACATCGGCATTTGCATTTTCCGATTTGAAAGGCCATTCCGCCGAATCCAAAATTAATACTTTGCATAAGGACGGGATTATCAACGGAGTAACCAGCGACAAGTTCGCACCGAAATCAAAGGTAACCTTCGCCCAGGGCATTCAGTTTATCGTAAGCGGACTGCAGCTGTCCCCGCAAACCGCTGGTAAAGCTAGTGATTACTTTGACAAAGTAAAGGACAAAGCCTGGTATGCTTCCGCATTCGTAGCCGCCAAGCAGAACGGCCTGTCCTTGAATAAAACCGTTGATCCGAACAGCACGATGACACGCGCCCAGTTCGCTCATTTGCTGACCCAGGCTTTGCAGAGCAAGGGCAACTTCCCGGTAACGATGATGTTTGCCAATATTTCCGATGGCAGCAAGCTATCCACGGCGGAAATGAACAGCCTGCAGATTCTGGTTAACACACATATCGTTACCCTGGAGAAGAACAACACGTTCCGCCCATCAGAAGCCGTTACCCGCGGGGAAGCAGCAGTATGGCTCTTCGATGCAGTTAAATTCGCCAAGGAAGTCATTGAGCCGGATGGCGGAACAACAGCTCCTTCTTATAATTATGAAACGGCAGTGAAGCTGGAAAAAGCCGCTGACGGAGTAAACAAAGTTACAGTGACCGTCAGCAACCTGCCGCATCCGGGCTATGGCCTAAGCATCGACCGGATCGAATTTGGCAAGAACAAGACAGCCGTCATCTATTACAGCGTAACCCAGCCGGATCCCGGCAAAAGTTACGCGCAGGTGATCTCGGCAGCTTCCGTAGTCACCTACTTGCCGGAAGGCTATACGGCGACAGCCCAGCCTGTAACCGGCACTGCCGGTTCCTCAGTATCCTCCAGCAGCGTTCAATAATTTGCCGCTACTGAACAA
This sequence comes from Paenibacillus sp. FSL H7-0357, assembly GCF_000758525.1. Classification (NCBI taxonomy): domain Bacteria; kingdom Bacillati; phylum Bacillota; class Bacilli; order Caryophanales; family Paenibacillaceae; genus Paenibacillus; species Paenibacillus sp. FSL H7-0357. The sequence goes on along the minus strand of NZ_CP009241.1, from coordinate 1,397,298 downwards.
GTGGAAACGGCTTCGCCGTCCTCAACAGGACGGTATCCGTTTCAGCGAGAAATATAAATTCTTATATTTGAACAAAATCACCCTAACGGGTGAATAGCTTTCTAGCCAGCGGTTATTTATCCGCTGGCTTTTCTTTTCTCACCTACAGAATCTACCATCCCACATCATACGCAGTCATAGTCAATCCATATCTCAGGCTCTTCCTCCCATGGCTCCCGCAGATCCCTTTCGTTAAGCTTATCCTGTTCGTTCTCTTTCACTGTCAGACTCATTGATAAACCCCCTTGAGCGATCCCCGGCAACTAATCTATGAAAAAGCTTCCGCTTTTGAATAAAATACTATATTATATAAAATTAAATGTATATTAAAAATATATTATGTATATTAATTCATCACACGCGATGTGATTATGACATAATCATGGTAGCATTGCCGTGCGAATCTATTGGAGGGATGCATAAACCTGCAGACGCTGGAGTAGTCCGTTTTACTAGAAAGCCTACAAATAGAGAGAACTACTGGGAGGTAAATGATGTCTAAGAAATTATTATCCTTATTAATCGCGTTAACCCTGACGTTGTCCGGAATCCTTCCGGCAGCCTATGCCGGTGAAGTTGCCGCTGAGGCACAGCCTCAGGTTCTAACTACACCGGCATCCACGGATTCCGGCTTATCATCTACGGTTTCCTCGGAAGTCTATCAAACTTCTGTTCCTTCAGTATCGACAGCAGTCTACCAAGCCTCAATGACCGAGGCCAGAACACTGCCGATAACATTGACCCTTCCCGATGGTCTGACAGCAGACCAAATCACCTGGAATTTTGGCAGAACGGCGGAAGAGATGAAGCCGCTAACACAGTGGAAAAAATGGAACAACGCTTCTAACGTTAGAGCATATACGGGTGATCCGTTCGTAAAAGTAAGCTATGAGACTGTCTCACCTTCTACGGTAACCGCTCTGGTATACTTCGATATGCCATTCGGCTCCAACCTGTCACTTAGCGGCATCCGGGCCGAGTATGTGAAGCTTGCAGGTGTATACAACCTGACGGCGACCACTCCTGACGGTGAAGCGCTGGTACAGCAGCAAGTGAAGCTGAACCCGTATGATACCTATCATACATATGATGAGATCAAACCGGCGATTGATACCATTACTGCCGACAGCAACAATAAATATGGCCGTTATGTGGAGTATCAGCAGATCGGAACGTCCACACAAGGACGGGCGATCCACTTCTCCATCGTAGCCAAGGACAAAGCGTCCGTAGACCAATATTTGAATGAAACACTGCCGCTGATGAACAATGATCCTGCTGCATTGCAGGAGATGATCAAAAACGGCCAGTTGCAGGACTATAAAGTGCCCATCTGGCTGAACAATATCCATGCGGATGAAGCCAATGGCGTAGACGTTATTATTAAGTTTTTGGATACGCTGATGACCGAGAAAATCGTAAACTATGATACGACCAATGCTGACGGCAATGTCGTTCCGGTTACACTGGACATTGACAAGGCGCTGGACAATGTGATTTTCCTGCTCGACTATGTGGAGAATCCGGATGGCCGTGCTTTGAACACACGTGCGACTTCAACGCTGCTTGACCCGAACCGCGACAACTCCTACCAGACCCAACCGGAGACTCAGGCTGTTACAGCACAAATCGCCAAGTGGACCCCGCTGAGCTTCCTGGATATGCACGGGTTCGTGAGCGGCTTCCTGATCGAGCCATGCACACCACCACATGATCCGAACGTCGAATACGATCTGGTCATGGACAATTTGATTGAGCAGGCCACAGCAATGGGGAATGCCGGGATCGCCAACACCAAATATGAGGAGTACCACATTCCTTATCTGGAAGCTGAGAAATTAAAGAATGACCCGGATTATGCCGATCCTTATGGCAATGCTACCGGATGGGATGATGCTTCACCGGCTTACACTGCTGTCTATGCGATGCACCAAGGTGCCCTTGGACATACCATTGAAGTGCCGGAGCTGAATGAGGATTCCCTGAACGCCTTCTATTATGCAACTCTGGCTGCCACTAACTATGTGCAGGACAACAAAGAGAAGCTGTTCCTGAACCAGCTCGAAATCTTCAAACGCGGCTTGAACAATGAAGACAACAAAGCAGTTGACCCGTATTTGGTAAATGCTAAATATGAATCGGTCGGCCGTGAGCGTGAAACGGAAGAAAGTAACTTTTTCCCTGAATATTATGTGCTTCCAGTAGCCAAAGATCTGCAAAAGAACGAGCTGGAAACATACAAAATGGTGAAATACCTGCTTCGTAATGGAGTGAAGGTAGAGCAGACAATTACTCCGGTAAACGTGGATGGCGTCACTTATCCGGCAGGAACCTATGTGGTGAACATGCATCAGGCCAAACGAGGCTATGCCAACCTGGTTCTGTATGACGGACTGGATGTATCCGACTTCGATGCGATGTATTCCGACACCGTACAGAATTTTGCGGACATGCGGGGATTCGACCGGTACATCAGCCGCAGCGCTGGTGCATTCTCCGGCAAGACACAGCAAGTTAGCAGCATCGTCATTCCAGCGACAGATCTGAATCAATATCGTTTTGAGCAAAATTACGTCATCCGCAACAGCAACAACGATGCGATCAAAGCGGTTAACGATTTGCTTGCGAACCGAAAAGCAGTAACCCTGCTCTCGAACGATGGACCCGGCTATGAAAAAGGCAGCTTCCTGGTCTCCAGATCAAACCTGAGAACAGTAGCATCCAAATACTTGCTCGACCTAGTGCCATTCAGCGAATCAGGTGACAAGACAGGCAAACTGCTCAAGCCAGTGAATGTTGGCATTGCCGCAGCACCTTCCTTTATCGTGGCCGATCTTGGATTTAAGGTAACTTCCGATGCTGCTGCGGCAGACGTCCTCGTTAATACAGGTACAAACCTGATTGCCAGCGGCAAGCCGTTCATCGGATATGGACGTACAATGCTCAACAGCCTTAAATCTCTGAATATCTTACCGGGCCTGGATTACTCCAATCCGGTGAACCAATCGAACAGATCCGCAGCACATGAAGGCTTGTTCAAAGCAACCGTCTCGCAAAACAGCGTAATTACTGCTCCTTATGCAGACAATGAATACCTGTATACCGTATCTGCCGCTTATATCACGGCTGTTCCGGAAGGCGCTGAAGTGCTGGCGAAGTACGGAACGGGCGATGATTTCTTCAAAGCCGGCTGGTGGCCGAAAAGCGATTCTGCCAAGGGTCAGGTAATGGCACTGGATTATCAAACGGACAGCATCCATGTGACCTTGTTCGCGAACGATCTGCTGAACAAATATCATCCGCAGAACCAGTTCAGATTACTGGCGAATGCGATCTATGCCTCCGCTCCGGCAGCTACGGAAGCAGACGGTATGGATAATGGTGCGCTTGAGCCGGTTCCGGCTACACCGGCTTACCCGGATACTAGTGTGCCAGCTCCAACTGCAACGCCAACTGCAACGCCAACTGCAACGCCAACCGCAACACCGGCTCCAACTGTAGTTCCGGCTACACCACAGCCGACAGCTGCACCAGTTCCGGCGGTCAATTTCACGGATCTGGGCACAGTAGCCTGGGCAGAAGCTGCTATCAAAGAATTGACGGCTAAAGGCATCATTAACGGTGTAGGCAGCAACTCATTCGCACCACTCAAAGAAGTGACCCGTGCTGAATTCATCACCATGATCGTCCGCGCCTTTAACCTGCCGCTGGAGAACGTTTCGGCTGACTTCAGTGATGTAGCAACTTCGAGTTGGTCTTACAGCTATGTTGCCGCCGGTGTCAACAGTGGTCTGATCAACGGTGTTGGCGGAGGCAAGTTCGAGCCTAACCGCTCCATCACGCGTGAAGAGATGGCGATCATCGCCGCGAACGCACTGACGAAGTTCAAAGGCAAGTCGGTTACCGGTGCTGATGCGCTGCTTGCGAACTTCAAAGACAAATCGAGCATTGCTTCCTATGGTAAAAACGCAGTTGCTCTGCTTACCCGGGAAGGCATTGTGAAAGGCATGACAGCCGACACATTTGCGCCAAAAGGTATTGCCAACCGCGCGCAAGCCGCTGTCATTATCAGCAACATCATCAACCTGCAATAGTCCGAAGGGATGATTGCCGTGAATGTGAACAGGGATGCCCCCGGCCGCAATGGCTGAGGGGCATCCCTGTTTGTCGTAGAGTAGTTACGTATCACCCGGGTAAATGAGATTACTGTAAGCGAAAGTTCCGCGTTCTCCAATTGACGTTTTGAAAGCGCCGAAGCCAAGCAGATGCCGCTGCAACGCAAGCTCGAAACATTCAGCAAGCAGCTGGGCGTAGCCATTATACTGCTGTCCATTTTGATCTTTGCCATCCAGGCCGGCCGTGTTTGGCTGTCGGCTCTTACCTCGATCGTAACCGTTGTCCTCTCCGCAATACAGAACAGAGATTCTCCAATGATGGGGAATCTCTGTTCTTCTCTTCTGATGTTAAGTTCATCCAAGGCTTTTATGGCGTCCACTGATCGTGAACGATGCCTACAAGCGCACGATCTTCGCCCATCTTCTCGAAGACCAGCCGCAGGCTGCGCCAGTCCATGCCTTCGACGGAAGGATCGATACCGTCGATATGGTACTCCACGAAGTCGTGAGTTTCCTTCGGATAAACTTCGTTGATATTGTTGACTGTCGTTCCTTGCCCCAATCCCTTATTCAGGGCGATTTCGGCATCACCGGCAAAGTCTGCATCATATACAAACTGCTTAAAGTATTCTGCAAAGGTCAGCTCAATCAGTTCACCTGAACCGGCGAACTCCCGCCACTCATATTTCGTGTTGTCTTTCATTACCCCCTCTAGCTTATCACGGGTAAAGACCAGATCCTTCTTGGGATCGACATATGCATAGGGTGAGAAGCGGACGCCTTTATCCGGGTGAACCCAGGCCGCGAGCGACTCCATATCACTGTTCTTCAGCGCCTTCATCACCGTTGCGGCAGCTTCCAGTGCCGTTGGAGGCATCCCTTCCTCAGGTTCTGCCGGTGCTGTCGGATCAGCCGATTCTTCCGGTGCAGCGCTTGCCTCCGGGCTTGATGTTGGACCGGCTTGAGCTTGTTCCTGTGACTGCTGCGGTGCCAATGTGGCCTCCGGTTCTGCTGGTGTCGTGCTGCAGGCTGCAAGGAGCAGCATTGCAGCCACCAGTGCGAACCTTCCAAAAATTCTTGCCGAGTACATGAATTCCCTCCTTATTCTGCTGTCGTTCTTAATTAGACACTTCACAACTTGTTAAAGTTGCAAATTAAAGAACCGGCTGCACACCCCTTAAGAGGCATGCAGCCGGTTCATTTGATATAGAATTATAGGCTACTCTTCATCATATGCCGCAAGTGCCGCAGGAAGCGATTGAACCACAGTATTCCCTACTGCCGGAAGCCCCAGCAGAACAGCGCTGATGATTTCTTCTCTGCTGACACCCAGAGCCTTGGCCTGCTTCACGTGAAAAGGAAGTCCGCTCTCAAGTCTGGCCACTGCAAGTACCGCAATGTAAGCCAGCGCTTCCGTTCTGGAATCCAGCTTGCTTGCAGCCCCCAGTCCCTTTACGGCCTGCATCCATGCCTCCTGATGTGCCGGAGCTTCCTTGCTGAACATTTGAAAAGCGTTGCTGATTGAAGATTTGTCATTCATCTCTTTCACCCCATCCTAGTATTTAATGTTAAATTACTCCATTACCTGATCTAAGAGCTATCAGAAATGTCACCAGCGAAACCGCCAGTCTCTTTCCTTCAGGCCTCATGCTGTCAGAACAGCACTTCCTGCTTTTATAAATACAGAAGATCATCTATAATTTTGTTCAAATGCACAAGCTATAATCCAAAGACCACAACTGAGCATAACCGGCTTGGCAAAGGAGGAACCCGATTGTTTGAGCTTTCCGAGAAGCAGGCACAGGAAATTGTAGATAAAATGATGATGGACATCCCCTATAACATCAACATTATGAACGGGAAAGGGGTCATTATCGGCAGCGGGAAAAAGGAACGGGTCGGCACCATTCACCAGGGGGCAGTCAAAGCACTGTCCACCGGAAAAATGGTCGAGGTCTGGGAGGATGGACGTTATGAAAAAAAGGGCACCAATGAGCCGATTGTTATAGGCGATGCGCCTGTGGGTGTGATTGGAATTTCGGGCAACCCGGATGAAGTCCGTCCCTTTTGCAATATCGTAAGAACAACAGTCTCTCTTCTGATTGAACAAAGAAATACGCTGGAGGATCTTGCCAATGAAGCGAGCCGCAAGAAGGCATTTCTGGAACTGCTGCTGGCCCATGAGGGAGCATATTCGCAGAAATTACGAAAAGAAGCAGCCGCTTATCATATTGATCTGCTGCTCAAAACAACGGTCCTGTATATCAAGAATTTTACACCGGCAGAGCAGAATGCCAAGATTCTGCTGCTGCAGCCTTCATTTCGGATCCAAGAGGACATCTGGCTTATGCTGGTCCAGAACCAGCAGGACTGCAATCTGCTGATCCGGCAAATTCTTCATAACCAGCCGCAGGTGCTGCTGGCTTCCGGCAAGCAGGAGGCCAGTATCGCGGAGAGCTACCGGCAGGCGAAGTCGGCCATGGGAATTCTGCTGGCGCTGAAGCCCTCTGCCCAGACCATCCATTTCGGGGAGGCCGAATTTCTGGTGAAGCTGAGCCATGCGGAGCTGACGGACACTCTGAATACCACCATCAAGCTGGAGGATACCGCCGATTTACTGGAGACACTAAGGAGCTTCATCAACCACAACTGCAGTGTCTCGCATACGTCGGAGGCGCTGAACATTCACCGGAATACACTGCAGTACCGGCTGAAACGGATTGAGAGCCTCACCGGCAAAGATCCGCGGAATCTGCTGCAGCTGTTCGAGCTCACCTACGGATTGCTGGCCTTGTACAAGTAACCTAAACTTCAGAGCTGCTGCCGCTCATCTTCCGGCACCTAACTGCAGACGGCCCCGAAGAATTTCTTCTTCGGGGCCGTCTAATTTCGTTATTCGCTTAACTTCAGCACTCTCGCAATATTCTCACAGGTCCGTTCGACATTGGCCGGACCGTCGTTTAGCAGCTTTTCCAGTTCAGCCGCTCCCGGAACGATTCCGAAGATGGCATCTATGCCTTCCGCATAGAGCGTCTCAATCCCTTCACCGATGTAGCCGGCTAAGGCAATGACCTTCTTGCCGCCTGCTTTGGCGGTGCGGGCCACCCCGTACGGTGTTTTACCGAATTTGGTCTGGAAGTCAATGCCGCCCTCGCCGGTGAACACAATATCGGCAGCGGCCAGCTTGTGCTTGAGGCCGGTATATTCAATAACGATTTCGATTCCTTTCTGCAGAACTGCCTGTGTAAATATCAGCAGTCCCGCGCCAAGTCCTCCGGCAGCTCCGGCACCCGGCAAGTCGCGGATATCCTTATCCAGCTGTTTGTTTACGATTTCCGCATAATGGGCAAGATTCTCATCGAGCTGGAGGACCATCTCGGGTGTAGCCCCCTTTTGCGGGCCGAACACCCGGGATGCGCCTTGCTCCCCGCACAGCGGGTTGGTGACGTCACAGGCCACGATCAGCTGAACCTGCTTCAGCCGTTCGTCAAGAGAAGCAATATCAATACTTGCCAGCCGGTCCAGACTGCCGCCGCCGCGCGGAAGCTCATTCCCCGCTTCATCGAGGAATCTGGCCCCGAGCGCCTCGGCCATCCCTGTGCCGCCGTCATTGGTCGCGCTGCCCCCGATGCCGATAATGATATTGCGGATGTCCCGGTCAAGACATTCCCTAATCAGTTCGCCGGTGCCATAGGTGGTGGTGATAAGCGGGTTTCTGTCCGCCTTGTCCACCAGATGAATACCGCTTGCCGAAGCCATCTCAATGGCCGCCGTACGGCCGTCGCCGAGGATGCCGTACTTCGCTGTAACAGGTTGCCCCAGCGGTCCCATAACCTCTTTGGTATAAATTTGCCCTCCGGAGGCATCGACAAGCGATTGGACCGTTCCTTCCCCTCCATCCGCCATAGGAACATGTATATATTCAGCCTTGGGATAAACCTTTCGCAGCCCCTTTTCCATCGCAATGCAGACTTCCTTAGCGCTCATGCTCTCTTTAAAGGAGTCCGGTGCCAGTACAAAGGTTTTCTCTCTCATTTCCTCACCCCATGTTTGATATTAGAATAAAAATCCGTAAATAATCGTCGCCACAAGCGTCATCGTTCCGCCGACAATCGCCTCGTAAGGGACCAGCCCTAACCGCTGCTTGATCGTCATTTTCATACTATCCGCCGTTACATGGAAGTAGTTCCCCTGCGGAAGAGAGTCAATGACAGTGGCACCGGTATGGACCATTACTGCCGCTGCCAGCGGAGCGGTGCCCATATCGAGAATGGCTTGCCCGAAGGAGCCTGTAGCCAGAATAACACCCGTTGAGGTTGAGGCGGTAGCCGCCGCCATCAGGATACCGGAAATCGGTGCCAGGAAGGTGCCGGATATACCCGAGGCCTGAATCAACTGGACCACCTGGGTCGACAGATCAGAAGCTGCAATCAAACCAGCTATGCCTCCTGCACCGATCAGGATCAGAACAGTTGCTGTCATTTTGTTCAAGCCGGACGAGCTGTACTGCAGGATCTTCTTGCCTTGGCCCATAGCCAGCATGCCGATAATCCCTGCAATCGGCAGGATGTATAATGCATCCACCTTGAAGTTGGACAATGCCTCAATTCCGGATAGCGAGCCAATCGGATTGATCATCAGCAGAATGACCGCAACGAGCGGTGCAACAATCGCCTGATGAAGCGGCGGATATTTGGAGGTGTCGGCGGTGTTGTTCACCGCCTCCTGGTCTGTGACCATAATCCCTTTTTTCTTCAGAAGTGAAGCGACAATAACGGTTACGATCAGGCCGCACACTGCCGGAATCAAGCCGGCCAGCATCACGTGGCTCAGATCCAGATCGAACCCGCGGGCCGCAGCTATCGTATTCGGATTGGGGGAGATAATGTTCCCCGCTTTACCTCCGCCCGACAGGGCAAGCAGCAGCGCCATCTTGGAAATCCCCATCTTATTGCCTACCGACAAAGCAATAGGAGCCACAATCAGCACCGCTACGGGAATGAAGACACCCACTGCGGTAATAATCATCGTTGCCAGGGCCAAGGCCAGAATGGCTTTGCTGCCGCCGAATTTTTTGACAATCGCCTGGGCAATGGTCTCGGCCGCCCCCGATTCCATCATTACCCCTGCCAGGACACCGGCGGCGAGCACACGCAGCACCGTGCCCATTACACTTTGCGTACCGCTTACAAGAACAGTTACCGTCTGCTCCAGATTGGCGCCGCCGATTAGCGAGCCTGCAATGGCCCCCAGAAACAGCGCATATACGGGATTCAGTTTTCTTAATATCAGAATAATAGCAATTGCCAACCCCGCCAAGGCGCCATACCAGCCAATCATTAATCCTTCCATTGTTATGCCTCCCATTGCTCTTGTTGAACACGCTTTCATTGTAACGCTTAACATCGCCAAAAAATATTGATGATCGGACGAAATGCATTGTGCAGTTGAACAACGATTTTCCCAATAACTAGCTGGAGGATTACATGCTGTAGTTCGCGTAAAGAAGAATTCCGACGGCTTGAGCGCGCACAAATTATGCACTAAGTTTCGTTCGATATGTACACTATTTTCCTTGAAATTTATAAGATTTATACCCTAGTCATAATAAAAAACCGCATATAACGCGGTTTTTCGTAAATCGGTATAGTTACAAACCATGTTAACAAAAGCTTCCCTGGTCCTAGGCTGAGCTCAGCGCTTTTTCGTCGTTTGGTCCAAGCAGGCCGGGTTGGCGACTTATTTCCTAAAATGACGCTTTCCCGTCCGTTCGCCTCTATTCTTACTGGGCCGTTAAAATCAGCGGTCCGTCCGGCGTGACTGCGATCGTATGCTCATATTGCGCCGACAGCTTGCCGTCGGCCGTTCTCGCCGTCCACTCATCGTCGTCGATCGTGATGCGGAACGTACCTTCGTTGATCATCGGTTCAATCGTAAACACCATGCCTTCCTTTAACCGAATGCCTTTGCCGGCTACGCCGATATGCTCGTAGCTCGGTTCCTCGTGCAGGCTCCGCCCGATCCCATGCGCCAGCAGATCGCGTACGACCGAAAACCCGTTCGCTTCCGCATGCTGTTGAATCGCCGACGTTATGTCGCCGAGCCGGCCCCCGGGGAGTGCCCGGGCGATCCCCAGATCCAAGCATTCCTTTGTCACCTTCATTAATTTTTGCGCCTCCGGCGGGATATTGCCCACCGCATAGCACCAGCACGAATCGCCGAACCATCCGCCGTATTCCACGACGATGTCGAGCTTTAGCAAGTCGCCGTCCATAAGCACCTGGTTCGAAGGAATGCCGTGGGCCACCACATCGTTGACCGAAATGCAGGTTTCGGCGGGAAAACCGTTGTACCCTTTCGTAAACTGCTTGCCGCCCAGCTTGGTGATGTGTCTGGCAACAAAGTCATTGATTTCCCGGGTGGTGATCCCAGGCTCGATCAGTTTGGCCACCTCGCGGTAGCAGTCCGCAATGATTTGGCTCGCCGGCTTCATCTCTTCGATTTCCCTGGGTGATTTTAAAATGATCATCTTTTGCTTATTCGCTCCTTATCCATTCTATAATTTTAAAAACAGGGCGATATCCCTGGCCTCCTCGTGCAGCTTTCCGCGGCGAAGCGAAAGCGAGGCGCAGCCGACCAAGGCGGCCAGCAGCATTTCAGCATGCTGTAGCCGATACGGCGGCTCCGCCGCGTTTCCGCCGGAAGCGGCAGCCCCGTCCGCCGCACGCCCGGTTTCCAGCAGTGCGGCAAACGGCGCGAGCACCTCCCGGCGAAAGGCGGCCGAGAGCAGGGCCGAGCGCGCTTCAGGCAGCGAGGCAAAGTCCTCACTGGCCTGCTTATGCAGCAGGTACAGGGCGTGGTCCTCTGCCCAAAGCTGCAGCAGCCGGACGCCGGCGGCGGCGACGGGGCCAAGCTCTGCGGCAGCGGCCGTTCCGCGGCTTCCGCTTCGGGAATCCGCGGCAGCCAAGTTCCCAGTGTCCGCCGGCGTCTCCCCCGAAGCCGAAGCGCGTGGGACCTCCAGCGGGACCTTCAGCCGTGCCTCTAGCGGAGCCTCCAGCGGGAACTCAAGCGGAGCCTCTAGCCATCCCCCAGCCCGCTCCACCGCGTCCCATAACAGATCGTAGAGCAAATCGCCCTTATTGCTGTAATAATGGTATACCGTGCCATAGCCGAGTCCCGCCTGCGCGGCCACATCGCGGATTTCCAGTAATGGCCCTTTATTCAAAAACACATCGGCAGCGGCTTTACGAATTTGCGCCAGACGCCGCAGCCGGATCTCTTCGTTTTGTTCCTTCGTGCGTGGAGTCATCTCGTCCGTTCACCTCTTTTATTATTGACCTGCTCTTATGTCAATATAAAACATCGGCTTGCGAATTACAAGAGATTAGCTGGAGGATTTCCGGCTCAACCTAGAAATCGGTGCTTGACCAATGCTAGACTGAAAAATAAAATGCTAGACTCAGCAAATAAAGTTGTAGACTGAGAAAATAAAGTATTAGACTGACCATGCTTAGTGAGATGGATGCAAAAACGGCGGTTTTTGAGCTAATTGGATAGTCAAAGAAATCATTTTAGGATTCAAATTTATGTAGACTTTTCGGCACTTTTCTTTCCTTCCTGTTTGTGCCGACTTAGTTCGGAATGGAGATTATTATGAAAAAAGTTGGAATTATTACTCTTTACTACAAAAACTATAATTACGGTGGCCAGCTTGGAGCTTATGCACTGCAAAAAGCTATAGCTAAGTTAGGATTTCATTGTGAGCAAATTACATTCAAGTGGCAAAACGAATACACCTTACAAGCATATGAAAGTGCTAAAGGTGCTGAACATTTCAGGACTTTTTCCGAAAGCATTCCCCACAGCGAACGCTTATATACAGTATCTGATATTGCAGAATGTGTTGATGATTACGATATTTTTGTTTGCGGTAGCGACCAAATATGGGGTTTACCATGGGTTATTTCCGATGACATTTTACCCTGTATGGCACTTTCTTTTGTTCCAGCATCAAAAACGAAAATTGCATACGCAGCAAGCATGGGAGGAGCAGAAATAGAGCCCGATCGAAAAAATATCCTTGCTCCACACGTTAATTCCTTAGACTTTGTTTCTGTTCGTGAAAAAAGTGCAATCCCTTTTGTGAAAACGATGAAAAATGGAGATATTACTCATGTATTGGATCCAGTAATGCTTCTTGATAAATCCGGATGGGATGATATATCTGCTACTCCGCCAGAAAAAGCCTATATACTCACTTATGATTTACGAGATATTACAGGGGTTCAGGAATACGCTGAAGCACTTTCAAAAAAGTACGGATACGAGATTATATCTCTTGCAACTGCTGGAGCAGCTACGGTTGGTCCGAAGGAATTTGTAGGGTACATAAAACACGCTAAGTATTTTATTACTAGTGCTTTTCATGGGGCTGCTTTTGCCATTTTATATAAGGTTCCATTTTTGGTTTTCCCGGTATCTGATAATCCACAAGACCCCAAATCAATGGATTCAAGACTGATAGCTCTGCTGGATACGTTTGGCTTATCTTCTTGCTATGTTTATGATACATCAAATATTCCAAATATTGATGATGTTACTTTTCATCATATAGACGAATCAAAAACAAGTGCATTTCGTCATAATTCACTTCAATTTCTTAAAGATGCTTTGGAATCTTAAAATAAACCAAAGCATGTGTGCGCTAGGCAAGGGCATTCTACAAATGCGGATGGTCTTTATGGAGTATATTGTGTAAACAAGCTTATGCGCGCTTTTTTATTGTTATACAACATATGGATTTGGTTTGAATGACAGACTCATTCTTTAAAATAGGGCGTAATCCCTCTTGAATATAGGTTCTCCACTATCTTGAAAAATTCTTCTGACGATAAATCCTTTTGACGCTGGAGCCAAAGACGAAATAAAGAAAGGGAAGTTGTCAGGTAAAACTCAATGAAGTATGGCGTTAAGGAATGGTTTTGCGGAACGTTTAATTCTAATTGATCCAAAGTGATTTCTTTTTTTAAGCGTTTTAAAAAACGGGCACTTCCATAATCACCCAAAAGGGCATTAAGAACCAGGAGATGTTCTCTTTTGTCCAGACAATAGAGCGTATCTTGAACCGTATGCATCGATAGCTCTTTATTCGCCATTTCTTTTTTAATGTCATTCAATAAGTCATTTTCAACAGAGTCTAACAATTCGTAAATGTCAGTAAAGTATTGATAAAAGGTGCTGCGGTTATATCCTGACTTATTCGCAATTTCCTGAACCGAAATTTTCTCAATCGGCTTTTGGCTATATAACTCACAAAAAACTTCTACAACCTTTTGTCTTGTTTTCTCCGTTATTTGGGGTTGCTTTTTCATGTTTCCCTCCTACTAGCGAATAAGAATATCATCCGACAAATAATAAAAAACTGACGGTTGATCAAGGAATAATGAAGATTTATAATCACATCATACAACATGTTGTCTGATAATCAAAAGGAAATGTTAATAAGTAGGGGTGGTATTCATGTCAGCAAAACAAGATAGAATTTTAATTTTTGGTGCAGGTGTTATCGGGAGCATGTACGCAATTAAGCTTATTGAAGCAGGGTTTGACGTTAGCCTGTTTGCACATTCTAATAGATTTAAATCATTAAGAGAAAATGGCCTGCAATATAAAGAAAAAGGTACAGTTAGATCGATACAAGTAAATGTCATTGATACGCTCGAAAATGACGATGTATACGATTTTATTTTCGTTACCGTTCGTTATGATCGGTCCGAATCAGCGTTGTTAGCGCTAAAAGATAATCAAAGCAAAAATATAGTCACGATGACTAGTAATTCAATTGGATTTTCTTCGTGGCTGGATATCGTAGGGGATAGACTTTTACCAGCTTTTCCCGGCTTCGGCGGACAGATTAAAGATGGAGTATTGCATGCTCGATTTCTACCAAAGATTTTAGTGGCAACTGCATTTGGAGAAATTAATGGTGTAGTGACAGAACGCATAGAAAACCTCGCAAAATTATTTAAAACAGCAAAGCTTCCCTACGTTATTAAAAAGGATATGCAAGCGTATCTAATCACACATTCCGTATCAGACATTGCCATGTTGAGCATTTTGCATTCTGAGAATAAGATAATTGACAAAAAAACAGCCAGAACCAGAAAGACGGCACGCAAAATAACAGTCACTTTAAAAGCGAATCTAAGGGCAATACAAAAAGCTGGCGTTTCAATTGATCCTCCAATGCTTAAAATGGTGCTTAAATTTCCAAACTTATTTTTGGATCTTTTCTTTATGACATGGCTACGAACTAAAATGGTTAGGGATATGATGTTGCCGGATTATGCGAATAATGCTAACAATGAGATTGTGCAGCTGAGTAATGATCTAATGAAATTTTTAAGTCAAAATGATATCAAGTCGGAAATACATGTTCAGTAACGTTGTTAACGCCCAGGTTCATTGAATATAAAAGCAAAAAGCGGCTGCCGCGTCCAGTAAATATGGGCACACACAGCCGCTATCATGGTTATGAGAACAGTTAGTTGAGAGCGGGAGTAAACCGGACCTCTTCCTGTTATTGATTAAACTTACTTGACGCTGCCCGCTTCGCGGATTAATCAAGCTCAATGTTCTGCAAATATTCCAGTGCCGCATTAAAACTGGAGTCTATTTGGGAAAGCTCCGAGGATAGCGTCTTATTAAAAGCTGCATCGCTTTGTTGGTCTTTGCCTTCCAAATGAGTCTTGATCATCTTGACCAGAGATGCTTTATGATTTGCGATCTCTTTAAGGGATGTATCGCTTTCCTTTTTGGCGCTCTTTACGGTTTTTGACAACTTGGCTTTTGCTGCCGCGAGCGTTTTTTTATCCTGTGTCATTTCATTTCTAGCCTTGGCGACAGCCTCCTTGCTCAGCTTGTTTTTGACCGCATTGCTATAGTTAGCTGCAGATACCTTGGATTTCTGCGCTAAGGCTGTAACCTCGGTGCCCAAGACTTTACTTAAGTTCTTCTGCGCATCCTTAACCTCTTTCACCCTGTCTTTGTAGGATTCAAAATAATACTTGTCTACGTACGCATTAGAATATGTAGCGGCAAACGCCTGTGATGGTAATACAACCACCAATAGCAACAACAATATCATCGCTTTTTTCATTCTCCCACTATTCCCCCTTAGTATAATACTCTTAATATAAATAATGTTATACGGCAGCACAATACTTACTTTGCAATCGGCTAGTTCGGGGTGCAAGCCAACAGTCAGCCATTGGTGATGAAAAAAAGCCCCCTGCCGGCGTTACGGGGTCAGTCCCGCAATCTGCAGAGGGCTTACTGTTAGATTTACTTGGCGCTGCCTGCTTCGCTGCG
The DNA here is from genome assembly GCF_000758525.1 of Paenibacillus sp. FSL H7-0357. Classification (NCBI taxonomy): domain Bacteria; kingdom Bacillati; phylum Bacillota; class Bacilli; order Caryophanales; family Paenibacillaceae; genus Paenibacillus; species Paenibacillus sp. FSL H7-0357. The sequence continues at coordinate 1,381,774 of NZ_CP009241.1, read as the reverse complement.
CGGCGGACGCATGGTCAGGCTGACCCGGCCTTTCTTGAGGTCAACGCCCATGACCCACACGGTGACATTGTCTCCTACTGAGACGACGTCCATCGGGTGCTTCACGAAGCTGCCGCTAAGCTGGGAGATATGCACCAGCCCGTCGTTCTTGATTCCGATATCGACGAAGGCGCCGAAATCGATTACGTTTCGGACGGTTCCCTGCATCTCCATGCCGGGAACCAGATCCTCGATCTTCAGCACATCGGTGCGGAAGATCGGCAGCGGCAGCTCCTCGCGCGGATCGCGGCCCGGGCGCTGCAGACTTTCAAGGATGTCGCGCAGTGTAGGCACGCCGACATCCAGCTTCGCAGCCAGCTCTTCGGCGTTCTGTGCCTGCAGCTCCTCAGCGACCTCCTTGCTGCCGAGCCGGGCTACCTCCAGCCCCAGCTCACGGAACAGGCGGTCCACCACCGGATAGGACTCCGGATGGATCGGCGTGCGGTCCAGCGTATTGTCCCCGCCGGGAATCCGCAGGAAGCCGATGCATTGCTCGTAGGATTTGGCACCGAGGCGCGGCACCTTCTGCAGCGCCTTGCGGGTCACGAACTTGCCGTTCTCCTCGCGGAACTTCACAATATTCTTGGCGATTGTGGCATTCACGCCCGCAACATAGGACAGCAGGGATGCGGATGCTGTATTCACATCGACACCGACGTGGTTAACCGCGGATTCCACAACGCCCTTCAGGCTCTCCTCCAGATGCTTCTGGGAGACGTCATGCTGGTACTGCCCGACTCCGATCGCCTTCGGATCGATCTTCACCAGCTCCGCCAGCGGGTCCTGCACGCGGCGGGCAATGGATGCGGCGCTGCGCTCGGCCACATCCAGATCCGGGAACTCCTCCTGCGCAAGCTTGGAGGCGGAATAGACACTGGCTCCCGCTTCATTAACGATCAGGTACGCCAGCTCAGGATTGCCGATCTCTGCGATGACCTCGGCGGTGAACTGCTCCGTCTCCCGCGAGCCGGTGCCGTTGCCGATTACGATCAGCTGAATGCCGTATTTGGCAATCAGCTCCTTGAACTTCGCCGCCGCCTCCTTCTTCTTGTTGTTCGGCGGCGTCGGATAAGTGACCGCTACCTCCAGCAGCTTGCCGGTATCGTCCACAACGGCCAGCTTGCACCCGGTACGGTAAGCCGGGTCAACGCCAAGCACGTTCCGGCCTTTGACCGGCGGCTGCAGCAGCAGGCTGCGCAGATTCCCGGAGAAGATCGAGATCGCCTGATTCTCTCCTTTCTCCGTCATCTCTCCGCGCACCTCGCGCTCAACAGACGGAGCGATCAGCCGCTTGTAGGAATCCTCCGTCACAGTCTCCAGCAATTCCTTAACCGGGGACGGCCCCTTGATCAGCTTCCGCGAGATAAAGGCATGAATCTTGTCAGTAGTCACCTCAATGCCTACCTTTAGCACGTTCTCCCGTTCTCCGCGGTTGATGGCGAGAATCCGGTGCGGCGGCATTTTATGTACCGGTTCACGGTAACTGTAATAGTTCTCGTATACGCTCTCCTGCTCAGCATCCTTGGCTTCGGAGACCAGCACCCCTTGACTTGCGGTGTACTGGCGTATCCAGGAACGGATGACCGGATCATCGGCAATGTTCTCAGCGATGATATCCATCGCGCCCTGCAGCGCCAGCTCAGCACTCTCCACGCCTTTGTCCGCATCAATATATTTAGCGGCCTCTTCCAGCGGAAGCCCCTGCCGGCGCTGTTCCATGACCCAGTTCGCCAGCGGCTCCAGCCCCTTCTCCTTGGCCACACTTGCCCGCGTCTTGCGCTTCTGCCGGAAGGGACGATACAGATCCTCCACTTCCTGCAGCTTGACTGCCTTCAGGATCTGCTCATGCAGCTCCTTTGTCAGCTTGCCCTGCTCCTCGATGCTGCGGATGACATCTTTCTTGCGGTCACCCAGATTGCGCAGATAGGCCAGCCTTTCCTCAATATCACGCAGAGCGTTCTCGTCCAGCTCACCGGTCATTTCCTTACGGTATCTCGCAATAAACGGAATTGTATTCCCCTCATCCAGAAGGCCTACCGTCGTACGCACCTGTTTCAGGCTAATGCCCAGCTCTTTGGCAATCGCCGCGGTAATCAGTTCCTGCTCCTGCCGTGCAGCAGCTTCATCCGGCACAGTACCGGCATTCGTATTTTCTGCAGCCAATTGAATCCCTCTTTCCGCACACGTTCTGCGTTCTTATAATCCCTACCTGAAATAGTATCACAAATTGGCTATCTACCAAAGTTTAGGGATTCATTGACCCGGAAAAAGCTGGCTTGCTGCGAAGTATATTATCATTCCTATACAGGAACCACAGATCATTTCATTTGCAGGCCCCGCCGGTTCATCCGCTTAGCGGATGCTAGCGATAGCCCAAAGCACAGAACAAGCACTAGTGCAGCCACGGCATACGGGAAGTTGATATCCAGGTCAAACAGGACTCCGGCCACAATCGGACCGGCAATATTGCCAAGACTGGTATAGGCAGAATTCATGCCCATCACGAAGCCCTGCTGCGATTCCACCGCCAATTTAGAGAGCTGTGTTCCGACAGCAGGGCGCAGGATATCCATCGAAAGAAACACAATGAACGTCACTGCAACGATGGCCCAGTAGCCGTGTACAAACAGTGTGAGGAAGATGAACAGGCCCGCGACAAGTAAAGAGAACGAAATGACCTTATTTTCACCAAAACGATTCAATATCCAGCTGAACGCCGTAACTTGAATCACAGCCCCCGAGATGGAGCCAAAGGTTAGGACAAAGGCAATATCCTTAGGGGTGAATCCAAATTTATGATCCACAAACAACCCGAATACTGTTTCATAATTCGCCAATCCGAAGGAGAGTACAAATACAATAACCAACCCGAAGAAATAGGGTTCACGGTAGGAACGCACCAGTTGAGATACAAGGCTCTCTTTATCGTTCTGTGCTGTCTTCACAGCTTCACGCTGGGCTGCGGTGCGCGATTCCGGCAATACAAATGTACTTATCACAGCCACCAAAGCCGCTGCTACTGCTGCCGCGAAGAACGGCACACGGATACCAAACTCTGCCAGATACCCGCCAATTCCCGGTCCGATAATAAAACCGGTGGTGATGGCCGCATTGATCAGTCCCATTCCTTTAGCCCGTTCCTCTGTAGAGGTCGTATCCGCCACGTAAGCCATAACCGCAGGCATAATCAGCGCTGCTCCGACACCTCCTAGCATTCGGGATACAAACAGCAGCCAGGGCGCATTTGCCAACCCAAACAGCAGCTCCGAGAGTGAAAAAACAATCAAGCCGGCGACGATAATTTTTTTCCGGCCCATCCGGTCCGACAGTCTGCCGGCAAACGGTGACACAATCAACTGGGTTACAGAGAAGGCGGCCACCAGCAACCCGACAACACTGCCTCCGATCTGCAGCTCATTCATATAAGTAGGCATTATCGGAACAACCAGTCCGATGCCTGTAAACGCCAGAAAAATATTCAGCATAAGGAGCAGCATAGCGCCCCGGTTTCTTAGCAGTAATGACATTGCAATAACCTCCGTATTCCCGCAACCAAATCCTCAAGTAGGGGTGGTTCTATTTATCTTATAGTTAAATATCCGCTTATCCGTCAGTTGCCATACCTTTTATTCTACAAATGAAAAACCTTAAATAAGACACACAAGACCGACCATCCGGTCTAATTAAGGGTAAATAAAAAACAACTTCCTCAAACTAATTTTTTGGGCTCAATCCTGCAATAAAATAAAACCGGCCCCTGCGTATAGCAGTGCTCTGTCTTCACAGGCACGCTTATTCTCAATGCCTATCCGGTACGTATCCCCTGCAGCAGCAGCCGTATGGCATCCCGGTAATACTCCATGATATCCTCCGGCGCGCTGGCCAGAACTGTAATCTCGCTGACTCTGCTGATTCCCTCCAGCAAGCCACTTACAATAATTACGTAATTGTCCAGGTTGCCCTTGACCAGGTACCCAGTGTCCATACCCTCCTGCAGCAGATTACGGCAGGCTTGTGATGCCGATTCGTAGAGCCGGGAGAGACGCTGTTGAACCTCTTCTGAATGAGGCCGGGATCTGGCGTATTCCTCAAGCGCGCGGATCAGCGGATTCTGAAAATCTTTCGCATAATGCTCGCCTAATGCATAGAAACGTTCCTCGATGCCGCTGATTCCGTTCCGTTTCTGCTCCCAATCGCTGAGCCACTGCTCGGTATCGTCTTCTACTACATATAGAAACAGTTCATCTTTACTCGGAAAATGGTGATATAAACTCCCTTTGCTCACCTTGGCCGCCGTACAGACTTCGTTCATGGTCACCGCTGCAAAACCTTTCTGAACAAATAACTGTGTTGCCTTTAGCACTATCCGCTTTTTCGTTTCTTCTCCGTCAGAACGTCCTTTAATTCCGACCACCTCCTTAACCCGACCGTCCGGTCCAATTGTAGCATAGCTATTGTTTAAAGTGAAGACATTTAAGCCACAGATTCGTATACAGTTTCCATACAATTAAAAAGGCACGCCGGATTATACACCGGACGTGCCTCCATTACACATTCTATACTATGTAGCCCTGCCTGATTTAGAAATCGATCAGGCCCAGACTGATTTGCAGCGAATCATCCACTTTCTTCATTGTATCATCGTCAAGGTGGGTGATCTTATCGGTCAAGCGTTGCTTGTCAATTGTCCGAACCTGCTCGAGGAGAATAACGGAATCCCGGTCAAAGCCGTGGGCTGCCGCATCAATTTCCACGTGCGTCGGCAGTTTGGCCTTCTGGATCTGGGCAGTGATGGCTGCCACAATCACCGTCGGGCTGAAACGGTTGCCAATATCGTTCTGAATAATCAGTACCGGCCGTACTCCGCCTTGTTCTGAACCTACAACAGGCGAAAGGTCGGCAAAAAAAACGTCGCCGCGTTTAACGATCAATATCTACACCCCGCTTACTAAGCGGCCAAGAGTACTGTCTGCATCTTCCTCAGCGAGAAAGGCCTCGCATGCCATCGTCAAATTGATCTTGGCCATTTCCATATAGCCCCGCTGCATGGACTCACGAATGATGCGTTTCCTCCGTTCGCTTAAATACAGCTTCATGGCCTGCCTAATCAATTCACTCCGGTTAGAGTTCTCCAATTGAGCGATCCCATCCACTTCCTGTAAGAGATGATCGGGCAAGCTGATCATAATTCTTTTGGTGTTCTGCAAATTGGCCACCTTCTCTTCCACCCCCACAAACCTTCTGCCCTTGTGTTTCAGTGTTACAATATACAAGGAATTTTATACAAGGAATATATGCAACCAGTATATCAAGTATGCTGCATCCCATTATAAACTAGAAATGGCGGTTCGTATAGACCATAAGTCACATAGGTCTTTACGGTTCAGCTTCCTTTATCGATTCCTGTAAAAGTTACACAGTAAGAACATCAAGCCTGCAGCAGGGGATTCACCAGGTTCGGAGTAGCACCCTCACGCACATATACGCGGGGCACCCGGTGGGCCAGCATACAGATTACCTCGTAGTGAATCGTTCCCAAATGGAGCGCCAGTTCGTCTGCCGTGATGGACACGCCAGCCTGGCTTCCGATGAGTACAACCTCTTCGCCAGCTTTGATTTGTTCCGCTTCTTCAGCGAAAGATTTGAGCGATACCATACACTGGTCCATGCAGATCGTTCCGACGACAGGAACGCGACGTCCACGTATTAGCACCTCCGCTTTGCCTGTCAGCATGCGGGAATATCCGTCTGCGTACCCCACTGGCAGCGTAGCAATGATCTCTTCGCTGTCTGTGAAGTAACGGGTGCCGTAGCTGATGCCCCAATCGGGCGGCAGGGTCTTGACAAAAACTGCCTGCGTCTTCAGCGTCATTACCGGGTGTAAAGCCACCTTTGTACGGCTAACCTCAGTCGATGGATAAAATCCGTACAAGCTTATGCCTACACGCACCATGTTACTGGATAGAAGAGGTGTATCAATGGCCGTAGCGCTATTGCCCGTATGTATGATCGGGATTTCAATCTCTCTGTCCCGAAGCGTTTCCGCCACGCTCATGAACCGCCGGTACTGCATCAGTGTATAGCTTTTGTTTTCTTCGTCTGCCTTGGCAAAATGGGTAAACATACCCTCCAGCTCCGCCTGCGCTACAGAATGCACTTCAGCGATGAAACCGGGCGCGTCAGCCGGCAGCAATCCCAGCCTTCCCATCCCGCTGTCAATCTTGATATGCACCTTCAGCCGGTGCTCCGGATCTATAGGAAGCCTTCTTATTGCCTCCAGTACATCCGGTGTGAACAGTGTTACGGTTATATTGTACTCCCAGGCAACGGCTATTCCTTCCGGCGAGGTGTAGCCGAGCACCAGAATAGGAATTAGTATTCCCGCCTGACGCAGCTCCAATGCCTCATCCAAAAAGGCTACACTAACATAATCCGCTCCGAGTCGTTCAAGCTCCCGCGTCACTTCCACTGCTCCATGGCCGTACGCATTTCCTTTGACGCATCCCATAAACTTAGTCTCCGGCAGCAAGGCCGCACGAAAGGCTTCGTAATTGGCACGCAGATCATCCAGATTAATCTCGGCTACTGTAGGTCGATAGCTTACTTGCACTTCAGGGTCACCTTCTTACATTGTAGTAAAACATCTCTGTGATTGTCGTATGGAACCACAAGTCTTACTGCCAATGGTAATGCTAATGGAAGGCGGCTGTCAATGTAAGTACAGCTATCTTGCTGATTGGTCCTCCAAAGGGGCGGTTAACGGCAAAAATAAGTAAAAAGCGGATACGGCTTGTAGAGGAATGGGCTCCCACAATGCGCAGTATCCGCCTACTGAATATTACTTACCCGATTGTTCCGCCATAGAAGCGGCAATTTGCATCATTTCGGACTTCGGAAGGTTCGCACTGGTAATGCGGAATTCCACGCCGTCGTTCATCCAGGTCAGAGTCAGCTGTTCATCGCCGCTCAGAAGCCCTGCGGTAAAGCCAAGATCGATTACCTTTCCCGGAACCAGCGATACCGTGTGGTCCAGCGGACGGGCTTCCATAATCGTATACTGGTAAATTCCGTCATAACGGAGGATTGCTGAATGATCCTTGCTATCCTCGATTTTGTGGCTGTCCTTAAATTCTACACCGGCAGGAATATACTCCGGTTCAATGATGCCGAAATCGCCAAGCTCCGCAGCAACCGGCTGATCTGCCTGTTCCTTGTCCTCCGGTGCAGCCACCGGATTGCCGTTCTCATCAACCTCGGCTACCGTGCTTTCGGAAGGAGTACCGTTCGCCATATTTCTTTGCATATCAAAAGAATCCTTATTGAGCTCCGGATCAAACTTGAAGCTGTCGAACTTCACATCGACCACAACCTTGGCCTCGGAGTCGGAGACCTGCACCTGTTTCGGTTCATAGGTCTTTTTGGTCAGCCATATTTTTTGGCGTACCAGTGCGCTGCTCTGGTAATTTGCCGCGACTTCAAACACATAGTTGTCCCCATCCACCGTAAACTGGCGGTTGTTATCAGAGACAATACTGTTGAGCAGTGTCTGGTACAAATACACCTGGCCTTGGCTATCCGGCCAATCGCTCTGGAAGCGGAAGCTCTTGCCCAGACTCGGTGTCAGCACGAACACCCCTTCATCATTGCGCAGAACAATCTGCGTTACATCCTTCTGGACATTGGAGAGGCTAATCCGGTAGTAGGAAGGATTTTTGTACCACACCTCCACCTTGTACTCCTGCGGCTGTTCGCCGGTGTACAGGGTCATCGTGCCGGCACCTTGGTAGGCCCCCTGCTTGCTCTCCAGCTTGTCAGACACATTGTTCAAATCTTTGACTACGGAAGCGGCATCCTTCTTCCCGCACCCCGCGAGCACCAGGGCCACGCTCATTATGATCGCGAGTACCCATGTTATCCGGCGCATGACATCATCCCCTTAACCTGTTTTGAATGCATTGATTAGTACATGTCTATGAGGGACAACACCGCAATATGCAGACGGGCATGACAAGCATGACAAGAGGTTCGAATTAGCCGTATGGACGATTCAACAAAGGAACTGGCTGGGGACGTGCAGAATTGTTTTAAGCAACGCTTTTTGAAAGGGGTACAAGTTATGCAGGGATTTATTTTCAGGAAAGATTACAAAGAAAATGAGGTGCTCCGAAAGAGCCTGTCCGGGCTTGCCGCCAGCAGCTTTGGAATAAGCTTCGAACAGTGGTATCAGGAAGGGTTCTGGAATGAACGGTATATTCCTTTTTCTTATATCGAGGATGAGCAGGTGATTGCGAATGTTTCAGTCAATGTGCTGGACTTGATCATGGACGGCCAGCAGAAAAAGGCGATCCAGATCGGAACCGTAATGACGCATCCGGATTACCGGCATAAGGGCTTGTCTGCCAGTCTGATGAATAGGGTAGTGGAGGAGTATGCGAATCAGGTTGATTTTATGTACCTTTTTGCCAATGATACGGTGCTCGATTTCTATCCGAGGTTTGGCTTTATCCCGGCGCAGGAGCAGCTCTTCTCTATCGACTGTACTTCAGGCAGCACCGACTCCGCGGGGATCCGGAAATTAAACGGGACTCAGCCGGATGATCTAAACTTTATCCGCACATTCGCAGCACAGCGATTGCCGGTATCCCGGCGTTTTGGAACAGACGGCACGCTCGGGCTGCTGATGTTCTACTGCCTGAACGTCTTCAGCGACGACCTCTATTACCTGGAGAACGAGGACGTAATAGCTATTTGCAAGCAGGAAGGCAAGGAGCTGAATATTTTCGACATTGTGTTTACGAAAGCCATTGATATTCAAGCTGTTTTGGCTAAGCTGGCCAGCAGTGAAACTGAAAAAATAGTTTTTCATTTCACTCCGGATTACATAGGGATTGAAGCGGAAAGCACTCCTTACCCGGGCGGCTTATTTGTGAGAACCTGCGGCAACTCTTCATTTCCGGCCCACATGAAGCATCCAGCTACGTCTATCGCCTAGAAACCGGAAGTTAGGGCAAGTCAGCCGCAACCCCGGGATCTGCTATGTTTAGAGAGTCATGAATTGCCCAAACCGGGCCAGAAACTCTTCCTTCTCTTTGTAATCCGGCATGACACTCCCGAGGCGGCGCCAAAAAGACCGGTCATGATTCATATGCAGCAGATGGCATAGCTCATGGATAATCACATAATCAATAACCTGGGCGGGGGCCATCGCCAGGCGGTAATTAAACGTCAGTTTCTTGTCCGCACTGCAGCTCCCCCACTTGGTTCTGGATTCAACGATTTCGATCGTCTTCGGTTTTACGCGGAGCTGATTCTGATAAACGGTGATCCGTTCCGCGACAATCTTCTTCAGGCTGGCAAAATAGAACTTTTTGAGTTCCAGCTTCAGCTTCTCCGCATCCCATTCACCGACGTTAATCAATTCATGCAGCGGGTATTCCTTCCCAAGGTAAAGAAACTTCCCTTCCTCCTGATATTCCTTCGCCTTGGGTGCCTGCCGTGCCTCCCGGCCCTTGCGCAGCTTGTCCAGAATCCATTCGCCGTGCCGCTCCACTGCGCCCAAAATCATTTCGTCGCTTGTCCCCTTGGGGGCTTTTACCGTAATCAGCCCAATTGCATCTATATGAAGGGAAATCTTCTTCCGCTTCGCGTACTGTACATGGATTTGAATCATTTCATCCTGTAACTGAATCTGCATAGCCACCATCGCTTCTATAAATATTCTTTCCTCCACTGTAACATGTTTGCTAGCATAGCATACAGAGTTTCATAGTGCGCATCTCTTCACACACCACAATAAAAAAGAGTCCACCGGGGACTCTTCACACTAATATATTATTCAGTTCTCCTCAGATCACTGGTATGAAACGCCAATGACCGGGTTAGATCAGACGGGCAATCTTTTCGATCTCCACTGCAGAAGCGGCTAACTGCTGCATGGACGCGGTGATTTGCTCCGTTGCCGCAGCCTGGCGCTCGCTTTGTGCCAGACAATCCAGCAGGGTTGCATCCATCAGGGTAATGTTCTTCTTGATCGCCTGCAGGATGCTGGCGATTTCTTTGGCAGAGGAGGCGCTGGAGACCGACATCTTTCGAATCTCCTGCGCTACTATCCCAAATCCCCGGCCATGCTCGGCGGCATGTGCAGCTTCGATTGCAGCGTTCAGGCCCAGCAGATTGGAGTTGTCCGCCACCTTTTTGATGAAATCCAAAATCTCATCCGTACTATGCAGCTCTTCGACAACCTTCTGGCCGAGCAGCTTAAGATCGCCTACGGTATTCGCCAAATCAGAAGCAGTTCCGGCTATCTCCCCGGAGGTGGAGCTTATCTCTTCAGAGGTTGTTGCCAGAGTATTGGCCGCATCGCTTAACGTTTCTTGATTGTGCAGGCTGATCCCAATGGTAAAAACACCGATAACCTTCCCGTCTTGCCCCTGAATCGGCATAGACGAAGATTTGAAGGGCAATCCGTAGATTTCCTTCGGAATATTTGCACTAACCGTCTCGCCGGTGTCCAGGGATCTTCGGATCCCGCCATTCTGCGGAACCGGCATTCCCTCTTGAATGCGGATGTCCAGCTCATTCCCCGGCAGATAATAGATGAACTTGTCCGAATCGGCTAATGCGAACATGACATCCAGCGGAAACAAACGCTGCACAAGCGGCAACGATATTCTCAAAGCATCCAGTAATTGTTCAATCTCCGTTTCATTTTGACCCTTCACGACACAACAGCTCCTAATAAAGGATTTTAGATCATTATAGCACGGAGGAAAACGCACCCGACAAGGCATTTAGTCCTTGCTTTTGGGTTGGTCTATTGCGTATTTATCCTGTCATAACTAGATAAAACTATGAAACCAGGAAGAAACGTTCCCCTCTTAACAATAGATTGATTAGACTGAAAACTTCGAAATACTTTCCTGAAGCTCCTGAGCAAGCTCGGACAGCATTCTTGAGGCCACTGCAATTTCCTCCACACTGGCCAACTGCTCTTGCGCCGAGGCGGATACGTCATAGGTCCCCTCGGAGGAGGCCAACGTGATCCTGTTGATCTGCTCAAAGGCAACTACCAGCTCATGAGTTTCATGCGACATTTCTTGGGAAGCATCGGAGACGCCTCCAATCTGTTCGTTAATTTCTTGTATGGAGGCTTCGATTTCGGCAAAGGATTGCCCGGCGGTTTGGACGGCATAAATGCCGGCCTCCACTTCCTTCTCCCCTTGACTGACCATTGTGAGGGTCCGGCTTGTCTCCGATTGAATCGAATGAATTACCTCAGAGACGCGTTTCCCGGATTCTGCAGTCTTCTCCGCAAGCTTGCGCACCTCACTGGCTACTACAGCAAAACCCCGGCCATGCTCTCCTGCTCTCGCTGCTTCAATCGCCGCATTTAGCGACAGCAGGTTCGTCTGATTCGCTATATCCGTAATAATTGCAATGATTTCGCCGATTTCTCTGGAGCTTTCGGCCAAGGCGCTGACCACTCCTGAAACCTCACTTACATTTTTTGATACAGCCGATATTTGGTGAATTGCTGATTCAACCGCCTGAATCCCTTTGGTGGCCAGGTCGGATGCTACATCCACCGATTCCTTGACATGAATAGAACGCTCCGCAATTTGCGCGGCCTCTCCGTCCATCTTCTGAACAAGCGCAACGCTGGCTTCGATACTGTTTACCTGCGTCTGCGCTCCTTCCGCTAATTTCTCCGTAATGGACGCAACATGCTCCGTAGCCTGTCCCGTTTGTTCCGCGCTGGCTGTCAGCTCTTCCGATGAGGCGGCAACATGCTCCGCATTCGTGCCCACTTCCCGGATCAGATCACGCAAGTGGTTGCCCATGTTATTGAAGGCCTCAGCCAATTGCCCAATCTCGTCCTTATTCTTGATCTCCACCAGAGTATTCCGCAGATCCCCTCCGGCAATTTGAACCGCCATCTTCTGGAGCTTCTGGATCGGGTTCGAGATCGCCCTGCTGATCAGAGCCGCGGCCAGAGTTCCCAGAAGCAAGGCTGCGCCTGTCAATGCAATGACCAGCTTCTTAGTAGCCGATACATCACTGAAGGTTGTATTAGCTTCCAGCTCCAGTTCCTCCTCCTGAAGCTTAACAAACCGTTCTGCCGTACTGCTGAATTTACTTAGAACAGGTCCCTGCGTTTGCAGGATCTCCAGATAATCGCTGTTATTCCGCTTTTTACTGTCGATAACTTGCATAGCAGTACCGCTGTAATGCTCCTGCAGGAGATCGAGTCCGGCGAGGATTTGTTTGTCATCACGATCGGTAGTGAGTGATTTCAGCTGACCAAGAGCAGTGCGGAACTGATTCTTCGCTCCCTCAAAATCAGCTACTTTGGACTCATCTCCATCAATCAGGAAACCGCTGATGCTTGCCCTTTCCTGCTCCACGGCAATTCGCAAATCCTTGATCAGTTGAACCGATTGGGATTTGTTCGTCAGCAATTGTGTGTAGGTATCATTGACCTTGGAAAGGTAAAAGTAGCTGGTGAAGGCTACAACCAGCAGGAGGATCAGAATCAGGCCGAACCCGCCGTATAATTTATTTTTAATCGTCATGTTTCTGAGTCTGCTCATTTCGTTGCCCCCTTATCTGTTGTGTCCAGAATTGAGGTGGCTTCTGCCCGATAACTCTTAGCTGCTTGTTCCGGGGTTATGCTGCCGTCCAGCACACGTTCCAGGATGATTTTATAGGCATTGTCAGCAATCAAGGCGCTGCTTGGAGCAGGAGGATCGATTGGGGATGAATGAGTCTTGAGATAGTCAAGCAGCTCGTACTGTTGTTTTCCCCCTTCTCCCAGCTTGCCGGAGAGCTGTGCAGCAATCACAGTGGAAACAGGAACTCCCCGTTCTCCCTTCAGAATGTCATTGGCTGCCGCATTATTAATGAAGAAATCAATGAATTTGGCTGCTTCTTCCGGATATTTAGAATAGGATGACACCGCGAGGAACATGGAGGGTTTGATAAAGCGCCCTTCTTTGTCCCCGGCCTTCGGCAGCGGCAGCAGCTTGATGGTTCTTCCTGCCTTGCTGCTCAAGATTGTCGATGCATTGCTGGAAACGGAGAAGAAGGCCGTCTTCCCGGTTATTACCGGATGATTCTCATCATTGCTGACTCCCTTAAATGAGCCTATCAACCCTTCCTCTGTCCATTTTTTATAGAGGGTGAAATAATCCGCCAGATCTTTGTCATCATCATATCCAAGAGCCGTTCCCTCCGCATTGTACATGGATACGCCTCTGGTTCTCAGAAAATAACTCACAGCAAACATATTCCCCATCGGATAGAAATCGGGATCATCTATAGTTTCTTTTAGTTCTACAAGTGTCTTGTACAGCTCATCTATTGTATAATCCTGGGAAGGTGCCTTAATGCCCGCCTCCTGAAGGAATGCCGGATCATAGATCAGAGCTTCTGAATTAATGCCGATATTGACCGCATATAATTCATCATTTTTCATGCCTGGAGCCAGGTACTCCGGGGGAACATCCGATATGGAAAGACTCTTATTCTTAATATAAGGGCCAAGCGGTTCAATGAGATCCCGATTAATATAATTGAATATAAATCCATAATCCCCCTGAATAATATCAGCAGCCTTCTGATCCGCCGTATCCATAGCCAGACGAGAAGACAGCGCATCTGTACCTGAGAAATCCTCCGTCACAATCTTGACGCCCGGATGCTCCTTCATATACAAATCAACTACCTTCTGCGTGTCCTCTTTGCGTTGCTCTTTCCCCCACCACACAAACTTTAGTGTAACCTCCTGAGCTGCTGCCTCTTCCTTGTTTCCGTCACCGGAGTTGCTGCAACCTACAATTCCTGTTAGGACCAGGAGGGCCCCCCACACCTTCAATAACCCCCATACTTTGTTTCCCCTCATAAAGCCACCGCCCTATCTATCTAGTGATGTCGAATAAACAAACAAAATGTAGTATTTTGCACATTCAACAACTGTTTTCTTTATCGGAAAGTGATTCTGCTTTATGAACAGACAAGTGGAAACGGATACCGTCCTCAAAAGGACGGTATCCGTTTCAGCGAGAAATAGAAGGATAAATTATAACGTGAAGCATATAAATTCTTATCTTTTAACAAAAAAAGCCCGCACTCTGCACGGACTCCTCATCTTAATATGTATCCAGTTTTGGGGACATCTTCATGAACCCTTTAACATTCCTATGATGATAAACGTAGAAATATAGAGCACAAACATAATGGCCAGCACGAGGCGCATCCGGCTTTTGTTCTTCACATATTTATTCATCAAAAGCATAATGACAGCTATTGCAGCAACGCTCAGAATCGTGATGATATTGCTCATCGCAAACTCTCCTTTACAGTAGATTCTGCTAAGTATATAGGGAAAATCAATTCATTTATATAAAAAAGAGCATAAATATTGTATTTTATTTCATTTATTTGGATTGAGATTTATAAGAGGTGCGACATTTTATGTCGTACCTCTTGTTTTATACTACGAAGGTACCATTCAAACTGTGAAATGAGGTTCAAGATTATGCCGAAAACAAAACGGGGCCGCGTACTTTGGAACTTGCCGTCACGGGGCCGGGGGACATGCCCGATCTGTGAAACTACGCGCATTAAACTGCTCTATCCAAAAGTGAAGAGCGATGGAACCGGAATTAAGGTATGCAAGCGGTGCAGTAAAGCGCCGCAAGTCAAAGTTGATGCTATAACAGGCTAAGCGTATCCTTAGTCGGGGATGCCTCTCTCTTTTATGCGCATCTGCATAAGACAGGTGCAGGCATCCTTGTTTCATTCCGCCGGGTTCCTTATACTCGAAATAAACAAACACAGGGCCAAGCTCTGATTCCCATAATCATGAAAGGGAGCGTCTTACTTGAGCCATATCCACCGTATTCAATGGTTCGACCAGCAGATTAAGGCGAGGCGTTATCCGAACAGCAATCATCTGGCCGGGCAGTTCGAAATCTCCAAGCGCCAGGCTCAGCGGGATATCGAATACATGGCCTCTTCCCTCCGGGCTCCGCTGCAATATGTGGCGAAGCAACGCGGGTATTGCTATGAGGATGACAGCTTCATGCTTCCCTATCTCTATATGACCGATCAGGAAAAGCAGATTCTGAAATATTTGGCTTACCGGTACAGCCGCTATAATTACGAGAATGGAGCGGCAGTACGGCGGATTGGCAGCCTGCTGGAGCGGCTTACCGATGATCAGGAGCCGGGTGCAGAGGCACAGCTGCCGATTTTTACGGTAAATGTACATGTGCTGCAGTATATTGAGCTGCTGGAGCATGCCATCAAAGAATGTATAGTTGTAAGAATTGTTCATGATGGGCAGGAGGGTGAACAGGAAATCTGCCCGTTGAAGCTTGTTAACCACTACGATGATGACCATGTCATTGCCAAGACGGCAGAACATAGTCCGCCCCAGCACTTCCGGCTATCCTCCATCCGTTCTTTGAAGCTGACTGAGCGGCGGTTCAATGGAGAAGCCGACGGCGGACTGCGGCAGGAACAGGTCCGAAAGCTCAAGCCTTTTACGGCACAGATCCGCCTGGCTGCTACACCCAAAGGAGAATCATGGCTCGGATTTCCGGTACATCTTATAGATAAAGACATTTACGAAGTGGATTTTTTCGATCCGGAGATGTTCGTGCAGCATCTGCTCACTACAGAATGGCTGCAAATTTTGGCCCCCCAATGGCTGCAAGTCAAAATAAGCAGCAGATGCCAAGCGATGCTTGATTTGCTGAATCCACAGGAGAATCCAAGTGAACCTTAATAATATTCAGATGAAACGTGAATCGAAGTCTTTTACAGACGCCTTATATGCCATCCTGACAGCCGCGCAGCAGTTTGAAGGACCAAAGTATATGCTTTCCGGGCTTAGCGGCATGGCCTTCAAATTCTCGGTGCACCGCAGGCTTCTACCTATGTCGGTTACGGCATACGGGCAGTGGGGAAATGAGCATGCACCTGCCATTGATAATCTGGGGATTCACACAGCCTATGACGGCGGACGCACAAGGCACAGCTCGTTCGAAGTGTATCAGCAGGATGCCATCGCTTGGATCAAACAAAGCATAGATGCCGGTGTGGGAGCGTTGTATTGGATTCCGGAGTTCGGGGTAATTCACGGCTATAATGATGCGGATAAGGTATTTTATCTGCAGGACGGCTGGTCCGGGGAGAGCCAAGTGGTGTTGTATGACAATTTCGGCATCAACTTCACCTCCTTCTGGTACTGCCAGGTGTTCGGCAATCAGGTAGAGGTTCCCTTGAAGGATGCGGTGCTCGAATCTCTCCGTCTGGCACTCTATGACTGGGAGACACCTTACAAAACATGGCCGGATAAGGAAATCGCCTCAGGCCGGCTCGCCTATTCATACCTGATTCAAGCCTTGAAGCTGGGAGACTTTGATTCTTCGGGTGCCGCATATATTCTGGATTCCTACGTATACGCACGAAGGGAGATCAGGGATTATTTGCAGGAAGTACATCAGCTGATCCCGGGACTGGATGAAGTTCATCACATATACAGTGAATTGGCAGACCTAATGACGGAAGAACTTGCAGTATCTCTGCCTTCCTTTCATGGAACAGGTCAACTGGCTGAGCACCGTCAAGCCTCATTATGTGCAGCGCTGGCCAAAGCTGAGGCCCTCGAAGAACGCGCAATGGAACGGGTCCGGATTGTGTCCGAACGTTACCCTGACCGCAAACGTTCTATTGTGCCCAGATGGGGCGCACATTCGGCAAGGTAATATTTAAGCGCGTGCTATGAACAAGAACGGCGGAAAGAAGGAATTTATTCATGAGTAAAGTCATTCTCCATTCGCTTCAATACCGCCAGGAATCGCATTCGTTTACAGATGCCCTATACGGTATTTTGACAGAGAAAGGCTGGTTCACTTTGCCGAAATGTATGTTGTCCGGAATGACGGCGGCCTGTTTCCGCTTCTCCGTTCACAGGCAGCTCCATTCCGATTCGGCCACGGCCTACAATTGGATGGCGGAGCATCTTGTAGCTTGTGACCTGATTGGAGTAACCGCCTCCCAAATGGGCGGATTTAATTTCACACCTACCTTTCCTCTCTACCAGCAGCAGGCCATCTCTGATATCAAAGCATGCATTGACCGCGGAACGGGCGCAGTGGTATGGAAAGAACGGTTTGTTATTGTGAACGGATACCATGAACAAGAGCAGCTATTTTATTATTTGGACGGGATAGCAGATTCCTGCCAGGAACTCCCCTTCTTAGCATTAGGGCGGAACCTCTCTCCTTATGCCTACTATCAGGTCTACGAGAAGCAGATCGAGATAGATGTGCTGCAGGCCATTAAAGAATCTTTCATACAAGCGGTCTTCAAAGCGGAAACCCATGACATCATGCTGCCGGAGTCCGGTTATGCATGCGGGCTTGCGGCTTATGATGCCATTGTAGAAGCACTTCGTTCCGGCGGCTATGACGCTGAAGGAGCCGCCGAAACATTTTTTGTCTACACTGCGGCCAAACAAGATGCGGCAAAGTATGCACAGGAAGTTCTGGCGTACTGGCCAGCTGCAAAAGAGATCGCCGCACATTATACCCGGTTGTCGGAAATATTCGAGGCGATCACACAGGTTGAACTCCATACGCAACCTCTCCCGCCTTCCAGGTTAGAAGAACTAATAACCTTATTCGGCGTTGCCAAGGCAGCCGAAACCGCCGCCATTCAGTCGATCCGTCACTTGCTGCGTGAACCCATTGCCAACCGTTTTCACGATATTGGACTACGCTGAGCAGAAGCAGGTACGCTTGACAACAAAGTTATAGCTTCTATATATTTTAAGAACTATAACAAATTGGAGCGTGCCTATGAGCGCAGAAGAAGAGAAAACATTAGCTATCCATCAGGTGATGGATAGAATGGCAGCCGTCCAGCATAAATCCCAGGCCTTCGTTGACAGAATTAACAGGCAGGAATCCTTGACCCAGAACCAAATTATGCTGTTGTTCCAACTGCGGCTTACGGGAAAGCTGAATATCACCGATATCTCTGAACGATTCGTCATTACACCGGGAGCCGCTTCCTCCATGTGCGATAGATTGGAAGATGCAGCTCTAATTGAACGGGTACGCACCAAGGAAGACCGCAGAGTGGTCAATATCATACTTACGGAGCAAGGGGAACGGCGGATTCTTGATCTGTTTGACCGCTTCGCTACCGCAGAGCTGGACAAGATTGCGGATACACTCTCCAAAATTCAAATACTGATGGACGAAATTATTGAATAGCTCTCTTATCTGCGCAAGCACCGCCTCAGGCAACTGAAAGGCGGTGCTTTTTGAATGGATTATTATTTCATTGACTATATATTATTATATCTATATATTTTAATTATTAAAATAATATCCGGCAAAAGGGGGCTCTACTCATGATACATCTGGACAAACACACTTCAGTAACAGATGCGTTGAATCATCCTCCGCTTAAAGTAAGAGGGTCTCTCATCCGCCGGGAGGATATCACCTCAGCCTCCGTAGATGTATTCGGGCACTTGAAGGCGCTGGGCAGGGTTACGACGGGACGGCTGAAAGTGTCTGGAGAATGCTCTATAACAGGTGCCTGTCTTGCCGCGAAGGTTGAGAATTTCGGAAGCCTGCGTTTACACAGCCTGCAAGCCGAACATATCCGTTCCTCCGGATATGTTGCGGCATCGGAAGCAATCCATACGCTGACCTTTCTGGGGGAGGGCGCTATGCGGGTGAACAGCCTTACCGCGAAGGAATCCATTACGGTTCTGCTCGGTTCTTCCTGTACTGCGGATCAGGTCAGAACGGACGGAACCCTGATAGTCAGGCGCTCCTCTCTGCTGCTAAAGCGCCTGATGGGACCGTTCCGCAAATTGACTGCCCGCTTGATTCAAGGGACAGCCATTGAGCTGGAGTACACCACAGCTGAGCTTGTGTGCGGGGAGCAGATCCGGGTTGGACCCGGTTGCGATATTCAGGAAATCCGCTACAGCGGAAGTCTGCATGTTGACCCGAAGTCGAAAGTGGGCAGAGCTGTGCATACGAACGGATCTGGAGGGCCTGTATCATGAGCAGAGCAGCCGCATGGATCCCCGACCCAATGCAGCCCTCCTCGATGCCTCCGAAGCTGCCTACGGTATGTGAACTCCTAAATCCTGGGGGTCATCTTTCATACTCAACTATGGTTTCTCCGCTTGAGGCATCCTGAATCTCTCCGATCCGGATGAACCCCAGCTTCTGATAGAGATAATGATTTCTGACTGCCCAAGAGGGCGTGTCCAATGTCCATTTCTGTGCTGAGGGATAAGTGTCAAACAGGAAGCGGAAGGCTTCCTGGCCGTAGCCTTTATTCTGATAATGCGGGTCCATATAAATCCGGCCAAGATGACATTCCTCTCCGCCGGGAGCAGGAAAGACGATCATTCCGCCAATGATCGCATCATCGGCAAGCAGCTTGTAATAGTGGCCCTTCTGCATCATCTCTGCCTGCCAGGCGCTGGAATCATAGCCCGGTGGCCCGTCTTCTTCTTTATTTTGGAACTGCCGCGCGTCCTCGTTGAAGGTTTTCTTCTGTATTTCGGCTAAGGTCTTGGCGTCCTGCGGTTCGGCTAGTTGAATCGTAATCATAAATGTTCTGGCTCCTTTGAATTATTCATCTTATTAGTTTAGTTGTGAAAGGAGTAACTGCTGTACCGCTGCAAAAAAAATGGGTGATGTTTTGTTCCTTCGGTTACTGTATTCGAGGTTCATAGTCAGAGATTCAGCTGACTGGACGACACTCTTGGATTAAAGGGAAATATGCCCGGAATATTGTGGCAACAGCCTCTTTATTGTATTTTATAGGGAATTATGCCCTATAAACCCATCACAAACCCCACATACGACTGGATCCACAGAAATAGCGGGCAGCTTTCCCGTTCATTGCGAAAAAATGCTGATTCCCTAAATATTAGCGGACGTTTTTCCCGGTGCTAATGTTGAACACTTGCAACTCTAAGTATCCAAATTTTGTGTTCAACGTTTCTGATTACTCAATGGGAAAATAGAGATCCATCACCACAGATTGGCCGAGCTCCTGTACTTCCTCCAGCCAGTAACGCTCTTTGTCACAGGCTGTTTGGTATCCCCTGCTGTTCACCCAAGCCGCGAGCTTCTTCCAGCCGAGGGGGATACGCTCAAAGGGATCGGCAAAGGGCTCCGTAATCCGCAATATTGCGTACCTGCAGCCCTCCACATGCTTACACGTTATACCTTCAGCCAGTGCCGGAATATCCTGACCCAGTACAACCCAATATTCATACCCCCGCAGGCCTTCCTGCTGCTGCTCTTCAGACACAGGAACATCAAAACCAAACCTTCTTGTCCCGGCGCCGATTCCTGTTTTCGCTGACCACTCACTCATAAATGTGATGACCTCCGCCTCAGGATCCTTGCTGATTCTTACGCCGCTGGCGGTATTCATCGTGTGGAGACTGTCAATTCTGACCTCACTTAAATAATCCATTGGAATGCCTCCTGTACTGTGGTTTAAGCTTTCCTCTAACAACGGTTTGGGAGGGAGGGAGTAGTTAGCACTCCGGCATCTGCTTGGAACTTGGCCAAACTCCTGCAGAAATGCCCTGCTGAACGCACGCTCGGAGCTATATCCGTAATCCATGGCAATATCTAAAATCCTTCTTCCACGAATCAGCTCATTCATCGCATGGCAAAGCCGTCTCCTGCGGATATACTCCATTAAGGTGACATCCAGATGAATACTAAACAACCTGTGGAAATGAAATTTCGAGAATCCGGATACGCGCGCACAATCCTCAATCGTAATCGGTCCTTGCAGATTCTCTTCAATGTAATCAATTGCTTTCTGCATATACTCCGTATATCCCAAGCCGTTCACATCCTCGTTGCAACGATTACCTTCATTATAATCACCAGGCAAACGGACTACCGGACATTTATTGCTAAGTCCATTTATAGCGAGAAGCATATAAATTCTATATTTAAACAAAAAGATCCCCCGTTAAGGAGATCCCCTGTTCCGCTGCTCAGCGGATTGATTCAGCAATCCGCATGATTTCTTCGCGGTCTAAACCTTGGGTGCTCAAGCTGTATAATACGCCGTCTGCTTCCCAATCCAAGCTTTTGCTATTCATTAACACTGCGTCGATCCCGTTCACCTTCACCTGCTCGATCTTGCCGTCGGTCGACATCTCATAGGCCGTTTCATGATCAGCATAAGACTGCTGCATCCAGAACTTTATACCCTTCTTCTCACTGGTGAAGATCAAGTCGACATATTTGCTGCTGATCCCGTCCTTTCCCGTGTAAAGCTCTCCGTGGTCAAAGGCAATCCCTTCAGGTAAATATTCAGGCAGCTTCACTTCAAAAGCAGCGTATTTATTCAGCTCTGCAAGTGTCTTGACGCTGAAAATACCTGCGGCTTTTTCCTTATCCAGCACATCCTGCTCCTGCTGTGTGACAGGTTTGCCGTCTACAAAATCCACAATCGGCTCGCCGTCCGCCGTAAAGATCTGCCCCCTCTCTATCTCCTGGGCAAAGGAGACTACCGGATGACCGTCCTTATCATAAATCTTGCCTTTCATCTCTTCCGGAATTTCAGGGATCTGGTCCGGATCCATCTCATTCGCGATGATATGTCCCAGATTAATGGTCTGAAGCACCCGGCTCAGAACCTCCTGGGCAAAGGATGGCTTGACCACGGCTCCGCTTACCGCAAATGCTACAAGCAGCGAAGCCGCAATCATTACCGGCCGCTTGAAGCTGCGGGAAGAGTTCCTTCTGGAACCGGCCTGCACTTTGCCTGCCCGGCTTCTAACCTTGGACCAAACTGCCTGCTGATCCGTATTGCGGCTGAAATCATGTTCGGCCAACACTTGTCCAAGCTCAAGCAGCTCACGGTATTCCCCGGATCCCTTCCATTCACCAGAGCCTGCATTATGAACACCGTTATCCATATCCCTCGCAAAACGTTGCGCGGTATCCTTGTTTTTCACAGTTCATCGACACTCCCTATTTCAGATTTGAGTTTTCTCATACTCCGGTAGAGAATTACGCCTACATTACTCTCGGAAATCCCTGTGAGCAGAGCGATCTCTTTATTTTTCAAACCGGCACCGAATTTAAGCGCTACGACATTCCGCTCCTTGACAGCCAGCTTGTCCAGCGCATGATTCAGCCTCGTATTTCGTTCTTCCTCCAGCAGCAAATCCTCGGGGGCTTTTTTGCCGGACACCAGCTCCATAACTGTATCCAGTGAGAACAGACGGGTTCTCTTCCGGCTTCTGTAATAATCGTTCACAACATTTCTGGCGATGGCAAACAGCCACACTTCAAAGGGCGCTTTCTCACCGGAAAAGCTGTCCAGCTTAGACAACGTTTTCTCAAATACCAGGCTCGTCAGATCCTCAGCCGTATAACGGCAGCTGACCCTGTAAGCTATATAGTTATATATCCGCTTATAGTAGGTTTCAAAAATCGTTGTAAACTGCTGGTCTGTCTCTGTATTCCCCTGCATTCTCTCTAGAATAAAAGGCTGTAACAATGCGCGCTCTTGCATCCCTTAAGCTCTCCCTTCCTGCAAAATTTCACTTGGCCAAGTAATTTACTCCAGCTAATACGTGTGTAAGCGCAGTTTCATTACAGGATTGGGAAATTATTACGAAACGGGAAATCCCGAAAGCGAAAATTAATCATTTGGGGATCACCCTCATGGTGCCTGTCTCTCCCTTGGCATCATGGATGATTTCTTTGCTCTATGCGGACTTTGTTGCACATGATGCATTTGCAGGGATTGCGCTGCTGCTGCTGTTGATTCCGCTTTTTTGCCTGGCCGGATTGATCGTTCTGCTTACAGGAATTTTTCACAAAAAAGAAACGGGCACTGTGTAGTTCCCAGCGGACCGTTTCTTTTCCAACAACTATTAATTATACATTATTATCTAATTTAGTATATTTATTGATCAACTCATCCAATAACATAGATTGTTTAATTACACTCGGGTGCAGCAGGCCAAACTGCTGTTCCATCTGATTTAGTCTGGCCCGCTCCACTTCAATCTGTTTCTGGATGACTTCTATCTCGTTCATTAGCACTACCTCCCGTAAATATTCTAGAGGTTTATGTCAAAATATAGGTGAAGTTGTACAATGCATCAACGTATAAAAAAACGCCGCTTGCGGTTTAGTTCCCGTTAAGCGGCGGTAAAGAGTCGACAAATATAAATTTCAGAGGCGGAAACGGAATTATTGAGTGGACATATAAATCCTTGTATTCGAGCAGAAAGGGCTTGCCGACGTTCTAGGTCAGCAGGCCCTTTCTGTTATTTATGAGCTGGCTTCAGCTTCACACCCAGCTTCTGTAAATACGGATTGAGCTGTTCCAGCAATTGTTCATATTGCGCAAGTTCATCTTCCGATAGCTGGACTGAATGTTCCTGAGCAGTCGCCTTGGCTTCATAGGACTTCAGCTCTCCGATCAATTGCCGGACTTCGGCAAACTCGTCACCGCTTAGCTCCTGCTCCGCTTTGGCAATCATCTGATCCCAAAATGCATTGTTGTCACCAGTTTCTGCTATCTTGCCGGGCGTCTCTACTTTTAATTGCTTAAAATAAGGTGCAAGCTGTGCGGTCAGCAGCTCATACCTTTTCTGATCTGTGCTGCTCAGCAACTCGGGATGAAGCACCCCGTCAGCAGCAGCAATCTCCAGGTTAAATCGGCCGATTTCTTTCAGTAACGAAGTAAATTCCGTGAAGTTTTTCTCGCTTAAGCTTGCCTTTGCCTGCTGCAGCTTGGCCTCCAGCTCATCATATTTCTGCTGGGTTCCGCCTATTTGAATTAAATTGTCAGACGAACCATAAATCGAGTCGGCCAGATAGTTGTACCCTGCGTAAGCACCAGTTGGAATTAACAGTGCGGCAGCCACAATTGTGGCTACAAACCATTTTTTCATGCGTCTTCCCCCTTGTCCAGGAATGATCCCGTTAAGGATCCTCCCCTTCAGTTCCGGTGGAGCGATCCAGCCTTCGGCTTTCTCCTGAAGTACTTGCCGCAGGTTATGTTCAAGACTCATGTAGCTCCTCCACCTTCCCTATTTTAATAGTGTCAGCCTTTCGATTCCGGCGCAGCCTCTGCAGAGCGGCATGGATACGTGATTTGACTGTTCCCAGAGGAATGGCCAATATGGCGGCGATCTCTTCCTGGGAATACTCTTGGAGATAATGCAGGATAATAACCTGCTTCAGCTTGAACGGCAACCGGTTCACTGACTCGAGCAGCCCGCGATTCAATAATCGGTCCAAGACATCTCCTGCAAAATCATATTCCATAGACTGGCCTCTCTGCTCCGCTTTCTTCAAAATACGAAGCTGTCTCCATCCCTTTCTCCGGTAAGCATGAATCTGCCGCATGCACACTCCCATAAGCCAGGGACGGAACGGCCGGGATGTGTCAAATTGTCCAAGCGACCGATAGACTTCCATATAAATCTCCTGCACCACATCGTCTGCATCGGAAGGTTCGGATACGAGGAAACGTACGGTCCTGTAGACATCACTGATGGTCGCTTCGTATAACTCACCGTATGCATCACGGCTGCCGGCTAGCGTGAGCTCGATAAGCTGCGAATATTCTGCTCTGTTCTTCATTCCGCCATTCCCCCTTCAGGCTTACACTATATATTGGGTGGCGGTGTATATTTCGTTCGGTTTATTATATCTGGGATACTCCACATAACAACGCTCCGCCTGAGGCCATTAATTATTCGGACGACAGCACTATTCTTCTACTACAAAAATCACATAAAGTCATCGCAATTCAGCACCGTAAACAGACCGAGGCGGTACAAGATAACTATTCTTGTACCGCCTCGGTCCGGTTCCAGCCATGCTTCACAGTTTAATTTTTTCTAATAAGCCCAGCAGCAGCTGCTTCTCTTCCGGTGCGAAGTCCTCATAGACCGCTGCCAGCAGCGACTCCGATACGGCTTCAAATATCGGCTGAAGCTCCCGGCCTTTCGCCGTAAGAGACAATCGAAAGATCCTCCCATCTCTTTGATCCTGCTCCCGCTGGACGTATTCCATGCGCACCAGTTTATCCACCAAAGCTGTAATTGTAGACTTGTCCTTATCAATGTAGCAAGACAACTGATGCATCGTTATGTATTCCTGGACAAACAGCTGGTATAGAATATCTCCGTGCGAGGGGGCGATACCTTGAAGATTGTGTTTTTTCAATTCCCGTTCGATGAACTTATTGCCACGCCGGTGAATGCGGCCAATGACCGCGAGTACATTATTTTCATTCATAATCCCATGTTAATTTTAAGCAAAATATGTGTCAAGCCTTTCCCCGTAAAGCCGCACTTCCCGGCGTAGATTTCTTCAATATTCCGCTTCCAGCCGGTGAATTCCTGTCGATCGGGGTGTGATTCTGGGTACCTTCACTACGTTGACCGCTGGCACCTGACTCATTCGTAACAGCCTTGTTTTTGCTTTGTTAACAGATCGTGATCTGAAAGCAGGCGTTTTAATATATAATAAAATAGACTGGAACTTTTACACTCTGGAGGTTAACCTATGAAAAAATTATTCGGCGCTGCCGCGATCGCCCTGTTTATTGCAGGATGTACGGCTGCGTCTCCTATAGATACTGCTCACGCCGCTTCCCCCTTACTCCTTGCTGTGGATGGACAACCTGCTCTCACACCGCTTCATCCCTTCTATTCCGGAGGAGTCTTGTATGTACCCGCAAGAGTCTTGCTCGAATATTATCCCTGCCAATTGATCTGGGACAATGTCCGCAAACAACTGACCCTCAGCGATATCAGCTCCAATACAGTCCTTACACCCGGCAGCGCAGCCATGCAAATCACCTATACACAAACAGACGGCAGCACTGAAGAAATGCAGGAAGGACCCGTCATCGTGAAGGACGGACATAACTATATCCCGGCTGATACATTGTATGATCTTACCGGAGCTGAAAGTAAGCTTGAGAACACAGGGAATACAGTATCCATTGTGCCCGGAAGTGTCAGCACGACGGTTCGGGTTCCCAAGGAGCCGCTTGCCGTTGCAGCGAACAACTCCAAGGTCAAGCTATATACCGCACTTAAGAACGGCGACACTTATAAAGGATTCATACTTGAAGTGAATGGCCGGAAACATAACTTCAATTGGTCGGCTCCAAGAATCTATAACTCTCCGCCCGAGCTTCACTATGCCGATGTCGATAACGACGGGAAGCCGGAAGCAATCGTCATTCTGACGCGGGGTACCGGAACCGGAATTGTTGCGCAGGAGGTCCATGTCGTAAAGCCTGAACTGTGGAAAGAGCTAACCCTCCCTGCAGCAGATAAGGCTGCTGCAGCTGCCGTTACCTCCAGTCTGGCCATCGATCAAAAGGATGTGCTGATCCGCCTTGAGGTCAAAGGAGCGGAACCGGCCAAGCTAACACTACGGCTTCCCGGCCGTGCAACGGATAACGGTTTGGATTATTTCGGCAAGGAGGCAGGAATCGGCGCTGTTACCTATTACCAAGTGGAGGGCGGCAAACTGAAGGCAGAGACCAGTGTAATGGTCGGAATGCAGGAGAGTATAGGAACACTCATGCTGGAGTACAAGGCAGGCGGGAAGGGAATGGAACTGGGTTCAATCAAATTTGAGCCGGATGCTGCCATCAAGCCGAATATGGAGCCTAAGCAGGGGTAATTGAACAAAATCAAGAGTCTGCCGGAGACAACAGAAGGAGGTTCAAGAAACCAATGATAGATGCCCATATCCATCTAGAGCAATATAATGACACGGAGCTGGAGTCCATGTTGCTTGAGCTGCCGGGACTCGATATCGAATCGCTGATCGCAGTCTCGATGAACCTGGATTCCTGCATCCGCACGCAGAAAATCGCCGCATTATATCCAGTCCAGGTAAAACCGGCCTATGGCTTCCACCCCGAGCAGCCACTGCCTCAGGAAACCGAGCTTTACGCACTGCTGGACTGGATTGAACGCCATGCCGGAGAAATGACTGCCGTAGGTGAAATCGGATTGCCCTACTATACACGGGCAGAAGCGCTGGAGCGGGGCGAAGCCTTTGAGATGGAGCCGTATATCAGGCTGCTGGATACCCTGCTTGGTCTTGCTGCCCGCCTGAACAAGCCCGTTGTACTGCATGCCGTATACGAAGATGCTCTGACCGCTTGCGATCTTCTGGAGAAGCACGGTATTACCCGCGCGCACTTTCATTGGTTCAAAGGCCCGGAAGAAGTTATTGTCCGCATGATCGAACGCGGATATCATATTTCCTTCACCCCGGATATTCTCTACGAACCGGAGATCCGCGAACTCGCCCTCCGCTATCCGCCGAAGCTGGTAATGGCGGAGACAGATGGACCTTGGCCGTTCGAAGGTCCTTTTGCCGGGAAGCCCACCCATCCGGCCATGATCCGTGAAGTTGCAGCCGCCTGGGGGGCGCTGCATGGTTATTCCGCCTCCCAGGCGGCGGCCATGCTGACTGCGAATACGGCGAGGTTCTATGATTTCTAGATAGAGACACGCTGCCGCCGGAGAAGACGGCTGTGTAATTGCCAACAAGTCAGAGCTAGCCCTACAGCGGGATTCTTTCTACACCTGACAATTTCTCACCGGTGAATTCCATCCGGTAAATATCCGGCTTCGTAGTCTGCATCAGAAATTCCAGTTCATAGTCCTCGGAGAAATACCCCATCATTAAGGCCATTACCAGACCATGAGTGCCGATGACTATATTTTCTCCCGGGTGCTTCCGCAGGATATCCTTAAGGACTTGGACCGCCCGATCTTGGCATTCGTTATTGGATTCTCCGCCCGGTAAGGCAAAATCCGCGTCTGCATACATCTTCCTTAGCGCTGGATATAATTCATCTTCTGGCAACGGGCGGTTGCCTTCCATCCAGATTTTTTCTTTCAGCGCTTCATCAGGAACAATCTCCTGGCCCAGTTCTTCTGCTAAATCTGCTATCGTCTGTACCGCACGGACATAAGGACTGCTGTAAAATGCATGGATCCCTTCACTCCGCAATTTTGCCGTCACGTAACGGGCATCTGCTTCACCTTTGGGAGATAACCCGCGTTCCCTCTCATCTCCTCCGGTTTTGGGAGACTCTCCGTGCCGTACCATGTAAATGAAAGTACTCATTTCAAATAATCCTCCTGAAATTGTATTGCGGCATTGAATTCTTACAATAACTGTAAGTGCATACAAGCCTGCGGCTGAAGCATACGCTTCTCCTAACACTTTCGCCGGGAGAATCCCATGTCCTCCTTCAACAAGAAAAATAGACCAACCAAAGGTTTCTGGCTGACCTAATACTAATAAAGAGCCACGCGGGCTTGTTGGATGTTTAAGTTGAATATGGGAAGCTCTACAGGGGAAGCCCTAAGTGCACTTTGTACAGTTATATCAGGGATATTTGCACATATGGGAGAGTTAGTTGTATTCTGTACAGCTAGAAATCGGCTATCCACCGAATATCGGGCAATCAGCTAATTTTAGCTGTACGAAATACAATTAAAAGTAAAATCAGGCCCTGGAGAGTCACTTTAGCTGTACGAAATACAACTATAAATCTGCCACCCGGCAGATGAGGCAAAGGGAGAGGTCCAGCTTACCAAAACCAAACTAAAATAACTCCAGGCACCGCTGCCCCCTACTACCCAATTCGTCCGCAGAACCAGCTTAACTACGCTGTCACGTCATTTAGAGCCACTACCACTTCTATTGAGCACACTTCTATCCAGCACACTTCTATCGAGCACACTAATATCCAGCTCACTAGCTGACCTGTTCTACAGAAGTTACTCTCTCCTGTTTTGCAACTGGCCAAAGCACACGTCCGAACACTATACCGGTCAGACCCAGAACAGCTTGGACGATGCCGAAGTTGACGAAGATTTGACCAGGACCGGCAAGTTCGACCAGCAGACCTCCCAGCAGCGGGGCAACAATCATCACGGCACCGAGAATCGTGCTCTGAATACCGAATACCCGGCCTGTCATATGTGGAGGCGTTTCTTTCTGCAGGCAATAATTAAAGGCCACAATAAACATTCCGTTCCCGATGCCCAGTACAAATCCCAGCAGCAGCACCCAGATTACAGAAGCTCCAGGCTGGAGCAGTCCCAGGCCGAGAACTGAGCCGCCGATCAGCACATAACCAGTGCCAAGTCTCCAGCCATACCCCGTTCCCAGCTTCAGCTTGTTCATGACGAGGATGATGAGCACAGCCCCCGCACCGGAAGCGGCAACCATCCAGCCCAGCAGGGATTCATTGGTCGGCGAAACCATCCGGAACAAGCTGGTAAATTGAAAATCAATCATCTGGATCGCCAATGCCCCGGTAAGTCCGAACAGCATCGTATTCAGCAACACTCGGCTGTGCAGCATAAAGCTCCAGCCTTCCTTCCACATGGTGCGAAGCGGAACCCGTTCCTCCGGTGACTCGGAAACAAGATTTGCCTCCCCCGCAGGAATGTTTCTTACCGAAAGCAGCAGCAGATAGGAGCAGACACGAAAAATGGCATTCAGTAAAATGCACCACTGCGGCGTGAGCACTGACAAGGCTAATCCGCCCAGCAGCGGGCCGGCAATTTTGGAGCCTTGATTCACAATGCCGTTAAGCGAGGTTGCCTGAAGCAGCTGGTCCTCCCTGACAATACTCCGGGTCATGGACTGCTGTGCAGGCACATTTAACGTAGAAACTGCTGCGCGCAGCGACAGCAAAGGCAGCAGCCAGACCATGCTGGGAGCAAATAATACCAGCACGGTCAGAACCGCGGTGAGCAGATCGCATAACCGCATCAGCTTCAGCTTGTTCATCCGGTCGGCGGCCACCCCTGCCACGGAGCCGAGCAATACGCTCGGCAGTGCTATGGCTACCGGAATCAGCGCCAGCATCAGCGGGCTGGCCTGCCAGCGGTAGCCGACAAGCACTTGAATGGCTAGTGTATCGAACCAATCGCCAAAGGTTGCCGTGGCGAAGGCGCTGTATACACGCATGTATACTTTGTTATGCAGCAGGCTGGTTCCCTGCTTAGTTGAAGCCTCCATCTGTCATTCCTCCAGGTCACATTTAGAATCTTAGAATTGTGTAATTCATGATCCTACTGTAACGGAGAATTGTCAGAGAATTATCAGAGAGCTTTCAATATCTGCTGCAACACATCCTCCAAAGACTGGGCAAGCCGGTCAAACCCCAATTCCTCAAGCTTGGCTGCAAATTGATTATCATATTTGTGCTGCAACGCTTGAGGAGGAGGGAACATCCGGCAGAAGTGATATATCCGGTACAACGCATGAAGAGGCAGAGGAACGAATCCAGTCATTTCCAGCACCTGCAGCCCTTCATCCAGCAGGTTCTCTGCTTCACGCCACTGCTTGTTGCGCAAACGCCATAGTCCTTTTACTATTTTATAGCTGCCAATCTCCCGCAAAAAGGGCTTGTCCAACAATACTTTCCCTATAGCCTCGTCCAGCCGTTCCAGCTCTGCATCTCCGGTTCCCGCCACCAGATGCACAAACAGCTCCACAATCATCGTAACCGGAATAAAATTTTCATAACCGGGTTCAGCAATCACTTGATAGGACCTTTCCAGACGTTCCAGCGCCCTCTCCGGCTGCCCCGCTAAGGTGAACAAATCCAGAATTGTGAGGATCTCCAATTCCACCTGATCAGGCGGAGGCAGCAGTTTTTTCCGGATCACCTGCTCAC
The DNA here is from genome assembly GCF_000758525.1 of Paenibacillus sp. FSL H7-0357. NCBI lineage: Bacteria > Bacillati > Bacillota > Bacilli > Caryophanales > Paenibacillaceae > Paenibacillus > Paenibacillus sp. FSL H7-0357. The sequence continues at coordinate 1,350,949 of NZ_CP009241.1, read as the reverse complement.
AGTACGCCAGCTTCGCCTTGGGGTCGCCGGAGAAAAAGTAGAACAGCAGAAGGTAAAAAAGCCGGTCCTTTAAAGGCACCTCTTTCGTATACAGCAGCCACTCCAAATCCCCTTGCACAAAGTGAATAACCATGGAATAATGCGGGTCCAGCTCATAGCCGAGTATGTCCTGCTGACGCGCGAGGGTGAGCATCGATTTGCCCTGGCCGTATACATGAAACTTGCCGAACACGTCACGCATCGTATCGCGCAGCTCCGGATCATGCGTGGTCGGTGTAATCATCACACTGCCCAAACCCGGCACTGCCAGACTATAACCAAAGCCCCGTACCGTCTTGATATCAAGACCTTTAAGTCCGCGGAGCTTTTTGCGCAGCCGGTAGATATGATCATCCACTGTCCGTTCCACCGGATACTCCAGCGGCCATACTTTATCCAGAAGCTGCTCCCGGCTGAAAGTACGCCCCCTGTTATGGTATAAAAACTGCAGGAGCGCAAATTCCTTAGGCAGCAGCTCGATCGTCATTCCTTCAGCTGACACTTTATATTCGCTCCCGTTTAATTCCAGATGCATAGCTGAACCTCTTTTCCACGGATGAATCTATCACTTTATTATAACAGCCAGCCTTCACCCAGCTCCAGCGGGAAAAAGGCAAAAAGAGCAAACACGCAACTTCCTGCAGTTTGCTCTTTATTCCACTCTACCTATTGCGCTTTGCAGCAGCAGTATCTCTTATCCGCAGATTATCCTGCCATATTGTTAACTGCATCCTGTTCAGAAAATACAGAGATATGATCCACGGTGCCGGAGGACTCCGGAATAATGAATTTGAGCTGGTATTCCTTGCCGGCTTGGTAAATGTAAATCTTATCGCTGCCGTTCACCGCAGTGCTGCCCGGCTTGCCGAGTACTTCTTCAATCTGCTTCAGAGTCAACCTCTGCAGCTCAGCAGCGCTTGAGCGGACATCGAAAATCCGGCTGCCTTTATTGAAGCCAAATACGACATGTTTGTCGCTGTAGACTGAATACATCCCTTTACCCGCCGAATCCTTCGTGTCCGGCTCTCCCCATGCTGCTTCGACCTCATCTATTAATCCGCTGTGCGCAGCATATTCTACACCCGGCACTTTGCCCTGCTTGGCAAGCTGGAGCAGTTCTTCCAGCTGCTTGCTGCTATCCTGCGGAGCTGCGGCAGAAGACCCTCCAGCTCCAGAGCTTGGTGAGGCTGCCGCTGCCGGCTCCTCGGTTGGAGAAGATGAAGCGCTCGCTTCCGGCTGTGAGGTTGCCGGTACATCCGTACCAGCCGCCGTTGCCGGCGATGCAGATGCCGCCGCCTGTTGGTCAGAGGAATCACAAGCCGTGAGCCCGATCACCCCTGCCAATATAAAGATGCCAGCTATTGCTCTAAATGTTGTTGTCATCTTGTCATCTCCTTGACTGAACTGCTAGTACTGACGGAGGGAAATAGGGAAAGGTTGCAGGAACTACCAGAGTACTAAGACAACTTTAGGCACAAGAAAAAACGCCACTTAGCTGCCTTAGCAGCCAAGTGGCGCAATTCGGAATGTTTTATCCGCTTGTCTAGATTAAATCCGACCGTTGCAGCAACCGCTGAATCATTGCGGCAACTTCGGCTCTTGTGATAGATGCCTGCGGATCTAATCGTGTAGAAGTTCTGCCGGAAACAATTCCGGCGGCAACACTATCTGCAGCACTGCTCACTGCCCATTTCGAAACGCTGCCTGCATCCGTAAAGGAACTTAGCAGCTCAGAAGCCTCTTTATTCTGGAGCTTATCTTTCAACGCGGTGATTTCCATTGCTTTTGCAATCATCGTCATTGCTTGTTCACGGGTGATCTTGTCCAGCGGACGGAAGTTGCCGTCTTCAAACCCGTTAATTAGTTTGTAGGCATACGCTGTCTGCACTGAACTGCTGTACCAATCCGAAGCCTTCACATCCGAGAAAGCACCCGTACCGTTCTCCAGTTTCAGACCTAACCCCCGTACAACGATTGCGGCGAATTCGGCCCGCGTAATCTCTGCAGCAGGATTAAACGCTCCGTTCCCAACGCCGTCAATAATCATGCGTGAGCCCATGTTGTTGACGATATCTTTTGCCCAATGACCGTCCATATCCTTGAATTCCAGCGGATGCCAGATAATCGAGTAGGTGCTGTTGGTCAAGCTATTGACGATGGCAAAATATTGTTGATCAATCTTAGCCACTTTTGTCGGCACATGTCTCACCGATCCGTCCGGCTCAACCACAACCCCGGTTGTAATTCTGTTCGGGTCCACTCCATCCGGAAGAGCAATCATCCGCTCTACATAAGCGTTGAACTTCGTTATTTCAACCGTGGTATCCCCGTATTGAGCCCGGATTACAAAATTAAGTGGTGGAGCAGCAAGCGTAAACTCCCCTGCAGCCGCCGAATTCTCCACTATTCTCAGCGTATCCGCTGTCGGCTTAGCGATCTCAATTTGAATTTTGATATCTTCAAGGGCAACTGATGCTCCAAGCTGTGTTGAAATAGACTCAATGTTGATTTGCGCCGCAGGAAGTGTGTAAGTGGCATTTCCGCTTTTAAACTCAAGCACCGCCTGCTTTTGTTCCATGCTTTTGATCATTTGGCCGCTTAACTCGCCTATGACAATATTAGAACTGCTGATCACCGGAATCGTTATCAGAGCTCCTTGGCCTTCGGCTGCCAGCCTTTCTTCCAGCTTCTTCTGATCAATTATGACAGTTGTAACACTCTGCCCGTTCACGATGGAGGTTGTTGCTGTTCCTGCTCTTTCCACCTTGCCATTAACAAAAACATCAACACCGTCGTTTGTCACTGGAGTCGTGATTACAGGCGGGGTCTCATTCCCTCCTCCACCAGATGGCACGGATGGCGCGATTGGCGTAACTTCGTTCGATAGAGCGGATGAGGCACTGCTGCCTGCGCCGTTAATCGCTTTTACCGTAAAAGTATAGGCCGTGCCGTTTGTCAGTCCTGTAATTGTAATGGGACCCGTTGTTCCAACCCCCACAATGTTGCCCGGCGAAGCCGTAACCTCATAACCGGTAATTGTACTGCCTCCGGTCTCTGCCGGGGCCGTAAAGCTTACCACCGCTTGTCCATTTCCGGCTACTGCGGTTATATCCGTTGGCGCGCCAGGGACCGTTTTTGGAGTAGCATTCAATTCGTTCGAAGCCGCGCTATCCCCTACTTCATTGGCTGCTTTGACCACAAAATAATAGGCTGTTCCATTATTCAATCCTGCCGCCTTATAGCTGTATACCGAACCGCTGACTGTAGCTATTTCATTGCCATATTCAGAGGAAGAAAGTCTCTGGAATATCTTGTATCCTATTGAACCCGTAACCGGACTCCAGATCAGGTTAATCTCGCCATTACCGGCAAAAGCGGATTGCAGGAACGGCACTCCCGGGATAGGCACCGACGTATCGGTTACTGTAATAACAAGTGTCTGCACTGCGCCCGCTGTAAAGTTGAACGTTAAGCTCGTCGTGCCTTCTGCCAGCGTAGCCAAGTAATCCTTCTGGAGGGTTACTGTGTTGCCTGACACGGTGTAATCACTTCCTGCGGCAAGATATGCCACACCGTTTGAGATGCTGGTGAGATTATTGCCATTCAGCATCATCGTTATTACAACATCCGCCTGTTTACCCGTATTCTTGTCGAAGCTTGCAGTCTTCGGACTGATTGAACTGTTATTGGCTGTTGAAATCGTGTAGCTCTCACTCAACACGGTGCTGTCCGTCATCCCCGGTTTCACCGCAATGGCCTTAATCGTCTTCGCGCTCGTCAGGGTGATCGGTCCATTGTAGAGCGTGCTGCTGCTGCTTGGCGTTGTGCCATCCGTTGTGTAGTAAATCAACGCACCGCTAGTGGCGCTGCTAAGCGTTACCTCCGTGCCGGACGCTACCTCGCCTCCGGCTGGATTTGCTGTCGGCGCTGCAACCTGCTGCGCCGTAATGGTGTAGCTCTCGCTCAGTACCGAGCTATCCGTCATCCCCGGTTTCACCGCGATGGCCTTAATCGTCTTCGCGCTCGTCAGCGTAATCGCTCCACTGTAGAGCGTACTGCTGCTGGTTGGCGTTGTGCCATCCGTCGTATAGTAGATCACCGCGCCGCTAGTGGCGCTGCTCAGTGTTACTGCCGTGCCGGACGCTACCTCGCCTCCGGCTGGATTTGCTGTCGGCGCTGCAACCTGCTGCGCCGTAATGGTGTAGCTCTCACTCAACACGGTGCTGTCCGTCATCCCCGGTTTCACCGCAATGGCCTTAATCGTCTTCGCGCTCGTCAGGGTGATCGGTCCATTGTAGAGCGTGCTGCTGCTGCTTGGCGTTGTGCCATCCGTTGTGTAGTAAATCAACGCACCGCTAGTGGCGCTGCTAAGCGTTACCTCCGTGCCGGACGCTACCTCGCCTCCGGCTGGATTTGCTGTCGGCGCTGCAACCTGCTGCGCCGTAATGGTGTAGCTCTCGCTCAGTACCGAGCTATCCGTCATCCCCGGTTTCACCGCGATGGCCTTAATCGTCTTCGCGCTCGTCAGCGTAATCGCTCCACTGTAGAGCGTACTGCTGCTGGTTGGCGTTGTGCCATCCGTCGTATAGTAGATCACCGCGCCGCTAGTGGCGCTGCTCAGTGTTACTGCCGTGCCGGACGCTACCTCGCCTCCGGCTGGATTTGCTGTCGGCGCTGCAACCTGCTGCGCCGTAATGGTATAGCTCTCGCTCAGCACCGCGCTGTCTGTCATCCCCGGTTTCACCGCGATGGCCTTAATCGTCTTCGCGCTCGTTAGCGTAATTGCTCCATTGTATAGCGTACTGCTGATGGTTGGCGTTGTGCCATCCGTCGTGTAGTAGATCACCGCGCCGCTGGTGGCGCTGCTCAGTGTTACTGCCGTGCCGGACGCTACCTCGCCTCCGGCTGGGCTGGCTGTTGGCGCGTCCACTTGCACCATGATCGTGTAGCTCTCGCTCAGCACCGTGCTGTCTGTCATCCCCGGTTTCACGGCGATCGCTTTAATCGTCTTCGCGCTCGTCAGGGTGATCGCTCCATTGTAGAGCGTACTGCTGATGGTTGGCGTTGTGCCATCCGTCGTGTAGTAGATCAACGCGCCGCTAGTGGCGCTGCTCAATGTCACCGCCGTGCCCGACGCAACCTCGCCTCCGGCTGGATTTGCTGTCGGCGCTGCAACCTGCGCCATAATGGTGTAACTCTCACTCAGCACCGAGCTGTCCGTCATCCCTGGTTTCACCGCGATGGCTTTAATCGTCTTCGCGCTCGTTAGCGTAATCGCTCCGCTGTAGAGCGTACTGCTGCTGGTTGGCGTTGTGCCATCCGTCGTGTAGTAGATCAACGCTCCACTGGTGGCGCTGCTCAGCGTCACCTCCGTGCCCGACGCCACTGCGCCTCCGGCTGGGCTGGCTGTTGGCGCGTCCACTTGCGCCATGATCGTGTAGCTCTCACTCAGCACCGTGCTGTCTGTCATCCCCGGTTTCACCGCGATGGCTTTAATCGTCTTCGCGCTCGTCAGGGTGATCGCTCCGCTGTAGAGTGTACTGCTGCTGGTTGGCGTTGTGCCATCCGTCGTGTAGTAGATCACCGCGCCGCTAGTGGCGCTGCTCAATGTCACCGCCGTGCCCGACGCAACCTCGCCTCCGGCTGGATTTGCTGTCGGCGCTGCAACCTGCGCCATAATGGTGTAGCTCTCACTCAGCACCGAGCTGTCCGTCATCCCCGGTTTCACCGCGATGGCCTTAATCGTCTTCGCGCTCGTCAGGGTGATCGCTCCGCTGTAGAGCGTACTGCTGCTGGTTGGCGTTGTGCCATCCGTCGTGTAGTAGATCACCGCGCCGCTGGTGGCGCTGCTCAGTGTTACTGCCGTGCCGGACGCTACCTCGCCTCCAGCTGGGCTGGCTGTTGGCGCGTCTACTTGCGCCATGATCGTGTAGCTCTCGCTCAGCACCGCGCTGTCTGTCATCCCCGGTTTCACCGCGATGGCCTTAATCGTCTTCGCGCTCGTTAGCGTAATCGCTCCGCTATAAAGCGTACTGCTGATGGTTGGCGTTGTGCCATCCGTCGTGTAGTAGATCACCGCGCCGCTGGTGGCGCTGCTCAACGTCACCGCCGTGCCGGACGCTACCTCGCCTCCGGCTGGGCTGGCTGTTGGCGCGTCCACTTGCGCCATAATGGTGTAGCCCTCGCTCAGCACCGAGCTGTCTGTCATCCCCGGTTTCACCGCGATGGCTTTAATTGTCTTCGCGCTCGTTAGCGTAATCGCTCCACTGTAGAGCGTACTGCTGCTGGTTGGCGTTGTGCCATCCGCTGTATAGTAGATCACTGCGCCGCTAGTTGCGCTGCTCAATGTCACCGCCGTGCCGGACGCAACCTCGCCTCCGGCTGGATTTGCTGTCGGCGCGTCCACTTGCGCCATGATCGTGTAGCTCTCGCTCAGCACCGTGCTGTCCGTCATCCCCGGTTTCACCGCGATGGCTTTAATTGTCTTCGCGCTCGTTAGCGTAATCGCTCCACTGTAGAGCGTACTGCTGATGGTTGGCGTTGTGCCATCCGTCGTGTAGTAGATCACCGCGCCGCTGGTGGCGCTGCTCAACGTCACCGCCGTGCCGGACGCTACCTCGCCTCTGGCTGGGCTGGCTGTTGGCGCGTCTACTTGCGCCATGATCGTGTAGCTCTCGCTCAGCACCGAGCTGTCTGTCATCCCCGGTTTCACCGCGATGGCTTTAATCGTCGTCGCGCTCGTTAGCGTAATCGCTCCGCTGTAGAGCGTACTGCTGCTGGTTGGCGTTGTGCCATCCGTCGTGTAGTAGATCACCGCGCCGCTAGTGGCGCTGCTCAATGTCACCGCCGTGCCCGACGCAACCTCGCCTCCGGCTGGGCTGGCTGTTGGCGCGTCTACTTGCGCCATGATCGTGTAGCTCTCGCTCAGCACCGAGCTGTCTGTCATCCCCGGTTTCACCGCGATGGCTTTAATTGTCTTCGCGCTCGTTAGCGTAATCGCTCCACTGTAGAGCGTACTGCTGATGGTTGGCGTTGTGCCATCCGTCGTGTAGTAGATCACCGCGCCGCTGGTGGCGCTGCTCAACGTCACCGCCGTGCCGGACGCTACCTCGCCTCCGGCTGGGCTGGCTGTTGGCGCGTCTACTTGCGCCATAATCGTGTAACTCTCGCTCAGCACCGCGCTGTCCGTCATCCCCGGTTTCACCGCGATGGCTTTAATCGTCTTCGCGCTCGTCAGGGTGATCGCTCCGCTGTAGAGCGTACTGCTGCTGGTTGGCGTTGTGCCATCCGTCGTATAGTAGATCACCGCGCCGCTAGTGGCGCTGCTCAATGTCACCGCCGTGCCCGACGCCACTGCGCCTCCGGCTCCGGTTGGGTTCGCTGTTGGCGCATCCACTTGCGCTAGGGATCCGGTTGCCGACATCACTAATTGCGAATTCCCGGAGATAACAATTCCACCATTCAGCTCCATCAGGGCATAAATCGCATTGATATCAATGTCCGACAAATCAACTCCAGCATCCTGCCAGGTAGAGCCCTGGTCTCCTGTGTAGTAAATCCCCGGAACATTGTTGCTGTCGATTGCTACCATATAAATATTGTTTCCCTTTTGTCCCATCATCGTAGAAGCCCCATAGAAACTATAAGTACCAGTTAAAGTTGGGGCGCTCCATGCCGAGAGGTCCACACTCGTGCGGGAGAATACTTCATAGGTTGTTGAATTATACCCGGTCAGGACATATTTACTTCCGTCATAAACAATATTATTAAAAGCTTCTGTGTGATTAGGATAAGCACTGGAGTGATTTACCCAGGTGTCCCCATCCGTTGAGGTCCAGATACTTGCCTGGTCTACATTGCCGCTGCTGTCATAGCCATAGCCTAAAGCAATAAATTGATTATTATCATAGGTTACGGTATATAGGGCATCAATGGATTGCACAGGCAGCACGGGCTCATTCCAGACCACCCCGTCAACCGACGTTTTTATTTTGGGCACCGAACCGGAGCCTGCCCCAACTGCAACAAATTTCCCGTTGCCAAAAGCGATGTCCGTCAAAGATGTGGAATCATTTATACTGCTCCGCACAGTCCACGCTGAACCATCGGTTGAGGTGGCCAGTGCTGCTGTCGTTTGACTCACATCGCCGATAGCCACGTATTTGTTGTTGCCATATGCTGCGGCTGTAAAGGTTCCTGTTCTTGAGGGTAAAGCGGCTTTACTCCAGGAGGTCAAATCACCCGAAGTCCATATGGCCCCATCTCCACCCTCTTTGCCAACAGCGACATATTGGGATCCGTCATGGATAACTTCATAAAAAGCTCCCCCCCATTTATAGCTCCAATCCGAGCCGTTAGGGGATACCATCATTCCTTCATTTCCCAGACGGAAATACTTTCCGTTCACGAACATCGAGCTCTGAGTCACAAAATAATTCTTAAACGGCTGCATCGTCCACGTAGTTCCGTTCGTCGAGGTATACACAGCACCATAATTAGGAGCTTCATAGCCGAACAAGTAGTATTTCGTGCCATCATAAAATCCATTAAACATCTGATTATTATATTGAGAGGAATTCTGCTTAAAGGGGGAACCCAGCAAAGTGAAAGTTGAGAGGTCTGTAGAGGTCCAAATATATGCCAAAGGATCTGAAATATAATAGCGGTCCTTCATCCATGTGATCATGTTTGTACCGATAGATGGTCCTGAAGGGCCTGACGGCTGTGCTACAGTCCAGGTTGTGCCATTTGTAGTGGAATATATTTTCCCGTTCCCGGCGCCAATAGCCAGTCTGGATCCATTATTTCCTACCGTTATTCTCGTTACATAATCGCTAGAAGCAAGGCCAGTAGGGACGACTGAGGTCCAAGTAATTCCGTCTGCCGACGTTAAATATTTCCCCTCTGTTGTGGCGTAGAATGCACTGTTCCCGTTAAATTGAAGAAACTCAACATTCCCTATCCCCTTGCTCACATTGGAGGTACGCTGCGTCCATGTTGTGCCGTCGGGTGAGGTCAGAATGACTCCCGCGCTCCCGCCTACGACGAATAATCCGTTTCCATAGGCTACCCCGTTAAAAGTGAATGAGCTCGGATCTGCCACTCCAGTGTAGGTGATGTCTGCTTTTGTTTTTACGTTCACCCAGGTCTCTGCATCCGCAGATTTAATAATCGCCCCGTAGTAACCTACTGCGATATACGTATTATTGCCATAGGCAAGATCCGACATTGCACTGGATGGTAAATTGTCGTAGCTTTTCAGCGTAAAAGAATCCGGTGCCGGATTAGCAGCATTTACAGCCTGCGGGTGAAACAAGAACAGCGTTAAAACTCCAAGCAACATCGTTCCAACAGAAAAATAACTCAAACCTCTTTTCATCATTAGCTGCCTCCATTATGTGATCTCGTCTATGAAACTGACAATTTTGTGAACAAACTTAATATCCCATAATTCGACATCCTACGCCTAAATCCTCTAAAAATTAATCATTTAAAAAATAAATAAAAAAGCAGCTATTTGGACAACTCCGCATAGTTACTTTTGAGTTATTTCGTTCTACTATTCAACTCTTATTTAGCATCTCAGGAAAAAATCGCCTGCTTACGCAACCATAACCCACCAGCACGCATCTTAATAGTAAAGGGAGGGGAGCTTCATCTGGATATTATAGAAAGAATTATTGCTAGGGATGAGTCGGCTCTCCGCCTGTTGATGGAGCTTTATGGTGATATGCTGCTCAGAACCGCCTGCCTGCTGCTTAAAGACCAGCAATCTGCCGAAGAAGCCGTGCAGGATACCTTCATTCAGGCTTACGCCAAAATGGCCCAGCTTCAGGATCCGCAGCGGTTAAAGGCCTGGCTGGTTTCCATTGTTGTCAACCGCTGCCGGATGAAGCAGCGGACGTGGAGCTGGCGGAGCATTTTTCCTGCGGCAGAGAGCGGACAATGGATGGAAGAGTCCGGTGCCTCCGCTGGAGCGGAAGAACATTTTATGGTGGAATGGCATCATGTGCGGTTGGTTGAAGCCGTCCGAAGCCTGGATTACATCTATCGTGAAAGTCTGACCTTGTACTATTTCCATGAAATGAGCATCCGCGAAATATCCGCGGAGCTGAATACAGCGGAGAATACGGTTAAATCCCGTCTGGCCAGAGGCCGGATGCTGCTTAAGCAGACTTTGGAGAAGGAGGGCATTTCCTATGAATACGGATCGTGAACAAATCAAACAGCGGCTTGATGAGGAGCTCCGTCCCGTCACTTTCACAGGTCATGAACAGGTACTGCGGCAAACCCACCCTCCTACGGGCCGGGCCCGTCTGCTGGCACTGTGGAACAAGGAGCTGGAAATTCCGCTCAAAGCTGTTGGCGCATTCACGGCAATCCTCGTAACAGGAGCACTGCTGTTATATTCACCGCATACCGGTACTGAAACCCAGCAAGCAGTTCAGCAGCCGGGACAACGTGAATTAATCAAAGCCGGAGGCAATATGTACTGGAAAGACATCTATGAGCGGGCGGTGAAACGGTATGAAAATTAAATTAAAGGTCAAACACCTGGTGCTGTTTGTGCTGCTGCCCCTCTCTCTGTTGGCTATAGTAGCTGTTGTACTGCCTTTCTCACGATCCGGAACAGGAACCCCCGCCTTAACGGCTTCCACAGCCAAGGATGATCGAATAAAACTTCTCAGTACTCTAAATGGCAGCACCGGCAGCAAACGGATGGAGCTGATCCGCACAAAGATCATTGAACCCGGCAATCTAGATACTTCGTACAGCTTCAATGTGTATATCGGAGCTTCGATGACTCAGTCATCACAAAGTGAAAACGAAGAAACTCATTCCCCTCTGCTGCCCGGAGACAGGATCAAATTCCTGCAGGAGTATATTATGCAAGGCCCTGCTGACTATTCTATGCTGAATGCGGTCAAGCAGCTGCTCTATGAGTACGACGTGATTGGCACAATGGATGATGAGGCTGACCAGGCACTGGCAGCTGCGGTGGAGCGGATTAGCAGCCCCTCTTCCTTGGCAAAGGAACTAACGCTGATCCGGGCAGAACGGGCACTGAACAGCGGTAATTTCACAGCGGCGGACGACCTGCTGAAACAAGCGGATTCCCCTGTCCAGAACAACGATCTGGAAATGGATGCCCGTACGGCCTGGCTTGGCGGACGACTGCTTTTTGCCCAGGGGAAAAGCCGTGAGGCATTAACTCTGGTTACAACCGCGCTGGAACAATACCGGGTGGGATGGAAAGAACTGAAAAAGGAATATGGCGGGGACGAACTACAGTCAATCCATTCAGGAGAAAGCGGCAATGGCAGCAGCGCTGAAGCCTTCGAGCAGGGAACTACTGACAGCGACATCAGACTTATTGCCCTCCGGACGGCACTGCAATCTGCTCTAGATATGGGTATCCATACACCGGCGACCCTACAGGGTACACTCTCCAAAAGCGATGGAACCCCGGTGTCGCGGGCCGGCATCTTTCTCCGTGCAGAAAGTGAGGTCCATCATAGTGTTATGCGCAATACCGAACCCTATCAAATCGTTACTGATGAGAGCGGACATTATCAATTCAGCGGGGTCATTCCCGGCTTCTATCAGCTTCAGATCGGCGTCAGCTTTGCCCAGATCGACGGTTGGGCCTGGCCTGTACAGTCTGATGACTGGATTGAAATCAAGCCGGGGGACGATTTAACCGAAAATATCGTTCTGCAGCCGCTGCTTGAACTGAAATCTCCTGTCAATTCACAAGTGGTTACCGGTTCCTCCGTTAAATTTGAATGGGAGCCGGTCAAAACTGCAGCATATTACAACCTGAGCGGCACCGTTAATATAGAAGACGGCTCATTCACTACCATAGTTCGGCAGAACATTAAGGACAACAAGGTATCCATCCCGGCGGAAGAGTTATACGATGCCGGCGGCTTCTCGATCAGCGGCGGTGCAGATGACTGGAAAACTATTGAACCGTCCTCCCTGCTTGGGTTCGCAGACCCTGAAGGCCGGTTCTCGTGGACCATCGATGCTTTTGATGAGCAAGGCAAGCTGCTCACCCGCAGCAACGGCTACCGGCTGAACGATGATACCGTGGGCAATCTGCCTTTCTTCTATTACAAGTCGCGTACACTTACTGCCGCAGACAAGCTTGTTAAGGACAAGAAGCTCGAACAGGCACTGCAGGCCTATCGCCGGGACTACGCCGCAAATCCGCAGGATGCCCATGCCCTGAAAATGCTGACTCATCTCCTGACAGCCAAAGCCTCCTATGCAAAAGATAAACAAGCGGAGGATGCGACAATCCCCTTGTTAATCCAGCTCGTTCAGCTGCGTCCGGATGCCAATTTTACCTTTTCACTTGTAGATCATTACTTTGACCACGCCGACTGGGTGAACTATAACAAATATTACTCCATGTATAATGAGCTTATTCAGGAAAAACCAAGCTCTTATGAGATGGCCATCCATGCCACCGCACTTATGTTTCAGGGGCAATTGGCAGAGGCCCGTAAGCAGTTCGCCGTTGCGCTGGAGGAAGACCTCAGCCACCGCTTTATCGGCAGCTATCTGGCGGCGGAACTAGCCGCCGGCCAGCCGCTCACCTCCGTGCTGGAGCTAGCGAAACGTTATCCTGAGCACGGATACCGAACAAGCGGATACCGCTGGCCTCTGCTGATCTTGAAGCTTCAATCTGAGCGGGAAAAACAGCCGGAGGTTTTTGACAAACTGCTGCAAGAGAAGCTTGCTTCTTATGCCGCAGGGGAATCGGAGGCATTGCAACAATGGACTACGGAGGGGGAGCCTTCAGCACTGAAAAACTTCATGAAGGCCGTACTTGAAGTTAGTTAAGGGGCACTTTTCCCGGAGACAAGTAAAGGGATAGAATCGGGTAGTTGAACAACCCGTTTCTATCCCCTTTTGTTTTACTTCAGTTCATCCAGTGCGGCTTTATTTACTACATATGTTCCGGCAAGAAATTATTCGCCAATATATTCAATTTTCCTCCAGCAGCGTCCCGATGGCTTTCCGCAGATTCACAATCTCCGCCATCAGTTCCCGGTTCTCTTCCTCTGTCTCCAGGGCATCGCTCCGCATAAGCCGGGCCAGGCTCATCTCCAGCAACTGCAATTCTCCTTCACGCGTCTGCTCCTCAGGAGTCAGCACCCGGCCGCGTTCCTTTGCAGTATATTCCTCATAAGTGCCCGGGAAGAACTGCGGTCTCCGCCCATGCTCCAGCAGCAGCAGCCGGTTGGCGACCTTAGTGTGCAGATAACGGTCATGGGAGACGATAACCAGCCCGCCCGGATAGGCCGCAAGTGCCTCTTCCACCCGTTCCCGGGTGTCGATATCCAGGTAATTGGTCGGTTCATCCAGCACCAGCAGATTGCCTCTGCCGAAGTAGAGCCTGAGGAACGCGACCCGGCATTTCTCGCCCATACTAAGGTCGCCAATGTGCTTAAAGACATCTTCCCGGGGGAATAAAAAGCAGCCCAGAATCGTCCGCGCCTCCGTCTGCGTCATCCCCGGCAATTCCAGCAGGCTGTCAAGTAAGGTTGATTCAGGATCGAGGTGATCCAGCTCTTGAGCAAAATACCCGATTTGAGTACGCGGATGTTGGGTCACTTCACCGCCGGAGGGCTGTGTAACTCCTGCGATCAGCTTCAGCAGCGTGGACTTCCCGGCACCGTTCGGTCCCAGAACGGCAAGCCGGTCGCCCCGCCGCAAGGAGAGATTGAAGTCCTCCAGCAGCGCCGGGTTGTCTCCATAGGCACAGCGGATATTGTGTAAGCTCAGCAGCGCATCTCCCTGGAAAGCTTCACTCTCCAGCTTCATGCTCAGCTTGGGTGCTGCTTTCGGCAGCTCCACGCGGTTTTTCTCCAGCCTTGCCAGGCTGGCCTCCTTGGCATGAAGGCGGGAAACATTTTTCTTCGATTTCGAGCGCAGGAAATCGTTCTGTCCGGCGGCGCGGTGCGCCTGCTGGAACCATTCCGCGTAACGGCGGATACTCTCCAGCAATTGCTCTTTCTCCTGCTCCTGCTTTTTGTATTTCCCTTCAAGCGTGCGGGCCTCCAGCGCTTTCTGCTCGCGGTATTCCCTATAGGCGCCAGGATAACGGCGGCAGCCCTGTGGAGTCAGCTCCAGCACAGCAGTAGCTGTCCGGTCAATGAAAGTACGGTCATGGGAAACGTACAATACCGTACCGGGATAGCTCCGTACCCATTCCTCCAGCCACTCCATCGTCTCATTGTCCAGATGATTCGTCGGCTCATCCAGGACCAGCAGCTTGGGCTGCCGGGCGAGCAGCGCAGCGAGCTGAACCCGTGTCTTCTGGCCGCCGCTGAGCAGGCGGTACGGCTGGCCCCATAGCGCAGGATCAAGCTTCAGCTGTCTGAGGCATTTCTCCACCTTGGCTTCCCAGCCATAGCCGTCCAACTGCAGATAGCTCTCATAGATTTCTCCATATTTGGCCACCGCCTCCGCATCGGCACCTTCCGTATCCTGAAGCTGCTTGCCCAGTGTCTCCAGCCTGCCTTTAAGCGCAGCTAGCTCTTTCCAGCCGGAGAAAACATACTCCAGCACGGACATTTCAACTGAAATCTCCAGCTGCTGGTCCAGCACACCCCATTCCTCCGCGGGCAACCCGTAAGAGACACTGCCCTCCTCAAAGGCCAGACGGCCGAGCAGTCCTTGCAGCAGCGTCGTCTTGCCGATCCCGTTGCGCCCGAATAACAGCACGCGTTCCCCTTCTGTGATTTCAAACGACACACCTTCAAATAGGGCAATGCCATTCCACTCTTTGCGTATATTTTTGGCTTTTATTAAGGTCTTGGTCATGTTCATTCCTCCGCTTCATCAAATACCGAAACTAAAAAAACCGCAGCCAGCGGCCTGCGGTAGAGTTGTGTATGAAGGGGGAGAGATGCCAGGAAACAGTGGTGCGGACGAAGCCTCCCCCTGTTTAATTGAAGGGCAAGCCGTCAACACCAGCTTCTATCCTCTATTAGCATCGTATAGGCCCCGAACGACACACGTATCCCTGACCGTACACCCTACAAGGGCGTCCCGTGGCTTGTGCATAAGCACATCACAAGTTAACTGGTCTGTTGCTGGGAAACGTGTTAGTTATTCATCAGTCGGGTGAACCTCCGTAATTGTCCGAATTTATTATTGGTTACAGTATATAAAGCCTGCCCACGATAAGCAAGGTCAAGAATAATTATAGTTAAGAGCTACCTGTGATCAGCATCAACTCCGAGTGGGATCTCCTCATAGGAAATCATAGCAGTCTCAGTCTCGCAGGGTCATAGCTCTTTTTGCATTGCGATCCCTACAAGCTTCTCGCCATCCGGTTTGACCAGCACCTTACTTCCGCAGGGGCTGAACCCCTGCTTGCAATAGAACAGCAGCGCTCTTGTATTCGTATTGTGGCAGTATAACTTCATCGTCCGGACTCCAAGCTCCTGCTTGGCGATGTCCATCATGGTTTGGATCAGGTAAGCCGCAGCCCCTGTGCCCCGGTAGCTTGGACTTACAATCACATTGCCCAGCCAAATCGTATGGCTCTTCTCATCCTTATCATAAAGATTGGCATAGGCAAGCGGCTCCGGCGCATCCCCGGATACAATGACTGTCGGACTATATCTGTTCTCCAGCCTCTTCAGGATTTGCTCCGCTGTCAGCGGATACCGGAATTTCGGGCTTACACAAAAAACTTCTTCGGCGTTCTGGACAAACGCACAGATCGATTCCAGATCCTCCTGTGCTAAAGCCCGGCTGGTCAAATTCAGCATCATACGGCTCACTCCTCACTCAGTTGTTTTCCTTGTATCCTCAGACTGAAAGAATCCGCCAGATCACTATTTTTGCCGGAGCATCCAGTCAGCTTATATTCAATCTTCTTATCGGTGACCTCTTTACTGATTCCTTTGCAGACACTGGTCCTGACTTTACCTTTTGCGTACTCATCGTGGGTATTGTCATATTTAAATTTCACCGTTTCTCCATTATAGGCAAGATCAATATAGATCGGGTCTGCTTCCTCCGTGTACTGTGTAACCCTGACCTTATCGGAGTGGTTCTCCTCTATATTGCCAAGAAACTCATCCAGTCGCTCTGCATTGGTAATCATCCCATGAAGGTCTACAACATCCCCGCGTTCCGCAGCTTCGTCAGGATCATAGGAACGGCTGCAGGCCAGCAGCATAGCTGTGCAGATTATAACATAAAGGGTTGTAAACAAAGCTTTCATCGAAAACCTCCTTTTGCACTTACCTACCTATAACTTCAATATTTATCCTGTAAATCCTGCTCTATTCCCGATGAAGCGAACAACGTCGCAACTACGGGGAATATTTGGACTTCCGGCCGCTGCTGTCTTCGAATTTCTTGATTTTAACCACAATTAGCGGTAGAAATCCGAAGACAAAGGCGGACACTACCGTTCCTCCAGTTCCAAAATTCCCCTTCGCTGCTCCTTTCCCTTATCTCAAGTTTTCAAGTTGAATCTATATATATGTTAAAAAGACCACAGCCGGATGCCCTCCCGTCTGCGGTCATACAATTACGATGAACGTTACATTAGTCCGCGAAAGTCACTGTCTGCTCTTTCGGCTTCCAGGTGAACTGCAATCCGAATAGCCCGGTGACATTGTCCAGCGGAATGAGCAGCCTGCTGCTCTCCAGCCGTGAAGCTGTTATTGCAACCACTTTTCCATTAACTACCGCTTGAGCAGTCTGAGGTTTATGAATCACGGTGCGATCCCCGACGGTAATAATAAGTGCACCGGTCCCTGGCTGAAGTTTCAATGTTCCGCCCCAGAGGGCGACGGATTCTCTGAGAGGTATAAAGACTTTGGAGTCCTCCACTACAAAAGGATCCTCTAGCTTTACACTTTCACCGTGAATGATGAACGTCCCGGCGAACACTTTATGGCCGAGTGTATAACCTGCTTTGGTAGCAATGGTTTCCATATCCGATGAGGAGGACGTAATAATAACGGTTGTATTCTTGGCCACCCGCGGATACAGCCAGTGGATATCGTCATTATGCATCCGGATGCAGCCGGCGCTGACATATTTGCCGATGGAGGATTCATTATTGTTGCCGTGAATGGCATAGGTTGTGCCCATCGTGCCGTTCACTTTCAGTCCGAGCCAGCGGTCACCGAGCGGATTGGCCGGATCTCCGCCGGGAATTTTCTCCTTGTAGTAAGGTCTGTTCTTGACCTTGACCACAATCGGAAAGCTGCCTTCAGGGGTCAGGCTTTTCGTTTTGCCCGTTGCAACCGGAAAAATCTTCTCCAGCTTGCCGCCGCTGAAATAACCAAGTTTGTTTGTCTTCTTGTTGACAATGATCAGCTCTGACGACGCTGCCTTTGCTGCCGCCGCTCCGGTAAAGCAAGCCGTAAACAGCAGCACAAACATTAGCGCCAGCTTGAGACTGCGTGCCCAATAAGCCTTGCACCAGCCGGCCGTATCATGCAGATTCATGTTGCCCCACCTCCAGGTTATGGGTGATTATGGTAACTCATCTACATAGACGAAATCAGAGTTCATTAGTTGCACCGCTGCCTGTACCTATTCGTTCTTGTTTGTCCCATACTCCCGAAAACTGAATTTGCATGAATATTCCGCCGACCCCTCAGAGATAATAAATCCGCAAGTTCAAACTCAAACGCCCAAGGAGGCAAATCACTTTGAATTCAAACCTTTCCAGCCAGATCAGTCATTGCGAACAAATCATTCAACAGCTTGTGAGCCAGACACAGCAAGCCAGCCAGAATTATCAGCAGCTTCTCCAGCAGGAGCAGCAGAATGCGGTAAGACTGGAAGAACTGGCCCAACGTGAGCACAAGGCGAGTCAAATTATTCAAAATGCGCTGCAGGGCCATAACACAGCCATTCAGCAGCTGCAGCAGGTTACACAGACGCTTAGACAGCTTGAGCAGTCCTCTCAATTTGCCGGAAATACTACAGGCGCTCAAAGCTTTAACCCGTCCTTCAACCCATCCTTTAACCCTTCCTATGGTCAACAGCAGCCTATGCATTCGGTGCATACCCCGCTGAACCCGTCGTTCAATCCGATGCCATCACATACCGGTTCTCCTACCGGCCAAAACTATGGCTCATTGATGAATCAAGGACGGAACTTTCAATAGGACTTGCTTATCTTTCGAAAAGGCTGTCTCCGGCAGATTATTCTGCTTGAGACAGCCTTTTGTGCTTATCCATACGGCAAATCGGCTGTTGACCATAGCTTCACACTACCAGTCTCCCTCTTTTCTCAGCCAGACTGATGGTGGCCTCCACCCCGGAATTGAACTCCAGAAAGTCGCTTTCAACTCCATCGCTGAAAATGACTCCGTCCTCCGGCATCTGCGAGGTAATCCGCAGCGGCTGCTGAGCGCCGATCTGCCCGAAGACAACTCCGGCGGAGGTCGTACGGCTGGGGAAAGGTTCCCGCACCGTGAAATAAAGATGCGGATGATCCCAGGCCAGCCGCTGCCCGGAACCGGCCAAGCCAAGTACTGCCTCCGCTTCCGCATCCACTTGCAGCCCGGCTGCGCTGCGGACAATGCCCGTCGCTCCGGCGAGGACGCTCTTGAGCCAGCCGGTCGAACCCATCCCGGTGGAGACAATGATGCCGCTGGAGGACTGCTGCTCGGTTACATCATTCAGTTGAAGCTGGTAACGTGCAGACACATGGGTTTTGCGGCCGATGAACAAATCATTGACACCGTACAGGCTCTGGCCGTCATTAAGCTCCGCCCGGGCAAGGGTCACTTCGCGCACCTGGCGCTGGCCCCGGAACACCTCAGGCAGAAGGAGCCGCAGATCCTTGACGGTGAACGGCAGCAGCACTCCATCCCAGCGCAGCGGATCGGGATTAACACCAATCAACGGCTGCTCCCGCAAGTATTTCAGTGTATTGGCTACAAGTCCGTCCTGCCCAAGCACAACCACTGTATCCTCATCACCGAAGATGAAATTCGGGACATGCTGCCGCTCCAGCAGCTGAACTCTGCCTATGGCGCTCAGCTCAATCACTGCCGTCTCCACCGCCTTGCGGTAATGATGATCCTCGCTGATATAGTCGCTGAAATCCGCACCCAGCCGCTCAATATAGAACTGGGCCTGCTGGATCGTATTGTAGCGGACCACCAGCTCTTCCAGCCGTGTTTTGCGTTTGATCAGAATGATTTTATTCTCGGACATCCGGCCGCTCATCGCCCTCCCGCTCCTCTCGCCGCACCTGCCCCGTTTCCGGCCGATCCGGCCATAATTCCCTGCAGAAGATCCGGCGTAATGTTCAGCTGGCCGATCTTCCCGGCATTCTCAGCCAGCTCCTGGAAGGCGATGGCGATCAGCTTATCCGGCTTCATGCCGACATTGGTCAGTGCCTGCAGCACATTTGGCGATACCCCCTGCAGCGAATTCATCACCGCCGACAGCTCGTAGGCTTTGGCATCCGCTTCCGCTCTTTGGTTGGCCACAGTGAGTTCGATCAGCTCCTGCTTCTTCTCTTCCAGTGCGGTATCGAAGCTGAGCTGCTCTTCCTTCATTTCGTTCTGCTTTTGCTTTACTGAACGCTCTGCATCCAGCTGGGTCTCACGGATCTGCTTCTTCTTCGTCTCAACAGCAATCTCCGTATTCAGCTCGTTTTCCTTCACCCGCCGCTCCTGCTCAATGGAGGCATTGCGCCGTTCATACAGCGCATTGTCTGCGCTGCGGAGAATTTCTTCTCTGGCCTGCGCCTCCAGTGCACGAAGGGTCTCCTTGTTCGGAACAATCGCCAGAATCGACAGCCCCATCAGCTCGATCCCCAGCTTCTCAATTTCCGCGTTCCGTTCAATCTCCCCGGTAATGGTCTTGGCCAGACGTTCGCTTGACTGGATGGCTTCCCGCAGGGGCAGCTGCTCCAGCTGCTTCTTGGTCAGCACCTTGGCGATGTTGATGACCCGCTGGGCCAGCTTGCCGGGATCATCGGACAGGTACGTGTTCTTTTTCAAATTGTAGGTATAATTGAGAATTTGTGTGGTCTTGCGGTAATCGACGATCCGGTAGGTCAGCTGGCCCTGGACGGTCACCGTCTGGTAATCGCTCGTAATCTCTTCGAACATAAACGGGACATCAATCGAGGATACCGGCACTACAACAACCGACGTAGTCGGCACGTAATAATGAAAAGAAAGACCGATGCCTTCACGGACGACTTTGCCGTTCTTCACCTTGAGTACATAATCACTGGGCTGGAATTTCACGAATCGGAATCCGAACATGGACAAAACCTCCTGGTTTATGTTATTAACATTTTGTTATTAACAACAGTTTAGCATGAATATTTGATATTATCAAGTTGTTAATAACACACTGCAACTAATTTTTTTTGAAGCAACGCAACTACTTCTTCCCATCCGGGAGCAACAGATTTGTACAAAATGAAAGGACAGTTTGAATTTTGTCCATTGAGTAAAGAACGGGTTTCCTTTAAGATTGGTTTCTAACGAGAATGATTATCATTATTGTTAATCGTTATATATTTCTGGGGAGGCAAGATTCTATGAAAAAGGCAAGACAACCCTTCGCCGCGTTATGTGTCATCTTCGTGATGAGCACTCTTCTGCTCGCGTGCGGAAACTCTGAGGAACCACCTGCCGGCAATGCTGCGGCTAGCTCTGCTGGCAGCAATACCGCCGCGAGCGCATCACCTGCTCCGGAGGCATCCGACGCTGACACTGGTGAAGCTGCAGCAAAAACCCGCTCGTATACAGATTACAAAGGCCATACTATGGAGATTCCGGTTACACCGAAACGTGTAGTTTACTCCGGAGAAACCTATGGTGACTTACTGGCATTGGGTGTGCAAGCAGTCGGTTATCCGCTTTCGATGGGCGATGGCCAGGTGTTCGAAGACCAGTTGAAGGGTGTCGAGGATGTAGGATTCCCGATTAACCTGGAGAAGACTTTGTCGCTTCAACCCGACTTGATCATCTATGCAGGAACGGACGAAGCGGATTTCGAGGCATTGTCCAAAATTGCACCCACTGTAATCTTCGATACTTTCGCCCCGCTGCAGGAACGGATGGCGGAAATCGGCGGACTTCTTGATAAATCGGCTGAAGCGGAAGCCTGGCTGGCCCAGTACAAGTCAAAGGAAACCGCCATGTGGGAGCAATTGAAAAGCGACGGTCTGATGAAAGAGGGAGAAACCGCAGCTGTCTTCACCTATTATCCCGGTGACCGGCTGTTCGTAATGGCCACCACCGGACTTTCGCAGGTGCTGTATGGTGAGAATGGCTTCAAGCCAACCCCCGCGATCCAGAAGGTGCTTGACGAAGGTATGGGATTCCAGGAAGTATCTATGGAGGCGATTGAACAATATTCCGGAGACCGGATTTTCCTGCTGACTCCTGTTGCCGATGAAGCCAAGCAATCCACAGAAGCAATGCTGAAAAGTCAGGTGTGGAAGAGTCTTCCCGCTGTCAAGAACGGCTATGTCTACACACAAGACATTATGAAGACATCAAGCGATGCAACTACCCGTGAATGGCTGCTGGGAGAAATCCCTAAATTGCTGAATAATAAATAATCCATCCCTTTCTTAGGGTCCCGGTGTTTAAACGGAGACATATCTGACACGAAGAAGCTTGTCAACGCCAGTTGATAAGCTTCTTTGTTTTATATACAATGTATTTATTGATAATCATTCTCACTATTGAAGGGAGACCGTACCTTGCAGCATCCCTCATTGCCACCTCTCCCTCTTCGCTCGCTATTGTTTCAGCTGTCCAACGCCGAACTGATTATTCAGCCTGCCGACTCCTGCCCAGTACAGCAGACACCACTCTGTCATACGCTTCTTGTCTTTACGGGCGGCAGCGGAGTGCTGCATATTGACGGCCAGATTGCGCCGCTGAGTGCCGATAAGTGTTACCTGTTGTCTCCCGGAACCTCCTATAGCGCGGACAATCCGGAGATGACTCTGTATTATTACCTTATCTCTTTTACAGCCATTCATGCGGCCGAACGTCCGGAGCGTTATGCCGGGAAGTTGCTGCCGGGCAGACGGGAATTAATCGTTCATCCGTTCACCAGAGTCATCCGTCTGGCGGAAGAACTGGTGATGAAGGAAAACAGCGGCGACGATGTGCAGCACTACAAGCAGCAATTGAAATTTCAGGAACTGCTGCTGCTGCTCTTCGAGCACAATTATCCTTCCGGACAGCTGCCAAGTCCTGCGGAATCCGTGGAAAGAACTGTGGATTATATGCAGAAGCACTATATGGAGAGCATCACGGTGAAGCAGCTGGCAGAACTTGCAGGCATCTCGCTCTGGCAGTATACTCCGCTCTTCCAAAAGCTTACCGGCTCAAAACCGCTCGATTATCTGACCGAGCTGCGCATTCACCATTCGAAGCAATTTTTACTGGACTCCGCTGAACCCCTGCGGGAAATCGCCCGGCAGGTTGGCTTCTCTGATGAATATTATTTCAGCCGCCGCTTCCGCCAGAAGACCGGGGTCACCCCTGGACAATACGCCTATACGCAGCGCCGGAAGCCGACGGTCAAGGATTGGACCGGCCATCAGGTGGAGATCCCTGAACGGCCACGACGTATTGTCTATCACGGAGAAACGCTGGGCGATCTGCTCGCGCTGGGCGTGAAGCCTGTCGGCGGAGATGAGGCTTTTGCGCGGAACAGCGTTTATAAGCACCGGCTCAAGAAGCTGGCCAATGTCGGTTTTCCGCTGGACCCGCAGCTGACTGCCTCATTAAATCCCGATCTGATTATTTTCGCCAACGCGGATGAGCGGGCTTACCGGGTCGTCTCAAGCATAGCTCCGGCACTGACCTTCGATTCTTTCGCACCTCTCGAACAGCGGATGCGGATACTGGGAAGCTGGCTGGGCAAGCAGCGTGAAGCCGAGGCTTGGCTGGCATCCTTCCATGCCAAAAACGCCGCCATGTGGCAGCGTCTTTACGAGGAAACACTCCAGCCCGGAGAGACGGCCTCCGCGCTGATATACGACCACGGAAACCATCTGTTCGCCATGGGAAGGACCGGGCTTTCCAGTGCCCTATATGCCCCTGGCGGCCTGCAGCCGCCTGAGGTGATCCGGGGCATTCTGGATCAAGAGCTCGGATTCGCCGAGGTCGATCCGGCGCAGCTGCATACCTATGCGGGAGACCGGATCTTCATGCTCATTCCGGAGCGCAAGGACTCGCGGGAGGCCATGGAGCAGCTGATGCGGAGCCCGCTCTGGAACAGCCTTCCCGCCGTGCAGAAAGGCCAAGTCTATCTGCTAGAGAACGCGAAATGGAACTCTGCAGACGCGTTAACCCGGGAGAAGCTGCTCAATCTGCTGCCCAAGCTGCTAGGCGGTCAGCCGGTATGAACGAAGGAGCTGCCTACATTCAGTTCACTTTCCCCATAGATCCAGAATCGAACGGACTTCCTGCAGCCGCCCGGGATCAATCGGCCGCAGCGGATCGCCGTCTTCTCTTACCGCGGACCCGAAATGCACCCGTTCCACAGCTGTTTCACCCAGAAACTCCCTCAGGCCAGAAGCTTTGAGGCCGCTTCCGGCCAGAATGGAGACGGATTTCGCGGAGGATAAACGCTCAAGCACCGCAATCCTTTCCGCGCCTTCGGGCGCAGTCCGCTGCCCTCCGGAGGTCAGAATATCCGTCACCTGAGGGTAGCGTGACAGAACCTCCAGGGCTTCGAGCTGATCTGCAGCCTCATCAAAGGCCCGGTGGAAGGTCACCTCCATGCCGTCTGCAGCCTGAAGCAGCTGCTTGAGCAGCTCTTCATCCACCGTCCGGTCGCGGCGGAGCATTCCCATGACCACCGACAGCCCTCCTATGGCGGCAATATGGCGGATGTCTCGCAGCATCGTCTCCGCATCCGCCTTATCATAACGGAATGACCGGGCATGCGGCCGCACCATGACTCTGACCGGGATGCCCACGGCTTCGCGCACGCCTTCCATCAGCCCCAGGCTGGGAGTCAGTCCCCCCTCCAGGATGCCTGAAATCAGCTCAATCCGGTCTGCTCCATGCCGTTCGGCAAGGACGGCATCATTTACGGTCGTTGCAATGACCTCTAACAGCATTGCTCCACTTCCTCTCCTTGATTATATTCATCCATGCCTTTTATCTTTTGTTAATTTACCTCCCATAAGTATAATGAGAATAATACAGAATTCATTCTATTGTATTTAGCTGTTACATTTTATTGGTGAAAGGAACTAAATCCGATGAACTCTAAAATCAATGTTGTACTATTGGAAACATTACTGCCGGAGACAGAGCTTGAATTGAGCGGGCTGTTGACAGAAGTAGTGGAAGATGGCGCCTCGATCGGATTTCTCCCTCCGGTCACAGCTGAGGAAGCTTCAGCCTATTGGAAAAGCGTCCCTGATCCGCATGTGCTGCTCTGGACAGCAATGGAGGGCGACAAAATTGCGGGTACAGTGCAGCTCCATTTAGCCGCCAAAGCCAATGCCCGGCACCGCGCGGAAATTGCCAAACTGATGGTTCACCCAGAGCACCGCCGCAAGGGCATCGCCGGACTGCTGCTCGATACCGCCGAACAAGCCGCAGCAGCAGCAGACAGAACACTGCTTGTACTGGATACGCGGGAAGGCGATCCCTCCAACCTGCTCTATCAATCACGGGGATACATCGAGGCAGGCCGAATCCCGAATTATTGCCGGTCAGCCAACGGGCAACTGGATGCTACGGTATTATATTATAAGTTAATTTGAACAAAAAAAGGCACACTCATCTTTGCCAGGGCACAAGTCGAAATAGAAGCTATATAAGCTGAACTAAAGAATGATGGCATGCTTACTGATGAAATGCGGGTCAATGGTTTCACCAATACAGTAAGTTAGATTATTAAGTTCACTCTATATAGTAAATAAGCTTGCTCACTTAAGGCTGGATAAAAAAGAACCTGCATTATTGTATAACGTGCAGTATTTTCACTAGCCTGAAGCGATCGGACAACTTCCAACATGTTGCGCGCGTACGACGGAATCAAGTGCACTTTTACCCTTCATTCCGCCTTGCAGCTCGCGTGCGGTTAAAATAAAAGCCGGTGTTTCTGCGATTCGCAGAAACACCGGCTTTTGCTATAGACAGAACTAAAATCCCTTTACGCCCACCACATATCCAGTGGCTGGTCGCGGATGAGAATGGACTGCAGATTGGTGACAGCCCGGTAGAATCCTTCATCCACCGACATCAGCGGATCTTCATGCTCAATGCTTACTACATAGTCGTAGCCGTAAGTGCGCAGCGCGCTCATAATATCCGACCATTCGGAGATGCTGTGCCCGCAGCCTACGGAGCGGAAGGTCCAGGCCCGGGTCTGTACATCCCCATAAGGCTGCATATCGGTCAAGCCGTACATGTTGATGTTGTCCTGGTCAAGATAGGTATCCTTGGCGTGAAAATGATGGATCGCGCCTGCCTTGCCGAGAATCTTGATCGCGCCTACCGGATCAATACCCTGCCACCACAGATGGCTCGGATCGAGATTCGCACCAATGGCATCGCAGGTAGCTTCTCTCAGCTTGAGGATCGTATATGGCGTATGGCACAGGAAGCCGCCGTGCAGCTCGATACCGATCTTGACTCCATGCTCTTCGGCCAGCTTGCCGATTTCCTTCCAGTACGGAATCAGCTTCTGTTCCCACTGCCAGGTCAAAATATCGCTGTATACGGTAGGCCAAGGAGTTACCGGCCAGTTAGGTGCTTTGGCGTCGTCACTGTCCCCGGCAGTACCTGAGAACGTATTGACAACCGGTACGCCCATGAGCGAAGCCAGCTTGATCGACTTGCGCAGAATTTCGTCACCTTGACGGGCTTCTTCCTTATCCGGTGAAATCGGGTTATTGTGGCAGCTGAAAGCGCTGATGATAATCCCGCGTTTGGTGAATTGTTCGAGATAAACCTCGCGGGCCGATTCGCTGGCCAGCAGCTCGTCGGTCGGACAGTGGGCATTGCCCGGATTGCCTCCCGAGCCGATTTCCACGGCGTTCAGGCCAGCGGCAGCAATTTTATCGAGCATCTCTTCGAGTGTTAAGCTTCCGAATACCGGATCAAATACACCTAACTTCATTTATATTCCCACCTTTTCTCTGATTGGCTCCAAAGCTTCGGAATGGCCGTACACCGGATAATCACGTTTGGTTGGTGCACACCAATTGACGCCATTGATAATCACTTTTTGAATTTCCTTGTTGTAATAGGTTGGATATGATTCATGGCCCGGTTGGAAATAAAAAATCTTCCCGCTTCCACGCCGATAAGTCGAACCGCTCGGGAACACATTGCCCCCCTCGAACCAGCCTACAAAGATGAGGCTCTCCGGTGCCGGTACATCAAAATGCGCCCCGTACATCTCTTCCTGCTCCAGGTCGATGTATTCGCCGATGCCTTCGGCAATCGGGTGGCTCGGGTCCATTACCCAGAGACGTTCCTTCTCTTCTGCTTCGCGCCATTTCAGGTCGCAGCTGGTGCCCATCAGCTTCATGAAGATTTTGGACATGTGGCCGGAGTGAAGCACAATCAGCCCCATTCCCTTCAGAACCCGGTTGTACACGCGGCTTACAATCTCGTCGCTGACCTCCTGATGGGCAACATGCCCCCACCAGACCAGCACATCCGTATTCTCCAGCACCTCTTCCGTCAAGCCATGCTCCGGCTCGTCCAGGGTTGCTGTTGCTGTATCAAAGCCTGCTTCCTGCAGGAATCCGGCCAGTTGTCCGTGAATTCCCTGCGGATACACCCGGCGGATTCGTTCCTCCTGCAATTCATGACGGTATTCATTCCATATGGTTACTCTGGTCACTTTGGACACACTCCTAATTTGAGATAAATTCAGGGATATGCTGAGTTTTCCGTTAATGCAAAATCGATAAGCATAAAATACATGTGGGACTTTAATGTCCTAAGTTTCTTAAAGCGGGAAAATCACCCGCTAAATACATGGCTATGTTCATTTCTCGACACTTAAAGGGAAATTGGCCCTTTAATTCTGCCGGGTTCGGTGAATTTGAAAGATCCTTGAAAATTAGCGTGCTCAATTCCCCTTACTTGTCATCTGGATCTGCCAGACTCTCAATTAGCGGGCCGTTTTCCTGTTAATGTATGAGGCATGAGACAGGGTATCTCTCATTATTACTCAAAATTCTTTAGTCAAAAAACACCGGCATTCCGGTCTCTGACGATTTGTAGATCGCCTCCAGAATGCGTGTAACCACCAGCGCCTGCTCCGGTTTCACCACTGGCTCGGTGTCGTTCACAATGCTGCGGATCCACTGCTCGGCTTCAACCACTGCGGGGTCATCTCCGGCACCGTCGTAGAAGTCAACGCCAGCCGCATCAAGTCCGATATACTTCTCAAACGTCTTGCCATAAGCCTCTCCGTTAATGCGCAGCCCCTTCTCCATATCCGCTCCGCCTTCCGTGCCGCAGAGCGCAGTCTTGGCTTCGCCGACATCCAGCGTGTTCAGCGCCCAGCTGGCTTCAAGCACGATCGTTGCGCCATTCTCCATCGTAATGAAGCCGATGGCGGAGTCTTCAACGGTGAATTTCTCCGGGTCCCACGGCCCCCAGGCGTTTGCGGCATTTTTGCGGCCGGACAGCTTGTGGTAGGCATTGCCCACGGCATACTTCGGCTTGTAGTTGTCCATCATCCAGAGGGTCAAATCAAGAGCATGGGTGCCGATATCGATCAGCGGACCGCCGCCTTGCGCTTCTTCATCGAGAAACACGCCCCAGGTCGGAACCGCACGGCGGCGGATGGCCTTCGCTTTGGCATAATAAATTTCTCCAAGCTCGTTGTTCTCGCATACGGCATGCAGATAAGCTGAATCGGCTCTGAACCGGTTCTGATATCCGATCGTCAGCTTCTTGCCGGTGCGCTTCGCAGCATCAATCATCGCCTGTGCTTCCGCAGTCGTCTTGGCCATTGGCTTCTCGCACATTACATGCTTGCCGGCCTCCATGGACGCAATCGAAATCTCCGCATGGGAAATGTTCGGCGTACACACGTGAATCACATCTATGTTTGCATCCTTAAGCAGCTCTCTATAATCGCTGTATACCGCAGCGTTGGCATCTCCGTAATCCGCTTTGGCCTGCTCGGCACGTTCAGGAACGATATCGCAGAAAGCTACCATCACCGCACCTTCCACTTTTTTAAGCGCAGGCATATGTTTGCCGTTCGCGATGCCGCCGCAGCCGATAATTCCAACTTTTAAAGTCATTCTCTCTTAACCTCCACTTGTTGATGTAATATCTCTATCTTACAAATCCGCGGAAGGGCTTTCTTCCTGCAATCTTGCCCTGTTATTCCTGAATATTGTCTTATGGTATTTCAGGGGCGATATTCCCGTCGCTTCCTTGAAAAAATGATGGAAAGTCTTCACGCTGCCAAACCCCGCCGCTTCCGCCACGGCAGACATGGGCAGGTTCTCATTGAGCAGAATCCACTTGGCTTTATTCAGCCGGTATTCATTGAGAAAGGCAACAAAGGTCATGCCCGTATTCTTCTTGAACAGCTTAGTAAAATAATACGGACTGAAGCCCATATGTCCGGCTACTTCGTTTAGCGTAATCGGTTCCTGGTAATGCTGCTCGACATAGATGAAAATCCGCTCCAGCCGTTCCAGCGTTTCCCGCGACTGGATCTGAGTATCCTCCGAGAACTTGGGCCCTCTGTTGCTGCTATTCTTCGGCACTTCCCGCATAATAACCGTCAGCAGCTCGAACAGTCTCGCCTTGATGAGAAAGGCATAGCCTTCACGCCGCTGCGTGTCCTCCTCGTAAATGCTCTCCAGAAGGCCAATCACCTTCGTTGCTACCGCTTCCGGCCAGCTTGAACTGGATTGCTCCATCTCTGTGAACAGATCGCGAAGCGAATATTCATTGCCGCCGAGCGCAGTAACCTCCTGAAACAGTCCGAGATCAAACTGGATCACAAACCGTTCACTTTCAGGCGAGGCGAGGAAATAGTGCACATCTCCGCCATTGATGAACTGTATTTCACCCTGTTCCATCCGGATCGGGGTATCATTTATTCCCAGATTTAGTCTTCCTTTGGTGACGTAAATAATTTCGATTTCTTTATGCCAATGCGGATATGTGAGATCGTCACCTCCGCAGACTAAACTGCGGAAGGGGAAATGCTTATCCACATCCGGAAGTTCGAGATAAATATTCATTAGCGCGGCTCCTTGTCCGGGTAATTAGCTGTAATTAAAATTTAATTGAACCCCACTTTATCTTATCCCCCGGCAGAGGACACATCAAGAGGCGCAAAAAAGAGCCCCGCGGGGCTCTCTTTTACAGCATATTTATATCGAAAACAAATCAGAGTTTAATCTTCAAAACAACCTTCCGCACCGCTTCCTTCTTCCCCGCTTCAATCCCTGTCATATGCCCGTCCTGCGGATAGCAGACGACAAGCGCTCCCGGACCTGCGGTTACCGCCGACTCCAGCTCGCCCGTAAAGAACACCGCATCTTTCTCGGCGCTGTATTCATCTCTAACCTTGAGCTGCTCAATAGCGGAATAACCGATGCGCTCCGTACCTTCAAGAATATAATGCAGATCAAGATTGATCCGGTGGGCTTCCCAGAAGCAGTCTCCGGCGTCCTTGGTCTCGTATTCATTGATGAAATAGAACATTTCTTCATTCACATCATGGCGGCCTGCAGCCAGTCCTGCAAAGTCCGTATCCCGCAGGAACTGCAGTCCACGCTGAATTTTCTCTCCGTAAGCAGCCTCATTTTCCAGCAAATGCCCCAATGTATCCACTATCATGCCCGAAATCCTCCTATAATCATATATCCCCGTCTCGCGGAATAGAAAAAGAATAGTTGATTCCCCGCAGCAGGTATATGTATTTGTTCACGTACCCCTGGCATAGATTCTTAATAAGCTCGCAAAACTTAAGTCTATGCTTTCGAAGTGAGTTTTGTTCGAAGTGGATTCAATGAGGCTAAGCTCGCAAAACTTAAGTCTATGCTTTCGAAGTGAGTTTTGTTCGAAGTGGATTCAATGAGGCTAAGCTCGCAAAACTTTTAGGAGGCGGTATAATCCTCATTATCCTGATGTACATGTTCGCCGCACTGGGTGTTGGCTTGCTGCTGGCGGCAGCGGTGCTGCGGCATAAACTGTCCGATCCTTCGTCTGACTTGAACAAGCTGATCCATACACTGGCTGATTTCAACCTTAAATTCACTAAGCGGTTCATCACTCCAGACAAATCTCATATCATTGCCCTTGATGAAGGAGGCAAGCAGCTCGCTATCGGCATGTATTCCCCTGACAACCATGCAACGCCCTCAGCTGTCCTTTACACCTTTGATGTGATCTTAGGCTCTGAAATTGTTGAGAACGCCCTCACCCTGACCAAAGCCAGCAAAACCAGCCGGATTACCAGCAGCGGCGCAAAGGCCGGCACAGGTAAAGTGCTGGATGCTGCCGCAGTCTACGGAACCGCAAACAGACAGGAAGACGGAAAACCCGAGGAAATCATTGAGCTTACGCTTAAAATCTACCTCAGCAGCAAGGATACGCCCGTACTGTCGATTCCCTTTCTTCCAAGGCAGATACCGGCCAAAAAATCGGACCTGGAATACTCCCAGGCCCTTATGGAAGTGCAGCATGTACATGAGATGATCCGGGATATTGTCTCAGCATAGTTACTGTGCAGTCATCGTATTGCTTTCCATCCTACATGCTTAACTTGCCAATATCCCCGCCGTTCTACGGATTTCAACCGCAAATAGCGGGTTAAATCAAGAAATTCTTACGACAACAGCGGCCGGAAGTCCAAACATTCACCGCAGTTGCGTTCTATGCCGGCGGGGTAAAGCTAAAGTTCAACATATATAGCTACCAGTTTGCGCGCTTATTAATATTCTTCATATCCGTATTCGTCCACTTGCCATAAATGAAAAAAGCCAGATTCGAAATGTCGGGGAAGTTGGAGCGGATTCCCTGTTGTACGTTTTTATACTGGGCATCGGTCCAATCGGTATCTAACGCGGCAATGATTTCGGCATTGCCGATTTTTTGCCGGGTCTGGCTTAGTATACCTTCGCTGTCATAAACCCAGGTTTGCGGAAATTCCCAGTCGTCGAAATAGGCCATCGGAGAAACGAAATCCATGTATGGCATGAATTTGGCGGAATCCTGTCCGACTTCCACAAACTCCGGCGGCAGAATATAAGCCCCGAAAAAGAGTCCTGGCGTAATCCCGTCCAAATCGCTTTTCACATCACGCACATACTCCCCAAGCTTGGTCGTTCTCCAGTCATTCCACTCCTCCCGTTTCGCATTATCCGAAGCAAAGTTAATGGTAATTGGATCATAGCCGTATTGATTTTTATACTGTGTTCTCGTGTAATCCCCCATATCCATGTTGTAATCGTCAAAGCGGAGCCAGTCCAGGACAATGCCATCAACATCATAATTTGCCGCAACTTCTTTGATGATGGAGCGCTCATAGGCTTGCACACCAGGATGGAGCGGATTCACAAAATATTCAGTGCCATTGGAGCCTGTAAAAGGTTTCACCTTGCCGTCCACAAGCGCGCGCATCTGCCACTCGCTGTTCTTGTCAAAGGCCGCACGGTCGTGGAACTGCGGAATCCATGCCCTCACCTGAATATTCTTTTTATGTGCCTCAGCAATAACATCCTTGACTGCGTCAAAATTGGAGTATCCTGAAGCGACCGGCGCAATCTTGCTCTTATAAAATGCATAGCCGGACGGAACCTCCTCATCCTCATCCTGCTTCACACTCAAATTGATGACGGAAATATTGTTCTTTGCCGCATTGCTCACGAAGCTGACAACATCATTATGGTTTTTAAAATTGGCGCCTGTCCGCACGATGATCTCGGATACGAAGGGTCCTGTTTGGGCAGATGTTGTCTGGGCCGGAACACTCAGCATAAAGCTCAGCAGCAGCGCGGGCAGGGCCATCAGCAAAGTCCGTTTTCTTTTACCTTTAGTCATTGTTTTCTCCGCCTTTCTATAATTAGATGGGGTGCAGATTAGATGTTACGAATTCCTATTCCTCCTCCTTTCCTAGACAGACTGAAAGCTCGGAAAGCTTCTGCCTTATCCCTGTGTCCCGTCGTTGCCGGTGAGCTCTGTATGATGAAAGTAAGGGATAGTGATTTGAACAGTTGTTCCGATTCCAAGCCGGCTGTAGAGCAAGACACCGTATGAATCGCCAAATTGCAGCTTGATTCTCTGGTCGACGTTGCGGATGCCATACCCCATCTTGATCCCGCTTGGAGAGAAAATCTGCCGGATGGTTTCCTTAGTCATACCGATGCCGTCGTCAATCACCTTGAACACAATTCCCTGCTGACCAGCCTCCGCCGTAATGCGGATATGAATGGTCTCCCCGTAAAAAGCATGCTCAAGAATGTTCTCCACAAAGGGCTGCAAAATCAGCCTTACAGTATCAAAACCCAGCACCTTCTGGTCAATATCGAAATTAAAGGTGAGATGATCCTCATATTTGATTTTCTGGATGTCAATATAGGTCTGTACATGCTGCAGCTCCTTCTCGACCGGAATCATCGTCCTGCCCTCATTCAGTGTCAGCCTGTAGAATTTCGCAAGGCCGCTGACCATCAAACGGATTTTACTGATCTCACCAAACTGTGCCAGACGGTTTATGGAAGAGAACGAGTTATACAAAAAGTGGGGATTGATCTGTGCCTGAAGAATTTCCAGCTCTGCTTCCTTCTTGTGCAGGTTGGAGAGGTAAACTTCCTGAATCAGGCGGTTCATATTCTCCCCCATATTATTTAGTGCCAGGGAGATCTGATTAAATTCGTCATTGCCCCGGTAACTAAGCCTTTTATGCAAATCCCCTTCCTGAAAGGAACGGAGGACAGACACAATTTTGACGACACGCCGGGAAAAATAGCCGGACAGCAGCATACCTGCTGCGGAAAAGAAACCGATCATGATCAGGCAGACGAGAATGGTTACGCTTTTGACCTTCTGGATATCCTGCTCCAAAACTTCATTGGGGATATTGACCGCAAGCGTCCAGTTCAGCTCCTCGACCGGCGCCTTGATTTGCAGATAATCCTTGCTCTCCAGCAGTGGAATTTGCTCGGGTTTCATATTTTTATCCCTTGAAGAAAGGTGGATAATGTCATGATTTTCATTTTCTATATACACTGTACTGCCCTTGCGGAACTTATCATCTTTCACGCTTTCGAGAAGATCGGCAAGCTTGACGGTAATCCGGACAAAACCAAATGGTTTGGGTGCAGTGGGCTCATACGTATCCATCAATCTGCGGAGCAAGGAAATATTCCCGTAGGACTCATCATCTTCGATCTGGCGCCACTGCATCGTTACCCCGTATTGTTCCCGGGGAAAACCGCTGAACCAGGGCTTGCCCAGAATCCGCTTTTGGTGAAACAGCTGGTAGAACCTCCCCTTCCGCAGCGGATCCATCCCTTCGTAAGAATAGTAAACCTCGGGTATGGTCTCATTCTGAATATACAGGGACAGTGCAATGTTGCGGTTAGAGGAATGAACCGTATTTTGCAGCATCGGGATCAAATAGCTCTGCAGCGTCTCAAAGCTGTACCAGCCGTCATCGTAGCGCCTTAAGGAATCCGCCAGTGTGCGGTCATAATACAGTGAGTCCGTCAGCCGCTTGGTATCCTCCACCTTATAACGGATATTATCCTGAATCTGCTGAAGCGTGCCCCGGATATTGGCCTTTGTCTGTGTTCGGATGGATTCAACCGCCGTGTTATAAGCAAAGGCACCGACAAAAGCAACCGGGACAATCAGCAGTACAATATAAGAAATCATCAGCTTGTAGCCGAATGACAGAAACCGTTTCTTTTGCTTCATAGGCCACTGTTCTCCTTTGTTCAGCACTGCTTACGGTAATCTCCCGGTGTCATCCCATATTTGTCTTTAAACTGCCTGCTGAAATAAGTCAGGTTTTTATAGCCAACCCTTCCGGCCACCTCGAAAATTTTATATTGGGGATTCTGCAGTAAAGTGCAGGCTCTCTCCAGCCGCTTCTCCACCACGTAATCGCTGAAATTAATGCCCGTTCCCTGCTTGAACAGCACACCGAGATGATTCGGGGAAAAGCTAAACAGATTGCTCACATCCCGGAGTGCGATATTCCGGTCCAGATGCTTCTCCACATAGGCGCAGACCGATTCAAGCAGCTTATTATTTTTCTTTTGCTTCTTTACATGCAGTGTTTCAGAGATTTCAAATACCCTCCGGCGCAGCCAGGACTGGATATCATCCATGGTTTCGAATTTGAACAAAATGTCCAGGTTCTCCATTCGCATGCCCAGCATCTGGAACAGATTCTCGTTTAGTCCTGCCAGATAGGCATCCAGCCGGGAGATAATCTGAATGGCAAAGTTGTAGACGGTAGATTTGGACTTCATCCGGCGGACCAAGGTGAATACATTCTCAAGTTCATCGTGCAGCTGGACAAGCCTGTAATTCGACATTGCGGCAAACAGGGCATCCAGCGTCATTTCGAGACTCTGCACATCCTCCACGCTGCCTGACTCCAGCTCGGAAAATTGGATCAGACGGCTTTTGCCCGCAAGCATTTTATAATCAAGCGCCTGCTTCGCCTGCTGATAAGAGGTGTGAATTGAAGCGGTGGAAGCTGCTGTGCTGCTCAGGCCTATTGTGATGGTGACCGGAAACCTGACCCCAATAAGTTCAATTAAACCGCTGAGCAGCGCTTCACATTCCGCCAGTTCCTCCATCTGCAGTACAAGCGCACATTCACGGCTGGAAAGCCTGCACAGCGACCAGATCCGGCACTCTGTGCAATAATCCAGTACCGTTTGATACAGCTGATTGACGATCTGCCTCGCTTCCAGCTCGCTGTATGCATTCAGCTTCCAGGCCACATCATCAATCTCAATCACGGCGACCCGCTGCGGAGCAGATGGGCTAATCCCGCATTGTGCAAGGACTAGATCATCTATGGTTTCTGCTCCGTCTTGCTGACCATCCAGCAGGCCAAGCAGCCTGTTGTTCTTAAGTACAGGCAAGGTCTTATAGTAATCCGATTCCAGTCTGGACTGCTGGGCCTCATGAT
Source organism: Paenibacillus sp. FSL H7-0357 (assembly GCF_000758525.1). Classification (NCBI taxonomy): domain Bacteria; kingdom Bacillati; phylum Bacillota; class Bacilli; order Caryophanales; family Paenibacillaceae; genus Paenibacillus; species Paenibacillus sp. FSL H7-0357. The sequence continues at coordinate 1,315,753 of NZ_CP009241.1, read as the reverse complement.
CCAATTGGGCCTTCACCTTCTGCAGCACCTCGATCATTTCTTCATCCTCTACAGGCTTCAGGACATAACTCTGCACATTCAGCTCCATCGCCTGCTTGGCATAGTGGAAGTCTTCGTAACCGCTTACAAATATGATTTTCAGCTGTGGGAGCAGCTGCAATGCTTCACGGGACAGCTCCAGACCGGACATAATCGGCATCCGGATATCGGTGATCAGAATATCAACATGATGATTCCGGATATAATCCAGCGCAGCGAAACCGCTGCTCACCACCGCTGCCACATTCATCTGCAGATCCTTCCAGGGTATAAAGTGCTGCATCCCTCTTAAATCCAGCACTTCATCATCTGACAGCAATACGTTATACATGTTTGACCTCCAATCCGGCCGTGTGATCAAAGCCAACACTTTCTATTGATCACATCATATAACATTTCAATTTTACCGTGTTGCAAAACCTTCATCCTCATTGCAGAAGTCTACAAATCGTTGTTCTTATCAGTGTTTTTGCCGGAACGGTTCCTATACTATGAAATTCAGCAGAGAAATTTGCAAAGGAAGTGTTCAGATGAAAAAAAGCATCGTCACGTCTTCACCACCGGGAGTCCCTCCGGGCGTACGACCGGAAGCCAGCCGCAAATCCTTCTGGTTCAGATTCTCCAGGCAGCTGGATCTTCAACTGATGGTCATCCCGGCAATGATTCTTATCGTGATCTTTTCTTATCTGCCGATGTACGGGGTGCTGATGGCTTTTCAGGATTACGATATTTTTCAAGGATTTCTGCACAGCCCATGGGTAGGCTTCAAGTATTTCCAGATGTTCTTCGAGGCACCCGAATTCTGGACCGTCATGCGTAATACGATTGTGATTAGTGCACTGAGACTCCTCATCGGATTTCCGGCACCTATATTGCTGGCACTTATCCTGAACGAAGTGATTCACTCGCGCTTCAAACGGATGATCCAGACCATCAGCTACCTGCCCCACTTCCTGTCCTGGGTCATCGTGTCCGGATTTGTGACCTCCATGCTGGCAACCGATAACGGAAGCGTGAACATGCTGCTGCAAAAGCTGCATTTAATCAGCGAGCCTGTCAATTTCCTGTCCATTCCCGGCTACTTCTGGGCCATCCTGATCGGAACAGGAATCTGGAAGGAGATCGGTTTCTCCGGCATCGTATATCTGGCCGCCATTGCCGGCATCAATCCCGAAATTTACGAAGCAGCCTCCATCGACGGAGCAAACCGCTTGAAGAAAATTTGGTACATTACCCTGCCCGGTATTTCCGGCGTAGTTACGATCTTCATGATTCTCGCAGTTGGCGATATCTTGAGCGCAGGCTTTGAGGACATCCTGCTCCTGGCCAAAAACCCTGTACTTCAGGACGTGTCCGATGTCATTGATACTTACGTCTACCGCGTTGGTATCCGCAACTCGCTTTTCTCCTACGCCGCCGCAGTCGGTTTATTCAAGTCGATAATCAGCGTCTTTTTGCTCACAGTTGCCAATCGGATAGCCCGTAAACTGGGACACAGTCTGTGGTAGTCTTCGGCATCGCAACTACACATTGAAATGCAGGTGATCACGGCATGAAAAACAGTCTTTCTGACAATTTGTTTCTCAGTCTCATTTACTCCATGCTCATTCTCATGGCTTTTGTAATGTTGTATCCGTTCTGGAATTCGATCGTCATCTCATTCAACGTGGGTTTGGACACGACGCGTGGGGGGATCACCTTTTGGCCCAGACAATTCACTCTGGAGAATTACATTGTAGTGTTTCAGGATAAGCGGCTAATGACAGGCTTCCTTATTTCCGTACTGAGAACGGGGATTGGCACAATTCTATCCATTGCCTGTACATCAATCTTTGCCTATGGCATGTCCAAGAAACAGCTCATGGGACGGAAAGGGTATATGATCCTGTGCATCATCACGATGTACTTCAGCGGAGGATTGATTCCTTCCTTTCTGATTAATCGCGAGCTGGGCCTGATGAATAATTTCTGGGTCATGATTGTTCCGAATATAATCAGCGTCTGGAACATGATCATTTTCCGCACGTTTTTTCTCGAACTGCCGGAAGGCTTGGAGGAATCGGCGAAAATCGACGGCTGCGGCCACTTCGGCATCTTTTTCAAAATTGTCATCCCGATTTCGGGTCCGGTGATCGCCACGCTCTCTCTATTTGCTGCAGTATGGCACTGGAATGACTGGTTTACGGCCAGCATTTACATCACCTCCGGGCATCTGCTCCCGATTCAAACGCTGCTTCAGCAAATTCTAAGCTCCAACATTATGTCTGAACAGATGATGCAGACCAATGCAGCCGCTCAAGGCCACATGGCCCGGCTCCAAAGCGTCACAACCAAATCGCTCACCATGTCCACTATGCTGGTAGCAACTGTACCTATTTTGCTGGTTTATCCATTTTTGCAGAAATATTTTACCAAGGGCGTCATGATCGGTTCCATTAAAGAATGAACTTGGATAAGATCGGTGTAGCAATCATAGCTCACGGCTTATTCATAAAAACAATCCCATGGGGGTATGAAGATGTCCATTACAAGTGGAAACGGCTTCGCCGTCCTCAAAAGGACGGTATCCGTTTCAGCGAGAAATAGAAGGATAATTTATAGCGTGAAGCATATAAACTCTTATATTTCAAAAAATCATTCCTGCTGCCGGTATGTATGCTGGGTATGAGTATTATGCTTGCCGCATGCGGTGGAAACAGCGGTGAAGACGGGGCAAAGCCAAGCAACAACACTGCCGGGACTGATTCATCCCAACCTTTTGTTTTCGGAGAAACGCCGCTCACCTTTTCCTTTTTCGGCAATTATGACTGGTATACGATGAATCCTTGGGGCCAGGATCCGGCGACTAAATGGATTCAGGAGAACAAGAAAGTAACGGTCCAGTCGATCCAGTCCGGCGGTGCGGCTCTGCAGAAATTCAATACAATGATCGCCTCCGGCGAGTTCCCGGATGTCATCTGGGGAGACCGCGGAGCCGAAGTAGAAAAGCTGAGAAAAGCAGGCAAACTCGTTGCGCTGGACCCCTATCTTGATAAATATCCTAATCTGAAAAAATGGGCAGGAGAAAAAACAATCAACATGCTCCGCTCCGAAGACGGCAAACTGTACCAATTCCCAAATTGGTACACGAAAAATCCGATGGGCAACGGTGGCTACGCTGTAAATAATAAGATCTACAAGGAACTCGGATCGCCGAAGCTGGAAACCTTTGATGACCTGTATGCCTATCTGAAGCTGGTGAAAGAGAAGTATCCTGACATTATTCCATTCGAGGTCGGGATGCTGGGTCAAGGGATAGACTTTCTCTACGCCGGGATGGCGGAAGACCGGAATGTCGGGCAGGTCTCTCTGCGTGTCGTCCCCCAGGGGAATGAGCTGAAATCCCTCTTCAGTGATCCGGTCTACCGCGAAACCATGGTGTTCGCCAATAAATTATTCCGGGAAAAGCTGATTACCCAGGATGCCATCACGCAGACCCGCGACCAGGTCAAGGAAAAGGTGAATAATGGCCGCATAGCAATCTACGGGGATTTCGATACCACCGTTATCGGCACGGAAGCGAACAGCATGCTGCGCGCCAAAGATCTTGAAGGCGGATACACGATGATCTGGCCTTTGCATAAAGCCGGCGTAGATCCGAAGAAGGTATGGGTCAACGAATTTGATTCTCTTGGCTGGAATGTCAGTGTCATCACAACACAAGCTGAGAATCCAGAAGGTATATTTGCCTATCTGGACTGGCTGACGGGCGAGGAAGGGGAACGTATTATTTTCTGGGGGCCTGAAGGCATGTACTGGCAGGGCACCAATGAGAAAGGCGCACCCATCTATACAGAAAAATATAAAAATGAAGCCGAGGAGCGTTCCAAGCTCATGGCCATCTGGGATACGTTTCAATGGGCAGGAAATACGGCATTTATTGATGGAGCCAAGGCTGAAAATGAAATGAGTCTACCTGAGGATAAGCGCGACTGGGCTACGGTCTCCCAAACTACAATCGCCTGGAAGACCTCCTTTGATGCCACGGAATTCGGCAATATACAGCCCCTTCCAGATTCAGAAGAGGGCATGATCATGCAGCGTGTAGCCGATATCGCCGATAAGGTGCGGGCTAAAGCCTTGTTCGCCAAGGATGAACAGGAAGTGATTGCCCTGCTCGACAAAGCCGAGCAGGATGCCCAAAAAGCCGGTTATGATAAGCTCCTGAAGTTTGAAACCGGGAAGTGGCAGGACAATATCAAAAAGATAAAAGGGAATTAAACCATCCCGCTTTAAAAAGAACAAGGGTGTTCCCTGCCATGTAAATGGCCGCGGGACGCCCTTTGCTTTGTCAGGATGAGAATGGAAACACATCAATGAATACGGCTGTAGTCAGAAACAATTGGTCCAAGGAATGGACCGGGGCCGCGCGTTTAAGCTTCAGTGAGTTTAAGGAGATCAACCCTGCCTGCATTCAGCTTCTCAATAATCGCCAGCAGAAAGGTCTCTGCCAGACTGTTCTTTTTGATCTCCCGGGCTGCTTCTTCAAATGTGAACCACATCGCTTGATCCACTTCGGCACTCATCCGGCTCAAGTCTTCCGAAGCAGCCATGCTTATAAAGTTCAGCATCAGCGTATTGGACGGCTCAAAATAAAGGCTGCGCATATATTCATAAGCCACGATATCCAGCCCTACCTCTTCCTTTACCTCGCGGATAAGGGTGGCTTCCGCATTCTCCCCTTTGTTGACGTAACCTGCGAGCAGGATGTAATCCGGCCGGTTATACTGCTTGATTAGCAGAATCTTGTCCATCTCTTTGTTCAACACTGCGGTACTGATAGCCGTGCTAAAAATAGGAAACCGGAACATTCCGCATGCCCCGCAAAAAGGGATCAGCCCCTCCCCGCCGCATTCTTTCAAGATCAGCTCAGTTCCGCATTCTATACAATACTTCAAGAAACATCTCTTCCTCTCCAAGTACACTGAATTCTATTCTATTATACAGGTCCAGGGATATGTAATCGCTAGGTAAAATTTTAGGAATTCGCGTTCTGAGGGGATTTTTGGACAGGTTTTTATTATCTGGTGTGGAATAAGAAGAGTAGCCTGATTCGTCGGGCTCTATTAAAAAACAACTTGGAGGGACTGCAAATAATGAATCCGCTAATTAACTTTGCGCATCGCGGCGCATCCGCTGTGTGTCCGGAGAATACGATGTCAGCATTCCGCAAGGGCCTTACGCTTGGAGCGACCGGGATTGAAACCGATGTACAGATGACAAAGGATGGCGCACTGATTCTGATTCATGACGAAACGCTGGGCCGCACGACAAACGGCAGCGGGAATGTGAAAGACCACACGCTTAAGGAACTGCTTGACCTGGACGCGGGCTCCTGGTTCGGGGAAGAATTCAAGGGAGAGCTGCTTCCCACCCTCGAAGATCTTCTGGATCTGCTCAAGGATAGCGATACGGTGCTAAATATTGAACTTAAGAACGGGGTCTTTATGTACCCGGGGATGGAGGAAAAGGTTATTGCCGCCGTGCGGGAATTCAACATGAGTGAACGCGTCATATTGTCGAGCTTCAACCATTACTCCCTGGCTCACTGCAAATCGCTGGCACCGGAGATTCGCACCGGGATTTTATATGGAGAAGGCTTGTACCGCCCGTGGGATTACGCAGCCTCTCTGCAGGCGGATGCACTGCATGCCTACCATTTCGCTGTGTTGCCGGAGTTTGTCTCCGAGGCGGCGGAGCATGGCATCGCCTATCATCCTTGGACCGTGAATGATCCGGAGCGCATGAAAGAATTAATCGCTGCCGGAGTGTCAGGAATCATTACCGATTATCCGGACGTGCTGGACAGACTGCTTACTGCTAAGGGAGAGTGATGGGGTGAAGAAAGTCTGGCTGCTGGGTTTCGGTTTTTTCAGCATCAGCATTACATGGAGTTTGTATAATGCGTTTGTACCTTTTTTCCTGGAGAAATATGTACACAGTGTAGCCTTGATCAGCTTCATGATGACCATTGATAACTATTTCGCCCTGTTTCTGCAGCCATGGATTGGCAACCGCAGTGACCGTACGGTGAGCCGTTATGGGCGCAGAATGCCTTATCTGCTGATCGGAATGCCGCTGGCTGCCGTACTGACGATGCTGATTCCGTTCCACACCGGGCTGTTCACGCTGCTGCTCTTTATGATGCTGATGAACCTGGCCATGAGCCTGTACCGTTCGCCGACCGTCGCGCTGATGCCGGATATTACGCCGGATAAGCAGCGCACCAAGGCGAACGGCCTGATTAACTTCATGGGAGGGATTGGGTCGATTCTGGCGTTTGGCGTCGGCTCATTCCTCTACAAGGCCAGCCCAGCATTGCCGTTTATTGTTGCCGGTCTCATCACGCTGCTCTGCCTGTTCATCGTGTCGCAGTTCATCAAGGAGGAACGGGATGGTGTGAACAAAGAAGCAGCACTGGGTACCGAAGAAGTCACTGGTTTATCCGGAGATTCGCAACGCAGCGGTAACATTCCACGGGTCAAACCTACACGCATCTCCTTAAAAAAACAGCTCGACCGTACCACAGTCTGGCTCTTAGCAGCCATCTTCTTCTGGTTCGTAGCTTATCAAGGTGTAGAGACGCTGTTCACATTGTACGGCAAACATCACCTTGGCCTCAGTGAACAGGCAGCCTCCTTCTCGCTGACGTTCTTTTCGCTAGCCTTCGTAGTGTTTGCGATTCCCAGCGGCTGGCTGGGCGGGCGGTTCGGGAAGAAAAAGATTATTGTCACCGGAGTATGCGGACTAATGGCAGTTTTTGCCCTCGTGGGATTTGCGGAGAATTTGCTTGTGCTGCGGATTCTGCTGCTTGTTGGCGGGATGTTCTGGGCCTGTATTAATATCAATTCATACCCTTATGTAGTAGCAACAGGCACGGAGGAAAGCATCGGTACACGCACCGGAATGTATTATCTGGTCTCCTCGCTGGCCGCCATCACCTCCCCACCGCTGCTTGGGCTGATGATTGACCTTACCGACTATTCCATCCTGTTCTATGCGGCAGCGGTGAGCATGGCAATAGCCCTGCTCTGCCTGTTCCTGATGAAAGGACGCAGCAAATTTAATTAATTGGCTTTGGAGCTGCCTGCCCAATTGACAGATTGAAGCGTGTTTCCCTGCTTGTGTATGGTATATCGGCCCTTTCCGAGCTGCTTGGCGCTGTACATTGCCGAATCGGCTTCCTTCAGCAGCCGCATCGGGTCGATCCTGCCATGGCTCAACGTAATGCCGATGCTGACTGAAACAAACAGTTCATGCCGTTCCAGACTGTAAATGCGGGTCGTTTGCTCCAGAATCTGCATAGCAAGCTGCTCTGCTTCCTTACGGCCGCAACGTTTGGCGACAATTACGAATTCATCCCCGCCGTTCCGGAAGATATGCCGTTTGCCTTTGGAGGTGAACTGTTTCAGACTGCCGCCGACGGCCTGAAGCAGCAAATCGCCCACATGATGGCCAAGTCTGTCATTGATTGACTTGAATCGGTCCAGGTCAAGGAACAGCACCGCAAGCTGCTCGTTTGGTTTGCAGTGGTCCCAGAAGTGATCCATCCCGTTTTTGTTCAAGAGGCCTGTCAAGGTATCCCTGTAGGCCAGTTCCTTCAATTGCTCTCTTTCGGTCAGGATCTGGCGAAGCTTGGAGAACAGATACATCAGGGCTAAGAGAGTCAATGTATAGAGTACCAAGGAGATAAACAGGCTGCCTTCAGCCTGTTTCAAGCCGGATTGTGACTGCTTGCCCAGCCAGTGCATTCCGTATAATCCGCCGCTGGCGATCAGTATTATCAGGCTCGTGCGCACAGCACGGGCTCTTTGATTTTTATAGGTGAAATTCCGGGTCAGCCGGAGAAGGCTGTACACAGTCAACGCTGCAATAAGAACCGAAAATAGAGCCAATATATAATTACGGGCTTCTTCCATCATGATGCGCACTCCCTTTTACATGAAAATAAATCTGGTTAACAGTAATAAGCGATAAGCTTATTATCGGCAGGCGCGGGCGGATCCTGCATGGAATGTTTTGGAAGATGCCGTCTGGATAAGGTCTAGCTCTCCATATGCTTCACACAATTATACAGCTCGCAGGTCCAGCCGCTGTCCCCTTTAACGATGCGGGTGATAGAGGTATTCTTCAGCAGCACGCTGACATCCAGTCCGGGAACCAGTCCGGTCAGGCTGCTCCGCAGAATCGCGCCGTGGCTGACAATCAGGATGTTGTGGCCGGGATGCTTTAATGCAATCTCTTCAATCGCCTTGCTCCCCCGTTGCTTGCCTGATTCATTGCTCTCCAGCCCGAGGTCCAGCGACTTCCATTCCGTCCCCCAGCGTTCCACCCGCTCTTGCTCCGTGGTGCCCTCAAGCAGTCCTCCGTTCATCTCCCTAATTCCCGGAATCACTCCCGCTACCTGCAGACCCAGCTTCGCTGCGATCACCTCTGCCGTCTGTCTTGCTCTCAGCAGGTCGCTTGAGTAGATATAGTCCCACTGTTCTCCGCTGAGACGTTCTGCTATAGCCGCCGCCTGCTGAAGTCCTTCCTCGTCCAAAGGGTTATCCGTATGCCCCTGTATCCGTCCTTCTTTATTCCAAGCTGTGCTGCCATGCCGAATCAAGCCGATTCTTGTCATTGTTGCTACCCGCCTTTATGAAGAATAAGTAAGCTTACTAGATTATAAACGAACAGTCTGGAAGATGCATACGCCACCGGATATAGGGATCATCAGTTGTTCACCATTCTGCCTGCACTGAAGCCTAGTAATTGACGGTTAGACTGCCCTTATATGATAATAAGACCCGGTGCTTCATTCTGGAGCATGTTCCAAATTCATCCTGCATGGCAGATCATGCTGCCGCCACTTAAAAGGAGATACTGTTCATCATGAAAAAAATCATCGCCCTCATCCTTACCCTGCTTCTCCCGCTTTACGTTCTTCCTCCAGCATCATCAAGCGCCTCCGCGGCGCCTGCGTCCAAGCTCGCAGTTTATGTGGACAAGGAGAATCATGCTTTCATTCCGCTGCGTTTCCTGAATAATTTTGCCGGCATCCGGTCGATCCTCACTCCTGGCGGAACGATAGAAATTACAAAGGGCGAGGCTTCCCTCCACCTGATTCCGGGCTCGGCGAAGGCTTCCGTGAACGACAAGGCCGTAACCTTGAGTGAGCCGGTCTTCAGCGGCAGCGGCACGACGTATGTTCCGCTGTCTCTGGTCAGCCAAACACTGGGCCTTCAGCTGAAGTGGAATCCACAGGCCTCGTCGCTCACGCTGACAGCGGACGAAACTTCCGCCACCTTGCCCGTACTCAGCGGAGCACTCCTTAAAGCGGAATCCCCAGCGGTAGTCAGCGGCAAACGCACCTTTAAGGTCGGCAGCCGCTCCTTTACAGTGCAGACAGTCACCGCTTCCCTGCTCCATCCCTCGGTCAAACTGGATGTAGTGCTTGCCGGCAACACGGTCGGCAAGACGGAGTCACTTGGCAGCATTGCCAAACGCAGCGGTGCTCTCGTTGCGATCAACGGGACCTACTTTGATGCCTACACTAAAGGGGCATACAAAGTCCCTTATGGTTATATCATCAGCGGCGGAAAGATGCTCAAGAACGGCGCTGGAGAACGGCGGGCCGTATTCGCTTATGACCGCAATCTGTTAGCAGAGCTGATTCCTGGCACTGAATTCGCATCGCGCTTCCAGAGCGGGACCATCGAAGGTGCGCTTCAGGCCGGCCCCCGGCTGCTGGTTAACGGGAAGGTAGCGGTGGATGTGACCGCCGAAGGCTTCAGGGATCCCAAAATCCGCACCGGCGGCGGAGCCCGCAGCGCGCTGGGCTTGACGCGCGACCACAAACTGATTCTTCTGACCACCAGCGGGGCTACCATTTCGCAGCTGGCGCAGATTATGAAGCAGGCCGGTGCCTATCAGGCCATGAATCTGGATGGCGGCGCCTCCAGCGGATTGTATTACAACGGCAAATATTTGACAACACCGGGACGTCTGATCAGCAATGCGCTGGTCATCAAAACCCGTTAATCCATCCTTCCGCAACATACAAGCAGCCTCCCGCAGCCGGATCTTTTTCCGGCAGCCCGGGAGGTTGTTTGCGTCTGAATCCTGTTTTGCATAAATTTCCCTTAGCATGTTACTGTAATACTGGACAAAGGAGTGAATTCATGGAAACGATTCTGATTGTCGAGGACGACGCCAAGCTGGCAGACCTGCTTAGCAGTTATTTGTCAAAATATGATTTTCATACCGTTATCGTAGATGACTTCAATAGAGTGCTGGAAACCTTTGAGGACAGTGCCCCAAGCCTGGTGCTGCTGGACGTCAATCTGCCGAGATATGACGGGTTCTATTGGTGCCGCCAGCTTCGCAAATCCTCACTCTGCCCCATCCTCTTCATATCTGCCCGGGACAGTGGCATGGATCAGGTGATGGCGCTGGAGAACGGCGGCGACGATTACATTATCAAGCCGTTCCAATACGAGGTCGTGCTGGCCAAAATCCGCAGCCATCTGCGTAGAGCTTACGGCTCTTACGCCCACAGCCAGGAAGAACGCAAGCTTCAAGCCGGAGGACTGACGCTGTATCCGGAGCGTTATGTGATCCAGCACAACGGCCTGTCCGCTGAGCTTACACAGAAGGAAGCCGTCCTGCTGGAAGCGCTCCTGCTGAAGGAAGGGCGCGTCGTCTCCCGTGAACGGCTGCTGGACCTGATGTGGGAGGATCAGCACTTCATCGATGATAATACACTAAATGTCTATATCACCCGCGTACGTAAGAAGCTCAAGGATCTTGATCTTGACGACATCGTAGAAACGATAAGAGGTGCCGGCTACCGGCTCAGCCTCTCCGGAGAAACACCATGAGGCTGTTTCTTAAGGATCACCGGCCGCTGCTGCTCTTCTATCTGCTCCAGATGATCCTCATCCCCGTGCTCTACTGGGTTACGGGCGAATACAGACCCTTCTCGATTGTTTTATACGGTATGGCCCTCAGCTTTGCAGTTCTCATTCTATATCTGGGCTTCCGGTATGTTCAGCACTATAAGCTATACACCCGCCTGAGCGGACCCGGCGGAGCCCCGGGGGAACAGCTTATTCCCCTTGACGATGCGCCGCTGCCCGAAGCGGTGACGGAGATGCTGCAGCATAACCACCACTACTATCTGGACCAGCTGCATTCCCATACCCGGCGGATGGATCAGCATATCGATTTCATCAACCGCTGGGTACACCAGATGAAGACGCCGCTTTCCGTCATCCAGCTTACCCTTCAGGATTTGGAGGAGGATGCTGCCAGCAGCATCCAAGAGGAGGTGGAGCGGCTCCGCAAGGGACTGGAGATGGTTATCTACACCTCCAGGCTGGAACGCTTTGAGGATGATTTCCATGTTCAGCCTCTATTGCTTCGCAAAGCCGTAAGCGAGACCGTCGCCGATAACCGCAGGCTGTTCATCCGGAGGGGAGTCCGGGTAGACATTACCGTTGACGATGGACTCTCTATATACAGCGACGCCAAATGGCTGAGATTCATGCTGGCCCAGATTCTCGTCAACGCCGTAAATTATACAGCCGGGACAGGCAAGACGGTAACCATTTCCGCGGAGCAGACGGGAACCGGGAGCGTCTTACAGATTAAAGATCAGGGCATTGGCATCTCTCCCGAAGACCTGAAACGGGTGTTCAATCCTTATTTCACCGGAGAACGCGGCCGCCAGTATCATGAATCCACCGGGATGGGCCTCTATCTGGTCCGTGAGATCTGCACAAGGCTCGGGCATACGGTAGAGCTGCAATCCCGGCCCGGCGAGGGGACCACGGTTCGCATTACTTTCGGAGGAGCAGTTGATCCTCTTCGCGGCTGAACTGCAGCATCCGCTCAGCTTCCTAAGGCTGGCTGGAGCTGCCACAAGCTTCACAACCGGGAGCATTCCGCCCGCCATGACCAAATGGCCGGTAGAGTGCTCTCTTCTTTATGTCTGCTAATCTCATAATGCAGTCAGAATAAGGAATCCGCTCCCAGGGGATAATACAGCAAATCATCCAGTATCCAGCAACGAGGAGGAGTATCGATGCCAACCCATCTGCAGCAACGCCGCAAGAAAGGAACAGATCCCGCCCCGACTTCCGTTCCTGCACCGCTGCCTCTTCACCCCTCACTTGATATTACCTTGCAGGAGATTACTAAGCGGATCGGTCAAAGCTCCGACGTTGTTTTCCGCAGATTCACTAATGAATCTTTAAGCTCCCTCTCTCTTGCTTTTATATATATCGACGGACTCGTTAATGCGGATGCCGTCAACCAGACGGTGCTGCAGCCGCTGATGGAAATGGTTGCCCCCAAGAGCGGCGCCATTACCGCCGAGGACGCCTTCAGCCTGATTAAAGATCAGATGCTGCCGGTCGGGGGCGTCAAAGAAGGCAAAACACTGGAGAGCCTGCTCCCCATGCTCTTCGACGGCTATACCCTCATTCTGTTTGAAGGACTTCAGGTGGCAATGGCTGCCGATACCTCCGGCTGGGAGAAAAGAAGCATCAACGAGCCAACCTCCCAAGGTGTTATCCGCGGACCCAAAGAAGGCTTCACGGAGAGCCTGCGGACAGGCACCTCCATGCTGCGGCGCAGACTCAAAACCTCCGATCTTAGAATAGAAGAGTATAAGATCGGTCAGCGCACTCAGACCGGTGTGGCGCTTGTCTACCTGGAGGGTATCGCCAGCGAACAGGTGGTGGCGGAAATCCGCCGGCGCTTAAACGCGATTGAAACCGACAGCATTCTGGAGAGCAATTACATCGAGGAATTCATTCAGGATGGCGGACTGACTCCCTTTCCGACCATTCAGAACACGGAACGTCCGGATGCGCTTGCCGGAGGCATTCTGGAGGGCCAGGTCGGAATTATTATTGACGGGACTCCCTTTGCACTGCTTGCCCCCTCCACTTTCTTCAATTTTTTTCAGTCGAGTGAAGATTATTATCAGCGTTTTGATATTTCTTCTTTCCTGCGGCTAATCCGGTATGCCGCTTTTTTTGTATCCATGCTGCTGCCGGCCTTGTATATCGCCGTGACTACCTTTCACCAGGAAATGCTGCCGACAACCCTGCTGATCAGCCTGGCCGCCCAGCGTGAAGGCGTACCGTTTCCGGCACTGGCGGAAGCGCTGCTGATGGAACTGACTTTCGATGTGCTGCGCGAGGCCGGGGTCCGTATGCCGCGCACCATCGGGCCGGCGATTTCCATCGTTGGGGCACTCGTGCTGGGACAGGCCGCCGTTCAAGCCGGACTCGTCTCCGCAGCCATGGTTATCGTGGTGTCGTTTACCGCCATCTCTAACTTTGTCATCCCGTCCCTGGCTATCGCCAATTCGATCCGCCTGATCCGGTTTGTCATGATGCTGATCGCCGCTACCCTTGGCCTGTTCGGCATCATGTCCTTTTTGATGGTGCTGCTGATTCATTTGGCCGGACTGCGTTCCTTTGGTGTGCCGTACCTGTCCCCGGTAGCTCCAATGACTCCGCGATATTTGAAGGATATTTTTTTCCGCGTTCCGCTCTGGAGCATGACCATGCGGCCAAAGACCAATTTGGGCAAAGAAACACGCAGACAAGGCCCGGATCAAAAGCCGCAGCCGCAAGAAGAGGCGCAGAACAACCAGCAAACCCGGCAGCCGCAGGAGGAGGATCCCAGTTGAACGGTAAAATCGGCACCACCCAGGCCGCCATGCTGATCGTCAACACTATCTTGCCGACAGCCACCGTCGTGCTTCCCGTCATCATTGGCAACTACGCGGAGCAGGACGCGCCGCTGGCTATTTTGTTATCGACTCTGGCCGGGCTCGTGTTCGCGGCGATTGTCGGGACCGTCATCCGCTACAGCAATGGCGCACCGTTTCTGACCTGGATTGGCGAGATGAGTTCTCCTGTTGCTGCTACAATTCTGGGCCTATTGATGCTGCAGTTCTACCTGGACACATCGGCAACCATTTTGCGCGAATTCGTCAATTTCATCAAAGACAATGTACTCATCGACACCCCGGTCACCGTAATGACCATCCTGATTCTATTAATTACGATCTATATGGTCAGGCAGGGCCTCGAGTCCATCGCCAGAGTAAACACCCTCGTGCTGCTGCTGTACTTTTTCTTCGTGCCGCTCTATCTGTTCGGGCTGTACCGGGACATGGATGTGCATCAGCTGCTGCCGATCTTTGATCACTCTCTGGCCTCCTTGACACTGGCCGGCATAACACCGGCTACCTGGATGTCCGAAGTCGCGGTGCTGCTGTTTCTGGCTCCTTATTTGCAGAATCCGCAAAAAGCGCGCATCGCCAGCTGGGCAGGACTTCTTTTCGTTGCTGGGCTGATGATGTTTTCGCTCGTAACGACACTGATGGTGTTCGGGTCCGAATTCATCAAGCTCAGCACATATCCGGGTTTTTCCACCGCCGGGGTTGTTCATATCGGCAGATTTATCGAAAAGCTGGACATTCTGTTCATCTCCTATTGGGTCCTGTCCATCTATCTGAAATTCTCGATCTTTCTGTTTGCGACGGTCGAATGCTTCAAGCAGACCTTTCGGGTAAACAGCAATCGGCCTTTTATCGGAGCCTTGGGTCTGATAATCGCTTTAGAGTGTCTCTTTACCTGGCAGAGCGCAGACCAATTGAATCTCTACAACAAGGAAGGGCGTTTCTCGGTCTTCTTCCTGTTCAATGTACTCGTTCCGCTGGCTGCGCTCCTGCTTCACCGGCTCCAGAAGCCAAAATCCAAACCTAAGGGGTGGGAAACATGAAGCAGCAGCACACCGAATCCTATTCAGCAAATCCCGCGAGGCCTCTGGCTTACGCCGCGAAAAAAACGCTCTGCATTGGTCTCTGCCTCCCCCTCCTGTCGACTTTGCTGACCGGATGCTGGGATGACCGGGAACTGAGTGAGCTGGGCATTACCTCCGGTTCGGCATATGACTGGAAGAATAACGAATGGAAAGCCACATACCAGGTCATCAACCCTTCTTCCGGTGCCAGCAGCATGGGAGGCAGTGGAGGCGGGAGCACCAGCTCTCCACCGTTCGTCACCTTCTCGGTAAAAGGACCAACGATTATGGACGCGATAGAAAGAACCAATCTGACCAGTACGCGTGAGATGTTTTTTTCTCATTCGCGCATCGCCATAATTGGAGAGTCTCTGGCCAAACACGGGATCAGTCAACTGATCGACATGTTCCTGCGCAAGCAGGACGCCCGGGAAACTGTATATGTATTTCTATCCAAAGACGAAGCCGGAGATATTCTGAATCAGCTGATGCAGCTGACCAAAAATCAGGGAGCCGGTATCCAGCTCATGATTGAGCAGGAATCGAAGCTGCTCTCCTTTTACCCCGGCATCCGGCTGTTTGAACTGGCCATGGCCCTGTCCTCCGAATCCGGAAGTGCCGTGCTGCCGGAAATCTTCCTTACCGGCGACCAGATCATGGATGAGACCAGTGAGACTGGACGGACCGACCTGCCTTCACGGCTGGCGCTCGGAAGGCTCGGTGTCTTAAAAGGTGAAAAACTGGTGGGATGGCTAACGCAGAAGCAAGCCTTCGGCTTGTCCTTTCTGACGAACAAAATTGATTCTGCCACCATCGCCTTCGCCTCCCGCCCCGAAATCAGCGACAAACCGGACGCTTCCTTCATCCTCCAGAATTCGACCACTTCCGTTCATCCCGTCTGGGATAAAGATCACTACATCATGGATGTGAACATCAAAGGAAGCGGCGTATTGCAGGAGCTTGGAAGCGTCATGGATTTGAATGAACGGACTTCAATAACAGGGATGGAGCAAGCCATTGAACAGCGTATTCTGGAACTCGTGGGCAACTCCTGGAGTGAGGTCAAGCGGCTGGGAGCGGACGTCACGGGCTTTGCTGTGAGGATTCACCGCAGTGACCGCAAGCGCTGGAAGCAGATTGAGAAGGACAAAAGCTGGGACCGCATGTTCCAGAATATTGAGATCAAACCGCATGTTTCGATCCAAATTGAACGGAGCGGACTCAGTAACAAATCCTTTAAATCCATCCAGCATAAGTAAAGGGGCTACTCTATGAAAATAGCGATCACTCTTCTGCTTTATGCCTTAGCTTTCGTCTGGGGCTGCACCCGCCTGCGCGGAGAAGGAAGGAAGCTGCACCGGCTGTGGTTTGGCTGCATTCTGGTCTGGTGTGCTTATGAGAACATTTGCGGGATTACAGAAACGCCGCATTTCAATATGGCTACCTTATATATTGCTTACTTTCAACCCGCCGGCAGATTCATTATCAAGTGGTTAGGAGGCTGATTTCGGAGTTATGCAAAAAAAGGAACAGGTGTCTGCCCTGCAAATTGCGTTTATGATTATGCTGTTCGAGATCGGCAGCACGCCGCTCTTTCTGCTGGGCGGTAAGGTCAAGCAGGATTCATGGCTGGCGATGTGCACCGGCTCGCTGGGCGGGTTCATCCTCCTGCTGCTCCTGCTGTGGATCCAGCACCGCTCGCCCAAGCTGGACCTCATCGGCATGCTTAAATTTCATTTCGGAGGTGTTGCCGGCTCTGTGATCGGCTTGATCTACTGCTTCTACTTCGCATATCAGTCGATGCGCAATGTCCGCGATCTCGGCGAGCTGACGGCTTTGACTTTGCTGCCGCGATCTCCGCTGCCACTCACGATGTTCATTTTTGTAATGATTGCACTCTATGCCATTTGGAAGGGTGCAGAGGTTGTCTTCCGGCTGCCCGAGGTGCTGCTCCCTCTGGTTCTCTTCTTTTATTTCCTGATTGTGCTGCTGCTTGGCATTATGGGCTCCATTGATTTCTACCGGCTAAGTCCAGTCAACGAGGGTGGGTTCATGCCGATTGTAGAAGCTGCACTGCCGGATCTTGTCTCCTTTCCCTTCGGTCAAATGATTGTATTCCTGATGTTGTGGTCCCTCTGGGAAAAACCCGGTGTGCCGGTAAAAAATACAGTGACCGCCTATATTGCCATCAGCATCTTTCTCATCTTCATGAACGCGCTGAATGTGGCTGTCCTCGGGCCAACGATTGCAGGGATCAGCCAGCTGCCTTTTTTAAAGACAGTCCGTACTTTATCAAACCTCAAATTTGTGGAACGGCTCGATATTCTGGTAACGACCCAGCTTTTTATCGGGCTGCTGATCAAGATGATGCTCTTCTACTTTTGCGCGGTTAAAGGCATCAGTGAACTGAGCGGCAAACCAGCCAAATGGTGGGTATTTCCCGTAGGAGCGGCAATCTATGGCACTTCCTTTCTGGCGAGGGATTATACTCAGCATATTGCCATCGGCCTGGGGCCAAGCCTCAAGATTGACCCGCTGTTCCAAATCGGTATCCCGCTGCTGCTCTCAATATCCATTCTGCTGCGGGGATGGTTCAAACGAACATCCTCCTGACAAAAGCGAACATAACCTTAACCGCGCTGTAAGGTAACGTTAAGGTAAAACCATAGCATGCCGGAAGCTCATCCTGTACACTCGAAATCAGAAGATAAGCACCCAAGGGGCAACAACGGGTGACACTCACGTTTTCGGTTAGAAAGGAATGAATTCCATGAATGTGCTCGAAGTCACGGCAATGAATAAAGTATATCCGGGAAAAGTGCTTACGCAGGCTCTTACCGATATTCATCTTAGTATCGAACAAGGTGAATTTGTGGGAATTATGGGCCCTTCGGGCAGCGGCAAAACCACCCTGCTCAACATGGTCTCAACCATTGACCAGCCCTCCTCGGGTGAAGTGAAGATCGGCGGCAGCAATCCCTATCAGATGAACAAAAAAGAGCTGGCCCTGTTCCGCCGCAGGAAGCTTGGCTTTGTGTTCCAGGATTTCAACCTGCTGGAGACATTGACCGTAGGGGAAAATATCGTTCTTCCCCTGACTCTGGACAACCGCAAGCTGGCCGAGATGGACGCGCTGCTGCAGCGGGTGGCCGGGCGACTGAATATCACGGACATCCTCAATAAGCGGACCTATGAAATTTCCGGCGGACAACGCCAGCGGACGGCCATTGCCCGGGCAATTATAACTTCGCCTGCCATTCTGCTCGCCGATGAGCCGACGGGAGCGCTCGATTCGAACTCCTCCCGGATCGTAATGGAGTCGCTGGAGGACATCAACCGCAAGGAAGGTACGACGCTGATGCTGGTTACGCATGATCCGCTGGCAGCAAGCTATTGCAACCGCATCGTCTTCATCAAGGACGGCAAGCTGGCTGCGGAACTCCACCGCGGCGACAACCGCCAGGCCTTCTTCCAGAAGATCATTGATACACTTTCATTCTGGGGAGGGAATAGTCATGAGCTTTCCTCAATTCGCGTTTAATAATGTGCGGCGCAACTCCCGGGCATATATGGCCTTTTTCCTCAGCAGCGCCTTTATGGTCATGATCTTCTTTTCCTATTCGGTGTTCATCTATCATCCTGACGTGACCTCTATTGAGCTTGGGAAAAATTCGGCTACCGGGATGAAAATTGCTTCCTATATTGTCTTCATCTTCGCCTTCTTCTTTGTCCTGTACTCGATCAGCGCTTTCCTCAAGCTGCGGAATCTTGAATTCGGCATCCTGATGATCCTGGGCGCGCGTCCCGGGCAGATCAACAGACTGATTCTGCTGGAAAATATGATCATCGGCCTGCTGTCGATCCTGAGCGGCATGGCCGCCGGGATGCTGCTGTCCAAGCTGTTCCTGCTGCTCAGCACGAATATTATCGGGGTGGCAGATATGCCGTTTTATTGGCCGGTAAAGGCACTTGTTATCACTTCCGTTTCCTTTCTGGCGCTATTCCTGACAAATTCAATCTTCACCCTGCTGTTCATCCGCAAGAACCAGGTGCTTGAGCTGCTCAAGGGAAGCGTGAAACCGAAGAAGGAGCCCAAAGTATCCTGGCTGCTCTCGCTTCTCGGACTTGCACTGCTGACAACAGGAGCTATTTCCATCGGGCAGGAGCTGTCTCCAAACACGCTGCTGATCGCTGCCGTCACAGGCATCGCCGGCACTTATTTCTTCTACTCCCAGCTGTCGGTGCTGGGCATCCGCCTGCTGAAGCTGAGCCGCAAACGGCTATGGCGCGGAACCAATCTGCTCTGGATCAACGAAATGAGCTACAAGGTTAAAGACAATGCGCGGATGCTGTTTCTGGTAACGGTTGTCACTTCATTGGCCTGCATGGCTGCAAGTCTTCTTCTATCCATCAGTTCTTCGAACAATACGACGTATTTGAACAGTCCATTCGCTATCGACTATTCCGTTGACAATGGACACGATCCCGAACCCGGACTGACCACCATTCATGATGCCCTGGAAAACGCCGGATTGCAGTACACAGAGAACAAAGTGGAATTCATCCGCGTTTCTATCCGAGGCCTTAACGATGTGGACCAGTTTGACAACGTTCAATTGCTGACGGTGTCCGTATTCAATCAACTGGCAGGACAAATGGATGTCACCGGAATCCCTCCTTTGTCTGACGGAGAAGCTGTGCTGCTGCTTAACCCCCAGAATGCCATTTTCGAATATAACGCAGGAGAGAAGATTCTGCTGGCAGATCAAGTAAATGTGGAACTCGTCCTGAATCATCTTATCAATCCCCCGGTCATGCCTTTTGGCCAATACAACCCGTCCGTGATGATTGTCAGCGACAGTCTGTATGCAAAAGCTGCCGGTACGGCTAGAGCTAATGATCGTGAAATAAATTACTTTTATAAAATCCCGGCGTGGGATGCACTGCTTCCCAAGACCGGGGAGCCGGAGACTGTCATCTCCAGTGAGCTGGTGCAATGGAGCCGGGACAGGAATCATGCGACTGACAACTGGCACACGTTAATAAGTGCACGGGCTGATAGCTATATGAATACCAAGCAGGGAACCTCAATGGTCAGCTTTATCGGCATCTTTATCGCCCTGATCTTTTCGCTCTCTTCAGCCAGCTTTCTCTATTTCAAGCTGCATACGGAGCTGAACGCAGATATGCGGATGTACCATGCACTCTCCAAGATCGGACTCAGCACCAGAGAAATGTCGGCTTCCGCCACCAGACAGATTGCACTGCTGTTCTATATCCCTATTCTTATTGCAGCCGTGCAGACTCTTGTAGTTGTCCGTCCCGTGCTGAAAGTGATGGATATCACGAATGTTACCGTTCCTGTGCTGATCACATCAGCAGCTTTCCTGGTTGTGCAAACCGTGTATTTCATCATTGTCAGATCCCGCTATATCCATAGTCTGAAGAAGATGATGGTGTAACCCGGAGGCGTTAGGCTACAATGAATGCTGTATCCTAGTGATTGAGAATAAAACGCCGCTGCTTGATTGCAACCAGAGAGCAGAATAACAGGCGTACCGGAGGTTCTGCCCGATGTCCAAAGCCGATCATATGCTGTCCATCCTGTGGATGCTGCAACAGCGGAGAAGAACCGCTGCCGAACTCGCGGAGGAGCTGGAGCTCAGCATCCGCTCCGTCTACCGTTATATTGACGCGCTCTGTGCCAGCGGTGTTCCCGTAATTGCCGACGCCGGGCCGGGAGGCGGGTACAGCCTGCCTGAGCATTTCAGTGCAGCGCCCCTGTTCTTCGACACCGGGGAACAGAGGGCGCTCGTACAGGCCTCCGCTTTTGCCCGGGGCAGCGGATACCCTTATGTCGCAGCCCTGGACGGAGCGATTGCCAAGCTCAAACGCTACAGCAATGCGGCGCAGCTGTCGCAAATGGAGCGCCACGAAGCCGGCATGGAGATGCTCCATGCACCTGGCGCTGCGCTGCAGCCGCTGCTGGAGGAGTTGGAGGCTTGCATCGCAGGCAGCCTTACCCTGCAGATGGACTACCGCAAGGGAAACGGAGCGGATGTTTCTGCCCGGTCTATAGACCCTTACGGGCTGGTGCTGTGGAAGGGCCAGTGGTATATGGCCGGCTATTGCCATCACCGCCAGGAAATCCGCAGCTTCCGGGTAGACCGGATTGGGGGACTGCGGCGGACCGGGGATGGCTTTGTGCGCCCTGCCGGATTCTCCGCACGCGAGTTTCTGCTGCGCGGCCTGCTTCCCGGCCAGGATAAAGATTCCGCACTCGTGGCTGTCATCATCCAGTCCGCGGAAGCCGTCCTGAATGATCTGTGCAGCCATTGGCTGTTCGGCCATATGCTTGCGGAGCGAACCCCGGAGCAAGCCAGCTTCCTGCTGGATGAAGCCTCGTTATACAGCTACACCCCCTATTTCCTGCTGCCTTACGGCAAAGCGCTTAAGATTCTCGAACCCGCAGCTTTGAGGCAGAAGCTGGCAGCCATCACTGCGGACCTAGCGGATTATTATAAAGAATAATATCTTTTTCCGGATCACTGACCGCAGCTGTCAGTGATTCTTTTGTATAGTGAGCTTATCGCTGAGGCAAACATTCATAGGACTTTGCCGAGGCAAATGAGAACATAAAAGGCAGGAGGAATACAGCATGAAAGAACTGAAATATCAATTCTATATCGGCGGAACACCAGCACAGGTGTGGGACAGCCTCGTCTCACCGGATAAAGTACAGCAAATCTATTACGGCAGCACGATCCACTCCAGCTTTACAGCAGGGGAGCCGCTGAAATATATCGGGCCGGGGGCAGATGGCCCCGACACCTTGCATGTATACGGCACAGTGCTGGAATTCTCCCCAGAGCAGGCATTCCGCTTTACCCACAAGGTCGGCCCCTCCTATCTCAAGAGCGGCGAACCGCATGAATCACGCATCTCCTGGCTGCTGGAGCCGGTTGGCGGCTGTACCAAGCTGACACTGATTCATGATCAATGGCAACCTGATGATCCGTCCTACGGCCCCAGCGAAAGCTCCTGGTGGCAGATTCTCAGCAACATCAAGACCTTGGTAGAGACAGGCAATACGCTGGATTTTGGTAGCTGGGAGTAGAAGCAGCCAGTCTCCGCCACACCCAATCGAATGTATAGGCTCCTTCCTGAGCCCTCCCCAACCCTTGGAGAAAAGCAGCAACAGCTGCCTTTCTCTAAGGGTTATTTATTTTTCCCTAAGGAAACTTTTTTGTTGCAAGGACAAATTTATTTACGTATACTAATATTGTGGCAGACTACAAGAATCTAACCCATGTGCATAACATAAATCAATAAATCATACATGCTCAATCATTCTGGATGGAACGGGGGAAAATCTTATGGACGGAGCCGTAATTCCATTATCTGAAGCTGTGAACGGCAGTACGCTGCGTATCCGCAGCATAGAAGTACAGGGTGTGCTGAGGAGAAGATTGCTCGACCTCGGGTTTGTCGTCGGCAATGTTGTCGAGGTACTGCGGCGCAGTCCGCTCGGAGACCCTACCGCCTTCCGGGTAAGCAATACAACCATTGCCCTGCGCCGGGAAGAAAGCGCTCTGATTCACGGAGAATTAATCGGAGGTGATGAAGCATGAACCGTTACACTGTAGCTTTTGCAGGCAATCCCAACACGGGCAAGAGCACACTCTTCAATCTATTGACCGGCCTGCGCCAACACACCGGCAACTGGGCGGGCAAGACCGTCATCACCGCCGAAGGCGAGTTTACCCACAAGAACAATACCTACTTGGCTGTAGATCTTCCGGGTACCTACTCCCTGTACTCCAACTCAGCTGACGAGGAGGCCGCAAGGGACTACATTATTTTTGAACAGCCTGATGTGACGCTGGTGGTGCTGGACGCCACTTCGCTGGAGCGCAATCTCAATCTTGCCCTGCAGGTGCTGGAAATTACCGGGCGGGCCGTTGTCTGCATCAACCTGATCGATGAAGCGAAGAAGCTGGGCATTGATATTAACCTGAAGGCCATTTCGAAACGGCTCGGCGTGCCGGTAGCCGCAATTTCGGCCCGGAGTGAAATCGGCATTGAGGCGCTGCTGGATCAAATTGAGCGTGTGGCTACTGGTACTTATACAGCGGAGCCGCTGCGGATTACGTATAGCGATGAGATTGAACAGGGCATTGCTGCGCTCCTTCCTATGGTAGAGCAGACGGTCGGTTCAAGGTATCCGGCACGCTGGATTGCCCTGCGGCTGCTGGACGGTGACGAAAGCCTGCTCGCTTCGCTCAAAGCCAATATGGGACAGAGGAATATTTCCGGATCGAAGGGGGTAGTGAGCCATGGAGTCACCGCATGTCATTAAGGGACCCGATCCGATGGATTCCCTGCTCTCTGCAGCGAAGAATCTCGCAGACAAGGGCGGAATCCGTGATGAAATCGTAAGCGGAATATATGGTGTATCTGCGGGGATCTGCAGAGATGCAGTTACCTACCAGGACAAAAAGAAGCTGGGCAGCACTTATAAGCTTGATAATATTGTCACCTCCAAAATATGGGGATTCCCCATTATGCTCGCCGGGCTCGGACTCGTCTTCTGGATTACGATTGCCGGCGCGAACTATCCTTCGAGCTGGCTGGCCTCGCTGTTCGGCTTCATCGAAGGTTATTTAACCGCCGGATTCGAAGCAGTGAGCGCTCCGGCCTGGCTGCACGGCGTGCTTGTGCTTGGCCTGTACCGCGGAACCTCCTGGGTTATCAGCGTCATGCTGCCGCCGATGATGATTTTCTTCCCGGTATTTGCGCTGCTGGAGAATTTCGGCTATCTGCCGCGCGTTGCTTTTAACATGGACCGGTTGTTCAAGAAATCCGGCGGGCACGGCAAACAGGCGTTAACGATGTCGATGGGCTTCGGCTGCAATGCTGCCGCCATTCTCTCCACCCGCATTATCGAATCGCCGCGTGAACGGATGCTGGCTATTCTGACCAATAATTTCGTGCCCTGCAACGGCCGCTGGCCGACCCTGATTCTGCTGTCCTCCATGTTTATGGTGGGGGCCGCTACCACTGGTGCGCTGCGGACCTTCTCGACAGCCCTTGTCCTGATGGGAATCGTAATGGTCGGTATCACGGTAACCTTAACGGTGTCCTGGGTCATGTCCAAAACCGCGCTGCGCGGCGTTCCCACCCACTACACGCTCGAACTCCCGCCGTACCGCCGTCCGCAGATCTGGAAGACGATTGTCCGCTCCTCCAAGGAGAAGTCGCTGAATGTGCTGACCCGCGCAATCGTCGTAGCTGCTCCGGCAGGCATTATCACCTGGATCCTAGCGAATGTGTTCGTTGGCGGAGACAGCGTGCTGAACCATATGGCCGCTTTTTTTGATCCTTTTGCCCAGCTGCTCGGCATGGACGGCTTCATTATGATGGCCTTCATCCTGGGGCTTCCGGCCAATGAAATCGTACTGCCGATTCTGCTTATGGGCTACATGTCCTCCGGTGCTATGGTCGATGTCGAAGGTATCGGCAGCATCAAGGATATCTTCCTGAGCCATGGCTGGACGTGGTTGACCGCGCTCAATATGATGCTGTTCTCCCTGCTCCACTATCCATGCGGCACTACCCTGATCAACATCTACAAAGAGACCAAAAGCATGAAATGGGCAGTGCTCTCGGCCGTCATACCGCTGGGCATCGCCATTGCCGTTACTTTCCTGGTTGCACAGGCAGCGCGCTTGTTCGGCTGGGTCTGACAGAGTTCTTACGCGCCCGGCTTCTCCCGTATACAGGGAGGGGCCGGGCCGTTTTTGTGTATCCGCACATTTCCGGAGAATGCGGAATTCCAGCTGCTGCTGCAACTGCCTGACAGGCTCCTTTCAATGCTCCGCTCCCGTTCTGTCCCGTGATTTGACTCCCCCCCTTCTCAGATGTTAGGGTGAAATTGAAGCCATATTTTTCCGGGAGGGAATGTTAATGACGGAAGTAAAGCTTACTGTCGGGTACGACGAATTTGAAGAAGGTCAAAGAATAGGCACGGAGATTGAACGCTTGAGCACAAGTCCTGAAGCTGCGCAACTAACCAGCCTCATCATTGGGGATTGGGGACAGGCCTATGAAAACAGCTCCGAGGAGGTTGTGTCAGCCCTTGTGAAATACAGCGGAAGCTTCCCGGCTCTGCGCAAGCTGTTTATCGGGGAGATGGGTTATGAAGAATGCGAAATTTCGTGGATTACACAAAGCGATCTTTCCCCGCTGCTCCCCGCTTATCCGGAGCTTCAGTCACTCACCATTCAAGGCGGAAATGATCTGAGCCTCAGCAGTCTGCAGCATGACAAGCTGGAGGAACTGATTATTATTACCGGCGGACTTGGCAAAAGCGTTCTGGCAGAAATCGCCGCAGGACATTTGCCGAATCTGCGCAAGCTGGAGCTGTACCTTGGCGTGGACAACTATGGCTTTGATGGCGGACTGGAAGATCTCTACCCGCTGATCCAGCCGGATAGGTTCCCTAAGCTTACCTATCTGGGACTGAAAAACAGTGAAATTCAGGATGAAATCGCTGCGGCCGTGGCCGATGCGCCCATTCTGGACCAGCTTCATACGCTGGACCTTTCGCTTGGAACGCTTAGTGACAAGGGTGCGGAGGCGCTGCTGGCCAGTGAGCGGATTAAAGGCCTGCAGGCACTGAACCTGAGCTATCATTATATGTCGAATGAAATGATTGCCCGCTGGAAGGCAAGCGGCCTGCCGGCCGATGTCAGCGACCAGCAAAAAAGCGATGACGAGGAAGATTGGCGTTATCCTTCCATCACCGAATGATGCAGGAACCGCAGCCGCTGATCCTGCTATGTTGTCCCGGCGACAGGCGCTCGGACGGTATCCAGCAGGCGCGGAGCCGCCTCGTGATGCCTCCGGCCCTGCTCATCCCGTATTCGGGGCTGCTGCGGGGAAGTTCGCTCGCCGAGCTGCTGGAGAAGGCGCTGCACTTGCAGACCAGCGGACAGGCGGGCCTGTGCCCAGAGCCTTCCGGTTCACGTCCGGCAACAGCTCCGCCTCTCCTGCGGCTGGATTCACCCGGCGGCAGCTTCGAGATTGAGCAGGCCCTCATTGCCTTGGGCGCACCGGATGCCGGGGAGCAGGATGACTCGCTGCACCCCTTCGGGCATCATCCTGATCCCCATCCCCTGAGTCTCCAGGCCGCCGGGCGGCTGAAGGACATGCCCGGCGTGCTGCATCATCCATCTCAATGGTTCCGCGGCTACTGCCGGCTGCTGGCCAGGCTTCAGCGCGAGGCCGCAGAGCTGCTGCCTGAAGCCCGTTGGCAGAACCATCCCGGGGATATTGCCGCCATGACCGACAAACGCCGGACTCAGCAGATTCTGGCTGAGTCCGGTGTTCCGGTGCCCCGGCCCCTGGGCGGCGGACATCCTCCGTCAGACTATGCGTCCCTGCGGGAGCTGATGATCACGGAGCGGATGCACCGGGTATTCATCAAGCTGTCCTGCGGCTCTGCCGCTTCCGGCGTCATCGCCTATCAGATCAATCCCGCTACGGGAGCCGAAATCGCTGTGACTACTATCGGGGTTGAACAGTATATCACTCGCCCACCCGTGTACTATAATTCGGGGAAACTGCGGCGTTATACCGACTCCGCTGTCCTGTCCGGAATCATCAACTGGCTCTACAGCCATGGCGCGTATGCTGAGCAATGGATTCCCAAGCCGGGCGCAGCCGGAGTTTCGTTCGACATCCGCCAGCTTGTCGTGCTTGGAGAAGCCTGCCATTCCGTTGCCCGGGTCAGCACCACGCCCATTACGAACCTGCATCTGCGCAGCCAGCGGATGTCTCCGGCAGAAGCCGGGCTCACGGAAGAGGTGCAGGAGCAGGTACGGCGTACAGCCGTACAGGCCCTTGCCGCCTTCCCCCGCTCGGCTGTTGCCGGGATTGATATCCTGGTATCCTCCGGCAGTTCCCGGCGCACTTATGCTGCGGACGTAAATCCTTTTGGCGACTTGCTCTACGATGTGGAATATGACGGCTGCGGCACCTATGAATGGGAAATGAAAAAGCTGAATGCAATTGCGAATCATGAATGAGACCTTATAGCGTATTGCTATTTTTAATCCATATCTATTAAGAAAGGGCGCTTATAACGGTTATGACAGATATGAATGCCATTGTTGGCACCCATGACATCCTGATGATCACACTGGATACCCTGCGCTACGATGCTGCCGTTCTGGAGGAAGAGAACTGCCCCAATCTGTGCGGCACCGGTTCCTGGGAGAAAAGACATACGCCCGGCAGCTTCACTTATGCCGCACATCATGCCTTCTTCGGCGGTTTCCTGCCGACTCCCGCAGACACAGATAAAGCTGCGCATGTGAGGCTGTTCCATTCCAGAAATACCGGGATGAAGACCCATCCGCACACCTGGCTGTTCGACACGCCGGATCTTGTATCAGGGCTTGCTGCCGAGGGCTACCGTACGGTATGTATTGGCGGGGTTATTTTTTTCACTAAAAAGGTCCCGCTTGCCCGTGTACTGCCCGGTTATTTCCAGCAGAGCTACTGGCGGATGACCTTCGGTGTCACGAACCCGCGCTCCACGGAGCATCAGGTGAACCACGCCCTGAAGGTGCTGAACGATACTCCGCTGGATCAAAGGCTGTTCCTGTTCCTCAATGTGTCAGCCATCCACGGGCCGAACCATTTCTTCCTTCCGGGTGCCCGGAAGGATTCCGTGGACAGCCAGCGTGCCGCACTGCGTTATGCCGACGGAGAGCTGGGGCGCCTGTTTGAGCGCTTTCGCGAACGCGGCAATCCGGTCTTCTGCCTGGCCTTCTCGGACCACGGCACAGCCTATGGAGAAGATGGCTATCAGGGACACCGTCTGGCACATGAGACCGTGTGGAATGTCCCTTACCGGGAATTCTTCCTCTAGATCAACAGCCCGGTTCAACCCGGAAGAAAGGAGAAACGTATGACGTCAACCGGCAATTTCCTGCAGCAACCTAATGACAACGACGTAAGACCGTCTCTCTCTTCGGAGGAGCTTAAGCGCTGGAAAGAGCAGATTACCGCTAACCCTTACCGCAATTATCTCTATTCCTATCCGCACAAGACAGCCTATCGTGAATTCCAGCCTCCTATTCCGCTGGAACAGCTGTGGCTGGAAGAGCCTGCGGATTCTTTTTTTCTCTATATGCATATTCCGTTCTGCGGCGCACGCTGCGGCTTCTGCAATCTCTTCACCCTGCCGGACAAACGTGCGGATGTCCACGCCGCCTATGTGGATGCACTGGAACGGCAGGCAAAGCAGTGGTCGGCCTTTACCGGCCATAAGCCGTATGCCCGGTTCGCGATCGGCGGCGGTACGCCAACCCTGCTGGCCGCACCGCAGCTAAGCCGGCTGTTCCGGATCGCCCGGGAGATCATGGGCCTGGACACCGCCCTTGCTTCAATCTCAGTCGAAACCTCACCCGAGACGATTACGGAAGAGAAGCTCGCCATCCTGAAGGACAATACCGTGGACCGGGTCAGCATGGGCATTCAGAGCTTCGTCGCCGCCGAATCGGCGGCCATCTACCGTCCGCAGAACCCTGAGGTGGTATACCGGGCACTGGAGCTGCTGGGGAAATATCAATTCCCCATCCTGAATCTGGATCTGATCTATGGGCTTCCCGGCCAGAGCGTGGAGTCCTGGCTCTATTCGCTGAATCAGGCGCTCCTGTATGAACCGGAGGAGATTTTTCTCTATCCGCTCTACACCCGCGAGCATACGATTGTGAAGCCGGGAGATCTGCTGCGCCAGCAGGATCTCCGCCATGATTGCTATACTGCCGCTTGCCAGCTCCTCGCAGAGCACGGCTACCGCCAGTATTCCATGCGCCGCTTCGCTAAGGAAACGGCAGGCACCAGCAAAGCCATCCTCGACTACAGCTGTCAGGAGGAGGGGATGGTCGGCCTCGGCTGCGGAGCCCGTTCCTATACGCGGGAGGTGCATTACGCCTCCCGCTACGGCGTCAGCCGCAAGGCAACAGAGAGCATCATTGCCGATTATGTGTCGTCCAAGTCTTATGACACGGCCGATTACGGCATTATGCTGAGCCGGGAAGAACAGAAACGGCGCTTTATTCTAAAAGCTGTGCTGCACAGTGAGGGGCTGAAGCTGGCCGACTACAGCGGACGTTTCTCGGCATCGCTGTGGAATGATTATCCTGAGCTTGACCTGCTGCTTCAAAGTGGTCTGGGCGAAGTAGAGGAAGGTATCCTGCGATTAACCCCTGAGGGTCTAGGCTACTCGGACTCCATCGGCGACTGGTTCATCTCGGGTGAAATCAGGGAACGTATGGAAGGATTCATTTTGCCATGAATGCCGTCCTCTACTACCGCGGGGCCCTCACCTCCTGCAATTATGATTGTCCCTACTGTCCGTTCGGCAAGACGAGAGACAGCGCCGCTACGCTTGCCAAGGACCGCGAAGGACTGGAGACCTTTGTCCGCTGGGCTGCTGAGCAAGGCGCGGCAGGCCACCGGCTGTCGATCTTCTTCAATCCTTACGGTGAAGGACTGATTCACCGCTGGTATAAAGAAGCGCTGATTACCCTCTCCCATCTCCCCCATGTGGACAAGGTGGCTATCCAGACCAACCTGTCGGCCAGCCTGGATTTTATCCCGGAGCTGAATCCGGCCACGGCTGCCTTCTGGGCGACCTATCACCCGGGACAGGTGCGGGAGGAACGGTTTCTGGCCCAATGTATGGCTGTCTATAAGCAGGGCATTCCCTTCAGTGTCGGCAGTGTGGGCCTGCGCAGCGCCTTTCCGGCAATTGCCTCGCTGCGGGCCGCCCTGCCGGATGATGTCTATCTGTGGGTGAATGCCTACAAAGACAAACCGGATTATTACACACCAGAAGATCTCGCCTTTCTCGGCAGCATTGATCCGCATTTTCATATCAATACAGTCGACTATGAAAGCCTGGGCAAACTCTGTAACGCCGGCAGCAATGTGTTTTATGTGCAGGGACCCGGTATAGTAAAACGCTGCTATAAGGACAGGGGCATCATCGGCAACCTCTACCGTGACGGACTGGAAGGCCTCGCTGCGGAGCGGAGCTGCCGCATGAACTTCTGCGACTGCTATATCGGTTACATCCACATGCCCGGGCTCCGGCTGGAGCAGATTTATGGCTCCGGCCTGCTGGAACGAATACCCTACGGAATCGCGGAGGTGCAGAGATGAGAGCAAATCGGGAAAGTGCTGGAATTGGAGCAGAGCACGAAGGTTCCGAGTTTGGAGCAGCGCACAAAAGTGCGGGGATTCGAGTTGAGCACGAAGGTGCAGGACATAGAGCAGATGCTGGAATTGGAGCAGAGTACGAAGGCTCCGAATTTGAAGCAGCGCACAAAAGTGCGGGGATTCGTTCAGGTCGCGGTATGACTCTGTGGCTCACCGGCTTGTCCGGGGCGGGCAAATCAACGATTGCCTCGCTTCTGACGGACAGACTGAGAGAACAGGGTCTGGCTGCCGAATGGCTCGACGGAGATGAGCTGAGGCGCGCGCTCGGACAAGGCCTCGGCTTCAGCCGGGAAGACCGGTTCGAGAATATCCGCCGGGCCGTCTACGTCGCCGGAATGCTGAACCGGCATGGCGTCATTTCAGTGGTCTCGGTCATCAGCCCTTATGCGGAAATGCGCGACTATGCCCGCCAGTCGCTGCCCGGTTTCACAGAAGTCTATGTAGATTGCCCTTTAGAAATCTGCGAGTCGCGGGATGTCAAAGGGCTGTATGCCAAGGCCCGCCGGGGCGAAATCCCCTCCTTCACCGGCATTTCTGATCCTTACCAGGCGCCTGTCAGCCCAGAGTTAACGCTCCGCACAGCCGAGCAGACGCCGGAGGAAAGCGTGAATGAGATATGGTCCTGGCTAACACGAAGAGGGACTCTGCCTACACTTAATAAATAGACCCAAAGCGCCCTGTCTGCTTGCTCGGACAGGGCGCTTTGGGTCTGGGTGCTTGTGGATGAGACACTAATGCCTGGGCGCCTGCTTAGTTGAGACACTGATGCGCTTCTGGTGGCCTACTTAGTTGAGGCGCTGTTGCGCTTCTCGAGGTCTACTTAATTGAGACGCTGATGCGCTTCTGGGCGCCTGCTTAGTTGAGGCGCTGATGCGCTTCTGGTGGCCTACTTAGTTGAGTCGCTGATGCGCTTCTGTGGCCTACTTAGTTGAGGCGCTGATGTGCGCTTCTGGTGGCCTGCTTGGTTGAGGCGCTGATACGCTTCTGGGCGCCTGCTTAGTTGAGTCGCTGATGCGCTTCTGGTGGCCTACTTAGTTGAGGCGCTGATACGCTTCTGGGCGCCTGCTTAGTTGGGACACTGATGCGCTTCTGGTGGCCTACTTAATTGAGGCGCTGATGCGCTCTTCTGGAGGCCTATTTAGTTGAGACACTGATGCGCTTCTGGAAGCCTGCTTGATGGTACGTCTGTGCTATCGCCGCTGTTGTGCTTTCTTCAACTGATCACAGGTGCTTTCGGTGCTTTCGGTGCTTTCGGTGCTTTGATGCTTTGATGCTTTGATGCTTTGATGCATTTAGTGTTAACTAAGTCAGACTCCGCTACTGTGGATTTTTTGTTACCTTCCCCCACGATCCTGCCTTTTCTGTTCCCTTCCAATTCCAAGCGGACAGGAAAGCCGCTATTGTGCCTGGCTTGGCCTTTTTCCATCCCTTCCGGACTGGAGCGACGTTATTTGCTGGAAAAAGCCAATCAGCAGCAGGAAATCAGAAGAATAACGGCGCTGGAGTCCGCAACACTCCTGAAATGGAGCTTTTAGCACAAATAGCGCCGCTGGAGTCCGTCTAGAGTTATACATACTCGGCAGCAGCAGGCTACTATTGAAACCCCGCGGGCACAAATCGCTTTACTCCCAACGCCAACTTCTGTGCATCCTCTCACATTTCTCAATACGACTCCGAGTGAACATCACCAAGCAACACCTCGCGCACTTCAATGTACCCTTATCAAACACTTCTCCATGGTTCTCTTATACACACTTTACTACGCACCTGCTCACACTCTTCTGCATACACCTTCATCATGAGCTTTTATTTACAATCTTGTTCATTTTCTAATTGTCCGGCAAGCATCACCAAACGCCGGATGCCCTCACGCAGCACACCTTCGCTGGCAAAGGAATAGCTGAGCCGCAGCCAGGATTTCATTTCACCGAGCGGATCGCAGATTTCTCCCGGTATGAAGGAGATCGACTGTTCCATGCTGCGGTCAAACAACGCTGCCACAGAGATGGATTCCGGCAGCTTCACCCACAGGTTCAGCCCGCCCTCCGGCGCTGTCCATTCCCAGCCGGCAGACGCCAGCTCCTCCTCCACAATTTCCTTATGCACCTGGAGCGCAATGCGCAGCTTGCCGAGATGCCGCTGCAGCCGCGGCGAGGTGTAATAGTGCAGGAAAATCTTCTGGTTAAGCAGCGGAGTCCCGTTATCAGCCAGTGATTTGGCGGTAATCAGCCGCTCCATAAACGGATAACGGCAGGCAACCGCACAGATGCGCAACCCCGGAGCGACATACTTGCTGAAGCTGCTGATATAAATGACCCAGCCCTCCGTATCATAGGCAAAAAACGGCGGCGGCGGCTTCTCCCCGAAATACATATCGCGGAAGGGATCATCCTCCACCAGCAGGCAGCGGTACCGCTCGGCCAGTTCAACCATCAGCTTGCGCTGCCGCGCCGGAACGGTATATCCGGTCGGATTGTGATGGGTCGGATTCATGTAGAACATCCGCGGCTTGTGCCTGCGCATCAGCTCCTCCACCGCCTCCAGATCATAGCCCTGCGGTGTAATCTCCACTGGTATAAGCCGTGCACCGGCCCGGCGAAAAATATCCATGGCCACGCTGTACGTCGGCCGCTCCACCAGCACATTGTCCATCGGCCCGAGCACAATACCGGCGATCAGATTGATCGCCTGCTGCGCACCCGAGGTGATCAGCAGCTCCTGGGCCGATAGCTGCAGCCGGTGCTGATCGTGGAAATGGCGGCTCAGCGTTTCGCGCAGCTCCTCATCGCCCTGAACAGAGGAATAGGTTCCCATGACCTTCGGATAAAGGTCGAACACTTTTTTCACATAATCGGACAGGAACAGGTTCGGCAGCAGATTCGGATCAATAAGCGCCTGCGAAAATTGGTATTGGACCGGCATCCGCTGGATATCGGATAAGGGATTCGTCAGTGAATAAGTGGCTACCGATGCCCCTTCGCTTGAACCACCGCCCAGCGCCCTGTCGCCCGGAGATACATAATAACCGGATTTGTCTTTCACATAGACCTTGCCGTCCTCAGTCAGCACCCGGTAGGCCTTGAATACAGTCAGCCGGTGCACCTTCAGCTCTTCCGCCAGCAGACGGATCGAGGGCAGCTTATCATGCGCCTTCCATTCTCCACGTTCCATCCGGTTCAGGATGAATTCGCAGACCTGGCGGAACAAGGGATGGCTTTGGTCCGTTCCCGTAGCTTTTTTCATCGTAATCCACCCTCCCTGTGATAACCGCATATTGCAGCCTATTCTGCCAATCCTCTTTCCCGTATTGTACCTCATTATTCCTCTCATCTGTTCTGCTGTCTGCAATCTGTTCTGTCCCCACCCCTATATGATTAACAAAATGATTCTACTAGGCTGCCATATTAACTTTACAAAGGGGAACTGGATATGATTCTGTTGGCTTACTCTCTTGTCTGTCTGATCTTCGGCACTACCTTTTTAGCGATTAAAATTGGTGTGGATGCCGGAGCGCCGCCTTTTTTCTCAGCAGGAATCCGTTTCTTTATGGCAGGAGCAATATTGTTCCTCTGGATGGTCTGGAAAGGCAAAGCAAGCTTCTCCCTGCTACTGCGCAAAGAGATGCTGTTCACCGGCGCCGCACTGACCTTCGGAACCTTCGCCGGGCTGTACTGGGCAGAGCAACATGTATCCTCCGGGCTTGCCGCCGTGCTGTCAGCTACCGGACCGATGATGATTCTGCTGCTGCAGACCGCTTTGTTCCGTCAAAAAGCTCCGTCGTATTCGATCTACGGCTGTATCATCGGCTTCACCGGCGTTCTGCTGCTGGTTCTGCCCAGTCTGGCGATTGATGTCTCCCCCTTGTGGCTCATCGGCTGCGCTGCTGTGCTGATTGGGGAATGCTGCTATGCGGCGGGGGCAATTTACTCCAAAAAAGTAACCACAACCTTTTCCGAGGTTTCACCCGTCGCGTTGAATGCAGCACAAATGATATATGGCGGAGCGCTCCTGTTCATCCTGTCGCTTTTCACCGAAAATGTGCATCCCGGGTTTCTGCTCTCGTTCAAAACCGCTGGCTCACTGCTCTACCTGACCGTTATCGGCTCCATGGTTGGACACACCTTGTTCTACTGGCTCGTCGCCAAGACTAATCCCGTCTTTCCATCGACTTGGCTGTATATTTCTCCGCCGATCGCCGTCGGTGTGGGTCTTGTATTCTACGGGGAAGCAGTAAGCTGGATAACCGTCCTCGGGGTATTCACCATCATTGCCGGAACCGTGCTTGTGAATGCGGGAGCGCTGAAACAGCTGATTTTCAAACAAAAACCGCCTGCCCCGATTCTTCAAAAAGGAAGCATTGAGGCTCTTCCACAGGAATAAATATTGTATATTTCCTAAACAAGAGAACAGCCTGGACCCCTGAAAAAAAATGGGCTCCAGGCTTTTCTGTTGTTCTCTTCCCTATTTCTCAGCTCAGTTCATTACCGCTCCTCATGGCTGAAATGAAAATTCAAAAAAAATATTATATATGACATACTATATGTTGCATAATTGATTATTATTGCGTATTATATAACCAAGTTAGGGGATTTTATTACCATTAGGACGTCTAATTGAAAGGGGGATCTTGCTTAACAGAACTCCTTTTCTATAGAGGAGCACCTGATTGTATCCGGAAAGTGGAGGAAACCTGTGATTGAACTGACATCCCGTCAAATGCAAATCATTGACATTGTAAAAAAAAGAGCGCCGATTACCGGCGACCAAATTGCGGAAACCCTGAATCTCAGCCGGCCGACCATCCGCAACGACCTGTCCATCCTGGTCATGCTGGAATACATTGATGCCAAGCCAAAGGTCGGATATTTCCCCGGCAAGAAAGCAGCTCAGCGTCAAGGCAGCAGCTCTCTGCTGCAGGAAACCAGAGTCAGGGATATCCAGAGCATCCCGATTATTATCCGCGAGACGACAACCATTCAGGATGCCGTGGTTACGCTGTTCCTGCAGGATGTCGGCACGCTTATTATTTGCGATGGCGACGGCAAACTGGCCGGTGTCGCCTCACGCAAAGATTTTCTGAAGGTAACGCTCGGCAATCCCGGCGCAGTATCCATGCCGGTGAGTATGGTAATGACCCGCCAGCCCAAGGTAGTAACCGTTTCTCCCGATGACCCGGTGCTTGAGGCCGCGCATAAAATGATTGTTCACGAGGTAGACAGTCTGCCGGTGGTTGTGCCCAGCGGCACGGAGGAAACCGGCCCCAAGCTTGACGTGGTAGGGCGCCTGACCAAAACCTCCATCGTAAAGCTTCTCCTCGATCTAGAAGCCAAAGGATAACGGAGGAATCTAAACGCATGGAGCAATCTTCACACTTCATTACGATCTGCTCAGATTCGATAGGAGATACGGCGGAGGCGGTTGTGCAGGCTGTCATTCACCAATTTCAGAATCAGCGGGTTACCATCAGAAGATACGGCAATGTAAGACATGAGGACGAACTGCGGAAACTGATGGAGGAAACGGCGCAGCTGCAAGGTTTTGTCGCCTATACACTGGTCCAGCCGGAGCTCCGGGAGATGATCCGTGAAGAGGCTGTCCGGCTGGACCTGAGGATTGTCGATATTATGGGCCCGATGATGCAGGCCTTCATCGACACTTTCGACGATGCGCCTCAGGCCCGGCCGGGACTACTGCATCAGCTCGACGAAGATTATTTCCAGCGGATCGAAGCGATCGAATTCACGGTTGCCAGTGATGACGGACGCGATCTTGGCGCGATGCTTAAGGCCGATATTGTGCTGCTCGGCATGTCCCGCACCTCCAAGACTCCGCTCAGCATTTTTCTGGCCCACCGGGGCAAGAAGGTCGTCAATTACCCTGTTGTCCCCGAGATTGGCCCGCCGCAGCAGTTGATGAGTCTGCCGCCGAACCGGATCATCGGCCTTACGATGAAGCCGGAATATATGCTGAAGATCCGTTCGGAACGCCTTAAGATGCTGGGGTTGCCGGCAGGCTCCCAATATGCCAGCCTTGAACGCATTCAGGAAGAGACGGAGTATGCAGCAGGGCTTTTTGCCAAGCTGGGCTGCCCCGTCATAGATATTACGAACAAAGCCATTGAGGAGACAGCGGGAATTATTATGGGGTATATCTCCGATTCTCCGGAAACACCGGAAACATCCACACTAAAAATGTAATGGAGGGAAAGCATATGGAACGCGAATTGGCACTGGAGATTGTACGGGTAACTGAATTGGGCGCTTTATCCTCGGCCCGCTGGATTGGCCGGGGCGATAAACATGCGGCGGATGATGCTGCTACGACTGCTATCCGTTCCATGTTCGATTCCGTCTCCATTGACGGGACTGTCGTCATTGGCGAAGGCGAGATGGATGAGGCACCGATGCTCTATATCGGAGAACGGGTCGGGAACAAAAGTGGCCCTTCCGTTGATGTGGCTGTTGATCCGCTGGAGGGCACCGAGGTGGTAGCCTGCGGACTGCACAACGCCCAGTCGGTGATTGCCATTGCCGACCGGGGCAGCCTGCTGCATGCTCCCGACATTTATATGGAGAAGCTCGCCTGCGGCCCCGAGCTGGCCGGCAGGCTCAGCCTCGCAGATCCTGCCGGGGTTACGCTGCGCAAGGCCAGCATGATCACCGGCAAATCGCTCTCCGAGCTGACGGTGATGGTGCTTGACCGCAAGCGGCATGAGGAGCTGATCCGCAGCCTGCGCGAAGCGGGCGTACGGATCAAGCTGATCGGCCACGGCGATGTGGCCGGGGCTATCGCCGCCGCGCTGCCGGACAGCGATGTGGATCTGTACATGGGCTCCGGCGGGGCGCCCGAAGGCGTGCTTGCTGCCGCCGCGCTGAAATGCCTCGGCGGAGAGCTCCAGGGAAGACTGCTGCCGGAGGGCCCTTTTGAGATGCAGCGCTGCCTGCATATGGGCATCGACAATCCGACACGCATTCTGTCCATGGAGGATATGGTCGGGACGGGCGATGTTATCTTTGCCGCTACCGGGGTCACCTCCGGTGAATTCCTGAACGGAGTCCGCTTCATCGGCAAGGAACGCGCCGAGACACATTCTGTCATCATGCGGTCACAGAGCCGGACGATCCGTTATATCCGCAGCATCCACTTCCTGCCCGGCAAGGAGATTCCGCAGGGCTACTCGGCCAGACCGAATGCGGCTTTTATGTAAAGAGCCTAACCTGTAGCGCAGAGGATATTCCTTCATAACATCAAAACAAGGTTTCCCCGGGGCCCGAAAAGGACCTTGGGGAAACCTTGTTTTGAGTTATAGTGACCGGAGTTAAACAGGAAACTTTCGCTTAATGCATCCGGCTGTGGTCTCTCAGCAGTTCATCGCTGGAATCGAGCTTCACCTTGCCTGTTTTGTCCACCCGGGCTTCCTCGCGTTTCACTGTATCCTTAACCTGTTCAGTGCCCTGGACTTCACGCTTATGAATATCCACTTCACCGGTAACTACCGTGTTCTTGCGGACCTCGACTTGCTCTTCACTTACAGGAATGCGGATTGTCTCATCTTTTCCGATGGGGGTATCCGTAGAGTCATTATTGACAGATCTTCGCTCAATTACAATCTCCTCATGGGTAACCGGTACATTGATCGTCTTCTGCTCTTCAATAATTTCCTTGCGCACCTGGACTTCACCGGTCTGCACCTTGTTCTTGGACACATCCAGCTGTTCCTCACGCAGGCGCAGCTTGCGGGCTTCATCCTCATCCGTGAATGGATCTGATCCGGTTCGATCCAAATTCGCTATGCCATCCGGAGTTCCGGAATATACATCCCCTGTCATTCCCGGCCGGTTCACATCATCCAGCGCCCGTGTTTCAGGAAGATCATGAACAGGAGCAGAATTCATTGTATCCAGCCCCGTATCCTGACGTCCCTCCAGCCCTGATCCGTTAAATGCAGCATCCACTGTGTCTGTTACAGAATTGCGGGCCGTCCCCGTAACATCTCCTGCTGCCATATTATCATCCATATAACGGTCGGCATTGGCTGAATTGTGGCTGCGGAACACAGAATATACCTCTTCGG
This sequence comes from Paenibacillus sp. FSL H7-0357, assembly GCF_000758525.1. Lineage (NCBI taxonomy): Bacteria > Bacillati > Bacillota > Bacilli > Caryophanales > Paenibacillaceae > Paenibacillus > Paenibacillus sp. FSL H7-0357. The sequence continues at coordinate 1,277,499 of NZ_CP009241.1, read as the reverse complement.
CCCGTGTATTATCCACATCCACCATAACCAGAATACGACCTTCATCTACATAATTATCATAACTTTCCGCTTCATCCTCAGGAATGCCGAGACCAATCAGTCCACCGACCAGTCCGCCGGTTCCTGCACCAACAGCAGCTCCTGCCAATGTCGCGGCAATCGGTCCTGCGGCGAGTATCGGTCCAATTCCCGGTATGGCCAGCGCCCCGATTCCTGCAAGAAGCCCGGTGACACCGCCCAGCAAACCGCCGGTAGCCGCACCGGATGCCATACCTTCTGGCGCCTTGGTGCCCATCTCATTGTTAATCGCGTCAACATCATCTTTGTTTCTGGCAATCACGGAGATATCCTCTGTCAGAAATCCTTGGTTCTTCAAGTCTTCAATTGCCCGTGAAGCTTCATGCTCGGTATAAAATACACCTACTATTTTCTTATTCATAACGATTCCCTCCTGATAGTTAAAGTTTGATGTTGCATAATCATTCTTTCATAGCTCTTAATTAACCAATCGATCATGCGCTAAACTGCTTTACTTTAAATTCAAAGGAGAGTCCTCAATTATATTTCTCAAACAGGAAATACTCTGGGAAATAAGGGAAATGACACTTTTTGTTCAAACATCTGCTTGGAAAGTCAACTAATCTAACACTAATCTCCCGGATTTATCCTATATATGTAGCCTTTGAGAACAATGCTCTCTACCTCATTACAGAGTTTGCAAAAGAGACTATACTCCTCCTAAAGATACGTCCACATTTCCCACAAGATCGAGGAGGCTTAACCATGAATATGCGTTTAAAGGTGTTAAAAAAACATCTGCTCTTCTGCTGCAGCGAGCACTGCAACAATCAGGAGGTAGAGGATGTTATGCAGGCATTCAAGGAACAGCTGGTAGAGCAAGGCATCCATAAAACGGTTAAAATCAACAAAACCAGCTGTCTCGGGCTATGCGGCAACGGACCGTTTGTTATCGTCTACCCTGACGGCATCTGGTACTACAATGTGACGACAGACGATGTTCCGCGCATCGTGGAAGAGCATCTGGTAAACGGCGAGCCTGTGGAAGATCTGGTGATGCTGAAAATGGAGGCTTAATCCAGCCTGCTCTGCGAGTCCCTCCCCCTCCAAAAGGGGGCTGGGACTTTTTGCGGTTTATCCGCCGTTTCGAATCTATTGTATAATGGGAGCATATCCCGGGCGTTGTCCAGGACAACCTCATACAGGAAAGAGGCTGAAGCATGGCCATATTCAAATATAATTCACAGCGTCCGTTCCGGGGGAATTCCGATCTGCATCTTCATTATTGGGGACGGGAGCAGTGTGCCCCCGGTCATACCGTTGGACCCTGTGTACGCGATTTGTACAAAATCCATTTCATCCACGAAGGTACCGGCAAGGTGACCGTCGGTGAAGAGACACATACACTTCAGGCGGGTCAGGCCTTTCTGACCTATCCGCATATCGTGACTTATTACGCGGCTGACCTGAATACGCCTTGGAATTATTCATGGATAGCTTTTACCGGAGAAGAAATTGAACACTTGCTGTCCAAAACCTCGCTGTCGCCGGAGCATCCCGTCTTTCCGATGGATGAACTGCTTATGCCCTCACTGTATGATCGGCTGACAGAGGCAGCGGACCGCAGTGATTGCCTGAATCTGCCGCTCAAAGCGATGATGTATGAGTTCTTCTCTCTCCTGCTGAGCAAGGTACCGGCGGCCAAGGATATATTCCCGATTCCGCGCCAAAAAAGCATTTACGTCGAGCAATGTCTCCATTTCCTGCATGCCCATTACTGTGAAAATTTCACGATGGAGATGATGTCATCTTCCCTTAGGCTGGACCGTAAATACGTATCCGCATTATTTAAACGGGCCATCGGCCTTCCGCCGCAGCAGTATTTGCTAAATTACCGGATCGCCAAGGCCTGCGAGCTGCTGACAGAAACCGATTGTACCATCGGTGAGATCTCGCGTTCCGTCGGTTATCAGGACCCGCTGCTCTTCTCCCGCATGTTTAAGAAGGTCAAGGGATGTTCCCCCAAAGGATACCGCCTCCAGCATGCCGATAATGACATTGTTCTATAAACTTCTTCCTTGCTGACATACGTTTGTCGCCGTGCTTTCGCTACAATAGGAACGTACCCGGCAATGTAGTAAACGCTTCCGAAGCGAGTTTTGTACGAAGTGACACAAGGAAGCTGATGCTTACAAAACTTAGTGATGCTTCCGAAGCGAGTTTTATTGCGAAGGATGTATGAAAGTAATGCTCCATAAAACTTAGCTTACGCTTCCGAGGCAAGTTTTGTACGAAGTGACACGAGGAAGCTGATGCTTACAAAACTTTTAGGAGGAAAACAAATTGTACAACGCGAATCCTGAACGCTATGACCAGATGAAATATAACCGCACCGGCCGAAGCGGCCTGCTCCTGCCTGCCATTTCACTCGGGCTGTGGCATAACTTTGGCGGCAATGACGTCTTTGAGAACGGCCGCGCAATGGTCCGGCGGGCCTTCGATCTGGGAATTACCCATTTTGACCTCGCCAACAACTATGGTCCGCCCGCAGGTTCTGCCGAGGAGAGTTTCGGCCAAATTCTTAAGAAGGACTTCACTACTTACCGTGATGAGCTGATCATCTCCAGCAAAGCCGGATATTATATGTGGCCCGGCCCTTATGGCGAATGGGGCTCGAAGAAAAACCTCGTCGCAAGTCTTGATCAGAGTCTGAAGCGGATGGGCCTTGATTATGTGGATATTTACTATCATCACCGTCCGGACCCGAACACGCCGCTGGAGGAAACCATGAGTGCGCTGGATCTCCTGGTGCGCCAAGGCAAAGCGCTGTATGTCGGCATTTCCAACTACAGTGCCGAGCAGGCGCGCGAGGCCGCTCAAATCCTCCGCCGTCTGGGCACACCTTGCCTGATTCACCAGCCCAACTACTCCATGATGTCCCGCTGGATTGAAGACGGCCTGCAGGATGTGCTTGCCGAAGAAGGCATCGGCACCATCGCCTTCTCACCGCTGCAAAAAGGCATCCTGACCGACCGTTATCTGAACGGAATTACTGCGGATTCCCGCGCAGCTGGCCCCAGCGTATTCCTCTCAGAGAAGGAAATTACCGAAGAGGTCATCGTTAAGGTACGCAAGCTGAATGAGCTGGCAGCCGCACGCGGCCAGAAGATGTCGCAGCTCGCCTTGTCGTGGGTGCTTCGCGGCGGCAAAGTCACCTCGGCACTGATTGGCGCAAGCAAGGTAAGCCAGATCGAAGATGCCGTGGCATCCTTGAACGCCCCTGAGCTAAGCGCGGAAGAGCTGGAACAAATCGAAAAGATTTTGCAGGGATAACCCGGAGCTTAATCCTAAAGACGGCAATCGCGCCCATACAGCCAGCTGGCTAGACGGCGCGCAATGGCCGTCTTTTGGCATAGGAATGGTATAATGGACACAAAAACAGCACAGAAAGGGTTGCAGAATGAACAAAAACCGTTTGGGCCAATCCGATTTATATGTAAGTGCCATGGGCCTTGGCTGCATGTCCCTGGGGACCGATAAGACTCATGCTGCGGCGATCATTCACGAAGCGCTGGAGCAGGGCATTAATTTCCTGGATACTGCGGATCTATATGATGAGGGACGGAATGAAGAAATCATCGGCAACGCGGTGCGCCATCGGCGTGCGGACGTCATCCTGGCTACGAAGGTCGGCAACCGCAGAATCCCCGGCAAAGAAGGCTGGAGCTGGGACCCTTCCAAGGCCTATATTAAATCAGCAGTAAAAGAGAGCCTTCGCCGGCTGCAGACAGATTATATCGATCTCTATCAGCTGCACGGAGGAACGATCCAGGACCCCATCGACGAGACGATAGAGGCTTTTGAAGAATTGAAGCAGGAAGGCCTCATCCGTTATTACGGGATCTCCTCGATCCGCCCCAATGTGATCCGGGAATACGTGCAGCGCTCCGCTATTATTAGTGTGATGAGCCAATACAGCATCCTGGACAGACGGCCCGAGGAAGAGATCCTGCCTTTACTGGCGGAGCATGGAATCAGCCTGATCGCCCGGGGGCCGCTGGCCGGAGGCATATTGACCGAGCAAGGTCGCAGCCGGACAGGCAAGGCGTACCTTGATTATGAAACCGGGGAACTGCCTGGGCTGCAGGAGCATTTGATGAAGCAATCCGCCGGTTCCCGCACCCTGACGCAAACAGCGCTTCACTATCCGCTGGCGCATCCCGCTGTGGCCGCGATCATCCCCGGCGCGAGCAGTCTGGAGCAGCTGCAGCTGAATATTGCAGCCGCCACGGCCTCCCCGCTCTCTCCGCAGGAGCTTGAGGCCGTCCGTCGCGTAAGCAAACCAAACCGCTACACTGTACACCTTTAATTCAATACACGAAGAAGAGGCTATCCCTTGACTGTTGCCGCAGCCGGGATAGCCTCTTCTTCATTGAACTCTGCTGAATTGGGCCAATGTCTATAATGTCCTCTACGTCAGCCAAAAAACTGCGTAATATACAGCATTGCGAGCAATCCGAAGATAAACGAATAGGTGGAGGGCCGCTCATAGCCATGACCATGACTCTCGGGAATCAGCTCCTTATAGACGATGAAGAGCATGGCTCCGGCAGCAAAAGCCAGTCCGTAACCTACGGCATTATGCAAATAGCTGGCCGTGCAATAACCAATGACTGCCGACACCATCTCCATAAGCCCGGTTAAACCGGCCATAAATAATGCTTTTCGCCGGGTTGCCTGCGAATTCATCAGGAAGATGGCCAAAATCAGTCCCTCCGGCATATTTTGCGCACCAATGGCAATTGCCACCATAGGACCCAGGCTGGCCTGCTCGCTGGCATAGCTGAAACCTGTGCTGAGACCCTCGGGAATGTTGTGGATGAACAATGCGATCAAAACAAGCAGCGCCTTGGAATCCATGTTGGTGAATCCGGGTTTGTTCTCCACGTCGATATGCGGGATGTTGTTCTCGATCAGATCGAGCAGCAGCACACCGGTAATCAGTCCCAGCGTCAGAGCGATGATCCCCGACTCCCTCATCGCCTGCGGCATTAGGCCAAAGGTAGACGCAGAAACCATAATTCCGGCGGTGAAGGCGACCAGCACATCCTTCCACAGCTCGGAAAGTTTTTTCACAAACAGGATGGGAACCACTCCGAGAACAGTCGCCATCGCCGATAAAAAGCTGCCAAGCAGCGCAGTCGCCAAGTCTTCAACCCCTTTTATGGACAGGACCTTTTAGACAAGCTTATGCTTGCGGCAGCTTTCATTATGTCTGCTTGTTGATTTTTCTCTAGGGTGATGGGATCAGCGGCAAGGTCATCAGGTCTTCGTCCAGATAACTGCCTTTCAGCTTCACCGCTTTCCGCTCCGTTCCGTAGCAGGTGAATCCCAGCAATTGGTACAGCCGGATGGCTGGAAGGTTATCTGAGAACACTGCCAAATTAAGGATTTCAAGTCCCGGAGACTGCTTGGCCCTCGCAATCAGCTCCGTCATCAGCAAATGCCCCAGCTTCTGCTTCCGTGCCGAGGGACTCACATACATGGCGTATACATTGCCTTTATGGCTGATCTTGTCTCTGCTCTCACGGACAAATGTGACTACACCAACCAGTTCCTCCCTCCTATTAAAGCCGCCAAGTGTGAATTTGCCGTCCACCGCCTGAAGCCTGGCCCGGGTTGTCTCTATCGGCATTCCCGACTCCGCTTCATAGGAGCTGAGGAAAGCCTCAGGATGGTTCAACAACGACTGCAGCCGAATCTCGCGGTATATTTCCGCATCGGCAGAATTAAGAACTCTTATGTACATAGGGGTTATCCCTCCTCGGCCTGAACTGGAATATTTATTCCAGATTATAGGCTATTTCTTTGAATTATCATAATATATTTTTTAATATTTTAAATATAAAAACCTATTTCCCCCTTCGCCTTTGCGCAATTTTATCGTTCATTACGCCTATTTTTTTACAAAAAACTACTTTTATCTACAATAAAAAGCTAATATCACTTAGGTAGACCTATTTTATTCAAAGGAGGGGTAGTCTCCTAACTATTCACCTTTACAAAAGTACTATTAAACGAAAGCTGGTGTCGTATTGAGAAGGAAGAACAAGGTACGCAGAAATACTCTTATTGTACTATTATGTATTTGTTTAAATCTAATGTCCTTTGGTCAAGCTTTTGCCGCATCCGGTGCTTCCGGGACTTCCGTTGCAGCAAAGGACATATCCGGCCACTGGTCAGAGAACGTCTTAAAAGAATGGCAGCAGCAAGGGTTACTTTCAGGCTATCAGGATGGAACCCTTCAGCCTGACCACAAGATTACCCGCGCGGAATTTGCAGCATTGATTAACAAATCTTTCGGTTATACAAACACAGCGGAAATTGCTTATAAAGATGTTAAAGCATCTAATTGGTTCTACGCGGATATTGCAAAGGCAACTGCCGCAGGATACATAAAAGGATACACTGATCAGACGTTTAGACCTAACCAGCCGCTTACCCGTGAAGAAATGGCAGCCATTGTGAGCTCTATTCTTAAGCTGAGCGCCACCGATTCACCTGCTGCATTTTCGGATACAGCTGTAGGCCACCAGTGGAGCAAGCTCCAGATTAATGCCATTGCTCAAGCCGGCCTTATGAGTGGAAATGATCAAAAATTCAGACCGCTCGACACAGCCACCAGAGCAGAAGCAGTCAGTGTGCTTGACCGGGCATTGAAGTTTGCAGCGGCCAAATCCTCTGAAAAGGTCGTTTATGACAAAGCCGGGAACTATGGCCCGGAGACAGGTCTTACTACAGTAAAGGGTTCGGTATATATTGAAGCGCCCGGAGTTGTACTGAACAACACGCTTATCACAGGTGATCTGGTGATTGGTGAAGGCGTTGGCAAAGGTGATGTGACGCTAAAGAATGTCACTGTTAAAGGCACCACTACCATTGCCGGAGGCGGTAAAAACAGTATCCACGTAGTGGATTCAGTCCTGGTAACCGTCATTGTCAATAAAAAAGACGGAAGTATCCGAATCGTTACTGAAGGTGCCAGCTCGGTTGAACAGATCACGCTGCAATCCGGCGCGCTACTGGAAGAAGGCAGCGGCACAGGCAGCGGCTTCGGCAATGTCGATCTCTCCGCAGCAATTCCGGCAAATGCACAGGTGTCCTTAGCCGGATCCTTCGAGACGGTGGATGTTATGGCAACCTCCATTCAAGTAAACCTGAGTTCCGGTTCGATCGGCCAGCTTCAAGTGGCTCCCGGCGCCGGAAATACGGGAATTGACATTACAGGCGGAGCCCGCATCAATGCTCTAATTCTAAATGCCATTGCCAGAGTAACCGGAACAGGCTCCATTGGCACTGCCTCTATCAATGCCAACGGTTCAACTCTTGCCCAGACTCCTGAGCATGTAACCTACGGCAATAATGCTACAGCTGTCATCGGCACTCCGGTTGTTTCCGGAGGCGGCTCATCCGGCGGTTCGTCCGGTGGTTCATCTGGTGGTTCATCCGGCGGTTCAAACGGCGGTTCAAACGGCGGTTCAAACGGCGGTTCAAACGGCAGCAATCCAGGCACTGTGACAGAGACAGTGTATGGCTTCGAAGGCATAATTACGGATGTAGACGATCAGCCCGTAGCAGATATGACAATCCATTTCCGTAGAGGCCTCGGAGCAACTACAGGCGAAATCGCAGCAACTGTGGTTACGGATGCGGCAGGTAAATATTTTGCCAATCTGGCCCCTGGCGTTTACACCGGTGAATTATCGAAATCCGGATTTATTACTACTCACGTTGTTGGTGCTTCGCTGAGCACTCATAAGAATATTAACCAGAATGCCACAGCAATCAAAATCCCAGCCAGCGACGAAATTCGAATTGTACTCACTTGGGACTTGCTTCCGCTGGATGAAGATTCACATCTGATTGGCGCTGCACCCAATAATAAGTCATTCCATACCTGGTACGGCGATAGAGTATATAGTTATAATAATCAAACTTATGCCGATCTGGACCATGATGATGTAGATTCTTACGGCCCGGAGACGACCACCATTCGTAAACGTGTGGATGGAAAGTACACCTTCTTCGTTCACAACTTCAGCGGAAACGGCACAGCCCAAGCGAACACTTTAACCGCTTCCGGTGCCAAAGTAGAAATTTACAACGGCCACAATGCTACGCCTGTTAAAACGTACCACATTCCTGTTACAGACACCAAGATGCTATACTGGTACGTTTTTGATATGAACATATCCGGCAGCGAATTGACCTTTGTGGACAAGAACATGCTGACAGACACGGCTCCAAAGTCTGATCTTGATCAAGACAATGGTCAGGATACTGAGAGTCCTACTGTTAATACAAACTTCCTGAGTGTAGAAAATCATGCCGGTGCCAATGACGTTGTAAATGTGAGAAGCCTTGCACCCGGAGATGTGGTTTCTGTCTACGCAGACGAGATTGACCACAGCCAGTTATTGCAAACTGCAACAGTGGCCGAAGGCTCAACCAGCGTTAAGCTGACAGGTCTTGATTTCGGTGCAGACAGCACCACTGTCTATATTTCCTTAAAGAAACCGAACCATTCGGAGAGCCATGCTGTACCTATATCTGTCTACTCGGAAGCACAATATGCTGAACTGGAAACAACGGTCGCCGCTTCATTTAAGGATAAAGTACTGCCTGGCACAATGACTGTGGGAGATGTCGTTTATCTGCCTGATCCACAGCAGCCGCTGCCAAGGGACCTCCGCGTAACTGTATTGAATTATGATGGCCCATCCACAGTGACTGATGATGTATACATCCTAAGAGATTACGCGGTATGGTACATGAATTACAACGGCACCGCAAATCCTGTCGACTATAGCATCAAACTGGAATTAAAACGCGACTTTTCCGCGGTTACCAAAGAAATTATTATTACGGTTCCTAGTGTATTCACCGCGCTGCCTGATTCTATTGAACTAGCCGATAAAATGCTGCTGGATGGCTCAACTCATCCCGGCCTTGCGGAAGCTGTAACTGCTGCCAAAGCCGTTATAAACAACACCGAAGCAACTGCGGCAGATTGGCTCGAAGCCATAAAAGCTCTTCATGAAATTTTTAATCAGATTGCAAGAGAAAACGAATAGTTCATTAAGCAGATTCAAGTATACGTACAAATTAACACCAAACAGCCAGGCTTCCCGGAGCCTGGCTGTTTGGTGTAGCTATAGCTTCTCCGTTTTGTTATAGCTTCTGCGTATGATTTCCGACTTTTGCTGCAATGAGGAATAACGTAATCAAGCACCTGAGATCCCGGAATGCTAGACAGTACTGGATTATGTAATTAAAAAGCAGTGGTTCAGACTGGAGCCCTACGCCTCCCGGGTATCACCCATCGCCTTCTGCTCTTGTATGATTGCAGAAAATACAGCAGAATTGCTCAATCTCCAGCCAAAAAAGGAATCTGCTGCATTTCCTGCAGTAGATTCTAGGCAGGATGAGGTCTGTGGCTATGCTCAGAAGGATAGTTGTACTCTGTGCAGCTAAAACGCACAAATCACGCCCCTCTCAGGAGTTAGATGTATTTCGTACACTTAAAATTCGCAATTCGAGTCATTTACGCTAGATCACGCAAAAATAAATGTACGGAGTGCAACTATCTGTAATTTGTCTTAAAACCCCCTGGATTTAGTTGTACGAAGTACACTTAGCAGACTTCAACTGCTAATGTTTCTGCACTCACTCCAATTTATACTACTGCTGTTAACCTTACTATTGCCGCTTTCACCTCGCAACCAATCACCGGCTCACCTGCTGATGCTTTAATCCTCCGGCGCCGCTTCCTCACTCCTACTCAATTCCTGCGTCCCTCAATCACCCGCTATTCAAATAGACTCAAATACCGTCCCAGGCTATTTGCCTCCAGCTCCTCCTTGGGAATAAACCGCAGTGCAGCGGAGTTGATGCGGTAGTGCTGCTTCGTTGGCTCCGGGCCGTCGTGGAACAGATGTCCCACATAGGCTCCGCTCAGCCTGCTCCGCAGCGCCGTCCGTACTTGACCGCTGCTGTAGTCCGCTTCCCTGCGGATCAGCCCCTCCTCAATAGGTCTGGTAAAAGCGGGCCAGCCGGTGCCGGAATCGAATTTATCGGCTGAGCTGAACAGCGGATCGCTGCTCAGCACGTCAACATACAGCCCTTCACGGAAATGGTCCCAATATTCATTCTGGTACGGCGGCTCCGTACCCTTGTTCTGCGTGACTTCGTATTGCAGCCCGGTCAGCTGCTTACGCAGCCGCTCCCGGTCTTCGCGGTTGTTCCAGTGCTGCTCAGCGAATTCGCCTCGGCCCGAGCCCTTCAGGTACATTTTATAATCCATCGGGTGGGTCTTATAGTAATCCTGATGTAAAGCCTCCGCCGGATAAAACGGGGCCGCAGGCAGAATCTCCGTCACAATCGGAGCTTTGAACCGCTTGCTTGCCTTCAGCGCCACCTTCGAGGCTTCCGCCTTCTCCCGTTGCTCTTCGCTGTGCACGAAGATCGCCGTCCGGTAGGAATAGCCCCGATCCATAAATTGCCCGCCCTTATCGGTAGGATCTATGAGCTGCCAATATATCTCCAGCAGACGCTCATACGGGAATAGCTCCGGCTCATAGGTAATCTGCACTGCCTCAATATGCCCTGTCGTCTCTGTTCCCACTTCCTCATAAGTCGGATTGACTGTATGCCCGCCGGTATAGCCAGACACCACCGAAACAATGCCCGGCAGCTCGTCGAACGGCTTGACCATACACCAGAAGCAGCCGCCGGCGAAGGTGGCGAGTTGTTGTACAGCTTTGTCTCCATTCATCCAGAACAACTCCCTCCGAATTTAGTCCAGGCACTTCATCATCCGTCCATGCTGGAATTCCATTATATATGAATATCCTGCTTCTCCAAAGAAATCAGGGCCACCGGCAAGCAAACGAGGATAACAATAACCGGAATGAGCACCGCTTGAATGTAATCTCCCGCACCCGACAGCAGGATCTGCTCCGAGTCCGCTACATACATCCCGGAAAATTTCATGATTTGCGTCATCAGGGAATGATCCGATACCCATTTCAAGAATGCCGAAGACGAATCCTTGAGATAACCTGTAAGAAGTAAATTACCGAAAATAAAGAAAAAGGTTGCCACCACAGCGGAAGCCGCTTTACGGATAAGCACCCCCAGCATCATGATTACGGCGCAATAAGCCGCCAAATATAAGATATTCAACCCGAAAGTCCTGACCGCCTGAATGGTGTCGTCTCTTAAGCTCTCCATCCCAATAGGAGATCCGGTAACAAGCGCCGCAGCCAGATATAAGATGGAGAAGAGTCCGAAAAATTGCAGCAGCCACCAAAAAATCGCCAGCAGCTCCAGCATATATTTACCCATATAATACCCCGGCCGGCTCTGCCCCGAAGCGATTATATTCTGCACCGAACCGTATTCAAAACCTTCTGTAGAGAAAAAGCAGGCATGCATCGGGATAACCAGATATAGAAACAGGGAGAATGAACCAGCGAGCTTTAAGGGCTGCATGGGACTGCTTAATTCATACCCGCCATGGTTCCCGATGATCACAACCAGCAGAATCGATCCCAGCACAAACACAGCATTGATGCTTTTGAACGCCAGATCTTTTCGCAAATAATAAATTTCAGCCTGCAAAAAATTCCTCATTGACCTTTGCCTCCAATCAGATCCATATAATAGTGTTCCAGATTAGGCGCGGACAGGTTGAACCCGTCAACCGGAATTCCCTGCTGCAGGAGAACCGTCATCAGCTGCTCCAAATCTGCTGCTGCCTTGGGAATCTCAATGGCCCCGGCAGTATTGATGGAGATGTCTTCAAGCTGCAGCTTCTCCTTCAGAAGAGCCATAGCAGCAGCCGGATGAGGTGTTGAAATTGTAATCATTGACTGTGCCGATTGCAGTAATTCACCGGCAGAGACCTCTTTGATCAGCCGCCCCTGATGTATGAACCCGTATTTAGTCGCCAGCAGCTGAAGCTCACCCAGAATATGGCTGGAGATCAATATCGTTACCCCCTGCTCATGCGCCAGCAGCTCCAGAATCCCCCGCATGTCCACAATCCCCACAGGGTCCAGCCCGTTGATGGGCTCGTCCAGCACAAGGAACTTCGGATGATTAAGCAGCGCGATGGCGAGGCCGAGACGCTGACGCATGCCGAGGGAATATTGCGAGGTTTTTTTGCTTCCGGCATCCGTTAACGCTACAGTCTGCAGCACCTCCCCGATTCTTGCTTTATCCTGAATTCCGAAGATCCGGCAATAAAAACCCAGGTTCTCCTCGGCGTTCATATGCGGATAAAGAGACGGCGTTTCAATCAGAAACCCAACCTGCCGCCTGGCACGGATGAGCTCCTGCTTTTCCCGCTGCCCAAACAGTGAGACTTCTCCGCTTGTCGGGTGTACAAGCCCGCCGATCACTTTCATCAGCGTACTTTTTCCGGCACCATTCTCCCCGACAAATCCGTAGATATCTCCCTCTTCAATGGTCATATTCAAATGCTGAAGCGCAAACGCGGAGCCATACTTTTTAGTCAGCTCTCTGGTTTCGAACACAAGCGGTTTCAATCAGAACACTCCTTCATCTCGCTGATATGTATACTGGGCAACCTTATCATGGGTAAGCGGTCCGGCCACACCGTCTGCTATTTTTAGGCAGGTTATTGTCGTTTTTAAGGAGTACTCCATAACATCTGGCCCGTTTTTCCCTGGAAATGTATAATAGAGCGATAAATACGGAACGGAGTGAAGGCATGATTCATATCGCCGTTTGTGACGACGATCTGCAGGCTGCAGGACAGATTGAGAACCTGATTCTAGATGCCCGGCACCAATGTTCGGAAGAGCTGGAGGTATCCCTCTATTACTCCGGGGAAAGTTTCGCCCAGGCTCTTCAGGACGGAGACCGCTTTGACCTTATTTTCATGGATATTGAAATGGGTGGAATGGATGGAATTACAGCGGGGCAAGTGCTGCGGGAAGATGACGGAAATGATCTTGTACAATTGATTTATATCTCCAGCCATGAGCAGTATCATCTGCAGCTGTTCGATGTGCGGCCGTCGGGTTTTATTAAGAAGCCGGTTGAACCGGAAGCATTCATACATAAGCTTATTCCCGCCTTGCAAAAGGCCATACGTACCCGCCAGCAGGGCAAAACCAACTTCCTGCCGGTACAGCAAAAAGGAAAGGAGCTGCTGATCCCTTTTCGGGACATCCTCTATTTGGAGAGCAGCATCAGACGGGTTTCCCTTATCACGAAGGACAGGGAGATCCAGTATTACGGCATGCTTAAGGATGAGGCGCGCAAGCTGCCCGGCGGTCATTTCGTGCGGATTCATCAATCTTACATTGTGAACTTTTTCTTTATTAAAGAAATCAGTGCGAAGAGGGTTACGCTAGTCAGCGGCAAGGAGCTGCCGGTCAGTGAGAAGCACAGCTTATCCGTGCGGAAAGCCTACCTCAGCTTTAGGGGGACGCTCGTATGAATACCATGCTGCGGGAAGAGCTGCTGTATCTGATCACTTTTCCGCTGATTCCTGTAATCCTTCATTATTTCTTCAGCCGCAGCTTCACCTGCCGGATCAAGAGCAACCCTTATCTTGTCCTGATCTACGCTCTCTATATGGCTTGTCATCTCGCGCTGCATCACAGCCAGCTTCCGGACATGGTTCTGCTCACCGCAAATACCGGCTTGATCTTCTTGTTATCACTGCTCTACCGGGGGGATAACCTGTGGAGGGGGTATTCCGCCTTTTTTGTTACGGCTCTCATCTTTCTTGGCGAAGCCGTGATGCCGTTTGCGTATACGGATAGCGGATACATAGCAAACCTCTTTCTTTCCAAGCTGCTGGTATTGTCACTCGTATACCTTCTGCTGCGAATCACCAAAGGGGAAGGGCGCGGTAATTTAGCGGGATGGTACTGGAGTCTGCTGCTGGTCTGCCCTGTTCTGAGCGTTATTACTTTGGTCTCGCTGTCGGACAACTTCTTCTTCCAGGCGTATCCCAACCTGTTCCCCGTGGTACCTACCCTGCTGCTGGCGATCAACTGCCTGATTTTTGTGCTCAGCGACCATATCCTGTGCGTGCAGTCCGAGAGAAGCAAACGTCTGCTGCTGGAACAGCAGAACACCTACTATGTTAACCAATATCTGATGACCCGGGACAAGCAGGAGGAAGCCTTCAAATTTCAGCATGACTTCAAAAACATCCTGCTTGGCTTGCGCGCAGGGCTTGCCAAAGATGAAGAAACTTCCATCCATGAACTGGACCGTCTGCTGGGCACGATTGGACAGCCTGCAGGCAGCTGCGATACCGGAAACCCGGTCATTGATGCGATGATCAGCTACAAGGAGCAAACCGCAGGCAGCTATGACACCCCCTTTCGCTTAGAGCTGAACATTCCGCCGCAGCTTGAGCTGGACACTACGGTGATCAGCGTCATTCTCGGCAATACCCTGGACAATGCAATTGAAGCCTGCCGGGAGACCTTTAATCAGGAGCGTTATGTCTTGATCCATATGCATTATCTGAATGACAGCTTGTTCATAAAAATTCAGAATCCGTATGCCCATGAAATCAGCACCAACCGTTATGGTGAAATCTCTTCGACCAAGGCCGATACACGGTCGCATGGCATCGGACTGCGAAACATCCGGAAAACTGTGGAGGAATGGGGCGGCCTGTTGGATATTTCCTATAACAGCGGTCTGTTTCAAGTGGAGGTCGTTCTGTTCCATATCCCAAGAAAGCTTGCCGCTTCCGGTTGAAGCCGTGTAAAAAGGGTAACGGAAAGCACAAACCTTTCACTTCAGCCCCATTCTGGCGAAGCTGGTCCGGCGTCTGCCGGTTATGGTACTGCCGAAATGGACGCGCACCCAGACGCATCCCATTGCCCTGTCAGACGTACTGCTTGCTTTGAAGAAGAGTATAGGCAACGCCGCATAAAACGGCCGTGCGATTGATGTAGGCGGCCCTGACAGCATGACCTACAAAGAGATGATGCAGAGAACGGCGAAGGTGATGCATAAGCACAGAACCTTCTATGATATTCCGCTGCTGACCATCAATCTCTCTCGCCTCTGGGTCACGCTGATTACCGGGGCTCCGAAGAAGCTGGCCCCAGCTTATTACATCATGCCGCCCATACCGCCCAAGCCAATCTATCATAGCTAATACAGCACAAAAAGCCACCTCCAGGTGGCTTATTTGTCTTTATTGCTCTCCCAAATGTCCTTATGCGTCCAACCTGCATGTACTAGAAGGAGCAGTGTCAGAATCATAACAAACTCTCTGAGACTATTGGAAGTACTCTCTATGTTGTATCCAAAAACAATATTCAACCGGCCCCACATCAGATTGAGGCAGAGCAGCGCGACGGTAATGTAGGTCACCCATACACTGCGGAGATACAAATTATAACTCCGCTGCGGGCCGCGTCCGATGAAATATTTACTGTAACGGATCACATAGGCGGTGAACACGAAAAATGCAATGGCTTCCAGTGTGAATATAGTTAAATCAATAATTTCCATGAAGATCATCTCCTCTCTTGCCTAAGCCGGAACGGTGCAGGTCAATAAGGCTTTCGATATCATTCGATTCATAGGCTTCCTGGATTCTGCCTAGTTTTTCAATCTCCCGTTTTACACGACTGGGTTTGATCTCGCTCTTTCTGAATATATCGAGGAGCTTCACTTGTCGACGACCTCCTCACCATTGGTTTTATCGGTGCTCCCTCTTTCTATTAGAAGTTTGACGAGTGTACGATTGTATTGGTTAAGCTGCTTCTCGTTCTCCTCATCGCGTTTCTGATAGTTCTGAATGATCTTTTCCTTACTGGCTAACTGCCTAACGCTCCAGATTAATGCAATAGAGAGAAGGACATTGAGCACGACTGAACCGCTGTTGTCGTTGAATAGGCCAGTCAATGCGTTCAAATCCATCATCATCCCCCCGTTCGTTGTTGGTTTGAGATTCCTGCTGTTTCCGGGTCTAAGCATAATCTGCTCAACCTGTCCAACCTTTCGGCATAAGGCATATCATACTTCGAGCCGGAAGATCGTATATTGTAATCTATTCTTTTTCTATGATTTTGATTGGGTAAAATAGTATTTTGTTAGAATAGCTCCCGTTCCACCTGAACTATTAATCATTCCTGCTGCATTCAGACAACAAAAAAAACGGGACCTGTGAAGGTCCCGTTTCTTTGGATAAATAAGGTTGTGTAGACGAATTACATCATGCCGCCCATACCGCCCATGCCGCCCATATCTGGCATTCCGCCGCCTTTTTCAGGCTCCGGTTTGTCAGCGATGACAGCTTCGGTGGTCAGGAACATTGCAGCTACGGATGCTGCGTTTTGCAGCGCGTAACGAGTTACTTTGGCAGGGTCAACGATCCCTGCTTCGAACATGTTCACCCACTCATCGGTAGCAGCGTTGTAGCCGATGCCGATAGCTTCTTTTTTCAGACGGTCCACGATTACGGAACCTTCTTGACCAGCGTTTGCTGCGATTGTGCGGACAGGCTCTTCCAGAGCGCGCAGTACAATGTTCACGCCTGTTTTTTCGTCGCCTACTGCATTTACAGCAGCTACAGCAGCATATACGTTCACAAGAGCAGTACCCCCACCGGATACGATACCTTCTTCAACCGCAGCGCGGGTTGCGTTCAGGGCATCTTCGATGCGAAGCTTGCGTTCTTTAAGTTCTGTTTCAGTTGCAGCGCCTACTTTAACAACGGCTACGCCGCCGGCCAATTTAGCCAGACGCTCCTGCAGTTTTTCCTTGTCGAACTCGGAAGTGGTTTCTTCCAGTTGGGAACGGATTTGGCTTACGCGTGCATTGATGTCCGCTTTGTCGCCGCTTCCGTCTACGATTGTAGTGTTTTCTTTGGTTACGCGCACTTGACGGGCGTTACCCAGTTGTTCGATAGAAGTGCTTTTCAGGTCCAGTCCAAGCTTCTCGGTGATCACTTGGCCGCCAGTCAGGGCAGCGATGTCCTGCAGCATAGCTTCGCGGCGGTCGCCAAAGCCAGGAGCTTTAACAGCAACAGCGTTGAATGTTCCGCGCAGTTTGTTCACGATCAGCATCGCCTGTGCTTCGCCTTCGATATCTTCAGCGATGATTACGAGCGGACGCGCCTGTTGTACGATCTTTTCAAGCAGCGGAAGAATTTCTTGCGTGCTGCTGATTTTTTTGTCGGTGATCAGGATGTACGGGTTCTCCAGAACAGCTTCCATTTTGTCCGTATCAGTGATCATATAAGGGGAAATATAGCCACGGTCGAACTGCATGCCTTCAACCACTTCAAGCTCAGTCAGGAATCCGCGGGATTCTTCAACGGTGATTACGCCGTCTTTGCCGACTTTTTCCATAGCTTCAGCAATCAGTTGGCCCACTTCATCGTCAGCAGCGGAGATAGCAGCTACTTGAGCGATAGCCTGGGAGTCTTCGATTGGTTTAGCAATATTCTGCAGTTCAGCAACTGCTGCTTTAACCGCTTTGTCGATCCCTTTGCGGATAACCATCGGGTTAGCGCCTGCAGTTACGTTCTTCAGGCCTTCACGGATCATGGCTTGTGCCAGAACAGTTGCAGTTGTAGTACCGTCACCAGCTACATCGTTGGTTTTGGTAGCAACTTCTTTAACGAGCTGTGCGCCCATGTTCTCGAATGCATCTTCAAGCTCGATTTCTTTGGCGATGGTAACACCATCATTGGTGATCAGCGGGCTGCCGAATTTCTTCTCAAGCACCACGTTGCGGCCTTTAGGTCCGAGTGTAACTTTTACCGCATTTGCCAAAGCATCAACACCACGCAACATCGAGCGGCGGGCGTCTTCACTGAATTTAATTTCTTTTGCCATTGTGTAATTAACCTCCTAAATTTTTGTGAACGTTACCTCACTGAATTGGCTTCGACAAAAATCACTTCGAAAACACACGCTTAAGTTATGTGAGCGTTACTTCTTGAATCGGTATCGTGCAAAACTGGCGTTTGAAAGCATCGCTTAGTTTTGTGTAAGTAATTTAGCTATAACTTATGAACGGTCTTCTTAGTCAAGAATCGCGTGAATGTCGCTTTCTTTCATAATCAAATATTCTTTGCCTTCGTATTTGATTTCAGTTCCGGCATATTTCGAGAAAATCACGCGGTCGCCTTCTTTAACTTCGAGTGGTACACGCACTCCGTCTTTCAATACACCGCTGCCTACAGCGATAATTTTACCCTCTTGCGGTTTCTCCTTAGAGGAGTCCGGAAGCACAATCCCGAAAGAAGTGGTTTCCTCTTGCTCGCTTGGTTCTACCAATACGCGTTCACCTAGTGGTTTGATCATGAAAAATAGCCTCCTTTGAAATTATGTTGTTTACCTTGAAAACATAGATAGGGTACCGGTGAATCCCAAGGATTCATGCGGCAGTTATGAAAATATCGTCTTAAGCGCAGCTTTTAAGCGCTAATCCCATATTTTCGAGCAGCATTAGCACTCAACCCTCTGTAGTGCTAACAACAATTTTTATGATACTCAACTTGAGGACGGATTTCAAGTCCTTTTACGTAAATTGTGATCTGTTTTTGGGAAAAATATGGTTTCAGAGGTTGTCCGACACATACTCTCTTACATTCTATCCAGCAGAAAATAAAATATGCTGCGGATTGCCAGGGCAACGAACGTTTCTCCGCCATTCGGATACTGAGCCTCGCCAATCTGCTGTTAGTATGGAGTTTCAATAGGATATGCACTAGATCCCGCTGGGCAGAAGCCAGCCCCAACTGCAGCAGCCGGCCACAGCCGCAGAGCAGCCCTGCGGGAGTCTTCTCCCCGCCGGGCCTACTCTTTCCTGACGTAGCGCGCCTCCCGCTCGTTGTCCATAGCCAGCTGCTTGCGGTAAACGAACGCAGACAGAAACACGCTGAACTCATACAGCACCAGCAGCGGGATCGTCACCAAAAAGTCCGAGATGAAATCGGGTGGTGTGATGACCACTGCGATGAAGACGAGCGCAAAATAGGCGTATCTCCGCATCTTACGCAGCCGCAGCGGATTGAGAATTCTCAGCTTCGTCAGGAACATAACAAGCAGCGGCAGCTCAAAGAGCAGAGCCAGCGGAATCACCAGGCTGAACATAAAGCTGAAATACTGTGCGATTCCGTAGGTTTCTTCCAGTCCCATACCGCGGGTAATCGAGATGGTAAACGACAGCGCCATGGGAAATACAATGTAATAGGCAAAGGCAATGCCCAGCAGAAAAAGGATAAACACATAGGGCACATACCGCAAAGCCGCACTCCGCTCCACTTGCCGCAGCCCGGGACTGATGAAAGCCCACAGCTGATAGACGATGAAAGGCAGGGATACCGTTAGCGAAACTGCCATGGCAATCTTCATGTACATGCCAATGCCATCCCAGAAAGAGAAGGCATGCAGTACAAAACCCTGGGCATGGTCCGCATGGATCAGGTATAAATAGATCGGTTTGGCGACGAACAGTCCGCCTATGAGACCGACTACAAAAACAATCAGCACGTAGATAATCCGCCTACGCAGTTCGGTGAGATGTTCAACTACCGACATTTCTTCCGGTTCCAGAGTCATGACAGACACCACCCAATTGACATATGTATAGCATGATTAATGGCAGAAAAAAAGGGCGTCTTCCCAGTCTGAAACAGAACTGAGAGAAACGCCCCCGCGTAATGGATGGTATTACTCCGGCAGGCGTCTGTCCTGCGGGAGTTCTGTTGCTAATATGTGCGGGGCCGGCGGAACAGGAGCCTCACTCTTCTTGGCCGGCTCAGGTTCGCTGATAATTTCACGCGCCCCGTCCTTAAATTCGCGGAAGGTCCGCCCGACTGCCCGGCCAAGCTCAGGAAGCTTGTTGGGGCCAAAGAGCAATAGCGCTAAAATAACCAGTAAAATAATTCCGGGAGCACCAATACCGTTTAGCATAGTCATTCCTCCTTGTCACTTTGTCCGTTCATGATATCGTTAACAATAAATTAATAATACCATAACTTATGTCACACATCCATCTGTTATCCGGGGTGATTCCTGTGACATTACTGGAATTGACAAGTTTATTGACGGTATTGGCCGGTTACCATGAGCAGTGCTTCAGGCAGCTGATCCATAATCGCTGCCAGATTCTCATGGACACCCTTCGGTGTACCCGGCAAATTAACGATCAGCGTTCTCCCGCGAATGCCGCAAATACCGCGGAACAGCATAACCGCGCGGTTCTTCTGCATGACGGTACTGCGCATGGCCTCAGAGAGGCCGGGCACCTCCCGCTCAATCACACGCCGTGTAGCTTCCGGCGTAACATCACGAATCGCCAGATCAGTCCCTCCGGTAGTCAGCACCAGATCCGCCTGAAAATAATCCGTAAGTTCAATCAAAGCAGCAATGATCTCATCCTGCTCATCCGGCACGATCCGGTACTCAATAATCTCACCGCCAAGCTCCTCTTCCACCAGTTCCCGAATAACCTGGGCGCTCGTGTCTTCCCGTTCGCCCCTGGCCCCTTTATCGCTGGCCGTCAGGATTGCTGTTTTCCACGCCATAGGTTGTCCCTCCCTCTCTATGTATTATGTATGGAAGGCCTGCAATGTGCTGCCTTCTCGCACTTTCCGCCAAGAAGAACGGCTGCGCCGCCCTTTTTAGCAAATGCTTACGCCTGCGGGTGATACTGTGAATGTCACTCAGGTATCTGCTACTGAGCTAAGCCTATTGCCACTGCTAAGCTTCCAGCGCGTAATCTCCATTTTTCCCGCCGCTCTTGGATACCAGCATCGTCGGACCGATAATCATGTCCTTTTGCAGCGCCTTGCACATGTCATATACAGTCAGCGCCGCCGCAGAAACCGCAGTCAGCGCCTCCATCTCCACTCCGGTCTTTCCGGTCGTCTTGACGGTTGCTTCTATATAGAGTTCATCTTCGCTGTTATCCGAGAAGCTGATATCAACACCGGTAAGCGGCAGCGGGTGGCACATTGGTATCCAGCTGGAGGTGTTCTTCGCGGCCATAATTCCGGCAACCTGGGCAACAGCCATAACATCGCCTTTGCCGATCTTGCCCGCTTTAATGGCCGCAAGCGTGTTCGGGTCCATCTGCACCTTGCTCCGCGCGACAGCTGTCCGCTTGCTAATATCCTTGTCGCTGACATCCACCATGCGCGCTCTGCCCTGCTCATTGAAATGGGTTAACTCCACAGCTTTCTCTCCTTCCGGCAATGAATAATGCCGTCTTCCGTAATCAGCATGTCCATATAGGCATCATGGTCATCCATCGGCACTTCCTGCACCAGCTGCAGTCCGTACGCCAGTCCGGCCCATACCGGCGGTCTGGCGGATTCCGGAAGCTCCGCTTCCCAAGCTGCCCGCAAGCGGTCATAGTAGCCGCGCCCGTAACCGAGCCGTCCGCCCCGAGAGTCGAAGGCCAGCCCCGGCACGAATACAACATCCGGCACTCCCTCAGGGCACGGGAGCTCTATAGCGCCGGTAATCGGCTCTTGAATCCCGTAGGCTCCCGGCGCCAAATCCTCCCAGGAAGCTACCGCATGCAGGCTCATCCTTCCGCTGGCCTGAATTACCCGGGGCAGCAATACCTTACGCGCTTGCGCCCAAGCCGCGGTGATGAGCGGACGTGTATCCAGCTCCGAGCGGAACGAAACATAGGCCATGAATGAAGATGCTTCTTCCTGCCGGAGCCATTCTGATGCATGACTGCAGGCCAGAGAAGACCAGGACGTCCTCTGATCCAAGGACAGACTGTCACGGAGGGCGGCTTTCTCCGCGCGAAGCTCCCGCTTCCACTCAGCTAGCGGGAGCTTTTGGCCCGTCATAGGCAGCCGCCTCCTCTTGTTCATATACCTAGCTTATCATAGTTTGTAAACTCAGTTTACCACTCTTCTCCCCGGTTCGCCAAGGTAGCTTGAATCACGTTGTTAAACGAACCAATGCCCAACTATTTTTCGCTCCAGCACCTTGATTTCCCCTTCGGACGCTGGGGTGCACCTCTCGCGCCGCAAACGCTTTTCATGTAAACTATAGAATAAGTATGTAATATGGCCGAAGCGTTCAAAGCCGAGGCGAAATAAGCAAGGGCGGAGGTTTCATCGGTATGCTTCTTCAAGCGACAGGAATTACGAAATCATATGGGATACAAAGCGTGCTGGACGGCATAAGTCTGCAAGTAAACGAGAAGGAAAGAGTGGGGCTCGTCGGCGTCAACGGCGCCGGCAAATCCACCTTTCTGCAGATTCTCGCAGGCGAGATGTCTTTTGACAGCGGGCAAATTCATAAATCCAAGGAAACCACAATCGGCTACCTGGCCCAGAACAGCGGCCTCCAGTCGGACAAGACCATTCAGGAGGAAATGCTGGCTGTCTTTGCTCCGCTGATTGAAGCGGAAGCCGAGCTGCGGCAGCTGGAAGCCAGTATCGCCGATCCCCGGCTCGCGGAGGATCCCAAGCGGTATGAGGACCTGCTGGAACGGTATGCTAAACGCTCGGATTGGTTCAAGGACCACGGCGGATATGAGATGAATACGCGGATTCGCAGCGTGCTTCATGGTATGGGCTTCGGTGAATTTGCACCGGAGACACCTATCGCGACGTTAAGCGGCGGCCAGAAGACTCGGCTGGCACTGGCCCGTATCCTGCTTCAGGCTCCGGATCTGCTTATGCTGGATGAGCCGACCAACCATCTGGATATCGAGACGCTCACCTGGCTGGAGGATTACCTGCGCGGCTATGCCGGCGGCATCCTGGTCGTCTCCCATGACCGGTATTTCCTCGACCGGCTGGTTACGACCATCGTTGAGATCGAACGGCATCAGTCCCGGAGATACACCGGGAACTACAGCCGCTACATGGAGCTGAAAGCTGCAGAGTATGAAATCCGCATGAAGCAATATGAGAAACAGCAGGATGAAATCTCGCGGATGGAGGATTTCGTGCAGCGTAATATCGTGCGCGCCTCCACCACCAAGCGTGCGCAGAGCCGCCGCAAAGCACTCGACAAAATGGACCGCCTCGACAAGCCGCTGGGGGATCTCAAGAAGGCCAGCTTCTCCTTCGAGCCTGATTTCATGTCGGGCAAAGAGGTGCTTCAGCTCCGTGACGTCGCTGTGGCCTTCAGCGAAAAATCGGCACCGCTGTTTCAGCACGCTTCCTTCGAGCTGCGGCGCGGCGAAACTGCGGCGCTGATTGGCCCGAACGGGATCGGTAAATCCACGCTGCTGCAGTGCCTGACTGGCACGCGCGAACCTTCGGCCGGAACGGTCAACTGGGGAACAAAAGTGAAAATCGCGTACTACGACCAGGAACAGACCCGGTTGAATCCGCGCAATACGGTGCTGGAAGAGTTATGGAGCGAGTACCCGATGCTGGAAGAAGCGCGAATCCGCACTATCCTCGGCAACTTCCTGTTCAGCGGCGAGGATGTCCTGAAGAAAGTCGCTTCCCTCAGCGGCGGCGAGAAAGCACGGGTAGCACTCTCGAAGCTCATGCTGCGCGGTGCGAACATGCTCATTCTCGATGAGCCGACCAACCATTTGGATCTGGTGAGCCGTGAAGTGCTGGAATCGGCGCTAATCGATTTCGAGGGAACGCTGCTTTTTATCTCCCATGACCGTTATTTTCTTAATAAAATGGCCGAGCGCGTTCTGGAGCTTCACCCCGGCGGCATTGACCAATATCTCGGAAATTATGACGACTATGTCGAGAAGAAAAAGGAGCTTGAAGACATCGCACTGGAGGAAGCCGAACTTGCCTCTGCCAAAGCGTCCCGGAATGCTGACATCGAAGCTTCAGCAGCGGAAAAAGGCACCGCTTCCTCTTATGAAGCCGACAAACAGGCCAAACGCGAGGAACGCAACCGCCAGCGGCGGATTTCCGAGCTGGAAGAGAACATTGCCCGGCTTGAGGAAGACATCGCCCGTGTCGAAAATGAAATGACCAAACCTGAAGTTTATCAGGACTATATGGCGCTTCAAGAACATGAAAGCGACCTGAAGAGCAAGAAAGCAACTCTTACAGAATTATTTAGCGAATGGGAAAACCTTGCTGACGAATAATGTAAATGCGTTAAATAAATATTTTTTAAGTGTTTCTGATTTGTTCAAAAATACTTATCCACAAGCTCATCCACAGATTTCGTGTATAACTCACGCTTCAAAAAGGCCCTTGGGGCCTTTTTTTAGGCGTAAAATCGCTATTTTCGTTGTCAAGGACTTTTTATCCACCGAATTATCCACATTATCCACAATTTCCACAAGAAATGTCCTCTGGAGAAATCAGCATTTTGAGGCTTCAAAAAAAGGGCGTTATTGCTGATTTTACACGGTTTTTACACAACTCGGACAGAATATGTGGATAACGTTGTCCACATCTTGACAAAAGATGCATTCGCTAATTTTCTACCTTTTTCGCCAAAAAAATCAGAGGTGCTCCAGCAGTAAAAAGCCCTCATCCTGCTGTGCACAGGATGAGGGCCTTTCCATGTACTCTTCAGTCAGAAAACTCAACGGCCTGAGGAGGATTCTTCGCGCTCCTTTAGGATTCCGCGGCCTGAAATTCCGCTGCCACCGGATCAGCCTCTTCCCCGGCAGACAGCAGCGCCGAATTGCACGCAGCAATGTAGGCAATCCCCGCCGCCATTACAATATCCTGATGGATCGCTGTCCCCCGGAATTTGCAGCCTGCCCATTCCACCATAACAGCAGCCTCAGCCTGAGCGTTCTCACCGCTGCCGAGCGAATGCAGCTCCAGACCGTCAAAGCGGATCTCTTCAGTGATGCCTTGGGCGATCGCTGCAATGACTGCCTCCAGCGGACCGTTGCCGGTGCTGGTATGCGAGGTCTCCTTGCCGCTTTTCAGGTGATGCACCGTAACGGCAGCTACACGGCGCGGCGCACTGCCGGCCAGCACCTGAACCTCGCCCAGCCCGTAGACCTGCGCCTGCTGCCCTGTTGTGCTGCTGACCATCCGCAGCAGTTCGTCGTCGCTGACGGCCTTTTGACGGTCAGCGGTCTCCTTGAAGGATTCGTAGAGCGCATCAAGCTCTGCCGAATCCAAGGCAATGCCGTACTTCGCTGCCCGGTCCTTCAGCGCATGTCTGCCGGAGTGCTTACCCAGAATGATCATGCTGCGCGGAATGCCCAGCCGTTCAGGGTCCATGATCTCATAGGTGCTGCGGTCCTTCAGCAGGCCGTCCTGATGAATCCCCGATTCATGCTGGAAGGCGTTTCTGCCGACAACCGGCTTATTGTAGGCAATCGGAAAATGCATCGCCCCGCTGATGATCAGGGAAGTATCGTACAGCTTTTCGAGGACGATTCCCGTCTCTGCGCCAAGGACGTCCCCGCGGGTTTCCAGAGCCATAACCAATTCCTCCAATGCACAGTTGCCAGTACGTTCACCAACGCCGTTGACCGTGACCTCGATTTGGGTCGCGCCGCCCTCGATCGCTGCCAGGCTGTTCGCTACAGCAAGGCCCAAATCGTTGTGGCAATGGGCACTGTAGCTCACGTTCCCGCCGCCTCTGGCACCCAGCCGCACCCGGCGGAACATCTCTCCGTATTCCTGCGGCAGCGCATAGCCGACTGTATCCGGCAGATTAATAATAGTCGCCCCTTCTTCAATGACCGCTTCCACCATCTCGATCAGATCGTCGATCCCTGTCCGTGCGGCATCCATGGCGGTAAATTCCACGACATCGCAGAACTGGCGGGCATAGGCTGTCATTTCGCGGGCGGCAGCAACCACCTCGGGTCTGCTTTTGCGCAGCTGATGGCGCAGGTGAATGTCGGAAGAGGAGATGAACAGGTGAATCCGCCGGCGCTGCGCGTCCCGGGTTGCCCGGACTGCGGCATCGATGTCACCTTTGACCGCGCGGGCGAAGCCGCAAATCTCTACGCCCTCCACCTTGCGGGAAATCGTCTCCACCGCTGCAAAATCACCCGGACTCGAGACCGGGAAACCCGGCTCCAGCACATCGACACCCAGTTCGGCGAGCTTGTAGGCCAATATTATCTTTTGCTCGGGAGTCAGGCTCGCACCGGGGGCCTGCTCACCGTCTCGCAGTGTCGTGTCAAAAATCTGTATACGTTTCTTCACCGGAATAATCATGGAATAACCTCCTGAAAGTGGGTTGATTGACCGCATCCCCTTAGTGTGAGTATGCATTTTGCTGAGTTGGTCAGCGTAGTGGTCTGAGCTTTTGTATTACATTTTGTATTACATTTTGGATTACATTTTTGTATTTCCGCTTGTATTACAGTTTGTATTACAGTCTGTCTAACACATTGTCATCCTGTCTGTCTCATACTTTGTCTTCCAGTCTGGTCTTACGTTTTCTTCCCTGGCACTTCTTGCGCAGAACCACACGTCGACTTGCGGCCCTGCTGATTTCCCGCCCACTGCTGCCGGCAGCAAGTAGAGAGTGGACCTCCCGCAGCATGCGGAAAGCCGTCACTCTCAAACGCCGTTACCGGAGGTGTCCGGTCCCCCGTTCACCTCCTGAACAACGCAAAAACCCGCCGTCTCAATAAAGAGACGGCGGGTCACCCCTCCGCGGTACCACTCTTTTTGACGCATAGGCTCCTGGTAATGCCAAGCCCAGCTGCGTCCAGCTCTTCCCCATGTATCCCGTACCGGTTTCATAAGGAACCGACCACGATACATGAAGGTCCGTTAACGGGGACAACCGTTGCGGCGTACCTCTTGCCTTTCCGCCGCTCCGCTCCCGGGCGAGATTCAATGTTTTCCGGTGACTGCGTCGCACCACCCCGCAGCTCTCTGTTCACCTTCGTCATCTACTGCTCCCGTTCATTGCGTGTATTGATATTGATTTTGACCTCTGAATCCCTGAAAATCCATACAAAAAAGCCTGCCATCTCATTCAAGAGACGACAGGCTGTTAACCTTCGCGGTACCACTCTTGTTGATATCACGGATCAGCCAAACCTCTGCCATCCTAAGATATCCACTTTACAGCCAAGTAAGATCATCCGGCCTCATAATAATTCCGCCTGTCTTACCCGACCACCCTCTCACGGAGGTAACCCGTAACGGTGTACGAAAGGTACGGCAATCCTGCACGCCGTTCAACACTCCTGTGAACAGGAGGCCCCTGCTTCCACCGCTCCGCTCCCGGACGAGTTCAGGGCTCCTTCGACTGCGTCGCACCTGCCCGCAGCTCTCTTATCCCGGAGTTTCCTTACTGCTTCCATTCATCGCGTTTGTTTCGTTTAATTGCCCTTGATTATACCCGCGGCTCCAGATGCTGTCAATAGGCGGCTACCGACCACTTCTCCAGCGACAAGCCGGGATCGGCCACCATGTCCAGCGGTGTGTCTCCATCATGCACCCATTTGACATAGGCCGCGGCGCCGATCATCGCCGCATTGTCGGTGCAGTACACCGGCGGCGGGATGATCAGTTCGATCTTTTCCCTGTCACAACGGGCAATCAGCGCTTCACGCAAGCCCTTGTTCGCGGCAACCCCGCCGCACAGCAGCAGCTGTTTGGCCTCGCAGGCTTTTACGGCACGGACGGCTTTCTCTACAAGCACCTCGACAACCGACTCTTGGAAACCGCGGGCGATGCCGGCAACATCCGGTGTGAGCCCCTTCATCTTGCTCTGGTTGACTACATTCAGCACAGCCGACTTCAGACCGCTAAAGCTGAAATCATAGGAATCCGGCTCCAGCCAGACCCGCGGCAGCGGCACAGCTTCCTCCGCCTCCCGGGCCAGCCGGTCTACATGGGGGCCGCCGGGATAAGGAAAACCAAGCGCCCGCGCCACTTTGTCATAAGCCTCGCCTACTGCATCGTCCCGGGTGCGTCCAATAATCCGGAATTCCCCTTCCCGTTCCATGTTCACGAGTTCAGTGTGTCCCCCGGACACAACAAGAGTCATGCAGGGATATTGCAATTCCTTGACCAGCCGGTTGGCATAAATATGCCCGGCAATATGATGCGTACCGATCAGCGGCTTGCCCCAGGCCAGCGCAAGACTCTTGGCCGCAACTACGCCAACCAGCAGCGCGCCGACCAGCCCAGGACCCTGCGTTACGGCAACTGCGGTCAGCTGTTGCGGCTCAACACCCGCCGCTGCCAGCGCTTCTTCGATGACCAGCGTTATAACCTCGACATGCTTGCGTGAAGCCACCTCAGGAACTACCCCGCCGAACGCGCGGTGTGTCTCAATCTGGCTTGAAATAATATTCGACAACACCTCGCTGCCGTCCTTGATGACCGCGACCGATGTCTCGTCACAGCTGGTTTCAATGGCTAATATAAGTACAGGCTGAGCTCCGCCCGTTTCTGTCTTCATTTCAGATCCACGCTTCCTTCCATCATTCCATGCTCCTCGTACTCCGGCAGATCCGCCCACATAATAAGTGCATCCTCACGGTTGTCCGAATAGTAGCCCTTGCGGGTACCCGCGGGCCGGAAGCCTTTTTTTCGATATAAATTCTGGGCTACCTCGTTGGAGACCCGCACCTCCAGCGTAATCGACTTCATGCCTAAATAAGCAGCTGTCTTCATCAGTTCATCCAGCAGCCTGTCCCCCCATTTGCGTCCCCGGTAGGCCTCGAGCAGGGCGATGTTTGTCACATGGGCTTCGTCCACAATTGCCCACATTCCGGCGTACCCGATAATATGGCTCTCCAGCTCCATAACCATATATTTAGCGAAATGATTATGCGTCAGCTCGTTGCGGAACGCTTCCTCGGTCCATGGCATAGTGAAGGCTTCCCGCTCAATTACAAGAATTTCGGGAATATCCTCCAGCTTCATCAGGCGGAAAATTAGCTCGCTACCCTGGTCTCTAATTGGCTCCGATTCCGTCATCTTTTGTTCAGGCTCCCTTCACTGCTCCGGCGCAGATTCTCTTCCGCTTCGGAAAGCTGGGTATAGTTCGGGATTAACCCGTGAATATCATCACTTCCCGCCAGCAGCCGTTCCTCACCGAGGTAGCCTGTCCAGCGGCCTTCCAGCTCATAAGGCACGGCCCGCACACAACCTTCTTCCATCAATGTACGAAGGCTGTCCTCACTGCCGTGCAGCTCGGTCTCCCCGACAAACCACAGGATACGCGGCTTTACACCCTCTGCCGCTGCCTGCTTAAGCCGTACTTCCAGCTGCAGCACCCAGTCTGCCATAAGGCGGATCGCATCGGGCTCAAGCCGCTTCGGGGCCTCATCGCCATTGGCGGCAAACAACGCCGTATAGGCTTGGCCCCGGCGCGCGTCGAGCAGCGGAATAATCCAGTCCGGGCCGGTCCCGGCCTTCTCCGGCATCTGTCCTCCGGCTTCCGGGTGCTGCTGCGCAAGAGCGGCGCCCAGGCCTCCCCAGGCCAGTGCATGCAGGCTCGACACGCCCGCTACCGGAACCTTCCAGGCCCAGGCCAGCGTCTTCGCTGCTGTAACCGCAATGCGCGTTCCCGTATACGAACCGGGCCCGACTCCGACGGAGACTCCAGCCAGCATATCTGAGGTAGTCCCCGAAGCCTGCAGCGCCTCCTGAATAATCGGCAGCAGATGAACCGAATGGTTCCGCTCCCCGGATGCATTAATTTCATGCAAAAGCCTGCCGTCTCCGGTGATAGCCACACCCAGGACAGCCGTTGATGTATCCAGCGACAAAAACCGCTTGCGCGGCTCTTTATTTTCATTCGTCATCTTTCTTTACCCCACTTCTGGATCAGAGCCCGGCAGACCTCGCCGTAAGGCTCTCCGATTCCGGTAACCGTGATCAGTCGTTCGTCCGGCCCGGCTGTTTCCATGTATATATGCAGATGCCGCGGCGGCATCAACTCTTGTATAATGCTGCTCCATTCCACCAGGCAAACGCCCTGTCCGTAAAAATATTCATCCAGCCCCAGCTCGTCCGCTTCCTGAAGCGAAATCCGGTATACATCCATATGATACAGCGGCAATCTGCCTTCATATTCTTTAATAATTGTAAAAGTAGGACTGTTTACAATCCCTTGTACGCCCAAATGGCGGGCATACCTCTGCGAGAATGCCGTTTTGCCCGCACCCAAATCGCCGTCCAGGCCGATAACCATCCCCGCCGTTGAAGCAGCAGCGACAGCGGCAGCGAGCAGCTCCGTATCCTGCAAGCTGTAAGAACGGTAAGTAAACACCGTTTCAACATTATTGTCCAAGCTGCAACTACCACCTTTTAGAATATACCTTGCCGGTAACAATACTCTTAATTATATCGGTATGGTACTGCTACCGCAACAACCCGCTCTACTCCTTTCCCTCGGCAGCAAAGCCCCCGTTGCCGGTCTTTCCTATGCTGCAAGTGCAGTTATCCTTTCCCGGGCGCAGGGAGAGCAGGTTATGCGAGTCCACTTATTCTAACGGTTTCATAATCCGAATGCAGCGACAATTGGCAAATACAAAAAACCGATTGAATAGGGGGTTATCCCTTCAACCGGTTGGGTTCATTGCCTGTCATTAATTCTAACTTCCCTGCTCCTCCAGCCGTTCCACACCGACGGTATGCGTATTGGTCGGACGAGAGCCGACCTGCACCGTAGCCATGCCATTGTCCGCATCAACATGCTCAATCCATACCGGCTCTCCATCCAAATGCACGGAGATCATATCTTTGGAGGCATAAATAGCCTTCGCCCGTTGTACATCCATTTTTTTGGCTCCTTAAAGTTTTGTGAGCATATGCTCCATTGATTATCATCGTACACAACTATATAAGTTGAACTTTAGATTTACCGAGCCGGCATAGAACGCAACTGCGGTGAATATTTGGACTTCCGGCCGCTGTTGTCTACAGATTTCTTGATTTTTACCGCTATTTGCGGTTGAAATCCGTAGACAAAGGCGGTCGCTATCGCTCCTACAGTTCCAAAATTCCCCTCCGCTGCTTTTGCCTCTAGGTAGTTCTTTAGTTCAACTAATATAGCTTCGGGAAGCTTGCGCTTTATTTTTGTAAATATACGCTTTTTTGCACCCTAGCTTGATTCCATTCCTTCACAACATCACACGTCAATGTTCCTCTGTCTCCTCCTCGGCAGTAGGCGGTTCACCAATCGTCGCCACGGCATCGAGGTGCTCTGACTCATCACTTAACCCATTGTCCTCCCGTACCGCAATAATATTCTCCCAGTCCACAACCTCTGCCGGGATATCCTGCTCCGATAAGCTGTCAATCCAATCATTTGGTCCACGCCCCATATAATACCTCCGCTGCGTTCCTGATTCTTTTTTCATCCTTCAAGGTTTGCTGACTTTATTTTTTCCCATGCTTCGCAAAAAATGCATCCGGCTAGAAAAAGCCCCGCCGCTCCATACTAAGCCAAAGCACTTATTATCAGGAGGCGATATCCATGCATACCGTTTGGAAAGGAGCCATCAGCTTCGGGCTTGTACATGTTCCGGTCAAAATGTTCTCCGCCACGGAGGATAAGGACATTTCCCTGCGTTATATCCACAAGGAATGCGGCAGTCCGCTGTCATACGTGCGCAAATGTCCCGTGTGTGACAAGGAAGTAGCCTGGGAAGAAATCGGCAAAGGCTATGAGTATGAGAAGGGAAAGTTTGTCCTCTTCGACAAAGAGGAGCTGGATCAGCTTACCGAGGAGAGCAGCAAAAGCATCACCATTTTAGACTTTGTGGATTTAACGGAGATCGACCCGATTTATTTTCAAAAGACCTATTATCTTTCTCCCGATCAAGCCGGGATGAACGCCTACCGGCTGCTGATGGAAGCAATGCGCCAGACCGGAAAGATCGGCATTGCCAAAATTTCCATCCGCTCTAAAAGCAGTCTCGCCGCCATCCGCGTCTTGTCGGACTGCCTGGCGATTGAAACCATCTATTATCCCGACGAGGTGCGGCCCGTCTCCCAGGTTCCAGGCCTGCCGGAAGCCGGCATGGTCAATGACAAGGAGCTGGATATGGCCAAACTGCTCATATCCCAGCTGTCTACACCCTTCGAGCCGGCAAAATACACCGATGATTACCGCCAGCGGATGCTGGATCTGATCTCCCATAAAATTGCCGGTGAAGAATTCCATATTGCTCCGGCGCGGCAGGAGAGCAATGTAATCGACCTGATGGCCGCGCTGCAGGCCAGTATCGAAGCGGTTCAGCATATCCCGACAGACCCCGGACCCTCCCCGTCCGGTGCTGCGGCCAAACCGAAAACAGCCGCTGCCAGGAAAAAAACCGCCAAGGCCAAAACAACAGCCGCCGCTCCTGCAGCCGCTGTGCTTAACGAAGCAACCGGACCGATTCCGGTCATTTCACCTAAGCCGAAACGCCGCAGCGCCAAGAGCAAAGACACAGTTTCCTAAGCTTATTAGCCTATATTTCCTTTAGGAGGGGTTGCTATGAAGCTGCAGCCAGTCATTCCATTTGAGCCTGTACTGGCCGCGCAGCTTCCGTCCGGCGGCGAGTGGATCGCACAAATCAAATGGGACGGTGTGCGCATGCTTTCTTATTACGATGGCAGCCATGCAGAGCTCATTAACCGCCGGGGCAACCGCCGCACGCCGCAGTATCCCGAGCTGGCCGAGCCCCGCAGCTATTGCCGGGCCGGCTCTTTTATCCTGGACGGAGAAGTCATTGCGCTCAGTGCCGGCAAACCTTCCTTTCATGAGGTCATGCGCCGCGACAGCCTGAAGAATGAAGCTGCCATCCGGGCGGTTAGACCGCAGGTTCCGGTTCTATATATGGTGTTTGACATCCTATATTGCAACGGACTATGGCTGCTTGATCAGCCCCTATCCCGGAGGCAGCAGTACTTAAATGAAATGCTGCTGCCCCATCCCCATGTCCAGAATGTGCCGAGCTATGCCAATCCGGCGGAGCTGTTCTCCGCAGCCCAAAGCGGCAGTCTGGAAGGCATCGTATGCAAGGACGTGAATAGTACTTACGCGCCGGGAGGGAAGGACAAACGCTGGCAGAAGCGGAAAATCATTTCCGATGTAACTGCTGTCGCCGGCGGGGTAACCTTTCGTGACGGGATTGTAAATGCGCTGCTCTTCGGCCTGTACGACGACGAAGGTAAGCTGCATTACATCGGTCATGCCGGTGCGGGCAGAATGACGGCGGCGGATTGGCGGAACGTGACTGCGGCAGCCCACCGCCTCACCGTCCCGAAGATGCCTTTTGCAGCCCTGCCCCAGCGCAGCAAGGATGCGGTATGGATCAAGCCCGAGCTGGTCTTCAAGCTTCATTTTTTGGAATGGAACAGCTCGGGTACCTTTCGCCAACCAGTCATTCAGGCACAAGTGGATTTGCCGCCGCAGTCTTGCCGGATAGAGCAGAAGGGGCAATTAGAAACAAGGGATTAAGCGCAAAAAGTGTGCGCTGCAGCTATGTACGAGGAAGGGAAGGGAGGAGATCCGGCATGCCGGCAACAATCAAAGGCTCCATTACTGTAGCCGGACAAGAAATTACGATAACGAACCCCGATAAACCATTATGGCCCGAGGCAGGGATTACCAAACGGATCTATCTGGAAAAGCTGGCCGCACTCTCCCCTTATTTACTGCGCTATTGCCGGGACCGGCTGCTGACGGTAATTCGCTACCCCCACGGCATTTCCGGCATGTCGTTTTATCAAAAAAACGCCCCGGACCCCCTGCCGGACTTTGTCCGAACGGCGGTACAGGACAAAATCAACTATATCGTGCTTCAGGGCTTGCCGGAGCTGCTCTGGCTGGGCAATCTGGCTGCACTGGAGTTTCACCCTTCCCTGCATTATGCGGGAAGCGGGCTTCCCTGTGAATGGATGATTGATCTTGATCCCTCCCTTGAGGTGGAGCCGCGGATCATGGAAGCGGCCGCCACTGTCGGTGAAGTGCTGAAATCGCTGGGACTGGCTTCCGTTCCGAAGACTTCGGGGGCCACAGGTGTGCAGATCATCATTCCTATCCGGCCTGGTGTTACTTTCGATGACTTGCGCAAGATCGGGCATTTTGTGGGACGTTATGTCACCGAGAAACGTCCCGATCTGTTCACCCTGGAGCGGCTGAAGAAACACCGCGGCGACAAAATTTATTTTGATTATCTTCAGCACTACGGAGGCAAAACCCTTGCCGCTCCTTATACACCGCGTGCCAGACCGCTGGCCACTGTTTCTACTCCCCTCTTATGGGAAGAGGTGCAGCGCAATGTCTCCCCTGCAGATTTTCATCTGCTGAATATTGAGGAACGCCTCAGCCGCATGGGCGATTTAATTGTTGGTGTACCGCCTCAGCCGGTAGAGAACATTATCTCCCGGCTCCCTTGATTCTGAAACAGCAATAAGCCCGCAACTGCCTTTTCAGGCTGCGGGCTTATCAGGCGTCCAGCTTTTGGACGGAAGGTATTATATATGAGAATACGGCGCTGCCAAACGCAACCGCCCTATTGATTACTCTGACTTTCGTAAATATACCTTCCTTCGGATAGCGTTCAGGTTGTGAGAATCGCTAGTGGATTGATTTTTTCTTAAAGCGGCCGCCTTTAACATCATGGATATTGCCAATTGCGATAAAGGCATCGGAATCCCAATCCTCAACAATCGACTTCAGTTTGGCTTCTTCCAAACGGGTGATTACCACAAAGATCACTTTCTTGTTCTCACCGGAGAAGCCGCCTTCCCCATCAAGATAGGTAACGCCGCGTCCCAGACGCTCGGTCAGCGCTTCGCCGATATCACGGAATTTATCGCTGATAATCCATACCGACTTGGATTGATCAAGCCCCTCAAGCGTAATATCAATCAGCTTAAACGCAATATAGTAAGCAATTAGAGAAAACATCGCATTATTCCAGCCGAACACGAAACCTGCGCTTGAAAGAATAAACAGGTTGAAAAACATAACTACCTCACCTACGGAAAACGGCAGCTTCTTAGACACGAGAATGGCGACAATCTCTGTACCATCAAGTGATCCCCCGTAACGTACAACGAGTCCTACACCCACGCCGAGAATGACGCCCCCAAACACTGCGGCAAGCAGCGGTTCCACCGTTATGGGATTTACAGGATGGAGCAGCTGAGTACCGATGGACATTACTACTACGGAAAATAATGTGGATAAGGCAAAGGTTTTGCCAATCTGCTTATAACCTATAACCAGAAACGGCAAGTTAAGCAGCGTCAGCAAAATCCCGAGCGGGATGTCAAAAATATCGGACAGCATAATAGAAATACCCGTAATTCCGCCGTCAATCAACTGATTGGGAACAAGAAAAATCTCCAGTGCAACAGACATCATACCCGCCCCGAGCACCATCATAATAATCCGCTGGGCCAGTCTGGCGGTCTTCAAAGCCCCCGACTTCTGCGGTTTCTTCTGTTCCTCACTCGTAAAGACTTTTTGGCTTACAGTCATAGAACTCCCCCTATAAAAAGTATAAACAAGAATAATCGAAAGCATAATTGTTAAGCTATACTTTCTTAAATTTCTTCTTATACCTATATTATATCATAAAAGAAGCTAAAATAAGGAACGGAACATGTTCGCGCCTTCGAAAAGTTAGGGTTTTGACCCTTTTTCCGTCATAATAGCGGCGAAAGCAGCTGACAGAGCCCTTGAATCAACTTGACATTTCGTCCCCTCCTGCTAAATTTTGCAGGGTCAATAAATTCGCTATGCTTGAGATCATTCTGGAACGCTGACTTAAGCGAATTAATGATCTCCGGCTGGAGCAGCACCGCGGTAAGCTCGAAGTTGGAGTAGAAGCTGCGCATGTCCAGATTGGCACTGCCCACAGTAGCCAGCAGATCGTCTATGATCATGACTTTGGCATGCATAAATCCCTTCTTGTAGCGGTAGAATTTCACCCCGGCATCCTGCAGATTCTCCAGATAGGATAAAGAAGCATTATAAACCAGCCTGTTGTCTGGTGTGGCAGGAATGATAATTCTCACATCCACACCGCTGAGCACAGCATTCTTAAGGGCCCGGCAAATCGTCGGATCGGGAATGAAATACGGTGAAGCAATCCAGATTCGCTGCCTGGCTGCACACAATGCGGCAAAATACATCTCCAGTGAGGCATCTATTGCTCCATCCGGCCCGCTTGCCACAATCAGCACAGACTCCTGTTCCTCACAGCTGTGCTTTGGAAAAAAGCGGGGATGGCTCAGGGCGTCTCCTGCCGCCAATCTCCAATCCTTGAGGAACACGTATTGCAGATTATAAACTGCATCTCCTTCTAGCCGCAGGTGGGTATCCCGCCAGTAGCCCAGCTTGGGATCCTTGCCCAGATAATCATCCCCGACATTCAATCCGCCCGTATATCCTATTAGACCATCAACAACCAGAATTTTGCGGTGATTGCGGTAATTAAAGCGGCGGTCCATGAGTGAGGTCAGTGGCGGCAGAAAGAAATGGACCTCTACGCCCGCATTTTTTAAGGTGCGGATAAATCTGCGGCTCAGCTTATGACTGCCGAGACCGTCGCATAGCAGACGCACTTTAACCCCCTGGCGGCACTTACGGATCATGACTTCTTGAAACCGCTCACCGGTGACATCATCCCGAAAAATATAAAACTCCAGATGGATATTCTCCCGCGCCGTTTCCATCGCTTCCAGCATATCCTCATAGGCTTCTTGGCCGCTGGAAAGTATCCGGCACTTATTGCGTCCGGTAACTGGACTTTCCGAGAGCCCGGAGAGCAGATGCAGCAGTTCATCGCAGCCTTCAAACTCCGGGTTGCCGATATCTGACGTATTTTTCACGATCTGAATTTTGCCGGAGACATGGGCGCGAATTTCACGAAGCAGCGGCGTGCAGCGTTTGCCGATCCTGCGGTTCTGCCAATAATCATGGCCCAAAAAATAATAGAACAACAGCCCGGCAGGCGGACAACAGAATGTAATAAACAGCCAGGCCAGCGCTCTTTGCGGACGGCGGTGCTCCAGCAGCAGTATTACGGCAATCTGCAGAATAAAAAGGCATAAAATAATTGCAAATATTCTCAAGGCGCACACCTCCTGAAAGTCTATAATAGCTGTCTCCTGCCTGAGCTTCGTACAAGCCGGGTTTCGGGCTTTGGTACCCGCATCACTTTGTTCACCATGAAAAACCGGGAATTAGCTGCACCCAAGCCAATTCTAGTACAGGTTTTGCCGTAACTCTCCTTCTTTATTCAACCAAACCGTTGTCATGTTCACCAAAGGCCTGGAATACATAGAGTAGTAGGACAATTCGGATGAGCCCATTTAATAGCCAACACTCGCAGGCACGGAGTTTTAGTTACCACGAGGCGGCTGCACAAGCCGCAGAAAGGAGTAGCTATGAAGAGTCAGCCCGATCATAACCGGATTACACTGCTCGTCGTCCGCGAAGCCGGACGTCCGGTCAGACAACTTCAGCTATCGAGGCCGCTTGCCCTGGCCCTCCCGGCCGCAGCCGCCCTGTCTATCTCCAGTCTGGTCACCTCCATGCATTTTCATGCCTCCCGCTCGATTGCGGAGCTGGAATCGGAAGCAGCAGCGCTATCCCTGACTAATCTTCGAATGGAAATGAAGGTCGCCGACAAGGACCAGACACTCCAGCAGCTCCGCAGTCAGCTGACTGAGCTGTCGGAGGAGGCCGAGAACATCAAAGACAAGCTAAAAAGTGTCAGTGAGCTGGAAGCGCAGCTCCAGTCGCTGATTGACAAGGAGAGCAGTTCTACCACTGGAACAGACTCAGGTAAAGGTACAGGCACAGACTCCGATACCGAAAAGACATCCTCCTCCAATGCGTCATCAGGGACGCTCTCTCATGCCACTGCTTCATTGGATACCGTAGACGGATCTGCTCCAGCCGTTGCAACAGCGCTAAAAGGTGTGAATTTCACGGCTGCTGCAGCGGCTTCCAATCCTTCTTCGCTGTCCGGTGTAAGCTACCGGATCGGTGCGCTTTCATCGGTACTAGGCAGTAAGGTAACCCCACAGGTAGGCGGTGAATATATCGCGGTCTATCAGGAGGATCCCTTGGAGCTGGTCCGGCAAACTAAAGACGATTTTGCCGAAATCCGCAGCATGCTTGAAGAGATGGTGAACAGCATCTCCACCACGATTACCCAGGCCGAGAGGGCAAACAGCGTTCAAGCCAACCTTCAGGCCAAAAAAGCGCTCGCCGAAAAAGCCCGCTTGGCACCGGCCGTGATCTGGCCCACCCATTCCAATGTGATCACCTCAAGCTTCGGCTACCGCTCCGACCCTTTCAAGGGCGTTTCCGCCTATCATTCCGGCATTGATATTGCCGGTGATATCGGTGATCCTGTCTATGCAGCAATGGCCGGTGTGGTCACCGCCTCCGATCAGATGGGTGCAAGAGGAAAATACATTATTATCGAGCATCCGAACGGGCTGGAGACCTGGTATATGCATTTGAACGGAATGACCGTCAAAGCCGGTGACAAGGTGAACAAAGGCGAGCAAATCGGAATGCTGGGCAATACGGGGCGCAGTACAGGTCCCCATCTTCATTTTCAGGTGGTAAAACAGAACAAGGCGGTGAATCCGCTCAATTATGTAAAACCCTAAGGAGGAATTAATAGTGTGGAATAAACCAAAGCAGCAGGCATCCTTTAAGTCTACTGACTCGCTGATCGGTCTTGGAGGTACACTGGAGGGCAAGGTGCAGTGTGATACCAACTTGCGGATTGAAGGCAATTTCAGCGGGGAAATTCAGTGCCAGGGGACAGTGACCGTAGGTGAACAAGGAACGGTCCGTTCCAGCATTAAAGCTCAGGAGATCATTATAGCCGGCAAAGTGTTCGGCGATGTTACCGCCGACCGCCGCCTCACCATGACTGGAACCGGACAACTCCACGGCAACATCCTTGCAGGGACGCTCAGCATTATGGAGGGAAGTGTGCTTAACGGTTCCATAGGCATGGCAGAACAGCCCGCCCCGGAGAAAGCGGGCGGACTGCAGGAGGATAAGAATAAGGGCAAGGCAGGTAAACGTGCCTCCAAGGCGCAGAGCAAGCTGGAAGCCGGCTAAACGGTTTGAACCTGTCTAGGCTCATTCCCGCAGCTTCCCATGTGCACCCGCCTCACATTCCATCTACGTACGGTCTTAAGCGGCGACATCCCTTTTACGGAACACGATCCAGGAAACCGCCAGAAACAGCAGATAATATACAGCCAGCACGGCGGCAGAGAACCCAAGGGTTACACCGCCAGGACCGGCATCGCTCAATATATATCCCCGCAAATCCATGTGGGTAAAGATCAGATACTTAGCCCACTCATACCTTTCCGGGCTAAAGATGACGATAAATAAATTTTTGGTAAACATAATAAACAAAGACAGACCGATCGCCAGTCCGCTTGCCCGGAAGACACTGGATACCATAAAGGCAAGCGCAGCGGTTAGAAACAGCTCAACATAGCGGCAGAGCACATCGAGGAAGGAGTATTCAACCGGACTCCAATTTCCGAAGTTAGACGCTTCCGCTGAAGAGGAGAAGATCAATGACGAACCATAAGCGAAAGCAATTAATATTGCTGTGCTGAGCAGACTAAAGAGGATCATGGAAATATATTTTGAGAGCAGTATTTTGGAGCGGCTCCACGGGCGAATCAGCAAAAGCTTGATTGTTCCCCAGGAAAATTCGCCCGCCACGGAGTCGGATGCAACTACAACCGTGAAGATCGTATTCAGGAAAAAGGCAACGCTCACGGTCGTCTGAAAGCTCTCCCATAGTCCCATCCTGGACATATCACCACTGCTGGTAAAATAGAACAGTGCCGGAAACAGCGCACTCATTAAAGCCAGAATGAACAACATAATCCATGTACGAACACGGCTGTAAATCTTGATATTCTCATTATGTATGAGAGCAGCGAACTCACCCAATGCCTTCACCTCCTGTAATTTCCAAGAATTGATCTTCCAGTGAGCGGGACAGCGCCTTGATGCTGTAGACCTTGATGCCGCCTGCCACTAGCTTCGCATTCAGTTCGGCCACTTCCTCACGGCTCGCCACGACGGCCAGACCGCCTTCTCTCAATACTCCACGGCCAATCAGGCTAAACGCCGCTTCCGGATCGCTCACCTCAAACAGTGTTTCCCCAGCTGGCATCACTGCGTCTCCCACTGTCTTCAGCTGTTTCACATCTACAAGCCGGCCATTCTGGATAATTGCGACACTGTCGCACATCAGCTCCATTTCGGACAACAAATGGCTGGAGACAAACACCGTTGTTCCCTCATCTTGGCAAAGACGGCGCAAATAATCGCGAAGCTCACGGATCCCTTGCGGATCAAGCCCGTTTGTCGGCTCATCCAGAATCAGCAGCTTCGGCCGATGCAGCAGGGCCTGAGCGACACCAAGCCGCTGGCGCATGCCCAGAGAATAGGTTTTTACTTTATCATGAATTCTCTGTCCAAGCCCGACGAGCTCCACAACCTCATTGATCCGCTGCTTGTCTACACCCGGCACCATGCGCGCATACTGGCGCAAATTCTGGTATCCGGTCAAGAACTTATACATCTCAGGATTCTCAACAATGGCACCGATATTGGCTACCGCTTCTTCGAAATGATCCTTGATGCTGCGGCCGCAGATCAGAATGTCTCCCTGGCTGATCGAAATAAGCCCTACCATCATGCGAATCGTCGTCGTTTTCCCGGCGCCGTTCGGTCCAAGAAACCCAAAAATTTGACCGGACGGAATGTCCAGCGTTAAATTGCTGACCAGCGTTTTGGAACCTATTTTTTTGGTGACGCCCATTAGGCTGGCTACAGGCTTCGACACTTCTGCCATATTTGGCATTATTTCACTTCCTTTCATTAGTTTGCATTACTATATTACCACAACTTACCTTTTTCATGAAAATCAAGAAAAATACATTACATAATAAAGGACCGTACCCCTTCATTACAAAAGGATACGGTCCCTTGTTCTTCGACAATTGCTTAAAGATTAGCCACCGACACGGGCAAGCTCACGCATGTTGGCTTCAAAGGCTGCCATTAGGGCAGCTTCGCCAGTCAAGCCGGTTTGCTCAACTTTGCGAATTTGCTCCATCATCCGTTTGTAATCCTTTGGAATCACACGGGCAAAATTCGGCAGAGCCGCTTCCCAGCCATCCAGAATCCGTCTTCCCGCAGCACTGTTAGTAAGCTCCGTATGACGGGCAATCAGACTGTGCAGTTCAGCGATTTCGTCCGGTTCTTCGACCCGCTCCAGAAGCACCATTTCCAGGTTGCAGCGTTTGATGAAGTTGTTGTTCGGATCGTATACATAAGCGATACCGCCTGACATCCCCGCTGCAAAGTTGCGGCCGGTTTCACCGAGCACAACTACGCGTCCACCGGTCATATATTCACAGCCATGGTCGCCCACG
Source organism: Paenibacillus sp. FSL H7-0357 (assembly GCF_000758525.1). NCBI lineage: Bacteria > Bacillati > Bacillota > Bacilli > Caryophanales > Paenibacillaceae > Paenibacillus > Paenibacillus sp. FSL H7-0357. Next base: position 1,236,098 of record NZ_CP009241.1, on the reverse strand, counting down.
CCTTCAACGACGACATTCGCACCGGAGTTGCGGACGGCAAACCGTTCGCCGGCGATGCCGCTGATGTAAGCTTCGCCGCCGGTCGCTCCGTAAAGCGCCGTATTCCCGATAATAATATTGTCCTCAGCAGCGAAGGTTGCCTTCGGCGATGGCTTAATAATCAGCTTGCCGCCGGACAGCCCTTTGCCCACATAGTCATTGGAGTCGCCTTCGACTGTAATCGTAATCCCCTTCGGCATGAACGCGCCCAGACTTTGTCCGGCAGATCCGCTGAAATGCAGGCGGATCGTATCATCTGGCAGACCTGCCGCACCATATTTGCGCGTCAGTTCGCTGCCCAGAATCGTTCCTACCGCACGGTTCACGTTCGTGATTGGCAGTGAAGCTTCAACCACCGTACCGAATTCCAATGCAGGTGCGGCCAGCTCCAGCAGCTTCGAAACGTCGAGCGTTTCTTCAAGACCATGGTTCTGGCGTTTGCTGCGGAAACGTGTGCTTCCTTCCGGCATTGCCGGAGTATGAAGCAGGCTGCTCAGATCGACGCCTTTCTTCTTCCAATGACTCGAAGCGCGTACGGCGTCGAGGCAATCGGTGCGTCCAACCATTTCTTCAATGGTGCGGAAACCAAGCTCAGCCATAATCTCACGCAGATCCTGCGCCACGAACGTCATGAAGTTAACAACATGCTGTGGATCGCCTGTAAAGTTCTTACGCAGATCCGGATTCTGTGTTGCTACACCGACCGGACAGGTATCCATCTGGCACACCCGCATCATGATGCAGCCTACAGCTACAAGCGGCGCAGTAGCGAATCCATATTCTTCAGCACCCAGCAATACTGCTACTGCCAGGTCACGGCCACTAAGCATTTTGCCGTCTGTCTCGAGCACGACACGGTCGCGGAGGTTATTCAGCATCAGTGTCTGATGGGTCTCAGCGAGACCAAGCTCCCAAGGCAGACCAGCATGGCGGATAGAGTTCATCGGCGATGCGCCGGTTCCTCCGTCATAACCGCTGATCAGAATGATATCGGCACGGCCTTTGGCTACACCGGCAGCGATGGTTCCAACGCCTACCTCAGACACGAGCTTCACGTTAATGCTGGCACGCGGATTGGCATTCTTCAGATCGTAGATCAGCTCTGCCAAATCCTCAATGGAATAAATATCATGATGCGGCGGCGGTGAGATCAGACCTACGCCTGCTGTGGAGCCGCGCACTTCTGCAACCCATGGATATACCTTGCGGCCCGGCAGCTGTCCGCCTTCACCAGGTTTGGCACCCTGTGCCATTTTGATCTGAATTTCATCCGCATTCACGAGATAGTTCGAAGTCACCCCGAAACGTCCCGATGCCACCTGTTTAATTGCACTGCGGCGGGAATCACCGTTGCTGTCCGGAATAAAGCGTGCCGGATCTTCGCCGCCCTCACCGGTGTTGCTCTTGCCGCCGATGCGGTTCATGGCGATTGCCAGCGTCTCATGTGCTTCCTTACTGATCGAACCAAAGGACATCGCACCGGTCTTGAACCGTTTCATAATTGATTCTGCCGGTTCCACCTCTTCCAGCGGAACTGGCTGATTTGTCGATTTGAATTGCAGCATGGAGCGCAGCGTCTGATGTTTCTCGCTTTCACCCTGAACAAGTGCTGCATATTTCTTGTACATATTGTAATCGCCGCTCCGCACAGAGTGCTGAAGCAGATGGATGGTCTGCGGGTTGAACAGATGCTCTTCCCCGTCGCTGCGCCATTGGTACTCGCCGCCGGAATCAAGCACTTTATCGTTGCCGTCTTTGTCGGTGAAGGCGCGGTTATGATGAATCAGCGCTTCTGCCGCCACTTCTTCAAGGCCGATACCGCCAATACGGGAAGGCGTCCAGGTAAAGTAACGGTCGACGAATTCCGAATTCAGTCCGACAGCTTCAAAGATCTGTGCGCCACGGTACGATTGAATAGTAGAGATACCCATTTTGGACAGTATTTTCACTACGCTCTTTGTCGCAGCCTTAATGTAGTTCTTCACAGCCTTCTCATGCGAAATTCCGCGCAGCAGGCCCTGGCTGATCATGTCATCCAGACTTTCGAAGGCCAGATACGGATTGACCGCACTTACGCCATAGCCCAGAAGAAGCGCATAATGATGGACTTCACGGGGTTCGCCGGACTCCAGCAAAATGCTGACCTTCGTACGTGTTCCCGAGCGGATCAGATGGTGATGCAGGCTGGATACAGCCAGCAGCGCCGGGATAGCCGCATTCTCGCGGTCCACACCGCGGTCGGACAGAATAAGAATATTATGTCCTTTGGCCATTACGCGGTCTGCAGCCTCATTCATGCGCTCAAGTGCGATACGCAGTCCTTCCGCTCCAAGCTCAGCCGGGAACAGAATCGGAATGGACATCGATTTGAAGCCCGCACGGCGGACATGGCGGATCTTGGCGAAATCCTCATTCGATAAAATCGGCGATTCCAGGGAGATCTGTCGACAGCTCTCCGGTTCTGGTTTCAGCAGGTTGCGTTCCGGTCCGATTGTCGTAGCAGTTGACGTTACCAATTCTTCGCGAATTGCATCAATCGGCGGATTGGTTACCTGTGCGAACATTTGTTTAAAGTAGTTGTAAAGACGCTGCGGACGATCCGACAGCACAGCCAGCGGAGCATCATAGCCCATGGAGCCGACAGCTTCGGCGCCGGTTGAAGCCATAGGCTCCAGCACCTTGCGCAAATCCTCAAAGGTATAGCCGAAGGATTGCTGCAGCTGCTGCACATTGTCATGTTTCGGGTTCGGCAGCTCAGGTGCATCCGGAAGCTCGTCAAGTCCGATCAGATGCTCATCCAGCCATTGGCGGTAAGGCTGCTCGGAAGCAATGGACGCTTTCACTTCTTCGTCAGAAATAATCCGGCCCTGCTTCGTATCCACGAGCAGCATCCGGCCTGGTCTCAGGCGGTCTTTATATAGTACATTCTCTGCCGGAATATCAAGAACTCCTGCTTCAGAGGATAAAATAATCATATCGTCTTTGGTTACATAATAACGGGCAGGACGCAGGCCGTTACGGTCAAGAATGGCTCCGATTTGCACACCGTCGGTGAAGCCCATCGCGGCAGGCCCGTCCCACGGCTCCATCAAGGTGCTGTGGTATTCATAGAATGCCTTCTTCTGCTCATCCATGCTGTCATGGTTGCTCCAAGGCTCAGGTACCATCATCATGGCCACATGCGGCAAGGAACGTCCGCTGAGATACAGGAACTCGAACGTATTGTCGAACATGGCGGTATCGGAACCGTCCGGATTAACAACCGGCTTGATCTTGCTGAGGTCTTCTCCGAATACTTCACTCTTGAACAGAGACTGGCGGGCGTGCATCCAGTTCACATTCCCCCGCAGGGTGTTGATCTCACCATTGTGGATCATGAAACGGTAGGGATGGGCACGCTCCCAGCTCGGGAACGTATTGGTGCTGAACCGGGAGTGGACAAGCGCAATCGCGGATTCCAGCTCTTTGTTCTGCAGATCCAGATAGAACTGGCCTACCTGCTCAGTTGTGAGCATGCCTTTATATACGATCTTACGACAGGACATACTTGGCACGTAGAAGGACTCACCCTCTTCGGTACCGCCATAGCGGATTGCAAGTTCTGCGCGTTTGCGGATTACATACAGCTTGCGTTCAAAAGCCAATTCATCCTTGACGCCTGCGGAACGGCCGATGAATACCTGACGGACATAAGGCTTCGCTGCCTTGGCAGTTTTGCCCAGCATTTCGTCAAAGGTAGGCACATCGCGATAGCCAAGCACCTCTTGGCCTTCTTCTGCAATAATGTCGCTCAAGAGCGCCTCGTGGCGGGCCCGGATCTCCTCGTTATGAGACAGAAAGATCATACCCACGCCATAGCGGCCCTGCTCCGGCAGTTCAAAGCCAAGCTTAGCGGCTTCCCCTGCAAAGAAACGGTGCGGAATTTGCAGCATGATGCCGGCTCCGTCACCGGAGTTCGGCTCGCTACCCTGGCCCCCCCGATGCTCCATATTGAAGAGCATAGTCAAAGCGTTACTTACAATATCATGGGACGGTGTGCCTTTAATATGGGCAACAAATCCCATGCCGCATGCATCTTTTTCGAACTGGGGATCATAAAGGCCCTGTTTGCCGGGCAGTTCAGTGTGTCTCATTGTACGCAACCTTTCTATAATAAAGTAGAAGTTATCATCGGAAGAACCCGCTTGCCGATCTGCATAATGGCGGCATCACTTTCACAAAAAATATAAGGAAAAAGCAAAGCGCAAAGCTCTACTTACATTATATTTACAGGAAAATATTTCAGAGAAAAATCTTAATAATTATTCAAGGCAGATTGGTTATATTATTTTATCATCGACCTGACATGAGCGCAATTTAAACTTTTTTATGAGTTTGATTAACAATTGCTTTTGCGGTACAGCTTTAGTGAATAAAAGCGTAAAAAATCTTTACAATGTATAATTATGCATTAAAACCGAATAAGTTCTTATGCAATGAAAACGCTTATTCCGTTTTCTTTCCATAACATGTCATTTTAATGTCGCATATCATTTCCGCAATAAGCAAAGAACGCCCCCTTAAGGAGCGTCCTCTGCTTATTGTTATATTATTGCTATTAACCGATTATACAGTCAAAACTTGTTCACTTTTCATAGCAGCTTCACTTTCATGACTGCGGGTCATGAAATAGGTGAACGTAAGGGCCAGGAATACAAGGCCGTAGATCGCAAGCAGTCCTGCATCGTTCCACATTACACCCGTATCTCCCGTGGAAATTACTGCCTTGAATCCTCTGACGCTGTAGGTCATAGGAAGAAGCGGATTGAAGAATTTCATCCAGTTCGGAATCAATTCAAGCGGGAACGTACCTGCACTTGTCGTCAATTGGAAGATTAGGATGACAATAGCCACAAAACGTCCCGGCTGATCCAGCCAGGTTACAATCGCCTGGATCATCCACATGAAGGCAAGACTGGTAATGAAGATAAATGCATAGAAGAGCGGTACATTCTGCACTTCAAGACCCAATCCGTACAGAACAATAACTGCAGCGAGCAGCGCCTGAAGCACACTCATCATCGTGAATGTAAGCGTACGGCTGACAAACCGGTTGAACCGGCTGGCACCGATCACTTCGGAATCGCGCATTGGAATAATAATCGTGCTGATCAGTGCACCTACAAACAGTCCAAGGGACAGGAAGTAAGGCGCAAAGCCTGTGCCGTAGTTTGGCACGGCATTCACTTTAACTTCTTCAATCTCCACAGGCTGGGCGAACATCGATACCAACGCGTCGGTCTTATTCACCGAACTGGTCTGTGATGCGGCATCGCCAAGCTTCGTTGCAAGTTCTCCTGAACCGGCCTTCAGATCATCAAGACCATCCTTCAGCTGGCCTGCTCCAGCGCTTAGCTTCTTCGAGCCATCGGCTACAGAGGTCAGACCGCTGCTCAGCTGTCCGGCTCCGTTCAGCAGCTTCGAAGTTCCGGCTTCCAGCGCCTTGCCGCCATCGGCCAGCTTCGCACCGCCAGCTGCAGCTTCATCCAGCTTCGCGCCGAACTGCTTCATTCCTGCGGCAAGTGTAGTGCCGCCGGTTTCCAGCTTCGTTGCACCGGCCACGAGCTGTTTTTGTCCTTCCAGCAGCTGCGTGCTACCGGCATTCAGCTGCTGCGCTCCGTCATGCAGCTGACTGACTCCAGCATCCAGCTGCTCAGAACCGGTATGCAGCTGTCCTGCACCCTGCACAAGCTGCTCCTGCCCGCTGTGGAGCGCTGATGCGCCTTCCACGAGTTGCTGCTGGCTTTGATCCAGCTGCGCGCTGCCTTGAGCGACTGCCGTACTTGCAGCCAGCAGCTTTTGCACCTCAGGGCTGGCTGCAAGCTGAGGATTCGATTTGGCCAGCTGCTGCAGGCCATCGGCCACTGCTTTGGCTCCTGCGCTCACTTTCGCGCTGCCATCCTTGGAAGCCTTCAGACCGGCTTCCAGCTTGGCGCTGCCTTCGACGGAAGAAGTAAGTCCCGCTTCCAGCTTAGCACTGCCATCGACAACCGACTTCGTGCCAGCTTGAAGCTTAGTCGTACCTTCTACAGCTGATGCTGTACCAGCCTGAAGTGAAGCTGCTCCGGTTTCCGTCTTCTTAAGACCTTCACTCAGTTGCTTGCTGCCTGCTGCAGTCTGTGATACACCAGCCTGCAGTTTCTTGTGTGCAGCAGACAATTGCTGGAGTCCGCCTGCCAGTGTGCTGCTGCCGTTGTGTATGGCGGCGGCACCCGTGTTCAGATCGCTCACACCTTTCGTAAGCGGCGCTACACCATCGAGCAGTTTACCTGTGCCCTCAGTCAGTACTACCAGATTATCCTTCAGCTTCAGCGCGCCGTCATCCAGCTTGCTTGCGCCATCGGCAATTTTTGTTGCGCCGTCTCCGGCGTCGCCAAGCCCGCTGGCGATCTTGGTAATTTTATCGAATACGGATTCTGTATAAGCTTCTGTTATTTTGGCCGATACTTTTGTCTTAATATCCTTTACCGCAGTTCCGCCAATTTGGCCGGCAAGGAAATTGAAGCCTTCGTTCGGTTCATAAATAATTTTGGCCGGCTGGGGATCAGTACCCAGCAGGGTTGTTGCATTTGCTGAAAAATCTTCAGGCACAATGATCGCCATATAATAAGTACTGTCGTCAATTCCCGCTTCTGCCTGGTCACGGGTTACGAAATTCCATTCGAACCCGTCGGTTTTCTTAAGTTCTTCTATCAGGTCATTCCCGGCAGTTAGCTTTGAGCCTTCGTAGTCGGCACCTTTATCTTCATTTACGACAGCGACCGGCAGTTCATTCATTTTACCGTAGGGATCCCAGAATGCTTTCAGGAACAACCCGCTGTACAGCACCGGAACGAATAGGACAACAAACATTGGGATCAGCACTTTAGGATTCTTCAGCACTGCCCCAAGGTCCTTGAAAAACACGGATAAAGATTTCATTCTGGTTCTCTCCTTATAATCGTTTGCTCTCTTTTAAAATGCTATGAATCTTCAATTCTTGCTATTGTATTGAAAGTTACAGTAATACCATATGACTATTTTCCCCAATTGGTCAGTCCGGGGTAAAAAAAAACCTTTCCGGTTTTTGTTACCACTGCCGCCTAAATAAAAGAACATCCAGGGAAAGCAGACGGTTGACGATGCCATCCCTATTCCAGCTCCAAACCTTACTTTGCTGTTGCCAGCCCTTCGGACAAGAACAAGTGAAAATAATGTTTGATTTGCTCTTTGTTCAAGGGCACATGCACCTTGTTAAGTTCAGCAGTCAGCACAATGTAAAGTCTAAACATTACAACAGATACGATCTTGGGGTCGCAAGGTTTGATTTCGCCTTGACGAATCGCCTGTTCCACCTCCCGTTTCAAATAGTCAAGCACAACACTCTCGATCTTGTCGAGTCCTTCACCAGCCTGCGGCGTTCCGAAATCGCGACTTTCCTGGGAAAGCTTAATGAACAGCTCGTGTTCGCTTCGAAATTCCAGCAAAGCATCCAGAACCCTGTGCAGGTTATCAAAAAAAGGCTTATCCTTTTTGATTTCCCGCTCGGCGATTTTTTTCATTTCGACAATGACATCACGCAGGATTTCATCGAACAGCTGCTCCTTATTCGTGAAAAAGGTATAAATCGTTCCTTTTCCCACATTCGCAATCTTGGCGACTTGATCCATTGTAGTTGCCTTATAGCCAAATAATGAAAAACATTTCGTCGCGGCTTTAAGCACCTGCTGCCTTCGATCTACCACAGCCACCCGTACACTCCCTTTCCTCGGAAATATCGCTGTAACCGCATTTTGACCATTTTACTAATCCGGTCATTCGGTCATTACTTACTTTAACATGATGCCTCCGCGTTTGCAATACTTTAACCAATGTATATTTTTTTAATTTATTGCAGTGATTTAACTTTCTATTTACGTCTTATCTGTATAATGTAAGAAGAAACATCTGTCTCGTCTTTGAAAAAGGGCGGTTTCCCTGCGGGAAATGGAAGAATAGAATGGCCGGACACACATAGTCTTATATTATGAGATTAACAGCTAATTTCGCTGTATAATAGAAGAGATGATTATATAGAGGTATCTCCAATCCGCCAAAGAAGAGAACCCGCAATTCTACCTATGAAGGAAAGTAGCAGGTGAACTTATGCGAAAGAAAAGAGTACTGCTGTTTTCGGAAGGCTTCGGCACGGGCCATACAGGGGCAGCCTATGCTCTCGCCGAAGGAATAAAGCTGTTGAATCCGGATGTACAATGCCGGGTCATCGAGCTGGGAAAATTCCTGAATCCTACGGTCGCTCCTTGGATTCTTTCCGCTTACCGTAAAACAGTCAGCAGCCAGCCCAAGCTGGTTGGCATGATGTATAAGACCCAATACAATAAATCACTGAACCGGTTGACGAAGCTTGCGCTTCACCGGGTTTTTTATACACATGCCTTACAGGTTATCGAGCAGCTTAAGCCGGATTTAATTATTTGCACACATCCCATTCCCGCAGCCGTCATTTCGAGGTTGAAGCGGCAAGGGCTGAATGTCCCGCTCTTTACACTCATAACGGATTATGACGCACACGCCACCTGGGTCAACGCTGAAGCTGACCGGTATCTAGTCTCTACTCCACGGGTAAAATCAATTCTGACCGGCCGCGGGGTATCTCCCGAGCTTGTGACGGTCACCGGCATACCGGTGCATCCGAAGTTCTGGGAGCGTTCCAACAAGACGCAGCTCCGCAAGGAACTCGGGCTCGCCGATATTCCTACCGTGCTCATTATGGGCGGAGGCTGGGGACTCATGTTCGGCAAGGATGTTATGGACTCGCTCACGGCCCGAATGGATGATATCCAGCTGATCTTCTGCATGGGCAGCAACGACAAGCTTGTGGCCAAGATGCAGGCCAATCCCCTGCTGAACCATCCCAACGTGAGGATACTTGGTTACAGCAGTGAAATCAACAAGCTGATGGACGCCTCCGATCTGCTGATTACGAAGCCCGGTGGAATGACCTGCACGGAAGGCCAGGCCAAAGGAATACCGATGCTCTTCTACAGCGCTATTCCCGGCCAGGAAGAGAAGAATTGCCAGTATTTCGTGGAGCTTGGCTTAGCCGAGGTGCTGGATTCGAATGTCGTGGACAAATGGTTCTCCCTCCTGCTGCGTGAATATGCCGGACTGGAGGAGCTGCGGAAGCGCCGGCTGGCTCCAGAGCGCCAGCAACCGCATAATTGCGCCTCTACGGTACTGCAGCTGCTGGGCAAACCGGCTGATGGAAGAACCGATTTGCGGGGAGCGCGGACACCGGCCCGCAATGAAGAGGCCGTCTATGTTACCCCTTAAGCTCGAATGTTTGCCGCCAGCTCTGCCTGAACTGCAAAGCCAAAAGAACCTCCAATCCGTTAAAGTATGGATTGGGGGTTCTTTTATTATACCGTCAGCGGGAGTTTAGATTTCCATACTTTCCCCTGCTTGCAGCGGATAGCCCTGAATCCCCTCCTGCCGCAGCCGGTCACAGAACTCTGCGCCATCCTGGGCAATCGCCGGAAATGTATTGTAATGCAGCGGAATCACTTTGTCCGCACGAAGCCATCTTGCCGCCAGCAGCGCATCGTCAGGCCCCATCGTAAGCATGTCCCCGATAGGCAGCGCCGCTATATCAATGGCGTTTCGTTCTCCGATCAGACGCATATCTCCGAACAATGCTGTGTCTCCGGCATGAAATAAGGTTTTGCCTCCGATGGTGAGCAGAATGCCCGCCGGTTGTCCGGCATAAATCCAGGTATCCCCTTCTGTAATGGAGGAGGAATGAAAGGCCTGGGTATATTTCACGGTGATTCCTTTATAGGTATGGCTGCCGCCGGTATTCATGTGTTTGACCTGCGCACCTTTGATGCGGCAATATTCTGCCAGTTCATAGACAGCAAAGATCGGACAGTCATTCTTCGCGGCAATCTCCAGCGCATCTCCAAAATGATCGGAATGTCCGTGGGTGAGCAGAACAGCATCGACCGAAAGCTCATCGGGTGAGATCCCCGAATTCGGATTTCCCGACAAAAAAGGATCAATAATAACCTTGACTTCCTCCGTCTCAACAAGCAGCGCCGAATGACCGTAATAGGTGATTTTCATAGAGTGATCCTCCTAAAAGTTTTGCGGAATTATACTTCTTGGAATGGCTGTGCAGCAAAACTGGCTTCGAAAGCATTCGCTAAGTTTTGCGGAATTATGCTTCTCGTTCTTTGAAATCAAATTATTTATAAAAGGTATGATTGCCGATGGTCTTGGCGTACTCCTGCGAATGGTGGACCGTCAGATCCTGTGCCAGCTTCAGCGACAGGAAGAAATACGTATCATCCGTCACCTCTTTAACTCCAGAGAGCGCAGCATTTACCGCTTTAATGCTGTCCTTATTAGGTTTGACACGTTTAAGACGCCCGTTTGCCACAGGACTGAACTGGCTTTTCTGATAAATGACCTTATAAATGGTGTCGGGAAAATTGGCTGACCGCAGCCGGTTCAGAACAACGTTGGCAACTGCCACCTTGCCCTGGTACGGTTCGCCTTCTGCTTCTGCCATAACGATTTTTTGCAGCAGTAGCAGGTCTTCATCGGATACGGCGTAGCTCCAGGTTGCTTGCGCTTGCTGTTCCTGGCTTAATAACTGCGTCCGGGAGAAGAACAATTTAGCGGGGGGATGTTGCTGAGATGCCGTTTTCGATTGTTTTACGGTCTGGCTCCCCTTGGCTGCCGCCTGTCCGAGCGCTTTCTGCGCTGTTGCCGGCGGTGCCTTCACCACAGTAGCCTTAGTCTGAATGGTTACCTTCTTGGCTGCGCTTTGCGGCTTCAGCTTATCGGGAGTGAACCAATTCACGGCTGGGTTGCTGTTCCAGTTAAGCCTCAGACCAGCAACTGTGGTGTAGAGCATGGGTTTGGGTGTTTCGGTTATCCTCTTGGCGCCGGTTGTGGCAGGATGCGACAGGACAGATGCGGCAGATGCATGGGTTGTCTGTAATTTATTCATTGGTACTGTATTTTTGCCCTCTGATACACGCTCGGAGTTCATCAGGCTTATTGAAGAGAAACACACTAGAATAACGCCAACGAGCAGCGCAATACAGCGATTTTGTTTAAAAATAACCATTTTTTACCTCCTATTTTACGGCACATTCCTATTGTATGTAACCGAAAATGGAAGCTTTGAAAACTTTCTTGTCGATTTTAATTTAGAAAAATGTCAATTTTTCAATCATTTCATACATAGGAATGGCATGCATTCTAGTAGCATACACCACAAAAGCATCTACCGTCCAGTCCTTTTCCGAACAATTGTTCTCCTTTTCTCCTCCACAGTCACGTAAATCCGGCAGCTCTTCGGCGCTGAAGGGCTGCTCGCCCCGGTATTTCCGGGCCAGGGTAATATGGGGATTGTACTCCCTTGTCTCGGCTTTAAAACCCAAGCCAGAAGTCGCATTAACCACGTCCCGCTGCAGTTCCGCAAGTCTCGCAAGCTCGCCGGAAACCCCTGCCCAGAGCACCTTAGGCGCATGCGGAAGACCAAAGGTCCCCCAGTTCTCCAAGCTTAATCGAAACGGCTTGCTCTTTCCGGATATTTCCTCGAGCGCTTTGAGAAGTGCAGGAATTTCTTTTCTGGGTGTGTCACCGAGAAACTGCAGGGTAATATGATAATCTTCAGAATGTGTCCATTTTGCAAATTTCAGCTTTGCGGAGCATTTTTCAGACTCTTTTTCCAATAATCCACTCAGGTTTGAAGGGACTTTTACGGCAATAAACAAGCGCTCCATATCTCGCTCAGACCTATTACGCTCCATAAAAATTTCACCTTTCCAGACAGATTTGTTATCCTTATTCTATACATTATCAGCCAATCCTATAAAAAAGTATAACGGGAGGGAACCATCATGACGAAATCCATTGTTTGTTTACAGCCCCTTACATCCCAGCAGCAGAAGCTCATTCTCGATGCCGCCCCAGGTTATACCCTCACACTGGGAAACGCCAAAAATCCGGATTTGGAGCTTCTGGCCAATGCAGAAATTGTAATCGGCTGGGGCAAGGGCATCAGCGACACGCTGCTGCGGCCGGATTCACCGCTGCGTTGGGTTCAGACCTGGTCGGCAGGTGTAGAGAAACTCCCGCTTGATCGTTTGGAGGAGCGCGGAATCCTGCTCACGAACGCCAGTGGCGTTCACGCCGAGCCGATCACAGCTGTAATCTTTGGCTTTATGCTGCTCTTCACCCGTAATTTGCATACAGCCGTACGCAACCAGCAGAACCGCCGCTGGCATTCGGAAGGCAATGAAAGTGAATTAACCGGCAAAACAGCCGTCATTGCCGGCACCGGCTCCATCGGCAGTGAAACGGCAAGAATCGCCAAGGCTTTCCGGATGAAGACCATCGGCATAAGCCGTTCCGGTAAACCGGTTGCCGATTTTGACCAGGTCTACACCACTGACGAGCTGCCTGACGCAGTCCGCCAAGGCGATTTCGTGATCAACACGCTGCCGCTCACCGACGAAACACAAGGGTTGTTTAATGCGGAAATCTTCTCCAACTGCAAGCAAGGCGCTTATTATATCAACATCGGCCGGGGAGCCACCACCCATACCGAAGACTTGATGGCCGCGCTGAAGAGCGGCCAGTTGGCCGGAGCGGGGCTGGATGTCTTTGAGACCGAACCCCTGCCGCAGGATCATCCGTTATGGGGAATGGAGCAGGTGGTAATCACCCCGCACTGTGCCGGCACAACAGACCGGTATGCCGACCGCGTTGTTGATATTTTCACAGACAACCTGCAGTCCTATCTGCAAGATGGCGCCCCTTCGCGCAATAGGGTTGACTATAGCCGCCAGTACTGACGGCAGCTCACTCTATTGACTGGCGGCCAAACAACGTGCAGCAAGCTTCTGCCGTCACATTTATAACAAGTACAAGCACAAACAGCCCCTCACAGGCACATTTACTCCTTGCGTAAATGAACCCGTGAGGGGCTGTCTTCTTATACCTGAAAACGAGTTACCGATTCACTAAGCTCGGTCAGCAGTGTTTTCAACTGCCCTATGCCAGCTGCAACTTCATTGGTGGCGCTGAGCTGCTCGTGGGCCGAAGCTGAGGTTTCTTCCACACCTGCCGCCGATTGCTGGGCTAGGGCTGAAATATGCTGGCTGAACTCGTTCATCGTTTCGCTTGCTGCGGTCATCTGCTGAAGATTACCGCCCATCTCTTCAATGGTGCCGGACATCACATGCACCGATTTGTTGATGTCATCCAAAGCTTCGCCTGTCTCAGCAATTTGCCGGCTGCCTTCTTCTGTCCTCATGACCCCCATGCGCAAATGCTCGACCACCTCTTTGGAGTCCAGCTGAATGCCTTGCGTAATCCCGGTGATTTCCGATACCGTCCGCTGCACTTCCTCCGAAAGCTTCCGCACCTCTTGCGCCACAACCGCAAATCCGCGCCCGCTGTCTCCGGCTCTGGCTGCTTCAATCGCAGCGTTGATTGCCAGGAGATGCGTCTGTTCGGAAATGCTGCGGATCGAGCCAACCAGCCGGAAGATCCCCTCATTCTTGCGGTTCAGCTCCTCCACCGTTTCCATGGATTGTGATACGGCTTCGGCGATTTGCCCCATTTGTGCCACTGAGCTCTCCATTAATTGCTTGCCTCTGTCACCCTTTGTCCGCACCTGCCCGGAATGAAGCGACAGATCCATTCCTTTGACTGCAAAGGCCTCAATCAGCATATTCAGATCCTCTATCGCTTTGGATGCTTCTACAGCTGCCTCCGCCTGGCTTCCAGAAGCTTTGGCCAACTCCTCCATGGTAAGGGCAATCTGCTGGCTGCCCTCCTTTGTATCGGAAATATTGCGGACCAGCTCATCCCCCTGCCGCGCGATAATACTGGAAACACTACGGATCTGACTCACAATCTCCAGCAATGTCCGGTTCGTATCGTTTACCGTCCTGGCAAGCAAACCGATTTCATCCTGATTTGCGATCAAGGTATCCTCTGACGTCAAATCACCGCCTGATATTTGTTGCAAATGAACGGTTACCTGCTTCAGCGGATTGATGATTGTGCGCCGGATAACCATATTAATCAGACCGATCACAACCAGCACTACCACTACAGTAATCAGATTCACAATAATGGAAGTATGAAAAATCTCAACGGAACGCTCGCCCTCTTCAGATGCGGCTTTCTGGCTGAGATCAACCAGAGCATCCATATCGGTCTGCATCGAATTAAACGCCGTAATCCCTTTTTGCGAGACCTCCAGTGCCAGTTCTTCGTCGCCTGCACCGCTCTGCTTGATCGCCTGGTTGTTAATAGTCATAAATTCATCCCATTTATGATTCAGCGACTGCAGCAGCTCCTTCTGATCCTTGTCCCGCAGCGTATTTCTATAGTTGGTCATAGATTCGGCCACTTTACGGATAAATTGGTCACGTTCTGCTTCCAGCTTCTTTTTCTGTGCAGCATCGGTGCTTAAAATATGCTGCATACTGACCGCCATGATATGTTCGGTGTAATAATTGACATTATGTATTTCTTCCAGCGCAGGGACCATTTGTTCAACAATATTTCCGGTATTCTTTTGCATACCGTTCATTAAATAGAGGGAGGTTCCTCCGATAATCAAGACCAGCAAAGCCAAAACAACGTACCCGGAAGCTATTTTGAAGCCTATGCTTTGCTTCCCCCTGGATGTTACCCCCTTCAATGTCCCATTAACGAATTTGTGTACAGATCCCTTAAGTCCCAGATCCTTTCTCATTTGCGCATCCTCCTCAAACTTTTCCGAAAACCTTACATGTAATTCCAATCTGTTACATTTCATTTTCAAGAATGGGCAAACAAACAGATCTACCTTTTATTTCGGCAGATTGAAATGAGAAATTTATATAATGTAAGATATTCATTGCTGTCTCTTTAGAACATACCAAAAGACCCAAAGCGCACCGTATAGGGGCTTCGGGTCTTCTGCAACGCCGCTGAGTCTGCTGGCTTTCACCTTGAGTCTTTAGCCTTATTCATTTGAAACCGGTTAATCAATATCTGCCCCGGCTGCGGCAAGCATCACTTCCTGCAGATACAACTCCGCCGTTCCTTCGCCGTTTGTGATCCCTTCAAGCTTGATGCCGATCGTCTTTACGGCAGTCAGGTCAACCCCTGCTGCTTCAGCGGCGGACGGCAACGAAATACTCAAAGTTGTATACCCTTTGGAGTCCACTGTTAGGGGCGCTCCGCTGTCCGACCATACCCAGCCAGCTCCTGTCTTGATGAACAAGCGCGCTTTAGCCGCGCCGCCCGACAGTTTGACCTTTGCGTTTATCGTATGGAGACCCGCAATATTCAGCTTCACCGGATCTACAGCGAGTTCAAAGGAGCCGTTGTCAACCTGATCGAACTGAACGCCAACCGCCTGCTCCTCCTCCGAAAATTCCGGAGCTTTGGCGCCCGCTTGATCATCATTTGCCGTCACCCAGCCTGTGATATCTTCAGCGCTTCTGAACTGGTACAGAACTCCAGGCGCATGCGCATCCGGCTGTCCGCCAGTTTCCCCGGACATATCCGGAAGTGCCGGGTCATATACCGCTTTAATGTCATCAAAGTATAGAACACCTTTATGGGACTGCCCATCCATAGCGTTCACATACAGATTGAAGTTTTGCACCTGCTTCAGTCTTTCCTCTGTGAGCGCACCGCCTTTGCCCCAGCTCATTTCGGTCAAATTCTTCAGGCTTAATACAACCTGTCCGTTCTGATCCGGAGTAATCACGGGATAAGCTTCGAAATATCCGCCGTCAATGACCAGCTGGACAACCAGCTTGAGCGGCTCTCCCTTTTCCGCGTAAGAGCTGCTGCCGTCGGAAGCAACCCACAGACTGACCGCGTTGTAAGTGGACCAATCCAGGGAACCAAGGTTCTTACCGATTCCCGTATAACCGGCACTATCAATGCTATAGTGCATTTTCAATCCATAACCGCCGGTATTTTTGCGTTCCGCGCTTAAAGCTACGCTGACATCGTCGCCGCCGGCTTTAGGATATTTTGCCGCAAGTGCATCATCGCTTGCACCGTAGGATTCATAATCATCCACCAGCGCATGGTCTGCTACCGGCGCACGGTAGGTATTGTAAAGGCTGATATCATCTACATAAATAGGCAGAGCTCCTTCAGAGACCAGTCCGCTCCCTACAATGGAAATGGCCAGACCGGCTGCCGCTGCAGACTTCTCGGCATTATCTAAGTCAATAGAGGCAGCAAACCTGTAGTATGACGAGCCGTCCACCGTTACTTTTTCCAGGCTGGATAACGTTTTATAACTGGAATCCATGCCATACTTGGTATTCCAATCTTCCGGAAGTTGAACAACGCCGCGGATAGCGGCATTTCCGGTTTCATTCTGGGCAGATTCAGGAATCAGCAGATTGAATTTCACACGGCCCACTTTGGCCAGGTCTACCCCGTCCAGTGCCGCAGATGTAAGCTGCAGCTTCAGCTCCTGCCAGGTATCCCCGGAGGCCAATCCTTCCGAGATATTCAGATTCAGCTTTCCGTCTCCGTCCAGAACCGCATGCTTGAACTCCGTCTTGATCGTCTCGCCGTTTCCAGCTAGACCGGACCAGCTGCCATTGTTCTGGATGAGCTGCAGATCATCAGCCGTGTTGAACTTGATCTCTTTTACCGGCACCTCGCCGATCTTCACAAATACGGAGATGCTTTGCGTAAGCAGCGTGTCACCCGGTCCATAAGCTTTTACCGTAATGTCGGTGGAACTGCCGTTCAAGCTGGAATCCGGCTGCCAGACCGCAGCGCAATAGCCGTCCGCTCCCAGTGTCATTTCTTGTTCAACTGTGGACTTTCCGATTGTATAAGTGACCTTAACCGGTGTGAAATTAGCCGTTTTCGAACGGATGACTGTCGTGCCCTCAGTTACTGTACCGATATTATTCGGTGTAACGATATGCAGAAACGGTTCTTTCACTGCAGCATTGACCGCACGGGAATACTTGTTGTCATCCTTCACATCCCCCGCAAAGGCAGTAGCAGCATCATTATAGAAATTCACAAAGTCCGGAAGAAGCTCGTGATCGGCTTTATTCGGAACATTCTTGTAAGGAACATACAGATTATTGCCTTCGCCAAAGTTGGCCCAGGTCAGCATGTAGGAAATCTTCGCCGCATCCGGATCCGCCTTGATGGCGTTCAATAACTTCGTAAACCACTGCAGCTCATTATTTCCCGTTGTTTTCATTCCTGCGGCGCTGTATCCGTATTCCGAGAGGGTCACAATCTTACCCTTATCCTGAGCCAGGCCGGAAATCATCTTCAAATCTTTCACAAGGCCATTCAGAAAAGACTCGGAACCTGCGTTGTCCTTGTTGTCGTATTGGTCCATACCGAGAATATCCACATATTGATCGCCCGGATAAGTCGTCAAATATTCACTTTCGTTGCCGTTAAACGGACCATTCGGGGAAAATACATACAGGAAGTTGTGGACTCCCTTAATGTCCCGCAGATATTCAACGGTGTATCGGTACAGCTCAGCATATTCGCTTTTTGTAGTCGTTGCCGCCCCCCACCAGAACCAGCCTCCATTCTGCTCATGGAACGGACGGAACAACACCGGAATCAGGTTGCCGTCGTCATCTTTGAGATTGCTCGCGAAGTCGGCAATCCGGTCGAGATAGGTATTGAATCCGCTGTTCTTATCACCGCCCGGCAGAATACGTGCCACTACCGATGAGGCTGCCCCGGGGGAATTGCCCGTATCATTAAAGCTTCCGCCAGTCACAAAATTATAAGGATGCGTGCTCAGCGTCAAGATACCGCCCAGCTCATGTGCCTGCTTCATCGCAGCGGTGAGACCCAGCCTGCTGGCTTCATGATTCCCGCTCACTCCGGGAGGAGCTTCGTATCCGTCCAGGCTGAGCGTATCCCAGCCAAACACAGCCGGATAATCGCCTACCGAGCTGTACACATCCGAGATTACAGTCCCCGCTTTATCCTTGCCGGCAAAAGATACGGTCGTATCATGCTGATGCCCGAACATAATCTGTTTGCCGCTGGTTTCATCCAGATAAGCGAACAGGGATTTCGTTGCGGCGGATGCAGCCGGGTCAGCAATGTTGACGGTAACGGCAGGCGTCCCAGTTCCACCTCCTCCAGTGCTGCCTGAACCATTAGAGCCGGATACGGTTCCGGTGGCGGCTCCGTTTGTTGTACTGCCAGAGGTCGTAAATCCGCCATTCATTACCGAGAAGGTTCCAGTCGTCAATGCTTGCCCGTTAAAACTGACAGAAGAAGCACGAACATCAAGCTTGCTGATTGTCCCCTTGCCTGTTACCGCCGTACCGGAAGCACCGCTGCCGATGACAACCTCAGCAATCTCCGCTTCTGCGCCCACCTCAAGAATTGCAGCGCTTTCAACAGCCAGCTGAGCAATCGTTGTATGGCCTTCAGCAATGATGCCGACTTTCCCGCCCGGACGATTCAGGTTGACCAACGCCAGCTTGGAGTTGTTGAAATGAATCGAATTCTCACCACCGGAAATATAAACCGCGCCTTGAACAGTTACATTCTCCAGAGTGGCTTCTCCGCTCTCAATGCCAGGGGCCAAATACAGATTCCCCGAGATACGGGCATCCTTTAGCAGTACTCCGCTGCGGTTGATCAGAACATTGCCCTGAATGTCGCCCCCGGCAACCGTTCCAGCCTCGTGATAGTAGCGGCTGACCAGCCTGTCGACAATGCTGAGCAATTCTGCTCTTGTGATAAGGCGGTCAGGCCGGAAGGATCCGTCCGGATAACCATTCAAAGTCCCCTGCAGCGCCTGGATCGCCTCATTCGCATACAGGCTGATGCCGGCACTGTCCGTAAAAGCAAGAGCAGCAGCGCCATTGCCCGGTGTAAGCGAAAAGACCGAAGCGAGCAATACAGCAGTATCCTGGCGGGTCAACTTTGTATCCGCTTTCGCTTTGTTGTCCGGGAAGCCTTTATAATAACCGGCCTGCTTCGCTACAGCCAGATCTTTGGCATACCATGCGCCTGCCGGCACATCCGAGAAATTGGATTCGGGCAAGGCACTAAATCCGAAAAGCTTGTTAATAATACTCGTCATCTCAGCGCGGGTAACATTGTTATCGGGCTTAAAGCTGCCGTCCGGATATCCTTGCAGCACTCCATTCCCCTGCCATTTCGCGATGCTCTCTTTGGCCCAGTGGGTTGCAAGTTTTTCCTGGCGGGCATTGCCGGCCAGTGCAGGTACAGCCATCGAAAACATCATGAGGGCCGTAAGAAACAGCAGGAAACTCTTCTTAAACTTCTTCAAGACTTCATCCTCCTTTTGTGTAAGGGCTTTCAATTATAACGATAACTCCCCGGTAATATTAGCATTATTATAATAAATAAACAATAACAAAATTAAATAAATACTTTAAATTTAATCTTGATTCTTTCAATCCAAAACTTTTTCTCACACCACATAAACAAAAAACCTTAATTAACAAGGATTATTTAGGTACTCCAGAAATTAAAAATCAACTACACTCATTCATATCATCACCAAATATATAATAACAAAAAAATAACAACATACAGCAACGAAAGACCAGAATTCTAAAACAGGGACCAGAAATCAAAAGCAAAGACCAGAAAACGCATAAACAGGACTCCCTGGAGAGCCCTGTTTATGTTAAAAGGTAGCATTCTTAGCGTTTCTTAGTCTTCTTATCCAAGCTTTGCCTGTCCTAGTCCAGATCGTAAATAGAACCGACCTTCAGACCATAAAGCTCATTGTAGATTTTCTCGGCAAAAGCATCTGTCATTCCGGCAATATAATCAATCACCATATGCTCCCACGTCCAGATCGGCCTCTGCGACCGCTGATCCTTCTCAAAACGCTGCAGCCAGTCACTCGGGATAATCGCCTTCGACGTTTCAGGATCGAGGAATGCGCCCCAAAGCCGCCGCAAAATCCACTCGCTGCGTTTCTGCAGCCGCTGCACACGCAGGTCGCGAATCATCGTGACCCAGGCGAAGCTTTTGAGCACACTGACCGTCCGCAGCATGTCCTCATCCTCTTTGTCCTCCTTGATAAAGGTGACCTTCTTCCAGTCTCCGTCGTGAATCACGCCTAAGCTGGCGACAAAGGTGCTGACCCAGTAGGCTTTAACCTCACGCCGGGTGCGGGAGTAATCATTTTCACAGGTCGGCATTTTCTCCATCCATACCCGCAGGAATGAGCTCAGCACCTCTTCGACTTTGGCATGGATAGCCTCTGACTTCCAGCCTTCCCAGAACAAATCCTCCAGCGTGGTAATCTTCTCGACGATCAGCCGCTGGATATAGGCATCATGCATAAAGTGCTCATGGACCTCGATTTTGCCGGCCTTTATGCCATCCTCCAAATCATGGGCGGAATAGGCGATGTCGTCGCAGAGGTCCATAAGCTGGGCTTCCAGCGTCTTCTTGCCTTCCGGCACCCCCCATTCCTTGCGGACTTCCCTGATATAATCCCATTCATGAAGATACATGCCTTTCTTGAGTACCGTGCCGGGAAAAGGATACTTGTTGATACCCAGCAGCACTGCGTCGGAAAGGTTCAGGCCGTCGATGTTCTCGCGCTTCTCCAGAAACATGATCAGCCGGAAATTATGG
Organism: Paenibacillus sp. FSL H7-0357; assembly: GCF_000758525.1. Lineage (NCBI taxonomy): Bacteria > Bacillati > Bacillota > Bacilli > Caryophanales > Paenibacillaceae > Paenibacillus > Paenibacillus sp. FSL H7-0357. The sequence continues at coordinate 1,215,365 of NZ_CP009241.1, read as the reverse complement.
GCATTGCCCTCAAAATGCTCATATTGCCGTTTCAGATTTTCGTGGATCGTCTGCCTCTGCAGCGGACCCGCGCCGGATTTCAGCGCTTCCTCCTCAGTCTTTTTGGCCACAAGCTGCTCCAAAATATTATCGAGCACTTCTTCCCCTTTGTGGCCGAATGGCGGGTGGCCGAAATCATGCGCGATGGCTGCACATTCCACCACTTCGGGATCGATTACAAGACCCGGGTTGTCCGCCTGCCCCGTTTCCACCTCCGGGTAAGAGCGCAGCAGGCTCTTGGCGGCTTCACGGGCAATTTGTGCTACTTCCAGGGAATGAGTCAGGCGCGTGCGGTAATAATCGCCGGTTCCGGCGCCGAACACCTGTGATTTGCCTTGCAGCCGGCGAAAAGTCGGCGAATGAATCAGGCGCGAATAATCGCGCTCATATGCGGCTCTAGAGGTTTCCAGTCGGGTAATCTCCGGATATTGCCGATGCTCTCTTTTCTCAATAAGTGTCATATCCGCTGCCCCTATCCATTGATCTGTATTTAGTACTTCATTATAAGTCATTTTCGGCAGAACTTTCACTCTAAAATAGAAAGTTAAGCAACTGCCCGGCCGCAGTGAATAGTTTGTAAGGTGCATGGAGCATTCTAAAGCAAAATAACCCGGTACCTTTGCCAGGGGTCATGTATGGAGTGAAAGGTGAATCTTATGAAAACAGGCCGCAGAATAACCTATACCACAATAACAGCATTCATGCTTCTGCTTGGGCTTACTAACATCGCACTAGCCAGTCCAAATATTAAAAACCGCTATTATTATGAGCAGCGAGGAGACATGATCTGGGAAGTTCCCACCAGTCAAAAAGTAATAGCACTGACCTTCGACGACGGACCCGATCCTTCCGAGACCATTCAGATTCTGGATGTACTGCATAAATACAATGCCAAATGCACCTTTTTTGCTATCGGCAAAAAAATCGCCGCCTATCCCGAGGTAGCCAAGCAGGTGATTGCCGAGGGGCATGAGCTGGCTAACCATACTTACAACCATGTGTATTTCAAGAAGCCTATTTCCGAGCAGCAGATTCTGCAGGAGCTGGAGTTGACCGAAAAGGAAATCATAAAGATCTCAGGCAAACACAGCAGCCTGTTTAGACCGCCTGGCGGCATGTATGATGATACGCTGATTGATGTTTCCAACAATATGGGCCTCAAGCCGGTGCTGTGGTCCTGGCATCAGGATACCCGCGACTGGAACCGTCCTGGCGTGTGGAGTATCTACAGCAAAGTCATCCGCAATGCAAAAAACGGCGATATCGTACTGTTCCATGATTATGTACACGGACAGTCGCAGACGGGCGAAGCGCTCAAAATCATCCTGCCCGAGCTTGCAAAACGGGGCTTCCGGTTCGTCACCGTTTCCGAACTGATTGAATTATCCGATGCACAGCAGGTGAAGCAAGGCCAACATCTTGCTTTTTGAATACTTTTGCCGGCCTCTCCGTGGCTCTTTAATTGCGATTGACCTCAAAATAAGGTAGTCTTGAGCTATTATTATGACTTTATGATCGCTGCTGCAGTCCATCCTTTAGGAGGCTTTATCCATGTCTGAGAACACTTCCTATACTACCGAGGAAATCGCCCGGTTATTGAAGATATCCAAGCTCAAGGTTTATGATTTGATCAAAAAGGGCGAGCTGCCCTCTTACCGTGTCGGTAAGCAAATGCGTGTCGACCTCTCCGATCTGGAGGCCTACAAGCAGAATTCGCGCAGCGGAGCTTCGGCCGGTCCTCCTGCTGGTGATGCAACCGCATTACCCCATACTCCCTTTGCGCTGCCGCCAGCCACTTTTACAGCACCGCTGCACTTTTCCCAGCCGCCTGCGTTTACCGGTAAATCCGCCGGAGTCAATGTGGTCATTACCGGACAGGATATGTCGCTGGACATTCTGGCTACCCACCTGGAGCGCAGCCAGCCCTCTTCCCGGCCGCTTCGTTCCTATGCCGGCAGTCTGGACAGCCTGATTGCGATGTATCATGGGGAGTCTGACATTGTCAGCACCCACCTGTTAGACGGAGATACAGGAGAATATAACCTGCCCTATATCCGCAAGCTGCTTGTCGGCTTCTCCTATGTAGTGGTGCATATGCTGGCGCGAAGTGCAGGATTTTACGTGCTAAAGGGCAATCCGAAGGGCATCTGTGACTGGTCGGATCTCCAGCAGAAGGGCCTCCGGCTGATTAACCGCGAGCGCGGCTCCGGTGCGCGGGTGCTGCTGGACGAGCAGCTGCGCCTGCACAGTATCCAACCCGCCCAGTTAAGCGGTTATGACACTATAGAGAACAGCCATTTGGCTGTAGCCGGAATGGTGGCACGGGGTGAGGCTGACGTCGGCATCGGCACAGAAAAAGCCGCCAAGATTATTGACGGCATTGAATTCATTCCGCTCATTCAGGAGCGTTATGATCTTGTAATGATCAAGAAGCCGGAGCATGAGCAATGGATCGGGACAGTCATCGACATTTTACGGTCATCGGCTTTCAAGAACGAACTCAGCTCCATTCACGGCTATGACCTTACCGATACCGGAAGGGTCATTTACGAGACTTAATTAGAACGCAGCCAGACGGCCCTTCCTACTCGGCTTCAGTGGAATATAGGATTTTATAACTTCCTTTGGTCGCGGTACCGACAATTTCGAGCTTGTATTTGCCGTCCTTTTCAATCTCCACCTTCTCTTCTGCAGCCTCATTCGTACGAAGCTCTTTCACAAGCTCATGATCGGGATCATACAGCTTCATGGACAGCTTGCCTTTATCCACTTTGGAGGTATAATCCAGCAGCAAAGTTTCCCCTTCTTTGAGCTTCAGCGTCTTCGTTTCCGTACCTGACAGCAGCTTATAGGATGCCTTAATTTGTTTACCACTGCTTGATCCAACGAACATCAGCCTTTTTTCGCAGCCCGTAAGCAGCAAAGCTGATGTCAGTACTGCGAGTATCAGCAAGCTCCACTTTTTGTTCATTTCATTCACTCCCCGGTTCTAATCATGTGCCCGCAATGCGGGCAATATTCCTCTTTAGCACTCACGCCGCCGTCTCTTTTGTGTTGCTGTCTGACCACAAAGTAGATCAGCAGCCCGATTAAATTGGGAATGTAGATTACAGCAGTCATCCACAACCATGTGTTCATCCCCATACGCGAAGCATCCCTGTAGATGAATACGGCTATAGCTCCATTCAAACCAATGAGCAGCAGCACGGCCAGCCCCATAAACAAAAACCAGCCACGTTCCTCGCTAAGGACATCCGACATATAGGGAAACATCCAATATCCCATTAAGGCCAGAGTAAGCAAGAAGCCGGTTGTAAGCACCCAAAAAAGCAATTTGCCAAGCGGCTTATGTCTCTTCATATGCCGTCCTCCTTTGAGAATAATGCGGATGTCTGGTGTCCGCCTGCCCCATATACCTGAAAAATCATGCCCGGGCTGCTGCACCCGATCTGCCGGACAGGCAGAACAGCAGCGCTGCGGCAGCAGATGTCTGAACGAGACCGAAGGCCAGCAGCAGGGCCAGCTTCCATAGCAGGGGAAGAGGACCCGTCAGCACGCAGGCTCCCAGCAGCATTAGCACAATAACTTGAATCCCCACGACAGCGATAATGCTTCTTCCCAATCTTTCTGCAGCCGTTATTTTCCGGAGCGTATCCGCAACAAGCCGGGGAGGAGCCAGGGCCGGTTCATTAAAATATTGGCTTAGCAGCTGATCCTGCACTTCCTCTTCATTCATTACGTTCCCTCCTTTACATGCTGCATGGAGGTTTGCAGCAGCTTCTTCCCTTGATTGAGCCTTGACTTGACCGTTCCCACGGGAATGCCAAGCATCTCCGCAATCTCCTCATAGCTGAATTCGTTGTAATAATAGAGAACCAGCGGCGCCAAATACCGCTTGGATAACGCACGCAGCCCCTGCTCCAGCTCGGCGTTCCGTTCATTCCGCAGCAAGGCCTCTTCCGTGAGAGGCGAGGAATCCCGGATGTTCAGGAAATCCGCCTGGAAAGATGCCTCACCCAGAAAACGGTGCTGGAATTTTTTCCATCTGCGGTAGCGGTCCCTATGCAGATTGACCGTAACCTGAAACAGCCAGGCTTTAAAGGAACGCTCACAATCATATTTCTCCAGCTTGCGGATGACCCGGACCCACACCTCCTGAAACAGGTCCTCGGCATCCTGGGCATTCAGGGTAAGGTGGCGGCAAAACCGGTACAAATCATCCTTGTATCTGTCGACGAGCAGTCCCAGCATTTCACGGCGGCCGGACCGGCACCCTTCAATGAGTTGTTTATCGGTAATCATGTGCCCCCGCCCACCCTTTCAATTAACATTACGAATGAACTCCAGGCTTTGTTCGAAATTTCACATAATCATTTATTAGCCGTCCTCAAATGTTCTGTTTTCTCTATGATCATAGTAAATAACCTCCGGTCTCGCCATGATGCTTGATGGCAAAACCGGAGGTTATCCGCATACTTACATTCAAGAACGGCGATTGACAAACATCAGCATAACGGCTGAGATTACGATAATCGAGCATACCCACATCCAGGCGAGCGTCATGTCGCCGCCGTCGACGGCCACATATATGGCGGTGGGCACCGTCTGTGTACGGCCGGGAATATTGCCTGCTACCATGATCGTAGCTCCAAATTCACCAAGCCCGCGGGCAAAGCCAAGCACATACCCTGCAGCCAGAGAACGGCTGGCAAGCGGCAGCGTTACATAACGCAGCACCTGCAGTTCACTGGCACCCTGCGCACGCGCCGCATCCTCAAGATCCTTTTCCACATCCTCAAATCCGGCCTTAACGGTCCGGTAGACCAGCGGAAAGGCCACAACCACCGCAGCAATAACGGCAGCCCCCCAGGTAAAGAGAATGGTATGCTCTGTGAACTGCTCATACAACCTGCCAATCCAGCTCCGACGTCCCAAAATGACCAGAAGCACAAAGCCGACCACGGTAGGGGGCAGTACAAGCGGCAGCAGCAGAATGGTCTCGACCAGACTGTATCCGGGGAACCTCCGGCCCGCCATCTTTTTGGCCGCGAAGGTTGCCAGAAGGAATACGATGATGCTCGTGATTACAGAGATTTTGACCGAAAGCCAGACCGGGGCGAAAAAATCAGTCCAATTGATCTCCATCCGCTTTCACCCCGCTTAAGTTCGATTAGAATTACTTGGCAAGCTGAAAGCCGTAGCCGGTAAAAATATCGCTTGCCGCCTTGGCTTGCACGTAGTTATAGAATGCTTTGGCCTCTGCCTGATGTTTGGAATCCTTAACGATCCCGACCGGATAATTGATTGCTTTGTGCACCTGTGCCCCTACAGTAAGGGCGATCTTCACTTTCTTGGAGGTTAGGGCATCCGTCTTATACACAAATCCGGCATCAGCATTGCCTGTTTCCACGTAGGAGAGCACCTGGCGGACATCCTTGGCGAATACCAGTTTACTCTGCAGCGTGTCCCATACATTCTTCGCAGTCAATGACTGCTGCGCATATTGGCCCGCCGGCACCGATTCCGGTTGTCCGACAGCAACCTTCTTGAACGTTTTATCTGTAAGCTGTGTGATTGTTGTAATCTTGGCTTTGGAATCCGAAGGCACAATGAGAACCAGCTGATTCTTTAGAAGTTCCGTATGGTCTGAAATGAGTTTGCCATCCACCAGCGCTGTCATTTGCTTATCTCCTGCTGAGAAGAACAGATCGGCCGGAGCGCCTTGTTCAATCTGCTTCTGCAATGTACCGGAAGCGCCATAGTTAAAGACGAGGTCGATATCAGGATGCTGCTTCTCATAAAGAACGGCAATCTTGTCAAGACTGTCCTGCAGGCTGGCTGCGGCAGATACAATAATTTCGGTTTTCTTCTTCGCCGCCTCTGCCTGTCTCTCAGGTATTGCCGACAAGCCCACAGCAAGCATTACAGTCATGACAACCAACGCTAATTTCTTGAACATTTCCATTCCTCCCATTTATATATCTTGTATATTTAGATGATATTCTAGCATACCTTTTTTCGTTTTTCTATACGTTTGGTTATGTTTGCTTATATTTAGTTATGATTGATACAGATTACACCTTAACATACATTTTTATTTATAATGGGCTTCATAGCAAAAAAGCCCCCAGGCGTGTAAACGCCTAAGGGCTTCCCTGGACTTCGTTATTTTAACTCTTCATCCGCGGATCAAGCACATCGCGCAGTCCGTCTCCCATCAGGTTGAATCCGAGTACAGTCAACATGATTGACATCCCCGGAAAAATGACCGTCCATGGCGCTTTCTGAATGAACTGGCGCGAATCGGAGAGCATCTTGCCCCATTCCGGATCAGGCGGCTGCGCACCAAGGCCAAGGAAGCCGAGGGCTGCCGCTTCGATAATGGCCGTTGCGATGCCCAACGTCCCCTGTACAATGATCGGCGTCAGGCTGTTCGGCAGAATATGAGTCAGCAGAATACGCGTATTCGTCATCCCGATCGCTCTTGCCGCCGTGATGTATTCCTCCGACTTCAAGCTGAGCACCTTGGCCCGCACGAGTCTTCCATAGGTCGGGATATTAACAATCGCAATGGCGAGCAGCGCATTCCGCAGAGAGGGTCCGAGTATGGCCACAATTGCAATCGCGAGCAGAATACTCGGAAAAGCCAAGAGGATATCAAACATTCTGGAGATCAGCATGTCTACCCACTTGCCATAGAATCCGGCTAGAACCCCCAGAAACGTGCCGACAATAATAGAACCGATCACTGAAGAGAACCCGACCCAAAGCGAGATACGGGCACCGTACAGGACCCGGCTGAACAGATCTCTTCCCAGATCGTCCGTGCCGAACCAATGGTCAGCCGACGGTGCCTTCAGCCGGTTCACCAGCTCCTGCTCCTTGAAGCTATACGGCGCGATAAGCGGAGCAAACAGCGCAATCAGCACGAAAAACAAAATAATACAGAGCCCGAGCATAGCCGTCTTGTTCTTGCGGAATGCCCTCCACGCATCATGCCAAGGTCCGGAGCCCTTTTCGGCAGGCACCTTCGGGGGCGTTACGTTAACTGTTGCCTGTGCCACAGATTCACCCCTCACTTGTAATTGATGCGTGGATCAACGACGGCATAGAGCAGATCCACAAGCAGATTAATGATTACGAAAATAAAAGCAATAATCAGAATGCCAGTCTGAATGACAGGATAGTCACGCGAGCTGATCGCCTCAAATATATATCTTCCCACACCCGGCCATGCAAAGATCGTCTCTGTCAGCACCGCCCCGCCGAGCAGAGCGCCTGTCTGCAGCCCCACCACAGTCAATACAGGAATCAGCGAATTTTTGAGCGCATGCTTGTATACTACGAGAAATTGCGATAACCCTTTGGCTTTTGCCGTACGGATGTAGTCCGAATTCATTACCTCCAGCATGCTGGAGCGGGTCATCCGGGCGATAATCGCCATAGGAATCGTGCCCAGTGCAATGCTTGGCAGGATCAGATGTTTAACAACCGTCCACAACTGGTCCCAGCGGCCTGCCAGTATCGTATCAATCACGTAGAGATTGGTGATGCTCTCCACCGGATTGCGCTGGTCCATCCTGCCTATGGAGGGCAGCCAGTGTAATTTCAGCGAGAATAACAGCTGCTCCATCAGACCAAGCCAGAAAATCGGCATGGACACACCAATGAGCGCTATAATCATTGCGGTATAATCAAACCATGAATTTTGCCGCCAGGCGCTTAGAATACCGGCATTGACTCCCACAACAGTGGCGAACAGCATACTCGCCGCCGTAAGTTCCAGGGTAGCGGCCAGATAAGGCATAATTTCTTTGGCGATTGGCGTTTTGGTACGGATCGAGGTACCCAAATCGCCTTGCAGCAAATCGCCCATATAATTGAAATACTGCTGCAGCCATGGCTTGTCGAGACCCAGTTGTTCCCGCAGCGCCTGCTTGGACTGCTCCGTTGCCTTTTGTCCCAGAATCGTCTCTGCCGGATCTCCCGGAATCGCATGGATAATAGAGAAGACAATGATTGTCATCCCAATCAGCACCGGGATTAAAACCATTACACGTTTTAATAGGTAGGAGTTCAAATCAGCTCACCTACTATTCGAAGTAGATTGCGCTGTAATATTCCGTACCTGTCGGACCTGGAACAAAACCCTTGAGATTGGCTTTGGCAGCCAGCAGCGGAGTCGTGTGCACAAGCGGAATCCAAGGCGCATCCGCTTTGATGATTTCCTGAGCCTGCTTGTACAGGTCGGAGCGTTTGGCTTGGTCCGTTTCCTTCTGTGCATTGATCAGAACCGTATGCAATTCTTCATTAATATAGAAGGAACGGTTGTTGCCCGGAATAGCATCTTTATCAAGGAGCGTATACAGGAAGTTATCCGGGTCACCGTTATCACCGGTCCAGCCGAGCATGTAGATGTCATCTTTTTCTCCGACTTTTGTGTCGTCAAGGTAAGTAGCCCATTCAGGGGACTCGATTACCGTCTTCACGCCAATTTTTTCCCAATCGGCTTGAATCGCCTCAGCAACCTTCTTGCCGTCAGGCATATAAGGACGGGAGACTGGCATAGCATACAAGGTTACCGGATCCGGCAGACCCTCAGGATATCCAGCCTCAGCCAGCAGCGCTTTTGCCTTCTCCAGATCATATTCATAATCCTTCACGGCATCGTTATAGCCCCATAGTGATGGCGGCATCGGGTTAACAGCAGCCGTTGCCTGACCTGAGAAGAACGCTTCGATAATGGCCTGCTTATTCACCGCATGGTTCAGCGCTTGTCTTACTTTCACGTTGTCAAAAGGTTTCTTATTGAAGTTGAAGCCGAGGTACGAGACATTAAACGGCGGGCGTTCAATCTTCTGCAGCCCGGTGTTGCCTTCCAGTGTGGACAGATCATCAGGGCTAAGGTCTTCCATCAGGTCGATTTCACCGTTCTGCAGAGCAGTGAAGCGCGCAGAGTTATCCGGAATGGAGCGGACGATAACTTTGTTCAGCTTAGGAAGCCCTTCTTTCCAGTAGCCCGGATTCTTGTCCAGCGTAATGGAATCATTGTGCTTCCATTCGGTGAACACAAACGGTCCTGTGCCTACCGGCTCATTCTTGAAGTTTTCCTTCTTCTCCTTAATCGCTGTAGGGCTGGCAATCCCGAAGGAGGTCATGGCGATATTCTGCAGGAAAGGGGCCTGCGGCTGATTAAGCACAAATTGCACGGTTGTGGCATCAACAGCCTTCACCTCTTTAATGACACGGCTTCCGTCCGGACCGAACATGGAGTCATAGTAGTCAAAGGAATCGCCTTCGAATTTGTATTCACTTGCCGGATCACTCCAGCGCGTGAAGTTAAACACGACAGCCTCGGCATCAAAGTCTGATCCATCATGGAACTTCACACCCGGATGCAGCTTGAAGGTGTAGATTAAGCCGTCGGCTGAGACTTCCCAGCTGTCTGCAAGTGAAGCCTGCACCTCAGAGGTCCCCGGTTTGTATTCCAGCAGAGAGTCAAATACCTGATGGGCAATCTTCAAAGATTCACCATCGGTTACGATTGCCGGGTCCAGCGAAGCCGAGTCACCGCCGCGCCCCAATATCAGTGTATCCTGTGACGTTGCCGCAGAATCAGGAGAGCTTTCCGGTGCGGCAGTTGCCGCTGTATTGCCCCCCGCAGTTGATTCCGTGCTTGCGTTATTGTTGCCTCCGCAGCCGCTTAACGTTAATACCGCCCCCAGCGTCACTGCCAGTGCAAGACTACTCCATTTGTTCATCTCTAGAAAACTCCCTTCCTTCATTAAAAGTATTAAAGCGTCTATATGGAGCTGCGCCAAAGCACTGCCATATACCAAGTCCACTAATTGCATTCATGAATGGTTGCTCGCTCTGAATACCAAGTGTAAACGGCTTTGCCGTCCTTTTTAAGGACGGTACCGTTTCAGCGAGAAATAGAAGGATAAGTTATCATGTGAAACATATAATTTCTTATATTTTAAGATAACTCCTGCCGGAGTCTTTCTAAGATGTCGTCAAGTCTTGTTAAGCCAGCCGGGTGTCAGCATCATCATATAAATGGCATGCGGTTAGATGCCCTGGCCCGGTCTCGATCAACGGTGGTCTTACATTGCGGCATACGTCCATCACCCGGGGACAACGGGTATTAAAGGCACAACCGACAGGCGCATTGGCCGGACTCGGCACTTCCCCCTGCAGAATAACCCGTTTCTTGCGGATATCGGGATCGGGTTCGGGAACAGCCGACAGCAGCGCCTGTGTATACGGGTGCTGCGGCTCGGCATAAAGCTTGTACTTATCGGTAATCTCTACAATCCGTCCCAGGTACATTACGGCGACACGGTCACAGATATGCTTCACCACACTGAGATCATGGGCTATAAATATGTAGGTAAGTCCAAATTCCTTCTGTAAATCCTGCATCAGATTAATGACCTGAGACTGGATGGATACATCCAGTGCGGACACAGGCTCATCCGCTATAATCAGCTTCGGCTGCAGGGCAAGCGCCCGGGCGATTCCAATCCGCTGCCGTTGTCCGCCGGAGAACTGATGCGGGTAACGCTGGAGATGTGCCTTCGCCAAGCCGACTACATCAGCCAGCCGCTCGACAGTATCCCTCCGCTGCCTGGCATCGCCAACACCATGTACAATCATCGGCTCTTCCAGAATACGCTGCACCGTATTCCGCGGGTCAAGGGAAGAGAACGGGTCCTGAAAGACAATCTGCATCTCCCGCCGGCGCTTGCGCATTTCTTCCAGAGTGAGCCTGGTGATATCCTGGCCTTCGAACCAGACCTCCCCTGCTGTAGGCTCGATCAGCCGCAGCAGCGAACGCCCGGTTGTCGATTTGCCGCAGCCGCTTTCCCCCACCAGTCCAAAGGTCTCGCCTTTGTTTACGGAGAAGGAAATATCGTCCACCGCTTTGACAGCCCCTTGCACCTTGTTGAAGAAACCTTTATGAATCGGATAATACTTCTTGAGGCCAATAACCTCGAGCAGGTTCTCGCTCATACAGCATCCTCCTGTTGGCTGTCATGCAGCCAGCATCTGCAGCTGTGCCGGTCTTCCTGCAGTGACAGCTCAGGAAGCGACTCGCGGCAGATGTCCATCATATCCGGACAGCGGGGTGCAAACCGGCAGCCCTGCATATCTTTATTGAGAATCGGCACATTGCCGGGAATGGAATACAGCCGTTCCCGGACCTCGTTCATTCTTGGCACAGACTGTATAAGCCCCCTCGTATAGGGATGAAGCGGATTTTTAAAAATATCGCGCACACAGCCTTCCTCTACGATCTTGCCGGCATACATAACAGCAACCCGGTGGCACATCTCCGCCACGACTCCAAGATCATGGGTAATCAGCATGACCGCAGTGCCTTGTTCTTCATTCAACCGCCGGATCAAATCCAGAATCTGCGCCTGAATCGTTACATCCAGCGCCGTTGTGGGTTCATCGGCAATGAGCAGCTCCGGACTGCAGGAGATCGACATCGCGATCATCACCCGCTGGCGCATGCCGCCCGACAACTGGTGAGGATACTCATCAATGATCGCTTCCGGCCGCGGTATTCCTACTTTGCGGAGCATCTCTACCGCATGCTCCCGTGCTTCTCTTTTCGATAAGCCGCGGTGAAGCCGCACAGTTTCGATAATCTGCTGACCTACCGTAAACAGCGGGTTAAGCGAAGTCATTGGCTCCTGGAAGATCATCGATACCGCGTCTCCGCGGATCTTTCGCATTTCTTTTTCCCTAAGCGGCACAAGATCCTGCCCTTTTAATAGAATGCGGCCGCCTACAATCCGGCCGGGAGGATTCGGAACCAGCTTTAGGATGGACAATGAAGTGACGCTCTTGCCGCAGCCCGATTCACCAACCACTCCAAGAACCTCGCCCGGATCAATATACAAATCGACGCCGTCCACAGCAGGAACCTCTCCACGATCCGTAAAAAAATGAGTATGCAAATCCTCAATTTCCAGAATTGGCTGGATCAAAATGAACCCTCTCTTCTATTAAAAATTGAACAAAGGTCAAATGACTGACAAGAAAATCTCTCTAAAAGAGAGATTCAACCGCGAATACCTTACATAATAAGTTAGTTTTTAGCATTAATTCGACATAGTTGTTATTTAATGTATAACATTACTATATAAAACCATGGTAGACAAGAAAAATTTACAAGATTAACTAACCTCATAGGGTTTAAGGGTATAATTAATGACAAAACAAAAAGATCCTGCTCTATTTGTAGACCAATAGCCACCTTTCCAGTTGAACCCTCATCATATCCCTATAGTAAAACGGCTCCACAATCTCCGCTTCCTCCTCGAATTTCATGATCCAACGAACAAATCCAATATCCTGTTCAACAGCTACCTTAAAGTGGAGAAAGCGGCTCTGGCGGTCCACCTTGCTCGGTTTTACAAACAACTCCTCATATTTGATCCAATCCATCATCCGTTCCGAAAATTTCACCTTGAATTCGATCTCCAGACTGTCTTGGTCCAAACGCCACTTCTGCTTCATAAAAGACTGCAGATCAAATTGCTCCTTGGAAAAAAAACGGTTCAACGGCCTGACACTCGAGAACCCGTTGATGTGAAAAGCCCGGATCATGCCAAAGCGGTGGCAGAAACCAATTAAATGATAGCGGTTCTCCAGCGGAACCAGGCAGTACGGATCGATCTGTATCTCCTTCTCTTCATAGGCATTTTCACTGTAATCCGCCTGAAAGCTTCGCTGTTTCATTATAGCCAGCAGAATTTCCGTCAGAAAAGGCGAAGGCTCCCCCTGCGAAGTCCCCCTCTCTGTCCAATGCTGCCCGGCTTCTTTTTTTACGCTTTCCATCTTCTCTTCCCTTTCCGCCTTCTGCTTATATTCCGCAGCCATGATTTTTTCATAGGCGTCTTCAAAATGCGCAGGCAGCAGTGGCTTAATGTCATTCATAATGCCGCGGAGCTGTGAAAATGCGGCCGATTCTTCTTCCGACAAATCTAAAGGATAGAGTGCAAAGTTCCCGATAAAAGCATATCCCTTCCCGTGCCCCAGGTGGGTAATAGGGATATGCATGGCACTTAGCGCATCCATATCCCGGTATATCGTTCTCTCACTGTTGCCGCAGCGTTCCGCCAGCTCACGGGCTAAAATTCCGGGTTTGGCCTGAACTAGCGTAATGATGCGCATCAGCCGGATTAATCGGTCTGTCATTTTCAGTTCCCCTTGATTTATGGTAAAATAGACCCATTATTTTAAATAAATTAGTTATATATATCTAAAAACAGGGAATTAATAACCTCGTTACAAAAATATAATAGAACTATTTTACTATATTACCACATTAATATATCGCTCTATCTGTCAGCTATTCTGGTTTGCACTCAGCGAAATAGTGCAGTTATGTATATGCCCTAGTTACCGGTTGTTGGATCTTAAACTGTGTATTCCTAGAGTCACCAGACCTGAATCCCAACGTCCAACTGCTTGTACAAAGCCTCCGCCTCTTTAACCAGCTGCATGTCTCCAGACTGGGTTGCCAGCAGCAGCAGATCATCCGCCTGTCTGCGCAACTTATCATAGGAAGCTGGGTCGGATGTCTTAGAACTTAAGGCCACTGCTTCTTCCATCACCATCGCTGTCTTGAGCAGCTCCAAATGCTTGGCTACATGAAAGCAACTGACCGTGCCGAGCACATCGGTATGGTGGGTATACTCTAGGCTTAGCTTATGCAAGGGCAGCTCGCGGATGCGTTCCACCGGGGGTTGTTTATATTGCCACTGCAGCCAGAGTGCTTCATGGTTTCCGGCTGGCATCGCCGCCATAGTGAATTCCAGCGCTATATATTTCCTCCCTCCCGCATGTATTTTACCAAGCTTAAGCAGCAGCGATCTGCCTTCCCCTGCCTCCACTACACATCCATAACATGCCTTCAGACTTACATGCGCTTCAAGCCATACTCTCAGTTCAATTTCACGGGCAACGACTTTGCGGCTTTTCTTGCGGGTTTCCACACCTTGGACCATGCCTTCCCACTCGACTAGCAAAACTACATCTCGAGCAGCTCCTGCAAAAATCCGGTTTTGACTCCATGTAAATATGGGCTGGATACTTGCTTGCATATTTCCACCTCTTTCTTTTTTTGGATCTTCTATTAATGTACCAATAATGGCGGACAACTCCTTGTCATGGAATATATGTTCGGACCTAGAATATCGACAAAAAAAGAGCCACTCCACTAAAAAGTGGATTGCCTCTTTGCGAAAGATCGTTCTTTTGTCTAAAGATGACGAAAAATTCGTGTAATTTCACCTATTCCCCAGTTTGCCGTTCCGGCGCTCTTCCTTGAACAAGAAACCCAGTGCCCCTTTGGCGCATAGCAATGAAAATAGAAGAAACAGCACTGCCCAAAAGATGGCCGGCAAAGGAGTCAACCTCGCCAGATTGGCCGCATCCCCTGCACGGGAGGGTGTAAATGCCGCAGACGATACCAGAAAAAGTGTACCCATTACGGATTCCTCAAGCGTGAGAAACGCCAGAAACAAGTAATAATATTTGCTGATCTTAGGCCAGAGAAACATCATTGCCAGATTCAGCGCAATAAAGCCGGTCAGCCACATCATGCCGAATCCGCCCCGCACATATAAAATCAGCATAATGAGTGCTATGGCGGTGGACAGCATCAGCCCCCATTGCAGCCGGTTTCTTCTATATAAATAGAACAGCAGCAAAGAGAATAACGAAGCCAGCGGATATCCGGCCAGCGACACCAGTATCGCTTGTGCTCCCGCACCAATGGCCGAATAGGTGACCCCGCTGTGATCGGCGTACAGCTCAATGCGCAGCACACTTCCCGAGAGCAGCAGGGTCATGAGCGCATGGCCGAACTCGTGAACCATCGTATCCAGATTGCGGAACAAGGAAGAGAACGGGATTAACCGCGTCAAAAAGGCAGAACCTGCCAGAAACAATAGCGTCTTGAGCCATTTATTCATCACATCAGCCCCTTTCCGTTCAAAGTATACGATAATTTGTACACCTGTGGTAGCAAAACCGAAACCTGAGTGTCTTTAATGCTGTATTACTTTTATGGTTATAGCCGCAAGCCCCAGGGTAAAAAAGCTTAAGTCCCTTTATATCCAAAACTCGGGACAAAAATGTGCTTTATCCGCCAAATGATGCCAGACTTCCCCTGTAAGGTACCCGGAAGTTGTCCGGCTATGTTAAAATAAAAGTAATATTAGCCTATACCAGGTGGTGATATGTAATGAAAAAACATGTAATGAGCAAATTGATCAAGCTGTTAAGTTCGGCCCTGCTGCTGCTTGGGATAACGGCAGCCCTGCCGGCTCCTGCGGCTCAGGCCAATTACTTCAGCGATATATATAAGGGATTGCAGAATTTCTCGGAATTGCCCGGTGAAGTTAATCAATTGCAGGAAAGCTACCAGCAAACGGTGGATGAGCTCCAGCAGACCAAAAATGAGCTGGGCGAAACGACCCAAGCCTTGGGACAGACACTGCAGGAGATGGAGACGTACCGTACCCAGAATGAGGCTCTTCAGGAGCAGAACCGCCAATTAAGCCTGGTGGTAGATGAATTGAAAAACGATCGTACGGCCCGGGAAAACTACTATAACCGGATTAAAGTTACGGTCATTACTGGGGTTGCCCTTATATTCGGTTATTTCCTGCTCACCCGGCTGCTTCGCTTCGCGATGCGCTACCGGTCCAGAAGAAGCGACCGGCTGCGGTAGTCCGCAAGGAGAGCGTTACCCGCAGAAACAAGAAGTCACAGGAACAAGGAAGTGTAAGCTATGAACGTTGATGTCCAGGATGAAGGCGACAGCGGCAGCGGACAAGCCGTTGCCTTTACTGTTGGAGAGAACGAAGAGGTTCATGTGCTGCATCCGCAGCAGATTATTGCATATCAAGGTCCCTCTTCAGGCCGGGCGGACCGGCTGATGGATGTCAAGGGCATGTACCGCAAGCGCAAGCTGATCCGCTCGGATCTGTCCGGGCCCTGCCGGTTCGTTGCCGCACTTCCTCCCGGTTATCGGATCAAAACGCTGCAGCTCGACGGAAAAAGCGATCTGCTCTATGATTTCAGGCATCTCTTCTTCTATAGTAAAGGGGTTACGATGCAGACCCGGGTGCTCAGCATGAAGAATATGCTCGTGACACGCGATGTCATTAAGGTGAAGTTCTCCGGCAGGGGCAGCATCGGCATCTTAACTGAGGGAACGGTATGCGAAGCGGAGCTGCATCCCTTCGATCCGCTGTATGTGGATGCCGGAAGCGTCATTGCCTACCCCGAGAATGCCAAGCTTGAGCTGACCGTCTACGGCAATCATCTGGCCAGCCAGCATATGAGCTATCATTGGAAGATGACAGGCCACGGGCCCGTGCTGTTCCAAGCCGGTCGCCAGAGCCGGCGCTTTGAACGCGACAACAATGAGGACGGGATTATCAAACGGTTTCTCCGTGAGGCTCTGCCATTCGGGGGAGTATTTATTAAGTAGGGATAAATACAAACCTTAATTAGCAAAAAGAGTGCCCGTGCGTATCACGCAAGGGCACTCTTTAATTTACAGACAATGCACACAACCCATAAACCCGGCCACAGCTTCTATACCGGGAATCACAGGCGGTTCCTGATTGTTGCTACTTGGTCACTTGGTCTTATGCCAGGTAGGCATTCAGCATCCAGGCGCTCTTCTCAACACTGCTTCTGATACCAATCAGCAGATCAGCAGTCGGTTGATCGCTCAGCTCTTCTGCTGCCGCGATGGAATGCTTCAGCTCTTCTGCAACAAGGGCAAAATCTTTTACGAGTTGGGTAACCATTTCTTTGGCGCTTTCGCCGCCGACAGCTTCCTTGAGCTCGGAGAGGGCCAGATATTGGGTCATAGTAGAGGCCGGTTGTCCGCCGATAGCTAGCAGGCGTTCAGCCAGCTCATCCACATAACCTGCAGCCTCATTGTACAGTTCTTCGAATTTGGCATGCAGCGTGAAGAATTGCGATCCGCTCACATACCAGTGGTAATGATGCAGTTTCACTCCGAGCAGGGTCCAGTTCGCAGTTTGGCGATTCAAAGCAGCGTGCAGTTCAGTCTGGCTCTTTACTTGTGTACTCATTCTAATAGCCTCCTATGGTTTGTATATATGTTATTGTATTTAGACTTGTTCTAAATCTATATACAATATAACATGAAGTTATACTTTTTGCAACGATTACGACGATTTTGTTGCTGCAAATTCTAGCATAACTTTCTGTTATACTCCTATTATTTGTGTCACATTGGAGCATAAGCACCTATATTGACACAAATCACATCATTGCGGCATAAAAAATTACATGAAATACAAGGATCTAAACCTAGGTAGTTTCCGCTTGAGCCGCCTTGCCTTTTCCGCTCCGGAAGATCGCCCGCATCTCGTCGCGTTTAGACTTCGGACTAAGCACATAGACTGTATCTCCTGCCTGAATGACGGTATTGCCATGCGGAGTGACAATATTCTTATCCCGTATGATCGCCGTGAAGAGAATATCATCAGGCAGCCCCAGCTCTGCAATCTGCATCCCGGCAATCGGCATAGAAGGCTGTATTCCAATATGATTGAATTCCGAGTCCGTCTTGCCAAGGGCCACAAGCTCCATGAGGGAAGGCTGCCCCGCTTCTTCCCGCCCGACCAGCTTCAGTCTGGAAGCAAGCGGTGAAATCGTCGTCCCCTGAATAACAGCCGAAGTAAGGACGACGAAGAAAACGACATTAAAGAACAGCCGTCCCTGCGGAAGACCCGCCAGCAGCGGATAGGTGGCCAGTACAATCGGCACGGCGCCGCGCAGGCCAGCCCATGAAATCAGTGTTTTTTCCCGGAAAGAGAATTTGGCAAAGAGCAGGCTTATAAATACCCCGGCCGGCCGGGCAATTACCATTAGGATGACGGATAGCAGCAGCCCGTCCCAAGCGATATTTGCAAGCTCCTGCGGGAACACCAGCAGCCCCAGAAGAATGAACATAGCAATCTGCATCATCCAGGCAAAGCCGTGATTGAAATTCATGATGGTGCGGTGATACATCAGTTCGGAATTCCCCAGCGTCAGGCCAATCACATAGACGGCAAGCAGTCCGCTGCCGTGTACCATGGCTGTAAGGCCATAGGTCAATACGGCAAACCCTATAGCCATTACCGGATACAGACCGGTGGAATCCAGGTTGATTCTGTTGATCAGATATACGGCCACCTTGCCGATAATGATCCCCAGCAGCAGGCCAATCCCCATTTCCCATACAAAGGACAGCAGCAGGCTCCAGATGGCAGTATCGGGATGCTGAATCCATTCAATCAGCGATACGGTCAGAAATACGGCCATCGGATCATTGCTTCCAGACTCAGCCTCCAGTGTGGAGGTCAACCTTTTGTCGATGTTTTTGCCGCCCAGAACAGAGAATACGGCGGCTGCGTCCGTTGAACCGACAATCGCTCCGAACAGCAGGCTTTCCGCCCAAGGCACTCCCAGTATGAATTTGGCGAAAACGCCTACTATGGCTGTAGTCAGCAGCACGCCCACCGTGGCCAAGGACAACGCCGGCGCCATAATCGGCCGGATATCCTTCATGCTGGTCTGCATCCCGCCTTCAAACAGAATCACGACCAGTGCAAAAATCCCGGCAATCTGGGTCAGGGATGCATTGTTAAAATAGACAAAGTGGCTGAGTACCATCCCCACCGCAATAAATAATACGAGCGCCGGCATGCCGAACCGTGTAGAGAATTTTGTGGAAAGCACTCCTACAAGCAGCAGCACCGCCAGCAGCATAATAATCTGATCTGCAAGATGAGTCATCGTTTACTTCGCACCCTTCTGATATGAAATCAAGCAGACGTTACCGCTCCTTGTGTTATTTACGTTATTAACCTCAAAAGTCTTTTCTTGAGTCAGCTGCGGTAAAGACTGCCGGGTGCCCTGCTCTGGTCATCTACACTTCCATACTGAATTTATAATGCTCAAACGGCCGTACATCATACATCTCTTCTATTAACTACATAACAAAAGCCTGACCTTGGAAGGTCAGGCTTACGGACTCATTTAACATTGACTATTATAATTCAAACTCCTCCGTTGAATCTGAAAGGCCGCCATTCTGCGTCCCCTTGTTATTTGCCACGGCAAGAATATACAGTTTATATTTTTTGCCTTTAATAATTGGACTACCGTTGACATCTATTGTTGATGCTGTAATTACCGGGTTCGTTCCGTTAGGAATGATCGACTTGTAAGAGGAAGCTGTCACCCCAAGCGCATCACCTAAGCCAAAACCCTGCTTGGCCGGAACTACTAATACCCGGTATTCAGAAATATTGGTCTCATTGGACGATTTGGTGAAGCGGGCCAGTATTCTGCTGTCGTTCACTTGATACGTGACGTTGGTTACAGAAACCACAGGGGTTTTGGAAGACAACGTAATGTCCGTGGATGCCTGGGACAAGACATTAGAACCTGAATAATTCCCACTACCAACAGATAATACATACACTTTGTAAGTGGTTCCCTCTTTGATCCAATTGCCGCGCACATCTCTGGAGGATGAATTTAATATTTGACTGGTGCTATTCTCTGATGTGCTCACCGCTGTATAGTTGGAGCTGGATATACGATTGGCTTCAGATACGCTGAAGTTGCTGTAATATGAGGTTGGCACCACCATGATCAGATATTTGCTGATGTACCTTTCGTCCGCAGCATGAGTAAAGGATACTTTCAAATCCCGTCCATCACCATTGTCGCTAACGTCGCTTACTGTTAGATTAGAAACGGCTCCCATACTGAAGTCAGTCAGCAGCGTAATAACCGATGAAGCGCTGGAAAGCACATTTGCACTTGAATTGCTTCCAACCGATAACACGTACACTTGATAACCAGTTCCATTTTTGATCAAATTACCCCGTACGTCTCTGGTTGATGAGGTCAGGATTTGATTGGTGCTGCTTCCTGATGTACTCACCGCTGTATAATTGGAGCTGGATACATTATTCGCTTCAGATACGCTGAAGCCGCTGTAGTAAGCTGTAGGTACGACCATAATCCGATACTGGTTAATATTAGCTTCGGCTGTGGGATGGACAAAGGACACTTTCATATCCCGGCCGTCTCCATAGTCATTAACATCACTAACGATGAAGCTTGAGATTCCTGTAGTGGACAACGTAATCGCGGATGACGCAGGAGACAGTACTTGATTGGCCGAATTCCTGCTATCTACCGCCATAACAAACACCCGGTAGCTCACACCCGACTTTATAAGCGCTCCATCGACATCCCTGGATCCTGAAGCCAAGACCTGAGAAAGATTATTTCCCGTCTTGCTGACTTGGGTGTAGTTAGAGCTGGAAACTGCGTTTGCTGCCGCCACATTGAAATTTGTATAGTTCGCTGCTTTGACTACAAATATCCGGTAAGAATTGACCTTCGATTCATCCGGCAACTTGTTGAAGCTGACGGACAAATCCCGTCCATCGCCATTATCCCCGACATCATTCACTTGTATATTGGTTGGTGCGGATACAATATTATTCACCAACGTAAGCGTTGCAGAACTATTCGAAAGGGCACTGGTATTATTCCCTTTGCCTACCGCCAAAACATAAGCAATATACGGCTGATTGACTTTAATTAATTCACCGCTGATATCCCTCGACCCAGCGTTCAGTTTAAACGTAGGATTAGCTCCGATAGACAATACAGTAGAATAATTGGACGGTGCGATCTGTTGGGCGGATGACAAGTTTAATGTGTTCCCCGCTTTCACAATCAATACCCTGTAATGATCAACAATGGACTCATCTGCCGCACGGACGAAGCTGACCTGCAGATCACGTCCGTCACCGCTGTCACTCACATCCTGCAGGACTACATTGGATGCCGGACTTACGCTTCCACCTTTACCTCCGGAAGTCGTTATGGACACTGTTCTCGCTTTGGAATTCCATACCACTTCCTGACCCAGAGCTTCGCTGACGAACCGTGTCGGAACCAGCGTTCTGCCCTTCAAACTTTGACCAGGCACATCGAGGATAACAGGCTTATTGTTAATCGTGGCAAGTGTGGAGCCAAGCTTCAATATAATCGTTGTATCCTCTTTTGTTGCTGTTACTGTTTTTGTCTGCTTATTCCACGTGGTGGTGGCATCAAAGGCTTCAAAAATGGCCCGTAACGGCACCAGCGTTCGTCCACGCACCGATATGGGGGGTTGATCAGTAGGTAAGGGAACACCGTCAATCACAATTTTGATAGGTGCATCTGCCTGAGCCGGGGACTGCAGCAGCATCGGGAACACCAGCAACCCCGCTAAAATCGAAATAAATAACTTCTTCACAAGCTCACCCTCCTGGATAATAAATAATTCCAATTTCTTGACTATCCCTTTGACGCATCAACCGGTCTAAAAGTTTCTCGATTTATAGGTTACAATAAATTAATCCAATTTCCATTCCCAGGCTAAGTAATCAGGGATATGGAAACGCAAAAAAAATCCCCGCCACACTTACGGCAGGGATTGATTTCGCGATCCGGCTGGATCGCCCCTTGCAAAGCTACACGACTTCCGGAATTTCAAACGGCTCCTGGAGCGAAGGCCGCCCTACCGGGTAATACCCGAAGCCCAATCCGCTTACCTGCTGCTCCGAGAAGGCGTTTCTGCCATCAATGAGGACGGTGCCGCTCATGGCTGCTTTTACCTCGGCCAGATTGATCTCTTTAAACTGCTTCCACTCTGTCAGCAGGCACAACGCGTCGCTGTCCTTCGCAGCTTCCAGCGCCGAGCTGCACCACTGGATCCCGGGATGATTCCGCAGCCGCCGGAAATTATCCATGGCCACCGGGTCGTATACCTTAGGAGTAGCGCCAAGCTGAATGAGCCTGTCTACGATCTCCAGTGCAGGAGCCTCCCGGACATCATCGGTTTCCGGCTTGAAGGCCAGCCCCCATAGTGCAATGGTTCTGCCTTCCAGGCTGCCCAGTGCCTGATGTAGCTTGCTGATGACACTATAGCGCTGTTCTTTATTGACTTCCACTACTGATTTCAGCAGCTTGAAATCATAATGCACATTGCCTGCGATTTGGATCAGCGCTGTTGTATCCTTGGGGAAGCAGGAGCCGCCATAGCCAATACCCGCTCCCAGAAACGAGGGCCCGATTCGTGTATCCAGTCCCATTCCCTTGGCTACCTCCGTGACATCGGCCTTTACCTTCTCGCAAATGTTGGCGATCTCGTTGATAAATGAAATTTTGGTAGCCAGAAAAGCATTGGAGGCGTATTTAATCATCTCCGCACTGCGGATGTCTGTGATCAATATTCTGGTGTTCAGCGGCTCATGCAGTCCGCTCAGCAGCTTGGAAGCACGCTGGCTGTCCGTCCCGATGATAATGCGGTCCGGAGCCAGCGTATCCCGGATAGCCGTTCCTTCACGCAGGAATTCCGGAAGCGAAGCAATATCGAACGGCCCTTCGTATAACTCGCTCAGCAGCTCACGGACTCTGTCATTGGTGCCTACCGGCACGGTGCTCTTCACGCAGACTACTTTATAACCGTTCATGGCCGCGCCGATCTCCCTTACGGCCGCATCGACGAACCGCAGATCTGCTTCACCGCTCGGCAGCGAAGGCGTTCCTACCGCTATAATTACCAGCTCTGCATCCGACACTGCACCGGACAGGTCAGTCGTGAAGCGGAGCCGGCCCGCCTCCATATTTGTGCAGGACATCTCTCCAAGCCCCGGCTCATAAATCGGAATGCCGCCACTCAGAAGCAGCTCAATTTTCTCCGCATCCTTATCGACACAATACACCTGATGGCCAAGCTCTGCATAGCATACACCTGACACCAAACCGACATACCCTGTTCCTATCACAGTAATGTTCATGTTTCTGCTCCTCATCAAAGTTTTGTGAGCTTAAATAGAAGAACTTATCCCCTGGCGATATCGCCGAGAGCGATCCTCGCCTCCCGCTGCTCCGCCTGTTTGGCAAGTGCCGCCTGCCTGGACAAGGCATGAAGAACCAGCGCAAAGCTGCAGACAAATCTTGTCCCCATCCCGATGCAAATGCTCCACGCGGCGCCGGTTGCCCCATAGACCGGGATCAGCAGGAAGGAGCTTGCGATAATGGATAAGCAGGTCAGCAGAAATACCGGAATTTGCAGCTTAATATAACGGGAGACGGTTAAAGCTGCACTGAGGCAGCCTGTCATATACCAGAGCGTACTTGCCAGCATGATAATAATGAAGACATTGTTGTACGCGGCATAATCGGGACTGTAGAGCAGGCTGAGCAGAAACTCACCCATGAAATAGGCAGCGGAAAGACCCGCTAGTCCGAGCAGCAGGCATAGGCCCATGATCTGCAGGAGCAGCCGTTTGAACCGCTGCAGGTTGTCCCGGTAGTAGCGCGACAGCCTCGGACTCGACGCCTGTGTCATTGCATTGACAAAGGTGCCTCCCGCCATCATGATGTAGGCGATCGCAGAATAGTACCCGAGCGCTTCCTCACCGCCGATATGCTGGAGAAAATAACGCGGAATGCTGCTGTTCAGGGAATCCAGCGTAGCGGTAATACCCAGTGGCAATACAAGCAGGAGCAGCCCCTTGAGCGTAGACCGCTCCCCTTTCCCGAAATCCTTCCAGAGACTCATCAGGCGGCCCTTCTTCAGTCTCCCTTCCGCCGAAACGCTGTGCAGCATGGCAGCCCCGTTCTTCATGTCGTAGAATAAGAGTATCCCTAGCCAGGCAAGCACAAGTGCTAAAGCTCCGGCGGCAATGCTTTGGGTCAGATAGACGCTTATCCCAAGCACAAGGACAGAGGACAAGCCTTTTAGAATCATGGATTTCCCGACATACTCCATCTTTTCATTCCGCTGGAATAATCCGAAATAAATATCCGAGACGGATTCGACCATTTTGGCTGCGCAGACGAACCAGACCACAAGAAGCGTATTCAGGGATAGCGGAATGAATGCAGTAACAGCGAGAATGAGGAGGAATACAGCCGTCATCGACAGCAGTCTGAGTGTTAAATATTGCTGGAATGAATACTGGTTGCTGGCATCGGTAGCCTGGAAATCACGAAGCTGGAAATTTGCAAACAGAATGACCGGAGCCGTAATTGACAGAGCCAGCACATACTGGCCGACCATGGCCGGGCTTCCGAGCTTCGCCAGCAAAACCACCATCCCCCATTGGGATAACGAATAAATTAAATTTCCGGTGAACAGCCACGAAAAGTTTTTGCCGGAGGCCTTCTTCATCATTCTCATTGCTACTCTCCTTTAATGGTGCAGCCTTTCAGCTCGTGAATCGTTCTTTGAAATACACGGCGGGAAATCCGACATGAACCTGGTTCGCGGGAATATCTTTCATCACGGTGCTCCTTGCCCCTGCAACCCCCATTTCATAGATTGTTACTCCGGGGTATACAAAGACATGGCTAGCCACCCATGCTCCGTCTTTCAGCTCTATCGGTTTCGTAATGAGACCGAAATGGGGATCATTCAGCTTATGGCTGCCTGTACACAAATAGGCGTTCTGGGATATCACACAATGGTCGCCGATCACGATGCTGTCCAGACTGTACAGCTCCGCATGGTCTCCAATCCAGGAATAATCACCGATCTTGACCTTCCAGGGATACGTGAACTTCGCCGAAGGCCTTATCCTTACCCCTTTGCCTACCTGTGCGCCGAACAGACGCAGCAAAGCGCTGCGGAAGCCATGCATATTGTGCAGCGACACTCTGAACACGGTTGCCTGTATCAGCCACCACAGCATTACTACAGCGCCGCTTCTCCCTCTAACGAACCAGGATTGATCATACTTCGCTAAGTTCATCTTCATTGTTCAGACCTCATCCATAATTAGTTCCAACCGCTTTAGATAGTCCGCTTCCTTATACCTGCGTAGAATCTTACTCCGGTTCTCATCAGCCATTTGCTTCATTCCGCTCCGGTCCTGAAGCAGTCCGGCGATGACTCCGGCAATCGCCTCCGGCGACTGCGGTTCGATCAGAAAGCCGTTCTCCTCGGATACGATGTCGGGAATGCCGGCATGTTTCGTCGAGATAATGGCCAGTCCGTTGCCCATTGCTTCAATTATGGAGATCGGCTGCCCTTCATTGGGATAATAGGTCGGAAGCGCAAAGATATCGCAGCGCTCCAGCAGCCGTTTCTTGCGCTCCCCGGTTACCACGCCATGATAAGACACTTTATCCTGCAGCCCGTTCTGCTGAATGTAGTCCAGGAACTCCTCCTCATCCTCCCGATTGAAGAAGCTGCCGGCAAAATGAAAATGAATGTCCCGGTCCCTGAGCCGTTCCGCTGCCATCAACAGATCGAAGTATCCCTTGCTCTTAATGAAATTGCTCAGATATACCACCTCAAGCGGCTTTCCGGTTTCCATCAGCCTGAAGATTTTGCTCTCGTATTCCCATGAGGTTAAGAGCTGGCTGTCCTCAATGCAGTTCTCGCAAATTCTGATTTTCCCGGCATCGACAATCCCGGAAAACAGGCATTCCAGACTTTTGCTGAGGACAATCATCACATCCACTTTCGCGAGCAGTTTCTTGTTGATAGCCCGCTGCAGGGGATTAAACTGGCTGTACAGCTGTCTGAAGTAGCCGCCGTGATAATGAATGACCACTTTTTTACCCTTCTTGAACAGATTGGCCAGAATAAGCATATCCCGCAGATTGCCCCACTTGGATTGTGAAATGGTAAAGTAAAAAATATCTGTGTCCTGGCGGTTGATCATGCTCATATGAGCAGCAACTTTCTTATTGTCCTTAATATCCACATGGGTAAGTTCGTATTTTTCGTTAAAAAGCCGGGAATTCAGAAGTGTCTCGAGTGCTTTGGACAATCCGTGTACAGGCGGGGGAAATTGGCCGATAATGCAGATTTTCTTCATTATGATCACCTTCATTGTCACTTGGGATAATGTTCTGACCTCCGCAGCTGGACCCACGGGCCCGAATGCATCTTAGCCATCTTTCTTTTATTCTCTGTGCTCTCCGCCTTGCCAATCCGCAGCCGGGACACCTCCTCGCTCTGCAGAATAGCCACCCAAAAGAGCACTTGGATGAAGGCAAAAGAATCAAATTGCAGAAGCGAATACAACAGCAGGACGACCATCAGCTTCGGGAAATTGCCCTTGTGGCTGAGCCTTACTAAAGAGAGCAATAAAAAAATCAGCATAATCCCCAGCAGGCCGAATTCCGACAGCAGCCGGGTGTACATGTTATATTGCGGTAGGGTCAGATTGTATTTAGCGTCCCTAAGCTCCTCGTTCTCTTCAAGGGTGTCAGCGGGAATATGGTCCAAATTATGCATAAAGCCGTAATAGTAATTCCCCATTCCATACCCGAACCACGGCTTATCGAGAAAGGATCGAAAACCCAGGCTGGAGTAAGTGCTCCTGATGCTGAATGAATTATCTTCCGTAATACTGGCAGGATCCTCGTAGATATGCAGAATACGGTAGTAATGATCGGATTTTAATTGAAAGAGATTGTTAACAAACACGATATTCAGCAGAACAGCAGCAGCCGCAAGGTACATCATAAACTTCATGAATAACATCAGGAACTTTTCGGGCTTGCTGGTAACAATGACATACACGACCACAAAAAACAGCAGATCCAGATAGTAACGGATAGACAAGGAGAGCAGCGATAACGGGATAAAGATCCATAACAGCACTTTGTCGGATTTCGTTAAATAATTGTATTTCTTCAGGATAAGATAGGCCGGGAACAGCAGCAGATTGGTATGAAGTCCGATGTAGGATGGCTCCGAGAATGTAAAATGCAGCCGTCCTGCGGTGACGTAAGAATCCCTCTGGACGAAAAAACCGATTACACTGCTTAGCGCGCCGCTATGAAAGGCATACATATATACAAGCTGGAGCAGACCGATTATGACGGCCAGCCAATATCCTCTGAACATCCAGCGGAACAAGGTCAGGAATGAATCCTTGCGGTGTTCGCTCGAATGCACATATATTCTGAAGCTCAGATAGATGATAATGCCGGCGGCCAGAGAAACCACTGCATCCTGAAGCCCCGCAAAGGAGTAATTGTTCTGCAGGCCCAGGATTGCGGAGATCAGGACTGCCGATACCAGAACGATAAAGATCCAGATCTCCTTTCTCTGGAACTTCATCCGGATCAGTACCGGAATCTTGAGTACACAATACAGTACGATAAAAATCAGAGAAACCGGCTTGTATGCTCCGCCGAACATATAGGGGAAATTGTCCAGCGGGAGCAATGCAAAAGCGAGATAAATGAAAGCATTCATAGCTATTCTCCTGTACTCTTCTTCTAGTAGATAAAACGGCCGGCATTTTTGCGGTTGACGTTGCTCAGGACGGCCCCAAGCACCCGTGCCTTAACCAGCGCCAGACTCTCTCTGGCCTTAAGCGCAGCGCCATTCTTCACCTTGCCCGGCTTGACTACCAGAAGGACGCCGTCACACTGGGCCGCGATGATCTGGGCATCGCTGTAGGTCAGCAGTGCGGGGGTGTCAATCAGGATAAGATCGAACTTCCCGCTAAGCTCAGCCAGCAAATCTTTCATCCGCGGCGAGGTCAGCAGCTCCGCAGGGTTGCCGGAGAGGGGTCCGGCCGGAAGCAGCGTCAATGTTCCGTCAAGCACAGGCACAAGCACTTCCTCCAGCAGAGCCTGGCCATTTAGAACCGCGCTGATTCCCGGGTTTTGCTCTACATTAAATATGGAGTGCTGGGACGGGCTGCGCAGGTCCGCATCAATCAGCAGCACTTTTTTCCGGCACTGCGCGTAAGCCATCGACAAGTTGGCAGCAGTCGTGCTTTTGCCCTCGCCGCTTAATGCCGAAGTAATCATGAGCGTCCGGATGCCTTCATCCTGGTGCGAATAATCAAGAGTAGTCCGCAGCTTGCGGTAGGCCTCGGCAGCCGGGGAATCCAGACTGGGATCCGCAATCAGATAATGCTTAGACTTCGAACGTGACATTCTTCTTCCTCCTCGTCGGCTTGGCTGTATTTCTCGGGGCTGCCACCCGGTCCCGCTGTGTAATCGCCGGGACTGCCGAATACGTAGAGAGACCCAGCACATCGCGGATATCCGCTTCCGTCTTGATCGTATCGTCCAGGTAATCGAGCAAGAACATAAGTCCCGTTCCGATCATCAGGGACAGAACGAGTCCGATAATCATATTGAGCAGCGGCTGCGGTGATGTGGGATCTGGAGTATCAGCCGGATTGGCTTCGCTGAGGACGCTGATATTATCTATTTTCATCACCTTGGGCACTTCTGACTGGAATATGGCAGCCACTGCATTCACAATTGCAGCTGCCTGAGCGTAAGAAGTATCCACTGTCTCCAGGGACATCACCTGGGATTCCTCGACGGCGGATACAGTTACCTTCTTCAGCATTTCATCGGATGTGAGGCCAAGCTGAGGATACTGCTGGACGACCAGATTCATGATCCTCGGCGACATTATGATCTCCTTGTAGGTCGCTATCAGCCGGATGTTGGAGTTGATGGTGCTTAGATCCAGCTTGCCGCCAAGCAGTTCAACCTCCTGCTTGGGGGTTACAATAAGCTTCGTTGACGCCGTATACTGCTTCTCGGTGTATTCATACGTGTATATTCCCGTGGCGGTAGTAATCACAACAACAAGCAGGACCAGCAGCCATAATCGCTTTCGGATTACGGTCCAATACTGTTTTAACTCCACTCAAATTCCTCCATTCGAATTATTAGAACGAATAAACAAATAATAATTATTCAATACGCGACTACAAGACATAAACTATTGCTTTAACCCGTTTCCATGCCTCTTTACATACCCATTTTCAACATTCCGCAATTTCAGACAGTCTCTAAGGCTCTCAAAAAATACCTCGATAAGAGTATTTGTCGACTCAATTATATTCGTTTCGAATAACATTGTAAACAAATAAAAATTTTCAGTTTCACAGCATGCTTTCCAGCATGAACAGCACGTCGGATCGTATAGCTGCAAGCTTCCGCCTGCTGGCAAGGCTGTCAGAAGCATGGCTGCCGAGGAACAGCTGAATGCCCGGCTGTGCAGATACCGGCCGCAGACCATACCAGGACCCGTCCTCCATTATAAATTTGAGCGCGTCATACCGCGGCATATCCAGCGCCAAATGTTTGCCTTTGGCCAGTTGGATATGCTCCCGGGCCCGGAAGTCATACAACTGCTCAACCTTTAATCCGCCCACTACTCTTAACGCATCCTTGCTCAGCCGCCCCATGATAAAGCTCACCCTCTGCCGGCCTTCAAGTCCGCGGTATGTAAGCTCTATCCTGTCATCTGCGAACCAGCCGTGCTCCGCATACAAGTCCAGCAGCTCTTTGCCAAGTGTTCTGCCCCTGGACTTAAAATAGGCTGACATCTCGGCAATCAGCACAGCATACTGAATGGCGTCACTGCCAGCAATGGAGCCCCCGACCGCAAATCCGCCGTCCTCATCGTAACCGAACAGAAAAGGGAGATTGCCCGAGCGGCAAAATTTCCCCAGCGATGCCCCTCCGCCAAAACCTCCGGTAACATTGATCGTCTTAATCCCCTCTTTTCGGGCAATAGACGAGGCAAGATCACTTGTAAAAAAAGACTTAAGCAGCACTCCACCGGCAGTGCTTCCCCCTCTGTTGTTCTTTTGCCGCAAAAGATAGTGGAGAAGCAGCGCCGCCGTTTCACTGTGGCTTAATACAAGATACTTGCCCATTTCCGTCTTAATGGACAAGGCCAGC
Source organism: Paenibacillus sp. FSL H7-0357 (assembly GCF_000758525.1). Taxonomy (NCBI): domain Bacteria; kingdom Bacillati; phylum Bacillota; class Bacilli; order Caryophanales; family Paenibacillaceae; genus Paenibacillus; species Paenibacillus sp. FSL H7-0357. The sequence goes on along the minus strand of NZ_CP009241.1, from coordinate 1,185,509 downwards.
TCACTATACTGCGGGTTGAACGCCAGAATCAGATCGGCATTCATCTCCGCAGCCGCCTCATTCGCCAGCCGCCAATCGTACAGCTCAAAGTATTGGGAGGATGACTTCGCGCTCTGCAGCTTCGGGTCCTGAACGACATGTACCGAGGTAAAGCCGGAACGCAGAAGCGTGCTGCGCAGCAGTCCTGCCTCCCCCTGCCCCGGCTGGATATAAAGGATACGCACAGAAGCGCCCATGATTTGATTGATTTCCCGGGAGACCGGAATCCGTTCCACATCTTCCAGATAGGCGCTGGCGACTTCCTCCCCGGTAAAGACAAGCCGGCCTGTACGGGCCGCCTCCTCTACATTCATCAATCCGATATGAAGCCCATCTTCCCACTGCTCCATGTAACGGGCCAAGCGCAGGTTGGTCTCCGTCTCTACCGGCATTCCATGCTCATCATAAAGGGTGCAGCCGCTGTAGCCGGAGGCCTCCCCCCCGCTCGACATGAGCAGCCCTCCGGCAGCATGTAAATACCGTACGGCAAATGCCAGTTCACCTGCGGGAGAAGGCTGGCGGAACAGATAACATTTCACCTCATGATTCGCCAGAACGAGCGCCGCCTGCTCCGCAAGCCCTTTGGAAAAGGACGTTGAATCATAGCCGATGGCTATGCCTCTCTGCCCGGCGGCAAAGCCGCGGCTCTTAATCTCCTCAGCCAGTCCCCGGCAAACGCGGCGGATCGTAAATATATTCATCCGGTTCGTTCCAACCCCGGTAATTCCGTAAATGCCATGATCCTCAAGCTGCAAATCCTGATAGAAGCGGTCGATAATTTCCGCAGACTTCAGCTCATTCAGCTCTTTGCTGAGATAAGCGGGCAGCTCTGCATTTTTCCAGCGGTTATAACGCCTCTGAACGATTTCCTCCAGCTGATCGGCGATTGCATGCATGTGTTGGCCTCCTTTGGGTTAGGATGATTCGGCTATTCAGGAGGTTTTGAAGCAATGCTGTGACATCTCATCCCATGTAGGGTACAGCTCAAGCATCCGGTTAGGTTCCCGTACCTGCCCGCTTTGGACCACTATCATCTCCAGGTCGGCAGAAGCTCTGAGCGTATGCAATGTCTTCATCGGAATATGCAGGACATTGCCCGGGCCGATAAGCATGAAATTCCCGTTCTGCACAAACTCTGCCTCTCCCTTAATAATGGTCCAAACCTCTTCCCGGCTGGTGTGCATCCGGTAACTGAGGCTTTTGCCGCCAAGAATGCATACCCGTTTAGTAACGGCACAGCGTCCGTCCTCATACGACTGGTCATCCAGTATTCTTACCCAGCCCCATTGACGCTCTTCATACATCGGTCCCTGATTATAATCAATGTAGTCCTTGATTCTCGGGCTTTCGCTCTTGTCTGTGACCAGAATCCCGTCCGGGCTCACCGCCACGACAATATCGGATAAACCGATAATGGACACGGGGATATCAATCTCATTGATCAGGTGGGTGTTGCTGCAATCCCCGCTGATCGTTCCTCTGCCGATTTGATTGTTTTTCATCTCTTCTGTAAGAGTGTTCCACGTCCCGAGATCCTTCCAATAACCTTCATAGGGAACCACAGTGATATGGGCTGCCTTCTCAACCACTTCATAATCAAAGCTGATCTTGGGCAGCTGGTCATATTGCTCCGACAGCTCCTCGTAGTTCACAGGCAAGCCTTGCCCGCTCAATATATCGATAAGATAGCCGAGCCTAAAGGCAAACACTCCGCAGTTCCACAGGGCGCCCTGGGCAATCAGGTTTTTGGCCTCCTCTTCCTGCGGTTTCTCACGGAAATGGCTGACTTTCAGGCTGCCGCCGGAGGAATCCGCACCGCTTTCAGGGATGATATAGCCGTACTTGGAAGAGGGATACGTGGGCTGTACGCCGATCAGTGCGAGATCCGCTCTCGTTGCCGACACAACCTCCTCCAGCTGCTTGACGGTATCAAAAAAGCGGTTTTCCACAAACGGGTCCACCGGCAGAATGGCGATCACTTCATCCGGATCCACTCCAATAAAGGAATACAGATAGGCCGCTGTAAGCGCGATGGCCGGGAAGGTATCCCTGCGTTCCGGCTCGATGATCAGAGGCACATGCGGGCCGAGCTGGCTGTGCATCATTTCAATCTGCGATTTCCCCGTAGCTACAAACGTGGATGCACCCAGTCCGCTGCGCTCAATCTGCCCCCATACCCTCTGGACCATAGAGACCATTTCCTTCTCTTCGTTCTCCAGTACTTTGAGAAACTGCTTGGAGCGGGAATCGTTGGATAACGGCCACAATCTTTTTCCGGAACCCCCGGACAATAACACCAGCTTCATGAATTCCCCCACCTTTTATGAGATTTTTAAAGACAGCAGCAGCTCTCTATAACGTTCAAGAGACAGTTCCCTTCTTAAATACTGTTCCAAATAGGCTCTTCCCCGCATCCCGCAGGCCTCCAGCTCTTCACTATCCCATTCATAAAAAGCCAGCACGCTGCGGACAACCTCCTCATAACTGTGAGGCTCGACGAGAAGACCGCAGTTGCTTTCCCGAATCAGCCGGTACGCCTCACTTCCGTTCTCAAGGACACCAAGCACCGGCTTGCCTGCAGCCATGACCCCGTAGATTTTACTGGGAACGGAGACACCCTTGATTCCCTTCTGATTAACTACCAGATGTACATGGGCAGCGTTCAGGGAGTACACCAGATCCTCTTTCGGCTGGTAAGGCAGAAAATAGACCTGCGAGAGTTCGTGCTCCGCCACATATTCCTGCATTTTGGCTTTCACTGCTCCCTCTCCGATAAAGACGAAGGCGAGATTATCGAGATGACGGAAGGCTGCCGTCTGCTTGACCAGGTTCTCCAGATCGTAATAGAGTCCGAGGTTTCCGGAATACATCACAATGAATTTATTCTGCAGGCCATGCTTCTCGAGGAAGCCCTGGACCTGTGGATGCTCCCTGCTTAAGGGAATAATCTCCTGTTCATTGGTCCAATTGTTAATGACGGTATTCTCTGTCACCTTCTTGTTGGCAAACCGTCTCAGCAGGGTCTCCTGCATATCCTGGCCTACCGTAATAATGTGATCCGCCAGCTTGCAGTTCAGGGTGTCCACCCATTGGGCAAGCTTCATCAGCCTGGCATTCTGCATGAAGCCGACCGCCTTCGCCTGCTCCGGGTTGAAATCCTGGATATTATAAATATGCTTCGACCGTTTCAGCAGCTTGCCGATCGTTCCGATCAGCCCCCCGAGGATCGGCGGCTGTGAGATCGTATAGATAAAATCCACGTTTCTTTGCTTCAGCACGGCAACAATGGCATAAAAAAAGTAGGTTACGATATATCGCAGCCTACTCCATTTATTCAGCTTATTGACCACAGGAAGACGGATACGGATAATTTCAATATTTTCCAGGTGATCGGTAATGAATCTTCTCTTCTCTGTGTTCGCCTCCCCGGAATAGCCGGGCTGCGAAGCAATGACGGTAATTTGAAAGTCATTCTGCAGATGCAGGCACAGCTCGGTCAGCAGTTGGCCGGTGGAAGCATAATCCGGGTAAAAATAATTGATCACGAACACAATTTTCGGCTTCATAGCCTTGCACCTCTCTCGAAATAATCTTAACCTTACCTTTTTAATGGCTGGGCCGGCTCGCCATCCGGATGGCCCGGACCACTGATTTGGCATAGGTCGTGGGATGCAGCTTCTTCCACATGCTCAGCTTGATCTTCCGGTCTGCTTTTAAATAGGATACATTGTCGAACAGCCACTGCATCGCTTCATCCATACTGGCCGGGTCCAGAGGATCGGCGATGATCCCGTTCTCCTTGTCGACAATCAGATCACTCGTCACGCCGGCATATTTGGAAGCCAGCACGAAGGTGTTAGAGACAAGCGCTTCGTTGACCACAAGCCCCCACACCTCAATCAGCGAAGGGACCAGCAGGCAGTCGGCCGCCGCCAAATAGCCGGTCAGCTCCTCCTTCTGCTTGTAGCCCTCGAACAGCACCTTCTCTTCCATGCCGTACCGCCGGACCATTTCCTTCAGCTTTTTCTCATCCGGTCCCGTGCCGATAATCCGCAGCCTCCAGTTCTCATGGTTCAGCCGGGCCAATGACTGGATGGTCTCCTCCAGGCCCTTCCGCTTGATCAGCTGACCGACAAACAGGAGATTTAGCAGCCCTTCCTCTTCCTTATGGGGCTTAACCGCCAGGCGTTTCCGGTAGTAATAGCGGATATCCACCGTATTGAAGCCGACAGCCATTTTCTCATCCGGAATGCCGTAGTGGTTCAGGCATCTGGCTGAGTCCGAGCCATAGGTTACAAAGGAATCCGCCGAACGGAAATACAATCCGCGCACCGCATTCATCGCCCGGTTCTTCACTCTGCTGCTCTCCAGCGTGCTGCCCCACCAGACGACGAACTTTTTACGGAAGAGCTTAGCGTAGAATAAGCTGACCCAATAGCCAATCGCGTCATAACTCGTGGTGATAATCACATCGGGATTCAGGCGTACCAGCTTAAAGAATAAACCCGGGTTGATATGCACCCCGAAATCCATACGCTGAATGAACAAATGGAACCCGCGCAGGCAGCTGTACCGGAATCGCATATCCTGATAATCAATATTCCATTCCCGGTTGGCTTCCTTCTCCTCCAGAAACCAGACCGTAAGATCGATATCCTCCGATGCGTCGATCGTGTTATAGACCGGGATACGGTACGGGGCGATCTGATAGGCTATCAATAGTGTTTTTATCATAAGACCCTACCTTTTCTTGATCCTAACGGATGTATTCCAAAGCGGGTTGAACAAGTAATGCCGCCCCTTCGGGTTGTGGTTCCTCTTCGCCCTTATACGGGGCCATCAGCAGCAGATAGAGCAGCGGGGCATCCAGCAGCGGTTGTGAGATCAGCGAAGTCAGAATAATGGGAATGACTGCGAGTAAATACCGCCTGCGGTCCCCGGCGGCAAGCGCCGGTACCAGATAGACAAGCATCGCGAGCAGCACGCCGGCCACGCCGATCATGGAAGAAGCTGCTACCAGGTTGATCCCCGCGTTGGGAATACGGGTGTTGTACATGCCTTCACCGAACGGATTGTTCCCGAGCGCTTCCAGCCCTGCTTCTGTAGCCAAGGTACGGTCCGAGATGGAAGCGCCATGCGTTTCCGTCTTGTCGTTGATCCCGATAAACGGGGCGTACATGACCACCACATAGGTTAAGCAGAGCAAGACGACGCCTCTCATCACTTTTTTATTCATAAAGAGATACAGCACAAGGTTGGCGAAGAGAATCGCAAGCCCTGCCGTTGAGAACGAAGCGATAATCCCCAGCAGCAGTGTTCCTTTAATCCATAACCGGTTCAGCCGGATGGACTTCAGATTGAACAATGACCAGATCAGGAACATCTGCAGAATGCCCGATTCCCTGAACAGCCCCAGCAGCCGCGGAAACCGGATACCGTCTACCGTGTAAACGCCGTACATGACGGTGAAGGGGAAATAGGTCATCCCTGAGGAGGGATAGTCCCCGATTTGAATCCGGAATAACTCCAGCTGCTCCAGGTGAGTCACAAATACAGCCAGCGCGATGGTCACATAGTAGGACACAATGAATCCAATAAAAATGATCACCATGCTGCGAAAGAAAATATAGTTGGCCCTTGCCTCGCTTAGGATGAAGGCCGCAACGAGAACTACGGTGCAGTTCAGCACTGCCGCTTTCAACACATTCAGCAGGAAGATGGAGTTCATCAGCATGGCGTGGCCCAGCAGGTAGCTGAACAGCAGCAGTACCAGGAACAGCACAAGCCGATGAGGGCCCTGAATGGATATTTTCTTCATGGGATGCACCCGGCAATCAATGAGATGAAACAAAAGGGCAAGCATGGCCGCTGCGATTCCCAGCATGGAGTAGTTCTCTCCCAAAGCCGTGGGCTTGATCAAAAAGGCGGTCACCAGCAGGAATCCGATTTTTAAAACGAACGCCATTTACATTATCCTCCCTCCTACCCGGCAAGCTCCTCGAAATACCGCTGCTCGAAAATACCCGGCGACAGGAGCGCCTTATACTCCGAGCTTTGTGATTTCCGGCGGAGTTCATCCATGTTATGTATGGCATAGACGATTTTGTCGCCAAGATCGCTGATATCCTCCGCCCGGAAGCTGACCCCCAGTCCATAACGCTCAATACAGTACCCGATCTCCCCGTGGCTCGGTCCAATAATCACCTTGCCTCTCGCCGCCGCTTCGGTCAGCGGTCCGCTTTGGCCGGAGAACATTTTGCGGTAAGGCAGTACAATGATATCCGCCCGCTCGAAATATAACGGCACCTCATGATCCGGAATATATTCCAAACATAGCTCTACCTTGTGCTCCAGCCCCTTGTCGCGGATGATCTGCTCCAAATCGCCGCGTGTGAAATCCTGCTCCCTGCCTGCAATGAGGATAGAGAAAGGCTGGCCGGTTAGTCTCCCGGCTGCTTCCAATAGCAGGTCAATTCCCTTGTCATACCGCAGGCCGCCGAAGCAGAGTAAGGTCGGCACGGACTCCGCAGCGCCTTGGCTGGCATGGGTGCCGGGCGCTTGAACGGTTTCCTGCACCACAGCAGGATGCAGGTTGGGATACACGATAGAGCTTACTCTTGACTGCTCCACGCTGGTCAGTTCCAGCACCTGCTTCCTCAGATAATCCCCGTGGACAATAAGCTTGTCGAGATGTTGACGCCGCAGCAGATTCCTCAGCAGCCTGCGTTTGCTCTCTCTTGGCGGATACCAGTGAAGCGTCGCTGTTATTTTCATCCCCCTCAGCGCAGGAATCAGGAACACCAGCGGAATGATCAGCGTATCCAGATATAACAGATGCAGAACGGACTTATGCTTGTAAGCAAAACGCAGCACCTGCAGCAGAAGCAGCGCACGGACCAGCATGGATGGCATATAACGGTGATACCGCCTTTCCACCGCCCGCTGATAATTGATCCCTGCTGCCTCAAGCTCCGCCTGCCTGCTCTCTTCCAGTCTACTGGAATAGTATGTGACTTCACTGGAGGGCGCCCCCTTCAATACCCCCTTCATCACAGCCAGATTATATTGATAATGATGTCCGGTATTCAGCAAATCAAAGAACAGGTACTTCTTCTGATGATTCTCTTCAGATGCTTTCCATCGTCCCTTCACGAACCGGTTCCCTCCTTTGACCGCTGCCATTCAGAACCACTTTCTCCACGTAATACAGGGAGAAGACAACCAGCGGTATGCCGACAAACTTGCCCAGGCCGATGCCAATGGCACCATATCTCGGGATCAATAGAACAAACAGACCCATTGTCACCAGTGTGGTGAGAAGTGAAATGGCAGTATTAAGCCTGACGTACCCGGTTCCATTCAGACAATAATAGGGGACTACACCAAGTGCACCCAGAGATACCGACAATACCAGCACCTGGAACAGCACATAATGGGCTTCAGCAAACTCCGGGCTGATCCATAGGGACAGAATCGGCTTGGCCAGCACAAAGGCTGCCAAACCCGCAGCTCCTACGAATGAAATGGCAATGACCAGTGACTGATGATAGGTCCTCCTGATTTCACGGCGGTCATCACTCTTGGAAAGTGAACTGAATTTAGGCAGTAAATATCCTCCGGCCGCAGCGGGAATTTCATGGATTTTCACTACCACCTGCATGCAAACCGTGTAGTACCCCAGTACTTTGGCACCCAGAAATCCCCCGATAATCAATTTGTCCATCTGGGCATTCAGCGTGCTGATCAACATTTGGCCCCAGGAATAAATCCCGTAATGAAACAGCCTTCTGAAGCTGTCCCGCTCGAAATAGGGAGCAAATCGAAGTCCGGGAAGCGCCTTGCGTGTAACGAAGACATTGCATACCGCCAGCAGCACCGTAAACACGAACATCCACTGCACCAGCAGATACAAGTCTCCATACATGACGGCCAGTATGGTGAAGCCAATCGAGCTTGCCAGGTTGAATACGATATTCACCTTGCTGTTCAGATCGTAACGCTGCTTAGCCATGTAGGCACCGGAAAGAATGCCGTTGATGATCCGAATGCCGATGATTCCGCTAAGAAAATAGGAGACGGACAGCACGGTATCCAGCCCTTCCGCCTTCACCAGCAAAGGAAAAATATAAGTGCCGAACAGAAGAAGAAAAAGACTCGCCGACACCGCCAGAACGACCGACAGCGTAAGCGTTACCCGGAAGAGGGCATTAAATCTCTCTTCGCTGTCACTCTCGGAGCCCAGCTTGATCAGCGCATTGCCGAGGCCGAAATTCGATACCGCCAGCACATTAAGCACCGATTGGATAAGAATCCACAGCCCGTACTGCTGATCACCCAGATGCCTGAGCAGCAGCGGTGTTGAAATGAACAGAACGACAGGAGTAATACAATAAGAAAGCAGGCTGTAAATGACGTTATTGAAATCGCGATTGCGTCTCAACCCTGCCAGCCTCAATCTCAGTGCGGTCACAGAGCACTCACCCGCTTTCAGCCTTCACAAGTGGAAACGGCTTCGCCGTCCTCAATAGGACGGTATCCGTTTCTGCGAGAAATAGAAGGATAATTTATAGCGTGAAGCATACAATTTCTTATATTTGAATAAAGGACGGCAGCGCCGTCCCCTGTTAGATCACCTATGCTGTATCGAAATATTAGTTCACTAAAGTAAAGGCATCGTGGTAGCGGATCTCAGCAGCGACGCGCTTCATATCTTCATCCACCATCATATGAATCAGCTCATGGAAGCCGACTTCCAGCTTCCAGTCCAGCTTGGTTTGCGCCTTGGAGGAATCGCCCAGCAGCAGGTCGACCTCAGCCGGACGGACAAATTCAGGATCGATCACCACATACTGCTCATAATCGAGTCCGGCATACGAAAAGGCCACCTGAAGCAGCTCACGGACCGTATGCATTTCACCTGTCGAAATAACATAATCATCCGGCTCCTCCTGCTGGAGCATCAGCCACATCGCCTTGACATAATCCCCGGCAAAGCCCCAATCCCGCAGGGAATCCAGATTGCCCATCCGCAGCTCGCTTTGCAGCCCATGCTTGATACGGGCAACAGCGTCGGTCACCTTGCGGGTGACAAACTCCAGTCCGCGTCTTGGCGATTCATGATTGAATAGAATCCCCGAGCATGCGAACATGTCAAAGCTCTCCCGGTAATTGACGGTAATCCAGTGGCCGTACACCTTAGCTACACCATAAGGGCTGCGCGGATAAAAAGGGGTAGTCTCCCGCTGCGGGGTCTCTACGACCTTGCCGAACATCTCACTGCTTGAGGCCTGATAGAATCTGGCCGTCGGCTTCACAATCTTGACCGCCTCCAGCATATTGGTAACGGAAACGGCGGTGATCTGACTCGTCAGCAAAGGCTGCGGCCACGATGCGGCTACGAACGACTGCGCCCCCAGGTTGTATACCTCATCCGGGTCAGCGATTCTCACCGCTTCAATCAGGGAAGCCAAATCGGTCAAATCTCCGGAAATCCAATGAATGCGATCTTTAATAGAGTACACATTTTCATAGTTGGGCGTGCTCGTTCTTCTCCGCAGTCCGAATACCTCATAATCCTTGGAGAGAAGAAATTCCGCCAGATAGGACCCGTCTTGCCCTGTAACGCCCGTAATTAAAGCTCTCTTCATTGATGAATTCCCCCGCATCATTATTTTTTCACAGCATACGTATGTTGAAAATCAGCGTACACATCGTGCAGCCCGTCTTCGAGCCCAATTCTTGCTTTCCATCCAAGGGCATTGATTCTGGATACATCAACCAGCTTCCTTGGGGTACCGTCCGCAACGGATGTGTTGAAGGTGATTTCCCCTTCGTAGCCGGTAACCTTTTTAATCAGCAGTGCAAGGTCTTTGATCGCAATGTCATCACCCACACCGATGTTCACGATATCATTGCCCTCATAGTGCTCCATCAGATAGAGACAGGCTTCGGCCAGATCATCCGCATGCAGGAATTCACGTTTCGGATTGCCGGTGCCCCACACTTCCACCGACGGGCTGCCCTGTTCCTTGGCTTCATGGAATTTGCGCAGCAGCGCAGGCAGCACATGGGACGAATACAGATCAAAATTGTCATTTGGCCCGTAAATGTTCGTCGGCATCACAGAAATGAACCGGGTGCCGTACTGCCTGTTGTAAGACTGGCACATGTTGATGCCGGCAATTTTGGCCACTGCGTAGGGCGCATTGGTCGGCTCCAGCTCTCCGGTCAGCAGATATTCTTCTTTGAGCGGCTGCGGAGCCAGCTTTGGATAAATGCAGGTCGATCCCAGGAACATCAGCTTGCTCACCCCGTTACGGTAAGCCGCATCAATGACATGGGTCTGAATGAGCAGATTGTCGCGGATAAATTCCGCAGGTTGTTCGTTGTTAGCTGCAATTCCGCCCACCTTGGCCGCAGCAAGGAATACATACTCAATCTCCTGATCCTCAAAAAAACGGTCCACCTCAGCGCCGTTGCGCAAATCCAGTTCTGTTCTGGAACGGAGGACAAGATTATGAAAGCCCTGCTTCTCAAGTGTGCGGACGATGGCCGAACCGACCAGACCGCGATGCCCAGCTACATATATTCTCGAATGGCGATCCATACGCTTCACCCCGTTATAAATGATTTAGAATGCATTTTTCGATCTCACCAGCTGCCAGGCCGTCATAAACATAATCTTGAGATCCAGACCCAGCGTTCTCTGCTCAATGTAGAGCAGATCGAGCTCCACCATTTGCTTAAAATTCAGTCCGCTCCGCCCGCTCACCTGCCAAAGCCCTGTACAACCCGGTGTAACCGATAGACGAAGCCGGTCGTATTCCGAGTACTTCTCCACTTCGCGTGGAAGCGACGGCCTTGGGCCGACAAGCGACATATCACCCTTAAGCACATTTACCAGCTGGGGAAGCTCATCAATGCTTGTTCTGCGGATAAATCTGCCTACCCGGGTCACCCGCGGATCATTTCTCATTTTGAACATGGGGCCGCTCATTTCATTTTGATTCAACAGGTTCGGCAGAAGCGCTTCCGCATCGGCAATCATCGAGCGGAATTTGTAAATCCGGAACAAACGCCCCGCCTTCCCGACCCTGGTTTGCCCGAAAAATACGGAGCCGCGGGGGTCTTCCAGCTTGATAACCAGCGCAAGAATAAGGAAAAGAGGAGACAGCACAAGGAGTGCCGCCGCAGATGCCGCAATGTCAAAGACCCGTTTATTAAATAGATATAATGTCTCCGGCTTGCCTCCGGCACGCCGTACTGCCGGATAGTACCTTTTAGCATACAGGGCCGCTTCCTCTTCTCTTTGACTGGAAGGTATCATCTATTATTCACCTCTTGACTTTGCATACGTACTGGTGTGTTCTCTATCCACAATTTCCCCGAGAGCACTTAACAGTTCATGCCTCAGATCCTGTCTTCTCAAGGCAAAATCAATCGTCGTCAGAATAAACCCGAGCTTCTCGCCCACATCGTACCGTACTCCCTGGAAGTCATAGGCATATACGCCCTGCTCCGTATTGAGCCTTTGAATGGCATCCGTTAACTGAATTTCACCGCCTGCTCCGGTCTCCTGGCTCTCCAGGAAATCAAAGATGTCCGGCGTAAGCACATACCGTCCCATAATCGCCAGATTGGAAGGTGCCTGGCCTAGAGCCGGCTTTTCCACAAAACGGTCCACCTCGTACAGCCGCCCTCTGGCCCGCAGCGGATCTACAATACCGTAACGGTTCGTTTGATCGGCAGGTACCGTCTGGACGCCAATAACTGATCTCCCAAGTCTTTCGTACTGTTCAATCAGCTGTCTGGTGCACGGAACATCGCTTTGCACAATATCGTCTCCCAGCAGCACGGCAAACGGCTCATCTCCAATAAAGTTGCGCGCACACCATACGGCATGCCCCAGCCCCTTGGCTTCCTTCTGCCGGATATAGTGAAGAGTCACCTGGGAGGAACGCCGCACCTCTTCCAGCAGCTCCAGCTTCCCTTTCTCAAACAAGGTATGCTCAAGCTCAAACGCAATATCGAAATGATCCTCTATGGCGCGTTTTCCTTTTCCGGTAACGATGATAATGTCCTCAATGCCCGCAGCAATCGCCTCTTCCACGATATATTGAATGGTCGGCTTGTCTACGATCGGAAGCATTTCCTTCGGCATTGCTTTGGTAGCGGGAAGAAACCTGGTTCCAAGCCCAGCTGCTGGAATAATAGCCTTTCTTACCTTTTTCATCCCGAACACATCCCTTGTTTCTTTATTGACGAACTGAATTCTTGCAATAAGCGGGCATTTAACCCTTCCTCACGTCACACCCTTGACGATTAACGTCTAAGGTATCAGCACCCACAGCATGACCGAGTGTCTCCAGTGATATAGGTACAGGAGGCATTACCTTTGATCCTGCGAAAAATGCAGGCAATGATATACGGAATCTCAGCGTTTGTCCGCTGTTGCTGCCGCACCAACAGTTGGCGGGGCACATATGCTAATGAAGGTTGACGTCTGCCGCTCTAAAGAGGACTGGCCTCCCTCTCTTGGTTCTCATCGAGAATAAATGTTTAATAATTTAAATAAAGTTATTCATATCGCGACCGAGTGACTAAAAAAAATATTCCTTGCCTAATCTCTATCAAGTGGAAACGGCTTTGCCGTCCTTTTTAAGGACGGTACCGTTTCAGCGAGAAATGGAAGGATAAATTATCGTGTGAAACATATAAATTCTTATATTTTTAAAAAGCGCTTATCCCATTTCCTTTCATGTTCCCTTTCATTCTTCACATATTCTGACATCGAATGATTATCGCCATATATTATTCATTAGGAGTATTTGTCAAAATTATTATATTCATTTAGAATAACTTTGTAAACAACTAATGTTTTCTTTTCAGGAAAAAAAGTTTTTCAAAGTTACTCATAAACCATTTCATTAAGGAGAGGGATTCATGATGCGCTGGAAAATAGCTTTGCCCCTGGTTGCCGTCCTTACTGCAGCTCTGGCTGTGGGACTCATTTGGAATAAGGCTCCGGAAAAAGCCTGGAGCAGCGATACGGGCGCAGGAAGTGTTCAGGCTTTTGCCATTCCGACGTTTAATGTGAAGGACTACGGGGCCGTAGGGGACGGAGTCACTAATGATACAGCGAGTATCGCCAAGGCTGTAAAGGCTGCGCAGGATTCGGGGGGCGGCACGGTTTATTTCGACAGAGGGACTTATCTAATCAACTCTATTCATGTCCCTGAAAATATATCTATTCTAGGTGCAGGCAGAAGAGATGCTACCTTGATCCGCAATGATAACAAGGATGAAGCCGCCCTGCGGCTGCTCGGCAAACAGAGTGTTCAAGGCATCGGGATTAAAGCCCGCATTGGCATTATGCCGAACGGGGACGACATCAACATTATCGACGTCAGATTCGAATGCAGCGTTCAAGGGATTCAGAATGCGGTGACAGTCAACCGGTTAACTGTATTTAACAGTCTGTTCGAAAATTCCGGCTATGGCATTCTGTCGAATATAAATCCGAGCTACGAGGTTAAGATCCTGAATACCCGGTTCGTGAATATCAAAGGTGACGGGATTGAAATCAATGCCCCAAGCCGTGACTGGGTCATCGAGAACTGTGTATTTGATACCAACACCAGCCCTTCCCGCTGGGCGGGATTTGGAGTAGGCGTTGCTTTGTCCGCAAAAGACATTGTCATTAAAAACTCCAGCTTTATTCATATCCGGGGACAAGGTGTTCATGTTGAAGATTATGCGGAGGTAACGATTGTCAATTCAATCTTTAAGAACAACGGCTCCGCCAATTATACCGGTGATCCCAAAGCGGATATCGCGGTATTGTCGAATGCAAAGGTGAAAGTGTACAACAGCAAATTTATGGCCTCTACCGTTGGATACAGCAAAGTGGCTATCTATAATACTGACTTACCTGTGGGGGGAACAATCACCGTATACAATTCCACGTTCCAGAGCAAAACCGTAAACAAACAGGTGACCACTGTTAATTCTATATTTCTCCCTTGAAAATAGAACACTCGTAAAGTACCGGGGGATGTGCGGAGGAGTTTCCCAAGCGGGTTGGCTGCTGTAAAAGGGATGGATGTTCGTTCAGTTATGTTTATGGTATAATATCCAAAAATGATTCAATACGAATTACGCCTATATCCAATCATGTTGGAACCCGCAATTGGAGGCATGCAGATGTTTGCTAAACGGTTGAAACAGCTACGAAAAACAAGAAAATTCTCAATGCAGGAGGTTGCTGAAGCGGTTGGCGTCGCCAAAAGTACGTATGCCGGGTATGAATCCGGATACCGTCAGCCTACCCTTGAAAATACTCAACTGATTGCCAAGAAGCTTCACACTACCTCAGATTATCTCATCGGCCTTACCGATAACCCCGACCCCATGGAAATCACGAACAATGCCAGAGAGATCCTTAACCAGCATCAGCTGCATTGGGACGGCGTTCCTTTGGAAGAGCAGGATTTGGAGCTTGTGCGCATGCTGCTGGAGCGGGTAGTTCAGAACAGGGCGGCCGCCAGTTCTGGCGACAATGGTCAACAATGAATCATTATCCATCATAATCACGGCGGTTCCGCTAGTTAAGGGAGCTGTCGTGATTATTTTTTATTCCTGCTCCTCTTGCAATTCTTATGTATACTTCTCTAGTCTGCTGAATACATTTCAACATATTCCTCTGCAGCCTAGTCAAAAATGAGTAAAATGAGTCAAAAGTACTTAAAATATTAGTTTTATCACCGACACATAGTGACATTCTTTTTTTTGAATTAGTAGTAAAGTAGGCTTACATGAATTACCTAATTTTAGATATTCGCGGAGGAGCTTAGTTGATGAGATTAGAATTTTCTATTCGCAGCTTACTAAACCAGTTAGGAATGAAGCACGAAGGCACAATAGACCTAAAAGAAAGCTTCCACGCGTTGTATAAACACGGACATATCTCCGAAAGTGAATTCATAAATCTTTGCCGCAATTTCGATAAGAACGGAACAGGGCAGTCCTCGGTTTCCTTATAAATTTCTTATAACTTCATGCCCTCATCAGTTCTCTTAAAAATGCGGCCAGCCCAATCCCAACATCTCTATTCTCTTGAAAAAATCTGCAGCTCCTGAATGGACCAGTAATTTCCTCCCGAGCCGGTCTGCAGAATCTTGATGTACCGCGCATTCACCTTGGCAAACTCTATCTTGGTCTTCTCCAGCTTCCCTTTTCCGGAAGCTATGCGCTTCCAATTGCTGGCGTCATCCGATACATAAAGCTCATATCCCCGTGGATAATCATAAGAAGATAATGTGTAATCCATTTCCACCGCTTCTATACTATGTTCCTTCCCGAGATCTACCTGCAAATACTCTCCGGAGGCTTGATGTTTACCCGTATCCCAGCGTGTGCGCCGGTCTCCGTCAATCGCATTTCCGGGATAGGACGCCTCGGTATTGACATTGGAGGATACCTTCCACTGCGAACGGTCCAAAGGAACCAGTCCTGTTGCTGTAATCTGTGTCTTCTCCGACATGACGCTGGAACCAGGTACCCTAACTGCGTACGTATATAATGTTCCTTCCTGCAGCTTGCTGTCGGTGTATTCCGTAGCCTTTATCCCCGTTGCGATAACCTTCAGGTCTGTGCCTGAGCCGTCGGCCCGGAGCACTTCATAGCTTGCTCCAGGGGCCTCCAGCCAGTTCAATTTTACGGACAAACCTTTGACTGCAGCAGCTTTAAAGCTCTGCGGTGCAGCATCCGCCACCTCGGAGGATGGCTGAAGGATATACTGCACCGCTTCGCCCGGAGCTAAAGTCTCGGTAAACTCCAGTACAGGTGTAGCACTTTTGCCGGATACATAGCTGCGTGCCGCCTCGTATGAATCACCGCTGCCGAACCGTTCACCTTCATACACGGTTTTCTTCGGCATATTTACTTTCACATGAACCGTCTGCGGTGTATCCTCAAAATTGACGAAATTGACCAGCACCTTGTTGGAGGTGGCTTTGCTTCCGGGTTGAGGCTCAAGTGTTGAGGTATCAACAGCACGTACATATAGCAGCTTGTCGGCTAGATCATCCTTATTGGTAATTTCATAACTTAACGGGGCTCCGTGGGTAGCATAAGCCAGGCTGAGCCTTCTCATAATGCTGACCCGGGAATCCTCGCCTTCTTTGGTATAGTAGATCTCTGTTTTGGCCGGATCATGCTCTTCCAGATTGAATCCGTACTTGAACAGACTGAAATTCTTGAAGAAGGCGGCATGCTGGATGAACATATCCGCGTAGCCGATATGACCGCGCATAATCCGGTCGAAGACCGCCGATGTCCGTTCGGCTGCCCCGTATTGGTAAGCATCTACATGTGTGTCTGAAGTGCCGAACTCCGTCGTCAGCATTTTTTTGCCGAGGCCGTCCGCAGTTCCGCCAAAGGTTCTCAGATTCTCGGTAAAGCTTCCTCCATGGCTGAAAATATAGGATTCGCCATAAGAGTGTCCATTCGTTAAATCCGTCACTTCCTCCAGCTCGTTGCGTTGCTCCGAATCACGTTCCCAACCGTCCGGATCGCCGCACTGTTTAAGCGTGCCTTTCTGGTTGCCGCAGGAATCTGTACTATAACTCGGCCAATAGGCCCAACCCGGTGCCACAGTTTGCAGATGGGGAGCTATAGTTTTGCCCTTTTCGTTCAGCCAGTTGGCAATCGCCAGGTTCACTGCCTTCGAGCGATTGAACAGGCCGGGTTCATTGTCCACCTCATAATATTGGAAGTACGGGCTGTACTTCTGGAAATAATCAGTCAGTTTCTTCTCGGCGTCATCCGGCAGTGAGCCATCCGCCTTAAGCTTAATATCACCGGTATACAAATACAGCGCAACGGCCTGCATGTTGTAATCCTTGAGCACCTTGTAGTACTCCTCCATATTCGAACAGGAGCGGCCGACATCGCTGGCACAGCTGGTGCGCATAATATTGCCGCTGTAAGCTACTCCAAGCCACTTCATAATATAAGGCAGATGCGTAACTGCACCTTCGTCAAAATAAAATTGCTTATTGTTCACCATGGTGCCCGTCAGTGTGTAGCTACCATGAATCGGCTCCTTGATTGGGGCATTCAGCGACTCCAGGCTAAGGTCATCCCAGGTCCACCAGTTGTACTTATCCTCCAAATCGGAGGAATAGATCCCGCGGGCCGCCTGCAGCTTTAGTTCGTTGGTTCCAGCCACCAGCTGCTCTTTCGGGATATATAGCTCATACGTTTTGCGGAACGTATATTTGCTGTCTGTACCGGCAACACCTGCAATCTGGATAATCCCCGACAGCTGCCGGTTGGAGAATACGCTCATTTGCGGAATGGATTTATAGGCATCTATGATGCTTACGCGAAATAAGACCCCGTTGACCGGGATCTTATCCAGCTTATACATAATCCTCAGCTCAGGATTAGTGTCGCCTCTAAGACCGGAGGGCACACTTTGGAGCTCCGCAGTCTTGGCCGAAACGGAGGCAACCTTAAATGCCTCCTTAGCGGCCGAAGAGCCGGCAGCCGCAAATTCACCAGCTGTTCCGTCGTGCTTGCCCAGTTGCCACAGCACAGTTCCGTCCGGCAATGCGGGTCCTGCATCTTTCGCTGCGGACAATTTGGACATGTCAACCTCCACCTCGGCCCTCTTCGTCCCGTCATCTCCGAAGATAGAAACAGACAATAGAAACAAGAGGGTTAAAGCTGCGAATTTTAACAGTAGATGTAAAGGTTTATTCTTGTTCTTCTTAGTTCTAGTCCTCATTCCTTGTCCTCGCTTTCTTCCGGGGTGCCTGCCTCACAATGACTTATTGCTTTCATTTCATTATTTGGAAGTCAACGCGCCTTTGGGAATAACCGCCTGCTTCTGGCTTGGGCTCTTCCACATAAGGCGAATACTGGCATCTCCACTGTTCTCGTAATATTCAACCTTGATGTCGTACGAGCTTCCCGCTTCCAGGACTATGCTTCCCTCACGGCTGACACCGCTTTGCTTCTTCCAGCTGTCGATGATCAGTTTGCCGTCGATCCATACACGTACCCCGTCATCCGAGGAGGCTATGAAATTATATTTCTCATTGTAAACCGGCTTGATTTTGCCGCTCCAGCGCACCGAGAAAGCATCCTTGCCAATTCCTGAAGACGGTGAATCTCCATGCCAGTTGAAGTCGATCTTATTGTCGTTGCGGACCAGGACGGCTTTGCCCGACAGATCCATATTATTGAAATATTCTCCCGTCAATCCGGTTCGGGATACCGGGGCCGGGTTATTGTTCTTACCGACCAGCATTAATTTATAATCATCCCGCGACACGGTATAATCATCGCTCATAAAACTCTTAATCTTCTCGAGGTTATTTTTCTCGGTCAGCATTTTTCCCCATGTCATGGTATATACCCATTTACTCTGCGTTCGGGACAATATGAGCGGGTCTGGCAGTTCTCCGCTTTCACCGATCCCGATCGGCTTGCCGTCGGCCAGCTTCAGCAGCTTCTCATAATAAGACTGTCTGTAGTCATTGTTATAAATATCCGCCGCCAGAACGTCAACCTTCCCGGCACCGGGATAATATGGCTCATAGCCATCCGACCACTCATTAGGCGCATTCGGATTCCATACCCACAGGAGATTATCCAGCTTGTGCACATTCGCCAGACGGTTATACATAATGTCCCAAAGTTCGGTGAAGTTGTCCTTCTGCCCCCACCAGAACCAGTTGCCGTTCATCTCATGATAAGGGCGCCATAACACAGGCACTCCCGCATCGCGCAGGTCTCCCAAATATTCGGCTACCTCATCAAGCTCAGCGATCAGGTTCTTATACTGCGGGGTGCCCGGCGTAACATAAGCATCAAAATCCTCTTGGCTCAGGCTCATATGCACATTAGCCCAATCCGGGGAGGTACCCGGCAAATTCTGATGGAAGGTCATCGCCACAATTCCGCCGCCCTGGTGCCATTTGATCGCACTCTTCACGACATTCTGGCGCTGCTTCACGATGGTGCCCTCCGGCTGGTTGTTAATCGCTCCCAGCTCATAACCATGCAATACGGCATATTGTCCGCTTGCATGCTTCAGCTTATTGTTGAATTCATCCGGGGTCTCCAAATAGTCATGCTGCCCGGATATCATTCCCTTGCCTCCAAGATCAACCAGATAGCTGAGCAGATCGGCAGCCTCCTCCGAAGCTGAGGGATTGATGGGAGTGATGGCAGCAGCAGGTGTAACTATCGTCCGGGGAACCGGAAGACTCCTCGCTTCTGACCAGGGCAGCAGGGAAAATATTAATATAAGAGGTAAAATCGTATTAAACAGGCGGTACTTGCGGTAAGTGTTCAAATCGTAATCTCCTTTCTCCAGCGAAATGCCGCCACGGCACACAGGATGAGTTCCCTATGCAGGTTCATACATCCCGAAGCCAAATGGGGGCTATAGCTTAGTAGCCCTGCTGATAAGCAGGGCCACTAAGAGTGGACTTTAGGAATTATAATTGTAACGTCTTAACCAGCACCCGCCGGTGAATACAGTAGCTAACCAGTCGCTCTGCTTAGGAAGCGGAAGGAAGAAACAGGGCGCTCGCAGGAACAGTACCCTTCACTTGGCTTGGGCTTTCCCACATTAGACGCGCTCTGGCATCCCCTTGATTCTCGTAATACTCCACTTTAATATCATATAGCTGCCCGGCATTCAGGCTGATGCTTCCCATGCGTTCGGTTCCACTCTGTTTCATCCAGCTGTCAATCACAAGACTGTCATTGACCCAAACGCGGATGCCGTCATCTGAAGTAGTATAGATTGTGTACGTTTCACTGTAGAGCGGCTTAATCTTGCCGCTCCAGCGTACGGAGAAGAAATCGATGCCGATTGCAGCATCCGGGGTGCCTAGACGCCAATTGAAATCAAGAATGGCGTCGTTACGTACAAGTGCCGGAGTGCCTGACAGCAGCATATTATTGAAATATTCTGCCTTTAGCCCATTCTCAGCAGGTGCTGCTGTCGGTGTTGGTGCCGGCGTAGACACCGGTGTTGGTGCTGCTGGCGTCGGTGCTGGTGTTGGCACCGGTGTTGGCGTTGCTGCTGGCGTCGGTGTTGGTGCTGGCGTCGGTGCTGCTGTTGGCACCGGTGTTGCTGTTGCCGCCGGTGTTGGCGCAGATGTCGGTGTTGCCGTTGGCACCAGTGCTGGTGTTGCTGTCAGCGCAGGTGTCGGCGTTGCTGTTGCGGCTGGTGCTGCTGTCGCCGCTAAAACCGGTTTTGCAACCAGGCTGAGTGTACTGTCCAATTCTGTCTGGCTGGCAGCAGCTGCCCCGGCATTCACAAACAATGCGCTGGCCGGAACCGTCCCTTTGACTTGGCTTTGACTTTGCCACATTAAGCGGATATTCGCATCGCCGGCATTCTCGTAATACTCGACCTTGATGTCGTACAACTGACCGCCTGTTAAAGCGATGCTTCCGGTACGCTCGGCTCCGCTCTGTTTCATCCAGCTGTCAATGACAGCTTTACCGTTAATATAAACGCGGATACCGTCATCCGAAGTGGTAAAAAACTGATAAGTCTCACTATACGTTGGCTTGATTTGACCGGTCCAGCGGACGGAGAAGGAATCTATACCGATTGAAGGATCCGGCGAACCCTGGCGCCAGTTAAAGTTAAGCAATGCATCATTGCGCACCAAGGCGGGCGTACCGGAAAGCGTCATGTTTTTGAAGTACTCTCCCTTAAGTCCGCTCACCACAGGCGCTTCCACTGAATCATTAGAGTCAGGCGTTGGCATTGCCGTCGGCTTCGACGTTGCTGTTGGCGTTGGTATCGGTGTTGCCGTTGGCGTTGCTGTCGGTGTTGCCGTTGGTGTCGGCGTTGGTGTCGGTGTCGGTGTTGCCGTTGGCGCAACGGCTGGTGCACTCCAACTCTTATATTTATTCCGGGTCAGTGTATAGCTATCATTCATGAAACTCTTAATCGTAGTTGTGCTATTTTTCTCATAGAGCATTTTTCCCCAGTTCATCATGAAAACGAAATTTTTCTGGGAGAGCTTCAGTTTGGCCGTGCTGGGCATCTCACCGTTTTCACCAATGCCTATCGGTTTACCGGCAGCCAGACTAAGCAAACTGTCATAGTACTTATTCATATAGTCGTTATCATATATATCTGCTGCAAGAACATCCACTTTGCTTGCGCCCGGATAGGTCAGCGCATAAGGATCAGACCAGGCATTCGGTGCATTGGGGTTCCATACCCACAACAGATTGTTTAATTGATGAACGTTCACGAAACGGTCATACATAATATTCCACAGTTCAGCAAAATTACTTTTCTTCCCCCACCAGAACCAGTTGCCGTTCATTTCATGATAAGGTCTCCAAAGTACGGGAACGCCCGCATCCCGCAAGCTTTTGAGCGACACCGCCACTTTATCCAGATCCGTGATCAGGCTGGCGTATTCTGCCGTGCCCGGCGTTACATACCTGTTAAATTCCGCTTGGGTGAGCGGCTTCTGCACATTGGACCAGAGGTAAGCCGTTCCCGGCAGATTCTGATGAAAGGTCATTGCGACAATGCCGCCGTTCTTGTACCAGTTGATCGCGCTGTTCACCACATTCTTGCGCTGCGATGCAGCCGTACTCTCCGACTGGCCGCTAATTACGCCAAGCTCATATCCGTGAAGAGCAGCATATTCTCCGCTTGTTCCCTTCAACTTGTTGCTGAATTCATCCGGGCTCTCCAAATAATCGTGCTGTCCAGAGATAATCCCTTTTCCGGTAATGGAATAGAGGTTACTAAGCAGCTTGACAGCTTCGGCTGAAGCGTCCGGATTAACCGGCACTGCTGTGCTTGATGAGGCTTCTGCGGTTGAAGGCGACAGCCCAAATCCTAAAGGCATAGCGGTTAACAATACGGCAAGAGACAGCAAGGTGGACAGCAGACGAGACTTACGGTAAGTTTTCAAAATTATCTTCCTTTCGGTAGCCAGGCTGCCACTCTTGCGAAGGCCCTATGGCTTTGCGTCCCTATCTTTCGATTAGGTTTGCCTTTGTCGTTTTGGAAGGATTTATCCCTCTTACCGTAAGTATCGTCCCTATGAAGTTTTTATTTAGAGCATTAATAAAAATAAATTAATAAATGGTTCTAAATGCCTGTTTTGGATCTGCAACAATTGGGTAAATAGACTGTTTAGGCCTAAGAGATAAACTGTTGCAAAGCTATATCTTCCCAATCCAAGGTGATGCGGATGTTATCCTCTTCTACCAGTTCCGAGCCGGTCTGTACCTCGATAAACTCTACATCCGTCAGCGCAAGAATCGCATGTTTGGTGCCTTCCGGTATACGCACCACATCTCCCGCCTTCACATTATGCATCTTCTCATTAATTACAATGCTTGCTTCACCGCTGACAAATGTCCAGATTTCACTGCGTTTATGGTGCAGCTGGTAACTGATATTTTTACCCTCTTCGATAAAAATCCGTTTGGTCAGCACTTCATTTCCCTCATCGTATTTCACATAATCTATGACCTTATAATGGCCCCAGCGGCGTTCTTCGTACATCGGTCTTTGTTCAAAAGACTTCAGCACTTCCTTGATTCTCGGACTCTCCGCTTTATGGGTAACCAAAATCCCGTCCGGGCTGGCAGCGATAATCAGATCCTTCGCGCCGATCACCGTAATCGGAATATCCAGCTCATTAATCAGGCAAGTGCCTTCGGAATCGGCCGTCACGAACCCTTTGCCCACATGGTTGCTGTTCATTTCTTCGGTCAGCGTGTTCCAGGTGCCCAAATCCTTCCAGAATCCGTCATAAGGCTGAACTACGATTTTCTCCTCTTTTTCCACCACTTCATAGTCAAAGCTGATGGAAGCAAGCAGTTTGTACTGCTTCTGCAGTTCCTCATAGTTCAGCGGCAATCCCTTGCGCTGCAGAATATCAAGCAGGTAACCCAGGCGGAACGCGAACACGCCGCAGTTCCAGAGGGCATTCCGGCTGATCAGTTCCTCAGCCTGCTCACGGTCAGGTTTCTCCTGGAAGTGGCTTACCTGCAGATAGCCGCTTGCTCCCGCCTCAGCGCTGGTAGGAATGATATATCCGTATTTTTCTGAAGCATGCTCGGGTACTACACCCATCAGCGCCAGGTTCGCTCCGCTCTCCTGCATCGTTTGCTCAAGCTGCACTACTGTATCGAAGAAGGCGGCTTCCACATAAGGATCGACCGGCAGGATGGCCACGGTCTCGCTTGGCGAAACGCCTTCCATGGAATACAGGTAGGCTGCTGTCAGGGCAATCGCCGGAAACGTATCGCGGCGTTCCGGCTCAACGATGATAGGCACCTCGCTGCCAAGCTGGCTCTGAATCATTTCCACCTGGCTGCGGCCGGTAGCCAGATAAGCCGAACCCGACATATTAGCTTCCTCCAGCTGCCGCCATACCCGTTGTACCATGGATTCCGGTTCACCCGTCGGGCTCTCAAGTACCTTCAGAAATTGCTTCGAACGTGAATCGTTAGACAATGGCCAGAGACGTTTACCTGAACCGCCTGATAGAAGTACCAGTTTCATATGGAACCCTCCTCATTATGTGTTGACGCAAAAATATCGGATTGTTATTGTGAGCTGCAGTTCGGCTAATGCAAAAGACAGACTGCTTCAGGCAGCACTGCAGGCTGCGCAAAAATTCTACCAGCTTGGGCTGTTATGAGAGTCACTGCAAGGAATGTTTGGACTTTCGGCCGCTGTTGTCTGCAGATTTCTTGATTTATACCGCTGTTCGCGGTGGAAATCCGCAGACTGCATATGCTTTCGAAGCGAGCTTTCCTACGGAAAGCTTTCAGGCGGACGCATTCGCTCCTACAGTTCCAAAATTCCTCTCCGTTCCATTCCATAACAGCTTACTTAGATGGATTCCAGCTGGGCTATGCGCCCTAGCAAGACATTCACGCCCGCGGCTTGCACCCACAGGCGAAGCACCCTGCTAAAGATCCGGCATTGCCGCTAGTTTGACGGCAGTAAAGGGCAAGGTGTTAGCTTAGATCGCACCAGCCACGCTGGCCGAATACCCGCTCAGTCCGCCCATTTGCGGGCGTCCGACGGAATGGTACTCCAGGCCGGTGCCTTCGATCTGCTCCTTGGAGTAGACGTTGCGGCCGTCGATCAAAACCTGGCGGCGCATACTGCCCGCCAAGCGATGCAGGTCGATATCCTTGAACTGGCTCCAGTCGGTCAGCAGGCATACGGCATCACTGCCTTCTGCCGCCTCTTCCGGCAGGCCGCACCAGCGGAGCTGCGGATGATCGTATTGCATTTTGAAGTTATCGGCGGCAATCGGATCATAGAGCTTCACTGTAGCTCCCTCCGCTACCAGC
This sequence comes from Paenibacillus sp. FSL H7-0357, assembly GCF_000758525.1. Classification (NCBI taxonomy): domain Bacteria; kingdom Bacillati; phylum Bacillota; class Bacilli; order Caryophanales; family Paenibacillaceae; genus Paenibacillus; species Paenibacillus sp. FSL H7-0357. Next base: position 1,161,089 of record NZ_CP009241.1, on the reverse strand, counting down.
GCTTCGACGATTTCACGGGCAGGTGCCTCGCGTACATCATCGGTATTCGGCTTGAAGGCCAACCCCCAAATTCCGATAACCGCGCCGCGCAGGCTGCCGAGCGACTCATGAAGTTTGGAAATAATCATAAACCGCTGTCCTTTATTCACCTCAACCACCGATTTCAGCAGCTTGAACTCATAGTCCACGTTACCTGCGATCTGGATCAGTGCATTGGTATCTTTCGGGAAACAGGAGCCTCCATAACCGATTCCGGCCTGCAGGAAGCTTGAGCCGATTCTCCGGTCCATCCCCATGCCTTCCGCCACTTCGGTTACATCAGCTCCCACTTTTTCGCAAATGTTGGCAATTTCGTTGATAAAGGAGATTTTGGTTGCCAGGAAAGCATTCGATGCATATTTAATCATTTCCGCACTGCGGATATCCGTTACGAAGATATTTTCAGTGAAGCCTTGATGTAGCTGGCGCATCGTTGGCTCCAAAAGCGGATTATCCAGACCAATCACAATCCGGTCAGGATGAAGCGTATCGCGGATCGCCGAGCCTTCACGCAGGAATTCGGGAGCGGAGACGATATCGAAGGGATGATTCGTGTGGGAAGCAATAAGATTGCGGATTTTCTCATTTGTGCCAACCGGTACGGTCGACTTGGTCATGATGATTTTATAGCCTTCCATCGCTTGCGCAATTTCTGTGGCTGCTCCCTCGATATACGTTAAATCTGCTTCGCCGCCCGGCAGGGAAGGCGTTCCTACAGCGAGGATGACGATATCAGAAAGGCGCACCGATTCCTGCAGATCTGCCGAAAAGGATAATCTGCCCTCACGGAGATTCATTTCGATCAGCGCCTCAATACCCGGCTCATAGATGGGGGATTCCATCCGGTTCAATTTATTGATTTTCTCCTCATCCTTATCGACGCAGATGACATGATTCCCGTTAAGTGTAAAACATACGCCAGATACAAGACCGACATAGCCGGTACCGATTACTGCCAGCTTCATATAATCATCCTCCTTTAAGAAAATTAACGTAGGCCTGTTCCACATACTGCTTGAACTGAACCATAAACGTCTGTTCATCGAATTTATGCGCATGCCCCATAATCTTGCTGATGTCCCACGCATAGGACTCCACTTCGTGGATAGCCTTCAGCAGATCATCCACTTCCTGATTCTGAAAGAATACGCCATTGACATAAGGAACTATGGTATCCAGCGCCCCTCCGGCCTGATAAGCAATGACCGGTCTTCCAGCGGCATTCGCCTCCAGGGGCGTAATTCCGAAATCTTCTTCTCCCGGAAAAATAAACGCCCGGCATTTCGACATCAGGCCCGTAACCTCTTCATCCTCCAGCCGGCCCAGAAAAGTGACATTATCTTTGGCCATTCCTTCCAGACGCTTACGGTCCGGCCCGTCGCCGACGATATAGAGCTTAAGGCCATTCCGGCTAAAAGCCTCCACTGCCAGGTCGATCCGTTTGTAGGATACAAGCCGGGAGACGATCAGGTAATAGTCGCCGATAGAGCTGGAACTGGTGAAGCGGGCTGTATTGATCGGCGGGAAGATCACATCGGCATCCCTATGGTAATAGTTCTGAATCCGCGTCTTCACTACGGAAGAGTTGGCCACGAACTGGTTTACATTTTTGGATGTCCGCTGATCCCAGGTCTTGAGCCGCTGCATATAGACCTTGAGCAGTCTTTTGAACAGTCCGGAATTCGATTGCCGCTCCATGTACGTGTCATAATCCCAGGCAAAGCGCATTGGCGTATGACAGTAGCATAGATGAAACGTGGATTCGGGAACCTTTATGCTTTTCATAAAAGCACTGCTGGAGCTCAGGACGATATCGTACCCGCTAAAGTCCAAATCACGAATGGCCATCGGATAAAGCGGCAGTACCCCTTTAAAATTGGCCTTCACTCCCGGGATCTTCTGCAGCCAGGAGGCCCGGATATCCGCATCTTTGAGGTTGTCGGTCAGGCGGCTTCCGTTAAAAACCGTCGTGAAGATCGGAGCCTCCGGATACATGTGGTGGAAGACCTCCACAACTCTTTCCGCTCCGCCCATTTGGATTAAGTAATCGTGCGCTATCGCAATTTTCATGTAAATCATCCTCAAAGTTTTATGGAGCAGCATCATCAAGTAGTGAATGCATGGAAGGAACGGTGCCCTTAAGCTTTAGCATTGTCCGGAAAAACAGCTCAGGTTGCGGCGAGCAATCCTTTGTAATAAGCGACGATGTCCTTGACCGTATTCTCGATGACAAAATGCTCTTTTACCCGCTTCATTCCACTTTCCGCCATCCTTCTTCGCTCTTCGGGATGGTTCAGCATCCAGGTGATGGAATCTGCAAGTACGACTGGGTCTCCAGGCTGGATCAGCAGTCCCGTTACACCGGGAACCACAATCTCTACCGGGCCGCCTTCATTGGAGGCGATTACCGGCAGTCCAGCCGCCATGCCTTCGACAATAACCTGGCCGAATGGCTCGGGGGTAATCGAAGTGTGAATCAGCAAATCAGCAGTTTTCATAAGGCCTTGTATGTCATCCACATGACCCAGCAGTTTGACGTTGGTAAGCCCATCCTGCTGCATCTTTTGAATTAATTCCTGTTTATATTCCTCTTCCCCGAACAAGGCATCACCGGCCAGCCAGAACTGGACACGGCTGTCATCCTTGAACGCTTTGGCAGCCTCCAGCACGATATGCTGGCCTTTCCAGTGCGCCAGCCGGCCCACCAGCAGGACGTTGAAATCCTTCTGGTCCCGTCTGCCGATGCTCTCGCCGATTGCTTTGGCAAAAGCGGAGTAGACCACCAGTGTCTTCTTCGAACGCGGCAGCTCCAGCGCATTCAGCGTGGAATGGGAATTGGCAATCACGCCATTGGGAAGCAGGCGTGACAGCAGCCGGATCGCCTTGGCGACAACCGGCTTCAGGTACGGGGCACCGATATGGTCCCGGATATGCCAGATCAGCGGCACTCCCGCTTTCTTCGCGGCAACTGCACCATAGAAGGCCGATTTCAGGGAGTTGGTGTGCACACAATCCACCTTTTCCTGTTTGAGCAGCGGCGCCAGCTTGCGGCCGTAAGCCAGCAGCTTGAACGCCGCAGCCGGAGCGCCGAGATTGACGGCATTTCTGCCGCGGCTGCGGATGCTCTCATCAAGCGGGATGATGCGGACGTCGATGCCTTTTTCGCGCAGACGTTCAGCCAGCGCCCCTTCTTCGGCCAGGATGACCAGCGGCTGAATCTCTTTGCCGATGTTGGTGAGAATGTTGAACAGCGCAACCTCTCCTCCGCTCCACTTGGCGGTGTGATCAATATAAGCGACTTTTAGCATCCTGCAGCCACACCCTTTCCCAATGTTTGAAGGAATACCGATTCCACTTGATCGCCCACATGCTGCCAGGTGTATTTCTCCAGCACATGGTTTCTGCATTCGTCACGGCCGGGAAGCAGCTTGCGGTTACTGAGCATATGAATCATACCCTCCGCCATATCATCACTGGTCGAACCCTTGAACAGCAGCTCCGGACGGAAGCCCTGCAGAATCTCTTTGTTGCCTCCGACCGGAGTAGCCATAACCGGAAGACCGGAAGCCAGTGCTTCAACGGTGATAAGTCCAAAGCCCTCGAGTGCCTGTGAAGGAACCACGAACATGTCAGCAGCCTGGTAGTAGGAGGCCAGTTCATGATCGGGAATGTAGCCAAGCAGCCTGACTTTGTTACTGAGACCATAATCGGAGATTTTTTCTTCCAGCTCTCCGCGCAGCGGACCTTTGCCTCCGATCAGCAGAATCGCGTTCGGGAACCGCTCGGATACCTGCTTCCAGGCTTCCAAAAGCTGCAGCAGCCCCATCCGGTTCATCAGCCGCCGGACCGTCAGTACCGTCGTTGCTCCCTCCGGCAAATTCAGCGTCCGGCGGACAGCCAGCCGGTTGCTGGCAGGGATGAACCGCTCCACATTGGCTGCACCCGGGATCACGATGATTTTGTGCAGCGGCACACCATGCAGACTGTGCAGCATGTCACGGAAATACTCGCTAAGTACAATGAACTGGTCGGCCAGCTTGTAGGCCTTGCGTTCAATAGATTTGGCAATCGTTGTTTTGACCCGGTGCTTAATGCCCTGGCCTTCGATCTTCATCTCTTCATTCCATGGGCCATGAAAAGTCATGACCACCGGAATCCCCCGCTTCTTCGCTTCCATCGCCGGCCCAACGCCGTAGGGTGCGAAGTGGGTATATAGAATATCAATGCGCCCGCTCCCGCTGCCCATCAAATCTGCAGCTTTACGCTGAAAAGCATCCTTACGCTTCCAGATCGTTTCCTTGGGATCTCCGGCATTATGAATAATCAGTTCCTTCGAGGTGGACGGCGTCTCCTGACTGCAGATCAGCGCATGCACCTGGTTGCGTGAGGAGAGCTGCTCGCAAACGGATTTAAAATAAGTGTTAAGCCCGCCGGGCTGTAACGAAGGCCAACTGAGGCCTGTCGTCATAATGTTTAATCCGTCACTGTACGGCATAGCTTCTCTCCCCTTTCTTTTCTTTCTCGGCCTGCCCCTGTGCGTTGTGCTGGGCCAGCTTGCCGGAGCTGTTCAATTCGTAGTGCTTGAAGCCGACCATGAATTCATACATCACCCAAAATACGGATACCGCGAACCCTGCAATGCCTTTCTTGAACAAACCGTGCAGAAAATATTTCTGCAGGAACCGTGCCGGCGGCCGCAGCAGCAGATTTCTCAGCTTAAACGGCTTGCCGCTCGCATAAGCGCTCTGCGCTTCCAGGTCGGTGTATTTATTAAACCGGGTTACATGGTCATTGATGCTGCGGAAGCCCTGATGCCAGAGCGTTCCGTTCAAGCGAACCGTCCGTTCCTCCAACACCTCGGGCATTTCATGCACCAGGGAGTTGCGGATACCGTACTCCTTGCGGTTGTACAGCCGCACCAGATACTCGCCCTTATCCAGCCATCTGCCCAGAAAATCACCGATCCGGTATAGCGAGTAAGCTACGCCCCGGTCCGTCAGCGCCGGCTTGCGCTCAAGAATATCCTTGGCCAGCTCATCGCTGACCACTTCATCGGTATCAATCAGGAAGACCCAATCATGGACGGCGCGTTCCACTCCGAATTCTCTTTGCTTCGCGTATCCGGGCCATGGGTTGACGTATACCCGGCAATCCAGGCTTTCGGCCAATTGCACCGTCCCGTCTTTGCTTCCTCCGTCGATTACAACCACCTCGTCGGCGAAAAGTCGGCAGGATTGAATTGCTTTGGATATTCGAATTTCGTCATCCTGAGCAATGATGACAGCAGATATCGGGTAACTCCCCGGGCCGCCAAGCACGCTTGTCACTGAATCCATGAAGGTTTCCTCCTTTGCTTTGATGGTCCGGTGGTTGTCGTCATTACGAGAAATGTTTGGGCTTTCGATCGCTGTTGTTCTCTGATTTCTATTATTGAACCGCCAGCTGCGGTTGAAATCAGAGAACAAAGGCGAACGCTAACGCTTCTACAGCTCCAAACTTTCTCTCCATTCCTCTCACACCGTCCCTTGTTTATTTAGCAGCTAAGCAGCTCGCATCGTACCTCTGCTCTCTAACTGCTCGTATCCGCGGGTTTTTTATGAATATAGGAATTCATCGTCGTCTTCATCCACTTAATGTCGTCCCCGTTGATCAGCAGCCGCGGTAGCTTGACCTTCAGGTTGTATTTAATATTGAGAATAATGAACAAGAACCGCAGTACAGCCGATGACAACATCGCCACCCCTGCTCCGAACAATCCGAACTTCGGCACCAGCAGGAAGAGCATCGGGATCACCAGGATCAAGCCCACTCCCTGAAGAATGGATACGAATTTCGGTTTGCCAAGCGCCATAAAGACCTGAGCCAGAATCAGTGTGCCTCCGCTGATCGTAACTTCCAGCAGCAGCAGGCGGAATACGGTCAGCGCCGTATTGAAATCCTTCCCGTACAGCAACGGAATAACGAAGGGGGCCACCAGCATCAGGAACACCGCGCCGAGCAGGGTGCAGGTCGTACTGATCCGAAATGCTTTGAAGGTAAGGGCGATCGCTTCCTCCTTCGAGAGCTCAGAAGCCTTTGGAAAAAGCACCACGGTGATCGAGTTCGAGAAGAAGTTGACCATCCGCGACAAGCTCACTGCTACTGCATACAGTCCCAAATCGGCTGGCCGCAGCAGACCGGCAATAATGATCTGGTCGATATAGCCGGAGAATTGGCCGAGCAGGTCATTTCCGTAAGAGCCGAGGCCATACGTGAATAATCTTTTGAAATTCAGGTATGCGTCCTTCAGCTTCACCCTGTAGGTGCGGAGCAGCAAGATTGTCATTCCGATAAACAGCGGTACGGATGGAACCAAGTAAGCCAGTGCCGTAGTAAATGGATTCATATGATCCGTGAGGATCAGAACGCCAATGGCTGCCAGCGTCAGCAGAGGAACCAGATAACGCATCCAGTTAAAGGTCTTGTAATCCCCTCTGAACTGAAATGCCGCGTTGTTAATCTGCGAGATCACAATCAGCGGACACAGGATCATCGACCATTGCGCAAAAACCACCACCTCCGGACTGAAGGATTCCAGCCAGTAGGGTAGGACAAAGATTCCCACTGTCATGGCCACCATGCCAAACCCAAGGCCGATCATCAGCGCCACCCGGTAGAGCACCCCGGCCTCATCCGGATTCTTCTTGGCATTGTAGATCAGCGCCGAGGGAATACCGAAGCTCATACTGAACGCCAGAAACTGGGACCAGTTCACCATAGCTGTCTGTTCCCCGCGGCCTGTCGGCCCGAGATAGCGGGCAGTCAGCACACCCGTCAGCATGTTAACCAGCAGAATCAACACGCTGACGAACATGGTTTTTACGGCTGCCGAGCTGTTGTCCTTGCTCTTTGTGAATTTCTTGAGCGAGGACCAGACTGTGCTAGTGGGAAGTGATTTCGCGTTCAACTGCTGCATGTGGTGTTCCCTTCTTTCTGCTCTCAATAATCTCTTTGGCGCTTAGCCCAAGGCCGATCAGCATCCATATCAGATATCCCTTGAGTCCGGGGAATCCGTTGTCAGACACCAGGCTGACTACCGCCCCCATCCATGCTGCCAGCGATAGCCGGGCATAGGGCTGAAGACTGTCCTTGCTGGTGACTCTGACCACAATCTGTTTAATGACGGCCCCAAGTGCGCCGAAGAAGAATAAGGCGCCCAGTACTCCAAAGGTAAGCAGCAGTGCGATAACGCCGTTGTCCATGTTGCCGTACTCTCCAAGCTCCCCGCCGTTGCCAATCTTTGTTCCTTGGCCTACACTGCCGATTCCCTGGCCAACCGGATTAGCGGCTACCATCGGCAGCATGTTCTGCCATAAGCTGAGCCGTTCATTATAGGAGTGGTCTTCCTGCACGGAGGTAAGTGTCTCCATGCGGGCCACCAGCCCCTCTGCTCCCGGCAGCTTGGGAACGATCCAGATCAGCGCTACTGCTACAAATCCCAGCTGAAGCAGGGTTTTCCACTTCCCTTTGGAGGGAGAAGAGGCGATGTACACCAGCAGCATAACCAGCAGGACCAGCCAGGCGGAACGCACCAGCGTGGTCAGCAGACAGACCACAACGAGCAGGACACCGATCCAGCGCAGCGTGCCTTGCCATCTTTTCTCCAGAATCATCGGGACGAGGGCGAATACCAGGAAGGTCGCCGCCGGTCCGGGAGAATTCAGAGTGGAAAAGACGCGGATTTCCAAGGGATACGGTGTTCCGATGGACATCATATCTGCATTCCTCATCCAGAAAGCGTCCCAGGGAGGAACCGTCAGATATTGGATGATGCCGTAGATCGCCACCAGGACTGCGATATTGGCAAAAGCGTACAGCAGCCGGTCAATATCCTTAGGCTTGAAACGCGTTACCGCGAAGAACGGAATCAGCAGCAGCGGTACGATGTAGTTAGCCAAATCGTATACCGAGCCTATGCCGTTCTTCGCCAGACCGATCAATGCGCCGTAGGCCAACGCTACCGAGAACAGCAGGATGATCCGCGTGGAGGATTTCCGGATTCTGTGGATTTCCTTCAGCACCGGAATCGCAAGTGTTGCTCCCGTCAGCAGAGGCGCCAGGCTGAGCAGGGATACCGAGTGGTAGACCCCTTCGTACCAGTCGGCGATACGCCGCAGCTCCGGGGCCACCGCCCAGATCAGCAGAGTATAGGCGATCAGGTGTTTCGGCTTCAGCAGCGCCAGCAGGAATGCGGGGAATAGAATCCCTGCCAGAATGACCCCCTGCAGACTGCTGGAAGAGCTGAGCTTCGCACTGGCGAAGCCGATCAGCAGCGGAAGCCCCAGGCACATAGCGCAGATCAGCGTCATCATGACGCCTGACTTCACCGAAGTGAGGGATGGCAATGTCAGGTTGCTTTCATTCTGGCTCATCATCTTCATTTCCCCACCTCCGCCCTATGGCCATCCAAATTTCGTATGTTTACTCAAATCTCCCGCCCTTGATCTTATCCCGCTTGCGCAGCTCTTTAAGCAGCAGGACCAGGAACTGGGCATCATCTACAAGATATCTTTTCCACAGGCGTCCCGGTTCCTGGCTCAGCCGCCAGAACCATTCAAGCCCTGTTTTCTGCATAAAGTCCGGCGCCCGTTTGACGGAGCCCGAGAGGAAATCAAACGTCGCTCCCACGCCGATGGAAATCGGCGCCCGGTAGGAGGTGTAATGCCGGTAGATCCATTTCTCCTGCTTCGGTGCGCCCACACCGACGAATACAATATCCGGCTGGGTTTCGGTCAGCATTTGGATAATACGCTGATTCTCTTCCTCGTTGTGCTCAAAACCGTAGGAGGGAGAATAACAGCCGACAATGTTCATGCCGGGATAAGCCGCCTTTAAATTCTTTGTCGCCCGCTCTGGCACACCTTCCGCCGAGCCCAGAAAGAACAGCCGGTACTTTCTTTGCTCGAAGGCGTCACCCAGGCGGCTGAAGAGATCTGATCCGGAGACCTTCTGCTTCAGCGGCTTGCCCAGCATCTTCGAAGCCCAGATCAGCGGCATTCCATCCGCCACTACGGCACCCGCTTCGGAATATACCGCCCTAAACTCTTTGTCCTTGCGAAGCTTGATCACATGATCGACATTGCAGGTCAGGATGTAGGATTGATTCCTTTCCTTAATGGTCTTGTCAATGTATTCAAGCAGATCCATGAAATCATAGTTATCGAAATTGACATCGAACATATTCACTTGGTTCATCGTATCACTTCTTTTTGTGGGGAATCGGTTGGCTGTGAAGATCGATACAGGCAGTTCAGGTACCAACAGAACGGAATAATGGATTGGACCGTCGACAGCGTGTTGTCGGAAAAAGAATAAATTAGGAACGCTGCAATAAAGAGCAGATAGTAAGGTTTGACCGGCGGTGCCAAAGCTCTGTAAACCAGAAGAAACACAGCCAATAAGGAAAGCAACAGCAGGATGGCGCCGACATATCCTCCATCGAAATAAAACCGGATGTACTCGTTGTGCGGAACCACAAAGCCTTTGTACAGCGACCCGTCATTGGCTACAGTCACTGCGCCGAGTCCTCTGCCCGCAAGGGGCGAATCCTCCGCTTTGTGCAGGAAATATTCCCAGGCCTCCGCCCGTCCCGACAAATCAACACCCGTTTCGGTCGTCCGTTCGAAGGAGCGCTTCTTGATGTTGTCCAGCTGCAGATAGACAGCCGAGACAATCAGGAGAAACGAGCACAGCAGCGGAATCAGATATTGCGTTCTCCCCTTTAAGTACTGACGGGAAATGTCGTAAAAATAGTAGAGAACCATCAAAACCAGGGCTAATATCGGTCCCCGCGTTCCTGTTCCGATCAGGATTAGAAAGTTCAGCGCCAGCACGGTGTAGAAAAACTTGATATGCTGCGGACTCCGTTTCACCTCAATAAATGCGATGCCCACTCCCATAAAAGCCAGCATAGCCAGATGCGCTGGAATGTTCGCCCCCTGTATCCGTATAGCGCCCGTGAACTCGATATCGAGAAATGAATGGATATGAGCCGCCTGCAGCACCACTCCAGCCAGCACGCTGACCAGCGGCAGCAAAGTGATGATGCGGATTTGCTTCTCAGCCACTTCTTTCTTCCAGTTGATCAGGAGAAACACGAAGGGAAGCGACAGACCGATAAAGGCTTTTATGGCAATGGATGAGCTCATCTCCGGCAGCCAGATCGAGAAGCCAAAGGTGATGAACACCAGTGCTACCATGGCCCAGAGCGGAGGACTGAGACGGAACTTCAGGCCGTTGACCAGAATGCAAGGCACCAGAAGCATCAGGATAACCAGCTTGTAGAGGGAAAGAATTTCAATCCCGAACATGCTGCCGTTATACAAGAAGTTAATGGAGATCGCTGTCGTCAACAGAACGAAATAACTGATCAGTTCAGGACGAGAGAGAGAGACAACCAGCAATATAATCAGGAGTACGGCAGCTACCGCAATTGCCGGCTGGTAAATGACCGCTGTTCCGAGGAACAGGGCAGACACCAGGTAGAGCATTCCGTATGGCAAAGCGTTGATTTTTGAGCCCCACCCAAAATTAGTCATTGTCTTCCCTCACCCCGCTGCAGATTGCCTCTTCCGGTTCCAAATCATATGAAGAGTTCCCCGAATACTCTCCAGCCGGCATCTGTTCAGAAGCTTTCTTCCCTTGCTTCTGGAGAGGATCGAATCCGCCATGATATAGACTACTTTGGCGGCCGTCTTGACCAGCAGGATCAGATTGCCCTTCACACCTTCGCTTTTCATAGCGTTGGATATGCCTTGACTGTAATATCTTTTCATAATCCAATCTTCAGTCAGACGGCCTGCCGGTACGAAATGATCGACCGCCATCTGAGGATGATAGAGAATGGAATGTCCTTCTCCCTGTATTTGACCGAATAACCAGGTCTCTTCACCGGAGAGAAGTGAATCTCCCTTTCTTCCGAGCTCCAGAGGAAACAGGCTGATGTCAAATACAAGCTTACGCATAGCCATGTTGGCTCCGCAGGGATGCAGCCGTTTCGGATATTCCCTCACCCGGTCGCCCAGATCTACAATCGTGTAAGGCAGTTCAAACGGCTTAATGAGCCATTCAGGCCGCTTACTTTCAAAGATCGGAGCGATTTTTCCGCCCATGGCCATCACTTCCGGATGTTGTTCAAAACTGTCAACAATCGTTGTTATCCAGGTTCGGCAAGGAATCGCATCATCATCAAGAAAGGCAATGATTGGCGACTTGGAAGCCAGAATCCCCGTATTTCGGGCTGCCGACAACCCCTGTACCGGTTCCAGAAGATAACGGATATCCATCTCTGCTCCTTCCGTCTCCATAAAGCGTTTGGTGACGGACGCCGTATCATCCTTGGAGTGGTTATCCACCACGATGATCTCTGCCTGATGCAGATTCTCCAATGACAGCAGCGATTGAAGGGTTTTGACTAGCAAAACCGATCGGTTATAGGTGCAGATAATGATGGAAATCTTAGGTACATCTCCGTATTCAAGCATCGGCATTCACCCAATTTCCATATTTTTAATAAGCATTTTTGGACCCGAGCAGCATCAGGGCGGTTTTCGCAATGATTTTGAGATCCAGCATCGTGCTCCGGATCTGGATGTAGGTTAAATCCAGCTGCACCATCTCGTCAAAGCCGACGCTGTTTCTGGCATTTACCTGCCAATAACCTGTGCAGCCCGGTGTAACTATGAGCCGCTGCTTGTCGTATTCCGAATACTGCGCCACCTCTTCAACGAGCGGAGGACGGGGGCCAACCAGACTCATATGGCCCATCAGCACGTTCCAGAGCTGAGGCAGTTCATCAATGCTCGTCTTGCGCAGAAATCTTCCCGTCCGTGTAATCCGGGGATCATTCTTGATTTTGAACATTGCGCCGCTCACTTCGTTATAAGCCATCAGATTCGCCTTCAGCTCTTCAGCATTAGACACCATAGATCTGAACTTATACATTGGGAACAGCTTCTCTTCTTTGCCTACCCGGGTTTGCCGGAAGAACACTTTGCCTTTCGGATCCTCCAGCTTGATCAGGACAGCAACAAGAGTGAATAGCGGCAGCAGTACGAGAAGGCCAAGAGCGGAGAAAAAAATGTCGATAATCCGCTTCATCACCAGATAGGAATCCATACCTTTATTCCCTTCTTTGGCATGCAGCATGTAAAGTTTCGGCAGGACGGCCTCATAGTCTTCCGGCAGTTTTTGCATGCTCATTTCTCCTCATTCCTCCTAAAGGTTTTGTGGTTCTCCTCATTTTTAGCTAAGCGTGGTTTGTCCGGCCTTGCTGAGCCATTCCGACATGGCATCCATTACCGGATAGCGCAAGTCCTCACTCTGCAGGGCAAATTCCAATGTGGTTAAAATATATCCAAGGCGTTCGCCGACATCGTATCTCGTACCATCAAAGTTATAGGCATATACCCGCTCGCTTTGATTGAGCTTCTGGATCGCATCCGTGAGCTGAATCTCGCCGCCAGCACCTTTTTCCTGCAGGTCCAGGTATTTGAAGATCTTAGGAGTGAACACATAACGGCCCATAATGGCCAGATTGGAAGGTGCTGTACCCAGTGCCGGCTTCTCGACGAAGTTGTTAACCCGGTAGAGTCTTCCATCCTGCAAATCCGGTTCAATAATCCCGTAACGGTTAGTGAATTCATCCGGAATTTCCTGAACACCAATCACTGAGTTCTGTGTTTCTTCATATTGGTCGATCAGCTGCTTCAGGCAAGGAACCTGTCCGGTTACGATGTCATCACCGAGCATAACGCCAAAGGGCTCGTCTCCGATAAAACGTCTTGCGCACCAAACCGCATGGCCCAATCCCTTTGGTTCCTTTTGGCGGATATAGTGTATTTCTACTTTAGAGGAACGCTGAACTTCTTTAAGCAGTTCCAGCTTGCCGTCTTCCAGCAGCCGGGATTCCAGTTCGAACGCATTGTCGAAATGGTCCTCAATTGCACGTTTGCCTTTACCGGTAACGATAATGATATCCTCGATACCGGAAGCGATGGCTTCCTCTACGATGTATTGAATAGTTGGCTTGTTGATGATCGGCAGCATTTCCTTAGGCATTGCTTTCGTCGCGGGAAGGAAGCGCGTTCCTAGCCCAGCAGCAGGGATAATTACCTTTTTTACCTTTTTCATCGCACTTACCTCCTAAAAGTTTTGTGAGCTCATTTACTATGATTCATGGCAATGCCAAGAATTTTGGTTCCGGTCTGATCCATGAGCGTCTTCAGCTTGCGGAGCGCTTCACGCTTCGATTTGCCGTGCCTTGCCACGATGATGACACCGTCCGTCAGCGGGGCCAGGATTCTTGCATCACTGAACTCCACTGCCTGCGGCGAGTCGAGCAGGATAAGATCGAAGCTTGTTTTCAGCTCTTCCAGCAGAGCTGCCATTTTGTCGTTACCCAGCAGATCCGGCGGACTGACAGCGGTAATACCGGCAGGGATCACGGCCAGATTCGCCAAATTTCCGTAAACTGCGACATCTTTGGTTTCCTCAGTGCCGCCCAGATAAGCGGCAAGCCCATGGCTGCCTTCCACTTCAAACACGGAATGCAGTCCGGGGTGTCTCAGGTTGCAATCCACAACGGCAACCCTCTTGCCATCCTGAACGAAAGAAACCGCCAGATTGGCCAGAATGGTCGTCTTGCCTTCTCCGCCTTCCGCTGAAGTGAAGAGCAGCACTTTGCCTGAATTTCCGCCAAGCAGTCCCAGCTGGCGGATATAGGTGCGCAGCGAGCGGAAGGATTCGGAGATATGCGAGGACGGATTCAAGTCCGTGATCAAACTTTTATTCAGCCGCAACATAAGCGCCCTCCCCTACTCTCGAATTAGCATTTGCTGCTTTACCCAAATCACGTTTGCGGATGGCAGGAATGCTTGCAATGACCGGCAGACCCAGGTCGAATTCGGCTTCCTTCTCACTCCGGAGCGTTCCATTGAGTGTTTCCATCAGCAGGATAATCCCTATTGCAGCCATCAGCGAAACTACAAAACTGATGATGATATTCATGTTGGCGCCACCGTTGATCGGTCCGGGAACATCGGTTGGGTCAGCAGGCGTCAGGAATGTTACATTATCAAGCTTCATCAGTGTCGGCAAGCTGCGGATGAACGACTGTGAAACCGCGTTTACTATCCCAGCTGCTTTACTGTAGCTTTCGTCCTGCACGCTGATATTGATGACCGAGCTTTTCTCTGAAGATTTCACCTGCAGCTTAGACGCCAGCTGGTCTTCCGTCAGATTGAATTCCGGGTGATCCGCTACAACATTCTTCATAATCGTGGGGGATTTCATGATTTCCTTATAGCTCTCGATGAGGTTAAGGCTGAAGTTTAGATTGTTTAGATTGTTGCTCTCGGGTACATTTGCGGTATTATTGACCAGCAGCTGTCCGGAGGCGGAGTAGACGGGTACGACGAAGTTCTTGCTGACGTAGAAGGTGGTGGCGCAGGAGATTAATACAAACACCATGATTAACCATAACCTTTTCTTTATCAGGTTAATGTAATCCAAAATCGTCTTTTCCACAGTAACCCTCCTTCCGCATTAATTCTGAAAGCAATCATGAAAGTTTCAGATATCTTACTTTTATTCTATCAATCCATACGACTTGCCACATGGGTCATACCATCACTTTAATCTTCACTTTCGTGTGAGTCCTATTGGCACTTTAGTGTACCTCTATGGTATACTTTAGTAGTATACGCTTGGTAAATTGTAACAACTTATGGAAGGAACCCCTACACCAAGTCATCAAATTTGCGGAAAGCGTCCAAGAAAAAACGGCCTCACCGCCCTTTTCAAAAGGAAGGCTCAGCCGTTTACGTGTAAAGTATCCCGGTTCATCTGCAGTCCGGAACCTGGAAAATAATAATTCGCACAAAAAAACACGGACCTCTAAGTCCGTGCTCCATTCTTTAAGCCATCATAGCTTATCTTAATCATACGACATTTCATATTTGGTCAGCCCGACTGCATTGGCATACAATGCTGCCTGCGTCCGGTCAGCAACCTGTAGCTTCGCCAAAATTTGGCTCACATGCTTTTTGACCGTAAATTCGCTGATGAACAGGCGCGAGGCGATTTCCCTGTTGCAGGCACCCTGACCCAGCTCAATCAGCACTTCCTTCTCTTTCGGTGTCAATTCATCTGTCGGACTGCTGCCGCTCATCCGCATTTTATCTTCCATTAGGCCGGGGTCATAATACTTTCTGCCCTTATGGACCAGTTGAATCGCAAACAGCAATTCCTCCGGCAGCGCTTCTTTCAGCACATATCCATCAACCAGCACTTCTTCTGCCTTCAGGAAATCCTCCCGGCTTGCCGATGAGGTCAGCAGAATAAACTTGCTGGTCAAACCGTGCGCACGTGCTGCTTTGATTACGTCCAGTCCCGATTCATCGGCAAGCTTCAGATCAATCAGCACAAGATCAGGCTGCGTCTCCTCAATTACAAGAAGAGCTTCTTGGCCATTCGTTGCCTCGCCGGCAAAATGCAAATTGGGCTGCATTGAAATCACAGCTGCCAATCCTCTTCTCACCAAAGGATGATCATCAACAATGACGATTTTCACTTGAACGACCTCCTGCCTAAAATTTATGCATTTTTTAATTCAGCCACACCGACAGGTATCGAAATTAAAATTTTTGTGCCTGCATTCTCACTGCTGGACAATTGAAAATCGCCCCCAAGAGACTGCGCCAGATATTGCATATTCTTCATCCCCAGTCCGCCTGTGTTATCCTCAGACTCCGTCAACAGCAGACTCGTATCAAAACCTACACCATCATCGATTATGGAAAGTCTTATCCATTTTGGCTTAAGTGACAGTTCAACATCCACCCGGCTGGCCGCACCATGACGAATGGCATTGCCGGTCGCTTCAGAGATAATCCGGAAAAGCGCCTTGTGGTAGGGATACGGGAGACTGAAGTCATCACCCGTGATCTTTAGTTCAATCTCCACATCATTCAGTCTGGACAAGCTCTTCAGATGAGACCTTACCATACCCAGCCAGGTTGGACCGCCGCTCTTCTTGGAGCTAAGACTGTAGATTGTAATTCTCAGCTCCTTGGCCACCTTGGTCGCCGAATCATGGATAAGCTCTATCTGCTCCTCCAGCTCGGAATCAGACATTTTCGGCCAGGTCTGCTTTAGCGAGTGAGTGGCATAGACGATGCCGAATAAACTCTGTGAGACACTGTCATGCATTTCATCCGCAATCCGGTTCTGCTCATTCGTGATGATCAGCCGGTTCTCGATGACACCCAGCTCATGGCGTTCAAGAATAATTGCACTAAGCTCCGACAGAAACATCAACTGCTGGATATACCACCGGCGGCCTTCAAGGCCTTCCGAGGACTCCAGCTTCACGCCGATCATGCCAACAAAGCGGGTGCTCATTCTCACCGGCATCAGCAAAAAATCTCCGAGCCCCGGCAGGCTCTTGAATACAGGCTCGCGCTGTAATCTCCATTCATGCTCATGCTTCTCCAGCTCCGAGAAAAGAAAACGTTCCTCTTCCTGCTGCCAGC
Source organism: Paenibacillus sp. FSL H7-0357 (assembly GCF_000758525.1). Lineage (NCBI taxonomy): Bacteria > Bacillati > Bacillota > Bacilli > Caryophanales > Paenibacillaceae > Paenibacillus > Paenibacillus sp. FSL H7-0357. Next base: position 1,144,479 of record NZ_CP009241.1, on the reverse strand, counting down.
CGGTCTGCCGGCTCTGCGGTGCAGGCTCACCGCTCTTCTTGGCGAACCAGAACAAGGCTCTGTCAAGTTTGGTAAGCTTTACCACATAATCCGTAATAACCTGGCCTATGTTCATGAAGTCATGCTGGCTTGATGTTTCCACGATATGATAGAGCGATTTAATGTGCTCCATGGTTTCATTGGTCCGCGCGTTTGCTTCTTCCCGCTGCCGCTTGATCCTGTTAACCATCTGCATAATTATAACCGTAAGTACCAGTGCTAGAAACAGGTTGCCATTTGCCAATGCAGCTTCAGCTAAAGTTTTTCCGGCAGAATTAAGAAAAACATAACAAAATACTGCGAATATACCAATGTATCCAAGCAGCAAACTCCATCCGAAATAGATGGATAACGAACCCGCAGCGATCAGCACAGGGTTAAGCACATACAGTCTAAAGGAGCTGTCATATGCACCGGTTAACAGCGTCAGTGCAATAATACCCGCCATTTCTACACTTACAGCTGCCATAAGGACACGCGGTTTATTCCGGAACCTCCGGTAATACATAGTGAATAGTTGGGCAAATAAGAACAAAATTATTATTAAAAGGGATTTATTAATTACGGAAGGTCCCGTGTGGTCCAGGAGGTACATCAGAGATGTGAGGGACAAAGAAAAGTATCTGTAAAATGCTATCATCTTGTCTTCCGCAGTTGTTTTGATTTTCATCCCACCACCCTATTCTCCATTTTTTGGAAAATTCGAGCTTATTTAAGCTTTGTTAAAAGCATCATACATGAGAAAAATCACAATAACAAGTTTCACTATTTACTGACAGCGTTTTCTTTTCAAATAAATAACAGAATATCATTCATTTTTTTTCGGAGTTTCACTCAGAGTTATCCATATTTCCAAAAGATAGCGTATTCACTTTCAAAAATGGGTGAACAGGCACGTTAAACAGCCTGTCCGCTGAGTGGACAGGCTGTTCGGCTGATATATGAATCAGATGCATCATTAGACCAGTCATTCCGCATTATATTCGGCTGCAGCTGGGAAGGATGTATGCAACTCAGTTAGATTACAGATACAAATTTGATAGCGCTGTTCGCCAACGATATGATACCCGGTGGACAAAATGCGTACGGAGCGGTTTGTTTGTACGTCCACCTTATGGAGACTGCGGCAACTGATGCAGTAAAATTCCCTCATGGCTTCATCTCCGGCATAACATAGTCTTTAAGAACTATCATAAAAATTACTAATATTATCTAAATAATAGCATTTGATTTTTGTGAGTGTCAACATAAAGCTGCATGATCCGACATTCATCCGCAACAAAAGAAGAAATATGTCGTCTTATATATAGATACTCCAAAATTGCCGAGAAATAAAAACGATCATTATAATGCACGATACCACATATTACCTTTGCCTGCAGGGAGCCGTTTAGCAGTAAATCCACTTGCGAATGAGGCCAAAAGTCCCTCTACCGTGGCACCTTGCGATCTACGTATTGTACTGGGTAAGGACTGATTATATAATCCATGACCTTGGACGTACTTTGCATTCCTTACTCTGTTTAGGAGTGATATGGTTGTTAGGAAGATGATCATATTCTACATGAATAAGAGGTGTCCACACTATGCCTGAAATTCGCACTTTACAGCTGCTTCCCCATCCACGGACAATCACGCGCTCTGAAGGCTACTTCCGCCTTCCGGCCAAAGCAAGCATTGTTCTCTCCGGTGAGGCGAACCGTTCCGTTCTCCCGGCAGCCCGTAAGCTTCAGCTTGTCATTTCTCAAGTTCTTCAGCTCAGCCTGCCTTTGTCAGTAGGTACACGTCCGGCCGTTTCCTCCGCATGCAGCTTTAGCTACAACCGCCTGCTGTCTGCAGGAGGTTATGAGCTTGTCATCGAAGAGCATGGAATCTTCATTACTTACAGCTCTCCTGAAGGAGCCTATTATGCAGTGGCAACCCTGAAACAGATTCTGGAACAATCCGGCAGAAACATTCCCTGTCTGCATATCCGGGATGAACCGGACTTTGCCGCAAGAGGACTGATGATTGATATCAGCCGCAACAAAACGCCCAAACTCGAAACCCTTTACCGGATCGTTGATCTTATGGCCGATCTGAAGCTGAACCAACTGCAGTTATATATAGAAGGTTCTCCTTTTGCCTATGAGTCGTTCCCCCAGGTTTGGGAGCTCGAAACACCTATAACCGGTGAAGAAATTCTGCTGCTCGATGCTTACTGCCGCGAACGTTATATCGAGCTGGTTCCCAACCAGAACAGCTTCGGCCATATGGAAGGATGGCTGACCCGGCCGGAATTCAAAGCACTGGCCGAAAGTCCTGAGGGGTTCATGCTGCCAGACCATATGTATGACAGTGATTTATATCCGGATGGGCTTTTCATGGAGCCGGGCACCTTCGATACTGAAGACCCTAAAGTACTCGAGCTGCTGGGCACAATGTATGATGACCTTCTTCCTTATTTCACCTCGAATCAGTTCAACGTTGGCTGCGACGAGACTTATGAACTGGGACTTGGCAAAAGCAAAGCCGCGGCAGATGCAGCAGGCAAAGGCACGCTCTACTTGTCATTTCTGCAGAAGATTCATGAGCTCGTTGTACAGCGGGGAAAAACGATGCAGTTCTGGGGTGATATTATCATCCAGCATCCTGAGCTGATCCCCCAGCTGCCTAAAAATATTATTGCCATGGAATGGGGTTACAGCGCAGACCACCCGTTCGAAGCGGACACCCTGAAATTCCGCGAAGCACAAATCCCGTTCTATGTCTGCCCGGGAACCAGCTCCTGGAATTCCCTTACCGGACGCACCGGCAATATGCTCGCCAACTTGCATAACGCCGCTGTACACGGCAAGAACAACGGGGCTATCGGCTACCTCATTACGGACTGGGGTGATTTCGGCCATTGGCAGCATCTTCCGGTGAGTTATGCCGGATTTGTCTACGGCGCTGCGCTGTCCTGGAATGTCGACAACAATCTTGATGCCGATGTTGCAGGATATCTGAATACCTCGGTCTTTCACGACCGTTCGGAGAAGATTGGGCAATTGCTGCTCGATCTTGGAAATTACTACAAGCTTGAATCCGGCATTTCCCGCCCCAATGATTCAGAAATGTCCATGCTGATGCGCAGTAATCTGGCCAACATGGGGATCGTAAATAAACTCACCGCTGAGCATTTCGATAATCTGGAGCAGTACATCAGCCGTATTGAGGATCAGCTTGAAGATCTTGCGCTGGAATGCACGGATGCCGAACTTGTCATCCAAGAGCTTGAGAACGGCATTCATTTTGTAAAGCATGCCGTGCAGCTTGGCCGCATCAAACAGCTGCTGGCTGCGGAACCTGCCGGGATTGATCCGGCACTGGTGGACCATCAGATCCATGATCTCGACCTCCTGCTGCATCAATACCGGCAATTATGGACCCGGCGCAACCGGCTCGGCGGCTTGGAGAAGAGTGTCGCGAAACTTCTCCGGCTGCGCGGCGAGTATGCACAATTAGCTGCACAACTATCCGGCTCGCAGCCGTTGTAAGCTCGTACGATCACATACCAAAAAGCACGGCAGGCGGGAAACACCCCCGCCCGGCCGTGCTTTTGATTACATCCGCTGCTTCAGCCCTGCTCTGACCACGGCTGACTATGGGAAGTCACCGTTTCTCCGCTCGCCGCCGCCTGCTCCAGCAGCAGTGCCAAATACTGATCCTGGCATCCTTCGGCCAAACTGTAGAAAGAAGGTCCTCCTTGAACATGTCTCTGCATTCGGACAAGGCTCTCTGCAATGGCAATTTCATCGTCCGTGAGCCTGGCCGGGGCAAATGGATTCCGGTACAGCCATTCGCCGTCTCCCATAATCCCCTTGAGATAAAAGCCCTCCAGGTTTCCGCCATGCCCGGCATCCATCCGCCGCAGCTTGCAGTAGAGCGGCGTATCATAGCTCTGGAGCCAGGACACCTCATCGTTCAACAGTTCCCCCCGCTCCCCGCGCACCAAAATCCGGTTGCCGCGGATCCATGAAAAATACTGGTCGCCGCTGAAATCGAACACACCTAGCCGGGCTCCAAAATCCAGAGTGGCCAGCATCTGCCCCGTCTGAACCATCACCTCGGCAACCGGAGGTCCGCTTCGCTGCGGTCCCTTTATAATAGAAGAACAAAAATTCTGTGCACGAATTATTGGATTCTCGAAGCCGATGCCCAGCAGCTGCCGGATGAGGCTGATTCCGTGATATCCGTGTGCAGCCGATACCTGGGCCTGGCTGATCGTGCCAAGCCTGCCGGAAGCGGCCAGCTTGATTCTTGCCGCATGCATCGGCTGGAACAGATACTGCTCGGCAATCTGGATGACGGCAGAACGGCCCACCCTATTCCATAGCTCCGTCAGCTGTTCCAGATCGGGCGCCGGCGGCGTCTCCGCAAGCACCGGAATACCCGCTTCCGCCAGCCGGATGATATACGCTTTGCTTACCTCGCGTTTCAGACTAATTACCGCAAAGGAATAAGTACCCGCTGAGATAAACTCTTCAATTGAAGTGTAGACCTTCACTCCCCATTCCCTGCTTAAGACATCGGCTTTCTCCTTATTGCGCACAAACATAGCGCCTACAGCGAATTGTTCCGGCAGCTGTTTGGCAATACGCAAATAGAACTCCGCCCGCCAGCCGCCGCCGGCCAGCCCAAACACAATCTTCTCCATGTCCATCCCCCTTTAGCAATTCTCAATCCGTGGATAAGATGAATTATAGTACTCCATTACTATATCACCCCATAAATTATCATTGAAATCCCAGGTTAGTAGGACTATAATCATGACGGATAACCCCATTTTTTCTAAAAAAAATAAAATATTGACAGGGGAGCAGCCTATGGATTGGCTTCATGAGTACGATGAGGAGCTCCGCGCGGTATTTGGCGATGCCAGTGTCATCATCACAGGATTTCCAGAACCGCTTCGTACACAAGGTTTGGCCTATCTTCATCAGTTTAACGTATTTAAAGCAGGAAGCCACAAAAATTACATATGTTATTTACTCCCGTTCTGGCTGCGCTCAGAATACGGTCTTACGTCAGAGCAAGTGCATCAGATGTCGCTGGGGAACGTCTTAATTATGCTCTATTTCTTCCTGCAGGATGATCTGATGGACAGCAAAGAGCCAACCGCCGCAGAGCAGCTGCCGCTTGCCAACCTGCTGTACGTGGAATTTCTCCATATTTACCGGCCTCTTTTCGCCCCGGACTCCTCGTTCTGGTCCTATTTCAAACGTTATCTTTTTGAATGGGCAGACAGTGTGGCAGGCGAGGCCAGCAGTGACTATTTCCTGAACGACCGTGTCAAAATTGCCCACAAAGCCAGTCCGCTTAAGCTCTGCAGTACAGCCGTCCTGCTACTTTCGGATCATGCTTTTCTAATTGCGGATTCGGAAGAGATGCTGCATAAGGTACTGATTACACTGCAAATGCTTGATGATTACGAGGATTGGGAGCAGGATTTGGCGGAGGGCAGCTATAATTGCCTGCTGTCTCTGGCCCGTTGCCAGCTTCAGGAGGGTCAAGGCCCGCTTACAGCGGGGAAGGTCAAAGATTTCATCTTTACGGAAGGCGGGCTGGCGTCCTACGCTGAAACAGCGCTCGCCAACCACAGCAAACTCGCAGAATACCGGCTGAAGGCTCCCCATCTGGTAGCTTTCCACCATGTGCTGGTCCAGAATCTCCAGCATATCGCAGCAGCTATCGAAGCAGAGAAACAGCTTTTGCAGGGAGGAGGACTCAGCTACTGGTTATCCAAAAATAGGAATACATAATAAGCACTGCAACTCTATTATGATCATAGAAATAGCAATAGATTAATATAAAATCCTATGTTATGCTCATGAGGTAAATATAACCATTCAGGGGAAGGGTGATTATTTTGTCAGAAGCAATTCTTAGAAATCAAGTGATTCAGAAAGCATGGGAAGATCCAAGTTTCAAGCAGAAGCTGCTCTCAGACCCAAAAGCAGCCCTCAAAGAAGCACTAGGCATCAATCTTCCCGACCATATTACGCTCAAGACGGTAGAGGAAGGCTCCAATGAGTTCTATCTGGTTATTCCTCCCAGTCCATCTTCAGGCATACTGAAGACCGACGTTACTACACTCGGTTCTTGGTAGAACAACAGGTTTAAGAGTTCATAAGGAGTTGGAATCATCCGGAGCTTCTGCCAGCGGCAGAATGATGATGGATTCGGTTCCTGCTCCTTTTTTGCTTATAATGCGGACTTCACCATTCATGGCCTCAATGATGCGGAAAGTGACCATAAGTCCCAGGCCTGTGCCCTTCGACTTGTTCGAGAAATACGGCTCGCCAAGCCGGTTCAATACGCCCGGTTCCATTCCCTCCCCGTTATCCTTCACATGAATATACACCCTGTCCCCTTTGGCATATACCGACATATGAATGGTCCCTTCCTCCCCGAGAGACTCGATACTATTCTTGATGATATTAATAAAAGCCTGCTTGAATTTGGAGGAGTTGCCCTTCACCCAACAATGTTCCTTCACGTCCAGCACCATCTTGCCCCCGTTCAAATGGCATAGCGGAAGCAGGATGCTCTCGATATGCTTGAATTCATCATGAACATTAAGAATCGAGACCTGCTCGAATTCCGGTTTGGCAAAGGTCAGGAAATCCGTAATGATGTTCGCTGCGCGGTCCAGCTCGCTAAGGGCCATGAACAGAAATCTCTGCTCATCTCCGTTCGATTTCTCCATCAGCAGCTGCAAAAATCCTCGCGTAACCTGAAGCGGATTGCGGACTTCATGTGCTACGGATGCAGCAAGCTCGCTGATAATCTCCATTTTTTCCGAACGCTGCAGTTCATTGTTGAACAGCTCCAGCTCCCGGGAATATTTGACCACCTGCTGATGGTTCAGGGCCAGCCTGCGGCCGAGAATAATAATGAGCGAGAGAATGAACACAACCAGCGCCCATTTCCAGTAGAACAGATCATAATTGCCTTGGCGGATATAATACCACACCAGCTCGGCTACTCCAGTAAAGGCTGCAGTTCCGAAGCCGATGGCAAAAATGATCGCATCCTTATTTCCCTTCAAAGAATAGATAATGACACAGGCAATGAGGAGAATGAATTGAAGGATCATTAGAAATCCGATGATAGTGACTGATATAAAATAGTACAGTTCAACAAAGCGGTTATCCGACAGTCCATTGATCACTAGACAAACGATGCAAAATAAAGAATATGCTGTCTGGAATTTGCGGAACTTACGGATGATGCCAAACCTTCCGCCGCCGAATATTTTCTCAAACAGATAGGTCAGCGCAGGCAGAAGCGACAGTAACGCCAAATCCAGAAAGACTATGCTCACCGGACCTAAATAGCTGTAAAAGGTATAAATAAACGGGGAATACGTGATCGACAGCACTCCGGTGGAGGCAATGACGATAGATAAAGAGGCCGCTATCGAAAAGTAATCCTTGTTGAGATAAAACGCGCACACAAACAGGACTATCGCCACAAACAAAAAGGCACCGCCCAGAATAACGTCGATAAGCCCGTTTTTGATATAGTCCTTAATCAGAACTCCGTGTTCCCCAATGATCACTTGATCCTTGATACCGATCCGATCCTTAAGCGTTTCAGTCCATATGTACAGATTCTTCCCGTTGTCCCCGCTGCTTAGGGGCACGAGCAGTGAATAATTATCCTTAATATAACTGCGGTCAGCTTCAAAGATGAGGCGATCCTCCATGTACACTTTTACATGCAGTGCATATAACGTATCGATATAGACTGCAGGTGAGACATATTTGAATTCCGGAAGCGAAATGCGTGTCCATACAGAAGAGATTCCGTCTGGAAGCTCCGGTGTTTTCTGGCCGGAGCCGGCGCTCAGCCACTCTTCTTTATCGGAAACAGGAACTTGATGTCCTGTATCCCCCGCCTTGCTGCCCCATTTGATTTGCCAATTTGTGATTTCTTTAGAAGCATAATGACTTTCCGCTGATACCGTGAGCGAACCGCAGATCATAAAAAGTAAAAAAAATGCTGCTACTATATGTAAACTTTTGACGATCAAGCGCATGTAAGCACCTCAGAAGAAAGTTTCAGAAACAAAGTGTTCTGTATTGGTATTATTTCGCGCTGGCCGTTGCCTATCCCTTCATAAAAACGAAATTTACCAAAAAAATTCTAAATTTTTCCGGCTGATGGCAATTTAACAATCACTTCGGTACCTTCATCTTTTGTACTGTGAAATTGAATGGACCCGTCCATCGCTTCTATAATACGGAAGGTAACCATGAGCCCGAGCCCTGTTCCCTTGGTTTTATTCGAATAGTACGGCTCTCCCAGCCGGGCAAGTTCGCTAACCCTCATGCCTTCCCCGTTATCCTGCACACTGATAATAATATGCTGACCTGATTTCCAGGCGGTTACTTGAATCAGCCCATCCTCCTGAAGCGATTCAATGCTGTTCTTGATCAAATTGATAAAAGCCTGTTTAAACTTGGAGGCGCTGCCCTTCACTTGAAGATCGCTTTGCAGGCGGAGCTCTATCTCACCACCCTGCAGATTGGCCAGTGGCATCAAAATGCCGGACACATGCTTCAGTTCCTCCGAAACCTCAAATACATCCACGGTTTCCTGCCCCGGTTTGGCGAAGGTCAGAAAATCCGTAATAATCAAGGAAGCCCGGTCCAGCTCCTCCATTGCCATTTCCAGGTACTCCTTTTCCTTCTTGCCGGAGCGTTCACCCAGAATCTGCAGAAAACCCCGGGTTACCTGCAGCGGATTGCGAACCTCATGGGCAACCGAAGCAGCGAGCTCACTGATGATCTCCATCTTCTCCGAGCGCTGCAGATCGTTGTTGAATTTCTCCAGATCCCGGGAGTATTCCACGGTCTGTTCATAATTCCGGGCCAGCCTTCTCCCGAGGATAATGATCAGAGAAAGGAGGAACCCAACCACTCCCCATTTCCACCAATACAAATGGTATCTATGTGTGGATGAAAAGTACAGGATCAGCTCACTAAGCGAAGGAACCGCGAAAATAACAAAGCCTATCGTGAAGATAAGAGCTTCCCGGTTGCCTCTAAGAGCATGAATAACCGCAAAAACCAGCAAGTAAAAGAATTGCAGGATCATCATGATGCCGATCACTTGAACACTCATCAGTCTATACAGGTGATCCAAGCGGTAGGAAAGTAATATATTCAGCAGCAGAAAGCCGAGACTGAATCCCGAATAAAGCAGTTGAAAATTACGAAACCGGACCAGCCACAGACTTTTTCCACGTCCGAATATCCGTTCAAAATACAAGGTAAATGCCGGCAGAAGTATGAGTAAAGCCAGATCAAAACAAACCTCAATCCATTGGTCATGGCCGTGCAAGACGAGCTGCAAAAAAGGTGAGTAGGTGATCAGCAGCATACCGAAGGAAGCTATAACAAGCACAAGCCATAAGCCGCCCGAGAAAAATTCCAGCCTGAAAAACAGCAGGCACATCAACAGCGCAACAGCCATAAATATTAGGGCCGCACCGATGACAAGATCGATCAGATTCTGTTTAACATAATGGGCAAGGAGCTTGTCATAATTCCCTACCCTGATGCCGCCTTCTATACCGAAATCTTTGCTGCCGCCGCTGCTCCACAAATAAAGCTGGCCGCTTTTATCTTCTGCTGACAAAGGAATCAGCACTTTGCTGCCATTATAATTGACCATATCTGCCGAATCGTAAATAAGAACGTTATTCTTGTAAGCTTTAAGCGTATTTCCATACACTTTATCTATAAGCAGTGCCGAATTTGCCGCTGTCGGAGGTAAAGTGAAGCGTATCCAGGCTCCTGTCATCCCTTCATTGGTGAGCGGCCTGGATGAACTTGCTGTCTGCTTTATCCAATCCTCATCAGGTGCAGACGCAGCCTCTTCAACATCCTGTATATTTGAACTTCCCCACTTCAGCTCCCATTCCGGCAAGGCAACGCCTGACCGCTCGTCCCACTCCATGACGATACCGATAGGCACTATAGCGATCAAAAGCAGCAGCATGAATATCGCAACTACTCTCTTTGATGATGGCAACTTCATCTTGGCTCCTCAATAAATCATTAGTGGTATTTATATAGTTCATATGATTCTTATTTTCGACAACCTTCGCACTATACCTGCCTAATCTTGCAAAAAACCTCGAATTAAGTAGTTTACCCTTGGTTACACGGTTAAATGGCGCCTGGATTGAATATATTAAGATCAGGCTAAGAATCTCCTCTATACCCGTTCTAATTTCTAATGGACAAGCTGCTCCGGGGTGTAACAGATTCGGCGCCGGATAAACGGGTAAAGAACTATTATAGAAGTCGAGGAGGATAGGCTATGGACAAGAAGGAGAACATCACCGCGGGCCAACCCTCTGATGAAGATGGGCTGGTAACCGAGCGGGATATCGATGAACAGTTCGGCCTGTTTCAGGAAGGGTCATTTCCCGGCGCCCTGCCGGACGACGACCAGCAAGCAGCAATTGACCATGCTGTTCCTAAAAAGGGACAGACTTAAGCAAAGGAGTTGAACGGCTATGGGTAATGAATTTAATAAAACTGAAGCCGATTTTGCATATGAGCGTTATACAAAGATGGGAGAACGCTCCCCGGAGCAGGATATTCCGCTGGAAGAACTGCGTCCGCTCGGCACGATTACCGAACAGAGCACAAGCGGCAGCGGCACGGATCAGGAAGACAGACGGCCGCTCGAATCTGCATTTACCAGCCATGAACCCGTCGGTGCCGCTCCCATTGATTTCGATGGCGTAGTGGATGACGGTGCCGATCCGGCGCTCGTAGAAGACCACATTCTGGCTGCTGACATAGGCCTCAGTGCACCTGAACCTGCTCTTCGTCCGCGGGCTGAACGGCACGGAGAGATAGCCGCTTCACCGGGAACCGGGCGGGATGAGCTACTTGAATCCGATGCCGTCTTAGCCGCCGGGGCTGCAGGACTGACGGGCAGCGTCATTGATTATGCCGGTGACGACGAAATTCTGGACGATGAGGAAGAGGATCTGCCACTGGAGGATATTCCCGACGCCGACGAGCTTCAGCCCGGAACTGCTGTGGACCCTGCCTCACCTCCCCTGGATGTAATGCCCGGGACCGATGTCCTGAACGGATCGAACGGAGAAGAAGAATAATGTAGGACTGACGCCAAGCGCCGCCGGAAGTTGTTCCGGCGGTGCTTTTTCCATTAAGAATGGACCAAGCCGACAGCTTATCCTAATCCGGACCTTACGGCAGCGTAATCCGGCATGCTACTTCTGCATCGCTACCGGTTCTCCAGCATGACGGGCTGCGATGACTTTCGCCTCCAGCTTACGGGTCTTCACCAGCACCGCCGCTACCAGCAGCATCACACCGTTGATGACAAACACCCAGCGGATGGGAATGAACGCGCCGAGCAAGCCGCCGATAATCGGACCGGCCATCGTTGCCAGCTGCGAAGCCGCCTGATTCAGTCCGAATGCCCGCCCGCGGAATCCCGGTTCAATGGTCTGGACTATCATTGCGTTAACCGAAGGAAGCACTCCGGCATAGAACAGGCCATAGGCAAAACGCAGTACCGCAAACTCTACATAACCTGAGACAAAATACTGAAGGATGTTCCCAATTCCCCCGCCGATCAGGCCAATAAACAGGACAAGTCCGAAGCCTTTGCGGCTGCCTATTCTCCCCCATTGCGGTGCCATAATCACAGTAGCAATCCCTACGGCGGAGAATACAATTCCCGAGCTTAGTGTAGCGGTGCTTTTGGAAATGCCCATATCAAGCAAATAAATCGGCAGCAGCGGTTCAAGGATCATTACCGAAAAAGTACTGATGCCGGCCAGTGACAGCAGGGTAATAAAGGCGCGGTTGTTTCTCGCCTCCCGGATGTCATCCCTGACCCGTGATCTGGGTGCAGAGCGGTCGTAGTTCTCCTCTTTGGCGAAGAAAGTAGCGATTAGGGCCGAGACCAGAACGATCGCAGCCGAGAACAAAAAGGCGCTGCGGTTGCTGGTATAATAACTCACTACGCCGCCAATGAGCGGTCCGATGATACTGCCGGTAGCTCCCGCAGTCGACATGATGCTCAGCGCATAACCGGTCTTATCCTCGGGTGTATTGGTGGCCACCATGGCGATGGCTGCCGGAACAAAGCCTGCCAGCAGGCCCTGAAAAATCCGTACGATCAGAAATACATATGGGTCATGGACGAAGAAATTAATTAAGTATAAGGCCGCCAGACTGAAGCCCGAGCGGATCAGCATCGGTTTGCGGCCATATTTATCAGCCAGTGAACCCCAATAAGGCGAAATTAGTGCACTGGCCAGGAAGGTGATGCCGAAGCTGACCCCCGACCAAATCTCCAAATGACTCGTGACCCCTAATTGGTCACTCAAAAAAATTGAAAGGAACGGAATCGAGATCGAATATGCCGTACTGCAAAAGAAAACACCCACCCAAAGCACGATCAGGTTCCGCTTCCACGAAAACTGCATGAAGCACACATCCCTTCTGTTATACCTTGGAAGCATCTACCTATTCTACCCCTCTTTTGAACTTGTGCCAATCCCGGCCCTCACACCTCACTTTGCAAGAAGTGGGACAAAGAAGGTATGATAATGTGGAAGAACATGAGATGAACAAGGAAAAAGGAGAGATTACGAACGTGAAGCTAACAAGAAAAAAACCCGTCATCCTTCTGATGATGACACTGCTGCTGATCATTGTAGCCGGATGCGGCAACAAACCGGCTAACGGCAATGAAGCGGTGAATTCCGGCAACAACAAAACGTCAGGCAATACTGCAAACAGTGAAGCCAGCCCCGCTCCGCAAAAAGAAGATGCTGCTGCGGCTACCGAAGGCGTCCCTTCTGCAACAGCCAGCCACCCGGTCGTAACTATAGAGATGGATAACGGCGGCATTATCAAAGCAGAGCTCTATCCGGAAGTCGCTCCAAATACCGTCAATAATTTCATCTCCCTCATTAAAAAGGGATTTTACGACGGAACCATATTCCATCGGGTGATTCCCGGCTTCATGATTCAGGGCGGCGATCCTGACGGTACAGGTATGGGCGGACCGGATTACAGCATTTCCGGCGAATTCTCCGGCAACGGGTTCACCAACAACCTGCTGCATACAGAGGGTGTTCTTTCGATGGCCAGAAGCCAGGATGTCAACTCTGCCGGATCGCAATTTTTTATTATGGCAGCCGCTTATCCGAGCCTGGACGGAAGCTATGCAGCTTTCGGCAAAGTTACAGAGGGTCTTGAGGTAGTGGAATCCATCGTCAACCTGCCGCGTGACGATTCGGACCGCCCGGAAGCACCTCCGGTGATGAAAAAGGTTACCGTAGATACGCTCGGCGTCACTTATCCGGAACCGCAGAAGGTACAGTAGCCTTTGAAGTTTCATCTGCTCTGAAAGCCAAAAGCCCATCTCTGGTCATACCCCTGTCAAGAAGACAGATGAAAAAAAGCTAAGCAGCCAGCGCGTGCCGATACTCGATCGGCGCGCGCTGTTTGAGTTTCGCCTGGAAACGTTGGTAATTATAAAAGTAGATATACTCCTCGACGGCTTGATGAATCTCTGCTTCTGACTTAAACTGGTGAAGGTACAACTTTTCTGTCTTCAGATGCGAAAAGAAGGATTCGATGCAGGCGTTATCTAGGCAGGTTGCTTTGCGAGAGTGGCTGCCCTTGACGCTGAATGCCTCTAATCGTGTGTTGTACGCCTGAGACGTGTATTGGAAGCCTTGGTCCGAATGGAGTACGGCTTCAGACACGTCTCTTTTTCGTGTCCACTGTTCAACTGTATCCAGGACGAGTTTTACGTCGTTTCGCTCTGAGATCTGCCAGGCCACAATTTCATTGTTAAACAGGTCCTGAATGGCGGACAGATAATAAAAGCGCGTGCCGTCTGAGATATACGTAATGTCGGTTACCAGCTTCTGTTGAGGAGCTGTCGCATGAAACTGGCGCTTTAATCGGTTAGGATAGACCACGGAAGGAGCATAGCTCGAGCGATTCCTTTTCTTTCGAATGACCGACTGGATCGACAGTTCTTTCATGAGCCGCCACACCTTCTTGTGGTTGACGAGGTAGCCGGCCTCCCACAGGGCTGTTCGCATTCGAGGATATCCAAAATAGGGATGGGCTAAGTGAACGGCCACCATATGCTCTTTAATTGCGTGCTCCTGCGCATGGGCTTCAATCCGCTGAGCCTGTGTACCTCGCCACTTGTAGTAGTTTGCTCGAGATACACCTGCAATAGCTAATAGGCGGGTAACGCCATGCTGGTCACGTAGCTCTTCGATTACGGCGTATTTGTCTTGTAGCCCGAACTTCGCTCCGTTAACAGATTTGGATACCGCTTTTTTAAGTAATCCACCTGTGCCTTCAAGTAATCTCGTTCTTCTTCGATACTGGCAAATGTAGTACGAGGACGTCCTTTCAAAGGGTTTGTTGTACCCTTACGTGTATCAAATGGCTCTCCAATCCGATATTTCTTTACCCATACTTTAAGCTGGGTACAACTCGCAATCCCCAACCTTTCTGCGACTACCTTGTAGCTCTCTACTCCTTTAAGATAGGTTTGAATAGCCTCTACCTTGAATTCCTCTGAGTACGATTGAAATACTTGTCCCTTTTTCGCCATACAAAAACCCCCTCCAAGTTCACTCATTTCCTCATGTTAACACAGGAGGTTTTTTACGAGTGTCTACTTGAAGGGGATAATACCACTCCGCTTAACCGGAAATGGGCTTTTGCTTATTTATATAGAAGAAACGTTATCTTCTGCTGATGGCGTGATGCTCATTCCGCAGGAACGTGCTGCGGCTTGTGCGCAGCAGGGCAATCCGCTCTTCTGCCAGGCGGTCTGCAGCGGCATAAGCCGGTATTCCATTGGCCTGTGAAATCTCCAGCACACGGGTAATGCTGCCATAGATCTTGGCAATTTTCTTAAAGGCTCGTTCCTTGTTATAGCCGTTCAATTCGTCGGCAACGTTGATTACGCCACCGGCGTTAATGACATAGTCTGGCGCGTAAACAATGCCCTTAGCGTGCAGGGCATCACCATGACGCGGCTCCTTCAGCTGATTGTTGGCCGCACCTGCGACAACCTTCGCCTTAAGCAGCGGCAGCGACTCATCATTAATGGTTGCACCGAGTGCGCAAGGGGCATAAATATCGCAAGCTACTGAGAGGATGTCCGCAGGATCAACTGCTTTGGCCCCATAGGCCTCTACTGCCCGGGCCACAGCTTCCTTGTTAATATCCGTTACAATAAGCTGTGCTCCTTCTTCGTGAAGATATTTGCACAGTGTAAAGGACACGTTGCCTACACCTTGTACTGCCACTGTCTTACCAGCCAGCGAATCACTGCCAAAAGCCGCCTTGGCTGCGGCCTTCATCCCTTGATACACCCCGAAAGCTGTAGCCGGTGAAGGATTGCCGGAAGAACCGTAAGTGGCCGAAATCCCGGTAACATAATCCGTCTCCTGATGAATAATATCCATATCCTCTTCCGTGGTGCCTACATCCTCCGCTGTGATATAACGGCCGTTCAAACCTTGTATGTATCTGCCGAAGGCCCGGAACATCGCCTCGTTTTTGTCTTTTTTAGGGTCGCCGATAATCACCGTCTTCCCGCCGCCGAGATTTAGCCCCGCCACAGCATTCTTGTACGTCATACCTTTGGCCAGCCGCAGCGCATCGACAATCGCCGCTTCCTCGGAAGCATAAGTCCACATTCTTGTTCCGCCCAGTGCAGGCCCCAGTGTTGTGTCATGAATCGCAATGATCGCCTTTAACCCTGATGCCTTATCCTGACAAAACAATAGCTCTTCGTAATCGTCCCGCTGCATTGCTGCAAACAATTCCATTTTGTTCATTTCTCCTATCTCATCTCTTTGGTCGTGTTACGTTTCATAACAAAGCTAGTACACCAGGAGCGGATTGTCAATATCATTTGTCCTCTCTCCGTGGATTTTTTGAAAAAAACGACTTTACCAGACACTAACTTCACCTGTGATGTGATATTAGTCAAAGAAATATCAGATTGACTCCGCTATTCCCAATATTGGTCGGGCCGGTACTCAATCTCGGACTGGACCGCTATCGTTAGACATCCTGAAGAGGCGTCGTAATCTACCGCGTTGTCGCCTACATAATACCAATGCTTGATAACCGGCCCCTCCGCAGGCTCCTCGAAGCGGAACACATTGAGCTCGGACTTCAGCTCCACCACTGCTGCCCCTTTATCGGAAGCTACCCCGCAGATCGTAATTACCGTCAATTCGCCTTGCGGATCAAACGTATAGGCCGGGCCGTCCGTGCTGCTGACCAGCAAACGTCCTGTTACCGAATGCTTAACCAGCACTCTCTCCTGCTGCGCCATTATATGTCCCTCCTTGTAACTGTACTTCGTAAGCAGCTACGGTAAATCAATCACCATAACCAGGGTATTCTCTGCAGCGGCAAGACTTAAGGCACTGACCTCTTCAATCCGTGCCGAATCCCCCGGCAGCAGCTCGACATCCCCCTGCAGCTTCAGCCTTCCTTCAATTAGATATATAAAAATGCGCCGTCCCTGCTCCTGTTGAAAAGATAATACCTGGCCGTCCTCCGCCCGGCCGAGATAAATTGTCATATCCTGGGCAATACCCACGACCTCTTCCGAAGGCTCTGCAGCCACCACTCGCAGCAGTTTTCCTTCAAGCTTCGCCGGATCAAATCGGCCGGTGCTGTAAGAAGGTGCCGTTCCGCGGGTACGCGGCATGAACCACAGCTGCAGCAGCCGTACCGGCTCGCTGTCCGAAGGATTATGCTCCGTATGAATAGCGCCGGTTCCAGCAGACATGCGCTGAATGCCGCCGAAGGTTGTTTCTGCTACATTGCCCAAATTATCTTCATGGCGCAGCCTGCCGGACAGCACGATGGAGACGATCTCCATGTCGCTGTGCGGATGGGCGCCGAAGCCCCTGCCCGGTGCGATGGTATCATCGTTGCAGACGCGCATCGGACCAAACGAGGTATTATTAGGATCATAGAAATCACCGAACGAGAAGCTGTGGCTGCCTTGCAGCCAGCCATGATCAAAACGGTGGGCGGATTGTGCCGGATAGACTTGAATCATATGATCCCCTCCTGAAAGTTTTGTGAGCATTCCTTCAAAGATCTGCTTCGAACAAAACCGACTTCGAAAGCATCTGCTAACAATATTTTAGCAGAAAGCACCGCAAAACAAAAAAACCGGCCAGCTTACGCTGACCAGCCCATGCTTCCCTTGACAGGTGAAGCTATTTAACCCTGAAATCCGTTCCAATGGGTAACCTGCTCCAGCGGCAATCTGACGGTTGGCCGTCCTTCCACCGCTGCCTTGCCCAGAGCAATCAGCATCACTGTTATATAACGCTCAGGGATCTGGAACAGCTCTCTGAAGCCATCAGGGTTGAAGCCGCCCATAGGCACAGTGTCATAACCTTTCGCTTTGGCTGCAAGCATAAGCTGCATGGATACCAGGCCGCCGTCAACACGCGCGATGTTATTCAGCACCTCAACCGGCATGCTGGAATATCCATCCCGGCTTCTCTTCGCCATGGCAGCTCCCACTTCCGGAGTCACATATCCGGCAGCCTCTGCGTACTCGTAAATAGCTTCTGCATTGCGGTATGCCTCGGAATCGCCAAGCACGGCGATAACGGCAGAAGCTTCTACCGTCTGCTGCTGGTTGTTGGCGATAGGCAACAGCTGTGCCTTCAGCTCCTGATCCGTAATGACGATGAACCGCCATGGCTGCAGATTGGAGGAGGACGGTGCCAGAACCGCCTCTCCTAGAATCTCCTTGATCTCCTCCTCGGAAATCTTCCAGGATGGATCATATTTGCGCACCGAATGCCGTTCGCGGATCACCTTGTTAAATTCCACTTCCGTTTTCAATTCCGTTGACATCACACTACTCCTCCTCTTCCTAATCCGGTTTATATTCTGTGTTTATTAACACACAGTTAAAAGCAAAAAAAATATACTCTCCCTGCGGCAACTCATCATGATGCGTTTAACTGTATTTTAATATGCACAGTATAATTCAAATAAATGAATCCTGTCAACAACCTGCTTTGCGCACCATATCGGCAAGCGTGTACTGCTCCAGCACGCCAAGCACACTGCGATCCATTTCCTCCAAAACATCTCCGCAGGCCGCCTTCATCTGCTCTCCAAAAGCATTGATGCACATCGTATCTTTTACCGCTTTATTGCGGGATTCCCCCACTTCCAGCGCCAGGTATATTTCCGCGAGCGTCAGCTCCTCCGGGGCACGGTTCAGCAAATATCCGCCATCCCTGCCTTCCCGGGTCACCAGGATATGCTCTCTGGTCAGCTTCGCCATCGTGCGTCTCAACAGCGTTGCCTCCGACGAGAGAAGCTCGGCGATCTCGCAGCTTGAACAGGTGTCGCCCTTTTTCGCCAGGATCACAAGCGCCTGCAATACCAGTCCAAACGATTTATATTGAAGAGCTCCGCTGTTTCGCGTTTTTGTCATTATTCCCGCTCCTTTCGGCACATTCATGTAAGCTTAGTATAGAGCCCATCCCCAATTTTGGCAAAGAGAAAGCCCTGCCGGCATCGCAATACGATCTCGGGAGAGCTTGGCCGTTCGCGGAACCGGAAATTTCTTGATATCCGTACGTTTCGTTTAGATTGTAGAGATTTGGATTTCAGAAACAACCGCCCATTCCTTGGAAGTAGTATCCTTCAGATACACCTGGATCTTATAGTTTCCCTTTGCACTAAAGGTGCTGGAGAACTCAGCGGATTTGAACCAGAAGCTGTCCTTCTTGTCCTTGACCGACGCGGCATCAATATTTTCTGTTTTGCCCTCCGGATCGCTGATGATTATTTTCAAATCCGATATATCCGTCTTCAGGCTGTCCACCTGCACCAAGACCGAAAATTTATTGCTGACACCGCTTCTGACCTTTCCAAAGATCTTCCCCTGATCATCAAGCAACGCTATGTTAACATTCGGCTTATAGACACGGACGGCCTTGGCGGATTCGTCCCAGAACATAAGCGCCTGCAGCCCCCCAACCAGCTGCTGGGCCGGCAGATAGGTCTCTCCATCAACTGATAATCCTGCTTGTTTTTGCAGCACATTGTTCAAATAGACCGCTATATCCGGTTTGCCGGGCGCGGCATAAAGCATGGTTCCGCCTGAAATCATCGTTATACAAACGGCTGCCAAAACCTTCTTTTTCATCTTCCCCATTCTTACTCCCCCTCTCTGTGACTATGCTGTTTATACCCTTCAGAAGGCAATTAGTTGCATAATATTAGAAAACAGTATAGCCGAACATTTGGTAGATCCAAACGGCGGCAGATGTGCATTGCCAAAAAAACCGGCTGGCCCGTCCTGTTAAGGATGGCACAGCCGGTTTCTCTGAAATCATATGATTAGGAACAGGATAACGTCCAGTCTTCCATGCAATTGTTACAGCTTGGCAATCGTTTCCGTAAGCACTGGCACGATTTGCGATTTGCGGGAAACTACACCCTTCAGAATAGCTTTGTTATCATCCAGCTTTACATTATAAGCCTGCTCTACAGCACCTGCAACGCGGCCCAAAGCCAAACCTACGGAATCGTTGTTCAGGATATCTGTAACAACGAACAGGAACAGATCAAGTCCTTTGTCAGCAATGATCGTGTTCAGCGCAGCTTCCAGCTCTACCTGCTTGGAGAGCACATCGTTCACATCCACCGCATTTACCTGGGCAATTTCCACTTTGTATTCACCCATTTTGAATTCCTTGGCATCCAGGGAAATCAGCTGTGCAATGCTCTTGTCGCTGAGGTCTGCTCCAGCTTTAAGCATGGAAAGTCCATAGCTGTCTGCATCCACACCGGCAATTTCAGCCAGCTCACGCGCAGCTGCCACATCTTCTCCGGTGCAGGTTGGCGATTTGAACAGCAAAGAATCGGAAATAATGGCGGACAACATCAGACCGGCGATTTCCTTCGGAATCGCTACTCCGTTTTCTTTGTACAGCTTGTTCAGGATTGTTGCTGTGCAGCCAACCGGCTCGGCACGGTAGTACAGCGGATGAGCCGTTTCAAAGTTGGCGATCCGGTGATGGTCGATAACCTCAACAACCCGCACCTGATCAATATCATTTGCGCTTTGCTGCCGTTCATTATGGTCAACCAGAATAACCTGTTTAGCTTCGCCTGCCACATTCTCTACCAGACGCGGAGCTGCCACTCCAAATTGATCGAGCGCAAATTGCGTCTCGCCGCTTACTTCTCCCAGACGAACCGGCTCGGCATCCCAGCCCAGTTCTTTTTTCAGTGCCGCATAAGCAATTGCTGAACAAATCGTATCCGTATCCGGATTTTTGTGTCCAAAGATCAATGTTTTTTCCATTTCCAATCTCCTTACTTTGTTTTTTGTGAGAATAATATACCATACATTGATAGGGACTAGCCAGATTGTGCGGCAGAACTTAAGTTTGAGGTCACCATTTATGCTTATAAATTGTATGCTTATACAAGAATAACCCGCCTACGAAAAAAGTCCGCTGGCAGGTTATCCGGCAGTCAGGGAAATGAAAATGCAGAATAAAAACGCCGTACTACTGCTTCCCGTCACCGTCATGGATCAGCAGCTGGCCGAGCCTTTCCGCCAGCGTACCTCCGCCGACCAAAGAGACATTGCCGATCCGCTCACTGATTTTCTCCAGAAACTCAAGCTCCTTCAGACGGTATAGCGTTTTGTTCTCATCCATCAGCTTTGCTGTGTTCAGCAGACTGCGGGTGGAGGCTGTTTCTTCGCGCCGGGTGATCAGATTCGCCTGTGCCTTCTTCTCCGCCAGCAGCACGGTATTGAGAATATCCTTGATCTCTCCCGGCAGAATAATATCCTTCACTCCGGCGGAGTGGAACTGTACACCATACCCTTCACTCTGCTCCTGCAGCCGGGAGAGTACAAAAGCCCCCACCTCCTGCTTCATCCGCAGCAGATCATCAAGCTTCAGGCTGCCGACGTATTCACGGAGCACCAGCTGCAGGCTGATATACATTTGTTCCTCCACCGATTTGATCGCCAGCGTCCGCTGCGGATTCACAATCGAATACTGGCAGACAAAATTGAGCCTGAGGCTAACCTTATCCTCTGTCAGCATCTCCTGACCGGTCATATCCATTTGCTGCTGGCGCAGGTCAACGGTTTTTACCGCCACCTTCACCGGACCTCTCCAGAAATCATATTTGCCCGGAGGCAGCTCCCGCTGCAGCATGTTATTGAAATAAAGAATGCCGATTTCATGTGCGGCTACCTCAAAGCTCTGAATTGCATATGGAAAACACGGCAGGATGGAGCGGTCAATCTCCGCCGGAATCTCCGGCTGGCGGCTATCGGCGCGGATGAACCGGTGCGTGCTCAGCTTCGTCCAGAAAGCATGCTGGCCGGGAGGAAGCAAGGTTCGGAATCTTTCGTCCTCATAATGCAGCACATATTCATAATCGGTTACGTTCACAATCTCCAGGTCACGCACCAGCACTTCGTCCTGGATGAAAACTTTCAACGCTTTGCCGGGGACGCTGAACGGCTCGCTTAATTTCAACTTTTCGATTTTCTGATCTGTAAAACCTGTCAACCAGTATGTACCGGGCTCTAAATATTTGTCGTAGCTGCCTTTCTTGAACAGTAGTCCGCGTTCATCGGCAGCAATCGTGATTTTATTTAACATTAGTTCCTCCCGAATCCGCCTTGATTCTCTGACTTGAGGCGGCTCCTCTGATCGTCGACCCCGGCAAGGAGATTCTCCCGGCTGCGGCTGCGGAGCCGGTCTTAAGGAGCGGGAGAGGCAAGTTCTCGAAGGAAGGGTTCACGGCATAACATCTTGGCCCGCCTGCAGCCTGAAGAGTTATGCAATGCCTGGCCCTCTATCCGTGCCCGTTCCCGGCTCCGGTATCCGCCGGCTGCATAGCAGCGCTTCCGGCACCTGCCCGAAGGACAGGCCGAGAATCTCCGGCAAAGGTCTACTCATGTGTAATGCTCAAATTTTACCAAAGTCGCTTATAAGGCGATGGGGATTCGAACCCCGAAGGAGGATAAGTCCCGGATCTGCTCTGCAGTATACCCGGCCATACAATGGCGGGCACTGCGGGATCATCAGAAATCCCCGCTAAGCACGCAGATCGTAAATACCCAAATCTATTATAATTTGTAAGTACCTCATTAATAAAGCTAAATTCCTTTAATTACAGCCATCGGCTTGCACTTCGCGACCACATCGGCTAAATCCGCCCCCGTAATGCTGTCGATGATCTGGTCCACATCCTTATAGGCTTGCGGGCATTCATCCAGAATCGTTTCCAGGGAACGGTGGTTGACGATGATCTCCTCCTCCGTGCCCACCTTCAGTGACTGGCTGAACTCATCAACTGTCACTGCCAGCCGGGTAGCTCTTCTGGAGCGTACTCTTCCCGCGCCGTGGCAGATGGAGTAGAAGTTCTTCAAGCCTTCCTCCCGCCCGAGCATGATGTACGAGGAGGTACCCATGGAGCCGGGAATCAGTGCGGGATGTCCTGTGTCCTTATACACAGGTGTGTTAAGGAAATGGCCTGGCGGCAGCGCACGGGTTGCCCCTTTACGGTGCACCAGCATCGGCTGGCCGCGGTGGAACTCCTTCAGCGCGTAGTTATGCATCAGGTCATACAGCACCGGCATTTCAAACTGCGGCCCATACAGTTCCCGGAAAGCTTCCTGCACCCCGAAAGCGATCATATGCCGGTTGGTTACGGCAAAATTCAGCGCAGAGTACATCAGGTTCAGGTAGGCCTGCCCTTCCCGGCTGCTGATCGGCGCGTAATTCAGGTTCGGATCAGGATTACTTACGCCCCACAGATGCATCGCTTCCTTAATGGTTTTCGTATGCTCCCGGCCCACCGTTGCGCCCCAGGCCCGGGAGCCAGAATGAATCATCACGACAACCCCGCCGTCAAACAGCCCCCACTTCGCCGCCAGCTCCTTATGCTCCTCAGCAATCTCCAGATATTGAATCTCACAAAAGTGGTTGCCGCTGCCCAGTGTGCCAAGCTGTCCGTGGGCATTCTTGCGGATTTTGGGCGGCAGCTGCTCCAGCGCCGCATGGTCATAGCGGAAATTACTTTCCTCCACATGCGTGATCCACTGCGGCGAAGGAATATATTTATCGGGCAGGCCATTTAGGCCGTTCCGCACAACCTCCATAATGTCGATGTCGGCATAGTTGCTGTTGACGCGCTCGTTCGTCGGCACATACTTTTCAATCGCTTCAATCAGCTTGCGGCGGACCGCTTTGTCCTGCAAATCCTTCTTGAGCAGCGGTGTGGTGTGTACCCGCATCCCGCAGCCGATATCCACGCCGACAATTGAAGGGGAGACCATACCGTCCTTCATATTCCAGACTGCCGTGGTGCCGATGCAGGTTCCTACGCCCACATGCGCATCGGGGGTGTAACCCATATACTTATTGCGCGGAATCCGCAGGTTGTTATCAGCCATCTCAAAGATTTTGTCTTCAAACGATCCGTAAATTTCCTTGTTGGCGAACACATGCAGCGCTCCGTGCGGAAGCTCCAGCTCATAATGATTGCCGCCATGGGTTTTGCTGTTCCAATTCATTTCATTCTCCTCCTGAACGTAAAGCTTATTTTTCGACCCCAAAATAAAAAACTGCCGGTTCACGCGGTTCGCCGTCCTCTTCAGGAGCAGCAAAATCCAGCGTAATCCGGCAGCCTCATCTCTTGTTCCTCATAGCTGCAGCGGCGCAGCCATGCTGCGCTCTGCAATCGGAATCCCCCTTGTCTTACGCCTCGCAGGAGAGATACCGGGAGGATAGATGCCGCCGGACAAGTAAACATAACGCTCATCTCGATGAACAGCATATAGCGGGCAGGCGGGATCCTGCGGCTGCGATAGCTGTAGCGGTTGCGGTTGCTCCTGTTTCTTTTCCTGACTCTGTTTTTTTATAAATTGTTCATGCCAACTCATCTTTGCGTTCATGGTTCTCTCTCCTTTCACGAATGGGTTCAACCGTGCTGGAATGCTTAAATTTAGGGTAAGCTAGCTCATACACAAGTGGAAACGGCTTTGCCTTCCACAAAAGGACGGTATCCGTTTCAGCGAGAAATAGAAGGATAATTTATAGCGTGAAGCATATAAGTTTTTATATCTACAAAAAGACTGCGTTCCGCCGCCTCTTCCCCCAGCCGTCAAAAGGCCAAAGAAAAAGGCTGCGAGATACGCAGCCTGGGTTCCCAAAAACTCTGTGTACAGTTGCAGGTTATGCCTGCATACTGCCGAGCAAGGGGGAGCTGCGCAATACAATCGTATCGTCACTATAGGAGACAAATGATGGCTCATCACCGGATAGAATTCTCTCGCTGAAGCCTGTTTGATCATTCTGTTCAAAGCGATTTAGTATCATCATTGTTCCTGCACCCCCCCTGGCCCATTCCGACCCGTAAATTTGTTGCCAGCTTACCATGTTATTCCAGATGATGTCAACCGCTATATAGTTTGAACTTAAGATCGCGGTTGAAGCCCACAGACAAAGGTTTTTCAGCCACTATGCAGTCATCAAGGTATCTGACTCTTGGTCTTCGGAAGCGCCTCTGGCACTGCTTCGCCGTTCAGCGGTTCGTTATCCGAGAAGAGATCGGGATTCACAGCCAGCATCCGGCTTAGGATTTCAGTCGTTTCTACTGTGCCGCAGATCATTGCCACGGCATCCCCAAAGCTGCCCTTGCGTAAAGCACCGCCCGCTTGAAGCACCTGCTCCACCTTCCAAAAATGCTGCGACCAGGACAGTCCGCAATGTCTACGGGAAGGCACGGCGATTTCTTCGCCTTCGGGCGTAATCGTGTAGAGCAGCTCATGGTCATCTGTCATTCTGCCGGGAATATCCACCCATTCCTCGATTCCATGGATGAACGTATTCCGCCGTAAATCAACGCCAAGCAGCATAATGTCAGCTTTGCGGTCGAGCAGCTTACCATAGACTGAATCCCGTGAGCAAGGCGTATCCCGGCTTTCCTCTCCGGCAATGAACGCCTGCGCATCCTTGCCCAGGGCGGCCACGGAATGGGTCGGATGCCAGGAACGGATCACTCCCGGACGTCGGCGGAACAATTCCGGCAAAATCCCGACGCAGACAGGGGAGTTCAATACATCAAATCGCGGATTAGTGGCATTAATATACGACCAGGTGTGTGTCGGCAGCACAAGCAGCCCGTCCTTCATATACTCACTGAGCACATCCAGTACCGTGTCTGCACCTCCCTGCACCTCACCGATGCTTTTTAACGAAGAATGAACGAGCAGTGTCCCCGACGGGTTGATTTCAAGTGCCTTCAACTGTTCAAACAAGCCTGTTTTGGTGTGCATTTTTGCTTCTCTCCTTCACGAAATTGTACAGATCATAAATCCTCTATTGCAAATTAGGTTATTAACTGATAAAATTATAGTAACTTAATAATATTCACAACAGTTCAAATCTGTATACTCGCCGTTGTGTTCTATCCGATTTCCATATGAACCGAACGATTCCAATACATGCTTAGTCAACTAACAGGAGGTAATATACCATGAGTTTAACATTAAAAGGACTTCACCACGTATCCGCGATTACAAAGAAAGCACCGGAAAATTTCAAATTTTACACCGAAGTGCTTGGTCTGCGCCTGATTAAAAAGACCGTAAACCAAGATGACATCTCCGTGTATCATTTGTTCTACGGGGATGAGCTGGGCAATCCGGGGACAGAATTGACTTTCTTCGAGCTTCCGAATGCTGGACGCAACCGCGACGGCAATAACAGCATCTCTGCCCTTTCACTGCGTGTGCCGGATGATAAGGCGCTTGATTATTGGAAACAGCGTTTAACCAAGTTCAGCGTAGAGCATGATGAAATCACTGAGCGGGGCGGCCGCAAGACATTGGCCTTCCGTGATCCTGAGGGACAGCGTTTCAATCTGGTCTCGGATGAGAACAACCAGGGCGTGCCCGGCGGCAAGCCCTGGGATAAGAGTCCTGTTCCGGCAGAGCATGCCATTGTCGGTCTGGGCCCCGCACATTTAACCGTTGAAACAGCGGAACACACCGCATTAGTCTTGGAGGATCTGCTTGGCTTCCGCCGCAAAGGCAGCTATCCTTCGCCCGCAGCCGGGCAGCCGGACATCATTGTATATGAAACCGGAGAAGGCGGTTCCGGCACAGAGGTGCATTTGGAGGAACGCAATGACCTTCCCCAGGAACATCTCGGACGGGGCGGTGTACACCATGTGGCCTTCCGCGTGGACAACGAAGAGGAATTAAAGCAATGGATCGAGCGCATCCGCACAGTACAGCTGCCCAATTCCGGGTTCGTTGACCGCTTCTACTTCCGCTCCCTCTACTTCCGCGAGCCTAATGGCATATTGTTCGAGCTGGCTACGGACGGTCCGGGCTTTGCCACGGACGAACCGCTTGAGCACCTGGGAGAATCGCTTGCCCTGCCGCCGTTTCTGGAATCGAAGCGCGCACAGATTGAAGCTCATCTGAAGCCGCTTGATACCCGCCAGCAGTCTTAATCCGGCTGTCTGTTAGTTTTTAAATACTGAGGCACGCCTCTTATATAACAAAGCCGCATTCTCTGTGAATGCGGCTTTGTTCATAATACTGAATTCTACAGCACGATATTTAAATTTCCGACCAGGTAACGGTGAAAACGTTATAGCCGGGCTGTGCTGTCGAAGCTCGGCCTGAGATGGAGACCGGGCTGATTCCGCCCAGTTTGCCGGTAATCTTCACAGTTGTTGCAGTTACCGTCTCTGATGTATTCTCCGACCGTTTAATCCGGGCATATTCACTATACACGAACCCCATCGTACCCAATGTCTCCTGGGTCATATAAGTAAAGGAGGCCTTCATGACTCCGCCCGAATCCGTATCCAAAGTTGTTGCAACCACGGCATCTGCCGGAATCGGAAAATCCTTCGGCAGATTAGCAGGCCGCTTCACACCCGCCGCCGGAGTACTTGTGCCGCTGCCGTAGTTCCCGGAACCCGCAGTACCTCCGGTGCTTCCAGAGCTTCCTGACGCTGCTCCAGTTTCGGCCCCGCTGCCGATTCTCACTTTGGAATTAACCGCATCATAGGCAACTGGCACGTCCAGGGCATCTGCGATGGAGCGGATCGGCAAATACGTCGTCCCCTCATAGGTGATCGGAGCCAAGGTTTTGCCGTTGGCATCCTTCAGCCAGTAGGGAGTTCCGTCTACAACAATACCGAGTCCATGATTCAAGTAAGCCTTGATCTGCTGCAATTTACTTCCTGCGTATACGCCAGCAGAACCGGTTACGGCCAAGCCGGCTACAATTGTGGCAATCAGCCATTTTTTATTCATAGCAAACCTCTCCCGTATATTAGAATGATGTGGAATTGAATTTTGCGCCTTAATACTATTTAACACCGGGAGAGCTTTTCAACCTGTTAACCCTCCAACTTCAGGCGATAATTCCAAGAAGCTCGGACAGATCCCGGATTTCATATGTAGGCTTAATCCCCGCTTCATTGGCTTTTTCCAACGGATTGAACCAGCAGGTGTCGATCCCGTAATTCATCCCGCCCTGAATATCCGATGTCAAAGAATCGCCCACAATCAATACTTTTCCCTTATCCGTAATCCCAAGCTTGGCAAAAGCATAATCGAAAATCCCGGGCTCCGGCTTCTGCGAGCCTGCCTCCTCGGAAATAATAATCTGCTCAAACGTATTGCAGAGTGGCGAGCCTTGAATTCTGGACAACTGCACATCTTTGATTCCATTCGTGATAATCGCAAGCCTGCAGCCGGTGAGCCCGCCGCACAGTTCCACCGCCCCCTGAATCAAATAGGTCCCCTCACCCAAAAAGCGCAAGTAGACTTCGCTGAAGGCCTCCGGACTGTATTCGAGCTTGTGGCGCGCAAACAACCGGTTGAACCGTTCCACCCTGAGCGCCGCCGAGGTAATCCGCCCCTGCTCCAGATCCTTCCACAGCGCCTGATTGATCTCGCGGTAGCTGGCCGCATATTCCTCCGCCCCCGTCGGCAGCCCGAAATGGGCAAACACATTTAGAAAAGCCTGTCCTTCCGCCATTCCATAGTCAAACAGCGTATCATCGGCATCAAATAAAATAACCTCGTATTTCATAATTCTCCTCCAGTTTTATGTTTCGTCGACAAACGTTCTGCTTCTGCGATATAATTTAGACAGACCTGCTTAAAAAAATCAACGGTGGTGATTGTCATTTTATACGTTTTATCGTTTCTGGTGTCATTTTTCATCGTCTATTGGCTGATTCCTCCGCTTAGCAAACTGGCTTTCCGGCTTGATTTTGTGGACAAGCCCCGTCAGGATGTCGAACGCAAAATACATAGGGAGCCCATCCCTCTGACAGCCAGCTATGCCATATTTATCGGATTTTTCATTACATATCTGCTGTTTGCCCGTGACTTCTCACTGGAGACACTAGCCCTGTTCATCGGCGGTGTGCTGCTGCTGACTATAGGCACCATTGATGACTGGTACAAAACCAAGGGCAAGGACTTCCCGGCACTGCCCAAGTTTATCGTACAGATTGCAGCGGCAATCCTTGTTTTTCTCTCCGGTAATGCCTTTACCGGGTTCATTAATCCGTTCTCCGGGGATTACATCTCCCTGCCGGTTATTCTGCAGTTCGTGCTGACGATCATCTGGATCTTCGGCGTAACTACTGTCATTAACTTCTCTGACGGCATGGACGGATTAGCCGGGGGACTCACGGCCATTTCGGCAGTCACCCTGTTTATTGTCGCTGTGACCAAGGGGCAATCTACTTCCGCAATTATGGCTATTGCTCTCGTCGGAGTTACACTTGCCTATCTGCGCTACAACAAGGCACCAGCCAAAATCTTCATGGGTGACGCAGGCGCCACCTTCCTCGGCTTCATTCTGGCCGTGATCGCACTGGACGGCGCGTTCAAGCAGGCAACGGTGCTGTCGTTATTCATCCCGATATTAGCGCTTGGCGTGCCGATTTTCGATAATATCTTTGTCGTCGTCAAACGCTTCATCCAAGGCAAATCGATCTATCAGGCCGACGCCACCCAGGTGCATTACCGCCTGCTCAAGGCCGGTCTTAACCAGAAGCAGGTTGTTGCCGTGCTTTATCTGGTCAGCGTGTGCCTGTCGCTGTCCTCGATCATCCTGTTGCTGATCGAGACTTAACAGACGGCGTATACTCAAACTGCCGGGCTTGTACGAGCGCAGAAATAAGAAAACCACCCTTAACATGCAGGGTGTTTCAGACTGTAGACCAATAGGGTTTCAGAACTTGTCCCTGAGTTCTGAAACCCTATTACTATATGTTTTTACATACTTACCTGCGTTCTCTTATATAAAACTGGTATTGCCACTGCTATAAGGATCATACCCATAAAAGCGGGTGCGGCAGACCCAAGTGATACATAGATTTGACCTCCAATGACAGGCCCAATCATTCTTGCTAAAGCCTGAATAGATTGGCTCCCCCCTTGAATCCTTCCTTGTTCACTAGAATCGGCAGACTTGGAGAGCATCCCATTAAATGAAGGCCCAAAGATCGAATCACCAAAACCAAATATAAACATGCCAGCGATAAAAAGAGGATAGAATGAGAACAAAGCAGATAGCGCAATAAGACTGTAGCCTATAATCTCTGAAATCATTCCAAGAACTGCTATCTGTTTATCACTAAGTTTTGTCAAAAGCTTTGGCATTATGAAACCTTGTGAAATGATGTCTTGGGCGCCCATAATTGAAAACACAAGACCGATTAGTGCAGGCTTCCAACTGAAAGTATCCATTGTAAATTGGGATAAAACCGCCTGTAAAGATCCGTTGGGTATCCAAAGTAAAAACGCCGAGACAAGTAGCCTTTTTAAGGTTTTTGTGGAAAGCAGGTTAGCAAGCTGTGTAAATGGATTCAGTCTAACAAAGGTAATCTCTTTCAGTCTATTATTCTTGCCAAGGCTCTCAGGCATAAAAAAGAATCCATAAACAACATTCAATAAAGTTATTATTGCTCCAAAATACATGGGTACAGCATAACCAAACTTGGCAAGTAATCCGCCTAGAGTTGGGCCAATAACAGTGCCTACGCCTACAACCGCACTCACCCATCCAAAGTATTTGGTTCTCTGCTCTGGAGGAATGATGTCTGCAAAATATGCGAAGATCGTGCTTATGCTCCCGCCTGTTATACCTTCTATTATGCGCCCGGCAAATAGTACCCATAGAGCTCCGCCTATGCCAAAAATTAAGTACCCGATTGCGGAACCCAAAAGGCATACTAAGAGCAATGGACGACGGCCATATTTGTCGCTCAAAGCCCCAAGTACGGGGGCCGCAAAAAACACGCAGAGGGCATAAACAGAGGTCAGCAGCGTAACAACTATAGCTTGCTCTCCCGGATTGCTTGTATAAGGCTGCACTAAGAATGGGACGACAGGCATTATGATACTGAAGCCTATTCCGCAAAGAAACACAGAGATAAGACCGAATATTAAAGCGTGTTTATCTACGGTTTGTTCTGTGTTCTGTTCATTGTGTGATCTAAATATGGACATTTAAATTCTCTCCTCAAAAGCTGTTATTTCGTTTCCTTGTCAACAAAATAATATCTCCATTTTGTTTCCTTGTCAACAAATTAAACGGCAAAAAAAGGCAGCCCTTTCTCAATAGAGCCCGGCTGCCTGTGGTTTCATTTTCATTATTCAAAGTTATTCCGACTTAAAATCTATACCCAGTTTTTTTATTTCTGCATCCAAATGCCTACTATACTTTTCCACGAAGCTAAGCATGCTGTCGAATTGTTCCTCGGTTACCTGCTCAAATACGGCTTTATCCCGCTCTTGAAACTCTTTGTGCAGGTCCTCATGGATTTTATAAATTACTTTCCCTTGCTCAGTAAGCCTAAAATAGATTTCCTTCTTGTTATCCTGCTTCTGGTAGCTTTCGATAAGGCCTTTTTTTATGAGCTTCTTAGTCATTTTACTTATGGCACCGCGGGTCATATAAAAGGACTCCGCAAGTTTTGTTACGTTGGAATCTACGTTTTTTTCAATGTATTCGATGCAATGTACTTCAGAAGACTTGTAACCCTTAAGACTGTCCTCCATCTTATCCTTATTAAGCCAAACCATCTTGTTATATACGTCCCTGAAGCCCATTATGACCTGTTCTTCTTTGTTCACGGTCTGTCCTCCTACCCGCTCAGTGCATTAACAATATAATATAGTATTTTTTGTTTCTATTTCAACATTGTCAAAATAATTGATTAAATAACCAATACACGAATGGAGGGAATGTAGTGTGATTTTAAAACAGATTCACAACAAATTTGACAAAGAAAATAGGGTTTTGAAACAGAAATAATTCGTTTCAAAACCCTATTCGTCTACAGTCTGAAACACCCTTAACCTACAGGGTGTTTTTTTATTGCGCTGCGTTGCCCCCGCGGCGGCGGGCCAGTTGGCACTGATTACTGCGGCTGCTTTCCGGGTTGGTGCTGACTGCTGCTCACGGGGTTCAGCTTAGACTCTGGACCCATAATTGTACTTCGTACAACTAAATAGGCAGAAATCATCTCTTGTCACGGTTTAGTTGCACTTCCTGCAATTATAATCGCAAGAAAGGCCGTTATAGACGCATATCCTCATTTATAGCTGTACGGAATACAGTTAACGCCTACAGCATGCCAAAATCCTCTTTTTTAGTTGTATAGAATACAGTTATCCTAAAACACTTACTTTTGGGATATATCGCCACCTATCATCCTTCCTACCGTCCACCCTCCGATTCCATCCATCCTCACTCCCCGTGTGCTGTCAGACAAACTCTAATTCAGTCATCCTTATGGGTGAAATCATATAGTCTCCGGTAAATAGCCACAATCTCCGGCATCGGCATCCGGACGAGTCCGCTCGACGACGGGGCGACGAACTCGCGCACGCCATCCACTACCGGTTCTATATGCTCCTGAAATCCCCAATCTGCTTTTGGTTTACGGCTGAATTCAGTGTACACGCCCTTGCCTACAAAGCAGGCTACCTCCGGCCGGTAGAGCTTCAGCTTGGCACGAAGCAATTCCCGCCCCTCGGTATACTCCTCGCGGGTAATATCCTCGGCCCCGCGGGTCGGGCGGGCTACAATATTCGTAAAGCCGTAGCCGAGCTTCAGCAGTTCACCGTCCTCCGAGGCATCATAGAGGCGCGGCGTCAGCCCTGACTGCTCAAGAATCCGCCAGAAATTATTGCGCGGATTCGCATAATGATGCCCCAGCTCGCCCGAGCGGAGACTTGGATTGAATCCAATGAAGACGATCTGCAATCCGTGATCCAGGTGATCCGTCACCTCTTCCATATCACATTCCTCCTGTACTGGAGATTTGGTGCTATTATTCTTCCGGTGCACTTAATGGCGCTATGCAGGCAGGCGGAACCGGCTCAGCCAGCCATACCTCATTTCCGGCATAATAGAAGGTTACACCAGACTCTACAGCCTTAACCGTATCCACGGAGAGTAAAACAAGCTTTCCCCTGCGGCTTCCGGCCAGAGTTGCGAAATGCAGCCCCTCCGATAAATGCACGTATTGCCTGCCCATCGGCTGCAGCCCCTCTTTTACAATCGCCGGCAGCGCATTCTGGTGAGTGCCATGATAGAGTACGGACGGCGGTGTTCCCGGTTCATAGGCAACTTTGGTGTGGCTGTGTCCGTATCTCGCTTTGATCCGCTCCCCCTCAATGGCGAACCGCTGCTTCTCACTGTTCGTGACCGTTTGGCGGATATCTTCTTCTGTAATATGAGACCACTTCGGGGCTGCGTTTATCACTGCGAGCAGTTCCTCCAGCAGACAGGAACCATCCTCCGGATCAAGTATCAGCCCATACTGCTGCGGAGTATGCCGAAGCAGCTTGGTCATAAATTTGCTGAGCGAAACCTCAGCGCTGTGGTTTAACATAAATTGCACCTCTTATAATCACTTTCGTATAATCAATTTCGTATGGGACTCCGTCCCTATAGCTTACAACCGCGGATCCACCGGCTCAGATTCCAGTGCCAAAGCAGCAAGCACACATTCATGAATCCGCTCCAGCGGCTCTTTTTAGCGAGCAGATGAGAGAGCATTCCTGCTCCTGTTCCTGTCGCCTTGATGATTAAATGCATAAGGTTGATCTCTCCTTAGGTTTCGCTTTGATTTCCCCCGCTAGAAGTCCAGCGGCTGTCTTCTCCCCATACTTCCAGCAGCGCGGCCCGGAACAGTTCATCCAGGGCTGCATCCGCTACACCGCCCCCGCTTCCAAATTGCGAAGCCGCAAGCTCGAAATGCGCGATCTGCTGCTCCAGATAAACGTTAATGACTTCCAGACGCGGCTCCAGATCCAGCTCTTCGCCGGACATTTTACGGCGTAGAAGCTCCAGTACAGCCTCTCTAAGCTCGGTTCCTTCCGGAATCAGATCCAGGGCCAGCACATTGAAATCCAGTGGCGGTACCTGGTATTTCTCGATCCAGGCACATGCGAGCAGCGGACGGAGAACGTAGAAATATTTCTTAATCTTGACCTCGCTGCCTTGCAGATAGGTCCGGTAATTCCCCCGGGCCATGTTCAGATAATGATAGATACAGGATTTGGGCGAGAAGCTGAGCGGTGATAGCTTGCGGATACTGTCCGCCCCCGTGTAATTTTGCTCATACCGGATGGGGGATTGCAGCCATTCCAGCAGCGGCGGATTGGATTTGCGGAAGAGGGTCAGCCCTTTCTTCAGATCCCAGCCGTTAATATCAAGCAACTCGCTGATCGGCCGTTCAATCACATCCCGCTGCTCAAAAATCGAGAGATATGCCTCGGGGCGGCGCAAATACAGAAAGCGGACGTCATAATCACTGTCCTTGGACGGAAACCCCCAAGCTCGGCTGCCCGACTCACAGGCATACAGAATGCGTACATTCTCCTCCGCCTCAATGCCACGCAGCTCGCGGAGGATCGATTGATGAATTTCAGACATGCTTCATTCTCCTTTCGGACTCTGCCGAAATACAAAAAAGCCATGGACTCCACTCGTCCATGGCCGGGCACCATCTTATAGCAGAACTACAGTTAGAGTATTCCGGCAACCGCCTTACAGGCTGCTGACCGGAAATAACTAAACGCTGCTAACGCTGAACAGTAACCCAAGGCGGACAGATGAATGGAAGATAGATAATAGCATTATGCGAGTGTAGATTATCCCCTTGTTCAATCATCTGTCCAGACCTCCTGCCGTTCTTGTATTTCCCAAAAGCATAATCCACTCATCCAGTTTTTGTCAACCCGCTGAAGCTAAAACCAGAATCTTAAGGAAGCAGTGATTTTATAGCAGGCGTAAGGTCTTGTTTCCTCAGCGATATATAAGTCACTTCTCCGTACTTATACTTCATCTTTACTACATATTCGCCGGTTTTTCCGCTATAATAGCGTTCTTTTCCCAGAATATCGCCGATAATCTTCTTATCCTTGGTGACCGCCGCAAGACCTTCGCTGCGCGCCAGATCAAAATGCCGCTCAATATTATTCCTGCTTGCCGCGTCAAGCTTATCAATATACCCATCCTTTATAATTTCAGCGGATTCCACATCCTGTGCCTGGGTACGAATTTTATCCGCGTATCCCTTTTCGGCCAGCCAGCCCTCAAGCTCATGATAGGAGGGTTTCCACTCATAGCCATAATAGAGCTGGTAGCCCTTTTCATCCGGCTTGCCTATCGTTTGGATAGAAGCCTTGGAAACCCGGTTGTCCAGCTGATCTTCATAGGACATGTTCAATATCTCCCGTTTCAGAATTTCCTTGAATTCTTTAACCTCTTGAGGATCGGAGATCGAAACCGCTTTACTTATGTTGCTGATTCTCAGACTCTCCACATTATCGCCAAGCCGGGACAGCATATATTCGTTGCGCTTGAACTCCTTGTTCTCCATGATCGCCTTCAGCTCCGGTTCGAAGCCGGCTGATGGAATCCAGTAAGACCGCAGCATCTGCCGCCCATTCTTCAACTGGTACGCAATGCTGAACTGCCTGTTGCCGATAGAATTGCCCAGAGAACGTTCTTCCTCGCCAGGCCGCACAGTGACAAGTGCCTGATGCAGCTTGCGTACAGCCTCAATATAGCTTTTGTCTTCATTGAAGACTTCCTTCTCTTCATAGGGACGGTTCTGAACTTCCATCGGGCCTTGCCCTGGTTCGGTCAACATCCAGAAATTGCTCCCGGCATAAGCCGCCGTGACTTTGTCCGCTGCCGGTACCCTGCTCTCATAGCCGGTAATCCCAGTGACCGGAACATAGAGCAGGAGTCCTAGCAGGATAGTATAGGCGGCGAAGTCAGCGAATACCCTGCGGGTCATGATCTGCCATGTCTTGCGAATGATCATTTCAGCTACAACATAGCCGATGAGTGCTCCGGCAATACAGCCGCCAATAAGCCAGCCTGTCTGCTGCGGCTTCACATTGCCGAAATAAGACACGGAAACCAGCATGGTGCAGAACATCACCCCTGCTTTGAACAACGGATTGAAATAGGTGAAGGCAATCGCCTGCCCAGCCTTTTCGCTATGCCGTTTGCGGTAAAGCACAAAGGATAGCATAATTACTAAGAGAGTGATCACGAAATATATCCATTTCTCTCCTGTACTGACCTTATCGTATGCATTGCTGAGTCTCACAATCTGCAGAACCGGCGACCAATTGACCATTCTATACTCATCATTATAACCGCCTGAATACCCGTACAAATACCTATTAAGATGCATGCCGGTCAGCATTAACAGCGCGGAGGGAAGAACGAGCAGGATATAAACAACAACCCCCTGGAGAATAGTTTGACCTGTACATATTCCAACGAAGGCAGTGAAAACGAACAGGAACAAGGTGAGGATGGTAACCGTCAGGCACCACTCCCAGACTTCCGCTCCTTGGTAAATGTACCTATTGCCGTCCAGTGGTGCCACGATTGCTGTAACTGCGGCAGTTAGCCATACCGGAAGAAGCAGAAGAATCAGGCCGCTCCATGCATGGGCAGCAAGTAAATGCTCCCGGCGCAGCGGCAGGCTGTGCCACAGATCCGATGAAGGTTTAGACTGCAGAAACCGGAAAAGGAATAGACCGGCTACCACTGGAAGCGTAGCGATAAAGAACACTTGCATATCACCGCCGATACCGAACAAACTCTCGACTTTCTCAGGCTCCGCATTCGGATTGCCGCTCAAGAACATCTGGAGCGGAAGAAAGAACATCAGACCTAGCGTGTATATAATTCCGATCCAGCCATGCTGGCGCAAGTTTTGGCGGATTACGCTGCTGTTAAAGAAGAATCGGCTGCGCGTCATAACCGGCATCCCCCATTTCATATATAAAGATTTCCTCAAGTGTCAGCGGCAATAGATCCAGTACATATGGATCGTACACCCGAAAAGCCTGCCCGATCCGCTCGCGGTCCCCTTTTACAATATAGAGATTAACGCTGCCACGCTGTTCCTGATGAAGAATCTGCAGCTTGGCTGTCAGTACCGATGCATGCCGCTCATCCCGGAACGCCACCTGCACTTTATGCGTGTCCGCTTTGAGATCGTCCAGATCCTTCTCCACCAGCATTTTGCCGCCGTGCATAATGCCGACATGATCGCATAGATCTTCAATTTCCCGCAGGTTATGTGAGGAGATGATGACGGTCATCCCCCGTTCGGCCACCTCCTGGAACAGCAGATTCTTGATCTGCCGCCGCATGACCGGGTCAAGCCCGTCGATCGGCTCATCCATGATAAGCACATCCGGGGAGCAGCTTAGGGCGAGCCAGAAGGACGCCTGGCGCTGCATACCCTTAGAGAACCGGCTGAGCTTGCGGCCTGTATCGAGCCGGAACATTTTCCCAAGCTCCTGAAAGTGCGCCTCATTCCACCCCGGATAAATAGAGCGGTAAAAGGCGGCCATGCTCTTGATTGATGCCTGCGGGAAGAAATAAGGACTGTCCGGCATGAAAATGATCCTTTGCTTCACCTCGGGGTTTTCAAAGACCGGCTTCCCTTCAAACTTAACCGTGCCCTCTTCCGGCCGGTAAATACCGGCGAGCGTCTTCAGCAGTGTTGTTTTACCCGCACCGTTCGATCCGAGCAGTCCGTAAATTGCTCCTTTATGTACAGTCAGCGAAATGCCGTCAACCGCTTTTTCTCCCTGAAAAATTTTGCTGACGCCGCGAATTTCAATCATGTTTCTCCCCCTCTCTCTGATCCAGCACCTGGCGGTACAGCGCACCTATCTCGCTTTCGGTAAATCCGAGGTAGACGGCTTCGACCATCAGGCGCAGCAGCTCATTCCGCACTTCCGCCCTCTTGCTCTCGTTCAGACCCTGTTGAAGCGGAGCCACGAAACTCCCCTTACCCTGCAAGGAATAGATGTAGCCTTCCCGCTCCAGCTCCCGGTAGGCTTTCTGAATCGTATTCGGATTTATGGTGAGCTGCGAGGATAAGATCCTCACCGAGGGAAGCTGTTCATCTGCCCGCAAAATACCATGCATAATCATTTCTTTGATCTTGCCGGTCAGCTGCTCGTAAATCGGCTTGCGGCTGCGGACATCCAATTCGAACATGACAGTTCTCCTTTCTGATGTTGTATCACAAACTGTGTCTAGGTGTATTAACTGTACTACTATTATTAGTACAGTTAGATATACATGTCAACCTCAAACCAAATTAAATTAGGCCAACCAGAAATTACCGGCTGACCTAATCTTATAAAGCCCCAAGGGTCTTTCTTCTATATATGCACGATATACATGGAGAAC
Source organism: Paenibacillus sp. FSL H7-0357 (assembly GCF_000758525.1). Taxonomy (NCBI): domain Bacteria; kingdom Bacillati; phylum Bacillota; class Bacilli; order Caryophanales; family Paenibacillaceae; genus Paenibacillus; species Paenibacillus sp. FSL H7-0357. The sequence continues at coordinate 1,106,531 of NZ_CP009241.1, read as the reverse complement.
ACTATTGCTGCGGCAAAGTAAGTTCCCCAGGAACCCCGGCCCCCTTCCGTTTCCGACGTTTGTCGCTGAACAGTGCGAATACAGCACCCGGAAGCATAATAAGGCTGGCTAAAACGTAAGTTCTGCTGTATGCCTGTTCAGCTTCATGCTTCATGTCTTCTCCTGCACGTGACAGGACGAGCTCCATCTCCCGGGTTTGCCGGCTCCGGTCAGCGGCAAATGCCTGCTGATCCGAAGGGGCAAGCCGGGCAGCAGCAAGTTCGGCCTCCTTCAATACCTTCTCGGAGGTTTCAGCCGGTGAGCTTTCCACATTTGCCAATGAACCCGCCGCATCAGCAATCACTGTTTTGAGAAAGGGCTGGAGCACAGCATCCTTCTCCACTGCTTTCACCGCGCGGACGGAAGCCGCATGCAGCCCGTCGCTGGTATTTTGCTGCAGCACAGTAACGATAATAGCCACCCCGATCACACCCCCCAGTGACTTTGCCATATTCGTAATCCCCGATGAGATGCCTACCTTCTCCTCTGGCACGTTGCGTACGGCTGAAGACATCACCGGTGCCATGGTGAACCCGGTGCCGATACCGGCCACAACCAGACGGATCAATACTTCCGGAATCGTTGAGTCTGCATGCAGTCCGCTTAATGAATACATCGCTCCGGCCATCATAATCATTCCAACCGCCCCAAACAGCTGGCTGCCGTATTTATTGGACAATGGCCCGGAAAGGGCTGAGCTGACGATCGAGCCCACCGCGATCATGGAAAGTACAAGTCCGGCCCGCAGTTCGGTCATCCCCATCATCCGGGTCAGGAAGAAAGAGGTCAGCAGAGAGATATTCATCAGCCCCGCACCAACAAAAAGCATAGTTAACGTTGCACCGTTGAACGGGGGAATTCTCAGCAGCGACAACGGGAGCATCGGCTCCTTCCCTTTCCACTGTGTGAGGAAAAAAAAGACGAGAAACAGAACCCCTGCAGCCAGCAGTAGCAGCGTCATCCGGGAGTTCCAGCCATAGTCCTGAACTTTAATCAGTGCATAGGTAATAAAAAACATCGCCCCGGTTATTCCCAATGTTCCGCCATAATCAATGGATCGGCCTGCAGTGTCATCTCTGGATTCCTGTATAAACAGACAAGTAAGCACCACACTCAGCACCCCCAGCGGCACATTGACAAAAAAGATCCATTGCCAGTTCAGATTTTGCGTAATAATCCCGCCAAGTGCTGGCCCGCTCGCAGCCGCAACGCCTGAAACGGCCCCCCATATGCCGATGATCAAGCCGTGCATCTCCTTTGGAAAGGTTGTGGTTGTCAGCGGAATGGTAACCGGAACAATGATGGCCCCCGCAAGGCCCTGAAGGACTCTTAATCCAATGAGCATCCCAAGTGAAGAAGCAAAGCCCGCGAGCAGCGAGGTCACAGTAAACAGCACCACGCCGATGATAAATATTTTCTTCCGTCCGAATTGGTCGGCCAGTCTTGAAGCCGTGAGAATGAATACAGCAAACGCCAGATTATAACCATTAATCACCCACGAAATTTGCGATACGCTGCCGCCAAATTGCCTCGTCATTTCAGGCAAGGCAATATTTATAATCGTCGTATCCAGCAGCGCCATGAAGAAACCCAAAACAATTGCCGTAAAAGAAAAAGCCTTACGCATTCTGATGCTCAATTTCATCTCTCCCCATATGTGAACTTTAGTTCATGTTTGAATTATATGAACTACAGTTCATGTTTGTCAATAACAAATTTGAACTGTAGTTCAACTTTTATTGACAGTCAAATACTGCTCCTCTACAATCGGTTATAAGGGGGGGGGCTTTAACCATGAGTGAAATGGAAGACAAGACAAGAACACCGCGGCAGGACCGCAGCATCAAGACCAAGGAAGCCATCGTTCAAGCCGCCATGAGGCTTTTCTCGGAGAAGGGCTACCATCAGACCAATACGAAGCAGATTGCTGCAGCAGCGGGTGTATCCACCGGCAGCTTCTATTCCTATTTCATAGATAAACGGGCTGTATTTATCGATGTGCTTAAGAATTACAGTGAAGCGCTGCTGGCAAGGATAGAAGCCTACATGTCCGAGATTAACATTCAGAGCCCTGACAAGTATGCACTGCTGAGCCATCTGGTAGACAGCCTCATCCTCTCGCACGAGGTCTATACCGGATTCCACAAGGAACTGTCTATTATGTATCTCAGCGACGGGGGTATCAAAGAGCTGATGGACGCACAGTATGAAGTCGGACGTGTCCTAACGCTCCAGTATCTGCAAATGGGTAAGGATGAGCTTAAGATCACAGATTTGGAAGCCGCTGCCTTCCTTGTATTCGAATCCATCAGTGCCATAGTGGATGTCATCGCCTTTTCCTCCCATCGTATTGGAACGGACAGAATAAAGTCCGAGCTTGTCAGTATGCTCGTAGGGTATTTGTACATATGACAAGGCTATGCTGTCGGGCCTCCAAATACAGACCCCTGAAACCACCGCGCAGCACAAAAAAGCGGCTTAAGCAGAAAACAATCTGCTTAAGCCGCTTTTTACACTCTTTCTACATCTTGCCGTAAACGCTGACGATCAGCGCTTATCCTTCCAGAAATTCAGCGGCTCCATATCCTTCGTAATAATCTCAAAGGTATAGCCTTCCTTCTTCAGTGTTTTGAGTACGTCCGGCAGCACTTTCAGTGTAGCTTTCTGGTCATGCATCAGGATAACAGGATTGCTGTTGGACTTTTGCAGTTTATGGACCTGTTCCATAACCGTATTATAGATCCTGGCGCTGTTCTCCTTGTATTTCCAGTCGTTTGAGTCCACATTCCAATCCCACAGATGGAAACCCTGGCTCAGCACTCTGTCCCTGAAGGATTTGGTGAAATACGGTTTACTTCCGTACGGCGGACGGATCAGTGTTGTGCTGGAGCCGGTGATCTTCTTCAGTACTGCATTATCAGCTGACATTTCGGCAAGTGCTGCACCCGGAGAAGCATAAAACTTCTCTTTGCGGTGAGTCATGCCGTGGAGTGCGAGTCCGTGGCTTTCCTCTTCAATTCGTTTCACTGCCGACGGATACCGGTTCATATTGGGTCCAAGCATAAAAAAGGTCGCCTTTACCTCATTTTTGCCCAGAATATCCAGCAGTTGCGAAGTCGTTGCCGACGGTCCGTCGTCAAAGGTAAGATACACTATCCTCCCTTGCTTGACCGGGGTTGTCTCCGGAGCCGGCTTTGCGCTGACAATCGGCTTTAATTCGCTCTTGAATTGGCTTACGAACGCCGCATCATCCAAAGCCGCCGATGTATCCCGCACTCTTAGTAAATATTTATCCGGCTCAAAGGTTATCATATACCCAAGATAAGTACTTATCCGCAGTGGAACCATCAGCGATCCATTCTGCACAAAGGTACTTATTGGAACAATGGTATCATTCTGGAGTTTGGCGCCTCCGTCATTTTTGAGCAGTAAAAGGGATTTACCGCCTCCGGCGATCTGAACCCCGTCCTGAAGCATGGAAATGTTCCACTTCAGCTTCTGCGCCAAAGCGCGTACTGGAACATAATAGTTACCTTTTACAGAAACAGCTTCTATTTCTGTCAGTGTGTCGTTCACACCAAGACGTAATGAGGCATTCGTTCCGGCTGCGATTGCCGTGTTCTGTAGAATACCGAAACATAAGAATAAAGACATGAATAACAGCATTGTTTTTTTCATTCGCACAAGCAGTAATCTCCTATCTATGTATATTTATCTATACTTTATCACACATAGATAGATTTGAATTTGAGAGATTGTAACCGCCCAAAGAATATCTTGTTACTTTTTCACAGTGACAAAAGACATATTCTTAATATTTATCAAAAAATCGCAATAATCGTCGAAAGCTGTCGCGGCCGCAAAAAGCGGTTAAAATCAGGCTTTATTGCTAAAATTAATTGTGACGAAATTAGTAACATTTGTGAAAAAGTGAACAAAATTTGAACAACCTTAAAATTACCTTAAACCGCACCACTACAGTGATCTTTGTCATACCTTACGACATTTGTAACAATTCGATCACACATATTTAACTTGTTCGCCATTATTAAGGTCTTATGTGTCTTTATTGTTAAAATATGTATTTTGCATTATGGGTAAGTAGTTCTTACTATAGATACAGGTTAATGTTTATTGGCTAATGAACGGCAATGAAAAGAAGTATTGAAGGAAGGAGTTCTATATGAAAAAAAAGGGTCCGTTATACGCTTTGTTCCTCAGCCTAATCCTTCTTCTGCCGGGATGCAGTTCGCTCACCGTTCTGAATCCGAAGGGTCCGGCCGCACGCACTTTATCTGACACCATCATCCTGTCCATTCTGGTGATGATCGGGGTCCTGGCAGTTGTCTACATCTTATATATATTCGTACTGGTGAAATACCGGGCGAAGAAAAGCAACGAAGGTTACATTCCAGAACATGAGGAGGGCAACAAGGTTCTCGAAGCCATCTGGATTATTATCCCGATTATCATCGTAACCTTTTTGTCAGTAGTGACTGTAAAATCAACCCATGCGGTTGAGAATGTCGCGAAGGAATACAAGGACCAGAAGCCTTTGGTTATTTACGCCTCTTCTTCCAACTGGAAATGGCATTTCAGCTATCCTGAGGAGGGAATTGAAACCGTAAACTACGTCAATTTCCCGATTCACCGTGCGGTAGAGTTCAGACTGTACTCTTTCGGCACCATCACCAGCTTCTGGATTCCACAGCTTGCCGGACAGAAGTATGCGATGAGCGACATGCTTACAAAACTTAATCTCTCCGCCGACACCGCAGGTTCATTTATCGGCAAGAACTCGAACTTCAGCGGTAAAGGCTTCGCCCACATGGAATTCGAGGCGCTTGTGATGAGCGACAAGGAATATGCCGAATGGGTCAAAGAGGTTAAGGATACCGCGCCTAAGCTTACGGAGGATGAATTCAAAGGCCTGCTGGCTGCCGAACATCTTGGACGCAAAACCTATTCCTCCACCCATTTGGAGTTCAGCCCGCCGCCGGGAGACCATAGCGAGCATATGAGCGGCGATGGTACGGAAATGGATATAGATAACGGAAATATGGATCATCAGGATAACAAGGACATCCACCCTTCTCCTGAACCATCCAGCCAGACCGAATTTGACAGCGAGCCCAACCCTGAGGTGAATGAGCCGCTTCCAAGCTCACCTGTAGAAGAACACACACACGAGGGCCACTAACTCGTTCACAGTTTAATGTAACAACCTGAAAGGAGCTACCCTAATGGATTTAGACAAATTTAAGGTTCACGGCGAACCCCTGATATACGGAGCAATGATCAGTATCGCTCTTGCGACCATCGGGATTCTCGTTGGGCTTACCTATTTCAAGAAATGGGGATACCTCTGGCGCGAATGGCTTACAACTGTAGACCATAAGAAGATCGGGGTTATGTATATCCTGGCCGCACTGCTTATGCTGTTCCGCGGCGGTGTTGACGCCATGATGATGCGTCTGCAAACGGCAGCGCCGGAAATGAAATTCCTCGATGCCCAGCATTATAACGAGGTCTTTACCACCCATGGTCTGATCATGATTCTGTTCATGGCCATGCCGTTTATCATCGGTTTAATGAACGTGATTATCCCACTGCAGATCGGCGCACGAGATGTGGCCTTTCCGCGGCTGAACGCGGTCAGCTTCTGGCTCTTCTTCATGGGAGCTATGCTGCTTAACATTTCGTTCGTAATCGGCGGCTCGCCGGATGCCGGATGGTCGGCTTACTTCCCGCTAGCGAGTCTGGAATTCAGCCCTACGGTCGGTAATAACTATTACTCCCTGGCGCTGCAGATTTCCGGTATCGGGACACTGATCACAGGCGTTAACTTCATCGTGACGATTCTTAAAATGCGTGCACCAGGCATGACGCTGATGAAGATGCCAATGTTCACCTGGTCCGTACTGATTACGAACATTATTATCGTATTTGCCTTCCCTGTGCTGACTGTGGCACTTGCCCTGATGATGTTCGACCGGCTGTTTGGCTCTCAATTCTTCACGATGGCTAACGGCGGGATGGATATGCTCTGGGCCAACCTGTTCTGGGTGTGGGGACATCCGGAGGTATATATCGTTATTTTGCCGGCATTCGGTATTTACAGCGAAATTATCGCCACCTTCTCCAAAAAGAATCTGTACGGCTACACTTCCATGGTCGTCAGTATGCTGCTTATCTCCCTGCTGTCCTTCCTGGTATGGGCTCACCATTTCTATACCATGGGCCAAGGGGTTATGGTCAACAGCTTCTTCTCCATAACAACTATGGCGATAGCTGTGCCTACCGGGGTTAAGATATTCAACTGGCTGTTCACCCTCCGAAAAGGGCGAATAACCTTTACGACCCCGATGCTGTACACATTGGCTTTTATCCCGATCTTCACCATCGGCGGGGTTACCGGCGTTATGCTGGCGATGGCCAGTGCCGATTACCAGTATCATAATACGATGTTCCTGGTTGCGCATTTCCACTACGTGCTGATTCCGGGCGCCGTGTTCGCCGTTATCGCCGGGTTCCATTACTGGTTCCCTAAAGTATTCGGCTTCCGCCTGAATGAACGTCTGGGCAAGCATGCCTTCTGGTGGATTATAATATCCTTCAATGTCACCTTCTTCCCACTGTTCTTCCTGGGACTTATGGGTATGACCCGTCGGATGTATACCTACTCAGAAGAGACCGGCTTTGGTCCGCTGAATATGCTCTCCTTCGCCGGTGCTGTCGGCCTGGCGATCGGATTTGTTATTCTGGTCTACAACATCTACTGGAGCACACGCTACATGCCAAGAGACACAACAAGCGATCCATGGGATGGCCGTACACTGGAATGGGCTACACCAAGTCCGATTCCTGCTTATAACTTTGCAATTGTGCCAAAAGTTCAGACGCGTGATGCCTTCTGGTCCGCGAAGCAGGATAATATTCCGCTCTTTGAAGATAAAATTACTAAAATCCATTTACCAAACAATACCGGGAAGCCATTTATCCTGGGTGTCATCTTCTTCTTCCTGGGCTTCTTCCTAGTATTCAGCATGTGGATTCCTGCCATCGTGGCCGGAATAGGCATCATCATCATGCTGGCTGCCATGTCCTTTGACCGGGATCACGGCTTCTACGTTTCAGCTGAAGAAGTTATTGCTACTGAAAAGAAACTGCGGGGTGAGACTGTATGAAAATAGATGCGTCCAAGCCGCTGGAATATTCAACAGAGGAGAACAGCAACAAGATTTTCGGTTTCTGGGTATTTCTCGGAGCTGAGATTCCGCTCTTCGCCACTTTATTCACCGTTTATTTAGTAATGGTCGACCGTTTCGCCAGCGGACCAAGCGGAAGCGAGCTGTTTGAAATCGGCCCGGTGCTGATTGAAACCTTCCTGCTCCTGTCGAGTTCGTTCACGATCGGGCTTGCGATCCATGCTATGCGTCTCGGCTACAAGAAGGCCATGATGGTCTTTATGGCAATCACACTGCTGATGGGCCTCGGCTTTATCGGCATAGAAATTGATGAATTCTTCACCTATGTTCATGAAGGGGCTACACTGCAAACCAGTGGATTCCTATCCAGTCTCTTCGTATTGCTCGGCACGCACGGTGCCCACGTCAGCTTCGGCTTCCTGTGGGGCGCAGCGATTATGATCCAGATCTGGCGTCAGGGCATTAATCCGGCTACCGCCAATAAAGCCTTTATCTTCTCGCTGTTCTGGCATTTCCTGGACGTTGTCTGGATCTTTATCTTCAGCTTCGTCTACCTGAAAGGACTGATGTGACATGATGAAGCAACTGTTCCCAATTCGCCATGTGATGGGTTATCTGGCCTCTCTGGTCCTTTCTGCCGCTGCGCTGGTTGTCATCTATGGTGATCTGTCCGATGGGGCAAATATGGCGGTTCTGCTGATTACAGCCCTTATCCAGGCTTCCCTGCAGCTCTTCGTATTCATGCATATCGGGGAATCCGCAGATACCAAGAAAGAGCTTTATATCAATATCGCTTACGCTTTGTTCGTCGGATTGGTTACCATCTTCGGAACCCTGTTCATCTTCGTATGGGGCTGGTACGCTTAAGAACAAGATAAGCTGGACAACACATTCAGGTCCACTCCGGTCATCCGATCGGGGCGGGCCTTTTTTTTGTTTTGCAGGATGTTCATAAAAAACATAAATCGCAGTCTCAGATGTCTATTAGTTAGCGTTGGTGAGTGATTCCGGCGATGAAATGAACATTCGGCCATATATAAAAAGGAGAGGCCACCGGAACGTGAAAGTTCCGGTGGTCTCTCCTTATGTAGCCTATATCTGCTGCTGCTGCTCTGTATTTAGAGTTTGAACTTGGCCAGTTCCTTCTGCAGGTCCTCGGCAAGTGTGGCAAGATACTGGGCAGAAAGTGACATTTCCCCCATCGCAGACAATTGTTCCTCACTGGCAGCACTTGTATCCTGCACTTCCCCCGCGCCTTTGCGGGAAATCTCATTGGCGTGTTCCATGGCCTGTGATACGGCCTGCGATTCCTTTGAGACATGCCCGACAGCCTCTCTGATGCCTTCCGTCTGCCGGACGGCATCATTAATTGAATGCTGTATTTCCTCAAACGCCTGCGAGACCACTTCACTCTGCGCAAGACCCTCTGATACCAGTTGTGTTCCCAGTGCCATTGAATCTACCGCACTGGCGGTTTGCTGCTGAATGTCAGTTATGATTCCGGTAATCTGCAGCGAGCTGCTTCCTGTGGCCTCCGCCAGCTTGCGGATCTCTCCGGCAACAACAGCGAAGCCCCGGCCATGCTCTCCGGCTCTGGCCGCTTCGATTGACGCATTCAGCGAAAGCAGATTCGTCTGGGTGGCGACTGCATTAATGGTTGTGATAATCGTACTGATCTCCCCGGACAGATTGCCCAGATTGCTGACTATTCTCTGACTCGATGCAACACTAGAGTCAATTTCCTTCATCTGTGCAAGGATCCGCTCAACAGCTTCTGCGCCGCGGTCTGTCGAGACAGCAGCCCCGGCCATCAGTTCAGCCATCTCATTGCCGCTGCGCTCGACGGCGGCAATATCCTCCGTCATGTTCTGCACGGATGCTGTCGTGCGGCTGATGTTCTCGACCTGGACATCAAATCCCACGGCTATTTCATTCGAGGTTTCGGCGATCATCTGCGAAGCGCGTGCGGTCTGTTCTGCACTGGCACTCATTTCCTCCGACGAGGCCGACAGCATCTCCGCACTTTCCGAGACCCCTTGCATCATCACTTTCAGACTATCCAGCATCGAATTGAAGGAAAGGTTGATCTGGCCGATTTCATCCTTGGCTGTATAGGATGCAGCTACGGTCAAATCCCCCTCTTCAGCCCGCTTCATCAATCCCTGCAATTCTTTGAGCGGCTTCGTAATCAGCCGGGTGATTATAATACTGATCAGAATACAGAGAATCAAGGCGGCAGTAATCAGAATCGTGCTCACAGTTGAGGAAGTCTTAGCGTCGGCTAAAGTAAGCACATTATGCTCAGAAGCATCCTCTAAAAGCAACCGGGCTGTGTCATCCAGCAGACCGACCATCAGCTTCCTGGACTCGCTAAAGGACACACCCGAGAAAATTTGATAGCCTTCACTATTAAGATTCTTATTGGCAAGCTGAATGATATTATCGCGCTGTGTCCGGTAATCCGGCAGCAACGACATATACTCGTTGATTTTATTGCTGATTTCAGTATCCTTGAAGGCAATTAATTTCAATTGCTCCAGCAGCTCATTGTTTTTTGCAATGTTTTGCTTAATCCCCTCGGTCAGCTCTTTGCTCTTGACGGTTTCCTTGGTAAGCAAAGCTTCCAGCAAAAAAGACTCAATCGACCGGTTGTTGGCCCGCAGCTCCGTAACCAGGTAAATCGGCTGCAAATTCCCGCTATAGGTCTCTTGGGATCGCTTGGCCATTTTTTGGGTGGAGGTAATGCCCGTTAGTCCTAAACCGATCAGTATAGCAACGACAATTACCACAAGCAGTGCCATTTTATATTTCACTTTCAAATGTCTCATGTCCTTTTCCCGCCTTTTTGTTCTTGCTGTGTTATCTTATTCATCGGCGAAAAAGGTCGAAATAATGATGATTAATCACGAAAAATGTCGAAATAAACAGAAAAATATCCTAATTTAAGAACACTCAGACCTCTTAATGACTGAAATAACATTCCAATGTAATTTCACGCAACAGAATCCATGAGATCAGCGGCCTAATCATTCCTGCAGCAGCCCGTATTTCTTGCGGAACCGCTCCAGCACCTTGGTCCAGCCACCGGCCAGAATTGCCAGGAAAAATACATTGGACAGGGCATGGGCCAGATCGAAATAAAAGCTCGAGACGTATGCGGATAACACAAGCCCCCAGCTAAATGCATCCGGCAGGCTGATAATGTACCAGATATTCATAATCCAGCCGAACAAAAAACCCCAGATGAAGCCGAAGAGAAGCAGGCCGCCTCGTTTCTTCATCCACCAGGTATTCCTCAGCCAGCCCGCCGTCAGGCCCGCCATCCCCCAGGCAAACATCTGCCAGGGCGTCCATGGACCTTGCCCGAAATAAATATTGGATACAAGCGCGGCTACTGCCCCGATGATAAAGCCAGCCTCAGCCCCAAAGACATAAGCGGATAAAATGACAATAGCAGACACTGGCTTCACACTCGGCAACGCGGCAAAAGGAACCCGGCTGACTGCAGCGATTGCCGACAGCACGGCCAGCAGCACCAGCTCCCGCGATTCCAGCGGACGCCGCTCCAGCCGGATAAACAGCGGCAGCAATGCCGCTGCAAGCAGCACGAGGCTGAGCAGCATATAATGACGGTCCTTCAGCGCTGACGTAAGTGCCAGACCGGCCAGAAATACACCTAAAGCAATTAACAGCGGAAGCCGGAATCTTGCCATGTTCTGATCACATCCTCAAAAGTCAATGCTTGCGGCAGCAAATCCCGCACCATGCGGTTTACCACCGTTGTATAGAAATAGTTGCTGCTGAAAAACTCCGCCGGAGCTCCCTCTGCTGTAATGCTTCCGTCAAACAGCATCGCGCAGCGGGTTGCGTATTTTGCAGCAAACTCCACATCATGCGTCACGATAATAATGCTTATGCCTTGCTCCAAAAGCTGCCTTAGCAAGGCTGCCAATCTTTCCTTCGCCCCGGGGTCCAGCCCCTTGGTCGGCTCATCCAGCAGCAGAACGCCGGGCTTCAGCAGCATTATCATGGCCAGCGCCAGCTTCTGCTGCTGGCCGCCGCTGATATCATGCGGATGGCTGTCCAGCACTTGATGAAGCTGAAATACATCCAGCAGGGCTTCTATCTCCCGTTTCTCCTCCTCAGGAGACTTGCCTGCATACTGGGCCATATGCCGCAGTTCCTCCGCTACCGTGTCATAGCTGAAATAGAGCAGCGGGTTCTGGGCCAGAAGACCGGACTTCAGCCCTTTGGCAGACTCGACCTTGCCGCGCTGCGGCTTCGCCAGCCCGCCCAGTACATGCAGCAGGGTCGATTTCCCCGCACCATTCCCGCCCATGATAGCCAGCAGCTCTCCCCGGTGAAGGGACAACGTCAGCTTGCGCAGCACCTCCGGGCCGTCCTTCTCATAACGGAAGGTGACTTCCCGGCAGCTGAGCAGGGGTGCTGCGGCATTGGCTTCGCCGGTGAAGCGTGAAGCTGCACCGTCTTGTGATGCTGTTGCACGGCCTGCGGTCACAGGCGAAAGGACGCCCGCAGCGGAGTGTGAGCCGCTGGTAGCCGTAGCTCCAGCAGGCGCTGCTGCTGCGTGTGAATGCAGCCAGCGTTTGCCCTCACGCACCGTCAGCGGAATGGATTCCAGCGGAACGGATGAGGCCTCCGGTGACAGGGCGAGGAATAACCGCGACGCTGTCGGCAGGTAGGCCTGATGACTCGCGTTCAGGCCCTGCCCGGCTCCCCGCACGAATCCGCGGGGAGTGTCCTGGGCCTGCAGAACACCATCCTCCAGCATCAGCACCCGGTCGGCCAGCGGCAGCACCTCCTCCAGCCTGTGCTCGCTGATGATGACCGTCATCGACAGTTCCTCATTCAGCCGCTGCAAGGTCTGGATAAACTCGCGGGCAGCGACAGGATCAAGCTGTGAGGTCGGCTCGTCCAGCAGCAGCAGCTTGGGCTGAAGCAGCAGCACGGAGGCCAGATTCAGCAGCTGCTTTTGTCCACCTGAGAGCTCATGCACCGATTTGTACAGTAGCGGCTCCAGCCCGAACAGCCCGGCGATTTCCGCCAGCCTGCTGCGCATGACCGATGGCGGGTAGCCCATATTTTCCATCGCAAAAGCCAGCTCATGCCATACGGTATCCATCACAATCTGCGCATCCGGATTCTGAAATACGATCCCGATATCCCCGGCTGCTGTCTCCGCAGGCAATTCCGCCAGCGGCTTCCCTTGATAGCTGATGGAACCGCTGTTCAATCCCACCGGAGCAAGCTCCCGTTTCAGATGGCGCAGAAGTGTTGTTTTGCCGCAGCCTGAAGGGCCGAGAAGCACAACGAACTCGCCCTCCTCTATCGTAAATGAGAGCTCATGGAGCGTGTCTCTCTCTGCATCGGGATACCGGAAGGAAAATCCTTCCGCCGCGATGATCGCCATAACCATTTCTCCTTTCCTTCCAGCCAGAGGGGGATTCCTACGAACAGGCAGAAGCCGGCATACATGACCGCCTCGCCTGAGCCCCAGGCCATAGGTTTCATCCGCGGATATATCTCAAAGATGCCGTACCCCTGCAGCCAGCCAAACAGCGGAATTATACCGCTGAGCGAGAGCAGAGCCAAGACGGTCTTGTCCTGCCGGTCAAGCCTGTAAATCCCGTACACACTGCGTTTGCGGATGCCGTAGCCGCGTGCTTTCATCGAATCGGCCGTCTGCAGCGCCTCCTCCAGCGACCAGGTCAGAAGCACCTTGAGCAGGGTCATGCCGTCCCTCATTCTTTTGCGCAGCTTTCCCTTGCTTACATCAATGCCTCTGATCTGCTGAATCAGGGAAATTTGCCGCAGCCGCCGCTGAAACAAAGGCACAAAGCGGATCGTCATCAACGTCAGCAGGGCCGTCTTAGGCGCTGCCCCGGCGAACAGGTACATGAATTTATCCGCCGTTACCGTGTAGTTATAAGAAATGAACAATATAAAAATCGTCAGCAGCACGGTCATCATCATCAGTCCGTAGAACACCGCTTCCAACGTAATCGGCTGATCCATAAAATAAAACAGGATGTGCGAGCCCCGGTGCGAGAACAATGGATTAATCACGGCCACGGAGCCGGCCATCAACAGGTAAAAAGGCAGCCCCCGCAGCAGCTTCCGTCCCTGTCCCTGCAGCAGCAGAAGGCCAAGTAAACCGGCAATTTCCGTTACCAGAAACAGCGGATGAAACAGCAGGGCAGCGAACAGCAGCAGCCCTGCATAGTATAGCAGGGCTACCGAAGGATGCATGGAGCGAAAGCCGCTGTTCATGGCGCTTTGGCTCCCAGATCTTTGCCCAGATCCAGGGTGTACAGCCACTCAATAGCATCCCCGGGCTGTACAGTATAGCTTCCGGCACCTTTGCCCGGAAACTCCCCGTTCACCTTGTACATCCAGCCGCTCTCTGCCCCATGGTCGAATTCATACAGATTGTCTATTCCTTCCACATAGGCGAAACCCTTGGAGCCCTGGTATTCCATCTGTATTTTGTTCTTGCGGGTAATCCGTTTCAACAGCTCCAGCGCACTTTCGCCCTTCTCAATTTCAAAGGCTGCCGGAGCCAAAATCACGCCGTACTCCTCATCCCCTGTGATGGAGACGGTAGCTGTGCTCTCCGCAGCGGCGGGCTTCGCAGGCGCTGCCGCTTCGGACGGCGGCTGCGTAACGGCAGCCGCTGGACGCGCGGTGGCTGCCGGCTTATTCGCGCCGGCAGACGGACGTGCGGTGGCTGCCGGCTTATTCGCGCCGGCAGATGGACGCGCGGTGGCTGCGGGCTTGGCAGAGGACTCTGCCGGGCCCGCACTGGCGCCGCCTGCTGCGCCGGGTGCCGCCGACGCCTTCGCGGCGGCTGCTCCGGCGGTGCCGGCTGCCGGGCTATGCGCAGCCGGCGCCGTAGTTCCTGCAGGCACGGGACTTGTCACCGTGCCTGCAGCGGTGTCAGGCGGCGCAGACGTCGCCGCTCCTTCAAGAGCCGCCGACGCCTCCGCGGAAGGCGAAGCGGTGCTGCCCGCCGGTTCTGACGGCGGGGCCGTGTTCGCTGCGTCTCCGGTTTGCGGAGACGCGGCGTTATCAGGGGCGGGGCTTTGTGTAGCGGTGGTATTTGCTGCACTGTTCAGATCAGAACCGGCAGACTGCCGCTCGCCGGAAGAACAGCCGGCCAGTAGCAACGCCGCCAAGAGAAGAAGCAAGGGATAAAACAACCATCGTTTGGATTGCTTGGACATTAATTTTCACACCTCCGAAAAAAGGGAAAGGAACGGAGGCTGTCCTGCTGCTCCCCCGTTCCGTTCCTATACTCTATGTTTTCTTTTGAAGCTTCAGTCCGATGAACCTGTTACTCCGCTCAATCGCCTTCTTAAAGATGGATTACACTTAAGGCAATCTTACGGCTACGACCGCCGCCATTTCTCTGGTTACGGCACTTGACGGGTCAAATCCTCCATTGAAGCCGGTCATATAACCGGACTCCGTTACCGTATGGACCGCTGACAGCGCATAGCTGCTGATCCGGCGCTCGTCTGTGAACTTCGCAGTCTTCGCCGAAGCCGCAGAACCGTTCTCCAGCTTGAACGCTCTGGAAATCATCACAGCCATATCCTCGCGGGTAATCCAGCCATTCGGATTAAAGGTTGTATCCGTAACTCCGCCTACCCATCCGAGCTCTTTCGCTTTAAGCACAGCTCCATAATACCATGTGCCGGCTTTTACGTCGCTGAATACTGGTGCAGCCGAAGCTGCAGCAGGTGTCTGATCTGTCAGTCTCAGCAGCAGCGCAGCGAATTCAGCACGGGTAATATTCTGCTTCGGTGCAAAAATCAGGCTTGATCCGCTGACGCCTTCCATCAGCTTTTGCTCATAGGCCTTGTGAACGGAGTCCAGCGCCCAGGCTGAAATTTTGCCCTCATCGGCAAAGGACACACTGCCGGAATCGGCTGGCGAGATGCTGAACAGCTTCGCCTCTCCGGCCAGGAACCGGTTGTACGCAGCCAGTGCCAGTAATGCCTGTTCGGTAGCCAGGCTGTTCTCAGGCTGCCCAGCCGAATGAGCATAGCCGCCAGTGCTTTGTCTGAACGAAGCCAGATGGCTGAGAAGTCCGCCCTTAGCTTTAATAAATCTGGAGTCATTAGGACCAACTCCGGCAGCACTCAGGGCAATGATGACCTGTGACGTGCTCTCGCTGTTTTCTGCTCCCGAGAGCTTGAAGCCGCCGCCTTCAAGCTGCTGCTGTGACAGCCAGCCGATCGCTTTATCCGCAGCCGCTTTTACTTCCGCCTGGTCATTATGGGATGAGAGTGCAGTAACCGCCATAGCGGTAATGTCCACATCATCGGTGCTGCCAGCTGTCAGCGGGAATCCGCCGTCTTTGCTTTGCAGTTCCAGGATGGACTTGATCAGCCGTTCCTTAGTCCACTGCGCATTCGCAGGTACAGTATAAGAACCGCTGTCCAGCGCAATCAGGGCAAAAATGAGGCCGTTGCTGCCCTGGCTTACCATATGGTCATTGTTATAAATTTTCTCAATCAGATTATACCCGCCAATATTCTGCGGATCACCGCCGGCAGCGGCAACAGCCAGCGCCAAACGTTCATAATCCGTAACCTTGCGGAACTCCCCTTTATTCGCGGCAAGCTGCTCCTTCACTCCGTTCAAATAAGCGGCCGGTACTGTGTGGCCGGAACGGGCGAGTCCAATCGCCTGCCAATCGCTGATCTCTTCGGCTGCCGTGATTGCCTTGGCAGTAGCTGCAATATCGCTCTTCAGCTGCTGCGGCTGCGGCTCCCATTTACTGCGGTCCACTACGGCAAAGGCCGTGAAGTGACTGACCTTTCCGGTGATCACCCCACTTTGCGCATCCAGCGCAGCGGGAACCGGAATCCAGCGGCCGGTGCTTTCGTCAAGCCATGCCAAAGCCAGATTGGCAGGGTTTACCGCCGTAACCGGAACTGTAATCGAGAGATCTGCCGGCTTCACAAATTTCGTACCATCCGGTTTGAAATCATAAAGTCCCGATACCAGCTCAGCGCGTTCTGAATTAGTCTCGCGTACGCTGATCTTCACATTGCCGGACACGGAACCGGCTGGCAGCTGCAGCTTCACTTCACCGCCGCTGTCCTGCAAGGTTGCCGCCGCACCCGGAGTGACCTCCTGCTCGAAGACAGCCACGTTTGCCGCCAGCTTCTGCCTAAGGGCAGCCGCTGCTGCTGGAGTCATTTTAGTGCTCAGGTTCGAAACAGCTGTTGTCTGTCCTACTTGATTCAGCGGAAGGGTATTATCCGGGGTGATGTCCACATTCACCGTGCTGCCGCCCGTACCTGCTGCTGCACCTCCAGTGCCGGAGGAACCTCCAGCCGATCCCTTCAGATCATCTCCGCCATTAAGCGTATAACGCCAGGCTACGGCATCACCGCTGCTCAGCTTATAACTTCCGGAGCTGTAATCCGGGTAGACACCGTTTACGGAGTACATCCAGCCGCTTTTCTCACCGCGGTCTCTTTCTGCCAAGCCATCAATCGCTTTAATGTATACACTGTCTCCGCTTCCGCCGCTGACAACCTTGCTTCCAAGCTGGCGGATCAGCAGGCTGTATGCGGTCTCCCCCTCGTTCAGCGTCATCTTGGTACCAGCCAGAATGGTTCCCTTAGTAGTGTCTCCAATGACTGTGAGCGTGGCCGATGCAGTCTCAGGCACTTCTACGGAAGCTGTAACGGTCAGCGGCTGCGTGTAGCGGGCAATCTTAGGCGTCCCGCCTTCGACATAACCGCTCACGGCCAGCGTGTATGTTTTGGCAGGCAGGCCTCCCTCAAAGGTTGCGAGCCCTTGCTCATTAGCAGTGATGGTTTTATCGCCAACAGTGACCTGCACTCCCGCAGCCGGTGAAGTCACCGGATCAGAAGTATACGTGTCATTATTCCAGACCCATTTCTTCTGCGTAACCTTAGCGGTGAATGCCTCACCCTGCTTCGGCTGCGCAGGCGAAATCTGTACCGAATCTACTACCTGCGTATTTTCTCCGGCATAGTAGACAAGCACTTTGTCGGAAGTCTGCAGAATATAATCATTTAAGCCCACATCCGGATAAATCCACGCCCCGCCGCGCAATACGGCAAAGGCCCAGTAACCCTGATTGTTATAGGCTCCGTTCTCGATTCCATTAATGCCCCCTACAAAGATGCCGAAGGAAGATTCCGTAACCTTTAGCGGAATGTTGTTCGCATCTGCCAGCTGCTGCAGCGCATCAAACGCGTTGTATGCTTCCAGCGTGCCCTCGGCTACCGGACCCTGTGGCCCTTCAATGGACAGATAGGAGGTTACATTGCCCGGAGCTACCTTCAGCGAATCCGTATAGCGAGCAATATTTGGTGTGGCTTCCGCAACATAACCGGTTACGGCCAGCGTGTATATTTTGCCGGACAAGCCTCCTTCAAAAACTGCAACGCCTTGGCTGTCCGTAGTGACTGTTTTACCGCCAATGGTTACCTTCACTCCGGCTGCCGGTGAAACAACCGGTTCGGAAGCAAATGTCGTGTTATTCCATACCCACTCCACCCCGGTAACGGTCACTTTAAACGTTTCTCCCGGTTTTGGCTGCGGTGGAGATACTGCAACGGAATTTACTACCTTCGTGTTGGCACCGGCAAAATAGACAAGCACCTTGTCCTGCGCCTGCAGTTTGAAATCACCCATGCCTTCGCTTGGGTAGATCCATTTCCCGCCGCGCGACACCAGGAAGTTCCAATAGCCGTCATGGGTTCCGTTCTTAATCCCATTAATGCCCGACACATAGCTGCCATAGGAGGACTCCGTAATCTCCAGCGGAATATTTCCGGATGCCGTAAGCTTCTTCAATGCCGCCAGCGCGTTGGATGCTTGCAGCGCTCCCTCAGCGACCGGCCCCTCAGGTCCTTCAACCGACAGGTGGACTGGTACATTCTTGGAGATTACCTTTACAGCTTGCGAATATTTAGCGATAGTTGGTGCATTGTCCGTAACATAGCCGGTTACGGTTAGCGTATAGTCTCCTGCCGGAACACCTTCGGCAAAGACCGCTTTGCCGTCTTCACCGGTTGTTGCCTTCCGGTCTCCGACCGCCACCTCCACACCAGATGCACTTGAGGTTACAGGACTCGAAATATTTGTGGCGTTGTCCCATACCCATTTTATCTGGGTAACCGTAACTGAGAAAGGCTCCTCCTCACCTGGCTGCGACGCGGACAGCGTCAGCGAATTCACCAGCTGCGTATCATTGCCCGCATAATAAACGAGGACCCTGTCAGCTTCCTTAAGTTTAAAGTCCTTCATTCCTACATCGGGATCAATCCATGCCCCATCCCGGGATACAGCGTATTTCCAGCCATCCCAGCCGCCGTAGATTCCGGCTTGGATACCGCCGATTCCCGTTACATAGCTGCCCGATTCATTCTTAATCGGAAGGCCCTTCTGGGCTGCCACTTTCTCCAGCACCTCGAGGACATTGCCTGCGTATGCCATCCCTTCTCCCAGCGTGTTCTGCGGCCCTTCAATTACAAGGGGCACATACACTAACGGATTCGGAACCGCAGGCTTAGTGAAGTCATACAGCTTGCCGTTTCCGCCCCCGCTGTACAGGGTGTAGGCCACCAGCGCCTGCAGCCCCTGCTCTGTAGCAAATGCATTTACATTTCCGCCCTGATTATGGGCAAACCCGCCGCCCTCTACGCTGAAGCTGAGCAGTCTGCTTATCAGGTCTGCTTCACCCTTGGTAAATTCTGCTCCTTCCGGGTCTACCCCGAAGGAGGCAAGGCCGATAATGACCTGTGCCGCGCTTTCGCTGCTGCCTCCAAAGCCGCCGTTGCTGTCCTGCGCAGCGGACAGCCAGGCTACTGCTTTTTGCCCGGCAGTTGCAACCAGAGGATCACTCTTATGCGCAGCAAGAGCCGTCAAAGCCATCGCCGTCATATCCGGCTCGCTCGCCCCGGAAGTCAAGGCGAACCCGCCGTCCGCATTTTGCTTGGACAGGATCTCGCTCAGCAGCGCCGCTTTGCTCCATTTGGCATCCGCCCCAATGGTATAATTGCCGGAATCCAGTGCCAGCAGCGCATAGACCGGATTGTTCAGCGTCTGGCCGCTCATTTTGTCACTGTTATAGATACGCTCAACCAGATTAAAACCCGGTTCAGAGCCGTTTCCGGCAAAGTTCGCCGGATCAGCCCCCACGGCTTGTACCGCGAGCACAATCCGTGCATAATCAGTGACTGCGGCAAAGCTGCCGCTGGCCGTCCGAACTTTTTGCTCCAGCAGCCGGACATAACTTTCCGGTACTTTGTAGCCCGCCTGTGCGAGGCCAACCGCCTGCCATTCTGACGTCACACCGCTGCTGAGCATATACTCGGCAGCCGCATAGGTCGCTCCGGCAACGGTAATCTGCTGCTTCGCTGTTAATGCAGCCGCAGCCGGCTCTGCGCCAGATTCGTCTGCTGCATATACAGCAGCCGTAACACTTTCCGTTCCCCCGGACGCGGTAGCGGAGACCGCCCCGGCAAACACTTGTCCTGAAGGAACAAGCGCTGTGCCCAGAATCGAAATAACCAGCAATAAAGCCAGGCCAAGCATAAAGGACTTGGCAGAGAGAAGAGTCTTCATCGTTAACCTCTTTCCGTGAATAAAATAGTTGAAGCAGCGGACAACAAGAAGAAACGGCTGTGCTGTCCCTTTCAAAAGGACGGGGCCGTTTCTGCGAGAGAGAAGGAACACGTACAGCAACCGGCTTATTCCTCATCCTCATCCCTCAAAAAAACCGCCCCTGTTAAGGGCGGCCTCGGAAGAATACAAATGAAGCACGGCGGTGCTCAAGCTCCGCCACCACATCCATTTGTAATGTTCCGCATTCTTACCCCACGAAGAATAGAAACGTTCAAGAAAAAGGCAGGTCTCCTGGCTTATGCTTCACCGCTTCCCTCCGCCTTCCCGTCCTTGCTTCACAGGACAGTGGCACCCTTAAGAGTCGCTCCGCATTTACAGTGGCGGGACCGCGCCGGACTTGCACCGGCCTTCCCTTTTAAGCAAATTCTATGGATAGAATCTGCACCCTTTTCACTAGACTATCAAATTTTAATATTCATAATCATATCCACTATTTCCTTGTATGTCTATAGAAAAGCTGTCCAATGCCGCCCGTTGTCGGCTGATCCCTTTTCGTAAGCATCAAACACACTCTTCGTTGCTCCCAACCTGTCTGCACGCAGTTCATCATTAGTAGCGGAAAAAATGCCCGCTAAGTTTTAGCTACTCCCACATTAATAAGGATTAGGCGGATTTACACCCGCTATTATTTCGCAAAACGCCTCATCTGGCTCAACCGGATAATTTAGCGGTAATATTTCGTCTTATACAACTTATTCTCAATCTATAGTCCACATTAGAGGGAAATTTCCCCTTTACTGGGTATGATCCGCAATAACCAACACCGGGGCTCAGTGTAAAGAAAAAAATCCTGAATGCGCATCTACCCTGCTCTTTCCGGGCAAAACATGCGGTTCAGGATTTTTGTCTATTTATATCGCTTTACTCAGCAGCATCGGTTGCTGTTCCGCCATCATCCGAAGGCGTTGCAGTCGCAGTTGCAGTAGGCTGGGCACTCGGTGTAGGGGCTGCCGTAAGTGCTGGATCCGACTGCAGAGTCAGCTTGTAATCGCCCGCGATGATCATGTTGCCCTCGGCCAGCTTAGCCCCCGGTTCCAGATCCACAGTGACTTGGTACGAAGCCCCCCCGGTCACGCCCGGCGAAGGCGCGGATGACACAGCCGGGGACGCACCGGCTTCCGTTCCGGTGTCCGCGTTCCCTGTCGCGCCGACTTCTGTTCCGGCGTTCGCGTTACCCGTCGCGTCGACTTCTGTTCCGGCGTTCGCGTTACCCGTCGCGCCGGCTTCTGCTCCAGCGTTCGCGTTCCCTGTCGCGCCGACTTCTGTTCCGGCGTTCGCGGTCCCCGTCGCGTCGACTTCCGTTCCGGCATCCGCGTTCCCTGTCGCGCCGGCTTCTGCTCCGGCTGACGCATCCGGCGTTGCCGTTCCACTGCCGCCGTTCAAGCCGGCGGCTCCCGCATCCGGCGACGGAGCGAGGCATCGGCTCGACGTCGCCGTGACCTTGTAAACCTCCGGATCCCCACCGGAGGCTGCTACACTGATCTCCGCCGGAGTAAAGGCGGTGCATTCTTCAGCGTCAGCAAAGGTGAACACCAGCCTGCTGCCCGTGCCTTCTCCGCTGCCGCTAAGATACACGGCAGCAGGCGGCTGGCCGCCGTCCGGTGCTGGGCTGCCCTCCGGCAGAGCCGTGTCCGGGCTGTCCGGCCGCAGCAGGCTGATGGCGATAATGACGCCAATCAGTACGATCCCCAGAATGGAGCCGGAGATCAGGAGTTGAAATCGGCTGCGGCTAACCCACCGCGCCAGCGGCGAAGCCAGCTGGGAGCGGGCTTCGTTATATACATTTTGCAGAGCAGGCCCGGCAGCGGAGACATAGCTTTTGCGGAAGTCCCTGCTTTTGAAGGCTTCACGGTCGCTGTTCAGGAAATACTTTAGAATCGCCCGGCGGTAGCCCGGGTACAGCTTCTTCTTCGACACCGTGAACAGCCGGTTGTTCTGTGACCAGGCCAAGAAACGGTATATCGTTTCTTTGTCGCCGTCCGCTTTGCGCTTCACGAGATCCAGCAGCGCGTCATAATCCAGCGGGCCGCTCTCGCGGTCACTATTGTGATAGAAAGCGAGCGGCAAGCGCTCGAACGGCTCTACACTTCGCGATTCCTTCAGCCAGCGCCGTCCGAGCAGCTGTACATCATCCAGCTCCTTTGGTGACAATCCGGCAAAAAGTTCCTCATCCGGATTCTCCTCCCCGAACCAGCGGTAGGCAGCGCGCAGCGCATTGGATTTTTGCCTGCTGATGGAATCAAGCGGCGGCTGCCAGTCCGCCGTATCCCGGTAGCGCAGGAACGAAATCTCCAGCAGCTGCTCCTGTGTCAGCTCACTGAGCGATACACGGTTCAGCAGGAAGCGGTCCGCTGCCGCCATCAGCTCCTTCAGCAGCGAAAGCGCCTCAGGGTTGAACCCGCTGCCTCTGCGGCGCTCTTTTTCCGCCTTCTCTACAGAGTCGTGAATCGAGGCCACCGCCGAAACCGGATCTTTGTCACGCTGCAGCTTCTCCAGCAAATAATCGCTGATTGTATCACGGACAAACGACTGCTGCAGCGCCTCCGGAAGAAACCGGCCCCAGTGGGCGACAAACCGTAAAATGTCAGACGATTGGGCTGCAGCAGCCAACCGGGATTCCATATACGGTTCCAGCAGTGCCTTGCGGAAAATAGGCTGGGCCAGCACTCTTTTGAAAAAGGCTGCACTCAGCTCGTCATTGCTCTCAATGATAGTGTAAGCCGCAGCCAATGTATCCTCCCGGCTCGCAGACCGGGCATTCAGCATGCCGTTGATGAAATACTCGACCACTTTGACCCGGTAATTATGGCCCTTCAGCACAAAATACTCCATAAAACGCTCCATAATCTCCGGCTGTGGAATCCCCTTTTGGCGGATCAGGTCATACTCACGGTCGAAGCGCTCCAGGAACATATCGTTCAGCCGTACCCGGGACTCCAGCGCCCCCTCTGGCTTGAGGTAGGACAGCAGGCCGCTGAGCACAGCATTTTTGTTCTCCGTGTACAAGCTTTCATTGCCCTGCTCAATCTCATAAAAAACCGCCAGCTCATTATAGAGCGCCAACTGCAGCTTGCGGTCCACATTCTCGCCTAGCAGCAGCGAATCGGCAAACCGGGCAAAGTCATCTAAACTGCCCTTGTTCTTCAGCGTTTTCCATACCAGATCGGCATAAGGCTGCTGCGAGTCGCCGAAATCGGCATTCAGGGTCCGGCCTGAAGCCAGATCAAAGATGAAATCCTTCTCGATACTGCGGTCTCCGGGGCGGAGCGAGCCTTTTTCTACAAAGGTAAGATCGATATATTTGCGGCTTTTTGGCTCGTTTGCATAGGTGAGTACCCCTAGCCTGCGGCGGAAATCATACGGCAAAGCCCCGTAAATAATCTCCGTAAGCTCCAGCGCCCGCTGCGACAGCTCTGCGATGGGAACATCGAGGGCAACATAACTTTTTTTCTTGCTTGCCACAGAGATCATGACCGCCTGCAGCAGCGCCTTGAACAATGCTTCGCTGAACCCGAGACTGCGCAGCACCGTTAGCGGATCAGCCTGTACTTCACGCTGTAGGGCCGGAATATCGGCCAGCTCCGGCAAGGTTCCTCCAAGCTCTCCTTCATAACTCCCGGCAAAATCGGCATGCAGCCAATCCCCATAGCTCTGAATAATTTCCTCGGCGCGTGTCGGAGGCACTACAAAGTTATGGGCAAAAAAAGCACTCCGCTGCCCGGTAAAATCAGTCGCCTGATAGCGGCTTTGCCCGATCACCGTGTCGTTTGTTTCCGTATGGAATAAATGCAGCGCGGGCGGATACAGCTTCTCATTTTTTTCGCCGCGCGCCGCCAGCTCAGCCGGGGCATCATAAAGGCAGAAAGGATGAATGATTTTTTTGACAAAATTATTGTCCAGGCTCTCCGACTTCGCTACAGTATCGAATCCTTCGGTTGCCCGGTATACGCCCCGCCGCTCGCGGGTATACATTTGCTGGGTGATCCTGGACCCTGAGAATCTGTTCACGGCCCGTCGCTCCCCTCAATATAGTTCAGCTTATGCAGCAACCAGATAAAAGGCTCGTCCACACGGATCGGGCTGACGACACCCTCTATCTTTTGGTTGACCGGATTGCTGCCCAGCGCGGAGACGGCAAAATACCCCGTATTGGCAAAATACACATCCATCGTATCTTTGAACGGACGGTCTACCTTGCCGATAAAGCGGCGGATTTCACCGTCGATGTTCTGGAATTCATCCAGGTTCAGCGTGTTGCGGTGCACATAGTTGTTGAATACATTGCTGTTGGACTTGATGTAGTCGCCATCTTCATCCTTCAGCGAATGCAGCATGTCGCTTTTGGCAAGCACGACGGCCGTCGGGATATCGGTCTTGCTCTTCTCCTGGTAGGCGATGAAATCGCCGAACATCGTCAGCACCACATCACGCGGCTCATCATACTGCGAGACCCATTCCCCGGGACGGTCGCCGTAATTAATCTTGATCTTCTCCCGGATAGAGCGGATCTGCAGCGGATCGACCATGAACAGGATTCCCGCGGAGTTCTTGATATGCTGGCCGTGCAGCCCAAGGTAATCCTGATCGACCATGCCTTCACCGGCAACATCGAAGAACACCAGTGTCAGCGGCGGCTTCTCTTCATCCTTGAACACAAATTGAAAAATAAACGGCTCCTGCATCTTCTCCTTCTGTGTTGAGGCCAGCAAATCACCGCGCTCAAACAGCGGTTCTTCGTACAGGGTGCGGAACTTGCGGCTGATTTCAGCATTCAATGGCATGCAGGCCGCGTCGAAATGCCCAGCCGTCGTATGCTGCAGCGTATGGATCAGCGAGGTCATGTACACCGACTTCCCGACCTGGGAAGCGCCGATGATCGAGATAATGTTGCTCGGAACCTTGCCTGCGGTCACAGGGAGCTCATTATGGCAGGACGGGCACAGCCGTCTGCGCGTAAGCACACCATAGCGGTCGGTGAGACCGGTCAGCACATGATCAGTATAGTGGTGATATTCCTCGGGAATATCAGCCGGATTAAGCACAGCCTCCATATCATCGACAGTATCGAGGCCGAAACGCTCACGGTATTTATTCAGTGCATCATCTTCGCCGAGCGCATAGTTCTCATCATCCTCACGGCTGTGCATGGCCCGAAAAACAACGTCCTCCGGCGAAAACTTGGTGAAGCAGTACGGACAGACAATATCATAAAAAAGCGGCCGCGCCTGCGGCTGATTTTTCTTCTTAAATCGGCTGAAAAAAGACATCTCTCATCCTCCTAAAAGTTCTGTCTGCATAACTTGTTAGTAAGTGCCTACAAAACTAAGTTCCAACAATTTGATCTACTATGACCTGCTGTAGTCTAATCTACTGTAACTGCTTCGCTTTACTTTACTCTTCTCTGCCTCGCTCTGCGTCCGCATGTAGCTTAATGATAACTGCACTTTGTACAGCTATATCAACGCTCAGGCCCACCGCTCCACTTTTACCTGCACTTTGTGCAATTATAGAAGAGCAAATGGCATACTTTATCGGCTTTCCCGAAATATAGATGTACAAAATACAATTAAACCTGCTTAGTAGAAGAAATCGATCGTTTTAGTTGCACGAAATGCAATTCCAGCCACTTCAGACTCCAAAAAGCAGGCCATTCAGACTTACTTACATTCCCGCAAACGCGCGCACCACAGACGTACGAAGCTTACACCTCAAGATACTTACGACCCAAGCAAGCTGCGGACTCATAATTACAAGCTCAACACCGGATTACTCCGGCACCAGCTCATAATACAATCCGTACTTACGGCCATCCGTGAAAAAGATGCGTACAAAATCCTCCTTGCCGATTTCAATCGGCGGAAGGACGCTTCTCCCGGCGGGGAAATCCTGCACAAATGGAAAAAGGATGCCGTCCTCTTTAGAAGCCGGATGCCCGCCCCGTTTCTTGACGTAGCACAGTACATCCTTCGGCACCGGCACTTCGGCGGAAATCGTCATATGTACTGTTTTCAGCTTGCCGAACAGTGCTTTTTTCTGCTGGATGGAATAATAAATCCGCGCCTTGCCTGCACTGACCAAGGCACGGTTCTCGCCATCCGGCTGGCGCACCAGCAGGGTCTCTCCGTTCTCGGTGAGCCGGACAAATATGGTATAGACCACCTGGCCGATATCATCCAGCCTGTCGCGGTATCCATTATTCGCTTTGTACTCCTCGCGCGTATACAGCTTCATGCCGGAGGGCGGAAGCTCTCCGCTATCCGGCGCTTCTGTAGAGGCCTTGTGAATACAGACCGCCTGCACGCCATCCGGCCAGCGCCATCGCAGCGTACAGAACCGGTCCTCCACCCGGGAGACCACATCCGCAATAACCGGCGTGGAGGAATGAGCCTCGGCGTACCTCATGACTGTAAACTCCTTTCACTATCCCTATCGTTTTGCATGTTCCCTATCTGCTGTCCATACTTTTAGAATCCCTTGCTGCCCCTGTTTCTGCGCGGTGAGTGGAAGCCCTCCGATGACGGTGCTGAGGCTGCAGCATTTCTTTCACCTCTGCGGGATAATCGTCCCTCCCCAACCGGCACAACAAAGGTGAACAAGGAGAGAATCGCAGCCAGAACAAGCAGGGCGATCAGACGGATGATTGCATCCCAGTAAGAATGCCCGCTGAGGCCGAATTCAAGGATCAGTCCGGCGAATAGACCGGACACTGCGCCGCCTACTCCGAAGCTTTTAGCGAGGTGGCGGTTATCGAACACAATACCAAGGCCAACGCCCAGAGTTATGCCGATCAGCATAAGCGCCAAAATACGAACTACTGCATAATACGGACTGTCGGCGGTCGCATCACTGCGCTCAGTGAGCAAGGTCCGGTCTCCCAAGCGGTCATAAATTTGCTGGAACACATCACCCAGCCGGTTCGCATCTGTAACATCATAGTATTGCCCGCCGGTGACGGAAGCGATGTCTAGCAGCAAATTGGAGCCTGATGTATCGTCCAGCGCCAGTCCAATAGTATTAACCGCGATGCCGCGCTCCACGTACTCGTTGAGTTCCGTAGCGGTATTGAACTGACTGAACCCGTCGGACAGCAGGATTACCATTGCTCCGCGGCTGGCTTTGTCGTCACTGTTAATAACGTTCATAGCTTCTGTGAGTGCACCGCTGATATTCGTCCCGCCCTCCGTCGTCTGCAAACTGCTGATTACAGCCGATACTTTCTCGCGGTTCGCCGAACTGGAGAGTGAAATCAACGGCTGAACAACCGAAGACTCGTCGCTGAAAGTTACTACAGCCACCTGATTATCTTCGTCCATTTGCCGCACCAGCGCATCCGCAGCCGCATAGCGGCTGTTGTCAGGATCACTCTGCATCATACTGCCGGAGTCATCAATGACCATTACGACATTTTTGATCGGCTTGATTCCGCCGAAGTTCAGCTCGTACACAAACTCTGTTAAAACGCCTACTCCAAGCATCAGAACGAGCGTCAGCGGGAGCAGCTTCCAGGACAAGCCCAGATAACGCTGCTTCCAGGACAAGCCGTTCAGCCTTGGAGAGATCATCTCCGCAATCAGACAGCCAAGCCCAACCCCAAGTGCCACAATGGCAAAATAGATTCCGACAAGCACAATCGACGGCAGGTCATAGGGCCTGCGGCTAAGCAGCAGCTCACCGAGAACAAAGGCCACTCCACCGCCCAGCAGGCTGAAGAAGAACAGGAGCAGATTGATTTTTCGCTGCATCGTTATTCATCCTTTCCGGGAACAACTAAAATTTGATATTTATAATTACCGGAGCAGCCAGCCGGTCATGCTGTTGGCATTCTAGTCCATGGCAAAAACGGCGGCGAAGGAACTCCCTTTGTTTATTGTAATGTTACTCAATGAGCCTGGCTATGAAATTACAGTATTAGCAAGTGGAAATGGCTTCGCTGTCCTCAAAAGGACGGTAACCGTTTCAGCGAGAAATAGAAGGATAATTTATAGCGTGAAGCATATAAATTCTTATCTTTTTAAAAAAAGTATACTCTGGAGCATACTCCTAACGGTCTCTTCTTGGATTGATACAGTAAGGGGATGACACAAGCGGTTCTGCTGCACTTTTTACAATAGAAACGCTCGCTCATCTGAGAAGAGAAGCACACACAGCCGTCCATTCTGTGCCTGTGGCTTAACGCAACTCCGGGAGCTGCTCAGCTTCAACGCCGTGGAGCCGGTAGCCGCTTGTGGCGTAGGTCTCATAGTAGACCTTGCCGTTGCGGTAATAGAGCAGGTCCTCCAGATGGAAACCGCCCATCAGGTTCAGCTTCTCGACTCCGCTCCGGCGCTGCTCATGCACGAAGCCGAGCCGGTAGATGCGGGTCGTCTCGTCTGCACCGAAGGCGTAGCGCAGGAACTCGGATGCACTGTCGCCGAAGAAATATTTCTCCTCATGCCGGTGCTCCTGCGTGTATTCGAACAGGCGGACATTGATGTTCGCCTCCTCTTCCAGGCTCCGGTACAGCCGCTTGAACAGCTCCTCCTTGGACACGATCTCGCGGTTCTCATAAGCCGCCGCGACATTGGCCCGCCGCAGCAGCTCTTCCTCAAAAGGCAGCGCGAACGGCTCTGCCGCCAGCAGTTCCCTCCGGCAGATCTCAATCAGCCGTTCCGCGACTGCCGCTCCGCCTTGCTTGAGCAGTTCCGAGAGGCTGCCCATAAAGCGCTCGCTGAAGAAGATGCCGGCACCACGGCGCGCTTCCATGTCCTTCATGACCTCTTCCGTGACGGTACGGTAATACTCCATAATGTTCCGGTCCACCGTCTCGTTGCTGCGGCCGATGCTATTCAGTGCAAGACTGCGCAGCTCTTCCTCCAGCGCCTCCATCGTCTGCACCTTAGCCTTGCTCTCCAGGTGCAGCTGTTCCAGTGCGGCATCATATCGGAGGCAGAGCGCAAGCTCGCTCTCAAGACGCAGAATCTCGTACTTTCCGCCATAGACCCGTTCAAATAAATAATGAATGAAATTGCGCACCGTCCGTTTATCCAGCAGCGGCACCCGCTGGAACGGCTGGCGCTCCACGCTTTCCGCGTAGAGCCGCTCCAGCTCCTCCTGTGCGGAGGATAACGCTGAGCGCAGGCCGTTCATATGCTGGCGCAGCGCATGCAGCACACTGCCGCCGGCTTCGCCCTGCCCGGCGGTCCACTCCGCCAGCTGATAGAACGTCACTGGCGGAACCGCCGTCTCCTGGGCCGCCAGAACAGCGTCCCATTCACGGGCAGGATTTACGGCTGCTGTGCGTCCGGCGGATACCTCCGCAAAGTTGCGGCGGAAATAAGCCTGCCCGCCGTCACCGAAGAGCAGGTCCTCCGCTTCGCGCAGCGACAGCTGCTTCAGTTCGCTGAAGGACGGTCGTCCGTGGCTCATCAGCCCGGTCATTTCCGCAATTCCGGCTTCATCCGGCAGCAATGCCGCCGCACGTTCACGCAAGGCCTCCGGGTTTAGCCCAAGCAGCGACTGCCGCTCACGCAGACTCCATGCAGCGCTGCCTCCGCGCAGTTCTTCCGCAAGATAGCGGAAAGCGTGGTACAGCACCGTCAGCGCAATCTGCTTATTGGGTCTGCGAACGGCGGAAAAGCCGGCGGATGCATACCCCTGCCTTCCCGTACTGCCCCTGATGCCGCTCTTAAAGGTCATATTGTTATAGCCGCCATGTCCAGTTGCGTGGTCCGTGGAAGGCCGCACACGGTTCTTCAGCAGGCTGATATGGGCGATAATCTCATAATTATCGTCCATGCCATGCGGGGACATCATCCCCCGCTCGTTCTTATCAGAGAGCAGATAGACGAGATCGAACAAGGCGGAGGGGCCATGGGCGACCGGAATAGACAGCCCTTCTTCGGTTACAAGCAGCGGCGCTTTGAACGTATAGTCCGTAAGCTGCATCCCGTCCAGCTCACGCAGAAAAGCCAGCCCTACCGAACTGGAATACCCGAAATTCTCCCCCTGCTCCCGCTCGTTGATCAGGGCGTAAAGGTCGGTCTGCACCGACTTGAACGACTGCCCGAGCACTGCTCGGGCCAGCAGGGCAACTTCCGGCAGCAGCACATTAAGCGGGTCATCGACCCGCGTAATGATGGACAAATGGATGACGTCAAAGGAAGAATACAGCCGCCCATAATCCGCTATGCTGTTGCCGAGCTGCCGGAGGGTCCGGTTCATCCCAGCCAAATAACGGCTGTCTTCGTGAAATTCGCGGTAGATGTCATGGCGGACCGTGCGGGGATCGCGCCCCGCCGTTTCCGGCAGGGCCATGCTCATCACCCGCTCCCTTCCGCCTTCACCGCCCTGCACCTGACTGTGGCCCTGTTCCTTGCCGCCTGCAGGCGCTGCATGCAGTGCCATCACGCCGCCGGCATTATCCCATTTCCGTTCGCAGCTGTCCAGCACCGGTCCAATGGCCGGTGATACCTTGTCGCCCAGGAACAGAAACAAGGCCGGGTAATGGATGCTGCTGCGTCCATCCCCTTTGCTGCGCTGCGCCTCTTCCTGTGCCGCATATTGCTGGGCATAACTTAATGCTTGTGCTTTAATCATAGGCTTACTTCAGCTTTCTGCGGATGCTGCCAAGCTTGCCGGTCAGGCTCTTGTAGAAGCTGTACATTTCATCGCCGTCCGCATGCTCCACCCGCTCATATTCCAGACTGTCACGCGCCTCCAGGAAGGAGACATACATGCCTTCCAGCTTGTAGAGCAGCGGGGTGACATCCTCCGCAGCGGTCATTTCACCGGCGCGGCGGGCCGCCTTGCGCAGCAGCAGACTGCGGCTCTTCTCATCCAGCGAGCGGAAATGGCGGTATACCGCATACTCCACATAGCTGCGTTCCTTCATTAAGTTGGCAAAGGGTTCCCAGGCATCTTCGTCCTCGTCACGGTCATAGACGTAAAGCGCGCCTTTTTTGGTGATCGTATCGGTGTACAAGGCTTCGATGAACTGATCCAGCCATTTGTCTTCGTCGATATATTGATGCAGCAGTGCCTCAAGCTCAGCCGCCTTCGCGGTCAGCGCCTCGTACTTCGCCAGCTCTTCACGCACACGGGTAATCAGCTGCGGGGAACGGATCAGATTCTCCTGGGCCAGTTCCTTATTAATGCTGCCAAAGATATCCTTGATCCCTTCGCGCTCCAGCCCATTCTGGCGCAGCGCCTTCAGCTCGTCGGTTGCCTTCTTCACTTCACCAAGATTCGGACGCGAGGAGTCAAGCTGCAGATCATAGCCGCTCAGGAATTTAGCCAAGTCGAACGGCTTGGTGAACACGACCGAGAACCGGCTGCTCGTATTTTCATCCAGCCCTTTTTCGATAATAACCCCGCTCTCCAGTGCTTTCGCGAAATCGGCGCGAACTCTGGCGTTGTAATCACGCACACGGGCGTTGACGTAGGTATCGCCCCATGATTTTTCCGGAATCGGGGACGGCAGGTAGGTCCAGTTGTTCTTGTCAGTCATCACCAGATGGCGGCCAATGCCTTCCTTGTCGAGGATGGTCCGCTCATAGTTCTCCTCGAACACCCGCAGCGGCGTATACACAAACAGCGGTACCCCATTGCGCGTATTCAGCCAGAAAATCCGGTTCTTCACCTGGCTTTCCTTGATCGTAAACTGCGATTTGCCCAGCGCATTATTCTGATAATTGCGGATCCCCTTCAGGATGCCCGGTGCCTTAACCGGCACAGATACGAATCCCCACGACGGGAAGTGCAGGCTGCCGGAGCTGTTGCTGAGATGGAAAATCGGCACGGCGTCCTCATCCAGGCGTCCGGCGATAATCCGCTCCACGAACTTATCCAGCGGCTCCTCGCGGCCGTATTTCATGACCAGGAAATCCTCCATCGAACGGGTAATGAGATCGCCGAACTTATCGCTCAGGAATTCGGAGATGGAACGCACAATGTCGATCTCCTGTTCTTTGACCCAGCGGCCGGAATGCTTCAGCATTTCCCGCGTGAAGTCACGGATCAGGTCATCACCGTCCTTCTGGTCCATTACCTTCGAGATCGTCGCCGAAATATCCGGCACATTGACGATATTCCAGTAGTAGGTTTTGTTGCCTTTATGGTCGGCCTGCTCTTCACCGTTAATCAAAATATCGCCGTTCTTCTCAAAGATCGTGCTGAGCGCACTGAGAATCTCCGTAAACACACCATAAATCCGGTTGTTTTCTTCATTCAGAAGCTCAAACAGGTCCTCGTAGAATTCGATCATCTGCTCCGTGCGCTCCACATCAGCATGCAGCCAGTACTCGTTGATTTTGGCTTCGATATAGGCGTTTTTCTTCTTTTCCTTGGAGACAAAAGCGCTCCGC
This sequence comes from Paenibacillus sp. FSL H7-0357, assembly GCF_000758525.1. Classification (NCBI taxonomy): domain Bacteria; kingdom Bacillati; phylum Bacillota; class Bacilli; order Caryophanales; family Paenibacillaceae; genus Paenibacillus; species Paenibacillus sp. FSL H7-0357. The sequence goes on along the minus strand of NZ_CP009241.1, from coordinate 1,074,244 downwards.
GCATCGCCCAGCTTCTCCTCCGCACTCTCCTGCGCCGTCTCGATATCGCGCGGAAGTCTCAGCAGGCTCTCACGCAGCGCTTCGATATAGGACTGGATCAGCTTCAGAATACAGAAGCCCTTCTCGGTATAAAGCAGGCGAGAGACATAAAACGGTCCCTGCTCAGGATGAAGGAAGATTCGCTCCAGTTCCTCACCGAAACGTCCGGTGATTTCGCCCGGCAGCTGCTTCTTGGCCTTGATATATTCTTCACGCGCCCGGGACAGGAAGTTCTGCTCCAGCTCCGTATCCATGTCGACGACCTGGTTCTTGATCACATTGGCATGGCCCAGACGTTCACTGTTCTGGTAGCCGGGCAGCGGCTCCGGCACACGGGATTCAAAGGTTTTGATCATGGTGTCGAGGTCGATGCCCAGCTTGCGGGCCAGCTTCTCCACATCCTCCTGCCCCGGTGCCTGCTGGAACATCTTGTCCATCTTGTCGAACAGGCGGAAAGCCAGATAGGTGGTCATTTCCTCTATCGGCAGAACTGCGGAAGAGGCCCCGATAATGTTGTATTCATAGTTGGCCGGATAGGTCTTGTTCATCTGCGCAATGTTCGTGCGGATGTTGCTGATATAGTCGTGGATCGCAAATTCCTCACCCGACTGCTTTTCCTCGCTGGCCATAAAGTTCGTGATATTCTCCGCAGTTACATTCATGCAATAATCATAGGCGTTCTCCAGCAGCTTGCCTTCGGTATTGGTCGCCGAGATCAGATGGCACAGATTGAACGGAGGCAGCGGCGAATTAACCGTCAGTATATTGCCGTATTGCTGGCGGAACCGTTCACCCCGGCTGTCCACATTCATCCAGTAATCCAGCTCTTTGAGCGCCGCATACCCGTTCTTGCGGATATATTCGCGCGTATGCTCGCTGAGGCTCTTGTTTGCCAGGTTCACGTCCGGCGTGAACAGATATCCCAGTGTGTTCACCCGGTCAACACCGGCCGCGCCGTAGTCGCGTTCTATAATCCCGCGCACGATATAAGCAATATCAAGGAACGAGCCGCTTCCTGTTCCCCCGGACAGACCGGTGAGCAGGAATACCATCAGCTTCTTGCTGGTGCCGACGGACAGCGTCTTGATCTTCTTGTCGATGGCGCCCACAACCTGGTTGATCTTCGTAAACAGCAGCAGCCGTCCAGCCTGGCGTACCCCTGCGGCACCGTTCATTCCGTCGGTAATGCTCAGCTCAGGTGACAGCCATTCTGTAATATACGGGTCGAGAATGCTGCGGTTCTGCAGCAGTCCGCCGATCTCGGCATTGGCCAGCAGCACAAATTCATTCTGCGGATCGAGGCCGATGCCTTTGTATTTTTTACCGCGGTCCTGCTCATTGGTCTCAAATGCCAAAAATTCCACATTGTCCGGCTTGTCGCGTTTCTTCTTGGAGAGCGGATCTTCCGGCAGCTTGAAGCGGCGGTTGATCTGGTATTTCAAGCGCAGCAGGGCATCAATGCCCGTGCCGCCGAGGCCGATGATCAGGATCGGATTATCGATCGTGTCTACTCTGATTTTGTCGCTGACGATCCCTCCGCCAAGCGATACATCCAATTGCTGAATATGCTCTCTCACTACCGGTTTCATAGGTTTTCCCCCTAGTCAATTTGAAAAATTCCAGTTACAGGAACTCCCCATACCACTAACTTCTCAGCCTTATATTAAATACTCCAGCAAAATCGTCTTATCTACCGTCTGCAGCGCCACGGAAATACGGTCGCCGCTCTTCAATTCTAGTCCGCGCGAGGTATCGGCCACACGGCCCGATCTTTCCACGGATATACCTTCCCCGCCGCGCAGCAGCAGGCGGTCATTCTTGCCCGGTGTGAAGACGAGCTTCTCGCTCTCCTTCAGCTCCGGTGCCAGCTGCAGCAATTGGTGAAGGGTGAATTTCCCCCGGAACGCCGAAAGCTTCTTGTACTGTGGATAGGTCTTCTCTCCGGTATTCCCGTCGAGTACCTCCACCACCATCTGCCCTACAAAACCTCGGGTCGAATTCTTGCGCAACAGCCAGAACGCAACAGCCGCAGCGAGCAGCAGCACGATGCCCCCAATGATAAAATATGGCGTCTTTGAGGAAGACTTCTCCAGAGCAGGTTCTTCACCACCCGGCTTTGTTCCCGCTGCCGGTGGGCTTGTAGCAACCGTCCCCGTCTTGGCGTTGATCTTGAGCACGTCACTCTCACGGTAGAAGCTGCTCTCCTCCGCCCGGACCTTCAGCTCATACTCATGGCTGTCCTTGAGTTCAAAGGTGCCTTTGAAGACCGCTGCGGAGTTATCCAGCGGAATCTCCTGCACATCGCCTGTATCCAGATCCGTGGCGAGCAGTACCGCCTTCATATCTTGATACAAATTACTGAGCGTTACCTGAGCACCATTGCTGAACAGGTGCGAGGAAATCTCAACTTTATCGCCCTTCTTGTAAGTTGCGGCGGAAGGCAGCGCATCGATCTTAAGCTCCAGATCATAGTTGAATACGAGATTGATATCGATCTTATCCTTCGGCACACCCTTCACCTGGAGCTTCCAGTCCCCCTGCTCCGGCGAGATCAGCTTGATCAGGCTATAGCTGCTCGATTTGGACAGCAGGACATCGTCCGACGGGATAGCTATAGATTTTCCCGAAGGATCCGTCAGCTTCGCGGTAACCGGCTGGGAGGACATAATGGATATATTCGCTTCCAGCACACTGCTGTTAGGAACATTGACCGTAACCTCCTGATAGCTTCCGTTCGCCGTAATCGACTGTACAGGCACGACCTTCAGCTTCAAATGGCTGGCAAAAATTTCACTTAGGATCTGCGGCAGATCATCGGCCGAATCCGTTGTGAATGCCTTGCCGCCTGTCTTGTCAGACAGGCCTGCCAGAATTTCTTTATTCAGCTTGCCATCAGCATTGAGCCCTATAGTATAAACCGGGTATCCTTTCTGCTTGGCTGTTTCTATGGCAGCATCCAGTTCCTGATCCGACTGGCTCTGGGTCCGGCCGCTTGATTCATCCAAATCATTGTTGCCGTCAGCCAGCATGACGATCATTGGCTCATGACCCGGGTCACTGCCATTCTCCAGCACCTTGACGGCCTCTTCCATCCCTACGGCGATATCCGTATACGCCCCGCGGCTTAAACCGTCGATGAAATCCTTGAGGTCCTGCTTATCACTGGCAGAGCTGATTTGCAGCAGCGCCTTCTCCCGCTGCACCTTATCGGTGTAGGCTACGATACCGACCTTGTCGCCTTGGGCAGACAGCATATCTATAAACATTTTCATCGCTTCGTTCGCGATCTTGTTCTTGTCACTCTTATTCATGGAGTTGCTGACATCAATCAGCAGTACGGCGTCAATATGAGATGGCGCGGCAGATGTTGCAGCGCTGGCCTGCAATGTCGCAAAGGGCGCAGCGGCCATGAACAGAATCAGCAGCAGTAAAGGTACAACACGCTGCAGCATCGTTGGACTTGTTCTTCTTAGGTGTAAATGTGTACGAAGCATAAAGATGGCTCCTCTTGTGTTATATTCGGGTTATGCGGCAGGGTAACGGTATAGCTAAAATCTGTAAATAGTATGCCATTATGATATAATTAAACCTTGTAAACTTCAACTTTAGGACCGCAGGACCGGCAACCGGGTGCATAGAATCGTCATTCTATCAGCCCCTCCAGACCGCTGTACTTCCAAGAAGAAAGGAAGAGTTCCATGATTTCATACGTCATTCTCGGGATTACGTTTCTATATGCCGTAATTCAGATCTCCTTGTATGCTTCACGCCAGCGCAAGCCGCTTACCCGTGACGACATTGACGAGAGGCTGCTCGCCGCACTGAATGGAGGCGATCCTGCCCGTGAATAAGAAGAAACCCGTAACTTTCCGGCCTTTCAAGGCTCCGCGTTATGCGCATGATAACCTGCGCGTCTGCCGCCATTGCGGCCGTTATACCGCACTAGGCGAAGAGCGCTGCGGCAAATGCGGACGTGCCGCCCTGACTCCGGTGGAGAAGCAGGCCACCTCCATCGCAGGACGCAAAATGCACACCCGCCTGCTGCTCATCCTGCTGCTCACCCTGGTCTCGGTCTATTTCGGCGAGAGCTTGCAGCAGATGGTGCTGTGCGCTGCCGGAGGAGTCGTTCTAGCCGGACTTCTATTCTATACGCAGCGGAAGGTAAGGCAGAACCAGAATCTTTATGCCCTCAATGAACTGCTGGGACGAAATATCATTAACATCAAGGAGGGCCTGGAAATCAACCGTCAGGAGGCTGTATCCGTACTGCGCGAGAATGATGTGCTGGCCTACGAGAAGCTGCGCGAAATTTCCATCCTGCTGCGCGGCGACCGGATTGCCCGCCAGCGTATTGCCCTTCTGCACGGTTTCCAGCTGCGTAAAGATATGTACCTGGAGCTTGAACAGCTGTTGCTGAAGGATTTCGAGCCACTGCTCGCAGAATATATCGGCGAAATCGCCAAGGTCCGCCCTGACCTTATCAAAGACCGTACGCTGCGCTATGTGAAGAATTATGAAGCTCAGATTCTTGAAATGGATAAAGGTGCGGCCATCCTGGTCGGTGTCGCCGGAGCGGCTGTACGCCTGAAGCGTTACGCGCTGCTCTACTCCGGAATGATCGGAAGATACATACAGGATCTGCCCAAGGACCGTTTCCTGCGCTTATCCAGGCTGATCTCCGCCAGCCCCTATGAAGCCTGGAACGGCCTGGATCTTAAGGTGGCGGAAGTCCGTGAAGCCAAATACCGGTGGGACCCTGAATCTTGAGTAAAGTACTGCAATATTTAATAGTACTTTAAACAAGAAGAAGCGGCTGCACCGTCCAAAGTCAGGACGGTACCGGCTCCGCGAGAAAGGGGCTACTATAATATGACGTTTAAACAAGCCATATCCCTGCGGAATATATTGATCATTTTGTGTACATTCATCCTTATTCTGCTTGGACAGAAGGCATTTAGAATCGAAGACAAGATTAAGGCCGTGCATGAAGGCGACCGGCTGTATGCCGCCGGCGATCTGATTGCCGCAGAGAACCAGTACCGCCTGGCAGCGGCGAACCCTTCCATCCTCTATAAGGAAGACGAGGTTGCAGCGAAGCTCAAGGAGCTGGCTCCAATAACAGCGATCCGCAGCGGGCTCAAGACACTGGTATTAAAAGTGTCCCAGCAGCTGGATACAAAGGATTTTACCGGGTTCATGGAGAGTTATGCTGCTTTGCTTAGCCTGAAAACTGAGTATATGCAGCCGGGAGGGTCTTATGAATCCTATTATCGCCAGTTGTCGGCGGATTCAGGCCTTTCCGGCCAGTTCTCAGCCGGGTTCCAGCAGTTCAAGAGCCAGTTTCTTACCGAACTGGGGGCCAGTCAAAGCGGCAGCGGCAATGAAGACAGCGGGGACAGCTTCAAGTGGAATCTGCTGCGGATTCCCGATGCCTTTTATGGAGGGAGCCCAGCCAAGGAGAAGCTGCTGGCCGGGTCCTTCCAAGCTCATGATACGGTTAAGCTCAAGGAGCTGGCGGCGGCTGGAAGCTTCGATGCTCTGCTGAATTCCGCCTTGTCCATGATGGATGCCTACAACAGCCACACCTATAATGCCTCATGGGTACAGGAGCAAACTGAGGCCAGCGCAAAGAAGATGCTCAGCGGCGATCTGGACAGTGATTCCTATGCCGCCTTTACCGGGCATGCCGTAAGCTACCGCAAATATGCTGCCTCTGCCGGCATTGATTCATCCAAGGTGCTTACGTTAATAGACAGCAGCTTAGCGAAGCTGATGAAGAGCGCCGCACGTTTGGTCCGCGGCGGCCAATATGCTGAAGCGATCCAGCTGTACAGCGACCTCACCGGACTTCAGGACACTGCAGAAGACATTGCCGCCGCCAGGATCGCCTGGAATGCTGCGGAGCCTGTCCGCCTGCTACCGGGCGGTGAGGAGCAGGGCAAATATGCCCATGTTGTCTCCGTCACCGGAAGATACGGAGCCAAGGTGGCCGTAGCCGGAACAGACAGCAGCGGAGTCCTCTACTTTGCGGATATGAGCGAGGACGGGATTGTCTCGACAAGGACCGGTGAAGTCATTGCGGGCTTCGAGAATCTCCGCAGTCTTGCTTTTGATGATAAGCTGTCAGCCCTCTCCGAAGTGCCTGTGGTCGTCGCCGAGAGCAGCCGTGAGGATGGGCGCACCTCTTTTACTGCCTATCAGATTAAGCCGGAGGGAATCTCCCAGCTCTTCTCGTTTGCCGGAAACAGCTATACGCTGCAGCCGGATGATCATGCTATTTACGTTGAAAATGCAATTGTAGACAATGGTGGAGACGGCCTGACCGCGGTATACCGATTAACAGAGGGCGTCTACCAGTTCTCCGAGATTCATCAGGAACAGGAATATCCACAGATTTCCGCTATCGAGCTGGAGCTTCATCCCTTTGAGAAGGTTACCCTTCACTGCGATATATATATTGATTCTTCGGGCAGATCCGTTGCAAGCTCCGATGGACGTCTTATTGTCCTTCAGGGAAATACCGGATCGGTTACGGGGTTAGCCCTGGTGAGCGGTCAGTTCTTGAACAGTTTCGAATACGTAGAGACAGATACAGGCTTGCCCGTGTTCGTGGCAGACTCCTTGGAAAGCATGAGTGTAGTACTCCCTTAAGCTGCCAATAATACTTCTATTAAAAAGACGTAAGAAAGTAACGGAGGATTGCCGTTAGTCTCTTACGTCTTCTTTTTCGGGGATTGTCCAAAAAAATCTATGATCGCCAAACAGCTGCAGCCTTCTTACGGCGTGCTGCGCTCCCGCTTCCTACTTTTCTTTTCCGGTTCAGCAGACGTTTATAACGCTTCTGCGTATACAGAACATCGGCGGCCGACGTAATCGTTTCCTTAACCTCACCGAGCACCTCTTTGGTCTCCTCTACGAATGCCTTCATCCGCTGCACCTCGGATTTCACACTATCCGACCGCATTTTCACCTCATCCTTAGTCTCCTGAATATTGGCCTTGATCTCATCCACCGGCTCCTTTAAGCCGTCTACCGAATGTTTAACACCATCCAGCGACTGCTTCAAGCCGTCGATACTTTTCTTAAGTTCTTTCAGCGGATTACCCAAACGTATCCCTCCTAATTTCCCTCTATATAAATTGAACTTATAATTCTTCTATTTTAGGATTGTCCGTGACTCCAGAGAATATTTGGACTTCCGGCCGCCACTCTTTCCTAAATGTAATTCTCAAGCTCAATCTATACACTAATACTTACCCAGAACGGTTAAGGAGGATTCACCGTCTGCTGCTTATGAACTGAATAAAGGCTGGGTCACCATCTTCATGTATTTTAGCAAATCCGCTTTCGCTTGCTCATTATGCTCCCACACCCCAAGGTTCCAGCACATAAAACGGAGCCCCAAGTATCGGGAAGCTATGGAGAACAGCTTTGCATAACGTGGCTCTGGAATGTCTAAGCCGAAATTGCCCAGATAGGTCCGGTAAGCACTGGCCTGCTGCAGGCTGCCGCACCGCATCGGAATGTCCATAAACAGTGAGCCGTAGCGGGCTTCCTCCCAGTCAATAAAATACACGTTCTCATTGTTATGCACCAATACGTTGCCGGGATTAAGATCATTGTGGATCATCGTATGAGTACTTGCATCATTGATCACAGCAGACATCTCCTCAACGATGCCATCGGCGGCTTCCTCTATTCCGGAGATGACATTCAGCCCAAACGTCCTCTCAAATGCCGGATTGTCCTTAGCGAAATTCCACGAATATCTCCATTTCTCATTGATTATTTCTGCAATATAGGCCTCATCAACCATAGGCAGCCACGGCAAATCTTCCCTGCATCCCATATTGGCCCGATGAATATAGGCCAGCGCCAACATTTCTCTGTCCTGAATGGGTGCAATATCCAGCTTGGCGTAATCCGTATCAACGTCCACGTCCTGAATAACCAGCAAACTGCGGCCCTCGTTCAGCGGATGGTTCGATAAGCTGTACGGCACATTCGCTGCCTGTGAATATAATCTGGACAGTGCCGACCGCTCAATAAAGGTGGCTTGCTTGGAATACAGGTAGATGCCCGGTACCTCAAGAGAGATAGTTGTTGCTGTTCCGGTGGGACCGGTTTCATTTTCAGCTGTCATTTTCCAATTTATTTTATGCCGCGACAATCCAACTGCCTGTGATCCCGCGCCTACAGGAATATTCTCAATACCCAGTACTTGAATATCCGGGGAAATGAAGCAGTATATTGTATCTTTTATCAGTTCGGTCAATTTACTGTTATCTATACTCATAGGTCATCTTCCTTTGCAACGAATACAATAGCGATAATCATCAAGTGGAAACGGCTTCGCCGTCCTCAAAGGACGGTATCCGTTTCAGCGAGAAATAGAAGGATAATTTATAGCGTGAAACATATAAATTCTTATATTTGAACAAAAGCTCTTTCTAGCGGCGGTAGGTATGCTCGGCAAAACAGGCGGTTTCAACGAAGTGATTTCGCTCATAGAGTCTCTTGGCTCCGGCATTGCTTCCGGCCACCCGCAAAAAAATATTCCCGTCACCCTGCTCTCTCATACGGTTGATGCAGTGCTTCAGAATAATTCCGCCATACCCGCGGTTCTGGTACTCCGGCGCTACAACAATATCGCAGATATATTCCCCTTCCGTAATATAAGCACCCACTAAAGAGCCTCGTATCCAAAATGAACGGACCCGGGACTCCGCTTCGTAAGCGGCAAGTGTCGCCAAAAAGGGTTCCGGCTCCCGCCGGTACTGGTCCGTGTCCCAACCGTTATCTCTATTCAACTGCTCATACGCCCCATCAAACAAGGCAATGAAGGACTCCAGCATCTCCGGCGTAAATCCCCCTTCCTGCAATAAAGCAGCGGGCTCCGCTTCAACCGGATGGTTCCCGGCATACCTCAGCTGATAACCTTCGATGTCTGATGAAAACCCCAGCCCTCTCACGAACTGAACGATCTCCGTATTTCTCCCGTATACATTAAAGCAGATCTCCCTCTCTTCGCTTGCCTGTAAATAGGGGTTAATCTCGCTCTCCATCACCTCCAATAATACATCGGGCTGGCCGCACTGCCTGAAAACTGCATAGGCAATGACGCAATCCGCTCCCTCCACCAGACAGAAGACACCTTGATTGGGACCTGATTCCCCATAGTACATAACCGACACAGCCCCATCGGCAAAAGCAGCCCTAACATAACCTTCCGCTCCCGACGAAATCATTGAAATCAGTTGCAGGATCTTATTAAATTCCGTCTCATCCATCTTCCTTCCGCCCTCACAATCTGTTATCGTTACGAATCCCCGTCACTTTCTGAGCATTGTCCGGTACACAAATTTGGGCAACGCGGACTGCCTGCGCCAGCGGGATTTCTGTCCTTTGGCAACGGGAGCGAACAACAACCGGTGCGCCCATTCCAGGTTAAGCTTCTTCCAGATCACCGGTGCCGGCTTCACTTTTCCCGAGATTACGTCCAGGCTGCCGCCAACTCCAAAAACAAGCTTAACGCCAGTCAGCTCCTGCTTATGCTTATACAGCCATTTATCCGAATACGGTGCGCCCATGGCAAGAATGAGAACATCCGGCTTGCTGCGCTGAATGTCTGCAAGTATCCCCTGCTCCTCTGCTGCATTAAAAAATCCATGATGCCTGCCGGCAATCTTCACCTGCGGATAGGAGGCGTTAATCTTCTCTACGGCCTGTCTGCTGGTGATTTCATCGGTTCCCAGGAAATAAAAGCTCCAGCCCAGCTCATTGCCCTTCTCCAGCATCCTGAGCAGCAGGTCATAGCCTGTTACCCGCTCGGGGATCGGCTCGCCTTTTCTTCTGGCAGCCAGTACGATGCCGATCCCGTCAGGCACGATTAAGTCCGCCGAGCTGATGATTTCCTGAAGCAGTTCATCGGTCTGACTGGCTAACGTAATCTCCGGATTGGCCGTTATTAGATGAAAGAGCCTGTCCTGTTTATTCTGAACTTGCTCGGCTAACCGAAGCGTAGTTTCCTCAAGCGTCAGCTTGGAAAATGGAACACCTAGAATCGAAACGATATCATTCATAAATTATTTCCCTCCCAGTCCTCCAGCACATTCCAGCCCATCGCAGGTTCTCCATGGAAGGAGTGCAACGAGCCTACATAAACATGGTTGTTATGAATCCCTGTCTCCAGGTAATGCCGCATCACTTCTTGCGTTGAGGCGGTTACATGCTGATCGGCAATTGCACTGCGATCCACCCACAAGAGCCGGCCTTCTTCACTTTCAATTAAGGTGCTATCTGCCAGACCGCTTTTGCAGAAGCAGCACCTCCTGTTTATCATTAAATAAGAAAGCTACTGCCATTGGTCTAATCCGCACCATCATCTCTCCCCTAAATGGACCCTATTTAAATGACACCATACTTTTGCAGAGCGTAAGCAATCCCTCCTTCACTCGCCTTTTTAGTGACGAAGTCTGCTTTCTGCTTGAGCTGCTCTCCTCCATTGCCCATGGCAATTCCTAAGCCTACATATTCCAGCATATCGATATCGTTTCCCCCGTCTCCAAAGGCGACAGCCTCGGCAGGAGATAACCCGAAGTGCTCCAACACCTTGCGGATCGCCGTTGATTTGGAGACCTCTGTTTCTTCCAACACATTCATCACATAACCGTGGAACCGGACAAACCGGAGCCTCGGGAACTGCTCTATGTATTTTTGGGCTTCATGTTCATCCGCATATAGGCACATGCAATATATTTCTTCGGACAACGAACCCATAGTTTCAGGATATTCCGTAAGACTTAAAGTCTCCTGGAGCGCCCTCTTCATCCGGTCATCTTCGAACCCGAGGCCGTTCATCGTGAGCAAATCGGTGAAATAAGATAAGCCATGTCCATTATTTCCGGCAAATACCGAGAGCTCGCGGACCGTCTCACTCTTCAGCAGCGACTTATGAATCACTTCCCCATTGCTTTGGACAAGTGCTCCGTTCGCGGAAATAATGGTATCCACACCAAGCCCTCTGAACTCTTCGCACAGACTGTACGGCCTTCCTGTAGCGACCACGACCTTTATTCCTTTCGCAGCCAGCGTTCCAAGCGCTTCTTTGGTGCTGGACGGCATACATCCGTCAACTTCACTTAAGAGCGTGCCATCCACGTCAAAAAACACTATTTTGTACATCCTCCAGAACCACTCCCTGATTCATGCGCTATGAAGAGTATCCTCGCACTCCAAATATTTACATACTCATTCTCACCATACCAGCAACTTGGACTTCAAATCAATGGAGAATGTATCTTTAGTGATTTCAGATTAAGTGGTAACGGACGAACGCAACACAAAAGACACCCTAAGGGTGCCTTGTTTGCAGGAAATGCCACCTGCACAGAGGAATAAGAATAAGAGAAAAAAATTGGAGGTAATTGCTCTTGAATATTGATGTTCTCGATAAAGGTTATGTCCGGCTGGTGAATCATATGGGTTCCGATCTCACCGTTGTTAATGCGGCGCGGGTATCCTATGCCAAACAGTCGGATGCACTCACAGAAAAAGATCTGCGGCTCATTCAATTTCTGGCCAGAGAAGGACATACTTCCCCCTTCCGCCATGCCGTGATCCAATATGAAATCTATGCTCCGCTTATGGTCGCCAGACAGTGGTGGAAATACGTCATCGGCTCGGCCCATTATGAAGGAACCGGTGACAGCCTGGAGGCCTGGAATGAATCAAGCCGCAGGTATATTACGGAAGAACCCGCTTTTTATACCCCTGCCGCCGGGCAATGGCGAAGCGCACCCGCGAACTCCAAACAAGGCAGCGGCGATATCGTAGCCTGGGAGCTTGGAGAGAAATATACCCGGGAGCTCATGAACTATGTGGATTTGGGGATTCAGAAATATGAGGCTGCGCTGGCAGACGGAATCTGCGCGGAACAGGCAAGGCTGTTTCTGCCTGCCTATGGACTCTATGTCCGCTGGTATTGGACGGCTTCGCTGCAATCCGTAGCGCATTTCCTGAATCAGCGGCTGGAGCATGACGCCCAGAAGGAAATACAGGACTATGCCAAAGCCGTACTTGAGATTGTGAAAGCATTGTTCCCGGTGACGATTGACGAGCTGCTGTCCAAATAACTATTCCTTATCGTGAATGCGGAACGACTGCAAATAATTGTGGATATCCTCCTGAGGCGTCTCAAGCAGGCCTGCAAGCATGCTTTGAATGGAGCGCATTGCAGCAATTCTTTCATCGATTTCCAGTATTTTATTGCGGACCCGTCCCTTCAGCGTCTCGGCATCCATCTTTTGACCGAGCATTCCCAGCACTTCACGGATTTCTTTCAGCGAATACCCCAGGGATTTGGCATCCCTGATGAACTTGATCTTCACCAGATAATCCTCCGTATAAATCCGGTAACCATTTGCTACCCGCCCGGGGACAGGCAGGATGCCACTATCCTCGTAATAGCGAATGGTTGCCATGCTTACCCCGGATAATTTCGCCAGCTCTCCGCGTGTCATGCCCTCCATGACTGCTCCCCCCTGCCTTCTCAGTTTTATCTGCTGATTACATTCTCTTGCGGGTATACTCTTGATCAAACTTCACTTCGGGGGAATCGGCTGATGGCCCGTCCAGAAGAGATTGCGGTTTGTTGTTTAAATATTGATCGAAGAAGGCTCTCACATAAGATCTCGTAATATCAATATTTTGCACCGGATCGAGACTTTGAGCGGTGCCTCCGGACATCATGTACATAAACGGCTGCTGCAATCCGGTATAGGCAACCTCCCCCCAGAATCCGCCTTCCAGACTTACGCCTGCCTTGAACCGCTTGTCCTGTGCCAGCGCCTCCGCAGTTGTCGCCCCGCCATAGGAATGGCCGAATATTCCGGTCCGGTCCAGATCCAGTCTGCCCTGAAACAAACCGTTCGGATCCTGCGCATTCCATTCCGTAAGCGTGTCGAGTACAAAGCTGGCATCGGCTGCGCGAATACCTACTCCTGTGACATTATACTCATAAAGCTCTGCAGAGGTATCAAACTCGGGATCAGGTTCATAGAAGACCGAATGTCCATCCGGGAATGTGACCTTAGCCGATGTATAGGGATGATCCATCCCTACTACAATATAGCCGTGGCTGACCAGTTCCTCGATGGCCGTCATGCTCTGAAACCGGGTGGAACGAATGCCCGGCGAGAACAGTAAAACCGGATAGCTCGCCTCGGCTGCGGACAGCTTCGCTCCATCGACGACATGTGTAGGAATTTCGGTCACATGACTGAACAGCTGCTTGGGCAGGCCAAATACCAGACTGATAGCTTCTCCGAGCTCGGAAGGATAATGCTCCTTCACCTTCCCCTCAGCCTCTTCCGGGTCCACCGGATACCAGACATTCACCATAAGCTGAAGAACAGCAATGATTGCGGATAAAGCATAAACCCTGAAGTATACTTCAAGGTCAAGGTGCCAGCGATATGAAGTTTATGCACGCGGCTCAATCATGGGTCCTTACAGGAGTGATCAGGAATAGCGCGGGCGAAAGCGGGTCTGTAGTCAGGATGACCACCGGGCTTTCCTTCCCTGTGTATCTTACTCTGAGGGACCCGCTATCCAGGCAGCGCAGGATATCCAGCAAAAATCTGCCGTTCAGCGCGATGGTGAAGTCATCCCCCTCCATGGCTTCCAGGTTAATTTCGTCCCGGACCTCTCCTATGTCCGACGTACCGGATAATAAAACCAGCTTGCCGGAAGCCGCTGTAAGCCGAATGATGTTTCCGCCTGCCAGTACGGACACCCTTTCAACTGCTTGCAGGAAACCATAGGGGCCAATGAGCAGTTCAGATTTGCAGGATTGTGGAATCACATTTTTTACGGCTGAGGGGAAGACCCCCTCAATGAGGACGGACTGTACATGCAGCTCATTTGCCGTGAAGCTGATTTGATGTCGGCTCACTGCAATTTCCGTTGCGGCTTTGTCGTCGCTAAGCATCTTTACGATTTCATTTATATTTTTAGCAGGCACAATAACATTCGTTCCGTTGTTTATGTTATACCCGGTATGCAGCGTGCGGGAAGCAAAACGGATTCCGTCCGTTGCCATCAGGCTGAGATTTTCCCCGGTAAATTCAAAAGAAACTCCCGTCAGTACCGGTCTGGAATCGGATGTGGAGGCAGCCACGCACACCTGTCTTATCGCCGATCGCAATACGTCATTTTGGATTTGAAACTTGCAGGCAGGCTCAGCATCAGTGGAAGGGGAGTGTACAGGCGGGAATTCCGCAGGGTCCAAACCGCATAACCGGACATGCGAATCGCCTGAAGTGATGCTTAGGATAAAAGGTTCTTCGCTCTCAAAAGCTATCCACCCGGCATGAAGCCTGCGGATGATCTCACTTAAATAACGGGCCGGCACCACAATTCCGCCGGTTCTTTGCACATTCATCGAGTCCTTATCCTCGGGAACCCTGTACTGGATGGTCATACTTGTATTGCTTGCCGTGAACACCAGAGCCTTCTCATAAGCCTGAATATGTATTCCTGACAGAATTGGATTTGGGCTATTCGCAACAACAGCCTTAAGGACATGCTGCAGAGCATGAAGCAGTGATTCCTTTGTCACATTGACCAGCATTGCCCTCACCTGTCCCTTGTAGTGAATGATTATGAATAATAAGCAGTAATGATATTCCGGATCATTTCCGAGCGGGATAATGCTGTAGCTGTACAATCTGCTTCAAGCTTGTTCCACAGCTCCTCCGGCAATGTCAGGGATACCTTTTTGGTGCACCCGATACCTTTCCTGCCTGCTCCCTCCCGGAGACCGCCTCTTCCAGACAAGAAACCGAGTTGACCGTCTTTGTTGGAGACACCAATTTTGATCGCATTATCGCTCATAGCATTTCACCTTTTCATTTGATTATAGGAACCTTTTTCATAATCTTGGTAATTTAATTCTAACATACAGTCCACTCCCTGGCAATGCATGGAATGATCCGGAGCGGAATAGAACTGAGCTTGGCTGCGCTGATTCCAGGCCAAAAACCTCCGCCTGCCAAGGCGAAGGTTCATGGGTTAAGGCATAACCGGCTGATTTTGAGCGGATAGGCTAAGCCGGCAATTATATTTGGAGACACGGCAGGTTTCAGCGCGGCGACCAAGGCAGCTGCTCCACTCCCTTGTCCTTATTGCTGCGGCGAAGGGAATATAGCAGCCAGATACAGGAAATACCCACTCCCGCTGCACAGACCAGAAACACAGCCATGTACATTCCTCCTCCCGATCCGGAAGTGCCGCCGCCAATAACCAGACCGCCCGCTGCTGTTCCGAACATCATTCCGATATTGCGTGACAGCGCCAGCACGCTGCTGACCCGGCCAAGCTGGGATTTCTTCGCCAGCCCCATGACGATGCTGGTATTGGGCGAAGTCACCATTCCCATCGAACAGCCGAGCAGTACCACCGGCAGAATCATCGCCCCGGCTCCAAGCGCAGGGGCAGCGAAACCAAGCGCCAGCAGCGTCACGCTCATGAGCAGCAGCCCGGCCGTGAGGATGCCGAGCGGACCTTTGCGGTCCGCGAAGCCCCCGCTTATAGGAGCTGTCACCACAAGCGCGAGAGGGTACCCGATCATGATTAAGCCGACCAGCGCAGGCTCTGCACCGGACAGCCGCAGCAGCGAAGGCAAAGCCAGCTGTGCGGCGAATGCCGCCATGTATGTGATGACCGTAATGACAATTCCGGCGGCAAAGTTCCGGTCAGCGAATAGTCCAAAGCCGCTATCAGCAGACCGGCGGGATTGAGTAGTCGCCGCGGCTTCATCTGTGTTCCCCTTGCGGGAGGAGCGCGCATGTGCCGCAAAGCCTGCGGCCGTAACGGCTGAAGCTGCGAACAGCAGCAGCACCGGCAGAGACAGGAAGGACGAGCGGCCGCCGAGATCGAGGGCAATCATCAGCGAGGATAGGCAGGCCGCAAACCATACGGCTCCGCCAAGATCGAGCCGCCCTCCAGCCGTTTCGGTATCCTGCGGGATCAGCCGCTCAGCAAGCAGCCCTACACCCCCTGCCACTGCAGCAAGCAGCCAGAAGTTGCTCTCCCAGGAGAACCACTGGATCAGGAAACCTCCCAGCCCCGGCCCGGCCATGGAGCCTGCGGCCACAAAGGTACTCATTAGCCCAAGTGCCCGGCCCCGCTGCTCTGCGGGAAATACAGAGACAATAAGTGCCATATTTGTTGCCTGGTACATGGAAGCACCCACGCCTTGAATCACCCTGAAGCCCAGCAGCATTATCGCATTCGGAGCGAGTGCGCAGCCCAGTGCGCCCGCCGCAAAAGCGAACAGACCGAAGTTATGCACCTTCCGCCGGCCAAGCCTATCTCCCAGCCGGCCCATCACGGGCAGCAGGACGGAGATGACCAGCAGATAAATACTGACCACCCACTGGGCAGAGGCTACCGGTATCCGCAGATCCGCCGAAATGTCGACCAGGGCGATATTGAACATCCCGGCGGAAAGATTGGACAGGAACGCCCCGAGACAGATGACAATCTTAACAGCTGAAGGGTTTACAACCCGCTTAGAAGTCGTGGCTGAGAAACTCATAGCGCGTTTTGCAGCGCAGATTGATGCCAGATGTTCCAGTTCTCCTCGACTTCCGCGACTGAAGCGACTACCCCGAAATAGCCCTTCATGTTCTCCAGCGTCATCTCATGCGCCGCCCGGGAATAGGAGGCACAGGCGTCCTCCGCCAGCACGATATGATAATCCAGCATAAAACCGTCCCGTG
Organism: Paenibacillus sp. FSL H7-0357; assembly: GCF_000758525.1. Lineage (NCBI taxonomy): Bacteria > Bacillati > Bacillota > Bacilli > Caryophanales > Paenibacillaceae > Paenibacillus > Paenibacillus sp. FSL H7-0357. The sequence continues at coordinate 1,057,421 of NZ_CP009241.1, read as the reverse complement.
CCGTCGATTCCACGCATACATTGGTGCTTACCCCTGTCATGATAAGCGTCTCGATCCGCAGCGAGCGCAGCACAGAATCGAGTCGGGTATTAATAAACGCGCTGTACCGGTGTTTGTTGACCACAATCTCCTCAGGGAGCGGAGCCACCTCATAAAACCCGGCCCCCCAGCTCCCCTTGCGGCAGACTCCGAGCGAACCCCGCCCGGAACGCGAAACCCACACAGGAGAGTCGGTCGCTTTTTCATGAAAGGTCTGGATAAAAATAACGGGAACCCCGTGCGCTCTGGCCGCATCAATCAGCGAATGCAGCCGCGGCATCATCGCCTTTACACCAGCCACATCGTTTCCGCCTGCGACAAGCGCACCATCCGGGTGGCAGTAATCATTCTGCACATCTACTATGACCAAAGCCGTCCGATCCGGCATAATCAAATCTGCTGTCAACTCCATCATCGTCACCTCTTTAGTTTTTGAAGGCCATGCGGCGCTTACTTCTCTGCGGACTTCTTTACAAACTGCATATCGACAAGCCCGTCATACGTATATTCGCCTTTATAAATCCCGGTCTTGATCATTACATTCATATCCTTGTCCAGCGCTTCCTCCGAGATGATTCCGTCCGGACTCCAGAGCTGGTCTTCATAAGCGCGGTCAAGTGCCGCCTGCGCCGCCGTATCCGAAAGGGTCGGGAATTCGGCCTTCAGCACTTTCATCGCCATCGTCTTGTCCTCCTGGATAGCCTTTAAGGCTTTGACCACGGCGTTCACCGCCTTCTGCACCGTTTCCGGGTCCTTCTCAAGGGTAGATTTCTTCACGCTCAATACGGAATACGCATAATCGCCCATATCATGGAATTTATAAAATGGCTCGTCCCACACGCCTTTATCCATTCCGTCGCTGATCTGCGGCTCGGCACCGTTCGCAATGTCCGCCGCACCCTGCTGAACCATAGCCACAACGGTTGAGCCGTCCGCCGGTTCCAGCAGACGTACATCCTTCTGCGGATCAAGCCCCAGCTCCAGCAGCAAATACTGGGTCAGCAGGTTCGGCGTTCCGCCATGCCGTCCGGCGTTGATTTTTTTGTCCTGAAGAAAGGCCTTTAGCTCTTCATCGGAGCTTCCTGCCGGAGCCGTCCCTTTCTTCGCCATCAAATACACATTGGCACGGTTGACGACATTGCTTACCGAAATAATCGGGTCCGAATTGCCGGTATTCGCCAGCGCATTGGATTCCGGACCGCCGATAACGCCCCAGGCATCCCCGCTGACCACCGAAGTCACATGCGTGCCGCCGGTAGCCTGCAGCATTTCAACCTCAAGCCCTTCTTCCGCAAAATACCCTTCGCGCTGCGCCACATACAGCGGCAGATAACCTGTATAATGCAGAGGTTCGGCAATCACAAGCTTCTTTAGACCTTCCTTGCCGGCTGCGGCTTCGGCGCTTTCCTTATTACTACAGCCCGCAAGCAGAATTATGGAAGAGACCAGCAGCAGGACGGCGGACAGCTTTACTTTTTTCAACTTCATGATTTGTTTCTCCCCTTTATCTTATGAAATAGAACAATCCGCCTTACGCCTTCTTCATTCCGTACCCTTTGGACAGCCACTTCTCCAGCAGCACCACTCCTGCATACATGACCATCGACAACACCGACAAGACCACTACCCCCACCCAAACAAGGTTGATATCAAGAATCGTCCCGGCATAAATGACCATCCGGCCAATCCCGTGACTGGAAGCAATAAATTCGCCTACAATGGCTCCAGCCAGCGAAAGTGCAATATTAATCCGCAGACTGCTGATCATCCAGGGCATCGCCCAGGGAATGACCACTTTTGTAAAGACCTGATGGCGTTTCGCGCCCAGCGAGTACATCAGCTTCTCCATATCCTTGTCCACACTCTGCACCCCGCTGTGTGCCGACAAGGCCGCAACCACCACCGTCATGGCAAAAGCCAGCGCTACCTTGGAGAAAAACCCGATGCCCAGCAGAATCACCAGCACAGGGGCCAGCGCCAGCTTCGGCATTGCGTTCAGCAGAATGAGGAACGGTTCGCTGATCCCGGCAAACCTCTTCGACCACCAGAAGGAAAGACCGAGCAGCGAGCCCAGCAGGGTTCCACCGATAAACCCCAGAATGGTGGAACTTGAGGTGTAGGCAATATCCTCAAGCAAAGTGCCCTCCGTAATCTGTGTCCAGGTCGTGCTAAGGATGCGGAGCGGGCTGCTCCAATAGTAGGAATCCATCCAGCCGATCCGTGTAAATAGCTCCCAGCAGAGTACAACCAGCAGCGCTACCGAGAGACGCCCGATGCTGATAATCCTGCCGGTCCGGCGCTTCACCGCCTCCTCGTCCTGAATGAACGGCTCCGCCTGCCTTTTGTCCGGCTTCACCGCGCTGTTCCCGGACGCCTCCAGCTTGTGAATGACATACCCTTTCTTCTGCACACTTTCCATCCTGTTTCCCCCTAAAAGTTTTGTGTGGTTAGTCTTCATCGATATTCTTCGTACAAAACTCACTTCGGAAGCATATGCTTTAAGTTTTGTGAGGTTAGTCTTCCTTGGTATTCTTTGTACAAAACTCGCTTCGGAAGCAGCATACTTACGAGATATGTGCAGCCGGCTCTTCGCTTCCGCCGCCGGACAGCAGGTCCAGCAGATGAGCTTTAAGCTCCATAAAAGAAGCCGATACGGTATCCTCTTTATGTCTCGGACGCGGCATGTCCACAGAAATCTTGGAAATAATTCTGCCCGGGCGGCCGGAGAATACATAGATGTCGTCGGACAGGTAGATCGCCTCGTCAATATCATGAGTGACGAATAATACCGTCTTTCTGAAGTCCTCCCAAATTTCCAGCAGCCAGTTCTGCATCGTCAGCCTGGTCTGGGCATCCAGCGCGCCGAAAGGCTCGTCCAGTAAAATAATGTCCCTGTCATACAGAAGCGTGCGGAGCAGCGCTGCCCGCTGCCGCATGCCTCCCGACAGCTCTGCAGGATGATGGCTGCCGAAGCCTTTCAGCCCGTAACGGTCCATCAAAGGTTGGGCTCTGGCTACCGCCTCTTTGCGCGGCACTCCGCGGATTTCCATCCCGAGAATAATGTTGTCCAGAATGGTCCTCCAGGGCAGCAGCATATCCTTCTGCAGCATGTAGCCGACATGTCCGGTCTTCCCGATAATATCTTCACCGTCTGCCAGGACACGGCCGGTTGATGGAGGCATCAGTCCGGCAATAATGTTGAACAGAGTAGATTTGCCGCAGCCGCTGGGACCGATAATACTGACAAATCTTCCTTCTTCAATGGATAGATTCGTTTCCTGCATGGCGATAATCTCTTTGCCGTCACGGCGGAACCACTTGCTTACCCCTGAAATTTCAATCTTGGCCTTCATCGCTTCATCCCCCTCAGAATTTTGTGATCATATGCAGAAATTCAATGGATAAACAAAAAGCCGCCAGTTTTAGACACAGCCCCAGGGCTATTGTCTGAAAACTGACGGCAGGCCGGCTCTCCCACATTCAGAGTTCCAGCGTAACGTTCAGGTAATGCTCCAAATCCTTCTCCAAAATTATGATCGTACCGGAATATTCGGTCTCCACATCATAATCTTTAAGAACGGCTTTGATATTCAATTGAAATTCATCCATAAAAGCCTGCTTGATCTGACGCTTGAATACCTCATGCAGCACCAGATTAATTTCCCTGCTGGCCGAAGCATCATGGGTATCCAGCACCTTCAGTACAGGCACGCGGCTGTTGATGGATAAAATGATAATCTTGTTTCCTACAAAATCAACCTTCTGCTGCTTAACACCGGCGTTGAACATCCTCTTATTGATTTCATTGTAGATCCGTAAAATATCCTGTTTCCATTGTCCGGCGGAAGCGATCATGGCGATCACTCCTTCATAGCTAATAATAATGTTATAAAATATTACAGGAACATTGGTAACTACGTCACCGCCTATTGCTTATACATCATTATAGATAAAAAGATAGAGTTGTCAATAACTTAATGTTATATTAAATGACATTTAACTAGAAAATATTTTCGGATGTAAGTAAACATAACTTGCATTTTACTCAAATCTCTACTTCCCACTTCTTTACCTGTAACTTGTTCCGCCCATGAGTTAGTACAGTGTAATTCGCTATTCTCAGCTGGCATTTCCGTGGTATAATTTAGTAAATTTTTTAATTCAAGGGCACTGTTTTCCGGAAGCATCCGGAGACAACCCCGCAGCTTATGCGGGGTTATTTTTGTATAAAGGTGGAATTATCTATGACTGAGCTGCAGGAAACAAGAGCCATTTTAACGAAGGAAGACCTGATCCATCAGTTTAAAGGCTGCGGAGTGGCGGCAGGGCAAACCCTGTTTGTTCATGCCTCGCTAAGCAAGCTGGGTTTTGTCGTAGGAGGTGCGGAAACCTTAATCCGGGCGCTGCTGGAGATAGTGGGGGAGGACGGCACTTTGGTCATGCCTTCGCAAACCTGGAAAAACCTCGATCCTTCAACAGGCGTCCACTGGCAGGAACCGGCAGAATGGTGGCCCGTGATACGGGAGCATTGGCCCGCCTATGATAAAGAGGTTACTCCGGCCATCGGCATGGGTGCCGCGGCTGAAATGCTCCGCAAATGGCCGGGAGCCCAAAGATCGGATCACCCCGCCCGCTCCATAGCAGCAGTAGGCAGACATGCAGCCTATATTACGGCGGACCATGATTTGAGCAATATTTTTGGTGCCGGATCTCCACTGGACAAAATTTATCAGCTAAATGGTTATGTCCTCTTGGTTGGCGTCGGCCACGACAGGAATACTTCCCTGCATCTGGCCGAAGCCCGGGCTGATTTCCCCGGTAAGCACATGGTAGACGAGAGCAGCGCAGTTCTGGTGGACGGCAAGCGGGAGTGGCTCACTTATTCGACCCAGGCGGTGGATGACAGTGATTTTGTCACGTTAGGGAATGAATATGAGCAGGAAATCAATCTCAAGATTCATCACATCGGCAATGCCGAAATCCGGCTGCTAGCGCAAAGACCTCTGGTCGACTGGGCCACGGACTGGATGGGGAAATTCAGAGCTTAAACAGACAGGATTCCGAAGAACGGGGCGGTAGTATGACGATTCAGTCCATATTTATAATGGTGCTAAATTTGACTTATTGTGTAATCATCCCGTGGTTTCTCTACTATGCCTATAGACAATACAAGGCTAACCGGTCGGCAGCCGGGCAAATTCGCGTCTATGATCCAGCCAGACTTAATCCACATAAATTATTGCTTGTGGTCACTCTGCTATACGTGAGTACAATTGTGGTTCTGTGGCTGTTGTACATGTTCAAGGTCAGCCATGTGATCGAGGATCACTGGTTCTCCTATGTTTTTATGCTGGTTCTTCCGGTTGTCGCCAACCATGACCGAGTACTTATGTACATCGGAGAATACGGTATCTCCCAAGAGGGGAACGTGATCCCCTGGGAATTTATCAGCTATTACGAATTCGGCAAATTGAATACGGTCACAAATCGTTTGTTGCTGGAGATACATACAAAGGATAATGTGATACGTGGATTACTTCCATCTGAATCTCAAGAAGAAATAAGGCAGTTTTTGGAGGAAAATAAGATTCAATCAAAGCCGGCATAGTTAAGACATACCGCCATATGAAGGCAGGAGCCCTCTCATCCTGAGAAGGCTCCTTGAGGTCTGTACTCAAATCCTGAACAAAAATCATCAACATTTACCCTTGGACAAACCGCAGCGTCACTTTCGTCCCCTGCCCCGGCGTACTCTCGATTACAATGGAACCCCCATACCGCTCCATAATGGCTTTGGCAATGGCAAGGCCAAGCCCGGAACCTCCCTGAGTCCGGTTCCGCGATCCCTCCGTGCGGTAGAAGCGGTCGAAGATATGTGGCAGCTGCTGGGAGGAAATCCCCATTCCCGTATCCGAGACTGACACAATCACTTGTCCATTTTCTATGAAATGCTCAAGACTTACCGTACCGCCTTCTGGCGTATACTTCAGCGCATTCTCTACAATATTGCGCAGCACCTGATAGCTTGCGCTTGCAGGCATCCGGATCAGCAGCGCTTCCCCGCTGCGCTCCTCTTCATAACACAGCTTCACTTCAGAATTCACATGTACGGTCTGGGGAAGCAGCTCATTCAAGGTTGCCTTAAGATCGCAGCCTCCATCACCGGCAACGTCCGGCAGAGGTTCTTCCGTTTCGGCAAGCAGCAGCAGCTGGGCGATCAGCTCCTTCATCCTTCTGGTTTCATCCATCATGAAAGCGAGCGACTCTTCCAGCACATCCGGCGATTTCTTCCCCCACCGCTGCATCATATGCGTATGCCCCTCGATGATGGCGAGCGGTGTCTTAAGCTCATGCGAGGCATCGGCGACAAAGCGCCGCTGCTGGTCAAAGGAGACACTAAGCTTATGCAAGAGCCCATTGAAGGTTGCTCCCAGTTCATAGAGCTCATCCCTCGCGGCAGGCAGCTGCAGCCGCCGGGATAAATTATTGGCTCCGATGCTCTGAACCTCCCCGATCATGCTGCGGATCGGCTTCAAGGCTGATCGGGCTACAATCCATCCGGCCACAACTGCTATTCCTGCTGCGATTAATAAGCCAAACAGCAGAATTCTGCCAACTTCCCGCACCGCTGTCGCTGTCCTTGAATACCCGCTGTCTGTAAGCCGCAGCTTAACAGACCCGTATGCGGGTAAAGCCATGTCACTTTCAGCCTTGTATCTGACGGCTTTGTCTACTCCCCCTATCCCCGCCTCCGCCAATACCCTTTCCTTCGAATCCAGCATTTGGAGCCGCTGCCCTTTATCCAAGTCAGCCGCAAAAGACGACAAATCCGGTTTAAGCACCGCTGCGGCTCCGCTGCCTTTTCCAATTCCCGGCTTAAGCAGTGAAGGCAAGAAGGAAACCTCCCCAATCTGAAGCTCAAACTGCCTGAGCTTGGCCTCCAGCAAATTGACTTCCTGACCTTCTGTCCACTGACTGAACATGATATATACGAAGCCGCTGAGCACGATTGCCACCATAAGAGACGCCAGCGCAATGGATGCGCTGACTTTACGGGAGAACGTCCATGTCTTCAAGTCCGCCACCTCAATCCCTTAAGATATAGCCGCTTCCGCGGACGGTATGGATCAGCTTTTCTCCAAAGCCTTCATCCACTTTCATACGCACATACCGGATATAGACATCCACGACATTCGTCTCACCTTCGTAGGAATAACCCCATACCAGATTCAGCAGCGCCTCGCGATGCATCAGCCGGTTCTTGTGGAGCAGCAGACAGTGGAGCAGCTCAAATTCGCGCTGCGACAATTCAATGTCCCGACCCGCGCGGCTTACGCGATGTGAGGCTACACTTAACGTCAAATCTTTGGCGCTAAGCATGTCCCCGGTCTCCTTGGTCTGAAGTCTGCGCTGTACCGAACGCATGCGGGCGAGAAGCTCCTCGATGGCGAATGGCTTCGGCACATAATCATCCGCACCGGTATCCAGCCCGCGGACCCGGTCACTTACGGTATCCCTCGCCGTGATCATAATAATCGGCGTTTGCTTTGCTGCACGGATTCTTTTGCATACTTCTATGCCATTGATTCCGGGTAAATTCAGATCAAGCAGAATAAAGTCAAAGCTCTCACTCAGGGCTTTATCCACCCCATCAGGCCCATCACTTGCAATCGTAGTCTCATAGCCCTCATACGAGAGTTCCAATTCCAGCAGCCGTACCATTGCCATTTCATCTTCGATGATTAAGACGCGCTCCTTCACTCCTGCCCTCACCTCTCCACTTGCTTATCTGGTTTTCATTAAGGATAACCCGGCCATGGAGGATGCTTCTATACGATAAGTCCCTTTGCCAATGGTTCCGGTCACGTGATTGTTTTTTACCGCCAGCGGAAAATCAGTCTGCGGCTCGCCAAGGGCCGTCTTCCCGTCGACCTCCACCTCCGCGCTCCCCGGCCAAGCCAGGTACACATTTCCTACATTTGAGGAAACTTCCCAGTTACCGCCAACCTTTCGACTTTCAATGCGGATGTTCCCGGTGGATGATACGGCTTCGATCGTGGAGCTGGCTTCTTTGGAGGACAGGTTGCCGTTCATGGTTTCCATGCCGAGCGGTCCGGCGATCTGATTAGCCACAATATCCCCGTTCATCACGGTGGCCTGAACAGCCTGCTTCGCATCAGACACATGAATGGTGCCATTGTCGCTCCGCAGGGAAATATTATTGCCGATGCCTTTGGCATCAACGTTGCCGTTCGCTGACGAGAGCTTAACTCTGCCGACGCTGAGAACCTTTGATAAGCTGATGTTGCCGTTGCTCACATTCGCCTGCAGATCAGCTGCCAATTTCTTGGGCAGTGTAACGGTCAGATGAATACTTGCCTCCTTATGATGGCTTCTGCCATAACGTTCACTGTAGGCCTCAATATCCAGAACCTTCCCCTCCTTTACCCGAAGCTCAGTCTTCTCCGCAACAGCCGACGCCTCCTTCTCACCCGCTTGATCCACAACCACCGTTGTATGAATTTCAATAGTGCTCCCGCTGCCCTGCTTAATTTCAATTGAGCCATTTCGGTTCTTGATGGCAACCGATTGGATGTTTTTCGCTAAGGAGATGCTTGTCATGCCTTTGTCAAAAGAAAATCCCGCTGCCGTAGCCTTTGCCCGCACAAGCGGCGTGGTCTTGAAATCCGCTTCGGACAGCTGCCGTGCAAAGATGAGCCCTGGGCCGCCCCGGCCCGTATAAATCAGCACCATCACCAGGGATAGCACGGCCAGTAGACACTTCATTAAACGCTTCAATATTGAACCTTTCATAGTCATTCCTCCGATTCTTGTGATTGATCGACCTTAGGGTACAACACAATCCATGAGAAAGACTTTGCAGGCAGATTAGAGTTTGATGAGAGCAGGCTGTAATCGAAAAACCACTCCTTTGGCGGAGTGGTTTCGAATACTATTGCTAACTAAAGGTTATCCCTTATAAATTGATTAATGCGGTCAGCATATTCATCCCATAAATAATCCTGATTCTCAATAATTAATTTCGGTATGGCCCAAGAATCAACAATTGCTCTTACAAACGCCTGACTCCCGCCCCACAACTCAGCGGCTTCCTTAAAATCATCATCCGTATGCAGAGCCACCGGCCCCCATTCGTTCCCGCGCACACTGCAAATAAACCGCCATTGCCCTTCAACATTCACTTGGTAAAAGTAGATGAGCAGCGGTTCCAGTGGTGATAATATCTCCTGCAGTGCCAACGAGAAATTGAGCAATTTATCATGATTCATGCCCATATGATACGCGCAGTTAATGGCATCCTGAAACAATACACTTTCAATAATCGTGATATCCTGCGTACTGGCCAGCCTATCCTGAACAAAAGCCCTGAACAGGGCTTGCAGCCCTTCTATGAATAGATCTGCCTGTGCCTCATCCTCAAAGGAGCTGAATTTGTAGCCCTGTATGAACAAAGGATGGTTGTCTTCAAGCTCCAGAATACACCGGTTGGTTACATTCCACGCGGACAATTGATCCGAGAGCATCGTCGCGCAGGTCGTTTTCCCGGAACCCGGCATGCCATCAATAATAATAAGTTTTTTGTTGTTCAATTTCATTTCGTATTCTCTCCTCTGTTCCAAATGTCCACAATGGGAATGGATTGTTCAAACCTCTGTTTACTCTCCGCGATCCAGTCCTTAAGCCACTGATTATTTAAGCTGCTGAAGAATTCATCCCCGTCGTAATTGCGGAAAACACCGAAACCATATTCTGGCTGCCCCCAAGATAACGGAGCTGGCCGCTGCTCATACTGTAACGACTAGCTGCGATTTCAAGCATTGGATGGGTATAAGAATCTTTCGTTCTCATACGAGTGTACCTCCATAGAATTAGAAATCAGATGAGACGGAGGTATAAGGGCAAACCAAACAGCCCAAACCACAGACAGGCAAAATCCGCCGTCCGGTGCTTGGGCATCTGCATATAACAAGGCAAAGCTGTCCCCTGCCGCTAAATCCGGGCATAAAAAGGCCTCCATCTCACCAGTTCATTGAAAAACGGCAAATCAAATAAATCCTTGGCTGCAGGATTCAAAAAATTGATAGGCGTCTTCTTATCTCAACTTGATGAAACGAAAACCTCGTGACATACATAAGCCTCTTTTCGAATTGCTGTATTTCAGTCTATCGTATCCAGATGCTGGATATCTGTCAACAAGCAGAAGAGACCTTCCTCGGCAAAGGATGGTCTCTTCTGTTCTACCTTTTCATCGACTCAACTGCTTACCAGTTATTCCCTGTTTCTGAAACAGTAAAGCTTGTGGAAGTATTCAGGAACTTGCCCGAAGGTGCTCCGGTAACCGTATTGTTATTGAAGACCGAGCTGCCGCTGGCGGAGCTTCTAACATATACGCCGTAGGTTCCGGCATTGATGATGTTGTTGGAGTTTTGCAGGCGGGTTTACGGACGTATAACCGGTATGGTCGGATGCGGCGGCCGCCCCGCCTGAAAGTACTGCTGCTTCCGCTTCATAGGCCTGCGAGGCTGCCGATACTAATGCCCTTTGTGCGTAAGCAGGTTAAATTAATGTCCGCGATGTTTTTCCTTCGCTTTTTTCTCCTTCAATTCCCTTATCCGGGCCTTCATGGCTTCCCGTTGCTGATTAGAACAAGTCTGTTTCTCCCTTTTGTTCTTCTCATACTCCAAATTCATAGCCTTTTGAGCATGGGTGGAGACCCCATTCTTGCTTAATTCATACGCTGCCTGCCTTGCCAGCCGCTTCGGATTGACCTTCTTCGTATCAGACAACTTTACGGCAACTTCTTGTGAGAGGCCACCGAGCAGCCTCCACATTTCCTCACGGACAAAATGGAGAATTTCCTCGTCCTTAGGCTCTCTTCCAAAAATGTACCTGGCTGCCTTCAATTTCCCTTGGTCTTCCTGCTCCACAACACCTACCCAATACTGCCCATCGTGATAAACCGTAAGCTTCAAAATGAAACCCCCTCATTTAAATCGGAAACGATGGACATCCCGAGGGGGGAAGGCTACTGACACGGCGCTCTTGAAATATAGAGTCATCCTAGTGCCTGGACTACCAACCAGACTGTGTTTTTTCGTTCCAAAAAAAATTATAGTTACATCACTTGAAAACAGCAAGGCTAATTCTCTCAGCATAAAATGACTTTTAGATGTTGTCTTTAGATACTTGGGGCTTTTTGATGAATAAAGACAATACGACGTTAATCACTGCTAACAACAAACCGATTTTAAACACCAGTGATGATCCGGCTGCTGTAGCTTCTGTCAGATCATCTCTAACTGTTGCCAAGTAACTATTCTGTTTGGCTGATAATATCGATACCATTATTGCAATACCAATAGCGCCAGCAACTTGCTGAACGGTTTGAGTTAGAGCAATTCCATCCGGATAGTACTGTTTCGGAAGAGCATTTAAGGTATTGGTTTGTACCGAAGCCAGTACCATACCGATTCCTAACATCATGATAATATGAGTTACCGCAATCATCCATAAAGCCGTGTCCGTACCAAATTGTGAATAGAACGCATAACCAATCCCTACTAAAATGGTACCAGGTGCAATAACCGCTTTCGGACTATATTTGTCAAACATACGGCCAATGGTAGGCGCTAATACACAGTTAAGCAGGCTGCCTGGGAGAAGAATAAGACCTGTTGTAAATGCAGCGATGACTAAAGCGATTTGCATATACATCGGTAGAATCACAAGCAATGACAGCATATTGAAGAAGGTTATGAAACTCATAATGATGCCAAGCACGAAGAGCGGATATTGAAATGCTTTTAAATTTAGCATAGGATTTTCCATTTTCGTCTGACGAACAACAAAACCAAACAGTGCTATAAAACCAATGATGATGGCCCCTATAACCGTTGTACTTGTCCACCCGATATCTCCAGCAACACTTACTCCGTATACAATACCGCCAAATCCGATCGTCGAAAGAATTACAGAGAATGCATCAATTGAAACCTTACGTATCTCATTCACATTCCGTAAATAGATCAAACCGAAAATAAGGGAAAACAGCAAGAAAGGTATCGTAACCCAGAAAATCCAATGCCAAGATAAGGTATCTAGAATAAGTCCAGCTAAAGTTGGACCCAGTGTCGGACCATTTGACGCGTGGTGAATTTCTGCATCAAGATCCCTGTTACCGGCACTAAAATCCCTAGTGTTAAAAAATACCCTGTGGCTAACCATTGGATCGTCGTGGCATCCACATTAAATAATTTGCTTAAATCTCCCAAGGCAATATTTAATGCCGTTTCACTAAAAAGTCCAACAAAGCCCGCTACTAAAAGAGCAGCCATTATCGGCCCTTTTTTAATTTCTTTACTCACTTATTAAAACCCCTTTAAAATAGTTGGTAACACTTGAGAAATCACTCGAAGTGGTTCAGTTGCTTGTTGTGTTAAGCAGAGAAGCATTGCGCCTTCAATAGAGGCTGCCAGCATGAGCGCTATTGAATACGCCTTATCTTTTGAAAATCCATCTGCAGCTAACTTATTCAAATAAATATCCTGTATTTGCTGATACAACTGTGCACAAGCATTGCGAATGGGATCACTTAGCGAAGCCATTTCGCTAACGATGCTGCTGAAGGTGTATCCGGTAACCGTTTTTCGGCTAACTAAGTTTCAAACTAAGGCGGAATACCTGTTTTTTCTTGATAAGGTGGTAATTCCTGACCATTGATTTTAGAATCGATCATTGTCACAATTAGATTCCTGAGATAGCCGCTGAGCAAAATGGTTGGGAGGCACAGTAATGACGCAAGGGAATATCCGTCCGGAACAGGCTGGAGAGACTGCGAAGGAGATCCGCGGTTCGGCAAGGGAATTGGCTGTACATCTGATTAGGCTGTCCGGAGGATCCGGCAATGTATTAGAAGCCATCCACTGCACAACCCGGCTTCGCCTTAGACTGCGGGACAGTTCCCTAGTGGACGAAGCCGGCCTTTCCGGCATGCAGGAGGTTCAGGGCGTGTTCTTTCGAGCCGAACAGCTGCAAATTATACTGGGATCAGCCAACGTCTTTAAGGTGCACCGCCAGGTTGTCCGCATCCTTCAAGACGGCCAGCTAACACAGCAGGAAGAGGTTCAGTCTGCCGGACCCTCTGAATCCATAAGCCCGGACAGCACTGCCGGGTCCAAGCGGGCTCTACTTCCTTTCTGGTCTGAAGTACGGAAACGGAAACCCTCCATGCCGGCCACCGGCACCGATGGTTCGCCTTCCAAGTCAAAGAACCTGGTCAAAGGTGTGCTCAGACAGATGGTCGATGCGGTAAGCTTTTTTTCCGATATCGTCGTGCCCATGATTCCACTCTTTGTCGGGGTCGGCCTGCTGCTGGGCCTGCTTAGTATGATGGAAGCCTTCGGCTGGGCGCAGCCGGAGAGTGTCCCGTTCCGAACCTTGTCATTACTGACAGGTTCAGCATTTCAGATTTTGGCTGTGATGTTTGGTTATCACACGGCCAAGCGGTTTGGAGGCACCCCTGCGCTCGGCGCTGCAATCGGCGTTGTCATGACCCGTCCTGATCTATTGCAGGTCACCGGATTCGGAGGAGCACCGATAAGTTCTGAGAATTTATTATTAACGCCGCAGTTCGGGTATCCAGGAGCCGTAATTCCTACGATTCTTGCGGTATTGCTAATGAGTCTAATTGAGAAGTGGCTGCGCCGGATCCTTCCATCATCGACTGCAGTTATGCTGATCCCCTTTTTAAGCCTTGCCGCCGGGGGCAGCATTGCGATTCTGGTCATCGGTCCACTCACCTACGAACTGAGCAGCTCTCTTGGCAGCTTGCTGGAAGTGGTGTTCAGATACGGCAGTTCGTTTTTCGGTCTGCTGCTTGGCGGAATCTATAGCTCTGTTGTCGTGAGCGGTCTGCATCATGGCATTCAGGCAATTGAAATCGGATTGATCACCAATCCGGACGTCGGCGTCAATTTCCTGCTTCCCATCTGGTCTATGGCGAATATCGGCCAAGCTGCCGCCGGACTGGCCGTGTATGCCAGAACCCGTGACAAAGCATTGAAAAAAATAGCCCTACCCGCTTCAATCACCGCCTTTCTCGGCATCACCGAACCGGTCACCTTCGGCGTCAACCTGAAGCTTGGCCGCCCTTTCTTGGGCGCTGCTTTGGGAGGTGCCGCCGGAGGGGCTTATGTAGCTTATTATCAGGTGGCAGCTGATTCGTTCGGCTTAACCGGGATTCCAATGATCGCCTTTACCGTCCAGCTCGGGCAGCTGAATCTTATCCATTATTTGATTGGTTTTCTACTATCAGCAATAACAGCCTTTACAGCCACCTGGATTCTTGGGGTTGACAAGCGACTTCTTAAGGAACAAACAAGCATAGGAGAATAACATGAAAATCAAAAAAATTCTGAACAACAACGCGGTTGTGGTAAACGACCTTGGAGAGGAAAAGATTGTCATGGGTTCCGGTATTGCTTTTCAGAAAGGGAAAAACGATATTATAGATCCGTCCCTTATTGAAAAAGTGTTCATTATGGATGACCCGGATCAATACGGCCATTTGCAGGAAATGCTGGGGACACTGCCTGAAGAAGAGATTGCCGCGTCCGAACAAATTATTTCTTATGCTGAACGTGAACTGGAAGTGACGTTTAATGAGCATATTCACATTGCACTGACAGATCACCTCTCCTTCGCTTTGGAGCGGATCGCTAAAGGAACGATGATCCAGAACACGCTGCTGGATGAAATCCGCATTTTATATCCGAGAGAGTTCCAGATTGGACAACAGGCCAAAAACATTATCTATGAAACACTGCAGGTCGAAATTCCCGTGGACGAGGTCGGATATATCGCCATGCATATCCATACTGCCTGGAAAAACGCCGGAGCTCACGGAACAAATACCGAAATGGCGGCAATGATCCGTGATATTGCTGAAGGTGTGGAACAGGCTGCCGGTGTTACGCTCAAACGAGGCTCCGCCAATTACGAGCGTCTGGTGACTCAGCTTGAAAACATCCTGAAATCTGATAAAACCGGCAAGCTTCTCAATGAGTTGAACCCTGAAATTGTACGAATTGCCAAAGAACGCTACACCCGGGCCTACTTGCAGGCCAAGGAGGTTGGCGATCAGGTTGAAGAAGATTACGGGTATACTTTCATCGACAGCCAGCTGGTATTTATCGCCATGGAAATTGATCGGATCTGTACACGGTCGATGGATGGTAATATATTGAAATGAAATAACGCGGGACTTTAGACCCTTGATATCAAAACGATATCGAATACCCCTAGTATCATCCTCAAAAAAATAGGGATTTCAGTCTATAGCCATTTCCCGTTAAAAAATTATAGAATTAACGCGACAACAAAATATGTCGGGATTGTTACTGTTAAGCAGGCAAGACCTAAAAATCCGTTTGGGAATCGATGCGTTTTACGTATCCCCAATGGTATTTTTAGGTCTTTTTTTCTGTTTAAAAACAACAAAAATTCGAAATCAGAAGGAGACCGGGAGAATGAATATCAAAAAGATGGTAAGACAAGCAACAGCAGTAACCTTTACAGCAGCTTTACTTACAGGTGGCGGGGCTTCAGCTTTGGCCAAAGACGATAACAGCAAGAATTACAATGAAGACTTTGGTTTTTCCCACATTACCCGCGCTGACATGATGAAAATACCGGAACAACAAAAAAGCGAGAATTTTCAAATCCCTTCGTTTGATGCTTCCACCATCAAAAACATTCCTACTGCAAATACAGTGGATGAGTCTGGCAATGCTCTTGATCTGGATGTTTGGGACAGCTGGCCGCTTCAGAACGCAGACGGAACCGTTGCCGAATATAATGGCTACCATATCGTGTTCGCTTTAGCGGGAGATCCTAAAAAAGGATGGGACACCTTCGTATACATGTTCTATCAAAAAGTAGGCGACACCTCGATTGATAGCTGGAAAAATGCCGGCAGAGTATTTAAAAATAGTGATAAATACGTTTCAAACGATCCGATTCTAAATAACCAAGCCGAAGAATGGTCCGGTTCCGCAACCTTAACCAAGGAAGGCAAAGTCCGCTTGTTCTATACCAACCGCCAAGGCTGGGATCCGGCGAATAACTTTTTCGGCAAGCAAACCTTGACGACTGCTCAAGTGAATGTGTCCAAGCCTGATGCGGATACGCTGAAAGTGGATGGCGTGGAAGATCTCAAATCAATCTTTGACGGAGACAGCAAGTTCTATCAAAATGTGGATCAAGCATTCGGTGAAGGTAACTATGATGATAACCACACGTTAAGAGATCCTCACTATGTGGAAGATAACGGTCATAAATATCTTGTTTTTGAAGCCAATACCGGAACGGAAACAGGTTACCAGGGAGAACAATCGTTAGACATCAGAACTTATTATGGAGGCAACAAACCCTTCTTCGAAGCTGAAAAAAATAAATTGTTGTCCAGTCCTAAGAAATCTCTTGCGACCTTAGCGAACGGCGCACTGGGTATTATTGAGTTGAATGATGATTACTCGCTCAAAAAAGTGATGAAGCCGCTGATTGCCTCCAATACCGTAACGGATGAAATTGAACGTGCGAACATATTTGAAATGAATAACAAATGGTATTTGTTCACCGATTCCAGAGGCTCCAAAATGACCATTGATGGAATCGGCGCTAATGATGTATACATGCTCGGTTATGTAGCAGATTCATTGACCGGTCCTTACAAACCGTTGAACAAAAGCGGGCTTGTACTGCATATGGACCTTGATCCTAGTGATGTTACCTGGACTTACTCTCACTTCGCGATCCCGCAAGCAAAAGGAAATAACGTGGTAATCACAAGCTATATGACTAACAGAGGTTTGTATGAGGACCAGCAGTCCACTTTCGCCCCAAGCTTCCTGTTGAACATTAAAGGCTCGAAGACCTCGGTAGTTAAAGACAGCGTTCTGGAACAAGGACAATTAACGGTTAACTAAGAGGTATCCATTTGAGCAGCCAGAAGCGGACGTTTACACGACAGCTCGTTATAGGGATCATTGGTTTAAGCTTTGTGATCACTCTGGGATTAGCGGGTTATTATTGGGCAAAGAGTAATCCGCTGAAGCAAGACGAGGATTCTGATCCAGAGTCAACCTTACGGGCCAGCTATCATTTCACAACGCCAGACAAGTGGAAAAACGACCCGCAAAGGCCCATTTATTACGATGGAGCCTACCATTACTATTATTTGTATAACGGTGATTATCCGAGTGGGAATGGCACGGAATGGCGGCATGCCACATCCACAGATCTGGTGTATTGGAAGGACGAAGGCATCGCCATCCCCAAATATAGTAATCCGAATGGCGATGTCTGGTCAGGTTCGGTTGTTGTGGACGAGGCAGGCACCTCAGGTTTCGGAAAAGGCGCTCTGGTCGCGATTGTGACACAACCCTCCGCCGAAGGGGGAGAACAAGAGCAGTATTTATGGTATAGCACCGACCGGGGAAAATCATTTAAGGCTTACAGTAACGCTCCTGTTCTGCCGAATCCGGGAACTGCTGATTTTAGAGACCCGAAAATCATGTGGAATGAGCATTCCCGCAAATGGATCATGACTTTGGCAGAAGGCACAAAAATAGGTTTTTACGAGTCTCCCAACTTAAAAGACTGGCACTATACAAGCGGTTTTGTAACGGAGAATATCGGGCTTGTGGAATGTCCCGATCTGTACGTAATGCTTGCGGAAGACGGGACCTCTAAATGGGTGCTTGGGGCCAGCGCCAATGGGAAATCATCAGGAAAGCCGAACACCTACGCTTACTGGACAGGAGCTTTTGACGGAAAGACATTTGTCCCTGATCGGCAGGAACCACAGTGGCTGGATTATGGCTTTGATTGGTATGGTGCTGTAACCTTTGAAGACGGGACTAACAGCGGTCCTCCTGCTCACCGTTACGCTTTAGCCTGGATGAACAATTGGGAATATCCCCATAATACTCCGACGCTGCACGAAGGCTTTAACGGAATGGACTCTATTGTTCGTCAAATTGAACTTAAACAGACTGGCAACGGCATTTATCATCTGGCTTCGCAACCGCTTGAAGCCCTAAGTAAGGCGGCGGATTCAACCGTCTCCTATAAAGAAATCCAAGTAAAGGGCTCTACAACACTTCCGTTCACAGGAAACTCGTATGAGCTTGAGGCCGATATGTCCTGGTCTGAGCTCAACAATATGGGATTTAGACTCCGGGAATCCACCGATAAAAGCCGTCATGTAGATGTCGGAGTTTCTGTAGAGGGCGGTTACACCTATGTCAATCGGACTTATACAGGAAATCCTGACACGAGTGGACAATATCTGGAAAGCACGTCTCCATTCGATGCCAGCCAGAAGAAGGTTCATCTGAAAATTTTTGTCGATAAAACAAGCGTCGAAGTCTTTATTGATGAGGGTATCATTGTGCATTCCAGTCTCATTTTCCCGGAATTAAACGATCAAGGCATTACCTTATTCTCAGAAGGCGGAATCGCGGTCTTTAAAAATGTTGTGATTAAGCAGTTCCTTTAAGCTCTTGATTTAAGTCAATGCTCCGTCATAATTAGCCGTTTACAATGAAATCAACAATGTAAACAAGGAGGTTAAATTATGACTACCCCAGTTAAAGAAGGGTTGGAACTGCGGAAAACAGCACTAACTGCCGGCATATCACTTATCATCATGGCGATTGCAGTATATTTTTCCTATGGTTATGTTCATGGAAGTCTTGTTATACAAGGCGATGCCAGTGCTACATTGAACAATCTCAGGTCATCCAATATGCTTTTCAGGGCTGAAATCTTTGGCTGGCTTCTTATCCTGATCTGTGACATCGTAGTTGCCTGGGCATTCTATCTTATCCTGAAGCCCATTGATAAAAAGCTGTCCTTGCTCGGTGTATGGTTCCGTCTTATCTATTCGGCTATATTGGGTATTGCCATACTGAGTTTGCTATTAGTGATGCTTCTCTCGAGCGGCGCAGACTATTTATCATTATTTACAACCGGTCAACTACAGGGATTTGTGATGCTGTTTTTGGAAGCTTTTGAATTGATCTGGTCGGCCGGTTTGATCATTTTTGGCGGGCATCTAATGATTGTGGGTTATGTCGCTTTCCGATCTGACACCATCCCTAAAGTCATTGGCATCTTATTGTTAATTGCTGCAGCAGGATATATTATCATTCACTTCTGCAAATCGTTTCTTCCACAATACGATGAGTTCATTACGATCCTTGAATTTGTATTTAATGTGCCAATGATTGTTGGAGAACTGGGGTTTGGGATATGGCTGATGATCAAAGGCGGAAAAGTCCCGAAAAAAGCATGATCTCTGCCTAAATCTTATCCTGATTAATCCGCTTTTTAATTCTGCTTAGTGACTCTGGGGTAACCCCAAGATAACTCGCCAACTGATGCTGGGGTACACGATCGACTAAATATGGCCGTTTCAGCAAAAGTGTCTTGTAGCGCTCTTCAGGCGTAGAGCCGATAAATGCAGCGAATTCCTCTTGGACTTCACCAAAGTTGGCCTCTACCATCCTGCGTGTCATGGACTCCAATTGGGAGTGTTTATGATACATGTCCTGTTCGGTATCAAGATCACCAACGACCAATATGGAGTCTTCCAGACATGTTAAAGAATACTCGGATGACTTATCATGTTTATGACGATTGAAACTTGAAATGCCTTGTTCTTCTGTGTAGAAATTAGATGTGAACTCTTTTCCCGCCTGATCTATGGAGTACTGTCTCACACAGCCCTTCATCACAAAATAACATTTAGTAGGGACATCTCCTTGTCTAAGGAGCGTTGTCCCTTTTTTGTATTCCTCAATATGAATTTCCTCAACAATTGCCTGTTGCTCTTCTTCATTAAGAGATGTGAATCTGGTCAGGTACTTTAGCAATATTGTTTTCACTTTACACCCTCTCATCCCCTGCTTAAGCCATTATGATTCCTACTATTCCTGAACTGCTACTTTCATTATAAGCCCCCTTTACTAATTAACAAAACGGCTGATAAGACCGATATATATACATAGCTTTAACTTTATTTAGTATATACATCTACAAATTGGAGGTTCCGTATGAATGTATCGCGTTCTATTCAGCGTTCGCCCCTTCCATTAGCCGATCACGGTCGGCTACAGCGAAAGGGGGCAGAACAGAAGCCCGGTCCAGACATGAAGATTCCAGCAAATCCGCAGACAAAGCTAATTAATCAATTGACCGAGCAAAAGCAGTCCCTGATCGACAGACGTTCCGAGTATGTGGGCAACGCCCTTAAAAGAGGGGATAGTCCCGAAGTGGTTCAGGCCGAGCTCGCTTCACTGGATGAGCAAATTCAGCAGCTGGACGAGCAAATTCGAATGAATTCTGTCGAAAACCAGCGCAAGACACAGGGTTTGGATGAAGACACTAAAAAAAAGAAGGAGGAGGAGCTTTCCCAAAAATCGTGGAGCCCGGACAAACAAACGCCTGAGGAACAGCAGCTTGCCTATACAACGTACACCTTAAACGGCGTTATATCCGCCCATAATGATTTAAAGCAAAGCGGTTCTGTGAGAATGGCGCAAATCACTTTGCGTACTGAAGCGAAATCCTTGGAAAACAGTAACCCTGTAAAGTCTGCAAGACTATTCCAAAGAGCTTCCAATCTGGATCAGAAACTCATGAATATTGCTAAAAGCGCCCAGGATAAAATGACAGAAGCTGTACAATCAGCCCCTTCGCCAGTTAGTCCGAACGAATCTCCTGCAGATGTGCAAGACAAGAAGGATCCGGCAACCGAAGGTGCTTCATCAACGCCGGAAATACAGATCTATGCAGAAGCAAATAAAGAAAAAATCCCTCCGGGCAGCCAGATTGACCAATTAGTCTAGGGCATGTCTTCAAACCACTTCCCCGCCAAAACCTGCCGCTGTATGCCCTAAGGAATCATGGGTACAGTACCATTTTCTGATCACATGCGGAGAAAGGCGTTTCGCCACTAGGTAGTTTTTTCGGTGGAGGCTTACGTCTCGGTGTTTCAAAGACTTCGCTCTTCTTCCGAAGGCGTGTGTGTGCGACTGGAAAGTGTATTCCTGGCTCTGAGCACGAACGGACCGAGTTGCACTTAATTGGGGCTTTTAGCCTGTTACAGGAGGACAACGGACTCCAGCGCAGTTATTTCTCCCTGCTGACCGTTTTTAGCTAGAATGCAGAGCAGATAAGGTCGCCTGGGTCCGCAAAAGAGAATAAACAGGGAGTTTACTCTCCATAGCGCCTCCTGAGTCCGTCCCTCGTAATTAAGAGGGATTCTCACGAATGCTCACTCATTCGCAGGATTTCATCGCTACGAAGCGGTGGAGATGGTTGGCTTGCGATGGAAATTGAACCGTCGAGCGGCTAGCGGGCGGGCGGGAACAGAAGCAACGCATGACGTGCCTTTAGATCGTCGATATCCTGCACACTCCACTTGGCCCACGGAGGTTCACCCTCCCAGATCTCAACGGGTCTACGCCCTCACATTCCTTCGTTACACCTGTCCATGGCGTGGAGACCGATAGCGTTTACTTAACGGGTCAATGCCCTTACGGACTCAAGCACTCGGTTCTCTTATGCATATATGCTGTACAATCCTGCGAATAAGTCAATTCTCGTGGTTCGGGTTTACGCGGCAACCGGGGCTGCAAGTGCACTGCGGTATGTTTCCCCTCGCTGCACCATGCCGATCAGAATACGAGCCAGCTTGCCAATCAGTTTAAAAAGCGACGCCTGCTTCTTCATACCCTGCGCCTGGTTGTGCGCATGCCACCGCTTGAAATCGGGGTTTTGCCGCACGAGATTCAGCATCCCCCAGTATAAGTGTTTGCGGAGCGTACTGTCGCCGCGTTTGGAGAGCTTGATTTGTCCTTTGAATTTGCCGGAGGTGCACTCGGCCAGATTCAGGCCGGCTCGCCGCAACAATTGCCTGCCATGCGCATAGAGGCGCAAGTCGCCAGCTGAAGCCAGAATGGCTGCCAGCGTCATGTTTCCAAGCCCGCAGATGCTCCGCAACTGCTCGGCCAAGGGGATCTCCGCCAAGATAGATTGGATGGCCTCATCCATTTCGCCGAGCATAGCGACCACGTGCTCATAGGTTTGAAGCAGGCGGCGGATGTCTTGCCGCGCTTCTTCCGTTGCCCTCGTATCGCCAATACTGTGCGTTGCTGCTGCCAGCAAGGCCGCCGCCTTAGCTCTGCCGCTGACGCCAGAAGCACGTCTCATCCCTTGCTTACGCCAATGGTCAATGACTTCGTCGATGCTCAGTCTCTTTAGGTCACACGGCATAGGGCAAGCGTGGAGCGACGCCAGCGACCTTAGCACCGTCCAGTCCGGGAAGACTTGGCGAAATTCCGGGAAGTAAAGGTCTATCCAGCGAACGATCCGGTTGCCCAGGCTTGTCGATTGTTTGACCCAATACTCTCTATCGCTCATGAGCGTCTTTAACCGTTCGAATACGGCTGCCTGAGTAACGTAGTCTGTGTAATAGCCACGGCTTACGACGTCCGCAATGACAAGCGCATCCTTGGGGTCGTTCTTGGATGGACTATTGTCCCGGTTCTCTTTGTTGCGGTGAGTCGTCACTGGATTGACCAACACCACCTCGATCCCTTGCTGAAGCAGCCAATTGGCGAGGTTAAACCAGTAATGGCCGGTGGGCTCCAGACCGATTAGAAGGGATGTCAGCCGATGCTTCGACTGAGCTTCCTTTACCCAGCGCAAAAACTTCTCAAAGCCTTCCAGTGTGTTAGGGAAAGACAGGTGACGGGGAGTGAGCGAACGTCCGCGAAAATCGGTCATCTGTGCGGCGTGTGCATCCTTAGCGATGTCGATCCCGACCACTGCATGCTGCATGCTAATTCGTTCAATGCGTTGATTTGTCCTATCGTTTCGGTTAGACTTCATAGTAAGCGCCTCCTGATGGGTTTTTAGGGCTGTAGACCCCTTACACCCCCATCATACGAGGCGCTCTTGTTTTTGTCTAAGCTGAAAACTTAGCGTATACAGGAATGTTTACGGGTAAACGAACCCGCTGCGGGCTTTTAGGGCCCTACTTTCAATACTAAATCCTTGCTTCCCCAGAGCTCTTCCAGTTTGAAGACAGGCTCTAGTACATCTAGGATTACATAATATAAACAAGAATTCCCATGCCGATAGGCATGCGTATGCCCCCCTGCTCTTCTGACAGGGGGGCGTTTTTCCACGCCAAAGGCTTCCCTACTTCCTGCCCATCCCGCTTATCTCCCCGTGCGCTCTGCAAACAGCCGCCTGGCGTAGTCGCTAATCAGCGCCTGCATCGCCAGCTTGCCGGCCCAGCCCGCCGGGATGCCGCTTAGACCATAATAGGCTCCGGCAATTTGGCCGTAGACTGCGCCGGTAGTATCGGCGTCATTCCCCAGATTGACGGCGAGCAGTGCACCTTCGGCGAAGCTTGCCGATTTGTGAAAAGCCCACAGCGCCGCTTCCAGCGATTCAACGACATAACCTGTACCTTGAATCTGCGGAGGCTCCTTCTGCTTATAAGAACCGGTATAAATGTCGGCAAGATGCGGTGTCAGCAGGTCCTGCTGAAGCCATTCGGCAAATGCATCAGGGGCCAGCATTTCTTCCTTGCGCCAGCCATGCAGCCCGGCGAGGATGTAGGCGGCCATCAGGCGGCATGCGCTCAGACACTCCTCTGCGGCATGGGTTGTCCTTGAACTGCGTGCCGCAAAGTCTATGGCAGCTGCCGGATGCTGCGCATAGTACATGACCACCGGAGCAAGGCGCATGATCGAGCCGTTCCCGGCTGAACGGGGATCCTCCGATCCGCTGTAAGCTTCACCAGTGTCCTCGAAATGCTGCAGTGCCGCCCGTGTGGAGTTGCCGATATCGAAGCATTCCCCCGTGCTGCTCAGATAACCCTCGCGGAACCACTCTGTATAACGCTGCATCTGATCAGCAGCGTCAAAGCCCTGCTTCGCCAGCAGACTTTCCGCCAGGCAAAGCGCCATCGAAGTATCGTCCGTCCATTGTCCGGGCAGCAGTTCAAACACGCCGCCTCCTATGATATCCTCCATAGGCACAAACGTGCCGGGGGCCTTGAATTCCACTGTGGTCCCCAGAGCATCTCCAACCGCCAACCCTTGCAGACAGCCTTGATAACGATCCATATCTAATCCCATTGCAGTACCTCCTTTGCATGATTTCCTAAATATCAACGTTATGCCTAATAGGCAGTACATTGTCGCGTCATCTGCCGTTACCGCCATTGTCCGTGCACATATATATAGTAAAGGAAGATTACGGATAAAGGGAGCGATGTAATGGAAGCCGGTGCCGCAGGCTCTTTAAACAAGCAGGGAGTTTCCATTATCACCTGCACGAACCGCCAAGGTTATTTGCGTAACTTGTTTAATAATTTCAATAGACAGAAATACCGGACAAAAGAACTTATCATCATCGTGAACAACAATAAGATTCCGCTTGATTCCTACTATAAGCAGGCCAAAAAGCTCCGCAATGTACACATTTTCCGCATCCCTGCCTCTACCTCTCTCGGCGCTTGTCTAAACTTCGCTGTGCGGAAGGCGAAATACAGCTATATTGCCAAATTTGATGATGATGATTATTACGCCCCCTATTATTTGACGGATAGTTTGCAGGCCTTGCGCAGAACAAAAGCCGACGTAATTGGCAAGCGGTCGCATTATATGTATCTGCAGGGCTCCAAAACACTGATTCTCCGCTTTCCACATGATGAGAACCGGCCCGTAAGCAAACTCCCGGGAGCTACTCTTTTCATTAAGCGCAACGTATTAAGCAAAGTGAAATTTCCGGATCGAAACGTTGGGGAAGACGATCTATTTTGCATCAGGAGCAAAAAAATGGGCTACAAGGTGTATTCCGCAGGAAAATACAACTTTGTCGCCATCCGCCGGAAAAACTCCTCCAATCATACCTGGATCATCAGCGATAAAGAACTGATTGCTCATCATAAAACGATTCCGTCTGTAAAGAATTACAAAAAATTTGTGCAGAAAAAGCCCAAGGATATCCGCTCATGATTTCCCCATATCTTGCTTACGAGAAGGATGCGGTTTCGATCATTACGTGCACCAAACGGAGACAAAATATGGACACCCTTTTCCACAATTACGACAGACAGAATTACAGGAATAAAGAGCTGATCGTGATCTTGAATCATCCAAGCCTGAAGCTAAGCGATTATATCAGGGCCGCGTTGCCATATCCTAATGTGAGGGTGTATAGCCTGCCCGGGCATGTCTCGCTGGGTTCCTGCCTGAATTATGGCGTGAAAATGGCCAGATACGGGCTGATTGCCAAATTTGACGATGACGATTATTACGCCCCTGGCTATCTGTCCGGCAGCCGCCGCAGCATGGTGGATACCAATGCCGATATTGTCGGCAAACGCGCCCACTTCATGTACCTGAACGGTAAAAAACTGCTCCTGCTCCGTTATCCCAAACGGGCTGATCAATATGTTTCTCTGGTACAAGGGGCAACCTTACTCATCAAGCGTGCTGTTTTGGAGCAGGTGGAT
The DNA here is from genome assembly GCF_000758525.1 of Paenibacillus sp. FSL H7-0357. Taxonomy (NCBI): domain Bacteria; kingdom Bacillati; phylum Bacillota; class Bacilli; order Caryophanales; family Paenibacillaceae; genus Paenibacillus; species Paenibacillus sp. FSL H7-0357. The sequence goes on along the minus strand of NZ_CP009241.1, from coordinate 1,031,761 downwards.
TTTCCAGATCTAAACCGGAATGAATGCGTGAAGTTCTGCTCCCGCAGCCTCAGCAAAGGATTTAAAATCTACGCGGGAAGTCCTTACAATTTCCTGGCGATCCGCAGAAGGAACTCCAAAGATCATACCTGGATAATAAGTGATAGATCTTTGCTCGAGGGAAATATGAAGGTACTGAAGGTGCGGGATGTCAAAAAGTATATTTGCCGATAATCTTTCCGTATATCGGGAAGCTCCTATCCGCCTCCCGATATACAGCGGCCCCCGGAGTGATGTGAACATTCTCCGGGGGCCGCCAATCTGTTATAACAGCGTTGCTCTCTTATTCACCAGGATACTTAAGTCCCCATTGTCCACGGACCTGATCCAGCAGCTTCATGATGGCTACGGACTCATCGAGCGTCATCACCGGGCTTTCCGTAAGTCCGGCCTGGAGACAGCGTCCCACATCCTCGGCTTCAAAGGAATATCCGATCGAGGTACGGTCATCCTCAAAGGTCTCGACCAGCTCACCGCCGATGTAAAGCTCAGCTGACCTAGGATTCACCAGTGTTCCTTTGACAAGGATATGACCTTCTGTCCCGAATACATGGGCTTCCTCCAGCATTTTGAGACGGATACCGCCATTCAGTGAAGCGCTTTTGCCGTCGCCATAGGACAGCAGCAGCGAGAAATGCTCATCTACCCCGGTATCACCGATATGCACGGTGCTGGAGATGGTTTCTGGATGAGGCCCAAAGACCATTGAAGCAAATGAAATCGGATAGATGCCGACATCCAGCAGTGCACCGCCGCCGAGCGCCGGGTTCAGCAGACGTCCTTCCGGATTCCAGTCGGAACGAAAGCCGAGATCTGCCTTCACCAGACGAACATCACCGATCCTTCCGGAAGATAACCATTCTCTGACCTTGACGTTCGCAGGAATGTAGCGGCTCCACATGGCTTCCATCAGGAACAGCTTCTGCTCGCGGGCATACGCCACAATTTCTTCCAATTCACTGCTGTTCACGGTGAACGGTTTCTCGCACAGCACGGCTTTGCCGGCGCGCAGCGCAAGCAGCACATTGTCCTTATGGAACGGATGAGGTGTGCCAATATAGATGGCGTCCACTTCCGGATCGCTCACCAAATCTTCGTAAGTAGCATAGGCCACAGGGATGCCGTGATTTTTGGCGAATTCATCAGCGCTTGCCTGCGTACGTGATCCCACGGCATAAGCGGTCCCATTGCTGGCATGAGCCAGGTCTGTAGCAAACTGGTGAGCAATCCAGCCCGTGCTGAGAATGCCCCATTTTACTTTGTAAGCGTTATCTACTGACACTAATATCTCCTCCTTGGGACTATTGCTAGTCCCTTTGATTCTATCAAACTGCGCTTCTCCTGTAAAAGAGTTAGGGGTGTCCCCTAGGCCATAGCAAGCAGCGCACATATACTAGTCACGGAGCACCCCACTGTCACAAGCAGCGTTGCCGCATTCCAGGTTCGGTGCACAACAGCGAGATTCTCAATGTAGCTGCGCATGAACACTTTTCGCAGCAGCCAATGTAGCAGCCGGATAAACACAAAACCGCACCAGCCGAACAAACTGATCAGCAGCACCTCGTAGCTCCCTTTGTCTACAAACCGGTCAACTACATCCCCATCATAGTGAATTGGCACAAAATCCGGCATCCGCGGGTAAAGGTAGATGTATAACACAATGGGTATAATTGCAGAAATAATACATAGCGTAAAAGTCACTTTCTTTTTGAACATGGGATGTACCTCCTCACCAAAAATCATGCGGCAACTCCCTCATTGTCCGCTAGTGTGCTTCCTCCAGCTGCAGCAGCAAAATCCGTTCCTTAAATGCTCCGCGGCGCTCCGCCTTCTCTGCACGAATGTTCTCCAGAACTTCACTGTCCGCTCCATGAGTTTGTGCCAAAGCGCGGATGACCTCCAGCATATCGGCCAGCTCCTCCAGTGCATGCTCATCGCTCGCGGCCTTGAAGTACTCCGCCGTTTCTTCGCGCAACTTCGCGCGCAAATATTCTATGTATTCTTCAGGTTCCAGTATTCGGGAAGTCAAGGTTCGCCCCTGAGAAGCTATCAGCCCCGGAATGCCATCACGCACAAGCTTCGGATATTCAGCCAAAATCAAACAGCTCCTTTAAGTTTATATATCGGCTCAGATCAGCATCAGCGGGACTCTTCCAGCAATCTTTCTACAAAAGGAACATCGGCCGGAGCAAAAACAAAACTCTCCAGTTCAGCAGGCAGCACCCAGCTGTACTCATCATGATCGCTGAGACTGATCTCCCCTTCCAGAAACTCCGCTTTCCAGGCAATCAGCAGGATCTGCACACTGCCATAGTTATGCTCATTGACCCCGTAAGCCCCGGTGGGACGTATGGTGATATTCAACTCCTCCATCAGCTCTCTTCGCAGACACTGCGGGACATCTTCGCCGGCCTCCAGCTTGCCGCCGGGGAATTCCCACAATCCGGCCTGCGATTTGCCCTGCCGCCTGCGGGCAATCAATATCTGCCCTTCTTTATTATGTATAATCGCCGCTGCTACTTCAATCATCGTTTTTCCTCCTATAGTTATCCGTTTTTAAACTAGATGGTATATTGTGGTACAATATGGTAAAGTCTGATTTTCATTCAATAATCTATCTGCAAACAGGATCAATTTAATCTGTAGGGGAGGCTGCATGTGAAGTCTATTTTCAAATCAAATTCTTTATCTGATGACCAAAAAACGAACCAGTCGCTTAGTCTGCGCATCAATGTGTTTTTCTTCAGCACGTTTATTATATTCTGCATTATTATTGTCCGTCTTGCCATTCTACAGTTTGTGGAGGGACCTACGCTCAAAGATGAGGAAACAAGCAGGGATACGAAAAGTGTGCCGCTTGCTTCAATCAGAGGGACTATTTATGCCCAAGCTGGAGAGAAACTGGCCTATTCGACGTCGGTGCAGACCTTATATTTTACTTTAACAAGAGAATATTCCGAAACCTCGACGGACAAGAAGACCAAAAAAACTGCCCGTACTCCAGAGGCCGTCGCCAAGGCCGGCCTTCTTGCAGCCGGTCTTGCAGCTGATTTCGCAACATATGGGGCCAAGGTACCCAAAGAGGAAGTACTGACCAAAGATAAAGTACTCTTAGCCATGGACCTGGATTCCAAAGTTTATTCCGGCTTTATGCTGCGTCCGATCAAACGCGGTCTGACGAATAAAGAAGTGGCCTACTTTATGGAGCACAAGGGCAAATACCCCAATCTCACGATAAGTGAAGAGGATGAACGTCATTATGACAAGGATACGGTAGCATCACAAACGGTTGGATATATCAAGCCTTTCAAAAATGCGGACATGGATATTTATAGAAACATCCTGGCGGCGATGAAAAATGAGGGAGACCCCGGTCTGGCTTACAGAGCTGATGAGTTCGTCGGGTACGACGGTCTTGAACTCCAGTATCAAAGAGAGCTGCGCGGGCGCAACGGATATCTGATGGTAGGCGTTAATGCACAGAACATAGCCGAAGGCATTGAGGAAGTGGTTCCACCCGTCAAAGGAAATGACCTGTGGACTACGATCAACAAAAACATTCAACTGAAGACAGAACAGGCTATCTTGGATCAGCTTGAATGGGTGCACAGAAATCCGGTACAGGGAAAGGTTCATCCCGACGCCAAGACCGGCTACGCTGTTGCCATGGAGGTCGATACCGGTAATATTGTAGCTATGGCCAGCATGGAGGACTATGACACCAATCTGTGGACCAAGGGTACCCTTCCGACATCGGTATGGAACGAACTGATGCTAAATTATCAGAACGGTACTATTACACCTATTTCTTCCGGGCGGTCCGGACACAACTTCGAATCGACAGTATTTCTAGGTTCTGTCATCAAACCGCTGACCGTATTGATCGGTCTGAACGAAGGATTTATTACAACAAACAGTACCTATACGGACAAAGGCAGCACGACCTTCGGCAGAGCAGGACACGAAACAACCGTGCGCAACGCCGGCGGTCATGCTTACGGATACTTTAGTTCCCCTGCCAAAGCAATTGAGAAATCCTCCAACGTATTTATGATCGATATGATCGGCAAAAAGCTTTATGAGAAATACCATGAAAAAGGTGTCAAGGTCTGGGATAAATATATGAGAGATTTTGGACTTGGTGAATTTCCGGATAGCGGACTGCCGGGAGAACACAAGGGCATCATCAATTATTTTAAAGAAGCTGAGGCTGGCAGCGCACAATCGGCGCTGGTATTCGCCTCCTTCGGACAGCAAGGGCGTTACACCGCCCTGCAGTTAGCACAATATGCTTCCACCTTGGCAAATCAGGGGGCACGGATCAAACCCCAGCTGGTCAGTAAAATCACAGATTCGGCGGGCAAAACCGTAAAGACGTTCGGGAGGGAAGTGCTGAACGAAGTGAAGTTCGACAAGTCCTACTGGCGGGAAGTTATTAAAGGAATGAATACTGACGTTAAGGCATTTGAGGGTTTCCCCTATGACTTTGCACGCAAAACTGGAACCTCCCAGCAGGAATACTACAGAAAAGTCAATGGAGTCAATACGAAGTTTACAGTGGACAACGGGGTATTTATTGCTTTTGCTCCACGTGAGAATCCAAAGCTGGCAGTAGCTGTAGTCATCCCCGAGGGAGGATTCGGCTCGAACAGTGCCGCACCGGTTGCCCGCAAAATTTTTGACGCGTACGATTGGGAATATGGCCTGGAGGGCACACCGAAGAAGAGCATTCCCCCTAAGGAAGATGCGGCTGACAAGACCACCGGCGATGGAGAAGCAGCGGAAGACGGGCATTAGTCAGAGCAGCCCGGCCTGATATCCGTAACGCGCAGGTCGGTCCGGGCCGTTAAGACCGATTCAAAGGTAGCAATACCTTTGATTGAGCGGTTTCCACGCAGAATGGCCAATTCAAAGGTAGTAATACCTTTGATTGAGCGGGATCCGCGCAGAATGGCCAATTCAAAGGTAGCAATACATTTGATTGAGCGGGATCCGCGTGGTTTCCAGCTTTTACGCCGCTCCGCTGGAGGGCTGCACGCCGGGTTCCAGCACTCGCCACTTCGGACGATGCAAATTTCCGGGATAGAATAAGTGACTCTCAAAGTTTGAGAACTTGTTCGTGCCCCTCCTCTTCTTAAAGCTAATTGTGTTTGAACCACAAACAAAGAGCAGGGTTTCTCCAATAACGGGAGAAACCCTGCTCTTTTCCTTTTACAGCCCTGCACTGAAGTGGACTTCCACTTATAAAAGCGATAGGCACAAACAGTCGTGATAGACTCTGTATATTCTATTTAGTAAGCGTAAGTTCCAGGCGTACTTCGAGATTGTTCTCCGTATCCAATACGATGGAATGTGGACTTACCATGCCGAAATCCTCAAATGTTACGGTTGTTGTTCCCGACAGCAGAAGCTGTCCTCCGCTGTATACGGCCTGTGACTGGAAAGTCACGTCCTTCTCAATCCCTTTGACCGTAAGTGTCCCTTGCATCTCTACGGGTACTGCGGTGCCTTCCGTCCATTCTGCCGGCAGTTCAGAGAACGACTTCACGGTGAAGGTCGACTGCGGGAACTTCGTTACCGCGAGGTAATCATCGCTTTTGACATGCTCATCTCTTTGAGTATTTTCGGAATCCAGCGCGCTCATCTCCAGAGTCCCTTCCCCGGTCATTGCGGCGGCATCCTCAAGATTCACATTCCAGGTTCCCTGCACCTTTTCGTTCACAAAATTCACTGTCTCTTTGGAGGTCGTCACCGACCAATAGACTTTGGAAGTGTCGGCAATACTCCAGGCACCGTTCAATTGTTCCGCTGTAACAGCAGCACCGGAAGCTGTTTCTCCACTCGCATTTGCATTTGCGTTCGCGGCAGCCGTGCCCGCACTATTCGTTCCCTGTTCCTGTGCAGGAATAACAGACTCGATTTCAACGTTATTGCCCAAGCTCTTGTTCAAGAAGGCAAAGGCCGTAACAGCTCCGATGATAACGACTCCTGTGGCAATCCAGACCCATGTTTTTTTGTTCATCCTTATTCCCTCCATCCATTTTCTATGCGCCCTGTTAGGCTTGTTTCCCATTCTAACAAAGCAATATGTCGGGAATAAGTCAAAGCACATGCCTGCACAATGTGGTAAACTTGTCGTAAATTTTAATTAAACTGCAGCCGCTGTCCGTATGGCAGTCAACCTGCCGGACATGTTCAAGGAGGCACTAGATATGAAGTCGATTCTAATTGTTGAAGATGAGGAAGCCATTGCCCGGGTGCTTAGTGCCTATCTCAAAAAAGCCGGCTTCCACGTAACCCGCGCCGCCGACGGACGCGCCGCGCTGGAAGCCTTTGAAGTTTCCCCTCCCGCACTGATCCTGCTCGACATTATGCTGCCGAACATGGACGGCTTCGAGCTGCTTGGCCTGATCCGCGAGAAGAGCAGCTGCCCTGTCATCATGCTGACAGCCCGGGACGGCATCAATGACCGGCTGGCCGGACTGGACGGCGGCGCCGACGATTATATGTCCAAGCCCTTTATCCCGGAAGAAGTAGTGGCCCGCGTAAATGCGGTGCTGCGCCGCCCTTCCCAGTGGTCTGACGGCAGCCGCAAACGCCATTTCGGCAGCCTGTTCATCGACTTTTCGGCACGCAGCCTCTTCCTGAACGGTGCCGAGGTCAACCTCAGCCCGCGCGACATGTCGGTGATGTTATTTTTGGCTGAACGCCCGAATCAAATTTGCACTAGAGAACAGCTGATTGAGCAGGTATGGGAAATGGACTATGAGGGCAGCGACCGTGCCGTAGATCTATCGATCAAAAGACTGCGCCAGGCACTCTCGCACTGGCCGGCGGATGAAGGGGAGATTCGCACGCTCAGAGGAACGGGGTATCAATTATGGACAACCTGAAGAAACGCACCTCCATCCTCTTCTATTGGACTGTCCGCTACCTGCTGATTATCAGCATCGGATTGCTGCTCACCGCACTCGTCACTTTCTGGTGGATTCAGCAGGAAGCGATGAACAACCGCATGCAGACCTCCGGTCTGCTGGCCCAGGAGATCGCCGACCGCAGTGTCGGCACGGACGGAAACATGAACATCAGTCCGACTCTGAGCAAGCTCGTTGAGGACCGCAAGCGCTTCTTCAAATTAACGGTGGAAATGTGTGTGATCATCACAGATAAAGAGGGACAGCTGCTGTTCTCTGAGCCGCCGCTCAGCGAGGAAGCGATGCGGCATAAGCTCAATGATACGTTAAACGATTCCCGCAGCCCGGAGTTCAAGGCTGCTGTCGCCCAAATCCAAGGAGACGGCGAAGCGCTGGGGCAGGTCATTGTCCTGCAGTCCAAACGTTCCCTGCGCCATATCCCGAAGGAAGAGATTACCTTCTTCTTGATTCTCGTCGTCTTTCTGATCATCTTAAGCTGGCTGACCATCTATCTCCTCTCCAGCAAGCTGGCCAAACCGATCCAGAAAGTGGCTGCCGCCGCTGCACAAATCAGCGGCGGCCAGTATAACATTGTTCTGGAGACAGGGGCAAAGGAACGTGAGATTCACGAGCTGCTGATGTCCTTTCAGGAGATGGCGGGAAAACTGCAGCAATTCGAGCAGTCGCGCGCAGTCATGCTGGCCGGAGTCTCACATGAGCTGAAGACACCGGTCACTTCGATCAAAGGGCTGGTCCATGCCGTCCGTGAAGGTGTGGTTGAAGGGGAGGAAGCCGGAGAATTTCTTGATATCGCTTTGCTGGAAGCAAGCCGATTGCAGCGTATGGTCGCTGACCTGCTCGACTACAACGCCCTGACTGCCGGTATTGTCGCCGTCCGCCACGACAGGCTGGATGCAGTTCCACTGCTCGAGGAAATCATCTATCAATGGAAGCTGACACAAAGCGCAGATGTCAACGAACCTCTGCTGCACATGCCGGAGAAATCCCTGTTCCTGCGGGGTGATCCGCTGCGCATCCAGCAGATTATCGTCAATTTATTGAATAACAGCGTGCAGGCCAAGAAACCGGGAAGCAGCCTCCAGCTCACCATCAGCCTTCTATTGGCTCCAGCCGGACACGCCGAGATTACTGTGGCGGACAATGGAACAGGGATTACGCCGGATAATAGAGACAAGGTCTTCGAAGCCTTCTTCCGCAGCAACGACAAGCAAAGCACACTGCGCGGACTGGGCCTCGGTCTGACCTTCAGCCGTCTGCTCGCCGAAGCGATGGGCGGAACACTGGTGCTGGGCAGTAGCCAGGAACAAGGCTGCCGCTTCGTGCTGACACTGCCGCTGGTGCCCTGACACCCTGACACGAGCTTGTGCAAGAAGTAGTCCGGCGCTCCTCCACATGGTATAATCACTTACAATAAACCGTGAACCGGAGGCTGTATATGCTTACTTTTGAACAAAAATTAGCTATTCTTGATTCCTACCCCCAGCTTGAACGACGCAATGTATCGCTTGGGCGGGTGAATTATCACTACGAGCAGAGCCGCCATGAGAAGAAAACTGTCGCTTCCCACCTGCATCCTAACGGTAATGGCTACGTGTTCGCCGGGCTCCTGCGGGGCTACGAAAGTGATGACAAAGGTCTTGTGAATATCCGCGACTATTCGGAGTCCGAGCTGCGCGAGCTGCTGGATGCGTCGATCACTTCTTTGTCCATATATATCCCGGAAGTCCCTGCACAGGGCAAAAAGAAAAAGAAAACTGCCACAGTTGCCGATACCCTTTGGGTTAATGGAGACGGACATACCTTAAGCCTGAAGCTGGAGGAAGATCTCTGGTACCTCTACGCCGGGCTTCAGCTCGAGATGGCCTTCGAGACAATCCAGGAAGCTGAAGAGTATCTGGCGGAAGAAGGTTTTGTCCCTGTCCCGGCGGAATAGACATATATTCGCCCCTATTTAATCAAAATAAAGCAAAGCCCGGAAAGGTCCTTATGACCTTTGCCGGGCTTTGTTTTGTCTTGCGATTGTTATTATTTACTCTGTTGCAGCCGTGGTTGTTACTTTGATGCTGCTGTTGCTGAAGGCGTCTGTATTTCCTTTGCCTGCAAAGCTTCCTTCGGGACCTCGATCGCCTTGATTTCATTATGCTGCCCGATCTCATTTTTCATCTTCATATCTATGCTGATTTTCTGGCTGTCGGTGGTCATATCCATGACCATATCCACATCCGTGCGGGTGGGCAGGTATGTTTTTTGATTAACTCCATAGACGATTGTCATACTCTTAATGTCCATCTGATCCATCAAAGCCGTCATTTGCGGGTCCGCGCTGCCGCTCTGGTTCATATAGCTTTTCGCAAGTTCCTTCACATTGTCCCCTGATACCTCAGCGGTTAGAACGTAATCCTCACCATCCTCGGTGACCTTCGTAAATTCTGTGATGGACTTAAATTGTTCCAGCTGCTTCTCCGGACTGGCCGATTGCTGCATAGCAGACATTACTTGCTCAGTCATTTCAGCAGGCATTTTTATCCACTGTCCATTGACCAAGCTAAAAGAACCGGCATCAGTAATGTACTGCTCCATCTTTTGCTCTCCCTGCCCCGCCAGATTTATCTGGATCACCTGATGCATTTGCAGCGGGTCCTTCATATATTCTGATTTCATGGTCATTTCAACGTTTTGATCCTGGGTCGTCTCCCCTTGGGTCATGCTCATCTTCTGTGAAATCTGCGATTCCATCGCAAAGCTCTTCAGTTCCTGGCTTGCATCTGCCGTCTTCTGAATAAGCTCTTCTACAGTGGGAGTCCCCTCATTTGCAGTTTGCTCCGCAGCCGCCTTCTCTGTTGCTTCCGGTGCCGGAGCAGCAGTGGCGGATGCTTCGGCAGCATTCGTTGATTTTTCGGCAGCCTCATTGTTGCCACAGGCCGACAGGCTGACTGCCAGCGTTACTCCTAGTACGAATGTTGTCCATTTTCTCAAGATGTTGTCCTCCTAAATTTTTGTGCGCGTTACCTCACTGAATTGGCTTCGACAAAACTCGCTTCGAAAGCATACGCTAAAGTTTGGTTAGCATTCATTACCCAACATCTGGAACTCTCTAATCACCCTATCAAAAACAACCCGAAATCCGCATGCCCCGGGAGTCGTAAAAAGAACGCTGTCAAGACACGGCAAACTATGGTTAGATGAAGGAGAACGACAAACCAAAGAGAGAAAGAAGCGTGAACCTGTATGAGTTTTGAAATCGTAGAGGCTACAATAACGGAGATTCAAACTGCGCTTGCTGCCGGAGAGATCACTTCGAAGCAGCTGGTGCTCATGTATCTTGAACGCATTGCCGACCATGACAAAAATGGCCTGACGATCAACTCCGTGCTGGAGATCAATCCGGATGCACTGTTCATCGCAGAATCTCTGGATGTAGAACGTTCGCAGCAGGGTCCCCGGGGGCCGATGCACGGCATACCGGTCTTACTGAAGGACAATATCAATACAGGGGATAAAATGCATACCAGTGCGGGATCGCTGGCTTTGGCGGATTCTTTTGCCGGGGAGGATGCCTATATCGTTACTAAACTGCGGGAAGCCGGGGCTGTTATTCTGGGAAAAGCCAACATGACCGAATTCGCCAATTTCATGACGAACGGCATGCCTTCGGGCTACAGCTCCCGGGGCGGACAGGTACTGAACCCTTATAACATATCCACACCGACAGGCGGCTCCAGCGCCGGTTCTGCGGTTGCGGTAGCCTGCAGCTTCTGCACAGTGTCCGTAGGAACGGAGACCTCCGGCTCCATCCTCAACCCCGGTAATCTCGGCTCGATCATCGGGATTAAGCCGACCGTAGGCATGATCAGCCGCTCGGGCATCCTCCCGCTGTCCAATACACAGGATACTGCAGGACCTATGGCAAGAACCGTCCGCGATGCCGTACTGCTGCTGAATGCAATGCTCGGGAAGGATAGCGGCGATGCCGCCATGGGAACAAGCGCAGGCAGACTGCATGAAGATTATACTGCCTTCCTCGACCCAAACGGGCTGCAGGGGGCACGCATTGGGATTCCGCGGGATTATTATTTCGAAGAATTAACGGAAGAGCAGCTGGCATTGTTCAACGCTTCCGTGGAGAGAATGCGTGAGCTTGGAGCGACAATTATCGACCCGGCTGAGATTAAGACCGCACGCGAGATCAAATATTCCTCCGTTGTGCTGAATGAATTCAAAACCTCCATCAATGCCTATCTAGCCCGCCTGGGTCCAGGCGTTCCGATGCGCACGCTGAAGAACATTATCGACTTCAATCATGCCCATCCGGTCGAGACGCTAAGGTTCGGGCAAGCCACGCTGATTGATGCTGAATACACCTCTTCCGGCACCTTGACGGAACCGCAATACCTGCGCGACCGCGCCACTGACCTTAAGCTCTGCAAGGAACAGGGCATCGACGCTACCATGAGCGAGCACCGGCTGGATGCTCTGCTGTTCCCGGCCGACTTCGGTGCGCGGATTACCTCAAGAGCGGGATATCCGTCCATCGTCGTGCCTTCCGGCTATACCTCGGCCGGCGCCCCCTTCGGCGTTACCTTCTCGGCGCAGGCCTACCAGGAGCCTATGCTGATCAAGCTGGCTTATGCGTACGAGCAGAATTACAAGATCCGTAAAGCGCCTTCGCTGCGCAGCTTTATCTAACCGGCACTTTCGTTAATCCGCAGCTATGCCCATATGCTTGTTGCCTTCATGCGACAGGTCCCAGGTGCGCAGCTCGTAGCTGCGGACGCCCGAGAGGATGTAAGGGTCACGTTCGGCAATGGCCACTGCTTCTTCGCGCGATTCCGCGCGGATAATGACCATCCCGCCAGGAGCATCGCTGAACGGACCGCACATCACGAGCTGCCCGCTGCGTTCCAGCTCCTGCAGATGGCGCACATGCCCCCGTATAATTTCCATATCCCTGCGGTCCTGTTCGGTCGGGCTTAACAGAATGACATAACAAATATCCTCTTCATAAACAGAATTCATTGGCATTGCCTCCTCATTCATATTCACGTTGATTTTCTTCATCTGCGATATTCTGGATTTCCTCGGCATGCATCAGGAACAGGCCATAATCCCCCTCCGCATGCAGCTTCAATGCCCGCTCCTTAAAATACTTCGGGCTTCCTTCGGCAGCGTCCTCATCATAGAAGAGCAGAATGCTGTCGCTTTTGCGGAACAGCAGATCATCCCTGGCCCGGAATTGCCAGCTTCCGTCATAAGGAGCATTGCTTACAGCCCCGTAGTAATCCGCTCCGGCAATGATCCGCCGGTATTCATTTTGCTTCTCCTCCTTCCATTTCTCTTCCGGTGCGGCATGGGCTGTAATAATGCCCAGCTTCAGTCCGGGATACTGCACTTTCAGCTCAAGCACCACCTCACATGCCCAAAGATCCACTCCGTATTGTCCGGGCGTAATGATCCATTCCAGCCCCTCTTCAATGAGGGGAATCAACCTGCCTGCAAGTGCTTTTTTGATATAGGGAATGCCTTGATGTTTGCTGTCAAAAATACCGAGCTCATGCGCACGGTACCCTGTTACCAGTAAGGTTTTCATCTGCTGCCTCTTTCCTGAACGGGTAATCTTGATGCTCCTCTTTATTATGCATTATACAACATTCCCCACCGCTAATTCCTTCCCGGAAATGTACTGGCAGACAGCTAATTAAATATTCCTGAGGACATGGATGTGCTCCTGAAATCAGACGCATCCGTTTTTGTTGAATTATATTTTTACAGAAATGACTAAACCGCAGCAAACTTTGGAAAACTTCATTTACAAAGTTGTTTACTCTTAAAGCTGGGGTTGATTTTATTGCTCGCATCGATCTTATCCTATATCCCGGGCTGGGGAGTTTTTTATCAGGCTGGAATTGCTCTGCTGGTCCCCATAATTGCCAGCCGTCTATACAAAACCTTGCATTCCTATGTAGGCAGCGGAAGAGGACCACAGGCCTCAGGCAACGGGAAAGTGTCTAACCGCAGAGCACAATCAGATACCGCCCTGCCGCAGACCGCCCCTCCCGCAGCGGCCTTCAGCGGAAATTTCGCCGCCGACCTTCACTTCATTAAGGAGGCTATCGGCGGAAACAGTGATCTCCACTTCAGGGAGTTCACGCTAACGAAGCTGCAGGCAAAAGGAGTGCTTATGTATGTGGACGGCATGCAGAACGACAGGCTGCTTAATTTGAAGATGATGCAGTTTCTAATGTTTGAGGCCACCGCCGAATCCTTGTCCGCCTCCGGCATCGCCGAACATCTGCTGCCCTTCAGCAATTTGCGCGAAGCCAGTAATCTGGAAGAACTCAACAAATCCGTCCTGTTCGGACATGCCGCTCTGCTGATTGAAGGAATGCCGAAGGGATTGCTGATCCAACTTCCGGGAGGCCCGAACCGTGCGATAGCAGAACCTGTCTCAGAAGCACTGCTGCGCGGACCACGACTCGGCTTCTCCGAGGTGCTGAGCGAGAATACCTCCATGCTGCGCCGCCAGGGGTTCAGTGACCAGCTTGAATTGAAGACGTACCGGGCCGGCAGCAGCGTGCAAAAGGATTTGGTGGTTGCCTACATCAAGGATATTGTCAATCCGGAGCTGCTGGAGGAAGTACAGACCCGTATTTCCAAAATAGACATCGACTTTCTCGCTGAATCGGGGTATATCGAGCAGTTGATTGAAGACAACTACCTAAGTCCTTTCCAGCAGGTCCAGAGTACCGAGCGACCTGACAGAGTTATAACTGCCCTGCTGGAAGGCCGCATCGCCATTCTTCTGGACGGGACGCCTTTCGCGCTGATTGTGCCGGTTACATTCAGTATGCTGCTGCAATCTCCGGAGGACTATTATGACCGGTGGCTGCCGGGATCATTTCTGCGGATGCTGCGTTTCTCCGCCGCATTTATGGCACTCATGGCTCCATCCCTTTACATTTCCTTCATTTCATTTCATCCGGGGCTTATTCCTACGGAGCTGGCGATCACGATTATCAAGACCCGGCAAGGTGTGCCCTTCCCTTCACTGATCGAGGTGCTGATTTTGGAGATATCGATTGAAATTTTACGGGAGGCCGGGATCAGGCTGCCCAAACCCATCGGCCCGGCGATGGGCATCGTCGGCGGCCTGATTATTGGCGATGCAGCTGTGAATGCAGGGATTGTCAGCCCATTCCTGGTCATTGTCGTTGCGGTCACTGCCATATCCTCTTTCTCTATTCCGATGTACAGCGCCGGGATTACCTTACGGCTTCTCCGTTTTGCCGGAATGATATTTGCCGCCATTCTCGGCATGTTCGGCACGATCCTGTTTTTCCTGCTCATCTGCAGCCATCTTACCAGGCTTAAGAGCTTCGGAGTGCCCTACCTGACGCCGGTATCGCCGTTTCGCCCAAGAGATTGGAAGGATTTATTCTTCCGTGTGCCGCTCGCAATGATGAAACGCAGACCTGCCATGATGAAAACAAAAAACAGCAAACGGAGGTCATGATCACATTTAAGAAGGGGGCCGTACAATGTTTACTCGTTCAGACGATAAAATCACCGCTTCACAGGCTGCTGTGTTCCTGAACAATACCGTGCTTGGCGCCGGGATCCTTACGCTGCCGCGAAGTGTGAGTCAAAGTGTGAAGACACCGGATTCCTGGCTGTCCGTGCTGCTGGGTGGTGTGATTGTTATGGCGGTAATTGTACTGATGGTGAAGATCAGCCAGCAGTTTCCCGGAAAAACGATTTTTCAATATGCCGGAAAGATCATTGGCCGGGTTCCTGGAGGTATTCTATGTCTGCTTCTGATTATCTATTTCTTAATCATCGGAGGGTTTGAAATCCGCTCGCTCGCGGAGGTAACACTGTTTTTCCTGCTGGAAGGCACCCCGACATGGGCGATCATCCTTCCCTTTATCTGGGTCGGCACCTATCTCGTGTACGGCGGCATTAATTCCATTTCCAGAGTCTTTCAAATCGTGTTTCCGATCAGCATCATGATTCTGCTCATTTCTTACGCTTTCAGCCTCAATCTTTTTGATATTAATCATTTGCGCCCGGTCCTCGGCAGCGGGATTCTTCCCGTGCTCAGCGGCCTGAAGTCAACAGTGCTTGTCTTTACAGGCTGTGAAGTCGTCATGACACTTGTGGCGTTCATGCAGAATCCCCGGCAGGCGCTAAAAGCGATGCTGGTGGGAATCGGCATCCCGCTATTCTTGTATCTTCTGACGGTAGTTATGGTCATCGGAGGCCTCTCGATAGATTCTGCTATTACAAGCACCTGGCCCACCATTGATCTCATTCGAAGCTTTGAAATCACGGGATTTTTCTTCGAACGCATGGAATTTCCGCTCATGGTGATCTGGCTGATGCAAATGTTCTGCAACTTCAGCAGCTTCTTCTTTCAGGCCTCTCTGGGCATCTCCCAAATCTTCCGGGTTTCCATGCATCCGGTTATTTTCGCGCTTGTTCCGGTCATTTTCATTTCCGCTATGGTGCCTAAGTCTATTAATGATCTGTTTACCCTTGGCGATGCTATCGGCAAAATGGGAATCGTACTGTTCTTTTTGCTGCCGGTACTACTCTCGGTCATTTGGCTTATTCGCACGAAAGGATTGAAGCAGCATGTGTAAGCGGACTCTTCCCCTCATCCTCTGCACGCTCCTGCTTCTGGTTACGCAGACAGGATGCTGGAGCAGCAGAGAAATTGAAGACCTGGCGCTGTATTCAGGCCTTTCCTTGGACACGGGCAAGCTCACTCCCACAGAACAAACGCTGGAGGAGCAAGGCGGCACCTATTCCAAGCAGAACTTGATTACAGTAACGTTACAGATTGTTCCGGTGAAATCGACAGGTACAATGGCAAAACAGGCGAGCCAGCAGACCGCCCCCTATGTCAATCTATCGGGAACCGGCGACTCCGTGCTTGAGATTTTCCGCCAATTCTCCATTCGCAACGAACGTCCGATCATCGGGCACCATCTCAAGGTCATTATAGTATCAACTGATCTGCTCAAGCGGCAGAAGATGGATCAACTTATGGACTTTGTGCTCCGCGACAACGATATCCGTCCGAGTACAATGGTTTTTATCAGTGAAGGCCGCGCAGATGCCTCGCTCATCTCCAAGCGATCCGGTGAAATCCCTTCCTTTCACATCAAAGAAATGATCAGCAATCAATTCAGGACAAGCAAGGTGATGCATCCGGTCATTCTGTCACAACTGGATGCACTCATGCACTCCAAAAGGAGTTATGCGCTGCAGAACCTCATTTCAGCGGATGGCGATACGGAGTTTTCGGGTGCTGGAATTATTAAAGGGGATACAGGACACTGGATCGGTGCCTTATCACAGGAGGATACGGAGTGCCTCTCCTGGCTCACTAATAAGGGCACAAGCGGTGCGATCAAAGCCTATGATTGGGACAACGAGC
The DNA here is from genome assembly GCF_000758525.1 of Paenibacillus sp. FSL H7-0357. Lineage (NCBI taxonomy): Bacteria > Bacillati > Bacillota > Bacilli > Caryophanales > Paenibacillaceae > Paenibacillus > Paenibacillus sp. FSL H7-0357. Next base: position 1,015,348 of record NZ_CP009241.1, on the reverse strand, counting down.
CAATGACCTACGAAATGAAGGCAATGAAGAGCAAAATCAAAGCCATGGTAGACGGGGACGACATTTCATTTGAAGTCTCTATTCGTACCGAGGGTCGACTGATAGAAACCTGGAACAATGACAGTTATTCTACTTCAGCTGTGTATTCGGAAAAAGTCGGCCGCGTATTTCAGGAGAAGCTGGCGCAGATGATGCAAAAGCTGATACAGAAGCTGCAAAGTGATTATAAAGCGGATGTCGCCGGCTTCGGCGAGATGCTCAGCATCCAACATCCTGCGGAATGGAAAAAGGTTAAGGATCATTGGGACGATACATTCAGCAAGTCGAAGATAAGTTTCAAATATGACTTGAAAATAACGGACTTCGGTTCTTTTACTGAAGAGTAAACATGGAGTTTCAATATGCTGACCCGAGCCACGCAAAGGCAAAAACAGCAGAGCAGCGATTCTCCCGTAAGGGGTGAACTGCTGCTCTGCTGTTTTTTACAGTGTGAAAATAACCAGGACTGCCTCATGAATAGAAATATCCACTTTGGAGACAGCCCTTATTGCACTCTCGTTTAGTTCTTGTCAGACAAAATCAGGACGCCACGGCCCGGAACAACAGCGGAGCCGCTGAAGGTTTTGCCGGTCAGCAGGTCGGTGCGTTCAGCTGCGCCGATGTCTGCACTAAGATCGCCTTCTTTGTGGTTCAGCAGGAATAGATAGGACACGCCATCTTTTACACGCTGAACGGATTCAATGCCCTCAGGCGCGCTTACCAGCGGCTTAATGCCGTTCTCTTTGCACAGATTGGCAAGGAATCCTTGCAGGAATCCAACTTCAGGACTGCTGGCCACATAATAGGCCTTGCCTTCACCAAAGCTGTTCACAGTCAATACCGGCATGCCTTTGTAGAAGTCTGAGCCGTACTGCGCCAGTACCTCGGCACCTTCCGAGTGAATCAGATCGCATAGCAGATCGCATTTGTAGGAACCGCTTAACATTCCCCATTCCTTGTTCATGACGATCTCATTGCTCATTCCCGGCAGCAGGGCATCAATTTCCTCGGCCCAGATGCCGAGTACCTTGCGCAGCTCTCCAGGATAGCCGCCCACCGTAACCAGATCATTTTCGTTCACGATGCCGCTGAAATAAGTGGTAATGAATGTGCCGCCAGCCTTAACAAAGGCCTCAACCTTCTCGGCAAATCCCGGCTTGATCATATACAGCACCGGTGCGATTACAATCTTGTACTTGGACAGGTTCTCTTCAACGCCAATCATATCGGCTTCGATATTCTGCTGGTACAGTGCGTCATAATATTTGTGCACTTCGTTAACATAGTCCAGTGCTACGGATGGTCCGCTCGATAGATCAAGCGCCCAACGGTTTTCCCAGTCGTAAATAATACCGATCTGCGCCTGGCTGCGTGCATCCAGCAGTTGATCGCCAAGCTGCTCCAGCTCTTTGCCAAGTTCAGCGCATTCGCGGAAGACCCGGGTATGCTCATGTCCCACATGCTCGATAACCGCGCCATGATACTTCTCGCAAGCGCCGATGGACCGGCGGAGCTGGAAGAACAGGACGGTGTCAGCACCGCGCGCTACAGCCTGATAGCTCCACAGGCGCATTACGCCCGGGCGCTTCAGGGAGTTGTACGGCTGCCAGTTCTGCTGGCTTGGCGTTTGCTCCATCAGCATGAAGGGCTGGCCGTTCTTGAGGCCGCGCATCAGGTCATGCGTCATGGCCGTGTGGCTGACCGGTGTATCCAGCGATGGATAGTTGTCCCAGGAGATCACGTCCAGATGTTTGGCCCATTCGAAATAATCGAGTTCCGGATAGAAGCCCATCAGGTTGGTAGTAACAGGGATGTTGGTACTATGCTCCTTGATGGCATCGTATTCAATCTTATAGCATTCCAGCAGGCTGTACGACATAAATCTGCGGTAATCGAGGGAAATCCCCTGGAAGTTGGTGCGGTTGCCGTTCCATTCTTCGCTGAGTTCGTTCGGAACGACAATTTCTTCCCAGTCATAGAAGGTGTGCCCCCAGAAACGGGTGTTCCAGGCTTTGTTCAAGCCATCCAGGGAACCGTAGCGTTCCTTCAGCCAGACACGGAACGCAGCGGCGGACTGCTCGGAATAGTCATAGCCGCCGTACTCATTGGAAATATGCCATGCGACAAGACCCGGATGATCCTTGTAGCGCTCAGCCAGCTTGCCTGCCAGTTTAGCCGCATATTTGCGGTATACCGCACTGTTCGGATTGGAGTTATGCCGGCCGCCGAACTTGCGTTTTCTGCCCTGTACATCGACGCGGGTCACTTCGGGATAACGGTGAGCCATCCAGGCCGGATGTGCCCCGGTTCCTGTTGCCAGACATACATAGGTTCCATTCTTATATAAGCGGTCCATTAATTCATCCAGGCCGGAGAAATCATAAGTGTCTTCCGACGGCTGAATCAGTGCCCAGGAGAATACATTAATTGTGGCAACATCAATTCCCGCGAGTTTGAACATCCGTTCATCCTCAGCCCATACCGGGGCATCCCACTGCTCGGGATTGTAATCTCCACCGTACCAAATCTTTGGCAATTTATCGTTGATCACACTTCGCACATCCTTTATAGTATAAGTATATATTTATTCTAAACGGTTAACGTGTCGCTTTATATATAAAAATAAGGTCCATACATATAATAATATGGAACTACGGGAGATGATGATTGTGCCAGCGACAGCGGTACGCAGAATTGTGTTTGCCCAGGAGGGCGGACAGCAGTTACCCATTACTCTGGACAGTATGGGCTTTAACCCCGATCAGGAAAAAGTATCCCGCCCCGAAGGCTACGACACCTATCACTGGCTGCAGACGGCCCAGGGTGAAGGCATTATATATTTTGAGAACAAAAAAATCACGCTCTCCGAAGGCAGCGGCGTTCTGCTGCTGCCCGGAACTCCGCACCGCTATGAATCGCTCACTCCACATCTATGGTGCACCTATTATCTCACCTTCGGCGGCAGCTCAGCCCGGCACATCCTGGAGTCGCTGGGTATGGGCGCCAATTCCTTCTACCGGTGGGAAAGCGAAGCCCCTCTTCCTCATATGCTGAAGGAGATGCTTGACCGCCATGACGCTTCGGACGACATGTTCAGCCTGGGCGTCTCCACCGACGCTTACCGCTTCCTGCTTACCTTGAGCAAATACGGCCGGCTGCATAACAATACTTCCATTTCCCGCAATGTGGACAAGCTGCAGCCGCTGCTGAAATGGATGGATGTCCATTATGGCGATCCCGATATCGGACTTTATGATCTCGCGTCCCAGCTTGAGGTATCCGGCCGTTATCTTAACAGCCTGTTTCTGCAGACCTTTGGCCTGTCTCCCTACGCCTATTTCGTCCGCCTGCGTATCCGCAAGAGCAAGGAACTGCTTGTCACCCAGCCTGACCTGACGGTAAAAGCTATCTCAAAGCTGGTTGGCTTCCGCGATGTCAGCCACTTCGTAGCCACCTTCCGCAAGCAGTCGGCGACTACACCGGAGCAATTTAGGAAGCTCCACTAACAGCTAACAAGCGCGAAGTGCTATTGGCAAACTGGTGAGGCGCGGGAGGAGATTTATAGTCACTCCGGGGAACGTCTGACATTCAGCTGCTGCTATCTTCATGAATCCTATCTCTCACTCCGCCCACAATTACTTCTGCTGCACAAAGTGCAATTGACTTGCTTGCCCCTGCCTTGTACGCGGAATCTAATGTACAAACTGCAATGAAATAGTTAATGAAAGCCAACCTCGCTCCCCTGAGCCTAAGTACAACGAGTCTGTTGCTTTCACCCTTCCTGCTACTCCGCCAGCTCCAGAATCTCCACCCCGTAAGCCTCCATCCGCAGCTCGCCCGAGCGGATCTCACCGTTATAGAGCACGCTAGGGTAACTGCCCGGCAGCGGCACGGTTTGCGGCATCCGGTTCAGGTTCAGCAGGAACAGGAAGCTGCCGTTCTCTCCGCTGCGGATTGTGGCCTGTACGCCATCCGGCAGACCGGCAAAGCGGGTTACTCCGTACTTACCGGCCAAATCGGCCAGCAGCAGTGACCAGTAGCGTTCTTCGGCATGGGTTCCGAAGTAATACACCTGCCCTTTCCCGAAGCTGTTGACAGTGACAGCCGGAATTCCGGCGTAGAAATCATCGCCGTACCAGGCGACAGGCACCGCCGTGACCGGCGTCAGCAGATCGCACCACTGGCTGCATTCGAAGGAGTTCCCTTCAGGGTCCACTAGGGTATGGATTTCCAGGCCGACGGGATCATATTCGTCAACCCGGACACCTGCTGCACGGCTTAACAATCCCGGCAGCGGCTGCATGACGCAGATGTTGTTACTGTCCTTAACGCCGCTGCGGTTCGTCAGAAGGAGTAGACCGCCTGCCGCCGCATAAGCTTCAAGCTGCTCCGCAAGCATCTCGTCCAGCACGTACAGGCTTGGTGCGATGACAATTTTATAGCCGCCCAGCGGTTCCCCGGCACGGATTACATCGCAGCCAATCCCGAGCTTCGTAAGTGCCCGGTGAACCTGCTTGATGTTCCCGTAATAGTCCAGACCCCCGGCCTGTGGCTGGATGTCCAGCGCGGCCTTCTGCTCATGGGAATGCAGAATCGCCACTTCATGCTTCAGCACAGTCCCCTGCAGCCTGCCGCTGAGGCCGTTTACTTCTCCGCAGAGCTGGCTGAACTCGGCGAATCGGCGGCCCGGCACATTGCTGTGATCAATCAGGCCATGCCAATATTGCTCGGCCCCGGCGACAGCACTTCTCCAGCGAAAATGCACGATCGTATCCGCTCCTCTGGCAATCGCCTGCCAGGCATAGGCGCGGATAAAACCCGGATACGGTGTCCGCCACATCGGCATCCAGCAGCCCGGTGAGCCACTGAGCTGCTCCATGATCCAGAAGTTCTGCCGTTTAATCCCGCGAGTGACGTCCAGAGACAGCGCTCCGCTATAGGGCGTTGTCTCTTGTTTGTCCGGTGAGGTGTTCGGATAATAGTCGAATGCCGCCACATCGAGGTCGGTGCCCACTGCATACATATCCAGCCGCTGCGGATAACTGTGAAAGTTATGGGTAATAAAATGCTCCGGGCAAATCCTCCGCAGAATATCAATCTGCGTCTTCTGGAACCGGACAACCGAATCCCATTGAAAACGCTGAAAATCCAGCAGGAACGACGGATTCTGGAACGGCGAGCCGCCCAGCGGTACCGTCAGCTCATTCCAGTCGCTGTACTCCCCGCTCCAAACTACCGTTCCCCATGCTGCGTTCACGTTCTCCAGCGTGCCGTACTTTTGCCTAACCCAGCTGCGGAAAGCTTCATTGCAAGTCTCGCAGTGGCAGTCAATCATGCCGAATTCATTGTCGGTCTGCCAGCCGATCACAGCAGGATGACCGCTGTAATGGCGGGCCAGCTTTTCGATAATCCGGCTGCCATATTCCCGCAGGGAAGCGCTGTTATAACAACGGTGCCCGCGCACGCCAGGATGGAACGTCTGCCCATCGGCAAAGACCGGAAGAACATCCGGATATGTTGTAGTCAGCCAGCGCGGCGGAGTGGCGGTTGGTGTGCCGATCACTACCTGCAATCCGTACTGATGGAACAGCTCCATAGCCCGGTCCAGCCAGGCAAAATCAAAGGTTCCTTCCCTTGGCTCCAAACGGCTCCAGGCGAATTCAGCAACCCGGACCACCTTGACCCCGGTTTCCTTCATTAACTGAATATCCGCCGCCCACAAGGACTCATCCCAGTGTTCCGGGTAATAATCAACGCCGACTTGCACTGCGTTATAACTGTTCAGTGTCATATCTTCCTCTCCTCCCGTTCTCTTCCATCCATTTCCACTTTCCATCCTATCAAAAAGACGCCCCCGCTTCACATCAATGATGAGTTGGACGGGGACGTCCGGCAATCCACTTTATCCAATTACGGCCCCTATAGGGCTCTCTGTTTACGGTGAGAGGTTATTTTTTCAGCTTGTCCCAAGCAGCCTGCATGCCTTTTTCCCAGCCGGCTTCGTCGACTTTATCGGCAACCAGCTGTTGAATAACGCTTGCGAATTCCTGTGTTACGCCATCAGGGAATTTAGAGGATTGCAGACCGTACACTTTGCCATCCTGTACATATTTCCATACATCCGAACCCAGCAAACCGATATCTTCCGGAGTAGCTTCGATTGTGGACAAGGCAGGGATGAATTTCCATTTTTTAGTGATGTATTCTTTACCCATATCGGAAGTTACCAGCCAGTTCAGGAATGTCTTAGCTTCTTCTTTCGATCCGGATTCTTTGTTCACAACCAGGTTGGCAGGAATCCCAACAGTCAGCTTGTCATTTTTCTCAGCATCATCATTGATCGGCATTGGGAACATACCGATGTTCATGTCAGGTGTAATGTTGTCTATAAGTGTTTGTGCCCAGTTGCCTTCCTGCATCATAGCGGTTTCGCCGTTAGCGAACATCGCCAGGTGAGTGTTGGCATCAGTAGTCAATGAATTTTTTTGTCCGTATTTCACAGTCAGCTTAAGCAGGTTGCTCCAATCTTTGAATACTGGGTTGCCCACGATCGTGGAAGTACCTGCGTTAAGTCCGCTGATGAATTCATCTACATTGTCTTGTTGTGCAAAAGCTACGCTGATGCCCTGGTTACCCAGCAGCCACCACTCTTGATAAGCGTTGCCGAAAGGAATAACATCGATAGCCTGCAATTTTTTAGCTGCTTCTTCAAGCTCAGTGATTGTTTTTGGAGTTTCAGTAATGCCGGCTTTTTCGAACAGATCTTTGTTGTACACATAACCGATACCTTCAAGATTCATTGGCATACCGTAGGTTTTGCCGTCTTTGGTCATCGGTTCAGCCGCCAAAGGAATCAGATCCTTCACCCAAGGCTGGTCGGACAGATCTTCCAATTTATCGCCCCACAGATCCATTTCGGCATAACCGCCGTTGGAGAAAATGTCAGGAGCATCGCCGGAAGCGAATTTGGTCTTCAGCGCTGCCGCATAGTCTGCGCCACCGCCGACAGTTTGGATATCCAGCTTGATGTTAGGGTTTTCTTTTTCAAATTCAACCTTCAGTTCATTGAGGCCTTCAACGATTTCAGTCTTGAATTGGAAGATCTTAACTGTTTTAGTTTCGCCGCCTTTATTGCCAGCGCTTCCATTTTGAGCATTATTTGAAGCAGTATTGTTATTGTTGCCACCGCATGCCGCGAGCACAACAGACATCAGCAGGACGCTGGACATCATCAGTGCAGAACGTTTCTTCATCATTCTAATTTCCCCCTTGAATAAATTTACTAGCTTTAATATTTGGAACGGGGGGCCCGGTGTTAACCTTTCACCGAGCCAGCCGCTATTCCTTCAACAATGTAACGCTGCATAAACAGGTAGAATACTACGATTGGAGCTACACCAAGCGCAAGCGCCGGAAGCGCCATATCCCATTGCTTCGTGTACTGCCCGAAGAACGAGAAGGTTGCCAGCGGAATGGTCCGAAGTTCCGGTGCCTGAAGAATCAGGGACGGGAGCAGGTAGTCATTCCAGATACCGAGTGCATTCAAGACGATCGTCGTCATCAGCATCGGTTTCAACAGCGGGAGCACAATCCGGAAGAAAGCACTGATCGGATTACAGCCATCCACGGTTGCCGCTTCTTCAATCTCAAGAGGCACCGATTTAATGAAACCATGGAACAGGAAGATCGCCATCGGAACACTGATCCCCAGATTGGTGATAATCAGCCCGGCGAAGGAGTTATTAACTCCAATAATATTAACGACTTTCAGGATCGGAATCATGATCGTCTGGAAAGGAACCACCATTGCCGCTACGAACAGAAGCAGCAGAATCTGATTGAACCGTGTGTTGGCGCGAACCATACGATAAGCAGCCATAGCGCTGAACAGCGAGATAAAGACAACACTGATGACTGTGACTATGATCGAATTGCGGAAAGCTTCAGAGAAGCGGGCCAATTTCCACGCATTGGAATAGTTGGACCACATGAAGACTTCCGGCCAGCTTGCCGCGTCGCTTAGGATTTCCCCGAACGATTTCACCGAGTTCGCCAGCAGGAAATAAAACGGAGACAGGAAGAGCAGTGCAAGCAGGATCATGAATACTTCAATCCCGATATTCCATCTGCCTTTTGACTTTGCGTTCATTAAGCTTCGACCTCCTTGCTCTTCGTAACACGGACCTGAATCACAGTAATAATCGCCACAATTACGAAGAACAGCAGCGCTTTTGCAGTACCCAGACCGTAACGGTTGTTCAGGAAGGCTTCATTGTAAATATTCATAGCCACGGATTCCGTTGATTTGAACGGTCCGCCTTTCGTCAGGGAAAGGTTAAGGTCGAACATTTTGAAAGACCAGGAAATCGCCAGGAACAAACCGATGGTTACAGCAGGCATGATCAGCGGCACTACAATGTTGCGCAGCACCTGCATCCGGGAAGCCCCGTCAATCTCAGCCGCCTCCAGCACCTCTTTCGACACATTGCTGAGCGAAGCGATGTAGATTACCATCAGATAACCGGAAGACTGCCAGACAAAGACCATGACAATCGCCCAGAAGCCGGTTGTTGCATCACCGAGCCAAGGAAGATTGAAGAAGGACCAGCCAGTCATACCCCCGAGTGTTGAGAACCCTTTGATGAAGATAAACTGCCATATAAAACCAAGCAACAATCCCCCGATAACATTCGGCATGAAGAAAATGGTACGGAGCATATTACGTGTTTTTAAAGGTTTAGTTAGCAGATAGGCCAGGAAAAAGCCTACTACATTGGTCAATATAACCCCCAGCACAGTAAATCTTACTGTAAACCAGAAGGATGACCAGAAATCCGGATCATTTGTAAAAATCGCTTTAAAGTTATCAAAGCCAACCCAGCTTACATTACCAGATACGCCGTTCCAGTCTGTAAAGGAATAATACATCCCCATTAGAAATGGAATAATCGTAATCAGGGTAAAGAACAATAAGGCCGGTCCGACGAAAAAAAGCTGTTGACCAAATTGGGACAACTTATTGCCGCGCATTTACCCGTCCCCCTTTCTTTTACTCACTTACTTGTTTATGATCTAAACATATTATCCGTTTTTTTGTGGACTCCTTACACCTACGCAAGTGATCTTTGAGGTGTAAAATATTGATCGGAAGTGACAAGAATCGATGAAATGGAACAATATCCGCACCAAGCTGATCGTTTTTTTACTCCTGCCAACATTAGTCTGTATTATGGCTACGATGTATATCAGCTATTCTTATACGACAGAGTCCTTAAGGACCCGGGCCGTGGATGAGAATAAGAATCTGCTGTATCAAGGCTACAAAAATATTAATAGTCTGATCCAGGAAGTGAGCCGGCTGTCTCTGATCGCCTATTCGGATTCCGACTTCTACCGCTTGCTTGAAGCCGGATACGACGACTTGACTGCCGATATTTCGATCTATTCCTCGCTCAATTACATCTCGACCTCCATGCCTGATATTTCACAGGTGTATCTGTACGGCGTCAAAGACGGAAAGGCAACACTGGTGACACAAAATACGACACCCAAACGCTGGCAGGCAACCGCTCCTTATGCTGATTCCCAAAACACCGGCGTCTCCCAGGTTGCTGTGCAGAGCACTCACATGAGCACCGCCTACGGGGTGACTTCACCGTTTCCGCAGTTCACTTCAGAGCCTGTGTTCACGATGCATAGAAGAATTGAGAAAATCCCGTCCTCCAAGGTCCTCGGCTATTTGTCGGTGGATGTGAGACTGACTGCACTTACCGACATTGTGGATCAATTGTATGAGCAGAATCAGGAGAACGTCTATCTGGTGGATGACAGCGGAACACTGGTCTACAGCCACGATACCGAAGCTCTGGGCAAACCGCTGAATGCTACTTGGTATAATAAGCAGATTGCAGCGAATGACCGTGATCAAGGGTATTTTGAAGAAGGCGGGGCTGTATTTATTTATCAAAAAATTGAAAGTCCCGGTCTTAGCTGGACACTGGTGAAGCAAATTCCGGTATCCTACCTGTTCCGCGAAGCTAAAGAGGCGGCACAAATCAATATCCTCCTGCTGGTCCTGCTGATGATTATGATTATCGCCTTGACGATCCTCATCTCTTTCCGGATCACGGCTCCAATCAAGCAGCTCAGCCGGTACATGACCCAAGTTCAGACCGGTAATCTTGAGATTGACATCCGCCCAACGGGCAAGGATGAGATCGGCGTGGTGACTGAACATTTCCGCAACATGATGGATACGATCAACAACCTGATTTTGCGGGAATACCGGCTGGAGCTGTCCAATAAAACCAATGAGCTGAGGGCACTGCAGGCACAGATCAACCCGCATTTCCTGAACAATACGCTGCAGATTATCGGCACGCTTGCGCTTGAACTGAAGGTGCCGCAGATCTATGGCCTGCTCTCGGCCTTGGCCAAAATGATGCGGTACAGCATGTATAATGATGAGAAGATCGTGACCATCCAGAATGAGCTGGACCATGTCAAAGCCTATATTGAGCTGCAGAAGGAACGTTTTGAAAATAAGTTCAGTTTCCGCTACGATATGGAAGAATCGCTGCTCCATGCCCTGATGCCGAAGATGATTCTGCAGCCGATTGTGGAGAATTATTTCAAACACGGCTTTAATCTGTCCCGCAGTGACGGATTTATTGAGATCACAGCAGCGAAGCTGGAGTCCGGGCGGATGGAAATTAATATTCATAACAACGGCCACTCCATCCCGCCGGCCCGGCTGGAAATGCTCCGCAAGGAGCTTCAGCAGCCCGGTTCACTGGACGTCGCCACACTGAAAAGCAGTGACAGCAAACGTGATGCTCCCGGTGCAGGCATCGGCCTGGGGAACGTGCTGGCGCGGCTGCGGCTGGTATGCGGGGATGACGCAATCCTGACCGTGGACAATCTGGAGACAGGCGGAGTAATAGTCAGACTGGAAATTGAAATTCTAGTGGAGAGTGAACGGATATGAAGGCACTTATAGTAGATGATGAAGCAAGAGTCAGAAAAGCGGTAAGGCTCCTGGTTGACTGGGACGCTCATCACATTGATGAGATTCTGGAGGCGGGAAACGGCAATGAAGCGATTGAAGTCATTCGTGAGGCGAAACCGGCTCTAGTTATCATGGATATGATGATGGAATCGGGCAACGGAGTTGAGCTGATGACCTGGGTCAATGAATTCGCCGGAAACACCAAATTCATTGTGGTCAGCGGGCATAATGATTTTGACTTCGTACGCCAGACTGTCCGCAACGGCGGCATTGATTATATCCTCAAGCCGATTGAAGCTGAAGCGATCAATACCGCGGTCTTCAAGGCGGTAGCCGCCTGGCGGTCCGAGGAAGAGGAACGCAGCCAGCGGCAGCAGCAGAGCATCCGGCTGAACGAGATCAAACCGATTTACGGGGAGAAACTGCTCTCGGCACTGATAGACGTTCCCATCAATTCCGAAGCATCGCTGCGCAGACTGGTAAGCGAGGGGGTTATTCCGGGGAATGCCGAATCCTCCCGGCTGATCCTCGTACAGACAGACAGCGGGAACAATCCGCTGCTGAAACGGTTCGGCGGTGACAGCGAGCTGCTCTATTACGCCATTGTGAACATCTGCAATGAATTCCTGCACCCGCAAAACAAGGGCATCGCCTTTCGCTATTGGGGCGGCCCTCCGGAGATCGCAATCATTCTGTGGGATGTGCAGGAATCTGTAGTGGAGCTGATCAGCCGGATCAATCAGGGTATTTACCGTACCCTGCAGTTCCGGATGCACTTTGGCATCAGCAATACAGGAAGCCTGCCGCACCGGCTGCCGATGCAACGCACAGAAGCCGCCGAAGCATTGCTCCGGCGGAATTTGTTAAGTCATGAGGATTATTGCCATTTCCCTTCTTCAACCGATGCACATGGCCAGACCGTTAGTCCATCCGGGGATGGGAGCGCCAGCCACGGATCCCCCGTCATTTTCGCCCATGTTCAGGAGGATTGGAAATTGGCTGTGATCAGCGGAAACAACGAAGCGCTGTCAGACGCGGCGCAGCATTGGACCCATGAACTAAGCCGCGGAGGCGTCGTTACTCCCGAAATGCTAAATGCCTGGAAAGCCGATGTCCTGCTGTTTCGTACCCGGCTGGTGCGTGACGCTTTGGGCGTACGGGCAGACACCGCTCTGGCAGAGCTGGAGCATGCCGACCAGTTGAACCCGGCTCCTTATACCAACGGATATTCTTTCTCCCTGTTTGCCTGGCGCGATTGGTCCTTTGCCCTGATGCAGCGCCTGTCGCAAGAGCTTTCGGCCAGACAGGTCAAAGAGAGCAATCCGATGTCAGACATCGTCCGGTACGTCGAGCAGAACTATGCATCCGACCTCTCCCTGCAGGAGGTAGCCGGCAAATTCTACGTTAGCCGTGAATATGTCTCCCGCAAATTCAAACAGGAATATGGCATCAACTTCTCCGACTATATCGGCAATGTCCGCATTGAGAAGGCCAAGCTGCTGCTGCAGAATCCCAACCTGAAGCTGTCGCAAATCTCAGAAATGGTCGGTTTCCATGATGTAAAATATTTCAGCAAGGTATTCAAAAAGCAGGTCGGCAGCTCACCGAAGGACTACCGTATCCAGAAAAATATTTAAGATTGCGGGAATTGCCGTAGCAGCTCTTAGTAGCTTTTAGTAGCTCTTTAGTTAGCTCTTTAGTAGCTTAATAGCTCTTAGCAGCTCTTTGTAGCTCTTTAGTTAGCTCTTTAGTTAGCTCTTTAGTAGCTTAATAGCTCTTTTTAGCTCTTTGTGGCTACCATTATCCGGGAATTTCGCCCGATTCCGGATGCTGACTGTCCATACGGTTGGTGTCGGTACTCAGCGCTTTAACGGGAATATGCAAACTGGGAAGAACCCCTGGGTATCTATGTGAGATCTCGTAAGATTGCCGCGAGACTCCAATGAGATTTCAGTGAGTTCCCAGTCAGGTCCAAGTGATTTCCAAGTGAGATTCGGAGACCATGGATGACGGTACCCAAGGAAACCGGCAATACGATACACTTAGCGGAGAATCCTCCCGCTATTTTGCTCGAAATGCCCCTTTCGGGAGCATTAGAGGAAAAATTTACCGGTAACTTGAGCAAGTTTCCTGAAATACTTTGAATCAGCAAATTTAGCGGGAGAAATTCCCGCTCCACTATGAGTTGACCTCATAGTCAAAGAAATAGCGGGCACTATTCCCGCAATATATGCAATCCGCACCCAGGCCGCAGCGCCGCCTGCTGTATGCGGCCATACTCACCGGCGGCGGCCTGCCTTCGAGCCGCTGCCTGCAGTCTCGGCGGCGGCCTGCCTTCGAGCCGCTGCCTGCAGTCTCGGCAGCGGCCTGCCTTCGAGCCGCTGCCTGCAGTCTCGGCGGCGGCCTGCCTTCGAGCCGCTGCCTGCAGTCTCGGCAGCGGCCTGCCTTCGAGTCGCCGCCTGCAGTCCCGGCGGCGGCCTGCCTTCGAGCCGCCGCCTGTATGCCCGGCGGCGGCCTGCCTTCGAGCCGCTGCCTGCAGTCTCGGCGGCGGCCTGCCTTCGAGCCGCCGCCTGTATGCCCGGCGGCGGCCTGCCTTCGAGCCGCTGCCTGTATGCCCGGCAGCGGGCTTGCCTTCGAGCCGCTGCCTGTAGTCCCGGCGGCGGCCCGCCTTCGAGCCGCTGCCTGTATGCCCAGCAGCGGCCTGCCTTCGAGCCGCTGCCTGTATGCCCAGCAGCGGCCTGCCTTCGAGTCCCTGCCTGTATGCCCGGCAGCGGCCCGCCTTCGAGTCCCTGCCTGTATGCCCGGCAGCGGCCACCCGTCAGCTGCACCCATCACCCGTAGTAACTATCTTTACGTCTACGTTTACGGACAATGCTGAACGATTACTCCGCTCCACGCTTCAATACCATGCCAAAAAGGCTTCAGCAACAGCCTTCCCGGCGGTGCCGTTCGGATGCGGGTCATATTCGCCGCTCATGTACTCCGCTCTGATTCTGTGCTCAGCAGGGGCCGGCATAGCCAGCACGGAGGCGATGTCAAACACGCGGCTGACACCTGCAGGCGGATTCGTAAGGATCGCCATATTGACCTTACGCCACGCCTGCTCCCGCTCTTCCGCAAAGTTGAACGGCGGCACGGTGCTCAGAATAATCTCTGCCCCTCCATTCGCCTCTTTGATCTTGGCGATAATATCGCTTAAATCCCTGAGCAGCTCTTCTGCCGAACGCTGGCCGATGTCAAGATCATTGACCCCGAGCACGATTAGCACCTCATCCCCCTGCTTTGCTTTGTTCATCCACGGGCCATCTGCGGCTACATCATAAGCCCGTCCCCAGCCGGAGCCGATATTCCACAGCCCGTAATCCGTTCCCAGCCCCTCGGCAATCCGCGCAGCCCAATAGCTGTATTGATCCTTCTCTGTCCGTACCCCCTGCGTGATTGAATCACCCAGGAACACCAGCTTCTTCGCTACTTGTTTCTTGTAGCCGATATAGCTTGGCAGCACCAGCAGCTTGTCCGACAAGCTAAACGCCTCTGCCGATTCCTGCCCGGCCAGATTCCCCGGCCCGTCATAGGCTGAGACCAGAATTCCCTCCACGTTGTAGGGCAGCGTTTTGCCGGGGGATGACGTCTTAATCGTCCAGGTGAACGCCAAATAATGTCCCTCCGGCAGTTCCAGGCTCGCTTCATCGCTCCAGAAGGTTTCTCCAGCTTCAACCTGCTTCGTGCGGCTGCCCGCAAAGGTTAGCGGTACCGAAGTCCCGGCGGTTACCGTTCCATCCGGAACGCTTCCTCCGTCTGAGACGTATGCCGCTTCAATGCTCCATTCTCCGCCCGGCTCGCTTCCGTTTGCATCCTGCCCCAGATCCCAAGTCGAATCCACGCTGTTACTGTGCCAGAATTTAAGCGTCAGGCTGCCATTCTCCCGCAAACGGATGTATGTCCGGAAGGTATGGGTGAACGGCTCCGGCGAGTTCATGATATAGTTGGCCGCGCTCGATAATGCTGTTGCTGAAGAGTAGTCCGGCTGGCTGTACACTCCATTGTCTTCTATTATCCTTGTCATATGTAATCCTCCATTATTTAAGCATATCTTAGATCCTCTTAAATTAATTACCGTGTGTTCACAGCATTCAACCTATCTTCACAGCATTTAACCTATCCTTCACATCATTGATCACGTAACCCTCAGCATCCAAAAAGCTCTCTGATGAAATCGGGGACGGAGGTCCCCTGTCATCAGAGAGCTTAAATTATATGCTGTATAAACCTATTTCAGTGTAATGGTGAACGATACGGATTTGCTTCCGGCGTTTACCTTCACTGTAGTCTCATCCGCTTGGTCTGCACCTTCTACGGAAGCGATAGTACCCAGATCCTTCACTGCCAGCGTGAATGCTTTGCCGCTGCCTTCAGCAGCTACCGTTACAGTATTGCCTTTGCGTTCAGCCTTCACGGTCAGCTCAGGAGCGCCCTTGATATCACGGACGGTTGCAGTCGTTGCCGCTCCGTCTTCCAGCGAGTACAATCCGAATTTCACACCATCGGCAAAATCATAATCCGGACGGGTATCTACACTGCCTGTTGCAAGCAGCGAGTTCTGACGGACGAACAGCGGCAGACTGAAGAAATCATGTGTTTCCTTGCGCCATGATCCGCCCTGCACAGTTTCACCGTTAAGCAGGTGTGTCCAGCGTCCAGCAGGCAGATAATATTTCACTTCGCCGTTCTCCTGGAAGATTGGAGCCACCAGCAGGGAATCACCCATCATGTATTGACGATCCAGCACTTCGCAAGTCGGATCTTCCGGGAATTCCATCACCATCGCCCGCATCGAAGCCCAGCCTTCTTCATGCGCCTGACCGGCCACATCATACAGGTAAGGCATCAAGCTGCATTTGAGCTTGGTGAAGAAGCGGGTAACATCAACAGCTTCATCGTCGTAAGCCCAAGGCACACGGTACGAGGTGCTGCCGTGCAGACGGCTGTGGCTGGACAGGAGGCCAAACGCCAGCCAGCGTTTGAAGACATGCGCCGGAGCCGTGTTCTCGAAGCCGCCGATATCATGACTCCAGAAGCCGAAGCCGGACAGACCGAGGGACAAGCCGCCGCGAAGGCTTTCTGCCATTGATTCATAATCTGCGTAGCAGTCACCGCCCCAGTGAACCGGGAACTGCTGCCCGCCGGCGGTTGCCGAACGTGCGAATACTGCCGCTTCATTTTTGCCAAGCTTCTCTTCCAATACATCGAAGACAACCTTGTTGTACAGCTGAGTGTAGTAGTTATGCATTTTCTGTGGGTCGGAGCCGTCGAAGTACACAACATCCGTCGGAATCCGTTCGCCGAAGTCCGTCTTGAAGCTGTCTACGCCCATATCCACCAGGTCGCGCAGGTATCCGGCATACCACTCACAAGCTGCAGGGTTCGTGAAGTCAACAAGCCCCATGCCTGCTTGCCACAGGTCAGTCTGGTAGACATCGCCGTTTGCTTTTTTGATCAGATAGCCGTTCTTTTTGCCTTCTTCAAACAGCGGTGAACGTTGTCCGATATAAGAGTTGATCCAGACGCAGATTTTCAGGCCTTTTTCCTTCAGGCGTTTCAGCATGCCAACCGGGTCCGGGAATACACGGGAGTCCCACTGGAAATCGGTCCATTGGTATTCACGCATCCAGAAGCAGTCGAAGTGGAAGACATGCAGCGGAAGATCACGCTCAGCCATGCCTTCTACAAAGGAGTTAACTGTTGCTTCATCATAGTCGGTAGTGAACGAAGTCGTCAGCCACAGGCCGAAGGTCCATGCCGGAGGAAGCGCTGGCTTGCCGGTTAGGGAAGTATATTTGCTGATGACCTCTTTGATCGTAGGTCCCTCGATAACGAAGTATTCCAGGCTTTCGCCGGCTACGCTGAATTGGGCCTTTTTCACTTTTTCCGAACCGATTTCATACGAAACCAGCTCAGGCTGGTTCACAAATACGCCGTAGCCTTTGCTTGTTACATAGAACGGAATGTTCTTGTACGCCTGCTCGGAGCTTGTACCGCCGTCTTTGTTCCAGATATCAACAACCTGTCCGTTTTTGACAAAAGCAGTGAAGCGCTCACCCAGACCATAGACGAATTCACCTACGCCGATATCCAGCTCTTCACGCATGAAGGTGTTGCCGTCCTGATCTGTGATGTAAGCCATGGATTTGTAACCGCTGCCTGTAATGCGCTCGTCGCCGCGGTAGAAATCCACTGCCCATTGCTCGCCCTTGCGGATGACTACGCGCAGCCCGCCGCTGATCAGCACGGTTTCCGAATCAGTTTCTTCAACCTGTACGTGGTCGCCGGTTCCCTTGGTCAATTCGAAAGCGGGACCGCGGTCAATTACGCCGTCATTATGAATGATCTTCACGCCTACCACACCCGGAAGCGGAGAATGGAATTTTACGGTCAGCAGCGTGGAGTTAAGGGTTGCTGCGCGTCCTGTAATTGGAGTGGTTTGGGTAATTGCCGTCAAACCCTCAGAAGTTTTTTCCACTACATAGTTTTGTACTGCGCCGTTGATGTTGATTCCGTCGCGAACCAGCCAGAGGCCGTCTGTAAATTTCATGTGTGACTTGCCACCCTTCAATTTGGTGTTTATAGTTGCATTATAACGATAATAAAAATACAAAACTAATATAATATAGCTTATTTATAATACTATTCTGATGTTTTTACCGAAAGGAGTCCAATTATGGACCGCACATCACAACGTTTGCTTAAAGAAGACCGTGTGCATGGTGATGTTATGTTCCCGCTAGCCGCCTATTGGATCGAGCTTCCGGCCGGAACCCATGTCCTGGATACGCACTGGCATGAGGAGGCAGAGTTCTTTATGCTGCTGGAAGGCGAGATTCTGTTTCAGGTCGATACCGATTATTTCCCTCTCCGGGCCGGTGAGGCCGTATTCATCGAATCCGGCGATATTCATGCCGCCTACGTGCTGAAGGAAGGCCCTTGCAGGTTCTGTGCACTTGTCTTTCACCCTGATCTGCTCGCCAGCGCCCAGTATGATGCCATTCAGCATACAGTGATTCTGCCGCTGCAGGAGAAACGCCAAAGCTTCCCCAGACATCTTACACCGGAGATTGCCTGGCAGCAGGAATTGCTCCACCATCTAGAACGTTTGATGGAGGCATATGCTAATAAAATGCCCGGATTTGAGTCCTTTATGAAAGGGACTTTGCTTATCATGCTCTCGCAGATCGCGATCGAGGGCCGTTCCGTGAACCATACCCAGTCGGAGGGTGCGGATACAACCAAGATCAACCGGCTGAAGAAGGTCATCCTCTACATCCAGGACAACTACCAGGAACCGATACGAACCCGTGATTTGTCCGAGCTTATACCCATGAGCGAAGGACAGTTCTGCCGCTTCTTCAAGGCAATGACCCGCAAGACGCCGGTGGATTACATCAATTCCTACCGGATCCGCCAGGCCGCAGATCTGCTGCAGCAAAGCGACCGCAAAATATCCGACATCGCTATGGATGTCGGATTCGATAATGTCAGCTATTTCATTAAGGTGTTCCGCAAGGCGATGAAATGTTCGCCTTCAGAGTTCCGCAAAGGGGCAGTGCAGGGGGCCGGGCAGTCGCAGCTGTATCCGTGAGATGAATGAACCTTGATGAAGGGTTACAGAACCATGCGGCATGCGGGACCCTTCCTGACATATCAGAAGGTAAGTGTTTCGTGAACCGGCCACTCGACCACCGCTTCTTCGCCTACCCGCAGATCTAGCTCTCTTCTCGTGTTCTGCAGCCGGATAATAAATTGCTGGTCCAGCGACTTGATTACAACTCCGATCAGATAGGAAGAACCGGAGTAGTTGATAAAGGCCACTTCACCCGCCAGCGTATTAAGCCCATGCCCGGGAACCGGGTGGGGTTCCGGGCTTTGACGCCGCACAGAAACAGCCTCCGGCCGGACCATAACATATGTCGGAGCGCTCCCGTTCCCGGTTTTCTCCGCAGAAATGGGGTTTCCCTTCGTCAGTTCGAAACGCCACATGCCTTCTGATTCCATGACATTGTTGATCGGAAACAAGTTCGATTCTCCCACAAAATCGGCTACGAACGGGTCGGCAGGGTGCATATAAATCTGCTGCGGCGTTCCGGTCTGCACAATATTCCCACCGTTCATTACGGCAATACGGTCAGAAATGACCATCGCTTCCTCCTGGTCATGAGTAACAAAGATCCCGGTAAAACCATACTCCCGCTGCAGCACGCGGATTTCAATTCCCAGCGCCTGACGCAGCTTGGCATCTAGATTACTGAGCGGCTCATCGAACAATACGAGCGGCGGTTTAAGCACAAGAGTCCGGGCCAGCGCAACCCGCTGCTGCTGTCCGCCGGACATTTGCGCGGGGAACCGTTCTGCAAAATCGTTCAGCCGCACGGAATGCAGAGCCGCCTCCACGCGTTCCCTGATTTCCGATTTTGGCACACCGTGACGTTTCAGTCCAAAAGCTACATTTTCAAAAACGCTTAAGTGAGGGAAAAGGGCATAATTCTGGAAGACGAGTCCAATGTTCCTTTTATGCGGAGCAATGTTTGTGAGTTCCCTGCCATCCAGCCGGATAGAGCCCGAGGTCGGATCATGCATGCCTGCAATCATGCGCAGGGTTGTCGTTTTCCCGCACCCGCTCGGTCCGAGAAGCGACAGCATCTCACCGCTCTCTACAGTAACATTCAGATTGTTGACTACGGGTTTTTGCCCGTAATTTTTTACGAGATTTTCGATGATCAGTTGGCTCATGATGTGCCTCCCCGCTATGTTTTTTTGCCCCACCGCATTATGCCGATCCCCAGCAGCCCAATCAGAATCGTGCCTGTAATAATAATGGACGATACCGCAGCCAGCGAAGGTGACAGATTGAACTGAATGTCTGAATAAATGGTCATCGGCAGCGTGTTAATACCTGGACCCGTAAGGAATAAGGCGATAACCAGTTCATCAAAGGAAAGTACCAGACTGAGGAACGCACTGGCGAGCAGCGAGGGTCTGGCGAACGGAAGTGTCACCAGGAAGAAGGTTTTCAGCGGCGAAGCGCCGAGAATGATTGAAGCCTCTTCCACCGACCGTTCCATCCGCGAGAATCCGGCCAGCATGGTCCGCACGACATAAGGAATAATTAAGATGATATGGGCGAGCAGCAGTCTCAGGAAGAACATCCGTATGCCCAGATAGCTGAAGAAAATCAGCAGGCCGATGCCGAACAGCAGTGTCGGAATGACCAGAGGGGACAGAAACAGCCCCTGCAGCGCATTCTTCAGCCGAAATTCAAACCGCTGTATGGCGTAGGCAATCATCGTCCCAAGCGGCAGCGCAAACAGCGTAGTCAAAACAGCCAGCTTAATACTGGTCAGGAAGGGCCCGGTGTACCTCCCGCCTGTCAGCACCTCTTCATACCATCGCAGGGAGAAGCCCTTGGGAGGAAATACCAGAAACTCACCGGAATTAAATGATGAAATGAGGATGACAAGCAGCGGTGCCATAATAAATAGATAGATTAGAGTATTTACTATAGTAAGGAGCGGAAATTTCCTTCTCATATCAAACGACTCCTCCCGGCTTCCTGCCGCTAAGCATCCGTCTGTAGAGACTGGTTACCCCAAGCATGGTCAGCAGTAAAATGACGCCCATAGCAGAAGCATAAGGCCAGTTAAGCAGGTTAATTGTCTGGTTGTAGATTTCTGTAGCCATCAGCTTCACCTTGGCCCCCCCGATCAGGGACGGAGTGACGAAAAAGCTTAATGTAATTGAGAAAACAAGCAATGTTCCAGCAATAATCCCCTGTTTGGAGAGCGGCAGGGTGACGAACCAGAATACCTTTGTTTTCGACGCACCCAGATTGGCGGCCGCACTTTCGAGATTGCGGTCCATGCCTTCCAGCACCGAGTAAAGAACGAGCACCATATAAGGAAGCATGACATGCACCAAAGCAATAATCACACCCGCAGGAGTATACAGTAGCTCAAGCGGCTCCTGGATCAACCCTATTCCGAGCAGGAATTGATTCAGAATTCCTTTGCGGCCCAGAATAATAATCCAGCCGAAGTTGCGGATCACAGCGCTTGTCAACAGAGGGAGCGCGATTAAGATGAGCAGCAGGAAACGGTGTTTGGGCTGAGCCCGGGATACCCCATACGCGAGGCAGTATCCCAGAATCAGACAGATGAAGCTTACGGCAACGCCGATGTACACCGAACGCCAGAGCATTTGCAGATAAAACGGATCTGTGAAGAATCTTCCGTATTGCTGCCAGACGAACGCCGCTTCCATGGCTCCGGATGAGTCCGTTTGATAAAAGCTGAGCATCAGCAGCCGGGCAAGCGGGAGGACAAACACCAGCAGGAAAATTATCAGCCCGGGAGCCAGCAGAATCCAGTAAGGGGGAATGCGTTTCAGCATGGCATTGCAGCTCCCTTCAAATAGTAATGATGCAGTGCTACTGTGAAATCAATTTGCTCCACTTCTCCATCCAATCTGCCTTGTTGTTGTTCACCTGCGCCAAATCAAGATGAATCAGGCCGTTAAACGTATCTTCGCCATTCGGAAGAATGCCTTTCAGATCATCGGACAACTCTGTCTTGCTATTGGTCGGGGAATAGCCGCCACCCTCAGCAGTCAGCTTCTGAATCTCCGGACGCAGCAGGAAGTCTATATATTTCCGGGCAAGCTCAGGGTTCGGACTGCCTTTCACCACTTGGGCAGTAATATAGATGCCGACGGCTCCTTCCTTGGGAATCGCAAAGTTAATGGGAATTCCCTGTTTGCCAAACGTATAGGCATAACCGGAATCGAACGGAGCTATAACCGCCTCATCCTGGGCGAACAAATTGCCGACTTCGGGACTGGATTTCACAATTGCCGCGGCATTGGGCAGCAAAGTCTTGATTGCATCGAGTCCGGGCTGAATATTATCTTCTCCGCCGCCGTTCATCTTGGCGAGGGCTACCAGGAACTGATTGCCGTAGGTGTTGGAGATATCAACCAAACCGACTTGTCCTTTATATTCTTCCTTCCACAGATCATTCCACGAGGCTGGAGGAGTTGGGATTGCATCACGGTTATAAATCATACCAAGAGCTTCATAGCCGAAGGTAGGTCCATAGCCTTCAGCACTGCGCGCTTCCGGGTACAGCTGGTCCAGGTTCTCCATCTGCTCCGGGTCGAGCTTCATAATCAGATCCTCTTTGGCTGCAATCTGCTCCTGTCCGCCTGAGAACAGCACCACATCAATGGTTTGATTGTTCTTCTCCGCACGAATCTTGGCCAGCGCATCTGCCGAATACAACGTTACGACTTCAACCTCGGCATTGTACTCCTTTTCAAATTGTTTGATATAGGCACGCTGGGTTTCTTCAATCGCTCCGCCGAAAGAGGTGACCACCAGCTTGCCGCCGGAAGGCTTGTCCGTGGCTGCCGCCGCTGGAGCATCCTTACCCGAACTGCAGGCTGTCGCCGTAATCAGAAGTGTCAGTATACCTGCCGCAGCTTTTCCATAGAACCATTTCCGCATCGCACATATCCCCTTATCGTTCAGATGATGGTATATTCCCTTGGTTTAGCCGTTTGATCTTTCGCCCCAGTTGCGGATATACAGATTGCGTGCATTTTCCGAGAGAACCAGGCTAGCCGCAGTATAAGCATATTCTTCATCAATAATTCCATCTGTCACCAGATCCGTTAGCATTTTACCCAGCTCTTTCTTGATCATCCGGCCACCCAGCCAGCTAACTTCGGGAATCGTGAAACCGTCGGAGCCGTACATCACTTTCGTAAAAGGAGCCATTTCAAAGATTTGCCGCAGCTTCGGCTGCACGCCTATGCTGCTGAAGGGGATCATGGAGGACAAGTCGAGATACACATTATGATACTGATTGACCAGGTAACCGGCTTCTTCAACAAACGGATATGCGGTATGAATGAAAATAATCTTTACAGCCTGATAGTGCGGATCGCTGACGATACTGTGCATCAGCAGCGGACTTGCGAGCTTCACATCCAGCAGCGGGGCATCACCTGCTCCCGAATGCATCTGAATTGGAATGTCATATTCCATGCACAGCTCGAACGCGAGCAATACGAGATAGTCACGGACATCTTTTTCAGCTTCAGTATTGTCCGGTGATTCCAGGAACCGGCTGTAGCTGGCTGCGGCCTGGCTCTTGCTGATCTTGTTTATTTTTAGTCCGGTATGGTAGGCAATTACGGTCTTAAAAGCAATAGTCCCCTGATTCTCCACCTCATCCCGCAGCTCCCGGATGTAGGTCTCTTCCAATTCCCCGAAGGGTACCTTCTCCTCGAACAGCCGGTGATAGGTAGCTTCCACCCGGTGAATGCGGCGGGTCGGAATGGACGACGAGGTCTGATGGAACCAGTCAAGCTCATCCTGGGCCAACCGCGACCCCATAACCGGGAAACCGTAGTCCACCAGCAGTGATTCCAATCCTACATCCTTGAAAAGCATGTCTACATATTCTTTGGGATTGGCTTGATAACGCTGATTACGCTGCAGGATCAGTTCGTCATCCGTCACGCGGGGATCAAGCCCAAGCAGCTGGATCATCTCTTTACGGACAATTTTGAATAACAGAGTGTTTCGGGTGTCACGGCTCTTGGGGGGGATCAATGAGAGGGTGAAGCAATTATCGAAGCTCTTCTTCTCTCTGGTCGGCATGAATGGATGACAATGGTCGTCAATGATGGGCAAGCGGCTGATATCAATCGTCATGGAAATCCCCCTTAATCTTTTGTGAACAAATTGTTTTTGTTATTGTATACAATAATACGTACAAGGATGTTCCTTGTCAACAAAAGTTACATTAGGGGGATGAAAAGATATTTTTATCGAATTAAATGTAATATAACATGACACACAACAAAAAAACCACTCGTTTACGCCCATCGAGGGCGCAACAAATGGCTTGTCCATACGATACCAATGTGTTGTAAGCTGCAAAATGAACCTTTCAGGATACCTACAGCTTATCGTTGTATCCGTAGTTCACCAGTTCATTTCTGGCTCTGTTCCAATTCTGCTGTGTATAATGCCTGGCTTTCTCGGAATCTTTAGCGATGATTGCATCGAGTATGAATTGATGCTCCTCTGTCGCCTTCTCCAAATTGACTCCCGCCACAAACCGGGTCTGAATTTGGTAGGTTTTGTGGAACAGCTTTTCCACATGATAAATGAGTAGCTTATTAGGGCACATGCGGTGCAGGGTCCGGTGAAATTCGATGTCATATTCCTTCCACTGATGGAAGTTAGACAGACTTTTTTGCTCATTCATTCTGCCGATCAGTTCCGTAAGCTGGTTAACATGCTCAGTAGAAGGCTGTTGTGCAGCCAGATAAGCGATCATCCCCTCAACGGCTTCCATCATTTCGTAACATTCCTTCACATCTTCTGCTGTCAGTACACTGACATACGCACCTTTTCGAGGGTACACGGTCACAAATCCTTCGACGGACAATAGTCTGATCGCTTCTCTTACCGGAGTCCGGCTCATATCCAGCTTCTTGGCGTATTCTTCTTCTATAATGGGCTGGCCTTGGGTTAGCTGGTTCTCTTTGATATCCCGAAGAATGCTGTCGTATGCAATTTGCGCTTGGTTCTGCTTGCCCATATACACAGTCTCCTTCACCGGTCATGATCATCACAACAATACGCTGATTATAATACTATCTGAATACATCATCTGTAAAGTTAGATCATCACTGCGAGGCAATTCGTCCCGCATCATTCCTACACGCTGCACACGCTGCTTCAGCCTTCCTGAGATCAATGCACTTATGCTTTCCGGATCACAATAAAGCAGGTACTGTCCGGCAACGCCACCTCTTGACCGCTTTCGTCCATAACGACCACCCTGCCCTGCAGCGCCTCCGTATAACCCTCCTGCAAATAGTGCCGGAACACTTCAACCTTCGCCCTTTCGCCCAGACTGTGTTTGATAAAATCGGCATACTGGCTGGGAGTGAAATAGCCGAACTGTTCCTGGACCTCATGGATATACGCTTCTTCTCCCCAAGTGTAGGTATACAGAAATTCCATGGCATCATTCACAGGCATCAGCACCTCTTGTTCACCGGTCACCGAATACTGAATTTGGCGTCCGGCAAAATCCTTAGCATAACGTGCAAGCCAGGCCATCCCGTCCTCCTCCAGAAACCGTACGCGGCGCTGATCACTCTCCGGTTCGCTCATAATCCCGTCGCGGATGATGATCACACCGCCGGCCGACAGCACATCAAAGGCGCTGCGCAGAGCTGCAGCCACTGTCCCGTGATTGAATTTGACGCCATCCAGCGGCACATACGAATACAGCTCATGCAGTATTGATGAGAAAATGACGGTGTCTACGCTGCCAGTGTCCACGAAATCCTTCAGGTTCAGCGCATCGCCCTGCAGTACCTCCCAGCGGTGCCCTTCCCGCTGCTTGCGCTGCCGCAGCGCTTCAATCACATTGCTGGAAATATCAATGCCGACCGGAATGACATCCGGCATACGCGCTTCAATCAAATCCAGCAGCACACCTCCGCCGGGTCCGATATCCAGCACTTTGCTGCCGGTGACATACTCCAGAATCACTGCTTTATAATCACCTGTATCATTCATCTGGCTCAAATAGCTGTCCTCGTTATGGAACCGGTCAAAGGCATCGCGGCGCAGATCGAACAGATCGAACAGCAGCAGTACCGCCCGTTCATACAAGGCTGATTTCTCGGCTTCCATACAGAATTCGATCAGCTTCTCCGCAGCGGGTGAGAATTCAAAATCAAAGAACACCGTATCCGGCAAGTGAGCCTGCCTACGGAGCCGGTGGGCAAGATGCGGATTACCGGAAGACATGGTTCCGCTCGTGATATCCTGCCAGGTTAATTCCGACAAATACTTCTCAATAATCCGCTTCTTGTACACATTGATCTTCTTCACGCCTTTATAGTCATAATGGAGCGAATTCATGACAGCCTCAAAGCTGATATGATTCAGACCGGAAAGCTCGGCACCGCAGGCGGTCAAAGCTATCACTTTCAGGAATTGCTCCAGCGAGAAGGTC
Source organism: Paenibacillus sp. FSL H7-0357 (assembly GCF_000758525.1). Taxonomy (NCBI): domain Bacteria; kingdom Bacillati; phylum Bacillota; class Bacilli; order Caryophanales; family Paenibacillaceae; genus Paenibacillus; species Paenibacillus sp. FSL H7-0357. The sequence goes on along the minus strand of NZ_CP009241.1, from coordinate 989,206 downwards.
TGGAGTGCCGACTCCACATACCAGAAGGTAAGGGGCTGCAGCGGTTCCAGCAAGGAAGGCCGAAATCCTTCAGACTCCAGCCTGCTCCATTCGCTGCCGAAATCCTCCCCTTTGGCAATCGGCCCCGATCGCATCCGCTCCAGCCGTTCCTTCATCGGCAGCGGGACATCCAGAGCGCCTGATGCGATTGCCGCAATCAGCTCCATAACCTCCGCGCGCACCTCCTGCCACAGCTCGGGGGAAACGGCGGAAATGATGCAATGGTTCAGCGCGAACAGCAGCCGTTCCAGCTCATCTGCAGTCAGAAGCCCTTCCTCCACCATGGCTGACAGCGGACGGTTAGCGGACGGCGGAACCTCACCGCGAATCTGCTGCCCGATCAGTCCGTGAGTCTCGATCAGCCGGTGTACGATCATCGTCTTCTCCGCATCTGCTACCCCTGCCGCCGTGAGCTGGCCCGCTTGCGCTTTATGCTCTGTTGCCGGATCTCCCCCGGCATACCGCCAGTACAGCTGTGCCGAGCCAATATTATGTACGAAACAATTAATGCCCTCCAGCTGCCACATCCTGCGCTGGCGGGAAGTTCCGCCTTTTGCCGTCTCCGACCAGACCAGTGTCTCCTCGGCCAGTTCCTTGATCCAGTAGGACAAAGGCAGGCTATCCAGCAGGCGTAAGCTCCGCTCCACATAATCCAGCACAGGATTCTGCTCATCCAGTTCGCGCAGCGATTCCACCCGCTCCAGATTGACAATGGTTTGCTCAGCCTGAACAATATATTTCAGCCAGGGAAATGCCTTTGCGGGCAACTCTTCCCCTTCACGGTACGATTCAATCGCTTGCAATGATTTCAGCATGTGTGTGCCTCCCTATGTAATTGAACAACTCTCTCTATACCATAGCCCTGCTACCGGCCATTTGAATCAGAATCGGCAGGAAGTATTCCGGCGTTCTCATGACAAATAACACACCCATGCCAGCATAAAAGAACATGATGTTGACCACATACAGGATATTCACCCGGAAGGGTCCGTTCCGCTTCTTGCTCCTCCCGCCACAACTGGCCAACAGTAAAATCGATTTCCGTCTCCTGCAATTCGTTTACAAGCGTCCTAAACTGATTAAGTGCAGGTTCGAGCATGGTTACATTGGGCGTATAATCGAGCATGCTCCATCCCAAGCAGCGGATGGCCCCCTCAATGGTTGTGTCTAAAAAGCTCTTCTCCAGTTGCATCCGGTCTCTTGACCATGGCATTTCCGAGATTGTAAAGCCGCAGGTACCGCTTCCCAGTACAGATTGATCATGCTCGGCTAGCCATATAATGAAATCCTTCTCATCCGATGTTCTTGCAATCCGCGATCCACTCAGTGCAAGTACGGATATCACTACGGAAAATAAGCCGTTTGAACACCTAATCTCCTGATCCGCCTCTGCGTCTGATCTTGTTATGGTATTAGCCATTTCGGACCACCCTTCAAATTCCCCCGAAGAAATTGCCGATATAACAAACAGCAAGCTTCCAAAGAGAGGCCTGCTGCTTGTCGTATCGTTTATTTATACTGGTTCTGCAGGATAATCGTATTCTAACCTGCCAGAGTAAAACCTGGCAAGAAGACTTGTTTGTACTGTATCCAAATGAAATCCCATTCGCAATATTATCGCCTCTTTGCTCTCCACCAGTACATTCCCGCACCTGCCAAGACCAGGAGTGAGGCTACCGCCACCGGGATGCTCAGGATATGATTTCCTTCATCTGATGGAGATTTATCGCCGGAGAGCTGTGCTGAAACGGCTGCTGCTGCTGAATCGCCAGAGTCTGCCGGTGTGTCTACCGGTGTTTCGGCTGCTTGTTCAACTGCTTGTTGTTCTACTGCCGCTCTCTTCTTCGCTTCCTCTGCGGATACCCCTACGATCTTCCCGCTTGCTTTTGTAATCGTATACGGGATCACTGCGCCGCTCCAGAAATGCAGCTTCAGCTGCACTTCTTCATCCTTCACTTCCTTCCAGAATTCGTCCGTGAACTTGATCTCTCCAGTGGTATAGTCCGGATAGAAGGTACGTTTGTACTCCTTGAAGGGAGTCCAATCATTGGGACCGGCATTGCCGCCAGCCGTATAGACGGCTTCCAGTGTCGCCAGGCTGTCCCCGTTGAACCAGGTCGGGATCGTGAATATCCCCTCCGGGGCTTGCGCACTAATCAGGCTGGGCGTGTCATAATAAATAATATTTATTTTCCAGTCGGCACCTGCACTGAACGTAGCGGTTAAGGTCGCATTTATTCCATACTTCTTCGTGACAAGCTTTTGCAGCAATGCAGATTTGAGGATTAAGTTTTCTCCGTCAAGCTCATAATCCGTACCTTTCACTAACGCATTTTCCTGATTGAGCAGAGCGGTGAAGGTATTCCCGTTCAAATTCAGGGGAATGACCAGATCCTTAATTTCCGAATCTTTAAGAATATAGACCGAATCCGTTTCCGCGTTGGAGGAGCGGCCCTTCCAGCCCTGCTTCATCACCTGATGAAGCTCCTCATCCACCCACTTGAGGGTGCGCCTATCGAAATGCTGGCCGTTATCCCACAGCATCAGCGGCATCTTTTTTTCCCGAGCATAGTAGGTTATGTATTCAAAAAACTTCAAAATTTCGCCATGCTGAACAGTATCCAGCGATTTATCGAACCCAAGCAGGCCAAACTCCCCCACGATAACAGGAATCCCTTTGGCGGTGAAGGTATCGTAAGCCCGGTCGAAAGCCTGAATCAGATCCTCCCTGGCCGTGTTATCGAATGTGGTCGAACCTCCAAGGTTCACACTGAACGCATAATATCCATAGTAGTGGAATGTCGCAATCAGCCTATCGTCGTTTAATTTCGTAATGGTTTTGGCTAACTCATCCAGTCTGGCCTGGGTTGGAGCAGCCGTAAGAGTAGAAAGTACGAGCGGACGCTTATTGTTACTCCCGCCGGAATGACGAACGATAGCATGAAAAGAAACATTCAGTTCATCCAGCATCGTAAAATATTCAGGGGTGTCCTTGCTCCAATCCTCGGAAAAGCGCGGCTCATTCAGGCTCTCAAACATCAGCGTGTCCGGATAATCCTTGAAATGCCCCGCAATCTGCGTCCAGGCCGCATTGAATCTGGCAACCACATCATCATGCTCCGTCTCCATGTTCAGGACCCAGCCCGTATCGTGATGAAGGTTAATGATGACATGAAGATCCGCAGCCAGCGACCAGTCGACGATTTCTTGAATCCGTGCCATAAACTCTTTCTGGATCACATAATCAGGAGCGCCGCCCATCCGGTGCTTCCAGGTAATCGGGATGCGGATGCTTTTGTAGCCTTCAGCAGCAATTTGCTTAATAAATGCCTGGGTTGTACTCGGGTTTCCCCATGAAGTTTCCTCACCCGTAGCTTCGAAGGTGTTTCCTAGATTCCAGCCCGGTCCGATGGCTTCGACGTAAGCTTGCATGGCACTCCTCTTTTCTTTGGTTTCTGCATGCGCAGGTAGAGCCGTCACTGTCACCGTCACGGCCAGCAGCAACATACAAATCATGACGAACAAACGTTTAGGCTTCATTATCCGGCTCCCTTCCTAATAAAAAATGCTGGAGGCACATTACGCGGGTCTCCAGCATTTCATTTCTCCATGAAGCAACGTATTCTGTTAACCAATAATACCGCTGCGTTCAACGCTTTCTACGAAATAACGCTGCACCACCATATACAGCAAGATCAGCGGGATAATGGCCAGCAAGATGCCGGTATCAATAATCATGGCCACATGGTTTGGATCTGCCTTAATACTAGACCCGCCTGCACCTATCCCAAGTAACCCCGGAAGTAAGGCATTGGCCTGAGCCGCCAGCGAGCTGACCTTCGTAGGCATAAGCGCCACTTCACTCATGAAGAGGGAGGTAAAGAAGGTATCGTTATACTGCCAGACAAAGCAGAACAAAATGACTGTGATCATCGGGGAGACTGCATTAGGCAGCATGATCCGCAGGAATGTTTTAACGCCTCCCGCGCCGTCAATCAAAGCGGCTTCTTCAATTTCTTTCGGCATTCCTTTGAAGAATTGGCGGAAAATATAGATGAACAAGCCTGCTTTTAATCCAATCGCTGTCGCTGATGTAATAATGGAAGGCCAATACGTATTGAGCAGGTTGATGCCTTCTTTGCCTGTGATCAGATGAATAATCCCCAGAATATCAAAGCTTCGGAAATGCAGGTACATAGGCACCATCAGTGTGCCGGTAGGTACAAGCAAGGTTAGAATGACGAGCGCAAACAGGATGTTGCTTCCCGGAAAGTTGAACCGGGCAAAGCCATAACCCGCCAAGGCGCAGGAAGCCGTAGTCAGCAGCGTTGTCACTACGACGAAGAGCAAGGTATTCCCCAGCAGCGGAAAATAATCCAGAATCTGCATCGCCATCTTGATGTTATCCAGCGTAAAGTGGACCGGTATCATATAAATCGTCGGATTATAAATATCTGCTTTATCCTTGAAGGCGATGGAGAATTTCATAAGCAGCGGGTAAATAATAATAAATGAAATCCCGATGACAAGTGCGTACCGGAACAATGCATACAAAATATCAACTGCCTTACCTCTGACCTTCTGAACTCTATAGTGATTCGCTTCTCTGTGAACGGGTTGAGGAGATTGCATAGCCGTACCCTCCTTTGCTATTAATCAGTTGTAATGCACTCTTTTAGACAGTACGTAACCAACGATAACCAGGACGAGGCTGATAATCAGCGTATAGATCCAGGACATCGCCGCACTGAGACCGAAGTTTTGTGTGGTGAATGCGGTTGAGAATATCATTTGGGTCACGCTGCTACCCGAGAAGGAGTCGATAATGGTATAAATAACGTTGGTCAAGATGAGCGGGCTCACTAGCGGGAATGTGATTTTCCAAAAGGATTCATAGGCGGTTGCCCCTTCAATCTTCGCCACCTCATACATCGCCCCGGGAACAGACTGCAGCGCGGCCAGAAAGATCAGAATTTGTACGCCCGAACTCGTAATAATCTCATAGATCCGCAGGATCGCGTCTACAATATAATCCACGAACGACAGCGGCAACCCGATATCACTCAGAATCATAACCATCGACATGACATTGTACTGTGAGCCCGATTGGCCCAATTCGTTGACAGCCGTCGCATCACCAACCAGATTGATCAGTCCGGACGCTTCTGCCGCCGATATCGCGTTAGAGGCCAGAATGACCGGCAGAAAAAATATGGCCCGGGCCAGAATTCTCCCCCGAAACTTCTGATTCAGCAGCGTTGCCGAGAAAAGGCTGAAGAACAGGATCATCGGAACGTTAAGCACCATATCCCTGACAGATTCGGTTAATACCCGGTTAAAGGTTGCATCTACGAACAAAGCATTGTTGAAGTTGGACCAGCCTACCCAATCTAAGGAGAAGCCTGATGGATCTACAGTTAATTTACTGAAGCTGAATTTGATGGACTGAACGAGCGGAGTTGCGAACATGAATACGAACCCAAGCAGCCATGGCGCAATAAAGGCTATCCCCAGAAAAGAGCGCTTGTGATTTAAGCTGAGCTTACTTCCTCTCATGACTGCTCACCTTCTATCCCATATTGTCCGGCTCCGATTGCGAACCCATGGACGGTGACATCCTTATCTGTGTGATTCACATAAATCGAAATACCATTACTGTACTGCACCTCCACAACACCCTCCTGATGGCGTATATGGTTCACGATTTGCGCATTCTGTACGGGGGAGAGTACTTTATTGACTTCCTTGTACATCGAAACCGCCTGATCGTACCAATCTTTGTAATAGGTTGCATACTTGCTGTCAAAATGAGTGAACTTCAGCTTGGAGGAGGGTTCATAGGACCACGAGAAATAGGGTGCTGCACCCAGCTCAATTGAGCGGAGCATCTGCTGCTTGAGATCCTGCTCATCACTCAGATTAACCGGAGTCCCTGCATAGTTGATAAAGCCATGAACAACCATTTCATAGAAAGGGATCTCTTCATCGGTCAGCAAGAATCCGCTGGAGGATGACGGTACATTGATCAGATGATCTGAGTAAGGCCATGCGTAGGCATTCCCCCCTGCGATCATGGTTTGATCGATATTCTGGTCGAGTTTACTGAGCTGCTCTTCCACGATTTGTTTGGCCGTTTCCCGCTGTATAACACGGCTAACCCGGAAATCCGAGCTGAGTACATTGCCGAGATCCCGCAGAGATACGCCTTTCATCCCGAAGGATTTATACCTGTTCATAAACTCGTCAACGTAATAAGGCAGCTTGGCAGGGGACAATAAATAGTAGCTCCCGAGCGTCATATCCATCCCGTTGTATGCCCGATTGTATGGATAGAGCTCTGCCTCTTCCCTTGTCACGAATCTGGATGCGTCGGAGGAAGGTGTAAAGCCGCTATCATCATGGTAAATCTGCTGGAAGGCCACATCAGGGAATAACGTCCCGCCTGATTGCTCCAACTTTTCCGTTAATGTAAGGAGCTCCGACTTGCTTCCCAGCACATCTTCAGTCTTCAGCTTATTGGGTGTAGCATGGTTTACACCTTTGGAAGACCAGCCTGTATAGCGCATAAGCAGCCGGTCAATGCCGTCCTGCTTCAATTGATCGGCAATCTGCGCAGCCTGCTCAAAGGAGGTCATTGCCACCTCGGACCGGTAAGGTACGCCAAGAAATGACTTTTGTTTGTCGACAGCCCCCAGCATATCCAGATAAAAAGGAATGCCCTGTCCCTCCTCTAAAGGCTGCAGTGATTTCTCCGTCACCAGCTTATTCCGGTAGAGCTCAGCCATTCCTGAATAGCTGGCCTCGTCATTGTTCAGGAAGCTGTAGCGAACTTGAATATCGCCTTTGTAAATTTCCTCATTCAGGAGCTGTATTTCCTGAATGGTAGATCCGGTGTACAGTTCAAGCTCATCCTCACCCCGTAAGGTGTAGCTGCTGTGAATGAAATTGTACGAGTTCTTCTTGCCGCTGATATCGGCGGCTATGCTGGCTATGGCATCTCCTTTTTCGATCACGGCGAACCAGGCAGCATCACCAGCCTTTAATCCAAACACCGGCATTCTGGCATTCTCACTGACTTGCCCGCGTCTATAGCTGTTATCATTCGGGTCGGGGCCATACACACGCTGTACATACTGCTCTTCCTTCACTTTTCCATTATTCAAATGGATCAGGCTGCCGGAACCGTCAGGAACGAGCATATAGCCATCGGTCTGCTGATCGGCAGCACCGAACATATTGAGCACCTCAAGGCTGCGAATCTGATAGTCCCCGCTTTCCTTAACTTGGTTTACAGGGACGGATACAACCAGAGATCCCCCGTCTAACCGGTATTCCAGCGGAACAATAAAATTCGGCTTGGTCGTTCCGGCCCCGTCCCCCGCTCCATTCTCCTGATTATCGAACGCCAGGTCTTCTGCAGAATAACCGGACTTGGTAAAGGCCGCTGTCATTTTGCTCAGCACCAGCGGTTTGGAGACTTGTGCATCTATGCGCTCCAGCACCTCCGGGTCGCCCTCTTTCGGGTAGTAGCGAAGCCCCACGTATTTTGCCGTGGGTTTATCGAGCTTGGACAGAACCTTTTCTTCCATTCTCGTCTTGCTTATATACTTAGGCAGTGCGTCGATTCCGATCGACGTATCTCCAATCGTATACACAATACGAAGTCCGTTCTTAATGCTTTCGGCAGTAAACTGTTTGCTGCTGATGCTCTGGGCAAAGTTCGTATAGGATTCTAGTGTGCCTACAGCATCACGGAACAACACTGTTAACTGCGATGACAGCAGCTCTTTCTCGAACCCCGAAGCCAGAGCATCCTCTTCGCGGTTGACAGGATTGCTGTACCAGATATGACCTTGGCGTTTATCCTTAACCGCTACTTCCGTGGTTTCAGGATTGTAGTATAAAGACAGCTCCGTATCGTCGGCTACCAGTTGCATTCCCGGTACACCCTTGGACGAATCAGGCAGTGCAGTTAGCTCGCTTCCGGCTTCCAGTTCAGCAGTTACTTCCATATAGGAGGAGGCTTCAACAGCCTTTACTCCGCGGGATGTGAAGAACAGGGCAGAACCGGCAAGAATTAGAATAGCTGCGGCACAGGCGAGTACCGCAACCAGCATTTTACGATTTTTCACAGGTGCGGCCTCCTTTACGTACGGAAAGTTAATTCCCGATAAATGTTAACGAAGAACTCGATGATTTGCTGGAGCATACTTAATACGAGCGTCCCCAGAAATATGACAATTCCCATGACAACAACCGTGAGCAGCATCGTTACCACTGTTTTGAGCACGGTATATTGATGGACGGTCATAATACCAACGAATAAAAGCGCTACAAACCATATGGAGGAGATCGACATCATCAAATAATAAAAAGCCGTTTCTTCCTCCGCCATAAACCGGCTTGCAATAATCATCGGCGTATAAATGATCACGATGGGAACAAGCGCATAACCTGTGGCCATCATAATTTCTTTGAATTTCCCTTCCCCATCCATTAAAGTTGTGATCGCCCAGTTTGATAAGCACCACAGAAAGAAGGGAAATACAATCGTTAATAATTGTATGATACTATTCAGATGACGCGGATCATTATAATTGACAAGGAATCCTGCGAACTGATTTTTTAAAACCATCGAAATAACTACAAGCAGTAAAATCGTCAACGTTACCCGGATTTTACCTTTTCCTTCATACTTCATATCCCAAAAGCTATCAAACGGATGCACAATGAGGTGCAGCGGGAATTTAATGAAATCCTGCCTCATGGGCTTTACCCTCCTTAAGGTTTTGCGAAGCCTGCCGGGATCTTCCTGACAGCCGCTTTCTTCTCCAGAAGCGTAAGAGCCTGAAAGCAAGCCATCCTGACACCAGGATCATTATCACGGTTAGAAATGTTCCGAAGTGCTCCTGCATGACTTCCCTGCGGTACCGTTTGAAGGCTACAGAATAACCGTCGCGGTCCATTCCGAGCTTGAAATATTTCAGCGCCTCTTTATTGCTTTTGTCCATCAGCAATGATTTTCCAATGCCGATATAAGCGATATCATAGTTGGAATTCAGCTTCAGAACTTCCTTCCACACCGGGACAGCCCGGGTATCCTCGCCATTATAGTGATACCCTACCGCTTGATTGACGCTTGTGCCAAACCGGGTTGGCTTGAAGATGACTATGTTTCCTTTGCCGCGGTCAAGTACGAGCTGGTTCCCGCCAGAGAATTCTATGGCTGCCGGTATTTTGAAGGTTCCGACCTGGTTGCCTTTACCGCCGTACACATAGAGAAGGTCACCTTCATCGTTGTACGTGAACACTTTGCCCTGGTTAGCATCAAGAGCACTGTACATCCCGTTGGCAAGAACTTTAATATCCGTGAACTTAGAAGGTCCTATAGAGATGCGGAACCTGATATCACCTTTAACATCAAAGTATCCGAATCGCTTCAGCACATCCTCACCGGATGGATTCAGACGTTTTATCGGTTCCTTCGAGCCCGGATCAATATTCGTGGCATACAGAAACCCTTTAGAATCAACATCAATATTGGAAAACTCTGTAGGCACAAATAGTGCCATCTGCGCTTTCTGCGCCTTGGTGGAGAGTAACCGCCATAAATATTCGGTATAGTCACGCTTCACCTTGTTCGTACCGACATAACCGATAAAGTCGCCGTTTTTATCAAACTGCATAATCCCTTCGAATATCCCTTTAGCGATGACATAGACACGTTCCGCCTGGTCTACGGTCACTTTAACAGGAATAAACTTGAAGTCAGCCGGTAAAATATCGGACTTCGGCTGCTCTATCATTCGTAGCAAGTCCCCTTCCGGGGACAGAACAACAATACGCCCGTTATCCGTATCGGCAATAAACAGATTGCCTTCCTGATTAACATATAATCCGCTTGGATTCTTGAATTTTTCCGCTTTACCCTTGTTATCGAAGCCGCTAATGACCTTATTGACCTTCCAGTCGCTATCCAGACAAATAATCCGTCCGTTCCCGCTATCAGCAATATAGATCAGTCCGCTTGCCGCAACGACCATATCGCCGGGATCCAGAAAATCGCCCACACCGAGATCCTTTCCGGATAGGGTACGGTCAGGTACATAAGCAGCAGGAGCAGGTACCGCTTCTTCCCAGTAATTATAGTTGTAGCTCTCATAGGGCGTAGATTCAGCAGACGCCGGCGCAGGAGCTGCATAACATAACAGCAGGGATGCTGCCATAACCGCGGGCAGCCATTTTTTTGCTATCAACTGTCTTCCCCCCTTAGTCCTTCATTCCCGAAGTAGCCATCGTCTCTATAATCCGGCTCTGCGAAAAAACAAACAGCGTAATGGGTACGCTCATTAAAATGAGAGCTACCGCCGCCGCTGCACCGGAACGGGCAATTCCCCCGGCCACCACTTGGCCCGCCGCAAAATGAAGCGACTTCAGCTGTTCACTGTAAATGAACCCGTTCCCGTCACTGCCCCATAGAATTTGGAATAATAGAATGATGAGCGTCAGCCAAGCCGGCTTTACGTTAGGCATAACGATGGACCAAAAAATGCGGTATTCGCTTGCCCCGTCTATCTTAGCGGCTTCCAGCAGCACATCCGGAATCTGTTCCATAAATTGCTTCATTAAATATAAACCCAGTGAATAAGCAAACGCCGGAATAATGACTGCCCAGTAAGTATCAATCAACCCGAGCCAGGACATGATCATATAGTTTGGCATCGCGGTTACTGCCGGCGTAAACATAAGCGACAAGACAACGATGCTGAACAATATCTTTTTGCCGGGAAAATGATGTTTAGCGAGAGGGTACGCCGCTGCCGAGGCCAGCAATACGTGACCGACAATACCCGTGCCGGTAATAAATACCGTATTGAAAATATACCGCGAGAACGGAACCCAGGAATTTCCGAGCAGATTAAACAGATCTATAAAGTTGTTCATCGTTGGATGGCGGACAAATAACGTCGGCGGGAAGATAAAGATTTCATCCAGCGGCTTGAACGCATTATTAATAGCGTAGACAAGCGGTAGAATCATAAATGCTCCAAATACGGTGAGCAGGGCGAATAAAGATAAAGTGCCCCATGCTGAACGGTTCACCCGCTTTTTCGGCATCCGGATCGACCGGCTTAACCGTTGTTTTGCATTCATTTGAAAGGGGATAGTCATGCCTCTATTCACCCACCTTTCTAAGCAGTTTTTGAACAATTAGGTTCGATCCAACCATGATCAGGAACAACACGGTAGCAATAGCTGAAGCGTAGCCCATTTCGAATCGGGTTGTGCCAAAATCAATCAAATGTGTGACGATGGTTTCCGCTGCATAGTTCACGCTCGGGAACCCTGCCAGCGCAATCGAAACATCAGCTACGGCAAACGCGGTCGTTATCTGGATAACGGCACCGAACATCAATTGCGGGCGCATGGAAGGCAAGGTGATGTACCACAGCTCCTGCCAGCGATTTTTGATCCCGTCCACAGCTCCCGCTTCATATAACGTTCCATCAACAGTCTGCAGGCCTGCAATGAACGTGAGGAACCCTGTTCCGAGACTGAGCCATAATTGAACAAGGATGATGATAGGCATAATGTAGCCTTCCGTTTTGAGCCATTGGATCGGCTCCAGGATAAAGCCAAACTTCAGTAATAATCCGTTCATGATTCCATACCGGTCTCCGGAGAAGATCATGAGCCAAATGAAATAGACATTTCCCGAAATGGAAGGCGCATAAAAGACGAGCGTCATTACAGCTCTAAGCTTTGGAGACAGCTCATTAATGATCCAGGCAAAAACAAAACAGGCGATATAACTAATCGGCCCTGTGATCACTGCGAATAACAGTGTGTTTTTGAGGGCAATCAGAAAGACATCATCTTCCAGAAATAAGCGGGTATAGTTCTGCCAGCCTATAAACTTCGGAAACTCCAACATATTGAAGTATGTGAAGCTAAGCACGATCGAGACCAAGACAGGCAAGACCGTAAATACGGCGAACAATATCATATACGGCGCCATCAAAATATACGAATGCTTATTGGCTCTCATTTCCCGCCACTTCAGGCTCCACCAATTTTGCACGCTTGACCCTCCTCCTTACCGCTATAGACCAAACTCTTTCCGTTTGGTGGTGATCTCGTCCTGAATATATTGGACATAGTCCATAATGGATTCCCGTGCTTCCACGCCGCCGACTACCGTTTTGTAGAAAGCGTTGAATAAATGTCTGCCCGTGAAATACCCGCCCGGAACTTCAGGAACACCTTCGGCCCACTCGAACTGGGCTTTCAAATTATCATAATCGGCAACGGGCCAAGGCAAGCTGTCCAACGCTTTGATGTTAGCGGTCGGATAACGGGCTGCCGCCCCCATTAACCCTTCCATCTCACGTCCGAACACCGTTTGCGTCTCTTCACTCGTCCACCATTTCATGAATTCCCAAGAGGCCTCTTTGTCTTTGGCCTTATCCATCATCACGACAGCACTTCCCCCGCTGGATACCGTCCGGTCCAAGGTGCCATCTGTTTGCACGGTTCCCGGGATCGGCACGAAGCCCCACATCCCCCGAATCTCCGGAGCAAATACAGAAAGCTGGTTATATAGTGTGTAATCGGCTATGCCGAAAGGCATTTCTCCTGTGCGGAAGCGATTGGCAAAGTCATATTCACGCTCAAGCTTGTAATCGGTGTAAAACTCCGTCCATTGCTTGAACGTTTCCATCCCGGTCCGCGAATCGAGATCTGACTCCTGTCCGCCATCCCGGTAAAATTGTCCGCCATTCTGAAATAAGAGAGCGGCGTACATCGAGTTAGGCGGGATGTTCTGCCCTTGGACTGCGGATTGAACCACAACCGGCAGTCCAAACTGCATATGGTTCTTACTGAGCACAGCAAGTAAAGTGGATACCTCATCCCAAGTCTGAGGCACTTGCAGATGAAGCTCCTCCAAAATGTCCTTCCGGTAGAAGAGCATATTAAAGGTCTGGGTCTCAGGTAAGGCATACACTCCGCTATCATATCTGTAAGGTACAACTGCGCTTTCCCGGAAACGGCTGCTCACTTCATCAAAGTCTGTAAACTGTGTCAGATCCGCCGCCGCATTGCGCATCGCAAAGTTGACAGGCAGATCATTGCCGATCTGCATCGCTACATCGGGTCCTTGCCCGGCTAAGGTAGCCGGAAGCAATGTCGTCATGTTGACGAGCTTCAGGTTGACATTAATGCCCGTGGCGGATGTGAATGTCTCATCAATCATGGCCTTCATCGTATTCGCCTGATCCCGTCCGCTTCCGATCCAGACGGTTACTGATTTCTGGTCATCCTCTTCCGACACATTTCCGATTTGGTTGTAATCGGTAAAGAAGGAAGCGAAGAAGGTAGCGGTCTCATGCTTAAACTTCGAGCCAAAACCCATCCCTTTCTTGGGAAACTTCTTATCGGGAGAAGCTAAGTAAAGTGCATCTACTTCAAGCGGCTGCTCTCTTGCTGTCTGTACCCATGTTCCAAGTCCTCCGGTATTCGTCTTATATGCGGCCAGTCTTCTTGGAATGGTGTCCGGATCATCAATTAATTCGCCCAACTGCTGTGCCATTGTTTTGAGCAGCGCTTCCTGATCACTCGATTGTCCTGACAACTGGACCAATTGCTTGGCAATCCCCGTTAATCGGTCCCGTTCGGCACCAAACACCTCAAGCATGTCAGGCACTTTTTTATCCAGCTGGTAATCACGGTATTCATCCGGCTTGGTTCCCGTAATCATCAGGATCTTGCGGTACATGGAATTGAGATTGTACAGGCTGTCCTCTACCTCGCGAATTAAAGGGGCGAACTCGCCAAGGCTTACCTCAAGCCTCACAACATGTTTGCCCTTTTCCAGCTTGTATAAATAGGGTTCGTCCCCACCCATAATGTCCAACCGGTAGGAGCTTTTATATCGAAACGGAACCTTTGCCATTTCCTCAAACGGCACTATTCCGTCTATGGTCAGCCTCCGGGTGGAATAAATCCCCCTGACATAATTCTGCTGTGTCTTAAAGGCCATTTTATATAATCCGGTCTCAGGGACATCAATTTCCCATTCAATCCACTGGCCGGGTATTCGCCAATTCAGCCCGCCTATGGTATTGATCTTGATCTTGGAAGAACTGTAAGGATGAACCGCGGCACTGGAACGCTCGCTAAGCGGGTACAAGGTTGGCGATGATTTGGCAGCCGCATCCTCTCCCTCGATCCTCAGGAGCTGACCGCTGGAGGCCTGAACACCATCGGCATCCAATTGCTTCTTTACTTCCTTATAAGGCAGCGGCTCCGCTTGCTTAAACAGCTTCAACTGCTTAAGAACGACTGGTTCTCTGGAAGATTCCAAAGTTAACGTGTGTGAGCCTTTAGAGAAATAAAATAAAAAGGGCTCATTCTCATAACCGTTAGAGTCTTGGAACGCTTTCTCGCTCCAGCCCGGTTTCTCAATCTGTCTAGGCCTCAGATCATTGCCCTGATTGTCCTGAACCAGCTGATCCAATTGGTCAACCCAAATACGGTCAAACTGCAAGAAAGCTGCTTCCCGAAAAGGGAGCTTGCCGTCAATATATAAGGCGCGCTCAATCGCTGAGCTTTTCCCTTCAACGGGATAATACAGCATGGATAAATTATAGAAGCCCTCTTCCGCGACTTGAACATTCCATTCGACCCTGCCGGATTCCCCCGTTAATAGAGATTGGCCTGCCATGCCTTCGTAATCCGGCAGCTTCTCGAAGCCGCTGCCCTCAACATGACTATAATTAGCTGCCTCCAGTACAATTTCTTGATCAGGTCTGGAAGCCCCCTCATGTTCGGTTAAATAGGATACGTATTTATGCTCATTAAAAGCCGCTGTCTCCACTGTAGCCGTTGTTTCATTGGGTACTTGCTCCACTGCGGACGTTGCTTGCGCACTTGCATCTACCTGTACATTTAAGCCTGCCGGAAGCGTGATCAATAATGCCATTGCAGCAAGCGTTATATTCTTGGCCATTTTGGATTGACGCATTTTACTTATCACCAGAAGTCCTCCTTACAAGCGCAAGCGGTTATCACCCTTTTACGGGAGAGCTTACGTGCTATGGTGAAATCTTATATTCATACAACAGGGGGAGTCGCCAAGACATCCCCCTGTTCTTATGACGATACGAACCGCTTCTGTTACTTGCCTAGCTTGGCAATGGAAGCCTCCGCCTCTGGCTTATATTTCTCGGCTGTTGCTGTAACCGATTGATTGTTTACAATAATGTCCTTCATGAAATTGGTGGTCGGGAATTCCGGGTAAGCGGTTTCCAAAAGAATCTGGCCTGTGTTGTTGATATGCTCATGCATCATAGCTACATCTTCTTCATGAGTGTAGATGCTTTCCAGCCACTCTTGGCTCGGAAAATCTCCGGTTTGAGTAATATCATAGGTATCTTCGAAAGCCTGGTAGACAGCCTGTGGATCTTTTACACCTTTAGGAATGAAAAATGCATTCTTGCCGTTATCAGCATAGGTAAGTTCAGGAGATCCTGAGGGTCCATTCGGGAACGGAACAACACCGAAATCGAAAGTCAAATCTCCCAAATTCCAAATCGGAGCCGGGAACATCGCTACATCGCCATCTTTGAAGGTATTGAATTCGTCATAGCCAACTTTGTCTGACCCTTTGACTTTGACAACGTTTTCAACGTTGTACAAACGGTTTATAAATTCAGCGGTTTCAATGACTTTGGGATCAGTCAGACCTTGTGTACTTGTGGCTTCGTCCACTAGCTTTCCACCATTAGCTGCGGAGAAGTTACGCAGGATATCGATAGCCCAGCCCGAGAATCCATAAGTGTCGATTTTACCGTCATTATTCGTATCCTTAGTGGCTTGTTTGGCGACTTCGATGAATTTATCCCAATTCCATTGTCCACTGGCATAAAGCTCCTGCAAATCGGGAAGCCCCAGTTTTTTGAACAAATCGCGGTTGTAATGGATGCCCGCACCACCGACGCCGGGTTCAGCGAAGGCATAGTCCTCGTTTGCGATTTGAGGTGCCTTAACCAATAGATTAGCTTCATTGTTGATATTGGAAGCGGCTGTAGTATATTCGCTAACTTTCAGCAGCTGTCCCTTGAGGATTGCAGGCCATGCCGAGTTGTACTCCATAATGACGATATCGGCAAAGGGTTCACCCGTAAGCGCGGTAGCCGTGAATTTAGGCATGAACTCTTGGAAGGGAACGTTTACAAATTCGAACTTGCAGTTATACTTTTTCTCTACTTCAGCAATTTTAGCAAGCCGTTCCTTCTCAGAGGCTGAATTGCCCGCAGGCTTCAGATCCCACCAAGCCGCTACCTTAATTACACGTCCGCCCATGTCAACCGGTGCTGCCGTTGCTTCTGCTGTTGCTTCTACCGCCGCTTCTGTAGCTGCAGGCTCAGTAGTCGCATTTACTTTTGTATTGTTGGCAGCATTGTTTCCGCCACTGCAGGCTGTAAGTAAAAAAACAAAACATAATAATAAAACTGAATACCCCTTTATCTTTCTCATTCGTCAAACCTCCCGTTAATGATATGAATACGTCAGTGCTGTCCCCTTCTGGTTAAAGCGCTTACACGACTGCATAAAAAAATAACAGAAGCACAATTTCCTTCGTTTGTTTGGAACACCGCCTTTATTTGTTATTGTATTTTGTTTTTCTTAACATAACAAATATTACCACCACCCAAGAAAACGGTCAATCATTTTTTATACTTAATCTCACTTTTTCCATGAAATAGGACAAGTTATATCGTAAATAAGTCATTAACTTGTACATTGTAAATAATAATGTTATCTTTTGCATAACAAAATAACAATAATCAAAAATCCCAAACAAAAATATAGCCCTAAAACAAAATAACAAAACCATCCCAAAGGAAGCAAATAACCAAATTCAAAAAAACAAGTGTTAGCCACTCATTCTTCATGTAAAATTGTAATGTAATTGTCTTCGGGAATTATAAAATAATCTGATTAAAGTAGGATGATTTGTATGCGACGTAAAGTAACTATCCAATCCATAGCTGATTTTACGGGACTGTCGAAATTTGCAGTATCAAGGGCATTATCCGGCAAACCCGGAGTCAGTTCACAGACGAGAGATACGATATTCAAGGCCGCCGGACAGCTTGGTTACTTTAAAGACTCTAAGTCTGCGCAAACTCCAGGCGAGCTGGTCGATCTGGATGCCCGCAAATGGTCCGGCACAGTTCTGGTTTTATTTCCAAACATCCGCTACCAGAACCCGGAATCTTTGTATTGGGGACCGGTATTTAGCGGTATCTCTTCCAGATTGAATCAGAGGGGCATTAACGTATTAACATTAACGGAACCTAAAGACGACTCGATGTTTTCTCTTCTTAACCCTGAAGCGATCATGGGTGTGATTACGGTAGGTTCCATTTCAACACCTATTCTGGTAGAGATTCGTAGTCTGGGCATTCCGGTCATGATGGTGGATCACTCCGACCCCAGCTTTCATTGCGATTCCATCTTTACCGATAATCCGTCATCCATGAAAGAAATGATGAACTTTGTCATTAATAAGGGCTACCGGGACTATCAATTCCTTGGAAACATACGTGATGCCCATAGTTTTTATGAACGATTCCTTGTCTTTCGGGCAGCACTCGAAGATAACGATATCGAACTTAAGCAGATCCCTTCACTTAACGGACCCGAAATTGATAACTTCAGGGAAACCTTCGCGGCTGCCATTACCGAACACGGACTGCCCGAGGTCTTTGTATGCGCAAACGATATTTACGCCTTGTTCGCCATGGAGACGTTCGAATTTATGGGCATGGCTATACCCGACACTTTGGTGTTTACCGGTTTTGACAATACGCATCCTTCCATACCATTCCTGGCGACCGTTAATGTCAATAAGGAGCTGCTTGGTACAAGAGCTGTAGATCAGCTGCTGTGGAGAATCCTCAATCCAGGCACGAGTTATGAAAAAACACTTATACAGGCAGATGTGATCATTAGGGACTAGCAGATATAAGTTAAACGTCTTTGTTCCATCCAAAAAAAGAGAACCGGAAAGTCCCGGTTCTCTTTTTTGGATACAGCAACTACAAAAGCTTAAGTTCCAAACCGCTGCCGGTACCCGCATTTGCGGCACAGCTCCTCTACGGCTTCCCTGCGGGAGAAGCCGTAGAACAGGTTGTTCGCCCGCTCGCCCTCGACAATCTCGGAGAAGGGCTTCTCATGGATGTTGCCGAGGTTGATGACACCCTCGCCATCAAGACAGCACGGCACGACCGTGCCGTCGACCAGCACCGCCGCCTGGCTGCGCAGCGCATGGCAGAAGCCTTTGCCGTCGTCCTCCGGCTCGTGCAGGGCAGGCCATTTGAACTCATGGTCCTGGTTGAGATAGATGCGCGGGGCGATTTTGACGCCAGTGCCCGGCATAACCTTCTCCTCAATCTTGAAATCCAGCTGAAACGCCTCCTCCAGCAAGGCCAATGTCTCGCGGTTGCGGCTTCGTTCCAGATTGGTCAGGTTATCCTCCGTCAAATTCCATAGCCGGAAGGAGATAATCACACCCTGCGCAGAAACCTCGCGCACGAACGAAATGATCTCCCGGAGATAGCCCTCGCGGTTCTCTGAGCCAGCATGTCCGTCGAAGCTGTGCAGCGAGAAGTTCATCTGCCTAAGCGCCGGCTTGCCGAGAATCTTCGGCCCCGCCTTATGGATCAGCGTGCCGTTGGTCGTAATGTTTACCTTGAAGCCTTTGGCGTGGGCAGCGTCCAGCAGCTCGCCGATCTTCGGATGCAGCAGCGGCTCGCCTTTGACATGAAGATAGATATGACTGCTATGTGGCTTGATCTCGTCCAGAATCTTATTAAAGGTGTCGAGCTTCATGAAATTCTTCTGCCGCTCCGTGGGCGGACAGAAGCTGCAGGCCAGGTTGCAGACGCTTGTAATCTCGATGTACACCTTTTTGAAAGTCTTCAAGTTCTGCTCCCCTTTTCCCTCTGTAATCCCAGCGGTTTCAACTATAGATCCGAGGCGTAGCGGAGGCCGATCTGTGCTCTGGCTTCCTCCATAACCTCCGCAACCGCGAGCGAATTGGCATGGCTGTTGGTGTTGCTCTCGCGGTGTCCATTCCTCAGCAGATGGATGAATTCCTGCACCTCATAATACATCGGTTCGAATACCTGCGGCAGCGTAAGCTCCTCGACCGTACCGTCGCGGTAATGAATCTTGACCTGATAGGGCTGGTTGATCTTGTCGATCACCATCGTTCCGTTCTCCCCCTGAATCTCGGCAGGCAAATAGGAATCGGTAATCTTGGAATGCATGACAACCGCATCCATATCGGCATAGCGCATAACCATACTCCCCTCCCCGTCCACTCCGGAAGAAAGCATAATGCCCGTAGCCTTAATCGAATCAGGCTTGCCAAACAATGCCACCAGCGGATACAGACAATAAATGCCCAGATCCATAAGCGAGCCGTTCGAATATTCCGGATTAAAAGCATTCAGCACCGTTCCCTGCCGGTATGCATCATATCTCGACGAATATTGACAATAACTGGCGAAATACCGCCGCACTTGACCCAGCTTGTACAGGTTGTCTCTAATAACGCCGAAATTCGGCATGAAGGTTGATTTCATTGCCTCCATCAGCAGCACATCATTGCTGTTCGCAGCTTCAATCATCGCCCGCAGCTCTGTGCTGTTGGAAGCGGCCGGTTTCTCACATATCACATGCTTGCCATGGTTCATGCACACCAGCGCCTGTTCGGCATGCATGGAATTGGGACTGGCGATATATATGGCGTCCACTTCGCCGCTGGAGACCATCTCCTCCAGATCTGTGTAAATGGCAGCTCCCGCATATTTGGCGGCAAAAGCGCGGCCCTTCTCTTCTGTGCGGGAATGTACAGCTGTAAGGAGAAATTCCTCATTTTCCAGTCCGGCCTGAACAAAGCGGTCTGTAATCCAGTTGGTGCCTACGACCCCGAATCGAATTGTCATGATGATCCCGTCCTTTTTTTGTTCTCACTAATCTCTATATGCTATTTTCTCACTGTCAGGGTGGTCATGTCCACTTTTAACGGGTAATTTCCGACAAATTCTGATAGGATCACTATGTGAAAAAAAGCACCTGCATAAATGCAGGCGCTTCTCCTCACAACACTTTTAAATTATATAATCGTCCAGCCTCCGTCAACGAACAACGTTTGCCCGGTAGTGTAGCTGCAAGCATCCGAGGCAAAATACAGCACAGCTCCATTCAGCTCACCGGGATTTCCGGGACGGCCCATCGGGCATACGGCGTTGTACATTTTCAAAGCCTGCTCCGAAAAGAGCGTATTCTCCGTCATTTCACTCTTGAACAAGCTCGGTCCAATCGCATTGACAGTAATTCCGTGCTTCGCATACGTTGCTGCCACACCCCGGGTCAGGTGAATCACTCCGCCCTTAGCCGCGTTATAGGAATGGGTAGGGATGGACGCCGAAGCGGTAAGCCCCAGCATGGAGGCGGTATTGACAATCCGGCCGTATTTCCGTTCCTTCATATGGCGGATAACATGTTTGGACATCAGGAACACGCCCTTCAGATCGGTATCAAGCACACGGTCCCAGGCCTCCTCCTCCAGCGCTTCAATAGGCACGGAATCGACGATACCGGCGTTGTTCAGCAGGATATCAATTTTGCCGAACTCGGCCATCACCTTTTGAACCGCAGCAATAATCTGGTTTTCTTTGGTTACATCACATTCGATCGGGATAATCCGGCGTTCCGGATACTTCGCCGTGATCTTCTCAGCCACCGCTTTCAGCTTGTCATATCTTCTGGCCAATATCGCCACATCAGCCCCTTGATCCGCGAGCATTTCCGCAAACTCCACACCGATTCCGCTGGATGCGCCCGACACGATTGCCGTTTTCCCCGTTAAGTCAAAAAGATTGTTCATCGTAAACCCTCCTAATAGTTTTGTAAGCCTGTTCTGATAATGATGTGTTCTCGACTTATATGGACGATGGGGTATATTCCGGCTGCAGCTTGTTCTCCCACCAGTCCCAGCGGAGATAGCAATAGGGCAGGAACTCCATCGGATTGAGTTGTTCCAGCACTTTGCCTTTTTCCAGCACATTCGTACTGACGGTATAGACCGCTCCCAGCATGTTCACGACTTCAAGCTCGCTCCATGGATCATGCTCAGACTCCTGGAAGGTAATCGAAGCTTCGGCAGCCTTATACACCTTGACGTCACTGACCAGCCGCTGGGTCACCAGCGTAGGCATCAGATCAAAGCCGCTTCCGTCAACCGCATTGGCATATTTGATGTTGTATAAAGGAATGTCCTTGCCGTAATACTCCTCCAGAACCCCTCCGGCCTTGCCGTCATTGAAGCGGTCCTCCATAGTGGCCTTTATGTTGAAAAAGTCAACGCCATTCCGGCTGATCGCCCCTTCGAAGGTACGTTCCGAGCTGTTCATGCGGATATCGGCCATCTTCTTAGGCAGGCCGCAGACCTCGCGGCCCATCGCCATACCGATATCGCTTGTAATCGGCATGGACAGACAGTAGTTGCCCAGCTGTCCGTTATAGTCGGCCAGCACGAACAATCCGGCTTCTCGGTAAGGCGGGCAGAAGTTCGTTGCCGGATAGTCGGCCACAAACGCATTGACGAGCGGACGGCTGGCAGGCTTCAGCGGCTTCGGCAGCAGGCGTTCGATAATCTCCGGTTTCGTCTCCCAATACACCGTAAGCATCTCTGCATCATAGAAGGTAGTCGGTCTGCCTCCATACTTCTTGATATCCGCAAAACTTTTCACAAAACTCCCCATCATTGAATCCTCCTTTATTTAGTATCAATTCAGTACAAATGCTGTCTCGAAGCCGGACTGAATCGCCTGCCCGATTCTGCCGGGCTTGCCGGCATCGCCAATTATCTTCACCTTCGGCAGGGCCAGCTTGAGCTCTTCCGTGAATGAACGCTCAGGTGCAACTCCAATGGACAGCACTACGGCATCTGCTTCCCTCACTGAGGTTTCACCCGTGGCGCTGTTCTCCAGCACAATGGCCCCGTCCCGCACTTCTACCAGCTTCGTCGAAGCCAGCAGCTCCACGCCGCTCTTTTTCAGCCGGGTAACAATGTCGATCAGGTTCGGAAGATATGCATCCGGGCCAACCCGCGGCTGCATTTCCACTACCGTGACCTGATTGCCGAGGCTGGCCAGATATTCCGCCGTCTCCAGTCCGGTCATGCCCGAGCCGATTACTACCGCCCGCTTGTTCTTGATTACAGCAGCTCCGCTTAACACGTCGACAACTGTGCAGACCGCTGCCTTATCCACTCCCGGAATAGCAGGCACAATCGGCTGTGCCCCGGCAGCGATAAATACCGCATACGGATTCAGCGACTTCAGCTGCTCCAGCGTAGGCTTCGTTGAAAGCCGGACATCCACATTCAGCTGCTCCAGCTGATGCTGCATATTGTCGATGAACCAGTTCAGCTTCTCCTTAAGCGGCGGGTGGCTTCCCAGCTCCACGCTGCCTCCCAGCACATCCCGCGCTTCGAACAGCACCGGCTTGAACTCCCGCAGCGCCAGAATCCGCGCAGCCTCCATGCCTGCCGGACCGCCGCCGATCACGGCTACAACCTTGCCGCCGCCATCCCGCGGCGGCTCGGAGAATTCAAGCTCCCGCCCTACCCGCGCATTGACGGCGCACTTAATGACCTTGCACTCCATCACTTCCTGGATACAGTACAGGCAGGAAATGCAGGTTCTGATCTCGGCTTCGCGGCCTTCTGCCGCCTTGTTCCCCCACTCCGGATCGGCCAGCTGGGCTCTGCCGAGCGCCACGAAATCCGTATTTCCTTCCTGGAGCAGGCTCTCGGCAAACTCCGGTTTACGGATTACATCACAAGCAATCACCGGAATTTGAACGGCCTGCTTCATGGCCGCAGCAAGATGTTTTTTCCATCCTTGCGGATAGGAGATCGGCTCAATGATCGTATTGGACGACTCATAGGTGCCAGCGCTTACATTTATGCAGTCCACACCAAGCTGTTCCAGATGTTTCGCTGTGAGCAGCGCTTCTTCCAGCGTAATGCCCCCGGGCACAAATTCATCCCCGTCGATCCGTACGGATACCGGGAATCCGGCCCCGCAGGTCTGCTTAATTCCTTGAACGATCTCACTCAGGAACCGCATTCTGCCTTCCAGTGAACCGCCGTATTTGTCGGTCCGCAGGTTGGTCAGCGGGCTTAGAAACTGCCCGATCAGATACCCGTGGGCACCATGGATTTCCACACCGTCGATCCCTGCAGTCTGGGCGATAACCGCGCCGAATACGAATTTGCGCACCAGCCCTTCAACCTCTTCCGTAGTCAGCTCCCGGGGCATTTCGCCAATGGCTGATGACATGACTGCGCTAGGCGCCACAATCTGCTTGCCGCCGATCAGCCGCCCGTGATTCTGCCGTCCGGGATGCTGCAGCTGGAGAAAGATTTTGCTGTCATGGCGGTGTACGGCTCTGGCCAGCTTCTCCAGACGTGGAACGAATAACAGATCACTTGCATTCAGCTGGTTGGGAGTTCCCACACCCGTTTCGTTGTCCACCCGCGTAATCTCTGTAATAATCAGGCCGCAGCCGCCGGCGGCACGTTCTTCATAGAAGGCAATCATTTCGTCCGAGGCTTCGCCGCTGGCCGCTGCCAGTGACGTGCCCATCGCCGGCATTACAATCCGGTTCTTCAGGGTAAGACGTCCTATTTTTCCTGCTGCAAACAGTTTCTCATATTTCATCTGCTTAGCACCTCCACCTATAGTGTAAGGCTCCGGATACTTTGTGAATATATTTACAAGCGCCAAAAATCACTTCTTTATAGTGCAAATTGCACTATGATAATTAGGGGGCGATACCAATGGATGTTACCTTAAATGAGCTGCAGCGTGAAACAATCGAAGTTGAGCACTATACCGCATCTTTGTTCACAGCATACATTTCTGGCGCAGGCCTTTCGGCAATTGTGAACACAGCCGCAGGGCTGCTGGGAAATCCCGTGATTGTGTTTGACGCAAGCTTCAAGATTGTGGCCCACTCCGGCCAGGAGGATATCGACGATTATCTGTGGAACGAGAATATCCGCAAGGGCTACTGCTCTTATGACTTCATTGCGGCTGTGAACCGAATGGAAAGTGTAAGGCGGGGCAAACAAACGGATGCTGCGTATGAAGTTACCTGCGAGGAGACTGCCAATACCAAGCTGATCTCCAAAATAAAAGTAGGCGGCAAGCAAGTCGGCAACGTGCTGCTGCTCGGCTGCAAGAGCCCTTTCCGGCCCAGAGATCCCGAACTGCTGGCGATTGCCGCCACCATCCTTGCGGAAGAAATGGGCAAGAGCAGCTACTACCGCAACGCCAAAAATATAAAGGTGGAGGATTTCATCTGCGGACTGCTGGATCAGCAGCCACAGGACCCCGGCACTATCCGGGACCGGATGTTATCGGCAGGCCTAAAGTTCGGCACACAACTGCTTGTGCTGCTGTTCGATCTAACCCGCTATGAGGGATCGGGCCGTTATGACGACTATTTAAGAGAGCGTTTACAACAGCTTTTTCCCGGCAGTCCTTGCAGCTATTACGAGGGCCGGATCGTGATGATCCATGACGGAAATCTCTCCAAAGAGCTTGCCCGCAGCAGGCAGCTGCAGCAATTTCTGGACCAGACTGGCATCACCATAGGTCTCAGCAGCATGTTCTCCAGTCTGACCCAGTGCAGAATGCACTATCTGCAAGCCTTAAGCGCAATCCGCATCGGCCGGATTCTCTGCCCCGGGCAGCAGTTGACCTACTATGCCGATGTCCAGCTCTATGAGCTGCTTTCTGCCGAGGTGATGTCCGGCGAGGAGCAGGTGTACCGTCATCCGGAGCTGCTCAAGCTGCAGGAATACGATGCCGCCCATCAGTCCACCCTGTACCATACCTTCTTTGTTTATCTCAAAAACAACCGGAACATGCAGCTCGCTTCCGACGAGCTGTATGTTCACCGGAATACACTCAGATATAAATTGGATCATATCGCGAGACTGCTGGATACCGATTTCTCCGATTCGGAAAAAATGCTGGCCTATTACGTCTCCTACAAAGTCGCTGATTTCTGCGAGAAAGCCAGGGAACAGCAGTTGGCAGCGGTGCGTGGCGTATAAACGTAAAACGCAGCATGAGCAGATCACAGCCTTATGTGTACAACGCTAAGTGGAAACGGCTTCGCCGTCCTCAATAGGACGGTATCCGTTTCAGCGAGAAATAGAAGGATAATTTATAGCGTGAAGCAGATAATTTCTTATATTTTAAGAACGCCAAGAGCCCCCTTCTTCTGGTGAAGAAAGGGGCTCTTGGCGTTCTATGAATCAAAGGTGTCTAGTTCAGCCAGCAGCTGGCTTGTTTATCCGTAAAAAGCCTGCAGCTGCCGCACAATCTCCGCCTTGTCATGCTCGACTACCGTCATATGCTGCGGCTTCTCGAACAAGGCCGAAATCTGCGCCGGGAAGTCCTGCTTGATACCGGTCAGGGCAATCGCCTCGTCGAATTTGGCCGGATGCGCCGTTGCGAAGGTAATGGCCGTTTCGCCTGGACCGCTGAAGGCCTCATAAGCCGCGATGCCGCAGGCTGTATGCGGATCCAGCAAATAGCCGTATTCCTGCTCGTATTTGCCGATGGTATCGAGGCATTGCTGGTTCTTGACCCCAAGCGCGGCAAAATCAGCCTGCACCTGGTCGAACAGCTCGCCGTCCACCGTAATTTTGCCGTCTGTTTGCAGCTGTGACATATATGCAGACAGCTTCACTGTATCCTCGTCCAACAGATAATACAGATAGCGTTCAAAATTGCTCGCCACCTGGATGTCCATCGACGGGCTGTAAGTGCCCGTAAAACTGCCTGGCTTGTATTCGCCGGTCAGTACGAACCGTTCGAGAATGTTATTTTCGTTGGTGGCGATAATCAGCTTGTTGATCGGCAGGCCCATCTTTTTAGCCAAATAGCCTGAAAAGATGTTGCCGAAGTTGCCAGAAGGCACGCTGATATTGATCTTCTTCTCGTCGCTGCCTTCAATTTGCAGATAGGCATAGAAATAATAAACGGTCTGGGCCAGGATACGTACAAAGTTAATGGAGTTAATCGCCCGCAGATGATAACGCCCTTTGAAATCCAGATCCGCGAACAGCTCCTTAATTACCTTCTGGCAATCGTCGAAGTTGCCCTCCACGGACAGGTTCAGCACATTGCTGTCATCCACCGTCGTCATTTGCAGCTCCTGTACTTTGCTTACTTTGCCATGCGGATGCAGGATGCAGATCTTGATCCCTTCCTTGCCGCGAACGCCCTGAATGGCTGCCGCTCCGGTATCGCCCGAGGTTGCACCGAGGATATGGATGATCTCGCCCCGCACCTTGGAGATATAGGAATACAGCTCACCCATAAACTGCAGCGCCACATCCTTGAAAGCAAACGTAGGACCATGAAACAGCTCCAGCACATGTAGCGAATCGTTAATCTTGCGTAGTGGCGTAACCTCCGGCGCACGGAAATTTCCGTAGCTGGTGTATACCATTTCTTTTAGATCCTCATAGGGAATTTCGTCGTTGGTATAGTAGGAGAAAATCTCCAGGAACAGCTCCTGGAAGCTGAGGCTTCTCCACTCTTCCAGCGTTTCCGGGGAAATCACCGGGATCTTAAAAGGGACCATCAGCCCTCCATCATCCGCAAGCCCCATCAGAACCGTATCAATAAAGCCTCTGGCTTCCACATTTCCTCTTGTGCTTATATACTCCATACCTGTCTCATCCTCCTGAACCCCTCTTTATTTAACCTATATAGTAACACGTTTAAGCGTTAAAGTCCGTTATTTATGTGTCAACTTTTGCGATAAAAAATCAGGGCTGAACCGGCTGCACTATTTATTCTGCAGCTGCTTCCAGACGGTCTTGTTGCTGTACTTCTTCTCTACGCTGACATCCTCACCGAACCAGTCCGGGGCGGCGAAGCTTTCCGCTTCCTCCAGCGAATCAAATTCAACCTCAAGCACCGTAAGCTCCAACTGGGTGTAGAGATCAATTTCCACCGTAGTACCGTTCCATACGCCGGTAATCCGGGTTTTGACCAGCGGAATAGCCTTGACCGCATCAATCATCTGATTATAGATTCCTTCCGAGATGTAATATTCAATCTCCTGGCGGCTGATCCCCTTGCCATCCTTGAAGGTATGTGTAAAGGTAACCTCTCCTGAATCCAAATCGGTAATTTTGCGCACCCGCAGTTCCTGCCCGTCTTCGATCGCGAGATAGGTCTGATCTATGCTGTGCCGGGTGAGTACCGTAAGCTGTCCGTCCTCTATAAGCCGCTCCGGATATTCCGGCAGCAGAAACTTGCGTTCAATTTCCATAGCCATGCTGTTCGCTCTCTCCTCTTCCAGTTCCGCTTATATTTTATATTATTAATCATCATAGGGTCGTGTCATACGCAAGTCAATCGCAAAAGCCGAATCTTATGGGAAAAAGCCGGTGCGAGTAGCCAGCATATGCTTAGGCTAAAACCATTTTTGCTGAGTCCGCGTTTCTGCCTGAAAGGTTGCTTGTTGAGCTGGTACGGCTGTTGCTCCATAGAAGAATTAGAGCCTTGCCACATCCTAACTGCACTTCGTGCAACTAAAAAGGCGCATATCAGCGTTAATCAAAATATAATTGCACTTTGTACAGTTAAATATCGCCGATACCAGGAAAAGTAAGCTTACTGTCCTTTTTAAGTGTACGAAATGCAATTATCGCTGAAAATAGACCGCTGCAGCTCTTTTTAATTGCAGTAAATGCAATTATGTACTTCTGTGAGCTTGACGCTACCTGGTGCTGGTGAGCAGCCGCCGATTTTGAGCTATTATGAGCTAGGAGCTATATCAGCAGAGATGCCTCGTTGCAGCATACAGACGTCAGATTCAGTATTCACAAGAAGACGGGGCATCCCCTGCTGGGATACCCCGTCTCAATGACTTTACCGCTGCATCTAGCAGCGGCTACTCTTCTCCAAGCGGAAACAGCAGCGGTACCACCCGTCCGGCGCCGACATCAATCAGGCCGTGATCCGTGATTTTAAGTGCAGGACTGACAGGGAGCGAATGGGTGCTGATCGACATAATCGGGTTGTAATGATTATAACCCAGCGATTCCATTGCCGTCCGCAGCGCGAGCACGCGCTCAGCCGTCTCTGCAAGCGGTGCTTCGGTCAAAATACCGCCAACCGGCAGCTCCAGCAATGCGAGCACTTCACCATCACATACGACGCAGAAGCCGCCTTGTGCAGCTATCACTGTATTCGCCGCCAGGATCATGTCCTCAGGGTTATGACCTACGACGAGCAGATTGTGATTGTCATGCGAATACGTAGTCGCAATGGCGCCGCGTTTAATCGTGTCGCCGCCGATCAGGCCGTAGGCGCGGTTGCCGTTTTTGCCATAGCGCTCAAAAGTGGCGATCAGGCCATAGCCGCTTTCCTGCCACTGCAGCTGGCCGCCCTTAACCTCGGCCGCAGCGTGCTTCTCTTCGGTAAACGTGGACACGTTGTTGACCATCATCACCCGGCAGCCATAGCGGCCGTCCGCCAGCTCCGATGACACCGCGAAGTCGCTTGCAGCCAATGGAGCCAACTGCACGCTGCGGTAGAAATGAGCCGGGAACCGCGGCCCCCGCTCCACCTGAGGCAGCGGCTGCATGCGGTCGTAGACCTGGACGCCCCGTTTGTAGACCTTATCAATAGCGAAGCTGGCCAGATCCGACAGCAGCACATAATCGGCGGCTTTGTTCGGGGCGATCACGCCGCGGTCAGCCATCTTCATCCGCCGGGCCGGGGTGAAGGTAGCAGCATAGACTGCATCCTCCGGGGCCATGCCCATGGCGATGGCTTTACGTACCAGATGATCAAGGTGTCCGGTCTGCACCAGGGAATCGGTCATCACATCATCGGTCACGAAGCAGAAATGCTCGCTGACCGCATGGCTGATCAGATACTCCATCACATCCGGGGTCATCGATTTCTCCTGAATCTCGATGAACATCCCCGCTGCAATCCGTGCGGTCAGCCCTTCGATGCTCTGGTGGGTGTGATCTGAATCAATCCCGGCATAGATCAGGCGGTGCAGATCAAGGTCCAGCAGCTTCGGCGTATGCCCCTCGATGACAAGACCGGGATAACGGCTGCGGACATGCTGGATGATGCGGTTGCTTTTGCAATCAGGGTCGCGGATGACATCAACATAATTCATCACTTCGCCCAGACAGATCATCTGCTCCGTCTCCATCAGCTCGTCGATATCGGCAATTTCAATCGAGCCGCCCGTTGTCTCCAGCGGAGTCGCCGGCACCGAGCTTGGAATCGCATAGAACATGTCCACCTGACAGTCCCGGCTGGCCCGGATCATCTCATGTACACCTTCTACGCCGAATACATTGGCCATTTCATGCGGTTCTGGAACAATTGTTGTTACCCCATGCTGCAGAATACCGTAGGAGAAGGTCTCCGGCGTAATCATCGTGCTCTCGATATGCAGATGGATATCAATCAGGCCTGGCACCATATACCGGCCTTCCGCCTGAATGACCTCCCCGGCTGTGAACGTCTCCGCGCCGAGCGCCCCCACATAGAGGAAACGCCCCTCCTTCACGGCGACATTCGCCGTCTCGAACCGTTTATAGTAACTGTTGTACACTTTAGCGTTCAGTATAAGTTGATCTGTAATCATCATGTATGCTCCTTATGAAGCGCTACTGCACCAGCACCAGCTTCTCTTTTGGAAAATAAACCGTAACCTGCTGTCCTTGAATGAAAGGCTGCTCCATTTCCTGATTAACGGTGAATACACCCAGCTCCGTCTCCACCTGGTATTGATAGCTGCGGCCGAGATACGTGCTGATCTGCACCGTGCCAGGCAGTGTGTTGCCGGCGGTGTTTGGATCAGGCGCAGTGCCGAGCAATTGCAAATCATCAGGGCGGATGGCACCAAGCAATCCGGTATTGCCTTCCCCGCCCGGCCGTTTGGCCGCCAGGAACTTCAGCGCTCCGCGGCTGAGCTCGATATCCGTTCCCTCGTCATTCCTGCCCTCAAAGGAAATGAAGTTTCCGAAACCGATGAACCGGGCCACAAATTCACTGGCCGGATACTTGAAGATCGCCGATGGCTTGTCCAGCTGCTCGATCTTGCCATTATTCATCACGGCTACCTGATCGGAGATAGAGAAGCATTCCTCCTGGTCATGGGAGACATAGACGGTCGTAATGCCCAGCTCCTGCTGGATGCGGCGGATTTCCACCCGCATATTCACCCGCAGATTGGCATCAAGATTACTGAGTGGCTCGTCGAACAGCAGCAGGTCCGGCTCGATGACCAGCGCTCTGGCAATCGCTACCCGTTGGCGTTGCCCGCCGGAAAGGGCAGCGGGCAGTCTTTTCTCAAAGCCGCCCAGGCTGACAATTTCCAGCATCCGGGTAACCCGCTTCTTAACCTCCGCTTCCTTCAGCTTGCGCAGCCGGAGGCCGAACGCCACATTGTCATAGACTGACAGATGCGGGAACAGCGCGTAGCTCTGAAACACAAAGCCGAAATTCCGCTTTTCCACGGGGATCTTGGTATAGTCCTTCCCGCCGAACATGAATGCTCCTGATTCCGCGTTCAGAAAACCGGCGATCAGCCGCAGTGTGGTCGTTTTGCCGCAGCCGCTTGGGCCGAGCAGCGAGAGAAGCTGCCCCTTGGCCAGCGACAGATTGAAATCCTCCAGGATCAAACGGTTGTCATACGCAACCGATACATGATCAAGACTTAATAGTGACATTGCGTTATGCCTCCGTTTATCGTTTGGTAAAATAAGCGAATCCCATCAGACGCTCAATGACGAACATCAGCGCCGCCGTCAGCACCATCAGAATGACTGAAATCGCGGCAATCGTGGGATCGAAGTAATTTTGCACATAGGTCAGCATTTGAATCGGCAGGGTACTGATCCCCGGGCCGGTCATGAACACGGAAATGTCCACATTGTTGAAGGATTCCAGAAAAGCAATCAGAATGGCCGCCAGAATACCGGAACGGATATTGGGCAGGACCACTTTAAAGAACGTGTACAATCTGGAAGCTCCCAGGCTCTGCGCCGCTTCTTCCACAGCGAAATCGAAATTTTCCAGACTCGAGGCAATCACCCGGATAATAAAAGGCAGCATGATTACCGTATGTCCGATTAACAGTCCGGCTACAATCGGCAGCCCGTACACTACAATCAGGTAGCGCAGCAGCGTGAAGCCCAGAACAATGCCGGGAATCAGGACGGGGGACAGAAAAATCGCATTCAGCGTATCCCGTCCGCGGAACCGGTATCTGCTCAGCGCGTAGGCCGCAGGTACACCCAGGAGAAGCGCCAGCAGATTGCCGAGCAGCGAGATCACAATCGAGGTCTTGAAGGTCTCCATGAACGCGCTGACCTCGAAGATATTTTTGTACCACTTCAATGAAAAGCCCTCAGGGGGGAATTTCAGGACTGTGCCCGGCTCAAAGGAAGTAACGGAAATGATGATGAGCGGACCCAGCAGAAAAATAAAGACCAACAGCGTATACAGCGACAGCGCGCGGTTTCCTTCCTTCATGTTCTCACCCCTTCGGATTTAATCGGTTGGCCCAGACGTTCATCAGCCCCACGACCACAAATGTAATGACGATCATAATTACGGCAATAACCGAAGCCGCCTGCCAGTCATTCAGCGTCATGGCATTCTGGTACAGGAAGGTGGAGACCACCCGTTCCTTACCGCCGAGCAGCGCCGGCGTGGTATAGGCCGTCAGACTGCCGACGAAGACGAGAATTCCGCCGATGATCAGCCCCGGCACTGTCAGCGGGAAGGTGATTTTGCGGAACGCCGCAAACGGGGAAGCGCCCAGACTGCGCGCCGCCCGGACCAGCTCATGATCCAGATTCTCCATAACCCCCAGCAGTGTGATGATGATCAGCGGCAGGAATAAATGCACCAGCCCGATCATCATTGCCGTAGGCGTATAGAGAATATCCAGGGGCTTTTCGATCAGCCCGGTGTTGACCAGGAAGGAGTTGATCAGCCCCTTTTTGCCGAGAATAATCATCCAGCTGAAGGAACGCACAACGGGACTGGTCAGCAGCGGGAAGATCGACAGCGCCAGCAGAAGGCTCTTCTTCCGTGCGCTTGCCCGCGAAATATAATAAGCCGCCGGATACCCGAGCAGCATGCAGACCAGCGTGGTCACGACACTTACCCGGAGCGTAGTCAGCAGGATGCGGTTAAAGTACCCGTCGCGGAAAAAATGCAGATACCCTTCCAGCGTCAGCTTCCCATCCTGCACGAAAGTGGAGGCAATGGTCAGCGTGATCGGGACCAGCATGAAGGCCGCCAGGAACAAGAGGCCCGGCAGCAGCAGATACATTGCTCTTTTGTTCTTCATTTTCTAATGACTCCCGTCCTTCTTCGGCTCTTGGTTCAAGCTATCAATGAAACACTCCAGAAAAGCAGCCGCGTCTACCTCCAGGCAGACAGCGGCATTTACCGGCTTGCCCAGCCGGTTCTGGAAATCACAGACGGTCTGGCCGTCGCACAGCTCGCTGCGGGTCTCCACGTCCACATAATAATCGTGCACGGTGACGAACCCGCGGTTCAGTGCCACGCCAACCGCCAGCGGATCATGCAGGGCACAGGCCTGCACACCGTTGCGCTCATAATAACGCTTCCGGTAGCCGGAGGTGCTCTGCTCCACATAATCGCGGATTGCCGGAATGCGCAGCTTCGCAATGTCCTCCGCGCTAAGCAGCGCACGGCGGGTCACATCCAGCCCGACCAGCGTCAGCCGGGGGAACCCGGCAGCCAGTACCTGCTTCGCGGCCTCCGGATCGACGTACATGTTGTATTCCGCCGTCGGCGTGATATTGCCGAAGCCCTGCACCACGCCGCCCATGACGATTACCTCGGCGGCATGCTGCATAAGCTCCGGGCATTTCTGCAGCGCGCGCGCCAGATTGGTCAGCGGCGCGGTCATGATCAGCGTGATTTCGCCGGGCTGCGCCAGCACCTGGCGGATGATGAAGTCCTCCGCAGGCTCTGTTTCCGCCTGCTTTGTTACCGGCATATCACCCAATGCACCGCCGATGCCATCTGCACCGTGCACACGGTACTCAAAAATCGCTTCGCGGGCCAGCGGCTTGTCCGCTCCGCGGTATACCGGAATCTGCCCGGACACGCCGAGCAGCTGGAGAATTTTACAGGTGTTCAGGGTTGCCTGATCCAGTGAGACGTTGCCGCTGACCGTGGTGATGCCGAGAATGTCGAGCTGTCCGCTCGTCACCGCCAGCATAATCGCCAGCGCGTCATCCACCCCAGTATCTACGTCCAGAATGACTTTTTTACGCCCCGTCATCCTTAGCCGCCAATCTCACGGTTGAAGCGGTCCGTCCACTCTGTAATGTGCTCGTTCACGAAAGACATATCCAGCTTGCGCAGCTTGCCGATGACATCCGGTCCGTACGTTACGCCCACAGCTTCTTCAGGTGTCAGCATTACGTTCATATTGACTGGGGAATCGACCTTTGCTTTGGCGGATGCCGCCTGCACTTCATCGCTCAGCTGCCAGTTGATGAATTCTTCGGCAAGCTCTTTATTGTTGCTGTCTTTGACGACGTTGACTGTATTCATTACAGCATAAGCACCTTCAGACGGTGCGATAAATTTGGCGTCAGGCACAGCAGCCTGCAGATCCTTGAAGTACATTTCCATAATCGGACCGCCGGCAATTTCCTCCTGGCCGAACATGTTCACATACTCGGAAGTCTGGGCGTAGTATTTAACAACGTTACTGTCCAGCTCCTTCAGCTTCGTGAATGCTGTATCCTCGTTGAAGTCCGCATTGCCCGCCGCAAGAGATGCCGCATCTACAACCATTGGACCTGCTGTAGCTGTAATTGCCGGCATCGCCAGGTTTTTATCAAACTTCGTCCACAGATCGCTCCAGCCGGTTACGTCGCCTTTAACCAGTGCCGGATTATAGGCAATTCCCAGGCGTCCGATCGTATACGCAGGACCGTATTCTGCACCCAGCGGGGCTTTGGCGATATCATAAAGGTTCTGGAGATTCGGAATCTTGCTGCTGTCGATCGTTTCGAACAACCCTTCATTAATTGCCTGCTGCGCATAATAGTCCGACAGATAAATGACATCAACATCGGAGCTGCCTTGACGGATTTTGTTCAGACGTTCGGCGTTGTTGCCGATTTCCACCACGATTTTCACATTGTGCTCTTTCTCAAACGGCGCATAGACCGATTCCTTGAAGAAATCTTCTGAAAAACCCCAGGTGGAGACAACCAGTTCCGTAGGCTCGCCCGATTGTGCCGCTTCGGGTGCAGCCGCGTTATTTGTTCCTGTGTTGTTCGTCGAGGTATTGTTGCCGCAAGCAGCAAGCACAGCAGTCAGTGTAAGGGCAAGACCCGCATTCATTATTTTTTTCATTAGTAAATAACCTCCCAAGTGTAATATGCTGTACAAATCCAGTCTTCATCCTATAGTTGCGGCAATTTCAGTTCTCTTCATTCCAGTGAGCTTCTGGCGGAAAACGGTTTGGCAGCACCTCCTGCTGGTAGTAAAATCTTGATTCCCCTTATTTTTTCATAAAAAAAAGAAAAGCATTCTTGTAGGAACAAGAACACTTTTCTTTGTATAAACAAAGCAAAGAGCTACCCGTAATAGAAGGACGGTCTTCGCTTAAGATAGATCAAAAACGAAAATCCGCGGATATCATATTGAAACTGTCATTCTCCGGCCAATATCATATTCGTAAAGGCCCACCCCGTCGGTGCGTCGTAATCCCTGAGCAGAACCTCAATCGTTAGTCCCATCTCTGCTTCAAGTCTTTCCTTAAATCTCTTCTTAAACAGCAGTGACATCCGAAAATCCACTTCCTGCTTTAGTTCAGGCGCCTCGCCCTCCAGGGCGGTCGACCGGGGAGATCTGCGGTGCTTGGCGTGAAAGGTAATGACCCGCTGATCGACAGTAACGCGGAGCAGGGTCGTCCCGAAACCAAACAAATCCTTAGAGACCTCATTGTAGATCTGGCACATTTTCTTCTTCTGCTCGCTGTTTTCCAGTTCTGCCATGAAACCACCTTTGAAAACAGAATATCGTACAATTCCTTCGATAGCAATTGTTATTATACATAAATATCGCATTTTCGGCAACAAAAAAGCAATAACTCACATGAAAGTTACATTAAACACGAACAATTAGCGCTTTTCAGCGGGCCAACGTTCAGTAAAATGTGCCGAATTCAGACGCACTTTCACCTCTCAGTGGTTCCCCAAACAAAACAAAAGAAGCCAAGTCCCCCTGGCTTCTCCTATTCTCCTAAATGCTAATTATGCTTGCGCCTTTAAGTGGAAACATCCGCTCACATAGTCCTGCTGGATGTCCGGCAGCGCTAGCCCGGCCTGCATCAGCCGGTCACCGCCGTATACTTCACCGCTGTCTGTAAGCGTGTAGTTATAGTCGGGGTTCAGGCCGCTGAGCAGCAGGCTGCGGCGCGGCGGGTAAGGCACAGCCATTACCCGGAAGTAATAGACCAGCGCCTCGCGCTGATCGTCCGAGACGAACATCCAGGCCGTCTCGTTGCCCTCGAACGGGCTCTGCAGCCGGTACAGATTGCCCTGCTGCACCAGGCCGCGAATTTCTTTATAATTCGCTACCTGCTCTTTCACCAGCTCCTTCTCCTCGTCCGTGAACTTCGTCAGGTCAAGCTCATAGCCGAAGTTCCCGGACATGGCGACATCCCCGCGGAAGGACAGCGGCGTGACGCGTCCAACCTGGTGATTCGGCACCGCCGAGACATGCGCGCCCATCGCACTGACCGGATACACCAGGCTGGTGCCGTACTGGATCTTCAAGCGTTCCGCGGCGTCGGTGTCGTCGCTGGTCCAGGTCTGCGGCATATAGTAGAGCAGACCCGGATCGAAGCGGCCGCCGCCGCTGGAGCAGCTCTCGAAGAGAATATGCGGGAAGTCCGCCGTCAGGCGCTCGATCACCTCATACAGGCCCAGCACATAGCGGTGGGCAGTTTCTCCCTGGCGCTCAGCCGGCAGGCAAGCCGAGCCGATCTCCGTCAGGTTGCGGTTCATGTCCCATTTGACATAAGCAACCGGCACGGTGGAGAAGATCTTGCTCAGCGCATCGTAGATGTACTCCCGGACCTCCGCACGGGTGAAGTCCAGCACCAGCTGCCAGCGGGCTTCGGTGCGGCGGCGTCCCGGTACATGGAGGCACCAGTCCGGATGCTCACGGTACAGCTCGCTGTCCGGCGAGATCATTTCCGGCTCCACCCACAGGCCGAACTGCATACCAAGGTCGTTGACCCGCTTCGCCACATCAGCCAGTCCGCCCGGCAGCTTACGCAGGTCCTCGGTCCAGTCGCCAAGCGAGGAGTTGTCGGAATCGCGCTTGCCGAACCAGCCGTCATCGAGCACAAACAGCTCGATGCCCAGCTTCGAGCCTTCGGCGGCGATCTCCACCAGCTTGTCGGCATTGAAATTGAAATAGGTTGCCTCCCAGTTGTTCACCAGAATCGGCCGCTCCTTGTCGCGGTACATCCCCCTTACCAGACGGGTGCGGTACAGGCGGTGATAAATCCGCGACATGCCCCCAAGGCCTTCATTCGAGTAGACCATAACAACTTCAGGAGTCTGGAAGCTTTCTCCCGCAGCCAGATGCCAGGAGAAGTCAAAAGGGTTCAGCCCAATGCAGAGACGGGTCGAACCAAAGGCATCCACCTCCGCTTCAGCCGCAAACCCGCCGCTGTAGACCAGCGAGAAGCCGTATACCTCGCCCTGGTGCTCGTCTGTACCCGGCTTGGCCAGCGCGGCAAACGGATTGTGCTGATGGCTGCTCATTCCTCGGCGGGACTGGAGTGCGGTAGTGCCCTGCTCCAGCCGTCTGCGGGTCAGATTCGCTTCCCGCGACCAGCCGCCGGAAAGATAGATCAGATCAAACTGGCCGTCCTCCGGGAAATCGACGGAAGCGCTCAGCGCGCGCAGCAGGTCAAGCGGCGCCTGGCCGTCATTAACAAATTCTACCGAGCGGGCAATCACATCCGTGTCACGATATACGGTATAGCGTAAAATAACGTTCAGCGACGAGTAATCATCTCGCAGCGTAATTTCCAGCGTATCTGCTTCTTCAGGGGACTCCACATACACGGAAGGAAGTCCGGCGAGCGTTGGCTTGCCCTGCAGTACACGGTATCCGGTGTACTGCAGCTCAGTAATCCGCGTGCCGTCCGTAAGCTTGGCCTGATAAGCCGGCACGCGGTAATCGCCCGTGCCGTACTGCGGATATTCCTGCGGAAGCCGGTCCAGGCCGGTACCCGCCCCGAGATGCGGCAGTCCACCCAGATTGCCGTCATGGCGCAGTTTTTTACCCCAATAGACATGCATCGGATAGTTATTGAAGATGCCGATAATATAACTCATACCCTTGCTCTGTAAATGAACTATCCCCTTGTCTTCCTGTACCCAAATTGCCATGGTCCGGTTCCTTCTCTCTACTGTTTTTTACCCCAGGTAATCTTCCTTCACATAGTCAGCCATCGAATGAATCTCAAGCCCCTTTGGCGCTACGGGAATGAATTCCCGATCTCCATTGCCCCGCAGCATAAACTGCACGGTCTTCGGCTCACCCGGAAGCAGATCAAAGAAGTTATCCGAGAAGATACCTTCCTCTTCTGCCGTCAGGTATACCCCTCTGGCCAGCACGTCGCTGCTGACCGTAAAGTCCAGGCTGCCCGGAATCTCGGTCACCGTAAGAACCGGCCGGTTCAGCTTGCTGTCCTTGGCCGCAGCGAAGTAATGCTCCTTACGCTCCAGTAGGGAGCCGTCCGCCAGCAGAGAAGCCACCAATACCACCTGCTTCGGATCGTTGCCCTGCAGCAGTTCCGCAGTCGGCACCGCGAAGACCACCGCCGCCGAATCGGCCTCCAGCTGGACCGGCTGTGTCCATTCACGCAATAGCGAGCCGCTGAAATCATACAGCCGGAGTACCAGTTCACCAGCCAGTGCCTTTTGAAGATCTGAAACGGCATGCACTTGCAGGTTCTCCCCATCCATCTCTTCAATAGAGAGCAGAAGTTCCTGGAAGCTTTTGCGCACCGTATATTGCAGTGCCTTCCAGCGGCCGTAATAATCCATGCCAGCCCAGGAAGCCACCGGCCAGCAGTCGTT
Source organism: Paenibacillus sp. FSL H7-0357 (assembly GCF_000758525.1). Classification (NCBI taxonomy): domain Bacteria; kingdom Bacillati; phylum Bacillota; class Bacilli; order Caryophanales; family Paenibacillaceae; genus Paenibacillus; species Paenibacillus sp. FSL H7-0357. The sequence continues at coordinate 950,850 of NZ_CP009241.1, read as the reverse complement.
CATCTGCCAGTACAACGTTCCCATGCAATACGGTTTGTTTCTTCTGTGGCTTTCAATAGCGATTCTCATCGCCTCTGCCTGAAGAATCTGACTCATATACAGGAATGACCTGAAGTCCTTCGGCTGCGGCAGGTAGATGTCCATATACTCTTTAATGATCAGGTTGCCCCGTCCATTCTTCTGGTGAGCCAGCATCACTTCCGATTCCAGCTCCATATCCTCTTCCTCCGCGTAGCTCAGCACCGATTTCAGCTCAGGGAAGGACTGGAAGCCGTATTCGCTCATGAAGCGGCCTACCTTGACGTTATAGTTCTCAAAAGGCTCAATCCCGTGCCATACACCCCAGTAATGAATATCGCCCTCACCCATGATCCGCGTCGCATGCTGATCTTGATCAGTAGTAAGTTCACGAAGCGGAGAGGATGGCCAGTAATCAGCACCCGGATGATAAGCCGCTACCGCTTCCGGCAGAATGCGGTGGAAGATTTCTTCATAATAACCCCAGAGTGTTTCGCGGATCTCAGCGCTGTAGCCTTCTTTCCAGCCCCAGCCCATGTTATCCTCATACTGCGACCAGGCGGAGTCAATCTCATTATTGCCGCACCATAGGGCGATGCAGGGATGATTGCGCAATCTGCGCACGTTGTATTCTGCTTCCTTCCGTACATTCTCAAGAAAAGGCTCATCTCCCGGGTACATGCTGCAGGCGAACATGAAATCCTGCCAGACCAGCAGCCCATACTCATCGCACAGCCGGTAAAAAACTTCCTCCTCATAGATTCCGCCGCCCCACACCCGCAGCATGTTCATGTTCGACTCTACCGCTGTGGCAATCTCGTGCCGGTAACGTTCCTCCGTTATTTCCGTGGTGAAGCTATCGTTCGGAATATGGTTGGAGCCCTTTGCGAATACCGGGACGCCGTTCAGCTCAAACTTGAATGAAGCGCCCTTCGCATCAGGTTTGCGGATCAGCTTGATCTCCCGCAGCCCGGTAGTTACTTCTGCACTGGACAATACCATAGCGCTATCCAGCAGCTCTGCCCGGAAGGTAGTTAAATGAGGCGTGCCCAGCCCATTGCACCACCATAACTCCGGCTGGTCAACGACAATATCCATCTCCACAGTGTGCTTGCCGGAAGGAACAGAAACCGCTTGCATCCATTCCTGTCCATTAGCAGTCGTGATCCGCAGCATTCCCTCGCAAGCTTGCGGAGCTTCAATCTCCACGACAGCTGTAAGCCGCGCCTCTTCCCGCTTGACTCCATTCTGGCGGATATAGAGATCCGTAATGGCTGCGGCATCCCGGCCTTGCAGCGCCGCTTCCCGCCAGATTCCGCTGGTAAGAAATCTCGGGCCCCAGTCCCAGCCATAATGATACGGAGCTTTGCGGGCAAATACGCTAATCCGCTGCTCTTGCAGTCCGCCCAGCTCTGATTGATCATTGGGCGCCGGCAGATCATACCCCAGCTGCGCCAGCTTCGGCAGGTCTTCCTTAACTACGGAACGGAATTTCACGAGAATTTCATTGTCACCGGCCACCAGCAGCCCTTTGACATTTACAGTCCAGGCCCGGAACATGTTGTCTGCTGAAAGCGCATGCACATTATTCACAAAAACATCGGCATAGGTGTCCAAGCCCGCAAAGACCAATTCCGTAATGGCCAGGCTCTGCCATTCTTCTTCCAGCCGCAGCTTGCTTCTGTACTCCCAGTCCTTCTTGTCGATCCATTGCAGCTCATGCTCGTTCTTTCCATAAAAGGGCTGCGAAATAAGTCCATTGCGGAGCAAATCCGTGTGCACCGTTCCCGGCACAACCGCCGGAAGCCACGTTTCATCACCGCAGGCTCTAAATTCCCAGCTTGTCAATTCAAGATGATATGATTTCATAAGTCCTCCCTATTTCAGCAAAATTCATTTGTTTCATTATATTTTGTTATCTTATTGTTAGCAACAAAGTAATTATAAACCCAGAAAGAAAACAAATAAAGACAATAAATAATAATTGAATACATTTAATGCTGGAATCAATGACGCTATAATGATAATGTAAACGCTAACATCAAAACGAAAAGGGGACAACGCAATGAGAAACAAGTTATTTTCGTTATTTTTTGTTATCACCATGACTTTCTCTTTATCTCTGACAGGCTGCGGATCGAACAATAATAACAACGCAGCTAAAGCCACAGATGAGCCGGCTGCAACCAAAGCACCAGAGAATTCCGGCAGTGAAGCAACTACTGAGCCAGCGGCTGGAAGCGGTTCCGACATTAGCGGAAAGATTACCTTCCTGACCAACAGAACCGATATGATCGGCAAAGAGTATGACGAATATGTTAAACGCTTTAACGAGAAGTATCCGAACATAAAGGTCGAGTTCGAAGCTTCCCAAACAGACTACAACCAGCAAGCCAAGGTCAGAATGGCCAGTGGTGAGCTTCCTGATGTGATGTTCATTCCTTCCATTCCCAACTCCGATCTTCCGAAATATTTTGCTTCCCTGGACGATCTCGGCCTGAATGATCAGATCACCTTTAAAGATTTCAAATCCTATGAAGGCAAGCTTTACGGAATTACCACAGGTAACTCCACCACTGGGATTGTCTACAATAAAAAAGCCTTCGCCGATGCAGGCATCACCGAGGTTCCGAAGACTTGGGATGAATTCCTCGCTGCCTGCGAAAAGCTTAAAGCCAAAGGTGTCGTTCCGCTCGCTTCCAACTTCAAGGACAAATGGCCGCTTAACGATTGGGTGTACTCTGTTCCCCGCGTGATTGCAGGCAACCCGGATTTCCCGAACGAAAAGCTGACCTCCGAAACACCTTTCACTATGGACAACGGCTACGGAAAATCACTCAACCTGCTTAGAGAACTGAACGAAAAGGGCTATCTGGAAAAAGACATCAACTCTACTAACTGGGAACAATCGAAGAAGGACATTGCCTCAGGCAAATTCGCCATGTACTTCCTTGGCAATTGGGTCATCAATCAAGTCATCGGCGCCGGCACTACTTCTGACAATGTAGGTTTCTTCCCGCTTCCTTATGATAACTCGGGCACCCTTACTGCACCGCTCAGCCCTGACTTCTTCTATGCTGTGGCCAAGGACAGCAAAAATCTGGATGCTGCCAAAGCGTTCGTGAAATGGATGATCGAGGATTCCGGTTATGAGGATTTCGCCGGATTTATCTCCCCGCTGAAAGGCAAAGAATCCAAGCTGACCCAACTGAAGGAATTCCAGGCAACTGGCGTAACCCTGCAAGAGGGTACAGTGGATGATGCCAAGGTAACAGAGATTACTAACAAGGCGCAGCTCGATCTGCCGGCTATGGCACAGGAGTTCGTCCTGGCCAAGGACCCGCAATCCGTCTTCGACAAATGGAACAAATCCTGGGCCAAAGCAAAAAAAGACCTCGGCTATTAATCTTAAGCAAGACCAGTAACGTTAGAACCTAGCAATCCCCCGGCGCAAAATGGATTATCGCTTTCTCCGGATAATCCATTTTGTCGTCATTGACCAAAGCGCTATTCAGAAAGAAGGTTAAGCGATGTTCGGAACATTATCCTATAACAAGCAAAAGCTCATTATCATTGTATCCTTCCTGCTGATTCCACTGCTCCTGCTGGCGACATTCACTTATTATCCGGCCATTAAACTGGTCTATTACAGCTTTACCAACTGGGACGGGTACAGCCCTGAGAAGCCTTGGGTCGGTCTGGACAATTACCGCGAGGTTTTTGGCAATCCTGATATTTTCAAGGTGTTCACCCATAACTTTGCCTACTTTGCGATGGGGATAGTCCAGAATATTGTCGCCATTTATTTCGCCGTTGTGCTGAACAGCAAGCTGCGGGGTAAAAACGGGTTCCGGATTATGCTCTTCCTGCCTTATATCATGAACGGTGTAGCCGTGGCCTTCATGTTCGGCTATGTGTTTGATACTACCAATGGTTCACTCAATATGTTCCTGAACAGCATCGGCCTCACCGGACTAGGACAGACCAGTTGGCTCGGTACTGAAGGACTGGTGAACTACTCGCTCGCTTCCACTGGTTTTTGGCGGTTCATGGGCTACAATATGGTCATTTACATTGCCTCGCTGCAGGCGATTCCGAAAGACATTTATGAAGCGGCCAAAATAGATGGTGCAGGCTCGTTTCAGACGCTGTGGAGAATTACACTGCCGAATATGAAGCCCGTCATTCAATTGAATTTATTCCTGACCGTAACCGGCGCGCTGGAAGTGTTCGATCTGCCGTTCGTGCTGACCAAGGGCGGCCCGGCGGGTGCCAGCCAGACCTATGTTCAGCGTGTAGTGGATACCGCCTTTGCTTTTAATAACTATGGCCTGGCCTCAGCGATGAGCGTTATCCTGATCTTCATTGTCGTTGTTGTGCTCTTGCTGCAGCAATTGGTTCTTAACCGGGGAGGAGATAAGTAGCCATGGAACATTCCAAACTTAGCCTAAAAGACATTTTTAAATACTTCACGCTGCTTATCGGCGTATTCGTCGTACTCTTTCCGCCTTATGTCGTGGTGGTCAACGCCTTCAAATCAACCGAAGAATTTAACAGCAGCAGTTCCATGGCTCTGCCGCGCAGTTTCTTCAACTTCGATAACTTCGTGACTGTGTTTCAGCGCGGCGGACTGCTCAGCGGCTTCGGCAACGTGCTGATTATTATCATTATTACATTGACCCTGAACATTCTGTTTGGGACAATGGTGGCATATGTACTGGGGCGGTTCTCTTTCAAGTTGAAGCCGATTGTATTCGGCGCTTATCTTGTGGCGACCATCATTCCAAGCATTACTACTCAGGTAGCGACCTTTGGCATCATCAAAAGTATGGGCCTCTACAACACCTTGGGTGCTCCGATCGTACTCTATATCGGAGCAGACGTCATTCAGATCATCCTGTATTTACAGTTCATCCGCAACATCCCCGTTGATCTCGATGAGAATGCGATGGTTGAGGGTGCATCCCTGTTCAAAATCTACCGTTCGATCATCTTCCCGCTGCTGTCACCGGCGACGGCAACACTGATTATTTTGAAGACGATCAGCATCTACAATGACATGTACATCCCCTATCTATATATGCCAAAACAAAGCCTCGGCGTCGTTACCACCGTCCTCATGCGTTTTCAGGGGGTCAATACAGCCGATTGGAATTTGATCTGTGCAGCCATTCTGCTTATCCTGCTGCCGACAGTCATTCTTTACTTCTTCCTGCAGCGTTATATCTTTGAGGGGGTAACCAGCGGCGCCGTCAAATAGGGGGTACGGAAAGGAATAACCATAGTGGTCTCTTACATCCGGAGAATTGTGCGCAGCATATGGCTGTTCCTGGCCAACCTGCCAATGGAGCGAAAGCTGATTGTCGTATTTATTTTTCTGATCTCCCTGCCAATCACTTACGTCAGCTATCTTTCTTCACGCTCCACCTTCAACTCGGTGCTGTCGAGCTCCACAAAGAGTGCCGGACAGATGGCAGACAGCGCTTCGGATACCACAGACCGGTATGTTGCCGATCTCAAGCGGTACACGGCGCTGCCGCTGTACAATACCGATGTTCAGTTCTACCTGGAGCAGCGTAATACCGATTGGGAAAAGAACACCAGCATGTCGATGTTCCTGAGCTATTTGAACCATACGAAAGAACAGATTATTGCCGTATACTTAGTGGACAAATACGGTTCCGTTTTTTTTGACAGGGCTCCCGGCATCAATGAATTGTTCCCGGCGGAACGGCTGGCGCAGTGGCAAAGCCTCACCGAGGGGGCCGGTGTAGCTCCGGTAGTCCAAGGCAGGCATACGATCCGTGTAAACTCCGGTGACCACAAAGAGGTGTTCAGCGTTTTGCGCACCATTACTTCGGTCAGCACGCTCAAAAATATCGGAATCCTTGTCTTCGACATTGATATCAACAACCTCTTCAAGGGGATCGTTGATCCTGTAAACGCCGTCACCCAGGGCAATACGCTGATCGTGGACGACAAGGGCGAATTAATGTACGACGGTGAGCATATGGACGGCCAAGAGACCCCGAAACAACGGGAACATGCACAGATGCTGCTGCAGAAAGTTACCGCTCCCAATGGCCACTTTCAAATCACTTTGGATGGCCTTGATGTTCTTGCAGTGTACAGGGTATCCCAGAAGACCGGTTGGACGACCATTGTTTCCATTCCGCTGGACCGTATCCTCTCCCCGGTGGAGAAGAACCGCAACCGGCTGATTTTCACTACTCTGTCGATTATTGCCTTCGCGCTCGTCGTTGCCACCTTTATTTCCTATGCACTGACCAAACCGCTGAAGTCGATGGTCCGTCTGATGAAGCAGGTGCAGCACGGCAATCTGGATGTCTGGCTGCATCCGAAATATAATGACGAAATCGGGATGCTCGGCAGCCACTTCAACCGGATGATTATCCGGGTCAAGGATCTGCTTCAGGAGGTCTCCCTTACGGAGAAACGCAAACAAAAGGCAGATATGCGGGCGCTGCAGAACCAGATTAACCCGCATTTTATTTACAATACGCTGGAATCCATCCGCATGCTGGCGGAGAGCAGTGATGACCCCCGCGTCGCGAAGCTCACCTATCTGCTTGGGCTGCAGATGCGTTACGGCATTGTCCGCAGTGAAGAAACCGTTACGATCCGGCATGAGCTGGATCATGTGCGTAATTATTTGCATCTGCTGCAAATCCGCTTTCCGGATAAATTCCGGCTCAATATCCATGTGCCGGAGGAATTCCTGCCGCTGCCGGTGATCAAGCTGGTCTTCCAGCCGATTGTCGAGAATGCCGTTTTTCACGGGCTTGAACCTAAGGAGGGGCCGGGCACACTGAACATTACGGCTTGGGAGGAGGACGGTAATACTGTATTTTGCGTCGAGGATGACGGAATAGGTATGGATGAGGATACCCTGCGCGCTTTGAATAACAGTCTGATGGGCGGGGCAGACGGTGAAATGTTCGGAATCGGTCTGCGAAATGTGAATGAGCGCATTCGTCTGCATTACGGCGGCCCCTTCGGATTACACGTGCAGAGTGAACTTGGCACAGGAACCCGTGTGACCTTACGAATCGAGGATCTTTCGGACGATCACAGCGAAGAATAATATCATTCCAACAAGGGGGACTCGGCTTGCTGCGTATTGCGATTGTAGATGATGAAGTTCTGATTCGCGAAGGTCTGGCACGAATGATCAGCAAAGAGAGCAGCACCTTCGTTGTCGCCGGCATTTATCCGGACGGCAAACATTTACTTGATGCGCTCCCCTCGCTCCACATTGACGTTGTTATAACCGATATCCGTATGCCGCAAATCGACGGGCTGGAGCTGATCCGGCAGCTTAAAGCGAACCACCCCGGGATTCGCAGCCTGCTGATGAGCGGATTCGTTGAATTTAATTATGCCCGGGAAGCCATCCGCAGTTCAGCGGTAGATTATCTGCTCAAACCTATCAACAAAGAACAGCTCTTCGAAGTGCTGTATAGTCTGGAGAAGGAGCAGAAGCTGTTGCGGGAAAAAGAAGAATGCCAGCGCACCGGCCTGCTGCACTCCCTGCTGCATATCGAAGAGCCCTCTGCCGTTCTTTTAAGCGGCCTTACCTTGCCCCAGCCTTATTTCACAGTCTATGTCCTTAAAGGAAGCTCCCAGGAAAAAGTCTGCGGAATTGCAGACAGTCTGCGGCAAGAGAAGGCGTTTCTCCTCGATACGCTGGAAGTGCAGAAAGGGCTGCAGGCATGGATCTGTTATTCCGCACAGCCGCTCACCCCTGAAGAATCACACGAAATCGGAGAGATTATCGGCTTTGCAAGCAAGGGCCAGCGTCTCCATGCGGGGGCCAGCCGCTCCTACGATGATCCCGGCAAATTTAGAACAGCCTATCTTGAAGCCAAGCTCGCCTGCGATGCAGGGATTTATAGTCCGCTGCCGCTGCATTATGTTACGATTAAAGAGCTCCAGGCACCGGTGCAGGCTGTCTGTGATCCCTTCCCTCCATTCCGGGAGCCGCTGATCCATGAGCTGCAGATTCTAAATGTGGCCGGGGTGCTGGAAGGGCTGCACAAGCTGTTCTCTGTGCTGGAGCTGCAGCAGGCTTATCCCGACTTGATCCTGCGCACCTGCCGGCAGGTTGAGGATACTGCCCGCAAGGAGCTGCAGGAATTTGAGGCGGTCTACCGAAAAGACTGCAGCCAGCGGCTGGAAGAGCAAATCGAAGCCTGCATGGCCTTTGCTGAAATTGAGGAACTCTTCACCTCCTCCTTCTCGGTCGCGCTGAACGAAATCCGCAAGCACCGGCTGGAGATGTCCGGTACGGCCGTTGAAACGGTCAAGCGCTGGGTAGCGGCCCATTATAATCAGCATGCCGATTTGAACATGCTGGCCGGTATGGTATTTTTGACGCCAAGCTATTTAAGCAAGCTGTTCAAGCAGGAGACCGGGCTGACACTGACCGACTATGTAATTGAAACCCGCATCCGCAAAGCGAAGCAGCTGCTGAAGAATGCGCCGGATCTGAAGGTGCACGAGATCGGCACCGAGGTCGGCTATCCCGACCCTGCTTATTTCAACAAGCTGTTCAAGAAAGTTGTCGGTGTTACGCCGAACGAATATAAACGCATTTCACTTGTTTAAGGAGAATGATACCTTGCATCCAGAGTTCCTGAACTCAAAGAACAACCCCGAAATCCAGGTGTACGAAACGACAGAATTATATGGTGAGAGAGGCAGATTCCGCGTACTGCAGTTTTCGGGAGACGCCATTCAGGGCGCCCTTGATCTGGACCACCCCCGGCGGGTGATCTTTGAATATCCGCGCGCGATGATCCATCTAATGGAAGCTGGCGAACCTTATTTCGAAGATGTATTCCTGATTGGACATGGGATCGGAACGATTGCCGGTTATTTTGCGGAGAAGCGCTTTAAAGTGGCCGAAGTGAATGCGGAGGTTGTGAAGCTGAGCCGGCAGCATTTTGGCTACAGCCAGGACAATGTCATTGTCGGGGACGGACGGCGCATTCTGGAGGGCGAGCCGGAACGCCGCTATGACTTCATTCTTCTGGATGCCTTCACCGCTGACGGCACTCCCCGGCATCTGGTCTCCAGCGAGTTCTTCACCCTGGCCCGTTTCAAGCTGAACAGCCGCGGCTCCATCATCATGAACCTGATGGGCAGAAGTGAAAAGGACCGCCTGATAGGGGCCATCCACACGACTTTAGCCGGGGAATTCGCCTATATCAAAGCCTTTGCCCTCCCTTCGGAAGGCACCGCCGACATCCGCAATATCATCATCATGGGCAGCGGCAAGCCGATCCGCTATCAAGCCCGGCAGATGGCCGGGTTTGTGGAAGTCACCCTTGGGCAGGGGCATGTGATCCGGGACTAAGCATGGATAACCTATAAACAGAGGGTCTCCGTTGGGGAAACCCACAGCCTGATTAACCCTATCCTCTCACCGGAGTTCCTTGATGAAAAAACATCTGCCACCGCCCATCCCTGAATTTCCAGATTGAACTGCGCAGTGTCTCTCCACCCGTCTCTTCGTTCATGATCCGGTAGGTGGCCAGCACAGCCTCCCCGGATAACGGATGAAGTTCGAACCCGCTCAGGGTCATTCGGACCTCGCCCGCTCCTTCTTCGCCCATCAAGTCCCGCTTATGCCATACCTTCCCGGAGCTTCCAAATTCAAAAAAATCGTCTGCCAGCAGTCGCGACAATTCATCCGGCGAAGTGCGCACCTCCGTGTTCAGCAGCTTCTCTTCCAGTTCACAGATCTGCTTGGCCATTGCGTTCAGTTCCTTGTATCCTAAGCCTTTTTTTTCAAGCACTGTAATCCTTCTTTCTGCCACTATTCGTACCCGGCGAAATCCGGCCCTACAATACACCGTTCATTCCACCAAATATCCGGCCAAAAACATTAAAATAGATCATGATAAAAGACAAAATAAGGGCTATAGGCAGAATGGACAAAATTTGAATTTTGTTTTTCGGAATGCTAAGTAACAAAACAACTATCATTATTAGATATATCCCCATAAGCCATGGAATTAAATAGAAATGATGGTGAACGGGTAAGTAAGCGTTACGTAATTCAAACCCTTCTGACAGTAATACTGTGATTGGAAGGGCCGAAATAAGATTAGAAAACAATCCGCTCCCGCGTGCATACCACATAACATAAGCACTAACAGGAGATACCACCGCGCATAACCCCCAAAAAACAATTTCTCTTTCTGGAAAAAAATGCAGCACAATCGTTGTGTAAAGATAATAAACGGTAAGCATCGACCCAAAAAAGGCAAATATATTAACAGCCGCTAATTTGGGAGAATAACTGAAAACTGATAAAAGTGTTGCAACAAATACCCATATACCAAGACGTCCTCCGAGATTGTCAAATATCGGGTTTATATTCGGATTATCCACAAGTTTTGCTGCTAACCCCAGAATAACTCCAATAATAATTGCCTTTACTATCGAAAAAAATTTTTGTTTTGCAGTGGATTTATTATCCATCGTTTGCTTCCTTCCTCGCCTTATCCCATTCCGCCTTGAACTCCGAGACACTCCGGTAACGCTGAGCCCGCTCTGGATCTACGGCCCGCAGCGCAACCTTGTACAGTTCCGGTCCCGCTTCCCATTTATCCCTGGAACGGTCACTTTCTCCACCCAGTAGTACAAAAGCAGTAGCCCCCATATTATATACATTGGTGATTTCGTCGATTGGGGCATCCAGAAGGTACTCTTCCGGTGATTTGAACCGTTTGGAACCCCATAGCTGCTCTCCCATGCCGTTAAAGAAGGGCTTAGGTTGATAGAAATCAATATCGCAAATCGCTGTACGGTCCTTAGTGAAATCATAGAGAATGCTTCCGTCATAAAAATCCACAGCCACATATCCTTTAGACTCTATGTATTCATGAAAGCCAAAGATGACCTCCAGAGAATCCAGCCGTTTCTCCGTCGACAAGGCCCTAAAGCGGTAAAAAGGCGATTTGGGATCACTATACTTGGCCGCTCCGCCAAAAGCCCAATGCGAATGCAGGCACTCGCCTTCCGTCCATTCAAAAACAACTGCATATCCCGTTTCCACAGGACCATGAGATAACAACTGGATTAGCGACGGATGCCGCAGCTCCTCATAGAGAGGAACCGCCTGAATCAATCTTTCAACCGCTTCCGCAGGATCACCATGAAATTCCATCGTTTTCACTCCGGCGAACTTCACAAAATACTTGCATCCGTCTTGCTCAACCCCAAAGCTGATATTTCCGGAATCCTGCTCATCAAACACCCGGAACACCCGCCCCATTGCCGTCAGCCAATCAAAAGAGTAGGCCTCCTGCAGTTGAAACGTAACCTCGTCAATTACAAATCTATATCCGTTTCCGCTCATCGTCTGCCTCCTGTGCCATTGAATGAAAATCATTCTAGTTCTGCGTTCGACTTTTAGCGTTTGATTGTCCAACCCTTTTTATCAAGTTTATAAAAATTAAATCTATCGTTATCAATCCCGATAACACCTTGAAAGTCAAACCCGCATTTTTGTATGACTCTACTCGATGGCAAGTTAATTAAAAGAGCAATAGCATTAAGCACCTCGACGTTCGTATTCTCAAATAAATACTTGACTATCCCTTGGGCGGCTTGGGTTGTATAACCTTTACCTCTATGATCTTTTGATATGGCATACATGATCTCTCGGTTTGGGGGCGGCAATTCATCCTTTAATCCCGTACAGCACCAGCCGATAAGCTCTCCCGTCTCTTTCAATATAATTCCCAAGCGAAGACGGAGTTCACCAATGTCTCCACCTTCCGATACAGCATGTAGAAACTGCTTGTTCTCTGGAATTTCGTAATTTATTAACCAATCTTCTCTTTGCTCTTTTGATACGTTCCAACCTGGCAAGTATTCATGTATTTCAGGCTGCCATGTAAGTGAATGAAACTTATCTAAATCAGAAACTTTGAATTCTCTTAAAATTACATCCTTACAGTCAATGATAAAAGTGTTTTCTTCAGAAATATAATAAGTATTGCTGTCCATGATATATCCCTCCCTGGAAAAATGTCCTATTGCTTAGCATATCTCTCTAGTAGATTCCATGGCTAGGGAAAAACAATTATAGCTAAACTATACTGCCTATCAGTGTTCAATGTACAAATCAACACCAGGAACCGAAGTACTGCTCCAACTTAAGATTTTCTTCCCTGAAGCAAATTGTTCAGTGCATTCAGCTGTTCTTTCTAAAATTGAGTATTTCCGCTCTCTCCAGAGCCTCAAACTCCACACAGCCTTTATCTATATAATAGGAACTATGATACTTTTCGAAATGAATGCCCATCTTCGTCTGGTCTTGCTGCACAAAAAAACCAAACTCAAGAACTTCATCTATGATTTTTTTATAGTTGTACGTTTTCTTTTTTCCTTCCTGATCTCGGAAATTAGATAAATGAAAAGGCAAAATAGATAAAATCCCATCCGGCTTTAACGTTCTCTTCGCTTCCTCGTACAAGGTAAACCGGTGAGTTCCGTTGCCGTGTAAAATATCGTAATACATGATCATATCCAAAGACCTGTCCTCAAAATTCAAAGTGTAGTCCTTATTCCCCGTCAAAACTTGAATGTTATTTAAATGCTCTTCACTGGATACCTTACCCACAGCCTTCATGCATTCTTTATTAATATCAACAGCATAAACCGTCCCCCGGCCATTTAGAGCTCTTGATGCAGCAAAGGTGTAGTGTCCGAAGCCACAACCGTAGTCCAAAATTTCCGCATCTTCTGCAAGTCCTAAGCCTTGAAATAAAGCAACCCCTTCTCCGTTCTCCCACTGTTTAACTTTTTCATGAGTATTCATCATTGCCCTCCCCCAAAAATATATCAATTGCAATTTCCCAATTCACGCCATCATGCTTACTTATTCTTCCAACCTTCTCCCTTATCCTTCTTCACGTTTACCGCGGCTCCTCATCACTCTTCAATACAAAAACAGCCTTAGCCGCACACCCCGGACGGCAATTCCCCGTCTTATTTCCCATTCCTCCGCTTTTTTTGCTAAAATAGAAGGGTCGGCGCATTCTTCAGCTTGTAAGGCGCCAGTCACTGAAACGGAGGCATTACCTGTGGATTATATTATTCTGGACATCGAATTCAACGGCCGCAAATTTGCCAGCGAGCATCCTATGGAGGTCATTGAGATTGGAGCCGTCCGGTTAGACGCTTCATTGCAAGTTAAGGATGAGTTCTCAGCCTTAATTAAACCTATATACTTCTCCACCCTGAATTCGTTCATTAAGAAAAAAACCGGCATTCCCCAAGAGGATATCGACGTCGCCGACCGTTTCCCCAAGGTCATTACCGCCTTTAGAGCCTGGCTGGATCAGAGCAGTGACGGAGTGCTGCTTCTGACCTGGGGCGGCGAGGATATGAAGCGGATCATTCAGGACATCCGGATGCACAAAATGGATGATTCCTACTGGATGGCTGCAACCTATTTTGATCTCTTGAAGGGCGTGCTTCGTGCCCGCGGCCTTAGCAATGATATCAGCGTCGAAGGTGCGATGACCCTGTTCGAGCTTGAGCCTTCCGGTTCCGCTCACCGGGCGCTGGACGATGCCAAGATGACCGCGGAGATTTTCCGCGCTGTCTTTAACGACCTGGATTTTGAGCGGTCCCAGCATTACAAGGACACCTTCTCCAACGCCAGAGAACGCAAGACGGTCAAGATCGCCATCAAGGCAATGATCTCCCAAAAAATCGTTCCCACCTGGGAACTGGTCGCCGAACATTACTTCCCGGGTGAAGATGCGCTGGCGGATCCCCGGAAGCTGGCAGAGCTGCGGGAATATTTCACGGCACAGGTCGGCAAGAAATAATCCGGCTTCATGTGTAATACAAGGTTAACAGCAGTTTCCTTAGTGGACATACTATAGGGAGCTGCTGTTTTTTTGAGCGATATTCCCCACAAAAGAGTGTTTGACATTGCCGTTGCGTGAAGGTGTAGAGTGATCTTGTAAGCAGCAAACCACAGCTTACAAGTGTGCAATTGGGTCCAATAATACTACGCTGAAACAAGTTATGGGAGGTACAGCCACTATGGAATACACGGTGCAGAAGCTGGGAGCTTTGGCGGGCATCAGTACGCGGACATTGCGCTATTACGATGAGGTTGGCATTCTCAAGCCGGCGAGAATCAACTCCTCGGGATACCGCATCTACGGCCAGGCCGAGGTCGACCGGCTGCAGCAGATTCTTTTTTACCGGGAACTGGGCTTAAGCCTCGAAGGAATCAAAGAAATCGTGACCGCACCGTCCTTTGACGGCACCCGGGCACTGCGGGAGCACCATGACCAGCTGCTTCAGCGGAGAGAGCAATTGGATCAATTAATCGCAAACGTCGAAAAAACACTGGCCCAAAGTGAAGGGAGAATAACCATGAGCAATGAAGAGAAATTTGCAGGCTTTAAGCAAAAGCTGATTGACGATAATGAGCGTACGTACGGACAGGAAGCCCGCAGCAAATACGGGGAGGAAGCTGTAGAGAAGTCTAACCGCAAGCTGAAAAATATGACCGAAGAGCAGTATGCCGCCATCCAGCTGCTTGAAGCAGACATGTTCGCAGCCCTTGAGCAGGCGATGGAGGAAGGCGATTCCGCCAGCGAGCTGGCGCAGCAAGCCGCTGAGCTGCACCGCCAGTGGCTCACCTTCTACTGGGACACTTATACTAAAGAAGCTCACGCCCACGTAGCACAAATGTATGTGGATGACGAACGCTTTACCGCCTATTATGACAAGCGCCGTCCGGGTCTGGCCGAGTTCCTGAGAGATACTGTGCACGTCTATACAGGTACAACGCAGTAGTCTTCCACTCCGCTTGCCCGGAGTGATACAGCAGTTGTATGATCTATAAAAGCGGGGCAGCCGATATCCGGCTGCCCCGCTTTTATAAAGTGTTAATTCCTCTGCATATTCATGGATTCAATCCTCATCGTCATCAGAATCTACATCCGTATACAGAACCTTCGCAGTATAGGCATCGACTCCCACTTCGGTCGTCACTTTGCCGTTTCTGATCTCCACTTCATATACGAAACTTCCATTGTCCCCATCAAGGTCAATTTCAGTAACTGTACCCTTTGCGGAGGCGGAGGCCGCTTCTGCCGCTTTAGCTGCGCTGATCATCGTTCCGCTTTGTGATGTGGCTGCTGCGTAGTTGTCATCATCGTCATCGTCATCGGTTTCTTTGCGCACGCTTAAGATTTTACCTGTGTAGGCATCAACCCGAACGTCAATTTCCTGGTTGTTATGACGGATCTCAACCTCGTAATACGAACCGCTGATTCTCTCCTTCAGATCAATGCTCTCTACTCGGCCCTGTGCTGACTTCAGCGCATACGCCTCTGCCTTGTCCACGCCAATCAGTGTCTTGCTTTGACTTTGTGAAGCAGTTGATCCTGCGGAAGCACCCTGAACCTCGCTGATGCTGTATGCACCCCCGAACAGAATGGCTGCCGCCGCTACACTGCTCCATAATTTCATCTTCATCATTTATTGCCGCCTCCTCATGTTCAATCTGTGCTGCTCATGTATTCAATATACACAGCCCAAATGAGAGAAAGGCGGCAGTAACATTAGAAATTGATGAGAATTCTGCTTAAGGATGATCCTCATCCGGTTCTTCCCAAGCCACGGACATAATGTTTCCGGAGATCGCGTCCACCTGGACCACCGCTTCACGCCCATCCGTTGTATTAACTTCCACCAGATAAAAGGCGCCTGATTCGTTAATTTCGGTATCCACATCATCCGGTTCTCCCGGCACCTCCTGCAGCGCCAGCTTGACTGCCTCGTCTTCTGACACTGCACGCGGAGCAGTCGGTGAAGGGGATGGCAGGGCGCTGCCGCCTGCCGGAGGGGCCGAAGAAGGCAATGGTGTGGGCCGGACCTCTGCGGAAGCGGCTGGCTCCAGCAGGACAATGGAAACAATCTCACCTGTTGCCCCATCCAGCTCCAGCTCATAGAGACCCTGGCCGGTTTTCAGCTCCGCTACATAGTTCCCGGATTGCAGGGTCAGGTTCTCTAAGCTGCCGGAATACTCTTTCAGCACAGCCTGCTTCGCCTGCTCTTTCGTCAACAGCTGTGCGGATTCATTTGTGAATATTTTAAACGCAGCAATGGACAGAAGCAGCACGGCAGCAATAATAATGACGGCTTTGTATATGAATTTTTTGCTCTCAGGTTTCTTTATTTTCATTGTCTTCCCCTGCTCTCAGCCGCAATTCGGATCATAACCGATGTTCCGGCGCCTTCCACACTCTCCATGGACAGCTTGGCTCCAATGGCTTCGGCAATTTCCGCAGCGAGTGACAACCCCAGCCCTGCTCCTCCGCCCTGGTGGCCTCTTGCCTCATCTACTCTGTAGAAGCGGTCGAACACTCTGGGCAGCTCCCCGCTCGGAATCCCGATGCCCCGGTCAGTAATGATAATGTGGCTCTCCTGCCCGGAGGCTCCAAGTGTGATGGTTATGGCTTCATCGCTGTATTTGCGGGCATTGTCCAAAAATATGAACAGCAGCTGTCGCAGCTTCGCTTCATCGCTGTACCCTTTAACCTCCCCCTGTGCATTGACGGTGACTTCTCTGCCATATGCATTGCGGAAGACTTTAGCCGATGCGTTGGCCAGCTCTTTCAGATCAACAACCTTCATGGACAGATCCCATTGTTCGTGGTGCTTCGCCAGCAGCAGCAGCTGCTCGGTCAGCTCCTTCATCCGAATCGCCTCGGAATGGATGGCTTCAACGGATTCATTGAACAATTCAGGATGGGTGAGTCCCCGCCTTTTGAGCAGGCTGGCGTAGCTTTCAATCACCGTCAGCGGTGTACGCAGCTCATGCGAGGCGTCGGACACGAATTTCTCCTGCTTCAAATAATTACTCTCCAGCAAAGCGATCATATCGTTGAACGTGCGCCCCATTTCAACCAGCTCATCTCTGGATGTATCTTCCAGCGTTAGTCTGCTGAATTTCCCGCTGTTCTTGATCTCCCGCATCGTAGCTGTCATTTGCACAATGGGACGCATAATCAGCCCGGACAGCACACGGCTGGAGAGCAGCAGCGGAAGCAGTGCAAAGGCGGTTGCCCCCGCCAGCACAACCCGCAGCACGCGGAGCGTATTCATCGTACTCTCCAGGCTTTTGGTCATTTGGACATTCATCACGATCCCGTCTATCCAGATGACCGGAGTCGTCACAAAAGCATAGGAACGGCCATCCACCTTGATAATTTCACTAAGCTTGTCTTTATAATATACCGGCTTCAGCCGGCTGATCTCCTGTTCCGACGCCGAAGTCACGGGCGCCGGTCCGCTCCCGTCCGGAGCCAGCAGCCGGAGCATTCCCTCAATCGGCACGTACGCCCGAAGCAGCTCCGGGGCAGCCACACCGGTTCCAACTCTTCGCATATCGGCAGCGATTTTGGCAGTCTCTGCAGCGGCCTGATCCAGCTGATTATCTGTCGACAACCGGCTGAACATAAAGTAAATGACGAGGTTCATAATGACAAGGAGTACAGCAAACAGCACGCTGGAATAAAGATAAATTTTGCTCCGCAGCTTCATGGGGAGTCCTTCAGGACATACCCGATGCCCCGGACGGTATGAATAAGCTCGCTCTGATCCCCTTGGGTAAGTTTTTTACGGACATAACGGATATACACATCTACGACATTGGTATCACCGTAATAATCGTACCCCCAAACCGCGGTCATAATCTGCTCTCTATTCAGCACCTGGCGCTTGTTCTTCAGCAAGAACACCAGCAGATCGAACTCCCTCGGGGTGAGGTCAATCGTTCTGCCAGCCCGAACAACTTCACGCGTGGTTTCGTTCAGCTCAAGATCATCCGCTTTAAGCCAGCTGCCTGTCTCCTCAATGTTTCGGGTAGACGCAAGCCGCAGCGCAGCGCGGACACGCGCCAGAAGCTCCTCAATTTGAAAGGGCTTGGTGATATAGTCATTTGCCCCAAGGTCAAGCCCGGACACTTTGTCTTCCACCGAGCTTTTGGCAGTCAGCATCAGTACAGGGGTAAGCGCATCATTGACCCGGATACGGCGCAGCAGCTCAATTCCGCTGAACCCGGGAAGCATCACATCAAGCAGAAGGAGGTCCGGCTGCTGTGCCTGATAGATTTCAAGCGCCTGATGGCCGCTGCCCGCAATAAATACGCGATAGCCCTCGCATTCCAGCTCAATCTGCAGCAGCCGGGCGATTTTTTCTTCATCCTCCACGACCAGGATGGATTCCGTCATTGGCAGTTCTCCCTTTCTTCGTTCCGCAAGTGGATGATTTAACTACTTGGCTGCCTTCATTGTAGGGCATGACCGGGCGCTGATTCAAACCCTGCCGCACCTTGAAGATGATTTATAGTGTGAACCATATATATGTTTAACTATTAACTATCCAAAAAAGGTGTTCCCGCCGTTTCACTGGCTTAGAACACCCCATTCTAATTGTTTCTATTGCTGCCGGACAATAAATGAACGGTTCTACAGGCTGCGGTGCAGCAGCTCCAGCACCTGCCGCAGCTCGGCAACCGCAACCTGTCCAGGGGCAGATGGCTTATGGGCCGCGCCGAAGGTAAGCGCAGAGCCGAAGATTTCCCCGGCTAGGCGGCTGATTACGCCCTCTCCGGCCATGGACATCGTAATGATCGGACGGTCCGCATACAACTCCTGCATCCGGTTTGTCGCAGCCAGCAGTGTCAGCACATCTGCCGCGCTGCATGGCATAACGGCGATCTTCGGCAGGTCTCCGCCCAGCTCCTGAGCCTTGCGCAGCCGGGACACAATCTCCTCCTCAGAAGGTGTTCCCTGGAAATCATGGTTCGACACAATCACAAACACCCCGCAGTTATGCGCGGCAGCGATAAGCGCCTGTACATCAGCTTCCTCATTGAACAGCTCCACATCAATGATATCGACGAGTCCACTCGCGGCTGCAGCCTTATTCAGCCGGATATAATCCTCCGTGGCAATCTGCCGCTCCCCGCCTTCTCTGGCGCTGCGGAACGTGAAGATCAGCGGAAGGTCCGGAAGAATAGCCTGGATCATTTCCAGTACTTCCGTAACTGCCTCAATATTGTCCACTCCGGCAAAAAAATCGCTCCGCCACTCCAGCACATCCGGTGCCAGAGCTTTCAGTGCCTCCGCTTCTTCCTTCAGTTCGGTCAATGTTGCTCCGATCAGCGATACGCAAATCTTGGGCATTCCCTCGCCCAGAGTCACATTCTTAACCGTTACAGTGCCACTCATTTACTTCAGCTCCTCATCTATCCGATCTATATCTATCCCCGGCTTACCGTTCAGCTGTTTCTTTCAGGAACTGCTCGACCTCCGGCAGCTTCGGCAGCGACGGAATTGCCCCTTCTTTGCCTACAGCCAGCGCACCAACTGCATTGGCGAACCTCACCGCTTCTTCCAAGGCCACACCGCGGGTCAGTTGGTAAGCCAGCGCCCCGTTAAAGGAATCGCCTGCCGCAACCGTATCGACCGCCTGTACCGGGAATCCGGCAATATGCTGCGCGTTGCCGGATTCAGTCACGATCAGCGCCCCCTTGGAACCCAGAGTGACAATGACGTTCCGTACCCCTTTCCCCAGCAAAATAAGCGCCGCCTGCTCAGCCGTCTCCGTATTGTTTACTTCAATGCCGGACAGGATTCCCGCTTCGGTTTCGTTCGGGGTCAGATATGTCACATTTCTCAACATTTCCTGGCTAAGCTCTCTGGCCGGAGCCGGATTCAGAATGACCGGAATGCCGTGGCGCTGCGCAATGGAAGCCGCCTGTTCACACATCGGAAGATCCGTCTCCAGCTGCATCACGATCATTTCAGCTCCGCTGATTACGTGCTCAAGCGCCTCAATATCCGCTGGACCAAGTTCAATATTCGCTCCCGGCACAACAATAATCCGGTTCTCCCCTTCTCCATCGACCACAATTGACGCGACGCCGGTAGCCTGCGAGTTACTCTGGGCAATATGCCGGACATCAATATGCTCCTGCCGCATAATCTCCAGCAGCTCACTGCCAAAAGCATCCCGGCCGACACTTCCGATCATGGCTACCTCGGCACCAAGACGCGCTGCGGCTACTGCCTGATTGGCGCCTTTTCCTCCCGGTGACAAGGCGAAGCCTTGTCCAAACAAAGTCTCCCCGGCTTCAGGGGCCCGGCAGGTGCGTACCACCATATCCATATTCAAACTTCCGATCACCACTATACTCAAGCTTTACACCACCATTAGTTATTTTGAACAATCGGGGTTTACAACCTATACTTATCTTAAGCCGCTGCGGCCATAATTTGTCCGCTTTCGGTATAGAACCTGAATATCCTTCCGGCCGGAACCATGCTGAACTGTCACTCTCACATCCATATAGCCCGCTTCAGCAGCAGCAATCACTTCAAAGGGTGATATTGTCCCTTCCTTATCTTATGGCCTGAAGCCATCTTTATCAAACTTTTCTGTTTATATAGATTGAACTTGTGGTTAGAGTACAGGATCAGTCGCAACTACGGTGAATATTTAGACTTCCGGTTGCTGTCGCTCCTACAGTTCCCAAATCCCCCTTCGTTGCTCCTTTCCTTTATCTCAAATTCTCAAGTTCAATCTATATAGTTTTTTCTTGAATCCTTATGTTTGTTCTTCACAAAAACTTCGTTATGCTTTTTGACTGCAAGTGTGCTAGAATAGGTGTGCAATCGCTTCCAGGGAAGACTACATCATTTTGAGCAAACGTTTGCACCTTAGATTGAGCCTACAGCAATACCAGATTATAATCTAATTCGTATTAGGAGGCTTATCAAGTGAACGAGAACCAATTACCGTCAGTTGCTTATTTCAGCATGGAGTATGGCCTGCATTCCGATTTCAAAATGTACGCCGGAGGCCTGGGCATCCTGGCCGGAGATTACATCAAGGGCGCGAAGGATATCAACGCTCCTATCATTCCAATCGGGCTGAAGTGGAAGCAAGGGTACACGGATCAAAAGATTGATGCCCACGGCAATCCGTATGACTCCTATCACAACTATGTTTATGATTTCCTTGAAGATACAGGGGTTAAAGTAACGGTTAAAGTTAGAAAAATCGATGTTGTCTGTAAAGTGTGGAAGACTGAGCAGTTTGGCAACAACCCGCTGTACCTGCTGGACACGGATATTCCCGAGAACAGCGATGCCTGGATTACAGGCCAACTGTACGGCTGGTTCGGCGAAGAACGGATCGCTCAGGAAATCGTTCTTGGGATTGGCGGCGTTAAAGCAATGCGTGCACTGCAAATTCCGATTGATGTCTATCACTTCAATGAAGGACATGCGGCACTGGCCGCCATCGAGCTGATCCGTGAAAAAATGTCCGGCGGCAGTACCTTTGAGGAAGCCTGGAAAGCTACCCGGGAAGAAGTTGTATTCACTACCCATACACCCATCAAGGAAGGCAATGAAACGCATCCGCTCGACCGCCTCGAGTATATGGGCGCATTCAATGGCTTAACCCGCGATCAAATGGAACGTATCGGTGGAGATCCTTTCAATATGACCGTAGCCGGTCTGCGGTTGTCGCGCATTTCCAATGCAGTGGCCCAGCTTCACGCTGATACTGCGAACAAAATGTGGAAGGAAGTTGCCGGCAGATCGGAGATCATCGGCATTACTAATGCCATTCATACCCCTACCTGGGTGGACGAACGGATTACCCGCACCTTTGAGGAGAACGGGGATCTTTGGGCCACGCATAAAGAAATTAAAAATGAGCTGGTCGGGTTCATCGAGGAACGCTCCGGCATCGCCCTGAATGCGGACAATCTGCTTATCGGCTTCTCCCGCCGCGCCGCTCCTTACAAACGCAGCGACCTGATTTTCTCCCAGCCGGAAGTCATTGAGCCTTACCTGAGGGACGGAAAAATCCAAATCGTCTTCTCCGGCAAAGCCCATCCGTTGGATGACAACGGCAAAAAAATCGTCAGCAATCTCGTGGCGATGATGAAAAAATATCCGAAAAGTGTCGTTTTCCTGGAAAACTACGATATGACCATTGGGGCACAGCTGACCCGCGGCTCCGACATCTGGCTCAACAATCCGCGCAGACCGCTGGAAGCCAGCGGCACCTCCGGAATGAAAGCGGCTATGAACGGCGTCCTCAACTGCTCGATTCTGGATGGCTGGTGGCCGGAAGCCTGCATTGACGGCGAGAATGGCTGGCAGATTGGCGACGGCTTCGAGACCACCGATTTCGAAGTGCTCGACAAGCATGACAGCGACGCGCTTTACGACACCCTCTTGAACCGCGTGCTCCCTACCTTCTATGACAACCGGGAGAAATGGGTACAAATGATGCGCAAGAGTATCGAGACCACTCGTGTTGAATTCGCGAGCAAACGTATGCTGGATGAATATTACAGCAGAATGTATATCAAAGGCTAAGCAGCGTATTTTTCAGCGTCAATCTTTAGTATATTGCTTCTCTGACGCCTTAGCCTATCCTGCTTTTACCCTGCTCCCGTCCGCTGCTGCGGATGGGAGTTATTTGTATGCGGTCTTCTTTAAGATGATTGCATTAATGAAGCGTATGATACTGCGCTTCTCCAATCTCGCTTCCTCCCCATTCCTGCAATGAATTCCCCTTACTTTCAACAACATTCATGAATATCCTTTACCACATCCTTATTAACTTAGGTGATTACAACTCGAGCTTCCCTCATCGGACGTGCCTCTTTTCCCATTATCATGATTCAACCCATTTCCGCATATTGTTAATTAAAATCATTATAAAAAAGAATTGCTTTTCCCGTTTTATTTGTTATTATAGAACTTATACTAAATCTAAAATCAAATCTTATTACGAGGTGATTGTATTCATGAGTCAGAGCAATAACAAACTTACAACAAGCTGGGGTGCTCCTGTCGGAGACAACCAGAACTCAATGACCGCAGGCTCCCGTGGACCTACCTTGCTGCAGGATGTTCATCTGCTGGAGAAATTGGCCCACTTTAACAGGGAGCGTGTTCCTGAACGTGTTGTCCACGCTAAAGGAGCCGGTGCTCATGGATATTTTGAAGTCACTCAGGATTTGTCACAATATACCAAGGCAGCATTCCTGTCCGAAGTCGGCAAACGCACGCCAATGTTCATTCGTTTTTCCACCGTTGCCGGAGAGCTGGGCTCTTCCGACACGGTCCGCGATCCACGCGGGTTTGCAGTAAAGTTCTACACGGAAGAAGGAAATTATGATCTCGTCGGCAACAATACACCGGTCTTCTTCATTCGCGATGCGATCAAATTCCCGGATTTCATCCATACCCAGAAACGTCACCCGCAGACTCATTTGAAGAATCCGAATGCTGTTTGGGATTTCTGGTCTCTATCTCCTGAATCCCTGCATCAGGTAACCATTCTTATGTCCGACCGCGGCATCCCGGCTACACTCCGTCATATGCACGGGTTCGGCAGCCACACCTTCAAATGGGTGAATGCCGAAGGCAAGGCTGTCTGGGTGAAATACCATTTCAAAACTGAACAGGGCGTAAGAAATCTTGATGTAAATCTGGCGGCACAAATTGCCGGGGAGAACCCGGATTATCATACAGAGGATTTGTTCAACGCAATTGATAAAGGAGATTTCCCGGCATGGAGACTGCATGTGCAGATTATGCCTGTAGAGGATGCCGACACGTACCGTTTCGACCCATTCGATGTGACCAAGGTATGGTCGCAGAAGGAATATCCATTAATTGAGGTTGGCCGTATGGTCCTGGACCGCAATCCGGAAAATTATTTCGCAGAAGTAGAGCAGGCTACCTTCTCTCCTGGTTCTTTTGTTCCGGGCATTGAAGCATCCCCCGACAAAATGCTGCAAGGCCGCCTATTCGCCTATGCCGATGCCCACCGCTACCGGGTAGGTGCGAATCATAACCAATTGCCGATCAACCGGCCTATTGCCGAGGTCAACAACAATCAGCGTGACGGTGCAATGAACTCTGGCAGCAACGGCGGCAGCTCTGTCTATTATGAACCTAACAGCTTCGGCGGAGCAACGGAATCTCCGCAGCATAAACCAGCTCCATACAACGTTTCCGGTCAGGCAGACAGTGTCCCTTATGATCACGATGATCATTATACACAAGCAGGCGACCTCTACCGGCTGCTGAGCGAAGAGGAAAGTGCGCGTCTTGTCCGCAATATTGTCGGTGCCATGACTCCTGTCGAGTTTGATGAGATCAAAATCCGCCAGATCGGCCACTTTTACAAAGCCGATCCTGAATTCGGTCAGCGCATCGCCGAAGGTCTGGGATTGCCTGTACCTCTAGCTGAATAAATCATATGCAAAACCCCGGACCTTGAGGATTCGGGGTTTCTTGTTGCCCTAAAAATGACGGTGTTTAGATCAGGATCAAGAGGATACTTTACTCCTATTCCTTATAAATACTCATCCAATGCTCCAGCCGGTGCTTTAGCTCCACTCTGGCCGATGTCGGCTCCAGGATTTCGGCATTTGGCCCGTATTGCAATATCCATTTCATGAATTCTTTTTCATTGTTCACAGTCACTTCGAACAGCAGACTGCCATCCGGCTCATCGCTCATCCGCGGATGAACAAACAGTTCCTCTTCCTTAATATAGCGGGCAATCTCCGGCTGGAACCGCACCTTGAACTTTATGTTTTTATTGCCGCGGTCAATGGACCATGTATTTTTCAAATATTTCTTAATATTGAAGTTCCCCTTGTCGAAGCTCGCCTCCATTACCTCCACGTCCAGAAAACGGCTGATTCTGAAGGTTCGGATGGCCTTTTTAAGGTGGCAATACCCAATGAGGTAAAAGCGCTGATCACGCGGAATCAAATAATAGGGATCGATCTCACGTTCCGTTGTCGCATCGCGCGACTGCGAGTGATATACAGCTCGGATCCGCCGCTGCTCCACAATCGCCCCTATAATCGGCTGGAGAAAATTCCGGCTTTCTTTACGATAGGCGGGTGTGCCCATCTGAATGATGTCGGCAATGTTCTCCAGAATCCCATTCTGCCTGGATTTCTCCTTCATATGTGTACCCATTACTTTGTCATAAGCTGTATGGAAACCCGGAGGGATTTTGTCCTCATTGAGTACAGAAGGTAAAAGAGAGAATGCCAACGCTTCCTGCTCGGAAAAATCAAGCGGATAGAGAAAGAACTTACCAAGAAACTTATAGCCAGTGCCTCTACCCTCATTCGTAACGGGCGCAAAATGGCTGATGATCTCAAGATCCCTGTAGATCGTTCTAACGTTCACATCACATCTGAAAGCCAAATCTGTCGCCGTAATACCAGGATTAGATTGAATCGCATTAATAATTCTGAAGATTCGAATTACTTTATCTTTCATTTGAGTTGCTCCTTAATACTTCCTGATCATTGAAGCCCGATATCGTAAATCTAATATACCAGCTTCACAGACCCGCTGGCTGTCACGAAACACACTTTCCGGCAGACAAAAAAACACGAAGGAACTATCTCCCAACGTGTTCGTCAAGCTACTATTAATTAGTTTGCTTTCCCTTTGCGATTAGCTATTGATCAAATGTATTCTCAACTCTTTCAGATAAAGTAAAGTAAGCAGTCCAGATTAGATTTTTTATTACAGAAACGATCGTCACCATAATTAAAGGCTCACCTATATAATAATTGCCCGAATAATAACTTAACCAACAATTTGCAATCGAAATCAGTGATATTACGATCAGGTATCCTCTAACCCAATGAATGGTCTGTTTCTTCTTAAAATAAAACAAAAATATTATGACGAGCAGCAGCACAATGAAAAAAG
Organism: Paenibacillus sp. FSL H7-0357; assembly: GCF_000758525.1. Classification (NCBI taxonomy): domain Bacteria; kingdom Bacillati; phylum Bacillota; class Bacilli; order Caryophanales; family Paenibacillaceae; genus Paenibacillus; species Paenibacillus sp. FSL H7-0357. The sequence continues at coordinate 924,979 of NZ_CP009241.1, read as the reverse complement.
GATTTTGCAAATATGCAAGCCAATGAGAAAAAACATATTCTGGCGATAACTCCCAGCTTTTCTCTGTTACTTTCATTATTGATGAAAATTCATCCAAAACTAAATCCTTTGAAAATTTAAATATCACTAGTATGAATCCCAGCCAAATGCTGATTTGAAAAAAAATGAGCCAGCCCCCAAAACCTTGATGCCCATACGCTTTATGTATCTCTGTATCGTTTGAAATAGAACTGCCCGATAATGCATCTAAATTGAATTTCGAATCCACCATTACTACGTCCCTTCAACTTTATTACTATCCCATGAAAAAATGGGCAATTATAACTTATAATCGGTTTATTGGAACTTATTATGTATAGTATTGTCCCACTCTAACTTTCCTAATTTCACTAGACTGTAGCTGCTGCATGACTCTTGAGCACACAGCACAAAAAAAGCCTTGCATATTGGTATTATCCCCTTCAAGTAGACACTCGTAAAAAACCTCCTGTGTTAACATGAGGAAATGAGTGAACTTGGAGGGGGTTTTTGTATGGCGAAAAAGGGACAAGTATTTCAATCGTACTCAGAGGAATTCAAGGTAGAGGCTATTCAAACCTATCTTAAAGGAGTAGAGAGCTACAAGGTAGTCGCAGAAAGGTTGGGGATTGCGAGTTGTACCCAGCTTAAAGTATGGGTAAAGAAATATCGGATTGGAGAGCCATTTGATACACGTAAGGGTACAACAAACCCTTTGAAAGGACGTCCTCGTACTACATTTGCCAGTATCGAAGAAGAACGAGATTACTTGAAGGCACAGGTGGATTACTTAAAAAAGCGGTATCCAAATCTGTTAACGGAGCGAAGTTCGGGCTACAAGACAAATACGCCGTAATCGAAGAGCTACGTGACCAGCATGGCGTTACCCGCCTATTAGCTATTGCAGGTGTATCTCGAGCAAACTACTACAAGTGGCGAGGTACACAGGCTCAGCGGATTGAAGCCCATGCGCAGGAGCACGCAATTAAAGAGCATATGGTGGCCGTTCACTTAGCCCATCCCTATTTTGGATATCCTCGAATGCGAACAGCCCTGTGGGAGGCCGGCTACCTCGTCAACCACAAGAAGGTGTGGCGGCTCATGAAAGAACTGTCGATCCAGTCGGTCATTCGAAAGAAAAGGAATCGCTCGAGCTATGCTCCTTCCGTGGTCTATCCTAACCGATTAAAGCGCCAGTTTCATGCGACAGCTCCTCAACAGAAGCTGGTAACCGACATTACGTATATCTCAGACGGCACGCGCTTTTATTATCTGTCCGCCATTCAGGACCTGTTTAACAATGAAATTGTGGCCTGGCAGATCTCAGAGCGAAACGACGTAAAACTCGTCCTGGATACAGTTGAACAGTGGACACGAAAAAGAGACGTGTCTGAAGCCGTACTCCATTCGGACCAAGGCTTCCAATACACGTCTCAGGCGTACAACACACGATTAGAGGCATTCAGCGTCAAGGGCAGCCACTCTCGCAAAGCAACCTGCCTAGATAACGCCTGCATCGAATCCTTCTTTTCGCATCTGAAGACAGAAAAGTTGTACCTTCACCAGTTTAAGTCAGAAGCAGAGATTCATCAAGCCGTCGAGGAGTATATCTACTTTTATAATTACCAACGTTTCCAGGCGAAACTCAAACAGCGCGCGCCGATCGAGTATCGGCACGCGCTGGCTGCTTAGCTTTTTTTCATCTGTCTTCTTGACAGGGGTATGACCATATCGCAGGCTTTTTTTGTGGTTTATTCTGTTAAGCGGGTGATGGGAATCGAACCCACGCTATCAGCTTGGAAGGCTGAAGTTCTACCATTGAACTACACCCGCATAGGTGTACAATCGGGATGACACGATTTGAACATGCGACCCCCTGGTCCCAAACCAGGTGCTCTACCAAGCTGAGCTACATCCCGTTAATATTAAAAATGGCGCGCCCTGAGAGATTCGAACTCCCGGCCTTTTGATTCGTAGTCAAACGCTCTATCCAGCTGAGCTAAGGGCGCAAAATCTATATGGAGCGGACGACGGGAATCGAACCCGCGACCCTCGCCTTGGCAAGGCGATGCTCTACCGCTGAGCCACGTCCGCAAAAACATGGTGCGCGTGAAGGGACTTGAACCCCCACGTCGTAAAACGCCAGATCCTAAGTCTGGTGCGTCTGCCATTCCGCCACACGCGCACACTTTAAAGAAATGGTGAGCCATGAAGGACTCGAACCTTCGACACCCTGATTAAAAGTCAGGTGCTCTACCAACTGAGCTAATGGCTCTCATGAAAATGGCTGGGGATATAGGATTTGAACCTATGCATGACGGAGTCAAAGTCCGTTGCCTTACCGCTTGGCTAATCCCCAATATTTATAATTAGCTAAAAACACGGAACAGGGCGGATACTCTGCACTTCGTTGCGAGATTGCAAAGTAATTCTTGCGAAGCTTATACTTCTGATCCCTGATGCCATACTAATGGCGGAACCGACGGGATTCGAACCCGCGATCTCCTGCGTGACAGGCAGGCATGTTAGGCCAACTACACCACGGTTCCAAATTGGTTGCGGGGGCAGGATTTGAACCTGCGGCCTTCGGGTTATGAGCCCGACGAGCTACCGGGCTGCTCCACCCCGCGTCAGTAAAAGTTATTGTTCCCTTTCGGTCCCAGAAAAACACCTGGAATCCATTGCGAAGCTTCAGCTTCTTAGGGAAATGTTATGGTGGAGGCTGAGGGGATCGAACCCCCGACCCTCTGCTTGTAAGGCAGATGCTCTCCCAGCTGAGCTAAGCCTCCATGATATGACCCGTATGGGATTCGAACCCATGTTACCTCCGTGAAAGGGAGGTGTCTTAACCCCTTGACCAACGGGCCATGCTTGTTGAAAATTTGTGGCGGAGAGAGAGGGATTCGAACCCTCGAGACGCTTGTGGCGCCTACACGATTTCCAATCGTGCTCCTTCGGCCAAACTCGGACACCTCTCCATAATGGCTCCCCGAACAGGACTCGAACCTGTGACAACTCGATTAACAGTCGAGTGCTCTACCAACTGAGCTATCAGGGAAAATGGTGGGCCTTAGTGGACTCGAACCACCGACCTCACCCTTATCAGGGGTGCGCTCTAACCAGCTGAGCTAAAGGCCCTTCTACCGTATACAAATATTAAGGGCAAAAAAAATACCACAGTGTGTGTGGTTGTCCGCTTGGCGGCGTCCTACTCTCCCAGGACCCTTCGGTCCAAGTACCATCGGCGCTGGAGGGCTTAACGGTCGTGTTCGGGATGGGTACGCGTGGAACCCCTCCGCTATCGCCACCAAACGGGCATTTACAGCGTAAATGCTTCAGGAACCTTAATTCCTGAAAACTGAATCCGAAACGAATCTGCGTCTTTACTAGTTGGATAAGCCCTCGACCGATTAGTATTGGTCAGCTCCATGCATTGCTGCACTTCCACCTCCAACCTATCTACCTCGTCGTCTTCAAGGGGTCTTACTAATTGGGAAATCTCATCTTGAGGGGGGCTTCACGCTTAGATGCTTTCAGCGCTTATCCCGTCCGTACGTAGCTACTCAGCCATGCTCCTGGCGGAACAACTGATGCACCAGCGGTACGTCCATCCCGGTCCTCTCGTACTAAGGACAGCTCCTCTCAAATTTCCTGCGCCCACGACAGATAGGGACCGAACTGTCTCACGACGTTCTGAACCCAGCTCGCGTACCGCTTTAATGGGCGAACAGCCCAACCCTTGGGACCTACTTCAGCCCCAGGATGCGATGAGCCGACATCGAGGTGCCAAACCTCCCCGTCGATGTGGACTCTTGGGGGAGATAAGCCTGTTATCCCCAGGGTAGCTTTTATCCGTTGAGCGATGGCCCTTCCATGCGGTACCACCGGATCACTAAGTCCGACTTTCGTCCCTGCTCGACTTGTTGGTCTCGCAGTCAAGCTCCCTTATGCCTTTGCACTCTTCGAATGATTTCCAACCATTCTGAGGGAACCTTTGAACGCCTCCGTTACTCTTTAGGAGGCGACCGCCCCAGTCAAACTGCCCGCCTGACACGGTCCCCGTACCCGATTAGGGCACTAGGTTAGAACCTAGATACGATCAGGGTGGTATCCCAACGGCGCCTCCGCAGAAGCTTGCGCTCCTGCCTCTACGGCTCCCACCTATCCTGTACAGATCGTACCCAAATTCAATATCAAGCTGCAGTAAAGCTCCATGGGGTCTTTCCGTCTTGTCGCGGGTAACCTGCATCTTCACAGGTATTAAAATTTCACCGGATCTCTCGTTGAGACAGCGCCCAAGTCGTTACGCCATTCGTGCGGGTCAGAATTTACCTGACAAGGAATTTCGCTACCTTAGGACCGTTATAGTTACGGCCGCCGTTTACTGGGGCTTCGGTTCACAGCTTCGGATTACTCCTAACCGCTCCCCTTAACCTTCCAGCACCGGGCAGGCGTCAGCCCGTATACTTCGCCTTGCGGCTTCGCACAGACCTGTGTTTTTGCTAAACAGTCGCTTGGGCCTTTTCACTGCGGCCCCCTCGGGCTATTCACCCTACCGAGGCACCCCTTCTCCCGAAGTTACGGGGTCATTTTGCCGAGTTCCTTAACGAGAGTTCTTCCGCGCGCCTTAGAATTCTCTTCTCGCCTACCTGTGTCGGTTTGCGGTACGGGCACCTTCTCCTGGCTAGAGGCTTTTCTTGGCAGTGTGAGATCATGACCTTCGCTACTATAATTTTCGCTCCCCATCACAGCCCAGCCTTACGGTGTGCGGATTTGCCTACACACCAGCCTCACTGCTTAGACGGACATCCATCAGTCCGCGTCACTACCCTCCTGCGTCACCCCATCGCTCATAGCGGATTACGGTGGTACAGTAATTTCAAACTGTTGTCCTTCGACTACGCCTTTCGGCCTCGCCTTAGGTCCCGACTTACCCTGAGCGGACGAGCCTTCCTCAGGAAACCTTGGGCTTTCGGCGGATCAGATTCTCACTGATCTTTTCGTTACTCATACCGGCATTCTCACTTGTATGCTGTCCAGCGCTCCTTACGGTACACCTTCAACCTGCATACAACGCTCCCCTACCCCAGATGCAAAGCATCTAGCCATAGCTTCGGTGGTGTGTTTAGCCCCGTTACATTTTCGGCGCAGAGTCACTCGACCAGTGAGCTATTACGCACTCTTTCAATGGTGGCTGCTTCTAAGCCAACATCCTGGTTGTCTGTGCAACTCCACATCCTTTCCCACTTAACACACACTTGGGGACCTTAGCTGATGGTCTGGGCTGTTTCCCTTTTGACAATGGATCTTAGCACTCACTGTCTGACTCCCGGCAAGAAGTTAATGGCATTCGGAGTTTGACTGAGCTTGGTAACCCTTGCGGGCCCCGCACCCAATCAGTGCTCTACCTCCACCACTCCATTCACCGAGGCTAGCCCTAAAGCTATTTCGGGGAGAACCAGCTATCTCCGAGTTCGATTGGAATTTCTCCGCTACCCCCACCTCATCCCCGCATTTTTCAACATACGTGGGTTCGGGCCTCCAGTGCGTGTTACCGCACCTTCACCCTGGACAGGGGTAGATCACACGGTTTCGGGTCTACGTCCACATACTAAATCGCCCTATTCAGACTCGCTTTCGCTGCGGCTCCGGCTTCTCACCTTAACCTTGCATGTTAAACGTAACTCGCCGGTTCATTCTACAAAAGGCACGCCATCACCCATTAATAGGGCTCTGACTTTTTGTAAGCACACGGTTTCAGGTTCTATTTCACTCCCCTTCCGGGGTGCTTTTCACCTTTCCCTCACGGTACTGTTTCACTATCGGTCGCCAGGTAGTATTTAGCCTTAGCAGATGGTCCTGCTGGATTCATACGGGGTTTCACGTGCCCCGCACTACTCGGGATCCGTCTCGGAGAGAACACAGTTTAGGCTACAGGGCTTTTACCTCTATCGCGGGCCTTTCCAGACCTCTTCACCTACCATATTCCTTTGTAACTCCATGTGAGACGTCCCACAACCCCAAGAGGCAAGCCCCTTGGTTTAGGCTGTTCCGCGTTCGCTCGCCGCTACTGACGGAATCACTATTGTTTTCTCTTCCTCAGGGTACTTAGATGTTTCAGTTCCCCTGGTCTGCCTCTATCTCCCCTATGTATTCAGGGAGAAGTAACTGCGAATTACCACAGCTGGGTTTCCCCATTCGGACACCCCCGGATCAAAGCTTGCTTACAGCTCCCCGAGGCAGTTTCGTTGTTCGCCACGTCCTTCGTCGGCTCCTGGCGCCTAGGCATCCTCCGTGTGCTCTTATTAGCTTAACCAATGCGTTTTCCGTTAGGGAAATCGCTAGCATCGCTATAATACAAACTTGTTTACACAAGTTCAGCTTAAAGGAATGTTCTAAAACGCAAATTCGTTTCGGTATCCAGTTTTCAAGGATCAAGGTGTTACTTGAGAGCTTAAACTCTCAAAACTGACCAACGAGTGAGTAACAGGCCTAAACCTGAGTTTTGGAAGTAATACTTCCGATTTGAATGTTTCCGTTGCAGGAAACGATTCTCCATAGAAAGGAGGTGATCCAGCCGCACCTTCCGATACGGCTACCTTGTTACGACTTCACCCCAATCATCTACCCCACCTTCGGCGGCTGGCTCCCTTGCGGGTTACCCCACCGACTTCGGGTGTTGTAAACTCTCGTGGTGTGACGGGCGGTGTGTACAAGACCCGGGAACGTATTCACCGCGGCATGCTGATCCGCGATTACTAGCAATTCCGACTTCATGCAGGCGAGTTGCAGCCTGCAATCCGAACTGAGACCGGCTTTGCTGGGATTGGCTCCACCTCGCGGCTTCGCTTCCCGTTGTACCGGCCATTGTAGTACGTGTGTAGCCCAGGTCATAAGGGGCATGATGATTTGACGTCATCCCCACCTTCCTCCGGTTTGTCACCGGCAGTCACTCTAGAGTGCCCAGCTTAACCTGCTGGCAACTAAAGTCAAGGGTTGCGCTCGTTGCGGGACTTAACCCAACATCTCACGACACGAGCTGACGACAACCATGCACCACCTGTCTCCTCTGTCCCGAAGGCCGCCACTATCTCTAATGGATTCAGAGGGATGTCAAGACCTGGTAAGGTTCTTCGCGTTGCTTCGAATTAAACCACATACTCCACTGCTTGTGCGGGTCCCCGTCAATTCCTTTGAGTTTCAGTCTTGCGACCGTACTCCCCAGGCGGAGTGCTTACTGTGTTAACTTCGGCACCAAGGGTATCGAAACCCCTAACACCTAGCACTCATCGTTTACGGCGTGGACTACCAGGGTATCTAATCCTGTTTGCTCCCCACGCTTTCGCGCCTCAGCGTCAGTTACAGCCCAGAAAGTCGCCTTCGCCACTGGTGTTCCTCCACATATCTACGCATTTCACCGCTACACGTGGAATTCCACTTTCCTCTTCTGTACTCAAGCCACCCAGTTTCCAGTGCGACCTCAGGTTGAGCCCAAGGTTTAAACACCAGACTTAAATAGCCGCCTGCGCGCGCTTTACGCCCAATAATTCCGGACAACGCTTGCCCCCTACGTATTACCGCGGCTGCTGGCACGTAGTTAGCCGGGGCTTTCTTCTCAGGTACCGTCACTCCGGTAGCAGTTACTCTACCGGACGTTCTTCCCTGGCAACAGAGCTTTACGATCCGAAAACCTTCATCACTCACGCGGCGTTGCTCCGTCAGGCTTTCGCCCATTGCGGAAGATTCCCTACTGCTGCCTCCCGTAGGAGTCTGGGCCGTGTCTCAGTCCCAGTGTGGCCGTTCACCCTCTCAGGTCGGCTACGCATCGTCGCCTTGGTGAGCCGTTACCCCACCAACTAGCTAATGCGCCGCAGGCCCATCTCCTTGTAGCAGATTGCTCCGCCTTTCATCCTCCGTCCATGTGAACAAAGGAATTATCCGGTATTAGCTACCGTTTCCGGTAGTTATCCCAGTCAAAGAGGTAGGTTGCCTACGTGTTACTCACCCGTCCGCCGCTAAGTTAATCCGGAGCAAGCTCCATCATAACTCCGCTCGACTTGCATGTATTAGGCACGCCGCCAGCGTTCGTCCTGAGCCAGGATCAAACTCTCCAAATTGGTATTTAGAAAGAGCGATTGCTCAATTTGAAACATCTGACGAGAATTTACATTCTCTAATTTTGGATCTCACTTGCGTGATTTCCATACTCACTCGTTGTTCAGTTTTCAAAGATCAAGCTCGTTGTCAGTGTCGTTTATCTCGTCACCAGCAACTCTTATAATATATCACATCCAGCCGATCAATGCAAGCTCTTTTTTTCAACTTCTTTTTCGAGCCCGGCGTTGATGTTTCGCGGCCAGAAATAGAATATATCATGTATTTCAGAACAATGCAACACTTTATTTATATTCCCCCTTTTCAGCTTTATTATTCTGAAGATTCGCTGATTAGCAGTTCGTGCACATCTCTTCTCAAGCTTAAAGGCGCTCCCTTTACTGGAATACCGATACGTACGAGCATTTGAATGGTCTCTCCATCCGCTGCATAACTGCGGTGAATATCGCTGTATAGCCGGCTCATTTCGGGATATTCCTCCAACGCCTGGCTTAAGGGCTGTATGGCAAGGCCCAAACGGTGAGCGGACAGAACCAGCCTGCTGTATAACATTCCGCTGCGGACCTGGCTCAAACGGCTGTTGTCGGCAGAACGAATCATGGCAAAGGCAGGCGTATTGTTTACGGAAGTTTCAGTCGATGTGATGAATTGCTTGGAAGCAGCCTCTCCCTTGTTCAGCGAAGGAAACAGTGTAACCAAACCTTGCAGCATATGACGCATAATTCCATCCGTTCCCTGCCCCTCTACGGAGAAGCCATAACGATATTTATTCTTCTCTTTTTCATTAGATCTGAATATCCTTGCAGACTCTTCCATGACAGGCTCGACGCCCGCCTCAACAATAGATGCTTCTGTTATGTATTTTGCGAGCCGCTTCTTATTATCCGGATCTTGAACAATTTTTATGGAAATATCCTTATTCTCTTGAAGACCCTGCAGCTCATCCACCTGCTCAGCACGCAGTGCATCCGATCGGCAAGCCCCTCTGTTAGTGTCCGAAAGGAATAAATACGGGTAGAGCGGATGGCTCACGGAGTTCATTCTGGTGAGAGTGATGACCGCTACAGGTTTGGTACGCATACTCTGCACAAGTCTCTTCTCATCATAGTCACCTTCCGGAAACAGCTCAATCGCTGTCTTATAACCCAGTTCTTCTCCAGCAACCCTGACATATTCTAAAAAAGTCCCCTGCGAAACCATGAACTGCCGCGCATATGGATCAACTGCAGGCGATAAACGTTCACTATCCGCATACAGAGCAAACTTCAGCGGATTGCTGCTGTCCAATTTGATCTTCCAAGGCTGCATGTTGTGGCTGCTGGCAGCCAAAAGCCCATGCGCCGCCAATTGCACCCTCGGGTCCGTGATTGCAGCAGAGTAGCTTGGCTTCCAAGGCTGCAGATACTTCTGCTCCCGGAAGAATCCGCTAATGAACATTAATGAAGCAAAAGTTATGACAAGCAAAACGCCAATCGCTGAAAGAATGAGAATCACCCCTCTTCTCCACCTTATCCCTTTCACGTTCTCTCCCCCTTTAGTTACGGATAGACTCAAGCATGAGAGCAAATGCTGCCGAAACCAGCTCATCCGGTGTTGTAGAATGCATGTGGCGGATGTATTTTTCCTTCTTATGTGCAGTATTCAGCACACCAATTACACAAGACCAAAGTACGAGCGCTGTTTTTACCACATCCAGGTCCTTGCGGATCTCCCCCTCATCCATTCCCTGACGCAAAAGTCCAACCAAATATTCCGTCATTTCTTCACCCAGAGCATAACATTCATTCCTCGCCTCGTCCGTCACCCCACTCTCAAAATCGATCTCTGCGGTCTCATATTCAATAATGGCCTTGAAGTATTCCGGATGCTGCCTGCTGAAGCTGTAAAAAACATCTCCCATTTGCCTCAGACTCTCTATAGCTGTAACTGTAACTGCGCCTGCATTCTGGATCTTCTGCTTCAGCAAACCGATCATCAGCCTATAGCCCCGAATCATAATTTCAAAATAGATTTGCTCCTTGCTGTTGAAATACACGTATACGGTTCTTTTGCTGAACTCAGCCGCTTTAGCCACATCGTCCATGGTCGCCTGATTGTATCCTTTGGCAAAAAAGACATGCTCCGCCGCTTCCAGGATGTCATTTCGGCGGATCTGTTTTTCCTTCTCCCTGCGTTGATCGATTCCCAATGGTTTTTCCGCCCCCATATTACACTGCAGTGTTGTTAAGTAAACTATTAGTTTACTTTGCTCCCTTTTAAATGTTTTGTCAACCATTGGATTGCTACAGAAAAGACCAACTGCATGTTGAACAGTCACTTATCGCTCAACGTGAATGATTTGACGCCTATATGGTTACAGTAACAAACAGCAGGTTGGTTAAGGCCTATGCTTCCGAAGCAAGTTATGTACGAAGTGGACCCGAGAAGCGGATGCTCACAATACTTTTAGGAGGTTCAGCATGAATACTCACGAATTTGTGGAGAAGTTTCAGGAGAATCAGCGGAAGGCGGAGAAGAACAAACGCCGGGGGAAAGGGTCACCCGAATCGAAGCTGCCCAATATACAACATAGTACGAATAAATAGACAAGAGGATGTCTGCAAAGCGAGTGGCTTTGACAGACATCCTCTTTTTTTGCCGAAGACCTTTATTGACCTTAGATCCGAAGGACTGGTGTTTACTTGCTCAGTTTCGCCACGCTTACGGCTACATTCTCCAACTGTGCTTTACTCAACGATTTATCCGGGGAGCTGATGGTGACATAGCGGTCAGCTACTTTGAAGGTCATCATCGCAAGATCACTAGGTGTGTACCATTTGCCTTCCGCTCCGTTCGACAGCTTCACTGTAGTTCCATCATACGAATCAGAGTAATCGCGGGGAGAAATAACCACTCTCATATGTTTGAACAGGAAGCTTACCCCATCCCCGCTGCCGTCAACTTTCTGGAAAGTATCTCCGCTGGTCATTTTGAGTGGAGCATAAGCAGTCTCAAAACCCTGAAAGTTTGCGAATGCCTTGGTGATCTCCTGTTTTTGCGCAGCACTGTATGGAACGGCGGCCAACGTAACAGCTGAGCTGTTATTGGTACCCAGGATCACCTGGTTGGATGAGGCGTCGAAGGCCACCGGCACCTTCAGCACATCCGCCATCGCACGTACAGGCAAGTAAGTCGTATTATTATAAGTAATAGGAGCCAGTGTTTTGCCATTGCCGTCTACCGGCGTATAAGCCGCTCCGTTTACCTGGAAGCCAATGCTGTGGTTCAGATAGGCACTAATCTTTTGCAGATTTGTTCCTGCGTACACACCTGCCGAGCCCGTAACCGCCATACCGAATACCATCGTTGCTATGATCATTTTTTTGCTTTTCATTGAATATCGTCTCCCTTGCGAGTTGGTTTGTTATGTCCTTTGCTATAGTTCAATTTAATCATGAACTTGTTTCTAACTTGTATCCGGATTGTAAAGAAGGATTTCCAAGCAGAACAGCCCGCCTATCTTAGCGATAGCGCGGGCTGTTTATGGGTAGAATCAGTATGGACGGCTGTCTGGTGTTGTAACTTTATACACCTCTGTGTACAGGATTTCCCTGTACTGATGGAATTCCTCCCGGTTTATCGGGCGGGGATACGTCATAATGCGCAGCGGCAGATCAGCCTGTCCTGTACGGAGCGGCGGCTGGTTATACTCATAGGCATTGAGGTGAAAGCCAAGCCGCTCATAAAACCCGATTCTCCGCTGCTCCAGTTCCCCGCTTGGCGGCTCTACCTCCAGCAGAATAGGAATGTCCGAACGGCCGATATAATTGAGCATCAGCTTTTTGCCGAGTCCTCCTCCCCTGATGCCGGGATCTACTGCTATATGCTCGACAAAACGCAGAGCCGGAAACTCCCACGCCGCCAAAAAGGCGAGCGTCCTCCCCTTGGCATCCTGCTCAGTGAACAGGCGGTAGTTAGGGTTATGCAGCAAAGATCGCTGCCCGCTGTAGGTTCTGATTTCATTCACTGGAAAAGAAGATTTCATAATACCAAATATCTCATCAAAGGTTGTAGGGCCCATAATCAACTGCCTGCTTTCTAATAAAGTGTGTATCGTTTGGACTGCTGTTCAAAAGGTCTAGCCCTGCTGCAGCTTGACGGAATATGACCTGCCATTATATTGAAACTTAATCATACCGTTATCTAACATAAACTGTTTCATTTGCGTCTTCTGTTCCTGTTTAAAGGAATATACATATACCTCATATTCATAGCTGCCATCGCCGTCAGGACGCTGGCTCACCGATACATATAGCTTGTCCTGTTCCTCGATTCCCCAACTATAGAAGTAACCGCCTGCGGCACGAAAGGAGAGAATCTCAATATTATCCGCCGGATCGCTAAGATAAATGGTGAAAGGCTCCAGCGGAATACCAGCCGGATCAGTACCTTCCCCCTCCATTGGGGGAGCAGGTGACCAGACGATCCCGGTTGAGGTTGCCGCCGCAAAATTACAACGCTTCGTCGCAACATTGTGGCCTGGGAAGAAATAAGTCGTTCCTTTTAATTGAATAGAAAGTGCATTTGATTCCGCCGCTGAGTTAGACGGTCCGGGAACAGCCGGTATGACGGAAGCGCCAGGATTAGCTTGGGCCACCGTGAAACGAAAGGTGACGAAATGGACGAAGAATCAGCTGAAAGATTACCGGCAGCCGCTGGCTGGCTACTGCAGGCTGACAATAAGCAGGACATTGTTAAGAATCCCGTTATAAGAGGGATCGGTTTAAAAAGCATGCTGGAGTCTCCTTATCTTTCGTGAAGTTCTTTAATCTATATATTATAAGTCTTACAAAGCTTGAATAGTCTCAATTTTGATAATTTTCCTCAAATTATGACTATAAATTACATTTTTCTCCTCTCAGATATCTTTGTAATGCAACTGCAGATGGCGATACACCTAAATCCAGGCTTCCGCTTCGCTCAGGAGGGGATAACCAAAGCACGGATCTGCGAAAAACTCTCAAGCCTGCGCAAATGCCGAGCATATTCTGCTGGCCCCAAGCGAATCATAATCCTGCTCACCCTGCGCCAAGGTACTATACACAAACATTAATTCTATGATCGTTTCTCTCAGGCCGTCATCCTTTTTATAGGCATTATAACAAAATAGTCACAGAACCTTCTCTTACCCACCTTCTCATTACCTCTAATTAGCATCTGGTACTAAGTAAAGTGCTATACTATAGAGTATGGATATACCATTACGTTTATATAGGAGAGGTTCATTTGGACAATCAGCATTGGATCGCACCGGAATTCTACAATCTGACTTCGGAAATGGAACAGCATCCTTCCGATAAGATTGCGCTTAAATGGTTGCATGAGGATGGCGGGTACGAGGAAATTACCTACGGGGAGCTGCTAGGACAAGCTAACCGGCTTGCCGGCGGCCTTAAAGAACTCGGACTTCAACAAGGTGACCGCGTGCTGGTCATGGTTCCGCGCCGCATTATTGCCTACGCAATCTATCTCGCCTGCCTGAAGCTCGGGCTCGCCGTTATCCCTTCCTCCGAGATGCTCCGGGCGAAGGATTTATCCTACCGCCTGCGCCATTCGGAAGCGAGAGCTGTAATCGTCTGGTCTGAAGTTACCGCAGAAGTTAACAAAATCGCCGAAGATCTGCCGGCCTTGGATTACCGTCTCTCCGTATCCGGAAATGAAGATGACCTTGCTGAAGGCTGGATCAGTTTGGAGAGCCTTATGGCGGACAAGCCGGATACTTTCCCGGCCGTAGCCAGCCGCCGCGACGATATTGCCATCCTTGCTTATACCTCCGGCACTACCGGCAACCCTAAAGCCGTAGTTCATACACATGGCTGGGGATATGCACATCTGCGGATCACCTCGTCCCTATGGCTGGACATCCGCGAATCAGATACCGTCTGGGCAACTGCAGCACCGGGCTGGCAAAAATGGATCTGGAGTCCGTTTTTAAGTGTACTTGGCAATGGAGCCACCGGTTTTGTCTACAATGGTCCATTCCATCCGGACCGGTATCTGCAGCTGCTTCAGGATCAAGCCATTCAGGTATTATGCTGCACTCCGACGGAATACCGTTTAATGGCCAAAACGGAAGGGCTGCCGCAATATGACCTGTCCAAACTGCGCTGTGCCGTATCCGCCGGCGAACCTCTGAACGAGGAGGTCATCCGCACCTTCCAACAGCATTTCGACATTACCATCCGCGACGGCTATGGCCAGACGGAAAGCACGCTGATCATCGCTGCGTTGAAGGATCAGCCTATCCGTGTAGGGTCCATGGGCCAATCCATCGCGCCGGGCATTGTCGAGGTGATTAACGAGGAAGGGCAGCCGGTTCCTGCGGGTGTTGTCGGCGATATCGCCGTGCATTTGAGCATGCCTGCCCTGTTCCAGAACTATTACAAAGACCCTGAACGCAAGGCGAATTGCTCCCACGGGGAGTATTTTGTCACCGGAGACCGGGCACGCAAAGATGAGGATGGCTATTTCTGGTTTGAAGGCCGGGGAGACGATATCATCATCAGCTCAGGCTACACCATCGGTCCTTTTGAAGTGGAAGAGGCCCTGATGAAGCATGCCATGGTTAAAGAATGCGCAGTTGTGGCCAGCCCTGATGAGATCCGCGGCTCGATCGTAAAAGCCTTTGTCGTACTGAAGGACAATAGCGCAGGCACACCGGAGCTGATTAAGGAATTGCAGAGTCATGTCAAGGAAATGACAGCCCCTTATAAATATCCGCGCAAAATTGAGTTCATCACAGATCTTCCGAAGACTACTTCCGGCAAAATACGGAGAATTGAGCTGCGGGAGCAGGAGAAGCGGTCTGTGCAGGGGTAATGGATTTAAGTATCGTATCAGTGTGTAAACCTAACAAAGAGCAGCCCGGAACCGGGCTGCTCTTTGTTGCAGGTATAGTATCTATTTTATCATTCGGACTGCTTAACGCAGCAGCGACATCAACGATTAACTGAACCGAAGCCCTTGCCCATCGTATTCCTCATCCCCGCTCCGCGTTTGACAGCCAATAGCATAAAAACAAAAACCAACCCAAGCACAAGCGTTGTTACAAGACTTCCCTCTACTCCAAAATCTCCTCCAGTCATCCAATCGGCACCCGTTAATTTCAGCGAATACAACCCATGTGGTGTATTTCCGCTGACTGCGATGCCCAGTACATACCCTTGAAACAGATTCCACGAGATGTGCAGGGCTATCGCAAAATATAAGTTTCCTGTCCGGATGACCATCGTTGAGAAGATAAGGGCTATCAACACAATATTAAGAAAGCATATCCCGTTGTAGCCCGGATTGGCCATATGCGCCAGTGAGAACAGTACTGAGGTGATGGCTACGGCCCAATAAAGGCCCACGCGACTAGCCAGCAGATGCTGAATAAATCCTCTGAACAGAATTTCTTCGCAGATTCCAGCTATGACTGCGGTGATGACCAGATCAACCATATCTAGCCGCATAAATTGAGGGTTGGCCCACTCCCCCTGAAAGGTTGCTGAGCCGAACCCCCACAGCAGCAGAGAAATACATGTCAAGAGTAGCATTCCGCTAATGAATCCTTGAATGAATCTGGCTCCGTCAGGCCGCGGGAGTCCAATAGAGATTAAGGGAAGTTTATGCAGGACACGTACCGTAAACCATACGGTGATCAACATATAAAGACCATTTGATTTGAATATCCGCACCCAGCCGTCCTGGTCGAACCATTGCCGGGAATCCACCCGCAGCGAGACCCCAAATGAGACAATCATTGTAATAGCAAATATTGCCGCTGTCAGCAGCAGTATCTCCCATCCTGCTCTGATTTGGCGGTTTTTATTTCTAAATAGATTATGCATTTAACCTGCACCTTCCCTTTACCAGTCTGTCCATTAGACGGTAAAAAAGGAAGAAAACCTGCAACAGATTTGGATTATTCCGCCCAATATTCCGCAGCCGGATTGAGGACTGCACCTACCTCGCCTTCTTTAACCAAATCGCAGTCGAGATAACCTTCCTCATCTAAAAAATAAACTTCCTGCTTATAGAATTCGCATAACGTCTCCAGAAATTTCTGCGGTGAATCATACATCACAACCAGGTCGCCGTAGTCATGCAGCAGGTCGCAAATCCGCTCCGTTCCGTCAGTGGACCGGTAGTAGCAAATAAAGTCGCTGCCGTAATTGGTCAAGATCGGAAGAATCACTCCGTCTGTCCGGTGGCCCTTCTCCTCCAGAATGCCTGCCAGCACCTGCATTTCCTGCTTATATTCCTTGATATGAATCAGCCTGTATCCCGGTATGAACTCAACCAGGCTCGGTTCTTCCTCATCGCTGCCGGTACCGGAAACCGCGCTGTAGATTACTTCTAGAAGCTCCGGCACTTCGGGTACGATACTGCTGATTGAAGAGTTACCGTCTTCCGGACGGCTTCCCAGGCTGGCAATATAATTGGGGCGCAATTCCCCGGAGAGCTTAAGAAATTCCTGAAATTGCTCAAAGAGCGGTTCGGTTGATGGGTTAGTGTTCATGTTGTCATCCTTTGTGTAATTGATATAGGAAAAGATTGCTGCTGCAATGTTCCGTTCTCTTCCTCTTGCCACCTTACTATATATCCGCCGGGCTTAGCAATGGAGTGGCGGCTGGAACTAAAAACGAAAGAGCCAAGGACTTGTCCAGTCCTTGGCTCCCCGCTATATTACTGCTAACTATTTCGTCGCTGAAATCCACAACTTCTCCAGCCATTGATCGAAATCCTCGCCCTTCTCACCTTCGTAAGCATCGTAGACGTCGATTCTCATCTTCTTCAGCTTTTCCTTGAACTCTTCATACGAATGGTCTTTAGGGAGACTCTTCTTGATGCGCAGCGCAATCTTGGATACGCCTCTGAACAGCTCTGCCTTATTCTTCGACGGCACCTTCACATCTTCGCCGAAGGCTTTCAGCTTCTCATACGCAGCTTCTTGAACGGTATATACAGGATCGCTAATCATCAGGCGATTCAGAATATCGATAATTTGTTTGTGCTTCGTCTGTCCCAGCTCTTCCACTGCAGCAAGACGCGCTCTCCAATCCGCCGAACGGCCGGCGGCTTTCTTCAGCTCCTCGTAATTCTCGGGCAGCTCTTGGTTCACTTCTTCATTATTCAAACGATACAATCCCCTTCTTGGTTAAATCTGCTGATAGTGCAATTCTACCGTACTGCACTCCTTGATTTCAATCTTTTGGCCAAACATTAATACGCCGTAAAAAAAATCCTGCAGAATCGCCTTCGTCTTCTATAGATTGCAGACATCTTCGATGTGCCTTACGCCTGATACCAGCGCGGAATGACTCTACTGAAATAATCATAATCCTCCAGCGCCATCCTGCCGCGGGTCATCATGCATTCAATGTCGGCTGCCCCAAAGGGGATCGACCACTTAATCGAAAAAAGCGAGCTGTAGGCCACGTACAGCGCCTGCCTGTTCCAAAATTCCTCTGGAGGCGTCCCTTCGAAATATCCTTCAAGCTTGCCTACGGCAAACGGAACGCTCCGGTCTCTGTCAAAAAACTGCAGCTTATAGAACTCTTCAACATAATCTCCGTTATCCCAGCGGTTAAAGTCAATTACTCCAATCCCGCCTTCAGGAGTGTAGATGAGATTGCCCATGTGAAAGTCCCCGTGCTGGTAGACCTTTTTCACATTATGGATAAGCCCGATATTTTCTTTTACATAAGCAATAGCTTGCTCATCGCCCTCCAAATGATACGGGCAGTCTTCGTATTCTTTGATCCGGGCCAGAATCTTCGCCTGCATCTGTACTTCCCATTGAGGAAGGTCATTGCTATTCGGGATGGAGTGCATCAGCTTCAATATCTTTCCCGCCTCCACGCCAAGCTCATACTGTTCCTTAGCCGTTAGCGTAAGCAGACAGTCCTCCAGCGGACGACCCTCTACCCACGTCAGCAGCATATAGGTATACCTGCCTTGGCCGCATGTTCCGAAATCAATCACCCGCGACATCGGAAAATCAAGCTCATTAAACAGCTTCACAAGCTGATGCTCTGCCTGCTTCCGCTGGAAGGCTTCAATGTCTGAGATCCTCAGCAGCAGCTTGCGCCCGGCCTCATCCTCGACATAATACTTTTTATCCTTCGACCAGCCCTTAAGTACTGGTTCAACGATTGTCCACGATTCCGCCCCGTGAATTCCGCTTAGTTCCTCATGCAATTCCCTCTCCCCCTTAAGCATTAATGTTCCTCTCCAAGAACCCAGTTTACACATAAGCAGCCTAATCCGGCTCAACCTTTTTTAACCGCTAAGATAATAAGATAAATCTAGAAGACAGAGATTCCCCAAACAAGCTTCTACTTATAACTATTTTTTTCGCCAGTTCAGGCAACATCAGTGTCGCTCTCCTCTTCTTGTGGCATCGGATAAATATCTTAACATAAATGGACGCTACTGGAAATGCAGTATTAACTGGCCAAAATCAGAATTATCTACTCGAAAAGTGGGGGATCTCATTTCCCTGTAATGGATGAAAGTGGTAAAATATTTGCGCAGACGGATTCACTGCAGTCCTAATCTTTTCGAAATAAGAAACAGGAGAAGGAGGGTGGTAATCATTCCGGCAGTTATTGCAGCAGGCTGCATTGCGGTCCTTGCATTGGTTGGACTAGTCTTGAGATTCCTACAGGTACGGAAGCAGATGAGCGCCTGTGAGATCATATTTTCTGAGCGTTTGGCTAACTTCTATGGTCTTTCTTCCCTAGGCCCAGGTCAATTCCGCGGAAACGGCTGGCTGGCCTTGACCAAAGATTCCCTGATGTTCAAGATGTATTTTCCAGTCAAAAGCTTAACCATTCCTCTCGAAACGATAAACAGGGTGGAGGCCGTACGTACCCATCTGGGCAAAACCGGAAAAGCGGGTTCCTCCCTGCTCCGTATCAGCTATCTCTCTGGAGAGCACGAAGAAGCTGCCGCCTGGAACGTGGACCATACCGCACAATGGATCGAAGGGATTAGGGCAAACGGTAGAACAGGCCTCTTTTCCCGGGAAGGAAATCGGCATCCATAAAGAGGCATCCGGGTGCTCTACAACGAGATGGAGAATGGTAAACACGTCCGACAGACTGCTTCCAGGGTTTGAATTTTCATTGTGGATTTGGGCAATCATAGAGTTTCTTATATGCTTCTATTGCACATTGTATGTTTAATTAAAGACATGCCCAATGTAAGTGCAATGCGCATCTCCAACTTAAAAATTGACAAATTTCGGATGACGGTGTTACGCTCACAATGCGTTCTTTAAATAGAACAAATCCGCCAACGGATCTGTTCACATTCCACTAAGGAGAGTCTCTATGACTGACCGGTATACCCTTGATAAAAGGAGCTTATCTAAGGAAGTATTACTTCTTCTTGCACTTCTTAAAGCTGACAGCATCGATGATATGGCGGAGCGGAATCCGGAGCGGTTCGCGGATATCGACTGGGAGCTGATGATCCGGCTATCGCTGCATCACCGCGTTTATCCTTTTTTATATCCCAAGCTTAGCCGCATGCAAGGTGAATCTGTACCGTCGTTGGTTACCCAGCGTTTGAAATGGGAGTACCGCAGAAATACCGTCCAAATGCTTCAGCTCAGCGGTGAAATGGGGAATATCGGCGAATCGCTTGCCCGGCTGAATATCCGTTCTCTGTTTCTGAAGGGTCCGGTGCTTGCACAGGATTTATACGGTGATATCTCGCTGCGCACCTCGCGTGACCTCGATTTTATTGTGCCGATGGAACAGCTGACCGAGACGGAAGCATTGCTGGTCTCTCTCGGTTACGTGAAAGAAGAGGAATTCGAGAGCATATTGGGAGACTGGAAGTGGCGCGAACATCACAACACCTTCAATCACCCCGCCAAAAACATCAAGGTTGAGGTTCATTGGCGATTAAGTCCCGGGCCTTCTAAGGAGCCGGATTTTGATGAGCTTTGGAAACATGCACGGACAAGCAGCCAGCTCGGACAAAACGTCCATTACTTGGGCAGGGAGGATTTGTTCCTGTTTCTGGCTGCGCATGGGGCAAGGCATGGCTGGTCGAGGCTGAGATGGCTGTTGGATATCAAACAGCTGCTTCTGCAAGAGCCCGACGCCGGCGTGTTGACCGGGCTGCTCCGGCGTTATAATTACGACAGCGTTGGTGGGCAAGCCTTGATCCTCGCGGCGGATTTGCTGGAGGCGCCGATTGCTCCCGGTCTGTCCGGGTTGACGGACAAGCCGAAGGCTCACCGGTTGGCACAGCTTGCACTCTTTTATGTGGCACGTATGGTTAATCTGCACAATCCGCCCCTGGAGCCCGAGGTGGAGCGGCATTACAAATACTATCAGCCGGCGATTCTTACGCCGTGGCATCAGTTCCTGTATGCAGCGGGCTTCCTTTATCCTTACGCGGTGGATGAGAAAACGCTGCCCCTGCCGAAGCCACTGCATTTTCTTTATTTCCCCCTACGCCCCTTCTTATGGACTTGGCGGAAACTAACCGGCAAAGAGAATTAACATATTTACATAAGTGTGATAAGGCAGCTGCTACAGGGCGGGCCAAATACAATTGTACAACGTGGACGGAGATACACGCCTGTGGCTTGGGTTTGGCTTTGGGTTCATAGTGCGGTTCGAGTTCATAGTGCGGTTCGAGTGCGAGTACAGGTGGGAGTTCGGGTTCCACCCTTTGTTTGGTTAGTTGTATTTCGTGCAGTTATAATACAGCTTTTCGTGTTCGATATGGATATAATTGCACTCCTTACATCTATTTTGAGGAATTCAGCTAAAAGTGAGCAAATTCCTGTTTTTAGTTGCACAGACTACATCTAACTCCTAAAAACGGCCGCCGCGGCACCAAATAGCTGCAGTAACTACATCTAACTCGGCTGCTGTCCAAATCAAACCTTCATCTATATAAGCTAACCTTGGGATTGCGGCGGAGTGATGATTTCGCGTGCTTAATCGGAGGACGGCACAAGAGAAGTATGTGTGTGGCGATGGGTGAGCAGGGTATCGCGTGTGTGAGGCGTTGGGTGAACTGAGTTTTGAGTGAGCGGAGTACCGCGTGTGCGGGGCGTTGGGTAAACCGATACATAAGTGCCGAGCATTGGGTGAGTAAGCATTGCGCGTGCCCCAAATTGTGTGTGTCGAACACCCAGTGCCCATATGCGGAAGCTGAGCTCTGTTATAGCGTCGATGGGCTTAGAGAGCATTTTCACTATTTATAGTAAGAACTATCAAGGAATCTGGTGTACTTCATACACTAGATGTCAGGAGAAAATAAAGTTCTATATAGATTGAACTTATAATTCTTCTATTTTGGGATTGGCCGTGACTATAGAGAATGTTTGGACTTCCGGCCGCTGTCACTCCTCCAATTCCATACTTCCCCTCCGCCGCTTTTCCCTAAATGTATATTCTCAAGTTCAATCTATATAGACTGAAAAATAAAGTATTGGACTGACGATGCTTCATTAAGCTAACCGGCAGTTTGAAGTAACAAGAGGCGAACACAATGATAAGTATTTCAGATACATCCCTCTTGGCAGCATCGAAAATATCCTTTGCATCTAAAGTCCACAGATCTGATGACAACGGAAGTCGAAGATGATGAATAGCTTCGTCTATCACTCTACGGAGGGGTATTAAGCAAACTCGCTTATCAAGCTTTATGAGAGGGATATGCGAGTGCGTGGATTAGGAGTTAGGCGAAACCGCTTGAAATAATAAATAATCATGGAGGGACACACTGATGATTGTTCAACAATTCAGATCACATATATATGAATTATTTGGTCAATTGCTTATAGACTTTAAAGAAGATGAAGAGTATGGTTTTTGTAATTTTTCATTGAATAATTATGAAAGAATTGGTTATGCAACAAATATTACTCCTGAGATAGTCTTGCAGGCTGCTGAGAAGAATGTCCATTTAATAGTTACCCATCATGATGCATGGGATTTTGTTTATGGGATGAAGGAGCAGTGCATAGAGTTATTAAAAGAACATAATATTGCACACTTCTATATTCATTTGCCATTGGATTATATTGATTTTGGAACATGCAATTCATTACTTAAACTGCTAGGAGTCAGTAAAGTCGTCCAACAATCTCGTCATTTCGAAGGTCATAGTGCAATAGGTATTGGGGAGTTTGACTCTCCAATACCATTAGAGAAATTGGTAGAAAAAATGACTTGTTTATTGGGTGAAAAAATATATTTTCAAAAGAATAATAACAAAGAAATTAAGAGAATAGGTATGGTCACAGGTGCAGGTAATGGAACAAATCAGTTGAGAGATGCTATGAATAGTAATTGTGATGTTTACATAACTGGTGAAAAGACACTCTACACAATTCAATATGCTAAGTTCATAGATATGAATATTATTGTTGGAAGCCATACCTTTACTGAGATATTCGGAGTAAAGTCTTTTGCTCAAAAACTTCAAGAGAAATTTAAGGATATAGAAATATTACAACTACATGAAGAACATTTCGAAGTGACGGGATAATAAATAGAAGTGCAAGTTAAAGAAAACATGATCGTAATTCAAGGAGCTTGTCCATGCTGTGGATATAAAACTTTAGAACTTAAACCACCAGGAACTTATGATATTTGCGAAATATGTTTTTGGGAAGATGATGGCGTTCAACTAGATTCCTTTCTTTTGGAGCTCAACTAGCATTCTGTTGTATTTCGTACACTAGATTTCTCAAATATAGCTGCATATCGGCGGTTCTTCGAAATTTGACTGCACAAAGTGCAGTAGAACCGAAATATACCTGCTTTCGGTGGAATTCTGCTGCACAAAGTGCAATCATTTTCAAGCTTCATGCCAAATTGGCTGATAAATGTGACACCAAAAGCCCCTCCCTGCCGATTTCGGTAGAGAGGGGCCATGCTATTTGTCTATTTGTCTATTCGTTCATTCGTTCATTCGTCCAATTCGTTCTTTCATCCATTCGTTCATTCGTCCATTCGTCTACTCATCTATTCGTCCATTCGCCCTGTCATCTATTTATCCCTCTAAGATATCCCAGTCGTCAACAGGCCTCGCCAGCTTCAACCCGAAACTGTGCGTCGCCTACATCGCCTCTTCCTGACTGCTGAGCAACCGGCTGAACATGCCCCCTTTTTCTGAGGCCAGCCCGCCGAACACGCCCTGCTGGATGACCCGCCCCTGGTCGATGACCAGAATCTGATCGGCTCCCCGGATGGTGGACAACCGGTGGGCGATCACGATTACCGTCACGGAATGCTTTAGCCGCTCGAGCGCTTCCTGAATCCGCTTCTCGTTTTCGGTATCGAGCGCGCTTGTTGCCTCATCCAGGACCAGGATGGAAGGCTTGCGGATAATCGCGCGTGCCAGCACCAGACGCTGCCGTTCGCCGCCGGACAGGCGGATGCCCCGGTCACCGATCAGCGTATCCAGTCCTTCCGGCAGCTTGCGGACAAAATCGGCCGAAGAAGCAAACTCCAGCGCTTCCCACAGTTCTTCCTCGCTGGCATCCGGTTTGATCATCGTCAGATTATCGCGGATCGTCGCGTTGTACAGAAAAGGATCCTGCGCTACATAACCGATGGAGCGCCGGTAAGACAGGAGGTTGTCTCCTGAAATGGACTGACCGTCGGCCCAGATCTCGCCCGATTCCGGCTGCATCAGGCCCATGAGCAGATCGACTAGCGTGCTTTTTCCTGCGCCCGAACGTCCGACAATCGCCGTCATCTTATTAGCCGGAATCACCACATTTACCCCCTGGAGCGAATATTGCGGCTCCTGCTGATCATAACGGAAGTTCACGTTCCGGGCTTCCAGGCTTTGCTTCAAAGCCATAGGTGTAACTTGCTTCGCAATTTCCCCTTCCGCACCGTGTTCAGCAGCCTGCCGGCATTCTTCCTGCAGCGCCTGAAGCTGCTTGAAGGAAGGCAGGACAGAGGCGAGCTGCTCCATCAGCGACTGAAGGGCAGCAAAAGTCGGCCACAGCCGGGCAAACACGAGGATAACCAGCAGGAAAGATGGGCCCTCCGCGTGCAGAAACCGGAAAGACACGAAGATAAACGCAGCGATCAGGAGCGTCGACGACATTTTGTACAGCAGCTGGGAATTCGAGCGCAGTCTTGTATAGTCCAGCTGCTCTTTTTTGACCTCAGCGGTAAACCCATGAAGCCAGTCCAACCGGGAATGCTCCAGATTATTGCTTTTGATATCCTTGATTCCGTTCAGTTGGTCCGTGATTCCGGCTAGATACATCTGGCCGAGCTGGGAGCTGCGACTGCCCAGCCTCTTGGCTTTGCGGATGAATCTGCGGGAGAACAAGGACAGCAGGACCGCACATACCAGTACAGAGAGAGTCATCTTAGGGGACAGCCAGAAGGCGAAGCCGATCTGCACCAGTGTGAACAGGAGCGAAGTGAGAAACTGCAGAAAACAGCTGATTCCAGCGAGCACCCTCGCCATTTCCGTGGTCATTACGTTGATAAGGTCCGAGGTGCGCTTTTTGAGGAAAAAGGCCCACTCTGACCGCAAAAGTGCGCTGTAAACATCATACCGCAGCTGCCGGCTGTAGCTCTGCTGAATCTCCACATTACGGACCGCGACGAAACGCGAAATCAAATTTTGACAGAGTACGATAAAGACATACCCGCCGAGCACAATCCCAAGCGCCGTCGTCTGCGGCAGCTCTGACAGGAAACCGAGCATAGGTATACTGTACCCCGCTCCTGTTCCGCCTAGCTGAATCCCGGCCATTCCCAGCATCGGTACAAGCAGCAGAATGGCTGAGCTCTCCAGCAGTCCGCTGATGACCATGCCAAGGAGGTTAAGGTACAGTTTGACTCCGGACAAGCGCTGAAGCTGCCGGATGTAATAGATTATGGCTTGCATGGTCCCACCTCGATTACTCGGCTTGTAACACTTTGGCAAACTTCTCCACAACTACAAAACCCTGCATGGCATCATCGCCGGATACATAATAAGCTCCGCTGCGCAGCCAGGCATGGGCGATCATTTGACCTTGCTTATCTCTGGCAACCCCCATATAGAGTGTGCTTTCAATCCCGCGTCTCTCTAACATCTGTAGTCCAGCCACTGCACGGACCATACAGGTGCTTTTCCAGGGTGTATAACGGCTGATGACACGAATCGCTTTCGTAATATGCTTAATCCGGGGAATATCGGCCGCATTGGACACCTCGGAAGTCTCCTGAGACTGTATCCCCAGCCGTGGAGCCGTTCTTGCAAACGGAAAAAGCAGCTGGATTCGCACCAGAAAAAGCCTCCATAATGCCTCTGGAATCAGCGCCACAGCAGCCTTGTCAACGGTCAGCAACAGGCGGATGCGACGGAGGGTTGTCATGATCCGCTAACATTTACGACGAGATCCTCATCCAGCAGACTTTGCACAAAAGCAACCACATCCTGCTCGGCAAGCTCCGCCGAAACTTCAAAAATCTCCTGGATGGTCTCCACAATCCGTCTTACGGTAACCGGTGATGCCAGCGCCGACCAAATCTCTCCGCCAACCTCACCCAGATTGTAGTACTTTCCATTCTTCACATTCAGCATGACTTTCTCGCCGTCCATGTCGCTGGCGATATTGCCCTCACGCTGCACAAGGACCGTTTCGAGGGACAAAATATTTGTAGTATTCATAGGTTCATCTCTCCTCCACTTGACGTTGGATCGTTTCATATATAAGCGAAGCTTGTGCCGGGGCACTGAAGCCTGCTTCAGGACGGGTAAGCCGGTACATCGGCAGCCGGTTAACGAAAGAGGCCAACATGCCAAAATGCCATTCTCGGATCCCAATCCGGTCAATCATTGCCTTTTGATAAGTGTGATTAAATAAAGTATGGAACCGTTCCAGGCCGCTGATGGCGTGCAGGGTTACCGGGCTTTCTCCGGCCGCCGACAGTTCAAACACACCTGCGAGCGGCAGCGGTTCAGCCTGGAAGCGGTCATGCACGGGAACGGCAAATTTAGTTTCACGTTCGAATAACGGGCGGTAAGAGGACGAATTCATTCCCAAATAGTCCAAGCTCTGCTGCCACAACTTTTGCTGCGGATAGCCTGGAACTGCTAATGGATGTCCATTTTGCACCATAACGGGAATAACGTCGTCGCTGATCAGCAGGTGGCCCTGATCCATCAAATAGGAGGCGAGTGTCGATTTACCTGCCCCTGAACGCCCAACCAGCGCGTAAGCCTTGTTGTCCAGTACAAGCGCACTGCCGTGAAGAGGGAGAATTTTTTTTTGCATCAGCAGAACGCCCATGCAGCTTCCCAGAATAAAGAGCCGTACACAGTCGCCGTCCGCACCTGGTGCAGGTGACACTGTAATCGTACTGCCGTCCCGAATGGAGAAAATAGCGGTGTCCTTGGCTTCAAACATAACTTCGTTCCCTGATACACCCAGGCTGGGTGTGATCTTCGGAATGGCCTGCCAACGCTCCGACAAGTCTTCTTGAATGACCGACACACTGCCGATCAACCCCGGCTGGTCAGTAAGAGGAAGCTCCGGCAAGGGAAATTCACTATGAATTTGCAGACCAAATGCTTTATAAGCCAAGCCTTGAACGATACTCGCCATACGATTCACTCCATCCTGTAAATTCACATGTTCTAAAAGGTGATGATGAAAAGATAGCCCTTCCCCCCCTTCAGCAAGCATAGGGGGATGAGGGCCGCACGACTAAAAGCAGTCTTAGGAGTAGTGCACGATCTCATCCGGATCATCTTGGAAGGAGTCGGCGAGTTTAAATCCTGGTCCAGCCATAGTCATTTTAACGTCGAGCACTTCCAAAGCAGGCTTGCTGTATTCCTTTTTCATATTCTTTCACCCCCTTTCAGGCGTCTTGCTATCAGGATAATGATTTCAGAAAGCGGTAAAATACAAGTCCCCGTGTAAGGAGGCGGAACTCCGAATTGTAAATCATCTCCGGTTTAGGCTCACTAATCCGGTCCAAACATCCCGCAAGCACATTGTTGTTCAAGTAGGCTGAAGTCCGGGGGTCCTTAATCATTTCCCGAAGCTCTCCGAGGAAGCTGTCCCACTGCGGCAGCATCCGGAGAATCCCGTCTGCTCCCTGCACCCCGCGCTGCTTCCGGTTCATTCTGACCTCATCCGGCAGACGTCCCTCCATGGCTCTGCGAATCAGGGAACGGTCCACACCATTCTGGACAAACTGTCCCTCCGGCACGGACAGGCAGAAGCGGATCACGCGCAGATCATTCGTGGGATCGCGGTCCCATACCCGGTACTTCAGCGACATCTTGGTAGCCACTGTTCCGTTGACATTCCAGATATGCGGCTGCTCAAAATGCTTCTGGCGGATATCATAAACCGTCTGCGAGGAGGGCCTACGGTCCATATTGAATTCCCGAAGACGTTCATGGACCTCCGTTCGTTTGGCAAAATCGGGATGGATCAGCTCAAGCTGCATCTCCCGTTTGCGGGGCAGCAGCCGTTCAAGCGACGGAAAGGCCTTTTTGCTGACGATCTGCAGCACCTTTCTGCGGTTCGCTGCCATCGACTGATTGTATTGCTTATTCTCACGGTAGAAAGAGAGCCACCGGAATTCACGAATCAGCTTGGCCTGATAATCCAGCGCAGGTCCCCAGGAAACACTCCAATTGCCTCTTTGTCCACTCAGCAGAACACCAAGTCCCTGCTGTTGTGCCTGTTCAAATATGCCTTTAAGCCAGTAAGAATTTTCAATGAACTTGTAGGGCATCTCCAGAATATCCAGCCATTCGTCAATCTCGGTATAAGGACTCTGCTCGGGAAAGTTCAGAAAGCTCGGCTCAATATTCCCTACATGATCAATCGTCTCCTGAATAAAGGGACGCTCATCTGCTACCCTTTTGCCCAGATTAAAACCGGTAAAGCTGTCTACAGGATAATAACTGAAGGTATGCAATGGTTTCCCGCGGCGACGGAGTTCTTCAGCAGCGAAGCTGACTACCGAGCCGGAGTCAAGTCCCCCGCTCAGGTTGGCACCGGCGGCAAGATGGGTCCGAAGCCTGTCTTTGACCGCCTGTCCGAATACTTCGCGGAAGGCTTCCTCGTATTCCCCGTTGGAGCCAAGACGCAGTTTAGGCGGTGCCTGCAATATAAAGTAACGGGAGAATGTAATTTTCTCCCCGGTGATGGTCATGGAATGTGAAGGAGGCAGCTGTTCAATAGCTTGATAAACCGTTGAAAAGCAGTCCGTGGCATCGACTCTATTCTGAATAGCCAGAAACTCTGAGACCCATTCTTCATTCAGCTTATGGCTTACACCCGGCATAGAAAGCAGCGGATGAATAACTGTGCAAAAAGCGAAACTTTCAGTGGATCTATGAAAATAGAGCGTCCGGTTGCCGGAGAAGTCTCTGGCTCCGAAAAGAGATCGCTTGCGCTCGTCCCAGATCATGAAGGCAAAGTCTCCTACCAGATGAACGGGTGTCTGATCTCCCCACTTCTCGTAGGCGAGCAGGATGAGCAAGCTGTCGGGTATGGTGTCCCGGTCTTCATAGGGCACCTGAAGCTGCCCAAACAGCTCGCTGCGGTTGTCGATAATGGCATCCGCTGTAATTGCCAGCCTCCGCTCGGGATCATAAAACGGCAGCTTTTCGTTCAAGGATTGTGGAGTAATCCACTGCGCACGGCAACCAAGGAAAATCCCCTGACCCTGCCAGCCCCTGGCATCATCCGCAGGATAACGGCTCAGCTGCTGCATAAGACTCGGTCCCTGATCAGGATTCAGATTATGGTGCTGCAATTGGCAGATACCGGCGATTGCGCTCATTTTGTGGCCTCCACCTGTATAAAAAATCTCCACTCGGCTCTTAAAACCCGGCAGGAGTTTTCCAGCGTTTATATTTTAATAGTTCTTAATAAAGAACACTTCTTAATATATAAGATAACGGTATTGCCATTCATTGTGAATAGCACCTAAGACTACTTTTAGGTATCCTTTAGCGTATTGACCTCAGTAGACTTTTGTGGTAGGACAAAATAACACTTTTGACCGTAACGGGTTCTCGATTGCTTGTCAGAGGGAAGACAGGATATTATTTTCACACAGAAAAAAACCGTCAAGGAGAGAGCCAGGGACGGTGAGAGTAAATGTCTCTATCGGTAGTCAGTTCGATATTACTGCTTCCGGGAATAGTTAGTGCCGTCGGTTGATTGTTGTTCGGCCATTGCTTACTATAATTAATAGTATCGGCAACCTGATCAGTCAGCCACAGACAAGCAATCATCCTAAATATAACGATTAAGGAGTGTCTATTGTGTCAAATAAACTGATCGGCGCGGCAGCAGTCATCCTGAATCTGGAAGGGCATGTCCTTCTGGTTAAACACAGCTACGGGAAATA
This sequence comes from Paenibacillus sp. FSL H7-0357, assembly GCF_000758525.1. Classification (NCBI taxonomy): domain Bacteria; kingdom Bacillati; phylum Bacillota; class Bacilli; order Caryophanales; family Paenibacillaceae; genus Paenibacillus; species Paenibacillus sp. FSL H7-0357. Next base: position 895,448 of record NZ_CP009241.1, on the reverse strand, counting down.
CAATTGGGAACTGCCCGGAGGGTTATCCGAGGCACAAGAGTCGGCAGAGGAAAGCGCGCGGCGCGAAGTGCTGGAGGAAACAGGTCTTAAGGTCACTCCAGAGTCTTTAACCGGGGTCTACTATGACCCGGGTAATGACATGCACCATTTTGTTTTCACTTGTAAAGAAGACTCATATCAAGCACCTAAGCCCTGCTCGCCGGAGATTGTGGAGTGCAAATATTGTGCTGTAGACGATCTGCCCCGGCCCATTAGCGATTTCACAGTGCAAAGAATCCTGCACGCGCTGAATCCCGCCAGCCAGCAACTTTTCCATGTTATCGGACCCAGACAATGGACCGAGTAAAACCACACAGGATTCATATCATTGGTCCCGTCGGCAGCGGCAAATCCACCTTAGCAAGAAATCTGTCCTCCTCATTAGATATCCCTTATTACGAGCTCGACAACATCGTATGGAGGCGGACAGAAGGCGGTGATGTCAGGAACAGCGTGGAAGACAGAGACCAGATACTGAATAATATCCTTGCCTCTGACAAGTGGATCATTGAAGGCGTGCATCATAAATGGGTAATGCAATCCTTCGAAATGCTGAAAAAAATGTACATATGGAATTACGGACATCAACGGAAAGAGCGGCCTGAAATTTTTACAACCTTGAAGCCGTATCAGGATAAACTGCTTGTGTTACGGGACAACAGCAAGCTTCACAAGCACATTAAGCTATAAATCCGCTGTATTATTGCTGGAATCGTCCCGTAACCCTATAGTTCGGTATATCAAGCGATACATTAATGTTGAACGCAAAGTCGATTTTGTTGTCATGGAAGGCTATTGTATAGGTGACCACATATGGCGTTTCGATGTAGAACAGGATGAGTTGAAGCTTGCTGGCATTTTCCCAGAGCGCATACGTGACCACCTCCTGCTGCTCTTGGGATAAGTCTTTAGGGAATACATCTACCCCATGAAGCGGCTTGGAAAAATGAAACAGAATGACGTTATCCCGCTCATCCCCATAGAACATATGAAGCTCAAGTTGTTCGTCTTTCCACTCGAAAATGATTTTTTGGAGACCGTGGGGATTTTCATTGATTAAATAACCTCTGTTGACCAGATTCGGTATATTTTCCGGTATAGGCTTGAAGGCAGGAACAGGATAAGCCATAGCCCCCAACCGGTGCTGGAGCTTGAGCATATCCTCAGAGTGACTGGAAATCCGTTTGACCCCACCTTGGTCTAATCGATCGATAATGAACTTATAAATCAAGTCTAAAAGATGCTGCAGCTTCGTCATATTCTCAAAGGCCGAGGTGGCGGCAATGACTATTTGCTGTTCAGGAGCCACAAAACAGAGCTGGCCAAACGAGCCGTCCCCCCGATACGCCCCACGCCGGCACAGATGAAATTGGTACCCGTAGCCTTGTGCCGAGTCGACCCGGTCTGCTCTGGGGAGGCGGCGGTTGTCACTTTGTTCCGTAGTAGCTAATTCGATATACTGCTCAGACACAATTCTTTTTCCCGCATAAAGTCCTTTATTCAGCAGCAACTGGCCAAATTTCGCGATACTTTCAATCGATAAGCTTAATCCCATCCCGCCTGCTGTAGTGCCCAGCGGACAAGTTTCCCATGATGGGCGGGGTATGCCCAAAGGCTCAAACAATCTTGGCATCAAATAATCGACCAGACCCTGTCCCGCAACCTGCTCCATAATGGCAGACAGCATATAGGTAGAATGCGTGCTGTACACATAATAACTTCCCGGCTCATGCGGAACGTCCTGTGCCAGAAATGCCCGCACAAAGTCCTGCTCTCTAGCCACAGCAGCATAGATATTATCATGGTGGCCTGCGTTCATGGATAAAAGATGGTGCACCGTCATTTTCACCAAGTTGGCAGAGATCCGCTGTGGCAGCTTGTCCGGAAAGAAGGAGATCACCGGGTCCTCCAGTTCCATGAGTCCCTCGTCACAGGCGATGCCTACAGCTATGGAGGTGACGCTTTTGCTCAGCGAATACAGCAATTGCGGGCAATCCGGACGATATGGTGTCCGCGAGAACTCAGCCGTTACCACACCGTTCTGCAGCAGCATAAACTGGTTCACCTCAAGCTTCCGTTGTTCGATCGCAGTGAAGAAATCTAAGAGGTCTCTGGAAGATATCCCGTGATGATCGGGGATACCTCTGGATAACTTCATGGTTTATACCTCCTAATCTAAAATTTTATATAGAATGAACTTAAAAACTTGAGATAAGGAAAAGGAGCAACGGAGGGGGATTTTGGAACTGGAGGAGCGGTAGTGTCCGCCTTTGTCTTCGGATTTCTACCGCTAAGAGCGGTTAAAATCAAGAAATTCTTACGACAACAGCGGCCGGAAGTCCAAATATTCTCCGTAGTTGCGACTGATCCTGTACTCTAAAACCTTAAGTTCAATCTATATAGTTATTTTATCGTTACTATTTGTTTTCTGAGTGCATTAATTCATAGTATAGAACAATTACGATAGAATATAGTCTAGTGAAATCTAATCAAGGAGTTGGACCTATGGGCACCGCAGATAGCAGCCTTATTATGTTATCCATACCTGAAAGCTTTGAAAGTGAACGGCTGCTGATCCGCGCCCCACATTGGGGAGATGGTCTTGCTGTAAACGAGGCCGTCAAAGAAAGCATTGAGGAATTGCGTCCGTGGATGCCTTGGGCAAACAAAGTGCCTACGGTTGAGGAATCCGAAGCAAGCATCCGCCGCTCGCGGCTGGAATTCCTGGAGCGTACAGATCTGAGGCTGCTCTTATTCCGGAAGGAAACGGGGGAATTGATCGGCAGCAGCGGCCTGCACCGGATCGATTGGCAATCACGCAAGTTCGAGATCGGATATTGGGTTCATTCCTCTTTCGCCAGGCAGGGGTACATCACAGAAGCCGTAGATGCCATTACGAAATACGCTATTCAGGAGCTGCAGGCGAACCGGATTGAAATCCGCTGTGATTCCCGCAATGTGCAGAGTGCAAGAATTGCTGAGCGTTCAGGCTTTACCTTGGAAGGGACGCTGCGCAACGACAAATGTGATGTAACGGGTACTTTAAGACATACTATGATATTTGCCAAGGTTCGGGGTGTAGAGTACGGACGGGAGTGAATCCCCCCATTGTTCCTAGCTATAATAACGAAAAAAGCAGACGCCGTTTGCATAACGGCGTCTGCTTTTTGGACTATCCTGATTACGGCGTCGGCATCCCGCCATTGGCATTCAGCGTTTCACCACTGATGTAGCTGGATTCCTGGCTGGCCAGGAATACATAGGCCGGAGCCATCTCGGCGGGCTGGCCCGGACGGTTCAGCGGCGTCTTCGCCCCGAAGTCCTTCAGCACCTCTTCCGGCTGGCCGCCGCTGACCTGAAGCGGGGTCCACACCGGGCCGGGAGCCACAACGTTCACCCGGATTCCCTTGCCCGCCACCTGCTGGGCAAGTGATTTGCTGAACGTATTAATCGCAGCCTTGGTGGTTGCGTAGTCCAGCAAAATCGGTGCAGGCTGATACGCCTGAATCGAAGAAGTATTGATGATCGTGCTGCCCGGCTTCATGTGCTTGATCGCCGCCTTGCAGAGCCAGAACAGCGAGTACACATTCGTCTTGAAGGTGGCGTCGAACTGCTCCGTGGTGAGATCGGCGATATCCGGGACGAATTGCTGCTTGCCCGCAATATTGGCCAGGATATCGACTCCGCCCAGTTGTTCGACCGCTGCGGCAATTACCTGCTCGCAGTAGCCCTCATCCTTGAGATCGCCCGGCAGGGCGACGGCCTTGCGGCCCGCTTCCTCTACAAGCTTGACCACTTCCTTCGCGTCAGCCTCTTCCTCCGGCATGTAGGACAGGACTATATCAGCACCTTCGCGGGCAAAAGCAATCGCCACCGCGCGGCCAATCCCGCTGTCTGCTCCGGTAACAATCGCTTTGCGTCCGGTAAGCCGTCCGCTGCCGCGGTAGGTTTCCGCACCGTCATCCGGCTTCGGATGCATCGCCTTCTCCAGTCCCGGAGCGGGCTGCTGCTGCTGGAACTCCGCCGTGGCTTTCTGATATTGTTTCACAGGGTCCTGAATCGTATATTGATCACTCATCGTAAATCCTCCTCAGTCCAAAATGATTCAACTCTTATCTCTTTATGTAACCAGAACTGGGCTCTCTAAACGGAAGATTATTTCCTTTCCAATGCAAAAGGCACAGCAAAAAGGCCGCCCTTACGAATAAGGATGCGGCCTGATGCTGTTAGGGTCGGGAGAGAGTGCCGCTATAATTTGCTGCCTAGTTCACCGGAATCGTATAGAACAGCCGCGAACCATTGCTATTGGTGTACCAGACAATGTTGCCCCCGCTGACGACCGGATTGCATTCGGATAATACAAAATGCTTAATCGTCTGGATCGCACCTGCAGCTTGCCCCGAACCATCGATGAATACATATTTCAAATCACCCGGATGATTGTCCTTATCAAATTCCTGCCACAGCACCATAAATTTGTCATCCGTTATCTTCACCAGTTTCGGTATGGAGGCAATACGATCGGTGCCTACATACTTAGCCAGGGTGATATGGTTAACGGAAGCGCTGGCAAGGCTGTTCTTGGGCAATACATTCAGCATAACATCCCGCTGATCCTTCTCCAGCCCAACCATCTCATAAGAGGTGTAGTCTTTAACCAAGGAATGGTCGATGCTGTTCATAGCAACAATATAATTGCCTGCGGACATTTCGAATCCGCCAACCGAAACCCCGGTGGCATTCGCCCCGGTTCTCCCCGGAATCTGGAACAGGTCCACCTCGCTGTAACTCTTGCCGTCCCCTTTATTCAGGACAATTGAACGGGGATAGGCATCACCATGATCCACAAGCACATGGCTGCTTCCATCGAACAGCACATATTGATCGAAGGAGTGGCTGACATGATTTTTCTGAAATCTTCCCATATCATTGGTCACGGTCATAGTGCCGGTGTTCACGATAATTGTGAGCTGCGACTGATGGTTTAATCCGTCTTCTGTCGTGTATCTTTCACGGCTGGTGTGGAAGACAAGCGTATCTCCCTGCTCGGCCATCCTTCCGGAGGCTGCATCAAAAGGTACTACCGTGTAGCTCTCCCCGCCTTTAACGGACACACTGTCGATACGGTTGAAGCTTTTATCATAACGGACGATGCGAATGACCTCTTTGCTGTTATCCTCTTCACGGTTCTCTTGTCCAAACGCAATATAGTTGTACTTCACACCACTGTAGAAGCCGCCGAACAGCGGAAGCTCATATGCTACTTTTTGAGTTGCTGTCAATTCATATTTGGCATTGTACGTTTCAATCGCAACCTCCTTGCCCGCCTCAATGACGCTTACAGTCCCGTCGCTATTGTTGACAAGGTAGGACTCTACTGTACTTTTCCATCTGGGGAAATTAGACGATTCGGCATTGCTCTCCACCGGAGCCCCCGCCTTCACGCGGTACGCATGGTCCGGAACCTTAGAGAACATCGCCAGCTGGTTCAGCTTATTGTCGTATTCGAGCTCAAAGGGGATCTTGGCGGCCAAATCTCTCAACTGAAAATAATTTCTGCCGTCAATCGTGTAGGCCTTAATAGACTGCAACTGCCCGTCAAGCACCACCTTGGAATTAGACAGTGTAGCGCTATAGCTGCTGCTCTGGCTGTAATATTTGCTGCCTCCGCTCTCCTCAGGCGTATAAGCTTGTCCGGTTATGATCTCAATCGCATTGTTTTTCTTATTCCAGGTAATATCGAACTGGCTGGAGGTTCCCGAGAAATGTTCGGCGATATCACGCAAGCTGTAATAATTATTGCCGAGTATTGCGAATCCGTTAGACTGCTTCTCTTCTCCATTAAAAAATGTGCTGCTCTCTGCCACCTTAGCCTTCACCGCATTGTCCGCAAAGGTTGTGCTGCCAAAGGCTGGTGTAACCATTAACAATATAAGCAGCAGACTAAATAGCTTTTTCATTCGTTGTTTCCTCCATCGACTATAATTTTGCTAAGAATACTCCTGCCTGCTCCAACATTGAACCTTACCGAATGCCCCCGTTTCCGCTTGGTCTAAGAACCGCTATACTATGTATGTTTTTGTTGCTTTGGTGCCTTATGAAATAGAATATTTACTTACTTACGCAGTTTCTCCCTTTTTTCTTGGCCCGGTATAAGGCGGTGTCCGCAGACTTCATGACCGTATCCGGCGTTTTGTTTTTTTCATTTTTTTGGGCAACGCCGATGCTTATCGTTATGTATATGGGCCTGGCTGATCTCGTGCTTGCAGATTTCGATTTGCGCTTTGCTTTGCCTTTTCCTCTGCTCTTCCCCCGCAGTGTAAAAGCACGCTTAGCCACTTTCTCGCGCAGCTCTTCCAGATGCGGCAAAGCATCCTGAATGCTTTTACCCGGGAACAGGATCGTAAATTCCTCACCGCCATAACGGAAGGGCCTTCCGCCTCCGGCAACCTCTCTTAAAGTAGAAGCCACCAGCCTTAGCACTTCATCCCCCGTATCATGGCCATAAGTATCATTGAATTTCTTAAAGTGATCGATGTCCAGCATGGCAATCGCATAATTCATCCCCAGCTTCATCATATCCTGCTTCAAGGCCCGCCTGGAAGGAAGTCCGGTCAGCTCATCGGAGAACGCCATCGAATACGAATCCTGAATGATCGAGGTAATCAGAATGATCCCCGACACGGCCCATAATATGGCATACCGGATAGGATCATACTCGCTATGCAGCACATATAACATTCCCGCCAGCACCGCAATGAAAGAAATATCCTGCGATGACTTCTGGGAAACTTGCCTGATAATAAGTCTTATCCCCGCCAGCACAAAAGCAATCAGCGAGGCTTGCGACAATGGGGTGAGATCACGCAGCGTTACAGGCAGCAGATCCTTGCCGATCCGGTGCAGAATGGCGCTTTGGTCCGGGTTCAACAACCATACGGCTGCTGCTGCCTGAGCCAATATAAATGCAATGCGGAGAAGTCCCCATAGACTGAATATCCCGCGCTCCTTAAAGAAAGAGAAGATCAGGACATTAACCGGAATCACCAGGCAAAGAATGGAGTGAAGATCGGACACCGGCACCTCGCCACCCGCGCCGGGCAGCTCCCGCAAATATTGCAGTGAGGCCAGACTGAGCGTAAAAATAAGGAGCAGAAAAAACTCCCGGCTGCGGTTGAATTTCCAGGAGAGGACGCCTCCGATCAGAAAGATGGGGTAGGGGGCAAGCCTCACAAGCTCCAGCTGCGGCTGGGAAAAGGTATGTGTGTTATTGGCAAAGAAGTACGCCAGCACAAGCAGAGCAAACGGCAGTATGATCGTGGATGCGACTTTGAGTATATTTTTCAACGTTCAATAAATCCTCCGTGTCCATTCAACTATACTTATTTATCGGTTACATGCCCGCGCCCGCTTAATTATGAATCGCACCTTTTTACCCGCCTGCACATAAAAAAACCTATCCATTACCGCGGATAGGTTTGTCCGATCTATAGCATTTGTGAATGCACATGCGTTAAGTACGTTTAGAATTCCTCATAGGTCGCCGGATCTTGATCCGCGATACGCCCGGATGCTGAGGTTAGTCCCGAAATTATCTCCATTTCCGCTTCAGTCAGAGCGAAATCAAACACGTTCAGGTTATCCCGCTGATGCTCTACAGATCCTGCTTTGGGAATCGGAACCGCTCCAAGCTGGACATGCCAGCGCAGGATGACCTGGGAGATTGACTTGTTATATCTTCCGGCAATTTCAGCAAGCTTGTCATTCTCCAGAATACTGCTGCCGCGTCCGAGCGGACTCCAGGATTCGGTCACGATTCCGTGCTCTTTATGCCATCGGCGCTGCTCTTCCTGGTTAAACAGGGGATGCAGCTCGATTTGGTTCATGCTTGGCGCTACTCCGGTTTCCTTGATCAAACGCTCTATATGCTCGGGCAAAAAGTTGCAGACCCCTATGGAGCGGATCAGCCCTTGCTTCTTGGCCTCGATCATCGCCTGCCAGGCCTCAACGTATAAATTCACATTGGGGTTCGGCCAATGGATGAGATAGAAATCATAATAGTCCAATCCGGCCCGATATAAGGATTCCTGGATCGTTTCCACCGCTTTGTCATAAGCGTGATGGCGCCCCGGCAGCTTGGACGTAATGAACAGCTGATCCCTCGGCACAGAGCTTTGGCGAACCGCTTCGCCAATCGTTCCTTCATTCTCATAATTAAAGGCGCTATCCAGCAAGCGATAGCCGGCATCAATCGCTGTTGTAAGACTTTTTACACCAGCCTCACCCTTCAAGCGGTAAGTCCCAAATCCAATCGCAGGCACCTTTAGTCCATCGTTCAATTCAATTTCCGGGATTCTTTCAGTCATCGTTACTCTTCACCTTTGTGTCGTGCAATCCCCAAACGGGCTGCACTCTATTTATGTTGAAGACGCAAACGCGCTTGCACCCAGTTTTATTTTACCTTATTTAGTCTGGAAGTGTCGCCTCTGTAACTCTCTGCGCTTTGAGCGGATCGGGATCTTTCAGCATTTAAATGGACTCGATTCAGCCTGCTCATACATTCAGGTCTTCCTTAATTTTATAACGGACTGCAATGAACGTGAATACTGCAATAGCTGCAACCGCAACAAAAGTCGTATGCATAACTTCGCCGGTATTATTGAAGTCCTTTATGCGGACCAGCGTATTGATGAGCAGGTATTTCGACAGGTGAATTCCCTCAACAAGCGATTCCAGAGCAGCCAGCGACATTCCCACAACATTTAGGGCCAGGATAAATCCAGCGGTCAAACTTACCAGCAGGTTTTTGGCGATCATTGCAATACAGAGAATCAGGATCGAAAATGCCCAATGCAGCAAAAACTGGCCGACCAGCAGTTTAACGAAAAAACCAAGATCACCAAGGCTGGCATTACCAAAGAATAGGCTTCTTCCAATCCAGTCAGACATCAGCAGTGTGATGAACAGAAGGATTATAAACACGGCCAGGATCAACATTTTCGACAAGACGGAATAGATTCTTGCTTTTCTCATCGAGATATAATTTTTGTGGAATCCGGAGTTATATTCACTCATATAGAAATAAATACTGAAGACCGCAATGTAAATCAGCATCCAGGAGGAGGGCTGTGAAATATTATATTGGATAAACTCGCTCTCATTCATGCTGCTGACCACAACGCCTCCCTCTTCAATCGACTGTGAGTATTGCTGCATCATAAAGATGCCGAAGATTTGAAAAGCACAGAACAGCAGCAGCAGCAAATACATGATTTTATTATTTCTGAAGCGGTGAAAATCCATCTTAAGGATATTAATCATAGTGATCACCCGCACTTTCCGTCCGTTCCAGGAAGTATTGCTCCAGGCTCTGCTTATGCTTATAAATTGAATCTACCGATACCCCATGATCCACCAGCACCTTCGTAATTTGCCGGATTTCAATGTTCCGGTCATAGACATACAGCGTTTGACCGTAGGCAACCTTGTACTTTGAGATTTGCAGTTCCCGCTCCAAAACCGGAATGGCCGTTTTGGCTTCATCCACCCCGATCTCAATCCGTTCCTCACATTTCTGCAGCAGTTCTTCTCTGGAGATCACCTCAACAATCTCACCCTGATGAATAATTGCATACTTAGTCGCGATTTTGGATAACTCCTCAAGAAAATGACTCGAAATGATAATGGTTAAGCCGTCTTTGTTCAGCTCCAGGATCAACTGTCTAATCTCAACAATACCTTCCGGGTCAAGCCCGTTGATCGGCTCATCGAGTATCAGGACATCCGGACTTCCGAGTAAAGCAATCGCTATGCCGAGCCGTTGTTTCATCCCCATGGAATAGCTTTTGACTTTAGCTGTATTCTTATGATCTAGTCCAACCAGCTGCAGCAATTTCTCTATCTGCTTGTTCCTATCCTTGAGGCCATAAGCCATGGCCAATAGATTCAAGTTCTCATAGGCCGAATAATGGGGATAGAGTCCGGCATTTTCAATCAGCACGCCCATCCGCTCGAAGAAAGACTGATTCTCACCCGAAGACCGGTTAAAAAAATGAAGTTCTCCCGACGTCGGATAAATTAATCCGCCGATCATTTTCAGCAGCGTCGATTTCCCCGCCCCGTTTTTCCCGATTAATCCTACAATCTCACCTTTGAATATTTTGAGATCGGCATTCAGCACAGCGGTTTTTGATTTGTACCTTTTCGTAAGTCCACTCATTTCAATAATACAATCTGACATGGTAGCACCCTCCTTCACCATAAGTTAACAGGATGAAGGCTAAGACATCGCCAATAAAAGGTTAAGAAATGTCAAAGCGTTTCACTTACTCAGCCTGAAGCCGATTCCCCAGATCGTATCAATATAAGGTTCACTATCATAGCGCTTAATTTTATTGCGGATATTGCTGATATGCACCGTTATCGTTTTGTCTTCTCCCATATAGATTTCATCCCATGCCAGCTCGTACAAATCCTGCTTCGTGAATACCCGCGTTGGGTTCCTCACCAGCAGTTCAACAATTTTATACTCCTGTCTCGTCAGACTAAGTGTCTTATCCTTTACTTTGACACTGTATGCCGTGCTGTCCAGCAGCAGGTTTTTATGCTTGTACTCCTTGGAGGATTCATCTGCCGCGTTTCTTTTGATATGGACATGGATGCGGGCAATCAGCTCTTCTATTTCAAAAGGCTTGGTGACATAATCGTCTGCTCCCAAAGCGAACAGGTTCAACTTATGATCCAACTGGTCTTTAGCCGACAGGATGATCACCGGGACCCCAGACTTTAAATCCTTCCGTAAATAATGCATGAATTCTTCCCCCGATAAACCGGGCAGCATCAGATCCAGCACAATGAGTTGGTACTCGCGGTGAGCCAGATTCATCTTCCCTTCACTGCCGGAATATGCTTGTGTGCAAAGAAACTTGTCTGCTGTAAGACCGTCATAAATAATTCCGTTAATATGTTCATCATCCTCAATAATCAGGACCCGCTGATTGTTCCCGTTCCCGCACATCTGCATTCTCCTTCGCTGTTTTCATAAATTCTGTTTTTAGGCAAAAGGTATCGCCGATACATTCGGCCTCCGTATCTCCGTTCATCTTTTCCATAAGTGATTTCACAATTGATAGACCCAAACCGGAGGAATGAACGGTACGTGAAGGATCTTCTTTATAGAAACGGGTGAAAATCCGCTCCATATTGACCTGGGTCCCTGCCTTCAGCAGATTGGTGAAATGGATACACACGGTATCCTGCTTATCCTCATAACCAATAGATAACGAACCTTCCCCATGTATAAAATAGTTGCCGACGATATTCGCAAATACCCGCTCCACGGCATTCACATTCCCCACGATAGAAACGGGCAACTCCGGAAGATTAAGCATGGGTTCATCACCGGCCCGGGAAAAATCATCAATGAAATGAAATAAGTTCCGCTTCAGCACATCCATAACGTCAACGGATTCAAGTTCAAAGCTATATTCCGGATTCTGCAGCTTGGTGTATAAAAACAACTCGTCAACCAACTTGATGATCTGCTGAATTCTGGATTGGGCTAGTGTTACATATTGTGTCTTGTCTTGAAGTTGTTCTGAGCGCAGAGCTAATTGGAGATAACCATCTAATGAAGTAAGCGGGGTTCTGATATCATGCGACAGGCTGATGATCGTAGAATTCATCTCTTCATTTTTCCGGCTGAATTGCTGATCCAGGGCTCTTTGACGGCTTAACAAAGCATTGCAGCGGTGGATTAAGCTATCGATTTCCTTAGGCTTTAATTGTGTTCCTATAAACTTAAAAGAATTATGTTCCATAATAAAAGACAGCTGATTCCCGATATCCCTAATCTGGCTTTTATAATACAGCAGGTAAATAGTTTGGGCCATTAACAAAATAATAGCTATAACCAGGACAATAATCATGGTGTCACTTCCTTCCATATGAATATCATTATATACGATTATAGATTTTTGCTATGATCCTGTTTTGGTTAAATATGACACACTGCCGTCACTGCTCTATGGTATAACTAGAATAAAAACGAGGTGCGCTGCTGTGGCAAGCTATGAATATTCGTCCAAAGAAGAATTAATCGAGACCATTCACTCCAAGTATGTGCTGCTGGATGCAGAATTTGACGGGATCGACAACAGCCGGAGGGATGCAAGAATACCTGAGGTGGATAAAACACCCGCCGAAATTATCGCCTACCAGCTTGGCTGGCTTCCTCTCATCATGGGCTGGGACAAGGATGAACGGGAAGGCCGTGAGGTCCACATGCCGTCACCCGGCTATAAATGGAACCAGCTTGGCGGACTTTACCAGTCCTTCTACGAGCAATATGCCGCATTATCCCTCGCCGAGCTGCGAGACCTATTCCGTCAGAGGGAGCAGGAGTGGCTGGAATGGATCGGTACTTTAACCGAAGAAGAGCTGTTCACCCAAGGCACCCGCAAATGGACTGGCAGCAAGGACAACTGGCCGATGGCCCGCTGGATTCACATCAATTCAGCCGCCCCGTTCACCAACTTCCGCGCCAAAATCAGAAAGTGGAAGAAATACAGTGCGGCGGGGAACCCGGGTAATGTATAAAGATACCTTTGTTATTCTTAAGCTTGTGAATCAGGCTGCGGGATTCTCCATTGCCTCATTCAAAGCATTAATCACTTCGAGAGAGGATCTCTACCCGCTGGAATATTTGCTGCAGGTGCCTCAGGTGTTGCCGGAGGATCGCTCTTACTGATTCCTCTAGCATGCAGCGTCTTCGGCATTCCGAATGATATTGCAATTCAAGTCGTTGGTGTAGGTTTCATTATCGGTGTTCTGCAGGACTCTTTCGAGACTGCGCTTAACTCATCTTCCGACTTACTATTCACAGCAACCGCTGAATATGCAAAAAATCGCAAAGAAGGCGTGGAATTTGTGATTAATACCCAATAAATAGTGTCAAGTGGAAACGGCTTCGCCGTCCTCAAAAGGACGGTATCCGTTTCAGCGAGAAATAGAAGGATAATTTATAGCGTGAAACATATAAATTCTTATCTTTAGATAAAAACAAGCAGGAGGCCTGGGGCTCCTGCTTGTTTATTGTTCCCGGTTGGATTGGGTTTCTACGAGAAGCTGCTGAATGAGGAAAACGGTATTCCCAATGGATTTTATTCCTCACGGGAATCTCCATTAGTCAACGTCTTAATGTTTATCCAGCCTCCTCCTGATAATCCTGACGGCAATACTTCTTTCCCATATAAATTCGCAAGCGTGTTCGCAACTTGTATGCGGATTTCATTTAATCCCGGACGCATGGCCTTTGTGATGTCCCAGCGATATGGCGGCCATAGACATGTTCCTACGAATTGTCCATTGATTAGCACGGATGCCGATTCCCTTACGTCCTCAAGCTCCAGTTCGATTTGCTGCTGCGCTTCGTCAACCCTGATGTCACTCATCATAAAGTTTTGCATATAAACGGCCTTGCCCGATAAATGAGGATATCCCTGTTCACTCCAGTATCCGGTTATAGGCTGAGGACTGGCAATTAATACGCCTTCTTCATTTAGTGCGAAATCTCCTATCAGAAATAAAGGGGAGGCTACCCGAATCATAGGCTCCAGGAGTGAGATGGTTAGCAGTTCGATCAAATTTTCACCCGCATGCACATAAGGTGTCAAATTCACACTTTTAAAAAAAGGATCCTGCCAGCCCGCAGTCTCAAGCGCCGGCAGTCTATGCCCGTTGATATAAATCTCCACACTGCGGCGCCTGGATAAAAAACCGATATGTGAAGGCACATACTGATCAATATCATCGGTGACCAGTCGTATCTCCTTGCCGATTGCCGAAGCATCAATCATGAGCCGGGTTCGATAGGTGTTGGTTTGGCCGGGCATCACCGCATTCATCCGTGATTCGCGGTCATTAAATGTCACTTCCCAACGATCCAGAACCTTCACGTTGGGATCTTCCAGCTTAAAATCCCAAGATGAGGGCAGCAGGATATTCTTCTCTAAGGAATACAACCCTTCCAGCATTTTCCCAGGAGCGGAATTGACGATACGAACGATCCGCAGTTCGCCAGGCACTAGACGGAATTCATTCGACTCCCTTTGTGTAAGAAGAATTCGCTCGCCGTTTTCCAGCTTCCACTCCTCTACCCTTTCCATTGGTTGGGTCAAGCATTGGATCTCCGCCGTTTCCTCCGACCAATTCATCATCCAGAAGTATTGTTCGCCCTCTACCCACCGGCAAGTCACGATGACCCGTTCTTTCTCCGTTTCCGGTATGAACCAGCGTCCGGTTACTTGATCGACTCCTGGAAACTGCCGCAGCTGTTCACACAAATATCGCGCATCATCGGCAGTCACCTTCGGTTCGGACAGCAGCAGCGTTTTCCCTTGTCCATACACATGCCATTCTTCTTCCCCTGATTGCGGGAAAAGAGGGTTCAAATACTTATTCAGCTCCGGGTCATCTGTCTGGTTAAAGCTATCCGATGGCACTTCTCCGATCGCGATCAGCAGCCCCCCTTGGTCCACGAACTTGTTCAGCTTGGCCGCCGACGCGACAGACATAACCTTCATACGAGGCAAAATAACAGCCCGATACTTCTCCTGCGACTTCGTAAACGTTAAATGACCCTGTTCTGCAAAACTACTCTGGATTTGGCTGTCGTCGGCGTAATCGTAGTCGAGCTGGTTGCGAATTAATCGATCGGACAGTAGAGCATGCAGCACATCCGAAGCGGGCTTAAGCTCTGCCCTTCCATTGTCGAACATTTCCTGATAGACCGTATGCACGGGGCTAAGCAGCAAAATACGGGCATTATGATGACCTATGCTCCCCATGAAGCTGAGTCTGGCGATATAATCGGCAAAAGCTTTATAATGGTCCCAGTGGGGCGCATGATAAAATTCCGTCTGCGGAAAATCCGTCTTGCGGTACCCTTCGAATGAATAATAAAATGCATGGGGAATAAACAAGTTAACGCCCAGAAACGCCATAAAATTGGCATCAAGTCTCCGTTGACGCATGGAATACCCGTGATCACTGGCTCCAAACGCCTCGCAAATGACGCGATTTTTGCCTTCAATATGGGCCACCGACGACGCGCACTTGACGGACAGAATACGATAGGGATTCTCTTTGGTGCCGATACCTGCTTGCAAATAATCGACACCGGGATAATCAAATTCCCGCAGCACCTGCGTCTGATTCCCCTGCGAACGTGCCTGACCCCAGATCGGTTCTTCCAGCGTATGACCGATATAGGCCAGCCCGCGAGCTTCGCACCATGAGCTTAATCCACGGTGATACGCATCGATATACCAGTGCGTAAGAGCCGCATAATAATCTTCACGTACTTTGTGGCTTGTATCTTCCACCTGAAAAAGCAGGGAGCCGAGATGGGAGAGAAGCGAGTATCCGCAGTGCTGCTCGAAACGCTCCGGAAGGTTTCGCGTCCATGCCAAAATCACCCCCGGCAAGCTTTCCTCCAAATG
The DNA here is from genome assembly GCF_000758525.1 of Paenibacillus sp. FSL H7-0357. Taxonomy (NCBI): domain Bacteria; kingdom Bacillati; phylum Bacillota; class Bacilli; order Caryophanales; family Paenibacillaceae; genus Paenibacillus; species Paenibacillus sp. FSL H7-0357. Next base: position 879,909 of record NZ_CP009241.1, on the reverse strand, counting down.
ATCCACGCTTGTTTTCATCGCTTCTACTCCAGAAAATCCGTCGTGAATCATGAGCCCCGGCTCGTCGGTAAATACTCCTTGTATGTTCGTCCCAAAATGTGCAGACAACCGATCGAATGGTGCATAGCCCAGTTCGATAAATTTATTCACAGCTTCCGGATTCATCGTATCCAAGTAATAGCCTCGCGCAAAGGTTACCTTCTCAGCGACCTCGCATTCCCAAAACGCGAGGATTACATAATCCCCGTCTTCCTCCGGTTGCCAGGATCGACCGTATAAATGGGTCAAATCATACGGTTTATCCTGCAAAACAACCTTTTCCCCATCATTCTGTTTTATGCGGTAGGCCAGAATAGAAATCAATGAATGATGATCTTCTAAGGCAAAATCTATCAAGCATTCCCTCTGCCCATCCGTTGGAGAATATCTCTTCTCTTCCACCCGCAAATAACGCATCCTGTACTCGGGGAATTGCTGGGTCAACTTGCCTCCGAAAGTTCCGCTAGGCCAATTGTCCTCATCATATAACCAGGTTTGCATACCGAGTCTGCTGCATTCCTCGATGCAAGTTTCGAGCATATCAAAGTAAGCCTCGGAGAAATACTCTTCGGTCTTGCCGTGCCTCGAGTGAAGTACAACACCGCCAATGCCTTTCTCATGCATTTCCTGTAATTGCCAGCGCAGCATTTCCGGGTTGTAGTCATGGTTTAGAAACCAGAACGGTTGCGGTCTGTAAGTTATGCCCGGATTTTGAAATAGATTTCCCAGCTCCTGTGTATCTATCATTTCGTACCTCCATGGTTTGATCAGAAACCCGTTGAATTAATTTATCATTCTCTTGTCAACGGTTTTCCTTCCGCTCAAAGAGCCTTTTTGCCAACTAGCGCCCACGTATCCTTCAGGAGCTTGATATAGATTCCGCCTACAACGCTTCGGTGCTGAAAATTCATCTGCCTAGCGGTATTCGTGTCATACCAATCAGAAAAGGGAACGCGATCTGGCGTTTCATTTAAAGCGTCCCATAGGGGTTCAATCAAGCTGACAAAATCCTCCCGCCCGGAAGCCAGGGAGGCCGCCCAAACAAGCCAATCAGCTTTGGTATAGGCTGCTCTGCTATCCATCGGAATCCCGTATTTATCCTGCTTCTTTAAGTACCAGGAGACTTCTTTTTGAATAATGGCTTCATCAAAAATATGCGTATCAAAGAGGATATCCCAGATCAGGTTATACTTTAGGCTCCACGTTCCATCCTGGCCGAAAGCAAGCTTATAATGATCCTGATCTCTAGCCAGCTCCTCCCATTTAATCGCCATCTCTTCAGCCGCTTTCTTATAGCGTTCAGCTTCAGCAGAATGTCCCATCATACCTTTAAGAAGGGAATAACTCGCTACGCCCATAATGGCCTTAACCGATAAATTGGCGTTTCGTGCCAGATGGCCGGCAAAGTCATCCGTGCATAACTGATTCTCAGGATCGAGCCCGTACTCAAGCAAATAATCGGCCCAAATGGACAAAAGCTCCCCCTGCTCAGTTGCGAAATCGGCGTGTCCATCCGTCAGACAAACTGCGGCTGCCATAATCAGCATATTGCCGCATTCCTCAACCGGCATTTGACCTTCTAAGGCATTCTCCGAATAAACCTGCCCGTTGGCAATTGGATATTGTCCGACGTCATGTGGAGCAAATTCGAACGGCCAGGCATCGCTGGCTGCATATTTAAAAATCGGCCTCATCATCGCTTTAACGAGTTCCGGATTATAAAGCAAGAACAACGGAATGGAGGGGTAACTTACATCCACTGTAGCAATACAGCCATTGCTGTAGCATTCCTTGGACATAAATAAGAGCTTTCCATCAGAATCAGTCACCAGCTTGTGCGCAGCGATCGCCTGCCGGTAAGCCAGCACCAGAAGCTCTGCGTATTTCTCTCCTCCTGAACGTACTCCGTCCGCCCATAACTTTTGGTCGAATGCCGTACACTTCTTGATGAGATCAGGATACTCTGCGAACGCATCCCCAATCATTCCAAGGGCCGTTGTTCCGCTCTTTTTCCAGTAGGCCTGAAGCTTATCTCCGAAATATTCAATGGCATAAACATCATCATAGGCCAGCACGAACAGATTTGAAACTTCAGCAGCACCTACTTCCCCGCAATCCCAAGTGCAGGCCATAACAGGCTGGTGATCACGAACAGCTTGCGGCATATCCCCCTTAAGTCCTGGGACAATCTCATCTTTGCGCACAAATTGCTTTCTGATTTCAGCTGAAGCCAGATAGGTCCGCATTTCAGGGGATTTTTCAACTGCCAAATAGAACTGGCCCCAGTCAATTCTCAAATCATCACCGGAACGGTTTAAGTAAGCTTGTTCCTCATGACTCATCTCAAGAACAACCAGTTGGCCCTCCTCATGCTGCTGCCATACTACCAGCTGATCACTGGAGTCGACACACCATTCTGCAGTGACATCGAAGTAGATGCGCACGTTATGGGGCTTATCATCCACCGAGCAGACGGAAAGCTGCACATAAGAGGCCGGTCGTGACAGGAGCTCCAGGTTATCCATCAATAGCGGTGTGGTAAAGCGCATCTGTAAGCGGACTCCCGATTCTTCATAACAATAGGTGCTGGAGAGAGGTGTTAGCTGAACTTCCTGTTGCTTCATCGCCTTCGGTTCGGCATAATAGTTTTCCGCATTCGGCTCGACCCGGCCAGCAAATCGATATGGAGTACCGTCAATAATAATTAATCCCGTCATTGCATTTCTTTTGCCGGTCCAATGTCTTGTAAAGTCGTCGCTCAAACGGTCAGCCATAGACCATACACTAAAGTACGGATCAACCGTCACCAAAGGTATTGCTGGAGGGCGAATGTTTGTCTTCATCCTAATCAATCTCCAATCATTGTTTATTAATCTGAATACGAACACTCCCTGCATCATGCTCGTAACGAATGAGCAGCGTTCGGGTCTCCTCATCCCACACAAAAGGAAGCACTGCTTCCTGTTCGTTGATATGGATCGTTGCACTCACCGGTTTAGCTGAACAATGAATTCTCGCTGCTGCGTGTACAGCTTTTGGCCCTTTGACGTAAAAAACGATTGAACTCGAATCCTCCGTGAAGTACTCCGTTCTCGAAGAGGCTGCGATAACCCCGCTGTTGCCAGCATGGTCATATTCGAGGTCATACAAGAGAGCCTGTTGGCCCGGCTCTACCTTAACATGTCTAACAATAGGCAACCCTGGATCAAACAGATCCACATAACAGCCCGCTAATTCAAGCGGATGCTCATGGACGGACTCACTCATCACTGAGGCAACAACATAAGGGCCCCGTTGAAGCATGAAGTGATTTGCAGGTTCCCAGCATATTTGAGGATCATTCAAGCCTGCCATCGCTTCCCGAACCGCATCACGGAGCCTGTTTCCCGCAGCCGTACTCTCTGCAAAGCTTTCGGGGCGAACAGGCAAGTACACCAGCACCCCCTTGCCAATCGACGTCATTCTCTCTGAAGAATCAAGAGATAGTCCCAGACCTTCAAAAAGATGCTCGCGCGGGGAATGGTAGTGACGTTTGCCTTGGTTCCACCATTCCTTAACCTGATGATATGGATCACTGTCATCGCCGATATAGATCAAGGCTCCGCCGTCTCTCACCCATTGCGCCAACGTGCTGTGAAGATCGGGGTACTCGGGCTTCATGAATTCATAGCTCAGGATCAACACCCGGTAATCATCCAAATAACCCGGAAATCGTCTTGCATTATCGAGCTGAACCGGTCTTACAGGCAGGCCATGCTTGACAAGCGGAAGCGTTAATCCGTAAAAAGAAGAGAAGTTCAGCAATTCGAGCGCATATTCGTCCGTCAGTTCAACTTCGTTCGTCCCGTCATACTTCATCATAAAGCCAGCAGTTTCAACACCCGGGCGCATGCGTTGGTACATGGCTGAATCAGCCAACAAAACCCCCACCTTGACATCGTTTCCAAAGACCCGAATATCCGGTTGATCCATGTTGCCGAGGGCATGCATAAGTGTGAGCAAAACGGTCCCATAATCCGCAGGAATTCCTTCCTTGCCTGTTCCGTCCGCGCTGGGATACTGCCCCTCGAAGATCCGCTTGGGCCATGGGGCAACCTCATAATGGGACACCCCGGGATGCAGCAGGGATGCCGTCAGCGTCTTGAAATAATTTATCCTGTAGTCCTCCCATGTACGTTTGGGATCATCTTCTATGGGGTCGTGCAGGAACCACACGCGGCGATCCGTTCCGCGTACCAACTCCTGCATAATTCCATATTCCAGAAACGCTGTTTCAAATGTTCTCTCCGCGCGGTTGCCTTCGTAAACATTGGCTGTGCGTGAGGTTCCTGTCCATACTTGGGCGATATACCCATTGATGGAGGGCAGATCAAGCAGTCTTGATTCCGGACTGACAATCCGCCACTGCGTATAATTAATCAGACTGTGTGTCGGTACGAAAAACCGCAGCGGCCGGTCATAGCGAACCAGCGAATATTCCTTGAGAGCTGAACAAAGCCGATCCAAACACCTTGTGTACAAATAGGCTTTCAGCTTGGAGGCGTGATATTGTGCATTCTCTGATTCATGAGGTGGAATCCATGGCTCGTTATAATAATTTCGCCATTCCCGTTTAAATGCCTCAGAGTACCCGCCCTCCACCCAGAATTCCGGCTCCTCCAGATGGATAGCATCAACTCCCGCATCCACAGCAGGACGAATCTGTTGAATCAGATAATCGGAGTAAGCGACTGTCGGTACCATATACGGTATATCGACCGATGTTCCATGGATAATACGCTCTCCATCCTTATATTTTTGCGCTTCGTCCCAGTGAGTGCGACCATCAAAATTACCGTTCAGGTAATCCTGATAGCCTCCCCAGGATACACCTGTCATCAAATGCACCTGATATCCCTGCGCCTTCCATTGCTGAATCCGTAACGGCATTGAGGGATTAATTCCGTAAACCATCACAAAATCCGTCTGCAGATCGTAAGCTTCTCCGTAGGCACCCCCCTCCTGAAAACCGGTACGCTCTTCCTCGCGGCCTCTCTCCTTCATTACTTCATCTCCCTTGTGCTCTGATTATGCAAGCTGAACACGAATGGTCTTAATTTCAAAGGGTGCAAAATGCAGCTCTGCCCGTGAATCGTTATTTTGCAGAACTTGGATCGGGTTTTCCATCAAATCTGCCTCTTCAATTGAAAGGCAATCCAGTCCGATGGAAATCATCCCTTGCGCCTCAGTCCCCGCCGTTTCGTACAAACGAACAATCAGATGATCGCTGTCTTCAGCCTTTTTCACGGCTTCAACCATTACATAAGGATTGTCGACTTGGATCAACTGAATAGGAGCATGCTGTGCTGTATCTGCCTGAATCGCCTCCACCACCACCATAGGGGTGTTCAGTTCATAACCTTTTCGATAAACACTTGCTTGAATGAAATCTCCTACATGCGGATACAAAGCATAAGTAAATTTGTGCTCTGCCCGGTCCGCAGTTGGGTCTGGATAAGCAGGACTTCTGAGCAAATTCAAATCGAGAACATTGTGCAGAGCGCTAAATCCATATTTGCAGTCATTCAGCAGCGCCACGCCATAATCCGGTTGAGAAAGGTCGATGTACTGATGAGCGCAAATTTCATCCTTGGCAAATTCGATCAGGGTATTGCGGGTCGTCGGCCGCTTTAAATAGCCAAATTGGATCTCACAATTGACTTGATCGCTGGACACACTGGTCGGGAAGGACACTCGCAGCATCTTGCCCGATTCGCGCCAGTCCACCTCGGTTTCAAACTCCACCATCGAACCGCCCATGGTCAATATAATCTTCTGTAAGAGTATTGATTCACCATAGCGATATTCTTGCCGGACAACCGCTTGCGGCCCCTCTATATGGGCTGTACTTCTTACCAGCGTCATGGCTCCGGCAACCGTCTCGCGGTAATCATGCGGAAAGTCCCAGGCATCCCCGTCATCATGGTAAATCATAAAGACATTTGCTTTCGTCCCAGAGTGAAGTGCCTCCCGTCCGCAAAGCTTATCGTACACAGAAACGATACTGCCATCCTCATCGAACATGACCTTAAGCTTTTCGTTCTCAAGCTCGCGGCTGCCCGCCATCAACCCTTCAACAACGGACACCTCATGTTCAGCCTTCTCAAGGGTTCTGTATCCCATTGCAGGTACGCTGAGCAAATGCCAATTACCGTTCCATTCCACCCACTCCTGCCGATCCCATGGCAACGAGTTGAACAAGACGGGCTGGTTGGACCATCCGGCCATGCTGGCAATTCGTTCATAAGTATCTTTCGTCATCGTATGGACCTCATCGAGCAGTAGGGCATAACGCTCAAGCGATTCATCATAGACTCTCGCAATCGAGGAACCGGGCAGAATATCATGGAACTGGTACAGCAAGACTTCCTTCCAGATCTCTTCTAGCCTTGCTGCCGGATAGGCTTCACCATGGGCGGCCCATAACAGCGATGCTGCAAACTCCAGCTCCCGCAAGGCTTTCTCCATCTTGCGGTTATACCGTTTATTGCGTCCCTGCGTGGTTAACGTCCCCTGATGCTTCTCCAGGTATAGCTCCCCTTTGAACGTTTGGAAGCGGGAGGCCTCCTTGTCCAGCCGTTGGAAAAAGTTGATTGACGGCTCTTGAATAACCGGTGGGACACCCAACAGATTCTTCTCCCGGGCCAGTCGCTCCAGATGCTCTTCTCCTGGTCCGCCTCCCCCATCGCCAATGCCAAACAGCATGAGTGCATTCTCAGACACATTCCGGTCTAAATAGCTGTTCTCGATCTTGACGAGTGACCTTGGCGCAGCAGGACTGTTGTAGGTATCCTCCGGTGGAAGATGTGTCAAAACCTGAGTTCCGTCAATTCCCTCCCAGATAAAACTGTGATGCGGGTGCGTATTATATACACTCCATGACAACTTTTGGGTCATCATATAATCAACCCCCGACTTTTTCAGTAACTGGGGAAGACTTCCTGTGTATCCAAAAACATCCGGCAGCCATAGCACCTTCATTTCCTGACCAAATTCTTGCTTAAAGAAGCGTTTACCATATAAAATTTGCCGCACTAGCGCTTCGCCGCCAGAGATATTCGTATCCGGTTCAACCCACATTGCACCCTGCGGCTCCCAACGGCCTTCCTGTATGCGCTCCTTTACCTTGTCGTACAGCTTCGGATAGTACTCCTTCATCCATTGATAAAGCTGTGGTTGACTGGCGCCAAACATGTAATCCGGATACTTTTCCATATTGTACAGCGCCGTCGAGAATGTACGCGCACCCTTGCGAACCGTTTCCCGAATCGGCCACAACCAAGCAAGATCCATATGAGCATGCCCGATTGCACTTACCGTCAAGGAAGGATCTCCCCCGCGTTTGTTCAATTCCCCGGCAATCCGTTCGCTTGCCCGGCGCACGTTATCAGTATTAATCTCGGACAATTGATTCGCTGCATCATATAAGCATTGATAGATACGGGTTTTTCTGATACTGGTCTCCGGCAATTGCTCAGCCAAATCGATCAACACTTCAAAGTCGTAGTACAGCCTCCGGGTTTCTTCATGACAAACGGCAATAACAGCTTCCTTTAACCTGCCGCTTCGATAATTACCGAACAGATCATTGCAGCCGCCATCCGCCCATAGGTTAATAACTTCCCCGCCTTTGGCAGCCGGACTGAAGTCCACTACTCTTTTTCCGGGAAGTCCCAGGCTGTAATCGAATTGCGAGTTGATGTTGGTTAGTCCCTGGCAAGGTGTACCTTCATGATCCACCAGGCAGAGCTCTCCATTGACGTCGATCAATAGCACAATTTTGCTGCCAGCCTGTGAGTCCGGCACCATTCCTCCAAAGTGAAACCATGCACAATCCCACAAGTCTCCCCACTTATCCCCCGGCTCTAAATGGATTTGTTGTCCGGATGTTCTCTCCGCATATACGACGGGTTCGGGGGTTACCCAAGCCGTTACAGCTAATAAGGATATTGGCTCATAAATAGATTGCTCCAACTGCGACATGGCAGCCTTCGCCTTTTTCAAAAAAATAGAATTGGTTTCATACGGCATTCTCTATCTCTCCTTTTGACCGTGCGTTTAATAATGAAGTAAAGAGGACTGACGAAAGGCAGTCCTCCTCATCCACCTCATAGAATCGTTTTAGTTCGTTATAGCTTCTGCCTTTTTCTGAGCATCGCCCATGATGGATTTAATATCCCCATTGGTCATAACCGATTTCGTTACAGCATCACCGAATAGTTGCCAAACCTTGGAATTCTCTTTTGTGAATGTTGGCAAACCTTGCACGTTTCCTGCCATTGCCAAGTAATGCAGATACATCTCCGGATGGTTGGCTTTGTAATCATCCGACTCTGCAATCGTTTTTAGAACCGGAGATCTCACACCGGTATCCGCGATAAGAGTCTGCACTTCCTCACTGTACATAGCCCGAATATATTCAAAAGCCGCTTCTTTGTTCTTGGCTTCCTTAGGCACGGAGTGGAAAGCCGCACCTATTGTAATATTGCCCGCTTTGCCATCGGAAGACAGTGGAATTGGCGCCATTCCATATTCGATGCCAAGCGTTGAACTCTCGACTGCACGCCATGGACCGTCGATCAGATAAGCAATTTGCCCTTTCTTAAAGGCATCGAAGTAAGTACCTTCATTCGTATTCATCATTAATCCAGCAGGATGATAGCTGTTCAGTTCTTTCATGAAGGCAATTGTCTCCAGGTTGGCTTCACTGTTGAAGGCTGGTTTACCTTGAGCATCTGCGAAGCCGCCGCCATTGATGACCAGCAATGTGCCATACCGTAAATATCCGCCGGCGTTAGGTCCACCGTACACGCCTCCCCCGTAGAATTTACCCTTACCAGCTTCAGTTACCTTTTTCAGGTTCGCAGCCAGCTCATCCCACGTGGCAGGAGCCTTATTGGGATCAAGGCCTGCTTCCTTCACCAGCTTCTTGTTCCAGAACAAGCTGTTTACACCCGGTTGGGAGGCGAAACCGTAAATTTTCCCGTCATACTCCATCGGCTTCCAGGCTGCCGGTGCAATATTCTCGCGGATATATTGATCCATATCCGCCGGGAAAGGCTCCAGCAGTCCTTGCTGGGCGAAACCAGGCATCTGGGTTTCTCCAACGATAATATCGGGTATGTTTTTCGCAAGGAAGCCTGCTGTCTGCTTCTGAATCAGCGGGTCACCCCAGCCCCAGTCTTCCGTTTGCAATGTAATATTCTTGCTCTTCAACTTATCGTTGATGATGGTCTGGTAGAAGTAGCCAAATACGTTCGTATTCACTTTACCGCCTGGAGTATACGTAAAGTCAGCTTCTACAGGACGAGGACTTAGAGTTTCGTCTGCAATCAATGCTTTCTTCTTTACTCCGAGCAAATCGGACACGATGCCGGCACCCACGCCGACAGCTCCTTCATTTAAAACCGTAATCGTAACATTCCCCGTATTGGCAGCATCTGTTGCCGCTGCCTTCTCAGTTGCCTTCGCTGTTTCATTACTTGTGTCAGCAGCCCCGTTATTTCCTGAAGAGCAGGCAGCCAATCCTATTGACATCATAATGACTAGAGCAGCGTTCGTTATTTTTCTCGCTTGCATCCTTTAACCCCTCCAATATGAATAATGATTTGCAGATAGACAATATCACAACCAATTAATACATCTAACATATTTATTTATATTAAATATGTCATATATATTCATCCTTTAATGCCCGTACTGGCTAACCCTTGAACGATATACTTTTGAAAAAAGAAAAAGATCAACAGGGCAGGCAGGGTGACGCCTAGACTTAAGGTGATAATCAAAGGATAGTTAATTACAGCACCGGGACTGGCCCCAACAGAGGACAGCTTTGTTATTGCAGCCGGAAGCGTTTGCAAACTATCGCTTGAGGTATAAAAGAAAGGTGTAATAAAGTCATTCCAAGTACCCAAGGCTGTTGTTATGGCTATAAAAGCCATAATAGGGAGCTGCAAGGGGAATAGGATTTGAAATATTAATCGGATGGTTCCAGCCCCATCCATCCTCGCGGCCTCATCCAGCTCGATCGGAACTTTCTCAAGCGATTGCTTGACCAGAAAAGTTCCCATGATATTAATGGACGGCCCCCCGATTAAATAAATCCACCATGTGTTTAAAATCCCTGTTCCACCGGTAAACACATCATTGCCTCCCGAGAAGGGAAATCTGGCAAATTCCAGGTAGGTCGGGATAATGGCCAATGTCGTCGGAATCATTTGAGTAGCGAGCATGATTAAGAATAAAGTTTCTTTCCCTTTAAATTTTAAGCGGGCAAATACGTATCCGGCCAAAAAAGAAGTAGTCAGCGCCCAGAACGTATTGTAAACGGTGCGAATGATGGAGTTCCGGAAGTAAACCGTCACCGCCGCATCCATCGACCCCATAATCAATGCTTTATAGTTGGCCAGCGTTGGCGATTTGGGAATCGGAAATACCCCTAGTACCGTTCCGCTAAATTCAGTTTTATTAAAAAAACCTGCCATTACCATGAAGATGAGAGGATAGAGCAGCACCAATCCAACACCAAGGAGGACGATGTGACTGAATAGATGAACCGGACTGAACTGGCTTTTAATTTTTATGCGCAACTGTTCGGACATGACTTATTGCCCCCTTTTGATTGGTTTATTGGGAATAGTCATTCGTTTGTCCGATGCCGTAGACCAGTTATAGTAAAATACTGTAGCCACGATGACGATTGCTGCCATGATCAGCGACGACGCTCCAGCCATGCCTAGGTTGAAATCCCAGAAGCCGTCACGATAAATCCGGAATACGAGCACCTCTGTCTGTCCATAAGGTCCGCCATTGGTAATAAACAATACCTGCTCGTAGATCTGAATCGCCCCAATCAAGCTCGTAATAACAATGTAGGTTGCAATTGGCTTCAGCCCAGGCAGTGTGACAAACTTCAATTTAGCCCACCGGCCCGCACCATCGATGTCCGCAGCTTCATATAAAGTCTGATCTACCGATTGCAATCCTGCCAGCCAGATAAGCGCTGCGGCCCCGACCCCCTTCCAGGCCGAGTAGATTACGATCCAGAAAATACCCCACCCGGCAGAATACTGCCAAATAATCGGTTCTTTGCCGATGGACTTCAAAAAATTATTAATGACCCCATTATTGGTATCGAGCAAAATATTAAATACCTGAGTGGTTGCCACAGTCGAAGTAACTGCCGGAATATACCACAGCGACCGATAAATGCCCTTGCCCATTAAGGGCATATTCATCAGAATAGCTGCTCCGAAGCCGGCCGTTAACGTAACCGCTGTCACTAAACCGCCTAACCAAATGGATCTCCATAGTGCTCCGGTATATACCGGGTCCTTGAAGAAACTAATAAAATTATCAAACCAAATAAAGTCCGGTGTATCATTTAACCCCACCCAATTAAAAAAACCGAGAAAAAAACCAAAAATCGTTGGAGCCCCTGAAAGAACCAACCAAAACAACAACATCGGTGTAAGGATGACCGCAGCGATGACAGCGTCTCTATGCCTTCTCATCATCCGTTTGAAAGAAGATTGCCCGCGGATCTGGGCCGTTTTATCCATATGCAGTACCCCCATTGCTATAGTTAAAACCTCATTTTCCCCTGCCCTTAACCACAACCTTCCTCATCTATGTATTTGCAAAACAAATATATAATAACATATCAATTATGTCAAGATATTTGCTATATCATTTATCTCCAATAAAAAAAGCACTCACTGAATTTCTTCATGTAAGTACTTTTCCTTGAAACATACTTCTTATTAAACTAGGCATTCTGCAGTCGAGTCGCCTTCCTTTAGCTCCGGCTTTAAAATCACCTTGTGATACTTGTGGTCAGGGTTCGGGGCCTCCTCCAGCATACTCAACAATATCTTGGCCGCCTCTTCGCCCATAATCCCCTCTGATTGAGATATATACGTTAATGCTCCCGGCTCGTCCATACCAGGGGAGGGATCATCGAAGGTGAGAATAGAGATATCCTGCGGTACCTTAAGTCCAATTTCTTTGCAGATGGACAGGATATGTAGCCCTAATCTGCCGTTGAGAGTAATAAAGGCGGTGGCCATCCGGTTTTTGATAAATCGATAGAGCGGATGCTCCGTATCCATCCCCTTATAATCCACGTGAAAGTCTGTCAGAATAAGCGCCGGATTAATCAGTGCCTCTTTCTTCTTCAAACCATCCATGTAGCCGTTAATCCGATCCTCCACAGTGATCGTTGGAAGCGGGGAGTCTGAACAAATGGCAATATCGCGGTGACCGAGGTCCCACAGATAATCTACAGCAAGCTTTCCGCCGATCATGCCATCGCTGCGAACAATATTGGTTTCCACTCCCGGAAAATAGCGGTCAATCAGGACAAAAGGAAACTTGTTCTGCTTAAGAGACAGAATTTCCTCATTATAGGTTTCTGTATCGCAAGGAAATATAATCAAGCCTGCTGCACCATTTTTAATTAGGTCGAGGATTGCTTCTTCTTCCCGTTCGATAGAGTTGAAGGTTTGAACAATGTGTAGGCTATACTGGCTCTCCTCCAATATATTATTAATCCCCTGGATCAACCGGATGGAGAAATAATCGACCAGAACAGGCATTACTAATCCAATTATTTTTCTTCCTCCACCTGCAACTGAAATGACAGTATTTGCTGTCTTGTTGGCAGATACGACTGTCGGTCCCAATGATGTATAGGATTTATCTAATGGCAAACCCTGCAACCGGAATTCGGATTCAAGCATGTTCTTGTGATGAGATACAATTTCGTGAATCTCCTCGCTAACAAAGCTGCCTTTTCCGGGAACACGATAAATCCAGCCTTCCTTCGCCAGTTGCATAAGAGCATTAGCAACCGTTATCCTACTGACGGAAAACTGTTCCATCACTTCTTTTTCCGAAGGAATTTTATCATTCTCTTTCAATTCACTATTCAAAATAAGACTTTTAAAATACTCCTGGATTTGTACATACAGCGGCTGCCTTTCGTTATACATAAAATTGCTCACCTAACCTTCTTCAATTATTAATTATGTTATATCATTTATGTCATTTAGTCAATGTATATCATAATGTGTGGGGTCGTTAAATAATGAAGGAGCAGTATAATGCAAGGCTTGAATTGTTCGCTGTCGGCAGAAAGGGAGAACAGGGCGGAAACCCTGATTGCAGAAGACCCCCTGAATGTGAGAAAAGGCCGGTATTCTCCTTGATCGGCTCATAGCTGGCGCGGATCGCCTCTTCATCTGCAACCTTATCCTCTGTTGTGTGGAGAATACACAGTTTCATGTGATTACCTTGGATTACGCAGAAAATACCTTTAAACCGGGGAACGTCATTTATAAAATGACCGAAGAGGAAGAGCTTTAAGCTCCAATAGAAGAGATCCTATAGAACGCTGTCTGCCTGAAGGGGACGGCAATATATTGCGCATTAGCAGCAAGTGAAGGTTGCTATCTTGAGATGGCTATCGGGTGGTGAACAATTGGAGCCTTCCTATCTAATCTCCACTACAATTTGTTTGATTGCAGTTGCACTTATAGTCAGGCTGGCAAGGGTGTCCAGCCAATGATCGCCTGCGCTGACAAATTCAATTTCCAAATCCGCCGCAGGCTGGTTAAGCGCAAGAACGGCTCCGGCGCTGTTGCCACTGTCGAAAATGAGCATACTGCGCTGGATGGCGGATATGCTGTAATGATTTTGCCTGAGCATATAGATGATGCGTAGCCTTGCAATTTCTTCATCTCCATAGACGCGGGATTGATCAGGCTGCCGCGGAACACAGATCAGCCCGTTGCGCTCCCAATTGCGCAGCACTTCCGGTGTGACTCCTAACAAAGAGGCGGCTTCCTTATGGCTATACACATTCCCTGTGCCGGGCAGCTGGCCTTTCTCGGTCCAATTCTTAAGCAGCGACGCTGTTTCCAGTGCAGAGGCATATTCCTTCTCCAATAGATGCTGATAGGCTTCAGCATTGGTTAACGCCAGCTCCACATCCCATGATTTAAGGGCAGCTGCAACCGAAAAGGCGGTGTTTCTTAGAGTGCGGTTGGTATAGGGGGTACCGAAGATCAATCGGCAAACCCGAAGCTGTGTAAGATGTCTGTATGTAAACTGCCGATAGCGGTTTTCCGTACGTTCTACCGGTGAGATCAGCCCTATTTTTTCATAAAACCTTATCGTATTGGGATGTACGCCCAGCTCCTGAGCGACTTGTCCTGTCCTATAAAATGCTTCACCGGATGTACTAAGGATCGGCTTGGGCTTCGCGGCTGATTCACCGGGGATAAACTTCATAATCTCTCCAATGTCACAAGCAAGCGCTGTGCAAATCCGGGCCAGAACGCCAAGATCGGGACGCTTGATTTCATTGGTTATATACAGATTCAGCTGACTTCGCTGAACGTGCGCAAGCTGAGCCAGCTTCCCGCTGTCAATGCCTTTCCTGCTCATGACTGACCCAAGGATAATATCGAAGTGTCCCCACTGTTCCGGCATGCAACAACCCCCTCTGGAAAAAAGATACATCTGTTATACCACAGAAAACAACAGCTATCAAATAGAACCTTCCAGTTTTGCACCACCCCTCCCCCGGCATGATAAACTCCTGTCATCAAAGGAGGATGAATCTATGGCGTATCATATCGAAGCAAATGGATTATCAAAAACATATCGTATTCCAGTCAGGGAAGCCGGCCTTCGTTCGGCGTTCGGCAGCTTGTTCCGTCCGCAGTTTAATGAAGTTAAGGCTGTAGACGAGGTGAGCTTTGCCATAGAACGCGGTGAAATGGTTGGGTTCATCGGGCCGAATGGCGCAGGCAAGACCACGACACTCAAAATGCTCTCCGGGCTGCTCTACCCGACTTCGGGCAGTGCAACGGCGGCAGGATTTACCCCCTGGCAGCGCAAACCCCAATATCTCAAGAAGATCAGCATGCTCATGGGCAATCGCAGCCAAATGCAGTGGAATAACACCGTGTATGATACGATGCACATTTTCAAAGAGATCTACGGAGTGCCCACAGCGGATTTCAAAAGACATCTTGTAGAGCTTGGGGACATGTTCGATGTAGGTAAGCTTATGCAAAAACGAGCACGCAACCTCTCGCTCGGCGAACGGTCCAAATGCGAATTTATTGTCACCCTTCTGCATAAGCCGGAAATCCTGTATCTGGATGAGCCGACACTTGGGATGGACGTGACAATGCAATTAAGGCTGCGGCAATATATGAAGGAATATAACCAGAAATTTGGTACAACGGTTATTCTGACAAGCCATTATATGTCCGATATCACTTCGCTTTGCTCCAGGGTGATGCTGATCAACGGCGGACATTTGGTCTATGACGGTAAGCTGTCCAGCCTGACGGACAAGATCACACCGTACCGGATCATCAAGCTGACCCTTGAAGAAGAGAATCCTCCGCTGAGCCCGGAGAGCCTTCAGATAGATGGAATTCCGGCAGAATGGATTGAGAATAGCGGGAATGAACACACCCTCCGGGTAAAGAAAGAGGATGTCGTGAGGGCCAGCGGGATGCTAATGAGCAGGTATATCCTCATTGATTTCGGAATCGCTGATCCCCCCATTGAATCAGTGATTGACACCATATATGCAGAGGGGATCACCGTATGAATATCCGCGGCGGAATAGCGATGATTCGGGGCCAGCTCTTCAATTTCATGTCGGAAAAAGGATTCTTCTGGACGCTTGCACTCGGCTGGATGATCGGACCTGTGATCTATATGATCGTCTGGTCGACGGCTGCATCATCCGGCACAATCGGGGGATATGACAGGAATGCGTTTGTTCTATACTATCTGTGCCTCATCCTTATCAATCAAATGACGTATCCGACGACACACTGGTCAACGGCTCAAGCGATACATAATGGCTCGATATCCTCAGCGCTGCTGCGTCCGTTGCCTCTTATTTATGGAGCTGTCGGACAAGAAGCGGCTGTCAAAATGGTGTGCATCCCGTTTGTTGCGGTTGTGGTTACGCTGCTCGGGTTATTGCTGGGCGTACAGGCCAGTTTTACATTTGTGTCCGTAGCTGCCGGCCTTGCGGCCCTTATGCTTGCACTCATGATTCGCTTTCTGCTCGCCTACATCCTGTCCCTTCTCGCTTTTTGGACACAGCATTCCTCGGCACTGCTCAGTGTCAACGATACCTTCATCTTTCTGTTCGGCGGACAGGTGGCTCCGCTTGCCTTGTTCCCCGGCCAGCTTAACCAGCTTACGCATTTTCTGCCCTACCGGTACATGATCTCTTTCCCGGTGGAGGCGCTTATGGGCACATTAAACCGTGAGAGCATGATCCGGGGCTTCACCATGCAGCTGCTCTGGACTGCTGTATTGATGCTTGTGTGTTATGGTGTAAACCGGTACGGCCAGCGTAAATATTCGGCAGTGGGAGGATAATCATGAGATATTTCAGACTAATCTTTACCTTCATGAAGGCGGCGTTTCAGAATGAGTCAGCATATCGGCTGAACTTTGTTATGAATTTTTTAAGTGCGGTGTTAGGTCTGGCAGGCGGTCTTGGGGGAATTTATATTCTCTACGTCAACAATGAGGTCCTTAACGGCTGGACGATGCCGGAGACTCTGGCTGTGCTCGGCGTTTACATGCTGGTGCAAGCCGTGAAAAATGTTGTGATCGGCCCCAGCATGAACAAGCTTGGCGGCATGGACGGCGAGATTGAAAGCGGGACGTTTGATTATACCCTATTGAAACCTATATCGACCCAATATTATATCAGTGTGCGGGAATGGTCTCTCTGGTCGATTCTGCATATCGCCGTTGCCACAGGTGTAATCCTTTTCGCGATAGACGGCATGAACAGCGAAATAACCCTCCTAGCCGCTGCTCAGTTTCTGCTTGCACTAGTTATTTCACTCGGAATTCTGTATTCCGTGATGCTGATTCTGAGCTCTGTCGCTTTTTGGTACAGAGGGACCTACTTGTTATGGATTATGGAAGATATCCTGCAAGCGGGACGGTATCCGATCGGTATCTATCCGCGCCCGCTCCGGTTGGTCTTGACATGGGTGCTGCCTGTCGGGTTCATTGTATCGGTTCCGGCTGAAGCACTTGTCCAGAAAGCTGAGCCCCTCATGCTTGCGGCAGGAGCCGTGCTTATGATCATCCTTTTTACAATTGCGACACTCTTCTTCAACCGCAGCCTCCACAAGTATTCCAGCGCATCCAGCTGAACAACCAATTTTGATGATCCCGACGAAAAACTTGGCTGGAAGCACATCGCTGCCTGGTTGTTCCACTTATACATTGGCAGCTTCCTAGTTGTATAATTCGCTTTGAAGCGTAATCGTTCTAACTCTTATACGACGTAAAGAGAACGTCCATTTCAGGACGTTCTCTTTACGTATTTTAATCGATTGCATAGCCGATCGTCAGGATGAACCCGTACAGCTCATAACCAATCTGAGTATATAGGCGAATGGCCTTCTGATTGTTTCCATGTGTGCCCAAGGTGGCGATTGATTTGCCCTGCTGCTTCAGATGCTCCAGAGCTGTGCATATCATGCTCCGGGCGACGCCTTGTTTCTGCCATTCCGGTATGACAAAAACACTTTCCGTTGCGCCCCGCTCATCCGTGATGCGCCATGTGGACGTGTTGCCGATCAATTGATTGCCAGCAAACGCACAAAAGTTGACCATTTCCGGCGATCCCTGCATCCAGCTTAAATGGTTCATACTCCATGCGACACCGTCAAAGGAAGCGAGCTCAGCTTGATGATACTGTTCCAAAGCCTGACTGTTATCTAGTAGAAATGGCAGCACCTGAACTCCCTCCGGTAAAGGATAGCGGGGAATGTCCTGACTGAGGTCGAATTTAAATACGACAATCGTGTCCCGGATGGTAAATCCGCGGGCCAGGTAGTAGCTCAAATCCTTGAGGTTATCCGCATCTAAATATTCAGCCAGTACAATACGCTTGTCCGGATGCTCGGCTTTAATTTCTCTGGACCGTCTAATTAACGCATCCGTCAGGGCATCTTTGATCTGTTCATCCTCAACACCGTCCGCAAATAGGATTTGAAACTTTAGATATCGGACGAAATCCTTATCTTCATCATGTCCGGCCGCATGAAAGGTCTCATGCTCCATCAGGTGGGCAACCGCTATAATTTTAGCTTCCCCATTCACTGCGCAGAACATATTTCTCTTATCCAGATCGCCATGATACAGATAGGTCATATTAAGAACAAAATCCAGGCTCCCGATCTGCTCCGCGTCTTCCTCTTTCGGATTTCGGATTACAAACTCCTTCATTACTAGCATCGCCCTCCAATTTTCTCGGGTACCGCTTACTTTCCTAATTCAATATTGACTGAGTACACTGCACCCGGCAAGGTAGACTTTAAATATAGTCATCTATAGCTTTCGTTTTTCTTCATTTTTGCATGGTATAGTAAAATATCTAATAGGAAATAAAACACAGTTTAGTGAGAGGTGGAAGCTAATGAAGGAGCCGTATACAGCAAGGCTTGTGCTGTTCGCACAAAACGCACAAAGTATCAAAAAGGAGTTCCCTTGGCAAAATGCGCTGGTCAGCCGGTTAGCGGCATTACTCTACACAACAGAGGATAAGGTTGCAGATGAAGGGGCGATCCGTGCCAGCTATGAGCTGATCAAGGAGAACACCGGCCTCTTCTCTTCATTCAGGGGGTCTTCTGCAATCAGCATTTCCGCCCTGCTCTCCCTTTCTGCCGACAGGGAAGGACAGCTTAGAAACACGCTGTCCGTATATGACATGTTGAAGGATATCAAATTCTATGGCTCCGATTATCTGGTCGTGGCGGCTTATCAAATTGCCGCAAACCAAGCGCCGGATCAATATCTGCGCACGGTAGAGCGGGCAAAGCGGTTTTATGACAGCATGAAGGCGAAGCACCGTTTCCTCACGGGGCAGGATGATTACATCTTCGCCGCCATGCTCGGCCTGTCCGATATCGATATCGAAAGCGGCGTGGAGCGGATGGAGCAGCTCTATGCCACGCTTAAGCCCGAATTCCGGTCCGGCAACAGCGTGCAAGCCTTGACACAAGTGCTGGTTCTTGGCAATCAAGCCAAGGAGGCGGCGGACCGTGTACTGGCCTTACGCGATGCCTTCCTTGCACAGAACATCCGCATGGACAAGCAATTCACCCTATCTTCGCTTGGCGTGCTGTCCCTGCTTCCCCTAAGCAGGGAAGACATTGTGAACGATGTCTCCGGGACCTTCGAATTTCTCCGCACGCAAAAGGGGTTCGGCAAATGGTCGATTACCGAGCAGGAGCTGCTGCTGCTGTCTGCTGCGCTGGCAGCGATCAAAGCGGTGGATGAAGTGCAAAACGGTATCCTGAACACGGTGCTCTCCACCAGCATTACCAACATTATCATTGCCCAGCAGACTGCAATCACCGCAGCTGCGGCTGCTTCGGCTGCCGCGGCGGCCTCGTCAAGCTGATGACGGGGGAAGATCGGGAACGCATACGCCGGATTACAACCAGAACGGAAGCTCTGCTATCCGGTCTATTGGGCATTTGGGAAGCATCGGTACGCCTTACCCATCATTTTCTCTCCGGACAGGATATCGCTGCTCTTCGGCCTGTGGTTCTTGAAGGACTCCGGGAAATCGGCCATTTGCTTGTGTTCACCGATGAACAGGAGCAGCCGCTGGGCTTCATAGGGGTGCAGGATCATAAGATTGAGATGCTGTTCGTAGCCCCTGAGGCGATGGGGCTAGGCATCGGCAGAAAGCTGGTTGCGCGGGTTATTGAAGCACTGGCTGTACACGAGGTGGACGTGAATGAACAGAATCCCCAAGCTGCAGGGTTCTACGAGCATATGGGATTTCAAGTGTTTGACCGGTCTGCATCGGATGAGCAGGGAAACCCTTTTCCTATCCTGCATATGAAATTATCGTCCCTTATTTGACAAAAAGCCAGCCGATATCGGCTGGCTTTGCTCATATTGTTATCAAGCCTTATTCCACTGATTTGAGCGCCTCAATCATATGAATCCGTTTGAGCTTGATATGCATGAAAACCATAACAATCCCCGAGAACAACAAGGTTAACAGCGCGGCATACACATAGCTGGGCCACTTGATGATCGGGGCGAACATCGTCGCATCCAGCTCAGCCGTCCTCAGAACGAAGCTGTGCAGCAATATGCCGAGGCCGGAACCGGCCACAATGCCGAGCACACTCAGCAGAATATTCTCGCGGTAAATATACAACGTTACTTCCTTATCATAAAAGCCCAGCACCTTGATCGTCGACAGCTCGCGGATCCGCTCGGACACATTGATATTGGTTAAGTTGTAAAGTACGACAAAAGCCAGTGCCGCCGCTGACACAATGAGCACCAAGGTTACAACGTCCATGCTCTTCATGGTATCGTCGAAGGCAGAGCCTACACTGCTGGAGAAGCTGACCGCAGCAACACGCTCACTAGCCGTCAGCTTTTCACTGAGTCCGTCTTCCCAGGCTGCATCCTGCACGCCATAGTTCAGCAGTTCTGTGTTGAATACCGGTTCTTTCCCGAATACAGAAGAATAATACGCCGGTGTCATGTACACATAGTGCATCACATAGTTCTCCGTAATCCCCGCGACCTGAATCTTGAAGGTTTCGTTCTTGTTGTCCACGACGGTCAACTTGTCGCCCGGCTCCAGCCCGTACAGCTTAGCCAGCTTCTCCGAGACAATAGCCCCCTCGTCCGTAAGCTTTCGCCCTTCTCCACTTATCCGGTCCCGCAGCTCCACATATTCGGATAACGAATCAACAGCTGCTGGTATGAACAGATTCACATCCTGGTCATTTACACCGCTGGCGCGTGCGGTCATCGTTTCCTGCGCCACATTCAGCGTCCCGGTAATGGCGGACTCCCCGGTGATCAACTGCTCATAGGCATTCCGTGAACCGGCAGGCACATCATCATGCAGCGCTACAAGCGCATCATATTTCATAATCGTGCCGAATTGCTCTCCGGCGATGCTGCCGATCGAGTCCTTAAGGCCAAACCCGGTCAGGATCAGCGCCGTACAGCCGGCTACACCGAACACAGTCATGAACATCCGCTGCTTGTAGCGGAACAGATTCCGTGCGGTAACCTTCTGGACAAAATTCAGCCGTTTCCAGACAAAGGATATCCGCTCCAGTATAATGCGCTGTCCGCTCTTCGGCGCCTTCGGACGCATCAATACGGAAGCGTTGCTGCGCAGCTCTACCCGGGAAGCAATCCAAGCCGTGAGCGTAGTGCAAATTAGCGCCACAATTACGGAGAGAATGGAATACGAGGGATAGAAGCTCTTGACGATATCCGGCAGGTTATAGAGTGAACTGTACGCATTATAGATAATGGTAGGCAGCAGGGTGAAGCCTACGGCAAGCCCAACTACCGAAGCCGCCAGACTGGCAAGCGTGCCATAGACCATGAATTTGGCCATAATGTCACGGTTACCATAACCAAGCGCTTTAAGTGTTCCGATCTGCAGGCGGTGCTCCTCAACCATCCGTGTCATGGTCGTCAGGCTGACCAGCGCAGCAATCAGGAAAAAGAACACCGGAAATACGCTCGCAATCGCCGACAACCGGTCAGCGTTGTCTTTATATTCGGTATACCCCGGACTTACATTCCGGTCTGTGACATAGATCTTGGGCATCTCCAGCGCTGCGAGCTGCTGCTTGGCAGCAGCCACCTCCAGGGGGCCGCCGGACAACGCCTTCCCGCCTTCCACCCGCAGCTCCGCAAGCCGCGCTTCCGGCACGCCGGATAACGCCTGCTCTACCGCTTGAGTATGCTGTTCGATCAGCGCCTCATACTTCGGCGAATAAGCCTTCAGCCCGGCAGTATCCGTGAAAGACAGATAGGCTTCCGTATAAACCGGCAGCTTAAAGTCTGCCTCCGGGATAGCGGCGTACGCATCCGCCGTGCCTTTGCCAATCGTACTGGTCCCCCGGTTGTTCTTCTCAATAAACTGGGGACTCCGCACAAAGCCCACTACGGTATAATCCAGTGTCCCGAAGTCGTCTGACAGCTCCGTATCCTTACCGTTTCCGCTAAACGTTATCTTGTCTCCGAGCGCATATTCTCCGGCCAGCACGTCATCCAGCACGATTTCTCCGGAATGCTCCGGTAGATGTCCTTCGATCATGCGGTATTGGTTAAGCGTTGCATCTGTATTGTAGGAAAAGACCTTAAGGATCAAAGCATTGTCGCCGGCGAACACATCCGCGCTGTAACCCGGCTGAATCTCACCGATCCCCGGCACATCCTTCAGCAGCTTAAGGTTGTCTTCGGTCAAACCGTAGGTGCTCTGCACTTTCAGATCCATCAACCCCGTCTCCCGGTAAAAGGTTCCGGCGGTATCCAGCATATCCGGCCCGGCTGCCTTGATTCCGGAGAAAAAGCAGACGCCCAGCATAATAATTGCAAATATTGAAATAAAGCGGGCCTTGGTGTGCCCGATTTCACGAAAAATATCTTTCCATAGCGCTCGTTTTTTCATAGATGCCTTCTCCTTACCATTCGATATCGTCAACGGATACCGGCGAAGGATTGGTTACCATCTTCCGTACCTTAGCGTTGTTGATCTCAATGACCCGGTCTGCCATCGGGGCAATCGCCAGATTATGCGTGATTACGATGACCGTAGTTCCGGTATTGCGGCAGGTATCCTGCAGCAGCTTCAGCACCTGCTTGCCGGTGTTGTAGTCAAGCGCGCCTGTCGGCTCGTCGCAGAGCAGCAGCTTCGGCTGCTTAGCCAGCGCTCTGGCAATCGCGACGCGTTGCTGCTCACCGCCGGACAGCTGAGCCGGGAAATTATCCAGCCGCGCCCCCAGTCCTACATCCTCCAGTACCTTACGTGCATCCAAGGCACGCGGGGAAATCTGCGAAGCAAGCTCGACATTCTCCAGCGTCGTCAGATTGGGCACCAGATTATAGAATTGGAACACAAAACCCACGTCATTGCGGCGGTAGCCTGTTAACTCCCTGGCACTGAACTTGGCAATGTCCGTACCGTCCACAATGACCTGGCCTTCGTCAGCGGAATCCATTCCGCCAAGAATGTTAAGCACGGTCGATTTACCCGCGCCGCTGGGACCGACAATGACGGAAAATTCACCTTTATTAATCTCAAAATCAATCCCGTCGTTGGCGACAATCACATTCTCGCCCATCTTGTAACGCTTGTACTCACCCTTTACGGCAACAAAGCTCATGCCTCATCCTCCTGTCTCTATCCGGACCAAGCCAGTTATCACTCTATGTACATTTTCAATACGCTGTCCGGTGCGGCTGTATATGGTTTAGTTTATCATAAATACAAAGTTGAGGCCCGCCGGGGCTCGGCAGGAACAACGTATCCGGCATCGTGTGATTTGTTATAGGAGAGACCATATGCTAAGTTAGCAATATCTGTATATATCATTTTATTTTGCTAGGAGGCCGTGAAATGGATTACGCCAAGTCAAAAGCTGCCCTTACGGACGAAGCAGCTTCATACGTCGAGAACTATAAAAAGTACGCATGGTTTCATCAGCCCCGCTCCATTTATGAGCTGGACACACTGAAACTTCTCCAGGTCAAACAGATCACAACCTACGAGCCTTTAAAAGAATTCGCAAATCTCAAGAAGCTTGAATTCGGCACCACAAATTCCAGGCTGACCCTGCCTGATCTTGCCGGCCTGGACTCCGCCACGAGTCTGGAACATCTAAGCTTTATAAGTAAAACAACGATTAAAAAGAATATAGAGGCCCTTTCCCGGCTTGAGCATCTGGAATCTCTGCAAATGTTCTATGTCCAGCACACGCTGCCCGATCAATTGCTGTCCCCTCTTAAATCCTTAAAGTCGGTCAGTTTCTCCAAGCATAATTATGACAGTCAAACCGTTCTCCCGGACAGCCTGGAGACTATCAGTATGAGCTTTGATGAGATTGAGGCTGTGCCAGGCTTTGCACCCGCCGCGGGTGTGAAGAAGGTTACTTTGGGAGGGCAAACCTGTCAGCTGGAAAGCTTGGATTCTTTCAGGGTTTTTCCAAATGTAGAGGAAATCAGATTGATCGCACCTAAAAAGCTTGTGGATCTTTCATATGTTTCACAGCTGAGGAAACTGAAGATACTGGACGCTAATTTTGCTGCCGCAAGTGATCTAAGTCCCTTCTACCAGCATGACAGCATTGAGGAAATACGGCTTAGAGGCTCATCTGTGGAGAGTCTTCAAGAAATGGGGATTTGTCCAAACCTAAAAACATTGTATCTGGAAAAAACAAAACTGAATTCCATCGAAGGCATACGGGAGCAATTCCCCCATTTGGAGCTGCTCTGGATATGGGGAACCAAAGTAAAGAATCTGGAAGCACTGACCGGGATGTCGTCGTTAATCAACCTGGATCTGACTATGCTTAAGCCAAAATCATGGGAATTCATCTCCACCCTGACCGGGCTTGAAACACTGGATTTATGCAAAACCTCATTTTCAGATCCCGGACTACTCCTGAACCTCCCTCATTTGAAGAAGCTCAGACTGTCAGGAAGCAATGTGGACCCCCAGTCTACTGAATATAAGGAATTAGAAGAAGCAATAACCGGGCGAAACGGTAAGTTGAGTTAGTAATGAACCTGACCGCCAGTAGACTATGAAGAGTGCTCCCCCGGCTGTTCGTCGGGGCACTCTCCCGCTCTCGCCGCGATAATAACGGACAGATAATCTTCTATCATATGCCGGCTAATATTCATTTCGTTAAGATATAAATCGGCCAGTGTTTTTTTGAACCGCAACAGCATCTCCCGGTCGTCAGCAGCTTCGGGAACCGGAGTATACTGTACCAAAAACACTGTTCTCGCCACATCATATAGTAAATCTCCATGACACACGTTCATGAAGTCAATAACAACGGGCTGCCCGCTTACGAGCAATATATTACCGGGATGAAGATCGCCATGGCAAAGGGTGTCTCCATCCTTAAGTTTATCCAGAATCCCGCATATTTGTCCGTGATCCATTCTTTTAGATGACGGAACATTTAATAGATGATATTTTAGAAATTCTTTGTAATTCAATACATCACTGACTTTGTTCTGAAGAATTGTCTTATGCAGTCTTGCCGTATATTCAGCGCAGCCCTGAAGGTCGCCTGTCCTCAAAACCCAATTCAACAGGGATTCCCCATCCACCTTCTCATATATAATGCCCATGCGCTCTTCACAGCTAATCATTTCATAGGCCTTTGCTTTGGCAAAGCTCATATCATTGATCATTCTGGTGTTTTGAAACTCTGTTTCCACATCACTTTGGGGGTAACCCGCAGCGAAAAGCTTAAGCACTTTCCCTTCTTCCCATTCATATACGGTCGCCGTATTACCCTCACCCATGATCTTCCCATATTTCATTTAGACCACACTGCCTTTTCATATTAATTTTTTCGAAAAACACGACATTTTTAGATGATTGAAATGAACAACAACAGGTTGGAATAGTGCAATAATTCCGGGGCGGGTCGTGATATTATGGCAGCATAAACCAGGAATGGAAGTGTTTTTTCATGCACAAGGATCTGGAAGCAGCCTTTAACAAAGTCGTAGAGATTTTAAAAAAAGATCAGCGCTGCAAAGGCGGCTGGCACTATGGGTCGATCAGCAGAGGGGCAGAAGATATTTATTCGGATTATGATCCTGTTTTTCTGGTAGCGGATAAGGACTTTGAATCTTTTGCCGCAGATGTGCCCGCAGTTCTTGCCGCTGCTTCAGATGAGCTTTTAATTTTTTGGGGCGAAAGCTTTAATAATGAGCATTTCAAAAATTACTGCAGTGTGCTTCGTATAGACAGCCAGCTGCACCAGTTCGATTTCTTCATTATTAATGCTGATTATCCTGAAGAATGGATGTGCAGGCAGCATTGCAAAGGCTGTACAAGAGATCAGCTTATTTTTGACAGAGCCGGTGAAGCAGCAGCGTTCCTTGATCAGGGTTATCGTACAGATAATAATCTCCCCGACACTGTAAGAGCTATGGATACTTACTGGTTACATACAGAGATGTTGATTAAATACTTTAAGCGAAAGGATCTATTTAAAATCATCAAGAATATGGATGTGTTGTTCCATTCGCATGTAGACCTGCTGTTAAGCTTACAACTGCAGAATTTCATGATTTAGAAGCTGCTGTCAAAAAGAGCATAGCCCTATTTCAAGTGGACGCGGCAGAAATATGCAAGGCTAAGGGTATTGAGTATCCTGACAAAATAGCTGCGCAGATTACAGCATACTTTCATAACAGAATAGACTCAGAGGCTTAAGGATGATGATCTTGGCAACCGGTATTCCCTGCTGTTTAGCGGGGAATGAGCCGGCTGTATTGTCTGGAGAGAAACTTCATATAGATCAGCAAGTATTTGCGGCTGATCAAGGCAATTCCACCAACAAACAGGCTGAACAGAAGGGCAACAGGGATGCTCCACGCGTAGGGAACTTCGTATCCGTTACCCAGGTTCATATTGATCCAGGAAACGCCGAAGCTGCGGATCACCCCTGCCAGCAAGATCAAAACTGCGCTAAAGCCAAAGCCATAAGCGATAGTAGCCAGGATCGGAATAATCATGATACTGAGCAATCCGGTAGTGCAATAAAAAGTCACCATCTGCCACAGGGATTTCAGCGACAGGCTCCTGCCCCGGCCCATCATATATTCACTTTGGTAAGCCTTGGCCAGCTTGCGCGGATTGCCAAGTCGAGCTAATATGACCGCCTCCGGCTGGCCGCTCGCCATGCCGTCAGCTATGCTGCTTTCAATTTCCCGGACAGCATCTACCCGTTCCTCCTCAGGCAAAAAATCCAATGCCTCATAAAACCTGCGAAGATAATCATTCGAGTTTGTTTCCATTTGTGTTTCCCTCCAACTGAACATGTATTTGCCGCACCTGATTACCTAATCAATACAGCTGAATTTGCCCGATAGCACCTACAACCTTGCTCCATTCCTCTGTCATGGAAGCAAGCAGCTCGCGTCCAGGCGGGGTGAGCGAATAATACTTGCGGCGCGGACCGGTCTCCGATTCCTTCCAAAAGGCTTCTAGATAATTCTCCTTAAGCAGCCGCCGTAAAAGAGGATAAAGCGTCCCCTCATTAACGGCCAGCACCTCCCATTGACCCAGCGCTGTCACCAGCTCATAACCGTAACGGGGCTGGCTGCTGATCAGCTGCAGGATGCAATATTCCAGCAGCCCCCGGCGCACCTGAGAAATCCATTCCGACATATCCAAAGCCATCCCCCCTTACACTACTATAATACCACACAGTACTGTGCGGCGTACACTAGTGAACAAACTTTATTTTCCTATTTTTTCTATGACTACCCCAAACAACAAATGATAACGTTTTCAAAATAGCCAAAGAAGAGAGACTGCCTAATGAGCTTAGCAGCCATCTCTTCTACATTATAGATTCCAGCAAATATCTCAATATGGTTTTACATCATACGCCTATACGTTTTTATGCACTTTTTCTTTGATCGGCATCAACAGGTCCAACTGGATCGTGCTGTCATCCGCCGCAAGCATGTACTTGTGGATGTAATTCAGATGTTCCTCCAAAAGACCGCTCATGTATTCGGGATCTCCTCCCGCATACTCGTATATTTCGTTGTTCTTCACCCACTCGCCAAGCCGCTCCCATTCGTCGAAAGCTCCCATGGGAATCATATGGGCGGCATAGAGGCCACCGGCAAAGGTTTTCTTGGCAAAGGGTGCCTCCACTGACAGCTCATCCGGAATGGTGATCCATCTTTCATAGCCATGATCACTCCCATCTGGCAGTTGTCCATCCGGATGATTGAACCCGATATGGCGGAAATCCGGCTTGATCTGCGGCAGCTTGTTTTTTTGAATAAACTCACAAATCGGTTCCTTCCCCTCAAGCTCCGCTGTCTTCCCAATAATATGCAGTGCGGCTACCGACATCGGCGGCAAATAAAGAATCCGCACCTCCCTGTCCGTCAGCTTCTCCAACCGGTCGTTCGCCCGATTTAAATCCTCCATCGTCTTGTCCTCCTTGAAATGGATTTTGCTTGTGATTAAGGAGTCGAACAGCGGCAGGATGGACACATCATCTAGCAGATTCCGCTTCAGATTCAGCTGAGTACTTTCATTCAGTCGGACGATGAACGTGTTCAGAATGGTGCGTATGGTAGAGAGCGCTGTAATTTCATCCGCTACCTGCTTCAGGTTCTGTTCAAACGTTGCGATGATTTCCGCCGAATCCTTGCTCTCCAGAATCACAATGATTTGCTTTAGCGGAATCCTAAGCTTCCGCAACACCACGATTTGCTGCAGACGCAGCACCGTTTGGGCATCATAGGTCCGGTATGCATATTCCGCTACCTTTGTACTTTGGATCAGTCCGATTTGCTCATAGTAGCGCAACGTGCGCGTAGAGAGCTTAAAGCTTTTGGATATCTGGCTAATGGTCTGAAGCTCCATGCGACTCCTCCTCTCAGGGCCATTGTAAAGTGCGACGCGACGTCAAAGTCAAGGACCCATATTCAACCCGTTCCTTCTCTAATTCCGCAAAATCAATCAAACCCCTTCCAAAGAGTTCAATCGATTGTAACAAGAAAATATTCCAGTAGCCGATACTTGGCCGTTTGATAATGTTATAATCACCTTGATTTATTCATTCTTTTTCCAGCAAGAGTGAAAGAACATTCAGAAACAGGTGATTAGATGTTCGAACTAAAATGGCTGTGGCAGAACCTGGAGGGAAACCGTACGCGGTACATTCTGGCGCTCTGCCTCTCGGTGGTAGGCTCAAGCCTTACGATCGTGAATCCGTACATCAGTCAGCGCATTGTCGACACGTTCATAGCCAGCGACAATGCGCAGCAGAATCTCACACAAGAGCGGGGGCTCTTGATCGCGCTCTGCCTGGGCATGATCGGCTTTTCCCTGCTCCGCACGGGTCTTGCTTATTTGACAACCATGCAGTACGAAAAGTCCTCGCAGAACATGATGTACAACATCCGTATTTATTTGTACAACAAGATTCAGGGGCAGGACAGGGAATATTACGACCATAACCGCACCGGCGACCTCATGACCAAGATGACCGGCGATCTGGACATGGTCCGGCACTCTATGGCATGGATTTTCAAGACGATCATCGAATCGTTAACGATTTTCCTTGCTGCCGTTATCTATTTTTTCACAATAGATGCGGAGTTGACGCTGTGGATGCTTATCCTGTCACCACCGATTTTTATCGTGGCCTTCATCTTTGCCAAACGCGTCCGTCCCATGTATATTGACCTGCGCGAGCGGTTGTCCCAGCTTAACACCACTACACAGGAGAATATTTCAGGCAACCGTGTAGTCAAGGCTTTTGCCCGCGAGGAGTTCGAGATCGAAAAATTCACAGAGAAGAATGTCAACTATTCAACAGCTAACAAAAAGGCTGCCCTGGTATGGCTTGATTACTTTCCTTATCTGGAATCCTTCGCTCAGGGCTTCAACGTCATCCTCATGCTGGCTGGCGGGCTGTTCCTTATGGAAGGCCGGATCACTTTTGGTGAATTCGCTGCCTTCTCTTCGCTCATCTGGGCCATATCCAACCCGATGCGCAACATTGGGATTATTATCAACGACATTCAGCGCTTTTTTGCCAGCTTGACTAAAATCATCGACATCTATTATGCCCGGCCTAATATTGTAAACGAACATAAGTCCATACAGAAACGCCGTTACGAAGGCCGCATTGAGTTCGATCAGGTGCGCTTCAAATATGATAGCGCTACCGTGCTGGACGATGTCAGCTTTACAGTTGAACCCGGTGAAACGATAGCGATCATGGGCTCGACGGGATCGGGTAAAACGACAATCATCAACCTGATCCCCCGCTTCTACGACGTATCCGCAGGACGTGTGCTGGTAGACGGCGTGGATGTCCGCCAGCTTGAGCTCGATGAGCTCCGCGACAATATCGGCATGGCAACCCAGGATGTACTCTTGTTCTCCGATACCATCGACGGCAACATCGCCTATGGCGACCCCGATCTTCCGGAGGAAGAGGCCATGGCCTATGCCGGGCTCGCAGCTGCCCACGACTTCATCTCCAAAATGCCCGAAGGGTATGACACCGTTGTCGGGGAACGTGGGGTTGGACTGTCCGGAGGGCAAAAGCAGCGTATTGCGCTGGCGCGGGCCTTGGCGGTCCACCGTCCTATTCTGATTCTGGACGATACAACCTCTGCCGTTGACCTTGAGACGGAGGAACACATTCAGAAAAGTCTGCGCGATCTGGACTATCCCTGCACGAAGATCATTATCGCGCAGCGGGTGTCTACTACCTCGCAGGCTGACCGCATTCTCATTCTGGATGGCGGACGCCTGATTGAAGAGGGTACTCACGCCGAACTGCTGGCGAAACGGGGCTACTACTACGATGTGTTTATGCTGCAGAACGAAGGTATTGGAAGGCAGGTGACCGCTAATGGCAAGGAATAAATTCGACGTCGATGAGAATCTGGAATCGCCGTTTAATATCAAACACTTCCGTCGTGCAATGGTGTATATCAAACGGAAGAAAAAGCCCATGATCTTTGCGTTTGTGCTCAGCGCGATTTCAGCGGCCATTTCACTGTCCGCTCCACTGATCATGCAGCATGTCGTCGACGTGACCATTCCCGCCAAAGCCAAACTTCCGCTGCTGGGCTGGTCCGCGCTGATGCTTGTGACCATCGTGGTCAGTGTTATTCTGGCTACCTATCGCTCACGCATCATGACAAGCGTCGGACAGGACATTATTTTTGACATCCGCACGGATTTGTTTAAGCATCTGCAGGATTTGCCTTTCAAATATTATGATGACCGGCCGCAGGGCAAAATCCTGATCCGGGTCGTGAATTACGTCAATTCGGTTTCGGATGTGCTGTCCAACGGTATTATCAACTTTGTTCTGGAAATTGTGAATCTGGTCTTTATTGCCGCATTCATGTTCGCCGTCGATGTACGGCTCTCGTTCGTTATCCTGGCAGGACTGCCCGTATTCTTCGGCATCATGCTGCTGATCAAAACCCGGCAGCGCCGGGCATGGCAGGCGGTGTCCAACAAAAGCTCCAATCTGAACGCCTACCTGCAGGAAAGCATCAGCGGCATCGGCGTCACCCAAATGTTCAACCGTGAACAGCGCAATGAGGGAATTTTCACGCGTCTGGCCGGCAATTTCCGCAAGGAATGGATAACAGCGGTGCGTTTCAACATGCTGATCCCGTTTAGCGTCGACAACCTGAGCACCATCGTTACAACGATGATCTTTCTGGTGGGTCTCCTGACGCTGGACCCTGTAAATGTCACCTTTGGTGTGATTCTTGCCATGAGCAGCTATGCCGCCCGCTTCTGGCAGCCGATTCTGAATCTCTCGAACCTGTACAATAACTTTATCAATGCCGTCGCCTACCTGGAGCGTATCTTCGAAACGCTGGATGAGCCGGTTACCGTCAGCGATATTCCGGATGCGAAGACACTGCCGCCTGTACAGGGCCACGTCACCTTCGACAACGTAACCTTCGCCTATGATCCGGGGCTTAACATTCTGGAGAACATCTCCTTTGATGTTCTGGCAGGACAAAGCATCGCCCTGGTGGGTCCGACAGGCGCAGGCAAAACAACGGTCGTCAATCTGATCTCCCGCTTCTACAATCTTACCGGCGGCAGGATTCTTATGGACGGACAGGATATCTCGCAGGTTACGCTGAAGTCCCTTCGCAGCCAGATGGGGATCATGCTGCAGGACAGCTTCATTTTCTCCGGGACCATCCTGGATAATATCCGTTACGGCAAACTCGATGCTACTGAGGAAGAAGTGATCGCTGCGGCCAAGACCGTTTGTGCCGACGAATTCATCCGTGAGTTTGATCAGGGTTACCTGACAGAGGTTAATGAACGTGGCTCCAAGCTCTCGCAAGGACAGCGGCAGCTCATTTCGTTCGCCAGAACGCTGCTGGCTGATCCGCGCATTCTGATCCTGGATGAAGCGACTTCTTCAATCGACGCGAAAACTGAACGTCTGCTCCAGAAGGGCCTCAATGAGCTGCTTAAGGGACGCACCTCGTTCATTATCGCGCATCGTCTGTCCACCGTAAAAAACTGCGACCGCATTATGTATGTCGCAAACAAAGGTATCGCGGAAAGCGGGTCGCATGACGAGCTTATAGCACGCAAGGGCCACTATTACCGGCTTTATACGGCGCAGAAAATGGAAGCTTAGCCACTAAATCAAACTCAGACATTATTCTATAGCTGTCATAATCCCTTTCAGGCCCAACCTGGAAGGGATTTTTTTATTCGCTAAAATCTTCGGCACAGGAGCAGCAAAATTTATCGGCAAAGCTTTGAAAGCATATGGGGATATGCAAACTGAGGCAAAACGCCACCAATTTAAGCTCAGGCCGCTTACGCAGCCTGAGCTTCCTAATTCTAAGGACTACTTCCCGGCCAGCAAACGGCTGGAAATCACCCTCTGTGTATTTTTAGCTTCCATTAGTTATTCGCGGACGGGATCTTTACCAGCACGTTATAGTCCAGACCTGGCTTCAGATCCTTCAGGATGCCATCTTCAATCAAACGGCCATCAACATACACTTCTATTGTCTGAACGCCCGGTTCCCGCTTCATATCAATATGCAGCTCTGCGCCCCTGAAGCTGCGCTTCACCTTCACTCCCTGCCAAGCGGATGGAAGCTGCGGCTTAAATTGCAGTCCCGCCGGATTCCCCTGCAATCCAAACAGGCCATCAATCAGACAGCGATACACCCACGGAACTGTCCCCGTGTTAAAAAGATGACTGGAACGTCCGGCTGTATGCGGAAACTGTCTATAGGCGCCACGGTAATAGTTCGGAATAAAGACCGGCAATTGGCCCCGCCGGATGAGATCCTCCGCGTCCGGTCCCGGGATCATCTTGCGCAGCAGCCGGTACGCATCCTCCTTCTCTCCTACTGCATACAGCCCGTAGATATAAAAGGCAGCCGCATGATTGTATACAGCTCCATTCTCAGCCGTTCCCGGGTGCTTCTGCGTGACTCTGCCCACATCCTCGCGCATTGAAGTATAGGAGGGTGCCAGCTTCTCCACACCGTACGGGGTTTCCAATTGCTCTCTGACCGCCCGGATGAGCTTCTCCTGCTTCACTTCATCGGCAGCCCCGCTGAGCAGCGCCCATCCCTGGGGGTTAATGAAAATCCGGCCTTCCTGATCTGCACTGATGCCGAAGACCACATTGTCATCGGTTATTCCCCTTGCATACCAGTCGCCATCCCATAAGTAGGTGTTGACTGCAGCATTCATTTCATCCGCCGCCAAACGGAACTCGTTGCTGAACTCCGGCCGGCTGCTATGTTCACAGAGATCAGCCCAGATCATACATGCATAAGCCGTAGCTATCGTCAGCCATCCGGAAACCCCTTTCCCCTGGTAGCCAACCATATTCATGGGGTCGCACCAATCGCCTTGATTGATATAATTCAGCCCCCGTTCATCCCGCTCATGGATAAGCCAGTGCATGGCCCGGTTAATATGTTCAAATACAGTTCCATTCTCCTCTCCACCTGCATAAGGAACCCTCTCGTCCAGGATGGAATAATCATTCGTTTCATCCAGATAGGTACTGAGGCAAATAGGCAGCCAGACGCAATGATCCGTATGCGGAACCTGATTAATATATTTCAGTTCAGCACCCTCATGCAAAATAATACCGTCCGGCATGGCTCCGCTTACATTTTGCTGGCTTACAGCCTTCAGGAAAGCCTCTCTTGCCACCTGCGGCTTAATATAGCTCATCCCCATATTATCCTGCAGATAGTTACGGGTCTGGGGATCTGTCGTCAGGCGGTTGGTCTGGCCATGATAATACATTTGCCGGGGCAGCCAATGGTTCACAAAGTTATCCAGATCGGCGTCAGGAGTGGTGATCGTAAGGCAACCTCTGCCTTCCTCTATGTAATCCGCGTACTCCCGTTCTGCTAGAACAAACCCATCCTTACCACTGGAATCACAGTCCAGAAAATAATGCTGGCGGATTTGGGCAATCTCCCGCTCATCGCGGGCCGGACCAAAGATAAACCGGTATTCCCGCTCTTCCCCCGGGTCCAGATTTATTCTGTACTGCAGGACTGCAACAGGCGTTTCATAGCGGGCCTCCCCTTTGGATAAGGTTTCCTGCTTGATGGCTGACGGTGATGTTATACCGCCTTCGCCTTCAAAGGCCTCCTGATTAACTTCCCATGCGGAAGGCTCATGATCGGCGAGCAGGAAGGTTTGGTCTTTCAGATGTTTGATCTTGTCGTAATCCTGATACTTCTGATAAGGGGTAACGGAGGAAGCTACAATTCCCTGCAGATCTTTCTTGTACTCTCCGGATTGATTCATCCATAACATATAGCCTACGGTAAAGTAGGGATAGATGCTTATGTTTCTTTTATTCGACGAAAGGTTCGTCACCTTCACCCGCCACAGCTCCATGGCATCCTCTTTCGGCAGGCTCAAGCTCATCTCGATACCGATGCCGCCGCTTGCAATCTTCCAGCTAATATTATGTTTGCCTACAGCAAAGGTATACTGATCAGGAAGCACGCGGACA
Organism: Paenibacillus sp. FSL H7-0357; assembly: GCF_000758525.1. NCBI lineage: Bacteria > Bacillati > Bacillota > Bacilli > Caryophanales > Paenibacillaceae > Paenibacillus > Paenibacillus sp. FSL H7-0357. The sequence continues at coordinate 845,188 of NZ_CP009241.1, read as the reverse complement.
GGTTCATACGGCGCAGAGAAAACTTCACCGCTCTCCTCATCCTTTACATAGACAAACCGGCCGGGATGATGTGCATAATAAGGCTGCTCCGGCTGCATGAACGTCTTGGCTTCCAAATTCGGCGCATAGGAATACTTGGCGGGTTCCGGCTGCATAAACTGGGCTACGGCATACCCGCGGCAGTTCATATGAATCATCATCTTCTCATTCCACAAAAACCCCGAAGCCTTTGGAAGCATTGTAGGACTTGTCAATTCGACATACTCATGATTTTCTGATGCTCTTATCATTTCCGTGCCTCTCTTTCTTCACCAGCTATAATTCCTAAATTATACCTTATCGCAAGAACGGTTGTCATAAATGTGGAGTTTGACACAGCTGTATTCTAAACCTGATTTTACATCTTAACACTGTAAAGATTATATGCTACAATCTTTACAGCGCTAAGATTAATGGAAGGATGCATCCATCACATGAAAGACAAACCCTATCACCACGGCAATCTGCGAAATCAGCTTATAGAAGCCGGCATCACACTTATTAATGAAGATGGTTTGAAGAGCTTCTCCTTGCGCAAGGTCGCAGCGAAATGCAGTGTCAGCCATACCGCACCGTACAGCCATTTTAAGAATATTGACGAATTGATTTACGCTATGGGCGAGCATGTCACTGCGCAATTTACGGACACACTGCGTACATCTATTCACGGAAAGGAGGGCACTCAGGAGGCGATTTCCTTGCTGGGGCAGGCCTACATTGACTTTTTCGTTGACCATCCGCAGTATTTTCAATTTCTTTTCTACCATTCGGATATCACCATTGACCTGGACCATTATAATTCGGATAACTATCCGCCGTTTGCTCTATTCCGCACAACAGCCTATCAGTTGTTTGAGAGCTTTGGCCTGCCGGAAGAAGAATATGCGAAGCAGCTGGTTGCCCTATGGTCAATGGTGCACGGAATGGCCTCACTGCTCACCAATAACGGGGTCCGGTATTCCGGAGATTGGCGGGATATCTTTACGCTCAAACCTGTATTTTAGGAGGATAACCCATGAAAATGATTATTCACGACTTGGATCCGCAACAATTTGCGGCATTGGTTGAAGACAACACCCCCGACGTAACTGTAATCTCCGACAATGGTACTATCCGTCATTGTATCGGCTGCTTCGGGTGCTGGATCCGGACGCCTGGAGTCTGTGTTCTGAAGGACGGCTATAACAACATGGGGGAACTTCTCTCGAAATGCGATGAACTGATGATTATCAGTAAATGTGAATATGGAAGCTACAGTCCTTTCATCCTCAATGTGTTGAACCGGAGCATTTCCTACGTGCTGCCTTATTTTGTAACCAAAAACGGTGAAACCCATCACCGCAACCGTTATGACCGTGAATTTGCCCTGACCGTGCATTTTTACGGTGAAGACATCACTGAAGCCGAGAAAGGAACAGCACAAAAGCTTGTCGCAGCAAATAGCTTAAATTTGTATTCCTCAGGGAATTCGGTTTATTTTCATAACGGACTGCAGGCCGTCAAGGAGGTACTGGCATGAACATCGCCATGATCAACGGAAGCCCCAAGCTGCGAAAAAGCAATTCAGACCACCTGCTGAAGACACTGGAGCCGCTCATAAGCACCGGGCATGAAATCACCCATTATAACATTAACAAAAAACCGCTGACCCCCGGGCAATATAGCGAACTGTGCGGCATGGATATATTGATTATTGCCTTCCCGCTTTATGTGGACGGAGTCCCGTCCCATCTATTCAGAATGCTTGTTACCCTTGAGGAATACATGAAAACGCGGCGTGAGAAGGATATTTACGTTTATACCCTGATGAATAATGGTTTTTTTGAAGGGAAGCAGAATCACATTGCCCTTGAGATCATTCAGAACTGGTGCATCCGTTCCGGTCTAATTTTCGGGCAGGGTCTCGGTCAAGGCGCCGGTGAAATGATGGACTTTATCGAGAAGGTTCCACTTGGAACGGGCCCGCTTAAGAATCTGGGCAAGGCCATGGAAAGCCTGGCTCATAATGTACATTCGCAAAGTATAGATGAATCTATGCTCTTCAGTCCAAACTTCCCGCGCTTCGCCTGGAAGTTTGCCGCGACCCACTCTTTCTGGAACGCCACCGCCAAGAAGAACGGCCTGAAGAAGAAGGACATCCGAAGAACCCTATAGCTTGCCTTGGGATTACGCATGAGACTTCAGCGGCCTCCCGCAGCGGACAGTACAAGGCAGGGAGTGCTCACTGTCTCCCGCCTTGCCCGCCGTCCGTCCCTTGACTGCCGCTTCTTCCCGGACCTCCACCCTTTATTCCCTGGCCGCCTCCACCCCGGTCCGTGCCGCCGTTCACTCCCGGGAACCCGTTCATTCTTAAGCCGGAGTCCGTTTTTGTGATTTTTTGAGCGGTTATGGCCTCGCATGAGGTGAGCACCAGTGAACAACCCAGCACTGCTGCAAGTAAGAAGATTGAGTATCTCTTGGTTCGCATCTTCAATCACCTCTTTCTGTTCAACATATAATCATATACGTCTTTGAATCCCATGTACGACAGCACGATCAATAGCGGATACACCGGATAGATATAACGGGACTTTATTTCCCACAGCAGATAGAATGCGATAAAACCCAGAACCACCAGAATTAAAGAGGTTTCCTCAAACCTTTTAGCCCTTATGCCGCCTATCAATCGAATGAGAATAAAGCCATACATCAGGAAATTCTGGACATACAGCACCCAGAGCAGACCGCTTCTATACTTCGAATCTCCTTTAAACAAATCCGTGGCAAAGGTAGTATAACTATAGCGGTCCATCCCAAACCCCGCTCTCCCTCCGCTTCTGGACGATCCGTCATTTCCAATGCCGTATCTCTCCATCTGGTACGTCCCTTCTGTCCAGGTCCACACCAGCTTTTTATAATACATTTCCGCGAGTTCACCCAGACTGGCCTCAGAGAGCTTATCGCCGATAGATGCCTTGAACAGCTCTACGCTGTCCGCTTTATTATAGTTTGCCTCTCTCTGGTATATATTGTAGCTCTGCTGATTGTCCCAGAACCCAAGGGTCTCCAGATTGATGCCCATATTCAGCCACATATAGACGGGAGCGGAATTCTTGTTCACCGGCTCATCTACGACATGCGTTGCCTGCAGTACAGCACTCTGGGTCCAGCCGGGCACATTGAACAGCAATACTGTTATGCCTATAGAAGCTAAGGCTTTCTTAAGCCCAAGGGTCCGGATGCTGAAGAGCAGACAGATCAGGACTGCGATCAGAAAGATCATCCCGGTGCTTCTGAAATAGTTGCCGATAGCCAGCAGAATGGCAGCCAGCAGGATATCCTTCATGGACATTCTTCGGAGGTACCTCACAGCAAAATATAAAGCGCTCGTCAGAAAAGCTGTAGCAATCACATCGTTATATATAAAATTGCTCATGAACAAGGAAGGAATATAGGTTGCGGCAATTATTAAAACCCCATAATCATTTTCTTTCGACCGGGCATTAAGCTCTTTATACAGCAAATAGACCATTAACGTTGTAACGAGCGAGAACAGGATGTTGAATATTTTGATCACCAGATAATTGTCCGGAAATAAGAACAGCAATGTTTTCAGGTACAGGACCATGGAGAAATTAAACGGAAACATATACAGATATCCCCCCGTTTGAAAAGAGGAATAATCCTGTTCATACAGCATATCCATCGCCAGCGACAGCACCGTTTGCGAATCATCCGTCGGCATCCGGGGAAACAGGAAAATGATCACGAGCTGGATCGCAAACGAAAACAGCAGCACAGCCGGAATTACGATTTTCCTGCTGTACCGGTTAAGCTTTAAACACATTCTGTACAGAACAAAGCTTACTGCCAGAACGGCCGCGGCCGCCAGGATAAACAGAACCCATTGTTGTTTCTCCAGAACCGTGGTGTCACCGTACACAGAGTAGGTATACTTTGCCCGGATAAAAAAGGAGGATGCGATAAAAAGTCCTATACAGAAAGCAAGCATGATATACAGTATTCTTTGAGTTCCCCTTACCATGGAAAACCTCCTATGCGTAATAGTTTCACAGCTTTATATTCTCTTGCCCCGATTCATAGACGTATTATAAACACCCAACCTGAATATCCAATGAAAATCGGGAGGGGCGAAATCCCCCGCCTATCACGAGCCCTATTGTGCCTGTGTATCCAAAAAAAAGACGCTGCGGGGAGCAATTCCCCGAGCGTCTTCCGGCGTTCATGTACATCAAAGGGATATTTTTATATGCTAAAAATAGAGCTTTTGAAAATGTATGATCCATAACGCCATTTCCTGCCGAATAAAGTGATCCGTACCACGAAAATCAATTGTACCGTCTGCGCCGCGAGTGATATCGGGGCCTGGCAGCCCTGCAGCCACCAGCAGCTTGACAGCCTCTTTCGTTTGAATGCCGGCAGGCTCCTGCTTTAAGCGGACCTTGCCAGCAGCCTGTTCGATAGCTTCTGATAACAAATGGGGCCCCGCCTGCCGGACAGCCTTCACCAGATATTCCGCTGCCTCAATGCGATTTAGCACACGGTTGACCCCGAAGCTAGCGGCTGAATCCGGCTCTACCAACCCCATTGCCAGCGCAACTGAAACCTCTGGCTCCGACCAGTTACCGACGACATCCTTATAAACCACAGGCTCTGCCGGAACTTTATCAAGCCCTAGCATCCTTGTCAGCATAACCGTCCATTCGGCCTTAGTCACCGGCCGGAGCGGAGCATACTTGTCATTTGCATGGCCCTTCACCAGCCCGAGAGCTGCCAAACGCTCGATATCCTTTTTATATACGCTGGTTTCCTGCAAATCTGCAAACCGACCGGGTCTTTTCTCAGCGTAAGCTACCGGATTGGTGTATTTCAAATGGCTAACCGATCCGTCAGCCGTTTCCTTGAATACAAGTATTTCACCGTTAGCATCCTCGAACATTAACCTGTCAATCTGCTTCAATATTATGCCTCCCCCTTGTCTCTGTGACGTATCCGTAACCGTAATCTCACCATCGCCCGTTGCCTCTACCTGCCACGACACAATGTAGACCCGCAAATCAGTGTAATTCCCCTCTAAGTATTTGAGATTCTGCCTTGAATCAGGTTTGAAGTTTTGTTGCTCCTCCTTGCCAAAAACATGCTCCATGAACAGGTTAGCCCATTCTCTGGCTACAAAGGCCGACCCCTCCATCTGATTTAAAAAAACTGCTACGCCCATTTGCTGATCAGGTGATAATATGATAAACGAGCTATAGCCAGGCACATCTCCACCCTTCATAATCAGGTGCTGGCCCTGTGTTTCTTTGGGTCTCAGCCAATTCTCGTATCCATAGCTTGTATCCGGCATAGCGGGATGTATGGCCACCTGATAATGAAGCATCGGCTCCAGCGATGCCTCGCTCCAAATCGTCTTGCCGTCATATTGGCCATTTGCCAGTTGTGCCTTAAGAAAATGCGCCATATTTTCCGGTGTCATAAGCATCCCCCCGGACGGTGAGGCAGAAGGCCCCATCAAATAAGGAGCAACAACCGTTTGATTGGCCTCATAGCCCACTGCCAAATTGGGCAGTTGTGCCTCCCGCAGCACAGCGAAGGAATTAGTCATGCCTAAATCAGCCAATAAGTGTTTTTCCATGTAATCGTCATAGGACAGACCTGATACCCGTTCAATAATATAACCCAGCAGATTATAGGCGTGATTATCATACATATAGGCTGACCCAGGCTCACGAACCACCTGGACTGGTTTGGACATCAGATAATCCTTCAAGGATAAATGGGCTGACAGATCTGAACGGAAATCCTCTTCAGACTCGACAACGGACTCAAAACCGGATGTATGAGTCAACAGATGATGGACAGTCACTGGCTTATTATATGGGTTATCAAGCTTCACCTCCCCCAGAATTCCCGTGATGTCTGCATGAAGATCAAGCTTGCCTGAATCCACCAGTTGCATAATAGCAGCAGCAGTAAAGGTTTTGGTGACAGATCCGATCCTGAACAAGGTATTTTCCGGATCGACGGGCTTTTTATTGGCCAGATCAGCATACCCGTATCCCTTTTGAAGTATGGTTCTACCCTCCTGCACCATGACAACAGCGCCTCCAGGTATACCATTCTCCTTACCAATAATTGATTTCATAAAATCATCTGTCATATTTCCAACCTGGTCAAAGTTAATCGTCTGCTCCATGCTGGTTACTTCCCCCCTTGATAGACTTGCCTCAGTTATCCCTGTCCACATCGTCATTCCCAAAATCAAGGATATAGCGACAGATAGCGTTTTACTCCATTTCACGTGCATCTCATTTCATTCCTTTGTAAAAACAGAGTGATCAGTCCGTTTTTATGATTTAATAAACAGAACGTTCGGTTTGTTTTTATGCTAGCATAGATTTTAACAGCCTGCAACCTGCTCAGTAATAGCTCAGATGTAGTAAACAGCTTGTGCACCTGCCTGCCAATTGTCAATCCAATAGTCATATGATATGCTTTTTTAGAAAATACGGACGCTTGTTTTGTACAAGGAAAGAGGTTTGAGTGCTGTGAAAAAGAAGACACGCCGCGCGGATACACCCACAAAAAAACGCATTGCAGAAACTGCAAAGACGCTTTTTTCCCAAAAGGGCTATTTAGGCACCTCCATTGAGGATATAGTCAGTGCTTCTGACAGCAGCAAAGGAAACCTGTATCATCATTTTAAAAATAAAGAAGGACTGTTCCTCTATTTAATCAATGAGCAAGTCGATCAATGGCTGGAGCAATGGGTTGCCAAAAAGACACGGTATACCAGCTTTACCGATACCTTATATGGTCTCGCCGAACATGTTGCCTTGGATCTGAAAAACCCGCTATCCCAGGCAGCAGATGAATTTAGCGGCTCCGAGACTGCCGATCCTGAGGTTATTGCCGAAATTGTTGCTGCAATCCAAAAACAGCGTGAAGTGTTTCTGCAAATACTGCAAGAGGGAATCCGTGAAGGACATATTCGGCCAGACTATGAGCTCGAGGATTTATCGGTCATCCTGTATGCATTGCTGGGTGGTCTCAGCGCTGCCCGCTATGATTGTGAACTGGACAGGCTGATCAAGCTCCACCGCACCGCTATTACAGTATTCCTGCAAGGCATTTCAGCTAAATGATTGGCTTCGTATGCATTATCCCTTTCAGATAGACACGCGAAAAAACCTCATGAGCTCATGAGGTTTTTTCGCGTGTCAAATCACGGCGAACGCTCCAGTTCAATAATCATCCCTAGGCGTTCGCCCTCGATCTGCGCGTCCAGCTTGCCCCCGTGCAGCCTGATGATCTCAGCAGCAATGGACAGCCCCAGCCCCGCGCCTTCGCCAGCCCGCGACGAATCCCGCTTGTAGAACCGTTCAAACAACCGCTGCAGCTCCCCGCTGTCCATCGCTTGGGCCGGCGTGCTCCACAATTCCAGCCGTACCGGGAATGGACGGCGGCTCTCTGCCACCGGTTCCCGGAGGCGGATGACAAGCTCCGTATCTGCGCGGCTGTATTTGAAGGCGTTAGACAACAGATTTTCGAGCACCCGGACGAATAGGTCAGCATCAACCTCCACATAAACCGACTGATCCGGCAGCAGCAGAACCGTCCCGATATGCGTATCCCTGCTTTGGGGATGGTATCCCTCCACAACCTGGCGCAGCAGCTCCTGCATATTCACCCTGCTCTTATTTATCACCGGCGGTTTCCATTTCAGCTTCGAAATTTCAAAAAACTCATCAATCAGCTTCTTTAAGTACCCGGTCCGCTCCTCCAGAACCTCGACATACCGCTCCCTTTCCAGCTCACTGCCATATGATTTCTCTTTGAGCAAACTGAGAAAACCCATGATGGAAGTTAACGGCGTGCGCAGGTCATGAGAAATATTCAGCAGAAAATCCTTCTCCTTGCTCCGGCTTGCGACGATTTGCTCGGCCATATCATTCAGTGCGGTAGCCATGGTGGTAAGCTCGTTGTTGTATTTTAACGGGATACGAGCCTGAAAATCAGTCGCGTACAGCGTATGCGTGCCCCGTTCGAGAGTGCGCATATACCGGATTCGCCCCCGGATGCCAAGATAAAAAAGCAGCAAAAACACAACAACACCCAGCAAAGATACAGGACTCTCGGTATAAGTAATCGTGCTTGCAGCCACCAGATAGAGCCCGTTTCCGAGCTTCCGCGTTTCCTGCAATTTTGTGCCGGAGCCGTTGTTATAGCTGATGTTGATGCCTTCCTCTGGTGAAAAGAAAACGATATTGTAGACCTGCTCCTCCTCGGGATTGCCGATCACGAAACCTCCAGCCTCCGGTGCAGGGGAATAATCTGCGGTAGACAGCAACGCCTTTCCCCCCGGCAATGTCTCTCCGGAGCGGACAATGACAACATGCGAATTGGCCTGAAGCAGCTCCCCCTGCCCGTTCACCACAGACACGACTACCTCCTCTGCGGCCCTAAAGCTTTTGTCGTAGTCCAAGGGAAACTTGTCCCGCAGCTCCTGCTCCAGCCGATGGGGAATAGCCGCCTCGCCTGCCCGGGCCTCCAGCCAAGCCGCCAGCGGATTGCCAACCTTCTCCCTGTAGCTCATCATCCGCTCCGCATCGGTCTGCGCCGGATAAAATAATGCCGAGCCTTTCAGAAAATGGGCTGTCAACGAAACTGCGACCAGCGTGGCTGCCAGTGACAGAATAAAAATCAGGACCAGTTCTCCGACTAGCCCTGTTTTAAGCTTCTTTGTCCACTTTATAACCAACACCCCAGACCGTTCTGATGTACTTGGAATTTTTGACGGTATCCCCCAGCTTGTCCCGCAGATTGCGGATATGGGTAAGCACGGTGTTGTCGCTCTCCAGATAGGCATCCTCCCAGACCAGCTCATAAATATCGCGTGAGGTAAACACCCGGCCTTTGTTCCTGGCCAGCAGCAGCAATATCCCATATTCTTTTGGCGTCATGTTGATCTCCACGCCATTTTTGGACACTGCATGCTCCTCCGGCAACAGAGTGATATCCTTAATCTGCAGCTCCCCCGGGGCTACAGCCGTCTTTTCCGCAGCCGCCGGCCTGCGCTTTAAAATCGCCGAGATTCGCAAGGAAAGCTCCGTCAGATCAAAAGGTTTCGTCACATAATCATCGCAGCCGGCAATGAATCCCCTGATTTTATCCTCCTGCTGATCCTTGGCGGTCAGGAAAATTACCGGAACCTCCGAGATCCCCCTAATCCGGCCAATCAGGTCAAAGCCATTCATGACCGGCATCATAATATCCAGTAAAATGAGCTGAAAGACCTCATTCCGAATGTGTTCCAGCGCCGTCTCCCCATCATAACAGGACGAAATGCTGTACCCTTCCCGCTTCAAAAATATTGATAAAAAGTCCACAATTGTCCGGTCATCATCCACAATTAAAATCCGGGCGCACATCTTGGCAAGCCGCCTTTCGTTCCCTATCTCCTCTAAGCGAAAAGCAGCAGCTTCATCAGATACATGTAAAAGATTCCGCTCGCTCCGGCCAGTCCCATTCCCAGTATGACCGCTGCGTCAAGGAGATGCAGTTTTTTGCTTCGTCCATATTTTACCGCAAATCCAGCCGAGCAAGCTATGCCTGCTGCGATTCCCGCTGCAAGGAGGTTGGCGGCAAGCAGCCAGTGGCCCTGTACCGCACGGCTTTCGGAGAAAACGCCCAGCATAGTAACTACCGCCGTACCAAGAATAAGCGGAGCAATAAGATAGGCAGGAAGCCTGTGCCACAGGCGCATCCGCTGGGGTCCCGATTTTTTGCGTCTGCAAATGGCAATCACTCCCGCTATAAGACCCAGCAATGCGCCAGCCAGCGCTACTTTCCAAGCCAGTCCTCCCGCCCCTGCTTCCCAGGGATTCAGCTTAACAAACGCCTGGAAGGGCACTGTAGTATCCAGCACGACATATTTGCTCCCGCTTTCCCCTTCTTTAAGCACAAGATATTTATTGACCTTTTTATTGTAAAAAATCTGCTTGCCAATCTGTGTATATTGCCCGTTCAGCGCCTCACCCGCCGATTTCAGGGTAACCTCCCCTTGCTCACTGACGGTCACTCTTGGTGTAACCATCTGGTAACGCAGCTTGGAAACCCCCGGGCCCAGTCCCTCGCTAATCACCATGGCGTATGTACCCGCGTAGGCTTGAATGCTTGCAGCGGGTTCCGGCGCCTCCCCGGTTGATTCGGCCAGCGGCTGATCCAGACTTACTCCGAAAAAGGAGTAGAACTGTTCCTCAAAGGCATCCCGGAAGGTCCCGTCGTCTCCTTCGTATTGGGAGTTGCAGCCGATAAAAAACCCGAGTCCCTTGGACGGCATGATCGATATCAGACTGGAAAAAGCCTCCGTATCTCCGGGGTGAACCAGAATGGCAGGATTTTTGTAGTTTTGAAAAAAGCCGTAGGCATAACCGGGCAGCAGGGGATGCGCGGAATATTGCAGCGAGTGCATCTGCTTGGCGGTGTCTTGTTGTAAAATCGCGTTCTCCCCTTGGCCCCCACCCTGTAGATGGGCCAATACAAACTTACCCATATCGTCAGCGGTTGACCAGATAGAGCCAGCGGGGTAGGTCAAAACCTCCCCCTGCTTCATTTTGACAAACCCCTTATCGTAAGAATATCCCTGGGCCAATTGCTGGTTCAAACGCTCCGGGGTAAGATAGGTCAAGCTGTTGTCCATATGTAGAGGAGCAAAAATATGCTGGCGGATATAGTCATCGTAGGACAGGCCGCTTGCTCTTTCCACAATATATCCGGCGAGGGTGAAGCCTTCATTGCTATACTGCACCGCATCTCCCGGTGCCCTCACCAGCGGCGGCAGCAGCTTTTGCAGAGTCTGCTCCAGCGGAACCCGCTGCTCCGGCACCGTGTTCGACCAAGCCCCTTCGCGCTGTTCGGCATTGGCGAATCCCCCGGTATTGGTCAGCAAATGTTTCATGGTTAGCGGAGTTTTGTACGAGTTGTCTACTTGCAGCGAATCCGGCAAATACTGGTTCACATCCGCAGTTAAGTCCAGCTTCCCCTGCTCCGCCAGCTGCATGGCTGCTGTAGCCGTAAAAACCTTAGAGACCGAAGCGATGCTGAAGCGGGTCTTGAGCGGATCTACCAGCACCTTGCCCTCCACATCCGCATAACCGTAGCCCTTCTCCAGCAAGACAGCGCCATCCTTGACCACCGCCAAAGTTACGCCCGGCACATGGTACTTGTCCATCGCTGTCTTCATAAATTCATCGGTCTGCTGTTCAAAGCGCTCCCGTTCCGCGGAAGCGGCTGCTTCCTCATGCTGCTCCGGCGCGGTGGCCGCTGCAGACGATAGCGACTGCGCCTCCTTCGGCTGCACCTTCACCGCTTGTGCCTGCGTAGACTGCGGCTGCATCGCCACTGGTTGCGCCAAAATCGCCACCACCAGCCCTATTTTCATCCATAACCCTGTTCTCATGCTCCCACTCCTGTCTCTATTAACACCTTATAGGACCATGATACAGCGGCAACATGGAGAAAAAAGCGGTATAAATCTAAAGAAAAAATAAAGCCGCGCACAATACGCAATCCAGCGAATAACTACGATATTCAAAGAGGCCATGAGCTCTACTGACGTAGAAATTCATGGCCTTATCCATTTACGGAAAACTATACTATAATTGCCCAAGTATTGCCTAACGCAATCTTTCTAATTATAAAGCATCATGATATAATCGCAGAAGCAATAGAATAGGCTTAAAGGGTCGGTCGGCTACCTCTCTAAGAAGGGAGGGATGCCTTGTGACAGTGTTTGAAGCAATGATGATTATGCTAACCTTTGGTTCGCTTATCGTAGCGCTGCTGTCCAATAAACGCAAATAGACCGCCCCCTCGCAAAGGCATGCGGTCTATCTGTCGTATCCTGTTTGTTGAGGCCTACCGCCCTTAGAAGCGGCTATTGCATGGGGAGTCGTGTTGGTAGCACGGCTCTCTTTGCATTGTACGCTTGTTCTGCTTTTATTATAACATGGCAAGAGGGGATTTCAATCCACACTCACACTTTCCATGTGAAACGACGCCCCTCTTCTTACGCTTTCTTTTTCCATAATTAATCGATTGCTGTCCAAATGTCTAACGCAAGGGAGCGAATCGCAAGGTTCGTGTGATTTCTATATAATCTTAAAAGCCGGGCACAGTCCGGACTCCATAATAAAACACTTCCTGCAACCTCAAGCAAAGAAAGTCCAATAAACTGAGATTCGTAACTACCTTCCGACCCTATAACATCTACAATTTCTACTATGGTTTCTGGATTCCAGTAGCCTTTGCTGTCTTTTAAATTTTGTGCAACCTGCTTATAGGCATCGCCTAAACGATGTGGCTGATTTGAAATGCAATGAACTATTTTAGTTAGGTAAGCAACGGATTCCTGAACATTATTCCAATCTATTGAGGCTACATACAATTTCATTACAACCTGCTTTAAGGTCTCATCCGCTGCCAGACAGTCAATAATACCCATATACAGAGGCACAAGGTTTACGCGAGTGTTCTTTGGCAAAGAGGTCAGTTGGTCAGCAAATTTCAACAGACGTTGCCGATGAGGCAAATCTCTTTTGGTATTAGCATTCCATTCCTCAATAATTTCAACACTGGCCAAATCCTTAAACACACCAATTACCCTCTCATTGACCTTACCATCACGGCATGTTTCTGTCAGCGTGTTCATTGCAATATTCCATCTGGCGTTATCTTCTAAATCCAGAATAACCTTTGCAGCGGCAGCCGCAATGATTTCTTCATGTCCATTTGTCCAACGGATCATACTGTTCAAAGCATATCTTCCAACATCCGGATCTGTATGACCGGCAATTGTAATGATTAATTCTAAATACCGGGATCTATAGTTTACCGGAAGTTCTTGGGGCTGTTGCCAAAGTACACTTTTCGCAATATCACTTTGTGATGAAGTGGCCATGTTGCTTAGAATCTTCCAGCCGCGTTCATCATCTAAAAGCTGTCTCGCTGCATGCCCTATGGCAATGATTACGTCCTTATGTGCATTAGGCTTTTCAAACTCGTTCATCAATAGCGGAATGCTGTCACTGCTTCTATAAGCACCCAGTAACCGGATGGCCTCTTTTCTGACAGTGATTTTAAGTTTGTCCCGGTTTAACAGTTCTTTAAGTATTGAAGTCAATACAGCCGGATTCACTCTACGAATGCATCTGGGTATCGAGTACATGGCTACACGGGCTCTGTCGCCATCTAAATTCTCCAGTAGAACGGGAAGTGCCTTTTCGGGTTCTTCCAACAATGAAAGTGCATAAAGTGCAGCTTCTACTACAGCTACTTCCTTATCTTTTAAATACTTTACCAGCTTATCCGGACTGACATCAGGCATTCTTGCCATTAGCTTTATAGCTGTTGAACGTTCATAAAAACTGCGTTTGGCATCTGACGCAATGCTTTCTATTGAGGCTCTAAAAGATTGTTGCTGACGTGGCAGCCACCTATGGAACCCATCCGTAGCCGGCACAACATAAATGGTTTTCCCCGTTAAGAACCTGCCCTTAATAACCTCACCCGAAATAAATGGACCTAGCCATTCTTGACGTTTTAGATGCAGATGCAGGAACACTTCGTTTACGGTAATAAACGACTTATCCAGGGTTAATAATTCTCTGACTCTCTCATCCCGTGTGTTAGGAGGTGCAAGCCAATGTCTTGCCGCCCGTACTGCGATAGAAGCTGTTTTCTCCTTTGCCGCATCGCTTAGTAAATTTTGAAGTTTGGAGATACCAAAGCCTCTTTTGCCAAACGAGTTCGCCAGGCTGATCACCAAATTGTAGTCTTCTCTTCGATTTGCCGCCACAGCTAGCGGATAAACCACATCAAATATTCGCTCTTCTATACCCCGGGGTATATTTTCCTGGAAGGATGGAAGTGTAAGCTGTCCGCTCTGCTTGGCTAATTTTACAATCGTGCTTAAAGCGAACTTAAAGATCTCACCTCCGGGATTTACTGCATTAAACCGCATAATCACAAATGCTAATTCCTGAGTAGCATACCTTGTAGCATAGGAAGTATCTCTAGCCTCAATAACACTATCAACGAGTAAAGTAAGTTCCTTTACATTCTCATCCGTAAACATAGATGCCGGGCTGTTTGCAAGCTCTCTAATCACTGCAGAGCGTACAGGATCCTGATCATTTTTGATGCGGCCTAAATACACCAAAGTCTCATCCATACCTTGCCTTGAGAGCGCAGTGCTTTTAACCAGCTGCACAAGTGCCATTGCGCGTTCGTCTGCATTAGAGGCATATGCCGCTTTTTCAAGCAGCTCTCTTGAATGATGAATAGAACGGCAAGCCGTAATCCTAATCGTTTTGTCCCGGCTATCATATATTTCACGCAGACCAAGCATTCGGGTTGCTTCCTTGTCGCGCAATATATGCGGTAACTGATACAGTAATGTCTCTGGAAAAATGCGCTCTTTACGCTTGTCCTCTTCATAGACCGACTCAAAAATCACTTTACGCTTTGAAGGAGCCATACACTCAAGCAATTTCGCTATATGTATGGGGGTATCTGCAAGCAGCTTGGCTAATTCAATCCATTGATCTATGGAAAAATATTTTTTCCTTCTTAAGACGCCATCCGGCACACCATGAGAGATCAGATCACTTCGTGACTCCTTCCGGGTTAGCAGCATATACACTGCTTCAGGATGGATTCGGACTAAAGTACCCAGATGTTTTTTAAGCACAGGATGGATGACACCCATGGGTCCATGATTCATGGCACATTCGAGAATTAGATCCGGCTTTACATTGCATAAAGCTTCGATAGCTGATGAAAATCTCCACCACACATATCCCTTTTCCCTAAGGGGGGTGCCTTCTAACGTTGTTTTAAAATACTCCGCAACGGCATCAAGATGACGGCTGGCTAATTTTTTCCAGTTCACAACGATATATCCAATCTCTATAAGCCATTTACTGACCGTTTCCTTAGAACATGCAGGCAGCAGAATAGAGGCCTCCTCCGCCCCCCACCGGGCATACACAACAGGCAGTAAACGCTCCGCCAATTCTTGACGATGAATAAATGAAATACTGCGCAGTACTTTGCGGCGGCAATCATGGGATAGCTCCGGGAGTTCACGTTCAATATCAATATCTGAAGCCACTTTGGCTAAAAGACCGGCTGCCTGATTTCTAATAGTAGCCATAGGATGCTTTAACGCTGACACAATAATCTTTGCATCCTGTGTGGCAATAGCCCCCATTAAGGCTAGCTGTGCCTCATAGACACCGCCTTTCAGTAATGAAGCGAGCAATTTTGAATATTGGGTCGATCCATGATTTTCACGGCCTAGAGTGGCAATTTTATGGATTCTGTCTGAATAGCCTAGTGAGTCTAATTCTTTAAGCAAACTTTTTTTATCCATTGGACCTTTATTAAAAATCATAAGTCCCCTCCTTCACCTGTTGTTGTTCCATCCAAACTTTATTCTATATATATCTATCCATACCCTTTAAAAAAATCTCATACCATGCTTTCTATTGCATCGGCAAAAATTCATTAGATTATTTCATCTATAATGTATCCTTTTATTGACAATATGTAACTAGGTCGTTACAATGATAATGTAATTGGTTGATTACATATAGGAAGGAGTTCATTACATTGGTTAATAATCGTATTAAAGTTTTGAGAGCTGAACGAGACTGGACACAGGCTGATTTGGCAGAACATGTCGGGATTTCACGACAAGCAGTTATATCCATTGAAAAATATAAATATACACCTTCGTTGGAGTTGGCTTTCAAAATTGCCAAAGCATTTAATGTATCTATCAATGAAGTATTTGTACTTGAGGAGGATGAAAAATAATGATTTATCAATTCGTAATGTTAGTGGTGTTGGTCGTATTAGGTATATGCACTATTGCCCTTCCATGCTTCCAAGCTGTAAAAGTGAAAGAATATAGAAATGATGAACGTTGGCAATTGGTTCAGAATAAGGCGAACCACGTGGCAATGCACTACTATAGTGCACTTGGCTTTGCAATTTGCATTGGAATTATTATAACAACAATCTTCGATATTCAATTTAGTATTGGTCTTGATAGAGTGTTGCAATATTCGTTAATTGCAATTTTTTTGCGAAATGCAATTGAATTATTTTCCTTACGCCACTTTGATAAAGTTTTATAAGCTTTACAAACACAGTTAATACGAGGCCTTATTCGCAGACAAACTCCTTTGTTCCTAATGGAACTCAGGAGTTTGTCTTGTCCAAAAAGCTAGGCCCTGCGCATAAGCGAACGGCGCCCCGCCCAGATGTAAACAGCAGAGGTTACGGCCACAATGAGAATGAACGGGATCACATCCAGCCGGGGCGACAAAGCCGTCCCCCTGGGATACATTGCGTAATAGGCCGTTGTAGAAGGAAACCAGGCGCCGATCGAAGCATGAAGCCCGGTAAGCACAATGTTGGCTATCACGATCGAAGCCGATAAAATCAAGGAGGAAACAAACGACTTCAAGCGCATGGACACCCATAACTGCAGCGCCGCAAACGGCAGTATAGCCAGCCATCCCCCAACCGTACCGATGATCAATTCGGTAAAATCCAAATCGTTCCCCAATTGAAGCAGTTCTCCCGCGAGCAGATAGGATCCGGCAAAAAGCAGTTGAATCAACCCCATCAGCAGCATCAGCGTTCCCAATTTGGCATAATAGACACGGGAACGGGGAATGGGCAGACAAAACAGTTGCTTCCAGCCCCCGTTTGTATGCTCATAACGGCAGATAAAAGAAGCTAGTACCCCGGCATAAAGCGGATAAAAAAACAAACCGTGAAAGCTGGCCATATGCAGATAAAAGGTTTTCCATCCGCGCTCAAAAAAACCGACAAAATTTTCCGAATTTAAACTATTCATTCCGAGCATCACAGTTCCCAGCGCACCGAGGAGGAACAGGATGAAGATGACGGGATACTGCAGCTTCATTCGTTCGGCTTTCATCAAATTTTCCATAATCACACCCCTGTTAATTAAAATTGTTTGTTTTTAAAATGCAGGGCCCCGGCGGCTAGCAGCACCGTTCCCAGGCCTGCACTGATGCCAATCCACCTCTCGGGATGTGCCATGAACGGACTGGACATCGTCGGATAGGCCCATGGCCACAGCCAGGTCCACAATGCTGCTCCGCTGTCCCGCGCTATGAATAGGCCAGAAACAGCGCCCAGGAAGCCGATGGACATCGGAATGGCCGGGTTCGAGAATTGGACAGACAGCCACATCTGCAGCCCCAGCACCGCAGTTGATGCGAGAAAGCTGTACATAATTTGCTTGATTAGAAGCTGGAACGGCAGCGGTTCGGAAGTGTAGCAAATCCAGAGCAGGGTCAGGCCGGCAATAATCAGCAAGGCCGTACACAACAGCAGAAAAAGAACCCACAGCGCCTTGGCCCAATAAAGAACAGAGCGGGAAACAGGCAGGGTCAGCAGCTGCTTCCAACTATTGGATTCGTGTTCCAAACCGGCAATCATACCCGTGAGTAACGCGGTATTTAGCAGCAATACGAAACCTAGAAACATATACATCACATTAAATACGCTGTATACCCCTGCCGGGCCTTTGAAATAGAGATACCATTCCAGCGACATAAATGCGATGAACAGCCCGGCGCTGATAACCGGCAGCCAGCGGGCCGCAGGTTTGAGCCTCATGCCTTCGGCCCGCAAGGCCCGCCACATCATAAGCTGACTCCTTTTCCGGTCAACTCCATGAACAGCTCTTCCAGCGATTTGCTGCTTTCCCGTACATTCATAATCCCGTAAGGGCCCAGCAGTTTGAACAATTCTGCCTGCGACATACTGACATTCTCTGCTGAAATTGACAGCATATTGCCTTCCCGCTCCACGGCAAATCCTTGCAGCATTAGCGTGCGAAGCGCTTCCTCCGGGCGCTCCACTGCAAATCCCATGACTTTGCCCCTGCGCCGCTCCAGCATTTCCAGTGCTCCCTGATAGACGAGTTTGCCGCTGCTGATAATCCCGATCTCATCTGCAATCGTATCCACCTCGCTCAGCAGATGACTGGACAGCATGATCGTCATTCCCTGATCATGGGCCAGTGACAGCATCAGATGCCGTATTTCTTGAATACCGGCCGGATCCAGGCCGTTGGTCGGCTCATCCAGAATCAGCAGCTGCGGATCCCGCAGCAAGGCTGCTGCTATGCCGAGCCGCTGCTTCATACCGAGGGAATATCCGCTCACTTTACGGTTTGCACTTGACGTCAGCCGCACAATTTCCAGCACCTCACCGATGCGCCGGTCAGGCAGCTTCAGCAGTGTGCTTAGTATTTTCAAATTTTTGTACCCGGTCAAATGCCCGTAATAGGATGGGTTCTCTACTAATGAGCCTACCTTGCGTAAAATCTCCTGACTGTTGCCCGGCATCTCTTGTCCAAAAATACGGATCGTCCCGCTATCTGCCCGGAGCAAACCCAGCAGCATTTTGATCGTTGTAGTTTTCCCTGCACCGTTCGGCCCTAGAAAACCGTATATTTTCCCCTCGGGAACCTCCAGGTTTACCTCATTCACCGACACTTGCTCGCCGAAGCGGCGGGTCAGCCCTTTTGTCTCCACTATAAGTTGTGGCATCTCCTGTCACCTCATATCTTTGATATAGGGACAATAATAGGCGCTGGAAGTAGCAGCAGGGTAAAGAAAAGTAAAAATTACGTAAAAAAACAGGCCAACACCACAAAAAAGTGGATGTCCGGCCTGCATTCAATAAAGAAAAAAAAGTGTGATTTGCGTTCCTTGCTGCGGTTTGCTATGTACAGCCATTTTGCCGCCATGCCTTGTTACAAACCCCTTTGCCAGCGCCATGCCCAGGCCGGAGCCCGCCAATCTGGCCCGCGCCGACAGCATATTGTCCTCCGTTGCGTTTAGCCGCTCTAGCGCCGCCGCATCGATTCCCGTCCCATTGTCGCGAATCTCAACCGTCAGTCCATACTGATCCCAGCGTAGCCCGGTTTCAATATGGCACCCCGCGGGATTGTGAACCACGGCATTCCACAGCAAATTGTGCAGCGCCCGCCGAATCATGCGTTGATCGATATCAAGGCATTTCTCCCCGTCCGTATTGAAGGCAAAGGTATGCTGTGCAGCCAGCGGATGATCAGCGACATCGGTAACGATCTGCCTGATAAATCCTGCCATCTCCGTAGATTCCCGCGAGAGCGGAACCTCGCTGCCGTCCAGTTGATAGAAAGCATTCATATCTTCAATAAGCTGCTCTACCTGGATCGTCTTTTGTTCCATTAAGGAGCCGAACTGGATTATTTCCGCAGTAGACCACGCATATTGATCAGCGGCTGCAATCATGGAGCTGTAACCGCGAATATAGGCCAACGGGGTTTTCAGATCATGCCGCACGCCCGCAATCCAGCTTTTGCGCTTCTCATCCAATTCATGTCTTTCTTTCTCCGTTCGCTGCAGTGCAAGGGTCAACGTGGACAACTGTCCGATTATTTCTTTAAAGAGAGCATAGGGCAGCGTGAGCTGATTTCCGGGAATGGGGCGGCCGAGCCAATTGCTCCGCGGAGGCTCGGCATAGTGACCTTTTGCCAGCAGCTTCAGCCAGGTCAGCATATAAAAAATCGATTTCGTCAGGCTCCACAGATAGAAGACAAGCGCAGCCAAGCACACGATCAGGAAACTCCAGATTTGAAACTGTATGTACTCAATTCCCTTCAGCCATGGAACCATTTGCCGCATAAAAATAAAAAGGATAAACAGAACAAGCCAGGCGGCGATAACACCTATACCCAGGGCAAGCAAAAAAAGCAGCAGCCGCAAGCCAACACGAACGATCCCTTTCATATTTGACCAGTCGGTACGGGGTTCGGAATAAATTTGTAGCCTAACCCACGGAAATTGACAATGTAACGAGGCTGCTTCGGGTCCTGCTCTATTTTGTTTCTGATTTTGGAAATATAAATAACAACCGTTTTCTCATCGCCCAGCTGCATTTCACCCCAGACCTGTTCATAGAGCTGGGCCGTTGTGAATAGGCGGCTCGGATGCTCGGCAAAAAACAGCAGCAGCGCAAACTCCTTAGCCGTACAGTGAAGCTGCTGGCCGCGTACCGTCAGCCCGCCGGTATCCTTGCTGATTTCAAAATCAGCGAAAGTGTAACAGGCAGATGGAGCCTCCTGCTGATACAGTCTTCTTCTGGCAAGCTGGGCTTTGATCCGGGCCACCACCTCCAGAGAGTTGAACGGCTTGGTAATATAATCGTCCCCGCCCATCGCAAATCCGGTCAGCTTGTCATAATCGGCAGCCCGCGAAGTCAGGAATAAGATCGGGGCGTTTGTTTTTTTGCGCAGCTCCAGACACAGCTCGAAGCCGTTACAGTCCGGGAGCATCACATCCAGTAAAATTATATCCGGTTCCCGGCTGTCCATCAGGCTCATCGCCTCCGCCCCGGTAGAAGCGGTAAGGACGGAAGAATACCCTTCCCTGGACAGCAGCAGTTCCAGCATGCAGGCAATTCCTGCTTCATCTTCTATAATCAATATCGCATCGTTCATCGCCATTCCCCTCCATTTTCCATCCTATTATACTTCAAAATGGAAATGGTATCTTCCGAGTGTGTCAAACCCGCCTGGAATTGGGCTCAGGCCTTCAAGTTCGGCAGGCCCTTGAAGCAAACGGAGGATTTCCGGACAATAAGCTTGGGCGGGATAATGATCTTGACCGGATCGCTCTGCAAGCCTCCGATCCTGTCCAGCATTTGCCGGGCCGCCTCAACGCCCCATTGGTCATGAAAGACCGATACTGTGGTCAGCTTAGGCTCCACCGTTTCCGTCTCCAGAATATTGTCAAAGCCCACAATGGCCATATGCTCGCCCGGGATAAAACCTTGGAGCCGCAAGCCGATGGTGACGCCAAGGGCAATAATATCATTATGGCAGAAGCAGGCCGTCGGCGGGTTCTCCAGCTGTAGCACCTCCTGAATGGCGCGGATTCCTCCCTCACGGTTCAGTGGTGTAGGTATAATGAGCTTGGGGTCCACTTCCAGGCCGTATTCCTGCAGGGCGCTGCAGTAGCCGTCTATCCGTTCCTGGTAGGCTGTATTGCCGGGAAGCATACCACCGATATAGGCGATCCGCCGGTGTCCCTGCTCTACCAGATGCCGGACAGCCAATTGGGAGCCTAGTCTGTAATCCGTTCCCACATAATCCGCGCCGGAGCCCGCTACCTCCCGCCCCATGAGAAGCGCCGGTATTTGCAGGGCGCGCAGCTTGTTGAACAGAGTCGGCTGGGTGTCGACCACCGGAGTCAGAATAATCCCGCATACCCGGTGCTCCAGCATCGTTTCCAGCACCCGTTCCTGCTTCTCCCGGGATTCGGAGGACATGCCCAGCAGGAAAGTAAACTGCTGTTCATAGAGCATATCCTCGACCTTCGTAAGCATCTGATGATAGAAGGGGTTTTCAAAATCAGTGATCACGATTCCCACCGTGGAAGAGCTTTGGGAGCGGAAGCTCGCCGCCACCCTGTCATACACATAGCCGAGCTTTTCGATGGATTCTATTACTTTCTTGTGGGTGCTGGGCTTAATAGACTTGCTTCCTCTGACGACCAGCGATGCTGTCGCCCGGGAAACCCCGGCATCATCGGCCACATCCTGAAGGGTAACCCGCTTGTCCCGCGAAGCCAAACCGCATTCCTCCTTTTTCCGTACGATTCATTTCCTTTATCCGGATAAATTTACAATAGTATAGCATACATTTCAAACAGATAATATTTAGTATTGACAGGCTCACAGGCACCTGCTACGATTATCCCCAGTAAACTTATATGCATTTAAGATTATCATTTCCGGACGGAACAAAATTTTTTTCTCGCAAAATTAGATCGATATAATTTTACGGGAAAAGGACGGTTTCGGCAAGAATTATTCCCCGGAAAGCTGCAGAAGGTTCCATGTTGTCTGGTTATCCGGTTGTTACGGTGAAAGGGGTTTTGCCATGATCGAAATCAAAGAGTTATACAAATCCTTCGGGGACAAGCCTGTACTCTCGGGCATTAATGTAACCATCGGGGACGGAGATATTTATGGTCTTGTAGGTATAAGCGGCGCCGGGAAGTCCACCCTGCTGCGCTGCATCAACGGGCTGGAAACCTTCGAACAGGGGACCCTGCGGGTGAACGGTACGGACATCAGCAGGCTGCGTGGTGCCGAACTCCGCAAGTTCCGCAGCGGTATCGGCATGATCTTCCAGCAGTTTTCCCTGTTGGAGCGGAAGACTGTTTATGAAAATATCATGTTTCCGATGAAGTGTTACAACTACAAGAAAGCTGAGGCTGATGCGCGTATTCACGAGCTTCTGCGGCTGGTGGAGCTGTCGGACAAAATCCACTCCCGGCCCAACCAGCTTTCAGGGGGCCAGAAGCAACGGGTAGCCATTGCCAGAGCCCTGGCCATGAATCCGAAGATTCTGCTGTGTGACGAAGCCACCAGCGCCCTGGATCCCAATATTACAAAATCCATCCTGGCGCTTTTGAAGAAAATCAATCAGGAGTTGGGCATTACCATCGTGATTGTGACCCACCAGATGGAGGTAGTGAAGGAGGTCTGCACCGATATGGCTCTCTTGAGCAAGGGGGAACTGAAGATATCGGGTTCCGTGCAGGATATTTTCCTGGGCCGCTCTGAGGTGCTGGACGAGCTTCTCGGGTTGCCCGGTACGGGGCAGCCGGAAGACAAGGTAGTGTTCGAGATCGTACAGCGGCCAGGTCGGAATGATCTGCTGTCACGGTTCGCCACAGCTACGGGAATCCGTTTCGAGGTTGTATGGGGCGGGCTTGACCGGTATGCGGAGAGCATCGCAGGAGCCTTTACCCTTGCGGTGGACAAGGACGACTTCCCCAAGGCACAGACTTTTCTTGAGGATACGAGTACAGAATGGAGGAGAGTGTAATTTACCAGTACGATTTCCAGACCATTTTGGACCGCATCATTTTGCCCGGCTTGCGCGAAACGCTTATCATGCTGGGCGGCACAGTCGTCACCTGCACCTTCTTCGGCTTTGTGCTGGCGCTTATCCTTATTACCACCGATGTGAACGGGCTCAGACCCAACCGGCTGGTGTACGAAACCATAAGCGCCATTATCAACGTGCTCCGCTCCGTGCCCTTTATCATTCTTATTATTACCATCATTCCGCTGACTCGGCTTGTGGTGGGCACGACCATCGGAACCACGGCGGCTATTTTTTCCATAACCATTGTGGGCTCTCCGCTTATCGCCAGACTTCTGGAGGGCTGCTTCAAGGAAGTTAATCCCAGCCTGATCGAGGCGGCCAAATCCTTTGGTGCCTCTGATTGGCAAATTACATTCCATGTCATTGTAAGTGAATCCATTCCGTCCATCGTATCCCATCTGACTTTAGGGTATGTTTCCCTGCTGGGCTTTACGGCCATGGCCGGCACAGTCGGCGCTGGAGGACTGGGAGCGGTGGCGCTGACCTACGGCTACCAGAACTTCAACGATACCATCATGTACAGCACTGTGGTCATTCTCATTATTATCGTGCAGTTCATCCAGTTCGGCGGCAATTTTCTTTATCGAAAGCTAAAGTAAGCTTTTATTCCAAACCAATCCCAAGAAAAGAGGTATGCTTTTATGAAAAAAATGTCCTTCACCGCTCTGTCGCTGGTCATCGTCCTTGCCCTGTCGGTGTTGGCGGGCTGCGGCAAAAGCGCCTCCGGTGACCAGTCCAAACAAATCGTCATCGGAGTTATCGCCCGTGAGCAGCCGGATATCGATTACGTGGCCGAAAAGCTGAAGACCGAAGGCTATGACATTGAGGTGAAGGTGTTTAACGACAACATCGCGCTGAACAATGCCACAGCGGAAGGCGAAATTGACGCCAACTACTTTCAGAATGAGAAGTACCTGACCAGCTTCAACCAAAGCAATGGTACGAACCTGATTACCTATGGTCCTAATATCTATACGACTCCTGTGGTTTTTGTATCTAAAAAACACAAAAGCTTAGACAGCCTTCCGGAAGGTGCCAAAATCGGCATCGCCAACGATTCCGCCAACCGGGCCCGGGAACTGCAGCTGCTTGCCACCAACGGCCTGATCAAGCTCCGTGAGGGTGTAGATCTGCCAACCCTGCTGGATATTACAGAAAATAAGAAAAAGCTCAATTTCGTAGAAATTGATCCCCGGAGCCGGGTAGGCGCATTTGCTGATCTGGATGCCATGACCGCTCCCTCCATTACCGTGTATCAAATGAAAGATCCCGAGGTCACCATCGATACGGCGCTGCTTCAGGAAACCCCAGAGGTTTACAAGCAGTACGGGGGTATCGTTCTCGCTATCAATAAAGACACGGAAGAACAAAACAAGGAATGGCTGGATAAGGTTGTGAACATTCTGTCCTCCAAGGAGTATGCGGAATGGCTGCTAGAAACCTATAGCGGTGTGAAAAAGCCTTACAACTCATAATCCGGCACTACTAAAATCTTATATATAAAAGGAGAACTGATCCAAATGGCAACTGTAATCGTTTTGGCAAACACATCCCTGAATGAGGCTCACAAAAAACGTTTTGTAGAGGAAATCGGCACCGCCGTAACGGAATCACTGCAGCTTCCGCCCCAGCTGAAATCCATCACCCTGCAGGAGTTTCCGCGCAGCAACAGCACGCCGAAGGATTACGAGGAGATTACCTTCTTCGTGTACACAGCCCCGGGCAAACCTGTGGAAGCCAAGCGTGCCCTTGTCCGCAACATCCAGCTTACAGCGGAGCGGGTACTGGCCGGAGTGAACGTGAAGACCATCGTCATTATTAAGGAACACGGAGATGAAAATGTGGGCGTAGGCGGCCAGCTGCGGCTGGACCAGGTCCAGGCTTAAGGAGCGGCGCTATGAAAACAATGCAAATCGGCAGTAGTGGAATCGAGGCTTCGGTCCTGACTCTGGGCGCTTTTGGCATGGGCGGGGGCTTCCAGTTCCCGGACACGGACGATGGGGAATCCATCCGGGCCATCCATGCGGCACTGGATGCAGGCATCAACTGCATCGATACGGCGCCCGTGTACGGCTTCGGCCACAGTGAGGAAATCGTTGGACAAGCTATCAAGGGAAGACGCGACAAGGTGATCCTGTCTACCAAATGCGGGCTGTGGTGGGGTGATGAGGAAGGCAGCTACCGCTTCACCTGGGAGGGGCGCCGGGTCAAGCGCAACCTTAGCCCCCGTGTCATCCGCATTGAAGTAGAGGAGAGCCTGAAGCGGCTGGGTACAGATTACATCGATATTTACTATACTCATAACCCGGCCATGGAGCCGTTCCTGACGCCTATTGAGGAAACCATCGGTACCTTGATGGAGCTGAAGAAGGAAGGGAAAATACGGGCCATCGGTGCATCAAACTGCGAACCCCATCATATTCAAAGCTATATCGGGCACGGGGAAATTTCCATTGTACAGAAGAAATACAACATGTTGTCCAGAGAGGCGGAGGCGGATGTGCTGCCTCTGTGCAAGGACAATGGCATCAGCTTCCATGCGTATTCCCCGTTGGCCCAGGGTCTTCTTAGCGGGCACATCGGCAAGGATTACCAACTGCCCCAGGACGATCCCCGGCACAATGACCGCTGGTGGCAAGGAGAAGCTTTCCTGCTGGCCGTTGATTTCGCCCGGGAGCTCGAGGGATTTGCGCTGGAATTCGGCATCTCCACCAGCTCTCTGGCAGTGGCATATTTGCGGGCCAAGCATGAGCATGTGAATGTAATTCTGGGCATCCGCAAGGAACGCCACCTGCATGAAAATCTGGCCGGAGCAGACTTCCGTTTCCCGGACGGTGCTATAGAGGAAATCGACCGCCGGCTTAACCGGCTGCATCTTACGGCTGCCGGGCAGGGCCGATGAAGCCAAGCTCTATGGAGATGAAGAGCAGCCAGGAACTGGACTGGCACATTTCTCAGTTTCTTGAGGCAAACCAGGAAGCCATGATCAAGGATGCCAAAGGGCTCATCCGCATCAACAGCGAAGGCCTGGCTTACAATCCCGGAAGCTCCCAGCCCTTCGGCGAAGGCTGCAGCTCTGTCCTGGACGAAGCCATCCGGCTCATGCAGCGGGAGAAGCTGGAAGTGACGGACTTTGACGGCTACGGTGTCAAAGGGGAATTGGCAGCTTCGGAGCGGGGAAGCATCGGATTTTTCGCCCATCTGGACGTGGTGCCGGAGGGCGGGGACTGGAGCTTCCCGGCTTACGAGCCCTTTGTACGGGATGGCTACCTATTTGGACGTGGGGCCATGGATAATAAAGCGGCGGCTGTGGCGGCGCTTTATGTGCTGAAATTTTTTGCTGACAGCAAGCTGCCCCTCCAGCACGGGCTGTATCTGTTTCTCGGCTGCAATGAGGAAAACGGCATGCGCGATATCCGTCACTTCCTGTCCCGGCATGAGCCTCCTCTGTTCGGGATTGTGCCTGACGCCTATTTTCCCCTGTGCTTTGCCGAAAAGGGAATGCTGCGTGCCGATTTCGAAGGTGAAGTGGCAGACGGCAACCTGCTGGCCTTTAGCGGCGGGACCGAATATAATGTGGTTCCCGCAGCCGCCTCGGCAATCTTGCAGGACGTGGACCCGGATCATGCAAGACAGGTGCTGCCCGGTTCCTTCACGGTTGAGGCTCTGCCGGAGGGCATCCGCATTACGGCATCGGGAAAAGCGGGACATGCCGCCTTTCCCGATGGCACGGACAATGCTGCCGTGAAGCTGGCAGCCGCTCTTGCCGCCCATGGGCTGGTTCGGGGCAGCCGGACGCAGCGGGCGCTGGCTTTCGTGCAGGAATGCTTCGCCAGTCCTTACGGGCATGGCTTGGGCATCGCCTTCCGTGACCTGTCGGGAGAAGCCACAGTCAATGCGGCCGTCCATATGGAAAACGGCAGGCTTCGCCTGTTATGCGACATCCGCTACGGGGTTACCCAGGAGAAAAGCGGTATACAGCAGTTGCTGGAAGAGGCGGCCGCCCGTTACGGTATGCGGCTGACCCGCACGGAGGATAGTCCGCCGCATTATATCGCCCCGGATGATCCCATTGCGGCGGCCCTATGTGATCTGGCCAACCGGGAGCTGGGCACCAACCAGCCCACTTATGCCATGGGCGGCATTACCCACGCCAGATGGCTGCCACGGGCAGCAGCCTTCGGCCCTCTGCGCCGGGACAAGCCCTCCCCTTTTCCTGCCGGAAGAGGAGGAGGTCACCAGCCGGACGAGGCCATGTATTTGGAGACCATATGGGAGGCCTTCCAGATTTATGTTAAGGCGGTTCTTGTGATAGACAAGCTGTTAAGCGGGGAGAAAGAACAAAATTAACAGAGTGAAGCACCGGCCTGAAAGGCCGGTGCTTCCTGTTGTCTCCACTGGCATGGAACCCGATTGGAGAAGCTTTTTATCATTTTACATATTCTTCTTTTAAAATACTGTATATCTCTAAATCGATGATTCCTTTACCTGCCCATAGTGTCGCTTGTCTTAATGTTCCTTCTTTGATGAAGCCATTCTTCAATAATACCTTCTTTGAAGTCTCATTTAGTGGCATCACTTCAGCTTGAATTCTGTTGACGTTGACATCCATAAACAAAAAATCGATTAATATTTTTAACGCTTCGCTAGCAATACCTTTGCCCCAATGTGCTTCCGATAAAAAGTAGCCAATCGTCACAGCATTTACCTTTTGATTAAAGTCGGCAGCTTCAATAATTCCAAGCAACCGATCGGGTTCAGGGCTGGCGAATACCCCCCATTTAACCCTTGACCTTTTATTATAATCTCTCTCAAAATGGCCAATCATATTTTTTACAGTATCTTTATTGTGTTTGGGTATTATGCCACAGTATTCAAATACTTTGTCATTGTTATAGATTTCAAAAACTTCCTCAAGATGATGATCTTCAATCTTCTTCAATACGAAATTATCTGACTTCAGGCTAGGAAACTGCTCATAAACTGCTTCAATGTTCATTCCGTCACCGCTCCAAATCTTCTTTTTAATTGATAAATCTCTAAACTCCAGCTCTTTTAAGAATGAATTTTTGGCTATTAACCCTTTTACCCTCTCTATCGTATTAATCCCTTTGGGTACGCCACCGTTTCTATGAAGTAATATCCACCTAAGACAAGCCAACGCCTCAAAAACTTCAAACTCATTCTGCTGAATATCATTATCTAACAGATAAGCGGAACGAAACACATGTGCATATCGCTCTGAGATGTATATTTTTTGTAGAGTAAGTGACCACGCAAAATCATATCTGGAATCCCCTAATTGTCCGTTCGTCCAATCAATTACGGTGTATCGGTCATTTTCCTCTAGAATATTTCCTAAATGGAAATCACCATGAATGATCCGATCCAGCTTGATTTGACTGATATGCACAAGAGAAATTAATGCGCTATTCAAGTCATCCTGTTCCCTTACTCCAGGAAAAAAATAATCAATGAAATCGTACTTGGGAAGATGTATATTTCCAATCTCTTCTACATGAATTTGATGTATCCTTGATAATATATTCGCAATATCAATCATTTTCTTTTCATTCAGTTCATTAACCGGCATCCCGTCAAAGGTAGTCAACAGCACCTTATCTGCATTTGGATTTACCCCCCAGCCCAATGGCTTAGAGACTGATAATCCTCTTT
This sequence comes from Paenibacillus sp. FSL H7-0357, assembly GCF_000758525.1. Taxonomy (NCBI): domain Bacteria; kingdom Bacillati; phylum Bacillota; class Bacilli; order Caryophanales; family Paenibacillaceae; genus Paenibacillus; species Paenibacillus sp. FSL H7-0357. The sequence goes on along the minus strand of NZ_CP009241.1, from coordinate 816,414 downwards.
CAAAAAGGGCATTCAATAAATGAAATTGAAAACTAACATCAGGTCTTGAGCTCTTATTCCATACTTTCAATACAAAGCTCTCTTTATCTGAACTTATCTTCATAACTTCAGCTTCAAAGCCATGATCCATTACATGTGTGGTTAAGGTCTCTTCTTGCTTTAATAATTCATCCATATTTTCATTTTTTTCTACCCAATCCACGATCCCTATAGGAGATCCCAATCATCATCTTCCTTCCATATGGTTATTTAAATTCTCTTCTTGACCGGTATATATAAATCCACTTTACATTTCCCTTCCTTATCCTTAGCAGGATCATTCATACAGAATTCGAGGCATGGCCTATCGTCGGCATCATACTCACTGTCCGGTAACCATAGACTGAATACATTTTGATAGGCGAGAACAAATTTATCGATTGTGTCGTAGTATGGATATACAGCATACATTCCACCGGATAGTGTTTTGAATTCCACATGTTTTGTATGTCCGGATCTCTCGAATCCACTTGGTAATGTGACACAAGCATCGTATCGGCAAGCAAATTCTTCTACGAGATTTCCATCATCCAACGATATTCCGATAAAATAATGATTGTTCGGAGTAAGTCCCTGCCAGCTTGCCCAACGTCCCAACTTGTCCCATGCAACATGAGTATCCAAGTAACTCCCGACATGCCTAACATATGCCACTTCATATTCAGGAAGTTCTTTGATTGTGATCACGTTTTCCCACGCCCTCTTCAGAATGTGATTTCTCCCAATCCCATTGTAAGCCTCAAGCTGAGAGAACTCTTCTTGCTTATTGCTGAAGTGTAATGAAATATTGCTATTCTCCCTTACACTATTTCTAACGTCCCTTGGGGTCTTGCCATAGTGCTTCTTAAAGAGCGCATTGAAGGTGGACACCGATTCGAAACCGCATTGATTTGAAATTTCTAGAATAGTCTTATTAGTTTCAGCCAAAAGATAAACAGCCTTTTGTAAACGCTCTTGATTTACAAACGCAACTGGAGTCACACCGACTATAGAGGTAAATATTCTTGTAAAATGATATTTCGAAAAATTTGAAACGCCAGCCAATATATCGAGAGTGAGTTTTTGATTGCTATTTTCCTTAATGTATTTAATTACGTTATCAATTCTATTCAAATAGTCATTATTCATCTATCAATTCCCCAATATCTATGTATTTATTGTTTACTAAAATTATACATTATTTGCATCCATTATAAGCGCTTATAAATAAGTACGGGTGAACGGGTCTATTGCAGCAAAAAGCTCAAGCACCGGGCATATAGCCGCAGGCTTGAGCTTTTTAACTGTTTTAATTCCTTCAATCAATTTCCTGTTCCTGTACAGACTTTATTACCACCAGTTTTCGTAACTTTTTGTATAAACACATAGGTGCTCTCATTTGACAACTCATCCACAAATTCGAAATCAAACCCGGTAAACCCTTTGATATCCTCCACGCACCTGATTTGCCGCTCAGCCATGAAGCGTACCATTTCACCTCGGGCCATCTTGACCAGGGTTGATTTTTCGATCACCTTACCACCGATGTGCTGCCCGAATACACAAGTAACCATTCGAACATCTCTGCCCAGATAAGGGGAAATGCATTTGCTGTATTCCTTAGAGGCTAAATTCAGAATGCAGCCGCTCTCCGCAAGAAGCTGATCGGCCAGTTTTCTGCCCCAAAATCCATAAATCGAACTGAAGCCCGGTCCGGCCAGCTTGGCCTGCATTTCCAGTCTGTATGGAACAACCCCGTCAAACGGCCGGAGTATCCCGTAGAACCCCGACAAGATCCGTAAATGCTGCTGAAGATACTCCAGCTCCTCCGTTTGTAGCACCCCCGGTGCCATGTATTGGTACTGAATCCCTTCGTAGGCGAAGAGAGCAGGTACCAAATTGCGGGTTAAATCCATATTCTCAATCCGCTGGGCATTCAGCGTGGTGATAGCATCATTGCATTTCCATAGGGATTTTGCTTCTTCATAGTTCAGCTTTTTTAATGTGGCCAGTAGAATTTCCGACTCGTTTATAAATTGCGGCATCTGGCGGCTAGTGAATACATCCGTGTCCGGCTTCATCTTTTTGGCAGGCGAAATAATAATTCTCATGTTGCTCCCTTTTCTTGCCCCGTGGGGAAAATAAATGTACCCTTATCCTATCACAATTCACTCTCATAGGGCCCGATCATTGAGTTTACAGCAGAAATAATGTTCACCGAAACGGTACCCTCCCTACTATTTATAAGCACTGGTGAACCGCTGCATTGCAGCAAAAAGCTCAAGCATCGGCATATAGCCGCAGGCTTGAGCTTTTTGAATGTTATTTATTCGCCAATAGTTGAGATAATCGTGTCATACGGAGCTAACTCCAACGTTTGTTGCCCATACTCCATATCAATCGTAGTACTTTGAAGCTGATCACTATTGTTAATCACAACCAGCATTTTACTTTCCGGATAATAGGCACACTCTGTAAATAAGTTATCCGTAATGTACTTCATTTCATGTAACTCATTGCCCGCATAGCGGATCAGATTCAGCAGCAATCTTGTATTCGCAAAGCTGAACTCGAACGAAGGAAGGTAGATCCCCTTGCCTTTACCGAAGGCATGAGTAGACAGTGTGATCCTGCCACCCGTTTCATCCATTACCGCAGCTGACCCGTCGGTAAGATAAATGCTATTCTTGGGTGTTATGCTGGCCCCTTCAGGCACCAAGCTGTACTCGTCCCGAGTCTCATAAGTCCATTTTCCATGAGCAATCCTGGAGCCGGTATCCTCATCCAGACCTAGAACATGTGCCATTCTGAAGTAGCTGTCATAGCCATCGACCGCCGAAGGCTGGTTAATCCCGATAAAAGCACCGCCCTCATACACCCATTTGGTCAGTATATCCACACACTTGTTGTCCTTCCAGTAGTCCCCGCCGCTCCAGGCAGATCCGGCAGAGCCGGCATTGATCACGACATCACAATCCTGCAGTACGCCCTGACGGATATCCTCAAAATCAATGAACTGCACATCAACCGGCAATCCGGATAAAGCCTCATTAATATGAATCAAATCATGCATATACGTTTCATGGAAATGGCCGGACAATGTCCACGATCTTAATTTACCCCAAGCGTGCAGAATGGCTACTCTCGTCTTTATTTGATAAGGTTTGCCTTGTTGATGCAGCTCTTTAATTTGTCTAAATTCGTTGGCAATCTTTTCGATGTAATCGCAGAAATCCGGGTAAGGCTCTACCAGATGTAAATACCCGCCCAGTCCGATCCGGTCAATAGGCTCCCGCAGGAGCGCGCGCCGGATGTTGATCCAGTACTTTTTGGCATCCAGCGTGGGGTCGCCGCCCTCCATAAAGGTAGGAAGTCCGCCTAGCCCAACCGGAAAAAGATACGGATGCAGCCGGATCTCATGCGTATCTACTTTTACACCTGAGCACAGCCGTGCCTCATAACCCGAGAACACGCATTTAATCATCCCGTCAAAGCCAAACTCCTGAAAGCGTTCATTGTAAGGCTCGACGCCAACCCAGCTATCATCATAGAAGACATACGCTAGTTTGTCGTGCCGATGTACAATGTCAATTAATTGCTTGCCATATCCGATTACAAAATCATTGATAAAGGCCATCCAGTCGAGCTTGCGCTGCTCAGCCGGGATGTGACTGACGCGATATTTGCCGCCATTCACAAAATCCTCGGCAGTCAGCGAATATCCATATCTCTTGGCGAACAGATCAAGCGCTCTTGAACTTACCGTGAAATCGTATGAACCCCAGTCCGAGAACAGATGGCGGTTGCGCTCACTGCTGCCCCAGATCCAGGCGAAATTATAAAAAAGCGAAGTAAACCGGACAACCGTTGTTTCCTTATGCTGTACACACCAGTTTTCCATCCAGTCCAGCAGATACTTTTGCGTTTCCGGATAGATGGGATCAATCTGCATCAAATGCTCTTTATCCCAGTTATTCGTCGTATGATTGTACATGGAGATCTCTTCCCAGATCCGGTAAGCCATGAAGCTGACCGTGTATTTATGCCACGGAGCAATTCCGGTAAGGACTATATTTCCCGATTCCCGATCATAATTCCACTGTTCTCTCGGAACTTCCTCCCCGGTCGTCCGGTCTACAACCTGCCAATATTTAAATGCCTCTTTGGAATCATTCACTCTGAATTGTTCAGCAAAAAAATCCTCCATCAGATAGATGGATACATAATCTTGTACAGCCACCTTTGGATTCGTAATTAAAAAACACTGCTGCAGCTTATCCGGATTTTGCGACGCCCACACATTATGTTCCCTAATGATACAGATTGTAGAGTAGATACCGTATCCTGCATTTATAATCTCATCGGACAATTGCGTGCCGTCACTGTCACGGATGACATCGGCACCCCACCGTTCAGCGAGTTTCAGGGTCAGCGCCTCATAACCGGATTCTCCCGGCAGGGTAAAGGCTCCCTTGGTTAGATTGGACAACCTGGTTCCCTCCTATTTAAGCATATCGGACAGAAAAGCGAGTGCTAAGCCTTGACCCCAGCCCTGAATCCAGTCTTTGGGGATATTGCGATACCCTTCCCGGTCTTTCATCACCGCTGTTCCGCCCGATACACCCAGTACCCGCCCATCTTCGCTGATATTGTCCAAGATACCTTTCAGAGCCTTTTGCACATATTTGGTATGCAGCGGATTGCCGTTATTGATCATAGCCGCCGCAATCCCGCAAGAGGCGGATACTTCTTCATAGGACTCTTCGTCATCCAGCACCGTCCGCCACAAACCGTTCGCCGTCTGAACAAGCTTGAGCGCCGCCAGCTGATCCCGGAGTGAACATTCTACATCCATACACTGCGGATACAAATACCAGTCCTTCAAAAGCGGTTTGACCTGCGACATGGTGTAGGCGCCCCAAGCATTCGCTCTACCCCAATATAATCCGGACATGTGATCCTGCTTGATGTTATTGTAGCCGTGGTACCAGAATCCGCTGCTAGGGTCCTGCAGGTATTTGATATGCCAGTAATATTGATTCAGGGCATCCTGGATCATTTCCTGATCATTTAGCTTGCTTCCTACGCGGAGCAGAAAAAATGCCGCCATAAACAACGTATCCGCCCAGGCCTGCTCCGGAAAATCATTCGACACAGATACGGTATGCTGCAGCACATTGTCCCCAAACCTCAGCGCATTACTGCGGATATAATTCACCTTGCTCATCACAATATCCCAATATTTCTGGTTGCCAGTCTCTTCATACAAGGTGATCAGCATGTGGCCCATGGCACAGGTGTTTACCGTCCAGTCCGGCAGGCCCAGCTCGATATATTCATCTGCCCACTGGACAAGCATATCCAAATACTCTTTATTTCCTGTGGTCTGATAGGCTCTGGATACCCCATAATAAGCCACCCCGCAAGGCCAGTCCCACGTTAAATCCATCGCGAGTGTTTTTCTGGTGACTTTGTCGATAACGCTTAATATTTCTTCCCTGTCATAATTGATTTGAAGCATCTATATTCCCCTCTCCTTCGCACACGCCCCCAAAGGCGCCTTTAGAGCCGTCCGTCTTATTGTAAACGCTTTATATACTCTATTGTAAGCAGTATAATGGTATACATCTAAGCACATTCGCAGCAAAACTGCGCAATTTCAACCATTTGTTGAAGAGAGCTATATAGATTGAACTTGTGGTTTTTCTACTTTGGGGTTGGCAGTGACTCCAGAGAATGTTTGGACTTTCGGCCGCTGTTAGGTTTGGATTTCCTGAATTTAACCGCGATTCGCGGTAGAAATCCAAACCTAAAGGCGGACGCTATCGCTCCTACAGTTCCAAAATTCCCTTCCGCCACTTTTCCCTAAGTTTATATTCTTAAATTCAATCTATATAGTTGAAGTTACCTATTATTCACCTCCAACCAACACAAATTCAAGTAATGGAATGGGAGCAGCGAATATGCCCAGAAAAAAGAAACCTGTCATCGAGTACCGCCATTACAGCTTGCCTATCCATTTCCCTGTCCTGCTGTTAAGCGGCGACCGCTGGAGGATTTCCGATATCAAAAGCGAACATCTCCATTTCCATAACCATTTGGAGATTGGCATTTGCTATTCAGATAGCGGCATTATGGAGATCAAAGGAGAAGCCGTCCCCTTTAAAGCCGGAGATGTGACCTTCCTCCCCAGATATCTCCCCCATACCACGTACAGTTCGCCTGATACGGCGAGTCTGTGGTCCTATCTCTTTTTTTCACCGGAGGAGCTGTTTCAGCATTCCTTCAAAAGTGCCTACAGCAGCTTCGAGCCGAACCTGTGGAGAGTGCAGGGAAAGAACTGTATTTTGAATAAGGAGCAATATCCCAAGGTCTATTCTCTTGCCACGTCGGTCGTAGAGGAGCTCAAGCAGCAGAAGCCCTACTACCAAGAAAGCGCTTACGGATTGTTGCTGTCTCTCTATATAGAATTGCTTAGAATTCATTCCACAAATGAACCGCTGGCTGAACAAGAAACTGAGCATAGTATGAAGGGCTATTTCGCCATTTCGCCAGCTCTGGAGTATATCACGAAAAACTATATGACCCCCATCACCATTGATTTCCTGGCGGATTCATGCCACTTAAGCACAACGCATTTCCGCAGAAAATTCCATGAAATTATGGGAACGGCACCTCTCGATTTCCTGAGCAGCACCCGAATCGAAGAGGCCTGCAAGCAGCTAAAAAGCACGGATGATTCCATTCTCTCGATCTCTGAGCAGGTCGGATTTCGTTCTATTTCCAGCTTCAACCGCTGCTTCTCCAGGCTCCTGGGAGAGTCGCCCAAACAATGGCGTAAAGGGGCACAGTCCGAAGCACAGTCGGCGAAGGCGTCGATATTGGAGTTTACGGGGTGGGTGTGAGGTGGGTGTATATGGTTCTAGTAATCTTTCCGATCTTCAAAATGGTTCCGGTGACTTATCCTCCAGCAAGACGATATCTTCTCCTTGCCGTTGTCTCATTTTAATGTTCTCTTTTCCCCAAGTACACATAACGTCAACGATCTTATTGGCTGTAACTCCATATTCCGTGAGGCTATATTCGACTTTTGGCGGCATCTGCGGGTATACATATCTTCTGACGAGTCCATCCGCCTCAAGTTCCCGAAGCTGCTGGATCAGAACCTTTTGTGAAATGCCTTGAATATTGCGCTGTAATTCGCTTGTTCTCTTCGCACCGGGCATCAGTAAGCAGATGATCAGAGATTTCCACTTTCCACCGATGATTTCAAGTGTTGCCTCTATGCCCAGATGATATTGCTTCATTGAATAACACCTCGTTAATGACGATCTTATAACACAGGTCTAAAAATTCATTGTTGCATATATTTTTTTCCGAGTCCAGTACGTACTTTGAAGTAACCATCTTACTTTATTGTGTGTATTTTCTTTTTTTGGGGCCTGCAAGATAATGATGATATTCAAAAAAATACAGGCCTGTGAAGGGAGATTCCCAATGAAAACACTGGTGATTCTGGCACACCCGAACCTTGAGGCTTCAAGGGTCAACCAGCGATGGAAAAAAGAATTGCTGCAATATCCAAGCGATATTACAGTTCATGAGATTTACAAAGAGTATCCTAACTGGAATATAGATGTTCCTGGAGAGCAAAATTTATTAGAAGCCTATAATCATATTATCTTTCAATTTCCATTGTATTGGTACAGCTATCCTCCACTATTAAAAAAATGGTTTGACGATGTTTTTGCTTACGGGTGGGCTTATGGTTCAAAAGGTGACAAGCTTAAAGGGAAGAGGTTAGGGCTTGCCATGTCCATCGGCGATAAAAAAGAAAATTATTTGCCGGAGGGTTCTGTTTCTTTTACCGTGGATGAAATGATCGCGCCTTTCAAAGCCAGTACAATACATGTAGGTGCAGTCGCACTCCCCTACTTTGCTGTCTTCGGAGCTTCATTTCAAGCCAGCGATGAAGAAATTAATAATAGTGCAAAAGAATATATCAACTATATCTTTAAGCACCAAAAGTAACTAAATACAAATACAACAGGGGCTATCCCAAGTCTTTATCTAAGACTTTATGGATAGCCCCTATTTCACAAAAGCGGACAACGCACAGCCAAACGAGTCTACAATGTTTCCGTACTGAGCGTAAATCCCTCGATTACGACTTCCTCGTCAACCTCGATCATGATGCATCGTTTCCCCTGATAATTCACCTGCTTCACATACCTTAGATCCTGCGGGCTGACGGAAATGGTGGCTACCTTTGTCTCGATCTTGATCGATTTTGAAGTATATTTCGGTATAACACTGCTTGCCTTCATTTCATAGTACTTATCGTCGACGACCGTTTCGAACGCCCGCTCCACCTTTTCTGCCGTCACGTTCTCTACGCCGCTTACCTTCAGGACGCGTTCCACATCCTTATAATCCAGCTTGGGGGCTTCCTCCTCCTCTGCACCATCTTCGATGACCTGCTGGATTTCCTCATACACCTGGGCGAGAGTGGTCGTATCGAGCTGTTCACCCGCCAATTCCTTCACGATATCTTCGAAGAAGCTTCTCTCTTCCAATGCTGTTACAGATCTCTCGGCATTCAGGACCTGCTCGATGAACTGCGGGTCCGGATAATTCGATTTTCCCGTACAATACAGAATGCGGTTCACATCAGAATAGTTGTCTGTCACACTCGGATAAAAGAACCCTTGCTCCGGTGAACTCAGCTTGATGATCGGATCGACAATGATATTGTACTTGAATTCCCGCTCCACATAATCGAACATGAGGTTTTTGCGCTGCTGTTCCGTGGAATTCACGCTGCACAGAATAAACGGATGCGCGAACATCTCGTCCTTCCCGCTCTCTTCGGCTTCATCATTCCTGGCCTTAGTCGGCCGGTAATACTGCCCGCGAACAAAAGTGATTACCATATCCTTCTCATACTTGACATCTACCAGCATCTTGTCCACGAGCAGCATCATCAGATCCTGCCATTCTTCAGCATCACCTGTCACCAGGCCTTGGTGAAGCATTACCCGCGTCGGGTCCTCCGCTTCCTCCTGAAACTTCAGCTCGAACAGCTTATGGTCCAACTCACCGGTGAGCAGTTTTTTGAAATTGCCCATATACAGTTCCTGCTTCTCTCTGTCCACGAGGCCAAACGGCAGGCGCTCCCAATGATAGATCTCGTTGCTTTCCTTCATAATATACACGTTAAGAATATCGTAGATGTTCATCAGATCATGATCCAGCTTAAACTGCTTGCGTATGTGTGCGACTTCTTTTTTATTCATAATGGGTTCGGCGGCTCCTTAGATGTGTAATAACCTTATTCAGTATAAATGATAAGGAATGAAAATGGTAAGGACGGAATTTGTGAAATATATTACAGCTGGCAAAATACCCGCAACGGATCGTCACAGGCATTTACCGGGAGATACGGAACTCCGCTATAACTTCTCAACATATTGCTTCGCTTCGCCCAGAGACAGATTAGTATGCATGCGAACCAATTTGATCGCCGGAATGAGCTTACCGTCCTGCTTCAATTTCCATACAGAGGCTTGGATCTCATCGGGTAGAATCCGTCCTGCGCTGGCTGCTTCCTCTCTGCGTTTCAGTTCAGCGGCTACTTTCTGCTCCAGGTCTGCCGGCAGCGTCTCATCTACCGTCTGAATTAACTTATAATCGCGTTCCGGCAATCTTCTGTTAACCGCCCCAAGTACGGTCCCGACAATCGAATAGAGAGCCAAATACTGCACGAAGCGGTACAGATACAGCCATGCCGTGCTGAGCTCTATGATCCCCCCATCCTGCTTCAGAATCGCTATGTTATCAGAAATGGCATATTCACCGGGTGCATAATTATTTACGTCCTGCATGACCTGCAATTCCCCGATAGGAGACACGATCCATTCAAGCGGCTTATTGTACATGGGGTTGCCTGAAGTATCAAACATCATGCCCACCACTGTAACTACGGCGATGACATAGACAATATGGTTACTCCACGTAAACCGTTTACCAAGCACCACCCCAGTAAAGATCACCAGCAAAGTAAGGCCCTTTATGTAATAGTTATGTAGATAGATTTGTAAAACTGCAGGCAAGAACCATCCGAACAACAGCACCATAGTGGCTGCAAATAGAAAGACAACTAATAGAACAATGGCATTCTTCTTCATCCATCAACGCGTCCTTTCTCCAGATATACTATATTCTTACCCCAATGTGCAAGCAGGTGATACACAAGCCGCCGGGCAGTATCTGAAGCAGCTACAATTGAAATACGGAGCCGAAAAGCGCTGGGCGATATTAGAAAAGAAGTATGCGGGTATTTTTGGTGAGTACGGGATTTGATCTATTGTGCAAAAAAAAGAACGCCTAATCAAGACGTTCTTTACACTTAACAACATGGTATAATAGCAGAAGCGATAGAAGGCTAATATGGGCGGCAAAAAGAAATAGGCCGCCCTGCTCAAAGGTAGCGTTCCTATTTCAATGGATAAACCCTTTAAGCCTCCGCCCTTAAAAGCGGCTATTGCGCAGAGAGTCGTGTTACCAGCACGGCTCTCTTTGCATTGTACGCCTTATCTGCCTTTACTATACCACAGACAAATTAATAAAGTAATAATGTGGATCCAGCGATTCAATGAATTTTGTTGAAAGAATAATTGTTTCTCTGTCGGAAATACGGACGCCCATTATTCACGATCATCCGCTGAATGGGCTCAATGACATTCAATAAATACCTTTTGCATCAATAGGCAATTCCCTAACACGCTTAAGATAATTAGTCATATTGGTATCATCTTTGGCATTGTAAGAATACCCAAAATACTCAGCGACATCCTTGGCTAGAACCCTAAACAATTCACACGAAGCGAATATCGAGTTCCACATATTTTCATAATTACTGTCGGAATAAGTTTCCTTATACATTTCCCAATATGATTCGGGAAGATACTTCTTTATATACTTCTCCATTTTCCCTGTAGAAACTTGAAAATCATTTTTGGTACCCACCCACCATGAAATCAATTCGTCCAAGTGAGGTCTGATAACGTGCTCAAACATTTGTTTCGCATACGGTAATTCATCACGCCAAATTCCTTTAGCAACATTTTGCAGGCACCACCAAAAATTATTACAACAACCCAAATATAATTGCTCTGTAGGCTCTTTAACATGATAGTCGATATCCGTGGGGGCAGGAATGCTTGGCAGGCAGTTATCCTTATCTAATAGAGGAACTGTCAATTTATCACTAACATATCCTTCAAGCATAGATTCTTTAGTTTCTATGTGAAGGTCTATACGATTACCATCTGTAAATAACATTAAATATCCGTAGGACCGAGTAAAATCCATATCTATACCCATAGACTGGTTATTTTTATCAGGCTCCTGAATCATAAGCAATTCACCAAATACATTTACCCATGTCTCGTCTTTTATAAAAGATGAAGTTTCACTTACTACGTAAACAATATCATAATCCTGAAAAATATCCTTGGGAGCATTAGGGTTGGTACGCGAACCGTTCATGTATACCGCACGGATTCGTTCATCCATTTGAGCAACTTCTAGTATTAAATCAAACATTTCTTTTTCAGTTCTCATATACATCCCCTCCAAATCTTCAAACATACTAGACGCAGCATAGTACAACTGGGATATTTTTACTTACATCTTCTCAGATAAGGTATACCCCAGTGCCTAGTGAAAGACAACTTCTTTGCTCAATAAAGTTCACCCTCATTTATTCCGTGTAAATTTTTTTCTAAAACGCACCCTATGTAATTAATGAGTTCAATTTTATAACTGGCTTCTGTAGTCTGCTTAAGACATCGTTACCATGCGTATGTTAAAGCAAGACGCCCCCTCCTTATCATGTAATACGAGGGGGTGAGAAGAACATGGTTGCAATTGTTATAAAATACAACATGGGCTATCCCAAGTCTTTATCAAAGACTTTTAAGGATAGCCCTTAATTTCAATTCAAGGACAGCCGATTGCAGAATAGGCTCAGCAATGCGGCAGCTTCCTGCCTTAAAAGGGGTTCGTTTGACTGGTAGTCCAAGGTTCCAGCGGAATTCCGTGCAATTTCCGGCCCGTACATGCCATTATTCACAATGTACTGCACGGCATCCAAGGCCCAAGGCGCCGTGTCCCCCGCAAGCTTGATACCGGATGATTTTGTCATATTCACTCCGGCTATCATCGCCGCTCGCCACATCACAACAGCAGCCTCCTGGCGCGTAATGGCCGCAGTGACAGCAAAGCTCTGTACCGGGCCGCGCCCCTGCACAAGCCCCAGCTCAATGGCTTTCTGCACATAGCCCAAATAGTCCTTCTCTTCCAGTTCGCTTGTTAACGACGTGTTTTTAGAAGGGGCCATCCCTGTCAAATGCATAAGCCCCGCAATAAACTTTGCCCGGGTCATTTCTTGCTCCGGATGAAAAGCGCTGTCTCCTTTAGGAGTCAATACACCGAGCTGATCGGCTTCATGAATCCATGACGTATAAGGATGCTCATTTCCCACATCCGTATAGACGTTGGGTTCAGGAACTTTTTTCGCCCAACTATCCATCTTATTGTAAAAGGCATATTGGGTACCATTGGAATTGACTTTAAAAGCCGCCTTATTCCCGAGCTCATCTTCAAACAACAAGGGAGCTATTTCCCGGAGTGTATGCGAGCCATAGGGGTCCTTGATTTTCAGCTTGCCATCGTCCGTAACGGAAACCTGAAGAATCCAAAATGGAAGCCGCAAATCCTGATAAATCCCTGTCAGCTGGCCCAGTTCCGCCTGGGATGCGCCTGGAGTGGAAGTAGTTGTTGGTGTTCCGGGATAATAATGATCCATAAAGGCTTTGAAAAACGCCTCCCGCAAATCCGGGCCGTCACTGTTAAAAATAACGAAACCGCCTACTTTCTGTTCCGGCATAAGCCACATCCATGAGTGATATCCCGGCAAATCCCCGCCCTTACCTATGACTCGCTGGCCATTGTAGCTATTTTGATAAAAGGATTCAAAGCCGTAGCCTGTGCCAGAGACCTGCGGATGAATTTGATGATGGATTTGCTGCATATCCTTAACCGAATCCCGGCTTAAAATTTGATTCCCTGCCAGCTGTCCATCATTCAACTGCGCGATCATAAATTTGGCCATGTCCCTTCCGGTGGAGAACATGCCGCCATCCGGTGACTCAGCGGGCCTGGACGGATATTCGGGTATCGGATCTTTTTCGGCAGTATAGGGTACAGCCAGATACTTTCGCAGCCCGGACGTCAGCTTAAAGCTGCTGTTCCCCATGCCAAGCGGCTTGAAAATATGCTCCTGAACATATTGGGCAAACGGAACTCCGGACAACCGCTCCACGATATACCCCTGCAAATTAAAGGCATAGTTATCGTACCGGTAAGCTTCACCGGGCTCCCGAATAATGGTAGGCGCATTTTCCTTAATGAACTGATTATTGGGGACTTCTTTTGCTGAGCTGCCAGCGCTATCCGTATAATCAAATCCGGAGGTGTGAGTCAACAAATGCTCCATGGTGAGTGTTTTATTGGTTTTGTTGACAATTTCCAAGTCTCCCAGATAAGTTTGGAGATCTGCTTGTAAATCAATGGCTCCCTGTTCGGCCAGCTGCATGACAGCTGTTGCGGTGAACAATTTGGAAATGGAAGCAACACGGAATACGGTCTTTTCCGGATCAATGGGCTTCTTGCTGCTGATATCGGCGTAGCCGTAGCCCTTTTCAAGCAATACCTGATCATTCTTTACTAAAACAACAGCAGCCCCTGTAAGCTGCTCCTTGATTTTCGGCTGATTGAAGAATTGGTCTGCAAAAGCTTCCACTTCCTTCGCTTCCGTTGCCCCGGTGGCTTGTTGTTTAAGGGCGGATGCAGATGCTGTCGGCTGCGGGACAAACGAAGCTATAAGCAAACTGCTTAATACGGGCAAAAGAACTTTCCGATGTACGAATGTACGAATATACATTAGATTGCCTCCTGTTTTTGAATGTCTAGATGAATGTGTCGCATCGGCAGCAAGAGGTCCGTTGATATTATTAATCGCCTTAACTGCCTATTCTTTTGTGAGCTCGCCAAGCTGTAATAACGGCAATGACACCACTCCTTTTCATGTATTGCGGGTTGATCCGGGACATCCCCAACCTAACAGAAGCATTGTCATAAAGCCGAGTGACAACTCGTCATAACTTTCATACGACAAGAAAAAGCCGGGGAAAAACAGGAGTGAGTCCCTGAATTTCGCGCGGCTCTTAGCATGACTTTTTAGGCTTTATTACGACTATTTAGGCTACAGGAATACCCTTGTCGATAGAAGCCATCAGCGTTTGAACATACATTTCCCGATTGTTCAGAATCTGCTTAAGAGGCACAAACTGCTGGCGTATCCGCATTTTTCAAAAACATCCTCGATAAAGCCTTCCCCTTTTCGCTCAAGCAGTAATCCGTTACACCGTCGCCTCTGAAATGATTGTGTGAATGGACCTGCGAAAAACCAATAATCGTAATCCGGTTCGCCCAGGCATTCCATAACGAAGCCCGCACAGCCGTTAAACCAGTAATTTTCTCCGTAATGCGGCGTTACCATTGGATGAATCTTAGGCAATCTGTTATTGCTTGCTTTGACTTCCATCACCAATGCTCCTTTTTTGACATTAATTTTCGGTGTGGATTTTAGCTGGCCTGACCGTTTGAGCCGATGAAGATTGGAGCGGGCTGCCCAAGGTGTAAATCCATGTTCATATAAGGAAAATTCACTCCGCAATACCGCACCTCGCCGTTGATTACAACCAAAAAATGCTTTTCGCCGATAATCCAGGAGAGCGTATTGTATTCATCATATTTGATCATTCCGATTTCAGGAAAGTTCTGAAAGTGTAGCGATTTGCACATAGCTACAACCTTTTGCTTACCGCTTAATCCGTTTTAACTGGCTGGAAGTCATTATCTGTGAAGGAGCGGTGTTAGGAGGTTATCATATGTAGTAAAGCACCTACCGCATTTGGGCAGGTGCTTTTTATTGATTATGACTTCCGTACTGGCCTAATATACTTAAAAAACCGTTCCGGATTAAAATAAAAGTAAATTATTCTACCGGGGGAAGTATCAAAGCAGTGACCAGTGCCTGCAAAATCAAAAGTCGCCATTGCCTTTTCCATCTTTTCCTCCACACTACGATTTTCCTGTTCATAATCGAATGGCCCATGTTCAAAAACAATATACTCGGCTTCGGGAACATCAATCATAAGCATTTGTGGTGGTACTTCGCCTTTATAATCAAAAGGAAGACGTGCACCATGACACTCTGTACGTGGAATACCCCAATCGCAGAGTCTGCCGTCCGGGTCGTTAATGTACGCCATAATCTGACCGCTGCCGCTGTTAGATTCGCTCCCACCATCGTCATCCAATTTGCCCTTGATACTATCGAGTAAGCCGCAAATGGTTTCGCAGTCCTGTCCCGGAATAAGGCTTTGCTTTTGCCAAAAATCCCAATACCCATTACTCTCATAGTTTTTAATGTGCAAAAATTTGTGTGCGGGAATGGTTACAAAATAAATTTTAACATCATCTGTAGATTTCATCATACCAATCTCTCCCAATCCGAAAAAGTAGCGGTCGAACGGGTTTATTTTTGTACGAAGGGCGACAGGCATAGGCTTTTTTCGGTATTCACTTGGAGTTACACCATATGTTCCCTTGAAAGCTCTGGTAAAGGCTTCATGTGATGAAAAACCATAATCAAAAGCAATATCCAAAATGCTTTTTTCACTATCCCGAACCTCTTTTAGTGCAAAGGCTAATTTTCTGTGCCGCAGATAATCCCTAAATTGCATACCCGATATTTCCTTAAATTTTCTCGTAGTATGAAATTCGGAATAACCTAACTTGCGAGAAAGAAATCGTAGCGTTATTGCTTCACAGTTACGATTTTTAATACACTCGTCAATTTCATCAACGATTATTTGGATTTGCTTGTGCCACTCGTACATTCGTCGTTCACCTCGTTTCAACCGCTCTATAGTCATTTTAGAGAAATGGAAATTGCCTTGCTTGATTCTACTTGCGGAAAAGAGAGGGCATTCCCACCATTCGTGTCAGATGAAATATTAAAATGGCAGGCCGAACAAGCAGAACCGGATAAAATCAACCACGCCATGCGCAATCATCGCTGATGTCACATCCCGCTTCCACTGCAAGTAAGCAAAAGGCAGCCCGAAAATGACCGTGGTCAGTATGACAACAACAAGACCAGAAATCACGCCTTTGCTCATAAAGGCCTCTGGCGTATGAATCAGCACATGCGGAATGACCATCATAAACCAGCAGGTAAACCGCTGCCCCTTCGTAGAAATTCTCCCTTGCAGCAGGCTGTAGCAAAAGGCAAAAAACAAGGTTCGCATGGCGATTTCTTCAAGAACTGCCGGATTTAGCGATACGAGAAAGCGTGAAAGCGAAACCTGAACATTGAGCTCGTTATTGGAGAGCATCAACCCCACATTTACAGCACCCAAAGCCAGCCCGAAGAGCAGCCCCCATATAATACTGCCCGTCACCCCGCCCTTTCCATTCCGTCTCAAAAATTGAACCGGACTCTCCCGATATACTGCAAATGTACTGAATACAGCAAGTGCAGCCATCACGGTAATCAGAAAGCTGCTGATTATGGAGTAGGCACTTCCTTGAAGATAGGATAAGGATACCAGTCCACCCAAAATCAACGAGATACAAATTTGCTTGGCCGACGGCAACCGATGCCGGAAAAGCAGAATAATCGAAAGGACCAGCGACCACACATCCATTACAAGCCACATCCGCTGTGTTGCATTAATATCCCATACCACACTCATATTCAAAATAAAAATAACGACAAATACGACAAACATGATCCATATGCCTCGAAGCGATTTGCCCTTCATACTAGCCCTCCCGAACCCTATGTTGTTCCTCGGCCACCATCATATCGGAATAAGCCGCAGCTTGTCTGTGAGCTTAACAACATTAAAAACCCCGAAAAAACATAAATCCCCCAAACATACACTAAAGAAAATGGACCCTTGACTTTCCTATTATAGGATAGTTTATGATCACTTTACATAACCAGTAAGGGAGTGGAATAATTGGAAGCTATTATAGTGAAGGAACTGAGTAAGATTTTTAAAAATGGAAAAAAGGCTTTAAGCAATTTCAGCTTAACTGTTTCACAAGGAGAAATATTTTCTCTACTTGGCCAAAACGGGGCGGGAAAATCTACATTGATTAACATCCTTACCACTTTCATCTTACCAACTTCCGGTGAAGTTACAATTATGGGACATAATTTAAAGAAAGAAAGCCAAAGCATCCGAAACTGCATCTCCTGTGTCGCTCAACATACATCCATAGACAAACACATGTCACTTAAGGAGAATTTGGAATTTCAAGGCAGACTGTTCGTTCTGGATTCTACCGCCATACATGCTCGCAGTGAAGAACTAATACAAGCCTTCCACCTAACCGAATATTGTGATTACAATGTATCCGAATATTCAGGAGGGGTGGCAAGACGGCTCGATATTGCAATGAGTATGATCTCCCATCCAAAAGTTTTATTTTTAGATGAGCCGACCGTTGGCTTGGATATAGAATCAAGACAGATTTTGTGGCAAATGATTAAGACAATTCAAGAGAAGTTTAACACGACTATATTTTTGACAACTCATTATTTGGAAGAAGCTCAATTATTAAGCAACACAATTTGCATCATGAAAGACGGGCAACCTCTAATTCAAGGCAGCATGGAAGAACTTAGACAATATTTCAGCGAGCCTGTTATTAGAGTTGAGCTTAATACCGTTGATAACATTGCTGCTATTGTAGAACGTTTGAATGCTCAGAATTTTTCCAAACATATAAGAGTCGAGGAAAAGACATTATATATTTCTGTAGATGACAGCTCTGAAGGCTTTGCTAAAACAAATTTATTGTTAACCGAAAATAATATTGGATTTTGTGCCATAGAAATTCAAAATCCTTCATTATCCGATATTTTCCTGAAATTCACTAGTAAGTCCATAAGATGAGCTTTTAAATAATTATAAGGGAGGAAGTAAAATGAGAACCTTCAGCATTGTCTTAAGAAATGTAAAATGGCGATTCAAAAATATGGAAACTATAATTATGACACTCATACAGCCGTTAATTTGGCTGCTATTATTTACAACGATGTTCCAATCGGAAACATATGTTGGAGATAATTATACGGCTTATACGCTTCCTGGAATTCTGATTCTCGTAACACTTACATCATCCGGTATGAGCGGAATTTCAAATTACTCCTGGAAATCAGAAGGGATTTTTTATCGGATATTCATCTCTCCTGTAAAAAGAAGCTCTATTGTATTAGGACATATTTTTGATGCAGCTATTTTAACTTTTGTCGAAGTTTTTGTACTCCTTATTTTTTCTTTTTTCCTGTCAGTCAAAATAGCAACTGGAATACTTGGGTGCCTACTCATTATTTGTTTAATTTTCTTGTGCGTTTTTTTTGTAGCAAGCCTCTCCTATGCTCTTAGTATGATTTTCAAAACGGAAAATTCCTTTTTAGCCATTGTTAATACATTCATACTTCCCATCTTTTTTGTGAGTACTTCATTGATGTCTTATGAATATATCCCGGCCGCTTTTAAAATCCCAGTATCGGTAAATCCTTTCACATATGTTATAAATGGTATAAGGGATCTAATTTCACAAAACTCTATTGACTGGAACTCGATATTAGGTACTATCTTGTTATTTCTGATCTTGGGCGTTTCGGCATTTCTGCTCGCTTTACATTTATTGAAAACCAGAAATTAGACAATGTTAGGGAGGATTTCGATGCTTAGAATTAGTGACTTTTCCATTCTTTCGCAGTTAAGTACTAAGATGCTTAGGCATTATGCTGACATTGATTTACTTCCTCCGGGCTTTATTGATGAAAGTACTGGCTATCGGTATTATTATGAACACCAGCTAGCAGTAGCTAACAAAATAAACATGTTGAAAACCATGGGACTCAGTCTGCATCTAATAAAAAAGATTTTATATGAATATGATGAGGATATTCATCTGATGAAGTTTTTGAATATGCAAGCGGCACAATTGCAGGAGGAAATAAATGGGAAGCAAGATAAAATATTGTTGATAAACTCCATGATTAAACACCTAAACGCTCAGAAAGAATCATCAAAATATACAGTAACGGCAAAGAAAATACCACAACGACGGGTCATTTATTTACGCGCACAAATCAAGCAGTATCAGGATGAAACTCTGTTATGGAAAAGACTATCCAGGATCGTTCATGGCCAGAATGTACGACTAAGCTATCCGCATTTTAATATAACAGTTTTTTACGAAGAGGATGTTCAAAATCAAAGGATTGATATTGAAGTCCAAAAATGCATTTCAGGGGATTATGAAAATCTGCAAGAAGCAAATATTAAAATAGAAAAAGAACAAACCGTGGCTTCATTTATCTATGAAGGAAATTATAACAAACTTAGTGAAGTGAATGAAACAATCGCTCGATGGATATTAGATAATGATTATGAACTGAACGGCTCCCCTTTTAATATTTATCATATCTCCCCTGAAGAGGCCAACGAAGCTGCCAACTTATTAACGGAAATTTGTTTTCCTATAAAGAAAAAAACAAATATCATAGGATAATAAAGAATATTTGACACTCTCGATGAATGTACCCTTTCTTTTTTAATATGACATAAGATGACATATTTAAGATCTATAATAGGTAGTAGATCAACGAAAGGAGTAACAAATCATGAACCGGAAAATAATTTTAGATTTAGCAGTTACTTTAGATGGTTTTATTGAAGGGACAAACGGGGAGCTTGATTGGTGCATTATGGATTCTGAGATGGAGTTTATTCATTTCTTAAATCAGATTGACACGATTTTGTATGGAAGAACAAGCTATGATTTATGGGGACAATATACTCCAGGAATTGAACAAGATGATACTGAAAAAGAAACTTGGGAATTAATTCATAGTAAAGAAAAATACGTGTTTTCCAGGACACAAAAAGGGACTGACACTAAAGCAATATTCATAAATGATAATATTCTTGAAGAAGTAAATACATTAAAAAACACGCCTGGCAAAGACATCTGGCTATATGGTGGAGCAAGTCTTATTACAACTTTTATCAATTTAGGGCTTGTTGATGAATTTAGATTATCTGTTCACCCAGTCATTCTGGGAGAAGGAAAACCGTTGTTTATTGATATTAAACAGAGGTTGAATTTGACAATGGTTAATACAAAAAAGTTCTCCTCTGGCGTTGTGCAACTAATCTATCATTTGAATGAGAACTAAACCCAAAAAAATGAAGCGGGCATACGCCCGCTCCATTCCTTAAGCTTCTGTTTCCCTTAAATCAACCTGCCATATACTGACTTTGGAAAAGCAAATCATAGGTCTCGTTTCGGTTACATAGGTTTTGATGGGTATCGAAAGCTACCACCCTGCCATCTTTAAGAACCATTACCTTGTCGCAGTCCAGAATAGTAGATAAACGATGAGCAATGGAGATCATGGTTTTCCCCGATGAAAGGCTCTTTAGTTCTGTAATGATGTCATTCTCATTTTCGTTGTCAAGAGCGCTGGTACTTTCGTCAAAAATGATGATGTCCCTGTCCTGTAAAAAAGCACGGGCAATCGATAAGCGCTGTCTCTGGCCTCCTGAAAGCTGTACACCTTTTTCTCCGATTATCGTATCCAATTTATTCTGCAAGGTTTCAATGAAGTCATAAATACTCGCTCTGCGGCAGCACTCTATCAATTCCGCATCGGTTGCGCCGGCCTTTGCCAGCAATAAGTTTTCTCTGATCGTCATATTGAAAAGAACGGGTTCCTGCACAACTATACTAACTTTTTCTGACACACTCTCGCTGTTCACCGTATAGATATCAATGCCGCCAATCTGTACAGTCCCCCCTTGCGGGTTAATCTGCCCGGTCAACAGTTTAGCGATTGTAGACTTGCCGCTGCCGCTTTCTCCAACGATGGCCAGATGTTCGCCCTTACTCACGGAGAACGAAATACCGTCAAGAGCAAATGCTTCGTTCCCCTCATAGGTAAATCTCAGATTTTCAACGTTTAGATCTGTCCCGTCAATTTTCTTATAGGGTCTCTTGCCTGCTTCTAAATTTAATATCTCGATCACTTTTCCGATGTTCACCGAATCATTCTTATAATTCATCATGGAATTACTAATGCTCTCTATGTACCCGAAGAACTGCCCGTAAAAGCTGATAAAAATGAGCAGTACACCGACTTGCGAGTAGCCCTTAATTACAAATAATCCGCCAATAAAGTAGATAAACAACTGGGTAATGAAGTTTTTCGTGAAGAACGAATAGGTAATCCCCAGATGCAAATAGAGCTGGTTGAGGAACCAAATATGCCTTATTTTCTTGTAGTGTCCGTTTAATTCATCCAATTGTGCGTCTTCAAGGTTGTTGGTCTTAACATCCTTCCAGTTCTGAAAATTCGAGTGTAGGAAGGATTCATATTTAATTTGCAGTTTCCATAGTTCCTCTCCGGTTGTCTTCGTTTTACCTCCCAAAAAATTAACCGTAAATAAAGAGACCGGAACAAAAACAAAACTGAGGAGCGCGATTCGCCAGTCGTAGCATAACAAAATAACCGCCAGCGCAGCAGCGTAAACGACAGCATAGATAAAATCTAATATATGGGTCGTAAAAAAGTTCCCGGCAGCAGTGGAATCGTTCTCAATCCGGCTTCTAACGTCACCAATGCTATATTTGCTATATACATCATTATCAAGGCTGATATACTTTTTCAGCAATTTATTCTTTATTCTCAGGTCATATTTTAGTATTAACCGGTTGGAAAACCGCTTACTGACCGCAATCCCGATTGTCGCGAACAGGAAAACAGCCAGATAACCGCTGATGACCGGCCACAGCTCGTTCATATTCTTATCTACTAAAACACGATTAACCAAAAACGAGTACAAGAACAGAGGGATAAGCCCGAAAATTAAGTTCCACAGCTTGAAAAAACCGAGCGCAATCAACGGCTTGTTAATACCGTCTATATCCCGGGTTAATGCTCTAAATGTGTCCAATCGTTTCATACAGCTTCACCTCCTAAACACTGTTCGCTGAATAAGTCTATATACGTTTTATTGTTTCTAATCAGTACGTCGTGAGTATCAAAGCCTTTGACAACACCGTCCGCTAAAACCGCGATTTTATCACAGCTTTTAATGGTGGAAAAACGGTGGGCAATGATAATGAGCGTCCGATCCTGTGACATCTCACTCATCACGTTCCGGATAAGCGCTTCGTTCCGGCTGTCGAGGAATGCTGTGGCTTCGTCAAAGACCAGAATCTTAGGATTCTTGACTAGTATCCTTGCGATAGCCAGACGCTGCTTCTGCCCGCCGGATAATTCTTGCCCTTCAGTCCCAAGCAGCGTGTCCAGTCCGTCAGGGAATGTCAGGACAACATCATAAAGTGCGGCTTTCTTAATAGCTTCCATTAATGCGTCATCATTATCCTTGTTGTTGGTAAATGAAAGATTGTAACGCAGGGTATTATCGTAAAGGATGGTCTCCTGATGGACAATCCCCACCTGGCTCCGCAAGCTATGCAGGTTATACTCATTGACATTCATTCCGTCGATCAGAAGCTCGCCGCTGTCAACGTTATATAGATTGTAGAGCAGGTTCCCCATCGTTGTTTTACCTGCGCCGCTTTTTCCGACAATGCCAATCGTGCTTCCTGCATCCACGCGGAGATTGAATCCGTTCAGAACAGGTCTATCTTCGGTGTATCCAAAGGTGACATTGTTAAATTCAATCTTGCCCTCCTTTATTTGTTTTGGAGGATGGTTTTCTTTGTAATCTTCTTCCTCTTCATTCAATATATCCACGACACGTTGTAAGGAGATGGTCTGTCCCCAGACATCGACAATTTTGCTGTTGATGGAGCTGAAGTAGTTCACAGCTATATTGAAATAGCTTATGGCGGCCACAAAAACGCCGAGCTGCATTTGGCCTTTAACGATGAAATAGGCGCAGATCACAAATATCAACAGCTGTGCGATAAGTGTGATGAACGAATTAAGCCTTTCTGTCGTCACTTCGATTCTTCCGTTTTCCACGTTCATTTTATTGATGGATGTCGTTTTTCTTAAATAAACGCTCCTTACTTTTTTACTTGCGTTAAGGATTTTTATCTCCCGCAAATTTTTCACAATCTCAAATAAGTAAGAGGATAGTTTACCCTGTTCCGCTGCAATGTCTTTATTGACCTTCTGCGCTCTTGCCTTGAAATATTTCGAGCTAAAAAACACGACGGGAACCAGCACGACCGTAAAAGCCCCCAGAAATATATTGTAGTAAAACATGAAGCAGACAGCGAATAGGATATGCAGAAAGTTGGAGTATCCCCAAAGTCCGCTCCAGAAAATGAGATTCATAATATCCGCGGCGTCATGGTTCATTCGGCTGATCATATCCCCACTGTACATCCCGGAGAGGTCTTTCCCTTTTTTATGTAATATTTTTTTGAAAAGAGCCCGCCGTATATCAAAGACAAAACCCGTCATCAATTGCGACGAAATGAGATTGTTTAACGTCGCAACGACAAACTGATTGAAAATGAGTATGCCTGCATAGATTAAGCACAAATTCAAAAAGGCGCTCATGTCTTTATCATAAAAAGCTATATTGATAATTCTCCCGTTGAGGAACGGATAAATCAGATTGATCATCGTCATTAATGTAGTGATTATGAATCCGCATACAAGTACCCATTTGTGCATCAGCATAAATTTAGTGACCCATTGCCTTTTTGTCATAAACTCACCGCTTTCCATATATTCACAAATGATATTGTAGCACAAACGTTCGTATGTGAGAAGCTCAAAAACACCTGCCAATGACAGGTGCTTGTGAATTAATAACAAATTTATTCAGTGGCTCTGCACTAAGCTGAGGTTCCTTGGCTGCCGCTCAGGCCAGCAGGGCGCGGGCCACCTGATCCACAATGCAATTGATGCCTGTCGGTCCATAGCAGCCGATCCATGTAGCGGCATCCACCGGATATATATGCTGCCGCCTGTCTGCATCCAGCATGCCCCAGACGCTTTGCTCTGTCACAGATATTCCCTCCTGCATCATCTCGTTGCTAAGTAAAAAGTAGTGGTTAGCATGCACAGCCGGTAGTCTGTCGACTGAAATATGATAAGCCGTATCGGAGGTGTCTGCGACAAATAGCGGAGCAGGCAGACCAAGGTCCCGGTACAGCACGGCGCCTGTGCGATGAGAGGCAGTATGTACCCGAACCACTGACTCACGCGGGCGGATCAGAGCCACGCTCTTACCCGCCAGTACCGGGGCAAGTTCTTCTGACAGTAATGCCGTCCGGCGAATGTAATCCGTAATAATACGTTCCGCCTCCGCCCGCTTGCCCGTCAGTTCGCCGAACAGGCTCAGAATTCTCTGCCAGCTCTCATTACGCTTAAACATTATAGTTGGAGCAATCCGGCTTAAGCGTTCATAGTGCTGAGCATGCACCTCGGTACAGATAATCAAATCCGGCTGCAGCCGTTCCACAGCCTGCAGGTCCGGGTACTCATAGGTTCCGAGCATTTCCGTTGCCTTAAGCCTGTCCCTGATATATGGGGGGAAATTTAACGCCGCACTGCCTAGTCCTACACTTCCTGCCGGTAGCATCTCAAGCGCAAGCAAATGGTCAGCATATTGAATGTCGAGTACGGCGATCCGCCGCGGAGAAGCGGTAACGCAATATTCGCCTCGCATATGGCATATCACCGGTCCCAGCAGCGACTCGTACGAGCAGGCCAAGCGGTCCGGCAGCCCGGAACAAGCGGAGAGCGCACCGGTCCCGGAAGCGGCAGTGCGCCTGTAGAGCTGTGGGGGAACTCCATAATATTTCTTGAACGCTCTGCTGAAGTAATACATGTCGTGGTAGCCTGTTCTTTCAGCGATTTCGCCGATGGGAGCGTCCGTATGACGCAGCATCCGCTCTGCATTCTCCATCCGCAGCTGGATCACATATTCCATCGGTCCGAGCAGCTTCTCCTGTTTGAACCGCCGCTGCAGCTGTCTCGCGCCGCATCCGGCAAGCGCAGCCAGCTCTTTAAGCTTCAGCTCCTGACGATAATGCCCCGCTATATAAGCAGCGACAACGTCCACCATGTCCGGCTCTGCGCCGCCCCGGCCGCGTTCATGCTCCATAATAAGCTCATACAGCACTCCTTGCAGCAGCGCATTGGCATGGAAACGTTCCAGCCCCTCTCCCCGGCTCCATTTGGCTACGATCTTGTCCGCCGCCTGATGCAGCTCCGCCGGGAGCACAGGATAGTGAACAAACGAAGTGCGCAGCGGGTGATTACGCTGCGGGAACAGAACATGGGCGGCTCCCGTCATAGGAATTGCCTTGTAGATAATAACGGTATAATGAATGTTTTCTGATCCGGCAGTGAGAGTAAAAGCTGATCCCTTGACAGCGTGACAAGCAAAAGAGGCCCGGATATGGCAAACCTCACCATTCATCACAAGCCCCCCTTCTCCGCCGCCTGCCAGCAGCAACAGATTGGCTGTCAATCCCGTTTCGCTCATAACACCGCCAGGCGGCAAAGTACCGCTGCGCACGTCAAGCGTCTTGATTGTCGTATCACTCCATAAACTTGCCTGCTCTTGCAGCGGCATTCCTCTCATCTCCTGACAATGTTTCTATTGTCATTTTAATTGAGATTCATTCTCATTGTCAATTTTCGGACACTTTACGCAATATTCTCCTGACATCCGGTAATAAAAGCAGCAGGTGATACGCTTGTTCTTCGCAACCTGAACCAGGTCATTGTTCTCTGTAAAACGGGTAAACGGATTCCGCCTTTCGCCAAACAGTTGCCCGGGGGCCATCCGGGTCAGGAACGTAAAATCTGCATTCATCCGCTGCCTTTCTTGTCTGGATTCGTCTGCTCCAGGAGAATACAGCGGAGCAATACGCACCATAATATTCTCCCAAAGCACCGCTATAGAAACGGGGCCAATGGCGGCAAGCGTCTGCAGCAGCGGCGCAAGTCTTACCGCAAAAATCTCCTCTACGACCTCTTCCCGCCACACTTCCCTATCTTCCGGTGGCGATGCTGCCCGAAGTCCGTTCAGCGCCAGGAAAGGAAAAGGCGTATCCACTTTAAAAGCCGGGGAAGCCGGATGATAAAGGAAGCTGTTGTCCAGCGGGAAGGAGACTTCCCGATTATGAAAGGTCATAGCGGTCAGAAGCGGCGCGATCCACAGATAGCCGATCCGCTTGGCCAGCATAGAGGCGGCAACCTGCATATCCGGCGCGCCGATATAATCCTTAAGCCAGCTTACATATTCGCGGCATGCAGCTTCTTCATACAACTGGCTCAGAGCAATAGTACGGACGCTGCCTTTCGGCGGCTCACCTAGCCACAGCCGGTATTCTTCCGCCATTTGCTTCCAGGATACAGACGACAGATAGTTGTCCATTTCAATGCGATCCCAGCAGCGCTTCCGAGGCCTGATCTACGATAATGTTGAGAGCAATGGGACCATAGTAAGCGATCCAGAGCGTTGAATTCACGTTATATGCACGGTTATTCTTGACTGCATCAAGGGATTTCCAGACCGGACTGCCCGCCAGAGCCTCTGCCTCTTTGGCAAACAATTCATCCGACAGCAGGAAATAGTGATCTGCTCCGATATCAGCGACTCTCTCCATCGAAATTTCTACGGAGGTGTCATCTTTAATCTCCTGAACGAATGCAGGGACATTTAACCCCAAATCCTCATAAAGAATGCTTCCGGTCCGATGCTCGGGACCATGTACACGAATACCTTCCGGTCTCGGGCGAATCAGCGCTACCGTTTCGTCGCCCAGCTTCGCCGACAGTTTCTCCCGCAGTCCGACGATTTTGTCCTCGTAAGCCTGACGCACTACCTCCGCCTCCGCCTGCTTGCCTGTTATCGTACCGATGGTAGCCAACGTATCCCGCCAATCCTCGTAGAAGTCGAGTACTATTGTAGGCGCAATTTTACTGACGCTGTCATACACCTGCTCCTGAAAGTCGGTCATCAATATAAGATCCGGATTCAACGCCACAATAGCCTCAAGATTGGGCTCATCGCGTGTACCGAGGACCTTCACCTCACCCAGTTGGTCGCCTAAATATTCTGGAAACTTGGCGTCCTTCCCTCCAGCCACAACGCTGCCTGCCGGGTGCTCACCAATCGCTATCAATTGATCGACAAATTTCACATCAAGCGCAGCAATCACCTTCGGTTTCCCGGTCAGCGTATTTTCACCCTTTATGTGCTGGATGGTAACCGGGAAGGCTGCAGCAGCCTGCGCCTCCGGCGATGTCTGAGCCTGTGTTTCAGACGCTGGAGACGGCTCGGCTGAAGCTGCAGCAGACGGCTGTGCGGCTGTGCCTGCATTGGTGCCCCCTCCATTGCCGCAAGCCGTCAGCACAAGTACCAGTGCCAGCATCCATACCATTAATGGTCCACATTTTTGGGCGGCGTTTATCTTGCTGCCGGTTGCCTGCCTCTTTGTTGCTCTGTTCATGCTGACTCCCCCTTTTGTATGATAATGATTTTCATTATCATATTATATAAAGCGAGTATAATCGATCAGCACACTCCGTTTCCATGTACTTTTGCGACATTGCAGCCGGATTAATGCGACATTGTGTTCCATAGGAGCATGCTTCCTTTTACACAGTATCCCTTCGGGATTCCAATAATCCAATATAAAAAGACTGCCGACAATATCTTCGACAGTCTTAAGGAAGGGGACCTGCTCCCCTCATTAACTAAGTTAAATATTAATTACCCCAATATTGCTGGGCAATCTGTTGTCCTTGTTTAATTTTCGCCCACTGTTCATCTTCCGTTAATTCATTGCCGCCATCACAGGACGCAAACCCGCATTGATGAGAAAGTAATAATCTATCCTTATCAATAATTTTCGAGGCTTCATCAAGCATTTGAACTACACGGGCCTCATCGTCAAGCGTATTGGTCTTAGAAGACAACAATCCAAGTACAATTTCTGTATCAGGCTTATCTTTGAACACCGCAAGCGCCTCAAGGGAGCCTGCACGGTCATCATCCCATTCCAGGAAAAAGCGGTCGTATTTCAGCTGCTTCAAGAACAGATTAGCAATTTTGGCATAGGAGCCACCACCCATATTACGGGAATCATAGTTACCACGGCAGTTATGAGTCCACATTTTGAGGCCTAAGCTATGACCATAATCAATGATTGTATTGTTAATGTCAATAAATTCTGTAGCTAGAGCCTGTACTTCCTCTTGATTGATATTCTCGCCGGTATATGGAGAGTTCGGGTTATCATCTGCAAATAGCTCCCATAAGCAATCGTCGAATTGCAGGATTTGTCCTCCGGCAGCAGCAAAATCCGCAACAAATTCCTTATAAGCCTTAACCAGACCGTCTTTAAGCTCATGTCTGTCCTTATAAACCGCTTCTGTGCCGCCAATGTTATCTGACCATGACAGCTCACCAAAAATATGTGATGGAGAAGGTACGCACAGCTTGGTTTCACGGTCGCCAGCAAGGGCTTGAAGTTTCTTAAATACCTCAATAAAATGATGGTTCTTTCCACCTAATTCACCTGTGATGCGCAAACCAATATCTTTTCGGGTCTCATATTTTGAAGCCCCATCTGTATCTCTGAAAAAATATCCATGATCCGCTATATAGCGGCTAATTCCTTGGAAGCCCCAGACAAAATCCAAATGCCACATAGATTTGGAATGTTCTCCATCCGTAAGAATGGACAAACCATTATTAATTTCTTTATCGACTACAGCCTGAATCGCCTCAGCTTCACACTGCTCATACCCTTGGAAATCTTGGTAAAAGGGATAACTGATATCATCCCGATGTTCAATCTGATGTTTATATTCTAATAAATTCGACGGACGCAACAGGCTGCCTACGATTTGAAATCTATTGCACATGAAAAATCCTCCTCCATTTAACCACATGTCTTTCTCTAATGGTTTGATTCTAGCATGGAGGAATATCATCTACATAACACTTAAAAGTAATATCTGGTTATAGTCAAAAAGTATAGTGAGTATCTTAGCTTTCTAAGGAAATAAATAGCTATTATAGCCTTCTTAAAGGCGAACTATATAAACAACAACCCGAACTTAGAAAAGTTCGGGTATCATAACCAATACCGCAACGGATTCCACATGCCTTGAGCGGTTATCACGGAAGACGCTTCAATTCCGGAAAGAAATAAGCAACCTCCGCTTCATATCTGTCCTGTGCCGACAGGCAGGTGTCCAGCAAATATCCTTTTTCCGAAGAGTACTCCTTCAGGCCGCGGTAATAAAACAGCTTATACTCATGGTCGATGATAAAGGGGAGTATACCATTTTTCAAACATTCCTTGAACAGGATGATCCTGCCGACACGACCGTTTCCGTCCTGAAAAGGGTGGATGCTTTCAAATTCATGATGGAAGTCTACGATGTCCTCAAACGAATTTCCGGTTTTTTGGTGATACATGGTGAGCAGCTTCCCCATCGCGCTTGCCACTTTTCCCGGAGCAGTTGTTTTCATATCTCCTACCACATTGGGCCTGGCTTTGTAATCCCCCACGCGGAACCAGTCTTTTCTTTCATCCGAAGTATTTCTTTTTAAGATTCTATGGAATTCCTTGATCATTTCTTCGGATAAGTCCTCATGTGCAAGGTTCAACATATAGTCAAAGCAGGCGAAGTGGTTTACCGTTTCAATAATATCGTCAACACTTGCTGTTTCTTCAGGTTCTACGTTTATTGTGTTGGTTTCAAAAATATATCGTGTCTGATCCTCAGATAACCGACTGCCTTCGATCCGGTTGGAGTTATAGGCAAGCTTAATTTGGGTCTGATGGTACAGCCCTCCTTTAAGCCCCATCTTCATTTCTTCCTGTAAGAGCTCTATTAATGTTTCATATTTCATCCACATTTCTCCCAGTAAATTCAGAATGATTCCATGTATCTTAACAGTCAAAATAGCCTTACCTATTGTTATCATTATACCATTCTCTATTGTAAAATATGCAGTTGTGCAAGATTCTGTCTGAGCTTCTCCACATCCGCAAATTCAACCATTGTTCATTCTCTTCAATGAAGGCCAGACATTCTGTAACATCGCCTTCACAAATTGTGCCTCCGGATTATCCCAGCCAAATTGTTCATGCAAGCCATATAGATAAATTCTCCCTGCACGCCCGACGATGATGAGCACTACATCTATGCTAAAACGCTACGATCATAGACAGCCACGGTCGCGCGCAGCTGACCGAGCTGTTTGTCTCTGCCACGGTGTCTCATAAAATTAGATCTATAACGTAGAATAGTAGATAAGATTGAGGCCGTTATACACGATATGCACCACGACCCCGGGCCAGATGGAACCCGTCTTACGGAACAGTATACCATTCAGGATGCCGACCATGAATGCGTCGAACAGGATGACGTTGAATCCATGAACGACGCCGAAGATCGCAGCGCTGCCAACCACGCCGCCCCATGCTCCGTAACGGTTCAGCGCATTGGCAATAACGCCACGGAATACAAACTCCTCGCCGAGCGGCGTGAGGATAGCGCCAGTGATAAGCAGAACGAAGAGTGAGAGCGCGCCACCTTGCGCCGCCGTCTGGAAGTCCGCTTGGTTGTTCAGCTCGGTGATGAAGTGAAAATACACCCCCTCTATAACGAAGCATCCGCCGTACGCGACAACACCGAGGGTGGCTCCCACAAGCAGCCATTTCCGTTCGATCGCCCGGAAACCGAAAGCGCGCAGATCGCGAACCCGCAGGGCGTAGGCTGCGAACAAGGCGGCGAGGCCAACGAGACCATTGCCTACACCCCCGATGTTAATTCGGAAGATGGCTTGCTCGTCAGGGATTTGCGACATCCAAAGACCGAGCATAACAATGCCGATCAGATAGAGACCCAGTGCAGTTAGGGTCTCTGGCCAGCCAGGTCGGGCTTGGGGCATAGTGGACGTGGAAGAGCTAATTACCTCCATGAGTTCCTTTTCAGGTTCAGACAATTTTCGAACATTTTTCACAGGTGTACACCTCTTTGCATCGTTATGCGTAGATAACGACTTATTTAGTATATAAGTTGATACGCTAGCTGCGGTGGATGAAGTCAAGCAACAAGCCTTCAGAAGTAACTTTTCCTACTTTGAACAAAGGTTAATGGACGAGAAAATCGCTCATTTGCTCTTCAAAGATGAGTCGATGATCCGCGATTACCAAGCGCTTCAGCATACGTGGTTTCTCAAAGGCAAGCAACGTGTCATCCAGACAACAGGCAAACATCGTGGTGTTAAACGATCACGGCCGTCCCGCTTACGGCAACCATCAGCATGCCATCGCGAATGACTTCATAATCAATGTCGACTCCGACAATCGTATTAGCTCCCATCCCTGAAGCTTTCTGAGTCATCTCAGCAAATGCCGTATCTCTCGCTTCCTGAAGCTTGCCTTCGTAAGCGCCCGAACGCCCCCCTACGAGGTCGGTAATCGAAGCCTTAAAGTCTCTGAATACGTTGGCTCCTATAATGACTTCACCGGTGGCAATGCCCAGATACTGCCTTATCGGGGAGCCTTCAATAGTTGATGTAGTGGTTATAATCATAAATTATCCTCCTCAATTGGCCTGGCTATAGGGTAATACTTTTGTTGCTGTTTTCCGCTTCAGGCCCCAACCGGCCTTTTTCGGACGACATGAATACAACAAGAGCGGCGGTGACTAGGGACGATCTTCTCATAAACCAATCCTTTGTATGTTCGAATAGCTTTCTCACCCCTATCCTACCAGCCCCAATGAAACAGAACCTAAACGGATAGACAAACATCAGCTTAATTTCACTCCCGCCGTTTAGGTTCTGTTAAAGTGATTATGCTACTATGGAAATGGGTGAAAACAATGACAAATCTATCCGATTTTAAAATCGCAATCGTCGACGACGAGCCTTCGATTGTCACGATGCTGCAAATGGTGCTTCGCAGGGAAGGGTTTCATCAGCTGTACGCGGCTTCCACCTGTGCGGAAGCTCTCGATTTAGCGAAGCGTGAAGCCCCCGATATCCTCCTGCTCGACATCATGCTCCCCGACGGCAGCGGCCTGGAGCTCTGCTCCAAGCTCCGCAAATACGGGAATCCGCATATTTTGTTTCTGACGGCCAAGGCTTCCGATCTCGATGTCCTGCGAGGCTTCGCTATGGGCGGGGACGATTATATCACGAAGCCCTTCAATCCTCTGGAGGTGGCCGCAAGAATTCAGGCACGCATACGCCGACTGGAGCCAGAAACCTCGACGTCCAGTCCGGCGAAACGGCCCGATCCGGGGATTTATCGGTTTGGCCGCTTCACCGTCAACGAGGTGGAGGGCGAACTAATCGTGGAGGGACAGCCAGTTCCTTGCCCCGCGCAGGAGTTCCAGCTGCTGCTGCACTTCTGTAAGTTTCCCGGCATCGTATTTTCCAAAACACAGCTCTACGACAAGGTTTGGGGGATCAACGGACAGGGCGATGATTCGACGGTAATGGTGCATATCCGGCGCATCCGAGAGCGGATCGAGATCGACCCCGGTAATCCGAAGCTGCTGCTTACCGTACGCGGGCTTGGCTACAAGCTGGTGAAGGAGCCGCAGGAGCGATGAAGATCCAACAGCGCATGGCCTTCCACTTCACGTATCAATTGATTTTTTATGCCCTGCTTATGGTGGCTATTACTCTGGTTGCCTGCATCTTGTTTTTCCAGAACATGACGAGTAATGAGATACGCCGGAACTTTCCGGTTGGCGTCCTGCAACAGATCGCTCAAGAAGCTCATTACAAGGACGGGACGATTCAGATCTCCCCCGAGTGGGACAAGCTCATCGAGGAAAAAGGCATGTGGCTACAGGTTGTCAGTGCCGAAGGAGAGGTGATCTACGCCGTCAATACAACTCCGCATCATACGCTGCCGGCCTCCTACTCCATCGCTCAACTGCTCGATATCCAAGAGACACGGACGTTTGGGACGTACGCCGTACACACTCAGCTTAATTTTGCTTTCCAAGACCCGCTTCTGTATATGCTGGGCTATCCTAGTCCTGACCTTGACCAGCTCGTAGCCTGGTTTGATGCCTACGGGCAGCATGGAATCGTGCGTAGCGAAGCGGTTTCCCACTTGGACCAGCGGCTGCGCAAAACCGGCAGCTATCTGCAGGTGATCGACCCCGAGAGCCATATCGTACAAGGCATAGGCGATGAAGCATACGTGCAGAAGGCGTATCGACAGCTGGATATCCTGGCCATCCAGCAATCGCCCAGCAACTATGACACGAATATTGTCGCCCATCGGGACAAGCTGAGCGGAATGACGTGGATTCTCTATACACCCCATGCAGCGGGAGCCCCTCTGAAGCATCCTGTGATGGAAAAGGCAACGCGTGGACTCGTCCGGATTACAGTTCTGATCCTGCTCTTGGCGCTGCCGATCTCCATCTGGCATGGCTACCGCTACGGTCAGCCGCTGATTCTGTTCGCAGGCTGGTTCGAACGTATGGGCCGGGGTCAGTACGACCAGGTACTGACCGCCAAGGACATGCGCAAGGTATTCCGCCGCAACGGCATGATGCGCATCCGCTACAGGCTCTATAAGGAAGTGATTGAATCCTTCTATCAGATGACTCATCAATTGGCTCAGATCGAGAAGGAGCGCGAGAGGCTGGAAAAGGCGCAAGCGGAGTGGATGTCAGGGATTTCCCACGATCTGCGCACGCCACTGGCCACAATTCAAGGTTATGGGTATATGCTGGAGAGCTTGCCTGAGCAATGGAGCCAAGAGGAGATGCGCATCATGGGCTCGACGATCCGGGAAAAGGGGGATTATATGCTGGAGCTGATCTCCGACTTCTCATTGATTCATCAGCTCAAGCAGGGCGATTCGATCATGAAGTTTCGGGAGATCGACTTGGTTGAGCTGGTGCGCTGCTCCGTACTGAAGTACGTCAACGACGCCATGATGTCTGAGTATCAGTTTCACTATGTTGGGGAGGATTGTCCCTTGCTGATACAGGCCGATGAAACCTGGCTGATGCGGTTGATGGACAATTTGCTGTCCAACGCCGTGAAGCATAACCCGCCTGGCGTGATTGTCAACGTCAATGTCGGCAGGATGAACGACAAGGCATGCATACGAGTAATCGATAATGGCAAAGGGATGGACGAGGAAACGCTGCATCATTTGTTCAATCGCTACTACCGGGGAACGAATTCCGATGAATCGACGGAAGGATCCGGGCTCGGGATGAGCATCGCCAAAACCATCGTGGAAGCGCATAGCGGCGAAATCCAGGTAAAATCCAAAGTGTGGCAAGGCACGATAATTGAGATCTTATTGCCCAACTGAGCGTTTGGCTGGGAATGATTCTTCCCTGTGTAAACGCTCAGCTGAGCAAAATCAGGACACCGCTCTTTCTCATCTCTAGGGGGAGACTGATCTGTAAGCATAATTGTAAGCGGCCCCCCCCACCCATAAGCACGTATAATATCAAAAAAACTGCAGTCTCCAGTATGTACTCCCAACATTGAACACGATTCCACATGTGTGGAGTAAGCAGAGTCAACACGTACAACAACAAATTAACGGGAACGTGCAGCCATCACGGTAATCAGGAGGTTGCTGATTATCATGATGATTTGGCCTCCCGTTACTTCAAATATTCCGAACCTCCACAACCCTCCCTAAATCCACATACTGCTCATGATCCAGTTTCACCTTTACTTTACCCCTGCGGCGTTTCTCACGCCATTCGCGAATATCTTCCTCCGTTTCTAAACGGAGCTCTGCAATCTCCAAGGCCCGGTCCAGGATATACTTACTGGTATAGAGCACCGTATAAATCCCTTGTCCTCCCAGCAAGACAGGCGCCGCTAACCGCTGCCAGGCCTCAATCGTGAAGCGTATATACAGCTCTTCTTCTGTACCCGGGCGAGAAGGAACCTCCTTGATCTCCTTACGCCGCAGCACCTTCCAATCGGCTACTTTCCCAACCCAATGAATCCCCGTTTTCGCAGGATCATAGAATTTTTTTCTGGATTGGCACATTGCCACGTATTCGATCTGAGTGAGGATCTTTACATCTGAAAGATTTTTTAATGGCATATGATAAAAAGATTTCTGCAACGCCACCTCAACTTGCTCCGGTCCCCGCACAGAACCAACCAGCACATTCTTGCCCGCAAGCTGATTGGCATAGTATTCTCTCGTCCCGCGTGGACGTGTGGAGCGCTCAAAAGCTTTTTCCGGACTATCCTGAATAATCTCATCTAAGAATTGCTCCACCAAGCTTGTAGAATTCGGTAGGAACGGTAATGCGCCGATATTCAATAGCTCAATGCTTTTGTAAAAGTGGTGGGCTTTGTACCGCTCCTCATCCGGATAGGGAAACAACACATACGCCCCAAACATGCTTCGCTCATATTCCCCTGAGCCTTTTTCCTGATACACAATCGCGTCCCGATAACGGTGCATCGTGTTGATGTCATCCTCTTCCGGCCCAGGCTGTCCATAAGTCCGATGATAGGAAGTCCCCTCATAGGCAGGGTTTAAGCGATACTTTGCGTCAAAAACATACTTATACTCCTTGATCTGACCAGCATCCTTCTTCTTCAAGGTTAGCACATTATCCGGGCGCTGATTAAGCGTCGGGGTCTTGTCCGTTCCAGGAATCGCATTATAATACAGGATGAACTGCTCGCCATTGATCGGATTCTCATAGACCATCTTGGCGCTCTGCGAGCGATCCAGCGTAACAAAGATACCGTTCCGATTCACCTTAATAATATCCTGCTTCACCAGCTTATACTTCTGCCCCAGGAGCTGATTCAGCTTCAAGAAGCACCAATACTCATAGAGCTGAGCAACATCCTTCATAGATAAGCGGAGCAGGTCGCCTTGGATAGACAGGCCTTTAAGCAGCATCAGATAACAGCGATAGACCTCGCGGTATCCAGGAGCCATCTGCAGCACAAGCGTAACGGACATCTGCTTCAGCGCTCCAGCCTCACGCAAGAAATCTATCTTGAGCACCCGCTCTAGCTGCGTAAGCATGGCGTCTAACCTTTTGATAAGTAGTGGATCTGGGGTTCGGCTGTTCATCTTCCAGCGAGCCTTGAGCTCCTTCAG
This sequence comes from Paenibacillus sp. FSL H7-0357, assembly GCF_000758525.1. Classification (NCBI taxonomy): domain Bacteria; kingdom Bacillati; phylum Bacillota; class Bacilli; order Caryophanales; family Paenibacillaceae; genus Paenibacillus; species Paenibacillus sp. FSL H7-0357. Next base: position 780,072 of record NZ_CP009241.1, on the reverse strand, counting down.
CTTCCCATGAATACGTTCCAGCATCCACCGTATGAACCGATTCTCATTAGTATCATAGGCTAGGCGTTTACGTGTCTCTATTAAGTGTGTGGCTGTGTAGTTTCGATTGCCGATGGTTAAGAATCCATGGTTCATGTCTTCTCTTAATCGTTCGGGATGCTTCGCGAGCTCGCGGATATTCTCTCTTCCTGCTTTTTTGACCCGATTGGCATCCACTAGTCGGCGATCCTGGAGCAGCGCGTAATTAGGATTCTTGTTAATCCGCTCGACGGCATCCAAGAGCTGTCTAAAGACATGCTGTAGTATGGTGAAGAACTCCGTCAGGCTCTGATGCTGCGTCTCCCGCAGGCCTGTTAGTTGGTAGGTTTTGCGCAAAAAATCAAAGGCCAAATTATAAATCTGTGCGTTTACTTCATTCAAAATATTCTGGTAATCCAGCTTGTAATCCATCTTGGAGGGGAAAATCTCCATTTCTACCCGCAGTAAAGTCTGTCCCGCGCTTCGCACCTCCCACTCCGTCAAACCAACCTCATTCCCAAAGTTCAGAACACCCGCAAGAATAGAGTCCCCTAGAGGCTTAACCGCCTGCCGCAGCAGCACATTCTCATGATAAAAAGAAAGGCTATCCGCGCACTTGTTCTGGATAACCAGTTCATACGATTGTGTCTCATAAAAACAAGGAAATACCGACTCATTCGGCTGCCACTCCACCATCCCGCCCAGCTCAGGTGAGAAGACTTTGATCTGCACATTACCCAGCCTTTCGGAGCAATCTAGCCCAAGCTGTGCACTCACCCACTCCTGACTAGAAGAACGATGAAGCTGCAACGTCTCTACCGTAGGATGATAGGGCCTCCCCTGCACATAAAGCGTAAAAAGCTCCGTTTCGATACGGAGCAACTCGGCCGCCCCATTAAGAGAGCCAGAATGAGGTAAATCCATCTTCCTCCAGCCTCCTGAGCATAAAAGCCAATTTACGAGCAGTTTGCGGATGTTTGGCCGTAGGCGGAGTTTGGCCAGCAGCCCATCTCATATAGAGTGGTCTAGCATCCTCTTTGAGTTCTTCAATATTTACCGTCACGCCAGCACCACTACCAATAGCACCCTTAATCAAGCTCAACAGGACTCGTCGAACCGAGGAGTGGCTCCCTTGGATGCGCGGCAGTATCTTTTGCAGCAGCTGCCAGTCAAAGGCTTCTTCCTCACTCATCAGCTTGTACCGATCGTTATAAATCATATAAAAGCAAATCGCATCCCGCACCCGAAAGCCCACATGAGCATGAATATCCTCAAGCAAGGCATTGATCTTAACCAATCTTTCTGTCGTCCGGACAACGAGCTCTTTGTTGACATCATAGGCATCAACTAGCTGCAAATAATCGGAGCGCAGGAAAAGATGATTCAGTTCAGCAGCGTCAAAGCTATCACTAGCCTCTACCTGCTCACCCAAATCCGGATACTGCTCTAGATTGATGTAATTGAACTCTAGGGTGCTTGCGCGGTCGAGTACTTTTTTGCTAAAAGGATGTGTGGTCTCGTCCATGTTCACCGTCCCGATCGAGAACACATTCTCCGGGATGCCAAGACTGCCATACTCCTCTTGATCCTCAAGCGTATCCAGCAAGGTTGGAGAAATAAGATCCTGCGTCGTAATCTTTCCCTCCCGCCACTCCTGTGTTTCCATAACACTTAACAGATCACTGAAATAATGCTCGACCCGTGCCAAATTCATCTCATCCAGGCAGATAAAATAAGGCTTATGCTGATTCTCCGGCTGCCGCGCCTCCACGAACACCTTCGTAATCGGACCCGGCTGGAACCTGCCCGAGAGGTCCTTGTACCCCAGCAGATCCGCAGGATCACTCCAATCCGGCCGGACTGGGATCAAGGTAAACTGACCATTATCCCTCGTTGCTCCAAGCGCCTCCGCAAAGAGCTTCACTAGCCGAGTCTTTCCTGTGCCCGATATGCCTGCCAGGATGACAAAAGGCTTGGCTTTTAGCGAGAGGTAGAAGTTCTCGATGAGGTGCTCAGGGAAGAAGAAGCCTTGGCGGCGGATGTGGGATTGGATTTGGTGGAGGATACCTGTAACTTCCTCGTCCTTCATAGGCTCGGCTTGTTGTGGCAATAGTTCCACTTCCTCGTCAATGGCTTCGTCATCACTGGGAGCGATCGCCGATTCCACATATAGACGGTAATCTTCGATTACATTCTCAAGATCTTGAATGAGCTGCTCATCGTTCGGGACGTTTCCTCTTTCGTACTTAATGTAAGCAACCGTCGATACCTGATAGTCTTGTCCTAATCCGCTATCCACGAGACGAATGTTCTCATCCTTATTCATATTGGTCAGAGCAAGAAGGTCTAGAAGCGCTTCTTTGCGGTCTCTCAGATAAGCATAGCCGTCTCTTCGCCCCTTCTCTTGAATTGGTTTCGTTACGCCCTGATTAAACGTAAGATACACAGCACTCATATCCTCGGCAAACAGATACACAACATATTCCCCATGCTGAGTCGTTTCGGTGATTCGTTTATCCAGAACTGCCAGCCATGGAACCGTTGCCCAATTCCCTTGCCCAACCGAGCCTTGAACCTTGTATTGCTCATCTATGAAGGGTAATGCTTTAAGCTCGGAAGGAAGAGTCTGCCGAAACAATGTACCCAGTGAATGGCCCGCGAAAGATTCCATTTTGGCCGTGGTGTACTCCGCCAGGATTTTTTCCAGATAACCCTGCAAAGAGAACCGCTGTAACGCTGCATTGTATGATTGGAGCTCTTCGCTCGCAAGTCGCTCTAACTGCGAGAGCTCTTCTTCCCCTAGCTGCCTCTGAATCTGGCTATGAAAACCTATGGTGTTATCTTCTGAATTCACAAACAAAATATGCGAAAGTGCATTAACAGGGCTGTTAACGATATCCTTTAGCTGGCTCTTTGGAGCCTCCCTCCATAACTCTCGCCCTGGTGGCAGATCTACCCGATTCCCTCTTTCTTGTTCAGCTATGAAATAGTTAAGAAACCGCTGCTTAACGCTATCGAACGAAACCCGTTCCTGATTAGAGGCTCGTAGCTCTTCTATCAAGGATAGGATCAGGACCATCTTATATGATTTTTGCTTGCGCTTGAATATTTGTGTGATTATTTCGGGTAATGGCATGTGAGTCCTCCAAGGTGGTTAATGATTACTTAATCTAGAATTACAATATGTATGGTTATTCGACAATATGGGAATGTATCCCTTCTAACCACAGCACATAAGAAAAGACTGTCGCACGGACAGCCCAGTCAGTTAGTGTACGTATTTTTAATTGTGACTTAATCGGAGAGAATAGAAGGAGCAGTAAAGGCATTTGCGAGCTGCATACCATCTTTTAGTCCTTGTAGATATAGACGTTCATTAAGAGCAGATTGCTTCAATTGCAGCTTATCCTCCCAATACTCAAATTCTGGCATGCGTGCAATATCCATGGAGTCAAACAACGCCTGAAAGGCTTTGCTCTCTTCTTCAAAGGCATGTCTAGACTCAGATTGATATTCAATCTGTGCAGTTACCTCATTCAATCGACCTTGAATCGTTTGTACAAACCACACTGGAAAGCTCACCACATCTCCCCCAAGACAGAAGTTTAAACGAAAAGCCTCTGAATATCCATTCTTTTCTAGATGCATCTGATTAATGAGTTCATCCACTCTACGACTCTGGGCTTGAACTGCTTCATTGCCGCTCAGTGGAATTCCTTGCTCCAGTGATCTCTGGCCAAGTTCATTCAGCTTGCGCTTTTCCTCCTCATATTTCTGCATCAGATGTTGCATTACAAACCCTCCTTCCTGGAAAAGCTATATCTGTAGACGATGTGCAGATATTTTAATGCGTTTATCGGTTTATTTCATTTTAATTCGATATTCGCATTAAAACAACAGTAACCTCGCATACAATTTGGTTAAATTGTGAGGTGACACGGAATTGAGACATCGTAAAGAGCCACCAGGTGACAAAAACATCATCGGGACCCGAGTTGTAGCTATTCGAAATACTAAGCGAATGAAGCAAAAGGATTTTCTAGCCAGGTTGCAGACCTTCGGTTTAGACATCAGCCCAACCAGTTTATCAAGATTGGAAGGTCAATATAGGCTTGTACAAGACTATGAGGTTGTGGCTATTGCAAAGGCATTGGAGGTTTCGGTTGGGGAGTTGTTGGGTGAGGAAAATTGAAGGACAGTTGTTCTGCAATCTTCAAATAAATGTAAAAGCCAAGGAATACATCTCCTTGGCTCATAAAATATACTTTTTTCACCAACATCGATTTAACTATATTTTTGCTTAACTTCAGCAATCCACGCTGGAAGTTTGGTAGTTAGCTTCATATTATGCCTTAACAAATTTCCAGCTGTTTGGTTGGTTGCCTTGCCATAATCAATGCTACTAATGAGTTCATTAATGTAAGGAACAACATCAGGCTGTGTAAAAGAATATGAATCCACTGATTTTCCAAGCAACTTACTGTCAAGCCCCCACTCTAAAGAAAAAGCAATAACCACGTTTGCCAACTTACCTGCTTTCCAAGCTTCAAATGCCTCATCAAAGTCTAGACTACTAGATAGGTTACCTCGCATAAGCTCAGTGTCCACAAATTCTTTCAGTAACTGTGCTTGCTCATATTCCCCCATGTTACTCAGCTCTTGAATTTGTTCATAAATAATACGGAGTGTTTCATCATCCACCGTTTGTATACCGTTCGGAGCGGTGACTTTCGAACCAATCAAGCTAAGAATATGATTGGCATCAATGACCTGTGTTCCCGCTAGCTTAGTTCTTCCAGAAAGAGGGTTAATCGGCGTTGGCGTTGGCGCTTCCCCTGGCTTCCAAGTTAAGTTTTTATATGCACCGACATATTGCAGCCAAGTATGCTCATCCATACCAAAAGCAACATCGTCCCACTTGAATTCATAGTATTGTTCCACTAAATTCAATTGCTCAGCAGTATCTTTAAAGGACAGGAGAAACGCTTCTTTTTTCTCGTTATCATCTTTAATGACCTGCCATTCCGTCGGATCAGGTAATGTCGAAATCATTTCAGTATTTTTTATGGCTAGTTTTTTTACAGCAGTATCATAGGTATCCACAATGGCCTTACTGCTCTTACCACCGCTTCCATACAGCTTCAGAGCGTCCTCTACGATTTGCTCAGTAAGTCGTGGATATTGGAAGTTGATAATTGTTCCGAACTCTTTATTGGAACCGAATACACGATTAGTTCGAGAATACGCTTGAATCAAACTTTGAAGTTCAAGATAACGGTCAACATAAAGCGTGTTAAGACGCTTAGAGTCATACCCTGTCAACAGTTGGGCTGCTACAATCACGAGATCTATATTCTTCGGATTGCGTCCGCTGCCGCCTCGAGTGGCACGTTCTACGACATCTTCAAAGTAAGCGTCCTCACCGCGTTTTTTATCCCCAGCGATAAATTCAATACCCGTAAATTCGGCGTAATCTTTAAACATACCTTTTACAATTTTAGGGTCTAGTGGCTTAAGATCATTTTCATTGCCGAAGCTAAAAGTCATTGCCACGTTTAGCTTCGCTCCATTTGCTGTCAATTGCTTCTTGAACTCATCATAATAGGCAATCACCCGGTTTTTATAAGCCACTGTTAAGATAGCATTAAATTCCCTACCCTGTGATTGGGATTCCCAGTTACTCAGAATTTCTTCAACTACGCGTGGAATATGCGTTTCATCCTGATATATCAGCAATCCTCGTGTTTGAGCTTGTTTCTCAAGTTGAGCTTCTGACATTTCTTGAACTTTACGTTCAATCTCTCTATCCGTTAGTTCAGGGCGTTCTTCCTTCATCTGCTCAACCAGTTGCTCTCTTAAATCTTCATAACTCTTGAACTCTCCAGTGTTAATGTAATCAACGTGGAAACCCAATACGTTTTTATCCGCAATGGCCTCGTCAATCGTATATTGATGTAACTTGGGCCCAAATAGTTTTTCGGTTGTATTGATGACCTCACTATTTTCATTGACTTTTCCCTTAACGTTATTTTCATCAAATAAAGGCGTTCCGGTAAACCCATAGAAAAGTCCGTTTTTTTTAAAAAACTTCGTAATGCTTCCCATCATCTGCCCCATTGTTGTGCGGTGCGCTTCATCGATGATAAAAATGATTTTTTTATCTGCTAAACTGTTATCGTGAGCTTCTTCCATTTCCTTCACTAAAGAATTTAGTTTAAATGTTGTCGTTACTACAATTCCATTTTTAACTGACTTAAGTATTTTTTTAAGCTGGTAGGTATGCTTGGTATCATCAACAGAGACAGCCTCGTAGGCAGCGTATGCTTTGAAGTTTTCACTGGTTCGATTGTCTAACTCACGACGATCAACAAGGAAGATTACCTTATCAAATCCTGCTCTAGTCGATAAAAATAAAGCCGTCTTAAAACTGGTAATGGTTTTTCCTGAGCCCGTTGTGTGCCAAACAAATCCGCCGTGAGGAACTTTATCATCATTATCCCAACCGAAAGCAGCACTTTCGACAGATTGTAAAGCATACACTTGATATGGTCGCATTAACATATGACGCCTGTTTTCTTCGTCCTTAGCTTCGTCTATCACTAAATAATCCCCCACCATTTGATGGGCCATGGGTATCATAAGAAAATTCTCCACTACTTTTTGCCAGTTGTTAATCGGTTTGTTTTTTTTATCCGACCAATGGAAAACAAAGCTAGGGTTGAAATCTGTTATTGTTTTAGGAGTAGCAAAATAACGGGTAGCAATTTCAGAGGTGATTACCATCATCTGCGAAAAAGCCATGAAGTTATTACTGTATTCGCCATCACGGTAGTAGCGCATGAATTGTCCGAAAGCCTCATCCAGTGTTTTGTCCGTACGTTTTTGTTCGATATTAATTAGAGGCAGTCCGTTAATCAGTAAGACAATATCAAAACGGTTATTGCTTGAAGTCTGCACCTCTCTAGCAATCCTATAACTGGAGTCCCCGCCGCGAACTTCAGCTTTTTTAAATATGGTCAAAGTAATTTGTTTTCTCGTGATTTTAGGATTGTCATCACGGTAAATACCATCAATCTTTCCTTTGGATTCTTCAATCGCTAGAATCTTAGCTGCCTCGTAGCTATTGCTGATCCGATTGACTTTAGCCATCACTTGTTTGAACTCGTTATCCGTTAATTCCACACCCTCTAGCTGATCGGCATTAATCCGGTTGAGCTCGCTACGCCAGTGAGTAATCAGGTCATTAACAGTGACTTTTTGAAGATTTCCATTTAAGAAGTCGGGGGCTTTCCATTTATACTTTTCGAGCTCTTTAACAAAGTTTTCTTGAAACGATTTTTCTGCTGCACTTTTTGGAGCATCGCTCATAGTCCTCACTCCCCTCTATATAAACATTTCATTTAGGTATGCTTTTTTTATATTTTGTAATTTTTCCAGCTTACGCTGATGAAGGGTGATGAGGTGGTCAATTTTTTTAAAAAAGACACCAATTTGGGATTGTTCTTCTAATGATGGAATAGAAATTTCTTGTTTTATAACGGCATCCCGTGCAATCCCGGCTATTAAACCTCTTGCATCTTTTTTGATATTTTCTATTACTGAATTCAATAGGTATAAATTGAATATTTTATCTAGATTAGGTAGATTTTTCAAAGCCATAAATTGCCTAGCAATATGTGCTTTATCTTGTGCCAATACAGCAATTGCTCCATAACCAGATCCCTTACAGACAAGCAAAACGTCGCCCTTTTCTGCTAAACATCTAGGAACTGTTGTCCAACGGTTAACGATAGTCTCTTTCCCAACTATACAACTAGCCCCTGTCATATAAGGTATACCGTTACACGTATCGTTATATTCTGAAGGCGAAAAGTCCTGTCCCGACAATAAATCTATAACTTCGCCATACTCACGCTGTCCCCAAGCGTCAGTAAATCCTGCAAATCTCCGTTTTGGCTCACTTTCACCTTCAGCGGGAAACATTTCAGAAAGATAAGCAGATTTTAACGCTTTCGTCTTATCTAGCTTACGCTGATGAAGAGTGATAAGGTTGTCGAGGTCACGGAAAAATAAACCAATTTGGTCTTGTTCTTCGAGAGATGGAAATTCGAATCTCATTTTACTAATCTGTTGGAAGTTCAATCCTTCACGCGCGCCGCCTGCTTGATTATTATTAATCTGTTGTTGGCCTTTAGAAGTTGCCAAGTTTAGTTGAACAAAATCTGAACTATAACCCTTGGCTGGTCTAATGATACACACGTGCTGATTAACGTTGGCGCCACTAGAAAGGCGGTATACTGCACTTCTCCCAATCGAAGCACCTGTAATGTTAAGCAATACGTCATTCATAACCACCCGACTATTTTTCATCTCTTCATCAGTTTGGGGAGTAATATATGCAACATCTTTCAAGTCAACTATATCTCCGTAGACATTTTGAGATCTGAGCAATGGAACCCCTTCCGAAACGTATGAAGAGTCTCCACCTTTTGGAGTCTTTCCACTTCCTATCTTTAAGGTTATCTCCTCTAACTCACGCTGTTCCCAATCGTGAGTATCTTGAAACTCCCTAAATCTTCTTCTTGGCACTAATTTTTTTTGCTCCATCATAATATAACCACCAATTTGTTCATCAAAGCTTCAAACGCTGATTCCAAGTCTCGACTTTCATTATCAATTGCCGACAAAGTATCAGCATAACGATTGTGCAACATTTGTAAAGTGCTCAACTCTTTTTTTAATGACCGCTCTACAAGTGCAACCATAGCATCTACGGTGTTACCAAACCATTTTTCATACATTAAGTTGTCGATTTCTTCGTTTGTCAAAGTTTGAATGCGTGCTTGCACGGCTTCTTTGAGCGCCTTTTCATCCTCTTTAACCGCCTTGCTAAGCGCTAATTTATCTGTAATCAACTTCTCAACTTTACTCAAAAGTTTATATTCAACTGTTCCTTTAATAGCTTTCTTCAGTTCTACTTTGACTGTTTTGTTTTCAAAAGCTTCACCAGCTTCATTCAATGTCCCGCTTAAAGCATTGGCTTCATCGCTATCATCCACTTTTGCAGCCTCAACCCAGTCAGCCAGTTCCGTTTCAATCTCTTGAATACGGATATTTTTCGACTCGATTTCTTCTAGTTGATCTCTATATAATTGTTTTGCAATCAACTCATTCGGAACGATACTGCCAACCCAGCCATCCTGCTCTTCTCTTTTCTTATCACCAGTTCCTTTTGTAACCATATTCGGTTCACGGGTACGTCCTGCTGTATAGAAGTCACTTAACGCGATGATTTCCGTATCTTGGGTCAAGGCATTCTTCCAAATCTCAGCCACAATCTGATATCCATCATATACATCAATATTTGGGAACTGAGATAAAATCGCCTTGATTTCAAAAAGCATTTCTTCCATCAAAGGAGTTGAATCAATTTCTACCCTTCCATTTCTCAAAATACCCCAGTATTTATCAACATAAGCCATAGCTTTGCATTCGAGTTCTTTTAGCTGTTCAATAATACGAGGGTCATTCAAGATATCAGAAGAGATTTCCTCCACAGGCTTTGCTAGTTCAACATAGCCCTGACGAACTTCTTTCAAAGATCGTTCCATAATATCAGGCACTGTAGATTGCAAAATCTTTAACTCGTTAATGTTACTTCTAGGAATTCCACCATAGAGATGGGCATCCACATCGTGAGGAATCTCGCCGTCAACCGCCTCAATATAACGAGGAATATTCAGGTTATACTGATTATCCATTATTTCTTCACGAGTTGCTAAATGACTGTACCCTTTCTCTTCTCGACGTTCAATGTATGTGTCCACAATTTTTGCGATGTCTTTCTCTTGCAGAACATTTTGCTTCCCAACTTTAATATAGCTATGAGAAGCATCAATGATTAAGACAGGTTCGTCAATTCTTCGGTTCTTCTTCAAAATGATGACAACTACTGGGATACCTGTATTGGAGAATAAATTGTTTGGCAAGCCTATGATGGTATCCATGTAATTCTTCTTAAGCAACCGTTTACGAATTTCTCCCTCAGATGAACCACGGAATAAAACTCCGTGAGGCAAGACAATTGCCATTGTACCGTTCTGACCTAAGTGAAATAATCCGTGTAAAAGAAATGCAAAATCTCCTTTTGAGTCTGGTGGTAACACCCCAGCAACTTCAAAACGGGGATCGCTGACCTTCAATTCCGCCCTGTTCCAATTTTTAACAGAATAAGGTGGATTCATAACTACTGCATCAAACAGCACGCCTTCGTTTGCATGTTCTGGATCTTCTGGCCAGTCTTGAGAAAGGGTGTCGCCGTTTTTAATGGTCATTTTTTCTGGACGAACACCATGAAGCAACAAGTTCATACGAGTCAAGTTATAGGTGGCTGTATTTTTCTCTTGCCCGTAATAGCTAAGATTTCTCTGAACATCTTCATCCAAATGTTTCTTAACTGTTAGAAGAAGTGAGCCAGAGCCGACAGTTGGGTCATAGATTGTCTTGATACCTGGCGTTTTCGCTGCAATTTGAGCCATAACTTCACTAACTTGTCGTGGTGTGTAGAATTCGCCTGCTTTCTTCCCTGACTCCATCGCAAACTGACCAATTAGGTACTCATACGCATCACCGAGTACATCGCCTTTTTGCAGCGCCACCATGTTCAAGTCTGCAAACAGCAAAATCAACGCTTTAACACTTTTGCTACGTTCATTTAAGTTGCTGCCTAGAGCAGTGTCCGTTAAATCAAGGGTAGAACTTGAGAATAATCCCCTGAAATCATTTGAATCGCCGGATGCAGCAATCGTACGCTCAAAGTTATTCAAGCCATCCGTTACTTTTTGAACCTCAAATTCTCCTGAATTGATGTCCTTTAACCAAGTCTGATAGAGATACTCAGGTGAAACATAATAACCGAGTACATTCTGAATCATTTTATCAAGCTGTTCACCGTATTCCTCTTTTGCCTCAATATATTCCTCGACCAATTCGGATTCAGTCAAATTCCCTAAACCGCTGGTAACTTTGAATGCTTCTAAAGTCTTATCACTCAAAAATTTGTAGAACATCAACCCAAGCATATAATCTTTATAACGGCTGGCATCCATTGAACCACGTAGTTCAGTTGCTCCGTCCCATAATCTACGTTTGATTTCTTCTGATGTAATCACTATATATCCCCCATTGAAATATTTTTACCATTCAAAAATTTAATTAATAGCTTTTTCAAGCTATTAAAAAGCCTATTCATTTTTAAGTTCACTTTATCATAGAATGAAACCTAGTTGTCAATTGATTGACAGCTAGGCTTCTCATAGTGAATAATCCCTATATTTATTATAGTAGGAACAGAAAAACTTCCAATACACCGTAAGCAAAAAATACCGCCAGAGTTAGCTCTGCTGTCTGGTTTCTTTATCTCCAAATAAAGCTATTCAAAAAATTGATTGGCATATGCTATTAAGTTTTCCTTTATGCCGTTAAAATCTTGTTGTAAATCAAGAGATACAACTAAAATTTGATTACCTTTAATACTGTAAACATGGTTAGGTTGATTTAAAGCGGTTGTTTTGGCATAAAGTAGCATACCTGCAACAGTCTCATCCCTCTGTTTTTCCCAATTATTTATATACGTAAACATTTGATACAGGTTAGAAGATATTTGCTTGGGAACTCCACCTTCAAACCTTACTGCCATATTCTCAGAATAAAACTTTGCATCCACAATCAATGTTTTTTTATCTTTTTGAAGTACAAGGTCTGTTTGCATAATCGGTAATGCATCTGCAAATTCATCATCAACAATCCACTGAATTTGAGGATGGGATACGATATATTCCGTTTCACGTCTGAAAAATGCATAAATGAATTTTTCATATAAAGACCATAATCTTTGTTCTTCTTGAACCTCTTTCATCCTTTGAGATGTTGAGTTTTCATCCAATAATAACTGCTCATAAAGATATCTACACACATCTACAATGAATTGATAGCGAATGTTTTGGCGGTTATATCTAAGGTTTTTCCATAGCTTCAAGTTCAGCTCTACATCTGATACTTCTGTGAAATAAGGCAGTAAACCGTAAAAAATTCTACGTATCTTTTTATTTATTTTATTTGAGCGCGATAGGTAAACGAGTGTCGCTTTGATAATTTGATTCAACAATATATTTCCAGAGAAATCATCATAAACTACTGAAACTTTCTTAATTATCAATGTATTTTTATTTATCGTAGAATTAATATCAATTCCCCCCTTAATAACATTGGAATCCTCTTCAATATTTATATAATCTTTAATTAATCCTCCGCGGATCAAAACGGGTATACCTATCGCTAAAATTTCTGTATACAGCTCTTTAACATTCTCAAACTTTTCTGTTCCAATTTGATTATACTCGGAAAGATTTAACGTTTGATATGCATAGGAAAGCATATAGTATATATTACGAATTGGAATATTATTATTTCTCTCCATCGTAACAACCTCTTAGTCGTTCAGCCCAATCGTCTGCCTTCTGTTCATCATCAAACCAATACTCAAATAGCTGTGGAATAATTTCATATTCAATTACTTCCTCTACACGATTTGCGGTATCTACTTTATAAGCATCGCCTGTAAAGTAGCTATGCCCAATTTGAAATCCTGATCCTAGCTCTTTAACAATTTGATTATTTAATCTTTTAATTTCATCAATGATACGGTTTAAACATTGTGGATTATTTAAATCATTTATATAGGACTTAAATGTATCATTTTGGAAAGCTGGCTTAATTTCATAAAACGAAAACCTTCTTCTAAGTGCGTAGTCTAATAAAGCTAAGCTTCTATCCGCAGTATTCATCATTCCAATGATGTATAAATTCGATGGCACCGAAAACTTATCATTAGAGTAGAGAAGATTGATCTGCTCGCCTCGCTTATCCGCTTCGATAAGCATCATTAATTCCCCAAGTATTTTACTCATATTCCCACGATTAATTTCATCAATAATAAAGAAGTAGTCTCGTTCTGGATCTCGTGCTGCTTTTCTAGCAAACTTCACAAACGGACCTTGTTTCAGTTCAAATCCATCCCCTTCAGCTTTTGGACGTAACCCTTCAATGAAGTCCTCATAACTATAGCTTTGGTGAAACTGAACCATATGAATACGCGTTTCATCTTTTTCTTCCATCATTACATACGCTAAACGTTTGGAAATAAACGTCTTACCTACTCCTGGTGCACCTTTCAATATAAGATTCTTCTTATTTTCAAGTAGAGATATTAGACGTACAATTTCCTTTTTTTCGATAAAAACATCCGAAAGAAAATCCTCCATTGTAAAGGATTCATTTTCCTGAACAGTGGGCTTTGATTCAACAAAACGAATGTAGTAGTCTATTGAACTTCCTGATACACCTTTATATTTTTTGTAGGATTTATCTGATACAACAACATCTTTCAACTGTTTTAGTTGCTCAATATCTGTTTCACCAAAAATTAGAGTATCAAAATGTTGCTCTATATCCTTTAACGCATTTACTTTTTGCGTAACTGTTTTATCATTCAAGCTAACTCCTGTATCCGTAACTTGATTAGATAACCAATTTCGAAATCCATTCACTTCAGCCATTTTTGGATCAATAAAGTCTTCATTCATTACTTGATCAATTTCTACAATAAAATTAGGATAAGAATTTAAACATGTTAATGTTTTCTGAGCAAATGTCTGATATAGTTCCCACTTTCCAACTTGAAGCCAATCTACTTTTCTTCTATGTTTATATTCTGATACATCATTATCGAAATAATAATCTCCCGCAACAACTCCGCGTGCGAGGATTGTCTTAATTCCTTCTTTTACATATATAACGTCTCCTTGTTGAATTTCACTATAAAAATCCCACACAGCCTTTGTATCATTTATAGGACGCACCCCATCCGCTCTTTGCTCAGCTATTTTCCGTTCAACATCTTCCTTTGAATCATAGTTTTTTAGATCCCCTAAATAGTCCCAACCAAGTGCAATCATATTTCCGCCCTGGAACTGATCCCATAATCTCGAATTTTCACCAGGTGAAATTAACCAATAATTAATGCTGTTATCAATTTCATCTTCTTGATTTGCAATTTTCTTCTCTTTTTTAGGATAAGTTAAAGTAGGATTCTCATCATAATATAAAAATATTAGATATGATCGCATTAAAACGCCCCAGTCAGGTATTCCACCTGTATTATCAGGCTTACCTCTTACGCCGCGATTATATTCATCTTCCGCATATTTTTTTCTAAACAGATTTTTTTTCATACCAAACTTTTGTGGATATCGTGGCGTACCTTTACCACTTACTAACCTCTCAATATCCTGATCACTTTGTTCCGTCATTTCTTGATAAATATTTTTATATTCTGAATATGATTGATAATCAAAGAAATTCTCCTTATAACCGCCACCTAATGCAAACTTTACTAACAATTGTCCAAGTTTCTCAAGATATGGCGTGTACCATCCACCTGTTTTTTCACCTAAGTTTTCCGTAACCCAAACTTTATATTTTTCTTTTTGAGTATTTACAACATCATTCATAGTGTACCTCCGAAATTGAAGATAAAATGACTTTCACTAAGAGCTCTAAAGAACAAGTGTTTCGCCCTACTTGTGATATACGAAGAGATATCGGGCACTTTATTTTTAAAGGTACCAATATTGTGATATCAGCAATCTTTTACAGCAGAGGTGGTCTATATAGCATAGACCTCGTAGATATTAAGGACTGATGTTTTATCTATGTAATCTTGGTAATTCGCAGAAATTAGGTAGAACTGGCTATACTCCTCTACCTGATGCTATTCTTTGTTTGTGAACGCCCTGAGCCCACGCCCGGGTTTATCAGAGTCTATATGGAGCATAGTTTCAATTACTTTTATATATCGATATAGTATAAAGATAAGTTCAATCCCTTCAATGATATAACTTTCTAGGGTGTATTTTTTATATTCATCTACCTCGGCCTGAATAATATCTGCATCAAACTCTTCCACTCCATCAGAAGACGCGAAATAGTTTTCAGGAATTTTGTTCATGTCTTCAAAACCCTTTTTTGTAAATAATAATCGATTGATTTGATCAATCTTTAATGAAGTTGAACTTAATACAAATAACGAAATAAGCTCATACTTTGATCTCCAAAACCAACGGGAGATATCCGCATTATCAGCAAGCTTCAACTTGTCTAATTCTTCCAAAAAAAGCTCCAATTCAGAAATATCTTCAAAACGAAAATCTTTTGAATCCTTGTAACGCTGATGTGCCCACTTTCTTCGAGCGGCAACAGATGTGTCGGGTTGAATCTTATGAGCCCAAAATTCGACAAGCAGATCATAACAATTAATTGCATATTCAACATTCTTTGAGCCTGTAAGAATTATTCCTATAATGATATGTGATAGTTTGCGATGCATCTGAACGATCTCTTCGAGTTTTTTGCGATTTGCTTGTGCAATAGCTCGGCGAATAACCCCCTGCCTGCTTACAAAATACCCGAGGAATACAAGAAGCACAAGCACGACAACCGCAGAAAGTTTAGTGAAATTATCCCATAAAAATGTGGTGCTTTCATTCCATAAATTTATTGCTTCATTCTGTACTACATCAAACGATGAACTATCAAAAGTTAACACGGTAAATATTCCTGCGAGAATTGAAGTCCTACCAATTATTATATAAAACACGCTTTTCAATAACTCAACGATTGTAGGATAACCTACGTAGTCTATCAATTCTTGACGACTTTTACCTCCACCAAAGTAAAAAGCAATTCTCATGCGAAAACGCAGTTTGTCGAAACCGTATTTAAATCGAATCAGTTTAATTAGTAGCCATTTTTTCTTAATCCATAAATGCGAAAGTTCGTCATACATGGTTTCTACCAATCCAGCGAGGCGAAACCAAAACAAGTCCCATATGAACATAAGTAGTACAATTTCGATCCAGTATATTGCGAATAGCCCAAACCAATTTGATGCCCATTCATGATTCCAACTGTTGACTAATCGCCCAAAACCCACTGGTGTATGATACAAGATAATACCTACTAGAACTAGTAAGATAGACAAAATGAACAGCCATTCAATAATTAATGGCTTGTTCTCGGATAGAAATTGCTTTTTATTATTTTTTTTTCGCACTTAGCACCTTCCCTTAATCGCAAGTACAATACTTAATCTCAAACAAATAAATGTAAACGGGTGTAATATCTCCCTACAGTAGTATACCTTGGGTCACACTCCCGAATATAGTTATGTAAATAAGCACAAGGATAGAGTTGGACCGCTTCGTTCTGCACGGTCTCGTTATATTCGCTAATTAGCCTGGCATAAGACCATGCCTGAAAAGAGGGATGCGCCGTTTTAGTCTTTGTTCCTTTATAACGGGTTTTAACAAGGCCATCTGCATCCTCAACCGTCTCAACTTCTGACCATTGCTTAAGCTCGATGATGACGACGGAGTATTGATCCTTTTCATTCAAGCCTGTAATCATGAAGTCGACTCTTCTCGAGGTCGCTGGAATTTTATATTCAATCGCGATTCCTACGTCATCTGGAATGGTTGATGTGTTTAATACTTTATATAGATAGTTCATGGAATTGTTCCATGCATTGATTTCACCCGGAGAAACCCTGCCGACTTTTTGCACGTACTGGTTATGAATCTTTACCGCAATAATGTCTTCGGTCACATCATTCATAAATTGCTGCTTGGTCGATTCATAGATAATCATGGTGCTTCTCCCCTATCCGTTCACTGCCGCGTACTTTTTTGCGAACTTCCCTTGAAACGGGATACCGGATATTTCTCCGCATTTTTGTTTATTTTCTGAAGGATGGCATCCTTTACGTCGATATTTAAATCATGAACGAGCGTTAGCGTGTAGATGAGAATGTCAGCGATTTCGTCCTGCATGTCGGAAAAATTTTGCTCTATGGCTTGCTGACTGTTCTTCCATTGGAAGAGTTCCAGCAGTTCGCTCGACTCCAACGAGATGGAGAGAGCCAGATCTTTGGGATCATGGAATTTCTTCCAGTCCCTTTCGTCGCGGAATTGGATGATTTTCTCGATTAGTTCGTCCATTTGTAGCACCTCATCATGTTGATCTAATTCAATCTTTAATACTTGCATTGCACAATAATGATAGCCCAATCCTCAATGTAAATCCACGAAATTCCTACAAGTTAAACAGAAAAATATTCCTGTTATCAGAAGGCCCTTATTAAATCACACAGCTAATTATAGATTCCCCCCCTACAACCTACCACGCCGCAACTCATAAAAATACCGCACAACCGGATGCTTTAACTCCATCTTCTCCGCCATGCTTAAAATCCGCTTCTTCCCAACCCTCCTGTCCACCAAAGCCAGTATATTCAATACCATATCACTGCTCTCTAGACTTTCCTCTATAGGAGTAGTTAAAAACTTATTAGCCACAACGATGAAATTCGATTTACTTAATGCAGCCTGTGCTGACATTAGCTCTTTGGCATGTTCTGTACTTTTTCTGCTTCTGGCCATTACGATTAGACGGTCCTCCGGCACTGCCCCTTAGTAGTTACTCTGACCGCTTCAATGTCGCTACTTGTGACAGGAATTCGGAGATCCGGATCATTCTTAATTTCCAGCTCTGTTTGATACCATCTGATAGTGTTCGTTTTATCACTCATATTGAGTACGTTCTTTTTATCTACCGAGATATAACAAATCCCTGATTTATCAGGCAGATAACGGTAACCTGGTGCGCGGTATTCTACCCTTCCATTTAGCGCAGGACAGAGAAAGCCCTCCAGTTGTTGCTTCAATTTGCTCCAGGACATGTGATCCCCTCCATATAAAAACAGAGGAAAGGCTTGTTGGCTCCGGGTTTATCCCCTCTCCATTCAGCCGATCCTCAATCATTTGACTTCAATTTTCTGTTTAAGCCAAATGCCGCCCGCGCACAGCTTTATTTCTCTCGAAATGGCAATTCCGAGCCTGAATAACATTCAAGCGTATACACCAATTTCATCACCCAACAAACGGACTCTCAGGCAACCCTAGCGCTATACGTAAAAGGTTGCATCGTTTATTTGAAGTTACAATCCTTTCACATAAATCCATCTTCAGGTTCACCAACGTCAAAATCTAATACCTTTGTTGCTTCTGATTTAAACCTTGTTATCCAGGAATCCCAATCGCTCTGATTCATCTGGGCATAAAATGACAATCCGCCCGGCTCAACGGATGCTTCAATAAAAACATCATCATCTTCCTGCCCGAACCAATGTGGAATCCCGTCTTTATACCCCTTCCAACCGGGCATAGACTTATATATAGCAGCAACTTTACTCCATACTTCATCAGGTAGATGATACCATATATTGAGATTACAATGATGAGAGTTTATGTTATTCATTTACTGGGCACCACTTCTCTTATTGCTGCCTACAATTGTAGGTCAGCGAATCAGTAAGTCGAGTTTGGCAACGACATCTGACAGTATGATCTGTGGTACTTTACAGATGAACACTGCCTGTCGGGATTGCCAATCAAGACTCTTTACTTGATCGGCAAGGATAACCCCTTCGATGGGCAGATCCTGCGGAATGACTACTTCAAACGGGTAGCCCTTTTGTTTAGAAGTTACCGGACAGAGCAAGGAAAGTCCGACCTTACCATTATAGGAAGCAGGAGACACGACCAAGGCCGGACGTTTGCCTGCCTGTTCATGCCCCGCTTGCGGGTTGAACTGCAACCATACCAAGTCGCCTCGATCCGGCACATACCCGCCCGTTACCATACTTCCCGTCCTTGTTGTTCGCCTGTAGAGACCTCATTATGGAGATTTTCCGGGGTGACCTGGGAAAGGATTTCGTCCAGTGTAGCCGACTTCGGCTTGATGATAAGATGTCCATCTTCCACATCAAGATCGACTTCGGAGCCTTCCTCAATACCGACCTTTAGGGCAAGGGATTTCGGAATGCGAATGCCCAAGCTGTTACCCCATTTTCGAACCTGAAACATAGAACCGCCTCCCAGAATGTATAAACAAAGTGTAAACAATGTTTTTTTAGAAGTCAAATCATTGTGTAGAATATATATAAAAAACAGAGGAAAGGCTTGTTGGCTCCGGGCTCATCCCCTTCCCCATTCATCCGATCCTCACTCGTTTAGCGTCTATTCTATTTTCTACTCGGATTTCTACAATCTCGGCAGCTTAATCCCCATGTTCCTCCACCCCATCATGCTCCTTGCTTCCAAATTCATCGAGCAGCGCACGCACTTCACTTGTGGACTTAGTGTTCATTAAGTTATTTCTTAATTCACTTGCCCCGCAGAATCCGCGGACATATATTTTAAAGAATCGTTGAAGAGGGCTGAACGAACGTGGTGCCTGTACGGAGTATTTATCATAGAGATCCAGATGCAGCCGCAGCAGATCAAGCAATTCCTCACTGCTGTGATCCTTCGGCTCCTGCTCAAAAGCAAATGGATTCTGAAAAATACCGCGCCCAATCATAATACCATCCACACCGTACTCTTCAGCGAGCCTCAGGCCAGTCTGACGGTCCGGGATATCCCCGTTAATGGTCAGCAGTGTATCTGGTGCCACCTCATCACGGAGTTTCTTAATCTCCGGAATCAGTTCCCAGTGGGCATCCACCTTACTCATTTCCTCTCTGGTGCGCAGATGAATAGACAGATTAACAATGTCTTGCTTCAAAATATGGGTCAACCAGCCGCGCCATTCGTCTAAGTCACTGAAACCAAGTCTTGTTTTCACACTGACAGGCAGTCCCCCGGCTTTGGCGGCCTGGATGATCTCCGCTGCGGTTTCCGGACGGCAGATCAGGCCGCTTCCCTTCCCATTCTCTGCTACATTTGATACAGGACAACCCATATTAATATCGATGCCTTTGAATCCTTCTTTCGCCATACCGATGCTCATTTGACGGAAGTATTCAGGCTTGTCTCCCCAGATATGAGCTACGATGGGCTGTTCATCCTCTGTAAAAGTCAAACGCCCGCGCACAGCATGGTTCCCCTCCGGGTGACAATAACTCTCTGTATTCGCAAACTCCGTAAAAAACACATCCGGTCTGGCAGCAATACTTACGACATGGCGAAAAACAACATCCGTCACATCTTCCATAGGCGCCAGTATAAAAAAAGGCCGTGGTAAATCACGCCAAAAATTATTTGTCATCTCAAAAACCTCTCTATGAATACAGCATGATAAATCAAAGTATATCATAAAAGAAGGGGCTAACGCCGCCTAACATCTTTAACCTGTGCGGGAGCGTGAACTCCTTTCCACGCTCCTGTATTTTTTTGTTTTATACCTCAGCCTATATATTTCCGTCGAAAGAAATATAATAAAGCTATGGAGGTGTTGTGCGTGGGAAATACATGGCTTGTTCCGGTTGACGCTGAAAAACCGGCTAACGGACGATATAGGAGCGCTAAAGTAAAGGCTGGTGAAAATAAATGAAACGGATATTTTTGGTTGAGGACGATAAGGCAATCGCTAAAAACCTTATACTTTTGCTCCGCTCAGAGGGATTTACAGTCCTCCACGCCCCTACGCGGAGTGAAGCCCTTGCCGCACTTGCCGGGAATAAATTCGACTTGGCGTTGATTGATATTTCTTTGCCTGACGGAAATGGCTTTACGGTTTGCACGGAAATCAAAGAAACGCATGATGTACCCGTTATCTTTCTGACGGCTTCCGGCGATGAGGCGAGTGTTGTTACCGGGCTGAACATGGGCGCGGACGACTATATCACCAAGCCTTTTCGTCCGCGCGAACTGATTGCGCGAATTGGAACCGCCCTGCGAAAAAGCGGCCGTTCCGGGGCGGATTTTGAAATTCGCGGGCTTCATGTCGATACGGCAAGCGGCGTTGTGAAAAAAAACGGCAGCGAGGTTTTTCTTTCAGCATTAGAATACCGCTTGTTGCTGGTGTTTATTAGCAATCCAAAAAGTATTATCACGAGGGGCAAGCTACTTGATGAATTGTGGGACGCGGCGGGCGAGTTTGTCAATGACAATACATTGACCGTGTACATCAAACGCTTGCGGGAGAAGATAGAGAACGACCCGGCAAGCCCGCAAATTATTCTGACCGTTCGCGGGACAGGGTATAGATTGGGGGGCGGGCATGCTTCGGAATAGAGAGTTTCGGCAGTTTGCCACTTTGTTCTCCTTAATGGCCGCCGCCGCTGTAATGCTGGGATTTGCAATAAATGAGGCGGCGGGAATCCTTGCCATTGCTTCTGCCGCCGCCTTTGGCACAGCGTTTTTCGTGTTTACCAAAGCCCGATACAAAAGCATTGCGCGGATTTCAAATCAAATTGATCTTGTACTTCATAATGCTGACCATCTGTATATTGGTGAATCAGACGAGGGCGAACTTTCCATTCTGCACAGCGAGATAACAAAAATGATGCTGCGTATTCGGGAGCAAAACGACGCGCTGATAAAAGAAAAAGAACATCTTGCCGATTCGCTTGCCGACATAGCCCACCAGCTCCGAACTCCGCTCACATCCGCGAACCTCATTCTGTCATTGTTAGCGAATAGCCCTGATGAAAACGAGCGGAAAGCATTTGTACGGGAAACAGAGGAATTGCTTGTGCGGATGGATTGGCTGATTACTTCTCTATTGAAATTATCCCGCTTGGACGCAGGCATTGTGGTGTTCCAAAGCGGGCAGATCGATGTAAACAACTTAATATGCGCCGCGCTTCGCCCGTTTCTAATCTCAATGGAACTGCACGATATTGATTTGCAAATGGACGTGCCGAAAGGGGTAATGATTCAGGGCGATTCGGGTTGGCTTTCGGAAGCCATTCAAAATATCCTCAAAAATTGCTTGGAAAGCGCTGGCGAGAACGGGAAGATTGAGATTGTTTGCACGGACAACCCGCTGTTTACCGGGATTGCTATCCACGACAGCGGCGCGGGCTTTGAAAAAGAAGATTTACCCTGCCTGTTTGACAGGTTTTATCGCGGGAAAAACCCCAATGCTACAGGATACGGGATTGGACTTTCTCTCTGCAAGATGATTATAACAAGGCAGGGAGGGACGATTACCGCAAAAAATCACCCGCAGGGCGGTGCGGTATTTGCTATTCGTTTCCCAAAGTGACGAATCTCTCACCTGAAAGTCACAGAGATGTAAGATGAAGGTTCTATTATATGGGTAAACCATGAGAAGGAGACTCACATAATGGAGTTCTTAAAAATTGAAAATCTATGCAAGGTCTACGGCAAGGGCGAAAACCAAGTTACCGCGCTTGACCATGTTTCGCTTACCATCGAAAAGGGGGAGTTTACCGCAATCATCGGCTCCTCCGGCTCCGGCAAATCCACATTGCTTCACATTATCGGCGGCGTGGACGTGCCGACAAGCGGAAAGGTGTATTTGGACGGGCAGGATGTATATGCCCAAAGCAATGAGAAACTCGCCATCTTCCGCAGGCGGCAGGTCGGACTGATTTACCAGTTTCACAACCTCATTCCCACTCTGAATGTGATGGAAAACATCACCTTACCTATACTGATGGACAAGCGGAAGGTCAACGAGGAACGGCTGAATGACTTGTTGGACCTGCTTGGGCTGAAGGACCGGAAAATGCATTTACCCAACCAGCTTTCGGGCGGTCAGCAACAACGCGTTTCCATAGGACGCGCTTTGATGAATGCCCCGGCGGTCATGCTTGCCGACGAACCCACGGGCAGTTTGGACAGCCGAAATGGACATGAAATTATCAACCTGCTGAAATTAAGCAATCAAAAATATCGGCAGACTCTTCTCATCGTCACGCATGACGAAAATATCGCCCTGCAAGCAGACCGCATTATCGGCATATCAGACGGCAAAGTAGTGCGGGATGAGAGGCAGGTGGCACGGTCATGAACATTTTCAACAAGGTCGCCCTACAAGGACTGAAAAAGAACCGCACACGAACGCTTGTAACGATTATCGGAGTTGTTCTGTCTGCTGCCATGATTACGGCAGTCGCTACCTTTGGCGTATCCCTGCTGAGCTATATGACAAACGGCGCAATTGCAAAATACGGTGATTGGCATGTCGAGTTTTTGGATGTTGATTCCTCTTTCGTACAGGAACGAACCCACGACGATGGAGTTGCAAGCACCGCAACCTTTGAAAATATCGGTTACGCCGCGCTTGACGGCAGCAAAACCCAGGGCAAGCCGTATCTTTTTCTGGCTGGTTACAGTGAGGAAACCTTGGATGCTCTGCCTGTCACACTGTTTTCCGGCAGGATGCCCGAAAACAGCGGAGAGATTCTTGTTTCGGGGAAAGTCGCAACCGAAGCCGGCGTGAAATTCGCGGTGGGCGACACCGTTTCCCTCACAGTGGGAAGCCGCATGAGCGGCGGCGAAAAGCTCGGTCAGAATGACCCGTACAATGCCCAGAGCGAAACCTTTGTGCCTCAGGGTGAGAAAACCTACAAGATTGTGGGTATTTGTCAAAGACCCCGCTTTGAGGAAACCTCCGCGCCGGGATATACCCTAATCACTAAAACAGATGCCGGGGATAGCACAGATAGCTTCAGCCTGTTTGTCACCCTGAAAAACCCGCGCCAGATACATGCTTACATCGACAAAACAGCCGGAGACCATGCGTATTTTTTGAATGATTATGTGCTGCGTTTCATGGGCCTTTCGGACGATAACATGTTCAACAGGCTTCTGTATGCGGTTGGCGGCATTGTGGTCGCCATCATCATGATAGGCTCGATTTTTCTGATTTACAACTCCTTCAACATCTCCCTGAATGAGCGTACACAGCAGTTTGGTATCCTCATGTCGGTGGGAGCCACGGCAAAGCAGCTACGAAATTCAGTGCTGTTTGAGGGACTTTGCATCGGCGCAGTCGGCATACCGATAGGTATACTGGTTGGCATGGGCGGCATCAAACTCGTAATCGACATTGTCGCCAAGACGTTTGGTAACATCCTCTACACTGATGTCCCATTGACCGTGACGGTATCCATTCCCGCAATTATTGCTGCGGCAGCGGTCAGTATGGTTACGATTCTGATTTCGGCCTATATCCCGGCAAGAAAAGCTGTAAACACGCCTGTGATGGAGTGTATTCGCCAGACGAACGAGGTCAAGGTTGAATCCAAAGCTGTTAAAACTTCAAACCTGGCACAGCACATTTACGGTTTGGAGGGAACCCTTGCACTCAAGAATTTTAAGAGAAACAAGAAACGCTATCGCAGCATTGTGCTGTCGCTTGTTTTAAGCGTAGTGCTGTTTATATCAGCCAGTGCTTTTGTGACGGATCTGAAGCTGGCGTTAGGTCAGTCGACAGAGGTTACGACCTACGACATCGCCTTTGCCGCACGGGACATGGACGACAGCGAAATGCTGCCGCTATATGACAAGATGAAGACCGCTGATGGCGTCTATGCAAGCTCATATCAGGCGCTTGTTACCTATTCAGGCACTGCCAAAGCAAGCGATATGACAGACGATTACTGGGAACATGCACCTTCTTATGCAACGGGCGATACCGTTAATCTGCCCATGCAATTTCAGTTCCTTGATGAAAGCACCTATCTTAGTATTCTTTCAGAGCTGGGTCTGCCGGCAGAGGAATATACCGGGCAAAATGCTAAGCTGATTTCCGTTGCCAAGATTGAAGAGGCGGGCGAGTATGTGGACGTGTTCACAAACTCTGCCATGAATTTTACCATCGTGCCCAAGACAGATGACGGGGCGGAGCAGGAACAGGGGAAAAACGTCAGCATTACGTTTGTCGATACCGCGCCGCCCGATACACTCCCAATTCTGGATGCCACGGAGCCGACGCCGATCTTTTTCTATGTGATGGCTCCCTATTCGCTCAAAGAGCAGTATGTAACACCTGACACTCATGTGGCTATGAAGGGCATGACCTTTCAGTCAGAGAGCCCCACGCAGTCGGCAGATGAAATGGAAACGATGATCGAGGGCGCGGGGATCACAGCTGCGTACAATATGTACAATATGAACAGACTGATGGATGAGAGCCGTAATTATATCTTCATTGCCAACGTGTTTGCCTATACTTTTATCATTATGATTTCACTGATTGCAATTGCCAATGTGTTCAACACCATTTCCACGAACATCAAGCTGCGCCGGCGGGAGCTTGCCATGCTTCGCTCGGTGGGAATGTCGGAACACGATTTCCAGAAGATGATGAATTTCGAGTGTGCCTTTTATGGCATGAGGGCACTGCTCGTCGGGCTTCCCGTAGCGGTGATTTTCTCTTGGCTGATTTACAAAGGGATGTTCATAGGCGGAGCGGACGGTATCGTTTTTGTGCTGCCTTGGGCCAGCATCGGAATTAGCGTGTTCAGCGTTCTCTTTATTGTGTTTGTTACAATGCTGTATGCCATTAGCAAGATCAAAAAGGAAAATATTATTGATGCGCTTCGGGATGATATGACTTGATTCAAAAGCGATATTAAAGTAAAAAGGCTGTTCAAAAAGTAGTACATGCCTACTTTTTGAACAGCCTCATTCCCCATGAACGGCGTAGGCTTCCAGCGCATTGAAGTAATCCACAGGTGTATACGCATAAACGATAAGCTGTAGCTTAGAGCCAATAGGTTATAAAAACAACGCAAAGAAGTGTACTTACGCTGCAGATACGACTATATTTATGATCGGTTTGTGTATGTCTTCTAAACCTCGTTTTTAAATATTTTTAGCCTTTCATTGATCTTTTGAGCTTCCTTTTTGTCATTCTTATACGTCAGTAGGTGAACGATAGTGTATACTGCGGCAATTTCCAAAGCCAATAATAGTATACCGAAAGTGCCGTATACGAGATTCAATATTACAGCCAGAGAAATTAATAGGGCTTCCAGAAAAAAGAAATGTAAAATCACTAGGAGGCGCATTTTATTCTCGCTAATCGCATGCGGCGTATATAAAATGATTCCGGTCAAAGTACCCAGAAAAGAGAAAGCCATAATTGTAAAAATCGTCTTTAATTCGAAACTTGCATCAGGATCATAGATTTGCCGCAAAATAGCGATGATTATAATTATGGAGGCGAATACAATTAAGAAATCTCTAATCATTTCTTTTATGAGCTCGGAATACTTCATATAGGTCCCCCTTTTATAATCCAAGCATATGTTTAAGCATTGGCACATACTGCCGTGATATGACTACCTTTTCCCCGTTATCCAATAATGCTTGAAAGCGGCCGCTGATCGACGGATGAATGCTGGCAATCTTAGCTATATTTAGAATGGTCGATTTGGAGGCTCGAAAACAATGTTTCTCTTTGCAAAGTCCCTCCAGTTCATAAAGCTTTTGTTTGACTTCATGAACGTTGTTCTTGCCATACGCAAACACTTTTCCGTCAACAGCTTCAAAATAATAAATATCACTAAGTTTGATGCGGCTGATCTTATCCTCATGATAACCAAGTATAATAAGCATTTCGGTTTTTATTTTATCAACGAGCTCATGTATTTCTTCGTCTACTTGGTGACACCTGATGCGGATCTCCTCTTCTTCTGTATGTTCTATTACTTCGATGGAAATTTTGATAGAAAACACCCTCAGAAATTCTAATTTTTTTAAGTTATTCCAGTAACTGAATCGGTGGTAGGACTTGTGTGTCAATCCAATTACCTCTTCTGAATCCTGTTACTTTTTTCGACTTCAAGACCTATAAATCCTTCTATATAGATTGAATTTAAGATTTTCCCATTTTGGCGAGGAAGTAACTACGGTGAATATTTGGACTTCCGGCCGCTGTTGTCCCCAGATTTCTTGATTTAACCCACTATATGTGGTGGAAATCCGGTGACAAAGGCGGTCGCTATCGCTCCTACAGTTCCAAATTTCCCCTCCGTTACTTTTGCCCTTTTGTGTAGTTATTAAATTCATTCTATATAATAGAACTATTTTATCCAAAATTCACCTTAATAATTTCGGACTAAAAAAGAGAGCTATCCAAGGATGCTCTCATCAAAATTTTCTATAAATGAATTTATTACTCTCTCATTTCCTATCCTCTGACATGTCTACACACTCGACGTCAAAAACAAATATAATTAACCATTACATTTTTTCAAAAAAATAGATGTGTTATTGTAATTTTATACAATGATAACGAGGAGAGATCTGCGATTGAATAAAAACTTAAGTATAGCAAAGGAAGCATTAAGTAACTACTCCATAACATGTAAATCGATTGATTTCATTGCACAAAGCGGAAATACGATCTACAAAATCACTGACCTGGATAACAACAGTTATAGCCTCCGATTGCATATATCCAAAGGTGACGCTCTTGAAAGTTTTTGGAGTAAGCAGGAAGTGATCCACTCCGAAATGGTCTGGCTTCACGCCTTAGCCTTAGATACAGATTTAACCCTGCCTTCACCTTACAAGAATACCCGCGGAGAATTCATTACGACCGTAAACAATACAAACTGCACTTTACTACAATGGGTGGAAGGTGAGCAGAAACCTTTTATCCTTACAATAGATGACGCTAAATATATAGGTGAAATGACCGGTAAATTACATAGGCAAGCCTCTAACTGGAAAATCCCAAGTTTATTTGAACGTCCTGCCTTTGATAGTTCCCGTATATTACAATCACTGGGCAAGCTTAAGGAGCGGGCTAATGCAGGTCTGCTTAATACAAGTGATACCGAACTTCTTCAGATTGCAGGTGGGCAGGTAATTACAATGATGAACTCTATTGAGAGAACGTCCGGTAATTGGGGAATGATTCATGCCGATTTGATTCCAAGTAATATTGTGTTTCATGAAAAAGAGGCGCGGCCCATCGATTTTGGCGCTTGCGGATTTGGTTACTATTTGGTTGATTTGGGCTGGACATTCTCATATATACATCCTTCATTCAGAGAACAGTTACTGAAATCATATTCTAAGTATCATTCATTACCGGATAACTATATTGAGCTATTGGAAGGTTTTTTCGTTGCAGCACAGCTTGAGACCATGAATTTCTGGCTGGGTCTGCCCGACTCTCAGGAGTGGTTACCAGACCATATCAGCAAATTAGCCAGTAGAGAAATTAATGCCTATGTAAACAATGAATCGTTTCTCTTCACAGGTGTTCCGTATTGGGAATAACAATTTATACCGTCATGGGGATGGGCTAGTGGGTGTATACAGCGGAATGGATAGAACACGACGGATTACTACATTGCCGCCATAACGGAAAAAGATTGCCCCAAAACGATGAGCAAGCTTGAAATACCAGCTCTTTTATGGGCAATATTTGAAATACCCGGCCTCCCTGCCTGCAGCAATGGCAAAGTTGAAATGTTCTCAAACGAAAGCATTAGCATACATAATATCTTTCAACCCTGATGTCAAAAAGGAGCCTAACCGGCTCCTTTTTGACATCAGTTTTTTTGGAGTCATCCACGCCACCGACTCCACATGTGCGGGTTTCGTAATTTATTTATTTATTTTGCCGTTTGATTGATAAAATCAACTTCATACTGCCGCTCACCGTATTTTTTTCATTGTCAGTAATATAGGAGTGTTGTTCGATCATGTATTCAGTTAAAATCAAGGCCGCATTGCCCTGTATATCAAGAATGCGCCAATGATACCCGCCAAATGGCAAGATGAGCCGATATTAAAGTCCCTCATTCTCTTTCTCCTCGTCCCCTTACTTTTTATTCGAATCAGGGCGCCGCGGATTGACCGTGCCAAAAATATGATACGGTGTTATCCCATTTGCAAATAGGCTGTCTACCAACTTGACCAATTCTTCCGACGATAGATCTTTGCCGTTGCGTATCCAAAGGCGAAACATAGATATTAATGTTGATATGTAAAACTCAATTATGTATGGTGCTAAAACATCATTTGTTGGAAAGTCCACAATCAATCTCTCAAAGGGAATTTCTCTTTTCAGGCGTTCAACAAAATGAACAGAACCATAGTCGCCCAAGAGGGCTTTAAGAACTGAAATTTCCTCTGCATTTTCCAAGCATTGAAGTGCATCTTGAAAAGTATGTGTAGAAAACTCTCTGCTTGCCATTTCCTCGTTAATGGATTTAAAGACACGCTCTTCAACGCAGTCCAACAACTCATAGATATCCGTAAAGTATTGATAAAATGTACTGCGATTATATCCTGATTGGTTAGCAATCTCTTGAATGGATATTTTTTCAATTGGTTTTTGGCTATATAAATCACAGAATACATTTATAAATGTTTGCCTAGTTTTGTCCGTAATTTCAGGTTGCTTATTCATTATTTGCCTCCATTTTCTGTTCAATCGATTATACGACAGATAATAATAATCTGATGGTTGATGACCGTATAGTGAATCTATACAATAACATTATACAACACGTTGTTTGATCATCAACAAGGATTAATATATATTTTTAGGAGGCTAATATGAGAATTTTATTCTTCGGTAGAGGTGTAATATCGACCCAATATGCTTGGGCTTTTGAAAAGGCAGGGCATACAGTTGAGTTTTACGTTAGAAAAGGGAGAAAAGAAACCTTCGGAAGCAACATAGAGCTTGAAATGTGGGACGCACGAAGAGGGAAACAGCTAATAAAAGAAAGCTGGAACGTCAAACTGCATGAGGAGATGAGCCCAAATTATGATCTCATTATTGTGAGTGTCAACACGGAACAACTTCCAGAAGCAGCACAATTACTATCGACTGCTGCTGGAAACACCCCTGTCCTAATATTCAATAACGTTTGGCAAGATTTGAAATCATCGATCTCACCATTGTCTATGAACAATGTTGTCTTTGGGTTCCCAGGAGGCGGCGGCGGCATCGCGGACAATAGGCTTAGAGGTGGCTTTTTAAAAATGCTATTTCTGGAAAAACCACGGGTAGGCACTGAACATATTAACAACAAGGTCAAAGAACTATTTGAAAGTGCCCATTTTAAAATTAGTTGGATAAAGGATATGCAAAACTGGCTATGGAATCACTTTGCCATGAATGCGGCTATAGAGACCGAGGTGTTAAAACTGGGAAGTTTTCCAGCACTCATGAATCATAGTGACTCATTCGCAAATGTTGGTAAGAATATGAGGGGAATTATCCCTGTACTTAAAGCAAGAGGTGCAAAGATTGATACGATTTCTCTACTGTTAACTAAGATTCCACCGGCACTTCTCGGCACGCTTTTTAACAAGGTTATTTTTGCAAAGGGTAGCTTACCACGACTTTTCATCGAATACAACAATAGTAAAGCAGGTTTTGCGGTACTTGAAGTTGTGAGAGAAGCAAAAAAGTTAGGTATTCCTTTACCACGTCTTACTTTGGCATTTGAAAACACTGAACAACACAAAGCTATTGATAATTCCATATCATAAAAATTTCCAGGATTCTCTGTCATCATGCGGATAATTTTGGCCTTAGATTCTATTTTGCTCCAAGCCTTTCCTTCATTGAGCTTAGCTTTTGATTATCGTGGTAAGCACCTGCCCGTATCACAGCGTTAATACCATAAAGATTTTGTACGCTTTCTATGGGGTTGGCGTCCAGAAGGACCAAATCGGTGTTTTTGCCGATATCCACGGTCCCCATATCATTCATCCGGTCCAGAAATCCAGCCCCGTTCAGGGTTGTCATCTGAAGAACATGAAGCGGCGGGATACCGGCCTTCTCCAACTCGTCTTCGATATCTTAATTTATTGTAGAATCCGATTGTTCTTCTAAAGAGTAAGCCAAAATTTGTGATACATTAGGACTCATTCAGGTAAATGTGGCTCCAAATCACTACTCCCTCACCAACAACACACAGCATTCCACATGCACCGTATGCGGGAACATATCCACCGGAGTTACCTCCACTGTTCTGTACCCGCCATCCTCCAATACCCGCAAATCCCTCGCCAGTGTCGATGGATTACAAGACACATACACCACCCGCTCCGGCTTCATCGCCAGAATCGTATCCAACAGGCGCGGGTCGCAGCCTTTACGCGGCGGATCTACGACGATGACGTCCGGCGTGACACCTTGCTCTTTCCAGTTCGGGATCACGTCCTCTGAGGCACCTACCTCGAACACTACGTTGTTCATATTGTTAAGCCGTGCGTTCGCACGCGCGTCCTCAATAGCTTCAGGCACTATCTCTACGCCGTACACTTTAGACGCGTGCTGCGCCAGGAACAACGAGATTGTCCCGATACCACAATAGGCATCGATTACAGTCTCCTTGCCTGTCAGACCGGCATATTCTACGGTTTTACTGTACAGCACCTCAGTCTGTGACGGATTCACCTGATAGAACGAACGGGCGGAGATGGCGAACTGCACATCGCCGATGTAATCGTAGATGACGTCGGTGCCCCATAAGACACGGGTCTCATCTCCGAAAATGACATTTGTCTTCTGTGTATTGATGTTCTGGCAGATGCTTGCCACAGCCGGCAGCTGTTCGCGGATGCTGCCGAGCCAGGCGTCAAGATGCGGGATGTCGCGGCCGTTCGTGACCAGTACCAGCATCATCTGCCCGGTGCGGAAGGCTTTCTTCACGACGACGTGGCGCAGCAGGCCGCGTCCGGTCTCTTCGTTGTAGGCGGAGATGCCCAGTTCTCTGCCTATGCGTTTTACCGCGGCAACGACGTCGTCGTTATGCTCATGCTGGATCAGACAGGTCTCCATGTCTACGATCCGGTGGCTGCCGCGGGCATAGAAGCCGCCGACAAGGCCGCCTTCGGTGACGCCGATCGGTACCTGAGCCTTGTTGCGGTAACGCCAAGGCTCGTCCATGCCCAGGGTTGGCCGGACGATAATACCGTCAGCCTGGCCACCCGCAGCACCTGCACTGGCCACACTCCCGCCCTCAGCTGCTGCACTTTCTGCCCCGGCAGTCAGATCCGCCGGTTCAACGGCCTCCTTTGCAACAGGCTTCCCAGCACCTGCGCCTCTGCCCGGCGCACCCGCCACCTGCAGCTTCCCGATCCGCTGCAGGTTGTCCACCACCAGCTGGCGTTTCCACGCCAGCTGGGCGGTGTAATCCATATGCTGCAGCTGACAGCCGCCGCATTGGTCATAGATGGCGCAGGGCGGCGCGATGCGGTCGCTGCTGGCCTGCACAAGCTCCAGAAGCTTGGCGTAGCCATACTGCTTCTTCGTCTTAAGCACCTTCGCCCGGACCTTCTCACCGGGGAGAGCGCCCTGCACAAATAGGGTAAAGCCCTCTACGCGGCCTACCCCTTCGCCTTCATGGGTCATGCCGATGATATCGAGCATAACCTCGTCATTCTTATTCACTGGCAGTCCGGCGACAGGCGCCGTGCCTTCCCGGCGGCTTGCGCTGCGTCCACTGCGGTGTTTACTCATATCTATAGGTTCACTTCTTTCATTATCTTCGCTTTTGCAATAAAAGTGCAGGCCAGCCTTACAGCCACCTGCACTTCCCTTCATTTAACTGCCTCAAGGCTTCTGCGCAAAAATCCGCAAATGCTGCGGCAGGATCTGGAATTTACCTGGCAGCGTACCGCCGAGTTCACCATCCAGATTAAGCTGGACATACCCCGGGGAAGTGACTTCCATGGCATCGGTACGGAAATAAACGACCTTCTTATCCTGCAAATGCTCACCGCGGATCGCCAAAGTCACGAGACGGATGAACTCTGCAAGGTTGCATTTCTTAACAGCAATGACGTCGAACAGTCCATCGTCAATGCTTGCATCCGGGGCAAGCTTCTCAAAGCCGCCTACCGAATTGGTGTTGGCGATCAGGAACAGCATGAACTCGTCATGAATCAGCTCCTGGCCATTGGCACGGATGTATAGCTCCTGCGGAGAGAGACTGGCCATTTTCTCAATACCCTTCAGGTAATAAGCAAGCTGGCCCATCATCGTCTTAAGTCTGCTTGGAACCTCGTATGTCAGCTCGGTCAGGCTGCCGCCGCCGGCTATATTAATGAAGTAACGGTCATTGGCTTTGCCGAGGTCAATCAGGCGTGACTCCTGGCGAAGAATCAGATCACAGGAATCCTCCCAGTTCTTCGGAATACCCATAGCCCGGGCAAAATCATTGGTTGTACCCAGCGGCAATACGCCAAGCGGGGGAAGATTCGGTCTCTCCGCCATGCCGTTGATTACCTCATTTAATGTGCCGTCGCCGCCGGCCGCTATGATTAGATCATAAGTTCCGCGTTCGACCGCATCAATTGTGGCTGCCGTAGCATCGCCCTCACCGGTTGTTGCGTGACATGAGGTTTCGATGCCGCCAATATCCAGCCGGTCCAAAATGTCGGCGAGCCGCTTTTTCATTTCTTCCCGTCCAGAAGTGGGATTATAAATCAGTCTCGCAGTTTTCATTACCGGAACGCCACCTGTTTTTATAATAGATAACCTTACTGATTATACCCAATTCTGCACCCCACAAGCAATGCCAGAGCCTGAGGAAGAATATATTTTACTTATTGCAATGACATCAAATCAGCAGCAGCAGCAGAAAAGTATAAATATATGTATGCGGCAGCCACCGAAAAAAACACAATGGATACGCGATCTTTTTAAAGTTAGCGGCTTTAGCGGCTACATCAGTCCGATGATATTTATGCCTGCGCCCGCAGCTTCACCAGCATCGTATTTACCTGCTCTTCGATCCAGTGCGGCAGCAGCGGATGAGGCAGCAGTGTCCGTCCCGAATAAGCATACTTTAATCCCTGAAGTCTCTCCGGAATGACTACCTTGGTGAAATAGCCTTCACTTAAAAAGAGCGGAGCCACCAGTACATCATAGCCCTGCTCCTGCCAATATACCGTCCGGCTTCTGATACTGTCCGGGTTCAGCAGGCCGTAATCGGCCGCCGCCACTCCGCTCACAGTGCGCACACGTTCCGCCAGTGAGGAAACGCCCTGCTCCCAGCGCTGGCGGAAGCCGTCATGCTTGCTGCCATGTCCCACGAGCAGAATCGTCTCCCGCTGCGGATTAGCGGACAGCTCACGGACCTTGTCCCAGATCATGACCGCAATATCCGGATCATCATCGACGGGGTAGCCGAAATGGATAC
This sequence comes from Paenibacillus sp. FSL H7-0357, assembly GCF_000758525.1. Lineage (NCBI taxonomy): Bacteria > Bacillati > Bacillota > Bacilli > Caryophanales > Paenibacillaceae > Paenibacillus > Paenibacillus sp. FSL H7-0357. The sequence goes on along the minus strand of NZ_CP009241.1, from coordinate 745,991 downwards.
GCGCATTAACCGTAAAGCGTTCAAGATCCGTTTCACGTTCAGGGGCAGCTTTGGCGCCGAGCGCATACTCTATTTCATCAATATGCGTACTTCCCGAAGACACAAACAAGGGGATCACAATAATATCTGTGACCCCTGCATGTTCCAATTCATTTATACCATCCTGTATCAGACAGCCCTCTACCAGCTCCAAAAAAGAAACCGCCACAGGCAGCTCCTTCTCCAGTGATAAATGGCCGACGGCTTCTTCAACAATCGAAACCCATGTCTTGTCCCGTGAGCCGTGACTAATAATAAGTACGCCCGGCTTCATCAATTATCGTCCCAGACGTTCCAGTGTAAGCTTATACCCGTCATTTCCGTAATTTAGGCAGCGTTTCACACGGGAAATGGTCGCCGTGCTTGCTCCAGTCTCTGCTTCAATCTGATTATAAGTAGAGCCTTTGCCCAGCATCCGCGCAACTTCCAGACGCTGTGAGAGCGATTGGATTTCGTTTACTGTGCAAAGATCATCAAAGAAAACATAACATTCTTCCATATTTTTCAATGTCAAAATAGCCTCAAATAATTGGTCAATACTTTTATCGTTTAGCTTCTTAAGCTGCATCGTAGATCATCCCCTAAAAGTTTGGTCAGCATTAGCCTCATTGAATAAGCATCGTACAAAACTGACATTAAATACATAATTTAATATGACTATCTTGCCTCTACTATATTGTACTGGAGCAGTTTTTTCAAGCATTAACGGTTTCACGCTGTAAAGAACGAAAATCATGGACAAACGTCCACCCCAGGCGCACACAATTTATGTATTCGACAGTCTTCCTTCAAAATCCTTATAGGATTACCGCCTTAATTATAGTACTACATAAGCACCGAAAATCAAGCATAGACACGGTTTCTTCACTTCCCGTCCTTCCTTGTAGGCATTCGCCCTTTTCCGCTACTATCCCGGTAACCCGGGCATTCGTCTATACCTTATGTTCGCCCATGACATACAGTATAGCAAACCACTAACGAAGGAATGTGATGTTATGCCTCATCATTACTATAATCATTCCCGCCGGGATGGGCGTTCGCTGGCCGGGCCGTACACGTCTTCCCCCTATCCCGGTATCACTTCATATGCGCCGCCTGTTCCCGTGGAAACCGGATTGCTTCCTGCCCTTGGAGCGGAAGCTGCCGAAACAGCGCTGGCCCTGCCTGCCGCTGAAGCCGCCACCGCCAAAGCAGGCGGATTGCTGGGCAGTCTCGGCGGACTCGGCAATCTCGCGAATATGGAGCAGATCAAAGGTATCGTCGACCGGCTGGGCGGAATTGACGGCATCGTAAACTCCATGGGCAAGGTGCAGAAGGTGATGCAGGGTTTTCAGCAAATGGCCCCTATGGTTAAGCTCGTAATGGGAAGCTTCGGAAAAGGCAAAAAAAGCGGGGCAGGTGCGCTCGCAGCGGAAGAGGATGCCGCTCTGTACAGCCCCAAACGGCGTAAAAAAAGACGCTCCGCTCCGAAGCGCCGCAATTCCCCGCCCAAGAACCGTAAAAAAACGGCTCCTGCCTCCAGTAAACGCCGCCGCACTTAAGCGGTGGCGTTTACGCTTCCTTTACTTAAACCATCCGCTCCGCCGGAACCATCTGAACATCCCCACTCCGAGCAACAGCATTAGCAGCAGCACCAAGGGATAACCGTACGTCCAGTGGAGCTCCGGCATCACCTGGAAGTTCATCCCGTATATCCCGGCAATCAGGGTCAGCGGCATGAATACAGTAGTAATTACCGTGAGGGTCTTCATGATGGAATTCATCCGGTTGGAGTTAAGCGAAATATAGCTGTCGCGCAGATCAGCGGTCATTTCCCGGTCCACCTCGATCATATCGGTCAGCTTCAACAGATGATCATAGATATCGCCAAAATAAATCCGTTCCTCTCCATTGCTCTGCACATGCTGCGAATTGAGGATCCGGTACATCAGGTCGCGCATCGGCACAATCGTCCGGCGCAGCTTAAGCAGCCGTCCGCGCACATTGAAGACCTGGCTCATAAGCTCTTCCACTGACTCGCTGCCGCCGCTGCTTTCCAGATCGGCCAGTTCATCTTCAAGGCTGTACAGGCTAGGAAAATACTTATCGACCAGCTTGTCCATTACGGTGTAGGCTGCCGCAATTGGACCGCCCGACCAGCCTTTGCGGCTGTGAATCTCCGATTGCACCGAAGCCCAGGCCTCATCCATCTCCGACTTCTCCTGATGGTGATAGGACACGAGAAAGTTTTTGCTCAGAAACAGGTCGACCTCTTCCGCCTCCAGCGTGCGCTCATTGAGCGCATGCAGCACAAAAAACTGCACATCCTCGTAATAATCCAGCTTCGGCCGCTGCAAGATATGCATACAATCCTCAATTGCCAAGGGATGAAAATGAAAATAGGTGTCCAGCAGCAGGGACTCCTCCGCCGTAGGCATAGCAAAATCCGCCCAAATCCAGGCATAATCAGCAATCACTATATTTTGCAGTGCCAGCCCTGTCAGCACTTCACCCTGATGTGTTATCACTAATGTACGTATCATAATGAATCCTCCGTTTGTTCCTACTTACGCCTTTCAGCAGCTTCATGTTACCATTGTACCGCATGAGGCATCCCCAGCCCAAATGTTGATGTGAAGCCTACCCTGCTTACATCTCTGCGCAAAAAAATAACCACCAGCCTGCTGTTCAGCAGTTCCGGAGGTCCCATGATCCCTACATCTATAGTTGCACCTTAGCGGCCCAGGCCGTCCAGCAGTTCCAGATGCAGCACTTGCAGAAATTTCTTGATATTCACCTTAACCTTGCCGGAATCCCGGCCCTGCTCGATCTCCCTCATCTTCAGCCGCACCTCCTCAAAATCAAAATAAAGCGGCGCGTAATATTCGAACTTGGGATTCCCGTAATCCGTCAGTCCAATGGAGGCCAGATTCGTCAGTCCGGCAGACAACGCGCGGCGCAGTCGCTGTTCAATCGCTTTCACCTCTTTCGCTGCTTCGGCGGGAACGGTTTTATAGCTGGCTGCAGCCATTTCGTAGAGTTCCTTAAGCGGTGGGAGACTTCCGCGGTTACTGTGCGTTGCGGCCAGCTCCATCATCGTGATAATATCGCGGCTTCCGCTTTCGGACACCATGCCCATATTCATCAGAATCGGCTGAATGATCTCCCGTACGGAACGTTTACTGATCTGCACCGGCGGCAGTCCGAACTGCAGTCCCTCCAGCTTGCTGAGGCTAGATTTGATCTCATCCAGGTAGCGGTTAATCGCATAACGCTCGTTCACCTTATACAGCACGGCCTCCACTTCGATCTTATTGATCGGTTTGCGGATGAAGAACTCGATTCCGCTGCGGTAAGCGCGGCCTACCATGTCACTGTTTTCAATTTGCGAGATCATTACGAATTTGGAGCGGCAGCCCTGGGCTTGCAGCGAGATAATTGTCTCGATCCCATCCTGATCCGGCATGAGCAGATCCATCAGTACGATGTCCGGACATTCACTTAAGATCAGCCGTACCCCGTCCTGCCCGCATTCCGCGGTACCCGCCACTTCGCCAAGCCCGCTATCCTCAATGATATGCTGCAGCATTCTTCTGGCGGCCGCATCATCATCCACTATACAGAAAGAAAGCGGCATCCTTTATTCCTCCTTCCGCAGCTTTGCCGTCGGTAAAATAATCTGAAACATCGCCCCTCCGGTATGGGAGGCCTTATGAACCGTAATCTCGCCCTCAAATGCATCAACAATATCCCGCACATGCGAAAGTCCGATTCCCGTAGCAGCAATACCTTCTTCATCAAATTTCGTTGTGAACCCGGGCTCGAACAGCAGCTCACGATCACGTTCCTTAATTCCGCCGCCGCTGTCAGTTACGGTGAGGATCGTAGACCCGGCTTTCTCATAGATATCTAGGGATACGATCCCTATTCCTTTTATAACCTCAACCGCATTGGCGGTAAGATTGTTCAGCAGGGTAAGCAGTGGAATGTAGCTTGCGGTGGTATAATCGGAGTCTTGGGGAATATGGGTACTGAAGCTGATACTCTTACCCAGCATTTCGGCGTACTTGGCATTGCTCTTCACGGTAAAACTCAGGATGCCGGATAGACGCATGTCCCCGGTAACCTCGCGCTCCACCAGCTTCACCAGACCGGCCAAAATCCGCTGGGTATCCTTCTTCACCTCATGAATCTGCTGGGTAATATCCAGTACCTGGCGGCTGTATAACTGATGCTCCTCACCGGCCTTAAGATTCCGATATAGGTCATAGCTGCTCAAGGTAACACTCTCCAGTGTTCCAATCGACTTCTTCAGATAAAATACTTCACCGTAGAGGCCCGAGCCGAATCCGAGCATTTGCTCAATCCGCTGCTTCTGTTCTCTTTGCGCGATTCGCAGCTGGCTGACGGAAATACTGCTGTACACACCGGTCGTAAAATACGTGCGGATGACAGCAATAACCATCAGATAAGTCCATTCATTCAGCCGGAAAGAGGCCGAGTCCAGCACAATCAGCCGGGTCAGCAGCTCCATTTCATTCGACACCAGATCAATAAGCGACGCAACACCGCCAAGCACAAGCGGATGGAAGGTATCCAGCCGGCTCTTAAGCAAATGCATCAATATTGCGAAGACAATATAATAGACCATTGCTGAGAAATGGCTGGTTAAACTCTGCACAAAGCTCAGCTCAGCGCCTCCCGCAGCATCCAATCCGGTACGAAACAGCAGCACGACAATGCCTGTGGCAATACCTGTACTAATGTAAGGCAGCCGCCTCATTAAAAGCAAAAACAGCAGAAACGCACTGCTGCCCATTGCAATCCGGAAGATGTCGCCATCAAACGGATTTATTTTGAATTCACCGGCCAATGCCGTCCCGGCGGCTACTATGATAATCTGCGCATATTTGGATTTCAGTATGAAATGTCCCATCGCCCACTGCTCCTGCCAAAGATGTTGACAATTATACTACCATAACCGCCTCTGCTTTCCTACGCTAAAGTACACGATCCCTGTCCGTCAGACCACTTTATTCTCCAATCTTCGCGAGAGGATCGACAGCAGGAAATTGACTGCAAAGTAAATCAGTGCTACGAGCAGCAACGTAGGAATTGCGTAGCTGTAGCCGTGCCCGATGACAATCCCGGCGTTATGCATCAGCTCCGGCAAAGAGATCACAACTGCGAGCGAGGTATCTTTTAGCAGTGAGATGAATTGGCTTACCAGAGGCGGAACCATACGCCGCAATCCTTGAGGCAGCACTATATGCCATAAGGTCTGGAAATTGCTGAGTCCGGAGGATCGCGCCGCTTCAATTTGCCCCTTGTCAATCGAGGTTAATCCGCCGCGCACAATCTCAGCAATCATTGCAGCTTCAAATATCGTTAATGCGGCAATAGCCGCCGTGATCAATCCCAGCTTGATCCCCACCTCCGGCAGCGCAAAACGGATGAAGAAAATAATCAGCAGCAGCGGCAGATTACGGATCAGCTCCACCAGTACGAACATTACCGGCGACAATACCGGCACTTCCGAATAACGGATCACTCCCATAATACAGCCAATGACAAAGCTCAGGATGATCGATACAAAAGCCACGATGAGCGTAATATACAGCCCATCCAGCAGAAACTTTAAATTATCAATGGAGTATGCGCCGGTAAAATCCAAAATAGTAACCCTCCTTAGGTGCTTTGCATGGGAAGTGTTGAAATGTTGATATACGGACGGATGTTTGTCCGTAGGGTTTGGAGTGGGGAACGTGATGCGGTAGCTGGCTGGAGGCTGGGGCTATGCTGGATGCATGGATTCTAAAGATGCGGGCTTGGTTCGAGCCGGTGACGGGTAACTGCGGTGAATGTTTGGACCTCCGGCCGCTGTTATGTTTGGATTTCCTGATTTGAACCGCTGGCCGCGGTAGAAATCCAAACATAAAGGCGGACGCTAAAGCTCCTCCAGTTCCAAAATCCCCCTCCGTTACTTTCACCTTCTCTATGCCTGCTTATCTTCATCATTATTTATCCGGTATAGCCTAGGCTTCCAGGCAGGCGCTATCGCTTCCGCCCCCACAGCGCCAAACCCTCTCTCCATTCATTCCTTCTTATCAACTGGAATTCAAAGCTTCGCCAAGCAAAGCTAAGATCGCGAGCCATTGATCGAAGACCTGTTATCCCGGCCTTCTCTCATCCTTACGAACCTTAAACCGCAAACCTTACAGCCGCTTCACGGACTGTAAAACCTTAACCCTAAACCGCAAACCTTACAGCCGCTTCGCGGACTGTAAACAACTAATAATTCACCCCATAAAACATCCTATTCTAGTAATTGCGCTGCAGACGGCGCTCCCATACCCGCACGCCGTAGCTGAGCGGAAGAGTCAATACGAGATAGAACAGCGCTACGAAGATGTAGGTATCGAATGTGCGGTATGTTTCAGTTGAAATGCTATCTGCAAAATACATCAAATCAAGACCGGCGACGATGGTCAGCACCGAGGAGTTTTTAATCAGGTTAATAAACTGGTTGCCAAGCGGCGGGATGACCAGCTTAATCGCCTGCGGGAGAATGACATGCAGCATAGTCTGTATGTAGCTGAGTCCGGACGAACGTGCGGCCTCCATTTGTCCTTTGGGAACAGCCATGATTCCGGCGCGGATCGCCTCGGCGATAAAGGCTGAGGTATACACGGCCAGGCCGATGGTTCCTGCCTTGAAGCCATCAAGTGTGAATCCCAGTGCAGAAGGACCATAATAGAAAATATACACCACGAGCAATAGCGGAATATTACGGATAAACTCGACGTAGCCCGTTCCGAACCAGCGCAGCCCCTTCACAGATGTAATGCGGAAGACTGCGATTACTGTACCCACCAGAAAGCTGCCGAGGAGAGCGAGTACGCTGGAGAGTAAAGTGCCCTTAAAGCCCTCCATATACTGGCCGAAATAATCGGTTAATATCGTAAAATCCATGGATCTCACCTACCCTTGCCTAAAGATGCTTGCTCACTTGCCCCATTCGTCATCCGTTTGATCTTACAGGCAGAAACGGCAGAGCCGCCCTTTAAAGGACGGCTACCGTTCATGCAAGGACCAATGGTGAATGCAGAGCATGATGTCAAAGATGCCTGACCAGCCTTATTTTGCCGGAGCTTTACCGATCCATTTCGTATAGATGGCATCATAGTCACCGCTTGATTTCAGTTCGGTCAAGGTATCATTAATGGCTTTAACTACATCGGTGTTGCCCTTCTGTACAGCAATGCCGTAAGGTTCGTCGGTGAACGGTTCGCCTACAACCTCGAAGTTCGGATCCTGCGAAGCCATACCATACAGGATGGCATCATCTGTTGTTAACGCGTCCCCTTGACCCGCCTTCAGGGCGCTGAACGCATCCTGGTAGTTATCAAATTCCAGTACAGTTACACCCGGAACCTTTTCTTTAATGTTTTTGATCGAGGTTGCACCCTTGGAGCCGAGTATCTTGGTATCCTTCGTTACATCCTCAAGACCGGTGATCGTACTACCCTTCTTTACTAGCAGCGATTGTCCGGCTTGGAAATAAACGTCGGAGAAGTCAACCTCCTTCTTGCGCTCTTCGGTGATGGTCATGGTAGCGACAACCATATCGATCTCACCATTGTTCAGCATTGGAATCCGTGTCTTGGAGGTTACTTCCTTCAGTTCAATTGCGTTCTCGTCACCGAGGATATGTTTGGCAATGGCTTTGGAAATGTCGATGTCGAAGCCCTCCACGTTGCCCGATCCCGGATCTTTCAGTCCGAACAGTCTCGTATCGTATTTCACACCTACCAGCAGCTTGCCGCGTTCCTTAATCTTGGCAATAGCTTTGGAATCCGTAGATCCCCCTGAAGCATTGTTGCCGCCTGCAGCATTGTTGCTGTCCCCGTTGTTGTTACCACATCCGGCAATTACGAACAGGGCAGCAGCGATCATCAGCACACTTAACCGTTTGAAGCTTTTGGACATTTTCATTTCTCTTCCTCCCCTTATTGCTGTCTATTTGGTTAATGACTTAATACACGGCTGAGAAATGTGCGTGTCCGCTCTTCCTGCGGGCTGGCGAAGAACTGCTCCGGCTCCGCTTCTTCTACGATTTGTCCCTGATCCATGAAAATAACCCGGTCCGCAACCTCGCGGGCAAACCCCATCTCATGGGTGACCACAACCATCGTCATGCCTTCACGGGCCAGCGTCCGCATCACGTCCAGCACCTCACCAACCATTTCCGGATCCAGCGCGGATGTCGGTTCGTCAAAAAGCATTATTTTCGGCTTCATCGCCAGTCCCCGGGCAATCGCCACGCGTTGCTGCTGGCCGCCTGACAACTGGGACGGATAAGCCAGAGCTTTATCGGCAATCCCTACCTTTTCCAGGTAATACATCGCTGTCTTCTCCGCTTCCGCCTTGGAAAGCCCCAGCACCTTGATCGGTGCCAGTGTAATATTGTCGATCACCTTTTTATGCGGATACAGGTTGAAATGCTGAAACACCATTCCAATTTCTTTGCGCAGCTTATTGATATCCGTCTTGCGTTCATTTACAGTTATCCCGTCTACGGTCAATCCGCCGCTCGTAATCGTCTCCAGCCGGTTAATGCAGCGCAGCATTGTGCTTTTACCTGAGCCGGAAGGACCGACCACGACAACCACTTCCCCTTCCTGAACATGCAGGTCGATTGCTTTCAGTACATGAAAATGTCCGTAATGTTTGTCTACTTGATGAAAGTCGATCAACGACAGGCCTCCTTTGCCACGCTTTTTAAGTTCTTGCACAATCTTCGAACCGTTCTCTGTCAGCTATGGTAACACTTAAAACACACCTTACTTTAAAGACTACGAAATCCTACATAATACTACGCGAATCACAAATTTTTCATGTCATTTTCTTTTTTAAACGTGATATATTTCCTTTTCTTTTACCTCTGATTAATGCATTTTATCGGGATTGCGTTACTTTTTGTGACATTCCTCTCTTGAAATATAAAAAGACACCTTTCGGTGTCTCCGCTCTGACCCTATTCCATTCATCTAAAAAGACAACAAAAAAAGATGTCCGCAGCCATCCGTGGCTTCCGTGACATCTTCATACCCGTGCTCTAGAAGAAAATTGTGAAGATAACTCCCGCCAGCACTGCACTGATCGGAATTGTAATAAACCAGGTAACGATAATCCGTCCGGCAACTCCCCATTTCACAGCGGAGAAGCGTTTGGCAGAGCCTACACCAAGAATAGAGGATGTAATGGCATGCGTTGAACTTACCGGCAAATGCATCAGCGTGGCCGAGAAAATAACAGAAGCCGCGGATATATCCGCTGCAAAGCCGTTGATCGGCTCGATTTTGAAAATCTTGGTTCCCATCGTCTTAATGATCTTCCAGCCGCCAATCGAAGTTCCGAGTGCCATCGACGTGGCTGCAGCAATCTTAACCCACAGCGGAACCTCCATAGTCTCCAAACGTCCCGAGGTCACGAGCGCAAAGGTGATAATCCCCATCGCCTTCTGGGCATCATTCGTGCCGTGCGTGAAGGATTGCAGCGCCGCTGTAATGATCTGCATCGAGCGGAAGCCTTTATTCACCGTGTGCGGACTGCGTTTGGCGAAGATCCATTTCAGTATCGTCATAACAATATAACCAATGACAAAGGCAATGAGCGGGGAGAAAATCAATCCTTCCACAATCTCAACAAAACCGCTCCATTTGATGTGGTCCGTACCGGCCCCTACATATACAGCACCGGCCAATGCCCCGATAAGTGCATGTGAAGAAGAAGAAGGAATCCCCAGCCACCAGGTAACCAGATTCCAGATAATCGCGGCTATCAGGGTAGCTATAACAATATCAATCCCGTTATCTAGCAAGGTAGGGTCGGTAATGCTGCCGCCGATCTTCTTGGCGACTCCTGTAAACATCAGAGCCCCTACAAAGTTCATCGACGCCGCCATAATGATAGCGGTACGCGGCTTTAGCGCCCGTGTGGAGACGGAGGTGGCGATTGCGTTGGCTGTATCATGGAAGCCGTTGATGAAATCGAACGCAAGCGCGAGAAATATAACAAAACCTAGCATAAATAATGATGTTTCCATATTTCAGAGCCCCTTATGAGTTGCGCATGATGATTGATTCCAGCATGTTGGCTACGTCTTCACATTTATCCGTGGTCGTCTCCAACCGCTCATACAGCTCTTTGCGCTTGATCAGCTCAATCGGGTCTTTTACGGTCTCGAATAAGGCTTTGGTGCAAATGCGAAGCACTTCATCCCCTTGATTCTCCAGATCATTCAGACGAATGGTATACTCACGAATCGCCAGGAGTTTCTTCTGGGACAGCAAATGAACGGCTTTTTGGATTTCATAGGCAGATTGGCGCAGAATTTCCGCGAATTGAACGATATATTCATCAGGGTCCAGCAGGTTATACATATAGAAACGCGAGGCCGAAGCTTCCAGGCCGTCAATGACATCGTCCATACTGGTAATTAAGTCCATAATGTCGTCGCGTTCCAGCGGCGTGATGAACGTCTTGTTCAACTCTTTAATAACGGTGTGCGTGTAAGTATCGCATTGGGATTCGTACTTCTTCATCACCGCAGCGAAGTTTTCGACATTCTCCTGGAGAGTTGTAATATTCTGAGCGAAGTAATCCGCAGCCTGGACAATGGTGTCAGCCATATTTTCCAGCGTCTCAAAGAAAATGTCCTTTTTTTTAAACTTCATTAGTTTAAACCCCTTTACATAAAATTGCCGTGAAAACTTGAAGCCACTCATATGTAAACAGCATGAAAATGAATGACAACCCTTGTTATCTTATCATATCAATAGAAGGGATAGAAGTAAAAAGAACGAACTTTTTTACACTATATTAACAATTCCCAGTAATAACAGAAATAATTCTCTGAACAGCCATTTTTCAGGTTTGGAATCACGTTGTACTTGGAACCGCTGTATAGTTCACATGGCTGCTGAAGGCTGGCGCATTAGGGACGATCAGAATATGTGTGATGCCTGGATACATCAGCGCTTCTGTCCCGTCACTCTTCACAAACCGGATGACATCGTCCGGCTTGCGTGACCATTTGCCTTTGATCACCTGCCCGCGCTGAAACAGCAGCGCTTCGCCGCCCAGCTCCACATCAATCTGCAGTCTGCCGACATCATCCAGCACCTTATGGTCCGATCCAATCACCATGACATTCGCCGCTTCCACAGGACTGGCATTATTCAGATCCAAATGCGGCTTCCCGTTCACCCAGCGCAGGTAGGTCCGCGTCTCGGGATTATATTTATAACCTACGTTATAACTTGTCAGCAGAAAGTTAACATTTAACTCCACAGCAGCCTCACCTTCAGTCGGCAAGAAATCCGGATCGGTGAATGGATACCCGGGAACCTGGGCTTTCTCCGCATACCCCAGCCTTCCGGCACCCTCCCGCAGCTTGGCTGCATTGCTGTAGAGGTTATGCGGAGCTTTGCGCTCCTTGTCCCGCCAGAAATAGGCACCGGCCCGGCCGATCTCATCCATATCCTCCTTCTTCTGACCTTGCAGAATCGCATATGCAGCAGGACTGCCGCCGGCATGTACCGTGACCGCCCCATAACTCTCACCGATATCGATCAGATAAGGGCGGATACTGCGGATAGGTCCGATTTTGACGACTCCGGTATGACTCTGGAAGATCCCGATCAGCCGGGTAATTCCGCCTTCAGCCAACACTTCGTACAGAATGTCCGCTTCGCTGATACCGGACTGCGGCCGGGCAGCGGGTGCATTATTGATCATTACAGCCAAAGGCCTCAGCAGCTCCCCTTGCACCGGAAGCCCGGTCAATCCGGACAACTGCCCCGTGTTAGCAGGATCGGTTGTCGGCGACGGCTCTATGGAAGCAGTTGGCACCGGAGACAGTGTTGGCGATGGGGACGGGGCAGGCAGATTCTCCGCGCTTGGTGTTCCGCAGGCGGAGAGCAGCAGTGCAGTAAGCATAAGACCGGATATGAGACGGGAAGAATAGCGGTTCATGGTCATAAACTTGTTGTTCCTCCTAAAAGTTTTGTGAGCTTAACTTCATAGATTCTACTCCGTACAAAACTGGCTTCGAAAGCATGTGCTTAAAGTTTTGTAGCTTTACTTCTTTGAATTCACTCCGTACAAAATTCACTTCGTACAAAACCCGTATCGCGTTTCTTCCATTTAATCACAGGCTAGCAGATTTGTCTTGCACACTGCCTTCTTCATCCGCAAAATAAAAAGGATACAGCCCGCTATCGGCTGTATCCTATGTTTATTGTATGAATTTGCGCTAGTCTACCATCCAGCAGTTCAGGCTGAGTGTTCCGTATTGATACGCCTGAATCATCAGTTGTGCCCGCTTGCCTTCATCTGCGGTGCCCATAATATAGAAGAGCGGAACAAAATGTTCCCTTCCATAAGACGGAACCGCTTCGCGCACATGTGGTGCCTGCTTCTCGTACGCGAACAAAGACGGCAGATCCCATGCCGCAAGTCCTTTGGCAACCCACGCATCGAAATCGAGTGCCCATTGCTCGGGTGTATCATCCTGCTTGAGCAGCCGCAGATTGTGGACTAATCCTCCGCTTCCAATCAGCAGTATTCCCTCATCCCGCAGCGGAGCCAGCATTCGCCCGATAGTATACTGTTCCTCGGGAGAGCGCAAAGAATCGACGGATAAAGCCACTACCGGAATATCGGCCTGCGGGAACATCTTCTTCAGGATCACCCATACGCCATGATCAAGGCCGCGCCCCAGAACAGGCTGATGGGCGAGATTATTCTCCTTGAAGAGCTCGGAAATACGGTTGCTGAGTGCGGGATCACCCGGGGCAGGATAGGTCAGCGAATACATTTCTTCCGGAAATCCATAGAAATCATGCTGCGTCTCATGCTGTGCGTCCACGGTAATCAGCTGCTCAGGGCTATCCCAATGCGCGGAGAAAACTACAATACCGCGGAGCTTCCCCAGATCCTGACCAAGCCGCTCCAGGAAACGGGTGTACTCATTATCCTCCAGAGCGAGGAGCGGAGAACCGTGCGCAATAAAAAATGCCGGTAATTTCATAGGGTGCCAACCTCCATAACCCAGTATATGGTGTGCCCCTTTATTTTACCGCTAAATCACAGTTATTGCTAATGCTACATATCACCTATATCATCCAGTTCTGCCATTCCTGCTGCAGATGCTCCTGCTGGTTCATCCACTCCCGGGTCCGTTTCAGCACCTGCTCCTGCGCCGGGCCTGAGGAAAAGGTATGGTCTCCCTGAAAAATGATCTCCTTGTCGCAGCGTCCCTCCGGCCGGGTCCAGAACAGCTTCTGATAAAGGAAGGCATAATCAACCGGAATGACATCGTCGGAGGTTCCATGAATAACGAGCACATCTCCACTGAACTTGCCGGCCTCCTGAAAAGGCTGGAAAGCAGCCAGCGAGTTGAAATATACCGGAGTAAACGTATATCCGGCGTAATCGGACGACCCGCTCTTCACCGACCGGTCATAAGCTTCCCTTCCTACAATCTTTACGATATCATTGAACGGATAGCCGACGGCAGACCACAGGACCAGATTCTTCACCCTCCGGTCGCGGACTCCGGTCAAGAGAGCTACGGCACCGCCGAGACTGTGTCCGATAAGCGTAACGCGTTGCGGATCCACATCTGCAGAACCGATCCCGTAATCAAGCACAGCCCGGGTCTGGGCAATCATGGATTCCATATCCTCGCTGCCGTAATTCCCGGTGCTCTCTCCGCATCCCGCATAATCAAAGCGGATCACCATATATCCGTCCTGCGCCAATTCACGGGCAGCCTTGACAAAGATCCGGTCAACGCCGATCCGGCTGCCTACAAAACCATGGCAAATAACCGCCAGAGGCACACGGTCCTTGCAGCGGCCGCTGCTCCCCTTTTCACGCGATGGATAGTGTATGCTTGCTGTGAGCTCCTCCTGGTTATGCCGGATAATAATGTTCCGTTCCATGGCCGTATCCTCCTCTAAAAGTAAAGCTATTCCAAAGTACAATAATTCCGATTAATTTAGTGTGATTTATATCTTTATTATACGGTTTACGCTATTATTGTCAACAAGAAGCCAGCGGAAATCAATAATGACCGAAAAGGCCCCTTCCGCTCCCAAAGGAACAAAAGAGGCCCCTGTCCGCAAAACTCACTCAATCGTAGCTGTCGTGAAACATATCATGGGTTTCCCGTCTGCCTTCCCAATCCTCCAGGCCGTTATCCTGGTCCTGCCCCGCTGCGTCCCACAGGCTGAAGCCGTCGGAATTGCCCCAATCGCCCACTTCATTAGCCTGCGCAGGCGCGAAGCCGTCACCCATGAATTTGCCTGGTTCTTCTTTTTTCTCATGTCCCATAACGCTGCCTGCCTTCCTATAAGCTGTATTTGGTGAAGCAACTTCAAACTTCATTATCAGTGTTCACTCTTCCAAAAGGATTATTCACGGGACAGGAAAATGGATGTCCTTGCACACAACAGCCGCCCAACCGTATACTCTAGGTTATAGGCTATCTCGATCAAGACTACTGGAGGTTTACATCCATACTATGAAAGTCAAAGCTATGATTAAACAAAATAACGTTCTGCGCGAGCAGATGACACCATCTAACCGCTTTTATATGGAAGATATGATTCTGGAGATGCGGAGCAGCCGGGTAGAAGCTGTCCGCGCGGAGGAACTGCTGCTGGAAGCAGCAAACCTTATGCTGCGGGAACAGAGTAACGGCAAAGATGCCAAGCAAATATTCGGAGAGCATCCGGGAGATTATTTCCGGGAGATCATAGACAGCATTCCTGAACGCCCTATGCGCAGCCAGTGGAACTATTACTTGATGATATCCTGGGCATCTCTGACGAGTCTGTTCGCCGTACTCGCGATTGCCGGGCTCATCCTGTTATGGATCACCGGATCAGCAGGCATATTCAGCCAGATCAGCCTGTTTACGATTCTGCTCGTAGGCGCAGGCTCCGTGGTTATTATTGAACTGCTTATGAAATGGCTGTCCTCCCTGTCCGAAAGCGATGCACCCAGACCTAAACCCTTCGATCTCAAAGGGCTGGGCGTCTATGTCGTGATCGTCATCATCGCCGTATTTGCCGGGGCATTCCTCGAAAACTTGTTTCCGGTCATCTCTATCTCCCCCTGGGTGAGCCTGATTCTGTGTCTGGGCGGAGGGCTTGGACTGAAACTTATATTCTTCAGATCATAGATTTCTTATTCTACTTCCGACCAAACAGGAGGAACTTCCATGAAGAAGCACATCATACTAACCGCGGTTATTGCTGCAGTACTGGGAATCCAGCCGGGCTTCGCTGCACCCGTGCAGGCGGAAGGATCAGCCGCCGCATCTGCCGGAGCCTCCAAATCAGTGGTAACTGAAGCCGCCAAGAAGCAACATGCCGAAGCGGTCTATAAAACGACCTTGTCGCTGCTGAAATCTTCCAGCACGCTTCATCAGGGAATCAGCTACCTGAACAGCAACATTTACTCGGTCACCCCCTATCAGGCGGCATTAATGACCCTGAGGCTGGAGAATCTGCAAAAATCGCTGCTGCAATCCTGGGAGAGCAGATTCAGCAGCAACGAAATCCAGCGTAAACTCACCTCCATCTACAAAGAGGGCAGCAGCATGGCCAAGCTTGCCGAGAGTACAGAGGATGCTGCCTTGAGCAGCCTGCTGAAGAGCGCCGGAGAGAGCGGCTACAAGCTGGAGAATGCGGAAGGGACTTTTTTTCCAATCATCGATTATTCAACCTACCGCAGATATAAAATGTATGTTACGGATGACATCCGCGATTATATTACGATTATGGCCATCGAGTCGGAGCTTCCTTCATCCAAGGACAACGGCCTTGTGATTTCCTGGACGGATGTGGTTGCCCGGGCGCTGTCCCAGGAAGAGTTCACCCTGTCCTACCCCAAATCGAACCGGATCGCGGCAGTTAAGTCGCTGTATTCCATGTATGTTGGCGATACTTTCTATGGGCAGAACAATACGCCGCTCTTCCACTATGACAATCTGGAGATGGATCTGGAAGCCCAGAAAGCCTATAGCAGCATACTGGCCAAGCACAACGGCAGCAGTCAAATTCTCCAGAAGCTGGATGGCCTTATGAAGCTGTTGAAGGAAAATGGCTATAAGCTTGATGAAGGTGTCCAGCAGTATCTGAAGACAGAAGTCCCCCTCACCTGAACTATGCAAAAATGCCCGCCCCCTGCTGTTTCGGGGGCGGGCATTTTGCATAGATAACCGGTAACCGGTGTTTCCCTGCTTAAATCAGCATATTAAACAGATTGGGATCCTTGTTGATCTCGGTATAATCAAGACCCTTCTGCTGCATCCGTTCGATCAGCGGGGCGTAGTCATCTGTGTTCAGAAGCTCGATGCCGACCAGCGCCGGGCCGTTCTCCTTGTCATTCTTCTTCGTATACTCGAACCGTGTAATATCATCGTTAGGTCCAAGCACCTCGGCCAGGAACTCACGCAGTGCACCGGCCCGCTGCGGAAAGTTGACCATAAAGTAATGCTTCAGACCTTCATAAATCAATGACCGTTCTTTAATTTCCTGCATCCGGTCAATGTCATTGTTGCCGCCGCTCACGATGCAGACCACCGTCTTGCCGCGGATTTGATCACGGTACTGATCAAGCGCAGCCATGGGCAGCGAGCCTGCCGGTTCAACGACAATGGCATTTTCGTTGTACAGCTCCAGAATTGTCGTGCACGCCTTGCCCTCCGGCACTTTAATAACGTCATCCAGATGCCGGGAGCAGATATCATAGGTAAGTCCGCCGACACGCTTCACGGCTGCGCCGTCCACAAACTTATTGATTTCTTCAAGGGTCACTACAGCCCCGTTGTTCATGGCTTCACTCATGGAAGCCGCACCAGTCGGCTCTACACCAATCACCTTGGTATTCGGGCTTACAGTTTTCACGTAGGTGGCTACACCGGCAGCCAGACCGCCCCCGCCGATGGTAACGAACATGAAGTCCGCCGGCTTGTCCAAACTTTCCATAATCTCCATGGCAACCGTCCCGTTGCCGGCGATAATACGCGGTTCATCGAAGGGATGGATCAGTGTCATCCCGTGATCAATACAAGCCTGCAAGGCTTCATCATACGCATCGTCGAAGGTATCCCCCTTCAGAATAACCTCAACATATTCACCGCCGAACCGCCGGACCTGTTTGATCTTCTGGTTGGGGGTGGTGGTTGGCATATAGATCTTGCCCATAATGCCTAGTGCTTTGCAGGAATACGCCACGCCCTGCGCATGGTTTCCCGCGCTGGCACAGACGATTCCCTTGCTTCTATCCTCCGCAGACAAGCTGCGAATCATATTGTACGCGCCGCGAATCTTGAAAGAACGGACAATCTGCAAGTCCTCACGTTTCAAATACACATTGCAGCCGTATTTGGCCGACAACACCGCATCCAGCTGCAGCGGTGTACGGACGATAACCTCCCGCAGCACATGGTGTGCCCGCACAATATCTTCCATTCCTACGATCCGGTTTTCGCCTTCTCTCATCAATTCCTCGCCTCACTGTCTCTATCTAATCTATTTGCTTCTTGTAACATACTCTTCCAAGGACATTTTATCAAGCATTGTCCTCTCCGGGCAACACATGAATACCTTTTATATACGGTCCTAGTTCGGCAGTTAGGCTTTGAATCTGGATACCGTTGTCAGCAATTGGGCGGAGCTGTATTTGATTTCTTCCATCTCGGCCACGATGCCCCCGGATTTGCCAATAATCTGCTCGGCTTGGGCAGCGATGCTCCCCGCGCCCTCAGCTCCCTCATTCGTGGCACTGCTGGTCTCGCTGATTGCGGTGAGCATACTCTGGATGGAAGCCAGCAGCTGCTCGGTGGTGGCGCTAAAGTCCGTTACCAGCTCATCGATATATTTGGCATCCTCGCTGTACTGCCGGCCCGTCTCCTGCATGGAATTATAGTCCTGCAGCACCTGCTGGTCCATAAAGCGCAGCATACCCTCCGCCCCCTCCACCAGGCCGGACACCGCTCTAACTACGGCCTCCGTTGCCTCCTGAATCTCAGTCACCGTGTCTCGCGAGTTGTCGGCCAGCTTGCGGATCTCCTCCGCCACAACAGCGAATCCCCGGCCCGCTTCTCCCGCTCTGGCCGCTTCAATCGATGCGTTCAGCGACAGCAGATTGGTCTGGGCAGCAATCTCCAGAATCGCACTAGTTAAGGCGCCAATCCGTGAGATGGATTTCGATTGCTCTATCGCGCTCCGCAGCTTCACTTCGCTCTCTCCATACATCTCGTCCGCTTGCTTCCGCGAGCGGAACGCCCCCTCCTTGAGCCGTTCGGCCCGCTCATTGATCGCACTGGCAGCATCAGCACCCTCCTGGGCTTTGCGGGCAATACCGCTGACCGCATGCCCGATTTCATTCGTGCTGGCGTTCATTTCCTCCATCGAGGCAGCCGTCTGCTGCATTCCAGCCGATAATTCCTCCGTAATGGCCGAGATCTCAGAGATGCTTCCGTCCAGCGCTGATACATTTTTCTCCGTATTGTCTACAGCGCCTGAAATGCTCTGCGAGCTGCTCATAATGTCCTGAATCAGCGCCTGCTGCGAAGAGATCATCTCGTTGAAGCCGTGCGCCAACACTCCGATTTCTCCTTTAGCTGTAACCTTGGCCCGTACCGACAAATCACCGGACATCGCCTTCTGGAAAGCAGCAGTCAGGATCGGAATCTGCTTCAGAATGCTGTTGGAGACAAAATAGAGCAGCACGGACATCACCACTATAGAAGCGATGATGGAGAGCATGAAGATCAGTTTGAACATCTGCAGTTCCTTCTCCGCATTTTTTTCAGGTACAATCAGCGCTACCGACCACTGGTTCTCCACCGCAGGGGAATAGGATACATAGCTTGCCTTTCCGTCGATATCCGTCTGGATGACATTGGAGCCCCACTCAGTCATTTTATCACCGACTGCTTTCCAGTCCTCGCCGAGATCGCCCATCTTCTTCAGCAGAATATTATCGCTGTCCGGATGATAGATGAACGTACCGGTCTTATCAATCAGTACAGCAAAACCGCTGCCCTTATAGTTAAAAGCACTCAACGCCTGTGTTATTTGCTCCGTGGAGATATCCGCTCCCGCCACTCCAATCAGCTTGCCGGCATCATTCAGAATCGGCGCACTGACACTGACTACCATCTTGCCCGAGCCGGCATCAATATAAGGGTCTGTAACTGTAACACGGTTATTCTTGGCCGTCACCGCATACCAGTCGCGTTCCTTCAGATTAAAATCTGCCGGAGGTTCAAACTCATCCTGGGTAATCACTTTGTTTAGCGCATCCACTCCCACATATACGTTCAGCAGGTTTTTGTTGTTGTCCTTAATCAGGTTAAGTGTACGGATCAGTTCACTATAGCCGTTTGTCGTCTTTAGCGTATCCCCGGAGTCTGCCCGATCAATGAAGTCACGGACATAAGCATTGGCATTGAGCAGCTCCACACTGTTCATAGCAGGCCGAAGCAGGTCATTGACCTTTACACTGATTTTCTCCTTCTCATAGGTCAGCGAGCTGTTCAGATCATCTACAATAATTTGTTTCGCATTGCTGTAGATCACAACCGATACAATAACGAAAATAGCAACGACAGATAAAATCACGGACAAAAACAGCTTGCCGCGGATACCCATATTGCTAAAGGTTCGAATCATTGAACGCAATGCGGAGAACAGGCCGCTTACCTTCTTTTCCTGTACAGCCGGTTGATCCGGCTCCTTCTTCTCCACAACCTTAAGCTCAGGCTGCAGCCCGTTCTTGATCTTCTCTTCCTTATTTTTTCTTAGTGCCATAGGACTCCCCGCCTTCCATAAAATATGGGCCGACAATACTCTCTCTATGAATGTTTCCTTGTTTTCGACTTATTTCTGCAAAAAATCCCTTTATCCCTTTACCGTTTTACCTCGAGCTGTGAAAAAACTGTGTCCATGTCAGGTATTTTCACAAAAGAGCATAATAAAAAACACATTTTTATGTAAAAATGCGTGATTCGACCCTATTTATGCTGATATCAAGGATTTCGTTGGTTTTTATGTGAGGATTTATATCAGTTAGGGGATTAAATAGAGAGTGAAGAGGGAGGTGATCCGATATATTCTTAAAGCTTAGCGCTGGGAGAGGATTGCAGTTGCGGCACCAGATGATACTTCGAAGATTGTGCAAACGATTTGCCGCAACCACGCAAGTTTTTATAACTTTAACTTTTAATCCTTCTGTGTTCAGACATACCGGAGACGCAGGGAGTGGGTAGGCCAAAGCTCCTCGTTTACAGGTTCATTGTTGCTATGGAACGATTTCATGGCTGTACGCGTGCCAGAACTCCTGTTGTATTCATTTATAAGTTCGTCGAGCACCATCGATTGATGGAGCACGGCGGGATGGCCCAGAGTATATTGATTTTCCAACTTATTCAGCTTATACCGGGCTTGTTCAATGCGTTGTTTCAAACATTCCGCTTCCTTCACTCTTATCCCTCCTCATTTAAGTATTTTAGAAGAGTATTTCTTTTTCCGGGTGAAAATTTTTTTCAGAGAACCTCCCCTATCAAGTGGAAACGGCTTCGCCGTCCTCAAAAGGACGGTATCCGTTTCAGCGAGAAATAGAAGGATAATTTATAGCGTGAAGCATATAAATTCTTATCTTTAAATTAAAAAAAACACAGCCTGAGCGGCTGTGTCCGGTATACATCATATGATGAACTATTGCTTCAGCATCCACTTGAGCAGGTCCGGCATGCTTGCCCATAAACGGGAGTGCATGATGACATATTCAATCGCTTCATTAGAATCTCCCAAGCCTACAAAATCCGGCAGGTTATGCGGCAGCCGCTTCACGCCCAGTAAATAATCCGGCACATGCTTGTTCACGCCACGCGCCACACGGTACAGCATCTTGAGCTGGGAAGTGATTCCGTTCTTCTTGTATTCAAGGACAATCCGGTCATAGGCAAACGCAGCCGCGGCATCATCCTTGCCATATTTCTTCAGCACACGTTCTGCATCATTCAACCGGTTGGTGTACAAGTACGCAGCCGCCAGCAAATAACGCGCACCGGTATTGTCTTCCGGATTAAGCTCCATGATGCGTTCCAGCATCTGCGCCGCTTCTTCCGCGTTGCCACTGAACCAGCAAGACTCGGCATAGCTCTTGCAGACACGGATGTATGGCCGGGTTTCATGCAGGCCCCAGAAGTATCCTTTATTTTGGTTAAAATACAGCTCCCCCAGCTCACGCTCACCCGCAGCAATTCCCGCTTTGAGGTAGGCACGCGCCTCCTGCTCATTCTCCGATTCCTCAGCCAGAATAAGATAAGCGTCGGAATTGTCCGGATATAATTCAAGTGCAGCTTCAGCCAGTTGAATCCGCCGTTTGGTAGAAGTGGCTTCCGCTGCCTGATACAGAAGGGCCTGTGCTTTCTCCTTAGGAGTACCCGGACCGTTCAGCACTAGCAGCTCGTCAGACTCGCCGCCCATGCCGTATTCCTCCACGTAGTTAAGCATTTCCTTAACCTTGCGGGAAATCGTAGCCGCAGTAACCTCATATTTGGTTGCAAGTTCAGCCTGCGAAATCATAAAGCCGTACTCCTCGGACAGCAAATACTCGATCGCGGCACAGAAGGAGCCCATTTTCTTCACAGCAGGTTTAGTCTGGCGGGAGAAGCCGTTCCAAAGCACTAATGCTTCAAAAATCAGCTCCCGCTCATACTGGTTTCTCATGCTTTCGATAAGCTGCATCGCCAGCTGCTCGTGGGCCGGATGCTCCCATTTTAGCTCGCGTGTTACCATCTTTTTCAGCTTGGTCAGGGTAAGCTTGCTCTCTGGACGAAGGACAGGTTCCAACGCCTCAGGGCTCATGACAGGTTCAGTTACTACAGCCTCATGGGCTGCTGCCTCCTCCGTTGTTACGAGCCGCAGTATGGATTCAACCGCTGAGGTTTCTTTACCAAGGCAGCATCTTTTATATTTTTTCCCGCTTCCACATGGGCACAAGTCATTTCTTCCAACCTTACTCAAAAATAATTCCCCCTTAAATCTGTGACTAGCCATACACATAAGCGCATCGCTACTTTTGCACTATAAGTATCATTTCCCGGCAAGACGTATTCTATATTACGGGAACTTCACGGGCACTCCAAAAACCTAATTTAAAAAAGGCCTTTCCATGAAAGGAAAGACCCTTTATCTGTATATATCCGCACATTTTCCCCCGTACGAATTGTATTATAGCACTTCTTCTATCACTTGTCAGTCCTTTTTTGGGACTAATAGCGTAAAAATTTGCTAGGTTGCAGTCCTTTATCCTCAGATGAGCGCCTTCATGGCGATGTCACTGCGGTTCTGCTTTCCCTGGAAAGATATGGTTTCTGCACTGGCGTATGCGGCCGCACGGGCATCCGCAATACTCGCGCCCCTGCCGACAACACCAAGCACCCGTCCGCCATTCGTAACCCAGCTTCCATCTTCACCGCGTGCCGTCCCGGCATGGAAGATCAGTGCGTCCTGGCTGCTCTCCAGACCGGAGATAGGCACGTCTTTAGGATAAGGACCCGGATAACCCTCTGAAGCCAGCACTACGCATACAGCCGCTTCATCGCTCCACTGAATCTCAATATCCGCCAGCCTGCCCTCAGTGACAGCTAGAAAAATCTCCAGCAGATCACTCTTCAGCCTAGGCAGTACGACCTGCGTCTCGGGATCGCCGAAGCGGGCATTGAACTCAATCGTCTTCGGCTTGCCATCCGGTGAAATCATCAGCCCGGCAAACAGTACGCCGCTAAAAGGGCGGCCTTCGGCCACCATGGCTTTGGCTGTTGGCTCGATGATCGTCTCCACCGCCTCGCGGATAATATCCTCAGCGATGTGCGGCAGAGGCGAATACGTGCCCATTCCGCCGGTGTTCGGTCCTTTGTCGCCGTCGAATATCGGCTTGTGATCCTGCGCCGCCGCCATTGGCCGCACCGTTTCACCGTCAACAAACGCAAGAATCGACATTTCCTGCCCCGCGAGGAATTCTTCGATGACTACCTGCGCACCGGCTTCTCCGAATACCTTGTCCACCATAATATCACGCAGCGCCTGCTCGGCTTCTTCACGCGAATAAGCTACGGTAACGCCTTTGCCGGCAGCCAGGCCGTCGGCCTTGATGACGATCGGCAGCTCCTGTGCGCGCAAATAAGCAAGCGCTGCTTCATAACCGCTGAACTTCTCGTAGGCTGCTGTCGGGATGCTGTATTTGTGCAGCAGATCCTTCATAAACGTTTTGCTGCCTTCGATTTCAGCTGCATTCTTGCGCGGCCCAAATACAGGAATATTCTGCGCTTCAAAGGCATCAACGATACCTGCCGCGAGCGGATCATCCGGTCCAATGACTACAAGACCAACCTCACGTTCCTTGGCAAAGGCAGTCAGCCTGTCGAATTCGAACACGCCAATCGGCACACATTCAGCAAGCTGCGCGATCCCGGCATTGCCGGGTGCACAGTAGATTTTACCGGCTTTTGGGCTTTGAGACAGACTCCAGATGATCGCATGCTCCCGGCCCCCGCCGCCAACCACTAAAATATCCATATAAACGAAATCCTCCCCGGGCCTCTAGTGTTTGAAATGGCGGACGCCGGTGAAGACCATGGCAATTCCATATTCATTTGCAACCTTGATGGATTCCTCATCCTTGATCGAGCCGCCCGGTTGAATAACTGCGGTAATTCCAGCCTTCGCAGCCATTTCCAGCGTGTCGCCCATCGGGAAAAAGGCATCGGAAGCCAGTACAGCGCCTTTGGACTTCTCTCCGGCCTGTTCAATGGCAATTTTGGCCGCTCCGACACGGTTCATTTGTCCGGCGCCTACACCAACGGTCATATCATCCGCCGCCAGTACAATCGCATTGGACTTCACATGCTTAACTACTTTCCAGCCGAACAGCAGCTGCTTGAGCTCTTCTTCGGTTGGCTTGCGGCTTGTGACCACTTGAAGCTCTTCCGGGTTCACGGAGTGCACATCGCTCTCCTGCACTACCATACCGCCCTCAATGGAGGTAACGACAAAGCTGCTCTTGCGTGCAGAGGCCGTGCTTAAGCTGCCGATTTTGAGCAGGCGGATGTTCTTCTTCTTCGTAAGGATCTCCAGCGCTTCATCTGTGAAGCCCGGTGCCAGTACGATTTCCAGGAAAATATCCTTCAGCAGGTTAGCGGTATCCGCATCAATAATACGGTTCGCAGCCACAATCCCGCCGAAAATAGAGGTTGGATCAGCATTGTAGGCTTTTTGGTAAGCCTCGTATACACTTGCGCCCACGCCCACGCCGCATGGATTCATATGCTTAACGGCCACAACCGCCGGCTCTTCGAATTCTTTGACGATTTGCAGCGCCGCATTGGCATCGTTAATGTTGTTGTAAGACAGCTCTTTGCCGTGCAGCTGCTCGGCAGCCGTCAGCGTATCCTGCGCAGCGAGCGGCTTGCGGTAGAACGCCGCCTTCTGATGCGGGTTCTCTCCGTAACGCAGATCCTGAATCTTCTCGTAAGTCACCGTATAGCGCTCCGGCAGCGGTTCACCGGTCACATTAGCCAAATAATCGGCAATCAGGGCATCGTAAGCCGCCGTATGGCGGAACACTTTTGCCGCAAGACGTTTGCGGGTCTCAAGGGTCGTATCTCCGCCTGCACGTACCTCATCAAGCACACCTGCATAATCGGCCGCATCCACCACCACACTGACAAAAGCATGGTTTTTCGCCGCCGAACGCAGCATCGTCGGTCCGCCGATATCGATGTTCTCGATAGCTTCCTCGTACGATACATCCGGCTTGGCGATCGTCTCCGCGAACGGATACAGGTTCACCACGACCAGATCGATGTAGTCCAGCCCAAGCTCGGTCATCTGACGCGTGTGCTCCTCGTTGTCACGAACTGCCAGCAGTCCGCTGTGTACGGCGGGATGCAGCGTTTTGACGCGTCCGTCCATAATTTCCGGGAACCCTGTGACATCGGAAATACCGATGACTGGTACACCTTCTTTAGCCAAAAGTGTGCTAGTGCCGCCTGTGGAGATGATTTCTACGCCCAATGTAGACAACTCGCGGCAAAAATCCACGATGCCCTGTTTATCCGATACGCTGACCAGCGCTCTTTTGATACTCACTTTGAATAGTCCTCCTCCGGATGATGCCCGATTAGTTGTGTTTGAATGGTTAATGCTTAACAATGTGATGCCCTAAACTTGTATAACTGATCTACAAGCTCTTTCACCCGAATAAACCAGTCTTGCCAAATCACTAAAATTCCATCAGCTTACAGCATTCTTCCTAAGGCATAAATCAGGCATTCCATCACTCTCCGACACCCTTTGCCCGCTTGTGCAATATTTCCCGAGAAATATCGGAAGTGACCGCAGAAATTAACCTTTGTCAATAAAAAGATCAGCGCACCGCGCAATTCGCCAGTATTTAACGCTATAGACGTGCTAAACAATGCTGTTTTAAAAATTCCTGCGGAATCGCAGCTCATGTCCATAGTATGCGACACAGAATGACTCCATTTATGGCAAGCTCCCTGTCCTTAGCAGCAACGCTTATACTTCTATTCGGAAATTGTGGCTTTTCTTCCGTCCAGTCCAATTTTCCCGGCGGCAAAAGCAGATACTACCTCAGGGTAAAGCTCATACTCTACCTGATGAATTCGTCCGGCAAGGGTTTCCGCTGTATCTTCGGCCTCTACGGCAACGCCGCGCTGGGCAATAACCGGTCCGGTATCCATACCCCCATCGACAAAATGCACCGTAACCCCCGTCAGCTTCACACCGTAGTCTAATGCCTGGCCGATGGCATCCTTGCCGGCAAAGGCTGGCAGCAGAGAAGGATGAATGTTGATGATGCGCCCGGCGTAAGGCGTAAGCAGCACCGGAGTAATCAGCCGCATATATCCCGCCAGTACGACAAGCCCGATATCCCGGCGCTGGAGCTCAGCTACAATCTCCGCTTCATACAGCTCCCGGCTTGCGAAGTCCTTCGGCCGCAGCAGGAGGGCAGGAATCCCCGCTTCCTCCGCACGCTGTGCCACTAGCGCTTCCGGCCTGTCAGATACCAGCAGCTCAATGCGGCCTCTGCCAAGCTTCCCTGCGTTCTGAGCCTGAACCAGCGCAGCAAAATTGCTGCCCTGCCCGGAGGCAAACACAGCGATCCGGCTGTACTGCATCACACTTCAGCTCCCGTAAAGGTAACCTTGCGTTCCCCTTCCGTTACTGTGCCGATCAGATAAGCCTCTTCCCCGCCTGCTTTCAGCAGTTCCAGCGCTTTTTCTCCGTCTTCTGCAGACACTACCAGCACCAGGCCCACGCCCATGTTGAAGGTAGTGAACATATCGCGGTTGCTTACATTGCCTTTGCTCTGCAGCAAGCCGAAAATCGGCAGAATCGGCCAGGAGCCATAATTAATCTCCACATTCACATGATCCGGCAGTACGCGCGGAATGTTCTCGATGAACCCGCCTCCGGTAATATGCGCCATGCCTTTAACCGGCAGCTGTTCCAGCAGCGCGAGCAGCGGCTTCACATAAATCTTCGTCGGAGCCAGCAGCACATCCACCAATGGAGCTCCAAGCTCAGGGACCACATCGTTCAGCGCATAGCCGTCTTCCTCAAGCAGAAGCTTGCGTACCAGCGAGAAGCCGTTGCTGTGCACACCGCTGGACGCGAGACCGATCACCGTATCTCCCGGTGCGATGTTCGCGCCCGTAACCAGCTTCGCTTTGTCGGCTACGCCAACTGTGAAGCCGGCGATATCATATTCGCCCGCCGAGTACATCCCCGGCATCTCAGCCGTTTCGCCGCCGATGAGCGCGCAGCCTGCCTGGTGGCAGCCTTCCGCGATGCCGGCAACAATAGCCTCGATCTTCTCCGGCACAACCTTGTCGCAGGCTAGATAATCGAGGAAGAACAGCGGCTCTGCGCCTTGTACTACAATATCATTCACACACATGGCTACGGCATCGATGCCAATCGTGTCGTGGCGGTCGGCCGCGAAAGCGATTTTGAGCTTTGTGCCCACGCCGTCGGTTCCCGATACGAGCACCGGTTCTTCATACTTGTCCTTATTGAGACCAAACAGCGCGCCGAATCCTCCCAGCTCCGTCATAACCTCCGGACGGTACGTGCGCTTTACATGCTTCTTCATGCGTTCAACGGCTTCATTGCCAGCCGCAATATCCACTCCGGCGTTTTTATAAGCTTCCGACACTTTTGGACACCTCATTATTAGTTAGTTTAGAGCGCGTTTCGGGGCGGCAGGGATTGGCTGTGTGTGGTTCTTGGACGCCATTGCGATGAATGTTTGGACTTCCGGTCGCTGTTATATTTGGATTTCCTGATTTAAACCGCTCTTCGCGGTAGAAATCCAAATATAAAGGCGAACGCTATCGCTCCTACAGTTCCAAAATTCCTCTCCATGCCTTCCGAACCACCCGGGGCAAACCCAGCCGCAAGCCGCTGTACGCGCCTTGCACAGCAGCAGCAAGACCTCGGCGCTTGGCAAAGACAAGCGCCTCCTCAGCGAGAAAAGCGTTCCCTGCATTTGCGCAGCAAACAAGGGAGAGCTTTAAGAGCTTTGTCTTTGGCGCGCGAGGCGAAGCCGGGCGCGCCTTAAGCGAGAGAACCTCCGATTTTGCGTAGCAAACAGGATGGGTTCTTGAGCCTTTGGCCCGGCGAGGCAGCATGCCGCCAGGGCGCGGAGCGCCGTAGAGCGTGTCCCGGCCGTGCGCAGCACACAGGGACAAAGCGGGCACCCGCACCCCAGCCTTCTTAGCAAGTTAAAAGCAAACTCCTACCGCCAAACTTTCGGGTGGCCGGAGGGCAGAGCCCTTCGGAATCCCCCTTCGCAAGGGGGACTTAGGGGGATGGGCCACTCGACTATAGGGGGATGGACCCGCTTAACAGGAACAGCCGTCTTTTTCTTCCCCGCCGAAATCCACCTGCGTCGGGTAATCGTTGTCGAAGCAGGAAAGGCATAAACCGCCTTTGTAATCATCGCTATTATAACCGCCGATGGATTGGATCAGCCCTTCCGGTGAAAGGAAGGCCAGGGAATCGGCGTTGATCTCCTCGCACATTTCCTGAATACTCTTGTAGGAGGCGATGAGTTCACGCCGATCAGGTGTATCAATGCCGTAGAAGCATGGGTTCTTGAATGGCGGCGAGGTAATCCGCACATGCACTTCAAGCGCTCCGGCCTCACGCAGCAGGTTCACGATCCGGCGCGAGGTGGTGCCGCGCACGATGGAATCGTCGATCATGACGACGCGCTGGCCTTCAACGACGCGGCGCACGGCGCTCAGCTTCATCTTCACACCTTGCTCACGAAGCTCCTGGCTCGGCTGGATGAACGTCCGGCCAGTGTATTTGTTCTTGATCAGTCCCAGCTCATAAGGGATACCTGTTTGCTCGGCAAAGCCGATGGCTGCGGAGATACTGGAATCCGGTACGCCGGTTACAATGTCCGCATCCACAAAAGCTTCAAGCGCCATCCGGCTGCCCATCCGCTTGCGGGCGGAGTGCAGGTTCGAGCCGTTCAGATCGCTGTCCGGCCGGGCAAAATAGATATATTCCATGGCACAAAGCGCCTTGCGCTTCGGCTCAGCGAAGCGGTCTTCCCGGAAGCCGTCCTTATCAAGCACGAGCAATTCACCCGGCTCAATATCACGCACCAGCTTGGCACCGATAACTTCAAGCGCACAGGACTCTGAAGCGAAGACATAGGCTTCACCGAGCTGGCCCATGACGAGCGGACGAAGTCCGTGCGGATCAGATGCGACGATCAGCTTATCGTTGGTCATCAGCAGGAAGGCGAAACCGCCGACCAGCTGCTGCAGGGCATCTTTCGTGGCTTCGACAAAATCCTTCTGCGAACGTGCGATCAGATGTGCCAGTACCTCGGTGTCGCTTGTAGTCTGGAAAATAGAGCCGCCTTGCTCCAGCTGCTTGCGGATCAGCGGTTCGTTGACAATATTGCCGTTGGTGGCAATGGCCAGATCGCCGTCACGGTATTTGAAGACAAGCGGCTGCGCATTGGTCAGCCGGCTGTCGCCGCTGGTGGAATAACGCACATGGCCGATGGACATGTCACCAACCAGTGAAGCAATTTTATCCTTATCGAATACTTCCTTGACGAGGCCCATGCCGCGGTGATAGTTGAAGTCGCGTCCGTTTGCCACGCAGATGCCCGCGCTTTCCTCTCCCCGGTGCTGCAGCGCATGCAGTCCATAATAAGACATGGAGGCGGCTTCCGGGTGTCCGAAGACCCCGAATACGCCGCATTCTTCTTTTAAAGTGTCAAAAATATCTCCCGAGCCCGTTCCTTCGTTGTAAAAATCGCCGGTCCACAGGATTGGAGCCGCCTGCTCTTTCCCGGTCTTTATTTCATAAGACATGGAATAGCATCCTCCCAAATGGTTTTTAATTCCGTTACAGCTTCATCCAGTGCAGTCTTGCCGTCTAGAGCCAGGCGCAGTCTGTCCCCGCCAACGGTTCCGATGATTTCCACCGGCACGCCGTAAGCGGCAACTGCTGCTTTCAGCTCTTCCGCACGATCAGGAGCAGCGGTCAGTACGATACGGGATTGGCTCTCGCTGAACAAGGCCACATCGGGCCGCAGCCCGTTCGCGGACAGCTCTACGTTAGCACCAATACCGCCGCTGATGCAGCTCTCTGCCAGTGCAGCCGCAAGGCCGCCTTCGGAAAGGTCATGCGCGGAGCGGACCAGACCGCCGCGGATCGTGCCAAGCACAGCATCCAGCAGCTTTTGTTCAGTAGCCAAATCCAGTGCCGGCGGACGGCCTTCCGTCAGGCCATGTACAGCATATTGGAACTCACTGCCGCCAAGCTCAGCCTTAGTCACCCCAAGCAGTAGAATGGCGTCGCCCTCTTGCTTGAAGGCTTGAGTGGTAATGTGATCGGTATCTTCCACGAGACCCACCATACCGACAACCGGTGTCGGATAGATCGCTCCGGAGGCATTTTCGTTGTACAGGCTGACATTTCCGCCGATAACCGGCGTATCGAGCACACGGCAGGCTTCAGCCATGCCGTCTACCGCACGTTCCATCTGCCAGAAAATCTCCGGCTTCTCGGGACTGCCAAAGTTCAGGTTATCTGTAATCGCCAGCGGTTTAGCTCCGGAGCAGACAATGTTGCGCGCCGCTTCGCTGACTGCAATCCGGCCACCGACTTCAGGGTCAAGATAAACATAACGGCCATTGCAGTCCGTAGTCATTGCCAGGCCTTTGCGTGTGCCGTGGATCGTAACCACTGCAGCATCGGAACCGGGACGAACCGCTGTGCTGGTGCGAACCATATAGTCATATTGGTTGTATACCCATGCTTTGCTTGCTACCGTAGGGGAAGCGAGTACCGTGCGCAGCGCGCCGCCCAGATCGGTAACCTCGGCATAACGCAGAGTATCGACCGATGCATTCTCTTCATAATAAGCAGGAACTGCGGACGGTTTGTTGTAGATTGGACACTCATCTACAAGAGCCGTTACCGGCATATCGCCGACAACCTCACCGTGATGGAACAGCTTCAGGCGGCCGTCATCGGTTACCTTGCCCACTTTGCGGCAAATGACGCCCCAGCGGTCAAAAATCTCCTGTGCCTGCGCCTCATCCTTAGGCTCCACCACAAACAGCATCCGTTCCTGTGATTCCGACAGCATCATCTCGTAAGGGGTCATGCCTTCTTCACGCTGCGGTACCTGATCCAGATACAGCTCCAGGCCATTGCCCGCTTTGCTGGCCATTTCTGCGCTGGAGCAGGTCAGGCCTGCCGCGCCCATATCCTGAATGCCAAGCACGATGCCGCTGTCGATCAGCTCCAGGCAGGATTCCATCACCAGCTTCTCCATAAACGGATCCCCAACCTGCACTGCTGTCTTCTTGGCTTCCGACTCCTCGCTCAGCTCCACGGAGGCAAACGTCGCCCCGTGAATACCATCACGCCCTGTAGGTGGACCCACGTAGAATACGGGATTGCCTACACCTTTGGCGACACCGCGCTGGATTTTATCATGGTCGATCAGTCCGACACACATCGCATTGACCAGCGGATTGCCGTCATAGCTGTTGTCGAACATGATTTCGCCGCCTACGGTCGGAATGCCGATACAGTTGCCGTAACCTGCGATACCGGACACGACATGCTCGAACAAATATTTTACCCGGTCGCTCTCGAGCTTCCCGAAACGCAGAGAGTTAAGCAGCGCTACCGGTCTAGCACCCATGGAGAAAATATCGCGGATAATCCCGCCCACGCCTGTAGCCGCACCTTGATAGGGTTCTACCGCCGACGGATGGTTGTGGCTTTCGATTTTGAATACAACCGCCTGGTTGTCACCGATATCGACAATGCCGGCGCCTTCGCCCGGTCCCATCAGGACACGCGGTCCGCTGGTCGGGAAACGGCTAAGAAGCGGCTTGGAATTTTTGTAGGCACAGTGCTCGGACCACATTACACTGAATACGCCGATTTCTGTATAGTTGGGCTTGCGGCCCATGAAGGACGTGATCAGTTCATATTCGCTGTCCGACACGCCGAATTGACTGTAGATTTTCTGCTCCGCGATTTGCTCTGCGGTCGGCTCCTTAACGGATACTTGCTGCGTCATAACGATCCCTCCAGGTTTTGAGTATAGATGTAAACATCCGTTTGCCGTCTTCCGAGCCCAGCAGGCTGTTCGCTGCACGTTCCGGGTGAGGCATCATGCCAACCACATTGCCCGCTGCGTTGCTGACGCCTGCAATATCGGCTACCGAGCCGTTCGGATTGTCGCTATATGTGAATACGATCTGATTGTTTGCTTTGAGCGACGCCAAAGTCTCTTCATCACAGTAATAATTACCTTCGCCATGCGCGATCGGAATGACAATCTCTTCATCCTTCGCATAATCAACAGTAAACGGGGTTGTGTTATTAACGACCTTAAGCACGGTATCATGACAGCGGAATTTCATCGACATGTTGCGGCGCAGCGCACCCGGCAGAAGTCCCGCTTCGGTCAGAATCTGGAACCCGTTGCAGATGCCAAGCACGAATTTGCCCTGCTCCGCAGCTTTGGCCACTTCAGCCATCACCGGAGCAAACCGGGAAATCGCGCCGCAGCGCAGATAGTCACCATAAGAGAAGCCGCCTGGTACCAGAATGCAGTCATACGCCGACAGGTCTGTCGCAGTATGCCACACATAATCCACGGGTTCGCCAAGGCTGTCTTCTACCGCCTTATAACAGTCAATGTCGCAATTGGAGCCTGGAAAGACGAGTACAGCAAATTTCATGACTTTTAGTCCTCCAATTCGTAGCGGTAATCCTCGATCACCGTGTTGGCCAGCAGCTTTTCGCACATTTCCTTGAGGCGTCCTTCCGCTTCGGCGCGGTTATCTGTGTCGAGGGTAAGCTCCATATATTTGCCGATGCGCAGACTTTCAACTTCCTGGAACCCTACCGAATGCAACGCTCCTTGCACCGCTACACCTTGGGGATCGAGCACGCTTTTCTTGATGGTGACATAGACTGTCGCTTTTAACATACGCTTGTAGTTCCTCCTAAAATTTTATGGGCCTCAATGGGCAATCAACAAGAACACGGATGTACCTGAGTTTAATATTGAGATAACTGCATTCTGTACAGCTAAATTCCTTTTATTTCGGGCAAAACCCACTTTAATTGCATTCCATACAGCTATATTTTGAAACAACCGCCGTTCCAGGCTTGTTCGCCTGATTTAGTTGTACCAGATACATTTAAAAGGCAGCCAGCGGCGATTTTGCTCAAAATAACTGCAGAGAATGCAACTAGCGGACACACTACAGCTGGCCAAGTTAATAAACTATAAAGACTTGCCGGTAAGGCGATGATAGATGTCCAGATAACGGCGGCTCGTCTCTTCCACGACTTCAAGCGGCAGCGGGTCCGGCGTGCTGTTCTTGTCCCAGGAGGATGCGGCAAGATACGTCCGGACAGGCTCCTTGTCCATGCTGTCGATTTCAATATCCAGACTGTATTTATCTTTGGCCCAGAAGCGGGAAGCATCCGGGGTGAAAATCTCGTCGATCAGAATCACCTTGCCGTCCAGCAAACCGAACTCAAACTTGCAATCCGCTAGGATGATACCTCGCTCTTCACAGTATTCTTTGGCAAAAGCGAACAGCTTCAGGCTTTTCTCCTTCAGCTCAAGCGCCAGGTCGGCACCGATCAGCTCCTGCATCTGCTCAAAAGGGATATCCTCATCATGGCCTACATCATTTTTGGCCGCAGGGGTGAAAATCGGCTGGGCCAGTACGGCATTTTTACGCAGGCCTTGGGGTAGTTCAATACCGTTAACTTTCCCGGTCTCCTGGTACTGCCGCCAGCCCCCGCCGGTGATGCAGCCGCGCACGACACATTCGATATCAATGCGCTCTGCTTTGCGGACAACCATGATCCGGTTCTTGAGCGCCTCTCTGTCGCGTGCGATATCTCCCAGCTGGTCCACATCAATATGCACGACATGGTTCTCCATCAGGTCCTTCGTCTTGCCAAACCAGAAAGCGCTGAGCCGGTTCAGCACATTGCCTTTCTCCGGCACCGCCGGATCAAGCACATAGTCGAACGCGGAGATCCGGTCCGTAACGACAATCAGAGTCTGTTCCCCCAAGTCATACAATTCGCGAACCTTTCCTTTATAGAGCAGCGGTGCATTTACGAGATCCACAGCCGTGGATACGGCAGGGTGTGTCATGACCTTTCCTCCCTTGACCAAATGATCTTGCTAATATCTTGAGCAAAAAGCACTGGGACGTTTTATTTCCTTCGATCTGGACCAACAGAAATTTGTAATACTTCCTCTGGTTAATAGGTTCACTGCAAGAAATATTTGGACTTCCGATCGCTGTTATGGTCATATTTCTCTGATTTAACCGCAAGCTGCGGTAGAAATCTGACCATAGCTCATGCTTCCGAAGCGAGCTTTCCTACGGAAAGCTTTCAGGCGAACGCTGACGCTTCTACAGTTCCAAAATTTCTCTCCGTTCCTCTTTACCCCAAGTGCTTATTTCATTCTCCCTGTAGCTCCGCTTCTCAGTATAGAAAAACTGCCTAGTGCTCCCGCTCGTATTATTCTCCAGCTCCTCCGTTCACCAATAACTTACCTTTTATTAGATAAGCTCCAGCTTACGGAAGATAGTGTCGACATGCTTAAGGTGCCATGTAGGATTGAATGCATCTTCGATCTCTTCCGGGCTAAGGACAGCGGTGATTTCAGGTGTGGCTTCGACGATGTCGCGGAACTGGGTTTGCTCTTCCCAAGCCTGCATCGCACGCGGCTGAACGGTATCGTAAGCCTGCTCGCGGCTGAAGCCCTTGTCGATCAGCTTGGTCAGGATACGGCCGGAGAACGGCACGCCGAAGGTCCGGTTCATGTTGCGCTTCATATTTTCCGGGAACACGGTCAGGTTCTTCACGATGTTGCCGAAACGGTTCAGCATATAGTTGAGCAGCATGGTCGCATCCGGCAGGATAATCCGTTCCACCGAAGAGTGCGAGATGTCGCGTTCATGCCACAGCGGTACATTCTCATAAGCAGTAACCATATGGCCGCGAATGACGCGCGACAGGCCGGAAATATTCTCGCAGCCAATCGGATTGCGTTTATGCGGCATGGCGGAGGAGCCTTTTTGACCTTTGGCAAAAGCCTCTTCCACCTCGCGGATTTCACTCTTTTGCAGCGCGCGGATCTCGGTGGCGAACTTGTCCAGCGAAGTGGCGACCAGCGCCAGCGCAGCCATATATTCGGCATGGCGGTCACGCTGCAGGGTCTGCGTGGAGATCGGTGCCGGGCTGGTACCCAGCTTGCGGCAGACGAACTCTTCCACGAACGGGTCGATGTTGGCATAAGTGCCGACCGCGCCGGAGATTTTACCGAACTGCACGCCGTTCGCAGCATGGCGGAAGCGCTCCAGGTTGCGTTTCATTTCCTCATACCACAGTGCCATCTTGAGTCCAAAGGTCGTCGGCTCAGCGTGAACGCCATGTGTGCGTCCCATCATCGGCGTATCCTTGTAAGCTACCGCTTTATCCTTAAGAATTTCGATGAAGTTAATGATGTCCTGCTCCAGAATTTCGTTCGCCTGGCGCAGCAGGTAACCCAGCGCCGTATCAACAACATCCGTGGAGGTTAATCCGTAATGCACCCATTTGCGCTCCGCGCCAAGGCTTTCGGATACGGCACGGGTAAAGGCGATCACGTCATGACGGGTTTCAAGTTCAATCTCGTTGATGCGTTCAATATCAAACTTGGCGTCCTTGCGCAGCTTAGCGGCGTCTTCCTGCGGAATAACTCCCAGCTCCGCCCAGGCTTCGCACGCACATATTTCCACTTCGAGCCATGCATTGAATTTATTTTCTTCGGTCCAAATGGCCCGCATCTCAGGTCTGCTGTATCGTTCGATCATATCTTGTCAGTTCCTCCAAAGGTTAGTTTGCTCCACCCAGGACAAGCCGTCTCTGGTGTCCTTGCAGAGCAGGTTGATATGGCCCATCTTGCGGCCGGTCTTGCTCTCAGTCTTGCCATATATATGAAGCTTGGGCGAAATCCCCAGCTGGTTTGCTGCTTCGTCCATCTCACTAATCCGCTCCACTGCCCCGTCCAGATGCTGCCCAAGCACATTCACCATGACTACAGGAGTCAAAAGCGAGGTATCGCCGAGCGGCAAGTTGCAGATCGCCCGGACATGCTGCTCGAACTGCGAGGTGACGCAGGCGTCCATCGTGTAATGCCCTGAATTATGCGGGCGCGGAGCCAGTTCATTGACGAACAATTCTCCGTCGTCCGTCACGAACATCTCTACCGCCAGCAGTCCGACGGCATTCAGTCCGGACACCAGCCGCTCGGCAAGCTCGCAGGCTCTCTGCTGAATCTCCTCCGGCACACGGGCAGGCACAATCGACAGATGCAGGATGTTGTTCACATGAATGTTCTCGGCAGGCGGAAAGCTCTTGACCTCACCGGATGCGCTGCGGGCAGCAATGACGGAGATTTCGCAGCTAAAAGCAACGAATTTCTCCAGCACCAGCTCCGGCATAACGTTTCCGGCTGAGGCTGCGGAATCGGTGAAGCTGTCTGTTCCGCCAGCTTGCGGCGCCTCCTGCGCTCCGCCAGCTCCCGGCGCGACCTGCCGGAAGGCTGCTTCCAGCTCTTCCGGCCGGCGGATGACGGCTTGTCCCTTGCCGTCATACCCCCCTGTGGCTGTCTTCAGCACACAGGGCAGGCCCAGGTCGGCGGCCGCGGTGTTCAGCTCCGCCAGGCTGCCGACCTTGCGGTACGGGGCAACGGGCACGCCTGCCGCCTCGATGGCCGCTTTCTCACGCAGCCGGTGCTGCGTGGTGTACAGCAGCGCGCTGCCCTGGGGCACGTACGACTCTGCCGTCAGCAGCGCGGCCACGCCCGCATCGACGTTCTCGAACTCGTACGTGATCACGTCCGAGCGGCGCGCCAGCTCCCGCGCCGCGTCCCGGTCGTTGTACGCCGCGTGAATCTGCGGCGTCACCTGCCCGCAGGGCGCATCCGGCGCCGGGTCCAGCGCCACGAAGCGATAACCCATGGCGCTGCCGGCCAGCGCCATCATCCGCCCGAGCTGGCCGCCGCCCAGCACGCCGATGGTTGCACCGGGGCGCAGCGTCCGGGGCCTGTCTCCACCCGGTGCGGCGACGTAGGACACCGCAGCCTCCTGGCCTTGAGCTTCCAGGCCATTCTCTTCGCCCCGCTGTCCAGCCTGTCCCTGCTGTGTCAGGACATCCAGGCCATCCGCTGCTTCGCCCCGCGACTGTCTCCCGTCCCGCGTCGTGCTCACTTCCAAACCGTCCGGCTTCAGCTCTTCCGGTTTCATAAGGTGTCGCTGCTTTCCAGCACTTCGCGCTCTGTAGCTTCGCGCCGCTGCTGCACCCGGCTCTGCACCTCTGGCTCGAACGCGCCGATTATCTGCGCCGCGAGCAGCCCTGCATTGATGGCCCCGGCACGGCCAATGGCTACTGTCGCCACCGGAATGCCGCCTGGCATCTGCACAATGGAGAGCAGTGAGTCCAGACCGTTAAGCGCCTTGGACTGCACCGGAACACCGATAACGGGCAGCACCGTCTTCGCTGCCACCATACCCGGCAGATGCGCCGCGCCGCCTGCTCCGGCGATAATGACGCGAAGTCCGCGGCCCGCCGCTTCCTCCGCATAGCGGAACATCAGATCCGGTGTACGGTGTGCGGAAATCACTTTTTTCTCGTAAGGCACACCCAGCTCTTCCAGCACCGCACAGGCATGCTCCATCGTTTCCCAGTCGGATTTGCTGCCCATAATAACCCCAACTTGCACAGACATGACTCAACCTACCTTCCGTTCCCGATATAGATACTCTTATCTGCTTTAAGTTTGTCCCATTTCTCGCAAGTTTCCCATAATTCCGAAAAAAAAAGCCCGGATTCCAAACGCATTCTGCTGCGGGTGGACCCAGACTACTGCAGGAATCAGGAGGGACTGCTCCATCTGTCTCCGCCTCGGCAGAGCATACAGGGACAAGCACATAGTGCACTGCCCTAATATCCCCGGGGCGGCGCTGATGGCCATTCTAGTCATCCTATTTCCTCGTAGTCCGGAAATTTACGGTTGCCGGGTAGAAACTTCCGGGCCTTATCCCCGGTTTTATACGAGCTCTTCATAGGTTCAGTTTAACAATGGCCTACACTTCATGTCAACTTAAACACGAACATTGTAAAATTTACACGTTAAATCGTTCGCTTTTTGGCAAATTCCAATTCCTGTTCTTGGCTAATTGGGCAGGGAAACTAAAGAAAAAGGGGGGAACACCTCTGTGCTCCTCCCGGAATAAAATCTATTATTTTACGACCAATACCGGAATACGGGCGCTCTGCACCACATTATGGCTTACGCTGCCCAGAACAAATTCACGTATTCCGCCAAGTCCGCGGCTGCCGAT
Source organism: Paenibacillus sp. FSL H7-0357 (assembly GCF_000758525.1). Lineage (NCBI taxonomy): Bacteria > Bacillati > Bacillota > Bacilli > Caryophanales > Paenibacillaceae > Paenibacillus > Paenibacillus sp. FSL H7-0357. The sequence goes on along the minus strand of NZ_CP009241.1, from coordinate 707,869 downwards.
TACAATAACATCCACATCATGCTCCTTGGAATAATTCAAGATCACTTCTGCAGGAGATCCTTGCAGCAGCTCCACCGTAGCATTCAGTCCTTCCGCTTCAAGCCGGCTCTTCACTTCTTCTGTGGTCTGCACCGCCAGATCATAGTAATCTTTGTTTACAGAAGCAGGTAGAGGCGCAAGAGCTTCCCCGATAAAAAAGCGCGGGAATTCAAATGCGTGTACAACGTAAAGAGATGAACCCGGAGTTACCTTAGCCAGCTCGATCGCACGCTCCAATGCCTGATTGGATGCCTTGGAACCGTCATAGGCGAGCAAAATTTTTGAGAATAACATGTACGCCACCTCTTTTTCTGTTTTGTGTAGCCATAACGTAATTCAAAAAAGCTTACCTTAAAAAGTACCCATACAGCAGGATATTAAGCAGCAACAGCAGCGGAATTCCGATCCTGAAAGAAGTATGCCGCGTCTTGTGGCGCTTGCGGTACATGGCAGTCAGCACACCCAGCGCACCGCCCATAAATGCCAGCAGAAAAAGCGTCTTCTCAGGTACGCGTTCCCGCCTTGTGCGGGCCTTGTTCTTGTCCTCGGACATTACCACATACCCGATAATATTAATTAGTGCAAACCACAGCAACACACCCTTGACCATTCCTTCCGGCTCTCCTCCCTCTTACCCTATCTACTTCATATTATAGTACCCTTTCCGGCAAAAAACCAATAATCCTCACATTACCTGCCACGTATACGCCCTTGCTTTCCTGTTCTTTCACGGGACCCGCCAGCATCCGTAATCCATACCCAGGATAATACGGCAGCAAGTGCTGCCGCGATCCCTCCCAGCCAGAATCCGCCGCTTAAGCCATAAGCAGAGCTCATCCACCCCGCCACAAATGGCCCTCCTGACATGCCGATCGCATACACCGCCTGATAGAAGCCCATCGCAGTTGCCCGTTTAAAAGGCGCCACTCCCGATACCGATTTGCCAAGCAGCAGCGGAAAAATAAGTCCCTGCATAAAGCCGTTCCCGATTTGTGTCGCACACAAGGCGGCAAGCGTCGGCATTGAAGGAATCAGCAGCGTGAACAGCGCGCTTCCGGCAAAACCCAGCAGCAGTGTCCCACGGTCGCCAAGCAGCCTGCCAAATAGACGGGAACCGTAGAGTGTCGCAACGGCATGGGGCAGCATGAATGCCAGAGTCAGCCAGCCTAAGCTTTCCTTGCTAGCACCGATGTCCAGCGCCTGGTTCGGAGTATAGCCGAACATTGTAATAAAGAGCACACAGTGCGCCAGCACGGATAACAGCGAGACTTTGACCAGCAGCGGTTCTTTAATTACCGCAGCAAGGTCCTTAAGCTGGATCGCGTTCTCCCGCCTCTCCTGCTGCTGTTCCGGCAGACGAAGGGCGAGTACCAGAGCCGCTATCGCCACAAGCCCGCCGATAACAAACGGGGCATTCCAGCCCCAGTGCTCCACCATGTAGCCGCTGATCATCATGCTCATCAACTGGGCGATGACCGTGGTGAACTGCAGCATGCCCATCAACTGGGCGATGACCGTGGTGAACTGCAGCATGCCCATCGCTTTTCCCGCTTCCTCTTTCGGAAAATAGCCGGCAAACATCACCGAGTACACTACCCAGGCGGAGGCTGCTATTCCGGATACGGCACGAGCCGCCAGTGCCCAGCCCGGATGCGCTCCCGCCATAAACAGCAGGCAGCTTGCGCCGCTGGCGATCAGCCCCAGATAAATGAACGGCCGCCGCCGGTTCAAATAATCCGAGCCGATTCCGATCGGCAGCCGGAACAGAATCTGCATCAGACCGTATATCCCCAGCACTGAGCCGACCATAACATACGAAGCTCCGAGATGCTCCACGTAGGGAGAGAGCACCGGAACATAAATATATGAAGAGAACCAGAACATAAAGACGATGACCAGGAAGAAGAACCGGCTGCTTTCCCTGGTCTTTGAACCTTCTACCGACTGGGCCCCGTTTTCTTTTTGCTTAGGCATTGTCACTTTACCACCTGCTTATTCATTTTTTAGAGTTGCTCCTGCTCTTTTGCCGATCTTCTTAGTAAAACATATCTGTCTTTTGTTTGACAGGTCCTTCTTAACCTAAATAAGCCTGCCGGGAACTCCGGCAGACTTATTTAGGTTTTTAATTTATGGTTGAATGTCCGCTTCACAGAGGTTATTAAGCTTAATTCCCCTTCTGTTTGGCCTCCATTGCCGCTTTGAGCAGCTCACCCAGATTCGAGCCTACGCTTTCAGGTTTGCTGTACTGCTGCACGAGCTTCTGCTGCTCACGTTTATTGATATGCTTGTGATCCTTATCCATTGTCTCTGTTATTCCGCAGCCCAGACACTGCACATAGAGGCCCGCCTTGCCTTCTTTAAGCTCCATTTTCTTATGGCACTGCGGACAACGGCGATTCGAAAGCCGTTTCTCTCCGGCACGGGTATAGCCGCAGTCATCAGCAGGGCAGACCAGCAGCTTGCCCTTTTTGGTCTTCTTCTCCAGCATTCTTGTCCCACATTCAGGACAATGGCTGCTGGAGACATTATGCGGCTTGTATTCTGCGCCGCTGCTCTTGACGCCGGATACGAGTTCCTGCGCCATACTGCGGATGCCTTGCAGAAAAGGTTCGGGCCGCCCTTGTCCGCGGGCAATCTTCTCCAGCTCGGCCTCCCAGCGCGCAGTCAGCTCCGGCGTGCGCAGCTGTGCCGAGACTAGTTCAATCAACTGCTTCCCTTTGCCTGTCGGGTGAAGAGAATTCCCTTGCCGCTCGATAGTATCCGAGCTGACCAGCTTCTCAATGATATCGGCCCGGGTTGCGGGTGTTCCGAGGCCATGCTTCTCCATCTGAGTCAGCAGCGAAGCCTCGTTATACCGTTTGGGCGGCTGTGTCCGACCTGGACGGATCACACAGCGCAGAACCTTAACGGCCTCACCTTCACGCAGCTCCGGCAGCTTCACACTGCTTGCCGCAGGCTCATCGGCTATATTGTCTTCTTCGTCGTCATTGCTCATATCACCGCCGTATACCTCACGCCAGCCTGCGTCCTTTACCGTGGTGCCTTTCACATGAAAGCTCTCGCCTTCCACGCTTACCGTGACGGCCACCGCGTCATAACGGGCCGGCGGATAGAACAGGCTGATAAATCGCCGCACGATCAGATCATAGAGCTTACGCTCTTCCGCACTAAGCAGATTTAAGAGCACTGTCTGCTCCGTAGGAATAATGGCATGGTGATCGCTCACCTTGCTGTCATCTACTATCCGCTTTGTAATGGGCAGCGGTTTACGCAGCAGCGGCCGTGCCAATGCCGCATAGGGTCCGACAGCGATGCTGTCCAGCCGTTCCTTTAACGTCCCCGTCATATCCGAAGTTAGATAACGGCTGTCCGTACGCGGATAAGTGACCAGCTTATGCTGCTCGTATAGACGCTGCAGCACACTGGATGTTTGTTTTGCCGAGAAGCCGAACTTGCGGTTGGCATCTCTCTGCAGCTCGGTGAGATCATAAGCCAGTGGATGCGGCTCGCTTTTCTCGCTTTTTTGCACCTTGGCGATACGCCCGCTTCGGCCGGTAAGCTTGTCATTGAGCTTCGCTGTCTTCTCCTTGTCAAAAATCCGGCCATCCCCGCCCGGAGCACGCCAACCCGCCTGGAAATTCCCGAAATCTGCGGTCAACATCTCATACTCCTGGGAACGGAAGCCTGTAATTTCGTTCTCCCGGTCCATGATCATGCCGAGCGTGGGTGTCTGCACACGGCCAGCCGACAGCGGAGCACCGAACTTGCAGGTTAAAGCACGGGTAACGTTAAGACCAATCATCCAATCCGCCTCTGCACGGCAGCGCGCCGATTCATACAGACGGTCAAAATCCCGGCCCGGACGCAGTGACGCAAATCCCTCTTTGATCGCCTTATCCGTCTGCGAAGAAATCCAGAGACGCCGGAACGGCTTTTTCCAGCCGGCCATATTCATGATCCAGCGGGCCAGAAGCTCCCCTTCCCGCGCTGCATCCGTTGCAACGATCAGTTCGTCGATATCCTGGCGTTTCATCAGCTGCTGCACAGCCTTATACTGCTGGCTTGTCTCACGCAGCACCTTCAGTTTGGCCTTCTCCGGCAGAATCGGCAAATCCTCCAATGCCCAAGAAGCAAATTTATTGTTATAGTCTTCAGGTTCTGCCAGACCGACCAAATGCCCTAAAGCCCAGGTAACTACATATTTCGGACCTTCAATATAACTCTTCTGTTTATTCCCGCAACCCAGCACCCGGGCAATCTCACGCGCAACCGACGGCTTTTCCGCCAATACCAATACCTTCATAATTCTCTCCCTTCCTTGCCAACAACCTATTATACCATGATCTAAAAGACCGCAAATATCGTCAGGCTGAATTCCACCTCCACATTATACAATAGGCTGTATCCGTTATCCGAAAGGAGTCACAGTAAATGTCCAAGCAAGAAGTGTATAATGTCATACCAGTAGGTGTGGTTGCCGGGCAGCCTGACAATCTGCGTCTTGAGCTTAAACCTGAATTTCACCCTGCCTTGAAAGGCCTGCAAAATTTCAGCCATTGCCAGATCCTTTGGTGGATTCATGAGTTTGCAGATGACCACTTCCGGCAAACTACGCAGGTTCAGCCTCCATATGAGGCACCTTTAAGTGGAGTTTTTGCCTCCCGCTCTCCTGTCCGCCCCAATCCTTTAGGCCTTAGTGTAGCTGCCATAGTGTCTGTCGATATGGAATCGGGCATTGTCGAGGTTGCCGGACTGGATGCTTACCCTGGTACGCCAATCCTCGATATCAAGGCTTACTTTCCCAGTACGGACCGCGTCAAAGATGTCACTGTCCCTGAATGGGCCGCCGGCTGGGGAGACTGGGTAGCTGATTAATTAGTGCTGATAGCTGCTCAACTGCAGCAACTTACATTTTATTCCATTAATTCCTGAGGGGGTAGACATGAACAATTACCAGCTCGTCGTCCAGGCTTTGGACCATATTGAAGCTGAACTGAAATCTCCATTGTCTGTCACTGCCCTCTCCAGGAGAACCGGCTATTCTCTGTATCATTTCATTCGTTTATTCCAGGCCATTACGGGGATAACACCGGGGGATTATATAGCCAGACGCAAAATTACCGAGGCTGCCAAGGATCTTAAACGATGGCCGGAGCGTTCTTTCCAGGACATTGCACTGGATTATTATTTTAACGACTACGAGACCTTCACCAGGGCTTTTAAAAGGTTGCTTCATACCACACCGACGCAGGTCCGCAATAAACGAAATAATCCTCTGCTTCCACTGCTGCACCGGCTTCACGAACAGGACCTGCTTCATTTGCCTGTAGTTCAAGGAACGCCTCCGCAGATCGTAAAGCTAGATGAAATTACTCTCAAGGGACCTATTGTGAATGTTATCGCTGACTATTCTGTAATCTCCGAAGCCTGGTCCCAGCTGTTCACCAGAGTGCCCAGTCTGCACGGCCGCAGGCTTCCCGAACGGTATTATCAAGTGGGCTACTGGGCTGACGATTTTGAAAACAGCGGGGTTTCCTTTATATGTGCTTGCGAGCTTTACCCTCAGCCAGAGATATCGGGCCGTCGTCAATATGCCGTAACTCAAACCTCTTATCGCCATTCCGCCTCTGAACAAGCGCAACTATCAGCGGATTTTCCTATGTATACCTTGCCTGCAGCCACCTATTTAAAGTTCATACATAAAGGGTTGTCGAAGGATGTCTCTTATACCTACAAATATATTTATGAGACTTGGCTTCCAAAAAGCGAATACCGGCTTTCCCTGCCTTACGAATTCGAATATTATGGCGAGCAATATCTGGGCCCGGATGACAAAAATTCAATAAGCGAGATTTATGTTCCCTTGGAACTGGTATAACACAAATGTCCGTATCTGCTAAGCAGACACGGACATTTGTATAGGGATTCTAAGTCTCGGATAGTTGCCCCTCAAGTATAATTCCTATATGTATTTCCGTTAACGTGCTTCTTCACCAAGTTCCAGACAAGCTGCAAATGATATGGCCTGCTCCAGCTTTCCCTGAACAAATGCACCTTCACTTGTTAGCTGTGACCGCACAATCATCAGCTCATCCCCATATTTTGCCTCCTGTACATAAGTAATCCGGAACCGCTTCAGTTCCTTCACACCCCATTCCTCCAGAGACAAAGCATCGCAGCACAAATCACCATAACGTGCATTATTCAAATGATTATTGCTGTCCAGACCACTGTATCTGACCTGATACTGGTAGGCTTGTTCCATGGAGATGTCCTGAGGAATGGTTACCTTATCTGGAATACTGCCAACCGAATCACCTTCATAATGCAGTACTGATATGGGAAGAGCCGATGGCCGCAGCAGCTTACGCTTCTCCGTATCCACAAGCGCCCAGATTGAACGCGCCATGGCTACCTCTGTATGCTCCTTATCATAAATACGGTAGTCACGCTGCCACATGGCTCCTTTGGTCCCTTTACTCCATGTGCGCACTGTCAACTCATCATTCAGCCGGGGGATACGTTTAAACTCCAGATCAAGAGTGATCATCATCCAGCCCATCCCTGCCTCCAGCATCTGTTCAAGACTGAGGCCAAGTGCACTTACCGCTGAGTCAGCCGTACGCTGCATCATTTCCAGAATAAAAGACAGCTTAGCCTGGGAACGGTAATCCGTATCGCTGGCTTGAACTACAAATCTTTCTATCCACACAAGATCGTCTGTATTATCCACTGAAATATCCCCTTTGCTCGCGAAGCTCCCTATTATCAACATTAAAAGTCACATATATCCACAAATACTCAATACTATCCACATTAATTGGGGAGTACTTTTGATTCATTGTATATTTCATGATTCTTATCCACATGTGGACAAGTTTTTCTTCTATTCACTTTATCCCCTATCCTATCCACATTCAATAGCCAGCAGTTAAATCTTAACGCAAAAGGCAACAAAAAAGCCACTGTTGAGAAACTCAACAATGGCTTTGTGTGCTTGGCGGCGTCCTACTCTCCCAGGACCCTTCGGTCCAAGTACCATCGGCGCTGGAGGGCTTAACGGTCGTGTTCGGGATGGGTACGCGTGGAACCCCTCCGCTATCGCCACCAAACGGGCATTTACAGCGTAAATGCTTCAGGAACCTTAATTCCTGAAAACTGAATCCGAAACGAATCTGCGTCTTACTGTTGGATAAGCCCTCGACCGATTAGTATTGGTCAGCTCCATGCATTGCTGCACTTCCACCTCCAACCTATCTACCTCGTCGTCTTCAAGGGGTCTTACTAATTGGGAAATCTCATCTTGAGGGGGGCTTCACGCTTAGATGCTTTCAGCGCTTATCCCGTCCGTACGTAGCTACTCAGCCATGCTCCTGGCGGAACAACTGATGCACCAGCGGTACGTCCATCCCGGTCCTCTCGTACTAAGGACAGCTCCTCTCAAATTTCCTGCGCCCACGACAGATAGGGACCGAACTGTCTCACGACGTTCTGAACCCAGCTCGCGTACCGCTTTAATGGGCGAACAGCCCAACCCTTGGGACCTACTTCAGCCCCAGGATGCGATGAGCCGACATCGAGGTGCCAAACCTCCCCGTCGATGTGGACTCTTGGGGGAGATAAGCCTGTTATCCCCAGGGTAGCTTTTATCCGTTGAGCGATGGCCCTTCCATGCGGTACCACCGGATCACTAAGTCCGACTTTCGTCCCTGCTCGACTTGTTGGTCTCGCAGTCAAGCTCCCTTATGCCTTTGCACTCTTCGAATGATTTCCAACCATTCTGAGGGAACCTTTGAACGCCTCCGTTACTCTTTAGGAGGCGACCGCCCCAGTCAAACTGCCCGCCTGACACGGTCCCCGTACCCGATTAGGGTACCAGGTTAGAACCTAGATACGATCAGGGTGGTATCCCAACGGCGCCTCCGCAGAAGCTTGCGCTCCTGCCTCTACGGCTCCCACCTATCCTGTACAGATCGTACCCAAATTCAATATCAAGCTGCAGTAAAGCTCCATGGGGTCTTTCCGTCTTGTCGCGGGTAACCTGCATCTTCACAGGTATTAAAATTTCACCGGATCTCTCGTTGAGACAGCGCCCAAGTCGTTACGCCATTCGTGCGGGTCAGAATTTACCTGACAAGGAATTTCGCTACCTTAGGACCGTTATAGTTACGGCCGCCGTTTACTGGGGCTTCGGTTCACAGCTTCGGATTACTCCTAACCGCTCCCCTTAACCTTCCAGCACCGGGCAGGCGTCAGCCCGTATACTTCGCCTTGCGGCTTCGCACAGACCTGTGTTTTTGCTAAACAGTCGCTTGGGCCTTTTCACTGCGGCCCCCTCGGGCTATTCACCCTACCGAGGCACCCCTTCTCCCGAAGTTACGGGGTCATTTTGCCGAGTTCCTTAACGAGAGTTCTTCCGCGCGCCTTAGAATTCTCTTCTCGCCTACCTGTGTCGGTTTGCGGTACGGGCACCTTCTCCTGGCTAGAGGCTTTTCTTGGCAGTGTGAGATCATGACCTTCGCTACTATAATTTTCGCTCCCCATCACAGCCCAGCCTTAACGGTGTGCGGATTTGCCTACACACCAGCCTCACTGCTTAGACGGACATCCATCAGTCCGCGTCACTACCCTCCTGCGTCACCCCATCGCTCATAGCGGATTACGGTGGTACAGTAATTTCAAACTGTTGTCCTTCGACTACGCCTTTCGGCCTCGCCTTAGGTCCCGACTTACCCTGAGCGGACGAGCCTTCCTCAGGAAACCTTGGGCTTTCGGCGGATCAGATTCTCACTGATCTTTTCGTTACTCATACCGGCATTCTCACTTGTATGCTGTCCAGCGCTCCTTACGGTACACCTTCAACCTGCATACAACGCTCCCCTACCCCAGATGCAAAGCATCTAGCCATAGCTTCGGTGGTGTGTTTAGCCCCGTTACATTTTCGGCGCAGAGTCACTCGACCAGTGAGCTATTACGCACTCTTTCAATGGTGGCTGCTTCTAAGCCAACATCCTGGTTGTCTGTGCAACTCCACATCCTTTCCCACTTAACACACACTTGGGGACCTTAGCTGATGGTCTGGGCTGTTTCCCTTTTGACAATGGATCTTAGCACTCACTGTCTGACTCCCGGCAAGAAGTTAATGGCATTCGGAGTTTGACTGAGCTTGGTAACCCTTGCGGGCCCCGCACCCAATCAGTGCTCTACCTCCACCACTCCATTCACCGAGGCTAGCCCTAAAGCTATTTCGGGGAGAACCAGCTATCTCCGAGTTCGATTGGAATTTCTCCGCTACCCCCACCTCATCCCCGCATTTTTCAACATACGTGGGTTCGGGCCTCCAGTGCGTGTTACCGCACCTTCACCCTGGACAGGGGTAGATCACACGGTTTCGGGTCTACGTCCACATACTCAATCGCCCTATTCAGACTCGCTTTCGCTGCGGCTCCGGCTTCTCACCTTAACCTTGCATGTTAAACGTAACTCGCCGGTTCATTCTACAAAAGGCACGCCATCACCCATTAATAGGGCTCTGACTTTTTGTAAGCACACGGTTTCAGGTTCTATTTCACTCCCCTTCCGGGGTGCTTTTCACCTTTCCCTCACGGTACTGTTTCACTATCGGTCGCCAGGTAGTATTTAGCCTTAGCAGATGGTCCTGCTGGATTCATACGGGGTTTCACGTGCCCCGCACTACTCGGGATCCGTCTCGGAGAGAACACAGTTTAGGTTACAGGGCTTTTACCTCTATCGCGGGCCTTTCCAGACCTCTTCACCTACCATATTCCTTTGTAACTCCATGTGAGACGTCCCACAACCCCAAGAGGCAAGCCCCTTGGTTTAGGCTGTTCCGCGTTCGCTCGCCGCTACTGACGGAATCACTATTGTTTTCTCTTCCTCAGGGTACTTAGATGTTTCAGTTCCCCTGGTCTGCCTCTATCTCCCCTATGTATTCAGAGAGAAGTAACTGCGAATTACCACAGCTGGGTTTCCCCATTCGGACACCCCCGGATCAAAGCTTGCTTACAGCTCCCCGAGGCAGTTTCGTTGTTCGCCACGTCCTTCGTCGGCTCCTGGCGCCTAGGCATCCTCCGTGTGCTCTTATTAGCTTAACCAATGCGTTTTTCCAGAAGGAAAATCGCTAGCATCGCTATAATACAAACTTGTTTACACAAGTTCAGCTTAAAGGAATGTTCTAAAACGCAAATTCGTTTCGGTATCCAGTTTTCAAGGATCAAGGTGTTACTTGAGAGCTTAAACTCTCAAAACTGACCAACGAGTGAGTAACAGGCCTAAACCTGAGTTTTGGAAGCTAAGCTTCCGATTTGAATGTCACCGTTGCAGGTGACGATTCTCCATAGAAAGGAGGTGATCCAGCCGCACCTTCCGATACGGCTACCTTGTTACGACTTCACCCCAATCATCTACCCCACCTTCGGCGGCTGGCTCCCTTGCGGGTTACCCCACCGACTTCGGGTGTTGTAAACTCTCGTGGTGTGACGGGCGGTGTGTACAAGACCCGGGAACGTATTCACCGCGGCATGCTGATCCGCGATTACTAGCAATTCCGACTTCATGCAGGCGAGTTGCAGCCTGCAATCCGAACTGAGACCGGCTTTGCTGGGATTGGCTCCACCTCGCGGCTTCGCTTCCCGTTGTACCGGCCATTGTAGTACGTGTGTAGCCCAGGTCATAAGGGGCATGATGATTTGACGTCATCCCCACCTTCCTCCGGTTTGTCACCGGCAGTCACTCTAGAGTGCCCAGCTTAACCTGCTGGCAACTAAAGTCAAGGGTTGCGCTCGTTGCGGGACTTAACCCAACATCTCACGACACGAGCTGACGACAACCATGCACCACCTGTCTCCTCTGTCCCGAAGGCCGCCACTATCTCTAGTGGATTCAGAGGGATGTCAAGACCTGGTAAGGTTCTTCGCGTTGCTTCGAATTAAACCACATACTCCACTGCTTGTGCGGGTCCCCGTCAATTCCTTTGAGTTTCAGTCTTGCGACCGTACTCCCCAGGCGGAGTGCTTACTGTGTTAACTTCGGCACCAAGGGTATCGAAACCCCTAACACCTAGCACTCATCGTTTACGGCGTGGACTACCAGGGTATCTAATCCTGTTTGCTCCCCACGCTTTCGCGCCTCAGCGTCAGTTACAGCCCAGAAAGTCGCCTTCGCCACTGGTGTTCCTCCACATATCTACGCATTTCACCGCTACACGTGGAATTCCACTTTCCTCTTCTGTACTCAAGCCACCCAGTTTCCAGTGCGACCTCAGGTTGAGCCCAAGGTTTAAACACCAGACTTAAATAGCCGCCTGCGCGCGCTTTACGCCCAATAATTCCGGACAACGCTTGCCCCCTACGTATTACCGCGGCTGCTGGCACGTAGTTAGCCGGGGCTTTCTTCTCAGGTACCGTCACTCCGGTAGCAGTTACTCTACCGGACGTTCTTCCCTGGCAACAGAGCTTTACGATCCGAAAACCTTCATCACTCACGCGGCGTTGCTCCGTCAGGCTTTCGCCCATTGCGGAAGATTCCCTACTGCTGCCTCCCGTAGGAGTCTGGGCCGTGTCTCAGTCCCAGTGTGGCCGTTCACCCTCTCAGGTCGGCTACGCATCGTCGCCTTGGTGAGCCGTTACCCCACCAACTAGCTAATGCGCCGCAGGCCCATCTCCTTGTAGCAGATTGCTCCGCCTTTCATCCTTCGTCCATGTGAACAAAGGAATTATCCGGTATTAGCTACCGTTTCCGGTAGTTATCCCAGTCAAAGAGGTAGGTTGCCTACGTGTTACTCACCCGTCCGCCGCTAAGTTAATCCGGAGCAAGCTCCTTCATAACTCCGCTCGACTTGCATGTATTAGGCACGCCGCCAGCGTTCGTCCTGAGCCAGGATCAAACTCTCCAAATTGGTATTTAGAAAGAGCGATTGCTCAATTTGAAACATCTGACGAGAATTTACATTCTCTAATTTTGGATCTCACTTGCGTGATTTCCATACTCACTCGTTGTTCAGTTTTCAAAGATCAAGCTCGTTGTCAGTGTCGATTATCTCGTCACCAGCAACTCTTATAATATATCACGTTTGATTTAGAAACGCAAGCTTTTTTTTGAAACAACTTTTCAGCCATTCCTTATTTACTTGGGTGCGCTCTAACAACGCTTACCTATAATACCCCACATCAATATAAAAAAGCAACCCCTTAAACAAAAAAAGATAACCGGCTTAAATATTAAGCCGGTTATCTTAGAGTAATCATCATTCTACAGGATTAGTAGATCTTAGCTGCTGTATATTTGCTCGACGCTTTGGTGAAGCCTGTTTCTTTGTTCTTACCTAATCCGGCGTCCACTGTCGTATCGATCGTTACCCATTTGCCGTTAAGCAATACTTCATTCCAGGCATGATATACAGATACATAACTCGTATTGCCCATTACCAGCTTTGTCGGAATCCCTTCACTGCGGAGCATAGTGGCGAACAAAGATGCATAATCGTAGCAAATCCCTTTCTTACTAGCGAGTGTGTTGTCGTTGTTCGGGATATAATCCTGCGTAACATTAGCCGCCAAGGTGTAGTCGTACTTTACATTCGCCACGATGTAATTATAGATAGCTTGTACCTTTGCTTCATCAGTGGTCAGCCCTTGCGTAAGCTGCTTAGCTTTCAGTACTGCTTTATCGGAAGAATTCCATTTCACATTCTGTACGGAACTCAAATATACGGCGTTGGTGTTGCTCATGCTCAGGTCTACGGTTTCGGAAGAAAGCACTTTGTATTTGTTGCCGCTGGTGTTCTCTAGGACTGACACTTTATAAGCGCCATTCCCCTGCTGCAGTGGAAACGTTTCTGTAGCTTTGGAGGCATATAAGTTATAAGAGTAGCTCTTGTTGTCTTTAGTAATCATGAGCTTGATACGTTTGTCCTTGGGAACATCATAGGAAACTTGGACAACCCCTTGGCTCAATTGCGATGTATTTAACCAGCCCGACTCTACGCTGGATGCGTTAGCTGTGCTTACTTGAACAGAAGTAACCAGGACGAACAAGGTCAAGAACATATAATAGAACTTCTTCATGGATAAAACCCCTTTCGGTAGCTGGCTGCCATCCATACCCGGGAAGGCCCTTTAGCTTTGCGTCCCTACCTTTCGATAGGTTTGCCGTTATCGTTTAAGCTTTATCTGTTCCTACTACTATTGGAATATACTAGATTCATCTTAAGAACAAACAAAAAAAGCCTCTTCATTCGGTAGCTGGCTGCCATCCTTACAGGGAAGGCCCTTTAGCTTTGCGTCCCTACCTTTCGATAGGTTTGCCGTTATCGTGTTTAGCTTTTATAGTTATATAGTATCATATTAATGCCTAGTTACAAGACCTAAATCACTAGATTTCTACTTAATTCATTTAAATTTTTATAATTTTCGCATTTTATGATCTGTTCTCTTACTTCAAACCGCTTTAGCGTGGATAATCAGTCGATGGGTCGGATTTACCAAAGGATCACACGTAATGAGGGTAAGGATCTTATCTTGTTTATTCCCGTTCAGTACAGACACATCCGTAGGCTCAACAATCGAGATATCATAAACCTCGTATTTATACTCCTGATCGCTTGTCTTGACGGAAATGGTATCTCCGACCTTTACTTCGTTCAGTCTGTTGAATAATCTCCCTGTAGTCCTAGACCTGTGTGCAGCTATGGCAGCATTGCCTATTTCACCGATTGGAGCGGTTTCCTTCATATGGGCTGCGGCATGCTTCATGTTGGCTTTGGTCGCCCCTTCCAATATGGGCAATTTCAAATCGATTTTGTCGATTGTGATAATTCCGGTCACTTTGCCGCCGACCTCTATTTCCTGCTCTGCCGGTTCGGCAGCCTGCACTGGTTCATCCCCAGCTGATTCTTCTGCCAGCAGTGCAGTGACCTCGGCGTACTGTTTTTTCAGATCGGGCTCTGACGAAGGGGCCAGCTCACTATAAGCCTGTTCAGCCTCCTTCAGCAGCTTCTCTTGCTGCCGGTCGTTATACCATTCGCTCGCTTTTGGATACAGCATGACTAGAACTCCTGCAATTATGATCAAATAGGAAAACTTACGCATCAAATCCCCCCGATCTTTAAGATAAAGAAACTCCACGGCCCAACATTTGACTTAAAATACCCATTTACGGCTGCCAAAGAAATTGATGATGACGGTGACGAACGTAACCAGCACTTTGGAAATCAGCACCTGAACTCCAAATTTGTCCGTTAGCAGATGCATCAGCAGCACTGATATCCCCAGTACAACCAGGTTCAGTATGATGAATCGGACTAATTGCATACGGTCAAAACTGTCCTTGCTAGCCTGACTCTTATCCTTAAAGGTCACCTTCTTGTTCCAAAAAAAACTGTTCGCTGTCCCTGCGCTATAAGAAATAATCTGTGCCGGGGTGTTCATCATACCCAGAGAATGCAGCAAGGTAAATACGGCGAAATCAATCAGCGTATTCAGTAAGCCTACAGCATTAAATTTTAAAAACTGGATAAATCCCGCATTCAGCTTCCTATCTGCCATAATCATTGTCCTCTTGCCGCTCCTCATGCTCTCCGCCCCGGTAACCCTTGGTCTCACGCACGATGTACAGCGGTCTATCCTTGGATTCATCATATATCCGTCCAATATATTCACCTATTACGCCAAGCAGCATCAGCACGATGCCGTTAAACAACAAATTCACACCGACGATGGAAGCCCAGCCCGGAACCGTCCATGAGGTAAAAAAGATTCTCTGGAACAATACAAAGAACAGATACACAAAGCTGGAGAAGGAGAGAAAGAAGCCTACATATGAGGCTATTTTCAGCGGCTTATGTGAAAATGAGGTGATGCCGTCAACCGCAAACCGGATCATTTTCTTCAGCGGGTATTTGGTTTCACCTGCAAAACGTTCCTCCCGCACATATTCCACCATCGTCTGCCGGAAGCCGACCCAGCTCACCAAACCTCTGACATAGCGGTTTTTCTCTTTGAGACCACGCAGCACATCGCATACTTTACGGTCGATGAGCCGGAAGTCGCCTGTATCGGTGGGAATCTCCACACTGGTCATGCTGCTGAGCAGACGGTAAAAGAGCTTGGCGGTCACTTTCTTGAAAATAGTCTCCCCATGCCGTTTCAGCCGTTTGGCGTAAACTACCTCATAGCCCTCTTTCCACTTGGCAATCATCTGCAAAATGACCTCGGGCGGATCTTGAAGATCCGCGTCAATCACCACAACAGCCTGGCCTTGCGCATAGTCCATTCCGGCCGTAATCGCGACCTGATGACCGAAGTTACGGGAGAAGTCAATCAGCTTAACATGCTCGTCGCTGCTGCTGATTCCACTCATGATCTCAGCTGTGCGATCCCGGCTCCCGTCATTAACGAAGATCAGTTCATAGGTATCACCGCATTCGTCCATGACTTTCTTAAGCCGCTCATACGTATATTGAATAACTTCTTCCTCATTGTACATGGGGACAATTACACTGTATCTGGCTTTCACCTTTGTTCCTCCTAAAAGTTTTGTAGCACTACGCGCTCCCCTCCTAGAATACCCAGGAAGGGAACCAGCGCAGCACATCCGTCACATATTCTTTGTCAACCACCATTCCCGACAACACCGGATAGAACAGTACAAAAAGCAGCGCTGCGACAGCCACGTATGCATACCGGATGTACCTAGCTTCCCGATATTTGCTGTCCAGCAGCTTCATGATATATACAATAGCAAGAATCATGAACGGTACCATCGCAAAATAATGGTATAGGAACGTCTCACGCGGTACAAGCATCCAAGGGACATACTGCGAGAAAAAGCCGATCCAGATCATGTACATGCTTTTGTCTTTCCGTTTTACGGTAAGCCATACCGTAGCCAGCATCGCGAAGATCCCGGTCCACCAGATTAGCGGATTGCCTATGGTGACTATGCTGCTTACCTTGCCTTCCGGCAATCCTTCGCCGCCGCTGAAGAACCATACAGGCCGTTTCATAAACGGCCATTCCCACCAGGAGGAAGCAAACGGATGCGTGGCGACAAGCTGGCTGTGGTAGTTATACATATTCTTTTGCGCATCGATCAAGCCTTTTACAGTAAACCCGTCGGCTGTTACGGACAGCGCAGGGATAAAGGACAGGCTATAGATAACGGCAGGAATAACTACAAAGAAAACAACACAGCTGGCCAGCGTAACGATGGTGTTCTTCCAAAAGGAACTATCTGCCGTCCGGCAGGCGTCCTTGAGCTCCTGGTCACTTAATTTGCCTTCTGCCAGCACACGCCCAGCGGCCTTATGTTCCCTATAGCGTTCAAATAAGGCGAGCGCCAGCATAATGGCCAGCCCGGCTCCTCCATAGAGCACAATCCATTTGGAGGCGACGCCGATACCGAAGAACAATCCGGACCAGAACAGCGGGACGAGTGTCCTGCGCAGCGGAACACAGTAGAAATTCATCGTGAAATACCGCTGCATGAAATAGAACATTAACATGATGAAGAATACGCCGTATACATCAATTGTAGAAATCCGCGTCTGCGTAAAATGCATGAAATCCAGTGCGAACAGTCCCGCGGCAAGGGCGGCGTAAATGCTCTTTTTGAACAGGTGCAGCGCCATGATATAGATTAGCGGCAGCATAGCGATTCCGAACAAAGTACCGATAATCCGCCAGCCGAACGGATTAACACCGAATACCTCCATGCCGATAGCAATCAGAAGCTTGCCGAGCGGCGGGTGGGTATTCTCATAAGGGACGATGCCATGCGTGTATTCATAAGCTGTCCGTGCATGGTAAATCTCATCAAAATAGGTGCTGTTCATGAAACCGGTATTTTCCGGTATGATTGACTGTTCGTCAAACAGGTTGGAGGGGACGCCTCTTTTTGGCGCTGCACCGGCATCCGGGGTGACACTTGTAACCGGAAGCGGAGTTTTCCCGCCCCCCTGCTCGTAGAAGGCCATTTCATTTAAGGTAAAGCCCGGTGAAGTCACCGTAAGCTTCACGTATCTTGCCGCAACGTTCAGCGGCTGGCTTTTCCAGATGAATACATTGCCGACATCCTCATTCACATCGAGCGGACTGCTCCAGGCATCCGGCGTCTGGCTGAATTCCAGTTTGAATTTACCGGTCCCGACACCTCCAAATACGTTGACACGCTCCAACTGGCGGCTCTGGCCCAGATCGACATAAAAGCTTTCGCCGCTGGCAGCCGGTTCCCATAAGGTTTCGGGAGCTTTTGATGAGCCCAGGTGGTAAAGAGCCAGGGCTGCGTAGACGGCAGTAATAGCCAGCATCCAGATCCAGTCTTTACGCTGCATTCTGAACCTGGATCTCTTACCCGGCTGCGGAAGCGGACGAAGCTCCTCGGCGAGTTTCATATCAGCTTCATACTTCTCCGCAGGGGCAGAAGGCAGCGGAAGCAGCTTCGTTTCGTTACGGATATACAACGAATACCCAATGTACAGCATATATAACAACAAAGCGAGATTGGCAATCGACGTAACCAGAACAATTCCGTCCGAAGGCGGATTATTTCCGGCGTTCAGATGGGCAAGCGTGTAGCCTACATTAATGTATTGCGTCAGCGAAAATCCGAGAAACAGCGTCAGAAAACGGCGGTCCCGGCTTTCAATATAAGCGAACAGCGAGAGAATCAGAACTGGATACATGTAACGCTCATGCATTTTGGTTCCGAGTACAAACATAATGACAATCAGCACCATGCCGATGAAGAAAGATTTGGACAGCTCCTTGCGGTCCCGCTTGAAGGAATAATACGCCGCCACGGCTACTGCTGCCAGGATGCAGACATAACCCCAGACCCGGTACGTAATCCCAAGCCATGTAAAATCGAGCGGGGACCACATCGGGTCAGTCAGTGCATAGAGATTAAACGCATTAACCGTAGAATACGGATAGGAAGACAGCGTGCTCTTATACAGATCAATAAGCGCGCCTAACCCGCCGTTATTCCAGAAGAATGGTGCCGCCAGCAAGGCAAAGATCCCAAGTCCGTAAAGAGCGCCCACCGCAAGCTGCTTCCAGGCCCGGTGATGATAGAAGGCAAACAGCAGGACTGGTGTGAAGATAAGTGCCTGCGGTTTGATCAGCGTGGCCAAGGCAAAAAATATCGCTGCACGCACAAAGGCTTTATCGGAGGCCCCGGCAATGCTAAGCAGCAAGAACACTAAAAAGAACGAATCTGCCTGTCCCCAGGTAGCAGAATCCATCAGCACCGCCGGATTAAACAGGAAGAGCAGACTTAAGCCAATTGCCATGCCTGATCCGAGCTTTTTGCGGCCGCCTTTGTAAATCAAATACCCCAGCACCAGATCGGAAAGGATCGCCGGCAGTTTAAAGAGCAGCGTTTCCCCGCCTGAGCCATGCGCCAAGCCGAATAAACCGCGGATCGAGGCCAACAGGTACAATATATATAAATACCCTGGAGGATAGTCTGCAAAATAACCCTCCTCATAGAACTTGCCCGGACCCAAATCCACCATGCGCTGGCCCCAGGCTATAAAGGTATTCATGTCATTCTGATAGCCCTGCGCAGTCAGGCCAATCCAGACCCGCAGGATTAAAGCAGCTCCAACGATAAGATAAAGCCATCTTGTATAAATCACATCCGGCTGCTTCAGCAGTCTGTCGCTCCTGAAGGCTCTATTATATAGAAAAGCGAAGAACACACTGAATAACGCCGAGATCAGCAGCAGCTTGGCCGGTGATACCTTATGCGGAGTTTCCTCTGCCGGATTGTCACCTCCCTGGGCGGCGGCGCCGCTATCCAGTGAAATGACGCCAGCTCCCTCGGGGGCGGCATCCAGCTGTTCTACAGCCAAATCATCGAAATAAGCTTTGCCCTGAATCAAATTGGCGTATCCGCCAAGGGCTGCACCTATACCAAGTTCGGTCTGCTCTTTCCCGGTCTGACCGATAAACTCAAGATACTGCCAGTCTCCGGCAGTATCAGTTGTAGCGGGATACCCGCTGCCGATGCCGACCGGGAATATATTAGCCCCCAGCCCCTGGCCTGCGGCGCTGGCGATTTTGACAAACCCTGAGATCTTGTAATAGCTGTCTGGAGCAACGCTTATATTCTGCACCCATTTCAGATGATTCGGTTCAAGATTCTCAATGACTGCGGCTTTACTGCCGGAATGAACCTCCTCGGACTGGACCGACAATACACCGGAGCCGTCTCCGGATATCCATGCATCCTTGGTCCAGCTGGAGGGTGCACCCACCTCCCCATCTTCAAAGCCTGGATTCTGCAATAAGTTTCCTTCTGCATAGATGCTTGTTACCGGAAGCACAAACAATAACAGCATCAAAACAATGATAGCAGCCGCGCGTGTATTTTTGATCATCGTTCCAACCTCACCTCGTCAATGTTAATCCAGCCGTTCCCGCCGGTTATAAAAATCTTTGCCCGATCTCCCTGATTTAGAGCAACAGGCGGCAGTGTAATCTGATGGTATTCGTCTCCCTTGGTCAGCTCTGCTTCAGCCTGCACGATACCGTTCACCCGCAATCCGATCTTTCCACCCTCGCCGCCGGCACTGACCATGGCTGACAGCTTGTATTCCCCCGGCTCTGTTGGTGCTGTAAAAGCCTGCACGACACTTTTGTCACCACCGGCATCAAGATAGGCAAGATAAGTTCCGGCACCCGGGTTATTGCTGGCAACCCCCGTTCCCTCTGAAAAACTCCAGCCTGCAGCCCCCTCTTCAAAACCACCGTTTGAAAACTCCTTATCCGCTGTTGTGTCCAGGGGCGTTCCCCCGTCTGCATACTCTTTAACGAGAAGAACACTATAATTGGCAAAATGCTTGACCGTCCCCTCTCCTGCCACGGCGTCAGGGAGTGGGGTTCCGTTCCTGAAGAGATATGCCGAATTCCCAGTCACAACGTCCGGTTTGCCGAACCTGTATCTGCCAAAGGCAGATACCTGCTGAAACGCCGCTCCCGGATTGGCATAGACAACAGATTCCAGAAAATCATGCGGATTGATTCTTTCGTAAAACAGCACAAAGATATAAGGCATATTGATTTCATCCGTAATGTAGACGTCTTCTGTACTGTGTTCAGATGCATATTGTATCGCCTCACCCAGCGAATCATAAAACGCCGGACCGATACGCCCGGGGAAATCACGGAAGTATGCATTCGTGAATGACCCGAACAAAATGGTGAAAGCAAGAGCAGACAGGATGCCTGCAATTTTTAATTTTTGGTATAGCCATGTAAACCCTGCTGCAACCAGCAGGATCAACGGATAAAAGATAATGTTGATCCGGTTGATATTCACACTCGTGATAAAGGCCATGAGTACGGCAAGGGAGAGCCACAGCAGCACAACCGCATGCGGGATACCCTCGCGGCCGCGTGTCCGCAGTGCATGAATCATCACAAGAAGGCCAGCTATAGCAAAAGGCAAAGCGATCGGATAAGCATAGCCATACGGTGAGATTGAATTCCACGGCAGGCCGTCGCTTCCGCTGAGTAATATTTTGCCAAAAGCACTAAAATTGTCTGCCGCGGTCTGCAGCAGCTGTCCGCTGAATACGGAAGAGACCTCTTCTACACGCGGCATAGTTAATTTGGGAATAGAAAAGAATGGAGTCGCTATCCCCTGCTGTTCATAGCGGTTGATAACTACAAATAAAAATATGGGAAGGGCCAGCAGGATAAATAGTGCGCTGTTCCACAATAATGTCCGTAATTTTAGCGCCCTACTATACAATAGAAGAAGTGCGGTGCCTAAGGCAAATAAAGGTACAAAAAAGTAGGCTGTTCCGTAAGCATAAAGCGACAGGGCAAGCATGATTGTAAAACCGTAAGTCCATTTGGCGCTGCGGAAGGATTTCAGTCCAAAATATACCGCAATACATACCAGGGTAGGCAGCAGGTTGGACTCCAGCGCCCATCTCGACATCATAATATGCCAAGGATTTATCGCGATAAAAAACATGGCGGCAAGACCCGCCACTTTCGATGGGAACAGCTGCCTCATAATTAAATAGAAAAATAGCATGCCCAGCAGCCCCATCACGATACTTACCGCCCGCACAGACAGTGGTGTCAGCCCGAACAGCAGGAGAAAAGGCAGCGATAAATAGGCATAAAGTGCATTTTGCCCGCTGCCCCAGGAAATGAGATGAATGGGCAGATGAACGCCGTTGCGGTCTATCCCATAATGCAGGATGGCATAAGCATCATAGCCTATGGATGCTTCATCCTGGTTAAGTCCCGGAGGGATACTCCCTATGTATATCACCCGCACGATGGCCCCCAGCAGGAAGATCAGCAATGGCCAAGGGTTGTTCTTCCAGGAGCTGTACGCTCTATTAACAATGCCGGACAACATTAATCACCTCTTCAACAATATAATCTAAATGCCGGTTGAAGAAAAGACCGGGACCGGTCGATGTCCCTGGCCGAAACCGCAAGATACAGGTACTTTGATTCTTGTTCTGCTACAGCAAAACGGCCCCTTCATCACTGAAGGAGCCGTAATATTCGGGTTTATATTAGAAGTAGACTTAGCCTTGGCTGCCGATCAACACGTAGCGCAGCACAATTAGAACGGCGAGCACCCACATCATCCAGTGGATATCGTATTTCTTCTTGCCGGCCAGATTGGCTACACAAGCCAGGATTACATAGGTAACAATCCCGAACGAAATGCCGTTGGCAATGTTGTAAGTGAATGGCATGATGACGAAAGTCAGGAAGGCTGGAATAGCATAAACCATATCCTGAAAGTCGATCTCGCGAATCGATTGTGCCATAAGCACACCGACCACAATCAATGCCGCTGCCGTAGCGGAACCAGGAATTAGCGCAACCACCGGAGCAAGGAACAGAGCAAGCAAGAAGCAAACACCGGTTGTTACGGCAGTCAGACCTGTCCGGCCGCCTTCAGCAACCCCGGCAGCACTTTCTACATAAGCAGTAGTGGTGGAAGTACCCAGCATCGCACCGCCGGCAACAGCAACTGCATCAACAAACATCGCATTGCCGACACGTCTCTTGCCATCTTCCTTGTCCTTCATAATTCCCGCACGTTCAGCAGTACCGACAAGCGTGCCAAAGGTATCAAACAATTCTACGAACGTAAAGGTGGCAATTGCGGAAACAATACCGGTGTGCATAATGCCTTCCCAGTCAAATTCCCAGAAATTCAGCTGTGTGAAATCAGGAACCCAAGGCGTCTGTGGATTGTTCAGCGAGCTGAAATCAACTGCACCCATGAGGATGGCGACAACAGTAGTTCCCAGAATTCCGAACAAAATCGCGCCGCGGACTTGCAGCACCATCAGAATGGAAATCAGCAGCAAGCCGATGATGACCAGCTGGACATTGGTATTTTCAAGGCTGCCCATATGAATAACAGTTTCGAAGGACAAAACATCAGTGAACTTGTTAGCAGCAATGTCGCTGCCGGCTTCAACGCCGATAGTCATAAGACCGCTGTTCTTCAAGCCGATAATGGTAATAAACATCCCGATCCCAACGGTAATGGCATGCTTCAGATTGTCAGGGATGGCTGTGAGCAACATTTGCCGCACCCTCGTTACCGTCAGCAGGATGAAGATGATACCGGAAATGAATACGGCAGTCAGACCCATCTGCCAGGTAAATTCATGTTCAGTTGTAGCCGAGGATAAAACCACGGATGCGAAATATGCATTAAGGCCCATACCAGGCGCCAGAGCTACCGGGAAATTAATGAAAAGTCCCATGGCAATTGTAAAAATACCAGCTGCCAGCGCTGTAGCCAGAAACACGGAATACCAGCCCATGTCAATCCGGCCAAAAGCCGTCAAAGTCCCGGGATTAACCGAGAGAATGTAAGCCATTGCCATGAATGTGGTCAGACCGGCCATAATCTCTGTGCGTACTGTGGTGCCGTTTTCTTTCAACTTGAAAAAGCGATTCAAATTGTTCTCCCCCTAAGATCTATGTGAGTGTCTCGCGCGCAACAGAAAAGCCGGTATCTTGGTAGACACCGGCCCGAAAAAAGAGGATTCACCCGCCTGTCTTCAGCACAAAGGCCAAAGATTCCGGGAACTCGCTCTTCTTAATCGTAGCCAGGTCATTACGGTGACCTTGTAGAGACTTTCGGGCCGATTCCCGAAATTATACGAATATTTATGTTGCTCAACGCTTTATCATTTTAGGTGTACATCACATAAGTTGTCAATGGCAAATACGAACAATGCGCGTTATATTTTTAATATTGTTCGTAAATCAAACATTTTCATGACAAAATCTGCAGGAATGGTTAATCCGGAACCTCACTCATAGGATACGGGCGGTATTTCTCTATTTTCATTGCGAATTCCCGCAGTCTTGTAATACCTTCCTCACTGCAGGAGATGATGGAGCATCCGTCAAAAATGCTGGTTTTGCCATCATAAAGACAAGTAAAGCGCCAGACATTGCTTACGGTTTGCTCCTTGGCATCAAAAAAGGATTCAAGGATATCCCATTGCAGAACCTTATTCCCTGGCTCATGCCAGCCGCGAAACCACTCCTGACATTCGAGAATGCCGGAGTATTCTGCACCATCACATTCTTCTATTCTGACATCCTTATGTAAAACGCTTAGAAATGCAGCCTCATCCCGCTCCAGCCATGCTGTGAAATAGACTGCCGCCAGCTGTTCGCCCTGGATCTGATTCATTATTCCGCCTCCGTTCTCCATTCAATCGTTAATGTGTGCGTGCAACTGCATGCTATCATTTTACCACCTGACACGAAATTCATTTTCTTACATTCAACAAAAAAAGCCGGAAGCACCCTGTTAAAATGGTGTTCCGGCTCTGGATATACTCTTATTCAGCTATTGCTATTCCCATTCAATCGTTGCAGGCGGTTTCGAGGTAATATCATAAACGATGCGGTTCACGTTATCCACTTCGTTGACGATACGTACGGAGATTTTCTCAAGAATATCCCACGGAATACGTGCCCAGTCAGCGGTCATACCGTCGATGGAAGTTACTGCACGGATGCCCACGGTGTAGGAATAAGTGCGCTCGTCTCCCATAACCCCGACACTTTTCATGTTAGGAAGTGCAGTGAAATACTGCCAAATTTCCTGGTCCAAACCGGCCTTGATGATTTCCTCGCGCAGGATGTAATCGGAGTCGCGGACAATCGTCAGCTTCTCTTCGGTCACTTCACCCAATACGCGGATAGCAAGTCCAGGACCCGGGAATGGCTGGCGCCAGACGATGGCACGCGGCATGCCCAGCTCTTCTCCCAGTTTACGGACCTCATCCTTGAACAGCGTGTTCAAAGGCTCGATCAGGCTGAACTTCATGTCTTCCGGCAATCCGCCGACATTGTGATGCGATTTGATAGTCTGTGCTGTTGCTGTTCCGCTCTCCACAATATCTGTGTACAGTGTACCTTGGGCGAGGAATGCGAAGTCACCCAGCTTGGCCGATTCTTCGTCAAAGCAATAGATAAACTCGTTGCCGATGATTTTACGTTTTTGTTCTGGATCGGATACACCGGCCAGCTTGCCCAGGAAACGCTCGCGGGCATCGATCTTCACGACATGAATATCGAATTTGCCGACGAATGTCTCCATTACACTCTCTGCTTCGCCTTTGCGCAGCAGGCCGTGGTCGATAAACATACAGGTCAATTGATCGCCGATAGCCCGGTGAATCAGCATAGCCACAACGGAGGAATCCACACCGCCGCTGAGTGCGCAAAGCACCTTCTTGTCCCCGACTTTGGCACGGATATCCTTGATGGCATCGTCAATGAACGATTCCATCGTCCATTTGCCCTCGCAGCCGCAGATCTCGTACAGGAAGTTCGAAATCATCTCATTGCCGTTCACGGAATGGCGAACCTCCGGATGGAACTGCACCGCGAAGAATTTGCGGGCAGCATTGCTCATTGCGGCAATCGGCGCACTCTCCGTACCGGCATCCAGCTTAAATCCGGATGGAAGCTCCACTACATGGTCGCCGTGGCTCATCCAGACCATCTGTTTGCTCTCCAGGCCTGCGGCAAGCACAGCACCCGCTTCGAAATCGACATCAGCTTTGCCGTATTCGCGTTTGGCTGCACGTTCCACCTTGCCGCCGAGCTGCTGAGCCATGAGCTGCATGCCGTAGCAAATACCGAAAATTGGCAGTCCCAAATCATAAATAGCCGGATCCAGATGTGGTGCGTCCTCAGCATACACACTGCTTGGTCCTCCGGAGAATACGATCCCCTTCGGCGAAAGTGCTTTGATCTTCTCAATTGGCGTATTGTACGGCAGAAGCTCGCTGTATACCCCTAAGTCCCGAATTCTGCGCGCGATAAGTTGGTTATACTGTCCCCCGAAATCGAGAACGACGATCATTTCATTTGGCTTGTTCATTACGTGCCTCCCTTGATTATTGGATTCATTATACTCATGGATAAATCTCATCGTCAAGGAAAGGAGGGCACGCATCTCTTATGCTTTTGGCGCAGTTCATCCGGCCGCTTGAACGATCTGAGGAGAGCGGAAAAGACTTATGGCATCTTTTGGTCAAGGTATCCGCTTCCATGCGGCCTGCAAGGATTTATTGGCCAGCCGGTGCCCGCCAGAAAGCCTCAGGTCAGGCGGAAAATGATGAGCAGGCAGCGGCTGATAAAGCCTGCGGCCTCCGCAGCGGCTGCATCCGGCGGCGGCTGCGCCGGGCCGGGGCGCGGCGTGGCACGCTGCGCCTGTGCCGTGCCGCTGTACGCCAGGGTTTCCCACTGGCGGACGAACACCCGGACGGCGGTGCGCAGCCCCGCGTCCTCTATATTCAGGGAGGCTGCGTACTCCCTGGCCGTCACACCGGGCAGCGGCGGGCCGTACCGCGCCGCCAGCCCGTGCCAGGCCAGAGCGGCTGCGCGCAGCTGCCGCTCGCGGCTCACGCTGCCGGCGTGGCGCGCTGCCGGCAGCAGAGCCAGGCTGCGCCGCCAGCGCCAGGCGGCGGCGAACACAATCGCCGCTGCAGCAGCAAGCGGCGCGGGGTTCCCGCCCGCCAGCGGCAGGGCGGGCAGGATGTCCGCGCCGGCAGCTGCGGACGCGGGGGTTCCCTGCGGCACAGATGCAGCCGCAGCGGGGGCCGCCGCCGGACCTGCGGCGGCGAGGGCAGCGCCGGGGGTGGGATCAAACGGGATCCAGCCGGCGCCGGGGAAATAGACCTCCACCCAGGCATGGGCATCGCCTTGGGTAACGGCATAACGCTGCGGCAGGGAACCTGCCTCCGGTGTCCCCGGTCCATAGCCCTGGACATAACGGGCCGGAATGCCGCTACTCCGCAGCAGCACCGTCATCGCCGTGGCGAAATGCACGCAGTAGCCCTGCTTCGTCGTGAAGATGAAATCATCGGCGAAGTCGGCACCGGCTGGCGGAATCCTCGTCTGCAGGCTATAAGAGTAGCCGCTCTGCAAATAATCGCGTACAGCGAGAACGGCATCATAGCGGCTTACGGCAGAAGCTGTGAGCCGCTGTGCCAAGGCGGCGACCCGCTCCGGCATTGCCGCGGGAAGCTGCAAATAACTATCGGCAATGGACTCTGGATCCTCACTGCCCAGAGCGCGAAGCACAGCCGGATCACTCTCCGGCAGCAGAGAGCTCACTGTATACCCGGCAATCTTCGCAGAGCTTTCCGTCTCAGGCAGGCGGAAGCTGTTCTTCTCCCGGTTCGCCAGCACATAGCCTAGCCGGCTGCCGTCCGCCAGCCTCACCTGTTTCACGTTCACCACGGTTCCGGCGCTGAACAGCGGCAGGTTGCCGGAGGAAGGCTCGGCAAACTGGATTTCCTGTACCAATGTCCGGTCTTCGTCATTGGCGAATACCGGCAAGCTTTCGGCAGGCAGGCTCGTTAAACTAAGCGGTAGGTATGCCGTCCCTTCCCTGCTCCAGCGGCGGCCGTCATAATAAGCTGAGCTTTCTCCTCTCCAGTAAGCCGGGCGGCTGGATGTGACCGTAAATACGGCTTTCGTACTGGGGGATAGCGGTGCCCCAAGCTCACCTTTGCCCGAGCCGTAACCTGTAGTACCTGCCTCAAGCCGGATTTCATCCTCCGTCTGCCGCTGAACTTGTCCACTCGCCCATTCCTGTAATTGGTTAAACACCGGCTTCAGAGTAACAGGTACAGCCGGCCGCGTTCCATACAGCTGGCCGCCTATCCAGGATGCTGCCGTCAGCAGCATTGCCCCTGCGAGAGCACAACCTCCCCAGCGGGCATAGGGAAGACTGACCCGGCCGGTTCGCTCCTTCAGGCGCAGCAGCCCGCTCATGCCCTGCATCCACAGAATCAGTCCCGCAGAAACCAGCACTTCGCCGGTTGTCTTTACCCCAAATCCTATATCCAGCATCAGAAGATAACCTACAGTCACAGCTGCGAACAGAGCCGTGCTTCCTCTGTACAGCGCCAGCTGCTGCACGGAAGAAACCAGCAAACCCCAGCCCAATACCAGAATCAACAGCCGGCTGTGTTCACTTAGCTTCGAAATCTGTCCCGTGAACAACAGGACGGCGTCCTCCGGAATTCCTGCAACATAAGGGCCAAATTGCGCTATTCCTTCACTGCTGGCGCAGGTGTATAGCCAAGTCAGAGCAATCAGAATAGACCGGATACTGAGCTGCAGCAATCCCGGGAGCCGAAAGCAGCCCCATAGCAGCAGTGCCGCAGCAGAGAACATCAGGATTTCGAGCAATTCCGCAGTAGAGGGCACTGTTGTGGATCTGTGCAGCGGAAGCAGCCATGCCATAAACATTCCCATAATGGCCAAAGAGAACAGCAAACGATAATGCAGGGGGATGTCCTCCCTGTTATCGGTATAACTGTTCTCAGCTTGTCCATCCACCGCCTGCGGTTTAACCGTCACTGCCGGTTTGCCGAACGGCCCCTCGTCCTTCCAGGCGCTGGAAGAATCAGCCGATATTCCGGCAGTCCCCCGATATCTACCGTTCTGTCCGTTTCCCCGGAGATTCATGGAATTCCGCCCCCTTGTACCCGTATGACAGAGAGGAATTCTCCAGACAGTAGATCCGCGCTCCAAGCCGCTCCAGACTGCCCCCTACCGTCCCGGTATTACGCTGTGTGCAATCCCGCGGCCATTCCTTCATCCCCGTTGATTGCTGCTGATTTACCGGAGCAGGCTGGTCCCACACATAATAAATCTCCACCTTCACGCCCTGTACCAGGAACCGGGCAAGCGTCCGCGCGGATTCCTCCTCCAGCCTGCCTGTGATCACCGTTACCGTCATCCCCGGGATCCAGCTCCGTGAAGCATCTTCCAGCAGGTCGCTCAGGCTTCGGGTACCGTCGGGAGCAATTTCTGTAAGCATATCCTGCACTCTGGCAGGAATTTTGCCGAGCCCCTCATGTCTGGCCATACCTTCCGGCCATCCGCCGCTGAACAGCTGCACATATGTGCCGGAGCGCTCCGCTGCAAGCATCAGGCCCATTGCTGCAGATACGGCTTTTTCGAATGCCGGAGTTGTTGTGCCACGCAGCCCGCGCGGAGTGAGTGCTCCGTAGGGAATCTCATAATTGTCCGGGCTGTTGGCAAGAACGATACAAGCCATCCGGCCCTGTTCACGCACCGGTACCCTGCTCTGCAGCGTTCCCTTACGGGCGCTGTTCTTCCAGTCAATCCGGCTAAGCGGATCACCCGGGGCATACTCACGGAGATCTGCCGCTTCACTGCCGCTGTCTCTCCCCCTGCCCATGAGCATCATATCCCCGGCCAGCAGGCCGCTCCCCGGCACAGCTGCCCCTACATAGAGCGGTCTGGGAAGCACTTTGAAGCTGTCCTTGAACTCCGGCTTGGTTCCGCCTGTGAACAGCCCTGGCAGATCTCCCCAGCTTATGCTGCAGCTCTGAAGCCGATGAGTTCCCCGGGGGACTTCCTGCAGCTCATAAGAATAGGTGAATTTGCGCCGGAACCCGGGAAACAGCAATTCCTGATGCCGCCGTCCGCCCCAGTAATCGGCAATGATCATCCACGGGAGTGGAATCCGTGAAGAGAAGCTAAGCTGCACTTCTACAGTCAACGTATCCCCGGCTGCCGGACGCAAAGGGGATATACGGCGGACAATCTGCACTTTCCGTGGACCGCAGAGCTGCAGCAGGAGTCCGCCGAACATAAGAATTCCGGCTGCCGACAAGAGGAACAGCAGAGACGCACCTCCACGCCATGCATATAAAGCACCGATGACTGCCGTTATAGCCAGCATCCGCAGCCATTCACCTAAAGCACTTAAAGCACTACGGTTTCGCGGGACAGGCCGGATCATGTCACCCGGGGAATCAGACTTCTGCTGCTGCATATTTTTTTCTTGCTCTATTAATGATGAAGAGGACAAGGGGAAACCCTTCCTTCGGCATAGACTAGCTCCGCCCTGCTGCCGCGATCAACGAGGAAGTACTTTCGGAGCCTATTACTGTCTATTCTTCCCACGAAAAAGAGTGCCCAAACCCTTGGAGGTTACTTTGGTCCCGTTCTTGAACGGCATGCCGAAGGGCTGCCTAAGTTGTTCTAACTCTGCGCTCCTCTGCCGTCGCGCGGGCCTCCTGCGGCAAATGCCCCGCTGTTGTGAGCAATTCCCGCAGGGATATCCAGAGAGAGGAACCGATCATTTGCACCTCTGCCCCTCTTGTTTCCAAACTTCCGTCAGGCAAAGCAAATTTTAGCTGATTCTGTAATGCATCCACTGTCAGGTTCCGCCCGTTCCAGGCAATCAGTCCGCTGCGGCTGGCGCTATCCCAGCTAACCCGCCCGCCCAGCCGTTCAATGACCGCGCGCAGGGGAACCATGTATTGCCCTTGGCTGATTCTGTATTCTCCCGGGTCCAGTTTGGTCTCCAGCCTGCCCACCTCCAGGACCAGCGGCTTGCCGGAGGCAAATAATCCGGCATTCGGCACAATGTTAGAATGAATCCAATCCTGTGGAGGTTTCGAGCGGCTGGCGTCTGCCATAGTTGCAGATACTCTGAAGTGTACAGGCTGCTGACTTGCATCCAGCTGACCAAAGTTATATCCGGCAGCCTTATAACGCTCAATAATCTTGGGTAGTGCTTTGGCACTCTCTTCATGTCCCGCACCGTCATGCAGCAGCAGGATGACTTGGGAGGAAGACATGTCCGCCACCGATCCCTGCAGGATTTCCGACGCCGGCACACCCCTGCGTCTGGAATCTCCGCTGTCCACTGTCCAGTCCATTACCGAGTAGCCCGCTTGCTTCAGCAGGTCGAAATAGGTTGCATCAAAATGGCCGAAGGTGCCTCCCGGCGCACGGACAAGCTGCGGACGGACCCAGGTAATCTCTCTGACAATCTCTTCCGTTTGCTTGATTTGCGTCCAAAATTCTGTGAATCCGCTATATAAATCATGATAATTATGATTATAGGTATGATTGCCGATGACATGCCCCTGCTCCCAAATAGCATTAATCAGCTCGGGGCGGCTCCGGGCCTGCTCTCCCAGCACGAAGAAGGTCGCCTTCACCTCCTGCTGGCGCAGTATTTCCAGCACCTTGGCAGTGACTTTGCTGGGCCCGTCGTCAAACGTAAGATAGACTGTCTTCTGTGTTTTCTTTGGGGCTGCCGCCACCACAGCTGCTGCGGGTGCATCCTTGGATTTGACTAACGCTGATATAGCTGCCGAATCTTCTGGATTCTGGAGATTTTGGGTCGATGTTATTGCCGTGGAGACAACCGGTGCAGGTGAGGCAGAGCCGCCTGAATTCACGGGCGGGGCAGGCAAATCTTGCGTCTGAGCAGCCGGAAGATTATTCTTAGAGAGTACAGGATCAATTATCCCAGCCTGTAGAGGATACATTTTCGACGATGCCGAAGACTGTCCAGTTTCCCAATCAGGCTTTACCAATAATATAATTGCCATAGCAAGCAGCCCGCGGATAAGGATCCGGCGGATCTGGGTACTTTTGCTATCTTTCATCTTCTCTACCTCCAGCATTCTATTCACTTCCAGAACCATTTGGTAGATTGTATGAAGACAAGCTTCAAAATAGAATTAGGCATGCGGCCCTTGGAGAGTGACAATATTATGGAAATGTTGAGATGGATACAGGAATTGTTCGCCAATTACGGATACAGTGTGCTCTTCTTCGGATTGCTGCTGGAATTTATTGCGCTGCCCTTTCCCGGGGAAACAACAATGGCTTTTGCAGGCTTTCTTTCCTATACCGGCAAGCTTGATTTCATGACACTGATAGTACTGGCTTTTGCAGGAACAACAAGCGGGATGACCATTACTTATTTCGTCGGGCTCAAGGCAGGGATGCCGTTTATCCAGCGCTACGGCAAATGGTTTCTCTTTTCACCGGCCAAGCTGGAGAAAACGCAGCGCTGGTTCGAGCGGTACGGCAGCTTTCTGATCTCAATCGGCTATTTCATTCCCGGCGTCCGGCATTTCACCGGCTATTTCGCCGGTATTATCGCTTTGCCTTTCCGCAAGTTTGCCCTGTATGCCTATGGAGGAGCGCTGCTCTGGGTACTGGCTTTTCTGGGCATAGGCAAATTGTTCGGGCCGCAGTGGATGGGCATCTTCCACCTGTTTGAGCTGTATGCCCTATGGATCGTCTCCGGAATCCTGGCTATCGCAGCCCTGATCTTTCTTTACCGCTACCGCCGGGGCATTTCCGCCCGCCTGCTGCGGCGCAAGGTCAAAGGT
Organism: Paenibacillus sp. FSL H7-0357; assembly: GCF_000758525.1. Lineage (NCBI taxonomy): Bacteria > Bacillati > Bacillota > Bacilli > Caryophanales > Paenibacillaceae > Paenibacillus > Paenibacillus sp. FSL H7-0357. Next base: position 676,098 of record NZ_CP009241.1, on the reverse strand, counting down.
TAAATCTTAAGCATAATGCAAAAAACATAGAGAGTTTCCGGGGACGCCACGCAACCTGAAACATTAAAAAAGCAGCCGTTTGACGCATAATTCGAAGAACCCTTCGAAGAGCATCGACAGCTGCTTTTCTTATGCAACTCGAGATTAACTTACTGACTTTAAATACGGGACAGACTCTTCCGTTTGCTGCGAACCAGGTAATATCCTCCCAGCAGCAGCGCAATTCCGGCAAAACCGGCACCTCCGGCAAACCCTAATTGCCTGGGTTCCACGTAGTCAAGCAACCAGCCTGCGCTTAGCATCGATACCCCAATCAGTGAACCGCCCGCCGCCGATAGCATTCCGAAAATAACCGGCTGCATGGAAGACGGCGTCTCTCTCATCACCAGCGTGTCCAGACAGGCATTGCCAACTCCACCCGATAAAGACAGCAGAATATACAGGAGAAATGCGGCCGCAAAATGGCTGCTGGCACTGATCCCCATCAGCAGTAAGCCTTCCGCCAGCAATCCTGCCAGTGCCACCGCGAGCAGCCTCTTCTTCAGCAGACGGCCGGCAAAAAAACTGAGGCTAAGCCCGATGCCAAGTGCCGCATAAAATGCCCCGACTCCGACATCCCCGGCATGAAACACCTGCACGGCATACACACTGATCAGTACATTGTCCCAGCCGTTGATAACCGGCACCAGCAGCTCATAAGCAATAATAACCTGCAGCACCAGACTTCCCCCTGCCACGTATTTAAGCGTCCGCAGGCGCCCTGCTTTGCCTTGCTGCAGTTCGCTCTGTTCTGCGGAAGCATCATGTTTTGTCCCCGCTTCAGTTTCCCCGGCATGATGCGGAAACTGCAAACCCCATAGCAATAAAGCTGCAACCAGAAAAGATGCGGCGTTCATGACGAATGCCGTCTCCGGCCCGAACCAAAGGGACACCAGCCCTCCCGTAAAGGCCCCTAGAATGAGCACAGAGCCATTCATCAGCTGTTCCAGGCCATTAATGCGGAGCAATGAATCCGGAGCAGCCAGGAGCGGGATAGAAGACTTGCGGACCGGACTGTAAACCGCCTCTCCCGCTGCGAGTATAAAACTGCCCGCATACAGCAGCCACAGCCGGTCCTCCCCATTGATCCAAAGAAAGGACAAGGCTACAGGCACTCGCATAATATCAACGGCCATCATAATCGTTTTGCGCGGCAGCCTGCCTGCCAGCATCCCGCCGAGCGGAGCCATAAAAAGATAGGGCAGCACCCTTACACCAAGCGATATGCCTACCGCCATTCCCGATCCGGTCAGTTGAAGCACCAGTGCCAGCATGGCCACACTGCTGAACCGGTCGCCTATTCCATTGATTAATCCGGCTGCGAACAGCCTGGAATACCCCTGCCCGCGCAGAACAGATAATCCATTTCCGGTTTGTGTCATTTCATGAACCCTCACAATCTAAAGATTAAATAAATATCTAATTAGATATTAATCGAATAACATATTTATGACAATGTTTTATTTTCAAAAGCCGAAAAGACTCCGACCTCTATAGGCGGAGAGGAATCGGCGGTTTTCAACTATTCAGCGAACATACGTGCTATACTGTAAGAAAATACTACAAATGGGGGTGTCGCACATGATCGTTCATCAAGCCTATAAATACCGCATCTACCCGAATACCGGGCAACAGCAACTCATTCGTCGAATGTTTGGCTGCTGCCGCTTTGTGTTCAATCATTTCCTGGAAGAGTGGAATCAAACCTATGCCGAGACAGGCAAAGGTTTGTCATATCAGACCTGTGCGACACAGCTCCCCGTCCTAAAAACACAATATGACTGGCTCAAAGAAGTCGATAGTATTGCTTTACAGTCCGCCGTTCGGCATGTGGCAGATAGCTTTGACCGCTTTTTCAAAAAGCAAAATCAAGCGCCTCGCTTCAAAAGCCGGAAGCATCCAGTACAAAGCTACACCACGAAATTCACGAACGGAAATATCGCCATTGAAGGCAACCGATTGAAGCTTCCCAAGCTCGGCTGGATGCGTTTCGCCAACTCTCGGAAGCTGGAGGGTCGTATACTGTCCGCTACGGTACGGCAAAACGCCAGCGATAAGTATTTTGTCTCCCTGGTTTGCGAGGTCGAAAAGACCCCACTCCCACAAGCAGATGCACATATCGGCATTGACTTGGGGCTTAAGGAATATGCTGTGTGCTCAAGCGGCGAGCATTTTGCCAACCCCAGGTTTTACCGTCAATACGAGAAAAAGCTTGCGCTGTGGCAGCGGCGTTTGGCAAGACGCACACCAGGGGGCTCCAACTGGAAGAAAGCCAAGCAACACATTGCTCGTATTCACGAACACATTGCAAATTCCCGGAACGATTTTCTCCACAAGATGACAACGAAGCTGATCCGTGAGTGCCAAACGATCAGCATCGAACATCTGCGTGTGGCGAATATGATTCAAAATCCCAAACTCTCCAAGTCCATCGCTGATGCGTCCTGGGGCGAATGGGTGCGACAACTGACGTATAAAGCATCATGGTATGGACGAACCCTCCGGGTTGCCGACACCTTCGAACCGACCAGTCAGCAGTGCCACGTATGCGGCACGATCCATCCCGAAGTGAAGAACCTCTCGATTCGAGAATGGACATGTGTAGCTTGCGGAACACACCATGATCGGGATGAAAATACGGCTCATAATATCAAACAGGTAGCGGTATAGCTATTACCTATAAAAATAAAACGTAGAACTGCGAGAACGCAGGGATCGCTTGCCCATAAGAGGAGGTTGCTCCTCTGTTCGCAAGAATCCACCCCTTCAAGCGTCAGCTAAGTGGTGGAGATTCAATTTCTTTCTTTGATCAAGATTATAGAATGAGGGTTGACTGCAACTCTCCGGGAAAGAAGGGACTCATCTTTTGAAAATAGATCGTTTGCTCTCCATAGTAATCCTGTTGATGAACCGCCCGCTCATTCAGGCCAAGGAGCTGGCCGACATGTTCGAGGTCTCCGCCCGCACCATCTACCGCGATATCGACAGCATTAACAATGCTGGCATCCCTGTCGTAACCTATCAGGGTGCAAACGGCGGAATTGGTCTCATGGAGGGATACCGCCTGGACCGCAATCTGCTGACGGAGCGTGAGCTGGCCGATATTTTCACCGCTTTGCAAAGCGTCTCTTCCTATGTCGGAGGAGAACACACACTGCTGATGGAAAAAATCAGCAGTGTAATCCCCCCTGCCCAATCCGCCGCCTTCCGCAGCAAAACAACCCAGTTGATCGTCGATTTCTCTCCTTGGGGGCTGAATGGCCCCCTGGAAGAACGGCTGACTCTGCTCAAGGAAGCGCTGGAAGAAGGAGTCGCTGTCGCCTTCGAATATGTAAACGCCGACGGCAGGATGAGCAAGCGCTCTGTGGAACCTTACACGCTGGTGCTCAAAGGGCAAGCCTGGTATTTGTACGGCCTGTGTGCAAAGCACGGAGAGTTCCGCTTATTCAAGCTGCTGCGTATGAAAGCGCTGGTAAAGGAAGACCGGGTGTATGTCCGGCAGGATATCCCCCTGAAGGATTTCCCCTGGACTAAAGGGTGGATGCGGCCCGCTGACTCACTGCCAGTGGTACTGCATTTCTCAGCGGCAGGCAAACATCTCGCCGAAGATTATTTTGATTCGACTGAACTTCAGCCGGACGGCAACGGCGGGTACACCGTTAGGGTTCATTATCCGGAGGATAACTGGCTTTACGGTTTTTTGCTGGGGTTCGGAACCTCGGTTGAGGTGCTGGAGCCGGAGCATATCCGCGTCCGGATGGGAGAACTTGCTGCAGGCATCGCAGCAAAATACAAATAATTCGCAAACGCTAGCAACGCTCGAACAAACCTGACTGAATGCTGTCTAGTTTGTTGGTTTATACTGGACTGGAATGCGGGCGGTACTCGTCCCGCGAAATCTAAGGGAGTGTGTTGATATGAATATAGAAGAGACTTCGCCCCATCAACATGAGGCTGTATTCTGCCAGAGCTGCGGAATGCCAATGCCTGAAGCGGAGCTGCTGGGCAGCGAGCAGGATGGCACTAAGAATGAGGATTATTGTATCTACTGTTACGAAGCCGGGGAATTCAAGCAGCCTGACATAACGCTGCAGGGTATGACGGATCTCTGCACCGGATTCATGGTGGAGGAAGGCATGGAGGAGGCTGCGGCGCACAAGCTGCTCGCCGAGTCGCTTCCTTCACTGAAACGCTGGAAGACGACAGCTGCGGTGGAGTAAGCGGGGTCTTCTCCATAACAAAAGGGACTAGCCATACACCCGCCGGTGCTGGTTAGTCCCTTTTTTGTACATCACAAGTTATGCTTGTTGAGATTTAACGGCTTGAGGTTGTACAGACTCGGCTTCTTCCGTCTTCAGGAAGTCCGGCTGCGGTGAAGTCTTCTTGATGAACAAGGCCAGCACCAGAGCCACTACGGTCACCCAGGTTGCCACGGCGAATGCATGGGTAATCCCATTGATCGTCGCGTCCTGCGTAAGTTTGAGCATCGCCGCCTTATCGGTCTGTGAGACCGCGCCGCTGGTTACTGCTTCCGTAATATTGCTCTTCGTGCGGTTGGTCATCAGGCTGACAAACAGCGCCATCCCAAGTGCTCCCCCGACTGTACGCAGCGTGTTCGACATCGCTGTACCGTGCGAGCTGAGCCGCTGCGGCAGCTGGTTAAGTCCGGCTGTCACAATCGGCATCATCAGCATCGACATCCCGAACATCCGCGCCGTATACGTCAGGATCAGATGTGTATAGGTTGTGGAATCCGTAATTTGACTGAATTCCCATGTGGTAATGGTGGTTATAAGCAATCCGATAACCGCCAGCCATCTTGCACCGATCTTATCAAAGATAATCCCGGTAATCGGAGACATAATCCCCATCAGAATGGCACCCGGCAGCAGCATCAACCCGGATTCCATCGGTGTAAAGCCGCGGATGGTCTGAAGATAGATTGGCAGCAGGATCATACCTGCATACATGGCCATGGTAATAATAATATTGATTACCGTTGTAAGTGAGTACATGTTATAACGGAAAATGCGGAATTCGAGCAGCGGTTTGTCGGCGGTAAGCTCGCGCCATACAAACAGGGCCAATGCCAGGGTTCCGAGGATCAGACAGGCAATAACAGTCGTGCTGCCCCAGCCGTCTGTTCCGGCATCACTGAAGCCGTAAAGCAATCCGCCGAACCCAAGGGTTGAGAACACGACGCCGGTCTTATCCAGCTTCGGAGAAGTCAGCTTTCCGACGTTCTGCATAGTCTTCATCCCAAGCAGTGTAGAGAAAATAGCCAGCGGCAGTACAATAAAGAACAGTACCCGCCAGGAATAGTTCTGCACAACCCAGCCCGAGAGGGTAGGTCCGATTGCCGGGGCAAAAATCATCGCTACCGCCATGAGCCCCATGGCTTTACCGCGTTCTTCAATCGGGAAGATACGCAGGAACACAATGTTCATCAACGGCATCAGAATACCGGCACCGACGGCCTGGATTACTCTGCCGACCATAATCATTTCAAATCCGGTTCCGATACCGCAGACAAGCGTACCTATGGAAAATAGTATCATTGCCGTAGTAAACAATTGGCGGGTGGTAAACTTCTCCACCAGATAAGCACTGATTGGAATGAGCACACCGTTCACAAGCATAAACCCTGTGGTCAGCCATTGTGCCGTATTGGCGACAATGTTAAGATCCTCCATCATTTTCGGAAGCGCCACATTCATCAGCGTTTGATTCAACAACGCGACGAAAGCGCCAATTAAGAGCGCTGCGATGATAGGCCCTTTGCGTATAGCCTTAGTTTCCGCAGCAGCGTTAGCAGTTATTGTACTCATGGTTACTTTTTATCTCTCCCTTGTACCAAAATTTTTACGATTTCACCATGAAGCCGCAGTAGTTCCTTGACATCCTCTCGAGGTATGTCGGACAGCGGCTGCAAATGTTTTCTCATGGACTGCTTGCTTCGTTCCCTGATTTCCTGACCTTTATCCGTCACCGCCAGATTGAATATACGCCGGTCGCTCTGCGAGCGTTGTCTGGTAATCAGCCCTGCCTTTACCATACGGTCAACTACTCCACTAGCAGCGCTGTTCCCCAAATGGAGCAGGTCGGCAAGCTCGGTAATTCCGATGTCTGGGTGCATCGCCAATTTGCGCAGCACCATCAGTTGGGTGGAGGTAATCTGCAGCTCCTCTGCGTCCTTCCACAAAAGCTGCTGGAAATTATGATTGATACAGCGGAAAGAGGTCAGAATATCATCAAGCTGCTGTTCTTTTTCCTCCAACACCATCACCCCGTTAGTTTGATAAATAAATACTTCGTATACGAACTATTTTACTCTTTACCTATTTATCCGTCAATCAATTACTGAAAATTTCTGAAAAACTCTTTCTTTCTTTCATTTAACTAACATGCTCCGCCGCCCCAGAATAGACACCCTTCCAGAGTGCCCAGCTTTGGGAATTTTAGATATAATTTAGATGGATGACAATACTCGAAAGCGGTGATTGTGCAATGAATCCTGAACAGCGGAAAATTTGGAGTGACGGACATAAAACTTTAACGGGACTCTTGAAGAGGCCGGAGGAGCATGAGAATGCGGTTGCTTTATTCCTGAGATTGCATGCCTCTCTGTACGCGTCAAACGGGGAACATCCAGAGCAGCCAACCTATGAAGACGAACTCCTGAAAGATATCCGCGAGCAGACTCTACGCAGCTATCCAGTACATACCCCCGGCAGTAAAAATTCTATAGTGTGGCATCTTTGGCACAGCGCGAGAATTGAAGATATCACAATGAATATTCTTGCCGCCGGCAGCGGGCAGGTTCTTCACGAGGCGCATTTTGCCGACAAATTACAGACGGTTTACCTTCATTCTGGCAATGGCATGACCGATGAGGAAATTTCCGGTTTCAGCTCGTCAGTTCATATCGAGTCTTTATTTGAGTACAGGAGAGCAGTTGCCGGCAGAACGCGGAGTATCCTTCCTTCACTGAGCTCGGAGCAATTGAGGGCAAAGCTGAGTCCTGCCAGGATCAGAAGAATATCGGAGGAAGGGGCGGTAAAAGATACGGAGCAATGGCTGATTGATTATTGGGGAAATAAAAACATCGCCGGTCTGGTGCTGATGCCAGCCACAAGGCATAATTTCATCCACCTCAACAAAGCGATGCGCGTGAAGCTTAAGCTGCAGAAATAAGATCATTCTAATGTTTCTTATAAAATAAAGCGGGCCCGGGGAAATTGCCCCGGACCCGCTTTTTAATATGGATTGCACTATATAAATTGCACTTCTCTTATACCCCGCTCCCTAAGCTCCCCACCACCACCGGCCGCTGTGGTCCTGAAATTTCAACAGCAGTTGAACTGCTGCCGCTTTCCAGACCGCAGGCGATCGACATCATCAGTTTGATCCGGTTGGCCTGGTTCACTACACTGACCCCGGCATCATAATCAATAGCGGCGATATTGGCCCCGGGATACAGCTCCTTCAGTCCTTTGATAGAGCCGCGTCCGGTAATATGGTTCGGCAGACAGGCAAACGGCTGGATGCAGACAATGTTATTCACACCGTTATCCAGCAAATCCATCATCTCCGCCGTCAGGAACCAGCCTTCGCCCATCTGATTGCCGACAGACACAAGCCGGCTGGCCTTCTCCGCGAGGCCGTAAATATTCTCGCGGCCTTTAGCCAGTCCCGCTTCCTCCAGCGCCACTTTAACCGGCTTGCGGTAGATTTCCAGGTAAGAGATCAGCATGGGATTGATGTAACCCAGCTTCTTGCTCTTGCCGAATTGCTCCGCTTTGTAGATCGGATTGTACACGCAATAAAAGATAAAATCGAGGAAGTCCGGCATTACTGCTTCGCCGCCTTCGGCTTCGATCATCTCAATGATCCGGTTGTTGGCGTCCGGATGGAACTTAATCAATATTTCGCCGACAATGCCCACCCGCGGCTTCACTGCCGGTGTGACCGCCAGGCGGCTGAACTCGGCGACGATCTCGCGGATCACCCGCTTATACTCCCGGAAGGAGAACGTCGACAGGCTGATCTTGCAGCGCTCCATCCCTTTGCGGTAGAGGGCTTCCGCGCTTCCCGGAATCCGCTCATAGGGTCTGAAACGGTGCAGCAGCCGCATCATCAGATCACCATAGCAGGCAGCGGCGATCAGCCGGTTCGCCAGCTTGAGGTGGATGCGGAAGCCCGGCTGATTCTCCATTCCCGAAGCATTGAGAGAGATGACGGGAATTTGCCCCAGGTCGGAATCCTTCAGCGCCTTGCGCAGCAGCGAGATATAGTTGGTAGCCCGGCAGCCCCCGCCTGTCTGCGACATGATGACCGCTGTCCGGTTAGGATCGTAGTCGCCGCTCTTCAGGGCCGAGAGGATTTGCCCGATGGTGACAATCGCCGGATAACACGCATCATTATTGACGAATCTGAGGCCTTCCTCGGTCTCCTGCGGACCGGTGGTTTCCAGCACCTTGAGACGGTACCCGGCGTCACGGAAGACCCGTTCAAACAACTCAAAGTGAACCGGCGACATCTGCGGTGCCAGAATGGTATAGGTCTCCTTCATTTCCTTCGTAAACGGAACATTGGCCTGTGTCTTATAGAGGAGCTGCGGCTGCACATCGCCCTTCTCACGCTCGCGCATCGCTGCCTGCAGCGACCGCAGCCGGATGCGCGCAGCGCCGAGATTGCTGATCTCATCAATCTTGATCAGGGTGTATACCTTGTTGTGGCGCTCCATAATCTCCTGCACGGCATCGCAAGTGATCGCGTCGATGCCGCAGCCGAAGGAGGTGAGCTGCACAAGCTCCAGATCATTTCTGCCGGCTGCAAGACGGGCGGCACGGTACATCCGGGCGTGGTACGTCCATTGATTCACCACAGCCACATCGCCTTCGCTGCGGTCCAGATGGCAGACCGAATCCTCGGTCAGCACGGCGAGCCCCATTCCGGTAATCATATCGGCGATGCCGTGATTGATTTCTGGATCGGCATGGTAGGGATGGCCGCAGAGCAGAATCCCCTTTGTCCCTGTAGACGTCAGAAACGCCAGCGTTTCTTCGCCCTTCGTACGCAGATCATTTTTGGCCTGCTCGGCTTCGGCAATTCCAGCCTGTACCGCTGCCGCTATCTCTTCTCTCGGAATATCCATAAAGGTCTTGATCAGGCTCTTGGTCAGGGCCGAAATATCGTCAAAGGTCAGAAACGGGCTGACGAGCGGAACACCACTTTCCTTGAGACCATCCATATTATTGCGGATAACCTCAGGATAAGAAGCAACCACCGGGCAGTTGAAGTGATTCTGCGCCGCATCGTCCTCCTTCTTCTCATACACAACCGCCGGATAAAAGATAAAATCGACGCCTTTGCCGATCAGGCTCTGCACATGTCCATGGGCCATCTTCGCGGGATAGCAGATCGATTCCGAAGGGATCGTATCCATTCCGCTCTCATACAGCTTCTTGCTCGACTTCGGCGACAACACTGTCCGGTAGCGCAGTGTCGTAAAAAAGGTGTGCCAGAACGGATAATTCTCGAACATATTCATGGTCCGCGGAATACCGACGGTGCCCCGCTCTGCCTGTTCTTCCGGCAGCTCTTCATAGTCAAAGAACCGTTCATATTTATACTGCATCAGGTTCGGCAGGTTGTTCTTCTCTTTCTTGCCACCCGCACCGCGTTCGCAGCGGTTGCCGGTGACGTGAAAGCTCTTATCGGGGAAACGGCTGATGGTCAGTGCGCAATTGTTGGCGCAGCGGCTGCAGCGGCCCGGCGACACCTGATATTCAAAGGTTTCAAGCTCTTCCGGACCAAGAATCGTGCTGAAGCCGTCCAAGCCGGCATGTTCTCTGGCAATAATCGCACAGCCGTAGGCCCCCATAACACCGGCAATATCAGGTCTGACCACAGTCCGGCCAGTCAGGAGCTCAAAAGCCCGCAGTACGGCTTCGTTATAGAAGGTGCCGCCCTGCACAATGATATTGCGCCCGAGGTCCTCGGGGTTGCGGATTTTGATAACCTTTTGCAAAGCGTTCTTGATTACGGAATAGGCGAGTCCTGCGGACAGGTCAGCCAGGGAAGCCCCTTCCTTCTGCACCTGCTTCACCTTGGAATTCATAAATACTGTACAGCGCGAGCCCAGATTCACCGGTTTGCTAGACTCCAGCGCGGACTTGGCAAATTCCTCGATACCGAGCTCCAGCGCGGAGGCGAAGCTCTCCAGAAAAGAGCCGCAGCCCGCCGAGCAGGCTTCATTCAGCATCAGGCTGTCAATTGCCCCTCCGCGGATCTTAATGCATTTCATATCCTGTCCGCCGATATCCAGAATAAAGTCTACCTCAGGCATGAACTTGGACGCAGCCTTATAGTGGGCCACTGTCTCCACTTCACCGCCGTCGGTACGCAGCCCGGCCTTAACCAATCCTTCGCCGTAACCAGTCGCATAGGAGCCGGCGATATAGCAGCCTTCCGGCAGAATCCGGTAAATCTCCTTCAGCGCATCGGTGACGGACTGCAGCGGATTGCCTTTGTTGCTTCCGTAAAAGGTATAGAGGATTTCATCGGCGGAGCCGGTAATGACAAGCTTTGTTGTCGTCGAACCGGCATCAATGCCGAGATAGCAAGGTCCGCGGTATGAAGCCAGCTCAGCGCGGGCAACCGAGGCCCTGCCATGGCGAAGCCGGAACTCGGCTAAATCCTCATCCGTCTCAAACAAAGGCGCCAGTTCGGCATCCTCTGCACGGTCCGCCTTGAAGTCCACCGCTTCAATCCGTTCCAGCCAGCTAGGCAGCGGCAGCACGAGCGGGTCGCTCTGTGACAGCGCCGAACCAATCGCGACAAAATATTGCGAGCGTTCCGGGAACAGCACCTCCCCTTCCTTCAGTCCCAGCGTCTCTGCGAAACGTTCCCGCAAGGCGGGCAGAAACGTCAGCGGTCCGCCCAGGAAAGCCACCCGCCCGCGAATCGGACGGCCGCAGGCGAGGCCGCTGATCGTCTGGTTCACGATGCTCTGGAAGATCGAAGCCGCGACATCCTCGCGCCGCGCCCCTTCGTTCAGCAGCGGCTGCACATCGCTCTTGGCGAATACGCCGCAGCGCGAGGCGATCGGGTAGATCCGCTCATGCTTCTCTGCCAGCGTATTCAGTCCGGCAGGGTCGGTCTGCAGCAGCGAAGCCATCTGGTCGATGAACGCTCCGGTGCCGCCGGCGCAGGCAGTGTTCATGCGCTGCTCGATGCCGCCGCTTAAATAAATAATCTTGGCATCCTCCCCGCCAAGCTCAATCGCCGTATCGCACCCCGGAATCAGCTCGCTGATCGCTTTGGTGCAGGCGATGACCTCCTGGACAAAGGGTACTCCGCCAAGCTTTGATAAGGACAGCCCCGAGGAACCGCTTACAGTCAATGCTGCCTCTCTATCCGGGAACCTGTGCTGTACATCTGACAGGAGGGATAGAGCCGCTTTTTTTATATCGCTATAATGTCTCACGTAATCCTGATAAATGATTGTACTTCGTTCCATAACAACCAATTTGGCCGTAGTTGATCCGACGTCCAGCCCAATACGCAGTATCATCATGCCATCACCATGCCTTGCTCCAAATTTGAAGTAATATGAGGCAACTATATCATGAGAGCGCATTAGGAAGGCTGTTAAAAATGTAACAGACATTTACAATTCACTACTAGCATACTTAATTATTTCGTGATTTCACTCAATGCTGTCTCCACATGACCCTTAACGCGAATTTTTCTCCACGCTGCCGCAAGCTTGCCTTGCTCATCTATAAGAAAGGTGGAGCGCACGATGCCCATAAACTCCTTGCCGTACAGCTTTTTCAGCTGCCACACCCCGAACATCTCGCTTACACTATGCTCCTCGTCGGATAAGAGCGGAAAAGGCAGGCCGTTCTTCAGGGCAAACTTGGCATGCGAGGCCAGATTGTCGGCACTGATTCCGAGTACCACGGCACCCTGCGCAGCAATCCGGTCGTGGGCGTCACGGAAATCGCAAGCCTCCTGTGTGCAGGCGGAGGTCATATTTTTCGGGTAAAAATATAGCAGCACCTTGCGGCCACGATACTGGCTTAAGCTGATGTTCCGGCCCGTGGAGGCGGGAAGGCTGAAGTCAGGGACTTCATCACCGATTTCAATTCCATTCATTAATGGTTCACTCCTAAAGTTTTTGGGGGAATATTCCGAAATTGCTTGTATTCCTAAAAGAAATTATAATGTAGAGAATGCAAATGCGAAAGGAAGAACGAAATGCCTCCAAGAAAGAAACGGCACGTAAAAGCCGGCAAATCGAAGAAGAAACCGCTGCTCTGGACTCTGGCAATTATACTTCTCCTAGTGATCGGCGGAATTGTCTACTATTTCTCCTCCGTCTACAACCAGCTCGACAACATGCACAAAACGGGTGATAAATCGCCGTTCGCATCTGTTCCCTCCCCTTCGGCGGATGTTGCTGAGCCTCCTAAATGGGAAGGCACGGAGCCTGTAAATATCCTGCTTATGGGCGTGGATGCCCGTGGAGTGAAGAAAGGCGAAGTCCCCCGCTCGGATACGATGCTGGTTGCCTCCCTTGATCCGGTGAAAAAGAAGTTCTATGTCTTCTCCATTCTCCGTGATACCTATGTATCTATACCAGAACATGGCAAAGAACGTATTAATACGGCAATTACACACGGACCCAATACGGCGATGCAGACAGTAAGCGACTTGCTGGGCATCCCGATTCAATATTATGTCTATACCGATTTCCAGGGCTTCATCAAACTGGTGGATGCCGTCGGCGGGGTGGATTACGAGGTTGAAAAAGATATGGTCTACAAGACAAAAGCCGACGGGCCGGAATTCGACATTGATTTGAAGAAAGGCTTTCAGCATCTTGACGGCAACATGGCGCTGCAATATGTGCGTTTCCGTCATGATGCGACATCTGATTTCACCCGGACAGAACGGCAGCGGGGTTTCCTTAAGGCTGTTTCGGACAAGGTAATCAGCACCACTTCCATTCTTAAACTGCCTAACATATTGTCTGAGGTGATCCCATACATCGATACCAACATGGATATGGGCGATATGTGGAAGCTTGCCACCGTCGGCTATGACGGCTCGATGGGCGGTAGTGAACAAATACCGCCGATGAACTTGCTGACAGAAGAGACAACAAGCGGAGGTTCCTCCGTTATCGGCATCAGCAGTGAAGATAAATTGAAGCAATTCGTGCAGGATACCATGACTGCACCTGAGCCGACGCCATCGACTGAGGCTTCCCCGGACAGCAGTCCGTCCGCAAGCGCAGAGAACAATTAAACAAGTGGAAGCGGCTTTGCCGTCCTTTTTAAGGACGGTACCGTTTCAGCGAGAAATAGAAGGATAAGTTATCGTGTGAAACATATAAATTCTTATATTTTCAACAACCCATGCTTGGCCTCAGGACGGGCGAACAGCGGCATCCGCCGCCAGTTCGCCCGTTCCCTTGCCCAAGACATATGAAAGGATGATTATTCATGAACCGTACCACATCAGAACAGTTGTATCAGGAAGCCCTTCAGCATATCGTCGGAGGCGTCAACAGCCCCTCCCGGTCCTTCAAGGCTGTTGGCGGCGGCGCGCCGGTATTTATGAAACGCGCAGGAGGCTCACGCTTCTGGGACGAGGACGGCAACGAGTACATCGATTACCTCGCAGCCTACGGGCCGATTATTACCGGCCATGCCCATCCGCATATCACAGCGGCGATTACGGAAGCCGCACAGAATGGCATCCTGTATGGCACACCCACCCAGCTTGAGATCAAGCTGGCCAAAATGCTCAAGGAAGCAATCCCTTCGATGGATAAAGTGCGGTTCGTCAACTCCGGCACGGAGGCCGTCATGACCACAATCCGGGTGGCCCGCGCTTATACCAAGCGCAGTAAGATCGTGAAATTCGCCGGCTGCTACCATGGCCACTCCGACCTTGTACTGGTCGCTGCCGGCTCCGGTCCTTCTACACTGGGCATTCCTGACAGCGCCGGAGTTCCCGGCAGCATCGCCCAAGAAGTCATCACCGTTCCGTTCAACGATCTTGGCGGACTGCGCGAGGCGCTGGAGAAATGGGGCGGCGATGTAGCCGCTGTTATGGTGGAACCGATCGTCGGCAATTTCGGTATGGTTATGCCGGAGCCCGGTTTCCTGGAGGGGCTGTGCAAGCTGGCCCATGATAACGGATCGCTTGTCATTTATGACGAGGTCATCACCGCTTTCCGTTTCCATTACGGTTCTACACAAACTTATGCAGGCCTTGATAATCACGAAGATATTACACCTGATCTGACCGCGCTCGGCAAAATCATCGGCGGCGGTCTTCCGATCGGCGCTTACGGCGGCCGCAAGCATGTGATGGAACAGGTTGCGCCGCTCGGTCCGGCTTACCAGGCCGGAACTATGGCCGGCAACCCAGCCTCCATCTCGGCAGGTATCGCCTGTCTTGAGGTGCTGCAGGGTGAAGGAGTATATGAGGAAATGGAACGGCTGTCAGTCCGGCTGACAGAGGGACTGCAGCAATCGGCAGACCGTCACGGCATTCCGTTAACGATCAACCGGATCCGCGGGGCGTTCTCCACCCATTTCTGCGCTCACCCGATCACCAACTACGAGGAAGCTCAAGATACGGACGGAGAAATGTTCGCCAGCTTCTTCCGCCATATGCTGAACCGCGGGATCAACCTTGCCCCGTCCAAATATGAGGCCTGGTTCTTGACCACAGCGCATACGGATGCCGATATTGACGCAACACTGGAAGCTGCGGAAGCTTCCTTCCAGGCAATGGCGGCAGAGAAATAATCATAAACACCTGCCCGGCTGCAGCACTGATTACTTAAGCTTACTAGACCTGCTTCCATTAACAAATTCAAACCCACTGCGGCTTACCGCAGTGGGTTATTTGCATAGCCGTATTCAAGTGTGGGAATCAAACCAGCCGATCAATAGAAATCAATCTGCTTGTCCAGTTTGACCTCTTCGAAGACGGGACGCTGGAATCTGCTGCTTCCGGGCACCAGAGAAAACTGTGTGGTGCTGAGATCCTCCGGAAGAGGCGGAGAGATCATGAACTGCATGTGAACATGCGCTCCGCCGCCGTTTGCACCGTGATTTTCTACTTCATAGCTTGTCTCACTTAGAACAGCAAGCTTAAGCATGGGATTAATATGGACACGCTCCACCGTTTCTTTCAAGCACTTGATTTCCAGGGTGACGATGCTTAGCTTCTCATACTGCATGGAGTGGGTCAGCATATATTCAAAATCGCCATCCAGCGTAGTCTTCATTATTGCCAGCACCCCAAGCAGCGGCCCGGGCTCATCCCAGAAATGCCGTCTGGGCCGGGCTTCGTTCAGATTGCTTAGAATCAGCGATATTTCCGAAACCTCAAGACCAGACTCCGCCGCCAGTTGCTTCAAGGTTTCCTCTTCCGGAAAAAGCGCCCTCCCTCCGGAGAGCGCCTTGCGCTGCTGCACCAGTCTTAAGATCTGTTCATCAATTACTCTGGCCTCATCATTGTAATCATTCGGTATTCCCCGTAGTGGCATCCTGCTCCAGCCCATTTCTTTTCCCTCCCAGGTTCAGTGTAATCTGTTTCCATCCTAGCTATGATTGTGATATTATATCACTTTTTTTCCATTTATAAGAAATCTAGATAGACAGCACAAAAAGCTGTCATCCCTAAAGACAACAGCTTTCTGCCATCGGCAGCTCTCTTCAGTTTGCTTTCTGATCATATAGGCTGCGGATTTCTACATCCTGCGGAAGTTTGAACGGATTCTCCTGGTTGATCCGGTCATAGAACATAATCCCGTCCAGGTGGTCCATTTCATGCTGAATCACTATGGCCTGGTAACCCTTGAACTTCAGGACGATTTCCTTGCCGTTCAGATCATAGCCTTTTACCTTTACCGTCTCATATCTCGGAACAAAACCATGAACCGGCCGGTCCACAGACAGGCAGCCCTCGCTCTCCGGCAAATACACCATCGCCAGCGAATGGCTAATGATCTTGGGATTCACCCAGGTATGCTCCACAATCTTGCCCTTGTCATCCTTCAGGTACATCACGAACATCCGCTTCTGAAGGCCGATCTGATTCGCGGATAAGCCAATGCCGGAACGCAGCTTATGTTTGGCGGAAGCCTCCGGGTCCTGGCTGTTCTTCAGAAACTGCATCATGCATTGCAGCGCTTCACGGTCAGCATCCTGCAGCGGCAGCTGTACCGGCTCGGTTACACTGCGGAGAATAGGATGACCTTCCCGAATAATATCATCCATCGTGATCACATAATCTTCACTATATTTTGTACTAGACAACAACACTCATCCACCTTTGCCATGCGGGCTAAATTCATAATGATGATTTATAAATTGCTACTTGCACCTATAAGTATTTGCTCAAGGCGTTACACTATTATTTTATGCAGCTTTATGGATTTATGAAAGCAGTCTTCAACTGACTGCTGTATTTCACGTCGAAACCGAGTCCCGTAGCAAGTGCGGCAAGCGGCAGGTAAGTTTTCTCCTCTTTGCCGACCTTTTGCAGAAACGCCGGTGTATCAATTGCTTGATCTTCCCCATTGACCTTAATATACTTCGAGCCAATGGTAATAACCACCGTCCGGTCACCGTAAACAATTGTTGCGCTGGCTGTCTTACTGTCCCACTTTCCACTGGCACCCACAGCATTCAGAACATCGCGCAGTGCGAGAAAGTTCTGGCCGTTCTTAATGACTGGCTTATTTGGGGTATTAAGCTCTGTGCCTTTTACCACAATCGACATCGGTGCCGAACCCGGCGCTGTTGCAGCAACAGACGGTGTGCGGTATTCTCCCCACTGCAGTTCTGCAAACACCCGGGCGATTTTCTCATATCCCAGCTGTGTAGGATGAAAATCCAACGATATGATATGTGTCAGCGAGCCCTCAAGACCCACGAATTGTTTGGCAATATGGGCTACCCGCACCGGTGCTCCGGTCTGGTCGAAACTGGCCGCAATACTGTCCGCCATGGCTGTCAACCGCTCCGCTGCGCCCATCAGCTTGGGATAGGCCTCTTTTACCGCAAATTTGGGAGCCGGCTGATACTGATCGGCTATCAGAATGGTTGCTTGCGGGTTCACGACACGGATGTTCTCAAGCGCTGTCTTCACATTCGTATTGTAGGCGCTCAAACGCTGCTCCAGCTGAGCCTGGAAATCTTCATCCGTCAGTTGCTTGTACTGAAGGAATAGGCTGCTGACATCATTTCCGCCGATCGTGACTGTAATTAGATCCGCCTGAGCAAGCTCGGTCCGGATCTGCGGAGTCAGTGCCGCAAACTGCTCTATCCGCGGATCGGGCAGCCCTGCCTGAATACCCTCAGCTGTAATCACAGCACCGTCTTTAATCGCACCGGTATAATTAAGCAGCCCTGTTGAGGTCAGCCCCAGAATACCGTAATTGCCGAGTGTGCTTCTTCCATGATAATACCCCTGTTCCAGCAGTCTTTCTGCGTAACCGTAGGGTTTCACGTTTACATCGGTCATCCCCGGCTCATATCCGGCAGTTATCGAATCTCCCAGTGCTACAATGCGAAAGATATCCTGCTCCGATCCCTGGGTTGCTGCAGCAGCCTCCTCGGCCTTGGCGTATCCTGCACCTGCGCTAACCAGTATGGCGAGCAGCAGCAGACCGCTTGTTCCGGCAGCCGCTATTTTCCTCCATGTATTCAGCATCGTTCCCCTCCCAAAAGTAATATAATTCCATTCTAACATTCTGCCGCTCTGCGCAGAAGAGCGGTTTCCCGTATCGGGAAACCGCTCCTGCTGTTGGCCCGGTGACTTATTCCTGTCCGCTGCCGGACCCGGTGCTGTTCTTTGTACCCTCGGCGTTGCGGGGAGCGTGGCTCTTTCCTGCACGCTCCAGATATCTGTCATAACGGTCATCCAGTTCATAAGCTATTTTACGGTAGCGCAAGGTTTCTTCTACAATAGGATCGAGTGTAGTCTGGATCCGGATTTCATACTTGGGCGAGATTTGACGGATTTCTTTGTCCTTGTTGTCGCCCTGCTCCATGTCCCCGTCTTCCAAAAGCTCACTGAGCTTGCGCTCCAGATCATCATTACGGCTCATGGTTCCAGTTGCCTCCTTAAAGCTAAAATCCCGTTGCTTTGGCTTCCTTCAGGGATGAAACCAGATAATCATGAATTTTACCGTTGCTCGCCACAACATGGCGAGTGCCGATGTCATAAGGATTACCCAAGGTATCGGTAACCTTGCCGCCGGATTCCCTCACGAGCAGCACGCCCGCTGCGCAATCCCAAGGACTCAGGCCGACCTCCCAGTAACCATCCACCCGGCCAACCGCCACGTAGGCCAGATTCAGCGCAGCTGAACCTCCGGCACGGATGCCGCGGACCTGAGGCAGAATCTGCTGCAGTCCCGCCATATTCGCCGGCTGCGCAAAGGTGCGGTCCGGCGGAAAGCCCATCGCAATAAGACTGTCCCCAGGTACCGTCTCGGCAGAAACCGAGGTAGGCACGCCGTGCATGTAAGCTCCTTTACCCTTCTCGGCGACGAACATCTCGTCACGGATAGGGTCGTAAATAACACCTACAGTCAGTTCTCCCTTAACGGCGAGAGCTATGGAAACACAGTAGAACGGAAATCCGTGCACAAAATTGGTAGTGCCGTCAATCGGATCGACAATCCACAGGTATTCGTGTTGCCGTCCTTCTTCCAGAGCGGCAGCAACCGAATCTGTTCCCGGCTGAACACCCTCTTCTCCAAGGATAGCATGGTCAGGATAATGGGTCAGGATCAGCCGGCGGATCATCTGCTCCACGCCTTTATCAACTTCCGTTACCAGGTCCTGGGCCGATGTCTTGCTGCCCAGCTCCTTCACTTGACCTTGTCTGCTCTTGATCCATTCCCCCGCTTTGGCTGCCGCGTTAATCGCTGCCGCCGTGTGCCCTTTGCTTGTAACTACATAGGGCTCCCGTTCCTTCCGGTTCTCAGGATTTAAAGGATTCATATCTTCACTCCACTTTCTTGTACTTAATCGCTCTCCCATGAAACATTGCTGCTACACACAGGCTCACTGCTGCTTAAGTTTCATTCAACGTACCTTATTTCAGTCTACTTATCAAGTCAAACCTGCCAGGCTTCCTGCCCAAATCTTCTGGCATGGTGCAGGTTACGGCTCAATATTAATACTGGCCCCGTCCAATATCGTAATTCCGTTGCCGGCTTCCGCCAGCTCCTTCATTGCCTCCATCAGACCAAACAGGGCACCATCTTTCGATTTCGCTTCAATCATGGCATCCACAGCAGGGGTATCGGCTGCAATCCGCTTTAGAAAAGCCAGCAGCGGCGCCGGTTCCACACCATCGGCATGGCTGCGGGGATCAGAAGGACTGCGCGGACTGGAGACATGGATCTTAGGCGGCAGCAGTTCGCCTGGAAGCACATCCTTCAGTGCCAGCGGACTCTTCCAGGTCTTCTGAATCTCCGGCCACAGCTCCCATGGAAGCTCGCCTTCATTATTCACCCACTGGTGATGAATATCGAGCACCATCGGCAGCCCGAGACTGCGGGCAACCTCCAGCGTCTCCTGCGCGTTAAATGTCTTATCGTCGTTCTCGAGCGTAACCCGCTCCTGCAGTTCAGGAGCAAGCCCTGCAAAATGCTCCCGGAACCGCGCTGCCGCCACAGGCTTGTCCCCATAGGCCCCGCCGATATGAATGTTGCTCTTGGCCGTTGCCGGCAGCCCCATTGCAACGAGCATATCCGTATGATGCTGCAAATCACGGATGGAACTCGCCAGCACCTCGGGACGGGGCGTGCTTAGCACCGTAAAGTGATCAGGATGAAAGGACACCCTCATCCCGTGCTTCTTCACATAGCTGCCCACTTCGGCAAACTCTTCAGCCAGTACGGCCAAAGGGTTCCAGTCCTGCAGATCAGGATGCGTTGCCAGCGGAATCAGCTTGGAAGTCATGCGGTACACCATAATATCTGAGCCGGCATTATGCTTCAGCAGGCGCAGCGTATTATGCAGGTTCGTCTTCGCAAGGGTCTCCAGACGCCGCAGCCCGGCTTCGCGGTCGTTCAGCTTCGCAAAGCTTGCCATCGTCATTGTCTTGGATGGTGAACAGTCTGGGATGACGGTGGACATGGCTACATATCCGAAGCGGACAATCATCCTTCTTCCCCGAAGAACATCTCATAGGCAAGCGCCGTCTGCACCCGCGACTCTTCTTCGTTCAGCTTGCGTACCAGCTCCATCTCGACCGCTGTAACCTCATTGCCCTGGAAGTTGATCTCCGCGATCGAAGCGGAGATCTTGACGATCGCCACAGCCACATTCTCCGGTGTATAGGCAATAACCTTCTGGCCGGTCGGATACACGCGAAAACCCTGCTTCACCATCTTGGTGCGGCCGTACTCCAGCAGTTCATACAGCTCCTGCTCATTCTTGAACTTGCAGACCGAATTGAATTCCGATTGAAAACCCATGCTGTTGTCTCTCCTTTCCGGCCGGAAGGATCCCGCCGCTCACCTGATTTTATTCATTGTCGTATTTAAGGCCTTGTTTATACTTGTAACGTTCCAGCGCCAGCTCGATCATGCGGTCCAGCAGAGCAGGATACGATACACCTGTCTCGCGCCACAGCAGCGGGTACATGCTGAACGGCGTAAAGCCCGGCATTGTATTCACTTCATTAATCAGAATTTGGCCGTCGGATTTCCGTACGAAGAAGTCGGCACGGGTAATCCCGCTGCCTTCGATCGCCCGGAAGGCAGCAATCGCCGATTCACGCAGGCGGTCCGCCACCTCAGGGTCGACAGGAGCCGGAATCAGCATCTGCGATTTGCCGTCGATATATTTTGCCGCATAGTCATAATATTCTCCGGAAGAGACGATTTCACCCGGAACGGAAGCCTCGGGTTCCTCATTGCCAAGTACAGCAACCTCCACCTCACGGGCATCAACAAATTCTTCAATGATGACCTTGGTATCATAGCGGAAAGCAAAATCGACAGCCTTGATTAGACTTTCCTTATCTACGGCTTTGGAAATGCCCACACTGGAGCCCAGATTGGCCGGCTTGACGAACACAGGGTAACCCAGCTTATCCTCTACCCCCATAATCAGCTCATGGCTTTTGTGCTTCCATACGGCAGCGTTGAAATAACAGTACTCGCATTGCGCAAGACCCGCTTCGCCGAACAGCTTCTTCATCACGACTTTATCCATACCTGCGGATGAAGCCAGCACGCCTGCGCCGATATAAGGAATATTCGCCATTTCAAACAGGCCCTGAATCGTACCGTCTTCCCCATTGGTGCCGTGCAGCAGCGGGAACATCACATCAATGCTCTTCTCCCCGCCCGCTAGTCCGCTGAATACCGCATTCAATGCTGTGCCCATATCTCCGGCTGCCCCGGCAAGCTTCAACTGCTCAATTCCGCTGTAAGCGGCGGTGAGTGTTTCGCCAACCTTCCACAGCCCCTGTTTGGAAATATAGAAAGGAATAATCTCATATTTATCGTAGTCAAAAGCGTTCATAACCGCGAATGCCGTCTGCAGCGATACCTCATGCTCTCCGGATTTGCCGCCGTACACCAGTCCTACGGTTAATTTTGTGTTCCCCATGCCCTAACCTCTTTCTGAATTATAAGTAGTCATTGATATGAAAAAAACGGTAGGCCGTTCTGTCGGTCCATGCATAGGAATCACGGTAATCCCAAAAGCGGTGACGGCTGCTGACCGTTCTTGCATTCACCAGCGGCATTCCGCCCGCGTCAAAAGCGGTGACGATCGTGCTGTGCTGGTAATGGCCGTTGCCGTCCCAGTCGTACAGGATGACATCGCCAAGCATCAGCTGATCCGGCCGCTCCACGGCCTCAGCGCGAAGTCCGCTGCTCCGCTCCCCGCTCAAATAGCGCTGAAGGCTGTCCGACACAGCCCAGCTGAAGCTCCACCATTCCTGCGCTCCATTGTAGCCTTTGTACCACCAGCCGGTTTCTCTTTTACCAGTATAGTTGATAGGTGCGCCCCCTGCAAAGAGACATTGAGACACATAATTTGTGCAGTCCACATCAAAAACCTCAAACTCCGGATTGCCGTCCTTCCACCAGCGGTCAGCATAGGCTGCCGCTTCTTCCCGGCGGTAACGGACCTCCTTCGATCCGGCAATCCCGCGGAGCACATTCCGGTTAAGCAGCGGCTGCGACGGCTGCGGGGCAGGCAGTACCTCGCCCCATTTGGACAACCGCAGTGCGGGATCCGCATCCAGTGCTCTGCGCTGCGTATTTCTTTCCTGCACACTGCGCTCCACAGTGGCTATCTCCCAGGCGCTGCCCTCCCGCACAAAAGTCAGACGTTCCGTCTCGATCGTATCCTCACGGTGCGTCATTCCGCCCTTCTCATAATACAGTGCACTGTGCAGCGCTACATCGGCTACGACCTCACCCGGATTCTGGCGGACGGTGCGCAGCGTCCTGACACCGGTCTCCGCACGCAGAGGAGTAATCCCCCGGCGGTTATACCACTGGGCAAGCCGCCGGGAGCGCTCCCCCTGGGCCACGAGATAACGCGGGTCCATGACGGCAGTACGGCGCGGTTCGGCCCCCGGTGCCACCCGTGCCTTGTTTAACTGATCCACATAAACATACAAGCTTTTCTTCCACTCTAATTCCATCCCGTTTCCCGCCCCTTCATCCCTGTTTGGCTGCTGTCCTATGTATATGAAGGAATACCTGCGGCTATACAGATGGAATCAGTGAATGACAAGCAGGCCAAGCTAATTCCCAAGCTTTAGGCAAAGCGCAAGATGGCCTGCCGGACAGGGCAAATCTGGGTGAAAAAGCAGGAAAAAAAACTTTACTCCCCCCTTTGTAACCGTTATACTTAACATACAAACAATATGAAATGATGTTTCACTAGATGAAACGAGGAGGCGCATATATGCCAAGCAAGGACCATTTTTCCCTGGCTAAGAACCTGGAGTCAGGCGGCAAAACCTACCGCTACTATCATCTTAATTCCCTTGAAGAACAAGGCGCAGGCAGCATTTCATCCCTGCCATTTTCCATCAAAGTACTGCTTGAGGCGGCTGTCCGCCAGTATGACGGACGGGCGATCACGGAAGAGCATGTAAAACAGCTGGCCGGCTGGTCAGGTGGTATAGACCGCAATAAAGAGATTCCTTTTATTCCTGCGCGGATCGTCCTGCAGGATTTCACCGGTGTGCCCGTGGTCGTCGATCTCGCTGCAATGCGCGATACCGTCAAGAAAGCGGGAGGCGATCCCAAGAAGATCAATCCGCTCGTTCCGGTTGACCTTGTCATTGACCACTCTGTTATGGTCGATGCTTTTGGCACCGCCGATGCGCTTGAATACAACATGAATGTAGAATTTGAACGCAATGAAGAACGCTACCGCTTCCTGCGCTGGGCGCAGACCGCCTTCAACAACTTCCGCGCTGTTCCGCCGGCAACAGGAATTGTGCATCAGGTCAACCTGGAGTATTTGGCGTCCGTGGCCACTACCAAGTCCGTTGACGGTGAAACTGTAGTCTATCCCGATTCCCTGGTCGGCACAGATTCCCATACCACTATGATCAATGGCCTTGGAGTCGTCGGCTGGGGTGTAGGCGGTATTGAAGCCGAAGCAGGCATGCTTGGGCAGCCGCTGTATTTTGTTACACCGGATGTAGTTGGCTTTAAGCTTACAGGCAGCCTGATGGAAGGTGCTACGGCAACCGACCTGGCCTTGACAGTAACGCAAATGCTGCGCAAGAAAGGCGTTGTCGGCAAATTCGTAGAGTTCTACGGACCGGGCCTTGCCAACATCAGCCTTGCTGACCGTGCGACCGTAGCCAACATGGCTCCCGAATACGGAGCGACCATCGGGTTCTTCCCGGTTGATGAAGAAACGCTGGCCTACCTGCGCAGCACCGGACGTCCGGATGAACTGGTCGAGCTGGTCGGTGACTATTACAAAGCTCAAGGCATGTTCCGCACCGCGGATACACCGGACCCGCAGTTCAGCGACGTCATCGAGCTTGATCTTGCCTCTGTTGTTCCCAGCCTTGCCGGACCGAAACGTCCGCAGGACCGTGTCGAGCTGACACATATGAAAGAGAACTTCGAGGGCATCATCCGTACCCCTGTTGACAAGGGAGGCTACGGCCTCAGTGATGAGAAGATTGCCGAAGTCGTGGAAGTACAGCACAAGAATGGCAGCACCAGCAAGCTCAGCACCGGTGCCGTCGTAATCGCAGCCATCACCAGCTGTACGAATACCTCCAACCCTAGCGTTATGCTTGGAGCCGGGCTGCTGGCCAAAAAAGCCGTGGAACGCGGTCTGACTAAGCCAGGCTATGTGAAGAGCAGTCTCACTCCGGGATCGCTTGTGGTTACGGAATACCTGGAAAAAGCCGATCTCCTGAAGCCGCTTGAGGCTCTGGGCTTCTATCTGGCCGGCTACGGCTGCGCTACCTGTATCGGCAACTCCGGCCCGCTGCCGGATGAAGTCAGCCAGGCCATTTCAGAACATGATATGACAGTAGCTGCAGTAATATCCGGCAACCGGAACTTCGAAGGCCGTGTGCATGCCCAGGTTAAAGCAAACTACCTGGCCTCCCCGCCGCTCGTTGTAGCCTATGCCCTGGCCGGCACTGTGAACATTGATCTGAAGACTGAGCCGCTGGGTTATGATCCGCAGGGTGAGCCTGTATTCCTTGCAGACATCTGGCCGACTTCTGCAGAGATTCGTGAAGCAATCAGCCTCTCCCTGAGTCCAGAGATGTTCCGGCGTAAATACGAGAATGTATTTACTGCCAACGAACGTTGGAATTCGATTCCTGTGCCGGAAGGCGAGTTGTATGAATGGGATGACAACTCCACATACATCCAGAACCCGCCGTTCTTTGAGCATCTGGCGGATGGTGTCGGAGATATCAAGGACATCAGCAACGCGCGGGTATTAGCGCTGCTTGCCGACTCCGTCACTACCGACCATATTTCGCCGGCGGGCAATATCTCCACCTCCGGTCCTGCCGGAGAATATCTGCGCAGCCATGGCGTGGAACGCGCCGACTTCAACTCCTACGGCTCACGCCGCGGGAACCATGAGGTGATGATGCGCGGCACGTTCGCCAACATCCGGATCCGCAACGCGGTTGCACCGGGTACGGAAGGCGGGGTAACCACCTTCCTGCCGAGCGAAGAAGTGATGTCGATCTACGATGCGTCCATGCTGTACCAGTCGGCTGGACAGAACCTGATCGTTATCGCGGGCAAGGAATACGGCACAGGCAGCTCACGCGACTGGGCCGCCAAAGGTACGCTGCTGCTTGGGGTCAAGGCGGTCATCGCCGAGAGCTTCGAGCGGATTCACCGCAGCAATCTGGTCGGCATGGGCGTTCTGCCGCTGCAATTCCAGGAAGGCCACGGCTGGAGCAGCATGGGACTGACCGGACGCGAGACCTTCAATATCACCGGACTCGACAACTACGTGCTGCCAGGCCAGGAACTGACCGTCACCGCCACCCGCGAGGACGGCACACAGTTTGAATTCCCGGTCATTGCCCGGTTAGACAGCACCGTTGACATCGACTACTACCGCAATGGCGGCATTCTGCAGACGGTACTCCGCCAGATGCTGGCTGATGCTGCCGCTTCGGAAACTGCGCTGCCTGTAGAATAACTACAGCTGGTCAGGATGGATGGAACCCACTGTGCTTGTGTTCCATCCTGACAGCGTTGAACAGACTGAATAGCCCCCGACAATCCCATAAGGGAGATTGTCGGGGGCTATTCAGCTTACCCTGTGGTGAAGCTTCATCCAATCCAAGCGGTATCTGCAGCTTCGGATCAGGCCTAAATCTCGATGCGTTCGGCATCGAGGATTACCTTATAGATAAGTGCAATAATTTGCGAGCGGTCGGTTACGTTCATCTTGTTAAAGATGCGGCTCAGGTGGTTTTTGACGGTATGCTCGCTGATAAACAGCGTGTTGGCAATTTCCTTATTCGTTTTCCCGTGGACAATTAGCTCAAGTACTTCTTCTTCCCGGGGTGAGACCCCCCATTCTTCCTTGAGTGTAGTCAATGCCGGGCTATCCAGCAGCCTCGCTGCCGATACGATTCTCTTCTTAGGCCGCGAATCCTCCCGGCTCAGCAGAAACGACTGGAACGAGGAAATCCGTTCATCCTCAATCCAGGAAGCAATATTGTAGTCCTTGCTGTATCTGGATGGATCAATCCATTTGTGCGGAGGGCTGCCCAGATGTTTCTGATCTGCACCTCTTCCTGTATGCTGCAGTATCAGTGCAAGCACCTGGCCGGATAGAGGCAGGGGAGGCTTCTCCACAGTAAAGAATTGAGAGGCCAACTCGTCCACCTGCTGCAGCAGCGAGATTTCATCCGGGTAATATCCAAAATCCATTAACGCTTCAATATGGAAAGGAGACAGCAGAGCCGTCTTTCCCACCCTTTCAGCTTCCTCTTCAGTCAGGCCTATGTAACGGGCAAAATCTACCGCCATATCGGAAGCGTCCAGCGATAGACTGCTCAGTTCAGTGTTTGCATTCTGGAGGTAACGGCGCAGTTCGGTCATAAAGGCCTCAGCCTGCCCGATATACCTTTCTTCCTTCTCCAGAAGACGAATGGCAACAGTGGCCAGACAGGCTACCGATTCGATGAAGGTCTGCCATTGCTCCGCTTCACTTCGCCCCCTGAATCCGACAGACAACAGTCCTTTGAACTCGTTCCCGGATAGCAGCGGACATTCGAGCAGAACCGAACCTCCTGCCGTCTCAAAGATGACAGCAGACGAGAGAAAGGATTGCTGGGAGTAGCGGGACTCCAGCCCTTTGACATACAATGCATCCTCATCTGAGGTCCAGCCTCTGGAAAAATACGTAATGTTCGGACTCTCGATTTCCTGAAAGTAAACCAACGTGGATGAGGGATAGAAAGGCATGACCATGACAACATCCAGCAGTTGCATACCTAGATCTTTCCTCGACAACGCTTGCGGCAGCAGTCTAGCCGCTTCCTTAAGAAGGAACGCTCCTTCTTCAAGCAGTTTTCCCCTGTGCAGCAGCATTTCTCCCCAGTCGGATATTCCCAGCAAAGAGGCGACGATTTGCTCCTGCCGGTCGTAGCCCTGAACCTGTTCATTTCTTCCAAAGCTGATTGCCAGCAAAAGCGCCCTTTTGCCGTTGTTGATCAAAACCGGATAACAAGACAGGCATTCCGGCAGCGTCATCCCCCGCCGGGTGAAGTAAAGGGATCTTGGATCTTTGGCAATGTCTTTCCAATGTCTCGGATCTTTGCCGAGGACCGCTTGTCCAAAAAAACCGTCCCCTTGCGGAAATACAGCATTCAGCAAAAGATGTGCCTCTTTTCCCGCAGCATAATTCACCTTGAATTGCCCTTCATCGTTCTCCTTGGCAAAGGCATACAAATCGGCGGCTGAAAAAGTCCCTGCCAGTTGCTGGAGCACCTCTTCAATCTTCAGGAAATCCTCCTCCAGATGAGTCAGAAGGCGCGAAATCATCATAGTGTTTCTTTCCGTCACCGGCTTAAGGGCAGAGCCTCCTATTAATTTGCACAGGATACTGCCAAGAACGGCTATCTTGTCCCTGATCTCGAATACACGTTCACTACTGCTCTCGGGTAAGGCAGCTAGCTCAGAACTTAGCTGATCATATTCCGGATGATTCTTCATCTTGGACTCGAAGGCTTGCAATACCAGTTCCTTCGCACCTTCCTCCATATAGAGGCCTGACCAGAGATAATAAATCTCTCCGTACTCCGGAACCAGCGGGGTAATGATATATTTCAATCCGGGAATCCACCGGTCCAAGACGGCAGGATGTGACAAGGCCCCCAAGCGGCGCAGTGTCTGCTCAAAGGGACGGTGTACGTGCTGCAAGGAGTCAATAATCTCCTTATAAAACCTTCCTGCAATGGTTGGACGGGTTATCAAGTTTCCTTCCTGATCCGTTAGCACAAGAGCCTGACTCGTAACAGCACCGAATGTGTCTTGAAGTTGTTGAATCTCTTCCATTAATGAATCGGGTACTGCAGCGCTCAATGGAATCACCCATCCCCCCGGAATAAAAAGTATAATTACTTATAAAATCTGAAACCTATAATTTTTTATCATAGTTCATTTTCCCTATAGTTACAAATTGAATATTACTGCTTCTGGCAGCTTTCTCTTTAATTTACCCCCATAATTCGACTGCATAACCAGACTTTCCCGATTACCCCATCATCAATCCCATTTCGGCTGCATTCTCCGAAAGAATCACAGCATATTCCTCGAGAGTTTCCCGGGACAAGCGGCTGACAGGGCCGGACAGGGAAAGGGCTGCCACTACGCTGCCATTGCGGCCGACAATAGGAACAGCCACTGCAGCAGCCCCTGGTTCCCGCTCCTCGAAGCTGGTCGCATAGCCCCGGCGGGTAATTTCCTTAAGCTGCTCCAAGTATAGGCTTCTATCTACAGTTTCCGGCCAAGCCGGATCTGCCAGCAGCCGGATCTGCACCTCATGCGGCGCATAGGCGGCCAGCACCTTGCTGGAAGCGCCAACAGATAAGGGCAGCCGGGCACCAATCTGTGCCACCCGGCGGATTGCCTGCCGGCTCTGCACAGCCTGAATGCGCACACGTTCCAGACCGTCGCGCAGATAGAGGCTGACCGTCTCTCCCAGCCGGTCGCGCAGCCGCTCCATCGCCGGAAGCAGCAGTGCCGCCGGTTCATCCAGCGTCGGCAGATGGGTAGACAGCTCCCAAATCCGCATACCAAGCCGGTATTTCTCGGTACTTTCATTGCGCATCAGAAAGCCCTTCTCCTCCAGGGTAGTGAGCAGCCGGTGCACAGTACTCTTATGGAGGCTGATTTTGGCGGCAATCTCAGTCAAGCTTAGATCATCATTCTCCTTCGTAAAACACAGCAATATATCCAGCGCCCGTTCTACAGCGCGTACGGTCAGTTTACGATCCTCCACAGCAATCTCCCCTTACCTGTTTCATTAAATGAAACCCGGTTACATAATTGTACATAGTTAATTCTATCTTAGAGCAAAAGCCCAAGGAAAGTCCAGTATATTAACTGACAGGAAAAGGCTGGGCCGCACTTTACAGTTAGATTACAAAAACGGCGAATTCATTGACTTTATGAGGGCGTCCCCATACGATTAAACATATGAATTAATTATGCCGATACAAATGGAAATAGTTCATTACATGAAACAGTTCAGTTTGATTTTGACTTTGCGATTTTAGGAGTGGATCTTATGGATCTGGCAACCCACCGTACCGGCAGACCGGTCTCACGCAAGACCAAGGAGGATAAGTCAGACATCGCCCCCAACCTTTCACTGGGGATGATTCGCGTTAAACATATTGTAGTCGCATTGCTGCTGTCCGTATTTTTCTTTTTTGTGTTCTGCTTCATTGCCCTGCATGGCTATATTGCCTGGGTGCTGTCTAATCCGACAGTGGCTCCCCTGTACTCCAACCCTTCACTGGCCAAGGGGCTGGACTATGAAGATGTGACCTTTCAGGCGCATGACGGAAGCCGGACGATGCAGGGTTGGTATATCCCGTCCAAGGACTCTACCAAAACCATTGTCTTCAGTCATGGCTACGGCGCCAACCGCGAGGAATCCTGGGTACCGATGTATGATCTGGCCCATTATGCCCATAGCCTGAATTTCAACGTCGTCATGTTCGACTATGGCTTCGCTTCCCAGACCAACAAGGATATCGCTACCGGCGGCAAAAAAGAATCCCAGCAGCTCTTAGGCGCCATACAGTTCGCCAAGGACCGGGGAGCCGGAGAGATCGTCGTTTGGGGCTTCTCCATGGGTGCCGGCACAGCGCTTCAGGCGGGGCTAGTTACCAAGGACGTCGATGCGATGATTCTGGACAGCACTTTTTTGCTGGAGCCGGATACACTTTACCATAATATCAAGCAAAATATTGATCTTCCCCGCCAGCCTTCCCTGGAAATTATGGAGCTGCTCTTCCCGGTACTGAACGGCACAGGGCTAAATCAAATTCCTTATTCCAAGGTAAAGGCTGAAGACTATCCTTTCCCCGTTCTGTTCATGCACGGCACGAAGGATGACAAGGCGCCATACCCGATTGCCGAAGAGCTTGCGGCCAACCAGAGCAACCCGTACTCGGATTCATGGATCGTCGAGGACAGCCACCATGAGCTGCTGTTCCGCGAGCATCCCCGCGAATATTTGCGCCGTGTTTCCGCTTTTCTGGGCAATGTGCATTTGGCCAAGAGCCAGGAGAATGAGCAGACTTCCATTGCCGGCAAATAACCTCACTAAGGCATCATCTTTTATCAAAAATAAAAAGCGTGCAGAATGTATTCATAAAATACAACTCTGCACGCTATTTTTGTTGTTTAGCTGCTACCGCCTTACCAAAGCCTTTATATATTATTCTCTCCAGGCAAGGCCACATAAGACACTGCTTCCGCTCATATAATGAACCGTTTAAGATATCGGACGGGAGGACTGCATGTAATGTTATATGTATATGGACCGCTGCTGCCAGCACGAATACTCGAAGAAACTGTATTTTGGAAGACCCAGGAGAAAGAGCATACCGAAGTCATCAAAGCAATTGTGCCTCACTTGGAAGAGCCTTATGTCAAACTACTCGATGAATGGGCTGTCGTCTTTGGTGCCACAGAGCAAGCCGCGCGGCGGCTGCTGGAAACTTCGCTCACTCCGGCATTTGCCGGGCAGCGTGAACTTGCTGCCGAAACAGAGTTGCTGCTGCAGACGGTCTGTTCCCAGTCGCGTGAGTTCATCCGCCAGCTATACGCACTGTGCGAAAGCAGCAAGGCGGTGAAAGCCCAGCCGCTGGCTGGTATTGTACTAATGCATATTATTCGCGAGTCCGAGTATTTCCTTGCTGTTCTGGGAGGACTGAGCACGCCCGGACAGGTATCCGTTCTAATGCGGGAAAGCGCAGCCGACCCAGCGGAGTTTGCGTCTGTAGCTTCTGCAGAGGGCAGCGGCAACGGGTTTGGGCCGGCAACCCCGGCAGCCCAAACCCGTGAACCCGGTTCTGTGCCTATAGGCGGGCATAAGCTGCCTCCGCTCCCTTATGCTTATAATGCGCTTGAACCGTATATCGACGAGAAGACCATGACCATCCATCATGACAAACATCACCAAAGCTACGTAGACGGACTGAACAAAGCAGAAATTAAGCTGGCGGAAGCCCGCAAAACCAACGATTTCGATCTCGTCAAACATTGGGAACGAGAGCTTGCTTTTAATGGTGCCGGGCATTATCTTCACACCATCTTCTGGAACGTAATGTCTCCACAAGGCGGCGGACGTCCTACCGGCGCCCTGCTGGACGCCATTGAACGCAGCTTCGGTAGCTATGATGCCTTTAAAGCGCAATTCACCGAAGCAGCGAATAAGGTTGAAGGCGGTGGCTGGGCTATTCTTGTCTGGAGTCCGCGCAGCCGCAGACTGGAAATCCTCACTGCTGAGAAACACCAGAATTTGTCGCAATGGGATGTTGTGCCGCTGCTCGCCCTGGATGTGTGGGAGCATGCCTATTACCTCAAGCATCAGAACAATCGCGCCGCCTATATACAAGACTGGTGGAAGGTCGTCAATTGGCCTTATGTCTCACAGCGTTATGCCGCCGCCCGCAAGCTGGTCTGGCAGCCCTTTTGAGATCTTCGAA
Source organism: Paenibacillus sp. FSL H7-0357 (assembly GCF_000758525.1). Classification (NCBI taxonomy): domain Bacteria; kingdom Bacillati; phylum Bacillota; class Bacilli; order Caryophanales; family Paenibacillaceae; genus Paenibacillus; species Paenibacillus sp. FSL H7-0357. The sequence continues at coordinate 644,289 of NZ_CP009241.1, read as the reverse complement.
ATAAACAGAGCCCTGCTCTCATCTAAAGTGAAAGCAGGGCTCTGTATGTGTACAAATCCGGGAGAATCTCCCCTATCATCCTATTCCTTGATCAAAGCCAAAAACTCCGCGCGTGCGGCAGCATCCTCACGGAAGCTTCCTCTCGTCGCCATGGTCACCGTCTTGCTGCCGGGCTTCTTCACCCCACGGGCACACATGCACAGATGCTCGCCTTCTACGACGACCATGACCCCATGAGGATTCAGCACCTCGGTCATGATGTCGGCAATTTGAGTCGTGATCCGCTCTTGCACCTGCAGACGCCGGCTAACCGCTTCAACGAGACGGGCCAGTTTGCTTAGTCCGGCAATACGCCCGCTTGGGACGTAGCCGATATGCACTTTGCCGAAGAAAGGAGCCATGTGATGCTCGCATTGGCTGTAATAGACGATATCCTTTACAATGACAAGCTCTTCGTGAGATTCATCAAAAGTTACACCAAGCGCCTCTCGGGGATCTATTGAATAACCGCCAAATATCTCCTCGTACATCCGCGTGACCCGTGCCGGTGTTTCCAACAGCCCTTCGCGGCCGGTGTCCTCTCCGATTAACTCCAATATCTTCTCAACATGGTACTCGATCTGCTCGCGGTTCACCGAGACCTTGCCGTTTACGTATTCCTTGATGCCCCCCATGAAACCTCCCCCTTCCGCACCCGCGTATACCTTCATCTATCCGGGCCGTGTTACTTGCCCTTGCGCCGCTGCCCTTTGTTTGCAACAGGAGCACGTCCAGGCTGATTATTGTTCTTCATCATTTGCTGTGCACGCTGCATTTGCTTGCCGTTCAGGTTGTAACCCATTTGCTTCGCAACCTTCTGCAGCATTTCCGGATCATTTTGCATCGTTGTCATTTGTCTGCGTAGATAATATACACCGATAAAGAATCCGCCGATCAGACCAACAACAAGCGTAATAATAGGCCATACAATATTCATCTGGAATCCACCTTTGTACTCAATTGTCTGCAGCGCCCGCTGCGGGCATGCGAATCTATCATAGCATTTCAAGAACTGGACAGCAATTGGTAAATCCCATGAGTCAGAAGAGGTAGGTTCCGGTGTCATCCGGGAGGGCGTGCTCTGCTTCGAGCTGCAGCAGCCGGGTCTTAATCGCAAGGCCACCGGCGTAGCCGACCAGCGTTCCTCCCGCACCGATTACCCGGTGGCACGGCACAATTACCGGAACAGGATTGCGGTTATTAGCTCCGCCTACAGCGCGCACAGCCTGCGGATTGCCGATCCGCACAGCAATATCCTTATAGGAAGCGGACTCTCCGTAGGGAATGCCGCGCAGCGCCTCCCATACCTGAAGCTGGAAAGCCGTGCCACGCATATCCAGAGGCAGCGTGAAGTCCTGCAGTCCACCGGCAAAATATGCCTCAAGCTGTGCTTTAGCCTGCTTCAGCCGGGACTCATCTTCGATTAATATCACAGTTCCAATCTGTACCTTGAGCCATTTCTCCAGGTTGTCCCGGCTCCCGGCAAATGTCCCGAATTCTATAAGACATAATCCCGCCTCTGTTGCACATAAGGTCAGCGGGCCAATCGGCGATTCCATTTCACTGTAATACACAGCAGTTTCAGTTCCCAGACTGCCCCCCGCCAGCTTGCTCATTGCTCTCCGTCTCCTCCCGCTTCAGCAGCTTGTCCAGCGCCCGTTCAAGCATCTCCCGGACCTGGTTGTCCTCTTCAGCCAACAGTGCCTTTTCAACAGCCGCCAGCGCCTCTCCGCCGCCAATGCGCCCAAGCGCCCAGGCCGCAGTCCCGCGCATTTCCGGGCGTGACTCCCGCAGCACAATTTCGGTCAGCTTCGGTACAGCGCCAGCCTCTTTGAAATTGCCAAGCGCGATAATCGCATTGCGCTGGATCGGCTTTTTGCCGCGCCAGGCCGCCGAACTGCTGCCGAATTTCTCTTTGAACTCGCGATTGCTGAGCTCAAGAATCGGCAGCAAAAGCGGCTTGACGATCTCCGGATCAGGCAGCAGCTCCGGACGGTGGTTCCAGTTCTTCCCGCGATTTTTCGGGCAGACAATCTGGCAGGTATCGCAGCCATACAGCCGGTTGCCGATCTTGGTCATATACTCATCGCTTAAGAACCCTTTGGTCTGCGTTAAATAGGAAATACAGGCCTGGGCGTTAAGCTGACCTGGGCCAACGAGTGCCCCGGTAGGACAAGCGTCAATACATTTCGTACACTCGCCGCAGCCTTCCTCCACGGGTGCATCCGGGGGAAACGGAATATTCGTCACCATTTCTCCAAGATAGATCCATGACCCCCACTTGGGAGAGATGATCGCACAGTTCTTGGCACTGAAGCCGATTCCTGCCCGCTCCGCTACAGCTCTGTCTACCAGCACGCCAGTATCCACCATACTCTCCAGCACGGCATCCGGCACACGCTCGCGGATAAAAGCCTCCAGCTTCCCCAGCGCTTCACGCAGCACATGATGGTAATCCTGGCCCCAGGAAGCCCGGGCCAGAATCCCCCGGCGCGCACCCGGCTCAGATTTGGGCGGATTCTCCATCTTGGAAGGATAGGCCACCGCAATGGCCAGAATGGATAGCGGAGTCTCACCGGACGGAAGTGCCGGAATAGTCCGCTTGTCCAAATCAGGCTCTTCAAAACCGGATTCATACCCCTTGTCCCGGTGATCCTGCAGGATATTTTTTAAATATAGAAACGGCTCCGCCGTCGCAAACCCGATATCATCTATGCCCAGCGCCGGAGCGGCAGCCTTGATCTCCGCTTTGAGATCTTCCCATATGGAAGGCGGAGGAGCATAGGATGACTGAGTTTTAATGTTCATTTCCGCCTTCACCTTCTCTTATAATGAATTCAGTTTGGAGAGCGGCCACCAGATATAAACTGCCTTGCCGACAATACTCTTCTGCGGGACAGTGCCAAAGTAACGGCTGTCCTTACTGGCTCCGGCATGCCGGTTATCGCCCATCACAAAATAGCTTCCCTTTTCGACAGTCAGCCCCGAAAAATCAGGATCCTGAATTTCCGTATCAATATAAGGCTCATCGGCCATTTTTCCGTTAACATACAGTTTATGTCCCTGCACCTCTATGAAATCACCGGGTATCCCAATGACGCGTTTCACCAGATATTCCTTGCGGTCCGGGCCGGTGCTGGGATCATGCAGCACAATAACATCTCCCCGCGACGGGTTCGCAAAGCTCAAAGTGATCTTGTTAATGATCAGCTTCTCCCCCTCAACCAGCGTAGGCTGCATGGACTGGCCGACCACAGTAGAAATATCGAAAATAAATAAATTCAAAAGCGACATGAACCCAAATACAATTGCCGCGGTGATTACCCAATCCCGCAGTTCTAGAATCCATCTGTTTCCCGGCTGCAGTTTGGAACCGTGATGTGTGACAGATCTGTATCTTTGCTTGCGGCTTCGCATAAATTCCCCTTCAAGCTCCCGGTCCATATGCCACCTTCTTGCCCAGATTGGTAGATCAAGTCTATAACAATAGAAAAGCATATCTCCCGGCCATTTGCAATGGACTTCGGGGAGATATGCTTTAGTATAATGGATCAGACTATGCAAGTCGCTATAGTTCTCTATTTAGTAAATGTTTCCGCTTACGCAGCGCCCATGATAAAAGACATTATCCAACGATGCTGAGCTTCCGTACTGATTTGAAGATTTGATTCTCATCATATCCCATAGCTTCATACAGCGGCAATGCGAAGGAATTGTGCTCATCAACGGCTACGAAAATACCGCTGACCTTGCGCGCCTGAAATCTGTGTTCCATCGCCGTTACAAGACTTTTGCCGATTCCTCTGCGGCGGTAGTCGGGATGGACGGCAATTCGGAAATAACAGCCGTGGTTCTTCTCGATTGTACCTATCAGCGCACCAACAATTTCTTCTTCATCCTCAGCAACTACAATGAGATCTGAATCCCAAGAAAGCTGTCTGGAGAAGGGCTCGATCGTGCTTTCAAAACATTCTTCCGATAATGCGCTCTGCAGCAGTTCAGTCACAGGGGTAACGTCGCTTAATTGAAAGGAACGAACGTGCATTCTTTAAAATCTCCCTTTTCTATGGCTTAGAGTTTAACAAAAAGAAGGAGTTCCCGTAACAGTATAAAGAGGAAAAAAGGCATCAGAAAAGCAAAAATGGATGAATTTCGAGGATGTTGTCGAATCCATCATTTCAAGCAGCTTTTCTTGCGATCAAAGAAGTATTAACCTAATGTAAAATGGTCGGTAACTTCTCTAATCTCCAAAAACCGAGGAATACCTGCTTTTGACTCTATTAAAGCACACTTTTCTCGCGATATCACCATTTTTCTTTTGAAAGCGCTTGATATGAAGCGTTTTCATGAAACATGTTTACATATTTTCTTTATAAAGGTAAATTCAAAGGTATAAAAGCAAAGTCTCCACGGAATTCTATAAGTTTAACACAGCATTTACACTTCCGGTCAGGTTTGTTTGATCACAACTTTTTAAACGTTTATGTTTGTTTAATGTTGCATTATTGTTCCAGATACGGTTTAATAAAAGTATCTTATCGGATATAACCAATAAGAGGCATTGGAAATAAGGGGTTTTGACGTCAAGACTGCCAAAATTCTTTATCTATACAATTCTAATAAACTCAGGAGGGATTTTTCCATGGCATTTCAATTACCGGCACTTCCTTATCCGAACAACGCTCTTGAACCGCACATCGACGCATTGACGATGGAGATTCATCATGACAGGCACCATAATACTTATGTGACGAACCTGAACGCCGCTCTGGAAAAAGCACCTGAACTTCAAAACAAGAGCATCGAAGAGCTTCTCACAGACCTGAACGCTGTACCTGAATCCATCCGCACTGCTGTTCGCAACAACGGTGGTGGACACGCCAACCATACCCTGTTCTGGGAAGTCATCGGACCAAACGCCGGCGGCGCACCTACAGGTGCACTGGCAGCTGCAATTGACAGCGAGCTGGGCGGATTCGACAAATTCAAAGAAGATTTTGCTACTGCAGCAACTACCCGTTTCGGCAGCGGCTGGGCTTGGCTCGTGGTTAAGGATGGAAAACTTGCTGTAACAAGCACACCGAACCAAGACAACCCAATCAGTGAAGGTGCTACTCCTATCCTCGGCCTCGATGTATGGGAGCATGCTTACTACCTGAACTATCAAAACAAACGCCCTGACTACATCAAGGCCTTCTGGAATGTAGTTAACTGGGAAGAAGTCGGCAAACGTTACGAAAGCGCGAAGTAAGGGACTGCGGCGATATCGCCGCGCCTTGCTCAGCCTACTCTAATCTATAACTTAAACGGCCCCGTCCTTTTTAAAGGACGGGGCCGTTGCTGTACGCAGGATGTGGTGTCCAGCTTCCACCTTATCCCTAGATGTGAGAACGGCTGCGCCGTGTCCAGTTAGGACATAGCGCAGCCGTTTTTCATTGATAGGCCCGGAGTTGATGCGGCAGCGTACGCTTGGAGCGCTACAGTAGCGAATGCTTTTGTACAAACCAGTCGTTATCTAGACTGAATTTGATCCGTAGCACTCATGCCTGATTGCTATCAGGCATTTTTATGTGATTGCACTTTCTGCAGTAGAATGCTCATTGCTCAGCAATAAATGACATTCCGCTGTATTTTGTACAACAGATTTCTGGATTTATCGCCAAAAACGCCTATTCCACTAGATTCTGCTGTACAGAGTGCAATAGAACTGCATCTCGACCTGAACCTGAGGGAGATGCGAGCTGGATCAGCTGCAATACGGTTTAGAAATCTAGACTTTGGACATTACCTGTGCTCAGATTCCATTGATAAACCGTTCCGCTTCATTACTTGCACGCGCTCACTCTCTCAGGTAATCGCGCTTCGCTCCGGTTCGCCCTAGAACCCCATTTCGTACCGCCCGTTCTGCCAGCCTATTCGGTCCTATTCCCCTCATCAAGCCACTCTTCTCCGCTATTACAGCTTCTGTGCTTCCAGCTCATCAAAATAATGGTTAAGCAGCTTCAAAAAAACGTTCGGAAAGGCGTAGTTCGCCATGTCCTCGCGGTTGATCCACCGCACGGCTCCGGCATCCTCCGGATTTCCGCTACCGTCTGCAAACTGCTCGACCGGGCTGTCCGCGGCGGTGAAGAGATCAACCTCATACGCATCTGGCGTGTCCATAGCACGCACAACACTGGCTGGCGGCATGCCTGAGGCCAGTGCAGCACCAGCTTGTGTGCCATCTGCGGGTGGAGCGCTGCCTTGCGTGGGCACGGCGGCAGCCGCGTTCCCGGCCGCGTATGCCGCCCGTCCCTCCGCCGCCAGCGGCAGCGCCGGGGCGTCCTCTTCCCTGCAGCGGTACACCTGCAGGGTCCACACGATATGGCTGAACGTATGTTCCGCAGCCATCCAGTGCTCTTCAGGCCGGGCGAAGATCCCGGCCTGCCGCAGTGACCGGCGCAGCCGGTCCAGCGCTGCCGCCTCAGGCAGCAGCGCAGCGGAAGCGCCGCCCTCCGCAGGCGGCGCCGGCCAGTGCGGCAGCTCCCACATGCGGGCCAAAAGCCCGCTGGATGGCCGCTGCCGGATCAGCACCCGGCCCGCGTGCTCGCCGCGGCCCGTAACAAGGGCCGCCAGCCGCTCCTCGGGGCGCGGCGGCTTGGCCTTGGTCTTGACGGGCAGCGAAGTCTCGCAGCCCGCCAGGCGCGCGGCGCAGTGCTCCATCACCGGGCAAGGCAGACAGCGCGGTGATTTCGGCGTGCAGACGAGCGCCCCGAGTTCCATTAGCGCCTGGTTGAAATGCGAAGCCTCCCCCTCCGGGATCAGCTCCGCCGCCAGCCGCTCCATCTTCACCCGCGTCGGCCCCTTAGCGATGTCATCCTCCATCAGAAAGTAGCGGGACAATACCCGCATCACATTTCCGTCCACCGCAGGTTCAGGCCGGTTGAACGCAATGCTGAGAATAGCTCCTGCCGTATAGGGGCCAACTCCTTTAAGGCTGAATACGGCATCGCGGTCATTCGGAACCATTCCGCCGTATTGTTCCTTCACCTGCCGCGCGGCATGCTGAAGATTCCGTGCACGGGAATAGTAACCAAGACCCTCCCAGCATTTCAGCACATCCTCCTCCGGTGCGTCGGCAAGCGATTCCACCGTAGGAAACCGCTCAATGAAGCGGTTGAAATATGGAATTACCGTATCGACTCTCGTCTGCTGCAGCATAATTTCCGAAATCCAGATATAATACGGATTGCGATGGCGCCGCCAAGGCAAATCACGTTTCTGCCCATGGTACCATTCCAGCAGATTACGGCTAAAAAACAACTTAGTATCTTGCTGCGCCTGCTCCTGTTGTTCATGCGTTGTCATCATTTATTCTCCTTGATTCTTTATATTCACTTCACACTGGCATCAGTGGAGCTACGGCCCGTCAGTTCATTCAAGTCCCGTACTATAAACCCCAGCCTTCCTTGCCGCTCAAGCCCTCCGTTCCATTACCGCAAAAGTCGAAGCCAGCTCACGGCTGTGGGTAATGGTAAGATGAATGAGGTACTCCCGGCCTTTCAGCCGGAGCCGTTCCCAGGCCTCCTCTGAGAGTGTAACTATCGGTTTGCCATATACATCCGGCAGGATCTGAATATCCTGAAACCCCACTTCCCGGCCGATGCCGCAGCCCAGCGCTTTCACAACCGCCTCCTTGGCCGCGAACCGCCCGGCTATGAACTCCGCAGCATTGCCGCCCCGCCGCTCCAGAAGCTCAAGCTCTGCCTCTGTAAGGATACGCCGGATAAACTTCGCTCCAGATCCTTTATTCATTAATGCTTCAATCCGCTGGATTTCCAGCACATCATGCCCGATCCCGTATATCAAAATCCCACGCTCCTTATGGACGTGCAGTCATAAACCGCTTCAATCTGATAGCTATCCTTAATAGCTTTGTTAATGGTATGATCTTCATATGACATTGTCCGTAAATCATATAGATTATAGTTGTCCCGGATTCTTTCTGCTATCTTAAAAGAAAAAACCGCCGAAGTCTATCCTGCTACTTCCCTCATCATGAATCTTAACCACAGAATCTCAATTCTATATTAAGAAGACATAATAATCTCTGAAAGCTAAAGAGAGGGGAATCGACCATGAACCGCAATTTTCAGTTGCCTGCCGGAGAAGATGCCGTCCTGCGCTGCTCACATTTTCCATCTCAAGGCAAAGCCAATAGTTTGATTGTTATTGCCCACGGATACAAGGGCTTTAAGGATTGGGGAATGTTCCCTTACCTCGCAGCCGCGCTCAGCCAGGAGCATGAAGTGATCTCCTTCAATTTCTCCCATGCGGGAATCGGTGAGGATCTGCAGAATTTCACCGAGCTTGAGAAGTTCGCCCGCAATACCTATAACCGCGAGATCAAAGACATGGAGATTCTGCTCTCCTATCTCAGCCAGCATCATAAATTTGGCAGCCTGCCCTTATTCCTGCTGGGTCACAGCCGCGGCGGCGGCGATTGTCTGCTTTACGCACTGGACCACCCCGAGGAGATTGCCGGAGTCATCTCCTGGAACGGAATCACCGATCTGGATTTGTTCACTGAAGAACAAAAACGCGAAATGAAACAAAGCGGCCGGACTCATGTACTCAATGGCCGCACGGGTCAGCAAATGCCGCTCGATGCCGTCATTATTGAAGATCTGGAGCGGCAAGCCGGGCGCTACAATCTTCTGGAGCGAATGAAAACTGCCGTTTTCCCCGTTGTCCTCATTCAGGGGACCCAGGATAGCGAACGGCTGCGCCGCGGCTCGGAGCAATTGGTCAACCTCCGGCCCGATATAGAGCGGGTGCAAATTCCGGAGGGCAATCATACCTTTGGCAGTGTCCATCCTTTTGCCGGGACCACTCCGCAGCTGGAACAGGCGATCGACGCTACCCGCGAGTTTATCCGCAGCGTACTGGCCGGATAACCGCCGGCCCGCCGCCAACGGAAGACCGCCATATCATATAATACTACACACAAAACCGCCGGAAAGTCTGAGTATGCACTCAGATCTCCGGCGGTTTTTGTATAAACTTCTCCTTCTAGATGCCCGGTATTACATTGCGCTTGTGCGCCGTTCTCCGGTAATAAGCTTCCAGTTTCCCGGCAACCTCAGGGCTGACCTGTTTGCCCTCCAGATAGTCGCTGTTGTCATCATACGTAATACCCAGCTCAGTTTCATCCGTCTGTCCGGGCCAGAGTCCGGCCGTCGGTGCTTTGGTTACGATATCCGCCGGTACTCCCAGATAAGCTGCAAGCTGGCGTACCTGGCGCTTGTTCAGCGAGCTCAGCGGTGTAATATCGACTGCGCCATCGCCCCATTTGGTGTAAAAGCCGGTGATGGCCTCGGAAGCATGATCCGTTCCCACTACCAGCAGATTATTCTCGAAGGAGAGCGCGTACTGCATAACCATACGGGTTCTCGCCTTCACATTGCCTTTGCCCTGATGTGTAATGTGACGGTGCTGGCCCAGCGCTTTCAGGCTATGTTCAACCTCAAGTGCGATCTCATTTACAGCTTCTTCAATATTGGTCTCAACCTTATGTGTCAGTTCAAAAGCTTCAGCCACCGCGTAGCTGTGCTCGATATCCTCCTGGACACCGTAAGGCTGAAATACGCCAAGGGTGATGTACTCCTTGCCTTCTTCTGCGGTCAGCTCATCGGTTGCCCGTTTGCACAGGCCTGTTGCCACCGCACTGTCGACCCCGCCGCTGATCGCAATGAGCAGCCCTTTTGCTCCTGCCTGCCGTACATATGCTTTCAGGAAATCGACACGCCTCCGTACCTCTGCCTCTTCATCAATGGCCGGCTTTACGCCGAGGGCAGCAATAATCTCTTCTTGCAAGCTCACAAACCACACCCCGTTTCATCACTTTGAACATATAAATTATATTTTGAAAAAATCCCGCAGCAGCCGGATTGCCGGCCACCGCGAGATCCTATGAATTAACCGCTATTACTGGCACAAACGGTTGAATACTTCCTTCAATTCAGCAGCAATTTCGGCAGCTGAACGGTCTTCTACCCCATGACGCTCAATAAAATGAACAAGCTCTCCATCCTTCATCAAAGCGATAGATGGTGAAGAAGGCGGATATGGAGCGAAGTATTCACGTGCTTTAGCAGTGGCTTCCTTCTCCTGTCCGGCGAACACGGTGAACAGATGATCCGGCAGAATTTCGTTCTGCAAAGCTTGGGCTACACCAGGACGGCATTGGCCGGCTGCACAGCCGCATACAGAATTGACGACAACGAGCGACGTCCCCTTTGCGGTTGGAAGAGTGGTTTCCACCTCTTCTGGAGTCAATAACTCCTGGAACCCGATACTTGTCAGGTCATCACGCATAGGCTGAATTGAATCTCTCATATATTGATTAAATGACATGGACATTCCTCTGCACTCTCCTTTGCCTTGTAAAGTGTTTGGTCAGGCTGCATTACAGCAGCACTTACTAACTTTATTATACATGCATACTCTGTGAAAGCAAGGGAGGGACCTGCTGCTGCAGCGGAGCCCATCGTCTGTGACTTGTGCCTCTATCAAGGGACGTTCACTTCAGCAGCCTAGTCGTTGCTGCACTTTCTTCCTTCTCAAAAGGAAAGGATACGGTGAACACTGTGCCCACACCCTCCTGCGATTCAACCGCAATCTTTCCGTTATGCCGCTCGGCAATACTCAGACAAAGCGACAACCCGAGCCCGGTTCCATGATTTTTTGTTGTGAAGAAGGGGACAAATAAATTCTCAATCTGGCTTGTTGAAATTCCGCCTCCAGTGTCCTTAATCATCAGCTCAACTCTATCCTCATTCACACGTGTCTCCAAGGTCAACACCCCCTTCGGGTCCATGGCCTCCATCCCGTTGCGCGCCAGATTAAGGACAAGCTGCTTAATCTCCCTGACATTCAGCATCAGCAGAGGCAATGACGGGTTTAGCCGGAGTTCAATGCTCTGACCCCGGAGATTGGCATCCGCCCAGATCAAAGGACTCAGCTCTTCTACTATAAGATGAAGCTGCACCATTTCTTTATCCGATACACGGGTCTGTGCAAGTGACAGAAAGTCATTGATGATGGCGTTGGCCCGGTCTAGCTCATCCATCACGATCTGGTAGTATGAATCCAGCTCTCCCGGACTCTTCTCTCTCATAAGCTGGAGAAATCCGCGAACGACTGCCATGGGATTGCGGATCTCATGCGTAATGCCTGCAGCCATCTGTCCAACCAGCGTTAGCCGCTCTACATTATCAAGCTCGCTGCGGAGCTTCGCCTCCTCGGTCAGATCCTGAACGATCATCACAACGCCGCCAGGAATTCCGGAATCCCGCAGCAGAGGCTCCGTATAAATTTGATATGTACTCGTTGCACATGTAATTTTGGCATTGGTGCGCTGTTTGCTGCGGACGATGTTCTCCAGCCGGGAATAGGTCTGCTCGTCAATATATTTTCTGAAAAGCTGGCCTGCAGGCTGGGACATTATAGTCTCCCTTGTCAGTTCAGGATAATGGCGATGAATCAGCTTGAGCATAAATTCGTTAAGTTCTGTCACATACCCGCTGTCATCCATCGACATAATATTCAGCTGTACTGCGTCGGTAATTTGCTGAAGCTTCTCTGATTCCAGCTTGAATTTCTCGGAGATTCCCTTCATCTGCTCCTTGATTTGAAGCCTATCCCAAGCGGTTTCGATACAAAATATAAATAATCCGCCGAGCATAACGGTAATAAACAGATATACCGTTACCAGAAAGGTGTCTGCCGAAAGGGTTTCATATATATTCTTGCCGTTCATTTTGGGCATGAGCACAATAAAGAGCATGCTGGGGGCCAGAATAGCCCATAGCATGCCTATCTTCTGAATAATCTTTCCCTTCTTAAAAGGCCGGACAAAGCCAAGCAATAGCGGATACATAAGAACCCCAGTATTAACTACCATATTGCCGATTCCCGGTGGCACCGAAAACAGTGCCGTGCAGAGCATAAAAAAAGCAGCCAGACTTATCCCGGAGCGGAAATTCCCATATAATATACCGATATAAGCGGGCAATATAGCCAAGTTCAAATAAACAACCCCGAATAATGTTGTTGAGAAAATGGTGCAGAGGGTAATGCTAATGGCACAGCAAATAATCAGCAAAGCCTGATCATCCGGAAATTGCCGATTTCTGCGTATAATGTGGCTTTGGTCCAGCCACCATTGAAATAGAAATATAAAGGAACTGGCAGATAAGATTTGCAATAAAATATCCTTTACCGCATCTAAAATTGCAATCACTCCCCAAGTTGGACAAATTACCCTTTCCCCTTAGATTAAAGCACAGCCGGGCTTTTCTGACAACGATAATCACATGCCGGTTCCACAGGTCTGGCTACACCGCGGCCGGAATGGTATGATGCCGTTAGTAGAACACCGAAAATGCTGAAATTCGCTATACCTTAAGCATGTAAAGGAGCAGATTCATGAGCAACTATGATGTAATCGTCATTGGGGGCGGCCCCTCCGGACTGATGGCCAGCGTGGCCGCTGCGGAGCACGGCGCCTCCGTATTATTGATTGATAAAGGGGCTAAGCTGGGCCGGAAGCTGGGAATCTCGGGCGGCGGGCGCTGCAATGTAACCAACGTCAAGGAAACCTCCGAGCTTATTGCCCATATCCCGGGCAACGGCCGCTTTTTATACAGCGCGTTTGATCATTTTAATAATCGCGATATTGTCGATTTCTTTGAAAATTTGGGCATCGCCCTGAAAGAGGAAGACAACGGGCGGATGTTTCCCGTGTCGGACAAGGCCTCCAGCGTCGTTTCCGCTCTAATCGGCAAAGTTCGCAGCCTGGGTGTGCAGATTATGACAGATAGCCCGGTGCAGGAGGTCCTGTACGGAGACGGTAAAGTAGAAGGAATCCGCCTGAAATCAGGCAAGGGGGTTGCCGCTGGCGCTGTCGTAATCGCCACGGGAGGCAAATCTGTACCTCAGACCGGTTCCACCGGGGATGGCTATCCTTGGGCGATCACCGCCGGACATACAATTACGGAGCTGTTCCCGACGGAAGTCCCCATTGTTTCTAGGGAGGAATGGATCAAGTCAGGGGAACTTCAGGGGTTGTCCCTGCGGGATGTGACGCTGAGTGTCTGGAATCCCAAAGGCAAGAGGGTGATCTCCCACCGGGGAGATATGATCTTCACTCACTTCGGGCTGTCCGGCCCGATTGCGCTGCGGTGCAGCCAGTTCCTGCGCCAGGTCCAGCGCAAATCCGGAACGGACACAGTTGAGCTGTCCATCGACCTTTTTCCCGACCATCACCCGCAGGAGGTGGAGTCCCAGCTGCAGAACAAGCTGGAATTGGAGCCTAAGAAGGCCATCCGCAATTCCTTGAAAGGTTTGATTCCGGAGCGCCTCATTCCGCTGCTGCTGGCCAAAGCCGGGGTGGACGGAGACATCACCGGCCATCATCTTCCCAAAAGCGCCTTGCAAGCGCTGGCCGCCCTTCTGAAACGGATGCCGGTCTATGTTCACGGCACCCGGTCTCTGGCTGAAGCTTTTGTTACCGGCGGAGGTGTCAATCTGAAGGAAATCGATCCCAAGACGATGGAGTCTAAACTTATGCAGGGACTTTATTTTTGCGGTGAGGTGCTGGATATTCACGGCTATACCGGCGGCTACAATATTACCGCTGCTTTCTCCACAGGTTACACAGCAGGCAAACATGCAGCTGGACAGCATTAGAACCAGAGAGAAATCCACCGTCTAGGACTACAAAGCCCGCCCAAATAGCATCCCCTCTAATTTAAAAACAGCGTTACTTGCGTAAATCGGCAAGTAACGCTGTTTTGTATTTAGCGGGTCTGCGGCACCTATCTCTGAAACCGCATCGTGCTGAACATTCTGGCAATGAAAACCCCGATTAAATATCCGAGTGGAATAAACAGCAGCAGCCCCCACCATCCATACAAAGGAATGCAAACCACGCCAGAACAGATCACTGTAAAAGGAACTAGCAGAATCGGTATTGCTGCGGAACCGGCATCGGCTTTCTGAGCTTTGGTAAAGGGCAGGATCCCGATATAGTCGTCCCCTGCAAACAATAACCAGAAAGAAGTCAGCCAGTAGGCCATTAATAACGCCAGAATAATGAGCAACCCCCATTTCAAAACCCCTGGAACGATAAAAATAGCTATCATGGAAACGCCCATGAACGCAAAATAGAGCTTCAGGTGTGCCGGATTGCGCACAAGTGCTTTAATGCCTGCCGCCGCGAAGCGGCTCTCCGGCTGCTTCGAAGCCAGGAGCGGTTGTGATTTGCGGAAAATCCATGGTTTATAGCGTGTGGGGCGCGGTTTATCAAGCACGCCGCGCAGCAATAAACCGGCAATTCTCATCCGCTGCTTGTAGTCTTCCCGCACATCGCTCATAAAGGTTGCGTGCAGCCGCAAGCGGAAGCGTATGGCCCATACAACCACAGCACCATATACGGCAGCGGCTGCCAGCAGCAGCAAGGGCTGGCTGTCCCAATAAATAGCAGCCCTGACATAAGCGGCACAGGGGACAGTCACGGCCGGAATGAGCCACAGCCAGCGGCGGAAGCCCTGGCGCTGTACTTTAACAAGGTGTCCCAGCAGTTTGACGCACCAGCTACAGGTTATGGTCATTGCAAGAAGCGATGCGGCAGCTGCCCCGCTGAGTCCGTACCCCCGGACGATGAAGGGCAGCAGAATAGCAAATACCGCAGCCATCTTGAGGGCAGTTACGGTAAGACTATACAGAAGCCCCCGCAGCATAATGCTTCTGATCCAGTTTTGCCGCTGCCTGAGAAACAACGAATCCCCTTCCTGGAGCAGCAGCACCATACCTCCGGTAGCAATTAGAGCCGCCAGCAGCAGCGGAAGCAGCATAAAGGGGGTCGCGGTCGTCCATGTTGGCATTTCCCCGCTCCAGAACCCGAAATAGAACCGTCCGCCCAGCAGGCCGCCGGGAATAACGAGGTAGAGCAGGACCGTCCAGTCGGCCGCCGTACGGATAATCGCCGATTGCTCACGCCAATGGGAGATCAGGCGCCGCCGGAACAGCTGCGGAGCCGTAGGAAAAGCATACCCGGCTTTTTTGCCGGAAGTTTTAGGGTTAAGAACAGCCTGTTCCTGACTGCTCATGTCAATTCGTCGAAGCAATCAAACAACGACCCCTCCGGCAATCCGGCAATGTCGCGGATTTCCTCCAAAGTGCCTGTTGCTGTTACTTCCCCGCTGGAGATCAGCACGAAGCTGTCGCAGATTTTCTCCGCAGTATCCAGTACATGCGTGGACATCAGAACGCCCGCACCGCGCTTCCGCTCGGCCTCCAGGAGACGCAGGAAATCCTTCGTGGCACGGGGGTCAAGCCCGATAAACGGCTCGTCCACAATGTAGACATCGGGCTGGACCAGGAAGCCAAGCATCAGCATCATCTTTTGCTTCATACCTTTGGAGAAGCCTGCAGGCAGGTCATCCCGCACATTTCCCATACCGAACTGCACCAGAAGCTTCTCGGCGGTGGCCACAAAGGTTTCATAGCTCAAACCATAGGCAGCAGCTGCCAAATCGAGATGCTCCCACAGTGTCAGGTCCTCGTAAAATACCGGCTGTTCCGGCACGTATGCATACGATTGACTCTCTCCGCCGATAATCACTTTAGCCTTGGCATATTTCAACAAGCCGAGCAGCGTCTTGATGGTGGTGCTTTTCCCTGCTCCGTTTGGTCCGATCAATCCCAGCAGCTGGCCGCGCCGCACCTGGAAAGAAACATCTGAAATCCGTTTGTCGCCCGCTTCGTAACCAGCTTCCTCAATGGAAACATCGAGCACAATATCTTCCTCTTCCCATTCGCCCTCAGCTTTGAACCCCTCTGCAGAATCATCTTCAAACTCTGTCTCTTTCATACGGCTTCCATCTCCTAAGTGTCAATTCACAAGTGTCCCGGCTGCTATTACCGTTCTTTTTTATCCATTATACGGACAAAAGGGAAGAATCATCAAACATTACTTCCCCGAAGTGCGGAAAGAGACCTCTCCGGCTTAAGGAAAGACCCCCAGATTACACCTTGATCAGGCAACACACCCCATGCTAATCTTTGCTTCTTTGTAATTTAAAGTAAGGGAAGCCAACGGTTTGTTCATCAATCCCCGGGAGTAAATCTCCGCCGCGCCAGAGGCTGAAAATGCCCTCCTGCCGGAGACGCACACCAAAAAAACTAATTTAGTATGCACCTTTTGCGCGCTCTAAAAAAATTGTTTGATTTTTAATAATTAAAAGTGTGCTCATTGTGACAAATCACATGTTCTTGATCCATTGTTTGACGTATTGTAAAGCTATATCAAGTCATTGCACGGCTAAACCGTGCAATTCAAGCCATGATTTAGTACCGTACGGGGCAACCCGTACGATTAACGATAACGATAGAGGGTGGAGAAGCATGATACAATCCTATGAACGCGATACTCAACTGACATTGCATTTGTACCGGGTTTTTGCCAAGTCTTTCAAGAGCATCAACGAGCATGCCGTTACCGGAAGCAAGATTGAAGGTTTCAATCCCACAGCTTTTGCTGTTATGGAGGTCCTCTACTATAAGGGACCGCAACCCATTCAGCAGATCGGCGCCAAACTGCTCTTGCAGAGCGGTAATGTTACTTACGTGATCGACAAGCTCGAGGAACGCGGCTACCTGCAGCGCAAGCCTTGCGCAAACGACCGCCGGGTTATTTTCGCCGAGCTGACTTCAGAAGGCGAACATCTGATGAACGAAATGTATCCGAAGTATTCGGAGCGCCTGCACCTCGCTTTCAGTGGCCTGAGTGATGAAGAGAAGGAACAGATGATTACTCTTTTGAAGAAGATGGGTCTCCAGGCTGAGAAACTCTCCCCGCTCCCACGCAAATAGGGTCCGGGTCAACAAGATTGTGAATATATTCACTTTTTAGAATAACTCTAGATCAAGTAGAAACGGCTGAGCCGTCCTGTTAAGGATGCCTCAGCCGTCTCTTGTTTCTTGCAGCAATAGAAGGGTTCTGATACAAGTGTTATTCACTAAGCCTTCTTAAGCGCCGGATTCTCCTCTGCAATGGAAGGAACACCACTCCGCAGACCCGAAGAAATAATCAGGGACAAGACTGCGAATACCGCCATCACTATAAAAAGTGAATGCAGGCCGCCTTCCAGCGCACCATGCAGACTGCTCCAGGCCTCCCCGGTCAGTGTGCTGCCGCCATGCGGATTAAGCAGTGTATTGATGTCATCCCCTGTAACTGCACTGCCGGGCTGTTCCGCCAGCCGTCTGTCAACTGTAAGGTTGAGCCAGGAACCGAAAATTGCTACCCCAACCGTCTGCCCGAGTGAACGGGTGAACGTATTGAGTGCCGTTGAGGCCCCGCGCTGCTCATGCTCCACAGAGGACTGGGCGATAATGGTAAAGACGGTAGAGGCATAGCCAAACCCGACTCCGCAGAAGAGCATAAGACATAAAAGCAGCAACTGTGATGAATCCCCGTTCATAAACGCAAGGCCGATGGCCCCTATGGAAATCAGCAACAGTCCAAGCATGCCCGTCCGGCGGGAGCCGGAGCGCAGGATCATCCGTCCTCCGGCAATGGAGCCCAACATCCAGCCTACAGACATCGGCGCGAGCAGCAGGCCTGAGAGGGCTGCACTTTTTCCGAACACTCCTTGTACCCACAGCGGTACATAGGTGGACAAGCCAATGATCAAGGTACTGACCAGCAGATTGGCCCCGGTGGATACAGCAATATTACGAACGGAGAACAGCGTGAGCGGCAGCATCGGTTCAGGAGCACGGTGCTCCACAAACAGAAATACTACCAGCAGCAGAATTGCCGCCCCCAATATCGCCAGCAGCAGCGGAGATGTCCAGGGCAGATTCTGCCCTCCTGTCGTCAGTCCGAAGAGCAGAGCGCCCATCCCTGCCGCAAACAGCAGCACACCGGCTACATCAATCTTCGTCTTGCGTCTTACCCGTTCTTCCTTCAGATAGCGGGAAATAAATATAATCGATAACAGGCCAAAAGGCAGATTAAACACAAACACCCAGCGCCAGCTTAAGTAATCTACAACATAGCCGCCGAGCAGCGGTCCAACCAGAGAGGAGATCCCCCATACCGAACTAAGCAGCCCTTGTGTCTTTGCCCGTTCTTTAATGCTGTAGATGTCACCGATTATCGTAAAGGTCATCGGAATCAGTGCTCCCGCTCCGATTCCTTGGATGCCGCGGAATATAATAAGCTGTTCCATGCTCTGCGATATGCCGCACAGCAGCGAGCCGAGCAAGAACACCACAGCTCCACCGATGAACACAGGCTTGCGGCCAATCAGATCGCTCAGCTTGCCAAATATCGGGGTCGTGACCGCCATGGCCAGCAGATAGGCGGTAAATATCCAGCTCAGCCACTGCATCCCCTGGAAATCTCCAACAATCGCCGGTCCGGCAGGCCCGGTTACTGTTCCTTCAATTGCTGCCAAAAATGTAGCCAGCAGCACCCCTATCAAAATGAGCTTGCGTTCTGTTTCTCCTGGAGACTTCAATGAATCCAAATCCTCTCTCTATATATTAGCGTCTAGCCTCACTGCGCAGCAGCGCATACAGAATAACGTCCTGAAAGCCAGAGGACGTATGACGGTATTCCCGCAACAGTCCTTCCTTACGGAAGCCCAGTGCTGAAAACAGCCTTTGCGCCCGGACATTGTCCGGATGGCATAATACTTCAATCCGGTTCAGCCCCATGGTGCCGAAGCCGAAATCCAGTACAAGCTCCAGCGCTTCCTGCATATATCCCTGCCCCCAATGGGACGGTGACAGCTCACAGCCGATTTCCCCCCGGTACGCTCCCGGCAGCTGCCAGTAGTTATAGCCGCAGCTGCCGATTACGTCCCCCTCCGGTCCTATGATGCTCCAGCGCAGACTCTCTTCTTCCCGCGCCATTTGCCGCAGTAATCCAATCAAATGCTCTGCATCAGCAGCCGAAGACAGAGGGGGCATGTCCAGCCAGGGCGCCACCTCAGGATGACACCAGAGGTCATATAATGCGGCGGCATGATCTTCGGTCATGACACGCAGTTCCACTCTTTCTCCGCTCAAAGCCGGTACCATCCCATTGCACACGTACAACGCTCTCGTCCCCTTCCAACCTTATAAGTATACAACATATGTAAGGATGTCCTGAATAGAAACATAAATTTCACACACATAGAAACGGCACTGTCCTTAAGCGGGACGGTACCGTTTCAGTGAGAAATCGTTTGAAAAACGCCTTTATCGGGGCGGCTTGGTCCCACCCTGATGCAGACGTTTGTTTTTGTGCATAAGGTTCGCTCATGCTGTTGTATAGTGGAAATCGGCATAATCTTCAGGATTAACCTGAGGCCCCTGCTGCCTTGACCGGCTTAAGCACCTCGGTGCAGAGAACCTGAAGCTTCTCCTGAATCGCCTTGAATTCTTCAATCCCCGTCCCGGTAATGCTGAATCCCTCGCCATGGGCAGTCAGGAAGTTCTCCTGGGAGAGCCGTTCCAGTTCCTGCTTCACTTCACGTTCCGCCACCCGGTATCCCAAATTCTCGAGTTCAGGCTGCATTTCTGATACTGTAAGGTCCCTCTCATGTGCAAAATAAAGCATATGGATCCCTACGAACAAGTTCTGTACATCGGCGCGCATATTCCACTCCTTCCGGCCAAAAGCCTCCAGTTTTAGTAAATTCAATCACTGCTTATTCTTATAAAAGCATTACCCTAGTGATGGCTTGTGGAAACACGGGGGACTGTTACGGTAAGGGTGTGAGCTCTGCAATCTGCATAAATCCGGTAATGCTTGACGTATTGAACGTTGCTGTACTATGTTGTTAGTTACAGTTATGGATTCATACTGACTCAAGGTACAGGAAGGTGATGCTTCATGTTTCAGGCTATGCCCTACGACGGAACGCGCAGCGAGCGCTTTGAAGCGGTTCTATCCCAGCTGGGAGCGCTGATGGAAGGGGAGCCAAATGCCGTTGCCAATCTGGCGAATGCCTCGGCACTGCTTAAGTTCTCTCTACCGGATACCAATTGGGCCGGTTTCTATTTATTTGACGGCAAGGAGCTTGTGCTTGGACCCTTTCAGGGACTGCCTGCCTGTATCCGTATCCCACTGGGCCGCGGAGTTTGCGGAACGGCCGCAAGCGAACGCCGGACGCTCGTCGTGGATGATGTTCATGCCTTCCCGGGACATATTGCCTGTGATGCCGCTTCGAACAGCGAAATTGTCGTGCCGCTGATTAAGGAGGGCCGGCTGCTGGGTGTGCTGGATATCGACAGCCCGCTCAAGCACCGCTTCGATGATGAGGAACGCCGCTTCCTGGAGCGGTTCGCGGCTATGGTTTCGGACGTAATCTAATTTTCCCGGCTGCATGTAAAAGGCCGCCACATTCGCAGGAATTTCTGCATTTGTGACGGCCTTCTTGCTGTTGATCATTCTTATGCTGAGGACAATACCCGATTACTGCCGGACCGGACTAATATTCCAGATTTCGGAGGCGTAGCGGCTGATCGTGTTGTCACTGGAAAATTTGCCGGAGTGGCCGATGTTGATAATCGACTTTTTCAGCCATTCCTTCTGGTTGCGGTAGGCGAGATCGATTTTGACATGGGTCTCCACATAGCCGGCAAAATCCTTAAGCACAAAAAATTCATCATTATTGTCGAGCAGTGACTGATAGAGCGAATCGAACTCCTGGGTATGGCAGCAGATTGGCCCCGGTGTGATGAGCTGATCCAGCACTTCCTTGACTCGTCCATCGCCATTATAGATATCACGGGAATGATAGCCCCCATACTGGTAGTAATCCAGCACCTGCTCTGCCCGCAGTCCGAACAGGAACATGTTGTTGTCACCCAGCATTTCGTGCATTTCCACGTTGGCCCCGTCCATCGTGCCGATGGTCAGCGCACCGTTCATCATAAACTTCATGTTGCCGGTGCCGGAAGCCTCCTTGCTTGCTGTAGAGATTTGTTCGCTTACATCAGCAGCGGGAATAATCTTCTCCGCCAAAGAGACCGAATAATTCTCCAGGAAAAAAATGCGGATCTTGCCTTTGATATCCGGGTCCTTGTTGACGACATCAGCCACAGTATTAATCAGTTTAATAATCCGTTTGGCCAAATGATAGCTGGGTGCGGCCTTGGCCCCGAATATAAAGGTGCGCGGCACCATGTCCATAGATGGATTGTCTTTAAGCTGATTGTACATATGCATAATATGCAGAATGTTCAGCAGCTGGCGTTTGTAGGCATGCAGCCGTTTGACCTGTACATCGAAGATGGAATCCGGGTCTACCTGCACTCCATGCTTCTTGCCGATGTATTCCGCCAGGCGCTGCTTGTTGCGGCGTTTGATGCCGGCCACCTGCTCCTGGAATGAAGCATCCTCACAATATTTAATTAGCCCGATCATCTCCTGCGGATGGTGAATCCAGCGTGTGCCAATGGAATCATTGATCAGTCCGGCCAGCTCGGGATTGGCATGCAGCAGCCAGCGGCGGTGCGTGATGCCGTTCGTCTTGTTATTGAAACGGTGCGGATACATCTCATTGAACAGCCGCATCTCGCGTTTCTGCAAAATCTCCGTATGCAGCGCAGCCACTCCATTCACGCTATGGCTGGCTACTATTGCCAGATGGGCCATCCGCACCTGATCATCATGAATAATTGCCATCTGATTGATCCGGTCCTGATCGCCGGGATATTTGCTCATCAGCTCGCCGCAGAACCGGGCATTGATTTCCTCAATAATGAGGAAAATACGCGGCAGCAGCTCCCGGACCATCCCCATCGGCCATTTCTCCAGCGCCTCGCTGAGAATGGTATGGTTGGTATAAGACACCATCCGTGTCGTCATGCTCCAGGCCTGATTCCAGCTGATGCCGTGTTCATCCATCAGAATCCGCATCAGCTCAGGGATAACCAGCGTTGGATGCGTATCATTGATGTGCAGAGCCACTTTGTCTGGGAGCAGTTCAATCGGCAGGCCCGTCTTGCTGTACGTCCGCAGAATGCTCTGCAGACCTGCGCTGCACAAGAAATACTGCTGCTTCAAACGGAGCAGCTTGCCTTCATACTGTGAATCATCCGGGTACAGGAATTCCGAAATCGATTCCACCGAACGTTTGTATTCCAGAAACTTGTGATAATCCGTTCCAGCCAGGGAGCCGGTTATTCTCGAAGACGGATTGATCGATTCGGCACTCCAGTTCCGCAGTGTATTCACATGCTTGCGGTCCGCGCCAATAATCGGAATATCATAAGGAACCGCCCGCACCGCTTCATAATCCTTATGCTCGAAGGCCAGTTCACCGTTCTCCTCACGGGTCTCCACATGTCCCCAGAACCGCACTTCCACCTGCTTGTCTTCCCGGCGCAATTCCCACACATTATCGTTCTGCAGCCAATAATCGGGCAGCTCCACCTGATATCCGTCAACAATCTTTTGCTCAAACAGGCCGTATTTATAACGGATGCCGCAGCCATGCCCTGCATACTGCAGGGAGGCCAGCGAATCCATGAAGCAGGCGGCCAAACGCCCCAGACCTCCGTTACCTAGGCCTGCATCTGCTTCTTCCTCTTCAATATCCTGAAGACAAAAGCCCAGTTCTGCAAGTCCTTCGCGTACTACCTCCAGCACGCCCATGTTGAGCAGATTATTGCCCAGAAGCCTGCCAATCAGAAATTCCATGGAAAAATAGTAGACCTGCTTTTCCTTATCAACCTTATACTTCTGGTTGGTATCTGCCCAGTTTTTGCCTGCATTCTCACGGATCATATTGCCGATGATGTTATACACATCAGCATTCGAAGCTTCTTCAAGCGGCTTGCCCAATTTCCTGATGAGTGCCTCGCGGAACGCTTGTTTAAAGGTTTCTTTATCGTTGAACAACAGCGGGTTCCTCCTGACAGATCCTTATTTTTGTGAATGCATATTTATGAAAACTCAGGATCAGCTGAACGGGGTGTTGCCCGGTTCAACTGATCCTGAGGTTAAATTTTGCTGCTCTTGGCGATAACAAATGGACGTTTGTTATCTCCGACCAGAATCCGGTCTCTGCTTAAGTGTACATCTTTATCCATAATGACATTTTCAATTACGGCATTTTCTTCAATTACACATTTCTGCATGATGACAGAATTGATGATTCGGGCGCCTTCTTTGATCTGCACACCCCGGAAGATCACGCTGTTCTCCACGGTTCCGGCAATGATACAGCCGTTGGCCACCAGGGAGTTGCTGACCTCTGCGCTGTCCAGATAACGGGTTGGCGCTTCATATTTAATCTTGGTCTGCACCGGATTCTCCTTGAACAGGCTGAAATAATTGTCCTGGCGGAGCAGCTCCAGACTATTTTTGTAATAGCTTTCCAGCGAATTGATCACTGCATGATAACCTTTGTACTCGTAGGCGGCAATTTTGAATTTGTGCCGGTTCTTCTGGATCACATCGCGGAAGAAGAAACTCTCGCCATGGGCGATGCAATGTTCTACCTGCTCCAGGAACATTTTTTTCTCCATGATAAAGATATCCAGATACACATTGTGATGGTCCTTCTCATGATGAATATTCGTAACCGCATTCTCTTCGTCTACCTCAACACGCAGGCAGGGATCATGCTCAGGCTGCAGCTGGTCTATCGTTTTGTAGACAAGTGTTACATCCGCGCCCTTCTCCAGATGGTATTGGAATACCTCCTGGAAATCCACAGTGTTGATATGCTGACTGCCGGAGAACACAATATATTTGGCCGAGGCCCGTTTGAAGAAATCCAGATTGTTATGATAATGCTGCAAATCCCCAAGCGAGGTGTCTGTCGGATCATTCCAGTCGGGCGGCAGAATAAACAGTCCTCCGTGCTTGCGGTTCATATCCCAGGACTTGCCGTCGCCGAGATGGTCCATCAGCGAACGGTATTTACGGCGGACAAACAGTCCAACGCTTTCCAGCTCTGCCCGCATCATATTGGAAAGAACGAAATCGATCAGCCGGTAGCGGCTGGCAAAAGGCACGGCAGCACCGCAGCGGAAATAGGTCAACTCATTTAATTTATCCAGTTCATGATCAAGATTGATTACACCCATAAGCTTTTTCATCCCGGTTCACCGTCCTCTAATGGTTATATGGTTTTGGCTGCAACTGATTTACGTTTCTTGCTCCGATTATCGATCAGCAGGATTTCGTCCTCATTCTCCCGATCGACTCCGATCTCCATATAATCCTCGATTACCGTATTTTCGCTGATGATAGCCTTATGGATCCGTACATTCTTGCCGATCTTGACCTTGGGCATAATGACGGAGTCGGTAATGACGCTGCCTTCTCCCACTTCCACACCGTAAAAGAGCACCGAATGCTTCACCTCTCCGTACACGATGCAGCCCTCATTAATAATGCAGCTCGATACCTTCGCTCCAGGAGCTACATATTGTGCCGGCTGATTCGGATTGCGGGTGAAAATGCGCCAATTGGGATCATTCAGATTCAGCGGCGGATGATCGCTTAACAAATCCATATTGGCCTCCCACAGGCTGGCCACTGTACCTACATCTCTCCAGTAGCCTTCAAATGGATAGGCAAAAAGGGATTTGTCGTCCTCCAGCATCAGAGGAATAATATCTTTGCCGAAATCATGGGAGGAGTCTGCATTCTCCCCGTCTTCCAGCAGATGCTTGCGGAGGACCTCCCATTTAAAAATATAAACGCCCATCGACGCCAGCGTGCTCTTCGGCTTCACCGGCTTCTCGTCAAACTCATAAATCTTCAGATCTTCATCTGTGTTAAGAATGCCAAAGCGGCTGGCCTCCTCAAGCGGAACATCAATGACCGAGATGGTGCAGTCGGCGTTTCTAGATTTGTGGTATTGCAGCATAGCATTGTAATCCATTTTGTAAATATGGTCGCCGGAAAGTATAAGCACATGCTCCGGATCAAATTGATCAACAAATTTCAGATTGCGGTAAATTGCATCAGCCGTTCCCCGGTACCAGCTGCTTCCATTCTCCCGTTCATGCGGCGGCAATACAAATACACCGCCATCCTTACGGTTCAAATCCCAGTCACTTCCTACCCCAATGTATGAATGCAGTACAAGCGGCTCATATTGAGTGAGCACACCAACTGTATCAATACCTGAATTGGAGCAATTGCTTAAGGGGAAGTCGATGATTCTGTAAGTTCCCCCAAAATAAACAGCGGGCTTGGCAAGCGTTTTGGTCAATCCCTTCAACCTTTTCCCTTGGCCTCCCGCCAATAGCATGGCTACCATTTCTTTTTTCTTCATGGAAGAGCCTCCTTGACATATGGGTAGTAAAGCATGTAATAAATAAGGTTGAATGAAGTTTGGTGGTGCGAAATAGACCCAAGATAGAATTCAAAAAGAAGTGAACCAGCAAGAAGTAAAATGAAAGAAATGTGCTTGATAGGAAATTTGGATAAGGTTAACAAACGGGGGGACACCTGATATCGGGACAAGTTGCCGGATTCATGAGAAAAGCTCTCCAAAAACCGGGTTTGTATCCTTATTGTAAAGTGTTCTAGAGTCGCCGTCAAAACCCTTTATTGAATTCCAAAAACCTTAAATTGTAATTACATTCCTTATTAATAACATTTATATTTCATATAATTAGATTAACCAGAATGATTAACCATGAACTAAAATTCTAATCTGATATTGAACTTAAGCAGGCGCTTCTTTCAGCAAACGTTCAACGTAATGTGTCATAATGAACTATCTTTTACTGTAAACGGAGGTACTACTCATGAAAGCTGCCCAAGGCGTGCGACTACTGCTCGTAGATGACGAGCCTCATATCCTGCAGTTTCTGGAACTGGGTCTGATGAACGAAGGATTTGAAGTAATGACTGCACCTGACGGTGTCAGCGCGATCGCAATTGCTGCCGATTTCAGACCGCATGTGGCCATTCTGGATGTGATGATGCCGGGCATGGACGGCTTTGAGGTCTGCCGTTACCTGCGTTCAGAAGAAGCGGAGATTGCGGTCATCATGCTGACTGCAAAAGACGAAGTGGACGACCGGGTCAAGGGCCTGTCCATCGGGGCTGACGACTATATGGTCAAGCCGTTCAGCTTCGATGAGCTGCTGGCCCGGATCCAGGCCCGGCTGCGCAATCAGTTCCCGGGATTGCTTGGGGAAGTGCGCTGCGGCCCCTTCCGGATTGACGGCCGCCGCAAGGAAATCCGCCACAAGGAAGAGGTTCTGGAGCTTTCCCCTACCGAATATGAGCTGCTGCAATACCTGGTCATCAATCATGGCCTGGTACTGAGCAAGCCGATGATTCTGGACAAGGTATGGGGATATGATTTTGGCGGAGAGGAAAATATCGTGGAGGTCTATATCCGTTCTCTCCGCGAGAAGCTTGGCGATAAAGAGCATAAGATTATCCGCACGCTGCGCGGCGCAGGATACCGCGTGGACCTGGTATGATTGCCCGCCTCTCGGGCTTCATCAGCAGGCTCCCGTCTCCGCGTTCCCTGCGCAAGCAGCTGCTGGCCATCTCGCTCATCATTTTGTCCGTGCTGCTGCTGCTGATCGGTGTGCTGCAGTATGTGCTGATGCGGAACTTCATCTACACCAACCGGGCGGAATCCATGGAAACGCAGCTGCGGTCCGTGCCGCGTGAGTTCTATTTTACGTTTCTCAATTCCGGGAACAGTACTCCGGCTGACCTGAGTATTTCAGGCGCTTCAGACCCTTCTTGGACAACAGGCACACCAGGGATGGTTAAGCCGGAACTGCCTGGTGCCAGCCCCGCCACGAGCGGCGGTAACGCAGCACCCGGGGAGAACCAGAACACCAGCCCGTACGGGCAGCGGATGGGCGGTGACAGGCGTCCTCTCCTGCTGGATGCCCATACAACTATCGCCATTTACAGCCCGGACGGCACCTTCAAGGATTTCCAGGAGGATACGCTTTCCGATTCTGCCGCTCCAAGAATGACGAACAAAGAGTATGATGAGCTGCTCAAACATACTACGGACAAGCAAACGGGTGAATACCGGCTGATAACCGCTGAGGATGGCAGTGAACACCTGGCCGTGTTCATGAATCTGCGCAAGCCGGGTGCACCCAAAATGCTGCTGCAAATGAGCGTAGCCACCGGCCCGCTGAGAGATGTAATCATGCAGCAGCTGATGATCTTCGCCGGCTTGGCGGTAATTGCTTTGCTGGCCGGGCTGTTCCTGTATTTGCCTGCACTGCGCAAAACACTGGTTCCCTTATCCAATATGGGCGAAGCCGCGCAAATCATCGACGCAGGCAATTTAGACGTACGCTTCCCCGTCAACCAGGGACAGACAGAAATCGACAAGCTGTCCCAGTCCTTCAACGGGATGCTGGAGCGTCTGGAAATTTCGTTCCATAATGAACGTGAAGCCAAGGAACAGATGCGCCGTTTCGCCGCCGATGCTTCCCATGAGCTGCGGACTCCCCTCACTTCGATTCACGGCTTCCTGGAGGTGCTGCTGCGGGGAGCTGCGGATAATAAAGACCAGCTTTACGGCGCACTGAACAGCATGCACGGTGAATCCAAACGGATTAATAAGCTGGTCGAAGACTTGCTCCTGCTGGCCCGTATGGACGGCGCGCCTCAGCTAAGGGTCAAGAACCTGCTGCTGGGTGAAGTCATCGATGAAATGCAGCCGCAGCTTCTGGTGCTGGCCGCGAACCGCAAGATCAACTTCGATATTTCTTACGGCATCCGCGGCATGTATGATCCCGACAAAATGAAACAGGTCATTCTCAACTTGTTCCACAATGCCGTGCAGCATACGGATGCCGAACAGGGGACGATCCATATCTCCCTGCACGCCCGGGACACCGAAGCAACGCTGACTGTCAGGGACAACGGCTCCGGCATCTCTGCTGATCATCTTCCCCATGTGTTCGACCGCTTCTACCGCAGCGATTCCTCGCGCACGCGCAAATACGGCGGTTCTGGCCTTGGATTGTCCATTACAAAGTCTATTGTGGATGCACATAACGGGAACATCAGCGTGAAGAGTACTCTCGGTGGAGGCACTGTCTTTAAAGTCTCTCTTCCATGCTTGCTGGATTAGCTTATGTAGTGTAATTAACGTTATAATAGTGTGTGAAAAGGATGCTAGGCTCACAAAACTTAAGCCTATGCTTTCGAAGTGAGTTTTGTACGAAGTCGATTCAAGGATGCTAGGCTCACAAAACTTAAGCTTATGCTTTCGAAGTAAGTTTTGTACGAAGTCGATTCAAGGATGTTAGGCTCACAAAACTTTTAGGAGGTCGAATTCATGTACGAAATCGCCGTGATCGGAGCCGGGCCAGCCGGTGCCAGTGCAGCCCTCTTCGCCGCCAAAGCGGGCAAAAAAACGCTGCTGATTGACAATGACAAAGGAATGACCCGCAGAGGGTGGTATGAGAATTTTTATGGAATCTCCGAAATCGGCGGTCCCGACCTCGTGGAAACCGGACACAAGCAAGCCGTCAAATTCGGGGCGGAATTAGTGGCTGATCAAGCTGTCGGTCTTACCGCCGGCAGTGAAGGTTTTGTCATTGAAAGCGAGAGCGGTGCCACTTATGAAGCGAAACATGTGATTCTGGCTACAGGCGTCCTGACCGATTTGGCTGCTAAAGCCGGTGTGGAAACCAAGGATGGCATGGAGCCAAGAATCAAGACCGTGGTAGCCGTCAACGCCGAAGGCAAAACAAATGTCGAAGGCATCTGGGCCGCCGGAACCGTTGCCGGAGTAAGCGTGCACGCTATTATTACCGCAGGTGACGGCGCGAAGGTCGCCATTAATGTCATCAGCGAATTGAACGGTGCAAGATATGTCGATCACGATCTGCTGAAGGCATAATTATATTCATACGAGAGGGACTCCGGGCGGATACTTCGCTTCAAGAGTCCCTCTCGTAGCTGGATTGAGGCCAGCCGCGATTGCGGTTGGCCTTTTTCAAAATATAAGAATTTATATGTTTCACACGATAACTTATCCTTCTATTTCTCGCTGAAACGGTACCGTCCTTAAAAAAGGACGGCAAAGCCGTTTCCACTTGTCCGATAATTGCAGTTTGTACAGCTATTCCCCCACGTTTAGCGGCCTACGAAGAGGTAGTTGTACTCCGTACATTTATTTTCACGAAATTCCACTGAACCGCCACGGTTCACTATTTTTAATTGTACCCAATACACTTATACTCTAGAATCGGCCCTTAACGCACCCAATAGCTGTAGTAAATACAACTACGTTCACTCAAGCGTTCAAATAATAATCTTCATGCGGATCACCTCCCCGTTCACTGCACTGCGGCGTGATAACAGGGGGAACAACTCCACTTTTCTTTAGCAGCAAAGGGCACACGTGAAAACTCTAAATTTGTAACATGTACAGTTTCGATTTGCGGGCCTGCACAAAAGGCTGCTCCAAATTATGATGGCTGTACGCCAATCATTATCCGGAACAGCCTATTAAGTTTACACTGGGTCTGCCTGATGTTTGCCCCGGCTTCAGCATCAAAGGATGCGGCTGCTTCTGCCTGCTGCCGTACTCCCCAATACAGCCTGAGCTTCCTCTCTGCCCTCCAGGCTGCCGAGCAGCTTGCGTAAATACGGCAGGAGCTGCGGCCGCAACGCTTCCCTCTGCAGCCCTATTTCCAGCGTGGCCTGAATGTACCCGAACTTGTCGCCAATATCATAACGTTTGCCCTGCAGATCCAGGGCCAGCAGCCCTTCATTCCGGCACACTTCATGCAAAGCATCCGTCAGTTGATATTCACCGCCAGCTCCGCGCTCAAGTCTAGCCAGCACCGAAAAGATCGAAGGCTGCAAAATGTACCGGCCCATAATCGCATATTCCGAAGGCGCAGCCTGCGGCACAGGCTTCTCCACCAGTCCGCTTACGGCATGTACACCGTCTATGGAACCTCCTGAAGCAATGATCCCGTATTTACTGACTTCCTGCCTTGGCACCCTTTGAACACCGACAATCGTCTTCTCCGCCTGCTCATACAGCCTCATCATCTGCGAGAGCGCCGGGGGCTCGGACACCATAATGTCATCACCGAGCAGCACCGCGAACGGCTCTTCTCCGATAAATTGCTCTGCACAATGAATGGCATGACCCAGCCCCAGCGGTTCTTTTTGCCGGATGTAATGAATGCTTGCCAGCTCGCTGATTCCCTGCACCTCGCAGAGCAGGTCCAGTTTTCCTTTCTCCAGCAAGGTCTGCTCCAGCTCCACCGATTTGTCAAAATGATCCTCGATCGATTTTTTGTTGCGGCCGGTTACGATAATAATACTCTCAATACCGGAGCGGACCGCTTCCTCTACGATGTATTGAATCGCCGGCTTATCCACAATGGGCAGCATTTCCTTCGGCTGGGCCTTGGTAGCCGGCAGGAAGCGCGTGCCCAGACCGGCGGCGGGAATCACAGCTTTTCTGATTTTCACGTTGGATCGCTCCCTTCGTTATTTGTTAAGTGGAGCCATTCTGCGCTCCCGCACATCCTGCTGCTTTTTGCCGCCATAGAACTCCTGGACGATATAGAGTGGACGGCCCTTGGACTCATCATAAATCCGGCCGACATATTCACCGAGAATGCCCAGCATAATAAGCACGAATCCGTTGAAGGTCAAGGTAATGCCGATCATCGACGCCCAGCCCTTAACGGCCTCGTCCGTAAAGAGCACCAGGTACAGCACATACATAAGGTAGAGAAACCCGGATGCGGACAGCAACGCTCCCAAGTATCCCGCCAGCTTCAGCGGTTTGTAGGAAAAGGATGTGATGCCGTCCAGAGACAGCTTGAGCATCCGCTTGAGGGGATATTTGGTTTCTCCCGCGAGCCGTTCATCGCGTTCATATTCGATCGCCTTTTGACGAAAGCCCACCCAACTGACGAGGCCGCGTACAAAACGGTTTTTCTCCGGCAGACGTTTCAGCTCATCGCAGACCTTGCGGTCAATGAGCCGGAAATCTCCGGTATCCACCGGGATCGAGATGTCCGTTGAGTAGCGCAGCACTCTGTAAAAGGCGCTTGCCGTCCACTTTTTGAACAAGGACTCGCCGCGGCGTTTGATCCGCTTGGCGTATACAACCTCATAACCTTGCTTCCACTCTGTAATCATGTCCAGAATCAGCTCCGGCGGGTCCTGCAAATCGGCGTCGATAATGACCACCGCATCGCCCAGTGCATAATCCATACCCGCGGTTATCGCGATCTGATGCCCGAAATTCCGCGAAAGGTCGATCAGCTTCACACTTTCATCCCAGTAGCTGTATTCTTCAATCATTTGCGCACAGTTGTCAGTACTGCCGTCATTGACGAAGAGCAGTTCATACGGCTCACCTGTCGTTCCCATCACTTTTTTGATCCGGCGGTATGTCTCCTGAATCACTGCCTCTTCATTAAACATCGGTATAATTATGGAATAGCGCACGTTGTAGCCCATGAGCAGCTCCTCCTCAAATTGTAGTGATGAAGCGCGCCGGACAAGTAATGCGGTGCGCTTCATGTATATCCGGCAACAGAATTAGTCCAGGGTAATCTCGTACAAGGTTCCGCCATTGCTGTCTGTCACTGTACCTTGCCAATCGGCTGAAGGCACCTCTGTACCATTCTCGGTAATCCAGCTCGTGATTTCGGAATTGCCGCCGCGTCCGCCGCCCATACCGCCGCTGGTAACAAGGAAGTATTTCACTTTGCCGCTCTCTACCAGCGCCTTCAGAGTGTCGGTCGTATAAGGCACATCGGAACTGTTGAACCCATTCAGGATCACAACCGATTCACCTTCGTCGATAATGTAAGGGCCTGCCGTTCCGTAATCCATAGCGGCGAACAGATACTTCTCGCCGGTATTATGCTCCTTCAGGTAGGCCAGCAGAGTCTCGTTCACACCGGAGGTACTGTTTCTGCCGCCTCCGCCTCCAGCTCCAGCTCCATCTGGGCCCATGCCTCCGCCTCCGCGGCTTTCGCTGCTGTCAGGTCCTGCTGCCGGGGTCATGCTGTTCAAGCCATAGGTGACCGGTGTAAATGCCCAGTAGAGCGGTCCGATCAACAGTACAAGCAGTCCGGCGATGGCTGCAGCTTGTGCAAATGGCTTTTTGTTATCTTTAACTATTCGAAGAATCAAGAGCAGAAGGGCGGCAATCATTCCTGCTGCCAGAACCCCTATCGCCCAACCCTTGCCGATGGTATCGTCATAAGGATGAATAATGTACCATTCAAAAGCTGCTGTTGTGAGAACTGCCGGCGGCAGCAGCCAGGAAAGCCAGGTTGAACGTTCCTTATAATAGCTCCAGAGCTGGGACCAGCCTGCTCCAGCCAGCGCTGCAATCGGCGGTGCCATCATAATCAGGTAATATTGATGGAAGAATCCGGCGATGCTGAAGAATCCCATGACCGGCACCAGCCAAGCCAGCCAGAACAGTGCTTCCTTATGCTTCTGCGTAAAGTTTGTTCTGCGCAGGCTGGTAAAGATACCGATGCACCCGAACAATACGAATGGCAGCAGCCAGCTGGCTTGACCGGACAGAGCAGATTGGAACAGCCGCAGGGGACCGGCTGTCCCCGTATTGAACATTCCGCCACCCCCGCCGTTCATGCCGCCGCGATTGCCTTGGCTCCCGTCGCCGCCGAACTGCCGTCCTCCATCATCCGTTCGACCTCCCGGTGCCTGCCCCGGCATTCCGCCATCCTCGGAGGATTGGCCTCCGGTGGCAGAGCCGTCGGTTTGGCCCGGAGGTGTTCCCCGGCCGTCACTTCGTTCGCCATCAGCTCCATTCATCCCCGGCATCTCGCCATTTAACGCCGGCATCCCACCGTTCATCGCCGGCATCTCACCGTTCATTGCCGGCATCTCACCGCCACTGCCGAACATTCCGCCGCCATTGGCTGGCATTCCACCGCTACCCCCGCCGCCAGTACTGCGGTCACCAGTTAAACGGGATACCCCGTTATATCCAAAGGCCAGATTTAATACAGAGTTGGTGCCGCTGCTGCCCATATAGGGACGTTTGCTCGCTGGAATGGAATCGACAATGACGGCCCAGGAGAGCGAAACCGCCAGCAGTACTGCGGTGCAGGCTGCCAACACCCCGGTTTTTTTCTTCCAGTTCACTTTGCCGGCTAGAATATAAAAGAGATAAAATGCCGGTAAAACCATATATGCCTGCAGCATCTTCTCATTGAAGGCAACTCCGATTAGCCCAAATGCAGCGAGAAGACTGCCGATTCTATTCGTCTTTGTTCCTTTGAACAGAAACCATGCTGCCAGCAGCAGCGTGAACACCAGCATGGCATCAATATTGTTCGTCCGGCTGACAGCAGCGGCTACCGGTGTGGAAGCCATGGCCAGTGCCGCTAACCGCGCCGCGGTTCTGCCGAAGGTTGGCTTGACCATCAGGTATACGAGAAGCACTGATCCTACCCCGCCAAGTGCCTGAGGCAGGATGACGCTCCAGCCATGCAGCCCGAAGATCAGGGCGCTGACCGTCTGAATCCAGAATGTAACCGGCGGCTTATCCACCGTTACTGAACCTGCAGAGTCAAGCGATGCGAAGAAGAAATTGTGAAAGCTCTGCATCATGCTGCCCACCGCAGTGGTATAGTACGTATTTACATATTGATCATTCCAGATTCCATAGCCGTACAGAAACGCTGCAAGCAGCAAGATCCACAGCAGCACAACATCTGAACCCAGCTTCTTAAGCAGTCTCATCTCTCTCCACTCCCATTCCTCTATAACTCAATCATTCCGGCAGTGCTCTGCCCCCCGGCCCAATCTTTGATTAGCTGTATTATTGCATCCGTACCTTAACTCATAATGAAATGTGGCTGAATGTTTGCTGAAAGCTAGGAGAGCGGCATAGCCTTCCAAATAACGCAGGCTTCCGGGTGCTGGCGGTACTTAGTATCGCGCCGAAGGATTCTTTTCTGCGAGTAATACAAGGAAGATTCAGAGGGGAAACCTATCAAGACATCAAAAAAAAGCCCCGGAATCCAGGGCTTCGTTTAAAGACTGCTATGTACATAAATGCAGCAGATTGCATAAACCGCAAAACCATAATTACGTGATTTGTATTCTAAACCGAACGTCCTAATGCAGCCAGCTTGTTTACCGTATTCCAATTGCGGGCGGTAATAGGCGTCCCGAGAAGCTTGTCCAGCTGAACCTTAAACAGCGGCGATTGGCTTACACTCACCTCATACAGCGTGTACATCTCCTTGCCTATTACCCGCACCTTATCCGCTCCATCCTCGTAGGGACGCAGCTTCTCCAGTGCCTCTGCCGTAGGTTCATCAGCCAGAAAGGAGACATACAGCCGCTTGAACTCGTCAGCTTCCGTAAGCTGAAAAGGGTTGCCCGCAATCGCTGCTTCCAGCTCTTCCAGACTGCGGATAATTACGGATACGTCAAAACCAAAGGTCTCCCGGATCTGCTCTCCGATCACTGCAGCAAGCTGGTGGCCTGAACCCTCCGTGCTTTCAAATACAACATTGCCGCTCTGGATATAGGTGCGGACATGCTCAAAGTGCAGTGCCTGGAACATGCTTTTCAAATCCTGCATTTTAATGATTTTGTTGCCGCCGACATTAATGCCGCGCAGCAGCGCAATATATGTAGTCATAACACACCTCTTCCCATAGGTAATTCAAATGGCCGAACTCTTGCTCAGACGTTTACGGATTTCCCGGACAAGCTGCTCCTTCTCCTCCACAGGAACACCCTCAACAAGGCGCGCCGCCGCTACGGGTAGAATCCAACTGTCTATTGCGGCATAGGATTGCCCCGACAATGCGAGGTATTCCCGGATATATCCTTTGGTAAGCCTTTGTCTCATAAAACCTATAACGAATTCCGCCAACTTAGAGGCTCCCGGAGGCATGGCGCCCATACTGAAGAGAAGCACCGAACGCGCCGCATCACCGGCAGGATTCCCCATGATACCGGTCATCCAGTCGATGATCCAGGCTTGTTCATTTAAAAGCACATTGTCGGGGTGAAAGTCTCCATGGCACAGCTTATTCCCCTCCGGAAGTCCTTCCAGGTGGTCCAGCACCGCCGACTTCTCCTCCATGCTGAGCATGGGTGCTGCAATAATGCTTTTTCTCAGCTCCGCCTTTTGCCGGCCAAAGTCTTCTGTTCCCTCCAACTGATGCAGGTTATTATGCAGTCTAGCCATCTGTTTGGCATATTTGCCAAGCTGCCAGGGCTGTCCGCTGATCATCCTCAGCAGGGAGCGGCCCTGAATTTGCTGAAATACGATTCCTTTACGTCCGTCAATCCCGACAAGCTCCAGCGGCTCAGGAGTGCACAGACCCTGTTCAAATACATATTTACTGACCAGATATTCCCGTTCCACATACGGCTCCGGGATGTCCCCGTTGTAGAGTTTAATGATTCTTCCTTCGCCATGCTCCCACACCTCTGCCGTTCGCCCTTTTCCAACCAGCTTCCCCTGCATCTTATGTTACGCCTCCCGTTTATTCCAAATAGATACGTTCAAATCCAGCATCATTTGATACACTCCTTGAGATAGATTAGATGGCTATTCAATGCTACAATGTATCGCGGAAAAACTCATGATAGAAATTAATAATCACCAGAAGCACCGCCAGCGACTCATTGACGCTGCCTACCTCCAGCGCATGATTGGCATCGTCGATCCTGTATACCCTGATATTCTGCAGTCCGGTGATCTCGGCGGAATGCTGTTCATTGAACAGCGGATCGCTGCCGCCGTAGATCATGCTGCCCCGGCTCTGCTTTATCCAGGGGATGGAGTCTACAAGCGGTGTCAAATAAAGATGGGAGGTTTTCTGCTGAACACCCATTTCAGCCGCCACTCTTCCGGCTATGATCGTACCCATGCTTTTACTGATGAACAGCAGCTGTTCATATTCGGGAAGTGCAGGAAGCGCAGCAATCGCCGCCTTGCATTCCTCTATAACGATATCCATGTCTTCGCGCTTAAAGTCCGCCCGTGCACTCTGATAGCCGTACTCCAGCAGCAGCAGATCACAGCCATGTTCCCGGGCCACCTTGGCCGCATAATCGAGCAGCGAGCGCTCCACGGAATAATCCTTCCCCGGAAAGACGACAGCCAGTGCTTTCGCTTCGCCTTGGGCCACATATTTATGTCTGACTTCCCTGCCCCAATGTGAGGACATAACGATACGTGATACACTCATAATGCCTTCTCCTTCCCGTTATCCGTCATCAGCCGTTCTAAACGGATTTGAAATATTTAAAGAAATCAATCGTTTCCTGCAGATCAGCCTCGTCCTGATAAATGTCCATCATCCTGCCGAGTTCAAGCGCAAAA
Organism: Paenibacillus sp. FSL H7-0357; assembly: GCF_000758525.1. Lineage (NCBI taxonomy): Bacteria > Bacillati > Bacillota > Bacilli > Caryophanales > Paenibacillaceae > Paenibacillus > Paenibacillus sp. FSL H7-0357. The sequence goes on along the minus strand of NZ_CP009241.1, from coordinate 607,867 downwards.
TCAACATACCCGTTGGGCTTAGCCGTAAGAATATTTCCGTCCCTGATTACATTGACCTCGTCTGATGCTCCCGCGTCCGGCAATCCTTTGGAACTCTCCGCAGCTTCCCTGCCCTCCTGGTTGTCCACATAGGATCTGCCTTCCAGAACCCCGGCAGCTTTCAGCACCGTAACCCCGCCGCAAATGCCCGCGACCGGTTTACCTGAAGCGTTCATGCTGCGGATCAAGGCAAGCAGCCCCTCATTCGCAGCAAGCTCTTCCACTTCACCCCCAGGGATAACCAGCAGATCTATAGCGTTCACATCTATATTCCCGAGTACCGCTGACGGGTTAATCGAGAAGCCCTCACAGGAAATAACGGGCATACTGTTCAGCCCCAAGGTGTGGACCTCGCTCTGTGTCTTCATAAAATAAGCAGCCAAAACTACCTCAAACTGAACAAAGCTGTTATATACAAGTACATATGTATTCATCGTTAAGCCAACAGCCCCTTCCACCTTTACAGTCTCAAACATCCTATTCTCTATGACTATCATTATAGCTATCTTCCCTGCAGCTGGGAAATCACAAAAAAAAGCCTGGCCCGGGAGGTGGTGGAGTTTAAGCTTCTCAGATCCGGCACTACGGCTGCGGGGCTGTCTGCCTGCGGCTCGCTTTTCTGGACATAAACTCGGCAACAATCCATAAGAGCAGCGGAATGGCCACCTGAAACGGCAGGGCATAAATTTTGTAGATATGATAGGCAAAGTATTGCATTTGAAGAATATCCTTGTAGATAAAGACAGACATGTAGACCATGATCAGGCCCATCTGCATCACAACGGAACGGTAGCTCTTCAGCTTGAACACTTTAGCTACTCCATTACTGGTTACATACAGACATAAACTCGTTTTAATAAACAGCGCGGTTACAAAAGTAATGGAGGAGGAACCTTCGATTCTGGTGAGAAAATCCCCCACATTAATTCTGCTCACCGCGACATAGGAGGGAAAATACAGGCTGGATAAAATTTCAGGACCCAGCACCAGCAAATTCCGCAAGGTAACGAAGATCATAATGATTCCTGCAATCAGCAGGCTGCTGAGCAGCACCCGAAACGCTGAACCTTTCTTCGGGAGCACACTAAACGCGCCGAGAAAAACAACAATTTCGCCAAACGGAAAGGTAAAGGAGCCTATTGCATCCGTAAAGACAGGTCCCCAGCCGCTTTCCAGCAGCGGTTTCAAATAATGGAACTCATACTTGGGAATGGAAAGCAGCTGTGCTAAGGCAGTCGCCAATATTGTAAACAGCAGCAGAAATTTGGCGCTTCTCCCAAGCACCTCAAGTCCCGCGTTCACTACCCAAATGCAGAGGAGGCCGATGATCAGCATCGGTGCAAACATCGGTGTCGCGGTTAAGGCTACCGTCTTGCTGAATTCCCCGAAATTCCGCAGCACAAGCGATCCCAGATGCAATGAATACCAGATATACAGGCAGGAGAACAGCCTCCCGAGAATAGGGCCGAACACCGCATGCAGCATATCATACAGATCCTTGCCCGGAAACAGCGCATGGAGCCTCGCGTAGAGGAGCATGAGCGGAACCGCGAGCACAATGGCAAAAATCAGCCCGATCCAGCTGCTGTTGCCGGATTGCCCCGAGACTCCCATGAACAGTGAACTGCCGATAATAAACAGGATCGCTATGCTAATCGACTGTCCCGCCGGTACGATTTCTTTGCTCATGTCTTCCCCTCCTTTCAGGAGTGCATTCTAGAACAGCTTTTTAATCAAATAAACGATCGGCTCTGAGGGACTGGGAATTTCCCAATGCATCGACAAGGCAAAAGCCAGGGAGAAGGAGATCAGGCACAGCGCGGAACAAACGTAAAAGTCCCGCTTCTTCCCTTGCTTGAGCAGACCATAGGGGTCAACCAGCACAACAACGGCATACATAAGCACTACATAAATGACCATGCTAATCCCCCAGCTTAATCGCCCGCGTTGTTTTGGCAGTGCTCTGAATAATCACCTTGGAGCTGACGTCCACATCCAGATTGACAAATTCATCCGGCCATTGCTCGCGGAGCTTGGTCCAGGTCTTGGGCAGATTCTCATGAACAGCTTCGCCAAAGCCAAAGATATCGGCATGGTATTCCTGCTGCACCTTATGGATTAAGGAGAGTATCTCCTTTTGCAATTCCTCGCCTGCGCGTTTTTCAATAGCCGCTATGTTCTCGTTGCTGGATAAACCCGCTGCAGTCATCACTTCGTCCAGCCCGGTATGCGTCACTGTATTGATCTGTATATGAACTTTACCATCTATCATTGCAGGTTTGACTTTCGTCCTGCTTGATAATATTTCAAGGGAATAAGCGGGAGTCCCCTGCGCATTATTCACCTCCAGTACACCACCTTTTATATCATTTTTGGCGAAAAGCATGTTTTTCGCCTCTTTCCCGGTCAATTTTCCGACCATTTTATCCTTTACAAATACTGCTGCTCCATCCACACGCTCATTTTTCTGCCCGTTCTCCTCATTGATATACACCAGCGGTGCGACGGCATTATAACCTGAGGTCTCCAGCTTGTCGATGAAATCCCAGATTTCCACAACCGGAGCGCTGCTGACGTACTTCTCATCACGCATCATCTGTGCCAGTTCAAAGGACATAATCGCTTCTGTTGTACTGTTCTGGTTAACTACATCCCGTGCATTTTTCTGTTCTGATACAAAAATAAAGACATCGGATCGGGTCTCTGTATCCCTGCTGTACCAGTCTATTGCTTTGATCAAGCCTTCCCTCGCAACCTCTTCACTGAAAATAATCACCTTGGCGTGACTCCAGAAGAGCTTCTTGCCGGTCATCGATATCATGTCGCGGGCGATTTCAAATATAGTATCTCCTGTAAAACTAAGCGTCTTGAAGCCTGCCTGATTCTCCTGAAGTCCACCCTGGGTGTCCACCATTTCCACTGTCATCTGCAGCTTGCCGTCCGCCTTGTTCCTGTCGATGGCTACGCCGGCCACGATGGACATATCATCCACCTCGGAATAATTCCAGCAGCCGGAGATGACAAACAGCAGCACTGCGGAGAGCAGCGCAGACAGTATTTTTTGTCCCCTGTTCATAACCGCTTAACCGGTTTCTTGGGCGGCTTCCGCTTCATGTTGCGCGCCCCGATGATCGCCGGACGCAGATACATGTCCCACCAAGGTGCACGGATGGCGGTATCCTTGATATCCTGCGGCCGGATCGAGCCCACCCCGAGCATATAGGGAACTCCGAAGGAGCGCAGGCTCATCAAATGGATGACCAAACCGAGCAAGCCGAAGAAATAGCCGTAGATTCCAAAAAAGAAACTCATCAGCAGCAAAAGGATCCGTACTACAATTAACGGTCCGGTGAGCCGGGGATTCAGCAGGGTAGTAATCCCGGTAAGACCCACAACAATGACCATCGGGGCACTGACGATCCGTGCATCCACCGCAGCCTGGCCCAGCACCAGCGCGCCTACAATGCTGACCGCCTGGCCAATGGAATTGGGAATCCGCGCCCCCGCTTCACGCAGAATCTCAAAGATGGTCAGCATAAGAATTGCCTCGACTACTGTGGGAAAGGGAACCGATAATCGTGCGGTGGCAATGCTTAGCAGCAGTAATGTAGGAACCATCTCCTGGCTGTAAGTAACAAGTGCGACATAAAGTGCAGGAATACTGATGGACATGAAGGCTCCCATCACTCTGAGCACACGGTTGAAAGTAGCGAACATATAACCGATATAATAATCCTCACTGGCCTGAAAATTCTCCACAAAAACATAGGGCAGCGTCAGAACAAACGGACTTCCTTCAATCAGCAGGGCAATTCTGCCCTCCATGATTTTGCCCACTACCGAATCCGGCCGTTCCGTACTGCCGATCATCTCAAAAGGCGAATAAGGTTCATCACGGATCAGCTCGGCCAGATAGCCGGTATCCAGCAAATGGTCGAGCTGTACCCTTGCAAGCCTTCCATGCAGCTCCTTGAGAATATCCGGTGAAGCAAGGCTTTCCATATAGCAGATACAGGCCTGGGTTTTTGACCGGGTACCGATGTCGGTAAATACAAACTTCAAATCGGAATTCTGCACTCTGCGGCGGATCAGCGTCAGGTTGGTCATCAGCGATTCATTGAAGCCTTCCCTTGGGCCCCGGACCGCTTTGTCGGTCGTAGGTTCTTCAATGGCGCGGGTCTGCCAGCCTTGGGCATTAATATTCAGCGCACCGGCGTATCCGTCCAGCAGAAATACCGTTTTCCCTCCCACTATGGCCCCTATTAATTCATCCAAATCCGTAGAGACCATAATGTCACTGATATTGATAATCTGAAGGCGGATAAGTTCCATAAGCTCTGCCGGGGTTCCCAGATCCTTGTCCAGGAATTCGTAGGTCATCAGCGGTTTGGTAATGCCATTCTGAATCAAATTCCGGTCGATCATCCCATCCACATAAATCAGGCCACAGCGGATCCACGTGTTATGTGTATTCTCAATTATCCGTACTCTCAGTGTCCCGTCGTTGCTGAAGATACGCCGGAATAGAGCCACCGTCTCATCCAATGAGGGACTGAGCGGCCGGGAAGAAGATATTTTGCCGGAAGAACGGTCGCTTGTTTCCACAGCCTCTGTATTCTTCACAGTATTCACTCCCGTCACTATTCTTTTGATCTGATTATCCCCCGACACTCTAACTCCTATTCCCCAACTTTTTGCTGTAGAGGAAATTATGAGCTTGCCTCTCACAAGTGGAAACGGCTTCGCCGTCCTCAAAAGGACGGTATCCGTTTCAGCGAGAAATAGAAGGATAATTTATAGCGTGAAGCATATAAATTCTGGCGTAATATATAATCCTTGTAGAAAAGGAAAATCCCCAGCGACTATCGAAGAAAGAAGCACCTGACAAAGAGCTTCAATCGTACCTACCCTACCACAGGAGGTTGAAGTCGCATGGGGAAATCCCTACACATTCAAGGCTTAAAGGGAACCAAGTTCAGTCAACAACTACGGGGTGTTAACCTGGAGCAGGTCCTCATCGTTGCTATCGATGCGGCCAAACTCCACCAAAAAGCCCTGATCTGCAATTATTTCGGCGACATCCTTGCAAAACCCTTTTTCTTTTCCGTCAATCAATCCGGCATGCAGACTCTATACCATGCCATCGAACAAGCGGTGGCCTCCACTGGGGCCGTACGCCTGTTTTTAGGAATTGAAGCTACTGGCCATTACTATGAAGATATCGTTAGAGAAATGGCCAAGCAAGGCTACCTCGTCCAGATTCTCAACGCGTATACGACTTTCGAAGAGCGGGCAAGTGCGCTGAACTGGTGTAAAACCGATGACCTCGATCTAGTCGCTATCGCTCATGCGCTGAAGAGCAATAAAGCCACCGAGTTTCGTTTGGCCGAGGGCCTTCAACGGCAGTTGCATGTTCTCACCCGGGCCAGACGCTCGGAGATCCGCAAACGCTCCACTCTGCGGATGGAAATCTGAACACTCATGGACATCGTTTGGCGCGAATTTCAGGGCTATGCCGACCATCAGAATGGGCGGGCTCGGAAAATCAAGGTGTTTAGCAACTTTTGGGGAAAGGCCTCCCTTTTCTTCATGGAGCACTATCCACATCCTGCTGCGATTTGTAAGCTGGGGGAAACGGGACTCCGGAGGTTGTCCATCCAGCATAACCTGAAGCTTCGAGTCGCTGCGATTCGCAAGCTCCTTCTGGTGGCTGCGGAGTCGCTCTCATCTGACGAACAAACGCTTCGTCCCGAACTCCTTCTGCTGCGAATGAAGCTGCAGGATCTTCGCGCCTTTGACGCTAAGATCGATACGCTTGAGCAGGAGATCGAAGCCCTTTTGCTTCAGACCGACGGGCGGGTTTTACTTACCGTTCCAGGCCTTGGCGTTTCCACTGCAGCCGAGCTCTACGCTGAGATTGGCGATGTGTCCCATTACACTCATGCCGGACAGTTGATTAAGAAAGCAGGAACGAATCCCGTCGTTAAGCAAACGGGCGGAAGTGCCGGATCTTATGGAAAAATTTCCAAGCAAGGGAACTCTCATTTGCGCTATGTTGCCTACTTAGCCGGTCGAAGCCTCTGCCTGCATAACCCGGATCTCAAACCGTTTTACGAGCGGTTAAAGAGCCGCGGGAAGCATCCTCGCTCCATTTTTGTAGCTATGGGGAATAAGATGCTGAAAATTGCATTTGCGATGCTACGTGACAAGAAGCCCTTTCTCTCCACCAAGCCCTCTTGTCCGTTTGCCAAGGAGATCAATAAGAAGCTCCGTTTTAGCTGTTTCATTACGCTGGATGTTGCCTGAACAAGCCTGAAATGACTGAACCGGTGGGTCTGGGACTGAGGGAAGATCGGATTAAATTCTAGAGGCCCAGACCTCGTAAATAAGCCTTATCCACCTCGTCCTGTTAATGCGAATTGTACGTTAGATCTCGATCTGCACTCAGCCAGATTGCATAACAGGATTGAACACGAGGCTATTTCCTTTCAAGTTCGAGACCTTCCGGTTCTGTCCATCGCTCTTCGTCAGTTGCTAACTATTTTTTGGAAAACAAAGAGTTAGGTGTGTTTGAGTTGCTTTTATAGTCAGTTTTAGCTTGTTGACATAGTACGCTTATCTTTGCACAAAAAAGAAGCCGCGGCTGCGGCTCCTTCTGAAAAAGTGTGTTATGTACTTAATTGATAAATGTGTTGTGTACTCTGCGCGACCGGATAAAATAAGGAATCCATATGATGAGCGGAACCAGGCTTCTGGCAATACTTTGCACGTCCGGATCCTCTCCGAACTCGGCAAGCAGCGGAATATTGGTGAGCAGCACATAATCAACGATATGAAACAGCGTATTGGCGGCATAAAAAAGGATTATCCAGCGCGGAAAAGAAGCTTTCTTGCGGTACATCAACACGACCAGAAAAGCTGCAAACAAAAGAAAGACAACGTTGCCAGCCAATTCGAAAATCAGTGTCGGCTTCCATAGCTGATCATAAACGTTAGAATCCGGTGAAGTAAGTGTATCCCAAACCTCTCCGCCAAGCGTTGTGAAGAAAAAATGGATGACGGATAAAGTCAACGTAAAAATAGTAAGAAAAAGCCCAAGCTGTACAAGCACCAGCCAGCCGCCAATCCCTTTCGGCTCATTGGACATCAGCTTCATCCCGCGTTTATCGGGTATCAATGTTCCCAAACCACGTGCCCCCTCTGTTATAATTCATTGTATTGATACTAAAGATACTACTGCCTACGTTAAGCTTAAGGAGCCCTTATGACACCATTTACAGAGAAGGTTATTTGCATTATTCAATCCATCCCCGAGGGGAAGGTTATGACCTATGGCGGGATCGCCCGTGCTGCAGGAAGCCCCCGGGCGGCCCGGCAGGTCGTGCGCATTCTCCATTCCATGAGCCGCAAATACAAGCTGCCTTGGCATAGAGTTGTTAATTCCCAGGGCAAAATTGCTCTTGCCGAAGACGAGGCGGTCTTTACACAAAGATTGTATCTGCTGGGAGAAGGCGTTCTTTTTGATGATCATGGCGTGATCGACCTGGAGTTGTTTCAGTTCCATCCGGAGCAGGACGATTATCTTTTTCCGCCTTTGGAATAAGCCTGCACACTCCCTGTGCCCAGTCCATTCAGCAGGAAATACAGCGTAGCATAGATGACCAGCAGAACAGCTGCGACGAACAGGCTGAAGAAGAGCGATTGCCGGTTCAGGCTGTCAACCACCAGCTGGTAGAGCTGATGCCGGTCGGTCAGAACATCCCAGCTGTTGAGCCGGTATACCCGGCCGAGCAATACGCCATATCCGCCCAGCGCACAGGCCGCGAGGACAAAAATCCAGGAGAGCAGCAGATTGCTTCTGCGGAAGATGACGCTTTGAAATTGGTACAGGGAGAAAAAACCGGTCAGCCAGCCACTCCAGGTGAACAGCAGTAAGGTGATTAAATCGTACCAATACCGGCTCTGAACAACTCCGTCTACGAAATATATGTTTTTTCTGATCGTCAAATGCAGCAGGTCGGTCATCAGGTAGGGCGCATTCGGAAAAAACAGCAGCCATGCTATGCCAAGCGGCAGCAGCAACAGCCCGGAAACCTTACGCTTATCCAGGCCGTAAGCGGCCATGGAGAATAAAAAGGGAATCCAGGCCAGAAAGAAGTTCCAGAGCAAAAAAGCAAAAAACGTATCGGTCCGCAGCGAAACCACACGGTAGACAGCCAGCGTCGCCAGTGACAGTCCTGCCAAAAGCATGAATACTTTAGGATAATTCAATTCCTTCATTAGGGTGCGGTCTCCTTATCAATCGTAGTGAGATCTGTTCCAGTATAGAACAGATTCATTACGGTAATTGTACAAATCTGGCAGTCATTAGTCCATTATAATATAACAGCCCGGGCAAAATGCACCCGGGCTGTTATATTATAATGAAATTTAGCAACACAGGGATGGGCCCATGCTGTTCCCGCTGGTTCGGCAGTGCGTGCTTAAACTTCGCTGCCCAGTTTACCCGCCACTGCCGGTTTGCGGGCTCTAAAGACGCTGCGGCCCGGCGATTCTTCAAGACCGCACAACGCGCCGCATTCCCGGAATGCCCCATGCCTGCAGCCGGCGCAGCGGCCCGGATTGATCAGTTCCAGCGCTTCATTGATCGCTTCTCCAGTATGGTCATAAAACTGCGCGGCCCCAATTCTATCGTACAGTCCCGTCTTCTTCAGCAGATCAAGCGGCTGCGGCTGAATGCCGGAGATCATCAGCCTTCCTCCGTCTGCCTGCAGCTGCTTCACCAGCCCAGACAGATTGGCCTCCCCGGTGGTATCCATAAACGGCACCTTGCCCATACGCAGCAATATAATTTTTGCAAGGTCCGGTCCAAGCTCCGGCATCGTTGACTCGAATCTGTAGGCTGCTCCAAAAAACAGCGGGCCTTCCACATTATAAATTCCGATTTGCGGGCAATCATGGTTCTCCGTTACCATGTGCGCCTCTACCTTGACCGATGAGGGGTCGGGCAGCACCTTAGATACGAGATGCCCTTCACCCATCCGTTTCACAAACAGGATTACGGCAAGCACCAGCCCGGCCTCTACCGCAATCGTTAAATCCGCAAATATCGTTAAGAGGAAGGTAAGGAACAACACCAGAGAATCCCCGGTTTTGAGCTTCAGCAGATGCAGAAATTCCTTGCGTTCGCTCATATTCCAGGCGACCACCATCAGGATTGGCGCCATGGCCGCAAGCGGAATGCTGGAAGCATAAGGCGCAAACAGCAGAAGAATAAGGAACACTACGACACCGTGAATCACTCCCGACAGCGGGGATGCGGCCCCGCTGCGAATGTTGGTGGCGGTTCTGGCAATAGCACCTGTGGCCGGGATTCCGCCAAACATAGGTGCGGCTATATTCGCGATACCCTGGCCGATCAGCTCACGGTTGCTGTTATGGCGGCTGCCAGTCATCCCGTCGGCTACCACTGCCGACAGCAGCGACTCAATCGCCCCCAGTATGGCGATGATAAACGCCGGACGAAGCAGCTGCCTAATCCGCTCCCAGGTGATCACCGGAAAGTGAAAACTCGGCAGCGTGTTTGGAATATCGCCGTATGCGGAGCCGATCGTAGTCACCTTGCCGCTGAAGAACAGCACTGCAACTAACGTTGCAAACAACAACCCGATCAGCGATCCCGGCACCTTGGGTGCAAAACGCATACCGAGCATGACAACCGCCAGACAAATGACTGCTGTCAGAACACTGTACAGATTGACCGTTGAGATATGCTGGCCGATCTCTTGCATGTTGTCCACGAAGCTCTCATGCCGCTCCATATCCTTCAGGCCGAGGAAATTGGCGATCTGCCCGCTGAAGATAATGACGGCAATCCCTGCCGTAAAGCCGATGGTTACCGGCTTCGGGATAAACTTGATCAGAACACCCAGCCTCAGCAGCCCCATAACGACGAGGATGACTCCGGCCATCATTCCTGCAATCAGCAGGTTCTCGTACCCGTACTCCATAGCAATCGCGAACAAAATGGGTATAAAGGCTCCCGTAGGTCCGCCAATCTGAAATTTCGAACCTCCGAATAAGGAGATCAGTATACCTGCGACAATGGTTGTATAAATCCCGTACTCCGGCTTCACGCCCGAGGCAATAGCAAAAGCCATCCCAAGCGGGATGGCAATAACGCCGACGATCGTCCCTGAAATGATATCCTTGCGCAGAGAAGCAATGCTGTAGCCTTTAAAGCGGCCCCACCCTGTCATCATCTAACCTTCTTTTCTTTGAATATCTGATTATTTGAATATAAGAGCAACATTACTCCTGCCTGCCGCTCTTGTCAACGGGAAATCCGCCCCCGGATGGTCCGGGGTTATTCGCTGCGGATACCCTCCAGGAGTGAAATGGCATTCACGAGATGGTTATCGAATATCTGTCTGGCTACCGCCAGCAGGTCTTTAATCAGGGGGTCGCGCAGAGAATAAATGACGGTGGTTCCTTCTTTTACACTGGCTACTACATTCTTGGCGCGGAGTACAGCAAGCTGCTGGGATACGGCGGAGCCTTCCGAGCCGAGAATCGCCTGCAGTTCGTTCACATTCTTCTCGCCTTCGCTCAGCAGCTCCAGAATGCGGATCCGCATCGGATGAGCCAGCGCCTTGAAAAATTCCGTCTTAAATTGCTGAATATCGCTGTTCATTGGACTTCTGCTCCTCATAGCTTTACTTCAAATCTATTGTTATCTTAGCTCATTTCTTGTGCAGTGGCTATGCCGGCAGTAAATTGCATGCCGTATACGGCTGCAGCACCCCGCCCCGCTTACAAGAATACGGGATACATCCCCAGCTCTCCGGTCCGGATCTCCACATAGCCGCCCAGCGCCATCGGCTCACCCAGGCATTCGAACATGATCAGGTCGCCGGCAATCCGCAGATAACCAGTTCCGTCTGCCTCAATATTCTCCAGCACCCCGGTTAAGATTATCTTATCCCCTTCCATTCGGATGCCGTAATCGACGCCGCTTACAGGCACAATATCCACCCAGCGCATAAATAGCGGGGGGAGCTCAAATTCGACCTTAAGCTCCTCACCCGCTTCCACAGGATCACCATTCCATATCCCCTTGCCCTCGCCATACTCCGCAGCAAAATACACTTCGTTCTTACGGGGGCCGTTCCGCAATATTGTAATGTTCATCTCTTCCGCTCCATCATCATAGTGTTACCGTTTATTATACAGGATAGTGATCCCATTAACGATCAGGTGTAGTTCTGGGTTGCCTTATTTAGATAAGTGCTGGGATGCATCCACGGATGCTTAAAGAACTCCTTCTTGTCGCTGATCTTTTTCGAAACGCCAAGGTCATAATCAATCATGGATTTGATCCTTTTCGCGAATCCTTCCCCCTTGACCAGCAGTCCCAGCTCAAAGTCATGGCAGGCGCTTCTTTCATTGATATTGTAGGAGCCGTGAAAAACGGCCCGCGACCTGTGGTCGTAGGTGATTTTCCAGTGGGAGAAACGCCCCGTAAAGCTGTAGTCATAAAAAGAAACGCCGTTAAGAAAAGGCTCATACATATTGCTGCGCACAGCCGCCCGGTTCGTCGGGTGGTCATTGACTTCCAGCGGATTGCATATGGCCAGATGGCAGGAACAGTCCGGGCCAAGCTCACCCAGCCGGTCCCAGAAGGCCTGATCAATCAGATAGGGGTTCACGATCACCGTCTCCTCGGCTGCATAAGTAATTAAATCCAAATAATATTGCTGGATCAGATTAACGGGGTTGCCCGGAAAACTCACGAAGAGCGTACACTCCTCCTCACCGAATGCATAATTTGTATCAGGATGGTAGAAGTCATCTTCCAGATCAAAATGATCGCCCCCAAGCAACAGCCATCTTGATTGAAAAACAGCATTCAGCGGCAACGCCGCCGCGCCCTGAATCCGGAAGCAGCCATCATGCCACTCCTCCTCACCGCTTGGAATACCCATCGGCCGGCCGTCTACTTCTACCGGTGAAGAGGCCTCTATCGGCGTCTGATACGTATATTGATCCCCGAAGTTCAGGCTGCCGACAATCGAAGTAATCCCGTCAATGACCATGAATTTCCGGTGGTCAATGACATTGAGTCCTGTGATCTCCACGTCCTCCTGTACCTTATCCTGCAGGAAGAGAATACTTTCGGATACCCCTCCGGACTTCAGCTCCGCCCGTTTCTCACTCCATTCTGCCGCAGAATAATAGGAGTTGAACGTATCGAGCAGCCTGGCCCCTTCATTCTCCAGCATCGTAGAGATCTTGGAGAACTTACCCACCTCGAGATTCATCCCATAGCCAAGTGCGGTAACCGTATAATTTACCATGATGCGGACTTCGACACCCCGTTTCAGTGCCTGCAGCAGCGCTGCCGCTATCAGATTTCCCGAATGGTCGTTAAAGAACAGCATTATGGACAGATGAATATAACGGCGCGCCTTCCCGATTTCCTCAAGGATCATTTCCAGGCACTGCGGTCCGTTCACATAAGGGTCTACCCGGTTATGACGTGTCGTCTGCGGAGCCAATATTCGAAGCTTGTCTGAGTCCAGTCCGCTGACTTCAAGCGCAAGCCGTTCAAGCAGCTCCCCGCTGAAACCCGGCATGCCGGACAGCTGGCTAATCTCTGTAATCACTCCGCCGAGAGCCTGCCGGTGCGCACGCGCCTCCCGGCCATTCAATACATCGGCAAGCAGCTCCTGGGCCTTGTCCATTTCCTTTGCAGCCTTCAGGGAGCCACCCGATAAATAATAATTCACAACGTTTATGATATCCTGCTCTACCCTGTTATCCCATTCCGCTTGCGGAAGTTTGTTGTTCATATGTAAATCCTCCATTCCACTGCCCTTCCTCTCAGGTGCACATAGGTCTCTGATCGGGCTAAGGTTAGATACCCCTCAGGATTTACTTATAAACAGCCGCTACCCGCACACGCAAATGCCTCATACAAAATCGCCTCATATCATCCCTCTAATCGTTATGGATAAACCGGATCAAAAAAGCTTCAGTCCCGCTATCCGTTCCACCGCTTCTGCAAGCCGTGCTTCATCGCTCACCAGCCCAACCCGCACATAACCTTCGCCATAAGCGCCAAAACCAATACCGGGAGCTACCACCACATGCGCCTTCTCCAGCAGCAAATCGGCAAAACTCTGTGAGGTATAGCCTTCCGGAACCGGCAGCCAGGCAAAAAACGAGCCCTTAGGCGCCTCCACCTTCCAGCCAATCTTCCGCAAGCCGCCGATTAAGAGGTTGCGCCGCGACTCGTAGCGGTCCAGATTATCCCGGACAGCATCCTGTGGTCCCAGCAGCGCAGCCGCAGCTGCTTCCTGCACTGCCCCGAACAGGCTCACGTACATATGATCCTGCAAGATGTTCAGACTCTCGATAACGCTGGCGTTACCGGCAGCAAAAGCCACACGCCAGCCAGCCATATTATAGGTTTTTGACAAAGTATAGATCTCAATGCCGTTCTCCTTGGCCCCCGGCGTCTGCAGGTAGCTGCGCGGCTTCTGTCCATCATACCCGATGGCAGCATAAGCGAAATCATGCACAACACAAATCCTGTGTTCTGCCGCGAAGCTCACGGTCTGCTCGAAAAAATCCTCCGTAGCTACCGCACCGGTAGGATTGTTCGGATAATTGAGGAACATCAGCTTGGCCTTAGCGGCTAGCTCCGGGCTGATGTCCCCGTAAACGGGCAGAAATCCATGTTCCGCAGTCAACGGCATCTTCTCCATGACCGCCCGGGCCAGCTCGATGCCTGACCAGTAATCAGGATATCCGGGATCCGGCACAAGTGCTATATCCCCCGGATTGAGGAGACACTGCACCACTTCAACCAGCCCGGTTTTTCCGCCGAACAGAATGGCGATCTCCTGCTGCGGATCCAGCTCCACTCCGTACTCCCGCTTATAAAATCTGGCTGCAGCTTCCTTGAGATAGCTGTGGCCGCGAAACGGCGGATACCTGTGGTTCAGCGGGTTAGCCGCTGCCGCCTGCAGTGCTTCTACAATGTGGGCCGGTGTAGGCATATCAGGATTCCCCTGTCCAAGATGGATCACATCATGTCCTGCGGCGGCGACAAGGCCGGCCTTGGCAACCAGCGCAGCGAAAAACTGCTTGGGCAAAGCATTCAGCACATCGGAAGGCTCAAAAATATTCACTGGCAATGGTCACCCTTTCCTCAGAGGTTACTTGCTGTAATCGTCATTCATATTATAATACAAAAAAAAGAGCCTCCTGGTGGATGGAGTGCTCTTTTCTTCCTGGCTACAGTTATTCCCTGCTGCCAATAAGCTTTCGGACAAAAACGATTTGACCAATGTGATAGGCATTGTGCATTGCCGCGTTGCTGATAATCTCCCACCATTCCGCTGGCACAGGAAACCCTGCCACTTTTGCCTCAAGTCTGTCTTCCTGCAGCAGCGGCTGCCAACCAAGCAGCACCTCCAGCAGCTTCGTTCTCAACTGATCAAAGGCTGTGCCCTCCGGTATGACAAAACTGCTGTTGTTATCCTCAATCGGAGGGACAGCATCTACCCGGCCCAGATGGTATCTGGTTTGCCAGGCATTGTTCCAATACAGCAGATGCTGCGTAATTTCAGCGATACTGTTGCTGTTCCCGTCAAGCTTCCAAAAGGCTTCTTCCTCTGCTAAACCCTCTACCGCCTGCGCGAACGGAGAATACCAGCTTGGATCATTGGCATTGGCTAGTAACTGATTGGCCAGAACATCCTTTGCATGAACGATTCCCTATCCCTCCCCACTTGTTACATTGCCCTTATTGCTGCAACAGCTCGCCGTTGTATACCTTCACATCCAGCGGCGCAGTCAGAAACTCGCCTGCCTTAGCGGCAAATCCCGTGAAATGCGGGCTTGTGTTATGGCTGCCTACAGCAGCTGCATCGCGCCAGGTTTCGACCATAATATATACATTCTCTTGCGCGGCGTGCTTGTACAGCTCATAAGAGAGGTTGCCCTCTTCCTCATGGGTTGCTGCAAGCAACGTCTTAGCTTCAGCCAGGAACTGCTCCTCACGTTCGGGGTTCACTTGCATTAAAGCGTGGATAATGATCATAGTTTTGTTCCTCCAAATGGTTTTGTCAGAATGAACTTCGTAACTGAATTCGGGAGCTTATGCTCTTATTTCCACTCAGCAATAGTGTCAATCGGCAGACGGACGGATGCGTATCCTTCTCCATCCGCTTTGCCAATCGAAATCAGCATAACCGGGATGTAACGGTCTTTGTCCATGCCGAAGACTTCAGCAATTTGATCCTTTTCGAATCCGCCGATAGGGTTTGTATCATAGCCGTGGGCACGGGCAACCAGCATCAGCTGCATGGAAGCCAATGCGCCGTCAATCATCACAGTCTCTCTGTTCACATCTGCTGGCAGTGTTGCGAAATGGCTGGCCAGACGGGTTAATTGGTTCTCTTTCACATCCTGAGGCATGAGTCCGCGCTCAACAGCTGTACCGTAAATCTGTTCAGCATAATCAAAATTGTTCAAGTCGCCGAATACGGCAATAACTGCTGCGGAGGTTTCTACCTGCACCTGATTGAAGCGGGCGATAGGACCCAATTTGGCTTTGCCTTCCGCACTTTCGATCACGAGGAAGCGCCAAGGCTGCATGTTGACCGAGGAAGGAGCCAGTGTAGTCTCAGTTAGAATCTCGGTCATTTCCTCTTTGCTGATTTTGACAGAGGTATCATATTTGCGGACCGAGCGGCGGCCTGTAATAATAGAATTGAAATCGTTGGTTCTGGTAGCATTCATTTGTAATAATCTCCTTTATAATTGGTATATAAGTCAGGCTACAGTAAATCGATGTTTTGCTGCAGCCGGGTAAGCATATCTATAAGCACTTTGAGCTCCTGCCCTTCAAATCCGGTGAGCAATGAGCGGAGGAACCGGATCTTCTCCTCCTTGTAGGAGAGGATTTTCTCCCGTCCTTGTTCAGTGAGCGAGACCAAAGTCACCCTGTTGTCGGCAGGATTGTTGCGGCGGGAGATCATGCCGTTATCCTCCAGCCCCTTCAAATGGCGGGTGACAGCTGCAGCATCAATGTCGACTTCCTTTTGCAGCGAAATCTGGCTAATTTCTGCAACCTGAAACAGCTCGTGAAGCAGGCGGAGCCGCGTAGGGCTGATGCCTGCACAACGTTCAAACTTGGGGCTGATTCCCTTGTTAAGCGCCTGCAGCAGTTCTAATATTTGCTCTTCTTCCTCAGGCAGATGTTCAGTCAAAATTAACCCCCTTAAAGTTTTATAAGCTCCACTATTGTGGATTGCTTTGTGCAAAACTGGCTTCAAAAAGAATACACTAACGCAAATATATTGCGCAAAATCCTTTTGATAAAAATCAGTTTACACCGATATGGTTGACCCGTCAACTAATTTATCAGTAATAATGAAAGAGGAGGCAGGAAATATGAAAATTTCCCTGATTCAGCTCGATATAGCATTTGGCAAACCCGAGGCAAATTATGTAGCGGCTGAACACAAAATACGCCAGGCCGCAGCAACTCGTCCTGACTGCCTCATTCTCCCTGAATTATGGACGACCGGATATGATCTAACACGGCTTGATGAAATTGCCGATCCAGAGGGGCAGATTACGAAGGACTTTATTTCCGGCCTGGCCCGCGAATATGGCATCAACATCGTTGCCGGTTCCGTGGCCAACAAGCAGGCTGCCGGGATCACCAACAGCATGTTCGTCTTTGGCCGTAATGGCGGGCTTGCCGGGGAATACAGCAAGCTGCATCTGTTCCGCCTGATGGATGAGCACCTGTATCTTCAGCCGGGAGAAGCCAAGGGGCTGTTCAGCCTGGACGGCTCGTTATGCGCCGGATTGATCTGCTATGATATCCGCTTCCCGGAGTGGGTGCGCGCCCATACGGCACTCGGAGCGGAGGTGCTGTTCATCAGCGCCGAATGGCCGTTGCCCCGGCTGTCCCACTGGCGTGCCCTGCTGATCAGCCGGGCAATCGAAAACCAATGCTACGTCGTCGCCTGCAACCGCGCCGGGGCTGATCCGGCGAATATTTTCGCCGGGCATTCCATGATCATTGATCCGTGGGGCGACATTATATGTGAGGCCGGAGAAAGCGAGGAAATCCTGAGCGGCGTCATTGATTTGCAGAAGGTGCGGGAGGTAAGACAGCAGATTCCGATCTTCTCCGACAGACGGCCGGAGCTGTATACGTAGCCGCTGCCCGCAGGAAAAGCCGAAACAAGAATTATATAATTTGAACAAAACAGCGGTCTCATTACACCGCACCATATAGATGTATTTACTGCAACTAATCAGGTCCAAAATGGAGATTATTTGGAAATAAGTGTATTTCCTGCAATTAAAAATTCCGGAAAGCTATGTTTGGGCCGGTTCGACACTTTTTAAGTGTACAGAGTGCAGTTATCTCCTTGCCAGGCCTAAAAGGTCAGGTTTTAGTTGTATGGAGTACAGCTATCGCCTTAGCAGTGCCTCTTATTATCGTGGACACTGTGCGGTTAGCATGGGCACGGTATTAGTTGCAAACTTGCGTTCAGCTCAGCTTATATCAGTAACATTGCGGCTCCTTATCACCCCATAACAAAAGGTGCTGCTGCAGCTGCTTAAAGCAGCTGTCTTGCAGCACCTTTTGCGGGGTCTGGCCGGAATCGCCATACCCAAACCCCAAACTCAAACCCAAACCCAAACCCAAAACCCAAACCCAAAACTCAAACCCCAGTTCCAACTCAAGCTTCAGCTCAGATTCAAGCTCAATCCCTGCAGACGCACAGATCTCAGCGGGCATAACGTTCCCGCAGCACCCGTGCCGCTTCCAGCACACGCTGATCCGCATACTGCAAGTCATAACCGGTCTCCTCCCTGAGGAGGGCAGCCGGTTTAAGCTGCACTCCGCGCCCGGATATCGCCTGCCGGATGCCTGAAGAGAACACCGCCGCCGAAGCCGGCCCGCCGAGTTCGCTTAACGCAGCGATGGTCTCCGGGCGGACCCGCGGATAAGACAAAGACTCGTCCCCGCCGGACGCAGTCTCATAGAATCCGCGGATCAGCTCCCCGCGCTCCTGCCCGGAGCCGGAGACCACAACGAACGCGTGAACGAAATACGCGCTGCTCTGCCGCCGCTGGGCAATGCCGCAGAACTTGCGGCCGCCGATAGCCAGATCGAAATCACCGGGACAATAGGAACCGGTGATTTCTCCGGCCTGGATCAACGCCGCAGCCTGCGGATGGCTTACCGCTACGGCTTCCTGAATCAGGGAAGCCAGCAGCCGGAAATCGTCGTGAAAATCCAGCTTGCCCGGAGTTTTGGGAAGGACCAGCGCCACATTGACGATCCCGGCATCCAGCGGCACGGCAGCCCCGCCGGAGTGACGGACCGCTGTACGAAACCCGCGCCGCTCAAGCCTGGCCATCGCCTCATCTGCGCGGGGTAGCTTGCTGTCCCGCAGGCCCAGTGCAACACCTGCGGGATGACTCCAGAGATGCAGGGCTGGAGGGGCCAGTCCCGCTCCAATGTCCCGGCACAGCGTCTCCTCAAATGCAAAGGGAACCAGCATGCCTCCCGCATTTCCGGCCATCACAGCATGCTCCGCCTCTCCACCATCTCCTGACGTCACAGCATGCTCCGGCTTCCCGGCATCTCCGGCCAACATAACATGTTCCGCTTCTCCCGCATCTCCTGACCTCACAGCATGTTCCGTCACCGCTCCACCTTCAGCAGCCCCACTTCCGCCATATTTTGCAGCCTTCCCGTCATCTTCTGACAAATGCTCAAACAGCACCATTACATTCGGAAGAGCGCGCTCCGCGCCCGATTCTGCTCTGTTAATTCCTTTATTGATCATCATTCATCCCCCGAGTACCTATTGAATGTTAACCTTTGTCCGAACCAATAGTCATATTGTAACCGATCCGCAGCCTGGCGCGAAGGCAAAGCGTGAGTTCAGCATTTGAAATAGCTGCAGGATACCGTTATCCTATTACCATAACAAGTTTCAATCAGCGGCAAGATTAAGCGCTGAAGCTCATGCTATACACAACCTTGAGGAGTGATGCCGCATGACAGTCGAACAACTTGCGAAGGACAGGCAGTTAAGCAAGACCAGGCAGTGGGAACAGGCGATGCACAAGCTGTTTATCAACTTTAGGGACTACAGCAAAGACGCGCTCAAAAACTTTGATGACGAGGATATTCATCAAGCCAGAGTCAACAGCCGCAAGCTGCTGACCCTGCTGTCCATTCTCGACCCGGATCATTCCGCCGCAGCCGAGCTGTACAACGTATTCAAGCAGGCCCAGAAAAGGCTGGGTAAGGTCAGGGATGCAGATGTTCTTATTGAATCTTTCAAGGAAAGACGCAAGCGCGCCAAGGAAGCCGGCGAGGCGAAAACTGCCGAACTGCTGAAGGCGGTCATCAAACACCAGAAGGATAAGCGGAAGGAATACCGCAAGAAGCTGGAGGCTGAGCTCCCAAAGCTGGCCGGCAAGGAATTGGACGGGTTATGGGAAGCTTTTCGGAGCAGCACGCTTGAGCCGCTGGCAGCGAAAAGAGATGTAAACGTCGTCATGCGCGAACTTGAAGTAGCTTTTGAGCAGAAGAAAAAAACATGCAAAACCCTATTCAAAGGTCCCGGGGCCGAATCACAGGAAGCCTTCGACGCACTGCATGAGCTGCGGATCGCCGCCAAGGAGCTGCGCTATACGGCCAATGCGGCCGCATTCGCACTCAACCAGAAATTCCATGCCCATGAGGAGATCTATAAACAGATCCAGGAGCAGCTTGGCGAAATTAATGACAAACGCGTGTGGCTGGAAACACTGAATTCCATCGGACGCGATGAGCTGGGTGTTGGCAAAAAAACGTGGAATGAGTTCACAGATGCTCTTCGGACCGAAGTGCTGGAGGCATTGCATCATAATGAGGTTGTTCCCGTTACAGAGAAAGCCAAGTCACTTTGAATTCATAAATAGACATAGGAAGAGGCAGGAAGCGCATGCTAGGCATGCCGCTCACTGCCTCTTATTCTCTTATCTGTTGCTTACAGCCGCATACTTGTTCAATACACCCTGGTAGGCCGATTTAGGACGCAGACCGACCAGCTTCTCCACCGGTTGTCCTCCGCTATACACAATCACGGTAGGCAGGCCCATGACTCCAGCCTCCCCCGCCAGCTCCGGCAGTTCATCACAGTTCACCTTAACGATAGCCACACTGTCTCCATACTCGTCATTCAGTTCCTCCAGAACAGGCAGCAGCATCTTGCAAGGCGCGCACCATGGCGCTCCGTAATCAACCAGTACGGCCCCGCTGCCTCTTAGCTCGGCTCTTAGATCCTCAGTTTTCTCTGCATTGATAATAGCCATCGTTAGTTCCTCCCATGTGTATATCCCGAATAATACAAAAAGTACATAATTTGACAGAACTTCATTCAGACAGCGAATTAACAGCTGCCTCTGCCTCCAGCCGTTCCTGCTGGATGGAGGCCATCCGCTGCTGCAGGTTCAGCTTAATTTGGCTGAGCTGCACAATCTGGCGCTCAATCTCCTCCAGCTTGCTGCGGTATAGCGGCATCACTTCCGCGCAGAACGCTTCTTTATTCTTCAGCACGCAGTGCAGAAAACCGGAAATCTCTTCCGTGGACAAACCCAAATTTAAATACAGCTTAATCGTCTCCACCGTCTCTACAGCAAGCGCTGAATACTCCCGGTATCCATTCGCCTGGCGGAGGGGAGCGATAAGCCCCTGACGCTCATAATAACGCAGTGATCGGACACTGACGCCCGTCTGTGCTGCAAGTTCACCTATTTTCATAGCATTCATTCTCCCCGGGGTTCATGAGAACTTCTATTCCAAGTATAAACCCTGACACCAGTGTAAGGGTCAAGGACTTTCTTGAATAACCGTGCTTTATTCGGTGGAGGTTCCGGAAGCCCCGTATTCCTCTATATGCAGCTTGACATCAATGGTTATCGGAACCCGGCTGAAGGTTTCATCCCAGTTCCCTTTCACCTTTCTCCATACGGCAGGATGCTGAATATGCAGGATTTTGCCGAATCCGGCGGCATCGGCATGCAGCTTTTGCTGCATTGTCTCCACAGAGGCTCCGGCCATTTCCTTTACCTTATCCTGCAGCACCAGTTCATCCTGCTTCATATAAGCAGCGTCCAGCTTTTGTCCTCCATGAGCGAAAGTCTCAGCATATCTGCCTGTAGACTCGATTTTCACGGCAAAAGAGATGTTACCTTCCTCGACCTTAGCCTTGATTTTGCTGCCCATGGACTTAACCTCATAAGTAATCAGCCTGCCGCTGCCATCCTCAGTGGTCTTAAGCACTCCGCCTTTCCCTTTTCCCGTAAGCCAGACCACACCTTCCAGCTCCTCCTCGTTTAAGAAGCCTTGCAGCTTGCCCGTCTCCCCCTTGATCACACCGGCTCCGGCAAATTTCATCTCATTCTTCGCAGCAATGACATTCTGCAACATAAAGGTGGTTTTCCCGTGCAGGGGTCCTGCGGCCTTGGCGATAGACACTGGCTCCCAGATTCGCAGGTTCCGGTCCCGGTTGCCAAATATCCCCTCCAGCACAAACGCCGGTGTCTGGCCCGGAAGCACGTTGTTCAGCACATCACTGGCCTTTCCCTTGCTGACGAGAATCAGCACACTGGGGCGGATATCATTATCCCGGCTGAAAAAATCGATCAGCTCTGAAAGCTTGGTAGAACGTGCCAGCTGCTCGCCGATTACGATGACCTTCAGATGATGTCCAATGGGAGGATTGTTTGTACGCAGCGACAGTTCACGGATCGCTTCGAAGATGGAGTCTCCGGTTTCAGTCATATTATAGAAATTTCTGGAGGATGCGCCTTCTTTTTTGGAACCCACTGAACCTTGGGGTACGATAAATTGGTAGGTGCAGGACATTCGTTTATTCTTCGGGTACCCCCCGCCCCTCTGCTCAAAATCCTCTTCGATTGGTGTTTCATCCGCTACGTCGAGTGCCACGGCCACTTCCATATTTAAGTTCTCAATGGGCGTGCTGCTCCAGCAGCCGGATAACCCTATGCTTTGAATTAGAAGCACGGCAAGCAGTACGATTCGCTTCATGATCCGGCTCTCCTGAAATGAGCAATAATTAGCAGCGGCAGCGGCAGCAATCCGAACAGCAGAATGGCCCAATTACCAAGGCTGGTGCCGAATGCGAACAAGCCATTGATATTCGGAGGAGTTTCCGTAATAAAATAAACAAGCGGAAGCAAGGCGAATAGACAATGGTCGAGCTTTTTGTTGAAGATTTGCGATATTCCGAGCGCCGCTCCATAGAAGGAAATGCAGAAGGTACAAAAAATTTGCATAATCCAGATGACCAGGAGCAAGGATTCGAAACGTTCAAACAGCAGGTTCACCTCAAAGCTGCGTATCAGATCGATGAAGGGCCATGTCCGGGTGACTACACCCTCTACAGAAAATGCCCCTATCGTCATGACAACAGCAACCACATAAAAGATCATAGAAATCAATGTCCCTACGACAAGCACCCGCCCTGCTTTTTTGGGTTTTTCCATAAAAGCTACAAGGAACAGCAGCGCTTCACCTGCCGTATACGTCAGCGCTGTCGGCCTAGTGCCTCTCCATACCGGACCCAGCCCTTCCCCGAGCACAGGGCGGAGATTGTCTATATCAAATATTTTCAGGCTAAGCAGACAAACCCCGAAAAAAATCGCCCCGGCCATGGGGGCAATCAGTCTGCACATCCGGGACAGCGCATTAATTCCCCCTCTGCATAAATAAATCGCAATCCACATGAATACAGAGGCAACCGCCCAGTTGGGCGTTCCCTCCAGCAGAAAGAATCCGGTCACCTCCTGCATCGAACGCAGCTCATATCCGGAAATACATAGAAAATACGCGGCGATGACCACTCCCAGAATCGCTGCAAGCGGCTTGCCGATAATGCTCCTGCTGTATTGATAGAAGGTCTTGCCCGGAAACCGCTGGCTAAGCAGGACAATTACCGTGCCGGCCACCATGGACAGCAGGGCGCTCACAATAAGTGATATCCATACATCAGGAGTGCCGGCAGCCTGTACAGTTGTCCGGGGAAGGGTGAATACGCCTGCTACGAGGATGTAATTGACCATAATAATGGTCGCTTGGCTCGTCGTGATGCTATCCTGTACTTTCGCATTCATGGTTCTCACCTCGATCTCCTGAGTTGTGGTTTATTTTTTACGTATTGGATCCTTGGGCTGCAGCAATGCCGGACGGCGCTTCATCAATTGCAGGGGGATGCGGATAATAAAATCGCGCAGGTCGCTCATCCTGTAGGGAGTAACCATGCTTAAATAGGGAACCCCGAAGCTCTTCAGTTTAATCAAATGGCTGCTGAGCAGGAGGAAAAACATAACGACACCGTAAAGCCCGAATACAGCAGCGAAAAACATCGCCAGGAAACGGAGAAAGCGCAAGGTAATCCCCGCACTGTACATGGGAATCGAGAAAGAGGAGATCGCTGTAACCGCAACGACAATGACCAGAATCGGACTGACAATCCCCGCCTCTACCGCTGCCTGGCCGATAATCAGACCCCCGACAATGCCCATGGCCGGTCCAATGGGTTTGGGCAGGCGCAGGCCGGCCTCACGCAATATTTCGATAGAGATTTCCATAATCAGCGCTTCAATCAGTGTAGCAAAGGGGACGCCCTGCCTGGAGCTGATGATTGAAATCGCCAGTTTGGTAGGAATCAGCCCGGGATGAAACGAGAGAAAAGAAATGTAGAGCGCCGGAGCAAACAACGAGACCGATGCGGCAAAAAAACGCAGGAGCCGCAGCAGTGTACCCGAAAACCAGCGGTCATAATAATCCTCCGGTGACTGCAGCAGCATTCCGAAGGTAGTCGGCATTATCAGCGCAAACGGCGTGCCGTCCAGAAGAATGGCCGCTCTTCCCTCCAGCAGCGCCGCCATGACCCGGTCCGGGCGTTCTGTGTTCTGGATCTGCTGAAAGGGGCTGAGGTAGTTGTCTTCCATGAGTTGTTCCAAATATCCTGATTCCTGGACATCATCTATATTGATCGTCTTGATTCTCCGGGTGATTTCCTTAATCAGCTCATCGTTGGCGACGCCCTTGAGATAGGTCAGCACCAGTTCCTTCTCAATTCGCTCTCCCACGGTAAAAGAAATCATGGCCAGCTCCGTGCTCTGCCCGTGTCTTCGCAGCATCGCCGTGTTATCACTGAGCGTTTCATTGAAACCCAGCCGCGGACCGCGCAGAAGCGCCTCCGATATCGGCTCCTCCACACTTCTTGTGTTGCCTTTCGGGGTACCTAGTACAAAAACCTCCGACATTCCGTCAATTAACAATACCGCAGAGCCGAACAATACCTTTTGCAGCGAGAGTCTCAGCTGGTCGGTATATTCAATTTCCGAGACCTGTACTACCTGATGCACGATAATTCCTTTCAATATCTCTGCTGGCGGGGCTGTACTCATGCCTTCAAAGGGCCGCACCGTGTTCATCAAGGGCATCAGGATGTTCTGGTCCATGCCTTCCTTGTCTGTAAGTCCATCCACAAAAAACAGCGCCGCCTTGATTCCCAGGCTTCCAATGCGCAGCTCTCTGACATTGACGTCTGACATATCGGTACTTATCTCCCTGAAGGACTGAACATCATGTTGGAACTCTCCGGTATAGGTCAGGGAAGGAGTGGCCTGTCCAGCGTTGTTTTGAACAGGGGGTGCGGGTGCGGCGGATTTTTTATTCTGCACAGCGACGCTGGTTTGATCCGCCTCCCCCGTATCTTCGGAGCTTGGAACACCCCCGCCTTTTTTGCCTTCAGCCCGCATTCCCCGGGTGCTCGCCTTGCCCTCTTTCATTCGGAGCCAGATCATTAGGCGGGTTAAGACAACCGGAACGACGAAGATGACAAAACCTTGAAACAGCACCTTCCAGCCGGGCACTAGATCCCATAGCATCTTCCACATTCCATGCGTCCCCCTTTTTATTCGTAACCCTATTTTGACCGAAGCTGGAACATTCATACATCAAAAAAACAGCTGCACGCTCCTCTTGGGGAACGTGCAGCTGTTATGATGTGCGAAAACGATTCAAAGATAGGAGTTACAACAGACCCGCTGCCCACATTCCGCCTTGGCGGATCATTTGGCGGAACGGCTCTACCGAGAAGGAAGGCAAATGATGCCCCGGCATCAGATAAACTACACGGCCAAGTCCGAACTCATGGCACCAGGCTGCCTGACGCATGGCCCCTTCATGAAGGTACTCTGCCAGCACAGTCGTCTCAAAATAAGGATGCATTTCAAAGTAGTACGGCTCGTCCTCGATGACGAACTCGCTGATCCCCTGCATAATGGGATGCCCGTGTGCCGGTATTTTCATATGCAGGGAGGTGTATTCCGGGTGATGGGTGAAATGCGCGCCCAGCATGGCGCCCAGCTCCTGATTCCGCTGCAGGGAGATTCCGTTATGTATAACGAGCAGACCTCCGCCCCCCGCTACATAAGACAGCAAAGCGGCACTTTGCTCCGGGGCTATTTTCTGATCGGAAAATTCGGTATAAGCGATAACCAGCTTCAATCCCTCGAGGTTGTCTTTGTTCAGGAGACTGTAATCTTCAGAAGCCTCCACCTGCAGATCAGGTGACAGAATGCGCTTAATCTCATGATCCACACCGGCAAAAGGATGGTATTTCACCTCACTGTAGCTGCCAAGTGCAAGTGCTTTCCATTCAGACATGTTCTTCCCGCCTCTCTTCCTGCTTCTCTTAGTGTATAGTTACCAGGGCCACGCATTGCCGTCCAGGTCGAGATAAGCCGGCTCCTCACCCATATACTTCTTGTGCTCCTGCACGATATTCATAATCTTACGCGCCGACTCTTCAGGAGGAATAGGTGCCTCCAGAGCCTTCTCACCATTCATATAGGACTGCAGCCAGCCGGGGTGAAAGACCATAACCTGCCCGCCCATCACCTTCAAATGGTTGTGCATCAGGGAGGACTGCATATTAAGCGCTGCTTTGGACATACAGTATCCGTACATATTAATCCGTTTGTTCCGGCCAATGCTTCCGGCTTCTGAGGAGATATTAACAATCAATTTCTGCTTGCTCTGCATTAACAGGCCCATCAATTCATTACTGACCCTCAAAGAACCAAGCGTGTTTACATTATAAATGTGAGCCATGGCTTCATCGTCCATATCAACAAGCATCGTGGCATCATCAGCTCTATGAATAATACCGGCATTATTGATAATCATATCAACATGAGCGGTACTGCCCGAAATGCTGCGTGCCGCTTGCTTGACACTCTCACGGTCGCCGATATCCAGCGGGATCAGAGTTAATCGGTCCGGGTACTGCTTTTTCAGTGCGTCCAGCGATTCCGACTCCTTCATATACTGACCGGCAAATACGGAATATTTGTTCTCTAGAAGCCAGCTTGCCAGAAAAAAACCTAAACCACGGTCAGCACCGGTAACAAAAGCAACCCTTTTCATGATTATGGACACACCCTTTACGATTCTTCAGAATACACGCGGCATCTCTCTCACATTAGCATGGCAGTCACGTTTTTTCAACGTCCTTCATGGGACTGTAATTCCGCTGAAAGAGGTGCTCTAACTTCCTTTTGATTTAATTTTGAACTATGTTACAATCGTAGTTACAAGTACTTATAGGAAGGTGAGATACCGATGTCTATCCAACAACTTCATACTCTGGAAGAACTGCAGCAATATGTTGCTCAACCAGGTAAAAAACTGCTTTTCAAGCATAGCACTACCTGCCCGATCAGCGCCAAGGCCAACGAGGAATTCACAGCCTATACGCAAGGCTCCGAGACTCCAGCTGCCATTGTCCATGTGATTGAAGACCGTCCGCTGTCCAATCAGATTGCCGAAGATTTCGGGATCAAGCATGAATCTCCGCAGATCTTCCTGCTCGAAGACGGCGAAGTGCGCTGGAACACCTCCCATTGGAAAATCACCCGGGACGCCATCAAGGCAGCTGTGAGCCAATGAGCCAGCCGGTTATTGTCTATTCCACCACAGGATGCAGCGACTGTAATCAAGTGAAACAGTGGCTGACCGAGCAAGATGTTAGCTTCGAGGTGCGTGATGTTATGACAAGTACAGTGTATCAGGAAGAAGTCGAGAAGCTGGGCTTCATGGGTGTGCCTGTTACTGTGTACGAAGGCCGCGCAGTCAAAGGCTTCAACGTTTCCGAACTTAAGGAGCTTATTGGAGCAACTGCTGAATAATTCATAGCGTGAGGCATATAAATATTTATATTTTGAAAAAGGCATCTCCTTGGACCTCTGTCCAGGGGATGCCTTTTATTTGCCATTTTATATGGCCTTATCCTGGATTCGTTGAGACATCCGCCAGAAAAGAGACATTTCCGCTGTGGGAATAGATGACGGAATCCGCTCCAAGTCCTTTATAGACCAGTCTGGGATTCATCGAAGTCGTAATTACGTATATTGGTTTTGTCGTCCAGGTCCGGCACATCTGGATATACCGGCAGCATAAGGTCACACTGCTCTCGAACAGAAATACTCTGCCTACCGGAAAAGAGGGGCGGAACCATGTATTCTGATGATGTGTATCCACCACAAGATTGACCTCGATTCCCAGCTCCTCCAGACGCCGCTTCTCCGCCGCATTGTTGGCGATTCCTGCGATCTTGTAGCCTCTGAACTTTAAGATTTTGATAAAATGCTCCCCCGCTTTAGTCGGAGCGTTAATGAGTACATATTCTTCCGAATTCGCCATATCTTCCTCTCCTCCGGCCTAGGACTTCCATTCATTTCTCGTACGAACACAGCAAAAAACCACAAAGGAATTCCCTCTGTGGTCCAATTAGCGGTCACATTGTGCTCATCCTCTCTAATACGCTTACGAGGTTAGCTGTCGGATTCGGGCAGTGAGAGTCGCCCTACCTGTATCCATGCGAGCATTCTCTCGCACTTTCACAGGATTCACCCCATAACCGGCTCCGACTCTCACATCGGCTGCCGATTGTTGGTT
The DNA here is from genome assembly GCF_000758525.1 of Paenibacillus sp. FSL H7-0357. Lineage (NCBI taxonomy): Bacteria > Bacillati > Bacillota > Bacilli > Caryophanales > Paenibacillaceae > Paenibacillus > Paenibacillus sp. FSL H7-0357. The sequence goes on along the minus strand of NZ_CP009241.1, from coordinate 579,738 downwards.
CCCCCGCTTTCCATAACGGAAATTAAGCGGACTGCGTATTCGATTGTGTAGTAAACAGAAGTAATCATACTCTGGCGGTCACGGCCTTGTAAACCGCCAAACCTGCCAAAATAATGCATTTAGTAAACCCAATCCAGATCAGGTAGCGCTTACTTAAGCCTCAATCTCATCATTCCTCTTATTTACTCGGCTTATCAACGATTTGCGAAAAAGCATTCAGCGTTGTGATTTTATTCACCCAATGTTGAGTAAATTGCCTTTTGTGCTCTGATCACCCTAATTCAAAAGCAGTCGTATGCACGAGATAAAAAGCCGAAAACCGTTGATAAACACCCTTTTAGCGCATCTTACCGTTTCCTTTGCCAGAATTCCCTGAAAATCGGCTCAGAAGAATGTTTTTTCCTTTTTACAAAGCTCATGCGAAAAGAGTATGATTCGGTTTGAATCCAATGCATGAAATGCAATATGAACGCTGAATTCCCGCAGTGCGGGAAACGGGGGAACCATCAGGCCCGCAGGGCCTTTCCTGGAAGATAAGAATCTTTCTTGGGGTGAATCCGAAGGAGACTGTGGTCTCATTAGGTAGGGCGACTCTCACCGTCCGAATCCGACAGCTAACCCCGTAAGCGACTAGAGAGAACCTTGATCCGCCACGTTTTTGCGCCAGGTGTATTTAAGCCTGTACCAAAACCGCAGCAGAGGTCCTCCTCTGCTGCGGTTTTTTGTGCTGAGGCTGCAGCTTATAAATGGGTAGGAGGGAAAACGAAATGAACCAGCGCAGGCTGTTACGTATAGAAGTGTTTGTATTCGATGCCCCCTGGCCATTCCATCATGCCACGGAGTCATCCGGCAAATGCCGGTATGGTGTGCTGAAGCTTACGTGCAAGGCTGGGTGCAGCTGGGGAGCGGGGATACTGTCTGCGGAAGGCGATCATTTTGACGTCATTAAATGGAGCACCTTTCTGAGAAGTATACGCAATCACAGGCTGGAAGAAGCCATAGAAATTGTACAGCAGCTAGGTGCGCAGTGGGAGCCGGGTCAGCAAGAAATCGTGCAAACGGCCCTGCTGGATTTAAAAGCCAAGCTGCAAGGCAAGGTCGTCACGTCACATCTGCAAATGGTTCCCTATTCCCGTACAGCTGGGGCCGGCGGTACGCCCCCCTTCAGACGGATGTACTATAAACCTTCAAGTTCCCTGCTGCATAAAGGCAGCTGGCAGGAACCGGACATAGCCGAGCTAATGGACAGATCCATCGCTTATTTCTCCATCTTATAATTTCTTATTCAGAAAGGAACGTGAAGACATGCCAGACCCATTATCCCCGGGATGGACAGCTGCCAGCGGGTTTGCGGAATATGTCCAAAAGAACACCGGAAATATTTATGCACTCACCAGTCTGCTGCTGGGAGAGGGTGCCGTTGCTGAAAAGACTGCGATGAAGACCTTCACTGAGCTTTATACCCGGTACCTTCATGATGATTTCATCCCGCAGCCTTTCTCTCTGGATGCGTACCGGGAGTGCATTCAGCAATGCTCCCGGGCTGCAGAGGAGTGCAGCCTCTTTGTTTCCAATGGATTAGCCTGGGAGGATCAGATTGTGCAGGTGTTATGGTACGGCATGCTGCTGCCCCTGCCGGCAATCAGCACCATTCTTGAGCAAAGCGTGCCAGTGCTGAAAACCCGGCTGAGACATGTGCGCGAGCAAATGTGCCGGTTGGAAACGTTGCGGCCTGAAGCAAACTTGTTTGTTGTATAGCTGCGTATGGAATATAGCAACTTGTCAAAGCGCATGAAAAAGCCGCAGCATAGTGCTGCGGCCTTTTCTATTTATACTCAGCTCTTGCCCTTGCCGCCTTTGGCGAATCTCCAGGCCGCTGTACAGCAGCCCAGCAAGCCCACTCCGAGCATTAACGTCTGCAGCACACCCAGCAGGGTAGAGCCCTCTGGCTTAAGCATGCTGCTGAGCAGAATCAGCAGAATTGAAGCTGCGAGGATCGCGGGGATTTGATTGTTTTTTTTCAAGATTACCACTCCTTATTAAATAACATACACCATAAACCTTCACTGATCCAGTTTGGCTCTGAACTCCCGGGGAGCCGCAAAAAAGCCGCGGTTTCCGAACCGCGGCTTCCTCAGTAAAACCTATGATCACTTCTTAGTTTGCGCGTTTAGAATGTCTGCCAAAGATGATTAATGACGCAATCATACCGGCAATGCCCATTCCTGTCAAAAGCCCTTGAATGAAATCAAGCACTCCTCAAAAGGTATATATTGATGATTCCAATTAAATTTTGTAGGCCTTCATCGCTTTTCTGATCTCCTTGATGCTTGGGCGTTTGCCGTACATCAGCACTCCCGTGCGGTAGATCTTGGCGGCCAGCCAGCCGAACAGTAAGGTAGTTGCCAGTAAGATGAGAAGCGAGACCAGAATCTCCCAGGTCGCTACCTCGCCAACACCAATACGCAGCAGCATGCTGAGCGGAGAAGTGAATGGAACAAAGCTTGCTACCTTAACGAGCAGGGTATCCGGGACAGAGATGCTGAACATCGGAAGATATAAATTGACGAAGCCCAGCATAAGAATCGGCATGATCGCCTGGCCCAGGTCCTCGGTACGGCTGACAATGGAACCTACAGCTGCGTACATCAAGGCGTACAGGAAGTAGCCCAGAATATAGAGTACCAGTCCGTATAGAAGGATACTGATGTCCAGCTGCCCCAGATCAAGATCAAAATCGGTCAGGATACTGGCATTATGCGGAAGCATAAGGTTGGCAGCTACGCCTGCGGAGATAATCGCAATTTGCAGGATGCCGACCAGGAAGATGCCAATCACTTTGCCGAACATTTGCGTCAGTGGTGCAGCGCTTGTAATCAGGATCTCCATGATACGGGAGCTTTTCTCCGAAGTGATTTCGGCCGAGATCATATTGCCTGTCATCATAATCGACATAAAGAACAGCATAAGCAGGGCATATACAATCACATAGTTGATAATTGGCGGTGATTCCTCTGCCGTACCTTCATTTCCGGCTCCTTCCGAGCTGATCTGCTGGGTACCGATAGATACCGGGGTGTACATCGCAGCCACCTGTTCCGCAGTCAGCTTATCGCCTACAATCAGCTGAGTATTGGCTTGCTGCAGTGCATTCTGCAGATAGCTTTGCACATCCGAATCAATCTCACCGTTCTTGCTGTAGTAGGTAACCGCGGGAATGCCTTCACCGCTCTGTGCACCCAATGTGATATAGCCCTCGATGTTTTCCTCGTCCAGACCTTTCTTGAGCGCCGCATCATCGGCAGTAGCATATGGACTGATCGTTACCGGGGTCACGCCCTCAGGCGGACTATAGGCCTGGAGGAGCTCAGCCACGCGGTTGCCATCCTCTGCCACGACTCCGATCTGCACTTGGCTCTTTGCGGACCCGTCGTCTCCCTGGAACAGCTTCACCATATACGGAATGTTCATCCCGATGCTCAGCAGAACCACCAGAATCAGCGTAGTAATCAGAAAGGCCTTGGTTCTTACTTTATTCTTGAATGTAAAACCGATAATCGTCCCCATCTTATTCATTGGATTCACCTACCGCTCTAATAAAGATTTGGTTTAGCGTCGGTTCCTTGATCTCAAAATGCTCTACCTCGCCCTGTGCAACAGCATGCTGCAAAATGCGCTGGGCCGCACCGATTTCGCGGATCGAAAGAACATATCCCCGTTCCTGCCGCTGGACGGCAGTTACACCGGCGATACTTTCCAGGCCAGCCACTTCGTCCACTGTGCGGAGTATAACCTCCTCGCGCGGGTAGCCTTTCTTAATCTCGCGGATATCTCCCTGGACCACTGTATTGGAACGGTCAAGAATAGTAATGTTGCGGCATAGCTCCTCAACATGCTCCATCCGGTGTGTAGAGAACAGGATGCTGGTGCCCTGATCCCGCATTTCGCGAACGGTATCCTTCAGCAGCTCCACATTGACGGGATCAAGCCCGCTGAAAGCTTCATCGAGAATCAGGATTTGCGGTTTATGGACAACCGCGGCGATAAAGCCCATTTTCTGCTGATTCCCCTTGGAGAGCTCTTCAATCTTCTTATTGTAATATTCCGGGACTTCAAAGCGGTCCAGCCAATAACGCAGGCTCTTGTCCGCATCGGCTGCTGCCATGCCGCGCAGGCGGGCCAGATAAATAATCTGGTCGCTCACCTTCACCTTCGGGTACAGTCCGCGTTCTTCCGGCAGATAGCCCATCAGATGCTGCAGTTCATTGCTATAGGACTTGCCGTTGTAGAGGATCTTGCCCTCGTCGGGATAGATCAGGCCAAGCACCATGCGCATTGTTGTTGTTTTGCCGGCGCCATTGGCTCCGAGCAGACCGTAAATCTCACCTTGCTCCACTTTTAGATTGATTTTGTTTACTGCGGTTTTGTCTCCATACTGCTTGACTACCTGTTCAAGCTTCAAAGCTTCCATTCGTTAGTCCCCTCTCTTCTGGTCGATCAGGATCGGACGATGTCCTTGTGTCCATAAGCTTAAAATCTCATCCAGCTCCAGACTGCGGCTCTTGATAACCTTTACGCCCAAGTCCTGAATGCGTTTCTCATTCTGATTAAATTGCTGGGTTATAAATGAAGCGACTCCCGGTGTCTCCAGTGCAAACTGCTGAGCCCCCGGCAATTCAGCCGCCAGCTCCCTAAGCTCTTCCTCATCCTGCACGCTCACCCACACCTCGCTCCATGAACCAAACAGGCTGTCCTTCTCCGCCATTCCGAGCAGCTGCCCCCGATGCATCAGCACAATAAAATCAGCCAGCCGCCGAACCTCCTCGACGATATGGGTGGAGATAACAACGGTCGCATCGCTCTCATCCATATACTTGCGGATCGACTCAATCATACTCTTCCAGGCGAAGGGGTCGAGACCCGAGGAGGGCTCATCCAGCAGCAGCAGCCGGGGCCGGGAAGCCAGCGCAGCGGCAATCTCGAATTTACGGCGTTCACCTTTGGACATCTTGCCCAGCTTGGCTCCCCTCGGCACTTCAAATTTATCCTGCAGCTCCTGAAAGTAGCCATGATCCCAGGAAGGGTACCAATGCCGGCGGAATTCGGCGGCCTCATCTGAGGTCCAGTAATTCTCCTCCGTTAGCGGGGTTTCCGGCACATAGGCAATGCTCTGGCGTAGTTCAAGCGGCAGACCTGCCTTGTGCTGCTCTTCAAACCAGAGGATCTCGCCTTCCTCCGGAAAGGTCAGCTGCAGCAGCATATGAAGTAACGTGCTTTTGCCGGAGCCGTTCTGGCCCACCAGTGCGGTAATATAGCCTTGCGGGAGATTCAGATTAAGCGGCCCTATTGTCCTGCTGCGCCGCTTCTTGCTTACATTCCGCAGCTCTATGGCCTGCTGTACCATGAGATGAACCCACCTTTCATTCCTGTTTGTTGTATTTGTCTTTTACAATCTCCACAAATATTCCCGTCAGTTCCTCTTCACTGCATTGGACCGACAGGCCAACATCCACCGCACTTTCCAGAGCTTTACGGACGGCATCCCGTTTGTATTCTTCCATCGCCCCGTCACCCACATGGGAGACAAAGGTTCCGGTTCCCTGTCTTGTCCGCAGCAGCCCCTCATTCTCCAGATCCTGATAGACCCGGCGGACGGTGATCACGCTGCATTTCAGATCTCCGGCAAATTCACGTATGGAGGGAAGCAGTGTCCCTTCCGTGATGCCTCCGCTGATGATCAGCGACCGGAGCTGGGTTTCGATCTGATGGTACAGCGGCTCGGCACTGTTCTCGTTAATCTGTATCGGTATCCACATAAGTTACCTCCGCCCTCTCATACGAGATCGCGGCTTTTAAGCCGGTGTATCGTCAATTTGGAAAATAATTGCACGGATACCGTGCCCAGCAGCAGCGTTCCCCACATCAGCGGAGATAACAGCCCCCATTCCTTCGAGCAGGAGACGCTGTACAGAAACAAATTTCCATCCCCCCATTGAATCAGCAGCGCAACCCCGAAAGACAGCAGCATCAAAGTCAGGGTGATCCAAAAGTACGCTTTGCCGCTAACCAGAAACTCCACAACAATATAGATGCCAGTCATCATCAGGCCATAACCGATCCAGGTAAATGCAAACGCAACGTATGAAGTCCCTGACAGCTGGCTGCGTATATTGTCACTAATGGCGTACATTAAACCGAAGAACAATACGCCATTCAGACAAAATGAGAACATTGCATCCAGCTTTCTTTTGCAGAGGATCACCGCAGCCGGAACAGGCAAACTCCGCATATAAGCCAACATCCGGGTGTAGGAGTCTTCACTTAAATATTTCATGGTACGCCGCGAGAACGTGAAGCCCAGCATGGGAATCATTGAAATCAGCAGGAAGTCGGACATCAGCCTTCCGTCACTTCCGCTCAGCGCGTCTTCCGTGACCATTCCAGTCATAGCGGCCATATATCCCATAAAGATAATGGAAAACAGCAGGACCCTCACTATGTTCAGCTTGTCACCGCGGAAATCTGCACGGACCAGCACCCAGGCGTCTCTAAATATTGTCATTACCTTTTACCTCGCTTTGTTGTTTCTCCTGCGGTAGGCTGCAGCGGATAGACACGGTTCAGTGTGTATCTCTCTGTGCTTACTGTATATATCTATATACACAGTATATGACCTGTATTTTCCATTGTCAAGAATCATTTGTAATAAATTTCAATCGGCTATAAAGTAGGAATCAGCGGAGATTTGTAGGCTACTCGAGAGAAAATACTCAGTATCGGGGAGGTTCATATGATTAGTGACCCATGGTTTACTGTTCAGCAAATGGATGAAGCCACATTCGCAATCAGCGAATACGGGCATTGGGAGAAGGTGCATTCCTTTCTGCTGCTGGGGGAGGAAAAAGCTGCACTGATTGATACCGGTCTTGGCATCGGCAATATCAAAGAAATAACGGATCAACTGACCCGCCTGCCGATTGAAGTGCTCACCACTCATGTACATACGGACCATATCGGCGGCCATGGACTATTCAGCAGTATTTATGTCCATGAAGCGGATAAGGACTGGCTGGTCCATGGCATTCAGGGTTTGTCTATTGAGCAAATCCGCAGGGACATCGGCAGAGATCTGACCCGGCCTGTGCCGGAGGGCTTTGACCCGGACGCTTACAAGCCTTTTCAGGGCGAGCCAGCCGGCTTATTAAGCGATGGGGACCTCATCTCTCTGGGCGGCAGAACACTTAAGGTGTACCACACTCCCGGGCATTCTCCGGGTCATGTATGCTTTGTCGATAAAGACCGCGGTTATTTGTTTACGGGTGATCTGCTATATGATGAGACGCCTGTGTATGCTTTTTATCCTTCAACAAGTCCTGCAGATTTGGTCAATTCCCTGGAGAGAATGGCTGCATTAGACGGAATCAACAAAGTTTACGGTTCACATAATACACTGGGTCTAGAAGCGGAGATTCTGGAGGAAGTGAAGCTGGCGGTTAAGTTTCTGCGGGAACATGAACTGGATCATTTCGGCACGGGGATTCACACATTTAACGGCTTTAGTGTGCAGTTCTGATACGGAACGTCTGTGATCATGCGGACTACAGTTCCGTTATATTGCCCAATCTCGCGGCTTGTGAAGGAGTTCAGACTCAGAAGACGCTCACGCCCAATCCTGTTAAGGCAAAGAGGGACTGTCCCAAGCATCCATTCGCATGGCGCAGGCACAGTCTCTCAGTAATCCCATTAAATACTACAATTTAAAATTCAAGATTTATGTATATCGTGCCATATTTTGTCGTACAATATCACTTATGCGACATTTTTCCCGAAAAAAATAGGCTTCTGCGTACTTGCGCATTACGAAGCGATTATGCATTCATTATAGGGCATATCCATACTGCTGTATAGGAACTTCCCAGAAATACTAGCGTATTTTGTAAAACTTTGTCTTATTGAATAAAAATCCGCAGGCTGTCCTCTACAAAATCAGGGGCAGCCTTTTGAATTTGCTGCACGGTATGGAGATACCGCTGAGTAGTATTGATGTGGGAATGCCCCAGCGATTCCTGCACCTGCTGTAGTGAGGCGCCCTGCAGCAACGCAAGTGTGGCATTGGTGTGGCGCAGCCAATGTGGAGTAAGCTTTTTCTCAATAGAGCTCGCCTCTCCGGCTGTCTTGATAATCCGCTCTACTTGTCTTGATGATAACGGGAACATCAGAAGCTCCGGGGCAGGATCACCTTTCCCGGCAATGGCGCTGGATAATTGGGAGTACAGCTGCCAAAGGGTCGGCGGTACCTTGATCTCTCTGCGTTTGCCACCTTTAGCATTCGCGATGGTCAGCCAGAGAGAGGTTTCCAGCGGATCTGTGTGGAAATCCCCCCATTTCATCGCCGTCAGCTCAGATACACGAAGCCCCAGCATCACCAGCGTCAGCCCAATCAGGTAATTGCGCAGGCCCTGCGTCTGGAGCTCCCCCAGCAAATCCCCCACCTCTCTTTTGGTTAAGAAATTTTTTCGGCTGGTAATCGTAATTTTGGGAATCCGCACACTTGAGGTCGGATTAGCTGCAAAGATGCCAATATGCTGATCACTGCCCCATTTATAAAATGATTTCAAAGGTGCGAGGAACGCGGCAATACTTGCCGGCGCCAGTTGCTTAGGATAGCTGTAACCTCCCTGGGTCAGAAAGAATTTATACGCCTCAATCTCCCTCCAGGTAACCTCCTGCAAGGATGTGCCAACTATGAATTTACGGAAATCAGCAATCGCCCGCCTATAATTACGACGTGTATTTGCATTGGCACAGCAGGTTGCCACAAACATCTGAACAATCTGATCGTCACTGAAATTGCCCTCCCCAGAGTAAACCAAACCTAACTGGGCGTTGCTCAATTCTGCTTGTTTTATTGTCATTTCATTGCTCCTCTATGATTAAAAATGTCGCATAAGTGATATTGTACGACATCTTTCCGGTTTTTTGTCTCATTTCCTCACGTCGAGAAGGACCAGAGACACATCAGGAGTAACATGCTAATGAATTGTTAAGAAAAGGAGGAAGGAACCCAGCGCCTGAGGAGCGGCTGCTTAATCACTTATTTGAGAAAACGGAGGTAAAATATGGAGTCTGCCACACAGAAACAATATGTCGAATTCGGGGTGGACAACGAGCATTATGCCATCCCCATCTCCGATGTTCATGAAATTATAAGAATGCAGGAAATTACGGATATTCCAAACGGCCACTACTACGTTAAGGGCATTATCAATCTGAGAGGGAAAATTGTGCCGGTGCTAAGCCTGAGGGTGCTGCTGGATATGGCGGAAATTGCCGAGACTAAGCATACACGCATCCTGGTGGTTCATCACCTGGAGGAATCCATTGGTGTCATTGTTGACAACGTGAATAAAGTGACTACGTTCAATGATATTCAGCCCGCACCAGACAGTGTCTCCGGAATCAGCGGTTCCTTCTTCACCGGAATAGGCTTCTCTTCTTCGGGTCTGGTCGGAATTCTGAAGCTGGATGAGATACTGCTGCGCGAATAACCGGAGGCTACACGGAGAGAAGGTGAATTATGGTTGACTTATCAGAATATCGGGGAATTTTTCTTGAAGAACTGGAGGAGCAGCTGCAACTGATCGAAGATGAAGTTCTCCGGCTGGAGCAGATAGGGGAGACGGAAGACGGAATACAGCAATTCTTCCGGGCAGCCCATACCCTCAAAGGCTCCTCGGCGTCCATGGGTTACAACAGGCTGAAGGAGGTCGCACACCATCTTGAGCATCTGCTTCACCAAATGAGGAACGGGGAACGGCAAGTAACGGATGAGCTTATCCGCCTGTTCTTCCAGGCACTGGATGGAATGCGCGCGCTGCAAAGTGAAATCGCCGCTGCAGACCATGAGACGACAGACGTATCCGAGCTGATTCAGAGGCTCAAGACATTTGGTGCGCAGGGACTGCATGGACATGACCGAGGTCCGGCTGTACAGCCAAACAAAACCGAAACTCCGCTACAGCTTTTCTGGCTTCATGTATGGCTCTCCCCGGCCTGTGAAATGAAGCTGCCACGTCTACATCTTATTGACGCCAAGCTGCGGGACCTCGCCACGGTCCTTAGAATGAAGCCGGAGCTGGAAGAGATTGAAGCCCATGACAGCAGGGTCGATGGTGCATCCTGGATGCTGTCCCCCAAGAGGAATATCGAGGAACTCCGGCAGCAGATCTCCTCCATTATGGATGTTGAGAGTATCTACATAGAAGAAGTGAAGGACATCTCACTTAACCCTGCTGCAGAAAAAAATTCGACTCAGCCGGAACCGGAGAGCCGGGGCCTCCCGGACCCGCTGGAGGCACTGCCGGCTACTGCTGACAAGATAAAGCCCCAAACCATTCGCGTACATATTGAGCGGCTGGAAAAGCTGATGAACCTGGCGGGTGAATTGGTAATTGATCAAACCCGGTTCCATCTCCTGAACCGCAGATTTCACGGGCAATACGGAGCCAATGGCCTGACAGAGGAGCTGGGACAGTTGGCCGATCATCTGTCGACGATCACCCGTGAACTGCAGGAGAATATGATCAAGGTACGGATGCTGCCTATAGAGCAGCTGTTCAACCGGCTGCCGCGCATGGTCAGAGATTTGTCATACTCACTGAACAAGCAGATCGAGCTGGTCATTGAAGGCAAGGAAACAGAGCTGGACCGGACACTAATTGAGGAACTCGGCGACCCGCTTATCCATCTTCTGCGGAATGCGCTGGATCACGGCATAGAAACCCCGGAAATCCGGCGTAGCGCGGGCAAAAGTGAAACAGGCACCGTCCGGGTTGCCGCCTCCCATGAGGATAATCAGGTCATCCTCGTCATTGAGGACGACGGGGCTGGAATCGATGCCGAGGCCATCCTCCAATCCGCCATCAATAAGAGCATCATCACAGCCGAAGAGGCCCGTTACATGAATGAGGATGAAGCGCTGCGCCTTATTTTCAGACCCGGCTTTTCTACTGCCGCTCAAGTAAGCGATATCTCCGGCCGCGGGGTAGGGATGGATATTGTCCGCAATGATATTGAACGGATTAACGGAATGATTGATATTGAGACCACCAAAGGGCAAGGCACCCGGTTCCGTATCCGCCTGCCCTTTACCCTGGCTATCATTCGGGGGCTTCTGGTAAATGCCGGCAATGCGACCTTTGTCATTCCCATGAGCAGTGTGGCCGAAATTATCCGCACCGCTTACGGTGAGATCAAGACCGTTCGGGGCCAACCGGTTATTACAGCACGCAACCAGCTCGTCCCGGTGGTCTGGCTGCATGATTGCCTGGGGATTCCAAGAGCGGAGACAACTGCATCTTCGATCCCGCTGATCATTCTGGGGCGCGGGGAGAAACGGCTGGCGCTGGCAGTGGATACGCTTGTCGGTAATCAGGACATTGTAATTAAAACGCTGGGCTCATACATAGGCAAGTCAGACAGCACTTCAGGGGCCACCATCCTGGGAAACGGCAAAATCGCACTCATCATCGACACCGCAAGTCTGTTTTTCAACGCAGGTTCTTTGGTTTAACAAATTCATGATCACTGGGGGAATCGGGTATGAAATGGTTTTATAATTTAAAAACAAGCGTGAAGTTAATCTCATCCTTTTTGGTGGTTGCTGTCATTTTGGCCTTCGTGGGTCTTTATGGTCTGAACAATCTGGGTTCAATCAATGACAGTCTTGATGATATGTATACGAACAATCTGGTGCCCGTCTCCTCTCTTCAAAGCTCCCAGAACAGCTTCACCAGTATGCGCGGCATCGCCCGGGATCTGTATATTAAAGAAACGCCTGCGGAACGGCAGCAGCGCGTGGAAGACTATGAAACTGAAAAGCAGAATGTGCTGGATAGCATCGCAGCCTTCCGCAAAACAAAGCTCAGCGAAGACTCCATCCAGGCGATCGCTCCATTCGAAGCTGCCTGGAACGAATATTTGAATACTTATGAATCCCTGATCAGCGCATCCCTTGCCCAGCGGGACGACGAACTGCTGGACACGCTCCGCAGCACCACTCTGGCCAATGAAGCGGATGCCCTAAAGCAAATCATCAACAATCTGATCAGCATCAATATCAAAGAAGCGGATCAGGCCAAACAGGATGGAGCATCCCTGTACAACTCCTCGCGGACTATTACGCTTGCTGTCGTTGTAGCTGCCGTGATGCTGTGCATCCTGCTCGGCTATATGATCTCCCGAATCATCTCGAAGCCGCTGGCTAAGGTAGTCCAGATCCTCTCCAAGGTAGCTGATGGCGACTTACGTAGCCAGACGGAGATCGACACCAAAGATGAAATCGGCATGCTGGCGTTTAAGGTCAATGAGATGGTCAGCAATCTTCGCCGGACTGTCGGGTCCATCCTTACGCATTCCCAAAGCCTGTCCGCCGCCGCAGAAGAGATTTCCGCCAGTACACAGGAGATAGCCAGCGGCAGCACAAGCACTGCGAATGATGCCGGGACGATCAGCGAATTATTTAAAGAGCTCTCCAGCGCCATCCACTCCGTAGCGCAGAACACCGAACAGGCCTCGGTCATCTCGGATGAAACTGTGCTGATTGCCGAAGATGGCAACAGCATCATTCAGGAATCTATGGAGAGCATGCAGTCTGTCAGCGGGCAGATGGCCCGGCTGGAGGAGGACTCCCAAAAGGTCGGGGACATTATCGATGTCATCGAGGATATCGCTGATCAGACAAATCTGCTCGCGCTTAACGCAGCTATTGAAGCCGCAAGGGCCGGAGAGCAGGGACGCGGCTTCGCCGTGGTTGCCGATGAGGTGCGGAAGCTTGCCGAACGCAGCGGCGAGGCCACCAAGCAGATTACAGGCATCATCAAGGGCATGCAGGCGAACACACGCTACAGTGTAAGCGCCGTACAGGAAAGTGCCGAATTGTCGCAGAAAACCGGCGTCTCTTTTCATAAGATCGTCACGATGGTGAATAACGCCGGCCAGAAAATTTCCGAGATCGCTGCTGCCAGTGAAGAGCAAGCGGCACAGTCGACCAATGTGCTGGCCGCTGTCGAGAATATTTCTGCCACCACCCAACAGTCTGCCGCAAGCAGCGAGGAGTCTGCATCTTCCGCCCAATCTCTGGCCAGCCTGGCCGAGGAGCTGCAGAGCACCGTCTCCTCCTTCCGCCTGTAGCCTATATTTGAACAAAAGACCTGTGAACCTGCAAGTTCCAAAGCGGAACCGCAGGCCTCACAGGTCTTTTGGTACTTTTACAGTGTCAGATCAGGCACCTAAAATAATTTGCCAGACCGGCTTTGTGTGCCCGCCCGGATAAAAGATGTACAGCAGCACATACACAGCGACACCCGTAATAGCAGTAATAAACCAGATGACAGCAGTCACTCTTCCCCATTTCCGGTGTTTGGCAAATTGAGCCTTGAAGCCCAGCGTCAGCGTAGTGATGCCGAATACGGCGGCTACCGTCGCCAGCACGATATGGAAAATCAGAAAGATGTGGTAGAGCGTCGACAAATCGGCCGGTCCACCCCAGGATGTGTTGCCTACGAATGCCGTTCTGGACACGTACACAATGAAAAACAAGATGGCAGCAACAGCGGCGGCAATCATTGTCTTCTTGTGCGCTTCGCGCTTGCCCTTAATGATTTGTCTCCAGCCAATCGCCACCAGCAACGCGCTGATTACGATGAAAGATGTGCTGATCGTTGGAAACAATGTGAAAATATCCATGATTATCCCCCTCGGCGCTCGCCAGCTATGCACGAGCAAGAAGAAGCCGCTACATTGTTCTTTGCAGAGCGTATGCTTCCGATGCCAGCAATACTCTGTATCGCTCTCAGGTATCCGTTGCTTTTAGAAATACAAGGATAAGTCAGGCGTGTGACTCAGCCTTCCTTGTATTTCAAATAGCCATCCCCCGGTTCGGCGGATGGCGCGGAAACCTCCGCATCGTCTTGCCCGTTCTCTTTTTTATACCAATGATAGAACACATAAGCAAGCATCGAGGCAAAAATAAATTCCTGAATGAACTTCATGGCGATGCCCCCCACCTGCTGATCGACCTTGGGCGACAGCCATCCGAAGAACGCCGGACCGCCGAACGTCTGCAGCAATGAAGCGGGATTTCCCGATACACAGTAGCCCATCGCCCGTGCCCAGGTGTCGGGATCACTGTACGTGGCATATAATGGAGACCCCGCAAAAATAATCAGCCCGCAGGCCGGTGTCAGCAGCACCATATTCAGGAAGATAAAGCCTACCTGACCCAGGCCGCCAAGTTTCCGGTACTCCGGCAGAGGATTTATCAGATTCCACCACATGAGCACAGAGGTCAGAAAAAGCAGGCCGTAATAGAGCCGGTGAACTGTAAAATGCAGCATCACGTAATCATGAACCACTGGAATATGGTAGAGCGAGAACAGTCCGTTGAACAGAAGGGCCGCCACCACCGGCTGTGCCAGAAAGGCAAAACGCCGCAGTGGGTTCACCTTAAGAAAAGTACGCCAGACCCAATCCGGAATCCCGAGCATAATCAGCGGCACTGCCACCAGATAGGACAGCGCCATACTGACCATATGGAAGGAAAAGAAGATATGGCCCAGCAGGCTGACCGGACCGCCCTGCGCAAGGTAAAGAGCCAACATTCCGCTAAGAAACAGCCCCCTGCGCCATATAGGAACTGCCGAAGCACCGGAGAACCGACCGGCAAGCGGACCGATCAATACGAAATATCCAGCCGTCAGCAGCAGCAGGACCGCCAGAAAAAGCGGACTCCACAAATCCTCAAAGCTGAAATATTGTAATCCCAGCATGATCAGAAGCCTCCTTAATCCCACCAAACCCAATACAGTGCCATGATAATGCAGGTTCCGGCGATAAAAAAGCCGCCCAGCATAAATAGAATCGGTATCAAATGTCCCTTGTCCTTCAGATGCATCCAGAAGCCCATCTGCAGAAAAACCTGCAGAACGGCCATGACCAGCAGCAGAATCACGGCAAAGGTCGCGTTGACTCCTCCGGCCGCAACAGCTGCGAAGGCAATCAGCGTCAGAATAACAGAGAAGATAAACACCACGATATGCCGCTGCGGCCCTTCCTGCCGGTGGCGGTGCTTCACCGCGCTATCCGGAGAACGCTGTTCTGTCGCCATAGCTAACCCACCTTTCCGAGCAGGTAAACAACCGTGAAGATAAACACCCATACCACATCGATAAAATGCCAGTACATCGCGGACACATAAATTTTTGGTGCCGTAACCACCGTCAGCCCTTTATAGCTCAGCTGCCCGATCAGCACAGCGATCCACACAATCCCGAAAGCAACGTGAGCACCGTGGAACCCGACCAGTGTATAGAACGCCGAGCTGAATGCACTGGTAGTCATCCCGAATTTCTCGTGTCTTATATACTCGCTGAATTCGTAGATTTCCAGCCCGAGAAAGGCCGCGCCAAGCACTACAGTAACCAGCAGCCAGTTCCGCAGCAAGGCAGGCTGGTTCCGGTGCATCGCCTGAATGGCGAATACGCTCGTCAGGCTGCTCACCAGCAGCAGGAAGGTTGCGGCGGCAACCAGCGGCAGATGGAACAATTCGTTCGCAGACGGACCGTCATTCGTCTGGTTTCGCAGCGCCAGGAACGTAGCGAACAAGGTGCCGAAAAGCACCGCTTCTCCACCAAGGAACAACCAGAAGGCCAGCACTTTGTTGCGGCCTTCCGCCGTTGCCTTTTCCGGTTCGTGCGGGAGAGTGCCTTTTGAAGCTTCAGCATGTGCCGTTGTCATGTCGGTTCACCTTCCTTCCAGCTCTTCGGGTTCGATATGCCAGCCATGATCATCAAAGAGCGAGCGCATCAGCATCGACCCGAAGGTTATCAGAAGACCCAGCGCCGTAACGATATAGTTATTAAAGAGAAAACTCATAAAGCTGTTGCCAAAATCATCACGGCTGAACATAAAGCCAAGTCCGGCAATAAAGATACCAACCGACATCAGGAACGGGTGCACCGTCGCTGAAGGCATATGAATGGAGCCTACCGGTTCGGATGGCGTCATGCCCTTGTGCCCGGCTGTTTTTTCCTTCCAGAAAGCATCCAGACCGCGCACCAGCGGCGTTTGCTTGAAATTGTATTCCGGAGGCGGTGAGGAAATGGTCCATTCCAGCGTCCGCCCGTCTTCCCACGGATCATCCGCCGCATCTGCCGGCTTTCTGGAAGTGATGAAGACATTGGCCAGGAAAAACAGCATCCCCACACCCATAAGCCCTGCCCCGATCGTACTGATCAAATTTAGCAGGTCGAATTGCTGATTCGGCAAATACGTAAATACGCGGCGCTGCATCCCCATAAGCCCCAGAAAATGCTGTACAAAAAAGGTCATGTGAAACCCGATGATAAAGGTCCAGAAGGTCCATTTGCCCAGGTGTTCGCTGAGCATTCTTCCGAACATTTTAGGCCACCAATAATGCAGGCCCGCGAATAAGCCGAGCACCAGGCCGCCGACAATTACATAGTGGAAATGGGCAACGACAAAATACGTGTCATGAAACTGAAAATCGGCAGGAGCAGAAGCCAGCATGACACCTGTAACCCCGCCCATGGTGAAGGTTGGAATAAAGCCGACCGCGAATAAATTCGGAGTGGTAAAGCGTACTTGCCCGCCCCACATCGTGAACAGCCAATTGAAAATTTTAATTCCTGTCGGAACGGCGATCAGCATCGTGGATACAGAGAACAAGGCGTTCGCTACCGGTCCGAGGCCGGTGGTGAACATATGATGCGCCCAGACCATGAAGCCAAGGAAGGCGATCAGGATCGTCGCGAAGACCATGGAGCTGTACCCGAACAGCCGCTTACGCGAGAACGTCGGGATGACCTCGGAGATGATGCCGAAGGCCGGAAGAATCAGAATATACACTTCGGGATGACCAAAGATCCAAAAAATATGCTGCCAGAGCACCGGATTGCCGCCGCCGCTGGTCTCGAAGAAATTGGCGCCGAGAATCCGGTCGAAGGTGAGCAGCACAAGCCCTACTGTAACTGCGGGAAAAGCGAACAGGATAATAGCGGAAGTGATAAAGGTGGCCCAGGCGAACATCGGCATCCGCATAAATGACATTCCCGGAGCCCGCATCGTAATGATCGTAGCCAGGAAGTTAATGCCGCCGATTAGTGTGCCTAACCCGGCAATCTGCAAGCCGATCGTGTAGAAATCCACCCCGTGGGTGGTGCTGTAGGAGCTGGAGGATAGTGGGGTATAAGCGGTCCAGCCGGCATCGGGCGCTCCCCCCATAATCCAGCTGAGATTAAGCAGAATGCCGCCGAACAGAAACGTCCAGAAGCCAAGCGCATTCAGAAAAGGAAAAGCTACGTCGCGCGCACCGATCTGCAGCGGGATAACCGCATTCATCAACGCGAAGATGACCGGCATGACCCCGAGAAAAATCATCGTTGTCCCGTGCATCGTAATCAATTCGTTAAAGGTCTGGGCATCCAGAAAGGTATTCATCGGCTTGATCAGCTGGATGCGGATCAGAATGGCCTCCAGCCCGCCGATGCCAAAAAAGATCCCTCCGGCCCAAAGGTACAAAATTGCAATCTTCTTATGATCGACGGTGGTGATCCAGTCCATGATCCCGGTATGCCGTTTGACGCTGTGGCCATGCCTCAAGGGCTGGGAAGGATTCAAGGATTGCGCTGCTTGAGCCAAGGTACGTACCCCCTTTTCAAATATGCTGCTTCTGCTTTGGGCAATAGGCTTTATTCCAGCGTGTAGCCGGCCAGATATTCGGCAATTCCGTCAATCTCTTCATCACTGAGTCCCAATTCCTTGGGGTCAGGCATCCGGTTGCCCGGCTTGACGCTTTGCGGATCATGCAGCCAGGTCTTAAGATTCTCCAGGATCGGCGCTCCGTCGACACCTGTGTCGTCGTTCAGCAGGATACCAGCCACCGACTCGCGGGACCCGATCCCGGTGAGGGACGGACCGTTGCTGCCTACCATATCACCCACTGCGTGGCAGGTCAGGCACGCGGACTTGAACTTTTCCGCAAGCGCCGGATCTTCAGGCATCACTGCCGGGGCTTTCATGGAAGCAATCCATGCCGTGAACGCATCCTTGCTGACCGACTTCACTTTAAATTCCATAAATCCGTGGGAAGGACCACACAGCTCTGCGCATTTGCCGCGGTAAACGCCTTCATTTGGCGCACTGAAGCTGAAATGGTTCGTTGACCCGTCCGGGTTGGTATCGATTTTTCCGGAGAGAGAAGGTACCCAGAAGGAGTGCAGCACATCCTTTGTAGTCAGCTCAAAGGCGATATCCACGCCCGCAGGAATCACCAGATCCTGCGCCGTTGTCACACCGTAATCGGGGTATTCGAATTCCCACCAGTATTGGTGGCCGGTCACCTTGACCTTAACTGCATTCTTATCATCCGAATGATCATCTCCTGCGGCAAACACCGCCTGCACGGTCGGAACCGCCAGCACAATTACAAGGATCAGCGGGATGACCGTCCACAGCACTTCAAGCTTGAAGCTGCCTTCCACCTGTTCAGGGATCTCATGCTGGCCCGGTTTCCTGCGGTAACGGATAAGCACGTAGGCCGCAATGGCAAAGACGATCAGCAGCACGACAATCATGATGGTAATCGACAGCTTCATGAGTCCGAACGAGCTTTCCGCTGCAGGTCCCTGCGGTCTGAGCACCGACAAGTCCTGCCGCCCGCATCCTGCGAGAATGAGTCCAAGCGTTGCCGTCATGGGAAGAAGCCGTTTACCAGCCTGCCACGTTTTCATCATTGATCTACCCCGCTTTTCCCGATTTCGTAGATTAGAGGATTTTCCTGTCAATTATAACAATCACTATTAATATAAGTTTATGGGGGTCTTTTGTCAATCGTTCACAGCAAGTTCACAAAGCATTTTTTCAAACAGCAAAAGCTTGTCCTTACTGTATTTAAGAGCGCTTACAAAAAATGAATCTTTTATCATTTTTTCTTTAAAGCGCATACATATCTATTTGTGTCTATTAATTCATTTGACTATTTTGTGATTTATGACTTCGCAATAAATATGCGCACAAAAAAAACCGCTTCCTGCGGCAGCAAGCCGCCCGGGCACGGTTTATGAGAATCCTCATGGATGTAATTCCAAATTTGATGTCGTCAAATAGCAGGAAGTATTCCTGTCTGTAAATTAGGAGACGGATGAGTTTATTCTTCCCAACTCATGCTCCACGACCATAGTCAGCTCTTCTTCATAGCCTCCTGTGATCCGATACTTCCGGACATACTCCTTCACAAATTTCTTGGGATCTTTGGGCCGGAAAATGCGTGTCATTTCCCGTAGACTTTCCTTCACTTCGTTATGACCTTTACTTGCCATGATCAGTTCCCTCCCAAAACATTGAAAATGAATGCTCCGTTGTAGAGAATGCATGATGAAAAGTCCGCCGTAACCTCGAAATGCAAGTCAAGAAACCGTAACACATACGTGGCTTGCATTATCCGCCTAAACGTTCATCCCATAAATATGGAGGTCCGCCTTGCCGGTGAAGCAGGTTCGTCGTGATTTGGGCTGAGAGTAAGATGCACCAAATGCGGAACACCTTGACACTTTACTTACCCGAAGAGCCACTTGCTGAATCACTCCTTTCGGGCCTTATCGTTATATTGTATCATATTCCAGTCCAACTTCCACCTTTCCTTGTAAAATTTACGTACGTAAAATATTTTTTTACTCTTCTCTACCGCAGCAGGTGAGGCTTGCAGACTTTTGGTTAAAATAACGTATCCGCCGCCGCATCTTAGACTGCAGCAGGCAGCTTGGAAAGGGGATTGCTATGAGCCAGCAGCTGTCTTTACTACACACACCTAACAACCCGGCACCCGTTATAGCAGCAGCCCGTCCGGATGACACCGGAACCTGCCCTCTTCGACTGGAGAAGGCCCATCAGGCAGTTACGAAAGAATATCCCAAAATGCATAGTATGCTTGTCGTCCGCCACGGGCAACTGATATTTGAACGGTATTACGGGGGATATCATGCCGGAATGCTGAATGATCTTCGTTCGGCCACCAAAAGCTTCCTCTCTCTTCTTATCGGCATTGCCATCGGCAAAGGCCATATTCCGGGAGTCCACTCCTTTGTAGCCGAAGCGCTTCAGAGATATCTGCCGCCCCGCTGCTCTCCGCAGCTTTCGGAAATTACGCTGCGCCACCTGCTGACCATGACCTCCGGCTTCAGGTGGATTACCGGCAAGAAGCTCGGAGAACCGCTCGTACGTAATCTGCAGCGCAGCCGACGCTGGACTTCTTACGCTCTTAGCCTGCCCATTGATCATGAAAATATTGGGCAGTTTCAATACCGCAGCAGCGACTCGCATCTAATTTCGGTTATGCTGAGCGGATTCTCAGGGCTGGACGCTTACAGCTATGCCAGAGAGCATCTGTTTGGACCGCTGGACATTCACCACACCGCCTGGCTGCCCAGTCCTGAAGGGCACAGCATGGGCCATATCGGCTTATACCTGACCTCGCGTGATCTGGCTAAAGTCGGTATGGTCCTGCTGGGCGGCGGCCTTTACAAAGGACAGCAGATGATCCCGCAGAATTGGCTGGAAGATGCGTTCACAGCCCAGACCCCCGGATATCCGGCCTACGGTAATTACGGGTATCAATTCTGGAACGGCATGATGAGCAGCCAGCCCTACGTGCTGGCTCATGGACACGGGGGCCAGCAGCTATTGCTGCTGCCGAAGCTGGACGCCGCCGTTATATTCACCGCCGAGAGCGCGGTCAGCCGGTGGAAGCACCCCCGCAGACTGGTTGAACAATACATTATACCGGCGATGGAGCTTTAGCATGTCTAACGGAAAGGAAGAATGCTTTTTCACTTGAACCCCTTCCCGGTCCACATACTTTGCCGGGACAAATCATAGGCTCATAGAGAAGAGGGAACCGGTTAGCCGCCTTCTTCTCCAAGTACAAGGAGAGTGAGCCTTTTGTCCCCTTTCAGATCTTCCACCGGACTGCCTGACCATATTGCCGCCGCCCTATGCTACTTCTTCCCCTTTATTGGGGGCATCGTTTTTCTGGCCCTGGAGAAACGCAGCCGCTTCGTGCTCTTTCATGCGTTGCAGTCGCTGATCGCCTTCGGGACACTGATGATTGTCCATGTCCTCAGCGGCTTCATTCCGCTGCTCGGCGCTCTCGTCGCCGCTTTAATTTCCCTTTGCAGCTTCGCCGTATGGCTTCTCATGATCTACCATGCTTTGGGCGGAAGATGGTATAAGCTTCCCTGGGCAGGGGAGATCGCTGAAAGCCAGCTCCGTCAGTTGTAGCCTGCCTCCTGCTGTTTATCCTTATTTTTAAGATTCCCTTTTGAACGTCCACTCCGTACAATGGAATCAGGACATAGAGGAATCTACAGGCTGGAGGAACATACATGTACTTATTGATCATAAATCCCCGTTCCGGCGGCGGAGCAGGCCAGCGGACATGGCACACGGTCGAAGGGATGCTGCATTCACGCGGCATCCCTCATGAGCCCTTGTTCACGCAAAACGCCGACCGCGCCGAAACCCAGGTGCTTGGGGCGCTCGCCCGGCGCGACGACTGGCGCGCCGCCATCGTCATCGGCGGCGACGGCACGATCCATAGCGTGCTGGGCGCGCTGCGGCGCAGAGGCGTGCCGCTGGCCGTCATTCCCGCCGGCTCCGGCAATGACACGGCACGCGGCTTCGGCATCCCGCTGGCCACAGAGGCCGCGCTGGAGGCTGCGCTGCAGGACCGCTGCCTCGAAGCCGATCTGCTCTCGGGGGCGGGCGGCCTCACCCTGACCGCCGTAGCCAGCGGCTTCGATGCACAGGTAGCCGTAAATGTGAACAACAGCTTCTACAAACGGCTGTGCAACGCCATCGGCGCCGGACAGCTGGCCTATATCATCGGCATTCTGCATACGCTGATGACCTTCAAGCCCTGCCGGGTGAGCGTAACCTGCGACGGGAAGGAGCAGGCTTTCGATAAAGCCTGGCTTGTCTCGATCTGCAACCTGCCAAGCTATGGCGGCGGGCTGCTGATCTGCCCGCAGGCGGAGGCCGATGACGGCCTGCTCGACGTCTGCGTCGTGCACGGCTGCAGCCGCATGCAGGTGCTGCGGCTGTTCCCGACGCTGCTGAAGGGCACGCATGTTGCGCTGCCCTTCGTGACGATGCTGCGCGGGCACAGCGTAGCTGTCCACTTCGCGCAGGCCCGCCATGCCATCGGCGACGGCGAGGCCCTCGGCACGGCGCCGCTGGCCGTGCGCTGCGAGCCGGGCGCGCTGCGCGTGCTCTCGCCGCTGGCGGCGGTCCGCGAACAAGGCGCGGCGGGCCCTTGCCAGGCAAGCGTGTAGGACACGGCGGGCCCGTACCCAGTCAGCGTCGCGTAGGACGCGGCCGGCCCGTACCCAGTCAGCGGCGTATGGGACGCGGCTGACTGGGGTTCCCGAGCGCGAGTTCCATCGCGCTTGCGAATGAATGGCCTGCGTGGCCACGCTTCGGCGGCCTGCGGCTAGCCCGCAAACGCAGCTCCATTCTGCTTATACTTTGTTTCCCAGCTGTGGCTATGCTGCTGCCCTTTGGGGTCGCGGGAGATAATTGCAGTTTGTACAACTAAACGGGCTGGTTCCGCTTCCGTTCAGCACTTAACTGCACTCTGTACATCTAAATTCCGGTTTCTGGTCCATTTTCGGCATTAAGACGGATATCTACTGTACAAAATACAACTAAAACGGAATGCCGAGCAAATAAGGAACATTTAGTTGTACAAATTGCAATTACTGCGCAGTAATCCCTATAGCCACAGCATAAAGACCCCATACTCCGCAAAGCTGGAGCATGGGGTCTTTATGAGCTATAATACTGCGGGGTCAGCCCGGCAGGCCGCCGGCTTCCTCCACGAAGGAGATCAAGCCATCGTCAAGCGAAGCAATCCGTACCAGCGATTCCACACGGTAGCCGGCTTCCTTCAGCAGCTTGTTGCCGGGCTGGAAGGCTTTTTCGATCACGATGCCGATTCCGGCTACGCTGCCTCCCGCCTGTTCGACGATCCGGGCCAGCCCGAAGGCCGCTTCACCGTTGGCAAGGAAATCATCGACGATCAGCACGCGTTCACCGGGAGCAATGAACTTTTTGGAAACTGTGATATCATTGCTTTCTTTTTTCGTAAAAGAGTAGACCTTCTCCACATAAATATCTTCGGTCAGGGTCAATGATTTCTGCTTGCGTGCAAAAATGAGCGGAACCTCAAGCTCCAGCGCCGTCATAATGCCGGGGGCGATCCCCGAGGATTCGATGGTCAGCACCTTCGTCACCTTTTCTCCGGCAAAACGGCGGGTAAACTCGCGGCCGACCTCACGCATCAGAAACGGGTCCATCTGGTGATTCAGAAAAGAATCGACCTTGAGCACACCTTGACCGAGAACAATACCTTCATTGATAACCTTCTGTCTCAATAACTCCATTCTGTGCTCCTTCCTCTCCATCTCAAATGGACCCTGTCTTAGTTTTTACAGGCCAGACGGCTTCTGCGGCAGCAAATTGCCGACAATCGACTTCAGTTCGTTGTCCTCTTTGCTATTCGCCTTGCCGCTGTCAAAGCTCGTGATGCGGATTTCCGAGTACTTCTCTCCCGGATTCACAGGTTTAAAAATCAGCTTCTCACGGTCTTCCAGCCGAACGTTGAACTTCATGTCCTTGAACATGCCAATCAGTTCATTTTCTCCCGGGACTTTACCCTCTTCCAGAAACAAGAGACCTCTGAGTGACTTGATCCCTTCCGGATGCTGCACATCAAAATGAATAATACACTCCACGCTTTCACCTCCCCAGCTTAATTTCGGCTTGCGAGCAGCTTGACC
Source organism: Paenibacillus sp. FSL H7-0357 (assembly GCF_000758525.1). Classification (NCBI taxonomy): domain Bacteria; kingdom Bacillati; phylum Bacillota; class Bacilli; order Caryophanales; family Paenibacillaceae; genus Paenibacillus; species Paenibacillus sp. FSL H7-0357. The sequence continues at coordinate 555,826 of NZ_CP009241.1, read as the reverse complement.
CTTACCCAAACACGTTTCCTAATGGCCTGGCTCTTGCTGCTCTTCCAATTCTTCCAATTCCTCATGTTCCTCTTGTTCGTCCGGTTGCTCCTGTTCGCCCAGTTGTTCATGCTCCTGGTCATGCAGTACATATTTACCGTAAATGTGGCTGTAGCGTTCCCCGTACCTTCTTGTTAGCTCGGGGCCCATATCCTCTTCCAGCTCGAAGAGCACCATCTCCTGCGTAAAGTGGTTCAGCAGCAGTTCCACCAGCACCTGATGTTCGGTTACGACCGCCTGCGCCGTTCCGTCCTCATACCGCATGCCGAGCATGCACCAGTTCCTGTCGATCACAAAGGAAAACTTCCGCCCGCTGCTCCGGCGCGGCTTGCCGCCCAGCGGCGGCCATACCGGATAAGGTGCGGGAACCTCGTTGCCGCCGTCAAAGGCCCACAACAGCTTCACTCCCCGCAGCTCTGCCTGCTCCAGCTCATTACGCAGCAGCGAAGCCTCCTCACGCCATACATCTACTACGATTTCCTGCTCAGCAAGATTCAGTTGGCGGATCAGTTCCTCCATCACATTCCGGTCACCCTCCACATTGTAGAAAGAGGGATTGACCGGGCCGCCGCGCGGCATTTCACTTTCCATATAAGCCAGTGAAGCCGATACCCGTCCGGAGATCATGGTCGCGAGCTCTTCCGGGTCCAGCACACTGTAACGCGCCGGTTCCCCTTCACCGCATCTTACATAACCTTGCTGAGTCAGACGCTGAAGCGCCGCATATACGTTGGATCTTGATACTCCGAGCTGCTTTGCCACTTCATAACCCGAAGCCTGGCCTTTGCTGGCCAGCTCGACCATAATTTTGGATTCCATCTCTGTGAAACCCAAATTGCGCAGATGCAGCAGCAACTGTTCCATCTATGTTGTCCCCCTAAGCTGACTGTAAATGCTGACTAGATTTGTTCTGATCCGCAACGCGGGCACCACATGGAACCCTTGGGCAAATCCGCCCTGCAGATCTGACATTTGACGATATCCCGCACGCCGCCTTCACTGGATGCAGCTTCTTCCGCAGGCTCACCGGCTTTCCAGTCACGGATACGCCGGTCAAGCTCAAGCTGTCTTTCCCGCTCCCGTTCAAGCTCATCGGCTTCACGGCGGCTGCGTTCGGTATCCTGCACCGCTCCGCCATATTCCTCCTGCGGCAGTTCATCGTCTACCGGAAGCACTTCGGTATACACCGTACGCTGCTCCGATCTCATCGCCAGCTCTTTCTCCGCTTCCGTCAGCTCCTCCTCGCCATAATATTGATCTTCCTCTTCATCCTCATGAATGCTGTGCACTGTGACGGGCACCGCTTCTTTTCTTGAAGCCGGTTCCTCCAGCTTACGTCCGCATTTCGGACAGAAATTGGCGTCCAGAGCTACAACATTCCCGCAGGTGCAGAGCTTTTCATTCTTCAGCTCGGCAATCCGGAAGCGCAGCTCCTCAATCTGTTCCTGAAGCTTCAGGCAGGCCCGGGAATGCTCCACCATCTTGCCTTCGGCCAGGGACAAATCCTTCGAGCGATATCCGTCGTAGAACAGCTTTCCCATTTTCATAAATTCAATTTCCATCTCATGTTCGATATCGGAAATATGCCCGTTAAGCTTGCCGATCTCCACCGAGCTTTGCGCTTTTTCACTCACCCGGCTGGCACCGTCTTTAATGCGTTGCAGAAAATTCATTGTAGTTCCTCCTTCTCCAGAGTGAGAACAGGGCCGATTTGCAGCCAAATATCATTCCAAATAAACCCTTAACGCTCCGTTCAATAGCGGTAACGTGCTTCTATCATACCAAATGTCTCGATTAGATTCATTATTTGTCGTTCTGTGTATAATAGTAAAAAATAACCATGGACAAGCTTACCAACAATGGAGGGATCAATCTTGCCGGACGAAGAGAAAAAACGCTATTTCGTATCCGTAAACCACAGCCTTATTCAGGACGTGCGCAATGACTCCAATGAATTTGAAGTGCTGCTTAACGCTGAAGAGCTTACCCTTCTCCAGGATCTCCTTAACGAACTCGAACGCGGGGATGATTACGCCTTCCGGCGCGCCTTTGTGCCTTATAAGTCTGCCGATCACGATGAAGCTGCCCGGCAATTTGACGATGAGACCGTCAGACTGTACCAGACCCTGCACCGTTTTGGCAGCATAGAGACGCAGCAGACCATTGAGCAGCTGGGTATACTCCCCAAACTGGAAAATACCGGGTATCACGATAAAGGTTATGACGGAGGCTCCCCTACGAACAAATAATCAACCTAAGCGCCGTACTTTCTATCCCTTATGTGTGCTAATACGCTGCTGCGGGAAGAATGTTGCGCTATTTTGGGTTGGCCGGATTATAGTTGCAAACAGCCTGGACTCTTCGGCACTACAGGGGGGTCTGGGTTTTTTTTGCTTCTGGGGCAGTACATCGGTTAAAATAGGGATATAGACTGGTCCCGGAATGTATAACATATCTTTATTCATGGGTTCATTTTATCCAGTCACAAATAACTAAACTTGGGAGAGTCTCAGTGGAAGAATATGATAGTACACAGGTTACACTGAATCAGCTGCAGGTGCATGTCAAGGATCTGAAGAAGTGGCAGGTTAATGGGGATTTCGCCAAACAGATCGAGGATTTCAAAGCTTTGCCGGCGCTGTACCGCCATGCCCTGAATGAGCTTGAGAATAAAATTGATGTGATCAAAACGGAATGGCAGGTGCGCGACGGCTTCAGTCCGATTGAGCATGTCAAGTCGCGGATCAAAGAGCCGAAGAGCATCCTGCAGAAGATGGAACGCAAAGGGCATGAGTTTACCCTGGAAAATATGGAGCAGCACATTCATGATATTGCAGGCATGCGGATTGTCTGTGCTTTTGTGAAGGATATTTATCGTCTGGTCGATCATCTGTGTGCGCGGGAGGACATCCGTGTGCTGGAGATCAAAGATTATATTGCACATCCCAAGCCCAACGGCTATCAAAGTCTGCATCTGATTGTGTCGATACCGCTTGTGCTGCTGGAAGGAACCCACTGGGTAAAAGCGGAAATCCAGCTGCGTACACTTGCCATGGATTTCTGGGCCAGTATGGAGCATATCCTCTACTACAAATTCGATAAACAGCTTCCGTCGCATGTCGCCGAGGAACTGAAAGAAGCCGCACGTGCCGCCGATGAGCTGGATCAAAAAATGCTCCGCCTGCGCCGGGAGATTCTTGAGTTATCCGAGGGAAGCAGTGCGGGTGAACCCCCGTCCGGGGAGTAATGCCATTTCTGTTTACGGACCGTAGCTGAAAAGGTAATAAAAGAAGGCAGTGCCCTACAGCTGAGCTGTTGCGGCACTGCCTTTCTATTATTCTCAAGAAGGAAGCAGCAGGTTTCTCCAAGTGTGGCCCCCGTCTGCCGTGCTCCAAAGGATTTCCGGCCCGGAAATCCAGCCGGTTCGAGACGTAGAGAACTGTATCTCCGTTGCCTTATCGAACGCTGAACCTTTGGCAGCTTGCTTCCAGCTAACGCCGCCATCGTCTGTAGCAAGCAGCTTGCCGCCTGCCTGCAGCGCCCAGCCTGAACGGGCATTCAGCCAAGCTGTCCTTGACGCTTCAACCCCTTGAATGCCGGGGCCATGCTTCCAAGTCTCTCCGCCATTATTGCTGGTGTAAAAGACCATGCTTTTAACACCGTTCAGGACAATTTCCAGCGGCAGCACCCCATCCTTCTTATCCTTGCCGGAAAAGACAGGAGGGTAGCTGTTGCTATACGCATACCCCGAAAGCGCTGGCGGGGAGACGAGTTTCTCCGGCTTCCAGCTCTTGCCCCCATCAGCAGTTCTAAAGGTAAGAATGGACTTCTGTCCGTGATTACTGGAGGTTATCCAGCCGTTATCGCTATCCCGGAAGGTTATGCCCGTTGGATAGGCAGCAATGCTTGCGGTAAGATCGCCCACTCTGCTCCAGCTTGTCCCTCCATCCACCGTGCGGTATAACGACTTCTCCATCATACCAAGTGCCGGTTCGGAACATAGCAGAATATACCCGCCCTGCTTATCGGGAAAATGCATAAACCCGCTGGCGTATCCTTGCTCCCAGCTTTTCTTCACCGGAAGGCGAAAAGTCTTCCAGGACTTTCCCTTGTCTAGCGTATGAAAAAGGGTTGTAGGCTTGTGCGGGCCATAGGCGCTTAGAATCCACGCCTCAGTGTCACCCGCAAAGTAATGCGCCAGTTTGCCAAGCTGGACAGCATTACCGGGCATGGGCACCGTATTGCTAAGCGGATGCTTCCAGCTTAACGCACCGTCCGCTGTATGCCACATTCCGCCCAGCGTGATTCCCCAGCCCTCTTTCACGCCTGTCATTTGGAAATTGTCCGGATATCCCTTCAGGGTGATGCTGGAGCTTTGCGCCGGTGCCGCCCCTATGGTTGAGGCAGAAATTAGAAGCGTTCCTGCTATGAACAGAGAAGCCAGAATTTTATAAACTCTCAATTTAAGCTCTCCCTCATTCCCTGTTTGTCCTGTTATCATAAGACCTCAGCAGGAACATTAGGTTACGATCAGTTCATTCCGCAGTGAAAATATTGTTAATTAAGAGCAACCAGAGCAGCCTTACAGCTTACCCAGCCCTGCCGCCCTGCGGGCCGCGGCTTCTGCGACACGCTGCATGATGAGCACAAGCCCCTCACCGGCACGGGGTGTCTTGTCGAGCAGGGTACCCCAGTTTTCGGTCGGCTTCGCAACCGCCGGTGAAGCCGGAAACGGCCGGGCTGCGATTTCATGAAACATGGGACCCGGCTGGTGGAGCGAGCCTTCAGCAGCCGCTTCGGCCAGCCATTCTCCCGTCGGGACAGCCGGCCCTTTGCGCTCCAGCCGGGCCAGTTCGGCTGCAAGCAGGCCGGACGGGGCCGGGCCGGCATCCTCGCTGTCCTCCGCTTCCTCTTCCGCCCAAAGGGCAAAAACTCCGGCCAGCAGCGTCTCTTTGTCCAAACCGCGCAGTTCAAACGCCAGCAGCGGTTCCTCTTTCAGCTGCTTTTTGACCAACCCCAGCAGGGCCATCTGTTCCGGCCCTGAAAGCTTCTGTCCGGCCAACGCCAGTTCTTCATCGCCGGGCAGAAGCTTCATCGCCGCCAGGCCTCCACTCAGGTTGCCCTGCAGCAGACCATACAGCTCACCCGGGTGCTCCGCAAGCCGGATCAGCACTTCCTGTTTCACTTCATCAGACCAGCGCGGAATTTCCAAAGAGAGAACCGTCGTTGGCGCTTGCCCTTGGGCGGCAGCAGCAGCAGCAGCAGCGGCCTTTCGCTTGGTTTGCCCCCCCGGCGCTTTGGCCGATAGCTGTGTTCCCGTCGCCTTAACCACCCCAGGCTCAATTTCCAGTCGCAGTTCCAGCAGTTCACTCATTGCCCATTCCTCCTTTATGCCAAGCTTGTTCCTCTACATCCAGTCCTGCCCCTGAAGCTCGATAAGCTCCTTAAGCTCATGATTGGACATCTCTGTCAGCCAGTTTTCTCCGGAACCGACAACCTGCTCCGACAGGCTTTTTTTACGCTCGATCAGTTCATCAATCCGTTCTTCCAGCGTTCCCTGGCAGATCAGCTTATGAACCTGCACATTCTTATGCTGGCCGATCCGGAACGCCCGGTCGGTCGCCTGATTCTCCACCGCCGGATTCCACCAGCGGTCATAATGTATGACATGGTTGGCCCGTGTGAGGTTCAGACCCACACCGCCGGCTTTGAGCGATAGTACGAAAAACGCCGGCCCTTCCCCCTCCTGAAAGGCATGCACCATCTCATCGCGCTCCCGTTTGGGGATACCGCCATGCAGGAACAGCGGCGGTGAGCCGTAACGTTTCGCCAGCCTGCTGACCAGCAGCTCGCCCATCGCTACATACTGGGTGAAAATAAGTGCGGATTCCCCAAGCTCGGCAATGCTGTCCAGCACCTCGAACATCACATCCATTTTGCCGGAATGCTCACTGCGTTGAGTCCGGCCCTCCTCTTTGCGGTACAGCTGCGGATGGTCGCATATTTGCTTCAGCTTGGTCAATGAAGACAATACCAGCCCCCGGCGGGCCATGCCGGAGCGTTCCCCGATGACACCGAGCATTTCATCCACTACACCCTGATACAGCGCAGCCTGCGTTTCTGTAAGCGGACAATAAGATTTCAGCTCCAGCTTCTCCGGCAGATCCTTGGAAATGTCCGGATCACTCTTGAGCCGCCGCAGCAGGAAGGGCGAGACGAGGCGGTGCAGCTCGCGCAGCCGCTCTCCGCCTTCACCGGATACATACCGCTGGCGGAATGAATGATAAGTCCCCAGATACCCCGGATTCAAAAAGTGAAAAATGGACCACAGCTCGCCAAGCCGGTTCTCCACTGGTGTGCCTGTCATCGCAATGCGATGCGGTGCTGACAGCTTCATCACACTCTGTGCCTGCTTGGTGCGGTGATTCTTGATATACTGCGCTTCATCCAGCACAACAGTCGACCAACGGACGCCAGCGAGATCCTCGCTGTCCCGGCCTGCGAGATGATAAGTGGTCAGCACGATTTCATGGCTGGTGGCCAAGTCAATGAAGCCTTCCCCGCGAACCCGTCTTCCCCCGTGGTGAATATGCACACTCAGCGATGGTGCGAAACGCTGCAGCTCCCGCTGCCAGTTGCCAAGCAGCGAGGTCGGGCAGAGAATCAGCACCGGCTCACGCTTCTCCTCCGGCGGAGCAGTCAGGGCACGGTCCAGCAGACAGGTGATGACCTGCACCGTCTTGCCAAGGCCCATGTCATCGGCAAGGCATACCCCAAAGCCGAGCCCGCTGAGCGCAGCCAGCCATTGAAAGCCGCGCTCCTGATAAGGTCTAAGCGTTCCATGAAGACCCGGCGGCACAGAGCGCAGCGGAAGGCCCCGCAGAACATCGCCATGCATGAGCGAAGCGAGCATGCCGGAGGTTTCCATGCCGGTCACCGACATTCCCTTCCAGAGCCGCTCATCACCGTCCTCGGCCTCCAGACGCATCCAGTCCGCCGCCGACATTTCTCCGCTTTCGTTGCGTTTCATATATCGCAGAACCTGGCGGATCTCCTTCGGATCGACTTCAATCCATTCTCCCCGGAAGCGCACAAAAGGCACTCCGGCCTCCACCAGCGCATTCAGCTCTTCCTCGCTGATCGTGTTATCGCCCAGCGAGGCCTCAATGCGGAAGGAAATCAGCTCTTCCATGCCAAGGGAAGGCTGGGTTGAACCATCGATGCTGCCAGCAGGCGGCTGCATCTTCATCTTCATCCCGATCCGCCGCCGGCCTTCACGGCTCCAGCGGGATGGCATCTGCACCGTAATTCCCCGCTCCCGCAGCTGCTGCACGCTCTCCTTCAGAAAGAAATAGACGCGGTCCGGCTCCAGTTGAACTCCATCCGGTGCCGGTCCGGCTAGCGCACGCTCAATATCCGGCGATATTTTCGCGGCCCGGCCGAGTGCAGCCAGCAGCTGCTGCTGAATATTGCGGTAGCGCTTGCCCCATAAAGTGAACTCCCGTTCCCTGCTGCTCCAGATCGCCGCCGCAGGAATCCAGAATTCTCCTTCTTCCCGGTTCTCCGCCCAGAAGGTTAAATTCCAGGCATCGCCTTCGTTCGCAGGCGGCTCCAGACGCAGACCCAGACTAAGCTGGCCGCTGTGGACCTCCTCCGCCCCGGAGTTCGGAATCTCATTCTCAGCCGCACCGTTTACGGCGGCAAGGAGGTCCGCCACCTCGGCCGGAGTCCCCTGGACCGGGATATCACGGCTGCCGGTGAGCAGGCTGTTCCACCACAGCTCGGTCAGCGGTGAATATCCACGGCGATAATTCGCTTTGAATGGCCCAAGCTCGCTTTCCATTCCCGCAATGACCTTTTTGATCTCGGCAGTCATTACAGCCTGCAGAAAAGAATACAGCACGTACGCTCCCGCTTCTTCACGCGACGACAAGTCCCCCTCCTCCGCAACATGGGTTCCCAGTGCCAGCACCGGCATGGAAGCTGCCATCTGCAGAAAGAACTCCTTATCAGCCTCCTGCCGAAAGGCCGGAGACCAGCAGGCCGCAGCGGCTTGCTCCCCCCCGCGGCGGCGCGAGCCTATAGGCCTCGGCGGCATTGCGCCGGGCACAATCCCGCCTGTGCCCATCAGTTCAAGGGCAAAACGGGCTGCAGCCGCCCAATAGCGCAGTTCACCGCCAGGCTCCACTCCCTGTGCACGGCACATTTCCTCGTCCCAGGCCAGCAGCAGCTCAAAGGCGTCCTTCGGGGCCAGGGCAAGCCCTTCCAGCGTGCGCCCCGGCAGTCCGCGCCGCGTTGTCCTCCCTTCCGCAGAGGCAGCGGCCGGATACTTCACTTCCGCCAGCCGCAGCGCAGCACCCGCAAAAGGACGTCCTCCTCCCCGAAGCTCCAGCCGTTTGACCACACGTGTCCATGCGTCAACTTTCGGCTCTGAAGTTTCGCCGGAGAAGCAGAATAATACGTCCCCTAACCATATTGCATACAGATGCTTAATCATTGGTGATCTCCTGTCTTTTTATGCAAACAGAAAGCGCCAGCCGGTTCCGCTAGAAGAAACGGCTTTGCCGCCCTAAACGACGGAATCCGTTTCTAACCTTGCAGAAGGCTGAATCCTTCTCCGCGAGAAATATATTTTTAAGCTGAATTAACAGATGTGAACCCTAACGGAAGAAATACATAATCCCCCATGTTTTTTTCTTCATCCCTTCATCTTATACGAAAAAGTCCTGATTTAAAAACGTTTCTGTATATTTTCTGCAGATTTTATATTCCGGCACTGTCCGTAATTGAAAAAAACCCGCCAGCGGGCGGGTTCAAGTCGTATCAAAGGGCTCTAAAGTGTTCCGGTTGCTGCTCCGCTACCTCCATCCGCAGCTCCCCGCCTTCCGGGTCATCGTCCACTTGAATAATCACCGCACCGCTCTTGCCATTGCGTGCCCAGCCCCGCCGTCCTTCCTTAAGCTGCTCCAGACTGATTTCGGAGAGTCCTTCCACCGATTGGGTGAAGAAAGACGGATAACAGAGCGCGAAGCGCAGCATCTCCCTGCGGGGCGTAAATTCACGGACTGCATAAGACCAGCTTATCCGCAATATCCCTGCTTCCCCGGCGGCCTGTACGTCGATTTGCGAATATTGCCCTCTTCTGTACCCGAAGCTGTGCCCGTCATCTTCATACAGGGTAAAAGCAGCCGAGAATCCTTCCTTGGCTTCCGCACCATACAAGTGAAACACCACCGTTTCCTCTGTTTCTTCGAGTGCGTATTGTTTGAGCGGACCTTCGGCGACAAAACTTCCGGCCTTCACATACATCGGCATGATGTTTAGCGGTGCATCGGCGAGGATATGGCGTCCGCCCTCATGAACTTCACCATCCCAATAATCCAGCCAGCACCCTTCAGGCAGATACACCGAGCGATGCTCCGTATCCGGGCGGTAGACAGGGGCGATCAGCACATTTTCCCCGAGCAAAAATTGATCGCACAGGTTGGTCACATAGGGGTCGCGCGGATACTCCAGAATCAGCGGCCGGATCACAGGAAGCCCACAGGTTTCCGCCTCATGAAAAAGGTTATAGATATGAGGCATCCAGCGGTAGCGCAGGCCGATGAATTCGCGGAGAATCCCTTCGACCTCCTCACCGAACGACCATGGCTCCTGGCGCAGGGTACCGATGGAGGAATGGTTGCGGCAATAGGGGAAGAAAACACCCATCTGTGTCCAGCGCACCAGAAGCTGCGCGGAGGTATGGTGGGCGAAGCCGCCGATATCCGGCCCGGAGAAGGCCAGTCCCGAGAGTCCCATATTAAGCACCATAGGTATCGCCATCGCCATATGCTCCCAGAAGCTGCGGTTATCCCCCGTCCATACCGCGGCGTAACGCTGTATCCCGGCATAACCGGCCCGGGTCAGCACAAAGGGGCGCTCTCCCCCCATATGCTCCGCCAAGCCTTCATAGGTTGCTTTAGACATCATCATCCCATACAGGTTATGGTATTCCTCATGTGTGATCGGATGCCCGTTGTTGAAATGCATCACATCCAGATCCATCGTTTTGCTCTCATTAAACACCGCCGGCTCGTTCATATCATTCCAGATTCCGTCAATGCCGAGGTCGGTATAGTATTTATGCAGATCGCCCCACCATTCAGCCGTCCGGCTGTCGCTGAAATCAGGGAAGGCGCTGATGCCCGGCCACACCTCGCCGAAGAATATATCGCCTTCCAGCCTGCGGCAGAAATGCTTTTCGAGAACCCCTTGCTTGTACACCTCGTAATTGGGATCTTTCTTGACGCCGGGATCAACAATCGGTACGATCCGCACACCGAGCTCCTTTAGCTCCGATATCATCTTTTCCGGCTCGGGAAAGTTTACAGGATCAAAGGTGAAGACACGGTATTCATCCATGTAATGAATATCCAGATAAATGACGTCGCAGGGAATCTTCTTCTCACGGAAGGTCCGGGCAAGCTGCAGCACCTCCTGCTGGTTCATATAGCTATAACGCGACTGGTGGTAGCCGATCGCCCATTTAGGCGGAAGCGCAATCCGTCCGGTCAGCGAAGTGTATCTTGTTACAACATCCTTCATTTCGGGACCATTGATAAAGTAGATATCATAAGCTCCAGTGGAGCAGCCGATCGTAAAAGCAACCCCATGGGACCGCATATCAAAATCGCTCCGGCCCGTATTGTCGAGAAATAATCCGTAGGAGAGGTCGCCATGCATATGAATAATCAGCGGAATGGACTCATACAGGGCTTCTATCTCCGGCAAATGTGGCGCAAACACATCGGTGTTCCAGTTCGTATAACGCTCCCCGCGTTTGTCGAGAAAGCTGGATTTCTCCCCCAGCCCGTAAAAATGCGAATCCGGCTGCATATCATACTCGGCATGACTGGCCCCGCGCGGATTCCAGCTTGTCAGGTTCTGCTGCATGATAACCTTGCCCTCTATATTTTCCACACGGAGAAGAAAAGAGGTTTTCTCAAGGATCAGCCGAATCGCACTGGTAGTGAAGATCAGTGCATCCTCTGTCTCTTCTACCGGGAACAAATGCGGCACACAGCTCTCCGCCAGCACTGCCGCAGATGTTGTCAGATCCGGAACGCTGCTGCGAAACACCTTCATCCGGAACATTTCATCATTCAAAAAAACAAATGCAATCCCGCCGCGCTCCCCGCGGACGATATAAATATTCTCTGAACGTTCCCAGGATTCAATGCTCCCAGGGGTATTCCAGGTTTCCTTCATAACAAGCGGACCCATTTTTTCGGGACGTATTGCTTCGCTGCTCTCCATCGCCTCTTATCCCCCTCCGGCTGTTGCCGCCTTGTTAAAGTTTCCTATTCTACTTCTATTACCCCGCTTGTGCGGACGGCTATCCGCAACCTTATGACCTGCAGGTCATTTTTTTGGGTAATATAGTCTTAACCGCTGATAAAGCGGGTATATTCTATGTAGACTCAGACTTCACCGTTATACAATTTACTTAAGTATCATACCTATTTCACACCGGCCGGTTATGCTTTTTCCATCTGGTCGCTGATCTATCTCCTGCTCGCCGGTTTTATCGTATATCAATTCCGCGAGAGCACCGGGTCACGGGATTCGGTTAACTCTTTGGGCATTTGGTTTGTGCTGAGCTGCGTCTTTAATATGGGCTGGCTGTTCCTCTGGCATTATCTTTACATCGAGCTGTCGCTGGTTGCCATGGTGCTCATGCTGATTACACTAATCGTCATCTATCGTAAAACCCGCAGCGTCACCGATCCGACCACAGGCGAAAAATGGCTGATCAAGCTGCCCTTCAGTATTTATCTCGGCTGGATCTCGGTTGCCACAATTGTAAATGTCAGCGTCGTGCTGGAGAAGAACAACTGGGACGGATTCGGACTCAGTGATCCCCCCTGGGCGGTTATCATGCTCTGCGTAGGCGTACTGCTTGCTGTAATGGTCAGTTTCCCTCACCGGGATAGCATTTATCCACTGGTCTTCGTCTGGGCGTTCATCGCGATTGCCCTTGAGCACAGAGACACCGGAAATGTATTCGTGACCGCTTCAGTGGCGGCAGGCCTGCTGCTGCTCTACAGCATTTGGCTGATGTTTACTTCGCGCCGCCGGAGCAGATATTAACGCGGTTCCCGGAGTTTCAACAACAGGCTGTTTACAGCCCATTCACTGGTCAAAAAAACCCGTTGCCTGATTGTACCGGCAACGGGTTTTTGAATCCATTTGATTTCGTTCAGTTAGCTTATCTAATTAACAACTATAAGGCCCATTATTTCTTGCGCGCTACCGCTTCGATCTCCACAAGACCATCCTTCGGCAGGCGTGCAACTTCAACCGCACTGCGGGCAGGATAGGGTTCTGTAAAGAAACTGCTGTACACTTCATTCACAGCTGCAAAGTCATTCATATCCTTGAGATACACAGTCGTTTTCACAACATGATTCAGCGATGCCCCGGCCTCTTCCAAAATGGCCTGAACGTTGCTTAGCGACTGGCGTGCCTGCTCTTGTACACTTTCCGCAAGTTCTCCTGTTTCCGGATTCAGGCCAAGCTGTCCTGAAGTATATACCCAGTTTCCGGCTACAATCGCCTGACTATATGGCCCGATGGCTCCTGGGGCTTTGGTTGTAGCAACCTGTTTTTTACTCATGATACGCTCCTCCTGTGGGTACACGACATTAATGTCATGATGTACATATGAATTTATGTCCCATTGTACGTGCTGCACTCTGTTTAATGCAAACTTCCCTTCTAGCGGCGACCAATAACATGTATCACATCATTGGGATAAACATGTACGCCGCCTGTGTTGGCAAATGCAATATTCACCATTGCTTTCGCCACTTTGGCACCGGGAATAGCCCGGTACTTCGCTGCTTTGCCGACCATCGCAAAATCAAGTGCCTTCATCAGCACAGCAGCGGCACGTTCTCCCAGCCTGAATTCCTGACGTTCTCCCAGCAGCAATGAGGGCCGGAACAGGTGCAGGCCATGAAACCCGGCGGCGATTAACCCCTCTTCCGTCCGGCCCTTGGTACGGCTGTAGAAATTGCGGGATTTGGCGCTGGCCCCCATAGAGGAAACCGCCAGAAACTGCCTCACACCGCATTGTTTGGCAATTGCAGCGGCCGCAAGCGGATACTGCAAATCCACACGTTCAAATTGCTCCTGTGAGCCTGCTTTTTTTATCGTGGTGCCCAGGCAGCAGAAGACTGCATAGGCCCCGCTGAATTGTTCCTTATATTGCCCAAGCTTTTCCCAGTCAATACTGGTTTGCTTCAGCTTGGGATGCTGCAGCTCCAGCGGGCGGCGGACCAGCACCCGGACCTCATCCCAATCCCCGGTTAGCAGTTCCTCGGTAACTGCCTTGCCTACCAAACCGGTCGCTCCCAGCACTACGGCTATTCTAGTCACGTAATCCCTCCTTTGCTGTGGCACTGCAAATGTTTATCTTCAAAAGCCGAAAAGACTCCGACCTCTATAGGCGGAGAGGAATCGGCGGTTTTCAACTATTCAGCGAACATACGTGCCATACTGTAAGAAAATACTACAAATGGGGGTGTCGCACATGATCGTTCATCAAGCCTATAAATACCGCATCTACCCGAATACCGGGCAACAGCAACTCATTCGTCGAATGTTTGGCTGCTGCCGCTTTGTGTTCAATCATTTCCTGGAAGAGTGGAATCAAACCTATGCCGAGACAGGCAAAGGTTTGTCCTATCAGACCTGTGCGACACAGCTCCCCGTCCTAAAAACACAATATGACTGGCTCAAAGAAGTCGATAGTATTGCTTTACAGTCCGCCGTTCGGCATGTGGCAGATAGCTTTGACCGCTTTTTCAAAAAGCAAAATCAAGCGCCTCGCTTCAAAAGCCGGAAGCATCCAGTACAAAGCTACACCACGAAATTCACGAACGGAAATATCGCCATTGAAGGCAACCGATTGAAGCTTCCCAAGCTCGGCTGGATGCGTTTCGCCAACTCTCGGAAGCTGGAGGGTCGTATATTGTCCGCTACGGTACGGCAAAACGCCAGCGATAAGTATTTTGTCCCCTGGTTTACGAGGTAGAAAAGATCCCACTCCCACAAGCAGATGCACATATCGGCATTGACTTGGGGCTTAAGGAATACGCTGTGTGCTCAAGCGGCGAGCATTTTGCCAACCCCAGGTTTTACCGTCAATATGAGAAAAAGCTTGCGCTGTGGCAGCGGCGTTTGGCGAGACGCACACCAGGGGGCTCCAACTGGAAGAAAGCCAAGAAACACATTGCCCGTATTCACGAACACATTGCAAATTCCCGGAACGATTTTCTCCACAAGATGACAACGAAGCTGATCCGTGAGTGCCAAACGATCAGCATCGAACATCTGCGTGTGGCGAATATGATTCAAAATCCCAAACTCTCCAAGTCCATCGCTGATGCGTCCTGGGGCGAATGGGTGCGACAACTCACGTATAAAGCATCCTGGTATGGACGAACCCTCCGGGTTGCCGACACCTTCGAGCCGACCAGTCAGCAGTGCCACGTATGCGGCATGATCCATCCCGAAGTGAAGAACCTCTCGATTCGAGAATGGACATGTGTAGCTTGCGGAACACACCATGATCGGGATGAAAATGCGGCTCATAATATCAAACAGGTAGCGGTATAGCTATTACCTATAAAAATATTTGGCTCGTAAATATTTTGCATACGCAAAAATCTTTGATGTTCGATTTTTGCTGCGAAAAAAACGTAGAACTGCGAGAACGCAGGGATCGCTTGCCCATAAGAGGAGGTTGCTCCTCTGTTCGCAAGAATCCACCCCTTCAAGTCAGCTAAGTGGTGGAGATTCAAATGATAAGTCTATTCATCTCTGAGAATACGGCGTCCCAGCAGCAGCGCCAGGACGATCATCAGCACCCCGACAACCAGCTGCATGCCATAGACCTGCGTCCAGCGGGGCCATTCAGCGATCCATTCGTAAATTCTGCCCCCGATCAGCGGCCCGAAAAAAGCAGCCAGACCTGTAAGCGCCGCATACATTGCCATATACATTGGCCGTTCCTTTTTCGGCGTATCCCCGATAATGAAGTTAAAGGCCAGCTGGTTGAAGCCGCCTACCCCCATGCCGAATACGATATGGGCCGCAAACAGAACCGGCAGCATCGGGAGAACGGAGAGCATTCCCCACAGCAGCGAGGATGTCGCGATAATCGGCAGCGTCCAGAGCAGCAGGCGCTTATTGCTGTATTTTGCATTCAAATTGCCCCACACGTAGAAGCTGGCCATCATGAAGAGGGTCTGCGACACATTCAGCAGCGACAAGGTCTCATAATTGATATGGAGAAGCTGCAGCATCACATAGGAATAAAGCGGAACCGTAAGGTTCTGCAGCAGCAGCCAGGCGGACAGAAATAAGGTTGACTTCATAAACAGCGTATCATGTAGCGGTTTCCTGAACATCGGCAGAAAGTCCTTCTCCTCTGATTTCTCAAAAGGCACATCCGGATAGAAGAAGAAGACGATGATGTTCGAAATAGAGAATATCCATACCACGATATATAAAATTAGGAAGCCGTGCCCGCCGGGATAACGGTCAAGAACAATCCCGCCGCCATACATCACAAGGCTCCCCAAAGCGTTCAGGAAGGTGTTGCGGATGCCAAAATATCGGCCTCTCACACGAGCAGGGACGAGATCGCTGATGACTGAGCTCCACAGCACACCACCCGCCGTGTTAGCAATGAAAGCGATTGTATATAACACTATAAATGCAATAACCCAATGCTCTTTAGGAAAGATGAACGGTACAAGTCCGGTTGAACCCCACAGCAATCTGTGCAAGCCGATAAAAGTTACCATAGCCCACTTGCGGCTTGGCAGCTTCTGGATCAGAAAGGCTACACCTATTTGCGCAACATTGACCAGGGTAGTAAGCGCCAGCACAAAACCAATCTGGCTGGAGGTAGCTCCTAAATATAATAGAAAGCCGGTCAGAAACTGACCTTGCAGCAGCACCTGGAAGATAGTAGACGGTATCCCCTCGAATGTAGCGATCTGCAGATTTTTGCGTTGTACCGAGGCTTTGCGGATACGCTTTGGACGAATACCGGGCAGCCTGTTTCTCATGATGTTCATGGGGGTATTAACACTCCTTAGATGCGGCGTTTGCTTCATTCTACTCCGCATCATCATCCTGTCAATACACCAAAATCACAAATTAAATTGGAGCAGAAATCCACCGCAGCGCGGAGCCTTACAAAGGCAAATAAAGGGAGAATTGACTGCCCTGATCCTCCTGGCTCTGTAAAGTGATGAATCCGCCAAGCAGCCTGGCCAAATCATTGCTGATGGACAGTCCCAGCCCTGTTCCGCCATATTTCCTTCCAATAGTCTGATCCGCCTGTTGAAAGGCTTCGAAGATGATATCATGCTTCTCTGCGGCTATTCCGATGCCGCTGTCTTCCACGTCAAAAACAATCCAGCGCCGCTCGAGCGCCCCCTCCTTACGCTCCAGTGTGCGGATGTTTAAGGAGACATGCCCTGACACTGTGAACTTAATGGCATTGGAGAGCAGGTTTCGGAGAATCTGCTGCACCCGCTGGGGGTCTGAATGAATGACCAGCGGCACGTCATCATGCAGTGCGATGTTGAACTCCAGCCCCTTTTGTCTGGCTGATACACTGAACTGCACAGCGAGCAGTTCAGGGATTTCACTGACATTCAAATCTTCCTTAAGAATATCAAGCTTGCCTGCTTCTACCTTCGACATGTCCAGAATATCATTGATCAGCGTCAGCAAATCCTCCCCCGAACGGTGAATGATCCCGGCATATTCGGCCATTTCCTCCGGAGTCAGCGATGCCTCATTTTCTTCTATTAATTGTGAAAGATTAATGATACTGTTCAGCGGTGTTCTAAGCTCATGCGACATATTAGCCAGAAACTCCGACTTGTACTGGGAGGCCATCATCAGCTGCTCAGCTCTTTTCTCTAATACGATCTTATTCTTATGCAGCTCCTCCGTCTGGGCAGAGAGCAGCTCATTCGCTCTGACAACCTGTCCGTTACGCATCAGCTCTAATTGGAAGTCACGGATAATTAGCGCGAACAGTATGCTTAGACCCAGCCCGGCGGGCAACGTAACCGGCATAATATCCGTTATATATTCCCGGGCAGGTATAACTCCAAAAATGGTGATATTGATTACGTTCATTAGGTTAACTACGATAATAGTGACTAACCCTTTGTTCATCATGGAAGTAGTGGTACGCCGTATCCAGAAGCTCAGGCCCGCGCAGACGAAACCCAGGATAGATAAATTCAGCACTCCTACCACTGCTGCTTCATTAATGCCGAAGGTTAACCTCGTGAGCCCGGTTCCTACACCAATAATAATAAGGATGAAGGGATGCGGGTAAGCCAGAGTAGAAATAATGAGCGGCACAAACCGCAAATCAAAGATAACGTGCTCTTCCAGTCTGTACCCGAAGAAGGAGCTGATCCAGCCGGCAAAGATAGCCAGCAGCACCCAACTAACCTTTTTAACCCGTTCCGGAGCATATGTAATTGTGTGTTTATATATTAAATTCGCCAGATAAGCCAATGTTATGAGAAGGGCTGTGTTCATAAAAAATATTTTCAAATACTCCATAGCTTCACTCCTACATCATTTACGTAATAGCAAACATCTTATCTATACTATCACAGTGGCGAATTGAATTCATGAAACTATAGCTCTATTGCTGTATATCCGGACAGTGCGCGAAGCTAGTTTCTTACAATTAAAGAAGACCGCAAATGAACAGGAGCGCAAATCAAATGCGATTTGCGCTCCTGTCTTTCAGCTCTCTTCCAGCTCTATAGTAGGCTCTTCCAGGTCATATTCGGCTTGTGTCCACATCTCTGCATCCTGAATCGTCCATAAGACACCGCCTCTTCATGAATATGGGATTACCCTGTGACGAGGCCTGATTTTCCGCTAGCTGCGGAACGACTTCTCCCAGCTGTTATATTCCGCCTCTGCGGCATCCTTGGTATGTCCGTAACGTTCCTGCAATTTACCGACCAATTTATCCTTCTCGCCGTCAATTACGTCAAGATCATCGTCAGTAAGCTTGCCCCACTGCTTTTTGGCTTCACCTTTAAGCTGCAGCCATTTTCCTTTAACCACATTGTTATCCATTACATGTCATCTCCTTAGCCTTATTTAGGTATCGTTTAGAAGCTCATGTCTAGTAAATACTTAACCGTGCTCCCCGGATATGAATCTGGACAGTCTGCAGAATGAAGTCGTATTTTGTCACATAATAGTCTTTTAAAATGGGTATCAATATATTTTAAAAATTGATATAATCCAAATGTAAATTAATTTTTTGTTCGTTAAGTGATTATTTTCACATGATATTTTCCTCCCTTGTGCTAAAATGCCATCGAAGTAGAAACAAGATGTCTAAATTTTTTTCTAATGCTGACCGATATATGTCAAGGTAATGCTACAATTAGGGTCTAAAGCCTTGGGTACACGTGACATATGTCATTTATAAAGTGATTTTTGTCACTTCCAACGACTATTAAAATGTTTTACATTTTAATATATATATTTTAAACTATTTTTGGAGGTCATATCAAATGAAAAAAGCTTCTGTAATCTTGTCGAGCGCTCTTGTACTCGGTACTCTGCTCGCGGGTTGTGGCAACAACAATGATGCTAACAACGCTGCACCAACAAATGCTCCTGTAGAAACTACCGCACCAGCTACCAACTCCGGCAGCAACACTGCTGGAACAGAGACTGGAAAATACAAGGACGGTACTTACTTCGGAACTATTGAAGCAGATGCAGAAACCGGCTGGCAAACTTACGCCCTGCTGACTGTAGAAGGCGGAAAAATTACCAAAGCTGATTGGAATGCTTTTAACGTTAAAAACGCAGGCGATCTGAAGAAAAAAGTTTCTGAAGATGGTAAATACGGTTTGGTTGAAAAGGGCGGCGCTCAATCCGAATGGCATGAGCAAGCAGTTAAAGCCGAAGCTTACCTGATCGAAAAACAAGATCCTGCAGCAATCACTGTTGATGCTGAAGGACATACAGATGCAATCTCCGGTGTATCCGTACATGTAAATGACTTTGTCGCTGCTGCTCAAGCTGCACTTGCTGCCGGTCCTGCCGAAGCTGGTGCTTACAAAGACGGCGGATATCATGCAGAAGGCGAAATGGATAAAGAATCCGGCTGGAAATCCACAGTTGACCTGACTGTTGCAAACGGAAATGTTGTTGCTGTTAAATTCAGCGGTTTGAATGCTGCAGGCGACGATAAGAAACAATTCTCTGTAGACGGCAAATACGGCATGAAAGCCGGCGGTGCTTCTGCTGAATGGCATGAAGAAATCGCATTGGCTGAAAAGTATTTCCTTGAAAACAAAGGTGCTGCTCCTACTTTGGATGCCGAAGGTAAAACAGATGCCATTTCCGGCGTATCCATCCACGTAGGCGAATACTTTACACTGGCAGAAAAAGCACTCGAAGGCGCGAAATAATAATTCGCACTCCTCTTGCAGCTAATCAGACGAATGAGGTGAGTTTCTCTTGAAGAAAATAGTCATTTTGGGCGGCGGCTACGGCGGCGTACTCACGGCTAAGAAACTGGCAAAGAAATTTAAGAACGACAAAGATGTAGAAATCAAACTGATCGACCGGAATCCCTATCACACTCTATTGACTGAGCTGCATGAGGTTTCAGCGAACCGCGCGCCCGAGGATTCAATTAAGATTGATCTGAAGAAAATCTTTGCAGGTCTTAAAGTAGATGTAGTTCTTGATGAGATCAGCAACATTGATTTCAAGAACAAGAAGCTTAAATCCGACAAAGCTACCTATGCTTATGATTACCTGGTAATCGGCACAGGCAGCAAACCTACTTTCTTCGGGATACCGGGAGCTGAAGAGAATACCTTCTCCTTCTGGTCCTATGACGACGCGGTTGCGCTCAAACGTCAAATCCGCGACATGTATACCAAAGCGGCTCAAGAGAAGAATGCGGCTGTACGCCGTTCCATGCTGACCTTCGTTATTATCGGCGCCGGCTTTACGGGTGTCGAGCTGGTTGGGGAAATGGCCGAACAACGCGAAGAATTGTGCAAAGAGTTCTACATCGACCCTTCTGAAGTGCGGCTGATTGTAGCCGATATGGCTCCTAAGATTCTGCCTATCCTGCCGGATAAGCTGATCCAGAAAGCAGAAGCCCGCCTTCGCAAGATGAATGTAGAAATCGTTACAGGCGCCAAGATCACCGAGGTAGGCAAAGGCAGTGTGGCTCTCGGTGAGAAAAACATCGTGGATGCACAGACCATTGTCTGGACAGCCGGTGTTGAAGGCTCTGAAATCGTTGGCAACCTTGAAGTTCAGCAACAAGGACGCAAGCGGATTGTAACGAACGAAAACCTTGAAAGTGTAGACCACAAGAACGTATACGTTGTAGGGGATAACATCTTCTTCATCCCTGAAGGCGAAACACGTCCTGTACCGCAAATGGTTGAGAACGCCGAACAAGCAGCTCCAGTTATTGCCGGCAACATTACCGCCGACATCAAAGGAACTGCCAAGAAGGCCTACAAACCAGGTTTCCACGGTACAATGGTTTCCATAGGCAGCCGCTACGGTGTGGCCAACGTCGGCCTCCCAGGCAAGCTGTTTATGCTCACCGGCTTTATGGCTATGCTCTCCAAACACTTTATCAATATGTTCTACCTGTCCCAGGTTGTTGGTTTCAACAAAGTCTGGACTTATATGATGCATGAGTTCTTCCATGTGGAAAACCGCAAGAGCTTCCTCGGCGGCCACTTCTCCAAACGTTCGCCAAACTTCTGGCTCGTTCCGCTCCGCATGCTTCTCGGGGGCATGTGGCTGTATGAAGGTATCGACAAGATGAAGAAGATATGGGAAGATCCGGATAAGATTTTCCTGATTCCTGCAGCTCCATTCGCTACAGACGCTGCATCATCGGCCAGCGTTGCCGTAGATGCTGTAAAAGATACAGTGGATGCACAGTCGGCTGCTTCTGCAGTTACGACAGCCAAAGAAGCGGTTGAAGCTTTGCCGGTTCCAGGCTTCGTATATGATATTACGAACTGGTTCATGGATTTAATGTTCTACAACAATGACGGAACTTATACGTTCCTGGCTAAATGGTTCCAAATCGGTATGGTTTGTGCCGAAATCGTCTTTGGTATTATGCTTATCGTAGGTCTGTTCACAGCAATTGCTTCGATCGCTACCATCGGTATGGCCGTCATGATCTGGTCGACGAAGATGGCGTCGACGGAAATGCTCTGGTATGTTGGTGCGGCAATCGCCACAATCGGCGGATCCGGCAGCATCTTCGGTCTGGATTACTACGTTCTTCCTTGGCTCAAAAAGCAGTGGAAAAGGATACCGCTCGTCCGGCGATGGTATCTGTATACCGACTGACGTTAGGCAGGAATGAAATACCGCTGCAGTTGAATATGATGTTCATAAGAGTAATGTGTCCCTAGGACACATTACTCTCCTTATTTACACAGGTGAAAGCATCTTTCACGTCCTAATTTGTATTTGAGCTTCCAGCAAGCAGGCAATGATTCAAGCAAACGCCTGTCTTTGTTTTAAATAATGGTTTTGTAGGGATAATCAAGGTTATGGTTTCTTCCGGCAAAACCGACAAGAAGGAGAGAATATGGTGAACAAACAACTCATTGAAGATACCTTCCGGCTATTACAGACTGAAATGTCACCGATTGCCGGAATTCAGTTGCATCTCTCTCCGGCAGAATGTGAGCAGCTGCTCCCGGTACTGGAACGCCATGATCTGGAATATAACCGCAAAGTCCATTTGCTAGGTATTTACACGATTCTTACCATGGCGGCAGGGCGCCATATGGATTGTGTCCCACATCATCCCGACCTGACCCGCAACATTTTGGATGGAGACTACTTATACAGCTTCTACCTTCAGTTTGCGGTGAAATGCCGCGAGCTGGATCTGGTTGCATATTTGGCTCCCTCGATCAAAAAAATGCAGATACGGCGTGCAAATGGAGACTTCACGGATCAAAATCCGGTTGCAGGAATTGAAGAATTCCTTCTCCAAGAGCAAAGGCAGCAGAACCGCACAAGCAAAGCCATTTGACAGGTGGGAATCTTACTATGAAGCTGCATGAAGCCTTGAATATAGACATTAATGAAATTAACCGCGAAATTGAAAACCTTGTAGCCCGTGACCGGGATGTGCCCAAAAAGTCACAGCTGGCCCAGAGTATTCTTGAGCTGATCGGCTCAGGCGGGAAACGCCTGCGTCCGCTGATGGTCATTGTGGGCAGCCGGTTCGGACGCAAGTCCCCAGGCCGCAGAGCGCTGCAATTATCCGCTGCTGCCGAGTTTATTCACGCGGCCTCTTTAATTCATGATGATATCATTGACGATGCAGAGCTTCGGCGGGGCGGGGCAGCGCTTCATACCAAAACCGGTGTATTATCCGCTGTGCATATCGGAAACTATATGTCCGCCCGCGTAATTGAGCTCTTAAGCAAATACACAGGTGACAAAAACCGCTACGTCCATGATCTATCCTCCGTAGCCACCGCTCAATTATGCCTGGGTGAATACCAGCAAATGGAGCATGCCTACGATTATGATCTGACGTTTGAGCAGTACCTGGAGAAATCGCGTAACAAAACAGCGCTGCTGATGGCCACCTGCCTCAGGGTAGGCGCACTGTCCGCTGAAAGCACTGAAGAAGTGGCGAATCTTCTCTATGCCTTCGGTGAAGCGCTCGGAATGTCGTTTCAGATCCAGGATGATCTCTTGGACTTCACCCAATCTGCCGAGGTGCTTGGTAAACCGGCCGGAAGCGACCTGCGCAACGGTCAGGTAACCCTGCCCACCCTCTTTGCACTGCAGGACCCTGAGCTGGCCCCTCTCATCCGTAGGATCGGCCCCGGATCATCCGGGAAGGAAGTCGCCGAGGTACTGGAGCTGATCAACCGCAGCGATGCCTTATCCCGTACCGAGGACGTCAGCCAGAATTACCTGGATCAGGCCTCAGCCATAGTGCAGCAACTTTCCGGCTATCCGGCGAATGCCGACCTGGAGACGCTGCTGCAGTACTTCGCGGGACGTGACCGCTGAAGTCCGGCTTAGAGATCCAATGGATGCTGAATGGAGTAAGCCATTACCCTAAATACTATGTTCCACATACAAAAGAGAGCCCCACAGCGGGCTCTCTTTTGTATGTATTCAACTGTCATACTATTCTTCGCATCCTCACATACTCAAACTGGGTCTGGATTAGGATACCTGGCCTTTTTGCTATGCTGAAAAGTAAACGCAGCACAGCGTGTGTGCTGAGCGTACGTGTGTGTGCGTGAGCATATGTGAGCGTCCATGAGCGTGCATGAGTGTGCGTGCGTGAGCATTGAGCATCCATGAGCCATGCGGTGAGTCTACCTGAGCGTCTATGAGCGTGCGTGAGCGTGGTGCTGAGCGTACTGTGGTCCATGAGCGTGCGTGAGCATATTTAGCAGTGACACTCGCCTATATTCAACTTCTTCCCTTTGTTGTAGACAGGGGCTGGATAGGACATTTTTATCCAAAGTGGTGCTGTGATTAGCTATCGGACTCCAGCGTCGTTATTTCGAGAATTAACTCAACATCCGTGCTCTATCGGACCGTAGTGCAGTTATATTGCATTTTCGAAGCCCATTTTGCTGCTTCCTGCAGGATCAAGGTCTCTCCAGTCCGCGTGCAAAGAAAATGAGCTAAGATCAGGTGAATAGCGTCTCCTTAGTCCGGATACAGGAATAAAGGAAAGCTGTCTGCTTTGAATCCTCCTTCCCCACGCAAAAAAAGCGCGTCAGCCTAAGCTTTCCGCGCTCTTCTGCCACCCCCCGCTGGGTAGGCATGTTGTTTTTTTTGTGTTAGCCTTACGGGGTGCCAAGGCGGATTAGGATGCGGAGCGGAGGGGAAGTTTGGAACTGGAG
Source organism: Paenibacillus sp. FSL H7-0357 (assembly GCF_000758525.1). NCBI lineage: Bacteria > Bacillati > Bacillota > Bacilli > Caryophanales > Paenibacillaceae > Paenibacillus > Paenibacillus sp. FSL H7-0357. Next base: position 531,776 of record NZ_CP009241.1, on the reverse strand, counting down.
GAGCGCCAGCGCCCGCCTTTATGTTTGGATTTCTACCGCAGACAGCGGAACAAAATCAGGAAATCCAAACATAACAGTGGCCGGAAGTCCAAACATTCCCCGGAGTGCAGCCTCTCCTAATCGCCCGCCGCCTCCATACCCCTAGCTAACGTAAAAATAATCAATCAGCGTACACAGCAATATCACCATACTGATCACCTGATTCAAATTATAAGAAGCCACCTTCATCAGCTTCCGGTTCGACGGCTTGATGATCTTATGCTCCGCCATCAGGAGCAGCGTAGCAATACCGATGCCCACAAGATACATCCAGCCCAGATCACGCCAGAGATAGAGGAACAGCAGCAGCAGGATCATAATGAAATGCAGGCCTTTGGAGATCCGCAGTGCATTTTCGAGTCCGAAGAAGCTGGGGATCGACCACAACCCGTGCCGCCGGTCAAAGTCGATATCCTGAGTGCCGTAAATGATGTCAAAGCCGGCAATCCAGAGCATCACGACTGTACCAATCACAAACGGCGTAAAAGCGATATTTCCTGTCACAGCGAACCATGCACCGATCGGTGCCGAGGCAATGACGAACCCCAGGTACAGATGGCTGAGAAAGGTAAACCGTTTCGTGTAGGAGTAAGTAGAGATCAGGACAATGGCCACTGGCGACAGCAGCAGACAAAGCAAGTTCAGCATACCGGCAGCGACTATAAACAGCGCGTAGTTGATGACAATGAACAGGATGACTTCCTTCTCCGCAAGCAGCCGCTGCGGCAGATGGCGGTGCGCCGTGCGCGGGTTCTGTTTGTCAAAGGTGCGGTCCACCAGCCGGTTAAAGGCGTTCGCGCCGTTGCGTGCCCCGATTAAGGCAATAAGCCCCCACAGCATCATATGGCCGGAGGGCCATCCCCCGGCAGCCCACACCATCGAGATGATTGCAAACGGCAGCGAAAAGAGTGTATGCGAGAACATAACCAGTTCGCTGAACATTTTCAGCTTGAGCGCGGTGGTTTTGAAAGCATTCAATATAACCATATCATTCTTCCTTTATCTTCATTTCCTGTGAGGGTGTGAGGCTTGAAGCAGCACTTCATTCAGTGCTTTTATCATACCATCAATATCCTCCGCTGTAACGATCAGCGGCGGTTGAAAGGCGAGAACATTGCGGTTCACACCGTTTTTGCCGATCAAATATCCACGGTCCTTCATCTCTTCCAGCACATCGTCCGTCAGCTCTGCCGCAGGAACGGCGTCGCTGCCAGCCAGCTCCGCCCCCAGCATCAAGCCGGTACCCCGCACGTCGGAGATCAGTGCCGGATAACGCTCCTGCAACTGCTGCAGACTGCGCTTCAGCCGCTCTCCAAGCTCTGCCGCCCGCTCCGCCAGCCGCTCGCCCTCAATATAATCCAATACGGCCAATGCCGTAGCCGCCGAAACAGGATTGCCTCCGAAGGTGGAGGCTGAAGGCCGGTTCAACGAGGCGGCAATTTCATCCGTAGTCGCGAAGGCAGCCACCGGTACCCCGTTGCCCAGCGCCTTGGCCATGCTGATGATATCCGGAACCACACCGAAATGCTCCATGGCGAACATGGCTCCGGTGCGGCCGTAGCCGGTCTGAATCTCATCATCAATAAGCAGCACACCGTATTGGTCCAGCAGCGCCTTGACTTCGCGGAAATACCAGGAGACCGGCATAATCATGCCGCCATTGCCCTGAATCGGTTCGACGATCATCGCAGCAATGTGGCCGCCTTTCTCCTGCAGCACATGTTCGAGGTTCTGGAGCGACCGCGCCCCGGCCTCTTCCAGCGTAAGTTCAGGATCATACGGGCGTGTAATGAACGTTACGTCCTCATCCAGATATTTGTCGGTTCTCCACATTTGGAGGCCGGTGACGCTCATCGTGAGATTAGTCCGGCCGTGCAGCCCGCTTTCCAGGGCAATGAACCCTTTGCGGCCGGTATGCATTCGGGCCAGGAGCAAAGCCCCTTCATTGGCCTCTGAGCCGCTGTTGACGAAGAAGGTCCGGCGCAAGCTCCCCGGCAGCAGCTGTTCGAGCCGTTCCGCCAAGTCGACACCCGGCTGTGTTAGGTAGACCGTGGACGTGTGCTGGAGCTGCTGAAGCTGCTCGATCGTGCGGGCTGTAATCGCCGGGTTGCAGTGACCACAGGCCACGACGGATACCCCGGCGAAAAAGTCCGTATATTGCTTGCCGTTCTCATCATAGACAAACTGCATGCTTCCGCGCACCAATTGCGGGGCATCACGGTAAAAGTGTGCGGTGCAGGGATAGAAATACTGCTTTCTTTTAGCGGCTACCCCATCTCTTCCAATGAATTGCTGTTGTTCCATCTATGGTCCCTCTCCTTCTGCTGCTTCTCTATAACTCTCTTAATATGGAAAATAAATCAGTGCAATAGTTTGTGAAAAAAGTAACTTATCACTCTAGCATTTACCGTTAAAATTGCTATCCAGAAACCCTTAAAAATTTAAATATCAATTAAACTGCAGCGAACCCAGGGTATAACCTGCATACACCGGCTTCAAACCGCCGAGCAGCTCTTCCTTTTCCAAAGAACCGTTGATTGCTGCCTGATAAGCCTTAATAATACCGCGCAGCTCTTCCACACTATAGGTCGCTCCTTCAATCCGCAAGCTGGCAATGCCAAGGCCCTTCATCTCCTCCACCATAGGCAGATAGCAAAGCTCCTTGGAGAACAGCAGGTGGCAGCGGCCGTATTGGTCACGGTACACCGGATTCTCGCCTTTATCCGTCTTCAGCACCAGTACCTCATTGCTTACATACAGGTTGTCTTCTTCACCAATCGGCTCCATCACCTCGGTATTCTCGAACAGATCATGCTCCATATACATCAGTGCCGGTGTGCCGTGAACGACAACTTCGAGCGGCAACTCGCAGCCGGAGGTAAAGGATGCAAAATGCTCCATCGTCATTTCCGGTGAAACCGTTAGCTTAGCCAATCCCAGTCCGGCATACAGCCCGGCAGAAAGATGATTGTATACATTCAGATTGGCGTCCCCGATCATCGGGTATCCCGTCTGGGCGAAACGGCGAATCGCTCCAAGGTTCGTAATCAGCAGCCCGTCAATCGGCAGGCGTTCCCCGCTCAGCAGATGATCGTATTGATCAAAATGCAGCTCCGTCATCATCCTTGGCATCCCAAGGTAGAGCTTTGTCTTTCCTTTTAAGGCGCCAAGTTCCTTAATGTCCTGCTTCGTAAACGGACGGTCCGGCTCAAATACATCACCTGGCAGATATAAATGATCTACACCCAGCTCAAGCACCAGACGGGCCTGCTCCATATTATTCACGCGTACCGCAAGCTCTGGTTTACTTTGCTCACTGCGTCTGCCTTCCGCAAGCCGCTCACGCAGCTGCATTACCCGGTCCACCGATAGCTCCCGCTCTGCAGTAGGTGTACTGAATACCTTGCCTGTGCTGTAAAATTTGCCTGTACCTTCATAGCGGCGGTTGATGTTTGCCAGTCCCGGCTTGCCAAAAGCATACGCGGTGGAAAAGTCACGTTTCCGGTTTTGGTGCAGCATCTTGGTATCAACGGTACGGTCAAAACCGATTGGATCCTCAATATAACGGTCAATGGCTTCACCATAGCTGTTCGAGAGCATCACCATGAACTCTTTGTCGCGCATCCGGCCCTCAATTTTAAAAGAAGTAATGCCTGACTCAATCAGCTCCGGAAGATGCTCATACATGAACATGTCTTTGACAGCCAGCGGATATTCAGCCGGGAAGACATAGCCGTCTTTCTTGATCCGGTAATCCCAGCGGCAAGGCTTCATGCATTTGCCCCGGTTGCTGCTCATGCCGAAGACCTGGGAGCTGAAGTAGCAGTTTGCCCCGTGCACAGAGCACATATCGCCGTGAATGAAATACTCCAGCTCCATGCCGCTCCGCTGACCCAGCAGCTTAGCCGTCTGCAGATCCATCTCACGCGAGGTCACCACCCGGCTTACCCCAAGATCACGCAGCGCGTAAACCATCTCCAGATTGTGCACATTCATCATCACCGAGGCGTGAACCGGAAGCGTAAGCTCCATCTCGCGGATCAGCTCCAGCACAGCCATATCTTGAACGATCAGTGCATCGGGATGAACTCCGTCGAGAAAACGAAGATACTCTCTGGCTTCCTCCACATCATCCTCACTGAACAGGTTGTTTACCGTAATATATACTTTTTTGTCCAGGCTGTGGGCGATCGCAAGGGCTTCAATAATCTCCTCATGAGACAGGTTGTAGCCTTTACGCATCATTCTCATGTTCAGCACAGGACCGCCAAAATAGACTGCGTCACATCCTGACTGCACCACTTCCTTGAAAATTTCAAACGTTCCCGCCGGTGCCAGCAGTTCGATTTCCTTACCATTAAAATAACGTGCCATTTTTGTTTCCCCCTAAAATTACAATAATGCTACTGCAACTCCCATGATGATGAACATAGCGACAAAAACAGTATCGGCCCAGCCCCACCTGAGGCGGTGATACCGGCTGCGCGGCGCATCCATGCGGAACCCGCGGGCTTCCATGGAATAGACCAAATCCTGAGCGCGCCGGAAGGCGCTGGAGATTACCGGCACAAGCAGCGAGACGAGCATCCGCCCCTTTTCCTTAAGCGGCAGCTCCTTCAGGTCGGCTCCGCGTGAGGCTTGCGCCTTCATGATGATCTGCGATTCGTCGAGAATCGTCGGAATGAAGCGCAGGGCGATGCTGATCATCAGCGTAATCCGTTCCGGCGACAGCCCCAGCTTTTTGAACGGGGTCAGGATGCCCTCCAGACCCCGGTTCAGCTTCGCAGGTTTTGTAGTGAAGGTAAGCAAGGCTGTGAAGGTGATCAGGAAAAACATGCGAATGACGGAAAACGCGGCCAGCCGCAGCCCGCCTTCATGCAGCGAAAAAGAGCCGATAGAGAAAACCGCATCGCCTTCCTTAACGGTCAGGGCTTGAACGACAAAGATAAACAACATTAAATAACGCAGCGGCTTCGCCGCCTTGACGAAATATTTAAGCGATATTCGGGTTGATGACATGACCGCTATCGAAAATACGGCCAGCAGCGCCATCGCCATCCATGAATGCGACAGTAAAATAACAACTAAATATAAGATCATCCCGATGATCTTGGCCCGGGCATCCAGCTTGTGTACCCAGGAGCCGGTCTCAATGCTGCGCCCGAGCAGCAGCCGATCATTCATAGCTATCCCTCTTTCCTGCAAGGCCCGGGCCCTCCGCTGCTCCAGGCAGCGAAGCAATCAGCTCGGCGAGGCTGCCCGCGGTCAACCGGGGCTTCTCCCCCGCAAGACCGAAGCGGTCGGCAACCGCCCGCCAGTAGCGGAGCGACTGCGGCACCGTCAGGCCGCAGCGTTCCAGAATATCCGAATCGGCAGCAAGCTCCTGGCTAGTGCCCTGAAAAGCCAGCTCGCCTTCCTTAAGCAGGACCCAGCGGTCGGCATAGGGAAGCAGCTCATCCATCCGGTGCGTCACGATGATAATCGTCCGGCCCTGCTCGCGGCAGAGCCGCTCCAGCAGCCCGATCAGCTCCGCCCTGCTGATCGGGTCGAGTGTCGCTGTCGGTTCATCCAGCACAACGATATCCGGGTCCATGGCCAGCACCGAAGCGATGGCCGCCTTGCGCATCTGTCCGCCGCTTAGACGGAACGGATTGCGCTCCAGCAGTCCAAGATCCAGCCCCATGTCTGTCATCGCCTTGCGTGTGCGCTCCTTGGCTTCCTCAAGACTCATGCCAAAGTTAAGCGGGCCGAAGCACAGATCCTTCTCTACCGTCTCCTCAAACATCTGCTGCTCGGGAAACTGAAAGACCAGACCGACCCGGCGGCGCAGCGGAAGCAGCTTCGGAGATTTCTCGCCGGCACGGATAGTTACATCAAGGACACTGACCGCCCCCTCCGTCGGCTTCAGAATTCCGTTGAACAGCTGCAGAAGTGTCGATTTTCCCGAGCCGGTTGCCCCGGCAATGCCCACCATCGATCCGCTGGGGATGTTAAGATTAATCCCGTGCAGCGCTGTCTGCCTCCAGAGGCTCCGGTCCGCGTAGGTGTAGCTTACTTGTTGTAGTTGTATGGCCATAATGTGTCTATAAGCTCCTTTTCACTGGCGGGAACATCCACCTTAATCCCCAGGTTCTGCAGTTCACGGGCAAGCTGCCAAGGATACGGCTCCCGCAGGTGGCACTTCTCCAGAAGCTCTTCATTCCGGAACAATTCCGCAGGGGTTACATCTGCCGCCAGTCCACCCCCGTGCAGGGCCAGCACGCGATCCGAGGCCAGGATTTCATCGGCATCGTGTGTAATCATTAGAAGGGTATAGTTCCCTTCCGCGCGCATATCCTGCAAAATGCCCATCAGCTCGTTCCGGCTTCCTTCGTCCAACATGGAAGAGGCCTCGTCAAAGATGACGATGCCTGGCTTCATGGCTAGAATGGAGGCAATAGCGACCCGCTGCTTCTGGCCTCCCGACAGCTCGCCGGGATGCTTGGCCAGCAGATGGCCGATCCCCAGCTTCATGGCATAGGATTTCAGCCGTTCCTCCATCTCCGCGTAGGGTAAACACAGCCCCTCCAGGCCGAATACGATGTCTTCCTCTACCGTTGCCCCGATAAACTGGTTGTCAGGGTTCTGGAACACCATGCCAATGCACTGACGGATCGTTCCAATATTCTCTTCCTGCAGTTTATGGCCGCAGATGAAGATCTCTCCGGCACTTTTAGGCAGCAGGGCATTCAGCAGCTTGACCAGCGTTGACTTGCCGCAGCCGTTCGGTCCCACGATGCTTACCCATTCCCCCTGCTGGATAGATAGTGTAATATTCTGGAGGATCGGGTGCTCCGGGTTATATCCAAACGATACGCCTGCCAGTGAGATCACTGGCGGTTCCGCTCCAGCTTCCAGCTCATTGTTAAATTCATTCATGTTAGTCATCCTTCCCAGCTAGTGACCCGTTCCGCCCAAGAACTCTTCAAACAGCGATATTTTGGATAACGAGGCTACCACATAACGCACCGCGAAACCGACGACAATCCCTGTTACCACTCCGGTAATCAGCAGCATCGGAAAGTAGTAGAACGTGCTCGATGATTTCAACACTATGGAAGCGGCGAGCAGCTGCCCTGTGTTGTGGGCCAGTCCGCCGGCAATACTGATCCCAATGACACTGAGTCTTTTCCCGCCAAACCGGACGAGCAGGTACATGACTACAAAGCTGAACAAAGAGCCAAATAAGCTGAACAGCAGACTTGAGAAGGTACCCAGCAAAAATGCGGTAAGCAAGGTCTTGAGGATTACAAGTACAAATGCGTCACGTGCGCGCAAAAAATAAATGCAGGTCAAAATCATAATGTTGGCAAATCCCAGCTTGGCACCGGGCATCAGCCCCATCCCTGCGAGTGGAATCTGGGCTTCCATAATACTTAGCACAACCGCCACTGCGGCAAAGAGCGCTACAATCACCGTTCTTTTCAGGGCCGTTGAAGATTCACTACTGGACATAGGCATCTATTTCATCTCCTCCCGACGCGCCTGCAATTTCTACTAATACCCTGTGCGGCAAACAGACGATCGTCTGCTTGGGCAAGGTAATAAACCCAAAACCTAGACATACCTTGTCGGGACAGTCGGCGTCATACATTTCAATACCATAATCATGCACTTTTAAAATGTTATACCCGCGATCGGTACGGACTTCTACCGTTTGATCTTCCTCTGTAAGCTGAACCGTCTTGAACAGCTTGCCGTCCACCATTATATTGGCCACAAGATTTTTCCCCGGGCCGCCTTTATCGTCTGAAAACCACCTCGGTGCAAGAAAAGCGAGAGCGGCAATGAGCACGATGGAAACCAGCAGCACATCTGCGCGTTTCATAAAATTCTCCCTTATTTTTTAATTAAAATCCAGACTTAATAATTATAACGGTCTACCCTCAATCCTTCAATGAATGTAGTCGTTAATTGTCGGTTTTAAAGACCAGTTCACAAAATAGGCACGCAACGAGAAGCGGATACCTCCATAAATTGGATGGTATCCGCTTCCGCAAGAAATATTAGGATAAACAGCAAGCAACACCCTGCCAGCCCGTTTCACCCCGCCCTTCCGGGAACATCCGTTTCTTCTGAACTTGCCGACTTCCCGAAGTATGCCAGGAATAACCCGGCGATTTCAGGATCCCACTGGCTTCCTCTGCCCTGTTCCAGAATAGCCAGCGCCCGCTCATGATCCATCCCTTTCCGGTAGGGGCGGTCCGATGTCATAGCGTCGTAGGCATCGGCTACAGCAATGATTCTGCCATGCAGCGGGATGGACGTTCCGACAAGGCCATCCGGATAACCTTTGCCGTCGTAACGCTCATGATGTGAGCGGACTCCACTTATGTAGGGCGCCATCTTCTCCACAGGCTCAATCTGCCGCAAAATATTTTCCCCAAGCACCGGATGGCTCTTAATCTGATCAAATTCCTCATCTGTAAGATTTCCCTCTTTAAACAGGACATTGTCGGGCACACCGATTTTGCCGATATCATGCAGCAGAGCTGATTTCCGCAGGTCATCGAGCCTTTGGCCCGTCAGCCCCGCCAATTGTCCAATAATGACCGAGTACTCCGCCACCCGCAGTGAATGTCCCGCAGTATAGGAATCACGCGCATCCAGAGCTACGGCAAGCGTGGTGAAGTAGCTGTCCAGAAGCTGTCTGTTCTGCTGTTCCCGGGCCTGAAGCCCCCGCACCATCATATTAAACCCGGCCACCAGCTTGGAAAATTCATCGGAATATTCATCCTGCACCTGCAAGAGGCGCCCGTCCTTGACGTTATTCATTGCCTTGTATAGTTCATTGATCGGGTGTTGAACGCTGTTAGTCAGGAGCCAGGCGGCAATGGAGGAGAATAATATACCTACCATCAGCACCATCCCTGCCCAAGCCCAATAACTCTGCAAGCCGGCAAGCGAACTGCTGTTGAGGCTGTCCATGCGGATATGTGTTGCCATGATGAAAAGAAACAGCGGAAACGTCCCGATCAGCATGCAGCTGATCAGAAATTTTGGGCGGATGGCTACAAATACATGCCCTTCCAGCGAGAAATCCACATTATACATATCCAAAGCCCGGTTTCTGAATTCTTTAATTAGCGGAACAATGGCCGAGCAGGTCAGGAAAAATTCGATCAGCGCATGCATGCACGCCACCAGAGTCGCCCCGACCATGGCCAGCAGCAGATAGAAATAAGGGAGGTTGATTAATCCGGTGTGAATCATCCAGAAGGTCATTAGGGCCGCCGGCAAGGATAACCCGAGAAGATGCGGGCCTAGAATCCGCTGTACTGCATTTCTGGGCATTCGATGGGTATAGAGATAAGCTTCCTCCAGCATGGCCAGCGTAGGCCGCTGTTCTTTCATTGCAGTCCGTATCGGTTTGAGTTGATTCATGAACACACTGACTTCCGTGATTGCCATAATTGAAAAAGAGAGCAGCAATACGATTAGCAGGCGGGAATACTCCACCGCACTTATCTCCAGCGAAGAGAGCAGCAACAGGCTTCCCACCGCCAGCACGGCAATCACGGAGCCAAAAAAATAATTTCTGATTTGCTTCTTCAAAAACACCCCGTATATATTCATCTGTTCCCCCATTTCCAGCCTTACCCTGCTGCTTATGTTCTACTTGCATTACTATATACTCCGTGATATAATAAAGTAATATTTGTTTTCGTGTATATACATCCCCATCAAGAAGATGTCAGGCCGATTGGTTACTTTCTATTTATTATCGGCATTTTGGACACAAAATCTTACGTTTTCTTGCATGACTCTTCCTTTTTATGAGACTAAATTCGAACATAGCATTCCGATTCACACTGGCGCGGCCACGGAGCCGCAAGGACAAAAGAGAGGTAGGGCTTTTGTCGTTTTGGAAGGATTATTCTCGCCATACGGCTGCTGGAAATAACAGGGAATTACGACACCCGTTTCGCTCACAAACGGCGGGGGATTAAATATACGAGAAGATATGGACGTACCGTTCCCCGTTGCAAGGAACGCCGCCATATGTGGAACATATAAGCGCCCGATATCCGCAGCTTGCGGAGATCGGGCGCGTCTACTTTCTAGGGGTTTATCCGGAACTAATGTACATAACGGGCAACAAACTGGCTTACTTTGCCGATGTATCCGGCCTTATCCGTGTCATACGCAAGTCCATGCCCTGCGCCATGAACCACGAATTTCTCTTTTGGGCTGTTACATGCCTCATACAGCTCATTCCTCATGTGGAAAGGCACGAATAAATTTGTCTGCATCGCCGTGAGACGCTGCCAGGGTTGTCCGTGCAGTTAGTACCTCTGGCGCATAAATTATAAGAAGGAAGTCGTTGTCCAACGTCGTTCAGTTCGAAAAGCTGCTTAATTCTCCTGGAGCTCGTATAATATGCCCGGTAAAAAGGAGCTGACGATGAAGAATTCGCCCAGGTCGCTGAGGTTAGCCTTACATCGATCGTTTACATTGAACGAAATGAAATCTCTGCTTCTTTTCCGACTTTAAGAAGGCTCTCCGAGATTCTGGGAGAAAAGCATTTCCTACTTAGGGTGCTTTGAACAAATGCCTGAAGAAACCTTAGGACTAAGAATAAAAAAAGCATCTTCTTCAATTAATAAGTCTTATGTCAAAAAGTTTATTGATATCCTTAATTGAACCCCCGATTCAAGGCGCCTTAGTTTTTTACATTTTACTACTTCCACAAGTGAATTTGTGTAAAATATATACCAATTCACATATTATTAAAATTCAATTTGCAATAATATATTTTACAAAAAAATGTTATTTTTCCTACAAAAAATAGAATTTTGTCGAAAAGAAAGGGCTTTAGACCCTGTAAAGCTTCCGAAGAATCGACATATTTTTCCTATACTTGTGATATACTAGAAATAGTAAAACTTAACAAATATATAATAATAGAGGTGATTATCAAGAAAATAGGAAATTCATGTTTTTTTAAAATTAAAAATTGGAGGTAAATTAGCATGATGAAAACAATTAGAAATGAGTTTAAAATGAAAAATTTAGTTGCATATATGCTTGCCTTTTTAACAACTTTTCTAATAGCAGGAATTTTTTATTCAACTAATGCATATGCTGATCTACAAAGTATTTTTTATCCTAATTCCACAAAAAAAGCTTATGGGGATGCACTCAATGGCTCAGGTTACCCTAACTTAGCTTATTCATATTGGAGGTCAGAAACAGCGCAAGGAAATAGCAATACACCCACTACGTTGAGATTTTTCAATGTAACAACAAGTAATGGAGCCAGCAATCCAACTGGAGCTCAATTTGGACTTTATAAAATTGTAGATTTAAGGGAAAAGAGATTCTTAGACTGGTATACACGAACTATTAATGGCACACAGATTTCTGTAAATATGGATTATACAGCAAACATGGGGAGCCTCTATACAGAGATGACAGTTTATGCTGATCCATCGGGTCTTGATGGTGCTCAGATGAATGTTCGATATGATAGATTTGCTTATACAACTAATTAATAAAATTAAAAGGAGTTGTTTATGCTTATGATTATTAAGAGATATTTAATTACTCTGATTTCACTTCTCGTACTTACAACAGCATTTGGAACAGTCTTAGCATCTCCTGAAACTACCCCAGATAATAATCCTGTATCAGGTGGGCATGGAATTATTTCATCTGCCGAAACAATTGATCTAAAAGAGGCTGAAACACTTATGGATAATATTGATCTTCATTTGCCATCAGTTCTGCCTGATAACTTCAAACAAGAAAGTGTTATTTATAACACACCACCAGAAAAAATCAGTAAATCACTTCGAAATCTAAATGAAGATTCCGTTAAAGAAGTTACCATACGTTATAGAGATCAAACTGAACCAAGTAATTGGATAGATTACACTACAAAAAAAATGGAGATTGATCTTGTTGATGAAAATGTAAAACAAATTGAAATTAATGGAGTACTGGGACAATATTTAGAAAGCAAAGAAAAAGGCATTAAGGTATTTAATTGGCACTTTAAGGGAGCAAGTCATTTTGTAATTGCAAAATCAGGGATTGATGAGTCACAACTTTGGGATTTTGTAAATTCAATTAAATAAGTTTAAGATTTTATCAGGACCTCGATAAAGGTCCTGATAAAATCTTTATTGACTCTAAGGAGGGCATATGATTAAAAAAAGCAAAACAATAGCATTCATTTTTTTGGTACTTACACTGGCTTCAATTTTAGGATGTTCCTCATCTGGAGATGCTGATCTCGCGAAAGCTAACGAAAAAGTTAAGAAACTTAGTCCTCTCACCGAAACACCCAAAATTGCTGATTTGGATATTAAGGAAATAATTGTTAAAAAAGGATTGGAAACCGATAAACTCCCTCAAAATACAGTTATACTAACTTACACCGACAATAAGGGTGAAAAAGAGAACGCAGAAGCCTATGATAAAAGCATTGAGTTGCTTTATGGTCCATATGAGGGCGACAAAGTAGCTACACTTTCTGTAAGCGACATTGAAGTAGAATTTGCTAATAACATGAACACAAAAACTGTAAATGGTCTCGAGCTTCTCTATACAGAAATTAATGATTCATTATTAATTTACGCTCGTCATAATGGGCTCTCGTACACTTATGAAGCTCAAATAACAAATAAATACACCAAAGACAAACAATTCGAATTATTCTCAAAAGCAATCACTTACAATGAAACTGATTAGAACATCTTTTTATCAATATACTCCCCTCATTCTTAAAAGTATCATCTTTCTACCGTAAAGTACAAAGCGATAGAGAGATGATACTTTAATGATCATGTGAATACATTGCGCAATACATTAACAGGTACATAACTAATACACTCGATCGACTCAGGGATTAAACACACCCGAACGTAGGCGCGTCTACTTTCCGGGGTTATTGGACTACTTCACGTACCGGTTAACAAACTCACTTACCTTGCTGACATATCCCGCCTTATCCGTATCATAAGAAAGCCCATGCCCTGCGTCATGCACTACAAACTTGTCCTTGGGGCTGCGGCATGCCTGGTACACTTTGTCCATCATGGCATAGGGTACGAACTTATCGGCATCACCATGGATGAACAGGATCGGCACCCGTGCCTTACGCACCTGCTTCAGCGCTGATGCCTCACCGAAGAAATAGCCTGCTTTCAGCCGGGTAATCAGACTGGCAATCTGCACGAAGGGAAAGCTTGGCAGATGATACATCCGCCAGAGCTGATAAGAGAGCTGTGCTTTGACCGAACTATACCCGCAGTCGGCAACAACCGCCTTCACCTGCGGCGGAAGCTCTTCACCCGCAGTCATCATCACCGTTGCTCCGCCCATAGACACCCCATGCAGCACAATCTGCGCCTGCAGCCCATTCTCTTCAATGATGTATTCGATCCATTTTACATAATCCCGGCGTTCGGGCCAGCCAAATCCTATGTAATTGCCTGTGCTTTCACCATGTCCCCTGGCATCGGGAATCAGCACATTATAGCCCAGGTTTTCATAATAAATCTTGGCGTAGGCCCCCATATCCTTTGCTTTGCCGGAATAGCCGTGGGCAACGATTGCTGTACGTCCGGCTGCCCGCTCTGACGGCAGATAATAACCCCGCAGCTTCAGTCCATCCTCTGAGCTCATGTCGACATTCCGGAAGCTCTGCCGGGCGATCCACTCCGCCCCTTCTCCCCAGGATGCTCCAGCCACCGGCGGATCTACCTTCAGCGCAGGTGAATTCGCCAAAAACTCCTTAGGCGCCCGATGGATCGCCACTCCATAGAAAAAGAAACCCGCATAGGTCAATCCTCCGGCAATGACGATAATAATCGCCAGTATAATTACACTCCACATGAATATTCTCACCTTTCCTTCTCGTAGCTGTGGGATACTCCAGTCACAATCATGCGGGCTCCGCAATGATTTCTGCATAGTATAACATGGTAGCCTCGCCTGCGAGAAATGTACATATAACAGATGGATTGAAATCTAAAGCATTGTTGTATAATAACCCTCAAAACTTAGGAAACACCCTATAAAAAGGCCGCTTCCGGGATTTTCTCTCCCGTAAGCGGCCTGAATTATGTTTAGAACATGGCGTCTGGACTGTTATTGGCCCGAGTGTGATTCAATGAAAGCCTCAGCGTTTTCGTCTGCTGGTTCTTGCCGTTCTGCTCAGCAGCAGACCTACTCCGGCAATAGCGAGACCGGTAATATAATAAGGTGCCGGGCTGGCTTCACCCGTCTGCGGCAGACTCTCGGCTGGATCCACTGGCCCCAGCGGAATTTCTTCATCAAGAACAATCTCTTCATCCGGTACCGGAGCAGGTACTGGATCAGTCGCTGGAGTAGTCTCCGGCGTTGGCTGCACAGGCGAAGGTGTGGTCACAGGGCCCAAAGGCAGCGGATCCTCATCAATCGTAATCTCCTGATCGTCATTCGTACCAATCACCGTTGGTGTCGGCGCTGGCGTCGGGTCTACTGTTGGCGCTACACTCGTCGGTGCTGGTGTCGGGTCTACCGTTGGCACTACACTTGTCGGCGCTGGCGTCGGGTCTACCGTTGGCGTTACGCTTGTCGGCGCTGGCGTTGGTTCTACCGTTGGCGCTACACTCGTCGGCGCTGGCGTTGGTTCTACCGTTGGCGCTACACTCGTCGGTGCTGGCGTCGGGTCTACCGTTGGCGTTACGCTTGTCGGCGCTGGCGTTGGTTCTACCGTTGGCACTGGTGTCGGCACTGGTGTCGGCACTGGTGTCGCCGTTGGTACCGGTGTTGGCGCTGGTGTTGGTGTCGGTACCGGCGTTGGTGTCGGTGTTGGCACCGGTGTCGGTGTCGGCGTCGGTACCGGCGTTGGTGTCGGTGTTGGCACCGGTGTCGGTGTTGGCGTTGGTGTCGGTGTCGGTGTTGGTGTCGGTGTTGGCACCGGTGTTGGTACCGGCGTTGGTGTTGGCACCGGTGTTGGCGTTGGTGTCGGCGTTGGCGTTGGTGTCGGTACCGGTGTTGGTGTTGGCACCGGTGTTGGCGTTGATGTCGGCGTTGGTGTCGGTACCGGTGTTGGCGTCGGTGTCGGCACCGGTGTTGGTGTTGGCACCGGTGTTGGCGTTGGTGTCGGCACCGGTGTTGGCGTTGGTGTCGGCACCGGTGTTGGCGTCGGTGTCGGCACCGGTGTTGGCGTTGGTGTCGGCGTCGGTGTTGGTGTTGGCGTCGCCGTTGGCACCGGCGTTGGTGTCGGCGTCGGTACCGGCGTTGGTGTTGGTGTCGGCGTCGGTATTGGCGTTGGTGTCGGTGTTGGCGTCGCCGTCGGTGTTGGCGTTGCTGTTGGTGTTGGTGTCGGTGTCGGTGTCGGTGTCGGTGTTGGCGTTGGTGTCGGTGTTGGCGTCGCCGTTGGTGTCGGCGTCGGTACCGGCGTTGGTGTTGGTGTTGGTGTTGGCGTCGCCGTTGGTGTTGGTGTCGGCGTCGGTGTCGGTGTCGGTGTTGGCGTCGCCGTTGGTGTCGGTGTCGGCGTTGGTGTTGGCGTCGCCGTTGGTGTCGGCGTTGGTGTCGCCGTTGGTGTCGGTGTCGGCGTCGGTGTTGGCGTCGCCGTCGGCGTTGGTGTCGGCGTCGGCCCGACTGGCGGCACCGTTCCCTCAAAGGTATGATGATGCATCTGAATATAACCGCTGAATCCTTTTGCAATAAGGGTACCATGCAGCTCAGCTCGGCTGAATGCCACAAAGGCATGAGGCGCTAACATGGTTCCTTCAATGGTTGTGTTGCCATTTGCTACAGAAGAAGCTTCGTAGAAGTTGAACAGCACATTGTGAGGTTTGCCGTTCCACATTTGAAAATCCGGAATGACGACCTTATTCCCGCTTACATTGATAATTACCGTGGCATTTCCTGCAATGTTGAACTGGAGACCGTTGGTAACCGCCAAATCCGCAGCAGTCAAATGAATGACATTAAAGGAATCCGGAGCGTTAATCGTCATTTTCCCTCCATCTCTGACAAAGGGCTGCGTTTGTTTCAGAGCAGCTAGTTCACTCGAACGCTGAATCAAAAATTGCTCCTCAGCTTGAAAATCGATCGGATGATCCTGCCGCGTACCTCCTTTAAGATCAGCTCCTGAACTTTTCATGCTGCCTCCATACACAGAGGTGCCATAAACTGTTCCATTTGAAAAGTCGATGTTTTTGCCGGCGATAAGCACATCTCCGCCTACAGCATCCTTGGATACGCCATATCCTTGAAGAGTAATGTTCCCTGCAGCAGCAAGCCGTCCGTGGATCTGGTCATTGCTTTGCGCGAAATCTCCAAAGATAAAGGCGTTGAAATTCCCGGCGACTCCCAGCACCGGTGTTGGGGTGTACGGCATGCTTGCCGCCTCTGCATTGATCCCCGGATGAAGCATATTGCCGATGGTTAAAATCCCCGTCAGAATCAAGGCTAATGATTTTTTCTTCAACAACGATGTGCACCTCCTATGTAACTATTCTATGAATGCACAGATTAGCCCGTAACAACAAAAAGACCGCCAAGAAGGGTTAGCTTCATGGCGGCCGGACGATCATGGCACCTTTAGAGTGCTGTAGATTCCTGACTTTGCGTCCCGCTCTTTCGAACGGTTTGCGATTATACATGAGAAGTTGGTAACAGTTGTATTCTATGTAGTCTATGACTTTTGTTACTTTCGGACTAGAATCAGTCTATCTCTTCACCCCTCCGTTTGTCAATCTATTCCTTATTTTTTTTGATAGATTCTCTAAAAAAGTCCTCAATCCCGCATCACATAAGGGTTTCGTTGTATTTGCCGATCATATAAAACAAATTTTCAATATTAAAAATTAGTATATTCGAACCACTTTTCAACTTATGTCGAAACGGCAAAAAAACTGTCACCAGCTCTTGGCAGCAGTTTTTAGTCATTGTCAATTTACATAAGTCAGCGGGCAACAGCCGGACTTAGAATTTGTATATTTTATAACAGCTGAACCCAGCCGATCATGGACATCCATAGTGGAACACTTAGAAACAACCCGAACAACAACCCGCGGCGGAGACTTCCCTCATAATTCATCACAATTCTCCTTATCAATGAGCTTTATTTTTCAATATTTATTATTTCAATTTTAATATAAAATAATTCTTATAATTATTTTGTGAATTATGTCACATTGTTTCAGTTGTTTAGAAATTCCATTGATTAATTTTTGAATAATCGGTTAAAATACGAATATACGTTCTTATTAGAGGTGATTGAATTTATGCATAGAGCGGAGAGTAACGATAATACACTGGTCAAATCCTATATATTGCTTCCGCTGATTTTATCAGCCTTTGAACGGGATTCAGCCATTATGTCGACACAACTGCGGACCCCCGCCCCATACATGGATGTTCTCCGTACTGCTGCGAATGCGGCTACTGCCGATCTGAGGGATGTGCGCGCCGAAATGAGGAAACGCGGAATTAAGGTCTATGAACAGCAGCGGCTCCAGGTCGGCATCGAGGCCAAATTTATATGCCGGGGATATCATGAACGGATGCTGCTGCTGGATGACGTCATCGCTGCACAGGCCGCTATCCATATGCGCAAATACCTGGGACTCGATATCTCCGGCTACCACAGCTATGAGGAACAGTACAAAAACAAATCCGGCCCTCAAGCAAGCCTATAGCCTTTGGTGCGTTGAAGAATAAAAACAGGCCTCGCCATGGGAGTCGGCAAGACCTGTAAAGTACCCGCTATAAATTACATTAAAACCTTCCAATAACCCAATGTGCCGAAAATAACTACCAGCGCCACGGGATATAGAATTCTCCGGCTTACCTTATCCTTAAACGTAAGAAATAAACATAACATGCAAAGCCACGCAATAAGAAGACTGCCCATTTCCTATGCATACGCTCCTTCCTGAACACCTGATTGGCTCCGGCAGAGATAAGATACACAAAGCCCTATATTTAAAAAGATACCCGGACAGCATCCCATTCATACCTATATTTCACCGAACCGCCGGTACTGTCATAACATTTTCCGTCTATCCAGTTAGACTTGCCGGTCTGAAATTCCATAAGCGCTTCACCGCTTTCTTTGCAGAACAGGATGCTCCCAGAAGCCCAGTCGGCCTTTGGCCGGAATGTTGTCCTCAAGCGGAGTGACCCCCGTCAGTTCCCAGGCAAACCGTCCCTCCCTATAATCTCCAAAGATATATTCGCTGCCGTAGGGCCAGCCTTCTTCAGCCATACCAGCTGTAACTTCATAACAGTTTATCAGCGATCCTGTCGCTACAATCACTCCGGCAGGCAAATTGTCCGCTGTAAGACCATGACGGGCGAGCACCGATTGGAAAGGCTCCCGTAAGCATACTGCCTTATCAATCTTCAAACCGGCATGAATGGCGATTTCACCCCGGTAAGCCGTTCTCCAGGAACGGGTCTCGAATGATTTTTCACCAAGAGCAATGAGCGTCGCCCAAGGCTGCCGTATAGTCAGGCATCGCATAACATCCTGCCCCCTCTCTGCAACAAAGGAAAGGCGCAGCCCACCGGGAATCCGGAAAACCGCGCCGCATATAGTTTTTTTGAGATGCTGGTGAAGGAAATTGCCCCCGGCTTAAGCATTATGAGCGTAACCCACACCTATCTGTAAGGTTCAATTAGGTTCTGTATGATCTTTGCGGCGCTTCACTACTCATTATAAGGTTCAATAAGGTTTTGTAAAGTTCCTCTCGACGGTAGAAGAAATGGCAGATGGCTGGCTGCCTATTCCAAGGTTAAGGCCCCGGCTTTGCTTGATGCTGCAACTTTTTCCAAATCCAGAGATTCAAAAAGAATTGAACAGCGGCGATCTGGCTAAAGCAAGGTTAGCCGTCATTGGTTTGCCGCGGGTTCAATTTTACTATTCCACTGTGCATCCGGAAGGCCCTATGACTAGTTAAAGAATGGATACATGAGCCTTGTTTGGGAAGGTCAGATTATGAACATTCCCTCCTTAAGAATGTAATACATCAAATAATAATTAATGGGCATTCGCCGTCAACAATGTAGGTTATAGTCCATAGACTGTTGTCAGGATGTATTTATCAGAGGAGGTATTATTTTATGGAAGCAAATAATTATCAACAAGTCGCTTGGAGTTGCATGAATAAGTACGTTGGTGTAACTACTACGGATGGTCAGTCTCATGATGGGTTTATTGCCCATGTAGACCAGGATTTTGTTACTCTTGCTATTCCCACAAATGAGATGTTTCAGGGTATGCCCGCAAAAAACTCTACCTACAGACAATTCGGTTTCCATCCAGGTTTTTTCCCCAGACGCCGCTTTATCCAGAGACGGATTCCTTTTGGCGCCATTACTGGTTTGTTCTTACTCCCGTTTTTTATTTAATGACAGGAGGGAGGGAATTCCCCTCCCTTCGCCTTTGCCAGCCCCTCAAAATAACTGCCGCTGTATAACCGCTATCCCCCGCTGTGCAATTTCTACATATTGGCCCACTCTGGAATCCGTTTACTCATTCATCCTGACCGCCATAATCCCGCAGTTTCCAATGAGACAAGCTAGTGAAGGATGTATTACAACTCTTGGCGGCCAGCCGTCTCTAAATGATTGCCTCCCTGCGGACGAACTCTTCGGAATAGCTGCATACCATATCTCAAAAACTATGGGAGGCTAGATATATGACACGTTTACTCGATGCTCGGACTTCTCAAAACGCTAGCATTGCCGGCAGCATGAATGGCGCAGGATTGACAGCAAACCAAAATGTATTAATTGGCCAGATTGGATTAACCACTGCCGGATCTCAGGGCCCTATTAGGGTACAGTTCAATGGCGTCGCAACTTTTTTTGTGTTTTCAGGAGGATTTATCACGTTAAACCTGTTTGTGGTTAGGGGGAGTGCAGCTACCGATCCCATAGTTGCTTCAAACCGGCTTCAGTTAAATCCCGGTGCAACAACACCTACTAATTTGTTCCCGCTTTACTTAATAGGCTCTGACTACAATCCCGCTCCAGCAGATGAGATCATCTATTCCTTATTTGTGAACAGCACTGTAAACGTTAACCGTGTCGGACCTGAAAGTTTTAATGGGTGTGCTTATTCAGACTAGCGCTTAGCTCTTGAAGAAATTCTCAATGGTCACTTTACTGATGTGTAGCCTCTTACTGGCCCCTGGCGTCAGAGCCGATCCGGAAGAGAAGGAACAGTTATGCAAAGACGCTCTACTTACTGCACTAAACCCAGCGATCCAAAATGCAGTAAACGGATATTTTGGCTCTCCACGGCAATACGGACTGTATGATGCAGAGATCATAAAAATCGAACGTGTACAAAAGGGCGGGTTCTTGTTCAACGTAACTGTCAAGGTCAAAACTTTTGTGGGTCCGCATACCAACACAAGGATCAAAGATAAAAATCAACCAGGTACCCACTGATCCAGAGCCTCTTGCTCTGGGCTGGTGGGATGAGGACCCGGTTAAGGTCGATTCTTTTATAGAGGAAGTGGGCGTTAAAGATCTTGAACTGTATCCCGTAAAGCAACTTATAGAAGAGAAAAAGAAAAAACTTGAGACTAAATAATCAGATGAACATAATTCCTTTAATCAGAAACTGCAACAAAAAAGCGCAGCCTCCGAAATCCGGAAAACCGCGCCATGATTGAGTTGTTAAGGATGCTGGTGAAGGGAATTGAACCCCCGGCCTACGCATTACGAGTGCGTTGCTCTACCCCTGAGCTACACCAGCTTAAAGCATTTTTTCTGTCAAACAAAAAATATTATACAACTTCCAGCCAAAAACGCAACATTTTTTTACAACATCTGGGCTTCAATTCTCCTCCAGCTTGCGTTCAACGGACTGCAGCTTGCTGCGGCTTGTAGACGGCTTGTCGCGGCGGTCATCAATCTTCAGCGACGTGGATACCCGCTGCGCCCCGGCAGCGAAAGGTGACTCATGCAGCGCTTCTACGGCAGCGAGAATCCGCGGGATCGGCCCTTCGATAATCGTCCCCATGGATGTAAGCTCATAAGTGATCCCTTCCACTCCCCTGAGCACACGCTGCATATCGGCCACATAGCTGCTAAGGCTAGTGCTGCCTGTGCCGATCGGAATTACGGTTACTTCGCCAATAGCCATCCTGAATCCCTCCTTAATATGCTGTAAAGCAAAACCCTTTATGGAAACTTCCTCGTGGTAACTCATTCCGGACTATAAACCTGAAACTCCTGATATATGTCTCCGGCCTGTTCTTATTGTAGCAACTCCGCCGCACACCCACAAATCGCCGTGAAGATTGTTGCTCCATTTAACACCCTCCGTAACCTTCGCCTCCCCATATTTCTCCGTTAGGCACTCCAGTGTCACGCTCACTATATTTATGGATTCTTTGTGGCATCTTTTAAGACAATTTATGACTTTATCCAGACACTTTTTGCACCCAACTTGTGGATTACCTGTGGACTAACTGTGGATCATTTGTGAGTAAAACCGCAGAACCCGCTCCCCGCGCGGAGTTTCAAAAAATGGTTTACAAACACAACATATTGGGTTATTTTTATCTAACGACAACAAAATATAGTGGAAACAGGTGTTTCGCTCTTTCATAGGGAGCTGAAGCTTAATAGGGAAACGCGGTGCAAATCCGCTGTGGTCCCGCCACTGTAACCGGATGCCTGCAGGCTCTCTGAAGCCCGCGAAGCAGCGTCTACCGGCAATAGCCACTGAGGGGCGGTAAAGCTCTCGGGAAGGCGCCGGAAGATTCACCGGAAGCCAGGAGACCTGCCTGTTTCGCCGACACCATCATTCATGCCTGCGAGGACCAGGTGAGGTGTCCGCAATGCGGCCTGCACAAGCAGACATAGCCTTCCCGTGTTTTAAGGAGCCAAGGCTGCCGATACCTGAAGGCGATAAACCGTTATCGCCCTCAGGTATCGGCTTCTGCGGAATATATAAGAACAGGACAGAGATTACCCCTGTCCCCTGCTTGTATGTTCATCAAGACAACCGGCAAATATCCTTGTAAGGATATTTCGTACGCATTCGGGCATTTTCCGCCTCCTCGGCGGGAGATGCTTTTTTACTGCTATCAGGAAGTATATACTTCGTTCTTACTATACCGAGGGGAGAGAGCTAGACAATGACGCTGCTGGAGAAACGGTACAACGGTGGACAAGCTGCACAGGAAGTTCTTTTGGAGGAAGTTATTCATTTGGGACGGGATATTATCGACAGCCGGGATTTGGATCTGCTGCGCGAGAATGCCAATTTGAACGGAGAAAGCTTCTCCGGCAAAATGAGCAAATTCGGCAGTGAATATTCCAAGTGGTATGCCCGCAACTTCACGATGCCGCCACAGCTCGTGCAGGCTATTCAGGATAATGTCGTGTATGTCCACGATCTGGATCAATACGCCATCGGAACGACCAACTGCATCTTCATCCCGTTTGAGCGCCTTCTCCGCGAAGGCTTCAATACCGGCAACGGCAGTGTCCGTCCTCCGAACTCGATTATGACCGCAATGTCGCTGGTGGCGATTATTTTCCAATCCCAGCAAAATGCCCAGTACGGCGGCGTATCCGCCAATAAACTGGATTACGATCTTGCCCCGTATGTGACCAAATCCTTCGCCAAGCTGTTCCGAAAGGGACTGGAATACTTTGAAGAAGGCCAAGCCGGTGATCACCTCGGCGAAATCACGATGAGCCGCAGCGATCTGGCGGAGCAGTACCCGCGCGCCTTCCGCTTTGCGCAGAAAGAGACCGAAAGCGAAACACTACAGGCAGCAGAGAGTATGATACATAATCTCAATACGATGTCCAGCCGTTCCGGCGGACAGATTCCTTTTACCAGCATCAACTATGGCACCTGCATCTCCCCCGAAGGCCAGCTTGTGATCAGCTCCCTGCTGACCGCTACCATGAACGGCCTCGGCAGCGGAGAAACACCGGTGTTTCCGATCCAAATCTTCAAATGCAAGCAAGGCGTCAACCAGCAGCAGGGCGATCCGAACTATGAGCTGTTCCTTAAAGCAGCCGAATGTTCCGCACGCAGACTGTATCCTAACTTTGCCAATCTGGATGCTCCGCTCAACATGCAGTACTATGATCCGGCTGACCCGGACACTGAATTTGCTACGATGGGCTGCCGCACCCGGGTACTGGGCGACCGTTTCGGACGCAATCACTGCTCCGGCAAAGGCAATCTGTCCTTCAACACCCTGAATCTGGTCCGTCTGGGCCTCGCTCACGGCACTGTGACAGGCCGCCGTCTTGCTCCCGACGAGGAAGGCTTCTACGACGACCTGAATCATTATATGGATATTGCACTGGAAGGCCTGCTGCACCGTTTCCGGATTCAGGCGGCCCAGAAAGCCAAAGCTTCCGATTTCATGATGCGCGAAGGCGTCTGGGAAGGCGGCGAACAGCTTGCTTCTGAGGACAGCGTAGGCGAGCTGCTGAAGCACGGCAGTCTGTCGCTCGGCTTCATCGGTATGGCGGAGTGCATGAAAGCCATGTACGGCAAACATCATGGTGAGGACATGGAAGTCCATGCCAAAGCGCTCGCCGTTGTCCGCCATATGCGCGAGTACTGCGACCGCAAGAGCGAAGAACTTGATCTTAACATCACGCTGTTTGCAACACCTGCCGAAGGCTTGTCCGGCAAATTCACCAAGGTGGACCACAAGGTGCTTGGCTCTATTCCCGGCGTAACCGACCGCGAATATTATACGAACTCCTTCCACATTCCAGTGTATTACGAGCTCAGTGCGGCCAAGAAGATTAGCCTTGAGGCCCCTTTCCATGAATACTGCAACGCCGGAGCCATTTCCTATGTGGAACTGAACGGCAATGCCCGCAGCAACCCGGCAGCTTTTGTCAAAATCATCCGCTACGCGCTGGAGCAGGAAATCAGCTATTTCAGCATTAACCACCCGATTGACCGCTGCTCCGGCTGCGGCTATGAAGGGGTTATCGGCACGAACTGCCCTTCCTGCGGCGCACATGAGCATGATACCCATATCCGCCGCCTGCGCCGGGTAACCGGATATTTGACCGGCGACTACCAGACCCGCTTCAACGCCGCCAAGCAGGCCGAAGTAAGAGACCGCATCAAGCATCTATGAATATTTGCGGCTACTACCCGGAATCAATTAATGAGGGAGAGGGCATGCGGGCCGTCCTCTTCCTCAGCGGCTGCCGCCACCGCTGCCCGGGCTGCTTCAATCCGAAAACGTGGAATTTCAATTTCGGTGAAGTGTTCACCCTGGAGCGGCAGCGTGAGATTATTGCTGAAATTGCCGCTAATCCGCTGCTGGACGGCCTGACGCTGGCCGGCGGGGACCCTTTTTTCTCGGCAGAAGAGGCTGCGGGCTTCATTCATGAGCTTCGCGCTGTGCTGCCGGATTTCTCAATTTGGATTTATACCGGTTATACGTATGAAGAGCTGACGGCTTCTCCGGGCTCGCCGGAATGGAATCTGCTGGCCTTGTGCCATGTAGTGATTGACGGACGATTTGTAGAAGAGCTTAAAGATACTACCCTTCCCTACCGGGGAAGCAGCAACCAGCGGATTATCGACATTCCGGCCAGCCTTGCCGGCAAGGAAATCATCCATTGGCAGCCTGCTGTACTTTAGCTTTTTGGAAATATAAATTTCATGGTATACTTTAAGCTTCTGTTTTCCGCAGACTCGGATTCTAGCAGGCGATACGACCTATCGCCTGTTTCGAAGGCAGCTTTGAAATGCCGGCTGAGCCGCCATTTCCTGGCCGCTTTCTGCGCTATAATATATCAATTTTTAATATTGAAAATTAAACCCAAATACGAAAGGATGAATCCCCTATGCCAGAACTCGTAGTGAAACCCGACAACCGCCAATTGGCTTTTGATCAAATCCGCCTCTCCGTTTACGCCGACCGTATCCTGAACGGCCTTGAGCAATTAAGCAAAGAAACCTTGCTGCGCGGGGTGCAGTCCAAGCTTCGCCGGAGCGAGGTCAGCGGAGAAGAAATCAGCAGCGCCTTCACCATGAGCGCCCTTGAGCTCGTAACCAAAGAAGAACCGGACTGGAAGTTCGCTGCCGCCCGCTCGCTTTTAACGACCCTATACAAAAAAGCCGCGGTTAACCGCCGCTATAAAGCATACCCGGATGAGCCATACGGCGAGCTGTACCCGCTGATTTCCGATCTGGTGAAGAAAGGCATCTACCGTGAAGAGCTTCTGACCCACTACACCAAAGAACAGATTGCCGAGCTTGGCGGCTGCATTGATTATACACGCGACCTGCTGTTCGATTACATCGGCTTGCTTACCCTGTCCGACCGTTATCTGGCCCATGACTTTGACGGGCGTGTGATGGAGCTTCCGCAGGAGCGTTATATGATTATCGCCATGTTCCTCATGCACACAGAGCCCGAAGAGAAACGTCTGGATCTGGTTAAAGAAGCCTACTGGGCGATGAGCAACATCTACATGACGGCTGCAACGCCAACGATGTCCAACGCTGGTAAAAAGGTTGCCGGACAGCTCTCCAGCTGCTTCATCGACACCGTCGACGACTCGCTCGAAGGCATCTTCGACTCCAACACTGACGTAGCCCGGCTGAGCAAAATGGGCGGCGGCATCGGCGTCTACCTCGGCAAGGTACGGGCCCGCGGCTCCGATATCCGCGGCCACAAGAATACCAGCTCCGGTGTTATCCCGTGGATCCGCCAGCTGAACAATACCGCCGTCAGCGTCGACCAGCTCGGCACACGCAAAGGTGCAGTTGCCGTCTACCTCGACGTCTTCCATAAAGATATTCTCGCCTTCCTCGACCTGAAGCTGAACAACGGCGACGAGCGGATGCGCGCGCATGACGTGTTCCACGGCGTCTGCCTGCCGGATCTGTTCATGGAGGCCGTAGAAGCGCGCGGCCACTGGAACCTTTTCTGTCCGCATGAGGTGAAGAAGGTAATGGGCTGGAAAGATGAGAACGGCCGCGCACTTGGCCTTGAGGATTTCTATGACGAAAAGCTTGGCCAAGGCGCATTCCGCGACAAATATGCCGAAGCTACCGCCAATCTGGAGCTGTCCCGAATTACGGTTCCGGCCATAGATATCATGAAGCGGATTATGAAATCACAGCTGGAAACCGGCACACCTTACATGTTCTACCGCGATACGGTGAACCGCTCCAACCCGAACCGGCACCAGGGGATGGTCTTCTCCTCCAACCTGTGCACGGAAATTATGCAGAACCAGTCGCCAACGGTCATTGAGAGTGAAGAGCTGGTTACCAAAGACGGCCAGACCCGGATCGTTATCTCGAAGGTTCCCGGCGACTTCGTAGTCTGCAACCTGAACTCCATCCACCTGGCACGCGCCATCCCGGCCGGAGTGCTGGAGCGGCTGGTGCCGATTCAGGTACGCATGCTCGACAACGTCATCGACATTAACAATATAGAAGTGCTGCAGGCGCAGTACACAAACAGCCAATACCGTGCAGTCGGCCTCGGCACCTTCGGCCTGCATCACCTGCTGGCGCTGGAGGGCATCCGCTGGGAGTCCGACGAAGCCGTGGAATACAACAATCACCTGTATGAGCACATCAACTATCTGTTGGTACACTCCAGCATGGAGCTGGCCCGCGAGAAGGGCCGCTATCCTAAGTTTGCCGGCTCCGACTGGGATACCGGAGCCTACTTCGACTCGCGCGGTTATACAAGCGGCGAGCAGGAAGGCAAATATGTGACAACTGAGCAGTGGCGTGAGCTGCAGCAGGAAGTAGCTAAAGACGGCGTACGCAATGCCTGGATGTTCGCGATTGCTCCAAACGGCTCGACCTCGATCATCGCCGGCTCCACAGCCAGTATTGATCCTCTGTACGAGCTGCTCTCCTACGAGGAGAAAACAACCTACAAGATCGCCAACCCGGCACCCGATCTGTCTGAGAAGACGATTTGGTACTACAAAACGGCGTTCCTGATTGACCAGAACTGGTCGATCCGCATGGCCTCAGCCCGCCAGCGCCACGTCGATCAGGGCCAGAGCTTCAATCTGTACGTGACGCCGGACATCAAGGCCACCGATTTCCTGAACCTGCATTTGAACGCCTGGAAGGGCGGACTCAAGTCGACGTATTATGTGCGGAGCCGTGCATTAACCATAGAAGAGTGTGAATCTTGCGCCAGCTAATTGTCTTCATGCCTTGAATAGAAACACGGTGATGTATTCGTAACTACGAGAAATGTTTGGGCTTCCGGCCGCTGTTGTCATCAGATGTCTTGATTGTACCGCTCATAGCGGACGACATCCGATGACAGCCTGTGCTTTCGATGCGAGCTTTCCTTCGGAAAGCTTTCAGGCGGTCGCTGTCGCTCCTACAGCTCCAAACTTCCTCTCCGTGACTAAGCGCTGGTTTTTAAAGTAAGCATTCACCAGTTAGCTGCGCGAACGATGTCCCAATATCATAATTGGCGGTTGACCAATTCAGGCTTCCTCTTCCTTGTTCAATGCGCAGCAAGCCATTTCCTACCCGTTTTTAATCAATAACGGGAATTCCTGCCGCTACCTGTGCCCCTGGATTGAAAATCCCACAAGGAACGGGAATTCTGCCCGCTAAATTTTCACAAAAGGGCTCTATTTGATAAACAGCCCATAATAGCGACATGAATTCCCTCTATAAGAATAAATAGAACCATTCATACAAAATTACCGGGTGACTTTCCCGTTACCCCCTTAGGAGCCAGGAAGCTTGCTCCCCCTCTCCATTTGGAAGCCCGTTCCGGCGAGAGGGCATGGCGGCGGGAACCCATCCACAGTTTGAGTGCAAAATACAGGAGGGAATATAAATGCAACTGCAAAAGATTTTTAATACAGAAGCGCCGAATATGTCTACCCGCATCATTGACGGGGAATGCTCGGGCATTCTGAACTGGAACGATATCCGCATGCCGCATATGTATAAGCTGTACAAGGTGCTGCTGCTCAACCACTGGATCGCCGATGAAATTCCGATGTCCAAGGACGCCCAGCAGTTCCCGATGCTGGAGGCTGAAGAACAGCGTGTGTTCAAGATCAACATCTCCCTGCTCGCGGTACTGGACTCCATGCAGACCATGTTTGTGGGCGACGTAAAGCGGTATTTTACCGACTCTTCCCTGGAGGCGATCTCCGCGATCATCGGGCAGCAGGAGGTTGTGCATAACCAATCCTACTCCTACGTCCTCTCTTCCATCGTTTCGGACAGCGAGCAGAAGGAAATCTTCGAATACTGGAAACATGATCCGGTCCTGCTGGAGCGCAACCAGTTCATCTCCGATATTTATCAGGAGTTCCGCGACGAGCCGTCGAAGGAAACCTTTTTCCGCGCGCTGGTAGCCGATCTCATTCTGGAAGGGATTTTCTTCTACAGCACGTTTGCTTTCTTCTACAATCTGGCCCGTGACCAGAAGATGATGGCAACCAGCCAGATGATCTCCTACATCCAGCGCGACGAGAACCAGCATTGCTACTTCTTCGCGGAAGTGTTCAAGCAGCTGCTCGTGGATTTCCCAGAGCTCAACACTCCGGAGAATATGGATTATGTGTACCGCACCATCGACCGCGCCGTAGAGCTGGAAACCAACTGGGGTCACTACACGCTCACCAACGTGCGCGGCATTGACATGAACGAGCTGAGCGATTATATCAAATACACCGCTAACAAACGCCTGACCCTGATGGGCATGGAAAAAGCCTATAAAGGCGTGGACGTTAACTGCATGCCATGGATTAAGCCTTTCTCCGACGAAGCGCTGAACGCCACCAAAACCGATTTCTTCGAAGCCAAGTCACGCAATTACGGCAAAGTCGGCGACGACAACGGGTTCGACGATTTGTAAGATTCGACCCAGCCGGCTGTAGATAGCAGGTCCAGGAAATAACCTCAAAAACCCGGAAAAAGCCTTAGATAATCAAGGTTCTCCGGGTTTTTTCCTCTTCTGCTATTCAAAGTCACAGCTTTTTATAATATCCTGATATCCTCTCTAGTTCAGTAACAACTAAATTCTTCAAGCAAGAAGGCTGGATAGAGATAATAGCTGTTCCATATTTGATGAAGTAGCTCGAAATAAATTTTTCTTCTCCTTTATTATAAAATCCACAGATTGCATATTTCTCCTTATTCACACTTAACGTCATAGACGGATAATGCTCCTTATAGAACAAATCCACTGCCTTTTCCGAAATCTCCACCTCAAAATCAACGGCCCCCTCTAATTTATACATGTCAGCAGGGGATGACGTTAACTCTTCCGCTTTTTTGGAAGGATGATCCTTCAATTCCTGTATTGATATTATTTTGTCGCACCTAAAAACCTGCACCTGATTATTCTTAAAATTAAATCCTGTGGCATACCACTGTCCATAAGATGCTGAGATATCAAAAAACTGAATCGTATAGGATTCCCCGGCACCATTTTTAGCATATCCAAGCTCGCATACTTTTTCCTCCAGCGCAGTTCTTAGAATTTCCTGGAGAAAAGGACTGCTGTTAGCATGCTTGTATGTCTCCAGCTTTAATAGTCGTTCCATTTGGAAGACCCTTAGTATCTGCTCACTGGAAAGACAGGATTCGAACTTCTTCTTCAATTTTTCAACACTTAAATGAAAGGGTGTCGATTGATATGTTTTTAGTGTCAGCATTGAAAAATACAAAGCGTATACTTCATCTACTGTAAACACAATAGGTGACAACAATCTATTTTTCAAGATCCCATATTTTCCGTATCGCCCCAATTCAGAAAAGATAGGCATCCCTATTTCCTCTAATGACTGGATATCCCGCAAGGCTGTGCTTTTAGAGATATTGTATCTGTCCATAATGTCCTTTAAGTTAAATTGCTCCTGCCCGTTCAAAAAAATAATCATATCGTTTATCCGTTCCGACTTTTTCATTTGTTATCTCCTCACGTTCTGAAAGGTGTCAAAATATGATACCTTTCAGCAGTATACTTTACATGCAGGAGATATTAAAGGAGGAATAATTGTGGATACGAAAAGAGAGTTTCTAAGAATGATGGCACAGCAAACAGAAATAGCATTGGCAACCATTGCAGAAAACCACCCGAAGGTTAGAATTGTAAATTTTTATTACGATGACAGATCACATTCCCTTTTCTTTTCAACGTTTGCCGACAATCAGAAAGTCAATGAGATAGAAAAAAACAACAGAGTGGCATTCACAACCATTCCATCCAGCGGCAATGAGCATGTAAAAGCGGAAGGTCTTGCTGTAAAAAGTGCAAAAAACATTCATGATGTACAAGACGGATTCGTTCATAAAATTCCCGACTACAAAAACACCATTGAGCAGGCTGGTGATTTCCTGATATTATTTGAAATTAAGTTTGAAACTGCTATTGTAACTTTAGATTTCGAAAATACTGGTATTTACTCAATTTAAGAGCAGGTATAAAACGGACTTGAACCGTCCTCATGATCCCGCACGAGATGCAGCCAGTTTGCGCAGCACCCCCTTCCACACATCAAAGAGCCCCCTGAATCCACCGGATAAAAGGAGCTCTTTGGTATTATTGTACGACAGGCATGGCTCGCGCAGCCGGTTACTCTCCGGCCTTGCGGGCCGCTTTATGCGCAGTCTCTTCCGCCAGCTCCGCCAGAACGCTGTTCAGCCGCAGCTTGAGTTCCTCAGCCAGTTCAACTATCCCCTGATCACTCCGCACAGCCTGTGAGTCCACGGCATATACGCCGCCCAGAATATGCCGCGCGCCGAGCACGGACAATACAGGCTTCAGTGCGTAGTCTATGGTGAGCAAATGCGCCAGGCTACCGCCCATAAAGAGCGGGAGCACGATTTTGCCGGCCAGCCCTTTTTGCGGGATCAAATCGAGGAAGGTCTTGAGCACCCCTGTATAGGAGGCTTTATACACCGGACTAACCACGATTACTGCATCTGCTTCGGCTACAAGACCATTGGCTTTGACGATCGCTTCACTTTCAAACTTGGTATGGATCAAATCCTCCGCCGGCAGCTCAGCGACATTAATGCGCTCCACCTCAAACCCGCGCCCGCGTAAATCGTCCTCCGCATATTCAATAACCGCGTTGATCCGCGATACCAGAGACGGCGTTCCGTTGATCACAACTATTTTGCCCATTTCTCCACCTCTTCCGTTCATTTCACAATATATGCAAGATGCACCTGATCTCAAGCCTGAATACTTTAAATTAGTAATAATCCTATCAAAGAGCAAGGATTAATGTCAAACAGGAATTACCCTTGCACCCCGCAAAATCATGGGATATAATAAGCGGCAATACTATATCCCGACCAGGCCAATGAACGGCATCCAACCGTGAGGCGTCTGCGACCGGAGCATTTACTTGTTCCCTAAGTTTACCGGGTTTCGCCCGTTACCGCGAAGACCAAAGAGGATCGGATTCCGCTACTGAAGCAGCTTTACAGGGATTCGGTCAACCTGGGTGGCACCGCGAGCTGACGCTCCTCGTCCCATGGATGAGGGCGTTTTTTGCATTTTTTTAAACCAAAAGGAGCGAAGCGGTATGCTGGACATGAACTGGATCAGGGAGAATGAGGAACTCGTAAGAAACACGGCAGTGTGGAAAAAGGTGGATTTCCCGCTGGATGAATTGCTGGAATGGGACGATAAGCGGCGGGTTTTGCGCCGGGACACGGAGCAGCACCGGGCACAGCGCAACACGCTGACCAAAGAAGTGGAACAGCTGCTGCGACAAGGTGACACCCAAGGCGGAGAAGCTGCCAAGGAACAGGTGCGGAAGATCAACGCCCTGCTGGGCAAGCTTGAAGCTGATCTGGCGGAGGCGGACCGCCGCTGCGGAGAGCTGCTGCTGCTCGCCCCGAACCCGGTATCGGGTGATACGCCTATCGGCGGCGATGACAGCCAGAATGTGGAGCTGCGGCGGACCGGTGCGCTGCCGGATTTCGGCTTCGCGCCACGCGATCATGTCGAGCTCGGCGAACTGCATGATATCATCGATATACCGCGTGGCGTCAAGGCTGGCGGACCGCGCAGCTATGTGCTGAAAGGTGCGGGTCTGAACCTGCATCTCGCTGTGCAGAGGCTGGCCCTGGATGTGCTGGCAGCACGCGGCTTCACGACAATGGATGTGCCGGTCATCGTCCGGCCGGAGGCGCTGGAGCGGACGGGATTTTTCCCCGGCGGCATGGATCAGACCTATGAGCTGGCCGGTGAAAAACGCTGGCTGGCCGGAACCTCGGAAGTGTCGCTTGTTTCATTATATAGCGATGAGATTGTCGATCTTGCGGAGCCTATGCGGTTAGCCGGGATGTCCACCTGCTTCCGCCGCGAAGTCGGCTCAGCGGGACGCGATGTGCGCGGCCTGTACCGCGTGCATCAGTTCTCGAAGATCGAACAGGTTGTGTTATGCAGAGGCGATAACAAGGTCTCGGAGCAAATGCTGCAGGAAATCCTGGCGAATGCCGAGCATATTTTGCA
Source organism: Paenibacillus sp. FSL H7-0357 (assembly GCF_000758525.1). Taxonomy (NCBI): domain Bacteria; kingdom Bacillati; phylum Bacillota; class Bacilli; order Caryophanales; family Paenibacillaceae; genus Paenibacillus; species Paenibacillus sp. FSL H7-0357. The sequence goes on along the minus strand of NZ_CP009241.1, from coordinate 499,248 downwards.
GCTGCTCGAGCTGCCTTACCGGGTCGTGGCCGTCTGCAGCGGTGATATGGCGCTGAAAACGCATAAGCAATACGACATCGAGACCTGGATGCCCAGCAGAGGCGCTTATGGGGAGACCCATTCGGCTTCGAACCTGCTCGATTTCCAGGCCCGCCGTTCGGGCATCCGTTACCGGGATGAGGACGGACAGCTGCAGTACTGTCACACCTTGAACAACACCGCAGTGGCTACGCCGCGGATTCTGATTCCGCTGCTCGAGAACCATCAGCAGGAGGACGGAACGATTTATATTCCAAAGGCGCTCCAGCCTTATATGGGGGGCTTAGACTCCCTCCCTGCTCCGGCACAGACAGAGAAATAGCAGAATACGATCCTGCAAATCTTTTTATCGTTTCATAAATGCCCTTGGCCTTACTGCGGCCGGGGGCATTTTTATGTTCTTTTCACATAAACATAACATACAGATAACACTAGCTAAATTAGAAAAAGATAGTCTCAAACCTATCATTTCATAAATTCAACACAACTCTTTGGATTGAACGAGAAAAATATCATCGTCTTTTGTGCTCTGAACCAAAACTTCCAATATTTCTATGTTATTCAACCCATGTTTAATATATATTTAATGGTAGACAACCTATCATTTAATGAACAAATGATAGAGTTAGGTTAGGTTGAGTGATTATCGTAAACGAGAGGAGAAGATTCGAACAAATGAAAATCTCATCAAGGCAAAAAAAATGGTGGTCTGCGGCACTCTCAATGCTGCTCGTTACCGGTATTGCCCTGCCCGCACCACAGACCGCTTCTGCGGCCGAGGATAACAGCTCACCCGTAATCTCCCAGGTATATGGCGGCGGAGGAAACTCCGGAGCCAAGTACAAAAATGACTTCATTGAGCTTTATAATCCGACCGATACAGCTGTCGATCTGACTGGCTGGAAGGTTAGATATGCCAGCAGTGCCGGATCATTCGGCACCAACAACATCCCTCTCGCCGGTACCCTTCCAGCCAACGGTTACTATTTAATCATGGGCGCAGGAGGAAATACTGGAGATGCCTTGCCTACCCCCGATCTCATCCCTTCTTCGCTTATCAATCTGAGTGCCACCAACGGTAAAGTCGATTTATTGAACAGTACCGATACCCAGGTTGACCTTATTGGATACGGCACTGCTAACTTTTTTGAGGGTACAGCGGCGGCTCCTGCCCTGACCAACGCAACCGCAGCAACACGCCAACAGTCCCTTGTATTGCCGTCAGGTAACCGCGGATTGGATACTAACCAGAACTCTACCGACTTTATTACTACACAAGCACCAGATCCGCGCAGTTCCGGTTCCGGGGTAGTCGACCCCAAATCTCCGGCCGTTGCCGCATCCATCGCTTCCGGCCTGCTCGTGGGCAAGGGAACTGAACTCGCCCTTACTACAAGCAGTGTAACCGCAAGCGTATACTACAGTGTATATGCAAATGGCAGCACTGACGCCTTAGCAGATTACGCATGGTATAATGCCCCGATTGTTCTGCAGGATGACAGTATCCTGATCAAAGCTTTCTCTAAAGAAGAAGGCAAACCCGACAGCGATATTTCACAGTTTAACTATACGACCAAGGATGCCGTGAGCGGACTGACGATTCCCCAGATCCAGGGCACCGTCCAATCCTCTACTTATACTGGTCAATTGGTGAAAGGCGTGCCGGGCATTGTGACTTACACAAGCGGCAGCACCTTCTATATCCAGAACCCGACGCCAGACAGCGATGTCCGGACTTCCGAGGCGATCATGGTCTACCTTCCCGGGAACAAGGTGAAGGTTGGTGATTCCGTGCTCGTGGACGGAACGGTCAAGGAATATAAGGAAGGCGGATATGATGGCGCCTCCGATCTGCTGACTACGGAAATTGCCGCAGCTCAGGCAAAAGTCATATCTTCCGGAAACGCTCTTCCCGCTGCTACCGTTCTTGGCACCGGTGGCCGCGCTATTCCCACTGCTGTCATTTCGGCCGGTTTGAGCAAAGAGCTTGAACCTGCCAAATATGCGCTCGACTTCTACGAGAGCCTTGAAGGCATGCGCGTTCAGCTCAATACCCCAAAGATTATCGGACCTTATGATCATGAAATTCCGGTTACCGTAAACAACGGTACCAGCACGACAGAAGTCAGCTCCCCGGCGGGCGGTCTGGTCCTGACAGGAGCAGACTATAATCCCCAGCGGATTCTGATTGCCAAGAAACCAAGCAGCCCGGTCAAAACAGGGCAGGTTTTTGCCGGCAACATCACCGGTATTCTCGGCTATGATTACGGAAATTTCAAAGTGCGTCCGGATAGCGAACTGCCTGCGGTAAACCCGGGAACCTCCAAGGACCGGGAAACTACCGCTTTGACAGCCGAAGCGGACAAATTGACGGTCGCTTCATTTAATGTGGAGAATTTCTCCAAATCCAACTCCTCCACTAAAATTAACAATGTGGCTAAATCCATTGTAAGCAATTTGAAAACACCGGATATCGTCGGCCTGCTGGAAATCCAGGACAACGACGGTGCCACGGACAGCGGCAATGTCGATGCAGCTGAGAGCTACAAGGCGCTGATCGACGCCATCACAGCACAAGGCGGTCCAGTCTATGCTTATACTGACATCTCCCCTGCAAACAACATGGATGGCGGTGCACCAGGCGCTAACATCCGGGCCGGATTTATTTACAACACTGCACGCGTTAAACTGGCTGGATCAGCCAGCAAAGGCGACGCAACAACAGCAGTTGCTTACACTAAAGACGGCGGACTCAGCCTGAATCCGGGCCGGATTGATCCAACCCACTCCGCATTCAAGAGTTCCCGCAAGCCGCTTGCGGCCGAATTTATGTTTAACAATGAAAAAGTTATGGTTATCGCTAATCACTTCAATTCCAAAACAGGCGATACTGGCCTTTATGGCGGCACACAGCCTCCGGTTAAGGCAAGTGAAACCCAACGGGCGGAAATCGCCAACGTGGTAAATGGCTTCGTGTCAGATGTCCTGACCAAGAATCCGGATGCCAATATCGTCGTGCTTGGCGATCTGAATGACTTCCAGTTCTCGAATACACTAAAGGTCCTGAAAGGCAGCGCATTGACCAATCTGATCGACACCCTGCCTCTGGGAGAGCGCTACTCCTATATTTATGAGGGCAATTCCCAAACGCTGGATCACATGCTGGTCAACAATAAGCTGGCCTCCAGATCCACACTCGACATCGTGCACATCAATGCCGACTTCCAGGAAGAAGAAGGACGGGTAAGCGACCATGACCCGCTGCTGACTCAAATTGACTTCGGTGCCGACACTTTCAACCTGCGTGTGCTGCACACAAATGATACGCACAGCCACCTGGAGAATGTAACCAGACGCACGTCGGCGATCAGCAGCGAACGCACAGGCAACACGGTGCTGCTGGATGCAGGGGACGTGTTCTCCGGAACCTTGTATTTTACCCAGTTCAAGGGGCAGGCAGATATCAAGTTCATGAACAACATCGGCTATGACGCGATGACATTCGGCAACCATGAGTTTGATCTGAACAAGGATCAGCCGGAAGTGCTGAAGGACTTCGTGACGGCAGCCAAATTCCCGTTCGCCAGCTCCAACATCGATTTCACTACGAAGAAAAGTGAACTCGCGGAGCTCTATCACAATACGATCGGAACGCTGGAAACCGACGAGTCCCTGAGCACGGCCAAGGATGGCAACATTTATCCTGCGGTCATAAAAGATATTTACGGCGAGAAAATCGGTATTTTTGGCCTAACAACCGAGGACACCGTTGGACTGGCATCGCCAGGTGATAAAATCAGCTTCAAGGACCATGTAGAAAGCGCCAAAAACACAGTTAAAATGCTGGAGGACCAGGGAATTAACAAGATCATCGCCGTTACCCATCTGGGTTACACTGTTGATCAGGAACTGGCGAAGGCTGTTCCCGGAATTGACATTATCGTTGGCGGACATTCGCATACGAAGGTCGATAATCCTCCGACGCCAATTGTTAATGCCGGAACCGGCAAGAATGTACTGATCGTGCAGACCGGTGAATACAGCCAATTCCTCGGCGAATTGGACGTAACCTTTGATAAAGACGGTGAAATTCTCGCCTACAACGGCAAACTGCTGGATGTTAATCTATTCGGCGAGGATGCTGCAGCCAAAGCTTTGCTTGCTCCTTACGACGCTGAATTGGCAGCTGTCCGCAGCGAAGTCGTAGGCTTCACTGACGTCGACCTCTACACCAACCGCACCATCGACGGTAAGTCTGTACGTGTTGTACGTCAGGAAGAAACACCGATCGGCAACATGATTGCCGACAGTATCGCGGAAAAAGTTAAAGAGCTTATGCCGAATTTTGTGCCGGAGAGCGACCTTGCTTCCATTAAGGGCGTTGTGGCCATCCAGAATGGCGGCGGCATCCGTGCAGCCATCGACAAAGGCGACATCACGATGGGCGAAGTGCTGACCACACTGCCTTTCGCCAACAGCCTTGCTGCGCTCAAGGTAACGGGCTCGGAAATCATCTCCTCTCTGGAGAACTCGGTCAGCGGCCTGAGCTCCGACCAAGGACGTTTTGCTCAGGTTTCCGGCATGAAATACACGTATGATTCCACGAAAACACCTGAAATTGTGGATCCCATAACAGGCAAAGTAACACAAACCGGGGAACGTATCGTATCCGTCGATATCCTGCAGGCTGACGGCTCCTACGCACCGGTTGATCCGAACGCTTACTATCTTCTGTCCACGAACTCCTTCATGGCAGGCGGCGGAGACTTCTATCGTGCCCTGGCTGCTGCCAAGGCAGACGGACGTTATTATGAGCTTGGTCTTCCGGACTTCGAGGTTCTCTTGTCCTATTTGAATAAGCATAAACCGGTCAATGTCGAAGTCGAGGGCCGTATCACGGACCTGAAGGGAACTCCGTCACCGGACGAAGATTTCTCTTTACGCATTCTGCACACCAACGATACGCACAGCCATCTGGAAACTGTAGTTAAACGGATGACAGCGATCAAGCAAGAACGGACCGGCAACTCCATCCTGCTTGATGCAGGGGATGTATTCTCCGGCACACTGTATTTTACGAAATTCGAAGGACTGGCTGATCTTGAATTCATGAACTATATCGGTTATGACGCTATGACCTTCGGAAATCATGAGTTTGATAAAGGACTGCCTGCATTAAGAACGTTTATTAATGAGGCCAAGTTCCCGTTCATCAGCTCAAATATCGACTTCACGAGCAAGGATAACGAGCTGAAGGATATTTTTGTAAATCAAACCGGCGGCACTACCGCCACACCAGCACTGGATGGCCACATCTATCCTTCGGTCATTAAGGATGTGTATGGTGAAAAAATCGGCATATTCGGACTCACCACCGAGGATACCGTGGGCTTGTCTTCACCGGGTGACAAGATTGCCTTTAAAGATTACAAAACAAGCGCAGAGAACACAGTGAAAGCACTGAAGGAACAAGGCATCAACAAAATCATTGCTGTCTCCCATCTGGGGTACAACATGGATCAGCAATTGGCTGTTCAGGTGCCTGGCATCGACGTAATTGTCGGCGGGCACACCCATACCAAGCTGGACGCTCCTGTAATCTTCAATAAAGACGGCGAACCGACACTGGTTGTACAGACCGGTGAGTATGGCCAGAACCTCGGCGAACTGGATGTTGAATTCGACGACAACGGCGTTATTACCAACTATACGGGCAAGCTGCTGGACGTAAGCAAGTTCGCCGATGATCCGGCCGCTAAGGAAATGCTGGCCAAATATGACGTGCAGCTTGCGGAAATCCGCCAGACCCTTGTCGGCAAAACCGATGTGCCTCTGGTCTATGAACGACTTGTAGACGGAAAAACAACCCGTGTTGTACGCAAGGAAGAAACCAATCTGGGCAATCTCATTGCCGACGGCATTAACGCCAAAGCCAAGGAATTGGTAAGCAAGCTGATTTCTGCCGAAGATCTATCCACGATTAAAGGCTTTGTCGCTATTCAGAATGGCGGCGGCATCCGTGCCGGCATTGATCAGGGAGACATTACACTTGGTGAAGTGCTGACTGTAATGCCGTTCTCCAACAGTCTGGTAGCTCTCAAGGTTACCGGACAAGAGATTATTGATTCTCTGGAGAACAGTGTCAGCGGACTTGAAACCGACCAAGGACGGTTCGCACAGGTTTCGGGTATGCGCTATACCTACGACTCCACCAAACCGGCAGAAAAAATCAATGCAACTACAAACGTTCTGGAGCAGGAAGGGGCGCGCATAGTTTCGGTTGATATTAAACAAGCAGATGGCAGCTACGTTGCCATTGACCCTGCAGCTTACTATATCCTGTCCACGAACTCCTTCATGGCAGGCGGCGGAGATTTCTACCGCTCACTGGCTACAGCTAAGGCAGACGGCCGGTTCTATGAACTGTACCTGCCGGATTATGAGGTCTTTACCGACTATCTGAAAAAATCCGGCACTGTTAACCCTGCTACGGAAGGCCGTATTACCGATCTGAAAGGATCGACGCCAACAACAACACCTTCAACTGGTGGCGGATCGCTGCCAACGCCGACACCGGCACCTAGTGCAACACCGGCACCATCAGCAGCACCGCAGGTGACTACAATTACAGCAGCCGATCTGACTGGCAAATTGGCATCACTGCCTAGCGGCAGCAATGAGCTCGTCATTCCGGTTACTGTCACTGCAGGCGGAGTACAGGTTGTACTGCCAGGCAGCGTGCTGGTCAAGCAGGCTGCAACCAACCCTGCGACAGTTCTTACGTTCACTTCACAGGGAGCTTCCTACTCGCTTCCGTTAAGTGTCCTGAACGGAACAGCACTGGCTGCGCAGCTTGGCACCACGGACTTTACGATTACAGTTTCCATGCTGCTGGCAAGTCCGGCAACACTCAGCAGCGTGAATCAGGCGCTGGCTTCCCAAGCCGGTTCCGTCACTCTGGCGGCTCCGGTCATTGAATTCAGCATTACCGCACAAGCGGGAACTAACAGCGTGCCGCTCAACAGCTTCGGAAGCACTTATGTGAAGCGGAGTATCACTGCTCCAGGAAAACTGAACTCCGAGAGTGCAACAGCGGTATCCTTTGATCCGGCAACAGGCAAAATTTCCTTCGTGCCTTCTCTCTTTACAACAAAGGCTGACGGAACTACCGATGTCACCATTAAACGGAACAGCAACAGCTATTACACGGTTGTGAAATCAGCCAAAACATTCGGAGACATCACGGGGCACTGGGCCAAGTCGGCCATTGATCTCTTGGCCTCCAAGCTGATCATTACCGGAACCAGCAATACGGCGTTCTCCCCTGCCCAGAAGGTGACACGGGCGGAATTTGCGGCACTGATCACACGCTCCCTTGGCCTTGCGGCAACAAGCAGCGGAGCAGCCTTCAGTGATGTCAGTGTAAGCGCATGGTATGCCGATGCCATTCACACAGCAGCCGCAGCGGGCCTGATCACGGGCTACACAGACGGCAGCTTTAAGCCGAACAGTCCAATCACCCGTCAGGAGATGGCCTCCATTCTGTCGAAGGCGATGAAGTACACCGGGGCAACCTTAACTGCCGATCCGGCCCGGCTTGCGAAATTCAGCGATGCCGCCGACATTGCCGCATGGTCGCAAAGTGCGGTAGAGGAAATTGCTGCAGCGGGCATCATCCAGGGCAGAGCGGACGGCTCATTCGCTCCACAAATGTCTGCTACCCGCGCGGAAGCAGTTACCATGCTGGAGAAGACTCTGAAGTCCCTTCAGTTCATCAACTAAGCTAAGACAACTTTTACAGCAGCATAAAAAGGCGGTTCCAAAGGCGCAAATGGCGTCCTGTGGAACCGCCTTTTTTTATTTTTCCTTTATATTGAAATTATTATTTAGTTCGCATATAATAAAACAAATAAATAGTTCTATATTTATAGAACAAATATCTTGCACACACATTTACAGAAGGAAATGAGGAACCCCAACAATGTACAAAGTAGAAGTCGACTTTGCGCCCATGTATGAATGTATCGCGAGCCTGAACGCTTTTCTCTGGAAGCAGAATCATAATGCCATGGATGGAGGAAAGCTCTGGGTCCGTGAGGTCCAGGCCAGATTTGCACCGGTGCAGCTCCAGAGAATGCGGGAGATTATTACCCTTGTCGAGGATTTCAGTTTGGCGCCGTATATTTGGAGTTGTCCGGGGGACCGTTCGGTCAGCGGCTTTATGCACTGGTTCGAGGATCTGTCTGCGGGTGAGCTGTTTGAGATTGCCGGACGCTTCGGACAATCCGTCCCGTCCAATCTTACGGAGCTGCGGAACTCCATCTCTGAAATTCTGCGTGCCTGGGATGCAGGTTATTTCAGTGGAATCAATCCCGAAATCCTTGAAGGGTTAAGCCGGGAGGCTGAAGCCAGACGGGCGATGCTGAACGGCGGGAATGACATGGAGGTCTTCGAACAGGCAACCGAGGGCATGCGGCTGTATCCTGCCGAGCAGCTGAAGCAGGTGATTATTATTCCGCAATATCATCCCCGGCCTCTGGTTACTTCCGCTATGTACGATGAATTTGTATTTACCAGCTACTCCTGTGATGTTCTTCCTCCGGAAGAAGGACGTCCGGCTCCCGCACTGCTCCGGCTTACCCGGGCGCTGTCCGATGAGACGCGGCTGTACATTCTCCGCCTGCTTGCAGGCAAACAGCTGAACTTCACCGAGATCGTCAAGCAGGTCGGCCTGTCCAAAAGCACGATTCATTATCATCTTATCGCTCTGCGTGCAGCTGGTCTCGTCATTGTCCACTCCAGCGGAAAAAGCGTATCGTACAGTCTGCGCCTTGAAGCACTGGACAATCTGCCTCATCAGATCGGGGCCTACCTGGAGAGCTGATGCAGTGATTGGAACTGATCTAGTAGGGTTTGCCTTGAAAGGGGAGTACATCCTGTGAAAAAACGCAGCTATTATGGTTTGTTGTCCACCATATCTTTGAGCGCCTTCGGGGATGCTTTTGGCCTGCTGGCCATGGAATGGCTGGTCTACGAGCTGACCGGCTCCAAGCTGGCTATGGGGGCACTGGCCCTCAGCTCCGGCATTCCGGAGCTGCTTCTGCGCCTGCTGGGCTCGCCGCTGTCCGACCGGCTGCACCGCGTGCGCTTCATGGCCTGCCTGGCGGCTATCCGCCTGCTGGCGATTGCGCTGCCGCTGGGCATGGGCCTGGCCGGGAAGCTGGAGCTCTGGCATCTCTTCGCCGCCGCCAGCCTCAGCGGGGCCTGCGCCGCGCTGTTCATGCCGACGGCCATGGCGGTGATTCCCGGCGTCGCCGACAGCCGGAAGCTGATGCGCGCCTTCGCCATTATCGACGGCTGCAAGGGCGCGGCCGCGCTGCTGGGCCCGGCGCTGGCCGGAGTATTGACCGCCGCCAGCGGTGCCCTGCCGGCGCTTGGCATCAACGCGGTTTGTTATACCGCTGCTATAGCCACCCTGCTGTGCCTGCCGAAGATGCCGAAGCCATCGCCGCGCTCCGGCACCTTCTCCATACCGGCTTATATGCGCGAGATTGCCGAAGGCTTCACCTTCTACAAGCAGTTTCCGGCGATGTTGACCATTATGATGATGGCCTCCATCAGCAACTTAAGCTCCGTTTCCGTCTGGACTATGATGGTTCCCTATGTACGCGAGGTACTCCACCGTGACGCGGCGGCTATGGGTACACTAACAACAGCTTCCGCACTTGGAACCTTAGCCGGACTCGGCATAATTTCCCTGCTGGGTGAAATCAAACGAAGACGTTTCGTGATGCTGGGAAGCCTGGGAGCCATCGGGCTCTCCACTGCGCTCTGGGGCCTGATTCCGAGCTTTCCGTTTGCGCTCGCTGCCGTGTTCGCTGCCGGAGTCCTGGGCCCCTTCTTCGGCTCGTTAAGCTCCTCCCTGCATGGCCGGCTGGTTCCCGGCAACCTGCAGGGCCGGGTCAACTCGATCCGCTTCCTGATCGGCGGCAGCCTGCAGCCCTTTGGCGCTTTTGCAGGCGGAGCCGTCGCCGAGCTTTACGGCGTGCCTGCACTGTTCCTGGCCGCCGGGCTGCTTCCTCTCCTTTGTGCCGGACTGGCGCTGCTGCTCCCGGGCCTGAAGGCGCTGGACGGCGACCTGTCAGCACTTGAAGCTAAGACCCGGCAGAGCGGCGGGACCTTTGTAGCGCAAAGCGCAATCGCCGAACAGTGACGGAACAAATAAATGCTCAGATCAGTCCACCGGAAACAGGCGATGCCGGATTCCCGGATCATCGCCTGTTGGCCGCATCTATTTGATTAATAATTTATAGGAACACAAATCACGAATCAGCTAGGATTCCATTCCGGCTTCGCTTGTTTCATAATGGCTCGTATCGCCATGCAGCACAATTTCCGGCACACCGTCCGTAATATCAATTCTGCACAGGCAGGTCGGATAAATATATGGCAGATCCCATAGCTGCTTCATTGCCCTGCCTTCAAAATGGGCCATCAGCACCTTAATCACTACAGTATGCGTAACAATGAGTACAGTTTGCCCTTCATGCTTGTCCACAATCTCCAGAAGCTTCCGCAGTGCCCGTTCCTGCACCTCCCGGAACGTCTCGCTGCCTTCAACAGAGAATTTCTCCGGGTCTTTCCAGAAATGATGATGCTGCTCCGGATGAGCAAGCTCAATTTCCGCAGACTCGCAGCCTTCCCACAAGCCCATTCGGATCTCCTTGAATTCATCGCAAGCGATTACCGGGAGCGTTCGTTCTCCACAGATAATCTCTGCCGTCCGCAGGGTCCGCTCACTGGAGCTTACGTAGACGGCATCAATCTGTACCTTGTTTAATCCACGGTTCAACCATTCCGCCTGCTGCACGCCAAGCGGCGTAAGCGGCGAATCCTGATGTCCCTGCATCCGCTGCTGGACATTCCACTCCGTCTGTCCATGCCGTGTGAGATATATTGTTGTCGTCCCCATGTTCGCTCCCCTTTTCCTGGTTCAGATTGTTCGTGATTCATTCATTCCGGCGGATTCAAAGATTCCGCTTCTTCTCCAGCCACTTCACCGCATAATCAACAATCTCCTGCTGCGGAATCAGCTGAGCTGCAGAGGCGGCAACCATACCATATGTAATCCGCCCCGTATCTTGGCCAAATTCCTCGCCAAGCGCTGCGAAGTCATCCGAATCCCAGTTGAAATCTCTGAATTCCACCCATTGTCTGGTTCCGTTCACCAGCATTGGCGCTCCGGCGGTGACCTCCTGCTTCCCGGCATAACTGGCCCGGTGCTCGGCCAGATGAAGTGAGGTATTGTTGACATGATCCACTCCGAGCAGCAGCACGCTTCCATTCAGATCATAGATCCGGGCGAGGGGAGAATGCTCCCCCAAGGCAAAATCCAGCGCATGGCTGTCAATAATCACATCCCGGTGTTTCCCCCATGCGGCGAAGGAATGGATTGGATGGCTGCTGCGCCTAACCCCCTTCTGCTTGCGGAAGCAGTCGGGTATGATCCCCATTCCCCTCAGCAGCGTCATGTCCGGATCATAGGCCGGCATCTGCTCCCGGATACTCTGCCACCATTCCTTGGGCACCGGCGGATTGCTCCAGCCGGCCGGATCGGTGAGATCGGAGGAGTGGGTAGGCATCACGAGCGTCCCTTCCTCTCCCAGCACCTGCTCCAGGGCGAGAATAACCGCCACCGGTCCGCCGGCTACCCACTGGCCCAGCGATTTAAAGGACGAATGCAGCAGCAAAGTCATACCTTCGGTTACTCCCAGCTTCCGGAGATCTGCCGCAAGCGTCTCAACCGTAATCAAATCCCCTTGTATTTCTTCCACTTTAAACCCTCCAAACAGCTAATAGAATTCCTTGTTATCCGCGCGGGAAGGCGTCCTCTCCAGCTGCTTCATCCGGAATTCCCCCGGGGAGATGCCCTCCAGTTCCTTAAATACGCGGGCAAACTGCTTGCTGTTCTCGAACCCGACAGCCTCAGACACCTCCGCCAGCTTGATGCAGTTTTCGGACAATAGTTTCTTTGCATGGCGGATGCGGACCTTTTTCAAGTATACGACAAAGCTCTCGCCAGTATAAGCCTTAAAGGCTTCACTGAAATAGGAGTAGCTAAGCGAAACGTAATTGCTGACCATCGCCATATTCAGCGGGCGGGAATAATGCTCCTCGATGTAAGCCAGTGCCTCTTCCATATCGGCATGCTCACTATGAGCAGTCCTAATGCCTATAATATAATCGTTTATACTGATGAGCAAATGCTCCAGTGCACGGTAATAGTCATGGAAATGGCGGTAATTGTACAAATCACCGACCGTACGATACAGCTTCAGTACCTCTACGGAGGCCTCTCCGTGTACCCGGAACACCTCATCCAGCACACGTTCATTCATACTCCGGCCCACACTCTCCAGGTAAGCCAAATCCAATTGCGGCAAATGCTCGATCTGAAAAATAACGCCCAGGAGATTCCTGATCTCCTTCTCACGGTCTGTGCCCAGCATGTTGAGCAGCTTGCGCAGTTCTTCGTCCGGTGACGGAAAGCTAAGCCGGTCGGCCTGGATATCGGTATAATCCATAAAGCTTGCCTGCGGAGACAGGAAGGTATATTGCAGCGCACGGCAGGCTTCTTTGTAGCAGGTCTGGAATTCCTCCGGACTGCAGCCTCTGCTGCCTATACCGATGAGCAGCCCCTTCAGCTCCCTGGCCCCGGCTTGCCGGGACAGCTCCAGAAAACCTTCCCTGCCGCCGCCGACCAGCACCAGCTTCCCCTCCCAATCCGTCAGAATCTCGATAAATTTCTGTTCCAGCGGACCGACCAGCCGTTCGGCCATCCCCTGCACTTCCTCCGGCTTCATTCGCGCGCCGTCACTATAATAATAATTCAGTACACCAACTGTAAAAGGCAGCTCCAACCGGCCCAGTTCCTCTTGCTGTTCGGGCGATGGCTGCACCTTCTGCGGCATCAGCAGTCCCTTCAAACGGGCAGAACGCAGCTCCCTGCGGAAACCCTCCGTTTCTAGCTCCAGTCTGTGGACGCCGGACTCACGCTCCTTCTTCTCCTGAACGATTTGCTCCAGAATACTGAACAGCTCATCCCGGCGGATAGGCTTTAGCAAGTAATCCTTGGCACGGAAGCGGATGGCACTTTTGGCATATTCAAAATCATCATAGCCGCTCAGGATGACAACAGCCGGGTCTTCACCCGGCGCTGCCTCCGCAGACAAGTGCTCCAGCAGTGCAATGCCATCCATGACCGGCATGCGGATATCCGTAATAATAATGTCTCTGTGTTCCTGCCTGAACAGCTCCAGCGCCTCCGCACCATTACCTGCCAGCGCAATACTATACTGCGACGGATATTCCCTTTCGATCATCGCTTGCAGGCCCTGGCGGATCATTTTTTCATCATCTACAATCAGCAGTTTCATCATGGTTGTTTATCCCCCGTCAAAAGAACTTTAGGCAGCGTCATGAAGACCGTAGTCCATTTCCCTGGCTCACTCTGCACTTCCAGCCCGTAAGCGCCGCCATAAAATAGCTGCAGCCGCTGGTGCACATTCCTTAGCCCGATTCCGCTTGCTCTAGGATTATTAGCTCCCGTACCGCTAAAGCTTGCGGCCGGCTGCTCTTCTTTGACAGCGTACACGCTCTCGTTCAAAGTGGCCAACCGCTCCGCCGTAAGCCCGATCCCATTATCATGGACAGCTATAAAGATATCGCCTTCGGATTCCGAGATATCAATACAGATGATTCTCTCCTTCATTTCCTCTTTATCTCCGGTCCAGGCATGCTTAACACTGTTCTCAACTATAGGCTGTAATGACATCTTCAGTACCTCCAGCTCTAAATAGCGAGCTTCAATGCGAAGCTTCAAAACAATAGGATACTCGAAGCGGATATTCATCACTTCAATGTAATTTTCGATATGGCGGACTTCATCACGCAGCTTTACATACTCGCCAGACCATTTGAAATTATAACGCATCATGCCGCCGAGCGAGGTCAGTGCATCGGAGATCGTACGCTGATTCTCCATTTCAGCCAGCATTTTAATATTTTCGAGTGTATTATACAGAAAATGGGCATCGATCTGGTTGTGTAATGTACGAAGCTCTGCCTCCTTGGATAGAGCTTGCTTCTGTACGGCTTGAGCAACCAAAGTATTAATCGTATTCATCAGCTTTGAGAAATGATGCGCGAGTTCGCCCACTTCCCCGCCGCCCCGGATCGTAATTCCCGTGTACGCCTCACCTCTACGCACTTTTTTCATCGTTTCGGTCAAGCGGCGCAAGTTCTTAAGAATAAATGCATTAAGCACGTAAGCAATAACGGTCACTAATATAATAAAACCGATGTTAACGCCGATAATTAAATTCCGTGTATGTGAAATCTCCTTCATGACGCCTTCCATGGAGACTACATTAAGCAGGTGCGCATCAATCCGTTCCAGCGGAGTATTAATCAACAGAAAAGACTTTCCGTTCTCCGTATAGTGAATATCCCAATTCCCTGTCTTATTATACGATTGCAGACGATCCGTAATTGCTGCAGCCATCTTCCTGTTCTCTTGCAGAAAAGAGTGGTCTGGCCGCGTAAACAGCTGCATCTCCCCATCAACCAGAAACATTTGAGATTGGCTATCCTGTACAGTTGTATAAGTCTTAGGCGTAAACCGCTCCAGCAGCATGTCGACTTGAACCATTCCGATATGGTTATCCGCTGGAATACTCATTTCACGCAGCAGCGATACTTTTGGCACAAGCTTTGGTTTTTGTCCGTAAAAACGCTCCAGCAGATCCCGGTCACTATTTAGAAAAGACCACGAAAATTTCCCCTTCAGCTTTTCTGCTTTCTGGTACCAAGGCTCAGAGGCTACACGACTTTCACGGAAGATAATGGGCGAAATCTCATGAACATTACTATTCGAATACAAGCGCAAGTGTTCGATGTTCGGATTGTTATATTGGATGCGTGTCATATTCGTAAAGACATTGGTATTAAAATCCACTAACTCTACCAGATCCGGTTCTTCCGTATTTGCCAGATAATCCTGTACCTCCTTATCCTCATAGGCCATTTGAACCGCACGTTCCATCGCTTCGACCTGATTATTGATATGCAGCTTCTCCATCTGCAGCAGATAGCTGTTCTTGTCGATAGCATCCTTGAAATAAGTATTGTTGATAGCCTTATACGAATAAAAGGACACCATTAAACAGGGGCCCAAAATAATAAAAATATATGCGGCGATTAAGCGGCTTTGCAGTGAACGCCTCCCCCACCAATAAAAAAATGATTCCCATATATCCCGAGTACGCTTGCCCAGTTTCACGCTGTAACGTTCACCTCACCGTTAGTACGACTACTTATTTTAAACGCCCAAAAGCCCGCGGTCAGCGGGCGTTTTGAACCTTACTATTTTACATGCCGAGTTTCTTCTTGTTCTCTTCATATTTCGTTTGTTGGAAAGCCTGCACCTTTTCAAGACCCAGATCCTTTTGTTTGTCGATGTACTCTGTCCAAATTTTGTCAAATTCCCCGTCCGAAGAAGCCATCAGCAGCTTCGGCAGTGTTTTGCTGCGCAGCTCTTTAACTTTGGCTAATATAATCCCTTCTGGAGAGTTGGCCAATGGATCAATCTGGTCAAACTCGGAGATACTGTGTGTTTTTCCCCGGGTCCAGTCTTCAAGCTGTTTGAAAGGCTCTACCGATTTAGGTGTCCATTGATCTGTAATATTGGTATTCATCAGCATCCAGAAGGTAAAGGAGGAGCCGTATTTCTTGTCGAATGCAGAACGGTCTTTATTCATCAGTTCAAATACTTCGGGTTTGAATTGATCTTTGCCATCGATGGTATCGTAGCTCACACCTTTTTCCCCTAAATAAAGGTCTTTATTGCCTTCCTCACTGTTCAGGTAGCTGAGGAACTTGATGGCACGGGCTTTATCCTTCACATCTTTGGAGATAAGGGTTACTGTCCAGCCGGAAATGGCAGGTCCGTTCAGCGTAGGCGCATCCAGGTTCGTGTTAGCCGGTCCGTCTACAGCGATATAGATTTTATTCGGATCTTGCTGATACAGTGTACCAAGCTGTGTTCCAAAGTCGGTACGTTGATACAGCATTGCGAAGTAACGTCCTTGAGCAATTTTTTCTTCCATTTGCGGACGTTTGTCGATATAGATATCCTTGGCCAGCAGTCCGTCCTGATTAGCTTGGCGAAGTGTCTTCATCCATCTGATATATTCAGGATCTGTCTCGCGGTTGTACAGCTTGCCGTCTTTTTCTCTTGGAATCGCCAGGAAGTTCTGAATGTATTGCTCCAACGAATCGTTACCGGTTGCGGTAAACTCATGCAGACCCAGCGGAATCATCGGCTGTCCATCGATATCAGGGAATTTCTCTTTTGCAGCCTTCAGCGCGTTCAGGAATCCTTCCGGTGTGCGCATGTCTGGGCTGCCGATAGCCTCATACATATCCTTGCGGACAACGAAGGTTTGGTTGGATACATATTTATCGCCATATTTCTCGTAGTCGGCTGGAGAAGAGGAAGCATTAGGATAGCCGTAAACATTACCATCCGCTTGAGTATACCATCCTAATTTGTCTGGATCGGATACTTTGTAGAAATAAGGGTCATATTCATCAGCCAGCTTATTAAGCGGAAGCACAAGCTCGCCTTCGATCATTTTCTTAACAGCATCTTCGTACCAGCCCAGCGTGATGAAGTCGGGCAGCTTACCGGAAGCCATAAGGGTATTCAGTTTTTCATTTTCATTACCTGCAGGAACGATGAAGTTAATATCTACACCGGTTTTTTTGGTAATATATTGGGAGGTTGGGTCTACACCCCATTTATTAGGGAACCAGGCGAAATTTAGATACCAGTCAAAGGTAATCGGAGAAGTATCGGACTTCCATCCGGGTTCATCCGCAGATGCGGGCGCTTTAGTCGCCTCTGCTGTTGCTGACGCATTGGCCGCTTTCCCGTTATTAGCCTTACCCTCGTTATTCTTCTCACCATTGCCGCTGGAACAGGCTGCTGTTGAAAGTGACATGATTAATGTCAACAGCAGAAGCACCATTTTCTTTGGCTTACGTTTTATTCCCATGCTTTTTTACCCCTTTTCTGAGAATGTGTAATTATTAGCTATAACCCCAGAACCGTTGCGAAACGACTGGAGGAGTTACCTTGGTGTGCCGAAGCTTTGTTTTACAGGTCACTTTTAGCCCTTGATCGAGCCAATCATCATTCCCTTGACAAAATAACGCTGCAGGAACGGGTATACGAATACAATTGGAAGTGTAGTGACCACCATAGTCGCTAATTTAATCGACTGTGACGTTACCGTTTTGGTAAGGGCGCTGCCCTGAACGGCAACCATCATCTGGTTTGAACTGGACTGGGCCACAACACGGTACAAATAGGTCTGAATGGGCTGCATACTCTCATTGTTGATATAGATCATCCCTGTAAAATAGTCATTCCATTGATACACACCATGGAATAATGCAATCGTAGCAAGGACGGGCATGGATACCGGCAGTATAATCCGCAGGAAAATCGACCAGTCATTGGCCCCGTCAATCCGGGCCGCCTCTTCCAATCCGTCTGGAATTTCCCTGAAGAAGGTCATCAGGATGATTAGATCGTAGAAGCTGAACAACACTGGAACAATATAAACCCAGAAGTTCTCTAGTAGATGCAGATCCCGCATGAGCAGATAGCTTGGAATGAGCCCCCCCGCAAAGAAGAGAGTTACTGTACCCATCAGAATATAAATTTTGCCTCCGATCAGATCCTTGCGGGAAAGCGCATAAGCTACCATGGCTGTAAAGAATACATGGGCGACTACACCGATTGCGGTCTTAGCCACGGTAATCCACATGGCCCGCATGATGCCAGGGCTTGCGAATACCGCCTCGAAGTTCTTAAAGGTGAACATGCGCGGCCACCAGTAAATATTGCCCAACATGGCGTCTTTGCCATCGTTAAAGGCGTTGATCAGCACGTACCAGATAGGATATAGGGTAATGAAACATATACATAACATGAAGACATTGTTGGCTAGATCGAAGATGACTTCGCCCTTTGTTTTGCGATTCAGTGCAAACATGTGCAGGTCCTCCTTGGCCTAAAACAACGATGTGTCGTTGATTTTTTTGGTTACTCGATTGGCAATCAGCAGCAAAATGAGAGCGATAACTGATTTGAACAGCCCGATAGCAGCAGAATAAGAGAAACGCGCCGAAAGTAGGCCGGTCTGGTAAACATAATAATCAATTACATTACTTCTGCTGTCATTAAGCGAATTGCGCAGGACCAGAATCTGGTCAAAGTTGGAGTTCATCACACCGCCGACCGCAAGAATAAACAGGATGCTGATCGTCGATTTGATCGATGGCAAAGTAACATACCACATCTTCTGGAACCTTCCGGCTCCGTCAATCGTTGCTGCTTCATACATCTCGGGAGATACACCGGCGATCGCTGCCAGATAGATGATAGCTGACCAGCCAAGCTCTTTCCAAATATCAGAGGTGATGATGATGGTCCAGAAATACTTGGGCTCAGCCAAGAAAGTAATGGGCTGGTCGATTAAGTGAAGCCCCATCAAGATATGGTTGATGATCCCGACATCCGCCAGCCATGTGGCGAGAATCCCGCCGAGCACTACCCAGGAAAGAAAATGCGGCAGGTAGGAAATCGTCTGAATGGTTTTCTTATACCGGATCGAACGGACTTCATTCAGAAAAAGTGCGAATATGATCGGCAAAGGAAAACCGACAAACAACTTGATTAAACTGATCCCCAGAGTGTTTTTCATGACATTCCCAAAATTATCATCCGCTAGAAACTCCCTAAAGTGGGTAAGACCTACCCAGGGGGCCTCGGAAATCGACTTGACGATGTTGTACTCCTTAAAAGCGATGATGATGCTGTACATTGGAATATAGTTAAAAATGATCATCCAGACCACGCCGAGCAATGCCATTGTCTGCAGATGGCGCTGGGCCAGAAATCTCCTCCAGAATGGCCGTTTGTTACCAAAACCGGTTTCGATTGCCGCAGGAATCAGCGGCCGTTTCGCCGGATTTATTCCGTCGCCTCTTTTGTTCTCCATGATATGGACCTCCAAAACCAATCTATCTATATTTAAAGCGCTTACAGCTCTATGTATTTATTGTAATTGTATTCCGCGTTCCCCGAAAGGCCGCAATTTTCATATTTAGGGGCTCATTTTTCGGATAAGGACGAAATTTAAGATATTTCACAAAAAAAAGAGAAAGGCTTTTTCAGCCTTCCTCATTTGTACAGTCTCTTTAACCCATAATTGCACGGATCGCCACAATCTCTCCCCGGCGCAGATCTTCAGCTTCCGCACCGCGCAGCAGCGCTCCCGAAATAGCGGTAACGGTCCCGTCACGGTAGACCAGTGTAAGGTTCTGGATCACCGCCCGCTCTGCTCCAAAGGTATTGGCCCGTTTGGGGTTGTGATAGGTGATCTCCGTGCCCCCCAGGAAGGTGAACGACAGATTGGCCTGCTCATCGAACAGCCAGCCCGGCAGTGCCGGTGCAAGCGCCAGCGTCAACTCACCATCCTCTACTGTGAACACACGGCTTCCGGCCATCATCGTTCTCCACATGCTCAGGAACTCTGCGGTGGAACCGCTGAGTCTGGCTACAAATCCCCGGCCATGAGTGCCCGGGTCCGGATTTCCGCCCGTAGCTATGAACGAGGAATTCTCCAGGGTGCTGCGCCCGTATACAGCCGGATCGAGGAACGGAATCAGCGAAGTCTTCATTTCACTGAAGAACTCCTCGTACAGCCCTGATTTCAGCAGCTCCAGCAAATATTTATAGGACATATGCAGGAAATTGGACTCCCGCTCCTGCCAGCCCGGAGTAAACGCCCGTATCCGCCCGATATCGTTCGACTCCTGCTCCAGCGAGACCGACGTCCGGTACATCGAAGTGACTGGATCGTATAGACCGGTATTTTTGACTCTGGTATAGATGTCCTTGGCCTGCTCCGGGCTTTCCAGCGTTTTGAGCCAGCGGGTTGGCCCCTCCAGGAAATACGGCAGGGCATAGGCTTCGAACTCTTCCACCACAGCCTTCGGCAAGCCGTAGCCGCTGATTACCGGTTTACCCGCCTCATCCGTCACCGGCTGAAAGCGCACGGCCTCGAACCGGAAATAAGTTGGTGCAAGCCCGCCGCCCATTTCTACGGCTCTATCAATGCCTTCGTTAATTTTGAGCAGGAATTTGCCAAGCGCCTCACGGATGACGGCAAGTGTGACCTCTGCCAATTCACCGGCAATTCCGAACCGGATGCTCTCCCGGTAAGCTTCACGTGCCGAAGCCACAGTATCCCAGTAGCCAAATTGGCTGGTCCCGCCGGCAAGCATAACCGTCACGGCTTGATGCACCCGCTCCAGCAGCAGCGCCATCTCCACCGGAAGCGCTACAGCTTCGGTGCCGTCCCCCCCGTTCTCCAGCGCTTCCAGTAAGAAGAGGATCATCCGTTTCAGCTCGAACGTCTCACTCATCCCTGAACCAAATAATCCGGGCAGCCCGTTCATGGCATCATTCCAGCCTGGTTTGTTGCCCTCCATTTCCACGCCCATGCTGTACGGATCAAGGGTCGCAAATTTGTTCAAGGCAAGCGAGATCATCTTCACGAACAGATTCGTGCGGTAAATCTCCCCGAACCCGCCTTCCGTGCGCAGCCACTGGGTATCTCCGGCTTTGCGCTGCAGTCTGTGCAGCTTCTCCTCGTCCTCCAGCAGCGAACCGTACTGCCGGACCTTCCCGCCGCTAAGCACATATTTCTCGCTGCGCGGAAGCACATAGGCCGGACTGTCATAGAACGTGTAGGATTCATCCCCGAACAGAAGCTCCTGCTGTTGATCCGGGAATACATCCAGATAACCTTCGACCAGATCAAGATTGTACGTCCAGTGGTCGGACCAGAAGCCTTCGCCAAAGGCAGCCTCTATATTCTGCTGCGACAGGGCAAGCACACCGCTGAGCAATTGCTGTTCGTCTACCTTCAGCGTAACGTTGTGGTCGGCGATGTAATTGATCAGGCGGCCCGGTGTGAAGCGGCCTGTGCATAACTTCACGAGTTCCTCCCGGTGATCGGCTGCAGCTTCGGCAATCCAGCCGTTCAGCTTCTCCGCATTCTCCGGCAGCACTTCAAAGCTGGTTCCCTGCACACTGAGCGGATTATAGCCGTCCGCCTGAATCAGGCTGTAGAACATTTTGATGTTGAAGCTGCCGACCTGCGGATGAAAAAATACATCGTTGCGCCGGTTCTGGTTCATATCGCGGAAATTCCCGTTGCCCTGGGAATAATATTCCGGTGCCAGAGAGAAAAAGTTGTAATCCCGCTCCATATCGCCGTGCTTGCGCGAGTATAGATGTACGACAAAGCCGTCTCCCCCGTTGTCAAAGATAAACGGATAGCCGCCGCGCAGAAAGTTGTCGAGATAGGACTGCCGGCAGTAGGCATCGAACACTGCTGAGGAGGTATGGGTGGCGATATCCGCCGTCAGCTCCTCGGTCAGGCTGGCTGCCTCCTGCGCCTTGGCTGTAATATACTCCTCGCGGCAGATCTCTGCCGATTTCTGATTGATCTTCCCGATCTCGTTGACATGCCCGATGATCGTATTCAGCGTCAGCTTGCCGCCGGGAGCAAGCGTACGTGCTGTACCGCTGAAGCCGCAAGGCACCTTGTTCACCGGATATTGCGGCTGTTCCAGCAGCACTGCAAGTGGCTGTCCGGCAAAGCCGTCCGGGTAGGCAAGCGAGGTGTTTCCGCCAAACACAAGCTCGAAATCTACAATTGGCGCCAGCATTTCCCCCTCCGCTGTGAAGGAAAGGTAGAAATGGCCGTTATTGATTTCACTGATTTCCGCATCATCATTCGTGCTGGAGCGCAGCTTGTAGAATGGAATGCCATTCTCCAGGTTGTATACATCCATCCAACTGCGCAGCAGGTTGCCCATTTCCTTGTAGCCGCTGTTCTCCACACCGTAAGGCAGAATCTCCGGCAACCCGTCCAGCAGCTCAAACTCCAGCTTCTCAGTGCCCGTATTTTCGATTTCCACCCGCCGGATAAGCGCGGCGTAGTCATCATTTGGCAGGTTAAAGTAGTGTACGGTCGTCTTTAATCCATGCCCGGCATGAGCTTCCTCAATGGTTAGCCCGTTCGGCAGGATGGTCATGGTCCGCTTGGCTGCTGGATCAGGACGTGCCGACTGGAACGGCTCATAAATTTCCGGCGTATTACCCAGCTTGATGAAGGTGCGGAAGCCGGAAGACGCTACATTTTTATAAGAAATATTCGCCGGAGAAAATTCCATGATCGGCGAGTTTTTATCCCGTACCCCGAAGCTGCAGACCCCTTGGCCCCGGTTGACATAGAAGGTCCACATCGGAATTCCCTTGAGCCCGGCGAGCCCGGGCAAAAAGCTGGCAAACGGCTTACTCTCGTGAAATTGCTCCATCACAAATTTGCCTGCATCAAAATAAGATTTACTCATGACAAGCCCTCCTAAAAGTTTTGTGAGCTTATGCTTCCTGAATTAGCTTCGTACAAAACTCGCTTCGGAAGCATTCGCTTAAGTTTTGTGAGCTTATGCTTCCTGAATTAATTTCGTACAAAACTCGCTTCGGAAGCATTTGCTTAAGTTTTGTGAGCTTATGCCTCCTGAATTAGCTTCGTACAAAACTCGCTTCGGAAGCATTTGCTTAAGTTTTGTGAGCTTATGCTTCCTGAATTAGCTTCGTACAAAACTCGCTTCGGAAGCATTTGCTTAAGTTTTGTGAGCTTATGCTGACCTACGAGAGGACATGCGTGACGATGGAGTGCGGCGCCAGGCGGCATTCAGCCAGCTCTGCACCCAGACCCAGGGTCAGGGAACGTTCTTCCTCGCTCTCATTCATCAGCACCACGGCAATGCTGCCGTCCGGATTGCGGAAAGCTGTGGAAAGCACACCTTCTGCAGTGGATTCCAGCCCGATCCGCACAGCACCCGGAGCGATAAATTTACTGAAATGCCCGATGTAATAATAAGAGCTGTTATAGTGCACCTCGTCCGTCGTCGTATCGGCAATGATCGGAGCATCGCAGAAATTGCCTACATGGTTTGGTCCTCCAGTCTCATCCAGCACCAGATTCCAGTCCAAATACCCTTCGGTCCAGGCGTTAAGATCACCGATCATATTCCGCCCGTAGCGTTCTCCTGTGAACCACTCTCCAAGCCGTACACCGCCCTCCTGGCAGCCTTCCGTGAACAGCAGATGCTTATCCGGGAAAAGCTCATGCACCTTGGCCACCTTGTCGAATTCCTCACCGCCGTACCAGTGAAGACCGCTGCCCCATACATATTGCGCCGCTTCGGGATCGGATAAGATAGGTGTTACACGTTCGACCATAATATCGCGGTTGTGGTCCCAAATCACGATATTCACATCCGCCAATCCCGCTTTGTGCATGACCGGTCCGAGGTGATTTTTAACAAAATCCCGTTCCTCTTCCGCGCTGTAGACACAAGAATCCCAGGTCTGAACAGCTGCCGGCTCATTCTGAACCGAGACCGCCCATACCGGAATGCCCTCTTTGCGGTAGGCTTCAATGAACTTTGTATAATAACGCGCCCAGGCATCCCCGTATTCCGGTTTCAGCGAACCGCCGTTATTCATCTCCCCGTTCGTCTTCATCCATGCCGGAGGGCTCCAGGGAGAAGCCAGCATTGTGAAAGGTCCGCCCTTTACCTCCATGGCATCCTTGATCAGCGGCAGCACCCACTTATGGTCATGGGAGATGTCAAAGGTAGCCAGCTCTGTATCATGGTCCTGCACATAGGTGTAATTGCCGAGTGCGAAGTCACAGCTATGAATATGCACGCGGCCCATACTGTAATTCAATCCCTCAACAGGGTGAAAATAGCGGTGTATAACCTCTGCACGTTTGCCCGGACTCATACGCGATAAAGTATAGGCCGCCGCTTCGGTGAAAGCGCCGCCAAAACCTATCATCTTTTGAAATTCTATCTCGGGCTGCAGCTGCACATCGGCCTGCTGTCCGGCAATCCGGGCTTTAAACTGGATTCCCTCCTTCGGACTTAAACGTTCTCCTGTTTCTTTGGCAGTTACTACTGTGCTTGCCTTTGTCATTTTGTCTGTCTCCTTTTGGATAAATTATGAATGCTATGATAATCGAAACCGGTTTCGATTATTTCGAAAAAAAAGCGCACCGAGGCGGACTTCATTTTATTCATTGCCTGGCGGTGCGCAGGAATCCCGCACGACCACTTCGACGGGAAGCACAAGCGCTTCCATTTCTTGCCGATTGCCGTCGATCGAAGCCAGAAGAATCTCAGCCGCCCGGGTTCCGAGATTAGCCGTATCCTGCCTAATAGTCGTCAGAGCTGGAGTAACATACCGGGCAAGCTCAATATCATCGTAACCCATAACGGAAATATCCGCCGGTACCGCCAGCCCCTTGTCTTTGGCTGCCATAACCGCGCCTAACGCCAGCAAGTCACCCGAAGCAAAGACGGCTGTCGGGCGTTCCGGCAGTTCAAGAAGACTCTGCATCGCGGCATAGCCGCTCTCCAGGGAATAAAAAGCCCCCACTGAAACATACCCCTCCTGCACCTCAAGCCCGTGCTGCTTCATTGCAGCCTTATATCCATTCTCTCGCTGTTTGCCCGGGAATGTATTCTCTCCCCCGGATATATGAGCGATTCTCCGGTGTCCCAAAGAAGTCAGGTATTCCACCGCCTGCAGCGCACCGGCAATATTGTCCGAGCAGACCGTATGTGACTGCGTTGTTTCATAATCCAGTATAACCGTGGGAATATTGCTCTCCAGCAGCTCCTGAAAATAAGGATCTTCATAATCAGAGAGAAACACCACGACTCCGTCCACGCCATGAATCCGGCAATTTTCCAAATACCCGCTTTGCTTGCCGCCGACATCCTTGGAGATAAACATCAGGGCATACCCTTTGGCCACAGCAACCTGCTTGAAGCTCTCAATCACCGCGCCGAAAAACGGATGACGGATACCGACACCTGTGCCCTCTACGAACAGCACGCCAAGGGTCCATGATTTCTTCGTAGTCAGCGTGCGCGCATGTGCATTGGGTAAATAGCCCATCTCACGGGCAGTCCGCAGAATCTCCTGGCGCGTCTTCTCCCGCACATCGGAGTAGTTATTAAATGCCTTTGATACCGTAGTTGGAGAGTAACCGGTTCTTTTGGCAATATCATATATAGTTGTCATTCCGGTGCACTCCCCCGGCTCAAATGAAAGCCCTTTATTTGTTCACTGCCATTCTAACGTCTTTCCGCACGTCCGTCCAGCATAAAATATTCCTGTACCGCAGGCAGCAGTGTAACAGCCTGAATCAGCAGGCCCAAGCTGGTATAGACCACATGGACAATGGATACGGCGTTCATCATGTAGGTCTGCACCATAATCCAGATAATTTGCCCGAAGCCGATATAGAGCGAAAGTGCCCACGCACTATGCAGTGTCCTGAACGGATTCAACGGGGCCGCCCACTTCCAATCCGGCTTCTTGACTAGACCATACAGCACCAGCAGCGGCAGAAGTCCAAAGATCACCAGCAGCAGAATGCCAGGGATTGCAAAATTCTCAAAGGGCGATCTTTCCAGCACGGAAGACGGCATCCCAATCATTTCACCACTGGGGTCGGCCAGCAGCACCAGTCCTCCCCCTATCGCTCCGACTCCCAGGAAAGCCTGAAGAATATACAGTAAAATTACAGCACCCGGTCTTTTCCCGGCTTGTGTCATTGCTAATCCCCCCGCATTCATCGTCCCAAAATATCGATCTCAACTTGCTTTGAGTAGATTTTACAGGTTCTCCCTCCACCCCGCTAAGACAGATGTCACAAATTAGGGAATCGGCGAATTTTTATGCTTGCGGTGTGAACAGACACACTTTACGTTATACTAAAGTTATTATCTGTTAAACAGGAAGGCTTTACTAATCCATAAAAAAATGAGGGGACCGGGTGACGCTGGCAAAGCATCATCCACACATGCCTATGACCGATACGAACCAGCCTTTATCCAAACAATGCGCCTATTGCCATAAACTAAAACCACTTGCCGAATTCCGCCGGCGGACCGGAAAACGCTCCAAGGGCCAGGCCCGCCGCGGGGCCTGCCGGGAATGCCGCAAGGCCCGCGAAGAGGGATCCGCTCCTGCACTGCTTCGCGGAATGGGAGCTGTGTCTGTGTCCGCTGTTTCAGCTCAGACTTCCGAACCCGGACCTGTACCTGCGTCCCGCCGGTCACCGGCCCCATCGGCCCCGGCTCCTGCAGCTTCCAAACCGCCTGTACCCAAAACCCATCTGCACTCCTTGCCGGAGCGCTCCAAAGAGGGTAAGGCCGCAACCCTTACCTCTGCAGTCAAGGGAAAGACGCGTCCGCGCGGAGCCGAGCAGCGGCGGAAATCGCCGCAGCCGTTCGGACCTAAGCCCGATCCGCAGGACGCCTCCGCCCTGATCCCTTCATTTAAGGGGATGATTCTGATGCGCGGACATAGCGACAAGGGCCGCCGCTGGCACCAGGAAATCGATCTGGAGCTGGCTGTGACCCTTGTCAGAGAGCATGCCGCAGTAGTTGTGAACCGCCGCACGATTCGCCGCCTGTACAGCAATAAGGATTTTCGGGCGTTAATTCTAAACAGGGACAACTATACTTGTCATTTCTGCGGCTTGTACGGAGACACTATTGACCACTTGCTGCCGCGCGCCAAAGGCGGCCACACCACTCCTGACAACTGCGTCTGTGCCTGCAATCAATGCAACCAGACAAAAGCGGACCAATATGTAGAAGAATTTATGGGCCGTTAAGAGCAGCGGGGCAGCTTTAGAAATCCACCTGCTGATCAAGCTTGCTCTACCCGGCTCCATTCCACTCACACCCCTAAATTTTTACCAGTTTATAACATGTTCTATTGTATTGTTCAATTCAAGCAGAACTTGCTCTTCTCTCCAATGATCAACACCAAGTGCCTAAACAACAATAAACGCTCCTTCCGCCGGTGGCTGCTGTGCTGTTGGGCAGTAGTAGCCAGGCGAGAGGAGCGCTATTGAAAGTTAAAAATAGGGATGCAACGACTTGTTCATTCAGCTGGTAATATTCTTAACCCGGCCGACTTGTCCGTCCGTCAGCCGCACCTTGATGCCGTGCGGATGGCGGGGCGAATTGGTCAAAATATCTTTGACCGTGCCATGCGTAAGTTTGCCTGTTGGCTGGTCTTGCTTGAGTACAATATCCACCTCAAGTCCGGGGCGGATGTCTGCTCTGGATTGCCCGCTCATGATGTTCTCCCCTTTCATAGGTTATAATGGAGTCAACAATTACTGAAAAGAATAGGGATGAGGACAGCTATGGCCTTCGGAATTAACAGAGAAGAATTAACCCGGTGGAAACAGGCAGTCTCGGCAGGAGAGATCGCTTTTCTGACGCATTATTGGATTGACCCGCGCTTTCCGGGAATTACTACAGTGACTAAAGTAGGCTGCAGTGACCTGCCCCGTCTAAAACGCTGGTGTAAGGAGAAGGGTCTTCCGCCGCAGTATATCCACAACCGCAAACCCTTCCCCCATTTCGATCTTATGGGTCCGAAACAGCCGGAAATACTCCGGCAGGAGGGATTATGGGAGCAGTTGGAGCGGTTCCGCATGATTTGAAATAATACCGTATTTGCGTGGCCCGATTACTTCTTGTTCCGCAGATCCTTCATAATCTGGCGCCCGGTAGGGGTCTGAGCCAAGCCGCCCCCTGCCGTTTCACGGTGCTTCTCAGGCATAGCGGAACCGACTTCCAGCATTACCTTGATCACTTCGTCCGAAGGGATTACGCTGCGCACGCCGGCCAGCGCCATATCCGCTGCGGCGAGTGCCGTAACGGCACCAAAGCCGTTGCGCACAATGCAGGGAATTTCCACAAGGCCACCCACAGGATCACAGATTAGGCCGAGTGTATTTTTGAGTGCCAAACCGACAGCATGTACTGCCTGTGCCGGGGTTCCGCCGCGCAGCTCGGTCAGCGCTCCCGCAGCCATCCCGATCGCCGAACCAACCTCTGCCTGGCAGCCGCCTTCCGCACCGGATACAAAGGAGTTATTGGCGATCACGTAACCAATGGCACCGGCGGCGAACAAGCCCGACACCATATAATCATCGTCCCAGCCAAACCGCTCCTGGCAGCTGAGAAATACACCGGGAATGATACCGCAAGAACCTGCGGTCGGCGTGGCAATAATGCGGCCCATGGACGCATTCACTTCAGATACAGCCAGCGCATAGGCCATCGCGGTACCGGCAGATCCGCCAAGACACGGTTCATCTGCCGCATTGTAGGCAGCAACCCGCTGCGCATCAAGGCCGGTCAGACCGCTGCGTGAGGTGGTATCTTCGTGCATGCCGCGGTGCACCGCCTCTTTCATCACTCCGTAGTACTGGCTCATCGTGGCGAACTCCTGCTCTGTGGAACGTCCGGACTCTGCGCTTTGCTCCTCAAGCATAAGCTGGCCGATACCCAAACCCCGTTCCTCGCATAGTACCGCCAACTGGCTTAATGTTTGAAAATTCATGATGAGCTATCCTTCCCTTTCTTTACTTGCGTTGGTTCGTTTAAATCAACAACCTTTACCGACTTCACGGCCGGCAGGCCCGCCAGATCCTTGAGCAGCTCTGCTGTGGCTGGCTCATCCAGCTCCAGCACTGTCAAAGCCGCACCGCTGCGGTTCTTGCGGTCCAGGGACATATGTCCGATATTAAACTGGCCTTTGCGCATTACATCGGTAACACTCGCGAGTACTCCCAAATAGTCCATATGGTTAATCAGCACTGTCGGATACATTCCCGTAAGCTTAACCCCGAAGCCGTCGATATCTACAATTTCAATATTGCCGCCGCCAATCGAGATCCCCGTAAGCGTCATTTCTGTTCCGGTCTCCCGGCCGACAAGACGCAGGCGAACCGTATTGGGGTGGGGGAACAGCCCCGTTCCCTGCCGGAAGGAAATCTCCATCCCGTCCTCTTGCGCAAGCTCGATAGAATCAGGCAGACGTTGGTCATCCGTAGCGAAATCCAGCAGGCCACCGGCAATTGCCCGGTCTGTGCCATGCCCCTGATAGGTTGCGGCAAAGGAACCGAAGAAAATGACCTCAGCCTCGCCCGGCACTTCACCAAGCACCTGACGGGCTGCTCTGCCAATCCGGGCCGCTCCCGCAGTATGCGAACTGGAAGGCCCGACCATCGCCGGGCCGATAATTGAGAATACATCTTTAAAGCGCATAGTTCAGATCGCCACCTATCAAAATTCGACAATATACTCACATATATTATACTGCACGAATGCAGAAGCTACACTATTACATTGGTATGTCACCTTACGATAGATCATTATCAGGGCCAATGCTCTGAAATCTCTCCGCCTGATTAAGTATCCTGTGAGAAAAGAACAATCCCATCGCGTTCCTGCCAGCCGATGCCCGACCAGAAGCTGCGGCCCAGCTCATTCCCCTCAATAACCATCAAGTGGCATTTCACAATGCCGGCTTCCCGCAATCTACCTAGACAACGGGAGACCAGTTCACGGCCGACTCCTGCTCCGCGGCATTCTCCGCTGACAGCTACATGATACATATACCCTCTGCGCCCGTCATGTCCGCACATTGCAGTCCCGGCAATTTTGCCCGCTTCATTCTCGTAGACGAGACTCAGTCCGGGGTTGCGCTCCAGATAACGAACAATTTCTTCCCGGGAGTCAGCCTGGCTGAGGTTCATGCCTGTAGTATTCCCCCATAAAAGATACGCTTCCTCATAATCATCTGCAACCATTGCTCTGTACTTCAATATTCCTCCCCCGTTTCCATTGTTCATTGTATGTAGGGATAAGCCTTCTTGCACATGTGTTCCAGCTCCTCTTGACGAAGCCTGCCAAGGTCCAGCAGCGCCTCATAAGGATCGCCTTCCAGCTTCAGCAGTCTCGCAAAAGCCGGTTCCGTCTTCATTCCGCCTGACTTCAGCAAAATAATTTCTTCGCGGAAACTTTCCCCCAGCAGATCCAATATCCGCCCCTCTACCAGCATATGCAGCCAAGCGTTCTGCTGCCGCGCTGGCTTGGCTTGCCCGAACAATTCAATCGGCCAGCCTCCGGCATGAAAATTAATCTTGGTGCGTGTTATTCCCCCAACCACCCGGGTTACGGCGGAATATCCGGTCCACTGCCCGAAATAACCGTGAACCTTGGCGGTAAAGCGCACGGGGTCATGTACCTCGCAGATCAGATCGAGATCGCTGCCTTCCACTTGAATTCCCAGAGGTATCGTACCTGCAAGCAGCGGTTCATAGTCCGCAAGAAGCTCCATAATCCGCAGTTCCTGAAGCAGATTGTATACCTCTCGTTGAAGTACCGTGCCCTGCTGCAAATAGGCAATATTGAACCAGTTCACACGATCCGCCATACGTTCCTCCCAGGTAATATATCATAATTTTTTTCATAGAATGCAAGATTTGTCCCCCTGATCATTGCCCGCTTCAAATGCCGGATTCACACTGCGGAAGCGCACGCTTTCCTGGGCGCATGCATAAAAATATACGAATGACAGCATCCAAGGAGGATAACCGCGATATGAATCCCACTTACCCCTATTATGGGGAACAGACGGTATGCTGCAAGCAGCCCATTGCCTTTCCGCCGCAGCATCAGAACCGCCAGCCGGGCCTTGAAAGTCTGATGAACCCCCGCCCGATCAGCGAAAATCCTGAGAGCTTCGGCAGCCGAAAGCTGGAAGGCAAGGTGGCGCTGATTACCGGAGGGGACAGCGGCATCGGCAAGGCGGCGGCCATCGCATTTGCCAGGGAAGGGGCGGATGTAGCCATTGCCTATCTGTACGAAGCCTCGGATGCCGAAGTCACACAGCAGCGCATTGAACAATTGGGCCGCCGTTGCCTGCGGATCGAAACTGATTTGCGGCATAAGCAAAACTGCTTCCAGGCCGTAGAGCAGACAGTACAGACCTTTGGCAAGCTGGATATCCTCGTCAATAACCATGGCGTGCAGTATCCGCAGAAGAGCATTCTCGATATTTCAGAAGAACAGCTGCTCCAGACCTTTCATACCAACATTATTCCGTTCTTTTACCTGACACAGGCCGCACTTCCACATTTGAAAAAAGGCAGCTCCATCATAAACACTGCCTCAATCACCGCTTACCAGGGCCACAAAGAGCTCATCGATTATTCAACCACCAAAGGTGCCATCGTCACCTTTACACGCTCTCTTGCCCTTTCGCTCGCTGATACCGGAATCCGTGTCAACAGTGTCGCCCCCGGGCCGGTCTGGACACCGCTCATTCCCTCCAGCTACTCCGCTGCCGAGGTCAGCGTCTTCGGAACGGATACTCCGCTCCGGCGTGCGGCTCAGCCTTATGAATTGGCCGGAGCCTATGTCTATCTGGCCAGTTCCGATTCTTCTTATGTCACAGGCACATGTATTCATGTTAATGGAGGGGACATGGTCACAAGCTGAGCTGCCTCCGGTAGAGGCCCTAAGTCCGCCGTAGTAGCGTTAATCCCACCCTGAAAGGAAGTTTTAGGATGAATAAAATCAAGGATTACGATCTTCCGTCCGTCCGCCTATCCGCAGGCATGTACGCACTGGCGAAACTCTCCGCCGCCGGTCTGACCTTTATGCTCGTCTCCCTGCTGATGCTGTTCTTTCCGCACGAAGGCGGAGTGCCGGAAGGCTGGCCGATATCGGTGCCCTATGCCATTTACGCTTATGGACTGCCGGCGGCACTGCTGGCAGATCTGCTGCTGCGCATGTTCCGTTCGTCTTCGCTCGGGCCGTCACTGGTACTGTATGCGGCTGCCGGCTTTGGCGCAGGTCTGTGGCTGGCCTCGGAGCAGGGCGGAGAAGCCATGACCTGCGGCATCTACGGCATAGCTGTACTCCTGGTATTCCGGCTCGCCCAGGTAGCCGGCGAGCGGCAGCCGCTGCTGCTTCCTGTATTCGCGCTATTCATCCCGCTGCTCTGCCTGCTGCTGCTTTAGCCTGCAGGCAGTTGCACCGGGTGCCGGACCGGCATGCATCCGGCAAGATAGTGTGATCAGGCTTCTCCACACAGCTTCCTGCAATCAGAGTGCTTCAATGATATCCCCGGCAATTAATGCCGCCGGATGATGCCGCAGGCGGGCTGCCCGTTCTCCGGCCAGTCCGTGCAGATACACGCCAAAAGCCGCAGCCTGTACGGCATTCAGCCCTTGAGCCAGCAGTCCGGAAATGATGCCTGTCAGCACATCGCCCGCTCCGCCGGTTCCCATACCCGGATGGCCTGTGACATTTACATAGGCTTGTCCTTCAGGCGTTGCAATAACTGTATGCGCCCCTTTCAGCACAAGCACCACGCCATGCTCCCGGGCATAGTCCAATGCCAGACCGATCCGGTCGCGCTGCACTTCTGCCGTGGGAAGACCTGCCAGCCGGGCCATTTCTCCCGGATGCGGCGTCAAGATCACAGGCCCCCGGCGGGTCCAGGAGCTGTAATCGGCATCAGCCAGGATGTTTAAAGCATCGGCATCGATGACCAGGGGCGTTTCCGTCCTCTCCCAAATCGTGCGGAGCCAATCCGTATCGCCCTCGAACCGGCCAAGGCCAGGACCAACGGCGATAACCTCCTTTCCGGCACCCAGCCGCAGCACCTCTGCGGCCGTGCCTGCTTTCCAG
The DNA here is from genome assembly GCF_000758525.1 of Paenibacillus sp. FSL H7-0357. Lineage (NCBI taxonomy): Bacteria > Bacillati > Bacillota > Bacilli > Caryophanales > Paenibacillaceae > Paenibacillus > Paenibacillus sp. FSL H7-0357. The sequence continues at coordinate 466,410 of NZ_CP009241.1, read as the reverse complement.
GTGCCATCCTCTGCGCTGCCGGCTGCAGCCAGCATCATTTCAGGGGCGGCACCGATCACATAGGGCAGCAGCCCGCCGGGCAGTGCCCAGGTAACCAAGCCGCAACCCGCCCGCAGCGCAGCCCGGGCGGAGAGCAGGCCTGCACCGCTCATGGCCAGGCTTCCGCCGGCCAGCAGGACATGCCCGTAAGTGCCCTTGTGGCCTTCGGGCGAGCGGCGGCGCGACACGTCGATCTGAAGACGTGTCCGCAGCACCTCCGGCGTCAGCAGGCAAGCCTGCACGCCGTGTTCCCGGGCCAAGGCAGCCGGAATGCCGATGGAGCGGACCACCACATGCCCGGCTGCCCCCGCGCCGGGATATTGCACCAGCCCGCGTTTGAGAAACGCGAGGCAGACTGTCACTGCTGCATGAATGCACGGCTCATGCAGCTCGCCAGTGTCCGCGTTCAGCCCGCTCGGGATGTCCGCGGACACCACCGGTTTGCCGCTGCCGTTCGCGGCGGCAATCAGCTCCGCATAGGCACCGCGCGGGGCTCCCGCGCTGCCGGTGCCTAGCAGCGCATCCACGATGCCGCTGCATGCGGCAAAGTCCAGCCGGTCCGCGCCGTAGACGGCGGCGGGCAGGCCCATGGCTGCAGCGGCATCCCGCTGCAGCGCGGCTTCGCCGGCCAGCGACTCCGGCGCGGCCGCGTACACCAGCGTGACGGCGAGGCCCGCCTCACGCAGATGCCTGGCGGCGGCGAGGCCGTCGCCGCCGTTATTGCCTTTGCCGACGAGAATCAGCCAGTGCTCGGCTTCGGCAGAGTCCAGGGTCAGCGCGGTATCGCCGCTGACCGTGAATCCCGGCGGCTGGATCCCCGGGCCGCCGCTTCGCTGGATGGCAGCAACACCTCTGCCGCTGCCACGCCCTGCTCCCGGTTCCTCGCCGCCGCCACGCCCCACATCCGTTCCCGCGTCTCTGCCGTTCTCTGCACCCGGTCCCGCGTTTATATAGCCGCCGCGCCCCGCTATAACAGCATCAGCCCAGCCGTTTCCCGTTCCGGCCCGTCCACCGTTCCGGTCTTCTCCGCCTGCGCCTCCGCCGTGCCTGCTACGGCACAGCGCAATAACCTCCTCGGCGATGGCCCGACCTGCATTCTCCATCAGCGCAACCGCCGGAATGCTCAAACCCTCAATCGTTTTGCGGTCCAATTGCCGCATCTGCTCAGCAGTTACCAGATCCATGACTCGCACCCCTTTCGCTACATGTCCATCGCAATAAAGGGTAAGCCTTACGGCATAAAATGCAATAAGTCTTACCCTTTGCGCATAGCCGGAATCCACGCCCGGCACTGTATCTGTCCTGTTGTTCAGTTCAAGGCAGCCTTACAACTGCTTCTGTTCTGTACCCGGCTCGGCTAATAAGCTACCGTAAATCTCTCCCGGCTGAAATTGCCTTCCTCCAGCTCATCAATGACCGCCACGGCGAAATCCTCCACGCTGATGCTGCTCTCACCATTTTCATCCACGACAAGCCGGTCCAGTCCGATGCGGAACATGCCTGTCCGCCGGCCCGGCACGATGACCGCAGGCGGGCTGATATACGTATAATCAAGTGCCGAACCTCTATAGATTTCATAGGCGTTGGCATGTGCGGCAGCCAGCGGCCGCAGCTCCTCCGGGAATTCAGCCGTGTCCATCAGCCACTCTCCCGATTCCGTCTTCAGACTACCCGCTCCGCCGACGATCATCAGCCGTTCCACCCCGGCTATACGCATCCCCTCCAGCAGCGAATCCGCTGCGCCAAGCAGATCATTTTCCCGCCCGGAATCCGGTCCGAACGCACTGATGACCTCCCCGTGCCCGCCAACTACGGCAGCTACCGAGGAAGGATTCAGGATATCAACGGTGGCAATCTGCAGCCGCTCATGCTCGATTTGCAGCGAATCCGGATGGCGGACGGCTGCGGTTACTTCGTGTTTTCTTTTTAGTGCTTCCTGTACAATTGCTTTTCCCAGCGTCCCCGACGCACCTAGCACAACAACATCCATCTCTAGTTTTCCTCGCTTTCTCAAGCCCTAATTCTAATTTATCCCATAGTGGCGTTCTGAAACCCTCCGGGTAGAAGCAGCATTCAAATACCCCCGCTAGGTGGGGGTCGGCCAGCCTCACTATCATAAGATTACAATCTGCCATTCCGGCCCGCTACCGCCGCAGGAACATCCCTTGCGAATAAGGCATTACCGGAACAAAGCCATACTGATCATACAGCTTCGAAGCATTTCCGTCAGCAATGAGGCTAACATACGACGGATTGGGCACCGTATCCAGGAATGCCCTGATCTCACCCATAATGACTTTCCCCAAGCCACGCCCTTGACGGGAGGGCTTAACGGCAATATCCGTCACCTGAAAGAAACAGCCTCCGTCCCCGATGACGCGTCCCATCCCTACCAGCATGTCCTCTTCATAGAGGGATACTGCATAACAAGAACGCGGAAGTCCGGTCTTAGCCCCCTCTATACTCATCGGACTAAGTCCTGCCTCAACCCGCAGCGCCAGATATTGCTCCACCGAGGGGCATTCATGTCTAATTTCTACTTTTTCTGCTGCATCCATACGGTCCTTCCCTTCTCGTTCCTACTAAACATTCCTGTATACGCTAAGTTTTCAGCTTAGACAAAAACAAGAGCGCCTCGTATGATGGGGGTGTAAGGGGTCTACAGCCCTAAAAACCCATCAGGAGGCGCTTACTATGAAGTCTAACCGAAACGATAGGACAAATCAACGCATTGAACGAATTAGCATGCAGCATGCAGTGGTCGGGATCGACATCGCTAAGGATGCACACGCCGCACAGATGACCGATTTTCGCGGACGTTCGCTCACTCCCCGTCACCTGTCTTTCCCTAACACACTGGAAGGCTTTGAGAAGTTTTTGCGCTGGGTAAAGGAAGCTCAGTCGAAGCATCGGCTGACATCCCTTCTAATCGGTCTGGAGCCCACCGGCCATTACTGGTTTAACCTCGCCAATTGGCTGCTTCAGCAAGGGATCGAGGTGGTGTTGGTCAATCCAGTGACGACTCACCGCAACAAAGAGAACCGGGACAATAGTCCATCCAAGAACGACCCCAAGGATGCGCTTGTCATTGCGGACGTCGTAAGCCGTGGCTATTACACAGACTACGTTACTCAGGCAGCCGTATTCGAACGGTTAAAGACGCTCATGAGCGATAGAGAGTATTGGGTCAAACAATCGACAAGCCTGGGCAACCGGATCGTTCGCTGGATAGACCTTTACTTCCCGGAATTTCGCCAAGTCTTCCCGGACTGGACGGTGCTAAGGTCGCTGGCGTCGCTCCACGCTTGCCCTATGCCGTGTGACCTAAAGAGACTGAGCATCGACGAAGTCATTGACCATTGGCGTAAGCAAGGGATGAGACGTGCTTCTGGCGTCAGCGGCAGAGCTAAGGCGGCGGCCTTGCTGGCAGCAGCAACGCACAGTATTGGCGATACGAGGGCAACGGAAGAAGCGCGGCAAGACATCCGCCGCCTGCTTCAAACCTATGAGCACGTGGTCGCTATGCTCGGCGAAATGGATGAGGCCATCCAATCTATCTTGGCGGAGATCCCCTTGGCCGAGCAGTTGCGGAGCATCTGCGGGCTTGGAAACATGACGCTGGCAGCCATTCTGGCTTCAGCTGGCGACTTGCGCCTCTATGCGCATGGCAGGCAATTGTTGCGGCGAGCCGGCCTGAATCTGGCCGAGTGCACCTCCGGCAAATTCAAAGGACAAATCAAGCTCTCCAAACGCGGCGACAGTACGCTCCGCAAACACTTATACTGGGGGATGCTGAATCTCGTGCGGCAAAACCCCGATTTCAAGCGGTGGCATGCGCACAACCAGGCGCAGGGTATGAAGAAGCAGGCGTCGCTTTTTAAACTGATTGGCAAGCTGGCTCGTATTCTGATCGGCATGGTGCAGCGAGGGGAAACATACCGCAGTGCACTTGCAGCCCCGGTTGCCGCGTAAACCCGAACCACGAGAATTGACTTATTCGCAGGATTGTACAGCATATATGCATAAGAGAACCGAGTGCTTGAGTCCGTAAGGGCATTGACCCGTTAAGTAAACGCTATCGGTCTCCACGCCATGGACAGGTGTAACGAAGGAATGTGAGGGCGTAGACCCGTTGAGATCTGGGAGGGTGAACCTCCGTGGGCCAAGTGGAGTGTGCAGGATATCGACGATCTAAAGGCACGTCATGCGTTGCTTCTGTTCCCGCCCGCCCGCTAGCCGCTCGACGGTTCAATTTCCATCGCAAGCCAACCATCTCCACCGCTTCGTAGCGATGAAATCCTGCGAATGAGTGAGCATTCGTGAGAATCCCTCTTAATTACGAGGGACGGTCTCAGGATCTGCAATGCTGTTACCAATATATACTTAAGCATTGATTTCAAGCAAGGCCGGGTAACCGGCTGGCGGAATGGGTACATGCGGAGATTTGAAACGTTGAAGGAATTCTGACGTAACAGAACTAATAAATTGTTTAGAAAAGCAATACTATTATTCTCAGCCTGCATCCCGGGGTAACCTAGAGATAAAACCAAATATTCACAATATCATAAAGAAAGGATTGGTGAAGCACTCATGTCTTCTCTGGGGAAATTATTGAAATGGGGGACTTTCACTTATGAAGCGTTCCTGGCCCTGCCGATCATTGGAGGGGTGTTCGTTGTAGCCAATGCATGGGTCCCGCTCGGCATCGCCTTTTTGCTGCACGCAGTGGCTGTTATAATCATGCTTAAGGAACGGGGGCCTTTTATCGGCAACGTCATTGGTATCATTACCTCGATAGTCGCTCTAATTCCGATCGTTGGCTGGATCATGCATGTGATCACGGCGATAGTCTTACTGCTTGAAGGCCTCTCCTCTTCCCGTCGGGGACCGCGTTATTAAGGCAATACTTATTTTAATGACCCGGATGGCAATAGCCTGGAATTAATGTGCTCTGTCAAGGTTCCGGCAGAACTGAAGCATATCACTGACAAATTATCTTTTGACAAATGGGAAGCCTTAGTTAAATCAAAAAAAAGAAAGACCTTCAACTGATGGAGGTCTTTCTTTATACCTTCTATCCTCGTCCCGCAGAACGGGTATCGGTGCGCCGGCTTCCGGTCTCTCCACTATATCGTGCATTTGCAGTGCTGTTCTCGAAACGTTTGCGTTCCGTACGCTCCATCTGTACTATCTGACCTTCATGCACTACGATGTGCAATGAGCCAAACTCCATGTCATCCAGAAGTCCTGCAATCCGCGTCAGCCATACCTCATCCACTTTCAGTGGCTTAACCATTCTCCAGCCTCCCTTTCCCCGGACAGGGGATGTTCTCCGCCTTTAATCCCGTTATTACCAACTTGTTTACTAAGATTTAACTTAGCATGGAATCAAAAGAGCTGTCAATGAGCATTTTTTCGTAATAACCAGCTTTTGATGATCATCGTTACCAAGGCGAGCAGCAGCAGCAATGAAGCCACCGCGAACGATGCCGAAAATTGATATTCATTATACAAAATCTCGACATGCAGCGGCAGCGTATTCGTTTCTCCGCGGATATGCCCGGAGACTACCGATACCGCGCCGAACTCGCCCATAGCACGGGCATTACAGAGAATAATCCCGTACAGCAAACCCCATTTAATATTGGGCAGTGTCACACGCCAGAAAATCTGCCAGCCGTGCGCCCCCAGTGTAATCGCCGCTTCTTCCTCCTGTGTACCTTGATCTTCCATCAGCGGAATCAGCTCACGGGCCACAAAAGGAAAAGTCACAAACAGCGTAGCCAGCACAATACCCGGAAGCGCAAATACGATCTTGAGATCATGGTCGCTGAGCCAGGACCCGAACCAGCCATGCGCGCCGAAGACCAGAATAAAGATCAGCCCGCCGATGACCGGTGATACGGCGAATGGCAGATCAATCAAGGTAATGAGGAAGCCTTTGCCGCGAAAACGGAATTTGGTCACTGCCCAGGCGGCCGCCACGCCAAAGATTGTATTCAGCGGGACGGTAATCGCGGCCACCAGCAGTGTCAGCCGCAGCGCCGAAGCGGCGTCGGGATCAGTCAGCGCGGCCCAGTAGACATCCCAGCCCCTCTTCAACGCTTCTGTCAGCACGACAATCAGCGGCAGGGCGATCAGCCAGAACAGCACCAGCCCGGCGGCGGCAATCAGCACCCACTTCACCGCAGGAGATTCGTTCGTCGCAGGCGAGGATACGCTGGTCTTCCGCCCTGGAGCGAGCATCGGCACAGTACCGGCCATAATTATTCCTCCTAAAAGTTTTGTTAGGATAAGCAGCATTGATTAATCTTCGTACAAAACTGGCTTCGAAAGCATACGCTTAATTTTTGTGAGCAATACCTCACCAAATGGGCTTCGACAAAAATCGCTTCGCAAGCATACGCTTAAGTTTTGTTAGGATAGCAGCTTTGATTAATCTTCGTACAAAACTGGCTTCGCAAGCATACGCTTAATTTTTGTGAGCGTTACCTCACTGAATGGGCTTCGACAAAAATCACTTCGAAAGCATACGCTTAAGTTTTGCACTTCCCTTACCGTGAGCTTTTGCGGGCCCAGCGCTGCAGCAGGTTAATCACGAACAGCATCAGGAAGGAGATCAGCAGGAGAAGAAGCGCCACCGCTGTGGCTCCGGCATAATCGAATTGCTCCAGCTTGGTCATAATGAGCAGCGGGGCAATCTCCGTTCTCATCGGCATGTTGCCGGAGATGAATACCACGGACCCGTATTCTCCGATCCCCCGGGCAAAAGCCAGTGCAAAGCCGGTGAGCAGCGCAGGGAACAGCTCCGGCAGCACAATCCGCAGAAAGGTCCGCCAGCGGCCTGCCCCCAGCGTCGCGGCGGCTTCTTCCATGTCTCTGTCCAGATCCTCCAGCACGGGCTGTACGGTGCGGACAACAAACGGAATGCCGATAAACATCAGCGCAAGCGTGATGCCCAGCGGCGTGAAGGCAACCTTCAGGCCGAGCGGCTCCAGCAGGGAGCCGATCCAGCCATTCTGTGAGTAAAGTGCTGTCAACGAGACACCCGCTACGGCTGTCGGCAGTGCAAACGGGAGATCGATCAGGGCGTCGAATACTCTTTTTCCCGGAAACTCATAGCGTACCAGCACCCATGCCAGCAGCAGTCCCAGAAAAGCATTCGTCAAAGCTGCCGCTGCCGCAGTGCTCAAGCTGACCCGGTAGGAAGCCAGGACGCGCGGGTCTGTGGCTACATCCCAGAATTTAGCCCAGCTGAGCCCGGTGGAGTTGAAGAGCAGCGCCGAAAGCGGCAGCAGGACAACGAGACTCAAATACAGTACACTGTAGCCCATCGTAAGCCCGAAGCCGGGCAGCACCTTACGCCGCACCGCAGCCGTAGTAGTGACATTCATTTACGTATTCATCCTTTCCTGCCTTCAGCTTATGGGCTGATCAGCACCCTTAACGGGACGAACTTTCCGAAGCCTATCTTTACAGATCCTGCGGCTCTATCACCAGCAGCGAGTTATAAATGACCCGCACTTAAAGTAAGATTTGTTAGCTGCCCGGTACATAAATCTTGTCGAAAATGCCTCCGTCATTGAAATGTTTCTCCTGCGTTTCTTTCCAGGTGCCGAATTTATCAGCCAGCGTAAACAGCTTGATGTCCGGGAATTGGTCCTTGAACTGCTCCTTCACACTTTCCAGTGTGGGGCGGTAGTAGTTCTCTGCAGCTATTTTTTGACCTTCTTCGGTGTAGAGATATTTCAGATAAGCCTCGGATACCTCACGTGTCCCTCTTTTATCGACAACCTTGTCGACTACGGCAACCGGAGGTTCAGCCAGAATGCTCTCGGAAGGATTCACAATTTCAAATTTGTCCGGCCCCAGCTCTTTGATGGACAGATAGGCTTCATTCTCCCAGGCAATCAGCACATCACCGATTCCGCGTTCCACAAAGGTTGTCGTAGAACCACGCGCCCCGGTATCCAGGACCGGCACATGCTTGAACAGCTCCTGCACAAATTCCTGTGCTTTGGCTTCGTCATTGTTGTTGTGGTCCAGCGCATATCCCCAAGCCGCCAGATAGTTCCAGCGTGCACCGCCGGAGGTTTTCGGATTTGGTGTAATCACCTCTACACCTTCCTTAAGCAAATCCGGCCAGTCCTTTATGCCCTTCGGATTGCCTTTGCGCACGAGGAAAACAATAGTCGACGTGTAGGGCGAGCTGTTAAGCTCAAATTTATTTTGCCAGCCTTCATTGATGAGTCCTGTTTCCTGCAAAGCGTCAATGTCATATCCTAACGCCAGCGTGACCACATCCGCTTCCAGACCGTCAATAACGGCACGGCTTTGTTTGCCTGAACCGCCATGGGACTGCTTGATCGTTACTTTCTGGCCAGTTTCCTGCTCCCAATAAGCCGAAAAAGCCTTGTTGTAGCTCTCATAAAGCTCACGTGTAGGATCATAGGATACATTCAGCAGCTCTACCGGATCTTTAGACGGTGCTTTGGTCGCTTCTGCCGTTGCCGCCGCATTGGTGCTCTCCGGCGTACCGGTTGCTGCACCTGCGCTGTTGTTCGTATTGTTAGTATTACTTCCGCAAGCAGTAAGCCCTGCCGTCAACAATAGTGTAAATCCGGCGAGCAGCCCCTTCTTGATCCCTTTCTTCATCACAATCACTCCCCCATATTTTCTCTTAAATAGATGATTGCTGAACTCTCTATGCGCTAATGTTTGCAAAAAAAGGACGGAGGAAGGCCCACGTATGGCAGGTCAAATCGGTCCTGAAAGACACGTATCTGCGAGCCTGAAGCGGGCGTTCCTCCGTCTGTACGGTAAGAACTATTATTCAATTATTCCTACCCATTTAGTAGGTTATAAAGACATAATACTGAAAGCTCCTTACCCTGTCAAACCTTTTTTTAGAAAAAGACGGCAATCAGACATTCTCCGGCTGAGCGGCAGCAAGTGGCGGCCGTTCCTGCAAGATCCACTTGTCATTAAAGCTCTAAAGTAATAAGATTGCTACATCTAATAGGGGAAAAAGAGAGAGTGGAAATCACCGCAAAATGTCGGGGGAGACAATCATGGGAATGGATTTGGAGTATGCTCCGGCGCCGGGGAGACCGCGGCTGCACCGGAGGATACGCAGCAGCCTTGCACAGCGAATTAGGGAAACTTACCGTTATGATACAGCACTATGGAGGATGGCACTTACCGGTCCTTGGATAATATGTGTTCTTATATTTACGGCGGCTATTCTGGGCATCCCCACCGGCCTGGGTGCCCCGGCGGATATTATATTGGCGGCCGGAACCGGGACCATCTTCCTCGCTCTGGCAGCTAACATATTGGCTCTGGTGCTGGCATTGACCGGACTGCCTATCCCGCGGTTATTTACGGGCTCTATATTGAGTGCGGCGGGCGCCGTTCTGCTAATCCTCTATTATGCTGAATTGGAGATTGAAGCAGCGGCTGCCGTTGCTGTTCTTGCCGCCTTATTCGGCGGGTTCGGAGGACTCGTACTTGGCCTGCTGCGCAGCAGGCGGATCGTTTCGGGACTGCTGCTCGCAGTTGCTGTCGCCTTATCTTCGATAGCCCTGCCCATCAAGAGCTACGGCGGAGCGATGCCCGTGTTAGCAGCGTCCACGGTGATGGAGGATGATATCCCCGCCGCAAATCCGGGAGAGCCCGGTGACTATACCTATCGCAGCTTTACTTACGGCAGCGGCGAGGACTTGCACCGTTCTGAATACGGCAAGGAAGTCGGTCTTCTCTCCTCCACTGCGGATGCCTCGGCCTATATCAAAACCTGGCCCAAGCTGCGGACTATATTCTGGGGATTCGACTACAGCTCGCTCCCGTTAAATGCCCGTGTCTGGATGCCCGACGGTGAAGGCCCCTTCCCGCTTGTGCTTATGGTTCATGGCAACCATATGATGGAGGACTACTCCGACGAAGGCTACACTTACTTGGGCCAGCTGCTGGCCAGCCGGGGATTTATCGCGCTCTCCCTGGATGAGAACTTCCTGAATTATTCAGCCTGGTCCGGCATTCCCGACAACGACTTCAAGGTGCGGACCTGGATGATTCTGAAGCATCTCCAGCAGATCGGTGTCTTCAACGAGCAGGCCGGCAACCCTTTCTATCACAAGGTGGATTACACCAAGACCGCCCTGCTCGGCCATAGCCGCGGCGGGCAGGCTGTTGCCATGGCTGCCGATGCCGAACGCTGGTTCAAAAGCGATCCCGTGCTGGCTGACGCCAAAAAGTTTTCGATAGCCTCGGTCATTGCCCTCGCTCCCACAGATAAGGCAATCGACGAGCAGCAGGCTAAGCTGATTGACGTCAATTACCTGACCCTGCAAGGCGCACGGGACGGGGATGTACATGACTTCTATGGAGACCGCCAGTATATTCGTTCTAGTTATTCCCGCGGCTCCTCCGCTTTCAAAAGCTCTTTATATATCGCCGATGCCAATCATAGCCAGTTCAATACCGACTGGGGACTCTTGGATCAGTCATTGCCGGCAGGATTGTTCCTCAGCCGAACGCATATTATGGACGGAGACGAGCAGCGGCAAATTGCCAAGGTCTATGTAGCCGCGTTCCTGGAAACAACCCTGCATGGAGAGGCTGACTATCGCGGGCTATTCCGCGATTACCGCAGCGGAGCGAAGTGGCTGCCGGATACTGCGTATTATAGCCGATTTCAGAGCGGAGAATTCATCCCGGTAGCCACTTTTGACGAAGACCGCAACAAGAACACAGTACTAGGCGGAACGGCAGCTGCCACGGGACTTAGCTGGACGGAAGAAGTTGCCCGGGACCGTGAGCTGAAGAGCAAAGCAACACATGGCATCCTGCTGGAACGCAGTGCCAGCAAGAGCGGTGAAGAAGCTGCTTACACCATCACGCTTAAGGATAGTGTCACTAACGATATTGCCGAGTCCGATGCAGAAGGCCTGAGCTTTTCCCTGGCTAACCGCAACGCTGATGCTGATGAGGATGAGGATGAGGATACCGGCACTGCCGACAATACTAAGCCTTCCCTCTCGCCTGATGTAGTGGTCGAACTCACGGATAGCAATGACATTGCCGCCCGCCTGCCGCTGGATGAGGTGATGGAGGTTCTGCCGCTGCCCCAAACCCAGTTCACGGTAAATCCCTGGCTGGAAAAACGGATGAGCGACGGCAAATACGGTGATCTTTCGGAAGCCGTGTTCCAGACCTACGAGCTGCCGCTTGAAGCCTTCCTGGAGGAAGAGCCTGCACTTGATCCCGGCAAGCTGACTGAAATAACCTTCTATCTGCAGGAAGAAGGCGATAAAATCATGCTCGACGATATCGGATTTTATAACAGATCCGGCGAAATCAATGGGTTGCACTAAATAGGGCCTCTCCCTTTTGCTGATTAACAGCGAAGGGAGAGGCCCTTATCCTATTATTCCTATTACAATTCCTTCTTGCTTCTTGTTACAGGGCTTTTATGCAGACCGGTGAAGGAACTTCCAGTTCATTGCCGGTAGGAATCAGCCTGCCACTCTCACAGTCGATTCTAAACGAGACGATATTGCCGCTGTTCTGATTGGCAGCGAGCAGCATTCCCCCCATAATAGCAAAGTTGCGCGGCGTCCGGCCGCCCGAATTGACCCAGTCCGCCGGTTCAAGCAGACCTGTAGCTGCATCTATAAGGAATAGGGCGATACTGTCATGCCCGCGGTTAGAGGCATAAAGGAACCGTCCGCAAGGAGAAACATGAATGTCAGCAGCCGTATCATCACTGCCCGCTGTGTACTGCTCCGGCAGTGAGCTGACACTCTGGAGTACTCTCAGGTCCCCCTGCTGTTCGTCGCTTGCAAATACCGTAATGGTGCTGTTCAGCTCATTGATCAGATATAACCATTGTTCCGTGGGGTGATAGGCCAGGTGGCGCGGGCCCGAACCGGGAGGCAGATCCACTTCACGATGTGTAATCAGCTTGCCGTCCTGCACACGGTACAGCAGAACCTGATCAAGACCCAGATCGCAGACCAGCACCCGCCCGCCGGTACTATCGGGAATTACCGAATGGGGATGCGGCGCTTCCTGGCGGTCTGTGCGAATCCCTGAGCCTTCATGCCGGACCTGGGCCGACATCTCTTGGAGAGAACCGTCCCCGCCCACAGGGAACACGTTGACATTGCCGCCCGTGTAATTGGCGACATATATGTAATCCCCTTGCGGATGAATGGAGACATAACAGGGGGCACCGCCTTCTGTACTTCTGCCGCCTAGCGGGTGCAAGGCTTTGGTTCCGGCTTCAATGGTAAAGGCATGAATTTCGCCCTCATCCTGTTCGCTGACTGCATATAGAACAGTTCCCGCACGGTTTACAGCCAGATAGGATGGATTCTCAATGCCCTTAGTACCGTTCAGAACTCTCATTTCCCCTGTATCCTTGTTCAAAGCCCCCAGCAGAATAGCATCCTCTTCCTTGCTATTATAAGTCCCTACATAAAATAGTACTTCATTAGGCTGTTGCATAGCAGCGTCTCCTTTTAGTGTAATAGCAGCGTATCTTGCTTGACCCCGGCAGACCCGCTTTCGGAGCCATCGTTTGCAGGTGTATTCCCTTACTTCTTATATACCCTGCAAAGCACCCTGTTCACTCATATCCGCGCTTCATTTTCACTATAACATGTTTATATACCCAACACATTATGCGGATTAAACAGCATCTTTTGGGGCATACTTGAATACTGATAATAAGCAGCAAGGCAATATTTTACACATGGTTTAAACGTTCCGCTTGAGGTTAATAGTAACCATCGAAGATAACAAACACAAAGGAGCTGAAGCATAATGAGTTTATTATGGATGTTAATTGTAGGCGGAGTAATTGGTTGGTTGGCAGGTCTGATCATGGGCAGAGATATTCCTGGAGGCATTATCGGCAACATTATTGCCGGTGTTCTGGGTTCATGGCTCGGTGGCATGCTGCTTGGAAGCTGGGGACCAAAAATCAGTGATTTCTACGTCTTCCCTTCATTGATTGGTGCCATTGTCCTGATCTTTATCGTCAGCCTGATCCTTCGTTCGGTCGGTGGACGCAGCCGTTCTTAAGCTTGCCGGCGATCGAAGCTGACCAGATGAGTTGAACATTTGGAAACAACCCGCCAGGGTCACCCTGGCGGGTTTATTGTGTCTGGACGATCAGAGATCCTCAGCAAACCCGCCTGAATTTTAGTTTCAGCCGCGATTCTGAACATCACAGAATTTCTGCTATAATGGAGAAATAGTGACACAAATCACAGAGAGGAAAGTGAATCATGGGCAATATTAACCCCTCGCTTCTGCATGTGGGCTCCACACTGGGGGCCGTGTTTATGGCGCTGATGGTTATTTTTATCCGCCTGAAGGCAAGTGCGAGACCGGTAACCCTCCGTAAAATATGGATACCGCCGCTCGGCATGTCCACAGGTTTTGCCATGTTCGTTGTACCAGAGGTCCGGTTTCCCTGGTGGTGGGCAGTTACGGCTTTCCTGATCGGCTGGTTCATTTTCGCCTATCCGCTAATGCGCAGCACAGTCTTTGAAGAACGGGACGGGCTGATCTACGCCCAGCGTTCCAAGAGTTTCGCCTTCATTCTGCTCGGATTACTGCTAATCCGCACAGTGCTTCATGAGTTTATCAACCGATATGTATCCATACCGCAGTCAGGCGGATTATTTTTTATTCTGGCCTTTGGCATGATCCTCCACTGGAGGGTGTACATGTATAAGCGCTATACCCGAATGGCTCTGCCGAAGGCACCTATTCCCCAGCCCCGCGGATAAGAATGAAGCATCAAATGAGTAAAAAGAGCATTTCATTGACCCTTAGGGCCGCACGAATGCTCTTTTTTTATTTCCGGAAGTCCACCTTCACGCTACAAGCATAGAATATTCTATAACTCCGCCCAGTCATTCCTAACCTTTCATGTCATTTGTGGCAAAAAATGTTCGGTCAAAACACGCTTTTCCACCTTCATGTCAGGTAACTTGCAATCAGATCAGTTAAAATATAAGCATACTTCACCAAGGAATAGGAAACGTATTATTTTTAGAGAGCGAGGATAAGGCAATTGAAAACAAAATCGAGAAAAGTGGCGATCGTCGGCTCCGGTAATGTGGGCTCCAGCTGTGCCTATTCCATGGTCAACCAAGCGATATGCGATGAGATCATGATGGTCGACCGCACCTATGACTGGGCCATGGCACAAGCGCTTGACCTCTCGCACTGCATGGATTTCACAGGGACACGCACCAAAGTATATGCCGGTACCACAAGCGATTGCGGCGGAATGGATGTCGTTATCCTGACTGCCGGGGCCAATCCCAAACCGGGTCAGACCAGACTTGATGTCCTGGATGATGCTGCGGTTATAACCAAGTCTATTATTACGGAAATTATGGCTGGCGGATTCGACGGTATCTTTGTAATTGCCGCCAATCCGGTTGATATTGTCACCTATATGGTATGGAAAATCTCCGGACTGCCGCGCCACCGCATTATCGGCACCGGCACCTCTATTGATTCATCGCGGCTGAAGACGCTGCTGTCGGAAGTATTCTCCATTGATCCCCGCAGTGTGAACGGCTATGCACTCGGCGAACATGGAGAATCCCAGTTTGTTGCCTGGTCGCATGTAACGATCGGCGGCAAACCGCTTCTGCAGATTATGGAGCAGCACCGCGAGCGGTTCAGGGATCTGGATCTGGAGGATCTCGCCCGCAAAACGAAGGATGCCGGCTGGGAGATCTTCACACGCAAAGGCTCCACGCATTTTGGCATCGGCAGTGCTCTGGCTTATATCACGCGCTCCATCCTGAATGATGAACACAAAATCATTGCCGTCTCGGCGATTCTGGACGGGGAGTACGGGCAAAAGAATGTATGCGCCGGAGCTCCTGCCATTATCGGCGGGGGCGGCATTCAGGAACTGCTGGAGCTGAATCTCAGTGATCAGGAGTATGCGAAGTTTGATGCTTCATGCGGCATCATCCGATCCGGCATCGAAAGCCTGCACCTGGAAGAGAAGGTTTAATTCTCAAGTGGAAACGGCTTCGCCGTCCTCAAAAGGACGGTATCCGTTTCAGCGAGAAATAGAAGGATAATTTATAGCGTGAAGCATATACATTCTTATATTTTAACGAAACAGCCCCCGGCTGCCGCGCTGCAACGCGCGAAGCCGGGGGCTGTTCTTATTTTATCTGCTGATTAACGGAATTTTTCGATCTCTTCTTTCAGCTCGGACATCATCAGATTCAGTGATTCCGCAGAATTGACCACCTGCTTCATTAGCTCCTTCTGATCTGTCGAGGCCTCAGCGACCGCCTGGGCGTTGTCCGCGGAATTCTTGGCGATAGTCATCATATCGGAAACGGATGCCGTAATTTCTTCCGTGCCTGCAGACATCTCTTCATTAATAGCGGATACGTCCTGGATCTGCACCGAAACCTCACGGATGGAGGAACGGATATGGTCAAAGGCAGCCCCAACTTTCGTCATCTTGTCCATACCATCGCCGATTTCGGAAATGCTCTTCTCCATGGATACTGCGGCATTCGTTGTCGAATTCTGAATTTGTCTGATTAATTCAACAATATGCACAATCGCTGTATTGGTACGCTCGGCCAGCTTCTTCACTTCATTCGCTACCACTCCGAAGCCCCGTCCATGCTCACCCGCTCTGGCTGCCTCGATGGAAGCATTCAAGGACAGCAGCCCAGTCTGGTTGGATATCTCTGAAATCACATCGACGATTTGCCCGATTTGTTCCGATTGCTGTGTCAGTGTGCCGATGAGTTCAGCAGTCTGGCCCGCAGTAGAACTGATTACCTTCATCTGTTCAAAAGTCGCCTTGATCTCATGATAGCCGTTCTCGACCTCCATACTTACGGACTCCGCCTGATCAGATACACTCACGGAGGATTCAGCAATCCTTTGCAAGCCTACCGCCATCTCTTCCGTAGCCCGTGCGGACTGCTCTGAACCTCTGAACTGCTCCTCCATTCCCTGCGCCACTTCCTGAATCACCTCTGCAATCTCTGCCGAAGTGTTGGAAGACTGAGTGGCGTAATCCAGCAGACCTTCCGCAGATACCGCTACCTCCACTACGGTTGTATCGATCTTGCTGACAATTCCGGACAGGGATTCAATCATATGATTAATACTCCGGCTCATCTGGCCAATTTCATCCTCTGAGCTAACAGCCACCCGCTCATTCAGCCGTCCGTCTGCCACCCTTTTCATCACTTCCGAAATAGCGACAATCGGCTTAACAATCTTCCGGGTAAGATAGAGGGACAATACCACGACAAGCAAAATAACGATGACTACAAAAATTGTCGTCAAGGTCTGGGCCGAATTCACTTTAGCGTAAACTTCGCTTTTGGGAACATTAATCAGCAGCTTCCAATCGGTGCCAGGGATGGTTTTGAAATATGTAATAAGAGCTTCGCCCTCTTCGCCCTTATAGGTTACCGAACCGTTAGGCTTGCTCAATATACTTTTAACCGCTTTTTGCGTCCCGGGTTTCTCTGCATAATCCGCAATATTTTTTCCGATCTTGCTCGGATCAGAGGATGCATAATAGTTCCCTTCCCCTGAAACTATAAATCCGTACCCGGTTTCTCCCACCTTGATATTTTTGGCCATTTCCATCATTATCTCCGGTGTAACCGAAAAGGCAATACCGCCGTTAAACTGGTTATTCTTATCCATAATCGGGACCATAATCGTAATGATATGTTTATTTAGCTGTTCCAGAAAAGTCATATCAGCTATTGACGGTTTATGTGTCTCCTTGGCCTCCAAGAAATACGGGGAGGCACCCGAATCCGCCGTCATCCCCATCATATTGCTGAGTTTGCCTTCTTTACTGATAACGCTATAGCCTTCAGACTGAGTGTCACTGTCTTCGAGCACACTGATTACCGGAAAAATGCTCTCCGGCACTGCCGTATCGAACTCGGGATGCATAGCGATCAGTTCCTGCACCGCAGAGGTTTTGGACTCCAGCCATTCCCCGAGCTGGGAACTATTCATGTTCAGAGTACTTTCCGCCAGCTCTTGACTATCCGACTTGGTTACACCGCCGAAATACTGCATAAAAAAGATGGTAGCTCCCAGCAAAGGCACGATGGAAATGGCAAGAATCACAAGCGACCATTTCGTCTGCACGGATACTGGCTTTCTTTTCTTTGCTTTCATTTTCATTTTTTTCTGCTTCATTTCTGTCTCTTCCACCTTAAGTCCTCCTAGCAGTACTAGATACAGTTTTCCAATTGCTGTAAATGTATACTAATATATCGGCAAAAACAGACATAAATCATTATATTCACGACAAAAAATAAGCCCTTAGTCCCACAATATGGAATCTAAAGAGCTTACTTTTTCATACTATTTTCATGTTTTTTCACATAATTTTCAAGCTATACAAGTTGAACTTAAATTTACCGGGCCGGCATAGAACGCAACTGCGGTGAATGTTTGGACTTCCGGCTGCTGTTGTCTACAGATTTCTTGAATTTATTCCGCTGTTTGCGGTTGAAATCCGTAGACTGGTTATGCTTCCGAAGCGAGCTTTCCTGCGGAAAGCTTTCAGGCGGTCGCTATCGCTCCTACAGTTCCAAACTTCCCCTCCGTCACTTCCATTCCTATGACATTCATTCTATTTTAGGCACCTGCAGCGCCCTGATACTGTTCAGCACAGCGAGTACGGTTACACCCACATCCGAGAATACCGCCTCCCACATTGTAGCAATCCCGAATGCACCCAGCAGCAGAAAGATCGCCTTGACGGCCAGGGCAAAAATTATATTCTGCCAGACAATGCTCCGCGTCCGCTTGGCTATTCCGATGGCTTCCGCAATCTTCGACGGTTCGTCGGTCATAATGACAATATCCGCCGCTTCAATCGCTGCATCCGAGCCAAGTCCGCCCATTGCAATGCCCACATCTGCCCTCGCCAGCACAGGGGTATCGTTGATTCCGTCGCCGACAAAAATAATTTTCTCCCGCTGTGACTTCTCCTTCTCCAATCTTTCGACAGCTTCCACTTTATGCTGCGGCAGAAGCTCGGCATGAATTTCATCAATTCCCAGCTGGCGTCCGACAGCCTCCGCTACCGATGAAGCGTCACCTGTCAGCATGACTGTCTTGCGGATGCCCAACGCCTTCAGTTTGCGGATCGCCTGAAGGGAGTCGTCCTTCACTTCATCAGATATGACCAGATATCCTGCATATTGTTTATCAACAGCGATATGAACAATTGTTCCGCTCACCTCAGGAGTCCCGCTGGAGATTCCCTCACGCTCCATGAGCCGGGCATTTCCGGCGAGCACTGCCCTGCCTTCTACAGTAACGGCTATGCCATGACCGGAGATTTCATTGTAATCGGCAATAGCTTCACCCGGAATATCTGCGCCGTAAGCCGACCGGATGGATTCCGCAATAGGATGGGGCGAATGGCTCTCTGCATAAGCGGCAAGCCGCAGCAGCCCACTCTCGGCAATACCTTCCGCAGGAAAGATGCCAGTAACTTTGAACTGCCCTTTCGTCAGTGTTCCCGTCTTATCGAACACGACAATCTTCACATCATTCAGTGCCTCAAGATAATTGCTGCCTTTAACCAGAATGCCATTCCGGGAAGCCGCTCCAATGCCGCCGAAGAAGCCAAGCGGAATGGAGACGACCAGCGCGCAGGGGCAGGAAATGACGAGGAAGACAAGCGCCCGGTAGATCCAATCCGAGAAGGTGGCCCCACTAATAAACAGTGGCGGCAGTACTGCCAGCAGCAGAGCTGTAATGACTACAACCGGAGTGTAGGCCCGGGCAAATTTCGTAATGAAATTCTCTGTTTTCGCCTTGTTGCTGGAAGCATTCTGCACCAGTTCAAGAATTTTGGATACCGCTGATTCCCCGAAGGTTTGAGTGACCTGAACGGTAATCACACCGTTGCGGTTGATAAAGCCGCTCAGCACCTGAGCGCCCGGCTCAGCCGAGCGTGGCACCGATTCTCCGGTAAGCGCGGACGTATCCATCATTGCACTGCCCTCGAGGATTGTTCCGTCAAGCGGCACCTTCTCACCCGGCTTGATAACAATGATGTCTCCGACGGCTACTTCCTCCGGCGATACTTTTCTCAGCTTCTCCCCTTCCTTGAGAAAGGCAAATTCCGGACGGATATCCATCAGCGCTGTAATGGAGCGGCGGGAACGGTTAACCGCCAGGCCCTGGAAGAGTTCGCCAACCTGATAAAAGAGCATGACAGCAACGCCTTCCGGGTACTCGCCGATGGCGAAAGCCCCGATCGTCGCCAGTGCCATCAGGAAATTCTCATCGAACACTTGGCCGCGGACAATATTCCTTGCGGCTGACCAGACGACCTCGCCGCCGACAATAAAATAAGCGGCCAGGAAAATCAACAGCTCCGGGAATCCGCTGACCGGCAGGAACATTCCGGCTGCCGCTAGAATTCCGCCGGCGCCCAGCCGCAGCAGGATTTTGCGTGTATCCCCTTCCCCGTGCTCATGGCTATGGGTGTGGCCATGAGCTTCATCCTGTGCATGATCATGATTATGGGCATCATCACTGCCATGAGTGTGACTGTGTCCGTGGGCCTCTCCCTGGCTATGTCCGTGAGTGTGGCCTTGATGTTCATGTTGGGCATGACTGTGGGCTTGCCCTTGTGCTACTGAGGATGCAGAATTCACAGCAGCAGCCTGTTGCTTCTTCCTTGCACCGGCAGTTTGAACCTCCTTCAGCTTCACATGCGGCTCAAGGGTAGTTACTGTCCGCTTTGCCTCTTCGGATACCGTGTCCGCATAAGCTGCGGCAGTCTCCAGTGTCATCATCTTCATGGCGAAATTTACGGAGCAGGATGACACTCCTTCAATCTTTTTTACCTTGTTCTCAATTTTCATGGCGCAATTTGCGCAATCCAGACCCTCGAGCACCCACTGACGTCTTACGTTTCCCTCCACCGCATTCAAATCACTCATCTCCCTTGGAAAAAACTATATATGAGTATCTGTTCATATGTTTACTTACACATATTATATTCTCCCTAAACTTGCAGTGTCAATGCAGATTCCGTATACTTCACCACTTTTTTCAAAATGATAAGAAGATCACAATTGTTTCCAAAAGGGACTTGTAATTCAGCTGAGTTGCGAATACTATTAACATATGAGCAATCATTCATATGTTATTTTAGGAAGGGGTACCTGTATGACAAATCATCAACACAACGATAGCCACCATAAGCATGAACATCAGGGGCATGAGCATGGACACAATCATTCGGAACATAATCATTCCGGCCATTCTCATTCCCACTCTCACGCACCCGATAACCTCAAAGGCCTATTAATCGCTCTGATCATTACCGGAAGCATCATGCTGCTGGAGTTCTTCGGCGGTCTGGTTACGGGCAGCTTAGCCCTGCTGTCGGACTCCGGCCATATGCTGGGCGATACTGTTTCGCTGGCCTTAAGCCTTGTCGCCATGATCTTTGCTGTAAAGCCCCCTTCTCTGAAAAATTCTTACGGTTACTACAGATTCGAGATTATGGCAGCCCTATTCAACGGAGTTACGCTGTTTATCATTGCCGGATTTATTATATGGGAAGCGTATCAGCGTTTCTTCTCACCTCCGGAGGTAGCAAGCGGTACAATGATGATCATTGCGGCAGTCGGATTGCTGGCCAACCTGGTCAGTGCATGGTCTTTAATGCGAAAAAGCAATGTGCAAGAGAACATCAATGTCCGCAGCGCCTATCTTCATATCGTTAGTGATGCACTAGGCTCGGTCGGAGCTCTGCTTGCCGGGTTAATCATGAAATTGTTCTCCTGGTATATTGCAGATCCAATCATCAGCGTGCTTGTCGCACTGCTCATCCTGAGAGGAGCCTGGGGCGTAATTAAACAGGCATTCCACATTTTAATGGAAGGAACTCCGCTTAACGTGAATACCCGCGATGTACAAGAAGCGCTGCTGCGCATTGACGGAGTCATCGAGGTTCATGACCTGCATATCTGGACCATTACCTCAGGGCTGGATGCGCTTAGCGGCCATCTGCTGATTCAGGACCATAAGGATCATCAGCGTGTTCTCCAGGAGGCCACCAGCCTCGTGGAAGAAACTTTCGGCATTCAGCATTCGACGCTGCAAATTGAGAACTCGTCCATGAAGCACAGAAGCTTGAAGGTTTAACTTGCATTAGTAGGACTGTGAAATCTCCTGACGCAAACAAAAGAAACCGTCCTTGCGCTAAGCCAGCGCAGGACGGTTTTGTGTTTACAGCTGAGTTCTCATGAAAATCTATTCGTGTCTGATATGCTCATGCGTCTGCAGAAAAATCTGTTCCACATGCGCATCATTTAGTGAATAATAGACCGTCTTGCCTTCCTTGCGGCGCTTTACGATCCGCAGATTGCGCAAATAGCGGAGCTGATGGGATACGGCCGATTGCCCCATGTCGAGGATGACCGACAAATCGTGCACACACAGCTCTCTCTGCGACAAAGCGTAAATGAGCCGTACCCGGGTCGGGTCGCCCAGCGCTTTGAACATTTCCGCCATTTTATCCGTTGTTCCGCGGTCCGGCAGAATCAGCGCTATAGATTCCGGTTCCAGCTCCGAACCATTGCATGTGTTGTCGCATTCTTCAAGTGCCGCTGGCTCCATGCTCTCGCCCTCCTCTAATATGCTTATCCGGTGTTACTGGTTGTTAATAGTATCTTCTACGATTAATTATAGAAAAAACTTCACCGGATGTCCATGAGAGGATTCAGCACAGCATGCAGCATACGCGATATTATACCGCTTTGCGCCAGAAGTGGAGCAGGCCTCCCGCCAAAAAGAGAACCAGGCTTCCTGTAACTACCAGCATCAAGCTCTCCATCGGCAAATTAAAAGCTCCGAACTTATCTTCACCGTAAGGAGACATGGCCAGCATCGGCTGCACCCAGAGATAATATGGGCCGTAGGTGGCTGAATTGGAGATGAGCATATTCGGTAAAGTCAGGCTTACATTCAGTGCCAGCGGTGCGCCGAAGCTGCTCCAGCCCTGGGATACTGCCAATTGCAGCGCGGCCAGCGGCAGGCAGGCGAACCAGCCGCCGAAGAGGCTGGTGAGAAGCAGCTGCCAAGGCACGGCGCCTTCCGCACCGCGATATATCCCTAGGCCTACCACTACAACGATAAACAGCAGCTGCACGGCGGCCAGCATTCCCATAATCAGTGTGAATTTAGCTAGGTACACAGAACTTCGTGTTACAGGCAGGGACAACAACTGCTTCCAGCCGCCGTCGGTATGCTCGGAACGGCAGATTAGAGCCGCAAATATACCGGCAAGCACGGGAAGGAACAACATTGAATGCATTAGCGACATTACACTCAGCAGCACCTGCCAGGTGATCTGCCTATCATCCTGCATATCGGCTAGCCCTCCGATAGGCAGCGCTACAGCCGGACTGAGCAAAATAAGCAGCCAGACATGAGATTTGGACATTTTCAGCTTTTCAGCCGATAGAACTCTCCAAAAGGTTCTCATCCTAGTCCACATCCTTTCGCGCAAAATGTATGGATCCCGGCAGCAGAATCAGCAGGCCAAGCAGCAAGCCTGCTCCGCTGAACAGCCAGGGCCGGGGAGCGCTCCAGGCTAGGGCCGGCCAGCTCAGGGGAACCCATTCCGACAGAAACAAGGAGAAGATGCTTAGCAGCGACAAGGTAATTCCCACCGACACCGGAAACGTCTGATTGCGGCTGGACAGGGAGAACCACAGCTGCAGTGAGATCACCGGGAGTGCTGCAGCATAAGAAGCAAAGCCGATTTGCAGCACCTTCGCATAAGGGATTGGCTGCGATTGGAACCCGAGGATCACTCCCAAGCCCACCGTACCCGCCGCCAGCAGCAGACAGGAGATAGTAAGCAGCAGCAGGCAGAGCAGCAGCTTAGCCATAAAGACAGAGGTCCGGGAAATCGGCAACGCCAGGAGCTGCTTCCACGAGCTCATTTGGTGCTCCACGTTGGCCATCATCGAACAGATCAGCGTGCCCCCCAGATAAAGGGCCACCGGAACGAAGTCGGCCACATTGCTGAGCAGTCCGCCCCATAAATCGGCACGATATTGCTGGGTCAGATAATCGTAACGCAGCCCAAAGTTCAGCCCCTGCATGGCAAGCAGGCCGATGGGGCCGAGAAAGACCAGGAACCACAGGCCTTTGCCGCGGATTTTGAGCCAGTCAGCCGACAGCGCCCGCCACATCATGATGCGCCTCCCTCAACAACCTGCAGGAAGAATTCCTCCAGTGATTGTCTGCGTTCTTCCACCCGGTAGATTGCATGTCCATCCTCGACCAGTTCTTTAATCAGGAGCGCCACTCTAGCATCGCTCATCCGCGGCAGCACGAGCCGCCCCTCCTGCATTTCACCGCCGCAGCCTCTTCGCAACGCGAGCGCCAGTGCGGCTTCCGGCTCGGATACGGCAAGCCGGAGGTCTCCTGCCGCCTGCTGCTGCAGATGAGCAATGGAGTCCTGATAAACCATCTTACCCTGGCGGATGATGCCGACCGTATCCGCCATCTGTTCAATTTCGCTCAGCAGGTGGCTGGACACAAGCACGGTAATTCCCTGCTCTTCCGGAAGCCGCTTGATCAGCGAGCGGATCTCCTGTATACCTGACGGATCAAGCCCATTGGTCGGCTCATCGAGGATCAGCAGCTCCGGACTGCCGAGCAGTGCGGCAGCAATGCCCAGCCGCTGCTTCATGCCCAGCGAGAAGCCCTTCACAGGCCGCTTTTCTTCTCCTGTCAGCGAGACAATATCCAGCACCTCGGCGATCCGCTGCTTAGGCACATTAAGAATCCGGCGGATCGCCTCCAGATTGTCCAGTGCGCTCAAATGCCCGTAATATGACGGGGACTCCACAAGTGACCCCACTTTGCGCAGAATCTGCAGCTTATTTTTACGGAGCTCCTGGCCGAATACCTTAATTTGCCCCGATGTCGGCTTGATCAGCCCCAGCAGCATGCGGATAGTCGTTGTTTTGCCTGCGCCGTTGGGTCCAAGAAAGCCGTAAATTTCACCTTTGCCGATATTCAGGTTCAAACGCTCCACCGCAGCCCGGCCGCGGTATTCCTTCAGTAAATCCTTTGTTTCAATCACAGTTTCTTTCATTCTCGTTCACCTCGGTAACTAGCATAACGTCCCAAGGTTAAAAGAGCGGCGGCAGCAAGTTTAAATTTCGTTTAAATTTTGTCCCGGCGCTGAGAAATGACAATAGAGGTACCCTGCTCACTGCTGTCGACCGTCCACTCCAGCTCCATCCGCTTAAGCAGCAGCTCTACAATAGACAAACCAAGTCCCGCCCCTTTGGAGTCGGAGTTGCTCATCATTCCCTTGCCATGGTCCGAGACGACAATCACAGGGCGGCTGTCCCGGACTTCCAGCGCAATGCCTACATATAGTCCGCAGCGGGCGTGGCGCAGGATATTCTGAAACAGGTTGTCCAGAATCCGGCGGAACCAGCTCTCGTCTATAGTCCAGTATAGAGGTTCACCCTCCAGGTCAATATCAACCTGGAACCCTTCCTTCTCCCAAAGCGGATACCAGGCAGCGGCACTTTCGCGCAGCAGCCGCAGCACGTCCCTGCGCTCCAGCTTCAGCGTTATCTTTCCGCTGCTGAGCAGATTATAAGAGAGCAGATTCTCGATCAGCACGCTGAGCCCGGCAATCCGTTCATCCATCAGCTCCAGCGATTCCTGCCCGCGCGGCGATAGGCTTTCCTTGCCCAGCACATGGAGATGAGTACGGATTACGGTGAGGGGAGTCCGCAAATCATGCGACAGATCCGAAACCAGGCGCTTGCGCAGTCCCTCCTCTTCCGCCTCTCTGGACCGGCTGGCAGTAAGCTCAGTCACCATCGTATTAAAGGCCTCCTCCAGACGGCCAATCTCATCCGTTCTGCCGCCGGAAGTAACAGACTTCGGAATTCCGGCCCCGCCCGTGAAACTCATGGCCGTCTGCAGGCGCAGCAGCCGGGTTCGGATCCCTATGAAGAACAGCAGCGACACCACAATGAAGCCGGCAAAAAACAAAACCAGAACGATTAAATACCACGAGCTTAGCCCATCAATACTTTCTTCATCCCTCAATGCATCCGGAATTTGCATCACCATAAAACCTTCTCCGGCTTCCGCACGGTCTCCTACAAAGGCGACAATGGCGAGCGGATTAAGCTCTGTGCTCTTTTTCATAAAGGCAACCGCTTCTGCAGCACTCCACTGCGCGGGCAAAACATCACCCTCTACCTGCTTCTGCAGCTCGGGATCTTCCGGCATAAGGCTTAGCCTGGTTTTCCCGTGGCTGTCTACCCAGAACATCCCGGCCAAAGAATACTCACTGCTGAGTTGCCGCATCCGCTCATTGATCGCCTCCGGCGGTTTGCCCAGCAGACCCAGCGCTTCCTGATGCCACATCTTCTCCAGCTTGGTGATGCTGGAGTAAGGGGCATATTCATCAGGCGGACCTTCCCGGGTCCATGCGCTGAATACGCCGTATCCGACAAAAGTTGCCGTCATCATGACAGGCAGGAACAGCAGCGCAGCAACAATAATCAGCAGATAACGGGAGAGCAGCGAGCTGCGCAGTTTGTGCGAGCGCCCGCTGGCCTTCATGCTCTCACCCGGTAGCCGATTCCCCGGACCGTCTCTATAATCTCCGGTGCTGCCGGGTCAAGCTCCAGCTTCTCGCGCAAATAACGGATATGTACCATCAGCGTCTTGTCCCCCTCTATGTAAGCCTCACCCCAGACGGCTTCATAGATCTGTTCCTTGGTCAGAATCTGCCCAAGATGGCGGAGCAGGTAGGAGAATATCTGAAACTGCTTGCCGGTTAACAGGATTTCTTTGCCGCTTGCCGCCTCTTGAATAAGGTGTTCCCCTTCATGGACGATCAGATGCTTAATCCTTAGCGGTGCAGGTGCCGCAGCACCGCTCCTTCTCAGCAGGACTTCAATCCGTGCAGCCAGCTCATCCGGGTGAAACGGCTTGGTCAAATAATCATCGGCGAATTCCAGCCCCTGGAGCTTATCGTCGATGGAGGTGCGGGCGGAGAGCATCAGAATTGGCAGCCCCGGGTACGTCCGCTTCAGCCGCTGCCCAATGGTGAAGCCGTCAAGACCGGGCAGCATGACATCGAGAATGGCCAACTGACAGCCGGCAGCCGCCTCCACTGCCCCTTCACCGCTCTCCAGCCAGCGGACGGCATACTGGCGTTCCCGAAGATCGGCGGAAACCGCACTGCCAATCTCCCGGTCATCTTCAACATATAACAATGTAACGCTCATTTAGCTTTCAATCCCTTTCTCGGTGGAAATGGCAGGACATCATAAAATCCCCGAAGGCGGCGGATGACCGTCTGCGCTTCGGGGAGGATATAGGTTGTATTGATTATGCACGGTTTCCAAAACTAGCCGGGGGCTTGTCATCCGGCTTCCCGAAGAGATACCCCTGGCCCAGATCAATGCCGATGTCCCGGCAGAAGAGGAACTCTTCCCGCCGTTCGATTCCCTCGGCAAGCACCTTGGCACCAAAGGAACCGGCCCGGTTCACAATATTGAGTACGCTTCTCTGTTTCCGGTCGTCCTGATCGCAGAAGCTTCAAATACAAAATCTTCCGGGTCCTCTTCCAAACGATGAATCGCTTCGAAGGTCAAACAACTCATAGGGCTGAAAGGGGCTACCCTGCGGCAGTGGCCGCAGCAGCAATTCAAAACCCACAATTTCTTCGTTAAAGTTCACGATCGGCTGCAAATGGCTGCAGAAATCATGATTGGAAATGATCGTTATCAGATTATCACTGGCAAACCGGACGCTCAGCTATTCCAGCGTCAGCCAGATTTCTACAGGAATACGCCGGGTATGCCCTTTTATACATAGGGACAGCGGCGTAGCCCACTCATTCTGCAATCCATCCAGAAGCTCCAGCAAATCCATGAGCTCCTCTCTGGAAGCATAGGCGGCTATTCCGGATCGGGCAGGGCCGCATCTTTAATTCTCCTGCGTCCTCTACCGGTTCGATGTCAGAGCACTCACTGCAGTTCATGTGCATTCTCCTCGCCTCTAGATGTCAGATTTCAGTCCAGTAATTATAACATGATTTACCATAAGCCAGCTATCTTCCGGACGGCAAAAGGCCATCTATAAACCGTAGGGTTTAAGATGGCCAGCTGCTTCATATCTTAGGTTTATTAGCCGTTAACGGCAGCTGTAGGCTGCCAAACGCCATGCTCTTCGTTTTTGCCAACATACTCTATCCGTGCCGGTGCAAGCTCCAGAATGACATAGTCAGGATCATCCGGTCCCTTGAACCATTGCTCCAGTGATTTGTTCCATACTTTGGCCCGTAAGCCTTCATCCTTGGTGACCGCGACTGTTGCTTCGATCTCCAGCACATCCTTGCCGCCGCCCTTTTCATATCCAAGCAACAGAAAAGCATGCGGATTATCCTTCAGCTCTTCTACCTTATGCGTCTTCCGATTGGTAGCGAGGTAAATGTTTAAGCCGTCATGAAATACCGCCATATAACGCACCTTAGGTTTGTTGCCGGCTTCTATCGTGCCGAAGGAACCGAACTTATTGTCATCCAGCGCTTTGATGATATTTTGCTCCAGCTCATTGTTATCCATTGACGAAACAGCTCCTTTCCAATATGTGTGCTTATTATAGTGTACCCGTCCGGTTCAGAATGAATCCGGGACAAAATCATGAACTCACTTATGCTTTTCTCCCGCCATGGAGCTGGATGTATGTCATCGCCGTGGCTGCAGGCGCTGGCCATTTTTGCAGGAATCCTATTTGTGCTCAGCTTGGCAGCCTGGAAATTAGGGTAATATAGAAGATGTCAATATCCTGTGCATAAGGGTGGAACCGTTAATGACTGAGCATTTCTCCGAACACACCGAACCTACACTACATACCGTTCTACTGCAGTTTATTTTCCCCTTCTCCATCAAGGACGGTGAGGACAAGAGCCTGGCCCGGCAGCTTGGGCTTGACGGCTTCACCCGATTTTTTCTCGACAACAAAGAGCTGGAGGATGCTTATTACGGCGAAAGCTACTGCGTATCCCATGAGAAAATGGAGCGCAGCTATCTGCCGTTCGCAGCCCATGTCCTATTCCCGCGGGACAAGGATAAGGAAGATTCCTTCCGCCGGTTTTCCCGGGTAAACGAGCTGGCCTGCATACTGGAAATGACACAGCAATCCATAAACTTCCGGGTACTCTCGACGGATGTATTCATTTGTCCGTTTCAGCTTGGATTTCTGACCGTAAGAGTCCGCATCGAGGAAGAGAACCTGCCCTTCAGCACCGCGCTGGAATTCGCCGACCGTTTCCGCACACTCGAGGATGTCTCCTACCAGGACAAACATACGCATATCCATTGCCAGGACAAAACCTTCGATCAGGTGGAGGATTTTGTGTTCAGGAATCTGGCCGATGGCCTGCAGCCGTTTATGGACCAATCGGAAATTGACGGGGCCTACTTCGAGACGCTTCCCTTCTTCGTTGATGAACGAATGCTGGTCCAAGCCTTTTATGGCTTCAACCGGCAGGAGGACGCAGACGAAATCAGCGTGGAGCTGCGTTACCGCGCCTCCCAGCTGGATGGGCTGAATCTGGACGGAAAACCCTATATCAGCGCCAGCGATCCCGAGTACATCGAAGAGTACTGCCAGGCACATTCGTACAACCGCTGGGGGCCGGATACCTACTATATGACCAACGAGCAAACCTTCTGCTGCCTGAGCCGGGCCGAACCGGAGGTAGCCACTCCACTGGTCAATCAGATGTACGGGCAGTATTACTACGGGCTGCTCCTTAGTATTTTCCACAAAATCGTCCTGTTGAAGCTTTCCAATCTCCACTCCCGGCTGCGTATCAACCACGATTATGATGAAATTGAGAATCTGATCTTCCTGATTAACAAGTTTTCGGCCAAGTTTTATTTTCTGGAGCTGATTTCACAGTCGCAGGGCCGGGAGATCTTCATCCAGCTGCGCAAAGTATACGGCAACGACGCCCTTTTTGATGAAGTCAAAATGACCCTGAACGACCTGTTCCAGTACCAGGAGAAATTCCAGGCTAAACGCCGGGATACGCTGCTGATGATTCTGACCGTCTTCACAGTGGTGAGCGGCATCTACGGGATGAACCAGGTCATTGAAGATTTGAAGGGACGTATTGAATGGAGCAAAATGCTGGAATACTCTCCTTTTGAATATTTGGCACTGCTGCTCACCTTCACCGGCATCCTCGTCAGCATCCTCCTGACACTGAAAGAGCTGTGGAACGGAATCCGCAGCCGCCGCAGAAAAAGATTTTATTCCAAGGATTGATAAGCTGTCGGAAACAATCATGAGTGATTTGCTCTCCGGACGACGTAGTAATGAATAGTATATACGCCGGAGGTTGCCTATGACGTTCAATCCTAATGACAGCCTGGCATGGGCCGGGCGGTTCAAAAACAAAGATAAAAAAGCACTCGCAGAAGCGATTGATTTCTTTGGCCCTGATGTGCAAAGACTGGTCTGGCGTATTCTGTCCGGCACCGGAAGCGCGGAGGATGTTGAGGAATGTGTGAGCGATGTGTTTATGGCGGCATGGAGCGGAATCAGCCGTTATGAGCCCGAGCGCGCCTCCTTCCGCACCTGGCTGTTCCTGCTGGCCAAATACAAAGCGCTGGACCTGAGACGCAAGCTGCTGCGCCGGGGCGGAACCGGAGAAGCAGCTGCCTCCAGAGCTACATGGAATGAGATTTCCGCCGAACAGGAAGTTCTTTCCCGAGAGACGGCCAGTGAATTGATCGGCTGCGTGCAGCAGCTGGGCGAACCGGACCGCAGCCTGTTTCTGCGCAGATATTTCCTTTATGAGAGCCTTGATCAGCTAGCGCAAACCTTCAGTCTCAGTAAAAGGGCAGTCGAAAGCCGCTTATACCGTTGCCGGACGCTGATCAAGCAGGCGCTAGGCCTGTCTGAGAGTCAGGGAAAGGAGGCTCAACATGGCCAAAGACATGAAAATTGAGGAACAGCGCCTGTTCGGGATGATTGATTCTATGAGCTTCAGCGATGCAGAGCTTGCCTTAGGTGTTCTGCCGGAGGTTGACCAAGGTCCGCACCTGGCAGACGAAGAGGAGGCAGCTTCGCTCGCCCGCGTCAAAGCATGTACACTTGCCCGTCTGGAGCCCGAAGCCGCTGTCCACACCTTCCGTTCCCTCGCCTGGAGATCCCGGAGGCGGAATATCTTCGCGGCCGCAGCGGCAGTAATACTCATCGCTGCCGGTATGCTCGCTTTCTCTCCTGAGGTACAGGCCGGGTTAAGAAAGGCGCTGAGTTTCCTTCCTGGCTTCGGCACTGTTGTGGAGAACAGCCCCGGTGACCGGATCTATGTACTGAGCAAACCCTATGACATTGCTGTGGGGGACGGAAGTCTGACCGTAGATGCCGTTCTCCTGCAAGAGCTTGGCGGGAGCATTACGCTTCGCGGCCGGAAAGTCCCTGAAGTCAGCGAGTTTGAGGCAGATATCGGCGGTAACCGCTATACTTTCACCTCTTATATGCGTTCGTCCTCGGAGGGAGAGTGGTACGGCAGCTACAGTTCAACTCAAGCGCTGCAACTGAAGAAGGATAATCTTCTAACCCTGCATCTGGGCGGCACAACCATTGGTCCGTTACAGCTCACCGCTCCGAAGACAGCTGAGGAGCTCGGGGAACTCGGCGCAAGCGATATACAGCAGGATGTGCGGATTACTGCTTTTCCGGTGGACCTTGGCGGCGGGCTTGTCCGTGTCCAGTTATTGCCCACTCTGACGGCGGAATCCGGGCTGACTGTCCATTCTTACGGACTGGAGCCGCTGGTGCCTGGATCAGGTCTCTATATAGAGAACGCGGCAGGAGAAAAGGCGGCACTGGAGCAGCCTGAATCCATGTCCTATCCTTCCGACTTCCGGTTTCATGAGACTGCCGGGGCGGGCACTTGGCCTTATACGGTCTTCATTCCTTATATTGAAGTTTCAGATCGTGACGCCGTATCTGCAGAAGTAGAGATTCCGCTGCCTGATATCGGCCAGGAGAAAATGCTCCACACACGCGCGGAAATCGCGGGCTTTCCGGTAGAGTTCACCCGCATTGAACGTACCGGCGAGACGGCTGCCAGCGTCGATGTGAATGTGAATTTCAATGCCGCAAAACTACGGACGCTGAAGTATTTCCTTATTCGCTATCCGGGGCAGGCGGACAACAGCTCATTCTCTTGGGTGAATACCGACCAGACCTACGGCGTGATGAAAACCCTCCATTTAGAAACAAAACCCGGGGAGGATAAGCTGCGGTTTAAGCTGTCCGAGCCGCATTTTCTGCTCAAAGGGCCGTGGCGCCTGCCGCTGAAGCTTGATAGCTAAGCAGAGTTGCTACTGGACAACTATGGAGCGGGCGTCTATAATACACCGTAAGAACACAGCAATACCTATAACTTCATAGTACCAGGGGTGCTGGAATTGGCCGGCTGAGATTGTATCCCACAAGATACTGACCCTTATACCTGATCTGGATAATGCCAGCGTAGGAATCGTCAATCGCTTACGGCCGTTTATGGCCCAAGCACAACCTTGCGCAAGTAACTGGTGTCCCGATTCTCGGGGCGCCTTTTTTGTATGGGACTATTCAGAATTTGGAAGACTAGGGTTGCTGGAAGGAGAGAAGAAGAGAAATGGGAGTCACAAAAGTATTAAAGCTCAGCCTCACCTGCATGCTGGTCTTTGCCATTGCCGGATGCGGCAATAGCAATGGGAACTCTGGCGGGAATGCAGCAGACACTGCCGGGAACAGCACCACTGCTCCTGAAACCACTGCCGGGGCAGCAACGGACGCTCCGAAGGAGCTGACCAAGGTCAAGGTCGCGCTGGACTGGACGCCGAATACAAATCATACCGGGCTTTATGCGGCAAAAGAGCTGGGCTATTACGAAGAGGAAGGGCTGGATGTTGAAATCGTGCAGCCGGGTGCTGCCGGGTCCGACACGATGGTTACCTCGGGCGAAGCTGCTTTTGGCATCAGTGCCCAAGAGGCGCTGACGCTGGCCCGCCTGCAGAAGGTGCCGCTCGTGTCCATCGCCGCTATCATTCAGCATAATACCTCCGGGTTCGCTGCACCGAAAGACCGCAATATTAAGACACCGAAGGATTTCGAAGGCAAAACCTACGGTGGCTGGGGTTCCCCTGCCGAAGAAGCGGCCATGAAAGCCATTATGGACCCCGAAGGCGGAGATGTGAAAAAGGTGAAGCTGGTGAACATCGGTGAAGCGGACTTCTTCACCGCCGTGAAACGCGACATTGATTTTGCCTGGATCTTCTATGCCTGGACCGGGATTGAAGCGGAGCTGCGCGGAGAACCGCTCGACATGCTCTACCTCAAGGATTATGCACCCCAGCTCGATTACTACACGCCGGTACTGACTACGAGCGAGAAGGAAATTGCCGAACATCCGGAGCTGGTGAAGGCTTTCCTTAAGGCTACCTCGAAAGGTTATCAATACGCCATTGATCAGCCGGAGGAAGCCGCAGCCATTCTTTCCAAAGCTGTTCCCGAGCTGGATCCCAAGCTGGTCCTGGCCAGCCAGAAATGGATCAGCCCGAAATACAAGGATGATGCCGTCCGCTGGGGCGAGCAGAAGAGCGAGGTCTGGCAGGATTACGCCGACTGGATGTATGGCCTGAAGCTGCTCGATCAGCCGCTGGATGTTCCAAGCACATTTACGAATGAGTTTTTGCCAGCTAACTGATTAAGGATGAAGTGATTGAATGTTCGTTTCGCGCTGTACGCAGATTACCCATTTAAACTGAGAGGATTGATATGTTGTGGCCAATACATTGCTAAGCATTCAGGTAATTCCCAAAACTCCGAACAACGAGGATTCGATTCCTTACGTGGACAAAGCCATCGAAGTGATTCAGAAATCCGGTGTGAAACATCAGGTGAACCCGCTGGAGACCACGATGGAGGGCGACATCACCGAGCTGCTTGAGGTTGTGCGCCAGATGCATGAAGCGCTGATTGCAGCAGGCAGTCCGAGCGTCATCTCCCAGATCAAAATTGCCCATAACCCGAATGGAATCAGCATGGACAAGCTGACGGAGAAATACCGGCCGTGAGATCGTATTGGAAACAGATTTGGCCGCCCCTTGTGGCGGTCGTCTTTTTTCTGGGGTTATGGCAAGTTTCGGTATCCCTGTTCCATATCGAGTCATGGATTCTTCCCAGCCCAAGCGATATCGCCCGGGAAACCTCGGGCAATGCTTCCGGCATTTGGGCACATACAGCGGCTACGCTGCGCCTTACCCTGATCGGCTTCCCTATCGGCACAGGCGTGGGTCTTATTGTTGCCCTGCTGCTGCATCTGCTGCCTTGGCTCAAGAGAGCGCTCTACCCGCTGCTCATTCTCAGTCAAAATGTGCCCTCCATTGCGCTCGCGCCGCTGCTGATTATCTGGTTCGGCTTCGGGCTGCTGCCGAAGATTGTGCTGATTACGCTGGTCTGCTTCTTCCCGGTTTCAGTCGCTGCCATGGGCGGCCTGATGCAAAGCGACCGGACCATGCTGAACTATATGAAGATGGCCGGCGCGAACAAATGGCAGATCTTCACCAAGCTGGAGCTTCCGGGCTCCCTGCCCGCCCTGTTCTCGGGACTTAAAATTTCGGCCACCTACGCCGTAATGGGCGCTGTTGTCGCGGAATGGATCGGCGCTGACAAGGGCATCGGCTACTACATGCTGCTGCAAAAATCCGCTTACCGCACAGACCGCGTATTCGTCGCCATTGCCATCATCGTGCTGCTCAGTCTTGTGCTGTTCGCACTTATCGCGCTGCTGGAGAAATGGCTGGTGCGCTGGAAACCGCGCAAAAGTTCCTAGAAAAGGAGGATGGCCGACAATGCCGCATATTACAGATAACCCGCCATCCGGCACTGAAGCAGCCGGCATTCCTGAATCCAGGACCTTACCGCCTGCACTTGAGGTAAAAGGAGTCTCCAAAACCTTCACCCACCGCCGCCGCGAAACCCGCGTGCTGGACAACGTATCCTTAACAGTGCAGCCGCAGGAATTCGTCTCAATTGTCGGACCCTCAGGCTGCGGAAAAAGCACTTTATTCCATATTATCGGGGGCCTGGAGCTGCCGGATGCCGGAACGGTAAGCATGAACGGCAACCTTGTTACAGGGCAGCGCGGAGAGATCAGCTATATGCCGCAGCAGCCCGCGCTGTTCCCTTGGCGGAGCATCGAGGACAACGTCCTGCTCGCCGGTGAGCTTAAGGGCGCGCCGCAGGCTGCGGCGCGGGAAACCGCCCGCCACTGGCTGGCCAAGGTCGGCCTTAGCGGCTTCGAGCGGGCCTACCCGCATATGCTGTCGGGCGGCATGCAGCAGCGGGCAGCCTTCCTGCGGGCTCTGCTCGCGCCGCAGGAGCTGATGCTGCTGGACGAGCCGTTCAGCGCGCTGGATGCGCTGACGCGCAGCGAAATGCAGCGCTGGCTGCTGGAGCTGTGGGAGGAGAACCGCCGCTCCGTGCTGTTCATCACCCACAACATCGAAGAAGCGTTGCTGCTCTCCAGCCGCATCTATGTGTTCTCCGGACGTCCCGGCTCCGTCCTGCATACGGTCGATGTCCCGTTTCCCCGGCCGCGCCGCGAGGAAATCGCCGATTCGCCGGAATTCCTCCAGCTCAAGCGCCAGCTGTCGCAGTGGATGCGGGAAGAGCAGGCGAAGAGCGCCAAGTAATCTTAAGCGATATCCGCTTAACAGCCTGTGCAAAAGACCAGCCGTCCGATGAACCGGACGGCTGGTCTTATTAATATGTAGTTATTTCAAGATAACCACACCCGAATGCGACACTGATTCAGGCAGCGCAGGGCTCCGCAACACAAACAAAAGGAAACACGCCCGCTATTTTCATATAAAACCTATTTTTATTGATTTAGAGGGAATTACTCCCTATATTATTCAATTACTAAGCCCTTTTTCCGTTTTCAAAGGAATTACCGGTAGTAAATCCCTCTGATTGCCGCACCATTCTGTCGGTGGCATAATTAGCGGGACCATTTCCCTTTAAGCTATAGGCATACATAGGCTCCATAAAGAGACTACTGGCCCCCTTCCCGCCGCTCCATTAAGCATTCAACCTTAATAGAATTTATCCGGACGTAACCAGTAACAATCCACCTGTAGCACGCCCACCGCAGCATTCAGAAATATCAAGAGATAATAAACGCCTAAATCCAGCCCTTCTCCTCAGCCAGCCGTACGGCTTCGATCCGGCTTTTCACTTCCAGCTTGCCCAGAATTTCCGAGATGTAATTGCGTACTGTCCCATAGGAGAGGTGCAGACTCCCGGCAATTTCACCGGCCGTCTGCCCTGCTCCGGCCAGCCGCAGAATCTCCCGTTCACGGGAGGATAGCGGATTCTCTTCCCGCAGGCTGCCAAAGACCAGTTCCGGCGACACCTCACGGTGCCCTTCCATGACGCGCCGGATCGCATCCGCCAGCTTGTCGACCGGCTCGTCCTTCAGCAGATAGCCCTGAATCCCGGCCTTCACGCCCCGTTCGAAATAGCCCGGCCGGGCAAAGGTCGTCAGGATAATGATCTTCGTCCGGCAGCCTTTGGCTTTCAGCAGCTCCGCAACCTCCAGCCCGCTCTTCAGCGGCATTTCGATGTCCATAAGACACACGTCCGGTTCCAGCCGCTCGATCAGCGCAAGCGCCTCCGCCCCGTCACCGGCCTCTCCGAGAACCTCAATGTCCTCCTCCAGGTCAAGCAGCGAGGCCATCGCCCCGCGCAGCAAACGCTGATCCTCGGCGATTACAATGCCTATCATGCCAATTCCCCCTCCTTATGTTCCTTGATAATCCTTGGAATCACTACAGATAATGCTGTCCCCCCGCCCGGATTGGAGCATAATGTCATTGAACCGTCAACGAGCGACAACCGCTCGGCCATCCCTTTCATTCCGTTGCCGTCGCGGCGTTCCCGTCCTGCTTCATCAGGAGTGAGGCCGATTCCGTTATCCTCAACGGTGATCCGCACTGCCCCCTCCGTCAGCGCAATTCCGATTCGGCAACGGGTGGCTTGGCTATGCTTCACTATATTCGTCACCGCCTCCTTGATGCAGAGGCTGAGGATATTCTGTGTCAGGTCAGGCACGTCCTCCAGCGACACCTCCCCCTGCACTTCAAGGGCGATCTCTGCAGCCCGCAGCATTTTCCCGGCCTCTGCCAGTTCCTCGGCTACGGTAACTGCCCGCATCTCCGAGACCAGCTCGCGAACCTGGCGCAGTGCCGCACGCGAGGTGCGCTGAATCTCCCTGGCTTCGGCCTGCGCGCGCTCCGGGTCCTTGGCGACAAGCCTCTCGACAAGCTGGCTTTTCAGCGTAATCAGCGACAGGGTATGACCCATCGTATCATGCAGGTCCCGGGCGATCCGCATCCGCTCTTCGCGTTTGACCAGCTCCTCGATGACTTCATTCGCCTGATCCAGCTGTTTCTCCAGTATTTTTCTACGGCCTAGAGATTTTACCCCGAACGGAGAGACCAGCATGATAATTAAAAAAGGAAAAAAGAACAGCAGGTCATGCAAATTCATCCCCCATGCCGCTATAACCAGCGGTACCAGAATTACACCGCAAAAAACTACATAGGCTATCTTGAACTCTCTCTTACCGGCATACCAGCCGACAAAGTTGGAAGAGAAAAAGCCCATAAAAAAATTAACCGGGTTGTAGCATAGGCTCAGCACCACAATCAGCAGCATTTGCAGCCCCAGCCAGTAGTTAAAGGCTTTGTCACCGGCCCAGTATAACTGGCGGTATGTCACGGCGAAGAGCAGCAGCAGAGCTGCTCCAATGATCAGCTTCAGGCCCCGCTCCTCCTGTAGATTAAAGGCCGGAAGCAACAAATAGAACATCCATACAAAAGGGAAAAAACCGTATTTTTGCGGGAACAACCGAAACTTCCTGCCTGACAACATGTATTACACCGCTTCCTG
The DNA here is from genome assembly GCF_000758525.1 of Paenibacillus sp. FSL H7-0357. NCBI lineage: Bacteria > Bacillati > Bacillota > Bacilli > Caryophanales > Paenibacillaceae > Paenibacillus > Paenibacillus sp. FSL H7-0357. The sequence goes on along the minus strand of NZ_CP009241.1, from coordinate 429,267 downwards.
TTTTTTTCGAATATACAGCGATAGTAACATAAACATTGCCAGATAGCCGAGCAAAATCAGCACACCGCTCCACTGTGGATGGCCGCCCCGTACAATCTCCCACGCCCCGTTTCCATAATTATAAGAAGGCAGCCAGCGGCCGATCCGCTGCATCAGCTCCGGAAGAATATCCAGCGGCATCCACATGCCGCCGGCCAGCGCCAGCCCCATATAGAGCACATTGCTGACACCGCTTGCCGTGTCTACCCGTTTCATAAAGCCGACAAGTGTGCCCAGCGCCAGAAAAGGCAGGGAGGCGACAACAATCCATAATCCGCTGAACAGCCACTGCCCTGCAGTCAGGGACACCCCGTTCATCAAATAACCGGCGGCAAATATGCATACCACGGAGAAAAGCTGCATGATCATCTGAGCAAACATTTTGCCGATGAAATAGACATAGGACGGCAGCGGAGTAATGCGGATAAAGGTGTTCCAGCCCTGGGTCCGCTCCTGCACAAGCCGGATGCCAAGCGTCATGATCGCTGACCCCATTACACTGAACGCCGCCATCGACATCAGATAATGAGCCTGCCAGAGGGCCGCGTCGTCCATGCCTGTATTCACCACTTTAGTGAAGATGAAATAGAACATGATCGGCATAACCAGCGACCAGAACACATAATAAGGATTGCGGAAGATCCGCAGCAGCTCGGACTTGCATTGGTTGATAATTAGTTTCATGGCTTGACGCCCTCCTCCGGTTGAATTGTCAATTGCTCAAAGGCCTCATCCAGCCGGCCCTGATCGATGCGTACATCCTTCACTTCAAGCCCGCCGGTAAAAATAGCACGGAGCGCCTCGTCCGTATTCTCTGTCGTGACCACAATCCGGCCGTCTTTATCGTACATTTCCTCGACCGCCGCCAATTGCCGCAGCCGTCCGCGCAGCTCTTCAGGATCGCCTGCAGCCAGAAAGGACAGCGATTGCCGCACAATTCTCCCCTTAATCTCATCCGGGCTGCCGTCCGCCACCAGAGCGCCGCGGCTGAACAGCAGAATCCGGTCGGCAATATCCTCGGCCTCCTGCAGATAGTGGGTCGTAAAGAGGATCGTCTTTCCTTCAGCGGCCAGTCCGCGCACCCTGTCCCAGAAATGCCGCCGCGCTGTAATATCCATCCCGACTGTCGGCTCGTCAAAGAACAGCAGATCCGGGTTGCCCGCCAGGGCCAGCGCGAAATTCAGGCTGCGCCGCTGGCCGCCGGAGAGCTTCTCGGCATACCGCTGCAGATCGGCCTTGGCAAGGCCCGTCGCCTGCAGCAGAACCTCCATAGCCATTGGCTGCGGGTAATAGCTGCGGATCAGAGCGATGATCTCCCGGACCTTCAGCCGGTCCATTACGCTTACTTCCTGCAGCATGGCCCCCGTTTTTTCCCGGACCAACCGGCTCCCGGGCGGAAGCCCGAACACCTTTATGCTGCCTTCCGTCTGCTCCTTCAGTCCAAGCAGCATGGATAACACGGTCGTTTTCCCCGCCCCGTTAGGCCCCAGAATCGCAGTAACCGAACCCCTGCCAATCTTGAAGCTAATGCCGTCCACCGCTTTTTTTCCGTGAAATATTTTACTTACCCCATCCATTTCGATCACGTTGTCTATACCGTCCATGTCCGTTCCCCTCCGTATCTTAAGCCCTGATCTATATTTCTATGGTATAAAAAACGGGGAAATGAGATCAGTATGGACTGTCATTCCTTTGAGATGACAACTGTCACCTTGCTCATAAACGCATAGCAAAGAGCCCCGCACCAAACGGCAAGCATTTGGCATGAGGCTCTTTGCATCGCTTCAAGAAGCTTATAACCATGCTATTTTTGCATAAATCCCTTTTTCTGCAGAAATTCCTTCATATGCATGCGGGCCGGCTCCGCAAAACGTTTAGCCATCATAGCCGACCAGGGTGCATCACTCTGTCCGCCCGTCCGCTCGCGCATATAGGCACTCGACACTTCGTCATAAGCTGCAACCTGCCCGGCAGTTTTGGCCTTGTCATAGCCGTTCCGGTGCAGTACAGCTTCCAGCGGAAGACGCGGACGAAGTCCGGAGGCCCCGGCAGGATACCCGAGACACATGCCGAATACCGGATAGACCCGTTCAGGCAGATTCAGCAGCTCCGACAACTCGGCGATATTGTTGCGGACTCCGCCGATGTAGACGATGCCCATGCCTAGCGATTCTGCAGCAATGGCAGCGTTCTGCGCCGCAAGCGCTGCGTCAACGGTGGCAACAATGAAATTCTCAGTGGAATCGAAGGATTCGGCTGATTGCAAATAGGTTGCCGTTGTTTCATGCAGCCGGTACAGATCGGCACACCAGACCAGAAAGACCGGACACTGCTCGATATAAGCCTGATTGCCCGAGAGGGCGGCAAGCTGTGCTTTAAGCCCGGGCTCAGTGACTGCAATGACACTATAGGCCTGGACATTGCTGGAGGTCGAAGCCATCTGGCCTGCGCCGATGATGGCAGCAAGCTGTTCTTCACTTACCGGCTTGTCCAGGTACTGGCGGACGGAGACATGCTGATTTAATAATTCAAGGGTTTCGTTATTCGGCTTCATGATCTGTTCGCCTCTCTTTTCTCCTTATTAGCACTTCGTTCTTTTCTGGACTTCAAGTATATTATGAACACAAATCAGTACATAAACAAATGAATACAGGCCTCACTCTTACCATCCGCCCCCGCGCTTCACTTCCTGGACAATGGCCTTGACGCCTTCGTCGATCTGGTCCAGCCGGGCGCGTGAAATGCTGATCCGCATAAACTTCTCCCGGTTCCCGTAACCGGTCATATAGAATCCCTTGCCTGATACGACGCTGATCTTTCTCTGCGCGAGCCGCTTGACCACACGATCCAAATTCACTGTCTCCGGCAGCTTATACTGCATGTAGATCCCGGAGCTGTCCGAAGACACTTCAATCAGACCTTCCGTATTGTGCCGCTGGAGTGCCTCGTACATTGCGCTGATTCTTTCAGCATACAGAGCCTTTATTTTGTGTTTGTGATGCTCATACATGCCATTCCTGATATACACCTCAAGGGCTGCTTGGGACAATAACGAATTGTCCGTGTATCCTTTATACGCGCAGAATGTCTTAAACAGGGTTTCCGGTACAACAGCCGCACCCAGCCGGAGACCCGGAAAAATGATTTTGGAATAGCTTTTCAAATAAATAACATGTGAAGTCTGGTCATACGCATAAATAGGATCAAAGCGCCGTTCTGCACCCAGGTCTGCCATATAATCATCCTCAACGATGTATACATCGTATTTGCCGGCCAACCGGGCAATGGCTTTCCGTTCCTCCGTACTGAAAGAGGTTCCGAGCGGATTATGATATCTGGGCATGGTATAAAAGAATTTGATTCCCCCGCCGCTGAACCTCTCCTCCAGCTCCCGCAGATCAATGCCGGCTGCCGAACGGGCAATCCCGCTCACCGGCATCCCCTCCGCCTCCAAATAACGCAGGTACAGATCATATCCGGGCTGTTCAACAAGGATTTCTGTCCCGCCATTCGGAAATGGCATCTTGGCCAGCACCTCCAGCGCCTGCTGGGTTCCCGAAGTGATGATGATCTGCCCCACCTTGGCAAAGACCTGATATTCGGCCAGATGGGGCACAAGAGTCTGGCGCAGCGTACCCAGTCCCAGCGCATCTCCATAGGTGAACAAGTGGTATTTGTGCCTGTCAATCGCTTTATTGAGACAATGCTGAAAATCCAAATACGGAAACACATTCAGATCGGGCGAGGCCGAAGCAAAATCAATCGTCTCACTGCCCCTGGCAGGCCCCGCATCTTCAGACCTTTCAACCATGTAGTATCCGCTCTGCGGAATAGAATAAATCGCGTGTTGTCTTTCCAGCTCCCCGTATGCCCGCAGAATAGTGCTGATGCTGCAGCCGTAGAATTCTGCGCTGCTACGCACAGAGGGCAGTTTTTGCCCCGGGCTGTATTGCCCCTCTCTGATCCGGTTTTCCATGTCGGACAAGACCGAAAGATACTTTTTCATGATGCGCCTCCTGAATGGCCTTCTACACTAACTGTAAGTTCATGTTACCACTATTCGTCTCTATTCATTATATAGCAATCAACGAACTGTATCGGTACAGTCATGGAAAAATAGTATTGTTCGGGCAGGCATTTCCCTTTAATTTTAAAGTAACAGATAAGACGTTTAGACGATCCTGTCCTGTTAACGAAAAGGAGATGCTACTATGCCGCAAAAAGGACTTAAGCTGGCTTATATATTTGCCGTGCTTAACGCAGTTATTATCGGATTCTCATTCTTATTCACCAAAGTAGCGCTCGGTCATGCCGGACCGCTCGATACATTGACCTACCGCTTCGCGGCTTCATTTATAGTGATGTCGATCCCGGTCGCCTTCGGCTGGGTCAAAATATCCTACAGCGGCAAGCCAATTGGTAAAGCGCTGCTGCTGGCAGCCATGTACCCGCTCGGATTCTTCACCCTCCAGGTATTCGGACTCCAGCATGCCACCTCTGCCGAGGGAGGAATTCTCTATTCTTTCACCCCGGTTGTGACGATGATCATCGCCTCTATATTCTTGAAAGAGCGCACGACGCTTCTGCAGAAGCTGTGTATCTTCCTGTCCGTATTCGGCGTTGTGTTCATCTTTGTCATGAAAGGGAGCAGTATTAATCTGTCCAACATGACCGGGATTGTGTTGTTATTCCTGACCTGTCTGGCTTTTGCCGGATACAGCGTACTGGCCCGGTCACTCTCCAAGCATTTCAGCCCCGCTGAACTCAGCTATTTAATGATGGGAATTGGCTTCGCCACATTCCTGATCATTTCGCTTACCGGACATGTGTCCAGCGGCACGCTTGGCGATTTCTTCAAACCGCTCGGCAGCAGCACCTTTATCTTGTCTACCCTTTACTTGGGTATTATAGCGTCGCTCGTCACCACCCTAACATCAACCTATATTTTGTCCAAAATCGAAGCTTCCCTTACGAGTGTGTTCACCAATCTCTCGACCATCGTCTCCATTGTGGCCGGGGCAGTGTTTCTCGGGGAAAACATCACTGTGTATCACTGGATCGGATCGTTCCTGATTATTGCAGGGGTTATTGGCACCAACCGTCTGGGACGCAAGAAAGCCGCCGGGGCTTAATGCCCGGCGGCTTTTTTATCCGTTCTGCTCCAATAATGGAGCATTCCCTTTGTGGAGAAAATTATGAGATTTACAGCTTGACCCGCTGCAGCCGCAGCGCATTCAGTACGACCGATACAGAGCTGAAGGCCATTGCCGCACCGGCAAGCCATGGCGCCAGAAAGCCCAGCGCAGCAATCGGTATCCCAATGGTATTGTAAGCAAGCGCCCAGAACAAATTCTGCTTAATATTGGTCATGGTTTTGCGGCTCATCAGGATCGCATCCGGAATGCTCATCAGATCGCCCCGCATGAGGGTAATATCCGCTGCTTCCATCGCTACGTCGGTGCCGGTACCAATAGCCATACCGGTATCGGCAGTGGCCAGGGCAGGGGCATCATTGATGCCGTCCCCGACCATCGCCACCTTGGTTCCCCCGCTCTGCAGCCTGCGGATCTCGGCAGCCTTCCCCTCCGGCAGCACCTCGGCCAGCACCGTACGGATGCCGGCCTGCCCGGCAATGGCCTCGGCTGTCAGCTTGTTGTCTCCCGTAATCATGACCACTTCAATGCCCATATCATGCAGCTTGGCTACGGCAGCCCGCGAAGTATCCTTGATGGTATCGGCAACCGCGACAATCCCGGCAATGGCCCCGTCCACGGATACCAGCATCGCCGTCTTGCCTTCCTGCTCCAGCTTCTGCATCAGCCCGGTCCACGGACCGGTGTCTGCACCGCTTTCTTCCATCATCCGCCGTGTTCCCACGCGGATGCTCTGGCCGTCAACCACCGCAGAAATGCCGCGTCCCGGCACCGCCTCAAACTGCTCGGCACCCGGCAGGTCCAGGCTTCTTTCCGCAGCACCAGCCACGATGGCATCCGCCAGCGGATGCTCCGACAGCTTCTCGGCAGCCGCCGTAACGGACAGCAGCCGGTTCTCGGCCAGTACTCTGCCATGTGCGGCGATTCCCGTTGTCGTTATAATATCCGTCAGCACCGGCTTGCCGCTGGTTACAGTTCCCGTCTTATCCAGTACAACGGTCTTGATCCCCTGTGCGGCTTCAAGATGTTCGCCGCCCTTGAACAGAATCCCGAATTCAGCCGCGCGTCCCGATCCGGCCATAATGGAGGTTGGTGTAGCCAGACCCAGTGCACAAGGACAGGCGATGACCAGTACAGCGATGGCTTTCTCCAGTGCATCGGCGAACTGGCCCGGCGCTCCCCAGATATACCAGACTCCAAAGGTTACAGCTGCAATTACGACCACTATCGGCACAAAGATGCCGGAAATCACATCGGCAATCCGCTGAATCGGAGCCTTGGAGCCTTGCGCTTCCTCCACTACTCTGATGATTTGCGCCAAGGCGGTGTCACGGCCAACTTTGAGTGCCTTAATCTTCAGCATTCCGTTCTTGTTCAGTGTTGCCCCAATGACAGTATCTCCCGGCTTCTTCTCCACCGGAATGCTCTCGCCTGTCAGCATGGATTCATCCACAGATGACAGCCCTTCAACGACCTCGCCGTCTACCGGCACCTTCGTTCCCGGCTTAACCAGCACAATATCTCCCGGAATGACCTCTTCCACAGAAATACTGAGCTCAACACCGTCACGGATGACCAGCGCCGTCTTAGCCTGAAGGCCCATCAGGCTTTTAATGGCGTCGGAGGAACGGCCCTTGGCCAGTGCTTCGAACCATTTGCCGACTAGAATCAGCGTAATCAGAATCGCGCTGGTCTCGTAATATAATTCCACCGAATGGCTCATGCCTGCCATCGACAAGGAATCTATCGTCAGGTACAGACTATAGAAATAAGCAGCCGAGGTGCCCAGAACAACCAGCACATCCATATTGGCACTGCCGTTCTTCAGCGCCTTATAGGCGCTGACATAGAACTGCCAGCCGATAATGAACTGCACAGGGGTCGCCAGTACAAGCTGGAACCAGGGGTTCATCAGTATATCCGGTGCCGGAATCCATGAAGTGAAGGAGAAATGCGCCGCCATCGCCCAGAGCAGGGGAAAAGACAGAACTGCGGAAATGATCCATTTATTCCGCTTGCGCACAATTTCCTGGCTGCGCTGATCGGCCGTGTCCTTGCGGTCCTGTTTCAGCGCAGCCTTATATCCGATGCTGCTTACTTTCTCAATGATCTCAGCCGTGCTGATGTTTCCGGGTGTATATTCCACATGCGCCGTCTCCAGGGCCAGATTCACATTGACCGCCGCGATTCCGGGCATGCGCCCAAGCACCTTCTCAATCCTTGCCGAGCAAGCGGCACAGGTCATTCCTGTAATATCAAAATCTGCCGACTCCTTCAGCGTATCGTATCCCAGCGAGCGGATCTTCTCTTCAATTTGCGGCAATCCCGCTACCGCTGGATCAAAGCCCACTGTTGCTTGCTCCAGTGCCAGGTTAACGTTGGCCCGCGATACCCCCTCCATCCGGGACAGCCCCTTCTCGATCCGGGCCGCGCAAGCCGAGCAAGTCATGCCGGTAATCTGCAGCGTTGTCTGCTGCAGGCCGGATTCTGTCGTCTTCTCCACGATCTCCGCGCCTCCTCATACCCCTTAGGGGTATATTAATGTGTAAAAGAAAAGGCTGAAGCCTACGGAACCTGCAAAGTTCCCCGCCCCAAGCCTCATATTCATTCATCCGACTTAAACCACGTCGTATCCCTGGTCCTCAATTGCTGTCTTAATCGCACTAAGGCTTACCTTGTTCTCATCGTATTCAACAGCGACAGTCTTCGCAGGCAGGTCGACTTTGGCGGCAGCGCCAAGACCGCTTACGGCTTTCTCCACAGCACTGACACAGTGACCGCAGGACATTCCTTCTACAGTTAACGTTACGTTTGACATATTAAAAACCTCCTAAAAGTTTTGTGAGCTTAACTTCATTGATTCTACTTCGTACAAAACTGTCTTCGAAAGCATACGCTTAGTTTTGTGAGCTTTACTTCATTGATTCTACTTCGTACAATCCTTATTTCATAAGCTTGTTAACCGTGATCAGCAGCTCGTCAATAACCTCATGCTCACCGGCTTCAATGCGCTCAATAATACAGCTCTTCATATGTCCTTCAAGCAGCAGCTTTCCGACACCGTTCAACGCAGCCTGTACTGCCGCGAGCTGGTTAAGCACATCGTCACAGTAGGTATCCCGTTCGATCATGCCCTTGATGCCGCGGATCTGCCCTTCAATCCGGTTGAGGCGGGTCGTGAGCCCATTCTTGAATTCCGGTGAATGGTGGCTCTTGCGTTCTCCGGGGGTATGACAACTGCTATCACATGATTCAGGAGACAGCTTCTCTTCTTTGGGCGCCATCTACGCACCTCCTTGTATCCTGGCTGCAATTTAAGTTTAATATACCCCCCATGGGTATGTCAAGGAAAAATAACCTTCCTAAAAAAAGGTATTTTGGCGAAGCATAACGAATGAAAGACTCAGGAATCCAATTATTTCATATTTTCCATTCTTGAACAGAGGCAGGTAGGGTAATGGTTTACGATGGCATCATTCTTGGTCTAATTGTAGGGTTCTTCCGGGGCGGTTTAAGACACGGCCTTGTCCAGTTCAGCAACATCCGGCTCAAGGCAGGATGGATCTTCCCGCTGCTACTGGTATTCCAATTTTTTATGTATTATATTCAGGAGCGGTCGTCCACTGTAGCCGCAGCCAGCGGTTATATCTTTACCGCTGTGTATGTGGTTGGGCTGATTTTTTTATGGTTGAACCGGCACAACAAAGGATTCTGGCTCATTATGACGGGTGTATTCCTTAACTTCCTGGTTATGCTCGTCAACGGAGGGAGAATGCCGGTATCCTTTGAAGCGGCTTCTGTACTCGATCCGGTTTATCTGGAGATGCTGCAGAGCGGCGATGTGGTGACCAAGCACTATCTGCTTGACGCCTCAACACGCCTGCCGTTTCTTGGCGATATCATCCCCCTGTCCAGCCCTTATCCGCGTACCCAGGCGATCAGCATCGGAGATGTAGTGATGAATCTCGGGATTTTCCTCTACATTCTGTCGATAATGACACCGGCCGCTGCAGACCTGAAAACATTGCCCAAAGTACAGGGATAAGCCGTTAACCAAGTGAAAGGAGGAGTTCCCATGAATAAGAAACTGGAAGGCATCAAATATTCCCGTCTTGCGATCAATGCTATTATTGTAGCTTCCGTAGTTATCGCTCTTACTTCGGGTTTCAGAATCGGCGGACACTAATTCCTCCACAAGAAGCAGGCTGAAAACAGCCTGCTTCTTTGCAAATTACTATTCATTTATCCCTAAAACCATTATTATGTACACAGGCACATTTTGTTAATAAAGAGGGGTAATCATGACCAAGCTTAAAACGTTTGCAGGCAAGATTAATTCAGGCCATGTCTATGCACTGCTCATATCCCTTCTGGGAGTAGCGCTTTTCACGTATAGCAATCATTTGGAATTTCTGCAGTATCCGACCCCAAGGTGGGTATGGATTTATGCGCTTACCGGAGCCAGTTTAATACTCACCTTTTCCCTGGTGCAGCTTCCTCCGGAGGGCAACGAACTGACCATGGAATCAGCGGTATATTTGGCCTGCATTTTTGTCTTTGGCGGCTCTACCACTTTGACTGTTCTTCTTCTCAACTGCCTGATCTTTTTCTTTTTTGACACAAGCACCAGCTGGTGGAAACACCTGACGAATTTCTCGATTTACTCCATTATGATCTGTCTTTCTTCCTACACCTTTGATTTGTTTGGAGGACATCCCGGACCGCTGATCAATGACGAACTGCCGGCTTATCTGATGACACTTGCGGTCTATTTTATAGGTAACACCCTCTTGATCGGACTATATTACTACATTATATATAAAGGCACACTTTATGAGACGATTAAGGATATTATAAAAGATTCTTTCGTCGTTTATCTGTGCACATTGGTTCTTTCTCTGGTTCTCGTTGTACTGATCGTCCATAACAGCTTTTTCGGGCTTGTCCTATTCTTGTGCCTGAGCACGCTGCTCTGCTACTCCTTCAAGAGATTGTTCTCCATGTACCGCAGCATTGAGGAACGGGCCAACACCGATCAGCGGACCGGGCTATTCAATCACAGCTACTTTGAGGAAGCTTTGGAACAGGAAATCCAGAAATCAAGGGCATCGGGCGTTCCGCTTTCGCTCGCCATGATCGACCTTGACGACTTCAAGAAATATAATGACCATTTCGGCCATCTGCAGGGGGACAAGCTGATCGCATTTGTCGGTGAGACGCTTAAGAGCGAAGCCCAGCAGCATGGGATTATTGCCGCCCGCTATGGCGGTGAGGAATTTACGCTGCTCATGCCGGCCTACGATATCCTGCAAGCCCGTGTTTACATCGACCAGCTGCGCAAAAAGCTGAACAACAGCCGGTTTGACGGCGTTGAAATTTTCCCGCTTGGCTGCCTCGCCTTTTCCGCCGGCATTGCCTCCTGCACCAGCGATATCCACGATAAATCACAGCTCGTCGACCAGGCCGACCAGGCTCTCTACTATTCCAAGCGCCAGGGCAAGAATACAGTGCATACGTATGGAGCATACTCCTCACTGGAGCAGGAGCTTGACTTCAGCCAGGATGTACGCGACATCGAGCAGCAGCTGAACCTGTTTATGTATAAGGATATGGAGACCTTCCGCCACTCCAAACGCGTATTCCGCTATGCGATGGATATCAGTGAGCTGCTCGACATCGACGCCCTTTCCAAAAGACACTTCACACTCGGCGCGCTGATCCATGATATCGGCAAGCTGGAAATTCCGTGGGGCATCCTCAACAAGAAAGACAAGCTGGAGCCTGAGGAGTGGGAAATGGTCAAGTGGCATGTCACCTGGGGCAAAAAAATGGCGCTCACCAACGACAAATTCAAGGATCTCGCCCCCTACATCGAGCTGCATCATGAACGGTATGACGGCAAGGGATATCCCTACGGGTTTAAGGGTGAGGAAATTCCCCGCTTATGCCGGATGCTGACCATTATCGATTCCTTTGACGCCATGACTACGGAAAGGCCCTACCAGCCAACCAAGTCCGTGGAGGAGGCGATCATTGAGCTGAGAGCTTGTGCGGGAAGCCAATTCGACCCTGAACTGACTGAATTTTTCATTACCTATATTGAAGCCAGAGAGCTTAGCGCCGGAGATGCAGCTATATAGCTGCAGAGTTCCCCGGCCGTAGCTCTTTTTTTTGTTCCCTCGTCTAGAAGCCCCCAATCCTGACCACAATACAAAAAGCTATATTTTAATTACTTAATTCCCCGCTAAAAAAATAACTCTTGCTCCCCTATTCAAATTTGAATATAATGAGTTCTGTTTCCACTTGCCGTTTTTCCTTAAGGAAATCAATAACTTTACAAAAAGGAGCCTGCGAAGCATGCACACTAAAGAAAGCAATCTCAAACTTGTAGTTGTCGGTCTGCTGCTTGGTATTCTAATGTCCGCTATGGACAATACCATTGTTGCCTCAGCTATGGGTACTATTGTTTCCGATCTTGGCGGACTCGATAAAATTGTCTGGGTCACCTCGGCTTATATGGTCATGGTCATGGCCGGAACGCCGATCTTCGGCAAGCTGTCCGATATGTACGGGCGCAAACGTTTCTTCATTTTTGGCCTCGTCGTGTTTCTGGCCGGCTCAGCACTCTGCGGGATCGCAACCAGCATCACGCAGCTTAGCATCTACCGCGCTATTCAAGGCGTGGGCGGCGGCGCACTTATGCCAATCGCCTTCACTATCGTATTTGATATTTATCCGCCGCAAAAAAGAGGCAAGCTGACCGGACTTTTCGGTGCCGTCTTCGGCATCTCCAGCGTAATCGGCCCTTTGCTCGGAGCATACATTACTGAGTATGTAGGCTGGCAGTGGATCTTCTATATCAACCTGCCGATCGGCATTGTCGCTTTTATTCTGATCTCTATGTTCTATAAGGAATCCGTCTCCCATGCCAAGCAGCGGATCGACTGGGGTGGAGCTTTTACCCTTGTAGGCTCCGTCATCTGCCTGATGTTCGCCCTTGAGCTGGGCGGCAATGAATATGCCTGGGACTCCACGGTCATCCTTGGCTTATTCGCCGGCTTCGCAGTACTGCTGATTGCGTTCCTCTTTATAGAACGGACAGCAGCCGAACCGATTATATCCTTCGCCATGTTCCGCAAGAAGCTGTTTGCAACGAGCAGCATCATCGGTTTATTCTACGGCTCGGCCTTTATCGTAGCTACCGTGTATATCCCGATTTATGTACAGGGTGTATATGGTGGTTCCGCCACCAACTCGGGACTGATTCTAATGCCGATGATGATCGGCACGGTAATCGGCAGCCAGACCGGGGGGCTGCTCACCACCAAAACCAGCTTCCGCAATATTATGATGCTGTCAGCCGTTTTCTTTGTGGCAGGCGTCTTCTCCCTAAGCACCTTGTCGCCGGATACTTCCCGCCTGCTGCTTAATGTATTTATGGCCCTGACCGGCTTCGGTGTAGGCTTCTCCTTCTCCGTGCTCAGCATGTCCTCGATTCATCATTTCGAGATGCGCCAGCGCGGTTCCGCTACTTCTACCAGTACCTTCATGCGTTCTCTGGGCATGACGCTGGGCATTACCATCTTCGGAATTATCCAGCGCAACGGATTCACAAGCAGCCTTACTGATGCCTTTGGCGGTGGTGCCGAAGCTTCCTCGTTCGGCGATCCACGCGCCGCCCTGACACCGGAAGCCAGAGCACAAATTCCGGCTCCGGTACTGGAGAAGATTACGGGCGCATTGTCCAGCTCCATTGCCCACACCTTTATGTGGGCGCTGATTCCGGCGGTGCTGGGTCTGGCCTTTGTACTGCTGATGCCTAAAGACCGGCTCACCGATCACAGTAAGGAAACTCAGCCTTCGGGCGGAAGAGGGTAAGCGGAAATGTCCATGAAGATGGTCATTCTCGGGCTGCTGCTGGAGAAGGACAGGCATCCCTATGAGATTACACTCGTAATGAAAGAGCGCATGTATGACCGGATGATAAAGCTGCAGATGGGGTCGCTGTACTACGCCGTTGATAAACTGGCACAGGAGGGACATATCGAAGCTGTTGAGACCATCTCCAGCAACGACCGCCCGGATAAAACCATCTACCGGATTTCCGATAAGGGCAAAGCCCTGTTCGAACAGCTTGTCATTCAGCAGATCAAGAAGACCGATGAGGTCTTTCACCCGCTGTACATGGCTCTTGTGCTCTCGCGGCACATCGATCAGGGCAAGGTGGAGAAGCTGCTGCAGGAGCGGATACGCGAAGTTGAGCATCAGGTCAATTATGCTTATCAGGTGTACGAGGAGCATATCTCCATCGTCCCCCGGTCCGCGCTGCACTTGATGTACGGCAGATATGAGCATAGCCTCACTGAGCTGAAGTGGCTTAAGCGGCTCTATGACGACGTAGCCGCCCGCAAGCTCAGTGACATTGGAACACCGCTCGATTTGCAATAAACGTTATACACTGGAGGCCCTCAGGGGCCTCTTTGCTGTTTAACACCGGTCTAAACCGTTTATTAACGAGCAACTGCAGCTGAACACCAGGCGGATATATAGGGCAACTCCGCCAATGTGGATCCGATTCCGCTGGAAGACCTGAAGCTGGAGAAAGAAGAAGAGAAGGATAAAGAGGGCACGAAACACCGCTCCTCCAGCGACAAAAAATACCATACCGGTTTCTAAAGGTGTACAATATCCAGTATAACGTTAATCCTATTTCACGGAGGGATATTATTGCTGAAAACGCTGCCACTGCATACGCACGGGATTCCAGCCAGCCGCATTGCTCTGGGCTGCATGGGACTGGGCGGAGGCTGGGACCATGAGCCGATCACTGCCGAGAATGTCAGACAGGGACATGAGGCTGTTGAGGCTGCACTGTCTATCGGAATCAACTTTTTTGATCATGCAGATATCTATACCCGCGGAAAAGCGGAGAAGGTATTCGGACAGCTCTTCAAAGACCGCCCCGGACTGCGGGAAGAGATTATTATCCAGTCCAAATGCGGCATCAAGCTGATTGAGCCAGGCGATACCTCTAACAGCTTCGACCTCTCCGGGGAGCATGTTCTGAAGAGTGTCGACGGAACCCTCTCCCGGCTGGGCACGGAATATATTGATATTCTGCTGCTGCACCGTCCCGATCCGCTTATGGACCCTGAAGAAGTAGCTGAAGCGCTGCATAAACTCAAAGCGGCGGGAAAGGTGCGTCACTTCGGCGTATCCAACATGAGTGCCGCCCAGATCCGGCTGCTGGAGCATTATTGTGACGAACCGTTCGTCGTGAACCAGCTGCACATGAGTCTGGCCAAAATAAGCTGGCTGGATGCCATGGTCAGCGTAAACCGTGAACCCTGGAAAGACATCACCTTTCCCGAAGGTACCCTCGAATACTGCAGGACGCAGAACATCCAGCTGCAGGCGTGGGGTCCGCTGGCCCAAGGCTTATTCAGCGGCCGTTCACTTACAGGCCAGCCTGAGAGTGTCGTGAACACGGCGGCTATGGTCCAAACACTCGCCGAACAGAAGAACACTACCCCTGAAGTGATTGTCCTGTCTTGGCTGATGACTCATCCTGCGGCCATCCAGCCGGTAATCGGGACGGTGAATCCGCAGCGGATCGCCGCCTGCGCGGGTGCGGACAAGCTGGAGCTTACGCGCAAGGAATGGTACGACCTGTATGTCAGCTCGCGCGGCGAGAAGCTGCCGTAAGCCTCATATCCTCATTCGCATACCAAAAGGAGCGTCATCTCCGGTTCATGAAGCCGGAGATGACGCTCCTTTTATGTTCTATTCCTGATTCTAATTATTCTTCACCTGCTCAAAGTTGTTCTTGAAGGTGAAGTTAACCGATTTGCCTTGCAGACTGTCATTATCAAAGCCGAGACCCGTATCATCAACAAAAGTCACGTTATAGGCCAGATGCATCGTCTTCTTGGCAGGAAGAATCAGGTTCGGGAGGTTGGCATCCCGGCCTGCCCCGCTGTTGTACAAATCCTTAAGTGAACCTACATAAGCATCGGAAACGCTGACCAGTACAGTCTGGCCGTTATTGTCTACGCGGTATGTCCAGTCGAGCACGGCTTCTCTGGCAATCGCGAAGGCTTCCTGTCCGTTGCGTGCCAGTGCCTTCAGGAAGGAAGGACCGTTAATCAACGATTTGAACAGCCGGTCTGCAGCTTCGTTCACCTCATTGAGCGCATCGGCATTAAGAGTGACGCCGCCTGGTGCAGCCAAAGCGGCTACAGTGACTACCGCTTGCTCACCGAATGCGAGCGCATCGGCCTGCTGTGCAGGTGTTCCTTCCGGGATGGCAATCAGATCGGTCAGTTTGGCATCCAGCGTCCCGGTATTCTTGATCAGCATGGCTCGGGTGTGGGTATCTTTCGGTGCCCACAATCCTGTTCCCATACGTCCGGCATCGGAGTCAGCCGTATAGAACATCGGGCCTTCAACCGGCACGTCATTGCGGTGAGTACTTAAGGACAACGTACCGGAAGCAAAGGTGTTGCCGGTGTTTTGGGCGGAGCTGGTGAACAAGGCATACGTGCCTCCACCAATGGCGGCGCAGAGCAGCACCACGGAGGAAAATGCGGCAATCAGCATTTTTTTCTTTTTCATCATTGAAGTAAGCTCTCCTTATTAAAAAAGGGGGGACACCCCCCCTTTTTATTTGATTTTTAGCTATAGATCCGTTCGTTATAGTGCTTAGTTATTTTTAGTCTGCTCTGCATCTACTTTAATGGAGGCTGTACCCGACTTGCCTTGGTAGCTGTTGTCAGCTGCTTTCGGGAACTCAGCTTTGACATAAATCGTCTCCGATCCGCCCACAGCAAGCACACGGTCGGCAACGGTAAGCGGTACCGTTCCAGCCGCATCAGAGTATGCGGTAATGACCAGCGGGGTTGCTCCGCCGCCGAGGTCGCCGCCTACAGCCAGCGAGAGATCATAACGCAGCTCAAGCGTTCCTTTGTTGCTAACTACTACAGGTTGGATCTCAGAATCTCCCGGAGCCCAATTTGTGATGTTGAAATATTTCTGCTGAGCTTCATCCTTCTTATCCAGTTCAATCTTGAGCGTGCCAGCAGCAAACGTATTGCCTGTATTCTGTGCGGAACTCGTAAAGATAGCGAAGGATCCCCCGGCAATTAATGTTGCCCCCAGTGCTGTAGTCGCCATTGCCATTGCCATCGTTTTTTTGAGATTTGCCATTGTTATTTGTCTCCTCCTGGATCTCCATGAATGGAGTATGTTATGAATTATTTATTGAATCTTCCCTAACCACGTTAGGAGAAGCATCAACCGTTCGTAACAGGCGGGGATTCTCCGGGCGCAAGCTGCACCTCTACAGGATCCTCCATGCGCATGATCGATTTGAAGATTGTAATAAGGGAAGAGATGACCAGAAAAATCCCCGGAATAACCATTACGACAATAATCCCGGCGGTCGATTTTACCCAGTTCATGAAATATCCCAGAAACGGAACGGTAAAGTCCGCGTACTGTGCAACAACATTACTTGAAGGAATAGGATCTGCATCCTGCGCATCGTTATTGTCGCCTTTGGTGATATACTGGGTGTTTTCTCCCGAGCCGAGCACGCTGACAATGCGGTGGGTAATCAGGCTGTTTGATCCATCCAGAGCTTTGTAAGTGATTACATCTCCTGGTTTAAAAGATCCCTGACTCTGTTCACTCACCGGTTTGACGGCAATGACAGCCCCCGTCTGAATTCCGGGCTCCATGGAGCCGGAGAGCACCGTTAGAATTTCCTTGCCCAGAATCTTGGGCGTTCCGCCATTCATCCGGCTAGTGATTGCAGATACCAGCGTAAGTAGAAAAATGAGAATTAACGCATACATCAATAGGTTACGAGTCCATTTAAGTATCACTGGAGAGCACCGCCTTGTTTAGAATACGCCTTGCTTTTCGCCTATTTTTACCGTTATGCTGTCAGGATTCGCGTCCGGGGCAGGGGCTTCAGGCTCAGCAGTCTTATCAGGCTTTGCTTGCTCCTCAGCTTCGAGCTTCGCTTTCTCCTCGGCTTCGAGTTTCGTCTTCTTCTCAGCCTCGAGTTTCGCTTTCTCCTCAGCTTCGAGCTTCGCCTTCTTCTCAGCCTCGAGTTTCGCTTTCTCCTCGGCTTCGAGCTTCGCCTTTTCTTCCGCTTCGAGCTTCGCCTTCTTCTCAGCCTCGAGTTTCGCTTTCTCCTCGGCTTCGAGCTTCGCCTTTTCTTCCGCTTCGAGCTTCGCCTTCTTCTCAGCCTCTTTCAGTCCTTGGATCACGTCAGCGGCCTCTGTATGCATCAACGAGGTTTCGTCCGCATAACTCCTAGCCTGTTCGGCCGCGGTCGATGCCTGATGATAGGCTGCCTGCACATAAGCGTCCACTCTTCTGATGGAGCTTAGCTTTCTAACCATCTCCTGAAATTCGCCCAGCGTTAGATTGGCTTGGCTGAGCAATTGTTCGAATACCGGGATATCGTTATTTTGTGCGGCTGTTAATTGATTAAAATCGACCTCATATGGAGAAAGTCTCTGGTTCACTTCATTGACTTGCTGCTCCAGCTCTAATTGCGAGCGTGTTAGATAGCCTTGAAGCTCAGCTAAAAAAGCAGCCGCGCCGGCCGCAGCCTCACGCGTTTGTGCAGCAGCCTCTTGAATACCTCCAATACGTCCCTCTGCGGTCTCCGAGTCCGTATTCTTATCCGTTATCTCCGCTAGCACCTCTCTCGCCGCTTCACGCTGCTGGACCGCAAGCTTCATCGCTTCGCTGGCTTGGTTGGCAATGTGATCGACCGTGCTTGGAAACACAAATGCTGTGGTGATATTGGATGATTCGGTTGCTGCGACGTTAGTCAGCAATGCATACGTGGGCGTTGTAATTTGGCCGATGCCATAAGCCGAAATCACTACGATCCCTGCAATTTGGGGAAGCGTATACCGACGGATGTTTCTATTCCGGGAAGAACGTGAAAGCCTCACAGGAGCCTCTCCTTTAGCTGCTTGCAATTTCCTGCAAACAAGGTAATCTATTAACACCCAGCCTTTATGACGAACGATTTTTGTTCGTTATTAAGAACCATGACGTAAGTATATGCCATTACTCCTACAAATCAAAAATCTCATTTTGTTGCAATATTCTTAATAAAGAACGATTTATAGTTAAAATTCTGCTTTTAGCTTCATTTTCCTCAGCTTATCGTACTTTTTAACGAACGTTTTCGTATGAAAAATCTAAATGATACCGTAGAGGGAATAAAAATAATGGGGATGTGGAGTGGAAACGACATAAAAGGGGGATCATTCATACCGGAACTGATTCTATAGTGCTTTGTCCGTCTTCCGGTTATTTGTTATACTGTAACAAAAAGTACGGAGGGGCGTTTTTATCGTGCCAGATAATATGGGAAGTCGCATCCACCATCTCCGTCTGGAAAAAGGCTTGTCTCTTTCGGAGCTTGCGGATAAGGCTGATGTGGCGAAATCATACTTAAGCAATGTGGAAAGAAATATACAATCTAACCCCTCTATTCAATTTATTGAAAAAATCGCTGACGCACTTCAGGTATCCATTCATGCGCTGCTTTACGGCGAGCCTTCCGATGTGCAGGAGTCACCTCTGGATGGAGAATGGTCCCGGCTCGTACTGGAAGCTATGGCTTCGGGTATAAGCAAGCGGGAATTCAAAGAGTTCTTGGACTATCAAAAATGGCGGTTGGAGCAGAAGGATTCCTGATTCATGCAGGTTCCTTCTACTGCCGGTCATACAGAAAGGGCACAGCGGAGAGATCCGCTGTGCCCTTTCTGTATGTACAAAAACTTTTAACAACCAACTGCTACATCGCCTGCAAAGTCTTCTCATTAAAAAATTGGCGGATTTCATCCGCTTTGATGCCCGCCTGCTTAGCCGACATCAGCAAATAGACCCATTCTAAATCCAGATCAACTGTCTGCAGTTCTCCGTTGTTCCCCTGGTTGGACTTATCCAAGAAATCTCCTCCTAAGATTACGCGTCCCCAGGCAGTCCGGCCGTCGTAGTATTTCTACATTAGACCCGAGACTTTGTGCCCCTGTCTTTCGGCAGGTTTACCCTTTACTGGATCCTTTACATGAAAGGATCTGGTTAGAAATTCATGAAACCGTTATCCGCAATAACATTATACAATATCTTACACGAAAAGTGTGTCGATTTATGGGAATATTGTATAATTAGAAACGGAAAATAATTGATTATTTTGCCAACTGCTTGTACGAATTACTCGATAATCCCAAAAAATTGTAGAACAAGCCTCTTTATCTATATATGTATATATGAAAACTGAAAACAACTTTTTTATTTCGTTCATTTCAATCACACCGCCGCATCATTTTCATATAGTTAAGAAACCAAACTTATAATAGTTCTGTATGAATTAGGCACTGAATCATACCGTTTTGCGAACGGATTCAACCAAAGTATGAATTGATTACCCGCCTTGAAAGTTGCACAATAAGATGAGGAATGAAACCGCAAACATCGAAGCTCCACAAGGGCGCCGGCGAAATTTTGGCGCGCGTGGAGTTCATCCGTTAGGAGGATGTATTCATGGCAGCCAAAGATCCCTATAACGAAACTGTGTGGAGCAAGTATTACGGACCCAATCTGGGTTACATCCAAGAGAAATATGAGCAATTTGTAAAAGATCCAACTTTAGTAGAGCATAATTACCGCGATCTCTTCACCCTTTCCGGCCCCCCTCCATTGGCTCCTGATGCCGAACAGGCACCGCTGCCTGTGGTTTCAGGAGATACTGAGTGGCTTAGAAAGGCCGTAAGGGCATCCAAGCTGATCGCCAATATCCGCATACATGGCCATATGGCCGCCAATATCGACCCGCTGGACCGGGGAAACAATCCGATGGCGAAATATTTGGAGTACGAAACCTATGATCTGACCCGCGAGGATTTAATGGCTATGCCCGCCTCGCTGATCTGGGAGAATGCCCCGAATGACGTTCATACTGCTTGGGATGCCGTTCACCGGATGCGCCAGGCCTACACGCAGACCATTGCCTATGAATTCGGGCATGTGCGTGACGAGCAGGAGCTGCGCTGGCTGAACAGCCAGGCGGAATCTACCAGCTCTCCCGCGCCTCTAAACAACACAGAGCGCAAAGAATTGCTGAAAAGGCTGATTCAGGTAGAGCAATTCGAAACTTTCCTTCATAAAACTTTTGTCGGCCAGAAACGCTTCAGCCTGGAAGGCAATGACGCCTTGGTGCCGATGCTGGATGAAATCGTGCGTGCTGCCGCTCATGACGGTGCGGAACATATCCTGATGGGTATGGCGCATCGCGGACGGCTTAACGTCCTGGCTCATATCCTGGGCAAACCTTATGATATTATTTTCTCGGAATTCCATCATTCGCCGAACAAGGAGCTGTTCCCTTCCGAAGGCTCCATGGGCATCAACTACGGCTGGACCGGTGATGTGAAATATCATCTCGGCGCTGACCGCGCCGTCCGTGAAGGAGAAACCGTCCGTACACGGATCACTCTGGCCAACAATCCGAGCCACTTGGAATTCGTCAATCCGGTGGTTGAGGGCTTCACGCGTGCGGCCCAGGAAGACCGCAGCACTCCGGGTCTGCCTAAGCTAAATACGAATAAAGCCATGGCTGTGCTGATGCATGGCGATGCTGCCTTCCCGGGTGAAGGCATCGTGGCCGAAACCCTTAATATCGGCAAGCTTAAAGGTTATCAGAACGGCGGTACAGTGCATATTATCGTCAATAACCGGATCGGATTCACGACGGAAAGTGAGGATTCCCGTTCTACCCACTATGCCAGTGACCTGGCTAAGGGTTATGAAATTCCGATTGTCCATGTCAATGCCGATGATCCGGAGGCTTGTATTGCCGCCGTCCGTCTGGCCAGCGCCTACCGCAATCTGTTCAAGAAGGATTTCGTGATTGACTTGATCGGCTATCGCCGCCATGGACATAATGAAATGGATGATCCGGAAACGACACAGCCGATTGTTTATGGTAAAGTGCGCAATCATCCTACTGTATACAAAGTGTACGCGGAACGGCTGCAGGAGGAGAGAGTTATCACGGCAGAAGACGTTACGGCAATGAACGCCGAAGCTGAAGGTGTACTGCAGCAAGCCTTTGATAAGATGAAGGAAGGCAAGCATAAGAACGCGGAGGCCAAAACCTCAGTTGCACTGGACAGCGCACCTACACCGAAGCGTCCTACAGCGGTTCCGCTTGACAACCTGCAGGAAATTAACCGGGAGCTGCTGTCGGTGCCGGACGGCTTCCAGGTCTATCCGAAGCTGGAGCGGATTCTGCAGCGCCGCAAAGACGCTTTGAATGATGGAGAACGTGTTGACTGGGCACTCGCAGAAGCCCTCGCCTTCGCTACGATTCTGAAGGATGGCACACCGATTCGTCTCAGCGGCCAGGACTCCCAGCGCGGCACCTTCGCGCACCGCCATCTGGTGCTGCATGACAGTGACACAGGGGCACTTTTCTCTCCGCTGCATCAGCTTAAGGACTCCAGCGCCTCCTTCGGGGTGTACAACAGTCCGTTGTCGGAAGCGTCGGTGCTCGGGTATGAATACGGCTATAACGTGTTTGCCCCGGAAACCTTTGTCATCTGGGAAGCGCAGTATGGTGATTTCGCCAACGCCGGACAGGTCATTATCGACCAGTTCATTGCTGCCGGACGCGCCAAATGGACCCAACGCAGCAACCTGGCGATTCTGCTGCCGCATGGCTACGAAGGCCAGGGGCCAGAGCATTCCAGCGGAAGGCTGGAACGGTTCTTGCAGCTGTCGGCTGAAGAGAACTGGACTGTAGCCAATCTGACCTGTGCGTCGCAGTATTTCCACCTGCTCCGCCGCCAGGCTGCCCTTTGCGGCAGATCGGATGCCCGCCCGCTGGTGGTCATGGCTCCGAAAAGCCTGATCCGCAACACACGCAGCACTTCCCCGGGAGCCGAACTGGCTTCGGGAAGCTTCCAGCCGGTCCTGCCGGAGCCGCTTCTGGGCAGCAAGCCCGGCGAGGTTAAACGACTGGTTGTCTGCAGTGGTAAGGTCGCTATCGACCTGCAGACTGAGCTGGATTCAGCCAAGGGGCAGGATTGGTCCTGGCTGCACATTCTTCGGCTGGAGCAGCTCTACCCGTTCCCGGAACGGGAACTGGCCGCTCATCTGAGCACCTTCCGCTCCCTGCAGGAAATCATCTGGGTACAAGAAGAACCTAAGAATATGGGCGGCTGGAGTTATGCCGAACCACGGCTGCGCGCCATCGCCCCGCAGAATGTCAAAGTACAGTATATCGGCCGTCCGGAACGTTCCAGCCCGGCCAGCGGTTACGCCGATGTGCATAGCTTTGAACAGCGGCGTATAGTTACGGAAGCCCTGAAACTAAATTCGCAAGTACAAGCGGCTGTACCGTCCTCCTGAAAGGGGACGGTGTCACGATAACGTTAACTATTATATTTGGGGAGGTAAGGGCCTGTGTCCGAAATTAAAGTACCCGATCTGGGCGAATCCATTTCCGAAGGAACGATCTACAAATGGCTGGTTAAAGAGGGCGATACTGTCGGCCAGGGGGATGTGCTTGCTGAGCTTGAAACCGACAAGGTCAATCTTGAAATCAGCGCGGAGGAGGACGGCGTCATCTCCTCCATCCTGCGCCAGGCCGGCGAGAATGTAGCCGTTGGCGAGGCTATCGGCGTGATCGGCAGCGCAGACGCTGCTGCCGGAAGTGCGCCGCAGGCCGCTGCGGGCGGCAAGCCCGAGGCGGCACCTGCTACAGGCAGCGTTGCACCTGCCGCTGCCGCACCTGTGGCAGCGCCTTCGGACGCTGCCGTTCCTGCCGCCGCACCCGAAGGTGCGGCAGGCAATGCGGCCCTGGCTTCGCCGGGGGCGCGCAAGCTCGCGCGGGAGCGGGGCATCGACCTCGGCGAGGTCAGTGCCCGCGACCCTATCGGCCGGATTGGCCAGGCCGATGTGAAGGACCATGGCGCAGCCGGCCCAGGGGCCGCTGTGCCCGTGTCTCCGGCGCCGCAGGCCAAGCCGGAGCCTGCCAAAGCTGCGGCGGGCAAAGCGCCGCAGCAAGAGGACGGCAAGGCCGTGGAGCGCAAGCGCATGTCGCGCAGACGGCTGACGATCGCCAGCCGCCTGGTCGAAGCGCAGCAGACCGCGGCCATGCTGACCACCTTCAACGAGGTGGACATGACCGCCATCCTCGACATCCGCAAGCGCCGCAAGGATGCCTTCAAAGAGAAGCATGAAGTCGGACTGGGCTTCATGTCCTTCTTCACCAAGGCTGTGATCGGCGCGCTCAAAGCCTATCCACTGCTGAATGCCGAGATCGACGGCGAAGATCTGCTGCTCAAGAAATATTATGACATCGGCATCGCCGTCGCTGCCAAGGAAGGGCTGGTTGTGCCGGTCGTCCGCGATGCGGACCGGCTCAGCTTCCCTGAGATCGAACGGCGGATCGGCGAGCTCGCCTCCAAAGCACGCGCCAATACGCTCAGCCTGCAGGAGCTGCAGGGCGGCACGTTCACCATTACCAATGGCGGCGTGTTCGGCTCACTCTTGTCCACGCCGATTCTCAATACGCCGCAGGTTGGTATTCTCGGCATGCACAAGATCCAGCTCCGTCCGATCGCCCTGGACGAAGAAAGAAGCGCCAACCGCCCGATGATGTACATCGCGCTTTCCTACGATCACCGCATCGTGGACGGCTCCGAAGCGGTAAGCTTCCTCGTCAAGGTCAAGGAACTGCTGGAGGATCCGGAAGCGTTGCTGCTGGAAGGGTAACCCTCCAGTAGCAGCCTTCACTCCTTCAGCCCATAGACAAACAGGCATCCGGAGAGCGAGCACGCCCAACCGGATGCCTGTTTTATTGTTATAACTGATGAATCGAATAAGCAATTATTTCCAGATTTATCTTGGTACAAAAGGTAACCCGTCAGAATTGCCTGCCTATAACCCTCCCTGGAGTAACTCCGCTGCCAGCTCCAGCAGCTGCTCCTTAGTCAACGTCCGGTTGCCGTAGGTACTAACTGTGTAATACGCATCCTGTTTCTCGTTGTACCAACTTAGGTAATGATAGCTTACATACGGCTTGACAACTCGGTTGTAGACAACCTCCCTGCCTGCTACCTCCAGCTTCTCCGCGGCAGCATCATCATCTTGCATAAATTGAACATAGCCGCCATACAGCGGGGTTGCACTAATACTAATGTTTGCTCCCTGCTTCGTATACACGCCTTCGAACCAGCCCGCTTTAGTCCACGGCAAGATCTTCATAAACAGATTCCGGTCGGTATTCTGCCTCGCCTCGGCAATCAACTCGTTAAGAGTCTGACGGTAAAGCGGATTACTACTGATCTCTGCATCGGATGGCCCTAGGGGAGAGATCTTTCCCTTTGTAAAAGTATAACCCTTAGCTTCCTTGGGGAGTATCGGCATGTTCAGCTTGTTCATCTCTGCAAGGAATGCCGGATAATCATTCAGCTCCAGATCCTTAGACTTAAACTGCAGAGCGGATACTGCTCCTTCTGGAAGGGCTTCTCCTCTGAAGAAATAAGCAATCAGCTCTCCCGGCTCCGCGAAATCCATCAGCTTATGCATATATTGATAGTACGGTGCAGGAGCAGCCT
Organism: Paenibacillus sp. FSL H7-0357; assembly: GCF_000758525.1. Lineage (NCBI taxonomy): Bacteria > Bacillati > Bacillota > Bacilli > Caryophanales > Paenibacillaceae > Paenibacillus > Paenibacillus sp. FSL H7-0357. The sequence goes on along the minus strand of NZ_CP009241.1, from coordinate 404,417 downwards.
TTCCCCAATTCGGATCCGTTGCCTGATGCTGCACCTTAACCTCGCCTGCCTTATTACGGATCTGAATGTATTCCGTAGCGGCATAAGCCGTTACGGTAATCAGCAGCAGCATAACCAGCATTCCTGAAGTAGCCGCAGTTTTGCCGGCAAATCGGATGCCACGCGGACCTTGCTTCTGATCTGACTTCTGATCCAGTGTCCGAATGCGGGCCATCACCTTGTCTGTCACCTCAATGGTGTGAAGCTGCTGCCCAGAAGCTGCTGCCGCTGTTATATCTTGGTACTCATTATGGATTCCGGTTCGTTCCAAGAGATCCCCTCCTCTGTCTGCATAAATTCCCTGACTTTCCGTTTAATCCGTTCCATCCGCTTATGCAGCGCATTAGGACTGCTGTTCAGAATGTGGCCCATCTCCTGAAAAGTCAGCTCCTCAAACACCCGCAGCACAAGAATATTCCGCTCCTCCAGTGACAGCTGCAGCAGCGCTAACTCCAGAGCAGGGCTAAACAGCCGCGCTTCCATCTGTTGCTCCGCGCTCGCAGCTACCGTCTCCGGCCGGAAGATCCGCAGAATATGCCCCTGCAGCCGGCGTCGGCGCAGCAAATTAAGACAATGATTGCCGGCAATCCGGTAGAGCCAGGCGGAGAAGCTTACTTCAGGCTTGTACCCTCTGATTGATTGATAGGCCTTTACCAAAATGTCCTGAACAGCATCCTCCGCATCCTGCCTGTTCCCGAGCAGACGGCAGCAATAACGGTATATTGGCTGCTGAAAAATCTCGACAATGCAGGCATATTGCTCCCGGTCCCCCTTTTGAACTTGTTCGATTACAGCCTCCACCTGTTTCATATCCCTTAAATGCTCCTGTGACGTTGCCAGCACCTCCTTACTTGTATATCTCTATAACACTTGCGCCCTGCAAAAAGTGCCTATGCCTGAATTATTTTCTGTACGCCCCGAACTATTTTCCATCCTATACATTTCGAGCAGCGGCAACACAGTCCTCTTACTGAACCATGAGTATACAAAAAAGAGATATCCGCCAGCCGTTTGCACGAAAGGCCGGGATATCTCTTTTTCGAATAACTATTCTCTTTGTCTGTATACTTCTTAAGCCAACATGTTTGTATATGGTTAAGCCGTATGCCGTGAAGGCTTCAGGCTCATTCCCTTTTCTCTTGCCTGTCTCTGCACCGGAGGCTTTAAGGAAACCGCCAGAAGACAGGCTACAATACAAAGTGCGCCGATGACGATGAAGGTAGGCTTGAACCCGCCGAGAGAAGCGGCGATGAACGAGCCGGACAACGCCCCGATTCCGAAGCCCTGATAGACAATGCCATAGTTCTTGCTATGGTTCTTAAGGCCGAAGAAGTCACTGACAATCGCCGGGAACACCGTAATGTTGCCCCCGAAGCAGAAAGCAATGGTGGCCACACAAGCGAAGAACAAGCCGTAGCTCAAGGTCGCATAGCTTAAGGTTAGCATCGCTAGGGCTGTGACCAGAAGTGTGGCACTGACCAGCTTCAATCGGCTCATACGGTCGGACAACGCTCCAAGAATCAGGCGCCCTGCAGTATTGAAGATCGCGATCATCGCAACGGCATTGGCCGCTGTAGCGATATCCAGACCCGCCAGCTGCACCCCGATATCCTTAACAATGCCAATCAGGTAGAGGCCGCTCATGCAGGCGGTGAAGAAAATTACGAACAGCAGGTACGCTTCCTTGGTGCGCAGCATTTCTTTGACGGTATAGTCTTTCACTGCAGCCGGAATTGTTGCGGCAGAGGAATCCGTCCCTCTGCTGTTTGCTTGTGCCAGTGCCGGAGCAGCCACAGGAGCTTCCCTGACCAGTAGCGAACCCGCGACAACCATGATCATAACGGCCAAGCCCCAATACAGGAAGGTATTCGATACGCCTGCCGACTCGATCAGGCTGCCGTTGATATATTTGAAGATCAGACTGCCGGTTCCGTAGGCGCCGACCGATACGCCGGAGATCAAGCCTTTATGTTTAGGGAACCACTTAATCAGATTGGATAACGAAGTAATATAGGCCGTACCATCGGCATAACCCACGACTACGCCGGCCAGCAGGTAGAACATCAGGAGGGAGTTGGCCTGCGAGCTAAGCATCAGACCAAGTCCCAGCATAATCCCAGCGGAAGCGGTCAGCTTGCGGAGGCCAAACCGGTCCTGCAGTTTCCCGGCAAACAAGGTTGCGAAGGCAAGGGCAAAGCTCGTAATGGAAAAAGTTATCGAAACAGCGCTGAGCTCAAAGCCGAATTTGCTGACAAGCTGCGCATTAAACAGGCTCCACGTGTAGATTGTGCCCAGTCCCATTTGCATAATCACTGTACCCAGCACGATCATCCAGCGCTTGCTGCCAGATTTAGCCGTAGTCATGAGTCATTCCTTCTTTCTCTCTATTGTCGCTGCAAGGGCTTTCTTTGCTCCTTTATTGTAGCGAAACAACGCTTTCTTGAGAGAAATCGGGAATGAGATGACCGAATGCGGGAATGAAATGCCGCTACAGGCGCATGATCTGCCTGAATTCCTTGACCTTGCTGCGGCTTACCGGCACTTCAAAATCCAGATCACGAAGCCGGAGCAGATACGTATTATTGAACCAAGGGATAATTTCCTTGATCTTGGACAGATTCACAAGATAGGACCGGTGGCAGCGGAAGAAGCTGTCCTGCGGCAGCCGGCTGTGGAACTCGCTGATGCTCAGAGCCATACTGTATTCCTCTCCCTTAGTCATTACGCTCGTTGTCTTCTCCTGCGCTGAAGCATAATAAATCTCGTCGGCATCGACAACGATGATCTTCTCGTTTTTCCACAGATTGACCTTGTTGCTGACCGCAAGATGCCCTTCTTCTCTGGGACGGCTACGCGCCGCGAATGCCGCTTCCAGCTTGTTCAGCATGGCTTTCATCCGCGATTCACTGTAGGGCTTCAGAATATAGTCGAATGCTTCAATCTCGAAAGCGTCGGCGGCATGCTCCTTGTAGGCAGTGATAAATACTATATAGGGTTTGACCGAGAACCTGCTGATATTCTGGGCCAGCAGCACGCCGTCGATGGACGGAATATTGATATCCAGAAAAATCACATCGACTTCCTCAGCCTGCAGAAATTTCAGCGCATCCAGTCCGTCCTCAAACTCGGCGGTGATCACTATATCGCTGTGTGCTCCGATCAGAAAGGCAAGCTCACTCCTTGCCAGCACTTCATCCTCTACAATTATCGCTTTCATCGCTTCTCCTTTGTGACGTCGAAATAAATTTCCGTCCCTTTATCCAGCCGGTGAATGATCAGACCCTTGCCATAAATCAGCTTTACCCGCTGATGTACGTTATATAGCCCGATTTTGTTATCCGGCATGCTTCCGCTGTAGACCTTCTCCATCGTCTCCTGCGCGATGCCTGCTCCGGTATCGGCGATGCCGATCCGCACGGTCTCTCCCTGGTCTTTTACCGAAATCGTCACCGTGCCCGGTCCCTTCACTTTCAAAATGCCGTGAACAATCGCATTCTCCACCAGCGGCTGAATAATCAGGCTGGGAATACGCACCTCCACTTCGTCGATATCATACTCAACGGCCAGGCGGCTGCCGAAGCGGGCTTTTTCAATCTCCACATATTGCTGGACCTGCTGCAGCTCACGCCGGATATCAATAAATTCATCGGTCAGCTCCAGATTGTATCTCATATAGCCTGACAGGTTGATGATCAGCTCCCGTGCCTTATCCGGGTTAATCCGGATCAGTGAACTAATCGCGTTCAGCGCATTGAACAGAAAATGGGGATTAATGCTCGTCTGCAGCGCCTTCAGCTCGGCTTTGTTAGCCATCTCCTTAATGCCTTCGACCCGCGATACCTCCATCAGCGTCGAAATCATCTGCGACAGCCCTACCGCCATTGCCTGCAGCGAGTAAGTGATTTTATGGGCGTTGGTATAGTAAATTTTAAGTGCTCCGGTCACTTCGCCTTTCTCTTTCAGGGGAATGATAATCAGTGACCGGATTGCCCGGTTCATATATTCAGTATCGTCATCGCGGATCGTAATTTCGCCGTCCCTCAGCGTCTTTTTCGTCTCTTCACTGATAATCTCGTTCGTCTCGGTGTAGTATTCCTCTCCCACTCCGACATAGGCACGGATGAAGCGGGTATCAGTGATCGCTACCGCATCGGCATCGATGTCCTCTTTGATAATCCCGCAAATGGTGCGCAGCGACTGGGGATTGATGTTGCGGAAATACGGCAGCGTCTTATTGGCAATATCCAGCGCCAGCTTAGACTGCTTCGCGGCGATCCGTTCCTTCTCCCCCTCCACACTCTGGACAAGCATAACAATAAGGCCGACACTGATCTGACCCACAATCATCGGAAAAGCGATCTTCGAAACGATATCCACACCCAGCGATGAAGGATCTGCCATAACCAGAATAAGCAGCATGGTCAGTGCTTCGCAGCCCATCCCGGCCAGGATACCGGCAATCCAGCGGCGGTCAGCCGTAGTCCGGCGGTAAATGACGCTGGAGACAATTCCCGCCGTGACACTTGTAATCAGGCAGGGCACGGAAGTCACGCCGCCGATATCAATCAGAAAACGGTGAACCCCGGATATAATCCCGGTAATCAGTCCGACCCAAGGACCAAACAGAATCCCGCCGGCCATAATGGCGATAATCCGCACATTTACCAGTGAGCCGTCGACTTTAATGCCGCTGTATGTTCCGAAGATCGCGAACAGGCTGAAGATCACCGTCACGATCACAAGATCCTGCGGAGCGTAAGCCCCTTTGACAAAAATCTCTTTAAACCGCGGCAGCCGGGTCAACACAAACAGGCACATCAGCAGCAGTGCCGCCCTTTCGAACAATTGCAGCAATATCGTCAAGTTATGTTCCAATGCCACGCCTCCAATGGTCAATCTATCGGTCCATTATAAGATGTGCCAAATCATAATAGCAATCCGTCCTATTGTCTTGTTAGAGTACCCAAGCCTGTAAACTCGGCCTTATAATAGAGGCATCAGATAAAAAAACCGTTGCTTTTATTTAGTGCATGTCTTCAAACTGGAAGAGCTCTGGGGAAGCAGGGATTTAGTATTGAAAGTAGGGGACCTAAAAGCCCGCAGCGGGTTCGTTTACTCGAGGGACGGACTCAGGAGGCGCTATGGAGAGTAAAACAGCTGTTTATTTTCTTTTGCGGACCCAGGCGACCTTATCTGCTCTGCATTCTATCTAAAAATGGACAGCAGGGAGAAATAACTGCGCTGGAGTCCGTTTTCCTCCTGTAACAGGCTAAAAGCCCCAATTAAGTGCAACTCGGTCCGTTCGTAAACGCCTTTCTCCGTGTGTGATCAGAAAATGCTACTGTACCCATGATTCCTTAGGGCATACAGCAGCAGATTTTGGCGGGGAAGCGGTTTGAAGACACGCTCTAGTGCAACTATTTAAAGGAGGACCTATGTTGCTGATCCATACCGAGGAAGATCTCCTGCGGGCAGTGAGAGAAGACCCGTGGATGATGAATATTCTATCTGCCGCCCGAGCGCTGATGCTGCCCGATTCCTGGGTCTGCGCCGGATTTGTCCGCTCTAAAGTCTGGGATGTCCAGCATGGATTTACGGAAAGAACACCGCTGGCAGATATTGATGTTATTTATTATGATAGCAGCGACACCCGCGAAGAGACCGAAAAGGCTTGGGAAGCGCAGCTGCGAGCTGCTGATCCGTCCATCCCCTGGTCGGTCAAAAACCAGGCGAGAATGCATGTGGTTAACGATATTCCGCCCTATACCTCTTCTGTCGACGGCATGTCCAAATTTCCCGAGACGGCAACCGCTCTTGGGCTTTCGCTGGATGAACACGGTAATTTAAGGTTGGCCGCCCCTCATGGCATCCGGGATGTAATCCAAATGGAGCTCAGACCCACTCCGAGTTTTATAACCAACCGCCAGTTGCACTCTATCTATGAGAAACGGATCGCCAGCAAGAACTGGAGGTTGTTATGGCCTCGGGTGCAAATTACAGCTGTCGGCCAGCTTGCCCAAGAAGATAGGAACACTTGGTAATATCACTTCACTTCAGAACATTTACGAGCAGCATCCTTGCCGCTTGTTTGCTGTCTCCGTCCAACCAGACTCTGACTGTAGGGGCGGCTGGAGATGACTCCACTATGGAGACCAGGCTGGAAATCGTACCTTCTTCGTAGGTGCTGATAATCTTATTTTGATCAGACGCCAAATGCCTGATAATGATTTTGGTTGAGGCACCTACTGGAATGGTACTATTCTCTTGCCCGGGTTCTGTTGTTTCCGCTGTTTTCTTCAGCATACTATACTTAGGATTGTTATATAGGGTTATTGCGTCAGTCTGGGCAGCGGTCAAATCGCCGAACAGATCCGCCGTACTCTCATCTACGCCTGTCATGATCTGCTTGTTCTCATCTATGTATTCCATCTCCTGATCAGCAAAAGGCAGCAAGCTGCGATCCACCACCCCCGTCACAACACCTCCGCCAATGCCTGCCAGTAAAAAGAATCCAATGATCGCCGCAAGGAGCTGGTTTCCGGAAGGAGTGATCTTCAAGAGGACTTTATACAAGGCTATGCCAATCACACCTCCGGCACAGTTCAACAGAATATCATCAATATCACTGCTTCCCAGCGCAAAGATATATTGAATGATTTCAAAAGCCATACTAACCGAGAAGACAAAAGCAACCTTAAATCCCCAGGTCCTGCTCTTTCCTATATAAGCTGCGGCAAGGCCTAAGGGGATAAAGATCCCGATATTGCCCAACACATTGGTCACCATTCTATCGCTGCCGATGGATTCATCTGTGAAAAATCCGTAAATCGTGTGGAATGGGATCAAGTTCACACTTCTTAAGGCATTGTCCGCCTCAAATATGCTTGTTATAGGAATAGTTTTGAACAAAATTACCTGAACAGTAAATAATGCATACACAATAAAGAGCAAATACACTATCACCTGAAGTCCCCTGCTTTTGTCCTGCTTTGAATCCATTGCTGCATCACCCTCTCTAATTTACAATTATGATAATTATTGTATACCATATGAGCGGGAGTTCAAATGAGAGCTAAATAGAAAAAGGGCAGACTCAACGCAGAAATCCCTGCAGAGTCTGCCCTTCTTCACCTATTCTATTGTCTATAAGCGCCGGTATGTTCCATCATCCCCCGGGCAATCCATACCCCGGCGGCTCCGGCTTGAGCCAGACCGCGGGTGATGCCCGCACCATCTCCGCCGCAATACAGTCCGGAAATTTCCGTCTCCAGATTCTCCGTAAGCTTCGGACGGGCCGAATAAAATTTCGCCTCTACTCCATAGAACAGCGTATGTTCGGAGGCGATACCCGGAGTTACTTTCTCCAGGGCTTCCACCATTTCAATCAGGCTTTTCATGGTATTGTACGGCAGTACCAGTCCCAGATCGCCGGGTACCGCTTCCTTCAGCGTCGGCTCCAGGAATCCTTCCTTGATCCGTGTTTCCGTTGAACGCCGGCCACGGAGAATATCACCGTATTTCTGTACAATCACACCGCCGCTGGACAAATCGTTCGCCCGCTTGCAGATTTCCCGGGCATATTCATTGGGCTTGTCGAAGGGCTCGGTGAACGTATGCGAGACCAGCAGGGCAAAGTTGGTGTTCTTCGAACCCAGTGCAGGGTCCTTATAGGAATGTCCATTGGCCGCCATCACACCGCTGTGATTTTCCACAACAACATGTCCTGACGGATTGCTGCAGAAGGTGCGGACACGGGTGCCTACAGATGTATTGAAAATGAATTTACCCTCATAAAGATGTTCATTGATCTCCCGCATTACCACATCCGAAGTTTCGACTCTTACACCTACATCGACCTGATTATTATACATTTTCAGCCGGCGTTTTTTCAGCACCTCGGTCAACCAGGCCGAACCGTCACGGCCCGGGGCAATCATAACCTTATCCGCCTCATGGCTTTCCCCGTTTTTCAGCGTAATGCCTGTAATGCGGTGCGTTCCATTGTCTTTTACGGTAACTATATCCTGAACCTCTGTCTTGAACAGCATTTCAATACGTGTTTTCAAATATTCATATATGGATTTAAGGATTTCCAGGTTTTGCTCTGTTCCCAGATGGCGCACCTGCGCCCGCAGCAGCTTCAGTCCGGCAGCATATCCCCGTTGCTCAATATTGCGGATGCTCTCGGTTGTCGGATCGGTAATGACCGGTGTTGCGCCATGCTCCAGGTTAATACTGTCTACATATTCGATCAGCTCCAGCACTTTGGAGGGTGCCAAATAATCGGTCATCCAGCCGCCGAACTCCGTCGTGATGTTAAATTTGCCGTCACTGTAGGCCCCTGCTCCCCCGAAACCGGCAGTAATTGAACAGGCAGGCAGACAGCCGGCGAATTCCTTGCGCCCCGAAGCGGGCGGACAGAGCTTGATCTTCTCCTCAAGGATCGGGCAATTGCGGCGGTAAATATCATGACCCTTGTCCACAAGCAGCACCTTCAAAGCAGGCGCCTTTCGTGTCAATTCATAGCAGGCGAATATTCCGGCCGGACCCGCACCAACGACAATCACATCATATTTACTCATCTGTTTCTCTGTTCCTCCTAGGGAGAAACGGCATCGCCGTACTCATGCAGGCCATTGTCCGTTTCTGCGAAAATAGATAGTTTATTAACCACAACACAAAAATCCCGGATACTTCATAGGTATGCAAAATGCACCCTATTCGTAGCCAGGAATTTACGGTCCCCTGTAGAAACCCCCAAACCTTATCTTTGAGGATATACGAACAGCTTAACTTTATTATATGAGCCAATAGAAATTCTACAGATTATTCACGAATGTGTCAAGGACAAAACCAGACAATAATTCGTCTTTAGATCTTAATGAGAGAATTTTTAGCTATAACTCCTTAAGCTCATTCACTTAAATACGAACATTATTAGATAAATATCAGTGGAAGGAAACCTGAGGTTTTTGTCGAATATATAGTTATATTGTCACTGGAAAAAGACTTTTCCAAGACTATTCCTACGCGAAAATATAAGCGAGCCCGCGGACTATATTGTCCCGGGCTCGCTTTGCTGTGCAGCCATCTCTATTTCTATTTCAATAATGAGGCTCAAGCAGTTCCCATACTCCGCGCTCCGGAACCGGTCTGCTGATTAAATAACCCTGTACCTTATCGCAGTCGAATTGCTTAAGGAATTCCAGCTGTCTGGCATCCTCTACTCCCTCAGCCACCACATCAAGACCCATTTTGTGGCCGAGAACGATGATCGTCTGAACAAAGGATTGGCTGTAGGCCTTATCCTCCAGAGAATCTATAAAGATTTTATCCATCTTCAGTGTGGAAATCGGCAGCTGCTGCAAATAACTCAAAGAAGAGTACCCTGTTCCGAAATCATCCAGGGCGATGCGGATCCCGCGCGACTTGAGGAATCCCAGCTTGCTGACGGTGCTTTCGAAGGATTCCATAAAGATGGATTCCGTGATTTCGAGTTCCAGGCAGCTGGGCTCAAGTCCGCTTTCCGCCAGGCTGTCCAGCACCATTTCCACGAAATCATCCTGCAGCAGCTGAATGATCGAAATGTTGACGGATATTTTATATGGAATTCCGGTGCGGTCATGTACGCTTTTCATGAACCTGCTGGCTTCCCTAAGAACCCATTCTCCGATATATATAATCAGCCTCGAATCCTCGGCAATCTTGATAAATGACAGCGGTGATACAAAACCAAGCACAGGACTGTTCCAACGAATTAAGGCCTCAAAGCCGGAAATCATCCCGGTCCCGATCTCCACCTGCGGCTGATAATGCAGCTCAAATTCATTGTTGTTCATCGCACTTCGCAGATGCTTCTCAATGTTCATCCGTTCATTAAACGGGGTATGCATGGACTTATCATAGACTACATACGTGCTTTTACCCTCTTCTTTGGCCCGGTACATCGCCACATCGGCATTCTTCAGAATCTCCTCTGTGGTCTCCCCGTCTTCCGGATAGAAGGAGATCCCGATGCTGGCAGAGACATACAGATTGCTTTCCCCGATAAGGAAAGACCTGCGGAATGACCGCATGATGTCCTCCGCCAAATTCAGCACGGCTTCACGGTCATCCGTATCCTTGAGGAAGATTACAAATTCATCTCCGCCGAGTCTGGAGAGCATGGCTCTTTCATCCACAAGCGACTGCAGCCGTTCACTGGCTTTGCGGATGAGAATATCACCCGATTTATGACCCAGCGTGTCATTGATGTATTTGAAATTGTCGGTATCCACAAACAAGAGTGCCGCTTTGCCGCCAGGCCGTTGGAAGTAATTCTCCATCGTCTCCAGCAGGCTGAGGCGGTTGGGCAGATTACTGAGTGAGTCCACATGAGCCAAACGGTGCATATTCTTCTGATTTTCGACCAGCATATCATATTGTCCTACCAGTTCCTGCTGTGTTGCCGTAAGCTGCTCATACGTCGCCTCCAGCTCCTGATAGCTGTTATTCAGCTTGAACTCAGCTTGCTTGCGTTTGCTGATGTCAATCAGGGAACCCAGGAACAGCACAATCCTGTCCTTTGGATCGACAATCGACTTGCCGCGCACCTCAAACCATATATAGTTGTCATCTTTGGTTCGCATGCGGTATTCAGTCTCATATATCGGGGTCAACCCGGACAGATGCTCTTCTCTCGCCTTCCGCGCAGTCTCCTGGTCATCGGGATGAATGATACTGAGCACCCCGCCGTCAAACGAGTTGATTTCTTCTTCATTGTAGCCCATCACTTCATACCAGCGGTCAGAAAGCTTATAGACCCCTGTCTCCCAATCCAGCTCCCACATATAAGCACCGGAGCTTTCTGAGGCCAGGCGGAACCGGCGTTCACTGACCCCCAGCTTGTTAAGCTGTTCCTGCAGCTCCACCTCTGCCGCCGCCAGCTCCTCATAGGTCGACTCCAGCTCCTCGTAGCTGAGCTGAAGCTTAAGCTCACTCTCCTTGCGCTCATCAATATCCAGTCCAACCAGTACGAAGATGTCTTCAGCCTGCTCATCCATCCCCTTAATCAGAGTAGTCCGGATGGAGAAATAGCGGGCATCCGGCACATGATCGGGAAGCCGCAGTTCAACGTTGCCTGCGTAGTCCTTGTACACCGCTTTGATAAGGAGATCTCTGAGCAAGGCTGTGCTGCCTTCCAGACCGGAAATATCATCGAGGCTTTTTCCGAGCATGTCCTGCTCCTTCAGCCCTGTCATCTTTTCCGCATACTGATTGAAACGCACGATCCTCTTATCACCCTGCACCGCCCAGACAATCATCCCGGTATGCTCAATAACATCCTCAAAAAATTCCTGCTCGGAGTGGATAGTCCGGCGTAAACGCCTGATGTAAACCCTTATTAGAACAATACCAAAAAGCAGCACACAGAAGCCCATGACGATGCCTGAAATGATCCTCCCATTGGTTAAGGATTGATAATCATCCGAATGAGCGAAAAAATATTGCTGGTACAGCTCCTCAAAAGCACCGGACCGCTGCAGCCGTTCCAGCCGTGCATTAACGTAGGAGACCAGCTCCGGTGCTGATTTGCTGATACCATAAGCGATATCCTCAGGGTATAAATTACTCATTTTGCGAATAATTGCACCGGTTAATCCACGCTCAACAATCAAATAATCGACAACACCCTGGTTCTCGAACAAGAGATCAATCTCGCCTTTCTGCAGAGCCTCCAGCGCTTCTGGTACTGTTGCATATTCTATGTAATGTGAGACTCCTGCTTTGCCGTGCAGCACCATCTCGGAGTACTGACCCTTGCCAACTCCTACCTTATAGTTCTCCAAGGTGCTTAGCTTCACTACTTCTTTCAGCGCCTGACGCGAATAGACAGAGATATAGCTTTTGAACACAGGCTTAGAGAACAATGCCTGCTTCTTTCTCTCCTCCGTAACGGCCATAAGTCCGGTGGTATCAATCTCTCCGTCAATTAGCCGTTTATACGTTTCCTCCCATTCGCCGGTGCTGTACTGAATCAGATAATCCTGCTTCTCAAAAATCATGCTTGTCAGGTCAATATCAAAGCCGGTCAGATATCCGTTCTGTATGTATTTATAAGGCGGATAACCCAGCTCTGTCTGATATCTTATCTCTTGTCTTTCAGCGTGAGCGGCAGCAGGGGGTGCAATCATGAGCACAATGCTAATTAGAAGGATGAGTTTACACCGCTTCATCGCAATTCTCCTTTTTCCAATAAAAATCGGGCTAAGAGCAGTTATAAGAAGCTGTATTCGACAAAAAATGGTATGGTTCCTGCAAGTTACCCGACCTATTGTGATAAATTGTGCAAATATGCCAGTTCACTGCCCCGCCTGAGCAAAGTGCTAAACTGTCCATTGCAAAAACAGTTCATCTTTTTAATTTTTTATATTGCTTTTTTAGCTTAAAATGTGGATAATAGCAATAACGGTTGATAATGATTATCATTATTAAATAAACGAATACATTCAATTCACTATATGGAGTTAAAAGGAGACTGAACACCCATGAACTCAGCCAATACCCGGACCGCTCTGCAGGTTGACGACTATCTGGATCTGCTCAATCTTGCTGTTAAAGTTGGAGATTTGAAATGGCAAAAAGAAATTAAATCCAGATTACAATATATTCTCTGCCTGCAAGTCAGATAATGATCGTGCAGAATGCCGCATTCCCGGATTACGGGGTGCGGCTTTTTTTAATGCCATTTTAGAAAAAAACATTTGATACAAGCTGCAAAAGGGCCATTAATTGCTTAAAAGTGCATCTGCAAAGCTTAGGATGTTTAATGATATAGTATAATAATCAGCATAATATACTGAACAATAGTCCTATAGATCGGAGCGTGCCAGTTTGAAAAAATATATTTCCTTGTTCCTGATCATCAGCCTGCTATGGATGCCAAGTATCTATGCGGCAGCGATTCCCGCTCAGCAGGGACTGGTTACCGATGAAGCCGGCCTGCTCTCGACGCAGGAGGCGGCAACTGTTGCCCAAGCTGCAGCGGGAGACAGCTACACCTTCCATGTGTTAACCGTAGATTCTCTGGACGGGGCAGCATCAGGCGATTATGCAGATGAGGTATTCACCGCCTGGAAGCTGACCACCCGGGATATTCTCCTGCTGATCTCCGCCGGAGACCGGCAGGTCGAAATGATTTTCGATAATCCGGGACTGCAAAGCGCTCTGGACCGCTGGTCGCAAAGCGAAGGAGGGGCCACAGGAACCTCCGCCATCATCGGCATGATCGACTCTTATTTCATTCCTTCTGCTGGTAACGGTGACTTTGCAGGGGCGATCATCACATTAATGGAGGAGCTGCGCTCAATCAGCGGTCCGCAGAATTCCGGTAGCGGAAGTGCTGCCGGATCTTCCGACAGCGCCACTTCAAGTGATACTGGCGGAACCACCGGCGGCTCCGCAGGGACAAGCGGAAGCCAAAGCGGCAATAGCGGGAGCCAATCGCCAGGCAGCCAAGACAGTGCTTACCCAGGCGGTTCTGACAATGCGGGCAACTCTGCTGCTGCCGGGGACCACTCCACGCTCCCCTCGCCAGTCATCGCCGCCATTGTCATTGGAGCCATTACCGTTGGACTTATTCTGTTCGTACTGATTACGGGACTGCGCCGGCGCAAGCAGCTTAACCGCCAGCAGGAGCAATTAGCCGATTTGCTGGTACGGGCGAACCGTGCACTGGAGTCACTGCAGCCGTTTCAGGGCATCGTTCAAGGCAAAACCGGGGAAATGGTCGAGGGGATTTCCAAACGGCTGTCTGCACAGCTCGTGGAAATTTCCGCGCTGCAAAATGCGGAACAAGCTGCACAGCTTTCTTTTTACCGTCTTAACGCACTCAAGTCGGCCATCGCACAGCTTCAGCAGACTGAGGCCTCCTACCGCTCGTCACTTGAAGAGGAAGAGAAGAATATCACTGTGATCAGCGATGCCGACCGCAACGTCAAACAGCATATTACAGAACTAAAGAAGGATGCTCCCGAACTTGAGGAGCAGTTGCAAAGCGCCGTCAAGGAGACTGGGTATGAGCTTCAGGAGATTGCCGAGGACCTCAAAGAACTGGCAGAGGAGACGGCCAAGGCAGATCAACTTGAGCTCTTTGATCCCATTGCCGCTCAGGATATTACTGAGGATGCTCAGGAGCGCCAGGAGAGTATTGAACGCGATTTGCGCGATGTCGACATCTTCGATGAGAAGGTGAAGCAATTCCCCGCTGAGCTGGCCGCAGCCCGGAACAAAATTGCCGGCCTGATCGAACAAAACAGTCTGCACAATATGAAGGTCAAGCCTTACGACAATCTGGAACAGGCCCGGGCCGCGGCGGCATCGCTTGAAGCGCCTCTGCGCAGCGGCGACATGGATGAGGTGCGCAAAATTGCCGCAAGCATGGATGCGCTGATCACTGAGGCCTTCTCCATGACCGAGCGTCAGGCCCTGGTCCGCCAGAACAATCTTAGAGATCTGGAGACGATACGCAGCAACTGGAGCAGTCTCTCCCAGCGGCGCAACGCATTGCAGAGCCAAATTGCTGCAGCAGGAACCCGTTTTGCTGAGCATCATACCAGCAGTCTTCAAGATATGCTTGAGGAATCAGGGGCACGCTTGCGGCAAGGTGCAGGAGAGGTGCCGCAGATCGAGACCTGGACCAGTGATGCGCGCGGTGAATATGACAACGCACGCAGCGGCCTGGACCGGCTGCTCACACTGCAGGAAGAAACCTCGCGGGGGTTTGACCGTATCACGCAGTGCCTGGAAGAACTCGATGAACGGCTCAATACTGTGAATCAGCTCTTTCAGGAAGGTGAAGGACGTGTAGATAGAGCGCAGGAGCTTCTGCGGAGCAGAGGGCTGTCCTCCAGAAACCGCTTCGAGCTCACCTCACTGCCTGAATACATGGAGCTGGAACAGCGGCTTGTTTCCCAGCCCTACGACCTTTATGAGCTCGAGACTCTTGCCCATGCCTATGTTTCGCGGATCACTTCCTATGTTGAAAGTGTAACCCAGCTTGTACGCCAGAAGGATGCCGAGGAGCGCGCGGCGCAGTTAGCCAGGATGCGCGAACAGCAGCGGAGAGAACAAGCCCGCAAGCGTATGTCCTCCGGCCCGCCTTCCTCGGGCAGAGGCGGCGGAAGTCGCCCGTCAGGCGGATCTTCTTCGGGCGGAGGCAGCCGTTCCTCCGGCGGCTCTTCCTCGGGCGGCGGCAGCCGTTCTTCCGGTGGTTCCTCCTGGGGCAGCAGCAGCCGCTCCTCCGGCGGCTCCTCCTGGGGCGGCGGCAAGTCGGGTGGAAGATCTTCCGGCGGCTCCAAATGGTAAGGAACACCCGGTAGGGAGGCTCCTTCTCTGGGACAGCAGACAGCTCCAGCTTGCCGGCTGTCCTCCAAAATCAAGCGCCCTCCAGCCAATATTCTGGCTGGAGGGCGCTTTGTTATCACTTCTATCACTTCTGCTACTGCTTCTGCATTTCTGCAATAAAATCGCCGAATGCCAAAGAAAGTCTGCGGTCTTTACGATAAATCAGCTGAATGTAAAAGCCCTCTTGCTCCCCGGTCAAAGACATCCCCCGCAGCGAGCCGCTCCGAAGTTCCTCCTCCACAGCATAATGGGGCAGAAAAGCCGTCCCCCACCGGTGCCTCACCGCCTGCTTGATTCCCTCCAGATTTCCGAACTCCATGTCAATTCTGGGAATCACTCCAGACTGCCTCAGCTCATGCAGCAGCAGCCTCCGGTAGGTACAAGTGTCTTCCGTTAATACAAGTGGTTCCCCTTCCAGGGCCAACGGGGTGACTTCCTGCCTCTTCGCCAAGGGATGTTCCGGGTGAGTAATCACGAACAACTGCTCCTTCCGAAGTTGCAGCGAGATGAGCTCCTCAGAATCAAAAGGAACATCAAAGATCAGTCCGAAATCGACCGATTTATCCATGACGTCTGCAATAATCCGTTCCTCAGAGCCGGGTTGCACACGAAGCTGCATGCCGGGATAACGCTCTCTGTAACGATACAGCCGATGCGGCAGATAATAGGCCGCCAGTGTCTCAATTGCACCGATGGTCATCACGCCCTTATCCCCACCGGAAACCGCCCCTTTCGCCTCTTCACTCAGCGCAAGCATCTGCCGGGCATACGGAATCAGACTGTGTCCCGCAAAGGTGGGAATCATCCCTCTGCCCGAGCGTTCCAAGAGGACCGCACCATAGAGCTCTTCAAGCTTGGCGATCTGGGCAGTTACGCTGGGTTGGGCATAGCCCAGCTTCTCTGCCGCCCGAGTATAGCTTCCGCAGGACACCACCTCGCAAAAGGTACGCAAATAGGTTAATTCCATCCCTTATCTCCTGAACTATTAATAATTTCGATATTTATCATTAAATACTATAGATAACTACAATTATAATCGCGTTATATAATAAATCCAATCCCAGCGATCTAAAGGAGATGCCGCCTATGAATAGAAAACCCAAATCACAAATCCTGGCTGCTCCAGTAGCGACACCAGCGGAAGCCGTTCACTATTTCACAGCCAAAGCTTCCTTTGAAACTGATGTTGCAGATGTCGCCTTTGATCTTCGTGAGGGGATATCCGGCTTCAAGCTGATAGATGTCCGCGATACCCGCTCCTACGAGGAGGCCCATCTGCCCGGTGCCCTTTCATGGCCTTCCGGCAAAGATCCTGCAGTATCTTCCGGCGAAGTGCTGGTGCTCTACTGCTGGGGCCCTGCCTGTAATGGTGCCAGCAAAGCGGCAGCAAGACTGGCCGCCCAGGGCTATCAGGTGAAGGAGATGCTGGGAGGCATCGAGTATTGGCGTAAGGAAGGCGGGCCGCTGGAAGGCACACTCCGTGAAGAAGCGCCTCTTTACTGGACAATGCCGCCCATGTAAGCAGCAGTTTATACGAAAGAGACTCCGCTTCCGGCAGGAAGCGGAGTCTCTTTCGTTTGGATGCAAGCCTGTTTACGCTTGAATACTCTTTTATAGCTTAATGCTTATCATCGTGCTCCTCGTCCAGAAACGGCTTGTTCACATAGTAATACATTACACCCATCAATACACCGCCGCCAATCAGATTCCCGATGGTGACAGGCACCAGATTGTGCACCACACCGCCCCAAGATATCGTACCGGGATGATCCAGCACCAGTGCAATCGCAAAGGTACACATATTGGCTATACTGTGTTCATATCCGGAAATAAAGAAGCAGAATACGAACAGGACCATGGCGAACATTTTGGCCCCGTCGCTTTTCATTGACATCGGAACAAAAAACGCCAGACAGACCAGCCAGTTACACAGGATGGCTCTGAAGAACAGCTCAGACGCCGGAGCCTCCATCTTATGGGCGACCACATTCAGCAGAAAACCGTTGACGCTGGAATCGTAGAACAGTCCGGTCAAAAAAATCAGCAGCGCAAAGGCCGCAGCTCCAAGAATATTGCCAAGATAGCTGACGGTCCACATCCGCACAACTTCGGTCCACTGCATCTTGCGTCTTAAGGCAGCATACGTGTAATAAAATGTATCCCCGGTGAACAAATCGCCTCCGCCGTAGGAGATCAGGATGATGGCCGCGCCAAACGTAATCGCAGCCATCGGATAGGTCATCGGTGACTGCTCCATGTAGAAGAAGTTGCCCGTCTTGAACGCTACAATTACGCCGAATCCGATAAACATACTAGCCAGCATTGCTCTGGCGATATAACGCAATATGCTTTGCCGATAAATCTTCTGTTTCTTCAGTGCCAATTTCTCAACCTGCAGCAGTGCCTCGTTCTCCATATGACCTCCGCTTAATACTTGTATTTTCCGCGATGATGGCAGGCTGATACAGCCTCCTGGGGTATTATACCCAATAAACCGCTGGAAATTGCTTGAATCACAGAGCGTCAATATATTACAAATTTTCTTTAGTGAGAATCCGTTGCCGCAGTGCTAGCTGCCGTCATCCGGATCATTCAGCTTGGCAATGGCTTCTGCCTTTTCGCTGCTGGCTACGACAATAAGCACAAATATCAGGCATCCCAGAATCATCCGCAGTTCCTCACTTCCTCCATATGTTGCCTTAGTGACAACTTATGTAGGGGAGTGCTCTATTATGAATGCTCCTTAAGCTGCTAATACCCGAGGCTGAACCGCTATGCGCACAAAAAAGCCCGCTGAACCATCCAGCAGGCTAGAACAAAATAGCTATTTATCTATATTCGGACAAGGTGTCAGTTCAAGAAGCTGCTCAGCTCGCTGTCGCTGCCGGCTTGCTTCAGCGCTTGCGGCTGCGAGGCTTCGTTCAGCCCGAGACGGTTGTTCAACTGCGTGTTGATTGTCGTCATTTTGGACGTATAATCCTGGCAGCTTTCGATAATCCGGCGGTTGGACTGCTCGGAGGTATCCAAGGCACTGAGCAGATCGCCGATGGCCTGATTCACTGCCTCCAGCGACATGGAAGGCTTGGACAGCAGCTCTGTCGTCTTCTCAGTCGTGGTGCGCAGCAGACGCGCATTCTCCTTGAACTGGTCCTCAATCGTCTTGTTCGTCGCTTCCACGGCGGAAATGACATTTTCCTGATCGGCCAGGGACATTGCAATCATCGCGGATACAGTGATCAGATTTGACGTCTTGTCAATCGCATTGTTGACCGAATCAATCAGCTTATCATTGTTGTCATTGATGATATCCGTAGCAGCAATAGCCTGATTATAGAGCAGGATCATCTCGGTCATGGACTGGATCCGCACCATGACCTTGCGCAGCCCCCGCTCCAGATAAGCCTTGCGGAATTCATTCTCCGGTTTGGCGATTTCCACCTCGAACAGCTCCTTCAGCTTGTTGCCAAAGGCAATCTTGGTCTGCAGGTTGTAGATTTCGTCCATGGAGGTGCGTTTCAGCTGCCGCATGTTGACAATGCTCTCTTCAAGCGTATCACGTCCGTCCCGCAGGCCGGTCACGATGGCATCGATATTGGTGCGTACGGACTGATATTTGTAGACATAATTCTTGAGCGGACTCTTGCGCAGCATTTTGCCGAAAAAGCTGACATTTTTGCTCTGCTGCAGATTCTCGCATTCATTGCGCAGCTTCATAATCATATTCGGCACTTCGACGCGTTTGCCGGACATCAGATCATTGACCGGCCGATCCAGCAGTTTCAGGGTTTGTCCCGCTTTTTCCTGCGTCTTCACCCCAAGCTTGCCGATGTCATCCATTAAGGAATCCAGTGCAACGGTATCGGTCTTGGCTACCTTCTCAATTAATTGGGAAGCTTCTGCAACTACCTTCTGCTCATCTTCTTTTTTGAGCTCTATCAACTGCGTGGACATGGGTTTCCCTCCTATAATTCGGAACTGCTGTACCGCTGATGAATCAGTTCCGCCTTGGTCTGAAGTTCCATCAGGTCTTTATGCTCGATCGTAGAGGCGATCTCCGTAATTTTGGAATCGACATCCCGCAGACCGTTCAGCAGCATTCTCCGATTTTTTGTTTTGGCCTCACCGCCCAGCCGCAGGAAAGGATTGATGACCCCGTTCAGGTCCTTCAGCACCAATCTGCGGACCGTGTGGTTGATCTCACCGTTGCCCAGCTCCTGAAGCAGCGGAATGACCCGCTGGAGCCTGGCGATCAGTGCCAGTGATTTCTCAACAATTTCATTGTCGAGCGTATCCTTCTGGCCTTCCGAAATAATCATATCCTCCAGAATGCCGAGATACTCCACCACCGGGGCGAATTCCGCTCCGATCCTGATCTCAGTATGTCCTCTGCCGGACAAGGAATGTGGTGCACCGGTTTCCGATCCTGCGGGTGCAGCCCGGATCACTTCAGGACTGCCCGCAGCAGAAGCCGGGGCGATCGCTGCCGGCTCCTGCCCGGCCGGGAGTACCTCCGCCGGCAGGTTAGTTCGTGTGCGCTTGCCTCCAAGCAGCCCGATGGCAGCTCCGGCAACCGGGAACAGCAGAGAGAGCAGCTCCGGCAGGAAAGCGCTCGTCAGCAGAGCCACAACATAGCCGGCTCCTGCATACAACAATACTTTTGATTTCGAATAAATTGTCCTCACCTCTTGTGAGCGTGTGAAATCACACTCAATTCACGGAATCCGTAATAGCGGATTCATCGTGTATTCTCATAATCATAGGCTGCTCTATATGGCTGGCCAGTATATCACCGGCGAACTCGGCAGGCTGAACCTCGCCGCCCAGCGCGCTTTTAACCGCCAGATAAGGGAAGTTGATACCAGTCAGACAAGAAACATGCAGCCCGCCGGACATCCGGGGGTTAATCTCCAACAGCTTGGGAACTCCGCCGCCGTATTTCATTTGTATATTGTAATTATAAGGGATCTGATAGGTTTCGGCGACACGCTTCGCAATATTCTCCAGTTCGGGAATATGCTCCATAACCCGTAGCCGCCCGTTGTCCTTGCGGCGCGGCACGGCGGCAAGCAGCCTGCCGTTCTCGTCCGCCAGACAGTCGATACTGTACTCATACCCTTCCAGAAGCTCCATAACCATCAGGGCGGGAAACGAATCCACTCCGGAAAGGACGCGGTAAGCCTCATCAAACGAAATATGCTGCGTCACATAACCAAAGAGCTCCTCTATAGGGCTGCGGCTGTTATTAATGATACGAAAGCCAAGTCCGCCTTCTGTTTCGGTAGGCTTGAAGCAGACCTCATGCCCTTTGGCCACAAGATCCTCGTAAGCCGCCTTGAATTGTTCCGCTGTATCAACAACATGATAATCGGGAATTTCCATTATTCCGCTATCCTTAACTTTGCTATAGAACTTGCCTTTATCCAGAATCATCTCCAGCAGGTCCAAATCACGGCAGACCAGCACTTTCGTGCCGATGGCATCGAACATTGCAGCATGCAGGGCGATATCCATCATATGCAGACGCGGGATGAAGATATCAATCTCATTGCGGCGGCAGAAATCAACACAGAACTGCACGTATTCGATCCCTTCCAGAGCAGGTTCAGTTCCTGCAACGTCAGCGCCTTGCAGCGACATATGCCGGATATCGGGGTGGGTAGCAAAGATTTGAACAGGAATGCCGTCCTCATTATTCCGTATGAGATTCATATAATGAAAAGCCACGGAGAACCAGCGGTTGAAATAAATATTTACCTTTTTCATTGCGGCCCAACTCCCAATGTCGTTAGATTGTTATAAATCTTCTGAACATACTGCATGATTTCTTCCCCGGCATGGACGCCCGACAGCTCTGTAAAAGGATAGTTCAATTCTACTAGAGTGGCCTGCTGCTCGGCAAATATTTCCCCATGCCTCGGGGCAATGGCATAATCCGCGCTTTCCAGCAGACATTTGTCCAGCAGGGAATCCCCCGAAGCAACCATCGGCTCCGAATGAACCGTGCGGCGCACATGAACAATCGCATCGCTTTTGTTCACAGCCTCCGGCACTACATACAGCTTACGGCCCTGCAAAGAAACCTTCCAGCCCAGCCCAAGCAGACGTTCTGCCAGATGGTTAATCTCATCCAGGGGCAGGAGATCGCGGTACACCATAAATGTATAGAACAGCTCATCGCAATAACGTTCGTTGATAATCCATTCCGGACGAACCACTGATCGTACAAGCTTTCCCACTTCTTCGGCGGCAGCTGAATTGCGTTCCACCAGCCTGCCGATCAATGCCCGCCACTGCTGATCTACCACTCCGCGAACCAGAATGTTGCCACCGTTGCTGGTGACGGCATAATCCGGAATAATCGTCTCCTGGAACAGGTTGATCCGCTTATACTCCGCAATGGTCCGCGTAGTCACTGGCATGAAGATGATGCTCGCGGTGAGTTCCTTCAAGCGTTGCAGTGCTGCGTGTGAAATATAGGAGACCGTTTTGCCGTCAATAATTTCAGCCGGCACCAGTCCCGGTGAATCCTCCGGAACAAGCAGCGCGCCCAGGGAATAGATCAGGGTACGGTCTAAATCGCTGGCGTAAATCAATCGCTTTCCCCTCCTTTCAGCGGCTGGATAATTCCGCAGCAGGAATAGGTAAGCCCGGGATACACTTCTACCGGAACCCCCCGCTCCTCCGCCAACAGCAGAATGTGGCGCAGATTCGGGTTATCCATAGTATCGACAAGAATTTTCCAGGGTACTCTGCGCAGCAGCACACGCGTCGTCTCTCCCACGCCCGGCTTGACCAGATTGATGTTATCAATGCCGAACGTCTCCTGAATATTCTGGACATCACGCATTCCCTGCCAGGTAATCTCCGGCGGCGCTTTCAGCATGCCTGCAGCGATTGCCGCAGCATCCGCGGTTACGGAAGCGAAATGGGGTGTAATCGCTTCGATAAACACATTGGAGAGGTCACTGTCCAGCCATTCCCTATAGAACTTCGCACCATGGAACTCCTCCGGGCCGATCAGATCCTCCCGCAGCACTGTACGGCTTATGAGTCCCGACACCGTCGAATTCAAGCAGGCACTTGGGATCAGATAATCTTCCCTGGTCCCGAAGGTCTGCGAACAGCTTCCCGGATCCGCAAGTACAGCCAGATCGTCATTCAGCGCAATCCCGTATTTCTTATAGAAATCGGCACAGGATTCAATAAGCACCTGGGTGATTGCGCCTTTGCCCGTCCAGCCGTCAATAAACTGCAGATTGGCATCCGCACCATGCTGCTGCAGCATGTAGAGAATTGCGTTCTCATCCATGCCTTTGCCGCGGATAATCGAGATGCTGTAGTGCGGCAGATCCACGCCGTACCGTTCGGCAATATAGCGTTTAATCAGTACGCCAATCGGCGTTCCCGCTCTGGCCAAGGAGACCAGCACCGTATGGTCTGTCCCCCGCCGGGATACGATCAGCTCGGAGACAACCGCAACCGCCTGTGCGACCTTTACCGCAGAGTGCCGGAGTGTCTCCTGAAACAATGCAATATACGGCTCCGTCGGCTGGTACTCCACAGGAAGCATCTCCGAATAGCTCACCCCGGACTGGATGGCTTTCTCCCGCTCCGCCGTACCCAGCTCCAGGGAGACATTGCTGAGATCCTTAAGCAGAAAACGAACATCTGATGGAGGATAGCTGCCAAGCGGAACCGGAGGGGCTATTCTTTTGCTCATGATCGTTTCTCCGCTATCCGTTCCCTTCATCAGCGGGCACCTCCACTTCCAGTTCAGGACCCAGTACAATCAGATGCACCTTGTTGCCGGCCAGTCCCTTCAAAATATCCATCATCGGCTCAATCCGTCTATGGGGTACATCCCGCTCCAGCAGCACGAAAATATCACCATATTGGCCGGGGTCCACATTGTAGATATAATTCGTAATCCCCGTGTCTGTGGGCGATGGATAAGCAGCCGCGCTATGCACGCCATAATCCGGCCGGCGATCCGGATGAATCGGGCTGCGGGTAGATGACTGATAGGCAACCCCTTCCCCCATTTCGGCCGCAATCCGCATAGGCAGATACATAAATTCACCGACACCCATCACCAGGGCATAGGGGCTCTCGCGCAGTTCGCGAAGCTGCGCCGCCACCTGTGCTGCACCCTTGTCGATCCAGACATTATCCTCTGAGCTAAGGCCGAAGCGGCCGCTAAGCTTCAGATACGGCGAAGTGTTGATTTCCCCGCGTGAGTCGGTAGAGCTTACTGCCAGCCGCTCCAATCCGTCCCGGATATATGTAGTCACAACAGGCGCCTCACGGGCGGGCTTCGCCTGTCCTTTACCGGCTTCGGCATCCAGCACAGGCGTCCCCTTCACTTCAATACAACCCTGCAGCAGAGACAACGCCTTAATCTGAATCCCGAGCTCCTGCTCCAGATCACGGTAAGCCTGAATATGCCCTTCGCTTCTCCAATCCAGCAGGGAAGCTACTACGTATTCCTTGCGCGGGAACTTGGACTGGATATCCCGGATCGTGTTGATCGCCGTATTACCGGTCGTAATTTCGTCATCTACGAGCACAATCGGCTCTTCTCCAGACAAAAGGGCGGCGTCCAGGGCATAACAGAGATGATCAACCGCATGAGAATGCTCTTCTTCAAAGCTGATAATTGACGCCATCTCCGGGATGTCTTCACGGGTGGTATGAATATATGACGCGCCTCCGGCAAAAATGTTGTACATGCTATGACCCAGCGCCGTAGCAGTCTCGGCAAAACCTACAAAAACGACCGGCTGCGGAAGCACCAGCTGCGCGGCCAGCAGCTCATGGTAGGCCTCCTCTGCCTGGAGGGGATGAATGAGGCCGTGAACCGCCGCATCCAGCAGCTTGTCCATCGGCTCGTTGGCGGCAGCCTTAGCCCCGCCGTTCATTTCCCGGTATAAAAGCAGCCCTAGCGCAGCTCCGCTAAGCAGTGGCGTATAGGGCATTACTGGAATATGCTTGCCGAGCACCTTGCTGACAAAGAGAAAGGAACGCTTTTTATTGATCCGTGCAGCCATGGAGAATAAAGCTTCAACCGGCATATCAAAGGGGTTGGATGTTTCGGTTACCGTAACCTGCAGGTTCTGGACGATATTAAACGTGTGTATATTCGTTCTCGGGTAGAAGTAAGGTAAAATGCTGTTGTTCATGTAACACCCCGTATATTTGAGATCGTAGTAAAATACGTCTTGCCCAGTTCAGATGCGGCTTAATTTCATTCATTTTGTTGTAGTATTCGCTCTTGAACACTCCACGGCTGCCATCGTTACTCTCTACAATGCTTAGTGCATCCACATATTCCTCATGCATCACTGTATACATGGCCTGCACGGGTCTTAGATGGGAAGGATGAATAATCGTCTTGCCGACAATCCCGTTTTCTTTATCCAGAATCACTTCACGGATCAAGCCGTCCATGGCGCTGGAATTATAATTGTGCTGCATCTCCCGGCCCTGCCTGCCGAAGGCATCCTCAAAGGCAGTCTGACGCAACTGCGGGCGGAGCCCCTGCTGTCTTTTGCCGGCAAAATACTCCCAGACCGGTCCTGAAATGACATAGCCCTCTTCCACCCGGCCGAAGACATTAATAATGTCCGATATACAGTCGCGGATCGGCATCAAATCATAAATGCTGATATCCGGACTGCGGCGCAATCCAAACAGACTGGAGAAATCAGTCGCTCCGATTCGGACATTCAGCACATAATCACGGTAATCGCCAAGCAAGTTACGTATGGCCAGCAAGCTGTCCGTCCGGGTCTCCCGGTAAATAATCGGGGCGCTTTCCAGAATCGGCATGCCATACAGCACAGGGGCAAGATAGCCGCGTGAGCTGTTATAATCGGCAATCGCCTCAAAGTACTCCACACCATTGTCCACTGAGAACTTGGGGAAGACAAAACCAGTGAGCATTGTAATAAACGATCCCAGCCGGAAAATCAGCTTCTGCAGCTGCTCCGGATTGCGGACGCGGATAAATAGCAGGGGAAGACTATTTCCGGGATCAGGCTCATTCTCGGCATAAGCCGACAGAAAGGAAAGATGCCTTACCACTGACTCTTCAGCGTAATCAACCTCTCCATCGCCTATCGCATCCTCCAGATCAATTATGACCGTCACCAGCCCCGCAGCTCTGAGCTTCAGAATATCCTCAGCCACAGTGGACCGGGTTGCCGGCATATAGAGGGCAGCCCCAACAGCGTAAGCCAGCAGTTCCTTGCTTGTAGTATGGTTAAATGAAACAGGCGGAGAGTAGAATAATGACGTTTCTTGCTCTTGCGTCAGGTAATCGAAGTATCTCAAAGGCCTTCCCCCTTATAGTTTTGCAAAGCGGAGCAAAACAAATAGCCTCTCCTTATAGAGAGCTGCAGAACCGGCTATGCCGTCCTCTCGGGGACGGCTTCCGGCTCTCTCAAATACAAGCAAAGGCCATGCTATTCCATATACGATTACCCGGGATAAAAGGGAGTCTCACCTTCCCTGTGATGGTCCTCTTTATCCTATGAAACCTTGAAATTACGCGTTTCTGTTCATTTCTTTCTTTTTCTTTCCGGAACTGTACAGAATGGTTCCCACAAAGACCGCAATCAGAATGGTGAAGAAAATGAAATGCGGCATTTCAAATCCGAACGCTCCAGCAAGCATTTTGCCTGCAATCAGGGCAATCAACAGGAACGCCGTCTGCTCCAGTTCAGGGAACTTGGCAATGAGCTTCAGGAACACCTGCGCCACACCGCGCATCATCAGCACGCCGAGGATACCGCCCAAGAAAAGAACCCAGACTTTGTCGCTCAACCCGAAGGCAGCTACCACACTGTCAATACTGAACGCAATATCCATCAATTCAACCAGCAGTACAGTTTTCCAGAAAGAGGTGCCTTTATGTTCTTTCCCTTCTTCACCTTCGCCGGATTCATTTCGCTTGAATAATCCTTTATAAGCGATATAAAAGAGATATAATGCCCCAAGGACTTTGACGAGCGTAAATTTAATCAGGAATGTCCCTAGTCCGATCGCCAGGAATCTAAAGAGGTAAGCTCCCAATATCCCGTAAAACAACGCCTTCTTCTGCTGTTCTTTCGGCAAATGCTTAACCATTACCGCAAGCACAAGCGCATTATCTGCCGATAGCAGCCCTTCGAGCAAAATCAAGCTCCCGATAATCCCCCAGCTGACCGGGTCAGAGAGCGTTCCTACAATGTCGCTCCAAGAGAAAAAGTGCCCATAATTCTCGCTGATACTTCTAAAAAAATCACTGAACCAATCCATTTTGCTTGCGCCTCCGGAAAAATTAAATTATTTACTGCCCGCTACCCAGCGCAGTCCCCAGCCATAGGCCTGATCCATCTCCTGATGGCCGCTGAAATATTGCACAAGCCGTTCAATGCTGAATGTATCGCCTACGTTCCGGATCAATGCAATAGCGCACATGCCTTTCCGGTTGTTATGCTCGTCCAGATTCACAATAATCTCCGGACCCCCAGCCTGAGTGATGGTGACGACTCCATCGGCTTCAGACCAGTGCGTAACCCCCTTGTAAATAAATGAAAAGATTAAAATTCGTTCTATTTCCGCAAGCTTACTTCCGTTTATACGCAAGTTCTCGCCGGATGTTACGGTGCCTGTCCGGTCATCGCCATCGAGCACCACATAAGGCGGCTGCTGAAGATTTCCGAAAGCATTTCCCAGCGCTTGAACGACTCCTTTGCGGCCATTCTTCAACTCGTACAGGCAAGCGAGATCCAAATCCACGCCCCCTTTACGGCTGAACAACCCACCGCCTTGCTTCTGATTCCAATTCAGATTGATGAGCACTTCTCCAAGACCGGCAGCTGATTTCTTCAAATTTATGGAATCGCCCTTTTTCTTCAGCTCAATCTTCTTGAGGTTGAGATTCAGAGGCGGCGCAGAAGCCTCTTCAATCTTCGGTGGTGCAGGCGGTACAGCCGGCGGGATACTCCGGGATTCTTGCACAGGCGGTACGGATGGCCGTGCCAATTCCGGTGCAGGACCTTTCTGCGGTTCACGGAGTTCAGGAACCGGATCATCTTCGACCTCAATTCCATAGTTAGCGCACAAGGCTTTAAGTCCGCCGTTAAATCCAGCCACAATAGCACTGAATTTCCACTCACCGCTATATCTATATAATTCTCCTACTACAACAGCTGTTTCCACAGAGAAATGATTTTCAAGATTACAGCGCAAAATCTCCATACCCGTCGCCCGATCCAGAATCCGGCAATGGGCCTCGCTCATCTGCCCGAACATTTGATTGCGGTTTTCGCCATCGTACAGTGTAATTGCAAATGCAATCCTCATCGTCTGAGCAGGAATGGTATCCAGCTCGATTTCAAAGTGTTTAAGACCGCTTGATTTGGTACCGGCTACATCCTTATATCTGATGTACGCCGTAGATGGATTGTTGTAAAAGATCAGATCTTCATCGCTGCGCACTTTGGCTTGTTCTCCAAGCAAAAATGCAGAGGCATCAATTTCCATAGAGGACGGAGCCTGCCAGCCAATCTCCACGATAATAGAGCGAAGCCCGGGATTTGCTTTGGTCAGGTCTGCCTTCTGGCCTTTAACCACTTCAATATTCATTCTTAAGCCACCTTTGTAAATGGATAAGAGTATAAAAAGGGCAGGATCGATGAGATCCCGCCTTTCAAGCCTTTGAAGCTGTTATTGCGCGTCCAGTCCATAGTTTCTGCATAGAGCACTTAGGCCGCCGGCAAATCCGCTTCCAATCGCCTGGAATTTCCAATCGGCACCATGCCGGTAGAATTCACAGAATACAACAGCAGTCTCCGTTGAGAAATCTTCACCCAAATCATATCGCAGCACTTCACGATCGCTGGAAGCGTCCACGACACGAACAAATGCATTGGACACCTGTCCAAAGTTCTGTGCCCGTGCATCACAATCATAGATCGTTACCGTGATCCCGATACGCTGAATATGTGCAGGAACTTTGCTGAAATCAACAATGATCTGCTCGTCATCCCCGTCGCCTTCTCCTGTACGGTTATCCCCCGTATAGGTTAAGGAGCCTGCACCGCCAGTCGGATTATTGTAGAATACAAAGTCGTCCGCCCCTTTGGCTTTGCCGTCTTCATGCAGCAGGAACGCTGAAGCATCCAGGTCAAAATCCTTGCCGCCACTGTATTTGTTCGTATCCCAGCCGAGTCCCACCACTACCTTCGTCAGACCCGGATTAGTCTTGGTAAGATCGATCCGTTGTCCTTTAGAAAGACTGATCGTCACTGGCATCAACCCTCTTTCGTGAATGGTTTCATCTAAGGTCTAGATGTCTAGGTTGGCTGCAGTAAATTTTATTGCAGTCCGTAATCGCGTGTCAGACCGGCAAGACCGTCTTTGTAGCCTGCGCCGATAGCATTAAATTTCCACTCTGCGCCGTGACGGTACAGTTCACCAACTACCACGCCCGTTTCAACGGAGAAATCTTCACCAAGGTCGAAGCGGATCAGCTCCTCATTGTTCTCCTCGTTGACGATACGCACATAAGAACGCGATACTTGTCCAAAGTTCTGGCTTCTGGACTCCGCTTCATAAATGGTAATGGTAAAAGCAACCTTCTCAACATCTGCAGGGATGTTCTTCAGATCCACTTCAATCACTTCATCATCGCCATCACCTTCACCGGTACGGTTATCGCCGGCATGAACAACGGAAGCATTCTCATTCTGCTTATTGTTGAAGAAGATGAAGTTGCTTTCTTTCCCAACTTTACCTGCAGCATTTGTCAGAAAGACGGAAACGTCGAGGTCAAAATCCTTGCCGCCATCGTATTTGTTGGTATCCCAACCGAGGCCGACTTTGATTTTGGACAATCCCGGATTGCTTTTAGTCAAATCGATCTTTTGCCCTTTGGATAAATTAATTGCCATAGTTATTAAACCTTCTTTCCGAAATTAGATTTAAATGTATCGTTCAGCCAATTGATTGATATGTGCGGCATGGGCACCTTCACCGATTGCGGCAAATTTCCATTCTTCGCCGTGCCGGTAAAGCTCTCCACAGATCAGCGCCGTAAAGCCTGTGTAATTGTCGGTCAGATTAAACCGGATCAGCTCGGCATTTCCGGCAGCATTGATAATGCGGATATACGCCGATTTGATCATGCCGAAATCCTGTTTGCGGTTCACGGCATCATAAATGTTAACTACTACAAGTACCTTGTGCACATCGGAAGGGATTGCCTTCAGATTGACATTGATTTGTTCATCGTCCCCGTCACCATCACCCGTCAGGTTATCCCCGGAATGAACAACGGAATTGTTCGGATTCTGCTTGTTGTGAAAGCATACCAAATTCATTTTGCTGGTCAGCTTACCATTCTCGCTCAGCAGCAGCGCCGAAGCGTCGCAGTCCACATTCGCCTGTTTCTTCGCACCGAAGAACCCGCGGGCAGGTTCGGCAGGGTCCCAGCCCAAACCTACAATAACGTTAGCCAGCCCGGCATTTCCTTTAGTTAAATCAATCTTCTGTCCTTTTACCAAATTAATTCCAGCCAACTTTACGTACCTCCGTTTCCGAAAAGAATCACAGCCTGTAAGTCTAGCATTTTGGATGTTATACCACTCATACGGTAAAAAACCCAATCCGTTTCATCCGGTTAATGGATATTTGTTCCTGTTTTAGAGACTGAATTCGCTTGGGCTTAATCCCAGTACACTGCAGATATTCCGCACAACCGCTTTCTCATGCTCATCAAAATCACCGTCTGCTGCACCGATAGCCGAACACACACCAACAATTACGCGTCCAACTTCCGGCTTGCTGCTGAATTTAGCAATAGCTTTGAGTGCTTCCTGTTTGCCGATCTCCGGGGAAAACTCAAAATTGCTTACGTAGAAATTGAACTGGGCAATGACATCTCTCATGTCAAACACTTTGAGTTCATTGCTGAGATTCATATACCCCGCCATTTTGTTCTTTTCGGTTTCTTCAATCTTGCCATCAGCCGCCGCAACCAGCGCGCAGCCTGCAACTACCGCGTTCATGAAATCTTTATTTTTAAATTTCTTAACTTGTTCCGTTAACCCGCTCTTTGTTGTATTCAACCAATTTTTAAATGTGCTCATCGTATTCTCCTTCTATCATTATAGAGTATGATAAATAAAGATATCCCAGAGCCTCCTCTCCTTCTATTCGACAGATATTCTTAGTATTTGTCGATCCGTAAGTTTACTATTCTAATATAACCGATAGAAAAACAATATTCTAGTTTGCCACAATTTCACAGTACTTTCGACAAAAATCCCTTAGTTCGTTCATGTGAAGGATTGCCAAACAACTGTTCCGGAATACCTTCCTCAACCACCACGCCCTGTTCCATAAACAAGACACGATCGCCTACTTCGCGCGCAAAACCCATCTCATGCGTGACTACAACCATAGTCATACCTTCGCGGGCCAAATCCTTCATTACCGCCAGCACCTCACCGACCATTTCCGGGTCCAGCGCCGATGTCGGCTCATCGAAGAGCATAATCTTCGGTTCCATCGCCAGCGCCCTGGCAATTGCGACCCGCTGGGCCTGCCCGCCCGACAGGGATGCCGGATACATCTCCGCCTTCTCGCTTAAGCCGACCTTTTGCAGCAGTTCCAGCGCCTTCTGCCGCGCTTTGTCCGCAGGCCATTTACGGACCTGCATCGGGGCCAGCATAATGTTCTCAATGACCTTCTTGTGCGGAAACAGATTAAATTGCTGAAACACCATGCCGACCTCTGTACGGATATCGTTAATTCTTGTGCTTTTGGCCATCAAGGAAGTTCCTTCAATGATAACATCGCCCTCTTGCGGCTCCTCCAGCAGATTAAGGCAGCGTAAAAAGGTCGATTTTCCCGAACCCGAAGGCCCGATTACCACCACAACCTCCCGGCCGTAGATATCCACGTTAATATCGCTCAGCACCTGATGGGCACCGAATGATTTATGTAAATGTCGTACCGAAATAATAGGCTCCATATAAGGTTACACCTTCCGTTCAATATAATTGAGCAGCTTGCTGAGTGAATAGGTAAGAATGAAATAGATAAAGGCAGCGGTCAAATAAGGCTCCCATATCCGCAAGTATTGGCCTTTCATCGTATTGCTCCAATACATAATCTCCGGGGCGGCAATAAGCGCAAGCAAGGAGGAATCCTTAACCAGGACAATAAATTCATTCCCGAACGCCGGAACCATCCGTTTGATCGCCTGCGGCAGAATGATAAAACGCATCGCCTGCCATTTGCTCATTCCAAGCGACAACGCGGCTTCCCGCTGCCCAGGATCGATCGACTGGATACCGGCACGAAAAATCTCGGCGGAATAGGCGGCAGAATTCAGCGAAAGTGCGACAAATGAGGTCATCAGGACGTTGGTCGTGCCGTAAAAAAGTGGAATTACCCCAAAATGCACGATCAGGATCTGTACATACAGCGGTGTGCCACGAAAGAAGTTAATATAGGAATGGAACGGCCAGCGGAAATACCATTTCGGAGCCATTTTGCCAAAGCCCATCCCCAAGCCCAGGATCGAGCCGCAAAGAATAGATACAATAGATACTCCAATTGTGAATAGCGTTCCCTTCAGTAAGACCGGCAAATAATGAACGATGATGTCGAATCTGAAGTCCATAGAATTCTTCCCTTCTCTTCTGCTCTAAATTTCAAAAAAAGAAGCATGCGCAATAGCAATCATTACGCACGCTTTATTGTCTCCCTGCTTGCTTACTCCGCGCTAAGAAGAGTGGCTGTATCCGGTTCTTCCCCGAACCAGGTTTTGTAGATCTCGGCATACTTTCCGTTCTCTATAACAGCTTTGATTGCCGGATCCAGTTTGGCTTTCCACTCGCTACCCTTAGGATATAGAATGCCGTAATATTCGGAACCAAAGTTCTCCTTATCGAGGATGCCCGTTACTTTCTCTTTCGGATTGTTCTTAATGTATTCATTCACAATAGCGATATCAGCCACAACCGCGTCGGCTCCGCCGCCTTTCAGTTCCATCAGCGCTACCGCATTGCTTTCAAAACGTCTCAGTTTGGTGTTGTCGACACCCATAATCCCGCTCATCAGATCATCGGCCGTTGTAGCCCCTTGTACCGCTACGGTTTTATCTTTCAGGTCCAGCGCATTCTTAATGTCACTGCCCTCTTTAACCATAATCATATTAGTGGATTCAAAGTAGGGGATAGAGTAGTCATAGGTTTCCTTGCGTTCGTCCGTAATGGATACCGAGGATAGACCTGCCTGATATTCCGTGCCCTGCTTCACACTGGAAAGCATCGTGTCCCATCCCGTATTAGTCACTGTATAATCGATACCCGCTTCTTCCATAACTGCCTTGATGAAATCAATGTCAAAGCCCTTGATGGTGTCCGTGTCCATATACTCCATTGGCGCGTAGCTGGCGTCACTTGCGAATTTGATCGACTCTTCTGCCGCATCTCCGCTTTTGGCGTTATTGTTGGAACCACAGCCCACCATAGACAAGACCAAAAATGCCACCAAAGCTGACATTGCCCACTTTTTTCTGATCCCCATTTTCCAATCCCCCACTCATTTTGTAAAATACTTAAGTAGATTTTAACAGATCACAGTGGTGATGACAATTAACTTTTCTCCATTATGTAATGTTATATAACACTAAATTCATAGATTGTAACATTTATCGCTAGACACAGTCCCATATCTCCCATGAACATGCCATAAGGGCAAAAAAGACACGGCCAAGAGATCATGATTCTCCCTGGCAGTGCCCTCTTATTCCATGTTATATACTTCTGTTCGATTATTCCTTAAAAGGTTAAGTCCCCATCATACGAAGATATCATTCTGTACAGCTCCGGACGGCGGTCACGGAAAATGCCCCACTCAATCCGGCCCACTTCCAACGCATCCAGATCGAATTCGCTGACCAGTACCGTCTGCTCATCCCGCCCGGCTTCGACGATTTTGTTGCCCTGCGGGCCGGCAATGAACGAGGAGCCGTAGAAGTTAATGCTGGAATCCTCATCAATTTCCTCGCCGATCCGGTTGGAGGCCACGACAGGAATCAAATTCGCCGCCGCATGGCCCAGCATGCAGGTCTGCCAGTGATCTTTGGAATCAATGGATCCGTCCTGCGGTTCCGAACCGATGGCTGTCGGATAGAACAGAATCTCCGCGCCCATTAGACTCATGACTCTGGCGGCTTCCGGGTACCACTGGTCCCAGCAGACGCCGACACCGATCTTGGCATAGCGGGTATTCCATACCTTAAACCCGGTATCCCCCGGATTGAAATAGAATTTCTCTTCATAGCCGGGACCGTCAGGAATATGGCTCTTGCGGTATTTGCCCAGCACCGTGCCGTCGGCATCAATTACCGCCAGCGAGTTGTAACGGGCATAGTTCTTTTTCTCGTAGAAACTGATCGGCAGCACGACTTGCAGCTCTTTGGCTACAGCCTTGAAATGATTCACTGCTTTATTCTGCTCTAGCTCAGTGGCGTAGACGTAATAATCAGATTTCTCCTTCTGGCAGAAATAAGGGGTTTCGAACAGCTCCTGCAGCAAAATAATCTGCGCGCCTTGAGCCGCTGCTTCTCTGACCAGACTGTCAGCCTTGCGAATATTCTCATCAATGTCGCCGGAACAGCTCATTTGTGTAGCGGCTACTTTTACTTTTCTCATGCTTCTGTCCTCCCTAGCGAGTAAATTACTTTGTGGCAGGCATCTGTTGGGTCGTGCAGTGTACGTTTCCGCCTTCGCCGATGACCGCCATACCGTTCACCTTACGGATTCTGCGGTCCGGGAACAAGGCAGCCAGACTCTGCTCCGCCAGCTGATCTGTCTCGGAAGCCGTCCCGCCGAATACCGGCAGTATAATGCCGCCGTTGACGAAATAGAAATTCAAATAGCTAAGCGTCAGGCGGCTGTCCTCATAGTCCACGCGGGGTGGTTGCTGAATCTGGATAATCTCCAGCTTCCGGCCTTTGGCATCCACCGCATTCTCCAGAATACGGAGATTCTCCTGAGTGATGCCGAAGTTCTCATCCTGCGGGTCGCCGCAGACCTGAATGATGACTTTGCCCGGAGCGGCGAAGCAGGCAATATTATCTACATGGCCGTCAGTCTCGTCACCGCTGAGGCCGCGCTTCAGCCAGATGATCGACTCGGTGCCGGTATATTTCCGTACATATTCCTCAATGTCTGCCCGGTCCAGCTCCGGATTGCGGTTCGTGTTCAGCAGACATTCCTCCGTGGTGATCAGTGTGCCTTCACCATCGGTATGGATAGAGCCGCCTTCCATTACCAGCGGTGCGTCAAAACGTTTCATCTTCAGCTGCTCCAGAATTTGCGGAGCCACCTCATCATCCAGATCCCACGGCGAATATTTGCCGCCCCAGGCGTTAAATTTCCAGTTCACACCGGCGAGCACGCCGTCTTCACCTAGAACAAACGTCGGCCCGTTATCACGCAGCCAGGCGTCATTATGCCGGATCGGCAGCAGCGTTACATTCGCCCCGAGTTCTAGTTCCTCTACCATCCCCAGATCGTCCGGATTGACAACTACGGTAACCGGCTCGAACTCAGCGATGGCACGGATGATTTCAGCATAGCCGTCACAAACGGATTTATGGTTGTCCGGAAAAACCATGGACGCCTGAACCGGCCAGGAGATGAAGGTCCGCTCATGCTTGCCCCATTCCGCCGGCATTGTATAGTTCAAATCTTTAGGATACATTTGTTGTTTACCTCTGCTGTTTATATTTGAAGCGGGAAGATCCCTGAAAGCTCCTTACCCATCATACAATAAACCGCCATTACGCTCAATGCCGCGCAGAATAAGGTCACCCTACAATTTGAGATGCTTAACGACGTTGCCCGTAAAATCTTTAACCGTGAACTCCCCGTTCTCAAGAATTCCGTAGGAATTCGGGTTATTCTCTTTTGGCAGCGAGATGGAGCCTGGATTCAGCACATAGATGCCTTCTTTTATATCGGCTACCGGCAGATGGGTATGTCCTTGGATAAATACATCCCCTTCAGCAAGTGCAGGCAAATGGTCAATGCTGAAGCCATGCCCGTGAGTGGCATAGATCTTCCGGCCTTCGTGGAGAATCAGTACATAATCCCCCATCATCGGGAACTCCAGCAGCATCTGATCGACCTCGGCATCGCAGTTGCCTCTAACAGCCACCAGAGATTTCCCGTACGCGTTAAGCTTCGTTGCGACTCCCTGGGGATTATAACCGTCCGGCAGCGGATTTCTCGGACCGTGATATAAGAAGTCCCCCAGAATCACTAGCGTATGCGGCTGCTCCTCCTCTACTTTTGCCAAAGCCTGCTCCAGCCAAAATAACGATCCATGAATATCGGAAATAAACATCAGCTTCATCGTATAATCTCCCTTTCTGTTCAACCCGTTTAAATAGCTTATCTTTTATCTTAACTTTCCTTGGCCCCGGAACGCAAAGCGAACGCCCCACCGGGACGTCCACATGAAGCACCTATCCAAGATATACTTAAGGCAAATTGGAGGCTCCCATCAGGAAGCGGTCGACTTCGCGTGCAGCCTGGCGTCCCTCATTAATTGCCCAGACCACAAGACTCTGGCCGCGGCGGATGTCTCCTGCGGCAAATACACCCTCGACGTTGGTCGCCTGCGCACCGAATTCCGCTTTGGCATTGGAGCGTTCATCACGTTCTATCCCAAGCTCATTCAGCACCGTTTCTTCCGGACCGGTGAAACCCAGCGCCAGCAGCACCAGTTGTGCCTTAATCACCTCTTCGCTGCCCGGAACTTCTACCGGAACCATCCGGCCCTGCTCATTGCGCGTCCATTCGATGCGCACCGTGTGCAGCTCCTGCACATGTCCGCCGTCATCACCAACAAAACGTTTCGTGGAAACGAGGTAACGGCGCGGATCTTCCTTATACAAAGCAGCGGCTTCCTGCTGGCCGTAGTCCACTTTGAGTACCTTTGGCCATTCCGGCCAAGGATTGTTGGATTGGCGGGTTAATGGAGACTGTGGCATAATTTCCAGCTGGATGACACTGCGGCAGCCGTGCCGGATCGAGGTAGCTACACAGTCGGTGCCAGTGTCTCCGCCCCCGATCACAACAACATCCTTGCCGGCCGCAGACAAATATTCACCGTCAGCCAAATCAGAGTCAAGCAGACTCTTCGTATTCAGCGTCAGAAATTCCATCGCCTGATGGATTCCCCGAAGCTCGCGGCCTTCCAGCGGAAGATCGCGGGCTTGTGTCGAGCCGCCGCAGAGCACTACAGCATCATTATCTTCCTTGAGCTGCGAAGCAGCAATGTCTCTGCCGATTTCTGTCCGGGTTACAAAGGTAATGCCCTCCTC
Source organism: Paenibacillus sp. FSL H7-0357 (assembly GCF_000758525.1). Taxonomy (NCBI): domain Bacteria; kingdom Bacillati; phylum Bacillota; class Bacilli; order Caryophanales; family Paenibacillaceae; genus Paenibacillus; species Paenibacillus sp. FSL H7-0357. Next base: position 367,600 of record NZ_CP009241.1, on the reverse strand, counting down.
CGCCAGCAAATCCACCCGACGCTGCACGGTTTTCTTATCCAGCTTCATGTTCGGAATGCCGTAGGTCAGCAGACCTCCGATCCGGTCAGCCCGTTCATATACGGTTACGCTATGGCCTGCTTTGTTAAGCTGTGCGGCACAGGCAAGGCCGGCCGGTCCGGAGCCAACTACGGCTACTTTTTTGCCCGTACGGGTCAAAGGCGGCTCGGGAACAATCCAGCCCTCGGCGAATCCTCTATCTACAATCGACTTTTCAATGGATTTAATCGTTACGGGATTACCATGAAGGCCCACGGTACAAGCGCCTTCACAAGGAGCCGGACACACGCGTCCTGTAAATTCAGGAAAGTTATTGGTCTTGTGCAGCCGTTTCAGCGCAACTTCCCAATTGCCGCGGTAGACCATGTCATTCCATTCCGGAATGAGATTATGCAGCGGACAGCCGGAGGCCATCCCGGACAGCAGCCGTCCTACATGGCAGAACGGTGTTCCGCAATCCATACAGCGCGCTCCCTGCTCCCGCAGCTTCTCCTCTTCCAAGGGCACCGAAAATTCATTCCAGTTCTTAATCCGTTCTAAAGGCTCACACTCCGCAGGAGTCTGCCGCTGATATTCCAAAAATCCGGTTGCTTTACCCATTCCTGTCATCCTCCGAGTCTCTCTGATTGACCGCCGAAAACTTCAAGGGCGGCATGTTGCCCATTCGGCTCCAAAAAGGCAGTTACTCTCTGTCACCGACTGATCATTTGTCACTGTAAAGCAGCAAAGTGAAAAACTGCGAGGAGGCCAAGTTCTCCCTCCTTCACAGGTCCTGCCAGGTACTGTCGTGGATTGAAATGCCTTAATATTATCATTGTTCCACTATACCCTAAATGAGCAATGTCACTTTTTTAGATAAAATTCCGGAGAATGGGCGGAGCTGGCTGAAAGCGTTATTTCACCTTAATCATTTTATACACAGCATTTAATACTTCCAGCAAAATCGCTGTAACCGGGAAGATCACCCAGTTGATATCCCAGCGCTCAAAAATAAATCCGCTGATCAGAAAACAGCCGGTAGCCAGCGGCCAAACGATGGATGCGATAGAGCTCTTAAAGCGTTTTTCCTCTTTCTCTTCAGGAACTTCGGTGTACTCCTTCTCCTTGAGCAGAAAGCCAAAGCTTTCCTTGATACTCCCATAGTAGATAAACAGGAAGACAGGCAGCGCAATGAGCGCAAGCAGAATAGTGACCCCGTAGCCGCTGGCATCCTCATTGATTGCAGACCAGACAAGGACAGGAACCGGAGAGAGTACACACAGGGATACACCCAGAGTCAGAGACAGGGTATAGGTAGGGGCAAATGCACGGCTGCGCTGCTCGATCTCGGTCCGCAAAAAATAGGGCAGATTAAAACCCTTTTGCAGATATTTGTATCGCTCCAGCTTTGTGTCGCTGAATATGAATAGCCCAACCGCCAGCGCCACCAGCAGCAGCAGCACGATCACGCCAATAATTCCGGCAGTGTCTTCCGAAATCACCCCACGGAGAAAACCAAATTCCGCCAGGGTAACAAGCAGAATCAGCAGTGCCGGGCCGATGATGCACAGCATTACACCAATCCCCACCATAAAACCGCTAGTCTTCTTGGCAGCCAGATACCCCCATGTATCCTCCGGAGCAAGTACAGGAAGCAGCGTATCCTCTCCCCCCACTGTAATCCCAAGCTCGTCAATCAGCTCATCGATGTTGCCGAACTCGGATATGACAATGCCTACCGCCTCATTCTCTGATTTGCCTTCCTTCTTCAGTTCGTAATATTTCTCCTCCATACTAGCCAGCAGATCCTGCTTCAGCTTATATGTTTGCTCTGTCCTGGGCAGGGAAGTAAACATGTTGTTCAAATAGCCCCTAATGGTATCCATCCTGATCACAGCTCCTTTATGAATTTGTTGACGACCTCTTGCGTAACTTTCCATTCCTCGCATTTTTCCAGATAATAAGCCAGACCTTGCGGAGTTATACGGTAATAGGTGCGTCGTTTCCCAAAGGTCTCATCCATAAAAAAGGAATCGATGTACCCATTCTTCTCAAGCCGAGTGAATGCGGAGTAAAGCGTAGTCTCCTTCATGATGTACTTCTCCTCCGACAGCTTCCGGATGTTCTTGGAAATCTCATAGCCATAGGACTCTCCGTCCAGAAGCATATAGAGGATGAGCGTATCGTTATATCCCCGTATGACATCACTGCTGATCACAATTCATCCTCCTAACCTATCCCTCATTACTTCATCTGTCGTAGTAATTGCATTGTAGCATAATTACTACGACAGATAAAGTAGTTTTGGAAAAAATAGGACGTCGGACTCCAGTGTCCTTATTGGGTGGCTGCGGTCCGTTTATTACGGTTTGCGGACGCTAACGGCGTTATCTCTCCAGATTGCCACCTGCGTTCTTCCCTAACGGGCAGATAACGCCCACGGAGTCCGCCAAATTGGGACGATAGGGATCGACGCAAAAAATGGATGCCACTCTCAACCGAGTGGCATCCATTTTTATCAAACTATTATATACAGTGCAGCTGGCACTTATTGCCGGACGGCCAATACAACCATTCCAATGCCCTTGGCGGTCAGCTTGCCCCCGGCAAGCTTCGAGACCAGATCCTCGCCGAACAGGATGCTCCACTCGCCAAGCTGCGGCACATCCAATGACACTTCGGCTGTATTTGAATTATAAAGCACGTATAAGTGCAGCGCCGGATCGCCTCCGGCGTGATCCCGGAGTGTATAGGCTATTGCCCCGGCAGGCGCCTTCTCAAACATCAGCTGTGCGCGAATTTCCTCCGCGCTGCGCAGGCGAAATGCCGGGTGGGCTTGCCTTAGCGCAATCAACTGCTTCATATAAGCAATATCCTCCACATGTGCCGCTGCGCGTTCCCAGTCCATACGGTTGATCTCAACGGGAGACTTAAAGCTGTTCTCCACCCCGTCCTTCGTACGCATAAATTCCTGTCCTGCATGAAGAAACGGAATCCCCTGGCTCGTCATTACCATAGCCGAAGCCAGACGATGCATCTCTCTGCGCCGCTCATCGCTTTCCCCTTTGGTGGAAATTACAATTTTATCCCAGAGGGTATGGTTGTCGTGGCATTCAACGAAGTTCACACACTGCTGCGGCTCATCAGCAAACGCCCCCATGGATTGACCGTACACGACGCCTCCGGTAATCCCCGTCTTCACCGCCTGCTCGAGGCCAGTCTTGCCGCCGATAAATCCAGGCTCTTCATAGCGGAAAATATTCCCCTTTACTGCATCGCGGAACCCGTCGTTGAACTGTCCGATGCCCGGAAGCGCATCCGCATTGCTCTGGCTGGCAAGGCGCTCCGCCGGAAGCTCCGTATCCAGGATCCAGCCTTCCCCGATAGTCATCAGTGAAGGGTCAATTTCATCCAGACGGCGGCGGATCTCCTGCATGGTTTCTATGTCGAGCAGTCCCATCAGATCAAAGCGGAAACCGTCGATATGATATTCCCGGGCCCAGTACAGCACCGACTCCACAATAAACCGGGTCATCATGATCCGCTCAGAGGCGACATCATTGCCGCAGCCCGAGCCGTTCGACAGACTGCCGTTCTCCTTATAACGTAAATAATAGCCGGGAACAAGCTTAGTGAAATTAACAAGGTAGCCGTCATAAACATGATTGTAGACCACATCCATGATTACGCGCAGTCCGCGGTCATGCAGTGTCTGGATCATTGTCTTCAGCTCGCGGATCCGCAGAACCGGATCATACGGATCCGTAGCGTAGGAGCCTTCCGGAGCATTGAAATTTTTGGGGTCATAACCCCAGTTGTAATGAGGCTGGTCCAGCTTGGTCTCATCAACACTTTCAGTAGCATAGTCATAAATAGGGAGCAGCTGCACATGGGTCACTCCGAGATCGGATATATGATCCAGTCCGGTAAGAATCCCGCCCGGTCCGCGCGTCCCTTCTTCGGCCAGACCCAGATATTGTCCCTTATGGGCAATGCCGCTAGCCGGATGAACAGACAGATCCCGCAGATGAAGCTCGTAAATCACCGCGTCCACAGGGTCAGCCAGAGGTGGCTTATCTTCTGTCCAGCGCTGGGGATCGGTCTTGCGCAAATCGAGAATCGCCGCTCGATCTCCATTCACGCCGACAGCCCGGGCGTAAGGATCGGCCGCTTCATTCCACTGCTCCCCGATGCGCACACGATAGGTGTAGAACTTGCCCTCCAAGTTCCCGGCCACGCTCAAACGCCATGTCCCCCTGACATCACGGATCATCGGCAAGATATCTCCGGCGGCTTCGTGCCATGAGCCATAAAGCACAACCGCTGCTTCCTGCGCAGTAGGTGCCCACAAGCAAAAGGCCGAGGAAGCAGGCGTATACGTCACGCCAAGGTCATCCCCGTCATAACTGAAAAGCTCATCAAATTCCTGGGCGAACACGGATATTCCTCCGGTAGCCGCCGGATCACCATAATAAATCGGTTCTTTCAATTCCTTTTGTACGGACAAGGCCATCTGTCTCCTTTACCCTTTAATAATTGGAATTATATCCTTATTACAGATTTTGTGCAAACGTTTGTACTCAACGGTTTCATCAAGCTGCCCTTCCTGCCGCCTGAAGGCTACAGCTGATGCCCTATGGAAGCTTCCTTGATATCCAAAGCCACCATGGTTATAACATTTTTATTGACGTTATAAGGGATAAGGCGTGCCTGGCCGGGAGTGAACCCGCCGTGCTTATGCCGCATCCCGTTATCATGAACAATAAGTACAGGGCCTCCTCCGCCCTCAGGCTCCTGATAACCGATTCCCAGCACCCAATGGTAATCATAAGCGTATTTTCCCCGCCAGCGAAACGTAAGCCATTTATCGAATTTGAGCGCCACCGGCCGCTCCGCGTCAATCTCTGCTTTGTACCGGTCTATATCATTAAACACACTTACGGAGAAGAGTCCGCGTTCCTTCGCCTCCAGAGGAGCAGAAGACCGGATATAAGCTTTGACGCCTTTGGTAAAGCTGCGCACGCTCATTCCCCAAGGTGTTCCGCCATGATGGCTGTATACGTGATTAATATGTGCCGCTTTGGAAGCAAAATGACTTGCTCCGGGAATAAAAGCCCGGCCCTTCCGCGTGCGCCAATATTCCATCAATGCGGCGATGGTCGCCGGACCGCAGGCCGAGCCGGGCGAAGCAACACCCGGGTCCCACTGCGTATAAGGTTCAGCGAGCAGCTTGTGCTCCCGCAGTGCTTTCCTCATAAGGATATCTTCTCCTGACGCTGCTGCAGTATCCGTTCAATGTCGGAGGTGAGAAACGGCTTGCTGATGAAATCCTCCATACCTACAGCCAGGCATCTTTCACGATCCTCCCGTCTGGCATAAGCAGTCACAGCCACCATAAAGGGCCGCTTGGCCTGGGGGAGCTGGTCTCTGATTCTGGCCGCTGCGGTAAGCCCGCTCATCTCCGGCATCTGCACATCCATAAATACCAGATCATAGGGCTGCTGCAAAACGGCTTGCAGCGCCTGCTGGCCGTTCTCCACCAGGTCCGCAGTATATCCGCGTTTCTCCAGCATGATCAATAGAAGCTTTTGATTAACGGGATGATCTTCTGCGACCAGAATCCGCAGCGGACCGTATTTCGGCTCCAACTGAGGAAGACCTCCAGTAAGCAGAAGGCCACTTCCTTCCTCCTCAATCCGGGAATTATCATCGGGCTCGGCATCATCAAGGCTAATCACCGGTACTGATGGAGTCTGCACCTGTACCGGCTCCTCCTCCAAATCACTAGGATCATGATCAATATCCAAGGGCAAGGTAAAGTAGAAGTTCGAGCCTTCGCCTTCCACACTGTCCACTGCAATCGCTCCGCCCATAAGCTCAACCAGCCGCTTGCAGATGGAAAGTCCCAGTCCGGTTCCGCCATACTTGCGGTTAATGGACGGGTGCAGCTGGGAGAACGATTGGAATAGCAGAGACTGTTTCTCCGGCGGAATTCCGATTCCCGTATCCCTAACATTAAACTTCAGAGTCAGCTTATTCTGGTTAGGACAGAATTCCGTCCCCACCTCAATAGAGATATGACCTTCTTCAGTGAATTTCACTGCGTTGCTGACCAGATTCACCAATATCTGGCGCAGCCGGGCCGCATCGCCCATGATTAACTCCGGAACATTGGAAGCAGCCTGGCAGCTCAATTCCAGGTTCTTCTCTTTCGCTTTCGGCGAGAACAGCTCGGTTACGCTTTCCAAGACCCATTCAAGACTTACCGGCTCATGCACGAGGATCATTTTTCCGGCTTCTATTTTGCTGAGATCCAGAATTTCATTGAGGATATACAGCAGAGAAGTACTGCTCTGGCTAATAATCTCCGCATATCCGCGCTGCTCTTCATCCAGCTCGGTTTCTGACAGGAGATCCGTCATCCCCATAATTCCGTTCATCGGCGTCCGCAGCTCATGGCTCATAATCGCCAGAAACTCTGATTTCGCCTGATCCGCTTTCTCTGCCGATTCCTTGGCGCGGATAATCTCTTTCTCATCCGTAATATCACGGAACACAACAACCGCACCCTTACGGTCTCCTTTATCAAACAGCGGAGTAACCTGATACTCGGCCAGAAAGCTTGAACCGTCTTTGCGCCACAATACCGCATCTTTGCTCTGATGGGATTCCCCGGCACGGACGGCCTGCATCAGCGGAGAATCCTCCGGCCGGTAATGAAGACTATCCAGCGCTGTGTGCTGTATGTGATCCAGATAAGGATGGCCCATAATTTCACCGTAGGCGAAGCCCAGCATCTGCGCCCCCGCCGGATTGATGAAGGTTACCCTCCCCTCCGTATCAAGACCAAATATGCCTTCGGAGACTGCATTTAAGATTAGTGTGTAATCATTGCCCAGCTTCTCGATCTGCTCGGTATACCGGATACGGTCCGTAATGTCACGGGAAATCCCGTACACGCCGACAACCTTGTCCCCGAGAATAATCGGAATGTTGGTCGTACTGATTTCTACCAGATGGCCATCTTTATGAATAAGGGTCAGATCATAGCTTTGAGGCATTCCCTGGCAAGCCAGATTAAAATGATACTGCGTCTTTGCCCTATCCTTCTCATGCACCAGGGGGCCGAAATAGCTGCCCACCAGCTCCTCCATTGAATATCCGCTCAGCACCTCCAGATTGGAGTTGCAGGTTAAGTAATCCCCCTGCAGATTCATGGAGTATACGGCTGACGGATTATATTCAAACAGCGACTTATAGCGCTGTTCGTTCTCTTGAAGCTTGGACTCAAATTGCTTGCGCTCCGTTATGTCACGGCCGACGGCAATAATCTCCACAATCCCGCCCTGCTCATCTAAAATATACCTGCTGTTCGTCTCAAACCAGACATAGCCGCCGTCCTTGCGCCTGTAACGGTAGACCGCCGCCGGGATGAAGCCGGTCTGCTCACTTTTTGCCATCATTTCTTTCATTACTATCAAATCATCGGGATGCAAGTAATCAAAAGCACTGGTACCGACCATCTCCTCCGGTTCATAGCCGAGCAGAGAGCGGCTGGCCGGAGAGCAGTATAAGAATATGCTGTCTTCTATCGCGTGGCGCGAGATCAGATCCAGTGAATTTTCCGACATCAGCCGGTAATTCCGCTCATTTTCTCTAAGCTTCTGCTCCATCTGCTGGCGTTCAGTGATATCCTGCATCATTCCGATAAGCTGAACAGGCTTGCCGGCCGGTCCCAGTACCGTATCCCACTGAATATGCACCGCAAGCAGAGTTCCATCTGCAAGAACCAGCCGGTAGGTACTCTCACCGGACTTCCCGTTTTCCAGCGTCTCGCGCACCCTTGTAAATATGTCGTTGATGTCATCCGGATGAACCAGCTCCAGGAATGTCCGGTAATCGACTTCGGCTGCCCCAATACCAAGCTTCAGCATACGCTGCAGCTCTTCCGAGAGGGACAGCTTGCCTTTCGTCAAATCCCATACCCAGGAACCGATTCTGGCGACTCTTTGCGCCGTGGCCAAAGCCTCCTCATTATGTTTGCGGCCCGTCACGTTGCGGCCAATACCCATGATCCGGATAATTTCATTGTCTTTCCCCCGGATCACATGAAAAGAGCTTTCGAACCACAGATAATGCCCATCTTTATGGCGTAAACGGCGGACATAGATGTCATTCTTCAGAAGAGCGTCAGACTTGTCCATGCCCTCGATATCATCAGGATGATAAAATTCCAGCCGGTTTTTGCCGATCATTTCCTGAGGGGTAAATCCGATTAACGAAAGAGATGAGGGGGAGATGAAGCTTAGTGTGCCGTCGGGCAATGTGAACGAAATCATACTCTGATCGTCTTTTAGAAATAAATCGTACAAATCACGGCTGTCTACTGTCAGCTGATCAGCGATTTTCCGGTCAGTAATATCCTGCGCGTATACAATAATATGTGAAGAGTCTTGTCCTGCATCAGCCCGCACGAATGTAAGGGAAACCCAAACAGAATGTCCTGCACGATTAAGAAACCTCTGTTCACTCTTTAAGGTATCACCGGGGGTGTATGAAAGCCCCTCCAATACACTCATTAGTGTGAGCCCTTCCCGGTCTTCCTGTTCTGGCTGTGACGCACTCTTGCTTCTCAATAAAGCTCCAGCTAGAAACTCCGGTTCACTGCAGCCGAGGATATTGCAAAAAGCGGAATTAACCTTGATCCATTTGTCCTTTTCTGAGGCCAGGACGGCCATTCCTACCGGAGACATCATGAAGGCTTGATCCAAAATATCGCTATTATATGCCAATTCCATCAAACAAGGCCCCCTTCGTCACGAGCCGGCTCGTATGCAGCTCTCTGTTGTCTTATTACCCAGTATACGTTAAGAAAAGTCCGGAATAAACGCGCAGCCTGGTTTCCATCAAAAAAAAGTTTAAAATACAAATATTGACGGGGTTTTGTCCTTCCCTTATAGTTTAGATAATATTTCATTCGTGACCTATTACGACGGAAGCACCCGTAATAAAGGCTTAGTAGCCTTTACTGCGGGTGCTTTTTTTGTTGTTGCGGAATAAGGGATGAGATTAAGGAGGAAAAAGATGAACAAGCTTAAGAAGATTCCCCTGGCAATGCTGGCGCTTCTGCTTGCAGTATTATCTTCAGCAGGCGCGGTAAACGCATCCGGAACAGCGCTGACCCCTTCGATTCAAGCCTCGTTTGAACTGACTGCCGCCACTGCGGACGATACGACAAGGACTAGGCTTAAAGGGTATTACAGTGATTTCTCCGTCCTGGTCGCCCAGTATGACAGCCGTGAGGCGCAAATCCGCCGGCTGCATGACAGCAATACGCAAGCGCTGATCATTGTCCGAAACCAAATCAAGGAAATAGATCAGTCCACCGTGGCCCGGCTGTCCACGGCCGTAAGCAGCACCAAAGAACGTTACCAGCCTCTCTTTGATCAATACAGCGCGCTCAACCGCCGGATTAACCTACTCAGAGGGTTGAAGGACAAGGTCTTGAAGGATGTGCTCCGCACACAGGCTGATGCTATGAAAATTCTCGTTCAATTCGCCCGTGAGGATATCCGCAATAAAGAAGCCCTGCTGAAAGCGGCCAAAGAAACCCGCGCCAAAAAGATGGCCGCCGCACGTAAAACCTTGGCGGGGCTTGAAAGCCCGCAGGCCTCGATCAAGTCCCAGAAAAGTGTGGCAACCTCCTTGAACAAACGGATATCGGCGGATTTCAGCGACTTCAAATCAGCTATCCGCAAGCAAAATCAGGCTTTGACTGCCCAATCCCTGTCATCCCTTATCTCAGGCTACCGTCAAATGGCAGCCAGCAAGCTGAAGATCGTTGAGCTTGAGCAAAAAATTGCCGGTGTGATTGCGGACGCGGCCAAGCAAATCGCAGCATGATTGCTGAAGGAATGTGTCTTCCGACTCTTGGTCCGCATATGGTAGGTAGAGACAATATCCATCAGCGGGCCTTGAGGAGGCTTATATTATGCATATCTGTATTATTGCACCGGAGCAGTTCCCGGTACCGGGGAACGGTTCAGTGGAGATCTGCATCTGGGCGATTGCCAGAAGGCTGGCCCGGCGGCATATGGTAACGGTACTAAGCCGCAAGTCACCGGGACTGCCCGACTCCGCAGAGCTTGAACAGGTCCGGATTATCCGTCTGGCTTCAGGCAGTCCTTCCCGTTATCTTGCCTCGGTACTCAAATATCTTGAGAAGACGTCCTTCGATATGATTCAGATCGATAACCGGCCGCTGCTGATGGCCGCCGTGAAACACCAGCATCCCCTGACTCCGGTACTGCTGTATCTGCACTCTCTGACGTTCGTACCGGCAGAACGCCGAATTGCCCGCAGCCTGGCGAAGGCTGACGGCATCGCTGCCAACAGCCGCTCCCTGCAGCAAAGAATTTCCCGGCGTTTTCCCGGCCTGGACAAGAAACTCAGTGTTATTCCGCTGGGAGCGGACCTGTCCCGGTTCATACCGGCCGAAGAACCGGAACGGCAGCGTCTCCGGCGGTTATACAGGCTCCCGCAAGTGTTCACGGTGCTGTTCGTCGGGCGGGTGATCCCCCGTAAGGGAGTGCCCGTACTGCTGCAGGCCATGCACATTCTCAATAAACGCCTGCCCTCCCATCTGATCATAGCCGGCCGGGGTAAACCTCCATATATCCAGCGGCTCAAAACCCTCGCGCGGAGACTGGGTGTATCTGTATCTTTCGTTGGAAACATCGCCCATGAGGATATTCACAGCCTGTATCAGATGGCCGATTGCCTCGTCTGCCCTTCCCAAGGGCATGAATCCTTTGGACTGGTCAATGTGGAGGCCATGGCCTCCGGGCTTCCGGTTATTGCTTCGAATAACGGCGGCATCCGTGAGATCATCACGTCAGGCCACAACGGCTACCTGGTGGACCGTTACCGTCAGGCCGCCCCCTTTGCCAAACGTCTGCTGATGATCGGACGCAATCCGGCCAAGGCGGCAAAGATCGGGATGCAAGGGCGGAGTGATGCCCTGCGGGCTTTTGAGTGGAGGCATACCACAGCACAATTGGAGGAGCTGTACCGCTCGCTTTTGCCGCAATAGCAGAGGAGTCTGCCGCAGGGGCGCTCCTCTGCTATGCGACAATGTGTAACAAGAAATTAGTGATCTTATTCGCAGGATATGGCCTGCAGTAAATATTATACTCATATTGTAAGCGTTGCCATTAACGAAATGTATTGCTTATACCGCTATCATGAAATTGGCAACCCCCTACAACACACACTATTGGCTGTAGAAAGGGTGCATCGTTATGTTAATGATCAAAGCTATAGTTAGACCCGAGAAAGCGGATGAAGTCATGGCTGAATTAATGCTTGCCGGCTTCCCCTCCATCAGCAAGATGGATTTGCTCGGCCGCGGGAAACAAAAGGGAATTCAGGTCGGAACCAACTATTACAATCAAATTTCCAAGAAGCTGCTGATGATTGTCATCCAGGATGATGAGAAGGATGATGTAATCAGCATTATTATGAGAACGGCAAGAACCGGTGAGCACGGCTCCTTCGGTGACGGTAAAATCTTCGTGCTTCCTGTACTGGAAACCTTCACCATCAGCAACGGTAAAAACCAACTGTAACCCTTGTCCCTTTGATCAATAGGTCAATAGAAAAGAGGCAGCAAAACATCCCCCGGTTCCGGCTGTTCCGGTTCAAGGGTACGCTTTGCTGCCTCTTGATGTTGTAGTCTTCTGACTTTAGATCATCTGGATGACTGTAAGCACAAGTCCCACGACAAAGCCGCATACCGCGCCGTTGACACGAATCCACTGCAGATCCTTGCCCACCTTGTCCTCCAGCATGTTCACCAGGCTTGCATCATCCATTTGATCAAGGTTCTCCTTGACCAATACGCCAAGCCGGTAATGGTTAGCTTCCACGAAGGCGATTAATGAAGCGCGAATCCGCTCCTCCCAGCTCTCCGTCCACTCTTTTTCCGTACTGATGCGCCGGGCCAACAAGGCATACAGCGCAAACAGCTTGCGTCCTCCGCAGCTGCGGTCCTCTTCCAGCATGGCAACCGCCTTGCCGCGCAGAGCTTCCAATTGCTTATGCAGAAACGCTGAAGCCGCTTCGCCTTGCAGCTCCTCCAGCGCCCATTCCTTCAGTGAAAGGATCCGCGCTTCGTCGTTCACAAGCTGAAACAGGGCGACGCGGATTTCCTGGATGATCTGCTCACGGTAAGGATTATCCGCTTCACGGAAATCCCGGATACCGGATTGCAGCATGCCCTGGAGCATTTCTCCCAGCATATCGGCATCCACAAATCCGACAAATGCCTGAAAGGCCATGCCTTTCAGCCCCCCCAGCTTCACCTCGGCCAGTTTCTCACTGGCGATCTTGCCCAGCATCGCCCGCGTCTCAGGGCGGCTGCTCCAGCCGGAGATGCCTTCAAGCGCATAATCGAGCGCGGCAATATCCTTGCCGTCGTTCATTAGTTTGGTGACGATGCTGTCGGCGGCGGTACCAAGCTCCGCTTCACGGATGTAATCTGCAACCGCCGTCTGAAGATAAGGAACCGCCTTATCTACCGGAAGCCGCTGAACAAAGGTGCTGAGCTGCTCCAGCATGTCGGCTCTTGCTTTTTTCCTTGCTACAAACTTCGTCAGCAGTCCGCTGCCGAGCGACACGAAGCGGATCTTGCGCAGCTTGTTCTCGATGCTCTCTTTGTTCAGCAGCTCATTCTCCATAGCGGAGATAAGAGACTGGATGATCTTATCCCGGTTCTTCAGCAGAAGCGAGGTATGCGGAATCGGCAAGCCCAGCGGATGGCGGAACAGTGCGGTAACCGCAAACCAGTCGGCAATCCCCCCTACCAGCCCGGCTTCGAAGCCGCCTCTCAGCAGAACAACAGCCAGATTATCCGGCAAAAACAGTGTAAGCAGAAAACCGCAGGCCATGACAGCCAGCGATATCGTAGCTAAATTTCTGGATTTCATCTTTATCCCCCTTACCTAAAGCGTCGGACAGCTGTTTCCCTGGACAGGGAAATACCGCCAATCACATTGTGACCCTATGAGCTGACGATTACGGCGGCCGTTCACTTGTTAGTCTGCCTTTCATTGTACCACGAGTAAACTCCTTTCTGAAAATGCAGTACACTGCACAATTTTCTACGGTTAGTTTCTTTTCATGAAAATGGATTTTTTATTTTCAGAACATTAATGATAAGATACTAGGAACGATCTCATTGCCCTTGAAGGGGACAACCTGCGGTACAGGAAGGAATGCAAACGATATGCTGATAGCACTCGATATGGATGGAACACTGCTTAACGAAGAAGGAATCATTAGCCCGGAGAACCGGGAAGCGATAGTACACGCCCAAAACCAGGGACATATTGTAATCATCGCCACAGGACGCTCTTACATGGATGCCGAGCGGCAGCTGCGGCTGGCTGAGCTGGAATGTCCGGTAGTCAGTCTGAATGGAGCCGTAGTGACGCTGGCTGACGGGACGCTTGTGGCAAGCAAGCCGCTGAACAAAGAGAATATTATTCCCGCGCTGCGCTGGATGAACGAAATTCCTGAATTGTATTATGAGGTATACACAGAGGATAACGTGTATGTAGAGCTCGATAAACGGGTGCATCTGGAGAAAATATCGGAGCTTAAAGATGACGAGGTGCCGGAAGAACTCCGCTGGCTGCTTAAGGCCATGATCGACCAGCAGTTTCAGCAGGCTGCCGTGACCTATGTGGAGGACATGGAGGAGATCTGGGGCAAAGCGGACAAAGTCATCTACAAGACGCTGGCGTTCTCGCTGAACCTTGAGCTTCTGAAAGAAGCCTCTACACGTTTCGCCGCCATTCCCGGACTCATTATCACCGCTTCTCATCCCAACAATATTGAGATTAACCATCAGGACGCTAATAAAGGGGCCGGTGTAAGCATGCTGGCTAAGCATTTCGGCATGGCTCTGGAGCAGGTAGCTGTAATGGGCGACAGTTACAACGATCTGCCGATGTTTGAGGTGGCCGGCTACCGGATCGCCATGGAGAATGCTGCTTCAATCCTCAAGGAAACGGCCGATTTCATCACGCTCAGCAATGCAGAACATGGTGTGGCAGCGGGAATCCGCCATCTTTTGGACAAGGCGTAGGGGGAATCTAAATGAACATGTATCCAGGCATTGCCCTGCTGTATGACAATCGGCTGCTGCGCACGGAGCTGGAATGCGAACAGTTTGAGCAGGCCCTGGAAGGCCTGGCTGGGGATACGGAGGACGCTGTGATCCAGCAGGTTTTCAAGGTGTTCGATGATGATACCGAACAGGAGGAGGTTATGTTCGGTCTTGTTCATTTTCTGGAGAGCTACCAAATGGAGATGTACCTGACCCAACTGCTGGAATCGCTGCCGGAGCTGCTGGAGACAGGCCGTAATTGGGCGATTATTCTGATCCAGAGAATACTGGGCGATGATATCTACCGTAAGGAATTTGCCGACATCGCCGCCGGCATGCCCCTGCGGATCAAGAGATGCCTGGCGTTTCTGCTGGAAGAAATCAAGGAAGACAAGCCGCGGCTGTTCGAGCGCAGAGCCAATTCTATTCTGGGAAAATTAAAGTAAGCACAGCAAAACCCCTTTCCCAGGATACTTCACTTCGCATGGGCAGGGGCTGCAGAAGCCTATTATTGTTCAAAATCGAGATTGACCGGCGCAAGCGGCAGGGTATCTTCCCCGCCTTCATCTGTCGTGGGCGTCTTGGCATCTACGACTTCGAAGCGGAACTGATCGACCCAGGCCTTGCCGGAGCCGTTCAGCAGGACCCCGAAAGCTATCGCATGGCTGTCCTGCGGAATATCCAGAATGACGTTGTATTGATTCCATTCTCTGGAACCTTTAATTGGCCTATGGGCCATATTATCAAATTTCAGCATTTCCCCGTTCGCGGCATCAACTCTCATCCATAAGCCGGCCCATCCGAAGATATCCCCTGCTTTGACAAAAGCAGACAGCTTCAGCCTCTGCCCGCGGTAGGCTTCCGAGCTGAATATTTGCATGATTGTAACAAATCCGTTTTCGCTTGCATTACCGGATTGCAGCAACGCCGATGCCTTGCCCATATGCACTTCCGACTTGTCCACCTTAACATCATAGCCGCCGCCGTTCATGCCGGTTATGGTCCAGCCCTGCAATGCCTTTTCTGTACTCATCCTGATCTCTCCTTTATTAAGTTCTCTCGAATAGGTCCGGTATTGTCCGGGGGTGAGCCGGTATGCTTTTTTGAAAGCGCGGGAGAAGGCCTCCTGAGATTGAAAATGGTACTCCAGGGCGATATCGAGAATACGCTTATTGCTGTAGATCAGTTCCCCTGCCGCTTTCGCAAGTCTTCTCCGCCTTACGTAATCTGCCAAGGTTTGCCCTACTACTGCATAGAAAATCCGGTAGAAATGGTGGGTAGAAAATTTGCTGTGCACCGATACTTCCCTTAGGGTAATCCGCTCTGTGAGGTTCCTCTCTATATAATCCAGTGAGCTTCTCACCGTTTTGAAGTGCATTTTATCGCTCATTGGTGTTCCCTCCTCTGTTCCAAAAATAACATAGCGGCCAAACGGATATTTGATCTTTTATCTCATAAATCGGCTGTTCTATACAGAAAGGGAAATACAGTGGTATAGTGTAAACTGGCTAAAAATTAAACCAAACCCGTATTGTAAACAAACGAAGGTGAATCTAATGAACAAGCTCTTATTTCATAATATACCGCTGGGCGCTACCGGCGAACGGATTCCCCAGGCGGCAATCGCCTCAGCCCGGACCAGCCGCGAGATGGTGAAGCCGGAGGATGGCGATGCGGCTTATTTCCGTTTGCTGGAGGAAGGCGGAATTCTGCTGAATCAGCCGCAGATCGCCGCAGTGCGGCATTACCAGGGTCCGCTGCTGACACTGGCCGGGGCAGGCTCCGGCAAAACCTCGGTTCTGATCTGCAGAACCGGTTATTTGCTGTCGGTGCGCGGCATATCCCCCAGCCGCCTGCTGCTGTTGACCTTCTCCAGCAAGGCGGCAGCGGAAATGCGCGAACGCATTGCAGTGCTGCCGGGCGTGAGCGAAAACGACGCAGCGCGCCTTCAGGCCCGCACGTTCCACTCCTTTTTCCTCTATTTCCTGAGGCGTCAGGGTCTGCGGCAGGACATCTTCCATGAGACACGCCGCCAGCACATTTTGCTGAAGCAGATCATGCGCGAGCTGGGGCTGCCAAAGGATGCTTATCCGCCGGAAACCCTGCTTGCCCTGCTCTCTTCCTGCAAGATGAATATGGGTGAGCCGGAGAATCTGCCGGAAACTACAACCGCCGAGCAGGAAATGAAGGCCGTCCTGGCCCTGTATGAACAGTGGAAACGGGATAATCACAAAATTGATTTCGACGATGTGCTGCTGATTGCCTACAGGATGCTGCGGGAGCAGCCGGCGCTACTGCAGGAATTGCAGAATAAATTTCAATATGTAATGGTTGATGAGTTTCAGGATACGAATGCGCTGCAATATGAACTCGTCAAAATGATCGCCCATCCGCAGCATAATCTGATGGTCGTCGGGGATGATGACCAGACGATATACTCATTTAACGGAGCGCGCAGCGAGTTCATTCTTGAATTCGAGAAGCTTTATCCGGGCGCAAAGGTTATTACGCTGGATATCAATTACCGTTCCGGTCCGGCGATTGTCGGGCTGGGCAACGGAATCATCCGGCATAATACGCGGCGGCGCTCCAAAACGCTGCAAGCGGCCAAAAATGGCGGCAGCCCGCCCCGGTACCTGCGCCCGCAGACGGCGGACGAGGAAGCCGAGCAAATTGTGGAGCATATTGTAAGCCAGGTTGACGGCCATTCCCGGGAATACCGCGATTTCGCACTGCTGTACCGGGCGTCGAGCAGCAACCGGGCGATTCTGGAGCTGCTGCTGCTGCGCGATATTCCCTACATTGATTACGGTGAAGGCCAGCTGCTCTACGAGCATTGGCTGATTTCCCCCGTGCTGGACCACCTGCGGCTGTCCGTGAACCGCCGGAACTTTGCCGCGATGGAGAATATTCTGCCGACGCTCTACATGAACCGGGAAAAGGGCATGGACCATATCCGCCGGATGGAGGCCATCCAGCCCAAGCAGGGGCCGCTGATCCATCTGCTGTCGATGCCCGGCATGGAGGATTTCAAAGGGACCAAGCTGCGGGAACGGCTGGAGCTGATCCGGGGGCTGGGCAGCGTAACTCCAGTACAGGCTATCCGCCAGATCCGCATTAACTTCTATGATTACTTCATTGAAGCCAATGAGCGTCATCAGGCTACACTGCACCGGGAAACGCTAAAGGAAATGCTGGACGAGCTGGAAACCTCAGCGGAACGGTTCGACAATATCACCGTCTTCCTTGATTTTATCGATAACATTACCGAGCGGAATGAGCTGAGCCGCCAGACCGGCCTGAAAGAGCAAGGCAACCGGATTGCACTCATGACCATCCACAAATCCAAAGGGCTGGAATTTCCGGTAGTCTTCCTGATCGGAGCCTCTGAGGGGATTCTTCCCCACAGTTCCGCGCTGGAGGGTGACCGGCTGAAGGACCGGAAGACAGTAAAATCGACAGTAGGCAGCCCCCTGAAGACCGGGCCGGAGTCCGGCATTGCGGCGCTGGAAGAAGAACGCAGACTGGCCTATGTTGCCGTCACGAGAGCACGGGAAGAGTTGTTCATCAGCTCGCCGGCAAGGCATCGGGGCAAAAAAGCCGAGGTCTCCCGCTTTATGCTGTCCGCCTTCCGCTCTGCCGTAGCTTCTTCTGCGCCTGCTGTATCGGGACTAAGAAGCGGGTATACCAGAACAGAGCACAACTCCACCAGAACGTCAGCGGGAAGAACCCATACCGTTGCCGTCTGGAAATGCACCGGTACAAATTGCCCGGGCTGGACCCGGATGAAAGCCGGCGGAGCCGAGGATCACTTATCCTCCAAGCCCTGCCCGCTCTGCAGCTCCCCTATGGAACAAAGCACACGGGTGGTTCCCGTATAACAGATATTTCGCAAAAAAAAGCCCCTTCAGGCAGCTTTGGCTGGAATCATGAAACCATGAGTTCCCTGCACTGCTGCCGGAAGGGGCTATTAATGTCTTCTTATACTTGAGCCGGAGTCTCCGCCGGTTCTTCAACTTCTTCATGTACTGTTTTGATCTGAATCATTACTGTGCTCGGATCCGTCAGCACCTCAATGCCCTTCTGGAAGATCAGATCGGAGACAGCCAACTGGTCGCCAATTTCCAGACCGCTGATATCTACTTCCATGGAAGAAGGCAGATCGCCCGGCATGCAGCGAACTTCTACTTCATAGATTTCAACTTGAAGTACCCCGCCAGCTTTGACACCAGCAGCTTCACCGGCAAAATGGATTGTTACCTTGCTGTCCATACTGATCGACATATTCACATGCTGAAAATCGATGTGCTGCACTTTTCCTGAAATGGAATCCTTCTGGATATGTTGAACAACTACCGGAACCACCGTATCGTCGGACAATTTCCCTTGAAGGATTGCCCGCGGGTTGGTTCTAATCACGTTCAACAGCTCTTTCTCTCCCACTTCAAGGCTTAGAGTATCTTTACCAATACCATACAGCACAGCCGGGATCCGTCCTTGCTTTCTTGCGACGTTCAAGTTGGACTGTGTTTCTTCCGTACGATTG
Organism: Paenibacillus sp. FSL H7-0357; assembly: GCF_000758525.1. Lineage (NCBI taxonomy): Bacteria > Bacillati > Bacillota > Bacilli > Caryophanales > Paenibacillaceae > Paenibacillus > Paenibacillus sp. FSL H7-0357. Next base: position 348,866 of record NZ_CP009241.1, on the reverse strand, counting down.
TTCAATAGAATAAATTTACTCATTTTTGTTTTCCCGCTCTCTTCGACCATAAATTCTTGTCATTAGAAGCATAACACGACCATAGAATCCAGTCAATTTTCACCCATTTATTGCTCATACTCCAAAAAGGGGTCAGGAAGTTCAATTCTGTAGGCTTCGGCATCGCTGACGCCCACTGACAATACCGCCCGGCCCTGCTCACCCCGTACCAGTCCGCCGCTAAAGATGACGTCCTGAAGATCCGGGCGTTTGCCGGGACCGATCGGAAAGTCACTCCTGGCGGCAATAATTTTAACCGGAGTAGTTTCAAACGTACCGGGATTAAGCGAGAAGACCATGGAGTAGTAATGTTTTTTTCCTAAGCGGTCAAAACAGGCGATATGTCCCAGAACACCTACATGACCGTTCTTCAATAAATGCGCTTCATTCGCCCCGCCCCACTCCTCGGGAACAAACTGATCTTGAAATATTTCCGCTTCCAGAAAGGTCTGCTCATTTAATTCCTCCAGCGAATCGATAATCGTGAAGCCGATCATCCCTCTTCCGCCCTTCTCTCCTTGCGGCCGAGTGAATACACCGATCCGGCCGTCCTGAAGCTCTATCAGCCGGATATCCTTCATCATTGCCGGCCCGGACGAGAAGTGGCGCATGGAATCAATCCGGTACCCTCGGTAGAACTGCGTAACCCACGAGACGATTTTCTGCGGGTCATCCCCTGCGGTAATCACTTCAACCCCGCCTACAATCAGTTCTCCCTTGATGTGGGTTACACAAGGGTCCTGCAGATTATAGGTATGTGTATGCGCACGGGGTATCCAGACGCCATCGCGGAGTGTAAAAAAGAAGACTTGAGAGAACTCACTGTCCCGTTCCTCAACTCTTCCCAGAATCACTTCCTCCCCGTCATGTACAAACGGGGCCGTTATATTGTATACATCGCGTTTTCCAACACCGGAAAAAACCAGCTTCTCCACGCTCACATGACGGAGCCTAGCATAAAAGGTGTCCAGCAGTTCGTTACAGGTTGCCGTCTTGAACGGTCTCCTTGTCATTGCCTTCCTCCTCATATTCGTTTGCTTTATCTATCGCCCAATCGTTCTCATCCGCTTCCATCCGGATCAATTCACCGGGCTGGATATTGAAATAGGTACAGAGCTTCAGCAGCAGATCCCGGGGATACTGCACCATCTCGTCTTTGTACATCCGCCGGACGGAATCGAAATGGTAGTTAATTTCTTTGGCAAGCTTGCGGATCGATAATTTGGGGTCATGTTTCTCCATAACCTCACTTAATTTACTGCGTATAACCGGCATTCCTTCACCTCCTACATCACTATATCTGGAGAACAGAGGAGAGTCAATAAATTGACAAGAAAAAATGGTCATGTTATAGTATGGGCAGGAAATAAATTGCAGAAGTCAAATTTTATACCACTTCCCTTTAGAAAATAAGAACTCCTTATTTTCTTTTTTTTTCATAAAAATTCTTAGGAGGCTCTCTATGTTGAATCATGACAACAACAACCGAAACATTGTTTTTCTATCTACAAGCCTGCCTAGAGAATGCGGAATTGCTACGTTTACCCAGGATTTATTAGATCAATTTACCGGGCTGCCGGGCTTCAATACGCCTCAGGTTATCGCCATGAACAACAATGAAACTTACCAGTACAGCGACCAGGTCATGAGGGAAATTAACCAAGATAAGTTGTCTGACTATATAGAGGCCGCCGATGAGCTTAACAAATCAGACGCCCATTTGCTCGTTATCCAGCATGAATTCGGCATCTACGGCGGGGAAAGCGGAGAATATCTGCTGTCATTGATCGAAAGGCTCGAATTGCCGTATGTAGCTATTTTTCATACCGTATTAAGAGAACCTACAGCCAAGCAGCACCTTATTATCAGCCGGATTGCAAAGGGAAGTGTCAAGGTAGTAACGATGGCCCAATCCACCCTGCACGATCTGACCTCCATCTATAATATCGAGGATTCGAAGATCGCCTGTATCCATCACGGTGTACCTTATGTAAAAACAGCCCCTAGAGCGGAGCTTAAAGTACAGTATGGTTTCGGAGAACGCAAAATCCTCTCTACCTTCGGCTTTTTAAGTCCCGGCAAGGGGATTGAATATGCTATTCAGGCCATGCGCGGAGTGGTGAAGCAGCACCCGGATGCGCTATATATCATCTGGGGCAAAACCCATCCGGTGGTCAAGCTGGAAACGGGTGAAGTGTACCGGCAAAAACTGACAGACCTCGTCAGCGAATTCGGTCTGTCCGATAATGTGCTCTTTGTCGATAAGCTGTTGACCCAGGAAGAAGTTATTGAGTCGCTGGTGATGTCCGACATCTACTTGACCCCCTATCTCGGCAAGGATCAAGCCGTAAGCGGCACACTTGCCTATGGCGTTGGTTATGGAAGAGTAATTGTTTCCACCCCTTACCGTTATGCCGAAGAAATGCTTGCCGAAGGCAGAGGCCTGCTGGCAAAATTCCGTGATTCAGCTTCGCTGGAAGACTGCATCCTCGAACTGCTGGATGATCCGGCCAAAGTGGAGGCCATGGAGAAACGGACCCATGAGCTGGGACAAACGATGATGTGGAATGAAGTCGCTAAATCCTACGCTGCGATTTTCCAGGAGAAAATTTCGCAAGCGAGCCTGGCAGACCGGAGTGTGATTTGATGCAAACCTCCGTTGCTGTAACGTTCAAGGCGGATTACATGCGCAGAATAACCGATGATACGGGGATTTTCCAGCATACCAAGTTTGGCGTCCCCGACCGTTCGAAGGGCTATACGACCGATGACAACGCCCGTGCTTTAATTGCAGCCGTTCTGTTGTATAAAAAGGATCAGGATACCGTCTCGCTAGACCTGATTCACACGTATCTCTCCTTCATACATCACGCACAAAATGAGCAGGGCAACTTCCGGAACTTCATGGATTATAGCCGTTCATTTCTCGAGGACAACGGCTCCGAGGATTGCCAGGGGCGTACGCTTTGGGCGCTTGGCTTCGCACTCTCCTACTCGTCGATTCTGCCCGACAACCTGCTGAATACCTGCCGTTATCTGATCAATCAGGCGCTGCCGCATATAGAAAAGCTTGGTTCGCCCCGTGCCGTAGCTTATGCCGTCGTAGGCCTCAGTTATCTGATCAAAACGCCCGGCGCGTTAACCTACTCCTTTCCCTATCCCCATACGCCAAGTACGGCAGAGGAAAAGGCATTTCTGTCCAAAGACTTCATCACCGGCCTGATTGAGCGCATCGCTGTCCGGCTGCATAATCAGTATAACCGCACCAAGGGAGACGGCTGGAACTGGTACGAAGACAGCCTTACGTACGGAAATTCCATGCTTCCCTGGGCGCTGCTGAGGGCTTTCAAGCTTTCCGGAAATGCTGCGCTTAAGCATACAGCCAAAGAAAGCCTTGATTTCCTTGCTTCACGGACTTTTGCCCGGGAGGGCTATTACAAGCCCATCGGCAGCCACGGCTGGCTGCTGCGCGGCGGGGAGCCGGCTCTCTACGACGAGCAGCCAATTGAAGCCTGCGAAATGCTGCTGACCTGCCGGGAGGCTGCGTCCGTGCTTCAGGACCCGTCTTATCTGCAGCAGGCTGACTTATGCTACGCATGGTACACAGGGCATAATTCCTTAAATCTGCCGCTGATTGATCCTCAATCCGGGGCTTGTTATGACGGTATCCACAGCAGCGGACTGAATCTGAATCAAGGGTCGGAAAGCATCATTTCCTTCTCCATTGCCCATCTGGTGACCCATCATGGATAAATACGCGACCATCCTTGCGGGCGGAGGGGGCACCCGGTTCTGGCCGCTGTCCAGACAGGAAATTCCCAAACAGCTGCTCAATATCAGCGGCAATGACATCATGCTCAACGATACGATTGAACGCTTCAAGGGCATTATTCCCCAGGAGAACACCGTCATCGTGACAAACCGCACCCAGGCCGTGCTGCTGGAGAGCATTATGCACAGCAGCGTGCAGAAGAGCAATATTCTGATTGAACCTGTGGCCCGCAATACCTCCGCCAGTATCCTGTTCGCTGCGTTCTCTATACAGCATATGGCCCAAGAGGATTCCTTGATGGTCGTCCTGCCCTCCGATCACTATATCACTGATGAACCGCAGTTCCGGCTTACGCTGGATGAGGCCTGTACGGTAGCCATGGAAAGTGACCGGATTGTCACGATCGGCATCAAGCCTACCTTTCCTTCTACAGGTTATGGTTACATCGCTTATGACAAAGACCCCATCTCAGCAAGTCCGGTAGCGGTCTATGATGTGGCTGAATTTGTGGAGAAGCCGAACTTCCAGAAAGCCCAGGGTTATCTCGCGTCAGGCAATTATTTATGGAACAGCGGGATTTTCATCTGGAAGACATCCGTAATCCTTGATAATTTCAAGCGTTACCTGCCCCGGCTGTACAACACCATGCTGCCGATCAGCGAGGCGCTTGGCACAGATCAGGAAGCGGAGACGATTAACCGCATTTATCCCCTGCTTCAAAATATTTCGATTGATTACGGAATCCTGGAGCGTTCTGACGAGGTGGTAGTCCTGTCCGGCCAATTCGGATGGAATGATATCGGCAGTTGGGATGCGCTCGGCGCTATCTTCCCTCCGGATGAGTCCGGCAACATTATTAAAGCCAACCATATAGGCATTGATACCCGCAATTCGATCATTTACGGAAACGGGCGGCTGATCACCACGATAGGTGTAGACGGATTTATCATTGCCGATACCGGGGATGCGGTCCTCATCTGCCCCAAGGACAAAGCTCAATCCGTCAAGGACATCGTCGATCTGCTCAAGGAAAAGGGCATGACTTCATATATCTAAATTCCGCAAAATGTAAGAATGGCTGTGGCTCCCGGCTTATTTAGATAATTTATTTCAAAAAAAGTGACCGTTGCTCTAATAGCAACGGTCACTTTTTCACGAATTCATTTATATATGTTCGTGGTTCCCGCAATTAGGTCCATGCCCACAGGAAGCCGTCGCGGTCCCAGGCAATCCTTCCGGCATGCAGCTTGCGGAAAGCCTTCTTCACGTCCTTGGACAGCGAAGCATTTCCGTTCTCGTTTACAAATACAAATTGCTCGCCGAAATTCGCCTTCACATATTCAATCGCAGCAGTCTGGTACAAGGTTCCGGTAAATTGGATCTCCTTGACCATCCACTCCGCAACCTCTTGCGCAGTAACTTCCATCAGGTGTTGCCCCTTTCGATCATCCTCTATTTCAATGTTCCCCCATTATAGCATAAACAGCGCCGAATCCTGGAAACGTCCGGATCGGGTGTAAGTGTCCAGATGAAACTTATATCACTTCACTGCGTCAGTATTTACTGAAAGTAAGATTCCGATCTTCCGGAGGAACTGAAAATGAATAAAGCGTACAAAGAGTTATTTCTGAATACGGTATATCTCTCCCTTGGAATCAGTGCGGTTTTTGCAGGTATAGTAGCGACAGTTAACGATGAGTCCCCGCTGGGGTTCTCCTGGGGGTTTAATTTCCTCGGTATTTTTCTGTTTATATATTTATATAATCTGATCGTGAGTGTACTGAACTTCATCCTGACCAAGCTCTGTAAGTTATTGGCCGTACGGCTTATTGTCTTTAATGCTGCGGGGCTTTTATTGACTGCACTGCCTGCCTATCATTTTCATGAGTGGTTCCTGCTCAGCCTTTATGCTTCATTTATTGTCCTGTCGGCCCATTCCATATGGAGCCAAAGAACGGCTGACCGCCCGTAACCCCGCCTATTCGTCATTACTATAGAAGATCAAACAACCGCCCGGAGAACCGGGCGGTTGTTTGACGATTCAATATGAAGGAAATAGCTACCGCTTCCGCACTGCCACGCTGACCACACCGTAGCGATACAGCACCTTACGCCCGAACCAGTTGAACAACCGGTCGGTGAAAAATCCCATAAACCCAAGGCAGAACAGCCCAACAAAAATCCAGTCCGTGCGGAAAAACAGCCGCGAATTCCAGATCAGATAGCCTACGCCTTCGTTCGAAGCGATCATTTCAGCGCCGATAATCGCCATGTAGGAGGTTCCCATCGCCAGACGCACGCCGGTAAAAATATACGGAGTCGTAGCCGGAACGATAACATGCAGCAGGATTTGCCATTCACTTGCGCCCATGCTGCGTGCCGAACGGATTTTATCCTCTTCCACAGACACCACCCCGGTCAGCGTATTCAACACCACAATAAAAAATGTCGCGTACATGATCAGCGCGATCTTCGATTGCTCTCCGATGCCGAACCAGACTAGAAACAGCGTAATGAAGGCGATCGGCGGAATAAAACGGATAAAATTCAGAAACGGCTCCGCAAAAATACGGATTACATGGACTTTGCCGATTACAAGTCCTACAGGGATGGCAATCAGACTGCCCAGCACCCAGCCGACCAGCACCCGGTAGAAGCTGATGCCGATATATTTCATCAAGGTACCGTCACTAATCAGCTCCCGCCCGCCTTTAAGTGTAGCCCACGGTCCGGGGATCACATCAGGTCCATAGAGCACTGCACCCAATTGCCAGATCGCCAGTGCGGCCAACCACAGCAAAGTGACGGAGACCCATTTTTTCTCTATCCATTTCATCATGCTTCACACCCTATCCTATTCTTCGAAATGGCCTTGAATTTGGTTGTACAGCGAGTAGAACTCCGGTGATGCCACATCTCGCGGATAGGAGAGCGTGTTGTCGTAAATATCCGTAATATTGGAGGATGGACCTACGGACATAATGCCGATCCGTTCACCGAGCAGCAGCGCCTCCTGAATATCATGGGTGACGAAAATAATGGTCTTGTGCGTCTCACGCCAAATATTGACCAGTTCCTTCTGCATCGTCCGCCGGGTCATTGCATCCAGCGCACCGAACGGCTCATCCATCAGCAGGATGGCAGGATCGTTCGCAAGCACACGTGCCAGTTGCACCCGCTGCTTCATCCCGCCCGAGAGCTCTTTGGGATACTTCTCCTCATGACCCTTCAATCCGACAAGCCCGATATAGCGGTCCGAAATTGTGCGCCGCTCCGGCTTCGGTGTCTTTTTCATCCGCAGCCCAAATTCCACATTCTCCCGCACCGTCAGCCACGGGAACAAGGAGGAGTCTGCCTGCTGGAATACAACTGCGCGGTCCCGGCCAGGTCTATCCACTTCAACATTATCCACTCTGAGGTTTCCTCCGGATTTGGAGACAAACCCGGCAATCATATTCAGCAGCGTCGATTTCCCGCAGCCGCTCGGTCCGAGCAGAACAAAAAACTCCCCGCCTTTAATGACCAGATTCACATCTTTGATAATGTAATGGACGTTTCCGGCTGCAGGCTCGCTGTAGCTTTTGCGAAGCTGCTCGATATGAATGGCATTCTGCTTGGCAGTTAAGGCCATATGGACACCTCCTAAAAGTTTTGTATAGCATAGGGCTCCTCGGTCAGCCTTGGTCAGAACTGGCTTCGGAACCCGCTTCATAAGAGCATGTTATTTGCCGTAGGTTACTGTATCCGGCAAAGCCTTCTTCAGCGGCTCCAGATTCAGCTTGCTGTCCAGGTCAAAGTCCTGTGCGATGATACCCGTCTCGACCATGTATTTCTTCTGGCCTGCCAAGCTGTCATAGGCAGCCTGTGTAAAGCCAACCTCCCATGGGTTAACAGGCAGATCCTTCAGCGTATTTTCTCTCGGCTGCTTCACTTCCTCGTACATGAGATCCGCCACTTCATCTGGATGCTCCTGGGCATAGGCTGACGCTTCAGCAACAGCCGCCAGGAATCCTCCGATCACATCCGGCTTTGCCTTCAGAAGCTCATTGCCGGCCACAATTCCTGTACCCAGCCGCACTGGAGTTTTGGACATGTCAGTTAACTGATGCACACCTTCTAAGGCATTCAGCTTATCTTCCAATGCTGAACCGATGACCCAGGCGGCATCAATATCTCCTTGCTTCAGGGCAATAAAGGCTTCGTCAAAAGCCCCCTGCCCGGTAAGCTTCACATCACTTAACGCGATGCCCTGCTCCTGCAGGTATTCATCCCACAGATACGGTAGGAAGGTTCCGCGCAGGAAGCTAAGATTCTTGCCTTTCAGATCGGCGGCACTCTGGATCTCATCCCTCACGTACAGCTTCCACGCCGCCGCAGCCTGATCGGTAGCCAGACCGGCAGAAGCAATGATCGAATATTCGCCTTTGGAAACAGCGTTCAGCAGCGGGAAATCAGCGCCGTAGGATACATCCACCTGCTTGATGAAAAGAGCATTCACACCCTCTGCGGGGGTGCCAAAGTTGACAATTTCCGCGTCGATTCCATGATTTTTGAAGAAACCTTTATTTAGAGCTACACGGAAGGTCGGATTGGAATTCGTGTCGGCAATCTTGATTTTCACGGTCTTCTCCTTGCTGCCGGATGATCCCTCAGACGCGGCGGCATCCCCCTTGGAACTGCAGCCTGACATAAAAATTACGAAAGATAAGGATAAGAGCAGAAAAGCAGAACCATACCAGGATTTTTTCAAGTAAACACACCTCTTCATTTTGGAATTAATCTATCTCGCTCTCTGAACAGCGCTCTCATCAGCGGTAGCCACACAAGCAGCTCCTTCTACAAACGGCAGGGTTGTCGCTACACTTACTACAGAATCCGAGCCCTTCGGCGCTGCACCAGGCACTCTGAAGGTGGTCACATCTATGGGTTCAATCGCAATTTCCTTCGGCTTCTCCAATTGCGGCACCCATGCATACGGCACCCGGTAGGAGCGGTAGACCATATTCGTGTTTCGGCGGTCGGTAAATGGCGAGACATACTCCCAGACCAGCTCATACTCCGGAGTAACCTCAAACAATCTGCCGTTCGATCCTTCTGTAATCAACGTGTTCCCATTGGCTAGCCGCTGGGCCGAGCTGATATAAGGACTGTAAAATTTATAGGAGTCCGTCGGAACTGAGAATCCGGCCTCTGCCGAAGTGTATTGCCATACGACCTCTAACGTTACGGGATCAATCTCCAGGATACGGGAGTGGTCGCGCACCGCATTCTTCTGCCCGAAAGGTGATGCCGGATTCGGCAGACCGTAACCGCCCCAGCCGCCGTTGTCGAATACGAGCAGATTGCCTTCACCCGGCAGCCCTTTTGGAATAATGTGAGCGTGATGCTGGCCAATAATCCATCCGATATGCTTCACTTCAGGGAGAGAATAGTCCGGTCCGAGCCGCCAGACAATAGCACCTGTTTTCCTGTCCGTAATCGCGATGATGTTCGCTTCCCGGGCATCCCAGATGACGTTATCCGGGTGAAACCGTTCGTCTCCATTATCATAGAACTTGTTCAGCCCCACGTACGATGCAGAGTTGATATGCAGCCAGTCGCCTACGCCGCCGCCGAGATTACCGAAGGAACGTGTGTTAGGGTCGCGGAACAGGACATTACGGGCCGCTTCGTCAAAGCCCAGTTCAGCAAAGTGATCGCTGGCCTTCCACTCCCAAATAATTTTGCCTTCCCAGTCCACTTCAAGAATGGTGTCATCCAGCAGCTCTTTGTTGGAGATGATTTCGTTGTGCAGGTTCTTATGGGCGAGAATTAATGTCTTGCCGCTGCTTACCTTAGGCTCAAGCCCCGGAGCGTAATAGCCGACCGGATTACCTTCCCGCTGGTAATCGTGGTGCTGACGGGCATACCACAGCGGCTCATAGCCGGGATCTTCAATATGCTCATAGCTGTTGTACTTCCAGACGATATTGCCATCCCAATCGACCTGCACCAGATCCACATTATCCTGAATGCCAAACTTCGGATCTCTCCGGCCCGTGCTGCCTAGTACATAACCGCCGGGGAGGATTTTGGCCGGAAAGCCGAGCAGCCCCTGCCACAGATGAACCTCTTTGCCGTTCATGTCGATCAGCACTACACCTTCTTCACCCGCCTGAAATACCGTATAGCCGCTCCACGCCTTGGCCGGATTGTACACTGTTGCTCCTGTTGGATAAACTGTTGAATGTCCCATAATCATCTCTCCTTAAAGTTTTGTGTGTATTGGCTTCCTGAATCGGCTTCGAACAAAACTCGCTTCGGAAGCATAGAGATTATTTTCTCAGTAACTAAGATATTTGCTCTCTGTCGCGGTTCTCGGCGGCTTCTGTTCAGGGCTGGCAGGAACGGGGGGCTCGGCATTCTGCTGCGCCAGCTCCAGCAGCGTATCCGAGAACCCCTCCAGATTGCTGATGATCCGTTCATAAAAGCGGCTCTGCAGCTCAAGCTCCTCCTCCGTGAAGCCCTCGAACAGAAGCGTGATACATCGGGCCCCGATGTTGCTGTTGCGCTCGGCCACTTCCCTGCCCTTGGCTGTAATATCGAGTAATACGGTTCTGCGGTCATCTTCCTTGCGCCTGCGCACTGTATACCCGCCGGCCTCCAGCTTATCGCTTAGTGCAGTAATCGCACCGGAGGTGAAATCGAGCTGCCCGGCCAGATCGCCAAGCCGCTGCTCACCCTCGCGGATGATTTTGTGCAGAATCAGCATACCCGGCAAGGTAATCCCCGCAACACTTACACGGTCACGCTCCTTCACAAACCTGCGCACCATTTTGCGGAACAGATAATCCGCCTCTTCCAGCTGCTCCCATTGTTCTTCCGTCATGCTCTCCCTACTTCCCTTCCATCAGCCAACAAAAAAAGACTCCCGGCACACTCCCCCCATAGGGAGATCATGCGGGAGCCTTTGGCGGTCCAATCGGCTCAGGTAATTATTTCACTGTTCATTTAATGACTGGTGAATTATTGCAGTAATCATAAACCCCCTTAAACCAACCTGTCAAGTGTGTATTTAGAAAAAATAAAAAGCATCCCGCAGGATGCCCCGTATCTTCATCTTAAGTTAACCGGATCACATAAGTTATGAACTGGTAAGCATTATCCTTCAAAATGCCGGAAGAAGCGAGCAGCTTCTTGCCGGAAGGGCTCCAGCGCAGCTGGTCGGCCACTTCAATGTCAGCCAGAACCGGTGTTTGTTCGCCCGTTTCCACTTCGGTGATAAATAAACCGTCCTGACCCGAAGCAGCGTTTCCGGCAGTTAGTGCATAAGCCAGCTTGCTCCCGTCCGGGGACCAGCTGGTTCCGAATATTTGCTGCGCCGAAGCTAGTGTTGACTGCTCATTGCCCTCCGTGTCGCAGAGAACCAGGACCATCTCTCCCGGCTTGGTCCGTTTTACAATAGCCAGCCTGCTCCCGTCCGGTGAAGGAATGACCCACATGACACTTTTCTTCAGCAGCTTGGATTGCTTCGTTTCGGTATTGTAAGCGTTCAACTCCGCCTCTTCACCTGTGACGTAATAGATCAGGTTTCCCGACTGCACCACCTCATGAACATACGCCGCACCGGGTTTAACCACAATTTCTTGATCACCTTTTAGATCGACTCTTAGGATATTGCCTTCCATATCGGGAAAAAGAACCTGCCCGTTGTCGATCCATTTCCCCTCTTCGCTCCTGAACTGCGTATCGTCCACCTGTACGGATACTCCGGTCTCCAGATTCATAATGTAGCCAAAGCCGGTGAAATCCTCCAACTCTTTGTAGAGAAGATGCTTCTTGTCGGGAGACAGCAGGGCCGAGCCGTAATTCTTCTCCCCTACCAGGAGCGGAGTCTCCTCTTCCGTGGATAGGTTGTGCAGATAGAGATTATGCGGATAACGTTTCTGGCCCTCAACCGTCTGTGGAGGCAGCTGACGATTCTCCTTATCCACAACAAGGCTGTCTTCACTGACAAAATCCATTCCACGGACATTCTCCACCTTGTCAATGCCCTCCAGCTCCAGCTTCGTGTAGACCGATTCGCTGGTATTGTCCAGAACGGTGATCTTCTGGCCGGATTTCTCTATGACCTGCCGGGACTCCGTTTCTCCCGTATTGCAAGCCGCCGTGCACAACAGTACTGCCGTGCACAACAGAAACAGCGCCGCCTTGCCCGGCTTTCCGCCTATCTTTGCAGCCATGATCGTTCCCCCTACAAGCTTAAGTTGCTCCAAGCATACCGGAAGAGTGTTTCCAAAGCGCCTCCGGATGTTTCCAAATTGTAAATTAAGAGACCCTCGGAAAAGACAGTTCAAATGCCGTGCCTTCCCCTTCTGTCTCCAGCAGGGTAATGGTTCCGTTCTGCTTCTCCACCAGATTGCGCACCAAGGATAGGCCCAGTCCAGTCCCGCCTGAGGCTCTGGAACGGTCACGGTTGACCGTGAAGAAGGGTTCAAAAATCTTGTCGCGGGCCTCGGGAGGAATCCCAATACCGGAATCCTTGATGGTGATCCATACCCGCTGGTCCCGGACCTCGCTATGAAGATGAACGCTCCCTTGAGGAACATTATATTTGATCGCATTGTCGAGCAGATTGATAAAGATATGCATAAAGCTCTCCTTATCAATCCAGATATGGGCGGGCTCGGCATCCAGCATAATCGTAATCCCGTAGCGCTCCGCCTTGCCGTTCATGCGTCCGCAAATATCCTCCAGGCCCTCAGCCACCTCCAGCAGTTCAGCCTGTGACTCGAAATCGTATTTCTCCAGCGCCGTCAGCTGCAGTACCTTCTCAACCATCTCATACAGCCGCCCAGTCTCTTTGGCAATATTGAGCTTGGCATCAAACAACAGCTTGGGATCATCGTCATACATATTCAGCAGGTCTACATAAGCTTTTATAGAGGTCAGCGGCGTCTTGAATTCATGGCTGATATTGCCGATATACTGCTTCTGCTGCTGCTCCAGCGCCTGCAGCTTGGTGACGGCCAGCTGCAGCTTGCGCTGCTCCTCATCCTTTGCGGCAATACTGCTCTCAATCTCGCGGCTCATAAAGTAAATGCCTTCAGCCAGCTCGCCCAGCTCATCCTTCCGCTTTACCGGTGGAGCAGAGATATATTCGGCGCGGCGGATCGACTCTGCCGCCTTCTTAAGCCGCCCGATCACCGCAGCGGCGCGGTTGAAATATAGATAGCCGACGATGAAGCTGAGCACCAGCACGGCCGCACCGATCGTCAGAAACAGGTTCTGTAAGGTTTGCTGAAAGCTTTGGGCGCTCTTCAGCGAATACTGCAGCTGCACAACTCCCATCTGCTTCTCCGGTCCTTGCACAGGAGCCAGATAAAGCAGCTTATCATCCGCTGCGTTCTGGTAGGCAATTTTATTCTGCAACGCATAGGCCAGCGCACCGGAGACATCCTGCCCTTCCGGGGCAGTCTCTCCTTGGACCGAGCTGCCAACGACCTGCCCCGCCGCATCGTAAAGTGTAACTTCCAGGCCGGTGAACCCGGCCAGCTCCACAGCCAGCGATCTGCCCCGCTGCTGCATGAATGCCTGCGGTTCGAGACGGGCACCCGTATAATACGTCTGCTTCACCCGCAGATTCACTGTTTTGACATGCTGGTCCAGGTAGTCTTCAGCCTGTAGCTGCTGATTCCTGGCTACACCCTGCAGCACAAAATAGCTCAGCACACTTACAGCCAGAATGAGCAGTACGGCCAGGAACAGGCTGAATTTCAGCTTGATGCTGATCCTCATGGGTAACTCCCGGCAGAAATGGCTTTATAGCCGACCCCATAGACGGTTTGCAGCACATTCTGGTACGGCTCACCCAGCTTTTTGCGCAGCCGCTGGATGTGGATGTCCACCGTACGTGTGCCTCCGGCATAATCCATTTCCCACACCTGTTCCAGCAGCTCTTCGCGCATATAGACACGTTGCGGGTGGGAGAGCAGGAGGAGCAGCAGATCAAATTCCTTCGGTGTCAGCTCAAGCTGCTGCCCGTCGAGCTCGGCACTGCGCCTTCCGGGGTACACGTGCAGCGCCCCATATTCGATAATCTCGGCCGGTGCCTCCCCGCCTTGTTTGTCCAGCCTGCGCAAGAGTGCCTTGACACGGGCCAGCAGCTCACGGATTTCGAACGGCTTGGTCATATAATCATCCGCGCCCAGCTCCAGGCCGACGATTTTATCAACGATATCATTTTTGACGGTCAACAGAATAATCCCGATGTCCTTCCGGTTCTCCAGCCTGCGGCATACATCGTATCCGCTCAGCTTCGGCATCATCACATCCAACACCATGGCATTCGGCCGGAAGGTCAATACCTTGCCAAGCGCCTCTTCGCCGTCAGCGGCGGTGTCCACCTCGTAACCTTCACGGCGGAGCGCATAGGCAATCGCACTTACAATGCCCGGCTCGTCATCGACAACAAGCACTTTTTTAGCCATCTTCGGTTCACCTTCCCGCTTCCGGTTTAATTATTTCTTGGCCAATTGTTCTATTTGTAGTATACCTTTGTTCGCCTGTTTGACCAAAATCCTTGCCTGCTTCCAAAAAAACGAACCCGCTTGCCAATTTAAACGTAGTATTCGTCAGGAGCCCAATTTTTAGGTTATCTTAAACCAGACTTAAGCTTAGCCTCAGCTTCACCGTTTACAATAAGCTTAAGCTAAAGTCCTAATTGCCGTAACCTACGCCCCTTGATTGATATAACATTACACTTAAAGTGAGGATGACACTGATGAATATAAAACATATGAACATGAACATTAAACGCATGAACATTAAACGGGTGATGATTGTCGGAACAATGATTGTGGCCATGTCCTTTGGAGGAACCACCTGGGGCAAGCCTGCAGCAGTAGCAGCAGCAGCCGCTCCGGTAGCAAAATGGTCCACTTCTACCAATGTGGCAGACAAGGATGAATTACTGGAGGCACTGAATCAATCCTCTGACGAGGAGTTGTACGAGGCACTCTATGACGGGAAGTCCTTACATGATATCGCTGTAGAGAACGGCGGGAATATTGACAGTGTTATTCACCTGCAGGTTGCCCAGTTAACCCAGCAGCTTGATGCCAGACTGGCAAGCGGAAGCATTACTTCGGAGCAATATACCGCTCAGAAAGCCGAACTCAGCGAGCTTGTGGCTCAAAGTGTTCTTACCTCATTCGATTAACGGGAACTACATAACAATCGCAAGTGGAAACGGATGCCGTCCTCAAAAGGACGGTATCCGTTTCAGCGAGAAATAGAAGGATAATTTATAGCGTGCAGCATATAAATTCATTATATTTGAACAAAGAAAAAGTGGCATTCCAACTTTCGTTAAGTAGGAATGCCACTTTTTATTATGCCGCTAAGGAATCTGACAGGTTATTGAATCTTTTTCGCTTCAATATCCAGAGGTACCTGCTTCTCCCGGGTAATATCCAGAATATCCAGGAAGAAGACGAAGATCGGAATGCCGAGAATAAGTCCCCATACGCCGATATAATGCTCGGAGAACAGCAGCACGATAAAGGTGTAGAACATCGGCAGGTTCATTTTGGAAGACATCAGCTTCGGGTTGAGGAAATAGCCTTCGACAAAATGCAGTACTGCAATCATCGCCAGCACATAGATCGTCATTTCCAGCCCGCCGATGCTATAGCCGATAATGCAGAGCGGAATCAGGGAGATGACAAAGCCGACAACCGGGATCAGGCTGAGCATGAAGATCATGATCGACAGCGCGAAGAGGTACGGGAAGCCAAGAATCCACAGCCCGATGACCGTGAAGAAAGTATTGAACAATGCTATCAAAATTTGGGCTTCAATGACTTTGCCGAAGGAGGAGATGAATTTTTTTCCGAAATACTCCAGCTCCACATAGAACCAGGAAATCTTGCTCTCTCTCAGGCGGGAGGTAAAACTGACAATCCGGTTCTTCTCCAGGATGAAAACAAAGCTCAGAATGGTTGACAATACGAAGGTTGTGCCCCAATTGCTGATCTTGAGCACATAATCAATGCCGCTCTTCATATAGGACTCATAGTTCAAATCCTTCAGCATGTTGAATAAATACTGCATAATCTCATTCTGCGGAATATCTTCAGAGGTTAAGGTGCTGAGAAAATTGGTTAATTGCTTAATTTGCTCAAAAACCTTGGGCAGATATTTGACGAGGGCCATCACGATCATGCTGATTAAAGCAAGATATAAGATGATAATAATAACCTTACTGTTCACCTTAACAAATCTACTGGTCCGCTTGGTCAGCAATACCTGAAAGCTGTTCATTACATAAGCAATCAAAAACGTCAGCAGCACCAAATTCAGCATGTCTCGAATACTGTACAGCAACAGTGCGATCAGCGCCAGAATCAAAAACCGCCGGGCTGTTAAATTCGCGTAGTAACGCTTGAATACTTCCATTGTTCCTCTCCATTCGCTTGCAATTAGGACTTTTATTTATAGTCTACAGTAATGAAATCACTTATAGCAACTTGGAGGGCCCCTAAAATACGCGGAAATACAAACTTTATGTCAACTTATCAGAGCCGAGCCTATATTATGCTATAATGTGGAAAATAATCGCTAAATATGCAGAATTATTTCTGCCACTGGAGGTCTTTATCTTATGGGAAAAATCATCTGTATTACCGGAGCCTCATCCGGAATTGGCCTGGCCTCGGCCTTGAAGTTCGCGCGTGAAGGCTGGATCGTCTACGCTGGTACACGAAACCCCGCACGTGATCAGGAACAGTACCGTGGAGAGAGCAATCTTCATTTTGTAGAGCTGGAGGTTACGAAGCCGGAATCGGTTCAGGCTGTGATCGAGCGGATTGATCAGGAGCAGGGCCAACTTGATGTGTTGTTTGCCAATGCGGGCTTTGGCTATCTCCGGGCGCTTGGACAAGCACCGCTGGAGGACATTCAAAAGGTGTTCGACACTAACGTATATGGCGTCATGCATACGATTCGGGCCGCGCTGCCGCTGCTGCGCCGCACCGGATATGGACACATTGTAGCCACTTCAAGCGTCGGCGGACTGGTTGGCCAGCCGATGAACGAGATCTACTGCGCCAGCAAGTTCGCGGTGGAGGGCTTGCTGGAAAGTCTGGCTACCTACTACAAGCCGCAGTTCAATATTGATGTCACGCTGCTTGAGCCGGGAGCCATCGCCACTGAATTCAACAAGACCGTGCTCGGTCATGTAGCCGACACTGGAGGAATTCTGGAGGACGAATATAAGCCGGTTCTTGATGCCTATACCGCGACATTCCTGCAGCGGAACGTGGTGCCGCAGACCGCTGCTTCTGTAGCGGACGTCATGTGGGACCTGGTGCATATGGAAACTAAGCCGCTGCGGATCCGCACCTCGGAACAGGCGGAGGCCTTCGTCTCCCGCAAGATAAGCACAGACCCTACCGGACTCGAAGGTGTGCTCAACACCCGCAAGATCCAGCTTAATCTATAACGGCTTGAAAGAGGAGCTGGCTCTAAACTGCGTTTCCGGTCTTCAAGTCTCACCGGCAGTTTCGGCCAGCTCCTTCTCTATCAGCTCCCTGTTGCTCCGGTGGAATTTGGCCATATTACGCGGGAACGCACAGCCGTCGATCAGGCGTTCGATGTCTTCCTGCTTGCCTTCAGCTATAGCTGTCCGCAGATTATCAATATAAGCGAGACCTGCGGCTTTGCGCCGCGAGATTTCGGGCAGACTGTCGGCCACTTCTCCATGTCCGGGAACCAGCAGCGTGATGGCATGATTGGCAAGGATCAGTTCCAGTTTGCCCAGCGTCTGCTCGTAGGAACGGCTGTTGTCATAAATATAGGGGAACTCCACGTCCGACAAATAGTCTCCGGCAATGAACAGTCCGAGCGGTTCAACCAAGGTAAACAGTCCATCATCCGTATGCCCCGGCGCAACATAGCCGGTCAGCACCATATCTCCGAATACTAGCCTTTGCCCATCCTGTTCTATGATATGATCCACTGCCGGATAATTTGTCTCGTAAGGCCTTCTCAGATAGTAATTGTCATCAAAGGTCCGGAGATCCTCGATAATCGCCTTCCGCTCTTCTTCGCTTTTGCCGGCAAATGCTCTGCTGGCGATAACTTCGGCCTCCTTGAAAGCCCCATACCCGATAATATGATCATAATCAGAGTGCGTGAATAACAGCAGCAGCCGTCTGCCGGCAAGGATATTCTCTACATACAGCCGGATTTCCTCCACTTCACGCGGCAGCCAGCATGGATCCACCACCAGCACACATTCTACAGTCTCCACTACAAGCGAATTGGTCTCATAGAGATCACTCTGAAATAGTGTAACCCCTGCGCTTTTCGATTTTAACACCGATTCCCCTCCTAGCCCGGATCAACGTTTCTATTTCACACCAGCAAAATTCTTATGTCTACCTTATAAGTTCACATATAAATACTTATATTTCAATAAAAAAAGATTGCCCCGGCAGCGCCAGGCACAATCTTCTCTGATGTCGATAGAACTTTATGAATGCCTTGTACCCCGTTTACCGCTGGATCGGCTCAATCCGGTATACTCCCGCCTCAGCCTGTCCTGAAATAATATGCCATCCGAAGGAGAGCACCGCTTCCAGACGGCTTTTCTCAGCGTCCGTCAGAGCCAATTCCACCGCTTCCTTGCCTTCCTCCAGCTCAAGCTGCGCCTCTTTGCCGAGGGCTACGGCAATCCAGCTGCGGATTCCACGAATGGTATTGTACTTGATCTGGTAGCCATCCGTTACCGCGCGGCGGTACTCCTCCGGCTGCTCCGCAGCGAATGCTGCCAATTGCTGATAGTCAAAATGGAATTCACTTTCGTCCACCGGCAGTTCTCCCCCGGAGGTTATTCCGAGCAGCTGCCCGCTCTCCCACCCCAAGGACCGCAGCGATTCCAGCAGCAGCGCATCCCATTGCGATAATTTAACTTTGCCCGATGTTTCTGTCATTGTATGACCTCCCTCCAGTAATAACACCATTAACTCAGCCTATCCTTATTTCAAATCATAGCACAGCTGGCCTTTATTCCGCGAAGTCGTAGGCCACAAAGTGGCCTGGGCTCACTTCCTGCAGCTTGACGGCTTCGCCCTCGCCGCGCGAGACAGAGAAGCCGTCGAGATGAATTCTCTGATTCACCTTCATTGGGTCTGTCTCCAGAATGGAAGACAGCAACGCTTTGGTATACGGATGAATTGGGTTGTCGTACAGCTCATCGCTCTCCGCAACCTCGACAAGGCGTCCGCCGTACATGACGCCGATCCGGTCGGAAATATGCCGGACCATCGACAGATCATGGGCGATGAAGAGATACGTCAGTCCGAATTCGGACTGTAAATCCTCCAGCATATTGACGACTTGAGCTTGGACGGAGACGTCGAGCGCCGAAATCGGCTCGTCACAGACGACAAATTCAGGCCGCACGGAAAGCGCTCTGGCGATGGATATCCGCTGGCGCTGGCCGCCGCTGAACTCATGAGGGAAGCGGTACAGATGCTCTCTCTTGAGTCCTACCTTCTCCAGCAGCGAAGCCACCGCTTCTTTGCGTTCTTCACCCTGGTGCACGCCATGGATTTTCATCGGCTCGCTGATCAGCTCCAGCACATTCAGACTGGGATTCAGCGAGGAATACGGATCCTGAAAGATCGACTGAATCCGTCTGCGGAAAGGCTTCAGCTGCTTCTCGCTAAGAGAGCCGAGCGACTGGCCGTCAAATGACACCTCGCCGCCTGTATAATCGTATAGCCGGAGCAGGCAGCGTCCTACTGTCGACTTTCCGCTGCCCGATTCTCCGACCAATCCGAAGGTTTCCCCCCGGCGGATTTGGAAGCTGACGCCGTCGACTGCTTTCAGCACGGCGGTGTCGCGTCCGCGCATATCTTTGCCTTTGGAGAAATGCTTCTTGAGATTGTTCACATCCACCAGCACATCGTTTTTACTCACAGGGCTTCCCCTCCTTCCGCACGAACTGCAGCAGCTTCCGGCGCGCCTTCAGCCAGCCAGCACATTGAGCGGTGGCCCGGAGACAGCTCGGTTACCGGAGGCCGCTCGCTGCAGCGGGCAAAGGCATGCGGGCAGCGTTCCATGAACGGGCAGCCCGGCGGCGGATCCAGCAGATCCGGCGGCGTGCCTTCAATCGGAATAAGCCGCTCGCGCGAGCCGCCGCCACGTTTCGGAATCGAGCGCAGCAGGCCTTGGGTATAGGGATGCTGGGGGCGGTAGAAGATATCCTGAACCGTCCCCTCCTCCATAATAAGCCCGCCGTACATCACGATAACCCGGGTGCAGACCTGCGCCACCACACCGAGATCATGGGTGATTAGCGCGACAGCGGTCTCCGATCTTCCCTTCAGCTCTTTAAACAGGTCAAGAATCTGCGCCTGGATCGTTGCATCCAGCGCGGTTGTCGGCTCGTCGGCAATCAGCAGCTCCGGCTGGCAGGAGAGCGCCATGGCGATCATCACCCGCTGCCGCATTCCTCCGCTGAACTCATGCGGATACTGCTTCAGCCGCTGCTCCGGATCACGGATGCCCACTTGGCGCAGCATGTCCGCCGCTTCGGCATAAGCCGCTTCTTTATTCAATCCGCGGTGTCTGCGGATGACTTCCGTTAATTGCTGCCCGATTCGCTTAACCGGATTCAGCGAGGTCATCGGGTCCTGAAAGACCATGGCGATCCGGTTGCCGCGCAGCTTGCGCCACTGCTTCTCCGAGAGCCCGTTCAAACTCTCGCCGCGGAACTCAATATTTCCGGCGGTGATGCGGCCCGGAGGCGTAATCAGGGACATAATCGCCTTGGCCGTGACACTTTTACCACTCCCGGATTCCCCGACGATTCCCACAGTTTCACCGGCATCTATATGAAAGCTGACTCCCCGGACCGCCTGATTCTCCCCATCGCGGGTAGAGAACGATACTTGCAAATCCTCAACAGACAGCAGCCTCTGCGTCATGATGTCTTCACTCTCCTATCTCCGGATCAGCTTCGGTTCAAAGCCAACCCGCAAAATATCACCCAGCACATTAAAGCTCAGTACGGTTAACAAAATCATCAGCCCGGGAAACAGCGCCAAGTAAGGCGCCTGGGCAATATAGCCCTGCGCGCTGTTCAGCATGCTGCCCCAGGTGGCATTCGGCGGCTGTACGCCGAAGCCGAGAAAGCTAAGCGAGGATTCCATCATAATGGCCGAAGCAATGTTGTTCGTTGCCCCTACAATAATGACCGGCACCAGACCGGGAAGAATATGCCGCCAGATAATGCCTGTGGCGCTTTGTCCCGACGCCTTGGCGTACAGCACATATTCGCGTTCCTTGATCGTCATCGCCTCCGCACGGATAACCCGGGCTACATTCATCCACATCAGGAGCGCAATAATGATGATAATGTTGCTGACGCTTGGTTTCAGAAACACGCTGAGCAGCAGCAGAATCAGGAAGGAAGGAATCGACATGATAACGTCCAGCATACGCATCAGGAGATTATCCAGCCAGCCGCCGAAATAGCCGCTGATTACGCCCACTGTTACCCCAATGACGGTTGCCACAACCATCGAGGCGAAGCCAACCAGCAGGGACACGCGGCCGCCGTACAACGCTCTGGCCAGATAATCCCGTCCATAGTCATCCGTTCCAAACCAATGGGCGGCCCCCGGCGGAGTTAGTCTCGCCATCGCATCCATTGCATTGGGATCATAGCCGGACAGGAAGGCGAAAATGGCTCCAAGGGTAAATACAATCAATATTACGAGAGCGGCGACACCCAGACCGTTCGTAAACAGCTCTGATTTTAGATTTTTCCATTTACTGCGATTCATGAGGTCACCCCTTTAATTTAATTCTCGGATCAACGAAGCTATAGAGAATATCTGCCACCAGATTGCCGATAATCAGCATCAGGGAAGAGAATAGCGTGATCCCCATAATGACCGGGTAATCCATTCCCTTGACTGCCGTCATTCCCAGCGACCCGATGCCCGGCCAGGAAAATACCGTCTCCGTCACGATCGCCCCTGCCACCAGATCGCCCATGGACATGCCGAGCAGCGTAATTACAGGCAGCAGTACATGCTTCATAACATGACGAAACAGTATCGTCGACTTCTTCGAGCCAAAAGCATACTGAATCTGCACATATTCCTCTTTAAGCTGTCCGATGGTGCTGGAGCGGATGTAGCGCACGTATGTGGCGAGAAAACCAAAAGCCAGAACAGAGCAAGGCAAAATCCCGTGCTTCAGCACATCAACTGCCGATTCCACGCCAATCGTACGCATCCCCATACTCGGCAGCAGATGCAGTTTAATGGCAAATAAGTACATTAGCAAAATGGCCAGCCAGAATAATGGCACCGAAATCCCGATGTAGGAGATAAAATTAATCAGCTTGTCGGCCCAGCGGTTGCGGTTCGCACCGGCAATCAGGCCAAGGGGAATCGCCAGCAGTACCGCAAGCAGGATCGCACTGCCCATGAGTCCGGCTGTCGCCGGCAAACGGTCCAGTATTTGATCCAATACCGGCTGATGGTTGACCAGGGAATACCCGAAGTCGCCCTGGGCGATTTCTTTGATCCAGATAAAATATTGAATATACGCCGGCTTATCCAGCCCCAGGTTATGGCGGATGCGCTCGATATCATCGGCATGCATATTCGGTGTTACAAAGGACAGCACCGGATCTCCCGGAGCCAGCTTGATCATCGTAAAGCAGACAACCGACACGAAAAACAACATCGGGATCGTTTGCAGCAGTCTACGAAGAATGAGTTGTCTCATACGCATATTCTCCCAGCTCTTGATCAGCAAAAAATAAGCTGGATGTCCAGCTTATTTTTTGCCGTACTTATTTTTCGCTGCGCTTTATTTCAAATAGATTTTGGACAAATCTTCGAAAATAACGACAGGCTTCAGAACAGCTTCTTCAATTCCGCCATAGGTGTTGGACACGGCTACGACAGTTTTAGTATAAGCGATTGGGTAGATCGGTGCATCTTCAGCAACAATTTGCTGTGCTTTCTTGTAGATCTCGCCGCGTTTGGCTGTATCAGCCTCGCCGGCTCCATCCTTCAGCAACTGGTCAACCTCTGGATTCGCATAATGCGAATAGTTGGAGGAAGCGCCCGAAGTGAACAGGATGCGGTAAGCATCGGGATCATATCCCATGATATATCCGGTCAATGCCAGCTCGTAGTCCTTAGCCTTCAGGTCAATAAACTTCTGCACCCAGGCTGAGGAATCCATATTCTGCAGTTCAACCTCTACGCCGACCGCTTTAAGCTTCTGCTGTACATACAGGGAGATGGCTTCCTGTGTTTTGTTTCCGCTTTGCACAATATATCTCAGCTTGAGGTTGCTGACCCCAGCCGCTTTCAGCAGTTCCTTTGCTTTGGCGACATCATTGTCATACGTAGTCACGTCATTGGTGAAGTATAGCGCGTCCGGAGTCAGGAATGACTTCGCCGGATCGGCATATTCACTGGAAGTGTATGCCGTTTGAATCAGTTCATCACGGCTGAGCGCCAGGGACAAAGCTTGACGTACTTCTTTTTTAGCCAGAACACCTGTGTCGCTGTTGGCGTTGAACATCAGATAAGCCAGGCGGCCTTCACTGTAAGGCAGGATCTGAAAATTATTTGTAGCCTGGATAGTCGCTACATCCTTTGGATCCAGGTACTGCACGTTGATCTCGCCATTCTGCAGGGCAAGGTTGGCAGCGTTGGTATCCTTGGCAATCCGGTAAGTTACAGAATCCAGGTGCGGCTTGCCGCCGAAGTAGTTATCGAATCTTTCCAGTGTAAGATACTCACCGGCTTTATATTCTTTGAACTTGAATGGGCCCGAACCTACAGGAGAGGCATTTTTGGTGCTTTTCTCCAGATCAGTTTCGTTCTCAAAGATATGCTTTGGAATCGGGAATACCTGCACCAGCGCAGCTTCGAAAGCCGGGCTGACTTGCGGCAGCTGGAATTCTACAGTCACATCATCCACTTTCACCGCTTTGACCGGCTTGTCGCCGATGACAAAGCTGGCTCTGAGGAAGCTATTCTGTGCCTCATCCAAAATGCTGTCAATCGTAAACACTACGTCGTCCGCTGTCAGCTTCTCTCCGTCATGCCAGGTGAGTCCGCTTTTCAGCTTCAGTGTATAAGTAAGATTATCGGCCGAAGGCGTAAGGCTGTCCGCCAGATAAAATGTTTTCTCTCCGTTATTAACCTGGAACAACGGGGCATACAGCGCCTGGTCAATCGTCAGGCTGACCCGGTCACCTGCATAGTTCGGATTAAGCACTACCGGATCGGAAGCCACCCCGATAATCAAGTTCCCGCCGTCTTTGGGTTCACCTGCCGCAGGCTGCTGCGAGGCGTCCGGTGACTGGCTTGCATTTGTTGATGCTGCGTTATTCCCCCCGGAGCACGCACTGATCATAACCGTTAACAATATTAGAACAATAACCCCTGATAATCCTCTACGCATTATGTTTCTCCTCCATGTCTATGAGCAACTTCACTACTTCTGATAAGAATTATATATCGGAATACTCGGGATTACAATGGATGCAAATTCACAATAATGGGAGTTCGAGGGAATCGCCTGTAAAGACGGGTAGGGCATCTAACGATTCCACACCTTAACCTCTGACATGACATCCCCGCGCTTCAAGGCGTCCACATGCTCCATTCCTGCCGTGACTCTTCCGAACACCGTATGCCAGGGATCCAAATAATCAAACGTATCATAGCAGATAAAAAACTGGCAGCTGCCGGTATTAGGCCCGAAATGAGCCATCGACAAGGCGCCACGCACATGCTTATGGGGATTATTCTGCGTTTCACAGGGGATTTTATCGGTGCCTCCACGCCCCGTGCCTTCGGGACACCCGCCTTGAGCTACGAACCCGCGGACTACACGCTGAAAAGTCAGGCCGTTATAAAAGCCGCTGTTCGCCAGCTTTTCAAAATTGGCTACGGTACCCGGGGCTTCCTGCTCATGAAGCTCAAGCTCAATAACCTGTCCTTGCTCCAGTCTGATGGATGCCTGCTTCATGATCTCCCCTCCGGCTCTTCATTTCTATAAGGGCCGCCAATATGGGCAACCGTCTTGGCAGCTTCCTCCGGCGCATAGATCTCCTGTACATCCTCGTCCCGCAGCGGACGGTAGTTCCCCTCCGCATCATGCCAGAACACCTCGGCACGCGGATTCATTGCCAGCAGCAGATTGATCAGCTGTTGTACTTTCAGCGGTGATTTATCCATAGCGATAGTGCCACTCCTCCCGTCAGCCTGCCGACTGCCCGTTGCAGTCTTTAAGCGGTATTGTACAACAGGCCGTCTCCAGACACCAATCCATAAATTCCCACCCCCTTTAAAAAATAAGGGTTAGTCTAGTACCTCTCTAAATATATTGAATACATATAACCTATATCATCTATTTGTAAATCCAAGGGGATGTTCTATTAATGATGACCCTGTACTGGAATGGAAAGCTATGAGCGGACCCCAGACACGCGTACTGCTCGGCAGCCCGATCCACCAAAAACCGCTGATCCTGCACCAATTTCTAAAATCACTGCTGCGCCTGCGGCTTGACGGTGTTGAGCTGGATTTTTATTTCATTGATGACAATGAGGATGAAGCGTCCAGTTCGCTGCTGCAGGAATTCTCCAAAAGCGCCAATAATGTATTCCTGCAGTCCTCCGGCTTCCGCGATACCTATGTCCGGGATGACCATACCCATTTCTGGAATTCGGGCCTGGTCTGGAAGGTGGCTGGCTTCAAGAACCTGATGATCCGGCGGGCTGAAGCCTTCGGCTATGATTATCTGTTCCTGATCGATTCGGATTTGATCTTACATCCGGACACGTTACTCCACCTGATCCAGACGCAAAAAGATATTATCTCGGAGGTCTTCTGGACACAGTGGCAGCCGAACACGATGCTGCAGCCGCAGGTCTGGATGCATGACGAGTACAACCAGTGGGAGGCACTTCCGGGGGAGAAGCTTACCCACGAGGAGATCAACCACAGATTTCACGCCTTTCTGGCCAAGCTGCAGCAGCCGGGAATCTATGAGGTTGGCGGACTTGGCGCCTGCACGCTGATCAGCCGCCGGGCTATCGAGTCCGGGGTAAGCTATGATGTGATCCGGAATATCTCCTACTGGGGCGAAGACCGCCATTTCTGCATCCGTGCCGCCGCTCTGGGCATTCCGCTATATGTCGACACCCATTATCCTGCGCTGCATCTCTACAGGGACAGCGACCTTAGTAAGGTGGATGATTATATCCGGCTGACGTCACCCGCTCCGGAAGCAGCTGTGGACGGGACGGATGACGGGGCAGATGCAGCGGATACGGCGGGAACGATGGGAGGCGCACATGAAATAAAAGCTGCCGCTGCACCGGGAGGCGTACAAGAAGCGGAGGCGGTTCCGGGAGTCGTAGAAGAAACGGAGGCGGAGGCTGGCCAAGCTGCAAAGACCGCAGACCCGGAAGCTGAATCCGGGGAAACGTCGGTTCAACAGGATTCGCAGCCGCATTCTGCTCCGTGGACAGCGGCTGAGGCGAAGGTACGCCTGAGCAAAGACCTGCCGGCACTGCCGGGAGATGAACCCGCTGAGGCAGAGGATCGTGCCGCCAATGCCGTCCCGTCGGCGTCTGCTGCCACTGCTTCCCCGGCTGTCAGACGACCAAAGCTGACCTTGACGATGGTCGTCAAGAATGAGAGCCAGCGCTTCCTGCAGCAGATTCTGCAAGAACATCGCAAGTATATCGACGAAGCCGTCATTATTGACGATGGCAGCACGGATAACACGGCCGATATTTGCCGGGAAGCCCTTCAGGGCATTCCACTCCGTCTTATACACAACACCGTCTCCAAGTTCAGCAATGAGGCGGAGCTGCGCAAGCAGCAGTGGGATGAGGTTGTTAAGAGTGGGCCGGAATGGATCCTAAGCCTGGATGCGGATGAGATTTTTGAAGAAAGGTTTGCCGGGGACATCGAGGCCCTGCTGCGGGAGGATGCTTGCGACCTGTTCTGCTTCCGGCTCTATGATTTCTGGGATGATCATCATTACCGTGAAGACAGGTATTGGCGTTCCCACCACAGCTATCGTCCGTTTCTGCTCCGCTACCGCGAGGGTTTCCCCTATATCTGGAATGAATCGCCGCAGCATTGCGGACGGCTGCCGGAGAATATTTTTGAGCTGCCCCATCAATTAAGCAATTTGCGGCTTAAGCATCTCGGCTGGTCCCGGCCAGAATTCCGGCTGGATAAATATTTGCGCTATATGCTGCTTGATCCGGATGGAATATACGGTTGGAAAGAGCAATATGCCTCCATCCTTGAGCAGCACCCCAATTTGGTTCCTTGGATAGAGTGAGTGGTAGTATACTGGACCCTATGCGGTTTTTCATGCAAATTTTACTGCACGCATCAACTAAACGAAACTGTATTCTGCAGCTGCTGACCGTGTTCGCCGGCTTTCTGATCTTCGGCTGGATGGCCGTTTCGGGCACGATGATGAATCTGTCCCATTTCTTCTACGGCCTCAGCTCGACAGTAGCACCGCTGATTACTCTACCGCCATTTAAAGAAACGCGGTCAACTGCTCTAGGGCGCTGTTGCCCTCAGTTTTCTTGAGTAAAGAGCATTTTTAGTTAAAAGCTGCACCACTAGCCTATACACTTCCAATAGCACAAAAGAGCGTCCCTCAGCCATACATAGCTGGTGGACGCTCTTTTTGTGCCGGACTTGGACGATTTGATGCAGCAGATAGCAACAGCTACCCTTAATCTGTTCCAGTTACTCTGCTTCACCAAGTGCAATATATGGATGCCTGCCGTAAGCAGATTGATTGCGGAATTGCGGAATTGTGAAGTACAGAATTTCAATTCCAGATCTATAGCTGTATTTCGTGCAACTATTCCCAGCCAAAAAGGCCAGAAGCGGCTTATAGTTGCAGTTCCTGCAATTAAAAAACCGTCACAAGGCTGAATGGGCGGGAAATCAAAAAAATAGCTGCACGAAATACAATTAAACCTCCACCGCATGGATAACGGGTCCATTTAGTTGTACGAAGTGCAGCTATCTGCTGATCACATCGGAAGAACTGCCTTGGCGGCCAATTCCAGCCAAGGCAGGGCATCGCATAGTCTGAACTGAGCGGTGCACGATGTGGAACGCAAAGTACCAGCGCCCTGCTTCGCAGCACAGAGTACGCACCAGCAGTGTTTCGCAGCGCGGAGTTCGGCACCAGCAGTGTTTCGCAGCACAGAGTGCGCACCAGTAGTGTTTCGCAGCGCGGAGTACGCACCCAGTAGTGTTTCGCAGCGCAGAGTGCGCACCAGTAGTGTTAGGCAGCGCAGAACGCCTCGTATCGCGAGTTTCTTCTTGGCGCGGAACACAGCGCACCACAAGCTGCTTCGCAGCTCAGAAAGCAGCGCATCAAGGCCGCTGCTCCCTGCCAGACACAACTTATCTGCCAGCTTCTCACACTGTGCTTATTTTCTCCGCCGGCTCCGGCTTGGCAATGGAAACTTTCAGCTCACCGCCCGCATGGTGAACCTCCAGGACGGATCCCTCCGGCGCTTCCCCGGCAATGAGGGCGCGCGCAACAGGTGTCTCCAGACTGCGCTGGATGAACCGCTTGAGCGGTCTTGCTCCGTACACCGGATCAAAACCCTCCTTGGCGATGAACCGCACCGCCGCCTCGCTTAGCTTAAGGCCAACCCCCCGGTCGCTCAGACGCAGACGCAAGCCGTCGACCAGCTTGACAACGATCTGTTCAATTTCAGCCAATGTCAGCGGCTTGAACATTACGATATCGTCAACCCGGTTCAAGAACTCGGGACGGAAATGACCGCTCAGTTCCTTCATGACTCTGTCCTTGACCGCCTGGGTAAGCTCCCCGTTATCATCGGTACCCTGGATCAGAAGCGGCGAGCCGATATTCGAGGTCATAATGATAATCGAATTTTTGAAGTCGACGACCCGGCCTTGCGAATCGGTCAGCCGCCCGTCATCCAGCAGCTGCAGCAGGATGTTGAACACATCGGGATGGGCCTTCTCCACCTCGTCCAGAAGGACAACGGTGTAGGGCTGACGGCGTACCGCTTCGGTAAGCTGGCCGCCTTCCTCATAGCCGACATATCCCGGAGGCGCGCCGACAAGGCGCGAGACGCTGTGCTTCTCCATGTACTCCGACATATCAATACGGATCATGCCGTCTTCACGGTCGAACAGCGATACGGCCAGCGCCTTTGCCAGCTCGGTTTTGCCAACACCGGTCGGCCCGAGGAACAGGAAGGAGCCGATGGGCCGGTTCGGGTCTTTGATGCCTGCCCGGGCCCGGAGTACGGCATCCGCCACCAGCCGGACCGCCTCCTCCTGCCCGACAACCCGCTCATGCAGCGTATCCTCCAGCCGCAGCAGCTTATCCCGCTCGCCTTCGACCAGTCTGCTCACGGGAACTCCTGTCCAGCGGGAGACGATATCCGCGATTTCTTCCTCAGTCACGGCCTCGCGCAGCAGCCGGGTCTCCTGATCTTGCTGCGCCGCTTCCTCCGCAGCCTTCACCTGCCGCTCCAGATCCGGGATGATGCCGTAGCTAAGCTCCGCCGATTTGTTGAGGTCGTAGATTTCCTGCGCATCCACCAGGTCCTTGCGCGCCTGCTCCAATTTTTTCTTCAGCTCACGGATGCCTTGAATAGCTGACTTTTCCTTTTCCCAGCGCGCAGTCATCCCGAGATGTTTCTCCTTAAGGTCAGCCAATTCACGCTGCAAGGATTCCAGTCTGCGCTTGCTGGCATCGTCTGTTTCCTTCTTCAGCGCGGCTTCTTCAATCTCCATCTGCATCAGGCGACGGGTCACCTCATCCATTTCACCCGGCATGGAGTCGATCTCCGTGCGGATCATTGCGCAGGCCTCATCCACCAGATCAATCGCCTTATCCGGCAGGAACCGGTCCGTGATATAGCGGTTCGACAGCACGCCCGCTGCTACAAGTGCGCTGTCATGGATTTTGACCCCGTGATGCACCTCAAAACGTTCCTTCAGCCCGCGCAGAATGGAAATCGTGTCCTCCACATCCGGCTCACTGACCAGCACCTGCTGGAAACGGCGCTCCAGCGCCGGGTCCTTCTCGATATACTTGCGGTACTCATCCAACGTTGTCGCTCCGATACAGTGCAGCTCGCCGCGGGCCAGCATCGGCTTCAGCATGTTGCCGGCGTCCATCGCTCCTTCGGTTTTGCCTGCTCCGACAATCGTATGCAGCTCATCAATGAAGAGAATGATCCGCCCGTTACTCTCGCGTATCTCTTTCAGAACCGCCTGCAGCCGCTCCTCGAATTCCCCGCGGTATTTGGCTCCAGCGACCAGCGCACTCATATCGAGCGAAAAAATCGTCTTGTCCTTCAGTCCCTCCGGCACATCCTTGCGGACGATCCGGTGAGCCAGCCCTTCGACGATAGCCGTCTTCCCTACGCCCGGCTCCCCGATCAGCACCGGGTTATTCTTGGTTTTGCGGGAGAGGATGCGGATGACCCGGCGAATCTCCCCGTCACGTCCAATGACGGGATCAATCTTGCCGGCCCGCACTTCGGCCACCAGATCGCGGCCGTATTTCTCCAACACCTCGTAGGTGGCTTCCGGCTCCCGGCTCGTCACCCGCTGGTGCCCGCGGATATCCGCAAGCACAGCCAGCAGCTTGTCACGTGTAATCCCCCGGCTGGCAAACAGTTCGCGCAGCTCGCGGTTTCCGCTGCCGGAAACAGACACCATGGCCAGTACGGCATGCTCTACGGCAACGAACTCATCCTGCATCCCTGCCGCTTCCTTCTCGGCCTGCTCCAGTACGGCAATCAGCGATGGCGAAGCATACCGCCGCATCGTGCCGGCCCCCGATCCGCTGACACTGGGCTTCCGCTGAAGCAGCTCATCCGTACCCTGCAGCAGCTCGGCAGCGGGAATATTCATCTTCTGCAGCAGCCGCGGCAGCAGTCCATCCTGCTGCTGGAGCAGCGCCTTAAGCAGGTGGAGGTTATCGATCTCCTGATGTCCGCCCGCACCCGCCAGCGATTGTGCGGCTGCAACGGCTTCCTGCAGTTTTTGTGTTAGTTTGTTGAAGTCCATCTCCTTCATCACCTTTCCCTTTCTTCATCGCTCCTATATCTAGTTACCCTCTGGCGGCTGTGCGCCGCTGCGCTCCGGAGCCTTGGCGTTTGGCTCCGGCCTGAAAGCTTGCACCCTCGGCCAGACGGCGATAAATGTTCTTCTCCGCTTCCGTAGTTCCGGGCGGGATGACAATCTCAATCGCGAACAGGATGTCACCGTTTGTGCCGTTCGGGCGTTTCAGCCCCTTGCCCGGAATCCGCAGCGTTTTCCCGCCCGTGATCCCGGCGGGGATCTTCAATTTGACACTGCTGCCATCGGGCAGCGGCACTTTGGCTTCTCCGCCCAGCACGGCCTGCCATGGGGCAATTTCCACCGTCCCATACAGATCGCCGCCTTCGGGCTCGTAAATCTCATGCGGCAGGATATGCAGCGTAATCAGCACGTCCCTACCCTGCGCAGCAGCATTCCCGCCGCCGGGAATCCGCAGGACCGTACCTTCGGGTGACCGCGCCGGGATGCTAACGTTCACGTCTTTGCCAGCGACCTGCACCCTTACTTTCCCGCCCTTGTAAGCCTGCTCCAGCGTAATCTCCAGCTGAGCCTGCATGGTGCCCTGCGCTTGCCCCCACGTTCCTCCCCCGCCTTGCCGCGCACCGCCGCTGCCGGAGAAGAAATCAAATCCGGCCCGGTCCGCCGCACCACGGCTGCCGAAGAACATGCCGAACAAATCCTCTTCGGAAATACCGCCGCTCCCGGAACCCGAATGCTGCGTGCCGCCCGTATTTGCGCCGCCAAATCCGTAGCGGAGCTCTTCATCGTAGGCTTTGCGCTTTTCCTCGTTGCCCAGCACCTCGTATGCTTCTGCCGCTTCCTTGAATTTCATATCCGCTCCAGGAGATTTATTAACATCGGGATGCCACTTTTTGGCGAGCTTTTGATAGGCTTTTTTAATCTCCTGCTTGGAAGCCTGCTTGCCTACCTCCAAGGCCTCGTAATAGTTTTTTGCCGCCAATCGAACCTCTTCCTTTCTGCTGGCTGCACCCATCCTCCGGCGCTTTCCGCTTGTATTCTTAAATATATTCTTCCCGTCCCATCAACTGGTAATTCGTCAGCCGGGTCAGCCCTGTGCTGCTTTACCTTGTCTCTGCTGCTGCCCACAGGGGATATACTCTCAGAAAAGACGCACCATAGCCGGAAATCCCACTACAATGCGCCTTCTATGGTTACTGCTATATGAAAAGCCCGGTGAAGCCGCTGCAACTGCAGGGATCAGAGAGGCATGCGGCATAGGCCGCCCTGCCCGGGATCCCTTTTTACACTGCTCATTCCTCCAGGCTTGAAAGTCTCACTTCACCTTCCATCCGCGTGCGGGACTCTCCGCTTCCCCCGGATGTTATAGCCTTGGAATATGTTACTGAAGCTGTTCTCCGGATGAACCATTATCCTGGATCTCAATGCGTTTGCCCTGAGATTTCTGCTGCTTCGGTACTTCCAGCGACAGCATGCCGTCTTTTAGGGAAGCCCGGATTTCGTCTTCGGCAATATCCTGCACATAGAAGCGGCGCACATACTCCCCGTACCGGCGTTCTCTGCGCACTACCTGATGCTCTTCGTTCTCTTGAGCGTCCTCTTCCTTGCGTACCGCTTTGATCGTCAAATAAGGACGGGTATAATCAATGTCGATTTCCTCTTTTTTGAAGCCGGGAAGCTCGGCCTCGATCAGATAGGCCTGACCGCTCTCGCGGATATCCGTCCGGAAGGACTGGGCAGCGCCGGTCATCGGAGCAAAAAACTCATCATTAAACACTTCGTTTAAAGACTTAGCCAGCACACCAAACACATCATCTCTGCGTTTTCCAAAAGGCACCAAATCAAACATGATCCATTCTCCTCTCAATGTCTTCAATTTTGAACTCGATTTTGACTTTGACTTTATTTGACCTTATGGCTTTATTATAGTCCGGCTACCGCTGGATGACAAAACCGGAATAAGCCGAAAATCCGGCAAATCCCGGCGTTTCGGCTTATTTTATATTACAAATTTTAGCTTTTTTAACGATTTGACCTTGTTTGACCTTTATCGTAAATAACGCTCCCGGTACTCCTGCTCCAGCATGCCCATCTTGATCACATCATGGTATTCATGGTTATAAAAAAGCGCCTCCCGCTGCACGCCTTCCCGGACAAAGCCGAT
The DNA here is from genome assembly GCF_000758525.1 of Paenibacillus sp. FSL H7-0357. Taxonomy (NCBI): domain Bacteria; kingdom Bacillati; phylum Bacillota; class Bacilli; order Caryophanales; family Paenibacillaceae; genus Paenibacillus; species Paenibacillus sp. FSL H7-0357. The sequence continues at coordinate 315,733 of NZ_CP009241.1, read as the reverse complement.
GCTCTCATATACATGTATTGCACGGCTGTTGTAGCTAAAGACTTCCAGTTCGATCCGGTGCAAATTCAGAATCCCGAAGCCATAGTCCAGCATGAGCAGCAGAGACTCCCGGCCGTAGCCCTGTCCCTGATGTTTCCCGTCGCCGATGGCGATCCGCAGATTTGCATTCCGGTTGTTCCGGTCGATATCCTGAATCGCAATGTCGCCGATCACCTCGTCATTCTCCTGAAGGGCAATCAGCAGAAGCACTGCGCTGTCATCCCCGGCTTTTCGCTCAATATACCCCGTGATCTGTTCCTTGTTGATATGCTTCTGGGTGCCTGTGAGGTAGCGGGTCTCCTTATCGTAGAACATGTGGTAGTACAGTTCGGCATCTTCCCCGTTAAGCGGACGCAGATACACTTTGTCTCCATTTAATAGCCCGGACTGCTTATTCATTGCTGCCAACTCCTGTCTCTTAGTGTAGCTCTATGATATTGCAAGACTGTATACTATAAAATAGACAAAATCATTCAATTTCGAAGGACAGATGGAGAGGATAATATGCTGCTTGTCCCCGCTCTCAGCGAGAACCATGAAGTTCCCTACTATATTCAGCTATATCATTATTTCAAAAAAGAAATCATCAGCGGCTCCTTGCCGGCCGGTACCCGTCTGCCATCAATCCGTGTGTTTGCCGCCCAGCTAAGCCTCAGCGCTACACCGGTCGAGCTTGCTTACCAGCAGCTGCTGTCCGAGGGCTTCATCGCAAGCAAGCCGCGCAGCGGCTATTATGTTCAGCCTATGCATATGTTCAGCGGGCTGACAGCCGCCGCAGGCGCTCCGCCGCTGCCCAGCCGCCCGATAACAGCCCGCGACTCCCGGCCGTATGCTTATGATTTCCATATGTCGAAAAACGACTTTTCCCTGTTTCCCCACAAAATATGGCGCAGCCTCTATCAGGAACAGCTCGCCAACCCTGATCTGCTGCAATATGGCGATCCGCAGGGTGAGCCTGCCCTCCGCGAGAGCATCGCCGCCCATTTGCGGCAATTCCGCGGGCTGCGCTGCACGGCGGAGCAGGTTGTAATCGGCGGGGATCAATATACGCTATGTTCTCTGCTTTGCCTCATACTGCAGGGCAGCAGCAAACGGCTCGGCATTGAAGATCCGGGCTATCATCTGCTGCCGGCAGCATTCCGCAGGCACGGATTTGAGATGATTCCCATTCCTTTACAGGAAGACGGAATAGATGTGGAGAAGCTCTATACCAGCAGGGCCAGCAGCGTGTATATCTCGCCTTCCCACCAGTTCCCCAGAGGCATGACCTTGCCGATTGCCAAACGCCACGCTTTGCTGGACTGGGCCCGTTCAACGGACAGCATAATCATTGAAGACGACTACGACGGTGAGTTCCGCTATCACGGAAGGCCGATTCCCGCACTGCAGGGACTTCTGGAAGACAGCCCCGTAATCTACATGTGCAGCTTCGCCCAGTCTCTAGCCCCTGCCCTTAGCATTCACTACATGGTTCTGCCGAAAGCACTGCTGCCGCTGTATCACCATTTGACGAGGGAGCTGTATCTGGAGCATTCAGCCTCCCGGCTGAATCAGATCGCGATGCATTATTTTATGGAAAGAGGGCATTTCGAGAAGCATCTGCGGAGAATGCGGCTGCTCTACCAGAAAAAACATGACCTTCTCCTCCGCTCCATTCAGCGCTATTTCGGAGACCAGGCAGCCGTAAGCGGAAGGGACGCCGGATTTCACATTCTGCTCACACTGAAATCCGGCGGCAGTGCCCGGCAGCTTGCGGCTGTGGCAGAAAAGGCCGGCATTCGGGTTACCCCGATGTCTTATACCTGGTGGGAGCAGCCCGAAAACGATGACCCTGAGTTTATCCTTGGATTCGGGGGCATCCCTGAAAACCTGATCGAAGAGGGAATCCGCCGTCTGGCTGAGGTATGGCTGCCCTTGATTTAACGAAGTTATTCAGCAGACCATTCAGGAAGGTGAATCCCAACGACCCTTGACCATTACCTTGGCTCGGACAGACCACTGCCGCCGGAAGGCTCCTTTGACCTGGCGGATAAGCAATTCATCCGCGTGACCAAATAGCGAAGTTAATCCCCCGGCCCGCTGGGGTATGCTAATCCCCAGAAACAGCCGCAGCATTTCCTGTCAGCTGTATTTCTCCAGTATTTCGGCAAGCATACCCTTTAGTTCCTCCACCAGCTCCGGCGGTTCGTGGACCGTCGCCCCGTTTCCGAGCCCCATAACAAATCTGGCAAAAAAGCGAAGATCGCTTCCAGATACCTTGCCTTCCAGCCATCCGGTCCCGTCTTCACGCCTATGCAGCAGGGATGCCGACCACAGCTCGGCCTCACAGCTCTGGACCCCCGCTTTCCCAAGCTCTACGTGAAGTTTGACCCGTTCCTCTTCAGGCACCTGCTCCATGGCGCTGTAAATCTCCTTATTTCCCAGATGGATATGCCGCAAATCTAGGGGCGCCAGCCCCGAATGGTCATAGTCCGCCGAATGGATCCGGTCGCAGCGGAACACGCGGATATCCCCGCGCACAAAACAATAAGCCGGGCAGTACCATAAGCCGCTGCTGGCATAAATGCCGACAGGCTGTATTGCTCTGCACGACTGCTGCCCTTTGGATTCATAGTCGATCCGTAGTACTTTCTGATCGGTAGCCGCCTCCAGCAGGATCGACAAATAAGGAAACTCTGCCTGCCTTGACGGAGTCACGAAATCAATCCGGTTCTTCATCTCATCAATCCGGTCGCGGACATCACCCGACATATAATTATAAAATTTGTGCAATGCTGATAGGGACTCTTCTTTAAAGGGCAGATACTGATAGTGGCGCAAGGCATGGCTGGCAAAAAAAATCGCCACCGCCTCCGCTTCCGTAAAAGCAATCGGCGGAAGAATCCGTTCGTTCAGCACCTGATAACCTCCATGGGGGCCTACTTCGGAATACAGCGGAACCCCAAGCTCGCCAAGCTCCTGTAAATCCCTGAGAATTGTCCGTGTAGAGACCCCGAATTCGTCGGCCAGCTCCCTGACGGTAAATTTCCGCCTGCGGTTGACGGTCATCATCAGGTCCAGCAGCCTTTTCGATTTGGACATGCGCCAGCCTCCATTCAGATGATTTGAAATTGGCTTCATTTACTTTTCTATTCATGACAATACTTGTCACTATTATAGACTACAATGAAATCAAAGCCCAGCCGCAAAGGGCAAATACAGCTTGAAGGAGCGAATTAGAAATGAGTATCCAATTAAATCCTTTTATCCTGCTTGACGGAACGGCAGAGGAAGCCATTGCTTTTTATCAGGAGAGTCTGGGAGCAAAACTTCAGTTTAAGCAAACCGTAGGCCAAGGTCCGCAGAATCCGGATTCACCATTGTCGGACAAAGAAAAAGCGCGTATCGCCCATTCTGTCCTGAGTGTGGGAGACACGGATATTTTTGTAGCCGATCTTGACATCGGACAGGTACTGCAAACAGGCAACGGCATCAACATCTGCCTTTCGACGGAGGACGCCGGGGAAGCGGAACGGTTATACAACACCCTTAAGGAAGGCGGGCAGGTTGACGTTGAACTCGGTCCGGTCTATTTCAGCCCAGCCTACGGCATGATCACCGACAAGTTCGGTGTGACCTTTCAAATCTTCACCAAGCGGCCACGGTAAAAAACAGGCCATGGCTCCTGCCCTTCCATAGGCAGGCAGCCATGGCCTGTATCTGTATTTAAGTACCCCGTTTGAAACGGCTTGAACAAATGTTGATTTTGTTCCTTAGATTAAACTTCGGCGATAGTTACCTTTCCAGTACCGCCACCTAATGTGGATAGAACATAAATCAAGCTGTGTTGGTCCTCATTCGAAAGTCTTACGCAACCATGTGTTGGACGTAGTGGATAAGAAGGGGCACCTGTATCTGCTGGATCTCCACCATGAATCCATAGACCTGAGCGGCCATTTTGTTCTGCAATTAACGCATTGCCACTAACAGGGTCCATTATGATATATTTCGACGGGCCATAAGAACGTTTATTTTTAACCGTTTGGGGCATTGGCTCTTTCGATATTGCTGCTGAATATACCCCGGTTGGTGTATGTCCGTCAGTCTGAGACCAAGAATAACCGTATTCTGAGCGGCCAAGTGCTTGTACAGGACCAAATACTAAAGCCCCGCTATCATTATACATTTTCAATGAACCCAGTTTTGTCCGGTTTGCATTCAAGTTAACCCGAATGTGGTATCCCATTTATAAAACCTCCAATTGTTTTTGAAGGGTTAGCTGATGGAGTGGCAGAGGCTAATAGATAACTCCATATCATTGTGCTCTGCATCAACCGCCTTCTATTAATAGGGAGTTAGAGGAGGAGGATTTACAACCACGGATTACTAATTATCAGCTTTATTTGGAAAATATTATTTATTCTCAAGTCTAATCCTGAATATACAACTTTGATTATCTGTGACATAAACTCCGTTTTATTCAAGAGATGTCTCTTTTAGAGGTGTCTCTTTTCCTTTATAGATTTAACTAATTCAGACGTAGCTTTGTTGCGATATTGCAGCGTCTGAGCTTATTTCAGGCGTTTTTGTATGACGCGTATCGGACGCCCTGCATATTTTCCATATAATGAATTTTTTTGTATAAAAATACCTTTAAATGTGACATGGGTCACTTACTAATAAGGGTGAAATAAAGAACAATGATTAGACAAAGAAATTCTTATTTTGTATTTTGTGGAATATCATGGAGAAACTTTTTTCGCTTTTTACGGAAGGATGGATCATATTGGAGTTGGATCTTAACGGGATCAATGCTGATTCACTGGTTCAGATGCTAAGGGCATCATTTACCCTTGAAAATTGGGACGGTATCCTCCAAATCGCCGATAGGCTATACAGCGAGATTAATCAATTCTACAACATATATCGGCGGGAGTATGCCGACGGCCAGAAGGTGTGCAATTTCGGATTAAACCGAAGCATCGTCTATTACTTCGGCTATTCTATGTGTTTGAAAGGAATCGCGCTCGAGAAGCTGGGCCGATATGACGAGGCGAGAGAGTGCATCTCGAAGTATGAGGATTTGGGATGGATTAACGGTATGAACGCCGAGGGCTGGGCCGAGGTTGAATATTATCGTGAAATTGCCCTAGCTAATCTGCACGTGATCGAACTGAACGAGGGGAACACCACCGCACTTCCGGATTACCTGGTTTTCCTGCGGCATAACGAAGAGGAAATCTTGCCAGGCATGATATACATCCTGGAGTCAGCAATCAAGCATAAGTACAACGTCGATGAGGTGCTGATCGAGTTCAAAGAGCAGATCGACTCGATGGGGGAATACTACATAACAAAAAGGAACATCCGGTATTACATAGATTACATTTATTTAAAGGCGAAATATTATTACATAAATGGAAATATATATGATTCTATAAATTCGCTTCTATGTTCTTTGGCATCATCAGTTAAGCTTAAAGATGATACAGGGTTCCGTAAGTCAGCGGTTCTCTTTGAGAAACTCCGAAATCAAACAACTTCCGGGCAACTGGACGAGTACCTCTGCTTGATGGAACAAATACAAGACTAGGGAGGATTTCAAAATGAAGAAAAAAGTGTTTACGCTCATCTTTATTGTGGTCGCTTTGGTAAGTGTTAATGCAGCTGTTGTCAGCGCGGACGCAGGATCCACCAGCACGGATAAGATCGCAAGCGGCGGCTTCGGACCGCTGCGCCACGGGGTAGACCATTAAATAAATCAATAGCCGGACGAGCCTCTGCAAACTCTGCAGGGGCTTTTTCGCGTGTGAAAAAGTATGGGGCTATCAAAGCTGGGCTTATTTCCATTGATGCACGGTTAACTGCTGGATTAGCGGTCGGCTAATCTCCCGGAAGGGAGGTGATGCCTGTGGAGGTATACCAAGCACTGACGCTGATGATTTCATTTGCGACACTGGTTGTGTTGATTTTATCCTTCAACAAAAAGAAGTAGACCGCCCATCTTGGTAGGGTGAGCGCGATCTACTTCTCCGTTGCCTTATACCAAGGCCGTCCGCTCTTATCGCGGATTGTACACTGGAGTCGTGTTGACGCACGGCTCCTTCTTTAATTGTATCTTAGCATATCGGTTTTTATACAACAAGGTGATACAAAAACAACCCAAAACTATTGACCGATTAGAATACTCGTTCACAGGCAGCGGATAGTCAATACAGCGCACGCCACAAATAAAATGTGGCATAGGCTTCCCAGCCGTGCCAGGGTACCGACAGTGCCAGCAGTTCCGCCGGGGTCGGCTTTCTATCCATGCCGGTGAGGAACTTCACCGCATTCTGCAGGCCGACATCTCCTACGGGGAAGGCAGTGGTGTCGCGCAGGCAGCGCATCCGCACATACTGCGAGGTCCACGGACCGATTCCCCGGATCTTCAGCAGCCGCTGCTCGGCGGCTTCAGGGGACGGCAGGGCCAGCAGCTCCTCCCGGCTCAATTCACCACCGGAGATCAGTGCAGCCACATCCAATAGGGTCCGCGCTTTGCTGCGGGTCAGCTGCAGACTACAGAGTTCTTCCATCGAGACCTGTAGAAACGTCTCAGGCCCCGGAAAATGATAATAAGTATGCCCTTCATATTCCAGCGACTTCCCGTATTCAGCGGTGAGTTGCTGCTTCAGCCTGTAGGCAAAAGCCAGATTGACCTGCTGGCCGAGAATAGCCCAGCATAAAGCCTCGAACAGATCGGGAATGCCGATGATCCGCAAGCCCCGTTCACTCGCCGCGAGCTTCTGCAAGAGCGGGTCTGCGTCAGCCAGCCGGTAGAACGGTGCAAGATCGCGGTCCAGATCGAACCATTCCACGATATACTGTGCCAGTTCCGCCAGAGGTTTCGGGCCGGGAAAAGCACCGGTCAGCAGCGTGGCTTGTAGACGCGGCGTACCGGCTGCAACCGTCAGCCTGACCAGCGACGGCGTTCCTTCCAGCATGAACAGCCGGGTAACCCCTTCCCCATCGGAACGGAACAGGCATTCCAGCGGCGAACGGTTCATGTATTCCAGACATGCGGACAAGTCAAAAAACTCCGGCAGCGGCAGCTCAAAAAGCAAATCGTTCATGTCCCGCCGCCCCCACATTCGTAATGCCTTCCAATTTCAGCAGCTCCTGCTTCAGCTTGAGGCCGCCCCGGTATCCGGTTAGTGTGCCGTTCGTGCCGATGACCCGGTGGCAGGGCAGCACGACCGGCAGCGGATTTTGTCCGTTAGCCGCACCCACCGCGCGGACTGCCTGCGGTCTTCCGATGCTTACGGCAAGCTCCTTGTAGGTCACTATTGCACCATGCGGAATACCGGCCAGCCCCATCCAGACCTCCTGCTGAAACGGGGTGCCCCAGAGATCCAAAGGGATACTGCTGAAGCTTACAGGCTCTCCGTTAAAATAACTCTCCAGAAGCTGCGTGGCCCCGAATTGATCGAAGATGCCAGCGTCCTCGCTGAACTGATGTGACGGTGCATAGGTTTTCAGCCACGATGCCGGAAGCACGCCTTGATCCTCCTGATAAGATATGCGGATTAGGCCCTTCTTGCTGGCCCACAAAGTCCAGTCTCTATTCCGGACGTTGAGGGTATGATGGAAAATCTCAATGGTCTTGAGTGTCTGGGTCATGCTGGATTCCTCCTTTGAGCTCTGTACGGTATTCTGTTGGCGCAAGGCCGGTCTTCCGCGCAAACCATGCGGCAAAATGGGACGGTCCCTGAAAGCTGACCGCCTTGCCAACCTCAGCAATGGCGAGCCCGGTGTCCGCGAGCAGTCCGCATGCTTTCTCCAGCCGCAGCTGGTCCAGCCTCGCGGCAGGAGACTGGCCGGTTACCCGCTTATAGGTTCTTTGCAGGTGAAACGGGCTGACTTTCAGCTGTTCAGCCAGTGACTGCAGCGTCAGCTTCTCTCCATAACGTTCTGCCATAACGGCATCTGCCTGTGCGGCAAGCACCGCGTCGGGTCTTAGCCTGCCGCCTTCCTCGGGGCGGCATCTTTTGCAGGGGCGGAAACCTGCTCTCGTCGCCTCCTGCAAAGAACCGTAAAAAACCACATTTCCCGCCTTCGGCGTTCTTGCCCGGCAGGAAGGGCGGCAGACAATATGTGTAGTCAACACCGCTGTATAATAAACCCCGTCATAGGTTGATTCCCGCTTGACTACCGAATCATAGACCTGTTCGAATAATGCCTGATCCAAATGAAATCACCTCATACCGCCAGTATAAACGATTGCTTTGGCCTTATGCAGCCTATCGCAATAGGAGAGCAAGATTACGACAGTAAGACCTTTGCAACCAAGGCTCTGACCAGTCCACCATGCCGCACGATATGCGCACAGCGGGCCGCTTCGGCCAGAAGGGAGCTTTCAACGCTGCCGGACTGGAGAGACGCTATTTATAGCAGAAAAGCCCACTATCATGCCCAGCGGACTGCAGAGACGTTATTTCCTGTTTCCTGCGACAATTAGACAGTTTTTGTGAAAATAGCGGCGCTGAGGTCCGTTTCGCCCCCAATAAGACTGATTTTGCCGAAATAAGAGCGCTGGAGTCCGACAGCTTCCACATGCCGGCTCATCTAAACTGGCAATCCAAGTGGAAACGGCTTTGCCGTCCTTTTTAAGGACGGTACCGTTTCAGCGAGAAATAGAAGGATAAGTTATCGTGTGAAACATATAAATTCTGGCGTAATATATAATCCTTGTAGAAAAGGAAAATCCCCAGCGACTATCGAAGAAAGAAGCACCTGACAAAGAGCTTCAATCGTACCTACCCTACCACAGGAGGTTGAAGTCGCATGGGGAAATCCCTACACATTCAAGGCTTAAAGGGAACCAAGTTCAGTCAACAACTACGGGGTGTTAACCTGGAGCAGGTCCTCATCGTTGCTATCGATGCGGCCAAACTCCACCAAAAAGCCCTGATCTGCAATTATTTCGGCGACATCCTTGCAAAACCCTTTTTCTTTTCCGTCAATCAATCCGGCATGCAGACTCTATACCATGCCATCGAACAAGCGGTGGCCTCCACTGGGGCCGTACGCCTGTTTTTAGGAATTGAAGCTACTGGCCATTACTATGAAGATATCGTTAGAGAAATGGCCAAGCAAGGCTACCTCGTCCAGATTCTCAACGCGTATACGACTTTCGAAGAGCGGGCAAGTGCGCTGAACTGGTGTAAAACCGATGACCTCGATCTAGTCGCTATCGCTCATGCGCTGAAGAGCAATAAAGCCACCGAGTTTCGTTTGGCCGAGGGCCTTCAACGGCAGTTGCATGTTCTCACCCGGGCCAGACGCTCGGAGATCCGCAAACGCTCCACTCTGCGGATGGAAATCCGAACACTCATGGACATCGTTTGGCGCGAATTTCAGGGCTATGCCGACCATCAGAATGGGCGGGCTCGGAAAATCAAGGTGTTTAGCAACTTTTGGGGAAAGGCCTCCCTTTTCTTCATGGAGCACTATCCACATCCTGCTGCGATTTGTAAGCTGGGGGAAACGGGACTCCGGAGGTTGTCCATCCAGCATAACCTGAAGCTTCGAGTCGCTGCGATTCGCAAGCTCCTTCTGGTGGCTGCGGAGTCGCTCTCATCTGACGAACAAACGCTTCGTCCCGAACTCCTTCTGCTGCGAATGAAGCTGCAGGATCTTCGCGCCTTTGACGCTAAGATCGATACGCTTGAGCAGGAGATCGAAGCCCTTTTGCTTCAGACCGACGGGCGGGTTTTACTTACCGTTCCAGGCCTTGGCGTTTCCACTGCAGCCGAGCTCTACGCTGAGATTGGCGATGTGTCCCATTACACTCATGCCGGACAGTTGATTAAGAAAGCAGGAACGAATCCCGTCGTTAAGCAAACGGGCGGAAGTGCCGGATCTTATGGAAAAATTTCCAAGCAAGGGAACTCTCATTTGCGCTATGTTGCCTACTTAGCCGGTCGAAGCCTCTGCCTGCATAACCCGGATCTCAAACCGTTTTACGAGCGGTTAAAGAGCCGCGGGAAGCATCCTCGCTCCATTTTTGTAGCTATGGGGAATAAGATGCTGAAAATTGCATTTGCGATGCTACGTGACAAGAAGCCCTTTCTCTCCACCAAGCCCTCTTGTCCGTTTGCCAAGGAGATCAATAAGAAGCTCCGTTTTAGCTGTTTCATTACGCTGGATGTTGCCTGAACAAGCCTGAAATGACTGAACCGGTGGGTCTGGGACTGAGGGAAGATCGGATTAAATTCTAGAGGCCCAGACCTCGTAAATAAGCCTTATCCACCTCGTCCTGTTAATGCGAATTGTACGTTAGATCTCGATCTGCACTCAGCCAGATTGCATAACAGGATTGAACACGAGGCTATTTCCTTTCAAGTTCGAGACCTTCCGGTTCTGTCCATCGCTCTTCGTCAGTTGCTAACTATTTTTTGGAAAACAAAGAGTTAGGTGTGTTTGAGTTGCTTTTATAGTCAGTTTTAGCTTGTTGACATAGTACGCTTATCTTTTAAAAAAGGACCCTCCGGCACCGCCCATTAGGCGTCCGGAAGATCCCAGCTTTTTGAAGCTAATCTTAGCTTTTGTAATCATTAATTGTAAAGTATTTACGTTGTTATATGACGTAATTAGATTGCAGCTTTCTGAGTTTTCAGATCCACGGGGCCATCGGCAGCCGGGGGATTCTTTTTCCGCATATAGTCGGAATAGTATGCGGTAATGATCGGAACGAGAATAGAGGTGACAATGACGGAAGCCGCAACAAGTGCCGTGGCTGATTCTGCAGCCGGCAGGAATTCAGGCTTCATATTGGCCACAAGCATAGGGTTGGCTACGGCTGCCCCGGCGGTGCTGGAGGCCGCAAGTCCGGCAGTGCCGTTGCCGCCGCCGATAAACTTATCGGCCAGAATCAGCGGAATCCCTGTAATAATGATGACTACGATACCCAGCAGAATGCCAAGCAGTCCGGTATCTACGATGACACCGAGGTCGATGGAGCTGCCCAGTGCGAAACCGAAGAACGGAATAAGTGTTTGTGTCGCTTTGCCAAAGTAGGTACGGAGATCATGATCCAGGTTGCCCAGAACAAAACCGATCAGAAAAGGAAGCACAGCACCCACAAAGACATGCGGTTCAAATACAGCTACCCCGGTGCTGCCCAAGATAAGCATCGTTACCAGCGGGCCGGATTCCAGTGACATCAGCACGAATGCGCCGGATTCTTCTTTGGTGCCATATTGCTGCATAATGGAGGCGTACAGTCCACCGTTGGTCATATCCATCGCAGAGATAATAGCCAGCACCGACAATCCGGCGAAGAAGCCGTTTTGAATGCCGCCCTCCGGCAGAAACTGGATCGCGATCAGGGCTATTACCCAGGCCACGGCAATTTTGGTCAGTACCAATGTACCTGATTTCCGCAGCACACTTCCTGTAGCGCGTACATCTATAGCCGCCCCCATACAGAAGAACCAAACCGCCAGAATCGGTACAGTCCCCGTCATCAGCCCTTTGGTGAAGCCGCCAAAATATTCGCCCGCATTCGGGAAAGCGGTGTGAATGATCGCCCCGAGGAACAACGGTACCAGCATCATACCGCCGGGAATTTTGTCCAGCGCTTTTTTAATTTTCATATCTTATCAGACCTTTCATGTCGGATTCTTAATTCTTGCATAAATTGATGATTTTACCTGAAGAAGGCGCAGCAAATCAGCCCCAAGACCTTACCTGTCCACTAAAGGTAAATCATCAGTGAGCAGCAGATTCTGAGAAAATTTGCCTGACGGCGCTTTCATGTTACTTACGGCTTAGCCCTAGCTGCGGGATCATCCCGGAGAATAAATCGTCGCTTTCCTTCAATTGCTTGGAGAACGCCTTGCCGTCTGTGACCAGCAGCCCTAATCCGTTGATTTTCATATACTCGCGGAAGTCCCTGTCCTCTGTCCCTTTGATAAAGGCCCCGGCCAGCAGCTCGGCAATAGCGTCCGGCGTATCCTTCGGTACAGCTAGTCCCCTCCATGTACCTGTGAAATTGACATGTATCCCCGTCTCTTCCTCCAGCGTGGGTACGCCAGGCATTGCCTCCGAGCGCTTGTCGGCGTTGACCGCCAGCGTCCGCAGCTTCCCTTCATCCACATACTTTTTCACTTCGGCAGGGCTTACAGGCACTGCATCGACAAAACCGTCCATCAAGGCGGAGACGGCAGGGCCTCCCCCTTCAAAAGGAATATGTGCAAACTTCACACCGGTTTCCCGCTCCAATGTTACGGCAGCCAAATGCCAAATACTCCCCGTTCCTGCGTTCCCCATTTTCAATTCACCTGGATGCGCTTTCGCAAAGTCGAGAAACTCATTTACGGTTTGCCACGGCGCTTCGGCTCTTACGGTTATGGCGGAAGGATCAAAATTCGTTTGGGCGATCGGTTTGAACTTCTCATAGGTAATCGGAAGCAATCCCAGATGCGGCAGGATGGTGAGCTCGGCAGGAAGAAAGGTGACCGTATACCCATCGCCCTTGGCATTGGCGCCCTCCATGAGTCCGACGGAACCTCCGCCGCCTGTCCGGTTGAGCACGATAATCGGCTGGCCCAGTACCTTCTCTGTTGCTTTAGCTAAAGCTCTTGCTGTGGTATCCGTCCCTCCGCCCGCTGCATAAGGCACGATTAAGGTAATCGGTTTCACCGGAAAATCACCGCTTACGTTCTCCCGGCTGTTATCGCTGGTTATCATGCGGTTTCCGGCCCATACCATCGTCAAAACCGCCAGGACGGATGCCGTCCAAATGCCTATTTTTGTTGTCCGTTTCAAGACCATCCCTCTTCCTTAATAATGACAATTGAGCCGCAGGCCACAATGGATCTACTGCCATGCGTGCGCCGCTTCACCCCCCAAGTTTCTTCAATCACAGTCTCATTCACGAATCTGTGAAAGTTTTCTCAAATAGAACTTTAACGTAAACGGGGGGTTGCCATCAATCGTATAATCTTATTCTGAATCGTCAGAAACGCCGGAATGGCGCGGTTTTGGCCGATCTGCATATTCATTGGGATATTTGCTGCTCTCACGGAACTTGCCCGGTGTAACCGATTTGATCTTCCGGAAAGCACGGATGAAGCTGTTCTCATTCTGGTATCCGACCCGAAGAGCAATTTCGGCAATCTTTAGGCTGCTGCCTTGCAGCAATTCACAGGCTTTATCTATTCTCAGGTTGGTCAAATAATCATATAGTGTCGTACCCGTCTCTTCCTTGAAGATGGTGCTTACGGAGGAAACGCCCATTTTGACATGGGCAGCGATATCCTGCAGTCCGATGTTATCCTGCAAATGAGATTCCATGTACCGGATCAGTTCCTGTACCATCAGATATTCTTTGGACTGTCTGTGCACTTCAAGTACACCTGACATATGAATAACAATACTACAGAGCATCTCCTCAATATCGGACAAATCCATCGTCATCACTTGATGCCACGTATAATCCGCCAGCTCGGCTGGCAGCGGATGACCCCCGGAAGTCGCCATATTTAGAATTTCTCCTATTAAATCATCTACAACACGAACAACTTTTTGCGGCTGCACGGCTTTCTTGCGGGTATCAGCCGACCACTTGCGGACCCATTGCAGGGCAGTCGCTGCATCAAAAGACTTCAGCGCATGCAGCACTTCCAGCCGCCAGGCATCATCCGCCGCTGCGCCGCCTTCCTCATATTTGCTCTCCTTCGCCGAAAACTCACGGACATGACCGTAGCCTTCATATAGACGATAAGATAAAGCCAGCTCGGACTCCGAGTAGGACCGGGCTACCTGTGAAATCGCGGAGACCGGTTCGCCGATGCCTATGGATACCGATACTTTTAAGACGTCGGACAGAATGGCAATCAGCTTACCGGCATCCTCGCGCAGATGGCCGCTGTTATCATCTTTGGGCTGCAGCAGCACCACGAGGCTGTCCTTCCGGGGAGTGGCCGTAACCGTCCGCCAGGCAGGCCCGAAGAACTCAAATACAATGTTGTTCATCGCATATTTAAGCAGCAGCTGATCCTCTTCCACATATGCGGAGGTCCACTTAGAATGGCGGTCTACAGAGATCGTCAGAATTACGAAGGGCCCTTCCTTCCAGCCTCCAAAGTAGTGCTCCCATTTCGTCAACGTCTCCTGCGTCCCGATGCTCCGGGTAATCAGATCGCTAACAAATTTGGACCTTAGCTCCGGCAGGCTCCATTCGGCCACCAGCGACTTGCTCTGAAAATCACCGACCAATTTGCCGATGACCGGCTCCAAATCATAAAGATTTCCATGACCGGCCAGCTTCTGGTCGGGCATCAGGAGTTTATTGATCCGCTTCAGCGGCCGGAATGCGGCAAAGCTGTAATAATAAATAGCGGAGCAGCCAACAGCGATCGAAATCAGCGAGAGCATCAGCATCATATTGCGTGCCGTCTTCACATTCTTCAGCAGCTGCTCCATCGGAACGAGGGAAATCAGCCGCCAGCCGGTGACATTCGAGAACGTCTGGTTCGCCATATAGGCCTTGCCTTGAAGCTTCACATGGGCAAACGGACTTACATCAATGTCCGACAGCACATTATTCATGTCCGCCAGAGGGAAAGGCAGATTGAGCTTTGGGTAAATCAGCTCTCCCTCCAGGTTATATACAAATTGATAGCTGGATAAATGGGTGTACATTTTGGAGAACAGCATGTCATAGTCCAGATCGATCAATACCGCGCCTGTGACGTCCCCGTTCCGGACAATCGGCCGGGCCAGCGAGAGCAGCTCCGTGCCGGTCAGCCGGGCATCCGTGCCGGTATATACTCTTCTTTTAATCAGCAGCGGCTTCTGTTTCATTTCATCAATCCATGAGTTCCAGGCATGCTCCGGTGCTTCTTCCCAGAGAGCTCTATACCCGTAATTGCTGGAGACGACGGAATGATCCCCGAACTTGATTACACTGATGGCATGGACATCCGGCTCCGTAGCGAGCGTCTTCAGGAAATTCTGCGGCTCTGCAGCCGCCAGCGCATTATCCGCCGGATCGGCATCCATATATTTAAGGACGGCCGGGTGAAAGGCCAGATCGACCGCTTTATTATCAGATTCCCGGAATGCCCGGTTAGTCACATCCATGTTAATTTGCAGCAGCTCTACATTTGGCGTGTTCAGCTCAGTATCCAGCGCATTCCTGTACTCTCTATAGGAGAACAGGCCAATTAGAGTAATTAATAGAGATACACTGAATGTCAGCATCAGAATCAGCCGGGTCTGCTTATTGTTCAGCAAGTATTTTAATTTAAATCGCAGCATGGGTGCAGCTTCATCCTTCCGCAGTTCGCTTAGTTCAGACCTTAGAGTAGCATGTTCGCCTATACGGCAATATGGAGCATGTCATATTCTTTAAGATTTTAGGGAGTTAAGGATAAGATCGTCACAAATGTTATAATGAGAAAATGAGTTAAGACCAATTTGCTACAGGAGACCAATTGCGATGCAGCGAAATTTCTACATGGCCGATCAGGAATGGGACAAGCTTATTTCAGACGTAGCCTATCAATTCAGTGACATCACCCTCAAACGGGGATTTCAGTATTATAAGCAGGACCGTGTCCATGCGTTCAAAATGATCTCAGTCGGGAGCATTCTGGCGCTCGTGGAAGGCGGGGAAGACTACAGCGTAACTATTGATCTGGATACCCTGTCCGCCAGCCGTTGCAGCTGCCCGGTACAGCATTCCTGCAAGCATATGGCTGCTGTATTAATGAAGTATGCCGAGCAGCAGGGCCGGCTGGTGCATATGCTGGCCAATGCCAAGACGACAAGTCAATGGATCCGCAATCCGGTAGTCAAGGAGACTCCCGTTGCCGGTGGCTCCGCCCGCCGCAAGGAGCAGCTGGAGGAGCTGGCTGCCCTGGTTCCATCCGGAAATGTGGAGCAGTGGCGTGAATACTTAGCGCTGCTCACCGCACCGCTGGCGCCTACCGTGCGGAATTCCCAATACACCGACAGGGCGCTGGCAGCCATCTCCGAGGCCACTCCAGCGCTCCCTCCGGCCTCCGGGCTCTTATATAAGCTTCATGCCCATCTCTTTGTGCTGGAAAGCTTACTGAAACCGGCAGGCCCTCACGTCCCGGGAGCAGGTGCTTCTCTGGGTTATTATACCTCTGTTGCTGTCTCCGAGCTGCAAAAAGCGGTAACAGATCTCATGAAAAACAGCCTGCCGCTCGCCGCAGAGCCGGAAGCCTGGCCCCGGGTCAGCGAAACGCTGGCCTATCTGCGGCGTGAGATGCTGAATGAGCCGCGCGACCGTTCACGGGAACAGCCTTATTACTCCCTCTGCTACGATCTGATCTGGAGAGGCTGGATTGCACCGAATGCAAGCGGCCCGGCTATGTACCTGGAAGAGCTGGAAGCGCTCCGCCAGACCGGCGAGGAAGCCGGCATATCACTCTCGCGCCACTCGCAGCAACTGGCGGAGAGCCGGATGTATTTCTATCTGAACGATGACAAAGGCGCCTGGGAGCTGCTTGGCAAAGCTTCCGAACGCCCGGGTCTCTACCCGGACGAGCTGATGAGCTTTCTGGCTCCCCTGGCGGAGGCCGGACATTGGTCCCGCCTTGCTCTGTGGCTGGCCGAAATCGGCCCTCTGCTGACCAGCCGCCTATATAACCTGAAGAACTATGCCGGATACTGGGAGGAAGCCGTCCGCCGCCTGCCGGAGACCGAATCCCGGATGTGGGATACGCTGATCGGCATGCTGCCGCTGTCCCGGGAGATTTATGAAGAAATGCTGCTGGACCACGGGCGCTGGCAGGAATGGATGGATTACCAGCTCTCCTCCGGCAAGGAACCCGCCGATTTCCGTGTCAGCGACCTCCAGCCGATCGAGAAAAACGCGCCGGAGCTGCTGCTCCCGTTCTATCATCAGGCGGCAGAACGGTTCGTGCTGGAGAAGAACCGGCACGGCTACAAAGCGGCTGTAAAACTGTTAAAGCGCTTGTCCAAGCTCTATAAAAAGCTGAAACGCGAGGAGCGGTGGGAACAATTTCTGGATTCCTTCACCTTCCGGTACAGCCGGCTGCGCGCACTGCAGGAAGAGCTGCGGAAAGGAAAGCTGATCCCATGAGCAAATATATGCGAAATATTACTGTCCAGCTTGCCTTAACCCAATATGGCGATGCGCTGATCTACGGGGTGGATGACAGGGATGATTATGTGCCCGGTGTTCAGCTTAAGCAGAAGCTGTTCTCCTGGCATGAGGAGTCTTTTTATGGAACGGAGTTAACGCTCCAGAACGCCGATGGGGTTGACCTTGTGGTTCTGCCTGCCGAGCAGGTCATCCCCTTCTTTGCGGAGCGCAGGCTGCTGCGGCATGTCGGCTGGAGCTGGCAGGGCGACGCCGAACTGCTGACCGGGCTGGCGCCCGCCATCGCCGGGCTGCTGGCGGAGAAGAAGTATGCGCCGAGCCTGTCCGCCTATCGCGAAGGCAAGCTGCAGTGGGACTGGGATGACAAGGCGCTGGAGCTGGCTGCGGAAGGCAGCGGGAGCGCACAGTCTGCCCTGCGCGGACTTGCCGGGCGCCGGAACCTTGCGGACGGAATGCGCGCCGCCTTCTCGGCGGCGGTGTTCCAGCAGTATTACGGCACCGAGGCCGAAGCCGCAGATCTGCGCAGCGAATACCCGCTGCTGTTCAGCAGCAGCGCGGGCGCGGCAACTGCCGGCATGGACGACGACAGCTGGCTGATGTCCATCGGCTGGAAAGCGGACACGGCGCCGTTCCGGCCGGCCCTGCAATTGCTGGAGCCGGACGACGAGAAGTCGTACTGGCGGCTCCAGCTGCTCCTGCAGGACAAGCGCGATGAATCCGCGCTTGTGCCGCTGCGGCTCACCGGGGACGGCGAGCCGCATGGCCTGTGGCCGGCAGCGTGGACGCCCCACGTCCACGAGCGCGCGTCCGGGTGGCTGTCGCGCCTGCGCGAAAGCCTGGCCGGGGAGCACATCGGCCACGGGGACGATGTGCTTGGTGAACCGCTCAGCGACGGGGACGCCTGGCGGTTCCTGACCGTGGACAGCCGGCTGCTGCTGGAAGCCGGCTGGCAGGTGCTCCTTCCGGCGTGGTGGGAAGCCGCCAGCCGGAAGAAACCCCGCCTGCGCGCCAAGATCAGCTCCGGCGAGGGCAGCGGAAGCAGCGGCGGCCAGTCGCTGTTCGGGCTGGATTCGCTGGTCGATTTCGACTGGCGCATCTCCATCGGCGACGCCGAACTCTCCGAGGCGGAGTTCGCCGATCTGGTCGCACGCGGCGAGCGGCTCGTGCAGTTCAGGGGCAAGTGGATTCCGCTTGACCCCGCTCTGCTGGCCCAGATCCAGCGGGCCATGGCCGGGATGGACAAGTCCCAGGGCTTGTCCTTTCAGGATGTGCTCCAGCTGCACCTGCTGGGCGGCGGCGAAGAGCAGGACATCGAGGCGGCCGAGGCGGAGCAGGCGGAAGAGAATGCCGCCCGCTTCCGGCTGGAGGTCGAGCTGAACGAGCATCTGGTCCGGCTGATTGGCCAGCTCGGCCACCGCTCGGATTGGCCGAAGCCCGAGGTACCGGCTGGCCTGCATGCCGAGCTGAGAAGCTACCAGCATGAAGGGTATGCCTGGCTTGTATTTCTGCGCCGCTTCGGACTCGGCGCCTGCCTGGCCGATGACATGGGCCTCGGCAAAACCGTGCAGCTGATCTCCTACCTGCTCCACTTGAGGGAACAGCAGGGCGAAGCCGGCCCATCAGCAATGGGGCCCGGGCGGCAGACCGACCCGCCGGACTGGCCGTCGCTGATTATCTGTCCGACTTCGGTGCTCGGCAACTGGCAGAAAGAGCTCCAGCGGTTCGCTCCGTCCCTGAACATCATGCTCCACTACGGAAGCAGGCGCCTCGATGCCGGTTACTTCTACGGCGCCGCTTCCCAGGCCGACGTGGTCCTCACCTCCTACGCCACGGCCGCGCTCGACCAGGAACTGCTGAAGCAGTTCACTTGGGCTACGGTTTGCCTGGATGAGGCGCAGAATATTAAGAACGCCGGAACCAAGCAATCTGTAGCGGTGCGCAGCTTCCCTGCCCTGCACCGGATCGCCCTGACCGGAACACCAATCGAGAACAAGCTGTCCGAGCTGTGGTCGATATACGATTTCATCACACCCGGCTATCTCGGCAGTCCAAAAGCGTTCCAGGACCGGTTCGCGAATGCGATTGAGAAGGAACGCAATGCGGAGCGCACGGCGGATCTGCAGAAGCTTGTAAAGCCGTTCATGCTGCGCCGCAAGAAGAAAGACCCGGCCATCCAGCTGGATCTGCCCGACAAAAACGAGATGAAAACCTATGTTCATCTCACGGCAGAGCAGGCCGCCCTCTATGACCAGAACGTAACCGGGCTGCTGGAACGGATGAAGCAGCTGGAGGGCATTGAGCGCAAAGGGGCGATTCTTGCTGCGTTGACCAGCCTCAAGCAGCTTTGCGACCATCCGATGCTGCTGACGAAGGAGGCGTTGCCTGATCCGGATGGCGAGGGCCAACTGGATACCACGTCCCTGATTGAGCGTTCCTCGAAGCTCGAACGGCTGCTGGCGATGGTGCGGGAGCTGCGTGAAGAGAACGAACGCTGCCTGATCTTCACCCAATATGTCGGCATGGGCAAAATGCTGCAGGCCGTGCTTCGGCAGGAGCTGCAGGAGCCGGTCCTTTACTTGAACGGCAGCACGTCCAAAACGGCACGCGACCGGATGATCGAACAATTCCAGACGCCGCCGCAGGAAGGCGGGGACCTGCTGGCGGCAGGCCAGCTGCAGTCCGATCAGCCAAATGTCTTTATTCTTTCACTCAAGGCGGGGGGCGTCGGCCTCAATCTGACAGCGGCCAATCATGTGTTCCACTTTGACCGCTGGTGGAATCCGGCTGTGGAGAACCAGGCCACCGACCGCGCCTACCGCATGGGCCAGACCAAGGATGTGCAGGTGCATAAATTCATTTCACTCGGCACGCTGGAGGAGCGTATTGATGAGATGCTGGAGAGCAAGCAGCAGCTCAGCGATGATGTGATCTCCGGCTCCGAGGGCTGGATTACCGAGCTGTCTACAGATGCGCTGAAAGATCTGTTCACGCTGCGGCAGGAGTGGGTTGGCTGACCCGGCCCTCTCCTCTTTCCTTCAAGCTCTTGAAGCAGCAGGCATCACCTATAACGTGCAAAAAAAGAACATCTGCTGCATGCTGCATGCGCCGGTGTTCTTTTTGTATGCCCGGATTATGGAGTAAGACTGCTGTCCGGTGCAGCCAATCCTACCATTGCTCCGCCATTCTAAAGGTGGCTGCCAGATTATCCTCCCCGGCGAGCGAGCTGACCACAAGCGTTACCGGTTCCTCCTGAAGATCATAAAAAAGCTGCTGATTCAGAAGATTGACCACCACATCCTGATAAGCACCGGAAATCCCGGAGCCCAGGCCCTGCGTGATGACTCTGCCGCCCGTAACCGTCGAGCAGGTATAATTCACCTGCAGCGCCGTGTCATTCACGGAAATATCGGTAGTCGGTGTCGGAAAATTAACAAAGCTGCCGTTAACGGTACCGCCGGCCACGATTTTGTAGCGGATGGGCGTTGACGCCAGAATTTCCACACCGTCAGGCCGGATCTCGGCGGCTACCCCTTCCGGAATCGTCAGCGCCCCATTTCTGCGGAAGCTGATTGCGGCGAAATCAGTACTGGTTACGGCGATGTTATCGCGAAACTCCGAGGTAATCCGGCTGACCGCAAGCTGCGTCAGGCTGACCGGAAACCACTTCCCTCCACTATCCACAAGAAAAATCTGAACACCCAGCTTTTCCTGAGAATAAAGTACATTAAATTGAAAAAAGTTTTCGGTGATATTGTAAGTTTTGCTCACCACTTCCCTGTAGTTCACCTCGAACAATTCCTGGGCAAAGAGGGTTGCCGGACTTACATCATTGTTGAGGCCCGTTATATAGACCACTGCTTTGGCTGTTCCGCTATTTACAATTTTTATAACAGCCTGGCTGATCGGTCCTAAAACGCCGGTAGGATTCCTGGTGATTGTATTTGTAGTTAGAACTGCCATGGCTCATCCCTCCTTCCTATTAAGACAATTAGTATATTATATGCAGACAAGGTAGGAAGTTTCTGGTTGAATGGCAAGTGGCCAAAAAGCCGCAAATTCCAGAAGGTGCTTGCAAAGGATCAGGATTGCCATAAAATGACTGATGTGCTAAAATGAACACAACTTTTAGGAACGGAGGGTTGCAAATGAATGTGATAGATTATATCCGGATTCGTACTTTACGCGGCTAATCAGCTTTTAATAGCGCTAAAGCTCTGCCTTGTGCAGAGGACTCAGGATAGGTCTATCCATTTTTAAAGGCAACCCACAGCTTAACCAGCGGACCGGGAACGCTCCGCCGCATTCGCCTTTAGAAATTCGCACAGCCATAGCCAAGGAATTACCGCATGCACCAGCGGTGGAATAGGCAGCTATTCCCCTTTGCCGATGCCGGTTCTTTCCCTTTACCTTCTATGGTTATGCCCAGCTGGAAGAAGCATTGCAATCCTTTTGTGATGCTCCCAGTCCTATTCTGTTTCCTCTACGATATTAAGCACAGGCCGCTGATTGCCTGTGCTTTTTTATGCTTTCGAAGCCAGTTATGCACGAAGTCTATTCAACGAGGTTATACTCACAAAACTAGGTGTGTACTTTCGAAGCCAGTTTTGCACGAAGCTTATTCAATGAGGTTATGCTCACAAAACTTTTAGGAGGTTGATAAATATATGGAATCCACACCACAACACGCAGTAATTGTCGGGGTTCAACTGCAGAATGAAACTAATTTCGCCTATGCCATGGAGGAGCTGCGCAATTTGGCCGCCGCCTGCAACATCAAAGTGATCGGGGAACTCAGCCAGAAAGCCAGCCGGATCAATCCTTCCCACTATATCGGTACAGGAAAGATTCAGGAATTGTCCCTTATGCTGGAGGATGAAGATACCCTTGTTATCTTCAATGATGAATTGACCCCTTCGCAGATCCGCAATCTGGAATCGTCGCTGGACCGCCAGGTGATTGACCGCACGATTCTAATTCTAAATATCTTCGCCGAACGGGCCAAAACCAAGGAGGCTCAGCTGCAGGTGGAAGTTGCCCAGCTGCAGTATATGCTTCCCCGTCTGACCGGAATGCGCGAGTCCCTCGGCCGACAAGGCGGCGGGGCGGGCCTGAAGAACCGGGGGGCCGGTGAAACCAAGCTGGAGCTGGACCGCAGAAGAATTGAAGAACGTATCTCGGCACTGCAGACGGAGCTGCAGACCCAGGTATCCAGGCGCCAGATTCAGCGGAAGCAGCGCCACAAGAATGAAGTCCCGGTGATCTGTCTTGTCGGTTATACCAACACCGGCAAATCCAGCCTGATGAATGTCATAGTAGAGACGTATCATCCGGGTTCAGGCAAGCAGGTATTTGCCAAGGATATGCTGTTTGCCACGCTGGAGACTTCGGTCCGCAGCATTAAGCTGCCCGACCAGAAAACGTTCCTGCTTACGGACACCGTAGGTTTTGTCAGCCAGCTTCCCCATCATCTGGTCAAGGCGTTCCGCTCCACGCTGGAGGAAGTGACTGAGGCCGACCTGCTGATTCATGTCGTCGATATTTCCGATCCGCAGCATGAGCAGCATATGGCGGTAACTACCGAGACCCTGAAGGCGCTGGGCGCAGACGGCATTCCAACGATCTATGCCTACAATAAGGCGGATTTGACGGACCAGCCCTATCCTGTTGTCCAAGAGAATTCTGTTATTCTTTCGGCTAAGCAGAACAGCGGAATCTCCGAGCTTACCGGGCTGATCCGGGGGCATGTCTTCAATGACTATATTCAGTGTGAAATTCTGGTTCCGTTCGATCGCGGCAGCGTCGTCTCGTACTTCAACGAGCATGCGCATATTCAGAAGATTAGCTATGAAGAGCAAGGCACAAAACTTCAGCTGGAGTGCAGAACGGCCGACTATGAAAGATTCCGCGGGGATTTCATCGAGCTCCCGCAATAAAAAGGTGCACACAGAATAGGAGCTTGCCTCAGGTCCGGTGACCAGGGGCAAGCTCCTTTGTGGTTTAACTAAATACAGCTATGGAGGAGACCATTCTATATTATATTTTCGGAGTCCCTGATCAAATTTCACCTTGTGATGCGTAAGACGCTGCCACCTCGCTACCTCGCTATCTTGCTACCTTGCTACCTTGCTACCTTGCTACTTTGCTACTTTGCAGCTCACGGATTCATTAGCGGGATTTACTGCCGCTATATAGAGATTACTCCGACAATCAAATACCTAACGGAAATTGTGCCCGCTAATATTTTACAAAAAGGCTTTATTGAAGAATAAGTCCATATTAGCGGCATGTATTCCCTGTATATCCCTCAAAAGGGCTGTCTGCACAAATATAGCGGGCATTTTTCCCGGTGCAATCATCATTTGCCGCTTTCCTCATAGATACCAGTATCTTCATTGAGGCTGCCTTCCCTGAGATCAGCTGTACTCTTCCTTCTCCTTCTCCCTCTCCTTCTCCTTCTCCTTCTCCTTCTGCTTCTGCTTCTGCTTCTGCTTCCTATTCCTATTCCTCTTCCTACTCTTCGCCCGCAGCATGCACTCCCTAAGCCTCAAAAGCCGCTGCCGGACCGGCCTCGCCAAGCAGCAGCGGAAGCATCTCCGTCAGGCTACCAAATTCCTGCTGCAGCAAGGGCAGCACACCGCTGCTGCGGATATTGCCGCCGGTCACGCCGAGCGCCGCAAATCCGGCCAGACGGATCGAGATGACACCCGCCGCCGAATCCTCAATGCCGACCACCCGGCGGCGCTTCTCCGTACTCAGACCCAGGCCGATCCTTGCCGTCTCGGCATACAGCCAGGGATGCGGCTTCGGCGACAATTCCCCCAGCGTGCCCGCCTGGCCGGGATGAAATGTCTGCCCAGCCGTAATGACCGCATCGTACATGCCGAAAGGATCCCCTAGATCCAGCGCCCGGAAGGCTGACAGAATTTCCGGCCAAGCCTTCTCGTACAGTCCCGAGGTTACAAGTCCAATCTTTACGCCCTTAGATTTCAGGGTCTGGAGGAACTCTCCCAGACCGGGTGCAGGAACAAACGCCCCCGGCTTCCCCCGGCCCTGCATAATCTCATTCATTTCATAATGGGTAATGTCAAAGTAAAGCTGCCGGGCCTCCTCTACACTGCGCTGCGGACAATATTTGGCTATGCAGTACTGCAGATGCTCCGACACGGAATGGCCGGAGACATGCGGCTCATCTTCGGGGCGCAGCGCGAAGCGGGGATTTCCCAGCAGCCGGGCCACCGTCTGCTCAATAATCCACATCCAGAAGCCTTCGCTGTGGACACTGGTTCCGTCCAGATCCATCAGCACCGCTTCTGCCGGACCCTCGAAAGCTGCATCGTGAAAAGGATACAGCGCTGGGGAACCCATCGAAGACTTTACATAACAAAGCGTTTTGTCTTCGTATACGATAAACTCAGTCTTACGGTCCTTCGGTGTCAGAATAGCGGCAACACCGCCAACTCCCCTGCGGAATAACCCATCTCCTCCGCTCTCCTGCTCAAAGAAGCCGGCGGCCAGCTGTGACATTCCAAGACCAAATCCAGGCAGTTTCTTCTCCGTCATTTCGCCCAGACCCCCATAGAGATCTTATAGCTGGCGATCTTCTTGGCCGGTATCGTCACTGTCAAGAGATTGGCAGCCAGCTGCAGCTGCAGCTCCGGCTCATCCAGAAGCGTTTCGTCCATCCGGCAGCACTGCACCTGCTCCGGGGCGATGCCGAAGGTGATGTCCGCCTTCTGTTCCGTATCCGAACCGTTAAAGAGCCGGAGAATAGTTCCGCTGCCATCCTCCGCCTGCTTCACACAGCTGACATGAAGGGCAGGGTTATTCAGCGTAAAGAAGCTGGCCTCTGCCGGAAGCGCGCCCTGCCCACGGCCGGAGGCTGCGATCCGTACAGGAGTGTACAGCTGCGCCGCCTGTGCAAGCAGATCTGCCTCTTGCCAATCTCCTTCATGTACGTGGATGGCGTATTCGAAGCTTTGCAGGCCAGGGCACTGAATGCCCTGATCGGGCAGCTCCGTCAGCTTCTCTTCGCTCACTGCCAGCTTGATCCGGCAGGCCCGGATTAAGGTCAGCGCCAAGGTGCTGTGCTCATCCTCAAAGGCTTCATATTCATAGATCCCTTTGGGCAGAACCGCGAGTCCATCTCTTCCGTCCGTCATGTCGGCAAAGGTGCGCAGCGGATGTGTACCTTCGGCCCGTTCCGCCCAATCCGTGGAATCCGGCAGCGGGATGGGCCGTGACAACACATCATAATGGCTGTCGGCCCAAGTGACCCCGGTACGCAGCCCTGTAGGGAAATTGGCGCGCAGCCAGTGATCCTTGGCCCTATTATCTACCGTCAGCTTCACAAGTACATGCTTGGCGCCCTTTTCCAGCGTATAGGCTACCTTCACCGGAAGCTTTGCCATTACCCGGCTGCGCGACTCTCCGTCCCCGTAATCTGCCGGAACCGCAAATTCATACTCCGCTTCGATCGTACTGCTCAGGGGACCGCTTACTGTTACCGCTACCTGGCTCGGCACACCAAGACTGCTGTATTTACGGTCATGCAGAGGAGACACATGCTTCCAGGCGTTTCCGTTCTCTCCCTGATCGCTCAAATAGTTGAGGCTGCTGTAGCTTCTGCCGGTCGTTTTATTGTGCAGATCCAGCGTCCCGTCAGGATTCACCTGCACTTTCAGAAATTCATTCTCCATTGTGTCGGGTCCTGTAATCAGTGTGCCGCTGCTGCGCAGCTCGCGCGCCTCCGGCACAATCCGGTACGTCCGGTAGCCGAGTCCGGGCAGGCGGGTCAAGCTGGCTAACAACCGGATGCGGCGGCTCTCCAGGATCGTGGGCACATCCCAAATGCTGTCCACGAACACGCTGGAATTGCCGCTGGCAATGGCTTGGCGTTCTACCAGCGGGTCCAGTGCCGAGCTTAGGCTGACGGAAAGGGCCCCATTGACTCTCGGCACCTCCAAATCGAGCAGCACGACTGCATTCCGTTCCATCGGCAATGGATTATAAACTACCAGCTGCATCTCATCCTGCTCCATGCCTTTGGGTGACAGCTGCGAGGCGATGTACGCCATCGCATCCTCCGTAACGATATCCCCGATGTCGCCGGCTTTCCGGTATCTGTACTCCATATCGGCGCAGACGTTGTCCGGCGCACAGCCGCCGTTGGCATCATGGGTGTGGTTGGACAGTAAATACCGCCATCCCCGCTCCATGTATCCTGCCGGATAGGCAGACCCCAGCGCCGAGGCCAAAGAGGCGAGCGGCTCTGCATAATACACCAGCGCATTGCTGGCCAAGAAGTCCATTTGCTTCAGGTAGGTTCTCGCACTGATCGTTCCCGGGAACAGGAATGTCCACATGCCTTCCTTAAGGTAAGACCGGCGCTCCCCCGTGAGGACAGGAAGATGTTCCCGGTCCAGATGTTTTTGCGCCTCGTTCCAGAAGCCCTCCAGATCTGTCTGCTCGATGTTATATTTATCCCCCAGCAGTTCCTGGGCATCGGCAATAATCTGCGATTCCAGAGGATGGGCTACCGAAATATCGTGTCCATGCATCGCCAGAAACACTTCGGTCGTGAAGTGGCGGCCTTCACGCTCAATCATGTCCTCGACCGCCTGCTTCAACTTCTCTTTGTCATATTGGACAACCGGAGATTTAATCTCGTAAGCCTGATCTTCTCCGGACAAGGCATCCGACAGCCGGAAAGGCAGGTCATTCTCCTTGCCCCACTGATAGGTCTTGTCAAAAACCGTACCGCGGGTCACTGCACGGTGAACCTGGTAATACCAGTTATAACGAGCATACAGGCCAAAACGGCTGGCAAGCACCTGCGTTCCGTCAGGCGCACTCCAGATCCATTCTGCATCGGCCTCGTGGTGGGAGATGCCGCGGTAGAACATCATTTTATCAAGTCCGAAGTCCTGGAGAATCTGCGGCAGCTGCCCGGTCTGCCCCCAGGAGGACGGGGTGTAGGCGACCGTTCCTGTCTTACCGCCGAATTTCTCCACCACGCTCCGGCCCAGGATCAGATTACGGACCAGCGCCTCATGCGAGATGCTGAACTCCTCGGCTAGCGTATAATACGGGCCGGCGATCAGCCGCCCTTCCTGCATCAGCTGTTCGAGCTGTCCCCTGCGCTCCGGCCGCATTTCCACATAATCCTCCAGCAGGATGGAATGGCCGTCCAGCGTAAAGGACGCATAGTCCGGATCAGCGGCGAGAATATCCAGTGTCGTATCCAGCATGGTCAGCAGATTCCGGCGGGTCCGCTCAAACGACCGCCGGAATTCCCGGTCCCAGTGTGTATTAGAGACAACCTTGATTTGTTTGATATGGGAGGTGTCTGGTTTCATGAGCTTCCTATCTCCTTTGTCATTCCAGTCTCGGGGAACTTCATTCTGCGGGACCCGGGCGCAGGGTCAGGGAGAAAGCTTCAGGCTCCTCTATGCTCCCGCTGATCCGCAGCCTGCCGCTGCTGGTCATCTCCACCAGCGGCCTTGGAATGTCCCCGCCCTCCTGAATATCCAGAGAGAATACAAACGCCGCTTGCCGCAGATGGGTGAAATTAATGCTTTTACGCAGGCCGGAATACAGCACCATATCCACCAGGATGGCATCCTCGCCCGTGTGAATCTCCCAGCCCCAGCTCCGCTTGGCTCCTGAATGTCCCGTGAATGCCGCGAACCATGTGGTTAGACGCAAGACGGTCTCTCCTATCTTGATCACAGCCCCGTCTTCTACAGTTTCGGTAAAGATGCCGTCCAGGCTGCCCCCGATCTCCAGTCTCAGCCGGAAATCCCCGGCTTCAATCTCACCGTCGATGCGGTCCAGGTTGGGGTGGGTATCTCCCCCATTGGTCAGAAAATCCACTCCAAACAGGAGATGCCCCTGATCCTGTCTTGCTTTGAAACGGGCGGAACAATAGTCATAGCCGTCATGCAGACAGCGGAGCTGAATATAGGAGGGTGAACCGTTATTATCCACATAAGCCACCAGCGGTCTTCTCTGATTCCACAGGTCACTGTCTGTAAAGGAACCGATGCTAACCTGCGGGTTCATAAAGGTGACCGCCCATTTGCCGCTGCCGTCGCCCGCATTTCCTTCGTAGAGCTGCCGCACTTCTTTGGTCCCCCTAACCTTAAATGCATCCAGATAAGCGGCCGGGCAATAGAATCCGCTCTTGTACCACTCCTCTTCATAAGGCAGCTCCTCCCAAGGAAAAAACATAACCTCCCCTTGAGTTGCGACCTGCAGAAAAGCCTTGCTCTGATCATTCAGAAGCGTCTGATAGGAGCGTGAATGCGGCCCGGACCACTGGGCGGTCGCAGGATGATAATACCCGGCGACCGTCTGCCAGGTCAGCTCGATCAGCTCATCGCTGAGCCTTTTTACCGTGCTGTCTGTAGTCTCGGAACGCAGCTTGGACAGCTCCAGAATAGCAATATAGGTATAGACCGGGCTGTTGTACTCCTGAAAGGCCCCGCGCTGCTGTGTATACGCATACAATTTTTCCAGGCGCTTCAGGCCGTACTCGGCATAATCCTCACGGCCCAATTGCTCCCCGGCAATTCTCGTAACGAAGGCTCCAATAATGGCAATATTGGTGTAATCCGGACCGACATTCCGCTTCATAATCGCCTCGCAGGCATAATCAATGGAGCGTATGACATCTTCACGCAGAGCCTCCGGAAAGCGCCAGCCATGGCGCGACAACGCCTGAATCAGCCGGCTGCCGCAGAAATCGGCCCAGTTCCAGTCCGGAGGCGACATTTGCGCAAGCGGCTCTTCGTAGAACCATGACCAGATTCCGAAGGTAGCATGGCTTCGGTCCGTATCCTGCAGGGAAATCACCTGCCTGATAATATCAAAGGCCCGCTGCTCCATCTCAGCCAGTTCGGTATCCAGCAGCCCGAGTGCATACGAAAGCGAATCTCTGGTGGAATGGATAAACTCCGCCTGCTTCAGAGTTGTATGATAACCCGGGCTGCTGAACGGCGAGCGCAGCATGCAAATTTCCGGATCATAACGGGACTCCAGCATGCGCATTTTACGGATCAGCATTTGCTGCTGGTCTATCCCTTGATTGGTATTGCCGGTCCTCTTGTTCATCGATCTCCCTGCCTTTCTCTGGTAAAACGGTTTGGCTGATCCTACTGGGCCAAGGCCGGATCACTGACCCAGATCCAAATTCAGATCCAGATTCAGTGCCTGCGCCAGCAATTGCATGACCAGCCCCTGCCCGTACAGCGACGGGTACAGCGCAATTTCGTTATACGCCTCCTCCGACGGCATGACGGGGGTGCCTCCCGACACACCCTGCACTTCACCGTTATCCTGGATAAGCGGGAGGATGCCTTCAAGGGTGACCCGGGCGCTGCCGAGATAAGAAGGTTCGAGCATACCGTGCCTGACTGCCTGAATGAAGCCGCAGGCGATGCCCGCGCTTCCCGATGTTTCCTGGTAATAGTCCGGCCTGTCGAGCACCGTATGCCAGAGTCCGCCTGTGCCCTGGCAGGACCTCAGCGCTGAAGCAAGCTCCGAATAGCGGCTGTACAGCTCTTCGGGGACCGGTACAAGTCCCTTGATCCCGGCTACAATTTGCGGGACAGCAAGGGTAATCCAGGCGTTGGCCCGCGCCCAGCGGACAGCCGACATATGGCTGCCCTCCCGGCAGTTCCAGCCGTGGAACAGCAGGCCCGTCTCCGGGTCCTGCAGCAGTCGCAGATGAAGCAGAGTCTGCTGCAGCGCAGCCTCGGCCATGCCGCGGTCTCCGGTCAGACTGGCGAGCCGCGCCAGAAAAAGCACAGCCATATATACCGTATCTGCCCATACCTGCTCAGGGAACAGGGCCGCTTCAGTGACGGTATGCTCCAGCGCGCCTTCCCGGGTCCTCGGTGCATCCTCCAGCATCCAGGCGGCGGTTTCCTGCGCTTTGTGCAGAAACCATTTATCCCCAGTCCGCCGGAACAATTCGGGGAACACAGCATAAGGAGCCATGGAATTAATGACTTTCACGCCTTCTGCCTTCTGCTTATTCCGCTCCACCCATTGCAGCAGGTAATTCATGGCCTTGTCCTGTCCGCCAGCCGTTCCATAATCCAGTATGGAAATCAGTCCGACCCCGGGGACCCAGTCCCAGTGATCCATGTCCATTCCCCAATTTCCCTGGTGCCGGGGGGAAATCATGCATTCGAACAGCAGATCCAGCTTTCCCTCCAATAACTGCTTAGTATCGGGCATGCTGAAGCCCCCTTGGAAGGGTGTTCATTCCCTCAGGATCTGCCTGCACCGGTGATCCCCCTTGAAACGGAATCTCCCCGAACAACGCCTTAACTGTCAACGCCACCGTATCTTCATGCAGTGAATACGCATTTACCAGCGTGTCGAGAAACGGTATATCCCGGAGCAGGTACGGCGTGGCAAAAGAGATCCCGATCGGGTGGATCGTCTCCGCATGCTGCATCGCCCAGATCGCCTTGGCCGCTTCCCCCACTGGACGAGCCGTGTTCATCATGCCGTGGAGCGGCAGAAAATAAGGCGTAAACGCAGCATCCCAGCGAATCCCGGATTGTTCCCACTTCTGCAGCGTATTCAGCGGTTCGAATTCATCCAGAATATCCACCTGCAGCCCTCTGGCCTTCAAGTGCCCGACAAACAGCTCCATGCGGTCATATTTGCGTCCCTCTGTCACTTTGTTCAGCATAATGACGAGAACTCTGCGGGTCGTCTGCGGATTCAGGGGCAGGAGATTTCTCCGGTTGCGGACCAGCGTAATACACCGCCCGGCGAGTGTCGTGCTTAGTTCTCTAGCCTCCCGGTCCAGCTCAGGATGCAATTTGTCATTCAGCAGCGGCGCAGCGGAGTGATCCCGGCCCTCGGCATCCAGATGCTGCATACCCAGCTCTGCCTTCATCTCCAGAACCCGCCGGACACTTGCGTCCAGCCGTTCCATCGTTACCTTGCCGCTGGCGACTGCCCGTTCCATGACTTCAAAATAGTTCACACCCGGCCACAGCAGCACATCGGTCCCGCAGTTGAAACAATCCACGATCCGCGTCTCATAATCGCCCCAGGCCAGAAATCCGCCCATATCCAGCGCATCCGACAGGACAACTCCCTCAAACCCCATGCGGTTCCGCAGAAGCTCCGTTGTAATGCGTGCCGAGACTGTAGCCGGAACAGGCTTATTCCCCTGCACATTCGCCTCCAGCCAGGGAAGGGCGATATGTCCTGTCATATACGACATCACGCCCTGATCAATCATCTGCTGGGACACCCGGCCATAAGTGGCGAACCATTCCTCTTCGGACAAACCGTTGATGGTGGTAATGATATGCTGATCCCTGTAATCCACCCCGTCTCCCGGAAAATGCTTGGCACAAGCGGCAATACCGTAATCCTGCATTCCCCGCATCACGGCGCTGGACAGGCGCAGTGCCCGCTCCGCATCATCACCCAGACAGCGGGTCGTAATCACCGGATTCATCCAGTTCAGCAAAAGATCCGTACCTGGCGCCAGCGCCCAGGTAAACCCGGCCGCACGTCCTTCGATTGCTGTATACTTGCCGTACTCGTAGGCCAGCGCTTCATCATCTGCTGCGGCAAGCGCAAGCAGCGGAGGAAAAGCGGTTAAGCTTTTGACTGCAGAGCCAGCCCCGAACTCCAGGTCGCCCGAGAACAGCAGCGGATATTTGCTGACCTTCTGAAGCAGCTCCACCCACTCGCGGTATTCCTCCGCTTTTCCGGCAGCCTTTTGAATCACCTCTCCGCCGATAAAGAAGCTGCCCACCGGATATTTCTCCAAATACGCCCTTATAGTCCCTTCGTCCATCCCTTGGAATGGCAGCCTGCCCGCATGATCCTGCATCGTCTGCCCGATCTTTTCACGCAGGCTCATGGATCGTAAGGTGCGCTCTACCCAGTCCCGCTCTTCCTTAGCTAATGCCTTTCGCATGGTCACGATTCCTCCCGGTAGTTTCTAACCCCAGTGTAACGAAACCCGGCGCCACTCTAAATAAAGGCAACTACAAAATAAGTTCAAAATTCTATAAACATCTAGAATCTTCTACAATTAGCAAACTGAAAAATCCCGCAGCTTCGTGATCCAAAGCTGCGGGGGGAGGCTGGCCGATCCTTCGGTCAATTCAGGCTGATTTGAAGGGTCTTGTTTAACTTGTTATTCTCCTTGTTCATCTCCTCATATCGCCAGATATCGTTGACAAAAAAGCTGATAGTGAAGTTTCCGATGGTCGGCACTGTCCACCTTGGCGTTCCCTGGGCACTGCTGTTGGCCGTAAGGGTAATCTCCTCGCCCGGCTGGATGACCGTGTTATTGGTGTCCGACCAGGATACGACCCCGCCGTTGACGGAGAAGGCACCGCCTGTAATCTGTCCCAGCCCGGTGGAAGTGTTCAGCGGGGTAGGACGCACGCCGATATTTTTAACCTTGGCCCAGAAGATTAAGGAATCACCCAGCTCGGGGGTCACATGACTGGAAGGTGTGCCGTCGCTGTTTACGATATTCCAGCCGACCTCCGTGACGGTTAGATCCGCCATCGGAGCCGGGAGTGTAGACTCATAGCCCTCGAACTCGAAGCCGTGGACCATTATCGTTCCGGTGTTATGGACGACCTCGATCCGGTGCAGCCCATAGTCCAGACCCGTCAGCTCATAGACGATCTTGTTTTCGCCTTCCAGCCCGGCCTGGGGAATGACAACGGTCTCCTTATATTGCCCGTCGACGTACACATCCGCGCTGCCCATATTGCTCTTAATATCCGATCTCCAGCGGACACCGATTCCGTTAAAGTTAAACACCGCCGACGAATCCGGTGAGTAGGTTACATGGGACACCCCGTTCGGCGCCGTTTCAAACCCGGTATAGTCAATGTAGGCATGGTCATGCTCTACCGTGTACCAGGCGGACACCGGAACATAAAGCCCTTCCTCCAGCTTGAAATAATCGAGATTCGCTCCGTTGCCAGCGGAAGTGAAGCTGATCGTGTTATAGCCCGGCTGAAGCGTAACGCCGAACTGTCTGGCAGTAATGTTGCTGTTCCAGCTGCCCGTTGAAGGCAAGGTAACCGTGGACAGCCTTTGTCCATTCACGACGATATTTTTCTTCGAGTCCTGATTGGAAGCGTATGCAATAGTCAGGGTATAGCTTCCGCCCAATTCCGAATACAATCCCTGAATCGAAATGCCGCCGCCATGGGTCTGCTCCACAACCTTTCCTCCCGATGCACTGCTGTTGTTGCCGATTCGCAGAGGCAGGGCAAAGGAGGCAGCTTCCGCTTCAAACTTGGTGGGATCTCCCGGGACATGCGGCGTGATCGGCATGGCTGATGTAGTTGCCGATACGGCTGAGCTTAATGCCGAAATATTGCCGAAGTCATCCACGGCTTGAACCCTGTAGCTGTACTGCGTTTCCGGGGCCACACTATAGTCGCTGAAAAAGGTTATCCGGCCCGGAACCGTCATCACCGGAGTAACCCCGCCGTCACGGTACACGTTGTAGCTGACTACCGCATCATTATCGGTTGAGGCATTCCAGGTCACCTTGATCTGCTCATGGCTGAGCGCCACCGCTGCAGGACTTCCGGGTACAGATGGCGCTTCTGTCTCCAGCTTATCCAGAATATACTGGACCGTTTCGCCGGCTCCCAGGGTAACCGTGAGGGTGATATGCGGCGTTGCCGTAAGCTGCACGGTGGAATGTGCGGCAGCATAGGAATTGCCCGCTCCGAACACTTCTCCGGCATATTGCCCGCTGCCAGGCATCGTTACCCGAACCTTCATCGTCATCGGCTTTTTCTCGAAATTGACGAAGTTCAGCAGGATTTTATCCGATTTCGCCCCGATAGCCGAGGTACCCAGTGCCGATGTATCTACCGCGCGGAAGTATACCTTTTTCATGTTCGAGCTGCATCCACATGTATTCAGCACCTCGTAGCTCAGCGGACGGCCATGGGTAGCGTACGCGGCAGCCAGCCTGCGGAATGTCTTCAGCCGCGTCTCTCCTGCCTCGCTGCTATTGGCCGGTACCGCAACTGTATCTTCATAACGGTGCGTATTCCAATTGATGCCGGAAGCAAACAACCCAAATTCAGTGCCGTCGTTAAAGAACGCCGCATGCTGCATAATATGGTCTACATATCCAATATTTCCGCGCATCTCCCGGTCAAAAGCAGCGGCGAACCTGTAGGCATAGGTTCCATACTTCGTGTTGTCGGAATGGTTGTCATTGGTGCCTGTTTCGCTCATCGCCATCTCTTTGCCGAAGCCGTCATCCGCGTCGCCATAGACCCGCAGATTCTCATACAGGCTGCCGCCCGGCAGCGGCTGGACTCCCGTTCCGCCATAGCTGTGCCCATTCGTCACATCGGACAGCTCCTCGATCTCCCTGCGCTGCTCCGCATCCCGCTCCCAGCCGTCAGGGATGCCGTTATAAGGCCAATACGCCCAACCCGGCGCAACAATCTTGAGATAGGGCTGACTGTTCGTTGCCCGTTCTTCATCCATCAGCTCATGCGTGGCTACCACGGCTTTCTGGGCCCAGCCGAACAGCCCCGGTTCATTACCGGTTTCGGCATACTGGTACAAATCACCGAACTTGCTGACAAAGTTAGTGTAATAACTCCGGAGTGCTGCCGGGACTGTGCCGCTGCTTAGCTCGCTGTTATTCCTCCAGTTGCCTCCGATGATGTTGACCATCGGCTCAAGGTTCAGATCACGCAGCGTTGCCAGGTAGTTTCGCCCCTGCGGGTCCCAGCCAGCGCTGGTGTCAGACCAGAAAGAGGCCCGCATCCAGTTGCCGCTGTAGGCAATGCCCATCCACTTGGCCATAGGCCCTAAATGGCGGATCGCATGCTCGTCGTATTTGAAGGTTGCCGCGGCAATTGTACTTCCCAGATGGACATACCGTCCATGGATCGGCTCGACAGCCGGTGCATTCAGTGACTCCAGCTTGAAGTAATCCCACTCGAACCATAAATATTTGTCTCCGTCATAACCGGGAGCCTGCGGATCCGCGTACAATCCGCGATCCACGATTAGCCGGACTGCATTTCGCCCGGTCTTCAGCTGTTCCTTGGGAATGTATAGCCTGTAGGTTTGTTTCCAGGTATTCTCCAGCGTCTTCTCACCGTCATTCAGGCCGGTGATCTGAATAAGCCCGCTCATGAGACCGTTTGTAAATACAGCAAGCTGGGGAATAGCTGTGCTTGCATCGATAACTTTGAGGCTAAACTGGACTCCATATTCTGGGACCTGGCTCAAATGGAAGGAAAGATTCATGAATCCGTTGGCATCGGCCTTCATGCCCTTGGGGACGTTATCCCAGTGGCCCGGGGGTACGGGGACTTGGAGAGTTTTGCTGTAGACATTGTTAAAGACAGTAAATTCTGCGGAGCTATTATCCGAATCGCCGACCTGCCATAACAAGGTCATCGGAGGTTCATAGGTTGATGCAGTCACCGTGCTATTGTGTACGGAATCCGCGGCCGCTTCTTGTGAATCAGCCTGTTGTCCAATCACCTGACTTGTAGCAATTTCATCTTTAGCAGCGGCCGATGCCAAACCCATTGACCCATCCGGTATCCAGAAGGTCATCAGCATCAACGCCAGAATGAGCAGTAAAGCAATGTTTTTTTGAATTCGCACAATAAACACCCTCTTCTAATAAGGTAGATTCGGGGCACCCCAAGTGCTGGCTAGGCGAATATGAATACCCGAAATCCGGGCAAACGGCCATTACGGCCAGGCTGTTTGCCGGATATCGGGTCTGCTACTGCTGCGGCTCCTTATTTGGCGGCCAAAAATGCATCCATTTGCGCTTGAATCTCGTTAATCACAGCTTCCAGTCCTGCAGCCTTCAGCTTGCTGTTCATTTCTTTGAGGATAGGCTCCGGATCTTGCTCCCCGGAGTACAAGGTATTCTTATACTGCTTCGTAATATTGATCAGTGCCCCAATCTGCGATTGCACCTTCGTCGAATCAAATACAAATCCGATAACCGGCGAAACTTTGGAGTTCTTGTTCCAGTCCGTGTAGAGCTGCACTCGTTTCGGGTCTTCATTCTTGTTCAGGTAGTTCAGCAGCACGTTCCCGATCATCCAGGAGGATACGGAGTTGTAGCCGCTGTCCGCAATGAAATCAACAGTGTTCTCGCCAACCTTGTTGTAGTGTTTGCCTTCAATACCGAAGGTAAGCAAGTTGTAGAGGACAGGATCTGTATGAATCAGGTTCATAAACATCATAGCGCGTTCCGGATTCTTCGATGTTCTGGAGATGGCGAGCATCGAGCCCTGCAAGCTTTTGGTGCTTACTTGAACCGGAAGCAGCGTTTTGATGATCATCGGTTTCTCAGCGAGCCGGGTCCAGTCGTTGGTGGATGTAGGATTCATATTGCCGTACACGAACCAGGCTTTGCCGCTTTTCACCGCATCCTTAAGCTCAGTCTTGTCAGTGGCCCCGTTCTTGTTAATGTATCCGGCTTGATACCACTTGCGGATCAGCTTAAGTCTTTCCACAATTTCAGGAGTGTCATATTCGTTGAACACCTTCATGGTTTTGTAATCAAGCAGTGTTGGAATTTCATTGCTTCCGTCCAGATCTTCACTTTCCGGATACACCGTGAACCAGTTTAGGCTGTCTGTATGGTTCATGAACAGCGGCGACATGGTCGGCTCCTTCTCTTTAATGGTCTTCAGCATCGGCTCAATATCCTCCAGTTTGGTGATGCTGTTGACATCGAAGCCGTACTTGTCGACAATCGCCTTGTCAAAAGCGAACCCTACCGATTGGCCCAGCTCTTTTTCCGTTGGAACCGCATACAAATGTCCGTTTACAGTAGCCGCCTGCAGATAAGCGGGGTTGATCTGTGCCTTGGTTTCTTTGGCGTATTTATCCAGCAGCTCTTCCAGCGGCAGATACGCACCTTTGGCAGCATTGGTCATGAAGTTCCAGGTAAAGACCATGTCGAATACTTCACCGGATTGGATCATCAGATTCACTTTATCCGCCGGTTTATCCCAGCTCAGCTGGTTAATCTTGATCGTGGCATTAATTTTATCCTTCAAATAAGCATTGATGGCTTGCTCAACAGATGCTACATCCTTATCCGGACCGCCCGGGAGATACAGGGACAGCTCCACCTGCTCCAGCTCATTCGTTGTTTCAGTTGCTTCGGTTGCTTTGGCAGTTTCAGTGGCGGCTGGGGCTGCTGTGCTTTCCGCGGTTTTCTCGGGGGCGGCGGTTTTATTGTTATTATTATTCCCCGAGCACCCGCTGAGTGTCATTCCAATCATAAGTACAAGTGAAAGCAGTAGACCCGTGCCTCTTTTACCTGTCATTACTCTTTTCCTCCCTTTGACTTGAAAATATATGCTAAATCGGTGAATTCCGAGGTTAGCCTTTAATGGACCCGAGCGTTAAACCCTTGATGAAATAGCGCTGGAAGAACGGATACGCCAGCACAATCGGACCGATTCCGATCAGCGCCATCGCCATGCGGATGGTTTCTCCCGGCAATTTGGCCAGTTCTGTGGCCGAGCCTTGAATCAAGGCGCTGTTGCGGCTCAGATAATCCGCCTGCGAGATCATTTTATACATCAGGTATTGCAGGGAATAGAGCTTGGTATCGGTAATAAAAATCATGCTGTTAAACCAGTCATTCCAGTAATGCAGGGTGTTGAACAATCCAATGGTGGCAAAGACCGGCAGGGAGAGCGGGAACACAATTCGAAAGAAGGTTCTTAGCTCGCCGGCACCGTCAATTTTGGAGGCTTCAATCAGCGCAGGCGGCACAGACATCTGGAAGTAGGTTTTCATAATCAGCACGTTAAAAGGAGACAGCAGCATCGGGATGATCAAGGACCATATGGAGTTTTTCAGATCCAGCACCTGGGTGTACACCATGTACCACGGCACCAGCCCCCCGCCGAACAGCATCGTGAAGAAGATCAGAAAGGCGAAGAAGCCGCGATATTTGAAATCCGTCCGTGAGATCGGGTACGCATAGAGTGAAGAGATAAATACGCTGAGCAGTGTACCAACTACCGTCACAAAGATGGATACGCCGTAGGCTTTTGCAATGATCGTGTAATCCTTAAAGATATAGGCATACGCCTCCAGACTAAGCTTTTCCGGGAAAAATTGATAACCGTTGAGCACAATATAATCATAGTCGGTAATCGAGATCATAAAGACCAGCACAATCGGCAAGAGACAGGCTATCGTCAGGATGATAAAAATAATATGGAGTATCATATTCGTTACTTTGGATATTTCGTTATTGGTCACAGCTTCTCCCTCCTCTCACAAATTTAGAAAACGGCCTGGTCTTTATCGACCTTGCGCACGATCCAGTTCGAGCCCAGGACCAGGAAGAAGCCGACCACCGATTGGTATAAGCCTGCCGCTGCGGACATGCCCAGATTGCCCATATTGATAAGCGCGTTGTATACATAGGTATCAATGACCAGCGTTGTCGGATACAGCGCCCCGGAGTTTAGTGTGGTCTGGTAGAACAGCCCGAAGTCAGAGCGGAAGATGCCGCCGATCGCCAGGATGGTCGTGATGATAATGACCGGCCGGATGAGCGGAATTGTGATATGAAGAATCTGCTTCCACTTGCTGGCGCCGTCGATCAGAGCTGCCTCATAGTATTCGGAATCAATGCCGATGATGGCCGCAAGATAAATGACACAGCCGTAGCCCACACCCTTCCAGAGGTTAATCAATGGCAGAATAAACGGCCAGTATTTCGGCTCCGAATACCAGTTGATTTCATTCAATCCAAACAGGGACAAGACACCTTTATTAATGAAACCGTATTCAACATTCAGAAAGGCGAACACCA
Organism: Paenibacillus sp. FSL H7-0357; assembly: GCF_000758525.1. Classification (NCBI taxonomy): domain Bacteria; kingdom Bacillati; phylum Bacillota; class Bacilli; order Caryophanales; family Paenibacillaceae; genus Paenibacillus; species Paenibacillus sp. FSL H7-0357. Next base: position 276,710 of record NZ_CP009241.1, on the reverse strand, counting down.
GATAACTTACAACGACCATAGATAAAAAATAAGGAAAAAACATTATACTCTGATAAAATTTCGCGGCCAGCTTATTTCTCAGCTCGTTCAGGGCAATCGCAATCGAAACCGCAATGACCAGATTGAGAATAATAAACACGAAATTGTACAGCACCGTGTTTCGGGTAATAATCCATGCGTCCGAGGTCGCGAACAGAAATTTGAAATTATCCATCCCCACCCACGGGCTTCTCAGGATCCCATCAACATAGTTGATATTCTTGAATGCAATGATGATTCCGAACATCGGCAAATAATTGTTGATGAGCAGAAAGATCAAACCGGGCAGCAGCATCAGCAGCAGCACCTTATGTTTCAGCAAATGCTTAAATACGGACCCTTTTTTGGCTCCCGGCCGGACCGGTGAGCTTTGTCCAGTGTTGATCGCGCTCCTCTTCTCATGAGTAATCATCACTTCCGCCTCCTGATTCCTTAAGCAGTCTCTCTCTTCCATGACTTAAGTTTAGCCGGAGAGCGGCGGCTTCTAAATAAGGTGATCTATAATAAAAGTTCGAAATCCTACAGTCTTTTGTGTAGAAAAAGAGAGGGCTTGAAAAACCACACATGCAAAAAAGAGCAGCCTACTGGGCCACTCTTTTGTGAATACTGCAAAATAGATATTCTTAAGTGAGTCTGTGAACAGACCACACAATGCCTGAAGATGTGCTGCCCAGATCCAAAGGAACTGTCAACCCATCGGATTCATAGAACAGGCCGATCACATCGCCTGCCGTCAACTCGAATTCTCCTGCCAAGGTTACTGTACCGTTACCTAATATCGTGCGGAGCGACAACACAAGTGCAATGTTTACATTCAGCAGCGGAAATAACCCGCTTACCAAATCTGTTGTTACAGGCGAGGTTCTCCGTACCACAAAGGCCGGATCGACTCCTGCGCCCAAAGCTACCGAAATTGCTGCAGTTGTAGAATAATTGACAGTCGCTTCAATGGAATATCTGCCTGTTGCCGGTATGGTATAGTTTCCTGTAGTTTCATTGAATGTTGGACTATCATAATATGGCGACGCCACAGTCCAGCCTGTGAGCTGGGTACTTGTCGTAACCGAAAGTGCCGGCAGCAACGCCGAGAAGCCTTCAGTTGCAACACCCGCTCCCGTTGCTCCTGTTACACCGGTAGCTCCGGTCTCACCTGTGACTCCTGTTGCTCCAGTTACGCCGGTTGCTCCTGTTACACCAGTCGCTCCCGTTACCCCCGTCGCTCCAGTCTCTCCGGTAACTCCGGTTGCTCCTGTTACCCCTGTCGCTCCAGTCTCTCCGGTGGCTCCGGTCGCTCCCGTTACCCCAGCAGCTCCAGCCTCACCCGTTGCACCAGTCGCACCCGTTGCTCCGGTTACCCCTGTTGCCCCTGTTACGCCAGCAGCTCCAGCCTCACCCGTTGCTCCGGTTGCTCCCGTTACCCCTGTCGCTCCAGTCTCTCCGGTAACACCTGTTGCTCCCGTTACCCCCGTCGCTCCAGTCTCTCCGGTTACTCCGGTCGCTCCAGTCTCACCAGTTACTCCGGTGGCTCCGGTCGCTCCCGTTACCCCAGCAGCTCCAGCTTCACCCGTTGCTCCTGTTACCCCTGTCGCACCTGTTGCTCCAGTCACCCCTGTTGCCCCTGTTACGCCAGCAGCTCCAGCCTCACCAGTTGCTCCGGTTGCTCCCGTTACCCCTGTCGGTCCTGTTACACCAGTCGCTCCAGTCTCTCCGGTAACTCCTGTCGCTCCCGTTGCTCCGGTTACCCCTGTTGCCCCTGTTGCCCCTGTTACGCCAGCTTCTCCAGCCTCACCTGTCGCACCAGTTACCCCGGTGGCTCCGGTCGCTCCCGTTACCCCAGTAGCTCCAGTCACCCCTGTTGCCCCTGTTACGCCAGCTTCTCCAGCCTCACCTGTCGCACCAGTTGCCCCAGTCGCGCCAGTCTCACCCGCGCCCGTTGCTCCTGTTGCGCCGGTAGCTCCGGTTGCTCCTGGTAGCCCTGTCGCTCCAGTCTCTCCGGTAGCTCCAGCCTCACCCGTTGCACCAGTCTCACCGGCACCCGTCGCTCCCGTTGCTCCGGTTACCCCTGTTGCCCCTGTTACGCCGGCTTCTCCAGCCTCACCTGTCGCACCAGTTACCCCGGTAACTCCTGTCGCTCCCGTTGCCCCTGTTACGCCAGCTTCTCCAGCCTCACCTGTCGCACCAGTTGCCCCAGTCGCGCCAGTCTCACCCGCGCCCGTTGCTCCTGTTGCGCCGGTAGCTCCGGTTGTTCCTGGTAGCCCTGTGGCACCCGTTGCCCCAGTCTCGCCAGCGCCCGTTGCTCCTGTTGCACCAGGGGCACCAGTAGCTCCTGTCGCACCGGCAGGCCCGGTCGCTCCGGTTATTCCTGCAAATCCTCCCGACAGCTCAGCGAATACCAGCCGGTGCGCGGTCACTAATTGGCCGGCACTGTTTTTCCCCCACAACGAAACCTGGATCGGATCATCCGCCGGGTTTTCACTTGGGGTAATGAAAATGAATTCAAAAGCATCCAAATCAGCATAGTAGCTAGTAGTTATCACTTGGTTTGCAGCAACGTTGATAGATTCGCTAACATACAGATTCCGCACTCCACCAAGCATGTAATAACCCTGAACAGACACTGTGGAAGCCTGGACATCGCTGCGGTTATCAACTCTGACGGTAACCCGCTGAGTCGGTCTCACACCGCCAACCAAGTTATTTTCTATCGGTCCTGTAGACAATAAAACCATTACTCTACCACTCCTTATAAAATAAGTTTCCCACCCTGACTACCTGCCGCTGCTTCCCCCTTCTCCCAGAAATACGCCGGTCTCGCAGCCCAATAATTTTATGGCTTGGACTATTCAATCCAGCGCATACTGAGTGATTTATATACTAATATTCCGGCCCTCTCCTGACGGTGTGGACGTAAGCTGCACTCTTCATAAACAGGGCTTGGCATTCCGCCGAAACAGGTGTCCGTCCAAAGCCGCCTATAAGGACTTCCGGCGCTGCCGGTTGAAACCACAAAGAGACTGTTCCGCAGCCCCAGTCGGCTTTAGCACAGTCTCTTATCGCAATACAGCACATTTTCAGTTCACATACATTCCGGCCTGCTGTGTACTCTGTCAGCAGCTTACTCTATCCATCCTAATCCTCACTTAACAGATTCTCCAGACTGTCACCCTTCAGCGGATCTTTAGGGTTGAACTCGGGATAAATATACTCCTCATGCTTAAAAGAATACCCGGTAGCCGCGATATCCAGCATCCGGTTCAGCCGCTGCGTCTCGCTGCGCAGCGCCTCTTTCAGCTCCTTCTCCCCGGAGAGGATCTGCAGGTACAGCTGCATCCGCGGACGGTCGCCCGAGTCCCGCGGTTCGATCGAAACCGTATTCGGATCATATTGGTCCATGATTTGCGGGGAGAGCGGATATATTGAATCTTCTGCGGTAGGATAAAATTCCGAGAAATGCCCCAGCCCCGGAGCCATGTTGGGGAGCTCCAGAATGCCGTCAACCACCGGCAGCGCCAGTGCCTGCTTGAATAAAATCGTCAAAAACTCCTTCGATTGCAGAAATTCCCAGACCTTCACCGCCGCCTCACGGTTAGAAGCTGCACTGTTCACAACGAGCGGAGAATGTGGAATCATCATCAAAGCTCCGGCCCCCTTTTGGGCTGCTGATGTTACCGGCGGCAAAGCCACTGCCCAGTCATCCTTTGGCATATATTCCTGCAATTTCACATAATCTTTGCTCGTTACATACATCATCCCGATATTGCCATCGGCGAACTGCCGCAAGGCACTGTTGCGCTTCAGCAGGGTTTCTCCCGGATACAGGCTGCCCTGTGCCTTCATATCCAGCAGCATCTGCAGCCATGGGGCATAACCGCTCAGATCATAACGGCCGGTGCGGTAATTATAAAGATAAGTCCCGCTGTAGGTACTTGACATCTCAAGTCCCGTCTGCAGACTATACTGGCTGTCTCCCGCCGGGAGGCCAAATCCGTATTTATTAACGCCGACCCCAGCCTGGCTGATCTTCCCGGCGAACCGCTCCATATCCGCAAACGTAACGGGCGGCTGCTCCGGATCAAGACCGGCATTGCGGAACAGCTGCTTGTTGTAAATCAACCGTACCGTCTCAATACTGGAGGGCATAAAATAAATACCGCCCTTATACAGCGAACTGTCCGCAAAGTCTCTCGCCCAAACCGGGAACCTGTCTAAATCGCCGGGATTCAGAAAAGAAGATAATTCGGCCAGATACCCCTTCTCCACATACGTTGCCAGCCAGCCATTATCGACGCTGAACACATCCGGCCCTTGGCCTGATGTCATCAGCATGTTCAGTGTATCCCCATAGACATCCGTTGAAAGATTCATGATTATAATCTCAATATGGTCCGGATTACTCTTATTGTATTGATGGATCGCATTCTTCACTTCCAGGTTCTCCGTCCAGTCATATAGTGCAATTCTGATCTGGGTAACCGGGACTGCCTCAGGCGCAGGCTCGGAAGCGAAATCAACCAGCAGCGGACGGTCATAAGCGATGGCATAGGCCACAAGCCCGCAAAGGACCAAGGCAATTCCAAGGAAGAGGATTCGTTTCACCGTGCACCTCCTGCGTTGACATCAAGACTTATCGCGTTTTACAATGGATACCAACTATTGGGTTAAACTCGTTCAGTATTTAATATATTCCAATAATATCCGTTAAATGGCAAGCAAAGAATATTCACAGGGCCAGAGGAGGATTCAAATGAAAAAACTATTTGATACTCTTTCCAAAACCCTCTTCCTGTACAATTTCAGCATCCGCAGCCGGCTCATCCTCTACTTTCTCTTCCTTGTCCTTCTCCCGACTACGATCATCTCCATTACCGTTTACAATAAATCGGCGGATATCATCACCCGAAATGTCAATACATCGATTGAGAACAATCTTAATCTTGTACAGGATAATCTGGCACAGCGCTTCGAGAGCGCCAACAATTCCATGGTCTCCCTTTACCTCAATACCGAATTCGCAGATTTGATCTCTTCCAACCGGCCTACCGACAGCACCGGCATTATCAATGAGTTGGCTGCCCTGAACAAAATGCTGGAGAACTTCCCTGCAAACGGGACCTCGGGAAGCAGCTTTGTCCCTATGCTGTATATGCTGAACCGCCCGGAATATACCCAATACAACTTCTCCAGACGGGTCTTTAATATCGACCAGATTTCACTGAAGCCATGGTATCTCGGCATACCGGCCAGATCCGATTTCACCGTCGTCGGCCTAAGCTCACTGGACTCCCGGTTTACGCTTAAATTCGCCAAGCGTCTGTTTGGCATACGGCATGCCCAGCTGCCTTATGTCGGGCTGCTCACCATCGATATTCCCGTGACAGAATTCGGCACACTGCTGGAGCACTACAAGCCAACGACGGGCAGCAGGATTTATATTGCAGACCAGACTGGAACCATTGCCATCAGCCCCGAGGAGACCCTGATCGGGCAGAACATCAGCACACAGGATTATTACGGAAAAATGGCTGCCGAACCCGCAGACCCCGGCATCTTTCATTCCTTCGATCATGTGATTCAGGGCGAAAATATGCTCGTGAGCTACAAAAAAATAAAAGCCACCGGCTGGACCATTCTTTCCATCTCGCCCATAAGCGAACTGAATGGAGAATTGGCCTCGTTCCGGCGGGTGATGTATGTCGTTATCGGCATATGCATGCTGGTATCCCTGATGATGGCTCTGCTGCTGTCGGAGAATATCTCTGCTCCTATACGCAAATTTATCCAGTCAATGTCACATGCCGAAAGCGGTAATTTCAACATCATTATCCGCTACCGGCGCAAGGACGAATTTTCCTATCTGTTCAACCGTTATAACAAGCTGCTGCAGCAAATCAAGGCACTGATCGACAAGCTCTATGTCACTGAGCTGCGCAAGAAAGAAGCCGAACTAAAAACATTGCAGGCCCAGATCAATCCCCATTTTCTTTATAACACCCTGGATTCGATCAACTGGCTGGCCATCAATCATGATGTCCCCGAGATCAGCCATATGGTGACCTCCTTATCCGACTTCTTCAGGTACAGCCTCAGCAAGGGGAGGAACATCATCCCGCTGCGGGATGAACTGAAGCAGGTGGAGAGCTATCTGGAAATCCAGCAATTCCGCTTTCAGGATAAGCTCGCCTATGAGCTGGAGAAAGCCGACCCCCGGCTGCTGGAGGAATGCCTCGTAGTGAAGCTGAGTATCCAGCCGCTCGTAGAAAATGCGATTATTCACGGGATCCAGCAGCGGCGGGGGAAAGGTACAATCCGCATAAGGGTGGACTCTTTACATGATGTCCTTTGCATATCAGTTTTTGACGATGGCGTAGGGGCGGACCCGGAGAGGCTGAACCAGCTGCTTACCGATCAGCAAGGCAACCAGTCTTATGGCATCCGCAATGTGCATATGAGAATCCAGCAGTTTTTTGGCGAGTCCTACGGCATCCGTTATTATGCCAACACCGAAGATCAGGCAGGCCTACTGGCTATGATCCGGTTTCCGGTCGTTACTACTTGGGATGAGGTGATTGAAGATGTTGACGATGATCATAGCGGATGACGAGCCGTTTATCCGCCGCAGTCTGATCCACGGGTTCAAGTGGCAGGAGGAGTTCGGTCTTGAGGTCATCGGTGAGGCGGCAGACGGCGAGGAGGCCTATGAATTATGTATGAAGCATACTCCAGATATTCTGTTCACCGATATTATGATGCCCTTTCTGAACGGCCTTCAGGTCGCCGAGAAGCTGAAGGCCGCCGGTTGTCCAACCAAAATCATCATCATCAGCGGCGCGCAGGATTTCTCCTATGCCCAAAGTGCGATGAAGGTTAATGCCGAAGGCTATATTCTAAAGCCGGTTAAACTGGGCGAAGTCAAAGACATCTTTCATAAAGTCATTGCCCGGATTCACCACGAAAGAGATAACCAGCTGAATTTGAATCAGTTGAAGAAGCAGCTGCACGACAATATGCCGCTGATCCGCGAGAAATTCCTGCAGAACCTGATCGCCGGACTATACCGCAATGAAGGGGAGATTTGGGAGAAGATCGACTACTTCGCCCTTCCTTTTAAACGAGAAGACCCACTGACGGTAGGCGTATTACAGCTTGACGATTACGGGGCGGCAGTAGACAAATTCACGGAGGAGTATAAGCAGCTGCTCTATTTCTCCATCCAGAATATTATGAGCGAGTGTCTGAACAGCCACCCCTGCGGAATCGGCTTTGTAGCCAGCGAGAATGAGTTTATTATGATCTTTTGTCCGGGGGAGGAGCCTGCATCAGACTCCATCTCAAGCCTTTGCGAGCAGATTATCGCCAGTATCAAAGAGTATCTGCGTCTTGACGCCTCGATTGGCATCGGCAGAACCTGTATGCTCGCCGGACAAATCGAGAACTCCTATAAAGATGCGCTGGCCGCGCTGGCTTACAAATTTTATACCGGCCATGCCTCCATTCTCCATATCAAGGATATTCAGCCCGATACGGAAACGCTGCAGAGCACTTTTTTTTATAAATTCCATGCCCAGCTAATGAATGAGCTCAAGGCAGGCCATACGGACAAAGTAATGGAGCTGCTGGAAACCCTGTTCACCATGCTTGAAGGGCCCAAGCTGCAAATCGGTTATGTACAGAGCATCTGTGCGGAGATCATCTTTACTTCTGCAAGAGCCCTGTATGAAATTGATGAGGAAATCGAACGGGTGCTGAATGACCGGATTACCATCATGGATACACTCTATATCCAGAAAAATATTGCCGGACTCAAAAGCTATATACTCTCTCTTTTTCATGATCTAAGCGCATATGTGGCAGGCAAAAACACCTCAAAGAACAGCAGAGCCATCAACAAAATCCGGAGTATCGTGCAGGAGGGGTATGCCCAGGAGCTGTCCATCTCCAGGATTGCAGAGGAGGTCTTTCTGACCCCCAACTATATTAGCCTGATCTTCAAAAAAGAAACCGGTGAAACGATCACGGACTACATCACCAAGATCCGTATGAGCAAAGCCAAAGAGCTGCTGCAGACTACAGATCTGAAAGTGATGGAAATTTCCGAAAGGGTAGGCTATGAGAACCCCCATTATTTCAGCACCGTGTTCAAGAAAACCGTGGGCGTCCACCCGCTCAAATACCGGTCCGACCAGGAAGAGACGCCGTAATCCGGCTATTTATAAATATAGGATTTCACACCTATCCTGGAGAAAATGGTGTTTCTGGCACCCTTGTTCTCCGGCGTAGGGACAGCCGCCCTCATCGCTAATCCACTAATATAGGCAAAGTTGGGATGCAGCGCCTCGTCGGTAAAATAAGCAGAAATCCGGCTTCCCGGCACTCTGTGCCGGTTGAGTGCGGCAATCATTTGCGCCGAGCTTTTGATGCCCAGCCCATGCCCGTAGTAGCGGTCATCCCCAAGCATGATCGCATTCTCCCCCTGCCATTCCGGCTTATCCGGGTTATGGTCGGGATTCTTGAAATAGACCACATCTCCCGGCAGCATATCAGACTTCTCGAAGGTAGTAATCATCTGCAGATTGCTGTCATAATTCCAGTCCCACAGGAAGATGTCTCCGAAATGCCGGTCAAAGGCGGCGTCCCCGATCGCCCCGATCGTCGCTTTATAAAGAATCATCACCATAGCCATCGCGCATTCGAATGCATAGAGAGATCCGTTCTCAAAAATATCATTGATTGCCGCCGAGGGTGCGACACCTTCCTTCAACTGAAATCCGCCGTTGTCCGTACGGGTCCAATACCTTGGATTGCAGCGGGAGTTCTTAAAGTTGGAAAAGTCAGTTCCGCCGTCATTCATGGATTCCGCCGCCGCGATAATTCCCGCCCGCATGCTCCGTTCAAAAGACGGATCTCCGGGTCCATATCCAATCCCCATTCTGCACTGCCCCTTTCATCTTAAGTTCACAAAATATAGGTTATTGTACGTGTCGGGACATCGGTTGGTGCGGGGCAGCTGAAAATTATCGAGATAAACTTCAGGCACTTTATTCGGAGCTGCCGGCTTCCTCCAGAAACCAGCGGTTCACCCGTGCGGTCTCTTCGGTCAGAATATCCAGATAGATGGAGGTCCGGTAATCGGTCTCCTTGAGGCTTTTGCCCGTAATCTCGGCGATCCGGTTCAGCCGGTACATTAATGTGTTGGTATGGATATGCAGAAATGCGGCAGACGCCTTCAGATTGCCGTTCAACGACAAGTAGACGGCGATCGTTTTGAGAAAATCGCTTTTGTGTTCACGGTCATGCTCCTTCAGCGGATACAGCAGTGCACTTCGGCGGGTCATGCTGCGTTTCTGCTCCATAATGGCCGGAATATACGCCCAGAAGCCGATTTCCTCATACAGCAGCAGCTCGCGGGCATGATAGGGCAGCAGCTTTTTAAGCTCCAGAATGGACAGTGCCTCCCGGTAGGCGACAGCTGCCGAGGTATATTCCCGGTATCCCGGACTGCAGCCTGCCGCTAGCGTACAGCTTTCGCTTTTGCCCATATCGCGGATCAGCTTGTGCACGAATGAAGCCAGCCTCTCTGTCCCTTCTACCGGAAAAAGAAACGAAAACAAAATAATCAGCCGGTTCTGCTCCGCCGTCAAAAACAGCAGGCGCTGCCCGGCATAGGTGTCCATCATCTGGCGAAACCTCAGCAGAAAATGCTCGTCGATCACCCGGTTGCTCTCCAGCACACCAATATAATAGCTTTCCGGCAACAGGATCGACCCGTTCTCCGCTTCCTGACGGATGCGCGGCTCATTTTCATAGTGCGAGGTCAGCAGCTTCCAGAAGAAATCTTCATGTGTCTTGTCCTGCTTCATCTTCCATCCGCGCTGCTTCAGCAGATAACGCCCGGCGATGCCGGCAGCCTTCTCCACGATGCTCTCCGCATGGCCTGAGGCCAGATTGCCCCGGTCCACAACCCAGATATAACCGAGAATTTCCTGCTGGTGTTTGATGCACATAGCAAGCCGGGGCCCCAGCCCAACCTCCATAACCGCCGGAATACGGATAGGATGTGCGGCGTTCTCCAGCTGATGCATCACGCCTTTTTTCCGGAGGCCAATAATGACTGTGTTCGGAACACGTTTGCCGATAATGGTGGAGATGCGGGCCGGGTCGCTTTCAAACTCATGGGAGCTGTAGCCGATGACATGGTGGTTGCTGTCTTCAATCGTTACCTGGGACTGAAGGGATTCGCTGAGGGTATCCGCCAGGGATTCCATGCTGTCAAAAAAACGGTCAAATATTGGCTCTGAATCTGTCATATTCCCACCCCAACCTGAAGAATAGCCGAATTTTCGCTATAGAGTGATTACATTATAGTACTCCGGGCAGCGGCTGACTATAGGGTGATGAAAGAAAACCTAACATGTCCTAAAGTAAATGATGAGCGTATCGCTAACTCCCCTCAAATTCTTGATTTCCTGCCCAAACCCGGCAACAAAAACAGCCCGGAAATTTCACCGGACTGCTTAAGATTAACCTTCTGCTCTTTTTTCGGTTCTATATACTAGATCAGAGTGAACTCTTGTTCTAATGCTTTCTCTACCGTAAAGTACTCTTCCCCGAGGGCTTCCGCCACGGCCTGGCAGGTGATCTTTCCATTGGCCACGTTGACACCGCTCTTCAGGCCGGCATCGTCCTCAATCGCCTGGAATACCCCTTTATTGGCAATTTGCAGCGCATAAGGAACTGTAACATTGGTTAATGCAATCGTTGAGGTTTTGGCTACAGCGCCCGGCATATTTGCTACCGAATAGTGCAGTACGCCATATTTCTCAAATACCGGATTATCATGTGTGGTGACCCGGTCGATGGTTTCAACGATACCGCCTTGGTCAATCGCCACGTCAACAATGACCGAGCCCACCTTCATCGACTTTACCATTTCTTCAGTGACCAGCTTCGGAGCTTTCGCACCCGGGATCAGCACTGCGCCAACCAGCAGGTCCGCTTCAGCAACCGCCTTGGCAATGTTGTAAGGATTGGAGATTAGCGTATTAATCTGTGCGCCGAAGATATCGTCCAGCTGGCGGAGTCTGTCCGCGCTGAGGTCAACAATCGTCACTTCCGCGCCCAGGCCAATCGCCATTTTGGCTGCGTTTGTGCCGACTACCCCACCGCCGATAATGCTGACCTTGCCTCTGCTGACGCCGGGAACACCAGATAGCAGAATGCCTTGTCCGCCGTAGTTCTTTTGCAGAAATTGTGCTCCGAGCTGCACGGACATCCGTCCGGCCACTTCACTCATTGGCGTAAGCAGCGGCAAGGTGCGCTCATGGACAACTGTCTCATAGCCGATGGCGAAGACGCCTCTATCTTTCAATGCGGCGGCGAGGGACGGTTCCGGGGCAAGGTGCAAATAAGTGAAAAGGATGAGGCCCGGGCGGAAGTAGCCATATTCGCTTTCCAGCGGTTCTTTCACCTTCATCACCATCTCGGCGGCTGCCCATACGGCAGAAGCTTCGGTGATCAGCTCCGCTCCGGCGGAAGCATATTCTTCATTCAGAAATCCGCTGCCTGCTCCAGCTCCGGCTTCCACCAGCACTTTATGTCCTTCGGCTACCAGGCTGACTACTCCGGCAGGGGTAATGGCTACGCGGTTCTCATTGTTTTTAATCTCTTTGGGTACACCAATAATCATCTTTAATCGCTCCCATCTTATGCGTTTCTCTTATGTAAAGAATTATAACATCTGATTTCTTAAGACAATTTGGTGAAAAATAAAAACTTTATCTGCCATGATTGTGTTTTTACACAATGGAGGTGATGGACACCCGTTGATCATTTTACCAAAGCATTGGTGTATATAGCAAACCGGGGAATACCGCGCACAAAAAAAGACACCAGCTCAGGTGTCTTTCGTACTGAATTATTTTGATAAGAAGATGGGTAACATGCCGGTCATAGGATGGATTTAAGAGAAATCCAAATTTAATGTTATGTTTAATGACATTAGTTACTTAGATAATACAGCCAGTACCGTTTCCAGTACAACATTCACTCCTTTTTCGCAATCTTCATAGGAGGTAAGCTCTTCTTCGCAGTGGCTTTTCCCGTTCACGCTGGGCACAAAAATCATTGCCGATGGCAGAAATCCGGCCACAAACTGCGCGTCATGCCCTGCTCCGCTGGCCATCTTTTTACTGCTGTAACCCAGCCTCGATGCTGCCTGCTGAGTCAAAGCGCAGATCTCCGGATCGAACCACACGGTATCGCGTCCCCATAGCTTGGTCTTGGACACCGAACACTCCAGCAGCTCTTCGGGCAGGCCGCCTATAATATGCTCAACCTCACGAACAATATCCATATCCTTATGTCTAGCCTCGACGGTAAAAATCACCTTATTAGGAATGACCGTATGAATATTAGGCAGCACGTTCATTCTGCCCATCGTATAGACTAGCTCCGAATCCAGCACACCCAGCTTGCTCCGCAGCTCCGCAATCAGGTCGGTGGCGGCAAACAAGGCATCCTTGCGCATATCCATCGGCGTAGTTCCGGCGTGATCCGATTCACCCGTCACTTCAATCTCATAGCAGGCCATGCCTACGACACAGTCGACCAGGCCAATGGCGAGATTTTCTCTCTCCAGCACAGGTCCCTGCTCGATATGCAGCTCCAAATATGCAGCCGCTTCCTTGATCCGGTTCGCAGCCTCTCCCGCATAGCTGCTCGCTTCCAATGCCTCTCCGAAGGTCACCCCCTCCGGGTCCTTTTTCTTCAGCATTTCCGTCTTGCCGAACTTCCCGGACAATACGCCGGAGGCCATCATCGAAGGCTCAAAGCGTGCACCCTCCTCATTGGTGAAATTCATCACCGTCACCGGCAGCCGGGGCTTGATGCCATGGTCAACCAGGGTCCGCACCACTTCCAGGCCGGCTATGACGCCAAGCACACCATCGAAGCGGCCGCCCTTCTTGACCGTGTCCAGATGCGAGCCAATCACCACAGGCGGCCCCGCTTCCGTTCCTGCGAGCGTGGCGTACATGTTGCCCATATCATCCACTTTGACCGACATACCCAGCTCTTCACAACACGCAGCGAAGTAATTCCGCACCTTCACATCCTGCTCCGACAACGACAACCGGGTAACTCCGTTACTGTCCGTACGCCCAAAATCGGCAAAGGCCTCAATCGTATCCTTCAATCTCTCACCGTTCACGAATATTTGCTTAAGCTGCATGGGCCTATCCCTCCATTTTGAACGCATACTTATACAGATTCATTGCTTTCTATATATGTTATACCATTGCGTCAGATTGTCATTTTACACACTGTAATAATTATTTTTCTGAATTGTTCACGATGTGTTACAACGCCGCTAAGGAAGTCTGTTAGAATATGAGCTGTCAGCAAGGAAGACGGGCTGGCCAACCATTGTGAAAGGGGAGTAATCTTATGAACACCATTTTGCGCAGCGGCTCAGCACAGGCTGAGATCAGTACCCTCGGAGCGGAGCTTGTCAGCTTCACCAGAAAAGACACAGGCACTGAATATATATGGAGCGGCGATGCCGCCTATTGGACAGGCCGTTCTCCGGTGTTGTTCCCGATTATCGGAGCTGTCCGGAACGGAGAGATCAAGGTTGGTGGACAAGTGTATAAGCTTGCCAACCACGGCTTTGCCAGACGCAGCGAATTTACAGTCGTTGAAGCGGACGAGTCCCGTGCGGTCTTCCTTCTCACCAGCAGCGAGCATACCCTGTCCAGCTATCCGTTTCAGTTCAACCTGTATATTACATACACGCTGAACGATAGCACTCTTAAGCTGGATTACCGGGTGGAGAACATTGATGGAGGCAACATTTCCTTCCAGCTCGGCACACATCCTGCATTCAACTGCCCGCTGGATCAGAACGGAAGCCTCAGCGACTATGTGCTCGAGTTCTCCGAGGCCGAAAACCTCGACCGGGAGTTCCTGAATGACGCCGGACTTCGGATCAGCGGTAAATCGGAGCCTGTGCTGAGGGAAGAGCGCAGCCTTCCATTATCCCATGAAATGTTCAAGGACGGCGCGCTTATTTTCCAGAATGTGACCTCCCGGCAGATCTCGCTGAAAAGCAGACTTACCGGAAAAAGCGTTGCTGTATCCTTCGAAGGCTTCCCGGATCTCGGCATCTGGCAGCCGCTGAATGCACCTTTTGTCTGCATCGAGCCTTGGCAGGGATTCGCAGACAGGGATGTCTTCGAAGGCGAGCTTTCGGAAAAAGAAGGCATTGTCACCCTGTCGCCAGGAGAACATTTCGCCAGCTCCCTGACGATAGAAATTAATTAATACCCGCATGCTTCATAACACCTTTCCGTATTTTCAGCAAGAAATAGAAGGATAATTTATAGCGTGAAGCATATAAATTCTATATTTTAAAAAAAGAAGGCCGTTAGCCCATGATGGGCTACGGCCTTCTTCGTACTTACATGTTTTTATTGACTAAGCGTTTCTCCACCTTCAATCCACACAGTGAACGTGTGGTTATTGGAGGCTTCCTCAATTTCAGTATAAGCCCAGTGTGTCGTTGGTACGTCAGGCCAGCTTGGTGTGGTGACACCGTATAACGGTCCGCGTCCGAACAGACGATTGACAACCTTTACGGCTTCAGCGCGTGTCAGGCTGCCGGTTGGACGGTACGTACCGTCCTCATAGCCATTGAGAATACCAGCCTTGTTTGCGGCCTCAATTTCTCTGGCGGCCCAGTGGCTAGCCGTATCCTTGAATCCGCCGGATGTAATAGCCGTAGTGTCCAGCTTCTTGTATCTCGATGCAACGGCAGCTATTTCTCCGCGGCTGATAGGGGCATCCGGAAGGAATAGGCCTTTATCGTTACCCTGCATCAACCCTGCCTCCTTGACGAATTGAATCGCACCCTTCGCCCAGTGACTGTCCTTCACATCCGGGTAAGTGGAAGCAGCCGGCGCAGCGGCGTCATAGCCAAGGTTTCTCGCCAGAATCGCGGCCATTTCCGCACGGGTAATGGAATGGTTCGGCTTGAAGGTTCCATCTGTAAAGCCGTTGATGAAGGCTTTGTGTTGGTTCAGCTGCTGCTGTTGCTGCTGCGCTGCCTCTGTTGCCGCCAAATACTGCTCCCAGCCTTCCATGTTCAGAATGGTGAAGGTACTGAATTTGTTCACCTCGAACTGCAAGCCAAGTTCGCCGGATTTGTAATCAACAACCTTTGCCTTCTTCAGTTCCTTGTCGCCATCACTATGCTCGATAAAGATGACCAGATTGGACAGGAAGTCTTCTCTTTCCGAGAGATTGGCTGGCAGCTGCACGTCACGCAGAGGGAGCGTTAATGTAACCGGTCTGCTCTGCATATTAGTCTCGATTGTCATCGGACGGGCGACGACATCAATTTGTTTGTCAGCTGCTATTTCTCTGACAATCCGCTCGATTCTTGCCCGGTCTTCAACCTCTTTGCGCAACGTCTGGTCTTTAATCGGTACTACATGGAAATATAGATCTTCAGTGAAATTATCCAGTGATAATTGTGATATGAGAATTCTTACGTTCTCCGTGAAGATCTCCATGTTCACATTGGAGCCGCCGAGCGTCTTAATCGCATCTTTAGGAACATTTACATTAATATCCGCAACCTGATCCTTCTCATCAGGGATCATGATCCGGGCCGTATTATCCAAGGATCCGGCAATTTTCCGGACAACCTCCTCTACCCGATCCGTGGTGAAGTTGACTACATCATGCAGGATTCCACTTGAATCCCGCGTGCGTTGGATAACCGTTTCAGCCAGCACAGAACCTTGGCCCAGTTGTCCTGATTCTACCTTCACGGTTATCCGCTCTGTCGACGCTGTCGCAATTGGTGCGACAGGTACCGCCGGTTCAGCTGTTGGCGTGGCCGGTGTTGGCGTAGCCGTTGGTTCTGCCGTTGGTTCTGCCGTTGGTTCTACCGTTGGCGTGGCCGTCGGTTCTGCCGTTGGCGTAGCTGTCGGTTCTGCCGTTGGCGTTGCCGTTGGTTCTGCCGTTGGCGTAGCCGTTGGTTCTGCCGTTGGCGTAGCTGTCGGTTCTACCGTTGGCGTCGCCGTCGGTTCTACCGTTGGCGTTGCTATCGGTTCTGCCGTTGGCGTAGCTGTCGGCTCTGCCGTTGGCGTTGCTGTCGGTTCTGCCGTTGGCGTTGCTGTTGGTTCTGCCGTTGGCGTGGCCGTCGGTTCTGCCGTTGGCGTCGCCGTCGGTTCTGCCGTTGGCGTCGCCGTCGGTTCTGCCGTTGGTGTTGGTGTAGCTACAGGCTGGGCCTTAACAACTTTAACTGTGTATATCTTTACAGTCCCATCCTCAGCAGTGACCTGAATATCAAATACGTTGTCCCCTTCAATCAGATTATCTAGAGAGGCCCCGTCTCTTCCAGTGATTTGGCTTTTCGCCTTTCCATCAGCCACTATCGGACTCAGGACGATGGAGTTCACATCATTTCCTACCTCTACCGTATAATCGGAAACGGCAGGATCAAAAGCCGGGTCCAAAGCTCCGACATCTACACTAATACTCCCTAAAGTAGCATCGGACGAACGTGATTGTCGGGTGATTTCCACCGTGTACACACTTTCTGTCTTTCCATCCTGTGCTGTAACCTTCAGGTTTACGATGTTCAGCCCTTCCACCAGCGAAATAGGCATCGGACTATCTACCGTGACACCATTTACGGTTATCTGTGCATTCATATCCCCTTTGGCAGCATCCAGTTCAACCCGATCCACTTCATAGGGTACCGACAAGAAGTACTTGAAGACTTCAGCGGAGAACTGGGGATTCAGAGCTTCTGTTCCTCTTGCAGAGCTGACGGTCAAATCAGTAAGAGAGGAATCCTTCGGCAGAACGGCACGATTCACAGTAACGGAATAGGTTTTTTTAGTGCTGGCATCACCAGCCGTAACCTCTACTGTAATTTGATTCGTGCCCTCATCCAGTGCTACGCGGTCGCCTGTTACGCCGATAGAGGTTCCATTCTTCTTCAAGATGTAGGTTGCCAGCTCATTATTAGTCCTAATTAAAAAATCGACGTCACTTACATTGTTGTCCACATTGACTGAATAATCACTGATGCCTGCCTGGAAAACCGGTGTTAATTCGCCAGGGAAAATCGTCATATTCAGCAGAGTTGCATCTTTACTTGGATTTCGCACCAGATTAATGGTGTATACCTGCATGCTTCCGTCTTGAGCCGTGACCTTAACTTCAATAACATTCAAGCCTGTGGTCAGAGGCACAGCGTTCAGGTCTTCGATCCAAACCCCATTCACAAATACGGAGGTGCTTGCATTTGCATCATCAACAACTGCACTTAGCTTAGCTACAGAAACTTCATCCTCGACCGTGCCGCTATAATTGAAAGTACCCGGAACGGATGTAAGGGTGATCGCATTATCCGATAAGTCAGTCATCGTCAACTCGAGCAAATTCGCATTTGACGAAGCTGCACGGACGATAGTTACCGTGTATTCCTTGGTAGTCACTTTATCAGCGGCCGTAACAACTACTGTAACTACATTTTCTCCTACATTCAAAGGAATAGGCACTCCCCCTGCCGACTCCAGCCCATTGATGGTATAGGTTGCCTGTTCATCACTTGTAATTGCTGCAACTGCCATGCTGGTAACATTGTTCGGCACATACTCATAATAGGTTGAAGTTCCGCGGTCGAAACCTCCCGATAATGTTTTGCCGGACAAAGTGATATTGGTCAAATCCGCATCGGAGGAAGCTTCACGGACAATCGTCAATACATAATTCTTTGACGTTATCCCATCCTGAGCCCTGACCAAAATATTAAATTCGTTGACACCAACCTGTAGATTTACCAGTCTTGGCTGAGCATTCGCCGCTACATTTCCACTCAGGCTGACCTCTGCGTTTGCATCCTCAGGAGTAGGAGTAATCGTAAGCTGAGAGATACTGTTAGCCACGGTCACACCATATCCGGTTTGATTTTTGTCAAAAGAAGGATCGACTATTCCTTCTGAAAGGACCAAGCTGGATAGATCGGCATTGGAAGAAGCCTTTCTGATAATATTTACGAGGGTTGTTTTTACACGGACACCGCTCTGTGAAGTAACCACGATCTCAACCGTGTTCAAACCAACATTTAAGTTCTTAGTATAGGCAGTATCATCGATATGAATATTGCCGTCCACTACGAGGCTTGCCGCAGCATCCAAAAGCTTCGGAGTAAGCTCCAGCGAGGACACCTCATTAGCAACCTCAACCGAATACCCCGTCTCATTGTTATTAAAGGCAGACGACAACGTTCCCGAAGAGACGGTCAATCCCGAAAGATCTGCCACATCCGAAGGTGCACGCAGAATAACCAGACTGTAAGACTTCTTCGTCACTCCATCCTGTGCCGTTACCTCGATCAAGTACTTGTTATTTCCTGCTGCAAGACCCGTAATGAGAAAAGGCGTACCGCTCGGATGATCCATGCCATTCACCTTAATGCTTGCACCTAATGCGGCTGTCGGAGTAAATTCCGCAGTCGTTACTGCGTTTGCGACTTCCATTGTGTAGTCCGCCTGATTGGTATCGAAGACTGGCGACGGTCCGCCCGGCGAAGCGGTCAGATTAGTCAGAGAAGCATCCCCCAACAGCTTTCTCACAATCACAACGTCATAGGTTTTCTTTGTTTTCCCGTCCTCTGACGTTACTACAACGGAAATCAGATTCTTCCCGTAGGCCAAGCTGACATTCCCAGTGGCATCAACAGATTCCGTAGAACCAATAGCTCCACCGTTTAATGTCGCTGTAGAGAACAGATTCGACTTTTTCACGTCCACTTTAACCGAACTTACATCATTTTCGACGGTAGCGGTATAGTTGGACGTATTACTGCTGTAGCTTGGGGACAGCGCAATGGCTTGTCCGCCGCTGGACAAGGCCAGTCCATTCACCGCAGCCAGATTGGCATCATTTCCCGGATAACGGATGATATCAAGCTGATATTCCTTGAAATTGGATGAGAATTTATCGGCTACTTTAATCTTTATGGGCTTATATACACCCACAGTCAGGCCGCTGACAGTAAACGTAGGGTAGGAGCCCGTTACCGTGACGCCAGATCCATTGTCTGCGTACGCTGTTACATTTACATCAGCGGGATTCACCGCTCCTACATTTATATCGATACTGTTGTTCGGACTGCTTCCACTTTTGTTGGGAACATGCACTTTATTGTAGATAATCCCCCGGTTAAAAGCAGGTGCCATCACACCCACAGAGGGCGAAATGAATTTAAGATCAAATTTCCCGGCCACAACACTCAACAAAAAGCTGCTGTTGCTTGAAGTAGTTCCATCGTTTACTGTGACTTTGATGGTGGAGGTGCCTGTCATGTTTGCTGCCGGAGTAAGATGGATACTTCTTTCCGGGCCTTCCCCTGAAAAGGTAATATTGCCATTCGTCAAAAGGGCCGTATTCGACGAGACCGCAGAAAGCGTCAGCATGTCGCCGTCATCCACATCGGTCACTTTAAACGGCTTGGATACAGGGGTATTCACCGGTGTTACCACGTTGGTGTTGAACCCTGTGTCGGACTGCCATCTGCCACTTACGATGCTGCCATTTCTTGCTCCCGTGGAGGAATCCTTGGCGACCGCTCCATCACTTGGATTATTGAATTTGTAGTTGGCCATCAGACCCGCTTCAGATCCGCTCAGACTGGTGTTCATCTGACTTTCAATCTCCGCCTGGGTCTTTGCCTTATTCCATATCCGGTAGTCTCTCATGCCCCCCGTATAATTGGCATCCTGGGACCATGTACTCTCACCTATATAGTTATAAGCTCTCGGCAGATTGGAATTCTGCGCCTTGGCTTTAGCCATGTCCGTCAGATCCATAAATCCGCTGCCTTTCAGAATCCCGTTCCAGTAAATATAAGCCTTTTTCTCCACATGATTATATACGGCGGCCACATGGACCCATTGATTCAAGGGCAATCGCTCCGTTGTCCGCACCAGGTAAGCTTTAACTCTGGTACCCTTTTGCGGCAACGCTTCAAGTGCTATTCTCCCTGTATTTCCTTCAAACGTAAAATGCAAATTAAAGTTATCAGGACCGTGAGAGGTATCAAAGATACGCCCCCATGACGGAGCACTGCTGGCGTTCACCCACGTTTCAATCGTGAGGGAATTAGCATATATGTCCAGATCCGGAAGGGTTACGTATCCCCTTCCGTCAAAATCAAGGTAATCATTGCCCCCAGACTCGGAAATATAAGGAGTATCGTTAACAGGCAGCACTTTGACCTGCGCGGTTTCCTCAAATTCCCCAAAAGCCGATTCTTTTCCTGTATAGGCCTCATTCACATTTACATAGTTTGGAGGATTTCCGCTGGATTCCGCTGGAATCAACCAGTCGCGGTACTTGATGCCTACAGTTCCGTTCCAATCCTTCTTCGGAACAAACCGGATCATTACACCGCTGCCTAACACAACAATCTTGCCCGGATCAGGAGCTACAATCGACAGCCATACGCCCGAGTTGTTTTTGTACTGCCATTGCCCGTTGGTGTTATCCACCTCGGTGATGCCAACTCCGCTTTGATTTAAATCTGAAATGTTTTTCCCCGCAGGTTCCAGCGTGTCCTCGAGAATGGTATCCAGCGGTATTGAAGTCTGTGCCTGAGCAACATAGGGTATACCGTAAAAATTGCTAATGATCAGGATGACAACCAAAGCCATGATCAAGTGTTTTGATCCTCTTTTTATTCCCACAAATTCAGCCCCATTTTTCTAAGATGTCCTTGCTGTTCAACTATGTCTGTTCTGCCCTCCCTGGCTTTGTCTGGAAAACGCTTATAATCTAATATATCGGAATTTTAGGTAGCGCTGATTATGTCGAATTTATAGAATTTATTGTTAATTTCAAAATAATTGTTACTGCTCCATGGTGGTCAATAAGTAAACTAAAGTAGTATATACAACCTTTCTCTGCCAATAGTAAGCTTAAGTTAGCTTATAATCCCAAGATTATTATGATTAATATAGATGGGAGAATCGGATAAGGGAGTGGAGTATATGCAAGGATTGTCAGTGGCTATCTGCACGAGGAACCGGGTACAGGACCTGACACGGTGCATTCATTCTATAACTAAACAAAGCATAGGCCGGACGTATCCTATAGAGGTCATTATCATTGATGACGGAGAGATTCCCGAAGGAACCCTCAAGGGGTTCGAAGCCTTATTGGCCGGTTGCGGTTATCCCCTTTTGTACCACAGCAAAACTGAACGGGGATTATGGCTGTCCCGAATCAAGGCGGTGGAGCTGTCTACTATGGACAAGATCCTCTTCCTTGATGACGACGTCGAAATCCCCGATCATTATCTGGCCACTTTAATCCAAACCTACCTCGACCATCCGAACTGCGCAGGTGTCGGCGGGGTCGCCATCGGGATGCGCAACAGCTTCCTCGGCACGATCCGCTGTCTGCTCTCCTTCCAGCAATCTCTATCGAGCGGCAAGCTTTCCTTAAGCGGCCAGGCCGGCTCCATGTACAATTGGCATAAGGCACGGAAGATCTTCAAGACAGAGTTCCAGCACGGCTGCAACATGTCCTTCAAGAAAGAGGCCATTCAAGACCTCAAACCCGTCCCCTGGCTCCAAAGCTACAGCGTCGGTGAAGACATTCTTATGTCCCGGATCGCGCAAGGTTCCGGCCCCCTTTATATCAATCCCGAACTTAAACTTCTGCATCATGAGTCCCCGGCCTCCAGAGACAATCTTGAGAATGTAGCTTATATGAGAGTGCTGAACCATGTGCATTTGCTCAAGGATAAACGTTCGGGACCTGTCGGTTATCTCGCCCTGGTCTGGACGACGCTCTATCTGATTTTGCGGGAACAGCCCAAGAAGAATACAGCTGCCATCAGCGGCTACAAAAAAGGGCTGAGAGAAATATTTTCCAGGCAAACCGCCGGTTAATCCATCAAACCTCAGGAAGGGAGTGGCCGCATGAGTGTGAGCATTGTAGTGCCCATGTACAATTTAGAACGTTATTTAACACCTCTGCTGCTCTCACTCCTGGAACAGAGCGGGAAGAGGTTCGAGCTGATTATGGTCGATGACGGCTCAACAGACCGGACGTATGAGGTGGCCGCTGACTTCCTGGAGAAGCATCCTGATCTGCGTTCGAAGCTGATCCGCACTCCCAATTCCGGAGTGAGCGCCGCAAGAAACACCGGTTTGGCCTCAGCTACAGGAGATTACGTGCTGTTCCTGGACGGAGACGATTACGCCGACAGCAGCCTGGTGCTGAGTATTGAGGGCGCCACGCGGACCACGGATCCCGATGTGGTCTGCTGGGGCTACAACCTCGTCCGGGAGGATCAGTCGACAATTGTAAGCTTCACTTCCGGTCAGTCCGACACTACGGGAAGCGAGGCGCTGCAGAATATTTTTGTACACAAAAGCCTGAGAATCTGGACCGGAAGCATTGCCTTCAAGCGGAGCTTTCTCCTGGAGAACGACATCCGCTACACGGAGCGCTGTGTGAACGGAGAGGATCAGGAATTTATCTATAAAGCCTTATCCAGAGCGTCCCGGGTGATCTCGATCCCCGACGTATTATCCTATTATGTGCAAAGGACGTCATCCATTACAGGCACGTATAATGTGAACAAATTTGATGTCGTCGCTGCCTTCAAGCGGGTGGATGAATACTTCAAAGCCCATCCCTTCAGTGAGGCCAGCACCATCTCGGAGCTCCTCCTGACCCGGGAGATGACGGAGAACTACTTTTACAATCTCAAGACCTGCCTGAACGGCACCTCGGGAATCCGCATGCGTGACCTGCTTCATGACATTGAGAAGACCTACCCTCATTTGAACCACGAGATGCTGCTCATTATGAAACGCTACAGCGGGGATGACAGACAGCTCGCTTTTAGAATCAAAGCCTTCTTAATTTCCCCGCCTTTATATGCGCGGTTGATCCACATGGACAGAAGCTGGCTCCAGTTCAAACATAAGCTCAAAACCATGATCACCAGAAAGGAAATTAAGATATGAAGAAGATGATGATAAGCGCATATACAGAATTCAATTTGGGCGATGATTTGTTTATCAAGGTACTCTGCGAACGGTATCCGGATACCCGGTTTATGATCATCGCTCCCCGTCTATACAAGCTGGTATTCAAGGACATCAAGAACCTCAAGGTCTACGCTTCGGACTCCGTCCTGTTCCGGGGAATTAATTATGTCTTCAGAAAATTAAAGCTGCATAACAACTTTCTGCAGAGATTTCTGGGTGATCAGTCAGATGGAACCGTACATATCGGCGGGTCTATTTTTATGCAGGGAGAACACTGGGCGGAATATGTGGCGAACGCGGAAGCCATGCGCAACAAGAGCAAGCCGTATTATTTGATGGGCGCCAATTTCGGTCCCTTTACGGATGATGAGTATTACCAGGTGCACCGGCGGATTTTTCCGGAATATACCGACGTCTCTTTCAGAGAGCAATACTCCTATGATTTATTTAAGGATTTGGGCAATGTCCGAATGGCTCCGGATATTATCTTCCAGCTGAAATATAACGCAAACGAAACCTCATCCGGACAAAAACCTCCAGCGGGCCAAACGATTGCGATTTCGGTGATTAAGCCGTCGTCCAAGAACTTAAGCGGTTTTGACAACCTCTATTATGAAAAAATGAATGATGTTGCAATCTATTTCATCAAGCAGGGTTATGCCGTGCATTTCATGTCATTTTGCCAGCATGAAGGCGACCAGGAAGCCATTGGGCAGATTATCGGTCTGATTCCGGCAGAATTTCAGGAGCAGACCCATGTTCACCTCTATAAAACAAACATAGATGACATCCTCGCCGCGCTGGCAGGTGCCAGCTGTATTGTCGCTTCCAGGTTCCATGCGATGATTCTGGGCTGGGTGTTTGACAAGCCTGTGTTCCCGGTGGCCTACAGCAGCAAGATGGTCAATGTCATGCAGGATGCCTATTTTACCGGAAAATACACCGATTTCGCCCATTTGGCCGAGCTTACGCCGGAAGAGGTGTATGACAGCATGGCCACTAACCGGCTTGACGTGACGCTGCAGGCAAATCAGGCAGAAAAGCATTTTGAACAATTGGACGCTTATCTGTCACCGGCACCGTTGATGGAAGGGAGAAGAAGCTATGAAAGCTAAACGGAGTCTGCTGAACCTCGGCTTTGGCCTTACCAGCCAGGTGATCACAATTATTCTCGGCTTCTTCATTCCAAGACTGATTATGGTCAACTACGGCTCCGAAGCCAATGGTCTCATTGCATCCATCGTGCAGATCATCAGTTACTTCGCCCTGCTTGAAGCCGGGGTCGGTGCAGCTTCGCTGCAGGCTCTGTATAAGCCGATAGCCAACAATGACCGGGGTCATATCAATTCGATTCTCGCGGCAACCTCCAGCTATTATAAAAAAACGGGAATGTACTATTTTATCTCCGTCGTATTGCTTGCAGTCATTTATCCGCTGGTCATCCACTCGGAGATCAACAAAGTGAGCATCATGGCGATTATTTTATTCTCGGGTCTGGGCGGAGCCATCAACTATTACTTCCAGGGCAAATTCAGAATTCTGCTGATCGCCGAGGGTAAAAGCTATGTGGAGACGTCCATCGTCACCATCGCAAATATTCTGAACAATGTCGTGCGGATCATCCTGCTGCTGCAGGGCGTGAACATCATTGCCGTGCAGGCTTCGTTCTTCGTGCTCACCCTGCTGCAGATCGTCGCCTTCTATTTCTATTCGAAGAAATATTATAAGTGGATCGACCTCAGCCACAAGCCGGATTTTGCAGCCATTGGCCAGAAGAATTCGGTTATGGTGCATGAGATTTCCTATCTCATCTTCCGCAATACGGACGTGTTGATTCTGACTATATTTACGAACCTGAAGATCGTCAGCATCTACGTGATGTACAACATGATCTTCACCATTGTCGACAATATCGTCCAGACGGTCAACGGAAGCATAAAGGCCGCCTTGGGCCAAAGCTACCATGAGGGCAAAGAGGCCTTCGTGAAGTTCTATGATGCTTACGAGGTCTATTTCATGGGTCTCATCTTTGCCATTCTGACCGTTGTCTATATCATCATCCTGCCGTTCATGAAACTGTACACGGCCGGCGTCAACGATGTGAACTATATTAATGCCTGGCTGCCGGTTCTATTCGTGGTGATTAAATTGTTGACCAATGCCCGCACCACCTCCAACAATATCATTACGATTGCCGGACATTTCAGAAACACCCAGTTCCGCTCTATTATGGAGTCGGCGATCAATCTGGGGGCTTCGATCATTTTCGTCATCTTCTTCGGAATTTATGGCGTGCTGATGGGCACCATCGCCGCGCTGCTGTACCGTTCCATTGATATTGTTGTCTATGCCAGCCGGGTATTGCTGGAGCGCAGTCCATGGATCACTTTCCGCAGATGGCTGACCAACGTTGCGGTCTTCGCTGCCATCGTTTTTGTCACCACCAAGCTCAACCTCAGCATTACCTCATACACCGGTGTGATTCTGTGGGCCGTGCTGCTCGGCATCATCATCCTGCCCATCTATTTCCTGGTCGGATCGCTGATGGAACGCGAGGTATTCCTTTATACCTGGGGTTATCTCAAAGGCTTCCGTACGAAGCTCAAGCTGAAGCGTAAAGTTACGGCCGGGCAGGCTTAAGCAGAGTGGAATGTATGAGCTGTGTGATGTGTGATGTGTGGGGGCGCGCAGGATGCGGGAGTTGCGTAAGATGAGCGCTAATTTACTGAATGCCACGCTTTAATCGCACTTTATACAACTAAAATCGGGTATTTTGGGGCGAAAAGAGAAGTAGTTGTATTCCGTACACTTAAATAGACTGACTTCGGGTAAAACGAACCGCATCGCTAGTTTTAACTGCACAAAATGCAGTTATTACTCAAAAGTCCCTGTGTAAGCACCCTATAGTTGCACTAAATACACTTATACAGACGGCGGCGGCGCTGCAGGATTATCCTCCGGTTCGATATTTATGACAAAACATAAGCGTATGCTTCCGTAGCAAGTTTTGCACGAAGTACATCAATGAAGCAGATGCTAACAAAACTTTGAGGAGGGCTGAATATGGATCACAGCGAGGAATTGCAACAGGCCGGCTACCGATTACTCCATCAGCTCCATGACGATATTCAGCATTTCTCCGCCGAAGAGCTGTCACGCGAAGCCATTGTACGCCGGGGCCGGGAGATTAGCAGCAAGGAAAGCGCACCCGCGATCCAGGAACATCTGGCAACCTTGGCTGAAGTGATCGAGGCTTATTTGGCGGGGAGAGCGTCTGAGGATGCACTGGAGTACTATTTATTGCGCCAATTTCATATTGAATTGAATACGATTGAGGGACTGCTTACGCAGCTTGCCAGACTCAGCAGCGGAACCGGGGAAACAGAGAACCTGCTGCCTGAATCCGCCGATCCGGCTGTTTATCCGAAGGTCAGCGTCATTATCACTACTTATAATAGAAAAGACTTCCTGCATCAGGCGATTCAGAGCATTCTGCGGCAGGATTATCCCCATAAAGAAATTACCGTCATTGACGACTGTTCCAGCGATGGCACGGGCGAGATGATGCACACGAATTTTGGCGGTGACCCGCGTGTCATCTTCATGCAGAATGAAACCAACAGCGGGCCGGGGAATAACCGGCGCAAGGCTTTTGCCGCTCATGGAGACGGTGAATATATTCTGTTCCTCGATGATGACGACTATCTGATTGACTCCAGTTATTTAAGCAGAGCTGTGAATTTTCACCTGACGCATCCTGAGGCATCATTTGTGGCCGCAAACGTATTTCTGGAATACTCCAAAAGCCGGAAGCTCACGATCTCCAGCCTGCAGCTGGCCAGCATTACCGGCAAAAAGGATTATTTCATGAATTTCGAGCAGAAGGGTTATCCCAAGCCTGCCTCTACACTAACCACAGTCTTCAAACGCGAAGCGCTGATGAGCATGGACATTCTGAGCATGAACATGGTCAACGATGCGTCGATTTACCTGCGTGCCCTGCTGATCGGCGATGCCGGGTTCATTGATTGTTTGGCCGGGGTGTACCGGATTCATGGCAATAACATCACCTTTCATCTCAGCCAGTCGTTCCTGATCGAGAACCTGGAGGAGAAGCGGCTTATCCGCAATATGGCGATTGAACGCTACGGCTACAATAAGCAGGAAATGAACGAGTGGTTCAACCACAATGTGTATGACACGATCTCTTACTACCTGATGAATTCGGCCAAAAGTCATACCGACTTTAAGTTCATGTATAACTGGGCCAGCAGCCATTCCCCCAAAGCTTACAGCCAGCTGAAACGCCAATTCCGCACCAAGCTGATGAAAAAGCAGCTGTTGCGGGTATCCTTCGTTCGTTCGCTGCTCAACCGGTAACTTCGACTGCGCCCATACTAATGTAGTAACGTAGTAACCAGACACCTCACAGGGTGTCTTTTTTTCGTGTAACCAATACCCTGTATAAGACAAAAACAAACTATTGCAAGACAAAAAACAGCACCCTCCTTCATCGGGAGGATGCCATTTGAACCTTGTTACGCTTGTTTTATCAGCTGATCCAGCAGTTCTACCGCTGCGCCAAGCTCTGCTTTGGGGATACTGCCATAGCGGTCACCGATATGCATCTCAAAAAAGCAGGAGGTTTCCCCTGTTTCCCTCAGCGATGCAGTCAGCCCCACTCCGGTTTGCTCATACACTGTAACCAGTATCGGCTCAAGCTGCTCCTTGGCCATGGCAAAATGGACATGGAACATGTTCGAGACCGGCTGCTGCGGAAGTGTAGACACCTTATGGCAGCCACCCAACAAAGCAGCAAGCTCCTTGGCTTCCTCATAGTATTGTCCCATCTTGCCGGCTCTCTGCCGGTAATAATATTGGGCCGGGACGATGTACGGGTAGAGGCTGACCAAGTCGCCGCCATGCCGCCGTTTCCAGATCTTCGATTCCTCTGTAAACTCCCTGCTGCCCGCGAGAATGGCACCGGCGATGCCGCCAATCCCTTTATAGAAGGAGATATATACGCTGTCAAACAGGCTGCATACCTCAGCCGCCGTCTTCCCGTAATACGGCAGCACCTCAAACAATCTCGCGCCATCGAGATGCAGAATAATGCCCTGCCCGCGGCAATAGGCGGAGATGGCTTCAAGCTCGGCATACTCGGGCAGCTGGCCGCCGATTTCGCGCTGCGGCAGCTCCAGCAGCAGACAAGCAATGTCCTTTCCGATGTTCTTCACATCATCCAGTGTAATTAAGCTGTCCTTATCCGCAAGAAGCAGCGGCTCGATATGATGCAGCTCTTTAAGCCCGTCCTGCTCATGAATCTCCAGATGGCATAAAGGATGATATGCTACCGTCTTCATTCCCTTACGGTCGCACCAGATTCTTAGAGCAATTTGCTGGGCCATGGTCCCGCTGGGAAAAAAGACCGCCGTCTCCTTCCCGAGAACTTCCGCCATTTCGGCCTGGAAATCCTCGATCAGCCCGCCCCCTCCGTAAATATCGCTGTCCGTCTGTCCATCCACTCCGGCAAAGGCCTCTTTCAACACTTCAATCTCGCGTTTCCCGTGTCCGGCCAACTTCATAGCCGTGGCGTTAAAGGCTTCAAGCAGTGATTTTGTCTCACTCATCCCGGTAAATTCTCCCTTCATCTATACCTACATCTGCATCGAATACCTTAAATTATATCATTTCAGGCCAAAACTCCTGAATTTTTTGAATGTTCACGTTTTATTCCCCGTACCGAGATGAAATAAATTGACCGCTGTGCTACAATATTGAAATTGCAAAGGCAATCGCTTAGGGAGGTTTATTATAACACCATGCTTATTATTGGTATCGCCGGCGGGACCGGTTCCGGCAAAACGACAGTAGCTCGCTCCGTCATTGACCGTCTGGGAACAGACAAAGTGACGTTCATATCTCAGGATAACTACTATAAAGACCATTCTTACCTCAGCATGGCTGAGCGCGGAGCAATCAATTACGATCATCCGCTGGCCTTCGATACGGAACTGCTGATTGAGCATCTGGATTGTCTGAAAGCCGGACAAGCTGCGTACGCTCCAGTGTATGACTTCACAGTTCATGCCCGCTCCACTGACAAGACGGTTGAGCTTGCGCCCAACAACATTGTTATTCTCGAAGGGCTGCATGTGCTTTCCGATGAGAAGCTGCGGGAACAGCTGAACATTAAGGTATTTGTAGATACAGACCCGGATGTGCGTATTCTCCGCCGGGTGCTGCGGGATATTGAAGAACGCGGCCGGACCATCCGCTCCATTCACACGCAATATCTGACGACGGTAAAGCCAATGCATGAGGCGTTTATCGAGCCTTCCAAGAAATACGCCGACCTCATCATCCCTGAAGGCGGACAGAATCAGGTTGGCATCGAATTGTTGTCCGTATTGACCGAGAAATATCTTTCGGGCGATGAGCAGTGGAACGGAAACACGCGGTAAACAAGTGGAAACGGATATCGTCCTCAAACAGGACGGTATCCGTTTCGGCGAGAAATAGAATTTTGAAATGATACGTAACAGGTACCGTCCTTTTTATAGGGAGGGTACCTGTTTTTTAAAGTAACATCAGTAATCCATGGAATGAAAGC
Organism: Paenibacillus sp. FSL H7-0357; assembly: GCF_000758525.1. NCBI lineage: Bacteria > Bacillati > Bacillota > Bacilli > Caryophanales > Paenibacillaceae > Paenibacillus > Paenibacillus sp. FSL H7-0357. The sequence continues at coordinate 246,980 of NZ_CP009241.1, read as the reverse complement.
TCCACTTTGACAGTGGATTCTAGTCAGGAAAGCAAATCGGCATCAAACAACCCCCCCCCAATTCACACTATAGAGTTATATAACCTTACACTCATATGAAATTTTCATGTTTTTTCAGCAACAAAATATAAAAAAACCATACCGAATGTTATTTTATTTGACTGGTAGCGCTTTATTCAATAAAATAAGGGTTGATTATTTCTGGTTCTTCCACTATGATAATGTCATCAGGTGGATTTAAAAGTTAAAGCGGTTAAACTTTATAAATAATAAATACAGTAATATTGCCTTTTTACGACATTTATTTACGACAAAAGTTAAAGCGCTTATACTTTTAAGATCGAAAGGTTGGTGTGTCCGTGATTAAGAGTGAGAGCAGGCGTCGGACGTTCTACATGTATCTGTTTATTTCGCCCTGGCTTATCGGTTTCCTGGTCTTCGCGCTGTACCCCATCATATCATCGCTTTACTACAGCTTCACCGATTACGACATTATTCACCCTCCCAGGTTTATCGGCCTGGCCAACTACACAGAAATGTTTCACAATGATCTGTTCTGGAAGTCGGTAACGGTCACGCTTAGATACACCTTTATCAGTGTTCCGGTACAGATGCTGCTGGCTCTCGGCTTTGCGCTGCTGCTGCACCAGACGATTCCCCTGCGGGGCTTCTTCCGGACAGCAATGTATTTTCCCAGCATGGTGTCAGGCGTCGCGATGTCTCTACTCTGGTACTGGATCTTCAATCCACAGATCGGCCTCTTCAACTACATGCTCTCCTGGTTTGGCATTCACGGCCCGGCCTGGCTGATGAGTCCGGACACCGCACTGTATGCCCTGATCATCATGTCCTTCTGGACAGCCGGATCCGGTATGATTCTCTTCCTTGCAGGGCTGCAGGGCGTGCCGTCCAGCCTAATTGAAGCCGCCAGACTGGACGGCGCGGGCCGCTTTAGAATTTTCAAGAACATTACGCTGCCGATGATCTCTCCCGTGCTGCTCTTCCAGCTGATTATGGGCCTGATCGACTCCTTCCAGGTCTTTACCCAAGCGTTCGTCATGACGCAGGGCGGTCCCAATTATTCCACCTGGTTCTATGTTTACAATCTGTACAACACCGCCTTTAAGGAATACCGGGCAGGGTACTCGTCAGCTCTGGCTTGGGTGCTGCTGATCGTCGTTCTGGTGTTCACGGCCATCATTATGAAGCTGTCCAACCGTTATGTTCATTACGAAGGAGGGGAACGCCGATGAGTACCGTCAAGGCCACCAGTCCCCGGGTGCCAACTTCCCATTCCCGGCGGAAAGCGGATCCCGTAAAGATCGCCAGCTTCATTACCTTGCTGATTACAACCTTCCTTATGCTGCTTCCGCTCTTCTTCATGGTCTCGACTTCCCTGAAATCGAAGCGGGAAATGCTGAAATTTCCGCCGACCTTTCTCCCGGAGAGCTGGGCCTGGAGCAATTACACGGAGATTTTTGATACGCTGCAGTTCGGTACACTGTATAAGAACAGCCTGATCATCGCCGGACTCACCGTCATTGGCACCCTGCTCTCCTCGGCACTGGTGGCCTACGGCTTCGCCAGATACAGAGGCCGGGGCAACCAGCTCTGGTTCGCCCTGCTGCTGAGCACGATGATGCTGCCTTATCCGGCGATCATGATCCCGCAGTTCGTGCTCTTCTCCAAAATGAACTGGATCGATACCTTCCTGCCGCTGGTCGTGCCTGCATTCTTCGGTTCCGCCTACAACATCTTCCTCTTGCGGCAATTCTTCTCTACGCTGCCCGAAGAGCTGTTCGACGCCGGACGAATCGACGGCTGCGGCGAACTGAAGATGTGGCGTACCATTGCGCTGCCGCTGTCCGCACCGGCACTGGCGACCGTCGCCATCTTCGCTTTTATTTACAGCTGGAACGATCTGCTCACACCGGTGCTCTACTTAAGCTCCTCGGACAAATTCACACTGCCGGTCGGCATGGCCTCGCTCACCTCGTCGCGGTTCCGCATCCCGCCTTGGCATCTGCTGATGGTCGCCTCCGTGCTGGCTATGGTTCCAATCGTCACCCTGTTCGCCGTGGCCCAGAAGCAGTTCGTGGAAGGCATAGTACTGACAGGCATCAAGTAATCTCCGCTGTACTTTTGGCGGCCAAATATACTTGAAATGATGGAGGGATTCGCTCATGAAAAGGAACAGTACAAGGAAGTCATTCGCACTGCTGCTTGCAGCGTCCATGGCCTTGATGGTGATGCTGTCAGGCTGCGGAGGAGGCAAGTCGGCAAGCAATGTGGCCCCGGGAAACAAAAATACCGGAGACTCCGGCGGTTCAGAGAAACAAGTGACCATTACCCATTACACGATTGATTCGGAAGACCGCACCTTTATCGAAAAGCTGATTCCCGATTTCGAGAAGGAGCACCCGAACATCAAGGTCAAGGTGGAAAAAGCGCCGTATGAGCAGTTTGACAGCAAGCTCCAGACGCTGATTGCCGGAGGCAAATCTCCCGATGTCACCAGCCACTACGGCTACGGCGGGTTCGCAGAATATTACAACAAAGACATGCTGCTTGATCTGACCGACCTGATCGCGGAGGAAGGCTTCAAAGCCGGAGATTACCACATACCGGATAACCTGATGAAGATCTACACCGTAAACAACCGTACCTACGGCATCCCGGTCAATATGTATGTCACCCTGATGCTCTATAACAAAGATATGTTCGATGCTGCGAAGCTGTCCTATCCGCCAAGCGACTATGAAGATAAGAGCTGGACGTTTGAAAAGATGGTCGAGGAAGCAAAAAAAATGACGCTCATCTCCGACGATATCGCTAAAACACAATACGGTGTCGACTTTACCTGGGCCGAGCGGGATATGCGGCCGCTGTATTTTGGGGCGGAGCCTTACTCCGAGGACACCTGGACCAATGGCGGCGTTCCTTCCGAAACTCATTTTGATTCTCCGGAGGTTATTGCCGCATACCAAAAGCTGTTCGATCTGATCTTCAAGGATAAAGTCTCACCGAACTCCGAGTGGAGCAAAAGCGTAGCCGGCCAGAACGGCGATCCATTCGTCGCAGGCAAAATCGGCATGTCGATCGGCGGCTCGTGGAACCTCGCGGGAGCCAATGATTTCCCGTTCAACATCGGCGTGGCCGCAGTGCCATGGGGCGGCAATGACAAGGTGCGCAGCACCCTGTTCGTCGACCCGCTAATGATTCTGAAGGACTCCGAACATCCGAAGGAAGCTTTTGAATGGATTCAATTCCTGCTGACGACTGAAGTTCAGGAGAAATCGATTGAGCTGAGCGGCGGCAACCCGCCTGTGAACACCGAAGCAGCAGAAGCCTACTACAAACATTTTGACGGCATTGATCCCGAGGATGTGAAGAAGGTATACGAAGGCGCTGTTAAATATGGCTATGAATCCTACAACCACCTCATCACTAAATATTCGCAGATCAATGATATGTTCATCAATGAGCTGCAGCCTGTCGAGACCGGACACAAAACCCTTGAAGAGGTGATGCCGGTCATTCAGAAGAAAGTTACCGAAATTATTAAGAGATAAGACGTTTAGCGGATATTCCGTAAGCCTTGTATACTGGAGATAGAATATAGCTTCGGAAAATCCGCCGCAAGGAGCGCTAGCGATGAAAGTAAGTATTTTTGATGTAGCCAAAAAATCAGGATTGTCCGTTGTCACCGTCTCCCGGGTGCTGAATGGTGCCGGGACGGTGCGGGAGAATAACCGCCAGAAGGTGCTGGATGCAATCAAGGAGCTGGATTATCGGCCCAATGCGGCTGCGCGCAGCCTTGCCAGCGGCAAGACCGGGATTATCGGCCTTATCGTAACGACACTGCAGGATTCCTTCTTCGATGCCGTGGTCAAGGAGCTGAATGACGTGCTTGCCCTGCACGGCTACTACCTGGCCATCTCCATCTCGACAGGCATCGACTTCAATGAGAACCACTATCTGATTCAGGAGGACCGGGTAGATGGCCTGATTCTGCTCTCCCCGATGCAAGAAGACAATTATATTGTGGAATTGAAACGGCGCGGAATCCCCTATGTGCTGATTGATAATCAGCAGGAGGGGAATGACGCCTATTCCATCACCATTGATAACTTCAAGGGCGGCTATGCGGCGGGCAGCCATCTGCTTGAGCTTGGCCATACGTCCATCGCCCACCTCTGCGGCAATGAGATGTTCCGCAGCACACGGGAGCGGCGCGGCGGCTTCCTGCAGGCCCTGCAGGAGAAAGGGCTGGAGCCGTTTGAGATTGTCCATGGCGATTTCGATATCGGCATGGGCTATGACACCGGCAAACGCTGGCTGCAGGCGGGCAAGCTGCCCACGGCTGTATTCGCCGGGGATGACAATATCGCGTTGGGATTGATCAACGCGCTGATGGAGGCCGGCATCTCTGTGCCGGAAGAGGTGGCCATCGTCGGATATGACGACCACTATATCGCCTCACAGCTGCGCCCGCATCTGACAACTTTGCGCCAGCCGGCGGATAAGATCGGGCTTGCCGCCGCCGATATGCTGCTCAGACGCATCAACGGAAATATGAAACGCGGTGCTAACATCCGGATTGATCCGGAGCTGATTGTACGTGACTCCACCTCTTCCAGGTAGAACCGCACCTGCAATCATTCCGCCTGCGGGCTTTCGAAGCCAGTTTTGTACGAAGAGATTCAGAGAAGTGATGCTCACAAAACTAAGCAAATGCTTTCGAAGCCAGTTTTGTACGAAGAGATTCAGAGAAGTGATGCTCACAAAACTTTAGGAGTGACGACCATTGACTTACTACTTGGGGATCGATGGGGGAGGAAGCAAAACCTATGCCCTGCTCTGCGATGAGCACGGCAATGTGCTTGGCAAGGGCAGGAGCGGCAACGGCAATCACCAGATTAGCGCTACGGAAGCCGCTGCGAGCATTCGCGAAGCCTCCTTCGCCGCACTGGCGGAAGCCGGGCTGCAGCTAGGCGATATCAAGCATGCTTATCTCGGGCTTGCCGGCGCCGACCGGAAGACGGATTATTATATCCTCCACCCGATGATATGCGGGATCGGATTTACAAATTATACACTCAGCGGCGACCCGATGATTGGACTAAGGGCGGGTACAGGCCGGCCTTACGGGGTCGCGCTGATCTGCGGCACAGGCACCAACGCCGCCGGACGCAATCCGCAGGGCCAGCATTATCAATGCGGCGGCTTCGATTATATGTACGGCGATTTCGGCGGCGGCGGCTCGCTGAATATCGAAGTGTTCCGCACCGTTATCCGCGCCTGGGACGGCCGGGAATCCCCCACCCTTCTGACTGCGCCGCTGCTGAAGCTGCTCGGCTATCAGCAAGTGGAAGATATGTACAATGACTTTCTTGATCACGGCAAGCATGTGCCACTTGACGCTGCCCGCCTGTTGTTCCCGGCGGCCGCCGAAGGAGATGCTGCGGCGCTAGCGATTCTGCAGCACCAAGGCATGGAGCTGGGCAAAGCTGCCGCAGCAGTCATTCACAAGCTGGGCATGGAGAATGACACCTTCGACGTAGTGCTTGTAGGAAGCCTGCTCACCCGGGGCGACCGCGGCTGGATCCGTGGACCTATCAACCAGGCCGTACAAGAAGCGGCTCCTCTTGCCGCTGTAGTCACCCTATCCACTGAGCCTGTGGTCGGTGCTGTCTGGTCAGCCCTGGAAAGTGACGGCCTCACCATTACCAGCGATATTTATGAGAAGATGCGTGTGTTTCAGGATTTCGAACTTATCCCTATCACAACAGGACAGGAGTGATTTATCTTGACAGCTAAGCAAGGACTGAAAATCGCCGTTATCGGCGGAGGCTCTTCGTATACACCGGAACTGGTAGAAGGATTCATTCTGCATTACAAGGAGCTCCCGGTCCGCGAGCTCTGGCTCGTGGATATTGAACAAGGACAACGCAAGCTGAACATTGTCGGCAGTCTGGCTAAACGCATGGTCGAAAAGTCCGGCCTGCCGATTGAAGTCCATCTCACCACCGACCGCCGCAAAGCCATAGAAGGCGCGGACTTCGTCAGCACACAAATCCGCGTCGGCATGCTGGATGCCCGGGGACGCGACGAATCCATACCGCTGAAATACGGCGTCATCGGCCAGGAAACGACCGGCCCCGGCGGAATGCTGAAAGCGCTGCGCACGATCCCCGTCATCCTGGACATCTGCCGGGATATCGAAGAGCTAGCGCCTGACGCCTGGCTGCTGAATTTCACCAACCCGGCAGGAATGGTGACCGAAGCCGTACTGAGATATTCGAACGTGAAGAGCATCGGCCTCTGCAATGCCCCCATCGGGCTGATCAAGGAGGTATCGGCCAAATATAACGCCGCACCTGACCGGATCTATGCCGAATTTGTCGGCTTGAATCATCTGCACTGGATCACCCGCATTGATGTCGAAGGCGAAGACAAGCTGGATGACATGCTGGCCGACACCGCCGGCTACAGTGCAAAGAATGTGCCCGCACGGGAGTGGAATCCCGAATTCCTGCAATCGCTGCGCGCCGTGCCCTCTTATTATCTGAAATATTTCTATATGACCGATGCGATGCTTGAAGAGCAGCAGAAATCGTTCAAGGAAGGCGGAAATCGCGCCGAAGTGGTAAAACGTGTGGAAGAAGAGCTGTTTGAGATCTACAGCAATCTGGAGCTGAAGGAGAAGCCGAAGCAGCTGGAGCAGCGCGGCGGATCCTTTTACTCCGAGGCGGCGGTGAACCTGATGCGTTCGCTGCACAACGGCACGAATGACATCCAGACCCTTAATGTCGCCAACCGCGGTATCCTTGACTTTCTTCCGGAGGATGCCAGTATCGAGGTCAACTGTGTCGTGACCAAGACCGGACCGCTGCCGCTGCCGCTGACCAGAATTCCGCAGATGGCCAAAGGGCTCATCCATGCCGTCAAAACCTACGAGCAGCTTGCAATTGATGCCGCCGTAAGCGGTGACCGCAGCCTGGCTATCCAGGCGATGGCTCACCATCCGCTGGTCCCTTCGGTCGAGGTAGCTATCGCTATGCTCGATGAAATGCTGGAAGCGAATAAGGAGTATCTGCCCAACTTCTTCCCCTCTGCAGCGGTTCCCGCTCCGGCGCAATAAGCAACTCCTCCCCTAACTCAGAAGAGACTGCTCCGCCCGCGTATGATGCAGCGGGTGAAGCAGTCTCTTCATTTTTTTAAGATGGAAGCAGGGTTTCAATGTCTATCTAGATGACCCGGTGCTTCACCCACTTCTCTCCAAGGAAACGCCGCAGGAAGATGAAGCCCCGCACGCCCCACTCGCAGTTCATCGCCAGCCATACCCCGACTATGCCCATATTCAGTACGATACCCAGGACATATCCCAGCACTACGCGGAACAGCCACATGGACAGCATCGACACCATGGAGGTGAATTTCGAGTCTCCTGCCGCTCTAAGCGCCGAAGGCGTAATGAAGCTGACCGACCACAGCGGGATCTGCGCCAGCGAATTAATCAGAAAGACAAGGAAGATATCCCCGACAATCTCGGCGGGTGGATGAAACAACGACACCAGCGGATGAAAAAACGGAAAAATAAGCAAGGCCATCAGGACAAAGGATGCCGAAGACAACCAGAGAAACGATTTGACGAATTTCCGGGCGTCTTTTACATTCCTGCTGCCCATACATTGACCCACCACCGTAATGAGCGTCAGAGACAAGGCATTGGCGGGAATCTGCATGACCCCGGCCAAGGTAGATGAGATGGCATTCGTAGCAATCGCATAGGTGCCCAGGCTGACAATGAAGATCTGGGTCAGAATCTTCCCCCCGTTAAAAAACATCTGCTCTGCGGCAAACGGCAGGCCGATCGACATGATTCTTTTGAGCATCGTCCAGTTCAAGGCCAGCAGATCGCGGATCTTCACATGCAGGCTGCTATCCAGCCGGAACAGATAGACCAGCGCGCAGACGGCCGCCAAATATCTGGATATATTAATCGCAACGGTCATGCCGAATACACCCATATGCAGTCCGTTGATAAATACAAAGTTCAGCAGCACATAGACCAGGTTCATAATCAGCGAAAGCACCAGCGACGCCCTCGTCCTTCCGATTCCGCGCAGGGCGCCGCATACGGCTTCTACAACAGCAATGCCCAAATAGGACAAGCTGCTCCCGATCAGGTACGTTCTCGCATTGTCCATAACTTCCGGCGAAGCTGCACCGAACAGTACATTCAGCAGCGGACCGTGAAATACAATCCCGAACAGGCCGATGAAAAAGGCCATCATAGATACGGAGGATACCGCACCTGCAGTGGCCTTGGAGACCATAAGCTCGTTACCGCTCCCCTTATACTGGGCGACCACAACGGTCCCCCCTGTTGAAACTGCAATAAATACACTGATCAGAAAAATATTAAGCGAGTCTATCATATTCACAGCGCTGATCGCCGCCACACCGGACGAGCTGATCATCGCCGTATTCACTAGATTCAGACCAACTACAAATGCCTGATCAACCAGAAGAGGAATAAATAGTGAGATGATCTGGCGATAGTCAATGGATTCTCCGGAAAAATGCTTGTCGAGAAACAGGCTGCCCTGTTTCACCTTTACCTTAGGCTCTAGCATAAACTTCACTTCTTTATATTAGAATTTGGGCCTCGTAATTCTAACATATGAAGTACAGAAGTCAAGGAAGCTGCCGATTGTTGCAGCTGTTATCCTCTTATCATAGAAGGAGAGAGAGTCAGAGTGAACGTCTTATCGAACGGGGTCATAATGTTAACCAGCACCGCCTTGCAGTTGTTCTGCAGTTTCGCCTCGCGTACCGAAGTCGCCAGATGGCCCGACTCGCCCCCCGTTAGTTCAATCCAGTCCTCACTACAGGTATAACGAAGGTCGCCGCCGCTCCAGAGATAGCAGTCCTCTTCTACAGTCTGAAGCTCTCCTGAAGTGAATTTTCCTTCCTGTCCAAAAATGAAGGACAGCTGTGCGGATTCAACAGCTTCTCCCAGTTCAACCGCGTATTCAATAAGCTTAGCGGCATGTCTCCGTCCGCGTTCCGTAAGCATCAGGCCTCGTCCAGTCCAAGCTCAACCCTGTTGTCCTACTAAGCTGAAGCTCATTTGAGCAGCTGAACCCAATGAAAAAAAGCTCCTGAGCTGTCCGTAGGGACAATTCAGAAGCTTTCTTTCTTGGTATGCGGTCAAGAGGACTCGAACCTCCACGATATTGCTACCACTGGCACCTGAAGCCAGCGCGTCTGCCAATTCCGCCATGACCGCAAAGTATTGTTTATTGCAGTGCAGGAATTAATATATCATGATTTTAACAATAGGGCAAGTTAATTTTTATTTAGCATTTAAATTCTCCAATGTAAGGCCTGGCGTTTAAGACTAATATCATAGGTAGACCGTTTTCATAGCTATATATTATTACTAACGATTTCCCATTTGGTCACAGATCAATAACGAGGTGATTTTGTATGAGCAGGCCTTATGTAACGGCAACAAGCACCAACAAGCTTCATTTATTCCTCGCGGAACTGGATAGCAGAATGAAGGATTTTGAATCTCTGGACGGCGTCCAGGGCATCACCTTGAACGGCGGATTATCCCGCGGGTATGCCGACGAGTTATCGGAGATCGATTTGGTTTTCTACTTGGAGTCCTCCCCGTATGAGCTGTGGAACAGCGGACAATCCCCTATCCCCCTAGGTATTACCAGGATCGGCAGCTATCTGTATGACATCAAGATCTCAGATCTGGAAGAAGAGCTGCAGCGGTCATGGGAGAGCGTGGCGCTGTGGGATTTATCCTATGCAAAAGTCCTGTACGATCCCACGGGGCAAATCGCCAAAATGATGTCAGAAAAGCTGGCGCATACACCAGAGCCGCTGCATGCCGAAGGCTTGTTATTCAATTGCTGGTGGTATTTTCGGCTGGCCGGGGATATCTGGATTCACAGAGGTGATCCCGTGCAGGGCCACTCCATGCTCAATATGGCAGCGACCCGCTTGCTGGAGGCCTTATTTATTGCCAACCGTGAATATGTGCCGCATGAGAAATGGCTGGTCCACATGAGCAGAACGCTGCCATGGACTCCGGCCTGCTGGGAAACAAGACTCAAGGAGATGATGAGCACCGGGGACCTCTCCAAGGAGAGTCTGATTGTAAGACAGGCCATAATCGAGCATCTTTGGCGGGAAGTCGATTCTTATATCATCAGCAAGGAATGTCCGGGCTACAACTTGAATGTAATGCACAAAACCTTCTATGATCTGCTGAAATTTCTGCTGCCTAAAGACAGTCTCCCCATCAAGGAATGGACGGATCGCATGGGTTTATCCATGTTGTCGCGAGAACCTTTTGTCCGCTTTACCTCCGTCACCAAAGACCAAATCATTGTAGATAAGCACAAACTTCTATCCATTCAACCGGAGGAACTAGACTCGTGGTTTGCGGCCTTAGTAGAACAAATTAAGGAGGAGTCAGAGTGAATAGCCAGCGATTATGTGATAAAGAAGTTGTTCCTACGGAAGAACAGATCTATACGTTTATTGGCGCAGAGGCCAAGCAAGCATGGATCGAACTCAGCCGCTTTGCCGAACAAAATTACGATCACCAGCCAGAACTCAATTTTGGCGGAAAAAATTATGGCTGGAATGTGAGATACCGCAAGAGCGGGAAGACCTTATTTGCTATGTTTCCGGAAAAAGAGGGCTTTACCGTTCTGCTTGTACTCGGGAAAAAGGAGATCGAAGCGTATACGGGCAAGATGGAAGAGTTCGGGGCATATTTTAAGTCGGTGTATGAAGCTGCTGCTCAATTCCACGATGGACGATGGCTATGGATTAAAGTGCATTCTATAGATGAACTTAAAGATATTGTGCAAATGATCCTGATCAAGAAAAAACCCAAGAAGCGGGGGTGATTGGATGAACTGGAGAATTAAAGAGCGGCTGCAATTCGGGAAAGAACTGAAGCTTATCGACGGCTACTGCCACTTTGGCTTTCATAATCCACAGGGTACCCGCTATATTCTAGACCATGATACGCACTGGGTTGGGGAAATCGCGACGGATACGGACACTCTGAACTGGACGGCCGGTAATCAGATCGTCAGAGAGCATGTGAGGCATATCTATGCGGATATCCTCAACCCTACTTATATTACCTTTCCGGATAAGGAGACCGTTATCGTCGCCAGCAGCGGGAATAACAAAGTATTCGCAATTAACCCTGCTGCCGGAGAAGCCCGGTTGCTGATAGACGGAGCGGCTTGTGGATTTAAGGATATTGGGAATTGTGAGTATGATTCTGCCGGCTTCTTGTGGATCAATGAAGTGACCGGATGCCGGGTCCATAAATTTGATCTGAAAGGTAATTTAATGACTACGCTAGGAACGGGTGAACCAGGATTTCAGGCGGGCACAGTATCTTTTACACAGGTGCAGTTTAACTGGATTTATGATTTAAGACGGGGAGCGGATGGAAACCTGTATGTGCTGGACAGCAAAAACTACTGTGTGCGCAAGATTGATCCCGTTAATGAAGAAGTCACGGTGATTGCGGGAACGGGCCGCGGCGGTTACACCGGAGATGGGGGATCTGCGATCCAGGCTACCTTCGGTTCAAGCAGCGGAGAACATTTTGACGGGCCATGGTCATTATCTCTCGACGAAGCCTCCAATCTGTATATCGGAGACACGCAAAATCATGTCGTCCGCAGGGTTGACCATCGCTCCGGGATCATCACCACCATTGCCGGAACCCCGCACATCGTTTCTCCAGCGGAGCATGTTCTGGATACTCCAGATCCCTTCAGCCTTCAGCTGCCGAGAATATGCAGCCTCGATTATTATGACGGTCAGCTGTTTGTTCCTGAATGGGACGGGGAGCTGATTGTTCTGGAAAAATGCCCATGACTGTCCGGCTCAACTGCCGGTTGGAAAACGCCGCCCCTCTCCCCTCCTTGAATCCATGGTTATTCCATAGTCCGGGATTATAATGAAATTACGACGTCGAATTCAATTTCGGGAGAGGTAACTATGATCAGTAGCGAAAAAGTCGGCAAACGCATCGCCATGCTCCGTAAAGAAAAACAGCTGTCCCAAGAACAATTGGCCGAACAGCTCAATGTCACGGCTCAAGCCGTCTCCAAATGGGAAACGGGGAAGTCCCTGCCCGAAACCGCCACCCTGCCTTTGCTGTCCAGTGTACTAGGCCACCCCATTGACGGTATTTTGCTGCCCCAGGAATTAGTCGTACTTTCCGCCGTATACACAGATGGCCGGGATTCCCATGATGTCACCCACTTTGTGAACCAGTTCGTGGCCGGCAACAAACTGTCCTTCACCGTCAGCGATCATATCTTCCCCGGCTGTCTGTCCGGCGACCGCTCCAAGGTGCTGATTGTCAGATATGAGACGCCTGCGGGAATCTATTCAGCCTATGCGCTGAAAGAACAGCTTCTGACGATTGATGTCCATTCCAAAGGGTATACCTCCGGCAAAAGCGGACTGGAATTTGTGTACGCCTCCTATGGAAATGAGCTGATCCACCGGAATGTTTTGAAGAAGATGCAGCATTATGAGTTCTTTCAGTGGGAGCATTTCACGGTCAGCCACGAGCTTTTCCCAAGCCTTATCGACAATGATGGCAACGATTATCTGCTGCTCCTCTACTTGAATGCCGAGGGTATTCATGCGGTAAGCTGTGCCGAAGGTGAGCAGATTCACTACAGCCCGGACCGGACCCGCCTCTTCGCCATCCAACCGTCCCGGCAGCATTATATTGTTGAGAATGTAGGCCGACTTGGCTTCGGCCAAGGAATGGACTGCTCATGGGCAGGAGCCTTCTATCTGTCTTTGAGCACAAGGGGGATTGAGACTACCTATGAGCAGGTAATGGGGGTGTCCGGGGCATGCTGGAGAATTTCTTTTACACCTATGTGGGATTATAGCTCAGCCGATGCGCTCGTAGCCTATGATTATTCAGCTGCTGCCCATAAAGCCTATGGTCTTACAGCCAGCCGGGCGAACCGGCTTACACCGGAAGAGCGCAAACAGGAGAAGCAAAAACTAATGGACAGCATTCGAAAGCATCAGCTGCCGATAGCGATCAACCTCAGGGTTGCCCCCGAGTGGGGCGTAATTACAGGGTACTTGGACAATGGGGATACCCTGCTGTGCCGCAGCTATTTTGACGGCGAAACCTTCGAGAGTCTGCACGACGATCCAGAGTTTCAGAGCGATATGAAGGTCAGCAAGGGCTATTTATATGTGGACCATTGGCCTTATATGCTAATGCGCTTTGACAGCCAGGCTCATGTACCGTCAGCTCTGGACAACTTCTATGCTTCACTCAGGGTCAAGCTGGACTCCATGAGGGCGGATGACAATAGAGGTTACCAGCTCGGCTATAAGGCTTTGGATACCTGGTGCGAAGGTCTGCTCAGCAACCGGTGGTACCAAGATGCAGAAACCTCTGATTTTGAACGCAGGTTCAGCGTAAACTACTTTTGCATGATGGCACTAACCGATGCCCGTAGAAGCGCCGCAGCTTACTTAAAAGCATCGCTGCCGCTGTTGCAGCATCCTGCCGAAGCCGGCGCGCTGGCTGAGATGGCCGGGGTGTATGAACAGATCGACGCCTTACTTGAAGGTTTTTACAAGGGAATGACCGATCCAGCTTCTATAGAGCCGGGCGTTTCCCCCCGCCCGTTCTGGACGAATGAGCACCGAAGCCGGCAGGCGGAGCTACTGCAAACCGTAAGCATGCTCGAACACCGTGGAGATGGGCTGGCTAAAGAGATACTGGAGAACAGCCAGCGCCATGCAGAGGCTTAAAGACTTTCTTCATAAATTGAAGTATAGGAACAAATGATAAAAGAACCTGTGGCCCTTGAACTGGGTGACAGGTTCTTTTGTTCAGCTTATTTGGAGGGATCACGTGGGCAAATCCTGGCGAAAGCCTGCACTGTAGACTGTTTCTTTGCACTATGCACCTATCGGGGAAAATTCTCTTCGAGATCAGCCCGCTGCTTACTCCTCGTTTCCAGTTAACTTTCTCACTGGCCGCAGCACCGCATAGCCATAGCCCTCGGGGAAATGGCGCTGATAGTCCTGCTTCGTTTCTTCATCCCAGGCATAACCCATGACCTTGGGATCGTAGTTCCAGGCCACTTGCTCAACAGTCCGCATCACTTGACCATTATCCTTCAGGTAATCAAATGGCGGGTGAAAAAAGACCAGATACTCCGATTCCGGAATATCCCTGCACTCCATCCCCTCAGGGATCTTCCCGTTGTAATCCGATGAAACAGGGATTCCGTACAAGTAACCTTTTTGGCCGTTCTTATAGAACCATCCGGCCGTCTGGCCCAGTTGTCCAGCTAACGTATGATGAGACATGCTCTCCAGCGTTCCGGAGATTTCATCGCAATCATGCCCGTTCTCCCAGAACCCGGCGTAGTTATGGGAAGCAAGGTCCCAGATCCCGATGAATTTATGGGCCGGTATGACTTCGAGCTTAATCTCCGCTTCCTGCAAATGCACTTCTCTCATTTTATCCCGCTCCTTGATCAGATAATGATAAGGAGTGAACACTTCGGCACGAATGGTCAGTGGAATGGGACAGGGTGCTTTCCGGTGGGCAGACGGGGTCGTGTTAAAAGCCTTCGAAAAAGCCCGGGAGAATGCCTCCTGCGACGAAAACCCGAACTTTACGGCAATATCCAGAATTCGCGTATCCGTGTCGCGCAGCTCCAGGGCGGCACGGCTGATTCTGCGCATCCAGATATAATCCCTGAGTGTCGTCCCGGTCAGCGCGTGAAACTGCTTGGTGCAGTAATAAGGGGAATACCCAAGCTGTTCCGACATTCTCAGCAGTGTTGGCGCTGCTGTAAGATCAGCATCAATCCAATCAATCATGAGCTGAACCATTTCATTCCATTCCACCATTGAAGGTTCCCTTCCTCTCATTGATGATCTTAGCAAAGGCAGCGCTTGTATATTTGACCTGAATTGCAATCAGTATTTGTATTCTTTATAATACACGGAAGCTAATATTGCAGCGCAAAGGAGAAACGATATGCCAACAGATGCAGGGACAAAAGAAAATCCTTGGAAATTAAAGACGCCTCCGCTAACCTCTGAATATGAAATGTATAAAGATGAAAAAGACGGCAAACCCATTATCGTCTGCACGGTAGGTAAAACCGTGCTGCATTACGACTATCGCTGCATCAATGACTTGTACGCCATGCTTAAGGAGCATGGGGAGTGGATGGAGCTGGGCAGCGCTGATGAGCAGAAGCCGGCAAAAGCAGGCACGGTCGAAGCCTGGGGGCGTTCTCCTGACAACCCGGTCGGCGGCTGGTACGGCTTGAAAAAGGGTCTGCGCGGCAGATTCGGTATGTATATCCCTCCCTTAATGGAGGCATTAGGACTTGCAGAAGTCGAGCATCAGCCAAGGAACAACCGTATGAAGGCACTGTAAGGGATGGAATCCCTACCTTTTACCCGAATCAAGCCCTTCAACACGATCCGACTAAACAGCACGCTGCATTCCGTATGAACACATTATTCATTAATCAGCTATTCTTGGGCTGTGATGTTTGCATTTGATACTGGCATGAGATATAGCAGAAGACACCCCTAAGGGTGTCTTCTGTGCAGTACTGCATATTATTTTGCACCTGCTGCTGCTAAAGCCTGCATAGTACAGAGCAGACGCTTCTTTATGCCTTAAGATTCAGCACCAGCACACTCACCGAGTTAGCAGGCAGATTAAGAACAATATTGCTGCTGTTCAGTGTAATCTCCCGCTCGTCAGGCACGATTTGCTCATTGTTTTTCTGGTTTACATTAGGCACATGTACAAGCTGGGCTTCGCCAGTCAAGGTGATCAGCTTCGCGGCTGCCCCGACCTTCAAATCTTCAAGCTGCAGCTGCGTTATTTTGTCTACATCATCGGCATTCACAAGCTTTACATACACATGCTTCGCATCTTTTGTAACCGAGTTGAAGATCTCTCTGTTGTAGGCCTCCAGCTTGTAGTCCAGCACCTTGCTGGCTGCTCTGCCGTCCGTATACGAACAGATCAGGCTCTCTCCGGTTTCACCACCGTAATTCACTGTAATCGTGTATTCCGTGTTGTCGGAAATCTCTTCATAGCTGGCTGCTCTAAGATTGCCTGCCGCCGTGCTGGAAGAGTAGTCGCCCAAGGTATAGGCTTCCACGCCTTGCTTGTATACCTTCACACCGGTAGCGTTGCCGCCATAGCTGATAGCATATTCGAGGACGTCCTTGTTCTCCGGTGAAATGTCAGTCAGCCCTGCGCCCACGTAGAAACCGTCCTCCCCCGCGATTCGCGAAGCAACAACCTCCACCTTGTAATCGGTCCAGCTGTCATTCAGGATGTAAAGGCCGTTCAGCCCGCTGGCCTGGGCTTTAAGTACAAGCCCTTTATCCGCCTGAACGGTATACCCTGCGGAGCCTGGGATGGTCTGCCAAGCCGGATCCAGCGCCTGTGTAAAGTCCTGATTAAGCAGCACACAGCCATCCTTATTCGACGTTACGGTCACGCGCTTCACCAGAATATCAGCATTGCCTGCCGCCACTTCAATTCCGCCATGAGGAAGGAGTGCTGCCGGTTTGCCGTTTCTATACGTGGAGAAGGAGGTTGCCAGTACTTTATTGCCCAAATATTTGGCATACAGCTGCTGCACATAATAGTTCGGGGTGTACCAGACTGTCTCATCGTCGAACCAGATGCAGTCCGGTGTCCAGCGGTAGGTCCCGTCCGTCAGCACCTTGTTGAACAGCGGTGCATAGGCGGCGAGCAGAACGACATCCGCATTGTTTTCGAATCCGGTCATAACCGCTGCCTCTGCTACTGCGCCGGCCAGTGTGTTTTTGTCCGTAGAAGCATATTCCCCGACAAATACCTTGGAGGTTTCCTTCCAGTCGATGCTGCCGTCAGCGTTATACGCTCTATAGTAGTAATTATACCGGTCGGCATTCGCAAGCAGATAGTCATTGGAACGGTAGTAATGCTCATCGGCAATCGTGTCCATGTAATTGCTCTGCTGCCCGTACCAGGTTACCGTTTCTTCAATTACTTTATGCCCGTCGGCAAAAGCCACCTCAGCCGATCCGCTGAGATTGCCGCTCAGGAACTTCCAGCCCTGTTGATACGCATCATCGTCCGCTTGCGCGCCAACCGTGGAGATAATATGCAGCTCATGCCCCGGATAGTTCTGCTCCATATAGGCATCTATTGATGTCTTGAACACTTCAAAGTTGGCGAAGAACTCTGTACCCCAGTTCTCGTTGCCTACGCCCAGATAGCGCAGATCAAACGGAGCTTTATGGCCCATCTTGCTGCGCATGGCCGCCCATTCGTTATTCTCGAAGTCCATGCTGATGGCGAAGTCGATCAGGTCGGTAAAGTTCTTGATGTAATAATCCCGTAATTCGCCTCCGGCCGGATGGGCGTAGTCTGAACGCGCCTGGCACAGCACGCCGCAAGCCATCACCGGAAGCGGAGTTGCATTAAGGTCTTCTGCCAGCTGGAAATATTCCATATAGCCGAGGCCCATAGTCATCATGTAGCCCCATACGTTGTAATTTTCTTTGCGCAGCTCAACCGCTCCGATGGAATCCTTCCAGTCATACACATTCTCCCAAATAAAGGAGCCTTCAGAGATGCAGCCGCCGGGGAAACGCAGGAATTTCGGATGCATACCGACAAGCGCGTTCACCAGATCTTTTCTCAGCCGGTAGTTCGGGTTGCCCGTATAGTTGGCGTGAGCCGACCGGGAGTGCTTTTCCTCGCCTGCCCCCCATACATCCTGCGGAACCAGGGACACCATGTCGATCGAAATTTCACCCGCAAAAGCAAGCGCCAGCTGGCCAAGAGCCGTGGCCGAACCCGTCAGCACAAGCTTGGCATCCACTCCATACTTCTTCCAGGTGTTTCCGCCCTCCACTTTCACGATTACGGAATCACTGATCGCTGACCCGTCCGCCCCCTGAAGCTGCAGCGTAATTGTACCGGCTGACTCTGCCTTCGCCCAGATTGTGAAATCGTACTTCGCGCCCGTTAGTATGGACATGGCACAATTTCCGTTGGAATCAGCAAACCCTTTGTTCTGAATCACGGCGCCATCCGCCACCGTCACATAATAAGCATTTACTTCCGGGTCCTTTACGCCAAAATGTTCATTTAGTCCGCCGCTGTGCTGCGGGAGCATCTTACCGGTATCTCCGGACCACGCGAATAAGGGCTCGCGGTTCCGGCCGGTGGAGCAGCCGCATTCCCCGGAAGTATGGGAATAGGTATCAAAAGCAAAAGATTCGAACGAGCGGTTCTGCACCAGCTCAGCATAAATTCCACCGTCCGCTGCGTTGTTAATGTCTTCATAGAACAAGCCGTACATCACCTCGCTGACATCGAGGATTTCCTTATTCCCATGGATGGTCAGTGTATATGGAGGCAGATCCTGCGGCAGCACTGAGACGTCGAAGCTTTTTTCCATAGAGACAGGCCCCCGGGTCAGAACTGCGGTAAGGGTTGCCGCTTGAGCAGAGCTTATTTCCTGAACCTGTCCATTATCCAGAAGCGCCGCAGGCTGGCTAGATTTCCAGCTCACTTCAACTTTTCCGCCCATCAGCGAAGCCGGCAGTGACAAGTCCTTAGTGATTATGGTCGTGGGGAAGGCAAGATACTTGTCTCTGGCCAGCCTTACGATCTCTTCATCACTCAAAGAATCGCACATCACCTCAATGACCTCGTCCATCGACAAACCCGCTTTATAAATCCGCATATCCGAGAGCGAGCCGGCAAAGTCTGCATCCGCAGCAAACTGCGAACGGCCGATAAAATTGCTGCTGTAGTTGTCCGAATCCGTAAAGGTCGCGAACCATCTGCGCAGCTGGGCATAGTTGCCGCTGGAGGTCTGGCTGATCGAGCCGTCGGCCACGGCTTCACCGTTCACATACACCACCGGACCCGCACTGCTTAAAGTGCCGCCTTGCGTACCCGTTACAGACATGGCAATGTGCATCCACTCGCCCCCGGCAAATCCTCTGCCCGGATCAACGGCCAGATCGCCGTGGGCAGACAGAGTACCGCGCAAATTACGTGTCAGGAACAGATAAGGCCCTTTCTCCCCTTTGCCAAAGTCAAAGATCCGCTCCCATACGTTAGCACCCTTGGCAAAGTTCACCCATGCAGCAACGGTTATCCCCGTGTTGTCGCTTACATCTTGAAGCAAGTCCGCCGGAAGCCGGACATACGAGGTTCCTGCATCGCCACCCGCAAATGTTGCAGCCACTCTGCCGCTCACCTCGGAGATTACCGGTGCTACCTTGCCGAAGGCCTCTCCGTTCCGCCCTTGTCCAGAGCTGTCTTTAGCGATATGGTCTGCATCCTCGAATTTGTAATGTGCAATGATTTGATCGCGGAAATTAGTCATTAGGGTCTCTCCTAACCTTTTATTTAATATAAATATGAATCAATTTATAAAAATAAATACCATATAGCTATACTACCTCATTAGGCGGTTATTTCTCAACTTTTTTTGCCATACTCGTGGAACTAGCACAAGCCGTATCCAATCCTCTGTGTACTATAGGAGTAAATAGAACAATGAGGTGATCTGCAAATGGGCAATTCAGCAAGAGTGCGCAAGCAGGCAAAACGATTGAAAGGCCGAAAGGTCTGCATTACGCTGCATGACGGGCGTACCTATGTAGGATGGATAACCGGACTCGATCAGGGGGCGCTGATTCTCTCCAAACAGCGCAGTAGCCATAAACCACGTAGAACTTCCACCTCCCGTTCGCAAAAGGCCACAACCTCAGCATTTCTGCCGATGCTCGGATCCTTGCTCGGAGGCTCGGGTGCCGGCGCTGCCGGACTGGGCGGGGGGCTAGGCGGACTGGGCGGACTGATGGGCGGCGGACTCCGCTTCTTCGGAATGATTCAGAAAGCTATGCCGGTGATGAAGATGGGCTACGGCATGATTAAGACAATCAGACCGTTTATGAGTGGGCTTAAGGGATTAATGGGGGGCGGCGGTGGGGTTTAGCAGCTTAGGGGCTGAATAAAGAAGAACCAGCTTTGCCTTCTTTAACAAAGAACGACATCCGTTTCTTCATATATTTTCATACAATATTAAAAAGACACCCCGGGGGTGTCTTTTTTGCGATGTATCCTGTTCACTTCATATACAGCTCAACCAGCTCATAGCATCTTTCCTTCGTGACCCCTGACTGGGTCGCTGCATATTCCAGCGGCTCCATCGTTCCGCCTTCAAATTCTGCCGCTGCCTTCGCCGCCGTTTCATCTCTTTCTGTGATCCATTTTAATTGCTTTTCTTTTAATTTGGCCATTTCATCTTTCGGGAGCTGCTGCTTGAGCACCTGGTAAATCTCATTTAGAGCCGCATCCCACCGTCCGTACTCCTTGTCCGCAGCCTCGATCATCGCCGCCGTTGTCCCTTCATCAGATAAAGCCTGCAAATCCGTAAGCCCCTCTTCAATCTTATCCAGCTTCTTCAAGTAGTCCTGCTTCATCGATCCGGCGGCAGGCTCCTGCCCGGTTGCAGGCGACGCTTCCGGCGACGTTTCCTCCGGTGTGGCTTCCGGGGTTGTTACCGGGGTTGCTTCTGGTGTTGTTGCCGGTGCCGGCGCCGTTGCTGTTACTGTTTGCTGAGCAGTCTGATCCGGCTCTGCCGAATTTACCTTGCTGTCTGCATTATTACTGCAACCGGCAAATACTAAACTGCAGGTCAATAGAGTCAATATCATTGTTTTTCTCATTCTTCCTCACCCTATCATCGGTTTATAGTATATATCGTGTGGTTTGGCTTACCTTTTAGCAGAGGCTTATTTGTATATATTACCTGCATTGGCAGCATTGTAATCATCGCAGGTATAGTTAAAGATATACTTTCCTTCCAAAAACTAAAATGGATATACTAGAAACATGAGACAACAACAAATTCTGATCGTTGAAGATGACGCGACTATTGCCTTTGGACTTAAAGTGTTCCTGCTGCAAAAGGGTTTTGGTATTCAACATGCCGATCGGGTCAGTACCGCCAAAAATATGCTGACCGCCAGCCCCCATGATCTGATCCTGCTGGACTGGAATCTTCCTGACGGCAACGGCTATGATTTCTGCTCTTATGTCAAACAGATGTCCGATATTCCGGTAATCTTCCTGACTGTGCGGGATGACGAGCATGATATCGTGCAGGGTCTGGATATGGGGGCTGATGATTATATCGTTAAGCCGTTTCAGCTTAGTGTGGTACTTTCCCGCATCCAGGCCGTACTGCGCCGGACAGGAATCGCCGCCCCTGCGTCAGCCCGCCTCACCTGCGGAGCACTTCTGCTCGATCCGGTCAAAACGCAGGTATTCTGCAGCGGAACAGAGGTGCCGGTGACCGCCGGTGAATACCGCCTGCTGCTGCTGCTGCTGCAGAACAAGAATCAGACGCTGACCCGCAGAGTGCTGCTTGAGAAATTATGGGATGCGGACGGGGATTTTGTCAACGATAACACTTTGACCGTGATGATAAAGCGGCTGCGGGAGAAATTAGGCCCTTCCTCCAGCATCAAGACGATTCGCGGCATCGGCTACCGCCTGGAGCCAGATGATGAATAGACGCAGGTACAGCCGGCTTCTCCTTCTGGCCTTCGCCGCTGCCTTGTTTGCCGGACTGGTTATGGGGATTGGCATATCCCGGCTCGTCTCGCAGGCTGAATATACCCAAACGGCGCGGCTCACCGGGACATCCTACAGCCGCCACTCGGAGCTGGAACAGGCCCTGCTACAAGGACTGCATGACGAGAATGCCGCCGATTTGCAGACCGGCACCGAACTTCTGCACCGCTATGGGTATACCCTCCACACTTTTAATAACAAGAACCGCCTGCTGATCATCGCGGGAAGTGTGGGCCTGTGGATGCTCCTGTTTCTGCTGTTTGCAGCAGTTCAGTATCGATTACAAATCAAAAGAAAGGAAAGAATCGCCGGACTGACAGCCTATCTCTATTCCATTAATCAGGGACAGCACCATATTCTGCCCCGGACTGGTGAGGATGAATACTCTTTCCTGGAAGACGAATTATATAAGACTGTTGTAGAGCTGCGGCATACCCGTGAGACAGCCGTGCTGGAAAGGCAATCGCTCGCCGACAATCTGTCCGACATTGCCCATCAGATCAAGACACCGCTGACTTCTGTCTCTTTGATGGCTGAATTACTGGCTGACAGCAGGCAGAACAGCGCAGACGCCTTATATGTGGAGAAAATCCAAAGCCAGCTAACCCGTCTGGAGCGTCTGGTATCGTCCTTGCTGACGTTGTCCAGGCTGGATGCGGGAACGCTGGAACTGCAGCAGCTTCCGGTGGATGTGTACACGATGCTGGCCAGCGCCGCTGAACCTCTGGAGAATATCCTCTCCGGCAGAAGGCAAACCTTGACCCTTCAATCCAGCCCCGCCATCAGCTACCGCGGAGATTACCATTGGAGCTCGGAAGCACTGCTCAATGTTCTGATGAACTGTTCGGAGCATACCCCTACTGGCGGCAACATCACTGTATCTTACGCGCTGAACCCCGTGTACACGCAAATTATAGTGGAGGATTCCGGGGCGGGATTTCCTGCGGAAGAACTTCCGCATATATTCAAACGCTTTTACAAAGGGAGCAATGCCCGCAAGGACAGCGTTGGTATCGGTCTTGCGCTGGCCCATTCCATCATTCAGCGGCAGAACGGCAGCATCCATGCGGAGAACCGGCCGGAGGGCGGGGCCCGTTTTGTCATCAAGTGGTATGCCCATTAATCTTCCACCGTCACCGGAATGTCACCGTGGGCTGGTAGAGTGGACCGTACAAAGGAGGCTCCACCCATGGAAATATTACGTTGTGAGAACTTGACGAAAGCCTACGGTTCGGAACATTCGCTCGTTACCGCCCTTGACTCCGTTCAGCTGTCGGTACAAAAAGGCGAATTCGTCGCCATTATCGGCGCTTCCGGTTCCGGCAAGTCCACTCTGCTGCATCTGCTGGGCGGCGTAGACCGCCCGACCAGCGGTACGATCATGATTGAGGACCGGAACATTGCACAGCTGAACGAAGAAGAATTAGCGGTATTCCGCAGAAGGAAGGTCGGGCTGATCTACCAGTTCTATAATCTTATCCCTGCCTTAAGTGTCCGGAAAAATATTGTACTGCCAATGCTCCTGGATGGAAGGGTGCCGGATGAACAGCGGCTACAGGACATTATCCGCAGCCTGGGATTGGAATCGCGGCTCGACCACCTGCCGGGCCAGCTATCCGGCGGGCAGCAGCAGCGCGTGGCTATCGCCCGTTCCTTGATTTACAGACCTGCTCTCCTACTGGCGGACGAACCGACCGGAAATCTCGACAGGAAAAATACAGAGGAAACGGTCGGGCTGCTGAAATTGTCCCATCGGCAATTCAATCAGACCGTTCTGCTCATTACCCATAACGAGAAGATTGCGCTGGAAGCGGACCGGATTATCACCCTGGAAGACGGCCGCATTGTTTCCGACGAGGTGATCCGGCAATGAATACTATCATCGGAGACTACGTCCGCTCCCATCTCAAGGCGAACAAGCGCAGCACAATGTTCATCTTCACGGCCATTCTGATCGCTGCCACCTTACTCTGCGCCTCTGGTTTTCTACTTTATTCCCAGTGGCTTAACGAGGTGGATACGACCGTCAAGGACCGCGGTAATTGGCATGCCCGTTTAGAACAACCGGTTCCGGCAGAACAGCTGAAATATATTCAGCTCCATCCGCAGGTGGATGAGGTCTATCTGGAATCGCAGCACCAGTCGCTACAGCTGGAGGGCACAAAGCGGCCTTATCTGAATCTGGTACAGCTGAGCGATGCCGCTTGGGAGAACAGCCCGCGTACAGGAAGACTACTGGAAGGCAGGATCCCAAAGAATAAGGGCGAGATCATCGTATCCAAATTATTTTTTGCCGAGAATCCCCAATACCAAATAGGAGACAGCCTTCAGCTTCCCATAGGGCAACGTATGCTGGATGGAAGGCCGGTGGCGGACTATGCCCCACGGCTCCAAGGTGAAACCTTTCAGCCTGCTGGTGAACAAGCCTTCATCATTACGGGAACGATCAATGAATCCTCCGTATCTTCTTATCCCTGCTACTCTGCCTATGGCTTCGCGGATATGCAGACGGCTTCACCGAAAGAGCTGTTTAACGTCTCCGTGCGGCTACGTAACATCTCTGATGCTTATGAAACGGCTCCGCAGCTGGCCGGGAACATTGGCCAGAAGCCGAATGCTTCCGGAAGCTACGCCATTACTTACAATACACCGCTTCTCGCCTTGTACGGGCTCAAGGGGCCTGGTGTCCATGGCGGAATTGCCCTAACCTCCGGGTATGTACTCTCTGCCCTTCTAACGATGGGGCTGGTGATGCTCCTCTTCACCATATTGATCTACAATGCCTTTACAGTTACAACAGCAAGCCAAATCAGGCAACTGGGTATTCTCAAAAGCGTTGGCGCAACACCGAAGCAAATTCGCCGCATTGTATTATATGAAGCCTTGGGACTGGCCTGCATCGCCATCCCCCTGGGACTGCTGCTTGGTTACGCCGGAATGGCCGTTATTATCAAAGCGATCGACGCCCTGTTAGCCGATTCTGCGAACAACCATTTACGCATTGCATTCTCTTGGCCCATCGTAGGCATAGCAGGGGCAGCAAGCTTTGCCACCGTATTATTGTCCGCATGGACGCCTGCCCGGAAACTGGCCAAACTGCTGCCGATAGAAGCCATCCGAAATGTCCCGGCTACAAGGAAGGCGGGGAAGACACGCGAATACCGCTGGATACATAACAGACTAAGCCCTGAGGGCGGGCTTGCGTTCAGCGCCTTTGCAGCCAACAAAAAAGCCTATCGCACGACGATAATCTCGCTCACGCTGTTCATTACGCTACTCGTAGGCTTTCAAAGCTTCGCGGTCATCTGGATAGCCGACCAGAAGCTGGCACTGGCCCAGAAACAATACACTTTCGAACTGTCTATGACCACCGTGGAGCAGCCCGATCCGGCTATGATGAAGCAGCTGTCCGGCTTGTCCGGTGTTCAGCAGCAGGTGGTGTACCGGAAGGCTGAACACTCCTTTAAATGGGATAAGCAGCGAATCCATCCGGCCTTTGCCGCTGCCGGTGGATTTCAGGACAGCTACTATCTCGGTGATTCCGGCAGCAGCTTCCCTACCGATCTGCTGCAAGAGGAGGGGCAGCCGCGAATTTTTCTGGAGCTGAAAGGACTAGACAGTGCCTCTTTTGCCGCTTACTGCGCCCAGATTGGGGTAGACGCAGCTCTATTTGCTGATCAGGGTGAGTCCAAGGCTATCATAGTTAACCGGACCAGCGGCAATATTCCCTCTTTTATCGAAAAGTACAACATCCCGGAAACGGAGTATCTTCAGCTTGCCGCCGGTGATTCAATCACTATTGAAGAAGATCATTTCTCTGACCAGCCGCATACGGGTGGAGAGTATAAGCTTGCAGTTGGTGCGGTGACCGGCCAATATCCCGCGCTCGACGAATATCACTATCCCTTGGATCTGGTGGTGATCGTGCCGATGGACACGTATGAAGGTATTGTTCAGAAACTCAGCATGGAGCGGTCGCTGGATTACCAGAGTATTACCTATAAGATGGACATTCCCCGGGAACAGCTGGCTGTGGCCCGGCAGCAGGCCGGTGAGATCCTGAACCAGTACCTGCCGCCCGAGGATTGGAGCATTACCACGCTGCTAAGCCGGGAGGAAAGCAACCGGAAGGCCCTCCGCTCCATCGAGCTGCTGGTCGGCGGCTTTGCCATCCTGCTCGGCTGCATAGGCATCACAGGTGCTTTTTCCACCGTATCCGGCAACCTTTCAGCCCGAAGACGCGAGTTCGCGATCCTTCGCAGTATGGGCTTGTCTCCCCGGGGGATGAAACGTATGCTGCGGCTGGAAGGACTATACTTTGGATTGTTGCCCTCCCTGCTGTCTATACCGATATTGGCCGGCGTCTGCAGTATTATGCTGCATTACGCAATTGCCGCTACGTGGAAGGACTTTCTGGCCGGGATCCCTTGGCTTCAATTAGCAGGCTGTTTTATCCTTGCCGCAGGCAGTGTAGGACTGGCCTACCAAATCACCGGCGCAAAGATACGGCAGGAGAATGTGATTGATGCCATCAAGGATGAGAACTTGTAATCGCACAATATATACTACCTTAAAGAACAAAAGACACCCCTGGAGGTGTCTTTTTATTACCTTTTTCCATCCTTATTTCAGAGGTGCTTCTAGTTTAGCTTCTTGAGCCCGGTGCTATCCTTCTTCACAACGTAGATATCTTTGTCAATGGAATAGGCGATCCAGTCACCGACAGATGTAGCATAATCGATCCGTTTCCAGGTGTCGCCAAACTCCAAGGCCGTTTTCATTACACTTGTTTGAATTCAATCGCGTTAATCTGCATGCCTGGTTTGACGAAATCAAACTTCATTTCATAGAGGCCTGCTTCCAGCTCAATCTTCACGAGCTTCAGCGTGATCCATCTGCCGTCCGTACCATTGGTTTGAATAGTCGTCACCACTTGATCGTTTAGAGTCATATTGGCTGCACTCTGAGCCAGCTCTGTATCCGGAGACATGACGCTTGCAAAGATCCGGTATACACCCGCTTGATCAACTTTTATGAAGGTCGATCCGGCTGCAGCTGTTTGGACCACTGCATTGTCAGCTACGGTTTGTGCTTGCCCAGCGGCAAGAGCCGGATTCGCCTTGAAGGCATCAACCGTTTCTGCAATCACTTGTTCTCTGGAGAATACAGGTGCCTGCATCAGGAACTCACAAATATTGATAGCGCTGCGCTGCAGCTCTCCACGGGTCAGGGTGCCATTGTCCAGGGATTCAATCGTGTTGTCTCCCCAGACATTGGTTTCCGCACCATAGTTGCTGACAACCATATACAAGTCATTTTGTGCACGGACCATCCAGTTTGTGTTCCTCCGGTCAGCAGGACCTCCATCCACGACATCGTTCATGATCGCCCACCAGTCAGTCATCACGATGCCCTTGAAGCCCCATTCTCCGCGAAGAACCGTAGTATTCAAATCATAGTTGGATGCCGCCCAATGCCCGTTCACCGGATTATAGGAGGTCATAATCGAATTGGCTCCACCCTGTTTTACCGCGATTTCAAAACCTTTCAGATAAATCTCGCGGAGCGCCCGTTCGGACACAATCGCATCCACCTTACTGCGGTACTTCTCCTGATTGTTGCAGGCGAAATGCTTCAGTGTGGCGTTGGAGCCGCCCTTCATAATCCCGCGGGTGCAGGCTGCAGCAAAAATCCCTGAAATCAGCGGATCTTCTGAAAAATACTCAAAATTGCGCCCGTTCAATGGACTGCGGCGGATATTCAGACCCGGTCCCAGCAACGCATCTACACTGTTGCTTAACAGCTCCCGGCCTTCCATGACATATAGCTCTTCCACCAATTCAGCATTCCAGGTTGCAGCCAGCAAGGTTCCAATGGCAACCTGTGTCGCCTTCTGCCCGCTGTCCATGCGAATGCCCGACGGGCCGTCTGCGGTACAGCCAACCGGAATTCCATAACTGAACAGCTGATCACTTACCCCACCGAAAGCCGAAGCCGTACCCGGTGTAACGAGCGGACTGCTCATGCCTTCGCCTCTGACAATCGCCGCCAGATCCTGGTCGCTAAGCTGGGCGATGAAAGCCTCCATGCTGACTTTGCCTTCATGGACATCTCTTAATTTATATCCTTGATTGCCGGTTTGCGCTAAGGTTTCAGGGAGATTGCTCTGAATGCGATCGGCCATAGAAACCTTTTGTTTCGGCACCTCTACATAGGTTAGTTCATAAGAGCCATCTGCTTTGCGGGCTCCCGGGTGTATTCTTGTAAAGCTCTCCGTCGGCGCCAGCGCCTCTTGCAGCTGCTCCACAACCTGAAGAGCTTCCACGCTGTAACCGCTCTGTCCTTCCACGCCAACCTCAGCCAGCGCTTTAACACTGGTTCCCACGTAAAGGCGGTATGTCCCGGCTTCCAGCACATAAGCAGAAGCATGACCGGTCACTCCGGCGTCATCGTAAGAGGCCATCGAATGAACAGGGAAGCTTACAGTCAGACGCTGCGATTCACCCGGCTGGAGAAGTTGGGTCTTCACGAAGGCAGTCAAAGCTTTGGCCGGCTGGCCCAGCTTGCCTTGCGGCGCTTCATAATAGACCTGAACGACCTCTTTTCCCGCAAAGGCAGTTCCCGTATTAGATACGTTTACTTCAATAGCAATGTAGGCTTCTCCATCTTTGGTGATCACTTTGGCTTCTTCCGGCTTCACTTCAAACCGGGTATACGATAGACCGTATCCAAATTCAAATTGAACCCGCTCCGGGCAAAACGTCTCAAAATAACGATAGCCCACATAAATATCTTCCTGATAGAAGTTCTTGAGTTCATTGCCGTAATTACGGGTCGAGGGATAATCCTCGATGGAATAAGCAATCGTATCGGTTAATTTACCGCTTGGTGTCACTTCTCCGGCCAGCACGTCGGCAATCGCATTGCCGCCCTCCATACCGCCCTGCCAAGCATAAATCACACAAGGGATGGGGTGCGCATAACCTTCATCGTTCAACCAGCTCATATCGATAATATTGGAGACATTCAGCACAACGACGGTTTGCTCAAAATAGGCCGTCACCTGCTTCAACATCGCTTTTTCTTCATCATTTAACTGGTAGCTTCCCGGTTCGTCGGCATTATCCTGGTCTTCTCCGGCCGTACGTCCGATCACTACGATTGCTTTATTGGATTTGGCTCTTGCCTCTGACACCAGTTCATCGGTTAAAGGCATCTCCTTCTGGTGCCACGGCTCTGCAGCCCAGCCCCCGCCGCCATTATCAAACGGGTTGCTCTCGATCCACGTTTCATATACAGCTGCCAATGGCTGGTTAATGGAAATGTTCTGTTTACTCCGAAGACCATCCAGCAGATTGGTTGTATGCGAAACATGGACACTGCCGCCCGAACCGGTTCCGCTGCGATAATAATTCACCTGGGTTCTGCCGAAAATGGCAACGTTGTCACTTGCCTGAAGCGGAAGAACTTGTCCTTCATTCTTTAACAGCACTGCACCTTCTGCGGCGACGACTCTGCTGAATTCAGCAAACCCTTCTAATGGAACTCCAAAACTTTGTGTGCTCAATGTATTCTCTCCCTATTATCATCTCTATACTTATTTCAACAACTTAATATTAATATACAAGCTCAGCTTCTATAAAAGCAAAGTTTCATCTGTTAATATTGTGAATATTCGGCTTGTTCATCCACCCAGACATTCCTAAACACCCGCTCCAGGAGCGGGTGTTTAGGAAAAGCACGAAGGGACGCGGTCCCCGGCGGCCTGATTTTTATTTTTTACGCCGTTGTTTCGTCATCCGGTTATACATCACAAACGCAGCTATAATCGCGCCGATCATGCCGACGCTGGTCGCTGAATCATTGCCCATGCCAAACAGAAGGCACAGGTTCGTAACCACACTTCTCGTAAGCAGCGCAACCAATATCAGCATCAACGGACGCCAAATGTTATATCCTCTCATCCCTGCAACACCCCTGACCTAATTTTCACAAATCGGCAAACCCACGCAGCCTAAACCATCAATCTAATCTACTATTAGATGCTATTATAGCATAAGTAGGAATGCGCATACATTTTGGCCAGATTGCAGAGCCAGGAGTAACTGATTGCTTGGGAATAACACTTTCAGCCCCCCGCCCCGCTGCAGCCTACTTCAGTATCTTGTTCAGCTCTTCCACTCTTTTTCGGCTGTCTATTCTAGCGTAGAAATAAAAAGCGATGGTGTGCATTACAACCGACAATAACAGCATTCCGGGCCACCAGGGCAGAATAACGTGAAACATATCTTGTGAAAATAACCAGACAATCAGCATTCCGCCGGCTATTGTAATAATGGAGGAAATCAGAATATTCCAGAACGGCTTTAAGGTGAAATGATTCCATAGGGCATCGTACATAATTCCAAATAATACGGCCGATATTGCAGCAATCCCCGCAACATGCCACAGGTATACCATACTGATCGGTTGTTCCCTATAAAACACCGTTAACAGTAACGTTACCCATAAGGATGTCACCGTAAATACTTGAAAAAAAGAATGCTTGAACTGGCTAATCATGATATCTCCCCCTGAATTGTTTAATGTAATAGCGGCTGACAAAGTAACTGGAATGATCCGTGAGCACCACTTGAATCCTTGCGTTGCCAGTGGATGAAAACTCTTTAATATAGCCCGTATTGATGATGGTTTGATTATTGATTTTCATAAAAAGGGCTGAATCCAGACTTTCGTCGACAACCTTCAACCGTTTATTGAGCAAATACCTTTCTCCGGTAATTACACGTACGCTGCACATACGGTCTTCCGCTTCAATTACAGCAACCGTACTCCACCCGATTTGAACATGGCGGTCATTTTTCGCGTTGATCACTACAAGCTTTTTCTCTGCGGTATGAATAGCCTCTTTAATATTCCCCCAATGTTCCTTTTCCGCAGGATGGGTACTTACTTTGGCGACACCCCGGTCTAATGCTGAATCGGCTTCAAATATAACGTTCAATGCTGCATCCTCCTTTCACAACTAATCTTATAAGCAAAACCTTGCTAAAACTATAGTATTGCGTTTTCTTGCAAAATCCTGCGGCTTTGTTGCACGGCGCGCTGCGGCGCATATGCACTGACACGAAGGGACACCCTTATGTGTGTATTTTTATGTATTTGTTTGATTTTGACAAGAACATTTGTTCGGGTTATACTTTTCCCAAGTGAGGGGGATTTGACCGTGGATATCATGGAGAAACTCGAAATTTTAACGGCTTCGGCCAAATATGATGTGGCCTGTACCTCAAGCGGGTCGGACCGCAAAAGTCAGGCCGGAGGCATGGGCAATGCCGTCAGTATGGGTATCTGCCACAGCTTTGCGGCCGACGGCCGCTGCATTTCACTGCTAAAGGTGCTCATGACGAACAGCTGTGTTTATGATTGCGCCTATTGTGTCAACCGCAAATCGAATCAGACGCGCCGGGCTGCATTTACACCGGAGGAAATCGCAGACCTCACCATGCAGTTCTACCGCCGCAATTACATAGAAGGCCTGTTTCTCAGCTCCGGCATTATGCGTAACCCCGATTATACAACCGAGCAGCTGATTGCCGCTCTAGAGCTGCTGCGGAACGTCCATCACTTCGGGGGCTATATCCATGTGAAGGCGATTCCCGGCGCAGATGATATATTACTGTCCAGACTCGGCCTGCTCGCCGACCGCATGAGCGTCAACATCGAGCTGCCCTCCAAGGAAAGTCTGGGCCGGCTTGCTCCGGATAAGAGCAAACAGTCCATTCTGAAACCGATGGCCCTTATTAAAGAGAAGATAAACGAGAATTCTTCGGACATTGTCAAATACAACCATGCTCCCCGCTTCGCACCGGCCGGGCAGAGTACACAAATGATCGTAGGGGCAACACCGGATACCGATTACCAGATTCTCAACCTCACGGAAGGGTTGTACCGGAAGTATGGGCTGAAGCGTATCTTTTACTCTGCCTACACCCCGGTGGTAGAGCATTCGCTGCTGCCTTCCCTGGACACCAAACCGCCGCTCCTGCGGGAACACCGGCTCTATCAGGCTGACTGGCTGCTGCGCTTCTATGGCTTTCAGGCCAAGGAGCTGCTGGATGAAGCGGCGCCCAATTTCAATCCGCTGCTTGATCCCAAATGCAGCTGGGCCATCAATCACCGCGAGCAGTTCCCGGTTGAAATCAACCGTGTGCCGTACGAAACGCTGTTGCGTGTACCGGGCATCGGCGTAAGGAGTGCTCAGCGGATTGTAAAAGCACGGCGGGCGGGGACATTGGATTTTTACGCGCTTAAGAAGCTCGGTGTCGTGCTGAAGCGCGCTCAATTTTTCATTACCTGTAAGGGGAAAATGCTGGAGGGGTTAAAAGTCGGCGAGCATACCCTGCTTCGTTCACTCATGTCCGGCCAAGAGCTGTCCCCGTTTCTACAGCCGCAGTACGAGCAGCTTTCCCTGTTCGATGACACGTATTTGGCAGCCTTGCCTGCAGCGGGAGCGGCAGGACTGAGGAAAGGAGAATCCTCCTGATGTTCAAGACGGCCGCTCTGGCCTATACCTATGACGGCAGCTTTGAGGGCCTGCTATGCTGCGTGTTTGAGAGCTACCAATGGAAAGAAACTCCGCTAACCATACATTCAGAGGGTGAAGGGCAAGGCCTGCTGCTGGAATCCAAATGGATTGAGACCGACAACGTCAAAGCAGACCGCGTACTGCGCTCCATACCTCTGCGCATCTGTCCTGAGGCCGAAGAGCTTGTCCGTTTAGGATTCTGGACATGTACGCCAGACAAGGAACTGCTGCTGCTGAATTTTCTGTATCTCGGCTTCACGCATGGCCGCAAGGTTATGGACATGCTTGCCGATGATACCGTGAACGCCTTGCAGAAGGCGGTACAGCATCTGCGGCGGGAAGGGCATCTCTTTCTCGGTTTTGTGCGGTTTTCCGTTTACGGTCCGGTCATGGCAGCGGTGATTGAACCCCGCAACTACGTGCTCCCTGTCATTCAGGAGCATTTCTGCGACCGGTTTCAGGGCGAAAGCTTCATGATCTATGACAAGACCCATAGGATGGCGCTGATCCATCAGCCCGGGCAAGAAGCCATTATTCCACTCCAAGAATGGATACCCCCGGAGCCGGATGCGGCTGAGGAGGCCTATCGCCGCCTGTGGAAGAAATTCTATACTGCCATCGGTATTCAGGAGCGCCGCAACGACCGGCTGCGTTCCTCCCTGATGCCCAAACGTTACTGGAAGCATCTTACGGAAATGGACGGGGGCACTGCGGCGGTACCGGCGCTCACAGCAAAACAGGCGCAAACTACACGACTGAAGAGCAAGGAGCGGCGTGAATTGCACCAAGTAGAAACAGCTGCGTCGTCCTTACAAGGACGAGATCCGTTTCAGCGAGAATGATAAGGACAATTTACAGTACACATTTTCTCATCACACGCGGAGAAAGGCGTTTCGCCACCAGGTAGTTTTTTCGGTAGAGGTTTACGTTTCGGTGTTTCAGAGACTTCTTTCTTCTTACGAAGGCGTGTGTGTGCATCCGGAAAGTGTATTCCTGGCTCTGAGCACGAACGGACCGAGTTGCACTTATTTGGGGCTCTTAGCCTGTTACAGTAGGAAAATGGACTCCAGCGCAGTTATTTCTCCCTGATGGCCGTTTTTAAATAGAATGCAGAGCTGATAGGGTCGCCTGGGTCCGCAAAGGAGAATAAACAGAGGTTTTACTCTCCTTAGCGTCTCCTGAGTCCTTCCCGAGTAAACGAGCCCGCTGCGGGCTTTTAGGGACCCTACTTTCAATACTAAATCCCTGCTTCCCCAGTGCTCTTCCAGTTTGAAGTCACGCTCTAGCATATAAATTCTTATCTTTAAAAAAACACTCTGGAGGAGTGTTCTTGCGGCTGGAACCTGCGTCCCCTGATCATTCGCCTATTTTAATCCGCTTCAGCAGGCCATCTGCTCTAGAAGCACAAAGAGCACCCATCCAGGTGCTCTTGCTTATGCTTCTCCAGCTTGAAAGAACAAGCTTGCTTCCGGGCTACCGCTCGTACCAGTATCCCGGAATGCCCCGCTCCAGCCGCATCAATGCTTCAAGATAGTAATAATCGCCCCAGATGGTGTAGTCATCCGGGGACTCGCCACCTCTAACGGAGTACGAACCATGCTTCAGCAGACCTTCCGCTTCCTCGGCACCCTGCGTGGAGTAATGCTCTGCCAGTGACTTCACTGATGCCTCCGCAGCGTCCAGGAAAAACTGGCGCTCCGGATCGCCCGCATCCATCTGTCCGGCTATCTCCAGCAGGCCGCAGGCGGCGATGGCAGAGGCGGAAAAAGAAAAAAGACACCGGATGGGATGTCTTTTAAAGGGTGCTCCATTTTATGCAATTCAGTGCTTTATTGCGGGCCATCTTGCTCTTAGGGCTTCATTCCATGGACCACATCCAAGATTAAGAGTATATTATCAGAATCCAGATTACCATATTTTGTATTATACTTAAATAAAGGACAATCACCACAATGTCCGTTTTACTTATGTATAGTTTATTTTCTCAACTTATTTGGCAGCCCTACTCAAATGGTTAGGACTAACCAACAATTAATTCCAGCGAATTTCCAAAAAAGAAACATCATCACTGGCAACATGGTTATACGACGTTTCAATCATCTGTCGAAGTTCCGCGTTTTCCGGATACCTTTTCCAATTCCTGTACCCCATTAGTCCGTCCGTGAATATTTGTATACAATTCGGTCCACCGGAACCTTTTGCAAGATCCATAGACAGAATAGAAGGTCCTTCTCCCATAACACCATGACAAGTCGACCAACGGTTCCATTGGGAAAACCCGCTTACTAAGCCTGGAATCTCAGTGCCATGATCGAAGAGACGAATAGCTGTATCTCCCAGCCAGGCTACGGTGATCTGACCCTTGTTGCTGTCAGCCGTGTAGCTAATCTTCCCGCATACAAATGTAGTCTCGCTGCCCTTCAAGCGTTTCTCCTCCAGTACTTCACGGAAGAGGCCGCCAATATGCGAAGGGAGTTCATAATGGTTGATCATATTTGTAGCCGGGGCGGTCATTTGCTGCAAGCCTGAAGATAACTTGTACTTTACAACTTCGCTGTCCGCAGAATTAAAACAATCGGATTCAGACATGAATTTCAGCAGAGAATCCCCTAGGTATTTTGCTGCTAAATTTCCGTAAAAGGACTGGCTGACCCCATCACATACACAGAACAGGATGCTGTCATCCGTTATTTTATAGGTTATATAGTCCTGCCCCATATCATCTCCCTGCCGTGTCTCTCTGGAACGGGCATAGGTGCAGCGTATGGAAAAAGGCCCTGCTTGCAGTGACGACAGAGGATATTCCAATCGTTGGTCAATCTGAAATAATCTCATCTCTAGCATCACTGTCCTATCGTATCGGAGTAGACGCAGATATCTGGAAGCCTAAAGATACCATTTCGTGACTGCTGCCAGGCAGCATCATCAGAGCTCCGCTCTGCAGAGTATAAGAGAATTCAGTCATCATCTTACGGTAGCTTTCCGGAAGTGCAGAAGACATGTTTCTGAGTTTAAGCGCATAGTCATCCTTCAGATTCATTCCGGGCAGAATCCCCTTCCAGTTCCGCGGGTCGTTAACAGGCTCTTCGAGAAAATGATCATTTATAAAAATGTTCTCAATAAGCACATTCCCATCAGGCACACTCATCTCCATGATCCGTTTGGCCACCGGCTCGGGATCCTCTCCCGTATGCACGCCGTCAGTCATGTGGCAAATCAATGGAGCCGGACACTTCTGCATAAGGGGCAACTGTTCCAGAAGCAATTCCTCCGCTCTTTGAAACGCAAGTGCTGTATCCGTAAATCGCATGGGTGTAAGCTCTGGCAGCGTCGCCGTCCTGGCAATTTGATCGATCGCCTTGATGCCTCCCAGCAAGTCGTCCACCTCGTCACTGTAAGGAAGAATAGCGATCCGATAACGTGCTGCAATCCGGCTCCCCTTAGTGGAGCGGTAGACCATTTGCTTTATGGTAGAAACCAATGCTTTTTTCACTAAATCTATTCTTCTGACATTATTCATTTCCAACCCCATTGAAGCACTAACATCAATGAGATAAATAATCAATGCCGGAGTGCTTTGCGTAGCCTGTACTGTATATTTTTCCCTGGGGGCTAATCCCCCGGTTAAATCTCCAGTCATTGGTGAAGCTCCGTCGTGATTATTGATCATAACCGTCGGTTCAACGACCGGTGTTTTATCGATCATTAGTTTAGCGATGTTTTCTAAATGTTTTTTCACTTCACGCGCGCTTTGAACCCTTTGATCCGGGTCCGTTTCAAGTAATTTTTTAATCAGCTTCACATATTCCAATGGAACCTCAGGAGAGATGAGCGCAAAGGTAGAGTGAACGGAAGAATAATATTTCCCACCGGTGAGCAGGAAGTAAAGTGTGGCACCCATTGAATACAAGTCGGTCCGGAAATCCGTCTGCCCATTTTCCAATTGCTCCGGTGCTGCAAACACCATTGTACCTAATGCTACCGTATCCTTTAACTGCCCCTTCTTGAAGGTCCTTGCAATTCCGAAGTCGATCAGCTTCAAATTGTCGTGTTCATCCACCATAATATTTGAAGGCTTTAAGTCACGAAAAATCACCGGTTTAGGCTGTTCATGTAAATAGTTCAGAATTTCGCATAGCTGCACGGCATATTTAAGCGCACGCTGCACTGTTACCGGCGTCTTGTTATCCCCATATATCTCTTCAATCGTGTGCCCGTTCACATATTCCATCACCAGATAACTTCTTCCCTCATCATCCGGCTCAAAATAATCCGCTATCTTCAGGATGTACGGGTGGGACAGATTGCTGAGAATCCGTATTTCTTCCAGAAAGCTGCTGCCATCGGTTTCAGCATCGATAATGATTTCCTTAACCGCCCAAATCTTACGATTCAATCTGGTATCCCGTACCCGGTATACAGCACCCATGCCACCTCTGGCAATAAGCTCTTCTACCAGATATCTTCCTCCAAGAATCTCTCCGTTAGTCAACATATTCCTTCTCCTATCCCTGGTTCAGTGCTAATAAGGGCAACGGACATTGTCCATTACCCTTCCTATAGAAGCTGTTATTTGAATTGGCTCGCATTGTTTTTTATCGCGTTTTCCGTATCTTCATATCCTTTTACTGTTGTATCCAAAAAAGTAGCATAGGAAATAATGACGTTCTTATATTCCTCAAAGCGGGGTTCCATTCCTTTAAATTTCTCACGAATGGTATTGCTTGCATCACTTTGCCAGGTGGAGGCAAGTGCGTTCATCTCCATTTTAATTTCGTCCAGTCTGGCGCTAAGATTTTCATTAATGGATCGGATCGTTCCGGCAGTATTCGCTACCTCAGGTAAAGAAATTTGAATTCCTTCCGTTGACATACATGCAGCCCCCTTCTTTAATTAGTTAATTTTTTAGCAGAATTGATAATTTCACTTTGTGTATCCCGGTACATCTTGGCGCTCAGTTTTAGAAATTCGGAGTATTTAAGCAGCAGATCGTACATGTTCTTAAAATCCTCCTCAAAGCCTTGAATCTGGGTAACATATGCCGTATTGTCGGCCCCTTTCCAAGCGGCACCCATAGCGTTTACCTCTGTGAATAACTTCTTGTATTGCGTGGCGTACTCAGACGCTTGACCATCCATCTTCTGTGCTGCTGATTCCAGCCGTGCAGGATCCACAGTAATTTTCGACATTATTTCTACTCCTTTCTGATTAAAAAAACATAAAATTTATATTAACATCAGCATGGAGCCGTTACTTAATCCCAGCTCCCTTGCCGATAGGTTAATATCAAGCACTGTAGCAGTCTCTTTATCGCAGATGACGGTATCTTCTGATCTGATATAGACCCCTCCCGACAGCTCCATGATTGCAGCTGCCAGCAGGCCTTCGATCTCATGCAGACGAAGATCCAAAGGAATGATCACATCGTGTGTCTGGCTGATTGCCGGAATATAGAGCTCAATAATGATCTTATCCAACGGGGACCTCCTCCTCCACGAGCGCACTGGCAGACAGCAGCTTCACCAGAACAGCCTTCCCGCGATGCACCACGTACCCGAAGCCGTCCCCAATCTCGCGGTACATCTCTTGGCTGAATCTGGCCGGCTTCATGTGGTACTGATCGGTAAAACCGTCTCCAATCCATATCCCCTCACCTCCAGCCACATGCTCTTTAAACCAAGCTTCAAAGGAGAATGCCGCGATATTAGCAGCCCGTTCAGCCAATATAAAATGAACCTGATAGGCGGCGCTCCCCTTCTCAAGCAGAACTTTCCACTTATCCTTGGCATCTACGGATAGCCTGGACAGCAAGGCCGATACCGACAGCACAATTACCGTCAGTTTATTGAATACAGGAACCGGCTGGCCGGCAGCGAGTGCATCCTTAAAGGCGTTATTCCGCAACACCAGCATATTGAACAATTCAATAACTGCCTGCTCGGCAGCATCACTATGGTCATTGATATAGCGGCAGCTCCCGTGAAAGTCTTCCGTAAACTGTCTATTGG
Organism: Paenibacillus sp. FSL H7-0357; assembly: GCF_000758525.1. Taxonomy (NCBI): domain Bacteria; kingdom Bacillati; phylum Bacillota; class Bacilli; order Caryophanales; family Paenibacillaceae; genus Paenibacillus; species Paenibacillus sp. FSL H7-0357. Next base: position 208,630 of record NZ_CP009241.1, on the reverse strand, counting down.
CATCTAGCACCAACAGCTCCGAATCAGAAGAGCCTTGCTCGGAGAGTACCTCGACCAGGCCCTGCATGAAAGTAGACATATCATGATCGCGGGAAGCTACCAACTGAATATAGCCTTGGCTGAGGTCCATATAGGATACTTTCAGGCTGTCTTTCTCCACCCCTACAGGAATCAATCCGTCCCTCCAGCGATGAATATCCTTCTTGAGGAAGGCAAGATCCACCTTGTCCGGTAAGATCGGTATCTGTTCAGCAGTTGTTCCCTTCCATTGTTTCGCATAGCTGCTGCAGCTGCTACGCAATTCATTCAGCAGATTGTTGCCGTTTGCCTGAATATGGGCCAGCTGAAATTCATAGACGTTGTCTTTCTTGAAGATACCTCTGCCCTTCAATTTGGAAGGGTACACGCCCCCTACATTGCCGAGCACACCGGAATAATCGGATGGATCATTCAGCTGGAGCACGTAGAGCTGCTTGAAATTCTGCAAGGTTTTGTACCGTACAGCTCCCGTATTAAGAGCAGTCAGCATAAAATAAATCCCATACTTCAGGCCTTCTCTGCTGAGTAGCGAGATCACCTCTTCCTTACCCTCAAAAAGCTCGGTAAATACAGAATAGTTATGAATGACGACTAATATAGATGGTTCTTGTTCCGCAGATACACGATTATAAGAACCGAAGTCACCCCCATACGGTGAGAATATTTTCTTTCTTTGTTCTATTTTTTGCTGAAGCATCTGGAAGAGTTTATTAACCCTTTCACTGTCATGAGAGAAGACTACATCACCCACATGCGGTGCTTCTGAGAAGGCTCCCAGCGTTTCCGAACCGAAATCCAGAATATATATATTGATTTCTTCGGGAGTATACTGCTCTATCAAAGAGAAGATAAGTGTCGTCAGAAAGACTGTTTTGCCACTTCCGGCCGTACCATAAACGATCGCATTGCCGTCCCGGGAGAGCGGGAAGGTCATGGGCAGCTGTCTCTGATTCACCGGATCATCGACCTCGCCGATTACAGGATTAATCTCACCATAAAAAGAAGGGGAGTTAGGGTACTTCTTCTTCAATTCATGCAGATAAATCACAGCAGGAATCGGCTCCAACCACAGCGGCCGGATCTTGATGCCTTCTTCGGCAGCAATGTGGGATAGATACTCATTAATCTTGCTAATCTGCTTCTCCGGATTGGCCTGTCTGATTTTTCGTTTATTCACAGCTGTTTGCTTTACAATACGGCCCAGCGTATCAATTATCGTGAGGTTGTGATCCGGTGTACGTTCCATCCGGTCCGATGGATCATACGGTGCGCCGGCCCATGCAGATTGCCCTAGTTCAAACAGCTCGTTAAAGCCTACCTGCACATAAAATCTGCCAGTAACGGACAATTCGGCGGCATCCGGTCTTTTGATCACATCCATACTGTCGGCCCTCTCCTGGACCTTCAATGAAATTCGGAATTTGCTATTGCTCCAGATTTGGTCGTCTACGACACCCGCAGGCTTCTGAGTAGCCAGAATCAAGTGGATGCCCAGACTTCGTCCGATTCGCGCAGCGCTTACCAGCTGTTCCATAAACTCCGGCTGCTGGGTTTTAAGTTCGGCAAATTCGTCAGAAATGATAAACAATTGCTGAAGCGGTTCGGATACCTGCCCTTCCCGGTAAAGCCTTTGGTATTTATAGATATCAATGTTGCTAAGACCAAGCCGGCTATGAATATCCTGAAATATGGCCTGGCGCCGTTTCAGCTCGCTTTGGATTGAAATCAGCGAACGTTTTACCGCAGCGCCGTCCAAATTGGTAATCGTTCCTGCAAGATGAGGAAGGCTAGAGAATGCGCTTGCCATCCCGCCCCCCTTATAATCGATAAGGATAAAGGCCACTTCATGAGGATGATAATTCACTGCCAGTGATAATATAAAGGTCATGATGAATTCACTTTTACCCGAACCTGTCATTCCGGCAATCAATCCATGAGGACCATGGAATTTTTCATGCAGATCCAGTTGAAATAAGGCTCCTGTGGTATCCACTCCAATGGGAGTTCCCAGTGACAATACCGGATCGTTATCCTTCCAGCGGGTTAAGGCGTTAAGATGCTCTATCTTTCCGACGCCAAACATATCGAGGAAGGTTAGCATATCCGGCAGATTATATTTAGACCCTGATGTGTCAAGCTTGATGTTAGCCAGCCGGACAGCAAGCGCAAGCTCGTTACGGATCTCATAAGGATCAGGGCGGAAAGATACCGATTTCCCGGAAATATTATCTTTGTCAAAAATATTCGAATCTTCACCGTCGCACTCAATCACCAGAGAGCACTCTTTGGGAAGATGCATAAGCTGATCATAAAGATGCAAAATGCTGAATCCAAGGTTCTTTTTCTGCTTTAATAATCCGTTGATTATTTCAGCTTTGCCCGCCAGTTGCTTGTCCGCAGCTATAATCACGTAATATGGCGACAACTCCCGTATTTCTTCATCAGATGAGAGCATTTCCCGGGCGGACAGCTCTTTTTCCAGATAACTGGACAGCTCTTTCACTTCATTTAGCTCCGTTGCGACAAACCGCAAACTGCCCTCTTCATTCCATACATGCGGCAGCCATTTCACAAATCCCCAAGTATCTTGTTCTTTTGTATCATAGAGAAAGACGAGCTTTAGTTCATCATAGCTGTGAAGTGCGGTAAGCTGCAGGATCAGCTGCTTCGTAAGCATAACGGCGGCTTCCCTGGTGCCGATAATTCCCGCTATCCAATCCTCCGTCAATAACAGCGGCAACGGCACATTTTTCAGGAGCTTCGGTTCTTTGATGAACTCTTCTAATTCCTTCCGCAATTCATCTTCATCCAAGCTGAATCTTATTTCGGGATGCTTAATTTCTGCCTGCAGGTTAACGGTTCCCAGTCCCAGTCTAAGCGATAAAAAGTCATTATGCCTGCGGGTTCGCTCCCATAAATTACGCTTCCTTTGTTCTATGCGGCCAACGCAATCTTCTACAGTCACTAGGTTCTCATGTAGAATATCGCTTTGATAGGCACACTCATCTGCAATTTTTTGCCGGAGCTCTTCCAAATATGCCTTGTATTTCACATTTCTCTCCTGATTGCGCCGGCTTCTCCGCTTGCTCTCATGTCTTCTGGCCAAGATAGGCCATAATATTGTACCTAGCAGCATGCTCATAGACATTACTAGAGTAGGCATTGCATTTCTGACATTCCCCCCGGAACTGAGTGCATTCTGGAGGGCAAACAACCCTGTGAAAAGTGAGGCCATCCCCATGGTGATGGACGGACCCAGCATCAGCATGATTGGTAATTGTTCCATATTACCGAGTGAAGGTGGAGGATCAATTACAAATTCCGCCTGCTGAATATCCCGCTTAAACCGTGGAGAACGGTAGAAGAATTCAGGGGAAACGGCGATCTCCTCCAATTCCTCCTCCTCAACCACAGCTGCCGTCTGCTTAACATACGGCTGAAACGCAGCTCCTTTGATCTTTAGCTGACCGTCCGGATTGTTCACGGCGATAAAATCGGGGCCAATAATAATTTTGAGACCGATAATATAGACGACATCTCCTAGTTTCAGCACTTTGCTGGTGACCCGTTTCCCATTCACAAACGTTCCGTTTGCGCTGCTCTGGTCTTGAATCGTCAGGGTAGAGCCATTGATCAACAGTTCAGCATGAAGGGATGAGGTATACTTATTGGCATAATGCAGATTACAATTCTCTGCCCGTCCAATCGTTATTTTGCTGTTTGCATGAAACTTCAGCTTCTTAAAGGTGTTCCTGTCACGGGAGACAGGCTCAGAGAAGAGCACTACATACTCATTCGTTCGGATAAGATGAATGGAGTACATGTTCATGGGTTCTATGGCAATTTCCTTAATAGTGGACTTGTTGCTGTCCAGAATAACGGCCTGTTTATTGGACTTTAGAATCCATTTCCCCTCAATGCCTTCAATGCTGATAACGTTCTCCTCATAATTCTGTTCATTTCTCTGGGTGATCCAGTATTGTCCCTTCTGTTTCTCGGGAAGAACACAAGTATAGATGACCGTGTCTTTAAGCAGTGATAGCTGCATGCGTATCTTCACTCCCTATTCAAATCCACCAAATATCCGGCACTAACTTCCTGCAGGATTACTATTTAATGAATACTGGATCAAACATGGCAAATTCCACTTTAGAAGCACCGAGACTGCTTATCGCAAATGTAATCTTATCCACATAACGAAGCGGCACAATCAAATTTTGGGGTTCTTGAGTGGACGTGTATGTGTATGATCCGTATAAGGTCGTTTGCCCGCCTTTATTTGTAAGATAAACATCTACCGTGACCGGCTGCGTGCTGACGCTTCCTAGCTTATGCTGAATTAGAGCCGCTTTCGCATTAAACTGTCTGTACTTTTCATCCAGTTGATAGGTAATCTTTGCTTGTCCCTTGCTATCCGGAGTATAGTCTCCAAGCATCGTATAGATATAATTCAAATGGGTGGTCCCGTTCTGCTCTTTAATCACAGTGCTGCCGTCGTACATAATGCTGCTCTCTGCGTTCGTATTAACCACTTCAGGGGCTCCGATCAGGAAATCATTGCCTGCCTCAATCGTGCCGGTGGTTGCGTAAACCTTCTTGCCCGTTGAATTTAAGATTACAGTCTTCCCGTCACGGGAACGCGAAGGTTCATAACCCAGCTCAGGCAGCATATAGCTGGGAAAATAAGCGTAGCCTTGGAATGTAAAAGGTTTATTTTTACTATTCACCGTAATCTTCGCGCCATCCACCTCAACACTATTAATATTGAATAGGGCTCCCTTTAAATCTGCCGCAAATACGGTAACACCTCCGAATAATAATCCACCGCAGATAAAGCCTGAGATAAACTTCTTCATATCTATTCCTCCTAAATGTTATATGTACTTTTGTATAACTACTCTCCTGTAAGCTCTTTTAGCATGCTTCGTGCCAGCTTGTTATTGCTATCCAGTGCTTTTAGTTGTTTAGCCAGACGAATAACCTTTTCCGTATCATCTTCAACGTTGTAGGCATAAAGAATGCTATCCTCCAGCGCTTTGATTTTTTGCTTCTTCGCTACTGATTTGGCGGTTGCCGCCGGTTTAGTTGTCGGCTTCGACGTTGGTTTGGCTGTTGGTTTAGCTGTCGGCTTCGGTGTTGGTTTAACCATTGGCTGGGCTGTCGGCTTTGGCGTTGGTTTAACCATTGGATGGGCTGTCGGCTTCGGTGTTGGTTTAACCGTTGGCTGAGCTGTCGGCTTTGGCGTTGGTTTAACCGTCGGATGGGCTGTCGGCTTCGGCGTTGGTTTAACCGTCGGCTGAGCTGTCGGCTTTGGCGTCGGCTTTTCCGTAGTTACGGGCGCCAGAGCAGCCGCTGACGGGCTGGCGGCAACCGTTGGATGGGCTGTTGCCGTTGGCTGCACCGTTGCTTGAGCGGCAACGTCAGTAGCCTCATTAGAGGGCTCCGATTCGCCCATCATTCCCCTTACAGTCAGACTGCCGCCGAGCACAATAGCTGCCGCCAAGGCAATCAGCATTCCGAGCCGCCATTTCTTGCCTGCCGGCTGGCGCGGTTCTTCCTGTTCCGGCGCAGTTTCTTTCGAATGCTGTTCAGCCAGCAGAGACTGAATCACCTGTATGGAAACTTCGATTTCATGGCGCACAGAGGAATCAGCAACGGGACCGGCAAGCAATGCTGTGTAAGCCGCCAAGGCTCCCTGTAAATCCCCTGAACTTTCCAGCATTCTTGCTCTACCCAGCGGCGCTTCATCCCATTCTGACAACTCTTCCATTGGAGTCGGACGAAGAACGGATGGGAGGGCCGTTGAAGTCATTGTTCCTTCCGCCCGGTCCTCTTCGGAGGAGTCCGTGTAGCCAAGGCTGACCGATGATAAGGCAATATACCATTCTCCGAATGCTGGACATTGATATAGCGCGTCGCTTTCCCATGCTTTACGGAAAAGACCCGCAACCTCGCCGCCGTAATTTTCAGTCAACACTCTATTAATTAAGGCTACTCTATCCTGATCATTTTCCATCAACCCGGGGTCAAAATAACTTTCACCCCATGCCGCTTCCCGAATCTCGGGATGGAACCATGCCAGCATCTCCGCGAGCAGGATGCTGCCGGAATAACGATCTGCATACTTGTTCCAAAGATGCTGATAATCACTTCTCCCGGAAGAGTATCCGGGTGATCCCATCGTCATATATTCAGGTCTGTCGAGGTGGACCGCATACATGTGCTCTATGTCGATCAGCTGAATGCATGATTTGACTAAGGGCATAATCTCATGCAGGAGTCCGGGAATCATAACGTTAGAGCCTGATAAATCCCCATGCGCCAACCCGCGCTGCTCCATGAAAGATAACACTTCAGCCAAGGATCTGGCGGTATGAAGCGCCGTTTCTTGGGGAATATCTTTCTTTTCCAGTATGATATCCATCCAGGTCGGACCATTGATCCATGGCATAAGAACAGCATACAGCAGCTCCGGGTGACTTCCCAACAGTTGCACGTCCCGCTGAGGAATCAATACATCCCGTTCACAGACCTGAAGTCCATCAATCTTTGAAAAGGCCGCAAGCTGCTCTGACAAATATACATTAGAAGGCTGCCGGAAGACGGGTTTGAATACTTTCAGCGCTTTGGAAATGCCATCTTGAATGCTGGTGAGTTTATACACCGTACCTTGCCTGCCCTCTTGGCCGTAGGGGATCTCACTCATGAGCGGATGCCCCTGAACAACATAAACCTTCCCATCAATCACTAATTCTTCATTGGTTTCTGGATTGAATGCCATCTCCTTGCATCCTTTCTACATGCGGTTCAATTCGCTGATAACCGTCCTGTACCGCCGTTCACAGCCAAATTTCCTCAGCACTTTGAGCGCTGACTCCGATTTTGATAAACAAATAGGGTAATGTCCGGTCCCCGGAAACGATATGAAAAATGGGAGTCGTCTGGCGCAAATAATTGCTCTCCATATAGTGAAGCAGCTCTCCATAAGAGGTCTCCGTGCTTGCTTCATAATCGGCAAGATCACAAGTAGAAATCATCCGGTCGATGCAGAAATAACTGTGGAAATGCATATCTTCTGTCACGTCCAGATAATCCTCTTGGATAGGAATAAAAAATTCAGCATGCATTTTTTCATCCAATGGAATATTGTTTATAGAATAGAATAAGGGACCTTTAATCGTAGCCTTAAGCTTGAATACATCACTCATAAAATCGGATAGATGCTGCTCCAGATCCTTATAGTAGAAATAATACTTTCTGGAGACAACACTGGTGTACTTTATCGAATCCTTTGGATTTACCACACTATCCCTCCTTAATGACCGGAGCAAAGATATCAATAATTCCATCCCCGTAGACATCCAGATAGATATTGTAAAAGGGTTCCTCAAGCGTTAGCTGATAGGATTCGGCGCATGACCGCAGAACAGCGTATGATTCTTCGATATCCTCGTCGAGATCAGCGTGTCTGAGCAGCAGCCCGTCTGTAAAGTTCAAAGTTTCCGTAAAGTGATAATCCTCATTTTTCTCCATCTCTACAGGTGCATTAACAGGAATGTAGAAGGAATAGTCAGCCTCCCCTACGTCCAAATTCAGATTGGAAACTTGATAAATGATCGGACCTGTGCCATATAAGCCACTGCTTACAACGGAATTACGAAGCTCTCTGGCCAGCTGATGCCATTCCTCTATTTTGCAGGTTTTGGTACAACTGATGACGTTATGGAATATAATCGGAGTCCGCTTTATTTTCATGCCTTGTGTCCCCCCCGTGGCTTCTGCTGCTTCGATTTACGCTGGTTGGGTGGTTGGATATGAAAAGATTGGAACCGCCCTTTGCAGTATGCCAGCAGGATGAATTCAGGCAAGAACATTGCGGTGAGATACTGAATAAGTACACTAAGCACCAAGGCAATAACAGGCTCAAAAGATGTATAACTGCTGCTATCCGCGAACATCCTAGGCACAAATCCGGCAATAACGGCTCCGAGATAAATAACAGGGAAACTTATGTACGACTTGGACCCCCCAAAATTATATAATCCTTTTTCGCCTCTTCGTAAATGACCCTGTTTTACCCGATGTACTGCCCGCCAGGTGGAGAGGATCAGAAAAAGAATTCCGCCTAACAACATCAGCAGACCGAGTGATGTCATGAACGGCTCCGCTCCCCTGTCTTCACACATGAGAAAATAAACCAAATAGATCTCAAGTGAAAATTTCAGGGAAATGAAACATAGTATATAGGCCTGAATTTTTTGATATTTGTAGGCCAATTTCTCATTATAAAATAAAAGCGCAGCCAGCAAATGGAATGCCCAGAGGACTATGTCTACAATTAAATAAATCATCCATCTCGAATCGGTGTTATCACCATAGAGAACCGCATTAAGCGAAACCGCGATCATTACAGCACTGAACACTAAGGTAGCTATAAAAAATACAGATACACTATCAGGACGCAAGCGTTCACGCGCGGCTTCCTTTATTTTAGCGAAGTACTCCTCGTTATATTGCTTTAACATGTGAGCCTCCTACCATATCAATTTATTCAAGCCCTTTCCGATGTTTGATACAGCACCACTGATAGCGTCGCAAGTAGCATCCACTGCATCGTTAACCAAATCTTTCGTATGATCGACTACACTTTTCGGCGGCGGACCTCCGAACTTGGCATTCAGGGCAAAGTTTATAGCTACGCCTGTGGCGAGCCCCACTACAGTTCCCAAGGGTGGCACCACAAACGAGCCGATAACGGCACCAGTTGCTGCTGCACCCGCACCGGCGGCAACATCCACCGTGGTGTTCACAGCAAAAGTACCGGTGTTCTTCAAGTTGAAATCCCATTTCCCGCCGTCTCTGAATGTCTCCACAAAGTTATCTCCTACCGCCAGAACCGTCCCGGCTGCACCTAGAAACTTTCCGCCCTTAGACAAGACCGTCGTGTTTTTCCAGTTAAAATCATCCCAGAGCGTCATCCCGTCTTTATAAGAAGATTTGAATACATCCTTCATATTTTGTAATCTGTTGCTTCTTCCATTGATGAATTGTTCTACAGGAGCCAGTCTATTAAAACGGTCCATATTATCTTGGATAACTCCATGGCCATCAACATACAGAGGTATTCCATCCCCGTTAATTAACCGGTTCACGTATCGCTTCTTGAAGGTTCCACTTTCCCCGCCCAAGAGCCGGACCAACCCGTCTCTATACTCCATATAGTGTCTGCCCGTAACCATTTCCGCATTGACGAGCTGAATGAGAATCTTCCCGTCTTTTTTAACGGTTTTAAACTGCAAATCTTTATACCGGAGTAATGTATCCGAGTTTGTAATGCCAGAGAATACATCATTCACGGCATTGCGGAAGGCCAGCAGAAAGAAAGGATCGCCAGCCAATTGAGATTCATACTGGTCTATGGGGTTTGAGCTGAATGACAATCCGACTTTAACCAAATAATCTTCAATATCAAAATATTTTCCACTTTCGTTCTCCACAAACCTCTTGAAATTCCCCAGCTTTTCCTGTAAATCCCCCAGCTCTTTACACAGGTTGCCTAACCGGCTGCCTACATCACTTCGCGATAGAACTCTATTGTCAATTTGACCAAGCAACCGGGAAAGTCTGCTCACTGCGTCAGATAAGTCAGAGGTGTACTTAGAAAGATGGGTTGATGCAATTTGAATAAGATTCTCATCTAGGAAAATGGTATTCAATACAGTGTCCTCCCGGCACAGACTTTATTTAGTATGCGGACTATTCTTGAGCTGCTTCATTGCTGCCTCTCTAGCTGCGATTTCTGCTGCCTCCTTCGCATCTTCTTCTTGTCTTATCGCATTTGCCGTAGATATAATATCCGACTCAATTCCTCTAAGACTTGATGCGACCCTTCCAATACTCGTTTGAATCAGTTCCATGGCATGTGTCATATGTATAGTTTCATCTGCATCCCAGCTTTTTCTCAAACTTTCCTTGTACAACTCGAGATTTTCTTTGATTGCGCCCAGAGAAACTTCATGCTGGCCGATCTCCCGGGCAATTCCGCTCTCCCTTTGGACATCAATTTTCATAAAATCATCCTTTCGCAGGGTAGATTAACTCCCAACCCAAATAAACACTAAATGTGATCTATGTACAAGCTTCCGTGGACCTAATGCATATACAGAATACATAAAAACTTGGTTGATTCATTATATAACCACACAATATACATACATTACCATCAAAAACGACATGTTAAACTAAATTTTGCGTATTACGAAAAAAAAGTCCTTCGACACATCAATAAGGCGATAAAACCCTTCCGTTTTCCCGCCTTTATTAGAAGAACTTGAAAAATCCTTAGTTTGATATTCTTTGTTGATTTTTCACAAATATGGGGTTATAGGTTGATTAAAACTATCTTATAATGAAATTGGGCCGGGAAACTTCACCCGTTTGTGAACGCGCGTTTATTGCCCTGCCCATCATCCACTTTATAGGAGGAATGGTTATGCAATACGGTCACTTTGACGAAAAAAACAAAGAGTATCTCATTACGAAACCGAATACGCCTGCCTCTTGGGCGAACTACCTGGGCTCGCCGGAATACGGCGCCATTATCTCAGGAAACGCAGGGGGCTACAGTTTTGTAAAGTCTGGAGCCAACGGGCGGCATGTCCGCTACCATTTTAATTCAAAGGACGAGCCTGGACGCTACATTTACGTGAGAGATTTGGAGAACGGGGATTATTGGTCCGGTTCTTGGCAGCCCGTGGGTAAAGATCTGGATCAGTACAAGTCGGTATGCCATCATGGAACCGGATACACGAACATCGTCTCGGATTACGACAATATCCATACAGAATCATTATATTATGTGCCGCTGAACAAAACCTACGAGGTGTGGCGCATGAAGGTCCGCAATAATGACTCTAAAGCGCGGAAGCTGGCTCTCTTCGGATTTGTCGAATTAACCAACAATAACAATTACGAGCAGGATACTGTCAACCTTCAGTACACGCTGTTCATCTCACGGACCTACTACAAAAACAATATGATCCTTCAATCCATCAATGAAAACGTTCCCGAGGATCGGAGCTGGAGATTCTTCGGTGCTGCAGGCGCAGAGGTAACCGCTTACGACGGCGACCGGGATACGTTCCTCGGCGATTACCGCAGCTACGGCAATCCGGCCTCCGTTGCAAACGGCCAATGTAGCAATTCATTAAACTACAACACCAACTCCTGCGGCGCTCTGCAGATCAACGTGGAGCTGCAGCCAGGAGAAGAGAAAGAAATCGCATTCCTTCTGGGACAATATGACGAGAAAGGCGCGTCCGAAATTCTTAGCCACTACAAAGATTTGTCTGTCGTGGACAAGGAACTCGAAGAACTGAAGGCATTCTGGCACAGCAAACTTAACCGCTTCCAGGTCCAGACACCAAGCGATAATCTGAACAACATGATCAACACCTGGAACGCATATCAATGCTTCATCACTTTCATCTGGTCTCGTGCAGCCTCCTTCCAATACTCCGGTCTTCGTAACGGACTTGGCTATCGGGATACCGTACAGGATATTCAAGGTATCATTCATCTGGATCATGAGATGGCTCTCGAGCGTCTGAGACTAATGATTTCCGCCCAGGTCTCGAACGGCGGTGGACTTCCACTCGTGAAGTTTGATCATAACCCTGGTCACGAGGGCACACCAGACGACCCGGAATACGTGCGGGAAACCGGTCATCCCCACTATCGCGCCGATGACGCCTTGTGGCTGTTCCCAACCGTAATTAAATACTTAAATGAAAGTGGCAACTGGGGCTTTACAGATGAAGTGATACCTTATTCAGATAAGGGTGAAGGCACGGTGTACGAGCATCTGCGCCAGGCCCTTCAATTCAGTCTGGATCGTATGGGTGCACATGGCATGCCGGTCGGGCTTCATGCAGACTGGAACGATTGTCTGCGTCTCGGAGCCAAGGGTGAGTCGCTATTCGTCGCCTTCCAGCTGTACATGGCCTTCAAAGTGTTCATGGAAATCGCGCAAAATAAGAACAAGCCGGACGACGTAAAGTGGGCACAGGGCCTGCTTGATGAGCTCGACGGGAACATTCAGAAGCATGCTTGGGAGAACGATCAGTTCGTCCGCGGATTCACCGAAGATAACTATACAATTGGCTCCTGGGAGAATGATGAAGCAAAAATCTGGCTGAATCCGCAAAGCTGGGCCGTATTAAGCGGCGCCGCCCGCCCGGAACAGGCAAAGGTCTCCATGGATAAAGTGTACGAGAATCTGCGGACCGATTACGGCACCATGTTATTCTACCCGCCGTTCCGGGAGTACGGTTTGCCAGTGGCTCTGATGGCTCTTTTCAACGCCTCCACCAAGGAAAACGCCGGCATCTTCAGCCAGCCGCAGGGATGGCTCATCTTAGCGGAAACCATGATTGGCAACGGTGAACGCGCGTTCGAATATTTCCTGAATTGTAGTCCGGCCAGCATGAACGATAAGGCCGAAATCCGTAAACTGGAGCCTTACGTGCATGGTCAGTTCGTCGAGTCCAAAGACAGCCCGTATCAAGGCCGGGCCCATGTCCACTGGCTCACCGGCACCGCCTCGACCGTGATGGTCTCTCTGGTGGAGGGCATCATGGGCGTTCAGCCGCAGATGGATGGCCTTCGCATCAACCCATGTGTTCCTTCCAGCTGGAATGACTTCTCCATGGCGCGGGAATTCCGCGGTAAGAAGCTGAACATTCAGGTAGAAAACAAGAACGGCGTCCAAAAAGGGGTTACCCATATCGTCATTAACGGCGAAGAAATTCAAGGGGACCTAATCCCAATCGCTAAAATGAAAGCTGAAAACAACGTGCTAGTCATTATGGGATAAAGCATGGAACGAAAATCAGAAGCTGAACTCGTGTCATATAAATCCTTTCAATCACTATGTACAACCCTGAATAGCTGTTTAAATGAAAAAAGACACCATTTAATGTGTCTTCACTGATACTTTTTATGGAGTCGAGAGGTGGAGGTGTAGAGCCACAATTCAGCGCGAGCCGATGTTAGTACTCTATGCAAACGCAAACGCTGTTTAGCAAATGTGTTTAGAGTCCCTTACTCTAAAGTAATGAACCTTGGCCTGGATCAACTTAATACAAGGTTGGCTCACATTAGAAATCAATGCGAACGACTTCTCAAAGATATGAACTCACATGTGTACTAGATTTTCGGAGAGCTTGCTATAAACAAAAAACAAGGACTTGGACCTGCCCTCCATAGTCCTTGTTTTTATTATTAATAACTCAAACCATACGGGCGTTAAAACATTATAGACATGATTTCATCTTCACTCAGACCAGTTGCTTTAGCGACAGCAGCATGGTCCATACCCATCGCTAACAAGTTCTTAGCTACTTCTCTTTTTCCTTTATTTACACCTTCTGCAATCCCCGCTGACTTTGCCCCTTCAACCATAGATGCCTCATCATGCAAATACTTCTGTCTGGCCTCATACAACCGTCTGACCTCAGAATCCCGACTCAAATATTGCAGGGTATCCATCGCCTTCTCCAGCCCTGGCTCATTCATCTTCAGCACCTCCCAATATGATGTATCAACACCTTTGAGAAACAACAACCAATTGATCAATCCGCCTTCAGTCGGAACACTATGTTCATCCAACTTAGGCAGCTCTAGAAAATGGACCTCAATATCATCAATCAAAGATATCCCAGTCCGGTCTTCCCTCAGGTGAACACATTATGATACCGGTCATTCTTCAAAAACGAATAGTTCAAAATATTAATCGCTACGCACTTCTTCAGCTACTGCTCAGATTGAATCAGGTTTCTGTTTTGAAGCATTGAGGGTTTTAGAGAAGAATCGAAGAGGGCTTTCGCCATTCTTAATCATCGACTAGAATTTCAATCATCATCGCCGCTCCGGTCTTGAGTCCGCACACAAACGCAGCCGTCATATCCATCCCCTGCACTTGCGAATACAGCTCCAATAAAGACTCCAGTTCCTCAAAATCTCCTTCGGACAGCTTGCTTTTCCAAGTTTCTATAGACTCGATGATCTGTTTGTTTAACGGACGATAATTAGAATCTTTGGGGATAACGTGTTCGTTAGGGAACAAACTACCGTGGTATAGGGATTCGAGAATGCTTGGCATGGAGGCCTCCTTTTTGGGGCACTGAATCAGTTTCATTTATACATTACTGTCAACAGTTACGTTTTGATATTTAAGACAACTTACCCAATGAATATAATACATTTTTGTAGAAATAGATTTACCTGCTCATTTTAGTGCAAATTTAGAGGCATTCTCTACTCCATGTTGTGAAAAAAAGAATAATAAACTTCAATTCGGTACGCATATACGTACCAAGTACAAAATCATTATACGGTACGCTTATACGTATAGTCAAGGTAAAACTCGGAACAAGTGAGGGGATTAAGGTGGGGAAAAGAGTTGTAGTAAAAATATCTGAATTGACCAATAAGCATAAGATTTCGCTGCGGCAATTGTCCAGAATATCCGATGTTCGACATGCAGCATTGAGTGAGTTAGCTAACGGGAAGAGAGAAAGTATTAGCTTCAGTCATATAGTTAAAATTGCAGAGGCTTTAAATATCGAGGATATTCGTGAGATTATTGACTTGGTTGATACTGAAAAAGATTGAGACATAACAACGCTTGATATTTCTTCAATAAGAAAGGAGCACCCGCTCAATTGGATGCTCCCTAATTATCTATTTCCTCAAACTATTAATTTACTGCTCCGTTAGTCCAGTGGCTTTTGCAATGGTCGCTATGTCCAGATTCAAGGTCAGCATGTTCTTTGCTACCTTCTTTATACCTGCCATTTTTGCACTTCCAAGCATAGATGCCTCATCATGCAAATACTACTGTCTGGCCTCATACAACCGTCTGGCGTCTGAATCCTGCAAATATTGCAAGATTTCCATCGCCTTCTCCAAACCCGGCTCATTCATTTTTAGCACCTCCCAATACCACTCATAAACAACAGCCAAATGATCAATCCGCCCTCAGATGGAACGCTAAACTCATCCAGTTTCGGCAGCTCCAAGAAATGGACCTCAATGCCATCAATCAAAGATATCCCAGTCCGGTCTTCCCGCAGGTGAAACACATTATGATACTGCTCGTTCTTCAGGAACGAATGGATTGTTTATCTAGTGGATCATCTTTATCTGTATAGGGATTCTAGAATTTGTTAATTGTACCTCATTCCTTGATATCTTCATACTTTCCCCGGGTCTATTAGTGCCAGCAAAAATCATCATTACAGACTCCGTTTTAGTCATGACTAACAAGCTCAGTGCGATTTCCGGCTACATCGTAAGTAATCTCGAATTTTTGCCCGGTGGCGTCTTCACGTATCCGCTTGCCATCTTTTATATAATAAATGGATGCTCCAGCCTTTTTGGCTTCTGCGACTGCATGCTGATTGGCCCTTTTCAATAACCGTTGCAATTCTTTCCTCTGGGGAAGCATTAGGATAACAGCTCACTCGGATTTCGATTTTTACGGTTAAATAATTCGTCCGTATAAGCTACTCAAAGTCTTCTTCTTCATCCAAATGTCCTAAATAGTCATTATACGAATCCATCATATCAAATCCAAAACCCCAGCCAATATCCTGACTGCTCAGCATTAATCGGTTGCATCGACCTACAAACTTGTCTTCTAATTGATTGTCTACAATGTGCTTTAAGGCTTGTTCATATATGCTTGCTATAGTATGGTAAAATTTTTGATCAATGTCTCCAAATGAAAGCTTGAAGTCCACTCCACATTCCACTGTAAAAACCATGATTTCAGCAATTTGCTCCTTATTGTTTGAAACATTACTAAAGTCCTTTATTGCTTTCTTCATAATCGGGTACCGCAAAATCTCCCCCTTATGATGGCCGAATTCCTTCTAAATAATTTTCTTGTACTTGGCTAAGACCTCCCCTTGATCAGGAAATAACACTGAAAAATAATGCTCCTGAATGATCGGGTATTTCTTGGCCATATTCAAGATTTCAGCTTCAAGTTCTTCCCTCGTAAGATTGTTCTAATGTTTTTTAATGGTTGAGTTTTTTAGTTTCAGCATTATGATGATCTCCTTCCGGTTGAGGAACGTAATACTCTTATTTTTGACGATTTGCTTACCTGCCTGGATGAAGGCCGCTCTCCGCTGCTGCTGGTTGAACGAACCGCTCATGCTGAATATTTTGCAGAGAGATTGCAGTCTTTTGCGAAAAACAAAATTGTGCTTAGAGGCAGAATGAAAAAAAACAGAGAGAGGCTCTACGGGCCCAAATTTCCTCTATTCCAGATGATCAAGAACGTGTGGTTATCGCTACCGGAAAATTGATAGGCGAAGGCTTCGATGATGCCAGACTGGATACCTTGTTCCTTGTCCATCCTATCTCTTGGTCAGGCACCTTGCAGCAATACGCGGGCCGCTTGCACCGAAGTCATGTGAATAAAGAAGAAGTAAAAATATATGATTATATCGACTTCAGGTCCCTATGTTAATGGCGATGTTCAAGAAAAGAGTGAAAGGTTATCGGAAGATGGGATATAAGGGAGCGGAGCTGTAACGTTTTAATACAATGGAAAAGACGTGTAGAACCCCTTTCCCCAAAAAATCCTTGCTGGGAAAGGGGTTCTACAAACTGAGGGTGTTTCGATCCCGGGGAATAGTAATCTCCTGCTCGCCATACTCGCCCACCGCCGTCTTCTTGCGCACGAATGAACAGAATTAATAAAATGATTTGAAATCACAAGTTACTTCGATGGAAAGATCGAAATTAGCCATTTATGGAAACCACTTAATCCCATATAAGATAAAATAATTAGTATAGGGTAGATCGGATAAATATATCGTGATTTAATTTCCCACAAAATATAAAAACCAACAAATCCTAAAATTATTAAGACTAATGAAACCTCATTAAATTGCTTGTTTTTTATACTTCCTATTAATTTAATAAAAATAAATATATACATAATAAAATTCATAACGTATACAATCCATAAAGTTTTACTTCTAAAATTAGATTGTCCATCGAATAAATCAGTTGCAAAAGTTTTGTAACTATACCCGCCAATTATACTTTGTCCCGTATCGGAAGTGCCGCTGTTACTGATACCGTATCGTTCAAGTTGATAAGTACCTTCTGTCCATGTCCATAAAACCTTTTTATAATACATTTTAGCAAGATCCGTAAATTTGTAATCACGCAACTTTTTTTCAATAGACTCCTTGAATATTTTGGTGCTTTCTGCTTTGTCCCTGTTAGCTTGATTTTGGTAAATATTAAAACTTTCTCCATTATCATAAAATCCAAAACTCTCTAAATTAATCCCCATATTCAACCACATATGTACAGGAGCAGAATTCTTATTTACAGATTCAGTTACTTGACCTGTCGATTTTAATGCTATAGCCTGTATCCAATTTGGACTATTAAATAGTATTCCCAGTATAAAAAATGAAAGTAATAATTTTTTAAATCCAATTTTTTGAACACTCAACAAAATACATATTATAATGGCGATGAGAAATATAACACCTATACTTCTAAAATAATTTCCTATAGCTAAAAGAACGGCTGCAAATATTATGTGTTTTATTTCTTTACCTTTTATAAACCTAATAGAAAAATAAAGTGCGCTAGTTAGAAAGGCAGTAGAAATAATATCATTATAAATGAGGTTATTAGTAAACAATGCCGGTATAAAGGTAGCTGCAAATATTAGAATTCCATACTCGTTGTTATGCTGCTTGTTATTCAATTGTTTGTATATTAAATAAGTCATTAATGTAGTTACGAGAGTAAATAAAATATTAAAGATTTTAAAAACCAAAACATAATTTAGATTTGGAAATAGCTCCAACAAAGTTTTTAAATACATTACTGTTGAAAAGTTAAAAGGGTACATATGCAAATACCCAGTGTCTTGAAAAGATGAATAGTCATTATGTGTTTGTATCCATAAAGCAAGTTCAATTACCATTTGTGAGTCATCTGTCGGCATTCTTGGGAATAAAAGAACAATTGATAATTGCAAAATAAAAGATAATGATAACACGACAGGAATAATTATTTTTGCACTGTATGTATTAAGCTTCAAACATAGTTTATAAAGTAGAACACCTATAATAGCAAGCACAATAACTAGAAAAAGAAATGGAATTAATCGTTGTGCTTGTAAAATGGGAACATCACCGTATGCCACATAATTATACTCTGCTCTGATAAAGAAAGATGAAACAATTAACAATCCAATAAATAAAGTAAGAAGAATATATAAAGTTTTATGAAGCCCTCTTAGCATAAAAATACCCCTTTGTCTCAGCTTGATAACATCAAAATATTAACATAAAACAAAATATCACGATAGTCATATGTTTAATAAAGCTAAATTAATTAAAATTATCTATTTACGTCATAAAACCAAAATCTGCTTAAAATGAATTGACTCCCCATCATTTGCTCCCCCGGTTTGGACAAACTCTTGGGAGGAGCAAAAGAACTAAATAGGTTGGCATACAAAAAAGACACCCCTAAAGGTGTCTTCACTGATACTCCATATGGAGCCGAGGGGATTCGAACCCCTGTCCGAAGATAACGGCACATAAGCTTCTACGAGTGTAGTCACGGATTTGATGTCACCCTAGAAGCCCCCCGTAACCGGGTCCCCTTCGGGTCAGCCTGATTGTCTTCTTCAGCTCACCGCAGGCGGAGATGAGACAGCGTATCCCACTACTTGTTAGCCCCTATCCCTGTCACATGGGCGATGCAGGGTAGAAGCACGCACACAGTTTCTTAGGCTGCGAAAGCGTAGTTTGTTTGTTGTTTGCCGTTTAATAGGCTTTAGCGTTGATGAAGCGGACGCGTCCCCACTACTCGCTACTCATGCTCGAACTACCCCCGTCGAATCCAAGAACGGCCCCTCATTAAAAGGGCGCTTCGGATTAAGCGGACCAGCGAGCAAAAGTGATCCGATCCACAGTCTCTTCTTCAAGAAGACTGCAAAGAAGCATTAAGCTTTACTTACACAGTATAGCACATTTATCAACACTTTAACACGAAGGTTAAAGGAATTGAAGGTGGAATCTGGAACATTGGGCATTCTCCTGCCCGGGCTTATCTTGCGATCTTTTGCTTGTCGCGCAGCACACGCTGGATATCGCGCTGAGCATCACGTTTTGCGGCGGAATCGCGTTTGTCGTACTCTTTCTTCCCTTTACCGAGGCCGATCAGCAGCTTGGCGTATCCGTTGCGGACGTACACCTTCAGCGGCACGATAGTGAATCCCTCACGCTTGGACTGTCCCAGCAGCTTGTGAATCTGCTCTTTATGCATCAGCAGCTTGCGCGTACGCGTCGGGTCGGTAGGATTGGAGCGGTTCCCTTGTTCAAAAGGGCTGATATGCATGTTGTGCACGAAAATCTCACCGTTTCGAATCGTCGCAAAAGCATCGCCAATATTCGCGCGTCCATTACGCAGCGACTTGATTTCTGTGCCGGTCAGCACCAAGCCAGCTTCGTAAGTGTCCTCGATGTAATAATCATGGGAAGCTTTTTTGTTCTGGGCGAGCACTTTCCCGTCTGCTTTTTTACCCATGAGAGTCACTCCTTGAATCGTATTCCTAGGCAGAGATAATCAGATCGCCTTAACAAGCAGGTAAGTTTGATTATCCAAACGTCAGATCTTTATTGTATCAAAAGCGCTCCGGGGAACGCAAGGAAGTAGCGCCCATTCTCCACCAGGCATTTTGACATATGTATGTCAGTAAGTCCCGCCTTGGAGATAATTTATATACAATATGATGGATAAATAGAAAATACAGCCTGGCCCAACACCATGTAGGATATAAATGGGATGACGTTAATCCCAGTGTAGGGAGATTTTGAATTGGAAGTTTATGCATTCCTTTTGCGGGGAACCCCGAACATAAAATTCTTTATTAGCAAAAAAGCGCTGCTCCCTTCAAGGGGAACAGCGCCTTCATCATCTCAGCTTACTCCTGAGGTTTTTTCTTCTTTTTCTTTCGGCGTACTGCGCCTTCCGCATTGCTGCCTTTGTCGCTGCGCTTAGCGGCTACTTTGTCGGAGGTCTCCACGTTGCCTGGAGTCACGGAAGGGCCAATGAACACGCCGCTCTTGTTCTTCTTGCGGCGGCCTTTATTCTTGCCTTCTGTGCTTCCGCTGCGGCTCTCGAACCCGCGATCCTCCCGGCTGCTGAACCGGGTGTTCGCGTCAACGCCGCGCAGCTCGCCGGCACCTTGCTCGCCTGCGCCGCCGGCTGGCGCGCCGTAGCCGCCCTTGCCTGAGCCGAAGCCGAAGCTGATGCCGCGTCCCCCGGCACCGCCTCCGGCCTCTCCGCCGCGGCCACGTCCCCCGCCGCTGCGCTCGCGCGGCGCACTGCTGCCGCCCGCTTCGCCGTTCAGGGCGGCGTAAGCCCGGCGTGCGGCCTCTGCAGGGCCGCCGCTGCCACGCTTGGCGCGTCCGCCTGCAGGCGCGCCGCTACCGGCCGCCGCGTCTGTGCGCGGCGCTTCCCAGGCGCCGGTTCCCACCGCGCCGGACTTGCCTCTGCCGGCGTTCAGTGCGCCGCCGGGTTTGCCCTTGCCCGCTCCGACAGCGCCGGGCTTGCCTTTACCGCCGGTGCGGCCCTTGCCGCCGGCTTTTCCACCGGACGGCTTGCTGAAGCCGCCGGTGCCAGGACGGCCGCCTTTACCGCCGCGTCCGCTATAGCTGCGGTGCTCGCCCGCCGCACGCGGCTTCATGTCGACCAGCTCGAAGTCGATCGTGTGGTCGTCCATGTTGACCTTGGCGACGCGGATCTTCACCTCATCGCCAATGCGGAACACCTTGGAGGTGCGCTCGCCAATGAGCGCCATATGAGCTTCGTCGAAGTGGTAGTAATCATCGCTAAGCGCGCTGATACGGATTAAACCTTCGACGGTATTTTCCAGCTCGATGAACATGCCGAAGCTGGTTACACTGCTGATCATCGCCTCGAATTCCTCGCCGACCTTATCCTGCATATATTCCGCTTTCTTCAGCTGCTCCGTATCACGCTCTGCTTCCACTGCTACGCGTTCGCGTTCAGAGGACTGCTGCGCGATGTCAGGCATCCGGCTGGACAGGTAATCATGACGCTTCTGGCTTAGGGCTCCGCCGTTCTCGATCACCTCACGCATCACGCGGTGAATGACAAGGTCCGGGTACCGGCGGATCGGCGATGTGAAGTGGGAATAATATTCCGCCGCAAGTCCAAAATGGCCCGTGCTCTCCGCATCATACTTAGCCTGCTTCATGGAGCGCAGCATCATCGTGCTGATGACTGTCTGCTCCTTGGTGCCTTGAATGTCCTCCAGCAGGCTCTGCAGCGCGCGCGGGTGGACAGAATTGCCGCGTCCCTTGACGTGGTAGCCGAAATTGGCGGCAAAGGCCATAAAGTTCTGCAGCTTCTCCGGATCCGGATCTTCATGAATCCGGTAGAGGAACGGCACTTTTAGCCAGTGGAAATGCTCGGCTACCGTCTCATTGGCCGCCAGCATGAACTCTTCGATAATTTGCTCGGCTACTGAACGCTCACGTTTTACGATATCAACAGCTTTGCCGTTCTCGTCGACAATGATCTTGCTTTCTTCAAAGTCAAAATCAACCGCTCCCCGCCGCATCCGCGCATCGCGCAGCTTCATGGCCAGTTCCTTCATCAGACGGAAATCCCCGATCAGCGGACTGTACCGCTCCAGCAGCTCCGGATCTTCGTCTTCGACGATTTTGCGGACATTGGAGTAAGTCATTCTTTCTTTGGTACGGATTACACTCGTAAAGACATCATGCTTCACGACCTTCATATGCTCATTAAATTCCATCTCACAGGACATCGTCAACCGGTCCACCTGCGGGTTCAAACTGCAAATCCCGTTAGAGAGACGGTGCGGCAACATCGGAATCACCCGGTCCACCAGATACACGCTGCATCCGCGGTCATAAGCTTCCTTGTCGAGCTCCGAACCTTCGCGCACATAATAGCCGACGTCGGCGATATGAACGCCCAGCTTGTAATGCCCATTCTCCAGCCGTTCCACATTGACCGCATCATCCAGATCCTTGGCATCCTCACCGTCGATGGTGACAATGTTGAGCCCGCGCAAATCGCGGCGTCCCTGCTGGATAATTTCTTCATCGGTAATGGAATCCGGCGCCTGCTCCGCTTCGGTCATCACTTCAGACGGGAAAGCCTCAGGCAGCTGGTGCTTACGGATTACGGATAAAATATCAACACCCGGGTCGTCCTTATGTCCCAGGATTTCAATGATTTCCCCTTCAGCCGCAGCGCGGCCTTCCGGGTAATTTACAATGCGGACCACAACCTTCTCGCCGTCGACCGCTCCCATAAAGGACTGCTTCGGAATAAAGATATCGCGGTTAATCCGCTTGTCATCCGGCAGCACAAAACCGTAGGTCTCCAGGCTTTGGAATACCCCAACAGTCTGGAGCACACCTCTTTTCACGATCCGCACCACTTCGCCTTCCATCCGCCCGCCGGACGGACTTTTCGAAGTGACACGCACCAGTACGATATCCCCGTTCATCGCACCCTTTAAATCGTTGGCGTGTACATACACATCGGGATGATCACGGTCGTCCGGGATTAGAAAAGCAAACCCCTTCGCATGTGCCTGCAGCCGTCCACGCAATAAATCCATCCGTTCCGGCACGCCATAACGGGCATTCCGGGTCAGCACGACTCTCCCATCCTGTTCAAGCTCCAGCAGCAAATCCTCGAACGCTTTAAACGACGCGCTATCCTGCAACTCGAAGTGGCTTACCAATTCGTCATAAGTGAGCGGTTTATAAGCGGTCTCCCGCATAAAATCAAGCAATATTTCCTGTGTTATCAAGTTAGTCACCTCGGCCCTCCGCAGCCTTCAAGCGCTGCTGGCATATATGTATGTCTTGTCCTGCTTCACCCGAAATCATTCAAGTAAATTTTACCTTTATATACTTCATACCCTAGTATACACGAAATCAATCCAGAGCATCCCTGTAATGATTATCACAAAGTTAACGCAGTCCAAAAAATCGCACCAAAAAAGCCCACGCCCCATTCTATTCAGAACAGTGCGAAGGCTTATTGTAGACGTCCTAATCAACTACAATGGCAACAACGATCGCCATAATGAAGAATCCAGCTGCCAGTGCAACCGTTACACGCTGCAGTACAAGCTCCATACCGCGTGCTTTAGTTTTACCGAAAAGATGCTCAGCACCGCCGGAGATGGCACCGGAGAGACCTGCGCTTTTCCCTTTTTGCAGAAGAACGACCGCAATCAGACCGACGGAAAAAATCAGGAGAACTACTTTCAAAAAGATATCCATTCACTTCCACCTCCTACGTCCAAGCATCACTATCTATGCTAAATTAGGTTTTACGTTTCATAAACAGCATTTTTATTTTATCATAGCTACCGTATGAATACAACCTTCTGACTACGAATCTAGTTTGGAGATACCGGGTGTCAATCTCCTAAGCCTGTCTCCTGAAAAACGTAAGAGTCAGCAATAACAGCGCAGAAATCACAATGATAGGAACACACATAAAGGCATAGGCAATTCCTTCCCAGCGCCCAATCACTGAAAAACTGAGCACGAGCAAGATTGCACCGCCAACCAAGCCGACAATCCCCGGATAAAACGTGAGCCCGGAATGCAGTCCCCGGATTCGTGTAAAAACTAAGCTTATGATTACAATCAGTATTCCAATCGCAATCCCTGCCACAATAGCATTCATTCAATCCACTCCTTCCAATTATCTACATTTATAGAATACCTATTCAGAGCGGCAGATGCAATTTCAAATAAAAAAGAGCCTGCCGGAAACCGGCAGACTCTTTGAAAAGCTTGACTCAAAAATAATTATCTTTTGAGGTTGTAGAAGGATTTCAGGCCGTTGTATTGAGCCAATTCACCCAGTTCATCTTCGATACGAAGCAATTGGTTGTATTTAGCGATACGGTCTGTACGGGAAGGAGCACCTGTTTTGATTTGGCCGGCATTGGTTGCCACAGCGATATCAGCGATGGTGCTGTCTTCGGATTCACCGGAACGGTGAGAGATAACTGCAGTGTAACCTGCACGTTTAGCCATTTCGATAGCATCGAAAGTTTCAGTCAAAGTACCGATTTGGTTAACTTTGATCAGAATGGAGTTACCGATACCTTCTTCGATACCTTTAGCCAGACGCTCAGTGTTGGTTACGAACAAGTCATCGCCAACGAGTTGGATTTTGTTGCCGAGTTTCTCGGACAGCAATTTCCAGCCTTCCCAGTCATCTTCGGAGCAGCCATCTTCGATGGTGATGATTGGGTATTTATCAGCCCAAGAAGCGAGCAGGTCAACAAATTCAGCTGGTGTGAAGGATTTGCCTTCGCCTTCCAGGTGGTATTTGCCATCTTTGAAGAACTCAGTGGAAGCAACGTCCATACCAAGGAATACGTCAACGCCTGGTTTGTAACCGGCTTTTTCGATAGCTTCCATGATGGAGGACAATGCATCTTCGTTGGAAGTGAAGTTAGGAGCGAATCCGCCTTCGTCGCCAACTGCAGTGTTCAGGCCTTTAGCTTTCAGTACCGATTTCAGAGCGTGGAAGATTTCAGCGCCTGTACGCAGAGCTTCTTTGAAGCTAGGTGCGCCAACTGGCAGAACCATGAACTCTTGAACGTCTACGTTGTTGTCGGCATGTGCGCCGCCGTTAACGATGTTCATCATTGGTACTGGAAGCTGTTTAGCGTTGAATCCGCCCAGGTATACATACAAAGGTACATCCAGAGCTGCTGCTGCAGCGCGGGCTACGGCCATGGATACAGCCAGAATTGCGTTAGCGCCGAGTTTGCCTTTGTTGTGAGTACCGTCCAAAGTGATCATCAATTTGTCGATGCCCAGTTGGTCAAGAGCGTCCATACCGATTACTTCAGGAGCGATGATTTCATTTACGTTCTCAACAGCTTTCAGAACGCCTTTGCCCAGGTAACGGTTTTTGTCTTCGTCACGAAGCTCTACAGCTTCATGAGCGCCAGTGGAAGCGCCGGAAGGAACGATAGCGCGGCCTTTAGCGCCGGATTCCAGATAAACATCAACCTCTACAGTAGGGTTACCGCGGGAGTCGAGGACTTCGCGAGCGTACACATCAGAAATAATAGTCATGTAAGTTAATCTCCTTTTATCATGGGTTTTGGTAGTGATGGTGAAGCTTAAATCCTGCTTATTTACGGCTGGCGATCATGGATTGTCCGGTCATTTCCGCTGGTTGCGGAAGTCCCATCAGATCCAGAATCGTCGGTGCCACATCGGCAAGGATACCGGATTCGCGCAGTACAACATTTTCAGTAGTTACGATGAAAGGAACCGGGTTGGTAGTATGAGCCGTGAACGGACGTCCGTTCTCGTCAAATACCATATCCGCATTGCCGTGGTCGGCAATGATGATTGCCACGCCGCCTTTGGCTACAACGGCATCCACAACTTTACCCACACATTCATCCGTCACTTCAACAGCCTTGATTGTTGGCTCCAGCATGCCGGAGTGTCCAACCATATCAGGATTTGCAAAGTTAAGGATAATAGCATCTTGTCTATCCGCTTCGATTTCCGCTACGCAGGCCGCCGCCACTTCGTATGCGCTCATCTCAGGCTGAAGATCATAAGTTGCTACTTTAGGAGAGTTGATCAGGATGCGGGTTTCCCCAGGAAGCTCTTCATCACGTCCGCCGCTGAAGAAGAAGGTTACATGCGGGTACTTTTCAGTTTCCGCAATACGCAATTGCTTCTTGTTCTGCTGTACCAGCACTTCACCCAAGGTATTATCCAGGTTCTTCGGTGAGTAGGCCACGAAGCCCTGCACCGTTTCGCTGAATGTAGTCAGACATACGAAGTGCAGGCCTTGCGGGAACAAAGGACCCCGGTCAAAACCACGGAAATCCGAGTTGGTAAAGACTTGGGACAGCTGAATCGCACGGTCAGGGCGGAAGTTCAGGAACACAACGGAATCGCCGCTTTCCACTACCGCAACCGGCTTGTCGTTGCTGTCTACGATAACACTAGGCTCAACGAACTCATCATACACGGAATTCTGATAGGAGGCTGTGATCGCCTGCAGGGCATCGGTATATTTCGGACCTTCGCCATATACCATAGCACGATAGGCTTTCTCTACACGCTCCCAGCGTTTGTCACGGTCCATTGCGAAGTAACGCCCGGATACCGTAGCAATCTTACCTACGCCAACCTCTTCAATCTTGGCTACGAGATCCTGAACGAACTTTTGTCCGCTGTCAGGAGGTACATCGCGGCCATCCATGAATGCGTGAATATACACTTCGTGCATATCTTCTTTCTTGGCCAGATCAAGCATGGCAAAGAGGTGACTGATATGACTGTGTACGCCTCCGTCGGAGACCAGTGCATACAGATGAAGCTTTTTGCCGGTTGATTTGGCGTTTCTTACAGCAGCAACCAGCGTTTCGTTATCAAAGAATTCTCCGTCACGGATAGACTTGTCAATCCGGGTCAAATCCTGATATACGATACGTCCGGCACCGATGTTAAGGTGTCCTACTTCCGAGTTACCCATTTGTCCTTCCGGCAGACCTACAGCTTCGCCGCAAGCAGTCAGTGTGGTATTCGGATATTGTTTCAGGTAACGGTCATAGTTAGGCTTGTTGGCTTGAGCAACAGCGTTGCCTTCAGTCGTATTGCGCAAACCGAAACCGTCCATGATGATTAATGCTACAGGTTTGGGTGCTGACATTCTTACTTCGCCCCCTCAACGAGTGAAACAAAGGAAGCTGGCTGCAGGCTGGCACCGCCGACAAGAGCGCCGTCGATGTCGCTTTGACTCATGTACTCCGTTACATTCTCAGGCTTCACACTGCCGCCGTATTGAATACGCACAGCTTCAGCAGTTGCTTCATCATACAGACCTTTTACAAGGGTACGGATATAAGCAATAACTTCGTTGGCATCCTGGGAAGTGGAGGATTTGCCTGTGCCAATCGCCCAGATAGGCTCATAGGCGATAACGACCTGAGCAGCCTGTTCGGCACTGAGACCGGCAAATGCAGCTTCGGTTTGAACTTTGCACACATCTTTTGTTTGATTAGCTTCGCGCTCTTCAAGCTTTTCGCCTACACAAACAATTGGAGTGATGCCGTGACGGAATGCCGCATGCATCTTTTTGTTCACGATTTCGTCCGTTTCGCCAAAATAAGCGCGACGTTCGGAGTGCCCGATGATAACATACTCTACGCCAAGGTCCTTCAGCATTACACCGCTGATTTCGCCTGTATAAGCGCCGTTATCTTCGAAGTGCAGGTTTTGTGCACCGATCTTGATGCTTGTGCCTTTAACTGCTGCTACCAGTGCTGGCAGGTTAGTAAATGGAGCGCAAACAACAGTCTCTACGCCTGCTACTTCTGCTTGGCCTTTGACTCCAGCGATGAAGCCTTCTGCTTCCGGAACGGTTTTGAACATCTTCCAGTTCCCGGCGATAATAGGTGTTCTACTCATAGTAATGGATTGCCTCCTTCTACCTTCTACGTCTTACTTGTCGTTCAGTGCTTCTACGCCAGGAAGTGCCTTGCCTTCCATGAACTCGAGTGATGCGCCGCCGCCAGTGGAGATATGATCCATTTGGTCAGCCAGGTGGAATTTCTCTGCTGCAGCTGCGGAGTCACCGCCACCGATTACAGTGTAACCTTCGGTTGTTGCACAAGCCTGTGCTACAGCCTTTGTACCTTCAGCAAAGATGTCGATTTCGAACACACCCATAGGTCCGTTCCATACAACCAGCTTGGAGTTTTTGATGATATCGGCATAAATTTCACGAGTTTTAGGACCGATGTCCAGACCTTCCCAATCCGCAGGAATGTCAGTTGTATCAACAATTTTGGTATTGGCATCTGCGCCGAACTTATCGGCTACAACTACGTCAACCGGAAGCACGAAATTTTTGCCCAGTGCTTTAGCCTTCTCGATAAATCCAAGAGCGACATCAAGTTTGTCGTTGTCTACCAAGGAATTTCCGATTTCGAAGCCTTGAGCTTTAGTGAATGTATAGGAAAGGCCGCCGCCGATCAGTACATTGTCAGCCAAAGTCAGCAGGTTGTCGATAACGTCGATCTTGTCTTTAACCTTGGAACCGCCGATGATGGCAGTGAAAGGACGCTCAGGGTTCGAAAGAGCTTTGCCCAGAACAGACAATTCTTTCTCCATCAGAAGACCGGATACAGCCGGCAGGAAGTGAGCGATGCCTTCAGTCGATGCATGTGCACGGTGAGCTGCGCCGAATGCGTCGTTGACGAACAGGTCAGCCAGTTCCGCGAACTGCTTAGCCAGTTCAGGATCGTTCTTTTCTTCACCCGGATAGAAACGGACATTCTCAAGCACAAGCACATCACCGTTGTTCAGTTCAGCAATTTGTGCTTTAACAGCATCGCCGATCGCTTCATCAGCTTTGGCAACTGGTTTGCCGAGCAGCTCGGACAGACGTACAGCAGCACCGGTAAGGCGCATGGAATCAACGAATTGACCCTTAGGACGGCCCATATGGCTGGCCAGAATGACCTTTGCACCGTTCTCGATCAGGTATTTAATCGTTGGAAGTGTTTCGCGGATACGTGTATCATCAGTGATTTTACCGTCTTCCACTGGCACATTGAAATCGACGCGTACGAATACGCGTTTGCCTGCTACTTCTACATCACGGACGCTCTTTTTGTTCATGATTAGTTTCCTCCACACCCATATTGGTTCACTCACGAATCCATTTAGAAAGAGCGGAAACAAGGAACTTCTGTTTCCGCTCTATAGATGCTGCTTATATAAAAACGATCTTATTGAGCAAGTTTAGCGAAGTGTTCCAAAGTGCGAACGAGTTGTGCAGTGTAGGACATTTCATTGTCGTACCAAGCAACAGTTTTAACCAGTTGTTTGTCGCCAACAGTCAGGACTTTAGTTTGTGTTGCATCGAACAGGGAACCGAAAGTCATGCCTTTGATGTCGGAAGATACGATTTCATCTTCAGTGTAGCCGTAAGTTTCTGGATCGGAAGCTTCTTTCATTGCTGCGTTCAGCTCTTCAACAGTAACGCTCTTGTTAAGAACAGTAACCAGCTCAGTCAGGGAACCTGTAGCTACAGGCACACGTTGAGCAGCTCCGTCAAGTTTGCCTTTCAGATCTGGAATAACCAGGCCGATGGCTTTAGCAGCACCGGTAGTGTTAGGGATGATGTTCTCAGCCGCAGCACGGGCGCGTCTGAAGTCGCCTTTAGCGTGTGGAGCATCAAGAGTGTTCTGGTCACCAGTGTAAGCGTGGATAGTTGTCATCAAGCCTTCAACGATACCGAACTTGTCGTTCAGCACTTTTGCCATTGGAGCCAGGCAGTTAGTTGTGCAAGATGCGCCGGAGATAACTGTTTCAGTACCATCCAGAATGTCATGGTTAACGTTGTAAACGACAGTTTTCATGTCGCCTGTAGCTGGAGCGGAAATAACAACTTTCTTAGCTCCGCCTTTCAAGTGTTTCTCAGCTGCTTCTTTAGTTGTGAAGAAACCTGTGCATTCCAGCACGATGTCAACACCGAGGTCGCCCCAAGGAAGTTCTTCAGGGTTACGGTTAGCCAGAACCTTAACTTCTTTGCCATTTACTTTGAAGAATCCGTCGTGAACTTCAACTTCACCCTGGAATTTACCTTGAGTTGTATCATATTTAAGCAAATGAGCAAGCATCTTAGCATCAGTCAAGTCATTGATTGCTACCACTTCGATACCTTCTACATTTTGAATACGGCGGAATGCAAGGCGTCCAATACGTCCAAAACCGTTAATACCAACTTTTACACTCATTGAATAGTTCCTCCTAGATTTCGTTTTATTTATTCAAGACAGGCTGTTAAGCTTGTCAAGACAACAATGTTAAGTATAATGCAAAATAACTGCGAATGCTCTCCAGAAACTGGATGCTATAGGACCTGCTGTATTTGTGCGTCGATTTCTTTGCCGATTTCGACAGCCGCTGCCTCGTCTATGACGAGTATATCCTCTTGCCCAAACCGCAGCATCGCATGAATGGCCTTCGCCTTGCGTTTGCCTCCGGCGATTCCGATGACAACTTCCGTCCGGATAATATCCTCCAGTCGCAGTCCCATCGTCAGCATGGTATGGACAACCTGGCCGTCTTCATTGAAATAGTAGCCGAACGATTCGGCAACCGCGCCTTCTTCCTGTATTTCCGAGACCGTAGTCTCATCAAGCTTACGGCGGTGGGTCATTTCAATGGCATCGCCAATTCCATGAACAATAATACGCGATCTACGGATGATTTGCACGATTTCTCCAATATTGGAGTCCAGCGCCAGTGATTGATAAGCATCTCCGCTGAGCAGATCAGGTACATGCAGCAGCCGGTAATTGGCTCCAAGCCGTTTGGCCATCGTCGAAGCAATGGTATTGGCCTGAATCTCCATACTTTCCCCAAGTCCTCCGCGCGCCGGAACAATCCAGGCGTTCTTATAGGAATGGGATAACGGCGGTGTCAGCTGATCGGCCATTTCGGCCAGTGTCGAGCCGCCGGTGACGGCAATCGTATCGCCTGCACGGAGCACACCCAGCAACGCTTTGGCGCCTGCCCGGCCCAGCTCACGTTTGGTAAACAACGATGTCTCACAATCGCCAGGCACTACTATGACTTTACTAAGACCGTACGTTGAGCGAATCTTCTCTTCCAGATCATCCAGGCCGAACAAGCTCTTGGCGATCGGCTCCAGCAGGTCAAGCAGTCTGCGCCCGGCATCGCTGATGCGCATGCCGACACTCTCGATCTCAATGAGCCCTTGCGATTTCAGAAGATCCGTCTCGGCGCGCAGTACCCGCTCAGTCATATCAAGCGAAGCGGCGAGCGTCCTGCGTCCGATAATATCGGACAGCATGATCTGATGTAGAATCGTGTACCGTCTCTTAAGGGTTTCCATGAGATCAGGCAGAAGCTGCTTTTGGATTTCTAATAAATTACGCATGCTTTCACTCCTGCAACTTCGTCTTTCTCTATTCCCTTGTTCGTGGTCTCAAAATGTCCCGGGTTAACTTTTTAAGTCCCACCCATATTCTACCCAAATATTACGCGGAGTGCAAGTCTTCCGAGAGTATAATTCTCAACCTCTTTTCATCTTATACATCTGCCAAGCCATGTAAGGGGCTGAAAGTCTTGTGCTGGCCGCACAAACGCCCAAACTGTATACTTGCAGCCGCACTGAAAATGAGGCCACAGACATCCGGGAAAAGATATTTTCCAAACAACAGGATGAATCCATTGCATTTGCATAATAAGTGTATTATAATAATTTCTGTTGCGCCCGTGGTCCAATGGATATGACGTAGGCCTCCGAAGCCTGAGATCCAAGTTCGATTCTTGGCGGGCGCGCCATTATTTTCTTATTTGTCTATAATTTAGCAACACCCATACTAATGATTAACCAAAGAGCCAGGTGATGGCTCTTTTTTTTACAACTAAGTTTGACTTTCTTTGACTTTTTGTTTGAATTTGTTTATCATGTGGTTAATACGGTAACAGTAAAAATGAACACATTCGAAGAACCAATTCAAGGAGGTTTTCCACGTGAGTTATATTCCTATGGTAGTAGAACAGAGCAACCGCGGTGAGCGCGCTTATGACATCTATTCCCGCCTGCTGAAGGACCGCATCATTTTCCTTGGAACGGAGGTTAATGACGTGGTAGCCAATTCCATCATCGCGCAAATGCTGTTTCTGGCTGCCGAGGATCCGGAGAAGGATATTCACCTGTATGTAAACAGCCCTGGTGGCTCCATTACAGCGGGTATGGCTATATTTGATACAATGCAGTACATCAAACCGGATGTATCGACGATTTGCGTAGGTATGGCCGCATCGATGGGAGCTTTCCTGCTGAACGCCGGTGCCAAAGGCAAACGTTTTGCACTTCCTAACAGCGAAATTATGATTCACCAGCCTCTGGGCGGTGCTCAAGGTCAGGCAACGGACATCGAAATCCGCGCCCGCCGCATCCTCAAGCTGCGCGACAAGCTGAACCGCATTCTGTCCGAGCGCACAGGACAGCCGCTGGAACGGATCGAAAAGGATACCGACCGCGACTATTTCATGAGTGCAGCTGATGCAGCTGAATATGGTATTGTCGATAAAGTTATCGAGAAGACGCTGCCTGCCGGCGTTTAATACAAGCAACAACAAAGAGGCTGGTTGGGACCACTAAGTGATCCCCGCCAGCCTCTTTTGCTGTTTTATAGTTCAGGTACATTATTCTATTGATGAAGAATTACCCCAGACGCCCATACCCCAACGTGTCCAGCTTCCCGGCGATAACACGGTAACCTCTTCCGTTAGGATGCAAATGATCTATTGACAGCAGCCCCCGCTCGTTGCCGGCAAATTCATTATATATAGAGGCGAACCTGCATACCGGGCTGCTATATCCCGCAGCATAGTGGTTAAACTGCCGCACCCAATCCGTCGCTTCCGTCAACTGGGGATAGGGGTTATACAGTCCTACTATTCTGATAATATAGGGTCTCCGCATACCCGCCTTCAACTGCGAAAGCGTGCCCATAATGTCATGCAAATTACGTTTGCATTCCCGGAGCGCTTTTTGCAGTACCGGAGCCAGATCGCCCGGCCGCCCGCCCGCCGCTTTGGCCGCCTTGATCAAATCGTTGCCGCCAATGGACATCGTAATCAATTCGGCCTCACTGATGGCAAGCCGATAGTTGTAATCCCTCTTCAGCCTCTGCTCCAATCCATCTGTGGTCAAACCGTTGACTCCCAAATTGGATAATTCGATCGGCACCCGCAGCCGCGCCTCGGCCATCCGGCGGTAGACCGGAACAAACCCATTGCCCGGCAGAGCTCCAAATCCTGTCGTTAACGAATCGCCAATCGCCGTATACTGAATACTCATCGTTACTTTCCCTCCCCGCTCCTAAGCTGGTTTCTCCTTTAGCTTATGAACGGTTAGGTGATCCGGTAACGGAGAAATGTCCGTATCCGGCATTGGCGGATTCGCAGTCAGGTCACTGTATTTACTTCAATGCGGCAAATGGACTGCTTCCGCCGGGGAGCAGCTCCTTGAACGTGAAAGTAAACTCAGGGAATCCGGCAGCATATGCAGTGTATTCATACAGCTGGAAGAAAAGGACCGCCTTGCCGTCTTTCAAATAGAAATCCTTCTCCGTATTCAGGCCCGTGAAGCCGCCAAGATACCCGCCATTTGCTTTCAGCAGCTTCGCCAGCTTTGCATTAAGCTCTTTTTTATAGTTGGGGTTGGCACCGAATAAATCTCCAAGCAATAGCTGCTTTCCGTCCTTGAGCGAGAAGGTAAAGGCATTGCGGTAGGTCATTCCATGAGCGCCGCCGGTATACCCATACTGGCTGGTCACAAGGCTGAGCACCCCGTCCTGATTGTACGTAACCACGTATCCTCCTTCGTATTCATAGGGGCGGTCATCTTTGGCTCTAATGGCAATTTCTTTCTCAGCCCCTTCCGCATACTTTAGGAACGTCTGCTTAAGGGTATTATTAATCGCTGCCTGCGCTTTGGCATTGTCCAAACCGCTGATTTGCGGGTAATCCAGCTTGATCGGTGCGTCCTTGTAGTCCTTGCTGTAAGTTTCAGTCGTTACCGTAATCGGATTTTGTGTTTTCTTTATCA
This sequence comes from Paenibacillus sp. FSL H7-0357, assembly GCF_000758525.1. Taxonomy (NCBI): domain Bacteria; kingdom Bacillati; phylum Bacillota; class Bacilli; order Caryophanales; family Paenibacillaceae; genus Paenibacillus; species Paenibacillus sp. FSL H7-0357. Next base: position 174,808 of record NZ_CP009241.1, on the reverse strand, counting down.
CATTTAACCGTCCGGAGGCAGCATTCCAATCCCCCTTATAGCCCAAATAATCGCTGAGCAGATCAAAGGGAACATACAGACGGTTATTTATAATCTTGCCGTCAAACTCTCCCAGGTAATAATTATTGACCGAGATGGAGGTGCCGTAATCGGAGACCATCAGCTTGGTTCGTGTAATTCCGTTCCCGATCGTATAAGTTTTCTCCGTTTTATCATACGTCAATGGCATACCCAGAGTATCACGCATAAAAGCAACCGGCACCCATACTTTCCCTGCGCTTACAATCCCGGTATGCTGTGAAATCGTTCCGTTTGTTTTTAATACAACAAGTGATGAATTGACCTTAGCCTGTGTCTTGGCCGCTGCGGCCTGGCTCGTCTCTGCAGGCAGAAGAGCTCCACCCAGCAGCAATCCTGCTGCCATTAATCCTGCGCCCCATTTACGGGCCTGTTCTTTAGACATATACTTCATACTTTTTTCCCCTTCCGCTGGTACGATGATTGACTCTTCCCATTATAGAATAAACAGCAACCGTGGTTGTTACAACGCTCCTTACAGTTTCTTAAAGTTTCCCTGCAAATATTACGAGTCTTATTACATTACTTTAAACAAATTGAGAGATTTCACACCTGCTTCTGTACTTCAAAAGCAAAAAGAGGCGTTGCCTCCGCAATCACAGCGGAAGCAACGCCTCACCCGTCGCTTTCTTATTTCAGCTCATACATTACACTAAGCTGGGTGGATACTTTAACTTCTCCCGCTTCAACCGAAGTGCCTGCAGCCATATCGGCCGATGCTTTGGTCATTTGGGCGCTCTCCATATAGACAACCGGGTTATTACCGTCATCGTTCTGGATAACCGTAACGACCTGGCCCAGACTGCGTTTGGCCACTTTGGCAATCGCGGCTGCCTTCACATCTGCATTGGCCATTGCTTTCTCAATAACCTGTGCTTCGAATGCAGAAGGATCCTCGATGGCAAACCGTGCACTTCCAATGTTGTTCGCTCCCGCTGTAGAAGCGGCATCCAGCAGTCCCCCGACCTTAGTCAGATCGCGGTAAGAGACTTGAAGCGTGTGCTGGGCGTTATAACCCTTAACCTGTTGACCGTCTTTTTCAGTGTAGGCGTAATTAGGCTGCACATAAAATTGGGTGCTCTGAATGTCCTTATCCGCAATACCCCAGGTTTTTTTCAGCAGGTTGGTTAGCTTGGTGATTTTGGCTCCATTCGACTTCTGTGCTTCTTCAGCTGTTGCAGCAGAGGTGCTGACGCCGATTGACAGATACACGATATCCGGCTTGATCGAAAGCTCGCCTTTACCTACAACACTAACGACATTTCTCTGCACGTCCTCAGCAGCGTAAGCCTTTTCAGGAGCCTGAAGCACTCCGCTTAACGCCGTACCCCCTACCAATAAACTTCCCGCCAGCAATACGGTACCGACTGTTTTGCCCCATTTCTTCATCCTTGCCATCCCCTTTCATTCTCCAAAAATTGTTGGTACCCTCTAGACGGAACTGCTTGGCAAAAGTTGCATATCCCCCAAGGCTTTTGAAGAAAAAATTTGCAGAGGTTACATTCCGCCTGCATTTCACGTCTCGATCCAGAACCTCCGGATCACGTTGCCGTCCTCTTCGATGTATGAACTATCCTCCACCCCGCCGTTTCTGCGGATCGTCCGTTCGGAAGCAATATTGCTGTCATCGCAAACGACAAGCGCTTTGGTAATCCCAAGCCCGCCCGCCTTCAGCAAGGCCTGTCTCAGAAGCTCAGTTGCCAATCCCTTGCGCCGCTCAGAGCGAAGTATCCCATATCCAATATGTCCCCCGCTCTGAAGCAGTTTTCCAGTCAGGCGATGCCTTATATTTACTGCACCCACCACTTTGGAATCGGCATTCACCAACCAGTATGTAGAACTAGGTACCCAGCCTTCTTTAAGAATTACGCCATCCGCGTTATCCTGCAAATACCGGACCATAGCCGCGAAGTCGGCGGGATCAATGCCAATTACCCAAGGGACGAATATCTCTCCACCTGCCAGCCATTCTTCGTAAAATGCCAAGTACTGCGACGCCAGCTCTACTGTCGGCTCTGCTAAAGTTACCTGATTGTGCATGCTCATTCTCCTTGTAATTTCATCAAATTCAAATTTCCTAATCAAGGTAATAAAAAAAGCCCGCAAAGGGGCTTTTTAAACTGGCTGTCTCCCGGAGAGGGAGAGCAGCAACGTTTCTGGTGTACGAATAAGTAAGAGATTGCAAAATTATTGGTTCTCAAGCTCTTCCTTGCTTACAAGACTAGTCAAAGCGGTTACAGCTTGATCCGCATCGGCGCCATCCGCGCTAATATAAATCTCCGTGCCGGAACTGATCGCCAGGCTCATAATGCCCATGATGCTTTTGGCGTTAACCTTTTTATCGTCTTTTTCCACGAAAATCTCCGACGAAAACTTGTTAGCTTCTTGCACGAACAATGCTGCCGGCCGAGCGTGGAGCCCCGTCTTCAACCGTACAACTACCGGGTGCTTTGTCATGAAACGCTTACCCCCTATTTGAGATCTGCCCAAAAATTTCACATTAATTTTATAATATTATATCATTATAACCTCATCCACACTAGAAAAAAAATAATCAGCTTCCCCGAACCTTATCAGCCAGCTCGTCAATTTTGCGCAAACGGTGGTTTACACCGGATTTACTGACCGTTCCCTTCAGCATCTCGCCCACTTCCTTGAGGTTGATGTCCGGGTGTGCCAAACGGATTTCAGCGACCTCGCGCAGCTTATCCGGCAGGCTTTCCAGCCCCACTTCACGCTGCAGCAGCTTGATGTTCTCAATTTGCCGCACCGCAGCGCCAATCGTTTTGTTCAAATTGGCCGTTTCACAGTTGACGATCCGGTTCACGGAGTTGCGCATATCGCGCATAATCCGCACATCCTCAAATTTAAACAACGCTTGATGCGCTCCAATCAGACTGAGAAACTCAATGATTTTCTCGCCTTCCTTGATATATAGGATAAAGCCTTTCTTGCGCTCTATGCAGCGGGCGTTCAGGTGAAATTCCCCAGCCAGATCCACCAGCGCTTTGCAGTGCTCCTCATACATGGAAGCGATTTCCAGATGGTAGGAAGAACCTTCCGGGTTGTTGACTGATCCCCCCGCCATAAATGCACCACGCAGATATGCGCGCTTACAGCAGTTCTTACCGACGATTTCCTTGTCGATCCCATCGGTAAAGATGAAACCTTCGGAAACAATCCGCAAATCCTTCAGGATCTCCTGAACACGGTTTGGGATTCTTACGATATAAACGTTATTCTTCTTCAAACGCATTTTTTTACGCACGAGCAGCTCGATATGGACCTGGTAATATTTCTTAAGCAAAGAATATACCCGCCTTGCAATCGCGGCGTTTTCCGTCGAAATGTCGAGAACTACCTTTTTGCTCGAAAGCTGCACCGAACCATTCATTCGGATCAGCGCTGACATTTCCGCTTTCTCGCAGCAAGGCTGGCTCTCCACCATCGTCAGCTCTTTTTTTGTAAGGGCCGCAAAAGACAAGGGGCTCACCTCTTTCATGTTCATCCAAAAATCAAACCAGAACTATCTGGATTTCCAGTCCTTCACTAACTGGTAAATATGGTGACTGAGTTTATTCGTGTCATGCCGGAGATAAGTCTTGAATAAGACCAGCTTATCCGCAATGACCTTATAACCGTTACCGTCCAGCACATCCCGGTCAAGCAGCACCGGGCGGGCGCCTTTTTCCGCATATTTGACCTGAACCTGCTCTGGAATCTCCCCGTCGTTGACAATAACGTAATCGAATAAGTGCAGGCCGACATGATCATATACCGCTTGAAGATGATCACTGACCGTGTAATTATCCGTTTCACCAGGCTGGGTCATCACATTGCAGACAAAGATCTTAATCGCTTCGGATTCCACAATGGCCTCCGCCAGCTTCGGCACCAGCAGGTTGGGAAGAATGCTGGTATACAGGCTTCCGGGGCCGCAGAGGATGGCATCTGCATTACGGATGGCTTCCAGCGCCTCCGGCAGCGGTTCCACATCAGCCGGCTCCAGAAAGACGCGTTTGATCCGTCCGCCGGCCTCCGGGATTTTGGACTCGCCGGTAATAATCGTGCCGTCCGACATCTCCGCATGCAGCACCACAGCGTGCCCAGCAGCCGGCAGCACCCTGCCGCGAACGGCGAACAACCGGCTAAGCTCACGGACAGCGGTGACAAAGTCACCGGAGATATCCGTAAGCGCTGCAAGAATAAGATTGCCAAGGCTGTGTCCGGCCAGTCCTTCTCCGCTGCTGAAGCGGTATTTCATAATCTCCGCCATCAGCGGCTCTACATCAGCCATAGCCGTGAGCACATTGCGAATATCGCCTGGCGGCGGCATTTGCAGCTCGCTCCGCAGAATACCGGAGCTGCCCCCGTCATCCGCCACAGTAACTATAGCCGTAATATCAAGCGGCTTTTCCTTCAAACCGCGAAGCATGACAGACAGACCGGTACCGCCGCCCATCACGACGATACGCGGACGCTGCCCTTGTTCTTCAGCCACTAATGATCCCTTCTCTCGTTAATGCCGATCACGCTCGGAATCCCGATGGCTAACCGCTACGGATTCCGTCTCGCTAACTCCAAGCATTTTGCCCAAATATTCCGCGATCGCTACCGAACGGTGTTTTCCGCCCGTGCAGCCGATGCCGATAATAATCTGGGATTTGCCCTCCTTGCGGTATTGCGGAATTAGGAAATGAAGCATATCCAGCAGCTTGGTCAGAAACGTCTGCGTTTCAGGCCATTTCATTACATAATCGTAGACATCGCTGTCTTGGCCAGTCTTGGGCCGCAGTTGATCCACATAGTGTGGGTTAGGCAAGAAGCGGACATCAAATACGAGGTCTGCATCGATCGGAATGCCATACTTGAATCCGAACGAGGTAATGTTAACGGAGAGTGTGCTTTTTCCAAGATGCGAAAACCGCGATACGATCTTCTCCTTCAGCTGCACCGGCTTCATGCTGCTGGTGTCCAGACACAGTGTGGCGGAATTCTTCAGCTCCTCCAGCATCTGGCGCTCCAGGCGGATGCCGTCAAGCGGCATCCCTTTGGGAGCCAGCGGATGATGCCGCCGGCTCTCCTTATAGCGCTGGACAAGCACAGAATCCGTTGCATCCAGAAACAGAATCTCGCAGCCGATGGTTGACTCGTCTTTGATGTAGGCCAGCGACTCCGACAAAGCCGTAAAAAACTCCCGCCCCCGCAGATCAATTACGAGCGCCACTTTGGCAATTTTCCCCTTCGACTGCTCAATCAGCTCGGCGAATTTCGGGATCAGCACCGGCGGCAGATTATCGACACAGAAGAACCCGAGGTCCTCCAGACTTTGTACAGCAATGGTCTTGCCTGCACCCGACATACCCGTAATAATGATCAGGGTGGCACCAGCCGACGGAGATTGCTCCAATTCGGTCATTAAAGCGTCCCCTCCCTAAAATTAGTATATGAATAATTCCAGCTTATTAAGAACGCAACAAAAGGCCGGCGGCCCCGATAATACCAGCGTCATTACCCAGCTCGGCAGGAACGATGGTAACGCCTTTCTGCAATGGCTCGGGAGTCAGCTTGGCGAATACACGACGGACCTCGTCAAACAGTATATCTCCTGCCTTGGAGACACCGCCGCCAATGATAAACACTTCAGGGTTAAGCACCGCAGCTACCGCCGCAATGGATTTGCCCAGATAGAACGCTGCACGGTTAACAATACGAATTGCAACTTCGTCGCCCGCTTTTGCCGCATCAAATACTTCCTTCGCCGCAATCTTCTCTACCAATGACAGAGAGGTGCGGTCCCCGCGTGCTACAGCATCATTGGCCATACGGATAATTCCCGTAGCAGAGGAAACGGTTTCCAAACAACCCATATTGCCGCAGCCGCACTGGATCGCTTCCAGGTCTGGCACTACAGAGATATGGCCCAGTTCACCGGCGAGACCGGCAAATCCCTGATACACCTTGCCGTTAATGATAATGCCGCCGCCAACACCCGTTCCCAGTGTGTAGCAGACGCAATTCTCAATGCCGCGTCCCGCACCGCTCCAGGCTTCGCCCAGTGCAGCCACATTCGCGTCATTGTCTATTTTCACAGGCTTGTTCAATCGGTTCTCCAGAATGGAGCGGATCGGCACATCTCTAAAACCTATGTTAGGCGCAAGGATGATGATTCCTTCACGAATGTTCGTAAACCCGGCAAGGCCCGCTCCTACACCGGCAAGCTGATCCCAAGAGTATGGAGAGTCCTCCACAATCTGGCGCACATATTTCTCGATGTTATCGATGACGGCATCGACGCCATCCGCAGTCCCTGTAGGACCTTCATAAGTGTGCAGCAAATTCCCCTCGGCATTGCAGATTCCAACCTTAATCGTGGTTCCACCTAAATCCACGCCAACGTAGATATTTTCAGACATGTAACAAGCCACCTTTTTCTATGCTAAAATAGTTAATCCTACGTACCCACTATAATAGAAGCTTTCTCTGCGGTCAAGGAAAGGCGGCACACCCGGCTAATTTGAAAGCTAAGCCATCCAGAGCACATGAATTTATTGGCCAGGCAAGACACATGGACAATGCACATGGCATAGTTAAGAAATGCAGAGCCGGGATTAATTAGAACTAAAACAGGTTTTTGCGGATTCAAAAAAGACTTCCCGGCCTTTAGGGGCGGGAAGTCAGGTAGATTTGCCGGGTTAACCGGCGAGGAACAAGTGTAGTAAATCAATCTTGTCATTATTCTGACAATATGCGTTTTTGCCCCTCCAGCGCACGAATCGGTGCGATATTCTGTGTGAACTCCAGCGTACCCATGTAGCGGCCCGCTTCATCGCGGACGGCGAAATAACGGATGTAGATAAATTTATCCTTAATCGCAATCCAGAAATCCTCAGCATCCTTGCGGCCTGCCTTAAAGTCTTCCAGTAATTTCTCGACCACATGAACGCTTTGCGGCGGATGGCAGTTCTGCACCGTGCGGCCTATAACCGCTTTGGTCCGGGCGAAAATCCGTTCCTTGCCATGTGAGAAATAGCGGACTACATCATTCTCATCAATGAACGTTATATCGACCGGCAGATGGTTCAGTACGGTCTCCAGTTGATGAAGCGATAGCAGGCCCGTCTCAAAACGGATAAAGCCCTGCGGACTTTCGCCTATAGCTTCACTCTGCACTGCAGCTCCTTCCGGTTCGTCAGCACGCTCAGGAATCCACTCCTGCTCCGGTGCAGTCAGGCAGAAGCCGATCTCATCGCTTTCTCTGGCTATCTTGACCCATTCATCTTCGGTCAGCTTGTCGAGCGCCATCGGCAGCAGAATATTTTCTTCCTTAAAGATCATCTCATTTACTTCCTGGATGATGTTCGTAAGCATAACTCCGATGTCCTCGGTTTGGCCGTTATACTGGCTGAGTGCAGCTTTAGCCTCTTTTATCATCGCGCGGATGCCGTCGTCCACACCCCACATGACCTTGGTCGGGCCATAAATTCCGTATTTTTCAAGATAAGGGAACAACAGGTTCTCTTTGCGGCTGTAATGCTTGTCGAGATCCAGCAGCAGGCTGAGATCCTCCAGCAGCTTGAAGATGATTTCTTCACTGGCATTCTTCAAAAATTTGCCGGCATGCAGCTCCAGGCGGAAGTTGACCAGACGTTCGATTTCGCGGTTCTCCAGCTTGAAGGTATGCACGGGATGACCAGGCTGCTCCTCCGGCTTCGAGGAACGGTGAATCTGCTCAATGGAGCCTTTGAAAATGGCCGTATGCACCGAACACAGTCGCTGGACCTCCGCTACAGGAATACCCTCCTCCGTCATCAGTGAATGCTCCATTGCGGAAATCTCCGCCACCGTAACATCGCCTACCGCTTCTGCGAAGCGTGCTTTGACCTCTTCCACACTTTTTCCAGCATGAAGTTCCTTTATGATTTCTTTGAGCATTGCCTGCCGGCGTGTCTGCTCAGGCACATCTACTTCGCGGTTGTTAATCAGTTCACTCATTGGGATTCCGCTCCTTTTATCATATCGTCTTGCAGATAATCTCTATTCAAGAATCTCGAAGCCATGGCGCTGAAACGTCAGCTTTACGGCGTCCGGATTCATTTTCTTCAGTTTGATTCCTTTGGACAAGGTCATGAAACGGCCTGCGGTCTGCAGCATTCCCGGCTTGGCAATATCCTGGAAACCCAGCTCTGTCATAATGTCCACAACCTCGGGATGCCGGCTCACCAGCTCGAATATGGATTCATCCATCTTCAGCACTTTGTTCATATGCATCTTCTCCCTACTGAGAATCCTTCTCAACAACAGCTTAGCATAGCCGATAGGGGGCAATAGTGATTGCAATCACTAAGTGAAAAAAAGTTCAATCCGAAAGTCCGCACATCTCTGAAGATAAAAGAAAAAGCCGGCTGGTCCCTGATTGAGGGACCAGCCGGCTTGCCTATTCAAAAGATATTTTAGAAGAATCTGTACTTATTTATCCAGCGTTTCGCTCCAGTCATGCACCATGGTGCCCTCCAGGAACTTCTCGGCATCCATCGCCGCCATACAACCGGTTCCCGCTGCGGAGATTGCCTGCCGGTAACGTGTATCCTGCACATCGCCGCAAGCGAATACACCCGGAATGTTCGTTTCCGTCGTACCGGGATTCACCACAATGTACCCATTGGTATCGGTAGTAATCTGACCGCCCAGGAACGCTGTGTTCGGTGTGTGTCCAATGGCTACAAATACACCGTCCGCTTCCACCAGTTCTTCAAGACCTGTCTCGTTGTTGCGCACTGTCAGCCCTTTAACCCCGGCGTCGCCGACCGTTACTTCAAGCGGCGTGCGGTTAAGCGCCCAGGCTACCTTGCTGTTGTCGCGCGCCCGGTCCTGCATAATCTTCGAAGCACGAAGCTCCGGACGGCGGTGAACCAAGGTTACGCTGGAGGCAAACCGGGTTAGGAAGCTGGCTTCCTCCATTGCGGAATCGCCGCCGCCGACCACGACAATCTTTTTGTTGCGGAAAAAGAAGCCGTCACAGGTTGCACAAGTGCTGACCCCGCGTCCTACATTCTCCTGCTCACCCGGGATGCCCAAATATCTGGCCGAGGCACCCGTCGAGATAATAACTGTTTCGGCCTCCAGCACACCTAGTCCATCTACAGTTACTTTAAAGGGGCGCTGCGAGAAATCCACGGATTCCACCCAGCCGTTCTTGAATTCCGCACCGAAGCGCTGCGCCTGCTTACGCATGTTATCCATCAGGTCAGGACCGAGGATTCCCTCAGGAAAGCCTGGAAAGTTCTCCACTTCTGTCGTCGTTGTCAGTTGTCCCCCCGGCTGCAAGCCTTCAATCACGAGCGGGCTAAGGTTGGCACGCGCCAAATAAATCGCGGCAGTCAGCCCGGCCGGGCCTGTTCCGATTACAATCGTTTTGTACATCACTTTGGCCTCCTTACAAGTGGGTTATTTATTTGGAAGAAACGGCTGTAGGGCTTCTCGGAAGCCAAGATGCGTTTCAGGTGAACAATATAAAGGATGCAGTATAATACTCACTTTATACTTCCTTGCTTATATTTCCTTGCAGTCATGTTGCAAGTATCTAGATATTCTCCGTTGACGAGGGCAGGGTCTCCTGCCCGGGCAAGCTCCCGGGAATATCACATTCATTGCTGATACGGCGTGCATACCGGCTTACCATGGAGGCAGAAACCCCATAATGCTGGGCCACCTCGCGATAGGTAATCGGCCGGTCATGCAGTTTGGCAGTCAGATATTCCAGAGCTGCGGCCCAGCCTCCCGTATGGCGGAAGTAAGGCACATCGGGATACAAATCGCTAACAAACTGCTTCCATAGGAGCTCGGCGTCCTTTTTCTGGATGGCATCATACCGCCGGTCCATCATTGATGCCGTATGGTCCAATACCCGCTGCCAGTCTTCTTTCCATTCCGGCGGCCCTTTATGGCTTAGCGGCGGGAGCTCCTCCTGGGGAGCAGTATTCGCATCCGGGCTGCTGCCGATCAGCCGCTGCAGACTGAGCAGTGCCGCCTCCTGCAGTTTATCTTCCTGCAGCGGCTCCTGCGCCAGAAGCCCGTTCAGCACCTCGGACATCTCTTCGTCCTCGATCCAGCGCAGCGCTTCGGTCACCTGCAGCCTCGTGTTGGCATCACCATAACGCAGCGCCCAGAAGAACGAAGCGCGCAGCAGCGGATTGTTCCGCATTTCCTCGGTAAAGCTGTCCGTGTTGCCCTGCCACTGCTTGAGCTGCTCCTGAAATGGCAGCTGGTAGTTGTAGCTGACAAGAGGCATCGGTCTGCCTTCGGCCTGCGCCCCCTGCAGCTGTGACAGGAAGAAGCCCGGCACAGCCGATTCGGGATCCAGCTTGGCTGCCTGTCTCCAGCAGCGCAGCGCTTCATTATACAGACTGCTGTTGCTGGCGGCCGCTGCACAATAATGATAGAGACCGGCGTCTCCGCCCACCTCTTCATCCTTCAGCAGGCGGCGGAAATGGCCATAGGCTGTTCTGTGTCTGCCCAGAATGCCCATCGTTGTGGCCATTTTGAACACATGCTCCTGATGAAACGGCACTGTCGCCTCAAGCATACGCAGCAAAACTGCCAGTTGTTCCTTGTCTCCTGCATACTGCATGAAGATGGCCATATTGCAAAGCGCATGCAGGTTGCCGGGATCCTGCTCCAGCACCTCGGACAGGCATTCCTTCGCTTTGGCAAAACGGCCCATGTAGAAGTAGGCAAGAGCAAGATTGTTATGAGCCGCCAGAAAGTCCGGCGTATTCTTAGTGATCTCCTCTAGCATCTTAACTGCCTGCGGGAACTTCCCCTCTTCCAGCAGCGTGCGGGCCCGGTCATGCTCGACCACGCCTTCACGGCTGCGGATCCGGATCAGCGGGGCAGGGCGGTTCAGCTCGTATTGCAGCAGCTCCATCAGTTCCTCGGACTCTGCCAGATATTCGCCGCTGGCATCCTCCTCAAGATAAGTGACCAGCGACCGCTCGGCCTCTTCAAAACTTTCCATATTGGCAAAATTATTGGCCATATAGAAATGACATTCCGTCATTGCAGGGTCAATCTTCTCCAGCACATGGATCAAAATATCATTCGATGCTTCATAATCGCCCATCTCAGATAATATACCCGCCATGTTGCAATGATTCACAGGGTTTTCCGGTTCATATTCAACAGCTTTGCGAAAATTCTTTAATGCCTTATCATATTGAAAGCGGTCCAGCGACCGTACGGCTCTTTCAAAGAAAAAATTGGCATCCAGAGTGACGGAAATAACATTACTGCCTTCCGCAACATTCTCTGAAGTTCTCTCAATCATGGAAGCAAGGCACCTCCCTTTGTAAGCTTCCTTATCCTCACGAAAAATAGGAGAGCGGCGCCTTGCGGCACCCTGAGCTCCCATCTTAAGCGTTCTTTCGTTTCCATTTATGGTCCCGACTGTCTCCAAATAGTATACCACATGTGGCAGGGAGATTCTCAAGCGCAAGGGAAACCATTTGGAGGGAAAAAGCTTGCAGCCGTGAGAGGTTCACAGGAATAAATGAGAACATCAACAAAAAAAACGCGGGAAATTAAATCCCCGCGTCTCTGAACAACTTATCTATAGAACCGCCTTCGATAATAATACGTGTCGCCTCAGCCAGCATAGGTGCAACGGACAACACTTTAAAGCGGTTGGAATGGTCATCCGGAAGCGCGATGGAATCCGTGATTACCACTTCATCTATATTGGGATGGTCCATGCGTACAAGCGCGTCACCGGAGAATAAACCGTGAGTTGCGCAAATGATGCTGTTCTTGGCTCCCCGCTCCTTCAGGCCTTCCACCACATTCACAATCGTCGTGCCCGTATCGATCAGATCCTCAATAATTATCGGCGTTCGTCCTTCAACATCACCGATAACATGCGTGATTACCGATTCGTTATGGGCCGGACGTTTCTTGATCATAATCGCGAACGGTGAATCCAGCCGGCTCGCCAGCTTCTCTGCCATGGAAGCGCGCCCGGCATCCGGCGAAACTACCACAAGATCGGAAAGTCCCTTCACCTTCAGATACCCGCTGATCAGATCAAGCGCTGTCAGATGATCGACCGGAATATTGAAGAATCCTTGTATAGCCGCTGCATGCAGGTCGATGGTAATGACACGGGTCGCTCCTGCAGTCGTAAGCACATCCGCGACCATCTTGGCCGAAATCGGCTCACGTGGAGCAGATTTACGCTCCTGCCGGGCGTATCCGTAATAAGGCACAATGATATTCACAGTTCTTGCCGATGCGCGTTTGGCGGCATCAATCATAACGAGCAGCTCAACGAACAGCTCATTGATCGGGTGTGCGAGGGATTGCACCAAAAATACGTCACAGTTCCGGATGCTCTCTTCATAATGCACATAAATCTCGCCGCTCTTGAAGCGGGTCAGCTTAATCTGGCCCAGCGGGGCGCCCAGACGCTCCGCAATATCTGCGGCCAGCTTCGGATTCGACGAACCGGAAAAAATACGCAATTGATGATGATGCATAGTACCCTCCTGGGGATCATAATTTATAGTTCAAACTGAACGGATGTACGGCGGCGTCCTTCGAATACCGCCAGCTCGCGGAAACCAGTGCGCCACAGCAGACTGCGCGCCTCCTGCAAGCCGTCTCCCAGCTTTGCCGGATCATGGGCGTCCGAGCCCAGGGTAAGCGGAATACCGAGTGCCAGCGCTTGCTGCAGCACATGCTCTGCCGGGAACATCTCCGCGCAGGGCTTGCTCAGCCCGGAAGCATTCAGCTCCATGGCTATGCCGCTGCTTGCAATTGCTTTCAGCGCATCCAGCTCCAGCTCCCTGACCTCAGCTTTGCCTTCCGGTGTCTGCGGACCATAACCGAATCGTTTGATTACATCCATATGTCCTATAATATCATATAATCCTGATAACGCCGACTTCCGCACAGCATCATAATACCTGCGGTATACCTCCATTACATCTTTGCCTTCCCAGCCATGGGTCTGCCGGTGATCCGTAATATCCCACTCCCCGAGAAAATGAACCGAACCAATCAGATAATCCCAAGGATAGGGCGACAAAAGCTCACGAATCTGTTCTTCATAGCCTTCGATATAATCGGCTTCCAGCCCCACCCGCAGCTCAATTTCACCTCGGTAGCGCTCCTTCAGCGTCAGGCATTCCTCCACATAACGCGGAAGCTCGGCAAGCGGCATGGCCATTTCAGGATAATAGGTCTCCGGATTGACATGAATGAGCGGCAAATGGTCGGATAACCCAAGCTGCTCAAGCCCCAACGCTATGCCGCGCTGCACGTACTCCTCCAGCTTCCCAACCGCATGGCCGCAGCGTACGTGATGGGTATGGTAATCAATATGCATGCGGAAAGCCCCCTTAGTCCCGGCGCGGCCGTTCGTGGCGGGCGCTCAGTTCCTCCAGAATCTCATCGAGCGGAAGCTTGCGCTCCTGGAGCAGCACCAGCAGGTGGTAGATCAGGTCGCTGACCTCAAGGCGCAGCTCGGCGTTGTCTTTATTTTTGGCGGCGATGATCGTTTCCGAAGCCTCTTCGCCTACTTTTTTCAGAATCTTGTCGACGCCTTTGTCAAACAGATAGGTCGTATAAGCACCCTCCGGACGTTCGGCTTCCCGCTCGGCAATGACCCGCTCCAGTTCACCCAGTACAGCAAAACGCCCGCTCCCTGCAAGGTTTGCAGAAGGCTCTGTCTCAGCTGCCTTAGCGACTGGTGCCGCTGCTGCTGCCGAAGCATTCAGTGGAATCTCACGGAAGAAGCAGGAGGTTTCACCGGTATGACAGGCGGGTCCCTCCGGTACAACCTTTACGAGCAGCGTATCGCTGTCGCAATCATAATGGATCGAGGTAATGGCCTGGGTATTGCCCGAGGTTCCCCCTTTATGCCACAATTCACTGCGTGAACGGCTCCAGAACCAGGTCTGGCCGCTCTCCAGCGAGAGCCGCAGCGACTCCGGATTCATATAGGCAAACATCAATACTTCCAAAGTGCCGGCATCCTGCACCACAGCAGGGAGCAGACCGGATTCATTCCAGCGGATGCCCTCGATCGCTTCTTGTTGGTTCAGGGTTCTATTCTCTTGTTCTTGGCTCATCGGATCTCTACCCCTTTTTGCTTCAGTTCTGTCTTCAAATCGTGAATCGCAATCTCTTTATAATGAAAAATGGTCGCCGCAAGTCCCGCATCGGCTTTGCCTTCGGTAAATACATCATAAAAGTGCTCAATCTTGCCCGCACCGCCTGAGGCAATTACGGGGATGCTGAGCAGATCGCAGACCGCTGCGGTCAGCTTCAAATCAAAACCGTCCTTGGTCCCGTCCGCATCCATGCTCGTGAGCAGTATTTCGCCGGCGCCCAGCTTCTCGGCCTCCTTGGCCCAGGCCAGCGCACGGATGCCGGTAGGCTTGCGCCCGCCATGCGTGTACACTTCCCATTCGCCCCAAGCCTCATTATATTTGGCATCCATCGCCACCACAATACACTGGGAGCCAAAGCGGCGGGCCCCTTCCAGAATAAGCTGCGGATTGTTGACCGCCGCCGTGTTGATGCCGATTTTATCCGCGCCCGCGCGCAGAATCCGCTTCATATCGTCGGGAGTGGAAATTCCCCCGCCAACGGTGAAGGGAATGGCAATCTCGCCAGCCGTCTGCCGGACCACTTCAACCATAGTCGCCCGTCCTTCCACCGAGGCGGAAATGTCCAGGAACACCAGTTCATCCGCACCTTCACGGTCATACAGCGCCGCCAGCTCCACCGGGTCTCCGGCATCGCGCAGATTGACAAAATTAACGCCTTTGACTACCCGCCCGTCTTTCACATCCAGACAGGGAATGATACGTTTGGCTAACATTATGAAGTCCCTCCTTCAAAGGGTTCTGAGGGCATCCGCCTCGAATTCTCTTCGATCCAATTTTCCGCCCTATATTACAGCTGTCCTGCTGGACGTCCCAGCGCCTGCAGCGCCTCGGGAAGCTTGATGTTGCCGGTGTACAACGCTTTGCCTACAATCGCTCCGCCGATTCCGCTGCCGCTATGTACGCTCAGGCGCAGCAGATCGTCAAGGCTCGTAACGCCGCCGGAGGCTATGACGGTTTTGCCGCTGGCAGCAGCCATGGCCACGATTCCCTCGATATTCGGGCCCTGCATCATCCCGTCACGGGAGATATCCGTGTAGATAAACGTCTCCGCACCTTTAGCTGCCAGCTCCTTAGCCAGATCCTCGGCGCGCACCTCGGAGGTGTTCAGCCAGCCATGCGTAGCTACGTAGCCATTCCGGGCATCAATGCCGATAGCTACCTTATCGCCATATTTGGCGAGCACAGCCTCCGTAAAGGCATGGTCATTGATGGCCGCCGTCCCGATAATAACCCGGCTGACTCCAAGACCGAGCAGCTTCTCCACATCAGCAAGACTGCGGAGTCCGCCGCCCACCTGGACGGGCACACCTGCGTTTTTGGCAATGGCGCCGATGATGGTATCATTGACCGGATGTCCGGCCTTCGCGCCGTCCAGATCCACGAGATGAATGAACCGGCCTCCCTGCTCTTCCCATGATTTAGCGACCTGTACCGGACTGTCATTATAGATCGTTTCCTGAGCGTAATCACCCTGCTGCAGTCTTACACACTTTCCATCCCGGATATCAATCGCCGGATACACGATAAAAGAAGACATGTGGCACTCCCCGCTTTCATTACAATATATTTATAGCGGGCTTACGCCCGCTCTCCCTTAAGCTTTAGAAAATTCCCCAGCAGCTTCATGCCAAGCTCTCCGCTCTTCTCCGGATGGAACTGCATGCCGAAGACATTGTCCCGCCCGACCACCGCCGTGACCGGATGCCCGTAATCGGTTACGGCAAGCAAATCGTTCTCCTGTCCAACCACTGCATGATAGGAATGGACAAAATACACATGCCCCTCTTCCAGTCCCTCAAGCAGCGGGCTCTGCGGCTGCCGGAAGCTCAGCTTGTTCCAGCCCATATGCGGCACCTTATAGCCGTCACGGGGCGCGAACCGCACCACCGATCCCGGCAGGATGTCCAGCCCTTCGTGCTCGCCGTGTTCCACGCTGCTGCTGAACAGCAGCTGCATGCCCAGACAAATGCCAAGCACCGGCTGTTCCCCGGCTGCGGCCTCCTTAACCACAAGATCGAGCCCGCTGCTCCGCAGCTGTTCCACCGCATCGCCAAAGGCACCGACGCCCGGCAGAATGACACTGCTTGCCGCAAGAATTTCCCCGGCATCGCCTGTCACAAGACTCTCGTAGCCGAGACGTTCCACCGCCTTGCTGACACTGTGCAGATTGCCCATGCCGTAATCGACGATAGCAACGGTCATGCTACAGCACTCCCTTCGTAGATGGCACACCCTTCACACGCGGATCAATCTGCGTTGCTTCGTCCAGCGCCCGTCCCAGCGCTTTGAATATCGCCTCAATCATATGATGAGTATTGGAGCCGTAGTGTACTATCACGTGCAGTGTAATCCGGGCCTCCAGCGCGAATTTCCAGAGGAACTCATGAACCAGCTCCGTAGAGAAGCTGCCTACCTGCTGTGACGGATAAGCCGCCCGGTATTCAAAATGCGGCCGGTTGCTGATGTCGATGACCACCTGGGCCAGCGCTTCATCCATGGGAATGAACACACTCGCATAACGCTTGATGCCTTTTTTGTCACCCAGTGCCTCGCGGAGCGCCTGTCCCAGACAGATGCCGATATCCTCCACCGTGTGGTGGTCGTCAATATCAATATCCCCCCGGCCCTCCAGAGAAAGGTCAAATTGGCCATGCTTCGCGAATAAATCGAGCATATGGTTCAGAAAAGGCACATCGGTCTCCAGCTCGGCAATGCCGCTTCCATCCACAGCCAGGGACAGCGTGATATCCGTTTCGTTTGTTTTACGGCTAAGGCCTGCTTTGCGTACAGCCTGTTCGTTATTGTTATTCTCCATTTTCTTCTCCGCCCTTCGCTTCATTCTCCAGCCTGATCTCTATCGCCCGTGCATGACCTTCCAGCCCTTCGCGTCTGGCCAACTCGATGATGGTTGCTCCATCACGCAGCAGCGCTTCCTTGCTGTAATAAATCAGGCTTGATTTCTTGATGAAATCATCCACATCAACCGGCGAAGAGAACCGCGCAGTGCCATTGGTCGGTATAATATGATTCGGTCCGGCGAAATAATCGCCGACCGGTTCCGAGCTGTACGGTCCCAGGAAAATCGCTCCGGCATTCTCGATGCTGCCGAGCAGGCCCATGGGATATTCGACGACAATCTCCAGATGCTCCGGCGCCAGCCGGTTCACTACGGAGATGCCTTCCTTTATCGAGTCTACGACGATGATTGCGCCGTAGTTCTCCACCGAGGCGCGGGCGATGGCCTCGCGCGGCAGCTCCTGAAGCTGCCGCTCCACCTCGGCCGCTACGGCCTCTCCGAGGCTCTGCGACGGCGTCACAAGGATGGCCGAGGCCATCTCGTCATGCTCTGCCTGTGAGAGCAGATCAGCCGCAATGTAAGCCGGCTCTGCGGTTTCGTCGGCGAGCACGACGATTTCGCTGGGCCCGGCGATGCTGTCGATATCGACCGCGCCGTAGACCTCGCGCTTGGCCAAGGCAACGTAGATGTTGCCGGGGCCGCAGATTTTATCGACCGGCGCGATGGATTCCGTGCCGAAGGCGAGCGCGGCGATCGCCTGCGCGCCGCCCACGCGGTAGACCTCGCTCACACCGGCTTCTGCCGCAGCAACGAGGATGTAAGGATCGATGCCGTCCTTGCCGCCGGTCGACGGCGGTGTGACCATCACGATCTCCGGCACTCCGGCAATCTGGGCCGGAATCACGTTCATCAGCACCGAGGACGGATACGCCGCCTTGCCGCCGGGAACATATACGCCCACCCGCTTCAGCGGGCGGATGATCTGGCCGAGGATCGTACCGTCCGGCTGCAGATCCATCCATGAACTGCGTTTCTGACGGGCGTGAAACGCCCGGATATTGACCGCAGCCGCACGAATCGCGGTTACGAACGATTCCTCAACCCGGCTATAAGCCGCCTGGAGCTCTGCTGCGGTTACCCGCAGCTGCGCCGGTGTCAGCGCTGCCCCGTCAAACCGCTCCGTATAGCGGAGCAGCGCAGCGTCGCCCTCCTGTTTGATGTCGGCTACGATTTGCTTCACGGCCTTGTTCTGCTCCGGCGTTCCGTATTCCACTTCACGCTGCAGATTAAATTCCCTGCTCGATTGGACCTTCACCGCTCGTTCCCCCTTTGAACATCCATACTCATTTTATTTTAACTGAAGCCCCGGTTCTGCGATAACTGCCTGCAGACGGTCGCACAGCTGCTGGATCTGCTCATTCTTCATCCGGTAGCTTACACGGTTCGCAACCAGCCGGCTTGTAATTTCGAAGATGCTCTTCATTTCCACCAGTCCGTTATCCTTAAGGGTTTGCCCGGTCTCCACCATATCGACAATACGGTCGGCAAGGCCAATCAGCGGAGCAAGCTCAATCGAGCCGTTCAGCTTAACGACCTCCACCTGCTGGCCCTGCTCACGGAAATACCGCGAAGCTACATTCGGGTATTTCGTCGCTACCCGCTGCTGAATCCCTGGCTGCCAGTTCGGCAGCCCGATAATGGACATCCGGCAACGTGCGATGCCCAGATCAAGCAGCTCGTACACGTCGCGTTCTTCCTCCAGCAGCACATCCTTGCCCACGATGCCAATATCCGCCACACCATATTCAACATAGGTAGGCACATCAACCGGCTTGGCCAGAATAAACTCCATGCCCGCCTCAGGCAGTGAGATCACCAGCTTGCGCGACTCTTCGCCATCCGGCGGAATCGGCAGCCCCGCTTGGCGGAACAACTCTGCCGCTTTATTGTATATTCGGCCTTTCGGCATAGCTACCTTCAGTATCTGCGCCATCATCATTAGCCTCCGTTTCCATTTCCCTCTGCAAATTGTTCATTTCTGTTCTCTCACTATACCGATCACTAGCCGCAGGCTCTCCGCTTAGCCGTGTTCGCTGACAAAAGACACAAATGTATAGATTTCACCATACTGCTCGCCGTCGGCTTCCACCGTCTCTGTGTCAAGCCGCTTCACCGTCTTCAGCTCTTCCGGCCCCGCTGCCAGCTTGGTTACAACAATCCGGCCTTGTGCGCGCAGCCGCGCGGCTTCTTCCAGCCCTTCGGTCCGCCGCAGCGCATCGTACTGGATCAATACCGGCAGCTCCGCCTCTTCCGGCATGCCGGATACTCCGTCCAGAATCCGGTTCGTTTTGAGTGAGAACCCGGTCGAAGGAATCGGGCGCCCAAACTGCTGAAGCAGATTATCATACCGACCGCCGCTGCATACCGGGAACCCCAGCTCGGAGGCATATCCCTCAAAGGTCATCCCTGTATAATAAGAGAAATCTCCGATCATCGTCAGATCAATCAGCACATGCTGTGAAACCCCATAAGAGACAAGCACCTCCCACACCTTGCACAGATGCTCAATAGAGGTCCGGGCCAGCGGATGGCTGCTGAGCTCCAGTGCCTGCCCGCAGATTTCTTTGCCGCCGCGCAGCCGCAGCAGCCCGTCCAGCTCCCGCTTCTGGGCCTCCGTCAGGTCCAGCCGCCGGAGGGTTTCCCGGAAAGCGACATAATCGCGGTTCAGCAGATGGCTTTTCAGCTCCTCCTGGGCTTCCGGCAGTCCGGCGACCGCCTCTTGGAAGAGTCCGTCCAGGAATCCGACATGTCCCATCGCGATTTTGAAAGACTTGACGCCCGCTGCCTGCAGCGACGAAATGGCCAGCGCCACGACCTCGGCATCCGCCTCAGGCGAATCATCGCCTACAAGCTCCACACCGGTCTGGAAAAACTCCGCTTCCCGGCCGGCTTCCTCTTCGATTGCCCGGAACACATTGGCATGATAAGAAAGGCGGAGCGGAAGTGGCTCATCCTTCAGTAACGATGAAACCACGCGCGCAACCGGCGCAGTCATTTCGGACCGCAGCACCAGGGCCTGACCACGGTTGTTAAGCAATTTATAAAGCTTCTGGTCTGATGTGGAACTAGCCACGCCGACCGTATCGTAATATTCAAGTGTGGGTGTAATCATCTGCTGGTATCCCCAGCGGCTCATGCAGTGGAGCACGTCGTTCTCAATCTTGCGCAACTTCGTTACTGCACGCGGGAGATAGTCGCGCACACCAGCCGGCTTCTCGAATCCCTTAGGTTTGGACATCTTCATTAGTCACCTCATCAGATATCATGCAAGTTATATATCGTTCACTTTACTATGGTAAAGTGGTAGCAAAGTAAAGCATTTGCAACATCGTATCATGATCCATCCTTTTGCGTCAATAAAACCTTACACCATAGACATAATATCTTAACCACCAGCCTGAGGTTTACCTGAATTTTGCCTCAGCGTTTACCGGATAATATAATAACCTTATATAATTGTACTTTATTCCCTGCTTCCAGTGCTCCAAGTATCTATTTTCCAATAGAAAGAAGGACTATCCGTTGAATACATCCTATATGATCGGCGTTGATATTGGAACCACCAGCACTAAGGCAGTCCTCTTCGAAGAAAATGGCCGAATCGCGGCACAGTCCAATCAGGGTTACCCGCTGCACCAGCCCTCCCCATCTGTGGCTGAGCAGGATCCGGAACAAATTATGAATGCAGTAACCCAAACCATTGCGGCGGTGATGCGGGACAGTGCTGTCCCCGCTGAAGCGGTGCTGTTTGTCTCTTTCAGTTCAGCCATGCATAGTGTCATTGCCGTAGACAATACGGGCAAGCCCCTTACCGCCTGCATCACATGGGCGGATAACCGCAGCGCTGCTTGTGCTGCCCGTCTTAAGAACGAGCTCGGGGGGCATGAATTATATTTGCGTACAGGAACCCCTATTCATCCGATGTCCCCGATCACCAAGCTGATGTGGCTTGGCGAAGAGCAGCCGGAGCTTTTTCGCCAGGCTTATAAATTCATTTCCATTAAAGAATACATCTTCGCCAAACTATTCGGAGAATATGTGATCGACCATTCCATCGCTTCCTCTACAGGCATGTTCAACCTGGAGAAGCTGGACTGGGATGAAGAGGCGCTGAGCATTGCCGGCATTACCAGGGAGCGCCTGTCGAGCCCTGTCCCTACCACCCATATTATGCAGGGACTACTCCCGGGGCTGGCAGCAGAACTGGGCCTGCTCTCCTCTACTCCATTTATTGTCGGCGCCAGCGACGGGGTCCTCTCCAATCTTGGGGTTGGTGCCATACAGCCTGGCGTTATCGCTGCCACGATCGGAACCAGCGGAGCGATCCGCACCGTAGTGGACCGTCCGCTTACCGATCCCAAAGGGCGAATCTTCTGCTATGCCCTGACAGAGAAACACTGGGTCATCGGCGGTCCGGTGAATAACGGCGGCATGCTGTTCCGCTGGGTACGTGATGAATTTGCCGCCTCCGAGGTGGAGACTGCCAAACGCCTCGGCATTGATCCCTATGAAGTGCTGACACGCATTGCCGAGCAGGTGCCTCCCGGCAGCGGCGGATTGCTCTTTCATCCCTACCTGACTGGAGAACGCGCACCGCTATGGAATCCGGATGCCAGGGGCTCCTTCTTTGGCCTGACGATGAATCACCACAAGGAGCATATGATCCGTTCAGTGCTGGAAGGGGTCATTTTCAATATGTACACCGTGCTGCTGGCCATGGAGGAGCGCATTGGCCGCCCGAGCAAGATTCTCGCCACCGGCGGTTTCGCCCGCTCTGCCCTGTGGCGGCAGATGATGGCCGATATTTTCGATCAGGAGGTTGTCGTTCCGGAGAGCTTCGAGAGTTCCTGCCTTGGCGCAGTTGTGCTTGGTCTTTATGCTATCCGGCGCATCGACTCCCTTGATCATGTATTCGGAATGATCGGCTCCACTCATCAGCATCAGCCGATCCAGGAGCATGCCACAGTGTACAAGCAGCTGCTGCCTATCTATATTTCCGTCTTCCGGAGTCTGGAAAGTCAATATGAGGCCATCGCCGGGTTTCAGCGTGAACAGTCGGGCGAATAAAGGAGTACTGGCTGATGATACCGGCAAGATGTTATATATTCGGCAATCCCATATCTTTGAATACATCTTCCTGATATCGGCTCGCTGCATGGCACTTGACAAAAAAACTAAAATATGGAATGTTTGCCGCACATCGTTTTTTGTCAATTTTCAGGATTATTTCTTATTATTTGCCGTGTAAGGACTTACCCGTTAGACGTTTTTTTAGTATATTGAAACTTAGGGCCATAGACCAGCTATTTGAAGTCGAAAATTATGAAGAGGTGTTTGAAGAAGTGCTGTTTAACTCTTACGAATTTATATTTATTTTCATGCCGGTTACTGTGATAGTTTATTTTCTATTAAATCGCTTTCGTTTGATCTACGCCAGCAAGCTCTGGCTAGCGCTTAGTTCCCTGTTCTTCTACTGCTGGTGGGATGTGCGCTACCTTCCACTGCTGCTCGGTTCCATCGCCTTCAACTATTTTATGGGCAGAACCATCTCCCATATGCAGAATGCCACGGAACGAAAGCGCAAACTAGCTTTGGCTTTCGCCATCATCATGAATCTGCTGCTGCTTATCTATTATAAATATGCCGATTTCTTTATCGGCAATGTCAACGCTCTGTTCGATACAGATGTTCCATTGCTCAAGATCGTGCTTCCGCTCGGAATCAGCTTTTTCACCTTTACACAGATCGCTTACCTGGTCGACGCTTATCGCGGTAAGGCAAAAGAATATAATGTGATCAGCTATGTATTGTTTGTAACCTTTTATCCGCATCTGATTGCAGGCCCGATTCTCCATCATAAGGAGATGATGCCGCAGTTCGACCGTTTACGGGGCAAACGGTTTGATTACAGCAACGTGGCCAAAGGCCTTTTTCTGCTGAGCATTGGGTTATTCAAGAAAGTGGTTATCGCCGATTCATTTGCACCCGTAGCCAGCAATGGATTTGATGTGTTGTCCCAGTTGAATTTTATTCAAGCCTGGACAACCTCACTTTCCTACACCCTTCAGCTCTATTATGATTTCAGCGGGTATTCGGACATGGCGATTGGTGTTGCCCTGCTGTTTAATATCATTTTGCCCATCAACTTTAATTCACCATACAAATCCTTGAACATTCAGGATTTTTGGCGCCGCTGGCATATGACCTTAAGCCGCTTCCTGCGGGAGTATATCTATTTCCCTCTGGGCGGCAGCCGTAAAGGAACTACCCGCACCCATATCAACTCCATGCTGACCATGCTCATCGGCGGTCTCTGGCACGGGGCGGGCTGGACCTTTGTCTTCTGGGGATTCATGCATGGATTTGCCCAGTTTATCCACCGGATTTGGCAAAAAGCCAACATCAAACTGCCGAAATGGGTAGCTTGGTTTATCACTTTCCAATTTATTAATCTGACCTGGGTTTTCTTCCGGGCAACCAGTTGGGACAATGCCATCAAGGTGTTGAAAGGAATGGTCGGCCTTAACGGAATCGGCATCGCTTCATTGGACAAGACGATTGTATTGGGACTGGCTGTCTTCATGATTGTGGCTGTGCTATGCCGCAACTCCATGCAGATGCTGGAAGGATTCAAGCCGGGCTGGAAAACCGCCGTTTTTGCCGCCGCTTTGTTCTGTATTGCTGTCGTCTATTTCAACAAAATCAGCGAGTTTCTCTATTTCAGCTTCTGATCCCGGCCATTTCAACTGATAAAGGAGATTTATTGAATTGAGGCATAAAAAAACGAAATACAAAAAATTTATATTTCAATTTATAACTATGGTTATCGCGTTCGCTGTTCTGATTGGTACCTTTAGTTATATTGTCGATCCCTTGCAGTTCTACCGCAAGGCCAGCTTCTATACTCCTAAACTGTCCTGGCAGGAACGATACCAGAATCCCGGTCTTGCCCGTAACTACAAATATGATACCATCGTTCTCGGCAGCTCCATGACGGAGAATTTTCTCCCCTCTGATGTAGGCGAGAAGTTGAAGGGCGACGTTCTTAAATTGTCTATTGAAGGCTCAACCATCGGAGAGCAGTATCAGACTGCAAAAGTAGCCTTCAAAACAGGCCAGGTCAGACAAGTATTATGGGGAATCGATTATTTCGCCTTCCGCACTAACAATGCAACCGGGAATGAAGAATTCCCCGCATATCTGTACGATAGCAATCCGCTTAACGATTACAAATATGTCTTCAATGAAACTAATATTAAGTCGGCGCTTACAGCTTTGAGTAAGTCAGAAGGACGAGCCAACCTGAAGCTGTCATCGCTTGAACTACTGTACAACTGGGACAAGTCAGTTACCTATGGACGCGACTTAGTTATTAAGAACTGGCAGTCAGCACGGAACAAGGAGGTCGCGTATGGAAATAATGAGGATCCGCTGGATTCTGTTAAGCAAACCTTTGATGAGAATGTGGTCAGCATAGTCAAAGCTCATCCGGAAACGAAGTTTTATTTCTACTATCCGCCATATTCGATTCTGCGGCAGCAGGTCTGGTATAAGACCAACCCGGAACGCTACGGCAACCAGCTGGAAATGAAACGTTATATGTTCGATAAGCTTAATTCTTATTCCAATGTTAGTATTTATGAATTCCAGACAGACAGCGACATCACCTATAACCTTGATCTTTACAAGGATCTGTCCCATCACTCCGGCGCTGTTAATTCTATAATTGTGGATGGAATCTCTAAAGGGACCCATCTGGTCACAGCAGATAACCTGGAACAGGGGATCCAACTGCTGAAGCGGCAGGCCGAGAATGTAATCGTCAATACAGAGGAGGGCACAGTCTATTCCATAGATCTCTCTCTGAACGGTGAGCCGCAGAGCTTCGGTTTCCTTCCGCCAACGACAGGAGACGTCATTATGGCTCCTCTCAAGCTCTATGCGCAGATGCTGGGGATTGCCTTCGATTATGATATCGATAAGAAATTGATTACTCTCGCCAAGGGAGACAGCGTTGCGGAACTGACTGTAGGTTCGGACGAAGCCCTGCTCGATGGACAAACCGTCAAGCTGGCTGCCCCCGTTGAGAACAAGATCGGGATCATGGCCGCTCCACTGGAGTCCATTCCAGCCTTGTTCGGAGGTTCAGTCACTTTGGGGCAGGAGAAAGACAAGCTGCTTGAAGTTGATATCACCTTTGGGGAATAAAGTATACATCCGTAACTGTTCGATCTTAGTGCCTCATAACCGGGAACATCAAGCCATTGGCATTCTTCATGCCGATGGCTTTTTGCTGTTTAAAAACTCGCTAAGCCTTTCCGTGGCTATTATCCAAAGTGAGCACTGCATCCGGCTCCCGCTTAGGTTGAGGTGCAAGCGAGCGGGGAACACTTCCGAATGCGATCCAGGACCAACGGGTTCGGCGGAACGAGATCTGAACGACCATCCAGCTTACCCCCAGAGCCACTATAAGCCCTCCATGAACGAATAATACATAGGCCAAGGAATCCAATGGAATGTTATACCGGAACCGGCGGTACAGCACCAGAATGAGCGGATGGAGCAGATACACAGCAAAGGAGATTTCTCCTAGCCTCGTCATAAAGGCATTAACCCCGCGGGAAGCTGTGCGGTATATCAGGAAGGTGGCATGAAGCAGTACAAGCGCCGAAAGCATGGAGTGAACATTCCAGAGCAGCTCGTACCACAGCGAGTTGACCCAATGGCCAAAATGCCGGCCTTGATACCATAGATGAATCTGAATGAAGGCCGCAGCGAGCCAACTGCCCCAGAGCACAATTGTCTCTCCTGTTTGTGTGTTGGACCACTCTTTGAAGGGGCGTTCCAGCCAAGGCTTGATTTTGTCAAAATGAATCGCAAGATAAGCCCCCATCATGTAATAAGCCATATACGTTGGAGCATAGCTGGCCTTATCCACAAGTTGCAGCTGATATTTATTCAGGAATACAAAAGCCCACTGAATGATGAGACCGATCAGTATAGCCCAGGTGACCATTTTTTTTGATTTCTGCATCAGTTGCAGGATCAGCGGAAAGACCAAATAGAACTGAATGCTGATAAATACGAAGTACAAATGAGTATAGGCAGAGCCTGTAATGAGGGCGTACATAAAGGAGGATAGATTCGTTAACGGATCATCAAGCAATTGACCGTTTATGTAGAGAACCATTAGATGATATCCGATGGAGGCCAGCAGATAAGGCAAAAGGATATACGTTAGTCTCCGGCGGTAAAAGTTAAGCATCAGCCCGCGGGTAACCGGACGGCCGTAGTAATTATAGAACAGTACAAAACTGCTAAGAAAAATAAAACAGGGAGTCCCGAATCTAAAAAAAATATTGACCCCGTTGATCCAAACATAATAAGGCGATTGAAGTGCCTGCTCTCCTGCTGCGAACGATGTGGCATGTACATGCAGTACACCAAGTATGGCCAAAGCCCGGAAAATATCCAACTGGGGCAGCCTTTCCTTTTTGATGGAATTCACTTTAAATCTCTCATCTCCTTCAGATTGACTATGCAAAGAGATACGATGCCTGTAACTTATCTGTCGCTGCTCCTCTATAACGAAAAAAACCGCCTTACGTAACTATACCCAAAAGACATCATAATGCATCCTGGACAAGTAAAATACGTAAGCGGTTTGTTTCTAACTATAGGTCTTCTGTACGGTCTAACCGGTCTGACGAGTCCCCCGGGCGCAGCTCCCGCAGCGGATTGCCTCCGACAAACGACCCGGCCGCCACATGCTTGTGCACAACCGAACCGGCCGCCACAACCGCGCCATCTCCGATCGTTACACCGGGGAGAATGGTTGTATTAGCGCCAATTAGAACATTTTCACCAATAATGACTTCACCGAGCCGATACTCTTTAATCAGGTACTCATGAGCCAAAATGGTGGTGTTATAGCCGATGATGGAGTTTTCGCCGACTGTAATTTTCTCCGGAAAAAATACATCCACCATTGCCATCAGTCCAAATGCCGTATGTTTACCCACCTTCATGCCAAGGATCCGGCGATAAATCCAGTTCTTGAGCGGAAGAATGGGGCAATACCGGGCAATTTGGATAAATATAAAATTACGGACGCCCTTCCATGGGCTAACTGTACGGTAAATGTACCAGAGTGAATTATGCCCCTCCACCGGATAGCGGGTTAGGTTTCTCACGATTCCTTCGTCCCTTGCCGGACTATCTCATATAAATCCGTCATGTCGTGGATAATATAATCCGGCTCATATTTACGCAGCGTCTCTTCCCCTTTAAGTGACCAGGCTACAGCTGCTACAGGCACACCTGCCGCTTTGGCCGATTGGATATCTACAATGCTGTCGCCTACCATTAAGGTATGCTGCGGGTCAACCTCTAAGTTGCGGATAGCTGTCAGCACCGGCTCCGGATGCGGTTTAGGCTGTGTCACATCAGTAACCGTTACTATAGTTTCCATATACTTCAGCAGATCGAACATTTCCAGTGCCTTGAGCGTAGTCGGACGAATCTTCGTCGTTACAATTCCCATTCTAATCCCGCGCCGCGACAGCTCTTCCATCGTTTCATTCACACGCGGAAAAGAACCAATCAGCTCGTCGTGATGCGCGTAGTTGTAAGAACGGTAGGACTTCTCCAATACACTGGTATCCTCAAGGCCGGAGAACGCGCTCAGCTGCTGATGAAGTGTTGTTCCCATATGGGGGATAATCTGCTCCCGGGTCAAAGACGGAAGATTGTTCTCCTTCAGCGCATGCATGAAAGAGCCAATAATCAGTTCATTGGTATTCACAATCGTTCCGTCCAGATCAAAAAGAACGCATTCTATCATCGGGTTACTACTCCTTCGGTTCCGCATCCTCAGACTTGACCTTGTCAGGCGGTGCCGCCTGCGGGGCTTTTTGCGGTGTGTTGACTGCATTCTCCGGGACCACAGAATCTGCAGCGACCGGCTTGGTGCTGACAATAGGATCGGAATAATGAGCCTTAGATTGACCGGTTACCCGGCGCACAATAATAAGTACTACGGCAGCTACGATAATCAGCAAAGCGAGCAGCTGCGAGATACGGATATTTCCATAGGCAGGATCAAAGTACCCTTGTTCAAAGCCCAGCCATTTCATCGGGCTCCACAGGCCGTTGACGAATGAAGCTACACCGCTGCTGCCGTTAAAGCCCAAGCTGTCGGTACGCAAGGCTTCAATGAAGAAGCGGCCGATTGAATACCAGATAAAGTAGGATAAGAAGATTTCACCCGCACGGACAAACCTCTGGCGGCGCAGCACCATAAGGAGTAGAATACCCAGCAGGCTCCACAGAGATTCGTACAGGAAGGTTGGATGATGGAACGCATTTTCTATGTACATTTGATTGACGATAAAGTCAGGCAAATGCAGCTTATCACGCAGGAACGACTCCTCTACAACCCCACCATAAGCCTCCTGATTGATAAAGTTTCCCCATCGGCCAATCATTTGTCCGGCCAGTAGTCCAGGCGCGCAAATATCCACAACACGCCAGAATGGGTACCCTTTATAGCGGAAATAGATAATGGCGCAAATAATGGCTCCGATCAAGGCTCCATAGATGGCAATTCCGCCGTTCCATATTTTGAAGACATCTATAAAGTTATCCTTATAGTCCTCCCATTTAAAAGCTACAAAATATATCCGTGCGCCAATGATCGCCGACGGCACTCCAAGCAGCAGCATATCCATAAAGAATTCCTGGGAAATATTAAACCGTTTGCCTTCCTGAATCGCGAGGAATAATCCGGCAAGTGCGCCGAATCCCAGGATCAAACCATACCAGTGAACGGGTAGTGAACCGATGGAGAATACAATGGGATTAATCGCTAATGAAAAAAACATGCTCTCACACTCCTAGTCCAGATCATCCATGTCTTCAGATATGGTAGCTGTAAGTTTATTGGTAAACTGCAGAGCCGCGTTAAAGCCCATTTGCTTCAAGCGGTAGTTCATGGCCGCAACCTCAATAATAACGGCAAGATTTCGTCCTGGCCGTACCGGAATCGTTACGAGGGGAACGTCCGTATCGATAATCCGTGTTGTTTCTTCATCCAGACCAAGCCGGTCATATTGCTTGTCCTGCTGCCAGGCTTCCAGCCGAACCACCAGCGTAATACGCTTATGATTGCGGATTGCGCCTGCACCAAAGAGTGTCATTACATTTATAATTCCGACGCCGCGGATTTCGAGCAAATGGCGGATCAGCTCCGGTGCCGTACCATGCAGCTGGTTGTCGGAGGTCTGGCGGATTTCCACGGCATCGTCCGCGATCAAGCGATGTCCGCGTTTAACGAGCTCAAGTGCCGTTTCACTTTTACCAATGCCGCTGCTGCCTGTAATCAGCATGCCTACACCGTATACATCGCAGAGAACGCCATGAATGGTTGCTGTAGGTGCAAGTCTGCCTTCAAGGAAGCTGGTCAGTCTACTGGAAAAAATCGTTGTAGCCATCGAGCTGCGCAATACCGGAAGCCCTTTTTCATTGCTTATGTCAATTAGCTCCTGCGGCACATCCAATGCTCTTGTAATGACAATGCAGGGTGTGTTATCCTTACAGATCCCGCGAATCCGGCTCTTGCGCTCTTCCTCCGAAAGCATAGAAAAGAAGGCCAGCTCTGTCTTGCCCAGCAGCTGTACCCGTTCTTCCGGATAATATTCGAAATAACCTGCTATTTCCAGCCCGGGCCGATTCAAGTCATCCACTGTAATCGGTCTCTTCAGACCTTCATGCCCGGAAACAACCTCTAATTGAAAATGCTGTACCAATTCCGATACTTTTACCTTCTTAGCCATGTATGTCCGTCCTTTCGTCACCTAACGGTTATGTCCGCTTTCCTACATTTGGTTAACAACTCTTTCCATTCCATCCGTAGGTAATTCTCCTGCTATCTTAATTGATAATCCCCTTTAATGCAATCTTAATACCTGCTACCTTGCCCTTAGATCCATTGATATATAAGGAGTTGAACCCAAACCTGCTTATATTCTACCCATCTATTCCTATAGCTTAGGAGGTCATTAGCGGAAGGCTCCAAGAAGACAAAAAAGCCGCCCTTTCAGGCGGCTTTCTTTAAAAGGGAAGATATTTCTATCTTAGCCCAACAATACGTTAAGTTCGGATTCTTTATCAAAGATGTGGATTTTGTTCATGTCAATTGCCAATTTAGGCTTGCTGCCTTCACGGGTAGTGGAACGTCCATCTACACGGGCAATTACAGTGTTGCTGCCCAGACCACTCAAGTAAAGGAGCATTTCATGACCAAGGTTTTCCGTAACATCTACCAGCGAAGTGAAGATTGTGTTCGGGGAAGCTTCCAGGAATACTGGTTCTTCATGGATATCTTCTGGACGAACGCCCATGATCACTTCTTTGCCGATGTAGCCTTTGCTGCGCAGGATTGTAGCTTTGCCTCCTGGAACTTCAACGTCAAGGTTCTCAGCGCGGAAGCGAACAGCGCCGCCAACATCGGACAGAGTACCATTGATAAAGTTCATAGTTGGGGAACCAATAAATCCGGCTACGAACAGGTTGGTAGGCTCATTGTACAGTTCTTCAGGAGAAGCTGCCTGTTGAATGATACCATCATACATAACTACGATACGGTCACCCATCGTCATAGCTTCTGTCTGGTCATGCGTTACGTAGATACAAGTGGTTTCAAGGCGTTTAACCAGTTTAGTGATTTCAGCACGCATTTGACCACGAAGTTTAGCATCCAAGTTGGAAAGTGGCTCATCCATCAAGAAGACTTGCGGATCACGGACGATAGCGCGGCCTAGAGCGACACGTTGGCGTTGACCACCGGACAGTGCTTTAGGTTTACGCTCAAGCAAGTGCTCGATATCGAGAATTTTCGCAGCTTCGCGAACTTTCTTGTCGATTTCTTCTTTCTTCACTTTACGCAGTTTCAAACCGAAAGCCATGTTTTGGTACACGCTCATATGCGGGTACAGGGCGTAGGATTGGAATACCATCGCGATATCGCGGTCTTTAGGAGCAACGTCATTGACTACACGGTCGCCAATGTACATTTTACCTTCGGAGATTTCTTCCAGACCAGCGATCATACGCAGGGTAGTGGATTTACCACAACCGGAAGGTCCAACCAGTACGAGGAATTCCTTATCTTTAATATCAAGATTGATGTCGATTACTGTTGCTTTATCGGAACCCGGGTATTTTTTGAAAATATGCTCTAAACGTACGCCTGCCATTGTATTTCCCCCTCGAGTTATTAGTAGATTATAAATAAATCGCTTTCTTGTACATTTATCTTACCCCAGACGTGCCTCGCTGGCTATTTGCAACGTTCACAAAAATCCTATTTTCTTTTCGTCACTTTATACAATAACATGGTTAACTTTACAATTGCTGCGTCGCCAAAGCTCCGTACATCGGCTCCGGTCTCCTGTTTGATCTTGTCCAACCGGTATAGGAGCGTGTTGCGGTGGATGTACAATTTTTTCGCGGTCTCACTGACATTGCAGTCCATCTCGAAGAAAGTTTCCAGCGTCAGCAGCATTTCCTTATCCGCCAGCACCGAAGTATAGTCACCGATCTGTCCTAGCAGCTGCCTGCGCCGCTCATCAGGGATACTGTTCACCAGCCGCTCCATATGCAGCTCCCACGGGAGATGAATATAGTCGCCAACCTGAAAAATCCGTCCCAAAACAATCGTTTCCCGCAGCAGCGCAACCGAGCCTGTCAAACCTTTTACCGGGATGATCGCCGGTGCAACCGCCAGATGGAATACACCTACCCACTCACTGGCAATCAGCTCATGCAGCCCCATACAGGTCTGTGACAGAAGCTCATCTACACTCTCTTCCTCATCGTCCTTATCATCCCCGCCGGTCAGCAATTCCTTGCGGGCTAAAATTAACCATTCCTTCTCCTGCAGGGGGATCAGCAATATTTCGTTCTCAAAATAATTGCGCAGCAGCTTCATAAGCGAACGGTAAGAGATCTGCG
Source organism: Paenibacillus sp. FSL H7-0357 (assembly GCF_000758525.1). Classification (NCBI taxonomy): domain Bacteria; kingdom Bacillati; phylum Bacillota; class Bacilli; order Caryophanales; family Paenibacillaceae; genus Paenibacillus; species Paenibacillus sp. FSL H7-0357. Next base: position 142,693 of record NZ_CP009241.1, on the reverse strand, counting down.
GATTGTGGACATTCTCACTCACCAGCAGAAAAGGAATCATCTCGCCGAACAAACGTCCCTTCAGAGTAATTTCGTCAGGAATCTCTGCATCATTCTTCTCTTGCTCGAGCTGCGAATTCAGCCAGTTGCTCAGCTGCCGTGCCTCTACTTCTCCTTCTTCCTTTAACCCTGTGGCCTTGAGCGCGACAGCAAAATTCCGTGCCGCATAATTGACCAATTGCAATTCCAGAGCTGAAAGGCCATCCATCTCTACCCAAATCGCAGTTATTCTTCCCTCGTTCTCATACAATGGTACCCAGAGATGACCTTCATGAGTGACCGGCTGATCCAACTCTTCTTTGCCTATGCCAAAAAGAGAAGCTGAATGCTGCCTCCCGAGTTGTTTGATTCCGGTTCTCTTTCCGGTGAGCTGCTCCAATTTTTGACGCAATGCCTCACTATCCATCGTCACCATACTCCACCACTTTTGCTCTTTTCGCCTATTTTATCATAATTCCCAACATTATGCGGCCTGGTCCCTCCGATTACTAAGACACAATCGACAATTTGAGGAATCATTTATTTTGTTTTACCATTTCACTATGATTTTGCTTAGACGGCGGCAAGCTTACCGGAGATATCTTCTTTAACTCTTTATGCATCCAAATACCGGCTATCGCTCCCTCGCCCATTGCAACTGTAGCTTGCTCTGCATGAACAGCCACATCACCAGCCACCCATAAATGCTCCACATTGGTCATTAATGAACGGTTATCCGCTTCGATATGCCTGTTCTTATGAAGCTTCACCCCAAGCTCTGCCGCAAGTTCCGAATGTACCGCATTGTTCCCAAAGGCGATGAACCCACGCTCCGCAAGCAAAGTAATTCTGCTCTCCAGGATTACCGCTTTAATGATTCCATCGTTCTCCTCATCGATTCGAGCAACTGCTTCCTCTACATATAAGATCCCTTGCTCTTCAAGACGTTGGCGGTTTTCTGCCGATACCGGCTGGCACTCATGATTGATATAAGTCAAATCACCCGTACGCTCACGCAAAATAAAAGCCATGTTTGCCCCTACGTCACCTGAGCCCAGCAATAGGGTCTGCCGGTCCTGAATTTCGTAGCCATCACAATCCGGGCATACATATACCGTCTTCCCTAGTGTAGCTGCAAGCCCCGGCAGCTTAGGAAAGCGGTCCATTACACCTGTTGCAAGCAGCAATGTCTTGGAACTATAGCACTGATTCTTGGAACCGTTCAGCTGAAACAAACCATTCTGCTTCTCTGCCTTAGTAATCCTATCCGTAGCAAACTCCACACCGGCAACTTCAGCCTGCCTCCTGCCCCTTGCCCTAAGCTCTTCACCGGATATTCCCTCTGGCCAGCCCAATATATTATGATAATTGCGGCAAATGTTAGATCTTCCCCCTCCCGCGTCTATCACAAGCACATGGTGGGTAGAGTAACGCCCCAATTGAATCGCTGCCTGCAGGCCGGCAAAACCGCCTCCAACAATAATTGCATCATATATAACAGGAATCCCCTCATTTCTGCTCAGTGTTATAAACTTATAATTAAACGGAGACAGGAATTTTAAACTCGCTGTCAGCAATTTCATTTTCATGCGGTATGACGATAACACAAAAAAGCCACCACCCGAAGGTGATGACTTTCTGATTGGGATGAGCCATGAAGGACTCGAACCTTCGACACCCTGATTAAAAGTCAGGTGCTCTACCAACTGAGCTAATGGCTCATAAAACTGGTGGAGGCTGATGGATTCGAACCACCGAACACGTACGTGAGCAGATTTACAGTCTGATGCGTTTGGCCACTTCGCTAAGCCTCCATATATGGTGGCGCGGGAGGGAATCGAACCCCCGACACAAGGATTTTCAGTCCTTTGCTCTACCGACTGAGCTACCGAGCCATAAAAAAAGCCATAAAACATAAAAAAATGGCGGAACCGACGGGATTCGAACCCGCGATCTCCTGCGTGACAGGCAGGCATGTTAGGCCAACTACACCACGGTTCCGCATTTGTAAAAATAATGGTGCCGGCGAGAGGACTTGAACCCCCAACCTACTGATTACAAGTCAGTTGCTCTACCAGTTGAGCTACACCGGCACGGTGTAAAAGTGTTGAAACAGTGTTGAAACAGTGTTGAATTGTGAAAATGGTGGAGGCTGAGGGGATCGAACCCCCGACCCTCTGCTTGTAAGGCAGATGCTCTCCCAGCTGAGCTAAGCCTCCGGGTTGTATGGTAGCGGCAGAGGGGATCGAACCCCCGACCTCACGGGTATGAACCGTACGCTCTAGCCAGCTGAGCTACGCCGCCACACTAACAATATTATGAATTTGAAATGGCGGAGAGAGAGGGATTCGAACCCTCGCACCGCTTACGCAGTCTAACCCCTTAGCAGAGGGTCCCCTTATAGCCACTTGGGTATCTCTCCAAACAAGTTGGTGCCATGTAAATTCATTCAGGAACCTTGATTCCTGAAAACTGAATCCGAAACGAATCTGCGTCTTACTGTTGGATAAGCCCTCGACCGATTAGTATTGGTCAGCTCCATGCATTGCTGCACTTCCACCTCCAACCTATCTACCTCGTCGTCTTCAAGGGGTCTTACTAATTGGGAAATCTCATCTTGAGGGGGGCTTCACGCTTAGATGCTTTCAGCGCTTATCCCGTCCGTACGTAGCTACTCAGCCATGCTCCTGGCGGAACAACTGATGCACCAGCGGTACGTCCATCCCGGTCCTCTCGTACTAAGGACAGCTCCTCTCAAATTTCCTGCGCCCACGACAGATAGGGACCGAACTGTCTCACGACGTTCTGAACCCAGCTCGCGTACCGCTTTAATGGGCGAACAGCCCAACCCTTGGGACCTACTTCAGCCCCAGGATGCGATGAGCCGACATCGAGGTGCCAAACCTCCCCGTCGATGTGGACTCTTGGGGGAGATAAGCCTGTTATCCCCAGGGTAGCTTTTATCCGTTGAGCGATGGCCCTTCCATGCGGTACCACCGGATCACTAAGTCCGACTTTCGTCCCTGCTCGACTTGTTGGTCTCGCAGTCAAGCTCCCTTATGCCTTTGCACTCTTCGAATGATTTCCAACCATTCTGAGGGAACCTTTGAACGCCTCCGTTACTCTTTAGGAGGCGACCGCCCCAGTCAAACTGCCCGCCTGACACGGTCCCCGTACCCGATTAGGGTACCAGGTTAGAACCTAGATACGATCAGGGTGGTATCCCAACGGCGCCTCCGCAGAAGCTTGCGCTCCTGCCTCTACGGCTCCCACCTATCCTGTACAGATCGTACCCAAATTCAATATCAAGCTGCAGTAAAGCTCCATGGGGTCTTTCCGTCTTGTCGCGGGTAACCTGCATCTTCACAGGTATTAAAATTTCACCGGATCTCTCGTTGAGACAGCGCCCAAGTCGTTACGCCATTCGTGCGGGTCAGAATTTACCTGACAAGGAATTTCGCTACCTTAGGACCGTTATAGTTACGGCCGCCGTTTACTGGGGCTTCGGTTCACAGCTTCGGATTGCTCCTAACCGCTCCCCTTAACCTTCCAGCACCGGGCAGGCGTCAGCCCGTATACTTCGCCTTGCGGCTTCGCACAGACCTGTGTTTTTGCTAAACAGTCGCTTGGGCCTTTTCACTGCGGCCCCCTCGGGCTATTCACCCTACCGAGGCACCCCTTCTCCCGAAGTTACGGGGTCATTTTGCCGAGTTCCTTAACGAGAGTTCTTCCGCGCGCCTTAGAATTCTCTTCTCGCCTACCTGTGTCGGTTTGCGGTACGGGCACCTTCTCCTGGCTAGAGGCTTTTCTTGGCAGTGTGAGATCATGACCTTCGCTACTATAATTTTCGCTCCCCATCACAGCCCAGCCTTAACGGTGTGCGGATTTGCCTACACACCAGCCTCACTGCTTAGACGGACATCCATCAGTCCGCGTCACTACCCTCCTGCGTCACCCCATCGCTCATAGCGGATTACGGTGGTACAGTAATTTCAAACTGTTGTCCTTCGACTACGCCTTTCGGCCTCGCCTTAGGTCCCGACTTACCCTGAGCGGACGAGCCTTCCTCAGGAAACCTTGGGCTTTCGGCGGATCAGATTCTCACTGATCTTTTCGTTACTCATACCGGCATTCTCACTTGTATGCTGTCCAGCGCTCCTTACGGTACACCTTCAACCTGCATACAACGCTCCCCTACCCCAGATGCAAAGCATCTAGCCATAGCTTCGGTGGTGTGTTTAGCCCCGTTACATTTTCGGCGCAGAGTCACTCGACCAGTGAGCTATTACGCACTCTTTCAATGGTGGCTGCTTCTAAGCCAACATCCTGGTTGTCTGTGCAACTCCACATCCTTTCCCACTTAACACACACTTGGGGACCTTAGCTGATGGTCTGGGCTGTTTCCCTTTTGACAATGGATCTTAGCACTCACTGTCTGACTCCCGGCAAGAAGTTAATGGCATTCGGAGTTTGACTGAGCTTGGTAACCCTTGCGGGCCCCGCACCCAATCAGTGCTCTACCTCCACCACTCCATTCACCGAGGCTAGCCCTAAAGCTATTTCGGGGAGAACCAGCTATCTCCGAGTTCGATTGGAATTTCTCCGCTACCCCCACCTCATCCCCGCATTTTTCAACATACGTGGGTTCGGGCCTCCAGTGCGTGTTACCGCACCTTCACCCTGGACAGGGGTAGATCACACGGTTTCGGGTCTACGTCCACATACTAAATCGCCCTATTCAGACTCGCTTTCGCTGCGGCTCCGGCTTCTCACCTTAACCTTGCATGTTAAACGTAACTCGCCGGTTCATTCTACAAAAGGCACGCCATCACCCATAGATTGGGCTCTGACTTTTTGTAAGCACACGGTTTCAGGTTCTATTTCACTCCCCTTCCGGGGTGCTTTTCACCTTTCCCTCACGGTACTGTTTCACTATCGGTCGCCAGGTAGTATTTAGCCTTAGCAGATGGTCCTGCTGGATTCATACGGGGTTTCACGTGCCCCGCACTACTCGGGATCCGTCTCGGAGAGAACACGGTTTAGGCTACAGGGCTTTTACCTCTATCGCGGGCCTTTCCAGACCTCTTCGCCTACCATATTCCTTTGTAACTCCATGTGAGACGTCCCACAACCCCAAGGGGCAAGCCCCTTGGTTTAGGCTGTTCCGCGTTCGCTCGCCGCTACTGACGGAATCACTATTGTTTTCTCTTCCTCAGGGTACTTAGATGTTTCAGTTCCCCTGGTCTGCCTCTATCTCCCCTATGTATTCAGAGAGAAGTAACTGCGAATTACCACAGCTGGGTTTCCCCATTCGGACACCCCCGGATCAAAGCTTGCTTACAGCTCCCCGAGGCAGTTTCGTTGTTCGCCACGTCCTTCGTCGGCTCCTGGTGCCTAGGCATCCTCCGTGTGCTCTTATTAGCTTAACCAATGCGTTTTCCGTTAGGAAAATCGCTAGCATCGCTATAATACAAACTTGTTTACACAAGTTCAGCTTAAAGGAATGTTCTAAAACGCAAATTCGTTTCGGTATCCAGTTTTCAAGGATCAAGTTTAAAGAAGTATTGAGTTTAAATCATTTTGGTGGAGCCAAGCGGGATCGAACCGCTGACCTCCTGCTTGCAAGGCAGGCGCTCTCCCAGCTGAGCTATGGCCCCATAAAAGTACTATCCTGTTAAATGTTATATGGTGGGCCTTGGTGGACTCGAACCACCGACCTCACCCTTATCAGAGGTGCGCTCTAACCAACTGAGCTAAAAGCCCATATAACATAACATTGAATCAACCAACGAATTGGTTGTCCGCTTGGCAGCGTCCTACTCTCCCAGGACCCTTCGGTCCAAGTACCATTGGCGCTGGAGGACTTAACGGTCGTGTTCGGGATGGGTACGTGTGGAACCCCTCCGCTATCGCCACCAAACGCATACGAAAGAGACTTGCTCTTTCAAAACTGAACACGAGTGAGTGTTTTGGAAGCTGAACTTCCGATTTGAATGTCACCGTTGCAGGTGACGATTCTCCATAGAAAGGAGGTGATCCAGCCGCACCTTCCGATACGGCTACCTTGTTACGACTTCACCCCAATCATCTACCCCACCTTCGGCGGCTGGCTCCCTTGCGGGTTACCCCACCGACTTCGGGTGTTGTAAACTCTCGTGGTGTGACGGGCGGTGTGTACAAGACCCGGGAACGTATTCACCGCGGCATGCTGATCCGCGATTACTAGCAATTCCGACTTCATGCAGGCGAGTTGCAGCCTGCAATCCGAACTGAGACCGGCTTTGCTGGGATTGGCTCCACCTCGCGGCTTCGCTTCCCGTTGTACCGGCCATTGTAGTACGTGTGTAGCCCAGGTCATAAGGGGCATGATGATTTGACGTCATCCCCACCTTCCTCCGGTTTGTCACCGGCAGTCACTCTAGAGTGCCCAGCCTTACCTGCTGGCAACTAAAGTCAAGGGTTGCGCTCGTTGCGGGACTTAACCCAACATCTCACGACACGAGCTGACGACAACCATGCACCACCTGTCTCCTCTGTCCCGAAGGCCGCCACTATCTCTAATGGATTCAGAGGGATGTCAAGACCTGGTAAGGTTCTTCGCGTTGCTTCGAATTAAACCACATACTCCACTGCTTGTGCGGGTCCCCGTCAATTCCTTTGAGTTTCAGTCTTGCGACCGTACTCCCCAGGCGGAGTGCTTACTGTGTTAACTTCGGCACCAAGGGTATCGAAACCCCTAACACCTAGCACTCATCGTTTACGGCGTGGACTACCAGGGTATCTAATCCTGTTTGCTCCCCACGCTTTCGCGCCTCAGCGTCAGTTACAGCCCAGAAAGTCGCCTTCGCCACTGGTGTTCCTCCACATATCTACGCATTTCACCGCTACACGTGGAATTCCACTTTCCTCTTCTGTACTCAAGCCACCCAGTTTCCAGTGCGACCTCAGGTTGAGCCCAAGGTTTAAACACCAGACTTAAATAGCCGCCTGCGCGCGCTTTACGCCCAATAATTCCGGACAACGCTTGCCCCCTACGTATTACCGCGGCTGCTGGCACGTAGTTAGCCGGGGCTTTCTTCTCAGGTACCGTCACTCCGGTAGCAGTTACTCTACCGGACGTTCTTCCCTGGCAACAGAGCTTTACGATCCGAAAACCTTCATCACTCACGCGGCGTTGCTCCGTCAGGCTTTCGCCCATTGCGGAAGATTCCCTACTGCTGCCTCCCGTAGGAGTCTGGGCCGTGTCTCAGTCCCAGTGTGGCCGTTCACCCTCTCAGGTCGGCTACGCATCGTCGCCTTGGTGAGCCGTTACCCCACCAACTAGCTAATGCGCCGCAGGCCCATCTCCTTGTAGCAGATTGCTCCGCCTTTCATCCTTCGTCCATGTGAACAAAGGAATTATCCGGTATTAGCTACCGTTTCCGGTAGTTATCCCAGTCAAAGAGGTAGGTTGCCTACGTGTTACTCACCCGTCCGCCGCTAAGTTAATCCGGAGCAAGCTCCATCATAACTCCGCTCGACTTGCATGTATTAGGCACGCCGCCAGCGTTCGTCCTGAGCCAGGATCAAACTCTCCAAATTGGTATTTAGAAAGAGCGATTGCTCAATTTGAAACATCTGACGAGAATTTACATTCTCAAGATGAAATTTCTAAAGCGTATAAATACGCTGTGAAACTCATCAGTTTTGGATCTCACTTGCGTGATTTCCCACTCACTCGTTGTTCAGTTTTCAAAGATCAATGCCTCTTTTTTCGTCGTCGTCGCTTGTCAGCAGCGACCTTTATAATATATCACAGCACCCTCACTTCAGTCAAGCGTTTTTTTAATTTCTTTTTTCGCTTTCCTTATTGGCAAGTTATCAAGTGATATCTTGTCCAAAGGGCCGAGACTTAATGTATCATAAATTAATAACATGCGTCAACCATTAAAACAAAGTTATTTTTAAACCGAGCAGCATCAGGACTCCCGGAAGTCCAAGAATCGTTACTGCGCCTATGGTTGCCGGGTTTAAAGGAAGATAAACTTCCGTAAGCAATCCGGAGAAATTCACTATATAAATGCCCAGTGCAGCAAGAATAAGATGAGTTCCAAACAAACTAAGCCAGGCCCAGCCCAATTTTTTACGAAAAACTATTAATATCAATAATAACCCGGATAATATCAATACGCCCATTGCAGCCAATCTTAGCATTGTGCTCCCCCTTTACATGTCTTGTCCAAACTTATAATAGACTGCGGTTAAGCCCCAAGCTTTTAGCATGCTTAAGATGAATCTGATATTTGCGTTCAGCTGCCTCCAGAATATATATCGCGTAATCAATTTGATCCTGACCCAGCGCCTCATCAAACATCAAATAGGCTCTTTGCCACTCCGCTTGTGCCTTGCACACCTCAAGGTATACATTCCAATGCTCATCCAAGTCTGACACCTGAACATCTTTTGCATCGTTTCCCTGCTTTCTGGAGCCCCACCAACCCATTTGCGATTCCCCCTCAAGAATAATTCTATGCTTTGATAACGCGGCTTCCGCGTCTTGCATATTCTCATTCATATAAAGATGGGGACAAACTTAGAACTAAAAAAGTCCCACAAAGCAAGACGGCGGTTCATAGCTTATCTTGTATGTAATGTATCGTTCAGGACGTATGCGCCCTCGTATATACAAAAAAGAAGCCCTCACGGGCTTCCTTCGCTGATTATGATGTCAGAACTGTTTAGAGCTCACGACGGCCTTCCAAAGCTTTGGATAAGGTAACCTCGTCCGCATACTCCAGATCGCCCCCCACGGGCAAGCCATGGGCTATTCTGGTGATTTTAATATCGAACGGACGGACCAGACGGGAGATATACATGGCCGTAGCTTCACCCTCAATATTGGGGTTAGTGGCCATAATAAGCTCTTTCACTCTCTCGTCGCTCAGCCGGGTCAACAGTTCCTTGAGTCTTATATCATCAGGACCTATGCCCTCCATCGGTGAAATTGCACCCTGAAGCACATGATAGTAGCCGTCGAACTCCTTGGTTCTCTCTATGGCTACAAGATCCTTGGAGTCTTGTACCACACAGATCACTGAGGTATCTCGGGTTTTGTCCTGACATATACGGCATGGATCGGTGTCCGTAATGTTGCAGCAGACCGAGCAGTAATGAAGATTGCGTTTGACACTGACAAGCGCTTTGGCAAAATCAATAACTTCATCCTCTTTCATGTTGAGTACATGAAAAGCCAGCCGGGCTGCTGTCTTCGGGCCGATCCCGGGCAAACGTGTAAAAGCTTCAATCAGCTTGGCTAGCGGTTCTGGATAATACAAATTGATGGTTCTCCTTTGGTCTGGAGTGGAGTAGGCCTAGAATAAGCCAGGGATCTTCATTCCGCCGGTGAATTTACCCATGTCGTTGTTAGCCAGCTCTTCAGCCTGGGTAAGGGCGTCGTTTACAGCGGTGATGACAAGATCCTGCAGCATTTCGATATCTTCCGGATCAACAGCCTCTGGTTTGATTTGCATGGACAGCAGCTTCTTATGGCCATTCACTTGAACAGTAACCACGCCGCCGCCGGAAGAACCTTCGATCGTCTTGCTTCCCAGCTCTTCTTGGGCTTTGAGCATTTGCTCCTGCATTTTTTTAACCTGTTTCATCATTTGGTTCATATTATTCATAAGTCGTCTCTCCTTTGGAATGCGCTTTTTGCGCTCATAGGCTTAAATGCTACTCTTTTATGACAACAAGGTCTTCTCCAAAGAGCTGGATAGCCTCGTCAATCCATGGTTCAGTCTTTGTCTCCGCAGTTTCATGCTCATGCTCGAGACGAAGCTCCTCCTTGCCCGGTTGTGCAGCAGACTTCTGCGCCGCTTCATTCCAGTCGCGCAGAAGTATCGTAACCAGACGGTAGGGTTTACCCAGCCGTGCAGCTAACACATTCTCAATCACCTGTCTGTTGGCCGGTTTCTCTGTGGTGTCCCGGTGAATTGTGTTCTTAAAGGCCACAAGCACGGCATCTTCCATTACAGACACAGGCTCACCGTCAACAAACCAGGCATGCACGGTTACCTTCTCCTCCTTCACCCCTTGCAAGACGACGCTCCATTGTTTAAACACCGAAGCGAAATCAGCACTGTCTTTACCGGCGATGAATTTATCCAGCTGCGGAGGCAGCTTGGAGGGCGAGGAGATTCGTGGAGCCGAGCTTTGGGCTGGCTTCTGGGCGGAAGCCTGATCTCTTGAGCCGTTACCGGATATCCCACCGGACTGCATAGCCTGCTCGAGCTTCTTCTCCAATGCGGCAATCTGACGCTTAAGAAGCTCTAGTTCCCCCGAATCCACGGAGGGGCTGCCGCTTGAAGGCTGCAGGGAGGCTACTGAGCCAGGGGCAGCCGCCAGAATCGGAGCTCCTCCGCCCTGCTGCAAGCTGCATAACTTCATCAGCGCCACTTCAAACAAAGTCTGCGGATGAGTGGCATATTTCATTTCTCCCAGATAGCGGTTCAGGGTCTCGACAATTTCAAACAGCCGCTCCCGGGAGAACGCTGCTGCCATGTCGCGGAATTCAGCAGGATTGAGAACCCGGTCTGTTAGCTGATCCGCGCCCGGCACCATCTTGATCATCAGCAGATCACGGAAATAATACAGCAGGTTCTCCAGACATTTGTCGGCGCTTTTGCCTTCGTGCATAAGCTGCTCGACAAGTTCCAGAAGCAGACCCATATCACCTTCCAGAATGGCTGTTGCAAGGCGGGCAAACTGCTCGGAAGGAATCCCCCCCGTCATCCCCAGCACTTGCTGGTAAGTCACATTGCCGTCTGTAAAGGAAGAAATCTGGTCCAGTATGCTGAGAGCATCGCGCATCCCCCCATCGGAAAGACGGGCAATGTACTGCAATGCATCCGCATCTGCAGTAATGCCTTCCTTCTCACAGATTTCAGTTAGTCGGCCACTCTGCTCTTCGAGCGATACTCTGCGAAAGTCAAAACGCTGGCAGCGGGAAATAATCGTTGCCGGCAATTTGTGAGGTTCTGTCGTCGCCAAAATGAACATGACATGGGGCGGCGGCTCCTCCAGCGTCTTTAGCAGAGCGTTGAACGCTTCTGTTGTCAGCATATGCACTTCATCAATAATATACACTTTACGGCGTACTTCGGTAGGCGCATATTTCACCTTATCCCGCAGATCGCGAATCTCTTCAACACCCCGGTTGGAGGCCGCATCAATTTCCTGCACATCCATTACGTTGCCAGCGGAAATCCGCACACAGGATGGACATTCATTGCATGGCTCCGGACCCGGACCGCGCTCGCAATTGACCGCTTTGGCGAGCACTTTGGCAGCACTCGTCTTGCCAGTTCCCCGCGGGCCGCTGAACAGGTAGGCATGCGAAACCCGCTGTTCACGAATCGCATTCTGCAGCGTCTGGATAATGTGCTGTTGTCCTACCATGTCTTGAAACGACTGCGGCCGCCAAGCACGGTACAGCGCGATATGTTCCACTATGCATTACCCTTTCTTAGGCTGCCGCTTTCCGGCATTTGTCGCTAATTTATTATACTATATTCCCCAGACTTTGACCAAAAACAAAAAGCATCTTTGCTTGTGGCAAAGACGCTATCATTAACGATATGTTCATAATATAAAACCGTGCACCTGTTATTGATGGCTGCGATCCAAGCGGCAACCCTACAAGACTGCTCGGGCTAGGCTACCCTCCGGCACAAGAGTAAACTTGCTTATGGCTGCTTCCTTCCGGACCTGACCAGGTTCACAAGCACTCATTGCGGAGGACCCAACCGTCAACACAGTCCATAGGGACCAAGGCCTCACATCGACAGCACCTCTAACAGGAATTCAACCTCGCTACAGCGGATTGCGAGTTACAGGGCACCGCTACCTCCCCGTCTAGCACGGCGAAGATAAGTATAGCTCACCGCCCGGTAAAAATCAACCCGGCAAGCGGAAATGGCATTATTTTCCTCTGGTATATAAAAACCCCCTGGCTAAAAAGCCAAGGGGCAGTCCAATCTTATGCCACTGAAAGGCAAGGCTGATTAGATACCGTATTTCTTCTTGAATTTATCAACGCGACCACCGGCATCAAGGAATTTCTGCTTGCCAGTGAAGAACGGATGGCAGTTAGAGCAAATTTCGACGCGCAGCTCTTGTTTAACAGAACCGGATTCGAATGTGTTGCCACATGCGCAGGTTACCTTAGTAAGGTTGTACTTGGGTTGGATTGCTTGTTGCATTTGAATTTCACCTCTCATGCCCTAGGACTCATGCGGACCCAGAGTTATTAAACATACAACGGTATTTTAGCATGAAAGGTAGAAGTCTGCAATATGTTTGAAGCCCATATTTCCGTGCTACATATGGACTCTGCGCTGTTTGGCACGGGCCAAATCCGCTGGAGGGACATGAGTGAAGGAGCCTATAACCACACCCGGAAGTTCCTCGCGGAAAATCTCAAGCATGGTCTTCATCCCCAGAATTTCGCCTTGCGCCGGAGGAATGAGTTCTAAATAGCTCTCGGGATCAATGTTCAGATTACGCATCTGAATCAGTTTCAGATCTGTACGTCTTACAAACTCCACCATCGCCTCAATTTCTTCCTCGCGATCCGTGACCCCGGGGAAAATCAGATAATTGATAGAAGTATATACACCCTGCGCCGCAGCGTATTTCAACGACTTCTCCACATTTGCCAAAGTGTAGCCGCGAGGCTTGTAATAAGCGTTGTAATGGTCATCCAAGGCACTGATCGTACTCACCCGCATCAAATCAAGCCCTGCATCAACAATCCCGCGGATATGGTCGCTCAGCCCGGCGTTGGTGTTGATATTGATGTAGCCCATATCAGTAACCGAACGCACTTCACGAATAGACTCAATAATTAATTTGGCCTGTGTGGAAGGCTCGCCTTCACAACCCTGACCGAAGCTGATGATGGACTGAGGCGTCTTCAGATGCTCCAGCATGACTTGAGAAATTTCATCCACCGTAGGCCGGAAGTTCATACGGGTCTGCGGCGATACAAACCCGCTGTCATCAGGCTGTTCGGAAATACAGCCAAAGCACCCGGCATTGCAAGAATAGGAGACCGGAACCGCACCTTCCCAACGACCTAAAAAGGTATTTGAGGAAGTCAGGCATTCATAGCCCAGCGCGCAGTTGGAAAGATGATCATATAGACGGTTCTCCGGATACTTGGCGGTCAAATCACCGACTCCGGCTTCCACATTCTCCCGGTCACAATTCAAAGGGTTCCATTGTTCGGGATCATCCGTAAGTTCAGCAGCTACGTAGAAGCCGCCATCCTTCCACACTACAGCGGAATATCCGAACAGCGGAAGCTTATATGACTTGTCTGTCTTGACATAACCAGGAAGACAAAGTCTTGTAAAACCCTGCGGCAACAGTGCGCCTACAGCCTGCGAACCTTCCGGCAACGGCAGCATTTCCCCTGTCTCGGGGTTCATGCCTACTGCCCGCGTATTAGGCAGTCCTACCAGCGTCGCGCCTTCCGGCAGCGGAATCAATTCTTCCTCCAGCATCTCAACAATCATATCTCCGCTGCGGGCAAGCCCGTACAGCTCGGGATGATCATATACGTTTCCTTGCCCGTCGGCATATACCAAATACATGTTAGTCTCCTCTTATATCAATTCTCAGGTTGTAGGGACAGTAGGTGTCTTGGGCCGTGTTGTCCGGCGCGCCGACGAACCGCTATTAGAAGTTCCGCCATTGCTGGCAGTACCGCTTGCCGATGAACCCTCTTTGCTTCCGGCCACATCAAAAGACGCCAGGAATTCGGCATTGGTCTTGGTGTCACGCAGCTTTTTGATGAATCCCTCTACAAAATCGTACGACTCGTTCATATTTTTGCGGATCGCCCAAATGGTGTCGAGTTCTTCCTTGCTCAGCAGCACCTCTTCGCGGCGTGTGCCTGAACGGCGGATGTCGATTGCCGGGAAGATACGTCGTTCCGCCAGCTTGCGGTCCAAATGCAGCTCCATGTTGCCCGTACCTTTAAATTCTTCATAAATGATATCATCCATACGCGATCCGGTATCAATCAATGCTGTTGCAAGGATCGTCAGGCTTCCGCCTTCTTCTACATTCCGCGCAGAACCAAAGAAACGCTTCGGACGGTGGAACGCCGCAGGATCTATCCCCCCGCTAAGTGTCCGGCCGGATGGAGGAACCACAAGGTTATAGGCGCGTGCCAACCGGGTAATGCTATCCAGCAGAATAACAACATCCTTTTTATGCTCAACCAAACGCAGTGCCCGCTGCAGGACAAGCTCAGCTACCTTAATATGATTCTCCGGAAGCTCATCAAATGTGGATGCAACCACTTCGCCTTTTACAGAGCGCTGCATATCAGTTACTTCTTCGGGACGTTCATCAATCAGCAGTACAAACAGTTCAATCTCGGGATTATTAGTGGAGATACTGTTGGCTATTTCTTTCAGAAGGAGCGTTTTTCCTGCTTTGGGAGGTGCTACAATCAAACCGCGCTGCCCCAGACCTACAGGAGCAAGTAAATCCATTATTCGGGTAGATAAATGAGTAGGGGATGTTTCGAGCGGCAGCTTGTCTTGCGGATAAAGAGGTGTCAGCGCCGGGAAATGCAAGCGCTCCGCTGCACTGGCAGGATTCTCGCCATTCACGGCATTTACTTGAAGCAATCCAAAGTAACGTTCATTTTCTTTCGGTGTGCGGCATTTCCCGGAAACAAGATCGCCGCTTCTTAAATCAAATTTGCGAATTTGCGAAGCCGAGATATAAATATCTTCCGCGCTGGGCAAATAGTTAATCGGCCTCAGGAAACCATAGCCTTCAGGCAAAATCTCCAGTACGCCTTCCATGAACATGAGCCCGCTTTGCTCCGCTTGTGCACGAAGAATCGCAAAGATCAGTTCCCGTTTCTTCAGCGTTCCGTAGTAGGGAATCTGGTATTTCTTAGCCAGCTTATACAGATCGGTCAGCTTCATTTCTTCCAGATCGGAAATTTGAAGATCCATGTAATAACCACCTATTCAATTTTTGTATGAGTTCGGGCAAAATATGAGTCTATTAAATTGCTCATTAGGATAGGATTACCCAAATTGGAAGGAGATATGCAGTTTAGAGGCAAATATTACTCCTCCCAATTCCTCGGGCAACCTCAATTTCTATTCGTTCTCGCGCCAGACCTCGGCACCCAAATTGCGCAGATTGCTAACAAGATTATCATATCCGCGGTCAATATATTCCACACCCGTGACCTCGGTAATGCCTTCCTGAACAGTCAGTCCGGCAATGACCAGCGCCGCACCCGCGCGCAAATCGGCAGCCTTTACTTTAGCAGCGTTAAGCTTGCCGCCTTCAATAATGGCTGATCGCCCTTCTACGCGGATCTTTGCGCCCATCCGCACGAGTTCCGGCACATGCTTAAACCGGTTGCTGTAGACAAAATCGCTAAGGACGCTAACTCCCTCAGCCTGGGTCAATATACTTGTCATCGGGGATTGAAGATCGGTGGCAAAACCGGGGTATACCAAAGCCTTAACATCGACATGCTCATATCGGGCTCTGCCGATCACACGAATGCTTTCGTCCAGTTCTTCAATTTCTACGCCCATCTCCAGCAGTTTGGCGGTTAATGCCTCCAAATGCTTGGGGATAACGTTATCTATTAACACGTTGCCGCGCGTTGCTGCAGCAGCAATCATATATGTCCCAGCTTGAATCCGGTCGGGAATGATGGAATGACGGCAGCCATGCATCTCCGTAACGCCTTCGATCCGGATGGTTTCGGTACCGGCGCCTTTAATAACTGCGCCCATAGAGTTTAATAGGGTAGCTACATCTATAATCTCAGGCTCTTTAGCCGCATTTTCAATAATTGTAGAGCCTTTGGCCCGTGAAGCCGCAAGCATAATGTTAATGGTCGCTCCAACGCTGGATACATCCAGATAAATTTTCGCACCGCGCAGTTCCTTGGCATAAAGATGAATCGAACCATGATCATTGGTCACGGTCGCTCCCAGCGCCTCAAAACCTTTAATGTGCTGGTCAATTGGGCGGGGTTCAAAATTACAGCCGCCGGGAAGACCAATTGTCGCTTCTTTGAATCTTCCAAGAAGCGCTCCCATCATATAATATGAAGCCCGCAATTTCTTAACGGGGCCGTTAGGCATTGGAATGGAGACGATACGGGAGGGATCAATTCTCATCTGGTTGCCTGACCACGACACAGTCGCACCAAGCTCTTCCAGAATTTCAGAGTAAACAGCCACATCACTAAGGGAGGGCAAATTATCCAGAACAACTTCAGATTCGGCTAAAATCGCCGCAGGAATAAGCGCAATTGCGCTATTCTTCGCTCCGCTGATGGTTACAACGCCCTCTAGCGGACGTCCACCGCCAATCATTAATTTTTCCATAGATTTATCTGGTTCCCCCTACGTGTATTGCAACTTATCCGGCAATACCTGCTGTGGCATTTTTGGTGAATAAAATGGAAAGACACCGGCTAAGCGGTGTGCTTTCCATATCAAACTATTCAACTGGACAGCGTTAAATAACCTGTCCCGGTGCATAAAGATATTAATCTGTGCAGATGCACAAAGGAAAGAGCACTCTTAACAAGGGTAGCTCGTCCGCTAAGGGCGGAAATAAATTACGCTTTGTTGCTGGATCCGAACTCGCGGATTTTACCAATAACGGTTTGTTTGATGGCATCGCGGCCTGGTGCGATAAATGTACGTGGATCGTAAGCATCAGGTTTAGCAGCAAGAACTTCGCGAACTACTTTAGCAAATGCGATTTGGTTCTCAGTGTTTACGTTGATTTTGGAAGTACCCAGGGAGATCGATTTCTTGATATCGTGCTCAGGGATACCTGTACCACCGTGCAGAACCAGTGGAAGTTTAACCGCGTTGCGGATTTCTTCCATTTCTTTGAATCCGAGGTTAGGCTCGCCATGGTAAGGACCGTGTACGGAACCAAGTGCCGGAGCCAAAGTGTCGATGCCGGTTTCTTTAACGATGCTTACGCATTCGTTCAGGTCAGCATATTGAATGCCGCCGATAACGTCATCTTCTTGTCCGCCAACTGTACCTACTTCGGCTTCTACCGAAACACCTTTAGCGTGTGCATAGTCAACGACTTTTTTAGTCATTTCAATGTTTTCGCTGATTGGGTGGTGGGAACCGTCGATCATTACGGAAGTAAATCCGGCATCAATGGCTTCCTTACATTTGTCAAAGCTAGAACCGTGATCCAGGTGAATCGCTACAGGAACGGTGATTTTCATGTCATGAACAAGACCTTCAACCATCTTTACAACAGTGTAGAACCCGCCCATGTGACGAGCTGCGCCTTCGGATACACCAAGGATAACCGGTGATTTCTCTTCTTCTGCGGCACCAAGAATCGCTTGAGTCCACTCAAGGTTGTTGATGTTGAACTGGCCTACTGCATATTTTCCTTCAAGTGCTTTGTTTAACATGTCTGTCATAGATACTAATGGCATGGTTTCAATCCTCCTAAGAATGTTGGTTGCTTATATATAAGCCGACATCACATACAGGCTTATTATAGCACATCCTGTGTTAAATACTAAATAGGGTACACAAAAAAATGTCCCGGTGGGACGATATTCATCCAGCCCATATCCCAGCGGAACTCATCCTTTTTAGATTGTCCATTTCAGGAGTATCCCAAACGGCCTATTCCAACACTAGCTGCACTGGTCTATCGACTTGCTGTTAAGATGCATGTTCACGGCTACCCGCATCTCATCAATGTCAAAAGGTTTGGTAAAGTGCATCAGTGCTCCGAGTTTCGTCGCTTCCTTAATCATATCCAGCTCTCCGTAGGCAGTCATCATAATCACCTTTATGGCCGGATTGATTTCCTTCAAATGCTTCAGGATTTCGAGTCCGTCCATTCCCGGAATCTTCATATCAAGCAGAACCAAGTCTGGGGATTCACTACGAACAATGTCCAGTGCCAATTTTCCGTTAGCTGCTTGAAAAGTGGTATACCCTTCGCTATTAAAGACTTCCATGAGAAGAATCCGGATTCCGTTCTGATCGTCGACAATTAATACTTTCTTCTTTTCCATATCATACCCTCCCAGATTTAAGGCAGATTGACTATACCGCGCTCCGCACAGCTAACGGCCCACTACAACTTAGTCTATACGAAACCTATAATTCGTGCTTTACAGCCAAAATCCTGCTAATTGGATAAAATGGGTAAATACAATCCATATAATGGTTAAACACTGACTACCCGGGAATGGTAAATTCAAAACTATAAAAATTAAATTTCTCAACAGCAGAAAAGGTATTCAAACCCTTATAACTAAAAAAAACGGCTTTGCCGTCCTCAAAAGGACGGTATCCGTTTCAGCGAGAAATAGAAGGATAATTTATAGCGTGTAGCATATAAATTCTGGCGTAATATATAATCCTTGTAGAAAAGGAAAATCCCCAGCGACTATCGAAGAAAGAAGCACCTGACAAAGAGCTTCAATCGTACCTACCCTACCACAGGAGGTTGAAGTCGCATGGGGAAATCCCTACACATTCAAGGCTTAAAGGGAACCAAGTTCAGTCAACAACTACGGGGTGTTAACCTGGAGCAGGTCCTCATCGTTGCTATCGATGCGGCCAAACTCCACCAAAAAGCCCTGATCTGCAATTATTTCGGCGACATCCTTGCAAAACCCTTTTTCTTTTCCGTCAATCAATCCGGCATGCAGACTCTATACCATGCCATCGAACAAGCGGTGGCCTCCACTGGGGCCGTACGCCTGTTTTTAGGAATTGAAGCTACTGGCCATTACTATGAAGATATCGTTAGAGAAATGGCCAAGCAAGGCTACCTCGTCCAGATTCTCAACGCGTATACGACTTTCGAAGAGCGGGCAAGTGCGCTGAACTGGTGTAAAACCGATGACCTCGATCTAGTCGCTATCGCTCATGCGCTGAAGAGCAATAAAGCCACCGAGTTTCGTTTGGCCGAGGGCCTTCAACGGCAGTTGCATGTTCTCACCCGGGCCAGACGCTCGGAGATCCGCAAACGCTCCACTCTGCGGATGGAAATCCGAACACTCATGGACATCGTTTGGCGCGAATTTCAGGGCTATGCCGACCATCAGAATGGGCGGGCTCGGAAAATCAAGGTGTTTAGCAACTTTTGGGGAAAGGCCTCCCTTTTCTTCATGGAGCACTATCCACATCCTGCTGCGATTTGTAAGCTGGGGGAAACGGGACTCCGGAGGTTGTCCATCCAGCATAACCTGAAGCTTCGAGTCGCTGCGATTCGCAAGCTCCTTCTGGTGGCTGCGGAGTCGCTCTCATCTGACGAACAAACGCTTCGTCCCGAACTCCTTCTGCTGCGAATGAAGCTGCAGGATCTTCGCGCCTTTGACGCTAAGATCGATACGCTTGAGCAGGAGATCGAAGCCCTTTTGCTTCAGACCGACGGGCGGGTTTTACTTACCGTTCCAGGCCTTGGCGTTTCCACTGCAGCCGAGCTCTACGCTGAGATTGGCGATGTGTCCCATTACACTCATGCCGGACAGTTGATTAAGAAAGCAGGAACGAATCCCGTCGTTAAGCAAACGGGCGGAAGTGCCGGATCTTATGGAAAAATTTCCAAGCAAGGGAACTCTCATTTGCGCTATGTTGCCTACTTAGCCGGTCGAAGCCTCTGCCTGCATAACCCGGATCTCAAACCGTTTTACGAGCGGTTAAAGAGCCGCGGGAAGCATCCTCGCTCCATTTTTGTAGCTATGGGGAATAAGATGCTGAAAATTGCATTTGCGATGCTACGTGACAAGAAGCCCTTTCTCTCCACCAAGCCCTCTTGTCCGTTTGCCAAGGAGATCAATAAGAAGCTCCGTTTTAGCTGTTTCATTACGCTGGATGTTGCCTGAACAAGCCTGAAATGACTGAACCGGTGGGTCTGGGACTGAGGGAAGATCGGATTAAATTCTAGAGGCCCAGACCTCGTAAATAAGCCTTATCCACCTCGTCCTGTTAATGCGAATTGTACGTTAGATCTCGATCTGCACTCAGCCAGATTGCATAACAGGATTGAACACGAGGCTATTTCCTTTCAAGTTCGAGACCTTCCGGTTCTGTCCATCGCTCTTCGTCAGTTGCTAACTATTTTTTGGAAAACAAAGAGTTAGGTGTGTTTGAGTTGCTTTTATAGTCAGTTTTAGCTTGTTGACATAGTACGCTTATATTTTGAAGAAAGCCTCCAGATGGAGGCTTTCAAAGGCCCGTGAAGGCCGGTTTGACATATGAATTACAGTTGTTCGGAATGAGTCAGCGAAGCTTTGACAAATTCACGGAAGAGCGGCTGCGGACGGTTCGGACGGGAAGTGAATTCCGGATGGAATTGTACCGACAGGAACCAAGGATGACCCGGAAGCTCCACAATTTCCACCAGACGTCCATCAGGTGAAGTCCCGGAGATCACGAGACCCGCTTTTTCAATTTCGTCGCGGTAGGCGTTATTGAACTCATACCGATGACGGTGGCGTTCATAGACCAGTTCATCATCATAGCAGGACATAGCCAGTGAATCCGGCAAAAGCTTGCAAGGATACAATCCAAGACGCATGGTGCCGCCCATATCTTCGATATCCTTCTGCTCAGGGAGCAGATCAATCAGCGGATGCGATGTAGTCGGATCAATCTCCGAACTGTTCGCCCCTGCCAGTCCCAACACGGAACGGCCGTATTCGATAACGGAAACCTGCATTCCCAGGCAAATCCCGAAGAACGGGATCAATTGCTTACGGGCATAACGGATTGCGGAGATTTTACCTTCAATCCCCCGGTCACCAAAGCCGCCTGGCACCAGAATGCCGCCTACTCCGCCAAGCAGTTCGTCCACATTCTCGTCGGTCACCATCTCGGCGTCCACCCAGCGGAGCTTCACTTCCGCATTGGCTGCGAAACCTGCATGCGAAAGCGACTCCACCACACTCAGATATGCATCATGCAAAGCAACGTACTTGCCGACAATAGCGATCTCCACGGTGTGTTCCAGCTTCTGGATCCGCTCCAGCATGCTTTCCCATTCACGCATATCCGGCGCAGGTGTAGTCAGCTTCAAATGATTAACCACAATCTCATCCAGACCTTCATCACGCAGGTTAAGCGGAACCTCATACAGCGTGGAAGCATCACGGCACTCAACTACTGCATTGGCGTCGATGTCACAGAACAAGGCAATTTTGGCCTTCATGTCTTCAGAAAGCGGATATTCCGTACGGCATACGATCACATTCGGCTGAATCCCAATGCTGCGCAGCTCCTTGACACTATGTTGTGTCGGCTTTGTCTTTACTTCACCCGCAGCCTTAATATAAGGAATCAAGGTTACGTGGATATACATTACATTTTCCCGGCCAATATCACCCTTAATCTGACGGATAGCTTCCAGGAACGGAAGGCTCTCAATGTCGCCCACAGTACCACCGATCTCGGTAATAACTACATCAGAACCAGTCTCGCGGCCGGCGCGGTATACCCGTTCCTTGATTTCATTCGTGATGTGAGGAATAACCTGAACCGTGCCGCCCAAATATTCCCCGCGCCGTTCTTTGCTGATTACGGAGGAATAAATTTTACCTGTCGTCACATTGCTGTTCTTTGACAGATTGATATCAATAAACCGTTCATAGTGTCCAAGATCGAGGTCAGTCTCCGCACCATCATCGGTGACAAATACTTCCCCGTGCTGATAAGGACTCATAGTTCCAGGGTCTACATTGATATAAGGATCAAATTTCTGGATCGTCACCTTCAGACCTCTGTTCTTGAGCAGCCTGCCCAGCGAAGCAGCGGTGATGCCCTTGCCCAGGGAAGACACAACGCCACCCGTTACAAAAATATACTTTGTCACTGTAAAACCCTCCTAAATAAAGTCCAGAAATTCAGGCGACGCATTTGTTTATCGTAACCCTTTTTTCCATCATCAAAACGGGGAACTTAAAAGTTACTTCTGCCATCCCAAAAAACCAGGGATGCGTTCATCCAATCACGGAAAAACCATCTAAAAAAACAAAAAAGTGACACCCGTAGAGCCGGGGCACTTTTTATTTTAGAAAATAATATTAACGTTCATTATAAGCCCATGCAATAGTTTACTCTGACGGTCCTACCCATGTCAAGGGAGGAATTCTGCCCTAGCGCACTATTCTAAAATTCGTCGTTCTCGTCCTCGTCGGCATCTTCGCCTTCGCCGTCTTCGGAGTCATCTTCATCCACTTCGTCTTCGTCAATGTCATCTTCATCAATGACAACATCCTCGTCAACTTCTTCTTCGCTGTCGTCGTCTGAATAGAGGTCGTCGCGATCTTCGTCGATAACGTCGAAGTCCTCTTCCTCAGCAGCATAGTTCTCTTCTTCTTCGGCAAAATCATCATCTTCCAAATCGTCGTCTTCATCGTTGATGATACGAACGCGTTTGGTGTTGCCGACAGGATCATCGGAGCGTTCCAGAGGGTACCAGCGTTTCAGCCCCCACAGGTTGGTTCCGACACAGGCAAAACGCCCGTCAATGTTAATCTCGGTATATAACTGGGCAATAGTATCTTGGCTTTCTTGCTCGGTCATACCGCGCAGCTTGGCTACTTCAACCATCAGGTCACGGTAATAAAAAGGTGTGTTGGCTGCTTTAAGCACCAGGAAAGCCAGGTCCACCATCGGTATTTCTTTAACTTTCTCAGGGTCCAGCTTTAAATTGAGTGGCGTACTCACTAAAGGACACTTCCTCTCACGCATTGTTCACTTTACAAATCATACTTAATTTATCATATCCATTAACAAACCTAAGTAAAACCTATTTGCCAGCAAATTGCAAGTCAATTGCGGTGAGAGGCCGGAAGATTCGCTTTGCGGTCCTGGTATGGAGATTTGTTTCTGGCGTTCCGGAAGGTTTGAAGCGCTTTCGGATGTTGCAGCCACTGCTTGCACGGGCACGAACAAAGCAGTTCGATCTGATCATATGTACCCGGCTGTCCCAGCGCCAGGAAATCTGTGATAAACCTTCTTTTTTGAAAGAGACACACAGCCGGTTCTGTACAAAAGATATGAAGAAAGTATAGCGCCAAGCTCATACTCCTTATTTGCTAAAAAAGGCGGAGGAAATTCCTCCGCGCATGACTGTATCCACGCCAAGGATCGGCTCCTTACGGGATGTTGCAAAGAGAGGTTTAGATCTCTTCCGTTTATTTTATGTGAAGCGCCGCCTTTTGACACGATGGGCAGCCCATTTCGCTAAAAAAGGGCAAGTTCCCATTCGGACGTCCGCCTTCTTTCATACAATATGGCAGCACGGCACCGAGGAGGGGACGGCGTATAACTTATGGACTATTACGGATTTTGGCAGATGCTGCTTGATGAGATATCGGCTGCCCCCAAAAATACTACTGAGCGGCGTATTGTTACCTTTAACGATGCCCGCCAGTATGCCGGAGCGCTGTCACAGTGGAAGGCGCTGAAGAAAAAGCGGCCCGGGCTGCGGCAGGTTCAGGTTTCCCCGCTGATTCGGGCCTTCTTTCTGCCTGCTGCGGGTGCAGAAAGACTGATGGATAAATTCTCCGATTTGCTGCGTATTGAAGATGACCTGCGGATACAGGTCCACTCCGCGTCCCCGGACAAGAGCGGAACCGCCGTCATGCCATGGGGGGTGAAGGCGATACATGCTCCCCAGGCCTGGTCCAAATCAACCGGAGTGCATGTGAAAATAGGCGTCATTGACACGGGGGCCGATTACCGCCATCCCGATTTGAAGCATTCCCTGGCCTCCGGTGTGAATCTGCTGCACCGCGGCATGCTGCCGCTCGATGATAACGGGCATGGCACTCATATTGCCGGTACACTGGCCGCAGCGGGCGGCACGCGCGGAATGATGGGCGTAGCCCCGCGGGCACTGGTGTATCCGGTCAAAGCCTTTGACCACAGCGGCTCGGCCTATGTGTCGGATATTGTCCTTGGAATCGACTGGTGTGTACAGAACAAGATCGACATTATCAATATGAGCTTCGGGATGAAAACAAGAAGCAAAGCACTTCATGATGTGGTGATCAAGGCCTATCGGGCCGGGATCGCTATCATCGCCTCCTCCGGCAATGACGGCAAACGGGGCGGGGACTATCCCGCCCGCTACCCCGAGACGATCGCCGTCGGCGCCCTGGACAGAAGGCACCGCGTAGCGGCCTTCAGCAACCGCGGTCCGTACATCGATGTGTACGGACCAGGCGAAAGCGTGCCCTCCTGCTGGCTGAGGGAGGGCTACAAAGAGATGAGCGGCACCTCCATGGCGACCTCGCATGTCACCGGTGCCGCTGCACTGCTGCTCGCGCTGCGGCCGTCGCTTACGCCGCGCGAGCTGAAGCTGCTGCTGCGCCGCACGGCTTCGCCGGTGCGGCTGCGCAAGGGCCAGCGCCGCGCTTCCCTGGGCGGCGGCGCGGCCGATGCCCTGCGCCTGCTGCGGGCGGGCGCACGGGCTAAGCCCGTTGCCGCCGCCGCAAAGGCGTAGGCAACGGGCGGCAAATGCCGCCGCTGCGCTCTGCGGCGGCACGCAGCAGCAGGCCCCTCCGGCACGGGGGCCTGCAACCAGCCCGGACCGGGGGCCGCCCAGATTGCGGGCGGTTCCCGGTCCGGTGTTATTCAAGGCAGGACCCGGCGGCGCCGGTACTGCCTCACGCAAAAAGCTCCGCCTTCCTTTCACCGGAAGACGGAGCTTTTAAGTTTGCTGGCGCAAGCTGCAGCTACATGCGGTCAGGCGCAGTGACACCGACAAGGCGCAGCACGTTGGCAATCGTCGTGCGCGCAGCGCCCAGCAGGGCGAGACGGGCCACGGTCTGTGCGGCATCCTCGGTAATCACGCGCTCGGCTTTGTAATAGCTGTGGAACAGCGCAGCCAGATCGTAGACGTAGCGGATCAGGCGGTGCGGCGCATAGCCTTCGGCAGCAATGGCAATCTCCGCCGGTAATTCGCCGATTTTGCGGAGCAGGTCATATTCATGAGCTGCCGTCAGCTTCGTATAATCGATATCGGCGTAATCCGGCAATGTGATGCCCTGCTCTTCCGCCTGGCGGAAAATGCTGCAGATCCGCGCATGCGCGTATTGAACGTAGAATACAGGATTTTCATTGGACGTGGAAATTGCCAGGTCCATATCGAAGTCCAGATGCGAATCCATACTGCGCATCGTGAAGAAATAACGGATCGCGTCGAGTCCAACTTCTTCCATCAAGTCTTCCATCGTAACCGCTTTGCCGGTACGTTTCGACATTTTGACCTTTTCGCCGTTCTGGAACAGACTGACCATTTGGGCAATCAGCACCACAAGCTTCTCCGAATCGTTGCCAAGGGCCGACATCGCCGCCTTCATCCGCGGAATGTAGCCGTGATGGTCAGCGCCCCAGATATTGATCATTTTATCGTAGCCGCGGCTATATTTATCGCTGTGGTAAGCAATATCAGGCGTGAGATAGGTATAGGTTCCGTCGTTCTTGATCAATACGCGGTCCTTGTCGTCGCCATATTTGGTCGTCTGCAGCCAGGTTGCCCCGTCCAGCTCATATACCTCTCCGCGGTCGCGCAGCTCATCGAGTGAACGCAGCACCTGTCCATTCTCATACAGCGAGGTTTCGCTGAACCAGATGTCGAAGTTGACGCGGAAGCGGCCGAGGTCGCGTTTGATTTTGTCCAGCTCCTTGGTCAGGCCGTAAGTGCGGAAGAAAGCGGCACGGTCCCCCGGAGTCATCGCAAGCAGGGAATCCCCCTTCTCAGCCACAAGCTCTTTGGCAAATCCCTTGATGTCTTCGCCATGGTAGCCGTCCTCCGGCATTTCGGCCGGCTGGCCCAGCTCCTGCAGGTAGCGGGTCTCAATCGACTTGCACAGATTGGCCACCTGGTTGCCGGCGTCGTTGATATAGTACTCACGGGTTACTTTGTAGCCGGCATAATCCAGCACGTTGCAGAGCGCGTCGCCGACAGCAGCACCGCGGGCATGCCCCAGGTGCAGGCTGCCGGTAGGATTCGCGCTGACGAATTCCACTTCAACCTTCTGCCCATGGCCAATATCTATGCGGCCGTAGTTGTCACCCTGCTCGTGGGCAAGAGCGATTACCGGATAAAGGTAGCTCTTGGACAAAGTAAAGTTGATGAATCCCGGTCCGGCAATTTCTGCTTTTTCAATAGAAGCACGACCTGTGTCCAGGTGCTCAATGATCGCCTCAGCGATCTGCCGCGGATTGCGCTTCGCAATCTTGGTAAGCTGCATTGCGGCGTTGGTTGCCAGATCGCCATGCGCTTTGTCCTTCGGCACTTCCAGCACGATAGCGGGAAGCTCTTCTCTGGTCACCAGGCCTGCGGCAACAACTGCATCGGCGATGGCTTCTTTCACCCGTTCATTGGCAAGCTGAAGCGGATTTGAACTTTGTGTCATGATTGTGGTTCCTCCTGTATATGCAAACTGATCGCGAACTGTCCTGATAACTCCTCGTAAACGTACAGGTCATATTCCCATGAAACCGTCAGCGACCGCCCGTTCCGGACCATGTCCAGCTTCCGCGTTTCTGTAGAGAGATTGAACTGTGTGTAAGGGGAACGGTAGAATCCCGGCAGGCGGCGCCCCGGCGCAAAAGACTGCTCGGACTGGATTCCGCCGTGACGGATCAGCTTCAGCTCGCTGTCTGAAATCTTTATGGTAGTGCGGACGGAAACAGCCTCGCCCTGCGGGCCCTGACTGGATTCTTCATAACGGATATATAGCTGCGGCCCTCTGGCAGTAACTTCTCCGGCTGCTTTTACAACATTTCGCTGCCCGTCCTGCAGGCTTTCCAGTGTCACGGAAACACCGTATTTGTCGGACTGTACTTCAGCCATCACGTGTTCCTCGCTTATTCTTTCTTATATTTAATCAAAGTCATATTCGCTTTCCCATTGTACACTATATCCAGTTCAAGAGAGCAATTCAATGGCTAATTCGCCATGAGGAATAATTAAAGCGGCAGCAGTTCAAGCTTATCCTGGGCACGCAGACCTTCCACCATGGACAGCCAGGCCTCAGGCTTATCCTCCAGCACAGCATAATAGCGGGTCAGGAAATCGGCAACCAAAGATGCATCCAGCCGGTCCTGCTCCTCATCTGCGGGCATGAAACAAAGATCCAGTCCGGTTACCGCCTCCCCGTCGCCCATCCACGAGGGATGTACATAAGGAAAATCAAGACGTTTATAGCCTAAGTGCGACAGCACCTCACGGCGTACAAACGGATCCATCGGCTTAACGCCTCCAAACTCATGATGTTGCGCCCGGTAAGGATCGTAGATTTCTGCGAACATACCGTACAGCATTTTGCCGCTATCCGCAGCAAGCTTATTCAGGTCTTTCAGCCGGTTCCGGGCCAGAAAACGCCCGATCCCCAGACCCTCCCGGCCAATGATGGTGAAGTCGGTCATTGCCACATTCCAGTCCGGATAATAACGGTATTCCGTTGTGCCCACCACAGCTCCGTCATGGACGGCGGCAAATACGCGAATCCCGGGATCTTCAAGCGGCGCTTTCCACAAGCTGTACTCCAGCACTTCCTCCGGCGGGAACACCTCTGCCAGCAATTGATGTACTTGTCTGAACAACGGGTCCCCAATATCGGTGATTCTTATATATTCCATATTTCCATTTCCTCCTCCATCCGGTTATGAATTCACTGCGACTTCATACACGTGCAACAAAGGGGTTGCGCCATTCCATCAGTGCTGCGAAATTGCCCGATTCTTCATCATCCAGATAATCGGCTACGACCCCGACCGGCGTCCGCCCGCAGCGCAGCAGGAAGGTAATCACAGGATCAGTTAGTATGCCGGCAACCACTTCGGCCAGATACTTCTCCGCCGGCATCCGGGAAGCCTGCAGATGATAGCCGGGCATTCTTCCCGCTCCCAGTAGCCGCTCCAGCTTCTGCTCTACCACAACGTGATACAGCGACTGCACCAGTTCCTTGCCGAGTCCCAGCTTGCGGTATTTGGGACGTACGCATAGATCGGCGATATACAGCGTATTTCCATCCGGCTGATGCGTGGTAATATAACCGTCTGCTGTAACCTCCGACCACGTATGATGAAGCCCTTCACCCTCCGGCTCAAAATTGATTTTCAGCCCTGTCACCGAGCCAGCCAGTTCCCCGTTCACTTCCACAGCGAGCGCGCCTTCCGGAAAAAGCGTCACATGATTCAGCAGCTGCTCCCGCTTCCACCATAATTCAGCAGGATAAGGCGGCGGAAATGCTTCGGACTGAATGGTGATCAGCTCGGCAAAATCGTCTTCGGTATACTGGCGGATAACCGCAGGCACCGGGATTTTTTCGTCAAAAGCATAAAAGGTTTTGTAGTACATACCGTGCTCCACTCCTTACTTCCAATCTGTGTAGAGGTCTGTCCTGCGGTCCCGCCACGTCGTTACAGAACCTTTCTCGCGCACACTGTACAGCAGCTCCAGATCCAGATCGGCGGTAATGATCATATCGTCATTAATTTCACCTTCGGCGAGCAGACCTTGCGGCGGAAAAGGAATATCATTCGGCGTAATGACCGCTGCCTGGCCGAAATTGGCGCGCATCAGGTCGACAGTCGGCAAGGAGCCTACCGTCCCCGTCAGCACCACATAGATCTGATTCTCAATCGCGCGGGCGTGGCTCGTATATCTTACCCGGTGGAATCCATGGCGGTCATCCGTACAGGATGGACAGAAAATCACGTCTGCACCTTTGGCTCTGGCCATGCGCACAATTTCCGGAAATTCAATGTCATAGCAGGTCAGCATAACAATGGTTCCTTTATCGGTCTGGAATACCTCCAGCCCTTCTCCCGCCCCCATATTCCAGCCTTCGACTTCTGCAGGTGTAATGTGCAGCTTGGCCTGCTCGGCAATTCTTCCATCCGGATAAAAGAGATGCGCCACATTGTACAGCTTGTCATTTCTGCGCAGTACGTGGGTTCCGCCAATAATATGTACACCGTACTTCCGGGCATAACCAGAGAACATTTCCCGGTAACGGCCGGTAAACTGCGGCAGGTCGTTAATTCCCAGGGCTTTACCCTGTTCATCACCTATGGACATTAGCTGCGTCGTCAAAAATTCGGGAAACAGGATGAAGTCGGCGCTATACTCCTCCGCTGTCTTTATGTAATGCTCGCATTGAGCGGAAAACTCCTCAAATGAAGAGATCGTATGCAGATGATATTGCACAGCAGATACGCGAAAAGCCATATTGGAAGTCCTCCTAATGATTAATCAAGATTGTTTAGATAAGCAACCCTTTCACACGCCGGGCGCCTTCCTTAGAAAGTACATAAAATTTTACCATACCGGCGAAAAAAACACACTTTCCCGGGGTAGTAACTAGATGTCCGAAATGCAAAAGCGGCCCCCAGAGGAGCCGCCATTCGTGCAGGACCAAGCGGTTCCGCTGCCGGATAATTATTCTGTTCCTTTAAAAGTCAATTTCAGCTTCCAGGTGGTACCGCCGTCTTCCGTAGCGTACAGGGAGGAACTATTGACGCCTTTCATGGCCATCCAGCCCGCTTTGCTGCCGGTAAAGGAAATCATTCCGTCAACTCCAGAAATGGCCGGCTGATTTGACCACTGCTTGCCGCTGTTATAGGTCCTGCCAACGGCTACCTTCTCTCCCGCCGGAGAGAAGCCGAACAGAAAAGCGGTGCTGTTGCCGACCAGCTGCATGTTGCCCGGTTTCCCGGAAGCTGGTCCAGTCTTGAGCGGCTCGGCGCCGCTGCCCGGCGCAGGTCCGCCACCAGCCGAATCCTCGGCAATTACTCTGCGCCAGCTGTTGCCCTTATTACCGCTGGCATACAGTGAATAAGAGGTCTGCGACATACCGCTCCCCCCGTATAGCAAGGCGTATACTTGATCACCCTTCGCATAGATTCGTCCTGATTCAGGATAGTCAAAGGCGGACTTCAGGCTAAGCTTCCAAGTGGAGCCGCCATCCGTAGTCTTCATGATCCGGTAGCCGGAACCCGGTGCAGTTACAACTGCCCAACCGTTACTGC
Source organism: Paenibacillus sp. FSL H7-0357 (assembly GCF_000758525.1). Classification (NCBI taxonomy): domain Bacteria; kingdom Bacillati; phylum Bacillota; class Bacilli; order Caryophanales; family Paenibacillaceae; genus Paenibacillus; species Paenibacillus sp. FSL H7-0357. Next base: position 112,583 of record NZ_CP009241.1, on the reverse strand, counting down.
GGCTGCTGAACTCTGCGCCGCTCGTGTTGGCCGGTGTTGAGATCTTGCTCCAGCTAAGGCCGCCGTCCGCAGTGTAGTAGGTAGAGGTCCGGTTGTACCCAAAGCCGTGCATCCTGTCTGTAAAATCGATTCGCTCAAAAGTTACCGCCTTGTCCGAAAGTCTCTTCCAGGTAGAGCCTCCGTCAGAGGTTGTAATCAGATAGACCGCTGAACCATCTTGAACTGAAGCCAGCGCCCAACCTTTGACGTTGTCCGGGAAATCCATTTGGCGGAAGTTCCATTGTCCCTTGTAGATCTCCTGAAAGTGACAGCCGCCATCCGACGTACCGATCATAAAGCCGTTTCCTGCCGCCCGGCCTGTATCTGCGCTCAGAAACTGGAGATCGTTAAAGCTGGGCGGTGCGCTTTGGGTGCTGCTCAGTTTCGCCTGCAATTCCTGCAACAATCCGTGATCACCGCTGCCGCAGGCAGGTGCCGGTGCTGACGCTGCCTGCGCCGGTGAAGCGGATGCTCCCCAGCCGGAAACCGCCAAAAGGCCCGCCGAGAGGAGCGTTAAAGCCGTGTGATGTATTTTATGGGTCCAATTCATGAGAACACCTCCTGTAAGATATATACCCTTTTCAGTAAACACTACTCTGTTATACTCCCCCGCCGCTGCTCGATCCACCAGAGAAAATCACAAAAAGAAGACAATTTGGTCACCGTCTTCAAACGGCTCCCTCTTATCTCTTTTGATGCAAAGTACAGGTCTCCTGAATATCTGATCCCATCCTTCCCCATAATGAAAATTAATGAGGAAAAAAGAATACAGCTGTCGTTTCCTATAATTTAGATATTTATAAAGAAGGAGCCTGATGCCATGCCGCGCGATTCTGATAAACCCAAGGCAAAGAAACACCGCTTCCGCGGGCTGTTCCGGCTGCTGGCCGTCATGACCGTACTGTTGCTGCTCGCTTCCGGGGCATTGATCGGCTATCTATATCAGAAAGACCTTCCTCCGATCGGAGATGATATCCGCTCCAAGCTGCTCGATTCCCGGGGCAATGTGCTGGCCACCTTCACCAACGATGGACGTAGCCGGGACCCTGTAAAGCTGGAAGAGATTTCTCCGCTGCTCATACAGGCAACACTGGCCGTGGAGGACCGTAAGTTCTACGACCACTCCGGCTTTGATCTAAAAGGTATGGCCCGGGCTGTACTCGTCAATCTGGAGGCGGGCAAACGCACGCAGGGGGCCAGCACCCTGACCCAGCAGCTTGCGCGCAATCTTTATCTGACCCATGAGAAGACCTGGACCCGTAAGGCGAAGGAAGCTTTATATACGATGCAGCTTGAGATGAAGTTTAGTAAAGACGAAATCCTGAACATGTATTTAAATGAAATCTATTACGGACATGGAGCCTACGGCATTGAAGCGGCTGCACGAATGTATTTCGGCAAAGCTGCGGCGGATTTGGATCTGGCCGAGAGCGCCATGCTTGCCGGGATTCCCAAGGGCCCGACCTACTATTCGCCGTATACGCATATGGAGAATGCCAAGAAGCGGCAGGGCATCATTTTGTCTGCGATGGCCAATGTAGGCGATATTACCGATGCGGAGGCCCAGACGGCAGCCCGGGAAGGCTTGAATTTCAAGCCTCAGGGTCAGAAGGACACCACTGTAGCCGCACCTTATTTTCGCGATTATGTGCGCAGTCTTGTCATCGACACCCTCCATATCAGCAGCGATGAGCTGGACCAGGGCGGGCTGAAAGTCTATACCACCCTTGATTCCGATATGCAGCAGGCGGCAGAGGATGCTGTCGATAAAGGAATGGACGGCAGCAGTGAGCTGGAGACCGCCCTTGTCTCCATCGACCCCCGCACCGGTTATATCAAAGCGATGGTCGGAGGCACAAATTACCGCACCAACCCGTTCAACCATGCCTTGGCCACAACGCGCCAGCCGGGATCTTCCTTTAAGCCAATTATGTATTTGACCGCACTCTCGTCCAAGACGATGACCGGACTGTCTGTCTTTAACAGCCAGCCGACGCTGTTCCATTACGACAATAACCGCAAAACCTATCAGCCCCGCAACTTTGGCGACAAATATCTTGGAGAGATCAATATGCGTCAGGCGATTGCCGCCTCTGACAACATTTATGCCGTGAATACCATTATGAAGGTAGGGGCGGATAAGGTCGCCGAAATGGCCGCTAATATGGGTATCGGCAGCCCGCTGCAAAGCGTGCCCTCACTAGCGCTCGGCACCTCGCCGGTCAGTCCGCTGGAGATGGCCTCAGCCTTCGCGGTGATTGGCGGCGGAGGGGCTAAGCTGCCTGTGACGGCTATCCTCAAGATTACTGACTCCAAAGGCAATCTGCTCTATGAAGCTCCACAGGGCCAGGGGCAAAAGGTTGTCGAGCCGGCAGCGGCCTATGTGCTGACCCGGCTGATGGAAGGTGTATTCGAGAGCGGCGGTACGGGAAATCGTGTTGCCTCCGTTATCAAACGTCCCGTGGCCGGCAAGACCGGCACCACTGACACCGACGGCTGGATGGTCGGCTTCACCCCCGAGCTGTCTACCGCAGTCTGGGTGGGCTATGATAAAGGGCGTGAAATCGCCACGTCTGACGGAAGGCGGGCTGCGCCAATTTTTGCGGAGTTCACGGAAAAAGCGCTGGCAAATGTCCCGCCAAAAACTTTTCCGATTCCCGACGGCGTAGTCAGCGTGTACATTAACCCGCAATCCGGCAAGCTGGCCACAGCCGCCTGCCCCGAGAAGGAGCTGGAAACCTTCATCAGCGGTACAGAACCTACGGAATATTGTGACCAGCATGGTGCAGGCGAAGACACCGCTCCATCCGGCGGATCAAAGGACAGCGCAGTCCCTGCCAAGGATGAACATTCCTTGTGGAGCGACATTAAACGCTGGTGGATGAACTGATCCTTGTTGCAGCCATTGCCCCGTCTGCGCTACGATGGGACCAATGAACGGCAGAAGCACAGGCTTTAAGCCCTGCTTCGCCAGGGAGAGGTGCCATCAATCTATGAATGCGAATAACGCTGCCAGCGGCAGGGAAGCGTTCCCTTCTTCTCCACTTCTGTCCCCGGAGATCTATGCGCATACAGCGCTTAGGGCCGCGCCGCTTCTTCTTGGCCAGCATCTGGTCCGGCGCACGGAAGACGGGGATATACGCTGCCGCATCGTGGAAACGGAAAGCTACGGAGGCGCCGAAGACAAAGGCAGCCATGCTTATGGCGGCCGCCGCACCGCCAGAACCGAAGTAATGTTCAGCTCCGGCGGCACCGCCTATGTATATCTCATATATGGTATGTACCACTGCCTCAATGTGGTAACCGCCGCGCAAGACAATCCGCATGCGGTATTAATCCGCGCGGTGGAGCCGCTCACTCCCGCCGATGCGGAGCGGATGGCATCTTACCGGGGCATAGGCATCAAGAAGCCGTCCGACCTGTCGGGCGGTCCGGGCAAGCTCTGCCGGGCGCTGCGGATCGACAAAAGCCTGAATGAAATCCGCCTGGACATACCGGGCGGGCCGCTCTGGCTGGAGCAGGGCGCAAGCCCCGAAGCTCTTGATATTGTACAGGCTCCCCGCATCAATATTCCCTATGCTGAAGAGTATGCGGAGCTGCCCTGGCGTTTCTATCTCAGGAACAATCCTTACGTTTCGGTAAATGATAAGCAGGCCAGCTCTTTCAGAGTTTAAAGATTTCCCTGCCTGTTTCGGTATCCCGGAATTGGGTAAAAAATAATGAACCCTAATCAGCCTCTGCTAGCGGACCTCCGCAGGCAGAGGTTTTTCATCCCTTTATTCGCCAAATTCCTATAAATGTATGCGTTTCCCCCGTTCTCTTAACTTACAATTACTGTTATAATCATAGATATCCACACAAAAATATAAAGATGCAAATGAGGGACATGAGATGAAAGATACAGGCATGATCCGGAGTTTAGACAGTCTTGGTAGAATTGTGGTTCCCGTAGAAATCCGCATGACACGTAATATTGACATTGGAGATCCTATCGAGTTCTTCATTCTGAATGAAGAGATTATTGTGCTCAGAAAGTACACCTCTACAGAATGCACTTTTTGCAGAAGCCTTGATCATGTAACTTACTTTAAAGATCAGTTTATTTGCAACAGCTGCCTCAAAGAGCTGGGAGATCCCGGGCTTGTTTCCGATGCGGCAGAGCAACCGGTAAGTCCTGTTGAAGACAACACTGCATTACTGCGTGGCGGCCGGAGAACAAAGACAGAGGAAATGAGCCAGCGTCTCGAGAAGGCCATCGCGGACCATCCGTATGCCAACCAGAAGGAGCTTGCCGAGGTTCTTGGCATCAGCCAGGCCAGAGTCAGCCAGCTAAAGCGCAAGATCAATGCAGCAGGCAGATAAATGAACACAAACATCTTGATTCATCCCTCATGAGCATTCAAAAGGCTTGGCCTTTCCCGTTTCGGGAGGGCCAAGCCTTTTAGCTTGAAACAAAGTATGTTGCAGGGGACATCTCCTATTCCGACAGTGCCGCTTTCAGCTCTTCCGGAGAGGCATTCCACCAAGCTTCATTATGAGAAATCAGCAGTGATTTAAGCGCCGCTCTTTCCACTGTACCGAGCCCCTCCAGAATGATCTTCCGCTTCAGAGCAGCATCCAGCTTGTTCACATGATCGGCAAGAATTTTCCAGCCGCGCCGTGCCTCTGTATCAATCCACATCTCGCAAGCGGTAATGCCCCCGTAGAACTGGCCCTCCGCCGTACGGTCTACAGCTACCCAGACAACCCAGACCTGTCTGCCCGCCGGCACATCCTCGCGGTTCATGGAGAACTTAATCCCCTTCTCTACCTTACTCTTGGCATGCATGGCACCGATATCGATAACTGCTTCACCGCCGTCAATAATAACGGGCGATACATTGTTCAAATCAATGGAGCCTGCGCCGAAGCCTTTATGTTTGCTCTTGGCATTCACAATATTTAAGGCAATCTGTTTCTTGCCCTCCGGTTGTACGTTATCCACAAGTGCACATCCTTTCCTTTCACTAATAATTTAATTTTAGCTAATAATGCGGCGAATGCAAACATATACATCCCGTAGATGCTTGTCACGGGAGGAATCACAGTTATGAAGCCACTGTCATTAAGGTACATTATCGTCTTTGCGGCCCTGTCCGCCCTCACTCTGCTGGGAGGGGGAATAGGGGTCCTTTCAGGGTATGGTGCAGAGCACAGCCCTGCCGTTCTAACTGCTGCTGTTCAAAAAGAGGCCAAGTCCCCCGCTGCCCTGCCTAAGCCCAAAGCCGTGCAGCCCGTTCTTCCCGAGAGCACTCCCCTTCCGGTCTCGAAGGCGTTAAGCCAGCGGGTAGTGGAGTATCATATCGACGTGCAGCTGCTGCCGGACACCACCTCTCTAAGAGCCACAGAGACGGTGACCTGGACTCACCCGGGCCTAAAACCGGTACAAGAACTCTACTTTCATCTTTATCCAAACGCATTTGCTTCTGAGGATACTACGTTTATGAAAGAATCTGGAGGCGAACTCCGGGGTGATGCCATGCCAGCGAACGGATTTGGCAGCATGACCCTGACCGATCTCCGGACTACGGAGGGAGTCTCGCTCATGCAGCGGCTGCAATATGTGCAGCCTGATGATGGCAATGTCAATGACAAGACACTCGTAAAGGTGCATCTCCCGCAGCCGGTTAACGGAGGGGAAAGCGTAACGCTTAAGGTCCAGTTTGAAGTTAAGCTGCCCAAAATATTCGCCCGCATGGGTTCCGCCGGCAATTTCGTGATGGCCGGGCAATGGTTTCCCAAACTGAGCGTCTATGAACCTGCCGGTACCCGGGGTGTACAAGAGGAAGGCTGGAATCTGCACCAATATCACGGAACATCCGAATTTTACAGCGATTTCGGTATCTACAATGTAACCATCTCCGTCCCCCCCAATTATATCGTTGGCGCAAGCGGGTTCCCGGTCAAGAGCGCCAAGCTGAAGCAAGATCAGAAGGTGTACCAATTTTATGCGGATGATGTACATGACTTCGCCTGGGCCGCTTCTCCGGACTTTGTGGTAGCCGAGGAGGCCTTCTCTACAGACCATGTACCTGGCGTGAGAATCAAGCTTTATCTGGACCCGCTGCATAAACATCTGCAGGAGCGTTATTTCCAGGCAGCGAAGGCCGCCCTGACCAACTTCAGCAAATGGTACGGACCTTATCCTTACTCTACATTATCCATCGTCGTACCTCCCAAAGAGGGCAACGGCGCCGGCGGGATGGAATATCCCACACTGGTTACTGCTTTTGGCGCAGCTGAGGCTTCTCCAGGGACCTCTCTGGAGCGCACGGTCATTCATGAGATCGGCCATCAATATTTCTACGGGATGTTAGCCAGCAATGAATTCGAGGAGGCCTGGCTGGACGAAAGCTTCACTTCCTACGCCGAAGACAGGCTGATGGAGCAGGAGTATGGGGTATCATCCAATCATGTCCTGCAGGCCAGCCTGGTGACATCCTCCCAGCCGCTTGACCTGGAAACCTGGAAATACACTCCTGCCGATTCCTATGCCAGAAATGTGTACATCCGCGGCAAGCTGGTGCTGAAGGATATCGAACAGCAGGTCGGAACCAAGACGATGGATACCCTAATGGCGGCCTATACCCGTAAGTTCCGCTTCCGGCATCCTTCTACCGCTGACTTCCAGAAAATCGTGGAGAAGGTGACCAAAAAATCCTGGCAAGCCTACTTCGACCAATATGTATACAGCGGCGGTTCTCCGGATTTTTCGATTGATCATATTAAAATCTCTGACCCTAAAAAAGAGGGCGGCGATGATAATGCCCGTTACGAAAGCTCAGTAGCGGTCAGCAATAAAGGAAATCAGTATGGTGACGTCCCGATAAAGTTCACCTTCCTGGATGGCTATACCGTCCAGCAGTTTTGGAATGGAACAGAGAAGGAAACCACCTTTCAGCTAGCCTACAAAGCGCCTCTTTTGTCCGCAGAGATTGATCCGGATCACTCCATTCTGCTGGAGAGTAAGCATCTCAACAATTTTAGACTGGCGGAGCTGGAGCGAAAGACGCTCTCCCGCTGGACGCTTAGTGCAACGAAGCTGCTTGAAACCCTGCTCGGAACTCTTGTCTGGTGAGGTGAAGGATTGTGAAAAGATCGATAACCCGCGGCTGGTACAGCATGAAAGAGCAATTTTATATTCTGATTCTGCTTTTTATCTATCGGCTGCTTTGGGGCTATTTCCTGTACAGATTCGTCAGGTCAGCCCTCATCCCGGTGCTGCTCCGTTATCCCGATACACACGCCGGCGGCAGCGGAATAGGCAGATTGCTGTATTATATCGAAGGACAGACTGCATTGGGCACAGACCCCGGGGTGCTGCGCTGGCTCTGGCTGCTGCTGGCCCTCTCAGCGCTACGGCTGCTATGCTCCCCCTTTATCCGTGCAGGGCTGCTGCATGAGCTGCACCAGGAGCGCAAAGGGGAGCGGGGAATGTTCTTTTTTCCCGGAATGAAGCTTTACGGACTCCCCGTACTGCTGTTCAGTCTAGCGGAATGGCTTCTGGCCGCAGCACCGCTGTATTGGCTTCTCCCCAAAATGTACGGGCTTCTCCTCAGCGGTATTCTCGATTATACCCTGCTGCTGAGACTGGTTCCTTATGTTCTGGCCTGGCTCCTGTACTTCTACCTGATCCGCATTCTGCTGCTGTACATGCAGTTTGGCTTCACCGGAGGAACAGGCATGTTCTCTTCCTTGCTGGTTGGCCTTAGGGTAATCCTCCCTTCCACCTGTATATCTGCACTGTTCGGCGCCGGCGGCCTGCTTCTGCTGCTGCTCTCCGGAGTGACCGCACTTTTCTGTCCAGGCCTGCCCGCACTGCTGTTCCGGCAATTTTCACCGCTTCCCTCAACGCTGTTCAAAATGTGGAGCATAGCGGGGCAGTATCACCTTTGGTGCAGCAAAACATTTCCACAATAATTACGCCAGTCCCTTGGCATAATAGAAGAGTCACTGCCCCAGATAAAGGGCGGGACTCTTCTTTTGGTTACAACGTGATTTAGGGTATTTGCAAAACTGTAAATCCTCTGGTACAATGATGCCTGTACCAGTAGTAACAACTTTGTAATCTTTTGAAACTAATTTGAAGTAAATGAATGTGCCTTTAAGCATTTAACCTTGTCGATACGTCACTGTTTCGGTGCATAAAACGCCAAATTCCCGGCACCGGGAAGTGGGGGAACCATATTTTGGGTGAATTGATCTCGCTTTAGAGGGGTCATAGGGGAACCTTCTACCGAATCCTTAAGCTAACCTCGCAGGCCTTGGAAGGAGTACATCTTTTGAAAAGTCATAATTTTAAGAAGAAATGCACCGCAGCAGCATTAGGGCTAGTGATGGTGTTCACGCTTGGAGCAGGGAGCGCTTTCGCCGACTCCAGAATGGATACGGTTATTACAAAAACACTGGGAACGACGTATAAAACCGGAGGCATAAGCACTGCCGGCTTTGATTGTTCTGGATTCACCAAATATGTATTTAAGAATGTTGGCCTTACCTTGCCCCGCACTTCCAAAGCACAATTCAGCGTTGGAACCGCCGTATCACGGAATAACCTCCGTTCCGGCGACCTGGTATTCTTCAATACCCTTGGCAATGGAGTCTCCCATGTCGGCATTTATGTCGGCAACGGAAAATTCGCCCAATCCTCTTCATCCCGTGGTGTAACTATCAGTTCAATGAGTCAATCCTACTGGGCCAACCGCTACGTTGGAGCCAAACGAGTAATGAGCACAACAGCTTACAAAGCTATCGCTTACGATTGACATCCCTCAGGAATTTCATCCTCCAATAAATAATTGTAACTTATAGAGATCCGGAAACTGATTATTGCCGTAATCATTTCCGGGTTTTTCCTTTTTGTCTTCCTTATTCTACCTTTTACACGTATTTGAGGTCTGTGAAACACCTTTTTACTAAAAATCCCAACAAATCTAAGTTAAAGCTTACTCAGCGCGTAAATATAAGACCTTTTTAGCAAAGATAACTCTTAAAAAGCGTAAATATTATGCATTAATATGTTTTAAGTGATTGCCAACTGGCGAAGTCTTTGTTACAATTATCGCAGTGAGTTTTTAGTAACATTTTTGTAATTATTGAATCGGGTTTTACAAAGGTTTTGTCATGTATTGGTTAACAAGCTAATCCTAATCAACAGTCATGCCGAGTTCCCTAACCATTAGGGAAACGGGGGAACCGATTTTGGGTGAATTGACCTCCTATTCACAGAGGGGTCATAGGGGACCTTCAACCGAACCCTTAAGCTAACCTCGTAGGCATTTGGAAGGGGTATTCACTTTTGAAGAAGAAGTTAGCAGCAGCAGTACTTAGCTTTTCCATTATGCTTACCATCGGAGCAGGAAGCGCTTTCGCGGATTCCAAAATGGATAAAGTCATCGACAAGACCATCGGAAGTAAATACGTATCCGGCGGTGTATCGACCAACGGCTTTGATTGCTCCGGATTTACAATGTACGTTTTTGATAAGATCGGTATCAATTTGCCACACCAATCCGGTTCCCAATACCAAATGGGTACTGCCATTTCCCGGGATGATCTGAGAGCGGGAGATCTTGTATTTTATAATACAAGCGGTAAAGGTGTATCCCACGTCGGCATTTATGTCGGTGAGGGCAAATTCGCACATGCTTCATCCTCCCGTGGTGTAACCATCAGCACGATGAGTGACAGCTACTACGTCAACCGCTACGTTGGCGCCAAACGGATCATGAGTACAGATGCTTACCAATCCGTTACTTCTGATTCCCAAGACAATGATGACGTGCAATAAGTTGTCGTAAAACGGGCACTCTTCCATGATTTTTGCCGAAATCTGGAGGGGGCCTGTTTTTTTTGTCTATAAAATTACTTACCCCTCTCAATATCCGCAAAACATAAATCTCCCCCAAATTTCCTCCATTTTATAAAATATTTTTACTACTTTGTCAAGTTTCCGCCTTTCAGAAAATTTCTGAGTCGAATCAGGCCAGTTATGGATATAATTAGGTATAGCTAGTGCTGTTGCTCCCCATGAAAGGAGGCCGGTGGCCTTATGATTAGCTCCCCCGTTACATTCCATGTAGTTCCCATGGAGATCAGCCATGCCGAAGATATCGCCGCATGGAATTACAAAGCGCCTTATAATATTTACGAATGGATGCCTTGGTCCCAAATGGAGGCGCTTGGCATTGAATTTGGCGATCCAGAGCTACGCAGAGACCAGTATGTTTCCGTGGTCAACGGGCAAGGCATCCTTTGCGGCTTTGCGCAGTTGTTTCCGATGGAGGGTGTCGTCAGGCTGGGTATTGGAATGCGCCCCGAACTTTGCGGACACGGTCTTGGCCACATTTTCATGGAAGCCATCGTTCAGGCCGCGCTGAAGCGTTATCCCGAGCGGGAGATTGATCTGGAAGTATTGACCTGGAACCAGCGGGCGATCCGAACCTACCAAAAATGCGGCTTCATGATCACGGATACTTATGAACGCCTTACTCCAACCGGAAATAAGCCATTTTATTGCATGGTCTATGATAAACAACACAACGTCCCATTAAATTGAAAATTTCAGTGTTGAAATCGTCCACTTTTTTGACACAAATGCTATGATAACGCTTCACCATCCTATATAATGTAGGAAGCAGCTTACATGGAGGGGACGGATGAAGATGCAGAAATGGATCATGGGCGGTTTGTTTTTCGCAGCCTGTGCCTTTGCGGTAGTGCTCTTGTTCACACTACCCGGCAAAGCAGAGGTCGCCGAAGAAAATAACCCGACGATGCCGCAAGTCACACTGGATGCCGCAAGCGCCGAAGCGATTGTACAGGCAAGCTGCATTACCTGCCACGGTGATCAGCTACAGGGCGGTCTAGGCCCTAGTCTGCAGCAGGAAGGCGGCCAGCATAACGCAGAAGAAATCTACACCATTGTTACGAAGGGACGCGGCCAAATGCCGTCTTTCAAGGATAAGCTTGCTCCCGAAGAGATTGCCAATGTTGCCATGTGGCTTGCAGAGAAGAAATAAACCTGACCTTAAAAATACAGAATGCCCGTACAAAGGATATTCAGAGCATCCTTGCACGGGCATTTTTATATCCATTCCTATGATAGGTCGGTTTCTCCTGCGCCTAACGCGTTTTATCGAAAGCTTCGTTAAATTCATGCGCCTGGCGGAACTCTAGCGCGGCAAGCCCGCTCTCTTCTTTTGCGGACAAGCGCAGAATTACCGTCTTGTAATCAATTGTAATATGCGGATGATGATCGAAGGCTTCCGAGATCGCGGCCACCTCATCCACAAAGGCGATACCCTTCATATATTCATTAAACATATATTTGCGCACCATCATATTCGGCTCCAGCTTCCAACCCTCCAGCTTACTTACCTGCTCACGCAGCTCTTCCTCCGTAAAATGCAATTTGTTTCCTCCCTTACTAAGTTAGCCGTAAAGTCCGTACAGCCCAGCTTCCCATATCCTTTAAACAAAACATCCCTCAGCTTCGGTAAAGTCCAAGGGATGCGCCAGGATGAAGGCTTTTTTTCGGTTTAATGTATTCTAAGATCCCGGCAAATAGTACTCGGCATCTACAATTTTACCACGGGCCGCAGACAGGGGGCAAACCGTCCTCCCGTTACTCTGCTGTTCTGCTGCTCTAAACGAGTACAACCGAGGCCAAATCCTCTTCACCCAGCAAAATATTGATACGGTGCGTCTCCTTGTCATAGATAACCACACCACTGCCTACCTGGATAACAGGCTCGTTGCCCAGCGCGTAGAACAGATCCTCTGCGAGCGCTTCCCATACCTCCAGCTTGGATTCCTGCGGCAGTTCCTGCCATTCATCCGGCTCCATCTCAAAAAACACATACCCATCAGAAATACGTCCGACTGCTTCTGTCAAATCACTAAGAATCTCGCTGTAATCTCTGCCATGTTTCACACCCACGTGTATCACTCCGTTTTCTTCACAGATGAATAATAACTTACCTTATCATTATAGCCGAAAAAATGACTTCACAAAAAACGGAATGCTGTCGATAAATAAGAATATACGTGATTTGGTTACGTGCAGGGTGTCCCGCCGCTGTTCAAGGATGAAATATGCGGTCTGAACGGATCACTTCTTAATTCTCATGGACGAGGTGCATAAATGGAAATTTCAACATTACTAGGCTTAGTATTTGGTCTCATCGCAGTTGTCTGGGGAATGATGCTCAAGCATGCCCCGCTTACCAGCTTGGAAAATCCGGCAGCTTATGTCATTATCTTTCTTGGTACGACTGCCTCAATCTTTGTGGCCTTTCCCATGTCGGAGGTCAAGAATGTACCCAGGCTGTTCAAGATCCTCTTTATTAAGAAAAAGTTGGTCAGCAAAGCTGAACTGATTACAATGTTCATGGAATGGGCTTCCATTACCCGGCGCGAAGGTCTGTTGGCACTGGAGTCCAAGGTCGATGAGATCGAAGACAACTTCCTCCGTAACGGTATGCGGATGATTATCGACGGCAACGACCAGGAATTTGTCCGCGATGTGTTAATGGAAGATATTCATGCTACAGAAGATCGACATAAAGCCGGAGCCCTGGTCTTCACACAAGCGGGGATGTACGCTCCTACCCTAGGGGTATTGGGTGCTGTTATCGGGCTGATTGCCGCTCTGGCGGATATGGAAGATATGGCCTCTCTGACCCACGCAATTGCCGGAGCCTTTATTGCTACATTGCTCGGTATTTTCACCGGTTATGTAATGTGGCATCCTATGTCCAACAAGCTCAAAAGAATTTCCAAGCGTGAAATTGAAATCCGGCTGATGATGGTAGAAGGTCTGCTCTCTATTCAATCCGGAGTATCCACAATCGCTATCAATCAGAAGCTTTCCGTCTTCCTGACACCTTCTGAACGCGTTAAGCTAATCGAAAAGGGAGGCGGCTCCAGTGAGCAAAAAGACTAGACATGAAGAACACGAAGAGCATGCCGATGAATCCTGGCTATTACCCTATTCCGACCTGATGACGCTTCTGGTGGCGCTGTTCCTCGTCCTGTATGCCATGAGTTCTACAGACGCCAAGAAATTTGAAGAAATGGCTGATGCCTTCAGCTCTGCGCTCAACGGGGGTGGCGGTGTTCTGGAATATCGTTCCGATGCCCCGACAAATACCCAGCTTGATCAGGGTAAGCAAGATAAAATGAACAGTGTTATTGATAAGAATACCGGCAAATCCGACATGGCCAAGCTGCGGGCGAAAGAGCAAGAGGATCTGGAGAAACTAAAAAAGCAGTTTGATCAATATATTGAAAAGAACGGGCTGACCGATTTGCTCAGCACAAAGCTGAATCAATCGCAATTGATGATTACCATCAGCGACAACGCCCTGTTTGCTTCAGGACAGGCTGACGTAAAGGATGATTCCCGCCAGCTTGCCAAATCAATCTCGAACATGCTGCAGCAATTTCCTGATTATGACGTCCTTGTACAAGGGCATACGGATAATATTCCAATTTCCAATAGCAGCTACTCATCTAACTGGGACCTCAGCGTAGACCGCGCACTGCATTTCATGAAAATCCTGCTGCTGAATCCGAATCTGAATCCCGTTAAATTCAGTCCTATCGGATACGGGGAATACCATCCAATCGCCCCAAATGACACAACTGCCGGACGGGCCAAGAACCGCCGCGTAGAAGTTTCTATCCTGCGCAAATATCAAGAAGTTACTGAACCAAAGGGCGTTACCCTCCCTAACCAATAATAGGCACTCAGATAAAAGAGCTGTTCCAAAGATCCCGCGGGAGATCTTCTGGAACAGCTCTTTGCTTTCTTCGGCAGCACTTTCTTACTGGCTACTGCAGCTCATAGTTTAGCATTTCCCCGAGCTCTTGCTTCTCCTGAGGCGACAGCTCACGCCACTCTCCGGTTTGCAGCGTCCCAAGGCGGATATTCATGACCCGGATGCGCTGCAGCTTTCTGACCTCATAGCCAAAGGCGCTGCACATGCGGCGTATTTGCCGGTTCTTGCCTTCAGTCAGGATAATGCGGAATACCCGCTCTGTCATTCTTGTCACTTCACAGGGCAGCGTTCTGCCGCCCAGGATCTTCACTCCACTCGACATCCCGGAAATGAAGGAAGGCGTGACAGGCCGGTCTACAGTGACTACGTATTCCTTCTCATGCTTGCCTTCAGCCCGCAATATCTTGTTAACAATGTCTCCATCATTGGTAAGCAAAATTAACCCCTCAGAGTCCTTGTCCAACCGGCCGATCGGAAAGATGCGCTCCTGATGCCCGACAAAGTCAACGATATTCCCCTGAATGTGGCTTTCCGTGGTCGATGTGATGCCTACCGGCTTATTAAGCGCAATGTAGACGATCTGGCTTCCCGTTTCCAGCGGCTTGCCATCAATCCGTACTTCATCGCCCGGAACGGCCTGGCTGCCGAGTACGGCCGGCTCACCGTTAATGGTAACCCTGCCGCCTTCCACCAGCTTGTCTGCTTCACGGCGTGAACAATAGCCTGTCTCACTGATGAATTTATTAATTCTCATGATTGTCTTCACTCCGTTCTTTATTCATGCCCTGCTCTGCAGCAGGTTCAACTGGTGCGGGCAGTTTAATAATAACCTCCGTCCCGCAACCGTATTCACTGCGAATCTCCAGACTGCCTTTGTGAGCCTGGATAATCCGCTGGCTGACCATCAGCCCAAGTCCCGTCCCTGACTCTTTATTGGTATAGAACGGCTCGCCCAGCTTGGGCAGCATATAATCGGGAATGCCGCCTCCCTCGTCAGAGATCACAATAACAACGGAGTCTTCATCCATATACTGCTCCAGTGTGATGGTTCCACCGTCCGGCATGGCTTCAATGGCATTCTTGACGATATTAATAAACACCTGCTTGAGCTGGTTCTCCTCGCAATGCACCGTTGCCGGCAGCTCTGCAAACCGTGACTCAAACTCTATGCCAAAGAGATGGGCCTGGCTGCTCAGAAGGGAAATTACATCATTTAGAATGTGCCGGACATCCTTTTGCTGAAAGTGAACTGCCTGCGGCTTGGCCAAAATCAGAAATTCACTCACAATAAGATTAATTCGTTCCAGTTCGGAGAGCATTAAGTCAATGTGCAGCGGAACCAGTACCTGCTTTTCTTGTTGAAGCTGCAGGAATCCCCGTAGCGTTGTCAGCGGATTACGGATTTCATGGGCAACCCCGGCGGCCAGCTGTCCCACCGTAGTCAGCTTCTCTGAGCGTCTCAGCAGCTCTTCGATCCGGTTGCGCTCTGTCATGTCACGGGATACGTGGACAAAGGCCTGTGGGCGTCCCTCTTCGTCACGAATGATCGAGGTGCTGACACTAACTTCGACCATCGAGCCGTCCCGCTTCAGCCTTACAGTCTCTACCGGAGGCAGAACAGCGCCATTCTTCAGCTCCCTCAGCCTTTCTTCTTCCTGTTTCTGCACCGTAGCCGGCACCAGATAAGGCGGCTTAACAAGGGCATCTGCGGCACTCCAGCCGTACAGATCCTCAAATGCTCTGTTCGTACTGATGATCCGTCCATCCATATCTACAGTATGAATCGCATCGGAGGTGCCGTTAATCACCGATTCCAAATGTTCTTTAACCGCCCGGTTCTCTTCCAGCGTCTGCCCTAACCGGTTCGTATGCTGGGAAAGATGGGAGGTCATCGCATTAATCCTGTGGGCCAGCTGTCCCAGCTCATCCCGGCTGTCCACCTTTAACGGCGGCTCAAATTTGCCTTTGGCCACATCATTGACCTTGGCCAGAATATCCTGAATCGGACGGGTTACCACGCCGGCAAGCACATAGCTGCACACGAAAAAAATGATAAGCAGCAACAATGAAGTAGTGATATTATTGAACAATTGGTCTTTGATGACCGAAGAAATGACCGAATAGTCCATGACTACTGAAACGACATAATCATCAGCACCCGGCTGGCTGATCGGAATGAAGCTTTTGAGCACTCTTTTGCCAAGAGCCTCCGTATCCAGCGTGACCGGCTGCCCTTTGCCGAGGGCTGCCATCATCGCCGACTTATCCTCCTCCACATTGCCAAAGATATAGGTGCCGAATTTAATAGGACGGCTGCGCAGCTTCTCATTCACGCGGTCTTCACCATTAGGCATCATGCTTGCAGAGGCAAAGGTTTTGGGATTGATTCCTGTGACCTCCAGAAGTCCCGGATTGACCTCTTTGGACTGCTGAACGATCTCATCGGGATTCATAATTTTGACGTAATCACTCACTGCTGTACTGCGTATGTAAGGATCTATGATGTAGTTAGTCGAGGCATCGTGATAATATCCCCACTTTTCAATGAACTTAGGATTGGAAGTCGAATATTCAAAAGGTCCGGACCAGAAATTCTCAAGGCTCTGCCCCTGCTGAACGGATACTTTCTGACCGGCAAACAGCTCGAGAAATGCGACGTACCAATACCCCATTCCTTTGGTAGGCAGTCCAATCTCATTAGGATCAGACGATTTGGCAACCACTATATCATCATCAGTCTTGACCAGAAGTGAAATATTAGACACACCGAGCTTATCCGCCAGGTACACCAGCTGTTCATTCTTCACATTCTTGATATCCGGGTCAAGCTCTTCAGAGGCTAAAATGGCGGCCATCCGCAGGTTCTGGGCCAGCTGATACTGCACATAGTTCGAGCTATAGCTGCTCTGTTCGACTGAAACGGCAACCTGCATGGCGGTCATCTTCATATTATTTTCACTTTCAATACGCAGATTATCCCGGGCCGCGTAAAGATTCAGTGTAAGATTGAGCGCCAAGATCAGCAGTACCGAACCAAAAATAATAGCCGATAATTTTGTTTTTATGGACAAGCTGCTTTTTCACCTCTTATCCGCTGGTAAATCCTAGCGGAGTGTTCATGAATATCATACCTTTTGCCTATCCATTTGAAAAGACATTTCAGAGACGGGGCATATTTTGCGAAGCATTGAATTTTATAGGGAGTTTCTCTACAATGGATAAGAAAAACATAAGGTTAATCCACAGGCTATACACATATAAACAATTTATTAAATTCTGATGTGTACAATATTGTGTATAAGTCGGCGGTTATCCACAGACTTATACACAATTTGTTCAGAACGAATATTTGTTCGTTGCACAAGGTACAGAATACGAAGGGAAGATGCACTTGAATATATTACTTGATGAACTGCCGCCCGAAGAGCAGGAGGCTCATGAATATTGGATGCGGGAGGCGATTGCGGAAGCCCGCAAAGCAGAGGCACTGGGCGAGGTGCCCATCGGAGCAGTAATTGTCCGCCATGGCGAAATCATCGGGCGCGGCTACAATCTGCGTGAGACCACAATGGACTCCACGGCTCATGCTGAAATGGTGGCCATCCGCGAGGCCAGTATAGCTTTGAACTCCTGGAGGCTGCTCGATTGCCGGCTCTACGTTACCCTTGAGCCCTGTCCGATGTGTGCGGGGGCCATGGTTCAATCTAGAGTCCCTCTCACGGTATATGGCACAACAGACCCTAAAGCCGGCTGTGCAGGCACCCTCATGAATCTCCTGGAGGAACCGCGGTTCAATCACCGGACCGAAGTCATTCAAGGTATCTTGCAGGAGGAGTGTGCGGATCTGCTGACTTCCTTTTTCCGCCGCTTGCGCCAGAAGCCGTCCAAGCTATAGTTATTCGCAAAAATGACCAAGGAGGATTATATGTCTCTTAAACTGTACAATACGTCTCAAGGTATCTATCTCTCCCTGCTGCAGCTCCAGGATGCAGATGAGCTGCTTCAGCTGCGCCTGCGCAACAAGGTACAGCATCAGCCGTTTGAACCACTGCGCGAGGACGATTATTTTACCCTTGAAAGCCAGAAGCAGCTCGTTGGCCAGCGTTTGGAGGATGCCCGTCAGGATAGAGCCTATATGTTTGGCATCTTCCTGCTGGACGGACAATTAATTGGGCAGGTTACCATTTCCAATGTGGTACGTGGCGTCGGACAATATGCCGATATCGGCTATTTTATTGACCATGAGGTACAAGGAAAAGGGTATACCAGCGCCGCTGTAGGCTTAATCCTGGAGTATGCCTTCCATGCTCTTGGGCTGCATCGGGTACAGGCTTGCATCCTGCTGCATAACGAAGGCTCCCGCCGTGTATTGGAGAAGAACGGGTTTCAGGCAGAAGGAATTGCCCGGCATTTCATTAAAATCAACGGTCAGTGGCAGGACCACCGCACCTACGCTATTCTGGCCGATGATACTATCCGTTTCAGCGAGAAATTGAAGGATAATTTATAGCGTGAAGCATATAAATTCTTATATTTGGACAAAAAAATCCCGCATGAGCGCGAAAAATACGCACGCATGCGGGATTTCTATGTTGCTTAGATCAATAAGTGCCCATTCCACCGAACTGCTGTTGCAGCTCTTCCATTGTAACTACATCATCGCCCTGCGGGATGCCAATCGTGAAGGTCTGCTTCTCATTAACTTTGCTGTATTGGTTACTTCCGGTTAATGACAGGCTGACGTTCGTTCCTTGCTCAGGATCTTTGACGATGATATCCATCAACAGGTTCTGGTATACAGGGAAGCTATCTTTGTCGATCGCGGTATCGAGTTTGAATTGGTTGATCGTAAGATACTTGTTCAAATCAGCCAATCCTTTGTCGACCTCGGCACGGGTCTCGCTGGACTGCAGTTCTTCTTTGGCTTTGGCTAAATCAGCCTCGTCAATTTGCAGCATAGTCTTGTATTCTTCCTTACCCACAATATCAATAATCTTCGGCAGTGCATTATTCACGAGGATTGTAAGTGCTTCTTTGACATTGTCATTGGTCACCTGGAACTGAACCACTTGTTTAGCCTTGACGTCCTCCGGCAATGCTGCATCTTTAGGTTTGATGTCGGTAAAATATTTCTCTTCATCATACTCGGCCAACAGTGTGCTTACCACTTCATTGGAGAGCTTTTGCATTTTTTGCGTGTCTACTGAAGCCGGGCTCCATTCGGTGCCGCCCTGCTCTGCCAGTTCCTTCAGGTCAAGCTCTACGTACTTCCCTACAATTGTCTCCGGAAGCGGCAAGAACGGAATCGACGGTACTTTGACGTACATCTTCTCTGCGGTCATTACCATAGGGATGTTAAAGGACATCGCCATATCACCCTTCAGGTTCAGTACCATAGTCATTTCTGTCTGCATCGGATCCGCTTGGTATACCCCATTCACGGAAATATCAGCGTTCTTCAGCATACTGAGCACCATACCTGTCGTGGCATCCGTTGTACCTTCACCGGCTTCCACTGTCAGGTTGTTAATGACTAGCTTGCTCTTCATTTCATATGAAGTCAATGCAGTCGCTTTAGCGGCGGCCGATTTCAGGGCCTCTTTTGGTGCCTCTTGTTTGTTCGCGCATCCCGGCAAAATAATTGCAGCTGCAAGCAGCAATGCGGAAGCGGATAACCCCCATTTTTTGTTCATTGTTGTTCTCCTCTCCCATGTAAAAAAATTGTTTCCCCTTCCTAATGATAAACCATTTGGCAAAAAGGGGAAACAGTTCATTTCTCCTTTCTTTTCCGAAGGTGTTATCCCTGCGGATTATGATGATCTACATGGTTAGCCTGTTTGACCTTTTTGGAGCCGGAAAGCGGCTTGGGCGCTGAAGAATGATGTTCTCCTCTAGGCTCATGATTGGTGTCTACCCCGGGAACCGGCATACTTTTAGGCTTACTCATTTCTTATTCCCCTCCTATGGATTAGTTAAATCTTGTAGCGCTTGTGCACATTCATGAATCTGTCTTGTATACTGCTGGGCCAGTAATTGTACGGCATCGGTACGCTCATCGGTATTCCTTCCGCTCTGCTCGGCATCAATCAGATTCACAGCCACTTCACGGCTATCGACATAAGTGCAGCGAAAATCAAGAGAATAATCCTGCCGCCCTGCCGCATTGAAATGAATCAGCAGACTGTTCTGGTCAGCTGCATCTCCTTGCACACTAAAGCTGTCTCCATCCTCCATCAGTGCAGGCAGACGCTCCTGCCATGCGGTAACCAGACTTTGCTGGTCCAGTTGTAATTGTCGGTTCATTGTTCTTATCAGCCTCCCTTCTTTAATACATTGCGGAGAAAAGAGGATTTTTATTCCCTCTGGAACAGGTTCCATAAATAAGAATAAAAAAAGATCACTCCTTCTAAGAGGAATGACCTTCATATATGCAGGACTTTTATCCTTTAACCGATCTTCCGGATCGAGTCCAAATGCTCAACCAGTCTGTTCCAGGTCTCCGTGATACCCTGCAGCATACCCATATCCAGTACCTGCTGCAATCCTTCTGCTGTCGCATATTCTGCGCGATTAATGACTTTAGTCCCATCTTCTGTTTCGACGAAGATTAGGGTAACGAGCGTCTCAGGCATATCATCTGCAACGTTGCCCTCCGCATCGGAGAAATAATCTACATACACGATCTTCTCTGGTGCAACGATCTCACGGTACACACCCTTGCCCCATGATTCCATACCATAGAAATCACCCTGGTTCTTGTCCTCGCACTTCATACAATAATGCCAGACTCCGCCCACGCGGAAATCCATATGGCATACCGGCAGCGACCAGCCTCTCGGCCCCCACCAATGCTTCAGATGCTCTGCTTGCGAAAACGCCTGAAATACCAGCTCCCGAGGGGCATTGAACTCACGTTCCAGAATAAGTACCTTATCCTCTACCTTGGATACCATTTCATTTGCCATTTTTAATTTCCTCCTCGATCTTCCTTAGTGGGTTAAGACAGTTCTGCCACAGCGTTCGCAAAGCTCATCCATCATCTCTTATTCAATCTTGCTGCTCTTCTACTGCTTGCTTACCTTGTACTTTCTGTAAATAGTCATCCAGCCGGTCGAACCGCTCCTCCCAGATGTGGCGATAGCTCCTCAGCCAATTCTCCAGCTCCTGAAAAGGTTCCGGCAGCAGGCTATAGATCCGGCGGTTAGCGTCCACCCGGGCCTCCACGATGCCAGCCTCACTTAGAACACGCAAATGTTTGGATGCTTGAGGCTGGCGCAGTTGCAGCCTTTCAGCGATTTCCCCTACAGTTAGCGGGCGTTCGCGCAAAAGCTCAACAATCTGCAGGCGGTTAGGCTCTGCCAAGGCACTCATGACATTCGAATTCATAGTCATCATCCATTCTTAGCTGTGAAGGTACGTACCCTTCATTAAGTGTCTGGCTTTTGTATTCCCTTGCTCGATATAAATATACCATCATGGGAATATTCCTGTAAAGGAATATTTAAAAAATTAAATTCCACAACCTTATTTTTCTCAACCTGCTGTACAAAAAAGCCGCCTTCCAAGGAAGGCGGCTTCTATCTGTAAATTCATTCAATTAAAGGAAATGGCGGAGAGGATGGGATTCGAACCCATGTGGGCTTGCACCCTAACGGTTTTCAAGACCGCCCCGTTATGACCGCTTCGGTACCTCTCCAATGCATCTAAATTTCACATGCATTAGTAATTGTACCACACAATACAAACAATAAGCAACTGTTTTATTAAGAAACTTTAGGACTAATACATTTTACATTACGCATATACGGCTGAAGGGCCTCTGGAATCTGGACGCTGCCATCTTCTTGCTGGTAGTTCTCCAGAATAGCGGCGACCGTCCGGCCGACAGCCAGTGCAGAGCCATTCAGCGTATGAACAAACTCCGGCTTGGATTTGGGTTCCTTGCGGAAACGGATATTCGCCCGGCGCGCCTGGAAGTCCTCCGTATTGGAGCAAGAGGAGATTTCACGGTACATGCCGCTCTCCGGCAGCCAAACCTCCAAATCGTAAGTCTTAGCCGATGTAAAGCCCATATCTCCGGTGCATAGGCCCAGGACACGGTATGGCAGCCCCAGAAGCTGCAGTACACGCTCCGCATCCGCTGTCATCTTCTCAAGCTCCTCATACGAGGTCTCAGGGGTGGTGAGCTTCACCAGCTCCACCTTGTTGAACTGGTGCTGGCGGATAAGTCCGCGGGTATCACGTCCTGCCGACCCTGCTTCAGAACGGAAACAGGAGCTGTAAGCGACATGATATTTGGGTAGGTCTGCCGCTGTCAAAATCTCCTCACGATAGTAATTCGTCACTGGGACTTCAGCCGTAGGAATTAAGTAGTACTCGGTATCCCGCAGCTTGAACAGATCCTCTTCAAACTTCGGAAGCTGGCCTGTACCATATAAGCTATCCTTGTTGACGATATACGGCGGCAGCATCTCTTCATAATTATGCTCTCCACTGTGAAGGTCCATCATAAAGTTAATCAGGGCACGTTCAAGACGAGCTCCAAGTCCCTTATAGAAAACAAATCTGGAGCCGGTTACCTTAGCAGCAGCTTCAAAATCAATGATATCCAGCTGCTGTGCCAGCTCCCAATGTGATTTTGGAGTGAATCCGAATTCTCTTGGCTGCGACCAGCGGCGCAATTCAACATTCTCTTCCTCGGATTTGCCTACTGGTACAGATTCATGCGGAATGTTCGGGATACTCATCGTCAGTTCGTCAATCTGAGTCTCCAGAACACGCACTTCATCATCGAGTTCTTTAATGCGGTCAGAAACGGTCCGCATCTCTGCAATTAAATCATCAGCCGGCTCGCCGTTTTTCTTCTTCTTGGCAACATCACCGGAAACAATGTTCCGGCGGTTCTTCAAACCCTCTGTCTCTTGCAGCAGCTCACGGCGGCGCAGATCCAGCTGCGGAAATCGGGCGATCAAATCGAGCGATTTCCCGCGTTTGTTAAGCGCCTCTTCTACCTTTGCGTAATCACTGCGCAATACTTTTACATCTAGCACAAAGTTTCCCTCCTGAAAACAGCCTAAACTCTTTCAAATTGCTGTTTTGCAGCACTGAAAGAGTCAGAATGTTCTTATATGCAGTTCTATTGTTTGGCTGCCAGACTTGCCTCTACCATATCGGCAAAATACTGGTGCAGCCGGTAATCTTCTGTCAGTTCCGGATGAAAGGAGGAGACCAGCAGATTGCCTTCACGCGCAGTTACAATCTCATCATTGTAAACCGTGAGCACATCCACATTCGGACCCGTTTCATTAATAAGAGGAGCGCGGATAAAGACGGCACGCACCGGCTCATTTATCCCTTTAACCTCCAGATCACATTCAAAACTTTCCCGCTGGCGGCCAAAGGCATTCCGGGCAACGGTAATGTCCATCAGTTCGAGATGTCCGGGCTCACCGCCGGCGATTCTCTTCGCCAGTACAATCATGCCGGCACATGTTCCAAAAATAGGCTTGCCCAAGCCTGCAAAATCGCGTATCGCTTCAATGAAGCCATACTTGCGCATCAGCTTGCCTATCGTGGTGCTCTCTCCACCAGGTATAATGAGCCCCTGGACCTCAGCCAGCTGCTCTACACGCTTGATGGGCAGGCCCTCAGCCCCGGCTTTTTCTATACTGACAATATGTTCTGTTACGGCGCCTTGAAGCGCCAGCACTCCTATTTTCATCCGGACAACCTTCTCTCTATTAACGGCCGCGCTCCGACATACGTTCAGCCGGGGTCAGAGTTGCGATATCAATCCCCTTCATTGGCGTGCCAAGGTTCTTGGATACTTCAGCGATCAGTTTATAGTCTGTGAAGTGAGTAGTTGCCTCCACAATCGCCCGGGCGAATTTCTCGGGGTTGTCCGATTTGAATATACCGGAACCGACGAATACGCCATCCGCACCCAGATGCATCATCAAGGCTGCATCAGCCGGAGTAGCTACACCGCCTGCGGCAAAGTTAACAACCGGCAGCTTGCCGAGCTCGTGAACTTCAAGCAGCAGCTCGTAAGGAACACCTAAAGTCTTAGCTTCGTGAAAAAGCTCGTCTTTGGACAAGTTGGTTACCTTGCGGATCTGGCTGTTGATAACACGCATATGGCGCACGGCTTCAACAATGTTGCCCGTTCCCGGTTCACCCTTGGTGCGGATCATCGAAGCTCCTTCATTAATACGTCGCAGCGCTTCACCCAGATCTTTCGCTCCGCAGACAAAAGGGACTGTAAACTCACGTTTGTTGATATGGAATACTTCATCGGCAGGCGTGAGCACTTCGCTTTCATCCAAATAATCCACGCCCAGAGATTCAAGAACCTTCGCTTCTACATAATGACCGATACGGGCTTTGGCCATAACGGGAATGCTCACCACTTTGATAACCTCTTCTACGATTGTAGGATCAGCCATCCGGGCTACACCGCCTGCTGCGCGGATATCAGAAGGTACGCGTTCCAGAGCCATTACAGCTACTGCACCCGCAGCCTCGGCAATTTTCGCTTGCTCTGCATTCATGACGTCCATAATGACGCCGCCTTTTTGCATTTCTGCCATGCCTCTTTTAACTCGCGATGTTCCAGTTTCCATGATTCAAGCCTCCCGATTGATCTTATCTAACTTGCCACTTTACCGCAAGGCGGCTATATATACAACCTATTTACTCGGATTATTCACTGCACCAGACATTACTGCCCTAGAACAGGTTCTTAATTCCTGTAAACAAATCGCTAAAAAATTCGCCTATTGCTCTCATCAGCAGCTTGAACCAGCCAGCCTTCTCCGCTTCCTCTGCGGTAATTAGATTGACCGTCTTCTCCTGAACCTGAGACATGCCTTCAACCTTGTAGGAGTAAGTAACCTTGCCCACTTTGGAAGCATTGGCAATCGGGGCTACCAGTGTTGCTGCATCATTAACGGCAACCGCTGTGTTAATCTGTGGTGCAACTGTTCCTTTAGGCACGATAAAAGTAACTCCGGCATCGGTAACGATAGACACATCTTTGTTTTTGCCTTTTTGCACGGGCACTGTTTCATTGCCGGCAATGACGGCTTTAGGGGCCACTACCTGTTTGATTTCGAAATTATTGAAGCCAAAATCAAGTACTTTCTTCGTTTCCGTGAAACGGTGTGCTTCCGAGTTGGCGCCCATAACGACACTGATCAGCCGCATACCGTCGCGAACAGCCGTACCGGTGAAACAGTTGCCGGCATTGTTGGTATGTCCTGTCTTCAGCCCGTCAAGGCCGGGATAAGCATATGCCTTAAAGTTGGCGATATCCTTGTTCGCTTCCAGCATCCAGTTGTAGTTAACCATCGGTTTGTCATCCCGTTGACGGAACTTGTAAGACTGAATGGTTGTGAATTCTGTGAAATCAGGGTGGTCCGTGACGATATATTTGGCAAGAATCGCTGCGTCCATGGCTGACATTACGGTTTCACGATCGACTTTGGGCTGGAACTTAGCCGGCATATCGGCACGGTCAAGACCGGTAGAATTGATAAAGTAAGCCGTCTTCATTCCCATCTTCTTTGCAGTTTCATTCATTAGAGCTACAAATTCCTGCTCGGATGACGAAACAAGCTCAGCCAACGCTACGGTGGCATCATTAGCAGAACCAACGGCCATTGCTATGTATAGCTCTCTTACCGTATGTTCATCGCCTTCAGCCAAAAAAATACGCGAGCCGATCTGCTTGGAGGCATTTTCCTGAACAACTACTTTCTGATCCCAGGAAATCTGGCCATTCTTCACGGCATCTGCAACCAGATATTCGGTCATCATCTTCGTCATGCTTGCCGGAGGCAGAGGCTTATCGGCATTCAGGGACAAAAGCACCTCGCCTGTAGTGGGTTCGATCAACACTGCCGAATCCACTTCGAGCTTCAGTGACTCTATACTAGGAATCTTGACTGCAGCTTTCGCCGCAGTAGTGCCGGCGGCAGTACCCTTTTCTGTCGTTGCCGGTGTCTTCACTTCATCAGCGAACACCGAATGTACTGGAGAAGCTAACATATTTAAAAGCAGACCTACTGTCGCTGTCTTAATCACAAATTGTTTACTGCTAAATTTTCGCTTGTGCTTCAATGATTACTACTCTCCTTTTGATCCTCATATCCATTGCTTGTTCTATTCTAACACAGGGGTACCTGCAAAAAAAGACAGACAGGACGAATTTAGTCCTGTCTGTCCGTAATTTATCGAAACCGCCTAATTATAGGGAATAGTTGGGAGCTTCCTTGGTGATTTGTACATCATGAGGGTGACTTTCGCGCAACCCGGCTCCTGTAATCCGGATGAAAGATGTATCATTGCGCAGTTCCTCCAGCGTCTTCGTTCCACAATACCCCATACCAGAACGAAGCCCGCCGATCAGCTGATGAACCGTATCGGAGAGAGAACCTTTGAAAGCGACTCTACCTTCAATACCTTCTGGAACAAGCTTCTTGTCATCATCCTGGAAGTAACGGTCTTTACTGCCCTGCTTCATGGCGCTCATACTGCCCATGCCGCGGTATACCTTGAATTTACGTCCCTGATAAATCTCAGATTCGCCCGGGCTTTCTTCCGTTCCGGCGAACAGGCTTCCCATCATAACCGCAGATGCTCCCGCAGCAATCGCTTTGGTAACCTCACCGGAATATTTGATACCCCCGTCAGCAATAATCGGAATGCCGTACTCACGGGCAACCGTTGCACAATCGTAAATGGCCGTAATTTGCGGAACACCGATACCGGCAATTACGCGTGTGGTACAAATTGATCCCGGTCCAATACCCACTTTGACTACAGAAGCGCCAGCTTCAATCAATTCACGGGTTGCGTCTCCGGTTGCCACGTTACCGGCAACAATCGTAAGATCCGGGTACAGTTCACGCAATTTGCGGACAGCATCAATAATATTAATATGATGCCCGTGTGCGGAATCTACCGTAATCAGATCCACGCCGGCTTTCACCAACGCCTCTGTACGTTCAAAAGTATCTTTGGAAATACCAATTGCTGCACCCACCAGCAGACGGCCGTGAGCATCTTTTGCTCCATTCGGGAATTGAATTGCTTTTTCTATATCTTTAATCGTGATCAAACCTTTAAGAATGTTGTTCTCATCTACAAGCGGCAGTTTCTCGATCTTATGGCGTTGAAGGATACCTTCTGCTTCCTGGAGAGTAGTGCCAACCGCAGCAGTGACCAGATTCTCATGGGTCATCACTTCTTTAATTTGAATATTAAAATCATGAATGAAACGCAGATCTCTATTGGTCAGAATCCCAACCAGCTTGTTGCTTTCATCAACGATAGGTACTCCGGAAATACGGTATTTACCCATCAGGACTTCAGCGTCGGAAACCCAGTGTTCTGGCGTTAGAGAAAAGGGATTAGTAATAACACCGCTCTCGGAGCGCTTTACCCGGTCTACTTCTTCAGCCTGCTGCTCCACTGACATATTCTTATGAATAATGCCAATGCCTCCCTCGCGGGCAATTGCAATCGCCATAGCTGCTTCTGTGACTGTATCCATGCCTGCACTCATCAGAGGGATATTCAGCTTCACATTTTTGCTCAGTACCGTGGCCAGATCCACTTCCTTCGGCAGTACCTCGGATTTGCGCGGCACCAACAGCACATCGTCAAACGTCAAACCTTCTTTACCAAACTTATCTTCCCACACCTGGGTCATTCCTCCTCGATTATCTTTATTCTAACCGCCCACAAACTTTATAAATGAAGAAACTCCGGTTTGAAGTCCATATCCGATAGACACCGAACTAAACAGCGAAGTTATACATATCCGTATCTTCAATTAACGTTTGAGATGCTTGTCCAAAAATATATTATTGCCATCTTAGCAAAGGGTTTTTGGCCTGTCAAGAATATTACATCATCGGAGGAGGGAATCGGAAAACGGTCACCGGGTAAGCGAATTCTTGGACGAAAGTCCGTATCCAGTGGACATTATCACTGTAAGAACCCATTTATTGTATATGTACATTCGTAGTTTTAGGGCGTGGGATTAGCCTATATATTGCTTTAACTACCACCATTTGCACTTTAACCCAACAAAAAAGCCACTGTTGAGAAACTCAACAATGGCTTTGTGTGCTTGGCGGCGTCCTACTCTCCCAGGACCCTTCGGTCCAAGTACCATCGGCGCTGGAGGGCTTAACGGTCGTGTTCGGGATGGGTACGCGTGGAACCCCTCCGCTATCGCCACCAAACGGGCATTTACAGCGTAAATGCTTCAGGAACCTTAATTCCTGAAAACTGAATCCGAAACAAATCTGCGTCTTAATTCTTGGATAAGCCCTCGACCGATTAGTATTGGTCAGCTCCATGCATTGCTGCACTTCCACCTCCAACCTATCTACCTCGTCGTCTTCAAGGGGTCTTACTAATTGGGAAATCTCATCTTGAGGGGGGCTTCACGCTTAGATGCTTTCAGCGCTTATCCCGTCCGTACGTAGCTACTCAGCCATGCTCCTGGCGGAACAACTGATGCACCAGCGGTACGTCCATCCCGGTCCTCTCGTACTAAGGACAGCTCCTCTCAAATTTCCTGCGCCCACGACAGATAGGGACCGAACTGTCTCACGACGTTCTGAACCCAGCTCGCGTACCGCTTTAATGGGCGAACAGCCCAACCCTTGGGACCTACTTCAGCCCCAGGATGCGATGAGCCGACATCGAGGTGCCAAACCTCCCCGTCGATGTGGACTCTTGGGGGAGATAAGCCTGTTATCCCCAGGGTAGCTTTTATCCGTTGAGCGATGGCCCTTCCATGCGGTACCACCGGATCACTAAGTCCGACTTTCGTCCCTGCTCGACTTGTTGGTCTCGCAGTCAAGCTCCCTTATGCCTTTGCACTCTTCGAATGATTTCCAACCATTCTGAGGGAACCTTTGAACGCCTCCGTTACTCTTTAGGAGGCGACCGCCCCAGTCAAACTGCCCGCCTGACACGGTCCCCGTACCCGATTAGGGTACCAGGTTAGAACCTAGATACGATCAGGGTGGTATCCCAACGGCGCCTCCGCAGAAGCTTGCGCTCCTGCCTCTACGGCTCCCACCTATCCTGTACAGATCGTACCCAAATTCAATATCAAGCTGCAGTAAAGCTCCATGGGGTCTTTCCGTCTTGTCGCGGGTAACCTGCATCTTCACAGGTATTAAAATTTCACCGGATCTCTCGTTGAGACAGCGCCCAAGTCGTTACGCCATTCGTGCGGGTCAGAATTTACCTGACAAGGAATTTCGCTACCTTAGGACCGTTATAGTTACGGCCGCCGTTTACTGGGGCTTCGGTTCACAGCTTCGGATTGCTCCTAACCGCTCCCCTTAACCTTCCAGCACCGGGCAGGCGTCAGCCCGTATACTTCGCCTTGCGGCTTCGCACAGACCTGTGTTTTTGCTAAACAGTCGCTTGGGCCTTTTCACTGCGGCCCCCTCGGGCTATTCACCCTACCGAGGCACCCCTTCTCCCGAAGTTACGGGGTCATTTTGCCGAGTTCCTTAACGAGAGTTCTTCCGCGCGCCTTAGAATTCTCTTCTCGCCTACCTGTGTCGGTTTGCGGTACGGGCACCTTCTCCTGGCTAGAGGCTTTTCTTGGCAGTGTGAGATCATGACCTTCGCTACTATAATTTTCGCTCCCCATCACAGCCCAGCCTTAACGGTGTGCGGATTTGCCTACACACCAGCCTCACTGCTTAGACGGACATCCATCAGTCCGCGTCACTACCCTCCTGCGTCACCCCATCGCTCATAGCGGATTACGGTGGTACAGTAATTTCAAACTGTTGTCCTTCGACTACGCCTTTCGGCCTCGCCTTAGGTCCCGACTTACCCTGAGCGGACGAGCCTTCCTCAGGAAACCTTGGGCTTTCGGCGGATCAGATTCTCACTGATCTTTTCGTTACTCATACCGGCATTCTCACTTGTATGCTGTCCAGCGCTCCTTACGGTACACCTTCAACCTGCATACAACGCTCCCCTACCCCAGATGCAAAGCATCTAGCCATAGCTTCGGTGGTGTGTTTAGCCCCGTTACATTTTCGGCGCAGAGTCACTCGACCAGTGAGCTATTACGCACTCTTTCAATGGTGGCTGCTTCTAAGCCAACATCCTGGTTGTCTGTGCAACTCCACATCCTTTCCCACTTAACACACACTTGGGGACCTTAGCTGATGGTCTGGGCTGTTTCCCTTTTGACAATGGATCTTAGCACTCACTGTCTGACTCCCGGCAAGAAGTTAATGGCATTCGGAGTTTGACTGAGCTTGGTAACCCTTGCGGGCCCCGCACCCAATCAGTGCTCTACCTCCACCACTCCATTCACCGAGGCTAGCCCTAAAGCTATTTCGGGGAGAACCAGCTATCTCCGAGTTCGATTGGAATTTCTCCGCTACCCCCACCTCATCCCCGCATTTTTCAACATACGTGGGTTCGGGCCTCCAGTGCGTGTTACCGCACCTTCACCCTGGACAGGGGTAGATCACACGGTTTCGGGTCTACGTCCACATACTTAAGTCGCCCTATTCAGACTCGCTTTCGCTGCGGCTCCGGCTTCTCACCTTAACCTTGCATGTTAAACGTAACTCGCCGGTTCATTCTACAAAAGGCACGCCATCACCCATTAATAGGGCTCTGACTTTTTGTAAGCACACGGTTTCAGGTTCTATTTCACTCCCCTTCCGGGGTGCTTTTCACCTTTCCCTCACGGTACTGTTTCACTATCGGTCGCCAGGTAGTATTTAGCCTTAGCAGATGGTCCTGCTGGATTCATACGGGGTTTCACGTGCCCCGCACTACTCGGGATCCGTCTCGGAGAGAACACAGTTTAGGCTACAGGGCTTTTACCTCTATCGCGGGCCTTTCCAGACCTCTTCACCTACCATATTCCTTTGTAACTCCATGTGAGACGTCCCACAACCCCAAGAGGCAAGCCCCTTGGTTTAGGCTGTTCCGCGTTCGCTCGCCGCTACTGACGGAATCACTATTGTTTTCTCTTCCTCAGGGTACTTAGATGTTTCAGTTCCCCTGGTCTGCCTCTATCTCCCCTATGTATTCAGAGAGAAGTAACTGCGAATTACCACAGCTGGGTTTCCCCATTCGGACACCCCCGGATCAAAGCTTGCTTACAGCTCCCCGAGGCAGTTTCGTTGTTCGCCACGTCCTTCGTCGGCTCCTGGCGCCTAGGCATCCTCCGTGTGCTCTTATTAGCTTAACCAATGCGTTTTTCCAGAAGGAAAATCGCTAGCATCGCTATAATACAAACTTGTTTACACAAGTTCAGCTTAAAGGAATGTTCTAAAACGCAAATTCGTTTCGGTATCCAGTTTTCAAGGATCAAGGTGTTACTTGAGAGCTTAAACTCTCAAAACTGACCAACGAGTGAGTAACAGGCCTAAACCTGAGTTTTGGAAGTAATACTTCCGATTTGAATGTTTCCATTGCAGGAAACGATTCTCCATAGAAAGGAGGTGATCCAGCCGCACCTTCCGATACGGCTACCTTGTTACGACTTCACCCCAATCATCTACCCCACCTTCGGCGGCTGGCTCCCTTGCGGGTTACCCCACCGACTTCGGGTGTTGTAAACTCTCGTGGTGTGACGGGCGGTGTGTACAAGACCCGGGAACGTATTCACCGCGGCATGCTGATCCGCGATTACTAGCAATTCCGACTTCATGCAGGCGAGTTGCAGCCTGCAATCCGAACTGAGACCGGCTTTGCTGGGATTGGCTCCACCTCGCGGTTTCGCTTCCCGTTGTACCGGCCATTGTAGTACGTGTGTAGCCCAGGTCATAAGGGGCATGATGATTTGACGTCATCCCCACCTTCCTCCGGTTTGTCACCGGCAGTCACTCTAGAGTGCCCAGCTTAACCTGCTGGCAACTAAAGTCAAGGGTTGCGCTCGTTGCGGGACTTAACCCAACATCTCACGACACGAGCTGACGACAACCATGCACCACCTGTCTCCTCTGTCCCGAAGGCCGCCACTATCTCTAATGGATTCAGAGGGATGTCAAGACCTGGTAAGGTTCTTCGCGTTGCTTCGAATTAAACCACATACTCCACTGCTTGTGCGGGTCCCCGTCAATTCCTTTGAGTTTCAGTCTTGCGACCGTACTCCCCAGGCGGAGTGCTTACTGTGTTAACTTCGGCACCAAGGGTATCGAAACCCCTAACACCTAGCACTCATCGTTTACGGCGTGGACTACCAGGGTATCTAATCCTGTTTGCTCCCCACGCTTTCGCGCCTCAGCGTCAGTTACAGCCCAGAAAGTCGCCTTCGCCACTGGTGTTCCTCCACATATCTACGCATTTCACCGCTACACGTGGAATTCCACTTTCCTCTTCTGTACTCAAGCCACCCAGTTTCCAGTGCGACCTCAGGTTGAGCCCAAGGTTTAAACACCAGACTTAAATAGCCGCCTGCGCGCGCTTTACGCCCAATAATTCCGGACAACGCTTGCCCCCTACGTATTACCGCGGCTGCTGGCACGTAGTTAGCCGGGGCTTTCTTCTCAGGTACCGTCACTCCGGTAGCAGTTACTCTACCGGACGTTCTTCCCTGGCAACAGAGCTTTACGATCCGAAAACCTTCATCACTCACGCGGCGTTGCTCCGTCAGGCTTTCGCCCATTGCGGAAGATTCCCTACTGCTGCCTCCCGTAGGAGTCTGGGCCGTGTCTCAGTCCCAGTGTGGCCGTTCACCCTCTCAGGTCGGCTACGCATCGTCGCCTTGGTGGGCCGTTACCCCACCAACTAGCTAATGCGCCGCAGGCCCATCTCCTTGTAGCAGATTGCTCCGCCTTTCATCCTTCGTCCATGTGAACAAAGGAATTATCCGGTATTAGCTACCGTTTCCGGTAGTTATCCCAGTCAAAGAGGTAGGTTGCCTACGTGTTACTCACCCGTCCGCCGCTAAGTTAATCCGGAGCAAGCTCCTTCATAACTCCGCTCGACTTGCATGTATTAGGCACGCCGCCAGCGTTCGTCCTGAGCCAGGATCAAACTCTCCAAATTGGTATTTAGAAAGAGCGATTGCTCAATTTGAAACATCTGACGAGAATTTACATTCTCTAATTTTGGATCTCACTTGCGTGATTTCCATACTCACTCGTTGTTCAGTTTTCAAAGATCAAGCTCGTTGTCAGTGTCGATTATCTCGTCACCAGCAACTCTTATAATATATCACATCCAACCGATCAATGCAAGCTCTTTTTTTCAACTTCTTTTTCGAGCCCGGCGTTGATGTTTCGCGGCCAGAAATAGAATATATCATGTATGGTTCTGTATTGCAAGCATTATTTTAAATTAGGTTGGATGCACCGCTTCCCGCATACCCCGTAATCCGTTACACCACTTCTAAGCCATCATTCTAAACCCACAGAGCCAAGGAACTGCTGTACAATACAGCGCCCCTTGGCTCTGTGAAATAGAACAATTGAAATTATTCAGTCTTGTTGCGCATATGCGGGAACAGCAGAACATCACGAATTGAGGCAGCATTGGTCAGCAGCATGATCAGACGGTCTACACCGATTCCCAGTCCGCCTGTAGGAGGCATACCATATTCCAGAGCACGGATGAAGTCATCGTCCATCTCATGGGCTTCATCATTGCCCTGCTCCTTCTCCTGAATCTGCGCTTCAAAGCGCTGACGCTGGTCAATCGGGTCGTTCAGCTCACTAAAGGCATTCGCGTGCTCGCGTGCGACGATAAACAGCTCAAAGCGGTCGGTAAACCGCGGGTCTTGATCGTTCTTTTTGGCCAGCGGCGAGATTTCAACCGGATGCCCCATTACAAATGTAGGCTGAATCAATGTTTCCTCAACAAACTGCTCAAAGAAGGCATTCAGGATATGGCCGAAGGTCATATGCTTTTCAACCGGTACACGGTGCTCCTTGGCCAAACGCTGTGCTTCTTCATCCGTCATCTGAACGCCAAAGTCGACACCCGTCACTTCTTTGACGGCATCAACCATGGTCACACGGCGCCATCCTGGCGAGAGGTCTACTTCCTGGCCTTGATAGTTGATCTTCTGGCTGCCAAGAACCTCCTGGGCGATATGGGCGATCATGCTCTCGGTCAAATGCATAATGTCCTTGTAGTCGGCATAAGCCTCATACAGCTCGATCATGGTGAACTCCGGATTATGACGCGTCGAAATGCCCTCATTGCGGTATACACGGCCGATTTCATAAACTTTTTCGAGTCCGCCGACAATCAGACGTTTCAGATGCAGTTCAATCGCAATCCGCATATACAGCTGCATATCCAGCGTATTGTGGTATGTGATGAACGGACGTGCAGCGGCTCCGCCGGCAATTGCATGAAGTGTTGGGGTTTCAACCTCAAGGTAGCCAAGGGAGTCCAGGTAACGGCGCATCGACTGGATGATCCGTGAACGGGCAATAAAGGTCTGCTGTACTTCAGGGTTAATGATCAGATCTACATAACGCTGGCGGTAGCGCAGCTCAACATCCTTCAGGCCATGGTACTTCTCAGGCAGCGGCAGCAGAGATTTGGACAAAACCTCAAGATTGGACACTTTAATAGAGGTTTCGCCAGTCTTGGTTTTGAACACGATACCGCGCACTCCGATAATATCGCCCAAATCGAGAACATTAAAGGCTGCGTATTGTGCCTCAGGGATGCTGTCCTGGCGCACATAAATTTGGATTTTTCCGCTAAGATCCTGGATGTGGGCAAAACTTGCCTTACCCATGACACGTTTAGCCATAATCCGACCGGCAATGCTGACTTCCAGAGCCAGCTCGTCCAATTCCTCTTTTGTTTGTCCGTCATACTTAGCCAGAAGGTCCCCGGCACCTGCTGTGCGGTCATATTTTTTGCCAAACGGGTCAATTCCCAGTGCCCGCAGCTCGTCCAATTTAGCACGGCGAATCTGCAACAGCTCACTAAGCTCTTTTTCCGTGGTTTCCACGGTGTTCATTTCCTCAGTCATGTTCCTCATCCTCTCTAATGCCTCATGTCATATACACAAGAAGAAACGGCTCCACCCTCATAATTGAGGGCAGTCCGTTCCAGTACAAAATATAAGCTATATGTGTTCAGCCATATTTTTCGGGCGGTATCTCTTCTTTATTTAGAAAAAAGCTTCCCTAAGGAAGCTTTCCGGGCCCTGTTCCTTCTTCTGCCAGTGCAGTGCAGTTCTCTGTGCGAGGGCAGCATGTCTATTCACAGGTGCAAAGCGCCTGTAGATTACTTCATTCGGATATCAAGAATTTTATATTGAATGACTCCTGCAGGTACACTAACATCTACAACAGTGCCGATTTTCTTACCGATAATAGCTCTGCCTACCGGGCTTTCATTGGAGATTTTATTGTTAAGCGGGTCGGATTCGGCTGTACCAACGATTGTGTATTCCATCACATCGCCATATTCCATATCTTCAACGCTTACAGTAACCCCGATACTTACCACATCGGTAACGATCTCATCGCTATTGATGATGCGCGCGTTGCGGAGCATTTTTTCCAAAGTGATAATACGCCCTTCGATAAAGGCCTGTTCATTCTTCGCGTCCTCATATTCGGAGTTCTCGCTGATATCTCCGTAGCCAATCGCCACTTTAATCCGTTCGGCCACTTCGCGGCGTTTCACGGATTTGAGGGTCTCCAGTTCTTCTTCCAGACGCTTAAGTCCGTCCGGCGTAAGGATGACTTCTTTATCGCTCATCTCAACCGATTCTCCTGTCGTATACATTTATTGAAAACACCATACTATATGCGAATCCAGAGGGATAAGAACCCTCCATGCTGCATTGCCCTTGCTGTAACGGCGATTTTATACTGTGAAATTATATTGGAACCGCTACAAAATGTCAATGACGCCCCATATAATGTTCCGGTGTTATCTCTTAAAGCCAGTGGAGACGGTGATTAAACTGCCGAGAGAGACGGATTACGGTCCTCTTGTTCTTCTTCATCTTTAAGCTGTACGACAAAATCATTCAAGATCCGCACCATTTCATCGCGTTTGGTTTCTTCCATAATGACATCCTTTACGCGGGCAGCAGCCTTAAGACCTTTTAAGTACCAGGCTAGATGTTTGCGCATTTCACGAACTGCTACCGCCTCGCCTTTAAGGGCCACCAAACGGTCCATATGAAGAATCGCCACTTTGATCTTCTCTTCCGCTCCGGGTTCAGGCGTCAGCTCACCTGTGCTCAAATATTGAATGGTCCGGTAAAGCATCCATGGATTGCCCAGCGCGCCGCGTCCAATCATCACCCCGTCGCAGCCGGTCTGATCCAGCATCGCCCGGGCATCCTCAGGTGTGTTAACATCGCCGTTGCCGATGACAGGAATCGAAACAGCCTCTTTAGCCATTTTAATATACTTCCAGTCGGCATGGCCGGTGTAGAGCTGCTCACGGGTACGTCCATGCACACTGACAGCCTGGCCTCCGGCACGTTCCACTGCGCGGGCATTCTCTTCTACAAAGATATGCTCGCTGTCCCAGCCGATCCGCATTTTCACGGTAACCGGCTTGTCAACGGCTTCTACAACCGCCGAGACCATCTCGTAGATTTTGTCCGGATTCAGCAGCCAGCGGGCCCCGGCATCACATTTTGTTACTTTCGGTACGGGACACCCCATATTAATGTCGATAATATCGGCATTGGTCTCCTTATCCACAACTTTGGCCGCCTCAACGAGCGATTTACGGTCTCCGCCAAAAATCTGCAGGCTAAGCGGCTTCTCCCGTTCATCCACGAACAGCATCTCACGCGTACGCGAATTGCCGTGCAGAATAGCTTTGTCACTGACCATTTCCGCACATACCAAGCCGGTGCCGAATTCTTTTGCAATCAGCCGGAACGCCGGATTACATACACCGGCCATAGGGGCCAGAACGACCTGATTCTTCATCTCAATGCCGCCAATTTTCAGCACATTTCTTCACTTCCTTTAGTTCTATTTATGAATGGATGTCTGCCTAAGTAGAGGGATTGGCCAACTCTTCGACCGAAACCTCAAGAACATCCGCAATTTTATTTAAAATTTTATCTTCCAAATGCCGGTTTCCCCTCTCGACTGCGCCTAGCACAGCCAGTGAAATTCCGACAGAATCCGCCAACTCTTGCTGGGTGTATCCTTTCAGCTTTCGGAATGCTCTGACCCGCGTTCCCATACGTTTGATGTCCACAAGCGCATTCCTTCCTTTCCGTCTATATCCTGCAGCGCTGCTGTAATGATTCCCCGGAGTCCGGAAGAATCCTCATCCAGCAGTACGATGTCACTGAGCGGAAACAGCACAAACGCCCGTTCCAGCATCCGGGGATGCGGAAGCGTTAAATCTGCCGTATCATAGCTCTGTCCTTCTACCCACAATAAATCAAGATCCACTGTTCTCGGGCCATAACGGATATCACGAACCCGGCCTAGCTGTGCTTCAATATCGAGCATCACATGAAGCAAGTCCTCCGGCGCAAGCGTGGTGCGGAGGGCGGCCGCCATATTCAAAAACTGCGGCTGGTCGAGATAGCCGACAGGCTCTGTCTCATATACATTGGAGCAGCGTACAACTTCAATCCCGTCATAATGATCCAGCCTGTTCAAAGCTTCCTTCAAGGTGCCTTCGCGGTCACCCAAATTGGCCCCTAAAGCAATATAAGCCTCTGATACCTCAGAGGTGGAGTGTATAGTCATGGGCCCTGTCTCACTTTCTCGTTCTATGCAGTTCTACAGTCACTCCCTGAAAATGAATGTCGAACGGCGGATGCGGCTTGGTTACTTTGACTGTTACTGCATTGATAATAGTATAAGTGTCCAGTACTGAGGATGCAATATGTTCCGCCAAAGCTTCAATCAGCTTAAAGGACTTTGTTTCGACAATTTTTTTGACGAGCGCATGCACTTCGGCGTAATTTACGGTTTGGTCCAGATCATCCTGAAGACCAGCCCCCTGCAGATCAAGCTCCAGCTCCAGGTCAATATAGTAACGTTGTCCAAGCTTGCGTTCCTCTTCAAACACACCATGATATCCATAATACTCCATGCGGTGCAGCTTCATTTTATCCATCCTGATACCTGCTTTCTAATACAAAATAGTTCGTTCAGCAATAGCCACCTATTCATGCACCCGCGGAGAGGCGGCATAGAGCATCGCATCACACATAAGTACGGTACGTTTCATCGTGGCCACATCATGCACCCGCACAATCTGGCAGCCTTGAGCAATGCCGAATGCAACGGTAGCGGCGGTTCCCTCCATCACATCATCAGACGGGAGGTCCAGCACGGTACGGATGAATTTTTTGCGGGAAGTGGCAAGCAGCAGGGGATAACCCAGCATCGCCAGTTCATCCAGTACCATCATCGCCTGCAAATTCTCCGCATAATCCTTGGCAAAGCCAATGCCTGGATCAAGGATGATATTATGCGGCTTCACCCCGGCTTCGAGCGCCAGGTTGATGCTGCCATTGAGGTCAGCCGCCATATCCGTGGCCAAATTCTGATAATTCCGGTCGTGGCGGTTATGCATCAAAATAATCGGACAGTCCGCCTCAGCAGCCACAGCTGCCATATCAGGATCGGCTTTGCACCCCCAAATGTCGTTGATGATATGCGCCCCTGCCCGAATCGCCTGACGTGCCACCTCCGCCTTATAGGTATCTATGGATAATATCAACTGAGGTGCAGCGCGGTGGATACTCTCAATAACAGGCAGTACACGGGCCAGCTCCTCTTCCAAGCTTACTGGTTGATGGCCGGGACGGGTTGACTCTCCGCCTATATCGATAATATCGGCACCTTCAGCAGCCATTTGCAGCGCATGCTTTACCGCTTGATCCGGTTCATTCCATAGTCCGCCATCAGAGAAGGAATCCGGGGTTACATTTAAAATGCCCATAATTAACGTTCGGTCACCAAGGACCAGCTCGCTGTTGTTCCAGCGGTAGATCCGCTTATAGATTACGGGTCTCATACCGGCTCTCCCGTCCTTTCCCTGTATAAAGTAATCAATTGCGCCGTGTGTGCCCCGCAGCGCCCTGTGCCTACAGTCAGCGCCTCATCACCGTGCCACAGTGTGGTAACCGGGACAATCTCCTGCACCGAATTGGTGAGAAACACCTCATCGGCAGCCTGAAGCTGTTCCCAGCGGTACAATCCCTCTTCCACGCGGAGTCCGGCGGCAGGAGCCAGCTTAAGGACCATTTCCCGGGTAATTCCCGGAAGGATGCCTGTGGCCAGGTCAGGCGTGTGCAGCACCTCATTGCTGATGAAAAAAATATTGCTCACAATTCCCTCAGCAATATTCCCTTCTGCAGTCAGCATAAGCCCTTCCGTGCCGCCGGCCGCAGAGGCATATCCGGCAAGCTCCCGCTTGGCCAGTATATTGTTCATATAGTGGAGTGACTTCAGCCTTACCGGTCCTTCGGGGGTATTACGCCGCAGCTGCAACAGCTGCAGCCCTTTGCCCTCACTGTAGAGAGCGGCTGGCTGGCGCGGCAATTCTTTGATATAGAGCAAATGATTCGGGCGGTTATAGTCACCAGCCGGAAGGCCAAGAATGTCCTCCCCGGCTGTAACTGTGTACCGTATATAGGCGTCCTTCAGTTCGTTTTTGTCCATCACCCGTGTGATCCAGTCCCGCAAGGACGCTTCATCCGGTTCAAACGGAATGCCTAGCTGCCTGCAGCCCTCAGCCAGTCTGCCCAGATGACGGCGCAGCAGGAAGGGCACGCCGTTATAGGTGCGAAAGGTTTCAAACAAGCCCATACCGTATAAAAAGCCGTGATCCAAGGTGGAGACCACGGCGTCTTTAGCCTCAACTACGCTTTTGTTGAGCCCTATATATTTCATGCCGTTTCCCCGGCTCTCCGTTTCAGGAAGTTGCGCAGCATGATGTGCCCATGATCCGTAATGATCGATTCAGGGTGGAACTGCACGCCTTCAATCGGGTACTCTTTATGGCGCAGCGCCATAATCTCACCTTCCGCAGTCTCGGCTGTAATCTCCAGACAATCCGGCAGACTCTCACGCTCTACAATCAGGGAATGATAGCGGGTTGCGGTAAAGGGAGATTCCAGTCCTTCAAATACGGATGTGCCGTGATGGTGAATCGGCGATGTTTTGCCATGCATCAGACGCTCCGCACGGATAACATTACCGCCAAAAGCCTGTCCGATAGCCTGATGTCCGAGACAGACTCCAAAGATAGGTATGATCCCCTTGAAATGCTGCAGCACTTCCAGACTGATGCCGGCTTCGTTCGGCGTACAAGGTCCGGGAGAGATCAAAATGTGGTCCGGAGCCAGCGCCTCTATCTCCTGAATGCTGATTTCATCGTTGCGGAATACTTTCACTTCTTCCCCCAGCTCACCCAGGTATTGCACCAGATTGTACGTAAAGGAATCATAATTATCGATGACCAAGATCATTGTATTGCTCCCCCTTCGGCGCCGCCGGTCGTCCGCAATTCCTGCTGATGCTCACTGCAGAGAACCGCCTTCACAACCGCTTTGGCTTTATTATGGCATTCCCGGTATTCGCGGTACGGATCGGAATCAATCACAATGCCCGCGCCCGTCTGAATATATCCGACTCCGTCCTTCACTGCCAGTGTTCTTATAATAATATTTAATTCCATATTGCCATTATAGTCAATCCAGCCCAGTGATCCAGTATATGGACCACGCCGTACCGGCTCCAGTTCCTCGATGATTTCCATTGTCCGCACCTTGGGTGCGCCGGTAATAGTACCGCCGGGGAACAAGGCGGCCATGACATCATAAGCATCCTTGCCGGGGGCGATGCTGCCCTCGACCTGCGAGACGAGATGCATGACATGCGAGTATCGCTCCACGGTCAGCAGCTCCGGCACGCTGACCGATCCATAGGCCGCGACCCGGCCGATATCGTTTCTCTCCAGATCGACAAGCATAATATGCTCGGCGATCTCCTTCTCGCTCCCGCGCAGCTCCGCCTCCATGGCGGCATCCTCCGCGGGAGTCAGGCCCCTGCGCCGGGTACCGGCAATGGGGCGGGCGCTGACCTTGTCCCCGTGCAGCTTGACCAGCAGCTCCGGCGAAGCGCTGGAGAGCGCGAAGCCGGGCGAGCGCAGCAGCCCCATGTACGGGGACGGGTTGAGCTTGCGCAGCCAATCATACACATCCTCCGGCGAGGAATTCAGCTGCGCCTCCTGGCGCAGCGACAGGTTGACCTGGAATACATCCCCCTGGCGGATGTATTCTTGAACGTCAAGCACAGCCTGCTGGAATTGCCCGGGCGAGAAAGCAGAGGTCATGCCTGGCCATTCACCGGACAGGTCGGCGCTTGATTCAACAGCAGCGATAATCCCACGTTCCTCTTTGCGGTCTTCTCCCAGGCCGGGAGCAGAGCAGATCTGATGCCACTGTTCCACCATGCCTTCTGCCCGGACGATTGCGTCTTGATACAGTGACTTCAGAGCGCCCAGCTCAGACGAGCTGGCCGCAGCAACCGGCACATGCACGATGGAATAGAGCGTGTTCTCAAGATGGTCATAGATCCACAGCTCTTCCAGCCGCATGAAGAGATAGTCCGGAAATCCGGGATCATCCTGGGCAAGCACAGGAAGCTGCTCCAGAGATCGGACTACGTCATAGCTGAGGAACCCCGCACAGCCTCCACGGAACGGGGGCAGGCCGGCAACCTGCAGTTTGGGTGAGGAGAAGCCGCTCATCCAGTTTTGCAGTACTTTCAGCGGCTCTCCCTGCAGCTCCACAGCTTGCGGCACAGGTTCATTCGTTCCCGCTGCCTCCGGGGACAAGCTGAGCACCTCGGCATCCCCGCCTTTTCCTTTTAGTACTGAAACGGGCTGCAACCCCAAGTATGTGTATCGTCCGCCTTTCCCGCTCTCCAGCACCACTGAATAGGGGGAGGCCAGCTGCCAGGCCTTCATCCAGGAAGAGGGCAAGCCCTCCTTGTCCTGCGGTGATTTTATAATTAAAGGGAGGAGGCTCCAGTCCTCTTGTGCCCACTGCTCCCAATCCTGCCAAGCCGTTATGATTTCCAAAGCCATCCTCCTAAAAGTTTTGTGAAGCCTGCGCTTCTTAAATTTGCTTCGTAACAAAACTTGCTTCGTAAGCGTTCGCTTAAGTCTTGTGAAGCCTGCGCTTCTTGCATTAAGCAATCTAAAGTTTATTGCCTGTCAGTATACTGTACTTCGTGCTGCTTTGAAAAGCCTGAACCATGGATTTTCTGAAAAAAACCGTTTCGACTGACTCCAGCCTCATCTGCTGTGGAAGCACAGGAAAGATTATATCTTTCATCATGCACAAAAAAGAGCCTTCGTTATCCCTGTCTTAGCGGATGCGAGGACTCTTAGTCATTTGCTTTGTCAGCAATTATGCTTCGAAATTATACAGCGGTGTGCTCAAGTAGCGTTCGCCGTTACTTGGGATGATCACAACTACTTTTTTGCCTGCGCCCAGTTCCTTAGCTACTTTGAGAGCCGCGAATACAGCTGCACCGGAAGAAATACCGGACAACACGCCTTCCTCTTTAGCCACGCGACGGGCAGTTTCAAATGCTTCATCGTTCTCTACGTGAATGATCTCATCGTAAATGTCCTGGTTGAGGATTTCAGGAATGAAGTTTGCGCCAATCCCCTGAATTTTGTGAGGTCCTGGTTTGCCGCCGGCCAGAATTGGCGAAGCAGCTGGTTCTACCGCATAAATCTTCACATCAGGATATTGACCCTTCAACACTTCACCTGCACCGGAGATAGTTCCCCCTGTACCCACACCAGCGATGAAAGCATCCAGCGGTCCACCAATGGATTCAATGGCTTCCACGATTTCCGGGCCGGTTGTTTCAAGGTGGATTTTCAAGTTGGCTTTGTTCTTGAATTGTTCAGCCAGGAAGAAGCTTGGGTTCTCGCTTAAGATCTGCTCCGCTTTCTTAACCGCACCGTTCATACCTTCCGATCCTGGAGTCAGCACCAGCTCTGCGCCGTAAGCACGCAGCAGATTGCGGCGCTCAAGGCTCATCGTTTCCGGCATAACAATAATAGCCTTATAACCTTTGGCTGCAGCTACAAGCGCAAGGCCAATACCTGTATTGCCGCTGGTTGCTTCTACAATCGTGCCGCCTGGTTTCAGAAGACCTTCCTTCTCAGCCTCTTCTACAATACTGAGGGCAATGCGGTCTTTAACGCTGGAGCCCGGGTTTTGGTATTCCAGCTTCAAATAAATTTCCGCTGATCCTTCAGGAACAATACGATTGAGACGAACGAGCGGTGTGCCTCCGATCAAATCTGTTACACTGTTGACGACTTTAGCCATGAGTAAAAACCTCCTTGGAATGATAAATGATATATATGGGTGCATAACTTGTGACATACATAAGTCTTCAGCTTGTAATTCCGGGTGTGCACCAGGAGATTCAACACCGCAGCACCAAGTTATAGCGCTGTTCCACGGCCAAATATGATTCGCCGCCATCTATTTCCGACTAAAACAGTAGGTTTTCCATTTAATTTCATATTATCAATCTTGCAGGCTGTTGTCAATATATATCGCTGTATCATATTTAGCGCGCAAATCACTCTCCACCTGCTGTAATGGAGCTGCCTGCTCCAGTGCCAGCTCACGGCGAACCTGCTCACGGATTTCCGTCTGATCCTGGCTTTTGGGATCAATCATTTTCTCCAGCCGGATAATGGCATAATCATCGCCCGTCTGCAGGGGACCTGCGATATCTCCTTCGTCCAGCTGCGCTGCCGTCTTCAGCAGATCTTCCGGCCAAAAGGGATCCTCCTCCTCCACGGTTCCGATGCTGCCGCCTCGTCCACGGCTTTCCTCATCTATGGATAATTCCTTGGCAAGTGCAGCAAAGTCCTCTCCTTGCTCCAGCCGGTCCATTACACGCTCAGCTTCGCTGTAGGTGGCCACTTTAATTATTGAGAGCTGCATTTCTTTCCTCGGTGTGAACCGCTCGGAATTCTCCGCTAAATAATTATCAATTTCCGCATCAGTAATTGTAATGCCTGCAGTTGCGACTGCCTGAAGAGTCAGACGATACACCGCTTCTTCACGCACTTCCTGACGGGAAAGCCCCAGCTCCGACTGCATCTGGGCATAGTATTGCTCTTCCGAACCGTAACCGGTCATGCTGCGCTTCAATTCCTGCTCAATCTCCACATCTGTCACAGCAACACCAAGAGCCTTGGCCTCTTTGTCGACTACAATATGATTAAGCATGCCCAGCAGCACATCATTACCGTACT
This sequence comes from Paenibacillus sp. FSL H7-0357, assembly GCF_000758525.1. Taxonomy (NCBI): domain Bacteria; kingdom Bacillati; phylum Bacillota; class Bacilli; order Caryophanales; family Paenibacillaceae; genus Paenibacillus; species Paenibacillus sp. FSL H7-0357. The sequence continues at coordinate 68,439 of NZ_CP009241.1, read as the reverse complement.
TTTTTTTGAGTTCATCCACCCAGGCTTGGTCCGTTACCGGTTGGCCTCCCGCAGAGGCGATGTCCGGGGACTCGCCGTCCGCCGGCTCTCCTTTAAGAATGGACATCGCCCGCAAACTCCAGAATAAAAGACCTCCGAGCATCAAAGTCGCGACAGCCAGTAGAATAACGGCATTGCGCAGCGCGCGCTCCTGTCTTGTCATCATCCCCAGCCCTACGATTTCGCTTGATCCAGGATAACCTGCAATTCATCCTTATTAAAAACATAGGCCTCGTTGCAAAAATGGCAGACAACCTCAGCCTGATCATCTTCTTCAATCAAACGCTCCAGCTCTTTCTCACCCAAGCTGACCAGTGTCTGCTCCACCCTTTCACGCGAGCATTGGCAGACAAATTTGATATCCAGCTCATCCATAATCACTGCATCCGGTAAAAGATAACGGAGCATCTCTTCGGGTTCCAGCCCCTCTTCCAGTAAAGCGGTTACTGAAGGCAGCGACCCTACCGCCCGCTCAATCTCAGTGATCTCTTCATCCGTAAGCCCTGGAAGCAGTTGTACAATAAATCCCCCGGCTACGCGCACGGAGTTATCGGTTTCAACCAGCACACCAAGACCCACCGCAGCCGGCGTTTGTTCGGAAACTGCAAAATAATACGTGAAATCATCGCCGAGCTCACCGGAAATAATCGGCACACTTCCCCGGTAAGGCTCCTTCATGCCTAAATCCTTACTGATATCAATAAACCCTTCCGTACCCACGGCTCCTGCGACATCCAGCTTGCCAAGACTATTGCTCGGCAGATGAACATGCGGGTTGGTCACATAACCGCGTACCTCTCCAAAAGCATTGGATTCTGCAGTAATCTGTCCGATCGGTCCATTGCCTTTGACCATCACGGCGAGTTTCTCCTGACCTTTGAGCATTGCGCCCATCATGGCTGCAGCGGTAACTGTACGGCCCAGTGCGGCTGTAGCCGTTGGATACGTATCATGTCTGCGCCGCAATTCATCAACCAGCGCTGTCGTGCGCACAGCAAAAGCTCTGACTCTGCCATCCAGCGCCGTTCCCCGGACCAGCCGGTCCTTTTTGTTATCCATCGGGTGCATACTCCTCCTATCTCTTGCCCTTTTAAGGCTTCTTTATTTTATTTGTTACGGTCATAAATAATACGCAGACCTTCCAGCGTCAGCATTGGATTCACTTCATCAATACAATCCGTTTCACCGGCAATGAGCGGGGCAAGTCCACCCGTAGCGATGACCTTCAGCACCGGCGCATTCATTTCCAGCTTAATGCGCCTTACAATCCCTTCAACCTGCCCGGCATAGCCGAAAATAATCCCTGCCTGCATAGCGTGGACCGTGTTCCGTCCGATTACCTTCTTCGGCTTCTCCAGCTCAATCCGCGGCAGTTTGGAAGCCCGCTGATATAAAGCCTCCGTAGAAATGCCGAGTCCCGGCACAATCGCCCCGCCAAGATAATTGGCACCTGCGTCAATGCAATCGAAGGTAGTCGCAGTTCCGAAATCAACAACAACTAGCGGACATTTGTATTGCTCAATGGCAGCAACCGCATTAACAATCCGGTCAGCGCCTACCTCACGCGGATTCTCATAGCGCAGGTTAAGCCCAGTCTTGATTCCTGGACCTACCAGCAGCGGATCCTTGCCAATATATTTCACACACATCTCCACGATGACCTGAACAAGCGGCGGCACTACCGAGGAGATAATAACCCCTTCGATGTCCTTCACCGAAAGTCCCGACATGCTGAATAGATTATGGATCAGAACTCCATACTCATCCACAGTGGACTGGCGTGCAGTATTAAGCCTGAAGTGGTGCAGCAGCTCACGCTGCCGGTACACACCGAGAACAATATTGGTATTGCCGATATCGACGGCGAGCATCATGACAGCGGGCCCTCCTTCTTCGCATTCAGATCCAGACTGATGTCCAGACTGGAGAAAGAATAGGTGAGACGGCCCACTGAAATTACATCAACGCCGGACTCCGCGATACGGCGAACCGTTTCCAAAGATACATTACCCGATGCTTCAGTCTTGACATGAGGCGATTTCGCCTTAATTCTTCTCACAGCTTCCTTCATCAGTTCAGGAGACATATTATCAAGCATGATGATATCGGCTCCGGCAACAAGTGCTTCCTCCACCTGCTCCAGGTTTTCCGTCTCTACTTCAATCGTCATTGTATGCGGAATATTAGCCCGAGCACGTCCTACAGCCTGACGGATTCCGCCAGCACCTTTGATATGGTTGTCCTTAATCATTACCGCATCATATAATCCGAATCGGTGATTCGCTCCACCACCGACCCGTACAGCGTATTTCTCCAGCATCCGGTGACCGGGTGTTGTCTTGCGCGTATCCACCAGACGCGTCGGCAAGCCATGAAGCTCCTGAACGAAGGAGGCGGTACGTGAAGCCACGCCGGACAACCGCTGCATTAAATTAAGTGCCAGCCGTTCCCCGGTGAGGATCGCATGCGTGCTGCCTTCAACTTCTGCGATGACCGTTCCCTTGGACACACTCTGGCCTTCTTGCACCAGTGCCGTGAACACAAGCGACGGATCTACAATCTCAAACACAAGCTCCGCTACAGGAATTCCGCAGATAATGCCGTCCTCTTTGGCATGAATAATACCCTTGGACTCATGGCCTGCAGGTATCGTCGTACGGGTCGTTATATCCCCGGAGCCGACATCCTCCTGCAGCCAGCCTTTAATTGCCTGTACCAGCTCTTCATTATATCCATTAAACATCATCACTTAATTCCTCCACTATTCCCAGTTCGCGAATCTGGAGCAGATGTTTCTGCCACTCTGCATCATTCCGCAGCGGATAGTCTTCACGGTAATGTGCTCCGCGGCTCTCCTCCCGCGCCAAAGCCGATTCCGTAATCAGCAGGCAGCAGGTCAGCATATTGGCGAACTCGTACTCCTCACGTTTGGTCAGCGCCGAAGCAAAAATTGGCAGCTGCCGTTTCAATTCCTCCAGCCCCTTGGACAACATCTCCTCATTCCGCCGCAATCCGGCGTAACGGACCATTACCTTCTGCAGCTTAAGCCGCCGCTCCACAATAGCTTGTGTGGGAGACTCAACACGGCCTTGCTGACTGCCTGCCGAAATCGTCTCCCGCCGCAGCGGGGGAAGCTGGCGAATGCGTTCAATAATCCGCCGTCCGAACACAATGGCCTCGGACAAGGAATTGCTAGCCAAGCGGTTGGCACCATGCACCCCGGTGGAAGACACCTCACCGCAGGCGAATAAACGGGAGATATTGCTCTCTCCGTTGAGATCGGTCTTAATGCCCCCCATCATATAATGCGCAGCAGGAGCCACGGGAATCCAGTCCGTTGTAATATCCAGTCCGTAGCCCATACATGTCTCATATATCGTGGGAAAACGATGTTTGACCATATCGGCCGATTCATGCGTAATATCCAGATAGACAAACGTTGATTTGGTCAGCTCCATCTCACTGACAATGGCCCGGGCCACGATATCGCGGGGTGCCAGTTCCAGCAGCTCGTGATATCGTTCCATGAACCGCTCTCCATTGATATTGCGCAGCACGGCTCCCTCGCCGCGTACCGCTTCCGAGATCAGAAACCTCGGGGCTCCCGGATAACTAAGCGCCGTCGGATGGAATTGGATAAATTCCATGTCACGCACATGGGCTCCGGCCCGGTAAGCGATGGCTACGCCGTCTCCGGTCGCAACTTCCGGATTAGTAGTATAGCGGTACAATTGTCCCGCCCCCCGGAGCATAGAATCGTTGCATCAGCCTGCAGGAACAATCTGCCTCCGCCCGGCCGCTGTACCAGTGCCCCAAGGCATTCGCCGCCCTCGGTAACGAGATCAATGACATAATGATCATCCCATACCTCTATATTGTCATGTTCAGTAACCTGTTCAGAGAGTGCACGCACAATTTCAAAGCCCGTAGCATCCCCGTTGGCATGCAGAATCCGGCGGTGGCTGTGTGCTCCTTCTTGAGTCAAAGCTAATATGCCATCTTCCTTGTCAAATACGGTGCCGAGCCGGATCAGCTCATGCACCCCGCCCGGTCCTTCATTCACCAATACATCAACAGCAGCCGAGGAGCAGAGCCCTGCACCGGCCATTAGTGTATCCTGCCGGTGATATGCCGGAGAGTCATCTTCGGCTATTACAGCGGCAATTCCTCCCTGAGCATATCTAGTATTGCTCTCCATCAGCGATTTTTTAGTAATCATAATGACATGCCGCTCTTCACTCGCTTTAATAGCCGTGAACAATCCGGCGATACCTGAACCGATAACAATGCAATCCGTCTTTATTGTAGGAAGCTCGCGAAGGTCGAAATCAACCAAATACTGTGGAATCATGACCGCTTTTCACCTGTTTCAACGAAAGAGTAGCGCATGCTACCGGACTTGTAGCATGCGCTCTAGGGAAGTTCTGGCTTTGTCGGCGACAGCGGGTGGTACGTAAATCTGCGGCTTCATCGTCTCCAGGCATTTGACCAGTTTCTTTAAATTATTGACTTTCATATTAGGGCATACAAGAAATTTCGTTGCAAAATGGAATTCCTTATCCGGACTATCCAAGCGGAGCTGGTATCCGGTACCGTCTTCTGTCCCAACAATGAACTGCCGGCGGTCCGATTTCCGGCAATATTCAAGAATCGAGGTGGTGCTGCCTACATAATCGCCCATGGCAACCACTTCAGGACGGCATTCCGGATGCACCACAAACTCGGCTTCCGGATATTTTGCTTTCATTTCCACTACATCTTTAACGGTAAGCATATCATGAGTGTTGCAATAGCCTTCCCAGATAATCAGCTTCTTGCCCGTCTGATCCTGGACATATTGGCCCAGATTCTTATCCGGCACCCAGATAATTTCTTCCGCATCGAGTGATTCGATGACCTTCACAGCGTTGGCAGAGGTACAGCAAATATCAGTCTCTGCTTTAATTTCAGCCGACGAGTTGATATAAGTCACCACTTTAGCATTCGGATGCTGTGCTTTCAGCTTGCGCAAGCCATCTACATTGACCATATCGGCCATCGGACAACCGGCGCGTTCATCAGGAATAAGCACAGTTTTGTTAGGCGCCAGAATCTTAGCGCTTTCCCCCATGAAATGAACACCGCAGAAGACAATCACTTCCGCATCGGTCTCCGCTGCCTTTTGAGCGAGTAAAAAAGAGTCCCCCCGAAAATCGGCAACCTCCTGAATTTCATCACGCTGATAATAATGAGCCAAAATGATTGCATTCCGTTCTTTTTTCAGCTGTTCGAGGCGCACACGAAGTTCGCGATTTTGTTCCTGCTTGCGCTCAAGCGCCAGAGCTTCCACGGTTAGTTCTCCCCCTTATTTCTTCACGGCGTAAGCCGGCTCTACATTCGAATAGATTATATGTTCCTTGCGGATCTGCACAGCCACTCAGCTCTGCTATAGATAGTTATCCATTATTTAATATTTAATCACTAATGTACACAAGGTTCCACCCTCTGTCAATGTAACCGGGAGTCGATCAAGCTGTACGGCAGGAAGCCTAAAGGCGAAAAAAATCCGGAGAACTTTAAGGTTCTCCGGACGAGCTTGCGTAGCTTCATTCAGTTAAGGGGCTCTTTAGACGAGGCCTCCGCCGCCGTCTTTATTGCCGTCGTTAGAATCATTTCCATCCCCGGACTCCGGATTATTCGGAATATCCTTGGTCAGATCAGGAATTGTAGAAGAGGTGTCGTCCTTGCCTTGAATGCGGACACGCACATCACCGATAGAATCAATAACTGGTTCGCCGGCTTCGTGTGTCACACCCGGAGTCTCTTCCGGTTTACCATCTTCAGTCAGATAGCCTTGCTCGATCAATTCTCTAATCTGATCCAGTTCCAGCGTTTCTTTCTCAAGCAAGGTGTTGGCAATGAGGTGCATTTCCTTGGAGTGCTTGGTAAGCAGCTCCCGGCAGCGTTCATAGCTGCTGCGGATAAAGTTCTGCATCTCCTGGTCGATTTCATAAGCGATGGAATCACTGTAGTTCTGCTCATGCCCGATATCGCGGCCCAGGAAGACCTGGCCTTGGGATGTACCGAACTGCATAGGTCCCAGCTTATCACTCATACCGTATTCCATAATCATGCTGCGGACAATACGCGTAGCCTGTTGGAAGTCGCTGTATGCGCCTGTGCCGATTTCACCGATGAACATCTCTTCGGCAACACGTCCACCGAGGAGTCCGGTTACTTTATCAAGCAATTCCTGCTTCGTAACAAGCATGCGGTCTTCTTTAGGAAGCATAATGACATATCCGCCTGCGCGTCCGCGCGGGATAATCGTAACTTTGTGAACCATGTCTGCATGTTCCAGGAAGTAACCGACAATCGTATGACCGGCTTCGTGGTAAGCTACAATACGCTTCTCACGGTCGCTGATCACGCGGCTGCGCTTCTCGGTACCTACAATTACACGGTCAATCGCTTCATCTACCTCACGCATGGTAATATCCTTGCGGTTGCGGCGTGCAGCGAGCAGAGCCGCTTCATTCAGCAGGTTCTCCAGATCGGCACCGGTAAATCCGGTAGTGCGTTTGGCGATAACATCAAGTCTTACGTCTTTCGTAAGCGGCTTGTTGCGGGAGTGAACTTTAAGTACAGCTTCACGGCCTTTAACATCTGGGCGGTCAACCGTAATTTGACGGTCGAAACGTCCCGGACGAAGCAATGCCGGGTCAAGTATATCTGCACGGTTGGTAGCTGCGACAATAATAATGCCTTCGTTGCCGCCGAAACCGTCCATTTCTACAAGCAATTGGTTAAGTGTCTGTTCACGTTCATCATGTCCGCCACCAAGTCCGGCGCCGCGCTGACGTCCCACTGCATCGATCTCATCAATAAAGATGATACATGGTGCATTCTTCTTGGCATTTTCGAACAAGTCACGTACACGGGAAGCACCGACACCTACGAACATTTCCACAAAGTCGGAACCGGAAATACTGAAGAACGGAACTCCTGCTTCACCGGCAACTGCACGGGCCAGCAAGGTTTTACCAGTCCCTGGAGGACCCACGAGGAGAACCCCTTTAGGAATACGTGCGCCTACAGCTGCGAATTTACGCGGATCCTTGAGGAATTCCACGACTTCCACCAGCTCTTGCTTCTCTTCATCAGCGCCTGCAACATCCTCAAAGCTGATTTTCTTCTTCTCTTCATTATATAACCGGGCCTTGCTCTTGCCGAAATTCATTACTTTGCCGCCGCCACCCTGTGCCTGATTGAACAGGAAGAAGAACAGGATGAACATAATAACCAGCGGAATGATGGAAGAAAGGAATGTCAGCCAAATGCTGTCACCTTCCATTTTTTTCGTAACCAGCTCTACACCGTTGACTTCGCTGGCTCCAATAAGCTCATCAAGGGCTTTGTCTGTAGGAGGAACAAATGTGGAGAAATTTTTCGATTTGGCATCTGACGGCTGCTCTCTATATTCACCAGTAACGGCAAAAGCATTGCCTTCAAACTGAATCGTCATACTCTTCACATTATTGTCTTTCAATTCCTGCCTTAATTCATCGTATCTAGGGAAATCGGCGGATTCATTTCCATTGCTCACAAACTGGACAATGCCCACCACGACTAAAAATAAAATCAAATAAAAACCAGAATTCCGGATGAACCGATTCATCCCCTACCTCCTCTCACAACGCTCAAGTTATTGTACCATAGCCTGCCCAGAGTCCTCAAATGCTCAGAGGTCCGGAAATCTGATCCGTGGATCTAAGGCTGTCGATTAGCTCATTTGGAATAAATTTCAGGCTTCAGTACACCGACGTAAGGAAGGTTCCGATACAGTTCGGCATAGTCGAGTCCGTAGCCGACTACGAAAGCATCAGGAATCACAAAGCCGGTATAAGCAGCTTCGAGATTAACGGTGCGTCCTGTCGGTTTATCAAACAGGGTAACCACAGAAATGGAAGCAGCGTTGCGTCCTTGAAGCATTTCAATTAAATAACTGAGTGTAAGACCGCTGTCGATGATGTCTTCGACGATCAGAACATCGCGTCCTTCAACTGACGCATCCAAATCCTTGATGATTTTGACCACACCGGAAGATTTGGTGGATGCCCCATAGCTGGATACAGCCATGAAATCCATCTCAACAGGTACTGTAATGACTTTAACCAAATCTGCCATAAAGATAAACGCGCCTTTCAGCACACAAATTACCAATGGCGTACGTCCTGCATATTCTGCGCTCAGCTGGGCGCCGAGCTCCCTGATTCTTTGTTGGATTTCTTCTTCGCTGATCAAGATTTCTTGAATATCGTTCTGCAACTTGCGAACCTCCTAAGTTATACTATGAAAGACTTACTTCGACCATTACGCTTCTTCGTGCTGCTCCATGTCCTCCAGAGACAAGAGAAGAACCGAGGCCGTGTGCCGCCCTACTGCGGCATGCATCGAGCGCCTTACGCCCGGAATCCAGACGATATTGCCCAAACCATCACAAACGAGGGGAATCTCAGAGCGTTCGGAAGAAGGTATTTTATCATCAATGTAAATATCTTTTACCTTTTTGCTTCCGTTTAATCCCATAACCCTTATGGTATCTCCAGGCAATCGGGAACGAATGGTCAGCGGCAGGACCAGCTCATCGCTGTCAAACCAAGCCGACATCTTCCCATAGTCCTCCCCCTGTACTAAAAAAGTTTCTTTCTCCAGCACCGTCATCGTCATTACTTTTCCTATTTCCGTCAGCAAAAGCCGGGAATGAGGCAAAGACAGCCGATATGTATAACTTACCTTCCGCTGCGGAGGCTTGGACGAGAACAAAATTGTATCATATTGCCGCACACAGATCAGACCTCCACCCAAATCCAAACTCCATACGGTGGGGTGTTCCTGCAGCGTCCCCCGGCGTACAGCCTCGATCTTGGAAAAATCCAGGGTCGATGAATCCGCCGACAGATAATTTAATATTAGTTTAATCAAACGCCGTTGTAAAGCGGAGGGTATGGCCGCGAACAAAGCTCTCTTAAAGGTGTATTTTCCATGCTTCATCAAAACCAGCTCATCGAAGCATTTTGCTGCGTTCGCCTCCATAAATTCATCTTCGGCTCCGACAATTTCGGACAATTGCAGAAGCGACTGTTTGACTTTCGGGTTGTACTTTTCCAGTGAAGGCAGCACCTCCAGCCGGATGACATTCCGCTTGTATTTGGTCAGCAGATTGCTGGCATCTTCGGCATAGGGAAACCCTTCATCCCGGCATAACCCGACAAGAGCCGTTTTGTTAATACGCAGGAAGGGGCGGATGAGTTCCACCTTTTTTTCTGTCCTCTTCCAGCGCATTCCGGCCAGGCCGGAAGGTCCGCTGCCCCGCAACAGCCGCATAAGCACCGTCTCCGCCTGATCATCGGCATGATGTGCCAGTGCAACGGAGCGTGCGCCATAGCGGTGCGCGGTCTCGATCAGAAACTGATAGCGTTTCTCGCGTGCCGTCCCCTCGGGGCCAAGCCCGCTGCCTTTGGCGAGGGAAGGGATATCAAATTCGGCCAGCTCAAAAGGCACCCCCAGCTCCCCGGCCATTTGCCGGACGAACTCCGCCTCCTCAACGGACTCGGCTCTGAACCCGTGGTTCACATGGGCACATACCAGGTTTAGCGGTATCCGGTTCACGGATATTTCATGCAGAATACGCAAAAGAGCCACAGAGTCCGGCCCTCCGGAAACTGCGACTACTATGGTGTCATGGGGCGCCCACAGCCCGTGCTCGTCTGCAGACTCCATTACGGATTCCACAAGCTCATTCATTTGCTCCATACGGTGCTCCCTTTCTTGCCCTATCATTTACACAATCTTTGACCGGTATGGCAAGCATTCCGGTATATGTATGAGATCAAAAACGCAATACCCAATAAATCGTAAAAGCCAGCACAAATAACGATAACCCAAACGCACTTTTTAGCCAGCGCGGGGTCGCCATGGCATCCTTCGGCTGTTTGCGCGTTCCGTATATATGAATCTTCCAGATCTCAGCAGCCTGCGCGGAACCGGGAAATCCGCCTTTCAGTGCAAGACACAGCCAAGAGGAGAGCTTCCTGTCGGGCAAACTTTTGGCCAGCTTAATCAGTTCATCGACGCTTCTTGTCTGCGGCAGCTGCTGGGCAGCGGCTTTCAGCCCGTCTTCATTAAGCAAACGAAGGCAGAGAACGGCAAAAGCAAACAGATCATAATTCTCGTCGCCGGTACGGCTGCCTGCATTCCAGAATCCGCGGTCATGCCACTCGGTAAATTGCTTCACACTGCGTCCCATGGGACTTGCGCCGCCATAGTCGATCAGTTCGGCTTCGCCGTAATCGGATACCATTACATTCTCGGGCTTGAGATCACCAAACACAAAACCGCATTCATGCAGCGTCTGCAGCTTCTCTAACAGCTTCAGTCCTACCAGCCCCAGCCAGGAGATCCCGTTTTTGGCCAAAAAATGGTGCAGCTGTTTACCTTCAACGTAACGCATCACATAAAAAGGGGTATGCTCTCCATCTTTGAAATCATCCGACTCCAGCAGGTAAGAGGACAGCGCGGATTCACGGCGGGCGCGAAACTCACTTCGCTTCCGGCAGGATTGCAGCGAGGTCAGCACATTGATTTCTGACTGCAGCTCAAGCGTATCGTTTCCGATCTTGAGCGCATACCGCTCCCGTCTGCCTTCTCTTTGCACGAGATATACGGTTCCATTGGCCCCTCTTCCCAGCATCCGTTCAATGACATAACGGTTCCCCCGCCATTTGCCGCTAATAACGGTGCCGACAGGGTAGGGCGGATTAGACGACATACCCACCAATCATCCCTTCTCTTTCATCGTGATCCCTGCCCGGAAGGCGGTCACGGTGTTCATCCAGTGTATCACAACGGTAATGTTCGAGCACCTTGAAAATAGCCGGTCCTGTAGGCGTGGCTCCCCTCATTTTCAGCTTGGAGAACAGCGAGCGGACCTCCGACACATTGCTCGTCCAGTCCATATCCAGCATGGCCTCCTCACTGCTCGAGCGCCCGGGAAAATGGAACACGGAAATCTCACTGCTTCCTTCCCGCGCTTCCAGGCTGAGGGCCAAATCACGGATGGCATCCTCTACGGCACCCAGTTTAGGCTTCATACTTGCGCTTGCGTCAATCAGCAGTGCGATGCGCAGCGGCGAGGTTTCTGTCAGCTCATCTACGACGGTAACGACCTGCGAACGTTTCAATGGCGGCAGCTCTTCCAGCGAGCCTTCGCCGAGTATTTTTTTTACCTCTTTATTAACCGCCTGCTGAATGGTCTGAACCACAGTTTTGCGGGTCATCATCTGGATGGTCTGCGCCAGCTGCGGCGTTCCGACAATCCGGCTCAGTCCTCCCCCTGCTTTGGCAATATCAGAAATCTCCCGGCTTCCCAGCTCGCCAATGGTTCCGTAATCGACCACGCCAACCACGTTAACGGTGATTCCCTCCTGCCGGGCATGCGCCGCAGCCATCACCGGACTCTCCCCCACATTGGAACATCCGTCCGTAATGAGCAGAATTTGCTTCATGACCGTTCACTCCCCTTTGCCTTGTTATCTGTTTCTAGCATATCCAAGGTTGAGAGATTTCAAACGCCGCTTAGCGGAGATATTCAGATAAAAACAATAGTGAACTCGGGGAACTGCGAGGAACTTTTGGGCTTCCGATCGCTGTTGTCCCCGGATTTATTGAATTGGCCACATGGTGCAAATCCGGGGACAAAGGCGCACGCTGACGCTTCTCCAGCTCCAAAATTCCTCTCCGTCCCATAGATTCACGTTATGTTTGAAACCTGAAAAAGAACGCCGCCGAGCCAGCGGCTTTTGAAACGGGGCGGCGCAAAGGGCGGCGGGGTAGATGAGGCCCCGCCGAATTAGGATACTCCATTGCTTCCATATATAGCTCACGAAAGAATAACGTGAGTTAGATGATAGATTACCTTACTAGCTGACCGTCCGCGGCCGCTCCATCCGGCCGATGCCAGGCATATGCAGGCTGGACCACTCCGGATGATAATGATCGACCCGGCTGACGACAATGGTCATATCATCATGGATTTCATTGCCTTGATAACGGATAACCTTTTCCAGCAGGCTGTCGGCCATATCCTGAGGATCATCTCCCTCCAGCTCCTGGATTAACCGCTTCATCCATATCTCTTTATTAACGGCATATCCGGGCGCATCATAAATACCATCGGTCATCATAATGAGAATATCACCCGGACGCAGCTGCATGCTGATCAAATCCACCTCAATGTCTTTTATGATTCCGATCGGAAGATTGCTCGAAGTAATCGGGATGACTTCGCTCCCCCGGCGGATAAAGGAAGGCGCAGACGCGATTTTCATAAAAGTGGTATGCGCCGAATACTGGTCGATTAGCGCCATATCCACCGTCGCATAGAACTCATCCGGAGAACGCAGCAGCAGAATGGAATTGACGGACTTTACCGCCAGCTTCTCGTCCATACCGGACTGCAGCAGCTTCTCCAGCATGGACAATGCGGCACTGCTCTCCATCCGGGCCCGCTCTCCGTTACCCATCCCGTCACTGATGGACACAGCAAATGTGCCATTTCCAAGCTCTACGGTACTGAAGCTGTCGCCGGAGAACATATCGCCTCCCTTGGCCGCCCCTGCCACTCCGGTATTCACCTCATAAGCTTTGGCAGATCCAAAGGTGACCATCGACAATCCCTCGCGGGGATGCACCGCCGTTTCACTTACGACTGCAATATTCTCCTCCAGAATATCGGACAACAGCGGCGCAACCATCTTGCGGCACTCATCAAAACCGCGGGTATAAGCATGAACCACTTCTATTTCTACCCGGCCGGGATCGAGGCTTAAAATCTCAATCGAATGAATGGACAACCCCAGCTTCTCCAGCGCCTCGCGGATCTGGGCCTCCTGCCGGTACATTGCCTGGCCTTCACGTTTGATCTCCTTCGCCAGGTCCTCCATCACCTGAGATACACCCGAAAGCTGCTCGGCAACAAATTGGCGGCTGTCGTATATTTGTCTTTTCCAGCGCATATCATGCTGGTATAGCTCATACTGGCCCTTCATCACTTCCAGTACCTCCCCTGTCTTGCCGCAAATCCGGCTCCACTCGGGCGGAAGCTGGGCTGCGGTGATATCCGGGCATTCTTCTACGGTCGTCATCATATCTGTCATATACCTGTACGTCTGATAAAACTTCGTGTCCCAGCAATGCGAACGCCGGATACAGCCGGCGCAGGCACCCTCAGTTACGGTACTCATGAAGTCTTCCATTTCACGTTCACTTTTACCGGCTTCTCCAGCCCGGGGAATCTGCCCGAAGCTGCTCGACAGCTGCTGGAATACCTGCGAGAACTGGGTTACCCGGTCTGCTGTAATATCTCTCACTCTTCTGGCATATTCATGCTGTGACCGGCTGTGATCCGGTGTGCCCGGCACATATTTGGCGATGGCAGAAATAATCCCCTTTGGTGTTAGAAGAAACAACAACACTGCAGCGCAAGTCTCCCAAGTTGAGGCCATCACATCACCCGGGCCCAGGAAGTAGACCGAAAGTATAGTCGAGCCCAGCAGCATCCCGATCGAGACTGCCCCTTTGCGCCCGGACTGCATCATCCCGGCCAGCATTCCGGAGAAAGCCAGGAGACTCATCTGATAAATGGCTCCGATATCAGCCAGGCTGAGGATCAGTCCGGTGACTACCCCGACGGCAGCACCGAGCGGAGCTCCCCCGGCGAGAGCAAACAACAGAATAAGAAAGCGTGACAGAATATGTTCCAGCGACAAGCCGTTTATGGTCCAGCCCACAAGGCCGGTCATGACGGAAGCCAGCAGAATAATTAAGCAGAGAACTTCTTCATTCCGCAGCGCCCGGCTCCTTTGCTTGTAAGTAAACAAAGGAAGCGCCTGCAAAAATACCAGTGTAAGCACAAAGCCAAGCAGCGCATCGAGTGTCGCCATCATCAGCGGGTACCAGGTAAGGGAGGGACCCATGATAATCCGGAACAGTCCGACCATAAATGAGGATACGAATACCATCAGCGGCGCATAGGATAGATCAATCCGCTGGAAGCTCTCAAAACCTTTGTACAGCAGGTAGAAGATAATTAGCTCTGCGGCAATCACTACTGCTCCGGGGAACGGGGTGAACAGACTGCCGAGGATCGTGGCTGCAGCCACCGGAAGTATAGAGTCTTTACGCATAAACACAATGACAGCAAAGTAAGCTACAGCAAAGGGTGACAGCTCGTCCAAAATCATTGCCCGTCCCAGCATAAAGCCCATTAAGCTCAACAGCAGCATCCATTTCTTCACTGTTAGAAACTGAAGCAGCGGTTGATTCATACCCCAGCTCTTTAGACGCATGCCCCAGGCTTCCTTCTGCACCTTGTCTTTGCTTCCCGCTTTTGTCCACTCCGGCAAATTGACCACATTGCTTTTATTCATTCCTCTGCACCACCCGTTTAAGAATTTATGGTTCTCATTATATAGCGGGGGTCTTAAGAAAGTTTGTCAGAAACAGAGAGCAAACTGTAAAAAATTTCCGACAAAAAAGCCTGTCCCGACAAAGCACCCGCGAAGCCTCTCGATCCCATGCGGGGCATTGGATTGATAGACTCGACCAGCGGATTGCCGCAAAACTGTGCAGAGGCCAGCGGCAGATTTTCGTCAGCGATTGCTCTGGTGTTATGTGAGAATGAGATAGATGCTGTCGGCAATTTGCCGGGCACCGACAAAAAAACCGCAAGGGCGAAAGCCCCTGCGGTTATTTATGATGTGCAAGTAGATTATACGCGTTTGGCTCCACGGCCTCCGCGCTTTCCTTCTGTGTTCTTCTTGATCGAAGATATCCGTTCTTCGCTGTCTTTCAGGAAGCGTGACATTTTATCCTCGAATGAAGGTTTACCGGCTGCAGGCTTGAATGGACGCCCTCCCCGTTCACGATTGAAACCACCACCACCGCCGCCGCCTCCACCACCACTGCCGCCACCGCCGCCGAAACGGTCTCCACCGCTTGGACGTTCTGGTCTTGGAGCTCTAGGGGGACGTACTTCCGATGCCGGCTTATCTACAGCCTGCTTGATGGAAAGCCCGATCTTGCCGTCCTTGTCAACGTTGATCACCTTGACAGTTACTACATCACCAATCTTTAAATGATCGTTAACATCCTTGACGTAGTTATCGGCGATTTCCGAAATGTGAACGAGACCTGTGACACCTCCTGACAGATCCACAAATGCTCCGAAATGCGTGATGCCTGTCACCTTGCCTTCTAACTTGGTGCCCACTTCAATTGCCATAGAATAAAATGATCCTCCCTTAAAAATATACAGACGAATATAAAGTCCATCCAGTCTGCGGTGATTTGATTATACAGTAAAGAGCAAAGCAAGGCAACACAGCGAAAGCCTCTTTTGGCCTGCTTTATTGCCCTGATTGCTCGGGACGAATAGGCTGTTCCCCTAACGGATACATATTGTACCATTTACGCGCCAATTGGCCGATATACTCGTCGTCGTTAAGTCGCGACACTTCGTATTTCAGTTGATTGAGGGAAGCCGTAACTCCCTCGCTGCTCGCCTGCTTCTTGGCCAGTTGTTCACTCTTTTCCGCAATTGCCGCACTCTGGGCAAAGAAAATATAACCGGCCCAGCCCAAAAAAACTGTAACCATGACCGCCCATAGGAATCTTCTTCTCTTCGTGCCTGCAGCCAAGCCTTTGTTATTGCTACTCTTCTCTTCTGCAGAAAATCTGTTCATGCAGCCTACCCCCAGTTCAATCTCAGCGTTTCCACCATGCGGTCAACCACTCAGACAATCTCACCATCCAGGCACTGTGATAGAGCCGGGACAATGGCGGAGAGATCCATCTTACTGGAAGTACCCAAATTGGCTTCGTTAGACGCAGCAGCAGCTTCAGGATAAATAACAGGATCCGGCCCAAGAGCAGCAGCGTCCCCCTCAGGAGGCGCCAAAGCCAGCGAAGCGGCATGCCTATTACGATTTCTACAGCTCTCCATAGCAGCCTGCACGTATACTGAATCGACTGAATTAACATTACCACAAAATGCCGCACCGTAACACTGAAGAGTAAAAAATAAATCCATACGCCTAGAAAGAGGCCAAGAAAGACATAAAACCTCAATTGTCCCTGATTTCCGGCATAAAGCATCCGGAAGACGAGGAGTGCCGCCCACATCCAATACAGCAGATCCAGCAGCGCATTCAGCCATTTGGGAAAGCTTAATTTCAGCGACAGCACCCGGTAGCTGTCATAGGCCAGTCCCATGGCTGTGCCGGCCAGCATCATGTAAAGCAGGGTGATCCACTGAATCGCGGGATTCATTTAAACAGTTTGCCGAGGATGCCTTTGTTTTTACTCTGCGCTCCGGGATCAAGGTAAATCAGGGAATGGACATTGCCCTCCAGAGACAAAAGCCCATTCTCCAGACTTAGATTCTTGATATGTAAATGATTTCCGCGAATGGTGAGATGGCCAAGTTCCGTGCGTAGCAGAAACTCCTCGCTGTCGAAGCTCTCTACATTCTGCACGCCTGTTATCTCCAATTGCTTGCGACTGCGCATGTGCAGATCGTGCTGTTTATTGACTTTGACTGGCTCGATCATAGCATGTACCCCTCCTTCTTGTTTCTAATCTATGGTGGAAGGAGAGGTTATAGAACAGAGGCTTTTAGAATTTCAAAAGACCAATAGAGCTCATGCAAGAAGCCAACGGAGTTCTATTATTATTAAAAACAAAGAGGGTGTTCCGGCCATTTCTGGCATCAGGAACACCCTCTTGCTTGTGATCTGCTTATCCTTACAGCGCTTTTACCAGTCGAGACCGCTGCTTTTGGCAACAGGCTCTTCACGGAGCAGCGTATACATACCGGCGGCCTCGTCCTTGCGGGTCGTTTCCACCAGTTTCTCCACTTTGACCGTTACTAGCTTTTGACCGAATTGCACTGTAATCTCGTCGCCGATCTTTACCGTACTGCTCGGTTTCGATTCCTTCCCGTTAATCAGCACCCGGCCCTGTTCGGACACATCTTTAGCCACAGTGCGGCGCTTAATCAAACGGGATACCTTCAGGAATTTGTCCAGGCGCATTAGTTGACGGCTTCTTTAAGCTTGTTGCCAGCCTTGAAGGCCGGTACAGTGGATTCAGGAATTTCAATAGGTGTGCCCGATTGCGGGTTGCGGCCGGTGCGGCCGGAACGTTTGCGGGTTTCGAAAGTACCGAAGCCGATCAATTGGACCTTATCGCCTTTGGACAGAGCATCTGTAATTTCGCCCAGCACGCCGTTCAATACGGTTTCTACATCTTTCTTTGCCAATCCGCTTTTTTCGGAAATGTTGTTTACCAAATCTGTCTTGTTCATAATTTGAAGTTCCTCCTAGGATACAAAAAAATAAATGAAACGCGATAAGCTGCTAAGATATGCCGCGAATCGTCATTTCGTCTTTAAGATATTCTGGATGCCGCCCGAAATTCCTGCCGCAAACACTCGATTTTAAAAAAATTAAGAGAGCAGTCCAGGCTCAGGCACTATTACATTATAAACCTCTCACAACATTCCAAACCAGAGAGTTAAGCCCCATTCACATCATTGCCTCTTCTTACGGCCCCTATACTGCAAAAGGCGGAGAAAGCGCCTATCCAATATTAGAGGATGCTCAGAATCTATTGTTTTCGCTCCTTGATCTTAGCCTCCTGCCACAACGCTTCCATCTCTTCTAGACTACTGTCCAATAGACGGGTATTCCGGCTTAGCAGCTGCTCCTCAATATATTGGAATCTAGACACAAACTTGCGGTTGGTGCGGGTCAACGCCTCTTCAGGATCCGCTCCGATGAAGCGTGCCGCATTGGTCGCGGCGAACAGCAGATCCCCCAGCTCCAGCATTTGCTCCTCCGCCGGTGCACCGGATTCGATAGCCTCCTGAAGCTCATCAATCTCTTCGCGGATTTTAGCCAGCACATCGCCAACGTTGTCCCAATCGAATCCTACTTTGGAGGCCTTTTTCTGCAGTTTGTAGGCCTTCATCAGCGCAGGCAAATCACGGGGAACACCGCTCAGCGCGGATTCTGCTTCCGGTTTTACACCCTTAAGCCGTTTTTCCTCAGCCTTCATGCCCTCCCAGTTCTGGAGCGCTTCCTCGGCATCTGCAGCATTCTTATCGCCGAAGACATGCGGATGGCGGAAGATCAGCTTGTCATTCAATCCTTCAATGACATCATAGACATTAAAGGTGCCCTGCTCCTCCTCCATCTGGGAATGAAGCATGATCTGCAGCAGCAGGTCGCCCAGCTCTTCCTTCATATGGTCCGGATCATCCTCATCGATCGTTTCCAGAACCTCATAGGTTTCCTCAATCAGATTTTTGCGCAGTGATTCATGCGTCTGCTCCCGGTCCCATGGGCACCCTTCCGGACTGCGCAACGTATCGACAATTTCATGCAAGCGGGCAAATGTGCGTTTTCGTGCACTTTCCGCGCGGTTTGCCGGAACATAAATCAGCGAGAGATTGCCGTACCCTTCCAGACGGTCCAGCTCATACAGCGGTACCCGGAGAATACGTTCTTCCTTATCCACTCCAAGAGCATGCCCTACGATTACCTCATACTCCGGCGGATAACAATCCATCAGACAGAGCTTGGTTTCGGAAGCCGTGAAGCTGTCGTAGACCTGGCCGATCAGCGTATGCAGCTCCGGCTGAAGCTGGGAACTGCGGATACCGGAAGCATCCAGAAGCTGAAACCCTTCAATCGGGTCGAAGCCAAGCCGTACAAATGCCTCATCGAGAAAGCTCTCCCCGCCGAGAATGTGCAGTTCTACTCCCGCGCCCGGGCAGCGCTCCCGCAGCAGGGATACCGCCGATTCTGCAACCATGGGATGCCCCGGGACGGCATAGACAATTTCCGTACCCTGCGGTGCGGAACGCGCTTCCTCGATTAATTTCGCCGTAATGGCTTCATACACCTCAGGAAACGAGGACAGCGATTCATACAGCCCGTCAAAGGACTGGGAAGCTATTTCAAGCTCTGTTAAAGCCGCCATCACCGGATGCTCTGCGGTCCGGACATAAACGGCGGATGCGGATTGCAGCTTCTTGATAATGCCCAGGGTCAGCCGGTCGGGATTGCCGGAACCGAGGCCAACCACGGTTAATGTTGCGCTCATACCTGTCTCCACTCCTTCTCACTGCCATGCCGCTGTGGCTAAGGCAGCTTTGTATGTACTGCAATATAGTAATCTCATGCTTAAGAGATAACATTTGGAACAGCTAGCTGCGCCTTAAGGGAACAGGCGCAGCTTCTTCAGCTTGTCCGCAAGCCGCGGGCCAAAGCCCGGAAGCTGGCGCAGCTCGCTTTCGCTGAGCAGCCGCAGGGCAACAGCGCCGGCGGCGAAGACGGCGCAGCCTGCCAGCACGCCGAGCAGGCTCTGCGCCAGGGCTGTGGTTCGCCCGCCGCCGAAGCCGGCGGCTGCGGCCGCACTGCCAACGCCGAGGCTTACAGCTGCGGCGGCCAGGCCAAGGCCCGCGAGCAGCAGCGCGGGCTTCACCAGGGCATCTGCGAAGCGCAGCCGCAGATGGCCCATACGGTGCAGCAGCAGCACATTCAGCGCTGCTGCGAAGAGATGCGCGGCCACGCTGGCGATGGCTGCGCCGGTAATGCCCTGCTGCGGAATCAGCAGCAGGTTGAGGGCCGCCTTGAGCACCGCGGCCGCCAAGAGATGTACCGCCGGCGCGCGCACGGCGCCCAGGCCCTGCAGCAGCGCGGCGGAGATGATGCTGACCGTACCGCCAGCGGCGGTAAAGGCCAGCCAGGTCATCGTACCGCTGCCGGCAGCATCACCGTACAGAGCCACATTGACCGGCTCTGCAAGGACGGCCAGGCCAACCGAAGCGGCCAGGCCCAGCAGCCAGAACCAGCGCAGCGACAGGCTGCAGCGGGTCTGGATCAGCCCGAGATCTCCGCGGTGCTTCGCCTCCGCGAGTGCCGGGATGAAGACCACTGATAACGAAGTGGCCAGCATTGTTACCATCTGAACAAGCGGCAGACCGCGATTGTAGATGCCGAACTGCGCCATCGCCGCCGCTTCGCTGACAGTTGACGACAGCAACCGGGGGACGGTAAATACATCGACCAGCCCGATAAGCGGTATAGCCAGCGTTCCGAGCATGACTGGAATGCCATAGCCCAGCAGCTTGCGGGCCTTGGCTCCTGTCTGCTCCCGGACAGTGTCCGCAGCAGAACTCCGGGTCCAGGCGGTTTCGGAGGCAGCTGATATCGCCAGCTCAGCCGACTGCTGCGCTACGCTCACACGGCGGCGGTAATTCTGCCAATACAGCAGCATGACAATCAGACCGGCCGCTCCGCCGCCAGCCGAACCAATCAGCGCACCCGCCGCGATGGTGGCCGCGTCTGCTCCCTTACCGGTCAGATACAACAGCAGTGCGATCATGACGGCTACCCGCACCGACTGCTCGACAACCTGCGACACCGCGGTAGGGACCATATTATGCAGTCCCTGAAAATAACCGCGCAATGCGGCCATAAGCGGAACAACAGCAAGCCCCAATGCGCTGCAGCGCAGCGCGGGAATCACATGGGAGTTGCCGACCCACCCGGCGATAACCGGAGCCCCAAGATAGGCAAGGGCCCCAATCACAAGGCCGCTGATGACTGTAATGGCCGCTGACAGCAGCAGAACCCTCCGGCCTTCGCTTTCATCTCTGTCGGCCGAGGACTCGGCCACGAATCTGGCGATTGCAGACGGCAGACCCAGCATCGCTATCGTTATAAGCATCGTGTACAGGGGATTAACCGTGTTGTATATGCCGAACACGGCGTCTCCACCCAGATTTTGCAGCGGAATTTTCTGCAGCGTACCAATCAGTTTGGAGAGAATGGCTGCTGCGCTGAGAATAAATGCGCCTTGCAGTAATTTAGAGCCTTGTGTACCAGATTTCATAAAAGTACCTGCTTCTACAGCGATAACTGCCATAATGGGATGAATTTCTATATTATAACGCATGGAGGCGCGTAAGTAGAAACGGTTTTGCTTGCATTTACACGTACGGCTGCATTTTTCTGCAATCCGCATCTTCTTATCTTTTCCAAAATGGAACGCTAAAACCCCGCCCTCCCTTTGTATCATACCAAAAGGAAAGCGGGGTCCATAGTATCAAAGCTGTTACTGCTCCATCTGCTTGCCCAAAAAAGCGGCTGCCGTTTCGGCCATTTTGATTTCCATTTGCGCCATTTTTACCGAATCATCCTTGTTCAGAAGCACTACACAACCGATGGGGTCCCCGCCGGAGATGATGGGAGCGGCTACATAGCTCGATATTAATTCTGCATGATCTTTACCGATGTCATAGCTGCCTGCATTCGTTTCGAGCACGGTCTTGCGGCTGTCCATTACCTTCTCCAGGAGCACACCCACCTGTTTCTCGAGATAATCCTTTTTGGAACCTCCGGCAAGGGCGATAAAAGTGTCCCTGTCAGTAATCATTGTAATATGCCCTGTGCCTTCATAAAGCGACTCTGCATATTCCTTGGCGAAATCACCCAGCTCACCAATCGGGGAATACTTCTTCAGTATGACTTCACCGTCGCGATCGACGAAAATTTCCAACGGATCCCCTTCACGAATACGTAGTGTGCGTCTGATCTCTTTAGGGATAACAACTCGACCGAGGTCATCAATACGGCGTACAATTCCAGTAGCTTTCATTTCACATGTTGCCCCGCTTTCTTAAGAAGTATGGTCCAACTACTGTCCATTATGGGAATGGATAATCCCAGTGATTTATCGTAATATCTGACCATAGTATTCATCTCTTCCCAGTTCCTTATACATCCTCTGGAAGGTATAACATTAAATATCCTTAATCCGCAGACTTCCGGCGCACCCCTCCCCGTTATGCGCTATTTTTAACATAATTATACATTATAATTTACAAAATAAAGCCATCCCTCGCTTTGAAGCGTCAGGATGGCTTGTCCGTGCAAAAGGTTTATTTGGCTTCTTTTGTAGCCGCTGGTGAGGCACTTGGAGCTTCTGTAGCTTTAGTTCCGCTGTTTGTTCCGGACTCAGTGGCAGCAGCGGAGCTTTTCGGCAGATTGATTTTAATTTCCAGGTCTTTCAGATTATTTTCGAGGTAGGACTCCAGGCTTTGCGAAGCCAGCGAGCTTTTGATTGCTTCCTTCTGTTCATCGGTCAGCTTCTCAAAGGTTGCTTCTGTGCGGCTCTCCACCTTAATGATGTAATAACCCACTTTTGTTAGTACTGGATCACTGATTGTATTCAACGGCAGTGTCTGGGCTGCTGCCTTGAACTCCTCCAAATAATTGCCCAGCAATACTTCTTTCAGCTGGCCGCCAGCTTCCTTGGACGCGGTATCGTCGGTGTATTGCTTGGCGATTTCCGCAAAGTCCGCTCCACCGTCAAGCTTAGCCTTTACCTCCTTAGCCAGCTTAAGTGCGTCTTCCTCGGTACGCTCCTTTTTGTTGGCGTCAGTCAGTCCGATCAACACCTGACGCAGAGTAGCTACAGTGAAATCGCCTTTGATTAGTTCAAATTCCTTCTTTACTTGGTCATCGGTTACTTTGAGCAGCATATCCTGATAAACCGTAAGCACACGCACCATATAAGTCCGCACATCGTCTTCCTTTAGACTCTGCTCCTTCAGTAAGCTATCATAGGTGTCACCCAAACGGCTCTTAAGATCAGCTAATTGCACATCGGCTTCCTTCTCGGCCTGCTTCTTAGCCTCATCTGTTGCCTTGCCGGCCAGATGCTCAAAGGCCACTTCCTGGTTCAGAATGGATTCCTTGAAGGTATCAATCTCCAGGTACTGGGCCTGCTGCGGGGAGAGAAATTTCATGACACGGGTGTCTAAATCGAATTCCTTCTCAGTAATGGTTCCCCCTTTGTAGGTAGCGTACGCTGTGCTGCTATCATCAGCTGCATTATTATTTTTAGTATTGTTGTTGCTGCTGCAAGCAGAAAGCATAGAGAAGGAAAGAGCCGCTGCCAGTGAGACCAGCAGCACTTTCCAGGATTTTTTTTTATTTAACGACATCATGTAGTTCTCCCTTCAATTTTAGAGACTGTTTAGCCGCAGCCAGAAACTGCTCCAACAGATCAAGCAGCGCCTTATCGTCAAGATCCTTCGACTTGATGCGGATACTGGCTTTAGCATCCCTATCAAATTGTACACGTCTTTCGAAGCTATTTCCAACTTTGGCAAGCTTGGCCGTATCAAAGGCCCCGGTGCTGCCTTCATGGAAGTTCAACGAAACATCGTCGCCACGACGGATCATCGATTCCAATCCATAGAGCTTTCCATATACCTTGAGCCGGGCTACGGACAGCAGATTGACTACGGCCTCCGGCAATTCTCCGAAGCGGTCAAGCAGCTCATCCTCCAGTTCCCCAGCGTCCTCAAAAGTGGAAACCGCCGCAACCTTCTTATAAATTTCGATCTTCTGGATGCTGTCGTAAATATACTCGGATGGAAGATACGCATCAATGGACAAATCAATGACCGTATTGCCCTGCTTCAGCGAAGTATCCTCTTCTCCCAGTACAGTAACCTTACGCTTGCGGATTTCTTCCGCCAGCATTTGCGAATACAGATCGAAACCGACGGAAGCGATAAACCCGTGCTGCTCCGCACCAAGCAGATTGCCCGCTCCGCGAATGGAAAGGTCGCGCATGGCAATTTTGAAGCCGGAGCCAAGCTCCGTAAATTCCTTGATAGATTGCAGGCGCTTCTCCGCGACCTCAGTCAGCACCTTGTCCCGCTGGTACGTGAAATAGGCATAGGCAATCCTGTTGGAGCGTCCTACACGTCCACGCAGCTGATAGAGCTGTGATAGCCCCATTTTGTCGGCATCATGGACAATAAGCGTATTGACGTTCGGAATATCCACTCCAGTCTCAATAATACTTGTGCTCACCAGCACATCGTATTCTCCGTCAAGGAAGTCGAGTATGGTCTTCTCCAGCTCCGACTCCGACATTTGGCCATGGCCAATGCCGACCCTTGCTTCCGGAACAAGCATGGAGATTTGTGCGGCCATTTCCTGAATACCTTGAACGCGGTTGTAGAGATAATAGACCTGTCCTCCACGGGCCAGCTCACGTTCCACCGCTTCCCGGGTAAGCGTCTGACTATGTTCAACCACATACGTCTGCACGGGAAAGCGGTTCTCCGGTGGTGTCTCAATGACTGACAAATCCCGCACGCCAAGCATCGACATATGCAAGGTCCGTGGAATAGGCGTTGCAGTCAAGGTGAGCACATCGACATTGGTCTTGAGCTTCTTGAGTTTTTCTTTATGGGTTACACCAAAGCGCTGCTCTTCATCAACAATTAAAAGACCGAGATCCTTAAAGACCATATCCTGCGACAACAGTCTGTGTGTGCCGATTACTACATCTACCGTTCCCTGCCGGACACCCTTAATGGTCTCGTTCTGCTCTTTACGGCTGCGGAAGCGGCTCAGTACCTGAATGTTCAGCGGATAATTGGCAAACCGCTCACGGAAGGTTTCATAATGCTGCTGTGCGAGGATTGTGGTCGGCACCAGCACGGCAACCTGCTTGCCTTCAATCGCTGATTTGAAGGCTGCCCGGATCGCCACTTCCGTCTTGCCATAGCCTACGTCTCCGCATAGCAGCCGGTCCATCGGACGGTTCTGCTCCATATCCTTCTTGATCTCTTCGATAGCGCGCAGCTGATCGCGGGTTTCGTCATACGGGAACATTTCCTCGAATTCACGCTGCTCCTGCGTATCCTTCTCAAAACCATAACCCAGAGCACTTTGGCGCTCAGCGTACAGCTTAATCAGATCATCCGCGATATCCTGAACAGAAGAACGCACTTTATTGGTGACTCGCGTCCACTCGTTTCCGCCAAGCTTGTATACCTTCGGTTCTTTATCTTCCGATCCGACATATTTCTGAATCAGATCTATCTGTTCAATCGGTACGGACAGCTTATCGCCACCGGCATATAGAATATGCATATAATCCCGGTGAATTCCGCTGACCTCAAGCGTGCCAATCCCCATATATTTGCCGATACCGTGATTCTGGTGTACCACGTAATCGCCGATTTTAAGCTCGGTATAGCTCTTAATCCGTTCTGCATTGTCAATTCCTTTGGAAACCTTGCGCGCCTTACGCTGCTTCTGGGAGAACATCTCTCCTTCAGTGATCACAGCAAGATGAATGGAAGGCAGCTCAAAACCGGAGCCCAGATTCCCGTGGACAATAGTAGGCTCTTCAATGCCATAATCGTACAGCACCCGGCGGACCCGCTCCATCCGCTCCTCGCTGCTCGCCAGCATCACAACCTGCACACCCGACTTATGCCAGCGCTCCATCTCCGATTTCAGCACATTCATCTGGCCGTGGAAATCCTGCATGCCGCGGCTGATAAATCCAAGGATGTTCTGCGGCTGGATATGTGGAACCTGGCGCAGGAAAATTGACATGAACAGGCTCTGGAATGGGCGGCGGTACATGATAGCTTCATTGTCTACGGAAAGATGAAGATCAGGCAGGTTTTTGCCGTTCTGCAGCAAATGCAGGTTCCATTCCGACTCGTCCCGCTCCAGCTGTTTCGCCGTTTCCAGCAGTCTGGCCGGCTCATCCATAATAAGAAGGGTGTCCTGTGCCATATAATCATATAAATGGCAGCGTTCAGGATATAAGAGACTGATATATTTATAGACTTCAGGGAAATAGGTTCCCTGCCGCAGCATCTCCAGCTCCCGGCCCATTTCCTCACGCAAACGCAGCTTTGCCTGCCGGTCGGTCATTTTCTCCAGCTGGCGTTCCAGCATCGCTGCCGCTTCAGAGGCTGCCGAATCCTGGCGGGACTGGTCTGCGATGATCTCCTTAGCCGGTGTGATCTTCACACTGCGCACCTTGTCGATGGATCGCTGGTCTGCAGGATCAAAGGTTCGAATCGAATCGATCTCATCATCAAACAGCTCTACCCGGTAAGCCAGCGATGAGGTCATTGGATAGAAATCGACAATGCCTCCCCGCACACTAAGCTCACCACGGTTCTCTACCCGTTCAACCCGTTCATAACCCATCATAATCATAGACATCAGAAAATCATCCAGAGAGAGGGTTCCATCCTGTGAAACGGTTAATTGTGCCTCTGCCATCACATGCGGCGACGGAAGCAGACGCCGGACGCCAGAATAAGGCACAACCACAACGCCACGGAAGCCCTGGGCACATTTGGTCAGGACATCTATCCGCTGAGCAAGCGTCTCAGGGCTGGAGACAGCCGCTTCAGCGGCAACCAGCTCATTGGCAGGGTAAAGCAGCACGCGATCCGGAGAAAGCGCTTCCTGCAAATCCTCAGCCATCTTCTGGGCCGAGAACATATTATGGGTGACTATAAGCAGCGGCCGTTCGGTTTCTTCATGCAGCGCCGCCAGCATAATTTGTCTGGCCGAACCGGACAAACCTGATATTAGCTGCTCCTTCATCCCTGCGGCAACACCACGGGTGACGGACTGAAAATCAGGATCTTTGGAAAAAGCTTCTATAAGACCTTGTAACAACAAAGGACACCTCTCTTACTGAACAGGCTGACGGCAGCCTAAGCTGCCGCACCTATTATGATTAGAATCGAAAACAAGCCTCAGCGATAAGGCCAAGGCTTGCGGATGACGATAGAGACAGGCGCTTCCACCTTACTGAAGCGGACTGGCCAGCAGGCTGAGCTCAGGGTTGTTCTCCAAGGCCTGCTTGCAGTAATCGCAAGTAACCTTTACCGTGATCTCACCTTCTGAATCATACGCTATGATATCTCTGCGCTCCGCAGGGGTCAAAGAATGCAGACCAAGCTGCGCTTCTGTGATATTACTTCTATTGATGCTTCCCAGAAATGTCCGGCAGTGCCTGCATACGTAGTGTATTGCCATCTATATGCCTCCTGAAGGTAGTATATACCCTTCAGTATGCCCCGCTCCGGTCGTATTTAGCCTTAAGATGCGGGCGGGAGCGGGCAGTTAGCCATTGAATTTGGCCATGGTCTGTTCAAAGGTATGCTGCAGGCTGAACTCCAGGGCGTCACAGGTATCTAGGATCATGGTCTTCAGCCTGTCTCCTTCTTTCTTGGGAAAGGCAGAAAGCACATAATCTACAATAGCAAAGCCCGGTTCAGGACGGGAGATCCCCATCCGCACACGGTTGAAGCTTTGCGTGCCTGTATGCTGTATGATCGACTTGATTCCGTTATGGCCTCCGGCACTTCCCTGATAACGCAGCCGGATTTTGCCGATTTCCGTATCAAGATCATCATAGACTACAATCATATCCTCTAAATTCACTTTATAATATTCCATGTATGCACGAACTGCTTCTCCGGACAGGTTCATAAAGGTCATGGGTTTGATCAGAACTGTCTTGACTCCCCCGATGACGCCCTCACCGATTACGGACTTGCACTTATTCTGGTTAAAGGTGATTCCGTTTCTGGCCGCTAGCTCGTCAAGCGCCATAAAACCGACGTTATGCCTGGTTTTGGCGTACTGCGGTCCCGGATTTCCGAGTCCAACAATCCATTTCATGATGGCCTATCCTTTCCATCCGGTTCTCTTAAGCAGAAGAGTTCCGTTTTTGGTACAATAAATTTTATTAGGCTTACTTCTAGAGCAGCCGAGGGCCACTTTACTCCAAAGACAGGTGATGAACAATGCCACATCAGGGCGACATCTTAACGCTTCAGCGCCATTTCCAGTACCACATCCAATATGCTGTGCCTGTCGAAATTTACAGAGACAATGTGCACGTAGCCATCGGTGTAGTTACAGCAGCAGATGAAGGCTTTGTTGAGCTGCAGGGTACTCTTTACAACCGCAGCCTGTTCACCTTTATCTCCCGGCCAGGGTATTGATGCCGCAGCAAAGCTGGAGGTCATCACGCCGACAAGGGTTACATCTTCCGTTACGGAGGTGTAACCCTTTTTGAATACAGGCGGGAACGGCAGTCATATCTCTACAAGAGCACTACCCGAATACTATTCGATTTCGAACAATTTGCTGATGGACAGCTCCTCATGAACACGAATAATCGCCTCACCCATAAGTGGAGCCACGGACAACACTTTGAGCTTCGAGGTCGGATTGCTGCTGCGGATTGGAATGGTATCCGTCACGATAATTTCTTTGATTGGTGAATTTTCCAGACGTTCATGCGCAGGTCCGGACAATACCGGGTGGGTACAGCAAGCATAAACTTCCTTCACGCCGCCTTCCATCAAGGCATTGGCTCCCAGTACAATCGTTCCGGCAGTGTCGATAATATCATCGATCAGAATCGCTGTTTTACCTTCGATGTTACCGATAATATTCATGACTTCGCTGACATTCGGTTCCGGACGGCGTTTGTCGATGATCGCCAGAGGTGCGTTAAGGAAATCGGCAAGCTTTCTAGCCCGCACAACACCGCCATGGTCCGGGGAGACCACAACCGGATTCTGGATTTGCTTCGAACGGAAATACTGGGCAAGAATCGGAACACCCAGCAGATGATCCACCGGAATATCAAAAAAGCCTTGAATTTGCATCGCATGAAGGTCCATCGTGATAACACGGTGAGCTCCTGCTTTTTCGATCAGGTTCGCTACCAGCTTGGCCGTAATTGGATCACGGGAACGCGCCTTACGGTCTTGACGAGCGTATCCGTAATAAGGAATAACCACATTGATGCTTTTCGCGGAAGCGCGTTTGAGCGCATCTACCATAACCAGAAGCTCCATCAAATTGTCGTTAACCGGACCACAAGTCGACTGTACGATATAGACATGGCAGCCCCGGACACTCTCAGACAGCTTGACCTGAATCTCCCCGTCGCTGAAGCTTGTGGTATGTGATTCACCCATCGGAATTCCGATATAATCGGCAATTTGACTAGCCAGCTTAGGATTGGAGTTGCAGGTGAAAATCTTTAATTTGGAATCGCAATAAGTCATAAAATATAAACCCTCCGTGACGGAATTTAGCTTCCAAGCAGCGCCGGTAAAGAGATCTCAGCTCTATCCGGCGCTTTGGCAGTGGCCCTTACGATTGACTCGACTGGTCTTTCTTTGCTTTGGCCCGGGAGCGGATCTTCTCGGCATACCCCGGCTTGTTCTCCTGTCTTACTCTGGCAATGGCCAAATCATTCTCCGAAACAGATCTTGTGATTGTCGACCCTGCAACAACAAAAGCGCCTTTGCCTACGGTGACTGGTGCAATCAGATTCACATTGCTGCCGATGAAGGCATCATCTTCAATTGTCGTCTTGGATTTATTAAATCCGTCATAATTGGCAGTAATTGCACCACAGCCAACATTTACATTCTTACCTACAGAGGCATCGCCGACATAGCTCAAATGCGATACTTTGGAGCCGTCGCCGATCACTGCATTCTTAATTTCCACGAAATCGCCGATTTTGACTTCCTCACCGAGTATAGTGCCCGGACGCAAATAGGCAAAAGGCCCAACGGTAGTCCGTGCGCCGACTTGTGCCTGATTCAGTACGGAATGCTTCACCTCAGCGCCGTCCATAATCACGCAGTCTTCGATTTCACTGGAAGGCCCGATCACGCAATCTTCACCAATGACGGTTTTGCCTTTCAGCTGGGTACCCGGATATAGCACGGTATCTGATCCAATGATGACATCGGCTCCTATATAGGTGGAAGCCGGATCAATGATGGTTACACCGTTCAGCATATGCTGGCGGTTGATGCGCTGGCGCATATAACCTTCCGCTTCGGATAAAGCCAAACGGTCGTTAACGCCGATAGACTCCGCAGCGTCATGAGCCTGATATCCCAGAACGATATCACCCTGTGCCCGGAGTATGCCGATTACATCGGTTAAATAATATTCCTGCTGGTTATTGCTGTTGGTGACCTTCTCCAGCGCCGCGAACAGCTTGGCATTATCAAAACAGTAGGTACCTGTATTAATTTCGCTTACAGCTGCTTCCTCAGCGGTGCAATCCTTCTGTTCCACAATCTTCAGTACACCGCCGTCTTCCCCGCGGATAACCCGTCCATAGCCTGCAGGCTGATCCATCACAGCAGTCAGTACAGTTGCTGCCGCATGCTGCCCTTCGTGCAGTGCCATAAGCCCTTCCAGCGTTTCCGCCATGACCAGCGGTGTATCGCCGCAAATCACGATGGTTGTGCCTTCCTCGCCGCCGATAAGATCCTTAGCCTGTTTGACGGCGTGGCCGGTACCCAGTTGGGTTTCCTGCAGCACATATTCCGCATCCTGGCCTATATGGGCTTTTACTTGCTCTGCGCCATGTCCGACAATAACAACGGTACGCTGGCTTCCGGTCGCTTTAACTGTATCAAGTACGTGCCCTACCATCGGTTTGCCACAGACGGGGTGCAGCACTTTATATAATTTAGATTTCATGCGCTTGCCTTGACCTGCGGCAAGTACAACAGCCATTCTTTTCAAGAATGCCAACCTCCCACTTCTTGAGCTCACTACTGAATATATCTCATATCGGGAAAAAAGAAAAGAGAACCATGTAAGCATGGTTCCCTTTTCTTCGAACCCCAATTAAAAACGGCTTGACCTTACGCCGCCCTGGGAGGGCAGCTGGACATCAGAGTCAGCTTAAGGCTTAAGCTCCCTCTTCGATGACCTCTTCTTCTTCCGTAGCGGCGCGATCGTACTCGGCCAGAACCGCAGATTGAATCTTCTCGCGTGTTCCCGAAGAAATCGGGTGTGCGATATCGCGGAATTCGCCGTCCGGTGTACGCTTGCTGGGCATAGCAACGAACATCCCGTTATTACCGTCGATGACTCGAATGTCATGAACAACAAACTCGTTGTCGATTGTAATGGATGCGATTGCTTTCATTCTCCCCTCAGAGTTGACGCGGCGGAGTCTGACATCCGTAATTTGCATGTGTGTGTTCACCACCTTTTTCCATCAGAGACTTGGTGTATAATTCCACACAGCAAAGCGAATTCCTTCTTTTTGATTCCAAAAAATGCCTGATAATGAAGATTATTTTTGCGCAACCATTGATTTCGACACCATTCGCGGGGTTTTCTAATAATCCCTTACGATTTCGACATTTTACTGTTCTTTAGCGCAAAGTGACTGTCCAGCTCAGGAGGAGAAATAATTACCCGGATACGCTGAAATCCGCCGCACCTTGGAATCCACCTCATTCAGCTTCACCAGAGATACATAGTCATGCAGCAGACGCTCTTCCGTCTCCACCGCACCTGATTCCACGAGTACACCTACACCGGCCACTTCGGCATTGAACTCGCCAAGCAGATCGACCATACCGCGTACGGTACCGCCAGCCTTCATGAAATCATCCACGATCAGCACCCGCGACTTCTCACGCAGCGCCCTTCTCGACAGCGACATCGTATGTATGCTCTTGTGCGAGCCCGATACATAGTTGATGCTAACGGCAGAGCCCTCAGTTACCTGATGGTCACGGCGCACCAGCACCACCGGCAGCCCGAGCTGTGCAGCTGTGGCATAAGCCAGCGGAATGCCTTTGGTTTCCACGGTCATCACTACATCAATCTCTACCCCGTAGAAAGCCGTTGCAATGATCTTTCCGGCCTGTTCCATCAGAGAAGGCAGCCCCAGCAGGTCAGACATATATAAATAACCGCCGGGCAGAATCCGGTCGCTCTGCTCCAGCTGTCCGCACAAACGGTTAACGAAGGCCAGCGCCATCTCTGTTGGCATTCTAGGAATATAACGTACCCCGCCTGCCGCACCGGCCAGTGTCTGCAGCTCACCCATGCCTTCGCCTTCAAATACTTCTTTTATAATAGCCAAATCTTCGCTGATGGATGACTTTGCCGCGCCATACCGGTCTGCAAATGTTGACAGCGACAGCAGGTCATGGGGTTTCTCAAGCAAAAATTGGGTCATGTCTACCAAACGTTGGCTTCTTTTAAGTTTTTTCACGGAATGCTCCTCGCCAAAACCGAATATTATTATAAAATAATATCACTTTTGTACGGATTTACACAAGAAGAAACGGCTGCTCTGCCTTTGACAGGGCTAGCCGTTCCTCTGGAAGCTCTTCAGCTTAGCGAACGTACCGCGTAAACTTCCTTACAGAATCCGCGCAGTCCATTGTAAATTCTGGCTACCTTCGACTGCTTGGATACCAGACCGAAGACGGTCGGTCCGCTGCCGGACATCAGCACTCCATCTGCACCCAGCTTCATCATGGCTTCCTTCAGCTGCTGCACCTCAGGATGGAGCTTTAGCGTCACACCCTCCAGCACGTTGCCTAGCCCCGCACAGACTGCGTTGAAGTCGCCCGCTGCAATGGCCTCCTGCATCCGCGTTGCCGACGGATGCACCGCAATGTCACTCGCTCGTACGCGTCCATACACCTCAGCCGTCGACACATTAATCGGCGGCTTCGCCAGGACGACCCAGCACTGCGGCGGATTCTCAATCGGAGTCAGCCGCTCGCCTCTGCCCGTAGCCAGGGCAGTGCCTCCTGTGACGCAGAACGGCACGTCCGAGCCCAGCTCGGCGCCCAGTTCCTGCAGCTCCTGCGCCGGGATACCAAGGCGCCAGAGCCTGTTCAGGCCGCGCAGCGTAGCTGCGGCATCGCTGCTGCCGCCGGCAAGGCCGGCAGCGACCGGAATTCTTTTGTCCAGATGGATATGTACACCGCTCTTCACGTTATAACGGTCTTTAATAAGCCTCGCCGCCTGAAAGGCAAGGTTCTTCTCGTCGAGCGGAATATATCCCGCCTGGCTTGATATAATAATCGAGTCTCTCTTCATCTCTGATAGCTCCAAACGGTCCGCCAGATCCACCATGGTCATAATCATTTCCACTTCGTGAAATCCGTCAGGCCGCTTGTGAAGCACATCCAGCATCAAATTGATCTTGGCCGGCGCTTTCTCATACATTTTCAAGGCGTTCACCCACCTTCAGCTTTTCCCGTAAAAACAACTTAACATATTATATGAGAAACTTGTAACGAAGTCCATTATCAAAAGTTTGGACAGGCCGAAAAGGGGACCGCCGCAAGGACGGCTCCCCTTTTTTATGACCGTTTTTCCGCACAAAAGCGGTTAAGACTTCCGGGCAGCCTGCTCGGCAAGCTGAATGGCCCTTTTCACCATATTCCCTGCATCCTGGGCCCGGATTCCACCCCAGCCGTCCCGCTCTACCGTTTCGTAGAATCCAAGCTCCTTGGCCAATTCCGTCTTCAGTTCCTCCGACATCATGCCTCGTTTTCTGCGGCTCATTAGCGGAATTCCTCCTTAGGGTAGTAGATGATAAGCTTATTGCTCCTTTAGTATGCTGTACCGGGGCAATGATCATTCAACCCGCGAAGAAACCGTCCACACCGTTGTTATATTCAAAAAACAAAAAACAGCCCCCATAGGAGACTGTCCGTAACTCTTAAGCCTTAATATACATAATCCGCATTTGCCCATCGTCTTCGCAGACTGTGATCTCCACAGACTCCGTAAGAATATCGGCATAGCTATAGGAGACACGCTTGAAGGTTTGCTGCTCCTGATCCAGTTTGACAATAAATACAGAAGGGTACGTTTCTTCCAGGACACCGGTGCGTTCAACGGTCTTACGACGTCCACCGTTTGCACGCAACGTGATCTTATGACCGACGTGAGCTTCGAGACTGCGTTTAATTTCCAACAGCGCGTTATTAGCCATTACCTGACGACCACCTCTTTCCTTGTCCATTATACAACTTTTCACAAACATTGTCAAAGCAAATAAATAATTATAGATGATGCCAAAATAGTTGTCAACGGAATTTTTTCGGAACGAAAGAGTGCCGACCGAGGCGCCTTGTTATCGGTAATAATATACCGGAGGCTGTCACCGCTTGTCCGGCTTCCACAACAAAAAAAGGAAAAGAAAAGCGTTATGCTTATCCTTTCCTTTTTTTATTCCTGCCATTCTGGAAAATTATTGCGCACGGCCTTTCCGGGGCCACGATACTATATCGCCGACGGGGTGACTTTCAGCGCGGAAAGATTCTGCAGGCGAGGCATTCCGATCCGGAAGCTGCCGCGTGTCTCTATCCCGCCCATTCCCTGGTTGCCGCTGATGGTATGATTCAGTACATCGCCTAGACTCACAGTGTCACGGATCGAGGTAAAAGAAGCTTTGGCCGCTATATAGACGGGATCCAGCGCATGAATCAGGATTCTCCCCGGCGAACTGGCAAAATTGGCCCCCGCCCCCAGCAGTGCCTCAAAATGCGACTGGCAGGCTCCTGCCACAATGGTCAGGGCATCAAAATTCCGTTCATATTCCCTTGCAACCCCAATAGCTGCCACAAAGTTCTGCGAATTTTTGTAGCTGCTGAGACTGTAGAGATCATAAGTATGCGGCTGTTTCAGCACCCCGTCGTGGCCAGTAATAACTACGATATCCGGACGCACACGGGGCAGAAGCCGGTATAACGTCTCTGCCATTTTGGACTCATGAACATGATGTCCTTCTGCGGGAATCCGCAGCTGTTCATACAAGCTAAGACTTTTGTTCAAATAAAGCGCATCGCCGTCCAAATGCAGCACTTTGCCCGGCACCTCGAAATAAGCCGCCTCCTTGGGGGATTGCGGCCAGCCTCCCGCAACAGTCTCTCCGCTGCGCTGGCTCTGTTCCTGACGGTCCTTACGCAACCTTGTCAATGATTCCTTCGCTTTGATCTGTGCCTGCTGTCCCCGTTCTGTAATACGGGTAGGCGGCACTTGAACCAAGTCGTCCAGGGGAGCATCCGCCAACAGGCGGAATTCTGTGCCTTTGATTACGGCTCCACTCTGCACGATGTTCTCCACCCGGAAAGTTACATCTCCACCATAAGATTTGCGAACGACCAAGTCTCCTAAATTCATGACAACACCACCTCTACCCCCATCGTATGGGCAAAGGTCATGGTTGGTTCTTAAACAGCCGCATTTTCAAAAGATAAAGCGCGATGTTTCACGCTGCATACTCTAGGCGATTCCTGCCGCCAGCAGCACAGCGCTAAGCCGGGCGTACTCCGCAATACTCAGCGTCTCCCCGCGGCGGGTTGGTTCTATGCCAGCCTCAGCCAGCAGCGCCTCCAGGCGCTCACGGCCTTCTCCCGGGAAGAAGCGGGCCTTGAGATTGTTCGCTATTGTCTTGCGCCGCTGGGTGAAGGAAGCCTGGACCACTTCAAAGAAATGCTTCTCATCAGCCACATCAACTGGAGGACGTTCTCTGACCTTCAGCCGGATTACAGCAGATTCCACATTCGGCTGCGGGATGAAGACCGTACGCGGCACAATACAGACCAGCTCAGGCTCACTGTAGTACTGCACGGCTATGCTGAGGCTTCCATATTCTTTGCCGCCCGGAGAAGCCGCCATACGCTCAGCAACCTCCTTCTGGATCATTACCACGATATTATCCAGCGGAAGTTTCTCCTCCAGCAGTTTCATCAGTATGGGGGTTGTCACATAATACGGCAGGTTGGCAACCACACTTACTTTGTCGACGGTTGCAAAATCCTCTGTGAACAGTTCCTGCAGGTTTACCTTCAGCACATCATCATTGCGGATTTTGACATGCGGGTACGGAGACAATACATCCCGCAGAATCGGAATCAGTCTGCGGTCGATCTCTACAGCAGTCACCGCACCCGCAGCCATGGCCAGCCGTTCAGTAAGCGCTCCGATACCCGGGCCAATCTCCAGGGCGCCCGCAGAGTCAGTTAATTCTGCTGCGTCCACTATTTTATCAAGGATATTCTGGTCGATCAGAAAGTTCTGTCCCAGACTTTTTTTGAACGAAAAACCGTAGCGCTGAATAATTTCTTTGGTCCGTACTGGCGATGAGATCTTGTTATTGCCACTCATGAAGTAATGCCTCCCTGATCAATTTGTGCGAGAGCTCCGGAGAATTCTTCCCGCGTGATGCCAAACATAGCCAGCCGCTTGTATAGCTGTTTGCCGTTACAATACCCGATGCCAAGCAGGTTGCCCAGCGCCATCCTGCGCTCAGCCGCTCGCGAATGCACCAGCATGCCCGCCGCCATAAGATCCTCCAGCCCAATTAGGGCAGGGGCTCCTTCAAAGGAGGTATGTACATGCTGCAGCGCATGACGGATCGCTTCCGGTGATGCATTCTCAACACCGATATCCCCTTTGCGTGTAGCATCCTTCTCCGGGATGAATGCATGCTTGCAGCCTGGCACCTTGGAGGAAACAATCTTGCGGATGCGTTCGCCGGCATGATCGGGATCCGTAAGGATGATCACGCCTCTGCGTTCCATTGCCAGCGCTATCTTGGCGATAACCTTGCGGTCTACCGCTGAACCGCCAGTCTCTATCGTATCGGCCTCCACCGCCCGCTTGACGGCAACCGTATCACTCTTGCCTTCCACCACAATTAATTCCTTAATCATACACGTTGCTCCTTCCTGTAAAACACAAAAAGAAGAGGATTCGCTCCCCTTCTTTTTGGCTAAAGAATGTATAAGTGATGAGCGGTAGCCCGTTCTGTCAGTGCTACACTCACTATAGCTTATAAACCATTAATTTGCAAAAGCGGACCACGTTAATTCAGCTCCGGCTTCACTGGACCGATCACATAAATAGTCCGGGACTTGCGGCCGAAATTACGGGCATGGCTCAGTGAATCGTAATAAACATCTAACTTGTTGCCTTTGATGGCACCGCCGGTATCCTCTGCTCGGCGAAACCCTAATCCCTCAATGTACACCCACCAGCCGATAGGAATTACATTCGGGTCCACAGCTATTGTCCGGCCTTCTGTTACACGTGTGCCAGAAGCCGTGCGGGTCCCAATGCCTGGTTCTTCTGAAGAATAGGCTGTCATCGACACATTTTTGATCATCTTCTTGTATTGGAAATCTACGCCTGCCTTGTGCACGACGTTACTGCTTTTTGCGGAAACTTTGGTTGTTTTGGATGCCGTACTTTTTTTGGAAGTTGTCACAGCAGCTACAACGGGCTTTGGCAGGGGCTTCGTACCAACATAAACAATTTTATGTTTGGTAACCGTCTGTACTTCCTTGCCAATCATGCGCATAGAGACCAGTTCTCCATCTTGGTAGACCTTCTCGATATGCTGGACCATGACGCCTGGTGCGCCTAACTGTGCCACTTTTACGGTCCCCTTGGTCAGGGAAGGATCTGAGGTCTTAATGACCTGGAATGGCAAATTTTGCTTCCGCTCCACAATCTGCTTGTTGATGCGGACAATTTTAATTTCCATGCCGGCCGATACTGTGGTGTCAAGCGAAGGGTATATCTTGTCACTGCTCTCCAGGCTTAAACCCAGTTTGCTAATGGCGTCACCGATAGTGTCTTCGGTGGTGTACAGCGTTTTTGTTGCTCCATCCGCAGTGAGACTAAACTTCTGCGCACGATTGATCACGACACGGTCGCCGTCCTGTATCTCATCACTAAGGCCAATAGATAATTCATCATGCGGCTGCAGCGAAATTTGTTCCTTAGCCAGCACATCACTGAGCAGCGCTTCGCGCGTTTCCAGCGTCTGTGCTTTCCCGTCTATAACTAAAAATATCTCTTTCTTGCTCTGACCGTGTACGTACAGCAGAATGAGCAGCGCGATAACGATTGATACCGCACCTGCAAGCGAAAGTAAGCGAGGATTCACTTGCTTCCACCGTAATGCGAAAGACCTGCTGGATGATTGCGAATCATGGGATACTTCTGGTTGGAATACGCCCACTCTCTCCATCCTCCTTACATAGCCCCGTCGTCAAGTTGTATATCAAGGTGACTGTATGATTGCTGACGAAACTAGGTTTGAGATTGCAACAGGATACGCCCGCATTGCTTCAGCGTTTCCTGCTCATGGATCGCCTGCCCGGCATAATTACTCCAGATACCTGTTATATAACAGTATGCTGGGAACATTCGCATTATTCAAAACAAAAAAAGCCCAAAAAAGAGTTCACAGAGGACTCTTTCGTGGCTTCTCCGGATGTCAGAATACGCGGGAATGTTTATGCACGAGGTTTCCTCTCTTACTTGCGCTTACGGGGTTAGCTGTCGGGTTCGGGCATAAGAGAGACGCCCTATCTTAGGTCACCCGCTCACGGCGGTTGCCCTCAAATTCACCCCAAAGACCACGTGAAGAAATCAAATAAATTCTGCGGCATTTCTGTGTTGTACTCTATGTACGGACATGCGGCAGGCATTATTGGTTCCCCCGTTCTCCATACGGAGACTCAGCGAGACGATCCATGATTCAGTGACTGTCACAGTAACAACAGCTCACTGCACTGAAAAGATGATATCCTGTTTTGATGCATGTTGTAAAGGACGATTCAACCACGTTTACGCAAAAAAATGATTAAAATATTGTAATATTCAGCCGTTTTTAAATTAAAAAAGTTTAATATATCGGCTATACTTCATTTTTCACCGCTTTTACTCCCGATTTCAGACAATCCCAAATCGTTCCAGTGCGTTCGCATACGTAATTTCCGCCAATTCCTGTAAATCAATCCCTTTTATTTCCGCGGCAGCCTCTGCTACTAATCTCACATGTGCGCTCTCATTTCGCTTGCCCCGGAAAGGGTGCGGTGTCAAATAAGGCGAGTCCGTTTCAATCAGCAATCGGTCCAGCGGAGTCTGGGCCAGCACCTCTTTTGGCACTCTGGCGTTCTTGAATGTAATCGGGCCGCCGAAGGATAGGTGAAAGCCTAAATCCAGGCACATTTTGGCTATTTCCCAGCTGCCGGAGAAGGAGTGCATCACTCCGCCTATTTCATCAGCCTTCTCTTCACGAAGAATCCGCACCACATCTTCATGAGCATCACGGTTATGAATGCAAATCGGCATTTTCAGTTCACGGGCCAGTCCGATTTGTTTGCGGAACACTTCATGCTGTACCTCTTTAGGAGAGGTATCCCAGTAGTAATCCAACCCAATTTCTCCGATGGCAACTACTTTTTTATGACTGCACAGTGAGGCAATCCACTCGAGATCCCCGTCCCTCATGTCTATGGCATCCTGCGGATGCCAGCCGACGGCTGCATAGATATAATCATAGGTTTCAGCAAGCTTCATGGTTGTTGGGATTGTTTCCCTGTTAAAGCCAATATTAATCATTTTGGTAACTCCTGCCTCGAGCGCATTGGCGATTACCTTTTCGCGGTCCTCGTCGAATTGTGGAGCATCCAGATGGGTGTGCGTGTCGAACAATTGCATGTTACATCCCCTTTTCTGTCATAATTTCTATGATGAATTCCAAGTATTTTTGGATTACTTTGCAAAGATTTCTGCGATAGAAGAAGGCAGAAATGGAAGGGCTTTCTGCAGCTTATCCTGTGGAAAATACAGGTGATAACGGCCGCGGTGAATTCCGCTGATGGAGCGTACGATATCTGAAACTTCAGAGATCTCCCTCAGTTTGTCATGGCGGTCAAGCAGCAGAATTTGCTTGCTGTCAAAGCCTTGTCCCGGACGAAACACATCATAGGGCAAATCTGTCGGAAAA
Organism: Paenibacillus sp. FSL H7-0357; assembly: GCF_000758525.1. Taxonomy (NCBI): domain Bacteria; kingdom Bacillati; phylum Bacillota; class Bacilli; order Caryophanales; family Paenibacillaceae; genus Paenibacillus; species Paenibacillus sp. FSL H7-0357. The sequence continues at coordinate 28,821 of NZ_CP009241.1, read as the reverse complement.
TCAATTTCCAGATCATAATCGGCATCTAGCCCTGCCACGGCAAAGCTGCGGCGTATTTCGTCAATCGTCTCGGAATCAAGGTTCTCCATCTCTACATATTTATACAGTTTACGATGAATAAACCGGCTGCACAAGTCGCTTAACAATTCATCCTTCTCCAAAGTCCACTGCATGAAGGCGGTCTGGATCATAGCTTCGTCCAGCAGCAGATATTGTTCCACCGTAACCTCTCCGCGGAACAAATCACCTAAAGGATCAATCATGAACCGGAATTCATAACCGCTCTGGTACAGCTCTTTGGCTCTGCGGAAAATTTGCCGCAAAATGATTTCGGAACTGCGTGTGACCGGGTGAAAATATACCTGCCAGTACATTTGATAGCGCGACATTAAGTAATCCTCGATGGCGTGCATCCCTGATTCCTTAACCACTACCCTTCCATGGTATGGGCGCAGCATTCTTAGGATCCTGTCAATATCGATCGTCCCATAGTTTACTCCCGTATAGTATGCATCGCGGAGCAGATAATCCATGCGGTCAGCATCCAGAGGGCCGGAAACCAAGTTGACTACAATTTCATGCTCATAAGTTTTGGAGATTACCGAAGCTACCTTGCCGGGAAAATCCTCTGCCACATCCCGCAGAATTGCGGTGATCTCCGTGTCCTCCAGAATGATCCGGCAGGTCCAGTCTTCATGGTTCATTTCAAAGGCTTCTTCTATAGAATGGGAGAACGGGCCATGCCCCAAATCATGCAGCAGCGCTGCACATAGAGTGAGCAGGCTCTCGTCCGGCATCCAATCCTTATACCCGCTTCGCTCGAACTGCGAAATGATACGGCGTGTAATTTCGTAGACACCAAGGGAATGTGAAAATCGGCTATGCTCTGCACCATGAAAGGTTAGATAGGAGGTGCCAAGCTGACGGATACGCCGCAGACGCTGAAATTCCTTAGTGTTGATCAATCGCCAGATAATTGTGTCCTGCACGTGAATATAGTTATGAACCGGATCTTTGAAAACCTTCTCTTCTGTCAGCGGTTGCTTCATGTGTTCAACTCCTTCGAATAATATAATTAGAAATAAGAGGTAATAGGTAGTATAATAATGAATTATGTCGCACTTTGTCGAATTGTGTCATTTTAACGTTTTACAAATCGACAATTTAATTTTATCTGCATTTGTATGAATTTATGTGTAATGTAGGCGATATAAAAGTTTTATTTAAAAATTCCTTAAAATTAGCCTCAAAAAAGGTTGACTGTTTTGGGAATGGTTGGTATTATAAATATCATAAAACGGTGAACAATGTCGAATAATGACGCTTTTGAACATTGAGAGGAGCAACGATTGTAATGATGAAATCAACAGGAATTGTAAGAAAAGTAGATGAGCTTGGACGGGTTGTTATTCCGATCGAATTGCGCCGTACACTGGGCATTGGAGAAAAAGATGCGCTCGAAATTTACGTGGACGGTGAGCGGATCATGCTTAAAAAATACGAGCCAGCTTGCATTTTCTGCGGCAATGCTGAGAATGTAACCTATTTCAAAGGAAAAATTGTTTGTCATGAATGCATTTCTGCTATCCCTACCCCTGTGACAAACTAGAACAAATAGGTTATAATAGGAACTAATCAAATTGTTAATTCTAACCTTTTTATATCTCCTTGGCCTCCCGTTGATGCGGGAGGTATTTTTTATGCTTTTTTACCCTCCCAAACCCTCCCTACAGGGAGGGCCCCAAGGGCCCCGGCCCTCTGGACACCCGGAAGCTTGTCTAATTTGTGGCCGCGCGTAAAGGAGTAACTGTGACGGTGGACCGGCCCTCTTTCGGGCACGCCCTCAGGGCCTTGCCATGCGAGGGATTTCGCCATAGGCCGTGCGCCTATGGCGGCTGCGCGAAGGCGCTCCCATGCACCGTTTGGGCGATAAAGCCGCTCTCCCTGCGGGAATCGCTTTACGGTGGCACGGGCCAGTGACTTTAGCGCTTGCTGGTTGCTGGCTGATGAGCTGCTTTTTTTGCTTTTGCCCGCTCTCCCTGCGGGAATCGCTTCACGGTGGTGCGGGCCCAGTGACTTTAGCGCTTGCTGGCTGCTGGCTGGTGAGTAGCTTTTTCTGCTTTTGCCCGCTCTCCCTACGGGAATCGCTTTACGGTAGCACGGGCCAGTGACTTTAGCGGTTACTGGTTGCTGGCTGATGAGCTGCTTTTTTTGCTTTTGCCCGCTCTCCCTACGGGAATCGCTTCACGGTGGTGCGGGCCAGTGACTTTAGCGCTTGCTGGTTGCTGGCTGGTGAGCTGCTTTTTTTGCTTTTGCCCGCTCTCCCTGCGGGAATCGCTTTACGGTGGCACGGGCCAGTGACTTTAGCGGTTGCCGGTTACTGGCTGGTGAGTAGCTTTTTCTGCTTTTGCCCGCTCTCCCTCCGGGAATCGCTTTACGGTGGCACGGGCCAGTGACTTTAGCGGTTACTGGTTGCTGGCTGGTGAGCTGCTTTTTCTGCTTTTGCCTGCTCTCCCTACGGAAATCGCTTTACGAAGATAAATGCCCTTTACTCCCTGTCCAACAATGCATTGTAAATATCGCGTTTGGCCAAGCCACGGTCTGCGGCGGCTTTTTTCATAGCTTCCTTCCGTGCCATTCCTGCGTTTTCATAGTGAGCGACATGCAGCTCAATGCTGAGCTCACGCCACCAGGAGGATTCAGCAATCTCAGCCTCTTCTTTGCTTTCCCCTTCAACCACGATTACATATTCGCCAAGCGGCGGATGTTCGGCCAGCCAAGCAGAACATTCCTCAATCGTTCCGCGCAGAAACTCCTCATAACGTTTTGTCAGTTCACGGGCCAGCACTACCCGGCGGTTGCCGAACGCCTCCTGCAGATGAACCAAGGTTTTGGCTACCCGGTGCGGAGATTCATAGAACAGCAAAGTCCCCTGCACAGAACGAACAGCGGATAATACACTACGGATATCCTTACGCTCCCTGGGCAGGAACCCGACAAAGGTAAAGCTTGTGGTCGGCAAGCCGGAGGCGATCAAAGCTGACAAAGCCGCGTTAGCTCCGGGGATCGGAATGACCGGAATATGGTGGCTGACGGCCAGTGCTACAAGATCTGCTCCAGGGTCGGAAATCGCCGGCAGACCGGCGTCGCTGACAAGCGCCAAATTTTTACCTTCTATTATATAGCGGATCAGTTCCGGTCCACTGGCAGCCTTATTATGCTCATGATAGCTGAACAGCATGGAAGGCGTAATTTCAAAATGGCTCAGTAACTTACGTGTCTGTCTTGTATCCTCGGCGGCAATAATATCACATTCTTTTAAAGTGCGGACCGCACGGTAAGTCATATCCTCCAGATTGCCGATTGGCGTAGCGACCAGATAAAGACAACCGCATCCTGGCGGTTTAATTCCATCATTGTTATTTTGAAAGCTGCTTTGGCACGTTATAGTCATCATTTACCCTCTTTGTTTCCATAATAAATATCCATAATTTCCGGACAGTATTGATTGTCCTCATTATATACGATCAGCGGCGGTTGTAAACGCACCTCAGGCTTTCCATCGCGTGCAGCTTCAATCAATACCATATTGGCTTCCAAATGCGCTCTTGGATGCACGAAACGAATCAGCTTCGGCTCCAGTCTGTTTTGTCTCATCAGGCTGATAATATCCACCAGACGCTGTGGCTTGTGTACCATACTTACCTTGCCTCCGGTGCGGACCAGTCTTACGCATGCCTGAATCACCTCTTCCAGCGTGCAGCCAAGCTCATGGCGGGCCATCGCCTGATGTGTATTCAGCTTGAGGTCGCTTCCGTTAAGCGGCATGTACGGCGGATTAACGGTAATCGCATCGTATACACCGTATCCAGCCTCATTATGCAGTTCACGCAAATCCCCTTCATGTATCTTGATCCGCTCCTGCAGGCCGTTTAAGGCTACACTACGGCGGGCCATATCCGCCAAACGCGGCTGAATTTCAATACCTTCTATAGAAGCTTTGGTTCGTGTAGTGAGCAGTATCGGAATAACTCCATTGCCAGTACAAAGATCAAGTACTCTGCCGCGTGGCGGCATACCCGCAAACCGGGCCAGCAGTACGGCATCCATCGAGAAGCTGAACACTTCATCACTCTGAATAATCCGCAGATCATGAGTCAATAAATCATCCACCCGCTCCGTTGGCAGTAAAGGAACAGGTATTTCGTTAGAAAAATTCGTCATTGTAATCTCCTAAAAGTTTTGTTGAGCATACACTTCAATGAAATCCTGCGAAACAAAACTCGCTTCGGAAGCATACGCTTAGTTTTTCCTGAACCTATGCCCGCTTTCATCAGTTTGCGCCCTTAAATTCAAAAAAAACCGTAGGCGTAAATCTCCTACGGCTGGATATCCTCATTTATTAAGAAAAGAAAGACAGAACAGACAATCACCTTCTGTGCGCAAATGGCCGAAATAGACATTGCAGATGTGAAAGCCTTCATGATACAGCCGGGCCAGATTGTCATAACCTTCCCCAACTACCTCTTCTGTTCCCTCTCTGGCGGCCAAAAGAGCTTCCGCCTCCGCAGTATCAACGGCAGGGTCCAAAGGTGCGTCCCTCTTCAATATTTTGCGGAGCTGTTCATTCTCCAGACTAAGCCTTTGATTGGTTTCCATCAGTTCCTTAACCGTCTGTTTCCAATCTCCGAGACTTGCGCGCATGCTTTCCATCTGCGCTTCCATCTCCTGCATGTGTGCAAATATATTTATCTTCTCCAAGTTTCCACCCCGAAAGTAACCTTATATGGTTTACTTGACGACAACATCATCCATTGGAAGTTCCTTAACTTTGCCCACTTCAAACAGCTGTACATGAACCGTGCGGGTTCCGGCATTAATTCCTACCACCTTGCCGTCACCGAGTGAGGTTACGACAATCTTGCCTACCGCCGGCATTTCTTCCTTCGTACTTTCATAATTATCATGCTCAAACTTCAGGCAACACATCAGCCGTCCGCACAAACCCGAGATCTTTGTCGGATTAAGCGAAAGGTTCTGATCCTTAGCCATCTTGATCGACACCGGCTCGAAATCTCCAAGCCAGGAGGAGCAGCACAATACTCGTCCGCAAGGCCCCAGACCACCCAGCATCTTAGCCTCATCACGCACACCAATCTGCCGCAGCTCGATCCGGGTACGGAAAATACTTGCCAGGTCCTTGACCAATTCGCGGAAATCGACGCGGCCCTCGGCAGTGAAATAAAAAATAATCTTATTGCGGTCAAACGTGAATTCCACATCCACAAGCTTCATTTTGAGGCCATGATCGCGAATTTTATTTAAACAGGTGGTAAAAGCGTCCTTGGCTGCACCTTTGTTCTCTTCAACCACACGTGCGTCGGTTTCTCCGGCAATACGCATGACCTTCTTGAGAGGCAATACAACATCCGCTTCCTGCACCTCTTTTTTGCCAACGACAACTCTACCGTATTCGACCCCTCTTGCCGTCTCAACAATAACGCATTGATCGCGTTCAATCGGGAAATCAAGCGGATCAAAATAATATATTTTACCCGCTTTTTTGAAGCGGACACCTACTACGCTGTACAAAAATTAACCCCCTTGTTTGCCGGTAAAGGAACCCTTAAGCAAGTCCGCTCTCTGATGATCCATGCTTGTCCTTCCTTATCCGTTAAACCCATACTTCCAGGCTGAAGCGACATATAGAGGATATATCATAACTAACCCTTTAACTTTCCAGTCGGATTAAGAACTGCTCCAGACACAGTTGGGCATTGGCATTGGACCGGAGCCTCCGCTTGCTCTCCGCCGCGAATTCCATATAAGCCACCCATTGTTCCGTACTCCGCTGACGGGCATGTCTGGAAATAAAGTCTAACTGATCTATGAAAACGATGCTTTCGTGTCTTCGGTACAGGAAGTAAAGCATATCTTTAAACCAAAGGTGGAACATGCTGAAAAGAATATCCAAATGTTCACCGAGCCCGGCCTTGAACAGCTTCTGCCCTACGGTTGCTACCGCAGTGCTGCCTTTGCCCAAAGACTCCTTAGCTAATTGTAACACTAGATTTCTCATTTCTGCAAACCAATTCTGTGCCAAAAGTTCCCTGCAGCCATCAAGACCTGAAGTCAGCGACACTGCACACCGGGCTAGCGGCACGGGAACCCCCTCGCCGGATAACGCCTGGAGCATAATATCCGGATGCAGCGGACTAAACGGAATACGCTGAGTCCTTGACTGGATCGTTGGAAGCAGGGAACTGCTATTGTCGGAGATTAAAATGCCTACTGCCGGAGCAGGTGGCTCCTCCAAAAATTTGAGCAGACTGTTGGCGGCTTGCACCGTCATTTTATCCGCTCCTTCTATAATATAAACCTTCGGGTTAATTCCTTCCGAGCGGTAAGAAAAAACACGCTGCAGCTCACGGATCTGATCGATCTTAAGGCTCGCCCCTTCGGGCTTCAGCAGGGTTAAATCCGGATGGTTGCCATGCTCAACCTTGCGGCATTCCAGGCATTCCCCACAGGCATCGTCCTTGAGCGCGGTGCAAAATATGGCTTGTGCGAACATCAGCGCTGTCTTCATTTGTCCGCTCCCGGAAGGTCCGGTGAACAGATAGGCATGACTGACCGCTTCTTTGCGCAATGCATTTTGCAGCAGGCGTTTGGCATCCTCCTGGCCTAATATATCATGAAAAGGCATAAATTCCTCCAACTCTTTTAAAAAGCAAGATTAATCAGCATTCCGCGGATCTCTCCAACCCGTCCCAGCAGATCAATACGGCCATGCTCACTTTCCAGCAAGTCATCCGCCAAGTTCAGCAGCGCGGCATCGATCTCCTCCAGCAGTTTATACCTTTTACTCCTGCCGCGACGGTCCCAGCCCTTCGTATCCTTCAGAATGACTCCGCGGCGCGCAGTCTCCTCCAGAAACTTTTTGATCATATTGCGGTAAATCGCCAGCTCGCGGACCGTCATGGATTTGGATAACCGATCGCCCTGCTGCTGGATATCTTTAATCTGGCGGTTAAGCTCATCTATCGTTTTCTGCTCACCCTGCTGATGGAATACATCAGTGAATGATTTTTGCTGAATGGGCCTTCTACCTTCTTCGTTAGTCGGCAGCTCGCTTTTTAGGGGCCTGTAGCCCGGATTGATTTTCAAAGATATCTACCGTCCTTATCATGGGATTGCACCGGTATTATGCTCAATAATGCTCAAAACGATCAACAGGAAGCACGAATACTGTTGCTCCGCCTACCTGTACCTCTACAGGAAGTGGTAAATATGAATCCGTCGTACCGCTCATAGGAGTTACCGGAGTAACAAGCTGCTCACGCACTTTGCAGCTATTGCGGATAACACTAAGTACAGCATCTACCTGAGTATCGTCTACACCAATCATAAATGTGGTATTCCCTGCGCGCAGAAATCCGCCTGTACTGGCCAGCTTGGTTGCACGGAAGTTTGCCTTGACCAGCTCACTGGACAACCGGTTACTGTCTTTATCCTGGATAATTGCGATGATTAAATTCATCTTCGTTCCCTCCTAAAAGTTTTGTAGGCGATACATTGGAGTGTTACCTCTCCAAAGGTGATGTGAAAAGTTCACACCTAAGTAATATTAGACAAAGCGCCTTAAAAATCCTTTAAAATGCGCTCCTTCAGCGTACGAACGATATCCTGTTCAACCATATGAATCGGACGATTGGCATCAAGGACAACAATCCGCTGAGGATCTGAGGCAATAACGAGCTGATACCCTTCACGAACCTTTTGGTGAAAAGCCAGGTTTTCCAAATCAAGGCGGTTCACTTCCCGTTCCTGATTGGCAGCAATCCGTGACAGCCCCACCTCCGGGTCCACATCCAGATAGAAGGTTAGATCCGGCATCCGGCTGCCAATGGCAAAGCGGTTAATGCTCCAGACCTCTTCAATGCCAAGTCCTCTCGCATAACCCTGATACACGAGACTGCTGTCTACAAACCGGTCACAGAGTACGGTAATTCCGTCCTTGAGTGCAGGCTCAACTACTTCAGCCAAATGCTGGCTTCTTGCCGCTGCATACAGCAGCGCTTCCGTCCGGGCATCCATAGCAGTATGGGCGGGATCCAGAATAATGGATCGGATCTTCTCGGCGATTTCAATCCCCCCGGGTTCACGCGTAATCCTGTAGGGCATGGAGTGATTCTGCAAATATGCCGCCACCCGGCCCAGTACTGTTGTTTTTCCCGAGCCATCGCCTCCCTCCAAAGTAATGAAGAAACCTTCTCGTGCCACTTATACTTCTCCGCCCTTCTGAATGTTGTATACCTTGATATGCTGTAAGACCGGATCAGCGCAGGCCTGAAATTTGGCTCCGCCTTTACTGAGACCACTCAGCCGGTTGCATATGGCTTCGGTTATTGCTTCGCCCGGATAGAGCAGTGGAATGCCCGGCGGATAAGGAATAACCATCTCTGCCGCCACTCTTCCTATACTATATTCCAAGCGGATACTTTCTGTTTCACTTTCAAGCACCGGCCGTAAAGAGAACGGAACCGGATCTGAAATCAGAGACGTGGTGAAATTGTTCCACGTGGAATTATTGCTGTGAGGAGATTTGCTTCCCTCTGCCTGGCTGTCAGCCAAGGCTGCTGCGGGTGCTTGCTCCGCAGCAGCCTTGGACACCGCTGATGCCGGACCAGCATCAGCCCCAGATGCCTGCGGCACCGGGCATGGCATGTCCGCATCAATCTCCTGCAGCGCGCTCAGCAGCGCTGCGGCATCTTCAGCCTTCGAGCCGAGGCTGAAGGCCAGCACTACGTGCCGGGCATCGCTCATCTCCGGCACGATGCCCTTCTCCTCGAGCCTGCGCTGCAGCTCGAAGCCCCCCAGGACCCCGGCGACGTCATAAATGACGGCCTTAAAAGGGTCCTGCATGCTGTACGCCGCCCCGCTATGCGGCGGCGTTCCCGTGCCGGCGGCTGCGCCTGCGCCGCCGGAAGGCTGCAGCGGCACCGCTGGCTGCAGCAGCCCATAACGCGGCAGCTGCGCCAGGCCGCGACGCAGGACGTCTACGGCGGCGAGCCCCGCCGTGAAAGCAGCGGCGCGCTGGCTGTGCACCAGCCGCCGGGCCAGATCGAGCGAAGCCATCACGGGGTAGGATGGGCTGGAGCTCTGCACCATCGCGAGCCGCTGCCTAAGCAGGGTGCGGTCAAGCCGCAGGCCCTGCACATGCAGCATGGCGCCCATGGTGAGCGTCGGCAGCATCTTATGCGTGGACTGCACTACGCCGTCCGCGCCGCACATTAGCGCCCCGGCCGGCAGCGCGGGGTGCTGTCCGTAATGCGCCCCATGCGCCTCGTCAACCAGCAGCGGAACACCGCTGTCGTGACAGATCTGCGCGAGGGGCGCCAGGTCGCTGCCCATGCCGTAGTAATTCGGCATGGTGACCAGCACAGCTGCGGCTTCCGGGTAGGCTGCCAAGGCAGCCTGCACCGTCTCAGCCGCAGGAGCGACCGCAAGGCCGCTGTCCGTATCCAGCAGCGGCTCCAGAAAAACTGCCTGGACACCCGCCAGCATTAGTCCATGAATGACCGATTTATGCACATTGCGCTGCAGAATCATGATCATTCCCGGCTGGGGGCATACCGTCAGGATGAGGGCAAGATTACCGGCAGTGCTGCCGCCAACGAGAAAAAAACTCTCTTCCGCCCCAAAACAATCCGCTGCCAGCTCCTGTGCTTCCTTAATCACCCCTTCAGGATGATGAAGGTCATCTGTTCCGGAAATCTCTGTGACATCGTATTTCATGATCTCATTTAGATATCCTGCGCCCCCGAATCCGCTATAAGCCTCACCATTCTTATGGCCCGGCACATGATAAGATATATTACCCTTTACTCTATATTGTTCCAACATTTCGTATACAGGTGCCCTGCCAGGCTGTAAATTGTTCATAATCTATTCCTTCCCTGGGGGTTACCTTCTATTTTAACGCAAATATGTGCAAACGCCTATTATTCTGCACAAAAGCCTCTTCACAACAACAAAACGGCTCCTCCCGCCCTTTAAGACGGGGAAGCCGTTATATTGAAGCCTTCATATGCAGCCAACGCGACACATAACCACCGCCTGCTCTTTTTACCCCATCTTCATTCCATACCTGTGTTCTGCTCAAGCGTTCTTCTGCAATCCGATCTTCTTCATCCGTCCAATAAAAAAACGGTATTTGGCATCTTCCGCCTCTGTATGCACCATTTCACTCTCACAATCCTCACAAATGAAATGCGAGACAATCACAATACCTTCCTCTTTCACTTGTCCGCAAATGATGCAGGGCTGTCCGGGTTGCTGTTCCATTACCATCCCACCTTGACTCTTTTAAGAACAGTATGTTACACCTTCTATCATTTTAAACCTTTTCATAGTTTTTTCCTATCCTTCAAGGCTTATAATATATATATTCCGTCATTTGTCTAAAGGTGAACCTGATGCTGAAGTTTAATAAATTGCTGTCATTCGCCGATATTAGTAACATGAGAACTAAGTGAGGAGGTCAAACCTTTCTTTATGGAACCTAACACCAAAGGCGCAGCCACATTCTATCAATACAAGCTTATCAAAAAGATTAATCTCACGCCTGTTAAGCTGCGGATATATATTGCGCTCCCCCTCTTTTTCGTAGTGCTGGAAACAGTGTTCCTTTCCTGGTGGAGTATCCTGTTCATGATTATTGCCGCACCAGTTGTGATATGGATTCAATATGTAATCTCGCGGTCAGTTCTGGTCATTACCGGGCATCCCATCGCCAAGCGGTGGAGATTATCCTTTCGCCTGCCATGGCTTGGTTATATGCCTGATCAATACATCAGTTATGGCATCTTCCGTAAAGTGCAGATGCATAACTTCTGGATCGGCCTGTGCATCGCCGCACTGTTTATTGTATGGTCTCCGCCGGCATTTACAGTATCCTTGATCATCTGTCATCTATGGGTGCTCTTCCCCCGTCTTTATACGCTGCTGAGACTAAATCGTGAAGAGAAAAATGGTATGCTTAAGTTCACATCCACTGATGTTTCTTATTACTCTCAGTAATCAATAAGCTACATACATACAGCGATGAAATGCTCACCCTACAATAAATAACCGCCGTCCTAATAGACGGCGGTTATTTATTTACTCTCCAGCTCTTTAACTATGTTTTCTTCTCCTTCGGAATCATCACAATGAAATAGTCATCATGGATCGTTAGGTGAACTGTGAGTCCATCCTTCTCAAAAACTCGCGAGCTTCCGGAGTCATCATCCTGTTGTTCTTCCCATCCCCAAGCCTGGATGGCTTCCAAATAAGGCTCTGCTACGCCATCCTTTTCTTTAAGTCCGGGCAATGAATAACGAACATAATCCATAGCGACATTGGTAGTGGTCCGATCAGGAGAGCTGGCATCCTTAGGTACCGGAAAGCTCTTTTCGTTAAGTGCACCCTCAAAAGCATCCCAGGCAGGCTCTTTCGTACCACAACCAACCAGCATTACACAAACTATAGAAACAATAAATAATATCCACAAGGGCCGGGTTCGCTTCATACCTTAAATCCTCCTTACCTCTACCATGCATCTAAAGACGCAAGAAAATTCAAATTTAGAATTTATCAGTAGTTCATTCGTATTAAGGTTCTTCTTAATATTTGCACTTTTCTATTATACTTTGATCTGCTGTGGCGTCGGTAACAAAAATGTCACTCCATTGTAAGCGTTTTATAAATTTATACTCCTCTATACCTATCTCTTACACTCTAAATAACAAAAAAGCCACTGTTGAGAAACTCAACAATGGCTTTGTGTGCTTGGCGGCGTCCTACTCTCCCAGGACCCTTCGGTCCAAGTACCATCGGCGCTGGAGGGCTTAACGGTCGTGTTCGGGATGGGTACGCGTGGAACCCCTCCGCTATCGCCACCAAACGGGCATTTACAGCGTAAGTGCTTCAGGAACCTTAATTCCTGAAAACTGAATCCGAAACGAATCTGCGTCTTTACTAGTTGGATAAGCCCTCGACCGATTAGTATTGGTCAGCTCCATGCATTGCTGCACTTCCACCTCCAACCTATCTACCTCGTCGTCTTCAAGGGGTCTTACTAATTGGGAAATCTCATCTTGAGGGGGGCTTCACGCTTAGATGCTTTCAGCGCTTATCCCGTCCGTACGTAGCTACTCAGCCATGCTCCTGGCGGAACAACTGATGCACCAGCGGTACGTCCATCCCGGTCCTCTCGTACTAAGGACAGCTCCTCTCAAATTTCCTGCGCCCACGACAGATAGGGACCGAACTGTCTCACGACGTTCTGAACCCAGCTCGCGTACCGCTTTAATGGGCGAACAGCCCAACCCTTGGGACCTACTTCAGCCCCAGGATGCGATGAGCCGACATCGAGGTGCCAAACCTCCCCGTCGATGTGGACTCTTGGGGGAGATAAGCCTGTTATCCCCAGGGTAGCTTTTATCCGTTGAGCGATGGCCCTTCCATGCGGTACCACCGGATCACTAAGTCCGACTTTCGTCCCTGCTCGACTTGTTGGTCTCGCAGTCAAGCTCCCTTATGCCTTTGCACTCTTCGAATGATTTCCAACCATTCTGAGGGAACCTTTGAACGCCTCCGTTACTCTTTAGGAGGCGACCGCCCCAGTCAAACTGCCCGCCTGACACGGTCCCCGTACCCGATTAGGGTACCAGGTTAGAACCTAGATACGATCAGGGTGGTATCCCAACGGCGCCTCCGCAGAAGCTTGCGCTCCTGCCTCTACGGCTCCCACCTATCCTGTACAGATCGTACCCAAATTCAATATCAAGCTGCAGTAAAGCTCCATGGGGTCTTTCCGTCTTGTCGCGGGTAACCTGCATCTTCACAGGTATTAAAATTTCACCGGATCTCTCGTTGAGACAGCGCCCAAGTCGTTACGCCATTCGTGCGGGTCAGAATTTACCTGACAAGGAATTTCGCTACCTTAGGACCGTTATAGTTACGGCCGCCGTTTACTGGGGCTTCGGTTCACAGCTTCGGATTGCTCCTAACCGCTCCCCTTAACCTTCCAGCACCGGGCAGGCGTCAGCCCGTATACTTCGCCTTGCGGCTTCGCACAGACCTGTGTTTTTGCTAAACAGTCGCTTGGGCCTTTTCACTGCGGCCCCCTCGGGCTATTCACCCTACCGAGGCACCCCTTCTCCCGAAGTTACGGGGTCATTTTGCCGAGTTCCTTAACGAGAGTTCTTCCGCGCGCCTTAGAATTCTCTTCTCGCCTACCTGTGTCGGTTTGCGGTACGGGCACCTTCTCCTGGCTAGAGGCTTTTCTTGGCAGTGTGAGATCATGACCTTCGCTACTATAATTTTCGCTCCCCATCACAGCCCAGCCTTAACGGTGTGCGGATTTGCCTACACACCAGCCTCACTGCTTAGACGGACATCCATCAGTCCGCGTCACTACCCTCCTGCGTCACCCCATCGCTCATAGCGGATTACGGTGGTACAGTAATTTCAAACTGTTGTCCTTCGACTACGCCTTTCGGCCTCGCCTTAGGTCCCGACTTACCCTGAGCGGACGAGCCTTCCTCAGGAAACCTTGGGCTTTCGGCGGATCAGATTCTCACTGATCTTTTCGTTACTCATACCGGCATTCTCACTTGTATGCTGTCCAGCGCTCCTTACGGTACACCTTCAACCTGCATACAACGCTCCCCTACCCCAGATGCAAAGCATCTAGCCATAGCTTCGGTGGTGTGTTTAGCCCCGTTACATTTTCGGCGCAGAGTCACTCGACCAGTGAGCTATTACGCACTCTTTCAATGGTGGCTGCTTCTAAGCCAACATCCTGGTTGTCTGTGCAACTCCACATCCTTTCCCACTTAACACACACTTGGGGACCTTAGCTGATGGTCTGGGCTGTTTCCCTTTTGACAATGGATCTTAGCACTCACTGTCTGACTCCCGGCAAGAAGTTAATGGCATTCGGAGTTTGACTGAGCTTGGTAACCCTTGCGGGCCCCGCACCCAATCAGTGCTCTACCTCCACCACTCCATTCACCGAGGCTAGCCCTAAAGCTATTTCGGGGAGAACCAGCTATCTCCGAGTTCGATTGGAATTTCTCCGCTACCCCCACCTCATCCCCGCATTTTTCAACATACGTGGGTTCGGGCCTCCAGTGCGTGTTACCGCACCTTCACCCTGGACAGGGGTAGATCACACGGTTTCGGGTCTACGTCCACATACTTAAGTCGCCCTATTCAGACTCGCTTTCGCTGCGGCTCCGGCTTCTCACCTTAACCTTGCATGTTAAACGTAACTCGCCGGTTCATTCTACAAAAGGCACGCCATCACCCATTAATAGGGCTCTGACTTTTTGTAAGCACACGGTTTCAGGTTCTATTTCACTCCCCTTCCGGGGTGCTTTTCACCTTTCCCTCACGGTACTGTTTCACTATCGGTCGCCAGGTAGTATTTAGCCTTAGCAGATGGTCCTGCTGGATTCATACGGGGTTTCACGTGCCCCGCACTACTCGGGATCCGTCTCGGAGAGAACACAGTTTAGGCTACAGGGCTTTTACCTCTATCGCGGGCCTTTCCAGACCTCTTCACCTACCATATTCCTTTGTAACTCCATGTGAGACGTCCCACAACCCCAAGAGGCAAGCCCCTTGGTTTAGGCTGTTCCGCGTTCGCTCGCCGCTACTGACGGAATCACTATTGTTTTCTCTTCCTCAGGGTACTTAGATGTTTCAGTTCCCCTGGTCTGCCTCTATCTCCCCTATGTATTCAGAGAGAAGTAACTGCGAATTACCACAGCTGGGTTTCCCCATTCGGACACCCCCGGATCAAAGCTTGCTTACAGCTCCCCGAGGCAGTTTCGTTGTTCGCCACGTCCTTCGTCGGCTCCTGGCGCCTAGGCATCCTCCGTGTGCTCTTATTAGCTTAACCAATGCGTTTTTCCAGAAGGAAAATCGCTAGCATCGCTATAATACAAACTTGTTTACACAAGTTCAGCTTAAAGGAATGTTCTAAAACGCAAATTCGTTTCGGTATCCAGTTTTCAAGGATCAAGGTGTTACTTGAGAGCTTAAACTCTCAAAACTGACCAACGAGTGAGTAACAGGCCTAAACCTGAGTTTTGGAAGTAATACTTCCGATTTGAATGTTTCCATTGCAGGAAACGATTCTCCATAGAAAGGAGGTGATCCAGCCGCACCTTCCGATACGGCTACCTTGTTACGACTTCACCCCAATCATCTACCCCACCTTCGGCGGCTGGCTCCCTTGCGGGTTACCCCACCGACTTCGGGTGTTGTAAACTCTCGTGGTGTGACGGGCGGTGTGTACAAGACCCGGGAACGTATTCACCGCGGCATGCTGATCCGCGATTACTAGCAATTCCGACTTCATGCAGGCGAGTTGCAGCCTGCAATCCGAACTGAGACCGGCTTTGCTGGGATTGGCTCCACCTCGCGGTTTCGCTTCCCGTTGTACCGGCCATTGTAGTACGTGTGTAGCCCAGGTCATAAGGGGCATGATGATTTGACGTCATCCCCACCTTCCTCCGGTTTGTCACCGGCAGTCACTCTAGAGTGCCCAGCTTAACCTGCTGGCAACTAAAGTCAAGGGTTGCGCTCGTTGCGGGACTTAACCCAACATCTCACGACACGAGCTGACGACAACCATGCACCACCTGTCTCCTCTGTCCCGAAGGCCGCCACTATCTCTAATGGATTCAGAGGGATGTCAAGACCTGGTAAGGTTCTTCGCGTTGCTTCGAATTAAACCACATACTCCACTGCTTGTGCGGGTCCCCGTCAATTCCTTTGAGTTTCAGTCTTGCGACCGTACTCCCCAGGCGGAGTGCTTACTGTGTTAACTTCGGCACCAAGGGTATCGAAACCCCTAACACCTAGCACTCATCGTTTACGGCGTGGACTACCAGGGTATCTAATCCTGTTTGCTCCCCACGCTTTCGCGCCTCAGCGTCAGTTACAGCCCAGAAAGTCGCCTTCGCCACTGGTGTTCCTCCACATATCTACGCATTTCACCGCTACACGTGGAATTCCACTTTCCTCTTCTGTACTCAAGCCACCCAGTTTCCAGTGCGACCTCAGGTTGAGCCCAAGGTTTAAACACCAGACTTAAATAGCCGCCTGCGCGCGCTTTACGCCCAATAATTCCGGACAACGCTTGCCCCCTACGTATTACCGCGGCTGCTGGCACGTAGTTAGCCGGGGCTTTCTTCTCAGGTACCGTCACTCCGGTAGCAGTTACTCTACCGGACGTTCTTCCCTGGCAACAGAGCTTTACGATCCGAAAACCTTCATCACTCACGCGGCGTTGCTCCGTCAGGCTTTCGCCCATTGCGGAAGATTCCCTACTGCTGCCTCCCGTAGGAGTCTGGGCCGTGTCTCAGTCCCAGTGTGGCCGTTCACCCTCTCAGGTCGGCTACGCATCGTCGCCTTGGTGGGCCGTTACCCCACCAACTAGCTAATGCGCCGCAGGCCCATCTCCTTGTAGCAGATTGCTCCGCCTTTCATCCTTCGTCCATGTGAACAAAGGAATTATCCGGTATTAGCTACCGTTTCCGGTAGTTATCCCAGTCAAAGAGGTAGGTTGCCTACGTGTTACTCACCCGTCCGCCGCTAAGTTAATCCGGAGCAAGCTCCATCATAACTCCGCTCGACTTGCATGTATTAGGCACGCCGCCAGCGTTCGTCCTGAGCCAGGATCAAACTCTCCAAATTGGTATTTAGAAAGAGCGATTGCTCAATTTGAAACATCTGACGAGAATTTACATTCTCTAATTTTGGATCTCACTTGCGTGATTTCCATACTCACTCGTTGTTCAGTTTTCAAAGATCAAGCTCGTTGTCAGTGTCGATTATCTCGTCACCAGCAACTCTTATAATATATCACATCCAACCGATCAATGCAAGCTCTTTTTTTCAACTTCTTTTTCGAGCCCGGCGTTGATGTTTCGCGGCCAGAAATAGAATATATCATGTATGGTTCTACATTGCAAGCATTATTTATAAAATTCTTTCTAGAGTAAACAGCTTGTACCGCCCCCTACTGCAAAAGCACCAGCATAAAGGGCGATAACAAAGCTTTCATTGGACTCATCCCTTGGGTTAGGCAATGATCTCCTGAATGTATAGCTCACGTTCCATCATCAGGTTGACGATTTTTCCCTCCACCTGCACCATAGGGCGGGTAGGATTGCTGCGGTCTGTAAAGATAATCTCTCCATGACGCCCGTCGCTTAATCGTATTCTTGTGCCATTATAGAGATCTGTTGTTTTCTGAATAAAGGTTTGAACGATAACCGGATCCAGCTTACCGAAGCTTTCGGTCTGTAGCTGCTCCAATACCAGATAAGGCGACTGAGCCTTTCTGTAAGCCTTCTCCAGGGTCATGGCGTGAAAGATATCAGCCACAGCAACGATCTTGGCGTAGACATGAATCTGGCTGCCCTCCAGATGGAGCGGATAACCAGTACCGTCTATTTTTTCGTGATGCTGAAGTGCCGCAAGTCTAACCCCTTCGTTAATAGCTGTAACATTTCTCAGCAGCTGGTATCCATAAGTGGTATGTCTGCGGACTTCTTCTAATTCCGCTCCATTCAGCGGGGTCGGCTTGTGCAGCAGTGCCCCATCTACTTTAACGTTACCGATATCATGCAGCAAACCGGCAAATGCAGCCTGCATCCAATCTTTCTGCGGATATCCGCACCACTGGGCGATTTTATAACAGGTTAATGCCGACAGCACTGCATTGTGATAGTTATAATCTTCATCATGCAGAATCCGTGGAGCAAACTTCAAGACATGATAATCTTTTAAATTGCCGATCAATGCTTCCAACTGACTGCGTAATTCAAAAATGGGTATCGAGGCAGCAGCAACAGAACGGTAGCTCTGCTTAATCAAAATCAGCATCTTCTCATATTCATCATGTAAAGAGGAATTGCTTTTGGCCAGCACTGACTCATTAATGAGTGTTCCTGCCTTGACTGGCAACGTCTTCGCGGCTGCTTTAACATTTTCAGCAGGTACAGCCTCTCCCTGGTTGCCTTCAATCTCCACCTGTTGAATTAAAAAAGCCTGCAGAATCTCAACGTCGCGTGGCAGTATTATTTTTCCCTTGGGAAATAATACTCCTCCTAAAGGGGTAACTACATCTTTAATAACTTTTGAACCTGGTTTAACTTCTGCTACGGATATATTTGGCATCCACTCAGCCCCTCTACTTCATGACACTTGCGCTCAGGAATGCTGCTCTATATAGAGACTGAACATTACCGGCTAACTGGTGTGCCGCCAGGCAGCACCGGAGTATTTGATTCTCTAATTATAGTATGGATAGTTGCAAGCGGCTAGATAGTGTATCGGCAATCCATAAAAATTATATTAGAAAGCAAAAAAAAGAGCACGGGCTTCTTATAAGAAACCTGTGCTCTCTTTATAGGGTGCTATTCGAGAATATCCTCGTCATTGCCAGCGTCCATTTCAGGCTCAGCGGCTTCAGTAGTTTCAGCAGTTTCATCTATTGCTGTAACCTGGCCCTCTTCGCCGTCCTCGAGCTCGGACAATTCGTCTTCCTCATTCTTATCGGCTCTGCAAAGGGTAGCTACTGCATCATCCTCACGGATATTAATCAGCTTAACGCCCTGCGCATAACGGCCCATGGTAGAAATCCCATCCATACTCGTACGAATCAAGGTCCCGCTCGTTGTAATGATCATCAGGTCTTCGTCTTTCTTAACAACCTTCAAGCCAACAACCGGTCCATTCTTATCCGTAAGATTAATGGTCTTGATCCCCTTACCGCCACGGGTTTGTGAACGATAGTCGCTGGCAGGTGTACGCTTGCCGTAACCCTTAGTCGTTACGATCAACACCTCAAGCTCCTTGTCCACGCAGTCCATTCCGATCACATGGTCATTGTCGTCCAAGTTAATCCCTTTGACCCCTGTTGCACTGCGGCCCATAGAACGTACATCGTTCTCGGAGAAGGTAATCGACATGCCGCGGGCAGTACCGATAATCAGATTCTGCTCTCCGTCTGTCAGCTTAACTTCGATCAAGGAGTCTTCCTCACGAAGATTAATGGCAATCAATCCGCCTTTGCGGATGTTGTTATAATCTTCAAGCGGCGTTTTCTTCACGATCCCTTCGCGGGTAGCAAAGAACAGGTATTTGTCGCTATCCGCTTCCTCTACCTGGATAACTGCACTGATCTTCTCACCCTGTTCAATTTGAATCAGGTTGATAATCGGCGTCCCCCGTGCAGTACGTCCGAGCTCAGGAATCTCATACGCCTTGATCCGGTAAACTTTGCCCTTATCGGTAAAGAACATGAGGTAATTATGGGAATTACTCACGAAGAGATGCTCCACGAAATCCTCATCCTTGGTATCCATCCCGATCACACCGCGGCCTCCACGCTTCTGGCTGCGATACGTGCTCACCGGCAGACGTTTGATATAACCGGTATGCGTAATCGTAATGACAACCTCTTCACGCGGGATCAGATCCTCGTCAAGAATGCTTTCTTCGCCGACTGTGATTTCAGTGCGGCGGTCATCCGAAAATTTATCACGGATTTCCTGAAGCTCGTTGCTGATGATATCCAGCACGAGATGCTCATTGGCCAGAATTTCCTTATACTCGGCAATCTTGACTAGCAATTCATTATACTCGTTCTCAATTTTTTCCCGTTCCAATCCGGTCAGGCGCTGCATCCGCATATCGAGAATTGCTTGAGCCTGCTCAATACTGAGGCTGAATGTTTCCATCAAGCCTTCACGGGCGATATCCGTCGTACGAGAAGCCCTGATCAGCGCAATAACCTCATCCAGATGATCCAGTGCAACACGCAGACCTTCCAGAATATGCGCCCGTGCCTCAGCCTTCTTCAGATCAAAGATCGTCCGCCGGCGGATAACTTCGATTTGATGCTGTAAGTAGTGATACAGCACGTCGCGAAGATTCAGGATCTTCGGCTCGTTGCCTACAATAGCCAGCATATTGATACCGAATGTAGATTGCATGGCAGTATGTTTGTACAAGTTATTGAGTACGACACTTGGATTGACATCACGCCGCATCTCAATTACAACGCGCATACCGTTACGGTCGGACTCATCACGAAGATCGGTTATTCCCTCGATCCGTTTCTCACGTACCAATTCTGCAATCTTTTCAACCAATCTCGCTTTGTTGACCTGATAAGGCAGTTCATGCACAATGATCCGCGCTTTACCATTGTTCTCCTCAATAGTTGCTTTAGCACGCATCGTAACCGATCCGCGTCCTGTGCGGTAAGCTTGGCGAATACCTTCACGGCCCAAAATATAGCCCGCTGTAGGGAAATCCGGCCCTTGAATATATTCCATAAGCTCCATAGGTGTGATCTCTGGATTCTTGATCATCGCCTGTACGCCATCAATGACTTCACCCAGATTATGCGGAGGAATGTTGGTAGCCATCCCTACAGCGATCCCGGATACCCCGTTAACGAGCAGGTTAGGATAACGCGCAGGCAAAACTACAGGTTCATTCTCTTCACCATCATAGTTAGGTGCGAAATCAACTGTTTCCTTGTTGAGATCGCGAAGCATCTCTCCGGCGATTTTGGACAGGCGTGCCTCGGTATACCGCATTGCTGCCGCCATATCTCCGTCAATGGAACCGAAGTTCCCATGACCGTCTACGAGCATGTAGCGCATGGAGAAATCCTGCGCCATCCGTACCATCGTCTCATAAACAGCGGAGTCCCCGTGAGGATGATACTTACCGATAACCTCACCGACGATTCTCGCTGACTTCTTGTGAGGTTTATCCGGAGACATTCCAAGTTCCGACATCGCAAACAAAATGCGTCGGTGAACAGGCTTGAGTCCGTCCCGCACATCTGGCAAAGCCCGGCTTACAATGATGCTCATTGCGTAATCCATAAAGGATTCGCGCATTTCCTCACCAATGTCCCGATCTTTGATTTGCGGGTTATTTTGTTCAGCCATGAGTTGCTGGACCTCCTTCAGTTAAAAACCGCTACCCTTTATTATATTACTTTCACAAAAGCAGCACAATTAAACACTATAGATTTATATCTTCTATATTCATTTCTTTTGGCACAGTCAGGGGTAAATGCCCTTTCCGCCAATGTCTTCGTTACATAGACTGTAAAGACAAGAAGATTGGTTATATGGCCCTGGTTTTGTCCAAAATGACATAACCCCATATCCTTATATTATAACATTGTTTAGTTAGCTTGTCCTAAAATTTCAGCTTTCCAGATTCATCATTCAGATCAACCCACAAAACTTTAAGTTTATGCTTTCGAAGCAAGTTTTGTACGAGGAGAATTCAATGCTGTTACGCTCACAAAACTTTTAAGGAGGAAGATAATGAGGATTCAACGGGTCTCCAGCAAATGGGCAAAAACTAAAGTTATCCTGCAAAACCGCCTACTGGCAATCTTCATCCCGGAAACACGAAAGTACAGTTTGGCCGCTCTTAACGAATTGCTCGGAACCTACGGGACGGTATATATAAAACCTGACCGCGGGACTTATGGGAATGGTGTGATGCGAGCCGAGCAGCGTACGGTGAATTTAAGTCCCAGCGGACAGCAGCCGGTCAACAGAGATTACGGTACTGGAAGCAGTGAAGCCGCGGTTGAACAAAAAATAATGTATATCTTGCGCCATGGTTTGGAGGCAGAAGCATTCTCCACAACGGAGGAGCTGCATAATGCTTTGAAGCCGAAGATTAAAGGACGCTCCTACTTAATCCAACAGGGAATTGATTTGCTCCGGCATGCTGACCGCCCGTTTGATTTGCGGGTACTGACGCAAAAAAGACCGGATGGAGGGTGGGAAACAACCGGAATGCTGGGCAGAGTGGCCGCTCCGCAAAAGATTGTGACCAATTATCATAACGGGGGAAGTGTCTTTACCGTCAATGCGTTGTTTAAAGAACATATGGGTCCGGCAGAGATGGCATCCACGCTTCAGTCGTTAAAATCCCTGGGTGTAAAAATCGCCATGCAGCTTGAAACAGCCTACCCTGGTCTTAAAGAGATCGGGCTTGATATTGCCCTGGATCAGCATCATGATGTATGGCTGCTTGAAGTGAACACCCTTCCCTCCATTATTGCCTTTAAATTAATTCACGACAAATCTATTTATCGCAAAATTCATCGTTATGCTGTGGCGTATGGACGGTTAAAGAGAAGAAAAACAGCAGTCTCCCGCCGGTAACCCCTCTCCTGAGCAAAAGACTACCCTAACCGAAAGAACCTCCGGCTTCTATTCGCCAAGGAATAGGAAACTGGAGGTTCTTTGCTAGGAACATATGCTAGGTCTGTATGAGGACCGGTGTGCGCATATGATTAAATATCAAGGTTCCGAACCGATTTTGCATGCTCTTGAATGAATTCATATCTTGGCTGCACATTATCTCCCATAAGTGTATCAAAGATACTGTCAGCTAATATTGCATCATCAATCGTTACCTGCAGCATCATGCGACTCTCAGGATCCATGGTGGTATCCCAAAGCTGGGTGGCGTTCATTTCTCCCAGACCTTTGTAGCGCTGAACATTTACCTTAACATTCTCACCAAAGGTAGCAATGATCTCATCGCGTTCTCTCTCACTTTGAGCATAGCGGATGACTTTGTTGCGCTCAATTTTGAACAGCGGCGGCTGGGCGATATAAATATAGCCAGCTTCGATAATCTTCCGCATGTAGCGGTAGAAGAAGGTCAACAGCAGAGTCCGGATATGGGCTCCGTCGACGTCCGCATCAGTCATAATAACAACCTTGTGATAACGCGCCTTGGACAGATCAAAGTCCTCGCTGATCCCGGTTCCCAGAGCAGTAATAATCGCCCGGATTTCGGCATTGGATAGGATACGGTCAAGCCGTGCTTTCTCTACGTTCAGGATTTTACCGCGCAGCGGCAGAATCGCCTGGAAGTGACGGTCCCGGCCCTGCTTGGCTGATCCACCGGCAGAGTCACCTTCGACGATATACAGCTCACTGATCGAAGCATCCTTGGATGAGCAGTCTGCCAGCTTACCCGGCAAGGCACTGACTTCAAGAGCGCTCTTGCGGCGGGTCAGTTCACGGGCTTTGCGGGCAGCCTCACGGGCACGTGAAGCCTGCAGTGACTTCTCCAGCACCCGCCGGGAAACCGCAGGGTTCTCTTCCAGGAATTCCTGCAGCTTCTCACCGAACAAGGATTCTACAATCCCGCGGACTTCACTGTTGCCGAGCTTGGTCTTCGTTTGCCCTTCGAATTGCGGCTCAGGAATTTTCACGGAAATAATCGCCGTCAATCCTTCACGAACGTCATCTCCGGTCAGGTTGTTGCTGCTGTCCTTGATCACGCCGGTTTTGCGGGCATAATCATTGATGATCCGTGTCAATGCACTCTTAAAGCCGGATTCATGCGTTCCGCCTTCATGCGTATTGATATTGTTGGCAAAAGAGTAAATGTTCTCTGTGTACGAATCGTTATATTGCAGAGCTACTTCAACCGCAATCATATCCCGTGAGCCTTCCACGTAGATCGGATCCTCATGAAGCGCCTCTTTTTTCTCGTTCAAATATTTCACATATTCTACGATACCGCCATCGTATTTGAAGGTATTGGAAACCCCAGTCCGCTCATCCAGCAGTGAAAGCTCGATTCCCTTGTTAAGAAACGCCAGCTCGCGGATACGAGTAAGGAGCGTGTTGTATTCGAAGACTGTCGTTTCGGTAAAAATCTCCGAATCCGGATGAAAGGTTGTAGTGGTACCCGTCTCGTCGGAATCTCCGATAATCTTGATATCATATTGGGGTGCACCGCGTCTGTATTCCTGCTGGTAGACGTGGCCGTCACGTTTGACGGTTACAACTACCTTCTCGGATAATGCGTTCACAACCGATATCCCTACACCGTGAAGACCGCCCGAAACCTTATATCCGCCACCGCCGAATTTACCACCTGCATGCAGGACAGTCATTACAACCTCAAGCGTCGATTTCTTCAGCTTCACGTTCTCACCGACAGGGATACCCCGTCCGTTATCAATAACGGTCACACTGTTATCCTCATGAATAATCACTTGAATCCGGTCGCAAAAACCTGCCAGCGCCTCATCGATACTGTTATCGACGACCTCCCAAACCAAATGATGCAGACCTTTAGCGCTAGTGGAACCAATGTACATGCCGGGACGTTTCCGAACAGCTTCCAGCCCTTCCAGTACCTGAATCTGACTCTCATCATATGTCGGTTGATTCATTGACATGCCTTCACCTACTTCTTTCTGATTATCTCTTGTAACCTGAAAAGCTTATATTTCCAACAAGATTTTGGCTCTTTTTTTGAGAGTGGAGGAGGAAATAGGGGAGTAGTACACAGTATTTTTGGTCACGACAATGGACTTCGCTTCCTCTTCACCGATTCGTTCCAGTTTTTTATCCTGCTGGGAATGAACAATGAACTGCTTCGACACCTTCGAGGACCTCTCAATCGATATATCAAATATAGCAATCAGCTCTGAGGATCGAATAATCTTTTCTCCGCCCAAATGAATATACATTCTCTTCCTCCGCTCTTTATAACTCCACTTTTCCATCATGAACATGGTATAGGCTTGCGCCTTTTAATTTATCGGCACTTAAACTTTCCACACCGGTGGCAGTGATGAAGGTTTGTACCTTGCTTTGAAAGGTTTCTATAAGCTGAGTCTGGCGGTAAGGATCAAGCTCGGACAAAACATCATCAAGAAGCAGCACAGGGTACTCCCCGATTTCTTCATGGATCAGCTCGATTTCCGCCAGCTTGAGCGACAAAGCTGCCGTGCGCTGCTGCCCCTGAGAACCGTAGACCTGAGCTTCTCTTCCGTTGATAAAAAAGGACAGGTCATCCCGATGGGGACCCGTCAGCGTCATGCCGCGCCTAATTTCCTGATCTCTTGTTTGTGATAACTTTAACATAAATTTGTCTAATAAGACAGCTTCATCTTCCTCGTCCCGCTCGCCGAAAGAGGGGACGTACAGCAATTTCAGCTCTTCCCCGCCGTTCGTAATGCCCCGGTGAATGCTTTCTGCCCAGATTTGCAGCTTCTTTATGAATTGTTTCCTTTTTTTGACGATTTTAACACCATGCTCTATAAGTTGGGCATCCCATATTTCCAACAGCTCCTTGCCTGCTGCTTCCTTGCCCCATAGCTGCTTCAGCAGATTGCCTCTTTGCAGAAGCACCTTCTGGTATTGCTGCAGATGGAAAAGATAACTTGGCTGCACCTGGCCAATCTCCATATCAAGAAACCGGCGCCGTATTCCAGGTGTCCCTTTGACGATCTCCAGATCTTCCGGAGCGAACATCACCACGTTGAGCGAGCCGACGAATTCACTGAGCCTGCGCTGTTCCAGCCCGTTGATTCTGGCTTTTTTGCCTTGGGCGGACAAGGTCAGCTCCAGCTTCAAATCGCCATATTTACGTTCCACCTCGGCAACAATTTGCGCGGATCCTCCGGGAGCATCGAAAGAAATGAGTTCCCGGTCCTTCGAGGTACGGTGGCTCTTGGTCATCGCCAGGACGAACAGAGCCTCCATGAGGTTTGTTTTGCCCTGGGCATTCTGACCGAGAATCAGGTTCACATCGCCCAGGCTCTCCAGACGCAGCAGCCCGTAGTTACGGTAATGCTGCAGACCGATATTTTTAACAAACACGAACCTCTGCCTCCTTGGGTGAACTACTCTTTTATTCCGCCGCCTTCAATCTCGAATGCGCCGTTGTCCTGAACCTCTATTGTATCACCCGGATAAAGCTTTCTGCCACGTCGTTCTTCTTTTTCCCCGTTAACCTTCACGTAGCCTTCCTGCAGCAGCGCCTTCGCCATGCCGCCTGTGGATACGCAATCTGAAAGCTTCAAGAACTGGTCCAGCTTAATATATCCACTGTGGATAAGTATTTTTTTCATGTTTTTTATCCTTTCCACCACTTATCCACAGGTTCGTGAACAGCGGCGTTTAATTTGTTGTGCGGTACGGCAGAATGACATACAGACTGCGGCTGTCATCCAGCGGTCTAAGAATAATCGGACTCATCATACCGGTGAAGGCGATGACGAGCTGCTCGCTTTCGACAACTTTCAGGACATCGAGCATATATTTGGAGTTGAAGGAGATTTTGAGCGGCTCGCCTTTGAAATCAAGCACTTCCAGTTCTTCACGGACCTTCCCCAGCTCTGACGAGCTGGAAGAGATCTCAACATCGCCGTTCTCCAGTGTCTGCATACGTACAATGTTTGTTTTTTCTTCACGGGACAGCAAATAAGCGCGGTCAATCGATTCGCTGAGTTTTTTTGTATCCAAAGTTAGTTCTGTTTTGTAGTTGGTCGGAATAATTCTAGAAGTATCCGGATAAATTCCATCCAGAATCCGCGAATAGAACAGCACTTTGTCGATTTTGAAGAGCACCTGATTATCGGCCACGACAATATCCACCAGCATATTCTGGTCCGGTATGATTTTGCTTAGCTCATTCAGCGTTTTGCCGGCAATGACGATGTTGGCGAATTGGACATTCTCGGTCCCTTCCAGATGCGCAGCTCTTGTGGCCAGACGGTGGCGGTCGGTAGCTGTAAATTTAAATTCATTCTCACTCAGATTCCACAGAATCCCTGTCAGAATGGGTGTTGTCTCTTGGGTGGAGATGGAGAAGGCGGTTTGTTTAATCATATTTTTCAGCAAATCACCTGGAATTGAGATCGTTTCGTTCTCCTCGATGCTCGGCAGTACTGGGAATTCCTCGGGGTCAAGACCGACGATCTGAATTTCCGTGGAGCCGGAAGAGATATAGGTTTGAAAGCCCTCTTTGACTTCCATGTGAATTTCTTTGGAGGGAAGCTTCTTGATGATCTCGACGAAAAACTTGGCTGGAAGCACAACGCTGCCTGGCTGTTCCACTTTCACGATGGTATGGCTATCGTTCTCTGCAGGTATGAAGGACTGGATGGAAATGTCCGTATCACTTGCAGTCAGGGTAACGCCTTGATGGCTTACCTCCAGCTTAATGCCGGTCAGAATGGGAATTGTAGTTCTGCTGGAGATTGCCTTGGATACGTGCCCGATTGATTCGTTGAGTTCATTTTTAAGAATGCTGATTTTCATGATTTCACTCCTAGCTGAAAAATTGGGAAATAGGTGTACGTAATTCCTCTTCGAAACCTGCTCTTAGAAGATGAATTATTATAGTTATTTAATAGTATTAGTAGTAGGGGCGCCGTTTATGTGGATAACCCCCGAAACAGCATAAAATTAAGCCTACCCACATGTGTATAGATTGTGCATAGGCTCTTTGTTCCTCTTAGGAAGGATTTTTAATTTTCTCCGCAAGATTATTTACCACTTTGTACAACTCCTGGTCTACCTTTAATTGCTGCGTAATCTTCTCATGGGCATGTATAACTGTCGTATGGTCACGTCCCCCGAAAGCTTCTCCGATTTTGGGAAGCGAATAATCCGTTAATTCACGGGAGAGATACATAGCGATTTGACGTGGAAAAGCTACGGCTTTGGTGCGTTTGCGCGCCTTGAAATCTTCCATGCGCAAATTGTAATATTCGCCGACCTTTTGCTGAATATCGTTCATGGTGATCATCTTCGGCCGGCTGGAAGGAATGATATCCTTCAGTGCTTCGGCTGCCAGATGAGTGGTTACGTCCTGGTTGGTAAGCGATGAATAGGCAACAACACGGATCAATGCGCCCTCAAGCTCGCGAATGTTCGTATCGATCTGGTTGGCGATGTACATCATGGCCTCATTGGGGATATCCAGGTTCTCCGCCTTGGCTTTCTTGCGCAAAATGGCAATCCGCGTCTCCAGATCAGGCGGTTGAATATCGGTAATGAGTCCCCATTCAAAACGGGAACGAAGCCGTTCTTCCAGAGTGGGAATTTCCTTTGGGGGACGGTCGCTGGAGATAATAATTTGCTTGCGTTCTTCATGAAGAGCGTTAAACGTATGGAAAAATTCCTCCTGCGTTGACTCTTTGCCGGCCAGGAATTGAATATCGTCAATCAGCAGAATGTCAACGTTGCGGTATTTGTTACGGAAGCTTTCACCGCGGTTGTCACGGATGGAGTTGATGAATTCATTCGTGAATTTCTCGGACGAGATGTAGATAACCTTATTGTTAGGGTTATGTTCCAGGACGTAGTGCCCGATGGCATGCATTAGATGAGTCTTCCCAAGACCCACCCCGCCGTACAAAAACAAGGGATTATACGCTTTGGCAGGCGCTTCCGCTACAGCCAGAGAGGCTGCATGCGCAAACCGGTTGCCGGAGCCGATAACGAACGTATCGAAAGTGTACTTGGGATTAAGCAAATGAGTCTGCGCTTCTTCACGCGATACTGCGGGAGAAGGCGTCATCTGCTGGATTACAGGCTCTACGGGCTTGTTCTCCTCAATCACAAATTTGACGTCAACCTGTTGTCCGGTAACTTCATAAACCGTAGCTCCTACCAATTTGGTGTAACGACTTTCCAGCCATTCTACGGCAAATGTTGTAGGTGCCGAGATGATAATGGCGTGCTGGCTAAGAGTTAATGCCTTCGTCGCCTTAAACCATGTATCGAAGCTCGGTTTGCTTAATTTGGTTTGAATAATCGATAATATTTGCTGCCATAATTCGGAAGTATGGCTGTCCACAGACTGTCACTCCTTTAAATCTTCCAAATGTGGCATCAGCCATGAAGTGGAAATGTCGAAGAAAATGGGTTAGTGCTGAATCTTATC